>NZ_BNAY01000001.1 GCF_014654365.1 Amycolatopsis oliviviridis
GGTCTCGCAAAACCCAGGCCTCACGAGTGCTCACCCGCCAGCAGCCACCACATCCAAGCCTGCCAAACCCGACTCGAACACACCCCATTAGGCCTCCTTGAGGGACCCAGGGTCCCTCAAGGAGGCCTTCACGGACTGCGGTGATCGCCACAATCGCCCCAGTCGCACCGGGAGTCACAACAGGCACAGGCGAGCCGCGTGAAGGCCCCCTTCCCTCGGCTCAGCCGAGGAAACTCGACCTTCACGCCTTGCCGCGGTAGCCGAAGTACATGAAGGCCCCCTTCCTTGCGATAGGCGCAAGGAAGGGGGCCTTCATGTACTTCAAGCCGCAGTGGACGCATTTAGAGGACGAAATGCGGGAAGCGGGGAGCGTCAGGGGCGGAGCCGGGCGACGGCGGCGTCGTACTCCTCGACGATCCGCCGCACGATGTCGGCCGCGGGCCGGATGTCGGTCACCAGCCCGGCCGACTGTCCCGCTTCGACCTTGCCGTTCTTCAGGTCGCCGTCGAGGGCGGCGTCTCGCAGGCTGGACGCCGTGAACGTGTCGCGGCGCCGTTCGAGGTCGGCCGCCGAGTTCTCGAGTTCGGTCATCCGGTCGGTGAAGTCGTTGGCCAGTGCGCGGATCAGGCCGAGGTCCCGGCCGACGGTGCGGGTCGACTCGATGCCGGCGGCGACGACAGCGGCCTTGTAGTCCGGATGGACGGTGGCTTCGGCGCTGGCGAGGAACCGGGTGCCGAACTGGGCGGCGCCCGCGCCGAGCGCGAGCATCGCGGCGAGACCGGCGCCGTCGGCGAGGCCTCCGGACGCCACGATCGCGGTGTCCGGCACCGCGGTGGCGACGGCGCGGGTGAGGATCAGCGTCGTCACCAGACCGGGCGGCGGATGCCCGCCGGCCTCGGCGCCGACCACGACGAGCCCGTCGACACCGGCGTCGACGGCCTTCTTCGCGTGCTCGGTTCCGGCGACCACGTGCAGGCAGGTGGTCCCGGCATCGTGGAAGCGGTCGAGGTAGCGCCGCGGGCCGCCCTGCGACGCGATCAGCACCGGCGGGCGGCGCTCGATGAGCAGATCGATCACCTCGTCGGCGCCCGCCCGGTACAGCGGCAGGTTCACCGCCCAGGGTGACTCGGTTCCGTCGGCCATTTCGTCGAGGGCGCGAGCGAGGTCCGGCAGTCGCATCGGCCCCGCGGCGACGACGCCCAGCCCGCCGGCGTTGCTCACCGCGAGCGGCAGGGCCGAACACGACGAGGCCCACGACATCCCCGCCTGCACGATCGGCAGATCGATGTCCAGCAGCGTGGTGACCGGGGTCGCGATCCGCCTCATCGGACGGTCCCGAGCAGGGTACGGGCGTGCTCCGCGAGCTGGTTCTTCCGTACCTTCGAACTCGCGGTCATGCCGATGTCTTCGAAGCCGTCGACGATGCGGAGATGGTGCGGCACCTTGAAACCCGCCATATTGTCCTTCGCCCACCGCAGCAATTCCTCTTCGGTGACCGCGCCGGGTTCGCGCAGCACGACGAACGCGAACGGGACCTCGACCAGCCGCTCGTGCGGCACCCCGACCACGGCGGCCTGCCGGACCGCGGAATGGCTGTGCAGGACGTCCTCGACGTCGGCCGGGGCGACGTTCTCGCCGCCGACGCGGATGATGTCCTTGGTACGCCCGCCGAAATGGAGCCTGCCGGAGTCGTCGAGGAGACCGATGTCCCCTGTGGACAGCCAGCCGTCGGCGTCGATCGCGGCGGCGGTCTGCCCGGGGTCGTCCAGGTAGCCCCGCATGACGTTCCAGCCGCGGACGAGGATCGCGCCCGCGATACCCGGCGCGCAGTCGTGGTCGGCATCGAGCGCGCGGATGCGGACCTCCACCCCGGGCTCGACGGCCATCGCGCCGGACGCCCGGAGCTCTTCGGGTTCCCACCAACACGACTGCGCGACGTTCGGCGAGGCCTCCGACAAGCCGTATCCGGCGACGCATTCGCGGGCGCCGAGTTCGTCGATCACCCGCCGGATCACCGTCGGTGACGCCGCGACCCAGGCGCCGCGCAGGTGGAGTTCCCGCGTCGCGCGATCGGGATGGTTGAGCAACATCATCGCGATGGTGTCATTGCCCGAAAAATGGGTGCAGCGTTCCTCTTCCAGGAGACGCAAGGCCTCCGCCGCCTCGAATTTCGCCATGGCCACCAACGTGATGGCGTGCTGCAGGCTCGCGAGCACCGACAGCGTGCTCCCGGCGACGTGGAAGAAAGGACGGGCGCTGAGGAATCGGTCGGCGGGGCGGAATCCGAGCCGGGCGCCCGAAAAGTACGCGTTGGCGCACATGCTCCGATGGGTGAGCAAAACGCCTTTGGGGCGGGAGGTCGTGCCCGAGGTGTACTGCACGAGCAGGACGTCGTCCGGTTCCGCGATGGCGGGGACGTCGGCACCGGCGGCGGCGAGGAAAGCGGACCAGGGCGTCACCCCGTCCGGCACCTCGGCGCCCAGCACCACCACCGAGGTCAGGTCGGGCAGCGAGGCACAGCGCCCGTCGGTGCCGAGGCCCAGCTCGCGCAGCATCGCGATGAAGTCGACGCGTAGCACACGGTCCGCGACGAAGAGCGTGGAAACCTTCGCCTTGGCCAGCATGTAGTGCACTTCGCTCGCGGTGCACCGGGTGTTGACGGGCACGGTGACGGCACCGAGCGAGCCGATCGCGACGAACAGCGCGACCCAGTCGGGGCCGTTGCCGAGGCAGACGCCGACGCGGTCGCCCCGCCCGACGCCGTGCGCGGCGAGCGCGGCCCTGATCCGCGCGACGTTCCCGGCGAGTTCGCCGTAGGTGACACGGGATCCGGCGGCGACGACGGCCTCGACGTCCGGCGCGGTCAGCGCGGCCCGCTCCAGCGCCTCGTGCGCGGTGAGCGGGCAGACGGTGCGCAGGTCCATCACTCTGCCTCCTCGGGAGTCGCGGCGGCGCGGAAGCGGTCGACGCCTTCACGCCAGTCGCCGGTGCCCAGATTCTGCTCGATCGCGGCCATTTCGATGCGGATGCCGCGGTCGAGGTCGGTCTCGGTGCCGAGATCCACCGCGCGTTTCGTCAGCGCGATGGCCCCGGGCGGCGCCTTGGCGATGTCCTGGGCGGTGGCGTCCCCGGCGTCGGTCAGCTCCGCCGCGGGAACGACGCGGACGACGAGCCCGAGATCGCGGGCTTCCTCCGCGCCGACGGGGCGATTGGTGAACAGCAGTTCCTTGGCGCGGCGCGGCCCGATCGCCCTCGGCAGCCGCTGGGTGGCGCCGATCGTGCCCCAATGCGGCTCGGGGAAACGGAACGTGGTGCCCTCGGCGGCGATCGCGAAGTCGGCGGCGAGGGTGATCTCGCCGCCCGAGCCGACGACGGCGCCGTGCACCAGCGCGACCACCGGACGGCGGCAGGCCGCGATCGCGGCGTAGGCGGCGAACGAGGCCGCACGCCGGCGGCGTACCCATGACGCGTCCTTGCCCGTGCGCTCCTTGAGGTCGGCGCCTGCGCAGAAGACCGGGCCCTGCCCGGAAAGCAGGACGACGCGGACCGACTCGTCGGCGTCGATCTCGTCGAACGCCTCACGCAACTGAAGGCACAGGGGCAGGTCCACGGCGTTGCGCGAGTCCGGGCGGGCGAGCTCCACCCGGGCGATCCCGGCGGTGACGTCGAGCCGGATCCGTTCGTCCACTCAGATCACTCCTTCACCGCGCAGGGCGGCGATCTCCGCGGGGCCGAAGCCCACCTCCGCGAGCATGGTCTCGGTGTCGGCGCCCAGCAACGGCGGGCTCGCCAGGTCGCCCGGCTCCGCCCCGGTGTCCCGCAGCGGCGTGCGGATCGCGGGGAACGCGCCCTCGGTCGGATGGGAGAAGGTGCCGACGACGCCGCGTGCTCGCGCGTGCGGGTCGGCCAGCGCGTCGCGGACTCCGCGCACCTCGCCCACCGGGACGTCGGCCGCGCGCAGTTCCTCGACCAGGCCGCCGCTTTCGCGTCCGGCGATCGCCGCGCGCAGCGCGTTCATCACCCGATCCCGGTGGGCGACCCGCCCGGCGTTGTGCCGGAGCGCGGGGTCGGAACCGAGTTCGTCGAGACGGAGCACCCGGCACAGCGGTGCCCAGTGCTGGTCGCTGCAGCTGACGTGCACCCAGCGGCCGTCCGCGGCTTCGAAGGCCGCCGACGGGACGCGGCCGGGGTGCTGGCTGCCGGTCCGCGCCGGATCCTCGTCGAGGGCGAACAGCCGGGCGGCGTTGAGCGCGTGCAGGCTGAGCTGGACGTCCATCATCGACACGTCCAGATGGCGGCCACGTCCGCCGGTGCCCCGGCCCGCCAGCCCGGTCAGCACGGCGATGACCACCCAGAGCCCCGAGGTCAGATCCGCCACCGGGACGCCGGTCTTGACCGGCGGGCCGTCCGGTTCGCCGGTCATCGCCATGATCCCGGACAGGGCTTGGAAGACGGTGTCGTACCCCTTGCGGGCACGGTCCGGGCCGGTCTGCCCGAACCCGGTGGCGGACACGTACACCAGACCGGGGTTGCCCTCGGCCAGATCCTCGTAGCCGAGGCCGAGCCGGTCCATGGTGCCGGGCAGGAAGTTCTCCACGACGACGTCGGAGCGGGCGGCGAGACGGCGGGCGGCGTCGCGGCCGCGCGGGTCCTTCAGATCGAGGGTCACCGAGCGTTTCCCCCGGTTGACGGCGAAGAAGTAGGCACTCTCCCCGGCGGGGAGCCGGGGTTCGAAGCCCCGGGTCTCGTCGCCGGTACCCGGCCGTTCGACCTTGATCACCGTCGCGCCCAGTTCGCCGAGGATCTGCGTGGCCATCGGCGCGGCCAGCACCCGGGAGAAGTCGAGCACGGTGAGGCCTTCGAGGGGCGGCGTCACGCGCGGAACCCCCGCATCAGGGCGTTCACGTCCTGGCCGGCACGCATGGCGGCGTCGGTCGGCAGGTCGGCGACCCGGTAGAACAGGTCTTTGGCGGCGCTCAGGGCCCGCGGCTCCACCGCAGTCCACTTGGTGGCGATCTCCAACGCGGCCGGGAGGACGTTTTCGGCCTCGACGACTTGGTTGATCAGCCCGTGTTCGAACGCTTCGGCCGCGGTGAGCAGCCTGCCGGTACTGATCAGCTCGAAGGCGAGTTTGCGGCCCAGGTGCCGCACGAGGCCGGTCATCACCAGGGCCGGGACGAGGGAGTGCCGGAGTTCCGGGTAGCCGAAGCGCAGGTCGGCGCCGGCGACGACCATGTCGGCGCCGATCGCGAGGCCCGCGCCGCCGCCGACCGCCGCGCCGCGGACCGCGGCGACGACCGGGGTGCCCATCCGCTGCATCCGGGTCTGGACCGCGGCGGTCAGCGCCGCCCGCTCCAGCACGGCACCGGGGTTTTCCGGGGTGAGGTCGGAGAACTCGGAAAGATCCGCGCCCGCGCAGAAGCCGCGGCCGTTGCCGGTCAGCACCACGGCGCGGACGCCGGGATCGAGGTCGGCGTCGTCGAGCGCGTCCCGCAGTGCCCGGGTCAGGGTGGTGTCGAGCGCGTTGAGCTTGGCCGGCCGGTTGAGGGTGAGGACCCGGACGCGGTCGTGGTCCTCGGTGAGCAGGGTTCCGGTCATCGTCGGCTTTCTCCTTGTGTGCGGGCGAAACCGGCTCGCGCGACCATGCTGTGCAGCGGGCGGCCGAGCGCTTTCTCGCAGGCGGCGGACGACTCGGCGAGCGCGTCGGGGTCCAGTCCGGTTCGGACACCCATCGCGTGGAAGAGGTCGACGAGGTCTTCGGTGCAGACGTTGCCGGTCAGCCCGGCGCCGTAGCCGATCGACGCCGGGTGGCCGCCGACCCCGCCCATCGCGCTGTCGAAATGGCGGCAGCCCGCGTCCAGCGCGGCCACCGCGTTGGCGATGCCCGCGCCCCGCGAATTGTGGAAGTGCGCGATCAACGGCAACCCCGGAAGCTCCCGGCCGAGCCGCTCGAACAGGGCGGCCACGGACTTCGGCGTCGCCACGCCGGTGGTGTCTCCCAGGGTGACCGCGTCGGCGCCGAGGTCGGCGAACCGCGCGACGTCCTCGGCGACCCGTCCCGGGTCGACAGCGCCTTCGAACGGGCAGCCGAACGCGACCGACACCACGCCGATCAGGCGGAAACGCTTGTCCGCCAACCGGATCATCTCGGCGATCCGCTCCCATTGGGCGGCGCGGGTGGTGCGCAGATTCCGTTCGGTGTGGCTCTCACTGGCCGAGACCAGCAGGCTCAGCTCTTGAGCCCCGGCGCCGCGATCCAGGTCGGCCAGCGCCCGTGTCACGGCACGGGGATTGGGGCACGTCGCCTTGAACGCCACGCCGGGCCGGCGGCCGAGTGAGGCGAGCACGTCGCTCGCGTCGGCGAACGCCGGGACCCGCTCCGGGTGGCTGTAGCTCGTGGCCTCGACGCGGGTGAAGCCCGCGCGCACGAAACCTTCCAGCAGGGCGACTTTCGTCGCGGTGGGGACGAACGACGGCTCGTGCTGCAGCCCGTCCCTGGCGAAGCACTCACAAATCGTGACCTCGTCGGTCATCGAGTCACCTCCTCCGGTGACTCCAGAACTACTAGCCGAGCGTTGATAATGTCAACACTTAGGGTTTCGTGTCACGTTCACGCTCCTCCTGTTCGATGACGAGTGCGGCGTCGGCGAGCTTGTCCAGGGCGCGTTCGAGGATCTCGGCCTCCGTGGAGCTCAGGAGGCCGAGGAAGGCGGCGTCGCGCTCGTTCGCCGCGACGATGAGACCGCGGTACACGGTGAGCCCGTCCTCGGTCAGTGCGAGGCGGGAAGTGCGTCCCGAGGCGGCCGTGCGGTTCACCAAGCCGCGCTCGACCAGCTTCGCCACCACCCGGCTCATCTGCGCTTTGTCCAAGCCGGCGCGGCGGGCGAGCCGGTTGAGCGTGAGCGTCGGGTCGGCGGCGATGAGGGCGATGGCCCGCCATTCGCCGAGGCTCACGTCGAACTCCCGGCGATAGCGCAACGCCGCCGAACGCGACAGCGCGGCCGACGTGCGGGAGAGTCGGTAGGAGAGCAGCTGGGAGATCGGGACGAGCTCGTGTCCGTCCGGCCGTTCGGTCATGCCGGGCATCCTACCCATCGAAACCCAAGTGTTGACACTATCAACACTAAAGCGCATGCTCGCGTGGTCCCCGCCGCCGACAAGGGAGTCGAAGCCCGTGGCCGATCCCAGCCCCGCCATCGAGCAGTCCGCCGTGCCGGTCGACCGCCCCGCCACCTACCGGACGATCGCGCTGCGGGTCATGCCCTTGCTCGTGATCTGCTACATCGTCAGCTTCATCGACCGGACGAACATCGGCATCGCGCAGGAGGGCCTCAAACGCGATCTCGGTTTCGGTCCCGCGGTCTACGGCCTCGGCGTGACGGTGTTCTTCGTCGGGTTCATCCTCTTCGAGGTACCGAGCAACGCGCTGATGGCGCGGATCGGCGCACGCAAGTCCCTGGTGCGGATCATGGCCTCCTGGGGTGTCGTGACCGTGGTGACGATGTTCGTCCGGGACGAGTACACCTTCTACGTGGCGAGGTTCCTGCTCGGCGTCGCCGAGGCGGGGTTCTTCCCCGGCGCGTTGTTCTATCTGTCGCGCTGGTTCCCCTCGGCGCGCCGGACCCGGATGACGGCGATCTTCTTCATCGGGGTGCCGATCTCCGGGATCGCGGGTTCGGTGATCTCCGGCGGCATCATGCACGGCCTCGGCGGTGTCGCGGGCCTGGCGGACTGGCAATGGCTGTTCCTCGTCGAGGGGATCCCGCCGATCCTGCTCGCCCTCGCCGTGCTGTTCTGGCTCGCCGACGAGCCCGAGCAGGTCCGCTGGCTGACTCCCGCGCAGAAGGCCGCGGTCCGGGCCGACCTCGACGCCGATCAGCGGCTCAAGGGAGGCGCGGGCGGTAAGCGGACCCACGTCGGCCTTCGCGAGGCGCTGAGCGATCCCAAGGTCTGGATCCTCGGGCTGTGCGCGTGCGGCGCGTACACCCTCGCGAACGCGGTTTCCTTCTGGGCGCCCAGGATCATCGCCGACGCCGGGGTGGGCGACGTGCTGAACCTCGGCCTGTTCTCGGCCGTGCCGCCGCTGGCCGGGATCGTCGCCATGCTGATCGTCGGACGGCATTCCGACCGCACCCTCGAACGGCGCTGGCACGCCGCGACGGCGTGGATCGTCGCGGCGCTCGCGATGTTCGCGATCTCCCTTTCCCACGGCAGCGTCTTCGCGGTCGTGGTGCTGCTCGCCGTCCTCGCGGCGGCGCACTACTCGGGGCTGACGGTGTTCTACTCGATTCCGTCGATCTACCTTTCGGACCGCGCTGCCGCGACCGGGATCGCCGTCGTGACCTCGATGGGCTCCTTCGCGGCCGCCGCGTCGCCTTCGCTGCTCGGGTTCATCCAATCCGCCACCGGGAGTCTCGCCCTCGGACTGCAGATCAGCAGCGGGATCGTGCTGCTGGCGGTGGTCGTCCTCCTCGTCGGGGTGCGGGCAGGCGACCTCAAGGAAAAGAAGTGAGGGGTGGGTCTTTTACGCCTTCCTGTACTTCAAGCGGGCAAGCGCCGGTGCCGAGGCCGGGATATTCCGGTGCGTCCACTGGAAAACGGCCGTAGTGTTCGTGCGGTGAACGAGCTACCGAGCGAGATCGTCGAGCATTACCGGTCGACCGACGAGGGAGCACGACTCACCGACGCGGCCGGCCGTCTCGAGTTCTCCCGGACCCAGGAGATCGTGCGACGACATCTGCCCGCCGAATCCCTGCGCGTGCTCGATATCGGTGGTGCCACCGGAGTGCACGCCGCCTGGCTGGCCGCGGACGGCCATCAGGTGACGTTGTTCGACATCGTCCCGGAACATGTCGTCGCTGCCCGGCGACTGGCCGAAAGGACACCGGGAATGACCGTGTCCATGGCCGACGCCCGCGCGTTGCCGGTGCCGGACGCGAGCTTCGACGCCGCGCTGCTGCTCGGCCCCCTTTATCACCTCACCGACCGCCAAGACCGTCTCGCGGCCTTGCGCGAAGCCGGCCGCGCGGTTCGCGCCGGCGGCTGGATATTCGTCGCCGCGATCTCGCGTTTCGCTTCGCTTTTCGACGGCCTCGCCCACGGCTTTCTTTCCGATCCGGAGTTCCGGCGAATGGTGGACGCCGATCTGGCCACCGGTCAGCATCGCAACGAAACCGACCGCCTCCAGTGGTTCACCACCGCTTATTTCCACCATCCCGAAGAACTGCGCCGGGAATGCCTCGACGCGGGACTCGGCGTGCGTGAAGTCGTGGGTGTCGAGGGACTCGCGGGCTGGCTGCCGGATCTCGCCGACCGCTGGGACCTGCCCGCGAACCGTGACGTGATTCTCCACTCCGCCAGAGCCGTCGAAAGCGAACCCGCCTTGCTCGGGCTGAGCAGCCATGTGATCGCGGTCGCCCGAACCCGTGGTGATGTCGTCGACGACGAGTGAGGTGGCGCGGTGTACCGGTCATGACCGCCGTCGGCAGGAGGAGAACACCATGGACGACACAACCGCCCACCGCGAGGTCACCGAACATCTGCGTGCCCTGCACGAACCCGCTTTCGGCCGTCCGCACGGTCTTCGCGAGCCCCACGTGACCCGGGACGGCGAACGTGTGGCGGTGACCGGCTCGGTCCTCGACGACCTCACCGGCCCGGTCAGGACCGCGCTGTACACCGCGGAGGACGGGGAACTGCGCGCGGTGTCGGCCGGGCCGGGATCGGCGCGGTGGGCGCGGTTCTCCCCGGACGGCGACGGGCTCGCGTTCCTCTCTGATCGCCACGAGGCCGGTGTGTTCCAGCTGCACCTGCTTTCGAGCGGCCTCGGTGAGGCGTCGCCCGCGCCGGAGGTGCCCGGCTCGGTTGAGTACGCCCAGTGGTCGCCGGACGGGCGCCGGATCCTGCTCGGGGTCGCCGGCCCTGGCGCGGACCTGTCCGGTGGCCAGGGCTCGGGTTCGGCCAGGCGGACGGAGCAGGATCGGCCGTCGTGGTTCCCCGAAGTGGAGGACGGCGGCGTGGACGAGGCCGCCTGGCGCACCCTCTGGATCTACACCCTTGCCACCGGCGGCCTGACCCGGTTGTCCCCGGACGGCCTCAACTGCTGGGAAGCCGGGTGGTGCGGGCCGGACCGGGTCGTCACGATCTCGTCCGGCGAGCCGGGAGAGGACGCGTGGTACGCCGCGCACCTGACCCTGCTCGACCTCGCGGGCGAGGCGCGCAAGCTGCTGGACAGCCTCGTGCAGCTGGCCCTGCCCGCCGGTTCGCCCGACGGGGCGCGGGTCGCGGTCGTCGAAGCCGCGTGCAGCGATCGCGGGGTGGTCGCCGGCGACCTGCTGCTGGTCGATCCGGACACCGGTGCGGTGCGGCGGATCGACACCGCGGGCACCGACGTCAGCCAGGTCGAATGGCTCGACGCGGACCGCCTCGGCTACTTCGGGCAGCGTCGGCTCGCCTCGGTCGCCGGGATCCTCGACGTGCCGGGTGGCTCGGTCCGGGAGGTGCTCGACACGGAATTGTCCTGTGGCGGCGGCACCTTCTACCCCGCGGGCGCGTTCACCGCGGACGGCCGGGTGCTGACCGTGCAGGACTCCTACACCGTGGCGCCCCGGCTCGTGCTCACCGGGGAGAGCGGCGACCGGGTGCTCGCCTCGACCGCCCATCCGGGTACCGACCACCTCCTCACCGTCGCGGGCGGGGCCGAGACGGTCACCTGGACCGCACCCGACGGCCTCGACATCGACGGGATCCTGTGCCGTCCGGCGGGGGAGGGGCCGTTCCCGCTGGTGGTCAACATCCACGGCGGACCCATCTGGGCGTTCCGGAACTCCTGGTCGATGCGCTACCCCTGGGTCCCGCTCCTGGTCGCGCGGGGCTACGCCGTGCTGAACCCCAACCCTCGCGGCAGCGGCGGCCGGGGACAGGAGTTCGCCGCCCGCGTGATCGGCGACATGGGCGGCGCCGACGCCCACGACCTCCTGTCCGGCATCGACGCGCTGGTCGGACGCGGGCTCGCCGACGAGGACCGGATCGGGCTGATCGGCGGCAGCTACGGCGGGTTCATGTCGTCCTGGCTTGTCACCCAGGACCGCCGCTTCGTCGCCGCGGTCCCGATCTCCCCGGTCACCGACTGGTACAGCCAGAGCTTCACGAGCAACATCGGGAGCTGGGGCACCAGCTACCTCGACGCCGACCCGGAAGACCCGGGCACCCTGGTGCACACCCGCAGCCCGGTCCTGCACGCGAGCAAGGCCCGCACCCCGTGCCTGAACGTCGCGGGCGCGCTCGACCGCGCCACGCCGCCGGGGCAGGCCCGGGAATTCCACCAGGCCCTGCGTGCCCATGGCGTGCCCTCGGCGCTGGTGATCTATCCGGAAGAAGGCCACGGCGTGCGGGCGTTCCCCGCGCAGATCGACCTCCTCACCAGGATCCTGCGGTGGTTCGACCACTACCTGCGCTGACGGGAGCGGTGCCAAGTCCGTGAAGGACTCCTTGAGGGACCCAGAGTCCCTCAAGGAGTCCTTCACGGACCGGTGCTCCGCGGGCGTGAGTCCATTGTGGACGCGGTTGGGGCGGTGCTAGCGGGTCGGTGCGGAAAGTAGCGCGCTGAAGTCGCTTTCCAGTGCCGGGAGGAAGTCGGCGAGGTTGGGCAGCACGTAGAACTGGTCCTCCTGGATGGCCGTGACCGCCATCCGGGCGACGTGCTCGGCCGCCATGCCCTCGTGATGCGATTCGCGCGCGTGCCGGGCCAGCGCGGCCGGGCCGTCGGCCAGCCGCTCGACCTCGCCCGGCCGTGGCGTGTGCGGGTCCATGTTGCTCACCACCGGGCCGGGGCACAGCAGGCTCACTCCCACCGCCGTCTCGGCGAGCTCGGCCCGGAGTGACCTCGTCAGCCCGACGACCGCGTGCTTGGCGGCGGTGTAGGGGGCGATGTAGGGCACTTGGGTCAGGCCGCCGACGGAGGAAGTGTTGATCAGGTGGCCCGGCTCCTCGTGCGCGAGCAGCCGGGGCACGAAGGCGCGGATCCCGTGCACCACGCCCCAGAACGCGACGTCGAGCACCCACTGCCAGTCCTCCAGTGGGACCTCCCAGGACAGGCCCATCCGTGAGACGCCCGCGTTGTTGCAGACCACGTGCACCGCGCCGAACTCGGTCTCCGTCGCCTCGGCGAACCGCTCCACGGCCTCGGGGTCCCGGACGTCGGTGGGCACGACCAGCGCCTGCCCGCCGAGGGCGCGCACCGCGTCGGCGGTGCCCGCGAGACCGGCGGTGTCCACGTCGGCGATCGCCACGCGCATCCCCTGTGCCGCGAGCTCGACGGCCAGTGCCCGCCCGATGCCGCTCGCCGCGCCGGTGACGGCGGCAATTCTTCCTCGCAATTCCCGCATGATTTCTCCCTGTATTGGCGCGAAGTCCCCGAGTGGCGATCCTGCCACAAGTGGCGAGGTGAAGTAATGGTTCGGCGGACCGAGGGGGTGGGGTTCCCGGTGACCGTTCCCTGGGGTGAAAGTGCTGGTAAGGGCGCTATGAGGGGGTCTTGTAGGGGCGCTCCAGCGGCGCTCTAGGGGTGCTTTGGGGGTGACGTTGGGGTGATTCCTCCCCCTTGTGCGCCAGTAGCCTCGAAATTCGGGAGCCGTGCGAGGACGCCTGGTGGCGGCATTTTCGCCAATTCGTTCCGAAAGACTGGGGAAGATGGACTTTCTGACGCAGGTCGGTGTCGGTACTGATGATTCGATCGCCCTTGTCGGCCTGTCCTGCCGGTTGCCCGGCGCGGCCGGGGTGAACGAGTTCTGGCAGCTGCTCCGCGACGGCGGGGACGCGATCTCCGAGGCGCCCGAGGACCGCCGGGCCGCCGATCCGGCCTCGGCGGGCCGTCGGGGCGGTTTCCTCGACCGGGTCGACGAATTCGACCCGGCGTTCTTCGGTATCTCGCCACGGGAAGCCGCGGCGATGGACCCCCAGCAGCGGCTCATGCTCGAACTGAGCTGGGAGGCGCTCGAGGACGCGGGCATCGTGCCTGCCGGGCTGGCGGGCACGAAGACCGGCGTGTTCGTCGGCGCCACCGCGAGCGACTACGCCACCCTGGGAAACCTGCGCGGCGCGGAAGCCATTGGACCGCACACCCTGACGGGGCTCAATCGCGGGATCCTCGCCAACCGGATCTCCTTCACCCTCGGCGTGAACGGCCCGAGCCTGACCGTCGACACCGCCCAGTCCTCCTCGCTCGTCGCCGTGCACCTGGCCTGCGAGAGCCTGCGGCGCGGTGAGTCCACTGTGGCCATCGCGGGCGGGGTGAACCTGAACCTGGCGCCGGAGAGCACGATCGGCGCCGCGAAGTTCGGTGCGCTGTCGCCGGACGGCCGGTGCTTCACCTTCGACGCCAGGGCCAACGGCTACGTCCGCGGCGAGGGCGGCGCCGTCGTCGTGCTCAAGCCGTTGTCCGCCGCGATCGCCGACGGCGACGAAGTCCACTGTGTCATCCGGGGGAGCGCGGTCAACAACGACGGCGCCACCCCTGGCCTCACCGTGCCTGATGCCGCCGCCCAGGAGGAGGCCGTCCGCCTCGCCTGCGAGCACGCGGGCGTGCGCCCGGAAGAGGTCCAGTACGTCGAGCTGCACGGGACCGGGACCCGTCTCGGCGACCCGATCGAGGCCTCGGCGCTCGGCGCGGCGCTGGGACGGCACCGCCCCGCCGGATCGCCGCTGCTGGTCGGCTCGGCGAAGACGAACGTGGGCCATCTGGAGGCGGGTGCGGGCATCACCGGGCTGGTGAAGACCGCGCTGAGCATCAGACACCGGGAACTGCCCGCCAGCCTGAACTTCGAGACGCCGAACCCCGAGATCCCGCTGGATCGGCTCAATCTGTCCGTGCAATCGTCGCTGTCCGCCTGGCCCCGGCCCGACGCGCCCCTGGTGGCGGGGGTCTCGTCGTTCGGCATGGGCGGCACGAACTGCCACGTGGTGCTGTCCGACGCTTCGCTGCCCCAGCGCCCCGACGAGCCGAGGACCGGGCTGGACGTCGTGCCCTGGCTGGTTTCCGGGGTCGGGGACCAGGCACTCAAGGCGCAGGCCGAGCGGTTGCGGGAGCACGTCGAGGCGCTCGATCCCGTGGACGTCGGGCTTTCCCTGGCCACCACCCGTTCGGCGCACAGCCACCGGGCCGTGGTCCTCGGTACTGAACAGTCTGAATTGGACAGTGGCTTGGCGGCGATCGTCGCCGGGACACCGTCTGCTCAGGTCGTGCGCGGCCGGGTCGTCGCGGGTGGCCAGGTGGGTTTCCTGTTCGCTGGTCAGGGTTCGCAGCGTGTGGGTATGGGTCGTGAGCTCGCCGCCCGGTTCCCGGTGTTCGCCGCGGCTTTCGATGAGGTGTGTGCTCAGTTCGGGTCGTTGCGGGAGTTGGTTTTCACTGACGACAGGCTGCATCGGACCGAGTTCACGCAGCCGGGGTTGTTCGCGTTCGAGATCGCGCTCTACCGGCTTCTGGAGTCGTGGGGTGTCGCGGCGGATGTGTTGGTGGGGCATTCGATCGGTGAGCTGGTGGCGGCGTATGTCGCCGGGGTGTGGTCGTTGGAGGACGCCTGCAAGGTGGTGGGCGCGCGTGGCCGGTTGATGCAGGCGCTGCCGTACGGCGGGGCGATGATGGCCGTGCAGGCCTCGGAGGCGGAAGTGATTCCGCTGCTGCCCGACGGTGCGGGTATCGCGGCCGTGAACGGCCCGTCGTCGGTGGTGGTCTCCGGTGAGGAGAGCGCTGTTGTCGGTGTCGGTGCGGAGTTCGCCGAGCTCGGCCGCAAGGTGAAGCGCTTGCGGGTGAGTCACGCGTTCCATTCGGTGTTGATGGAGCCGATGCTGGCGGAGTTTCGGCGGGTGCTTGAGGAAGTCGAGTTCCGGGCGCCGTCGAAGGTCGTGGTCTCCAACCTGTCGGGTGAGGTGGCGGGGGAGGAGCTGTGCGCGCCGGAGTATTGGGTGCGGCATGTGCGTGAACCGGTCCGGTTCGCCGACGGCGTCGCCACGGCGGAAGCCCGTGGTGTCAAGACATTCCTGGAGATCGGCCCGGACGGCGCGCTGAGCTCGATGGCCCGCGAGAGCCTCGCCGACGCCGCGATCCAGACCGGCCTGCGCGCGGACCGGCCGGAAGTGCGGACGCTGATCACCGCGGTCGCCGGGCTGCACGTCCGCGGTGTCACCGTCGAGTGGGCGAAGCTGTTCGACGGCAGCGGCGCCCGGCGGGTGGCTCTGCCGACCTACGGCTTCCAGCGGCAGCGGTACTGGCTCGACAGTCCGGTCACGGCCGCGCCTTCGCCCGCCGAGGACCGCTCACCGCTGCGCGAGCGGCTCGCCGGAATGTCGGGACCCGAACAGGACCTGTTGCTGCTCGACCAGGTGCACACCCACGTCGCCGCGGTGCTCGGCCACGCCGCGACGGACACCGTGGACACCGAGCTGACGTTCAAGGACCTGGGTTTCGATTCGCTGACCGCGGTCGAACTCCGCGACGCGCTGGCCGAGATGACCGGCCTGTCGCTGCCCGCCGCGCTGCTGTTCAACCACCCCACACCGGCCGCGCTCGTCGGCCATCTTCGGGCCGAGCTCACCCGGACCTCGCGCGACACCGGCACGGTGGTGCGCCTGCCCGCGGACGAGCCGATCGCCATCGTGGGGATGGGCTGCCGGTTCCCCGGCGGGGTCACCACCCCGGACGAGCTGTGGCAGCTCGTGCTCGACGGCCGGGACGCGATCGGGGGCTTCCCCGCCGACCGCGGCTGGGACCTCGACGGCCTGTACGACCCGGATCCGGAGAACAGCGGCACGACCTACACCCGCGAAGGCGGTTTCCTTTACGACGCAGGGGATTTCGATCCGGCCTTCTTCGGGATCAGCCCGCGCGAAGCCACCGCGATGGATCCCCAGCAGCGGCTGCTGCTGGAAACCTCCTGGGAAGCACTGGAACGGGCGGGCATCGACCCGCGGACGCTGCGCGGCAGTGACACTGGTGTCTTCGTCGGCGCGATGACCCAGGACTACGGCCCCCGGCTGCACGAGGGGCTCGAAGGGTACGAGGGTTACTCGTTGACGGGCAGCACGGTCAGCGTCGCTTCGGGCCGGATCTCTTACACACTGGGGTTTTCCGGTCCGGCGATGACCGTCGACACGGCGTGCTCCTCCTCGCTGGTCGCCCTGCACCTGGCGGCCAAGGCGCTGCGTGACGGCGAATGCTCGCTCGCGGTCACCGGCGGCGTGGCGGTGCTCGCCACCCCCGGCATGTTCGTCGAGTTCAGCAGGCAGCGCGGGCTCGCCGCGGACGGCCGCTGCAAGGCGTTCGCCGCCGCGGCGGACGGCACCGCCTGGTCCGAGGGCGCCGGCATGGTCGTGCTGGAACGGCTTTCGGACGCGCGGCGGAACGGCCACCCGGTGCTGGCGGTCATCCGCGGTTCCGCCGTCAACCAGGACGGCACGAGCAACGGGCTGACCGCGCCCAACGGACCCGCGCAGGAACAGGTGATCCGGCAGGCGCTCGCCCGCTCGGGCGTCACCGCCGCCGACGTCGACGTCGTCGAAGCGCACGGCACGGGAACCGCGCTCGGTGACCCGATCGAGGCGCAGGCGCTGCTGGCCACCTACGGCCGCGAGCGGGAAACCCCGCTGTGGCTCGGCTCGCTGAAGTCCAACATCGGCCACACGCAGGCGGCCGCCGGGGTCGGCGGCGTGATCAAGATGGTGATGGCGCTGCGGGCAGGCACCCTGCCGAAGACCCTGCACGTGGAGGAGCCTTCGCCGCACGTGGACTGGTCGGCGGGCGCGGTGTCGCTGCTGACCGAAAACCGCGACTGGGCCGATGCGGGCCGCGGCCGCCGGGCCGCCGTCTCGTCGTTCGGCATCAGCGGCACCAACGCCCACCTCATCCTCGAAGCCGCTCCGGAGCCCCCGGCTCCGCTGCCGCGGACGGACGGCCCGCTGGCGTGGCCGATCTCCGCACGCACCGGCCAGGCTCTTCGCGATCAGGCCGCGCGGCTGCTCGCCGCGACCGGCGCCCACCCGGCGGACGTCGCGGTGTCGCTGGCGGCCCGGCCGGGGTTCGACACGCGAGCGGTGATCGTCGGTGACCGCGACGAACTCGAATCCGGATTGCGCGGGCTCGCCGCCGGTGAACCCGGCGGCCCGGTCGTCGAAGGCGTCGCGGGCCGTCGCGACCGGCCGGTGTTCGTCTTCCCCGGCCAGGGCTCGCAATGGTGCGGCATGGCCGTCGAGCTGATGGAGACCTCGCCGGTCTTCGCGGACAAGCTGCGGGACTGCGAGGCGGCGTTCGAGCCGTACGTGGACTGGCGGCTCACCGAGGCGCTGGGCAGTGCCGAGGCATTGGAACGGGTCGACGTCGTACAGCCCGCGCTGTTCGCGGTCATGGTGTCGCTCGCCGAACTGTGGCGCTCGCTCGGGATCCACCCGGCCGCGGTGGTCGGGCATTCCCAGGGTGAGATCGCGGCCGCGTACGTGGCGGGTGCGCTGAGCCTGGCGGACGCGGCCAAGATCGTGACCCTGCGCAGCCAGGCGCTGTCCGCGCTGGCGGGCAAGGGCGGCATGGTCTCGGTTCCGCTCCCGGTCGACGAGGTGCGCGCCCGGATCGAGGACAAGGGCGACCGGGTCTGCGTCGCGACGGTCAACGGACCGGCCTCGACCGTGATCGCGGGCGAGCGGGATGCGCTGGCCGAGGTGCTCGCCGAATGCGCCCGCGACGGTGTCCAGGCCAAGTCGATCCCGGTGGATTACGCCTCGCACTCGCCGCAGGTCGACGCCATCCACGACACGCTCATGGCCGCGCTGGCCGGCGTCACGCCGATGCCCGGCGAGATCCCCTTCTACTCCACCGTCACCGGCGCCCGGATCGACACCGCCGAGCTGGACACCGGGTACTGGTTCCGCAACCTGCGGCACACCGTCCGTTTCGAGCAGACCGTCCGCGCGCTGCTGGACGACGGACACGACGCGTTCATCGAGGTCAGCCCGCATCCGGTGCTCACCGTCGGGGTGCAGGAGACGATCGGCGACCACGGCGCGCCCGCCGTCGTCCTCGGCTCGCTGCGCCGTGACGACGGTGGCAGGCGGCGGTTGCTGACCTCGATGGCCGAAGCGCACGTCGCCGGTCTCGCGGTCGACTGGACCGCGGTGCTGTCCGGCAACCGGGTCGAACTGCCCACCTACGCTTTCCAGCACGAGCGGTACTGGCTCGAAGCGCCCGCCCCGGCAGCCGCCAACGGCGAGCTGTGGGACGCGGTCGACAACGAGGACCTCGACGCGCTGGCCGCCGTCGTCCGCCACGAGGACCGGGACGAGCTCGCGGCCGCGCTGCCCGTGCTGTCGGCCTGGCGCCGTCGCGCCCGCAGCCGGTCCACGACCGACGCGTGGCGCTATGTGGTGACCTGGAAGCCGGTCACCGAGCTCGCGGCCGCGGCACTGCCGGGCACCTGGCTGGTCGTGGCGCCGCCCGGGCGCACCACTTCGCCCCTCGACGGCGCCGAGGTCGTGATCGTGGAGCCCGGCGCGGGCCGGGAGTCGCTGGCCCTGCGGCTCGCCGGACGCGAGGTGACCGGTGTGCTGTCCCTGCTCGACGACCTCGCCGACACCGTGGCGCTGGTCCAGGCACTCGGCGACAGCGGCGTCTCCGCGCCACTCTGGTGCGTGACCACGGGCGCGGTGTCCACCGGCCCTGGCGACGCGGTGACCGACCCGGCGCAAGCTCGGCTCTGGGGGCTCGGCCAGGTCGTCGCCCAGGAACACCCGGAACGCTGGGGTGGCTTGATCGACCTGCCGTCGGAAACCGACGACAAGCTCTGGCGCCGGGTGCGCTCGGTGCTGGCCTCCGGCCGTGAGGACCAGGTCGCGCTGCGCCGCTCCGGGCTGTTCGCCAGGCGGCTCACGCACGCGACGACACCGGCCGCGGCGAAGGCCTGGGTCCCGCGTGGCACGGTGCTCGTCACCGGCGGCACCGGCGCGCTGGGCGGCCACGTCGCGCGGTGGCTGGCCGCGTCCGGCGCCGAGCACATCGTGCTGGTGGGCAGGCGGGGACCGGACGCGCCCGGCGCGGAAGAGCTGCGCGACGAACTGACCGGGCTCGGCGCCCGGGTGACACTGGCTGCCTGCGACGTGGCCGACCGCGACGCGCTCGCCGCGCTGCTCGACACCGTCACCCCGAACGCGGTCGTCCACACCGCGGGCGTGCTGGACGACGGCATCATCGAAACCCTGACCCCGGAACGGCTCGCCGGGGTCGCCCGGCCGAAGGTCACCGCGGCCGAGAACCTGCACGAGCTCACCGCGCATCTCGACCTGGACGCGTTCGTGCTGTTCTCATCCGTCATCGGGGTGCTGGGCAACGGTGGCCAAGCCGCCTACGCGGCCGCCAACGCCTATCTCGACGCCCTCGCGAAGCACCGCCGCGGCCTCGGCCTCCCCGCGCTGTCGGTCGCCTGGGGCATCTGGGCGGGCGGCGGCATGGTGGGCGGCTCCGTCGAAGACCGGATGAGCGGTCGCGGAATCCCCGGCATGGCGCCCGAAAGCGCGATCGCCGGACTGCAGGACGCGCTGAGCCGCGACGACGACTGCGTGGTCATCGCCGACGTGCGCTGGGACCGCTTCGCTCCCGCGTTCACCGCGGCCAGGCCGAGCGCGCTGATCGGCGACCTGCCCGAGGTGGCCTCCCGGCCGGACGGGAAGCAGCAGGCTGGGTTGCCGGACCAGCTGGCCGGGCTCGGCGAAGCGGACCAGCTCCGGATCCTGGTCGACCTGGTCCGCGCGCACGCGGCGTCGACACTGCGGCATCAGGACGCCGGGTCCGTCGACACCACCCGCGCGTTCCGGGAGATCGGGTTCGACTCCCTGACCGTGGTCGAGATGCGCAACCGGCTGGCCGCCGCCACCGGGCTGAGCCTGCCCTCGACCGTCCTGTTCGACCACCCGACGGTGACCGCGCTGGCCGGGTACCTCCGCGACGAACTCGTGGGCGCCGAGCCCGCCGCCGCGCCGGTCACGGTCAGCCGGGGGCCCGCCGACGAGCCGATCGCGATCATCGGGATGGGCTGCCGGTTCCCCGGCGGCGTGACCACCCCCGAAGAGCTCTGGGAACTGCTGGTCGCCGAACGCGACGTCGTCGGCGACCTGCCGGACGACCGCGGCTGGGACGTGGCCGGGCTGTACGACCCGGACCCGGACGAGCAGGGCAAGTCCTATGTCCGCGAAGGCGGGTTCCTCTACGACGCGGCCGACTTCGACGCCGAGTTCTTCGGGATCTCCCCGCGCGAGGCACTCACGATCGACCCGCAGCAGCGGTTGCTGCTGGAGACGTCCTGGGAGACGATCGAGCGGTCCGGGATCGACCCGGTTTCGTTGCGCGGCAGCCGTACCGGGGTCTTCGCCGGGATGGTGTACCAGGACTACGGCTCCCGTTTGCACGAGGCACCCGAGGGCCTGGAAGGCTTCCTCGTCACCGGCAAGTCGTCCAGCGTCGTCTCCGGCCGGGTCGCCTACAGCCTCGGCCTGGAGGGACCCGCGGTCACGGTCGACACCGCCTGTTCGTCTTCGCTGGTCACCATCCACCTGGCCGCCCAGGCCTTGCGGCAGGGCGACTGCTCGCTCGCGCTGGCCGGCGGTACGACGGTGATGGCCGCGCCCGGCATGTTCATCGAGTTCAGCAGGCAGCGCGGGCTCGCCCCCGACGGCCGCTGCAAGGCTTTCGCCGGCGCGGCCGACGGAACGGCGTGGGGCGAGGGCGCGGGCATGGTCCTGCTGGAGCGGCTGTCCGACGCGCGTCGCAACGGGCATCCGGTGCTGGCGGTACTGCGCGGATCGGCGATCAACCAGGACGGTGCGTCCAACGGGCTGACCGCACCGAACGGCGGTTCCCAGCAGCGGGTGATCAGGGACGCGCTGGCGAACGCCGGTCTGTCCACAAAGGACGTCGACGCGGTGGAGGCGCACGGCACCGGTACCACGCTGGGCGACCCGATCGAGGCGCAGGCCCTGCTGGCCACCTACGGGCAGGACCGCGACCGACCGCTGTGGCTCGGTTCGCTGAAGTCGAACATCGCCCACCCGCAGGCGGCCGCCGGGGTGGCCGGGGTCATCAAGACGGTGCTGGCACTGCGCCACGGCGTCCTGCCGAAGACCTTGCACGTCGACGAGCCTTCGTCGCATGTGGACTGGTCGGCGGGGAAGGTGTCGCTGCTGACCGAGACGCGCCCGTGGCCGGAGACCGGCCGTGCCCGCCGCGCGGGAGTGTCGGCTTTCGGGGTCAGCGGCACCAACGCGCACGCCATCATCGAGCAAGCGCCCGTCGAAGAACTTGAGCCCTCCGAAGGCGACGCGATGGTCCCGTGGCTGCTCTCCGCCAAGAGCGAAGCCGCGCTCCAGGAGCAGGCGGCCCGGCTCGGCGCGTCGGTACGCGGTGAGCGCGTGCTGGACGTCGGCTGGTCACTGGTCACCGGCAGGCCGGACTTCGAGTACCGCGCTGCCGTCGTGGCGAACGACCAGGACGGGTTCCTCGCCGGGATGCGTGCCCTCGCCGACGGTGTGGGCGCGCCGGGAGTGGTGCGGGGTGTGGCGTCCGATCCGGGCCGGGTCGTGTTCGTGTTCCCTGGTCAGGGTTCGCAGTGGGCTGGGATGGGTTTGGCGTTGTATGAGTCGTCCCCGGTGTTCGCGGCTCGGCTCGACGAGTGTGCGCAAGCGCTTTCGTCCTTTGTGGACTGGTCGTTGCTGGATGTTTTGGGTGACGAGGTCGCGTTGGCGCGGGTTGATGTGGTTCAGCCGGTGTTGTGGGCGGTGATGGTGTCGCTGGCCGCGGTGTGGGAATTGTATGGAGTTGTTCCCGATGCCGTTGTGGGTCATTCGCAGGGTGAGATCGCGGCGGCGTGTGTGAGTGGTGCGTTGTCTCTGGCTGATGGTGCGCGGGTGGTGGCGTTGCGGAGTAGGGCGATCACGGCGCTGGCGGGCAAGGGCGGGATGGTTTCTGTTGCCTTGCCTGTCGATCAGGTGCGTGCCCGGCTCGGGTCCGCTCTGTCGATCGCCGCGGTGAACGGTCCTGGCGCGACGGTGGTGTCGGGAGACCCCGGTGCGCTGGACGAACTGATGGCCGCGTGTGAGCGTGATGGTGTTCGGGCTAAGCGGATTCCGGTGGACTATGCGTCGCATTCGGTGCAGGTGGAGCGGATCCGTGCCGAGTTGCTGGAGGTGTTGAGCGCGGTTCGTCCGGTGGTGGGCAGGGTTCCGTTGTTCTCCACGGTTACCGGTGAGCTGGTCGATGGTGCGGGCTTGGACGCTGAGTACTGGTATCGGAATTTGCGGCAGACGGTGGAGTTCGAGCACGCGGTCAGGTCGTTGTCGGAGCAGGGTTTCGGCGTGTTCGTGGAAACCAGCGCCCATCCGGTCTTGACGATGAGCATTCAGCAGACCGCCGAGGACGTCGTCGCGGTCGGAACTCTCCGCCGCGACGAAGGCGACCTGGACCGGCTGCTGCTGTCACTGAGCGAAGCGCACGCGCACGGCGTCCGGGTCGATTGGGCGGACACGTTCGACGGCGGACGCAGGGTGGATCTGCCCACCTACCCGTTCCAGCGCGAGCGGTTCTGGCTGGAGACCTCGTCCGCCACCCCGACGGCCGTCCCGCGGATGAACAGGCCCGAGACGGCGCTCCCGCCGGTCGCACGACAGCTGGCCGGGGTCTCGGACGCCGACCGGGATCGCCGCCTGCTGCACCTGGTCCGCACCGAGGTCGCCGCGATCCTCGGGCACGCCGGGCCGGAGGCGGTCCGGTCCACGCGAGCCTTCGCGGAGGCGGGCTTCGATTCCTTGATGGCTCTGGAACTGCGTAACCGGCTCAGCGCCGCCGTCGGCCTCAAACTGCCCACGTCGGCGGTCTTCGACCACTCCACCCCCGCCGCGATGGCGGCGTTCCTCGCCACCGAACTGGCGGGCGGCGCGGCGGACCCGGCCGCCACCACGGCCGGCGCCGCCACCGACGAGCCGATCGCGCTGGTCGCGATGAGCTGCCGGTACCCGGGCGGCGTGCGGTCCCCGGAGGACCTGTGGCAACTGGTGCTCGACGGCCGCGACGCCATCTCGGAGTTCCCCGTCGACCGCGGCTGGGACGTGGCCGGACTGTACGACCCCGACCCGGACCGGGCGGGCCGGTCCTACGTCCGGCACGGCGGCTTCCTGCACGACGCGGCCGAGTTCGATCCCGAGTTCTTCGGCATCTCGCCCCGGGAAGCGCTCGCCATGGATCCCCAGCAGCGGCTGCTCATGGAGACCGCGTGGGAGGTGCTGGAGCGGGCGGGGATCGACCCCGGAACGGTGCGGGGCAGCCACTCCGGCGTGTTCGTGGGCACCGTCGGCCAGGACTACGGGCCGCGGATGCACGAGGCCGCCGACGGCGTCGAGGGCTACCTGATGACCGGCAACCTGTCGGCCGTCGCCTCCGGGCGGATCGCCTACACCTTCGGCCTGGAGGGGCCCGCGGTCACGATCGACACCGCCTGTTCGTCGTCACTGGTGGCGTTGCACTACGCCGCCCAGTCGCTGCGGCAGGGTGAATGCTCGCTGGCGCTGGCGGGCGGGGCGGCGGTGATGGCGACGCCGGGCGTGTTCGTCGAGTTCAGCAGGCAGCGCGGCCTGGCACCGGACGGGCGCAGCAAATCGTTCGGGGCCGGCAGCGACGGCACGAGCTGGGCCGAGGGCGTCGGCATGGTCCTGCTGGAGCGGCTGTCCGACGCGCGCCGCAACGGGCATCCGGTACTGGCGGTACTGCGCGGGTCCGCGATCAACCAGGACGGTGCGTCCAACGGGCTGACCGCACCGAACGGCGGATCCCAGCAGCGGGTGATCCGCCAGGCGCTGGCCGCCGCCGGGCTGTCCGCGAACGACGTCGACGCGGTCGAGGCGCACGGCACCGGCACCACCCTGGGCGACCCGATCGAGGCCGAGGCGATCATCGCCACCTACGGCCAGGACCGCGAACGCCCGCTGTGGCTGGGTTCGCTCAAGTCCAATATCGGGCACACCCAGTCGGCGTCCGGCATCGGCGGCGTGATCAAGATGGTGCAGGCGATGCGGCACGGTGTCCTGCCCAGGACCCTGCACGCCGACGAGCCGACCCCGCATGTCGACTGGTCCCGCGGTGACGTCCGGCTGCTGACCGCCGCCGAGGACTGGCCGGAGACCGGCAGGCCGCGCCGGGCGGGCATCTCCTCCTTCGGGGTGAGCGGGACGAACGCGCACGCGATCATCGAGTCGGTCGAGACCGCCGAGGAGGTTCCCGCACCGCATGCCGGTGCGGTGCCGCTGCTGGTGTCCGGCGCGGACGCGGGAGCGTTGCGGGAGCAGGCGGACCGGTTCCGCGCCCACCTCGGCGAGGGGCTGACCGACGCGGCGTTTTCGGCCGCGACGACCAGGGCGGCGCTGGAACACCGGGCGGTCGTCGTCGCGGATTCGGCGGACCTGGCGCGCGAGGCGTTGCGGTCGATCGGACGCGGTGAGCAGCATCCTGCGGTCGTGACCGGCACCGCGACCGGAAACGAGCACCGGATCGGGTTCCTGTTCGCCGGTCAGGGTTCGCAGCGTGTGGGCATGGGTCGTGAGCTGGCGGCGCGGTTCCCGGTGTTCGCCGCGGCTTTCGACGAGGTGTGTGCTCACTTCGGATCGTTGCGAGAGCTGGTTTTCACCGACGACAGGTTGCATCGGACCGAGTTCACGCAGCCGGGGTTGTTCGCGTTCGAGGTCGCGCTCTACCGGCTTCTGGAGTCGTGGGGCGTCACGGCCGACGTACTGGCCGGGCATTCGATCGGCGAGCTGGTGGCGGCGTACGTCGCCGGGGTGTGGTCGCTGGAGGACGCCTGCAAGATCGTGGGTGCGCGCGGCCGGTTGATGCAGGCGCTGCCCGAAGGCGGCGCGATGGTCGCCGTGCAGGCATCGGAGGACGAGGTCGCGCCGCTGCTGATCGGCGCTGTCGACATCGCGGCGGTGAACGGCCCCGACTCGGTGGTCGTCTCCGGCGACGAGGAGGCGGTGCTCGCGGTGGCCGCGGCGCTCGAAACGTCGGGCCGCAAGACCAAACGGTTGCGGGTGAGCCACGCGTTCCACTCCCGGTTGATGGAACCGATGCTCGACGACTTCCGCGCGGTGCTCGACCAGGTCGAGTTCCACGCACCCGGCAAGGTGATCGTGTCGAACCTGACCGGACGCGTGGCCGGAGAAGACCTGTGCACCGCCGAGTACTGGCTCCGCCACGTTCGCGAGGCGGTCCGGTTCGGCGAAGGGATCGCGGCGGCGGAAGCCGACGGCGTCACGGTGTTGGTCGAGATCGGCCCTGGAGGCGTCCTGGGCGGCGTCGCGACGGAGGCGGACGTGATCACCGTGTCGCGTGACGGCCGCCCCGAGGTCGAGACGCTGCTGGCCGCGCTGGGCAGGCTGCACGTACGAGGCGTCCCCGTCGCGTGGGACCGGTTCTTCGACGGCACCGGCGCCCACCGGGTCGACCTGCCCACCTATGCCTTCCAGCGCAAGCACTATTGGCTCACGGCCGGGCCGTCCGACCGGGTGACCGCCGGCGACTGGACCCACCGCGTGGCCTGGAAACCACTGGCCGAACCGGTGGATCGCGATCCGGCCGGGGCGTGGTTGCTGGTCGTGCCGGACGGGCACACCGGCGATCCGGCCGTGACGGGACTGCGGCGCGCGTTCGGCGGCGACCGGCTCACCGAGGTGGTGCTCACCGCCGCGGACATCGAACGCGAATCGGTCGCGGCCAAGATCGCGGCGGCCGGGACCGGCGTCGACGGCGTGGTCTCACTGCTCGCGCTGGCGGGGGAGACCCTGCCGGGCCACCGGGCGCTGTCCATCGGACTCGCCCTCACCACGGCACTGGTCCAGGCGCTGAGCGCGACCGGCGCCGAGATCCCGCTCTGGTGCGTCACGAGCGGGGCGACGGCGGCGGGCTCGCAAGCGCCGCTTCACCCGGTCCAGGCGGAGGTCTGGGGTCTCGGCAGTGTCCTCGCGCTGGAGCACCCGGAACTCTGGGGCGGCCTGATCGACCTGCCGGAGCAGCCGGACGAGCGGACCTGGGGCCGGGTGCGTGCCGTCGTCGTCGCGGGCGAGGAGGACCAGGTCGCGATCCGGTCGTCGGTGCTGGCCAAACGTCTCGTCCCCGGTTCGCCCCCGAAGAGCGAGAGCTGGCGGCCGCACGGCACCGTCCTGGTCACCGGCGGCACGGGTGCGCTCGGCGCGCACGTCGCCAGGTCACTGGCCGCCCACGGCGCCGGACATCTCGTCCTGACCAGCAGGCAAGGGCCGGACGCGCCCGGCGCGGCGGAACTGGCGGCCGAACTCGGCGATCTCGGCGTCCGGGTCACCGTCGCCGCGTGCGACGTCACCGACCATGACTCGCTGGCCGCGCTCGTCGCGCGGCTCCCGGAACTCGACGCTGTCGTGCACACGGCGGGCGTGCTCGACGACGGCGTCCTCGACGCGCTGTCACCCGCCCGGCTCGACGAGGTGCTCGCGCCCAAGGTCGCCGCGACGATCGAGTTGCACGAGCTGACCCGCGGTTTCGATCTGTCCGCGTTCGTGCTGTTCTCTTCGGCCGCGGGCACGCTGGGCAACGCGGGACAGGGTAATTACGCCGCCGCGAACGCCTTCCTGGACGCTTTCGCCCAGTATCGGCGCGGACTGGGGCTGCCGGCGACCACCGTGGCGTGGGGCGCGTGGGCCGGGGCGGGCATGGCGGCCGACGCCACCGCGGCCGAGCGGCTGCGGCGCGACGGCGTGTCCCCGATGGACGCGGACCGGGCGCTCGACGCGCTGTGGCGCGCCGTCGGGCAGGACGACCCGTTCGCCGTCATCGCCGACATCGACTGGGCGCGGTTCGCCGACGGCTTGCCCCGCCCGAACCGGCTGCTGCTGGATCTGCCGCACGTGCGGCAGCTCCACGGCGACGGTGAGAAGACGGAGTCATTGCTCGACCGGCTCATCGCGGCCGGAGCGGCGGACCGGCAGGCGATCCTGGTGCGGTTCGTCACCGAGAGCGCGGCCACCGTGCTCGGCCACACGCCGGATTCGGTGCGTGCCGAGCGGGCGTTCAAGGACCTCGGTTTCGACTCGCTCACCGCCGTCGAACTCCGCAACCGGCTGGCCACCGCGACCGGGCTGCGGCTCCCGGCCACGCTCGTCTTCGACCATCCGACGGCGGAAGCGCTCGCGGACCACCTGCGGGCCACGCTGCTGCCGGACGAGGACGGCGGGCGGCCCGACCCGTTCACCGAACTGGACCGGCTGGAAGCCGCGATGGCCGCCGCGGGCGACGAGGTCCGCGCGGGCGTGACCACCCGCCTCAACGGCCTGCTCGCCCGGTGGTCGGGGACGCCGGTGGCCACGAGCGACGTGTGGGCCGCCGACCGGGACGAACTGCTCGACCTCATCGACAACGAACTCGGAGTGTCGGACTGATGGAAGACCCGAAGCTGCTCGACTACCTCCGGCGGGTCACCGCCGAACTGCAGTCGGCGAAGGAACGCCTGCGCGCGGCCGAGGCCGCCGACCACGAGCCGATCGCGATCATCGGGATGAGCTGCCGGTTCCCCGGTGGCGTGCGGTCCCCGGAAGACCTGTGGCGCCTGCTCGCCGACGAGGTGGACGCCGTCGGCGACTTCCCGGCCGACCGCGGCTGGGACACCGCCTCGCTCCACCACCCCGACCCGGATCGCCGGGGCACTTCCTATGTGCGAGAGGGCGGTTTCCTCGACGACGTGGCGGGTTTCGACGCCGCGTTCTTCGAGATCTCGCCCCGCGAAGCGCTCGCCATGGACCCCCAGCAGCGGCTGCTGCTGACCGCGGGCTGGGAGGCGATCGAGCGGGCCGGGATCGACCCGCGGTCGCTGCGCGGCAGCCGGACCGGTGTCTTCGCGGGAACCAACGGCCAGGACTATCCGGCCTTGCTGGACGGGGTCGCGCAGGACGTCGAGGGATACGCCGGCACGGGCAACGCGGCGAGCGTGTTCTCCGGCAGGGTCGCCTACAGCCTCGGACTGGAGGGGCCGGCCCTCAGCGTCGACACCGCGTGCTCGTCCTCGCTGGTGGCGCTGCACCTCGGGTGCCAGTCGCTGCGGCAGCGGGAGTGTTCGCTCGCGCTGACGGGCGGTGCGACGGTGATGGCCACCCCCGGCACGTTCGTCGAGTTCAGCCGTCAGCGCGGGCTGGCCGAGGACGGGCGCTGCAAGGCGTTCGCGGACGCCGCCGACGGCACCGGCTGGGGCGAAGGCGTGGGCGTGTTGGTGCTGGAGCGGTTGTCGGACGCGCGCCGTAATGGGCACCGGGTGCTGGCGGTGGTGCGTGGTTCGGCGGTGAATCAGGACGGTGCGTCGAATGGTTTGACGGCGCCGAACGGTCCGTCTCAGCGTCGGGTGATCGGTGCCGCGCTGGCCAATGCGGGTCTTTCCGCGGCTGAAGTCGACGCGGTGGAAGCGCATGGCACGGGCACCACGCTGGGTGATCCGATCGAGGCACAGGCGTTGCTGGCGACGTACGGGCAGGGTCGTGAGATGCCTTTGTGGCTGGGGTCGATCAAGTCGAATCTCGGTCATACGCAGGCCGCGGCGGGTGTCGCCGGGGTGATGAAGATGGTGCTGGCGATGCGGAACGGCTTGCTACCGAAGACGTTGCATGTGGATGAGCCTTCGTCGCATGTGGACTGGTCGGCGGGGAAGGTGTCGTTGCTGACCGAGGCTCGGGCTTGGCCTGAGGTGGATCGTCCGCGTCGAGCCGGTGTGTCGTCGTTCGGCGTGAGTGGCACGAATGCCCACGTGATCCTGGAGCAGGTCCCGACGGAAGAGGATGCGAAGTCCACTGTGGACTCTTTCGCGCCGCTGGTGTTGTCGGCGAAATCCGAAGCGGCGCTCCGGGACGCTGCACGGCAGCTCGTCCCTGCCCTTGGTGCCGGTGTGGCGGATGTCGGCCTCTCGCTCGTCTCGACCCGATCGGAGTGGGACCACCGGGCGGTCTTGGTGACCGACGGCCCGTCCGTGACCGAGGGGCTCACGGCACTGGCGTCGGGGCAGGAAACGCCGGGCGTGGTGCGCGGGCTCGCGGGCAAGCGGGGCAAGGTCGCGTTCGTCTTTCCCGGTCAGGGGTCGCAGTGGACCGGGATGGGCTTGGCGTTGTACGAGTCGTCCCCGGTGTTCGCGGCTCGGTTGGATGAGTGTGCGCAAGCGCTTTCGTCCTTTGTGGACTGGTCGTTGCTGGATGTTTTGGGTGACGAGGTCGCGTTGGCGCGGGTTGATGTCGTGCAGCCTGTTTTGTGGGCGGTGATGGTGTCGCTGGCCGCGGTGTGGGAATCGTATGGAGTCCTCCCCGATGCCGTTGTCGGGCATTCCCAGGGTGAGATCGCGGCCGCGTGTGTGAGCGGCGCGTTGTCTCTGCTCGATGGTGCGCGGGTGGTCGCGTTGCGGAGTAAGGCGATCACGGCGCTGGCGGGCAAGGGTGGCATGGTTTCCGTTGCCTTGCCTGTCGATCAGGTGCGCGAGCGGCTCGGTTCCGCGTTGTCGATCGCCGCGGTGAACGGGTCCGGCGCGACGGTGGTGTCGGGTGACGTCGCCGCACTGGACGAGTTCATGGCGGTGTGTGAGCGCGATGAGGTTCGCGCGAAGCGGATTCCGGTGGATTACGCGTCGCATTCGGTGCAGGTGGAGCAGATCCGGGACGAGCTGCTGGAACTTCTCGGCGCGGTACGGCCGGCCGAAGGCAGGGTTCCGCTGTTCTCCACGGTCACCGGTGAGCTGGTCGACGGTGCGGGCTTGGACGCTGAGTACTGGTACCGGAATCTGCGTCAGACGGTGGAGTTCGAGCACGCGGTCAAGTCGTTGTCCGAGCAGGATTTCGGCGTATTCGTGGAAGCGAGCGCCCATCCGGTGCTGACCATGGCGATCCAGCAGACCGCCGAAGACGCTGTCGCGGTCGGAACTCTCCGCCGCGACGAAGGCGACTTGGACCGCGTGCTGTTGTCGCTCGGTGAGGCCTACGTTCACGGCGCCGGAGTCGACTGGGCACGGGCCTTCCCCGGCGCGCACCGTGTCGATCTGCCCACCTATCCGTTCCAGAGCGAGCGTTTCTGGCCGACCGGCTCGGGCGGTGACGTGGACGGCCTCGACGTGCTCGCCGAGCTGCCCGACGGCGGTGTCGTGCTGGCCTGTCACCTGGGCGTCCAGGCCTGGTACGCCGAGCACGTGCTCGGCGGCTCGGTCGTGCTGCCCGGAACGGCGTTCCTCGAACTGGCGGTGCGGGCCGGTGACGCCGCCGGCTGCGACCGGGTCGACGAGCTCACCCTGGAGACCCCGCTCGTGCTGCCCGAGTACGGCGCCGTCGAACTCCAGGTCGTGGTCGGCCCGGAAAGCGAGACCAGGCGGATCGAGGTCCGCTCCCGGAGGTCGGACCTCGACGGCTGGACCCGGCACGCCACCGGTGTGCTCGGCCGGGGCGGATCGGACCGCCCGGCGTCCGAGCCCTGGCCGCCGCCCGGAGCGGACAGGCTGCCGGTCGACGCCGCGCCCGCCGGCGTGCGCGCGCTGTGGCAGCGCGGGGACGAGTTGTTCGCCGAGGTGTCCCTGGCGGGCGAGGAACGGGCGGCCGCGGAGCGGTTCGGCCTGCATCCCGCCCTGCTCGACGCCGCCCTGGGGGCGATGGCCGTGGTCAACGGCCACGAGGACCGGCGCCCCTTCGAATGGAACGGTTTCACCCTGCACGCCACGGGCGCGTCGACGCTGCGCCTGCGGCTGAGCCCGGCGGGAGTGGACAAACTGGCCATCGTCGCCACTGATGTCACCGGTGCGCCGGTCGCCACGGTCGACTCGCTGGTGTCCCGGCCGGTCTCGACCGGCGGGACGGTCGAGACGAACACGCTGTTCGCCCTCGAATGGACCGAACTCGCCGACCCGGACTCGATCGCGCCCCTTCCGGCGGAGATCACCCTCGCCTCCTGCGACCAGCCACCCGGCGACCTCGGCCTGGTGACGCACCAGGTGGCCCGGCAGGCGTTGGGGCTGCTTCAGGACTGGCTCGCCGCGGACCGCCCGGGAACGCTCGCCGTCGTCACCCGAGGCGCCGTGATGGACGCGCCCGCCCCCGCCGCGGCGACGGTGTGGGGTCTGGTCCGCTCCGCCCAGCGGGAACACCCCGGGCGGTTCGTGCTGGTCGACACCGACGGCCACGAGGACTCGCTCCGGATGCTGCCCACCGCGGCCGCGCTGGGCGAACCCGAGATCGCGCTGCGGGCAGGCGCGGTGTTCCGGCCCAGGCTGGTCAACGCCGAGCCGTCCGCCGAGGCGGCCCCGTCGATCACCGGCACGGTGCTGGTGACCGGCTCCGCCGAAGGCCTCGGCGGGCTCGTCGCCCGCCACCTGGTCGCCGAGCACGGAGTGCGGCGCCTGGTGTTCACCAGCCGCCGGGGCGAGGACGCCGACGGCGCGGCCGCGTTGCGGCAGGAGCTCACCGGCTCGGGCGCGCACGTGACGGTCGCCACCTGCGACGTCGCGGACCGCGCCGCGCTGGCCGCGCTGCTCGACCGGACCGGACCGCTGAGTGCCGTGGTGCATACGGCGGCCGTGCTCGAGGACGGCATGCTCACCTCGCTCACCGCCGACGGCCTCGACCGGGTGCTGCGCGCCAAGGTCGACGCCGTGCTCAATTTCCATGAGCTGGCAGGCGATCTCGACGCCTTCATCGTCTTCTCCTCCGCTGCGGGCACCCTCGGCGGACCGGGCATGGGCAGCTACGCGGCGGCCAATGCCTTCCTCGACGCGTTCATGCGCCACCGCCGCGCCGCCGGACTGCCCGGCCAGTCCCTGGCGTGGGGGCTGTGGGAGCGGACCGGCGGGATGGCGGGCAGGCTCGGCGCGGCCGACCTCGCCCGGATGGGCCGCGACGGTGTCGCGGCGATGTCCGAGGCCGAAGGGCTCGCGCTCTTCGACGCGGCTCGCCGGTCGGGCGCGGACGTGGTGCTGCCGATGCGGCTGGACACCGCGGTGCTGCGCGAGCGGACGGACGAACTGCCCCTGCTGCTGCGCGGGCTGGCCCCGCGCCGGACGCGGCGGGCGGAAGCGGCCGGAGCGGACGACCCCGGGTTCGCCCGGCGGCTGGCCGGGATGACCGGACCGGAACAGGAAAGCCTGCTGCTCGACCTGGTCCGGCGGCACGCCTCGGCAGTGCTCGGGCACGCGAATCCCCGCGCGATCGCCGCGGACCAGGCGTTCAAGGAGCTGGGATTCGATTCGCTCACCGGCATCGACCTGCGCAACCGGCTCGCAGCCGCGACCGGGGTGCGGCTGACGGCGACGCTGGTCTTCGACCATCCCACGCCACGGGCGCTGGCCGAGCAGCTCCGCGCGGAACTGGTCGCCGACGAACCCGCCCGGCTGACCGAGCTGCTCGACCAGCTCGAAAGCGCGCTCGCGGCCGTCGAGCTGAGCGCCGCCGAGCGGGACGACGTCGCCGCCAGGTTGCGTGGCGCCGCGTCGGCCTTCGCCGGGGCTTCCCCGGAGGCGGGCCGGATCGAAGAGGCCACCGACGACGAGTTGTTCGATCTCATCGACCGGAAGTTGGGCGCGCTGTGACGGCGAACGAAAGCAGGCTGCGGGACTACCTCAAGCGGGTCACGACCGAGCTGGACGACGCGCACGACCGGATCCGCGCCCAGGAGCGGCGAGACAAGGAACCGATCGCGATCATCGGGATGAGCTGCCGGTTCCCCGGCGGGGTGCGCTCTCCCGAGGACCTGTGGGAGCTGCTGGCGCAGGGCCGCGACGTGGTGTCCGGCTTCCCGGACAACCGGGGCTGGGACCTGGCGTCGCTGTACGACCCGGATCCGGACAAGCCCGGCAAATGCTCTGTCCAGGACGGCGGTTTCCTGTACGACGCCGACCAGTTCGACCCCGGGTTCTTCGGGATCAGCCCGCGCGAGGCACTCGCCATGGACCCGCAGCACCGGTTGCTGCTGGAGACGACCTGGGAGGCGTTCGAACGTGCCGGCGTCGCCCCCGCCGCGCTGCGCGGCAGCCGGACCGGTGTCTACGTCGGCGGCAACGGGACCGACTACTCCGACGTCCTGCAGGAGACACCGGACGGTGTCGCCGGGTATCTCGGCATCGGCAGCGCCGCCTCGGTCGCGTCCGGCAGGCTCGCGTACACCTTCGGGCTGGAAGGCCCGGCCCTCACGATCGACACCGCGTGCTCGGCTTCCCTGGTCGCGCTGCACCTCGCGTGCCAGGGCCTGCGCCACGGGGACTGCACCCTGGCACTGGCGGCCGGGGTGACGGTCATGTCCACACCGGGATTCCTCGTCGAGTTCAGCCGCCAGCGCGGGCTGGCCGGAGACGGACGCTGCAAGGCGTTCGCGGACGCCGCCGACGGCACCGGCCTGGCCGAAGGCGCGGGCGTGCTGGTGCTGGAGCGCTTGTCGGACGCGCGCCGGAACGGGCATCCGGTGTTGGCGGTGGTGCGTGGTTCGGCGGTGAATCAGGACGGTGCGTCGAACGGTCTGACAGCGCCGAACGGTCCGTCTCAGCGTCGGGTGATCAGTGCGGCGCTGGCCAACGCCGGTCTCGCGCCGGCCGAGGTCGACGCCGTGGAAGCGCATGGCACGGGCACCACGCTGGGCGATCCGATCGAGGCACAGGCGTTGCTCGCGACGTATGGCCAAGGTCGTGAGAAGCCTTTGTGGCTGGGGTCGATCAAGTCGAATCTTGGTCATACACAGGCCGCGGCCGGCATCGCCGGGGTGATGAAGATGGTGCTGGCGATGCGGAATGGCTTGCTGCCGAAGACTTTGCACATCGACGAGCCTTCGTCGCATGTGGACTGGTCGGCCGGGAAGGTGTCACTGCTGACCGAGGCTCAGGCCTGGCCGGAGTCGGATCGTCCGCGTCGTGCCGGTGTGTCCTCGTTCGGGGTCAGCGGTACCAACGCCCACGTGATCCTGGAACAGGTTCCCGCGGAGACTATTGAATCGTCTACTGTGGACTCTGTAGTTCCGTTGGTGTTCTCGGCCAAGAGTGAAGCGGCGCTCCGGGAGACGGCGCGGCAGCTCGTCCCCACGCTCGACGCCGGTGTGGCGGACGTCGGTTTCTCGCTGGCCGCCGCTCGTTCGGCGTGGGAGTATCGCGCGGCGCTGGTGGCGGCCGACCGTGAGGCCTATGCCGCCGGTCTCACCGCTCTCGCCTCCGGTCAGGAGATCGCCGGACTGGTCCAGGGCGTGGCGTCCGATCCGGGCAAGGTCGCTTTCGTCTTTCCCGGTCAGGGTTCGCAGTGGGCCGGGATGGGGCTCCGGTTGTATGAGTCGTCTCCGGTGTTCGCGGCTCGGCTCGACGAGTGTGCGCAAGCGCTTTCGTCCTTTGTGGACTGGTCGCTGGTGGAGGTTCTCGGCGACGAGGTCGCACTGGCGCGGGTTGATGTGGTGCAGCCGGTGTTGTGGGCGGTGATGGTGTCGCTCGCGGCGGTGTGGGAATCGTATGGAGTTGTTCCCGAAGCGGTTGTGGGTCATTCGCAAGGTGAGATCGCGGCGGCGTGTGTGAGCGGCGCGTTGTCTCTGGCTGACGGTGCTCGGGTGGTCGCGTTGCGGAGCAAGGCGATCACGGCGCTGGCGGGCAAGGGTGGGATGGTTTCTGTTGCCTTGCCTGTCGATCAGGTGCGCGAGCGACTCGGGTCAGCGCTCTCGATCGCCGCGGTGAACGGTGCCTCGGCGACGGTCGTATCGGGAGATCCCGCGGCGCTGGAGGAGCTGGTGGCTGCGTGTGAGCGCGACGGGGTTCGGGCGAAGCGGATTCCGGTGGACTATGCGTCACATTCGGTGCAGGTGGAGGAGATCCGGGACGAGTTGCTGGAGGTGTTGAGCGCGGTTCGTCCGGTGGCGGGCAGGGTTCCCTTGTTCTCCACAGTTACGGGTGAGTTGGTCGATGGTGCGGGTCTGGATGCCGAGTACTGGTATCGGAATCTGCGGCAGACGGTGGAGTTCGAGCACGCGGTCCGATCCATGTCCGAGCAGGGTTTCGGGGTGTTCGTGGAAACGAGCGCCCATCCGGTGCTGACCATGGCCATTCAGCAGACCGCCGAAGACGCCGTGGCCGTTGGAACTCTCCGGCGGGATGAAGGCGATCTGGATCGGGTGCTCCTGTCGCTCGGCGAGGCCTACGTCCAGGGTGTCGACGTCGACTGGGCACCGGCTTTCGCGGGCGCGCACCGCGTCGACCTGCCCGCGTATCCCTTCCAGCGACAGCGGTTCTGGCTGCCGCGGACGACCGTCGGCAAGACCGCGGACCCGCTCGACGACATCCGGTACCGGGTGACCTGGAAGACGATCGCCGACCTCCCCGAGCCGTCGTTGACGGGGGAGTGGCTGGTCGCCGTTCCCGAGGGCGCCGGCTGCGACCTCGTGGACCCGGTCGTCCGGAGTCTCGAAGCCCACGGCGCGCGGACCCGGGTGCTGCCCGTCGGCTCCGGCCGGACCGCCCTCGCGGACCGGCTCCGCGGACTCGGCGCGCCCGGTGGCGTGGTGAGCCTGCTGGCACTCGACGAACGGCCGGACACCGGCACCCCGGCGCTGGCCGACGGCCTCGCCAGGACCGTCCAGCTGGTCCAGGCACTCGGCGACGCCGCGCACGAGGCCCCGCTGTGGATCCTCACCCGCGGCGCCGTGACCACCGGGCCTCGGGACCGGCTGACCAACCCGGTCCAGGCCCAGACTTGGGGCGTCGGGCGCGTCGTCGGACTCGAACACGCGAGCCGCTGGGGCGGCCTGATCGACCTGCCCGCCGACTTCGACGCGCCGGCCGCCGACCGCCTGTGCTCGGTGCTGGCGGGCGCGGGCACCGAAGATCAGCTCGCGATCAGGCAGAGCGGGGTCCTCGTCCGCCGCTTGGTCAGGGCGAGCCGGACGGGCAAACCATCGCGGACCTGGCAGCCGCGGGACACCGTCCTGCTCACCGGCGGGACCGGCGTCCTGGGCACGCATATCGTGCGGTGGCTCGCCGGGAACGGCGCCACCCGCATCGTGCTGCCGTCCAGGCGCGGACCGGCCGCGCCCGGCATGTCCGAGCTGACCGCGGAACTGGCCGAGCGGGGTGTCGAGCTGATCCCGGCCGCCTGCGACGTGGCCGACCGGGCGGCGCTGGAGGACCTCGTGTCGCGGGTACGGAGCAGCGGCCCGCCGATTCGCGGCGTCATCCACGCCGCGGCCCAGATCGGCCTCGGTTCGCTCGCCGAGACGACCCTCGCGGATTTCGCCGACGTCGTCGCCGCGAAGGCGGACGGTGCCGGGCATCTCGACGAGCTCTTCCGTGACGACGACCTCGACGCGTTCGTGCTGTTCTCCTCCATCGCCGGAGTGTGGGGAAGCGGCGACCACGGCGCCTACGCCGCGGCCAACGCCTTCCTCGACGCGCTCGCGGCGCGGCGCCGGGCGGACGGGCGGACCGCGACCTCGATCGCCTGGGGCGTCTGGGCCGCGGCGAACCCGTGGGACACCGACCGTGCCATCGAAGGCATCGACAACGACCAGCTGCGCCGACGCGGCTTGCCGCTGATGGATCCGGAGCTCGCCTTCACCGCGCTCCAGCACGCGCTCGACCACGACGAGACCACCGTGACCGTCGCGCACGTGGACTGGGCGAAGTTCGTCCCGGTCTTCACCTCGACCAGGGAACGGCCACTGTTCGACGACCTGCCCGACGCGCGCGGCGCCGTCCAGGCCGACACCGTGCCCGAGACGGCCGGGTCCGACCTCGTGCGCCGGGTGGCCGCCTCGGCCGACGGCGAACGCGTCGTCCTCGACCTCGTCCGCGCCCAGGTGACGGTCGTGCTCGGACACGACGCGCCCGACGCCGTCGCTCCCGGCCGCCCGTTCAAGGAGATGGGGTTCGACTCGCTGACCGCGGTCGAACTGCGCAACAAACTGGCCGCGGCGACCGGGATCCGGCTGCCCGCGACGATGGTCTTCGACCACCCGAGCCCGGCGGCGCTGGCCCGCCATGTCCACGAGCGGCTCGTCCCGCGCACCACTCCCGTACTCGACGAGCTCGACCGGATCGAGGCGGCGCTGTTCGGCGCGGAGACCGGGGACGAGACGGGCGCCACGATCGTCGCCCGGCTGCGGTCGATGGTGTGGAAGTGGAACGACCTCGCCGGTACGGCGGACCCGACGGCCGACGACGGCCTCGACGTCGCCACCGACGACGAGATATTCGACCTGATCGACGCCGAGTTCGGCAGTGCCTGACAGGGGATCCGCGTAAATGGCTGAGGAACAGAAACTCCGGGACTACCTCAAGCGGGTGACCGCGGAGCTGCGGCAGACCCGCCGCAGGCTGGCCGAGGTGCAGGACCGGGCACCCGACCCGGTCGCGGTGGTCGCCATGGGCTGCCGCTTCCCCGGCGGGGTGCGCTCGCCGGAGGAACTCTGGCAACTGCTGGTGGCCGAGGCCGATCTGATCTCCGGGTTCCCGGAGGACCGGGGCTGGGACACCGACGCGCTCTACGACCCGGACCCCGACACACCGGGCCGGACCTACGTGCGCGAGGGCGGTTTCCTGTCCGATGTGGACGACTTCGACGCGGGATTCTTCGGGATCTCCCCGCGGGAAGCGGCTGCCACCGACCCGCAGCAGCGGTTGCTGCTGGAGACCGCGTGGGAAACCCTCGAACGCGCGGGCATCGACCCGCTGTCGCTCAAGGGAAGCCGCACCGGGGTCTACGTCGGCTGCCACTACCAGGACCACGGTGTGCTGCTGAAGCAGGCGCCGGACAGCTACGAGGGCTACGTGGTCACCGCGAGCAATCCCAGCGTGGTGTCCGGCCGGATCGCTTACACGCTGGGCCTCGAAGGCCCGGCGGTCACCATCGACACGGCGTGCTCGTCGTCGCTGACCGCGCTGCACCTCGCGGTCCAGGCGGTGCGCGACGGCGAATGCGAGCGCGCGCTGGCGGGCGGGGTCGCGGTGATGGCCACCCCGGCTTCGTTCACCGGGTTCAGCAGGCAGCGCGGACTCGCCCACGACGGGCGCTGCAAGGCGTTCGCCGACGCCGCCGACGGGATGGGCCTGGCCGAGGGCGTCGGCCTCGTGCTCGTCGAACGGCTGTCGGAAGCGCGTCGCCTAGGGCATCCGGTCCTGGCGGTCGTCCGTGGTTCGGCGATCAACCAGGACGGCGCTTCGAACGGGCTGACCGCGCCGAACGGCACCTCCCAGCAGGACGTCATCCGGCAGGCGCTCGTCAGCGCCCGGCTCTCGGCCGACCAGGTCGACGCCGTGGAAGCGCACGGTACGGGCACCACACTGGGCGATCCGATCGAGGCGCAGGCGTTGCTCGCGACGTACGGGCAGGGCCGTGAGAAGCCGTTGTGGCTGGGGTCGATCAAATCCAATATCGGCCACGCGCAGACCGCCTCCGGCATCGCCGGGGTGATCAAGATGGTGCTGGCCATGCGGAACGGCCTGCTGCCGAAGACCTTGCACATCGACGAGCCCTCGTCTCATGTGGACTGGACGGCGGGCAAGGTGTCGTTGCTGACCGAGGCTCAGGCTTGGCCTGAGGTGGACCGTCCGCGTCGCGCCGGTGTGTCCTCGTTCGGCGTGAGCGGCACCAATGCCCATGTGATCCTTGAGCACGTTCCGGCGGAGGACCCTGCTCCGTCTACTGTGGACTCCGCTATGCCGCTGGTGTTCTCGGCCAAGACCGAGCCCGCGCTGCGCGAAGTGGCCGGGCAGCTCGCTTCTCTTGTGGACACTGGGCTGCCCGACGTGGGCTTCTCGCTCGCCGCCACCCGCTCCGGCTTCGATCATCGTGCCGTTCTGGTGGCCCATGACGAGAGCGCGGCCGAGAAGGGGCTCCGGGCACTGGCCGGCGGCGAGGAGGTCGCCGGTCTGGTGCGGGGTGTGGCGGCGGATCCGGGTCGGGTCGTGTTCGTGTTCCCTGGTCAGGGTTCGCAGTGGGCTGGGATGGGCTTGGCGTTGTACGAGTCGTCCCCGGTGTTCGCGGCTCGGCTTGACGAGTGTGCGCAAGCGCTTTCGTCCTTTGTGGACTGGTCGCTGGTGGATGTTTTGGGCGATGAGGCTGCGTTGGCGCGGGTTGATGTGGTGCAGCCGGTGTTGTGGGCGGTGATGGTGTCGCTCGCGGCGGTGTGGGAATCCTATGGTGTGCGGCCTGATGCGGTCGTCGGGCATTCGCAGGGTGAGATCGCCGCCGCGTGTGTGAGCGGCGCGCTGTCTCTGGCCGATGGTGCGCGGGTGGTCGCGTTGCGGAGTAAGGCGATCACAGCCTTGGCGGGCAAGGGCGGGATGGTTTCCGTCGCACTGCCTGTCGATCAGGTGCGTGTTCGTTTGGTCGAGGGATTGTCTGTCGCTGCCGTGAACGGGTCCGCGGCGACGGTGGTGTCGGGTGATCCTGGCGCGTTGGACGAACTGATGGCTGCGTGTGAACGCGACGGGGTTCGGGCGAAGCGGATTCCGGTGGACTATGCGTCGCATTCGGTTCAGGTGGAGCGGATCCGGGACGAATTGTTGGAAGTTCTCGGCGCGGTCCGTCCGGTGGCGGGCAGGGTTCCCTTGTTCTCCACGGTTACCGGTGAGCTGGTCGACGGTGCGGGTCTGGATGCCGAGTACTGGTACCGGAATCTGCGGCAGACGGTGGAGTTCGAGCACGCGGTCCGATCCATGTCCGAGCAGGGTTTCGGGGTGTTCGTGGAAACGAGCGCCCATCCGGTGCTGACCATGGCGATCCAGCAGACCGCCGAAGACGCTGTCGCGGTCGGAACTCTCCGCCGCGACGAAGGCGATCTGGACCGGGTGCTCCTGTCGCTCGGCGAGGCCTACGTCCAGGGTGTCGACGTCGACTGGGCACCGGCCTTCCCGGGCGCGCACCGCGTCGACCTGCCCACCTACCCGTTCCAACGGCAGCGCCACCGGCTCCCGCTGTCGGGATCGACGGGCGCGGATCTCGCGTCGGCCGGGTTGCGCCCGGCGGACCACCCGCTCCTGGGCGCGGCCGTCGAGACGCCGGAAGGCGCACTGCTCCTCACCGGCCGGATCTCCCTGCGCGACCACGGCTGGCTGGCCGACCACCGGGTCTTCGACTCGGTTCTGTTGCCCGGCACCGGGTTCGTCGAGCTCGCCGTGCGCGCGGCCGACCTCGCCGGCTGCGGTCAGGTCGACGAACTGGTGCTGGAGACCCCGCTGGTGCTCCCGGAACGCGACGGGGTCCAGGTCCAGGTGATGGCCGAACCCGAGGGCGACGACGGCGCCCGGGCGTTCCGGGTGCACTCCCGGACCGGCGACACGGGCGAATGGGTCCGCAACGCCACCGGCGTGATGAGCCCCGACCCCGGCGAACCCGGCTTCGACACGGCCGCGGCCTGGCCACCGCCGGGCGCGGAACCCGTTGCGGTAGAAGGCTTCTATACCGCTTTCGCCGAGCGGGGCTACGGCCACGGACCCGCGTTCCAGGGCCTGCGCGCCGCGTGGCGCCATGGCGACGAGGTGTTCGCCGAGGTCCGCCTGCCCGAGGAACACACGGGACAGGCCGGGCACTACGGCCTGCATCCGGCACTGCTCGACGCGGCGTCGCACGCGGTCGCGCTCACCGCGTCCCGGCAGGGTCAGGCGCATCTGCCGTTCTCGTGGCAGGGCGTCACCTTGCACGCCGGCGGGGCGGCCGCGGTCCGGGTGCGGGTCGCGGCGACCGGACCCGAGACCTACCGGGTGGCGCTGACCGACGAAAGCGGCGCTCCGGTGCTGACCGTCGAGTCGCTGACGGTCCGCCCGGTGACGAAAGAACAACTGCACACCGGCCACGACTCGCTGTTCCACGTCGCCTGGAAACCGATCCGGCCGGGCACCGCGCCCCACGATCAGGCGGTCGGCGTGCTCCGCGACGACCTCGGGCTCGCCGCCGCACTCGGCCCACGCGTCGAGCGCTACGGCTCACCGGCGGAGCTGACCGCGTCCCCGCCCGCCATCGTGCTCGCCACGCTGGCGGGCGGGACCGGGGACCTGCCCGCCGAGGCCCGCGCGGTGACCGGCCGGGCGCTGGAACTGGTCCAGCACTGGCTGGCCGACGACCGCCTCGCCGAGAGCACGCTGGTGCTCTGCACCCGCGGCGGGGTCCTCGCCGGAACCGGCGACCCGGAGCAGGACGTGGCGGCGGCAGCGGTATGGGGCCTGGTCAGGTCCGCCCAGACCGAGCACCCCGGCCGGTTCGTCCTGCTCGACATCGACGAGCATCCGGCGTCCGCCCGGGCGTTCCCGGCCGCACTGGCGACGGGCGAGCCCCAGCTGGCGATCCGCGCGGGGGAGACGCACACCCCGCGCCTGGCCCGCGCGACCCCGTCCGGCCAGGACACCCCCGTCGACCTCACCGGGACGGTGCTGGTCACCGGCGGGACCGGGACCCTGGGCAGGGTCGTCACCCGGCACCTCGTCGAGGCGCACGGCGTGCGGAGCCTCGTGCTGCTCAGCCGTCGCGGCGAGGCCGCCGAGGGGGCCGCGGAATGGGCCGAGGAACTCGAACGGCTCGGGGCGAAGACCCGGATCCGCGCGGGAGACGCCGGTGATCGCGCGGCGCTGGCGGAGGTGCTGTCCGGGCTGGAGGGGCGGCTGTCCGCGGTGGTGCACATCGCCGGTGTCCTGGACGACGGCGTCCTCACCGCCCAGTCCCCGGAGCGGGTGGACCGCGTGTTCACCCCGAAGGTCGACGCCGTGGTCAACCTGCACGAGCTCACCAAGGACGCCGGGCTCTCGGCGTTCGTGGTGTTCTCCTCGGCGGCCGGCACGTTCGGCAGCGTGGGGCAGGCGAACTACGCCGCCGCCAACGCTTTCCTCGACGCCTTCGCCTGCCACCGCCGCGCACAGGGCCTCCCGGCCGTTTCCCTGGCGTGGGCACTGTGGTCGCAACGCAGCGCCATGACCGAGCACCTCGGCGAAACCGACGTCGCGCGGATGACCAGGGGCGGCATGATCCCGCTGGCTTCGCGGGACGGGCTGACGTTGTTCGACGCGTCCTTGAACGCGGCCCACCCGGTGCTGGTGCCGGTGAAGTTCGACACCGCCAAGCTGCGCGCCCACCCGGACACCGTCCCGCCGCTGCTGCGCGACCTCGTCCGGGGACCGGTACGCCGGGCCGCGGCGGGCGTGCCCGTCGACGGCGGCCTCAAGCAGCGGCTCGCCGCGCTTCCCGCGGCAGAGCGGGAATGGGCACTTGTCGACCTGGTCCGCGGCCACGTCGCGAGCGTGCTCGGTCACTCGTCGCCGCAGGAGATCGACTCCGGGCGCGCCTTCATGGACCTGGGCTTCGAGTCGCTCACCGCCGTCGAACTGCGCAACCGGCTCAGCGCGGTCACCGGACTGCGCCTGCCTGCGACCGTCGTGTTCGACCACCCGACCTCGGCGGCCCTGGCCGGGTCGCTGCGGGACCGGCTGTTCCCGCCGGACGAACACCCCGGTGAGCCCGTCCCCGGCAGGCAAGACGACGCGGACCTCAAGGCCGCGGCGGAGATCGACGAGCTGGACGTCGCCGGTCTGGTCGACCTGGCACTGGAAGCGGGAGCGGACCGATGACCACATCGCAGGAGAAGGTCGTCGAGGCCCTGCGAGCTTCGCTCAAGGAGGCCGAACGCCTCAGGCAGCAGAACCGGCAGCTCACCGCCGCGGCGGAGGAGCCCATCGCGATCGTGGCGATGAGCTGCCGGTTTCCCGGCGGCGTGCGTACCCCGGAGCAGTTCTGGGACCTGCTGGCCGGGGGCACCGACGCGATCTCGGAGTTCCCGGACGACCGCGGCTGGGAAAGCGACGAGCGCGGCATCGGCGAGGTCCGCCACGGCGGTTTCCTGTACGACGCGGCCGATTTCGACCCCGCCTTCTTCGAGATCTCCCCACGCGAAGCGCTCGCGATGGACCCTCAGCAGCGGCTGCTGCTGGAGACGTCCTGGGAGGTGCTCGAACGCGCCGCCCTCGATCCCCGCACCCTGCGCGGCAGCCGGACCGGGGTGTTCGCGGGCGTGCTGAACAACGAGTACGGCTCCCGGCTGCGGTCGATCCCGCCCGGTGTGGCCGGGTACGTCGGCAACGGCAGCGCGGGCAGCATCGCCTCGGGCCGGGTCTCCTACACCTTCGGCTTCGAAGGCCCGTCCCTCACCGTCGACACCGCGTGCTCGTCTTCGCTGATCGCACTGCACCTCGCGTGCCGGTCCCTGCGGCAGGACGAATGCACTCTCGCGCTGGCCGCCGGGGTGACCGTGATGGCGACGGCGGGCACGTTCGCCGAGTTCGGCCGCCAGCAGGCGCTCGCCCCCGACGGCCGGTGCAAGACGTTCGCCGACTCCGCCGACGGCACCAGTCTCGCCGAGGGCGCGGGTGTGCTGCTGCTGGAACGCCTTTCCGACGCCCGGCGCAACGGGCATCCGGTGCTGGCGGTCGTCCGGGGTTCGGCGATCAACTCCGATGGCGCGTCGAACGGGCTGACCGCGCCCAACGGCCCGTCGCAGCAGCGGATGATCCGGCAGGCGCTCGCGAACGCGCGGGTGACCGCCGATCAGGTCGACGCGGTCGAGGCGCACGGGACCGGCACGACCCTCGGCGACCCGATCGAGGCGCAGGCCATCCTCGACACCTACGGGCAGGGGCGCGAACGGCCGCTGTGGCTGGGTTCGGTGAAGTCCAACATCGGCCACACGCAGGCCGCCGCCGGGATGGCGGGCGTGATGAAGATGGTGCTCGCCATGCGGCACGGCGTGCTGCCGAAGACGTTGCACGTGGACCGGCCCTCCACCCACGTGGACTGGTCGGCCGGGGACGTCCGGCTGCTCACCGAAGCACGCGACTGGCCGGAGACCGCCGAGCCGCGCCGGGCCGGTGTGTCGTCGTTCGGCGTGAGTGGCGCCAACGCGCACGTGATCCTCGAAGCCGTCGAAGAGCCCGCGCCGGAGCCGAGGGAACCAGTGTCCGCGGTGCCGCTCCCGGTGGTCCTGTCCGGTCGCGACGTCGAGGCCGTCCGGGCGTCGGCCCGGCGGCTGCGTGCGGCCGCGCGGGATCTGGAGCCCGCCGACCTGGCCTTCTCCTTGGCGACCACGAGGGCGGGCTTGGAACGCCGGGCGGCGTTCGTCGCCAGTGACCGGGAAGAACTGCTGCGAGGCCTCGACGCCATCGCCGACGGCGGGCCGATCGGCACCGCGATCGCGGACGGCCGGACGGGGTTCTTGTTCGCCGGTCAGGGTTCCCAACGGGTCGGTATGGGTCGTGAGCTCGCCGCCCGGTTCCCGGTGTTCGCCGCTGCCTTCGACGAGGTGTGTGCTCAGTTCGGGTCGTTGCGGGAGCTGGTTTTCACTGACGACAGGCTGCATCGGACCGAGTTCACGCAGCCGGGGTTGTTCGCGTTCGAGGTCGCGCTCTACCGGCTTCTGGAGTCGTGGGGTGTCAAGGCCGACGTGTTGGTGGGGCATTCGATCGGTGAGCTGGTCGCGGCGTATGTCGCTGGTGTGTGGTCGTTGGAGGACGCCTGTCGGGTCGTGTCCGCGCGTGGCCGTTTGATGCAGGCCCTGCCTGACGGCGGGGCGATGGTGGCGGTGGAGGCTTCGGAGGCGGAAGTCGTTCCGCTGCTGTCCGAGGGCGTGGGTATCGCGGCCGTGAACGGCCCGTCGTCGGTGGTGGTCTCCGGGGTGGAGGACGCGGCGCTGGCGGTCGGTGCGGAGCTGGCCGGACGTGGTCGCAAGGTGAAGCGGCTGCGGGTGAGCCACGCGTTCCATTCGGTCTTGATGGAGCCGATGCTGGCGGAGTTTCGGCGGGTGCTTGAGGAAGTCGAGTTCCGGGCGCCGTCGAAGGTCGTGGTCTCCAACCTGTCGGGTGAGGTGGCGGGGGAGGAGCTGTGCACGCCGGAGTATTGGGTGCGGCATGTGCGTGAACCGGTCCGGTTCGCCGACGGCGTCGCCACGGCCAGGTCTCGCGGTGTCACCACGTTCCTGGAAATCGGGCCGGGCGGCGCGCTGACGGCGATGGCCGACGAAGGCGCCGTCGCGGCACTGCGCGCGGATCGCCCGGAGGAGCCCGCCCTGATGGCCGCGCTGGGACGGCTGTACGTCCGCGGGGTGCCGATCGACTGGGCACCGTTGTTCGACGGCGCCCGCCGGGAAGACCTGCCGACGTATCCGTTCCAGCGCGAGCGTTACTGGCTGCGGGACAGCTCGGCCGAACCCGCCACCCTCATCTCGGTGACGGAGATCGCCGGCCGCGATCACTTCGTGTGCGCCGGTGAACTCGCCGTCGCCGCGCAGCCCTGGTTGCGCGATCACACCGTGCACGGAGCGGTCGTCGCTCCCGGCACGGCACTCGTCGACTTCGCGCTGCAGGCCGCGGCCCGGATCGGTACGGGACATCTGCACGACCTCGTGCTCGAAGCCCCGCTCGTCGTGCCCGCCGAGGGCGCGGTCGAGCTCCAGCTGACCGCGGACGAGCCGGACGGATCGGGACGCCGCGAGCTGAACCTCTTCTCGCGCCAAAACGACGGGCCCTGGACCCGCCACGCGACCGGTTCGCTGACGGAGACGGGCGAACCCTCGTCCTTCGACGCGGTGCCCTCCGGCCAGGAATGGCCGCCGTCCGGGGCGGAACCCGCGGACATCGACGAGTTGTACGCCCGGTTCGCCGACCACGGCATCGGATACGGGACCGCGTTCCGCGGCGCGGAAGCGGTGTGGACGCGGGGCGACGAGGTCTTCGCCGAAGTCCGGTTGAGGGGCGGGCACAGCGGCGGCCAGGGCCTGCACCCGGCGCTGTTCGACGCCGCGCTGCACGCCGCGGCGCTGGCGGAGTACGCGGGCAGCGGGCTGCCGTTCGCCTGGCGCGGGGTGTCCCTGCACTCGACCGGCGCCACCGCGCTCCGGGTCCGGATCTCGCCGTCGGCACCGGAAGGGATCGCGCTGCTCGCCACCGACGAGAGCGGGCGTCCGGTGCTGTCGATCGAGTCCCTGGTCCCGCGTCCGCTCCCCGCGGGGCACGACTCGCTGTACGCGCTCGATTGGAAGCCCGCCCAGCCCGGCGAAGCGGCGGATCAGGATGCCGTCGTCGAAGAGTTCCCGGCAGGCGGTGGCACCGTCGAGGAGATCCACGCGGCGACCCGCCGCGCGCTGGGCCTGATCCAGGACTGGGTGGCCGAGGACCGGCCCGGGCGGCTCGTGTTCGCGACCCGCGGCGCGGTCGCCGCCGGACCGGGCGACGAGCCGGACCTGACGAACGCCGCGGTCTGGGGCCTGGTCCGCTCGGCGCAGACCGAGCACCCCGGCCGCTTCCGGCTCGTCGACCTCGACGAGCGCGGGACGGTGCCCGCCTCGGCCGAACCGCAGCTGGCGGTCCGCGGCGACACGGTCCTGGTGCCACGGCTGACCAGGGCCGCTGTACCCGTCCGGTCGGCCGATAGCGAGCAGAGCGGCGCCGTGCTGATCACCGGTGGCACCGGCGGCCTCGGCCTGCTGGTGGCCCGGCATCTGGCCGCCGAGCACGGGATCCGTGACCTCGTCCTGCTCAGCCGCACGGGCACGGTGCCGGAGGGGCTCGACGCCGGCGTCCGGGTCATCGCCTGCGACGTCGCCGACCGGGCAGGCCTGGCCGACGCGCTGTCCCGGGTCGGACGCGTCGGCATGGTGGTGCACGCGGCCGGGATCCTGGACGACGGCGTCGTCGACGGCCTGTCCGCCGACCAGGTCGACAGGGTGCTTCGTGCGAAGGTCGACGGCGCCCTGCACCTTCAGGAGCTCACCGACGACGACACCGAGTTCGTGGTGTTCTCTTCGGCCGCCGGTGTCTTCGGCGGCGCGGGCCAGGCGGGTTACGCCGCGGCCAACGCCTTCCTCGACGCGTTCGCGCAGTCCCGCCGCGCCCGCGGCCTCCCGGCGACGTCGCTGGCATGGGGGTTGTGGGAGCAGGGCGGGATGGCGGGCGGTCTCGGGGCGAACGACCTCGCCAGGATGACCAGAGGGGGCACCGCCGCGCTGACGGCCGAGGAAGGCCTCGCGTTGTTCGACGCCGCGCTCGGCGCGGCCCGGCCCGCCCTCGTCCCGATCAAGCTCGACCTCACCGTCCTGCGCGGCCAGTCCGATCCCCATCCGCTGCTGCGGGACCTGGTCCGGGTCCCGGCCCGGACCCAGGCGCCCCGCGCCACCGGCGTTCCCGGCGAAGCCGAGCTGCTGGACCTGGTACTGGCCGAAGTCGCGGCGGTACTCGGCCACGGCGGCGCCGGCGCCATCGACCCGGACCGGGCGTTCAAGGAACTCGGTTTCGACTCGCTGACCGCCGTCGAACTGCGCAACCAGCTCAACGCCGCCCTCGACCTGCGGCTGACCGCGACCCTGGTCTTCGACCATCCGACGCCGGCCGCGCTGGCCGAGCACCTGCGCCGGGAACTGCGCGGCGACTCGCCGGAGCGCGCCGTGCGGGTGCGGCAGGCACCCACCGGCGACGACCCGGTCGTCATCGTGGCGATGAGCTGCCGTTACCCGGGCGGTGTCACGTCGCCGTCGGAGCTGTGGGACCTCGTCTCGGCGGGCCGGGACGCGATCACGCCCTTCCCGGCGGACCGCGGGTGGGACGTCGAAGGGCTCTACGACCCGGATCCGGACCGCCGGGGCCGGTCCTACGTCCGCGAAGGCGGCTTCCTGCACGACGCCGCCGAGTTCGACGCCGCGTTCTTCGGCATCTCGCCGCGCGAGGCCGTCGCGATGGACCCCCAGCAGCGGCTGCTGCTGGAGATCACCTGGGAGCTGTACGAACGCGCCGGGATCGACCCGCGTTCGGTGCGCGGCAGCCGGACCGGCGTGTTCACCGGGATGATGTACCACGACTACGCCGCCCGCCTGACGGTCGTCCCCGAGGACGTCGAGGGCTACCTGGGCAGTGGCAACGCGGGCAGCGTCGCCTCCGGCAGGCTCGCCTACACGCTGGGCCTCGAAGGCCCCGTGGTCACCATCGACACGGCTTGCTCGTCGTCGCTGGTGGCACTGCACCTGGCGGCGCAGGCCGTCCGGCAGGGGGAGTGCGACGCCGCCATCGCCTCCGGCGTGACGGTCATGGCGACGCCCGCGGCGTTCGTCGACTTCAGCCGCCAGCGAGGACTCGCGGCGGACGGCCGGTGCAAGTCCTTCGCCGAAGCCGCCGACGGGACAGCCTGGGGCGAAGGCGCCGGCGCCGTGCTGGTGGAACGGCTGTCGGACGCCCGGCGCCTCGGTCACCCGGTGCTGGCGGTCGTGCGGGGGAGCGCAGTCAACTCCGACGGCGCATCGAACGGCCTCACCGCCCCGAACGGCCCGTCCCAGCAGCGGGTCATCCGGCAGGCGCTCGACAGCGCGGGCCTGGCCGCCCGCGACGTCGACGCCGTGGAAGCGCACGGGACCGGCACCACACTGGGCGACCCGATCGAAGCACAGGCACTGCTCGCCGCCTACGGCCAGGATCGCGAACACCCGCTGTGGCTGGGTTCGGTGAAGTCGAACCTCGGCCACACCCAGGCGGCGGCCGGTCTCGCCGGGGTCATCAAGATGGTGGAGGCCATGCGGCACGGCGTGCTGCCGCGGACGCTGCACGTGGACAAGCCCTCCTCGCACGTCGACTGGACGGCCGGGGCAGTCGCCCTGCTCACCCGGCGGCAGGAGTGGCCACAGGTGGGCCGGGCGCGTCGAGCCGCGGTGTCGTCCTTCGGCATCAGCGGTACCAACGCCCACGTCATCCTCGAAGCCCCGCCCGCCGAACCTGTCGCGGCACCGGAGCCCGGCCACGACGGTGCCGTCCCGGTGCTGCTGTCCGCGAAGACCGAGCAGGCACTGCGCGCGCAGGCCGAGAACTTCCGGCTCGTCGCGGACCAGGACCTGGCGAGCGTCGCGTGGTCGGCGGCGACCACCCGGGCCGTCTTCGACCACCGGGCGGTGGTGCTCGCCCGGGACCGGGCGGACCTGGAACGCGGCCTGACCGCGATCGCGACCGGCACCCCGGCCGCGCAGGTCAGCGTCGGCGTGCCCGAACCCGGCGCGGTCTGTTTTCTGTTCTCCGGTCAGGGTTCCCAGCGGGCCGGGATGGGCAGGGAGCTGGCCGCCCGGTACCCCGTGTTCGCCCGGACCTTCGACGAGATCCGCGGCAGGTTCGGTGCACTGGACGACGCCGTGTGGGAGAAACCGGAGCTGCTCGACCGCACCGAGTTCGCGCAGCCGGCGCTGTTCGCGTTCGAGGTGGCGCTGCACCGGCTGCTCGAATCGTGGGGCGTGACGGCGAAAGTGCTGGCCGGGCACTCGATCGGTGAGCTCGTGGCGGCGCACGCCGCCGGGCTCTGGTCGACGGCCGACGCCTGCAAGGTGGTGGCGGCGCGCGGCAGGCTGATGCAGGCCTTGCCGGAAGGCGGCGCGATGGTCGCGGTCGAGGCCACCGAAGCCGAGGTGGCGCCCCTGCTCGGCGAGTCGGTGAGCCTCGCCGCGGTGAACCGGTCGACGGCGGTGGTCGTCTCCGGAGCGGACGAGGCGGTCACCCGGATCGCCGAGACCGTCCGCGGCTGGGGCCGCCGGATCAAGCGGCTGCGGGTGAGCCACGCGTTCCACTCGCCGCTGATGGAACCCATGCTGGCCGACTTCCGCCGCGTGCTCGACGAGGTCGAGTTCCACGAGCCGTCGCTGCCCATCGTGTCGAACCTGACCGGCAAGCTGGGCGGCGAGGAAATGCGCTCGCCCGAGTACTGGGTCCGCCACGTGCGCGAGACGGTCCGCTTCGCCGACGGCGTGGCCGCGGCCCGTGCCGCGGGTGCCGGGACCTTCGTGGAGATCGGCCCCGACGGGGTGCTCTCCGCGCAGACGCCGGGCGCGATCGCGCTGCTGCGGGTGGATCGGCCCGAGCCGGAGTCGGTGCTGGCCGCGCTCGGCGCCCTGCATGTCCGCGGCGTCGGCGTCGAGTGGCCCGCGGTACTCGAAGGGACCGCCTCTCGGCGGCTCGAGCTGCCCACTTATCCGTTCCAGCGCAAGCGTTTCTGGCTGGACGCCGCACCGGCCCCGGTCGGCGTGACCGCCGCGCTGCCCGCCGAGCGGGACGAAGAAGTACCCGTCGCCGACCTCCGCCAGGAGCTCGACGCGCTGGACCAGACCGGCCGGGACAAGGCGGTGCTGGATCTGCTGCGGGCCGCCATCGCGGCCGTGCTGGGCCACGACTCACCGGACGAGGTGCCGCCGGAGGCCGACCTGCTCGACCTCGGATTCGCGTCGCTGACCGCGGTCGAGCTGAGCAACCGGCTGGCCACGGCGACCGGCCTGGAACTGGCACCGACGCTGGTCTTCGACCACGCGACCCCCATCGAGCTCATGCGCTACCTGCGCGCGGAGCTGGCCACACCGTAAGAAGGAAGAGGAACCATGGACACGCTGAACTCGCCCGGTCCGCAGCTCACCTCGCCGGACTGGCAGGTCCTGTGGCAGGACGACTTCGACGGCCCGGAGGGCACACCGCTCGACCACGACCGGTGGAAGGTGATCACCGGCAAGCCGTGGGCGTCGGGGATCGAGTCCTACGCCGACGACACCGACCACCTGAGCCTGGACGGCGAAGGGCACCTGCGGATGACCGTCACGCACAGCGAGCAGGACGGCTACGTCTCGTCCTGGATCGAGACGGCACGCGAGGACTTCGTGCCGTCGCCGGGCGGCGCGCTCAAGATCGAGTCCGTGGTCAAGACCGCGCCGGGACTGGGCCTCGACTGCGCGATGTTCGCGTGGGCCAACCGGATGCGCCACCTCGGGGAAACCGAGCCGCTGCAGGGCTGGTACCTCTCCGGCGAGCTGGACATCTTCGAAGTGATCAACACCGCGCCCGCCGACGTCTACGGCGTCGTGCACTCGCCGGAGTGCCACCAGCTGAAGTCACTGGGGATGGGCACCGCCACCACCACGCCGGACGGACGGCCGCTGAGCGAGGACTTCCACACCTACTCCGTCGTGTGGACCCGCGACCCGGACTCGATCACCTGGTACCTCGACGGCCGCGAGTACCTGCGGCTCACCCCGGCGGATACCACCCCCAAGGGCTGGCTGTTCAACCAGGAGGTCTTCGTCGGCCTGCTGGTGGTGGTCGGCAGCCCCGGCGGACCGATCATGCCCGGTGACCCCGATCCCGCCGCCTTCCCGACGACGATGCTCGTCGACCGCGTCACCGTCGCCGAGCTGGCGCCGCCCGCCTGACCCGCTCGGCTGCCCTTCGTCGCCTCTGTGCGCTCCTTCGGCAAGTAGGTGACTAAACGCGAGTCCTGGGTCCGGATGTTGTGAAAGCCACCTTCGCAACCTTCAACGTTGCGAAGGTGGCTTTCACAACGCCACTGACCCACTAGGCCGTGCCGGGCCGGGTGGTCGTGAGTGGCAAGTGGGTTTTGTTGAGGGGTAAGGCAAAGGTGTCGTGTTGGGTGCCAAGTCCGTGAAGGACTCCTTGAGGGACTCTGGGTCCCTCAAGGAGTCCTTCACGGACGCTTGAACGCACCTGTGGCCCCAGGGACACCAGCAGCCACAGTGATGTCGCGTGATGGCCCCCTTCATTGCGTCTAGCGCAGTGAAGGGGGCCATCACGCGGGGTCGCCCGGGCTCGGACCTTGATCAACGGAAGATCCGGGACACTCAACGTCCCCAATCCTCCGTTGATCAAGGTCGTGCCGGTCATACTCGATCGCCGGCCACACCGGTGGGCAGGTAGAGAGAACGACACTGACCACTCACAACGCACCCGACCCACTAGGCCGCTCACGACCGCTCCGACCGTGCCGTCACGGCGTCGTGGAGCCGCTGAGTTCCAGCCGCCCGCTGCGGATCTCGTCGACGAGGGCCCGGGTGAGGTCGAGGTCCGCCCGCAGATGGGCGCGCAGATGCCTCGTCTCGACCAGCGCGACCCGCGGCATCTCGCGCCCGGTCAACGCGTCGTACTCGGCCTGCGACGCGGCCAGCCTGCCCTCCAGCAGCACACACCGGCGTTCGAGCCTGCTCGCGGCGTCCTCCGCGGTCAGCAGCGACATGAACGCCAGCGCGGCGCAGTAGGCGGGGTACTCCGGGGTGAGGGTGGCCATCAGCTCGCGCAGCCGGTCGCGGGCGAGCTCGCTGCCCGCCGCGGTGATCGAGTAGACGGTGCGTTCGGGCCGCCGTCCGTCGCGGGTCGTTTCGACCTGTTCGATCAGCCCGGCCTTCGCCAGCGAGTCCACCGTGTTGTACAGCGCGCCGTGCGTGACCTTGACGATCTGGTCGAGGCCCTGTTCCCGCATCCGCTGGTGCAGCTCGTACGCGTGCTGCGGCCGATCGGTGAGCTCACGCAGGACGGCGAGGCCCAGCGCAGTGAGAGTCCGCACTCCTGCTCCTCCGACTTGGTTCGGCAAGTATAGTCTGATTGTACTATTACGTACGGACGACTTCAGGGGGCGACGAACATGACTGCGCAGGACGTGAAGATCGCCGCCGCGCGCCAGGAGGACGGGGATCACGCCGAGCCGGAGATCCTCGTCGAGCGCGAGTTCATGGAGCACTGCCGCGCGAAGCTGATCCGCATGCGCGGTGAGGTCAGCGCGATGCTCGACAGCGGCGCGGCGGAAGGCGACGCCGTCACGGACAAGTACTTCAACCACGCCCTGCGCGAGTTCCGCAAACAGGTGGTCAAGGATCTGTCCGGCTTCGACGACGTGCCGCTCTTCTTCGGGCGCCTCGACTACCCGGCGGGGGACGTCTTCGACATCAACGCCGACGTGGTCCGCGGCGGTGACTCCCACACGCGCACCGACGACAGCGACCTCGTCTACGTCGGCCGTCGCGGTGTCCGCGACGAAGACGGCGAGCCCATCGTGATCGATTGGCGCGCCATGCTTTCCCGCGCCTTCTACGAAGCGTCCTCTGTGGACTCGATGGGGGTGCGCGTCCGCCGCCGGTACGGCTTCGACCAGCACGGCGTGCTGAGCGCCTTCGAAGACGAACCGTTCACCGGCGAGAGCCGCTCCGGCGACGGCGGCGGCTTGCTGGCGGCCGAGATCGAACGTCCCCGCCAGGGGCCGATGCGCGACATCGTGGCCACGATCCAGCCCGAGCAGATGCGCCTGGTGCGCGCCTCGGCCGACCAGACGCTGTGCATCCAGGGCGCGCCGGGCACCGGCAAGACCGCGGTGGGCCTGCACCGGCTGGCGTACCTGCTCTTCTCCGAGCGGGACAGGCTGCGCAAGGAGGGCGGCGTCGCCGTCATCGGCCCCAACAGCTCGTTCCTCGCCTACATCCGCAACGTCCTGCCCGCGCTCGGCGAGATCGAGGTCTCCCAGGCCACCATCGACGACCTCACCGGCCAGGGCCGTACGGCGGGCCGCGTCGACGACCCGGAGGCGGCGCACATCAAGGGCGGCCTGGAGATGGCCGAGGTGCTCCGGCGCCACCTGTGGTCGCAGATCAGCGAGCCGGAAGAGGCGCTCGAACTCAAACATCAGCATCGCACCTGGCGGGTGTCCGTCGAGGAGCAAGCCGACGAACTCGCGGACGTGCTCAGCAGGGGAACCGGCTACGGCGCCGGCCGTGAACTGCTGGTCCAGCGCCTGGCGCACCGCGTGCTGCGCCAGATGGAACGGGTCGGCCGGGCGGGGACCACGCTGTCCCAGCTCTGCCGCAACCGGGCGATCGGCCAGGCGGTGCGCCGGATGTGGCCCACCATCGACCCGGCCCGGCTGGTCTTCGATCTCCTCACCGACCCGGCCCGCCTGGCCGCCGCGGCCGACGGGATCCTTCCGGCGGACGATCAGCGGGTCATCCTGCTGGATCCCCGTCCGCGCAGCGCCAAGTCGATGGTCTGGTCGACCCTCGACCTGGCCCTGCTCGACGAGGCCGCGGGTCTGGTCGACCGGCCGGACAGGCTGGGGCACATCGTGATCGACGAGGCCCAGGACCTCAGCCCGATGCATTTCCGGGCGATCGCCCGCCGGGTCGCGGGCGCCTGCACGGTGCTGGGAGACCTGGCGCAGGCGACGAGCCCGTCGGCGGTGCGGGACTGGTCGGAAGTGCTCGCCCACCTCGGCCGTCTCCACGGCCGGATCGAAGTCCTCGACCGCGGTTACCGGGTCCCCGCCGAGGTGCTGGACTACGCGGCCCGCCTGCTGCCGCATATCGCCCCGGACCTGACCGGCCCGACCTCGTTCCGGCACAGTGCGGACGCCCTCCACGTGACCCGGACCAGTGAGGAGCGGCGAACCGAAACGATCATCGAAGCCTGCGAGACCGCGCTGGCCCGTGAAGGTTCCGTTTGCCTCATCGCCGCCGACGAGGAGATTCCGGAACTGCGCGAGTCTTTGACCGCCCGGGGCATCGCGCACACGGTCCTCGGTGGCGATGTCCTGGCCGCCGAGCGTGTCACACTGGCCCCGGTGACCCTGGCCAAAGGTCTTGAATACGACACGGTCCTGGTGATCGAGCCGAGCCGCATCGTCGACGCGGAGCCCCGTGGCCTCCAACGGCTTTACGTGGCACTGACCCGCGCGGTGAGCAGGCTGCACGTCGTGCACGCCCGGCCGCTCCCGGCGGCTCTCGCGCCCGAACCCGCGCTGACGGCCTAGACCACAGTGGAATACGCGACGGTGAGGTTTCGGCGACGACCGTAAGGGTCGGTTAGGGGTGGGGGAGGATTCACCGGCTGGATAGCGTGAGGGAATCGTTGAGACGATTTCCCTTGTCGGCGAGATTTCATGAATTCTGGATGTGGAAGAATAATGAATTCTGTCAATGTTCTAGTCGTGGGCGCCGGTCCCACCGGGCTCACCCTGGCCTGCGATCTCGCCCGCCGGGGTGTCTCGGTGCGGATCATCGACCGGGACGTGAAATTCACCACGGCGTCCCGTGGCAAAGCCGGAATCCAGCCACGCACCCAGGAAGTGTTCGACGACTTCGGCGTCGTCGACCGGGTCCTGGGGGTGGGCACCACCCGGCTGCCGTTCCGGCGGTACCACCGCGACCAGATCGTCAGTGAGGCGATCCCTTACGAGGCCAACGATCCGCGACCGGACGCGCCTTACCGGCGGCTGCTGTTCGTCCGGCAGTCACTGGTCGAGGGCATCCTGCGGGACAAACTCGCGGAAACCGGGCACACGGTCGAGACCGGCGTCGAACTGCTGCGGTTCGAGCAGAGCGCCGAAGGAGTGAAAGCGACACTCGGCTCCGCTGAAGGGTCCGAAGAGGTCACCGCCGACTACCTGGTCGGCTGCGACGGCGGGGCGAGCATCGTGCGCAAGTCGCTCGGGCTGGAGTTCCGCGGGTTCACCGAGGAGGACCGCAAACTGCTCGTCGGGGACGTCGAGGTCGACGGACTGGACCCGGACGCCTGGTACCAGTGGTACGACATGGAGCGCGGCATCCTTCTGCTGTGCCCGCTCGCGGACACCGGCACCTGGCAGATCCAGGCGTCGCCGCCGATGGACGCCGACGGCGTCCCGATGGGTCCGTCGCTCGAAGCGTTGCAGTCCGCGGTGGACCGGATCACCGGGATGCCGATCCGGCTCGGCAACCCGACCTGGATGTCGACGATGAAGCGGAACGTGCGGATGGTCGACACCCTGCGCGTCGACCGGGTCTTCCTGGCCGGGGACGCCGCCCACGTGCACCCGGTCACCGCCGCGCTGGGCGCGAACACCGGGGTGCAGGACGCGTACAACCTGAGCTGGAAGCTGGCCCGGGTGCTCGGCGGCGCCGACGACGGGCTGCTCGACACCTACGAGCGCGAACGTGTGCCCATCGCCGAGTGGACCCTCAAGACCGCCTGTGACGCCGGTGACCTGATCTTCGAAGCCATGTTGGCGGGCAAGGGAGGCGCCGAGAAGGGGCTGACCGAGGAATCGCTGCAGCTCGGCCTGCACTACCGGGGCGGTCCGCTGAGCCGCGACCTCGTCGAGGGCGGTGCGCTCCGCGCGGGCGACCGGGCACCCGATTCGCCCTGTCCGGGGGCCGTCGACGGGGCGGCCACGCTGTTCGACGTCTTCCGCGGCCCGCACCTGACGCTGGTGGGTGTCGGCGCGGGTACCGCCGCCGCGCTCGCCGCCGTGGCCGAGAGGCAGCCCGGTGACGTGCGAACGGTCCTGCTGAACGACCATCCCGAGGCGTACGCGGCCGAGGAAGACCGGCTCGTGCTGGTCCGGCCGGACGGCTACATCGGACTCGTCGCGGCCGCCGACGACGCGCAGTCCGTGCTCGACTATCTGGCCGCCCTGGACAGCTTCGCGCTGGTGGAGGACTGATGTACCGGCCCGAATACTTCCGCGCCCCTGACCTGGAGGCGCAGCACGACCTCATCGAGGAATACCCGTTCGGTCTGCTCACCCTGTCCATGTTCGGCTCGCCCGCCGCCGTGCATCTCCCGTTCGTGCTCGACCGGGACTCCTGGCCGTACGGCAAGCTGCGCGGTCACCTGTCCAGGGGTAATCCCATCGCGAAAGCGTTGTCCGAGAACGTCGAAGTGCTGGTCGCCTTCACCGGGCCGAGTTCGTACATTTCGCCCGATCACTACGAAAGCCAGCCGCATTTCCCCACCTGGGCCTACGCGGCGGTGCATGTGAAGGGACGGCCGCGGCTGCTCGACGACGCCAGGACCGTGCGCCAGCTGACCGACCTCATCGCCGATCAGGAAGCCCGCCTTGCCCCCAAGGAGCCTTTCGTCCTGCCTCGCGAGTCCTCGGAGCTGTTCGACGAGTATCTGCAACTCATCCAGGGGTTCGAGATCTTCATCGGCCGGATCGACGGCATATTCAAGCTGGGGCAGAACAAGACACCACGTGACATGTCCGCCCAAGCGAAGGCATTTCGGGCACGCGGAACCGAGAGTTCGCTGCGCATGGCAGAAGCGCTGGAACAGCACAACCCGTTTCCCAAATATTCATGAATGGTGCAAGCGCAAACGTTTGTCGAGCCGGTTCGGGGAGCTGCCGTATATCAATAGATCAAATGGGTGATATGTCGGACTGCTCTGCGTGACCTGACATCCCGGCGTCGCCTCTGGTATCGTGATCAACACGAAGCATCGGGATTGAGTTCATTTCCCGGTTACTGGGGTTGTGCCTGTGGTATCCGGTCGGCATTTATGTCGGCCTGGTTCCGCTGTGCAAAAAAAAGTGCCGTGGGGGTCCTTTGTGATTGCGCTGGTCGAACGTAGTCGGCAATTGATGGCCTTGGAAGGGGTGGTGAATGCCGCCATCGGCGGTGTCGTGACGGTGCGCGGTTTCGTCGGCAGTGGGAAGACCGTGCTGCTGAACGAATTCGCCCGGCTGGCCACCGGCCGCGGAGTCCGCTGTGTCACCGTCACGGCCACCCCGAGCGGGACCGGTCACTGGGACCTGCTGGCCGAGGTCGTCGCCGCGACGGGGCTCCGGGAGGCGGACCCGGCGTCGGCACTGGCCGAGCTGGTCGAACAGGGTCCGCTGGCCGTGCTCGTGGACGATCTGCACCGGGTGGGAGCCGCGCCCGCGGGACTGCCCGCCGCAGCGGCGCGGCTGAGCGCCGCCGGTGTGCTGGTCGTGCTGGCCGGCGATGTCGAAGTCACTCCGTCCTGGGCCGCGACGTACGCGGAACTGTTGCGGCTACCCGGTTTCCGCTCGATCCGGCTGCCCGCGCTGACCCCGTCCGGGGTGGTGGAAGTGCTGTCCGGACACCTGGACGGCCCCGGCGATCCGGAGCTCGTCACCGAGGTGTACGCCATGACCGCCGGCAACCCGCTGCTGGTGCGCGCCCTCGTGGAGGACCTGCTCGCGGTCGAACCGGAGGAGCGGCTGCCGGTCGCGCCGGGACACGCCTTCCGGGAGGTCGTCTCGGTCTGCCTCAGTCGGATCGCGCCGCAGGCGGCCGAGCTCGCGGAGTGCGTCGCCGTACTCGGCGACGGGATGGATCCGGCCGTGCTCGCCACCGTCCTCGGCGTCGACGAGGCGCAGTTGCCCGCACTCGTGCGCACCCTGGCCGGCATCGGCCTGTTCGCTGAAGGGGGGTCCGCGTTCCGGTCGCCGGGGCTGGCCGCCGCCGTGCACTCCGTGATCAGCGCCACTCGCGCCACCGACCTGCGGGTCCGTACGGCCTCCGCGCTGCACTCGCGAGGTGCGGACGCCGGCGAGGTCGCCGCGCTCCTGCTGGAAGCGGGGTGCGCGCCGGACGAATGGGGAGTCACCGCGTTGTTCGACGCGGCGGGACGCTGCCTGGACACGGGAGACGTCGATCTGGCGCGCCGGTACCTGCGCCTGGCGGCCCACCCCCGCCCCGGCCGTGAGCACCTGGGTGTCGATCCGCGCGCGATCTCGCTCGGCTGGCTGCTCGACCCGGTGACCGTGCCGCGCTGGCTCGGCCGCGCCGTCGACGCCGTCGAGAGCGGCGGATTCACCGCCAGCGAAGCGATCGTGCTGGCCGGCCAGCTCCTCTGGCACGGCTGGTACGACGAGGCGGTCCCGATCCTGGGATGGCTGGCCGTGAACGAGGACACCTTCGCCCCGGACGATGCCGCCGATGTGCAGACCCTCTCGCTGCACATCGCGATCACCCACCCGGGGATGGCCGGGCACCTCGCTGCCGTCGATCCCGAGCAGGCCCGCAACGACGTGGTGACCAGGGCCAGCGACGCGTTGCTGCATTCGATGCACGTCCTGCGGGCCGTGATCGTCAACGGCCCGAACGAGGACCTGGTGCGCGAGGCGCTGCGGTTGCTGGAAGTCTGCGCGCTGCGCCGGATGCCGCTGGAACCCTGCCTGTTCGCGCTGCTGTCCCTGGTCTACGCCGACGAGCTGGGCAGCGCCGCGCACTGGTGCGACCGGCTGCTCGAAGAGGCGGAGAAGCGCGGAATCCTTTCCCTGGAGGCGACTTTGCTCGGCTCCCGGGCGCATATCGCGCTGACGGCGGGTGACCTGCCGGCGGCCGAGACGCACGCCCGGCGGGCGCTCGACGTCCTGCCCGCCGAGGGTTGGGGGACCGCCATCGGCGGCCCGCTGAGCGTGCTCGTCGCCGCGCTGGTGGGGATGGGCCGGTTCGAAGACGCGGCCGCCGAACTGGGCAGGCCGGTGCCCGCCGCCATGTTCCGCACCGTATGGGGTCTGCGATACCTGCGCTCGCGCGGCTACTACTACCTCCACACCGGGGGTTTCCGCGCCGCGCTCGGCGACTTCAGGTCGATCGGCTCGCTGATGGCCGAATGGGACCTGGACTGCCCGGTCCTGCTGCCCTGGCGGTCCGACGCCGCGGAAGTCCACTTGCAACTCGGCGAGGGCCGGGAAGTGGTGCGGCTGCTGGACGAGCAGGCGAGCCTGCCGGGCGGTGACAGCGGCAAGCTGCGCGGGGTCGAAGCCCGCATCCGCGCGAGCAACACCGACCGGGGGGACCGGAGCCGCGCCCGGACCGCCGCGGTGGCGGTGGAACACCTGGAGGCGGCGCAGGACCGGCTGGAACTGGCCAAGGCGCTGGCCGTGCTGGGCGACGCCCACCGCGCGTCCGGGGACGGCCGCCGGGCGAGGATGGTGACCCGCCGGGCACTGCACCTGGCCACGTTGTGCCGGGCGGAACCGCTGGTTTCCGGGCTCACCGGGCAGCAACGGCCCTCCCGCGGCGGCGGCACGAGCGCCGAGCAAGGGCTCGAATCGCTCAGCGACGCCGAACGGCTGGTGGCGGAGCTCGCCTCCTGGGGCAACACCAACCGGGAGATCGCCCGCAGCCTGCACGTCACGGTCAGCACGGTCGAGCAGCACCTCACCCGGGTCTACCGCAAGCTCAACGTGAGCCGGAGTGATCTGCCCGCCGACCTCGGCCTGCCGACACAGGCGGGCCCGGCCACCCGGCGTGATCTGCAGAGCCGGGTGGAGGACTATGCCCGTTCCGCCGCGTCACCACAGGACCGATAGGAGTGGTTTAGGGGTCGCGTAGGGGCCGCCGGAATGGTGACTGCGACGCGGTGACGGCTACATAATCATTCCCGGGAACGACCGGACCGCGGCCGTTTCCTGCGAATGAAAATCTGCCACCCTTCGTTTCCCGGAATTGGGGGCCTTGCCTCGTGAGCACGACCGATGACGTCGATCCGGCGGAATTCCCCGCTTATCCGATGGCCCGGGGTTGTCCGTTGCACCCGCCAGCGGAATACGCGGACCTGAGCACGCGGCGGCCGGTCAGCAGAGCGGTTCTCCCCTCGGGAAAACCGGTGTGGCTGGTCGCCAGCCACGAGCTGGTCAAGGAGATCCTGACCGATCCCCGGGTCAGTGCCAACCGTTTCCACGCCGGATTCCCGCATCAGTTCCGCCGGGTGCAGACAGCGGCGCAGCATTCCGAGCAGTTCAAGAAGAGTTCGGCCGTCATCGGACGGGCGTTCGGAGTGGACGGCGCCGAACACGCCGAACGCAAAAAGCTGGTCGTACCGGAATTCACCGTGCGCAAGGTGCAGGCGTTCCGGCCGCGGATCCAGGAGATCGTGGACGAGGTACTGGACGAGATGCTGGCGGCGGGCAGCCCGGCCGAGCTGATGTCGGCGCTCGCGCTGCCGGTGCCGTCGCGGGTGATCTGCGAACTGCTCGACGTCCCCCAGGAGGACCGGCAGTACTTCCTCGACCGGACGACCACCATGGTGGACCAGTCCTCCACGGTCGAGCAGCGCCAGCAGGCCAACCTCGACGTGCTCGCCAAGCTCGACGGGCTGATCAGGGCCAAGGAGGAAGACCCGGCCGACGACCTGCTCGGCCGCATCGTGCGGCGCAACGTCGAGCTGGGCGTGCTCAGCCATGACGAGATCGTCGGTGTGGCGGCGTTCCTGCTCATTTCCGGGTTCGAGACCACCGCCAACATGATCTCGATGGGCACACTCGGGCTGCTGGAGAACCCCGACCAGCTCGGGCTGCTGATCGAGGACCCCGGCCTGGCCGGGAACGCGGTCGACGAACTGCTGCGCTACTTCAGCGTCTCCGACCCGGCCGGTTCCCGGGTCGCCGTCGAGGACATCGAACTCGGCGGCGAGACGATCCCCGCCGGCGAAGGCGTGATCGCGCTGGCCGGGGCCGCCAACTGGGACCCGGAGGTGTTCGAGGAGCCGGAACGCCTGGACATCCGGCGCAAGGCCCGCGGTCATCTGGCCTTCGGGCACGGCGCCCACCAGTGCATCGGGCTGCACCTGGCCAGGCTGGAGCTGGAAGTCGTGTTCGGCACGCTGTTCCGGCGGCTGCCCGGCCTGCGGGTGACCACGCCGGTCGACGACCTGCGCTACAAGGTCGGCGCGAACATCTACGGCGTGCACGAGGTGCCGGTCGCATGGTGAAGTCCACGGAACGCACCATCGTTTTCGACGAGCTGGCCGGGCAGTACGACAACACCGGCGTCGAGTTCTTCGGCCCGATCGCGCACAAACTGCTCGAACTGCTCGGCCCGCGGCCGGGGGAGCACGTGCTCGACGTGGGGTGCGGCCGGGGCGCCGTGCTGTTCCCCGCCGCGGCCGCCGTCGGCCCGGAAGGCCGGGTGCTCGGGATCGACATCGCGGCGGCGATGGTCACCGCGACCGCCGCCGACGTGGCGGCCCGCGCACTCGAACACGTCGAGGTCCGGGTGCTCGACGGCATCGCCCCCGACCTGCCCGCGGAGTCGTTCGACCTGGTCACGGCGAGTATGAGCGCCGCGCATTTCCCGGATCCGTTCGCCACGGCGGAGCACTACGCGGGGCTGCTCCGGCCGGGCGGCCGGATCGGGATCACCGGTCCGGTGCCGCCTCCCGCGCTGTCCGAATGGGACCTCGGCGCGCTGCGGGTGGACCGGATCATCGCCGCGGCCGACCCGGCCGCGCTCGCCGCCGCGCATCCCAGGGTCGCCGCGCTCTACGGCGAGTTCCCCTTCGGCAGGCCCGGCCGGATCTGCGACGCGCTGCGTGCCGCCGGATTCACCGAGGTCGCCGAACAACGCCACGACGTCGTGCTCACGGCGCCGACGGCGCAGGCGCTGATCGACTGGACCTGGTCCAACGGGTTGCGCGTGTACTGGGAACTGGTGCCTGCCGGACGGCGGGAAGAGGTCGCCGCGGAACTGGCCGCCGAGCTGACCCGGCACGCCGGCGACGGGCCGGTGACCGCGGTCTATCCCGTCTGCCACTACCTCGGGCGGCTGCCCGGGACCGGAGGAACGAAATGACCACGATGCCGGTATGGCGGAGCCTCGGGCCCGACCCCGGCGGGCCGATCGTGCTCGCGGTGGACTACGCGGCCACCGGCCGCCCGGAGGCCGCGTTCGGCGATCTCGCCGTCGGTCACCCGGTGTGGGAGACGGTGCAGCCGCCACTGGGCGCGGAAGAGGGCTTCGGGCTCGCCGACTACGTGGACGGCTGGCTCGCGCGGATCCCGGACCGCCCCGTCGAGGCCGTGCTCGGATACTGCGCGGGCGCCGCGTTCGCCGGTGAGCTGGTCGCCCGGCTGTCCGAACGCACCGGCCGGCCGGTGCCGCTGCTGCTGTTCGATCCCGAGTCGCCGACGCCGCTGACGATGTACTACCAGTACCGCAAGGTGGTGGAGAGCCTGGCCGGGATCCTCGGCGCCGAGCGGACGGCGGCCGCCGTCGCGGACGGCGACCGGGTCATGGCCGACGCCGACGGCATCGAGCAGACGGGCGCGGCCTTCGTCCGGATCTTCTGCGGTGCCGCGCGGGAGGCTTGCGTCGAGGCGGGCCTGGAGGACGAGTACGTCGAGGAGCTCACCGGCACCTACCGCTCGTTCGTCCGCTACCTCACCGCGGCCTCGCAGGCCGATCACCGCGAGCGCTGGGCGGGTGCGTACGTGTTCAGTTCGGCCACGCCCACCAGCGGCCTGAACCCGCTGGACCCCGTCGCGCGGGCGGAACTCACCGACCGGGAACTGCGCTTCGACGTCGAGCACGCCGACCTGTTGCGGGCACCGGCGGTCGCGGCCGCCGCCACCGAGGTCCTCGTGAAAGAGAAGGTGTCGCGGTGACCGGGGTCGAAGCGCTGAACGACACCGTCGAGCGGGTGGTCGCGGACCTCGTGGCCGATCCCGCCGGTGGCCTGTACCCCTCGGTGTACGAGACGGGGCGGCTGGTTTCGCTGGCGCCCTGGCTGGCCGGGCACGACCGGCGGCTCGAATTCCTGTGCTCCGCGCAACAGCCGGACGGGGCGTGGAGCGGGCCCGGCACGGTCGCGCTGGTCCCGACGCTCAGCGCGGTGGAGGCACTGCTCGCCGCGGGGCGGACCGGCGACGTCGTCGACCGGGGACTGTCCGCCGCCACCCGGCTGCTGGCCGAGGCAGAGCGGAACGGCCTGCCGGAGACGCTGATCCCGTTCCTGATCGTGCCCGCGCTGGTCGCCGACATCAACACGCGTCTCGGCCACGAACGCCTCGCCCTGCCCGAAGGCCTCGACCCGGCGGCGCTGACCGCGCTGCGCACCGACGGCTGGCGGAATCCGGTGTCGGCGTTCTATCTGGAGATCGTCGGCCCCGCCGCGGTGGGCTCGGCCGCGGTGACCCCGGTGGACGGCGTGATCGGCTGCTCGGCCGCGGCCACCGCCGCCTGGCTGGGCCCCGAAGCCCCCGCGCCGGACAGCTCCGGCGACGCGTCCGCGGACTTCCTGGTCCGCACACAGTCCATTTTGGACGGTCCGGTCGCCGGGCTGACCTCGATGACGTACTTCGAGCGCGCGTGGTCCTACCGGGTGCTGGCCGCGGCGGGCGCGGAACCGGCGGACATCGCGCCGCTGCTGGCCGGGCTGCCCGGCGACGTGGGCCGGACGGGCGCGCCCTCGGCACCGGGGGCGGCGGCCGACTCCGAATCCGCGGCGCTGCTGCTGCTCGCCGAGGCCGATCGCACCGGCACCGTGGCCGAACCGCACTGCCTGTGGGAGTACGACCGGGACACGCATTTCCTCACCACCGTGCCGGTCGGCGCGCCGTCGGTGATCAGCAATGCCCGGGTGCTGGAGGTGCTCGACCGGTACCGGCGGCAGAACCCGCCGGACGCGGACCGCTACGCCGATGCCGTGGAGCGCGTCGCCCGCTATCTGGCGGACAAGCAGCTACCCGACGGTGGCTGGCACGACCGCTGGCACGTTTCGCCTTACTACGCAACGCTTTCCTGCGGAGCGGCGCTGTCCGCCGCCGGTATCGGTGAACCGCTGGACCGGGCCGTGGCGATGGTGCGGGCGGGGCAGCACGCGGACGGGTCGTGGGGGCTGCGCGGCGGTACGGCCGAGGAGACCGCGTACGCCGTGCTGCTGCTGGCCGCGGCGCCCGGGGACCACCAGGACGCGATCGCGGGCGGCGTCGCCCATCTCGAACGGGCCGGAACGACGGACGCGCATCCGGCGCTGTGGGTCGGCAAGGACCTGTACGCGCCGGTGAACCTGATCCGGGCCGCGATCCTGGCGGCGATGAAGGCGGGCGGCCGGTGACCGGGAAGAGCGGCGCCTGCCCGTATCCGTTCCAGCCGGCGGAGGGGCTCGAACCCGATCCTCGGGCCGCCGCGTTGCGCCGTGAGGCTCCGGTCAGCCCGGTCACCCTGCCCTACGGCGGCGAAGGATGGCTGGTGGTCGGGCACCACGAGGTGAGGACCGTGCTGACCGACCGCCGGTTCAGCCGGGCCGCCCTGGTCGGTGCCGACGTGCCGAGGGTGACCCCGCGGGTGCTGACGAAGACGACCATCCTGACCATGGACCCGCCGGATCACACGCGACTGCGGCGGCTGGTCGCCCCCGCGTTCAGCCCCCGCGGCATCGAGGCGCTCCGTCCCCGCGCCACGGTGCTCGCGGGGGAGCTGGTGGACCGCATGCTGGCCGGGGGGCCACCCGCCGACCTGATGCGCGATCTGGCCAAACCGCTGCCGAGCGCGCTCATGTCGGACCTGCTCGGTTTGCCCGCCGCCGATCAGGAGAAGTTCTTCGGCTGGGCCGAGATCATGGTCAGCGGCGCGGGATTGGCCCCGGCCGAGATCATCGCGACCATCGGCGAGCTGGACAGCTACCTGACCGGGCTGGTCGCCGAGCGTCGCCGGGAACCGCGCGACGACCTGCTCAGCGTCCTGATCGCCGCGCGCGACGAGCAGGACCGGCTCAGCGAGCAGGAACTGGTCGGGATCAGCGTGACCCTGCTGCTGGCCGGCCTGGAGACGACGACCAACCAGATCGGCAACTTCGCCTGGCACCTGCTCAGCCGTCCCGACCGGATGACCTGGCTGCGCGAAGACCTCACCAGGCTGCCTGCCGCGGTCGAGGAGATGCTGCGGTTCACCCCGATCGCGTCCAGCGCCGGGTTCACCAGGGTGGCCACCGAGGACGTGCGGCTCGGCGGCGTCACCGTCCGCGCGGGCGACGCGGTGCTGATCGACCTGGACTCGGCCAACCGCGACGAGGCGGTCTACTCCGACACCGACGAGCTACGGCTGGACCGGGAAGGCCAGCCGCATCTGGCCTTCGGTCACGGCCCGCACTTCTGCCTCGGCGCGCAGCTGGCCCGGATGGAGCTCACGGTGGCGCTGTCCGCGCTGCTGGAGCGGGCACCCGGCCTGCGGCTGGCCGTCCCGCCCGAAGAACTGCGCTGGCACATCGATCGGGTCGTCCGCGGCCTGCGGGAGCTGCCGGTGCGGTGGTGACCAGCGTTGTTCACCACCGCACCGGCAGCGCTTTGAGCCCGTTCACCAGAGGAGACGACTTCACGGGCAGCTCGGCTGCCGGGATCGCCACCCGCAATCCCGGCAGCCGTTCGAAAAGCACGGTCAAGGCCACTTCGAGTTCTTGACGCGCCAGGTTCTGCCCGAGGCACTGGTGCACCCCGAACCCGAAAGCGACGTGCCTCCGGTGGCCGTCGCTCAGGTCGAGCCGGTCGGGATCGGGGTTCTCCCGGTGATCGCGATTGGCGACCGCGGTGGAGAAGACCAGCGCGTCCCCGGCCTCGATCCGGACGCCGCCGATCTCGATGTCCGCGGTCGCCACCCGGTTGACGACCGTGTCGGTCACGGAGGTGTGCCGCACCAGCGCTTCGACCGCCGCCTCGGGCGCGGTGCGAAGGGCGGCCAGCCGCTCCTCGTCACCGGCCAGCAGCGCGGCGCTAAGCGCGATGCTGCTCGACAGGGTCTCGTGCCCGGCCCCGAGCAGCAGCACCGTCGTGTTGACCAGCTGCGCCACCGTCATCCGGCCGGGCACGACCTGTTCGGCCAGCAGATAACTGATCAGATCCGGGCCGGGGTCTTCGGCCTTCTCCGCGGTCAGCCCGGTGAGATAGCCGATCAGCTCCGTCGCGGCCCGCACCACCTCACCCTGGTCGTCGGCGGTGATCATCGTGCGGGTGCGGAGCTGGAAGAACTCGTGGTCCGCGTAGGGCACCCCGAGCAGCTCGCAGATCACCATCGACGGCAACGGCAGGCAGTAGGCGGACACCAGGTCGGCGGACCGGCCCTCGTCCGTCATCCGGTCGACGAGTGACTCCGCCAGCCGCCGCAACGCCGGGCGCATCTCCCGCACCCGCCGGACGGTGAACCAGGAGGTCACCATCCGGCGGAAACGGTGGTGCTCCGGGTCGTCCATCCCGGCCAGCGTCCGCAGCGGCGTGCCCTCGGCGGGGGAGGGGAGCAGCGCGGGGAAACCCGGCCTGGTCCGGTCCGCCGAGATCCGCCGATCCGCCAGCAGGTCACGGGTTTCGGCGAAACCCGTGACCAGCCAGGCGGTTTCACCCTGGGGGAGGGTGACTCGCGAGACGGGCCGTCGAGCGTGCAGCTCGCGATAGGCCGTCGGCGGACTGTAGGGACAGGTCCTCGGCTGGGGCAGCCGGAGCGGCTCTGTCATGCCTCGGACGCCACGGGCCGCTCCTCGGCCACCGGCGCGGCCGGTGCCGGTGGCCGCCTCCGCTTGGCCAGCAGCCCGCAGGCCGCGCCGAGCAGCACGGCGGTGATCGGCAGGACCATCGCGCCGTGCATGGCCGCGACATAGCCGCCGGCGAACACCTCGTTCGCCGCCGCCGTGATCTGCTGGGCGACGGCCGGGGCGGTGCCGCTCGGGACCGGTACCGCGGTGCCCGCCTGCAGCTCGGCGAAGTCGAGGCCGCTGCCGGTGGCGCGCCGCACGCCCTCGACGAAGTCGCCGCGGACCTCGGGGGGCAGTGACGCGGCGGCCGACTCGGCGCGCGTCATCAGGGCGCCGACCAGCTGGTTCTGCAGCAGCACACCGAAACCGGCGGTACCCAGCACCGCGCCGATCTGCCTCGTCGCGTTCAGCACGCCTGCCGCCGAACCCGCCATCATCGGCTGCACGTCGTACATGGCCACCGTGGTCAGCGGTGCGAAGGTGGCGCCGAGTCCCAGTCCCATCACCACCATCGCGGGCAGCAGTGTCCACACCGTACTGTCCACAGTGGACGTCAGGGTGAAGAGCAGCAGGCCGAGACCGAACAACAGCAGGCCGGTGACGACGATCGGCTTGCCGCCGACCTTGTCGCTGAGCCGCCCGGCGTACGGGCCGAGCACCACCGAGATCGCCGACATCGGCAGGCTGATCATTCCCGCGGCCAGCGCCGAGAAGCCCAGCACCGACTGCGCGTAGAGCTGGAAACCGATCGCCATGCTCATGATGCCGACCGACAGCCCGATGGCGCCGGCGTTCATCAGGCTGAAGTTGCGGTTGGTCAGCAGCGTGAACGGCACCATGGGGGTGCGGCCGCCGGGCCTGCGCTGGCTGAAGCCGAACGCGATCAGCAGCAGCACACCCACTACCAGCAACAGCGGGATGCTCACGAACGACCAGATCGTGCCCCAGCCGTAGCGTTGTCCTTCCTGCAGGCCGAAAGCCAGGCAGGACAGGCCGAGGATCACCAGGATCGCGCCGGGCACGTCGAAGCGGCCGGTCCGCGGCGGCTTGGCCCCCGCCGGGATGATCATCGGCGCGAACACGAGGACCAGGATCCCCAGCGGCACGTTGATGGTGAAGATCCAGCGCCAGTCGAACACGCCGACGAGGAAGCCGCCCAGCGGCGGCCCGGCGATGGTGGCGACACCGGCCACCGCGCCCCAGACGCCCAGCGCGGCTCCGCGCCGTTCCGGCGGGAAGACGCTCATGATGATCGACATCGTCTGGGGGATCAGCAGTGCGGCGCCGAGGCCCTGCACCGTGCGGGCCGCGATGAGCTGGCCGGGATCCTGCGCCAGCGCGCACAGCAGGGACGCCACCGTGAACACCACGACGCCTGCCAGATAGACGCCGCGTTTCCCGAGCAGGTCACCGAGCCTGCCGCCGGTGATCAGGAATACGGCCAGCACCAGCACATAGGAGTTGCTGACCCAGAGCACCTCGTTGTAGGAGGTGCCCAGTTTTTCGACGATGTTCGGGATGGCGACACCGACGACCGTCGTGTCGAGCAGGGTCATGAAGAACCCGAGACAAAGGGCCACCAACACGGCCCAGGGATTCCCCCGCAGTTTTTTCATCCGTCCGTTTTCCCCTCGTTCGACTGTTCGCCGGATCGCCACTCCAGGCGTCCCTCGTGGATGTCCTCGACGATCGCGCGCGTCAGGTCCAGGTCCGCGCGCAGATGTGCCTGCAGGTGCCGGATCTCGACGATGTCGATCGCCGCCACCCCTCGTTTGACCAGCGCGTCGCTCCCGGTCGTCGCCGACGCGAGCGCGGCCTCCAGCAGAACCGCCCGCTGCTCCAGCTGTGCGACCGCGTCCTGCTTGGGGAGCAGGGACATGAAGGCCAGCGCGGCGCAGTACGTCGGGTACTCCGGCTGGAGCGTGGAAAGCAGTTCCCGCAGCCGTTCGAGGGCGACTTCGAGCCCCTCGTCGGTGATCGCGTAGACCGTCCGCTCCGGGCGCTTTCCCTCCCGGGTGGTCTCGACCATTTCGATCAAGGCGGCCTTGGTGAGTACGTCGAACGTGTGGTAGAGCGCGCCGTGGGTGACTTTGATCAAGTGATCCAGCCCTTGTTCTCGCAGACGCTGCCGGACTTCGTACGGGTGCTGGGGCTGCTGGCTGAGCAGTCGCAGCACGGCCAGTCCGAGGATGGTGAGGGTTCGCATAGGCACTTCTCCGATCAAGTCCAATCAGTATAGTCCAAAAAGACTATTTGGCCTCGACGGGGCCGGTGCCGGGGCGCAGCCGGTCGCGGTAAGGGCACGTTAGGGGTGCCTCCCTGCCGTCGGCCGCTGTTAGCGTCGAGCCGTTCTCTGGGGCTCTGAGCTGTGCAAACGCGCTGGGGACGGACACGCATACGCGGCTGAGGAAGGTGGTTCCCGACTGTGTCGGCACTCGATGGGCGTCCCCCCGAAGAGGCCCTGCGCCTGGACGACTCGCTGTCCCAGCGGCCGCACGAGCTATACCGGAGCCTGCACGCGTCGGGTGCCGGGGTGCAGCGCGTGATCATGCCGCCCGGGGCGGGACCCTGGAGCGGGCTGCCGGTATGGCTGGTCACCGGCTACCGCGAGGCACGCGCCGCGCTCGCCGACTCCCGGCTGAGCAACGATCTGCAGCGCACCGCCCGTTTCTTCGGCGGCGGGGGCGGGGCGGGAACCAGCCGGGGAGCGTTCTCCGTCGCGTTGTCCCGCAACCTGCTGCACGCCGATCCGCCCGACCACACCCGGCTGCGCAAACTGGTCAACAAGGCGTTCACCTCGCGCGCGGTGCAGCGGCTGGAACCCCGGATCGAACAGATCACTACGGACCTGCTCGACCGGCTGGACGGCGTCGAAGAGACCGACCTGCTGGTCTCCTACGCCTCGCCGCTGCCGATCATCGTCATCTGCGAGCTGCTGGGCATCCCGGCCACCGACGAGGACGCCATCAGGGCCTGGACGAAGAACCTCGTCTCCGGTGCGTCACCGGCCGAGATGGCCACCGCCTCGGAGGAGATCGGCGCCTACCTGACCGACCTGGTCGCCAGGAAGCGCGCGAACCCCGGTGACGACCTGCTCTCCGAGCTTATCCGGGCCAACGAGAACGGTGACCAGCTCGCCGACGCGGAACTGGTGCCGATCACCTTCGTCCTGCTCATCGCGGGGCACGAGACGACGATCAACCTGATCGGCAACGGCGTGTACGCCCTGCTGCGTGATCGTCCCCAGCTGGAGCTCCTCCGCGCCGACAGCTCCCTGCTCCCGCGGGCCGTCGACGAGCTGCTGCGCCACGAGAGTCCCAGCAGCCACGGCACCTTCCGGACGACCACGGCGGAACTCCCGCTGGGCGACGTGGTGATCCCGGCGGACGAGCTGGTCCTCGTCTCGCTGATCGCCGCCAACCGCGACCCCGCCCAGTTCGACCGGCCCCACGAACTCGACTGGTCCCGGTCGCAGACCTCCAATCTCGCCTTCGGGCACGGCATCCACCATTGCGTCGGGGCGCCGCTGGCCAGGATGGAGGGGCGCATCGCGCTCGGCAGGTTGCTGGAGCGCTTCCCCGACATCTCCCTGGCGGTCGACGAGGACGAACTCGCCTGGACCAGGAGCACCCTCATCCACGGACTCCGGTCGTTGCCGGTCCGGTTGACCGGAAAGGTCGAACAGTGATCACCAAGGCGGCCTCCATCGGAATCCCGGTCACCGATCAGGACGTGGCCGTCGACTTCTTCGTCGGCGTCCTCGGCTTCGAGAAGCGGGTGGACATCCCGGTCGAGCGGGGCAGGTGGATCGAGGTCGCGCCGCCGGGCGCGGAAACCGTGCTGACGCCCTACACCTGGCTGGACCACCATGACGACAAGGCGGGGGTCTTCACGCGCGTCGTCCTGGAATGCCAGGACCTGCCGGCCTTGCACGAAGAACTGGTGGCCAAGGGCGTCGAGTTCGAACTGGAGCCGACCGAGTCGGCGGGCGGCCGGTTCGCGCATTTCAAGGATCCGTTCGGCAACCTGTTCGTGCTGGCCGAGCTCTGAGCGTCCCACCCACCACCGTGAAGGAACCCGTGATGCGATCGGCCACCCGCAAGGAAGAGGCTCTCTGGCTGCTCGAGCGGCTGGTGCCGGGCAGCGGGGTCAACAACCTGCACCTGGCCTTCCGGGTGTCCGGCGAACCGGACCTCGCGCTGCTCGACCGGACGCTGTCGGTGCTGGTGCGCAGGCATCCGGCGCTGCGCACCGTCTTCCGCGCGGGCGAGACCGGTCTGTCGAAGGAGGTCCGCGAGGACCTGCCGGTCGCCTTCGAAGACCGGGAGTGCCCCGCGGACGAGGCGGACGCGCGGCTCGCGGCCTTCGTCGCCGAGCCCTTCGAGCTCGACGGCGGTGCCCTGCTGCGGGCGCTGCGGCTGCGATCCCCGGGCCAGGACGTGTGCTGCGTCGTCGTGCATCACCTGAACTTCGACACGGTGTCCGCCGGGGTGCTGCACGAGGAATTCGTCGCGGTGTACAACGCTTTCGCCGCCGGCGACGTCGTTCCGGCGGAACTCGAGGGCATCGCGGTGACCCTCGACGAGGTGGAGCCGAAGCCCGAGAGCCTGGCCTTCTGGCGCGATCAGTTGCGCGACGTCCGGCCCGATGAGCTCGAACTTTCCTGTGGCAAACCGGACGTGGCAGAACCGAATCTGGCGGGATCGCAGGTGACGTGGTCGTTCTCCGCGGAGACCGTCCAGGTGGTGAAGGAGCTTCAGAAAGCCTTGCGGGCGCCGGAAGCCGTGGTGCTGCTGGCCGCGTACTACCTGCTGCTGAACGCGCACGGCGCCGGTCCCGATCTCGTCGTGGGCTCGCCGATGAACGTCCGAGGACGGGAGACGGCCAGAGCGGTCGGCTACCACGTCAACGTGACGCCGCTGCGGTTGCGGGTCGATCCGGCGGAGGACTTCCGCGGGCTGGTCCGGCGGGTCAGGGACGTGTTCTTCGGCGCGCTCACGCATCTGGACGTCCCGGTGGACAACCTGCTCGCCGAGATCCCGCGGACGGGCTCGTCGTGGCGGCACACCGTGTTCCGGCACGTGTTCAACTACATCCCCGAGACCGGCACGCCGTCGTTCCGGCTGGGCGGCCTCCCCGCGGAGCCGCTCGCAGCCGAGCCGGGCTTCAGCAAGTTCGACCTGGAGTTCTTCCTGCTGCCGACCGCCGACGGCATCCGGGTGCGTGCCGCGTACTACACGGAGGTGCTCCGCGAGGCGGACGTGCAGGCGTTCGTGCGGCGCTACGAAGCGCTGTTGTTGTCGCTGGCGGAGGATCTCGATCGCCCGGTCGGTGACGTCCGGGTGTTCAGCGCCGAAGACGAGGCGGTGATCGGGAAGGCGAACCGTACCGGCAAACCGGTCGCGTGGCCTTCGGTGCCGTCGGCCATCGCCGCGGTCGTCGAGGCGCGGCCGGAGGCGATCGCGGTCGAGGACGGCGACCGCGAGGTGACCTACCGGCAGCTGTGGGACACCGCGGCCGCGACCTGTGAGCGGCTGCTCGACGCCGGCGTCGAGCCGGGCGAGGTCGTCGCGCTGATCGCGCCGCGGAGCGCGGAACTGGCGGCGGCCGCGCTCGGCGTCTGGCTGGCAGGCGCCACGTACCTGCCGCTCGACCCGGACCACCCGGACCAGCGCATCGCTTACCAGCTCGCGGATTCCGGCGCCAAGGTCGCGCTCGCGGAGGCGGCGCTCCCGGCGGAAGCGGGCTGCCGCGCACTCACGCCGACCCCGATCGGCTCGGTCCCTTCCCGTGCCACGCCCACACTTCCCGGCACCGGAGCGCCGGCCTACCTCATCTACACGTCCGGCTCCACCGGGCGTCCTAAAGGGACGGTCGTCGGCCATCCGGCGCTGGTCAATCTGATCAGCCATTTCGCCGACGAACTGGGCCACCACGGCCAGGCCGGAACGCTGTGGCTGACCACGTTCTCCTTCGACATCTCGGCACTGGAGCTGTTCCTGCCGCTGGCCACCGGCGGGCGGCTCGTCGTCGCGCCGGACGAAGCGCGTATCGACGGCGGTGTGCTGAAAGGGCTGCTCGGCCGCCACGACGTGTCGACACTGCAGGCGACCCCGACCACCTGGCGCCTGGTCGTCGACGAAGTGGCCGGTGAGCTGGCGGGCCGGACCGTGCTGTGCGGCGGTGAACCGCTGCCTTCGGCGCTGGCGCGGCAGCTGGTGGACACCGGATGCGAGCTGTGGAACGTGTACGGCCCGACGGAGACGACGATCTGGTCCGCGGCGGGACGGGTGCACGACGGCGCCACCGGCCGGATCACCGCGGGCGGCCCGATCGGCAACACGACGGTGTTCCTGGCCGACCCGGACGGCCGGGAACTGCCTGTCGGCGTGACCGGTGAGCTGTGCATCGCGGGCGCGGGGCTGGCCGTGGGCTATCACGACCGGCCGGAGCTCACCGGCGCGCGTTTCGCCACTCACGCCCGACACGGGCGCTTCTACCGGACCGGCGACCTGGCCCGCTGGCTGGAGGACGGCACCCTGGAACTGCTCGGCCGGGCCGATCGTCAGGTCAAGCTGCGGGGCAACCGGATCGAGCTGGCCGAGATCGAGTCGGTGCTGCAGGCCCACGACGAGGTCGCGGGCGCGGCGGTGGTCGTGGCCGGTGACCCGAGTGACGACGCGGTCCTGGTCGCCTACGTCGAGGCCGACGAGAAAACCGGTCTGGTGGACCGGCTCTGGGAGCACGCGGGCGCGCTGCTGCCGAAGTCCGCGATGCCGCAGGAGTTCGTCGTGATCGACCGGATCCCCCTCACCGGCAACGACAAGGTGGACTATCCCGAACTCGCGCGGCGGGCGGCGGACCGGGCCGCGTCGCGCGCCACCGAGCCGGAGGAGGAGCAGGAGCTCGATCCGCTGACCGCCGACGTGGTCGCGCTGTTCCGGGAGCTGCTCGACCGCGGCGACATCCGGCCGGGCACGAACTTCTTCTCGCACGGTGGCCATTCGCTGCTGGCGGCCAAACTGGCCCAGCGGGTCAAACACCTGACCGGCGTCCGGGTCCGCCTGACCGACGTCTTCGCCCAGCCGACCCCGGCGGCACTCGCGGACTTCGTGCTGGCGAGTACGGCGGACGAGAACTGAAGTCCTGCCCCGTTTCCTCGCCGAGTAGACGACAACGCTTCCAGAGCCTTTCGGGCAATTCCCGGACACCGTTCGGGCAAGGATCCGAGGTCCCGTGCCGGCCCTCGAACGGGAGTCACTACCGTCAGCTGACGAACCTGGGCATGATCAAGTTCGTAGGGGGTTGTTCGCTGCATGGCTAATCCGCTGGTCGCACCGGTGAAGGAGACTTCGGCGGTGGCGGGGGTTCCGTTGCTGGAGGACGCGACGGGGCTCAAGGAGGCGATCGAGAGCAAGAACTGGGCGGCGGTCGCGATCGGCGCCGTCGGCACCGCTCTGGACGTGCTGACCGCGGTGATGGACCCGTTCGGCGCGGTCTTCGCCGCCGGTGTCGGCTGGCTGATGGAGCACGTCGGCCCGCTCAAGGAGGCCCTCGACGCGCTCACCGGCAACGCCGACGAGATCAAGGCGCAGTCCCAGACCTGGACCAACGTCGCCAAAGAGCTGGAGAGTGTCTCGGCGGAGCTGACGGACCTGGTCAAGAAGGATCTTCAGAGCTGGAAGGGCGACGCCGCCGACGCCTACCGCGCACGGGCCGACGACACCTCCGCCCTGATCGCCAGTGCCCAGAAGGGCTCCGAAGGCGCCGCCGACGGCGTCAAGACCGCCGGTGAGATCGTCGCGGCCGTGCGGTCGCTGGTGCGCGACACCATCGCGGACCTGATCGGCCACCTGATCTCCTGGGCGTTGCAGGTCGTGTTCACCCTCGGCATCGGGTTGACCTGGGTCGTGCCGCAGGTCGTGTCCGCGGTGGCCAAGACCGCGTCGAAGATCACCCAGGTCACCACCAAGCTGGTCAAAGCCCTCAAGGCCCTGATGCCGCTGCTGAAGAAGGCCGGGAACCTGTTCGACGACGCCGCGAAGGCGCTCAAGGGGATCAAGGGCGGCAAGCCCAAGCCGTCGGCCAAGCCCAAGGGCATCGACGACCCGAAGGGCGGCAATGGCGGTAAAGGCGGCAAGGACGGGGACGACGGGGTCACCCCCTCCGGCTCCCCGCCGCCGGGCAAGGGCGGCGGCAATGACGGCACCTCGTCGAGCAGCGCCTCCGGCGGCGGGAACCATGGCGGCGGTAAGGACGGGCAGGGCGGGGGACAGGGCGGCGGCCAGTCTTCCGGCGGTCACGACTCCCCGCCCGCGGGCGGCGGCTCCCATGGAGGCGGTGGTTCTCGCGGCGGGGGCGGTTCCCGCGGCGGCACCGGTCCGTCGGGCTCGCGCGGTGGCGACGGACTGCGTGGCGAGAAGCCGAACCCGCGTTCTCCGGACAACACGCGGTGCGTGACCGACCCGATCGACGTGTCGACCGGGCAGATGGTGCTCGACCAGACCGACGCCGAGTTCCTCGGCGTGCTCCCGCTGGTCTTCGAGCGCACGCACTTCTCGAACCACCGGGCCGGACGGTGGTTCGGGACGAGCTGGGTGTCCACAGTGGACCAACGGCTGGAGGTGGACGATTCCGGCGTCAGCTTCGCCGCCTCGGACGGGACCCTGCAGCACTTTCCGCTGCCCGCCCCCGGTTCCGCGGTGTCCAGCGACCAGGGACCGGCACGCACGCTACGTCGCGGCGAAGACGGCGGTTACCTGATCGAGGACAGCTCCCAAGCGCTGACCCTGTCCTTCGAGCCGGGTGCGGCGGTGCTTCCGCTGGCCTCGATCGCCGACCGCAACGGCAACCGGATCGACTTCGGCTACGACGAGCGGGGAGTGCCGCGGGAGATCACGCACAGCGGCGGGTACCGCATTCGCGTCGAGACCTCCGGCGACCTGGTCACGGCCCTGCACGCGATCGCCGCCGACGGCGGTGAAACCGAACTCATGCGGTACGGCTACACGGCGGGCCGGCTCACCGAAGTGATCAATTCCTCCGGGCTGCCCCTTCGCTTCGACTACGACGCCGAGGGCCGGATCGTCGGGTGGACCGACCGCAACGACAAGTGGTACCGCTACGTCTACGACGGCGCGGGCCGGTGCGTGCGCACCGAGGGATCGGGCGGGTTCCTGTCCAGCAACCTGGAGTACGACACCGAGAACCGCATCACGTATTTCACGGATTCGCTGGGTCACCGCAGCGTTTTCCAGATGAACGAAGCCGGCCAGGTGGTCCGCGAGGCCGATCCGCTCGGCGCGGCGATCGTGTCCGAGTGGGACCGCTTCGACCGCCTGCTCCGGCGGACGGACCCGCTGGGCCGCACGAGCCGCTTCGACTACGACGACGCGGGCAACCCCACCGTCGTGACCCGGCCCGACGGTTCGCAGACCCGGTTCGAGTACGGCGATCTCGGGCTGCCGGTCACCATCGTCCAACCGGACGGCGCGGTGATCCGCCGCGAGTACGACGAGCACGGCAACCTCGCCCGGCTCACCGACGCGGCCGGGGCGGTGACGACCTTCGGCCACGACGAGCGGGGCAGGCTCGGCACCGTCACCGACGCGCTGGGGCACGTCTGGCGGATGAGCACCGACGACGCCGGACTCCCGGTCGCCCTCACCGACCCGCTCGGCGCGACCATCCGGTACGAGCGCGACCGGTTCGGCCGGGTCAGCTCCGTCACCGACCCGCTGGGCGAGCGGACCCGGCTCGGCTGGACCACGGACGGCAAACCGGCCTGGCGCGAATGGGCGGACGGCACCAGCGAGCGGTGGACCTACGACGGCGAGGGAAACCTGCGCGAGTACACCGACAGGCAGGCGCGGACGACCAGGATCGAGGTCACGCACTTCGACCTGCCGTCCATGCAGACAAGTCCGGACGGCAGCACGCTGAGCTTCGGCTACGACACCGAGCGGCAGCTGGTGAGCGTCACGAACGAGCAGGGGCTGGTCTGGCGCTACGAGTACGACCCGGCCGGGAACACGATCGCCGAGACGGATTTCAACAACCGCACGATCCGGTACCGGCACGACGCGGCCGGTCAGCTCGTCGAGCGCACCAACGGTGCCGGGGAAGTCACCCGGCTCGCCTACGATCCGCTGGGCAACATCGCCGAACGGACCAACGCCACGACGAGCGCGGCCTTCCGGTACGACCCAATGGGCAGGCTCGTCGAAGCCCGCGATGCCGAGACCCACGTAGCGATCCAGCGGGACGCGCTCGGCCAGGTCGTCTCCGAGAGCATCAACGGCCGGGCCGTGCTCTCGGGTTACGACGCGGTGGGACGGCGGGTGCGGCGGCAGACCCCGTCGGGCGTGGCGTCGGCGTGGGAGTTCGACGCCGCCGGTCATCCGACGGCGCTGCGGTCGGCCGGCAGGCTGATGCGCTTCGGCCACGACGCCGCGGGGCAGGAGATCCAGCGCAGCTTCGGCGATCAGGTCTTCCTGTCCCAGGGTTGGGACGAGCAGCACCGGCTGAGCACTCAGGTGCTCACCGCGACCGGCGGGAACGTGCTGCAGCAACGGTCCTACGAGTACGCCGCCGGTGCCGAGGCGACCGCCGTGCACGACCGGCTCACCGGGTCCCGCGTGTTCACCCACGACCGGGCCGACCGGGTCACCCAGGTGAGCGGGGCGAACTGGACCGAGCGCTACGTCTACGACGCGGCGGGCAACCTGACCGCCGCGGTGTGGCCACAGGCCCCTGGCGGGGTACCGGCGGAGGAGACCGGCGAACGGGAGTACCGCGGCAGTCTGCTGCTGCGGGCGGGCGGCGTCCGCTACGGCTACGACGGTCAGGGCCGTCTCGTGCTGCGTCAGCGGAAACGCTTGTCGCACAAGCCCGACACCTGGCAGTACACCTGGGATTCCGAGGACCGGCTGACCGGGGTGCGCACACCGGACGGCACCCAGTGGCGGTACCGGTACGACCCGATGGGCAGGCGGGTGGCCAAGCAGCGGCTGAACCCGGACGGTTCGGTCGCCGAGCAGGTCGACTTCGCCTGGGACGGCGCCGTGGTGACGGAACAGGCGCACAGCGTCCCGTCGGGTCAGGTGCGGGTGACCGCGTGGGAGTACGAGCCGGAGTCGTTCCGGCCGCTGCTGCAGCACGAGCGTTCGTTCCTGCGCAACGCTCCGCAGCAGTGGGTGGACGAGCAGTTCTACGGGATCGTGACCGATCTGGCGGGCACCCCCGCCGAACTCGTCGGCGAGCGGGGCGGGATCGCCTGGCATCGGCGGGCCACGCTGTGGGGCGAGACGATCGAGCAGAGCGGCACCGGGGTGTCCACCCCGCTGCGGTTCGCCGGCCAGTACCACGACCGGGAAACCGGGTTCGACTACAACTTCTTTCGCCACTACGACCCTTCGACCGGGCGATACGGCAGCGCGGACCCGCTGGGGCTGGGCGGAGGTTTCCAGCCGCACAGCTACGTTCCGAACCCGCAGGTGCTCGTCGACCCGTTCGGTCTCGCCACCTGCCCGGAGGGACGGCTCAACAACGCCGTGAACAAGTACGGCGGTCAGCCGCACACCTCCGGGGCGAAAGCCGGCGGCTACATGTTCCCCAGCCGGAAGGCCGCGCGTCAGGCGGCTGCCGAGTATGTCGGGGACATGGGCCACGGTACGCAGGCGATCCGCATGAGCGATTTCCGCGGGGACAAGTGGATGAGCCCGAACGGAGTCATCGGACGCCAGAGCCACGACGGCAATATCGGCTGGCGCGACGACCGGATGGGGCACGACTTCGGGGGTAACGACGGAAAGGTCGGACCGCACGTCAACGTCTGGGGGAACGGGACCAATCACAAGCTCCACTTCTTCTATCCCGACCTGCCCCGCACGTCGTACATCGGTCGATAAGGTAGGCGGCCATGTGGTGGATGATGCAGTGCGAGGACAGCCACGTGTGGTGGCGGCTGGTCGAGGAAGGACTTTCCGAGCCGCCGTCCGAAGATCTTCGGTGCCCGGAAGACGGCACCGAAGCCATCGTAGCCATGCGCCATCCCCTGGCCGACCGGGTCACGGTCGCCCTCGTCCCGGCAGCGTGGGAACGCGAAGGGAAGATCGGTTTCCGCGACCAGTATTTCCTGGAGATCTCCAGCAGCCGGTCCTCGCGGACCTTGCGCTCGGCCCGGACCTACTCATGGGACAAAGCCGTCGAGCGCCTTTCCTGGTTCAAGGACATCGACTGGGAATCCGCCGAACGCCGCTGGACCCGGGGCGACTTCACCAAACCGGAGTAGGCCCCCGCCGGACGGCTCCTCGGTGTCACCCAGGAGGCCGTCCGGTGGCGTATTTCAGGAACGGCATTCATACAGGGTCTGTGCCAGGTTCATCGGCCCGGCCTGCTCGTCCCGCTGTGGGGGCCCGCCCGCCGTAGGCCGCGGGGTCGACGGCCGTGCAGTGCCGCTCGATCCGTTGCCTTCACCGCCGAAGACCCGCCCGAAGCCGTAGTAGCCGAAGATCAAGTTCTACGCCGTGCCGTCGGTGCTGGCGCCCATGTACGGCTTGGCGCCGGGCCACCACGGACTTGGGATCGTCACGGTCGCCCCATATGCACCGGCAGTCACGGCGACCGCGCGTGAAGGACCCCTTCCCTCGGCTCAGCCGAGGAAACTCGACCTTCACACCTTCCCTTCCCAAGTACATGAAGGCCCCCTTCCTTGCGATAGGTGCAAGGAAGGGGGCCTTCATGTACTTCGGACGTTGTGAAAGTGGCTTTCACAACGCCGCCGGCCTCAGTTCAAGAGATCTTTCCGCGGGTGGTGACGACGCGGGCACTGCCGTCGGCCAGGCGGTAGGACAGTCCGGCGATCGCGGTTTCCCCGGCTTCGATCTTGTCGGCGAGCAGGCGGGAGCGGTCGGCCAGGAGGTCGACGGTGTGGCGGATGTGCTCGTCGATGATGTCGTCGTCGGTGGTGAGCCCGGCGGCGCGGGCGGCGAGGATGCTCGGGGTGACCCGTTCGATGACGTCGCGGACGAAGCTGTTGGTGCCGAGTCCTTCGGTCAGCGCCGCGCGGGTCGCGGCGACGGCGCCACAGGAGTCGTGACCCAGCACGACGACGAGGGGGCATTCGAGGACGCTGACGGCGTACTCGATGCTGCCCAGCACCTCCGAACCGGCGACGTGGCCCGCGGTGCGGACGACGAACAGGTCGCCCAGCCCACGGTCGAAGATGATCTCGGCGGCCAGCCGCGAGTCGGAACAGCCGAAGAGGACGGCGAAGGGGCGCTGTCCTGGGGCTGTTTCGGCGCGGCGGGTGGCGTCCTGGTTCGGGTGCTCGGGTGTTCCGGCGATGAACCGCCGGTTGCCGGTGAGCAGAAGGTCGAAGGCCTCGGAAGGGGTCGGCGGCGCGTCGCTCATGAAGCGGACATTACCGGCGACGGCCAAGATCAGCATCCTGGTCGGGATCGACATCACTTGTGGCGCCGCTATTCAGTGTTACTATGTAGCGGTAGTAAGTAGTGTTGAGTACCAGGAGGCGGCCGGTGGGCAGGCAGATGACGGAGATGCTCAAGGGCGTGCTGGAGGGGGTCGTCCTGGCGATCCTGTCCGGCCGGTCCGCGTACGGCTACGAGATCACGGCGTGGCTGCGCGACCTGGGTTTCGCCGATATCGCCGAGGGCACCGTCTACGCGCTGCTGGTCAGGTTCGAGCGGCGCGGGCTGGTCGACGTGGAGAAGGTCCCGTCGGAGAAGGGCCCGCCGCGCAAGGTGTATTCGCTCAACGCTCAAGGACGGCACTACCTCGACGAGTTCTGGAAGACCTGGGGCTTCCTCGTCGAGCGACTGGAACACCTTCGCGAAGGGGAAAAGTGACCATGCCTGATACGGAAGAGGGCAACTTCATCTCGAAGTTCCTTTCACTGGTGATCGGCGACAAACGGCGGTGGCGGCAGTACAAGGCCCGCGTGCGGCAGCTTCCGCCGAACTACCGCACGGCGGTCGAGGGGATCGAGCGGTACCTGATGCACTTCGGGCCGATGGACGGTGGCAACGCGGCTTCGCTGTTCGAGGACGTCGCCGATCTGTTCGAGCGGGCCGCGGCGGACGGAACCCCGATCCGCGAGATCGTCGGGAACGACCCGGTCGAGTTCGTCGAGGAGCTGATCCGGAACTACGGGAAGGGCGGATACGTCGCGCGGGAACAGGAAAGACTGGTCAGCGCCATCGATCGGGCCGTCGGGAAAGAAAGCGGGACCGCCTGATGACGGCACGGCAAGCCCCGGCGATCGAGGTGCGGGGACTGGAGAAGTCGTACGGGAAGTCGCGGGTGCTGCGCGGGGTGGACTTCAGCGTGGCGCGGGGCGGTATCTTCGCTTTGCTCGGCTCCAACGGGGCGGGCAAGACCACGGTCGTGAGGATCCTGTCCACCTTGCTCAAAGCGGATGGGGGAGTGGCCAGCGTCGGCGGGTTCGACCTCGCGACGCAACCGGCGAACGTCCGGGAATCCATCAGCCTCACCGGGCAGTTCGCCGCCGTCGACGAAATCCTCAGTGGCCGGGAGAACCTGGTGCTGGTGGCCAGGCTGCGGCACCTGAGCCGCCCGGGCAAGATCGCGGACGACCTGCTGGAGCGCTTCTCTCTGACCGACGCGGCCGCGCGGAAGGTGTCCACGTATTCCGGGGGCATGCGCCGCCGGCTGGACATCGCCATGAGCCTCATCGGGAATCCGCCGGTGATCTTCCTGGACGAGCCGACCACCGGACTCGATCCGCAGGCGCGCGTCGAGGTGTGGCAGGCGGTCAAGGAACTCGCCGGGCGGGGCACGACGGTGCTGCTCACCACGCAGTACCTGGAGGAGGCCGAACAGCTCGCGGACAGGATCGCGATCCTCCACGAAGGCAGGATCATCGTGAACGGCACCCTCGCTGAACTCAAACGGCTTCTCCCGCCCGCCGAAGTCGAGTACGTCGAGAAGCAACCGACCCTCGAGGACGTCTTCTTCGCCATCGTCGGCGGCGAACGCAAGAGCGCCTCAGTCCGCACGGAAAAGTGAGGAAACGACGATGGCCACTCATGTCCTCGGTGACACCACTGTCCTGACAGGACGGTCGCTGCGCCATGTCACCCGCAGCCCGGACACCATCATCACGACCGCGATCATGCCGGTCGCCATGATGCTGATGTTCGTCTACGTGTTCGGCGGCGCGATCGACACCGGTCCGGGCTCGTACGTGAACTACATGCTGCCCGGCATCCTGCTGATCACGATCGCGTCGGGCGTCGCCTACACCTCGGTCCGGCTCTTCACCGACCTGAAAAGCGGGATCTTCGAGCGTTTCCAGTCCCTGCCGATCGCACGATCCGGTGTGCTGTGGGCGCACGTGCTGACCTCGATGGTCTCGAACCTGATCTCGCTCGTGATCGTCGTGGGTGTCGCCCTCCTCATGGGGTTCCGGTCGAGCGCGGGAGCGGGGCCCTGGTTCGCGGTCACCGGCATCCTGCTTCTGTTCACCCTGGCGCTGACCTGGATCGCCGTGATCGCCGGCCTCACCGCGAAGTCGGCCGAAGGCGGAAGCGCGTTCTCCTACCCGCTCATCTTCTTGCCGTTCCTCAGTTCCGCCTTCGTTCCCACCGGCACCATGCCCGGCCCGGTGCGCTGGTTCGCCGAGCACCAGCCGGTGACCTCCATCGTCGACACGATCCGCGACCTGCTCGGCGGGCAGCCGGTCGGCACCGGCATCTGGACCGCTCTCGCCTGGTGCGCCGGGATCCTCGTGGTCGCGTACGTGTTCGCGACGGCCGCGTACCGTCGCAAGGCGGCCTGACGCCCGCAGCCCGGCCTTACGCGGGGGGAAGGTCGGGCTGGTCGTGGGTGGCGCAGTGAATGCCGCCGCCGCCCGCGGCGATGGCGTCGATCGAGACCTGGACGACTTCGCGACCGGGGAAGGTGTCCCGCATGATCTGGGCCGCTTTGCCGTCGGCGGAGGGGTCGCCGAACTTCGGGATGACGACGGCCTTGTTGGCGACGTAGAAATTGAGGTACGTGGAGACGAACGCGTCCCCGCGGCCGGTGATCTTGTCCGGGTCGGGCTGGAAGAGCTCGACCACCTTCAGCGGCTGGTCCTGCGCGTCCGTGCTGCCTTCCAGTACCTGCTTGGCCTGATCGGCGGAACGTGACCAATGATCGGGTTCACTTCCGGGGAAGGCACGGTCGAGCAGGACCACGCCGGGGGAGGCGAAGCGGACCAGGCAGTCGATGTGGGCGTCGGTGATGTCCTTGCCTCGGACACCCTCGAACCAGATGACCTTGCGGACGCCGAGGACTTTCTTGAGCTCGGCCTCGATCTGGTCGCGCGTCTTGCCCGGGTTGCGATTGTCGTTCACGACCGAGCTCTCGGTCACGAGCAGTGTGCCCTTGCCGTCGGTCTCGAACGAGCCGCCCTCGGCCACGAGCCAGGTCCGCACGCCCGGGATCCCGTATTTCTCCAGCAGCGCCGCCGCCGCGGCCGCGTCCTTGTCGTGCGGGTTCTGCTTGTTGCCCCAACCGCTGAAGTTGAAGTTCACGCCCCTGAGCTTGCCGGCCTGCTCGACGAACACCGGGAGCGTGTCACGGGCCCACAGGTCGTCCACCGGGATGGGCACGACTTCGACCTCGCCGCCGCAGGCGCGCCGAGCGTCCTCGGCCAACTCCGGCCGCGCGAACATCACCACGGGCTGATGGCCCCTGATCGCCCGCGCGAGTCCCGCGATGTCGTTCTGCACCGCGGCGGTCTGGTCGTCCCAGATCGCCGAGGTGGGCCACGACATGAACGTCCGGGCCTGAGGTTCCCACTCCGCGCCGAACCTGACCTCGCCGGCAGGCGTGGCGGACGGCCCCACGCTCGGTGTCGCTGTCACGTCCGCCGGGCCTTCCTCCGCCCCCGAACATGCCGCGGCGCTCGCGGCCAAGGCGGCGACCCCGGCCACGGATCGCAACGCGGTTCGGCGGGACACGGGCACGGTGACCTCCAGGCAGGGCGAATTGAGCACATGGTGCGTCATCGCCGTACCTCCCGCTCGCCGAACACGTTCACCCTTTCGGCGGGTCGAGGCGACTGTTGCGGCAAGTCCTGCCGATAGACCGGAGCAGGGCATCGAGCCCGAGAGGGGGACTTTGCCCGAGATCCAGGGCAAGCGAACCACTGTGGGACGAATCCTGAACATCTGATGCGGCACCTGCATCGTTGGGCGGCCGAGAGCCTGCCGTTACGCCGGTGGAGAGCGGCCGCAGGGTTCTGAAATAGAGACGGCTACAACCGCCAGAGCTTCTGAAGGACGGATTGTCCACACAGGAACATGACAAAAAGTAGCCAAAGAATGGTCACATATCCCCTGCTCAGCGCGGAAAATGCCGTTTGCCGACCAGTGGCGACCGCTGAGCGTGACGATCTTAAGTTGATCTCTTCCTAGTGTGAACCTTGTTGCATCAGGTAATTGTTCTACCTGTCGGGTGGTGACTGGCCATGACGAACGAATTCAACACCACGATCGACGAGATGCCGTGGAACGAGCTCAAGCCGTTCATGTCGGTCATCGTGCTTCAGTGCGTCGGCGACCCTGCACTCGCGTTCGGTGCTCTGGTCCGCCTTCTGAAAAAGCCAGGTCGTGCTCGGCAGGGGACGACCGTCCGGACCGTGGCCGAGAGCGAACTGAGCCTCGCAAGTGACGAAGTCGTACCTGGTGTGGGCTCGTTGGAGTCGCTGCGGGTCGACCAGCTCTTCGGCTCTGTCCGGCAACAGCAGAGTCGGCCGGGATGGGTGCTGGCGACTTCCGACTACTTCAACGTGTCTCATGAGCTGCTCGTCGCCCTGCGCCGGGATGAGCTGATTGCCGTGCGCGCGGACCGCACTGTGCTCGACCGGCTCCAGAAAGAGCTGGACAAGACGCCCCGGCCACCGCTGAGACGACTCGCTTCCGGCGTTCTTGAGGAAGCCTTCATGCAAGGTGCGGCCAAAAACATCTGGATGAGGTCGATCCAGCGCCGGAGTACGCTTCGGCCGGCGAGCAAAGCGATCGGAGGCGACAACCTGGGCGTCGCGCTCGACCCGGTGGAGGACGCGTTCTTCGCCTGGGACGCGGCACGGTGCGAGATGCCGGACAGTCCCGAGGTTGTCTATCTCAAAGGCAAGGTCGGTGTCACGGTCAGCAACTCGCAGATCTGGTTCAAGGATTCGCCCGACTTCCACACCTACGTCCTCACGATGGGCGAGATTCTCGGCATCACCGCTGAGGTCATCGAGGCACCCACGGGGTTCTCGGCTTTCCCGGTCACCGCACGCGAGGTTTTCGACCTCACCGAGGTGTCCGAAGCTTACGAGGTGCTTCCCCTCGATCTGGACTCCTTGCCGGAGTCACTGCGGGGTGGCGATGAGATCGAGGACGCCGCTGTCTTGCTTGAACGCGCTGTCCTCAGTGTCCAGGAAGGTGCGAGGGGAACCAAGTTCAAACTCGATGTCGGAACCGATGGCGTGATCGGCGGCCAGCTGGCCGCGAGCCTCACCCGACTCGACGACCGGTTCGAACTCGACGTTGGGTTCGACAGGAACGCCCGCGAGCCACTGCCCGCAGCCCGCGAAGTCTGTGCGGCTTTGAACACCGGGCAGCTGCTCGAGGTCTACTTCGCTTCCGGCCACAAGTACTCGTCAGGGCGCCTCTGGAAGGAAGACTATTCGCCTACGCCGTTCTCGGGCTGGGCGTGGGAGGACTTCGCCGGTTTCGACATCACCAAAGAGAAGCCGAAGAGGTTGCAGTCGACCACGCAGATTCACGCCGCGATCGCCGAAGCGGGTGACGATTCACTGTTCGCCTGGATGGTGGAATACTGTAGCGAAGGCTGGTTGATCTGTGATGACAGTTCGGGCGAAGCCGCCGACTTCTTCCATATCGACGAGGAAAACCTGTTGCGCGTATTTCACGTAAAGGCTTCGAGTAATGGGGCCGCCACTCGGGGCGTGAAGGTCATCGATTACGACGTCGTACTCGCTCAAGCGCAGAAGAACATGCTTTACCTGGACAAGGAGCGGCTTGCGAGCCGGCTGGCGAGCACCAATCTCAAGGCACCCGCCTGCTGGTTCGACGGAGTGCGTGTCGACGATCGTCGGCAAGGCTTTCTGTCGAAGCTGAAGGCGAGTCGAGCCAAAGGGACCACCGAGGTCGTGGTCGTCCAGCCGAACCTCAGTCGGACGCTTTACGACAAGCTGTCTGAGGATATCGCCGACGGCGTCGTCAGCCAGAACACACTTCGTCTCCAGCTTCTGGAGATGCAGCTGAAGATGGCGCGAATCGCTGCGGTCAAGTACGTGACCGACCTGACAGTGATCGGTAGCGGCTAGAGGGTCCGGCAGATGCGGTGCCCCGGATCCGTCGGTGAGCCTGGTGTGCACGGGTCACCGAGGGGTACGAAGTGGTGCGGTCGTCACCCGCCCGCGCGCAGAACCTGCGCCGTACGCTCGTCGCGTGGATCATGAAGGTGTTCCCTCCTCCGCCGCATCGAAGGGGTCTTGATGGCCAAGCCCAATGTCGCCGAGCAGTTCGTCCAGGTCCTGGTGCAGGCCGGGGTGGAACGGATCTACGGCGTGGTCGGTGACAGTCTGAATCCGGTCGTCGACGCGATCCGGCGTACCCCGGGTATCGAGTGGGTGCACGTGCGCAACGAGGAGGCGGGCGCGTTCGCGGCGGCCGCCGAGGCTCAGCTGACCGGACGGCTCGCGGTGTGCGCGGGCAGCTGCGGGCCCGGCAACACGCACCTGGTGCAGGGCCTCTACGACGCGCACCGCACGGGCGCCCCGGTCCTCGCGCTCGCCTCGCACATCCCGTCCGGGCAGATCGGGACCGGGTTCTTCCAGGAGACCCATCCGGAGCGGTTGTTCGTCGACTGCAGCGGGTATTGCGAGCAGATCAGCGGGCCCGGCCAGATGCCCAGGGTGCTGCGGATCGCCATGCAGCACGCGCTGGCCCGCGGCGAGGTGTCGGTGCTGGTGCTGCCGGGCGACGTCGCGCAGCTCGCGGCCACCTCGCCCACCGGGAGCGGGGCGCCGGTCACCGAGCACGGGAAGGTCGTGCCTCCCGAGCCGCAGGTGGCGCGGCTCGCCGAGCTGATCAACGAGGCCGAGACCGTCACCCTGTTCGCCGGTGCCGGGGTGCGCGGCGCGCACGCCGAGGTGATGGAACTCGCCGGGGCGGTCCAGGCACCGGTCGGCCACAGTCTGCGCGGCAAGGAGTGGATCCAGTACGACAATCCCTACGACGTCGGGATGAGCGGCCTGCTCGGCTACGGCGCCTGCTACCGGGCCATGCACGACGCGGACCTGCTTCTTCTGCTGGGCACCGACTTTCCTTACGACTCCTTCCTGCCGCAGGCCCGGACCGTGCAGATCGACCACGACGCGACCCGGCTCGGCAGGCGCACCCCCTTGGAACTGGCCGTGCACGGCGATGTGCGCGAGACCCTGCGAGCCGTGCTGCCGCTCCTGCGGCGCAAGACCGACAGGGCGTTCCTGGATCGCATGCTGCGTGAGCACTGCAAATCACTCGAACAGGTCGTCGATGCCTACACCCGCAACGTCGAACGGCACGTGCCGATCCATCCCGAGTTCGCCGCCGATCTTCTCGACGAACTCGCCGCCGACGACGCGATCTTCACCGTGGACACCGGCATGTGCAACGTCTGGGCCGCCCGCTACCTCACACCCAACGGGCGGCGGCGGGTCATCGGCTCGTTCCTGCACGGCACGATGGCGAACGCCCTGCCGCACGCCATCGGCGCGCAGTTCGCCTACCCGGGACGACAGGTCGTGTCGATGTCCGGCGACGGGGGACTGGGCATGCTGCTCGGCGAGCTGCTGACGGTCGCCCTGCACGATCTGCCGGTCAAGATCGTGACGTTCAACAACTCCTCACTGGGCATGGTCAAGCTGGAGATGCTGGTCGACGGCCTGCCCGACTACCAGACCGACCACCGCCAGGTCGACTTCGCCGCCATCGCCCGCGGCGCCGGCCTGCGTTCGGAGCGGGTGACCGATCCGACGCGGCTGCGTGCCGCCCTCAAGGAGGCGTTGAGTCACGACGGTCCCGCGCTGGTGGACGTCGTGACGGACCCGAACGCGCTGTCCGTCCCTCCGCACATCACCGCCGGTCAGCTCGGCGGATTCGCGCTGGCCGCGAGCAAAGTCGTCCTCGAAGGCGGTGTCGGCCGGATGATCGACCTCGCCAGGGCCAACCTCCGCAACATTCCCCGGCCATGAAAGCCCCCTGAGTACTCCGGCGCGTGCCGGACGCCTAGTCCGGTCCGCGCAAGGTCAGGACCACCCGGAGGACGTGTTCGACAGCGGCGGGGAACGCGGCCCCGCGCAGTTCTCCGCGGCTGGCGAGAGTGAGCCCGGCGAAATCCAGCATCCTGTCCTCGCCGAGACGCCGCACGGTCAGGGTGGCCACTTCCTCGAGGTCGAGGTCTGGATGGTCCAGGCGGGTCAGGGCGAATTCGATGAGCAGCTGTTCATCCGTCACTTCATCACCTCCGCGCTCGTCGAGCGTAAGGCATACGTCGAAGTCCCCGCGAGCAACTGCCGTCAGCGGTGATCTTGGCATTTCGGGCGCCACAACATTTCCCCAACAGTTTCGGATCGGGCGCCGGGTCAGAATCCGCGGACCGGTTGGCGGTGCCCGTGCCCCACCCGGCGACCCAGGGAGGGGAAGCCATGGGGGACCTCTTCGCGAGCTGGCGCGACCGCATCGACGCGAACAGCGAGCGTGCAGTCGATCTCTACGTCCGGGAGCTGGCGGGTTTCCGCGAGATCGCGATCACCGCGAAGGCACGTGCGGCGATGCTGGACTTCGCCGTGTTCCTCCGGCGCCGCACGATCTCGCTGATCGCCGAGGACCTGCCGTTCACGGAAGCCGACCTGTCGTCCATCGCCGCGATCGGGCGGGACCGCGCGGCCAGTGGGATCTCGTTCGCCGCGCAACGTGACGTCCTGCGGATGCACCACTCGCTGATGCTGCGGGAGGTGGACGAGGCCGCGGGCCGGCACGATCTCGACGACGTGATGCGTACGCTCGCCTGGTGGCCGACGCGGGGCCTGACCGCGCCGGCCGCCTACACCCGCGGCTATCTCCTCGGGCAGGGAACGGTTCTGCCCGAGGTCGAGCGCGTGCGGCAGCTGACGAGGCTGATCGTCGCCGACGATCCCGCGGCCGCCGAACTGGCCGGGATCCTGGCGGTGCCCGTGCCCGACCGGCCCCTGGTCGTCGTATGCCGGGTGCCCGGTGAATCGCGGATACCGGACGACCGGTTCCGGGCGGAAGCGTTGCGGCATCTGCTGTCCCGGCAGCGGATCCCACTGTCCTGGGAGGAGCCGGGAGAGTTCGTGGCGGTGGTCGCCGACGCGGCGGCCGCCGCGCGGATGGTCCGGGATTTCGTCGAGAGCACAGGACTTCCGGTCGCGGTCGGCGCGAGCCATGCGACAGGTGGCAGGGTCGCGGCGGCGTTCGCCGGCGCCCGGGAACTCAGCCGGGTGGCGCCGGTCCGGCCGGCACCGGGAACCGTGCACTACCTGACCGACCTGTTCGCCGAGGTCGGGGCGAACAGATTGCCTCCGGTCGACGGCTGGTTGCGCGAGGTGTCCGGCAGGCTCGCCACCGGCCCGCGGTTGGTCGGCACCCTGGATGCCTTCTACCGCAACGACATGAGCCGGTCGCGGACCGCGGCGTCGCTGAACATCCATCCGAGGACCCTGGACTACCGGCTGAGCCGGGTGCGTGACCTCACCGGCCTCGATCCGGTGTCCGTCCGCGGCGTCCGGATCCTGAGCACGGTGGTGAACCGGGCGCTGGCCGCACCGTCATGAGCGATCTGTTGCGGCAGTTGAGAAGCCGGGCGGAGGCCAACGCCAAGAGGTACGTGGACCTGTGTCTGGAAGAGCTTCCGGAGTGCGCCGCGGCCGCCCGGGATTCCCGCAAGCACCAAGAGATGCTCGACTTCGCGGTGTTCACCAGGACCCGGACGGTGGAGCTGGGCGCCGAGGGCGGCCCGCTGACGGCCGACGACCTCGCGGTGGTCGAGTCCATGGGCCTGCGCCGGGGCGAGGACGGCATGTCGTTCGAGACCGTGCGCCGTCTGCTCACCCTGCACACCACCGCGACACTGCGCGAGATCGGGGAGGCGTCCGGTCCCCGCGACATGGACGCCGGGATGCGGTTGCTCGGCTGGTTGAGCCCGCAGATGGCGGTGGCCCAACGGGTCTACACCCTCGGCTATACGACCGGTGTCCGGAGACATCTTCCGATCTTGGCGCGCGTGCGGCGGTTCGCCGAACTGGCGCTCGAAGCCGACCCGGACGCGCCGGTCTGCGCGGATTCCTGCGGCATCCGCCTGCCCGACCGCTACCTCGTGATCGTGGTGCGGCCGTCGGCCCCGCCCGTCGCGCCGTCCGACCTCGTGCACGCGGCGTGGGATCGGCACGGGATCCCGGCCACCTGGCGTGAACCGGACGAGTTCGTCGCGCTCGTCCCGGCCGGCGAACGGGAGGTGGCGGGTGCCCTGATCCGGGAAGTCGCCGAGATCGCCGGGCAGCCGTGTTCCGTCGGCGTGGCCACCGGTCCACCCGGCACGCTGGACGAAGCGTTCGCGCTGGCCGTGCGGATCAGCAGGGTGACACCGGCCGAACGGTCCCCGAGCCACCTCCATACCGTCGGTGACGTGTTCCTGGAGCTGGGGGCGGCGGAACTGCCGGAGATCGGCAGCTGGTTGCACGACCTCGCCCGGCTGCTGGACGGCGGTCCCGACTTGGTGAGCACTCTGGACGCCTACTACCGCTACGACCTGAGCCGGCCCCGCGCCGCCGCGTCGCTGCACATCCACGCCAGGACGCTGGATTTCCGGTTACGCCGGATCCGGGAACTGACCGGGATCGACCCGGGAACCGCGCACGGCATCCGGGTGCTCAGCACCGTCGTGTCGTGGGCCGCGGCGGGCAGGTGAGTGGCGGACAACCCGGATGTCTCCAGGTTGCCCGCCGAATCAGGTGGTCAGAACAAAAGCGCTTCACCGACGGCACCGATGCACGGGCCGTTCGGAGTGGTGACCGCGACGGTCAGGAATGCCGCTGGTGCCGACGGGATCCCGGTGAACACCGTGGTCGAGGTCTGGAAATCCGCGGTGTTCGGGGAACCCGAGTCGCCGAAAACGCCGCTGAGCCGGGTGGGAATGTTCACGTACACACCGTTCAGCTTGTGTGAACTCACCGGTCCCTGAGTGCTCTTGTAGCCGTAGGTGATCTGTGTCTCCCTGACGCTCGCGAGCTTGAGATTGAGAAAGATCGAGCCGCAGGTGCCGGTCACGGTGGCGTTGGTGGTCACGTCGTCTTTACCCTGCAGGTTCAGCGGCACGGTGATGGATTTGGTCGTCCCCACGGGGACGGGCGACGCGGGCGAACCGGCTTGTGCCGGACCCGCGCCGATCACCAACCCGAGCACGGCGAGCAGCGCCAGGAGAGCCGCCATGCCGGGGCGGGCGAGCCGCACCGGCCGAACAGATTCATGGTTCATGAGAATTCTCCTTGAGAGGTTCCCTGTTGGTGCGGCAAGCGTGTCAGGACGTCGTCGGACCCAACTATGTGAATCCGCGTGAACCGGCGCTCGAAGTCAAGATCGGCTTGTCACATCCCGAAAAACACCCGGCGCCGGGCCGCAATTACCCGGTAGCGGTGACCGGGCTTTCTCAAGCCGGACTTCGAAAGTCGTAGGCGAAATGCCGTAACAGCGTCGAGAATTCGGCCCATCAAAGGCACTGCTCGCTTCGAAGTATGATGCGCGAGAGTGAACTTTCTCGACAATGGACGAGTCGCGGCGGACACTCGTTGGCGCGCAGCACCCTGCGAGCAAAAGCACTGTTGCGCTCAGTTCCCCGCTCCCATCATTTGGCGAAAAGGAACCTCATGCATGACGATGATGAGCCGGTAGGCCAGGTTCTCGGCAGGCGGCAGGCGTTGATTCTGCTCGGCGCCGCCGGTGTGACCCTCGGTGTCGCCGGATCCGCCACGGCGAATGCCGCCACCTCCACCTCGGGTTCGCCCGAGATCTGCACGCTGGACTGTGTGGTCAAGCCAGAGCAAATGGAGGGCCCGTATTTCGTAGACGAACGGCTCAATCGCTCCGATATCCGCACTGAACCAGCCACTGGAAGACCGGTAGCCGGCACCGCGCTGGCGATCAATTTCACCGTTCAGCAAATTCGTCAGCAGCAGTGCACGCCACTACCGGGAGCGATGGTCGACCTCTGGCAGTGTGACGCGCTCGGGCTGTACTCCGACATTCCGTCCCAGGGAAGCTCCGGCCGTCGATTCCTGCGCGGTTACCAGAACACCGACCAAGCGGGGGTGGCCCGGTTCACCACCATTCTTCCTGGTTGGTACACGGGGCGTACGCTGCATATCCACATCAAAATACGCACCGTCGGAACCAACGGCAGGCCCTACGAGTTCACCTCGCAGCTTTACTTCACGCCCGAATTCGGCGCGGCCTATCTGCGGACCGACCCGTACCGGCGGAAAGGCCCGGCCGACACGACCAACAGCCGGGACGCGATCTACCGCAGCGGCGGGGCCCAAATGCTGCTGCGTCCGCAGCAGGCAGGAACCGGCTACACTGCGGACTTCGCGATCGGCCTCGACCTGTCCAACACCCAAGTCGGCCGTCCCGACTAGCGGCATTCCTGCCCCTGCCGGTGCTTGGTCCGTGAAGGCCTCCTTGAGGGACTCTGGGGCCCTCAAGGAGGCCTTCACGGACTGGCGCTCCGGGGGCGATCAGCGAGGAGAAGGGACTTCTCTCATCGGACGTCGCATCGGCCATCTGGCCGATGCGTGCCCGGCCGATGAGCCGATCCCGAGGTGATCTTCACCCCATAGCGTGACGACTGTCAGCAATTCGTCATCTACGGGGAGATCGCGAGAATGTTTCGCAAGACAGGGATACTGGCGGCCGGGATGGCCGCGCTGGGAGCGGTGCTGGTACCGGGGATCGCCGCGGCGGCCGAAGGGCCGACGCCCTACGTCATCGGCGGGCACGACGCCACCGAGGACTACTCGTTCATGGTGTCGTTGCAGCAGGGCGGGAGGCATTTTTGCGGCGGCTCGCTGATCAGCGAGGACTGGGTGGTGACAGCGGCGCACTGCGTGCAGGGAGCGCGGCCGGAGCAGATCAGGACCAGGATCGGGGCGCGGCAGCACAACAGCGGGGGCACCGAGACCGGCGTCAGCCGGATCATCGTGCATCCGGACTTCGGCGGGGAGAAGCCGTCGGGCGGGGACATCGCGCTGGTGCGGTTGGACAAACCCGTGACCGAGCAGCCGATCAAGATCGCCGAGGCCCTGGGCGACGCGGGAACGGCGACTCGGATCCTCGGCTGGGGTGAGCACTGCGTCGAGCAGAATTGCGGGGCGCCGGAGATCCTCCAGGAACTGGACACCAAGGTCATGCCGGCGGAGAAATGCCGCGATGTGGCCACGGGCAAGGAGATCTGCACCGGTTCCGACACACCGGACGCGATGGGCTGCTACGGGGACTCGGGCGGGCCGCAGATCAAGGGCAGGCCGGGTGAATGGGAACTGGTCGGTGCCACGAGCCGCGATGGTGACACGGACCCGAAGTGCGCCAGCGGCCTGGGTATTTGGACCGATGTGACGGTGTACCGGGACTGGATCGCCGAGCAGCAGGCGAGCTCTTCGAACCAGGGATCAACCGTGGCGTGATGCCGGGATGTGCCGCGAAAGCCACTTCCGCGACGTTCACCGTCGCGGAAGTGGCTTTCGCACTACCTTCGGGGCGGGTTCAGCTGCACATCGCAGATGTTCGCGCCGGACTTCGCGGCTGCGGTCGCCCCTTTGGCGTGGATCAGCGGTAGCTGTCGGACTCAAGACGTGCCTCCTGCTCCTTGGGTGGCAGACGCCGCGGCTGAACGGCGCTGCTTCAAGATCTCTTCGGGCAGCCGAACCGAACCCGTGATGGTGTCCTGCTCGTACTCCAACACCTGGTTCAGATCGTCGATCGCCTGCTTCGTCTCTTCGTGAGCCCGTACCCGATCCGGCTTGGGCGCAAGCGTCAACTCCAGCAGCGCCAACTCCCAGCGTCGGACAATGATCTCCACGGCGAGCCGCTGGGTCCGATACAACCGCCAGTTCTCATTCCACGAGTAGAACGCTCGCACCGAACCCACCAAGGCGATGCCGACGCTGATGCCGGTCAAAATCAGGTTCTGGTAGCTCGACTCCACGGTGACAGTGGGCAGGAACGTGACCATGAAGGGAAAAGTCACGCTCAAGACGATCTCGATGAACCCGGTCAGGCGAAACCAGTTCATATGCCAGGTGCCGTACCGGCGATACCGTCGTCCTTCGCGTGCCACCGCTCGATCGACCAGGTCGGCGTGTACCGGAAAGACTTCGGTCACCGTCTCGCTCCACGGATACTTCGAGCGGCGTTTGCGGACTTTCCGCTCGCGCCGTCGAGCCGACCGCGACGGATCTTCCTCTGCTGCTGTCAGCGTCCCGATATCCGACGGTTCGTCCATGGCCTCCGGCCCCCTGCCGTTCGACTTGCGTCGCGGTCTTGAGCGGCGCATGGCCAATCAGTCGGTCTCCGCTGCTGTGAGCGTTTCGACCTGCGCTTTGTCGCGACGGAATCGTGACCACGAATTCGGCCGATCGCCGGGCTAGCGGATGTTCGCCGGCCAGCGGGGGTGCTCGGCGTCGATGACGAAGTCGTGGCTGTGCCGCCAGACGCCGTCGTCGCCCCGCACCGCGTCCGCGAGATGCTCGGCGTCGACGGGGTGCTGGTGGGTGTGTTCGAGTCGCGGCGGGTCGTGTCGCGGCCAGGCGCGGACGGCGACGGCGAGGCCGAGTAGTGCGAGGGTGCCGAGAGCGAGCCAGGTGATGGTGAAGCCGGCTGTGGTGGCGAGCCATCCCGCGATGGGGTAAGCGAGCAGCCAGCAGGCGTGGGAGAGGGAGAACTGGGCGGCGAAGATCGCGGGCCGGTCGCCGGGGTGGCTGGATCTGCGCAGGACCCGGCCGATGGGGGTGAGGACCAGCCCGGTGCCGAGTCCGATGACCGCCCACACGGCCAGTGCGGCGTCCCAACGCCGGTCGCCGGTGTCCGCAGTGGACAGTGCGATCGCCCCGAGGATTCCCGCGAGGAGGGTGCCGCCGCCGGTGAGCATGACGGTGCGTTCGGGGATCCGGCCGAGGACGCGGGGGAGCAGGAGCGCGACCAGGATGGTGCCGACGCCGTTCCCGGCCAGCAGCAGTGCGACGTCAGCTTGGGACCGGCCCAAAGTGTCCTGGACGTAGTTCACGGTGTTGACCATGACTACCGAGCCGACCGCGGCGACGACCAGGTCGAGGCCGAGTGTTCCCCGTAGGCGCGGGGTCGCGGCGAACACCTTGATCCCGGCCACCGTGCGGTCCCAGGCCCCGCCACGATGGCTGCGCGTCGCGTCGGGGATGCGGGTGCTCAGGACCAGGGCGGCTGAGGCGACGAAGCCGATCGAGGTGCCGGTGAACAGCCAGTGGAAGGACACGAGGCTGAGTACGGCGGCGGCCAGGAGCGGGCTGAGCAGGCTTTCCATCGTCGAGGCCAGCTGGGACAGCGACAGCGCCTTCGTGTAGTCGCGCTCGCCGGGCAGGATGTCGGGGAGGACGGCCTGGAAGGTCGGGGTGAACGCCGCCGAGGCGGACTGCAGGACGACGATGAGGACGTAGATCTGCCAGACCTGGTCGACGAACGGCAGCGCGAGGACCACGAGCGCACGGGCCGCGTCCAGGGAGACGAGGAACAGGCGGCGCGGTACCCGGTCGGCGTAGGCGCCTGCGAGTGGCGCGATCGTGACGTAGGTGATCATCTTGATGGCCAGCGCGGTGCCCAGGACGGCCCCGGCGCCGGCCCCGGCCAAGTCGTAGGCCAGCAGGCCGAGCGCTACGGTCGTCAATCCAGTGCCGAACAGCGCGACCAGCTGCGCCCCGAACAGATGCCGGTAGTCCCGATGCCCGAGCAAGGACACGTTTCACCACTCCTCGTGCTCGACGCCCCTTCCATGATAGGTGCTCATGTACGCACATGACGAATCCGGTGACCAGTGGACCCGGTTGCCGCCGGATGACCAGGTCGAAGCCGCCTCCACGGCGCTGCGGATGCTGGCCGATCCGACCAGGATGCGAATGCTGTGGCTGCTCAGCGGGGAGGAGTACGACGTCGCGTCGCTGGCGGCCGCGGTCGCGATCGCGCGTCCGGCGGTGTCCCAGCACCTGGCCAAGCTCAAGCTGGCCGGGCTGGTCTCCCAGCGCCGGGACGGCCGCCGGATCCTCTACCGCGCCCGCGGCGGGCACGTCCGGCGGCTGCTGGCCGAGGTTATGAACGCCGCCGACCATCACCTGCACGGGATCCCCGACCACGACTGAGCCGAGCGTCATCGACGCCGGCCGAATCCTTGCGCCGACGCCCCGTGCTTTCGCCCTCGGTGTCGGGCTGGGAGACGATGACGGCGTGACCCGGAAGCTGATGTTGCTGCTCGAACTGGTCCTCGCCGTCCTCGGTGTGGTCTGGCTGGTCTTGTTCCTCCGGGACAAGACGTCGCTCGTCCCGTTGCTGGCGTGGGACTTGGTCGCGATCGGGTACCTGGTCACGGGCTGGGTGGAGATGCGCCGCGAGCTGCCCGCCCGCGACCCCGAGGATCTGCGCTCGCTCGCCGGCCCGCGCTGGTACACGCAGCTTTTCGCCCTGATGATCAGTTGCTCCGGGCTGGCCGGTGGTCTCATGGTGATCGCGAACCGCGGCGAGGACGACATCAGCCAGGCCGCTCAGGCGGTCGCCGCGGTGACGATCCTGTTGTCCTGGTTGCTGTTGCATTCGGCGTTCGCGCAGCTCTACGCGCGGGAGTACGCCGCCGACGGCGGGCTGGACTTCCCGGAGTGCCCGGTGCCGCAGTTCACCGAGTTCCTCTACTTCGCCATCACGATCGGGACGTCCTTCGCGGTCTCCGACGTCACCGTCACCACCCGGCCGATGCGGCGCCGCGTCATCGCCCACAGTGTCGTCAGCTTCTTCTTCAACGCCGTCCTCATCGCCATCGCCATCGATTGGCTCAAAGGATGACTGGCGTGGGGATGCCGGGCTCGTATTTCTGAATCGATTTCGGCGAATTTTTCGACGGTTTTCTGTACGCGTATTCCGGTATGGTGTCGGTTAATATCCGACAATTACCGAGCGTAATCGATCGAATGTCCATAGTGGCCAGAGGTCGGGTGAAAAATACTGACTTTGCTGCCACTTTGCCGGGAACGCCTGGGTTGCTGCATCGTATGGTCCAAGATCGATAGGCCATTCGAACCAAATCGAAGGAACTCGTATTCCTCCGCGAGGCCGGTCGTCTTAACCTTGCGTAATTCTTCGCCTGAATGGTCACTGGGGAGCAAGATGAAGTCCACGTCGTTGTTGTCGCGCGCCCGAAAAACCTCGGAGCGAGTGCTCGACGCCCGATGACACAAGCTGGCTGCATCAGCCGATTCGACGTGCACGCCCGGCACTCGCCCGACCGGATCGCGGTGTTCGAGCATGGCACCGGGCTCACCTACGCCCGGCTCGCCGGGCTCGCGGGTGGGCGCGCGCTGCGGTTGCGCGACGCCGGTGTCCGGCCGGGGGATCGGGTCGGGCTCGTCACCGGGCACGGCAGCGCCGCGATCGCGGCGATCTTCGGCACCCTCGCCGCGGGCTGCACTTACGTCCCGCTGGACCCGACCTTTCCCCGGGAGCGTCTCGAGTACCAGCTCGCGGCCGCGCGGGTGACCGCCGTGCTCGCGGACCCGGAGTACGTCGAGCTGGCGGAGTCCTTGTGCCGCAACGGATCCGCGCGGCTCGTGCGCTCGGGCACGGAGACCGCGCCGCTCCCGGTGTCCGAATCCGATCCGGACAGCCCGGCGTACGTGCTCTTCACCTCCGGGTCCACCGGCTGGCCGAAGGCCGTCGCGCAGACCCACCGCAACCTCCTGCACGTCGTCGACAACCAGATCGCCGCGCTCGGCATCACCGCGGCCGATCGGCTCAGCCTGCTCGCGTCGTTCGGCTTCGACGCGGCGATCCCGGACCTCTACCCGGCCCTGCTCAGCGGAGCCGCGCTCGTACCGATCGACCTGCGCGCGCACGGCCTCGCCCACGCCGCGCGCGAGCTGGCCCGGCACGAGGTGACCGTCTACCACTCGACGCCCACGGTCTACCGGCACCTGCTCGACGTCCTCGGCGAGACCGGCCTCCCGTCCGTGCGGACCGTGCTGCTCGGCGGCGAGCAGGCGACCCACGCCGACGTCCGCCGCGGCCGGTTCGCGCCGGAGTGCGTGTTCGTCAACGGCTACGGCGCCACCGAGGTGACCTTCGCCGCGCACTACCGGACGACCGCCGCCGAACTGGGCCCGGACGCCGACGGGCCCCTGCCGATCGGGCGCGCGCTGCCCGGGTTCACGCTCACGGTGCTGGACAGCGGCGAACTCGAAGTGCGCGGGCGGCACCTCGTCGACGGCTACCTCGACCAGCCGAGCCCGGCGTTCGGGGTGACCGCCGACGGCGATCGTCGTTACCGGACCGGCGACCTCGGCCGGCTGCTGCCGGACGGGAACCTCGTCTGCCTCGGCAGGCTCGACCGGCAGGTCAAGATCCGCGGCTTCCGGGTGGAGCCTGCCGAGATCGAGGCCCGGCTCGCCGAACAGACCGGCGTGGCCGAAGCCCGCGCGATCGTGCGCGACGGCGACCTGCTCGCCTACGTGACCGCCGCCGGCCCGCGTCCGGACGGCCGGGTGCTGCGGGCCGCGCTGGCGGACGTCCTGCCCGGCCACTCGGTACCCGTGGCCGTCGCGGTGCTGGACGGTTTTCCGCTGACCGTCACCGGAAAACTCGACGAACTGGCGCTCCCGGACCCGCGGGCGACGACGACCGTCCCGGCCGAGCGGCTGACCCCGGCCGAGGAACGCGTGCACCGGATCTGGTGCGAGGTGCTGGGCCGTGACCGGGTCGGGCGCAGCGAGGCGTTCTTCGACACCGGCGGCGACTCGCTGCGGCTCGGGCAGGTGCAGGTACGGCTGGCCGACGAGTTCGAGCTGGACGTCCCGCTGCTCGCGCTGTTCGAGCGCACGACGATCGCCGGGCAGGCCGCCTGGCTCACGGAGTCCACTTCGGACACTCAGCTGCCTGGTGCCGCCGAGGAGCAGACCGGGGATCTCATCGCCGTCGTCGGGCTTGCCTGCCGGTTCCCCGGCGCGCCGGACGCCGCCTCGTTCTGGTGGAACCTCTGCGCGGGCGTCGACTCGATCCACGACTACGCCGACGACGAGCTGGCCGCGCTGGGCATCGGGCCGGGCCTGCGTGCCGATCCGGCGTACGTGCGGGCGGGTGGCCGGATCGAAGGCGTCGAGGAGTTCGACGCCGGGTTCTTCGGGTTCACCGCCGACGAAGCCGCGCGGACCGACCCGCAGCACCGGCTGTTCCTCGAAACGGCGTGGCAGGCACTGGAGGACGCGGGACGCGACCCCGCCGCCGAGACCGGGCCGGTCGGGGTGTTCACGGCCGCCTCGGTGAATCGCTACTTCCTGTTCCACCTGTTCGGCAACCCGGCGGTGACCGGCGACGTCGACCCGGACGACTGGGAGGGGCGGCTGACCGGCCGCCAGCTCACCGACCACCTGCCCGGCCAGGTCGCCTACCGGCTCGGGCTGACCGGGCCGGCGGTGGCCGTGCAGAGCGCGTGCTCCAGCTCGCTCGCGGCGGTGGCGCTGGCCGCGCAGAGCCTCGCGGACTATCGGTGCGACGTCGCGCTGGCCGGCGGGGCGAGCGTGACGTGGCCGCGATACCGCGGCGGCGGGCTCGTCTCGCCGGACGGCCGGTGCCGCGCGTTCGACGTCGCCGCGGCGGGCGCCGGGTTCAGCTCGGGCGCCGGGGTGCTCGTGCTGCGGCGCCTGTCGGACGCACTCGCCGACCGCGACCACGTCTACGCCGTGCTGCCCGGCTGGGCGATCACGAACGACGGCCCGGACCGCGCGGGCTACGCCGTGCCGGGACCGGCCGGACAGGCGGCCGCCGTGGCCGAGGCGATGGCCGTCGCCGAGGTCGCCCCGGACGAGGTCGCGCTGCTCGAAGCCCACGGCAGCGGCACCCCGCTGGGTGACGCGATCGAGGTGGCCGCGCTCAACCGCGTCTACGGGGACACGCTGCCCGAAACGTGTGCGCTGGGCTCGGTGAAGACGAACATCGGGCACCTCGACGCGGCGGCGGGCATCGCCGGGCTGATCAAGGCCGTGTTGTCCGTGCGGCACGGCGTCATCCCGCCGAGCCCGCACTTCACGGCCCCGCATCCGGAGGTCGATCTGGCGGGCGGCCCCTGGTACGTCCCGGCGAAGGCCACCGACTGGCCTGTCCGCGAGCGGCGGGTGGCCGGGGTCAGCTCGTTCGGCATGGGCGGCACGAACGTGCACGTGATCGTGGAAGAGGCCCCGGCCGTCCCACCACGGCAGGCGGTGAGCGGCCCGTTCGTCCTGCCGGTGTCCGCGCGTGACGCGAAAGCGTTGCGCGAGGCGGTGTCCCGGCTGCGTGACCGGCTCGCCACCGACGCGCCGGACCTCGGGGACGCGGCGTACACGCTTTCGGTCCGGCGGACGTTCGCGTGCCGGGCCGCCGTGGTGGCGGACTCGGTCGCGTCGGCGGTCGCCGCGCTCGACGCGTTGCTGGCGAACGGAACCGACGTCGAGGGACCCGCCGGGGCGATGCGAGACCTGGCCGTCCACTGGGCCGGGGGCGGCGAGGCCGAGTGGGCCGCGCGGTTCGCGGGCGGGGAACCGGGCCGCGTCCCGTTGCCGGGTTATCCGTTCCAGCGGGAGCGGCACTGGATCGACCCACCGCTTCACCACACATCAGATCAGGAGAGCCCTCGGTGACCGACACCTTGCCCGTCGCGGGTGGCCACGGCCCGCCACTGTCCTATCCGGACACCACGCTCACCGGGCTGATCCTCGCCCAGGCCGCGCGCACCCCGGACGCCGTCGCCGTCCGGCAGGGCGACGCCCGGCTCACCTATGGCGAACTGGTCGCGTCGGCGACCGGCGTCGCCCGGCTGCTGTGGTCCCGGGGTGCCGGGCCCGGCACCCGTGTCGGCGTCTGCGCCGACCGGCGGCCGGAGCTGATCTCGACCGTCGTGGGCGTGCTGCTGTCCGGGGCCGCCTACGTGCCGCTCGAACCCGGCGGCCCGAAGGCCCGGCTGGCCGAAATCGCCGCGGACGCCGGGATCTCCTTCGTCGTCGGCGACTGTGCGAAAGCCGAGTTCGGGGCCACGGAAGGCATCGAGGCTCTCGACGTTCCCCCGCCCGCGGACGGGCCCGCCGAGTGCCCCGCCGGGCCGGACGACCTCGTCCACCTCCTCTACACCTCCGGCTCCACCGGCCGCCCCAAGGGCGTGCTGACCAGCCACCGCAACGTGGTCGCGTTCGTCACCGGATTCGCCGCCGCCCTCGGGATCCGGCCCGGCGCCCGGGCGCTCGGCATCTCCTCACTCGCCTTCGACGCCTTCACCATGGACGTGTTCGTCCCGCTGGCGCACGGCGGATCGGTCCAGCTCGCCGGCGCCGCCGACCGGGCCGATCCCGAACGGCTGCGGCGGTTCCTCGTCGAGCACGACGTCGAGTGGGGCTTCGTCACGCCGACCCTGCTGTCCATGGTGGACCCCGCGGCCGTCCCCGGCTGGCGCGTCGTCGCCTGCGGTGGCGAGCCGGTGCCCGCGGACCTCGCCGCGCGCTGGCTGCCCGGCAGACGGTTCTTCAACGCCTACGGCCCGACCGAGACCACCGTGGTGGTCGTCACCGACGAGGTCACCGGCATCCCCGCCGACCCCTTGCCGCTCGGCCGTCCCACGCCGAATCACCGGGCGTACGTCGTGGACGCCGAGCTGCGGCCGGTCGCGCCCGGCGAGATCGGCGAACTGCTCATCGGCGGTCCGGGCCTCGCGCTCGGCTACCTCGGCAGCCCGGAACTGACCGCCGCGAAGTTCGTCGAAGACCCGATCGTGCCGGGGGAGCGGCTCTACCGCACCGGCGACCTGGCCCGCGAGCTGCCCGACGGCCGTCTCGAGTTCGCCGGGCGCGCCGACCGGCAGGTGAAGGTCCGCGGCCAGCGGATCGAGCTGGGCGAGGTGGAGGCCGCGCTCATGACTCACCCGGACGTCGAGGCCGCCGCCGTGACGGCCGTCCCCGGGCCGGCGGGCACCCGGCTGGTGGCCTTCCTGGCACCGGCGTCCGCACCGTCCGATGTGGACGAACTCGGCCGGGACCGGCTCACCGCGGCGATGTGCCCGGCCGCGGTCCGGGTGCTCGACCGCCTGCCGGTCAACCCGGTCACCGGCAAGATCGACCGGCCCGCGCTGCGCGACCTGGCCGAAGCGGCGCTGGCGGGACAACGGGAGGACCTCGGCCCGCTCGGCACCCCGGCCGAACGCGCGGTCGCGGCGATCTGGCGGCGGGTGCTCGGCGATGGCGCGGGGACGGATTTCCTGGCCTCCGGCGGGAATTCGATCGCCGCGATGCGCCTGGTCGCGGCGCTGCGGGCGGAGCTGGCCGCGGACGTCGCCACGGAGGACGTCCTCGCGGGCGGCACTCTCGACGGGCTCACCCGGCGGGTCGCGGCCGCGACGCCGCTGACCGGGCCGGGGCTGACCACCGGGCACGCGCCCGCGCTGTCCCCGCCGCAGCGGCGGCTGTGGTTCCTCGACCAGCTCGCCCCGGACGCGGCGCCGTACAACATCGCGATGGCGTTCCGGCTGACCGGCGCGCTGGACGTCGACGCGCTGCGCCACGCCTTGCGCGCGGTCACCGAGCGGCACGACGTGCTCCGCTGGCGGATCCGGGCCGTCGACGGCGTGCCGCTGGCGGATCGCCTGCCGACGGCGGACGTTCCGCTGCCGGTGGCGCCGGTGACCGAGGACGGGCTGCGGGCCCGGCTGGCCGCCGACGCCGCGACGCCGGTGCACCTCGACCGGGAGGCTCCCTGGCGCGTGCGGCTCTACCGGCTCGGCGAGACGGAGCACGTGCTCGGCTTCACGCTGCATCACGCGGTGTTCGACGGCTGGTCGCAGGACCTGCTCTGCGCCGACCTGTCGGCGGCCTACCGGGGCGAGCCGCTGCCACCGCCGGTGGCGTCCTACGCGGACTACGCGGTGTGGCGGGCCGGACGTGACGAACGCCGGGAGGCCGTCGACGTCGCCTGGTGGACCGGACATCTCGCCGGTGCGCCATCCACAGTGGACATTCCGCGCGACCGGCCGCGCCCGGCCGTGCAGACCTACCGGGGCGCGAGCCTGCGTCAGTCCTTTCCGGACGGTGCCGCCGAGTCGGTCCGGGCGCTGGCCGCCCGCACCGGCACGACGCGCGCCGGGGTGCTGCTCGCCGCGTTCGGCCAGCTGCTGCGACGGCTCACCGGCGCGACCGACCACCTGGTCGCCACGGTCGTCGCGGACCGGCAGCTCGCCGAGTGCCAGGAGATCGCGGGGTTCTTCGTGGACATCGTGCCGGTGCGGTTGCGGGCCGACGACACCGCGGACTTCGCCACGCAAGTCCGCGACGGCGGCGCGGAACTCCTCGCCGCGACCGCGCATCCGGCCGCGCCGGTCGAGCGGCTCGTCGAGGCACTCGGTGTGCCCCGCGATCCCGCGCACGCCCCGCTGGTGCAGGTGATGTTCAACGTCCTGAACTTCGCCGAGCCGCGGCTGGACCTGCCCGGCGTGGCCTCGGCGTGGCTGCCGGTCGACAAGCCGGGGTCACCGTTCGACCTGACGGTGTACGTCCACGACGACGGCGTCGAACTGCTGTACAACCCGGACCTGTTCGACCACGCCCGGATGGCCGGGCTCGCCGAGGACTACGTCGCTCTGCTCGGCGCGCTGGCCGCGGCGCCGGACGCGCCGGTCGGGACGAGCGTGCCGGAGCTGCCGCGGGCGGCTGTCCGCACGGCCGCGCCCGCCGCGACGATCCGCGTGCTGGCACAGCCGCCGTCGGTGACCGCGGACCCGGCGGCGCTCGCCACGACCGAGGCCGTGATCGCCCGTGCCTGGTGCGACGTCCTCGGCGTCGCCGAAGTCGGGCACACCGACAACTTCTTCGACGTGGGCGGGCATTCGCTCGCCCTGGCCCGGGTGCACGCCCAGATCACCGCCCGGCTCGCCCGCCGGATCCCGATGGTCGACCTGTTCAGCCACCCCACCGTCCGTGCCCTCGCCGCGCACCTGCACTCCGGCGGCGGTGGCGCCGTTCCGGAGCTGGCCCGCGCCGCCGAACGCGTCGCGGCCCGCCGCGGCCGCATCCAGACCAGAAGACCCCGTCGCACCGCCGGCCCGGCCGGTCCCGAATAGGAGCACCACCGTGACCCACCTTCCCGAAACCGGCACCGGCGATCCCGGAGCCGAACCGATCGCGATCGTCGGACTGGACGTACGCGTGCCCGGCGCGCGTGACGCGTGGCAGTTCTGGCGCAACCTCGTCGACGGCGTCGAGTCGATCGTGCCCGCCACCCGCGAGGAGATGATCGCCCGCGGCGCCGCACCGGACACCGTGGACGATCCGAGCTGGGTGAACGCCACCGCCGTGGTCGACGGCTTCGACGAGTTCGACGCGGAGCTGTTCGGCATGACCAGCCGCGAGGCCGAGATCACCGACCCGCAGCATCGGCTGTTCCTCCAGTCGTGCCACGCCGCGCTGACCGACGCTGGCTACGACCCGGCCCGCTTCGACGGCGCGATCGGCGTCTACGGCGGGTCAGGGGGCACCGGCTACCTGAAGGAGAACCTGCTGCGCAACGAGCGGATCCTCGCCTCGCAGCACGGCGGCATCGGCATCTCGACCGGCAATCAGCCGAGCTACCTGACGACCTCGGTGTCGTACAAGCTCAACCTGCGCGGCCCGAGCCTCGCGGTGTTCACCGCCTGCTCGACGTCCCTGGTCGCGGTGCACCTGGCCTGCGAGGCGCTGCGCAACGGCGAGTGCGACATGGCGCTGGCCGGCGGGGTCAACATCGAGATGCCGCACGGCATCGGCTACATGGGCGTCGAAGGCTTCACCTCACCGGACGGCCACGTGCGCGCGTTCGACGCGGACGCCAACGGCACGGTCTGGAGCAGCGGCGTCGGGGTCGTGCTGGTGAAGCGGCTGTCGCAGGCGATCGAGGACGGCGACCACATCCGGGGTGTCGTGCTGGGCAACGCGATCAACAACGACGGCGCCACCAAGGTCGGCTTCTCCGCGCCCAGTGTGTCCGGGCAGACGGAGGCGGTCGCGCAGGCCGTCGGCATGGCCGGTGTCGATCCGCGCACCATCGGCTACGTCGAGGCGCACGGCACCGGCACCGCGCTGGGCGATCCGATCGAGATCACCGCACTGTCCACTGTGTACGGAAACGGGGTCGCGGACACCGGCTGGTGCGCGATCGGCTCGGTGAAGTCGAACATCGGCCACCTGTCCCAGGCGGCGGGCGTGGTGTCGTTGATCAAGGCCGTGCTCGTCATGGAACACGGGCTGATCCCGCCGACCGTCAACTACCACGAACCCAACCCGGGTATCGACTTCCCGGCGAGTCCGTTCTACCCGGCGCGTGAGGTGAAGAAGTGGGAGGCGGGCCCGGCGCCGCGGCGGGCGGGCGTCAGCTCGTTCGGCGTCGGCGGCACCAACGCGCACGTCGTGCTGGAGGAGGCGCCGGTCCCTCAGCGGCGCCGGACGCCGCACCCGGCGCACCTGTTGCGGGTGTCGGCCAACACCGCGGAAGCACTCTCGGCCGCGGTCGACCGGCTGGCCGAGCGGCTGGCCGGGGACGTCGACCTCGACCTCGCCGACGTGGCCCACACCCTGGCCGCCGGGCGCACCGAGTACCCGCACCGCGCGGTCGTCGTCGCACGTGACCCGGAGGACGCGGTCGACGGGCTGCGTGACTCCCGGCGCCTAGTGTCCGCGCAGGCCGGGGAGACGAACGTGGCGTTCCTCTTCCCCGGACAGGGTTCCCAGTACGGCGGGATGGGCGCCGAGCTGTACGAGGCCGAGCCGGTGTTCGCCGCGGCCGTCGACGAGTGCCTGCGGCTGCTCGAACCCGGGCTGCCCGAGCTGCGCGACCTGATCTTCCGACCCGGTGGCGAGCAGGCGCTGCGGGAAACCCGCGTGACCCAGCCCGCGCTGTTCGTCGTCGAGTACGCGCTGGCGAAGCTGTGGCAGAGCTGGGGCGTGCGGCCCGCGACGATGATCGGCCACTCGGTCGGCGAGTACGTCGCCGCCACCGTCGCCGGGGTCTTCACCCTGCCGGACGCGCTGAACCTGGTCGCCACGCGCGGCCGCCTGATGCAGTCGATGCCCGCCGGGGCGATGCTGGCCGTCCAGCTCGACGAGGAGAGCGTCGCCACGCGGCTGCCGGGCAGCCTCGCGATAGCCGGGGTGAACGGACCCGGCACGTGCGTCGTGGCCGGGCCGTCGGACGCGGTCGCGGACTTCGCGGCAACGCTCAAGGCCAGCGGCGTGCAGTGCCGCGAGCTGGTGACCTCGCACGCGTTCCACTCGCCGATGATGGACCCGGTCCTCGCCGAGTTCACCGAAGCCGTCGCCGCCGTCACCCGCACCGCGCCCGCGCTGCCGTTCCTGTCGAACGTCACCGGCGACTGGATCACCGACGCCCAGGCCGCCGACCCCGCCTACTGGGCCTCCCACCTGCGTCAGGCCGTCCGGTTCGGGGACTGCGTCAAGACGCTGTTCGCGCGCGGCGGCCGCTGGGCGCTCCTCGAATGCGGCCCGGGTCATCAGCTGGCCGGGCTCGCCCGCGGCCAGGTCCCGAAGGGGATGCCCGCGCCGCAGCCGAGCCTGCCGGGCCGCACCGAGCGCATCGGCGACGTCGAAACACTGTATGGCGCCGCCGGTCTCTTGTGGACGAACGGGGTTTCCCTGGAACCGCGGACTTTCGGCGCTTCCGGCCACCGGGTACCGCTGCCCGGCTACCCGTACGCGCGCACCCGGTACTGGGTCGATCCGGATCCGGTCACGGACGCCCGGCCCGCGCGGTCGAGCGGTCCGCTGCCCCTGTCCGAGTGGTTCGCGGTCCCGGCGTGGCGGCAGGCCGAACCGGATCTGAGACACGAGGCCTTCTCGAACGCGCTCGTCTTCACCGCCGACGGAGTCCTGCCCGGACTGCTGCGCGACGCGGGTGTGACGGTCACCGAGGTGCGTCCCGGTGACGGGTTCACCGCGGCGGAGACCGGATTCACCGTGCGTCCCGGGGTACGCGAGGACTACGACGCGCTCGTGGCCGCGCTGCCCGCCCGGCCCGAGCGGGTCGTGCACGCCTGGACGCTGGCCGGGGACGAGCGCGGCATGGCCGCCCAGGACCACGGGTTCTTCAGTGTGCTCAACCTCGTGCAGGCATGGGGCGAGCCGGTGCGGATCGACGTGCTGAGCACCGGCACCGCAGACGTCACCGGCACCGACCTGACCCGCCCCGAGCACGCCACGCTCGCCGGTATCGCCCGGGTGGTGCCGCTGGAGGCGCCGGGCACGGTGGTGCGCCGGATCGACGTGGTCGACGCTGACGCGGCCCGCCTGCAGGACGCGGTCGCCGAGCTGTTCCGCCCGGCCGACGCGGCGGCCGAGGTCGCGCTGCGGGCCGGCCGTCGCTGGGTGCTGGACCACACCCAGCTCGAACTGCCCGCGACCGCCGAGCCGGTGCTGGCCGACGGCGGCCGGTATCTGATCACGGGCGGGACCGGCGGCATCGGCATCACACTCGCGGAGGACCTTGCCCGCCGGTTGCGGGCGAAGCTCGTGCTGCTCGCCCGCACCGGGTTGCCGCCGAGGCTGGAGTGGGACGGGCACCTGGCCGCGCACGGCGGCACCGACCGCGTCGGGCGCACGATGCTCGCCGTGCGGCGGATGGAGGCCGCGGGCGCGGTGGTGCACGTCGTCGCCGCCGACGTCACCGACGCGGCGCGCCTGCGCGAGGTGCGTGAGCTGGCCGAGCGCGAGTTCGGCGGCCTGGACGGGATCGTGCACGCCGCCGGGATGCCCGGCGGAGGTGTCGCCGAGGTGAAGGAGCGGGCCGCGGCCGAGGCCGTGCTGGCCCCGAAGATCGCCGGGACACTGGCTCTCGCCGAGGCGTTCGCCGACCTGCCGATGGACTTCGTCGCGCTGTGCTCGTCGATCACCGCGGTGGTCGGTGGCATCGGGCAGGTCGACTACTGCGCCGCCAACAACTTCCTCGACGCCTACGCGCGGGGCGGCCACGGCTGGCGGGCGCGGCTGGTCTCGCATGCCTGGGGTGGCTGGGACGAGGTCGGCATGGCCGCGGAGGTGGCCGCGCCGGCCACGATCCGCACCGCCCGGTCGCGGGCACTCGGCCCGGTCGAGCACCCCGTGCTGACCACACGCAGCGAGGACGGCGCGCACGGCCTCGTCTCGGCGGCCACGCACTGGCTGCTCGACGAGCACCGGATCGCCGGGGTGCCGGTGGTACCGGGCACGGGACACCTGGAGACCGTCCGCGCGGCGGTGGCCGCGGCGCTGCCGAAGCCCGGTGACGGGCACGTCGTCGAGCTGCGGGACGTCGCGTTCCTGGAGCCGTTCGGCGTCCCGGACGGCGCCACCGCGGAGTACCGCGTGGAGTTCGACGGCGACGATTTCACCGTGACCAGCCACGTCGCCGGTGCGAGCCGGACCCACGTGCGCGGATCCGCCGGATGGGTCACGGCCGAGGCGGCGTCCACTGTGGACATAGAGGCGGTGACCGGGCGGACCGAGCCGATCGACGACGGGAACGGCTTCGGCACCGGCCGCACCAGCATGGTCACCTTCGGCCCGCGCTGGGCCGCGCTGCGCGAACACCGCATCGGCGCACTGGAGGAGCTGGCCACGATCACGGCTCCCGAGGCGGCGGCGGGTGACGCCGGCGCGTGGGGGCTGCACCCGGCACTGCTGGACGTCGCGACCGCGTTCGGCCGCGGCCGGGGGAGCGGCACCTACCTGCCGATGAGCTACGGCCGGATCGTCGTGCACGACGTGCTCCCGGCGAGTTTCCGCAGTCACCTGCGCTACCGCGACTCCGGTGGCGACCAGGTGGTGGCGGCCGACCTCTCGCTGTGCGACGACAGCGGCCGGGTGCTCGTCACGATCGAGGACTTCGTGCTGCGCCAGGTCGATCAGGACGCCGTCGGCGGCGGTCTGACTTCGGCGTCCGCTGCGTCCACTTCGTCCACTGTGGACACGGCGGCGACGTCGACCGGGATCCGGCCGGTGGACGGCGCCGAGGCGTTCGTCCGGGCGCTGACCCCGGGCCTCGGCGGGCAGGTGATCATCAGCACCCTCCCGGTGCGGGAGCTGATCGAGCGCCGGGTCAGCGCCGAGGAGCTCGACGAACCCGGCGAAGCGCCGGTGAAGGTGTCGGAGGACGACTACGTCGCCCCTCGCACCGACCTGGAGGCCGAGATCGCCCGCCAGTGGACCGAGCTGCTCGGTGTGGAGAAGATCGGCGTGCACGACGACTTCTTCGCCCTCGGCGGCAACTCGCTGGTCGCGATCCAGCTCATCGCCCAGGTGCGCAAGGCCACCGGCACGCGGCTGGCGATGAAGACGCTGTTCGAAGCGTCCACAGTGGCCACTCTGGCCGAGCGGATCGAGGAACTGCGCGCCGGCAAGGCCGAGGCGCCCGCAGAACCCGCCCGGACCACCATCCCCAAGCTCGAGCGCTGAGCCGAGATGTGTCCGGAAAGCGTCCGTACCCCAGCGAACACGCGTGCTTGGAGCCCGAACACGCGTGCTTGGAGCCCGAACACGCGTGCTTGGAGTCCGAACACACGTGAGGCCGGATTCCGCGCCGTGATCCGGCTGGACGCACGCGTGATCCGGCTCGGCGCACGCGTGATCCGGCTGGGCGCACGCGTGGACAGACCAACAGACACTGAGAACAGGAAATCATGAGCGACACGAAGGAATGGACGTTTCCGGCCTCGTTCGGGCAGGAGCGGATCTGGTTGTCCGGCCAGCTCGACCCGGCGTCCCCGGTGTACAACCTGCACTGCCAGGCCCGGCTGGACCGCCCGCTGACCGCGGCGCAGTGGCGCACCGCGCTCGGCGTCATCGTCGGACGGCACGAGGCGCTGCGCACGTCGTTCCGCATGGACGGCGGCGCGCTCGTGCAAGTGGTGCACGCCGAGGTGCCGATCGAGCCCGAGGTGCACGATCTGCGGGACCTGCCCGCCGACGCCCGCGGTGACCGGCTCGCCGAACTCGTCGGCGCGGTCTCCCACGCGGCCATCCCGCTCGACTCGCCGCCGCCGTGGCGGGCGCAGGTGTGCCGCGTGGCCGACGACGAGTGGGTGCTCACGTTCGTCGTGCACCACACGGTGTTCGACGCCGGCTCGGTGCGGGTGCTGGGGGCCGAGCTGGGCGAGGCGTGCGACGCCGTGTTCGAGGGCCGCGAGCCGAAGCTGCCCGAGCTGGCCATCCAGTACCCGGACTACTCGGCCTGGCAGCGCGGGCAGCTCGAAGCGTCCAGTGAACAGCTGGACTACTGGCGGACGCAGCTCGCCGGGCTGCCGCCGGTGCATTGCCTGCCCACCGACCGGCCGCGGCCGTCGGAGCTGACGTTCGCCGGTGATCAGGTGGACTTCGCCCTCCCGGAGGGACTGATCGACCGGGTCGGCGAGCTGGGCCGGGAGCTCTCGGCGTCGCCGTTCATGGTGCTGCTGGCCGGTTACGCGGCACTCCTGTCGCGACTGTCCAGAGTGGACGATGTCGTCGTCGGTGTCCCGGTCGCCGGCCGAGACCTGCCCGAGCTGGCCGACCTGATCGGCATGTTCGTCAACCAGATGGCCGTACGCGTCGACTGTTCGGGCGCGCCCGCGTTCACCGAACTGGTCGGCCGGGTCCGGACCACGCTGCTGGAAGCGATCGATCACAGCCAGGTGCCGTTCCAGACGGTCGCCGAGGCGGCCGGGATCGAGCGCGACCCCGGCGTGCAGGCGCTGTACCAGCTCGGCTTCAACTTCCTGCCCGACTCGGGGCTGGAGCCGATCCGCTCGGCCACCGCGAAGGACGACATCGCGATCGACCTGAGCGCCGTGGACGGCAGGCTCGTCTACCGCACCGACCTGTTCGACCGCGAGACCGCCGAAGCCGTGGCCGAGCGGTACCTGCGGCTGCTCGTCGCGGCGCTGGCCGATCCGGCCCGGTCGATCGCGGACCTTCCGCTGCTGTCGGACGCCGAGCGCGAACTCGTCCTGACCGGGTGGAACCCGGCAGAACTGTCCACTTCGGACGCGACACCCGTGCACGCCCGGTTCGAGGCCCAGGTGCGGCGGACCCCGGACGCGCCCGCCGTCGACTTCGGCGGGGTTCGCCTGACGTACGCCGAGTTGAACGCGCGGGCCAATCGCGTCGCACACCGGCTGCGTGAACTGGGCGCCGGTCCCGGCACCGTCGTCGGCGTGTGCGTGCCGAACTCGGCGGACCTGCTGACCGGTGTGCTCGGGGTGCTGAAGAGCGGCGCGGCCTACGTCCCGCTCGACCCGGCCAACCCGGCCCCGCGGCAAGCGCTGATCCTCGCGGACGCGAGCGTGCCGTTCGCGCTGGTCACCGGAGAGTCCACACTGGACACCAAGACGCTGGCCCTGGACGACCCGGCCGAGTGGTCCGCCGCGGCCACCGAGGACCCGGAACCGGCGGCCGGGCCGGGCGACGTCGCCTATGTGATCTACACGTCGGGTTCGACCGGGCGGCCCAAGGGCGTCGACGTCGAGCATCGGGCCGTCGACACGTACCTTGCGTGGGCGCGTGAGGCGTACCCCGGGTTGGCCGGACGGGCGTTGCTGCACACGTCGCCGTCGTTCGACCTCACCGTGACGACGCTGCTCGGCACCCTCACCGCCGGGGGCGCGGTGGTCGACGGAGGCAGGCCGACGTTCGTCAAGGCGACCCCGACACACCTCGCCGTCCTCTCCGAGGAGCTGTTCCCGACGGGTGAGCTGGTGCTCGGCGGCGAGGCGCTGACCGCCGAGGCCGTCCAGCCGTGGCGGGAGCGGCACCCCGGCACGCTCGTCGTCAACGAGTACGGCCCGACCGAGGCCACGGTCGGCTGCGTCGTGCACCGGATCGAACCCGGGGACGAACTGCCGTCCGGTCCGGTCCTGATCGGCCGTCCGGTGACCGGCACCCGCGTGTACGTCCTCGACGAGCGACGGCAGCCGGTGCCGCCGGGCGTCCCGGGCGAACTGTATGTCGCCGGGCCGCAGCTCGCCCGCGGCTACCGCGGGCTGCCGGACTCGACCGCGGGCAAGTTCATCGAGGGACCGTCCGGCCGGATGTACGCGACCGGCGACCTCGTCCGCTGGCGTCGCGACGGCACGCTCGACTACCTCGGCCGCGCCGACGAGCAGGTGAAGCTGCGCGGCTACCGTATCGAGCCCGGCGAGGTCGAAGCGGCGCTGCGCGAGCTGCCGGAGGTACGGGACGCGGCCGTGGCGGTGCGCGGCGACACGCTCGTCGGCTACGTCGTCGGCAGCACCGAGGGGGCGGCCGACGCCCTGCGGAAGACCTTGCCGGACTACCTGGTGCCGACCCGGTTCGTGACGCTCGACGCGCTGCCGATGGCGGCCAGCGGCAAGCTCGACCGGGCCGCGCTGCCGGACCCCGAACCCGGCGAGGCGCCGGCGTACGTCGCGCCCCGGACCGCGGCCGAAGAACTCGTCGCCGAGGTGCTCGGCGAGCTGCTCGGCGTCGACGACCTCGGCGCGCACGACGACTTCTTCGCCCGTGGCGGCAACTCGCTGCTGGCGATCCGCGCGATGGCCCGGCTCCGCAAACAGCTTGAGGTCGACATCCCGGTGCGGGGGCTGTTCACGCTCACCACCGTCGCCGGGCTCGCCGCCGAAATCGAGCGGCGGCTCGCCGAGGACCTCGACCAGCTCAGCGACGAAGAGGTCCAGCGCCAGCTGGCCGAAGGCGAGCTCTCATGACCACGATCGACGAAACCAGCGCGGCCGCGCGCCGCGCGCTGCTCGAACGGCGGCTGCGACGGCGCACGGAGCCCGCTGCGACCATCACGCCGCGCCCCGGCGACGCCGTCGTCCCGCTGTCGTATCAGCAGGAACGCGTCTGGTTCATGGAGCAGTTCGCGCCGGGCACCGGGTCCTACCACATTCCGGTGCCGATCCGGCTGACCGGCAGGCTCGACGTCGCCGCGCTCCAGTCCGCTTTGGACACTCTTCCGGTACGACACGAAGCGCTGCGGATGCGGTTCCCGGCCGGGGAAGACGGACAGCCGACCGTCCACATCGAACCGTCGGTCAAGGTCGCACTGTCCATCGTGGACACGGGAAGCGAGGAAGCCGCTCGCGCCGCCGTCGACGCCGCCGCGGCCGAGACCTTCGACCTGGCCACGGGCCCGCTGCTGCGGGCGACGCTGGCCCGGGTGTCCGACGAGGAGCACCTGCTGGTCTTGTGCACGCACCACATCGTGGGCGACGGCTGGTCGGTCGACCTGCTGCTGCGTGACCTCGCCGCGCAGTACCACGCCCTGAGCACCGGTGGCACGGCCGAGCTGCCCGCGCTGAGCATCGGGTACGGCGACTTCGCGCACTGGCAACGCCGCACGCTCACCGGTGGCGAACTCGACCGGCAGCTGGATCACTGGCGGGCTCAGCTCAACGGGGTCGAGCCCCTGGAGCTGCCCACCGACCGGCCCCGGCCCGCCAAGCAGAGCTTCGACGGCGAGATCCACGAGTTCTTCGTCGAGCGCGACCTCGTCCAGGCCCTCGGCGAGCTGAGCCGCGAGCACGGAGTCACGCTCTTCATGACCCTGCTGGCCGCGTACCAGGTGCTGCTGGCGCGGTACTCGGGTCAGGAGGACTTCGCGATCGGCTCGTCGTCGGCCGGGCGCGGCCTGCCCGAGCTGGAGGGCGTGGCGGGCATGTTCATCAACATGCTGCCCCTGCGTGCCCAGCTGGCGGGCGACCCGTCGTTCGCCGAGCTGCTCGAACGCACCCGGCGGCACGTGCTGGACGCGTTCGAGCACGCCGACGTCCCGTTCGAGCGGCTGGTGAACGCGCTCGGCGTGCCCCGCGACGTCAGCCGCTCGCCGGTGTTCCAGGCGATGTTCGTGCTGCAGAACTACGAGATGGGCCGGATGGGTGCGGCCGGAGAGTCCGCTGTGGACTTCCGCTGGCTGCCGATGGACCTGCCCGCGACCCGGTTCGACTTCGAGTTCCACGCGATCGAGGTCGAGCGCGGGCTGATCGGCAAGTTCGTGCACAACACGGCGCTGTTCACCGAGGACACGGTCGCCGGGATGGCCGGGCGGCTGGTCACGCTGCTGCGCTCGATCGTCGACGGCCCGGACCGGCGACTGTCCGAACTGGACATTCTCGACGCCGGGCAGCGCGAACTCGTCCTGGAGCGCTGGAACGCCACGACGGCCGAGTTCCCGCAGACCACGTTGCACGCGCTCGTCGAGGAGCAGGCCGCCCGGACGCCGGACGCGCCCGCGGTGACCTTCCGCGGCGCGTCGCTGACCTACCGCGAGCTGGACGAGCGGGCCAACCGGCTCGCGCACCGGCTGCGTGGTCTCGGCGTCGGGCCGGGCGTGCTCACCGGGGTGTTCGCGGAGCGGTCGTTCGAACTGGTCGTCGCGCTCCTCGGCGTGCTCAAAGCCGGTGGTGCTTACGTCCCGCTCGACCCGGAGTACCCGGCCGACCGGCTGGCGTTCATGCTGCGGGACGCGGCCGCGCCCGTCGTGCTGACGCAGGCGGCGTTGCGCGGAACGCTGCCTCCGGGTGACGCGACCGTCATAGTTCTAGACGACCCCGACGACCCCGACACGGCTGGGCAACCGGGCACCCCGCCCGAAGCGCTCGCCGGACCGGACGACCCGGCGTACGTCATCTACACCTCGGGCTCGACCGGACAGCCGAAAGGCGTGCCCAACGGTCACCGCGGCATCGTCAACCGGCTCGACTGGATGCAGCGCGCGTACCGCCTCGACGGCACCGATTCGGTGCTGCAGAAGACCCCGGCCGGTTTCGACGTGTCGGTCTGGGAGTTCTTCTGGCCGCTGATCACCGGCGCGCGGCTCGTGCTCGCCGAACCCGGTGGCCACAAGGACGCCGCGTACCTGCGTGAGCTGCTCGCGTCGGAAGGCATCACCACCGCGCATTTCGTGCCGTCGATGCTCACGCTGTTCCTGGCCGAACAAGGCGTCGAGACCTGCACGGCGCTGCGGCGGGTCGTGTGCAGCGGCGAGGAACTGCCGCTCGACGCCGCCCGCGAGTTCACCCGGCGGCTGCCGCACTGCGAGCTGCACAACCTCTACGGCCCGACCGAAGCCGCCATCGACGTCACCGCCTGGCACTGCACGCCCGCCGCGCTCGCCGAGGTCGCGTCGGTGCCGATCGGGGCGCCGATCCAGAACATCCGGATCTACGTCCTCGACCGCGCGGGGCGGCCGTGCCCGGTCGGTGTGCCCGGCGAACTGCACATCGCCGGTGTCGGTCTGGCCCTGGGCTACCACAATCGCCCGGAGCTGACGGCCGAGCGGTTCGTGCCCGACCCGTTCCACAGTGGACTGATGTACCGCACCGGCGATCTCGCGCACTGGCGCCCGGACGGGACGATCGCGTTCCTCGGCCGGATCGACCACCAGGTCAAGCTGCGCGGCCTCCGCATCGAACTGGGGGAGATCGAGACGACCTTGCGCGCCCAGCCGGGTGTGCGCGACGCCGCCGTGATCGTCCGCGAGGACACGCCGGGGGACAAGCGGCTGGTCGGGTACGTCGTCGGCGACGCCGAGCCCGGCGCGCTGCGGACGGCGCTCAAGCAGAGCCTCCCGGACTACATGGTCCCGCCGTCGTTCGTCGCGCTCGACGAGCTGCCGCTCACCCCGAACGGCAAGCTCGACCGCAAGGCGCTGCCCGCTCCGGTCGCGTCCCGGGACGCGACCAAGGAACTGGTCGCGCCGTCGAACCCGGTCGAGATCCTGCTGGCCGGGATCTGGCGGGACGTGCTCAAAGTGGACGAACTGGGCGTCGACGACGACTTCTTCGACCTCGGCGGCCACTCGATGCTGGCCACCCAGGTGGTGGCGCGGATCGGCAAGGAGGGCGCCGGCCAGGTCGGCGTCATGGACCTGTTCCAGCACCGCACGATCCGCGAACTGGCGTCCTTCATGGACGGTGACGGCGCCGACCGGCCACGGCACCTGCTGTACGAACTGACCAAGCCGGCGAAGCAGCGGACGCTGAACTACGTCTGCTTCCCCTACGGCGGCGGCAGCGCGATCGTCTACCAGCCGCTGGCCGACGCGCTCCCGGAGGGCCACTCGCTCTACTCGGTCGCCATCCCCGGCCACGACGTCGGACTGTCCGAAGAGGCCCTGCCCTTCGACGATCTGGTCGAGCGGCTGGCAGGCGAGATCCTCGACCGCATCGACGGCCCGCTGGCCATCTACGGCCACTGCGGTGTCGGCAACGCGCTCGCCGTCGCCGTCGCCCGGCTGCTCGAAGAACGCGGCCGCGAGCTGGAGGTCGTCTACATCGGCGCGATCTTCCCGTTCGCCCGGATGAAGGGCGCGGTGGGCACGCTGCGCACCCGGCTGGAGAAGCTGCGCAGCAACCGGTACTACTCGAACTGGCTCAAGGGCATGGGCGTCGACACCGACGACCTCGACCCGGCGCAGGCCGACCGGATCATCACGAACATGCGCGCCGACAGCCGTGCCGCCGAGGAGTACTTCAGCGGCCTGCTCGACGCCCGCGTGGCCAAACTGCGCGCGCCGATCGTGTCGGTCGTCGGCTCCGAGGACCCGGTCACCGACTACTACGCCGAGCGATACCGGGAATGGGAGTTCCTCACCGACACCACCGCGCTCGTGGTGCTCGACCAGGCCGGGCACTTCTTCCTGCGCTACCGGGCCGAAGAACTCGCGGAGATCGTCACTCGCGTGCATCCGGCGCTGGACGATCCCGGCGAGCTCGACGTCCGGGTCCGCGGCGAAGACGCGGCCTGGGCGGTACACGAGACCCATCGGTCCACTGTGGACGAGAAACCCGCGGTGCGGCCGAGCATGGCCCGGTTCGTCACGATCACGATCGGGCAGCTGGTGTCCTCGACCGGCTCGGCGCTGACGTCGTTCGCGGTGCCGATCTGGCTCTACACCCGCACCGGTTCGGTCGCTGATCTCGGCCTGCTGTGGGCGCTCGCGCTGCTGTTCGGCGTGCTCGTCCTGCCGGTGGCGGGCGCACTGGTCGACCGCGGCGACCGGCGGCGGATCATGATCGCGGCCAGCGGCATCGCGGGCGGGATCCAGCTGGCCCTGGCGTTGGTGCTGGTCACCGGGCACGTCCAGCTGTGGTTGTTCTACGTGCTGATCCCGCTCGGGTCGGTGGCCTCGTCGTTCCAGCGCATCGCCTATCAGTCCTCGGTGGCGCAGCTGGTGCCGAAGCAGTACCTCGGACACGCGATGGGCCTCGCGCAGCTGACCACCGGTTTCGCCCAGCTGCTGATGCCGGTGCTCGCGGCCGGGCTGCTGGCGGCGATCGAGTTGTCCGGCATCCTGATCCTGGACATGGCGAGCTACGTGTTCGCGATCGTGGGCCTGCTGCTGGTGCGCTTCCCGGACACGCTGGGCTGGCGCCCGCGCGAACCGCTGCTGACGGCGATCGCGGGCGGGCTGCGGTACTCGTGGAACCACCGCGGCTTCCGCACGATGCTGCTGTACTTCGCGCTGGCGAACGTCTTCCTCGCCCCCGCGCTGGTGCTGGTCTCGCCGCTCGTGCTGTCGTTCGGTTCGGTCACCGACGTCGCGCAGGTGGCGCTGGCCGAGGCGCTCGGCGCGGTGGCGGGCGGGATCGGGATGGCGCTGTGGGGCGGCCCGCGGCACCGGCGGATGGTCGGCGTGCTCGCCGGCAACGTCGGGATCGCGCTCGGCAGCCTGGTGATGGGCCTGCGGCCGTCGCTGATCGTCGTCGCGGCCGGGGTGTTCCTCCTGGCCGCCGCGATGTCCGTGTCGCAGGGCATCTACGCGACGCTGGTGCAGGTCAAGGTGCCGCAGCGGTTCCACGGCCGGGTGTTCGCGATCAACCAGACGATCACGTGGTCGACGCTGCCGATCGGGTTCGCCGTGCTGGCGCCGCTGGCCGTCGGCTGGTTCTCGCCGCTGCTGGCGCCGGGCGGCGCGCTGACCGGGTCGGTCGGCACCGTGCTCGGCACCGGGGAGACCCGGGGCATCGGGCTCGCCTATGTCGTCTTCGCGCTGATCCTGCTGCTGATCAACGTGGGCGGGTTCTCGCTGCGGCAGCTGCGCCGGTTCGACACCGAGGTGCCCGATTCGCTGCCCGACGATCTGGTCGGGGCGCAGGAACGCGAGCGCAAGCTCGCGGGGAAGAAGGCCGCATGAGTACGGCAGTGCTGGTCAGGGAGGCCCGCGGGCACTGGGTCGGCGAGGTCGCGCCTGCCGTGCGGGCGGCCGGGCACCGCGTGGTGCTGCTCGCCCCGCCGATGGACGAGGCCGAGCGGGCCGCGTTGACAGGTGTGGTGGACGACGTCGTCGCGCTCGACGACGTCCACGACCCGGAAGCCGTCGCGGCGAAGGTCCGCGAGATCGCCGGTGACGCGCCGGCCGGCATCTTCACCGGCTCGGACGGCGCCATCGCGAGCACCGCCCAGGCAGCGGAACTGCTCGGGGTGGCGCGCTGCCCGGCGTCGGTGTTCGCCTTGTGCGCGAACAAGTTCGCGGTCCGGGAGGCCCTTGCCACGGCCGGGTTGCCCGGCCCCGCGCACGCCCTGATCTCGTCGGCCGCGGAGGCGGCGTCGGTGGCTTCGGCGGTCGGGCTCCCGGCGATCGTCAAACCGGTCAACGGCGCGGGCAGCAACCTCGTCCGCGTCGTGTCCACTGTGGATGAACTGGCGGCCGCGTACGAGCTGCTGGCCGCGCGGCTGCCCGAGTCCGCGGACCCGCGCTACCACCGTCCACTGGGGACACTGGACCCGTCGCGGACGTTCCTCGTAGAAGGGTTCCTGCATGGCCCGGAGTACGCAGTGGACGTGCTGGTCCGTGACGGGGTGGCCGAGCCGGTCGAGATCCTCGACAAGCCGCTGATCGACGAGCGGAAGTTCGAGCTGGCGCTGTCGTGCCCGCCCGCCGGGCTCACCGGCGACCGCGCCGAGCTGGTCACCGCGGCGGCGGTCGCCGCGGTCCGCGCGCTGGGTCTCGACAACACCTGCGCCCACGTCGAGCTGATCGACGACGCCGACCGCGGCCCGACGATCGTCGAGGTCAACGCCGGTCGCCCGGCCGGGTCGATCATGCCGCTGCTGGCGAAGCTGCGCACCGGCATCGACGTGTTCGCCGAGCTGGCGGCGCTCGCGGTGGGGGCCCCGCCGCCAGAGCGGGAACCCGCGAAACTGCCGATCCCGCTGGGCATGCTGATCCTCTACGCGGCCGGTTCGGGCCGGTTGACGCGGATCGGCGGGCTCGACGAGATCGCCGACCTGCCCGAGGTGATCGACGTCGTCACCACCGTCTCGCCGGGACAGGTGCTCACCGACGAGCAGGAGACCTACGCGGTCAACCTCGTCGTGGCGGGGTTCGCCGATCACGACGACCTCGCCGCCCTGCACGCGGAGGCGAGCAAGCTCGTCCAGCTGGACCTGGAGGACGTGTGAACACCGCGTTCGTGGTCCGGGAGACCGCCGGGCAGTGGATCGCCGACGTCGTGGCAGCCGTGCGCGCGGCCGGGCTGGGGGCCGAGCTGGTCACCCAGCCCCTGGAGCCGGCCGAGCAGGCACAGCTGGCGGACTTGGTGGACGGCTTCGTCTTCGTCGACGACGTCCGTGACGCCGAAGCCGTGGCCGAGGCGATCCGGGCGCGGACCGCGCGTCCGGCCGGGGTGGTGACCGCCGCCGAGGGAATCATCGCGAGCGTCGCCCGTGCGGCCGAGCTGCTCGGCGTCGCGCGCTGCCCGGCGTCGGTGTTCACCGTGACGCACAACAAGTTCGCGGTCCGGCAGGTGCTCGCCGCGGCCGGGTTGCCGGGGCCGCGCTGCGCCCTGATCTCCGCCGAGTCCGAGGCGGCGTCGGTGGCCGCGGTGGTCGGGCTCCCGGCGATCGTCAAGCCGGTGAACGGCGCTGCGAGCAATCTCGTGCGCACGGTGTCCACTGTGGACGAACTGGCGACGGCGTACCGGCTGCTGGCCGAGCGGTTGCCGCTGTCGGAGGACACCCGGTACCACCGGCTCATCGGTGGCGGGCCGTCGCCGATCGACCCGCTGAAGGTGTTCCTCGTCGAAGGCCTGCTGCGCGGCCCGGAGTACGCGGTCGACGTCCTGGTGCGCGACGGCGTCGCGGAGCCGGTGGCCGTGGTGGAGAAGCCGCTGATCGACGAGCGCAAATTCGAACTGGGCATGGTCTGCCCGCCGCTCGAACTGTCCGAAGAGGACACCGAACGGCTGTTCGCGGCGGCGACGGCCGCCGCGCTCGCGCTGGGCCTGGACAACACCTGCGCGCACGTGGAGCTGATCGACGACGCCGAGCTGGGCCCGGTGATCGTCGAGGTGAACGCGGGCCGTCCGGCAGGCGGCGCCCAGCCGGTGCTGCTGAAGCTCGCGACCGGCATCGACGTCGTCGCCGAGGCCGTGTCGCTGGCACTGGGCACGCCACCGCCCGCACGGGGTGCGGGCCTGCCGGTGCCGGTGGGCTACCTGATCTTCTATGCCGAGGGCACCGGGCGGCTGGTCCGCGTCGACGGCACCGACGAGGTCGCCGACCTGCCCGAGGTCCTGGAGGTCGTCACGATCGTGCGCCCCGGCCAGCTGCTCACCGACGACCAGGAGATCTACGCGGTGAACGTGCTCGCCGCGGGGTTCGCCGACACCGAAGACCTCGCCGCGCTGCACGCCGAGGCCGCCAAGCTGATCCGATTCGAACTGGAGGAGTCATGACCGCCGAACTCGCGGCGAACCTCGACGGTGCCCATCACGTCGAGGGCAACGAACACACCAAGCTCACCGTGTACGCGGCCACGGGCCTGGACTGGGTGCGCGCGCACCGCGAAGCGCTGCAGGACCGGCTGCGCGAGCACGGCGCGATCCTGCTGCGCGGGATGCCCGCTGATCTGACGGTGTTCAACCAGGTCACCGAGGAGATCGGCGGCTCGCTGCTGACGTACACGGAACGGTCGACGCCGCGGTCGGCGGTCCAGGGCAACATCTACACCTCGACGGAGTACCCGCCCGCCGAGTCGATCCCGATGCACAACGAGAACTCGTACTCGGCGCACTGGCCCGCGCGCCTGTTCTTCCTGTGCGACACGGCGGCCGAAACCGGTGGCGCGACGCCGATCGCCGACAGCCGCGCGATGTACCGCCTGCTGCCGTCGGACCTGCGCGAGCGGTTCGCGGACGGCATCGCCTACACCCGGGCGTTCCGGGAAGGCCTCGGGCTGACCTGGCAGGACGCGTTCCAGACCGACGACCGGCAGGCGGTGGAGGACTACTGCACCGCCAACGGACAGACGTACGAGTGGACCGACGAGGGCCTGCGCACGCGGCACGTGCGCCCGTCCTTCGCCGCGGAACCGCACACCGGCGCGATGGTGTGGTTCAACCAGGCCAACCTGTTCCACGTCTCGAGCCTGGGGGAGGAGGTCAGCGAGGCGCTGCTGGAGCTGTACCCCGAGGAAGACCTGCCCCGCAACGCGTACTTCGCCGACGGCTCGCCGATCCCGGAGGCGGACCTGATCGCGATCAAGGCGGCGTACGACGAGGTCAGCTACGCGTTCCCGTGGCAGCCGGGCGACATCATGGTGATCAACAACATGCTGATGGCGCACGGACGCGAGCCGTTCACGGGCAAGCGGCGGACCCTGGTCGCGATGACCTGACCCGGCTGAGGGCTTCGAGCGGCCGTTCACTCAGGAGGTGGGAGCACGCTGATCTCCCGGTGCACCCACCTCCGGAGAAATGCTCGTACCGGGGCGGGCATGGCGGCGCGTCGCACCGCCACCATCACGTCCGCGCGGCTCGAACCCTCATTAAGGCGTCCCTCGATCAGGTCCGTGCACAGGTTGTCGACGGCGGGAATCAGATCGACCATCCCGTGATCGGCTGTCATCTCCAAGTACGGAAGCATGAGCAACCGGCGCAATGTCGATCCGGCGGCGTCCGTCCGCAACCCGAATTCGCGAAGCCACATGTAGGGCCGTTCGTCCTTGGAGTGGTCTCGCCACCAGGCGGTGGAAGAGAACCAGGGCAGCGGCGCCGTGATCATTTGCGCGCAGAGCGCTTCGGCGTCGTCGCGATCGATGGCCCAGCTATTCAGGTTGAATAGGCGAGATTGCATGAAAATGAACCTGGATCCGGTGAGAAAATAGTCACGCAGATAAAGAATGTGTGGTCCGTGCAAGGCTACTCCGTCTTGGATCGACTTGACTCGGCCATCCACGTACCAGGCGTATCGTTCCATCCAGGCTCGAAGTGCGTCGGCGCGGGTTTCGGTCAGCTCTTGCTGTACGTCTCTCCAGATGGTCACCCGGCTCTCGTCCGCGTTCGTGAAATGCCTGGAGATGTTGCAGGCGATGAAGATCGCGATTTCATCACCATTGTCAATGGCCGCGCCGAGCGTTTCCACGATGGTCCGCCGGACAATGGGGAGGTTGGCGGGCAGACTGTCGTACATGGCCGCGAACAACGCGTTGTCCACCGCATCCAGGTCGTCATAGACCTGTGAGCTCATCCCATAACGCAGGCGATCGGCGACGGCGGTGTTCAAACAGGCGGCAAGGGCGTCCTTCGTGATGGCGCGCACGGTGTGGTGGCCGGGCTGGCAGAAGCCCAGTGTCCGTGAGAGGAAGCCGCGGACACGGGAACCGTGTTCGGGGGAGTCCGGCATTTTCGACAACGCGAATGCGACGAACAGGTCAGCGCCGTCCTCGACATTACGGTCGAACAGCTGGATCGCGATCTGGCCGATGACCTCCCATTCGCCGACCGTGATCCTCGGGAGCAGCTCGGTCCAGAGTCCGCTGATGGTGGCATGTTGGCGCACCAGGTGTTCGGCGGCGAAGTATTCGAGGAACGTGCGATGAGTGAACCCGTACCTCGGCTCGGTTTCGGTCGCTCCGACATCGGTGAGAACCCAGGCGCGACCGGTGCAGAACTGGATGAACTCTTCGGCCGTCTGAGCTGCGTCGTCCTCGTCGAATTGTTTCTTCACGAGGTATTCGGACAAGATTTGAACGATGCGCCGACGGGTCAGGGCCCCATCCGCCGGTGCGCTCGTGAATTGCTTCCAGGCCAGGTGCTGGATGGCTCCCCTCAGCCTGCCCTGAAACTGGATGGGTATCCCGATGCCGCGCATCGAGTCCCAGCGCTCGAAAAGCATGGTCGCACAGCGTTCGTATACCTGCGCGAGATTGCGCGGGATATAGCGATCACTCGAGTACATAGCGCAGAGGAGCGCCAGGATGAGCGAGTTCCGGCAGAGTTCCTTGACGTACTCACTCTCGCTGGTGAACGACTGCGCCAGTTGTTGCTGCTCGGCCGCCGACAAGGCCGGATCGAGCGCGAACCATTTCCCCGCGTACGAGGCGACCTCTACGTCTTCCAGTTCGGTCACCACGCCGACCTGGAAGAGGTTGGGGCTCAACGGTGCCTCCGCGTAGCCGATCTTCCTAGCCGTGACCAGCACAGGAACCAACGGGTACCGGTTGACGAACCCCTCGACCAACTGCACGACCCGACGGCGAAGTTCCGACTCGGCGAGTTCGTCGAGCCCGTCCAGCACCACTACCGCCCTGCCGTTGCGCAGCAGGTAGTTCACCGCGTGTGCGGGCGGCTGAAGATTGTAGGGATCCTGGCACGCCTTTTCCAGGTAGCGCACCAGCTGCGAGCCGCCCTTCCGGAAGGAGGCCGCGAAGCTGCGGAGGACGATCAGGAACGGGACACGGCCCTCCGCGCCGGGAAATCGATCAGCCGCCACGTCGTGGGCGAGTTTGGTGGCGAGTGTCGACTTCCCGGCTCCGGGGTCACCCAGGATCACCGTGCGTCGACAAGGATGCGCCAACTGGTCCAGTCGCGGGACGGGTTGCCCGTCTTTCTCACTGCAGAGGCTGGGTTCGGTGTAGAGCTGTTCGTAGGGGACCGATCGGCTGATCCCCAGATGAGGCAGCCGGATCTCGCCGTGCAGGGCGACGACCTGGGCACGCAGCTGATCGGCGAACCGGTGGAACTCGGCGAGACTCTCCACCTTCTCGAGCAGCTTGCTGTTGGCCACCGCTGCCGCGCTCAACCGGCCGGCGACCGCCAGCGTGTTCGGATCGATCGCCGGGCCGACGCTCTGAATCGCCTCCTTACCGGCGACGACCAGCGCGTCGAAGATGACATCGGCGCTCGACGTCAGCAGTTCGGTACGGATACGGGCCGCTCGTCGCAGGCCCAGCCTCAGCTCGTTGCGGATATCGACGGACAGCCGCTCCCACCGTACGTCGCTGAGCTTCATGCCGAGCACGAGCTGGAGCGCTATTTCTTCGAAGTCGGGAGAACGCAGGTATTCGTCGAGTTTGAGACGCTCGTCCTCGGAAAGGTCTTCGAGCAGCTGATCGGCGACCCGGCCGGCCGTTAGCGGGCGGGTGTCCGCACGGGACTTCCGTCGTTTGCGTTGTACCCAAGCGGCGCCGAACAGCCGGGGTGCCACCTTCTGCAGTGCTTGCTGAGCAGCCACTTCGATACCGGACATCGTGGCCTTCCTGGCGACTCGTGCCTTTGAAGAGACGGTGCTGTGGAAGCTGACCGTTGGTCGTGGCCAGGGCCGGGCCTGTTACACCAGGAGGACTTCGTGCGGGCCCAACTCGTGTGTCGGTCGCGGCTGCCGGGGTGCGAGTCGGACCGCCGCGCGGTCAGCGTCGATAGTTGACCTCACCACGCAGAGCAGGTGCCGTGGGGCTGCCACAGCGCTGTTCGAACGTCGTGAGGAGGGGCGACGAGCCTCCCAGCGCCGCGTTCGAGGTGGTCGATCGTGAACGTCGAATAGTCGTCGACGCAGGCCAGGCCGTTGGAGGTGGTCCGGATATGCGCTCCCTCGGTGTGGTCGCGGGTGTCGGCCTGCAAGTTTCCGGACGGCGCGGAGAAGTCGAGCGCGATGAAGTCGAACCCGGTGGTCGGTCTCGGCGTCCACCCGCAGGGTCGCGCCCCAGAACCGCACCTCGTTCTCCGGCGAGGTAGTCCAGTGACCGCTTCTGCCGTTGACCGGAAGGGCGCCCTGTTGGGCGGTGAAGTCGAGGCTCGCGACGGGCTCGGCGGCTGCGGCCGGCGGGAACGCGGCGGCTGCGGCCGGCGGCGATGGCATGCGTGGTGAAGACACGACGGAACTTCATGGAACCCCCAATGTCAGCCGTTCTCCGCAGAGCGGTCCTTACCGATACTGCCGGGATTTCCAGTACCTGCCACGAGTCGAACTATTCAACCAGCCCCGCTTGCGCGGGAGGACATTTGCTGACCTGGTGCTTTGACGATCCTGCTGGTGGATCTTGTTCGGTTCGGGCTGTGGCGGTGCTTCATCTGAGGAGTCTGGCTCGTGTTGTTGGCGGCGCCGTGTGTGGTGGTTCCTTTTCCGCCATTTTCTGAGGATACGGCGGCCGTAGTTGTGGGTGACGGCGATCCGGTCGGGGTCCGCGCCGGTCAAAGCGAAGGGGCAGCTGGCGAAACTTCTCAGCATCCCGGCCACGCGGCCGCGTTCGCGGCGGCGCTGATCGAACGCCTGCTGAAGGTCGACCATGAGGTGCCCCAGGGCGGCAGCCCGCTCAACGCCACGCCCCGGATACCTGGCCAGCGCTGAGAGTAACGCCAACAGTGGCGACAGGGAAACCGAGCCCGCCGATGAGGTGCCGACGAGGCGACGCTTCCTTCGCCCGGTGGCGTCGCTGCCGGGTTTCCGTGACCTGCTTGAAAATCTCCTCATGGGTCGCCGGATACTAGGCGGGGTGGTTCCGAAGCTATCCGGGCCACCCCGCCCGTGCCTAGATGCCGTTGCTCCCGTTGCTCCCGTTGCGGCGGGTCCACCATTGCCTGATGATCGTCCAGGATGCTCCACCGGTACCGGCGACGCCGGCGAGAGTCGCTAGAGTGCCCCAGAATCCGGGGTTGAGCAGTCCGATGAACAAGATACTTCCTGAAACCAGGGATGCCAGGATGACAGCGGTGACGAACAGCGGGATGAGGAGCGTGCGTGCGCGTTTGGTCCGATCGTCGTCGTCGAGGATCCAGCACATCTTGCTTGAAGGCGGCGCTACCCGTTGCGGCCGCCGGACTTGTCCGCCTGGGCCGGTCGTTGAGAAAGCGGGGACCCCGGTGCCGGGGACGCCGTTAGAACGGAAATCCACAGGTGTTCTCCAGAACGTGTGAGGGCATGTCCGCGATGCGGAAGCCCGAAGTCGTTTCTGAGTGACGGTGATACGGCGAGGGTTCGTCCGGCTGTTCCTTTCCGCTGGGAAATGCGGTCAGTGTGCTTTCGAGCGAACGAGCTTGTGCAGCATGTGCCGTGTCTCCGGGTCCGTCGAATAGACGATTGTGCCCTTGCGGCTTCGACTCAGGAGAACTCTGTAAGTTCGTCGGATGTGCTTGTCGAAAGCGTGGTCGTCCAGACGGTTGAGGCCGAAGTCCAGGTTCTCCGTGCGTTGCGCGACCCAACGATCGGTGCGCCACACCAGGTCCGGCCCGAGGATGACGCCGGTCCAATCGAATTCGAAACCCTGGACGTTATAGACCGAGCCAATCTGGCCGATCCCGGCCGGATCACTAGCCCAGTGGCTGCTCGATGGTGCGCCATTCACTCCGCGGTCGCCTTTGACACTCCAGGGCCGCGCCCAGTCACCGATCTGGATGTCGAGCGGCAGGTTCTCACCAGGCTTGGCCTCGCTCCACGGCCAGCACAGTCCTGCGACGATCCGGGACGTGCCGTCGAGGTCCTGTTGCCTGATCCGAGCTTCCATTTCCTGTGGTGTGTCGGCGATCTCGACGGTGAACTCCCGGTCACCGGTCCAGATCGGAAGAGGGTGCCGTTGTTCGTCCAGCAACAGGCGTGTCCACGCGAGGTACTCGCTGCTTCCGTCCGCCCCGAATTGCTCGTCGAGCGTGATGCGGCGGACGGTGCGGCCGTTGTCCACCGCAGCGGACGCGATTAGCTCTTCCGTGCCGATCTCCCCGGGGCGCAGCGCCTGCTCTGGGTCGAGGAAGAACACCGATACCTTTGCCGCCTGGATCAGTTCGACTACCTGCGGAACTCCAGTTCGCTGGTCCCGTCGGGTGTAACGGGTCGCCGAGGTGTCTCTGACGCGATGCGCTTCGTCGCAGATCAGGACGTCGAGGCCACGCGGCTCTGCCCCTGAGTAGTTGTTGAAGTAGGTGAATAGTCCACGCACTTTTGTGCCGGGGTTCTCAGTGCCGACCACTTTCCGCCAGGTCGAAGTTGCCGGGCGCGACCCCGTCGCGTGGGTGACCGAGTACCCGCGTCGGGCGAGTTCCGCGAGCAGGGAGATAGCGATCGCGCTCTTGCCAGTGGCTGGCCGTCCGGAGACGATCAGGGTTTCGTTCACGCCACTTTCGGCAGCCTCGAGCACAGCCGAGCGTGCGAGTTCCTGGTTACCAAGGAAGACGTACTCGTCGTAGCCCTTAAACTCGTTTGCGGCCGCCACTAGAAGAGGATGCGGCTCGCGCACCGGGCTGGAGGAGAGTGTTTCAACGGCGCGCCGACTCGGATCTGGCGCGAGCCGGGTGCGGACGAAGTCGGCCATCTCCGCCCGGCTTTCAGGAGTGAAGACCCGGGTGCCTTCTGCACTCTCGAACTCGTGCAGGGAGCACACGTCTGCGTCGCGGGCTTGCGGAAGCCAGACCAGCCCGCTGATCGGTTGGTCCGATGCGACTGCGCGTTCCCTGAAGTAGGTGATCATCTTGTCGAGCTGGATCACGGGATGGATCGTGTGGCGAAGGCCCTCGAGCCCTTTCACGACAGCGCCGCTGGCATGCTCTGGCCGCGCTGCCAGCCAGCCCTTCATCTCGATTGCGACGTAGGAGTGCTTCCCAGTCTGGGGGTGGACGCCCGCCAGCAGGAGGTCGAACTCGGCGCTCGTGTAGGGAAGGCGGAAGTTAGCCAGTGCGTCGATCTCGCCGAGTCCAGCCTCGGTGAGTTCCAACGCGAAAGAACGGACGTATGTGTCCGAACCGGAGTGAGTTGTGGGGTCAGCGGCCAGCCCCGCCAAGGGCTGTGCAAAAGCGCTCCGCCCTGTCCTCACATGAGGTACAGGGCCGGGACATTTTTGTGTCACGGTGTCTCCATACAGGTTGGCGTATCCGCAAGCGAAAGCCAGATGGTTGTATGTCTGGCCGGACTGTATCACGGAGGTGGGTTGACTCGTGTTTCACAACCCTGTCCATAGCTGTGGCGTCCAGTGGCATGTCCGGTCTTCCACGGCATGGGCGGCCAGGAGTTAGTCCATCTCGTCTCGCCGCCCGTTGACGACGGCCGCCGGCGAGACGGGCGACTTCCTCACCGTTCTCCGGTACCCGCCCGATGGGTCAGTGCAGAACGGGACCCTGTGCCGTAATGCCTTTCCCTAGGTAACCGCCTACCGCGAATTCCTTCGCATCGAGCGTCGGCTCAAGGCCCTCGCGCCACGCTTCGGCTGGATCGAGGCCGCTTCGAACTCGGCCGCTGCGCGGGCGATCCGGCATATCCGCCGCATACGCTGTCGGTGGCCATGGCACCTGCCACGCTGGTGACGATCGGCGAACTGGACAACAACGCGGCCAACCTCGGCGCAGCCTACATCGGCGCTCGGCACGTTCTACCCCGGCGAACTGGGGACCAGAGCGTCGCAGAAGTACCGCGCGGCACGCTGCCCTGGCGGTCTACTCCCAGGGTATGGCACGGCGGAACATGTATGTGCAGCTCAAGACAGGCTATGACGCCAATCGTGGCCCGTCGTGAATCGCCTGGGTCAGTTTCTCCAAGACATGGAGGACCGCGTACTTCCGCGATCGAACTCTCCGGCGTCGGCCAGGTATGTACGACGCCAACTTCTATGATGTCGAGTCCGGAGAAGAGTTCTGGGTTTCCGGTCCGAAGCGAGATCGGACTGATGGTCGGTACGGCGGCGCACTGCCGGCGATCGATGACGACTCCCGCCGGTCGTGCGATGGCGCTGGCCGTGCTCGTCGGCATGACGATCGGCCTGCTCGCCTACCGGCGGCGGTGGCCCGGCGCGATGGCGACCGTGACGATAGCGTGTTCCTAGGGCTCGACGTCGGAAAAGGTGAGCACCACGCCGTCGGCCTGGAGTCGACCGGGGAAGGGCTGCACGATGCGCCGCTGCCGAACACCGAGCCCAGCTGCGGGCGATGTTGGACAAGCTCGCCGCTCACGGGCCGGTCCTGGTCGTCGTGGACCAGCCCGCGAACATCGGCGCTCTGCCGGTCGCGGTGGCCCGCGCCTGCGGTCATGAGGTGGCCTACCTGCCGGGGCTGGCGACCCGGAATCGTGAGCCTCGTCGCGGCGCCGTTGCCGGCGATCGCGGGCATGCTGACGGGCTGCGCATCGGCTGCCGGAGTCCGACGGCGTGTCGGCCCCGGCCGCCGAATACAACAAGGCGGTACTCGGCGATCCGACACAGAACACATACGGCTGCACGGAATCGGCGTACGGTTAAGCGTGCTTCGTGAAGTACAGCGGCCACTGCAACGAGGACGGCACCAAGCACAACGCCTACGGCGAGCAGGGGAGCTGCGCTGCCGTTGTCCGCGGCTCCTCGGTCTATCTCTTCGCGGTAGACGTCCATGGAGCCGGGGTGCGGTACGCAGCCCCGAGGCGGGGACTGACTCAGTCCCCGCCTCATTTACTGGTCCCGTGGCCAAGAGGGCTGCGACAACGGCGATAGCGGCGCTCGGGACACGCAGTCAGTTCCCTTGAGGAGCTATGACGCCGTCTCCCACGCGGTCACCGCACCACCGGTGACCTGGTCGATCCAGGCCCGATAGCCGGGAACGCTGTTGTAGATTCCGGGACCGTTGAGGCAGTTGCTGCTGTTGTTGCCGGATCGGCTGGTGGCGCCGGTCAGCTTACCGTCCAAAATGGACGGTCCGCCGGAGTCGCCGTAGCAGGCACTGGTTCCGGGTGCGCCCTGGAAGCAGATCTCCTTGCCTCGCTTGAAATCGGCGGTACACCTGGAGTCCGCGACGGTCGTGGTGTCCACCTCGCGAAGCTGTGGTGACGAGCCGCCGCACCCAGGGCTGCCGCATGTCTGGCCGTGCCCGATCAGCTTGTTGACGGTGCCGACGGCCGGGGTGGCGGCCGCGATCTTGATCGGCGTGGCGGTGGCCGCTCTCGACAGCCTCACCACGGCGATGTCGTTCGCGCCGAGGGTCGCGCTCGCCGCGGTGATGAGCTCGCCGCCGGAACCGGTGTTGATCGAGCCGATCCGGGCGGAGAAACCGCCTCCGGTGGAGCCCTGGACGCAGTGCTTCGCCGTGACGAGCCATTGCGGGGCGATCAGTGACGCTCCGCAGAAATGCCGGCCATTGCGTTGCAGTGAAGCGAAGAACGAGTACGGGGTGGTGACGATCTTGCCGCCGATGATGAAAGGTTCGATCGGTGGCCCGGCCGGTGATTCGGCCACGGCCGCGGGCCCGGCGAAGAGCGACCCGGCGACGAGGGCGGCGGCGATCATGGACATACGTCGGATCCACATGATTTTTCGGCCTCCTGCGAAAAAGGGGAGTCCTGCATGGGACGGGATTAGGTAGTGTCAGATCGATCAACACCTGACCGTAGTGCTCTGTAAAGTATCCGGTACCTCCTTTGGTACTGAATCGGACATACCAACGGTGGGTAAGGCGAAGAACAGCTGCCCGCGGCCGGGCCGGACCGTGCCGAATCTTTTACGCCGAGCTGTGGACAAGAGCCCCGTGGTCATGCTGGGCTGAGATCAGGTCGGTTTCTTTCTGCCCTGCGACGTCGAGGAGCGGCGCCCTGAGCCTGTCGGAGTACCTCCGGGAGAACTGGATCGACGTCGTGAACGACGCGATCCTGCACGTGGATCTCACCCTGGCGGCGATGGTGCTGGCCGTGCTGGTCGGGATGACGATCGGCCTGCTCACCTACCGGCGGCGGTGGCTCGGCGCGATGGCGACCACGACGACGGCGGCGTTCCTGACCGTCCCGTCGATCGCGCTGCTGGGCATCCTGATCGGCCCGTTCGGGCTGGGGCTGACGAACGTGCTGTTCGCGCTGGTGCTCTACGCACTCCTGCCGATCACGCGCAACACGATCGTCGGGCTGCGTGGCGTCGACCCGGCCGTGGTGGACGCGGCGCGCGGTATGGGCTTCGGCCGCGCGCGGCTGCTGTTTCGCGTGCGGCTGCCGCTCGCCTGGCCGGTGATCCTTTCCGGTATCCGGGTCTCGACGCAGATCACGATCGGTATCGCGGCCATCGGCGCGTACGTCAAGGGCCCCGGCCTCGGCAACGAGATCTTCGACGGGCTCGGCCGGTTCGGCTCGGTCAACTCGCTGAACCAGGTACTCACCGGAACGCTCGGGATCATGGTGCTGGCGCTGCTGTTCGACCTGGCCTTCGTGGTGGTCGGCAAGCTGACCACACGGCGACGTCCCCGCGCCCGCCGAGAGGTGGCCCCGGCGACGTCGGGGGAAACCGCCGGGACGGGCGGTGAGACGATCGAACTGCGGGAGGTCGGCAAGCGTTACCCCGGACGAGCGGTCCCGGCGGTCGAAAGCCTGACGATGCGCATCCCCGCGGGCGAGATCGTCGTGCTGACCGGTCCGTCGGGGTGCGGCAAGACGACGACCATGCGGATGATCAACCGGCTCGTCGAGCCCACTTCGGGCGTCGTCACGATCGGCGGCACCGAGGTATCGGCGCTCGACCTGGACGAACACCGGCGCAACACCGGCTACGTCATCCAGCAGATCGGGCTCTTCCCGCATTTGCGAGTGGACGCCAACATCGGCGTGGTGCCTCGGATGCTCGGCTGGACTCGACGACGTATCGTCGGCCGCGTGCGCGAGTTGCTCGGCGTCGTCGGCCTGACCCGCGAGCACGGCGTCCGGTACCCACGTGAGCTTTCCGGCGGTCAGCAGCAGCGCGTCGGTGTGGCGCGGGCGATGGCCGCGGACCCGCCGGTCATGCTGATGGACGAGCCGTTCGGCTCCACCGACCCGATCACGCGCGCCCGGCTGCAGGACGAATTCCTTCGCCTGCAACGGGAAGTGCGCAAGACGATCGTGTTCGTCACACACGACTTCGACGAGGCGCTGAAGGTCGGCGACCGGATCGCCGTGCTGCGGCCGCGATCGGTGATCGCGCAGTACGACACGCCCCAGGCGATCCTCGCCGCACCGGCGGACGACTACGTCGCGAGCTTCGTCGGCTCGAAGCGGAACCTGAAACGGCTCGGACTGATCCGGGTGGGGGACCTGGACCTCCGGCCGGCCGCCGGGCCGGAAGGTCTGCCCACGGCGCGGCCCGATGCCACCCTGCTGGACGTCTTGGACGTGATGGTGCGGACCGGCAGCACCGCGGTCGTGATCACCGAGGACAGCGGTGCGCAGCCGCTGGGAGTATGCGACGTGACCTGCCTCGTCGCGGCGCTGAGACCTACCGAAGAGGGTCCCACCGGCGAGGCGCCCGCGATCCCGGACGCGGAGGAGGCGCCCGGCCCTGAGCCGGACGCCACGGCGCCCGCGCGGCCTCGCCGTCGCCGGCTCGGGCTGCTGGTGCGCCCGGTCCTACTGACTCTCACCTTGCTGGCGCTCTTCCTGATCGTGCGCGCGCACCCGCTCGACTCGATCGAACAGCGCTTTCTCAACCCCGGCGAGATCCTCACCGAACTGGGCGTGCACCTGCGGCTCACCTTGATCTCGACGGCGTGCACCGTCGCCATCGCCCTCCCGCTGGGCATCCTGCTCACCCGCGCCGGCGCCCGCTGGGCCCGGCCCATCGGCCTCGGGCTGGGCAACCTCGGCCAGGCGATCCCGTCGATCGGGCTCGTCGTGCTGCTCGCGCTCTGGATGGGCACGGGCACCGCGACGGCGGTGACGGCGCTCGTCGTCTACGCGACCTTGCCGGTGCTGCGCAACACGATCGTCGGGCTCGACGGCGTCGACCCGACCGTCGTCGACGCCGCGCGCGGCATGGGCATGGGCAAGACGGCCGTCCTGTGGCGGATCGAGCTGCCGCTGGCCGTCCCGGTGATCCTCGCCGGGATCCGGACCGCGCTGGTGCTCACCGTCGCGAGCGCGACGCTGGCGACGTTCATCGACGGCGGCGGTCTCGGCGGCGGGCTTGTCGCCGGGATCGGGCTGTACCGCCCAATGCTGAGCCTGACCTTCGGCATCATCGTCGCCGCACTGGCGCTTTTCGTCGACTGGCTGGGGTTGGTCGCCGAGGAGGTCCTGCACCCGCGCGGCCTGTGACCCGACCGACTTCAAGGAGGACCAACCCATGCGGATGCTCCAGCGCACGACCGCCGCCGTGCTCGCGCTCGTCGCGTCAGCGTCGCTCGCGGCCGGCTGCACGATCGGAAAGGACGAGACCGGCGCCCAGGTGGGCGCGGGATCCATCAAGAAGATCGACGCGCTGAACGGCGCCCAGATCCGCGTCAGCTCCAAGGAATTCGACGAGCAGCTGCTGCTCGGCCAGATCGCCCTCGTCGCCTTGCAGGCGGCCGGGGCGAGCCCGCAGGACAAGACCAACATCACCGGCTCCAGCAACGTCCGCCAGGCGCTCACCAGCGGAGCGGTGGACCTGTACTGGGAATACACCGGCACCGCCTGGATCAGCTACCTCAACCAGACCAAGCCGATCACCGACCCGCAGGCGCAGTACGAAGCGGTCAAACAGGCCGACACCGCCAACGGCGTCACTTGGTGGGCACGCTCGCCTGCCAACGACACCTACGCCCTCGCCGGCAACCCGGCGGCAGTGGCCCGGACCGGCGTCAAGACGCTGTCCGACTACGCGGCCCTGGTGAAGCGAGACCCGGCCGCGGCCTCGACCTGCATGGGCCCGGAATTCAAGAGCCGGGACGACGGTTTCCCCGGCCTGGCGAAGACCTACGGGTTCACCCTGCCCGACCCGCAGGTGCACCTGCTCAACGACGCCGTCGTCTACCCGAGCGTCGGCAAGGGGGACCCCTGCGGTTTCGGCTCGGTCGCCTCCACCGACGGACGCGTGGCCGCGCAGAACCTCACCGTGCTCGAGGACGACAAGCATTTCTTCCCGACGTACAACCCCGCCATCACGATCGCCACTCCGCTCGCCCAGAAGTACCCGCAGCTGGAGCAGGTCTTCACGCCGATCGCCGCGAAGCTCGACACCGCGACGCTCACGGACCTGAACAAGAAGGTCAGCGTCGACGGCCAGAAGGCCGCCACGGTCGCCCACGACTGGCTCAAGTCCGCGGGCTTCATCAGCTGAATCGTGGCGGTTCCCCTGTGACGTCCGGACCGGCCTGTCTTCTGCCCGGTTACAGGCCGAGCAGCACGGCAGCGTCTTTGCCTGGTCGGGCGAACCACCCGACCAGCCGATCCCTCGGGTGTGGATGTTCGGCCACGCTGTGACCGTGTCTTGGGACCGCGTTCAGCCGGAGTCAGCGCGGGATGTCGCGGAATTCTCCGTGCTCCTGCGGTCGCTCAAAAGGAAATCGGGTCGCACCTTGCGGCAATTGGAGGAAAACGCGGCCGAACAGGGTGCTGTCCTACCTCGCAGTACCGTCGCCGACATGCTGCGCCGGGACGCGCTTCCCCGGGCGGAACTGCTGGCGGTGTTCGTACGCGCGTGCGGCGACGGGCAGCATCTGGGGGAGTGGTTGGGCACTCGCGAACGCCTGGCCGTGAGACCACACCTCGACCAGACGCCACAGACTTCGCCCGCACCGCCGCCGGCCATGCCATCCGATGACCTGCACAGCACACGATCTCGCCGAGTCTCGCTCACGACGGCGGTGATCATGCTCGTGGTGGCCGGATTCATCCTCACCACTTCGACCGGAACCGGCGGCCCGCCGCCGGCGATCCACCACGCCGACGGCCCGGCCCTGCCCGCACCTGCCGCGGCGGTGTTACCGGCGCCGGGCGGCTACCTCATTCGGTTGCGGCACTCGAATCTGTGCCTGTCCGAGGATCTGTCCGACAGCAGCGGTCAAGTCCGTCAGCGCGATTGTCGTCGCAGCGTGCCACCGATGGCGTTGCAGGCGAAGCACGGCGACATCTACCGGATCGCCATCAGCCATCCGGAGTTCGGTGCCGGATGCATGGGGATCGCCCAGGCGTCGTCGAAATCCGGCGTGGCGATCTACGACGACCACTGTGGCACCGGCGCGGCGGAAGAGTTCCAGTTGATCCCGGTCGGCGGCGCCGTGCCGGGATTCCGCATCCGTGCCGTGCACAGCGGGATGTGTCTGGGAGTGCGCGAAGTGTCCATGGACGAATGGGAGCCGCTGTTCCAGCTGCCCTGCCTCCCCGCCGGGTCGGGCCAGATCTTCAGCTTCGAACCCCGGTGATGGCTCTGCCTCGACCGGGGTTCTGCTCGGTGGCGGGGATGTCGTGCCGTCGTCACTGATGGGGGATGGGTACTCCCGCGGAAGCGAGTACTGCGTGGACCGAGTGGTCCACGCGGCGGTCGGGTCAGGCGCGGCGGAAGCTGTGTACCACGAACTTGGTCTTGGCGACCTGCTTGCCCGGTCCGAGGATGAACGACGGGCCGTTGCACGAGGAGCCGTTGTACATCCGGATGCTGTAACCGGTGCGGCTGACCGCGGAGTTGTAGTGCTTGTCCGGGTAGCAATGGGTGTTCTTGTCGAAGTACCCTGCCGTGCTCTTCGTGCCGGTGTAGTTGATTCCCGACCACAGGCACAGATCCGAGGTGCAGCTCGGCGCGGCCATCGCGGTGGCGGGCGCGACGACCGTTCCCGCGAGGGCGATGCCGGCGGCCAGCAGGGTCATCAGGCGATACTTGCGAGTCATCGGTTTCCCTCCCTGAGCGGGCGCTTTGCCCGATTCGACAGGAGCGTAGCGCCGGTAGCGCCGGTCCGTGAAGGCCTCCTTGAGGGACCCAGGGGCCCTCAAGGAGGCCTTCACGGACTTGGCATCCGACCAGGACACCTTTGCCTTACCACTCGATAGTACGAGTGGGACTTCAGCGACCGATCATGGGCGCGGGTCGCGCGTTGCCCATACGGGCAGCCTGGGGTACCCGAAGGTCTGCCGCTGTGCGGCTGGCCGATCGGCGCCGCCGCGATCATCGTGGGAAGACCGCCGTCCGAGGAGGTCCGCAGTGATCCATGAGGTCGACGAGGCGCTACGGCGTCTGGTGCGGGACGCGGCCCGGCGCGGCAGCGAGATCGAGGTCACGTTCGACGCGCCCACCAAGGAGTGGGCGGCTCGGCGCAACGCTCCCACGGTGAACGTCTACCTCTACGACGTGCGTGAGGATCTACGCCGTCGCTCACGAGGCCTCCTCAATGAGTACGACCCGCTCGGCAAGGTCTCGGCGCGGCACCTTCCGCCCCGGCACATCAAGCTGTCCTATCTGGTCACCGCGTGGACGCAGCGCCCGGAAGACGAGCATCGCGTGCTGTCCGACCTGTTACTCGGCCTGCTCGCCTACGACGCCGTCCCGGAAGCGGTGCTGACCGGGTCACTGGCCGAGATGGGCCTGCCGGTGCCGATGACCGTCGCGTTGCCGCCGCCCGAGGACCGCGCGTTCGCCGACGTCTGGACCGCTTTGGGCGGTGAACTGAAACCGTCGCTGGACGTGGTGATCTCCACCCCGGTCCACAGTGGACGAATGTACCCGGCCGAACAGCCGCCGAAGGAAGGCTTGAAGCTCGACACCCGCGATGGCGAGCTGATCGGGCACCATGTGGCGGAGAGTGGTGCGGTCGAAGGGCAACGCCGGGTCGCGATGACGCGCACTCACCGGAAGTCCCGATGAGCCTGGAGTACCTGTTCGGGCGGCTGGCCCGCCTCGAACAGCGGATCCGCGACGCGGTGGAAAGCCGCCGGGCCGCCGACCCGAACCCCGACGACCCGTTCCGTGGGCTGTACCTGTCGAACGAGACGATCGACGCGCTGCTGGAGGGCCACCGCGAGCCGTTCCCGCCGTTCACGGACTCCGTGCCGGACGGCCGTCTGCACCCGTTGGCGGAGCGCGTGGGACTCACCGGTGTCGACATCGAACTGCTGCTGGTCGCGCTCGCGCCGGACCTCGACAGCCGGTTCGAGCAGTTTTACGGCTACCTCAACGACGACGTGACCCGCCGCCGGGCGACAGCGGGCTTGGCCTTGCGCCTGTGCGGAGTTCCTGAAGCCTCAGCCGCGGGCCGGGCGCGGCTCGACGCCGACGCTCCGCTGATCACCTGTGGCCTGCTCACCTTGGAGGAGGAGGAAAGACCCTTCCTGTCACGCACGCTTCGTGTACCCGATCGGGTGGTGAACCACCTGCTGGGCGATGATCGGCTCGCCCCGGAACTCGCCGGGTGCGCACGGCTCGGCACGGAGTTCACCGACGTGACCGGTGCCGATCGGCTGGCCCGCGCGCTCAGAGGCCGGGTCGGGTTGGTCTATCTGAAGGAGCATCCTGGTGGAGGGGCCGAAGAACTCGGTGTCGCGGCACTGACCGGTGCCGGTTTTCCCGCGCTGGTGGTCGATGCGGCGCGGTGGCAGGCGGAATCAGGACGGGGCGAGCTCACCGGTTCGCTGGTGCGGGAGGCGTTGCTGCGCGGAGCGGGGTTGGTGCTGGGCCCGGTCGACGACTCCCCGCACCTGGAGAAGCTCGCTCATCCGGCGGTCCCGTTGATCGTGCACGGCACCGGAGCGTGGGACCCCCGGCGGAGCGCCATCCCGCCGTTGCAACTCGACGCCTTTCCCCTGTCCGCGGCGAGCCGGGTGGATCTTTGGCGCGGCCATCTCGACGGTGGGCTCGCACCGGACGTCGACCCGGGGGAGGCGACCGCGCATTTCGTGCTGGGGCCGGGGCAGATCGCCCGTGCGGCGAAAGCGGCGTCGGTGACGGCGCTGGCCGATGGCGGGCCGGTGCGGACGTCCCACCTGCGCGCGGGCGCGCGCAGCCAGAACGCGGCCGGGCTGCAACGGCTCGCCCGGCGGATCGAACCCGCGGTCGGCTGGAGCGACCTCGTGTTGCCCGCGGGCGTACTGTCCCTTTTGGACGAACTGGCCGCGCGGGCACGCTACCGCGACCAGGTGCTCGACGAGTGGCGAATGCGGCCGGGAGGTGGGCGCGGCCGCGGCGTGACAGGATTGTTCGCGGGCGATTCCGGTACCGGCAAGACGATGTCCGCCGAGGTGATCGCCGCCTCGCTGGGGCTGGATCTCTATACCGTGAACCTGGCGACGGTGGTCGACAAGTACGTCGGCGAGACGGAGAAGAACCTGGAACGGATCTTCACCGAGGCCGCCGGTGTCAACGGGGTGTTGCTGTTCGACGAGGCGGACGCGATCTTCGGCAAGCGATCCGAGGTCCGTGACGCGCACGACCGGTACGCGAACATCGAAAGCGCCTACCTGCTGCAGCGGATGGAGACCTTCGACGGTATCGCGGTGCTGGCCACCAACCTGCGAGCGAACCTCGACGAGGCGTTCACCCGCAGGCTGGACGTGATCGTGGACTTCCCGTTGCCGGACGTCGAGTTGCGGCGTCAGCTGTGGGACCGCTGCCTCGGCGCTCGAATGCCCCGGGCCGGCGACCTGGACCTGGGGTTCCTTGCCGAAGCGTTCGAACTCGCCGGAGGGCACATCCGCTCGGCCGTGGTGACCGGCGCGTATCTGGCCGCGGAGGCGGGCCGTCCGGTGGCGATGACGGATCTGGTCGGCGCGGTCGCACGGGAGTATCGCAAGCTGGGCAGACTTTGCCTGGACCGTGAGTTCGGCCCGTACCTGGCGATGGTGACCGATGGCTGAGCTGCCCGTTCGGGCAGCCGATGTCGCCCGTTCGGCCGCGCCCGGCAGCCTGGTGCGCTGCGCGGCGACGGCGCAAGCTTGACGGGCGGCGTAGCGACCGAGGGAGCGGACCATGCGCGGGCACAGCCACGACAACGACCTCGAACCGAGCCTGCGGCCGAAGGGCGACCGGATAGACCGGGACGAGGGCGGTCTGCTGGGCCGCGCCGCCGCGGCCGGGCGTACCGACGTACTCGGCCCCGCGGGCATGCTGGATCTGCAGCGCGCGGTGGGAAACGCCGGAGTGAGCACCCTGGTCGAAGAAGAACGTTCGCCGGTGCACGACGTCGTTGGCTCCGGTGGCGGCGCGCCTTTGGACTCCTCGACGCGCGCGGACATGGAGGGCCGCTTCGGGCACGACTTCGGAGACGTCCGGGTGCACACCGACGGCGCCGCGCACGATTCGGCGAAGTCGGTCAACGCGCAGGCCTACACGGTGGGTTCGAACATCGTGTTCCAGCGGGACAAGTACGACCCTGGTTCGGACTCGGGCAAACACATGCTCGCGCATGAGCTGACCCATGTCGTCCAGCAGCGGAGCGGGCCGGTGGACGGGACCGAGGCCGGTGGTGGGGTGAAGGTTTCGGATCCCTCGGACCGGTTCGAGCGCGAGGCCGTCGCGAACGCGGACCGGCTGATGTCGGCTCCTGCGCCTACCTCCGCGGTTCAGCGTTGCGAAGACGGTGGGCACTCCTCCGAGGATTCGGCGGCCGTGCAGCGCGAGGAAGCTCCTGAGGCCGAGGAAGGCGCGGAAGAGAAGATGGCGCAGACGTACGTGCAGCGCGAGGAAGAGACCGAAGAAGAGGCATAGTACCCGGCCCTAAGGCTGAGTGTCGGAATAGTGCGCGTGAAGGTCGCCTTCCCTCGGCTCAGCGCAGGAAACTCGACCTCCACACCGCGAGGTACGTGAAGGCCCCCTTGCTTGCGCTAGGCGTAAGCAAGGGGGCCTTCACGTACTCACTCTGCCCCATCGACCGGCTAGCCGTGTCCGATTCGGACGTCGCTGAGGTTCTGGAGGTCTTCGTTCAAGGTCTGGGCCTTTTGTGCGAGTTTGCGTCTGGTCTCTGCTCCGATGTCGCTGTCTTCGACCTCTCGGCCGAGCTTCTTCTTCATGACCGCGAGAATGTCCCACACCTCAATGTTGACTTTATGCGTGTCTCGGAGCTCTTCGAGGTCTTCTTTCGAAGTCGAGGCCACCGAACTTCCCTCGCCTTCATATACGCTCGCAACCTGGATAGTAAGGTTGATGTCGTGTTTGGGTGTCTTTCGCCCCTTCTCGTCTTGCCCCGCTTCTTTCAGTGTTTTGAAGCTCATGATCGCCGTGGTGCACTCGCTGCAGGGCGAACGAGTTACCTGCAACAGTATGTCGACAGGCTGGCCAGGTGTGGTGACCTTCTTCCAGCTTCGGTTGATCATCGTCAGGCACTTACGTTCGGCGTGACGTCCTTTGGCGCGCGATGTCGTGATGTGTTGACCGTTGACCGTGGCCACGCAAGTCGTGCCTTCGCTGAAGTCGAGGTCGTCAAGTTTCAGATGCATGGCAGCGAGCACCTTGGCCGCGGCAGCGGATGGCGAGCAGGTGACCATGACATCGAATACGCCTGCCTTTCCGCCGGATCTTTCGAGTGCGATCTGCTTCAGGCCTTTGGGTTGGTAGGTGTTGTAGATTCCCTGCAGGACCGAGCGGACCTCACCGGCCTTCGCGGACTTGGGCAATTTGCTGGCAATTTCAGAGTTGACCTGTCCTCGTACGTCTCCGGGGGCCTCTTTGTCCTCCTTCTTGCCCTTCAGCTTCGACCAGATCTTCTTGCCTGCCTTGACGATCGTGCCGATCACCGTGTCGATCACCTTGCCGACCGGGGCCTGGACCTTCTCCAGGATCGACTTGATCTTCTCCGAGATGCCGCCCAGCCCGAGCAGGCTCGCCAGGAACCCGAGCACCATCGGCAACGCCTTGGCCAGGGTCCGCTCGATCAGCCCCGCCACCGCGCCCGCCCCGCCCCGGGCGATCGACTCGACCGAGTCCAGGACCGACGAGACGAACTCCTTGATCTGGGCGGCCTTGTCCACGAAGAACATGACGATGTCGTAGATCGCCTTGCAGGCCTTGATGAACGCGGCCGCCGGGTTGAGCATCGAGATGATCCAGGTGATGCCAGCCTTGACGATCTTCTCGATCACGAATTCCTTGATCTGGCCGAGCACCATCTCCTTGAGGTCGCCCAGTTTCTCGATCACCCAGCGCCAGAGCCCCGGTACGCCTTCGGTGATCAGGATCTTGACCACCTCGAACGTCTGCTCCAGCTTGGCGAGCACGGGTTCCGGGATGAAACGGAGGATCCGCGCACGGACACTCGCCCAGGTGAGCCCGAGGATCGACATGATCATCTTCAGGATGCCCTTGGCGTCCAGTGTCTCCGGGATCTCGATGCCCGCGCTGGCCAGGTTGCCGAGCAGCCAGGCCTTCAGGCCGTCCTTGAGGTGCTGCACGATGTTCGCGCCGAAGTTCATGACGCCGGCCTTGACCGCGTTGACCAGGTTGCCGAGGAACTCGATGGGCTTGGCGATGATCAGGCCGACCGCGTTCGCCGCTCGCGACAGCACGCTCAGCAGCATGTCCTTCAGCTTCATGATCGTGTCGATCGCGCCGCCGATCGCCTCTTTCGCCTTGTCCCACAGCCCCTTGTTCTCCGCCTGCAGTGCCTTGATCTCCTCGTCGACGGCGTTGCGGGCTTCGCTGTACTTCTGCGCCAGATCCTCGACCAGCGACTGCTGTTTCTCGTCGACGGAGTTCTCGAGTTCGTCGAACTGGCCGCCGAACTCCTTGGCGGCCTCGCCCGCGATCTTGCGCAGGGCAGGGGACTGTGAGTCGACTTTCCGCCGGACTCGCTCGCGGCCTTCGGCGATCAGCCTTTTCGCTTCACTCAGCTGCTGGCCGACGAAATCGGCGATGTCGCCGATGACGCCCTGCATCTTCGCCTCGTAGACCTTCTTGGCTTCGAGGAAGAGGTTGTTCGCCTCCGCGGGCAGGCCGGCGAACAGGTCGTAGGTCCAGCGGGCCGCGCCGGTGACGCCGTCGTAGCGTTCGTCCTTGTACTTTTTCATCCGGGCCTGGTGGTCCGCGGTGAACGCGGCCTTCGCCGCCGCTTCGCCGGTCTCGAACCGTTTGGCCACCTGATCGTCGAGCGCGCCGAGGACCCCCTCGACCTTCGTCTTGGTCTCCTCGAAGATCGCCTTGATCTCCGCGGTGATCCGGGCCCGGTCCTGCTCGTCCTTGGCTTTCGTGGCCGACTTCGCCGCGTGCCCGCGTTGCCCGGCGGACGACCGCGCGCCGGTCATGCCGGCCATCGCGGCCTGTCCGGACGCCTGCGCCGCGCCCGTGACGGCGGCCAACTGGCCCGCCTCCGACTCGCGAACCGCCGCGGGGGCCGACGCCGTGTGCTGCTCGCCTTCTTGCTTCGCCGCGAGCGCGCCGGTGAACTCGGGCTCGTTGGACTGCGACAGCTGCTGGTCGGTGACTCCGGCCTCGGCCATTTTGCCGTGGGTTTCGCACTGGTCGGCGCGCAGGTCGGTTTGGCCGGGCGGGGCCTTGTCCGGCGTGGCCTTGCGTGCGTCCGGCGGGGACAACGCGGGCGGCGGTGGGGCCTCCGGTAGCGGTTTCACCGGTTTTTCCGTGGCCCTGCTGGTATCCGGCGCTTCCTTGGTGCGGTCGGTGACGTCCTTGGCCGACGCGTCCTTGCCGCTGGTGACCTTGCCCATCACTTCGGATTTGATCTGGTCCGCCTTGCCCGAGGAGGCGAACTTGTCGGCTTCGTCGAGATTCCGCGGCGCCTGCTTGGCGACGGCGGCGTTGACCGCGGCGACGAAGGCGGCCTTGTCGAACCCGGCCGGTTTGGCGGCTGCCATCTTGTCCGCCTGCGCCGCCTTGGCTTGGGCTTCCTTGTCGTCCGCGGGCGCGACCGCGGCGTCCTGTGCCTTCTTGACCTCCGCACCGGCGGGCGGATGAGCCTTGGCCGCTTTCGCCTGCCCGCCGACGTCCTTCTTGAGTGATCCGAACTTCGGGTCCGACGCGGGGGTCACGCCGGTGGGCGCGACCGGGGGAGCGGGGCAGCTGTTGCGCTGCACACCGACGAGGCGGGTCACGGCCGCGTTGCCCGCGGTGGCCTGCAGCCGCAGCAGCGCCGGCGGGGTCGCGCGGCGCGCGGGTTTGACCGGCCGCGCGGGTTCCGCGGCCGGGGCCTGTGCCACCTTGTCCCGGCTAGCCGGCATGCCTCCACTGTCGGCTTCGCCGGGCCGGTTGCCAACGGCCGGACGGGCGGGCCCCGCCGCCCGAACGGGCAGTTGCCTTTTCGGGCAGAGATTGGTTCCCGCCGATCCATCCACTTGGTCGTTCCGCCGTGGACGGACAGTAAGGAACATCGCCGATGACAGAGAGTGCGCCGACAAGGGAGGCACGCATGCCCACCTATCTCACGCCGGGTGTGTACGTCGAGGAGGTCGAGGCGGGCGCCCGGCCGATCGAGGGCGTGGGCACCGCCGTGGCCGCCTTCGTCGGTTTCGCGGCGGACGGTCCCTTCAACACTCCCACCCTGGTGTCCAACTGGACCCAGTTCACCCAGACCTTCGGCGACTTCGTCGAAGGCTGCTATCTGGCCCAATCGGTCTACGGCTATTTCCTCAACGGCGGCGCCAACTGCTACATCGTCCGCATCGGCGGTCCCCGGGGCGACGACAGGGCCAACGGCGCGGCGCCGAAGGAGCCGACGCGCCAGGCAGTGCTCGGTGGCTACCGCTTCGTCGCGAAGGAGCTCCCGGCTGGTGGACAGGCGAGTGAGCTCACCGTCGAGGTCACGGAACCGACCGGGGAAAACGCCGGCGACGACCGGTTCACCGTGCTCGTCAAGAAGGACGGCAAGGTCGTCGAGACCCACAACGTGACCACCAAGCGCACCAAGGAGAACGTCGTCACGTCGGTGCGCGAGAAGTCCAGCTTCATCACGATCGAAGAGCTCGCGACCGGTGGCGCGGTGGCGAAGCCGGACCGTGGCACCGCCGTGCTCACCGAGCCGCCGCAGCCACCGCCCGTCCCGCGGCGCATCGCGGCCGACGACTATGTCGGCGACGTCGCCGACCGCACCGGTTTCGGTGGCTTGGAGGCGATCGACGAGATCACCATGGTCGCGGTGCCGGACCTGATGGCCGCCCACCAGCGTGACCTGATCGACCTCGACGGGGTCAAGGCCGTCCAGCTGGCGATGATCGCGCACTGCGAGCTGATGGGGGACCGGATGGCGATCGTCGACCCGCCGCCCGGGCTCACCCCGCAGGAGATCCGCTCCTGGCGGATGGACCAAGCCGGGTACGACTCGAAGTACGCGGCGCTGTACTACCCGTGGGTGCAGGTGCTCGACGCCGCCAGCGGGACCAACACCTACGTGCCGCCGAGCGGATACATGGCGGGGGTGTGGGCACGCACCGACGCGACTCGCGGTGTCCACAAGGCGCCGGCGAACGAGGTCGTCCGCGGGGTGCTGGCGCTCGAGACGCATCTGACCAAGGCGGAGCAGGAGCTGCTCAACCCGATCGGCGTGAACTGTGTGCGCTCCTTCGCGGGCAAGGGTATCCGGATCTGGGGTGCGCGGACGTTGTCGAGTGACCCGGCGTGGCGCTACCTCAATGTGCGGCGGCTGTTCAATTACCTCGAGGAATCGATCCTCAACGGCACCCAGTGGGTCGTGTTCGAGCCGAACGACGACGCGCTGTGGGCCCGCATCCGGCGCACGATCAGCGCTTTCCTGGTGATGGAGTGGCGCAAGGGCGCGCTGTTCGGCCTCACGCCCGACGAGGCCTTCTTCGTGAAGTGCGACCGGGAGACCAACCCGGCCGAGGGGATCGATCTCGGCCAGGTGATCTGCGAAGTGGGCATCGCGCCGGTGAAACCGGCGGAGTTCGTGATCTTCCGGCTGGCCCAGATGTCCGGCGGCACCAGCCTGGTCAACGAATAGTGAAAGGGCTCCGAAATGGCACTTCCCGATCTTGACAAGGCCGTCGGCTGCTCGTTCGGGCTCGAGATCGACGGCGTTCAGATCAAGCAGATCTCCGAGGTCTCCGGACTGAAGATGGAGCAGGACGTCATCGAGCTCAAGCAGAACACCGTGGACGGCAAGTACGTCATCAAGAAGCTCCCCGGTCGCCCGAAAGCGGGCGAGGTGACGCTCACCCGCGGTCTGACCGAGGACAGCAGCTTCGAGAAATGGGTCAAGGACGCGCACTTCGGCAAAATGGGTTCCGCCCGTAAGGGTGGCGCGATCATCGTCTACGACTACGAAGGCACCCCGCTCAAGCGCTACAAGCTCACCAACGCGTGGCCGAAGAGCCTGGAGATCGGCGCGCTGAAGGCGGGCGACACCAGTGTGCTCACCGAGAAGCTCGTGGTCACCTACGAGCAGATGGAAGTCGAGTGAGCCCATGCGCAGGGTGATGGCGTCGGCGCCGGCCGAGGAAGCCCCCGTCGTGCCGGAAGCACAGGCCCGGCCGCAACTGCGGACCGAGTTCGCGTTCGAACTCCCGCGCGGGTACGTCGACGACGCGGGAAAGGTGCACCACTCCGGGGTGATGCGGCTGGCGACCGCGCGGGACGAGCTCGTCCCGCTGCGAGACGACCGGGTCCGGGAGAACTCGGCCTTTCTCACGGTAGTGCTGCTGGCGCGGGTAATCACCAGGATCGGCGACGTGACCGATGTGCACGCCGGGGTCATCGAGAACCTGTTCGCTTCGGATCTGGCGTTCCTGCAGGACATGTACCGGCGGGTCAACAGTGAAGGCCATACGCGGGCGGGTGTCGCCTGTCCGGAGTGCGGCCACGAATTCGTCGTCGACGTGGCCGGTGGCCGCCTGGGGGAATCGTGACGTACGCGGCCGGACGGCTGCACGAGGAAGTCGCGTACGTCGCCTACCACCTGCATTGGTCGCTCGACGACATTCTCGACCTCGAACACCACGACCGGTTGACCTACGTCGCCGAGATCGCCCGCATCAACACCCGGATGAGCGAGGGACGGTGACACTCCGATGTGGACGTGGCGCAGGAAGGAGCCGGGCTCGCCCCCGGAATCGCCGCCATCGGGACCGGCCGCGCTGCCGGTGACCCGTGCCGAATGGCGGAGCCTGCCGCCGATCCAGCGCGTCGTCGCCGAGCATCCGCTGATCAACCCGGTGCAGCGCTTCAGTTCCTCGTTGACGTCCTGGCAGAGCCCGGGCTACCTGGAGCCGCTGGGCCATCGGGTCGGTCCGGCGGAGCCCGCGGGGGTCATCGGTGGACTCGCGCGGGCTCCGATGACACAGGCGGCCGGGGCGCACGCGCCGGATATGCCTGTGGTGCAGCGGTCGGTCCGCAGGCGTGGCGTGCTGTCACGCCTGTGGGGGATGTCGGTGCAGCGCGCTGCCGAACCGGCTGCTCCGGTGGCCGAAAGCCCTGCCCTTGAAAGCCCTGCCCCTGAACCGGAATCCGCTCCCTTGGCCGCGACCGTGCAGCCCTACGAGGAGCCGTCGCCGGACGAGGCGTTGCCACCGGAACCGAGCCCGGTTTCCGAGCCGAGCGCCGCGTTCGTGCTGCCGGTCGTCGCGGTGGCTTCGCGTGAAGCCGACCGGCCATCGATGCCGTTGACGTCCGTCGGTCCGTCGGTGCTTTCGGCGCGCCCGCCGGTGAGGGCGGTCCAGGCGATCCGGTCGGAAACCCCGGGCTCGCCGCTCCACACGCCGGATCCCGCGGCCGAACTCGCTCCGATGCCCGCCGGACGGCCGTTGGCCGACGCTTCCGAGCCTGACCACGGCCCGATCGTGCCCACGCCCGACTCGATGGCGTCCTCGATGGCGCCGGAGCCCGACCTGACCGAAGCCGAGCCGTTCGAGACCGTGCCGGTCCGGACGCCGGACTCGCTTCCCGCGGAGCCACCCGCCTCGGAGGTGGCGACCCCGTCGTCGGCCGAACCGTCGCGGCCAGCACTTCCGGTCGTCCAGCGGACCGAACAGATCCACGCGGTCCCGCGGCGGCTGGGACTCGGCGCGCCGATCCTGCCGGACTCAGACCAGACCCCGGCTCCGGTTCTCCCGGTCGCCGAGCCGGTCGCCGAGCCGGACGGTGTCGCGGGCGAGCCAGAGGTCGAAGACAAGGTTGCCGAGGTGGACGCACCACTGGCGGGAGCCGTCGAAACCACGGTGCTTCCCCCGTCGACGGCCGATGAGACCTCGGCGGCGGTGCCGGATGAGGTACCGCGGCCGGTGGCCCGGATCGTGGCGGGCGAGGAGCGGAATCCGCCGTCCGAGTCTCGGAGTTCCACATCGATGGCGATCCAGCGTGCGGCGAGCGAACCGGCTCTGGAGCTCCCGTCGCCGAAACACCAGGACGTGCCGCTGTCCGGGGCTTCGGTTCAAAAGCCGGTTCCGAAGCCTGTGCAGCGCCTGCGCCAGAGTGACTTGCCGGGGGAGACGGCGGGAGACACGCGGATGAGCGAACCGCCATCGAGCCTGCCGACGGTCACGTTGTCGCGATCTTCCCCCAGCACCACCATCCAGCCGCTCGAATCGACGCGGATCCACACCACGACAAAGGAAATCTCAGCGCCGCCTGGGGCGCCGGGCGGCGCTGAGCACCCGGCACCGGCAGCGGCGACCGCGACATCACCGCTGCCGGTGGCACGGATCGTCGACGGGACGGGCAGCGTGACCGCACCCGTACCGGAGGCGGTGACCCAGCCGTTCAGAACGCCGGTGGCGAGCAGGCCGACCCTCGCCGCCTGGACCGCCTTGACGGGCGGGGCCAGTGCTGCCACGGCATTACCGGAACTGTCCGTGTCCCGCGTGATCGAGGCACCGCGGGTCACGAGCCCGCTGCCGTCCGCCCGTGTCCTGGACGGCTCGACACGGGCGACGATCCAGCGCTTCCACCAGCCGAGCCCGCCTGTCTCGGAGACGCCCGCGGTCGAGACGGTCACGGTGCCGCCGGTCGCTCGACGGGAAGACGCCGGAGTCTTACACCTGCCGCCCGCGGTGCTTCCGGTCGCGAGAAGCACCGATGACGTCGAACCGGCTCCATACCTGTCCGAGCCGAACAGTGGCGCCCTCGTGAGCGCGGGGAGACCTGGACTTCCCGGACCGTTACCGGTGGCGAGGATCCCCGAAGCCGTGCCTGACGGCCTGAACGTCCGGAAATCCACAATGGACGTTCGGCGCCTCGTGCAGCGCACCGCTTCGAGCGAGACCGTCGACCAGGGCGACGGCTTGGTGCTCAGCTCGCCGGCCGTCGTCCTGCCGCGCCAAGCCGAGACCGCGGTCGTCCAGCGCGAGCCGGAAACACCACCGCCGGCGCCCGACGCCCCACCTGTCCCGGCGCCAGAGCCCCCTGCGACACCTTCGGCGGCACCGGCCGCGCAGCCGGGGACCGAGGAACTCGTCAAGAAGCTTTTCGACCCGCTGCTCCGGCGGCTGAAGACCGAACTCCGCCTCGACCGTGAGCGCCGCGGCGCGCTCACCGATCGCCCGCACTGAAGGAGAAGCCGATGCCGGACGCGGAAGAAGCCGTCGCCGTTTGCTACGTCGTCAAGCTCGACGACAAGAACCTCGGCAATCTCGGCGCCTTCAGCAGTTGCGACGGACTGGGCTGCGAGTTCGTCATGGAGCAGCGGGAAGAGGGCGGGAACAACGGCATGGTCTGGCAGCTCCCGACGCGGATCAAGTACTCCAACGTCAAGCTCTCCCGCCCGGTCACCGAAGCCAGCTCGCAGATCACGAAGTGGTTCGCCGACATGGCGGGCGGCATCGAACGCAAGACCGCGACCATCGAAGCCCGCACCCTCGAAGGCACGGTGATCGCCAGCTGGTCGCTGGAGGGTGTCGTCCCCGTGCGCTGGAGCGGGCCGCAACTTTCACCCGACTCGCCGAAGGTCGCCACCGAGACCCTCGAACTGGCCCACCACGGCTTTCTCAGCCCGGCGAAGAAGGGCTAGCCATGTCCTCGCCTGTCACGTTCACCTCCGCGGGGTCGCAGCCACCCGCCGCGTACGGTTCCGGCGAACCGGCGCCGAACAATCTCCAGCGCGCCCTGCTCGAAGTGCGCAAACCCCCGCAGTCCGGTGGCACCGGGCAACCCGGCGCCAAGCTGTTCGACATCAAGTTCCAGTTCAACCCCAAGGAACTCTCGCTCACCAAGAACGCCAAATGGGGCCGTGATCCGCAGCGCAACGCGAAGAAGAGCGGACCACCCGAGTTCAAGGGCTCGGATCCGTGCAAACTCGCGCTGGAGATGTTCCTCGATGCCACCGACAAGATGGACGACGCCGTCGTCAAGAAGGTCGAGCAGCTCTTCACCTGCTGCGTCGCCACCGAGGAAAGCCGCCAGCACGGCAAGGGTTCGCCGCCGTGGGTGATCTTCAAATGGGGCGGCATGACCGGCTTCCCCGCCTATGTCGCCGGCGTCACCGCGAAGTACACGCTGTTCACGCCGTCGGGCACGCCGGTGCGCGCGGTGTGCACGGTGAACCTGGAGGAGATCGCCGGTGAACTGAGCGGCCAGAACCCGACCTCGGGTGCGCTCGCGGCACGGGACACCCACGTGTTCGTCGCCGGCGACTCCCTGCAGGCGGTGGCGTTCCGTGCCTATGGCGACGCGGGGAAGTGGCGCGAGATCGCCGACGCCAACGACATCGACGACCCGATGCGGCTGCGGCCCGGTACCCGGCTGCTCGTGCCGGCGCTGGAGGAACTCGATGGCTAACGAGAGTTTCGCGAACAACCTCATCGTCGAGGTCGCCGGCGGTCCGCTGCCCGACGACGTGAAAACGCTGCTCTCGCACGCCTACGTCGACGACAGCCGGAACCTGCCGGACATGTTCGTCCTGCGCTTCCGCGACTCCGGGCACGTGGTGCTGGACAAGGGGAAGTTCACGGTCGGTGCGGAGATCAAGCTGAAGGTGCAGACCTCCGATCCCGAAGCGCCGCAGGAATTGCTTTCCGGCGAGGTCACCGCGGTCGCGATCGACCTCGACCGGATCGGCACCTTCACCGAGGTGCGCGGCTACGACCACGCGCACCGGCTGTTCCGCGGCCGTCGGGTCGCGGTCTACCCGGGGATGAGCCTCGCCGACGTCGTCACGAAGGTGACCCGGCGGGCGGGACTGAAGGTCGGCAAGATCGATCCGGTCCCCGGAGTCGGCGGGCGCCCCCATACGCAGTTCAGCCAGGACAACGTCAGCGATTGGGAGTTCCTGTCCCGGCTGGCGGAGTCGGTCGGCGCCCAGATCGCGGTGCGCGGTGGCGCGCTGGACTTCAGGCTCCCGGAGAAGCCTTCGGCCGCACCCGCCACCACCGCGAAGGCCAACACCGATCCCTTGGTCCTCGAAGCGCACCGGACCCTGGTCAGCCTGCGCGCCAGCGTCACCGCCGCCGAGCAGGTGCCCGAGGTCGAGGCCCGCGGCTGGGACGTCGAAACGAAGAAAGCCGTGGTGGCCGTCGAAAAGCCGAAGAACGCGGGAACCGAGGTCGAGGGCGTCGACCCGGTCGCGCTCGCGAACAAGTTCTCCAGCCCCAAATACGTCTTGGCCGACAGGCCGCGGCGGACCCAAGCCGAGGTCAAGGCGGCGGCGATCGCGCTGTCCGAACGGCTCGGCGGCGCCTGCACCGAACTCGACGGGGTGGCCAAGGGCAACCCGAAGCTCCGGGCGGGCGCGGCGGTGACGCTGACCGGCGTCGGCAAGCCGTTCGCCGGCAAGTACACGCTCACCAGTACCCGGCACCTGTTCAACGCGGAAGTCGGCTACACCACCGAGTTCGCCGTCTCCGGCAGGCAGGAACGCTCGCTCTACGGGCTGGTCGCCGGCGGCCCCAGGGCATCGGCATGGCCCGGAGTGGTGCCCGCGGTGGTCAGTGACGCGAAGGATCCCGCCGGGCTCGGCCGGGTCAAGCTGACCTTTCCCTGGCTGGATCAGGACTTCACCAGCAACTGGGCACGCACGGTGCAACCCGGCGCCGGGAAGGGCCGGGGCGCGATGGTCCTGTCCGAGGTCGGCGACGAGGTGCTCGTGGGCTTCGAGCAAGGCGACTTCGAGGCCCCGTACGTACTGGGCGGGTTGTATAACGGCGTAGACGCGGTCCCGAAGTTCACCGCGCCGCCGATCGACGGCAACAGCGGTGAGATCTCCGTACGAGGCTTCGTCTCCCGCAAGGGACACAAGCTCGAATTCGCCGAACAGGACGGGATCATCGTCGCCTCCGGGGACGGGAAGCTGGTGGTCAAGCTCGACCAGAAGAACCAGATGATCGAAGTGACCAGCGGCAAGGGCGTCACGGTGAAGGCGCGGAACGGGGTGAGAATCGACGCGGGCAGCGGTCCGCTGGAGCTCAAGGGCCAGAAGGTTTCCGTGAAGTCGGCGACCGAGGCGAGCGTCGAGGCGAGCGGCGAACTGAAGCTGTCGGGCACGGCGGGCGTGAAGGTCGAAGGCGCGACGGTTTCGGTCAAGGGGCAGGGCCAGGCGGAGCTGACCGCGAGCGGCATCGTGACCGTGCGTGGCAGCGTGGTCAAGATCAACTGAGGGGGAATGGGCATGCCACCAGCCGCGAGGGTCGGCGATCCGACCGGGCACCCGGGCGTCATCGCCGGACCCGGTGTGCCGACCGTGCTCATCGGCGGGATGCCCGCCGCCACCGTCGGCACGCTGCACACCTGCTCGTTCCCGCCGCCCGCGGTGCATCCGCCGACGCCGGTCGCGCCGCCGGGCTGCCCGACGGTGCTGATCGGCGGCCTGCCCGCGGCGCGCATGGGAGACCTGGCCGCCTGCGGCGCGCCGATCGTCGTGGGCTGCCCGACCGTCCTGATCGGAGGCTGAAGTGGCTGTGCCGATGGAAGACTTTCTCGGCAGTGGACTGGCGTTCCCGGTGCGCACCGACGCGACGGGTTCGATCGCGCTGGTCGGCGGCGAACGCGAGGTCGTCGAGAGCATCCGGTTGATACTGGCCACCGCCCCCGGTGAACGGCCGATGCGTCCGGAGTTCGGCTGTGCGGTGCACGATCTCGTGTTCGCGCCCGCGGACTCGGCCACCGCCGGGCAGATCGCCTACGAGGTGCGCACTTCGCTGGAGCGGTGGGAACCGCGGATCACGGTCACCGACGTCGTGGTCGGTTTCTCCGAGGCCGAGCGCGGCACGCTGCTGATCGACATCAAGTACCACCTGCGCGGGACCAACGACCCGCGCAACCTGGTCTTCCCGTTCTACGTCATCCCGCCGCACGAGTCCACTGAGGACGGTGTGTGATGTCGCTGCCCATGCCGAACCTCGACGACCGCCGGTTCCAGGACCTGGTCGACGAAGCCAAACACCTCGTCCAGCGGAACTGTCCGGAATGGACGGACCACAACGTCTCCGACCCCGGCGTGACGTTGATCGAAACGTTCGCGCAGATGGTCGACCAGGTGCTCTACCGGCTCAACCGGGTGCCGGACCTGCATTACCTGCGGTTCCTCGACCTCATCGGCGTGCGCCTGTTCCCGCCGGCCGCCGCGAGCGCCGACGTGACGTTCTGGCTCTCGGCGGCGCGCGACGTCCCGGTGGTCGTCCCCGCGGGGAACCAGGTCGCGAGTGTGCGCGACGAGGTCGAGGAGCCCGTCGTGTTCACCGTGGAGCGAACCCTGACGATCGTGCCGTGTTCGCTCACGGGCCTGGCGACCGGCAAGGCCGACACCGGCGTGCCGCAGCTCGACCGCACCGACGACCTGCTCGTCGGCGGCGCACCCGCGTGTTTCGGCGAAAGCCCCGCGCCCGGCGATACCGTCTACTTCGGACTGTCGGACGCCGTGCCCGGCTGCGCGGTGCTGCTGCGGATGGACTGCGATGTCGAGGGGCAAGGCGTCGATCCGCGCGACCCGCCGTGGGTGTGGGAGGCATGGGACGGGCACGGCTGGACCGGCGGTGAGGTCGACCGGGACAGCACAGGCGCGTTCAACCGGCCCGGGGACGTCGTCCTGCACGTGCCGCCGGGGCACACCGAGTCGATGCTCGCCGGCAGGCACGCGGGCTGGATCCGGTGCCGGTTGACGGAACCGAAGCAGCATCAGCCGTTCTTCCAGCGGTCGCCGCGGCTGCGCTCGGTCGAGGCGTCGACCATCGGCGGCACGGCCGGTGCGGTGCACGCCGAGGTCGTGCGCGGCGAGGTCGTGGGCACCTCGGACGGTCTGCCCGGACAGCGGTTCCCGCTCGGACGGCGTCCGGTGGTCGCCGGCGGGGACGAGCTGACCGTGGAGGTGTCCGGGCCCGGCGGCTGGCAGGAGTGGACCGAGGTGTCCTCGTTCGCCGAGTCGGGGCCGGACGACCGGCACGTCCAGCTCGACCGGGTCGCCGGTGAGATCGCGTTCGGTCCGGCCGTGCGCCAGCCCGAAGGCGGCATCCGGTACTACGGCGCCGTTCCGGCCAAGGCCGCCGCGATCCGGGTGCCCGCCTACCGGGCCGGTGGCGGGCGGCGGGGGAACGTCGCCCGCGAAGTACTCGAGGTGCAACGGGATCCGATCCCGTTCGTCAGCTCCGTGGTGAACCGGCGGCCGGCGACCGGCGGGGTGGACGGCGAGTCGGTGCGGGACGCGGCGGTCCGCGGCCCGCTGCTGCTGCGCACCCGCGACCGCGCCGTCACCGCCGAGGACTACGAACAGCTCGCGCGCGAAGCGGCGCCCGAGGCGGCGAGGGTGCGCTGTGTGCCCGCGCACGGCGCCGACGGCCGCGAGACCGGCGCGATCCGCGTCCTCGTCGTGCCCGCCGTTCCCGACGCCGGCGAGCTGAAGTTCGCGACGCTGATGCTCGACCCCGGGATGCGAACGCGGATCGAGCGGTATCTGGACGAACGCCGCTGTGTCGGCGCCCTCGTGTCCGTGGAAGCGCCGTTCTACCACGGGGTCACGGTCGTCGCCCGGCTGAGATCGCGCCGCCGGACCAGCCCCGGCACCCTCGGCCCGCGGGCGACGCAGGCGCTCTACGACTACTTCAACCCGCTCACCGGCGGGCCGGACGGCGATGGCTGGCCGTTCGGGCGGCCGGTGCAGTCGGGCGAGGTCTTCGCGGTGCTGCAACGGCTTCCCGGTGTCGAGCTGGTCGAGGACGTCCGCCTGTTCGCGGCCAATCCGGTCACGCGGGAACGCGGCGAACAGGTCGACCGGCTCGACCTGCCGCCCCACGCGCTCGCGTTCTCGTTCGGGCACCAGGTCCGGGTCCGGGAGAGTGACGGATGAGAGCGGCCGTGCCCGGGCTGCCGAGCCCGCACCCGATCGGCGAGCAACTACCCTCGGTCTACGCCGAGGACCGGTTCGTCCAAGGCTTCACCGGTGCTCTCGACGAAGTGCTCGCACCGGTCTTCGCCACGTTGGACAACTTTCCGGGTTACCTCGATCCGGAATTGGCGCCGGAGGACTTCGTCGGCTGGCTGGCGCACTGGGTGGCGTTGCGTGTCGACGAAGGCTGGAGCCCGGCCCGGCTGCGCGAACTCGTGATCCGGTCGGTCGAACTGCATCGATGGCGCGGTACGCAGCGCGGGCTCGCCGAGCATGTGCGGCTGCTGACCGGTGGCGCGGTGGAGGTGACCGACAGCGGTGGCGTCGTGGCGTCGCCGGACCCCGGAGCGCCGCTCCCGGATCCGGGACCGCCGTGGGTCCATGTGCGCGTGCGGGTGCCCGAGCGGGACCGGGTCGACGAACGACGGCTGACGGCGACGGTCGTGGACGCGGTGCCCGCCCACGTGCGCGTCACGGTGGAAGTGGTGGAGGGGTAGCGGATGGTCACTTACCGCGAGTGCGGGCATCAGGGCCCAGCCGACGTCGAGTTCTGCGGCGAATGCGGACGGTACCTGAAATGGGACGACGAGGAACCCGTCGCGGTGCCCCAACCGGTCGCCCAGCAGCAGCTCGTGCAGCCCGCCGAGCAGCTCGCTCCCGTCCGGCAGCCGCCGCGGAAAACGGTCGAGGAGCAGATTCTCAATCCGGGCGACCTGATCTGCGGGAGGTGCGGCAAGGGCAACGCGCCCACCCGCAACTTCTGTGGCCGTTGCGGCGCGTCGCTGGCCGAGTCGGAGGTCGTGAAGACCTCATGGTGGCGGCGGCTGTTCAGCAGGCGCTCCCGGGAACACAAGGCAGGGGAGCGTCCGGGTAAGGACGGCGTCCGCCGCCGCGTCGGCCGGGCCGGCGCCGCGCGACGCCGCGCCGGCAAGGTCGTCCGCCGGATGATCGCGGTGGTGCTGCTGCTCTCGGCGCTGATCTACGCGCTGTACCAGCCGTTCCGGGGTGCGATCGACACCGCCGCGGCCGGCCTGTGGAACCAGGCGACGGGGATCTTCGAAACGAAGCTGAACCCGGTACGCCCGAGCAAGGTGACCGCGAGCGTGCAGTCGCCGGGTCATCCGGGGAACCTGGTCAGCGACAACGCCAAGAACACCTTCTGGGCGGCGGCCGCCCAGGGCGAGCCCGTGCTGGTGTTCACCTTCGATCGTCCGGTGGACCTGCGGAAGGCGATCGTGCATTCCGGCAACGGCGCGAACTTCCAAGCCGCGCACCGGCCGAAGACCCTGCATCTCGTGTTCTCCACCGGCAAGACCTACGACATGGTGCTGGCCGACACGCCGGACGCCCAGGAAGTCCCGATCGAGAACAGCGCGGGAGCGACCGGCGTCGAGCTCCACGTGGTCGGGCTGCATCGCTCGCTGGACGGCATGGACGTCGCGATCTCCGAGATCGAGCTGTTCGAGGCCGGCTGAGGAAGGACTGGATGACCATGCGCCCGAACCGAGCGGTGGCGGCGATCGCGTTCGTCGCGGTGCTGGGCGGAGCGGCGATCACCGGGGTGTTCGCGCCGACCGCGGCGCAGCAGCCCGCACCCTCCGCCGTGCCCTACCGGGTCGGATACGTCAGCGCCGCGGTGACGGGCTTGTTCCAGGCCACCGGCGAGGGCGCGGTGGCGGCACTGCCCGCGGGTGCGGGAGGCGTCGATTCCGACGCGTCCGCGGGCAAAGGCGGCCTGGTGTGGGTGAGCAAACGGGCCGTCCGCGATGGTGCCGAACGCGACGGCGAGATCTGGTACCTGCGGGATGGCACGCGGGTTCCGGTGCGCCTGACCGACGACGCGACCGCCGACACGCATCCGGCGTTGTCGCCTGACGGTTCGTCGGTCGCGTTCGTCTCGGAACGCACGGGGAGCAAGGACATCTTCGTGATCGGCGTCGACGGCCGCGGCCTGCGCCAGGTGACCTCCGGGCCGGCCGCGGACGATTCGCCGAGCTGGTCGCCCGACGGCGGCCGTCTCGTGTTCAGCAGTACCGCCGAGGATCCGGCCGGGGACCTCCACATCGTGCCGGCGAGCGGTGGCGCGCCGACGCGCCTGACCAACGACCCTGGTGCGGACACCCAGCCCGCCTGGGCCCCCACCGGTTCCCGGATCGCGTTCACCACCACCAGATTCGACCCGGCCGGGGATGTCGTGGTCATGGCCGACACCGGCGGCGCGGTCACCCGGGCGGTACCGGAGCCCGGCGACTCGTCCGAGCCCGCGTGGTCGCCGGATGGCGCGCGGCTGGCCTTCACCACGCGTCAGCCGGATCCGCTCGGTGACGTCAAACAGGTCGCCCTGCCCGGCGGCCAGGTCTCGGTGATCTCCGCGCTGTCCGCGGTCGGCGAGACCGAACCGACCTTCCGCGCCGACGGGCGGCCGGTGTTCACCGAACTCCGGGGTGGGGACACCACCGACATCTGGAGCGCGGACGCGCGCGGCGGCGACCGCCGCGATCTCACGAACCGGCCGGACGCCGACGAGGCCGATCCTGCCTTCTCACCGGACGGGACTTCGCTGGCCTACACGGAATTCGGCACCGGTGAGTCCCGGAACAGTCAGATCATCGTGGCGAACGGCGACGGCGGCGCGCCGAGACCGCTGACCGGTGGGGCCGGGGGCAGCAAGCGGGAGCGCCACCCGGCGTGGTCGCCGGACGCGACGAAGATCGCGTTCACCCGGACCGTGTCGGCGGGCGAAGGTTCCGACAGTTTCGTACGGATCGTGCGTGTCGCGGACGGCCGTCCTCTCGGCGACATCCCGATCCCGGCGCACCTGCGCGGTGACGATTCGCAGCCGGTGTGGTCGTCGGACGGAACGAAGATCACGCTCACCCGCGCCGCCACCCGGGTCGGGCCGCCGGGACCGTCCAGAGTGGACCCGCCGGTGGTGGACGTCCCGGTCGGGCGGGGCGGTTCGGCGCGGATCGGCAAGACGGTGCAGACCGACCGGATCCGGTCTTTGCCGGATGTCGTCCTGCTGATGGACCAGACCGGCTCCATGGGCAGCGTGATCGAGCAGGTCAAGACGAACCTCGGCAAGGTCATCGACAGCGTGCGGGACCGGGAGAAGGACGCACGGTTCGCGGTCGCGGCGTTCGGAGACGCGCGCGACCCCGACGACGTGACCGAAGGCGGCACACGCATCCCGCGGTCGTTCTACGTTCAGCAGCCGCTGACCCCGGCGGGCACCGAGGCCGAGCGGAAGCTGCTGTCCGACGCGTTCGCGCGGATCAGGGCCGACGGCGGCATAGACACCGCCGAGGACTGGCTGCCGGCCCTGCAGAAGATCGCGACCGGAGCCATCACCTTCCGCCCGGGCAGCAGCCGGGTCCTCGTCCTGGTCGGCGACGCGGCGAGCCATGAAGACCCACCGGACCCGCGGGCGGCGGTCCGGTCGGCGGTGATCGCCGCACTGAACGCGGCGAAGATCAGCGTGGTGGCCGTGCCCGCGGTGACCGGAGGCTCGAGCGGGGCGCGCGATCAAGGCCTCGACTATCGGGGACAGGCGACCGCGATCACCGACGCGACCAACGGTGTCCTCACGCCCGGAACCGACCCCGGCCGGATCTCGGAGGCGATCATCGCGGGCATCGGTGACCTCCCGGTCGGCGTCCAGCCGGTGAGCTTCTGCGATCCGGGCCTCACGATGACGTTCGACCCCGCGGGCCCGCAAAGTGTTCCGGGCGGCACGAACGCGCGGTTCGTCGAGACGGCGACGGTGTCCTCGACGGCCGCACTGGGTTCTCTTCTGCGCTGCCGCGTGGAGTTCCGGTTGAACGGGGAAACCACCGTGCGGCCGGGCTACACCGAAAACGTCACCGTGCGCGTCAAGGATCCGGCGCTGCCCCTGATCACGCTGCACGATCAGACGGTGACCGGGACCGGTCCCACGGTGATCGAATATCCCGTGAGCGCGGTGGACGCGAACGGGAGCCCGCTGAATCCGAGCTGTACGCCCCTGTCCGGCAGCCTGTTCCCGGTCGGTGCCACCACGGTGACGTGCACGGCGACCGGGACGAACGGCACCGCCGTCGAGACCGCGGTCATGGCGGTCGCTCCGCCAGGGGAGACCCGGCGGAAGCTGGTGTGGCAGGTCGCCTTGACCCAGCCGTCGCCCGACGTCGTCGTGCCGGGAAACCAGCGTGACCTTTCGGCACAGTTCGGGCCGGAGTGCGGGGCCGGCGCGGAAGGAACGGCGGACGTCTCGCCGGACGGGGCCACCCTGGCGTTCCAGAGCGGCAACGCGCTCATCTGTGTGGCTTCCGCCGACGGCGGGCCGGGCCGGATCCTGGTGCAGCGCGCGGGATTCGTCGACGATCCGGCCTGGTCGCCGGACGGCGGGCTCATCGCCTATACGAACTCCCCAGGCGAGTCCCCGCCCCAGGTCGCGATCGTGCCGTTCACCGGCGGCGACGGCCGGACTCTGATCGAAGGCCCCGGCGGGGCCGCACAGCCCGCGTTCCAGCGGATTCCCGACCTCGCCGTGAGCGCGACCGCCGTGCCCGCCGCGATCCCGTTCGAAGGGCTCACCACGTTCGAGTTCGTCGTCACCAACCGTGGAGTCACCGCGTCACCGGAGGTGGGGCTTTTCGTCCGGCTGACGGCCGGACTGCGGCAGGCGACGGTCCTCACCACCAAGGGCACCTGCACGCCCGAACTGGTGTGCGCGTTTGGCACGATGGTGCCGGGCGAGGAGGTCAGGCTGCGGTTCACCGCGACCGGCCTGGCCGCCGGAACACAGGCGGCGACCGGCACGGTCACCACTACAGGCCATGACGCGGACGCGCGGGACAACTCCGCGACCGCGGTCGTCACGGTCGCCGGGAAGCCGGTGCCACCGGTGACCCCCGGATCCTTGTCGGTCGGGATGTCGGTCTCGGCGGTCCCGCTGTTCGTCGGCGGTGACGACGTGGTGCTGACGTACTTGGTGCACAACGGTTCCCAAGCCGCGATGCCGAACGTTCGGCTCGTGACCCAGCTGCCACCGCAGCTTCCCGCGACTTCGGCCGCACCCGGATGTGTGCCGGGCGGCGGAAGTTGCACGCTCGGGACGCTGGCCCCCGATCAGACTGTGGCTGTCCGGATCTCAATGGCCGCGAAGTCCGCCTTCGAGGGCCAGGTGTCCGGCACGGTGAGCACGACCGGGCCGGACAACGACGCCGGGGACAACACGGCGAACGCGCGTGTGGTGGTCCGGCAGCCGGTGGTCGAGCTGGATCCGAAGATCGGCACACTCGGCTTCGTCCCGCGGGTGCGGGGAACGGACTTCCCGCCGGGCGCGGTGGTCCGACCGGCCTGGTCGGCGGGAATCTCCGCACCGGGGCTGGTCACGGTCGGCGTCGACGGAAGGTTCGAGACACAGTTCTTGATCTTCCACCACGACCTGATCGGCCCGCGCACGGTGAACGTGACCTCGGTGGGTGGCGTGAAATTCGGTGCGGTGCGGTCGAATCCGATCTTGGTGGTCCTCCGCACACTGCAACCCCCGTTCATCACCCGCGGCTGACGTGGACGCTGCCCCTATGGGCGGCGCACAGCGCACGGCCGCACACCCGTCCGCTGGTGCCGGGTGGGGCGCCGGACGCGCAGACTTCCGGGTATGGGAGCAACGGCGACGCTGTCGGAGGCGGGCCTGGTCGTGGAACCGGGCCAGGAGATCAGCTGCTCGGTGACCATTCGCAACGCCGGCCAGGTCGTCGATCAGTTCGCGATCGAAGTGGTCGGCGGCCCGGGTGCCTGGGCCACCGCGGAACCGGCGACGGTGAACCTGATGCCGGGGGAGGCGGGCACGGTCGTCGTCCGGTTCGCGCCGCCGCGGTCGTCCGACGTCCAGGCAGGCCTGATCCCCTTCGGTGTCAGGGTCTCGTCGAGCGAGGACCCGGCCGGGTCCGTGGTCGAGGAGGGCACCCTCCAACTCGGAGCCTTCGCCGAGGTGACCGCCGAAATCGTTCCGGCGAAGGTGGAGGCCGGTTCCAAGGCCGACTTCGAAGTGGCCGTCGACAACCGCGGGAACCAGCCGGTCGCCATCGAACTGAGCGCGCTCGACCCCGAGGACGAGCTCGACTTCGAGCTCGAACGGAACCGGGCCGACCTCGCGCCGGGCACGGCCGCGTTCGTCCGCCTGCGGGCCCGGCCGCGGAAACGGTTCCTGCGCGGGCAACCCGTACGCCATCGCTTCCAGGTGTTCGTCATCGCCGACGGTGCCGAACCGCTCAAGACCGAAGGCACCATGGTGCAACGGCAGTTGCTGCCGAAGTGGTTGCTGCCGGCGTTGGCCGCCCTGCTGGTGCTGCTACTGGCCTTGGTGACCCTGTGGTTCACCGTGCTGAGGCCCGCGGTGAAGTCGGCCGCCCGTGAAGCCGCTCAGGAACAGAACCAGGAGGTGATCAAGGCGGCGCAGGACGCCGGTGGCGCCGCGGGTGAGGCGAAGAAGAACGCCGATCAGGCCAAACAGAACTCCGAAGACGCGATGAAGGCCGTCGGGCTGACCCCGCCCGTGGACGGCGCGGCTCCCGGTCCCAGAACACAGAACGGTGTCCCCAACCCGGGAGCCAACACCACCGGGACACCGACCGACTTCCGCGTGGCGGCGGACGCGGCGGCCGACTCGAACGTCAACCGCTTCGCCGAATTCCCTTACGCCATGCCGGACGCCACGAAAACGCTGGTCGTCACCGACCTGATTCTGCAGAACCCCCGTGGCGACGGCGGAACCCTGAGACTGTTGCGGGATGCCGGTGGCACCAAGACCGTCCTGCTGGAAGTCGGCCTCGCGAACTTCCGCGACCTCGACCACCACTGGTTGCAGGCCTGGCGGTTCGCCCCGGGTGAGAAGATCGTGCTCGCGGTCAGCTGCCAGACACCGGGCGGCGGGGGTCGTTGCACGCCGTCGGTCTCCTTCTCCGGCCGAATCGAATAGACCGGATCAGATCAACCCCTCGCGCAAGGCGAACGCGACGGCATGAGCGCGGTTGCGGAGCTGGAAACGGTTGGTGATGTCGTGCAGGATCGATTTCACCGTCCGCTCGGAATAGCTCAACCGGTCGGCGATCTCCTTGGTCTCGAATCCGTCCGCGACCATCCGCAGCACCTGGGTCTCGCGTTGCGACATCCCGGCCAGATCCCAGCCGTTCGGCTGCAGGACGTCCCGCTGCAACCGGGACACCCGGGACAGCAGACGGCCGAGCAGGTCCGGCGGCAGCGCACCTTCCCCGGCGGCCGCGGCCTTCACCAGCCGCACCAGGGTGTCGGGGGTGGCGTCGGCCCGGCGGATGATCGCGGAGACACCGTTGCCCACGACGTCCAGCAACTCCGAGTCGTCCACCTCCCCGGCGACCAGGACGACACCGGCGCAGCCGGCGCAGTGGAGGCTGCGCAGCAACTGCCGTGCCTCCTCGTTCAGCCGCTCGACGATGACCAGTACGACGGCCGGCTCGTCGGAGCCGTCCGCGAAGCGGATCTCGGGGCGTGCGCGCAGCGCGGCGGTGACACCCGCGTGCGTAATGGTGTCGGTGGCATGAAGCAACACCGGGATCTGGTCGACCAGCATCGATGAACCCTCTCCGCGAGCAGCGTTTCCTCATTCCCAAGGATCGTGGGGTCGGGGTTCCGCGAACAGGGATCCGGAGTCCCGATATGTCCCGCTTTGTTACTCCGATCGAGCGACGCCTGCCTTTCTGATCTTGGCGATGGCCTGGGCCCGGTCGGTGACCTGGAGCTTGCGGAAGATGTGGGACACGTGGTTTCGCACGGTTTTCGGGCTGAGCACCAGCCGGTCGGCGATGGAGGCGTTCCCCATGCCCTGCGCGATGAGCCGCATGATCTCCCGTTCGCGCGCGGTCAGCTGCGGAAAGGACTCGTCGCGCGGGGTCTCCGTGCCCAGCAGGGAAAGCACCTGGGTCGCGATCGCCGGACTGAAGATCGCCTCGCCGTCGCCGATCACCCGTACCGCGCGGACGACCTGTTCGTTGCGTGCCCCTTTGAGCAGGTAGCCGCGCGCTCCCGCGCGCATGGCGGCGAACACCGCGGCTTCGTTCTCGAACATGGTCAGCATGAGCACGCCGGTGTGCGGGCCGGCGTCGACGATCCGGCGGGTCGCCTCGACGCCGTCGAGGTCCGGGAGGTTCAGGTCCATCAGGATGACGTCGGGCTCCAGCCTGCCCGCTTCCGTGACCGCGGTTAAGCCGTCGGCCGCCTGCCCGACGACCTCGATGCCGTGGGTACCGTCGAGCATCGCGCAGATGGCCGTCCGGAAGGCGGGATGGTCGTCCACCACGAGGACACGGAGGGGCGCGAACATCGCTCACTCCTTGGTGGCGAGCGGCAGCCAGGCGGCGACCCGGGTGCCGCCCGAGGCCACCGGCTCGATCACGCAGCCGCCGCCGAGGTCGCCGGCGCGTTCCCGCATCGAACGCAGTCCGGTCCCGCCGACCACGGGCAGCGTCTCACCGCCCGTGCCGACACCGTCGTCGACGATCTCCACGCGCAGATCGCCGTCCAGTGGCCAGAGGCGCACCGCGCACTGCCGGGCACCGGAGTGGCGGGCGACGTTCACGAGCGCCTCGCGGATGATCCGGTACGCGGTGACTTCCACCTCGGTCGACAGCGGCGGCAGCTCACCGCGGACCTCGACCGTCACCATCAGCGGGCCGTGCTCGGCGGGAACCCGGTCGGTGAGCATCCCGGCATACCGGCGCACGGCCGTGACGAGCCCCGTCTCGTCGAGCGCGGGCGGGCGCGCGTCGGTCACGATCCGGCGCAGTTCGGTGATGGCGCCGTAGAGTTCCTCTTCGAGCCGGGCGAGGAGACGCTCGGCCCCGGCTCGGTCGCGGACGATCAGTTCACGGGCCGCCCGCAGCCCGAGCACTGCCACGGCGAGTGTCGGTCCGACGCCGTCGTGGAGGTCGTTGAGCACCGTCCTGAGCCGGTCTTCGTACCCGGCAGGACGAACGACGTCGGTGACAACGAAGGTCCGGCGCATTTTCTCCCCCGTCCGGCGGCATGTCTGGACTCCTTGGCGTCCGGGTCAACCAGTCCTCGGCAAGGTGACGCAACCGTCGGCTCCATTTTGGGTAGCGTTCTGGTCACTCGCTGTACTAGTCGTGGAATCCGGTCTCGGCGTTTCCGTGCTTCCTGTCCGTTCTGGTAACGGTTTGGAGCCGATGCGAAACCGCAAGAAAATGCTGGGCTCAAGCGACCGCATTCGACGTTATCGCTGCCGATGTCGACCCGATGGTCGAATGAGGTGAAGGGGTCTTTTTCCCGCGTCGCGTCACGCTTACTGGTTTACGGGAGCCGCAAGCCTTTCATGGCCGGCCGCCCACGACGCCAACAGGGCCAGACCGTCCGCGGTCGCCGTGCCGGAGGCCGCGGTGTAGACGGTCAGGAGCAGGCCGGGGTCGGCAGGCAGCTCCATCGATTCGACGTCCAGGTCGAGCCGGCCCACTACCGGATGGTGCAGGCGCTTGCGCCCGGACCGGTGAAGGCGAACGTCCTGAGATGCCCACCGCTGCCGAAATAGGTCACTGCGTGTCGACAATTCACCGACCAGGGCGATCAGCTCCTCGTCGTGCGGATTGCGGCCGGCTTCCATGCGTAGCTTCGCGGCCACATCGGAGGCGATGCGGTCATAGTCGACGAAGAACGTCTCTGCCGCTTCGGGCTCCAGGTACACGAACCGTGCGGTGTTCGCCGGCCGTCGTGTGTCGGCCAGTACCGGTGAATACAGCGCGCGGGCAAGGTGATTCATGGCCAGCACGTCGTAACGGCCATTGCAAATCCACGTCGGCGCATTGGTTATGGCGTCGAGCACTTGCTGAAGTGCCGGGCGCGCCGTCGCGGCGGGACGCCGACGGCGTGGACCGCCGGGTGCCCTGGACTGCCGCGCGAGGTGGAAGAGGTGATCGCGCTCGGCCTCGTCGAGGTGCAAGGCGGAGGCCAACGCGTCGAGCACCCCGTCGGAGGCGCCGGCGAGGCTGCCGCGCTCCATCCGCACGTAATAGTCGACCGACACCCCTGCCAGGAGGGCCACCTCTTCGCGACGCAGGCCTTTGACCCGGCGGTTGCCGCCATAGGCGGGCAGACCGGCCCGCTCGGGGGTTATCCGCGCGCGACGCGAGCGCAGGAATTCCTTGATCTCGGTGCGCGGATCGATCTTGGCCACCCCTCCACTGTAGGCACCGCCCGCAGGTGGAGGGAGGTTCTGTCGGTACCCCCCTAGGTCCCTGACGCGGTCGTGGCGATGCCGCCGTCGACCGGGACGATGGTGCCCGTGAGGTAGGACCCGGCCCGGCTGGCGAGGAACACGGCGATGCCTGCCATGTCGTCGTCGCGGCCGAGCCTCCGCAGAGGGGCTTTCGCCGCGATCGTGTCACCGAGGGCATCGAGCGTGGACGCCATCATCCGCGACGGGAACGGTCCTGGGGCCACCGCGTTCACCGTGACGTGCTGGGGGCCCAGCTCCCTGGCCAGCACCCTGGTGAGTTGATGGAGTGCCGCTTTGCTGCCGGCGTAGGAATAATTGGGGGACTCGGCGACGTGGACGGCGGCGATACTGCCGATGTTGATGATCCGCGCGGGATCATCGGCGGTGCCCGCCCTGCGAAGCGCGGGGAGCAGTGCCTGCACCAGCCAGAACGGCGACTTGAGGTTGAGGTCGATCACTGCGTCCCAGGCCTCGTCCGGGAACGTCTCCAGCGGCTCGCGCCACATCGCTCCCGCGTTGTTGACGAGGATGTCGAGGCGTTCCGAGCCGGCTTTGACAAGATCGGCGAGGCGCCGGCACTCGTCGTGCCTGGACAGGTCGGCGGGAATTGCTTGAACGTCGCCGAATTCGGACAGCAGATGCTGTGCCTCAGCGCACGCATCCGCCTTGCGTGAGCTGACGACGACGCGAGCGCCCGCCTGCAAAAGGCCGCGCGCCATCATCATTCCGATGCCGCTGGTGCCGCCGGTGACAAGTGCGTACTTCCCGCTCAGATCGAAAAGATCTGCGTGAGGGGTGGACTGGTTGTCCGCCATTGGTTTTCGTTCCTTCTGTCGTGGAAGCCGATGGGGTAACGCCGCAGCGCGTTCCCCTTGAGTGTTGTCGGAGCTTTCGTTCCGAAGCCGACTCAAACAGGTTCACAGGTGTCGTGGACGTCTGGGAGACCCTGCTGATTCAGGTACTGTGAGAGCCCCTTTGCTCGCTGGCGCCGCTGGATCGCCGCTCAGCCCAGCCTGGCGACCCTGTGCCGCTGCTGCCGAAGTTGACGCCGGATGGCTGCTAGCCGACGCCGGACGCAACGACGACCATGACGTTGTCGCAACAATGATTGAAGGAGCACTTGTGGATGATCTGAGCAACCGCGTCGGACGGCTCGATGCTGAGGCCGATTACGCGGCACGCACTTTTGACCACGCGAACTCGAGATTCACGCAGGCCCACGAGAAGCAGGAAGAGTGTGAGCACTTGCGAACGGCCGCACTCGCACTCAACGCGCTCGGGAACATTCGACTTGCGCAATCGATGCTCCTGAATAGGTGCAATAGCTGACCTGCCACTCTGATGACGAGTAGGAAGCAGAGGAGAGCAACTGCCCGCCGTGGCGAGTCTGCTCACTGACGGAGCGCTCAACTGCGCGGGCGTCGGTTGCGCTGTCGTCAGGCGCACCTAGGCGTGTCACAGTCGCGCGCAAGCGACGACAGCCCGGGGCGCCAGAGAGCATGTTCAGCGAACGCGTTCTCGTGGAGTCGACCGCACCACCGCGATCGCGCACTGGCGTCGTCGGCGTTAGCCATCGGCGCGTGGCCGGCAGTGGGGCGCTGAGGGCAGGCGGTCCATCAGGCCCGCCATCGCGCGGTAGTGGGCGCTCGCCCGCGTGCCGAACGATCGTCGTACCTGTTCGCGGACCTCGGTGCTCTGCTCCTGGCTGAGCTTGAACATGCCCTCCGTACCGGTCACATGGACGCGGAACGCGCCGACGGCGGGCAGGATCTCGCGGAAGTAGCCGATCGACTCGGTCATGTCCCAGTCGCTGCCGAACCGGCTCTCGAGGGTACGCACCGTGGCCATGACCACGTCGAGTGTCTCCTCGATCGGTTCGATCTTCTGGACGGTCCCGCGCACGTGGACCGAGGTGAAGTTCCAGGTCGGCGCCGCCGGGGTGTACCCGTAGATCGTCGGTGTCACGTATCCATGCGGTCCGGTGAACGTCAGCAGCGCGACGCCGCCGTCCGCCAGCGCCGACCAGTGCGGGTTGTGCCGGTTCACGTGGCACAACAGGACACTGCCCGTCAGGTCGGCCGAACCGGTGTCGAACGCCTCCGCGATCGCCGCGAGGTGGGTGGCGAACGGGGCCTCTCCCGGCGGGCCGTTGCTCGTCAGCAGCGCCAGCGGGTTGTTCCTGATGACCTCGATCATCCACGACGTGTCGGGCGGGCGGTACGGACGAGGTACGAACATCGGCATCTCCCGGCAGTGGCTCATCGTGGCAGGGCCGCGCCGAACCAGGTTGTGAGGGCGGTCCGGAGCGCGGCGGTGTCGGGCGCGCCGTCGGTGGCGGCCGCCCAGGCGACATGGCCGTCGGGGCGGACGAGGAGCGCGGCGGGAGCGGGGATCTCGCCGCACCCCGGGACGGGCCAATGGCCGTCCTCGCTTCGCGCCTCGACGAGATCGACGCGGCCGGCCCAGTCCTCGGCGGCCGCCGCCACGTCGGCGTTGCCCCGCAGGTCGAGCAGTACGGGACGGGCGGCGTGCAGCAGCTCGTGGAGACGGGCGGTGCCCTCGTGCGTCTTGAGGTCGGCGTCGGGCACCCGGCGGCCGGCCAGCGGGTGATCGCCGTCTGCCGGGTACCGGATGTCCAGCGCGGTGAGCATGCCGCGCAGATACCGGTTGACGTCCTCGAATTCGACGAGCGAGGCGAACACGTCACGCAGCGCGTCCGTCTGGGCGCCGGGGCGGACCAGCGCCACCTGGGCCTGGACGTTACGCAGGACGCGCGCACCCACGGCGTGGCGCTCGTCGTGGTAGCTGTCCAGCAGGGTGTCCGGCGCCTCGCCGCGCACCACCGAGGCGAGCTTCCACCCGAGGTTGACCGCGTCCTGGACACCCACGTTCAGCCCCTGCCCGCCGGACGGGTAGTGGATGTGCGCGGCGTCGCCCGCGAGCAGCACCCTGCCCTCCCGGTACCGCGCGGCCTGCCGTGCGGCGTCGCTGAACCGGGAGACCCACTGCGGGTCGCACATTCCCCAGTCCGTGCCCACGAGCCTGAACAGCGACTCCCGGAGCTGCTCGAACGTCGCGGGCTCGTCGCGGTCCGGGAGACGGTCGAACTCGGAGGTGATGACCCGATGCCAGCCCGGCTCCAACGCGAACACCGAGACGTGGCCGCCCGGACCGCGCCGCATGAAGATGTAGTCCTCGGGCAGCCCGGGGAGCCGGACGTCGCCGAGCAGCCCGGCCATCGTCGCCGGAGTGCCGGGAAAGGCGATGCCCGACAGCTTGCGCACCGTGCTGCGGCCGCCGTCGCAGCCCACAAGGTAGCGGGCGCGCAGGGGAGTGGGTGCCGCGCCCGCCGTGCTCAGGTCGACGGTCACGCCGGCGTCGTCCTGGCGGATCCCGCTCACCTCCGACAACCAGCGCACCCGCACGCCGAGCTCGGCGGCCCACTCCTCCAGGAGCCGCTCGATGGCGGACTGCGGGAGGTTCAGCGGGTAGGCGTGCCGGGACTCGGACTCGTCGAAGTCCAGCCACAGCCCCGAGAAGTGGCTTACCGGCTGTCGTTCGCCGGCCGCCAGGAACCGGTCCAGGACACCGCGCTGATCAAGGATCTCCAGGGTGCGGGCGTGCATCCCGCCTGCTCGCGACTCGCCCGTCCGGCCCGCGAGCCGGTCGGCCACCACCACCTCGACGCCCGCCAGCCGCAGCTCACAGGAGAGCATCAGGCCGGTCGCCCCGGCGCCCGCGATCACCACGTCCGTGTCCATCCCGGCGTCTCCCATGTTGGTTCCCTCCGTCCACCGCCCGGGCCGCTCAGAGCGGGTTCACGCGGTACATCGGGAAGTACGATCCGATCCGTCCATTCGCGTAGTCGTCGGCCAGCTCGGGCACCCGGTCGAAGTCGTAGACCACGTCCGAGCCCTTCGGTGCGATCCAGCCCTCGGCCTCCTGGAAGTCCCGGATTCCGGGTGACTCCGGCAGCCGCCACACGTGCGTGTTCACGTGGATGTGGCGGGCGATGGCCTCGGCGCCACGCAGATGCGACAGGCGCATCCCGGCCTTCCAACCGCACGTGGTGACGACTCCCTCGCGGCCGAGCGCCTTGAGGGTGACGTCGTACAGGGGCTCGCCGATGTTGTCCACGAAGATCGCCACCCCGTTGCCGTCACCGAGGTTTCCGATGACTTCGAGGAAGTTCTCGACCGAGGTGCGGCGCCGCTCGTACCGGTCCCGGTCGGTCCCTTCGCGCCTGCCGGGCAGCGCCAGGTCGGGAAACTCGCGGCGGTCCACGGGCGTGATGCCGTGCTCCCGCAGGAGCGCGACGCGCTCGTCCGAGCCTGCCGCCATCGCCACCCGGAAGCCGGCCCGTTTGGCCAGCGTCAGCTCGGCGAACGACACGCCGCCGCCCCACCCGAACACCAGATGGTTCGCCGGATCGTCGTCGGCCACCTGCGTCCGCCAGCACCCGAACGCCTTGCGCCAGTTGTCCCATGCGGTGAAGTACCGCCCGTACGAGGCCCACTGGGACAGGGAGTACGCCGTGCTGTCCGGAACCGGCAGCAGCAGCCGTGCGTTCACCTTCGACCGCTTGGCCAGCAGCCCGACGGTGCCGGGGCAGTCGTAGGCGTACACGAGTTCGGCGTAGCCGAAGCGGTCGAGCCTGCCGAACGGCATGACCAGGCAGAGGTCGCCTTCCCGGATCCGGACGGCTCCGCGGTCCGCGTGGACCCCGAGCACGCGCACCACACCCATGTTGCCGAGGACCACCGGGTCTTCGCCGCGGCTGGTGCACACGTCGATCGGCGAACGGGCCAGCGCGTGGCCGATATTGGCCTCCCAGGAACCGAGGATCGGCTCCACCAGCGCCTCACCCTCCTCCAGCGGGGCGAAGGTGAACCGGTCGCGCCGCGGCACGCCCCCGCGGTCTCGCGCGCCGGACACCGCACCGGAGTCCAGGACCCAGGCATCTGACGAGTAGATGGCGACCTCCCGTGATCGAGAACCCGCGCGGTCAGGGGTTCGTGGCGTCCGGCACCCGGTAGTCCACCGAGACCCCGCCCCACGCCTCACCGGCGCCATAGGTCACGGCACCGAGTCGTCCCGCGGTGGGGAGCGAGCCGGTATCGAGCTCCTCGGCGAACGCCAGCGGAATCGAGGCGGCCGACGTGTTCGCGACGTTCGCGATCCGGTTCACGAAACGCACGCCGAGATGGGCGGTGATCCCGCGGACCTGTTCCAGGATGCGGGTGTTCGCCTGGTGGCCGACCAGGACGGTCGGCGCGGGGCCGTGGTCGAACAGGTACTGCGCCGACTCCGACATCCGGCGCACCGCGTGGACGAACACCTGCGCTCCGTCGAGGTGGACGCCGCCCGCGTCCTTCTCCCGGATGAGCCCGTCCTGGGTGCCGTCGCAGCCGGCGACCTGGCAGAAGCCCGTGAACTCCGCGCGGTTCTCCAGCAGGACGGTCGCGCAGCCGTCGGCGAAGAGGAACGCGGTCTTCTCGTCCGTCCGGTCGATCATCCGGGACATGGCCTCCACCGCGCACACCAGGACCGACCGCGCCTGGCCGGCGTCACAGAGCGCGAGCCCGGAGATCAGCCCGTAGACGAAGCCGCAGCAGGCCGCGTTCATGTCGAAGGTGAGCACCGAAGGCCCCAGCCCGGCGAGGTGCGCCACCTTCTGTGCGACACCGGGGAGGCGCTGCTCGGATGTGGTGCTGGCGACGATGAGGGCGCCGACCGAGAGCGGGTCGGTCATCCTGGAGACGATCGGCGCGCAGGCCTCGGCCGCCACCTCCACGAGCGGGGCGTCGTCCGGCAGCCAGGAACGGGACACGATGCCGGTGCGGCGCCGGATCCACTCGTCCGTGAGACCGATCGACTCGAAGTGGTCGTTGGCGATCGTCCGGCCAGGCTTCGCGGTGGCGATGTCGACGATGCCCGCACTCATCCCTGGGACGCCAGCTTCGCGAAGTAGGTGCTGAAATCGTCGAGGAAGACGAAGCCCGCGGTCTTGTTCAGGTCGGCCTTGAGCTGGAGCGTGCGCTCCAGCTGTTCGTGCAGCTCGATCAGGTCGAGAGAATCGAGATCGAGCTCGGCGATCGGCCGGACGAGGTCGTCAGGGCCCAGCGACGGGTCACGTTCACGCAGTTTCGCCAGCATGGTGTTCGTGATACTGCTCTTGATTTCGTTCATGTTTTCTCCGTCCACATGACTGGGTACTCGAATTGCCTCGGTGGGGACGGGATTGGCTGAACCCGGATTTGAGCAGGCTCATTCACGGGCCATTGTCCGGAAACAGTGGCACAGCACGCCGTCGGGGTACAAGCGAACGCGGGCGCCGGGGGTTTCGGCGATTCCGCGTCCTTTGCCGCACGGGCGGCAGGCTCATACGGTCCGCTATCGGGGCAGCGCCCTTTCCAAGGTGCCCGCGGGTGCCTGGTGTCCCGTCGACAGGACGCCGGTCGGCGACCGGTGTGACCTGGCGAGTCATCCCGTTTCCTCCCCGAGTCCCCGTGATCTTTAAGGACGGTGGCAGTGAGCACGAACCCCTTCGATGACGAGAACGGCCGCTTCTACGTCGTGATCAACGACGAGGATCAGCATTCCTTGTGGCCTGTCTTCGCCGAGGTGCCGGAAGGCTGGCGGGTGGTCTTCGGCGAGGCGGCGAGGGCCGAGTGCCTGGAGTACGTCGAGCGGAACTGGACCGACCTGCGCCCGAAGAGTTTGCGGGAAGCCATGGCGGTGGACTGACCGCTCGGCCGTCCGGACACTCGTCAATTCGGAACAGGTACTGATCAATCCGACGGTGGCGCCGGTTTCCGCGTCCATCGAATCCATGGGAACAGCGGCCCGGTAAGAGAGGGCAATGTACGACGTAATTGTCATTGGTGCCCGGTGTGCGGGCTCGCCGGCGGCCATGCTGTTCGCCCGGCAGGGGTATCGCGTCGCGCTTTTCGAGAAGGCGCGGTTCCCCCGGGACACGCTGTCCTCGCACTACATCCACCAGCCGGGGGTGGCGCTCCTCGACCGGTGGGGGCTGCTCGACGAGCTCCGCGCGGCGGGCTGTCAGCCGATCGATCACCAGAGCTATACGGCGCCCGGGGTTCGGCTGGACGGCTTCTCCCTGCCGGTCGACGGTCACCGGACGACCTACGCGCCGAGGCGGTACGTGCTCGACCCGATCCTCGCGGCCGGTGCCGTGCGGTCCGGCGTGGAGTTCAGGGATTCCTGCACGGTCGACGACCTGGTGTTCGAGAACGACCGGGTGGTCGGCGTGCGGTACACGACGCCCGGCGGCGCCGCGGCGACGGACCGGGCGCGGCTGGTCGTCGGAGCGGACGGCATGCGGTCATTGGTGGCCCGCGAGACCGGTGCGCGGAAGGTCATCGAGCACCCGCGGCTGACCTGCACCTACTACAGCTACTGGGCCGGGGTCCCCGCGCACTTCGAGCTCTACGAGCGGCCGGGGCGCTGGATCGGCCTCACTCCCACCAACGACGACCTCACGCTGATCATGACCTACTTCCCGCAGAGCGAATTCCCTGACGTGCGCGCCGCGGTGGAACCCGCCTACCTCGAAGCCGTCCGTGTCACGGCCCCCGAGTTGTACGAGCGGATGTCGGCGGGCACCCGCGTGGAGCAGTTGTACGGCACGGGGCACCAGGAGAACTTCTTCCGCAAGGCCTTCGGGCCCGGGTGGGTGCTGCTCGGTGACTCGGTGCACCACAAGGATTCCATCACCGCCCGCGGGATCACCGACGCCTTCATCCAGGCCCAGTCGCTCACCGACCACATCGGGGAGCGACTGCATGACGACAGGGCGCTCACGGCGGCGCTTTCGCGCTACGAGCGCGACCTGGACGACAAGTTCTACAACCTCTACCAGGCCGCGCTCAACGTGGCCGAGCTCAAACCCGAGAGGCAGTCGCAGATGCTGCGGAAGCTGGCCGGTCACCAGGAGCTGATCGACCGATATTTCTCGACGGTGTCGGGATCGTGCTCCTTCGACGACTTCTACAACAACGAACTCTTGGCGGTACTCGATCAGAGCTGACCAGCGGGCCTGTCGATTTGGAGACCCAATGATCCCCTTGTCGTTCGCGCAGCGCCGACTGTGGTTCGTGGACCGGTTCGAAGAACCGTCACCGACCTACAACGCCGCTTTCGCCCTGCGGCTGACCGGTGAGCTGGACGTGGGCGCGCTGGAGTCGGCACTGCGCGATGTCATCGACCGGCACGAGATCCTCCGGACGGTGATCATCGAGGACGACGACGGTGTCCCATACCAGGAGGTGCTGTCGACCGATCAGAAGCCGTTCGACCTGCCGGTCGTCGAGGTCGCGCGGCACGAGCGGGCGGCGGCGGTCGACGAGCTGGCCACCGGGACCTTCGACCTGGCCGCCGACGTGCCTATCCGCGCCAGGCTGGTGCGGTGTGGGCAGCGCGAGGACACGGTGGTGCTGGTGGCACACCACATCGCCGTGGACGGGGAGTCCTTCGGGGCGTTGTTCCGCGATCTCACCACGGCCTACACAGCCCGCAGGGAGGGAAGGGCCCCGGCTTGGGAGCCGCTTCCGGTGCAGTACGCGGACTACGCGCTGTGGCAACGGGACCTGCTCGGTGACGAGTCCGACCCGGACAGCCTGTCGGCCAGGCAAGTGGAGTACTGGCGGCGGACCTTGGCCGATCTGTCGCAGCCGCTGGCCTTGCCCACTGATCGCCCGCGCCCGAAGGTCGTGAGCCACCGCGGCGATATGGTCCCGTTCTCCCTCGACCCGGACCTGCTCCGGTCAGTGGAGAAGCTGGCCGTGCAAGCGGACACCACGATCTCGATGGTCATGCATTCCGCGCTGGCGGTCCTCCTGTACCACCTCGGCTGCGGTGACGACGTGCCCATCGGCGCACCGATCGCCGGTCGCACCGATGAGCAGCTTCGGGACCTCGTCGGATTCTTCGTCAACACCTGGGTGCTGCGCGTCGACCTGTCCGGGAACCCCACGTTCCGCCGGCTGCTCCAGCGGGTGCGTGACCGGGCCATTGCCGCGTACGACAACCAGGACGTGCCGTTCGAGCGTCTGGTGGAGCTGCTGAACCCGGACCGGTCCACCGCCTACAACCCCTTCTTCCAGGTGATGCTCTCCTGGCAGCCGCCCGTGCCGGAGGTGGAGCTCCCGCGCCTCGAGACCCTGGCCGAGCGGATCGAGACCGGAACGGCCAAATTCGACCTGTTCTTCGACCTGCTCCCGAACGGATCGGGCGGGGCGAAATGCCGTCTGGAATACGCCACCGACCTGTTCGACCGGGACACGGCTGAACACCTCGCCCAACGGTTCGTCCGCGTGCTGAGCCGGCTCGTGGCCGACTGGGAGCGCGAGATCGACGGCATCGACGTGCTCGACGCGGCCGAGCGGGACCGCATGCTCACCCAGTTCAACGACAGCGCCAGGACCAGCGCCACGACCAGGGGTACGACCAACGCCGCTCTCGTGTCCGGGCCGACGATCCCGGAACTGTTCCAGAGTCAGGTGGCCAGAACGCCGGACGCCCCGGCGATCGTGTGCGATGACCGGACGCTGACCTATCGGGAGCTCGACGACCGGGCCAACAGCGTCGCGTGGGAGCTGATCCGGCGTGGTGCCGGGCCGGAGGACCTGGTGGTGCTGGCGTTGCCGCGTACGGAGGATCTGGTGGCAGGTCTGCTCGGAATCCTCCAGTCCGGTGCCGGGTACGTGCCGATGGACCCGCGGTATCTCAGCGGGCGAGCGGAGAGTGTGCTGTCCGAATCGGCTCCGCGGTTCGTGGTCACCGACACCGAAACGTGGAAGGACTTGCCGCGGAACGACATCTCGACCGTCAACATCGACCACCGAGCGGAATGGGACCCGCCCGACGGGGCGCCGGGCGACGCGGATCGGTCCTTGCCCTTGGGACCGGACAACCTGGCGTACGTGTTGTACACCTCCGGCTCCACGGGCAAGCCGAAGGGCGCGGCGATCACCCAACGCGGCGTCGTCGACGGGGTGCGGGAGCTGGTGCGCGTGCTGGACGCACCGCCGGGATGGCGGATGCTGTCCGGTACCTCCGTGAACTTCGACGTCTCGGTCATCGAGCTGCTGACCACCCTGTCCACCGGCGGCACGGTCGACCTCGTGCCGGACCTGACGGCGCTCGGCGAACGGGACGGCTGGGACGGCCACGTGATCATCGGGGTCCCCTCGGTGCTCGGGGAACTGGCCGGCCCGCTGGCGAGGACGACGAGTGTGCGCACGGTCTTCTTCGGGGGTGACATGCTCCCCGCCCGGCTGGTGCGGCAGGTGCGGAAGTCGCTGCCCGGCGTGCAGGTCGTGAACGGTTACGGCCAGAGCGAGAGTTTCTGCGCCACCGCGTTCTCCCTCGCGGCGTCCGAGGAATGGGTGGACGGCGAGGTCGCACCGATCGGAACCCCACTGGGGAACATGTGCGTCTACGTGCTGGGCCCTGGACTCGCCCCGGTGCCGCAGGGCGTGATCGGTGAGCTGTACGTGGCGGGGACCTGCCTCGGCCGCGGCTATCACGGCCGCCCGGACCTGACCGCCGAGCGGTTCGTGGCGAACCCGTTCGGCTCCCCGGGCGAGAGGATGTACCGCACGGGCGACCTGGGCCGCTGGAACGCGCGTGGCCGGCTGGAGTGCGTCGGCAGGAGCGACGGCCAGGTCAAGGTGCGCGGCTACCGCATCGAAACCGCCGAGGTCGAGGCGGCGTGCGCGCTGCACCCCGGGATCAGCGAGGCGGTGGTGGTCAGCCGAGAGATTCCGCCGGGCGGACGTCGGCTCGTCGCGTACGTGGTGCACACCGGCGAGGGTTCCGTCGGCGCCGATGGAGCCGGCGGTATCGGCGATGTGGACCTGCAGTCCGGTGTCTCGGCCGCCGAACTGCGCAGGTTCGTCGCGGCGCGGTTGCCCGACTACATGGTGCCGTCGGCCTTCGTGGTCCTCGGCCGGGTACCGCTCGGGCCGACCGGAAAGCTGGACCGCTCGGCGCTGCCCGAACCGGATTTCGTGGGCGAGGCCTACCGGGAACCGCGAACCGAGGCCGAGGCGATCATCACCGCGGCCTACGCGGACGTACTCGGTGTGGATCGGGTCGGTGTCGACGACGATTTCTTCGCGGTGGGCGGGGACAGCCTGCGGTCGATCCAGGTGGTGGCGCGAGCCCGGGCCCGGGGCCTCGACCTGACCACACGGGAGATCTTCGAGTGCCGGACCGCGGCCCGGCTGGCCGAGGTGGCCTCCGCCCGCCGGGATCGGGTGCTCACGCTCGCGGAGTACGAGGGCGGTGGCGTCGGCCCGATGCCCTTGCCGCCGGCGGCGCGGCTGGTGCTCGAGCACGGCGGCAGGATGAACAGGTTCGCCATGGCGATGACGCTCGAACTGCCCACGGGTATCGACGCGGACGGGCTTGCCGCGACGCTGGACGCCGTGCTCGACCGCCATGACCTCCTGCGGGCGCGGCTGGTGCACGGCGACGAACTCTCCCTCGTCGCGCGTCCGGTGGGCTCCGTGCGAGCGGCGGACCTGATCCGCCGGGTTCCCTGCGACGGCCGGTGGGACACGCCGTCCTTGCTGGAGACGGCGAAGGCGGAGCTGGACGAAGCGGTCGGGCGACTCGACCCGGCAGCCGGGAGCATGGCCGGCTTCGTCTGGTTCGCCGCGGAGCCGGGTGCGGGCAGGCTGCTCGTGGTGTTGCACCACCTGGTGGTGGACGGTGTCTCCTGGCGGATCCTCATGTCGGACTTCGCCGAGGCGTGGCAGCAGGTCCGGTCCGGCCGGACACCCGAGCTGCCCGCGGTCGGGACGTCGGCGCGGCGCTGGTTGTCGGCGCTGCGGGCCGAGGCCCTCGCCCCGGAGCGGGAGGCGGAACTGGCGTACTGGCGCGACGTGCTCGCCGCTCCGAACCCCCCGTTGGGCACGCGGGCGTTCGACCCCGCCGTGGATCTGATGTCCACGGTCGACAGCGTGCGGGTGCGGTTGCCTGCCGAGGTCACCGAGGCGGTGCTGACCACGCTTCCCGCGGCGTTCAAGGCCACCGGGACCGACGTGCTGCTCGCCGCGCTCGCCCTGGCCGTCAACCGGTGGCGCGATGCGGACCGCTCGATGCTGGTCCGGTTGGAGGGGCACGGCAGGGAAGAAGATGTCGTCCCCGGGGCCGACCTCTCCCGGACCGTCGGGTGGTTCAGCAGCCTGTATCCGGCCCGGGTCGACCTGCGGGGGGTGGACCTGTCCGACGTGCTGGCCGGCGGGCCGGCGGCCGGGAAGGCGATCAAGCTGGTCAAGGAGCAGTTGCGCAGGATTCCGGACAAGGGCATGGGGTACGGACCGCTGCGCTATCTGAACCCGGACACCGCGGCGCGCCTCGCCGAGTTCCCGTTGCGCCAGCTCGGGTTCAACTACCTCGGCCGGATCTCCGACGCCGACCTGCCCGAACACCTACGCGGGGACGGGTGGGGACCGGTCTCCTGGTCCGCCGAGCTGATCCCGGCGCCCGACCCGGACCTGCCGGCGCTGTCGGCGCTGGAGGTCAATGCGGTCGCGACGGACACCGCCGACGGCACCCGGCTGCAGGCGGCCTTCCTGTTCCCCACCGGGGTGCTGTCCCGCGAGCGGACCACCGAGCTGACCGAGCTGTGGGTCGAGGTGCTGCGGGGCATGGCCGCGCACGCCGCACGCCCGGACGTCGGCGGGCTCACGCCCTCGGATGCCCGGCTGGTCCCGGTGCGGCAGGACGAGATCGAGGCATGGGAGGCACGCTACGGCCGGTTGGCCGAGGTGTGGCCGCAGACCCCCGGGCAGGCCGGCATCCAGTTCCAGGCCGCGTTCGCCGACGGCTCGTTCGACGTGTACCACATGCAGTTCGTGCTGCACCTGTCCGGACACGTGGACCCGGCGCGCATGCGGTCGGCAGGCGAGGCGCTGCTCGACCGGTATCCGAACCTGCGCGCCGCGTTCGTCACCGGAGCCGGCGGCGATCCGGTGCAGGTCGTACCGGAAAGCGTGGCCCTGCCATGGCGGTACCTCGATCTGACCGGTCACGGCGAAGCCGAACAGGACGCGGTCCTCGACGAGTTCCTTGCCGAGGACCGGGCCGATCGGCTTGATCCCATCCGGCCGCCGCTGATCCGCCTGGGGCTGCTCACCTGCGGGCCGCAGCAGGCGAAACTCGTCCTCACGGCACATCACACCCTGCTCGACGGCTGGTCGTCGTCCTTTGTGTTCAGGGATCTGATCCGGCTCTACGGGACCAGGGAGCTTCCCCCGGTCCGAAGCTACGGCGACTACCTGGCCTGGCTGTCCACACGGGACCGGGACGCGTCGGCCGCCCGGTGGGCCGCCGAGCTCGCCGGATTCGACCAGCCGACCCTCGTGGCCCCGGACGTTCGCCGCCAGGAGACGGCGTCCGCCATCGGGAAGGTCGAGGTACCGCTGTCGATCGAGAAGGGGCGTGAACTAGCCCGCCGCGCCGCGGAACTCGGGGTCACGCTGAACACGCTTCTGCAGGGCGCGTGGGCGGTAGTGCTGTCGAAGCTGACCGGGCAGCGGGACGTGGTTTTCGGTGCCTCCGTCAACGGCCGCCCGACGGAGTTGCCCGGTTCCGACGAGATGGTCGGCCTGTTCATCAGCACGCTGCCGATCAGGGTGTTCTGCCGGCCGGAGCAAAGCATGGCCGGCGTCATCACCGAACTGCAGGACCGGCAGATCGCGCTGCTCGACCACCACTACTACGGGCTTTCCGACATCCAGCGCGGCACCGGGCTGCCCGCCCTGTTCGACACGTTCGTCGGGTTCGAGAACTACCCGATCGACCGCGCGGGCATCGTCGAAGCGAACGCCTCGGCCGGGCTCACGATCGACGCCATCCGGCCGATCGCGGGCGCGCACTACGCGCTCGCCCTCGGCTCGGTCGACCCCTATCTGCGGCTCTGGCTCGACTATCAGAACAACCTCTACGACCGCGCCGCGGCCGAGGTGATCGCCGCCCGGGTGGTGCGGGTGCTGGAGCAGGTGGCGGCCGATCCGCTCGTGCCGGTCGGCGCGATCGAGGTGCTGTCGGCAGGGGAGCGGGAATGGTTGCTGCGAAAGGTCAATGACACCGCGCGTCCGGTGTCGGAGGGCACGCTGCCGGAGGCGATCGAGGCCCAGGTGGAGCGGGACCCTGATCGTGTCGCGGTGATCGGTGAGCAGGAGACGCTGAGCTACGGGGAGTTGAACCGGCGGGCCAACCGGCTGGCGCACTGGCTGATCGAGCGCGGCGCGGGCGGCGAACAGGTCGTCGCGGTCCGCGTTCCCCGTTCCGTGGAGCTGGTCGTGGCGGCGTGCGCGGTGGTCAAGGCGGGGGCGGTGTACCTGCCGGTGGACACCGACCTGCCCGAGGACCGGGTGCGGCAGGTACTCGAAAGCGCGAAGCCGCTGCTGGTGCTCGACGACGGGCTTCCGGAGGTGTCCGGCTACCCGGAGGTGAACCCGCAGCCTTTGCTATCGCCGGAGAACGCGGCGTACGTCATCTTCACCTCCGGTTCCACCGGCGGTCCCAAGGGTGTGCTGGTGTCGCACCGGTCGGTCATGAACCGGATCGAGTGGGGCCGGCCGTACTTCGGCATCATGGCTGACGACCGGATGCTGTTCAGCACGTCGCCGAGCTTCGACGCGTCGGTGCCGGAGATCTTCGCCCCGTTGCACGCGGGCGCGGCCATCGTGGTGGCGCGCCCGGACGGGCGCCGGGATCCGGCGTACCTGGCCGAGTTGATCGCGCGGGAGCGGGTGACCGGCGCGGCCTTCGTCTCCTCCCAGCTCGGGGCGTTCGTCGCCGAGCCCGCGGCGCGGAACTGCACCAGCCTGCGCTGGGTCGAGGTCGGCGCGGAGCCGTTCCCGGCGCCGCTGGCGAACCGGTTCGCCGAGCTGCTGCCGGGCTGTGTGGCGTACAACCTCTACGGCCCCACGGAAGCGGCGGTGCAGGTCACGGCGTGGCGGCACGTGCCCGGTGCGGACCGGTTGCCGATCGGTACGCCGATCAGCAACACCCAGGTGTACGTGCTGGACGAGGTGTTGCGCCCGGTACCGCCCGGCGTCACCGGCGAGTTGTACCTCGCCGGCACCGCACTGGCCAGGGGCTATGTCGGCCAGCCCTCGTTGACCGCGACCCGGTTCCTCGCTTGTCCCTACGGTGAGCCCGGCGCTCGGATGTACCGCACCGGCGACGAGGTGCGCTGGACCGACCAGGGCGCACTGGAGTACGTCGGCCGGAGCGACTTCCAGGTCAAACTCCGCGGCCTGCGCATCGAACTGGGCGAGATCGAGCACGTCCTGACCGGACACCCCGAGGTCGGCAACGCGGTGGCCGTCGTGCGGGAGGACCGCGCAGGCGACCAGCGGTTGCTCGCGTACGTGACGCCGGCAGGTGAGGCGGATCCGGCAGGCCTGGACACCAGCGCCTTGACGGACCTGCTCCGGAAGCGACTGCCGGAGTACATGGTCCCCTCGGCCATCGTGCCGCTGGCCGAGTTCCCCACGACACAGAGCGGGAAGCTCGACCGGGCCGCGCTCCCCGCCCCCGACCACTCCGGCGCCGCGGCCGGACGGGGGCCGCGCAACCACCGGGAGGAAGTGCTCTGCCGGCTGTTCGCGGAGCTGCTCGACGTGGGCGAGGTCGGCATCGACGCCGGCTTCTTCGACCTCGGCGGGCATTCGCTGCTGGCCACCCGGCTGATCGGCCGGATACGCAACGAGCTCGATGTCGAGGTGAAGGTGACGACCGTCTTCGCCAATCCGACCGTCGCCCAGCTGGTGCTCACGCTCGAGGAATCGGCCACGTCGAAGCGCCCCCAGCTGCGCCGGATGACCATTCAGGAGCCTCGATGATCCCATTGTCCTTCGCCCAGAGCCGGCTGTGGTTCCTCCACCGGCTGGACGGCCCGTCGGCCACCTACAACGGCCCGCTCGTGCTGCGCCTCGAAGGGCACCTGGACACCGGGGCCCTGGCCGCGGCGGTGCGGGACGTCGCCGCCCGGCACGAGAGCCTGCGCACGCTGATCGTGGAGGACGCGGAGGGCACACCGGAGCAGCGGATCCTGCCGCCGGAGGAGGCGTTCCTCCGGTTCCGGGTGGTCGAAGTGGCCGAGGACGCCGTGGACGCCGCGGTGGCGGAGGCCGCGGGTGAGGCCTTCGACCTGGACACGGAGCTTCCCCTGCGGACGACCGTGCTCCGGGTCGCGCCGAGGGAGCACGTGCTGATTTTCGTTTTCCACCACATCGCCGCCGACGGGGCCTCGATGACGCCGTTCCTGCGCGATCTGGTGTCGGCGTACTCGGCTCGCCGCGGGGGGAGCGCGCCGCGGTGGACGCCGCTTCCGGTGCAGTACAAGGACTACACGCTGTGGCAGCGCGAGTTGCTCGGCGACGAGGAGGATCCGGACAGCCTCGCCGGAGCACAACTGGACTTCTGGCGAGCGGAACTGGCCGGGGTGCCGCAGCCGGTGCAGCTGCCGCTGGACCGGCCGCGGCCGACGACGGCGGGCCACCACGGCGGCCACGTCGCGTTCGAGCTGGAGCCCGAGCTGCTCACCGGGCTCGGGAAGCTCGCCACGGACCGCGGTGCCACGGCGCCGATGGTCGCCCAGGCCGCGCTCGCGGTGCTGCTGCACCACCTCGGCGCGGGCAACGACCTGACGATCGGCAGCCCGATCGAGGGGCGCGCCGACGAACAGCTCGACGAGCTGGTCGGGTTCTTCGTCAACACGTGGGTGCTGCGCATCGATCTGTCGGGGAATCCGTCGTTCACCGAGCTGCTCGATCGGGTGCGGGCCAGGGCCCTTGCCGCCTACGACAACCAGGACATGCCGTTCGAGCGCCTGGTGGGGCTGCTCAACCCGGACCGGTCCACGTCGTACTCGCCGCTGTTCCAGGTGATGCTGGCGTGGCAGTTCACCTGGCAGGGGCTCGAGATGCCCGGACTGCGTGTCACGCCCGTCCCGGTCGACACCGACACCTCGGAATTCGATCTGTTCTTCAACATCATCCCGCACACGTCCGGGCGTGCGTACGGACGGCTGGAGTACGCGACGGAGCTGTTCGACCACGCCACCGCCGCGAGCTTCGCCGACCGTTACGTGCGTGTGCTGCGGCAGGTGGTCGCCGATCCCGCGGTGCGGCTCGGTGGCGTGGACGTGCGGAGCGACGCCGAACGGGACTGGCTGGCACGGCTGAACGAGACCGCGGAACCGGTTCGCGGAGCGACGGTGCCGGAACTCGTCGCCGCCCAGGCGGTCCGGACACCGGACGCGACAGCCGTGGTGGCCGGGTCGGCCGCACTGTCCTATCGGGAGCTGGACGCCCGCGCCGGCCGGCTGGCCACCCTGTTGCGGGGGCGTGGGATCGGGCCCGACGTGGTGGTGGCCGTGGCGTTGCCGCGGACGGCCGACCTGGCGGTCGCGCTGCTGGGCGTGCTCAAGGCCGGAGGTGCCTACCTGCCGATCGATCCCGATCATCCGGCCGCGCGGGTCGACCTCCTCCTCGACACCGCCGATCCGGCCCTGGTACTGACCAGTCGTGACACGGCGGCGGCTCTACCGGAGTGTCAGCCGCCGGTACTCGACCTCGACAGCCTGAACCTCGACGACCCAGGCGCCCCCATCGTCGAAGGTCCGGACAGGCTTCTGCGGCCGGACAATCTGGCGTACGTGATGTACACGTCCGGCTCCACGGGAAAGCCCAAGGGCGTCGCCATCACCCACGCCACCGTGGTCAACGCCGTGCGGCAGGTGCGGCGGACGGCACGGATGAGGCCGGGATCGCGCATGCTCGCCGCGACTTCGGCGAGTTTCGACGTCTCCGTGTTCGAGATCTTCGCCGCGCTCGCTTCCGGTGCGAGTGTCGAGATCGTCCGTGACGTACTCGAACTCGCCGAACGCGAAAGGTGGTCGGGTACGACCGTCAACGCGGTGCCGAGGGTGTTCACCGCACTGATCGATACCGTCACCAAGGACCCGGGTGCCCTCGAACTCGACATGCAGACCGTGATCCTTGGCGGCGAAGCACTCTCGGCCGACCTGGTCCACAAGATTCGTCAGGCCTTCCCCGATGTCCGGATCGTCCACGGTTACGGCCAAACCGAAAGCTTCTACTTCTCTACCTTCGCGCTCCCGCCGCGGTCGACGGAGACCGGCGTGATCCCGGTCGGGAGACCGATCCCCAATATGGGCGCCTACGTCCTGGGGCCGGAACTGACACCGGTACCTCCCGGCGTGATCGGCGAACTGTACGCGGCCGGTCTGATCGCGCGCGGTTATCACCGAAGCGCTTGCGCGACCGCCGAGCGGTTCGTCGCCTGCCCCTCCGGAGCCGCCGGTGAACGGATGTACCGCACCGGTGACCTGGCCCTGTGGGACGAGAACGGTCAGTTGAAGATCGTGGGAAGGGCCGACTCCCAGGTCAAGGTGAACGGCATCCGGGTCGAGCCGACCGAGATCGAAACCGTCCTCGCCCAGCATCCCGCGGTCAGGCAGGCGGTGATCACGGCGTACGAGGACCACACCGGTAGCACGCGACTCGTCGGCTACGTGGCGATGGTTGGCGGTGCCGGAGACGACGATTTCGACGTCCTGCAAGCCAATGTTTCCATGTCGGATCTGCGGCGGTTCGTGGCCAAGCGGATGCCCGGATATATGGTGCCCGCCTTGATCATGGTGCTGGACCGGTTGCCGTTGACCGCGACGGGAAAGCTGGACCGGGCCGCCTTGCCCGAGCCGACGTTCGTCGGCGTCGAGTACCGAGCTCCGCGCAGCGAGGCCGAGCGGATCCTGGCCGAGGTGTACGCCGACGTGCTGAACGCCCCGCAGGTGGGCATCGACGACGACTTCTTCGCCAGTGGGGGAGACAGCATTCGTTCCCTCCAGGTCGTCGCGCGAGCCAGGACGCGCGGCATCGCGGTCAGCACCCGGGAAGTCTTCGAGCACCGCACGGTCGCTCAGCTCGCGGAACTGGTCGACGGCCGTGGTGAAGAGGAACACCTGACCCTGGCCGAGCTGCCTGGGGGTGGTGTCGGGTGGGCTCCGCTGCTGCCGACGGCAGCGCACGTTCTCGCGCTCGCCGATGGCATCGGCCGGTTCTGCATGTCCACGATGTTGCTGTTGCCTGAGGACGTCGACCGCGCGGGACTGGTCGCGACCTTGCAGGCCGTCCTGGACCGGCACGACGTACTGCGCTCCCGGCTCGAGAGGGAAGGGCCCGGCTTGTGGATCGAGCCGACCGGCAGCGTGGACGCCGGCGCGCTGATGCGGGAAGTGCCGTACCGCGGCGCCGACGTGGACGCCGAGCTGGACGCGGCCGCGGGTCGGCTGGACCCGGACGCGGGTGTCATGGCGCAGTTCGTGTGGTTCACCTGCGACACGGGCGCGGACCGGTTGCTGATCGTGGTGCACCACCTGGCCATGGACGGCGTGTCGTGGCGGATCCTGGTCCCGGACCTGCTGTCCGCCTGGCAGCAGGCACGGGACGGCCGCATCCCGGCGCTGGAAGGGGTGGGGACCTCGTGGCGGCGATGGGCGCACGCCCTCGCCGAAGAGGCGGCCACCCCGCGGCGGTCGGCGGAACTGCCCGTGTGGCAGGAGATCTCGCGCGGGGACGAGCCCACGCTGGGAGCGCGGGAGCTGGACCGCACGCGCGATGTCGCGGCCACCGTGGAGACGGTGCGCGTCCAGGTGCCGTCAGACGTCACCGCAACCCTGCTGAACACGGTTCCCGCGGTGTTCCGCGGCGGTGTCGATGACGGGCTGCTGGCCGGGTTGGCGCTGGCACTGGCGCGCTGGCGTCAGCTGCGGGGCGTGTCCGGTACCTCGACCCTGGTCCGGCTGGAAGCGCATGGCCGGGAAGAGCACCTGGCGCCCGGCGCGGACCTTTCCGGCACGGTCGGGTGGTTCTCCGCGATGTTCCCGGTGCGCCTCGACCTGCCCGGCATCGACGTGGCGGACGCCTTCGCCGGTGGTCCGGCCGCCGGCCGGGCGATCAAGGCCGTCAAGGACCGGCTGCGGGCGGTGCCGGACAACGGCTTGGGCTACGGCCTGCTGCGACACCTCAACACCGTGACCGCGTCCGCGCTGGCCGGACAGCGGGAGCCGCAGATCGGCTTCAACTACCTCGGCAGGTCCTCCGGTGCGCACGTCCCCGAGGCGGTGCGTGGCCGGGGCTGGGCCCCGGACGGCACACATCGGGACCTGATCGCCGCGCCGGACGGGGACATGCCGGTGCTGTCGGCACTGGAGATCAACGCGGTGGCGGTCGCCGTCCCCGGCGGAGAAGAGCTGATCGCCTACTTCGGATTCCCCACCGGTGTCCTGTCCGGCGACGAGGTGACCCGGCTGGCCGGGTTGTGGGTCGAGGCGCTGACCGCCCTGGCCCGGCACACCACGACACCCGATGCCGGCGGGCTGACGTCGACGGACGCACCCCTGGTCGACGTGAGCCAGGAGGAGATCGACCTCTGGGAGACCCGCATCGGCAAGCTGGCCACGGTGTGGCCGGCGACTCCGGCGCAGTCAGGGATCCTCTTCCACGCGATGATGGCCGCGGCGTCGGTCGACCCCTACCACGGGCAGGTGGTCTTCCGCCTGTCCGGCGAGATCGACCCGGAGCGTCTGCGCCGGGCCGGGCAGGCGCTGCTGGAGCGTTACCTCACCCTCCGCGCCGCGTTCTTCACCCGGACGAACGGCGATGTCGTGCAGGTGGTGCCCGAGGTGGTGACGCTGCCGTGGCAGCACCTCGACCTGACCGCGGCCGGCGAGGCGCAGCGAACCGAGACGTTCGAGCGGTTCCTCGCCCGGGACCGGGCCGCTCGCTTCGACTGGGGCGTTCCACCGCTGTTCCGGCTCGCGCTCGCCGTCCTCGAGCCCGATCGGCCCGCGCTCGTGATGACCGCTCACCACCTGCTGTTCGACGGGTGGTCCGCGACCATTCTGCTGCGCGACTTGCTGCTGCTCTACGCCTCCGACGGTGACCCGGCCGGTCTGCCAGTGATCGGGGACTACGGTGGCTTCCTCTCCTGGCTCGCCCGGCAGGACCGGGACGAGGCGGCTCGGGCGTGGGCGGCCGAACTCGAAGGCATCGAGTGGCCGACCCTGCTCGCCCCCGACTCCGCGGGCGCGGACGACGGCAGCCGCGACCTGGTCGACGTCGCGCTCACGCTCGACGAGGCGCGCGCGGTGAGCAGGCGGGCCGCCGAGCTGGGCATCACCCTCAACAGCTTCATCCAGGGCGCCTGGGCGCTGTTGCTCGGCCAGCTCACCGGCCACCAGGACGTGATGTTCGGCGCCACCGTCTCCGGGCGTCCACCTGCGGTGCCGGACATCGAATCGATGGTCGGGATGTTCATCAACACCGTTCCGGTACGCGTCAGATTCTCGCCCGCCGACACCGTCGCCGAGGTGCTCACCCGGCTGCAGAGCCGCCAGGCCGGCCTCGTGGAGCACCACCACCACGGGCTCACGGAGATCCAGAAGTCCGCCGGCCTGCAGTCCCTCTTCGACACGCTGGTCGTCTTCGAGTCTTTCCCCGTCGACCGGGAGGGCCTGCGCGCCGCCACCGACGCCGCCAACGGCATCGCCTTCACCGGCTTCAGCCCGTCCGCGGGCAACAACTACGCCTTGTGCCTGGCGGCGGCGCCCGACCCGCACCTCCAGCTCCTCATCCAGTACGCGCAAGGTGTCTTCGACCGTGACACGGTGGAGCTGTACGCGGCCCGCCTCGTCCACATCCTGCGTCAGCTGGCGGCCACCCCCGACCTGCGGGTCGCGCAGATCGACACCCTCCTGCCGGGCGAACGCGACCGGTTGCTGGCCGGGTTCGACCACGCGGCCTCGGACGTCACGATCACCGGGCTCGTCGAGGCACAGACGGCGCGGACCCCTGACGCGGTCGCCGTGGTCGCCGAGGGCGAGTCGCTCACCTACGCAGAGCTGGACGCCCGCGCCGAGCGGCTCGCGGCCGGGTTGATCGAGCACGGGGTGGGCCCTGAGACCGTGGTGGGCATCGTCCTGCCGCGCACCACGACCACGGCGGTGGCGCTCCTGGGTGTGCTCAAGGCGGGTGGGGCCTATCTGCCGGTCGACCCCGCCTACGCGAGTAGCCGCCTGCCGCACGTCCTCACCGGCGCCCGGCCCGCGCTGGTGCTGGCCGACAGCGACACCCGCGACCTCGTTCCCGACACGGACATCCCCGTCCTCGTCCTCGACGACCTCGAGGCCACGGACCGGGACGTGGTGGCATTACCCCGCGTCCGCCCCGGCAACCTGGCCTACGTCGTCTACACGTCCGGCTCCACCGGTGTGCCCAAGGGCGTGGGCGTCACCCACGCCACCGTCGTCAACGCCGTGCACACGATGGCCACCCAGGCCGGGATGGCGTCCGGGCGGCGGGTGCTGCTCGCCGCCTCGTTCGGCTTCGACGTCGCCACGTTCGAGCTGTTCTCCGCGCTCACCACGGGTGGCAGTGCCGAGATCGTGCGCGATGTGCTGGAGCTGACCGAACGCGACGCCTGGGACATCGACGTCATCTGCTCGGTGCCGTCGGCCTTCGCCGAGCTCGCCGGCCAGCTCGGCGACCGCGTCCGGCCGACGGCGCTGAACATATCCGGAGAGGTGCTGACCCCGGCTCTGGTCGAGCGGGTGCGCGAGCTCTGGCCGCAGGCCGACGTCATCAACAGCTACGGCCCCAGCGAGACCTTCTACGCCACCGCCCACCTTCTGCGCCCTGACCGGTCGTATGCCACCAGCGTGCCCATCGGCCGCCCTTTCCCCGGCGTGCGTGCCTACGTCCTCGGCCCCGCCCTGAATTTGCTGCCCACCGGCACGCCGGGGGAGCTGTATCTGGCCGGGGCCGGACGCGGCTACCAAGGCCAGCCCGCCCTGACCGCCGACCGCTTCGTCCCCGACCCGTACGGGCCGCCCGGCTCCCGCATGTACCGCACGGGCGACCTCGCCCGCCTCTCCCCGGACGGCGAGCTGCACCATCTGGGCCGCATCGACACCCAGGTCAAGATCCGGGGCTACCGCGTGGAACCCGGCGAGGTCGAGGCCGCGCTGACGGCCCATCCGCACATCGCCCAGGCCGCCGTGGTGGCCCGGCAGGCAGGCGACCTCCGCTATCTGGTCGCTTACCTCGTCCCTGCCGACGGCAAGACCGCTCCGGACGTGGCCGAACTGCGCCACCATCTGGCCGATCGGCTGCCCGACTACATGGTCCCCACCGCCTGCGTACCGCTCGCCCGGCTGCCGCTCTCGCCGAACGGCAAGCTCGATCACCAGGCCCTGCCCGCCCCCGACCTCACCGCCACCACGCCCTTCCGGGCGCCACGCACCGCCCGCGAGAAGGCTCTGGCCGAGCTGTTCGCTGAGGTGCTCGGCGTGGACCGGGTCGGCATCGACGACGGTTTCTTCGCGCTCGGCGGGCACTCCCTGCTCGCCACCCGGCTGGTCAGCCGTGCTCGCGCCGAGCTGGGCACCGAGATCCCGATCCGCAAGATCTTCGACCTGCCGACCGTGTCCGCGCTCGCCGCGTGGTCGGAGGAGTCGGCCGTTCCCCTTCGCCCCAGTCTGTGCAAGTTGACCGTAAAGGAGTGAACCAGTGATTCCGCTGTCGTATGCGCAACGGCGTATGTGGGTGACCCACCAACTGGAGCGTGGGGCGCAGACCTACAACATCTCGCCCACGTTCCGGCTGACCGGGCCACTGGACCTGGACGCACTCGCCGCGGCGATCCGCGACGTGGTCGATCGGCACGAGATCCTGCGGACCACCTACGTGCGGAACGACGATGACGAGCCCTGCCAGCGGATCCTGCCGTCGTCGGCCGCGCAGGTGCCGGTGCCGGTGATCGACGTGGCCCCCGGGGACCTGGGCGGCGCGGTCGACGAGGTCATCGCGCACCGGTTCGACCTGGCGGCCGAGATCCCGTTCCGGCCGGCTCTGTTCCGCTGCTCTGCCGAGGATCACCTGCTGGTCCTGGTCATCCACCACATCGCTTCGGACGGCGTCTCGGCCGCACCGCTGGCACGGGACCTGACCGCCGCCTATGCCGCGCGCCGGGACGGCCGGGCGCCGGGGTGGGAACCGCTTGCCGTGCAGTACAAGGATTACGCGCGGTGGCAGTACGAGCTGCTCGGCGACCCGGGGGAGCCGGGCACCCTGGCCGCGAAGCAGGTCGAGTACTGGCGAGCGGAGCTCGCCGGGGTGCCGCAGCCGCTGAGCCTGCCGCTGGACCGTCCGCGGCCTCCGGAAAGGGATCGTCCGCACGGCGACAAGGTCGACATCGTCGTGGAACCGGGGGTGGCGGCCAGGCTGCGGAAGGTGGCCGACGAGCGTGGGATGACCATGTCGATGGTCCTGCAGACCGCGCTGGCGGTGCTGCTGAACAAGCTCGGCGGCGGGGAGGACGTGACGATCGGCGCCCCCATCGCCGGGCGGACCGACGAAGCGCTGGCCGATCTGGTCGGGTTCTTCGTCAACACCCAGGTGTTGCGGGTGGATCTCTCCGGTGACCCGACCTTCGCCGACCTGCTCGCGCGGGTCCGGGACAAGGCGCTGGCGGCCTACGAGCACCAGGACGTGCCGTTCGACATGCTGGTCGAGCTGATCAACCCCGACCGTTCCGCGGCGTACCAGCCGCTGTTCCAGGTGATGTTCGCCTGGCAGAACTGGGCGAAGCCGGACATGGGACTCCCCGGGCTCGAGGTGGAGTTCGAACAGCACGTCGTGTCGACCGCCATGTTCGACCTGTTCTTCGGCATGGCCCAGCAGGAGTCGGGGGCGCTGTGGGGCGAGCTCATGTACTCGACCCAGCTGTTCGACCGGGGCACCGTCGAGGCCATCGCCGCGCGGCTGGTGCGGGTGCTGGAGCAGGTGGCGGCCGATCCGTTCGTGCCGGTCGGTGCGATCGAGGTGTTGTCGGCGGGGGAGCGGGAGTGGTTGCTGCGAAAGGTCAATGACACGGCGCGCCCGGTGTCGGTGGGCACGTTGCCGGAGGCGGTCGAGGTCCAGGTGGAGCGGGACCCGGACCGGGTTGCGGTGATCGGTGAGCGGGAGACGCTGTCCTATGGGGAGTTGAACCGGCGTGCCAACCGGTTGGCGCACTGGCTGATCGAGCGCGGCGCGGGCCCGGAGCGGGTCGTCGCGGTGCGCCTTCCTCATTCCGTGGAGCTGGTGGTGGCGGCGTGCGCGGTGGTCAAGGCGGGTGCGGTGTACCTGCCGGTGGACGTGGACCTGGGCGGGAAGCGGGTGGGGCAGCTGCAGGAGGGCGCGCAGTCGATGCTGCTGCTCAATGACGGGCTTCCGGAGGTTTCGGGATATCCGGAAGTGAACCCGCGGCGGGTACTGTCGCCGGAGAACGCCGCGTACGTCATCTTCACCTCCGGTTCCACCGGCGGTCCCAAGGGTGTGCTGGTGTCGCACCGGTCGATCATGAACCGGATCGAGTGGGGCCGGCCGTACTTCGGCATCATGGCTGACGACCGGATGCTGTTCAGCACGTCGCCGGGCTTCGACGCGTCGGTGTCGGAGATCTTCGCCCCGTTGCACGCCGGTGCGGCCGTGGTCGTCGCGCACCCGGAGGGTCGCCGGGATCCGGCGTACCTGGCCGAGCTGATCGCGCGGGAACAGGTGACCGGCGCGTTCTTCGTGCCCTCCCTGCTGGAGGCGTTCGTCGCCGAGCCCGCGGCGCATAAGTGCACCAGCCTGCGCTGGGTCGAGGTCGGTGGCGAGCCGTTCCCGGCGCCGCTGGCCAACCGGTTTGTCGAGTTGCTGCCCGGCTGTGTGGCCTACAACCTCTACGGCCCCACCGAAGCGACCGTCGAGATGACGGCGTGGCGGCACGTGCCGGGTGCGGACCGGTTGCCGATCGGCGCGCCGATCTGGAACGCCCAGGTGTATGTGCTGGACGAGTCGCTGCGCCCGGTACCGCCCGGCGTCACCGGGGAGTTGTACCTCGCCGGTGACACATTGGCCAGGGGTTATCTCGGGCAGCCCGCGCTGACCGCGAACCGGTTCGTCGCCTGCCCCTACGGTGAGCCCGGCACCCGGATGTACCGCACCGGCGACCTGGCGCGGTGGACCGGCGACGGAGTGCTGGAGTGCCTCGGCCGGACCGACTTCCAGGTCAAACTCCGCGGCTTCCGCATCGAGCTGGGCGAGATCGAGGAGGTGCTGACCGGCCATCCGGACGTGGTGCGGGCGGCGGTCGTGGTGCGGGAGAACGAGCAGGGCGACCGGCGCCTGGTGGCTTACGTGGTGCCCGGCCCAGACACGACGGCGGCCGAGGCCGATGTCGGGGCGTACCCGCTGGAAGTTGTGCTGACCGAGTACGTGCGCGGGCGGCTGCCGGACTACATGGTCCCGGCCGCGGTGGTGCGGCTCGCGGAACTCCCGCTGACGGCGGGGGGCAAACTCGACCGGCAGGCGCTGCCGCCGGAGCACCCGGCCACCATGACCGGCGGAGCGCCGCGCAACTCCCACGAGGAGAAGCTGTGCACGATGTTCAGGGAATTGCTCGGCAAGGACGAGGTCGGGATCGAGGACGACTTCTTCGCGCTCGGCGGGCACTCGCTCCTGGCCACCCGGCTCAGCGCCCGCATCCGCGAGCAGTTCCGCATCGACATGCCGATCCGGACGATCATCCGGTACCCCTCGGTGGTCGAGCTGGGCGCGCTGGTGCTGGCCGGCGGCATCCCCGACGAACAGGCCGACCCGTTCGCGGTCGTGCTGCCGCTGAACGAGGATCCCGGTACGGGGAAGCCGCCGGTGTGGTTCTTCCACGGCGGGGGCGGGCTGGGCTGGGCGTTCTACACCTTCGCGCCGCACGTGCGGGACCGGCGGGTCTACGCCGTGCAGTCGCGCGGCTTCAACGGCACGGACCCGCTGCCGGGGTCGGTGGCGGAGATGGTCGACGACTACATCGCCCAGATCCTCGAGGTCCAACCGGACGGGCCCTACCACCTGGCCGGCTGGTCCTACGGGGGCCCGGTCGCGCACGCCGTCGCGGACGCACTGGACCGGTGCGGCCACCAGGTCGCCCTGCTGGCGATCCTGGACTCCCAGCCGGCCAGCGGGTTCAAGAACCTGCCCGGCCGGGTGGAGGCGTACTACCGGACCGAGCTCGAGGAGTACTTCGGCCGGTTCGTGAACACCGACTCCATTGAGAGCGTCCTCGACGCCATGGCGAAGGTCGGCTCCAACAACATCGCCAAGATCGAGGATTTCGACTCGCCGGTCTACCGCGGCGACGTGGTGTTCTTCAACGCGAAGTCGGACAAGCCCGACGGGTCGTGGGCCACGTTCTGGCGGCCGCACATCCTCGGGTCCATCGAGGAGTACGCCGTGGACGCCACGCACACCGACCTGCACATGCCCCGGCCCGCGGCCCAGATCATGCAGGTCATCACCGACAAGCTGGCGCGATGAGCCGCACCCCGACCGTTCGACGAGGATGCTACGGAGACGACGATCATGGCTGAACCCATCGTGAGCCTGCTGAACCCCGAGTTCAGCGAAGATCCCATCGCCGCTTACGCCCGCCTGCGGGAGATGTCCCCGCTCGTCCGCGTCGGGTTCCCCGGTGGGCCCCCGGTCTGGCTGATCACGCGGAACGAAGGGATCAAGGCAGCGCTGGGCGACCCGCGGTTCGTCACGGACACCGGCAACATCCCGGGCCACCTCGGACCCAGCATCGCCGAACAGGCGATGGTGTCGCTCGGCCTGCCGGAGGAATTCCGGGAGTACTTCACGTCGAACCTGATGCTGTCGGACGGCGAATACCACGCCCGGCTGCGCCGCCTGGTGCGGCCCGCGTTCACCGCGCGCCGCATCAAGGCACTGCGGCCGCGCATCGAAGCGCTCTCGGCCCGGCTCATGGACGCGTTGGCCCAGAAGGGATCCGGCGATCTCATCCTGGACTACTCGCAGCCGTTGACCGCCGGCGTCATCTGCGAACTCATCGGCATCGACGAGGCCGATCGGCCGCAGGTGCGGGAGTGGATGAACGAATACGCCAGTCCTGACACCGACTTCGCCACAGCCACCCTCGGTCTGTTCGGCTACCTCAAGGAGCTCATCGCGCGACGCCGGGCCGAGCCGAGAGAGGACATGGTCTCCACCATGGTGCAGGCGATGGGCGAGGACAGTGACCGCTTCACCGAAGCGGAGATCATCGCGATGACGGGCTTGATGGTGAACGCCGGGTACCACTCCACCGCCGGCTTCATCGGAAAGGCGGTACTCATCCTCCTCGACAACCCGGACCAGCTGGCCCTGCTGCGCGCCAAGCCGGAAGCCCTGCCGCACGCCATGGAGGAGCTGATGCGGGTGGCGAACCCCGTCCCGGTCGCCGGGCCGCGCTATGCGACCGAGGACCTGGAGTTCGCCGGGACCCCGGTTTGCAAGGGTGATGCCCTGACCGGCTCGATCGAGTCGGCCAATTTCGATCCGCGCGTCTTCCGCGACCCCGAACGGTGCGATGTGGAGCGTGTGCTGAAGCCGGGGGAGGGCCATCTCGCCTTCGGTGCCGGCCCGCACCGCTGCCTCGGTGCGGCGCTCGCCTACCTCGAAGGCGAGACAGCCCTCAACCACCTCATGATCGAGCGCGACAGCCTGGAAGTCGCCGGCCGCTTGCGGTACCGCGAGCCCATCCCCGGCGGCGCCCGGGTGTTCACCGCGTTCCCGGTGCGCTTGTAAGGGTCTGACCGGCCACCGCATCCGGTTCGCCTGGCACACGGGTCGTGCGGGCGCCGATCTCCTGTTCCCGTCCGGACTCCCGCAGCCGGCTCCGGACGTCTGTCCACGCTGGAGGTAACCCGTGGAAATCCAGTCGATCGACCACATCGAGTTGTTCGTCGAGGCCGCCGAGGAGACGGCCCTCGGCCTCCGCGACCAGTTCGGCTTCGTCGTCGCCGGCCGTGGTGGCGCTCGTACGGGCCTGCACGGGTGCGAGTCGGTGTTGTTGCGCCAGAACGACATCACACTGCTGGTAACCTCGGCCACCAGCCCCGATCACCGTGCCGCCGAGTACGTCGGAAGGCACGGCGACGGCGTCGCCGTGATCGCCTTGCGCGTCGACGACGCGCGGACCGCGTTCGCCGACACGGTCGGACGGGGCGCCGTCCCTGTCGCGCCGCCGGTGACCTTCGGCCCGGAAGGCGTCCAGGTCACCTTCGCCTCGGTGACCGCGTTCGGCGACGTCGAGCACCGCTTCGTCTCCCGTGCCCGGTCCGACGGTCCGTTCGCCCCGCGGATCGACGAGTCCGGCGCCGGCCGCTCCGGCGACGGACTCCTGAAGACGGTCGACCACCTCGCGGTGTGCACACCCGCGGGCACGCTGGAGGAGACCGTGCGCCGCTATGAGGACATCTTCGGCCTGCGCCACATCTTCGACGAGCGGATCATCGTCGGGTCCCAGGCCATGAACTCGAAGGTCGTCCAGAGCGATTCCGGGCGGCTGACCCTCACCATCATCGAGCCGGATGTCACCCGGGACCCGGGCCAGATCGACAGGTTCATCGCGGCCCACGATGGCGCCGGGGTCCAGCACATCGCCTTCCTGACCGAGGACATCCTGACCGCCGTGTCCAGGAGTGCCGAGCGGGGCGTGCGTTTCCTGACCACGCCGCCGAGCTACTACGAGGCGTTGACGTCCCGGCTCGGCCCGATCGGCATCCCGGCGGCTGCGCTGCGCGAGCTCAACGTTCTCGCCGACCGCGACGACTCGGGGATCATGCTCCAGATCTTCACCGAGTCACGGCACGAGCGGGGCACCCTCTTCTACGAACTGATCGACCGCAGGGGTGCCCGCACGTTCGGCAGCAACAACATCCACGCCCTCTATGAGGCCGTGCAGCGCCGGCAGGACAACGTCCCGACCGGCCTGGACTGAGCCACCGCCCGCGTCCGGTCATCCGCTCACGTCGTGCGACGAGCCGATCTCCGCCTCGACGAACCGGGCGAACCGCGCCGTCCCTTCCTCGATCTGGGCCGCGGTCAGGTTGCTGGCGGACAGCCGGATGCCGTGTTCCCCGCCGCTTCCGGGGTGGAAGTAGGACATCGGTGTCCACACCACGCCGAAACGCTCCGCGGAGCGGGTCAGCGCCGCGTTGTCGGCTCGGAAGGGGACCGAGACGGTCAGGAAGAAGCCGCCGCCCGGGCGGTTCCAGTCCACGCCGAGATCGCCGCGGCGTTCGGCCGGGAGGTGCTTGTCGAGGTGCTCCAGCACGAGTCGCAGCGACTCGCCGTAGTGGGCGGCCGGGCCGGCGTCGCCAGTGGTGACCCGGCCGCCGGCCGCGAGCAGCGCGCCGGCCACGGCCGCCTGGCTGAGCGTGGCGGTGTTCACCGTCACCATGCTCTTGATCTTGGCCAGCTCGTCGGCGAGTAACCCGGTGCGCCCGGCCACGTCGATCACGGGCTGGTCGGCGATGACGAAACCCAAACGGGCGCCGGGGAACATCGTCTTGGCGAACGATCCTATGTGGACGACCCGGCGCCGGGTGTCGAGGGATTTGAGCGTCGGCACCTGGAGTCCGGGGCTGACCAGCCGATACGGGCTGTCCTCGAGGACGAGGATGTCGTGTCGTGCGGCGACGTCCAGCAGCGTCCGCCGATCCGGCAGGCGCATCGTCCTGCCCGCCGGATTGGAATGGTCGGGTATGACGTAGAGCGCCCTCGGCCGGCGTCCGCGCGCGAGCTGTGCCGAGATCGCCTGGGCGACGTCGCCCGGGTCGAGCCCGTCCGCCCGCTCGGCCACCGGTACCACCTCGATGTCCAGCAACCGGGCCGCACCGCTGATGCCGATGTAGCACGGGCTGGCGACCAGCAACACGTCGGCGGGACCGGACATCAGCGCGCGCAGGACGACGAGCATCGCCTCCTGCGCGCCGACGGTGACCACAAGGGACTCCGGCGGTACGTCGATGCCTTCGTCGAGCCGCAGTGACGTGGCGATCAGCTCGCGGATGTGCCCGGCGGTCGGGCCGTACTGGTACATCAGGCCGCGGATCTGGTCCGGGGTGTGCCCCTCGTCTTCGAGGTGATCGAGGTAGCGCTGGATGTGGTCGAAGATCTGCCCGGTCGAGAAGAACCCGTCGTGCGGGCGTCCCGACGCGAACGAGATCGCCTCGGGATGACGCGTCCCGATTTCGTTCAGGAAGTTCATCGTCTCCATGAGCGGATCGGACAGGCTGCCGTGCAGGTCCGCACGGCGCAGCACGGCGGACCTGAGACGCGGTCCGGCGGCCGTGACGAGGTCGGGGCCTGCCCGGTCGACGGCCGCGACACCGGCGAGCGACATCGCGTCGGCCAGCTCGGCGCGCAGGGTGTCCAGCACCTGCGCGACGCCGTCCTGGCCCCCGATCGCCAGCCCGTGCAGCACCGGGCGTCCCACCAGTACCGCGTCCGCCCCCAGTGCGAGCGCGACCAGGACGTCGGTGCCGCGGCGAATCCCGCCGTCGAGGAGAACCGGGCACCGGCCGGCCACCGCGGTGACGATCTCGGGTAGCACGTCGAGTGTGGGTGGCACGCCGTCGAGCTGCCTGCCGCCGTGGTTGGAGACCACGATGCCGTCCACCCCGGCCTCGACCGCCCTGAGCGCGTCGGCGGCGGTCAGGATCCCCTTCACCAGGACGGCCAGGGAGCTGGTGGACCGCAGCCAGTCGATCACCGACCAGTCGAGGGCCGGGTCGAACCGTGCCCTGGCGTGCTCCGCCGGCGAGATGTCGTCGAGGGAGGGGAGGTTCGCCGGCCTGACGTGCGGCGGCAGCGTGAACCCGTTGCGCGCGTCGCGTGCCCGCCGGCCCAGGTGCGGTGTGTCCACTGTGAGCACCAGCGCCTCGAAGCCGGCGCGCTCGGCCCGCCGCACGAGGTTCTCGGTGATCGCGCGATCAAGGAAGCAATACACCTGCAGCCACACCGGTGCCGTGGCGGCCTCGGCCACCTCCTCGAACGTACGGCCGGCGAAAGTGCTGACGGCGACGGGGATTCCGGCCGCACCGGCCGCCCGCACAGTGGCGAGCTCACCGTCCGGGTGCGCCAGGGTGTGGTAGGCCAGCGGCGCGATCCCGAAGGGCGCCGCCCACGCCCGGCCGAGGACGGTGGTGCCGACGCGCGGCACACCGCTCCCGGTGAGCACCCTGGGGCGCAACCAGATCCGGTCGAACGCGGCGCGGTTGGCCGCGAGCGTGCGCTCGTCGCCCGCACCGCCCTCGATGAAATCCCACACCGCCGGATTCAGGCGTGGCTCGGCCTGACGGGCGATGTCCGCGAGAGTCAGGGCGGTCGCGGCGTCGCCGGTACGCGGGGTCGTCACTGCGTTGCCTCCTACCGGGAGGCCCCGCCGTACTGTCCTGCCGACGGGACGGGGCGGTTTCGTCGACCAGGTGTCACGTCATCGCCGGGGCCCGCTCGCGCCGGGGCGACGTGCACGACGATCGTCCCCCGGAGGCCTTGCGATCGGTAGGACCGTCGCCGCCCGGCAGGCGGAATGCCGCGACCGCCGTTCGCAACGGTCTCTTCCGGTGTGGACACCGCATACTGATCCGGCAGGCCTGACGGCACCGGGAATCACCTGACGACTGCCGCCCTTCGACCGGCACACCCGGACCGACCTGTCTCTCCCGATCCTGGCGAACGCGCTGCTGCGGAGGCCGAGATGATCAACGTGTTCCAGCCGTCGCTGGGAGCCGAGGAACTGGCGGCGGTGGCGGAGGTGTTCGACAGCTCCTGGGTCGGCAAGGGGCCCAAGGTGGCCGAGTTCGAGGCCGCTTTCGCTGCCCGCCTCGGCGTCGCCGGGACCCGGCTGCTGTCCGTGGACACCTGCACCGAGGCGACCTTCCTAGCCGTGCGGTTGGCCGGCCTCGGGGCCGGCTGTGACGTGGTGATGCCCACCATCGCTTTCGTCAGCGCCGCCAACGCCGTCGCCGCTCACGGCGCCCGTCCCGTCTTCTGCGACGTCGACCCGCACACCCTCAACCCGACCGCCGAGCACGTCGAGGCCGCGCTCACCCCGGCCACCAAGGCCGTCCTCGTGCTGCACTACGGCGGACACCCCGGAGAGATCGACCGCATCGCCGACCTGTGCGCCGAGCGCCGCGTGGTGCTGATCGAGGACGCCGCCAACGCCGTCGCCTCCGCTATCGGCGAACGGGCCTGCGGCACCTTCGGCGACTTCGGCGTCTGGAGCTTCGACCACGGCAAGATCGCCGTGGCGGGAGATGGCGGCATGCTCTACGCCCGCGACCCGGATCTGGTCGAGCGGGCCCGCAAGCTGGCCTACCTCGGGCTGGAACAGGCCAGCGGGTTCGCGCAGGCCGCCGGGCAGACGGCCACCCGCTGGTGGGACATCACCGTGTCGTCGTTCTCCCGCCGTTCGGTGATGAACGACATCCTCGCCGCGATCGGCTGCGTGCAGTTGCGCAGGCTCGACGGGTTCCTGCGCAGGCGCGCCGAGATCGTCGCGCACTACGACCGTGCGCTGGCGGGCATTCCCGCGCTGGGCCTGCCACCCGCGCTTCCTCCGGGCCACCGCGGGTCGCACTACTTCTACTGGGTGCAGATGCCGGCCGGGATCCGGGACGAGGTCGCCCGTGACCTCTACGACCGGGGCATCTACACCACGATGCGCTACCCGCTGCTGCACCGGGTCCGGGCCTACGGTTCCGACGCCCGGCTACCCGGTGCCGAGTCCGCCGCCGCCCGCACCCTGAACCTGCCGTTGCACCAGGGCCTGTCCGACGGCGACGTCGAGGCGGTCGTCGCCGGGGTGCGCGCAGCCGTCACCGCCCGAGTGCCAGCCCTGCCGGTGGAAGTGCCATGAGCCGCGTCGCCACCGGAGCCCGGCCGATCGACCTGCGCCTGGCCGAGTCCGCCCTGGTCGGTGCCCGGACCGCCGCCGAACCCGCGTCGTTTTCCGACTGGTTCGCCGAGCAGTCCCGGCGCGCCTGGATGCGTGTCGAGCGGGTGCCGCTGGACGCCCTCGTCGACTGGTCCGCGGACCCCCACAGCGGCGTCATCGGCCATCGCAGCGGCCGCTTCTTCACCATCGAGGGACTGGACGTGCGGGTCGCGGACGCCCCCGTCGACCGGTGGTGCCAGCCCATCATCCACCAGCCCGAGGTCGGCATCCTCGGCATCCTGGCCAAGGAGTTCGACGGCGTTCTGCACTTCCTCATGCAGGCCAAGGCCGAGCCGGGCAACCGCAACGGCCTGCAGCTCTCGCCGACCGTGCAGGCGACGCGCAGCAACTACACCCGGGTCCACGGCGGCAACTCGGTGCCGTACCTGCACTACTTCCAGCGGCCGGGCTCGTATCGGGTGATCGCCAACGTGCGCCAGTCCGAGCAGGGCTCCTGGTTCTGGCGCAAGCGCAACCGCAACGTGGTCGTCGAGGTGACCGAGGACGTCGAACTGCTCGACGGGTTCTGCTGGCTCACGCTGGCCAGCCTGCACCGGCTGCTCGCGTTCGACGACCTGATCAACATGGACTCCCGCACGGTGCTGTCCTGCCTTCCCTTCGCAGGCGAGCACGTGCCCTACTCCGGATCCAGTGACTTCGGCGCCGCGCTGGCCCGCTCGTGCAACCCGGGCGCGGGCAGCGTCCACTCCACGGCCGAGCTGCTCGGCTGGGTGACCGAGATGCGCACTCGTACCGACCTGCGCGCCGCCCGCGTCCCGTTGACCGGTCTGCCTGACTGGCACCACGCCGACGGTGCCATCGTCCACGACAGCGGTCTGTTCTTCGAGGTGATCGGGGTGGAGGTGCAGGCATTCGGCCGCGAAGTGGCCCACTGGCGCCAGCCCATGTTCGCCGTGCGGGAGACCGGCCTGGTGGCGTTCGTGGTGCGGCGCATCGGTGGCGTGCTGCACGTTCTCGTGCAGGCCAGGGCGGAGCCCGGCTTCGTCGACGAGGTGGAGCTCGCCCCGGCGGTGCAGTGCACGCCGGCCAACCACGACTACCTGCCCGCGGCGGCCCGCCCCCGCCACCTCGACGCGGTGCTGGGCGCGCCCGCCGGCCGCGTCCGGTTCGACACGACCCTCTCCGAGGAAGGCGGGCGGTTCTACCACGCCCGCACCCGCTATCTCATAGTCGAGGACGACGGTGACACCGAAATCGAGTACGACCGGCATCGTTGGATGACCCTGCATCAAGGCGCCGAGCTGCTGCGGCACAGCTATTACTTCAACATCCAGGCCCGCAGCCTGCTGGCCTGTCTCCACAGCGTGATCGGGCGGTGAGCCACCGTCCGACCGGCGGGCCCGCCCCGGTCCGCGTCGGCGTGCTCGGCTGCGCCGACATCGCCCGCAGGCGAACCCTGCCCGCGCTGGTGGCCTGTCCCGGCACCGAACCGGTCGCGGTGGCGAGCCGGACCCCGGTCAAGGCGGGCGCGCTGGCCGCCGAGTTCGGGTGCCGGCCGGTGACCGGCTACGAGCGGCTGCTCGCCGACGACGGCATCGACGCCGTCTACATCGCCGTACCCGCCGGCCTGCACGCCGAGTGGTGCGCCAAGGCGCTGTCCGCGGGCAGGCACGTCCTGGTGGAGAAGCCGTTCGCGGTCGACACCGCAGAAGCCGACGCGCTCGTCGACCTCGCCGGCGCGCGCGGGCGGGTGCTGATGGAGAACCGGATGTTCGCCCGGCACCCGCAGCACGCCCTGGTGCGTTCGCTGATCGACGCGGGTCGGATCGGCGAGCCGAAGGTGCTGACCGCCACCATGGCGATGCCCCGGCGTGCCCCGGACGACATCCGCTACCGGGGCGACCTCGCGGGCGGCGCACTGCTTGACGTCGGGTACTACCCGATCGGCGCGGCGGTCCTGCTGTTCGGGCCGGACTGGGACGTCGTGGGGGCGGTGCTCGACCACGACGACCGGCTCGGCGTGGACACCGGCGGCGACATCCTGCTGCGGTCCGCGGGCGGGGTCAGCGCACACCTGACCTTCGGATTCGACCACTACTACCGCGCGGCCTACCAGGTCCGGGGGAGTGCGGGGACGATCACCGCGGAGCGCGCGTTCACCCCGCCGCCGACGCTGTCCCCGACCGTGCGCGTCGAGGGGGCCGGCGGGCACACCGAGATCAGCGTCTCCCCGTTCGACCAGTTCCGGGCGGTGGCGGCGGACTTCGCCGCCGCCGTCCAAGGCACCGGGGAGTGGGCCGGGCACCTGGCCACGTCGCTGCACGGGGTCGCCCTCACGGAGGCCGTCCTGACGTGGACGAGCCTCGCTCCACAGCCGATACGGCGTCGCTCAGGGAGGTAGCAAGATGATCACCGACGTCCGCGACACGGCAGGCATGCGCGAATGCCGGCTCTGCGGTCAGCCCGTTCGGGAGTTCTTCGACTTCGGGCGCCAGCCCGTGTCCGACGCGTTCCGAGATCCGGCCGACCGGTCGGCCGAGTTCCACTACGACCTGGCTGTCGGCGTCTGCGGCGGGTGCGCCATGGTGCAGCAGTCGCACGAGGTCCCCCGCACGCGGATGTTCCACGCCGACTACCCCTACCGGTCGTCCGGATCCGCGTTCATGCGCGACCACTTCGAGGCCTTCGCCCGCCGGCTGCTCGAAACCGAACTGGCGGTCCATGACCCGTTCGTGGTGGAGATCGGCAGCAACGACGGCGTCATGCTGCGCACCATCGCCGGGGCCGGGGTGCGCCACCTCGGCGTCGAACCGTCGGGCGGCGCCGCCGACACCGCCCGCGCCTGTGGCGTGCGGGTGCTGACCGAGTTCTTCCAGGAGGACTCGGCACGCCGCATCCGCGCCGAGGACGGCCCGGCCGACGTCATCTACTCGGCGAACACGGTCAGCCACATCGCGCGGCTCGACTCGGTCTTCCGCGGCGTGGACGCCCTGCTCGCCCCGGACGGCTTGTTCGTCGTAGAGGACCGGTACCTCGGCGACATCGTCGACAGCACCGCCTTCGACCAGATCTACGACGAGCACTTCTACCTGTTCTCCGTGGAGTCCGTGTGCACCGTGTCCCGCCGGTTCGGGTTCGAGCTCGTCGACATCACCCGGCTGCCGGTGCACGGCGGCACGATCCGCTTCACGATCGCGCGCGCGGGTGCCCGCCCCGTCGCCCCGGTCGTCGGCGAGCTGCTGACTGCCGAACACGCCCGCGGCTTGGCCGATCACGGCACACTGGACCGGTTCGCCGTGCGGACCCGGCAGGCCCGCGCCGACCTCGTCGGCCTGCTGCGGTGGCTGCGCGACGAGGGCCGCGTCGTGGTCGGCTACGGGGCCACGGCGAAGAGCGCCACCGTGACCAATTTCTGCGGGATCGGGCCCGACCTCGTGCCCTACATCTGTGACTCCACCCCGGCGAAACACGGCAAGCTCGCCCCCGGCTCCGGCATCCCGGTGCGGCCGCCCGCCGCCTTCGCCGACCCGTACCCGGACTACGCGCTGCTGTTCGCGTGGAACCACGCCGAGGAGATCATGGCGAAGGAACACGGCTTCGCCGCAGCGGGCGGCCGCTGGATCCGCTACGTCCCGCGCGTACACATCGTCTGAGGCAGGGAAGGGACAGCCATGGCCTACAGCCACGCCCACGCCGAGCTCTACGACGACGTGTTCCGCAGCAGGGGAAAGAACTGGGCCGCCGAGTCCGCGCTGATCGCCGAGATGATCCGCGCGCGGCGGCCCGGCGCGCGAACGCTGCTCGACGTCGGCTGCGGCACGGGCGCCCACCTGGCGGCCTTCGCCACGGTGTTCGACCACGTCGAGGGCGTCGAACCGGCGGAGGCGATGCGCGAGATCGCCCGCGAGCGGCTCGGCGGGACCGCGGTGCACCCCGGCGACATGCGCGAGATCCGCCTGCCCCGCACGTTCGACGCGGTCACCTGCCTGGGTTTCGCCGTCGCGTACATGCCCGACAGCACGGCCCTCGACACCGCGATCGCGCGCATGGCGGCGCACCTGGTGCCCGGCGGCGTGCTGGTGGTGGAGCCGTGGTGGACCCCGGAGACGTTCCTCGACGGTTACGTGGGCGGCCACCTGGTGCGCGAGAACGGACGGGTCGTCTCCCGCATCACCCACTCGACCCGCCGCGGGGACGCCACGCACATGCGAATCCACTTCGTCGTCGCCGACGCGGCCGGGATCCGCCAGTTCCACGAGGACGAGGTCAACACCCTGTTCACCACCGAGCAGTACCGGACCGCGTTCGACCGCGCCGGCTGCACGGTCGAGCCGGTCCCCGGCGCCGCACACCTGCCCGGGTATCTCGTGGGCGTCCGGCGGCGATAAGCCGTCAGTCGGTGGATCCGGCCAGCGCGCCCAGGAACTCCTGGAGGCCGGCGAAGGCTTCCCGCGGGGTGGTGTACCGGTCGCCGAAGCGATCCAGCCGCCACGGTGTCCAGTCGGCCAGGTCGCTCGTGCCGTGCACGATGTGGTCGGCGAGCATCTTGGCGAACCCGGGCCCGTGGATCACGCCGAGCTCGTTGTCGCCGCCCATGGCGTAGAGCCCGTCGATGCCGGGAACCGCGCCGACGAGCGCGAGGTTGTCCGGCGTGTAGCAGGGCACGCCGTGCCGGACCCGGATGCTGGATGGCTTGGCCAGCGAAGGCATGAAGCGCGCCGCGGTCGCGACCCGGAGGTTCTCCAGGACACCGTCCAGCGGCATCTCGTCGAGCCGGTCCGGCACCGCGGCGCCGACGAGCAGGTCGCGCGGGAAGGTGTGGTACTGGCCTCCCCACAGCAGCCCGCCGTCATGCCAGCGGACCCACAGCAGCGTGCCGCCGCCCGGCTCGTCCGGCATGAGGCCCTGCAGGAAGACGATCGGCGTCGTGTCCGGCAGGCCGAGGTCCTCGGTGATGATCCGCGAGGTGACCTGTGGAACCCCCGGCAGGTACACGCCGAGCGGTTCGAGAAGGGTGTTGCTCCAGGCGCCGGCGGCGGTGACGACGAGGTCGCAGTCGATGTCGCCGGTGGCGGTGCCGACGCCGGTCACCTTGCCGTCCCGCACGTGGATACCGGTCGCCGGCCGCCGGGTGTCGATGACGCCGCCGCGCCCGCGGATACGCTCAGCGAGCGCGGCACCGGCCTTGCTCGTGGTGACCTGGGAACCACTGGGCATGAAGTACGCGGCGTGCACACCGTCCGCGGTGAGGAGGCCATGGGTCAGCTCGGACAGCTTGCCCCGGTCGACGGCGAAAAGGCTGTCCGGGTCGGCGACGTTCCTGGGCAGCGTCCGGACCAGGTCCCAGTCCCGCACCGGCCCCATGGCGGTCACCCACAGCACGCCGTTGCGCCGGTAGTCCACGTCGTGGCCGTCGGCGTGCAGCTTGGCGTAGAACTCCATGCCGTAGTGCTCGATCGGTTTCATCGGGGAGTCGGCGCCGTGCAGCGGCGAGATCACCGTCCACGGTGCGAGGAACCCGCCGCCGGCACCGGTGGTGCCCTCGCACAGGCCGTCGCGTTCCAGCAGCCGAACGCTCGGCACACCCGCTTCGAGCAGGTGCAGGGCCGCCGACAGGCCCATGATCCCGCCGCCGATCACGACGGCTTCCGACTGGTCCATCACGCCTCCTGCGGGATGTGGCCGGGACGTGGCAGGAAGAACCGCTCGTCAGTGGTCGCGACGCGAGCGATGCTCGGCGGTGATCCGTTCCAGGTCCGGTACGAGCGCGCCGGGGGTGGGGTGGGCCAGCGCCTCCTGCCGAAGCCGCTCGGCCCCCGCGCGGAACGCGTCGTCCTCCAGAAGTCGCGTCAGGTACTCCCTGACCTTCTGTCCGGTGACCTCGTCCGGGGCGATCGACAGGCCGGCCCCGGTCTGCCGCAACACGATCCGCTTGACCGATGCGTCGGCGGCGTAGGTCATGACGAGTTGCGGAATCCCGTGCAGCATCGCGCCGTTGAAGCCTCCTCCTCCACCGTGGTGCACCACGGCGGCGCAGGTGGGCAGGACGACGTCCAACGGGACGAAGTCCTCGATCCGGGTGTTCTCCGGAACGCTGCGGAGCAGTTCGCGCGCCTCGCCTGGCAGCGTGAGAATCACCTCGATGTCGAGGTCTGCCAGCGAGTCCAGGATCTCCTGCACCTGCTCGGCCGAGATGGTCTCCCGGTCGGCCCAATCCCACGACGTGATGCCGAACGTCATCAGGACGCGAGGCGCGCGGGGTTCTCCACAGAGCCAGGACGGTACGACGGAGTGCCCGTTGTACGGCACATAGCGCAGGGAGAGCGTCCGCTCGTGGGGCTCCAGGCGACACCGCTCGGGCATGACGTTGACCGCGAACTGGCCGGTGATCAGCTCTTCGGTGAAGTCACGCCCGTACTTCCTCGCCCATTCCGCGTACCAGTCGCGCATCGTGTCCGGGTACTCGCCCGGCTGCCGCTCCTTCGCGCGCAGGAAGTCGCCGCGCATCCGGAGGTACGGGTCGCTCCCGAACAGCAGCCGCGCGTGCGCGGCCCCGACGGCGTCCGCGGCCACCGCGCCGGCATGGGTCAGCGCGTCGCACAGCACGAGGTCGGGCTGCCAGAAGCGGCCGTACCGCACGAGGTCGTCGACCAGCTCGTCGTTCAGGATCCACATCTGCGGAACCACGAGGGTGTCGAGGACCCAGCTGATGGCTTCCCGGGGGAGACCGTCCCGGCGCCCGTCGTCGATCTCGTACAGGGAGTCGAAGAAGGGGGAGTCGACCTGTCCCGGTGTGGCCTCCCCGCCCAGCATTCGGCGGACGCGCTGTTTCAGCGTCTCGTCCGAGCCGACGCGGACTGCTGTCAGCCCGGCTCCCGTGATGGTTTCGAGGAGTTCCGGTTCGCTGGCCACCCGCACTTCGTGGCCCGCCGACCGCAGTGCCCAGGCGAGCGGCACCAGCTGATTGAAATGCGATTTCCAGGGAATGGTCACGAACAGGACTCGCAAGCTATTCACCTCTGTCTGATGAGCTGAACCCTGCCCCGGCTCGACGGACGGACTACCAATGGAACGCCTCGCCGTAGCTCCGCTTCTCGATGCAGTACGTGCGGAAGGCCTCGGCCTTCGCGACCAGGCGGACGTCCCCGGTACGCCGCGCGGCTTCGATGAACCAGTCGAACGACTCGGCGGCGTGCGCGTGCCGCTCGAAGTGGAACTCGGCGAATCGGCGGAAGTCCGACCGCATGGTCGCGGGGGTCAGGTTCCGGTCGGCGTCGATCAGTTTTTCGAGCTCCGCTTCGGTCGGCTCGGGCAGTTCGATGACGCGGATCGGCTCGGTCGCGGGGATCTCGCCGCGGAACGCGATGGGCTCCTCGGCATCCGCGAAGTCGAGACAGAGGGACAGCCGGGCGGTATCGGCGGTGCTCCGCGCGGCATGCGGGTCTGTCGAGTGAATCTTCCACACCTCGCCGCGGCGGATGTGATAGACGATGTCGTTCTCGGAATGGAGCGACTCCTCGTTGGTACGCAACGGAATCTGCAACCTGGTGCCCCGCTCGTCGAATTCGAGGAAGTCGACGTGGGTGGCGATGATCCCGTCGCGGATGCTGAAGACGCGCACCCACTGCAGCCGGTCCGTGGGGAAGTGCTCGGTCACCAGGGACATGATGTTCGGCAGTTTCCTGCCCAGCTCGGTGAGCGTGAGCCTGTCGTCGTGGGGGCGGAAAGCGGTGTCGGAATCGGCGCCGCTGCCGTTGGCCAGCACATGTGCCGACCATCCCCCGTAGGTGAAGGCACCCCATTCGCCGCCGTAGTCGTGGCGGTCCACGACCGACAATTCCCGATCCAGGTCGTACGAGTCGATGGGCAGCACCGCTAGCCGCTGCGACTTGAGCAAGGGAATCCCTCCAACGCTGGACTTTTATCGAATACCTCGATGCCGGGAGCCTGGCGACGGGAACACCGTGTCACCGGGCGACGGTGCCTTCCTTGAGGCGGGCGATCATCCGGTGCGTCGTCGCCAGCGGTGTCTCCTCGCCTGCCGCACCGGGGGTACCGCGTCGCGCGGCGTCCACGCTGAAGCGCTCGTTCCACTCCTCGTGACCGTCGAAGGGAATGGATTCTCCCGGCTCGTACAGCGGATACGGGCGGTACCTGTTGATACCCTCCTTCGCTTCGCCGCTGACGAGGATCGGGTCGAGGTACAGGTTGTCGCTGCTGATCCTGGTGGCGGTCGAGATATAGCCGATGTCGAGACCACAGCGGCGCTTCGGCGACGTGTTGCCCTCCGAGCAGTGCAGGATGTGAGGGTGATGGATCGACACGTCACCGGGGTTCAGCTCGATGTCGACGATGCCTCGTTTCGCTATCCACTCGTCGACCAGTTCCTGGTCGGCGGTGGAGTAGAGCATGTTCTCCGTGTCGGTGCGTGGCGACGGCTTGTGGAGCGGGATCTCGTGGCTCCCGGGAATGATGCGCAGGCAGCCGTTCTCGGTGGTGCTCTCATCGACCGCCAGCCAGACCGTGAGCGCCTCCATCGGGGTCAGCTTCCAGTAGGCGCCGTCCTGGTGCCACAGCACCGGCTGCCCGTCGTGGGGCGGCTTGCAGATGTAGTGGGCCGTGAAGCAGGCGATGTCCGGGCCGAGGAAGTGCCGCGCGATCGTGGCCAGCCGGGAGTCGGTGATCAGCCGGACCCAGAAGGCGTCGTTGCGGATCAGCGGGTGGTGGAAGTGTTCGGGCCGGAGATCGGGGTACTTTTTCGTGAGCCACGCGAGATGCTCGTCGGCCGCCTGCAGCAGAGCCGGCGGCAGGACGTCGCGGATGATGGCGAATCCTTGTGAGGAGTACTCTTGCGCGGCCTTTTCGAGCGCGTCCACGAAACTTGTCCTCTCGAGCGTCGGCGCCGGGAATATCGGCATCACAAAGGCCGGCGGCAGATGCCGGCCGCCACGGAAATCCGATTCTTTCGCGGGAAGGATACCGGGGCCGTAGTACGCCTTGAACAGCAAAAGCCCGCCGGCGAGGGCGATCGTACCCCCGTGTCCTGTCGGCGAGACAACCACGATGGAGGCCGGACCGCCGACTCCTTGCACTCCGTTTTCCCGCCCTTTTAGCCTGGCGTGGTGACTGCCCGAGGGCGCGATGCCCGGTCGGCGAACATTTCCTTTCGATTCCGAAGGCATCGGTGTGGGGCATCCCCGTTCGGCGGCGGAATGGAGAAACGACGGCGAGCCGTGCGGCCGAAGGGGGCGGACATGAGTAGCGCGATCACCGACATCGCCGTCATCGGGATGTCGTGCCGTCTCCCCGGTGTGCGCAACGTGGACGAGTTCTGGCGCCTGCTGCTCGACGGAAGCACGACCATCGGACGCTTTCCCGGGCACCGGGCGGCCGCCGCGCGTCCCGATGCCCACCCGGACGCCGACACCGTGGCGCTGGGCTCGTTCCTCGACGCCGTCGACGGGTTCGACGCGCGGTTCTTCGGCGTGGGCCCGGCGGAGGCGACCGCGATGGACCCGGTGCAGAGACTGGGGCTGGAGCTCGCCTGGGAGGCCGTCGAGGACGCTCGCCTGCCGGTGGCCGCGCTCGCCGGCCGCGAGATCGACGTCGTGGTCGGCGCCGCGCCTTCCGGGTACGACGCGCTGCGCGAGCGATCCGGCAGCGACCGGGACGACCACTACGCCGCGCTCGGTTCGAGCGGTGCGCTGATCGCGAACCGGATCTCCGGCCTGTTCGACCTCCGCGGCCTGAGTCTCTGTGCGGACTCGGGCCAGTCCTCGTCACTCGTGGCGCTGGCGCTGGCGGGCGAACGGATCCGGAGCGGCGCCGTCGACACGGCGATCGTCGGCGGCGTTCACCTGATCGCCGATCCGGCCGCGGGGCTCGGCCTGGCGAACCTGGGCGCCCTGTCGCCCGACGGCCGCTGCTTCGCCTTCGACGAGCGGGCCAATGGTTTCGTCCGGGGCGAGGGTGGCGGTTTCGTCGTGCTGAAGCGGCGCGACCTGGCGGTCGCCGACGGCGACCGCATCTACGCCGTGGTGCGCGGCTGGGGTGTCGGCAGCGGTGGTGCGTCCTCCCGGATGCCGGATCCCAGTCCGGGGGCGCAGGCGGCGACCGTACTGTCCGCGCTCGAACGCGCGGCGGTTCCGTTCGACAGTGTCGACTACGTCGAGGCCCACGGCACCGGTACCCGCCTCGGCGACCCGGCCGAGCTGACCGGCCTGCGGGAAGTGAGCCGGAGGACCGGCCGCAGCCGCCCGCTGATGATCGGCTCGGTGAAGACGAACGTCGGACACCTGGAGCCTGCCGCGGGGATCGTCGGCTTCGTGAAGGCGGCGCTGTGCGTGGACCGCGGTCTTCTGGTGCCGAGCCTGAACTTCCGGACGCCGAACCCCGAGATCCCGGACTTCCGGCGGGACTTCGAGGTCGTCCAGGCCGTGCGGCCCTGGCGCAGCTCGCCGCGGCGGGCCGGGGTGTCGGCGTTCGGGCTGGGCGGCACGAACGCGCACGTGATCCTCGAACAGGCACCGGAGCAGCGGCCCGGCCCGCACACCGCGGGCCGGGCCCGGATCGCCGGAGTGCTGCCGTGGGTGCTGTCGGCGCGCTCGGAGCCGGCGTTGCGGGAGCAGGCGGCTCGGCTGCGGGACCTGGTGGCCACGGACGCGTCGTCGTCGGCGGCCGACGTGGCGCACTCGCTGGTGTCGACGCGGTCGTTGTTCGAGCATCGTGCGGTGGTGCTGGGCGCGGAGCGGCGGGAGCTGGCTGCGAACCTGGCGGGACTGGCGGCGGGTGAGCCGCGTCCGGGTGTGCTGGCCGGGATGGTGCCTGCCCGTGGTGCGGGACGGGTCGGGTTCGTGTTCGCCGGGCAAGGCGGACAGCGGGCCGGGATGGGGCGGGAGCTGCACGCGGCGAGCCCGGTCTTCGCGGCGGCGTTCGACCACGCTTGTGCGCTGCTGGAGGCGGAGCTGAGGCTGCCGGTGGCGGAGGTGGTGCTCGGTGAGAGCGACGACAGGCGCGCCGATCAGACCGTGTTCGCGCAGGCGGGCCTGTTCGCGGTCGAGGTGGGCCTCGTGGCGCTGCTGGCCGCGGCGGGGATCACACCGGACGCCGTGGCCGGTCACTCGGTGGGTGAGATCGCCGCCGCGCACGCCGCCGGGGTGCTGTCGCTGGCGGAGGCGTGCGCATTGGTGGCGGCGCGTGGCCGGCTGATGCAGGCGCTGCCCGCCGGGGGCGCGATGATCGCGGTGGAGGCCACCGAAGCGGAGATCACCGACGCCGTGGCGGGTGTGGCCGGGGTGTCGGTGGCAGCGGTGAACGGCCCGGCCTCGGTCGTCGTCTCCGGCGATGCGCAGGCGGTGAAGCGGCTGGCGACCGGGTTCGAGGACCAGGGCAGACGGACCCGCGGGCTGCGTGTCTCGCACGCGTTCCACTCCCACAGGATGGACCCGGTGCTGGACGAGCTGGCGAAGGTGGCGGCGCGGCTCGAGCACGCCACGCCGCGGGTGCCCTGGGTGGGGGCGCTGACCGGTACGGAGTCCGCGCCGGGCCCGGAGTACTGGGTCCGGCAGGCACGCGGCACGGTGCGATACGCGGACACGGTCACCACGCTGGCCGCGCGAGGAGTTTCGATATTCGTCGAGATCGGCCCGGACGAAACGCTGTCGGAAATGGGTTCCGGCGTGCTGGACGACCCGGGTGGCACGGTGTTCGTCCCGGTGCTGCGGCCGGGCCGCCCGGCACCCGAGGCCGTGCTGGCCGGGCTGGCCGAGGTCTTCGTGCACGGCGCACCGGTGGACTGGGCCGCGACGCTGACCGGCGGGCGGCCGGTGGATCTGCCCACCTACGCGTTCCAGCGGCAGCGGTACTGGCTGACCGCACCGGACGACACCCCGGACCCGGGCACACCCGCCGCCGGCCGGGCCGCGGAACCGGACTCGGAGCTCTCGGTGCTCGACCTCGTGTGCGCCGAGACGGCGCTGGTGCTGAGCGGGAAGGACGCGGCGCTGACCGGCACCGACCTCGCGGCGAGGCCCGACGTGTCCTTCAAGGACCTGGGGTTCGACTCGGCGATGGCCGTGCGGCTCCGCAACCGGCTCGCCGCCGCGGTCGGTGTGCGGCTCCCCGCCACCGTCGCGTTCTCCTACCCCACGCCACTCATGCTCGGGCGCCGCATCTTCTCCCTGCTCGGGCCGACGACGTCCGAAATCCCCGAAAGCCGCGCAGACAACGAATTGTTCGAGCTGATCGACCGCGGCTACGTGTAGCGCGACCCGTTCGTCCAGCGACCGTTCAGGGAGGCCCGGTGGAGGAGATCACCAAGCTCCGGTTCTACTTGCAGCGCGCCGTCCGCGACGCACAGGCCCTGCGCGAGCGGGTGCGCGAGCTCGAGGAGCCAGGGCGCGAGCCGGTCGCGGTCGTGGGCGTGGGGTGCCGCTTCCCGGGCGGTGCGGGGTCCCCGGAACGACTGTGGGACTTGGTGTCCGGTGGCGTGGACGCGATCGGTGACTTCCCGCCGGACCGGGGCTGGGACGCGGTCCACGACCCGGATCCGGAGGCACGCGGCAGGACGTACACGCGTTCCGGCGGGTTCCTGTCCGGCGTGGCGGAGTTCGACGCGGAGTTCTTCGGGCTCAGCCCGCGCGAGGCGCTGGCCATGGATCCGCAGCAGCGGCTGGTGCTGGAGACGTCGTGGGAAGCGCTGGAACGGGCGGGCATCCGGCCGGACGGGCTGCGGGGTTCGGCGACCGGGGTGTTCACCGGGCTCTACGGGGTCGACTACGGGCCCCGGCTGGGCGGCGCGGAAGCCGCCGAGGTCGAAGGCTTCCGCCTCACGGGGACCTTGACCAGCGTGGCTTCCGGCCGGGTGGCGTACGTGCTGGGGCTGGAGGGTCCGGCGGTGTCGATCGACACCGCGTGCTCGTCATCGCTGGTGGCGGTGCACCAGGCCGTGCGGTCCCTGCGCTCCGGTGAGTGCACGCTGGCGTTGGCAGGCGGGGTGTCGGTGCTGTCGACGCCGGGGTTGTTCGTGGAGAGCGCCCGGCAACGAGGGCTGTCGATGGACGGCCGGTGCAAGGCGTTCGCGGACGCGGCGGACGGCACCGGTTTCGCCGAGGGCGCCGGGGTCCTGGTGCTGGAGCGGTTGTCGGACGCGCGGCGCAACGGGCGCCGGATCTGGGCTGTGATCCGGGGTTCGGCGATCAACCAGGACGGTGCGTCGAACGGGCTGAGCGCGCCGAACGACCTTGCGCAGCAGTGGGTCATCAGAGCGGCCCTGGCCGACGCGGGGCTGCCGGCCCGTGACGTGGATGTGGTGGAGGCACATGGGACCGGCACGGTCCTGGGTGATCCCCTTGAGGCGCAGGCGCTTCTGGCCACTTACGGGCAGGACCGGGATTCCGGTCGGCCGCTGTGGCTGGGGTCGTTGAAGTCGAACATCGGTCACACGCAGGCGGCAGCGGGCGTGGGCGGGATGATCAAGATGATCATGGCGATGCGTCACGGGGTGTTGCCCAAGACGTTGCATGTGGACCGTCCCTCCACGCAGGTGGATTGGTCGGCCGGGGCCGTGGAGTTGCTGACCGAGGCCAGACCATGGGCCGGCAAGGCGGACCGGCCTCGGCGCGCCGGGGTCTCCTCCTTCGGGATCAGCGGCACCAACGCGCACCTCATCCTCGAGCAGGCGCCCGGCGAGGCGGCCCCGGACCCCGCCGCCGGTATCCGGGGCGCGGTGCCGTGGGTGCTGTCGGCACGGTCGGCCGAGGCGGTGCGCGAGCAGGCGCTGCGGCTGAGGGACCACGTCACCGCCGAACACACCACCACCGCTGGCTTCCCGGTCGCGGGAGTGGGGTACTCGCTGGTGGCGACCCGATCGCTGTTCGAGTACCGCCACGTGGTCGTCGGCGCGGACCGGGACGAGTTGCTCGCCGGCCTCACCGCCGTCGCCGAGGGGAACGCGGACCGGCCCGGCGTGGTCTCCGGCGTCGCCGGGCCGGTGGGCAAGACGGTCTTCGTCTTCCCGGGCCAGGGGAGCCAGTGGGTGGGGATGGGACGGGACCTGTTCGAATCGTCCCCTGTCTTCGCCGACCGGCTGCGCGCGTGCGCGGAGGCGCTGGCGCCCTGGGTGTCCTGGTCGTTGATCGACACCGTGTGCGGGGGACCGGCGGCGGCGAGCTTGGACCGGGTCGACGTCGTCCAGCCCGCGCTGTTCGCGGTGATGGTGTCGCTGGCGTCGGTGTGGCGTTCGCTCGGGGTGACACCGGACGCGGTGATCGGTCACTCCCAGGGTGAGATCGCGGCGGCCTGCGTCGCGGGCGCCCTGACGCTGCCGGACGCGGCCAGGATCGTGGCCCTGCGGTCCCGTCTGCTGGCCTCCATCCCCCAGACCGGCGCGATGGCCGGGATCGTGCTGCCCGAGCCCCGGGTGCGGGAGCTGCTGGCACGGACCGGGTCCCGGGTCGGGATCGCCGCCGTCAACGGGCCGTACTCGACGACGGTCTCGGGCGAGGCGCCCGCGGTCCGGGAACTGGTCGCGATCTGCGAAGCCGAGGGCGTGCTGGCGCGGTGGATTCCGGCGAGCGGCCAGGGGCATTCGGCGGTGATGGACCAGTTCGAGGACCGGCTCCTGGACGAACTGGACCGGATCACCCCCGTGTCCTCGCCGGTGGCGTTCTACTCGACGGTGACCGGTGGGCGGATCGACGCCGCGGCGCTGGACGCGGCCTACTGGTTCCGCAACCTGCGGGAACCGGTCCGGTTCGAGGCCACGACGAAACAGCTCCTCGAACACGGGCACCGTGCGTTCATCGAAGTCAGCCCGCACCCGCTGGTCATGGCGAACATCCGGGAGATGCTCGACGCCACCCCGGGCGCCGGCGGGGTGGCGGTGGGGTCGTTGCGCCGCGGCGACGGCACGCAGGCGCGGCTGTATCGGTGGGCGGCGCAGGCCTTCGTGGCGGGCGTCGCGATGTCGTGGGAGGGAGCGTTCCCCGGCTGGGACGGCCGGTGGGTCGAGTTGCCGACGTATGCCTTCCAACGGCAGCGTTTGTGGCTAGGCACCCCGGACGAGAGCACGGCCGGGAGCTCCTCGGACCACCCGCTGCTCGACGCCGTGATCGACCTGTCCGACGACGGCGTGGGCAGCGACGTGGTGGGCCGCGGGCGCCTGTCGACGCGGCGCCACCCGTGGCTCGCCGGCCACGTGGTCCACGGCGTGGTCGTGGTGCCTGCGACGGTGCTGGTGGAGCTGGCGATGTGGGCGGCGCGCGAGGTGGGGTGCGCCGTCGTCGACGAACTCACCCTGGAGACACCGCTCGTGCTGTCCGGAACGGCCGATCGCGAGCTCCGCGTCGTCGTCGACGGCCAACGGGTGATCACCGTCCACTCCCGGGGTGAGGGCGAAACCAGGTGGACACGCAACGCCGTCGGCGTCGCCGGGGCCGGCACCGGAGAAACCCGGCGGGAGGAAGACCTCGTCACGTGGCCGCCCGTGGGCGCGGTCCGGGTGCCCTTCGAACACGAGGTATGGAGCCGCGACGACATCCTGTTCGCGCAGGTGGAGCTCCCCGTGCCGGGCGGCGCGGACCGGTACCGGCTTCACCCTGCCTTGCTGCATGCCGCATTGCGCTCGATCGACCTCGGGCAGCTCGTCGACGACACCGGGTCAGGAGGCTGGCTGCCGTTCCGGTGCACGGAGATCCGCCTGAACCGGTCCGACGGCGAGGCCGGGCCTGTCGTGCTGCGCGTCCGTCTCGCCCCCGCCGGGAAGAACGTGCTGTCCGTGAGCATCGCGGATCAGCACGGCGCACCGGTCGGCGGCATCGGATCGATGAGTCTGCGGCCCGCGGACGCCGGACAGCTGACCGAGCTGAGCGTCGACCACCGGGATTCGCTGTTCCGGGTCGACTGGGCCGACCTCGCGGTCCCATCCGGACCGGTGGCGGGCCGGTACGCCGTGGTGGGAGCGCCTGGCGCGCTCACCACGTCACTGGCCAGGGGCGACGCCGTCTGCGCCGACCTCGCCGAGCTCGCTGCCTCCTGGGAGGCGATACCTCCGGTCGTCCTGGTGTGCGTCGATCGCGCAGCCGCCGACGACCCGCCCGCCGTCGTCGAGCGCGGTGTCCACCAGGTGCTGCGGTGGACCCAGGACTGGCTTGCCGGCGAACGGTTCTCCGGCTCACGCCTCGTTGTCGTGACGAGGGAGGCGGTCCACGACGACCAGGTCCCGCGTGCCGACCCCGCGGCCGCCGCCATCTGGGGATTCGTGCGCACCGCGCAGACCGAGCACCCGGGCCGGTTCACCCTCGTGGACATCGACGATCGACCCGGCTCGTGGGCTCGCGTCCCGGAGGCGGCGGCCACCGGACAACCTCAGCTCAAGCTCCGGGCAGGCGGCGTCACCATCCCGCGACTCGCACCCGAGACCTTCGGCGGCGGGACCGTGCCAGCCCTCGGGGCCGGCACGGTACTGATCACGGGAGGCACCGGCGGCCTGGGTGCGTTGCTGGCCAGGCACCTGGTGACGCGCCACGGGACACGCCGGCTCGTGTTGACCAGCAGGCGCGGACCGGCGGCCGCCGCGGCGGCGGGGCTGCGGGAGGAGCTGACTGCGGCGGGCGCGCGGGTCGAGGTCGTGGCCTGCGACGTCACGGACCGCGCGGCCGTCGCCGGACTGATCGCCGGGATACCGGAGGAGTACCCGCTGACGGCGGTGATCCACTGCGCCGGGGTGCTGGACGACGGGGTCGTCGAGGCGCTGACCGGGGACCAGGTGGACACGGTGCTGGCGCCGAAGGTGCACGGCGCCTGGCACCTGCACGAGCTGACCAAGCACCTGGACCTGTCGGCGTTCGTGTCGTTCTCTTCGGTCGCGGGGGTGTTCGGGACGTCGGGGCAGGCCAACTACGCGGCGGCCAACGCGTTCCTCGACTGGCTGGCCGAAGCCCGCCGGGCGGCGGGGCTGCCCGCCACGTCGTTGTGCTGGGGGCTTTGGGCGGAGAAGACCGAGCAGATCGCCGACCTCGGCGCGGTGGACGTCGTACGCCTGCGACGGCAGGGTGTGCTGGGACTGTCGTCGGCGGAGGGGCTCGCGCTCTTCGACGCGGCGATCGCGCGGGACGAGCCGGTGCTGGTTCCCGCGCGTCTTGAGCTCCCGTCGTCCAGCGCGCCGGATGACGGCTACTCCCCGCTCCTCCGCGGCCTGATCGGGAGGCCCAGCGGCCCGGCGAGCCGTCCGCTCCCCGCCGCCGGGCTCGCACAGCGGGTCAGGTCGCTGCCGACGGCCGACGCGGAGGCGGTGCTGCTCGACGCCGTCCGGGCCCGGACCGCGCTCGTCCTCGGCCATTCCGGCACCGGGAGGATCGGGCCCGCGACGGCGTTCCGGGAGATGGGGATGGATTCGCTCACGGCGCTGGAGCTGCGGAACAAGCTGGCCGGGGACACCGGCCTGAAGCTGCCCGCCACGCTCGCGTTCGACTACCCGAACCCGGGCACTCTCGCGCGGTTCCTGAACGCGAGCATCATCGAGCGACCCGGCGGCGACCCGGCATTTCCCGTCCACCGCTTGACCGAGGAGATCGAGTCGCTGGCCGCCCGGCTCGAGGGCGCGTTCCTCGATCTAGCCGAGGCGGACAGGGCCGCGATCACCTCCCGGCTCGGCGAACTGGCGGCCAGGGCCCGGTCCCTGGCGAGCGATGGATCACCGGCCGAGATGGCCGACCGGATCGGTTCGGCATCAGCTCGAGAGCTTCTTTCGCTGCTGGACAACGAGCTCGGCTAGGGGAGCGATGACGAACGACACCGACGCCGACGTGCTCGGCTACCTCAAGCGGACGTCGATCGAGCTGGTCGAGACACGCAGGCTCCTGCGGGAGCTGACGCGGGCCGCCGCCGAGCCCATCGCGGTCGTGGGCGCGGCCTGCCGTTACCCGGGCGGGGTGGCGTCGCCGGAGGCGTTGTGGGAGCTGGTGCGGGCGGGCGGGGACGCGGTGTCGCACTTCCCGGACGATCGCCACTGGGACCTGGAGGCCCTGTACGACCCGGATCCGGATCGGCTGGGCACCTGCACCACGCGCTCCGGTGCGTTCCTGCCCGGCGCGGCCGACTTCGACGCCGATTTCTTCGAGATCAGCCCGCGTGAGGCGCTCGCCGCCGATCCGCAGCACCGGCTGCTGCTGGAGACCTCGTGGGAGTCCCTGGAACGAGCGTGTATCGACCCGCGGTCCCTGCGCGGCAGCGACACGGGTGTCTTCGCCGGTGTCGTGTATTTCGGCTACGGGAACCACTTCGTCACCCCCGCGGTCATCTCGGGCTACGGGCAGACCGGTTCCCTGCTGAGCGTGGCGTCCGGACGGGTGGCGTACGCGCTGGGCCTGGAGGGTCCGGCGGTGTCGATCGACACCGCGTGCTCGTCGTCGCTGGTGGCGGTGCACCAGGCGGTCCAGTCGCTGCGGCAGGGCGAATGCGCGCTGGCGCTCGCCGGTGGCGTCACCGTCATGGCGACGACACAGGTCTTTCGGGAGATGTCGCGGCAGCGGGGCCTGTCGCCGGACGGCCGGTGCAAGGCGTTCGCGGACGCTGCGGACGGCACGGGTTTCGGTGAGGGTGCCGGGGTTCTGGTGCTGGAGCGGTTGTCGGACGCGCGGCGGCACGGGCGCCGGATCTGGGCTGTGATCCGGGGTTCGGCCGTCAACCAGGACGGGGCGTCGAACGGGCTGACCGCACCGAACGGGCCGGCACAGCAGCGGGTGATCCGGGCCGCGCTGGCGAACGCCCGGGTGCGGGCGAGCGAGGTGGACGTCGTGGAAGGGCACGGGACCGGGACGGTCCTGGGTGATCCCATCGAGGCGCAGGCGCTTCTGGCCACTTACGGGCAGGACCGGGATTTCGGTAGTCCGCTGTGGCTGGGGTCGTTGAAGTCGAACATCGGTCACACGCAGGCAGCGGCGGGTGTGGGCGGGATGATCAAGATGATCATGGCGATGCGTCACGGGGTGTTGCCCAAGACGTTGCATGTGGACCGTCCCTCCACGCAGGTGGATTGGTCGGCCGGGGCCGTGGAGTTGCTGACCGAGGCCAGACCATGGCCCGGCGGACCGGATCGGCCGAGGCGGGCCGGGGTGTCGTCGTTCGGGGTCAGTGGCACCAACGCGCATCTGATTCTCGAGCAGGCACCCGACGAGGAGGCGGCCGGCACCACCGATCGCGGTGCCGCCGGGTCGGTGCCGTGGGTCGTGTCGGCGCGGTCGGCGGCGGCGCTGCGGGCGCAGGCCCGGAACCTGCGCGAGTTCGCCGCCGCCCGACCAGACGTGGATATCGGCGATGTCGGCTGGTCGCTGGTGTCGAGCCGGTCGCGGTTCGAGCACCGTGCGGTGGTGCTGGGGCGTGACCGGCAGGAGTTCCTCGACGGCTTGGCGTCGGTGAGCGACGGCGCGGAGTCCGCCTCAGTGGTGCGTGGCGTCGCCGAAGAGCCCGGTGGCGTGGTCTTCATGTTCCCCGGGCAGGGGGCGCGGTGGGCCGGCGTGGTCCGGCAGCTGTGCGACGTCTTCCCCGTCTTCGCCCGGAGCCTCGACGAGATCTGCGAACGCTTCGATGCGTACCTCCCGTATGCGCTCAAACCCCTGCTCCTCGCCGACGCCCCGGAGGAACAGCTGGTCGGGCGAACCGACATCGCGCAGCCGGCGTTGTTCGCCATCCAGGTCAGCCTGTGCCGGCTCATGCAGCGGTACTGCCCGCAGCCGAATTACCTGATCGGTCACTCCGTCGGTGAGATCGCCGCGGCTCACGTCTCAGGAGCCATCGATCTGGACGCCGCGGCCAGGCTCGTGGCCGCGCGCGGACAGGCCATGCAGACGGTCGGCGAACGCGGCGCCATGCTGGCGGTGCGCGCACGCGAGGACGACGTCGACGCTCTGCTCCGCGAGTACGAGGGCGTCGGCATCGCCGCGGTCAACGGCCCGGACTCGGTGGTGGTCTCGGGCCGCCGCGACGCGGTCCTCGACCTCAGGGAGCGGTTCGTCGCCGATGGCACGTCGGCGAAGCTGCTCGGCGTTGATCAGGCGTTTCACTCTCCCCTCATGGACCCGGTCCTGGACGACTTCGCGGCATCGATCGACGAGCTGCCCGCGGGCCGGTTGTCGATCCCCGTCGTCTCGACCTCGCTGGGGCGCGAGGCCACGCTCGAAGAACTGACGTCCGTCGCGCACTGGGTGCACCACGTCCGCGCCTCCGTTCGCTTCTTCGACGCGGTGCGGCATGTACGTGCGGCCGGTGCGAACGTCTTCCTCGAAGTGGGGCCCGGCGCGACGCTCGCGAGCATCACCAAGGAAACCCTGGCAGACGATGGCGTGCCCGAGGCGCTGGTCCTGTCCTCGTCGCGGCGCGACCGCGGGGCGGTGGACGCCGTGGTCGGCGCGCTGGCCCAGGTGCACGTCCGGGGTGTCGCGGTCGACTGGGGCGCCCTGTTCGGAACACGCCGGCAGGTGGACCTGCCGACGTACGCGTTCCAGCGGCAGCGGTACTGGCTGGACTTCCAGGCCGTGACGGCTGGTGCGGACCTGGGTTCCGCCGGGCTGTCGGCCACGGAACACCCGCTGGTGAGTGCCATGGTGGACCACCCCGGCACCGAAGAGATCGTCTTCACCGGTGTGTGGTCCCTGCGGACCCACGGCTGGCTGGCCGATCACGCCGTGTCGGGCGCGGTCGTCGTCCCGGCGACGGTCTACCTGGACCTGGCGCTGTGGGCGGGCGAGTTCGCGGACTGCGCGGTGATCGAGGAGCTCACCCTGGAGGTCCCCCTGGTTCTTCCCGGTGACGGCGGCGTGCAGGTGCGGATCGTCGTCGGCACGGCGGACGAGGCAGGGCGCAGCCGCCTGACCCTGTACTCGCGCCCCTGTGGTGACGGCCGGACCCAGGACAGGTGGACGAGGGGCGGTTGGACCCGCCACGCGACCGGGAGCCTGTCGTCGAACGCGCCGCGGCGCACCGGCGACGCGCGTTCGCTCGCCGTCTGGCCACCGGCCGGGGCGGCACGACTCGACCTCGACGGTCTCCACGACGCTTTCGCGGCGGCGGGCTACGACTACGGTCCGGCCTTCCGCGGGCTGCGGGAAGTGTGGCGGCACGGCGATGATCTCTACGCGTCGGCCACGCTGCCGGTGACCGCCGACGGTCCGGCCGGCGATGGGTTCGTCCTCCACCCGGCGCTGTTCGACGCCGCCCTGCACGCGATGGTGGCGGGCGGTGTCCTCAAGGTGGGCGACGGCCAGGTGTGGCTGCCGTTCTCCTGGTCCGGGGTGACCCTGACCGGCGCGTGCGGGCCGGGCTTGCGGGTCCGGATCTCACCGGCAGGCGACGGCGTCGTGGCGGTGACGGTCGCCGACGAGCAAGGCCGCGAGATCGCTCACGTCGGGGCGTTGACGTCGAGGCAGGCGAGTGCCGAGCTGCCTGGCGGGCAGGAGCGATCGCTGTTCGCACTGGAATGGCGACCGGTCAAGCCGGGCGAGCGAGAAACCCACTGCGGGCGGTGGTGCGTTCTCGGTGCGAAGAACGGTCTGGCCGGGCGAGTGTCGGCGGCAAGCGACAAGAGCGTCGTGCTCATCGAGTCCATGGACGAGGTCGTCGCGGGGATTCGCCCGGGGGAGGGACCCCGGCACATCGTCCTCTGCCTGGACGATCTCTACCTTGCCGACACAGAGCCGATCGCCGCGGTCGGCGACGCCACCATCCGTGTGCTTGCCTGCGTCCAGAGGTTCCTCGCCGAGGAGCGGTTGGCCGGAGCCACGCTGGTGGTGCTCACCCGCCTTGCCCTCGACACCGGCGGCGGGGAGAGGGTCGAAAGCCTCCCCGGCGCGTCCGTGTGGGGCTTGGTCCGATCCGCCCGGACAGAGCACCCCGGCCGGTTCCGGCTGGTGGACATCGACGACGACGAAGCGTCCTTGACGCGCCTCCCGGACGCGCTCGCCCTCGACGAGGACCAGCTGGCGGTGCGGGGCGGCGCGTACCTCGTCCCCCGCATGACGCCGGCCGCACCCCCGAGCGGGCACCGCCGGCCACCGGCGGCCGGCGCGCACCGACTGGGCCTCCGACGGCAGGGGACGCTGGAGAACCTGGCCTGGATTCCCTGCCCCGAGGTGGAGGCGCCGCTGAGCGAGGGGCAGGTGCGCATCGCCGTGCACGCCGCCGGGCTGAACTTCCGGGACGTGACGATCGCCCTCGGGCTGGTGGAGCGGACAGCCCTCGGTGCCGGACTCGGCGGTGAGGGTGCCGGAACGGTGATGGAGGTCGCCGACGACGTCAAGAGCCTGTCGCCGGGTGACCGGGTGATGGGCATCTTCCCGGGCGCCTTCGGCAGCGTGGCCGTGGCCGATCACCGAATGATCATGCCCATTCCCGGCGCATGGAGCTACGCCGAGGCGGCGTCCGTGCCGGCCGCCTTCCTCACCGCCTACTACGCGCTCCGCCACGTGCGGAACCTCGCGAAGGGGCAACGGATTCTCATCCACGCCGCTGCGGGCGGTGTCGGCATGGCCGCCGTCGCGCTGGCGAAACACGCCGGTGCCGAGATCTACGCGACCGCAAGCCCGGCCAAGTGGCAAACCCTGCGCGACATGGGGCTGGACGACGAACACCTGGCTTCGTCGCGGGATCTGGACTTCGCGGACAAGTTCATGAAGACCTCCGGTGGTCGCGGTGTGGATGTCGTTCTGAACTCCCTCGCGCACGCCTTCGTCGACGCCTCGCTGACGCTGCTCCCCGAAGGCGGGAGCTTCATCGAGATGGGGAAGACCGACATCCGCGATCCCCGCCGGGTCGCGGCCGAGCACCCCGGCGTCGATTACCGGGCCTTCGACCTCTACGAGGCGGGCCCGGACCTGATCAGCGAGATGTTCCGGGCCGTCGTGGCGTTGTTCGCAGCCGGGCGGGTGCACCTGAACCCCGTGTCCGTCCGGCACGTCCGCGACGCGCGCCACGCTTTCCGCGAGATGAGCCGAGGCCGCCACACCGGAAAGCTGGTCCTCGAGGTGAGTGGTGGCTTCGGCGGTGGGACCGTGCTGGTCACGGGCGGGACCGGTGGAGTGGGTTCGCAGGTGGCGCGGCACCTGGTCGCCGCACACGGGGTACGGAGCCTGGTGTTGGCGAGCCGCCGAGGCCTGGCCGCCGACGGCGCCGCCGAGCTGGTCTCGGACTTGGAGCGGGCGGGCGCGGAGGTCAAGGTCGCGGTGTGCGATGTCGCGGACCGGGCCGCCGTGGCGGCCGTGCTCGCCGACATGCCCTGGGGATACCCGCTGACGGCGATCGTGCACGCGGCGGGTGTGCTCGCGGACGGCACGGTGGCGTCGCTGACACCGGAGAGCGTCGAACGTGTGCTGCGACCCAAGGTCGGGGGCGCGATCAACCTGCACGAGCTGACCAGGGACCGCACCCTGTCGGCCTTCATCCAGTTCTCCGCCTTCGCGGGCACGCTCGGCACACCGGGACAGGCGAACTACGCCGCGGCGAACGGGTTCCTGGACGGTCTGGCGGCACAACGCCGGGCGTCCGGACTGGCAGGCACCTCGCTGTGCTGGGGCTGGTGGCAACAGGACGGCGGTATGACCGGGGACCTGACCCAGGCCGGCCTCTCGCGGATCCGGCGGCTGGGCATCGCGCCGATGCCGACGCCCGAGGCACTGGCCCTGTTCGACGCGGCGTGCGCGATCGGCGCGCCGGTCCTCATCCCGGCCCGGCTGGACGTCGGCGCACTGCGGAACTCGACCGGCGGCGAACTGCCGCACCTGCTGCGCGATCTCGTCGGCAGCGGCGGCCCACGCCGGAACGGAGCGAGCAAGCCCAGGGACGGCGGCCTGCCCGCCAGGCTCGCCGCTCTGCCGGCGGAGGAGGCCGGGGCGGCCGTGGCGGACTGGGTCCGCGATCACGTCGCCACGGTTCTCGGGCACCCCGCCGGTGCCGTCGTCGACGCCGATCTGTCGTTCACCCACCTCGGGCTCGACTCGCTGACCTCGGTCGAACTGTGCAACCGCCTGGGCTCCTCGACCGGACTGCGCCTGCCGTCGACCATCGTCTTCAACTACCCGACCCCACGCGAGCTGGGTGAGCACATCCTCGGCCTGCTGCGCCCGGCCCCGGTTTCCAAGGACGCCGAGCCCCTGGAGGCGCTGCGGGCGCACACGGGCGAACTGGCGGACCTGGACCTGGACGCACTCGTCGACCTGGCTCTGAACGAGAGGGGCAGCTGACATGACCGACTCCGCGGATCGCCCGGTGGCGAACGGGGACCGAGTCGAACGGGCGCTCCGCGCGCTGCTGGCGGAGCGCGACCGGCTGCGGCAGGAGAACGACGCGCTGAGAGCAGGCCGCGCCGAGCCGATCGCCGTGATCGCGATGGCGTGCCGCTACCCGGGCGGAGTGTCCTCTCCCGAGGAGCTGTGGGAGGTGGTCCGCGGTGGCCGGGATGTCGTGGCCGGGTTCCCGGACGACCGGGGGTGGCGGGACGTGTACGACCCGGACCCCGATGCCACCGGCAGCTCGTACGTGCGCCACGGCGGTTTCCTGACGGACGTGGGCGGCTTCGACGCGGACTTCTTCGGCATCAGCCCGCGTGAGGCGCTGGCGGTCGATCCGCAGCACCGCCTGCTGCTGGAGACGTCGTGGGAGGTCTTCGAGCGGGCGGGCATCGTTCCCGCCGAGGTGCGAGGGACCGAGATCGGCGTCTTCACCGGGGTGAGCTCGTCGGAGTACGGGGTGCGGTTTCTGGCGGCGGGCAACGACGAGCTGGAGGGCTACCTGCTGTACGGCAGCGCGCAGAGCGTCGCGGCCGGCCGGGTGGCGTACGAGCTGGGGCTGACCGGGCCGGCGGTCTCCGTGGACACGGCATGTTCGTCCTCGCTGGTGGCGACGCACCTGGCGGCGCAGTCACTGCGTCTGCGGGAGTGTTCGCTCGCGCTGGCCGGCGGAGTGTCGGTGATACCCACGCCCGCGCTCTTCGTGGAGTTCTCCCGGCAGCGCGCGGTGTCGGCCGACGGCCGGTGCAAGTCCTTCGCGGACGGCGCGGACGGCACCGGCTGGGCGGAGGGGGCAGGGGTGCTGCTGTTGGAGCGGTTGTCCGACGCCCGCCGCAACGGTCACCCGGTGCTGGCCGTCGTCCGGGGCTCCGCCGTGAACCAGGACGGCGCCAGCAACGGGCTGACCGCGCCCAGCGGCCTCGCCCAGGAGAAGGTGATCCGTCAGGCCCTGGCGAACGCCGGGGTCACCCGCACCGAGGTGGACGCGGTCGAGGCCCACGGCACCGGAACCAAGCTCGGCGACCCCGTCGAGGCGCACGCCCTGCTGGCGGCCTACGGACAGGACCGCGCGCCGGACCGGCCGCTTTGGCTGGGGTCCCTGAAGTCGAACCTCGGTCACACCCAGGCCGCCGCCGGCGTGGCCGGGGTCATCAAGCTGGTGCTGGCCATGCACCACGGTGTGCTGCCGAAGACCTTGCACGTGGCGGCGCCGTCCCGGCACGTGGACTGGTCCCGCGGCGCGGTCGAACTGCTGACGCGGGAGCGGGAATGGACCCGGGGGGCCGGTCCGCGGCGGGCCGGGGTGTCGTCGTTCGGGGTCAGCGGCACCAACGCGCACTTGATCCTCGAAGAGCCCGCGCGGGACCAGGCCGAGGAGCCGACGGCCCAGCACGGTCCGGTGCTCGGCGGGCTGGTGCCGTGGGCGGTCTCCGGCAAGGACGCGGTGGCCTTGGCAGGGCAGGCGGAGAAGCTGCGCGCGTTCGCCGTCGCCGCGCCGGACAGGGAAATCGCCGACATCGGCTGGTCCCTGGTGTCGAGCCGGACGCACTTCAAGTATCGCGCGGTCGTGCTGGGCCGCGACCGGGACGAGCTGCTGAGTGGGCTGACGTCGTTGCGTGACGGCGCCGAGTCCGCCGGGGTGGTGCACGGTGTCGCCGGGAACCCGGGTGGGGTGGTCTTCGTCTTCCCCGGGCAGGGGTCGCAGTGGGCCGGCATGGGCCGGGAGCTCTACGACACCTTCCCGGTTTTCGCGCAGGCGCTGGACGAGTGCGCCGCGGCCTTGGCCGAATGGGTCGACTGGCCGCTGCTCGACGTGCTGCGCGGCGTGCCGGGAGCGCCGGGACTGGACCGGGTGGACGTGGTTCAGCCGGTGTTGTTCTCGGTGATGGTCGCCATGGCCGCCCTGTGGCGCTCCTGGGGGGTGGAGCCGGCGGCGGTGGTAGGGCACAGCCAGGGCGAGATAGCCGCCGCCCGCGTCAGCGGTGCGCTGTCGCTGCGGGACGCCACCAAGGTCGTGGCGTTGCGCAGCAAGGCACTGGTCGCCTTGACCGGTCGCGGCGGCATGGCCTCGGTCGCGCTGGCCGAGGACCTCGTGGCGGCGCGGCTCACGCCGTGGCAGGACCGGGTGGGCATCGCCGTGGTCAACGGACCCGGCTCGGTGGTGGTGTCCGGGGAACCGGGCGCCATCGACGAGTTCGTCGAGAAGATGAAGGCCGAAGGCGTGCAGGCGCGGCGGATAGCGGTGGATTACGCCTCCCACTCACACCAGGTGGCCCAGGTCCGCGACCAGGTGACCGGACCTCTCTCCGACGTGCGCCCGGCGACGTCGGCGCTGCCGTTCTACTCGACCTTGCTCGGCCATCGGATCGACACAGCGGAGCTGACCGGCGACTATTGGTACCGCAACCTGCGGGAAAGGGTCCACTTCGAATCCGCCGTCCGGCGGCTGGTCGCGGACGGCCTCCGGGTGTTCGTCGAGATGAGCCCGCACCCCGTGCTGGCCGCGCCGGTGCAGGAGATCACCGAGGACGTCGACGGCGCGGTGGTCCTGTCGTCGTCGCGACGAGGCGGGGGAGAGGTGGCGGCCGTCGCCGGCTCGCTGGCGCGACTGCACGTCCACGGCGGATCCGTCGACTGGTCCGCGGTCTTCGGGGCGCGGCGGCGGGTGGATCTGCCGACGTACGCGTTCCAGCGGAAGCGGTACTGGCTGACTTCCTCGCCCGAGGCGGCCGCGGTGGCGGTGTCCCCGCCCGACGAGGATCACCCCGTCTCCCTGGCGGACCGGATCGCCACCCTCCCGCACGGTGACGGGACGGCAGTCGTGCTGGACCACGTCCTGCGGAAGGTCGCCGTCGTACTCGGCCATCCCGCGGGCGAGACCTTGGACCCCGACCAGGAGTTCAAGCTGATCGGATTCGACTCGCTGCTGTCCGTGGAGTTGAGCAAGCGCCTGGCCGCGTCGACCGGGCTCAAGCTGAAGGCGACGCTGGTGCTGCGGTACCCGTCGCCGAGACTGATCGCCGGGCACCTCATGTCGTTGATGGCCGACCGCGATCGGCCGTGGTCTCCCGTGCCCTGAACGCTTTCCGTCCGGTTGGACCGTCCTGTCGACAGGACACCGCGAGTTCTCCGAGGAGATGGTCTGTGTGCGTTCGCTCAGTGCGTCGTCCGCGCAGCGAGGCTTGTGGCTGGCGCAGAGGATGTCTCCGGACACGCTGAACCACCCGCTGTTCCTGTGGGACGTGGACGGCGAGTTGGACACGGCCGTCATGGCGGCCGCGTTCCGGCACGTGCTCGCCGAGGCGGAGGTGCTGCGGGCCGGCTTCGTCGACGACGGCGGCGAGCTGCGGCTGGTGTCCCGGGAGCCGGCGGACTGGCAGCCGTTCCTCCTGGACCTGCGCGACGCGGCCGATCCCGAGCAGGCGGCCCGCGAGGCGCTGGCCGACCTGGTGAGGCAGCCGTTCGACCTGGAGCGCGACGTGCTGCTGCGGCTGGGTGTGGTCAGGCTCGCGGCGGCCCGCTCTCTCGTGGTGATCACCTACCACCATCTCGTGTCGGACGGGTACGGCGCGGGAGGCCTGCTGTCGCGGCGCCTCGCGGACGTCTATACGGCGATGGTGCGGGGCACGCGGGTACCGGACCTGCCACAGCCGTGGACCGCCGAGCCGTTCGCGGCCGAGGCGGCGGCGTACCGCGCCTCCCCGGCGTTCGCCGAGGACACGGAGTTCTGGCGCACCTACCTGGCCGGCGCGCCCGCACCCGCGCGGATCCCGCCGCCCGCCCTGTCCGAAGCGGCGCGGTCGGCACTGTCCGAACCGGTGAGCGGCGCCGACCGCTGGTCGGAGCCGGCAGGCGCCATCGGCATGACGAGCCGGACGCTGACCGTCGCGCGTGCCGAGGCGGACGCGTGGACCGAGGCGGCGAAGTCCATGGGCGTGTGGATGTCCTCGCTGCTGGCCGCGGCGTTGGCGGTGTACCTGCGGCATCGCTGCGATCGTCCCGAGCTCCTCTTTTCGCTGGCCGTGGGCAACCGGGCCGGAGTGGCGAGCGGGATCCCCGGCCTGGCGGTGAACGTGGTGCCGGTCCGGGTGCGAGTGCCGCTCGGCGCGACCTTCGCCGAGATCGTCGAGGCGGTCATCGACGAGACGTACGCGATCGCCGGGCACACCGCCCACCACTACTCCGACATCCAGCGCGTGAGCGGAGCCGTCCTGAGCGGCCGCAGCTGTTTCGGTGCCGTCCTCAACGTCGTCGAACTCGGGGAGCAGCTCCACTTCGACGGCAGTCCGGCGCGCCACGTCAGCGCGACGATCGGGGCTTTCGACGAACTGTCGGTCACCACCTACACCGACGGCAGTGCCGACAGCGACCTGTTCATCCGGCTCGACGCCCCCGCGGGCCTGTACTCCCGCGCGGAGCTGCGTTTCCTCGGCGAGGAGCTGATCGCGTACCTCCATGGCCTGACGGCCGCCCCCGCGCGGCCGGTCGGTGCCGTGGACGTGCCGAGCACCGCCGAACGGGACCGGGTGCCGACCGCGCCGGTCCTCGCGGAGGCGTCGGTTCCGGGGGTGACGGTTCCGGAGCTGTTCGCCCGGCAGGTGTCGCGGTCTCCCGACGCCGTCGCGGTGGTGGACGGGAACTTGGCGGTCTCGTACCGGGTGCTGGACGAGCGGTCGAGCCTGCTGGCCGCGGCGCTGCGACGCAGGCAGGTCCGAGCCGAGACGGTCGTGGCGGTGGCGATGCCTCGATCGGTGGACCTGGCCGTCGCCCTGCTCGCGGTGACGAAAGCGGGCGCTGCTTACCTGCTGATCGACCCCGTGTTGCCCGCGGCCCGGATCAGGTCGATGGTCGCCGGATCCTCGGCGCGCGTGCTGCTAACCGGCGCGACGGCGGCAGGGGCGTCGCTCGCCGCGCCGGACGTGCCGGTGATCCCGTTCGACGACCTCTGCCAGGACTCCGATGGCGTACCTGAGGTCCCGGCCCCGCCGCACGTGGACAACCTGGTGGCCGTGAAGCCCGGCTCCGGTGCGGCCACCGGCGTCGAGGTGACGCACCGGAACCTGCGGCGGCTGGTCACCGACCGCGGCCCGCGCACCGTGCTTTGGCACTCCCCGCACAGCAGCGACGGGTTCGCCCTCGAGTGGTGGGGAGCCGTGCTGAACGGCGGACGGGTGGTGGTGGCTCCGCCCGGAGAGCCGGACACCGGCACGCTGAACAGGATTTGCACGGCGAACGACATCTCCGCGATGTGGCTGCCTGCCGGCCTGTTCTCGGCGATCGCGGCGGAACGCCCCGCGTGGCTCGCCGGGCTGCGCGAGGTGTGGACCGGTGGTGACCGGGTGCCCGCGGCCGCCATGCGGCGGGTGCGGGACGCCTGCCCCGATCTCACGATCGTCGTCGATCACGGTTCGGCGGAGACGGCCGTCCTCGGCTGGCCGGGCGAGGACGAACCGGCACCCGGCACGGGCGAAACGGCTCTCTACGTCCTGGGGCCGGGTTTGACGCCGGTCCCGGCAGGCGTGGCCGGTGAGCTGTACGTGGCCGGGTCCGGCGTGGCGCGGGGCTACCGCGGGCGGCCGGGGCTGACCGCGGAGCGGTTCGTACCGTGCCCGTTCGGTGCGCCCGGCGGGCTCATGTACCGGACCGGCGACCGGGTCCGGTGGGGTACCGGCGGCCGCCTGGAACACGTCGGCCGGACCGGCGGCGAGGCAGAGATCCGAGGCGAACTGGTCGAGCCCGCCCGGATCGAGGAGGTGTTGTCCGAGCACCCCGGGCCGGCCCGGTCGGTGGTGGTCGCGAGGGAGGACGCCGCCGGGCAGCGGCGGCTGGTGGCCTACGTGGTCCCGGTGCGCGACCGCAGCCTCTCCGAAGCCGAGCTCCGCCGGTTCGCCACGGACCGGCTGCCGGAAACCATGGTGCCCTCGGTGTTCGAGGTGGTGGAGAGCCTGCCGGAGACACCCGGCGGGAGGGTCGACCCGGCGCGGCTGCCGGACCCCACGTTCGACGACCGGCGGCACCGGGCACCGCGCGACCATTCCGAGCAGGTGCTGGCCGAGGCGTTCGCCGAGGTGCTCGAGCTGAACCGGGTGGTGGGCATCGACGACGACTTCTTCGATCTCGGCGGCAACTCGCTGCGCGCGATCAGGCTGGTCGGTCTGATCCGGACGACGTTGAACGTCGAGTTGTCCATCCGGACGTTGTTCGCGGCACGCACCATCGCCGGTCTGTCGGATCGGTGGAAGGACCTCGCCGCGTCGAGCAGGCCTGCGTTGCGACGCAGGACGAGGGACGGCGAAATGCTCTGAGCGTTCGTCTGTCGCCCAGTGCCGGTCAGGACTGCCCGGAGAAGCGATCCTGAGATATCGTCATTTCCAACCTCGGCCGTCCCGAAATCGAAGAATGACGGGCAAGTGCCGATCCCATCGATTGTCTGTCTTTCTTGGAGAGCGCGACCACTGGTCGAAGACGCGAACTCCGTCCACCGTGCAGCCATGCCAGCGGGGGAATTCTCTATGAGTGATCGTGGACATGAGATCTACGACGTGGTCGGCATCGGGTTCGGCCCGTCCAACCTGTCGCTGGCCATCGCCATCGAGGAGTACGGGGCGGGCGGGCCGGGAAATGGGATCAGCAGCCTGTTCTTCGAACGTCAGGCTTCTTTCGGCTGGCATCGCAATATGTTGCTGCCGTCGGCGACGATGCAGATATCCTTTCTCAAGGATCTGGTCACCATTCGAAATCCGACGTCTAGTTTCAGCTTCGTCGCGTACCTGCAGGCGTCGGGCCGGCTCCCGCAGTTCGTCAACAAGCAGGATTTCTTCCCCACCCGCCGCGAATTCCACTCCTATCTCGAGTGGGCGCAGGCTCGGGTGTCCGACCGCGTCGCCTACGGCTCGGAGGTCACGTCGATCCGGCTGCCGGCGGGCGAGGCCCCGGACCACCTGCTGCTGGAGATCGCGGACGACACCGGCCGCCGCATGGTCGGGGCACGGAACGTGGTGATCTCGACGGGGTTGGTACCGAGCCTGCCCGAGGGGATCGATCGTGACGAACGCGTGTGGCACAGCTGCGATTTCCTGGAGCAGTACCGGCGGATGAACCCCAGGATCCTGCGCCGGGTCGCGGTGGCCGGTGCCGGTCAGAGCGCAGCCGAGATCACCCGGTTCCTGTACGACGAACTGCCTCACGCCGAGGTCTACGCGGTCATCCCGTCCTACGGCTACTCCGTCGCGGACGACACGCCCTTCGCGAACCAGGTCTTCGACCGAGCGGCCGTCGACGACTTCTACTTCGGCACCGAGCAGACGCGCGAGGCGTTCTGGCGGTACCACCGCAACACCAACTACTCGGTCGTCGACGACGAGGTGATCAGGGAGCTGTACCGCAGGTCCTACGACGACGACGTGCTGGGAGTCAGGCGCCTGCGGTTCCTCAACCTGACGAGGGTCACCGGTGCCAAACGTGCGGGCGAGGAGACCCGGATCTCGCTGCAGGCGGGGGAGGACGGCGAGGTGCGTGAACTCGACGTCGACGCGCTCGTGTGCGCGACCGGCTACCGCGCGATGGAGCCGGCGGGTCTGCTCGGCGATCTCGACCGGCACTGCCTGCGCGACGAAGCGGGCCGGTACCAGGTCGACCGGGACTATCGCCTCGTCACAGTGCCCGAGGTGCGGTGCGGCATCTACCTCCAGGGCGGTACCGAGCACACGCACGGCCTGATCTCCTCGCTGCTGTCGGCCATCGCGGTGCGAAGCGGCGAGATCGTCGAATCGATCGTCTCCCGGCGGGTCGGCGACAACGTCGATGGCGCCGTTCCCGCCGAGGCAGGGAGCGACCTCCGGTGAAAAAACTGACGATTCTTCCGATCCCGGATAGGAGGACTCTGTTGCGGAGTCCGGTGGAAGAGCGGTGGATACGCCGCTTCCGTGATGACGCCGGGTGCGAGACGAGGCTCGTCTGCTTCCCGCACGCCGGCGCGGGCGCGAGTGCCTACCGCACCTGGCCCCTGGGACTGCCTTCGAACGTCGGAGTGCTCTCCGTCCGGTACCCGGGCAGGGAGGATCGGTTCAGCGATCCGTTCCCCTCCCGGCTGGAGGCCCTCGCGGACGACATCGCGGACGCGCTCGGCGATCTGGCCCGCCACCGACTGGTGTTCTTCGGGCACAGCATGGGTGCCTCGGTGGCGCACGAGGTGGCCCTGCGCTTGCAGGAACGGGGTTGCCCGCCTGCCGCTCTGTGCGTCTCCGGCAGGCGGCCGCCGCACGCGCTGGGCGGCAGGCAGATGATCTCCGGTACGGACGAGGAGATCATCGCGCACGTCATGAGCTTCGACGCGAGCGCGGCCGCGGTCTTCGCCGATCGTGGCCTGCGGGAGGTCGTGCTGCCCGCGATCCGCGCCGACTACCGCCTGACCGACGACTATTCCGGTGGCGCCCGGCCGCCGCTCGACTGCCCGGTCTACGGCTATGTCGGGAACAGCGATCCCGAAGCGTCCCCGGAGCAGATGCGCCGCTGGGCGGAGACGACGAACGCCCCCTTCCGGCTCCGGGTGCTGCCCGGTGGCCACTTCTATCTCAGGGCCAACGCGACCGCGCTGCTCACGGATCTGAACGACGCGGTCATATCCGGTCATGACGGTGTCCTGAGCGACCTCGGCCCAGGGGTGGCAGATGGTCAGTGAATCGACCGAGCTGACCACGCCCCGCGGGCTCACCTCACTGTGGGGCGGCACGGCGAATCCGCCATGCCTGATCGACGCGCTGGCCGCGACCGCGGCGGCGCGGCCGGGCCACGTCGCGGTCCGCGACGAGGACCGCGAGTTCACCTATCACGACCTGAGCAGGTGGACCGGGCAGATCGCCGCGCTCCTGGCGGACCACGGCATCCGCCCCGGCGATCCGGTGGCCATCACCGGCACGCGAAGCGCCGCGATCGTGGCGGCGATGCTCGCCATCGTGCGCATCGGTGCCACCTACGTGCCGCTGGACGCCGGCTACCCCGTGAAGCGGCTCGAGTACATGACGGCCGACAGCGGCGCCAGGATCGTACTGTGGGCCGACACCGAACCCGGGTTCGCGACCGGCGTGCCGTCCTTGCGCATACCGCCTCCCGACGACCCGGCCGCGGCGGGACGACGCGGCCACACGGCCGCTCCGCAGCAGCCGTGCCGGGCGGATCTGCCGGTGTACATCATCTACACCTCCGGGTCCACCGGCCTTCCCAAGGGCGTCGTGCTGCCGCACCGCAGCATCGACAACATGGCGCACTGGCAGCGCGGTCACTCGGTGCGGCCGGACCTGCGCACCGCCCAGTTCACGCCGCTCAACTTCGATGTGTGGTTCCAGGAGGTCTTCGGTACGTTGACCGGCGGGGGCACGCTGGTGATCATGCCCGAGCCGCTGCGCCGTGACCCGATCGCGCTGCTCGACTGGCTCGCGGACAACCGGATCGAGCGCCTGTTCCTGCCGTACGTGGCGCTGCACATGCTCACCACCGCCGCGGCCGCCGCGGACTCACTCGACGGTCTCGCGTTGCGGGAGGTGAACCTCGGTGGCGAGCAGCTCGTCTGCACCGCGACCATCCGGGACTTCTTCCGGCGCTTGCCGGGAAGCAGGCTCAATGTCCACTACGGACAGAGCGAGTCCGCCATGGTCACCGCGCACACGCTCACCGGGCCGCCGGACGGCTGGCCGACGCTGGCGCCCATCGGACGTCCGCTGCCGGGCTGCCGGGTGTTCGTCGATCCGGTCGACCCCGGCGAACCCGAGGTGGGGGAGCTCCTGGTGGCCGGCCTGCCGCTCTCGGCGTGCTACCTCAACCAGCCCCGCCTCACCGCGGTGCGTTACGTCCCGGTGGCAGGCATCGGCGACGGTGGCGACCGCACCTTCCGCACCGGCGACCTGGTGCGCGTCGAGGACGAAGTCATCCACTACGTCGGCCGTGCCGACAACGAGGTCAAGATCCGCGGTGTACGGGTGAATCCCCTCGAAGTGGACGCCTGCCTGCTCGAGCAGCCGGGTGTCACGGAATCGGTCTGCGTTCCGCTCGAGATCACCGAGGGCGCCCGCCAGCTGCGGGCCGCCGTCACCGTCGACGGGGACAGCTTGGGATTCGACGAGGGCCGGGCGCTCGCCGCCCTCGCCGAGTTGCTGCCCGCGCAGGCGGTTCCCGTCTCCATCACCGTCCTGCCGGAATTGCCAAGGACACCGAGCGGCAAGGCGGACCGCAAAGCCGTCGCCCACGCGCTTGCCCGTATGCACCTGCGAGGCCACCTGCGGCCCGGCCGCTGACGGCGCCACCACCAGCCACCTCGGCACCGACGCAGACAGGGGTAGGGAATGGAAGGCGACTTCGAGACGCGGACTGAACACCGGCTCGCGGAGATCTGGGCCGACGTGCTCAAGGTCGACAAGATCGGGCGCGACCAGAACTTCTTCAACCTGGGCGGGGATTCGCTGCTGGCCACCAAGGTCGTGCTCGCGGCCCGCCGCCTCTGGAAGATCGATTTCACGGTACAGGTGCTGATCGACGCACCGGTCCTCGCCGACCTGGCCGAGCGCATAGACCTGTGGGCGCACCAGGACGCCGGGACGCCCGCGCCCCGGAACTAGGCCGTCCTGGCCGGTGCCGACACCGACAGTACTCACGTAGTTCGACGAGACAGGGCACAGGATTCTCGGCGGGAGGCCGGAAAGTTGCTGATCAACAATTTCGCGAAAGGGAGCGGCGACCAGGATCGCAAGAAGGTCGTGCTCGTCGAGATTCCCAGCTACGAGAACATCTTGCCGCTCGCCTCCGGCTACATCCAGGCGTGCGCCCAGGAGGACGAGGGACTGGCGGCGACGCATTCCTTCGAAATCTTCTCTTATCCGGTGAAGGACGACCGGACCAAGCTGCTGGAAGAGCTGGCCGGGAAGTACGCGGACATCTACACGTTCAGTTGTTACATCTGGAACATGAAGCTGATCCGCTGGGTGCTGAAGGAGTTGCGGGAGCGGCAGCCGAACGCCCATTACCTGCTCGGCGGCCCGCAGGTGATGAACCATGCCGCGACCTACCTGGCCGATTCGCCGGAGAACGTCTACATCTGCAACGGCGAGGGGGAGCGAACGTCGGTGGAGCTGTTCAGACAGCTCAACAGCGCGGCTCCCGACCTGCGCCGAGTCCCCGGGCTCAGCTTCTGGTCCGGCGGCGAACTCGTCACGACGGAACCCGCGCCGCGGATAGGCGATCTCATGGAGATTCCTTCGCCTTTTCTCACCGGCGTCTTCGACGGTTACGAGTTCAGTCTCGGGATCTTGGAGACGAACCGGGGGTGCCCGTTCCGCTGCACCTTCTGCTACTGGGGCGCGCGCACCAACTCGAAGGTGGTGAAGTTCGAGGAGGACCGGATCAGGGATGAGCTGACCTGGATCAGCAACAACGGGTTCTCCGGGCTCTTCATCGCCGACGCGAACTGGGGGCAGTCACCCCGTGATGTGGCGATGACCGAGCACATCGTCGAGCTCAAGAACGAGATCGGCTACCCGCTGGTCGTGTACATGGCGGCCGCCAAGAACCGGCCGGAGCGCATGGCGCAGATCACGGAGATCTTCGTGCGGGGCGGTCTCATGGTGACTCAGCCGATTTCGCTTCAGACACTGAACCCCGCGGCGCTCAAGCTCATCGCGCGGGACAACATCCGCGAGGAGACCTACGTCGAGTTGCAGCGAACGCTGCGAGAAAAGCAGATCAGTTCCTATGTGGAACTGATCTGGCCCCTTCCGGGGGAAACCTTCGAGTCGTTCAAGGAAGGCTTGACGAAGCTGTGCCGCTCCTATGCCGACACGGTCATCGTCTACCCGGAACTTCTCCTGAACAACACGCCCATGTATCAGCAGCGGGAACTCTACGGCCTGATGACGGAGCCCGTCCCGAGCGACGTATCCGAGGCGGAGGTCGTCGTCGGCACGAGCTGGGTGTCCAGGGAGGCGTGCATCGACGGATACTGGCTGTACAACGCGATGCACACCGTCTACAACATGCGGGGACTGTTCTTGCTCTCCGGCTACCTCGACGAGGCCGGCATCATCTCCTACGGTGATTTGTTCGCGAGCGTCGCGCGGTACTTCGAGCAGCAGGCCGATTCCGAAGTGCTCCAGCTCTTCACCAAGTCATTCGCCCACCTGGCCAACTATGACGTGCTCCTCAGCGGCAAAATCGGGCACATGATCCTCAGCACCCATCGTGAGGAATTCGATGCGTTGCTGGCCGCCTATGTCACGTCCCAAGAGTGGTGGTCCGACCCGCTGGCCCGGCAGGCGTTCGAAATGGACCTGCTCGCCCGGCCCTACATCTACCGTGAACCGGTGCGTGTGCCGGACTACGAGTTCACCGAGTGCACCGTGCACGGCCTGGGCGATGCCGAGAGTTTCCTCGTGGAGGTCCCCGCGGAGCTGGCCGAGTTGCTGGCGGAGCGCGAGATGCTCAAGGCCGACGTGCTGGATGACGCGGCGTCCGGCCGGATCACGCTGCGCATCGATCACCACGCTCGGCAGAAGATGCCCTACATGCCGCAGCGGAGCCTCGAGCACAACGCCAACTACTGCCATGGCACCGTCCTGCGTTTCCGCGAGATTCTGCCCTTCGTCGAGGTTCACTCATCCGACGTGGTCGCGACGAACTGATTCCGCGATCGCGCTCCCGCGGCAGGGTAAGAGCCGCCCCGCTCGCGGAATCGGTCAGCGGCTGCCGGCGGTGATGTTGCCTTCGGTGGTGGTGGCGTGGATGTCGAGTTCGGCGGCGGTGCCATCGTTCCTGAGGGAGTTCTTGACGCGGCCTCCCCCGCCGGCATCGAGGGAGGCCGCGACACCGGCGGCGGCGCTGACGGAGATGTCGCCGGTCAGGGCGCGCAGCACCACCTTGCCGCGCACGGCCTCGCCGATCCGGATGTTGCCCTGCACGGTGCTGATCTCCGCGGACCCGCTCAGCCGGCCGACCTCCACGTCGCCGTCCACCACGGTGACGTGGACGCTCGCGGCCTCGTCGATGGTGATCGGGGCCTGCACGCCCTCGAACTTGACGTCGCCGAGCCGTCCTACGGTTCTGAACTCGGTACTGGCCGCCTGGGCGTCGACCCGGGAACCGACGGGCAACTGGACGGTCACGTCGACGGAGCCGGAACCGGAACCACCGAGGAGCTGTGTCGTCCTCCAGAGAATCCGCAGGACGCCGTCGCCGTATTCGACCTTGGTCTGCTCTGCCACCTTCACGTCGTCGCTCTTCGAGGCGTCCGCGGGCAGGACCTCGACCGCGGTGTCGGCCCGCTCGGCGGCGACGAACTTGATCCGCCCCGCGACGATTTCGACGAAGGCGGAGATCGGGGCCGGGGTGTCGAACTTCTGCATCGTGCTCCTTAGTTCTGACGGGAACGGTTCGTGTCATTCGGGCGTCACGCCCGTCCGTGATCGGCGGTGCCTGGCTGAGCGGAACACCGAACGAGGCTCCGAGCGGCGCCGTAGTTCACATAGTTGCAGAGCGGGTAAGAGAACTCAATAATTTCTCATTGACAGCTTAAGAAAATCAAGGAACCATGGTGTCGACCACGCAGGGAGTCGAGCACGCAGGGCGTCGAGGGAGTCAAGGTGGACTGGCAGGAGCTGACGGACCTGACGCGCGGACAGCCGTTCGTGGTCGAGCGGGTCCGCATCGTCAGCAGCGGTGTGGCGATAGAGGCTCGGTTCGAGCCGCCACAACTGGCTCAGCTCAGCGTCGACGACCAGGTGTTCGTCACCGCGTTCGTCCGCTCGCACGGTTCGATCAAGGAGATGGAGCGGGTCTTCGGGGTGAGTTACCCGACGGTCAAGGCCCGGTTGAACCGGATCGCCGAGCAGCTCGACTTCGTCGACACGGACCCGGCGCCGACCGGCGCCGACGTCGTCGACCGTCTGCGGCGGGGGGAGATCAGCGTCCAGGAGGCGCTGGCGGAGCTGGAGAGGTCCCGATGATCCCGCAGCTGGTGACCTACCGGCAACGCCGTCGCGATGGCCGGTGGCTGCGGCTGTACATCCCGGTCGTGCCGGTCGTGCTGGTGCTGTCACCACTGCTGTTACTCGGCGTGCTGGCCGGACTGGTCGCCTGTCTCGTCACCGGGGTGAGTCCGGTCGGCGCGCTGCGCGGTCTCGGGCAGTTCGTGTGGGCGCTGCCCGGAACCCGGTTCGAGATCGAGGATGGCAGCACGGCTGTGCTGGTCAGCGTCAGATGAGTAGTAAAGGAGGGCAATGATGAACGAGCAGCGCCGCCAGGTTCTGCAGATGCTGGCCGATGGCAAGCTCGCCGCCGACGAGGCGGAGCGGCTGATCGACGCCCTCGGACGAGAGCGGCCGGAGTCGGCGCCGACGCCGCGGGGCGCCACCCGGCCCAAGTACCTCCGCGTGGTAGCGGTGGACACCTCCGGTGACAGCGGGCCGAGCCGGCTCAACATCCGGGTCCCGCTCCAGTTGTTGCGCGCCGGGGTCCGCCTCGCGAGCCTCATTCCGCCGGAAGCGCTCGTCAAGATCAACAAGGCGTTGGACAGGTCGGGAATACCGATCGACCTGACCGAGCTCAGGCCACAGAACATCGAGGAGCTCATCGAGCAACTCGGCGAGGTCGACATCGACGTCGACGACCCCGGCAGCAGGGTGCAAGTGTTCTGCGAGTGACAAGTAACGACGCTCGTGCGAGATGCGCGGCGTCATCGCGGGTGCACCGCCAGGGACCCGACCCCGGGCTTCGCGCTGTCCGATTCCGGTGCTGTCCCTATCCCGGTCTGTCCGCTGTCTCCACAACTCCACAACAGAAAGGGCTGTTCGATGACAGCACAGCATGCGATCCGCGTGCGGGGCCTGGAGAAATCGTACAAGCAGCTGCATGTTTTGCGCGGGGTGGACTTCGACGTGGCGCGAGGCAGCATCTTCGCCCTTCTCGGCTCGAACGGGGCGGGCAAGACCACGGCCATAAAGATCATGTCCACGCTGCTCAAGGCCGACGCGGGAACAGTCGCCGTCAACGGCTTCGATGTCGTCAAGCACGCTGGGAAGGTGCGGGAATCCATCAGCCTGACCGGGCAGTTCGCGGCCGTCGACGAGATCCTCACCGGGCGCGAGAACATCGTGCTGGTCGCCGAGTTGAGGCATCTCAAGGACCCGGGAAAGATCGCGGATGATCTGCTCGCTCGTTTCTCGCTGACCGACGCGGCCGCGCGGAGGGCGTCGACGTATTCCGGTGGCATGCGCCGCCGTCTCGACATCGCGATGAGCCTGGTCGGGGAGCCGCCGGTCATCTTCCTCGACGAGCCGACGGCCGGGCTCGATCCCCAGGCGCGTAACGAGGTGTGGCAGTCGGTCAAGGAACTCGCCGACCGCGGCACGACGGTGCTGCTCACGACGCAGTATCTGGATGAGGCCGAAAAGCTGGCCGACCGGATCGCGATCCTCCACGAGGGCCGGATCATCGTGAACGGCACCCTCGCCGAGCTCGGGCAGGTGCTCCCGCCCGCCAAGGTCGAATACGTCGAGAAGAAGCCGACGCTCGATGACATCTTCCTCGCCATCGTCGGTCGCGACAGCAATGACAGCGCCGGCAATGAGCGCAGCGTCGGCTCGACGAGTAAGGAAAACTGATGGCCAAGAGTCTTCTCGGCGACACGACCGTCCTGCTGCGTCGATCCCTGCGCCACATCATGCGCAGCCCGGACACCATCATCACGACCGTGATCATGCCGATCGCGATAATGTTGATGTTCGTCTACGTGTTCGGTGGCGCGATCAAAACGGGGTCGGATTCCTATGTGAACTACATGTTGCCCGGTATTCTGCTCATCACGATCGCTTCGGGCGTCTCGTACACCGCGTACCGGATCTTCGGGGAGATGTCGAGCGGCATCTTCGAGCGACTCCAGTCCCTGCCGATCGTACGGTCATCCGTACTGTGGGCCCACGTGCTGACCTCGATGGTCGCCAATCTGATCTCGCTCGTGCTCGTCGTGGGTGTCGCTGTCCTCATGGGCTTCCGTTCGGGGGCGGGATTTCTGTCCTGGCTCGCGGTCGCCGGCGTTCTGTTCCTGTTCACCCTTACCCTGACGTGGATCGCCGTCATCCCCGGCCTTTCCGCGCAATCCCCGGACGGCGCGGGCGCATTCTCCTTCCCGCTCATCTTCCTGCCGTTCGTCAGCTCGGCATTCGCGCCTACCGAAACCATGCCCGGTCCGGTGCGGGCCTTCGCCGAGAACCAGCCGATGACCTCCATCGTCAACACGATTCGCGACCTGTTCGCACAGAACCCGGTCGGCAATGACATCTGGTTCGCTCTCGCCTGGTGCGTCGGCATCCTCATCGTCGCCTACGTCTTCGCCAGGACCGTTTACCACCGCAAAATCGCTTGAAAGGCACCCTTCCCCGCCTGCGGCCCTGGAGACGGAATGGGTACAGGCCTACGCTTCCTGTACCCATTCCGGTCCTTCGATCCAGGATTCACATCCACCGCGAAGATCAACCCACGTTACTGCTCGAGGATCGGGTCAGAGTCCTCAGCGCTGCCGTCACCAGGATCTGCTCGGCCCATGCCTCTACCTCGAGTCCGAGTTTGCTCGCCGCCTCGTGGCAGGACTCGAGACTGTCCGCCGCGATCGATACTCTGAGCATGACGGTATCCTCGGGTGAAAGCGCGGCGGTATCTTCGCCGGGTCGGCTTCCGCCTGGTTCCAGCTCGTTGTCATGGGTTCGTTCCAGCATGCTCGTCTTCACCTCGCGACGCAGGCGCTTGGCCGACCAAGCGTTCTCCTCGGCCTTGCGCAGCCAGAAGTCCTGTTCGGGTTCCGCAAGGCCTGCCACCTCGGCATGATGGGTGAAGCTGAGCGTGTCCCGGCGGCGAGACAGTGGAAAACTCCGCGCCACCCACGCGTGATTTCTCAGTGTCTGATAATCCAGTGACGTGAGCGTAATCGCGTCTTTGTATCTGCCATTGAAGCTGGCCTCTCCGTACAGGAGCCAATCCCCAAGGCACCACGCCGACGAAGAATAAATACCGGATAGGTAGCTGCCGAGTCCCATCCAGTTATCGAATGATATCCTCTTCGGGAGGAGTAGCCCTTGCCTTGTGACAAAAGAAGAGATGTCGTAAGTTGCGCGCTGGTTTCGCTTCAGGCCAGGTAGCTTGTCTGTTTGCCGATCCGGCAGACCCCCAGTCATTCCAACTCCTCACACGTAGATTAACTCGGTTTATCGGTCGGGTGTGAGCTAAGCAGACCTCAGCGTGCCATAACCTCGACATCGGCGGTAGTCGCATATACGATTGCGTCCGGAGCTATTGACTATCCGAACCGCCGGTCTATACGCCGTTTGCAGGAATGGCTATTCAAGATCGTAATTTAGCCTCCCGCTTTCGCGGGATTGCGCGGTGTTCTTCGGTTGGATTGTTGATTTCGCAGTGTTCGTGCGCCCCATGCCGGCTGGAGTCAATCGACGGCCACGCTGTCGGCGAGTGCGGCGGGGGTGGGGTGGCGGTAAAGGTCGCGCAGCGCGAGCGAGCCGTAACCCGCCTTGCGCAGGGCCGTCAACAGACGCACCGCGAGCAGTGAGTTGCCGCCCAGCTCGTCGAAGAAGTGCGTGTGCTCGTGCAGGTCGCCGCGCACGACGGACCGCCACAGCGCGACCATCGCGCGGACAGGGGAGCCGGGGCCGGCGGCCGATCCGGAAGGGACGGCAGCGCCGGGTAGCGCCACGTGGTCGAGCTTTCCGTTACCGGTCAACGGAAGGACGGGAAGCGGCACGAGATCGGCCGGCAGCATGTAGTCCGGCAGCACGGCGGCGATCCGGTGGCGCACCGCCCTGGGTTCCGCGCCGGCGCGCAGCACGACATAGGCCACGATGCGCGCGTACTCGGCGCCGCGCTCGTGGTCGAGCACGATCACGGCCGCGTCGGTCACGTCCTGGTCGTCGAGCAGCACGGAGCGGATTTCGCCGAGCTCGACGCGGTGACCGCGGATCTTCACCTGGTCGTCGAGCCTGCCGAGGTGGTCGAGCGTGCCGTCCCGATTCAGCCGTCCGAGGTCGCCACTGCGGTAGAGCCGCTCGCCGCCGACGTCGACGAAGCGTGCCGAGGTCAGCTCGGGGCGGTGGAGGTAGCCGTGGGCGAGGCCGGCGCCGCCGACGCAGATCTCCCCGACCGCGCCGAGTGGGAGCGGCCGTGCCCTGCTGTCGCGCACCGACACCGTCCAGCCCGGCAGCGGCCGGCCGACGCAGTGCGTTCTCGGGTGGCGCGCGTCGACGTCGTGGCTGGTGACGTGCACGGTCGTCTCGGTGATGCCGTACATGTTGACCATGCGGGTGGCCGGCCGTTCCCGCAGCCAGCCGACGACCGCGTGCGGGTCGAGCGCCTCGCCGCCGAAGACCACCAGCCGGGGTGCGGGGCCCGCGAACCCCGAGAGCGCTGCGAACGCCGACGGGGTCTGGCTGAGCACGCTCACGTGTTCGCGGACGAGCAGGTCGGCGAACTCCTCCGGCGATCGGGCCGTCAGCGCGGGCACGACGACCAGACGGCCACCGGTGAGCAGGCAGCCCCAGATCTCCCAGACCGAGAAGTCGAAGGCCGCCGAGTGGAAGAAGGTCCAGACGTCGGCGGGCCCCAGACCGAGGTCGTCCTCGGTGGCGGTGATCAGGGCCAGGACGTTGCCGTGCGGGACCACCACGCCCTTGGGCTTGCCGGTGGTGCCCGAGGTGTACACGGCGTAGGCGGGCGAGTCCGGTGACCGCGCGGGCAGTTCGGCGTCCGACGCGACGTCGAGGTCCGCCGGCCGAAGGGGGTGCTCGGCCGGGAAGCCGGAGATGCCGGTCACCACCAGTGCCGCGCCGGAATCCGCCGCGGTGTGGCGCAGGCGCTCGTCGGGGGACTGGACCTCCATCGGGACGTAGGCCGCGCCCGCCTTCAGGACGGCGAGCAGGCCGACCACGAGTTCGACGGTGCGTTTGAGACACACGCCCACGTACCCGCCCGTCGCGCCGCGGTCGACGAGGACCCTGGCCCACGCGGTGGACCGCGCGTCGAGTTCGCGGTAGGTCATGCGCCGGGTCGCGTCGCACACCGCGACGGCGTCCGGGTCGCGTGCCACGACGTTCCGGAACGCCTCGTGGATGGTCTCCGCGCCGGCCGGGCCGGGGACCGGCGCCCGGCCGAGCGCGACCACCCGCGCGGCCTCCGCGTGGTCGAGCAGGTCGAGGTCGCCCACCACGCGTCCCCCTGGCGTGGCCAGCGCCGCGGCCACGCGGGCGGCGTGCCGGGCGAAGTCCTCGACCAGGTCCGGCGTGAGCCCGTGCTCGTCGTGCGCGTGGCCGCCTGCCATGGCGCCGGCAGGGAAGGGGACGTAGTCCTCTTCCTCGGGCTGCCCCGCCAGCACCACGCATGGCGGGGGCTCGGCGTCGGCGTCGACCGCGTCGGCCAGCGCGGCGGCGACCGTGTCGAGAAAGTCCACCACCGGCCGGCCGTCGTCGACGTCGACGGCCAGTGCCGCGCCCGGCGTACCGACTCGCACCGAGCCCGCGTGCGTGTACCGCGACAGGGCGATGGCCGCGGCCGCGACGGGCACCACGGGAGCGGGCGGGGCCGTACCGGTGCAGCCACCCGCGCACCGGTGCGCCTCGGCACGAAGACCGGCATGGTCGAGGGCCCTCCTGGCCGCCACCACGACGAGGTCCGCGGTGGCGTCGGCGTAAGTGGTCAGCACCGTGCGCACCGGCGGACCTCCGGGGTCGACGGGGCGGCGGGCCTCGCGATACCGCAGCAGCCGGGCGGCCTTCGCGTCGTGGTGGGCGTCGATGTGCTGGTGCCACTGGACGGCGGCCCGCGCGGCGGCGATCCGCGCCGGATCGGTCAGGCGCAGGACGAGGCCGTGGTGAGGTTCGCCGTGTGTCGTGGTGCGCATCGTTCCCCCGGGTGTCAGTGTCATCGGGCGGTGAACCCGCCGTCGACCGTGACCGTGGTTCCGGTGACGTGGCTGGAGTCGTCGCTGGCCAGCCACAGCGCCGCACCGGCCACCTCGGCGGGCTCGACCAGCGCGTTGGTGGGTTGCGCGGCCACGAACGTCTGCTCGTGCTCGTCGACGTCGACTTCGAGACCGCGGGCGATCTCGCCCAGCATCCGGCCCTCGACCGCAGGCGTGTCCCGTACCGAGCCGGGACACAGGGCGTTGACCCGGACGCGGGCCGGTGCGAGGTCCAATGCGGCGGCCTTCGTGAGCCCGACGAGGCCGTGCTTGGCCGCGACATAGGCGGCGAAGTGCCGGTAGCCCACCAGACCGGCGGTGGAGGCGACGTTGATGATGCTGCCGGCGCGGCGCGCGAGCATGCCGGGCGCGACCGCCCGGATCACCCGCCACGCCCCGGACAGGTCGACGTCCAGCATCAGGGCCCACTCGTCCTCGCTGATGCCGTGCACGGGTTTGCCCGCGGGCGCGGCGATGCCGGCGTTGTTGACCAGCACGTCGATGCGGCCGAACCGGTCGAGCGCTTTGCGGACGGCCGTGTCGACGCCGGCGGGGTTCCGCACGTCGGCCAGCACGCCCAGCGTGGCGGCACCCGCCTGGCGGCACAGCGCCTCGGTTCGCTTGAGCTGGGCCGTCGTGGCCAGCGGGTAGGGCACGCCGGGGACGTCCTCGCCGATGTCGAGGAGGACGAGATCCGCGCCTTTTTCCGCGAACCGCACGGCGCACTCGCGGCCCAGCCCGCGCCCGGCGCCGGTGACGAAAGCTGTCTTGCCGCTCAGCCGCACGACGAGTCCAGCGTGCTCGCGATGACGCCCATGACGCCCTCCGGGTCCTCGGTGAGGTACATGTGGCCACCCGGCAGCTCTACGTAGGCGAACGAGCCGCTCGTCGCTTCCGCCCACGCCATCGCGTCCTCTTGGGACACCAGCATGTCCTCGACGCCACGCAGGCAGGTGATGGGTGCGTCGATCGGATGGGGCGACGCCGGTTCGTACGACTCGTGCATCGCCACGTCGGCCCGCAGCGTCGGCAGCAGCAGCTCGCGGAATTCGGCGACCTCGAACGCCGGGTGCCGGTAGCCGGCGAGTTCCTCGACCCTGGCGAGAAACTCGCCGGGGTCGAGGTCGGCAGAGCGGGCCGCCCTGCCACGTGCCGGTGCGGGCGACCCGCTGACGAACACGTGCGACATGGTGATCTCCGTGCGTTCCTCGACGGCGCGCGCCAGCTCGAACGCCAGTACCGCGCCGAGGCTGTGGCCGAAGACCGCGACCGGGCGGCGCCCGGCCGCGGCGTCCCGCAGCGCCGTGCCGCGCAGCATCGCGTCCACCGCGGACCGCACGTCGCGGTGCGGCGGCTCGTCGGTGCGCTCTTCACGCCCCGGCAACTGCACGGGCAGCAGGTCGACCCCGGAGGGCGCCACCTCCTGCCAGTTGCGGAAGAACCCGGCGCCCGCCCCGGCGTAGGGCAGGCACACCACGGGATCGCTCATATGGCATCGCCTCCGGTCATGCCGGGTGACCGGCTCCGGCCACCCTTTCGGCTCGTCCACGCGAGAGGTCAGCGGAAGCGCTCGACGCCCATCCCGAAATCCGCCGTGCGCATGGGTTCTTCCTGGCGGCCGTAGTGCAGCAGCATGGGCTATCTCGCCAAGGCCGAAAACAGGTCTGCGCCGAGCACGTTCGGCTCATCTGCGCCGAACGCATGCTAGAACGGCACGGACGACAGGGTCTAGATCGCGCGCCCACACGAACCGCCCACCGTGTCCACGAGTTAGCCGCTCGCCCTTCTGTCGACCACTTCGTGCGCTCGTTCACCGACGAGCGGGCTCCGGAAGACAGTGATCCGTTTCCTTGCATCGATCGAAAGGGCGCGGCTGGCCCCATCCCTCGGTGAGCCGGTCGAAGACCTCGTCGATCGCGGCGGCTGGATCCCGGGACGGCCGGGCGAGCACGAAGGTCACCGCTGCTGGGGCTGATCCGATCCGGTTTGGTGTCCTGGGATTGGGCACACACGCAGGCCGCCAAGTACCCGACTCACTCGCGGTTGCCCGCCCACCACCGCGCCCGCGCGCCGGACTTCCACCCCACGCCGTTCGGCTGGCAGGATCTGCGTGTCGCGCACGAACAGGGCGCCGCGGTCATGGACGTCGACCAGCCACGTGCGCGCTACCGCCGATGCACGAGGCCATGCTGGCCGAGCTGTTCGATCGCATCCGCGCGTACTTGCGGGAGTACGCGCCGCTGGGTCATGTCGGCGGCCCGGGTCGTGAGGCGGGGCTGGCGAGGGTTTCCTGGCTGCTGGGCGCTTTCGCCTACGTCTACCGCGCCGACACCACGCACCCGTCTTCCACCTGTTCAAAGAAGGTTCTCCCACTCTCGGACAGTTGCACGACCTCGCCGACCGGTGACGCAGGGATGCGCGAACGGGCCGAGCGCCTCGGCCGAGAGATCAGTGCTGAGAACGGGGCCTCGGTTGTGGTACCGGTGGCTGCCGGGCAGGGCCGGCAGCCACCGGACAGGGCGGTATTCAGGCGCGCGGGATCCGGGGCAGGAGCAGGTACGGCCGCTGCTTCTCGGTGCTGTGCAGGGTGGTCCGGCCGTGGAAGGCCGGCCGGTCACGGTCGCCGGGGAGCTCGTGCCAGTAGGCGCCGCTCCCGCGAATTTCACGGCCATAGACGATCTCGTGCGGCCCGGGCAGGTGGTGTTCGTAGTCTTCGCCGCGCACGGACATCCCGAGGGTGTAGCCGGCCGGGACGACGATCGACAGTGGCCAGATCTCGACGTCCGCCTCATACACCTGCCCGGGGACCAGCGGGGAGATCTCGGTGTGCCGCTGCCATGGCCGGTACGGTCGCGACAGGTCCGGGTCGAGCTCGCGGTGCGAGACGCGCAGCCAGCCCTGGCCGACGGGGCCGTGGGGCTCGAAGGCGGTCGGGAAAAGCACTTCGGTGCCCTCGGGGTCGAACAGGTGCACCGTGACGAACAGGTCGGCGTCTTCGGTCGTGGACGAGACGAACAGTTTCAGCGCCGCGGGGCCGGTGTACTCCACCTTCTGGTCGGCGGGCGGCAAGGCGAACATCAGTCCTTCCGACCGCGCGACGAACTCGGAGTGCTGCGCGCCGGTCGGAGCGCGGTCGGTCAAGGTGCCGGTGTCGAGGTCGAGATGCAGTTCGGTCCATTCCGTGCGCGCGAGAGGCCATTCCTGTTCGTGTCGTGGGAAGAACCCATCGGGGGTGCGCACCTGCATTTGAACCGGCGGTTGGGTGTCCCACCCGTTGGCCTCGCCCTTGAGGAAGTGGTCGAAGAAGCGCCGCTGCACATCGAGGCCGTAGTCGGTGTAGAACTCCGTCCAGTGTTCGAGCCCGTGCACCTCCAGCCACTTCTGCTCGGACGAAACACGGTGGTAGCCCTCGAAGTTCCCACGTGAATGCAGGCCCATACCGCCCCAGTTTGCGGCGGTCAGCACGGGCACGCTGATCTTCTCCAAGACCGCGGTGCGGTCCCGGTAGTAGTCGTCGATGACGGGCCGGGCGAGCAGTACCTCGGAGATCCGGATCGCGGCCGCCCGCAGCGCCTCCGCCGTGCGCACCGGTTTGCCCGACACCTTACGGCCGGTGTTCGGATTGAGCGGCGCGTCCGCGCGGCCGTGCTGGATGCGCAGCACCTGGTGCGGCGCCCAGCCGGGCATGAACTCCGACGGGATCCCGCCGTGGTGGGTGTACTCGCGGAAGAAGTCGGACGCCCCTTCCCAAGGGCAGATGGCCTTGAGGTGTGGCGGGGACAGCGCGGCGGCCTGCCACTGGTTGGTCGCGAGGTACGAGATGCCGAGCATGCCGACGTTGCCGTTGCTCCATGGCTGGACGCCTGCCCATTCGATCGCTTCGTAGAGGTCTTGTGTCTCACGCGGGGAGAAGAAGTCGATCTCGCCCTCACTGCCGCCCGTACCGCGCACGTCGATCCGCACGCAGACGTAGCCTTCCGGGACCCACCGTTCCGGGTCCGGGTATTCCCAGACCTGGTACGCGCCGGTCGATTTCTCCGCCACTTCGGGGTGTTCACGCACTAGTGCGGAGAACGCGGACGCGAACCCCTCCGCGAACGCGAGTCCCTTGCCGTACGGGCTGGCCGCCAGCAGCACCGGATGCGGTTTGTCGTCGTCCGGCCGGAAGATGTCCACGGCGAGCGTCACCCCGTCGCTCATCGTGATCCGCACGTCCCAGTCGACCCGCATGCCGTCACGCACTTCACTGTAGGGCTCGTAGTGCTGTGTCATGGCTTCCTTTCCTTCTGTCCTTTGTGGTCAGTCGCGCGCCTTGCCCATCGCGGCCATGGCGACGAGGCCGACGACCGGAATGGCGCACAACTGGATGACCCCGGCGGTTTGCCAGCCGAAGCCGGATTTGGTGGCCGCGAAGAAATAGCCGGAGAAACTCGCCGGGATGTACATGGCCGCGACGAACAGGCCCGTCGCCCGGCCGACCTTCGCGCTGGGCACCGAACGCTGGATGAGCGCGCTGGTGTTGGTGTAGACGACCCCGGTGAAGGCGACCCCCAGCAACAGGGAGAACACGAGCTGCGCGGGATAGGTCGTGCCGAAGACGAAGATCCCGGCCCCGCATCCGGCGATCGCGGCGAATCCGGCCACGTTGACCAGCCGCTGGTCGAACCGGTCGGCGAAGAAGCCGCAGAAGACCGCCGTGAGCGCGCCGAGCCCGAACATGGACGCGGCGAGCGCGGTCTGGTCGGGCGCGTAGCCGTAGGTCTCGCGGAGATAGGTGGGATACAGCCCGAGGTAGCCGTAGATGGTGAAGCCCGCGGCGACGGTGGCGATGGTGCAGCAGATGACGCGCCGGTTGAAGAAGCGGACAGCACCGCCAGGTGCCGACGCGGTGCGCGGTTCCTCGTGGCGGCCGATCTCCGTCACCGAGCGCGGCACCGCGAACAGGAGGACGACGAGGATCACGAGGCCGATCGCGCCGAACACGTAAAGCGGGACACGCCAGTCGCCCGTCGACGACAGGAGCGCGCCGCCCAAGAGCGGACCGGCGAACGCGCCGAGCCCGAACGCGGCGTTGATCGACCCGATCGCCACCGCGCGGTTGCGGTGGAAGTACGCGCCGACAGCGGCGTACAGCGCCGCGTTCTGGGCTCCTTCGCCGACACCGGACAGGATCCGCCACACGGTCAGGTCGACGAGCCCGATCGCCGTCGCCTGGAGCGCGCAGGTGATCGAGAACAGCAGAAGGCTCGCGATGATGATCCGTTTCCGGCCGATCCGGTCGGCCAGGTAACCGGCCGGGATACCGGCCAGGCCCATGCCGAGGGTGAAGATCGTCGACAGCGTCCCTGCCTGGTTGCCGGTGAGTGCGTAGGCCTGCTTGATATCGGGCAGCAGGATGGCGAACACCTGCCGGTCCATCGCGTTGACGAGGTAGGTCAGGTCGAGGACGAGCAGGATGAGCAGGGTCCGGAAGGTCCACGTGGCGGCGCCGGGCGCCGGGGTGCGGCCGGTCAGCGTGGAGCCGGTGAGATCGGGGCTGGTCATGGCGGTGCTCCTCGGAGCAGGGGAGGGGTACGGAAGTCGACGGCCCGCGGGCACGTGGATGGCGAACGGGAGTTCGCGCCGTCCTCCGGGACGGCCGGATGCTGCCGGAACGGGATTCAGTACAGGGAGAGCAGCCGCAGGCCGTGTCGCACCTGTTTCAGCCGCTCGTGACGCTCGTGGCGGGCGGTGATCGCCTGGTCGAGTGACACCGGCACGAAGCCGACCGTGTCCGGCGCCTTGAGCTGGGCGAGTACGTCGAGGTCGGCGCTCGCGACGGTGCCGATCGTCGCGTAGCCACCTCCGGTCACGGCGTCGCGCAGCAGGCAGATGGCTTCCTCGCCGTTGGGTACCTGCACCGACCCCACCGGGTAGCCCAGGTCGACCACGTTGCTGGGGTTGTCGCCCGCGCCGAACGGGGCTTCACGGTCGACGAACCGCAGTGCGGGCCCGATCAGGCGGCGACCGGTGCGGTCGGATTCGGGCGAGACGGTGAACGTCGAGGAGAAGAACTCGCGGACGCTTTCGTCGGTGAACCGGTGGCGACACAGTCCTTCGACGAGCCGGAGGCGCTGGTGCCCGCCGAGGACGGGACGCAGCCGGGGATCGACGGTGCTGCCCGCGCCGGGACGGAACGTCCCGGTCTCGTCGCCGACCGGCAAGATGTCGCCGGCGACGAGCGCCCGGCCGTCGTGCCCGCCGATCACCGAACTCTGGTAGGTGGATCGGCTCCCGAGGAACGGCTCGGTCCCGATGCCTCCGCGTACCGCGAGGTAGGCGTGGCATCCGGTGCGCAGCGTGCCGATTCGCAGCACCTGGCCGGGTTCGACGAACAGCGTCTGCCAGCACGACACGGTCACGCCGTCGATGTCGACGGCGACTTCGCCACCGGTGACTGCCACGGTCGCCGGTTCGGTGAAGCGCAATGCCGGTCCGATCATGGTGATTTCCAGTGTCGCCGCGTTCTCGTGGTTGCCGGCGAGCAGGTTGGCGCAGCGGTGCGAGTACTGGTCGAGCGCTCCCGAAGGGGGCAGTCCGATGGCGTATTGCCCGTCGCGGCCGAGATCCTGGACGAGAGTGCGGGCGCCGGGGGAGAGGACCGTCAGCATGACAACGCCGCCTCCAAGGTGCGCGGATAGCCTTCCGGATCGGCGAGGAACTCGGCGAGCGCGAAGCGCACCGGTGCGCGCCGATACCGGTACCGGCCTTCGCGTGAGTCGATGCGCAGCTGCTCGTACTCCTCGCCGGGGACGGGCCGGAAGCGCAGCAGCGTCGAGATCGTGGCGAGCACCTTCGACGTCTCGAACCCGGGAGTCCGCTGGGTGAGGTCGGCGACCGGGACGGGGGAGCGGCCGAGCAGCTGGTAGCCACCGACCCCCGCGGTCGGGTACACGACGGTGAACGCGCCACCGTGCGCGACCGCCCTGGCCGGGGTTTCCGTCCTCGGCCGCAGGTACTTGGGCGCCTGGATCTGCCGCTCGCGCGGCACGAGCTGGACGCATTCGGTGTTGCCCGGCTTGAAACACGGGAAGGTGACGATGAACGGTGCCGACGTGTGCGCGGCGACGAGGTCGGCCACCGAGGCCAGCCCGTTGATGCGCGCGGTGTAGGCGATGTCCGTCTCCGTCGGCGACTGGTGCCGGTCCCGGAACTTCAGGCAGGTCCGCTCGGTCTCCGGATCCGCGTACCACACGGGGATCTCGACGATCTCCGTGTCCAGCGCCACCGAGCCCGCCTGCCCGAACCGGTCGTGCAAACGGGCCAGCGCGCGCACGAGTTCGCGCGGATGCAGCACATCCGGGTCGGCGCGCACGAGATAGCTCGCGTTGGCCGGGGCGACGTCGAGGACGCCGGGCAGCTCGCGCCGGGCCAGCTCCCCGGTGATCGCTTGGATCCGCAGCGCCTGCGCGAGGTCCATCCCTTCGCACACTTCGACGAACACGAACTCGTCGCCGCCGAAGCTGGCACGTGCGCCGTCGGCAAAGAACTCGTAGCCGCTCACAGTGCCTGCTCTGGGGCGCGAAGGAGAAATCCCGCCGATTCGAGGCGCCGTCGCACGGCGGCCGCGATCGCGACCGCGTTCGGCCGGTCACCGTGCACGCATACCGAGCGCACCGGCATCGGGATCACCGTCCCGCCGACCGTGCGGACGGTGCCGCGTGCCATGTCCAGCGCACGATCGGCGATCGCTTCCGGGTCCTTGGCTCGCGGGACGGGCTCGACGATGTTGATCCCGTCCTGGTCGAAGTCGAGGTCGGCCGCGTTCTCCGGAATGACCGGCAATCCCGCCGCGGCGACCGCGCGCATCGCCTCGGAGGGCGCGAACATCAGCGGCACGCCCGGGAGGACCGGCTGGAGTGCCCGCGCGACCGTGGCCGCCAGCTCGGGCGAACGGCAGATCCGCCCCATGAGCGCGCCGTGCGGTTTGACATGGGTGAGGGGTACGTCCTCGGCCGCGGCGAGCCCCGCGAGCGCGCCGACCTGGTAGAGGATGTAGTCGACCACGTCGGAGTCGGTCGCGGGCAGTGCCCTGCGGCCGAAGCCGAGCAGGTCCGGGTAGCCGGGGTGGGCGCCCGCGGCGATCCCCGCCTCCCGTACGCGGATCAGGGACGATCGCATGGTCGCCGGATCGCCGGCGTGATAGCCGCAGGCGATGTTGGCGGTCGTGATGTGCCGGAACAAGGCTTCGTCGTCGCCGAGCGTCCACCGGCCGAAGCTTTCGCCGGCGTCCGCGTTCAGGTCGATCGTCGGTGCGGTCATGATCACCTCCGGATCAGGTGGGAAGGACTCGGGCGGCTGAATCGGCGAAGCGTTCGAGCAGCAGCGCGGCGTCGGAGGTGTCGAACACCAGCGGCGGCCGGATCTTGATGACGTTGCCGTGCGGCCCGGACGCCGACACGAGCACGAAGTGTTCGCGCAGATCGTCCACGAGCGACTGGGCGAGTACCGGCTCCGGGTCCGTGCTTTCCGGTGCGGTCACCTCGATTCCGAGGAACAACCCGGCGCCGCGCACGTCGGCGAGATGAGGGTGGTCCGAGGCGATGCGGGCGAACCCCCGCTTCAGTTGCGCGCCGATCTCGTGGGCGTTGTCGATGAGACCTTCGTCTTCGATGGTGCCGAGCACCCCCGCGGCCGCGGCGATCGGGACGTTGCTGCCGCCGAAAGTGTTGAAGTAGCGCACTTTCCGGCCGAACTCCCGGCCGACCTCGTGCCGCAGCACCGTCGCGGCCACCGGAATCCCGTTGCCCATCGGCTTTCCCAGGGTCACCAGATCGGGCACGACCTCGTGCCTGCCGAAACCCCACCATCCCGTTCCCGTGCGGCCGAACCCCGCTTGGACCTCGTCCGCGAGGTAGACCCCGCCCGCCGCACGGACTTCGGCGGCGAGTACGCCGAGCAGATCGGTCGGAACCGGCTGCACGCCGTCGGAGGAGAAGATGCTGTCCACCACGAGCGCGCATACCCCGAACCCGTGCCGCCGGAGATCGTCCATAGCCGCCCGGATCTCGGTGCGCAGCTCGGTCACCACCGAGGTGCCCTGTCGCAGCGGGTCGGGCGCGCTGATCGTGCGCACGTGCGGTCCCAGCGGCGAGGCCGGGCCCAGCGACGGGGAGAACGCCGCCACCTCGGCGGTCACCCCGTGGTAGGCGTTGCGCGTGACGATGATCCCGGTGTTGCCGGTGTGCGCCCGCGCGATGCGCAAGGCGAGGTCGTTCGCTTCCGAGCCGGTGCAGGTGTAGGTGATCCGGTCGAGTTCCGCGGGGAACGTCTCGAGCAACCGTTCGGAGAAGTCGAGCAGATCGGCCTGCAGGTAGCGGGTGTTCGTGGTGAGCTTCGACAGCTGGCGGGTGACCGCCTCGACGACGGCGGGATGGCAGTGTCCGAGCGAGACGACGTTGTTGTAGGCGTCGAGGTACTCGTTGCCCGCGGAGTCGTAGAGGTGCACGCCGTCGCCGCGGACGACCTCGACCGGGTTCGTGTAGAACAGCTGGTACCCCGGTCCGAGCACCTTCCCGCGCCGGACGAGGAGTTCCCGGATGTGCGGCGGCTGCCCGGCCAAGGACGCGCCGGTGAAGCCGTTGACCATTTCCGGCCCACGCGGGCGGCTCATCGCCGCGACTCCGTGTCCGCCGACGCGAGTACCCGTTCGGTCGCGGCGTCCAGACCGGCGAACGTCACTCGAGCCGTCGCCCAATCACGGGAGGCGTGCGAGAGCACATACGCCGCGCGCGCCGGATCCCGCCGGGCCCGCCACGACGCGATGAGCGCCCGCTGTACCAGTCGCGCTGTCGACAGCAGCGGAAGAAGCTTGAGTTCTTCTTCGGCGACCGGCCTGATCCGGAGATAGTGGCGCAGCCACGCGAGTGGGACCGCCCACGGGTCGGCGGCGTCCACCTCGAGAAGATTCGACAACGCGATCGCGAGGTCGAAGACCACCGCCGTGCGCAGCACATCGCCGAAATCGAGGATCCCGGTCAACGTCCCACGAGAGCCGACAAGGATGTTGTGGGGGCTCAAGTCGTTGTGCACCAACTGGGTGTCCAGTTCGGCGGGCCGGACGTGGAGCGCGAATTCGGCGAGCACACCGCGCGCGAGCATCCGGTCCGCACTGTCCACTGTGTCCAGTACCGGGGCGAGAGCGCCGAGATGGCGCAGATCCCAGATCAAGGTCCGTTCCTGGTTCTCGCCGCGGAAATCGGCGAGCGCGCGGACGAGCTGTGCGTGGCAGCGGCCGAAAGGTGCCGGATCGGCCTCACTCCCGCCAAGCGGTTCGCCGGGGAGATACGACAGGACCCGCAGCAGCCTCGGCCAGCTCGCGTCCCGTGGCGCGATGTCGTGCACGTCCGCTCCGTCCACACCGGACCGGACGACCGGGATCGGCAGGCCGGGCGCGGTGCGCGCAAGGTGGCGCAGCACCGCCGTCTGCAGCGTGAGTTCCTCGGCCGATTCGCCCTCGCCACCTACCTTCACCAGGTGACGGGTGCCGGACGTGCGCAGAACGAAGGTCTCGTCCTTCTCCGAGGCGACGCGTTCGAGTCTGCCGGTCAGGCCGTGCACGTCTCGTAGCGCGGCGAGTACCAGCGTTTCGTCGAGGGGTTCCGTGACGGCGTCAAGTCCGCTCGCTGTCACGAGTTCGCGGAAGCCGGGCATGATGGGGCTCCTCACGAAGCCACCCAGCCGCCGTCGATCAGCAGGCTGGAACCGTGGATGTAGGAGGCGGCGGGGGAGGCGAGGAAGGCGACCGCAGGCGCGATGTCGCCGACCTCGCCGACCCGTCCGGCGGGGGTGGCATCGAGCATCTGGCGCTCGTAGGCGGAATCTTCGAGCAGGTGCGCGTTGATGCTCGTGCGCACGTTGCCGGGAGCGACGGCGTTGACCCGGACGCCGCGCGGGGCGAATTCGGCGGTCAGTGACTTGACCAGCAGCTCTACCGCGCCTTTGGTCGCGCAGTAGGCGCTGGAGTTCGGAAAGCCGACGTGCCCGCAAATGGAGGAGACGAAGATGACGCTGCTGCCGTCACCGAGGTGTCCGGCGGCCGTCCTGGTCAGCCGGAACGGCGCCCGGACGTTGGTCGCCCACTGGTCGTCGAGCTGCTCGTCGGTGGTGTCGGCGAACGGCGTCGGCAGGAAGATCCCGGCAGCGTGCACGAGCACGTCAATGCCCCCGAAGCGCGCGAGCGTGCGGTCGACGACGTTCCCGGGGCCGGCGCCGGTCGTGAGATCGGCGGCGATCGGCTCGGCCTCCGCGCCCGCCGCCCTCAGCTCCGCGGCGACCGTGCCGAGGCGCTGCGCGTCCCGTCCCACCAGGGCGACCCGTGCACCGGCGGCACCGAGTTCACGCGCGATCTGCGCCCCGATGCCCGAACTCGCGCCCGTGACGATGGCGATCCGGTCGCGAAGCGCTTGTGTGCTGCCAGCCATGAATACTCCCTCGGCCGCTTAATGTAAGAAAACTTACGTTAACGAGGAGTATGCGTCCGCGGGACAGCTAATGCAAGGTTTCCTGCGATAAGGATCAGGTTGTGCGCAGCACCTGGTCCACCAGGGCGTCCAGGTCCTTGTCAGGAGACTCGTAGCCGAAGACCGCGCGCAGGTAGATGGGTGCGAGCACGACATCGAAGATGTGGGCGACCGTCGGCGGCTTGCCACCCGCCGCCTCGACCCGGTCCAACGCTCGCTGCATCTGGGCGGTGCGCTGTCGCAGGTACCGGGCGGCCTCGTCAGCGGTCGGGGCGGGCTTGCCGCCGGCGAGCGGGGAGGTGGCCGCGGCGAGCGCGTGGAACAGCGCGAACCCCTCACGCGTCTTCACCTGTCCGGCGACCGCGTGTGCCCAGCCGAGCAGATCACGGCGCAGGTCGCCGCTGTCCGGGAACGGCGCGTCCTCGTTGAGCTGCGTGACGGCGACGTCAAGCACCAGTGACTCGATCCGCCCCCAACGCCGGTAGATCGTCACCTCGTGTACACCCGACCGTTCGGACACTTCCCGCACCGACGGCTGGTCATGCCCCTCGGCGAACAACTCGCGCACCGCGGTGTGCACCGCGGCGCGCGTACGGGCCGTACGGCCTCCAGGGCGAGTGTCTGCCATAGAGCCAGGCTAACGTCCGCTTCGACGGCAAGCTCCCGGACGACCTGCATGGCGGTGGCCGGCGCATACGTCGACGGGTCTTCGTTAGCGGAACAGTCGTCTCCGATTGGGCTCCGTTGCCGACGTAGGGCCCGACACGGGTCGGCACCGGATGGCACTCGGCCCGGCGAAGAACGGCAGGTTTCGGTACTACCCGGTCGGATTACATCGCTGGAGCGGAGGATGCGTTCCCAGGTGGTATGGATCTTTGCCGAGTACCTGGATGGGGCAGGGGTGATCGAGCGATAATGAACGGGCTCAACCGAGATGGGATCCCTTGTCCTTCGGCTCGGCGTCCGGAGCAGGATCAGGGTTGGCTCGCTGACGGCTGGCAGGGCGGCACAACGCGATCGATCCTGGAGAATCCGGGCTATACGGGCTTTGGACGGTAGGCTCGCCAGGAGATGGCTGGCGACGTCGTGCGGTTCCGGGGAGCCAAGCCAGATCGGGTGGTTCGGTCACGTAAGCCAGCTCACCCGAAGATCGTCTCGGTCGAGGACATCACGCAGGCGCAGCTGATCCGGCGAGCCCAAAGCGGCCGGCGGCCTCCGGACAGCTCGTAAGGCTGAACGCGCGGGACGCCCGGTGAAGCACGTGTACTTGTTCCGCGGTCTCATCGGGTGTGGCGCGTGCGAACGGAAGATGGAAGGCGGCCCGCGCAAGTACCGCATGTACTACCGATGCCCGGCCCGAACTCTGGCACCAGGTGCACCGGCCTTGCTTGCGCATCCGCCCACGATTTATCTCCGGAAAGAGCCGTTGCGGGACGTGGCAAACGGCTGGATCGGTGGGTTGTTCGACCAGCAGAAGATCGAGCAGACCGTCAGTCAGCTTGTGGGCGCTCAGCCAGCAGTGCGAGCCGAGGGTGATGGAGTCGCAAGCAAGCAGTTGGAGGAGGTGGAAGCCAAGCTCAGGCGGTTTCAGGACGCCATCGCTGCTGGGGTCGACCCGACAGCGCTAGTTGAGAGCATCAACGAGGCCTAAGCGGATCGAGCGGCCGCGGGCGAGCCCGCAGGGATCACCGATGCAGAGGCCTACGCGATGATCGACTCGCTCAGCGACATCGGGGCAGCGCTCGCTGACAGTCAGCCGGGCAAACTGGCGAAGCTCTACCGGGATCTGAGGCTTGACCTGCGGTACGACAACGAAAAAGAGGCCGTCTACGCGACGACCTCTTTGCGTGTGAATAATGCGGGTGTCCGAGGGGGGACTTGAACCCCCACGTCCGTTAAGGACACTAGCACCTCAAGCTAGCGCGTCTGCCATTCCGCCACTCGGACTTGCTGATGAGAAGAGACTATACCCCGCCTGAGGGCCTGAATCAGGGGGGTACGTATCGTCACGCTGACGCACATTGAGAAGATGATTGGTTACCGTCCGATAGGTTCACGCCCTCACGCTAAGCCCTCACCGCATGCAAGTCCGCAGGTCAGCCGGCAAAAACACATAATGCGACCACTGATGACATAGGGTCATCATGGCCGCCGTTCACCATGCGCAGCAGGGCGCCTGACGACGGACCAGCTGATCATCGCGCCACGGCCCGGCCCCGCGGTTGAGCTCCGGTATTCCGCGCGCCAGCTCCCTCGCGGTGGTGTCGCACCGCAGAGCCCAGCCACGCACCGCGGCGGCCCTCCGCCCCTGGCACACTTGAGCTGCCGAGAAGCCCAGCCGGATCGTCCCCAGGGCTCCGCGTCTGCCACCCTGACTCTGCCGCACCGGCGGACGGCGAGTAGTAATGCAGCCGGCACGCCCTGCGGTTCCCTCTTCCCACCGCGACCTCGACCCGCTTCCCCTCTTGCCGGTCCGGCTGTTCGTGATGTGCCTTCTCGCTGACCTGCACTGGTACGAAGACGCGGTTCTGGCGAACGCTCTGCGTATCAAGCCGACCGGTGTCGCTCTCCACGTCGAGCGCCTCGCCGCAGCTGGCTACGTGTCCGTCCGGGGCGCAGGTCACCGCACCAAGCTGCGCCTTACCCAGCTCGGACTCGACCGACTGACCGCACACGTAACTACCCTCCAAGCGATCGTCGGCACAGCCGCACAACTCGTCACCGCACGACACGGCGCTCCTCGTGCGCCGACGTGACGACTGACCGCTACCTCTCGAAACCGCCCTTCCAGAGCCGATTCACGGCCGACGTGACGGGCACGAAGCAAGCCGACACGTGTCACACACGTTGTTTCCGCTGGTAGGCCGCTATCTCGTGCGGTCACAGCGCCTGTGACGACCTCATGCCCTCGCGGGACGACCCGCCTCCCGCAACGACCTTGAGCAGGAACCTGTGAAAGCGAAGAAGACACCGCAGCTGTCGACCGCCAAGCAGAGGGAACTCGGCGCTGAGCTACGACGAATCCGCATGCGCGCCGGCTACCTCGCAACCGACATGAGCCGCATGCTCGGCTGGCCCGCCTCCACCATCTCCCGTCTGGAAAGCGGCCTCCGCAATTACCAAGCGGGCGACATCGCCATCTACTTCGCCCGAGCGAAAGCCCCCCGCGAACTCGACGACCTGGTAGCCCTAGACCGACTCCCCGACGACGGCTACCAGGCCAGAAGCCAACCCATAGGCTTTCCCGACGACCTTCCACTCGTCAAAGTGCTCGACAGCGGCAGCCAGTCGGTCGCGGCTTAGGCCTCCGTCGAAATCCCACGGCAACTCCAGATCGAGCACCTCCATACGCGAAGCGCTCGCCAGGGTTGGACACGAGAGCGGATCCACCGTCGATACGACAGTCCAAACTCGACTTGCTAGCCAGCCCACGTCCCTAAAAATGTCGGGCCCTTCACCTTCTACCTGCACCAGAACACGCTTGACCTGACCGACCAGGACCTCTTGCTTACATATGAACAAGTGCTCCATCTTCTGCCCGTGTCGTCGCTGCCCAAGTTTCGCATTCACCTTGTTCCTGCAGAGTCCAGTGTCACTGACATTCGCACCGGGTTCACAATCTACGAACAAGATCAACACCGCTCGGTACTCCACCTCCAACAGCTCACAACAAGCCTCTTCCTGGAAAATGACCATGACATCTCGTTCTACGCCGGGCTACTAGAACGCATCGCCGACAAGCCACTCACTCGTCAACAGACTCAGGAGTGGCTCACCGACCCCCTGGCCAACCTTGAACATCGATGACGATCCAGCCTCGGCTTCGACAAGGAGGATTCCACGGTTGCGCTGGCCGATGTTCAGATAGGCCACCGAACACGGTCAGCTCCGATCGAACACAGAAGACAATGTTCCGGCGAGTGCTGATGTTTACGTGAGGATTCGCAGCGCCCAATATTTACAGGATCAATAAATTGCTACTCAACCGATAGGCGACGGATCATCCATAGACACTATCCACTCATGCCGCGACCTCAGTCTTGCCACGGCAGCTCTTTCAGAACCCTGACCGTCAAGTGTCTGCAACGAATACGTTCGTTAAGTATCTCTGTAATCTCGCCTGACGCAAGAACCCCGATCAGTTGCCTACAAGCACTGATGCCTCCTTGCCTCGGCTCTAGCACAAGTAAGTGATTGTCCACTGCGATCGGCACAGTTCCAGTTACTAAGACACCTCTAATTCGAGTCTCGCCCTCAGCGCTGGGACGGGAAGTACGTCGCACAGCGACGAAGGGGGGCTTGTAGAGTCGACCAGCAAACTCTCTACGACGGCTGGGCACCGACATGTCACTGTGGGCCGGAAGATCTCGGGCAGTAAGAAACGGCGTCGGGGGCCCTTCTTTCGGGTCACGGTTATCCACAACAGTTCCAACACGTACCAGGAACTTGTCCTCGACCCTCAGGTCGGCATCAGTGTTCCGCCACCAGGAGGTCATGGTTCGAGGTGGGCCGTACCCGCGGGCACGGAGAACCAACAGGAAGACATCGACATCGGCATGGTCGTCGAAGAGACCGAACTTCCGTACTTCAAGGACATCAGCCTGCGCTTCGACTACCGATCGCCATCTCTCGAAGTTTGAGCCGCTCCTCAACGAGTCGGGAAGGATCGCTATCAGATGACCTCCGGCATTCAAGTACCCGAGCGACTCAAGCAGGAAGACTGCCGCTGCCGACGTACGCCCCCCAGTCCAGGTGGAGCCAGGCGGCGCGGACACCCTCGTGTACGGGGGATTCAAAACAACGACGTCGGCTCGCTTCCCCTCGCCAGCCTTCAGGCGCGCAAGCGCATCACCAGTCTCTATGGAGGTCAAGACCCGATCAAAGTCTCTAATGGACGAACGCACTCTGCCCTGTTCAGCGATGTGACGTGACGCTGCGTAAAGCGCGAGACGTCGACGGGCGGCCCGGACGAACTCGTCATGAAGGTCCCAGCCCTGCAGTGAGCGGTTCCAACTACTCAAGGTAGCAAATAGGTTACCCTGGATAGGCAGTTGCTCGGCCGCAGTCAGCAGCAAGTCGCCCGCGCCACAGGTTGGATCCAGGTACGTCGTGCCTGGCAGGCGACCCAGGATTGCACTTACCTCAGCCCTGATCGGCGATGATGTGAAGAAGGCACCGACCCTTCGCCGAAACGCCAGCGGAAGCAATGCTCGAGCATCAGACGATGCCCGACCGTTGAGGTACGTCTCTGTAGCAACTTCGTAACCATCCTTGCCGCGCAGAACCCCGGCAAGGATGTCGTCAATCGAGTCACTATGCGCCGCAAACGGAGCACTCTCAGATGCGGCTGTCAACCGGCAACTCCTCATCATCATCGTAGCCAGAATCTAGCGTCTAACAGTACTGTGGGTGACAGCTAGCCTCGCCGACGACACGGCGACAGCAGGGACTCTCGAAGGGGGGATGCTATGACGATCGCAAACCTGCGGTTCGCTCCTGCCATACTTCAACGCCTAGGGGAAGAGCTCGTCCCGCATCCAGACCTAGGCGTTATGGAATTGATACGCAACGCCTACGATGCCGATGCTGAGACGTGCACGGTCGAACTCCAACACGCGGATGCATCCGGCGGCAGAGTTGTCATCAGCGATACCGGTGATGGAATGCGCTCGAACGAGATTCGAGACGGCTGGCTACTTCTAGGCAAATCACCGAAGGCCGAATCGACCTTGAGTCGAACCGGGCGCCGAAAAGTTGGAGAGAAGGGACTTGGGCGTCTCGCGGCTCTCCGACTAGGGCGCCACGTTGTCTTGACTACCCGACCACGCGAAGAGCCTGGAACTGAGTACGTCCTCAAAATCGACTGGGAGGACTTCGCCTCAGCAGAGACCGTCGAGGACGTTGGCCTAACAATCGAAAGGCACTCAACAACAGCCGAACCTGGAACCGTAATCGAGATACTCGACCTGCGTACAGGTTTTTCCTCTCGAGACATCGACAGACTGGCCCGTTCGGTGGTTCTACTCACAGGGCCTTTCGACGGGCCAGATGAGTTTACCGTCACTCTAGATGCACCAAAATTTAGAGACCTTGAACGACTAGTTCACGACAAGTATTTTGATGAGTGCGAATATCAAATTTTAGCCACCCTGGATGAAGATGGCTTAGCGAGTGCGCAGCTCGTGGACTGGCGAGGCAAAGAAATTGCGTCTGCTGATCACTCGGAGATCAGTTCTAGCGGGTTTGGTCGAAATAATCAGCCTATCCCACGCTACTTTGCCCCAGCAGCAACCTTCGAACTGTGGACTTTCAATCTCAGCAAAAAAGACTTCACGATTCGCAACTCAAGGCGCGCGGTACGTGAAGTCGCCAATTGGTTAAAGGTAGTCGGGGGGGTTCACCTATACCACCGCGGACTACGCGTACATCCATACGGCGACGAAGGCCACGACTGGCTCGACATGAACCTTCGGAGAGCCCGAAGCCCAGAACTTCGCCCGTCAACAAACACTGCCATTGGGCGCATAAGTGTTCAGGATGAGGAAAATCAGCTCACCCCTAAAACAGACAGAATGGGCTTCCTTGAAAACTATTCTTTTATGGACCTTAGGGAGTTTGGTCGAAATGTTCTAGACTGGGCAGCCACCAGGCGCCTGCAAGTTCGCGAAGACAGGAGAACACAGGAGAAGCAAGATGCCGAGTCTCGCGCAAGCCAAGCTTGGAGCAATGTCCAGGACCTAATAAAGAACATATCGCCCGCAGAACGCAAGGCACTGCAAAGTGCCACATCGGAACTGCGGCGAGCATACGACGAGAAGGTCTACACTATTGAACAAGACTTGCTCCTTTATCGAACTCTGGCAACAGTGGGAACAACGACCGCAGTCTTTGCACACGAAACCAAACGACCGGTTGGGCAGATAATATCGGCCGCTCAAGTCGTCGAGCGGAGGGCGAAGTCACTCATCGAGGACGCTGTATTTGATTCTCGCCTGGCTAAACAGATTGCCGCGATCACAACAGCTGCCACCTCATTAAGCACCTTTGCAGATATACCGCTACGACTACTTGAGAGCCAGAAGAGAAAATCACAGACTCTCGATATTAACCCAATTATTTCAGACGTAATTTCTATTTTCCAACCACATCTCGATCAAGCAAACATAATTATTTCCCTTGAGCAGGCAAGTGCAGGTGCGCCAGTTGTCACCATGGTAGCTTTGATCGAAGCAATTGTAGCCAACCTTCTTGCTAACGCTGTCTACGCTTTTACTCGACCAAATGATCTCGCCGACGCACAACGAACGATCTTAGTGGTCACGGAAGACAGCGAGGAAGTAGTGACCATGCGCATCCTTGACAACGGCCCTGGGATAGACACAGTCCAGCTACCAGTAAAAGATATCTGGCTACCCGGAAAGACGACCCGCGAAGACGGAACTGGCCTTGGCTTAACGATCGTGCGAGACATTGTTCAAGACATGGATGGTGAGGTCGAAGCACTTGCATCAAGCAGGCTTGGCGGCGCTGAATTTGTTATCCGGCTTCCCAGGGCGATGAGTCGATAGCCTCTCTGATAGAATCACGATTCCATCTTTAGAGGGGCAATGGCGATGGTGCATCATACGCTTTCGACTGGAGATACGGTCGCGATTATTGACGACGAGCCCGACGAGCAAGATAGGCTCAGCGACGGGGTTGAAGACGCAGATTTTAATCCTAACATAGTTGATCTTCCCTACAGCATAGACGAGCTTATACGTGAAATTTCAGAGACATCGTCCGCCGCCATCTGCGATCTACGCCTGACAAAGTTTAAGAATATTCCGTACTGGGGATCCGAGGTTGTGGCAAAGCTCAATCAAGCAAATATTCCAGCGATTTTAGTCAGCAGCGGTGTTAACGAGCGAACTAACGCCGAAGTTCGCAAATGGCGCGCAAACATTCCGCGACTTATTACACGGACAGAAGGTTCCGATCCTGTATCGCTCAGAGCCGCGCTCACCCTCGCCGACCGTGAGTTAGCCAAGAAATTTACCCCAGACCGCAAGCCGTATCAGACAGTCGTTAGAATCGCACAGGTGGAGGTTGATCATCCAGAGCCGATGGCCGAAGTGGTCGTAATCGGCTGGCACCCCGACAAAGAAGTTCTAGTGCCTCTGTCAGTTTTTACCGACGCTGTCGGCCCTATCTCCACTGAGATTAAAGATGAACGCTTCATTGCTGACGTCAATATCTATGCCGAGGACGAAGGCGACTTGTACTTCAGGAATATTCACAGGTCGCCCGCCCTGCCAGAAGAATGGTTGAGATAATGGGCGCGCGCGAACTTCAAGCCGTTGTTCTCGATGTTGGTCACGGAAATTGTGCCGTGATCCGGGACGGCAAAGAGGCTTTGATAGTTGATATTCCGCATGGCATACATGTTGCAGAAACTCTCGCCGCGCAGGATTGCACCGAGATACGTCACTTGGTTTTCTCGCACGCCGATAATGATCACGTCGGCGGCGCCAGCCAGCTGCTTAGCGATGATCGAGTCAGTATCGACAAGGTCTGGCTTAATACCGACGTCAAGAAGACAACCAAAAAGTTCATTGATCTACTACATCAACTTAACAACCTAGTTCGAGCAAAGAAGATTAAGCTCTCGGTAAACCTTAACAGTGCCGCATCGGGCGATCTGGATTTCGGCAGAGTAAGTATCGAAGTGATCCATCCTTCCGTAAGTCGTGCAATCGCTGGCCAGGCGACAGCAAAGGGTCATCCCATGGGCGAAATGACAACCAATGGAATGTCCGCTGTAATTCGCGTTCTACTTGCCGATAGGCCCTGTGTTCTTCTTGCAGGTGATGTTGACAGCGCCGGGTTTAACGAGATAGCGAATGAGGAAACGGTACTCAACGCAGACGTTCTAGTTTTTCCGCATCACGGGGGGCACGCATACGGGCCAAGCGATGAGGATTTTGCTTCGAGGTTCACTCGCTCTGTAGACCCGAAGGTCGTTGTGTTCTCTATGGGACGGGACATTTCCTACAAGAACCCAGATTTGAACATTCTCCGAGGCGTACGGAGGGCAGCACCCAAAGCTCACATAACCTGTACCCAGCTAAGTAAGCATTGTCAAGTCGAAGATATTACGCCCGGCAGCTCCGAAGCTGGAGAAGTCGCAGGGTGGCCAAGTCTTGCAAAATCGAAAACCCTGTGTTGCGCTGGCACCGTGCTTGTCGACATGACTGACGGCAAATTCACCTATACGCCGAACCGTGACGAGCATCACAAATTTATAAATCGCAGGATCGAAGATCCGCAGTGTGCTACTGAGACCTGATCTCGTCGCTGTCTTTGCCAGATTGATAACGATGTAGCTACCAGGTTGGCGGAACCCCCCAGCATAACGGATATGTGTTCCGCGCTCATGCAGTCGGGCATTGGTCGACTTTGAGCCGAGGACGCGTTCGAGGCGGGAGGATGCCGGCGAGCAGACTGCGGGCGTGGTTGCTGATCCGGGTCGCGGCTCCTGCGCAAGGCCTGCCAAGGACTGCCTTCGCCGACAGCTGCAGTCCGAACCACCTCACCTAACCCTTTGATACCCGAGCGCACCACGTCGGCACGACCCTTCACCGCGAGACGCACCTTCGCAGTGAAACTGTCTCTCCTGCGCGGCACAACCGGTTCGGTGAGCCGTTCTCTGCGCTGGGCCCGCGCTTGTGTCGAATTTGCATCCGGGAGTGATTCGACGACGCTTGGTTGCAGTCAAGTTCATCGAGACTCGGCCGAGCGGCTGCGGAACGTCATCTTCCGCAAGGTGGCCCCCCCCGCAGTCGAGCGGCTTCAACTGGAAGCTGGCCAGCCGGGCGGGATCCGTGTATGTCCAGCACCGGGAGGAACTCAGCTGCGAATTGTCGATCTGGGTGCGGGTGGTTGGTGCATATCCAGCTCTGCGAGCACCAGCGTGTCCATCACGTCCTCGACGTTCCGCCAGCGCCGAATGACCGGCGAAGCAGGCCTGCAGGTGCAGCGCGGTCCGTTCGCAACCGCGCCCGGCATCAATCTCGATCGATACGCACGCTTCGATCGAAGAGTTGCACCTCATCCGGAAAGGTGAAGACGTGTGGATAGTGAGCAACTCGCCCCTCGGACACACGCATTAACCCTACGGGGTGGGCGGATGGTCACATCGACCGTCCGCCTTTCTGCGTTCTAGATCATCTCGCTACCCGCGTCAGGGAATCAAACCCGGGCATCGGGCGCTTACACGGGCGTGAAGACGATTGGCTTTCTCTCGTTCGGCCACTGGTCGGCGAGTGCGCACTCCGAGACCCGGTCCGCCGCCGACTTCCTGCACCAGTCGATCGACCTGGCCGTCGCGGCCGAGGAGCTCGGCGTGGACGGCGCGTACTTCCGCGTGCACCACTTCGCGCGTCAGGCGGGGAGTCCGTTCCCGTTGCTGTCGGCGATCGGTGCCCGGACGTCGAAGATCGAGATCGGGACCGGCGTGATCGACATGCGCTACGAGAACCCGATGTACATGGCCGAGGACGCCGGCGCGGCCGACCTCATCTCCGGCGGGAGGCTGCAGCTCGGGGTCAGCCGGGGATCCCCGGAGCAGGTGATCGACGGCTGGCGCTACTTCGGCTACGGGCCCGCGGAGGGGCAGACGGCGGCCGACATGGCCCGGCAGCGCACCGAGGTCTTCCTCAAGCTGCTCGACGGCGAGGGGTTCGCGCAGCCGAACCCGCGTCCGATGTTCGCCAATCCGCCGGGGCTGCTCCGGCTCGAGCCGTACTCCGAGGGGCTGCGCGACCGGATCTGGTGGGGATCGAGCTCGAACGCGACCGCGGTCTGGGCTGCGGAGCTGGGCATGAATCTGCAGAGTTCCACTCTCAAGGACGACGAGACGGGGGAGCCGCTGCACGTTCAGCAGCGCAAGCAGATCGAGGCCTACCGCGAAGCCTGGAAAGAGGCCGGTCACGAGCGTGAGCCGCGGGTGTCGGTCAGCCGCAGCATCTTCGCGTTGACCAGCGACCTCGACCGCGCCTACTTCGGCCGCGATCGCGACTCGCGCGACCAGGTCGGCATGATCGACGAGACGACCAGGGCGATCTTCGGGCGGTCGTACGCCGCCGAGCCGGACGAGCTGGTGCGGGAGCTCAAGGCGGACGAGGCGATCCAGGCCGCGGACACCTTGCTGCTGACCATCCCGAACCAGCTCGGCGTCGAGTACAACGCGCACGTGCTGGAAAGCATCCTCACCCACGTGGCGCCGGAGCTCGGCTGGCGCTGAAATGCGCGATTCGGCCGATGGCGGGGGAGGCCGGCGTGGTTACGATCGACGCAATCCCCGGCCATCGGAGGTCCCATGAGACTGCCCCGATTCCGCTATCTGCTCGGCCTGGTCCTGGCTCTCTGCCTGGCCTCGCCGCCCACCGCGCAAGCGCACGCTCCCGCCCCGCTCGGCGGCGGGAGCGTGCTGCAGAACAGTGCTTCGTCCCGGTGCACGGCGGGATTCGCCGCCGTCTCGGGTAATACCGGCTACCTCATCGCGAGTTCCGCTTGCGGCAAGGCAGGCGACACCGTCCGCAGCGCGGGGCGCGTCGTCGGGGTGGTCGTGGCGGAACAAATGCCGCCGACCGGCGCGATCGTCATCCGGGTGACCAACACGACCGACTGGCGGCTCGTGGGATCCATTCCGCCCACGGACGGCCGGGTGACGATCACCGGCTCGGCCGAAGCCGCGGTCGGCGCGTCGGTGTGCCGATACGGCTCGACGACCAGCTGGCGGTGCGGAACCATCCAAGGGAAGAACCAGTCGATCACCTTTCCCTGGGGAACGCTGACCGGGCTGACCCGGACGTCCGTCTGCGCCGAGCCCGGGGACAACGGCGGGCCGTTCGTGAGCGGAACGCAGGCACAGGGAGTGCTGGTCGGCGGCAGCGGGAATTGCTCCAGCGGCGGCACCACGTACTTCGTCCCGGTCAACCGGATCTTGTCCGCCTACGGGCTGACCATTCTCACCGGGACTAGCTGAAGATCACCGAGCGCAGCAGAAGTCTGTCCGAGCCGCGGCCACCATAGGGGCGGAGCGAAAAGTAGGAATCGCTCGAGCAATCGTCGTCCAGGAACACCACCGCGGTCGAGTCGGTGTCGTTGCGCGGGCGGAAGGCGTCGACGTCCCAGTCGGCGATCTCGGGGATCTCGATGCACTCCCCGCTGGGCGGATCGACCAGGACGCCGACCTGGATCTCTTCGTGTTCGTCGTAGTAGCGGTAGGTGAATTCGCCTTCGGCCGCGGAAGCCGTCGCCGGAATCGTGAGGAGCAGGGCGGCAACGCCTGTGACAGCGAGGAAAACGCTCCGTGCGCGCATGGACGAGTCCTTTCGGGAGAGTCGGGATCCTTCGACGTTAAGCCGAAGATCGACATCTCCGGTAGGCCTCGCGCCGACGTCCACCCGCCGGTGCCGGTGGCGGACCTGATCGTGGGTCGGGCGACCCCGATCGGTGACCGATGCTCGAGGAACTCCAGGTTTACGATCATGATCATGCGCTTCGCCATCAAGACTTCGCCCCAGGACACCGTTTGGTCCGACATGCTCGCCGTCTGGCAGGTCGCCGACGAGATCGAACTCTTCGAATCCGGCTGGACCTTCGACCATTTCTATCCCATTTTCTCCGATTCGACCGGTCCGTGCCTGGAGGGGTGGGTGACCCTCACCGCGCTCGCCCAGGCCACGAAACGGCTCCGGCTGGGCACGCTGGTCAGCGGGATCCACTATCGGCACCCCGCGCTGCTCGCGAACATGGCCGCCACGCTCGACATCGTTTCCGGTGGACGCCTGGAGATCGGGATCGGCGCCGGCTGGAACGAAGAGGAGTCCGGCGCGTACGGCATGGAACTCGGCACGATCAAGGAGCGCAGTGACCGGTTCGAGGAGGGCTGCGAGGTCCTCGTCGGGCTGCTGACCCAGGAGACCACGACCTTCCAGGGCGAGCACTACCAGCTGACCGACGCCCGCTGCGAACCGAAGGGCGTGCAGAAGCCGCACCCGCCGATCTGCATCGGCGGCAGCGGCGAGAAGCGGACCCTGCGCACGGCCGCGAAATACGCCCAGCACTGGAATTTCGTCGGCGGCACACCGGAAGAGTTCGCGCACAAGCGCGAGGTCCTGCACCGGCACTGCGCGGACATCGGCCGGGACCCGAGCGAGATCACGCTGTCCTCGCACGTCCGCCTCGGCGTAGACGGTGACTACGCCAAGGTCGCCGCGGACGCCGAGGCCCTCGGCGAAGCGGGTGTCGACCTGGCGATCATCTACCTGCCGCCGCCGCACACCCCCGCCGTTCTGGAGCCCCTGGCGAAGGCTCTCGAACCGCTGCGCTGAGCCGACGGACCGGCCCGCACGTGGTCGCGTGCGGGCCGGTCGCGCGTTCAGGGCTCACTTCTTCAGCACGACGCACGCCAGCGTCGCGGCGGCGCAGGTGCTGAATCCGACGAGCAAGGCCCAGACTTCCAACGTCAACACGACGTAGGCCACGGCGGTGCCCGCCAAGGCCAGTAGTACGACCCCTCGCATCCGTCGACCCTCCCTGTCGAAGCGTTTGCGATTAATCACTTTACGGAGCCATGGCCACGCTGACAACAGGCGAGACTACCGAAAGTATGCGAGTCGTCGAAAAGTGCTGTTCAGGTCGGTTGGTGCTGCGGAATCCGCAGGAGTGATCCACTCGCGCGATGACTGGAATAATCGGATTAGGTTCAGATTTCAACTATGCGACTAAGGCGTCCGCGCGGACGGCGAGAAGCGCCATTGCGTAACCGGCCGGTCTCGCTATACGGTGGCCGAACTAGAACAGGTTATAGTTCTGGACGGTGGGCGGACCGAGGAGCGGAAATGGCGAACAGGGCTGCGCGCGGCGACGAGGCCGACTACGTGGTCGTCGGATCGGGCAGCTCGGGTGCCGCGATCGCGGGCAGGCTGGCGGCGTCCGGTGCCAGCGTGATCGTGCTCGAGGCGGGCAAGACCGACGAGCGGATGCTGGTCAAGAAACCGGGCCTGGTCGGCCCGATGCACGCGGTGCCCCAGCTCAAGAAACCCTTCGACTGGGGCTACTACTCGGTGCCACAGAAACATGTTCTCGATCGGCGGATGCCGGTGCCCCGCGGCAAGGTGGTCGGCGGCTCCAGCTCCATCAACGGCATGGTCTACGTGCGCGGCAACCGCGCGAACTTCGACTCCTGGGCCGCCGAGGGCAACAAGGGCTGGGACGCCGACAGCGTCAACGCCGCGTACAAGCGGATGGAGGACTTCGAGGACGGCGAGAGCGAGTTCCGCGGCGCGGGCGGACCGATCCGGGTCACCCGCAACAAGATCCCGCAGGAAGGCACGCTGCAGTTCGTCCAGGCGACCGCCGACGCGATCGGCTGCGACATCCTCGACGACTACAACGCCGAGTCGCAAGAGGGCGTCAGCCGGATGCAGCAGAACGCCGCCGACGGCCTGCGCTACAGCGCCTCTCGCGGGTACATCCACGGTCTCGCGCCCGCCACGCTGCAGGTCCAGTCCGGGGCGCTGGCGAAGAAGGTCCTCATCGAGAACGGCCGCGCGGTCGGCGTCGAGGTCGTCGACGCGGACGGGAGCCGGCGCACCCTGCGCGCGGGCAAGGAGGTCATCCTCTCGGCCGGCTTCGTCGGCTCCGCGCAACTGCTGATGCTGTCCGGGATCGGCCACGCCGAACACCTGAAGGAACACGGCATCGACGTCGTCGCGGACCTGCCGGTCGGCGACAACCTGCACGACCACATGTTCCACGCGCTGACCTTCCGCGCGTCGTCGAGCAAGAACAAGGGCACGCCGCCGTACTTCGCGACCGGCATGGTCAAGGAGCTGATGCGGCCGGGCACGACCTTCCTGGCGAATTCGGTCTTCGAGGCGGTCGCGTTCCTCAAGACCTCCCAGGCCACCGAGGTCCCCGACCTCCAGCTGCACCTCCTGCCGTGGGCGTACGTGACGCCCAACCAGGACGCGCCGATCCGGCACGACGTCGACAAGCGGCCCGCGCTCACCGTGCTGACCACGCTGATCTACCCGAAGAGCCGCGGCACGCTGCGCCTCGCGTCGGCCGATCCCACGGCGGCGCCGCTCATCGACTTCCAGTACCTGTCCGACCCGGCCGATCTCGAGGTGCTCGGCGAAGGCTCGGAGATGGTCCGCGAGATCTTCGCTTCGAAGGCGTTCAACGGCTCGATCAAGGAAGAACTCCACCCGGGCAAGGCACTCCAGGGCCAGGAGCTGCGCGACGCGATCCTGAACCGCGCGACCTCGGTCTACCACGGCGTCGGCACCTGCCGGATGGGCGTCAACGAGCTCGCGGTCGTCGGTCCCGACCTCAAGGTCCGCGGCGTCGAAGGCCTGCGGGTCTGCGACGCCTCGATCATGCCGTCGATCACCGGCGGCAACACCAACGCGCCCGCCATCATGATCGGCGAGATGGGCGCGCAGCTCGTGCTCTCGGACAACTGACCGACGGAAAGAGGGCCATGACCGTCACACCGCTCGCGCTCACCCGTCCGGCGTCGGTGACCGACGCGTTCCTACGGCGGATCGTCGCCCGGGTGCCGGGCTCGTCCGGCGCGACCTGGAAGCTCACCGAGGTCTACACCGGCGACCTGCTCGTCGAACTGCCCCAGTCGACACCCGCCGACATCGAGCAGGCGTTCACCACGGCACGCGCCGCACAGGAGAAGTGGGCCGCCACGCCGCTCAAGAGGCGGCTGGAGGTGTTCAAACGGGCGCACACCCTCTTCGTCGACAACGCGCCGGCCGTCACCGACCTCATCCAGGTCGAGAGCGGCAAGAACCGCCGGATGGCGATCGAAGAGACCTGCGATCCGGCGATGGTGATGAGCCATTACCTCACCCGCGCGGCGAAATTGCTGGCGCCGGCCAAACGCGGGGGACCGGTCCCGTTCCTGACGACCTCGACCGAGGTCCGGCAGCCCAAGGGCGTGGTCGGCATCATCGCGCCCTGGAACTTCCCTTTCGCCACCGGCATTTCCGACGCCATCCCGGCGCTGATGGCCGGGAACGCGGTCGTGCTGAAGCCCGACAACAAGACGGCGCTCTCCCCGCTGTACGGCATCGAGCTGCTGGAGCGAGCCGGACTGCCGAAGGGGCTGTTCCAGGTGGTGTGCGGCGAAGGCCCGGACGTCGGACCCACGCTCATCGACGAGGCGAACTACGTGATGTTCACCGGTTCCACCGCCACCGGCCGGGTGATCGGCGAACGGGCGGGCCGCAACCTCATCGGCTGCTGCCTCGAACTCGGCGGCAAGAACCCGATGATCATGCTCGAAGACGCCGACCTGGCCGAGGCCGTCCAGGGCGCGATCTTCGGCGCCTTCGGCAACACCGGGCAGATCTGCATGCACATCGAGCGGATCTACCTGCCGGAATCCCGCTACGAGGAGTTCAAGAACGCGTACGTGGCCAAGACCAAGGCCCTCGACGTCCGCGCCGCCTACGACTTCGGCCCCGACATGGGCTCGCTCGTCTCCGTCGACCACATGAGCCGCGTCAAGTCACACGTCGAGGACGCCGTCGAGAAGGGCGCCACCGTCCTTTGTGGAGGAAAGCCCCGGCCCGACCTCGGCCCGGCGTTCTTCGAACCGACGATCCTCGAAGGCGTCACGAAGGAGATGCTCTGCGGCGTCACCGAAACCTTCGGACCCGTTGTCGCACTGCACAAGTACGCCACGGTCGACGAGGCCGTCGCGCTCGCCAACGACACCGAGTACGGCCTCAACGCCTCGGTCTGGGGTGGTGACGTCGACGCCGCCCGTGCCGTGGCCGCGCGGATCGAGTCCGGCAACGTCAACATCAACGACATCCTGGCGACCGCGTACGCCGCCAAGGGGACGCCGTCCGGCGGCGTCAAGAACTCGGGCGTCGGCGCCCGCCACGGGGACCAGGGCCTGCTCAAGTACACCGACGTCAAGAACGTGGCGGTGCTCAAGAAACAGGTCATGGGCCCCCGCGGCGGCCAGACCTACGAGAAGTACGTCGAGGGGATGCTGTCGGGGCTGAAGCTCATGCGGCGCTTCCGCATCCGCTAGACGTCGTCGGTGTGCTGCGGCGCGGCCAGCACACAGGCGATGCTGAGCACGCACATGCCGATCAGCAGGCCGATGGCGGGCCAGACACTGCCGGTTGCCTGGAACAGCAGCGTCGACGCCAGCGGGGAGAGACCGCCGAAGAGCGCGCCCGCCAGCTGATAGGACAGCGAAATGCTCGTGTACCGCGCTCGCGGGCGGAACATCTGCGACAGGATGGCGGCGATCGGGCTGTAGGTCGCCGTCATCGCCAGGCGCATCGCGACGAACGCCGCGATGATCAGCACCGCGTTCTTGGTCGAGAGCACCAGGAACTGCGGGGCCGCGAGCACGGCGACACCGACAAGGCCGATGACGACCACCCGCACCCGGCCGAAGCGATCGCCGAGCCAGGCCGCGCCGAAACTGACGGCCAGTTCCACGAAGGCGGCGATGGTGAGCGCGTTGAGCACAAGCGATTCGGAGACGCCGACGGCCGGGTCTGTCGCGTACGCCGTCGCGAAAGTGGTGACGAGGTAGTAGCCGCCGACCGCGACGGGCAGCACGCAGATGCCCAGCAGGATCGGTTTCCAGTTCGTCCGCACCGCGTACAGGATGGGGACGCCGGTGTCCTCGGTGGTCTCCTCGAAGACCGGTGACTCCTCGACCTTCAGGCGCACGAGGAGCCCGACGCCGATGAGCAGCACGGACGCGAAGAAGGGGATCCGCCAGCCCACCGTGCCGAGCCATTCGGTGCCGCCGATGCTCAGGAGGCTGAACAGGCCGGTCGCCAGCAACGCGCCCGCCGGATTCCCCGCCTGCGCGAAGGCGCCGTAGAAGGTCTTCTTGCCCGGTGGCGCGTGTTCCACGGCCATGAGCACGGCGCCGCCCCATTCGCCGCCGACGGCCAGCCCTTGGACGAACCTGAGCACCACGAGCAGGATGGGCGCCCACGCGCCGATCTGGCCGTATCCGGGCAGACAGCCGACCAGGAAGGTGGCCGCCCCCATCATGGTCAGGGTCACCACGAGCGCGGTCTTGCGGCCGATCCGGTCGCCGATGTGCCCGAACACGATGCCGCCGAGCGGCCGGGCGAAGAACCCGACAGCGTAGGTGGCGAAGGCCGCCGCGACCCCGGTCAGCCGGTCGCCCGTCGCGGGAAAGAACACGGTGCCGAAGACGAGGCTCGCGGCCGTGGCGTAGATGTAGAAGTCGTACCACTCGATCGTGGTGCCGACGAAGGCCGCGAGCCCGGCCCGGCGGGCACGGCGGAGCGACTGGGTGTCGGTTCGGACGGTCATCGGGCCACCTCGCCGTCGATCCAGGTTTCCAGCACCTCGATGCCCGCGATCCGGGCGGGGTCGCAGGTGAGGGGATTCTCGCCGAGGAGCACGAAATCGGCGCGTTTGCCGGGGGTGATCGAGCCGAGGTCGCGTTCACGGCCGAGCACGCGAGCGCCGGCGATGGTGTGCGCGGCGACGGCGGAGCGGACGTCGATCAGCAGCTCGTCCCCGCCGAGCCGGTGACCGCGCCGGGTCGTCCTGGTGACCGCGGTCTGGATGGCTTCGAGCGGGTTCGGCTCGGCGACCGGGGCGTCCGAGCTGAGCGTGACCGGCACGCCCGCCGCCTGGAACTCGCCGAGGGGGTTGAACCGCTCGCCGGGGGTGCCGACGGCGTCGGTGACACCTTCGCCCCAGTTGAAGTAGTGCTGGGGCTGGTTGACCGGGTGGACGCCGAGCGTGGCCATCCGCTCGATCTGCTCCGGCGACGGCAGCCCGCAGTGCTCGATGCGGTGCCGGGCGTCAGGCCGGGGATTTCGCCGCTGCGCGTCCTCGATGGCGTCGAGCACCATCGCGATCGCGTCGGGGGACTGGGCGTGGGTCGCGGTCTGGAGCCCGGCCTCGTGCGCCTTGGCGATCAGCGCGGAGTAGTCCTCGGGGTCGTGGTAGAGCTGTCCGGTGCGGCACGGGTCGCCGACGTAGCCGTCCGGGAAGTACGCGGTCCACCCGCCGAGCGTGCCGTCGGCGTAGAACTTGATGCCCGCGAAAGCGAGCCGAGCGGTGCCGAAAGCGCCGTGCAGCCCCATTTCCAGGGCCTGGTCGAGCAGATGCGACAGCAGGTACATGTGCACACGCGTCTTGAGCCGCCCGGCTTCGTCCAGCCTCAGGTACATATCGAATTCGCGACGCGTGACCTGGGCGTCGCCGATCGCGGTCACGCCCGCGGCGAGGAACTTCTCCTGCGCGGCGGCCAGTTGCCGCGCGTGCTCCTCCGGTTCGTCCTCGAGGTGGAAGTTCGGCCCGTGCCGCCCGACCTTCACGCCGGTGACCCCGGTGAGGATGTTGCACGCCGCGTCCGAAAGCTCTCCGGTGAGTTCGCCGTGCTCGTCCCGGAAGAACACGCCACCGTCGGGATCCGGGGTGTCGCGGGTGACGCCGTTGCGCCGCAACGTGAAGCCGTTGACAACGCCGCCGTGCCCGCTGGCGTTCATGAGGTAGACCTCGCGGTCATCGGCGACCGCGTCGAGCTCTTCGGAGCGGGGATGGCGTTTCTCGGCGAGGTTGCGGTGTTCGTAGCCGTAACCGCGGACGGGCCTGCCTGCCGGAGTGCTGTCGGCCGCCTCACGCAGCAGCGCGACGATCTCGGGGATGGTCGAAGCCCGCTCGGGACCACAGTCCACCCAGGTCATCATCTGCCCGTACATCAGCGGATGCGCGTGCGGATCGATGAAACCGGGCAGGAGCGTGCCCGGCAGCCGCCGCACCTCGGGATCCGGGTGCCCGAGGCTCGCCGCACGGGCGCGGCACTCGTCCACCGAGCCGACCGCGGCGATCTCCTCGCCGAACACCAGGACCGCGTCCGCGCCTTCCGTGGCGTCGTCGACGGTCACCAGTTCTTCGGGAAGCAGGATCGTCGCTGTCGCGTCGAGGACTGAACGATCGAGGGGCAACAGGCGCATCGCGCGGACTCCTGGGGTTCGACGGTGAAGGCGGGGGTCGCGGCGGTGAAGGTAAACGACGACGGCGGGTGAGGCAATCAGATCACTCGTGTACTGACGGTATTCACAATCGATATGACGGAAATCGGGTGCATAACGGTATATCTCTGCTGCTCTGAGGGGTCATCGGCCGATGATATGGTGCGCCTCGCCGTCGGAAATCCAGTAGAGGAGAATCACCGTGGACGACGCGCTGGTCGCGGCCTTGCGCGCGGACGGTCGGATGAGCGTGGCCGATCTGGCCAAGCGGATCGGTGTGTCGCGTTCGGCCGTTTCGGCCCGGCTGGAGCAGCTGAAGACCGATGGTTCGCTCAACGTGATCGCCGCGGTCCATCCGGAGTTCCTCGGCCTCACCGCGTACGCGCATCTCGCGATCCGCACCTCGGGCCGGTCCCAGGCGACGACGGACGCCATCGCGGCGCTGCCTGCCGCGGCGTTCGTCTCCGCGGTGAGTGGGGAGTACCAGACCGTCGCCGAACTCCGCCTGCCCGACTCCCCGGCGCTCTACCGCACGGTGGCGGACATCCGCGGCCTGCCGGAGGTGGAGCAGGTCAACACCCTCGTCTACGTGGACGTGGTCAAGGGCCTGTTCATGCCCGGCCGTCCGCTGCCGCCCTGGTTGCGGCTGGACGACCGCGACCTCGCCATCATGCTGCGGCTGCAGGCCGACGGCCGGGAGAGTTTCGCGCGCACCGCCGAACATGTCGGGCTGTCACCCTCGGCCACGCGCACCCGGGTGCGCTACCTCGTGGAGCACGACGTCATCCGGATCGCGCCGGTGCTCAGCCGCGCCCGCCCGGACGCCGGCCTGGTCTGCGGGATCGGCCTGAACGTGCGGGGCGCCGGGGACGCCGTGACCGCGGCGCTCGCCGCGCGCGACGACACCGAGTTCCTCGCCAGGACCATCGGCCGGTTCGACGTCGTCGCCACCATCGCGGCGCAGTCCGCCCGCGACCTCGACCGGACGCTGGAGGAGATCAGCGGCAGGCCCGACGTGGTGACCGCGGAGACCTGGGTCCACCTCCGCATCGCCAAGGAACGCTACGAGTGGCCTTTGCCGACCGCAGAGGAACTCGCGCGACGCTAGTCGTTGTCCAATAAGACTTTCCGGATCTCGGTCTTGAGCACCTTGCCGATCTTGGACCGGGGGAGATCCGGCCAGATCAGGATCTCCTTGGGGGTCTTGATGCTGCCGAGCCGTTCCTTGACCGCGGCGCGGAGTTCGACGGCGGGCGCTTCCCGGCCCGCGTGGAGCTGGACCACGGCGGTGATCTGCTCGCCCCATTTCTCGTGCGGCAGCCCGATCACCGCGCAGTCCCGCACTGCCTCATGGGTCATGAGCGCCTGCTCGACCTCGGCCGAATAGACGTTGAAGCCGCCGGTGATGATCATGTCCTTGGCGCGGTCGACGATGTAGAGGAAGTGGTCCTCGTCGAGGTACCCGATGTCGCCCGTGTGATGCCAGCCGTGCGCGCTCGCTTCCGCCGTCGCCCCGGGATTCCGGTAGTACCCGGGCATCACCAGCGAACCGCGGACGACGATCTCGCCGCGTTCGCCGGGCGGGAGCAGCTCGCCCGTGCCGGACATGATCGCGACCTGGGTGAGCGGGGTGGGCCTGCCCGCGGAGGAAAACCGTTCGAGGGCAAGCGATCCGTCGGGACGGACGTGTTCGGCGGGGGAGAGGGTGGAGATCATCATCGGGGCCTCGCTCTGTCCGAACAACTGCCCGAAGACGGGGCCGACCCGGGTGATCGCTTCGGCGAGTTTGGTGGCCGACATCGGGGCGGCGCCGTACCAGAGGCATTGCAGTGACGAGAGTTCGGTGGTGTCCAGCGCCGGGTTGTCGAGCAGGAGATAGATCAGCGTCGGCGGCAGGAAGGTGTGCGTGATCCGGCGGCGTTCCACCAGGGCGAGGAACTCGCCGAGATCGGGGGAGGGCATGACCACGATCTCCCCGCCGAGCGTCATGACCGGGAAGCAGAGGACACCCGCCGCGTGCGTCAGCGGCGCGAGCGCCAGGTAGCGAGGGCGTCCGGCGAACGGGTAGCTCATCAGTGTGAGCGCGGACATCGTCTCGACGTTCGTACCGCTGAGCATCACCGCCTTGGGACGGCCGGTGGTGCCGCCGGTGCCGACGAGCAGGACCAGGTCGTCCGGCGGCGTCTCCTCCCACGGTTCGGCGCCGACGCCGTCGATCCAGTCGGAGAACGGGACGGCGCCGGGCATCGAGCCGTCGAGACAGACCACTGTGGACAGTTTCGGCAAGCCGGGGAGCATCCGGGAGACGAGCGGCGCGAAGGACTCCTGCACCAGCAGACAGGTGCAGTCGAACAGGTCGAGCAGGTCCGTGTTCTCGGCCGCCTCGTTGCGCGGGTTGACCGGGCACCACACGGCGCCGGCCCGGCTGATGCCGAAAACGCAGCCGAACGACCGGGGATCGTTCCCGGACAGGATCGCCACCTTGTCGCCCGGCCGGACGCCGGACCGGGCTAGCGCCCGCCCCACTCGCCACGACTGTTCCCGTACGTCGCCGTAGCTGAGGGACACGTCGCCCATGGTGAGGCAGGGCGCCGCCGGATCGAGGGAAGCGCCCTTGTCGAGATAGTCGGTCAGTCGCACGCGCTCGTCCTTCCGGTCACATGCCCATGCCGCCGTCGACCGGGAGCCCGGCCCCGGTGATGAAGCGGGCCGCGTCGGAGGCGAGGAACACGACGGCGTCGGCCATGTCCGCGACCTCGCCGAGCCGTCCGGCTGGAGTCTGCCCGACGACCGCGCCGATGGCGTCCTCGACGCTCGGGAACAGGCCGACCTCGACGACGTCCTGCGCGAGCTGATTGCCCATCTGGGTGGGGACGAGACCGGGGTAGACGCAGTTGACGCGCACGCCGTAGCCGAGTTTCCCGGCCTCCATCGCGGCCACCCTGGTCAGGCGGTCGACCGCCGACTTCGTCGCCGAATAGCCCGCGATACCGGGGAAGGCGATGGTCGCGGCGACCGAGGCGATGTTCACGACGGCGCCACCGGCGCCCGCGGGACCGCCGGGCCGCATCGCGCGGAAGGCGTGCTTCACGCCGAGGGCGGTGCCCAGCACGTTGACCTCGAGCATCTTGCGCACGTCGGCGGGGTCCAGGTCGGCGACGAGCCCGGTGATCTCGACACCGGCGTTGTTCACCACGATGTCCAGCCCGCCGAGTTCGCCGATGACCGCGGTGACGGCCTGTTCCCAGCTCTGCTCGTCGGTGACGTCCAGCCGGACGAAGCCCGCGGTGGCGCCTTTCTGCTTGATCTGGTCGGCGGTGGCGCGCCCGAGATCCTCCTGGACGTCGCCGATGACCACCGAGGCGCCCGCCAGGGCGAGCGCTTCGGCCATTCCGGCTCCCAGGCCCTGCGCTCCACCCGTGACCAGGGCTTTCCGGCCCGAAAGGTCGTACGAACCCATGGACTTCTCCTCCTTGAGACGGTCCGCGGTTGCGGTGTGGGTCACATCCTGAGCTTGTTTTGGACAATCGTCAAGATTTTCTTGGACAGTCGTCAAGGTTTCCGCGACGCTAGACTGTGGGGCCCGCGACAGGCGCGGGCTCCGGACCGACGGGAACTCGTGGTGACCGAGACGAGCGAGCGGATCGCACGCCGGAGCGTGGACAAGTTCGCCCAGCGCCGGGCGGAACTGGCGGAGTCCACGCTGCAGGCGTTGTCCGAACTGGGGTACGCCAGGACGAGCCTGCGGGAGATCGCGCAGAAGTCGAACTTCTCGCACGGGGTGCTGCACTACTACTTCACCGACAAGGTGGAGCTGCTGACCTACGCGGTCCGCAAATTCGAAGAAGTCTGCGTGACCCGTTACGACGAGGCCGTGGCCACGGCGCAGTCGGCCGAAGATCTCGAACGGGGTTTCGGTGCCGCGATGGCGGGCACGTTGCGAGCCGACGCCGTCATGCACCGGCTGTGGTACGACCTGCGGAACCAGAGTCTGTTCGAGGAGGCTTTCCGCGCCGACGTGCTCGAGATCGACGCTCAGCGGCAGGCGATGATCTGGCGCGTCGTGGAGCGCTACGCCGAACTCGCCGGGGCGTCCCCGGTCGTGACGCGGCCGGTCGCTTACGCCGCTTTCGATGGCCTGTTCCAGCAGGCGCTGCTGCACCATCTCGCCGGCGAAGAGGGCGCGGGGGATGAGCTGGCGAAGGACGCCGAGTCGCTGCTCGGCCGGTTGGTGACCGGCGGCTGACGTCCTGCCGTGATCGCGGAAGCCTTGTAACACCTGGGAAGTCGGGGCGACTCCTGTGCGGAGCGGCCAGCCGACGAAGGAGATCACCGGGTGATGTCACGGAAAAACAGGCGCGGAGCGAGACCGGCGCCTCCGCCCAAGTGGTACGTCTCGCCGCTGTTCGTGGCGATCGTCAGCGTCGTCGGCCTGGTCGCGAGCGTGGCTTCCGTTCTCATCGCGACGGCGGCTTTCGATCAGGACTCCGCCGCGCTCACCTCGGAACTGCGGATCGTTTCGTACGAGGCGACTTCGCTCGACAAGATCCCGATGAAGATGTCGGAAGGTGAAGAAGAACCGGCGGCCGACGCCTCGATCAGCGCCGCCGCGGTGGATGTCGCCGTGGAGAACCTGCATGATCAGTCGGCGTTGATCACGCGGGTCGACGTCCAGGTTCGCGCCGTCCACGCGCTGCGTGCCTGCGGCGGCGGTCCGCTCAGCGCCACCGCCGAGTTCGACATCCTGATCCCGACCGACCGGAAGGTGGCAGGCCAGGTTTTCGGGCAGGGCAAGATGTTCGAGGTCGAAGGCAAACGCAAGGACCGCTTCGCCGTCTCGGTGGGACCGGAGCGGCTGATCGAAAACGACCTCGTCCAGATCTTCCACGTCGACCTGCTGCTCCGGCTCCAGACCGGGGAAACGGTGCGCGCCGACGACATCATGCTCGTCCCGCCGGGCTCCGCCCAGGACGACGACCGCATCGTCACCACGTTGGGCACCACGAAGACGGGCTTCGCCGGGTCTCCCGAGTGCTTGCGGCGCGCGCGAGCCATGGTCGACGCCGCCGTGGGTGCGAAGGCGGCGAAGCAGGCACCCCGGCTTGCGGCGTTGCACGCGAAGTTGCATGCCGTGGGGTATTGAGGTCGGTTCGAGGTAGTTCCTGTCGCGGTGGTCCACCGGGTTCGTCCCGGTGGACGTCCCCAGGCCGCTCGCGAGATTGCAGATCCCGTCGGCTCCGCTGTCGTTGTAGGCGAGGAGCGCTCCGTGTTCGGCGGTGGCTCCGACCCTGGCGCCCGGATGCCAGCCCTGGGCGGGAGGCGCGTCCTTTGCATCGGGGAGATTCCCTGAGTTCCGGTGATCGGTATCGAGGGTTTCAGCGGCGTTCGGTAAGCGCTCTGCAATTAGTCGACTAAATGCGGTCCGGGGATCTTTACAGTCGCCTTTGGAAGAATTCTTCAGTAGAACATGAGTTCGATTCAACTGGTATTATTGGGGAGTGTCCGAGACCTATCTCCCTGAACTCCCGCAGGAGTTGTGGCGTGCCGGCAAGCTGGAGCTTGCCCATGGTGTGCAACAGTTCTTGCAGGTGATGCGGGTGGCCTCTGCCGGGTTGGGGCAGTATCTGGCGGAGATCGAGTCTCGGGGCGTCAAAGACTTGTATGGGTATGGGTCCACGGCGGCGTGGTTTGCCGATGTGGCGCGGCTGTCTCGAGGTGAGGCGGGGCCGATCGTGAATCGGGCGATCGCGTTGAATCCGACGCGGGCTTTGGATGGCACGGAGGTTCCGGCTGTCGCGCCCGCCACCGCCGCGGTGGCTGCTGAGGGCGTGATCGGCGAGCACCGTATCGAGCAGATCTTGGAGATTCTCGCGAAGATCCCTGCTGACACGTCGGTCGAGGATCGGGAGAGTGCTGAGAAGATTCTCGCCAATCTCGCGCGGGAGGCTGGTCCTCGGCAGTTGGTGGACGCGGAGGCGAAGATTCTTGCCTGGCTCGACCCCGACGGGAACGAACCCAAGGATCCCGAGCCTGCCGATCCTCGTCGCGAGGTCACCTTGGAGCGCCGCAAAGACGGGTTCTGGAAGTTGAACGGCCTCCTCGATGACGAACTTGGCGCCCGGACCGCGGCCGCCCTGGAGGCGTACGCGAAACCGCGTCCGGTGGACGAATTCGGCCAAGCTGACCTGCGGACGAAAGCCGAGCGGCAGGGTGACGCGTGGGCCGAGTTGCTGGATCTCGCGATCGCGTGCCCGGATCAGCCCGGCACCAACGGCTACCGGACCCTGGTCCACGTCACCATCGGCCTCGAAGAGCTGAAGTCCGGGATCGGGAAGGCCTGCCTGGATTTCGTCGGGACCATGACCGCCCGCGAGGCCCGGATGGCCGCTTGCGACTGCCTGATGCTCCCGGTCGTGATGAACGCTGCGGGCGAGCCGCTGGACGTCGGACGGCTACGGCGGTTCGTCACTCCCGGCCAGCGACGGGCGCTCAATATCCGCGACCGAGGATGCGCGTTCCCGGGGTGTCATCGAAGACCCAAGAACTGCCACGCCCATCACATTCATCACTGGGCGGACGGCGGGCCCACCGATCTTCGGAATCTCGTGCTCCTCTGCTCCTTCCATCACCGCCTGATCCACCACGGCGACTGGCAAGTCCGCATGGCGGCCGATGGGTTACCGGAGTTCATCCCGCCCCAGTACCTGGATCCGCTGCGCCGATCCCGGCGCAACACCCTCCACCGCGCCTGAAACCCCGCACGGCCCGAGAAGCCCGCCAGCCACCCGGCGACGGGCCCCTCGGGGTGCCTGCGGACCACCGGCACCCCGAAACGGGCCAGCGCTTGCCACACCACCGCTGCCAGCTCACCGACCGACAGGGTCGAGGTGGTCGTGAGTGTCGAGGAGACGGTTCCGTACTGCCCTGAGCTGGCTGGCGTCGCCCCGCTCCGGTCCCGCCCGGCGCTGCAGTGCACCGCGAGCGGGCCCGGTGGTGCCTCGGCCAGCTGAACGAAGACCTCGGTGATGCGACGCTGGTTGTCGTCGGACATGGTCCGGTAGGCGTCCGGCATGGTGGTGCCCTGCACCGCCAGTTCGGCGATCAGCGGCTGCGGGATCGTCGGCGAAGGGCTAGCAACGTCAAGCCGATCCCCTCACCGACCGCTCAGCAGAACGATCTGATCCCCCGTGACCGAACCCGTCCGAACATACGCCGCCAGCCCGGCCAGCGCGGCCGAACCCGCCGCGCCGGCCACGGCGCCGTGACGCGCCAGCAAGGTTTGAGCGGCTAGGAGTTCGTCGTCCTCGACGGCGTGTACCGCGCCGCCGGAGCCGTCGATCGCGGCCAGCGCGTCGGGTCCGTGGAGGGCGTGCCAGTTCACCAGGGGCTCGTTGTGCTCCGTCGTGACGACGCCGTCGCGGGGCAGCACCCGGTACGGGCCGGGCCAGCTCGTCACGATCGGGTTGTTGCCGGGGGAGCCGACGCCGTGCAGCGCCACCGGCCAGCCGAGGGCACGCAGCCGCCGGTGGGCGGCGACGATCGTCGTGCCGTTCCCGACTGGGATCCACAGTGACGCCGGTGTGGGGCCGAGTTCCCGGTACAGGGAATCGATGACGTGGCCGTGGCCTTCGAAGATCACGTCCTTGTAGGGCCCGTCGACGTTCCCGTCCATCGCCCCTTCCGAGACGGCCAGACGATGCGACGCTTCGACCGCGTCTTCGTAGCCACCCGGGACGAAGTGGACGTCGGCGCCGGTCGCGGCGGCGAAGGCACCGCCGTCACCCCAGTCGGCGGGCAGGACGACGGTGCAGCGCACGCCTGCCGCCGCGCAGGCCGTCGCCATCGCCCGTCCGTAGCTGCCGCACGAGCCGACGACGACCCGATCGTGGCCTTCGGCGACGGCGCGGGCCACGATCGCGCGGGCGGCGGGTTCCTTGTGGCTGCCGGACGGATAGTGCGTCTCGTCGGCGAGGAACACTCGGACTCCCGGCAGCAGGTCGTCCGCGGGGGCGAGACTGGATGTCCGAGGCAGCACGGAACCGTTCCCCTTCACCGATTGTGGGCAGCGAGCAGTTCGTCGGCCTCGCGCTGCAGGTCGTCGCGCGTGCCGATGTTCGCGGGCGGTACGGCGTCGGGCAGTTCGTCTTCGATCAGCCGTAGCCGCGCGTTGAACCAGCCGCGGATCGCCCACGCCAGCTGCAGCAGTCCACTGAGGACGATCAGCAGCGCGAGACCGCGGCCTGGCGAGTCCAGCAGCGGCTGGACGAACCGTTCGGCCAGCGGTCCGACGACGAGGTAGCCCAGCGGCATCGTCAGCATCATCAAGGTGATGAACAGGGACAGCACCCTGCCCTGCAGTTCGAGGTTGACCTTGCCCTGGATGATCGCGATCCAGTGCCCGTCGGCGAGTGATTCGCCGAAGCCGACGAGGAACATGCCGGCGATGATCAGCACGGGCGACGTCGTCACGCCGACGAGGATCATCGCGACACTGCCGATGCCCATCGCGATGAGCATCCCGTGGCTGCGCCGGGCGGTCCCGCCCCAGAGTCCCATCACGACGCTGCCGGTGAGCCCGCCGACACCGCCCGCGCCCAGCGCCACGCCCAGCACCGACGCGGGTTGCTCCACCAGCAGCATCGGCGTGATCACGGCGAAGCCCAGGGTGTAGAAGACGTGGTCGATGACGAAGAAGCGGAGGGCGGCGCGCAGGCCTGGGCGACGGGTGATGAACTGCCAGCCGGTGCGGATCTCGGTGCGGAAGTTCTCCTCGCGCCGCCGGAACAACAGGTTCGGGAAGCGGACGAAAAGCAGCGTCAGCGCACCGGCGGCGAAGGTGCCCATGTCGACGAGCAGGACGCCGCTGATCCCGATCGGGCCGATCAGCGCGGCGCCGAGCATGGGGGAGAAGACCAGTCCGACGCCGACCCCGAGCTGCCCGATGCCGCTGGCGTGCCCGAGATAGCGCTTCGGCACCAGCTGGGCGACGGCCGCGAGGTAGGCGGGCCGCTGGAACGCGCCGGCCACCGACGTCACCGTCACGGCCAGATAGACGTGCCAGAGATGCAAGCCCTCCGACAGCATCAGGAACGCCAGCGCCGCCATCGAAAGGCCCGCCATGCTGTCGCTCACCAGCATGACCTTGCGCCGGTCCCACCGGTCGGCGACGGCCCCGGCGAGTGGCCCGGCCAGGATGCCGGGAAGCAGCCCGATCGCGCTGACCATGGCGAACGACGTGATCGAGCCGGTCTGCTGGAGCACCCAGATGCTCAGTACCAGCGTGCTCAGCCCGCTGCCGACCATCGACAGGAGCTGCCCGAACGCGACCACCGCGAACTTGCGCAGATCGGGTTCCGCGCTCGCCACCGGAGCCGGTTCTGCGGCGACAGGCCGCCCGGAGACGAATCCGACGAGCGCCTCGGCGAGTGGCTCGGCGTGGCTCTTGAGGAAGAAGTGCCCGGCTTGCGGCAGGACGGCGAGGCCGACGTCGCCTCTGGTGAAGTGCCGCCATTCCTGACGGCGTTCCTGATAGTGCTCGGTGACCCGGTCGCGCGCGCCGACGACGGTGAGCACCGGCGCCTTCAACGGCTCGAAAGTCCCTCGGTACGCGGCGGTGAAGTACTCCTCCGCGTCACGCGCGTCGTGGCGCACGTTGCGGAGCACGAAGGCCTTCTGCTCTTCGTCGTCCAGATCGGTGAAGCCACCGCGTGCCCGGAGATAGGCGAGGTACTCCCGGTCGGAGGTGAAGCGGTCCACCGGGACGTGCCGGTAGATCCAGTCGAAGACGCGACCCGGCAGGCGTGCTGTCGGGAATCCCGCGCCGAGGGCGACGCCGGCCACAGGAAGACCGGCGGCCTCGGCCCGTCGCGCCACCTCGACGGTGAGCGCGACGCCGAGGCAGTGTCCATAAAGGAGGATCGGGCCGTCGATCGCCCGCAGTTCCTCGACGATACGGCTGGAGACGACGGCGATCGGCTCCAGGTCTTCGTCGGATCTGGAGCGGTCGTGGCCGGGCAGTTCCGCCGCGTGCAGGGCCCAGCCGGACGGCAATGCGTCGGCGAGCGGCTGGTAGGCGACGGCGCTGCCGCCGGAATAGGGCACCGCCACGACCGTGTGCCCGCCGACGGCCGGGTCGGCGTCCGTCGCGGTCAGCCGGTGCAGCAGCCGTCGTTCGGTGGGCCCGGATCCCGAACGCGCGTCGAGATGAGCGGCCAGTCGCCGGATGGTGGCGTGCTGGTACAGCTCGACCAGGCTGGGGGAGGGCTCGATCCGCCGGACCACCTTGAGCGCGGCGAAGGAATCCCCGCCGAGGGCGAAGAAGCTGTCGTCCATGCCGGGATCGGTGACCCCGAGGACCTCCGACCACACCGCCGCGATCCGCTTCTCGGTGTCGGTCCGTGCCACCGCTCCGGCCGAGCGCGGCCCGCCGCCCGCCGGCGGCGGTAGCGCACGCCGATCCAGCTTTCCGTTGGGCGACAACGGAAGAGCGGGCAGCGTGAGGATCCGCGAGGGGACCATCTGCGGCGGCAGGCCGACAGCGAGCGTCTCGCGGTACGCGGCCTCGTCGACATCGGACCCGTCGCGGGTCACGACGTAACCGACGAGCTGCGAGCCATGCGGAGCGGCGGCGCACGCCATCACTTCGGGCAGCGCGGCCAGCGCGGCCTCGACCTCGCCGAGTTCGATCCGGTAGCCGTTGACCTTGACCTGGTCGTCGAGCCTGCCGAGGAAATCGACCGTGCCGTCGAGCTGGAACCGTGCCGAGTCGCCGGTGCGATACATCCTGGCACCCGGCGAGAACGGATCGGGCACGAACCGGTCCTCGGTCAGCTCCGGCCGCTCGTGATACCCGGGAACGACGCCCAGACCACCCAGGTAGAGCTCGCCGACGACACCCGCCGGTACCGGCTGACCATACGCATCCAGGATGTAGACCCGGTTGTTCGGGAAAGGCCGTCCGATGGGCAACGGCGCGTCGTCGGCGAGGTGGTCGACGGAGCCTTCGAAGCAGACGTTGTCGACGGTGACCTCGGTGACGCCGTAGGAGTTGACGACGCGGTTGCCCGGCCCGACGAGACGCCTCGCGAGCTGGAACTCCTTGACGTGCCACTTCTCGCCGCCGCCGATGAGCAGGTCGACGAACCCGAGATCCTGCCCGCTGCTTTCGGTGTGGTCGAGCGGCTCCGGCGGTACTGCTGGGCATCGAGGACGATCGCCCGGTTTCCCGGCCGTGCGGTGAAGGAACGGTCCTGGTCGCCATCCCGCCGGACATCGACTTTCTCCGGACCCGGCGGCCGTCGATCGCGCGGGACTGGCGGCTGGCCGTCCGTGACACCCTGGGCGTGCTGCTGGCAGGCGGAGCCCGGCTGACCGGCTTCGACCGAGCCGCCTGCGGCTACGTACTCACCCGGGGCGAGGGACGATGAAGATCGAGCGCGTCACGCTCAGGCGTATCGCTTTGCCGCTGGTCAGCCCATTTCGGACCTCGCTGGGCGTCGAATACGAACGCGTCGCGCTTCTGGTGCGCGTGACCACATCGGACGCGGAAGGCTGGGGAGAATGCGTCGCCGGGGCCGACGCCAGCTACTCGTCCGAGTACGTCGAGGGTGCCGAAGACGTCCTCGTGCGGCATCTGGTGCCGCCCCTGCTGGCGGCGGGGAGCCTGACCGCGCACACCGTGGCGCCGCTCCTCGCCGGGGTCAAAGGCCATCGGATGGCGAAGGCGGCGCTGGAGATGGCCATCCTGGACGCCGAGCTCCGCGAGCACGGCCTGTCCTTCGCGGCCGCACTGGGAGCCGTCGCCGACAGCGTCCCGAGCGGCGTTTCCGTCGGCATCATGGACTCGGTGCCGGAACTGCTCGACGCCGTCGAAGGGTATCTGGAGCGGGGCTACCGGCGGATCAAGCTCAAGATCGAACCCGGCTGGGACGTCGCGCCGGTGCGGGCGGTCCGCGAGCGGTTCGGTGACGACTTGCTTCTGCAGGTGGACGCGAACGCCGCCTACACGCGGGCCGACGCCCGGCACCTCGCGCGCCTCGACGACTTCGCTCTGCTGCTGATCGAGCAGCCGCTCGACGAGGAGGACCTGCTCGGGCACGCCGCTCTCGTGCGGAGCCTCCGTACCCCGGTCTGCCTCGACGAATCGATCGTGTCGGCCCGGTCCGCCGCGGACGCCATCGCGCTCGGGGCGTGCCAGATCGTCAACGTCAAACCCGGCCGTGTCGGCGGTTACCTCGAAGCCCGGCGCATCCACGACGTGTGCGCCGCCGCCGGTGTCCCGGTGTGGTGCGGCGGAATGCTCGAAACCGGGCTCGGGCGGGCGGGCAACCTCGCGCTGGCCGCGTTGCCGAACTTCACCCTGCCCGGCGACGTCTCCGCGTCGGACCGGTACTACGAAACCGACGTCACCGAACCGTTCGTCCTGCGAGACGGGAATCTGCCGGTGCCGACCGGCCCCGGCCTCGGCGTCGCGCCGATCCCGGGCGTGCTGGACGAGGTCACGAAGTCGGTGCGGGAACTGAGCAATCTCTGACCGCCGGACGCCAATCCCGAGCATGGGAACCGCGATGATCCGCGCCTAGGTTCGCTGCCGTGCCCGACATCGAACCCTTCATCATCCACGCCCCCGACCGTGCGCTGGCCGATCTCCACGCCCGGCTGGCCCGGGTCCGCCTTCCCGAGCCGGAGACGGTTTCCGATGCCTCACAGGGAATCGGGCTGGCGCGGCTGACGACGTTGCTCCAGACATGGCGGGAACACGACTGGCGGGCAAGGGAAATCCGGTGGAACACGATTCCCCATTACCGGGCCCGCCTGGACGGCCTGGAGATCGGGTTCTGGCACGTCCGCTCACCCGAGCCCGCGGCGCTCCCGCTGCTCCTGACCCACGGCTGGCCCGGGTCGATCCTCGAATTCGAGAAGGTGATCGGGCCGCTCACCGACCCGGTGGCCCACGGCGGTTCCGCCAGCGACGCCTTCCACGTCGTCGTGCCTTCGTTGCCGGGATTCGGTTTCAGCGAACGGCCCCGCGAGCCGGGCTGGCATCCGGGGCGGACGGCCTCCGCGTGGGCCGGGCTGATGACCGCGCTCGGTTACGAGCGGTTCGGGGCCCACGGCGGTGATTGGGGTGCCTGTGTGAGCACGGAACTGGCGCGGCTCGTCCCCGGACGGGTCGCGGGCCTGCACCTGACGATGCCCTCGGCGTCGCCACTGCCGGAAGACCGGGCGAGGGCGACCCCGGAGGAACAAGGCATGCTGGACCGGCGCGATCTGCATCTGTCGGACGGATACGGGTTCGGGTTGCTCATGGGGACGCGTCCGCAGACCCTCGGCTACTCCCTGCTCGACTCGCCGGCCGGGCTCGCCGCCTGGCTCGGCGAGAAGTTCGCCGCCTACGCCGACGAGAGGCCGGAATCGGGCGGCGGGGTGAGCCTGGCGGACCAGGTCGACACCATCGCGTTGTACTGGCTGACCGGAACCGGTGCTTCGAGCGCGCGCTGGTACTGGGAAGCGATGCGATGGGTGCCGCGCAGCGCGGAGGAGGAGAACGCGCTGCCGGTGACCGTCCCCACCGCCGTCTCGCAGTTCCCGGCCGATCCCTGGCCGACCGCGCTCCGCTGGGCGGAGCGGCGCTACCGGAACCTGCACCGCTGGACCGAGCTGGAGCGAGGCGGTCACTTCCCGGGACTGGAGCAGCCGGACCTGCTGGTGTCCGAGATCAGGAAGTCGTTCCGGCATGCCTGATCAAAACGGTTAAAAGCCCCAGACCTTCGGAGGGATACACCGGCGGTGCGTGGTCTTAACGTCTGAGACCGACCGAGATCGGTGAGGAGCGCGTCTGATGAAACTCGTGCGCATGATGGGGCTTGCCGTGCTGACGGCGTCGGCCCTGGTGTTGTCGATGACCGCGGCGTCCGCGCACGACCCGGAGACGGCGGAAGGGCAGGCGGCGGCCCGGACCTTCATGGCGGACCACCTCCCGGCCGAACGGCACGCCGTCACCGGCACCGCGGCGGGCGTGCCGTGTGTCAACGGAAAAGCCGACATCTATCCGTGCAAGAACGTGGACCTGCTCAGCGTGCTTCCGCTGTCGGGTCTCGGCGGCGGCAACGGCAACGACATCTGGGGCTGGACCGATCCCTCGTCCGGCAAGGAATACGCCATCGTCGGGCGGACCAACGGCACCGCGTTCGTCGACCTGAGCACACCGACCTCGCCGAAGTTCCTCGGCAACCTGCCGTCCAACGGCGGCAGCAGCTCGTGGCGGGACATGAAGGTGTACAAGGACCACGCGTTCATCGTGGCCGACTTCATCACCGGGCACGGCATGCAGGTGTTCGACCTGACCCGCCTGCGCACGGTCACCACACCACAGACCTTCACCGCGGACGCGCTCTACAGGGAGTTCGGCCCCGCGCACAACATCGCGATCAACGAGGAGACCGGTTTCGCCTACGCGATCGGCTCCAACACGTGCAGCGGCGGACCGCACATCGTCGACATCCGGAACCCGAAGGCACCGGCCAAGGCGGGGTGTGTCTCGCAGGACGGCTACACCCACGACACGCAGTGCGTCGTCTACCGGGGACCGGACGCGGCCTACCGCGGCAAGGAGATCTGCTTCAACGCCAACGAGGACACGCTGACCATCGTCGACGTCACCGACAAGGCCAGGCCGATCCAGATCTCGCGCAAGGGCTACTCGGGCGCGCAGTACTCGCATCAGGGCTGGCTGACCGGCGACCAGCGCTACTTCCTGCTCGACGACGAACTGGACGAGTCACGCGGCACCGACAAACGCACGAAGACCTACGTCTGGGACCTGGCCAAGCTGTCCGCTCCCGTGCACACCGGCGTGTACAGTTCGCCGGCCACCGCGATCGACCACAACCAGTACATCAAGGGCCAGTACTCATACCAGGCGAACTATCAGGCAGGCCTGCGCATCCTCGACGTCAGCGGCGTCGCTTCGGCGAAGCTGTCCGAGGTCGGCTACTTCGACATCTACCCGTCGGGTAACGCGGCGAACTTCAACGGGGCGTGGAGCAACTACCCGTACTTCTCCAGCGGGATCGTCATCGTCAACGGCATCGAGCAGGGCCTTGTCGTGGTGAAGCCGAATCTCGGCGGGAAGTGACCGGGGGCGGGCGTGCGTAAACCCCGGCTCACGGATTGGTTGTTCCTCGCGCTGGCCATGGTGATCGGAGTGGCCGCGGTCTCCGTGGCGCTCCGGCCCACACCCGGCTCCGCACATTCGGCTCACCAGCAGCGGGTCGTGACGGCGGACCTGCTTCCCGCCGCGCACAGCGACGGGCTGTCGGAGGCGGAAAGCGGGTACCGGTTCGAGCGGATCACCACGCCCGCGGTGCGGGGGCCCGAGGTGCCGGTGGCGTTCCGGATCCTCGGGCCCGACGGGAAGCCGGTCACCCGCTTCCTGGACAACCAGACCAAACAGATGCACTTCTTCGCCGTGCGCGACGACATGAACGTCTTCCAACACGTGCACCCGACCCTCGCCGGGGACACCTGGCACACGAGCCTCGCGCTGACCGACGGCGGCGCGTTCCGGATGTTCGCCGAGTTCGTTCCGCTCGACACGAAAGACCCGAAACATCCCGTGGTCCTCGGTGTCCCGTTCGCCGTGCCCGGTGACACCAGCTTCGCTCCCGTGCCCGCGCCCGCCGGGGACACCGTGACGAGTACGGGCTACCGGGTGGAGCGTGCGGGCGGGGAGACCCGGATTCCGTTGATGCGGGCGCAGGTTCTCCGCTTCGCCATCCGCGGCCCCGACGGCGCACCGGTCACCGCGGTCGATCCCTATCTGGGCGCCAACGGGCATATGACCGGTTTCCACACCATGCTGTTGTCGGCCACGCATCTGCATCCCGTCCAGCAGGCCGGTGTCGCGCTGGTCGACGGCGAGCTGACCTTTCACTCCCTGTTCTCGGAACGAGGGGAATACCGGTTGTTCCTGGAATTCTCCCACGGCGGGCGGGTGCACACGGCCGCCATCACCGTCGCGGTGGACTGACCGGGATGATCTCCGCGATCTTCGGGGGCGCGCCACCCGGCGTCCAAAGCAGGCGGACGCGGTCGGTCACGGCGCCCTGGGCGGGCAGTTCCGTGTAGCCGCCGGTCATCCTGCCGATCGTGTGCCAGCCGCCCGCCGCGTCCGCGATCTGGACGTCGGCGCCCGCACCGGCCTCGGTCGCCAGGACGGTGACCTTGCCCAGCGGCTTCGGCGCGGCGGCCGTGACGACGAGCGCGTCGCCGGGTAACGGTGCCGACGCCGCCGCGTACACCGAATCGGCGTTGTTGTCCGCGGCGGCGGGAAGGTTCGACCCCGCCGGGGTTCCGGTGACCGTGTAATGCGGACTGTCCGGTGTGGACACGGTGATCTCCCGGACCACGACCCAGTAAGTCTGGGTCCCGGTCACGCGTACGCGGACGAACCGCGCCTGGGCGCCGTCCGGGAGGTCCGCCGAGACGATCGGCTCCGTGACCGGCTTCACCGTCGTCCAGCGCTCACCGTCGGCGGAGTATTCGAGGACGCCGTTGTGGACGAAGTCGTTCGGGCTGGTCGGTTTGCCCATGGCGATGTCCACATGGGACACCCGCTGCGCACTGCCGAGGTCGACGCCGATCGTGTCGCCGACGCGCGGTGCCCAGTCGGTCCAGTAGTAGGTCTCGGGGTCGCCGTCGACCATCCGCGCGGGGACGTTGTCGGTGTAGGTGCCCATCGACGTCGTCGGCTGCGGCCGGATCCCGGGCAGGCCGAACCAGCGGTCGGCCATCGCCAGCGCGCTGTTCAGGAACGGCACGCAGACGTCCGTGCAGGTGCTCGGGTTGCGCGGTCCCCGCGCGGTCTGGACGCGGATCGCCTGCGCCTGCTTGAGCGCGGCGACGAGGTGCCCACGCTCGGCCCACGACGTCGCGCCGTCGCCGTCGACCTGGGCCAGCAGCATCCGCACCGCGTGCCTGCCCGCCTGGCCGTAGAGCCCGACCTGGTCGAGCCACGGCCCGACCTCGGCGAGGAACTTCGGGTTGCCGGCCATCCCGCTTCGCAGGTCCGCGGGATCACTGGCCATCGTGGCGAGATAGCCGTCCAGTTTCGCCGCCGCGTCCCAGGGATCCTTCTTCTCGAGCGCGGCCCAGAAATCGGCGAGCAGCGGGCGCAGCACCGGCGAGTCCAGATCCGGCTTCCCGGTTTCGAGGCGGACGAGCAGACTCGAATAGTTGTTCTCCGCGAACACCTTCAGCGCCGTCGCGGCGGGACCGCCGAGATCGGCGATCGCGGCGAGCCAGGATTTGTCGGGGTCGTACTTGTCGGGGTTCCACAGGAAGTCGCCCGAGGTGAACTCGGCGATCTTGGACGCCTCGGCCTGCACCATCGGGTTCGCGGTGATCCCGGAGAGGAACTTCGCGACCCCGGGCTCGCGGCCGATGTACGGGCCGAGCAGCAGGCGTTCGGTGATGTAGTCGTTGACCGGGTAGTTGTCCCAGATCAGGATGTCGTGCCCGAAGACCTCTTTCGCCTGCCGGGCCTGCTTTTCGGTGATCTGCCCGGCGATCACGCCGACGCCGGTCCACTCGACGATGACCGCCTTGTCGAGCTGGGTGCGCAGCGCGGTCTTGTACGGGGAGTCGGCGAGGTCGTAGTACTCGGTCGGGACCATCTGCAGCCGGTCGACACCGGGATGCGTGGCGATGAAATCCTGTTGCACCCGGTTGAGCAGGAACGACTGCGCCGCGCCCGCGGCCGCGCCACCGCTGCCGAACTTCGCGGCGTCGGCGTCGCAGTTCCAGCGAGTGTAGGAGATGTCGTCGAGCGGGATCGCGAACGACCGCACCCCGATGTCCCACATGGACTGGAACTTCGCCACCAGCGCGTTCTTGTCGGCGTCCGACGAGTAGCACACCGAAAGTCCGGGCGAGAGCGCGTAGGTGAACGAGACGTGGTTCGCGGCGGCGCGGGTCACCAGTTGCGAGAGCAGCGCCAGCTGGTCGGGCGGGTACTGGTCGCGCCAGCGGGCGCGCAGGTACGGGTCGTCCTTGGGGGAGTAGACGTACATGTTCTGCTTGGTGCGGCCGTAGAAGTCCAGTTGAGCCAGCCGATCGGCATGCGACCACGGCGCGCCGTAGAAGCCTTCGATCACCCCGCGCCGCGGCGCGGCCGGCCAGTCACGCATGGCGAACCCGCGGCTCGTGCCGGAAGCGAAGAGCTGCCTGAACGACTGCGCGGCGTAGAACGTCCCCCCGGTGTCCACACCGGACAGCGCGATCACCCCGCGATCGGCGGCGAGGACGTATCCGTCCTGGGCCAGGCCTTCGGGACCCGGGACGCGGAGCGCGGCGAGCGCCAGGGCGGTCGCTCTGCTTTCGGTGGGTCCGCCGACGAAGACGACGAGCCCGCCGTTGCCGCGTTCCCGGTCGACCGCGGCCTGGTCGTTGTCGGTGATCTTGATGAACGTGCTCGCTCCCGCGGAGCGGAGGACCTGCTCCACGACGGCGAGCGCGGCCGGATCGGTGCCCGCGCCGACGACCTCGACGACGGTGCGCGGGATGGTCACCTGCCCCGGCCGCGGCGTCAGCTGGTGAGGTGTCGGCCAGACCTGGGCGAGCGGCGGGGGAGCGGGCGCCGCGCTCGCCGGTACGGGGACGGCCACCGCGACGGCGGTCACGAGCAGCGTCACCGGAATGAGGCGGAGAACCCATCGGAAGGACATCGGCTTGCCCCCAAATCGTCGATCAACGACGTTCTGTGAGCAAGGAAACACCCAAAGCGATGATGCGGGCTAGGTCGGTCTGGGTGATTTTCCGACAGCGAGCACTAGGCCTTTTCGGTCAACGCGGCCGCGGTCAGGGTGAAGGTGAGTGGTAAGGACGGTGCGGCGGCGGAGCGTTTCGCACCCATGAGGACGCCGGACCCGACAGAATGACCGCGTGCGAATCCTTTGTGGTGTGGCCGCCCTCGTCCTGCTCGCTGTCACCGGATGTCAGTCCGGGGTTTCGGGGCAACCCGAGCCCGAGGGCGACAGTTTCGCGGTCAAGGACGGCTCCCGGCTGCGGTTCCGGCCGGTCCTGGCCGAACTCCCGCCCGGCCCGGCGACAGGCGCGGCGACGAACCGGCAGAGCACGGATCCCGCCGAACAGCAGGCCGCCGCGGCGGCGCTGGACTGCTCGCCGGGGCCGGACCCGCTGGACGGCCGTGACGATCCGGCGCTCCCGCTGGTCGGCTGCGACCGCGTCCTGGGCACGAAATACGTGCTCGGCCCCGCCTTCCTCACCGGGTCCGACCTCAGCCGGGCGAACGCGCGGCTCGATCAGTCGGGCAGCTCGATGATCGGTCTCAGCTTCACCGACGCGGGCTCGCGGACGTGGGCCGACTGGACCGCGGCCAACATCGGGAAGCAGGTCGCGATGGTGCTGAAGAGCCGGGTGCTGACCGCGCCGATGATCCAGTCCGCCATCACCGGCGGGGAAACCCAGATCACCGGGAAGTTCACCTTGCCCGAGGCGCGGCAACTGGCGCGGGACATCGCCGGCGCCTGAGCCCTGGCGGCTGCGGCAGGTGGCGCTCGGGGCGGTGGAATACGATCGCCAGGGCCGACGTTTGAGCGTTCAACTACTTGAGGGAGTTGGACATGGGTTACGAGAACCTGGGCACCCGGCACGAGCCGACCTTCGGTCTGGACACCTTCGGTGACGTGGAGAACGGTCCGGACGGCCAGCCGGTGAGCCAGGCCGAGGCCATCCGCCAGGTCGTGGCCGAGGGTGTGCTCGCCGACCAGGTGGGCCTCGACTATTTCGGGGTCGGCGAGCACCACCGCGCGGAGATGGCTGTGTCGTCGCCGGACGTCGTCCTCGCGGCGGTCGCCGGCCAGACCGGGCGGATCCGGCTGGGCACGGCGGTCACGGTGCTCAGCTCGGACGACCCGGTGCGCGTCTACGAGCGGTTCGCCACGCTGGACGCCGTTTCCCGGGGACGCGCGGAGGTCACCCTCGGCCGGGGCTCGTTCACCGAGTCGTTCCCGCTGTTCGGTTACTCGCTGGACGACTACGAAGCGCTCTTCGCCGAGAAACTCGACCTGTTCACGCACCTGCAGGAGGAGAAGCCGGTCGACTGGTCCGGGACCGTCCGTCCCGCGCTGGAGGGCGCGCAGGCGTTCCCGGTCACCGAATCGGGCAGCCTGCCCGCCTGGGTCGGCGTCGGCGGCACCCCGCAGTCGGTGGTCCGCGCAGCCGCGTACGGCTTGCCGCTGGTGATGGCGGTGATCGGCGGTTCTCCGGAGCGCTTCACCCCGCTGGCCGACCTGTACCGGCGCGCGCTCAAGGAAGCGGGACATCAGGAGCTGCCGATCTCGATGCACAGCCCGGGACACATCGCCGAGACCGACGAGCTCGCGATGGCCCAGCACTTCCCGCACCACCAGGCCGCCTTCGCCAAGATCGGCGCCGAACGGGGCTGGGGCCCGATGTCCCGGGCCGACTACGACGCCATGGCCGGGCCGCGCGGCGCGCTGTTCGTCGGTTCTCCCGAGACCGTCGCGCAGAAGATCGCCTGGGCGGTGCGGACCCTCGGCCTGTCGCGATTCCAGCTCAAATACAGCGTCGGCGGGCTTCCGCACGAGCAGCGCGCGAACTCGATCCGGCTGTACGGCGAGCAGGTCGTGCCGCGGGTGAAGGACCTGCTGAAGGACTAGCCTCGAAGCCGTGGTGTTCGACTCCGAGCGATTCGACCTTCAGCCGTATACCGGTTTCGACATGGCCCGCTACGTCCGGCGGACCTCGTGCAGCTGGGAGGATTCCGGCTGGGAATCGCTGCTCGTCCAGCGGTTCGACCATGTTCCCGTCGTCGAGGACATGCGGCTGCCCGCCGTCGCGGATCTGCATCTCGTCCTGCCTTTGTCGGGGAGGGCGGTGATGGAGACCCGCGGCGAAGGGCGATGGAACCGCCACCAGTGGGAGCCGGGACGGCTCGAACTCGCCGTTCCGGGCAGGCCGCTGCTGCGCCGCTACCGCGGGGACCGGTCGATGCGCAGCCTGCAGGTGCATCTCCCGGGCACCACGGTGGAGGCGATCGCGGCCCGGCTGGGCGGCCGCGTGGTGGACCACGAGGCGATGGCCGCCTCCGTCGCCGGGGGAGACCCGCTGCTCGACGAGCTGGTCCGGGCGGTCGGGGACGCGGGAGAGAACGACGACCTCTACGCCGAGTCCGCGGCCGCCTTCCTCACCGTGCATCTGCTCACCCGGCACGCGCGCAAACCGGGTCCGCCGGACGCGGGTCGGGAGGACAGCCGGGTCCGCGCGGCCGTCGCGATGATGCGCGATCGGCTGGCGGATCCGCTCAGCCTGGCCGAAATCGCCGGGGAAGTGCATCTGAGCGTCTATCACTTCATCCGGGTCTTCAAGGAGAAGACCGGCGAGACACCGCACCGTTTCCTCGGCAGGATCCGGATCGAGGAGGCGCGAAGACTGCTGCGCGACACCGATCTCCCGATCGCCCGGATCGCGGGCAGATGCGGATTCGCCACCCCGGGCGCCCTGTCGGCCGCTTTCCTGCGCCACACCGGAACGCGCCCCTCGGAGTACCGCAATTCCTGATCACCGCGCCGCAATCTGACACATGGTGACCGGACAGGCCCGTTTCTAGGGTGAACGGGTGAGTAGTTCTGGAAAGCAGTCGTACGACGTCACCGCCGAATCGACGGCGCCGCCCGCCGCGGTGTGGGCATTGCTGGTGGACGCCCGCAGCTGGCCTGCCTGGTCGGGTGTCGGCTCGCTGGAAATCGGTGCTTCACAAGGACTTTCGGCCGACGGGAGCGACGGCGTCGGCGCTGTCCGCGCCTTCCGTACCGGCAAGACGGTCACCAAGGAACGGGTCACCGCCCTCGACCCCGAACGCCGGTTCTCCTACGAGGGCGTGGACGTCCCGGTGATGACCGACTACCAGGCCGCCGTCGATCTGCGCGAGACACCCGGCGGCGGGACCCGGATCCGTTGGCACGGAACGTATCGCGTGGGCCGGGGCAAGGCGTTGTTCTTCCGCTGGTATCTCCGTCGCTTCATGCAGGCCATGGCGACCGGGCTCGCCGAGCACGCCGGCGGCCCGGTCCGGAGACCATGACCTGAGAATCAGTGCCGGGCGGCGCCTTCCCGGTGGAAGCCCGCGATCATCGCCTCGGTGCTCGGCGGGTTGAAGGGCTGCCCGAGCGTGCGCATGAGCGAGTTCACGCTGGGGCGGTACATCCCGGTCTTGCAGTAGCGGGATCCCTCGAAGGCGCCGACTGTGCCACCGTCGGGGGAGGGCTTGCCGAGCCAGGTGTACCACTTGGCGCGCCGGTCCTTCATCTGCGTCGCCGTGAGCGCGGACGCGTTGGGCTCCCGCGGTTCCCGGGTTTCGCACGTGCCGTAGTCGTACTCGTCGGCCAGCCCGCCGATGGAGTGCCCGAGTTCGTGGGCGACGATCTGGCTGGCCTGGATGTTGCCGCCCGACGAGGTCGCGACACCGCCGCCCGCTCCGCCGTACTTGGTGGTGTTGGCGAGCATGATGACCTGATCGACGTCGGGTGCGGCCGCGGCGTACTGGTTCGCCTTGGTTTCGTTGACGCACAACAGCCGTTCGATGCCGCCGCACCAGAAGTACGAGCCGAGCGCGGTGTTGCGCTTCACCCCTTGGGTCGGGTCGTTGGTGATGCCGGACTGGGGTGACACGACGTCGACCTGCCAGAGGTTGAACTGTTTGCGGTAGCTCTTGTACGGCTCGATCGCGAACAGCGCCGCGATGCTGGAGCGGACGTGCTGCGAGTACGTGCCCAGCTGCGAGGAGGTGTAGCCGTCACCGACGAAGACCAGGTCGAAGGTGGTCTCGCTGGGACCGTTGGTTTCGATCGGGGTCACCGCGGCGGCGTTCGCCATCAGCTGCGGTGCGGGGGCTCGGTCCGAGGACGGCCGGGTGACGTCGACCCGGGTGATGGTTCCTCCGGGTTCGAAGGCCTCCATCGACGTCGTGAATCGGGCGGCCGGGGCCGCCGACGCCGTCGCGGGGACGAATCCGGCGACGAGGGTGGCGGTCAGCGCGACCATGAGACATGCGCGTCGCATGCGTACTCCTTGCGGGGAGGGGAGAAAGAGGAGTACGGAAAACGATCCCGACTTTCGACGGCTTCCGGCACATCCCAAGTGGCCATAAGGTCCGCGTGATGGACGTCGAGTTACGTCATCTGCGAGTGGTGTGCGCCGTCGCCGACGCGGGCAGCATCACGCGCGCGGCGATCGGGATCGGGAGCTCCCAGCCCGCGCTGACCGCCGCCGTGCAACGGATCGAGCGTGCCTTCGGCGGCACCTTGTTCGTCCGCGGCAGGGACGGGGTCTTCCCCACGGCGTTCGGCGAATGCGTGCTCGACCGCGCGCGTGCCGTCCTCGCCGCGGCGGACACGATGCACCGGGACGCGGCGCGCTGGCTGGCGGACGGGGAGGAACGTCCTGTCGCGCTGGGTGGGATCGGCGGTTCGATGGTCGTCGAGCTGGCCGACCGGCTCGGCGATTCCGGGCGCGGGCAAGCGGTTTCGGTGACCACGGAGTTCTCGCCCTTGCGGTTGCTGGACCTCGTGGCGGGCGGGCAGCTCGACGCCGCCGTCGTCGCCGACTATCCCGGTCACGTCCTGCCGTCGGCTCCCGGGGTGGCGTCGCGGCCACTGGCCACGCAACCGGTGTTCGTCGCGATCGCCTCGGACCACCCGGCCGCTCACCGCGCCGAGATCGATCTCGCCGATCTCGCGGGGGAACGGTGGGTCCTCGGGCCGTCCGACGGCGCCGGCTGGCCCGAGTGCTTCGAGGAAGCTTGTGAGCGGGCCGGATTCCGGCCGCAGGTCGCGCACCGGAGCACGGAACTCCGGCCACTGCAACGCCTGATCGCCGCGGGCCGGGCGCTTTCCCCTTGCCAGGTCACCTTTCCCGCCACACCCGGGATCGCGATCCGTCCGCTCGCGGGGGATCCGTTGTGGATGCGGTATCTGATCGCCTGGGGCACCGAAGGAGCCTTCGGCGGGAACAGCGAGGTCTTGATCGCCGCGGCCGAAGCGGCTTACCGATCGGACACCGACAGCAGCCACACCTACCGCCGCTGGCGCGAGCGGCGCGAAGAACCCGACCGGCGTGCCATCGGGTGACACCTGGTCAGGGAATTCCCCTTGTCGGGCGGTGGTCCTAGCCTCGGAACCTCACCGACGAAGGGTAAGAAATTGCGTCTGCGCGCCCTGCTGGCCGCTGCTGTCCTGACCATCACCACCGCTCCGGCCGCGCTCGCCGCGCCGGACGTCGCCCACGGCACCGATGTCCCACCAGGGCAATTCGGGTTCGTCGCGAAGATCGCGATGACGAAGATCCCTCGCCCGGACGGTTCGACCTACAGCAGTTTCTGCACGGGCGCGCTGATCGCGCCCGGCTGGGTCATCACCACCGGGCACTGCTTCCACGACGCTTACCGCAAGCGGGTTTCGGGCAAGGTGCCGTATCCGACGACGGTGACGTTGGGGCTGGTCGACGAGGCGACCGAATCAGGCGTGGCCCGCAAGGCGACCGAAGTGCTGCAGGCGAAGGAGAACGATGTCGCCCTCGTCAGACTGGACACTCCGGTGACCACGGTGACCCCGCTGACGGTGAACCGCGCGGTCCCGCAGGTCGGTCTGCAGCTGACCCTGGCGGGCTGGGGCAGCCTGACCGCCACGAATCCCGCTCCCGCCACACGAATGCAGCAAGGCACCGTGCAGGTGGCGACGGTGGCCCCGACGACGCTGGGCGTCCGCGGCGCCGCGCCGAAGATCACGACCAGTGCCTGCACGTACGACTCGGGCGCACCGTATTTCGTCCCGGGAGGCAAGAGCGGCGCGCTGGTCTCCCTGGAGGCCACGGGACCGGACTGCCCGCACGCCGGGATCGAGACGACGTCCCGCGCGGACGTCATCGCGGACTGGATCGCCACCCGGACGGGGTAGCGCTTCGTTTCGGCCGGTCGCGGAGCGGGTAGTGGCGTGAGCAGGAGGTACTGCGATGACGAGTACTCGAATGACCGCGCCTCCGGCGCCGCCGGACCCCATGCCGCCGGATCCCGGGGTGCCCGACCCCGGGATCCCCGAACCGGTGCCGGACCCGGGCAGGCCCGAGCCGGTGCCGGACCCCGGGGTCCCCGAGCGGGTCCCCGATCCGGGACCGGACCGCCCTCTGCCGGAACCGGAAAGCCCGCCAGAGTCCCAGCCGGGACCGGCCGGGTTCAGAGGGTGAACGCGAGCCAGAGCGCGAGCCAGGCGCAGGCCGCGACCGCGACGACGGTCGCGAACACCCGCAGGCCGGCGGTGGCGATCCGGAGCGACGCCGTCCCGTTGTGCTGTCGGTGATTGCCCATGATGCCGCCCTCCTTTCAAGATCACCTTCCGCTCTTCGCGCCTCCGGCGCAGCGGGGACGATCTGTCAGGGTGACCCCATCCGGGTGAGAGCGACACGCGTTTCGTCCTCTGGATGCGGTAGTTCGTATCGCGGACGACCGCATCCAGAGGACGAAACGCGTGGGTCGGCTGGTCAGAGCCAGCCGTTGTGGGCGGCGAAGACCCCCAGCTGGAACCGGCTGGAGACGCCCGCCCGGTCCATCAGTGTTTCGAGATAGCGGAACAGGGTGCGCCTGCTGACGCCGAGTTCGGTGGCGATCTCGTCGTCCTTGCGCCCGGCGGCGAGCAGGACCAGCAGTTCTCGTTCGATCGGCCGGATCGGCTGATCGGACGCGTGTCCCCGCTCGTCGAGCGGGAGCGCCGCGGCCCACGAGGTTTCGAACAGTCCCTCCAGCGCGGAGAAGAGGCTGCAGGGGCGCACGATCACGATGGACTGGTTGCGATCGGCCTCCCGGATGGTCAGCGCGATGGTGGCCGCCCGGTCGTCGAACAGCGTCAGTTTCACCGGGAGTTCGGGCAGCAGCCGGGCCTGCTCACCGGCGCGCAGGCAGGGCAGGATGTTCGCGGTGAGATAGCCGGGATCGCCCAGTGAAGCTCCACTGTAGACACATCGGTAAGTGATCCCGCGCCGCAACTGCTCCTCCTCGAGAAGGTTGCGGCGGCCGCCGGTGAAGTACGGCGGGGAATCGAGACGGCGGACCTGGTGCCGTACCAGGGTCGCGAGGTGCTGGAGCCGGGGGAGGATCGCGTCGCCGGTGACCACTTCGAGCAGGTCCTGGGCGTGCGGCATCCCGGTGTGCGCCCGCCGGAACGCGCGGTACGCGGTCTGGACCGCGAGCCGCGCGTCGTGCAGTTCGGCCTGCCGTCGCGTGGTCAGCGCGGCGAGCGCCTCACCGGGATTCGCGGGGAGGAACCCGCCTCCGTCCACTCCGGACGAAACCGCCAGCCCCGCGTCCGCCAGTTCCTTCAGTGCCAGGTGGACGGTCTCCGCGTCGCCTTCCCGCCAGGCCAGTTCCTCGGCGGTCACGGGCGCGTTTTCGAGCATCCGGCGGTAGATCCGCGCGGCGGCCTCCCCGAGGCCGAGCTTGAGCAACTGCGCGCCGAGCCCGTCCTGGGGAGTCACCGGTGTCACGACCTAGACGCCCGAGGTGTCGCGGATCCAGGTGCGGTTCGCCGAGATGGCGGTATGCGTCGAGCTGTCGACCTTGTTGCCCGCGATGTGCACGCCGACCTGCTTGCCGCCGACGAAGACCGGTCCGCCCGAGTCGCCGCCGTTGGTCAGCCCGTCGCCCCGGCGCGCCTTGATCAGTCCATTCCCGACACTGGACACCTTCATCTGCGCGACCTTGAGATACCGCTGCAGGTCTCCGTCTTCGTTGTAGCCCCAGCCGTAGACGTATTCGGTGTCGCCGGTGGCGACGGAAGTGCCCAGGGACGCGTACGTCGTGCTGACCGAGCGGTCGAGCCGCAGCAGTGCGATGTCGGCACCGCTCGAAGGCGTGTAGATATCGGCCGCCACGGCGTAGGTCCCGGCCCGGTGGTCGACGTCGCCGACCCGGACCGAATACTCGGCACCGGGTTCGTCGATGCAGTGCCGGGCGGTGAGTACCCAGCGGGCGCTGATGATCGAACCGGAGCACCACTGCTCGCCGTTCTGCTCGATCATCGCGGCCCACGGACCGGACTGGGCGTATTCGCCGTCGATGATGGGGGCCGCGCCGGCAGCGGGCGCGACCGTCATGAGCCCGGCCGCGCACAGCAGAGCGGTGAGGAGACCTCGGATGCGCATGAATGCCTTCCAGTGCAGGGAAAGTACAGAAAGAAGAGGGAAAGCGACGGCGCGCCGGGTTGCCGCGGCGGGATCGCCAGGGGTCGCCTGGCCGGATCCGGCACCGGTTTTCCCATGCTAGGCAGGCGGATACGACGTCGATAGCGACTAAAGACGGGAGAAGGCCGCGGTGGACGGCAGGGGACCCGGGATGTCGGCACGGGAGTGCCGATGGCACCGATGTGTCACGGCCTCGGTACCGGCGCTGCTCGGCTGCGGTACATGAAGGCCCCCTTCCTTGCGATAGGCGCAAGGAAGGGGGCCTTCATGTACTTGGGGTGCCGCGAGGGGGACCGCGGCTAAAGGCGGGTCTTGCGTTTCGGGTCGAGCAGTTCTTCGGCGAGCAGGATGGCCCGATCGGACAGTGTGAGGGACAGCCGCTCCACGGAATCGCCGATCCGGCCCGCTTCCCGGCGCACGCCGTCGCCCACCGGCTCGCTGTGCCGATCGGCGAGACCTGCGAGCCTGCTCCCCGAGACCACGACCAGATCGGCGAGACGTTCGCCCAGTTCGGTCAGCCGGTTCGCTGTCCTGCCCGCCCGGCGGGCCACGAGGTCTTCGGTCTCGCGCCGCAACTCCCGGACCGCGGACCTCGACTCGGTCGCCGTCCCGGTGAGTGCGGACTTCAGGGTTTTCGTCACGTCCATCCGGGATCGACCTCCACGCGGCTCGGCTGAATTTGAGTGTACGCGTGTACACCGGAAATACGGAATAGTCGGTCGCCATGCCCGTGTGAGCAGTCGCAAAATTTCTGAAACATGTCAACTTCTTGCATTTTGTCTCCGGGTTGTTGCATGCTCGTACGGCTCTGGCTCCCTCCCCGCTGTCTCAAAGAAGAGAAGACGCCATGACACGTATGCGCCTGTCCCGGATCGTCGCCGGACTCCTGGTCACGGGGCTCTCCGTCGCCGGACTCTCCCTCGCTTCCGCCGCGAGCGGCCCACCCCCGGGTACCGCGGCCCCGCCCGGACCGGCCGCGCTCGCCGAGGTGCCGCTCACCCGCTCGGTGTCGGCCAGCAGTGCGCTGCCCGGGTATCCCGTCGCGAACGCCGTCGACGGAAACCAGGACAGTTATTGGGAATCCGCCAACAACGCGTTCCCGCAATGGATCCAGGCCGACCTCGGGGCCGCCAAATCCCTCTCGCGGATCGTGCTGAAACTGCCGTCGGGCTGGGAATCCCGCACCCAGACGCTGACCGTGCGCGGAAGCACCGACGGCACGGCGTTCAGCGATCTCGCCATGCCGACCGGCTACGCGTTCACCCCCGGCGCCAACACGGTCACGATCCCGTTGACCGCGTCGGCCCGCTACGTGCGTTTGCAGGTCACCGCGAACACGCGATGGCCAGCCGCGCAGCTCTCGGAGTTCGAGCTCTACGGGCCCGACACCGGCGACACCCAGGCGCCGAGCGCGCCGGCGAACCTCGCGCTGACCGAACCATCCGCCGGGCAGGTCCGGCTGACCTGGTCGGCCTCGACCGACAACGTCGGCGTCACCGGCTACACCGTCTACCGGGACGGCACGCCGGTCACCACGGTCACCGGCACCTCGTTCACCGAAGCCCGCCCCACGGGGACACGGGTCGAGTACTTCGTGCGGGCCAAGGACGCGACGGGCAACGAATCCGGTGACAGCAACCACGTCGTACGCTCCGGGACGAGCGCGGGCGCGAACCTGGCGGCGGGCAAACCGATCGAAGCCACGTCGGCGGTCCACACGTTCGTCGCCGCCAACGCCAACGACAACGACGCCGCCACGTACTGGGAATCCGCCGCGGGCTACCCGAACTCGCTGACGGTGAAGCTCGGGGTCGACGCGGAGGTCGACTCGGTCGTGGTGAAGCTCAACCCGGACGCGATCTGGGGCGCCCGGACGCAGAACTTCGAGATCCTCGGCCGCGCGCAGGGCGCGACCGCGTTCACCGCCCTGTCGGCGCGTGCGGACCATCGTTTCGACCCGGCCACGAACCAGAACTCGGTGGTCGTCCCGGTCAGCGGACGCGTGTCGGACGTACGCCTCCAGTTCTTCGCCAACTCAGGCGCTCCCGGCGGCCAGGTCGCGGAGTTCCAGGTGATCGGTACCCCGGCGCCGAACCCGGATCTCGTCGTCACCGGCACGACCTGGACGCCGTCGAACCCGACGGAGACCAGCCGGCTCGCCGTGTCGGCCACGGTGAAGAACGCCGGCACCGCGAACGCCGCCGCGACGACCGTGAACGTCAGCCTCGGCGGCACCGTCGTCGGCGAGGCCGACGTCCCCGCGCTCGCCGCCGGTGCGTCCACGACGGTGACGGTGGACGCGGACACGCGTCCTCAAGGGACGTACAGCGTCGCCGCCTCCGCCGACCCGGCAGGCAAGGTGGCCGAGCAGAACGAAACCAACAACACCTACACCTCCCCGACGTCACTGGTCGTCGCGCAGTCGCCGGGGCCCGACCTCGAAGTCACCGGCATCACCTCGAACCCGCCCAATCCGGCCGTCGGCTCGGCGGTGTCGTTCACCGTCGCGGTGCACAACCGCGGCACGAGCGCGGCGGGCGCCTCGGTGACCCGGCTCGCGGTCGGAGGCACCACGCTGACCGGCGCCACCGGCGCGATCGAAGCGGGGGCCACCGCGAACGTTGCGATCTCGGGCACCTGGACCGCCGCCAGCGGGGGAGCGACCCTGACCGCGACGGCCGACGCGACCGGCACGGTCACGGAGACCAACGAGTCCAACAACAGCCTCGCGCGGGCGATCGTGGTCGGCCGGGGCGCGGCGGTCCCGTACGTCGAGTACGAGGCGGAAGCCGCGCAGTACCAAGGACAACTACTGGAGACCGACCCGCTGCGCACCTTCGGTCACACGAATTTCGCGACCGAGTCCTCCGGGCGCAAGTCCGTGCGGCTGGCGAACCAGGGCCAGTACGTCGAGTTCACGTCGTCGAACCAGGCGAACTCGATCGTCGTCCGCAACTCGATCCCCGACGCCCCCGGCGGCGGGGGACAGGACGCGACGCTCAGCCTGTACGTCAACGGGACTTTCGCGCAGAAGCTGACGCTGTCGTCGAAGCACAGCTGGCTCTACGGCAGCACCGACGACCCCGAAGGCCTGACGAACACCCCACAGGCCAACGCGCGACGGCTGTTCGACGAGTCGCATGCGCTGCTGTCGCAGTCGTACCCGCCAGGCACGAAGTTCAAGCTGCAGCGGGACAGCGGTGACAACGCGGCGTTCTACATCGTCGACCTCGTCGATCTGGAACAGGTCGCCCCGGCGGCGGAGAAGCCGTCGAACTGCGTGTCGATCACGGAGTACGGCGCGGTGCCGAACGACGGGAACGACGACTCCACGGCGATCCAGCGTGCGGTGACCGACGACCAGAACGGCGTGATCGGCTGCGTCTGGATCCCGGCCGGGCAGTGGCGGCAGGAGAAGAAGATCCTGACCGACGACCCGAACGTGCCCAACGGCGGCGGCCAGTACAACCAGATCGGCATCTCCAACGTGACGATCCGCGGTGCCGGGATGTGGCACTCGCAGCTGTACTCGGAGATCGAGCCGCAGAACGCGGGCGGCATCAATCACCCGCACGAGGGCAATTTCGGTTTCGACATCGACAAGAACACCCAGATCTCCGACATCGCGATCTTCGGGTCCGGCCGGATCCGCGGCGGTGACGGCGGCGCGGAAGGCGGCGTCGGCCTCAACGGCCGGTTCGGCACCGGCACGAAGATCTCGAACGTGTGGATCGAGCACGCCAACGTCGGCGTGTGGGTCGGCCGGGATTACAGCAACCTCCCGGCGCTCTGGGGTCCGGCCGACGGCCTGGAGTTCAGCGGCATGCGCATCCGGAACACCTACGCCGACGGCATCAACTTCACCAACGGCACCAGGAACTCGAAGGTGTTCAACTCGTCGTTCCGCACCACCGGTGACGACTCGCTCGCGGTGTGGGCGAACCAGTACGTGAAGGACACTTCACAGGACATCGCGCACGACAACGTGTTCGCCAACAACACGATCCAGCTTCCGTGGCGGGCCAACGGGATCGCGATCTACGGCGGATATGGCAACAAGATCGAGAACAACATCGTCCACGACACGATGAACTACCCGGGCATCATGTTGGCGACGGACCACGATCCGCTGCCGTTCTCCGGGCAGACGCTCATCGCGAACAACGCCCTGTACCGCTGCGGCGGCGTGTTCTGGGGCGAGCAGCAGGAGTTCGGTGCGATCACGTTCTTCGCGCAGGGCAAGGACATTCCCGGGGTCGTCCTGCGGGACACGGAGATCCACGACTCGACCTACGACGGCATCCAGTTCAAGACGGGTGGCGGCGTGGTGACCGCGAGCGTCACGAACGTGAAGATCGACAAGTCGAACAACGGGGCCGGCATCCTCGCGATGAGCGGCGCCCGCGGCAGCGCGACCTTGACGAACGTGACGATCACGAACTCGGCGGGCGGCGACATCGTCCGCGAGCCGGGATCGCAGTTCGTGATCAACGGCGGACCGGTTCCGGCGGTCGTCTCCTCGGGGCGGCGCGGTACGAGGTAACCGCGAGCGTGATCCGGGGCCGGAGCGGCGAGATCCGCTCCGGCCCCTTTCATGTCCGGGGGCTCAGACCCGCCACGGCCAGCCGGAACAGCCGGTCCGCCCGCGCGGCGGGATCCGGATGGTGCTCGGTGGCCAGGACGATGCCGACGATCAGCGTGATCAGATCCGCGACGGTGACCTCCGGCGCCACCACGCCGTCCCGCGCGGCCTGCCGCAGGAGCGGATCCCCGGCCTCCTCGATGGCGGCGGAACAGGAGTTCCCGTGTGCCGGGTCGGTTTCGTCGTAGGACAGCGCGGCCGCCAGACCTCGGGCGGTGACGCAGTAGGAGACGACCTCGTCGAGCCAGGTCAGGAGCGCTTTCCGGCTGTCGTCCTCGCCGGTCAGCTCGACGGCGCGAGCACACAGCACCGCGATCCGTTTCGCGGAGACCGCCTCCAGCAGGGCCCGGCGGGTGGGGAAGTGGCGGCGCACGGTCGCCGAGCCGACGTTCGCGGTCCGGGCGATCTGCTCCAGCGAGGCGCCGGAGCCGTGGGCCGCGACCTCCTCCTCGGCGACCGCGAGGATGCGCGCGTAGTTGCGCCGCGCGTCGGCGCGTTGGCCTTCGGACATGTCTTCACCTCGGCGTTTGCGTAAGTGGCGGACCCCGCCATATCGTAGCGGACGATAAGTGGCGGGCCCCGCCACTTAGTTGCCCGAAGGAGCGACCATGTCCCCATCACCCGTTTTGGTCACCGGCGCCTCCGGCAGGCAGGGCGGTGCGACCGTCCGCGCCCTGCTCGCGGCGGGTGTACCCGTCCGCGCGCTGGTACGCGACCCGGCCAGGGCGAAAGTCGTCGAAGCACTCGGCGCCGAGCTCGTCGTCGGCGATCTCCACGACGTCGATTCCGTGACCCGGGCCGCCAAGGGTGCCCGCGCCGTCTTCTCGGTGCAGATGCCCGGCCTGAACGCGGAAGGATTCGACTTCGCCGGCGAGGTGACCCAGGCCGCGAACCTCATCGAAGGCGCGAAGGCGGCCGGAGTGCCGCAGTTCGTGCACACCTCCGTCTCCGGGGCCGGTCAGCACGTCGAGGCGCCCGGATGGGCCGAAGGCCGCTGGGCCTCGATGGAACCCACCTTGGGTGCCAAGGCCGCGATCCAGGACCGGCTCCGCGAAGCGGGCTTTCCACAGTGGACACTGCTCAAGCCGGGTTTCTTCATGGAGAACTTCCTGCCCGACATGAAGTTCCTGTTCCCGCGCGGGGTCGACGGCGGCCTGGTGAGCGTCATCAAGCCGTCGTCGAGCCTCTCTTTGGCCGCCGTGGACGACATCGGGACCGCGGCCGCCGCGGCCATCGCCGAACCGGAGCGGTTCACCGGGATCGAACTCGAACTCGCGAGCGACTTCCTGACCATGACGGAGATCGCCGAAGTCCTGTCTGAGGTGCTCGGCACCCGGCTCGCGGCGCCGGACATGACCGTGGAGCAGGCGACCGCCGCCGGGATGCCGCCCATGGGCGCTTCGCACGAGTGGCTGAACGTGATCGGTCAGCCGGGTCGGCCGGAGTACGCCCGGGACCTCGGGCTCCCGCTGACCGGCTTCGCCACCTGGGCGCGGAAATACCTTGCGTAGTGCGTGATCGTTGAGGCATGCGCGTCGAGCCTCTGCTGGACCATCTCGACCGGGACGATCCCGGTGACGTCGTCGGGTTGTATCTCTACGGGTCCGCCGCGGCGGGCGGGCTCAGACCGGACAGCGACGTCGATCTGCTGCTGGTCACCCGCCGGTCGCTCGACAGGCCGGAACGGGCCGCGCTGGTCTCCCTGTTGCTGCGGCTTTCGGGCTGGCGTGGCCACGCCGAGCGCTTTCCGGACGCGGCGAGCCGTCGTCCGATCGAGCTGACCGCGCTCGTGGCCGGGGACGACCGGCGTCGCCGGGATTTCCAGTACGGCGAATGGCTTCGAGAGGATTTCGTCCAGGGCGGGCTGCCCGAGCCGGAGGAGGACCCCGACGTCGTGATCCTCGTGGCCACGGCTCAGGCGGCGCACCGGGTCCTGCGTGGTCCCGCACTCGCGGACGTCCTCGATCCGGTGCCGCCGGACCTGCTCAGGAGCGCGGCCCTCGGTGTCGTCCCGGATCTCATGGCGGAGATCGAAGGCGACGAACGCAACGTCCTGCTCACCCTCGCGCGGATCGTCGTGACCGTCGAAACGGGCGGGATCGTGGCGAAGGACGTCGCGGCGGCCGCCGTCGCGCCGACGCTCGACGAGACCGGCTGCGTCCTGCTGGAGCGCGCGCGGGCGGGCTACCTCGGCACCGCTTCGGATGACTGGAGCGGTCTCTCGGTCGAGGTGGCCTCGCTCGCGAGCGTCCTCGCGGAGCGGGCGAGGGGCGTTTGACAAAGCGGAACACTGCTCCGTATGTTTGTGGAACAGTGCTCCGCTTACTGCGGTGCCGTCAGGCAAGGGAAGACTCACCATGAGTACTACGACTTCCGTACCAGTCCTTTCGGTCGCCCCGGTGGTGTTGTCGACGCCGGATCGGGCCGTTGACCTGCAACTGCGCGTCTCGGCGCCGACGACCGGAGGCGACCTGCCGGTCATCCTGCTGTCGCACGGCCAGGGCCCCTCGAACCACCTCTCGTCGCTCAACGGCTACGCCCCGCTCGTGAACTTCTGGGCGGCTCACGGGTTCGTCGTCATCCAGCCCACCCACCTGAGCTCACGGACGCTGAACCTGGCCCCCGGCGAACCGGAAGCGCCGCTGTACCCACGATCCCGGGCCGAGGACCTGAGCCGGATCCTCGACCGGCTCGACGAGATCGAGGACGCCGTTCCCTGGCTGCGCGGCAGGCTGGACCGGGGCAAGGTCGCGGTGGCCGGGCATTCGATGGGCGGGCACACCGCGAGCCTTCTGCTGGGCGCGCGGTACAGCGATCCCAGCAGCGGCGAGGAAGTGGACCTCGCCGAGCCCCGGATCTCCGCCGGTGTGCTGCTCGCCGCGCCCGGTCGAGGCGGCGACGCTGTCACCGAATTCGTGGCCGAGAACTACTCCTTCTTCCTCAGCACGGACTTCTCCGCGATGACGACGCCCGCGCTCGTCGTCGCCGGGGACAAGGACGCCTCCCCGCATCTGACGATTCGTGGCCCGGAATGGCACACCGATCCGTACTTCCTCGCCCCGGGCCGCAAAACGCTGCTCACCCTGTTCGGCGCGGAGCACGGACTCGGCGGTATTTCCGGCTACGACGTCGCCGAGACGACGGACGAGAACCCGGAGCGCGTGGCCGCGGTGCAGCATCTCACCTGGGCCTACCTTCGTTCCGAGCTCTATCCCGGGGACGCCGCCTGGCGGACGGCGTGCGACGGTCTCACGCTCGGCCGGGTGGAGGCGAAGTAGATCTCAGTGCACCGCCGGCCCGGTAGCGCGGAGAGCGTCGGTCCCATCAGAGGGCTTCGCGAAGCCGTCACCGGATGATCGTGTCAGAGCACCGGGATCTCCGCCCACACCGTTTTGTGGCCGGCGCCGGTGTCCACGCCCCATTCGGTGCTGATCGCCTCGACCAGAGCCAGTCCTCGACCGTGCGGGCTCGCCGGGTCCTGTTTGGTCACCTTGCGCGGTCGCAGGTGCGGGCGGCGGTCGTCCACTTCCACTCGGACGACGTCCCGGCCCGAGGGCTGGAACACCCTGAGCTCGGCGACGCCGTCCGCGTGTTCGTGGGCGTTGGTGACCAGTTCCGTGGTCAGCAGTTCGGTGTCCGCGATGGTGATGCGACCGACCTCGCTCAGCTGATCCCGGAGCCAGGCCCGGACCTCTCCCAGTGGTGGTGCGCTGTCAGTGGGGAATTCGAAGGCTTGCCGTGTTCCCGTAGTACCCACGCGTGTCTCCTTAGCGGGTTTCCCAGCTGGGCCAAGAGCATGGGCGTACCCGGGTAGTACCCACGGGGCACGGCGTTCACACGCGGGAGGATCCGGCGATCGCGGTGACCTTGATCTCCACCCGCATTCCCGGGGCGCCGAGGGCCGGGACGCCGAGTTCGGTCCAGATCGGCGCGCGGTCGCCCATGTGCTTGCGGAACTGTTCGACCATGACGCGGCCGTGGGTGTCGCCGATGAACCCGGGGGTTTCCGGGACGTGGTACGAGTCCACGGAGATGACGTCGCGCCAGGTGGCGCCTGCGCTGGCGAGCGCCTTCTCGACGTTCTCGAAGGTCTGGACGATTTCGGCTTCGAGGTCCTCGGGGAAGGTGGGGAAGGGCAGATCGTCGGCCCAGCCGCCCTGGCCCGAGATCTCGACGCGATCGCCGACGCGCACCGCCTGGCTGTAGCGCATCTCGGGCAGGAGCCGTTCGCCGTGGCCGGGAGTGACGAAGAACTGCGGCTGGGTCCGGGTGGTGTTCTCGTTGACTTCATGCATGAAGTCAACTTAGCACGATTTGACTTCACGTGTGAAGTCGCGCGGTTCTCGGTAGAGTTCCGCCATGGCCACCTCGGACCCGGATGAAGCGCTGTGGCTGAACGCTGCCGAGAAGGAGGCCTGGACCGGACTGGTCTCCCTGGTCCTCCTGCTGCCGGGGCGGCTGGAGTCGCCGCTGCAGCACGACGCCGGGCTGACGCTGTTCGAGTACCTGGCCCTCAGCCATATTTCGGAAGCCCCGGAACGACGGCTGCGGATGAGCGAACTGGCCTACCTCGCCAACGGCTCGCTGTCCCGTCTGTCCAATGTGGTCAAACGGTTCGAGCAACGCGGGTGGATGGAGCGGACACCCGATCCCGACGACGGCCGGTACACCCTCGCGATGCTCACGGACGCGGGCTACGACGTGGTCGTCGCGGCGGCGCCCACGCACGTCCGTTCGGTGCGGGACCTCGTACTCGACCCGTTGACCGCGGAGGATCAGGAAGCACTGGCCCGCATCGCCGCGAAGCTGCGCATACGGCCCGCCGACCTCGCGTAGCCGATCGGTACCGGGCGCTTGCCTGCTTGCCTGTACATGAAGGCCCCCTTGCTTGCGCCTATCGCAAGGAAGGGGGCCTTCATGTACTTGGGTCGCTGTGAAGGTCGAGGTCTCGCCAAGGTGACGGCCGCCGCTTGCGTTGCGACATTCGGGGCCTATTCGCGCCCGAAGTCCCGCACGAAATCGGGTTCCGCGCGGCCAAGCGGTCACGGAAAACGTGGAAATGCCAGACCTTTCTCACGCTGGTGAGTGAGCGGTGCCAGAGATCTTTCCACTTCCTGGCCTAGCGCGGACATGGTCCCAGTAGGCCGGATTCGCGGTAACAGCCCGTTGAGCAGCTTGACATGGGGCGCTCCGGGTGACGTTCGCGTAATGCGCTAACGAAATGCGGATCGTTCCGTCTTTCTCAGGAAGCTCACAGGAATTCCACCTGGGGCCTGGTCTCGAAAGGGAAACCCATGTCACGAAGACCACTGCTCGTCGTCCTGACCGCCGTGACGGCGATGCTCACGTCCACCGCGGTCGCCGCTGCGGCCCCGCCAGGGGTGGACCCGGCCACCGTCGACCTGACCCTCAACGCGGGGCAGAGCACGACCGTGACCAAGAACGTGACGACCTCGGCGGTACCGCCGAACCCCGACCTCGTCCTGCTCGCCGACACCACGGGCAGCATGGGCGGGCCGATCGGCAACGTCCGGTCGAACGCCAGCGCCATCACCGGTGACGTCCTGGCCGCGCAGCCGACCGCGAAGTTCGGCGTCGCCGAGTACAAGGACTTCACCGATTCGGTGCCCTTCAAGGTGAATCAAGGGATCACCGGCGATACCACCGCGGTCCAGGCGGGAATCGACCAGTGGGTGGCCTCGGGCGGTGGCGACACCCCGGAAGCGAACCTGAACGCCCTCTATCAGCTGGCCACCGGAGCGGTCGACTTCCGGCCGGACGGTACTCGCATCATCGCGTGGTTCGGCGACGCGCCGTCGCACGATCCGAGCGGCGGGCACACCCTGGCCCAGACCATCGCGGCGCTGCAGGCGGCGAAGATCCGCGTGGTCGCCGTCAACGTCGGGGCGCTCGATTCCACCGGGCAGGCCTCCGCGATCACCTCGGCCACGGGGGGCGTGCTGCTGAACAACGTCCCTGCCGGCCAGGTCTCCCAAGCGATCCTGGACGGCATCAAGTCCATCGAGGTCACGGTGACCCCGAAGGTGACCAGCTGCGATCCGCAGCTCACGGTCACCAACGATCCCGGCAGCATCAAGGTGACCAGCGGCGACGTCGCCACGTTCACCGAGACGATCAAAGCGTCGGCCGGCGCCGCGCCCGGTACCTACCACTGTGTCGTCGACTACCAGGTCGACGGCATCTCGCGGGGGTACATCGAGAACACGACCGTGCGCGTGCTCGGGTTGAGCATCAACGACGTGTCGGTCGACGAAGGCTCGGGCGGAGCCCAGGTCCCGGCGACCTTCACGGTGTCGCTGCTCGGCGGCCCCAGCCCGAACCCGGTGACGGTCAAGTACGCGACCGCCAACGGCACCGCGACCGCGCCCGCCGACTACGCGACGGCGAGCGGGACCGTCACGTTCGCCCCGGGCCAGACGGCCAAACCGGTGACTGTACTGGTCAACCCGGACACCGTCGACGAGCCGAACGAGACGTTCACGGTGACTCTCTCGGCCCCGTCGGGCGCCGGGCTGATCGACGCGACCGGGGTCGGCACGATCGTCGACGACGACCGTGACGGCGTCTTCTCCTGCACGGGCACCGCGGCGAACGTCCTCGGGGTGACCGCGGCGCAGGCGAATCCGGCGAACCTGCCGTGTGCCGACGACAATCGCACCGTCGCCGCCGCGACGCTCAACGCGGGGCTGATCAAGGTGGAGACCCAGGTGCTGACCGCGTCGACCGATCTCACGCCGGACGACCAGTCGGCGGCTCCGGCCGCGGGCGATCGCGCGCTGGCGTCGGCCAAGATCGACAAGACGGTGATCAGCACGCTCGGGCTGAAGATCGAACTCGGCGTGATCCAGTCGCAGGCCACCGCGACCTGTCAGCCGTCGCCGGGCGGGCTCGCCCCGGTCCTGGCGGGCAGTTCGAACGTCGCCTCGCTGAAGATCAACGGCGAGTCGATCACGGTGGGCTCGGCACCGCTGACCATTCCGCTGTTCATCGGCTCGCTGAAGATCAACGGCCAGACGATCGCGAACGGCGTCGTGAAGCAGCAGGCCGTCGCGCTGGACACCGCGCTCGCGAAGATCGTGCTCGCGGAATCGCAGGCCGACGTGCACGGCACCGCCGCGCATCCGGCGGGTAACCCCTGCCGGCGCTGATCCGGTGAGACCGGCCGGGCGGACGGGAAACCCCCGTCCGCCCGGTGGGTCAGGGAAGGACTTTGACGGCGGCCGCGGTGGCTTGCGCGAGCAGCTTGTTGTCGATCTTCGCGTCCTTGGTGGCCCGGTCGGTCAGGACCGAGATGACGATCGGGGCCCGGTCCGGCGGCCACACGACCCCGATGTCGTTGCGTGTCCCGTATCCCGCCGTGCCGGTCTTGTCCGCGACCGGCCAGCCGGGGACCCCGGCGCGGATGTTCTCGTCGCCGGTGGTGTTGGCGCGCATCATGTCGACCAGGATCTTGCGTTTGTCCTCGGGCAGGGCATCGCCGAGGGCGAAGGCGCGCAAGTCGGCGGCGAGGGCGCGAGGCGTGCTGGTGTCCCGTTTGTCGCCCGGGAAGGTGTCGTTGAGGTCGGGTTCGATCCGGTCGGCGTGGCTCGTGGTGTCGCCGATCCCGCGCAGCACCGCGTTGAGACCCTCGGGGCCGCCGAGCTCGCGGAAGAGCAGGTTCCCGCCGGTGTTGTCGCTGTAGCGAAGGGTGGCGTCGATGACCGCGCGCAGCGGCATGCCGGTCGCGACGTGCTTCTCGGTGACCGGCGAGTTGGAGACGAGGTCCTGCTGGCCGTAGGTCACCGTCCGGTCCAGGTCGGCGACTGGTGTCCGCTGCAGGACGCCGCCGGCGGTGAACACCTTGTGCGTCGAGGCGTAGGCGAACCGCTCGTCGGCGCGGAAAGTGACTTCGCGGCCGGTCGCGGTGTCGATCGCGTACACCCCGAGCCGGGCGCCGAAGGTGCGTTCGAGCTGCTCGAAGTCGGCCTGTGCGGACGCCGCGACCGCGGAGGCGGCGGGAGTGGCGGCAGGCGGCTGCGGGGGAGCGGGCGTGGAACACGCGGCGAGTGACACGGCCGAGAGCGCCAGGAGGGCCGCCCACCGGCGAGAAGTGACGGACACGGTGATTCCTTTCAAGATCGTTCGATGTCCGCAGTCTGGCCAGCGCCGCTCATGCTGTCCAAGACACGAATGACCTGTTCCATGCGAATAATGCATAGTATGTGGTCGTGGACCTGATCGGCAGCTGCCGGGCGTTCGTGAGCGTGAGTGAGGCGGGGACCTTCACCGCGGGAGCCGCGCTCGCCCGCATCCCCCAACCGGTGGCGAGCCGCCGGATCGCCGCCCTGGAAGGGCATTTCGGCGAGCGGCTGTTCGACCGCTCGACCCGCCGTGCGCGGCTCACCCCGTTCGGCCGCGACATGCTGCCGTCGGCGAAACGGCTGGTGGCCTTGGCCGACGCGATGGAGCACGACGCGCAGCGCGCCAAACTGCGTCCGCTGCGGCTCGCGATGCCGGAGACCTGCACCACCCGCGAGCTCGCCGAACTCGACGCGGCGGCAAGGACACTGGACGTCTTCCTGGAACTCCGGCAGGCCCCGCCGAGAGAACGAGTGGAACTCATGCGCACGCAAGAGGTTCGTGCGGCACTCACCGTCGTCCCGGCCGAAGAAGGCGCGTGGAAGGTCGTCCTCGGCCTGGCGGGCACGGGCGGGCCGCGAGCGGGTTCACTGCACCTGGAAACGTTGCGGGTCGGCCGGTCCGGCGGTGCGCCTCGCCGGGTCTGGATCCAGCCCGAGGACGACGTGCCGCATGTCCGGGACCGGCTGTTCCGGATCCGCGATTCGGTGGGGCTGCGGCCCGCGCAGGTCTCCGTCGCCGATTCGCTCACCGCCGCCGCGGCGGCCGTGTTCGGCTCGGACGATCTGCTGCTGTGTTCGCCATCCCAGGCCACCGAACTCGGCCTGGGATGGCGGCCCATCGGCGAGATCCGGCTCGCGCGCGGTTACGAGATCACGGCGGGCCTCGGCGAGGACGCGCAGCGGATCAGGGGACGCTTGTGGTCCGACATCGCCCGGTGCCTGGGCGCGGAGGAGACGACATGAACACGGAAACGCTGCTCGCGCGGTCGCGGTCCGAACTGGACGACGGTGGCCTGCGCGGCTCGTTCCTGGTACGGGATCTGCGGACCGGATACGAGATCGGCATCGATCCCGAACTGGAGTTCCCGAGCGCGTCGCTGGTGAAGATCCCGCTCGCGACGGCGACCCTGGAGCGGATCCGCCGGGGGGAGCTGGACGGCTCGGCGCCGATCGACGTCGAGCCGGGCCGGGCCACCGCGCCGGGCCCGACCGGGCTGACCCGATTCCGGCATCCCGCGAGGGTGGCCATCGACGACCTCCTCTACCTCACCATGGCCATCAGCGACGAAACCGCGGCGGACACGCTCTTCGCGCTGACACCTCCCGCCGAGGTCACCAGGATGACGCGCGAGTGGGGCGTTTCCGGGATCACCGCGCGGCATCCGGTCGCCGATCTCAGCGACACTCCCGCGGAGCGCTTCGACCCGACGGACGTCCATCTCGCGCACGCGCTCGCGATCACCGCGGGCACCGCCGGGCAAGGACATCCCGTTCCCCAGCTCGACGTCACGCGGGCGAGTTCCGGTTCGGCCCGCGCGTTCGCGAACCTGCTCGAAGCCCTGTGGAAGCCGTCCAAAGTGGACAATGAGGTGGCGGCGAGGGTGCGCGAGCTCATGGGACTCAACCTGCTGCGTCAACGGCTGAGCCCCGATTTCGTCTCCGACGCCACGAAATGGTCGTCGAAAACGGGCACCGTGCTGAACATGCGGCACGAGGTCGGGGTGGTCGAACACGCCGACGGCGGGATCTTCGCGATCGCCGCGCTGACCGCCTCGCGGGTCCCCGCGGCGATCCAGCCGGAGGCCGAAGTGCTGATGGCCCGGGTGGCGCGGGCACTCCGCGATCACCTGCGGGCGTGACGGGCGCCACCGCGCCCGTTGTCACGAACTCCGTTTCTGCCCGGTTCCCAGGGGAAAGCACCGGCGAAAAGGAGGATCGGCATGAAGGTCGTCATCGTGTGCGTTTCGGTGTCCCACGGCAACACGGCGCGGATCGCCGAGACCATGGCGAAGGCGCTCGACGCGCGGGTCGTGAGCCCCGAGGAGGTCGACCCGGCCGAACTCGACGCCTGTGACCTCGTGGGTTTCGGCTCGGGGATCTTCAACCTGGACCTCCATCCGCGCCTGCGCCGGTTCGTCCGGGAACTGCCGGAGAAGCAGCGGCGGAAGGCGTTCGTGTTCACCACGAGCGGTCTGCCCGAGCCGCCGTTCCGGCGCTACACCCGCCGTTTCGCGGAGACGCTCGGCCGGAAAGGCTTCGACGTCGTGGGGACGTTCACATGCCGGGCGTTCGACACCTGGCCGCCGTTCAAACTCGTCGGCGGGATCCGCAAAGACCGTCCCGGGACGGCGGATTTCGAGGCCGCGCGACGGTTCGCCGAAGGTCTCGGTGGTTGAAGGCGATACCACCGCTCGGTGTCGAGATCCTGCCATGTCGGGTATCCGCCAGCTCCGGGCCGTGTGGGAAAGCTGATCACCCGTCTTTACTTCTCGTACGGACGTCGGGGGCTCCTGTCGAAAGGGAACATGGTGATCAGTAGTACGAGAAAGACGCGGAGAGGCACGGTGGCCGTCGTCGCCGGTGCGTTCCTGGCCTCGGGCCTGGTGCTGGCTCCCGCCGCGGGTGCGGCTCCCGCGGCCAAGGCCGACCCGGACACCGCCGCGCTCGCCGGTGCGCTGACCAACCAGGCCGTGGCCTGGGGCGAGTGCTCGTTCCCTTCGGTCGCCCCGGCGACGGAAGCCGAACTGAAGAAGGTCAAGGGCCTGGCCTGCGCCACCGTCCAGGTGCCGCGTGACTGGCACAACCCGCAGGACGGCAACACCATCGGCATTCGCGTCTCGAAGACCGCGACCGCCTACCCCGGCACCGGCAGGCAGGGCATCGCGCTGGTCAACCCGGGCGGACCCGGCGGCGAAGGCCTGCCGTGGGGCGCCGCGATGGCGATGCGCAGCCCCGTGCTGGCCTCGCAGTACGACTTCGTGGGCTTCGACCCCCGCGGCGTCGGCCAGAGCACCCCGCTGACCTGCACCTACACCGTCCCGGACAGCACGGATCAGAATGTGATCAGCCGGGCGAAGGTCGAGGGCTGCCTGAAGAACCCGCTGACGAAGTTCGTCACCACCGAGCAGACCACGTACGACATGGACTTCATCCGGGTGCTGCTCGGCGAGAAGAAGACCAGCTACATCGGCTACTCGTACGGCACGTGGCTCGGCACCTGGTACGCCACCACGTTCCCGGGCAAGGCGCACCGGTTCCTGCTCGACTCGTCGACCGACGCGAGCCGCTCGACGCTGGAGAAGACCTGGGACCTGCAGCCCCGCAGCCGTGACCGCCAGTTCCAGGAGGCGCTGCTGCCTTACGTCGCGCGCAACGACGCCAAGTACAAGGCGGGCACCGACCCGCTCGAGATCCGCCGCAACTGGGAGAAGGCGGGCGGCACCCGGGAATTCGCGGGCATGCTCTACGCAGCCTGGTTCATCATCCCGGCGATGTACGACACCACGCAGTATCCGTCGGCGGCCTCGATGGTGGCCGCGGTGGCCAAGGGACCGGCGCCCGCCGGGACCGACGCGCAGAAGCTCGACCAGGTCGTCGCCAAGGCGCTGGCCACCCCCGGCCTGACCGACGCGAACAAGGCGTTCCTGACCAAGGCCAAGGGCAACGCGCTGGAGGCCATCGCGAAGAAGGACTCGGTCGAGCGCAAGGCGTCCTACCAGGGCGGCGCCGAGGTCGAGACCTGGGACGCGGCGTTCGAGGCGATCCGCTGCCAGGACGGCCAGTGGAACCAGAACCCGCACTACTGGACCTACTGGCAGGCCGACCTGACCGTGAACGCACCGTTCATCGCGCCGATCATGGCCCTCTCCGGCGCGCCGCTGTGCTCGTTCTGGCCGACCACCAACGCCAAGCCGGCGCCGGAGGCGAAGACGTTCCCGAAGCTGCTGATCGCGCAGACCGAGCTCGACGCGGCCACGCCGTACGAAGGCGCGCTCGCCACCGCTAACGGCCTGCCGGGCGCCAAGATGATCAGCGTCGACAACGAAGGCAGCCACGGGATCTTCCCGTACAACACCGACTGCGTCGACGACCCGATCGTCGCCTACTTCCAGACCGGCCTCATGCCGAAGAAGAAGTTCACCGGCTGCCAGGGCCTGCCCCTGCCGGGTGAGGACAAGACGGTCGAGGTCGGCGGCAACCTCGGGCACGACGGGAAGATCAAGATCAAGATGATCACGCCCCAGGTGAAGAAGGCGAACGAGATCGTCCGCGAGCTGCTCGAAGGCACCGCCACGCCGGAAGCCGACGAGAAGGGGATGCCCGCGAACGCGTAGTCCCCGACAGCGCTGAAACAGAGGCTCCCGCGAGCCGATCCGGCCCGCGGGAGCCTCTTCGGTGTGCCCCCCGCCGGGATCTGTGATGCTTTCGTTACCGGTTCACGCGCACGATCCCGCCGCTTTCCCCCTCAAGACCACTGAACGGAAACAGCGATTCCGCGACGCCTGACATCGATGTCAGGCGGTTGGTCCCGGGTGGGGGAGGAGAGGCGTCATGCTCGCCGAGTCGCGAGGCCTGTCGATGGAGGCCGAGCAGCTGTACCGGGCCCTCCTGGACGGGCGGCCGACCACGCCCGGTGCCGAGCTGGCCGAACTGGAGCGGTTCGGCCTGGTCCGGTCCGGCGCGTCCGGGGTCGAAGTGTGCCCGCCGCGCGCGGCGCTGTCGGCGTTCGCCGCGCAGCACGAAGCCGCGGCCGTCCGCGCGCGGGAAGCGGCCGAAGTGCTCGGCGCCGCGTACTCCCTGCGGACCGGCCGGGACGCGGACTTCGTCGAGGTCCTGCGCAGCCGCGACGAGGTGATCGCCACGTTCGAGGCGATGCAGACGCAGTCGGGCGTCGACATCGTCGCGCTGGATCCCGGGTCGTACATGAGCCCGAAGGCCGAGGTGAGCACGGTGCAGCCGGGCTCGATGGCGCGGGGCATCGCCTACCGCGTCGTCTACGACTCGTCCGTGCTCCAGGACGACGACGGATTCGCCCAGGTGCAGTCGAGCATCGCGCTCGGGGAACAGGCCAGGGTGTTCCCCCGGCTGCCGTTGAAGCTGGTGATCGCCGACAGCAGGCGCGCGCTGATCGCCGTCCCGAACTCCGACGCCGGCGACGTGCTGGCGCTGCTGATCCATCCGTCGATGCTGCTGAGCGCGCTGATCGAGCTGTTCGAATCGTTCTGGCGGATGGCGGTGCCGGTGCGGGCGGGCGGCCCGGACGACGCGGAAGCGGCGCAGGAACCGACCATCGCCACGCGTCGTCTGCTCGCGCTGTTGAGCGGAGGCCTGACCGACGAGGCGATCGCGCGCGAACTCGGCGTCAGCGAACGCACGGTGCTCCGGCGCATCAGCCGCTTGCAACAACTGCTGGGCGCGCAGACCCGGTTCCAGCTGGGCGCGCAGGCGTCACGTCAGGGCTGGCTCTGACACCACCTGGGCCGATCAACTAGGCGAAGTCGGCCGGTGCGCGTGAAGGCCCCCTTCACGCGGCTCAGCCGAGGAAACTCGACCTTCACACCCCCCCCGAAGTACATGAAGGCCCCCTTGCTTGCGATAGGCGCAAGCAAGGGGGCCTTCATGTACAGCAAGCAGGCAAGCGCCGGTGCCGAGTGGGTCAAGGGGGTCGTGAGTGGTAAGTGGGGTTAGAACGACACTTACCACTCACGACCACCCCGACCCGACACCACCGGAGAGGTTTCCTGGCGGGAGTGCGAATGGGGCCGTCGGAAATTGTCACGTGAGTAAGGGCGCGGGTTTCGTGAGTGGTAAAGACGGCTAGCACCGTCATTGCCACTCACGAGGAGTGAAATGCGACCGACGCTCGTCATGATCGCGCTCGGGGCTTTCGTCACCACCCTCGACAACACGATCGTCGCCGCGGGCGCGCCGTCCATCGCCCGTGACCTCGCGCTCGATCTGCCCACGCTGCAATGGGTGAGCATCGGGTACATGCTCCCGTTCGCCGGGCTCCTGCCGGTCGCGGGCACGCTGGTGGACCGCTGGGGGCAGGCCGCGACCCTGCGCGCCGGGCTGCTCGCGTTCGGCGCCGGGGCGGCGGTCGGAGGGCTGGCCACGACGGCCTGGCTCGTCATCTCCGCACGAGTACTGCAAGGCGCCGCCGCCGCGTTCCTGGTCCCGGCCCTGCTGAGCCTGCTCCGCACCAACCTCGACGAACGAAGACGGGCTGTCGGCGCGACGGTGTGGACGGCCTGTCTCGCGGTCGCGCTGGCGCTCGGCCCGACACTCGGCGGCGTGCTGAGCGAGTATCTGGGCTGGGGCTGGATCTTCTTCGTCAATCTCCCCTTCGTGGCGGCGATGCTGGCTCTGCTGCGCAAGATCGCCGTCGCCAGGCGTGATTCGGCTGCGGGACGGCCCGCCGTGGTCTCGATGCTCGTGGTGACGACCGGGATGGTCCTGGTCACGGCCGCCGTCGTGGAACTGGGCGAGGGCGGTGCGCTGCCGCCCGTGCTGCTCGGGCTCGCGGGAACGGGCTTCGCGATCTGGTTCGTGCTCAGGGAAAGACGTGCCCGGGACCGGCTGGTTCCGGGCGAACTGACCGGTCAGCGGGTCTTCCTCGGCGCGCTCATCGTGCAGTTGCTGTGGGGGCTGGGGGTTTCGGGAGTCTTCTTCTTCACCCCGTTGCTGCATCAGGAATCCCTCGGACTCGGACCGGTTCTCGCCGGATCGCCGCTGGTCGTGGTGGCGGTCGCGGTCGTCGCCGCGACGCCGCTGGTGCCGTGGGCCGTGCCGCGATTCGGTCCACATCGGACGGTCGCGGCGGGGCTGGCCACGGTGACCGCCGGGCTGCTCGCGGTCGCCGTCGTGAACCATGTCCCGGAAGTCCTGCCGAGGATTCCCGGGCTGGTGCTGATCGGCGCGGGATCGGCCTTGACCACGCCGCTGACCTCGTACGCGCTGGAAATCGTGGCGGACCGGCACGCGGGCACCGCCTCCGGGCTGCTCACCGCGTCCCGGGAACTGTCGAGCGCGCTGGGCGTCGCGCTGATCGGGACCGTGCTGACGGTGGTACGCACGGCGCGGCTCGGCGAAGGTAACGCCTCCGCACTCGCGGACGGCTACACGGCGGGTCTGCTGACCGCGGCGGGGCTGGAACTCCTCGGCGCGTTCCTCGCGCTCCGGCTGCTGAATCCCCGGGCGGGGCAAAGTTCGTCCCGAGGTGACAAGGAGGATGCCCCGTTTCTCTCCTCACGGTGAGCACGGTCGCACCGCCGTGAGCGTTTCAGGGTCCTTTCATTGACACTCTTCGACTGTGATCCATACAGTTCCGGGCAGAGAAAAGAACGGTCCCCGGAATGGAATCCGCTTTCGGCAACGGCGCCGTTCCGCATTCACCCGCTCCTGCTCACGTCGTCAAACGAGGGGCCATGGAAACCATTTCGGAAACGGTCGTCGCCGCCCGCGGTCAGGACGAAACACCCGCTGGAGAGTCCTTCGCGACGCTGCTGGAGTACTGGGCGCGGCGGCTCGGTGACGAGGTCGCCGTGACCTACCTCGACCATCGCACCGGTGCGGACGGCCGGGCGGTCACCATGTCCTGGCGCGAACTCGACGACCGCGTCGAGGCTCTCGCAACGCGCTTGGTCACCTTCGCCGCGCCGGGGGAGCGGGCGGCGATCCTGGCGCGGCAGTCCACCGACTACGTCGTCGCGTTCCTCGGCGTGATCCGGGCCGGGCTGGTCGCGGTCCCGCTGTTCGCGCCGGACCTTCCCGGGCACGCGGGCAGGCTGGCCGCCGTGCTGGAGGACTGCGCGCCGCGGGTCGTGCTCGCCACCGCCGACGGGATCGACGCCGTCGCCGGTTTCCTCGCCTCGACGGAGATCGAGCGGCCCGCCGTGCTAGCCGTCGACATCCCTGCTTCGGTCGCGGCCGGTGAACGTTCCTGGCCGCGACCGGAACCTGACGCACTGGCGTACCTGCAGTACACGTCCGGGTCCACGCGGACTCCGGCCGGCGTGATGCTGACCCACCGCAACGCGCTCACCAACGCCCGGCAGGCCTGCGACGCCTACGCGATCGAAACCGGGACGACGTCCACCGTCAGCTGGTTGCCGCTGTTCCACGACATGGGCCTGATCCTCGGCATCGGCGCGCCGATGGCCGCCGGCGTGGCCTCGGTCCTGATGGACCCGCTCGCGTTCCTCGAACGCCCGTCACGCTGGCTGCGCGCGCTGTCGGCCAGCCCCGGAGCGATCAGCGCGGCCCCCAACTTCGCGTACGCCTACAGCGCGTCCCGGGTGACCGAGGCCGAGAAGAGCTACCTCGAACTGAGCCGGGTCGTCGCGCTGATCAACGGAAGCGAGCCGGTCCTGCCCGCGACCATCGCGAGGTTCCACGACGCCTTCGAGGAGTGCGGGCTGCGTCCCGAGGTCCATCGTTCGTCCTACGGGCTGGCCGAGGCGACCGTGCTCGTCTCCGTCACCGAGGCGGGCAAGGCACCGCGACAGGTCACCTTCGACCGCGACCGGCTCGCCGCCGGGCTCGCGATCCCCGCCGCTCCCGGCGTCGCGTCCACCACGCTCGTGTCCTGCGGCCACCCCGTGGGGCAACGGATTCGCATCGCCGATCCGGTCACCGGGGCGCTGGTCGAACCGGGCCGGGTGGGGGAGATCCAGGTCAACGGCCCGAACGTCGGCGTCGGCTACTGGGGGCTGCCCGGCGCGTCCGTCGCGGTCTTCGGCCTGCCGCCGATCGACCCGGACTCCGGCGCCGGCTGGCTGGCGACCGGGGACCTCGGCGTGCGTCACGACGGCGAGCTGTTCATGACCGGCAGGCTGAAAGACCTAGTCATCGTCGACGGCCGCAACCACTACCCGCAGGACATCGAACAGACCGTGGAGGACCATCCCGCGGTCCGGCCGCATTCCGCCGCGGCCTTCGCGATCGAGCGCGAAGACGGCGAAGCGGCGGTCGTGGTGGTGGAACTGGCCAAGGGAGCCGAGGACGACGTCGCCGTCGCGACCGCGGAGATCCGCAGGGCGGTCTCGACCGCGCACGGTCTGCGCCCGCACGACGTCGTCTTCCTCGCCCCAGGAGAGGTGCCGCGCACCTCCAGTGGCAAGATCAGCCGGGCGCTGTGCCGGAAGTCCTATGTGGATGGTGTGCTGACCGCGCGGCGGCTCGGATGACCGCGGGGATCCGCGCCTGGCTCATCGCGTGGGTGGCGGACCGGACGGGGTCTTCCGTGGACCCGGATCGGCCGTTGCACGAGAGCGGGCTTTCGTCGCGGGAGTCGATGGAGCTGGCCGCGGACCTCGGCCGGTCCCTCGGCCGCCCGCTGGCGCCGACCCTGGTGTGGGAACACCCGACGATCGCCGCGCTGGCCGACCATCTGTCCACAGTGGAGCATGACGCTGTCGCGGACGTCGAAAACCGCGAGGAAGAACCGATCGCGATCGTCGGCCTCGGCTGCCGCCTGCCGGGCGGGACAGAGTCGCCGGAGCAGTACTGGCGCTTCCTGGACGTCGGCGGCGACGGCGTCCGCGACGCCCCCGAAGACCGTCGGGAGGCGGACTTCGGCCGCGGTGGGTTCCTCGACGACATCGCCGGTTTCGACGCCGACTTCTTCGGCATCGTGCCGGGCGAGGCCGAAGCGATGGATCCCCAGCAGCGGATGCTGCTCGAAGTCACCTGGGCGGCACTGGAACACGCCGGGATCCCGCCGTCGACGCTGCGGGGAAGCCGCACCGGGGTGTTCGTCGGGCTCTCGGCGGGCGAGTACGGCCGGCTGACGATGACCGATCCCGCCGCCGTCGACGTCTGGTCCGCCACCGGTGCCGCGACGAGCATCGCCGCCAACCGGCTCTCGTACCTGTTCGACCTGCGCGGGCCCAGTCTCACCCTCGACACGGCCTGTTCGTCCTCGCTGGTGGCGGTGCACCAAGCGGTGCAGAGCCTGCGCCGGGGCGAATGCGCGACGGCACTCGTCGCCGGAGTGAACCTGATGCTCACCCCGGCGGTCACCGAGACCTTCCGCCGGGCCGGAGTGCTCGCCCCGGACGGGCACTGCAAGCCGTTCGACGCCGCTGCCGACGGCATCGTCCGAGGTGAGGGCTGCGGCGTCGTCGTGCTCAAGCCGCTGAAGGCCGCCAGACGCGCGGGGGACCGGGTGCTCGCGGTGATCCGGGGCAGCGCGGTGAACTCCGACGGCCGGTCCAACGGGCTCGTCGCGCCCAGCCCCGGCGCGCAGGCCGCCCTGCTGCGTGACGCGTACGCGGCGGCGGGTGTCGAACCGTCCTCTGTGGACTACGTGGAGGCACACGGGACAGGCACCGAGCTGGGGGATCCGATCGAGGCGGGCGCGCTCGGCGCGGTGCTCGGAGCCGGACGCGAACCCGGTCGCCCGCTCCTGATCGGCTCGGTCAAGGGAAACCTGGGCCATCTCGAAGGCGCGGCGGGGATCGCCGGGCTGATCAAAGTCGTCCTCGCGATGGTCCACCGGCGGCTGCCACCGACCCCGCACTACCGGGAACCCAGCCCGCACATCGACTTCGCCGGCCTCGGCCTGCGCGTGGTCGGGACCGGGGCGGACTGGCCGCGTTACTCGGGTGTCGCGCGCGCCGGGATCTCCGCGTTCGGCTTCGGCGGCACCAATGCCCACATCGTCGTCGAAGAGTGGCCCGCCACTTCGTTCCCCGCTCGCAGGAAGGAAACGCAAGGCCCACAGGTGCTGGCGTTGTCGGCCCAATCGCCTGAAGTCCTCAGAGCGCGGGCCGCCGATCTGGCGGACTGGCTCGAAGAGCACCGCACGGTACCGCTGGACGCCGTGGCCGCGACGCTGGCGCGAGGCCGGGACCACCTGCCGGTCCGCGGCGCCGTGGTCGCCGGGGAGCGTGACCGGGCCGCCGCCGCGGTGCGCGAAATGACCGCCGTCGAGACAGGGCCCGTGCCCGACGTCGTGTTCGTCTTCTCCGGCTACGGCTCGCAGTGGCCCGGGATGGGGCGTCTCCTGCTGCGCACCGAGCCCGCGTTCCGCACCGAGGTGGAAGCACTCGATCCGGTGTTCCGCGAGGAAGCCGGATTCTCCCTGCGCGAGGTGCTCTCCGGCGAGCGCGACCTGCCGGACCTCGGCGCGACGCAACTCGCGCTGTTCGGCATGCAGCTCGCGCTCGCCGGGCTCTGGCGCGCGCACGGCGTCGTCCCGGACGCGGTACTCGGGCATTCGATGGGCGAGGTCGCGGCCGCCGTCGTCGCGGGAGCGCTCGACGTCGCCGACGGCCTGCGCGTGATGACCACACGGGCCAGGTTGCTCGCCGAGGTCGACGCGAGCGGCGACGGCGCGATGGCCGTGGTCGAACTGTCCCCGGCCGAACTGGCCGACCTGGAAGCGGAGTTCCCCGGCATCACCGTCGCGGTCTACGCCTCGCCGGTCCAGTGCACCGTCAGCGGCGACGCCGACCAGGTCGAGGCCCTGGTCTCGCACGTCGAAAGCCTCGGAAGACTGGCGAGACGGTTGCCGGTCGGGGGCGCCGGACATTCGGAGGCCGTCGACGCCGTCCTCGGCCGGTTCCGCGCCGAGCTCGACGGACTCTCCCCACGACCGGCCGAGATCCCTTGCTACAGCAGCGTTCTCGACGATCCGCAGTGGTCGCCGACGTTCGACGTCGAGTACTGGGCGGCGAACCTGCGCCGTCCCGTGCGGTTCAGCCAGGCACTGGCGGCGGCGACCGCCGACGGCTACGGCGTGTTCGTCGAGATCTCCCCGCATCCGGTGGCGCTGGCCGCGATCGAGCAGAGCACCGGCGCGCTCGCGCTGCCGTCGGCGAGCCGCAAGATCGACGAACGGATCGCGTTCCTGGCCACGCTCGCGCGGCTGCACACCCTCGGCGTGCCCGGTGTACTCGACGCCCGGGGCCCGCGCCCGGTCCCGGTCGAGCTGCCCGGTCCGCGCTGGCGGCACCGGCGGTTCTGGCCGCGGCGCCCGGCCGCCCGGTCCGGATCCGGTGGCACACATCCCTTGCTGGGCGTCCACATCGAACAGCCGACCGGCGACGGACACCTGTGGAACGCGGACGTCGGGACGGAAGTGCTGCCCTGGCTGGCCGATCACGCGGCGATGGGCGTCCCGCTGTTCCCCGCCGCGGGGTTCCTCGAACTGGCGCTCGCGGCGGCCAAGGCGGTCCGGCGATCGGCCGGGCAACTGCGCGTCGGCGGCCTCGAACTGCACCGGGTGCTCCCGCTCGCCGCGCGCACCGAGGTGACGACCAGCCTGAGCACCGGCTCCGGACCGTCCGAAGTGGACGTCTACGCGCGTTCCGCGGACGGCGGCTGGACCCGGCACGCCACCGCCCGCGTCCGCGACGGGGAGACGCCGGTGGTGCCGTTCGGCGCGGTCGGCGGGGACGCGCGGCCGGTCGACCTCTACCGGATGCTGGCCGGGATGGGGCAGAGCTACGGTCCCGCTTTCCGCGGACTGAGCGAAGTCGTGGCGGTGCCGGGCCGCGCCTCGGCGTCGATCACCTTGCCCGCCGATGACGCGGCGTATGTGCTGCACCCGGTGACCGCCGACGCCTGCCTGCACGCGCTGGCCGCGGCGGCCGGGGACGCGCTGCGCGAAGCCGACGGCGTCTTCCTGCCGCTGACCCTGGGCGAAGTCGTCCTCGCCGGGGATCCACGCCGCGGCGTCCGGGTCGACGCCGTGCTCGACTCGCTCGATCCGGCCGGTGACGGCTTGGTCGGCGGTGTCCAGCTGGTCGACGCCGACGACGTCGTCCTGGTCGAGTTCCGCGAGGTCTACTGCCGCCGGTTCCAGCGATCGGCGCTGCCGGTGCCGATGACGGACCTGCTGTTCGAAACGGTGTGGCGGCGGGCCGAGCTGCCTGTCGCGGAACCGGGCGCACGCACCTGGGTCCTGCTGCACGACGACATGCCCTGGCCGGCGGCGTTGCGCGACCGGCTCGCCGAATCCGGCGACGAACTGGTGACGGCGCCGCTCGGAGACCGTGCCGCACTGGCGGAAATCCTGCGATCCCGGGCGGTGGCGGGAGTACTCGTAGGTGTCCCGGCCACGGATCCGAGGGAGGCCGCGCGAACGGTCGCCACGCTCTCCGGCGTCGTCGCCGAACTGGCCGAAGCGGCGCACACCCCGCGTTTGTGGCTGGTGAGCGCCGGGGCGTCGGCCATCGAACCCGGTGAGCGCGGTGACCCCGGTCAGGCGTGGCCGCGCGGATTGGTCCGGGTCCTCGCCTTCGAACATCCCGGGCTGCGGGCGAGCCAGGTCGACTTCGACGCCGAGCCGGATCCCGCCCGCTTGTGGCTCGGCAGGCTGGTCGCCGAGATCCGCGCGGACGCACCGGACGACGAGATCGCCTGGCGTGAAGGCGTCCGGTACACGCGGGTCCTGGCCCGCCCGGAACTCGGTGAGCCCGAGCACGAAGCCGTGGTGCGCGAAGGCGCTTACATCATCACCGGCGGTCTGGGCGGACTCGGCTTGGTCGCGGCGGACTGGCTGGCGAACCGTGGCGCGACCAGGGTGGTCCTCTCCGGTCGCCGTGGCGCGGGTCCCGAAGCCGAACCGATGCTCGCGGACCTGCGTGACCTGGGCGCCGACGTCCGCGTCGTCGCGGGTGACATCGCCGAGCCGGGAACGGCCGAGGCGCTGATCGCGGCCGCCACGGAAGACGGCGTGCCGTTGCGTGGCGTGCTGCACGCGGCCGGTGTGCTGTCCGACGGTGCCGCTGCCAGCGTCGAGACCGGCGCTGTCGAAGCCGTCTGGCGCGCGAAAGCGCTGGGCGCGTGGCGGTTGCACGAGGCGACGGCCGGACACGAACTCGACTGGTGGCTGACGTACTCGTCGGCGGCCGCCTTGTTCGGATCGCCGGGGCAGGCCGCCTACGCGACCGCGAACGCGTGGGTGGACGCGCTCGTCTCCTGGCGCCGGGCAGGCGGATTACCGGCGGCGACCATCGGCTGGGGAGCCTGGGGCGAGGCCGGCGCGGCCGTCGGCAACCGCAACCCGGTGCTCGAACCGCTCGGCACCGGGGAGGCACTGGCGGCGATGGACGCCGTGCTGAAGCGGGATCGCGGGGCGACCGGGATCGCCCGCGTCGACGCCGGAACCGTACTGGCCCTGTTCCCGGGACTCGCGGCGCGTCCGTTCTTCGAGATCCTGGTACCGAAGGAGGAACCGGGAGCCGGACCGTCCACTTGGGACGGATTGGAGGCGCTGCGGGCGGTCCTGCCGGAAGCCGCCCGCGAGATGCTGGCCGACTACCTGGCCGGGCTCGTCGCCGGGATGCTGGGTCTCGTCGCGGACGGGATCGACAGACACGTTCCGCTCACCGGGCTCGGCCTGGACTCGCTCACCGCGATGCGTGCCAAAGGCGTCGTGGAACGCGATTTCGGCCTGCCGCTGCCGATTCCCCTGCTGTTGCGCGGCGCCAGCCTCGCCGAACTCGCCGATCATCTCGCGGACCAGGCAGGATTCGGCAGGACAGGCTCGCTGCGGGCCGGGCCGAGCGTGGCGGTCGGCCCCCGGGATCCGGCCGAACGCTGGGTCGCCCGGCACTGGCAGGCGGAACTGGGTGGCGCCGAGCCCGGCGTCCACGACGACTTCTTCGCCGCGGGTGGCGACGCCGAAGCGGCCGATCGGCTGCGCGCGGTGGTCGCCGGGCAGCTCGGAGCCGTCCCCGACCGGCTCTTCGCCACGCCGACCATCGCCGCGATGGCCGACCTGCTGCGTGACCGGATCGAGGGACGCGGCGACTGTCCGGTCCGGCCGCTGCGCGAAGGTGGCGCGGATCCGCTGTTCCTGTTCCATCCGGCGGGCGGCCCGACGAGCGTCTACGACGGGCTCGTCCGCCTCCTGCCGGAGGGCAGGGCCGTCTACGGGCTCGAACGGATCGACGACGAGGACACCGTCGAGGGCAAGGCCGAGTGCTACCTCGAACTGATCCGGGAGATCCAGCCCCAGGGCCCGTACCGGCTGGGCGGCTGGTCGTTCGGCGGCTGCCTCGCCTACGAGACGGCCCGGCGGCTGACGGCGGCGGGGGAGCGGGTCGACCTGGTGGTCATGATCGACAGCATCCTGCCGTCGCCCGCGCCCGGGATACCGGCGCACGAGATCCTGCTCGACCGGTTCGACCGGTTCGCCGAACACGTCGAACAGACCTACGGGGTCCCGCTGGACATCCCGTGCGAGGACCTCGTCCGGCTCGACGACGAGGCACAGATCCGGCTGGTGATCGACAGGCTGGCCGCGCGGGTGCCCGGGATGGGCCAGGGTGTGCTGCGACATCAGTATGAGTCCTATGTGGACGCACGGGTCGCCGAGCGTTACGCACCGGAACCGTACACCGGGCGAGTGCTGCTGGTGCGGGCGCAGGAGCCGCATCCGCTGACCACCACCCTCGACCCGCGCTACCTGCGCACCGACGATGCCCTCGGCTGGGACGCCCACTGCGCCGACCTGGAGATCGTGCGCGTCCCGGGCGATCACCTGTCGATGATCGACCCGCCGCATGTCGCGGTGGTCGCCGAGGCACTCGCGGCGCGGCTCGCGGCACCGAGGGCGGCGAGGCCATGACCGACGTCCCGTTCGCGCCGACGACGGCGTTCCGCATCGCCGATCTCGCCGCCCGCCAAGACGAAGCCGTCCGGATCGCGGAGAAACGCGCCGTCGACCGGCAGCACGCCAAGGGCAAGCTGACCGCGCGCGAACGCGTCGATCTGTTGCTGGACCCGGGATCCTTCGTCGAACTCGACCAGTTCGCGCGGCACCGGTGCGCCGAGTTCGGAATGGACGCCCATCGGCCGTACGGCGATGGCGTGGTGACCGGGCACGGCACCGTCGACGGCAGGCAGGTGTGCTTGTTCTCGCAGGACTTCACCGTATTCGGCGGCAGCATGGGCGAGGTCTTCGGCGAAAAGGTCCTCAAGGTGATGGACCTGGCGATGACACTGGGCTGCCCGGTGATCGGGATCAACGACTCCGGCGGCGCCCGGATCCAGGAAGGCGTCGTCTCGCTGGCCTACTACGCCGAACTCGGGCGGCGCAACGCGCTCGCGTCCGGCGTCATCCCGCAGCTCTCGCTGATCATGGGTCCTTGCGCGGGCGGCGCGGTCTACTCGCCGGCGATCACCGACTTCACGGTGATGGTCGACGAGACCGCGCACATGTTCGTCACCGGGCCGGACGTCGTGCACGCCGTCAGCGGCGAGCGGGTCACCTCGGAGCAACTCGGCGGCGCGGCGGTGAACAGCGAGATCTCGGGGAACGCCCACTACCGCGCTACCGACGAGCACGACGCGATCGACTGGGTGCGGACACTGCTCGGCTACCTGCCGTCCAACAACCTCGACGGCGTCCCGGAGTACGCCGACGAGACCGCTCCCGACCTCACCGCCGCCGATCTCGAACTCGACCGCGTGGTGCCCGATTCGCTGAACCAGGCCTACGACATGACCGAGGTCATCGCGCGCCTCGTCGACGACGGGGAATTCACCGAAGTGCACAGCACCTTCGCACCGAACATGATCTGCGCGTTCGGCCGCGTGCAGGGCCGGACGGTCGGTATCGTGGCCAATCAGCCGCGGCATCAGGCGGGCGTGATCGACATCGACGCCTCGGAGAAGGCCGCGCGGTTCGTCCGGTTCTGCGACGCCTTCGGCATCCCGATCCTCACCCTCGCCGACGTCCCCGGCTATCTGCCCGGGGCGGCGCAGGAACGGCACGGGATCATCCGGCGCGGGGCGAAACTGATCTACGCCTACGCCGAAGCGACCGTGCCGAAGGTGACCGTCGTGATCCGCAAGGCCTACGGCGGCGGGTACGCGGTGATGGGGTCGAAGCATCTCGGCGCCGACGTCAACCTGGCTTGGCCGACCGCGGAGATCGCGGTCATGGGCGCGGAGGGCGCGGTGCGCGTGCTGCACCGGCGCGAACTGGCCGAGCTACCGCCGGAACAGCGGTCGGCCGAACGGAGACGGCTCACCGAGGCGTACCGCGAACGGCATTCGAACCCTTACCTGGCAGCGGAACGCGGCTACGTCGATCAGGTCATCGCGCCGTCGCAGACCCGTCTGCAAGTGGCGAGGGCCCTGCGGGCACTGCGGACCAAACGGCAGACCCTCCCGGCCAAGAAACACGGAAACATTCCTTTGTGAGCGAGGAGAAGTGATGAACCGAAGGCGGCGCTGGGGTCTGCTCGTGGTGTCCATGGTCGCCCTGCTCGGCAGCCCGATCCCCGCGGTCGCCGCTCCCGCGCAGGCCACTGCCGACGACGGCGCGAAGGTCGTCGAAGAGACCTGGCTGGACGCGCGCACGGTCGACCTCAAGATCAGCTCGCCCGCGCTCGGCACCACCGGCATGGTCCGCCTGCTGGTCCCGCCCGGCTGGGCCGCGCAACCCGCGCGGACGTGGCCCACGCTGTACCTGCTGCACGGCTGCTGCGAACCGGTCGATTACCGCTCGTGGGACCAGTTCACCGACGTCAAGGCGTTCACCGCGGACAAGGACGCCCTCGTCGTCATGCCGACCGGCGGTCCCGCCGGGATGTACACGAAGTGGTGGAACTTCGGCCTCAAGAGCACCCCGGACTGGGACACCTTCCACACCCTCGAAGTGCGGCAGATCGTCGAGCGCGGCTACCGGGCGGGCACGCGCCGGGTGATCGCCGGACTGTCGATCGGGGGATACGGCGCGCTCGCGTATTCGTACAAGCACCAGGGGATGTTCGCCGCGGCGGCGTCCTACAGCGGCGTGCCGAACACCCTGAACCAGGGAGCTCCGCTGTTCATCCAGGGGATCCTGGCCAGGGCGGGGATCTTCAACTACCTCGAACTCTGGGGCGACAGCTGGGGGATGCGGCCGATCTGGTCGGCGAACAACCCGTTCGACCACGTCGACGACCTGCGCGGCACGGCGCTCTACATCTCCTGCGGGAACGGCAAGACCGGTCCGCTCGACCCGCCGGGCCAGTCCGACATCTTCGAACCGCAGGCGCTGGCTTCCTCGGTGAGCTTCACGGACCGCTTGAAGTCCAAGGGGATCCCGGTGACCGTCGACTACTACGGCGACGGTACGCACAGCTGGCCCTACTGGCAGCGGGCGCTGCGGAACTCGTGGCCGGTCCTGGCCGGCGGCCTCGGCCTCTGACCGCGCGTGAAGGCCCCCTTCCCTCTGCTCAGCCGAGGGAAGGGGGCCTTCACGCGCAACGCATTTAGAGGACGAAATGCGAGGGTCAGTCGGCGAGTAGTTCGGCGAAGCGTTCCGGGCTGACGTTCCCGCCGCTGATGATCACCCCGACCCGGCCCGAAACCGGAACGCGCCCGCTGAGCAGCGCCGCGAGACCGGTCGCCCCGCTCGGCTCCATGACGAGCTTCAGCCGCTCGAACGCGAACCGCATCGCGTCCCGGACCTGGTCGTCGGTGACCAGCGCGATGTCGTCGACGAGCCGCCGGTTGATCGAGAACGTCAGTTCGCCGGGAATGGACGCGGCCTGGCCGTCGGCGATGGTCCGGGGCACCGGGATCGACACCCGTTCGCCGGCTTCCAGCGAACGCTTGGTGTCATCGCCTTCGGCGGGTTCGACGCCGACGACCCGGATACCGGGCCGCAGGGCCTTCGCGGCGGTCGAACTGCCCGCGATCAGGCCACCGCCGCCGACCGGGACGACGAGAGTGTCCAGGGAGTCGGTGTCCTCCAGCAGTTCCAGCGCCGCCGTGCCCTGCCCGGCGATCACGTGCGGGTGCTCGTACGGCGGGATGAGCGCGAGGCCGCGGTCGGCGGCCAGCGCTTCGCCGATCGCGACGCGGTCGCCGGTGTACCGGTCGTAGGTGACGATCTCGGCGCCGTAGCCCGCCGTGGCGTCCTTTTTGGACTGCGGGGTGTCCTCCGGGATCAGGATGACCGCGCTGCTGCCGAGTTCCCGCGCGGCGAGCGCGACGGCCTGCGCGTGGTTGCCCGAGGAGTACGCGGCGATGCCCTTGGCGAGTTGTTCCGGCGAGAGCCGGGAAGCGGCGTTGTACGCGCCGCGGAACTTGAAGGCCCCGACGCGCTGGAGGTTCTCGCATTTGATGAACACCTCGGCGCCGACGAGGTCGTCGAGGGTCCGGGACCGCACGACCGGGGTCCGGTGCGCGACACCGGCCAGGCGGGCGGCGGCGTCGCGGATGTCGTCGATGGTCACGGGGGCGGTCATGATGCTCCTTGATCACGGATTTCGGCGAGATAGTTGTAGGCGGAGGCCCGGGAGATGCCGATCCGGGCCGCGACCTGGGGCACGGCCCGGCGGACAGCGAAGACGCCGCGCGCGTGCAGGCTGCGGAACAGGTCGAGTCGTTCTTCGCGGCTGAGCGCGGTCCAGGGTTTGTTCAGCCGGAGCTGGTGTTCGTCGACGATCGCGTCCACGACGGCGTCCACGTCGTCGCCGAAAGTGGTCGTCGGCGCCTCGGCGACGGTGCCGACGTCGGCGAGTTCGCCGACGAGGGTCTTGAGCTGGCCCAGCGCCGTGACGTCGAGGTTCACGCACAGCGCGCCGAACACCGAGCCGCCGCTGTCGCGCAGCAGCATGGTCGAGGACTTCACCAGCTTCCCGGACGCCGTCCTGGTGACGTAGTTCAGCTGGTCCTCGGCGTCGTCGCCGCGGGCGAGCAGGCCCATCCCGATCTCGCTCATCGACCCGCCGACGCTGCGGTCGGTGACCGCTCCGGCGATCGCCACCACCGACTGCTCGGGGCGGCGGAAGTCGTGCACCACGACCTCACAGAACGAGCCGAGCGTCGCCGCGATGCCGTCGGCGACCGGGGCGAGCGCGTCGAGGATCGCGTCCTGCTCAGACATCACGGACCCGGGCGAGCGCCTCGACTTCGACTACCCCGCCGTAGGGCAGCGACGCGACTCCGACGCAGGTACGGGCGGGCCGGGGCTCGGCGAAGAACTCCTCGTAGACGCGATTGAGGCCGTCGCGATCGGCGATGTCGGTCAGGTAGACGACGACCTTCACGACGTCGGCGCGGGTCGCGCCCACCGAACGCAGGGCGGCGTCGAGGTTGGCGAAGGCGCGCGGGCATTCGGCGTCGAAGCCGCCGGGTACCAGCTCTCCGGTCTCGGACACGCCGAGCCGTCCGGACACGGAAACCAGGTCGCCGCTGCGGAAGGCCGGGGGATACGGATGCTCGTTGCTCACAAGACTGACCGTATAAGTGTTGGACGGAAAGTCCAAAGGAATAAGAAGTGACCTACCGCTCACGCGAGCCGAAGGTGATTGATATACCGTATACAGAAAGGAAGGGGGTCGGATGACCACGGGTTCGATGGGTGCCGTGCAGTACGAGGACGGCCGGATCGTCGCGCCGCCGAGCATGGCCGACCTGGCCACCCAGGCGCTGCGCGCGATGATACTTTCCGGCGAACTCCCGCCGGGGACGCGCTTGGTCGAGGCCAAGCTCACCGAGCGGCTCGGGGTCTCCCGCCCGCCGCTGCGCGAAGCGTTGCAGGTGCTGGCTTTCGAGGGGCTCGTCGTGCCCCATCCGCGGCGCGGTGTCATCGTCCGCCCCCTGACTCGCCACGACGTCTACGAAATCATCACCCTGCGCGAAGAGCTCGAAGCCTTCGCCGTCCGCATCGGGATCCCGGTCCGCTCACCGGAGCGGTTGCAGGCCTGCCGGAACGCCTTGGCCGCCTTCGAGCAAGCGGGTCTCGACGGCGACGAAGGCGTCTTCACTCAGCGCAAGTACGACTTCCATCAGTCGATCGTCGCGTTGGCCGGGCACGAGCGGGTCACCGAGGCCTACCGCGCGCTTTCCCTGCAGATGCAGTTGTGCATGGCGCTCAACCGCAGTGCCCGCCGCGACGGCGAGTCGTTGATGCAGAACGTCGAGCGGCATCGCGAACTGCTCACGATCATCGAGGGCGGCGATCCCGAGGCGGTGCTGAAGGCGCTGGCCGATCACGGCCACGGCAGCTTCCTCGACGAGGTCGTCGACCGGCTCGACGGCGGTACTCCCGACTCCGAGCGCTGGCTGGCCGAACGCCGTTCCCGCTGAAGTCCACATCGGACGGTCGCCGCGAACCGTCCGATGTGGATGAACTCAGCCCCAGCCGGGCAGGACGAACAGCAGCCAGGTCGTGACGGGCGCGATCAAGCACATGCTGAAGCCCCAGATCATCAAGCCCCGGAACACCTTGTCGTTCTGGCCGGCGGGCGCGTTCGCCACCACCAGTGCGCCGCTGGTGGAGAACGGCGACGAGTCGACCACCGACGACGAGATCGCCAGCGCGATGATCATGCTGACCGCGCCGACCTCGCCCGCCAGCAGGAACGGCACGGCAAGGGGGATGAGCGCGCCGAGGATCCCGGTCGTCGACGCGAACGCCGAAACCACCGCGCCGATCGCGCAGATCAGGATCGCGGCCAGGAGGGGCGAACCGATCTGTGTCACCAGGTTGCCCAGCCAGTCGATCGTGCCGACCCGTTCCATCAGCGAGACGAAGGTGACGATCCCGCAGATCAGCAGCACCGTCGGCCACGCCACCTCGCCGACGGCCGCCTTAGCCGAACCGGGCGAGACGAGCGACAGCACCGTCGCCACGGTCAGCGCGGTGAACCCGACGTCGAGTTTGAACACCAGCGCGCCGACCGCGAGCGCCGCCAGTCCGATCAGGGTGAACACGTGGTCGCGGGTGAGCGGCCGGCGTTCCTCGGGCTCGTCGGTCCCGCCGGTGGAGGGCGGGGAATCGTCGGTGATCGTCGTGCCCGCCGAAGAACCGCTCATCGCTGGCGCGGGCTGAGCCGCCGCGACGGCCACCCGGGTGTCGGCGGTCGAGGATCGGCGGATCAGTTCACGGCCGCCGAAGAGGAAGAACACCACGAGACTCAGCACCAGGTTGAAGGCGAACGAGGACACGAACAGCAGTCCGGGGCTGCTCGGCAGGTTGTCGCGCGCGACGACGCCGTTGACGATGCTGCCGAAGATGCTGATGGGGGAGAAGCCGCCCGCGCTGGCGCCGTTGATGATCAGCAGGCCCATCAGCATCGGGTTGATCGAGTAGCGGCGGGCGAAACCCATGCCGATCGGGGCGATGATCGCCACCGCCGCCGGCACCACCGCGCCGACCGCGGTCAGCGCCGCGGTGACCACGAACATCACCCAGGGGATCAAGGCGATCCGCCCGCCGACGGCGCGCACCACCAGGTGCACGAGCCGGTCGACGGTGCCGTTGCCTTTGGCTATCGCGAACAGCAGCGTCACCCCGACCAGGATGACGAAGAGATCGCCGGGGAAGCCCGAGACGATGTCGTCGGTGCTCTCGCCGGCGAACGCCGTGCCGATCACGAAAGCGGCGACGAACGCCAGCGCTCCCATGTGGACGGGGAGCACGGTCGCGATCAGGAACACCAGGGCGAGCGCCACGACTGTGACGAGTTGTATGGACATGGGAATCCTCTGCGGTCGGCGCTGACACATTCAGGGAATCGGTCGAAGTTTGTTCCGGGCACCCTCTCGACGGAGTTCGGTACACGGTATACCTTTCAAGCAGCGGGACCAAGGTTTCGCTCTGTGGAACATTACGAAGCCGAGCGTGGAGGCGCACATGACATACGCGGCCGGACGTCACTTCCTGCAGATCCCCGGCCCGACGAACGTCCCGGACGTGGTGCTCCGGGCGATGTCGGCGGCCACCATCGACCACCGCGGGCCCGAGTTCCAGGAGCTGGCGAGCGGGCTGCTGCGCGACATCAAGCCCGTCTTCGGCACCACGAACCCGGTGGTCATCTACCCCGCCACCGGGACCGGAGCGTGGGAAGCGGCCCTGACCAACACCCTCAGCCCCGGCGACACCGTGCTGGCCTTCGAGACCGGCCACTTCGCCACGTTGTGGCAGGAGATGGCGCGTGGTCTCGGGTTGCACGTCGACTTCGTGCCGGGCGACTGGCGGCACGGCGCCGACCCCGACGTGGTCGCCGAAAAGCTCGCCGCGGACACCGCGCACCGGATCAAGGCCGTCTGCGTGGTCCACAACGAGACCTCGACCGGTGTCACCAGCCGGGTGCCCGAGATCCGCGCCGCGATCGACTCCGCGGGCCATCCCGCGTTGCTGCTGGTCGACACCATCTCGTCACTGGGTTCGATCGACTACCGGCACGACGAATGGGGTGTCGACGTCACCGTCGCGGGCTCGCAGAAAGGCCTCATGCTCCCGCCGGGGATGAGTTTCAACGCGATCAGCGACAAGGCCCTCAACGCCGCGAAGACCGCGTGCCTGCCGAAGATCTTCTGGGACTGGGGCCCGATGCTCACCGCCAACGAACGCGGATTCTTCCCGTACACCCCCAACACCAATCTCATGTACGGGCTGCGGGAGGCCTTGCGCCTGCTCTACGACGAGGGCCTGGAGAACGTCTTCGCGCGCCATGCCCGGCACGCCGCCGCGACGCGAGCCGCCGTGCGCGGCTGGGGGCTGGAGGTCCTCTGCCAGGACGAACGCGAGCATTCCGGTGCGCTGACCGCGGTCTTGATGCCCGAAGGTGTCGACGCCGACAAGGTCCGTGCGATCATCCTCGACCGGTTCGACATGTCCTTGGGCGCCGGACTGGGCAAACTCGCCGGGAAGATCTTCCGCATCGGGCATCTGGGCGCCTTCAACGATCTCACGCTCGCCGGGACCCTGGCCGGAGTCCAAATGGGACTCGCGCTCGCCGGCGCCCCCGCCGATCCTCGCGGCCTGCAGGACGCCCTCGAACTGCTGCAGAACGACTGAGGGCCCGCCGATGACCGCCGAACTGACCCGTACCAGCCCACTCGAAGACGCGCTGCACGCCCGGATCAAGGGCGAAGTCGCCTTCGACGACTACACGCGGCACCTGTTCTCCCGCGACGCGAGCATGTACTCGATCATGCCGCGAGGTGTCGTGTTCCCCCTCGATCACGAGGACGTCGCCGCCGCCGTCGCCACCGCCGCGGAGTTCGGCGTGCCCGTCGTCCCGCGAGGGGCGGGCACCAGCCTGGCCGGGCAGACCGTCGGCCCCGGCCTGGTGCTCGACCTGTCCCGGCACCTGAACCGGATCATCGAACTCGACCCCGTCGCGCGCACCGCCGTCGTCGAACCCGGTGTCGTCCAGGACCAGCTGAACAAGGCGGCGGCCGCGCACGGGCTGATGTTCGGGCCGGACACCTCCACCAGCAACCGCGCCACCATCGGCGGCATGGCGGGCAACAACTCGGCAGGCTCCGGGTCGCTGACCTTCGGGATGACCATCGACCACATCCGCGCGCTGGACGTCGTCCTCGCCGACGGTTCCACCGCGCGGTTCGAGCCGGTGAGCGAGACGGAACGCGTACGGCGTGCCGAGGCGGACACCCTCGAAGGCCGCATCTACCGCGAACTCCCCGCACTCGTCACCGCGCACGAGGACACCATCGCCAAAGGGATGCCGGTGTTCTGGCGTCGCGCCTGCGGCTACCGGCTCGACCGCCTCGCCGGGTACGGCGACGACAATCCCTTCGACCTGGCCAAATTCGTCGTCGGGGCGGAAGGCACGCTCGTGCTCGCCACCCGGATCGAAGTCGACCTGGTGCCCAAACCGAAGAAGACCGTCTACGCGGTCGGGCATTTCGAGACGACGCACGGCGCGATCTCGGCCACGCTCGACGCGCTCAGCTGCGGGCCGCATCAGGTCGAGATGATGGACAAGACCATCCTCGACCTGTCCCGGCGGAAGATCGAGTACGCCGACCTCGGTAATCACCTCGTCGGCGATCCGGCGGCGCTGCTGTTCGTGTCCTTCTCCGGCGACGACGAAGCCGGACTGGCGGCCAAACTCGACGAGGTCGCCGCGTTGTGGGAGCGCAACGGGCACGGCTATCACACGCTCAAGCTCGTCACCGCCGCCGAACAGGCCGCGCTGCTCAAGGTGCGCAAGTCCAGTCTCGGGCTGCTGATGGCCGCCGGTGAAGGCACCAAACGGCCGCTGGCGTTCATCGAGGACACCGCGGTCGCCCCCGAGCATCTCGCCGAGTACACCGCGCGGTTCAAGGAGATCCTCGACGAGCACCGTCTCGAAGCCGGGTTCTACGGTCACTGTTCGGTCGGCTGCCTGCACATCCGGCCGTTCGTCGACCTCACCGATCCCGCGCAGGTCGACACGATGCGCGTGGTCGCGGAGAAGATCAAGGACCTCGTCGCCGAATTCGGCGGCGTGAACTCGTCTGAACACGGGGACGGCCTGGCCCGTTCGGAGTTCAACCGCGAGATCTTCGGCGACGAGCTCTACGAAGCCATGCGCCAGGTCAAGAAGCTGTTCGATCCGGCGGGCACGATGAACCCCGGCAAGATCGTCGACGCGCCGCCGATGACCGAGAACCTGCGCGACCGCGACGCCCTGCCGCCCGCGCCGCCGCTGCGGACGATGCTGTCGTTCGAGGTCATCGGCGGGGGCGGGATGCGCGACGCCGCCGACCGCTGCATGAACATCGGGCTCTGCCGCAAGACCACCGGCGGGGTGATGTGCCCGTCGTACCAAGTGACCTTGCAGGAAGAGCATTCCACGCGCGGTCGCGCCAACGCCCTCGTCAAAGCACTGTCCGAACCGGACCCGAAGGCCGCGCTCGGCGGGGACCGGCTGCACGAGATCCTCGATCTGTGCCTGATGTGCAAGGCCTGCAAGAGCGAATGCCCGATGAGCGTCGACATGGCCTCGCTCAAGGCCGAGACCCTGCACCAGCATCACGAGGAGCACGGCACACCACTGCGGTCGCGGATCTTCGGCTCGATCCGGTTCCTCAACCGGCTCGGTTCGGCCACCGCGCCGCTGTCCAACCTGCCCGGCCGGATCGGGTCGCTGCGCAAGCTCATGGAACGGACCGTCGGCATCAAGGCCGAACGGCCGCTGCCGAAGTTCGCGCGGGACAACCTCGTGCGCTGGAACCGCCGCCGGAGCACGACACCGGGGTCGGCGGGCACGGTGAACTGGCTGGCGGACTCCTTCACCACCTTCACCGAACCGCAGATCGGCAAGGCGGCCATCGAACTGCTCGAAAGCGCGGGCTGGGCCGTGGAACTCGCGTCCGGCGGCTGCTGCGGGCGGTCGAGCCTGTCCAAGGGGCTGCTCGACGACGCCAAGAAGAAGGCCACCGGACTGGTCACGTCCTTGGCCCGCGACACCGAACCGGGATCGCCGATCGTCGGCTGCGAGCCGTCGTGCGTGTTCACCTTGCGGGACGAGACCTTGGCCTTGCTGCCGGAACTGCCCGAAGCGCGGCAGATCAAGGAGCGAGTGCGCCAGGTCGAGGAACTGCTCGTCGAGGCCATCGACGACGGCAGGCTGAAGTTGCCGGAGCGATCGTGGCTCAGCGGGCGGCGGGTGGTCTTCCACGGTCACTGTCACCAGAAAGCGGAGGTCGGCACCGCCGCCACCATGGCGCTCCTACGTCGCATCCCGGGCCTGGAGGTCGCCGAAATCGACTCCGGCTGCTGCGGGATGGCGGGCTCGTTCGGCTTCGAGGCCGAACACTACGAGACCTCGATGGCCGTCGGCCGAGACCGGCTTTTCCCAGCCCTGGAACAAGAACCGGCCGAAACACTGGTCGCCGCCACCGGGGTCTCCTGCCGTCAGCAGATCTTCCACGGGGCGGGCCGGACCGCGTGGCACCCGCTCGAACTGGTCCGCGAAGCGCTCGGGGGTTCGGCATGCGCCTGATCCGCTTCGGCGTCGAGGGAACCGCCCGGACAGGATGCGTGGAGGGCGACCTCGTGCGCGCCTACGACCCTGTCACCGGCCCCGGCGAAGTCGTCGGCCCGCTGTCCGGCGTCCGGCTGCTCGCGCCGTGCGATCCGCGGACGATCGTGTGCGTCGGCAGCAACTATGCCTGTCAGCTGAAGGAAAAGGGCCGTCCGTGGCCTGAGCGGCCTGCCCTGTTCCTCAAGGCTCCCAACGCAGTCACCGGCCCAGGGCAGCCGATCCTGCGTCCGCCCGAGGTCGAACGCCTGGAGTACGAGGGAGAACTGGCCGTCGTCATCGGCAAGACCGCGCGGAACCTGACCGCCGAGGACGCTTTCGAGCACGTCCTCGGCTACACCTGCGCCAACGACGTCACCGCGCACGACTGGCGGGCCGACGGGCAATGGGCGCGGGCGAAGAGCGCCGACACCTTCCTGCCGCTCGGCCCCTGGATCACCACCGGCATCGAGAACGGAGACCTCGAGGTGACCACCCGGATCAACGACCGGACCGTCCAGCGGTCCACCACCGGGGAGATGATCTTCGGGGTGCCCGCGATCCTCGCGTGGGTGACCCGCTGGTTCACCCTGCGCCCCGGTGACGTCGTGCTCACCGGCAGCCCGGCCGGGGTCGGGCCGATGAAGCCGGGGGACGAGGTGACGGTGGCGATCGAAGGCGTCGGCGAGCTGACCAATCCGGTCCGGCGTGCTTGAAGGCGGAACACACGTGCTTGAAGGCGGATCTCGCGTGTCTGGAGGCGGATCTCGTGAGTTCCGCCTTCAAGCACGCGAGATCCGCCTCTGAGCACGCGAGTTCGAGGTCTGATCACGCGAGATCGTCACACTCGCGGCTTCAGATCACCTCGAAGTTCGCCATCATCGCCATGTCCTCGTGTTCGGCGTTGTGGCAATGGAAGACGTACCGCCCGCGGTAGCCGTCGAAGCGCGCGACGACCTCGACCGACTCGCCCGGGGCCAGGTCCACGGTGTCCTTGATGCCGCCGTCGAACGGCCCCGGTTCACGCCCGCCGCGCGAGAGGATCCGGAATCCCACCAGGTGCAGATGCACGGGGTGGTGGATGTCGGCGACGAACCGCCAGATCTCCGCGTCGCCGAGGCGCGGGCTCGCCGACATCAGGTCGGGCGAGAACGGTTCCCCGCCGATCACCCAGCCCGCGCGCCCATGGACGGTACCCGCGCGGAACGAGAAATCGCGCGTGACCGTCGCCTGTTCGCGCGTGAGCGGCGGGATTTCGGCGAGTTTCGCGGGAATCCGGCTGTCGTCCGGGGCGCGGCGGGCGACGACGAACCGCATGACCTGGGCGGTCGAGCCGGTGCCGAGCCGGTTCACGAGGGTGACCTCGGTGCCGACCGGATACCGGCCGAAGTCGACGACGACGTCGTACCGTTCCGCGGGTGCGATCGGGAGATGGTCGTGTTCGCGTGGCGCGTCGAGCAGGCCTTGGTCGGCGCCGATCTGGACGAATCCGCCCCCGCCGGGTGGCGGCGGGTCCAGCGCGAGATCGTAGCGGCGGGCGTTGGAGCCGTTGAGGACACGCAGCCGGTACCGCACGGCCGCCACCTCGTGCACCGGCCACGGGGCCCCGTTGACGAGGATGACGTCTCCGAAAACGCCTTCCACGTAAGCACTTTCCACTCCAGGCGTGGTCCGCAGCGTCCGATCGAGGGAGGGGTACGCGAAGGCGCCGTGCTCGTCGAAGGAGCGGTCGGCGATCATCAGTGGCAGCTCGCGGTCCCCGGACGGGAGCCCGAGGGCGTCTTCCTCGTCGTCGCGGACCAGATGGAAACCGGCCAGGCCCCGGTAGACGGCCGGACCGGTGAAGTCCATGCGGTGATCGTGGTACCACAGCGTCGCGGCCCGTTGCCGCAACGGGAAGACGTAGTCGCGCTCGCCCTCGGTGATCCGGGCGCGCGAGTCGGCCATGCCGTGGCCGCCGTGCCCGGCGTCCCAGCCGGACTTCGGCAGGACGAGGTCGGTCGGATAGCCGTCGGAGTCGGCGGGCGTGTGCCCGCCGTGCAGGTGGACCACGGTCGGGACGGGGAGTTCGTTGCGGTGGCGCACCACCGTCGTCCGGTCCCGCCGCGATTCGATCGTCGGGCCGGGGAAGATCCCGTCGTAACCCCAGATCGGCGTCCGCACACCGGGCAGGATCTCGGCCGTCGCCGCCCGCTGGGTGATCGCGTAGTGATCCGCGTCGGCCGTCCTTTGTGGACGCAGGACCGGCGGGATCGGCAGTGGGACCCGGAAGGGCTGTGGCAAGGGGAGCCCGCTGCGCAGCAACTCGCCGGTCCCCGGCGAACCCTGCGCGATCAGCCGGGGCGCGGCGATCCCCGCGGCGACGAGGACCCCGGCCCCGCCGGCGAGGCCGAAGAACGTCCTTCGGGGCATCGGGCGGCTCATCGGCTCGCCCGCCAGGTCTGCGGCCGCCAGACGGCGATCGTCGTCAGCGCCATTCCGGTGACCAGGGCGACGCCGAGCGGGATGTGCAGATCGAGTGCGCCCGCCAGCCCGGCGAAGTACTGCGCGGTCTCGCCCGCCGCGAGCAGCAGGCTGACCCAGAACAGCCAGCGTGGCCCGCGCACCAGCCAGAGGGCCAGCGCCGCGAAGATCTGCGCATACGCCACGAACGACACGACGTCGGCGCCCAGACGATGTAGCGACAGCATGTCGTAGGCACCGCCGAGGTAGCCGCCGGCGAACACCGGCTGACCGATGATCGCGACGGCGTGGGCGCTCACGAGCACCCGGTTCACCACCAGGGTCCCGTTCGCCTTCCGGCTCGGGCTGGTCAGGGTTTCACTCACGTGATCGAACGTAAGAGCCGACGCCTTATGCTGTCCAAGACAAGATCTGTTATCTGTTCATAACAAGCGAGGTATCAACGGTGGATCTCCTGGCCCTCCGGTACTTCCAGACGGTCGCCCGGCTCGAACACGTCGGCCGCGCCGCCGAGAAGCTGCGTGTCGCGCAACCCTCGCTCAGCCGGACCTTGGCCAGGCTGGAAAACGACCTCGGCGTACCCCTGTTCGACCGGCACGGCCGCCGGATCCGGCTCAACAGGTTCGGGGCCGCGTTCCTCCGTCGCGTCGACCGGGCGCTGGCCGAACTCGACGACGCCCGGCAGGAGCTCGACGACGCCGCCGGGCTGGAACGCGGGACGGTCACCGTCGCGGCCGAAAGCCTGCTTGCCCTCACCGAACCGCTGCGCACCTTCGTGCCCGGACATCCTCTGGTGGACGTGCGGCTGTCGCAGGCGTCGGCGGAGGGAATGGCGGAGAAGCTGCGTTCCGGCGACGTCGACCTGTGCGTCACGTCGCAACCCTTGTCCGGCAACGACATTCAGAGCCGAGTGCTGCTCGACGAACGGGTGATGCTGTGCGTTCCGGCAGGTCACCGGCTCGCCGGCCGCGGCCGCGTCTCACTCGCGGATCTCGCGGGGGAGCCGTTCCTCACCACACGGCCCGGCTACTGGCAGCGCGCGCTCGTCGAACGCCTCTTCGCGAAGGCCGGTCTGGACCTGTACATCGTCTGCGAGGGCGACGAAGCCGCTGTGCTCTTCCAGCTCATCGACGCCGGTCTCGGCATCGCGTTCGTGCCTTCCCTGGGACTGCGGGCCGACACGAGCACGACGGTGGTCTGGCTCGAGGTCGACGACCCCGAGTGCCGGCGCGTGCTCAGCGTCGTGTGGCGCGAGGCCACCTACCTTTCCACCGCCGCCCGACGCTTTCGCGACCACGTGGTCGGGCACTTCCACGCGCAGGCCGAAGCCGGGTCCCGGTCGGATTGACCAGGACCCGGCTTCGGAAAGTGACTACTGGTTGAGCGCGACGCCGTAGGCGCTCATGGCCTCGCCGATCGGCTGGAAGTACGAAGTCCCGCTGCCCTTGCCCGAGGTGATGCCCAGGCCGACGCTGCCGGAGAACAGGCAACCGCCCGAGTCACCGGGGTTGACCAGCGCGTTGGTCTGGATCAGCTGGTAGACCGAGCCTTCGGAGTAGTTCACCGTGACGTTCAGCCGCTGCACGGAACCCGAGGTGAGGCGGGTGGTGCTGCCGCTCTTGCTGATCCGCTGCCCGACGGTGGCGGATCCGGCGGAGGAGATCTTCTGGGTGGAGCCGTTCCACAGGGTGACGGCGCCGGGGCCGCTGCCGCTGGTGTTGCGGATCAGGCCGTAGTCGTTGTTCGGGAAGCTGGCGCCCTGCGACGGGCCGACGTTCCACTGCGACACCGCGCGGGTGCAGTGACCGGCGTCGAGGATGTAGTTCTGGCCGCCCTTGTTGGTGTTGAACCCGACCGAGCAGCGGGTGCCGCCGCCGGTGATGGCTTCGCCGTTGTAGATCGCGGTGTGCATCTCGCCGGTGGTCCGCTCCACCCGGACCCGGTCACCGAGCGCTTCGGCGGCCTTCAAGAGGGCTTCGGAGCCCTTGGCCGCGTCGGACACGGTCAGCACCACCTGGTTGGACTTCGGGTCGAGGCCGATCGACGTGTGCGTGACCGTCGGCAACGCCTGCAGGGTGTCCTGCGCGCTCGCCAGCGCCGCGCTGGAGTGCTTGACCACCCGGGCCTGCGCCCCGCTCGCGGTGACCTGGTCCGCCGCGGCCTGGTCGAGCACGTTCACCACCGGCTTGGCGGCGTCGTCGAGGTAGCCGTCGGCGGCGCGCTCGCCGAGGGACGCCGTGACCCGCTGCAGCGTCGCGACGCTGGCTGTCTGCGTCCGGAGGAACTCGACGGCGGCGGCCTGGCTGATCCCGGCCTCCGAAGCGAGGGACGTCACCGCCTCCTGTTGCACGGTGGGGGAGTAGCCCTCGATCGTCGTGGCGGTGGCCGTCGACGGGGCGAGGAAACCGACGGCCGCGGCCGCGGCCACCAGGGTGATGGCGGTACGGGCTAAGGGGTTTGGGCGCATACCGGTGACTCACTTTCGCGAGGGAGATCCAGCGCGAAGGAGGGCCGCACTGGACACAGTGGGGTCGCCGGGTACGGCCAAGGTGACCCGGCACCGGTGATCCGGTGCCGATCATGGTGATCCGCGCGGCCGACGGCGGATACCGACTTTCGTTGGACAGGAAGAAAGATAGGTACCCCGCCGTTCGGCCTACCGACGTATTCGCGCACAGCAAACGGAGTTCGTGCCGGTCGGGTTCACACGCCTGGCCTAGCGTCTTGAGTGGCGCGGGTGGTTTGAACCACCTGAATCACTCAGGTGGCCCACGTACCTCCATCGCCGAACGCGAGCCTTGCGAAGCGCTCTCCCATGAGCCGATGCGTGGCCGCGTCCGGGTGCAGGTCGTCGGGCAGCGGCAGGTCGACGTGGTCCGCCTCGCCGTACAGGTCGAGGCCGTCGAGGTAGTGCAGGTTCGGATCGGTCGTGCTCCGCTCCTTGACGATGCGGGCGAGTTCGCCGCGGATCGTGGAGAGCGTGAGCTTCCCCGCCTTGACCTCCGCGGGATCCCCGGTGGCCATGAACCGCACCTTGCCTTCCCGCATGGCCTCCGGGTCGAACGCACACGGTCCCGGGGTGTGCTCGTGGATGGGGCAAAGGATCGGCGAGACGACCAGCAACGGCGTGGTGGGATGCCCGTCCCTGATGGTGTCGAGGAAACCGTGCACGGCCGGGCCGAACACGCGCAGCCGCATCCCGTCCGAGTTGACGAGGTTGATGCCGATCTTGACGCTGATCAGGTCGGCGGCCGTGTCCCGCATCGCGCGGGCGGTGAACGGATCGAGCAGCGCGCTGCCGCCGAAGCCCAGGTTGACCAGGTCGACGCCGGCGAGCGCGGCGGCCGTGGCGGGCCAGGTCCCGGTCGGGGTCGCCGCGTTGGAACCGTGACTGATGGAACTGCCGTGGTGAAGCCAGGTCCGACGATCGCTCGACTGTGCACTGTGGACGGTCGCGTCGGTTCGCAGGGTGACCAGCCGGGTGGATTCGTCGTGCGGCAGCCAGATCTCGACGTCCTTGTCCTCGCCCGGCAGGCCGGCGAAACGCAGGGTGCGCACGGGACCCGGAGTGGATTCGGCGGTGCCGGTGGACATGTCGATGGTGAGTGTGTCGCCCTCGGTCACGCTCGCCTGTCCCGCGAGACGGCCGTCGACGAGCAGCTCGTAGACGCCGTCGGGCCTGGCCGGCGCGCCGACGTAAACCCGTTTGGTGGCGATGACGTCCAGTTCGACGACCGTGGCCGCGGTACGGAAGACCAGCCGCACGCCGGACGGCTGCGCTTCCGTCATGGCCAGCTGGCCGTCGGGGATCTGCCGCCTGGCCTGCGGCGGAAGCCGGTGGGGGAGCACGCCGCGTTCGGTGTGTTCGAGGTCGAGGGCGCCGCGCACGAGGGCGGCGGTGATCGGGGTCGTGAACATTTCCTCCGTCATTTCCTTCGGGGCCAGGCGCGCAGCAGGACGTCGAGCGCGTCGAGGATCTCGGTCCAGCTCTCCTGCGAGCCGGGGGTGCTGTGGCTGAAGCCGCCGGCGGCCTCCAGCCCGACGAAGCCGCTGAAGACACTGCCCAGCAGCCGGACCGCGTGCGTCTGATGCGGTTCGGCCAGGTCGTAGCCGCGCAGGATCGCGCGGGTCATCTCGGCGTGCCGGACGCCGGCGCTGGTGGCCGCGTCCTCGGGCGCGAGCCGGAACCGCGCGGCGGTGAATCTTCCGGGGTGTTCCAGGGCGTAGTCGCGATGGACGTTCGCCAAGGCGATCAGCGCATCCTTGCCGGCCAGGCCCGCCACCGCGGCGGCGGCGAGATCGGCGAGTTCCGCCAAGGCCAGCAGGGCGATCCCGGTCTTCAGCTCGTGGGCGTTCTTGACATGCGAATACAGGCTCGCCGTCTTGACGCTGCACCGCTTCGCGACCTCCGTCGGGGTCACGTGTTCGAAGCCGATCTCGTCGGCCATCTCCGCGCCCACCTGGATCACGCGCTCCGTGGTTAGTCCCGCTCGTGCCATGAGCACCACGTTACCATAGTCCATTCTGGATTTGCCTAATGGCATTAGGTTAGAAACCTGGGTTCGGTAGCGCGGGGCGCACCGGAAGCTGGACGCGATCCGAACAAGTCTGGAGATGTGTTCATGTCGGCTGTCCCAGGACCAGTTGCCCTCGCCCGCGGTTTTCTGACCGGGATCGTCATCGGGACGACCCTGTGCGCCTTCGTCGTGGGCATCGTCATCGAGTACGTCCCGCTGACCGTCACCGGGATCGGACTCCCGTTCGTCTACGGGATCCTGCTCTATCTCGCCGGGGCACCGCGAAGAGCCCGTGAGGCGGCGATCGCCCCGGTGGTCGCGCTCGCGAAGATCGAAAGCCTCCGGGCGAGCGGGACCGAGACCGGGGACATCCCGGTCGACTTCGTTCTCACCGTCGTGCCCGAGGGCGCGGCGACGCACCGCGTGAGGATCACTCACGGCGTCAACCTGGTCGACATCCCGAACTACCGGCCGGGCGGGATCCTCGTCGTCGAGTACCCGCCGGACCGGCTTTGGAAGGCGCGGATCGTGGAGCGGCCGTCCCCGGAATGGGAGCGCCGCGTGGCAGGCGCCGTGATCGAGTCCGCCCCGGAGTCCAGCCTGGTGCAGGAGTCGCCGGAGGGCTGCGCGTTCGGCGCGCTCGCCTTTCTCGGTCTGCTGCTCGGCGCGGCGCTCGTGCTGGTCCTGTTCCGCGCGGAACTCTTCGCGCCGGAAGAGCCCTCCCGAGCGGAAGAAACCCAGTCCAGTGTGACGACTTCGTCCTCGGGATCCGCGACCGTCAACGTCGACGGTTCCCTGCTGGGCGAGGGGGAGTTGCGCCTGGCGATCGACGCGCTGGCGCGGGCCGCGGACGTCTCCCGGGTGATCACCGTGGTCGTCGAGGAACGACGGCTGACCGTGGTCTTCGCACCGACGGACGCTCAGGTGCCGTGGTTCGACCTCCGTGCCCTGGCGGTCGACCGGATTCCGGCCCTGGTCGCCAGGGCGACGAGCACGATCGACGTCGGATCACCGCGGACGTGGCAGGTCACGATCGTCCCGTTCGGGAACGCGGTGACCAGCCGGGTCCTCGTGACCGGACCTGATGGCAGCGGCTCGCTCGCGGACGGCGGCTGAGGCCCTTTCTGGTCAGGGCAGTACGTCCCGAGCGCCGCGTTCGAGACGATGAGCGTCCCGGGCGTGGCGCTCGGGACACGCACCCCGGCCCGTCGTGGCCTCGTGGAAGTGTCCAACGCCTGGCCCGTCGTTGAACAACTCGCCTGACGGCTGGACTTCCCCGGGGCCCGCCGGTAGACCAGAACCCCGTGACTTCTGTCCAACGCCGCCTCGCCGGTGTCCTCGCCGCCCTGCTGCTCACGATGGCGGGCACCGCCGCGCCTGCCGCCGCGGCCACGAACCTGACCGTGCTGAGCTTCAACATCTGGATGCAGGGCTCGCACGGCGGGATCGGTTCGGTGGTCGACCAGATCCGGCGGTCGGGCGCGAACGTGGTGGCCTTGTCGGAGACCGGCGGCGGTGCCACCGAAGCCATCGCCGACGCGCTGGGCTGGCAGCACACCGAACCCGGCTGGGACATCGACGTGATCAGCGCGCTGCCGATCCAGGACACCGACTGGAAGTCCTGGAACGACACGGGCGCGCGGGCCATCACGGCGAAGATCGCCGGCGTCTGGGTCTACGCGATCCACTTGGACTACACGAAATACGGCCCGTACAACGCGTGCTTCGACAAGGACAGCGTCAGCACGATCCTCGCCGACGAAACGAACCGCCGCCGTCAGGCCGAACAGATCGCCGAGTGGACGGGCAGCAGCCCCGGCATCGTCGCGGGCGACCTGAACAGCCCGTCCCATCAGGACTGGACCGCGGCCGCCAAGTCCCGGCACTGCGGCTATGAGGTGGCCTGGCCGACCACGAAGGCGTTCACCGCCCGCGGTTTCACCGATTCTTACCGGAAGCTGCGGCCCGACCCCGTCGCCGACCCGGGCGACACCTGGTCGCCGGTGGTCAAGGACAACCAGGGCAGGCCGGAACCGCAGGACCGGATCGACTTCGTCTTCTACCGCGGTGGTTCGATCACGCCCACGAGCTCGCGCACGTTCGGCGGCGGGACGGGCTGGCCGTCGGACCACCTCGCCGTGCTGAGCTCGTTCACGGTGTCCTGACCGGGAAATCGCCCGGCGTCGTCAGGAACCGTGCGGTCCGGGCGCGGCGCTGCCGGAGTACTCGCCGAGGTCGGAGACCAGCTTGGTCAGTTCGGCGTCGTTGTCGTAGCGCCGCTGGTGGAGCGCGGCGATCTTCGCGCCCATCTCGGGGTCCGGGTCGTCGGTGACGTCGAAGGAGGCGAACTTGTCGACCAGCGGCAGTCCGACCCGGTCGGTGTTCCGGTGCGCCGGGTGGATGAGGTACTCCCAATAGCCGTCGAGATCTTCGATCGCGAAGACCGCGCCCCATTCGTACTCGCCGCCGAAATCGCGTCCCACGACGAAGGATTTCACCGAGGGAATGACCCGGCCTTGATTGCGGAGGCTTTCCAGGGCTTCCTCGATCTGCTCCGGGGAGGCTTCGGGCCGCAGGGTGAAACGGTTGCCGTGGTAGATCATCGTGCTTCCTTTCGGTTCTTTCCGGTTGACCGGGAGCCGACGGCGGCGAGTGCCGCCCCGGCCCCCAAGGCGATGCCCGTCCAGAGGAAGGCGTCGGCGATGCCGATGGCCTGGACGAGCGGCTGGGCGACGAGTGGGGACAGGAACTGCCCGAGGAAGATCCCGGTGACCAGGCCGCTGAGCACCCGGCCGCGCTGCGCGGGATGAGCGAACTCGGCCAGGCGCAGGTTGAGATTCGGGACGACGAGGCCGACGCCGAACCCGCCGACGAGCAGCCCGGCCACGATCTGGACGACGGTGCCCGCCGTGCCGATCACCAGCCAGCCCACGCCCAGGAGTGCGACGCTGAGCGTGGTGATCGCCGTGGGACTCAGCCGCTTGCGCAGCCGGGGGAAGGCCAGCGCGCCCGCGACGCCGGTCAGCGTGCTTCCGGCGACCACGGCCCCGATGACGGCGGGACCGCTGCCGAAACCTTCGAGCAGGAACGGCAACTGTGTCGGCGCCATGTAGAAGATCAGCGTCGCGACCAGCGCCAGGACGTACACGCCGGCGATGCGGCCCGGCAGCCGGATCCGCCCGCTCTCCCGCACCGCCGGTTCGCCGCGTTCCGGTTCACGCAGGGAGACGACCGCGAACACGGCGACGATCGCCGAGACCGAGTAGATCCAGAACGGCGCCTGCCAGCTCACAGTGGCCAGCAAACCGGCCAGCGGCAGGAAGACGACGCCGCCCAGACTCGCGAACGCCTGCTGCAGCCCGAGGAACGAGGCGCGGCTCGCACCGGAGAACCAGTCGGTGATCAGCGTGCTGATCGCGGTCATGATCCCGCCGACGGCGATACCGAGCCCGGCACGGGTGACCAGCAGCAGGGACAGATCGTCGACGAAGAACCCCGCAGTGCCGGTGACCGCGTAGAGCCCGAGCCCCGCCAGGAGCAGCGGACGCCGTCCGACCCGGTCGGCGACGATCCCGGACAAGGGCGCGCTGATCGCGATCGCGAGCGAGGTCACGGTCAGCGCCAGCCGCACGAGAAGACCGGAACCCGGCGTGCCGGAGAAGACCTCCCGCATCGCGGGCAGGCTGGGCGCGATGATCGCCGCGGCCATGATAGTCAGCGGCGCCGCGGCCAGCACGGTGCCGCGGGCCAGGCGCGTCGGCGCCGAGGTGTCTGCTCGGTTCGTCACCCCGCCAATCTCGCAGCGGGGGCCCGGGCTTCGCGTCGGTGAAAATCGCCTATGTCCGAAGTGGCCGGACAAGCACTGGTAGAAATGTCCGATGCGGGATTTCTTCAAGGGGTTCGGGATGTTCTGGCAAGGCCTGGGCATCCTGCTGCGGTCGCCGAGGCTGCTGCTGATCGGGGCGCTGCCCGCCGTGCTGACCACGCTGTTGCTGCTCGGCGGCGTCGTGGCGCTGGCGTTCTGGATCGACGATCTCTCGCTGGTGCTCACCCCCTTCGCCGACGAGTGGTCGCCGCGGTGGCAGGTGCTGATCCGGGTCGCGGTCGGGGTCGGGGTGTTCGGTGCGGTGCTGGCCATCTGCCTGATCGGTTTCACCGCGCTCACGATCGCCGTCGGCGGACCGTTCTACGAGCACATCGCGGAGAAGGTCGAGGACGACCTCGGCGGCGTGCCCGGCGCGGTGGAGCTGTCGTGGTGGCGTTTGCTGGTGATGGGCCTGAAGGACGGGCTGGTGCTCGTGCTGCGTTCGCTGATGTTCACGATCCCGCTCATGATCGCGGGGTTCATCCCGGTGGTGGGGCAGACCGTCGTCCCGGTTCTGCTGGCACTGGTCACGGCGTGGTTCCTGGCGCTGGAACTGATCGCCGTGCCGTTCTACCGGCGGGGGATGGGCCTGAAGCAGCGGCGTCCGATACTGCGACGGCGTCGCGCGCTCGCCTTGGGTCTCGGGCTTCCCGCCTCGCTGTTGTGCCTGATCCCTTTCGCCGCGTTGATCGTGATGCCGGTGGCGTTCGTCGGCGGTGTGCTCGTCGCGCGTGAGGTCCTCGCGACGGACGCGGCGGATCAGCCGCTCCGCGTGGCCTGAGCTTTACGCAGGGCGCTGAGGAAGACGCCGGCCGACTCGGCTCCGGAGATGCCGATGGCGACGTCGAAACAGGGGCCCTCTGCGGTGGAGACGATCTTCTCCGCGGATGATCTGGCGCTAGCATGGGCAAGATGACGGATTCGGCGATCGGCGCGCTCCCGCAAGGGCTGGACGAAAACCTCGGCTGGCTTCTCGGGCAGGTGTGCCGGGCACACGGAGCCGCCCTGGCGAGCGCGGTTTCCGGGATCCCGCACGGCTTGCGGGGCTTCCAGGCGCTGTGCGGCGCGGTGCACGGGAGCGCGCGGAACCAGGCGCAGCTGGGCAGGCAGCTGGACGTCGACCGCACCGTGATGGTGTACCTGGTCGACGACCTGGTGGCCGCCGGGCTGGTGGAACGCGTGGTGGATCCGGACGACAGGCGGAACAAACTGATCCAGGGGACCGAGGCCGGGCGGAAGCTGCTGGACACGACCAAGGCCGCGATCCTGGCGGCCGAGGCCGAGGTGCTGGCCCCGTTGGAGCACAAGGATCAGGACCGGTTCCGGGACATGCTGCGCGCCGTCGTCGCGTACAACCTGGGCGGCCGCTAGCGCGAATTCACGCACGGGAAACCGGTCCACCGGTTGACCGGCTGTGCAGGCTTCGTGTCCCGGCGTGTATTCAAGGCTGGCTTTGGCGCCGCGGACCGGCGAGGATGACCGCGTCGGTGACGAGAGGGAGCGCACGGCATGGTCAAGGTGCACGGCAAGGCGGAGGCCGAGCGGATCCGCGACGAGCTGCGTGAGCAGCGGCGGCCGACCGGCCGGGTCGCCGAGGCCGGCGAGGTCGCGAAACCGTCGGGTGAGGGCGCGGCGGCGATCGTCGCGGACGGCTCGGACCGCATCGAACTGGACTACGCGGAGATCGCGGAGGCCCAGAAGAAGCTCGAAGAGCACCAGCGGAATCTCGAGCGGCACCTGGCGGGCGCCCAGGAACTGGGGACGTCGCTGGCCGACGGCAAAGGCCCGGTGTCCGTCCCGATGAGCCGGTCTTTCGCTCGCCGGGGCGGGGCGGAGGAAGGCGGCGTCCAGTTCGCGCTCCGCTCCTACCTCGCCGAGCTCGCCGCGTTGCGGACGGCGATCGGCCTGGTCGCCGACCAGCACCGTCGCACCGACGAAGAGGCCGCCACCGCTGTCGAAGCCGTCGCGAGGGGGACCGATGAGCGGTGAGTACTACACGGACAGACATCCGCTGAGCGCCCGCGCGCGGGCCAAACAGCGAAAAGTGGTCCGCAGTCGCAAGGCCAACCTGAGGGACGACGCGCTGGGGAAGATCAACTGGGAATGCTACGAGCATCGCCAGTTGTGGGACATGATCAAGTCGGCCGAGCCGCCGAAACTGGGCGAGCGGGCGTACGACTGGGCCCGGCTGGCCAAGGAGATCGACACGGAGGCCGTCGCGGTCCGCGAGATCGTCCAGAGACTGCTGCTGTCCTGGCACGGGCCCTCCTCGGCACAGGCCGCCGGCTCGGCGCACCTGCTCACCACGTGGGCCGCGGAGGCCGCGAGTACTTCGCGGGACATCGGCGACGGCCTCGACGCCTACACCTCGGCGATCACCGAAGCCCGCCGGAAGATGCCGGAACCGGTGCACTACACCGCCGAACGCTGGTTCCAGCAGGGCTACGCGGTGAAGGCCCTCGACGGTCCCAACGGCGCGTACATGATGGACGACCTCCTCGACGACAAACTCCCGACCAAAAAGGAGGCGGACCGGGCGAAGGCCGAAGCGGTGCGGGTCATGGAACAGTACGAAGAGGCCAGCCAGGGTGTCCGGCACCGGCTGCCGCCGTTGTTCGCCGCGGCACCGAAGACGGCGGACGTCCAGGCCCCGGTGGGACCGCCGCCCGTCGTCCCGCCTTCCGATCCCGAACCTCCTCGGCTCACTCGCCCGCCGGTGGAGCAGGGGCAGGAACCGGAGCCACCGGTGCGGGATCCGGGAGCACCGGACGTTCCCGGCCCGGGTACGGCGACTCACGAAGACGGCACCTACGCGGCTTCGGCCGGGGTCGTGGACTTCCCCACCGGCTCCGGGCAAGGCGCGGGATACGGCCCCGGACCGTCCTCGCCCGGCGGCGTCCTCACGGGCGAAGACGCCGCCAGGAACAGCCGGGGTTTCGGACAGGGTGGCTTCGGGCCTGGTGGTTTCGGCCAGGGTGCCGGCGCGGCCCGGGGCGGCGCCGGGGGAGCCGGATTCGGCATGTACCCGCCGATGACCGGCAAGCAGCGGGAAGAGGACAAGGAACATCGCGACCGCTACGGCAGTGGTTACGACCTCCTCGACGATCTCCCGCCCGCCTATCCGCCGGTGTTCGGCGAATGAGCGGCTACCGCGCCCAGCCGGACTCGATGCGGGCGCTGGCACGGCGGCTGGAGGTCGTGTCGGGAGAACTGGGCGAAGCCGCCCGGCTGACCGGCGGCGTCGCCGGGGGAGACCTGGGACCGGCGGGGATCGCCTCGGCGCTCGACGCCGTGATCGGCCCGTGGTCGGCGTCGATCGGCTCCGCGCACACCGGACTCGACGGCGCGGCGGCGGGAATCCGTACCGCGGCGAAGACCTACGAGGACACCGACGACGAAGCGGCCTGGACGCTGCGACACGAATCCGGGGATCCGTGATGCCCGAATACCGAGGGCTCGGTTTCGACCCCGCGCCGGGTGACGCGGACGCGATCGCGGACGCCGCCCGGCGCTGCTCGGAAGCGGCCGCGAAGCTCGACGGGTCGATCGCCGCCCGGATCGAGGTCCCCCGCGAGTGGGAAGGCGAAGCCGCCGTGACCGTCGCCGCCCGCGCGGCCGCGGCGAGGACGGCGCTCGAACCCGCGCCCGCCGTGTTGCGCGCCACGGCGGAGATCCTCACCTCCTGGGCGGGCACGGTCGTGGCCGGAACGAGGCGAGCCGAGCAACTCGACCGGCGCGCCGTGACACTCCGGCGCGCGCTCCTCGAAGCGGCGGACGCCGTGGAACTCGGGGAGACCGCCGTCCAGTTCGCCACCGGGACCGCGGCCACCGCGCAAGCCGATCTCGCGGCGGCGAAGGCACAGCACGAAGAGGTGCGGAGCGAACTCGACCGTGTCCTGGACCAGGCCCGAGCGCTGGAGACGGCGCATCGGGCCGAAGCGTCCCGGGTCGAGCACAGGCTGCGGGCGCTCGGCGAACCCGGCGCCGCGCTCGGTGAGGCACCCGGCGGCGCCGTGAACCTCGCCGACGTCACCGGCGGGATGGCCCGGTTTTCCGCGCTGGGCAAGGAACTCGCTGCCTCACTGGCCCGCGCGCCCGGTCCGGCGGTCACCCCGCCGTCCGGAGCCGCCGCCGCGTTCGCCGCGGCCGTCTCCCAGGGCGGCCGGTGAAACTGACGGCCGTCCCGGGGATCACCCCGGTCTCCCTGTCCTCGGTCGAGCGGACCACGGCCGAACTGCACACGCTCCTGATCCGCCTCCGCGGTCCGGACGCCGAACGGGATCTCGGCCTGGAGACCGCCGCGATCCAGGCCGCCGAACGCGCCCACGAACACCGTGCGGGTCTGCTGGCGATCGTCGAGCACCACGACGCCGACCCGGCCTTGCTGCTCGCCGGGTCGATTCCCGTCGAACGCCCGATGACGGTCGAGTCCGCGGCCGAGCTGAACTGGTCCGTCGCCGATACCGCACCGGGCATCCGCGAGGTCAGCACCGCGACGACCGCCCGCGGCTACCCGGTGGTGATCGTCGAGCGGATCGCCGTCGACGGGCCGGGCGCGCAGCTTCAAGCCGTCGTCCTCGACCCGGGACGGCCGCGGGTCGCGGTGTTCACCCTGCATTCGCCCGGTGGCCGCGGCTGGCTGGACGTGGCCGCGCTCGCGGGCACGCTCGTCGCGGGGGTGGATCTCAGTGAGCCAGCGCGCGTTCCCTGAACTCCCGGGGCGTTTGCCCGACGGCCTTCCGGAAGGTGCGGGAGAAATGGGCCGCGCTGGTGAAACCGCAGTCCTTCGCGATCTCGGCGATGCCCCGCGCGGCCTTCGCCGGATCTCCCAGCAGGGTCTTCGCCCGCTCGACCCGCAACCCCTTGATCCGCTCGGAGATCCCCTGTCCGTCGTCGAACAGCTGGTAGAGCCGGCGGCGCGAGATGTACAGGGCCTCGGCCACTTGGTCCGCGCCCAGCGAGGGATCGGCGAGACGCTCGCGCATGTACCGCACGGCTTCCCGGCGACGGGTCGCGAGCGCGTCGGCACGGTCGAGTTCCGCACGCAGGACGCTGCGCAGCACCAGTTCCGCGAGCCCGCGCAGGTGATGGGCGAGGCCGTGCGGATCGAGCGCCGCGCTGACGGCGAGGACGTGGGCGATCGCGCTGGAGAACAACGCGCGCAACGAGGCGTCGACGAGGACGGGGCGGAACATCAGCGGCTGCAACTCGCCGAAGGACAACGAGAATTCCGCCGCGGGCAGGGTCAGCATGACGACGCCCTGCCTGCCCGGTGTCTCGCCGTCGTGGCCGCCGATCGGCAGGACGTGCAGGACACAGCCGGCGAAGCCGAGCTTCGCGCCGTCTTCGGCGACAGCCCGCGGAACGGTGCACCGCAGGAGAAGCTGGATGCCGTCCGGACCCGCCTTGCGGTCGCCGAGAATCGCCGCGCGGGCGGCCGCCGCGCCGGAGGCACGGACGATCAGCTGTCCGGTCGCGACTTCTGCTTCGGTCATGGGCGCCGTTCGCGGATTCGTCGGGGACATCTCGTTCATCTTCACTGTTCGCTCGGTATCGTGCCCGCCGGGTGGCGGAGCTAGGTGAGAGGTGGCCATGGCACGGCGTTCGGCGAGTACGGCGGGCATCGTCCTGTCGCAGCTGGAATTCGACCTGTTGTGGGCCGACCTCGGGAACGGCGAGTCACCGTATCCGCTCGACGTGCCCTCGCACGGCGAAACCAGGGAAGAACGGGACGAACTGGGCGAACGCGTCTTCGCCGGGCTCTCCGACGCGGGTTTCGCCGGCGGCGACGAACTCGATCCCGGCATCGAGGACCTGTTCGTCCTGCTGGGATCCCCGTCGCTGTCGGTGGACGCGCTGGTGCTCGGTGAACAGCCGTGGCGGATGCTCGCGGCGGTCCGCGGCGCCCGCGGGGTGCTGGCGGTCCAGGACGAGAAGGACCTGGTCCTCGAACCGCTGCGGGCGGCCGAGCTGGTCGCCACGGTCGGCCGGATGCTCGGTGACGGCGTGCCCGGTCCCGGTGACCAGCTCCGGCTGCCACGAGCCACCTTTTCGGCCGCCATGGACGGTTTCGCGCGAGCGGGCTACGACGGATTCGAACGCGCGCTGTCCGGCGCCGGGATCACCGGCCGGAGCGTGCGTCCCCTCGCGACGATGGTGACATCGGCCCGCCACGCCGCCGGGCAGCTCGCGGTCAACGGTGTCCGCGGCCGGAGCCCGGTGCTCAGCTGGTTCGACACCGAGGCCGGCCGCTACGCCGTCACCCACGAAGACGTCGGCGGTGAAGCCTGGGTGATGGTCACCCCGGCCGACGCCGCCTGGCTCGCCGCCCGCCTCGGCCTGCTGATCGACGACGTCTCCTGATCACGAACGCCAAGCGGGCGAAGGGAAATCCCCGGTGAGACCGTCCACGACGGACTCGCCGGCGTCGAGTGCGGAGATGGTCGCCTCGGCGGCGAGCCGGAGCACCAGGGCGGACAGCTCGCTCGCGCGCGAGGTCAGCGCACCCGGCTCGAACCGCAGCCCGACCGGCTTTCCGTACAGGTCGACGGTGACCGTGACGCCACCCTCGCTCGCCTCGCCGGTCACCGCGGCCAAGCGGGCGCTGTAGTCGGTGTCCGGGGTCTCGGCGTCTTCGAGCAAGCGCTCGACGCTGCGTTCGTCGATACCGCGTTCGTCGATCACTGGACCCTCCACGTCTCCGGAGTCGTCTCTTCGATCGCCTCGGCCAGTTCGGCGCTCGTCCCGAGCCTCAGCGACTCCGCGTCGTCCAGATCGAGCCGTCGGCTCGCCTGCGCGGCCGCCCGGTCCACCAGGCCGAGGATCCGCCGGGAGAGTTCCCGAGGGTCCAAGCGCAGCGCGGCCTCCTCGATCCGCAGATCCCGCAGCGCCCCGCCCGGTTCCACCTCGACCGAGGCGACGCGATCCCGTGCCTTCCCGGTGATCACGGGCGCACCCCGCCGTAGAAGGTGGAACCCGACAGCGTGTGCGTGTTGCGGCGCACGGCGTCCCCGGAGTTGCCCTCGATCATCGTCACCTTGTTCCCCTCGACCTTCTCCACGATGCCGATGTGAGTGCTCGTCGACGGGCTCTGCGGCCCGGTCCCGAACAGGAGCACGTCGCCGGGTTTGGCGTCGTGCAGGGAGTTCCGGCCGTACGCCTTCCCGTGCCGCTGTCCCCAGCGGTAGACGTCGCCGGTGAAGGGCAGGATCGGGATGTCCACCCCGGCCTTGCGCCACATCGCGGTCGCGAACGACGAGCACCACGCCGCCGTCGGCCCGTACGGGTTCCGGTTGCTGCCGGGCGGGTTCTCCCGTGTACCGAGTTCCTTGCGCGCCGCGGAAACGGCCTTCTGACCGCGAGAGGTCGCCTTGTTCGGGGTGGTCTTGCCCGGCTTGCCGTGCCCGGCGGCGGGATGGTCCTCGACCTTGCGATCGGCGACGCCGTCGTGCCGCAGTTCCTTGCGCAGGCCCCGCAGCTTGCCGGCGGCTTCGGTGAGTTCGCCGTTCACCTTCCGCAGCGTCGCGGCCGACTGTTTCGTGTACCGCGGCGCGAGATCGGCGGCCGCGGCGATCGCGGTGGCCATCGCGGCCCGCGACCCCACGGCGGTGGCGTCGTCGAGGAGCTTCTTCGCCTTGGCGATGTACTCGTCGGCGAGCCGCTGGACAGCGGTGTGACCTCCGTCCACAGTGGACGTCACGCGGGCGACGACCCGTTCGGCTTCGGTGCTCGCGTCGGCGGTGAGGCGGATGTCCTTCCGCAGCCGCGCCGTGGTGCGCTCGAACTCCTCCGAAGCCTTGCCCTCCCAATGGGCGAGCACGACGTCGGTCTCCCGCTTGTGCGCGTCGTGCTGGTCGTGCAGGGTCTTCGAGACCTGGTGCAGGGCGAACTGGACACGGGCGGCGTCCTCCGCCTTGCCCGCGAGCTTGTTCCGGTGCGCCAGGATGTCCGCGGCGAAATGCCGCGCGGTGGCAAGAGTGTCCATCGAGGTCTCCAACGCTTTCAGGCGAGCCGGTTCAGTGCCGCGGCGGACGAGGCATCGCGGTCGTGATAGGCCTTGCGGGCTTTGGCGGCGGCGTCCGCGAGCCGGTCGGCGGATCCGCCGACGGCCTTGACCTGGCTCTGCAGGGCGGCGCCGAAATCGCCGAGCGCGTCGGCGAACCCGGATTCCTTGCCGATCTTGCCGAAGCTGTCGTCGGCGATCGACCGGACGTCCTTGACCTGGTTCGCGGAGGTGGCGGTGAGCGCGTCACCAACCCGTCGGGTGCGCCGCATGAAGCCGTCCAGCGTCCGGCCGTCGACCCGGATCCGCCCGATACCCGCCCCACCGCCGCTGGGCTTGCCGTGGTGTTTTCGCACGGCTTCGGCCGCCTTGCGCGCCTCGGGCAGGTGACGCCGGTAGGCGCCGTTCGTGTAGGTCGACCACGGCGTCCACGAGCGGCCGTCGTTCGAGATGGTGTTGGCGGCCTTGGCGTTGGTGGTGGCGTCGAACAGTTCGGAGTTCGAGTCGAGGCCGAACTGCCTGCGCCGCTCCGGCCCCATCGCGCCCAGCATGTTGATCTGCCAGAGCCCGTAGGAATCGTCGGGCGGGGTCGCGTTGTGGGCGCGGGTGTTCCCGCCGGATTCGGCGAGCGCGACCGCCACCGCCGTGGTCAGCCCGTCGCCGCGAAACCCGGCTTCGTGGGCGTGCCGGGCGATCTGCTCCGGGATCAGCTTGGTCATGCACCGAGCTTGACCGCCTGTGCGCGCCGGGGGAACCGGCGTTGCACGCGTGGACACGTGCGTTGCACAGGCGGTCAGCCCTCGCTAGGCGATCGGTTCGATCCAGATGTTGCGGAACCGCGGATTCTCCCCGGGATCCCCGTGATCCTGCAGCCGGATCGCGCCCGGCCCGGCGTTCTCCGGGTTGCTGTCGCCCGTGCCGCCGTCGATCTCGACGTCGTTGTGGACCACGACACCGTTCCAGACCACGGTCACCCGGGCGTTGTCGGTCTTGTTCCCGGCACCGTCGAACCGCGCGGCGCGGAACGTGACGTCGTAGGTCTGCCAGGTCCCAGGCGCCGTCGCCATGTTCCGGTCAGGCGCCCGTTTCGAGTAGATCGCGCCCGCCTCGTTGTTGGCGAGCGTGGTGTCCCCGAACGATTCCAGGACCTGCAGTTCGTAGCGTTCCTGGAGGTAGATGCCGCTGTTGCCCCGCTGCTGCCCGGTGACCTCCGGCGGGTAGTTCGGCTCGTTCCATTCGGCGTGCAGCTGGAAGTCGCCGAACTGCTGCTTCGTGCGGATGTCGCCGCCGTTGGACTCCATCGCGCCGCCGGACACCGGCCAGGTCGCGGCGCCGCCCGCGCGTTTCTCCCAGGCGTTCAGGTCGGTGCCCTTGAACAGCTGGATACGCCGGGACTCGGTGAGCGTGAGGCTGTCGAGGTTGACGTTGCCCGCGTCGCCCGTGTCGTAGCGGTAGGAGATCGTGTTCGACCCGGCTTTGAGGTTGAGCGTGTCGGGCTGCGTGTTCCAGGTGTCCCAATTGCCGGTGCTGGCGAGCCTGACTTGTTTGACCTTGGCGCCGTTGACGTAGACGGTCACGGATTTGGTCCCTGGCGCCGGATCCGGGCCGTTCGAGTACCGCAGCGCCGCGTTGTAGGCACCGGTCTTGGGCGCGTTCACGGTGAACGTCGTCGCTGCGCCCTGGTTCCAGTAGCCGTCCACGAACCCGGTGCCCGTGTAGCCCTTGTGGTTCGTGTTCGCCGCGGCGCCACCGCTGAGCGCGGCCCGCTCGGCCTCGTAGGTCGTGCTCGCCGGCGGTCCGCCGACCAACGAGTTCAGCGTGTACCAGGCCTCCGTGCTCCACAGCGCCGCACCGGACTCCGACGCGAACGGGCGCGGAGAGCGGACGTGCACCACGTGTCCCGCCTTCAGGCCCGCCACCTGCAGCGTGACCTTCTTGCGGTCGGGGGACAGGCTCGCGAAGGTGACGGACAGGGTCTGCTCGTCGACCTTCGGCCCGCCGTACGCGGGAGTGGGCTGGTAGCGCCACTGCTGTGCCTGGTATTTCGCCGCGAGGTTCTGCGCGGTCGCGGCCGACAGCGGCTGGGTGTACTCGAGTTCGAAGCCGCCCGCGACGGCCCGCATCGCCCGGATGTCGAAGGCGTTCGTGCCGTTGGGCGTCACCTTCTGGAGGCCGTAGGCGAGCTTGCCGGGCTGGCCCCAGTTCCCGCCGCCGTCGATCCCGCCGGTGTAGATCGCGCCGTCGGGGCCGAGGCTGATCCGGCTGACGCCCGATTCGAGTCCTTGCGTGAGCCGGAAGACCGCACCCTGGTACTCGCCGTTGACCTTCTCCAGGAAGGCGCGCTGGAGCCCGCCGTAGGTCACGTCGCCGTACACCATCTGTCCGGCGAAGGGGCCCTGCGACAGCATGACCATGTTGCTCGGCGAGTTCGCGATCTCGTTGTGGGGCAACCACAACACCGGCGCGGTGACCGGCTTCGCGTCGAACGGACCCGGGGGATTGGTGTAATGGTTGAAGAAGCGGTCCTGCTTGACCCGGACGAGCTTGTTCGCCGGCAGCCAGCCGCCCTGGTTGTCCGTGACGAAGACGTCGCCTTCCGGGCCCCAGCCGATACCGTGCGGCGTACGCAGCCCGCCGGCGATGTAGGACACTTGACCGGTGGCCTTGTTGACCTTGATCGTGGTCCCGCGGTTCGCGGCGGGCTGCGGATCGGTCGTCGCGCCGCCGTAGTTGATGGCCACGGAGAGGTTGGCGTAGAAGAAGCCGTCCTTGTACAGCAGGCCGAACGCGAACTCGTGGAAGTTGCCGCCGAACGGCCAGGTGGCGACGGTGCGGTAGTCGTCGGTCACGCCGTCGCCGTTGGTGTCGTTCAGTTCGACGAGCCGCGTCTTCTCCGACACGTACAGCTTGCCGTCGACGTACTTGACGCCCATCGGCTCCTTCAGGCCGCTGGCGACGCGCTTGCTCCGCACCTTGCTCGGGTCGGTGTTCCCGCTGACGTTGCTCAGCAGGTGCACCTCGCCGAGGACCTTGTCGGACCCGCCCCAGGTGGCGATGGCGAGCCGGCCGTCCGGCAGCCAGTCCATCCCGGTGACCTGCGGCTGGAACCCTTCTGGGCGCAGGTTCGTCAGCGTGAAGCCGGGGTGGACGGCGTTCAGCGGCAGGCCGTCACCGGGCGAGTCCGCGGCGCCCTCGCATTCCTTGCGTCCCGGCGCGGTCACGCGGACGACGTCGGCGTCGGTGCTGAGCACCGAATTCGGCACGAGCGCGAAGTCACCCGCGCCCGGTGGCCGCCATTCCAGGGTGATCTGCTGGTCGTTGGTGTTGTCGAAATGGTCGATCCGCAGCGCGTGATACCCCGTGCCCAGCTGGACCGAGCCGGTCGCGGGGGTCGCTCCGTGCAGGCCGTCGTGGTTGATCACCGTCTGGCCGTCGATGCTGAGCCGGGAGCCGTCGTCGCTGGTGAGCCGGAATTCGTACTGCCCGGCCGTCGCGATGTTGATGTTGGCGATGACCTCCGAGACGAACTGCTCGTTCAACCCGAAGTCGGCAGTGCCGGTCCAGTTGATCGTCGGCATCAGCTTGTCGACGTTGGGGGTCTGGCCGGATTTGATCGCGCAGAGCTTGGTGATCTCGCGTTGCAGGTCGTACGTGCGGAGCGTGACACCGGGTTGCTGGGGTGGGACGGCCGCTTCGGCCGGAGCCGTCACCAGCCCTGACAGGCCTGTGACCAGCGCCAACGAGGCGACTATGGACCGGTTGAAGCGCTTGCGGACAGACGGAAGCATCGTTGCCCCTCAGGTCGGCGGCGGAGCACCTCTGTGACGTCCGCTGAACCTAAGAGGACTTTCGCCTGGAGTCAACGAAAGTATGTACAACTCGGACGAAAGTTACCCCGAACGGCCCTCGGGGAGACGTTTGCGCCGCGAGGGCCGAGCATCCATGGTGAGCGCGGAGACTTGCCTGGGCGACCATGGTCATGCTGCTCCAGGCAGGGCGGCCTGCTAGGCGAGGCGCGGGAGAAGTGGAACCGTCCACTTGGGCGGCAATGAACAAGATGCATGGAAAGTTTGTCTCTATTTCGCGTCAGGCATGCACTGCGTCTTGTCTGGCAATGGTCGATCCCACTGTGCAGATCTCTTGGGGCTGCCGCCGACTGGCGGCTAGTTTCTGTAGTTACAAAGCAATTAACTTTCAAGATCTCTGGGTTCAAGTCTGTAACGCTGGGCCTTTTTGTCTCGACTAGGTATCGACCTGAGGTGTGGTTCAAGTGGTAGGAGTGGCCATGCAGATGCTGTATGCAGTTGAGTTCGATGTCATGGCGACTGAATCGGAAGATCCTTTGGGTGCTTATGAAATTCTCATGGAGCATCTGCATGGATGGCTGGCGTGGGGAGCCAGTGCCTGTCCAAGTATTGCTGACCTGAAAAAAGACGGGGAGGCAGAGTACCTAAAGGTGAGCGTAGAGGGTAAGACTGAAAGTTCGCGCAAAGCTTCGTGGAAACTGGCTGGCGCTACTGGTGGAGTCGAACGTTCTTTTCGGATTGATGTCCGTCAGCCTCTCCTTGCCGAGGGAACGTGGTTCCAGACTCGAATTACAGTATCGCACGACGAAAATCAGGCTAGACTGCGAGTTGTCATGGGTAGAGATATTACGACTGGATGGCTTTCGCCGGTGCCATTCGAGATACTTCGCCGGCCTCGTCTTATTCTTGATGTCACTCGTAACTCAAAGCTGCATGTTCGAGTGCTAGGCCAGTACGTGGACGACCGTTATGTGCCCATTCGAACGCGAGAGGAGCTTGGTCCACTTGTTGATGCGGTGAAGAATTTAACCAGGCTTCCCATTCTTGTTGTAGGTTCGAACAGCAATTCCGCCAGGGAATTTGCGTATAGGGCTGCTCAGGAACTGCAAGGGCTTGCTCGCGTTGCGACCTTGTCGCCGTTTCTGTGTCAAGAGTTCAATAAGGGATTCCTTGATGATCAAGTTCCCTATGGTGGCGCACGTCTCTACTGGCCGGATAGGTCACTGCGACAGCCGTACTTCTCTGCCGAAGAGATCTCGCGTAATGGTATCGAGTATGCCGTTCAGCAGATAATGCGATTGTTGGCACCAATTTCCGTTATTGCCCGCGGAAGGGATATTGGGTGGGATGCGGCTGTTGCTGCGGAGAGATTGGATCGCGCTGGTAAGTCCAAGAAAAGGCTAAATGAGGCCCGCGCTTTAGGGGATCAGCTGGAAGAGATCCGCGTACTGACGGAAGCTTACGAGCAAAAGCAGAATGAATTGACAGAAATGGAGGGATTAAATAATGATCTTTTGGTAGAAAAGGATCAGCTTCGAGGGCAGTTGCAGATGATGGAGGATTATCGGTATCAGCTGGAGAGTTGGAAGTCAGAATATTTTAAGTTGGTTCGCGAAGGGAAGGGGGTTGCGGCGCGCGACTGGAGTGAGGCGCCTGATTGTGCAAATGACAACATTGAGGACCTTCTTGTATTTATCAAAGAGGTGAGCGGGGGTTCATTCGAGTACACCGAGAACTCGGTTAAGTCTTGGCATAAGTCTCAGTATCCATATCCGGCCGCTATGCGTGACGCGCTGATTGATTTGGCGCGAGCGTCAGTGGGCTATAGGGAATCTGGTGGCCATCTGGGGCAGCGTCTCGAAGATTGGATCGGGGAGAAATACCCTCTTAGGGTTGCAATGAGCGACAAGGGGCTTACGCGGAGCGGGTTGGACAAATTTGAATTTGAAGGGCGCTTTCATAGCCGCATACCACATGTCAAGCTTGATGACAATACGTCGCCGGATCGTGTTGGTCGAATCTATTTTGGCGTCGACTCGGAAGAGTTTCGCTTCATTGTTGATCACATCGGTCTGAAGTTGTATGGACTATAATAGAATTAGTTTATCCTAAAGCGTTCTGGGTTTAAGGCTGCCGGAGTCGAATAATTCTGTTGAATCCGCGAGGTTGGTTCAGTTCCTGATAAGGGAGTCCACGAGCCGGTCCAACCCCGCCAGCAACCGGTCGCTCATCTCCGGCGCGTGCACGATGTGGTCCGTCACCCCGTGCATCGCCGAGTACAGGATCAAGGCCGTCGCCTCCGGATCCGGCGGGGGCGAGTCCAGTGCCGCGAGGAACTCGGCGAACGTGTCGACGACCGTGTTCGGCGTGTCCCGTTCCCCGCGCGCCGTGGGGTGGAAGAGAACGTCGTGGAGGCGGACGTCCCGGAGGTATTCCGTGACGCCCGCCCGTACCCACGCCCGTGCCCCGGCGACGCCGCCCTCCGCCCGTGCGGCGGTGAGCTGGGCGTCGGCGAACCGGCGTACGTAGCGGTCCCTCAGCGCGTCCAGCAGATCTCCCTTGCTCGTGAAGTGGAGATAGAAAGTGCCCTTCGCGACGCCCGCCCCCGTGGTGACGTCTTCGACGGTGAGCCGTTCGGCTCCCTGTTTCTGGACCAGCTCCTCGGTCGCGTCGAGCAGATCCGTCCGGCGCTCGTCCGAGGGTTTGGTCCTGGGTGCCGTGCTCTTCATGCCTTCAGCTTAAGACGGCTCAAGATCCGGTACGAGACCGACGACGCCGTCACGCTGAGCCGCGATGAGCCGGGCGTAGCGACCGCTTCGGGCCAGGAGCTCCTCGTGGGTGCCGGTTTCGGCGACGGTGCCCGCGTCGAGGACGACGATGCGGTCGGCGTCGCGGATCGTCGACAGGCGGTGGGCGATGATGATCGTGGTGTGCCCGCGCCGCAGATTCCGCAGCGCCGCCTGGATGTCCCGTTCGTTCTCGGTGTCGAGGTTCGACGCGGCCTCGTCCATGACCAGGACCGACGCCGGGGAGACGAGTGCGCGGGCGATGGCGAGGCGCTGACGCTGGCCGCCGGAAAGCCGCAGCCCTCGCTCGCCCGCCTTCGTGTCGTACCCCTCGGGCAGGGCCTCGATGAAGCCGTGCGCGTTGGCGGCGCGGGCGGCGTCCCGGAGTTCGGGGAGTGTCGCGCCTGGCCGTCCCAGGCGGAGATTGTCGGCGATGGTGGCGTCGAACAGATAGACGTCCTGGGGGATGACGGTGATGTGCTCCCGCAGGTCGTCCAACGGGAAGTCCCGCAGGTCGTGGCCGCCGAGCGTGACGGCGCCCCGTTCGACGTCCCAGAACCGCAGCAGCAGGTTGACGCAGGTCGACTTGCCGGCGCCGGAGTGCCCGACGATCGCGACCGTCGCACCGGCGGGCACGTCGAAGGAGACGTCGTCGAGGACGGGACGGCCGGGTTCGTAGGAGAAGGACACGTGATCGAAGCGCACGTCGGGGGAGCCCACCCGCGGCGCGGCGGTCGCGCTGTCGGGAACCTGCGCCGGCTGGTCGATCAGCTCCACGACCCGGCGGGCACTGGCGCGCAGGGGCGACAGCTGTCCCGCCATCTCGACCACTTCGGTGACCGGGCGGACGGCGGCGATGACGAGGCCGACCGCGACGGTGGCGGTCGCCAGCGTGATCCCGCCCGACGCGCTCAGGACGACCGCGGTGATCAGGACGGTGATCGTGGTGGCGGACGAAAGCAGGTCGGTCACGCCGTTCTGGAAGCCGACCGCGCGGCCGTGCGCGAGCTGGTGGCGGCGGATCGCCGAGGTGCGCTCGGTCAGTTTCGCCTGCCAGGACCCGACCCGGCCGAACGCCAGCAGTTCACGGATCCCTTGCACGCCGTCGACGACGTCGCCGTTGAGCCCGCCGATCTCCTCGCGGAGCCGCTGCCCGTCGCGTTCGGTCCGGCGTGCCACGACGATCGGCACCAGGCTGGTCAGCAGCATGCCGGCACCCGCCGCGACGGCCAGCCGGACGTCGGTCGTGGCGAGGGCGGCGACGCTCGCGACGCCGATGGTCACCGCGTTGAGGACACCGGGAAGCAGATGCGCGAAGAACAGTTCGAGCTGTTCGATGTCGCCCATCGCGATCGCCGCGACCTCACCGGTGCGCCTTCCCTGCAGCTCGCGGGGAGCGCTGCGTTCCAGCCCGTCGTAGAGCGCCAGGCGCAGGCCCGCCTGATACCGGAAGGCGAAGGCGTGCCCGAACTGCGCGGCCGCCCAGGTCCCGGCACCGGCGACGACGACGGCGACACCGAGGACGAGCAGGCCGGGGGAGAGGTCGCCGGCTTCGGCACCGGACACGGCGGTCGCGATCAGCCAAGCTCCGGCGGCCGTGGCGACGACGGCCCCGGCGTGCTGGGCGACGCCCCCGATCAGAGCGAGGACCAAGGAGGTTTTCCCTTGTCGCGCACGGTTCAGCGTCGCGCGGAGCGGGGAATGGACGGCGGTGTTCATGAGGCTCCCTGTGCGGAGAGGAGATCGGCGTAGCGCCCGGAGCGGGCGAGGAGTTCGTCATGCGTTCCCGTTTCGCGGACCACGCCCGCGTCGAGGACGACGATGCGGTCCGCGTCGCGCACGGTGGACAGCCGATGCGCGATCACCAGCGTGGTGCGGTTCCTGGTCAGCTGCCCGAGCGCGGCCTGGATCGACGCCTCGGTGGCCGCGTCGACGCTCGCCGTGGCCTCGTCCAGCACCAGGATCGGCGCGTCCAGCAGGACCGCCCGCGCGATCGCCACCCGTTGACGCTGCCCGCCGGAGAGCAGCAGGCCCCGTTCCCCGACCTCGGTGGCGTACCCGTCCGGCAGGCCGGTGACGAAGTCGTGGATGTCGGCGACCCGTGCCGCGGCGGCGATCTGCTCGTCCGAGGCGTCCGGCCGGGCCAGCGCGATGTTGTCCCGGATGGTGCCGCCGAACAGGTGGGTGTCCTGCGAGACGAGCCCGATCATCGACCGGATCTGATCGAGTGGCAGGTCGCGCAGATCGTGTCCGCCCAGCGTCACCCGTCCCGCGCCGGGGTCCACGAACCGTTGCAGGAGCGCGACGAGCGTGGATTTCCCCGCTCCCGACGGGCCGACGACCGCGACCGTCTCGCCCGGGGAGAGACGCAAAGTGAGTCCACTGAGGACGGTCTCGCCTTCCGTGTAGGCGAAGGACACGTCCTCGAACCCGACCGACGCGGTGAGTCCCTCGGCCGGAACGACCCCCGGGCGCTCCGGAGCGGGCGGCCGCTGAGCGAACAGCTTGTGCAGCACGTCGGCAGCGCTCGCGGCGTCGTAACTGGCGTGGAACGACGTGGCCAGCACGCCGACCGCGCGCAGTGCCTCGCCGGAGAGCACCAGGACGACGAACAACGCCCCGACGTCGAGTGATCCGCCCGCCGCCCGGACCGAGGCGACCGCGACCGTCACCGCCACCCCGCCGACGATCGCGAGGGTGTAGATCATCTGCGCGATCAGCGCGACCGCCATCACCCGGTTCCATCCGGTGATCAGCCGGTCCGACACGGTCGCCAGTTCTTCTCGACGCCGTCCCGCCGCGCCGAACGCCTTGAGCGTGACCAGGCCCTGCAGCGTGTCCAGCACGGTCGCGCCCATCCCGAGGTACGCGGTCATCAGCTCGTCGCCGCGGCGCTTCAGCATCCGCGACCAGAGCTTGGGCAGGATCAGCGCGGCGACCACGAACGCCGCCACGATCGCCGCGGACCACGGATCGTGTCCCACCAGGACCGCCAGCACGATCAGCGGTGTCACCGCGACCGCGACGAGCGAGGGCACGTAGCGGGCGTAGTACGCCTCCAAGGACTCGATGCCCTCGACGAGCGCGCCCTTCAGTTCGCCGGTGCGTTCACCGGACATGTGCCCCGGGCCGAGTTCGGCCAGTTTCGCGAACGCCCGAGTCCTCAGCTCCTGTTTCGTCGCGGCCGCGGTGAGCTGTCCGACGATCTCCGCGATCCACGTCAGCCCGAACCGGAGCAGGGCGACCGCCCCGACCCCGGCCAGTGGCCAGATCTGCTCGCCGATCCCTTGCCCGGTCAGCATTTGCCCGAGTACCCGGGCGAGCAGCAGCCCTTGGCCGATGTAGGTGCAAGTCACCGCGACGCGCAGGAGAACGCCGGCCACGAGGTAGCGGCGGACTCCGGTCGCCAGCGTCATGATGCGTCCCACCGGCACCCCCTTCGCTAGTTGATTTAGGGTTACCTTAGTTCGACTGACCGACGGTCAGTCAAGTGTGGTGTTCGTGACGTGGGTCACTGTCGCTCGGTTCGGATAGAGTGAAACCGGCGCGAGGGGGAGAGCGAGTGACGACGGGATCGAGCGAGCCCAGGCTGCGTTCGGCCGTCCTCGCCGAGGTGTGGGCGAGTCTCGACGGCGTCGAGGTCCTGTCTTCGGCCGACGGCGGGCCGCTGACCCGGACGATCAAGAAGATCATCGACCCGCTGGTGATCCGCACGGCGGCGCGTCCCCGGCTCGGCCGCCCCGTGCTGGACCCGGCCGCGGCGGCGGACGTGACGGAATTGCTGCTGGCCGACGCGGACAGGCTGCGCGCGACGGCCGCGTGGTTCGCCCACCTCAAACGCGGGCGCCGCGCCTTGCGCATCACGACGGGCAACGTCCAGGACGTCTGCTTCCCGCTGGCGTACGAACTGGCGACCGGTTTCGGCGCGCCCGGCCCCGAGGCGGACGAGACGGCCGCGGCGGCGTTGCGTGACCTGCACGGTGACGGCGAGACGGCGGGCGTCGATCAGCTCGCCGGGTATCTCGCGGATCCCCGGATCGCGGCGGACCTCACCCGCGAGCTGGAGCGCCGCTGGCACACGGAGGCCGCCGAACCCGCTTCGGACCGCGACACCGCACTGCTGAAGTCCTTTGTGGACGAAGTCTCCGATCCGGCCTGGCGTGCACTCGCCGGTTCGGCCGCCGGACACGCTTTCGGGCTCGCGCTGCGGCTCCCGGGCGGAGCGGACGCGGTGACCCTTGTCGTCCAGGAGATCTCGGGGCTGCCCGCGCCGGATCTCGGTCTCCAGCGCGGGGACCGGACCGCCGTGCCGCCCTTGAACCGGCGTGACGAGACCGGCGCGGAACTCCTCGAACGCAGCGTCGAACGGCGAGTGCGCGCGACTTTGCGCCGTCTCGCGCCGGACGAGCGGGGTCCGGTCGCCGACCTCGTCGACGACGAGCTCGCCCGGGTCGCCGCTGGATTCGGGTTGAGCGTGCCAGCGCTGGCAGCCTGCTTCGCGCTCGGAGTCGTCCTCGCGCCCGCGCTGCGGCCACTCGACGGCGCCCCGCCCGCGGGCGTCCCCGAGTTCGCGCGCCGGCTCAACGCCCAGGTCGCAAGGGAGGGCTACGTCCTGCACGCCCGCCGGGCCCTGGCCGGCGCCACGCCGCTCACCCCGAGACCCGACGCGGAACTCCTGCGCGATCTGCGCGAGTTCGCCAAGCAGTTCCTCAGCAGGCTGTGGGTCCGGCTGCACGGCTTCGACGTCCGCGGCGACCTGCCCGCCGACGCCGCCGACGTCCGCGACCTCGTCACCGGCGTGGTCCGGTCGACCTCGCTGGATCTGCGGACGAAGGTGCGCCGCGCGCTGGTGGCGCGGTTGCCGGATCTGGAGGCCGTGTCGTGACGCATCCGGTGCACACCCCCGCGGTCGCGGCGGATGGTGGCCTGATCCGGTTCGCGCTCGCCGATCTGCTCGGCGGACGGGCGACCTCGATGCGGCTCGAACTCAGCGACGCCGGGGCCGCCGAACCGTGGCTGACCCGGCTCGCGGGCCCGGAAACCAGCCTCACCGTGCTCGGCCAGGGGCAAGCCGATCTCCCCGCCCGTCCGGAACTGGGCAGGCTCGCGTTGCTGCTGTGGTTGCGTCGCTGGTGGCCCGCGAGCCCGTCGCTCGGGGTGCCTTCGCTCGATCCGGCGTTGCTCGACCTCGAAACGGCGGTCGCCACGGCCGAGGTGGAGGACCTGGCGGAAGGTCTTCTCGACGGTTTCGAAGCTTCCCCCGCCGAGTTGTTCGACGCCGCGACCGCGGACGGCGCGCTCCTGGCCGCCGCGCCACCGGTCGCCGGCGAAGTCCGCGGACTGTGCGCCCGGCTCGCGACCTGGTTCGACGGTCAGGACGACGTCGTGCGCGCCGAAGCCGCGGCGGAAGTGTCGGCACGCTGGGAAACAGCGGCATCGGGTCAGCGCGCGTACGCGCTGGCCGCGGGCACCGATCCGGGCACGACCGGCGAAGGCGTACTGACGAGTGGGCGGGCGAGCGTCGATTGGGCGCGGGTGCCGCCGGGGATCCTGGACGCCGCCGAAGACACGGTGACCTGGCGGATCACCGCGGCCGCGGCCGCCGCCCGGCTCGAAGTCGAGGTCGCGGGCGCGTTCGCCGACGCCGCGCTGACCGCGGTCGCCGCGCACGACGGCGAGCCGTTCGCCGAGGTGCCGCTGGCACTGGGCGCCGGGCGGTTCGCCGGAACGGCCGACCTGGACGACGCCGCGACCCGGCTCGCCGCGGGCGTCCACGGTGGACGGATCACGCTGGTCGTCGGTGTGGCGGGTGCAGGGGTCGCCGGGACCACTCCCGAGGACCGGGCCCAGGTGGTCGCGCTCGTCCGGGCACGTCCGCCGGAGGCCAGGACACTCGCCGAACGGGCGGCGGCCGTCTCCGACGATGAGGAGTTCTGACGTGCTCGTCGGCATGCCGCCGCCGCGGAACCCGCCGGACCGTCCGCTCCCGCCCGAACTGAGCGCGGCGAGCTCGCACGGGTACAACTGTCGTTGTGTCGCCAGGCATTTCGGCCTCGATCCGGCTCCGTACGGGGAACTGCCGGCATGCTCGCTGTCCGAACGCCAGTACCGGAAGCTGCTGGTGGAGGCGGACAAGGTCCAAGACCAGGCCAAACGACTCGCCGTCACGCGGAACGTCGCGGGCGCGCAGCGGAAGTACGCCCGGATGCGGGAGATCGCGCACCAACTGGACCGGACGGACCTCGAACTCGCCGCGGTCAGCGATCTGGCCACACTCTGTTATTCGGCGGGCGATCTGCGGAACGCGCGCCAATGCGCCGAAGCCGTGCTCCACGTCTTCAAGGTGAGCACCGCCGCCATTGTCCACTTCGGACAGTACGCCGAAGCGCGGATGATCGAAGGCTCCCGGGAGGTCGCCGAGCGCGTGCTCATCTCCCTGGCCACGGAGGAAGGTGACGTCGCCAAGGCGAGCGAGCTGATCGCCGGGCAGCGGCGACGGGCGGCGTTCCGCAAGGAGGCCGGGCCGGAACAGTATCCGCCCGAGTTGCTCGACGTCCACGGCGTCGACGAGCTGGAACTGCGGATCTTCGACGTGCGCGTCCAGATCGCCGCCGGGGATTTCGCGGGTGCGCGGACGGCGATCGAGGAGATCTTGGCGGCGTTGGACGTCCTCGCGGAGGTCGACGAGGTCCGCGAGCGGGTCATGCACCAGCAGGCCATGGCCAGGGCCGAACGTGCCCGGGTCCGCCAGGCGGGCGGTGAGGACGCCGACGCACGGGCGGACCTGCTGAGGCTGAGCGCCCAGCACGAGGGCCGCCCGCTGGCCGCCAAGGTGGCCATCGAGCTGGCGTCGGACCGGGCCCTGGCAGGCGATTTCCCCGGCGCTGTCGCCGCGATCGTCTCCGCCCGCGACGAACTCGCGGCAGCGGGCCTGACCGGCGACGTCGCGGAGGCGAGCCACGCGCTGGGTGGCCTTTTGCTGATGGTGGGTGAGGTAGGGCAGGCCCGCGACCAGTTCGAACACGCGAAAGCGATCCGCTCGGCCAACGGCGACGTTCCGGGCCTGCGTCTGCTGGACACGGCACTGGCCCGCTGTGCCGCGGCGGAAGGCGACTGGGCGACGGCGGAGGACTACGCGACCCGCGCGCGGGAATCGGCGCGGACGTCGGGCGACTGGCCGGCTCTCCTGCACACGGATTTCGTCGCGGCTTCGATCGGGTTCGCCCGGGGCGAGGATCCGCGGGCGGTGCTGGATCTGCTGCTCCCGCTGACACTCGCGGCGGCGGAATACCGATTCGAGTTCGTCTCGCCGGAAGCGCGCACGGCGTGGGCGCGTGACATCGCGGCCCCGACGATGGGGATGGTGCTGGCGCTGCTGGCCCAGCTGGGGGAACGGAGGCTGACGGCTGAACTGATCGAGCGTACGTGTGCGGTCGGTGCGTACACGGGGGTCGAGGGGCCGTCGCTAGACCTGACCGGAACACTGCCGTCCCTCGAACTGGCCCCGTCCACCGAGGACGACCGGCTTCCGTTGGCGGCCTTGGGTTCCGTCACGGCGGCGCTTCCGCTCCGGCTCGCCCCGCCGCCCGTCCTGCGCTGGTCGCCGTCGTCCGGCACGGAGCTGGACCGATGGCTCGGCCTCGCCGCCGAGCGGTACCGGCTTCCCCGGCCCGCCACCGAAATCATCGAGACCTGGCCCGCTGCCCGCCCGGGTCGCGAGACGTTCGTCCTGCGCTTCGCCGACGCCGGGCACACCTTCCTCAGCTGGCGGACGACCGGAGATCTCGACACCGTCCACACGCATCCGATCGAGTTCGCCCTGGTCGGAACCGCCCGCGAATTCCTGGACGCCGCCTCACCGACTCCGCACGAGGGCGAGAGCGTGGCCGAGGCCGTCCGGCGCTCGCTGGGCGAAGACGCTTTCGGCGGCTTCGCCGGTGAGCAACGCCTGGCTCGCGTTCTCGCGCTGAATCTTCTGCCCGCCGACCTGGTCACGGCGCTCCGGCGTGCCGCCGCCGGCGGAAACCGTCCGCTCCTGCGGATCCAGCCGTCGCCGAGCCTCGCCGGTGTCCCGTGGGGACTGCTGGCGCTGCCCGACCGACGGGCCGATCACGTGCTCGAGCTCGACGAGATCGGCACCTGTTTCGACGGCGACGAGCGCGTTCTCGACGTCGCGGACGTCTCGCTGCTCGCCCCGGCCGCGATCCCGCGCCGTCCGCCCGTCGCGGACGGCCCACCGGTCTACTTGCTCGACCCGCGCATCCCCGGCCAGAGTGCCTTCGGCGAGCTGGGTTCGGTGCTCGGCAAGCAGGACACGACGTCGCCGCTGATCCGCCATCTGGACGCGCGGCTCGCCGACGGGCCGGTCCTCCCCGCGGCCGCGCGCGGGCTCGATCTGGTCCGCCGTACCGACACCGACCGCCGGCTGCTCGCCGAACTGCTGGCGCGGCCCTGTTCCCGGCTGGTGTTCGTGGGACACGTCAGCCGCGTGCGCGACGAACACGGCGCGCAGACCGCACTGCACCTGTCCTGTTCGGCGGATCTCCCCGGCACGGCCGCGCCGATCGGACCGCACCGGCCGTTCACCGCCGCCGACCTCGCACTGTCCGAAGTGGACACGATGCCCGCGCGGGTGGCGCTGATCGGCTGCGCCAGCGCGGGCGATTTCGGCCTGGCCGAACCGTTCGGTGTGCTGCTCGCCGCCGTCGCGGCCGGGGCTGGGCTGGTCGCCGCCACGGTCTGGGCGTTGCCGACGTCGGCCGCCGTGCCCGGTTCGGACCCGATGTCCGAACTGGTCATCGCCGTCGACACCGCGCTCGCCGGTGAGGACCCGGTCACCGAGCTGTGCGCGTGGCAGCGATCCCGGCTCGCCCGCTGGCGCGAGAAGCCCGAACCCGCGTCCTCGCCGGTGTTCTGGGCGCCGCTGACCTGCCTCGACGCGACCGACGACGGGAAAACCTGGGTTCGGTAGCGGGACGGCCCGCCGAAGCTGTGTCCATCGAGAACGACACAGCGAAAGGCGGCACCCGATGTTCAAGAAGATCCGCGACAAGATCAACGACGCGACGCAGCAGGGCATGGCCCGCGGGCAGCAGGACTTCCAGCGGCACGCCGAGCAGTTCCGGCAGGCCGCCGCCGCGCAGGGACACGACATCACCCCGCAGCTGCCGACCCCGCAGCTGGCCGCGCAGGCGTTCCGGAACCTCAACGCGGACCCGGACATGGCGGCGTTCCTGGCGCTGCCGATGGACGAGCAGCTGAGCCAGCAGCGGGAACTGCAGGCCTACGGCACCGAACTGCGCCGGCTCTACGACACCTGCGAGCCCGCCACCCTGGTGATCCGTGAGCTGGAGCCGACCGGCCGGAAGATCGCCGGACAGGCGCAGTACACCGCGACGCTCGAAGTCACCCGCGCCGACGGCACCACCTACGGGACCGTGACCTCGCTGATCGCGCCGCTGGCGACGATCCAGCAGTACGCGCCCGGTACCCGGCACGAGGCCCGCGTCGACCCCGCCGACCCGGCGAAGGTCGCCGTGTTCGGCCCGATCGGTTAGAGGGGGCGGCGATGTTCGGGTCCTTCGAGTTCGGCCTGCCGGAAGACCCCCGGCGGGCCCGCCGTCCCGGCCTGCGCCTGTGGCTGCTCGGCGTGCCGACGACGCTCGCCTGGGCGGTCGCGGGCTGGTCCGGTGCCCTCGGGCTGCTGGACGGCTTCCGGTTGATGTCGCTGAACCGCGTCGACGCGTGGGGGGCCGACGCGGGCCCGGCGGTCTCCCTCGTCCTGCTCTTCAGCATCGCGATCACGATCGCTTCGTCGCTCGGGTTCGCGATGATGTGGAGCGGCGGGATGTCCCTGCGCGGGATGGGCGTCGGCTTCCGGTCGGGCAGCCTGGCCGCGTCGCTCGGCATCGCGCTGGGCACCGGCGTCGCGATCCCGTCGTGGACGCCGCCCGAGGCGGTCGGGAAACGGCTGCCGTTCGGCGAAGGCGCGCCCGAATCGTGGACCGACGTCGACTGGATCGTCTACTACGAGCCGTATCTCGTGCCCGCGGTGGCCGGGGTGACGGCGCTGGTCATGATCATGGTGCTGGGGCGGGCGTTCGTCACCAAGGCGGAGGCGGACGACCGGGCGCAGGCGCTGGCCCAGACCGGTGTCCAGGTGATGGGGCAGGTCATCGGTGTCGAGTTCACGAACGTCTGGGTGATGGGGAATCCGCGGTTCACCGTGCAGGTCCGGTACCCCACGGAAACGGGGGAGCGGACGGTCGTCGCGACGATGATCACCCCGCCGCTCCAGGCCCCGGCCCGCGGTTCGACGGTGAAGGTCACCTACGACCCGCGCGACCCCGACGTGGTGCAAGTGGATCCCGATCCCGCTGATCGGGCCGCCGGCGGGAACCTCGGTGCCTTCCTGCCACCGCTGTTCTGACCGCCCTCTACACTCCCGCGGATGGACGAACAGACGGCAGAGGTGTCCACCGCGCAAGCGGTCCGTAAGGCGATGATCCGGCTGGTCCCGTTCCTCGGGCTGCTCTATCTGCTCAACTATCTCGACCGGGTCAACGTCGGGTTCGCGGCGCTCACCATGAACGCCGATCTCGGCATCAGCTCGGCCGCCTACGGGCTCGGCGCCGGCCTGTTCTTCGTCGGGTACTTCTTCTTCGAGGTGCCCAGCAACGTCATCCTGCACAAGGTCGGCGCCCGCGTCTGGATCGCGCGGATCATGGTCACCTGGGGCATCGTCGCCTCGGCCACCGCGTTCATCCAGGGCGAGGTCAGCTTCTACATCGTGCGGGTGCTGCTCGGTATCGCCGAGGCCGGGTTCTTCCCCGGCATCATCCTGTACCTGACCTATTGGTTCCCGCGGAAGGTGCGGGCCAAGATCGTCGCGCTGTTCTTCCTCGCGGTGCCGCTCTCGTCGGTCCTCGGCAGCCCGATCTCCGCCCTGCTCATCCAGCACGGCGAGGGCGTCCTCGGTTTCGACGCGGGCTGGCGCTTCATGTTCTTCGCCGAGGGCGTGCCTTCGATCCTGCTCGGCGTGGCGGTGTTCTTCCTGCTGCCGAACAAGCCGAAGGACGCGAAATGGCTGACACCGGGCCAGCGCACGTCGTTGCAGTCGACTCTCGACGCGGAGGACACGCAAACGGTCGCCCACGAGGTGAGCACGCGCTCGGCGCTGACCGACCCTCGTGTGCTCGCGCTGAGCGCCGTCTACTTCGGAATCATCTTCGGCCTCTACGTCCTCGCGTTCTTCCTCCCGCAGGTGATCAAGGGCTTCCAGCAGCAGTTCCAGACCACCTACAGCATCGTCGAAATCGGGCTCATCACGGCGATTCCCTACGCGATCGCCGCCGTCGCCATGGTGCTGTGGGCACGGCATTCCGACCGTACCGGCGAACGTGCCGGGCATGTCGCCATCGCCGCGTTCGTCGGCGCGGTCTCGATCGCCGCCGCGCTGTACCTGGGGTCGCCGTTCCTGGTGATGGCCGCGGTGACCCTCTGCGCGGTCGGCGTGTTCACCGCCGTCCCGGTGTTCTGGCAGCTGCCCAACGCGTTCCTGACCGGGGTCGGCGCCGCCGCCGGCATCGGCCTGATCAACTCGTTCGGCAACCTCTCGGGTTTCGTGGGCCCCTATCTCGTCGGCTGGCTGCAGGGGCTGACCGGCAGCTTCCGCCCCGGGATGTGGTCGGTCGCGTTCTTCATGGCGATGGCGGGCGTCATCGCCCTGTTCTTCCGCCGCAAGGAGAAGAACATCGTCAAGTGAGGTGGTCGAAGTCGCCGCTGACCCACCGGATGTGGGTCTCGGCGCTTCGGCGCACCACCGCGCGGGCGTCCTTGTCGATGGTGTCGCCGCCGAGGGTGTAGAGCCGGTCGTAGGGGAAGTCGTCCAGCCGGTCGACGATGCGGCGGACCACGGCCGCGGACATCGGGATGTGCTTGGGGAAGTTGCGCTGGAACGACACCCAGTCCGGCGCGAGCCCGCCGGTGATCGTGTCGCCTGCCAGGATGCTGCCGTCCGGCGTCCTGGCCACGGCGCTCCCGCGCATATGCCCGCCGAGCCGCACGAGTTCGAGACCCGGCAAGGGTTCGGCGTGCTCGTCCCAGAACTCGAACGCCGGGTCGGGCGCGGGCAGCCATTCGCGGTTGCGTTCGTTGACCAGCACCGGGACCCCGCCCAGCGCGCGGCTCCAGCCGAGCTGCGCGCCGAACATGTGCGGATGGCTGGTGGCGATCGCGGTGACTTCGCCGAGACCGCTTACGACGTCGAGCACTTCGGTGTCCAACCAGGACGGCGGATCCCACAGCAGGGCGCCCGCCGGGGTCACCGCGACGAAGGACCAGTGCCCGATCGCGAAATGCGGCTCTCGTTTGATGCTGTGCAGGCCGCGGCCGTGATCACGGTGCAACGTCTTGTGCGGCGCGGAGATCAGTTCTTCGTGCGTCCACCATCGTCCGGTGTGCGCGCCGAGGTCACCGGCTTCCTCGATGCCGACCTCGCCCCGGTCGAGAACGCACGTCGGTGGCTCCGGGCTCGCTGGATGTTCGATACCGCACCTGTCGCAGATCCACATGATCGACAGCTTGCGACCTCCAGTGCGCTGGAGGTCAAGACGCGTCTTCCCCCGGCTCGGCGAGCCGGGGGAAGACGGGAATCAGCTGACGGTCGTCTTGCCGAGAGTGGCGTCCTGGTCGGGCGGGTCGAGCGTGAGCTGCACGTCGAACTCGCCGAGCGAACTGTCGGTCTTGATGTGCGAGGTCGCCGCCGGGTCCACGCTGCTGGTGGCCTCACCCGCGGGGGTCCCGGCCGGGATGGTGAAGTCGACCTTGCCCGCCGCGGTGAACTTCAGCGACCCTTCGGCGGGCACCTCGGTGTCCGGGATCGGCAGCTCGATGGGGATGGCCACCTTCTGATCACCGAGCGCGACGTTCACCTTCGAACTGATCGTGCCGGAGAGCTTCTTGGCGCCGACCAGCCGGAGCCCGTCGCCCGCGGCCTGGCCGGAATCGACGTCGAGGGTGAACGGCACCGAAATCGGCGTCCCGGCCTTGGCCGTCGCCGGGATTTCCGCCTTCACGACCACCGCGACCTGCTGGTCGCCGATGATGGGGAAGCCGCCCTTGTAAGTGAGATTCTTTTCGACGGCGGCCGCGGTTCCCGCCGCGGTGAGCATCACGGTTCCGGCTACCGCGGCCGCGATCCCGGCGGCGCAGAACCGGCGAACACCCTTTCGCACCAGGGTTTCCGTCATGTCAGGTCCTTTCGTCGTTGAATGGGCTCGACCCCGAATCTAGGTGGAAAGTCACCAACGAGGAAAGGGAAAGGTCTCTCGCGTTTTCTTTACGCGTTGATCTTGTCACGCGTATGCGGAATGGCGCGTTCGTGAATTGTCACGCGACGGCGGAAAGGGGAAATGCCCGACGTTTTCTTGTCACCCCGGTGACAGGTGCTCCGGGCGGGCCGGGAGCCACCGCCGCCCTGACCGGACAGGCCTCGCGTGACTATCCTGACTCCCGTGACCGAACGAGCCGAGCCGTGGCACCTCCGGACCCGCAGGTTCCTGCGCGCGACGGACCAGCGTGGCGAACTGGTGCGCGGCGCGCGGTTCCTCCGCGGCCTCGTCCCGGGGGAGGGGGCGCTCGGTGACCCGCTCGCGCCGCCGACGGGCCGTTCGTCCGACCGGCTCGCGCGGCTGCTCACCGAGGCGGGAGCCGACCGGCCCAGTGCCACCCGCGAGCTGGGGCTGGCCGCGGTCCAGGCCTGGCAGGCCGTCCGCCGGTCCGGCACCCGGCCGGTGGCCGCGGACGGCATCACGGTGCTGTTCACCGACCTCGTCGGCTTCTCGACCTGGGCGCTGCACGCCGGTGACGAGCGCGTCCTGGAACTCCTGCGTTCGGTCGCCAAGGTGACCGAGTCGGTCGTCACCGGGCACCGCGGCAGCGTCGTCAAAGGGCTCGGCGACGGCGTGATGGCCGTGTTCGCCGACCCGGACGAGGCCGTGAACGCCGCCTACGAGACCTGTTCCGCCGTGAGCGTGATCAAGGCCGACGGCTACCTTCCTCATCTGCGCGCGGGGCTTCACCGGGGGAATCCGCAGCGGGTCGGAAACGACTATCTCGGCATCGACGTGAACATCGCGGCCAGGATCATGGCCGCCGCGGACGGCGACGAGGTACTGGCCAGCGCCAGCGTCGTCGAACAACTCGACCGGGACGCCTTCACCGTGCGCCCGCGCCGGAACTTCCGGGCCAAGGGCACGCCCAAGGATCTCCGGGTGTTCCGGGTCGTTCCCCGCTACACGGCCGGCGGCTGACCGTCCTCCGCGGGCCGGTCAGCCGCCGTCGTCGTCACGTCACCGCCCGCTACGCGCCGGGCATCTCCGAGGGCTGCGAGTCGAGCCCGGCCCGCGGCTTCGACCAGCCGCCACGCGTGAAGTCCGGCATCGCGACCGGTTTCCCGCCGCGGGCCAGCGAGACCACGCTCAAGGGCACGGGGGAGCACCAGGCGGCGGAGTCGTAGATGTCGATGTCCGGTACCAGCCCGGCGCGCATCTGCTGCACGATCCGCCACTGCAGCACGTAGTCCATGCCGCCGTGGCCGCCGAGGTTCGGGTCGTCCTTGAGCTTCTTCCACAGCCAGTGGTCGTGCTGCTCGCGGTACGGTTTGAAGTCCTTCCACGCGTGCCCGCTGTGGTCCGGTTCGAGGTAGATCCGCTCGGGGTAGTCCTCCACGATGCCGCGGCTGCCCGCGAGGCTGTTGATGCGGCTGTACGGACGCGGCGAGCTGACGTCGTGCTCGGCGCGGATGATCCGGCCCTGTTCGGTCTCGATCAGGCAGGTCACCAGGTCGCCGTTGATGTAGGTCTCTTTCCACGACGGGTGACCCGGCGGCATGTGGCGCTTCCGGTAGTCGGCGAGCCCCTTCGGCTCGGTCGCCGTGGCGCGCAGCGTGGCGAACCGGTCGCCGCGGTTGACGTCCATGCACGCGGCGATCGGCGCGAGACCGTGCATCGGGTAGAAACTCGCGGTGCTGCGGGTGTGCCACTTCCGGCGCCACGCGTCGGTGTAGTACGTGTCGGAGAACAGCAGTTCGCGCAGGTCGTGCAGGTAGCCGCCGTGCCCGTTGGTGATCTCGCCGAAGACCCCGGCGTGCGCCATCTTGAGGATCGCGAGCTCGTTGCGGCCGTAGTTGCAGTTCTCGGCGAGGAACAGGTGCTTGCGGGTCTGCTCGCTGGTGTTGACGAGGTCCCACAGCTGGTCGAGCTCGGTGGCGATCGGCAGTTCGACGCCGACGTGCTTGCCGGACAGCAGCGCGGCCTTGCCCTGCGGGTAGTGGAACTCCCACGGGGTGGCGATGTAGACGAGGTCGATGTCGTCGCGGGCGAGCATCTTCTTGAAGGCGTCGGCGGATCCGCCGTACTCGGCCGGACGCGGACGCCCGTCGGCGGCGAGTTTGTCCGCGGCGGCCTTCGCGCGCTCGGCCCGGATGTCGCAGACCGCGGTGACCGCGGCGCCCGGTACCGCGCTCCAGCCGCCGATCATGGACATGCCGCGGTTGCCGAGCCCGATCATCCCGATCCGGACGGTCTGGTGCCGCTCGAACGGCACCCCGATCATGCTGCGCTGACCAGGGCGGCGGGGCGCGCTTTCCGCTCCGGTGGCCTCTTCCGCGGCGGTGGCGCTCGTCGGGATCGCGGCGAGCGCCCCGGCGGCGAGCGCGCCGCCGAACAGTGTCCGCCGGGAGACAGAGGGCAGGTCGGCCATGAAGAACACTCCTTCGTGTCGCCTTCGGTTGCCCGACTGTGTCCAATCGCCGCCGGATATGTCAAGAGATGCATCAAAGTGAGCATAAAACTGCACTAATGCGCAGTTTGACTGCTTGTTCGGCGGTGCTTCGCGCAACCCGGGTGCGCGTACGCACCCGGGTCGCGCCTGGGCTCAGCGACGGATCAGCACCTGGTCGATCGACTTGCGCACGAGGTTCGGCACCACGCAGTCTTCCGCCGGATAGCCGACCGGGATGACCGCGAACGCCTTCTCGTTCTGCGGCCGTTCGAGCAGCTCGCCGAGGAACCGCATCGGCGACGGCGTATGCGTCAACGCCGCCAGCCCGGACAGATGCAGCGCCGTGAGCAGCATGCCGACCGCGATGCCCACCGACTCGTCGACGTAGTAGTGCTTGTGCTTGGTGCCGTCCTCGTCGAGGAAGTAGCGCTGCTGGAAGACGACGATGAGGTACGGCGCGTCGGTGAGATGGGTCTTGACGGCGTCGGTGCCCAGCGGGCGCAACGCGGACAGCCATTCCTCGCCGAGCCTGCCCTCGTAGGAGACGCGTTCCTCCTCCTCGGCGGCATCGCGGATCCGCTGTTTGGTCGCTTCGTCCTTGATGAGCACGAAGGTCCACGGCTGCTGGTGTGCTCCGCTGGGCGCGGTGGCGGCCACCGCGATGGCGTCGACGAGCACCTGCTCGGGTACCGGGTCGGTCGAGAACATCCGCACCGTGCGGCGGGTGTCCATGCGGTGGCGCAGATCGGCGGCGGTGGCCAGCGATTCTTCCTCGGACATGCGAGCAGGCCGGTAGGGCACCGGCTCGAAGGGGTCGCCGTAGGTCGGGGTCCACTGTGCTGTGGTCATGGTGCCGATTCTGGCGTGCTCGGTGCCTGATCCGAAACCCCTCAAGCCTGGGCTATGTCCTTAAGGTTATGCCACCATTCGTCCCAAATGGACGGACACCGATCGGGCCATTCGGCTTGGACCGACACCGACGGCATGGCCCGGGTACCTGGAGCAAACACCTAACGGTGAGCGAAACGGAAAGATAGGTACCTTCCACACGACTTTCGAGGGTGTCCGATTTCCCTTGCCGCGACTCAGAATCAGCCCACCCTTCCCTCGGTACGCGGCCCTGTTCCTCGCCGCAGAAATGAGTCGGAACCATGCGACTGCGCTCCTTCGCCCTGATCGCCGGCACCGCCTTCGCGGCGATGCTCGGCGTGACCGCCCCCGTGGCGTCCGCCGCGGAACCCACGTCCGACGTCCAGCCGATGATCATCGGCGGCCAGAACGCGTCGAGCGGTCCCTGGGCGGCCAGACTCTTCGCCAACGGCCGGCAAACGTGTACCTCGACGATCATCGCGCCGCAGTACATCCTGACCGCGAAACACTGTGTGGCCAGCGGCGGGACGTTCACCTTCCGGATCGGCAGCCTCGACCAGCAGAGCGGCGGCACCATGGCCACCGGCTCGACCGTGACCCGTCACGCGTCCGCGGACCTCGCGATCGTGAAACTGACGACCTCGGTCAACGCCACCTACTCGCCGCTCGGCACCACCGCGAACGTCTCGACCGGGCAGACCGTGCAGGTCTACGGCTGGGGCGCCACCAGCCAGTGCGGCTCGGAGATCAACTGCCAGTCGCGCTACCTGAAGGTCGCGAACGTCCGGGTCACGTCGGTCTCGTGCCGTGACTACAACGGCGGCGTCGCGGTGTGCGCGAGCCGCGGCGACGGCATCACCGCCGGTGGAGACTCCGGTGGCCCGATGTTCGCCTCCGGCCGCCAGGTCGGCGTCGCGTCGACCAGTGACCGGCAGACGACCACCGCGTACACGAACATCACGCGGTACCGGCCCTGGATCCAGCAGATCGCCGGCGTCTGATCCTTCTGATTGCAGCGGGGCCCTCCTCGGCACTTGCCGAGGAGGGCCCCGTGGCGGTCGTACCACGTTCTGCTCCGCAAACTCGCAGCTCAAGGTTCAGGTCTCGTACTTGGAAGACTTCTGATCTTGTGTCGAAAGACCTAGACGTAACAGTCTGACGGGTGCGATCGACTCATAATGCTGTGACGATCGGCGGAGTGGATCTTGCGCAGCACCTAGTTCCTTACGGGCTCGGGGCTCTCATTTTGGCTGTCGTGGTGATATGGGCCTTGAAGCAAGTTCTAAGCGAGTACTTTAAGAAGACCGGCGGAAAGGTATATGACCGTTCGGCAAGCTTTTTTTCACGCAGGGCGCGGTTTCGAAAACGCCTGATACGTCGCTATGGCGAGGCTGTTTCTCGGGACTACGCGTGGCACACACTTGGCTTTGTGACCGATCGAGTTATCGACATCAATAGCGTATATGTTCCACTTCAATACGAACTAGGTGGCGATCGGCAAGACATATATGAAAAACTGCGGAATCAACCTCGTTCCGTTATTATTGGACCTGCGGGTGCAGGAAAGTCTCTGCTGCTCAAAAACTCTATGCTGATGTGGGCTCGACGTGTTCGAGCAGGAACTGTTGAGCGAGTGCCGGTGCTGATCGAGTTGCATCGGTGTAATGATAGTTCGGAATCAATATTTGATCTCATTGTGTCTGAGCTTTCTCGTTCGAGGGTAGATCGATCTGTGCGTCGTGAAACGATGCAGGAAATGGTAGTTCAAGCGCTGCGCGATGGAAAATTAACCCTGCTATTTGACGGATTGGACGAAGTTGGTCGCAGTAATCAGGGGAGGGTTTTTAAAGCGTTGCGCGATTTCGGCCGCGAGTTCCCGGATTGCCAGATTATTGTCACCTGTCGGGATGTTGTTTATAGGGGACAGCCTCTTGGGGTTCAATTCTCGCATGTGGTGCGAGTGGCGGAGTTCGATGATGCTGCAATAATCCGTTTTCTTGGGAAATGGGTGGGACTGGCTGGAAGTTCTGCAGCGTCCGAAGTGTATGTGGGCTTACGGAAGAATCCAACCCTGTTAAGATTGGCGCGCAGTCCACTTCTGTTGACGATGATTGCCTACCTGCAAACGGAGGTTTTCCCTAAGACTGGAAGGCGGTTGCCGACCTCAAGGCCTGCCTTCTATCAGGAAGCAATAACGCATTTGTTGGGGCGCGATGCGGACCTAGGTCGCGCGGATTCCTTGACGGTGTACGAGGTTGGCGAAAAGCTTGCAGTCCTGCAGAGGGTTGCGCTGGTCGCCATGGAGAGCGGTAGCGAGCTTGATGATCGACTAAATATCACAAAAAAGCTTCTGGAGTCGACGACTCGAAAATTGTTGCCTGATCTAAATCTCGACCATACGCACATCAGATCGCTGCTTGATGAAATAATCGACCGCAGTCAACTTCTTGTTTCGGTTAATAAGAAGCGGACTGAGTTCATCTTTCGACATCTAACCTTGCAGGAATATCTAGCTGCGACAGAATTGGCAGATGATCCGGATGGGTTGCTGAGCCGCTATCGTGCGGAACCGTTGGCTTGGCGTGAAACTGTGAAATTGTGGTGTGGTGCAAGTAATCGCGACAGTACAAAGGTTATTGTAGAAATTTTTCGGTCTGCGGAGATGCATCACAAGATTCTTGCTCTAGAATGTTTGGCAGATGCAAAGCGCGTTGACAGCAAATTGGCGAGAGGGATCATTGAATACTTCTTGAACCTTCTGGGCGAGCCGGTCTTGGATCGCGCGGCAATAGTTGCTGCCGTTGGTAAGGTTGCTGCAGATGGACGGCCGCGGGGGAATGAAGTCCTGCGCAAGCTTGAAGCTATCGTCTCAGCGGGTGGCACTGCGAGAGTTGATGCAATGCACGCCTTATCGTTCTCAGGGCGATCTGAGGCCGCCGAGGCCCTAGCTCCACGAAACGCTGCGGATGAAGATCGGCGATCGGCACTACGCGGTATGGGCGAATTAGCCTTGCCGGTTCTTACTGAGCGATCCGCAGAGGGCTTCCTTTGGGCTGTCGATGATCTCGCAATAGTAGGCACGCCCGCAGCGGCGGTAGCGCTCGCGCATCTCCTCTGGCAGGAAAAAGCTGGCGCGATCAGGGCCGCGTGGAGGCTGGCTGTACTGTTGAGCAATCCGAATGTCGAAGAGGAATTGAAGCGCTCAGTGATGCCGGATGAGCGCGCCGCCGCTGAGCCGTGGTTCTCGAGGCCTTTTATTGAAGTTCGATTAAATGGTCCTCTTTCGCAAATTTTTAGCAGAGTGGGCTACTTGTTGGAAAACTCGAAATATGAAGATATACCTAGTGATCTTGACTTTATTGATCCACGATTGGGAATACCCCTAGCGCTACGCAGTCTTAATCGCTACTACTTTTTGAAAACCGAGAGTGAAATCAAGATTAGGGCTGTTCTTGGGTTGCCTCGCGCATCTCGTGCGACTCCTCAAGTGGGGTTGTCGACAGTCGTCAAGAACTACTTCGCGGAAGCTTCTAAGCGTAGGCATCCAGATGAGAAAGTCGAGAAGCTGATTTCGTTGATCTCCTCGGATGCTCAATTGACAGAGTTGCAACACCGCTTGATTGGTTTACTTAGCTGGCCAGTGCGTTCCGTTGTATATGGCACCGTCTTGACTGGCGCTGGTCAAAGTGAGATTCGTGACGAAGACTGGTCTACTGTGATGATGCCTCGCAGGCGAACTTACATGTTGTGGTCGATGTTTAGTGTTACACTTGCTATTGTTATCGGTGGGGTTCTTCTGGCTGGGATGGTCAGGTCTATCTTGACTCTGAGCGACAGTTGGCCAATTGGTCCGACGTGGCTTAGTTGGCTTCTCCAATTATTTTTACCACTACTGATAGCTGGGGTCCTATGTATTGAAAAAGGTGTATTTGATGTCACATCTGGACTGATGATTGCGGTATCGGTGCTGATGGCGTTGGTGCTCGCTGGCCTGGGAATGGTGACATTGATGGAATGGTTGCCGTGGTATGCTGTAAGTGCGTTACTTGCTTTCGCTGTGGCCGCTGTTGGTTGTGGCCTGGTGGCGCGGCGCCATGATAGAATTAATGATAATCCTTTTCGTAAATGCTTGGAAGCTGACGCGGTTCGACTGGATGATCGTACTTCCGTGATCGCGAGCTGAGTGGTGTTTGGTCATTGTCGTGCACGATGTTCATGCGCAGATTGGCGAGGCGTCCTTCTTGCCCGGTGGTTGGCGACGTTGACGCGGTTTCCGCACAGACCCGGCATGCAGTAGCGGCGCCGTCCAGGGCGCGTCGTGTCGATAAAAGCGCCCTGGCAGGTAGGGGCGCCGCACCCGCGGAACCGCTCGACGCCGAGAGTCTGGACCGCGCCCAGGATGCCGACGCCGCAGATCAGGGACAGGGCGTCGGTCACCGTCGCGGCAGGTCGAAGCGAGACGGCCCATCGTGCGCTCTCCGGCAAGAGGGTGAGGTGACCAGCGGGCGACGTGAGGCCGGAAGCGCCGGTGATGAGGTGCTCCCGGTCCGGACGATCGATCAGGTCCCGCACGGTGGTGCGTAGCCGGTGAACGGCGCGGAGATCGCTGGCATGGGTGGGTGTAGGTATCGAGTGAAGCTCAGCGAAGGCGGCAAGAGAGGCCAGATCAGGCAGGTGGTCTTCGCCGTGCCACACCTCGGGCGCGGTGTTGACCAGGTCAGTAGCGACGCCTGCCGCCCAGACGTAATCGTCTAACGCTACTTGCATCCCTTACCAACCTCTCGTACGGTCGCGGTTAACTGCCACTTTAACCCTTACTGGGAGGTTGCTCGTGCAGATCGACGCCTTGGTGTTCGACATACTCGGCACGCTCGTCGACGAACCGGCCGGGATCCGCGCGGCCATCCGGCAAGCTGAGCCGGATGCCGACGCGGATAGGCTGGTCAGGCAGTGGCTGGGTCACGTCGAAACCGAGCAGCGGCGCATCGTCGACGGGGAGAGGCCGTACGCGCCGAGTGACGTCCTCGACCGCGAAGCAGCTCGAACAGACGCGCTCGCGGCGGCGGGGCGCAGGATGCCACCGTGGCCCGACACCGTCGAAGGGCTGGCCCGGCTCGCTGAGCACTATCCGCTGATCGGCCTCTCCAACGCGAGTCGAACCACGCTGCTTCGGATGAACGCCTACGCGGGCCTCCGGTGGCATCAGGCCCTCTCCGCCGAAGAGGTGCAGTCCTACAAGCCCGACCCGGCGGTCTACGAACTGGCCGTCAAGGTGTCCGGCGCGCCGCCGGAGCGGCTGCTGATGGTCGCCGCCCACGCGTGGGACCTGAGGGGAGCGCAGAGCGTAGGTCTCCGCACCGCCTACGTCGCCAGGCCCATCGGGGACCCTCCGTCGGAGACCGACCGCTTCGACTTCTACGCGGACGACCTCGCCGATCTGACGGCTCAGCTCGCAAAACTTCGGATGTGATCAAAACTGTCGGTGCCTCCCGCTAGGTTCTTCCCAGTCCCCACCGAGGCACCCCCGCAAGGAGAAGATGCGTTGTCAGACTGGGAAAGAGCGAGCACGGCCCGGGTGTTGCCACCTGCCCGCCCGCGCAAGCTCGCGAAGGTTCCGTTCGTCGAACTGGCCGACGGACGGGTGCAGGGCGTGGTGTCCAGCGGATCGGACATCGGGCGTGTCTACGTCTCGTCGGTCGCGGCGAGCACGTACGAATTCGCCTGCAGTACCAACAACAACCGGCCCTGTGGCGGCGCGCGGGGAATGTTCTGCAACCATATTCTGGCTCTGCTCAACGAATCCACCCTTCAGTACGGCGCTGAGCGGGTCGCGCGGTACTTGCGCGTGGAGGTCGCGGAACCGACGGCGCAGGCCATTTCGCAGACCATGAGCGCGACGCGGCCGTCGCAGGGCGACAACACCGCGGCCGCGTCCGTGTTCAGCCAGTTCTTGCGGCACTTGGCATACCTCGAATTCGAAGCGTCCACGGCGCCGGTGCCGGAACTGCAGTGGTTCCCGCCGACCAGGGCGGTGGTGTGATGCTCACCGACCCCATCGCCGGCCTCGACGAGGCGTTGGCGGCCATCGACGCTTTCGACGACGTGCTCGTCGCCGGGCTTCTCCGTCCTCAGAAGATCGCCGGCCTGACCGAGCTGGCCGACGCTGTCTCTGGATCGCCGCTGGCGGCGCGGGTCGCCGAGGCGGCCGAGAAGACCGCGGCCGGAGCTGCGGGGGAGGAGCACTTCGTTTCCCTTGCCGCGGCGAGGGTCGCGGTGTTGGGCTCCGTGCATGACGCGGTCCTCGCGCGTATCGGCGAGGCGACCGGTCGGCCACCGGGCGAGGAGTCCGACCGACAGCCATCCGAGACGGAATCACCGAACCTGCTGGCCGCCGCTCGGTCCTGGCTGTCCGATCTGGCCCGTGCCGGGTGGCAGGGCATCGACCATGACCTGATCTCGGCCTCGGCTCCGGTGATCTCCGCACTGCTCGCGGAACCGGGTTTGCGCCGGTTGGCCGTCCTGCTCGACGGCTTCGCGGCCGAACTCGCGGCGTCCTGCCCGGGTGCGGCGCTGGAGCGCGTACCCGTCCGGCGCTGGGGCGACCTGTGGTCACGCGGGATGCTCCTGACCCTGCCCGGCGTGGCGGCGACCCCCGCGATCGGCACCGTCACCGGCCGGCTTCTGCCGCTCGGCGTCGATCTACTGGAACACTCGACGGCCGCTCAGGCCCAGGTCCACGCGGTGATCGAACCCGCCGATGGCACCGCGCCGCGTCTCGTTCGCGCGAGCGTCACGGTGCCCAAGCCGGACACGATCATCGGCGCCGGGATCTGGCAGTTGCTGCGCCCGCATCTTTCCCTGCTCACGGCTGTCAGCGAGAGCCGCTCGATGGATCTCACCGACATGCCGGTCACCGCCGAGGGTGACCTTCTCTGGCAGGACGAGCATGCTCGCCTCGGCGAGCCCGCGGACGCGTTCTCCACCGCGCGTGTCGTTCTGCCGAAAGCCATCACGCCCGTGGTCACTCCGCTGGACAGGCATCCGGTGCGCATCGCGGTCCCCGTTTTCATCGAGGGCTACGGCATCGAAGGCGACGAAGACACTCTCTCGTTCACGTTCGCCGGGAATCAGTTCTCCCTCGAAACCGACCGCGTCCCCGCGGCCGGGCCACTGACTTCGAAGGCCGTCGCGGGTTCCAGCGCGTGCATCGGCCTGATCCGGTGGGACGGCGAGTTCCGGCTCCAGCCGCTCGCCGTGGAGACCACCGTGCGCAAGAAGACCACGGCCGTGCACGCCGGAGCCTGGGCCGGAGGCACCACGGACAAGGCCGGGGTGAAAGCGGAGAAGGCGGCCACCGACGCCGCGGCCGTGCTGCGCGAGCGCGCCGGAAGGTTGCTGCGGAAATGACCGAATCCGAGGACAACCGCCGCCAGGTCCTGTACTGGCGGTTGCTCGCCCGGCTCTTCGACGGCGAGGAGCAGGCCGCGCTCGAATCGGCGAGTGTCGCCGTGGTCGAGGACATCGGCTTGCCGTCGGCGTTGCTGGACCCGAACGTCGCCGTGGACTCGGTCGTCCAGCGGCATCCGGAGCTCGCCGCCGAGTTCGACGGGCTGATGGTCCCCGACGCCGAGGACAGCCGGGACAAGGCCGCCGAGGTGCGGCGTGCGGCGCTGGTGTCGAAGGTGCTGCTCAACGTCTTCGCCCAGGCCCCGCACACGGTGACGGCCGGGCAGCTGTCCTGCTGGCAGGCCGACGCGGGCTGGCTCGAACGCGCGCTGGGATGCCGTCCGGGTGAGCTGCGCGGTGGCCGCCCTGGTGGCGCTCCGACCGGCCTCGGTGGCACCGGTGGAGGCGGGACTCCGGACTTGAGCACGCTGCTCCCGGCGATCGGACCGGACCTCGCCGGGATCGAGGCGGACCTCGTCAAGCGGATGCATCTGCGCGAGGTACTCGCCGATCCCGCGCTCGCGGCGAAGCTGAGCCCGAGCATGTCCCTCATCGAACAGTTGTTGCGGGACAAGGACAATCTGTCCGGAGTGGCGCTGGCCAACGCCAAGTCGCTGATCCGCCGCTACGTCGACGAGATCGCGGAGGTCCTGCGCACCCAGGTCGAGAAGGCTTCGACGGGCAAGGTGGACCGTTCGGTCCCGCCGAAGCGTGTGTTCCGCAACCTCGACCTCGACCGCACCATCTGGAAGAACCTCACCAACTGGAGCCCGGAAGAGGAACGGCTCTACGTCGATCGGCTGTACTACAAGCAGACCGCGAAGAAGACCACACCGCAGCGGCTCATCGCGGTGGTCGACCAGTCCGGTTCCATGGTCGATTCGATGGTCAACTGCGCCGTGCTGGCCTCGATCTTCGCCGGGCTGCCCAAAGTGGACGTCCACCTGATCGCCTACGACACCCAGGCGCTCGACCTCACACCCTGGGTGCACGATCCGTTCGAAACCCTGCTGCGCACCAACCTCGGCGGCGGCAACGACGGCATGGTCGCGATGGGGCTGACCCAGCCGAAGATCGCCGAGCCCGCCAACACCGTGGTGGTGTGGATCTCCGACTTCTACGAGACCCGCGTCGAGCAGCTCTTCGAAAGCATGGCCGCGATCCACCGGTCCGGGGCGAAGTTCATCCCCGTCGGCTCGGTCACCAGCGCCGGCCGCGGCAGCGTCAACCCGTGGTTCCGCGAGCGCTTCAAGGACCTCGGAACACCGGTGATCTCCGGCCACATCACCAAGCTCGTCCACGAACTCAAGACTTTCCTCACCTCCTGAACCTCCCCGAAAGGCAAGACATGTCCGACCTGCTGCGCGCCCCCGCCGAACTCAAGTACGCCGAAGAGCTGGACTGGCTGGAATCGGTCGACGACAGCCCCAAGCCGTTCGCCTGGCGCCTGTCGCCGAAGATGGTGCGCCTGTTCGTCCTCGGTTCCGAGCGTGCCGACGGCCTCGACCGCGAGATCTCACAGAAGTGGTTCGGCGACCGGAGCATCGTCGAGCGAGCCATCGTCACGCTCGCCTCCGACCGCGGCCTGCTGCTGATCGGCGACCCCGGAACCGGCAAGAGCTGGCTCGCCGAACTGCTGGCCGCGGCCATCTCCCGCAACTCCACGCTCGTCGTGCAGGGGACCGCCGGCACCACCGAGGACCACATCAAGTACTCGTGGAACGTCTCCATGGTCATCGCCAAGGGCCAGTCTCGTGAGTCCATGATCCCCTCGCCGATCATGACGGCGATGGAAGCGGGCTCGATCGGCCGGTTCGAGGAGCTCACCCGGTCCACCAGCGACGTCCAGGACGCGCTGATCTCGATCCTTTCCGAGAAGTACATCTCGGTGCCGGAACTGGACAGCGACGGCATCGTCTTCGCCAAGCCCGGCTTCTCCGTCATCGCCACCGCCAACAGCCGTGACCGCGGCGTCAACGACCTGTCCTCCGCGCTCAAGCGCCGGTTCAACTTCGTCCGCATCCCGGTGGTGACGAACAAGAAGAGCGAAGCCGAGATCGTCCGCTTCCGCACCGAGGAACTCCTGCGCCGCCACCAGATCGAGCTGGACGTGCCGCCGACGCTGCTCGACGTGCTGCTGCGCAGCTTCGGTGACCTGCGCGCCGCGGCCGCGTCCGCGGGCAGCGACGACGAGAAGCTGGAGTCCGCGCTGTCCACCGCCGAACAGATCGGCGTGCTCGAAGACGCGGTACTGCACAGCAACTTCTTCGGGGAACGCGCCCTGACCGCCCGCACGCTCGCGTCCTCGCTCGTCGGCTCGCTCGCCCGCCGGGAGCCGGAGGACCTGGCGATCCTCAACAAGTACCTGCACGGTGTCGTCGAACCGCGCAGCAAGGACGAGGGCGGGGACTGGCCGGAGTTCCTCGACGGCGGCCGCGACGCGATCGCCACCCTCTCGTGAGCGGCGCCTTCGAGGCGTTACGCGGCCAGCTGCAGGAGGCCGCGGCCGCCTTCGCCGACGGGCCCGGTGCACTGGAAGGCATCCTGCTCGGGCTCGTCGACGACGTCGACCGTGCGGTGTGCGAGCCTCTGGAGATCTTCCCGGTCTGCCACCATTCCCCGGCTTCGGCCGTGGCGATGGCGCGGCGGCTGCGGGAGAAACAGCCGAAGGTGGTCTACCTCGAACTGTGCGAGGACATGGCACCGCTGCTGACCGAGCTGCGCAACTGCCGTCTTCCCGTGGCGGTGCAGGCCTTCGCGACCGAGGTGAAGGGATTCCCCGCCGAGTGGGCGCCGTTGTCGGTGGTCGCGCCGATCACCGAAGCCTCGGCGGAGTACCAGGCGATCGCCTACGCCCTCGACACCCCGGGCGTCGAACTGGTCCTCGTCGACCGGTCCGCGGATCACGTCTTCCAGTGGGACGAGCGTGAGCCCTCGCCTGATCCGGACGCACCGCCAGCCGAGGAAGAAGCCGCGCTGCACGGCGACGCGGTGGGGGTCGAGATCGGCGATCTGCGACCTCGTTTCGCCGAACTCGAAGAGCACCTGCTGCGGCACGGCCGGGTGCGGCACTGGTCGGAATGGTGGCACCAGTACGTCGAGCTGCCGCTCGGCGACAGCGACCACGACACCTATCGCCAGGTCATGTTCCTGATCGGCAGCCTGTTCCGCCGGCTCGCGCCCGGGGACACCCGCCGCGTGCGGGTGGACGAAGACCGCGAGCGCTACATGTGGACCCGGATGCGCGAGCATCTCGCGGCTTCGGGTGCCGATCCCGCGGACTGTCTCTACATCTGCGGCGCCTTCCACGCGGCCAGCCGGGTCGCGGAGTTCGGTGTCGAGGGTACGGACGGGTTCGTGATCAGCCCACGCAGCGGGAGCACCTGGCAGTACGGACTGATCCCGTCGAGCCACGCGTCGATCGAGGCGCAGTTCGGCCTCGCCGGGGGATCGGTGTCGATCGCCGCGACCGAGTGGGCGAAGAACCTCAAGCGCACCAAGGTGAAGCAGTTCCAGCTGGACGGGCAGGTGGGCGGTCCGAAGCGGAAGAAAGCCGCGGAGCTGCCCGCTCCCACGACGGATCCGGCGGCAGTGGATCCATCGGATCAGCTTTCCGGCTTCCTGCAACGACCTCCGGTCCTCGACCGGCTGGACGAGGCCGAGCTGCTGGGCTGGTCGGTCGAGGTCGTGCGGGCGGCGCGCCGCAACGGCTATCTGTCTTCGACGGCCGATGCCATCGCGGTGTTCGAGACCTCGATCCTGCTGGCAGGCTTGCGAGACCGGGCCAAGCCGACGCCGTACGACTTCCAGGACGCGGCGGTCACCTGTATCGAGAAGGACGTCGTGCCAGGCAGGCGCGACGTGCGCCGCATCGTCGAGATCATGATGGGCGGCGACCGGATCGGCCAGGTCGGCTACGACGCGTTGCCGCCGCTGGCGCGCGACGTGCACGACAGGCTGGAGCCCCTGAACCTCAAGCTGCAGCAACGAGGTGTGCAGCGGGCGCTGCTCGACATCGCTTCGCGGCCGGAGCTGGAGCCGTGCTCAGACCTGCTGTGGATGCTGCGGTACCTGATGCCGCACGGCGCGGCACGGCCGATCATGGGGGAGCGACGGCTGGGTGAGCGGCCGATCCAGGAGTCGTGGGATCTGGCGCTGGGCACGCACCAGCGAGCCCTGATCGAGCTGGGTTACGAGGGTGTCAGCATCGAACAGGTGCTGGAGCAGCGGCTTCGGCGTGCCGCCTACCACCCGCAGGCCACCGCGGCGAAGGTGCTCGGCTCGGTCGAGGACGCGACGCTCTATTTGCGCAGCGCCCGGCTGGCGGGGGAGCTGGGCACGCGCGCCCTCGAGGTGCTGGCCACCGAACGCACCGTCGACGGCGCGCCGGAAGTGCTGCGGCGGGTGCGGAGGCTGCTGGCGCACTACCGGACCAGTGAGCCGGTGCTGCCGAAGTGGATCGAGGACTTCGTCAGGACGGGGTACGCGCACTACTGCACCCTGCTTCCGGCGGCCTTCGCCGACGAGGAGGCCGGTGTCGAGCAGGTCGCCGCGATGCTGGGCTTCCTGTTCAGCATGGAGGCGCTGGCCCTGTCGCTGGGATGTGACCGTACCCAGCTGGAGCTGGCGATCGCCGGATCGCATCCGCAGGAGCCGTCGAAGGTGGCGCTGCTGTGGGCCGCGCAGGTCCAGCTCGGAAACCTCTCCCGTGCGGAACTGCGTGAGAGGTGCGCCGAGCTCCTGGCCAACCCGATGGTGCTGCCCGCGTATCCGCGCTACCTCAGCGGGTTCGTCCACGCGCTGGAACCCGCGCCCGGGCTGGCCGACTTCGTCGTCGAGGCGGTGTCGAACGCTTTCGCCGAACTTCCGGACAGGTTGTTGCTGCCGTGGTTGCCGACGCTGATCACCACGCTCCGGTCGCGGGGCGCGGAGCTGGTGCCGCTGCTCGTACGCGAGGCCGGACGGATCTTCCCCGGCCGGCTCGCGGCGCTCGACGAGTGGGTCCCACCGTGGAAGGACCAGCCGGAACCGCTCGCGCTGACGAGGAAGACGGGGAACGGTGGCCTTGCGTTGCTGGCGGCGCATCCGGCCACCTGTGACGCGGTGGCGGATCTGCTGGGCTGCGGCGAGCCGTGGGGGAGCACCGCGCCCACCGGGTTGGCGCTGCTGGAGCGGTATCCGGACACCGCCGCCGCACTGGAGGAGGTGCTCACCGGAGTGTGACGAAGAGGGCGGTCGCCGGGCACCCGGCGACCGCCCTGTGACTCAGTCGGCGACCCAGCTGCCATGGAAGCCCAGCGGCACCGGCCTCGGCAGGTGGATGCGTGCCAACGGTTTCGCGGTGAAGTCCTGTGCCGAGAGGACCACCAGATCCGTGGCGTTGCGGTCAGGGTTGTTCACATAGGCGAGGGCGTATCCGTCGTCCTCGGACTTGCTGCGGGCCGAGGGCACGAAGACCGCCTCGCTCGCGTCGGCACCCCGGCCGAAGCGGTGCACTTCTGAGCGCCCGCTCTGGAGGTCGTGCTTGATCAACGCGTTGCCGAAGGAGTTCGCGGGCTTGTCCAGGTAGACGTCGAACAGCTCACCCGGCGAGGCCGAGTAGCCGTACCGGTGCCGCCGTGACACGAGGCTTTCGTTGACCCGCGGGAACTCCTGCGGCCGGTCGTCGAGTACGCGGCGCCGCACGCGTCCTTGCGCGAGATCGATCGTCCAGCGCTCCAGCACCGGCGGGCCCGACGCCGACGGCCCGCCGTAGCCCTTCTTGCCCGCCACTTCGAACGGCGCCGGCATCGTGGTCAGGTCCACCACGACCGTGGAGCCCTGTTCGTAGGCGTTGAGTGTGTGCGAGTAGAACACCGGATCCACCCCGAACCAGCGGACCGGGCCACCGTCGCGCTTCATCACCCCGACCCGGGCCGGGTGCTCCGTGTTCCACTTGTAGGGCACGACCTTGCCCGGCCCCGGGTCGAAGGTGACCGGCACGTCGAAGACGACCACGTAGTTCTTGGTGAGCCCGAAATCGTGCATCATCGGGCTGTCGGTGACCGGGATCCGGGCGGTCCGCACGACACGGCCGGTGCGGTCGACCACCAGATGCCGCACGTGGTCCCAAGTCGGGTGGTAGGTCACCGCATGCAGTTCGTCGGCATGGGCGTCGAACTTGGTGTGCGCGGTGTAGGAACCCTCCAATGAACCGCTGAAGTCGAACGGCCCCAAGGTGTTCAGCTCGCCGTCGAGTTCGTACGGCGGCGCGCCGGATTCCTGCAGGGTGAGGATGCGGCCGTGGTGGCTGATGACGTGCGTGTTCGGCGCGAAGTCCTCGGCGGGCACCGGCCACGGGTACCGTTCGCCCAGTTTCGCCGCGACACCGGAAGAACGCACCCAGCGGTTGCGGTACCACTCGGCCTTCCCGTCGCGCAGCCGGACGCCGTGCACCATCCCCTCGCCCATCATCCAGTGGTGAGCGCGCGGATCCTCCAGGCCGAGGACGTTCGGCCCGGTGCGCAGGTACCGCCCGCAGAGGTCCTTCGGAATGCGGCCGGTGACCGGCAGGCCGAACGCGGTCACCTCCTCCTTCACCGGCGCGAAAGCACCCTCGATGAACGGGAAGTGCTCCTTCGCGGCGGTGGCCGGAAGAGGCTGGGCGGCGACGGCGGACCCGGCGCTTCCATAGGTCGCGGCGACTCCGCCGATGGCCAGCGCGGCCGCCCCGCGGAGCACGTTCCGCCTGTTCGGTTCGGTCATGGTCTATCCCCCAACTCGTCCCCATAACTGTGTATGTCATGAACAGTGTATGCCTTTACCTATTTTGGATGCAACAATGCCCCGATGGACGACGTCAAGATCGAGTTGCTGCCGCCGGGCACCGCGCTGGCCTGGGGGTACGCCCCGGCACCCCGGCGTGGGCCGAAGCCGGGATACAGCCTCGAACAGATCGTCGACGCTGCCATCGCGCAGGCCGACGCCGAGGGCTACGCGGCGTTGTCCATGCCGTCGATCGCCAAACGTCTCGGCATCACCGCGAACGCGCTCTACCGCTACCTGAGCTCCAAAGAGGAACTGCTCGTCCTCGTGGCCGAAGCGGCCTGGGGTCCGCCGCCGGAACCGTCGTCCGGCGACTGGCGCGCCGCGGTCACTGCTTGGGCCCGCGCGCTTCTCGAACGCAGCCGCCGCCATCCGTGGCTGATCGATTTGCCGGTGCGCAGCGCGCCGACCACGCCGAATCTGTTGGGGTGGCTGGAGAACTTCCTGGAAGGGATGGCGGGCTCAGGTCTGGGCACCCGGGACGTGATGGGCTGCGCGGTCCTGGTCGACGGTTGGGTGCGCAGCACCGCTTCGCTGCTTCGGGACGTGAACGCGAGCCCTCCCGAGCAGGCCTACGCGCTGAGTGGATTTCTGGGACCGCATCTCCAGGGGCGCGGCTATGCCCGCGTCGCCGCCGTGATCTCCGGCGAGGCGTATGGCGAAGAGGGGATCGAGGAGGCCGACATCGAGTTCGGCCTCAGCCGCATCCTGGACGGTATCGAGAAGCTCATCGACCGCCGGTGAACACTCCGTCGAGCCGGTAGTCGACGATCTCCGCCGCCCGCTCCGCGGTGTAAGCGTCGACCATGATCGCCGTGACGAGGCCGGCCGACATCGTCGCGAGCGAGTCTGCCTCCAGCCGGGGGTCGAGGCGGGCCGGGACGTCGCCTTTCTCCTGGGCTTTCCGGAGAAGGTCGGCGACCGCGTTGACCAGGTGGGGCAGTAGTGGTTCCTGGTCTGGATCCTGGCTTCCGCGTGTGACGTCGACGGCGAAGTAGGCGATCTGGACGGCCGCCAGCCTGCGGTCGCGTTCACCTTCCGGCAGTACCGCGGTGAGGTAGGCGCGCACGATGGTGCGCTCGTCCTCGGTCTTCATCGCCTCGCCGACGGTCTTCCCGGCGTTCTCCGCCGTCAGTTCGACCATCCGGCGCCAGGCGAAGCGCAGCATCTCCTCCTTGGTCGGGAAGTAGTACTGGACCAGGTTCATCGAGATGCCCGCCTCGGCGGCCACCGCGCGCAGGGTGACGGCCTGGAGGCCTTGGGCGGCGGCGATCCGGAAGAGCGCCTCCGCGATCCCGCGCCTGCGCTCCTGATGATCGACACGTTTCGGCACGCGGTCACTCTGCCATGTCGTCGAGGGGTGGTCGAAGCGGCCACGCCCTGTTATGGTGCAAGTGCACCATAAAACTTCGAGGAGGTCTCATGTTGGGGGAGTTCACCGACAAGAAGGCGGCACTGCGTTTTTCCGCCACCTATGACGCGATCCTGAGGAAATGGCCGGTTCCCGCCGAGGAACTGAACGTCGAGACGAGATTCGGCCCGACGCGTGTCCGGCGTTGCGGTCCCGAGGGCGGCCCGCCGATCGTGCTGCTGTCCGGTGGCATGGGCACGTCACTGTCGTGGTACCCGCACATCGCCGAACTCGCCGCCCGGTACCGGGTTCACGCCGTTGACTCGATCGGCGAACCGGGCCGGTCGGTCCAGACCGCTCCCATCGAGTCCGTTGAGGATTGCGCGGACTGGCTCGCGGAGGTCATCGACGGGGTGCTGGCGGGAACCGGCCACGAAAAGGCTTATCTAGCCGGTGTTTCGCGAGGTGGCTGGCTCGCGTTGAATCTCGCGTCGCGGTCGACCGAACGGATCGCCGGCGTGGTCACTTTCGAAGCCGCGGGGTTCGGCGTGATCGGCCGCAGCTTCATCTGGTGGAGCTTCCGGGAGATCTTCCGCTGGTTCCTGCCCCGTTGGCTCCTGCGGCTGGTGGCCTCGGGAGATCCGGATGTCCGGCACACCGTGCGGCCCCTGCTTTTCAGTGCGCTCAAGTACAAACAGCGGCTCCCCGAGATGCACCTGTTCAGCGACGACGAGTTGTACTCGATCGATGTGCCGACGCGGATCGTCGTCGCCGAACGCAGTTCCATCCTCGACAGTCGTGCGGTGGCGGCCAGGCTTGGGTCACTGAGCCCGCACCTCCGCGTCGAGGTCGTGCCCAAGACCACTCACGGACTCTCCTTGGAGAAACCGGACCTGGTCACCGCCCGGATTCTCGAAGCGGTGCCGGTCAAGCCCGGGGTGTGACGTCCGGCCACGACGGTGAGCGGCCGAGCAGGGCGACGATCGTGTCCAAATCGGACGGTCCCGTCGCGTCCACGGCCGGGCCGAAGGCGGCGCCCGGCGCTGTCCGGTTCCGGCCGTCCGGGATCGATTCGGCGAACTTCAGTCCCGCATCGAGCACCTCCTGCTCGAACTTCACCGGCAGACCGAGGGTCTTGGCCACGTCCCAGGAGTGCACCAGGTAGTCCACGAAATGGAAGCCGAGAGCCTGCTCGGCGGTGAAGGTGACTTCGGTGGAGAACTCGGGAAGTGCGAACTTCCGGTCGGCGAGATCGTGGGGGACGAACGCGTTCAGCACCCGGTTGACCGACGCGCGATAGGTCTCGATCGGGTCGTCGCCCAGCGGGAGCAGACGCCAGTGGCCGAGATCGCTTTCGCCGTCGGCCGCGGCGGCGAAGCCGTGGTGCTGGGTGGCCATGTGCGCCAGCAGGCCGTGCAGGGTCCAGGCGCTGCACGGGGTCGGTTTGGTCAGGTCCGCCGGGGTGATCTCGGCGACGAGATCCAGGCTCGTCCGGGTCACGGTGGCGTCGAGGATGCGGAGTTCATCAATAGGCATGCGCATATCATCTACATGTGCCTACGAGTTCGTCAACCGGCTTCGCGACTTCGGTCGGTATGGTCTGCGCATGGCGGAGCAAGGGAGGCCGGATCTCGCGGCGATGCTCGGCGGGCTGATGCGCAGGCTGATGAACGCCGAGACGCCGGTGCTGGCCGAGCACGGGTTGACGATGTGGGGCTACGTGGTGCTGAGCGCCCTCGACGACGGGCCCGTCCGCACGCAGGCCGCGCTCGCCAAAGCGATCGGCGCGGACAAGACCCGGATCATCGGCACCCTCGACACGCTCCAGGGGGACGGCCTGATCACGCGGGAGCCGGACCCGAAGGATCGCCGGGTCCGGCTGCTGGGGATCACCGGCGCCGGCAGCGCCGCGCGGAGGTCGGCCCAGGCGCGGATCCAGGAGCAGGAGGAACGTCTGCTCGAACAGCTTCCCGCCGCCGACCGCAAGGCGTTCCTCCGTGCCGCGCTCGCGCTTTCCGAAGCGCGCTGGCCATAAGCCCGGACGCGGGATCAGCGCAGGACTTCGGTGACCATGCCCGGCGGGTAGTCCGATGGCGAGCGGCGCCACCACGCCCCGAAAGCCTGAGCCAGCCGCCGCGGCACCTGGACCTGCGCGCCGCCCCCGTGGAAGTCGATCGTCACCAGTACGCCCTCGATGTCCGCGGAGCTCCAGGGGATTCGCCGGACCAGCTTCGCGTAATCGGCGCTCGCGGACACGAACGTGACCACCTTCGTCGCGCCGACCCGCCGGGCTTCCCCGAGGACGGCGTCTTCGAGGACGCCGGACGGCCAGTCGCTCAGCTTCAGCTTCCGGTCGTAGTAAGAGATCGGCTCGTCCGCGCGCAGGATTCCGTAGCCACCGCTGAGGATCAGCGTCCGCCCGTTCCGGACCGCCTCGCCCAGCTCGCTGCCGACGTTCCGGTAGAAGTTGCCGCTGTAGCGGAGCCAGGCGGGCCGCAGTCCGCCGTTGTCGACCTTGGACCGCGCCAGGACTTCGGCTCGTGCGCGAAGCATCGGTTCCGGCCAGGCCGCGTTGATTTCGCCGGACGCGTCGCCGCCCCGATTCTTGCCCTTCGAACAGCCGAGGATCGTCAGTGCCTCGCGTGGATTCATCGCGTCCAGGACGGTTTTCACCGGAAGGACGGTATCAGTGGAACCAGGCCGAACCGTTGCCCTTCGGCGTCGGGAGCATGCCGTGACTGGGCGGCCACAGCACCGCCGTCGGCACCTGCTTCAGCTGAGCGCGCAGGGAATTGACGGGCAGTGGCCGCTTCCGGGTGAGCATGGTCGTCGTCCGCGGATGCAGGTCCACGAACGGATAAGTGGTGTGGAGCGCGCCGAGCCGCCGTTCGAGACGCAGGCTGCGCTCGGTCAGGTCGGCCGATCCCAGCGCGGGCTGGACGAGCAGGAATTCGGCGTTGCCGAGCCGGACCGCCCGGTCGAGCGGGCGGAGATCCTCGCGGATCAGATCCGCGATGTTCTGCTCGGTGTGCATCTTGACCCGGTTGCCGTGGCGCCGCCCGACCTCGTCGAGGTCGTCGACGGTGATCAGGATCAGGCCGAGCGGGACGGTGTCGGTCGACGCGCCCAGCCAGCCCGAGATCCCGGCCATGGTCGCCAATCCGGTGTCGGGATCGGTCGCGAGGGCCGGTTCCTCCGGTTTCATCGGCGCTTGCCGCTCCAGCCGGCCCGCGAGATGGCGCAAAGCCGCTTCCGCGCGGTTCTCCACCGGCGCCGCCGCGGGGGTCGTCACGCTCTTCAAGACCTCGTCGATCTTGATCCGCGCGGTCGGCGGCAGCCGGTCGCCGAGTGCGTCGCGCAGCCGGACGACCTCGGCGTAGGCCTCGTCACGGCGGAAACCCCAGCGGCCTTGGAACTGCCGTGCCGCTTCGACGGAGGTCGCCGACGGGTCGACGTCGTCGAGATCCTGCGCGACGACCGAGCCGCCGAAGGTCGGGGTGAGCACCGCGACCGACCATTCGCGAGCGAGGTTCTCCTCGGCGCGCAACAGCACCGGGGTCACGCCGTGCGGCAGGTCCGGGCGCCCGGAGTCGACCATGCCGACGACGGTCACGGCCGCGCGCCGGGCGATCCTGGCGTAGACCTCGCGTTCCCGCTCGAAGTAGGGCAGGCGCTGGAAGAGCGCGAGGACGACCATGTTCTCGTCGGTGCCTTCGGCGAGCGCGGCTCTCTCGACAGCGTGTGAAGCGATCACGAGCGCGCGTTTCGACAGCACGCCGGCGCGTGCTTCTCCGTCGGTCATCAAGTGATCGCTTCCATGTGGGGACTAGCTCATCAGGCTAGAAGAGCAGGGCATCTCCGCCTAGCTACACGATGGTGTGACCCTCGCTGACCGGACGCTGATCGGCGCCGGGCATGCTGGAGGGACAGACCGCGAAAGGGGGACCATGACGCCACTCGTCGTGCACGGGCTGTGGTCCCGTGGCCGCGGGATCGTGCTGTGGGGCGAACACGGCGACCGGCCGGCGACGACATCGATGCGGCCGTCGAGCGCGGCCCGGCCGCATCCGTTCGCCGCGTCGGTCGCGGATCTGACCGCGCTGCACCCCGGCAAGCCGGCGTCGGCCGTCCTGCTGTTGCCGTCGCGGCGCGGTGGTCCGGTCGCCTCGCCCGAACTCGGCTCACGCGGCAGGCCGCAGCAGCAGGAACTCACGCTGGAACCCTGGTCGGTACCGGCGCTCCTGATCGACCCCTCCGAGCTCGGAGACCTGGCCGACACGGTCGGCTACGGCACTTCCGTCCGCCACCTCCGCGCCGTCGTCCGGCTGGCGGACGACCTGGTGCGGCGCGGCCGGGTGCTCCCCACACTCGTGCGGAACGAGATCGTGGCGCGGGCGCGCTGGCGGCCGGTGGCCCGGGGCGGCGACGCGGTCAGGCTTCGCGCCCTGATCGCGGCCACCCCGCCGGTCGGACGGGCCGAACACCCCGGACCGGCTCCGGCGGCGCTCGTCACCGACGCGCTCCACACGCTGGTCGACGCCGCCGTCCGCGATCGGCTGGCGGCCGCCGGTCACGCCACGGAGAGCGACGGGCGCGAAGGGCCGTTCGGATCGTGGCTTCACGCGCTCAAGAGCGCCGACGACCGGATCGGCCAAGCGCCGGGACGCATGGGGATCGTCGCCGAAGGTATCGCGGCGTGGGACGAGGTCGGCGACACCGACCTCACCGAGGGCACGGTCTGCTTCCGGCTCGACGAGGTCCCCACGCTGTACGGGCCGGTCGACGACCCGGACGACCAGACCGGCGACGGAACCAAGTGGCAGCTGCGTTTCCTCCTGCGTTCCGCGGCCGATCCCAGCCTCCTGCTCCCGGCCGAAGACGTCTGGTCCGGCAAGGCGGGCGCGAAGTTCACCGACCCCGAAGGCCTGTTCACCGCCGAGCTGGAGCGAGCCGCGGGAGTGCTGCCGCTGCTCGGCCCGGCGGTCGAGGCCGGGAAGCCGGGCATCTACGACCTCACCGTCGCCGAGACCGTGGAGTTCCTCGACGGCGGCGCGGAACAGCTGACCGCGGCCGGCTTCGACGTCCAGCTCCCGGCGAGCTGGGGTGGCAGGCGGAAGCTCGCGCTCAAGCTGTCCGTCCGCGGCGCACCCGTCGACCAGGCCGCGGTGCACCGGCTCGGCCGTCATCAGCTCGCCTCCTACCGCTGGGCGCTCGCCGTCGGCGAGGACGCCCTGACCGACGAAGAACTCGCCGGGCTCGCCGCCGCGAAGTCGTCGCTGGTGCGGCTGCGCGGCCGCTGGGTGAGCGTGGACCCCGAACTGCTGCGCGCCGGTCTCGAATACCTCCGCCGCGACCCGGACCGCGAGAAACCGCCGCTGCCCACGTCCGCCGACCTGCTGGCCCTGCTCCGCGGCGGCTTCGAAACGCCGCTGCCGGTCACCGAAGTCACCACCGACGGCTGGATCGACGACTTCCTCGCCGGACGGGTCCAGCGCACCATCGAGCCGGTCGAGCCGCCGCCGACGTTCCTGGCGACCCTGCGGCCCTACCAGAACCGTGGTGTCGCCTGGCTTTCGTTCATGGCGTCCATCGGGCTCGGTGACTGCCTCGCCGACGACATGGGGCTCGGCAAGACCGTCCAGCTGCTCGCGCTCGAAGCCATCGAGCGGGCACAAGGTGAGACCGGGCCGACGTTGCTCGTCTGCCCGATGTCGCTGCTCGGGACCTGGCAGCGCGAAGCGGCCAAGTTCGCGCCGGAGCTGCGCGTGCGCATCCATCACGGTGCCGACCGTGGTCACGCGCGCGCCGAGGGCGCGGATCTCGTCGTCACCACCTACTCGACGGCCGCCCGTGACGCGGACGAGCTCGCGGGCATCCGATGGCACCGGCTCGTGCTCGACGAGGCGCAGGCGGTCAAGAACCAGAACACCGGGCCGGCGCAGGCTTTGCGGCGGATCCCCGCCGCTCACCGGGTCGCGCTCACGGGGACACCGGTGGAAAACCGGCTCGCCGATCTGTGGGCGCTCTCGGATCTGCTCAACCCCGGCGTCCTCGGTGGCAGGCAAGAGTTCCGCGAGCGGTTCGAAGTGCCCATCGAGCGCCGGGGCGATCTCGCCGCGGCCACCGAGCTGCGCCGCTTGACCCGGCCGTTCCTGTTACGGCGCCTCAAAACCGATCCCACCGTGCTCGCCGACCTGCCCGAGAAGATCGAGATCCTCCAGGAATACCGCCTCACCCGCGAGCAGGTGACGCTGTACCGCGCGACCGTCGACGAGATGATGACGAAGATCGCCGACAGCGCCGGGGTCAAACGGCGCGGCAACATCCTCGCGGCGATCACCAAGCTCAAGCAGATCTGCAACCACCCCGCGCATCTGCTGCACGACGGTTCGCCGATCGGAGTCCGGTCCGGCAAGGTCAACCGGCTCGAAGAACTCCTGGTGGAGATCCTGGATTCGGGCGACCGCGCGTTGTGCTTCACCCAGTTCGCCGAGTTCGGGCATCTGCTGGTGCCGCATCTTTCGAACAGGCTGAACGTGAAGATCGCCTTCCTGCACGGCGGGTTGTCGCAGCGGCGCCGTGACTCGATCGTCGAGCATTTCCAGTCCGGTGAGGGCCCGTCGATCCTGCTCGCGTCGCTGAAGACCGGGGGAGCGGGATTGACGCTCACCGCGGCCACGCACGTCCTGCATCTGGACCGGTGGTGGAATCCGGCGGTCGAGGACCAGGCCACCGACCGCGCCTTCCGCATCGGCCAGCGCAACAGTGTCCAGGTGCGGAAGTTCGTCTGCCCCGGCACCATCGAGGAACGGATCGACGCGGTCATCACGAAGAAGGAAGCGCTGGCCGACCTCGTCGTCACCGACGGGGAGGACTGGCTCACGGAGCTGTCCACCGACTCGTTGCGCGAGGTCTTCGCGCTGGGACGGGAGGCGGCCGATGACTGACGGATTCCGCCGGGCACTAGACGATCTCGGTGTCCACAAAGGACTCGTGCCGCCGTGCCGGGTCGACACCCTCACGATCGGGCCAGGCGCCGCCGTCGCCCGGGTCCGCGTGACGCGGCAACGGTTCTACGACGTCCGCGTCGGGCTTCCGACGTTCGGCAAACAGGTGTGGACGGCGTTCGTCGCCGCGGTCGTCGCGGACGAGGCCACGACGACGGCTCTGCTCGACGGCCGGGTGCCGGATGGCATCGAAGGCATTTTCGCGGCGGAGCAGGTGCCGTTGTTCCCCGAGGCGGGATGGGAACTGTCGCTGGACTGCACCTGTCCGGGCACTCGCGTCCCCTGCGACCACCTCGTCGCGGGCCTGATCGCCCTCGAAGAGGACGAAGATCCGTTCTCGATCTTCGCCCTCCGAGGGCGGGACCGCACGACGTTGCTCGAAGAGATCGGACGGCAGGCGGGCGCCCGGGTGACGGCCCCGTCGGCGGAAGACGGGACGCCCGGCCTCGACGAGGTCATGGAGGACTTCTTCGGCTGGGGTCCGGCCGGGGACGTCACGAACACGCGACGCCCACCGGCCGGCGACCCGCTGGGACTGCTCGACGAGGTCCCGCCACTCAAGTCCACAGTGGACGGAACCTCGGTGACCGATCTGCTGCGACCGCTCTACCGGTCGCTCACCGGTCAGGAGTGAAGGAACTTCGGCTCGCGCTTCTCGGTGAACGCGGCCATCCCTTCCTTCTGGTCCTGGGTGGCGAAGGTGCCGTGGAACAGACGCCGTTCGAACCGGAGCCCGTCGGCCAGCCCGGACTCGAAAGCCTGGTTCACCGCCTCCTTGACCATCATCGCGGCGGGACGCGACATGCTCGCGATCTTCGCCGCGACCGCCAGGGCGTCGTCGAGCAGGCCTTCGGTGGGGACGACCCGGGAGACGAGCCCGGACCGCTCGGCCTCGGCGGCGTCGATCATGCGGCCGGTGAGGCACAGGTCCATCGCCTTGGCCTTGCCGATCGCCCGGGTCAGCCGCTGGGAGCCGCCCATGCCGGGGATGACGCCGAGGGTGATCTCCGGCTGGCCGAACTTGGCGTTCTCGGCCGCGATCAGGACGTCGCACATCATGGCCAGTTCGCAGCCGCCGCCGAGCGCGTACCCGGAGACGGCGGCGATCAGCGGGACACGGACGCGGGAAAGCGCGTCCCAGCCCGCGAACCAGTCGGCCGCGTAGACGTCACTGAACGACTGCGGCTGCATCTCCTTGATGTCCGCGCCGGCCGCGAAGGCCTTGGCGGAACCGGTGAGCACGATCGCGCCGACGTCGGGATCCTGGCCGAGTTCGGCTGCCGCGCCGGTGATCTCCCGCATGGCCCGCAGGTTCAGCGCGTTGAGCGCCTTGGGCCGGTCGAGCGTGATCAGGGCGACTCGGTCGAGGGGACGCCCGACGGTGATGGTCTCGTAATCGCTCATGCGGTTTCCTTGGTGAGGAGGCCGTCGCGGACGGCGGTGATGATGGCGGAGAAGTCCCGGCCGGGACCGTCCTGCTCGACGAACGCCGCGTAGAGTTCCGCGGCCCTCGTGCCGAGCAGGGTGGCGACGTCGTTGTCCCGGGCGGCCGATTCGGCCAGGCGCAGGTCTTTCAGCATCAGGCCGCTGGCGAATCCGCCGGTGTACCCGCGGTTGGCGGGACTGGCAGGCACGGGACCGGGCACCGGGCAGTTGGTGGTCAGGGCCCAGCACTGCCCGGACGCGGTCGAGGCGACGTCGAACAGCGCCTGAGGGGTGAGGCCGAGCTCCTCGCCGAGGGCGAACGCCTCCGAGACGGCGATCATCGAGACGCCGAGGATCATGTTGTTGCAGATCTTCGCCGCCTGACCGGCGCCGGATGAGCCACAGTGGATCGCCCTGGCGCCCATGACGGCCAGGAACGGCTCGGCGGCGGCGAACGCCCGCGGGTCGCCGCCGACCATGAACGTCAGTGTTCCGGCTTCGGCGCCGACCACACCGCCGGACACCGGGGCGTCGACGGCGCGGTGACCGGCCGCTGTGACCAGCTCGGCCGCCTGACGGGCATCGGCGACGTCGATGGTGGAGCAATCGACGAACAGCGTCCCGGGCCGTGCCGACGGCAGGATCTCGTGATAGCAGTCGAGGACATGCTTGCCACTGGGCAGCATCGTGAGGACGACGTCCGCCGCCGCGACGGTCGCGCTCGCGCTGTCGAACCTGGCCACCCCTGCGGAGCGGGCGCCGGGAGCGGGGTCGTAGCCGTGGACGGTCTCACCGGACTTGACGAGGTTGGCCGCCATCGGGCCGCCCATGTTGCCCAGGCCGAGGAAGGCGATCGTCATCGGGCCACCCACTCGGCGTCGCCGAGATCGGCGAAGTAGGCGTCGACCAGCTTGTCGTCCACTTCGGACAGGGTGGCGGGGGACCACTTCGGGGAGCGGTCCTTGTCGATGATCTGCGCCCGGATGCCCTCGGCGAACTCGGGCGAGGACAGCGCGTGGGTCGAGATTCGGAACTCCTGCGCCAGCACGGTTTCCAGATCGAGCAGGTCCGCGGCGGTGCGGAGCGCCCGCAGGGTCACCTTCAGCGAGGTGGGCGACTTCGCCTCGATCTCCTTGGCGGCGGTGGCCGCCGCGTCTCCGCCCGCGTGGAGCCGGGCCAGGATCTCCTCGACCGTGTCCGCCGCGTAGCACCGGTCGATCCAGTCGGCGTCCTCGGCCAGCGCGCTCGGCGGCGCGGGTTCGGAGATCAGCTCCAGCGCGGTGTCCGGGGTCCGGGACGCGAGCGCGTCGAGCAGGTCCGGGATCTTCTCGCTGGACACGAAGTGATCGGCGAGTCCACAGTGGATCGCGTCGGCGCCCGAGATCGACCCGGCGGTGAGCGCGATGTGCGTGCCGAGTTCACCCGGCGTCCGGGACAGCAGGTACGTGCCGCCGACGTCGGGGACGAAGCCGATGCCGGTCTCGGGCATGCCGACGCGGGAGCGTTCGGTGACGATCCGGTGGCTGCCGTGCGCGGAGACGCCGACCCCGCCGCCCATCACGAGCCCGTCCATGAGCGCGAGGTACGGCTTGGGGTAGCGCGAGATGAGCGCGTTCAGCCGGTACTCGTCGGCCCAGAACTTCAGCGACGAGGTGCCGCCGGTGCGGGCGTCCTCGTAAATGGCGCGGATGTCGCCGCCCGCGCAGAGCCCACGGTCGCCGGCGCCGTCGATGAGCACGGCGCGGACCGCCGGGTCGGAGCGCCACGCTTCGAGGTGGTCGAGCATGGCGAGGACCATGTCGTGGTTCAGCGAGTTCAGCGCTCGCGGCCGGTTCAGCGTGATCCGGCCGATTCCACTGTGGACGAGGAACTGGACGTCGTTCACGAAGCCTCCTGCAGCATCCGGCGCGAGATGATCACGCGCATGATTTCATTGGTCCCTTCGAGGATCTGGTGCACCCGCAGGTCGCGGACGATCTTCTCCAGTCCGTACTCGGCGAGGTAGCCGTAGCCGCCGTGCAGCTGCAGCGCCTGGTTGGCCACCTCGAACCCGGTGTCGGTGCAGAAGCGCTTCGCCATAGCCGAAAGCTGGGTCGCGGTGTCCTCGCCGTGGTCGAGCGCGTCCGCGGCCCGCCAGAGCAGGGTGCGGGCGGCTTCGAGATCGGTGCGCATGTCGGCCAGCCGGAACTGCAACGCCTGCTTCTCCGAGAGCTTCTCGCCGAACGCGGAACGCTCCGAGAGATGCCGGACGGCCATGCCGAGCGCGGCTTCCGCACCGCCGAGGGAGCAGGCCGAGATGTTGAGCCTGCCGCCGTCCAGCGCGGACATCGCGACGCGGAACCCGCTGCCTTCGCCACCGAGCAGCGCGGACGCCGGGACGCGGGCGCCCTCGAAGATCACCTGCCGGGTGGGCTGGGCGTTCCAGCCCATCTTGATCTCGTTGGGACCGAAGGAAACCCCGGGCGTGTCCCGATCGACGATGAACGCCGAGATCCCCCGTGCGCCGGGGCCACCGGTCCGGGCGAGCACGACGTGGACGTCCGAGGTGCCCGCGCCGGAAATGAACTGCTTGACCCCGTCGAGTACGTACTCGTCGCCGTCGCGGCGGGCGCGGGTGGAGAGCGCGGCCGCGTCGGAACCGGCGTCGGGCTCGGTGAGGCAGTAGCTGCCGAGATCGTCCATCGTGGACATTCGTGGCAGGTACCGGTGCCGCTGGGCGTCGTCACCGAATCTGTCGATCATGGTCGCGACCATGTTGTGGATGGAGATGTAAGCCGCCAGTGAGGGGCAACCGGTGGCGAGCGCCTCGAAGACGAGGACGCCGTCGAGCCTTCCGAGCGCGGAGCCTCCGAGGTCTTCCGGCAGATAGACACCGCCCATGCCCAGCTGGGCGGCCTTGCGCAGGACGTCGACCGGGAAGTGCTTGGCCTGGTCCCATTCGATCGCGTGCGGGGCGAGGTGTTCCGCGGCGAACTCCGCCGCGGTCTCGCGCAGGGCGCGCTGTTCGTCGGTCAGTCTCATCGCGGCCTCAGCTCATCGTCGGGATGACGAAGCTGGCGCCTTCCTTGGTACCGGAAGGCCAGCGCGAAGTGACCGTCTTGGTCTTGGTGTAGAAGCGGATCGAGTCCGGCCCGTGCTGGTTGAGATCGCCGAAACCGGAGCGCTTCCAGCCGCCGAAGGTGTGATAGGCGATCGGCACCGGGATGGGCACGTTGACCCCGACCATGCCGGTGTTCACCCGTGAGGTGAAGTCGCGGGCGGTGTCGCCGTCGCGGGTGAAGATCGCGACGCCGTTGCCGTACTCGTGCTCGCTGGGCAGCCGCAGCGCTTCCTCGTAGTGGGCCGCGCGGACGATCGACAGCACCGGTCCGAAGATTTCCTCGCGGTAGATCCGCATGTCGGTGGTGACGTGGTCGAACAGGCAGCCGCCGAGGAAGAAACCGTTCTCGTGACCGTCCACGGTGGTGCCGCGGCCGTCGACGAGCAACTTCGCCCCTTCGGCGATACCGACGTCGATGTAGTCGCGGACGCGCTGGACGGCCTCGGCGGTCACCAGCGGCCCGAAGTCGGCCGTGTCATCGAGCGACGCACCGACCTTCAACGTCTTGACGCGTTCGGTCAGCCGGGCGGCCAGCGCGTCGGCGGTGGCCTCACCGACCGGGACGGCGACCGAGATCGCCATGCAGCGTTCGCCTGCGGAGCCGTAGCCTGCGCCGATCAGCGCGTCGACGACCTGGTCGAGATCGGCGTCCGGCATCACGATCATGTGGTTCTTGGCGCCACCGAAGCATTGCGCGCGCTTCCCGTGCGCGGCCGCGGTGGTGTAGATGTACTCGGCGATCGACGACGAGCCGACGAAGCCGACGGCCTCGACGCGGGGATCGGTCAGCAGCGCGTCCACGGCCTCTTTGTCACCGTTGACCACGTTGAACACCCCCGGCGGCAGACCGGCTTCGAGGAAGAGCTCGGCCAGCCGCAGCGGTACCGACGGGTCGCGTTCGGACGGCTTGAGCACGAAGGCGTTCCCGCAGGCGATCGCCGGGGCGGCCTTCCACAGCGGGATCATCGCGGGGAAGTTGAACGGGGTGATCCCGGCGACCACGCCGAGCGGCTGCCGCATCGAGTAGACGTCGATGCCGGTACCCGCGCTGTCGCTGTACTCGCCCTTGAGCAGATGGGGGATGCCGATGGCGAACTCGACCACTTCGAGACCGCGCTGGATGTCGCCGCGGGCGTCGGGGACGGTCTTGCCGTGCTCCGAGGCGAGCAGGCGGGCGAGGGAGTCCTCCTCGGCGCGGACGAGGTCGACGAACTTCATCAGCACCCGGGCGCGCTTCTGCGGGTTCCAACGAGCCCAGTCGAGCTGGGCCTGCGCCGCGTCGGCGACCACGCCGGCGACCTCGGCGGCCGAGGCGAGCGGGACGCGGGCCTGGACGGCGCCGGTGCTGGGGTCGAAGACGTCGGCGAAGCGACCGGAGGTCCCCGGTACCGGCTTGCCGCCGACGAAGTGACTGAGTTCGGTGCTCATGGCTGCCCTTTCCGAAAGTGCGCAGGACGGAGCCGCCCGGGACCACGATCGGCGGCCGGGCAGGGGAGTACGGACGACTTACCGCCGGGGTGGTGGCGGGTCGGCGACTTTCGCGCAGGCAGGAAGAATCCGCATGCGTTCAGCTCCATCCTCGTGGACGAACGTGGACATCTGCGGCCGGTATCCTGGCTCCCGGATCCGCGGCGGCTCCGGCCTTCCCGGCTCGCGCCAGTGGCCTTCTCTGCGGGAGCGCCGCTCCCCGGTCACAGTGGCGGGACCGCACCGGATTCTCACCGGCTTCCCTGCACCGCAGACCTGTGGACACCATAAAGTAGGAAGTCCGACTATGTCGAGGTTGTGGCGTACGCCTCAGCCGAGCGGCGGGTAGGGCAGCAGGCTGGAGGAATGCTCGTCGACCCGCATCGGCTTCCCGATCGCGGGGAAGGCCCGCTGGGGGCACGCGGGCCGCTCGCAGACCTTGCAGCCCATGCCGATCGGGGTGACGGCCGCGCCGGTACCGAGCGCGAGACCGTCGGAATAGACGAGCCGTTTCGCGTGCCGGAGTTCGCAGCCGAGCCCGATCGCGAACGTCTTGCCGGGGTCGCCGTGCCCGTCCGCGGCGCGGGAGACGGTACGGGCGAGCCAGAAGTACTTCTTGCCGTCCGGGAGTTCGGCGATCTAGGTGTGAATCCGGCCCGGTGCGCCGAACGCTTCGTAGACGATCCACAGTGGACATGAACCGCCGACGCGGGAGAAGTGGAATCCGGTGGCGGACTGGCGTTTCGAGATGTTGCCCGCGCGATCGACCCGGACGAACGAGAAAGGCACGCCGCGCGTGCCCGGACGCTGCAAAGTGGACAGTCGATGGCAGATCGTTTCGAAGCCGACGCCGAAGCCTGACTCGCGACGGCGTTGGCGGAGAAGCGCAAGATCATGGGCTTCGGGTACCACCTGCTCGACCTGTACGAAGCGCTCGCCCGCGCGATGTACGACGCGAAGGGGTTGCACCCGAACCTGGACTACCCCGCGGGCCCGGCGTACCACCAGCCTCATCCGGCCGTCGAGTGCGTACACCGGACCCACCGAACGGGTGGTCGGCCTGGTCGGATAACGGGAAAACGCCAGCGGGAAACGGATCCGGTCTGGTAGGTGTCGGTTATGAGTAAAGAGCCGACAGCTGGGGAGTTGGCGGATGAACTCCTCGACCTCCTCGCGACCGAAATGCCTTTGATGGCGACCTTCGACAACATTCCCGGGCACGACCACGAGTTACGGGACGTCTCCGAAGCCGGTGACGCCCGGCTGAGGGAACGGGCCGTCCGGATCGCCGGACTCGCCGCCCGCTCCACGGATCCGGACCGGATCACGCTCGGCGTCATCGCCCACCACACGGAATCGCTCCTGACCAGGCTGGACGCGCGGCCGAGCGAGTACACCCTCGCCGATCCGATGGTGGCCGAGGGCGTCGGGGTGCTGTCCTGGCTTCCGCAGCTGGCGCCGTCGGGCGAGCAGGCGGAGGAGGATCATCTGACGCGGCTGGCGGCGTTCCCGGACTTCTTCGCGGCGCTGGCGGATCGGCACCGCGCCGGGATCGAGAGCGGCCGGACGCCGGTGGAACGTGCGGTGCGCAACGCCGTCGAGTACCTCGACCGGTTCCTGGCCGCCGAGCCCAACCCGCTGCTGGTGCCGCCGCTGACCGGCGACCGCGTCGAGCGACGGGAACGGATCTTCACCGAAAAGGTGCGGCCGGCGCTCGCCGCCTATCGCGACATGCTCGCCCGCGAGATCGCCGGGCACGGCCGTCCCGACGACCGGCCCGGGCTCTGCTGGCTGGAGGGTGGCAAGGAGACCTACGCGGGGTTGCTCAAGACGCACACCACCACCGGGGTCTCCGCGGCGGAGCTTCACGAGACGGGCCTCGCGATCGGACGGGCGCTGGACGAGGAGTACCGGCGGCTCGGCGCCGCCGTGTTCGGCGAAGACGATCCCGTCGCGATCCGGCGGCGGCTGCGCACCGATCCGTCGCTGCGGTGGCGGGACGCGGACGAGATGATCACGACCGCGACGGAAGCGGTCGCGCGGGCCACGGCCGCCGCGCCCGGCTGGTTCCGCCGGGTGCCGTCCGCCGAATGCGTCGTCCGCGCGGTGCCGGAGGCGGACGGGCCGTCCGCCGCGCAGGCGTACTACATGCCGCCGTCGGCCGACGGCAGCCGTCCCGGTGTCTACTCCACCAACGCCTACCGGGTGACCGAGCGATTCCGGTTCATCGCCGAGTCCGTCGCCTTCCACGAAGCCGTTCCAGGACACCACTTCCAGGCTTGTGTGTCCTTCGAGCTCGAAGGGGTTCCGCAGCTGCGCAAGCTCGTCCCGCTCTCGGCGTTCGACGAGGGCTGGGCGCTCTACACCGAGCGGCTCGCCGACGAAATGGGGCTCTACTCCGACGATCTGATGCGGCTGGGCATGGTCGCGGAGGATTCCTTGCGGGCAGCGCGGCTCGTCGTCGACACCGGACTGCACGCGCTGGGCTGGACCAGGCAGCAATGCGTGGACTACCTCACCGAGCATTGCGTGCTCAGCGACGTCGAGGTGCGGTCCGAGACCGACCGGTACATCGACTGGCCCGGCCAGGCGTTGTCGTACATGACGGGCAGGCTGGAGATCCAGCGTTTGCGCGCGTTCGCCGAGGAGCGGCTGGGTGAGGCCTTCGACATCCGCGACTTCCACGACGTCGTGCTGAGGCACGGGCAGGTGCCGCTACCTGTGCTCGGCGAGGTCGTGCGGGAGTGGGTGGGGTCGTGAGTGGTAAGTGCCGTTAGTGCGGACCAGCGTTTACCGACCTATGCCTGACCTGCGCGAGGGTGGCGGTTCAGCGGCCGCCGGGCTCGACGGTGAAGGAATCAGGGCAGTGTTGTGAAGGCCACTTTCGCAACCTTCAACGTTGTGAAGGTGGCTTTCACAACATCCGAGGCCGTCATGCACGCGAGCGAGCATGACGCCTTTGCTGTACCCCTCAATAGAACGACACTTACCACTCACGACCCACTCGGCCGGTACGAGGCTTACTTGAGCTTCAGGAGCTTTTCGACGTTGCCGTGCGCGATCTTCTCGCGGTCGGCTTCGTCGATCGGCGCCGTCTTGAGCAGATTCACCATCGGCTCGTTCGGGGTGTACGGGTGGTCGACCGAGAAGATGATCCGATCGGCCCCGAGTACGGCCAGCGCGCACTGCAGCGGCGGGAAAGTCGCGTAGCCACTGGTGGTGATGTGCACGTTGGTCTTGAAATAGTCCGCGACCGGCTGGCGCAGCTGCTCGTTGATCGGCGTCAGCACGACGTCGATCCGCGACAGCGCGAACGGGATCATCTCGCCCATGTGACCGATGATGATCTGCAGGTCCGGGTACTCGTCGAGGACGCCGGACACGATCAGCCGCAGCAGGTGCAGCGCGGTCTCCGAATGCCAGCCCCACGCCGCGGTGGCGAGGTTGTCGGCCTGGAGGTCGGACAGGCCGGAGAAGTAGGCGTCCAGCACGGGTTTCGGCGGGAGTGCCGGATGCAGGTAGAGCGGGACGCGGAGCGCTTCGGCGGCGGCGAGCACCGGCTGGAACGCCGCGTCGTCCAGGAATCGCCCGGTGGTCAGGCCGTTGAGCATCGCGCCCTTCAGGCCGAGTTCCTCGACGGCGCGGCGGAGTTCGTCGGCCGCCGCGTCCGGCGCCTGGATCGGCAGGGCGGCGAAACCGGCGAACCGGTCGGGATGGTGGGAGATCGCGTCGGCGAGCGCGTCGTTCGCCTGGCTCGCCCGATGCGCTTCCTCCGGCTTCAACGCCTCCGCGCCGGGGACGGCGTGGGACAGGACCTGGACGTCGATGCCCGCCGCGTCCATCTCCGCGATCCGGCCGCGTCCGAGGTCGCGGAGCTTCTTGCGGATCCCCACCATGATCGGGTGATCGCCCAGTTCACCCTCGCCTTCCTCGTTGTACAAGGTCGGATGGATGAAATGCTCTTCGATGGCGATGACCTTCAAGTCGATCCCTCCACGCGGACGATCACGGAATTCCTCGTCCAGTCTTCTCGTTCCGCGCGGAATCCGGATCTTCCTTCGTGCCGAACACGCGGCGCCGGGGCACCCCGGCGCCGCGTGATCGGGATCAGTCGCGCTTCGCCAGCGTCGAGACCTCGGCGTCGGACAGCGGCCGGTCGTAGAACCGGACGTCGTCCACCGCGCCGCGCAGGAAGTCGACCTGCTGACCGCCATACTGACCGCGGCCGATCACCGTGTGCCCCGTGCTCGGAGCGGCGGAGCAGGCGTTCTGCGAGGCGACCTTCTTGCCGTCGACGTACAGCGACAACGTGCCAGCCTTCGCGTCACGGACACCGGTCAGGTGGTACCACTTGCCGACTTCCGGCTTCTCCGGCGACAGGGCACGGAGACCGACGAAGCTCATCGCCCACCGCTGGTCCTGCCCGGAGTACTGCAGGAAGAACGCGCTGTCGCGGCCGGTGTCCTGGCTGACGACGGTCTGGAACGCGCCACCGGCCTCGTCCAGCTTCGCCCACGCCGAGACCGAGTAGCTGCCCGCCGTGTTGACGAGGGCCGCCCCGGTGTCGGCCTGGCCGTTGCCGGCGAAGGCCAGCGCGCCGCCCTCGACACCGCCTGCCCACTGCGTGTTGGTCAGCGTGGCGTTCGCGGTGCCGACCGAGTCGGCGGCGCTGGATCCCGTGCCCTCGTCGAACTTGTAGGCGTGCACGCCGGCGATCCCCGGGGTGCCGGGGCCCGGGTCGGGTGCGCCGGAACCGCTGCCGTCGGCGTTGCGGATGATGGCCTGGTTGACCGCGCGCACCTGCGCGAAGTCCATCTTCTTCACCTGCCTGTCGTAGGTGAAGAAGCCGTTGACCTCGTGCTCGACGTCGGTGATCTGCGTGTAGATCGAGCCGCTGATGCCGCAGCTCTGCGCCGAGGCGAGTACGTCGCGCTGGTTCTGGACGTAGCGGCTGTTCAGCGTCGCCTGGTCCTTCACCATCTCGTAGGCGTGACCTTCGCCGAACCACATGTGGTCCTTGACCTCGAGGCCGTAACCGCCGTGTTCGCCGTCGATCGAGATCCGCTTGCCGTCCGGCATCGGCTTCGCCGGACCGGGGTAGGAGTGCCAGTCGAGGACGTCACCTTTGCCGGAGTCGCCCAGCGAGTCGCAGCAGTTGACGCCGCTGTGCGCGTTGACCAGCCGGGTCGGGTCCTGCGCCTTGACGCTTTCGGCGACCTTCCCGGTCTCCTCGCGCGACCACTCGGCCCAGCCCTCGTTGAACGGCACGTAGCCGACGATCGAGGTCCAGTTCTTCTTCTGCTCCACCAGTTCCTTCAGTTCGGCCTTGAACTGCTGCTGGGCGTCGACGGGCGGACGGCCACCGGTGCGCATCGACGGCATGTCCTGCCAGACGAGCAGGCCGAGCTTGTCGGCGTGGTGGTACCAGCGGTCGGGCTCGGTCTTGATGTGCTTGCGGACCGTGTTGAAGCCGAGGACCTTGTGCTGTTCGAGGTCGAAGCGCAGCGCCTGGTCGGTCGGCGCGGTGTAGATGCCGTCCGGCCAGTACCCCTGGTCCAAAGTGGACTGGAGGAAGAGGATCTTGCCGTTGAGGGTGAACCGGAGTTTGCCGTCGGCGCCCTTCGTGGTGCCGTACTCACGCATGCCGAAGTACGACGACACCTTGTCGACGGTGCGGCGGCCGTCCTTCAGCACGACGTCGAGGTCGTAGAGGAACGGCGAGTCCGGCGACCAGAGTTTCGCCTTGGGCACCGGCAGGGAGATCGTCCCGGCCGCCGACGCCGTGCTGCGGCTGACCACCTTCCTGCCGTCGCGGACCACGGCCTCGACGGTCAGCCCGGAGCCGCCGCCGGTGTCGACGGTGAGCTTGAGCGTGGAGGACTTGAGATCGGGGACCATGCCGAGCGTGCCGACGTGCTTGGCCGCGACCGGTTCCATCCACACCGTCTGCCAGATGCCCGAGGCGCCTTCGTAGAAGATGCCGCGGTCGGGGACGAGACGCTGCTTGCCGACGGGTTGCCAGGTCGCGTCGGCGCGGTCCTCGACGCCGACGATGATCTCCTGCTCTCCTTTGGCTTTCAGGGCCGACGTCACATCGGCGGAGAACGCGCCGTAGCCGCCCTGGTGCGCGGCCACCTCCTTGCCGTTGACCCAGACCTTCGCCTTGTAGTCGACGGCGCCGAAGTTGATCCGCAGGGTGTTGTCCCTGCCCACGTTCCAGTGCTTGGGCACGGTGAACGTGCGGCGGTACCACATGTAGTCCTCGTGCCGCTGGATCCCCGAAAGCGCCGATTCGGTGGGGTAGGGGACCAGGATCTTCTCGGCGAGCTTCTCGCCGATCGGCGGGATCTCGCCGGGCGCGGCGCCGGCGAACTCCCAGACCCCGTTGAGGTTCTGCCAGTTCTCGCGCACCAGTTGCGGCCGGGGGTACTCGGGCAACGCGTTGGTGGGCGAGACCTGGTCGGTCCACGGGGTGGTCAGGCGTGGCTTGCCCATCTTCCAGCCGCTCTCCGCGGCCGTCGCGGGTCCTGACGTCAGCGCCAAGGCGGCCAGGGCGGCCACCGCGGCGGTCAGGGGCTTCCGGAAGCGTCTCGGCTTCCGGGGGCGTGGTGGTGACAACGTTGGCAACATCTGCTCGACACCCTTCTCCGGGGGCGGCCGCCTCGGCGGAGGTGCGCCTCCCACTGGACCTGTGCAGGCGTGAAACCACGACCCCGTGGACGGTGGGAACCGGTGTGAGCCGGGCCACGGCTGGCCGTCAGGACGTTTTTACATCGTTGATACAACGTTGTAAAGCGTCGAAGGCCTCGAATCGGTCCTGGACGGCGGAGCTGTCCGGTGTGTCAGGGGGAGGCGAGTGCGGCGCGGACCCACCCCGACCGAGGCTCCGCCGCCACGCTCACCTACTTAAGCGCGTGAAGGCCCCCTTCCCGCGGCTCAGTCGAGGGAAGGGGGCCTTCACGCGCGGTCGTTGTGGTACCGCAAGCGGGGCGTGGGGTCGAACGTGGTGGGTGCCCACGTTGACACGGGATCTGACCGATAAGTAACTTACTGAAGAGTCAGATCGAAGGGAGGCGACGATGCCGACCGAGGAGCGGTCCTGGTGGGGCTGGGGCACCACCGACGGCGAACTGTCCAGGGAAGAGTCCGACGCGCTGGTCGCCCGCACGTCGGGTGTGTTGCCCGGGCACGACTTCACCGACCACGCCCCGCCGGAACCTTCGGAGCTCGACCTCCCGGCGCCGCGGATCCGCCCTCCCTCGACGCTCGCCGCGTTGTGCGGCGACGAACCCGTCGACCGGTTGTCCCACGCCCGGGGCAAGGCCTTCCGCGACGTCGTCCGCAATCTGCTCGGCCGGATCGACCACGTCCCGGATCTGGTCGCCCGCCCGCACACCGAACAGGACGTCGTCGACCTCCTCGACTGGTGCGCGGCCTCCGGCACCGCGCTGATTCCTTACGGTGGCGGCAGTTCCGTGGTCGGCGGGATCGAACCGCGATTCGATGGTCCGGCGGTGTCGATGGATCTGGCCTGCCTCGACACCGTGCTCGAAGTGGACACGGTCAGCCGCGCGGCCCGGATCCAGGCCGGGATCTTCGGGCCGGCGCTGGAAGACCGCCTTCGCCCGCTGGGACTGACCCTGCGGCACTTCCCGCAGTCGTTCGCCCACTCCACGCTCGGCGGCTGGCTCGCCACCCGCGCGGGCGGGCATTTCGCCACGCTCGCCACGCATATCGACGATCTCACCGAGTCGCTGCGCGTCGTCACCCCGGCCGGGATCAGCGAATCGCGGCGCCTTCCGGGATCGGGCGCCGGTCCTTCGCCGGACCGGATGTTCCTCGGCTCCGAAGGCACGCTCGGCGTGATCACCGAAGCCTGGATGCGGCTGCAGGACAGGCCGGTCTGGCAGGTCACCGCGTCGATCGCCTTCGAGCGTCAGGAAGACGCGGTCGCCGCCACCCGTGCGATCGCGCAGTCCGGGCTCCACCCGTCGAACTGCCGCCTCCTCGACCCGGCCGAGGCCTTCATCAACGCGGGCGCGAGCGTGGGCGGGGGATTGCTGCTGGTCGGGTTCGAGTCCGCCGACCATCCGGTCGACACGTGGCTGGAACGCGCACTCGAACTGACCGCGGGCCACGGCGGGGTCGTGAAAGCCAGGCGCGGCAAGGATTCCCCGGACCGGGACAGCGCCTCGACCTGGCGTTCGTCGTTCCTGCGGATGCCGTACCAGCGCGACGCCCTTGCCCGCCGGTCGCTGATCGTGGAGACCTTCGAGACCGCCTGCACCTGGGACGCCTTCGACGAGTTCCACGACGCGATCACGTCGGCGGCACGCGCCGCGATCGACGAGGTGTGCGGCGGCGCCGGCGTCGTCACCTGCCGCTTCACCCACGTCTATCCCGACGGTCCCGCGCCGTACTACGGGATCTACGCCGCCGGGCGCTGGGGGAGCACGGTCGCGCAGTGGGACGAGATCAAGGCCGCCGTCTCCGAGGCGATCGCGGGCCACGGCGGCACGATCACCCACCATCACGCCGTCGGCCGCGACCATCGGCCCTGGTACGACCGGCAGCGCCCCGATCCGTTCGCGGCCGCGCTCACCGCCGCCAAGACCGCCCTCGATCCGGCTGGCATCCTCAATCCCGGAGTGCTGATCCGCTGACCGAACCGGGAGATACCGTGGCCATCCCCGCAGAACTGGTTTCGCAAGCCCGGGAACACGTCGACTCGGGGGCCTTCTTCGCCGAGCTCGCCGAACTCGTCCGGTATCCGACCGTGAGCGATCATCCGAGCGGCCGTGTCGCCATCAAGGCATACCTGGACGAGGTCCTGACCCCGGCGCTGAGCGCGCTCGGCTGTTCGGTGACGACGTATCCCAATCCCGACCCGGACGGTGGCCCGTTCCTGATCGGGACCCGGATCGAATCCCCGGAGCTGCCGACACTCCTGTGCTACGGCCACGCCGACGTCGTCGACGGGCACGAGGGCCGGTGGAGCGAAGGCCGGGACCCGTGGACGCTGACCGCGGACGGCGAACGCTGGTACGGCCGTGGCTCGGCGGACAACAAAGGACAGCATCTGATCACCCTGACCGCGCTCAGACTGCTTCTCGCCGAGGCGGGCACGCTCGGGTTCAACCTCAAGTTCCTGTTCGAGACCGGGGAGGAGATCGGCTCACCCGGGCTCGACGAGTTCGTCGCGGCGCACCAGGAGGAACTGGGCGCCGACGTCCTCATCGCCTCCGACGGCCCGCGCCTGGACGCGGCGACGCCGACGCTGTTCCTCGGCGCCCGGGGCAGCGTCCGGATCGCCCTAGACGTCGATCTCCGGCCCGACGCCTACCACTCCGGTAACTGGGGCGGGGTCCTGCGCAATCCCGCCACCACCCTCGCCGGGGCGATCGCCTCTCTCGTCGACGGACACGGCCGCGTCCAGGTGCCGGAGCTCCTGCCGCCCGCGCTTCCGGGCAGTGTCCGCGCGGCGCTCGCCGACCTCGAAATCGGGAACACACCAGGAGATCCGGCGCTGGACGAGGGCTGGGGCGACACCGGGCTGACCGCGGCCGAGCGGCTGTACGGCTGGAACACCCTCGAAGTCCTCTCACTCGGCGCGGCCGACATCGACCGGCCGGTCAACGCCATTCCCGGCCGGGCTCGCGCGATGCTGCAACTGCGCTACGTCGCGGGGACCGACGTCGGCGGTGTGGGCGAGGCGATCACGAAACACCTTGCCGCCCAAGGGTTCTCGATGGTCGACGTCACCGCCGAAAGCAGCTTCGTCGCCAGTCGGACCCCGGTCGACGACCCGTGGGTGGGCTGGGCGAAGGGCGTCCTCGACGAGGTCGCCGATCGTCCGGTGGCGATCCTGCCGAGCTTCGGCGGCGGCCTGCCGAACCACGTGTTCACCGACATCCTCGGTCTGCCGACGCTGTGGCTGCCGCATTCCTATCCCGGCTGCCTCCAGCACGCGCCCGACGAACACCTCACCGCCCCGATCGCGCGAGAAGGCGTCGTGCTCGCCACGGCGCTGTTCCACGCGCTCGGCCGCCGTGGCGAGGAGGCGTGACGAGCGAACGGGCGGTGGCCTGATCGCGGCCGGCCGAAAACTGTCGGACCCGGCTGCCAGGATGCGGGAGTGGAAACCTGGAGAACCCGGCTCGGCGCCCTCGCGCACGAGCGGCTGCCCGCGGATCTGGCGACGCGGTGGACCGACCTGTTCCGTCCCGGAATCCGGCTGGACTCCGGCGGCGGTGGCGCCTCCGTCGCGAGGCTTGGCGGGAATCCGTCGCTCCCGTCCGGAACCGAGTGGCCCGAGTGCGAAGGATGGCCGCTGGACTTCGTCGCGGCGATAGACTGCGCGGCGCTGCCGCGCGAGTTCCTGACCATCGCCCTGCCCGAACGCGGGACCTTGCTGTTCTTCGTCCTCGATCCGCTCCGGCACTCCGGGGAAGACTGGCAGGACCTGTCCAACGTGGCCTTCACCGGGCAGGTGCTCTTCGTGCCGGCGGACGTCGCGGTCGCCGAACGAAAGCCCCCGGCGGATCGGGTCCCGTATCCCGGCCGCACGCTCTTCGCGGAGGTCGTGGCCACCGCGCCGGAAGGGGAGCACACACTCATGGACACGACCGAGACCTCGGCCGGTGTTTCACTCTCGGAGGCCGCGGAAGAGGCACACGATTCGGGTTCGGGCGTGTTCGGGGAGCTTGTGTGGGATGCCTACGGACATCTTCCGCAGCATCAGGTCGGCGGCTTCGCTTTACCGATCCAGGGCGCCGTGGAGAACGACGTCGCGGCAGACGTGCTGGGCGCCTGGAACCATCCGAGGGTCCCGGAGGAAGCGGGCCATTGGCTGCTGCTGGCCCAGATCGACAGTGACCAGGACGCCGAGATGACCTGGGGAGACGTCGGGATGCTGTATTGGATGATCCGCGACGACGACCTGGCGGCCGGCCGGTTCGAGGCGGCTCGATGCGTCATGCAGTGCGGGTGAGGCGCCTTACGACTCTCGCAAGAGGTAGCGCTGCAGCTTCCCGCTCGCGTTGCGCGGCAACGCTTCGATGAACCGGACGCGACGCGGGTACTTGTACGGCGCCGCAGTCTCTTTCGCGTGGTTCTGCAGTGCTCGCGCCAGGTCCGCTCCCGGTTCGGCGCCGGGCCGGGGCACGACGAACGCCGTCACGACCGAACCGCGGTCCGGGTCCGGCGTGCCGATCACCGCGCATTCCTCGACGTCCGGATGCGTGAGCAGGACTTCCTCGACCTCGGGGGCGGCGATGTTGTAGCCCGACGAGATGATCATGTCGTCGCTGCGCGCGACGAACCGGAAGTAGCCGTCCGCGTCACGGACGTAGGTGTCGCCGGTGAGGTTCCAGCCGTCCCGGACGTAGTCCCGCTGGCGCGGGTCTTCGAGGTACCGGCAGCCCGTCGGCCCTTTCACGGCAAGGAAACCAGGCGTTCCGTCGGGGACGGGCGAGCCGTCGACGTCGAGGACGGCGGCCCGGTAGCCGGGCACGGCCTTCCCAGTCGCGCCCGGACGCGCGTCGCCGTCGGCCGCGGAAAGGAACACGTGCAGCATTTCGGTGCTGCCGAGTCCGTCGATGAGCGGACGCCCGACGACCTCCCGGTACCGCTCGGCCACGGGAGCGGGGAGGGATTCGCCCGCCGAGACCGCCCGGCGCACTCCGGCCAGGAGCCCGCCGTCGCCGGCGTTCAGGATCGCCCGGTACGCGGTCGGGGCGGTGAAGAGGACCGTGACGCCCTTGCCTGCGACGATGGCGGCGAGTTCCGCAGGGGTCGCACGTTCGATCAGAAGCGTCGCCGCCCCCGCGCGCAAGGGGAAGACCAGCAGTCCGCCGAGGCCGAAGGTGAAGGCCAGCGGCGGTGTTCCGCAGAAGAGGTCGTCGGGCGTCGGCCGCACGACGTGCCGGGAGAACGTGTCGGCGATCGCGAGCAGGTCGCGGTGGAAGTGCATCGTCGCCTTCGGGGATCCCGTGGTACCGGAGGTGAAGGCGAGCAGGGCGACGTCGTCGGCCGCCGTCGGGACGTCGGCGAACGTCGCCGGGTGCCGTTCCGCACGGGCGGCGAGCTCCGTTCCGTAGGACACGACGGGCAGATCAGGCGGGAGTTCGTCCAGCAGGCGCTCGTCGCAGACCGCGAGCGCGGGCTCCGCGCGGCCGGCGATCTTGTCGAGTTCGGCGCGCCGCAACATCGGCATGGTCGTGACGGCCACCGCGCCCGCCTTGAGCACGGCCAGCCACACCACCGCGAGCCACGGCGTGTTGGTGCCCCGCAGCAGCACCCGGGCGCCGGGGACCACGCCGAAATCGGTGACCAGGACGTGGGCGACACGGTTGGCGCGAGCCAGGACTTCGCCGTACGTCCACGTTTCGGCACGGGACACCAGGCACGGCCGGTCCGGGCCCGACCGCTCGATGCTCTCGTCGAGCAGCGCGGTCGCGGCGTTCAGCCGGTCGGGATACCGCAGCTCCGGCAGATCGAACACGAGCTCCGGCCACTGATCGGCGGGCGGCAGCCGGTCACGGCAGAACGGGTCGACGTGCGCGCTGGGAGAAAGCCTCATCGTCGCCGCTCCTCGGTCCGGCCGGGCCCCCTCCGCGAAGGTAGCACTTGTTACGACCGTCGAGAAGGCGCGATGTCCTGCCCGTGACGACGGCACCGGACAAGACATGGGCAGAATGTCCCCTGTGGACGAGGAACCGCCGGAGCACGCGCGCTACGCCGGCCATCGCCAGGCGCTGGCGCGGGCGACCGATGTCGAGGAAGGCGCGTTGATCGGCGAAGTGCTCGGCGATCCGGACAAGGTGATGGCGGAGGCCGCAGTCGCCGGTCATCTCGACGACCGGGCGGCCGCTCTGCACCTGCTGCCGTCGTATCCGGCCTGGGCGGAGAAGGTCGCGGGCCTCGTCGAAGGCCGCCCGTTCCTCGCGCTACGACTCGGGGAGTGGACGTTGTTCCGGGCGATCTCCCTTGGCGCGCCGTGGCGGGCCGAAGAGCTGCTCGCGGCCACGGATTGGCTGCAGCGCAAGGTTTCCGAGAGTGTCACCGCGCCGGAAGCCCTGGCGGTGCTCGCCGAGCACGGCCGGACCAGGCGGATCCGCAACGCGGCCGCGCTGCAGCTCAGTTCACGACGTCGGTGACGGCGCGGCGCAGGGTCGTGCGCACGGTTTCCGCGTCGTCGAGGTTCCCGCCGTGCAGCGCGCCGTCGCGAAGCAGGACGAGGGTGCGCGCGGCGTGCTCGGGATCGTCATGACCCGCGTCGCGCGATAGGTCGCGAAGGACGCCGAAGAACCAGTCCCGGTGGTCGTCGATGACCCGGCGGACCTGGTGCGCGGGATCGGGGTATTCGGCGGCGGCGTTGAGGAACTGGCAACCGCGGAAGTCGTCGTCGAGCGTCCGGTCGCCGATGATGCCCAGCGCGGCGAGCAGTGCGTCGCGCGCGGGCTTCCCGCTGGTCACGGCGGCGACGCCCGCGCGGATCCGCTCGCTCGTCGTGCTCAGGTACGCGGCGACTAGGTCGTCCTTGGTGGGGTAGTGGCGGTAGAAGGTCGCCCTGGTCACGGCCGCTTCGGAGACCAGGCGCTCCACGCCGACGGCATGGATGCCCTCGGCGTAGAACAGTCGTGACGCTGTCTCGAGCAGCCGGACCTTCGGGTGTACGTCCCGGTCGGCAGTCGGCATCTTTCAACTCTAGAGAAAGAACGGTCATTCCACCAGGTCGCCTTCGTCACGTTGCGGAAGAGCTCCCGGACGAGCATTGTTCAGGCAGAAAGACCGATCGTTCTCTCTGACTCCGAAGGAGCCACCATGAGCAACCAGAAGCCCACCATCGTCCTGGTCCACGGTGCTTTCGCCGACTCGTCCAGCTGGAACGGCGTCGTCCCGAAGCTGCGTGAGCAGGGCTACCGGGTGCTGGCCGCGTCGAACCCGCTGCGCGGGATCGAGTCCGACGCGGACTACGTCGCCGACGTCGTCAACGGAGTGGACGGCCCCGTGGTGCTGGCCGGGCACTCCTACGGCGGCGTGGTGATCAGCCGCGCGGCCACCACCGCGCCGAACGTCAAGGCGCTCGTCTACATCGCCGCCTTCCAGCCGGAAGCGGGGGAGAGCGTGTTCGAACTGTCCGGCCGGTTCGAGGGAAGCAAGCTCGGCCCGGACACCACGAACGTCCTCGCCACCCAGGGCGAGCTGTCGATCAAGCCCGAGAACTTCTCGGACGTGTTCGCCGCCGACGTTCCCGCGGAGACCGCCGACGTCATGGCGGTCACCCAGCGCCCGGTCACCGAACGCGCGCTCGCCACCCCGTTCGACGGCGAGCCGGCGTGGAAGACCGTGCCGTCCTGGGCGCTGATCGCCGAACAGGACCACGCGATCCCCGCCGCCGCGCAGGCGTTCATGACCGAGCGTGCCGGTTCGGAGGTCACGAGGATCGACGCCTCGCACGCGGTGTCGGTCTCGCGGCCGGACGTCGTCGCGGAGGTCATCCTCGCGGCCGCCGTCAAGGTCGGCTGACCCCGAGCCGTCCGAATCGGGCGGCTTGACAGGTGAAACCTCCCCGGAGAGACTGCAAAAGCGTTTTTGCAGTCTCTCCGGGGAGAACCACGTGAAGATCTTGGTGCTGGATTCGAGCCCGCGTCGTGAGGGCAATTCCTGGGCACTAGCCCAGGCGCTGGGCAAGGGAGCTGAGGAAGCGGGGCATACGGTCGACTTCGTCCGCCTCTCCGATTTCGTCCGGTCGCCGCTGGACGACTGCCGTGAGTGCCGCCTGAGCGACGGGTCCTGCGGGATCACGGACGACTACGAGCGGCTGCTGTTCGACCACGTGCTCCCGGCGGACGCGATCGTCTACGCGACACCGCTGCACTGGTACGGCATGACCGGACGGCTCAAGTCCTTCCTCGACCGGTTCTTCTGCTACACCTCCGCCAGTTCGCCGCACACCGCCGAGGTCGTGCCGGGGCTGATGCACAAACGTGCCGCGGTGCTGATCTCCTGTGAGGAGAGCTACCGCGGCGCGACGCTCGGCCTCGAAGCCCAGTTCCAGGAACTCACCCGGTACCTGCGCCAGGACCTCGCCGGGATCGTCGTCGGCGTCGGCAACAGCCGCGGCGAGGTGGAACGCGATCCGGCCCGGCCACTGGAGGCGGCGGCCGACCTCGGACGTAGGCTGGGCGACGCCCACGTCACCGACTATCGGCTGGACACCGACCGGCCGAACCGCGTTTGGGGACCGCCCGTGGAGGTCTGATTGTCGCCGACCATCCGTGACGTCGCCGCCGCCGCGGGAGTCTCGATCACCACCGTCTCCCACGTGCTCAGCGGGCAGGGACGGATCTCGGAAGAGACGCGGCAGCGCGTCGCGCGGGCGGCGGCCGAACTCGGCTACCAGGCCAGCGTGCACGCGCAGCAGCTGGTCACGCGGCGCAGCCGCACCCTGGCGATCCAGCTCGCGAACTCGGTCGACGCGAGCAGCGCCTGTGCCCTCGTGCCGAACTCGGACTACTTCCTCGAAGTCCTCAACGGGGCCGCCGAGGCCGCGTCGAAACGGTCGTACGCGCTGCTGCTGGCCCCGGCGGACGCGGACCTCGACAGGTTGAACGCCTTCGCCGTCGACGGCGCGATCCTCGTCGATCCCCGTGGTGACGAACCGTTCTTCGCGACGGGATGGTGCCGTGACCGGCCGCTGGTGACCGTCGGACGCCCGATGGCGGCGCCGTGCCCGGTGCCGGTCGTCGTCGACAACGACCTGGTCGCGGCCGCCCGGCTGATGCTGGATCACTTGGCGGACAACGGTTACGCGCGGCCGGCGATGATCACCACCGACACAAGTCGTTCCTACGCGGCGGATCTGGTCGCGGGATACACCGGCTGGGCGGAAGACCGGGGACTGGAGCCGGTGGTGGTCGAGATCGACGAACCACCGACCGGCGAAGGCACGGCCGAGGCGCTGGGCAGGCTGCTCGACCGGCCGGTGTGCCCGGACGCCGTCTTCACGACGTCGGAGAACCTCGCCCTCGGCGTTCTGCACGAGGCGCGTCGGCGGAAGCTCGCGGTGCCCGGCGCGCTCGGGATCTGCAGCGCGGTCGACAGCGGTTCGCTCAGGCTCACCTCACCGCAGGTGACCGGCATGTTCGTGCATCCACGCGAGGTGGGCGGCCGGGCCGCCACGGCGTTGATGGACCTCGTCGAGGGCATCGCCCCGAGTGGCGAGCAGCGCCGGATCGAAGTGCCGGTGCGGCTGAACGCGCGCGAATCGACCGCTCGCTAGTACGCGTTTCGTCCTCTGCATGCGGTACTTGCGCACGCAAGTACCGCATGCAGAGGACGAAACGCGTGCTCAAGAAGTCCGGCATTCCGCGACCGGCGCGTCCCCGCCCTCGTCGCCGGTGGTCGCGATGAAACCGAACGTGGTCGTCCCACCCGCCGGCAGTACCGCGTTCCAGTCCACTTCGGACACTCGAACGCGGTCGCCGTCCTGTACCAGGGAACCGTTCCACAGGTTCGCGATCTTGGTTCCGGGCGGCAGGGTCCAGCTGACCTCCCAGCCGGTGAGGCGGGTGTCCTTCGCGTTCCGTACGGAGACGCGGATCTCCGAACCGCCGGGCCAGCGACTGGCCACCTCATAACGCGCTTCGCATGCCGGGCTCGCGGCGGGAGCGCTCGCGGTGGGAGCTGCCGGCGCCGCCACCGGGGCCTCGGACGAGTCGCCGTCGAACACGAGGAACCCCGCCAGGACACCACCCGCGACCACCACTCCGCCCGCGATGGCGAACGGCAGCCGCGAGCGGCGGGTGGGCGCGGGAAGCCGTTTCGTACCGGACAGGATCGCCGGACGGCCGTCGGCGACGGCGCTGAGCATCCGTTCGGCCTCGGCCATGTCCGGCCGCTCGCCGGGATCACGCCGGAGCAGCCGCAGCAGGACGTCCGTGAGGGGGCCGGTCGTGCGCGGCGCGGTGATCTCGCCGCGGGCGACCCGTTTGAGGAGCGCGATCTGGTTGCCGTCGGTGCCGAACGGCGGGGCGCCCTCCAGCACCGTGTAGAGCGTCGAGCCGAGGGAGAACACGTCCGACGGATAGCCGGGTTCCTCGCCGTCCGCGACCTCGGGGGAGAGGTACGCCGGGGTGCCGACGACGAGGCCGTCGCCGGTCATGGTCCCTTCGCCCGTGGCGTGGGACAGGCCGAAATCGGCGATCTTGGCCTTGCCGTCGCCGGTGATCAGGACGTTGTTGGGCGTGACGTCCCGGTGCAGGATGCCGTCCTCGTGGGCCGCCGCCAGCGCGGACGCGATCTGCGCGCCGAGTTCCGCCACCCGTCCGGCGGGGAGCGGGCCGTCGTCCGCGAGGAGTTCCGTCAGCGGCCGCGACGGCAGGAACTCCATGACCAGGAACGGGGCCCCGTCCTGTTCGGCGACGTCGTAGACGGTGACGGCGTGCGGATGTTTGAGCCGCGCGGCGACCCGGGCCTCCCGCATCGCGCGCACGATCGACCGGAACGGGGCGTCGTCCGGCATGGTGTCGGGCAACAGTTGCTTGACCGCGACCGTCCGGTCGAGGCGTTCGTCCCGTGCCCGCCACACCACGCCCATCGCGCCCCGGCCGACCTTGCGTTCGAGCCGGTACCGTCCGGCGACGAGATCGCCTTCACGTGTCACGCCGCCCCCTGATCTCCTGGAGTGCACACGGATCCGCCGGCATTCCGGTTCACCGGGGCAACTCTAGCCGTTAGGGGAGCGGGACCTCCTCGACCGGCGCACCGGCCGCCGCGAGCCACGCCTCGGCGAGCAGCCGGTGACCGAGCGGGCTCGGGTGGACACCGTCCGGGGCCAGCGTCGCCGCCCCGTGTTCGGCCGCCGCACGCGGCATGAACAGATCCGCGCGGATCAGCCGCGCACCGTACTCGGTCGCCACGTCGATCGCGGCTTCGATCCGGGGCGCCAGATCGTCGGCCCACGCGTGCTGTTCCGGCTCGACCGGCAGCAGGAACGGGGTGATCACGTACAACTCGGCGGGAAGGTGCTGCCGAGCGGAGGCCAGCAGCCGGGCATAGGTCGCGCGGAACTTCCCGATCGGGCTCGGGAGGCCGCGGTCGAAGGTCCGCCAGGTGTCGTTGATGCCGATCTTCACGGTCAGCACCGTCGGGCGGGCCGCGAGGACGTCGGTGGTCCAGCGGGCTTCCAGGTCGTAGATCCGGTTGCCGTTGACACCCCGGTTGAGCACCTCCGGCCCGTCGACCAGCAGCTCCGCGATCTGGCGAACGTAGCCCTTGCCGAGTGACGCCGGATCGGTGCGGTCGCGGCTGGAGTCGGTGATCGAGTCGCCGGCGAACACCAGCTTGTCGGCCTCGCTGAACTTCACGCGCCCGCCTCGATCAGCTTGCGCAGGGAGTCGGCCTCGCCGGGGATCAGCTCCGGATCGTTGTCCGGGACGAACTCCAGCAGCGCGTCGAGCGGCCGCCCGGCCTTCGCGAGCAGCCCGAACGCCGCCGTCCACAGCTCCGTCCTCGCGTTCAGCGGATGCCGTTCGTTGCTGGGCCACCACGAGAACACGTGCACCGCGCGCACCCGGTCGAGGACCAGTTCCAGCCCCGCCAGCGCCTGCTCGTCCGGCAGGTCCTGCGGTGGCTGCCAGTAGGTGCCGAGGTTGTCGCGGCCGACCTCGTCGAGCAGCCGGACGGTCGATTCGGCGGTGTCGGTCAGGGTCCCGCCGTGGAATTCCAGCGCGACCTCCAGCCCGTGTTCGTTCGCGACGTCGGCGGCCTCGCGGAGACCGGTGACGACCTGTTCACGCTCGTCGGGATCGACGTCCTCGGAGCCCGCTTTACCCGCCCACACGCGGATCCGCGAGGCACCGAGCCGCACGGCGGTGGCGGCGATCTCGCCGAACTTCCCGGATTCCACCGGGGTGGCACGGAAGTAGGAACCGTAGGAATCGCAGGTCAGCCCGTGCCGTGTCATGGCTTCGAACGCGCGCTCGGCAGCCCAGTCGTCACCGGGGCGCACGTGCACGTCGGCGCCCCACTCGATCACCTGCAGTCCCGCGTCCTCGGCTCGGCGCGCGACCTCGTCGGCGTCCAGCCGCCGCAGCGTCACCGAACACAGTCCCGGGCGGATCATCGTTCCTCCAACGGTTGAGTACTTTCCCGCAGCACGACCTCGCCGGTGACCGGTTTGACGCGGGGGTCGCTCGCGCGGTCGGCGAGCACGAAGTCGAGGGCCTGTTCGCCCATCGTCTCGATCGGGACGCGCACGGTCGACAGCGAAGGCCTTATGTCGCGCAAGGTGATGATGTCGTCGAAGCCCGCGATCGCGATGTGCTCCGGCACTTCGAGGCCGTGGTCGCGGCAGGCGGCCATCGCGCCGACGGCCATCACGTCGTTGACCGCGAAGACACAGCCCCGGAAGCCGCTTTCCAGCGCCCGCACCATCGCCGCGTAGCCGCCGTCGCGGGTGAACTCCGCGTGCAGGACGTGATTCGCGGGGAGGGTGACGCCGTGGTGCGCGAGTCCGTCACGGAAACCGAGGACGCGATCGCGCGAGGTCAGCAGTCCGGGTGGCCCGGCGAGCACGAGGAAGTCGCGATGCCCGATCCCGGTGAGCCGTCCGGCCAGCGCCGCCGCCCCGGGCCCGTTCTCCAGCATGACGGTGTCGAAGGGCAGTTTCCGTTGCCCGATCACGACGACCCGGCCGTCGGCGGCCTCGAACGCCTTGAGTTCCTTGGTCAGGTTCCGTTGCAGGGCACTGTCCTCGTTGCGGGACCCGGCCAGGATGACCGCCCGCGCCCGTTGTCCGCGCAACGTCGTGACGTACTCGAGTTCCTTCTCCGGCCGGTTTTCCGTGCTCGCGATGGTGACCGTCAGCCCGTGCCGGGCGGCCACGCGCATGACCCCGGACGCGATCGAGGAGAAGTAAGGGTCGACGATGTCGTGCACCAGCAGCCCGACGACGTTGCCGCGGCCGCGGGCCATCGCCTGCGCCGGCACGTTCGCCGTGTACTGCAACCGTTCCGCCGCCCGTAGCACCGATTCCCGCAGTGTCCCGCTGACCTGTCTGGTCCCGCCGTTGAGCGCTCTCGACGCCGTCGCGAGCGACACTCCCGCCTCACGGGCGACGTCGGCCAGGGTGGCCGAACCCGCTGCGCGCTGCGGCATGGTTCCTCCTCGGTGGTGCGGTGGGCTCACGCCGGAGTGGGCTGACTCCGGCGTGAGCCCGGCTTTGATGTCGACCGCCTGGATGTCGACCGGCCGGCTACGGAGCGCCGGGGCCGACGTCCGCGGTGGTGAGCGGCCGGTTGGCGATGGCGGCCGTCGAGTACTCGTCGGCGCCGACGTCACGCTTGCTGCCGCGGGCCTGACCGTCGATGTCCAGCGTGACCGGAGCGGTCGACAAGGTCGCCGCGTCGATCGCGGGGCTGCCCGCGGCGAGCCGCGAGACCCCGTCGGTGCCCTGCACGAGCTTCGGGTCGACTCGGCGGAAGGTGCCCGCCGGGATGTTGCCGTCCCCGCCCGAACCCCACAGGATGTTGCCGGACCAGGTGAAGTTGCCCGTGGTGCTCATCGAGACCAGGTCGCCGTTGCTGCCGACGAAGAGGTTGTCCGAGATCGTGCAGTCGCGCGGTTCGATCGTCCGTTTGGTCTCGCCGGAGAGCGTGCTGCTGTTGTTCAGCAGCGTGTTGTGCGCGATGAGCACGCGGTCCGCCGCGTCGTTGCCGCGCCGGGATTCCTTCGATTCACCCGGGAAGTGGTCCCGGACGGAGCCGCTGCCGACGACCAGCGCGTTGCTGGACAGTCCGGCGATGTAGTTGTTGAGGATCTTGTGGTCGTTGCCGTAGATCCGGATGCCTTCCTTGCCGCCGAGGATGAAGTTGGATTCGACGACGGTCTTGTTCCCGTGGCGCAGCACGATGCCGCCCAGGCTGTTCCGGATGGTGTTGTTGCGGATGAAGTTGCCCGACGACTTGACCGAGATCGCCTCCGGGTCGCCGTTCGCGCGTTCGAACAGGTTGTACTCCACCGTGGCGCCGGCGGTGCTCAGCGCGCGCGGGCTGACACCGAGCCGGATCGGCTCCCCGCCGTTGTCGCCGGGGAAGGTGTGGTCGGAGAAGTAGTTGCGCAAGACGTGGACGCCTGTCGCCATCTTGTCTTCGTCCGCGCCCTCGATGCAGAGCATGACGCCGAGCGTCGTCTTGTGGTGGAAGTGGTTGCGGTCGACCTTGCTGTAGTCGGCGCGGACCATCACCCAGTGCAGGCCTTCGATGTCGGCCAGCTGGAAGTCGTTGCGGGTCAGGCGGATCCGCGAACAGTTCGGCGGGATCTCCAGCGTGGTGCTCTGCCGGAACTTGAATCCGCTGATCGTGACGCCGGTCGAGTCGTCGAAGACGAAGCTCTGCTCACCGTTCAGGGTCACCCCGCCGGTGGACTGGGCGACGATGGTGATCGGCTGATCCTTGGTGCCGCGCCTGCCCTTGATGGTGATCGGCTTGCCCGTGGGCACGGTGTACGTGCCGTTGTTCACGGTGATGACGGCGCCGGCGGCGGCCGAGTTGATCGCGTTCTGCAGTTCGGTCAGCGAGCTGACGTTCAGAGCGCACAGACCGTTCGGCTTGGCCGACGCCGTTCCGGCGGTGACCCAGGGGACGGTGACCAGCGCGGCGCCGAGGGTGGCGCCGGTGAGGAACCTTCTGCGATCCATGATGCCTCCGTGCTCAATCGGTGGGGAGGGTTTCCGCGGCGGCGGGGCTGGTGAGGAACAGCTCGATCACCGGGACCGGGGTGTCCGGTTTCCGGATCGGGAGCTTGAGGGTGAGCGTGCCTTCCGGCTGCCCGCCCATCTGGGTGTTCTGCGCGGTCTGCCCGGGATCCGTGCGGACCTGCTGGATTTCCGAGGCGTCGTCGAGCAACTGGGCGTAGCGCACCCGCCCGGCCAGCCCCGGCAGGTGGACGTGGTTCATCGGCCAGCTGAAGAGATGCAGGTAGAGCCGGTCCCCGCGCTGGGTGTAGCGGCCGTCGGCGGGCGCGGTGAATTCGGCGGGACCGCAGCCGCGGACGGAGCGTTCGTGCCGGTCCATCCAGCGGCCGAGTTCGGCGAGCACCTCGTGTGCCCGCGGATCGATCTCGCCCCGGCCGTTCGGCCCGACGTTGAGCAGCAGGTTCCCGTCCTTCGACACGCCGTCGACCAGCATCCGGATGAGCAGTTCGGGGCTCTTGTAGTCGAGGTTGTCGCGGTCGTACCCCCAGCTGCCGTTGAGGGTCTGGCACGCCTCCCACACCACCGGGACGCCGTCACGGGTCATCGGACCGGACGGCTGGTACTGCTCCGGGGTGATGAAGTCGCCGGGGATGCCGGTGCGGTCGTTGACCAGGATGCCGGGCTGGAGTTCGCGGACCAGCGCGAGCAGGCCGGGGGAGTCCCAGTCGTCCGGTCCCTTGCCGCCCCACCATTCCTTGCGGCCCTTGTAGGAGAAGTCGAAGAACAGGTAGTCGATCGTGCCGAAGCGGGTGAGCAGTTCGCGGACCTGACCGTGCAGGTACAGCCGGTACTCGGCGATGTCGGCGTACTGGTGTGCCGCGATGTACTCCTGGTCGTCACGGCGGGGATGGGTGCCGTCGACCGGGAAAGCCGGGTGATGCCAGTCGATCAGCGAGTGGTAGAAGCCGACTTTCAAGCCTTCTTCGCGGCACGCGTCGACGAACGGACCGAGCAGATCCTTGCCGTACGGCGTGTTCGTCACCTTGAAGTCGGTGAGATCGCTGTCCCACAGGCAGAAACCGTCGTGGTGCTTGGTGGTGAGCACGACGTAGGTCATGCCCGCGTCCTTCGCGGCCCGCGCCCAGGAACGCGGGTCGTACTTGTCCGGCTCGAAGTGGTCGAAGTAGACCCGGTACTGCTCGTCGGTCAGCTTTTCGCGGTTCTGCACCCATTCATGCCGGGCGGCCAGGGAATACAGTCCCCAGTGGACGAACATCCCGAACCGGTCGTGGGTGAACCAGGCGGTGGAACTCACTGCAGGATCGCTCCTTGAGGTGGTGGGTCAGCCCTTGAGCGCGCCCGAGGCGAGGCCGCGGACGAACGAACGCTGGAAGAACAGGAACGCGGCGACCGAGGGGAGCAGCGCCAGCAGCGACGCGGCCATGATCACGCCGGGCGTCACGTCCGAGTCGATGCGCAGGGTCCGCAGGGCCAGCGGCAGGGTGTAGGTCGAGGCGTCGGTCGAAACCAGCAGCGGCAGCAGGTACTGGTCCCAGATCATCGTGAAGCCGAAGACACCGATCACGCCGAGGGCGGGCTTGCACATCGGCAGGATGATCTGCGCGAAGATCCGCAGGTCCCCGGCGCCGTCGATCCGCGCCGCCTCTTCGAGCTCGCGGGGGACGTCCTTCATGAACTCGGTCATCACCAGGATCGAGAAGGCCCACGCGCCCAGCGGCACGATCATCCCGGCGAGGCTGCCGATCAGGTTGAAGTGCACCAGGGGCAGGTCCGACAGGATCAGCGAGAGCGGGATCGCGAGGATCTCCTCGGGCAGCATCAGCGTCGCCAGGATCGCGACCAGCACGAAGGTCATGAACCGGAACTTCTTGCGCGCCAACGCGTACCCGGCCAGCACCGAGATGACGACCTGCAGCAGCAGGCCGAAGCCGACCACCAGGAACGAGTTGAGCAGGTACAGCCCGACACCCTTGTCGAACGCGATGCCGAAGTTGTCCAGGGTGGGGCTCGACGGGATGACGCTGAGCGCCGTCGGGTCGGACACGTCGCTGAACGAGCTGACCAGCAGCGCCAGCAGCGGACCGGCGAACACCAGGAGCAGCAGGGCGTACAGGACGAACTTCAGGATCCGTCCGCCCGGCGACTTGACGGCGTCGAGGCCGAGCGCCGAATCGTTGGCCGCGGTCATGCGTCTCGCCTCCGTCGGAGCACCTGGACGAACAGGGTCAGCACGAGCGTCGCGAGGAACAGCAGGACCGCGCCCGCCGCGCCGACGCCCAGCCGGTTCTGTTCCAGGCCGAGTTTGTAGATCAGGGTCATCGCCACCTCGGTCGAGCCGTTCGGCCCGCCGTTGGTCAGCAGGAACACCTCGGTGAACACCCGCAGGCCGCGGATCGCCGCGAGGACGAACAGGATCGAGAACACCGACCGCAGACCGGGCAGCGTCACGTGGAGGATCTTGCGCCAGCGCGAGGCACCGTCCACAGTGGCCGCCTCGTAGAGCCCGCGGTCGATGCCGGCCAGGCCCGCGAGGAAGATCATCATGTCGTACGGCGCGCCGCGCCAGATACCGGTGATGATGACCGAGACCATCGAGGAGTCGGGATCGTTGATGAAGCCCGACGGGCCCAGCCCGACCAGGCCGAGGATGGAGTTCAGCATCCCGTCCTCGGTCGGGTGGTACATGATCCGCCAGAGTTCGGCGACCACCGCGATCGGCACGACCACCGGCAGGAACGCCGCCGACCGCAGGAACTTCAGCCGCTTGCTCTGACCCTCCATCAGCAGGGCGAGCGCGAGACCGATGACCATCGACCCCACGGTCTGCCCGATCGCGATCACGACGGTGTGCCAGATCGCGGAGTGGAACGCCTCGTCACCGAGGACGGTGCTGTAGTTCTCCCCGCCGACCCACTGGTTGCCCAGGTACGGCTGGACGTCCTGGAAGGACATCGTCACCGCGGTGATCATCGGGATGAACTTGAAGTACACGAACAGGATCAGGGCCGGGGCCAGGAACAGCCACGGCGTCCACCACTTCCCGTCGCGGTCGCTGCGCCTGCGGGCCTTCGGCGCGGGCGTCCGCTTGACGGCGGGACGGTCCGCGCCGACGGCCGCCGGCTTGGCGTGATCTACGGTCATGACGCGCTGATCCCCTGTTGCTGCAAGGTCGCGGTGAGCTTCGTGTCGAGTTTGGACAGTTCCGCCTTGACGTCGAGCTTGCAGTCGGCGACGAGCGCGCTGACGGTGTCGGCGGTGTCCTGGCGGACCGGCGTCCAGTTCGGGATGGACGGCGCGTAGTGGCCGGACTTGGCGTAGATCTCGGCGTAGGTCTTCCAGCGCGGGTCCGGGCGGACCTGGGCGATGTCGACGTTCTTGTTCACCGGCAGCTGCACGATGAAGGCCGAATCGCCTTCCATGCCGATCTTCTGGCCATCGGCCGAGATCGCGAAGTCACCGAAGGCGTCCTGCCCGGCCTGGTTCGGCGAACCGGCCATCATGTAGATCGACAGGCCTTCGGCCAGGACGTCGGAGTTCTTGGCGCCCTGCGGCATCGGGACGACTTCGTACTTGTCCTTGCCGAGCGACTTGTCGAAGCGCGGCAACAGATACGGGCCGACGACGTACATCCCGGCCTTGCCTGCCTCGAAGGTCTCGTTGGTCGCCGGGGTCGGCATGGTGACCGAGCCGGGCTGGATCACGTTGTCCTTGCAACCGAGGTCGCGGAACCACTGCACGGCGGCCACGGATTCGGGCGTGCTCATCGACGGCTTGTACTTGCCGCCACCGGTTTCGGTGATGAAGTCGCCGCCCGCGGCCCACAGGAAGTTGGAGAAGTACCAGGAGGCGTAGCCCCGCTTGGTCGACAGTGTCGCGGTCAGCCCCGCGGTGTCGTTCTTCCCGTTGCCGTCGGGGTCACCGGTGGTGAAGGCCTTGGCGAGGTCGGCCAGTTCGGCCCAGTTCTGCGGGACGCTCTTTCCGAGCTTCTCGCGCCAGTCCTTGCGGATCAGCAGCGCCGAAGCCTGTGCGCTGTAAGGCAGGCCGTACAGCTTGCCGTCCGGCATCTGGTTCGACTTCAGCGCCTGCTCGGTGAGCTCCGAGGCGTGCTTGATCTTGCCCTGGTCGATCTCACGCACGAGCCCCTGGCTCTTCAGCGTGCCGACCTGCGTGACGTCGTTCATCACGATGTCCGGCAGATCGCGCTGGGCGGCGCGCTGCGCCAGCTTCGTCTCGAAGTCGTCGAAGATCGCGGTGACCTGCACCTTGAATCCCGTGGCCTTCTCGAAGGCTTCCGCGAGCCGTTTGGTGGCCTGTTCGCCGGCGCCACCGGGCGTCGTCCGGGTCCACAGTTCCAAGGGCGCCTTGGTGTCCTGCGCGACGTTCGTTCCGGCGGGACCTGCCGAGCAGCCCGAAAGGACCAGCGCTGAGACCGTGAGTCCCACGCCGATCCACCGCGATTTCCGCATCGCTTCTCCTGTTCACTGTGGACCACGCTGTCTACTCCGGAGGGGACGGTAAGCGCTTTCACGGCGTCCGGTCAATGGTCCGATGATTACGAATTTCAATCGGCCGGGTTTGCCTGTGCGTGGGACGCACCGACCGTGGACCGGGTTAAGCATCCGATGTATGGTCGCCGCGGAGGTAGGGATGACCGAGCTGCAACACCGCCCGACAGCGCTTCTCGTGATGGAGGAACGCCGCCGCGACGACGTTTACCCCGAGGCGGTGCTGAAGGAGATCGGAACGCTGGTGGACCTGCGTGAGCCGCTCACGCGAGAGCGGCTGGCGGAGGACCCGGCGGCCCTGGAAGGTGTCGAGATCCTGCTGTCCGGCTGGGGTGCCCCGGTGCTGGACTCCGTCCTCTTGGGACACGCCGCGGACCTGCGCGCCGTGCTCGTCGCCGCCGGCTCGGTCCGGCCGCTGACCACGCCCGAGTTCTGGGCGCGCGAGCTGCCGATCGTGTCCGCCGCGGCCGCGAACGCCGTCCCGGTCGCCGAGTTCACCCTGGCCCAGGTCCTCTTGGGACTCAAGCAGGTGCACCGGATCTCCCGCGAGATCCGGGAGCGGAAGGCGTATCCGCCGGATCCGAGGGTCGCCGGGGCGTACCGGTCCCGGGTCGGCCTGCTCGGCCTCGGCGAGATCGGCGCTCTCGTCGCGTCGCATTTGCGCGCTTTCGACGTGGAAGCGCTGGCGAGCGACCCCGTCGTCGACGCCGCGCGGGCCGCCGAGCTCGGCGTGCGGCTGGTGGGTCTCGACGAACTGTTCGCCACGTGCCCCGTGGTCAGCCTGCACGCGCCGCTGCTCCCGGAGACCAAGGGACTGGTGAACGGGGAGTTGGTGGCCAAGATGGGCATCGGCGCGACCCTGATCAACACCGCCCGCGGCGCCGTGGTCGACGAGCCGTCGGTGATCCCCGTGCTGTCCGGGCGCCCGGACCTCACGGCGATCCTGGACGTCACCTGGCCGGAGCCGCCGGAACCGGACTCGCCGCTCTACACACTGCCGAACGTGGTGCTCACTCCGCATCTGGCCGGCGCGCTGGGCGCCGAGCGCGCGCGGATGGGCGAGCTCGTGGCGGCGGAGCTGCGGCGGTTCGTACTCGGGGAGCCGCTCCAGCACGCCGTCGCGCCGGACCGGGCGCACCTGCGGGCATAACCTGTCAGGGTGACGCTCGCCTTTCGAGAGACCGGCCCCCGGACAGGCGTCCCCGTGGTCCTGTTGCACGCCTTGGGCAGCGAATCCGGCACTTGGGACGATTTCGCGGCGGTGGTGGGGAGTTCCTGGGGGCGGCGTATGTATAACGACCTATACCGCTCGGCTTACGCGAGTCGGCAGGTAGAACGACGTTGCGAAAGCTTCGTTCGCAACCTTGAAGGTTGCGAACGTGGCTTTCGCGTCATCGCCCCACCGTCGTCGAGGGGCTGCCGAAGGTGTGTCGCTGCGAAACGGCGACGGTCACCGGTTCCGCATTCAGAGGCGACCGGGCTCGGTCGCCAGCGCGGTGAGGGTCCGGTGCGGGTCTTCGGTCAGCCGCCGGGTCTTGTGGTCGAGCAGGCCCCAGGTCGACTCGACCCGCGCGGCCAGGACGCCGTCGGAGCGCAGGAAACGCTGGTGGACGCGCCAGGTCTTCCCGGCGCCGAAGTCGGGTTCGACGGAGACCGTGATCTCGTCGCCGAACCGGACCTCGTTCAGATAGTTGATCCGGGCTTCGAGCAGAACCGGACCGAATTCGCCCTGTGTGAAGGTGACACCGGCCCGCCGCAGATACGCGACCCGGGCCTGGTCCGCCCAGTCGTGATACGCGATCGCGGTGACGTGGCCGTTGAAGTCGGTGTCCGCCCGGCGCGGGGTCAGGGTGAAGGTGAAGGCCGTCATCTCAGTGGTGTCCACTTTGGACGGGGACGACGAAGTTGACCGTCTTCTCGTCGAGGATCTTGTGCGTGGGGTCGGCCAGGCCGATCCACACCTTGTGCGAACCCGCGGGCAGTGACTGGATGATGAGCGGTTCTCCGCTGCCGTCCGCCCAGTGCCACGCCGCGTCGTCGACGGTCACGTGGATGTGGCCGATCCGGGGCGAGACGTCGAGGGCGGCCGGGCCGTACACCGGCACGATCCGCAGGTTCTCCGCCCGGTACCGCAGCACGACCAGGCCCATCGCGAGCTGTTCGGGCAACGGCGCGTCCACGACCAGCGAGGGTGGTGGCTGCGAGGGCAGCGGCACCACGGGAGCGGGCGACCAGTCGCCGGCGGCGACGGCGGCCGGGGGAGCGGCCGCCGCCGGCGCGGGCGGGGGAGCGCTGCAAGCGGCGGTGGCCAGGACGGCGGTGAGCAGGGCGGAGGTGAGGGCGAACTTCCCAAGAGCGGGCATGAACTCAAGCTAGGACGGACACCGGGGCCGCGGCGCCCGTCGGACGACGTCATCGCTGTACGTCGTCGTGACACTTTCCGGTGATCACCAGCTGAACCGGGGCGTGACGGGGAATACCCAAGACATCGAGCAGGGGGCGGAAGTAAGGGAGAGCACGATGAAGTCTCGTCTCGCCGCTTTGACGGCCACCTTCACGCTCTTGGTCTCCGCAGGTGCCGTCGCCGCGGCACCGGCCTCGGCGGACCCGGTTCCGGGCAGCCCGAACAAGTTCTACGCGTCGTGCGCCGTCGACCTCTTGGGTGTCCCGGTGGGCTGCCTAGAGACCGACGAGACGCACGCGACCCACATCTGTCAGTACGTGATGACCGGATTCGGGCTGGGGCTCGACTGCATCCAGCGCTGACCGGACGGGAACCGGGTGGGCGTCCCTGCGACGCACCCACCCGGCTCCCCTTCCCGGTGCGGTTCACCGGTCACCGCACCGGGAGGATCACACCCCGGCTACCGAAGAGATCCACTGCCGGTGCGCGGTGACGTCGGTGTAGATGGTGTCGCCGGTGCCGCACGTCGAACTCTGGTGGCCCGCACGGCTGGTCGCACCGGCCAGCGTGCCCTGGACGATCAGCGGTCCGCCGGAGTCGCCATAGCAGGCGGTCTGGTACGTCGTGCTGTACACGCACAGCTCCGTGGAACCCTGAATGGTCTGGCAGCGGCTGTCCGGATCGATGCGGGTGTTGAGCTGCTTCAGGTTCGCCGGAGGCTGCTGCTCACAGCCACGCTGCGGGCAGGTCTGGCCCCAGCCGTACAGCGTGACATTCGTCCCCTGGGCGGGCGAGGTGCTCGCGATCTGGACCGGGGTGTTCTGCACGGGCTGGGAGAGCCGGATCAGCGCGATGTCGTTCGGGCCGGCCTGTCCGCTGTAGCGGGGGTGCTTGATCATGCGCGACGCCGAGGCCAGGGTCCCGCCGTACTGCCAGGTCTTCGAGCCGATGCGTACCTGCATGCTTTGCTGCTGGGGGATGCAGTGCGCCGCGGTCAGCACCCACTGCGAAGCGATCAGGGATCCGCCGCAGCCATGGCGGCCGTTGACCTGGAGCGAAGCGATCCACGGGAAGTCGCCGGACGCCTGTCCGCCACCGACGATGGCCGGTCCGACCTGTCCCGGTTCCTGCGCCGCCACCGGCGATGACACGGACAGCGCCGCCGCGCCCGCGACCAGCGGGATCAGAGCGGCGCGCAGCAGGGTACGCAGTCTCATGGGGAGTCCTCCTCGACATTGAAGGGGATATGTCTGATTCACCTTCGCCGCGCGAGGGCTTCCGGAGAACTCCCGGCTTTGTATAGCGTTCGTCTATGGAACTGGGGTTCCGGCAGTTGCGGGTGGTCCGCGCCATCGCCGAGACGGGGACGCTGTCCGCCGCCGCGGCCGCCCTCGGCCTCACCCAGCCCACCGTCACCGAAAGCCTGCGCCGGGCGGAACGCGCCGCCGGCGGCCCACTGTTCCATCGGGACCGGCACGGCGCGCGGATCACGCCGCTGGGCGAGCTGGTCGTGGCCCACGCGCGTGCCGTCCTGGACGAACTGGCCCGCCTCGAGTCCGCATTGGACCGCAACCGATACGGCACGCTGCCCGATCCCGTCCGGATCTGCGGGATCCCCGGCCAGCTGGTGGGGAACCTGGCGGTGGCCGTGCCGCGGGTGCTGTCCACCGGGGTCGAGGTCCGGGGCGCGCTGAGCGTCCCGGCGGCACTGGACCTGCTCGCCGACCATCGGCTCGAACTGCTCGTCGTGGTCGACTTCCCCGGCTACGTCCACGCTCCTCCGCCGGAGATCGGCCGCGTCACCGTCGCGAGGGAACCGATGTTCGTGGCGGTCGCCGGGCATCACCGGCTCGCGGGCCGGTCCGAGATCGCGCTGGAGGAGCTCGCCGGTGAACGCTGGCTGAGCGTCGCCGACACCGCGGACCTCGACGACACGGAGTTCACCGGCTACCTCGGTGACGTCTGCCGGGCGGCCGGGTTCAGCCCCGGGATCCGTACCCTGCCGCCGAGCGTCTGCGCACAGCTGTGCGAACTGGGCGAGGCCGTCCTGCCGATGGTGCCCGCCGCCCGGCGCCGCAGCGGGATCGAGGTCATCCCGTTGCGCGGCAACCCGCTGCGCATGACCACCCGGCTGTACTGGCACGAGCGCGGGCCGTTGGCCGGGAACGCGGTCCGCGCGCTGTGGGCGGAACTCGTGCGGGCACAGCACGCCGTCATGGAAGTCCCGGACCTGTATCGAGCCTGGCTGGCCGATAATCCACAGTGGACGACCACGGTGGGCTCCTTCGAGGAGGCGAGGTCAGGTGCCGAGCCAGCCGGGGTTGGCCGCGGCCCACTCGGGGAGACGATGCCGGAGGGCGGCCAGCTCGGTGATCGCGTGGACCAGTCCACTCCGGACGGCGGGGACGTCGACCGCTGATCCGTCGCGCCACAGCAGGAGATGCCGTGTCCTCAGCGGCACACCCCGCAGGGCCACCACCGAACCCGGCATCGTCGAACCGGAATCGAGGGATTGGGCCAGCGCCACCGCGCGAGGATCGCGCCGGACGGTCTGCCGCAGCACCATCGGTTCCAGCTCCTGTACGGTGATCGTGCCGAGACCGGCCCGGGCGCATTGGTCGGTCAGGTGGTCGTGGAACTCGTCGTCCCCGCCCGCCACGGCCAGCCACGCCGAATCGGTGAGCTCGGACAGTGAGACCTCGCCGCGCCCGGCGACAGGATGCTTCGAGGACACGATCACGAAGACCGGTTCCGTCCCGACGGGAAGCATGTGGACGCCGTCCGGCGGAACGATCTCCTGACCGGGATGGTCCACGTACAGCGCCAGTTCCACCGTGCCGTCGAGCAGCGACGAGAACAACGCGGTCCTGCTGGTCACCGCGAGCAGTTCGACCGGACGTCCGGGGGCGGCCGCGGCGACCACGCCGCTCAACGCCTCGGCGAAGACCGTCGGGAGCGCGCCGATCCGGAGCAGGCCCTCCGACGGTGCGCGGTGGAACCGGCGGATCGCCAGGTCGAGCTCGTCCGCCGCGGCCAGGACGCGCCGCGCGTGGTTCAAGAGCACCTCGCCCAGCGCGGTGGGCCGCACGCCGTTGCGGTCCCGTTCGAACACCGTCCGCTCCAGCGCCCGCTCGACCCGGTGGAGCTGCGCGCTCAGCGCGGGCTGAGACAGCCCGAGCGCGGTGGCGGCCTTCGCGATGCTGCCCGCCGACGCGATCGCGTCGAGGAGGCGCAGATGCCGGACATCGATTTCCACCGGCCAAGTATGGCCGTCCCCGGGGCCGATGAGGGGGCTGATCACAGGTCGTCCTCGCTGATGATCGTGCGGAGTTTCTGCAGGGCGCGATGCTGGGCGACCCGGACCATGCCGGGGCTCACCCGCAGGACCGCTCCCGTCTCGGGGGCCGACATGCCGACGGTGATCCGCAAGCGGATGATCTCGCGCTGGATGTCGGGCAGGGCGCTCATCAACCGGGTCAGCCGGTCGTGGCCGTCGGCGGCGAGGGCGTGCCACTCGGGTTCGTCGGTCTCGGGCGTCGCGCGTTCGGGCGGGTCGGGCGTGGGCTCAGATCTGTCCCGCGCTCGCCACCGGAAGGCTGCGGCGACCTTCCGGGCGGCGATCCGGAGGACGGCGGTGAGGAAGGAACCGCCGGTGGCCCGGGTGGTGGGAAGCTTGGTGAGGACCGCCAGGCAGGTCTCCTGCGCGATGTCCTCGGCGGCGACCACGCGTACGTCCACCCCGCCCATCCGGCTGCGGCAGTAGTCCGCGACGACCGGCTGGACGAGGCACATCAACTCGTTCGTGGCCGCGGGGTCACCGCGGCTGGCGCGGGGGACGAGGGATTCGAGATCCGCCGTCAGCGCGCCGTCGTCAGGGGGAGGAGCCGCCCCCGGCGAGGTGAGGTCACCGGGGGCGGCCCAGGTCAGGCGAGTTCCCAAAGCGCGGGCACGTTCGGCGGTTCCCAGCCGGGCATGGAGGTGTGCGGCTGGATCACGCGATAGTTGCTGCCGCCGTAGCTGGCGGTCGCGCCGGAGCCGTAGTAGGTGTACGGCGCCCAGGTGCCGCCCGGCGGGTTCGACGTCGTCGGCCCGGTCGTGGTCGTAGGCGTGGTCGTCGTCGGCCTGGTGGTGGTCGTCGGCTGGTTGCCGCTGACCGTCAGGCGCAGGTTGTAGACGCTCAGGATCTCCGTCACCGGCTGGAAGTAGATGGTGCCGCCGGAGGTGCAGTTGCCGGAGCCACCCGAGGTGACACCCTGCGCCTGGTCGCCGGTGAGCCACGAACCGCCCGAGTCACCGGGTTCGGCGCAGGCGTTCGTCCGGGTCAGGCCGGTGATGGTGCCCTCGGGGTAGGTGACCGAGGTGTTCTTCTGCAGGATGGTGCCGCAGCGCCAGCCGGTGGTGGAACCGGAACGGCAGACCGACGAGTTCACCGCGGCCTCGGTCGAACCGGCGACCGGCACGGTGCCGGGGTAACGGTTCACGAGCGCACGCGGGGTGTTGCCCGCGTCGGCGCGGACCCAGGCGTAGTCGTTGCCGGGGAAGCTGGAGCCGGCGACGGAACCGCTCGGGTTCGACGTCCGGGTGCCGGTGGTGCCGCAGTGACCGGCGGTGACGAAGCCGCCCTCGACCGCGAAACCGATGGAGCAGCGGCCCGAGCCGAAGGTGTAGGCGTTGCCGCCGATGATGTCGATCAGCGGGCGTGGCTGCTCGGTGCTCGCCTCGATCCGGAACAGGTTGGAAGGCACGCCGGAGTCGGCCGCCCACGACTTCGCGGCGGCCTCGCCACCGGCGTTGGCCAGCACGACGATCGAGTTGGTGACGACGTCGGTGTACCAGCCGGGAACGGTCTTCGGTGCCTTGGTGGACTTGGCGTCCAGCCGCAGCTTCGCCGCGTCGAGGTCGGCGGCGCTGCGGGCGACGGTCTTCGGGGTCGCGCCGGCGGCGCGCACCAGGTCGGCCTGGGCGGCGTCGGTGACCGCCACGGTGAGCGTGGTCCCGGACGAGTCCAGCCACGAGCCGGCGTACGAGGTGCCGAGCTGCTTCTTCAGGGTGTTGTCGGCGATCGCGGCGCGCTGCTCGCTCGCGATCCGGGCCTTGGCCTGGTCGGGGCTGATCTTGAAGTCCCGGGCCATCGCGGCCAGCATTTCGGACTGTGCCTGGTCTCCCGAGGAGGCCTGCTGACCGGCACTCGCGCTGGGGGTGAGCGCGATGGCGGTGAGCAGGCCTGCCCCGGTTATGGCCGCGGCTGTGGCGGCGAGGATCTTTCTGTTCATGTCGACGCTTTCCTCGGAAACGGGCGGGGGAGGGAGATTCGTTCCCGACCGTACGAGGCGTGTTCACGGACTGGTACATACCATTTGGGTCATATCGCCCGGCTTGAACGCGGGGTGATATGACGGTTGTTCGTGGTGATCCGGCAGGCGATTCCGTTGCGGTGCAATGAATCTGACCGCCCCCGTGGGGGATTTTCCCGATTCGCACGGTTTGATCGTCGCGAGGCCTCTCGTCGTCAATACCGTACTTTCGAGGGGTAGGGCAAAGGTAACGCCGGAAGTTCTCACAGAGTGAGGAAGTGCCCGTCGTGCCGATGGGGGCGGCGGCACGACGGGCACGGGTGGGGAGGGCCTCAGCGGGCGGTGCAGCGGTAGCTCGTGGCGACCGCCGGATCACCGTGACCGCGGTAGCGCGAGACCTGCGGATACGGGCAGAGATCGCGGGTGAGGGTCTTGTCGGCGTTCGCCGCCGGCAGGGTCGCCGGTGCCTTGCCGTGTTCGACCCAGTCGACGAGCGCGCCCAGCGCGTTCGTCGGCGCAGCGCCCGCGCCGCCGAAGCAGTGCGCGACACCCGGGGCGAGGAACAAGCGGTAGAAGTCGTCGACCCGCCTCGGGCCGCCCATCTCCCGCTCCACCTCGCGGCGGTACTGGAGCGTGCCGCCCGGCGGGATCAGCTGGTCGTCGCTGCCGACGAAGGTGATCAGCTTGCCGCCCGCGCGGCGGAAGTCCGACAGATCGGGGTCGGAGGTCCCGATGACCTGGTCGTACTCTCGCACCGACTGGCGGAACAGGTCGGCGAACTGACGGTAGGTGAGCTTCTCGGTGTCGAACCCGGGCTGCTTCTTCAGGAAGGTCTTCACCCAGCCTGTGGCCACCGGGAATCCCGGGGCGGTCGTCACCGGGCCGAAATCCGCGCCCTTGGGAAGCCCGGCCCACAGCCGCCGCCCGTGTTCGTCGGTCGGCCCGGCCCAGATCTTGCGCACGACCTCGGCGTCCGCCGCGGTGACGGTGACCTCTTTGCCCTCACAGAGCACCTTCGTGCCGATGAGGGAGCGCGGGTCGTAGCTGCACTCGTCCGGCCGGTCCACGATGCCGTTGGAGACGCCGTCCCGGCCGTCGCAGGCCTTGATCGCGGCCTGCTGGAACGCGGTGAAGACGCAGGTCGCCGGGTAGGTCTTCTCCTGGTTCATCACGACGCGCGGCCAGAGGGTCGCGACCGCGAACTCCGCCCAGTGCACTGCGGGCGCGTTCGCCAGGACGCCGTCGAAGTCGCCGGGATAGCGCTGCGCTTCCGAGTAGCCTTGACGGCCACCGGTCGAGCAGCCGTTCCAGTACGAGTAGCCGACGGCCCGCTGATAGAACTTCTGGGTCACGTCCTTCCCGATCACGGCGGCTTCATGCACGGACCGGGTCGCGAAGTTCGTCACCAGCGGTTTGTTGATCTCGCCCTGGGGAGTGAGCGCCCACGAGGTGTCGAGGAAGGTCAGGGGCACACCGGCGTCGGTCGTCACGCCGCTGTAGCCGTCCTTGACCGCCTGGACGAGCGGGGCGCCGAAGTCACCGGCGGTGTAGGCGCTGCCGCCGACCGCCTGGAGCCTGCCCGTCCACCCGGTCCGCGGCAGCGCGACGGCGACCTTCACGTGGTCGCCCGCCGTGCCGTGGGTCAGCGTGACGGTGATCTCGCAGTACGCGGGCACGCCGGTGATCGGGGCGGGAGCCGAGAACGGGGTGGGCGGGAACGTGACGGTCCCGCCCGGTTTCTGTACCGCCTCGACCGTTTCGATCCGCGCGCCCGAGGGCGCCGCCACGGGCACCGCCGCGCACGACGACGTCGCCGCCTGGGCGGGCGCCGACTGCGTGACGGAGGTCAGCACCAGCGGCAGCAAGGCCGCCAGCGGCGCCGCCGCCAGGAACATCTTCTTGCGTCTCATCACTTTCCTTTGCCGGTTATTCGAAAGAACAGCCAGGGTTGGGCACGTCCACGGCCAGTGCCTGGCCGGCGGGCACCCGGTAGAGCACTTCGAGCACGACCGGCTCCGCGCCCAGGTTGCGTCCGATGTGGACATAGCCGGGCCCGCTCGCCTCGGAGATCGCCTGCCCCGGGTGATAGACGCCGTCACTCGCGCAGGTCGCGTCGTGGTGGCTCAGCACGCCGCGTTCGACCACGCCGGTCACGGATCCGGGGTGGAAGTGCCAGCCGGTGCTGCCGCCGGGCGCCAGCGTGATCTCTTTCAGGACGTACTGCGTGCCGCCGGTCACCTGGTCGAAGACCGTCACGGCGCTGACCCCGCGGCCGGGGGTGGCGTTCGCGGTCGCGGGGGCGAGCCCGACGACCAGGCCGGCGAGCGCGAGGGCGAGCGTGAACCGGGAAGCCTTGTGCATGGGACCGAAGGTAGGCGGGACGTGTTGACACGCCGTCTACATCCTGTGGACGCCGCCGGGAAGTCCTAACCGGACCGTTTGGGTATCGTCGGACTGGGCCGTCCGGCCCAGGGGAGGAATGCCGCACCATGCCGCTTTTCGGACGGGAAGCCGAGCTCAAGGACCTGAGCGAGCTCGTCGACGGGCCCGCCGCGGGCTGCGCCGGGGTCCTCATCCAGGGGGAACCCGGCATCGGCAAATCCGCCGTCGTGACGGAGGCCGTGGCCGCGGCGACGGTCGGGGGCCTGCGGGTGCTGCGCACGACCGCCGTCGAGGCGGAACGGAACTTCGCCTACGCGGCCCTGCACCAGCTGCTGCATCCGGTGCGGGCCGGAGCGGACACCCTGCCCGCGCCGCAGCGTTCCGCGCTCTGGGCGGCGCTGGGGCTGGCCGAGTCGGCGGAGCCCAATCCGTACTTCGTCGGGCTCGCCGCGTTGACACTCCTCTCGGAGGAGGCCGCGGGCAAGCCGTTGCTGATCGTCGCCGAGGACGTCCACTGGATGGACCGCGAGAGCGCCGACGTCCTCGCGTTCGTGGCCAGGCGGATCGACACCGAGCCGATCGTGCTGATCGCGACCCTCCGGGACGGGGAGCCGTCGCCGTTGCGGGACGCGGGACTGTCCTCAATGGACCTCGAACGCCTGCCCGGCGACGTGGCTGCCGAGCTGCTCGACTCCGTCGCCCCCGGGCTCGCCTCCCCGGTCCGGTCCCGGCTGCTCGCCGAGGCCGCCGGGAATCCGCTGGCCCTCACCGAACTGCCGTCGGCGGTGACCGAGGCACCCGATCCGGTGCTGCCGCTCACCGAACGGCTGGAGCGCACGTTCGCCGCCCGGTTCACCGCCCTGCCGGAACCGGCGCGCACGACGTTGCTGGTGGCCGCGCTCAACGAGACCGGTTCGCTCACCGAGACACTCGCGTCGGCGAGCGCGCTGCTGGGCGAAGACGTCCAGCCGTCGGCACTGGCACCCGCCGCCGAGGCCCGGCTGGTCGACCTCGAACCCCGGACGGTCTCGTTCCGGCACCCGCTGATGCGTGCGGCGATCCCCGCGTCGGTGCCGCTCGAAGAACGGCGGCGCGCTCACCTGGCCCTCGCCGAGACCCTTCGCGAGCAACCGGACCGACGAGCCTGGCAGCGGGCGGCCGCAGCGACCGGTGCCGACGAAGAAGTGGCGCGCGAACTGGAGAACGCCGCCGACCGGGCGCGGCACCGCGGCGGGGCGACCGCCGCCGTCGCCGCGCTGGAGCAGGCGGCCCGGTTGAGCGCGGACCCGGAACGCCGGGCGGAGCGGTTGCTGCGCGCGGCCGAACTGGCCGTCGAATCCGGTGGCCGCGAGACGGCGGAACGGCTCGTCGGGGACGCGCGCGCCGGGGAACTCACGCCACGGCAACGATCGACGGCGAGCTGGCTGCTCAGCGGTTTCGAGGACGGCGTCCGGGAGGATCTCTCCCGGGTCGGCGAACTCGCGCGGCTGGCCGAGTCGGTCGCGGAGGAGGGGCGGCCGGATCCGGCGATGCGGGTCCTGTGGGGCGCCGCGATGCGCTGCTTCTGGGCCGAACCCGGCGCGGAGGCGCGACGGACGCTGCTGGCCGTCGCGGACGGTCTCCCGGTCGAGAACTCGGACCCGCGCCTGGTCGCCGTCGCCGCGTATGTGGCGCCGTTCGAACGGGCCGAGTCCGTGCTCGGCGAGCTGCGCGGACTCGCCGCCACCACCGGCGCCGATCCCGAGGTCGACCGTTTTCTCGGCAGCGCGTCGCTGCAGGTCGGCGCGGTCGATCTGGCCGCCCGGTTCTCCGCGGCCGCGGCACCGGGGCTGCGGGCGCAAGGCAGGCTCGGCTTACTGCCGCGGGCGCTGGCCGTCCAGGCGTGGAGCCGGGTCCGGCTCGGTGACCTCGCCGCGGCCGTGCCGGTCGCTGCGGAGGCGGCCAAATTCGCCAAGGAGACCGGGCAGCCGTTCATGTACGGCTTCGCCACCGCGGTCCAGGCCGAGATCGCCGCGCTGCGGGGTGAGCACAAACAGGCCAAAGCGCTGGCCGACGAGGCGGAACGGACCGGCCTCGCCGCCGGCGCCCGGCCGGTACTGGCGACGGTGCAGCTGGCCAGGGGCATCACGGCGTCGAGCGAGGGTCGCTTCGACGACGCGTTCGCCGACCTGCGGCGGCTGTTCGACCCCGCCGATCCCGCCTTCCAGCTGGCGTTGCGCGTCTACTTCGTCGCGGACCTCGCCGAGGTCGCGATCCGGGCGGGCCAGGTCGAGGCGCTGCGCGAGATCGTCGCGGAGATGGAGCGGCTGGCCCGGTCGACCCCGGCGCCCGCACTGCACATCGGGCTGCGTTACGCCCGCGCGGTGCTCGATCCGAGCGACGAACTCTTCGAGACCGCCTTGGGCGCCGAACTGGACGGGTGGCCCGCCGAACGCGGGCGGCTGCATCTGGCCTGCGGCGAATGGCTGCGACGGCAGCGGCGCGCTGTCGACTCGCGAGCGCATCTGCGCACCGCGCGGGAGACGTTCGACGCGCTCGGCATGACCGCGTGGGCCGAACGCGCGCGTCGTGAACTGCGGAGCGCGGGGGAATCCAGCCCCAACCGCGGCCCCGACGCGCGCGAGAAGCTGACCCCGCACGAGCTGAGCATCGTGCAGCTGGCCGCGGAGGGACTGACGAACCGGGAGATCGGGCAGCGGCTCTACCTGTCCCATCGGACGGTGGGCACGCATCTGCACCGGATCTTCCCGAAGCTCGGGGTGAGCTCGCGGGCGGAACTCAAGGGCGTCGTGTCATGAAAGGGCCGTTCAGGACGTTTTTCGTCCTGAACGGCCCTTTCATGACATCCGGGAAGCGGGTGTCAGGCGACGGTCGCGTCCTGGGGCTCGGAAGCGTCCCGAAAGCCACGTTCGGGGACACTCGGTGTCCCGAACGTGGCTTTCGCGACGTCGGCGAAGACAGGCGAGCGGTCGGTACGGGAGGTCTGGCGGCAGGGCAGTGTTGTGAAAGCCACTTTCACAACCTTCAACGTTGTGAAAGAGGCTTTCACAACATCCGAGGCCGACATGCACGCGAGCGAGCATGACACCTTTGCTTTACCGCTCGCGACTCCCCGCGAAACCGCACTTAAAGGCATCAATCGGGCATGCCTTCGCTCCCTGAGTGTCCCATATGGACACTCGGGGCGGGCGTCTCAGGCTTGAACGCGCCCATATTTGCCTTACGCCTCTATAACCCGAAACGCCGCCATTCTGCCTCGCACCTCAGGCGACGGTCGCGTCCAGCGTGACTTCGATGTTCCCCCGCGTCGCCTTGGAGTACGGGCACACCTGGTGCGCGCCCCGAACCAGTTCGTCGGCGGTGGCCTGGTCGATACCGGTGGCCTCCAGGTGCAGCGCGGCGCTCAGGTGGAATTCGCCCGCGCCGGTGTCGTGGTGCAGCGTCACCTCGGCGACGACCGCGAGGTCGTTCAGCGGCACCTTCTTGGCACCCGCGACCCGGCGGACGGCGCCGACGAAGCAGGACGCCCAGCCCGCGGCGAACAGTTGCTCGGGGTTCGTGCCGTCGCCGGCGCCGCCGAAGGCCTTCGGCACGGCGAGGCCGACGTCGAGCGCGCCGTCGTCGGAGGTCGCCCGGCCGCCGTTGCGGCCTTCCGCGGTCGAAGTGGCGACGGCGGTGTACGTGGTTTCAGACATGCCGCAACCGTAGGAATCCGGCCGGGACCTCGGCGCCCGTCGGACGACGTCATTCCTGTACGTCATGGGTGGACGACGTACGCCGACGACGTCGTCCGACAGTCGCGGGAGCCGCCGGGGCCCGCTTACCTTTCGGCTCATGCCTCCGCTCCCGCAGGAAGTCCGGTACCGCTTCACCGTGCTCGGCCCGCCCGGTTTCACCAGCGGCGGCACCCGGCTGGACCTCGGCTCGCCGCAGCAGCAGGCCGTCCTGATGCTGTTGCTGGCCAACGCGGGCAGTTTCGTCCGGACCGGTGAGCTGATCGACGGACTCTGGGGCGAGCGGGCGCCCGTGACCGGCGAGGCCGTCATCCGCACCTACATCTCCCGTCTCCGGCGGCTGCTTTCCTTGCAGGGACTGGGATCGGCGATCCTCTCGCGGTCCGGTGGCTACCAGCTGGACCCGGACCCCTTCGAGGTGGACGCGGTCGAATTCGCCAGGCTGATCGAGAGCGCGCGTCAGACCCGCACCGTGGAGACGGCGGCGAAGCTGCTGGAGCGGGCGCTCGGCCTCTGGACCGGGACGGCTTTGGCCGGCGTCCCCGGCGAGGCGGCCGAACACGAGCGCTCACGGTTGGAGCGGCTGAAGCTGACCGCCACCCAGGAACTGCTCCGGCTGCGCCTGGAGCTCGGGGAGCACGACGAGGTGATGGCCGAGGTCCCCGCGCTGATCGAGCGGAACCGCCTCGAAGAACCGCTGTACGAGATCTACCTGCTCGCCCTCCATCGGGGCGGGCGCCGGGCCGAGGCGCTCGAACTCTACCGGGCGATCCACGACCTCTTCGACGAAGAACTCGGGGTCCGGCCAGGACCGAAACTGCGGGCCCTGCACGAGAAGGTGCTTCGCGCCGAGGAGGAGCGGACGCCCGTTCTCCGCGCACGGGACTCGCTGTTCGTCGGCCGCGAGCGCGAACGCGCCGAGTTCCGGCGGCTGCTCGCGAGGGAGCCGGCCAAGGGGATCGAGGTGCTGTTCTTCACCGGCGCTCCCGGTATCGGGAAGTCGACACTCCTGCGGAAGTTCGCCGACGACGCGGCCGCGATGGGCAAGCCCGTGCGGCTGGTCGACGCGTTCGAGGACCTCGAAGACCCGGCCGACGTCTTCCGCCGGCTGCCCGACGACGCCACCGTCGTGATCGCGGGACGGCGTGACCCGGACGCCACGCTACTGGTCGATCCGACCTGGTCGGGCCGGATCAGGCTCCGGAAGCTCGAAGCCCTGAGCGACGACGAGTCCGCGGCCCTGCTCGAAGCGCGCGACGTCGAGCAGAGCCTTCACGAGTCCATTGTGGACTTCGCGGCGGGCAATCCGTTCGCGCTCTCCCTGGCCGCCGAGGTCAGCAGGTCACCACGAGCGGACGCGGCGCGTTACGTGGTCGACACCGTCTACACGCATCTGGCCGGGAATCCGCCTTCGGAGGCGCATCGGTGGGCGCTGTACGTGTGCGCGCAAGCGGACCACACCACCGAAGACCTCCTCCGGTCCGTGCTGCCGGGCGGGCGGTCCTCGGAGCTGTTCGACTGGCTCCGCGGTCATCCCTGTGTCGAAGCCGCCGCGGACGGCCTCGTTCTCGGCGGTGTGCTCCGCGAGGTGCTCGACAGGCACCTCCGGTGGCGTGACCCGGCGGGCCGCGCACGAATGCGCGGCCGGATCAGCCGGGTCACGACCGGCCGTTGATCAGGTGCGCAGCCACACCGCCGTATCCGTCGGGAGCTCGTCCTCGACCGGGCCACTGGCCATGAGCACCTCACGATGCGGCGGCAGCGGCACCGGTGCGTCCGAGAAGTTCAGCACGAAGGTGAACCCCGGCTCCCGGGCGAACGCGAGGACGCCGTCACCCAGTGACAGCCACTCCAAACCGCCGGGGCCGAGCGCGGGAAGTTCGTCCCGCAGGCGCAGACCGGCACGGTAGAGCCGGAGCATCGACGCCGGTTCGGCCGCCTGGACCTCCGTCGTGCTCGAACGCCACTCCGCGGGCTGTGGCAGCCACGTTCCCCCGGAGCCGAAGCCGAACGGCGGGGTGTCGCCGGACCAGGGCAGCGGAACCCGGCAGCCGTCACGACCGGGGTCGGCGCCGTTCGTGCGGGCCCACACCGGATCCTGGCGGAGTTCGTCCGGGATGTCCTCGATCTCCCACAGGCCGAGCTCTTCCCCTTGGTAGACATACAGACCGCCGGGCAGCGCCATGGTCAGCAGCGCCGCCGCCCTGGCCCGGCGAGTACCCAGCTCCCGGTCGACCGGGGTGCCGTGCAGCCGGTCGGCGAACGCGAAACCGGTGTCGCCCTCGCGTCCGTACCGGGTCACGTGCCGGGTGACGTCGTGATTGGACAGCACCCAGGCCGCGGGCGCGTCCACCTCGTCGTGAGCCACCAGCGTCCGCTCGATGACATCCCGGAAACGCGTGGAATCCCAGGGGCACACCAGGAAGTCGAAGTTGAACGCCGCGTGCAGCTCGTCGCGGCGGAGATACCGCGCGGCCCGCGACATGTCCGGCAGCCACATCTCGCCCACCAGCACCCGGTCGCCCGGGTAGCTGTCGGCGATCTTGCGCCACGACCGGTAGATCTCGTGCAGCCCCTCCTGATCGGAGAACGGCGTCTCGTCACCGGGGTCGACATCGGGCAGCCGCGGATCCTTCACCAGCCCGTCGGCGACGTCGATGCGGAAACCGTCGACCCCGCGGTCGAACCAGAACCGCAGCACGTCCTCGAAATCCGCGCGGATGTCCTGGTTGTCCCAGTTGAAGTCCGGCTGGCGCGAACTGTAGAGATGCAGGTACCACTCGCCGTCCGGGACCCGCGTCCACGCGGAGCCGCCGAAGCGGGACTTCCAGTTGTTCGGCGGTTCGGAGCCGTCCGGCCCCCGGCCCGGTCTGAACCAGAACCGTTGCCGCTCGGGCGATCCCGGCTCCGCCGCGAGCGCGTCCTTGAACCATTGGTGCTCGTCGGAGCAGTGGTTCGGCACGATGTCGATGATCACGCGGATACCCTTCGCGTGGGCCGCGGCGATCAGCTCCTCCGCCTCGGCGAGGGTGCCGAAGAGCGGGTCGATCTCTCGGAAATCGGCGACGTCGTAGCCGCCGTCGTCCATCGGCGACGGGTACCACGGGGTGAACCAGATCGCGTCGATCCCCAGTTCGGCCAGGTAGTCCAGGCGCGCGCGGACCCCGGCGAGATCGCCGACGCCGTCGCCGTTCCCGTCCGCGAAACTGCGGATGTAGACCTGGTAGATCGCCGCGCTCCGCCACCATCCGGCGGACTGCCCCAATGCGGTCACGGAAATTGCCCTCCCAATCGTTTGCGGAAACCCCGAGTGCGGCGGAAATCAGCCTTTGATGCTGCCGGCGGTGAGCCCGGCCAGGATGTGGCGCTGGAACGCCAGGAACAGCGCCACCATCGGCAGGCTGGCCAGGACCATGCCGGCGACCAGCACGTTCAGCGGCATGTCGATGGCGACGCGTTGCAGCATCACCGACAGCGTCTGCTTTTCGGTGTCCGGGAACACCAGCAGCGGCCAGATGAAGTCCTTCCACGCGGCCACCACCGCGAGGATCGAGACCACGGCCAGGATCGGCCGCGAGATCGGCAGGATGATCCGCCACAGCGTGCGCACCGGCCCGGCGCCGTCGATCCGCGCGGCTTCGATCAGCTCGTCCGGGATCTGGTCGAAGAACCGTTTCAGCAGATAGATGTTGAACGCGTTCGCGGCGGCGGGCAGCCAGACCGCGGCCGGAGAGTTGATCAGGTTGACGTGCAGCAGCGGCAGATCGGTGATCGTCACGTAGGTCGGCACCAGCAGCGCCGCCGCCGGCAGCATCAGCGTCGCCAGCATGAGTCCCAGTACGACGTTGCCGAATTTCGGCCGCAGCTTCGACAACGCGAACGCCGCGGGGACGTCGATGGCCAGCTGGGCCAGCCACGCGCCGCCGGCGACGACGATCGTGTTGAGGAAGTACTTGCCGAGACTCAGCTGATCCCACGCGTCGGCGAAGGTCTCCGGATGCCACTCGTTCGGGACGAACGTCGCCGGTGTCTGCGCGAGTTCCTGCGGGGACTTCATCGCGCCGGTCACCGCCCAGTACAGCGGGAACAGGAACGCGATGACGAACAGGAGCAGGGTGCAGCCGAAGACGACGGCGTACCCGATCTTCCCACCGGGACTGCGGAGCGTGCTGGGGGAGAGGAGCGTCCTCATGACTGATCCGCCTTCCTGGTCAGGCGCACGTACAACGCGGAGAACACGCCGAGCGCGACGAACAGCAGCAGGCTCAACGCGCTGGCCGAACCGAAGTCGTTGTAGACGAAGGCGTAGCGGTACAGCAGCAGGAGCACGGTGACGGTGGAATCGTCCGGACCGCCGCCGGTCATCACGTACGGCTCGGTGAACACCTGCATCGTCGCGACGACCTGAAGCAGCAGGAGTACCAGCAGCACGAACCGGGTCTGCGGCAGCGTGACGTGGATCAGGCGCTTCCACATCCCGGCGCCGTCGAGTTCGGCGGCTTCGTAGAGCTCCCCGGGAATCGTGCCGAGCGCGGCGAGGTAGATGAGCGTGGTGCTGCCCATGTTCGCCCACGTGGAGACGAACACCAGCGACAGCATCGACGTGTCGCTGGAGTCGAGCCACTGGCCGCCAGGCAGGCCGACGGCGCCGAGCGCGGAGTTGAACAGTCCGGCACCCGGGTCGTAGAACCATTTCCACATGAGGGCGGTGACCACCGGCGGCAACATCACCGGCAGGTAGACCGCGAGCCGGAAGAACGCCTTCGCGTGCCGGAGTTCGTTGAGCAGCACCGCCGTCAGGAACGGCACCACGAACCCGAAGACCAGCGCGAGCCCGGTGAACAGCAGCGTGTTGCGCCAGGCGACGCCGAACAGCGGGTCTTCGAACAAGCGCGTGAAGTTGTCGAACCCGACCCACGTCGGCGGATTGACGAAGTCGACCTGCTGGAAGCTCAGCAGCACACCGCGCACGATCGGGTACCAGGAGAACAACGCGAACACCACGAGCGCGGCGCACAGCAGCCCGTACGCGGTGACGTTCTCCTTGAGCTTGCGGCGAAAGCGGGTCCGGCGGCGTTCGGCCGCGGACGCGACCGGGCGACCGGCCCGCGACGACTTCGCCGCGGGCCAGTCGAGGACGCTACTTGACCTGGGCGAGGACACTGTTGACCTTCGACTCCGCCGACGACAGCTGCTGATCGATATTCGCGTTCCGATCGGTGAGCACCGCCTGCATCACGCTGTCGAGGATGGCGTACACCTGCTGCGCGTTGGGCGGTTCGATGCTGCCCTTGATCCGCGAACTCGCATCCACATAGGACTGGAAATTCTCGGCGGGAACGTTGGCGTGCTTGGTCTTCACCGCGAGCTGCTGATCGCGGACGGCGCCCTGCCAGATATCGGGCGTCGGCTCGGCGGGCAAGCCGACCGGCTGCTTGCCGTCGACGTACTGCTGGACGTGCTTCTCGAAACGCTCCGGGTTGAGATACTTCCAGCGGACCCATTCCAGGCCCGCCTTGATCTTCTCCGGCGAGGCCTTGGGGTTGATCATGTACCCCTCGCCGCCCTGCAGCGTGCCCTGGCCACCCGGCATCCCGGCGACGCCGTAGTCCTCGTACTTGCCGTTGAACTGCTTGACCAGCACCGGGACGTTGTCCGGGGCGGCCATGTACATGCCGAGCTGGCCCGCGCCCATCATCCGCTGGACGTCCTGCGCTTCCAGCAGCTGCTTGCTGCCCATGCTGTCGTCGTCCCACCGCATGGCGCGCAGCTGGTTCAGGGCGGCCTTGGCCTTGTCGTTGTTGAAGGCGGCGGCCCATTTGTCGCCGTCCTTGCGGGCGACTTCGCTGCCCATGGAGTAGAGCCAGCCGGTCAGATGCCAGCCGCCCTGGTTGTTCTTGCTGTAGTCGGCGTACCCGACGGTGCCGTTGCCCAGCGCGGCGATCTTCTTCGCGGCTTCGCGGACCTCGTCCCAGGTCTGCGGTGGTTTGTTCGGGTCCAGCCCGGCCTTCTGGAACAGCGGGCGGCTGTAAAGCAGGCCCATGCTGTAGTTCATCGTCGGCAGGCCGTAGAGCTTGCCGTCGGCGCTCCGGAAGTTGTCCAGAAGTTCCGGTTTGATGTCGTTGAAATTCTTCAGGCTCCTCGCCGCTTCGGTGATGTCGGCGGCCTGGCGGCGCGCGATGATCTGCGCCGGGTCGGTGAAGTAGACGTAGTAGACGTCTTCGAGCTGCCCGCCGGCGAGCTTGGCGGAGAACGTCTTCGGGTCCATGAACCCTTCGTGCGGCTCGATGTCGATGTCGGGATGGGACTCCTCGAACTCCTTGACGTCGGCGTCGAACACGCTGCGCTCGAACGGCTGGCTGGTCGGTGGCTGGCCGGTGACCGTGATCTTGACCTTGCCCCCGGCCCCGGTGCTGTCACCGGAACCGGAACCGCAGGCGGCCACCCCCAGAGTGAGTCCGCCCGCAAGGAGCAGGCAGAACATCCGGCGGCGCACGGTGGGGGACCAAGTGCTGCTCATCTTCAAGCCTCATCTCGGGATCGCGACGGCTGTCACGTGATTGCGGTCACTCTAAAGTGAAGCCCCGGATTAACGCAATAACTGGATGAGAACTTGCAACTTTGCGACAGTACTTGCCGGACGAGGGACGCTCGCGCAACCAGTCACCTGCTTGCGGAGGCGGCGGACGTGCGAAAGGGGCCCTTCGCCACGTCAGACGCGGTGAAGGCCCCTTCGGCACTCAAGCGCCCCCTTCGCAAGTAGGTGACTAGTTGCGGGGTAGGGGTCGGGTGCTGAAGTCCGTGAAGGCCTCCTTAAGGGACTCTGGGTCCCTCAAGGAGGCCTTCACGGACTGGCGCCAGGGGTGATCAGCGAGGCGAAGGGGACTTTCCCTTCATCGCACGAGCGGAAAGTCCCCTTCGTCACAGGTCTTGCTGTCCTAGTGGGTGGCGGAGCTTCGGAAGCGTTGTGAAAGCCACTTTCACAACGGCGAAGGTTGTGAAAGTGGCTCACAACCTCAGAAGCCGTTGAGCGTGCATGCCACCTTTGCCTTGCGCCTCAAGCAAACGCGGGGGCGGGTTACCGGCGGGCGGTGGAGCCCCGGACGACGAGTTCGGGTGCGAACAGCAGCTCCTCGGCCGCCACCTCGCCGCCGTTTATGCGCTTGACCAGCAGTTCCACCACGGCGCGGCCCATCGCCTCGATCGGCTGGCGGGTGGTGGTCAGCGGCGGGTCGGTGCAGTTCATCAGGGCCGAATCGTCGTAGCCGACCACCGAGATGTCTTCGGGGACCGACAGTCCCTGCCGTCGTGCCGCGCGGATCGCGCCGAGCGCCAGGAGGTCGCTCGCGCACAGGACGGCCGTCGCGCCGCGCGGGTACAGCCGGGCCGCGGCCGCGTGCCCGCCTTCGATGGAGAACATGCCGTGTTCGACGAGTTCGTCCAGGACCGGGAGCCCGAGTTTGCCCGCGTAGGCGCGGAAAGCCTCGAGTTTGCGCTGGGACGGCACGTGATCGGTCGGGCCGAGGACGAGCCCGATCTTCTCGTGCCCGAGCGAGCTCAGGTGCCCGACGACCTGTTCGACGGCGACCGCGTCGTCACAGGAGATCTGCGGCAGTCCGAGGTGGTCGACGGCGGCATTGATCAGCACCGTCGGCAGGCGGCGTTCGGCGAGATGGTGGTAGTGGGAGTGCACCGCGTCGGCCTGGGCGTACAGCCCGCCGGCGAACACCACACCGGAGACCTGCTGCTGGAGAAGCAGTTCGACGTACTCCGCCTCGGAGACACCGCCCGCGGTCCGCGTGCACAGCACCGGGGTGAAGCCCTGCTGGGCCAGCGCGTTGCCCATGATCTCGGCCAGTGCGGGGAAGATGGGGTTCTGCAGTTCGGGAAGGACCAGGCCGACCAGGCGGGCGCGGTCGCCGCGCAACTGGGTCGGTCGTTCGTAGCCCATCACGTCCAGCGCGGTGAGGACGGCGGCCCGGGTGCTGGCGGAGACCCCGGATCGGCCGTTGAGTACCCGGCTGACCGTGGCTTCACTGACCCCGACCTTGCGGGCGACTTCGGCAAGACGACGCGTCATGGGTGAAACTTTACCGCAATCGAGCGCAAGAACTAGACACTCTTGATCGGTGCGGTAACCCGGAAGTCGCGCGACGAGGGAACGAGCGCCGCGGCCGCCGGCGCGGCGAAACAGACGACGGCGCACACCGCCAGGACCGGCGCCGCCCCGAACCCGTCGATCGCGGGCGCGATGAGCGCCAGCCCGGCGGGTGCCAGGCCGTAGGAGAACAGGAAGTCCAAAGAGGACACTCGTGCGAGCTTCCCCGGTTCGACCTCCCGCTGGGTCGCGGTGAACCACGGGACGTTGAACAGTTCGATGCCCAGCCCCGCGACGGCGTAAGCGGCGATGACGAAGGCCGGGTGCACCGGGAACAGCAGGCTCAGGGGCGCGAAGCCGTAACAGCCGAGCCCGATCAATGCCGCCCAGCCTTGCCGCTTCGGACGCCAGCGCGCGATGAAGACCGCGCCCGCGAGCGCGCCGAGTGTGTACGCGGTGAGCCCGCCCGCCAAGACGGCTTCGGTGTCGTAGCGGTCGCGGCTGACCAGTGGCAGCACGACGCCCGTGGCGGAGTAACCGGTCGCGATCACGGCGGTCAGCGCGCCGAGCCCGGCCAGGAACCACGGGTGACGGCGAGCTTCGCGAAGGCCGTCGGTGAACTCGCGGAAGAAATGGGTCCTGGCGACGGCCGGGGCCGGGGCCGGGGCGAACGTGCCTCGCGGCGGGATCAACGCGGTGCCGAGCCACAGCACCCCGGTGCCGATCACCAGGACCGTTGTCGGGGCGAGCTGCGAAAGCAAGGCGGTGAGACCGGGCGCGACCAGTGTCGTGACCCGCACCGCCAGCGTCATCGCGGCGTTGGCCTGCTGACGCCGGTCCTCCGCGATCACTTCGGCGGTCAGCGCCTGGAACGCCGGGCGGCACGCGCCCTGCCCGATGCCGACGACGGCGGCCGCGGTGGCGGTCAGAAGAACGGACCGGCCCATGCCTGCCGCGATCACCGGAGTGGCGAGACCCGCGATGAGTCCCGCCCAGAGCACCACCCGGCGACGCGAGTGCCGGTCGGCGAGAACCCCGGCCACCGGGACGGCCACGAGGAATCCCGCGGTGCGCGCGGCCAGGACGATGCCGAGGTCCACGGCGGAAAGTGATCGTTCGAGCACCGCCAGGCCGAGGATGAACGGCAGCGCCCAGGTCGCCAGGCCGGAGGCGGTGTTCCCGAGCCAGAGCCGGAGGAACGGGAGGCTACGGAACACCGGGGGACGATATCAAGGAGAGACAGAACGCCCGGTCGCGCTCTACTCTGCCTCCCGTGCGCACGCCGACCCCGACCCGAGGCCCGGCCAGGCGCCTCCGTGGCGGGGCCGTGGGGGTCCTGACCGGCATCTTGGCGACCGGGGCCCACGTCAGCACCAGCGGGCGCATGCCCGACCTCGGCGTGGTCGTCCTGCTCGTCGCCCTGCTGAGCTGGGTCGCCTACGCGTTCGCGGGACGACGGCGCGGGCCGCTCGCCATCCTGTGCCTGGTGGCCGGGGGACAGGCGGCGATGCACGCCTCCCTCACCTTCCTCACCTGGGAATCGCACTCCCACCACGCGGACACCCCGGGCAACGGCCTGCCCATGGCGGCCGGGCACGCCGTCGCGACCCTCGTGGTGGTCGCGGCGCTCGCCGGCGCCGAGCGCGTCCTGTTCGCCCTCCTGACGCTGATCGCTTCGGTGCTTCCGCGCCGCCTCACGCCGCGGCCCGCGACGGCACCGCTGCGGATCCGTGTCCCGCTCGCGGTGAAGTTCCCCGCGACCGAGGCGCTCCTGCGAGACGTCCTTTCGCGGCGCGGCCCGCCGGTGTCGTTCGCCTGATCCCCGAAACCCTGCCGAGACCCGTGTCCCGGCAGGGCTCAGCACGCGTGCCGTGACCACCCCGGCGCGCGGCGCAGGCGCACGTCTCCCCACCGACGCCTCAGGAGTTCCCCCATGGCAACGCAAACCGAACCGACCTCGAGCCCGCCGCGCGCGTCCGGCTGGCGCGGGCTGTTCCTCCGGCTCCACTTCTACGCCGGCGTTCTCGTCGGCCCGTTCGTCCTCATCGCCGCTCTCACCGGTGTCCTGTACGCGGCGACACCGCAGATGGAGTCCTGGATCTATTCCGATCAGCTGCGGGCACCCGTCGGGCTGAACCAGGCCTCGCTCGCCGATCAGGTCAAAGCCGCGCAAGCGGCCCATCCCGGCGGTGACCTGGTGGCCGTCCGTCCCGCTCCCGCACCGGGCGACACGACCCGGGTGCTGTTCGCCGAAGAGGGACTCGGCGAGTCCGAACGCCGCGCGGTCTTCGTCGACCCCGCCACCGCGCAGGTGCGCGGCGACCTCGTCGCGTACGGCTCCAGCGGCGCGCTGCCGTTACGGACCACCCTCGACCAGTTGCACCGCAACCTGCTGCTCGGCGAACCCGGACGGCTCTACAGCGAACTCGCCGCGTCCTGGCTGTGGGTGGTCGCGCTCGGCGGTCTCGTGTTGTGGGTGAGCCGCCGCCGCACCCGGCGGAACGAGAAGGCGGAGAAGGCCGCGAAGACCGAGTCCGCACGCGGGAAGTCGGTGCGCCGTCACGGATCCGTCGGCCTGTGGGTCCTGCTCGGCGCGTTGTTCCTGTCCGCGACGGGACTGACGTGGTCGGCGTACGCGGGCGAGAACGTCAGCGCCCTGCGTGAATCCCTCGGCTGGGCCACCCCGGCGCTGAAGGTGACCGGCGGGGACGAACACGCCGGGCACGCGGGTCACGGCGAAGCGCCGTCCGCTCCGGCGCCCGCGCGGCCCGAGAGCGTGGACGCGATGCTGGCCTCGGCCCGCGCCGCCGGGATCGACGCGGCTTCGGTGGAGATCGGTCTGCCGACCAAACCCGGCGCTCCCTGGCAGGTGGCGGAAGTCGAACGCGGCTGGCCGACGCAGGTCGACGCCGTCGCGGTCGACGGGACCACCGGGCAGGTCCTCGGCGAGGTGCGGTTCGCCGACTACCCGCTGATGGCGAAGCTGGCTCGGTGGGGGATCGACGCGCATATGGGCGTGCTCTTCGGCTGGCCCAACCAGATCGCGCTGCTCCTGCTCGGCGCCGGGCTGGTCACGATGGTCGTGCTCGGCTACCGGATGTGGTGGCAGCGCAGGCCGACCCGGGCCACCGGGCTGACCTTCGGCCGCCCGATCCCGCGCGGTCAGTGGCGGAAGGCGCCGCCCGCGCTGGTGGCGGGGCTCGTCGTGCTCGCCGCCGCGATCGGCTGGTTCGTGCCGCTGTTCGGCATCAGCCTGCTGGCGTTCCTGGTCATCGACCTGCTGCTGGGCCTGAGGTCCCGTCGCCGGTCCGAACCGGAATCCACCGACGTCACCGTGTGACCTCGACGCCGGTGAGGCCGACGCTCGCCGCCCACACCCGGGCGGCGAGCTCGGTGTCGGCGAGCTTGCCGCGGACCGGTTCCCGCCGGGGTTCACCGCGCAGGCCGAACACGCGGGGCCCGTACATCTCACCGCCGCGCACGGCCGGGTCGAGCGCGGCGCGGACGGCGGGCCAGGCCCCGGCTTCCTTGCCGTGCAACAGAAGCCCGGCCGGGAACTTCCGTCCGTCCGGCGCCGGGTGCACCGGGCGCGACGGGGTCAGGGAGTCGAGCGCGCCGCCGGGATGGTCCACGACGCTGAGCACCGTGCTCCCGGCCGCGCGCAGCCGCCTGTCGAGCTCGAAGGCGAACAGCATCTGTGCCAGCTTCGAGCGCGCGTACGTGCGTTTGGGCTGGTATTCCCGCTTGTTCTGGAGATCGTCCAGGTCGAGTTCCGCGGACTTGCCCACGAAGCTGCCCGTGGTGACGACGCGACCGGCGTCCGCCGCTTCGAGCAGGGGCATCAGATGGTGCACCAGGACGAAATGCCCGAGATGGTTGGTGGCGAACGTCAGCTCGTGGCCCTCGGCGGTCTCCCTCCTGGGCTGATCCTCCAGGAGCACGCCCGCGTTGCAGACGACGGCGTCGAGCCGCTCGACCCCCAGACCGTCCACAGCGGACTCGAGGGACGGGAGATCGGAAAGGTCGAGCCGCAGGTGCCCGAGCTTCGCGTCCGGGACCAGGGACCGGATCGACGCCATCGCGGCGTCGGCCTTGGCGGCGTCCCGGCTGCCGAGGAGCACGGTGGCTCCGGTCCCGGCGAGTTGTTCGGCGGCGAAGTAGCCGATCCCCGCGTTGCCGCCGGTGACCAGGAAGGTCTTGCCGTCGGCGCGCGGCAAGTGGTGGACGTCCCAGTGGGTCATGCCGGCCCCCTCAAAGTCGAAGTCACTTCGAATATATACTCATTTCGTTTTCGGAGTGACTTCGATGTATCGTGGATCGCATGGCACAGGCCGAGCCGGGCAGGCGTGAACGCAAGAAGGCGGCGACCCGACAGGCCCTGTCGGGGGCGGCGCGAGAGCTGTTCCTGGAACGGGGCTTCGACGACGTCACCGTCGCGGAGATCGCGGACGCCGCGGACACGGCGGTTTCGACGCTGTTCGCGCATTTCCCGGGTGGCAAGGAGGCGCTGATCCTCGGCCACGGGCACGAACGCGAAGCGGCGTTGGCCGCCGCGGTCCGCACCCGGGCCGAGGGCGTTTCGATCCTGCGGGCGTTGCGGGACTTCCTCGCGACCCGCGGCCCGTTCGACCCGGATCCCGATCCGCTGTCGCGCCGGGTCGCGGACCTGGTGGTCGCCACCCCGGCGTTGCGCGCCTACGCCAGGACGCTGTGGACCGGGTGCGAGGACGCGCTCACGGAGGTCATCGCCGAACAGAGCGGGCAGGACGACTTCTCCGTGCGCCTGCTGGCCCGCTACGTCCTGGAGATCCCGGACCTGGCCGGGGTCGAGCCGGACCCCGCCGCCGCGCTGGACGCCGCGTTCGTCTTCCTGGGGCGAGGCTGGCCGGGGTTCTGATCCGTCCGTCCCGAGTCGCCCCGGTGGCTCAGTGCTTCGGTAGTTTCCGGCCGCTGGGCAGTGTGCGGCCGCTGAGAAGCGCCACGAGCGAGCCGCTGTCGGCGCGAACCAGCCGGCCGTTTCCCCAGCTCCAGTCGATGTCGTCGGCTTCGAGCCGGATGTCGGTCAGATCGATGCCGAACACGGCGCCGTCGGCGGCGGTGAGCTGGTCGAGGATGGCGGTCACCGCTTCTTCCGGTGCGACAGCGGGCCGGGCGAGCGCGACCGTGACGTCCAGCGAGTGGACGACGGCGTGGTTCAGCGCACCGGCGGCACCGCCGCCGGGCGGCTGCCAGGCGTGCAGTCCCGGCGAGCGGAGCTGGGCGAGGAGGTCGGCGACCGGCAGCGAGGCGTCCCGCGCGGCCACGGTGTCGGAGAGCGTGGCGAAGTCGCCGCCTGCCGCCGCCATCTCGGCCCCGAACCGCTCGGGTGTCAGCCGCGCCGGCATCGTCACGTGCGCGATCACGTGGCGGACGAGCCACTTCTCGCACAGCGACGGGGCGTCCCAAGTCTCGGCGGGTGCGGCGTCGAGGACATCGGCGAGCCGGTCGTAGGTCGGCGCGACCCAGGCCTGGGGATCGGTCACGGTCGGCCTCCTTGCGTGAGGTGGGTGAGGTGCTCTTCGAGCTTGTCGAGAGAGGTGAGGAACCCGGCGCGGGCCTCGGGCGCGCGCATCGCCTCGGGCACGTGCCGCTGATGGATGACGACCTCGGTGCTGCCGTCGCCGAGGTCTTGGAGGGTGCTGGTGGTGCGCATCCCGCTCTCCGGCTCGACCCAGGCGAGTTGTTCGGGCGGGACGACCTCGGTGAAGGTGGCGACCATCCGGTAAGCGCCGTGCTCGCCGAGCATCCGGGTCTCGAAGCGGCCGCCGGGACGGAGTTCGACGACGATGCCGTCGATCGGGGTGGTCATGCCTCGCGGGCCCCAGAAGTGCGCGAGCTCGGTGGGTTCGGTGAGGCACCGCCACACCAGCTCACGCGGCGCGCGGAAGACCCGGCGGTAGACGAATTCGTCCTCGTTCACTGGTTCTCCTGCCGCTGCAGGTGAGCGAGGTGCGTCTCCAACCGGTCCATTCGCTCCGTCCAGGTGCGCCTGCTCTCCTCGATCCACGACACCGCGGCCTCCAGCGCCTCCGGTTCGAGCCGGCACGGTCTGGTCTGCCGGTGCCGTCCCCGGCTGATCAGACCGGACCGTTCGAGCACCCCGAGGTGCTGCGACACGGCCTGCATGCTCATGGCGTACGGCTCGGCCAGCTCCTTGACCGTCGCCTCGCTTTCGCTCAACCGGGCCACGATGTCGCGCCTGGTGCGGTCGGCGAGCGCGGTGAACAGGGCATCGAGTCGCTCATCCTCGGCGGTGGATCTCATGGCCTTACTCAAGCATTTGCTTTATCAAGTGTCAACTGGAGAAAGGTGCCGTCGATCGCCGGTACCTGCCCGGCGGGGTGTCGTACCGGCGTTTGAACGCGACGGCGAAAGCGAATTCGGAGTGGTAACCGACCGCGCGGGCGATGGCGCTGAGAGGCGTGTCGGACTCGCGCAGCAGCCGGGCCGCGGTGGTCATCCGCCACCAGGTCAGATAGCGCGCCGGTGGTCGGCCGACCAGATCGGTGAACCGTCGGGCGAACGGCGCCCTGGACAGGCCGGCCAGTTCGGCCAGCGACGCGACCGTCCACGGGTGCGCCGGTTCTCGGTGGATGGCGTGCAGGGCCGCCGCGACGGCCGGGTCGCCCAACGCCGCCGCCCAGCCGGTACCCGCCTCGGCCGGTGTGCCGTCGAACCAGGCGCGCAGGGCGTAGAGCAACAGCATGTCCAAGAGCGCGGGAATGACGGCGTCCGTGCCCAGCCTCGGCCGCGCCAGCTCGGCGCCGAGCATGTCCACCACGGTCTTCAGTTCGGTACGGCCGTCGGCACGGGAATCGAGGTGGACGACCTCGGGCAGGTCCCGCAGCAAGGGGTGGTGGCCCTCGGGGGCGAGCTCGTAGGCGCCGCACAGGGTCACGGTGGAGGAGCCCGCGATGTCGGCGATCGCGAGGGGATGGCTCTCGCGGAAGTCGTCGTCGGCCGGGTCGCACGCCCGAGCTGTCGGTGGCGTGGCCGGACTGTCGGCCAGCACATGCCCGCGGCCGTGCGGCAGGAGCACGACGTCGCCCGCGGCGAGCGGTACCGGCGCGGCACCGGCCGGGACCAGAACACAGCTGCCCCGAACCACCACCCGGAACCCGACGGCGCCGGGCACCGGCAGGAACTCTTGAGCCCATTGGCCTTGCCACGTCACGAGGGCCGACCTCGGCCGCCCGGCGCGGACGACCGCCAGCACGTCGCTCAGCACGTCCATGGCGGCGAGCCTAGGCCGCCGAAGACGATCGCGAAGGAAATGAGCGGTTTGACACATGGTTCGTCTCCGGCATGGACCCTACGGTCGAGTTCATGAAAGCCGCACGGATTCATCAGTACGGTGACGAGACCGTCATCCGGATCAAAGAGATCGCCCAGCCGTCACCCGCGGCGGGCCAGGTGCTGATCAAGGTCGCCGCCACCTCGTTCAACCCGACCGAAGTCGCCCTGCGCGCCGGTGTGCTCCGCGACCTGGTGCCGGTGGACCTGCCGCTCACGCTGGGCTGGGATGTCGCGGGCACGATCGTCGAACTCGGCGAAGGAGTGCACACGCACGCCGTCGGCGACCAGGTCATCGGCTGGATCGACGGCGCGGCCGCGGACTTCGCCGTGGCCGACGCCGCGACGATGGTCACCGCGCCCACCACCATCCCGCTCGCCGACGCGGCCGCCCTGCCACTCGCCGGATTGACGGCGTGGCAGGCGATCGAGCGGAGCGGACTCGCCGCCGGGGAACGGGTCCTGATCAACGGCGCGGGCGGCGGGATCGGCGGATTCGCCGTCCAGCTCGCCAAACACGCCGCGGCACAGGTGATCGCCACCGCCAGTCCACGCAGCGAGCACGCGGTCCGGCGACACGGCGCCGACCGGATCATCGACTACACCGCCACCTCCCTCGGTGACGCGCTCGACGATCAGGTCGACGTCCTCCTGAACCTCGTCGGCCTCGACCAGCGGCAGGCCGCGGCGCTGGTTCCGCTCGTACGACCCGGAGGCCGTCTCGTCTCGGTCACCAACGAGATCGAGGCACCACCCGCCGGCGGCGTGACCACGGCGCGCGTCGTGGTCCGCAACGACCCCGCCCAACTCGCCGGACTGGTGGCGTTGGTCGACAGCGGCGCGATGTCCGTCGAGGTGACCGAAAGCCACTCACTCCACGATCTCGCGTCCCTGCACCGCCGAAGCGAAACGGGCGACATCCGGGGCAAAGTCATCGTCGTCCCGTCGTCCTGAGCGCACGAGCGCGGGGAAGCCGGACTCAGGTCGGCTACAGCAACTCCAGGAAGACGCCGTCTTCAGCCTCGGTGCCACCGGGACCGTGGTCGCGGATGATGTCGACGATGTCGTCGAACAGCGTCGGTCCCTCGCCGCGCCGTGCGTTGTCGAGCCTGGTGCCGATGTGCGGCCGGGGCCGCGAGAACTCGCGGGCGAAGCCTTCGAAGTCGGAGAAGCGGGCCCCGTCGACGACGAGCACAGGAAGGTCGTCGCCGCGGCCGGTCATGCTTCCAGCATCGCACGACGGCGTCGTCCATGGCGCCGCTGTCGCCACCCCGGAGAAGGAGGTCTTCCTGTTGTCCTTGTATCTCCCCTGAGGGGAGGTGCGAAGGTGGCGGTATGGACGACTCCGGGTATTCGATCGGTGAGCTGGCCCGGAGGACCGGGCTGACGGTGAAGGCCATCCGCTTCTACTCCGATCGCGGCGTCGTGGCGCCGTCCGGCCGGACCGTGTCCGGTCACCGCCGCTACGGCACCGAGGCGCTCGCGCGGCTGGAGTTCGTCCGCACTTTGCGCGAGCTGGGCCTCGACCTGGCCACGATCCGCAAGGTGGCCGACAGCGAAGTCGCCCTTTCCGACGTCGCCGCGGCGCACCTCCAGGCGATGGAGGTCCAGATCCGGGTGCTGCGCCTGCGGCACGCGGTGCTGACAGCGGTGACCAAGCGCGGATCCACTCCCGAGGAGATGACTCTCATGCACCAGCTGGCCAAGCTGACCCAGGACGAACGCCGCCGCTTGATCGGCGACTTCCTCGCCACCACTTTCCGCGGGTTGGAGCATCCCGCATTCGCCGGGATCGCCCGGTCGATGACGCCCGAACTACCTGACGATCCCGAGGCCGAACAGGTCGAAGCCTGGGTGGAGCTGGCCGAGTTTTCCGAGGACCCGGACTTCCGTGCCCTCATGCGGCGTATCGCCGAACAGCACGACGCCGGCCGCACCGGCATCGGCGTGTGCCGGGACGCGGCCGCGGACATCCGCGACGCGGTCACCCCAGCCCTGGACGCCGGAATCGACCCGAGCTCATCGGAGGCCGCCCGGGTGGTGGCGGCTCTCAGTTCACGCCACGGTCCCGACCGTCTTCTGGCCTGGCTGGACATCGTCGGCGACTCTCGCCGGGAGCGGTATTTCGAGCTGCTCGCCGTGATCAACGGCTGGGCGGCTCCGGACAGCCTGGCGCCGGTGTCGCAGTGGCTTTCCGACGCTCTGCGTGCCCCCGCAAGGGTTGCCGGCTAGCCCGCGACCCGGAACTCGACCGCCGTTCGCTCATCCGAGACCTGCCGGGTGTCGTGGAGGACCAGTCCGCATTCGGCGCCCAGTTCCGCCAGTTCGCCGACCGTCCGTTCCCGGCCGGCGTAACACATCAGCATGAAGAGATCGGTCGCCGTGTCGGCGCCGCGTTCCCGGAGTAGTTCGAGCACGACGACGGCGCCGTCCGGTGCGGCGGCCCGGCGGCAGCCGGTCAGGATCGCGCGTGCGTGCGCGTCGTCCCAGTCGTGCAAGATGTCGGACAGAAGGTACGCGTCGGCGCCCGCGGGCAGCGGCTCAAAGAAGCTGCCGGTGACGGTGCCCGCGCGATCGCCGAGTCCCGCGTCGGCGAACCTGGCGGTGGCCGCCGCGGTCGCGGGCGCCAGATCCAGGACCCGGCCGCGGACGCCGGGGTGCGCCCGCAGGATCGCCGTGAGGATGGTGCCGTCGCCACCGCCGACGTCGACGACGTCCTGGAAACGGCTCCACTCGAACCGTTCGGCGACTTGCGGTGCCTCGCGGTGGATGCGCCAGGTCATCAGGTGGTCGAACGACCGTCGCAGCTCCGGATCGGCGTCGACGTCGGACCAGAAGTCGCGGCCGTAGCGTTCGATGTAGGCGGGTCTTCCGGTGGTGATCGTGCCGAGCAGGTCCACGAAAGCGAGTTCGGCGCGCCCACCGGCGGCGTTGATGTCCAGCAGGGGCCCGAAATCGGCGATCTGGGCGCCGAGCCGCGTGGGGTGGTAGCGGCCGGATTCCTCGTCGAGAGCGAAGACACCGACCGAGACCAGATGGTCGAGCAGACATTCCAGCGGCCCGGGGGAGGTCCCGGTTTCGGAAGCGAGATGCTCGGCCGTGGCTCCCTCGGCGCCCGCGCGCTCGGCCAAGCCGAGAGTCGCGGCCACCCGGATGGCCATCGGGGTGGCCAGGCCCGCCAGGTCCAGAATCGACGATTCGTCCATGGCGCCGAGGCTAGCCAGCGGCGCTCGAAAACCGGACCAGGCGAATCAGAACCCGATGGGCAGGCCCGCGTAGTTCTCCGCCAGTCCCGCCCGGCCCGCCTCGCTCCGCGCCAGCCACCTCAACTGTGAGAGCTGCAGCTGCCGGTCGAACGGATCGCCCGACCGGTGCAGCATCGTCGTCATCCACCACGAGAAATGCGTGCACCGCCAGACCCGGCGCAGCGCGGTGTCGGAGTAGACGTCGGCGAGCGTCGAATCCTTGTCCCGCACCAAAGCAGCCAGGGCGGGGGCGAGGAGGGCGACGTCGGCGACGGCGAGGTTGAGGCCTTTGGCGCCGGTGGGCGGCACGATATGGGCGGCGTCACCGGCGAGGAACAGGCGCCCGTGCCGCATGGGCTGCTGCACGAAACTGCGCATGGGCAGCACGCTCTTGTCGGTGATCGGCCCGGGCGTGAGTGTCCAGCCGTCCTGGCCGTGGCCGAGCCGGGTCGCGAGCGCTTCCCAGATCCGCTCGTCGGACCACGTGCCGATGTCGGTGCCGTTCGGTACTTGCAGATACAGGCGGCTGACGGTGGCCGAACGCATCGAATGCATGGCGAAACCGTCGGGATGCCAGGCGTAGATGAGCTCGTCGGTCGACGGGGCGACGTCGGCGAGGACGCCGAGCCACGAGTACGGGTACGTGCGTTCCCAAGTCTGCTTCGCGGCGTCGGGAATCGCGGTGCGGCAAGGCCCGAAGGAGCCGTCGCAGCCGACGACGACGTCGGCGTCCAGCCGGTGAGGTGTGCCGTCCGGGCCGGTGAAGGTGACGTACGGCTTGTCGGTCTCGATGTCGTGCACGGCGGTCTCGGTGACCTCGTAGTGGATCTGCTGTCCGGCCGCCGCCCGTGCCTTGCCGAGGTCCTTGGTCACCTCGGTCTGGCCGTACACGGTGACGCTCCGCCCGACCAGGTCGACGAAATCGAGATGGTGCCTTTCTTCCGGCCATTGCAGATAGATGCCGCGGTGTTCGTCGCCCTCGCGGTCGAGCCGGTCGGCGAGGCCCGCCTCACGCAGAAGGTCCACTGTGGACTGTTCGAGAATGCCCGCGCGGATCCGCGCCTCGACGTACTCGCGCGAGCGGGTCTCCACGATCACCGATTCGACCCCTGCCAGATCGAGCAGATGCGACAGGAGCAGTCCGGCCGGGCCGGCGCCGACGATGGCGACTGGGGTTCGCATGACCGGAGTCTGGTCGCGCCTCCGCCGAACTCCTAGCGTTCGCTTCCGCTCAGTGAAACCCGCAGGCTCCGCCCGATTCCGGCCGCGGCCACCTGGAGCGCGGAGACCAGCCGCGCCCGGCCGCGGCTGAGATCCGGGACGACCAGGCCGAGCGCCGCGACGACGTCACCGGCGGCGGACGCGCGGATCGGGACGGCGACCGAACAGGCGCCTTGGCTCATCTCCTCGACGGTCTGCGCGTACCCCTCGCGCCGGACCCGCCGCAACTGCTCGCGCAGCCGCCCGGGCTGCGTGATGGTGTACGGCGTGACGCGGGTGAGCGAGGCGAGCACCTGCCGCTGGACGTCCTCCGGAGCCCAGGCGAGCAGGACCTTCCCGACGCCGGTGGCGTGCAGCGGCAACCGCCCGCCGATCCGGCTGACCACCGGTACGGACGCGTTCCCGGACAGCCGGTCGAGGTAGAGCACCTGGCCGCCGTCCCGTTCGCCGAGATGCACGGTGGCACCGGTCGCGCCGTAGAGATCCTGGAGGAAGGGCGCGGCGACCTGGCGCAGTTCGAACTGGACGGGGGCGAGCAGGCCGAGATCCCACAGACGCCTGCCGATGGCGTAGCGATCCTCGCGCCGCTCCAGCGCGCCCAGGCCCACGAGCTCGCGCGCGAGCCGGTGCGCGGTGGGCAGCGGCAGACCGGCGCGGCTCGCGAGCTCGGTCAGCGACAGCTCGCGATGGTCGACGTCGAACGCGCCGAGCACCGCGAACGCCCGCGACGTGACGCTGGCGCCCGGCGTCGAGAGATTCCCGGACATCCGGTCATTCTCTCACTGAGTGGAATCAATGCAGGACGGCGAGGCCGAGCCACAGCCCGGCGACGGCGAGCACGATGGACGCCGGGACGGTGAGCAGCCCGAGCCGGGTGAATTCGCCCAGATCGGGCCGGGTGTCGTGCCGGTGCAGGATCCGCCGCCACAGCAGCGTCGCCAGCGAGCCGACGTAGGTGAGGTTCGGTCCGAGGTTGACCCCGATCAGCACGGCCAGCACCACCGGTGTCCCGCCCGCGGTGGCCAGCGGCAGCAGCACGAGCACCGCGGGCAGGTTGTTGATCAGGTTGGCGAGCACGGCCGCCACCGCGGCGGCGCCGAGCAGGGCGAGGAACGAACTGGAGGTCGGCACCAGATGGCTGAGCGCCTCGTCCAGGCCGTTGTCGACGACGGCGCGGACCACGATCGCCAGCGCGAGGACGAACGCGAGGAACGGGATGCTCGCCGACCGGACGATCGCGGCGGGGGAGGTCCGGCGCTGGGCGAGGGCACGGCAGGCCAGGACGGCGGCGCCGGCGAACGCGGCCCACGCGGGGCTGACGTCCAGCAGTGAGGTCACCACGAACCCGGCCAGCGTCAGGCCGAGAACGACCAGGACGAACGCCGGGACCTTCCCGGCCGGGACCGTCTTGCCGCCGCGCGGCCGGGCCGCCAGATCGGTGGCGAAGAAGCGGCGGAACACGAGGTACTCGGTGAGCACCGCCGCGAGCCACGGCAAGGTCATCAGCGCGGTGAACCGAAGGAACGAGATCCCGGTCGCGGCGACGGCGAGCAGGTTGGTCAGATTGGACACCGGCAGCAGCAACGACGCCGAGTTCGCCAGATGCGTGCAGGCGTAGGCGTGCGGTTTGGCCCGCGCGCCCATCCGCGCGGCGGTGGCGAACACGACCGGTGTCAGCAGGACGACGGTGGCGTCCAGGCTGAGCACCACGGTGACCGCCGCGGCGACCACGAACACCGCGGGCAGCAGCCGTCGCGGCTTCCCCCGGCTGAACCGGGCCATGAGCGTCCCCGCCGCCTGGAACAGCCCTTCGTCGTCGCACAGTTTGGCCAGCACGAGCACCGCGGCGAGGAAGCCGACGACGGGCGCGAGCCTGGCGACCTCGTCGACCGCGTCGGGGAAGGAGATCGCCCCGGCCGCCAGCACGATCCCGGCGGCGGGGACGGCGGCGACCGCCTCCGGCAGGCCGCGTGGCCGGATCACCGCGAAGGCCAGGACGACCAGCAAGAGCGCGATGGACACCATCTCGCCGGGAATGCCCGTCAGGGGAATCCTCCTCCGTAGGAAGCCTTGGTGTTAAGCCGACCTCGGCAATCTAAGCTGGGCCTGGTGCGTGAGACGAACTGGGCGGGTAATCAGATCTTCACCGCGGAGCGGCTCCTCCGTCCGCGCACGATCGAGCAGGTTCAGGAGGCGGTCGCCGGAGCGAGCGCGGTCAAGGCGCTCGGAAGCCGGCATTGCTTCAACGACATCGCGGACTGTCCCGGCGGTGTCCAGCTCGACCTGTCCGAACTCGACGTCGAGACCGAACTGGACGCCGGTTCCGCGACGGTCACGGTGCCGGCGGCGGCGCGGTACGGCGACATCGCCGTCCAGGTGCACGAGGCCGGGTTCGCGCTGGCCAACCTCGCTTCGCTGCCTCACTGCACGGTGGCGGGCACGGTCGCGACGGCGACCCACGGTTCCGGGCTGCGCAACCAGAGCCTCGCGTCGGCCGTGTCCGGGTTGGAGCTGGTGACCGCGGACGGCGAGACGCGGACCTACGAGCGGCACGACGGCGTGGTCGTCGGCCTCGGTGCGCTGGGCGTGGTGACCCGGCTGACCCTCGACCTGGTGCCGTCCTTCGAGCTCCGCCAGGACGTCTTCGACGGCCTGCCCTGGGAGTCGGCCTACGAGCACTTCGAGGAGATCCAGTCCGCCGGCTACAGCGTCAGCATGTTCACGAACTGGGCCCGCGACACGATCGACCAGGTCTGGATCAAGGGAACGGGACAGCCGGACGCGGACTTCTTCGGTGCGCGGGCGGCGGACGGACCGCGGCATCCGGCCCACGCGGCGGGCATCCGGGCGGACAACTGCACGCGGCAGCTCGGGGTCCCGGGACCCTGGCACGAACGGATCCCGCATTTCCGCCTGGACTTCACGCCCAGCATCGGGAACGAGCTGCAGACCGAGTACTTCGTGCCCGTGCGGCACGCGGTCGCCGCGATGGAGGCGCTGCGCGGCATCGGGCACCGGCTGGCGCCCGTGGTGCTCACCTCGGAGATCCGGACGGTCGCGGGGGACGAGCTGTGGCTGAGCCCGTTCCACGGCGGCGACCGGATGGCCCTGCATTTCACCTGGCTGCCGGACGAGGACGCCGTCCGCGGGCTGCTGCCCGTCATCGAGGAACGCCTGGCGCCCTTCGGGGTTCGCCCGCACTGGGGAAAGCTCTTCCACCACGCCGCGGACTACCCGAAGCTGGCCGATTTCCGGGCGCTGGCCGACGAACTGGACCCGGACGGGAAGTTCCGGAGCCCGTTCGTGCGGCGCCACGTCTTCGGAGAGCTTTGAATGCGGCGGGGCAGAGCCGGGGACGGGGTGAAGGGGCCCTTCACCGCGTGAGACGAAGGGAAAGCGTCCTTCGGCCCCGGGACCGAGCCGCGGCGGCCGGCCCAAATCCGTGAAGGCCCCCTTCCCGCGGCTCAGCCGAGGGAAGGGGGCCTTCACGCGCATCGCGGCGCGAGGTGGCGCAAGTAGAGGACGTTCTGTTAGGACCCCCTAGTCCGACTGCGACCACGCGGCGACGGGCAGTGAGAGGTACACGCCGACGTCGTCGATCCCGGTCGCCGATTCGATGCTCGTGCGCAGCAGGTCCACCCGCTCCTGGCGGTTGTCCGCCCGGCTCGGGAACCACTTCGACCGGACCTCGACCAGAAGGTCCAGTCCGAAGCGGTCGAACGGTCCCGGCTGCCGGAAGCGCAACTCCACGTCGCCTGGTTGAAGGTCACCGTCGTAGGGCTCCTCGGGGCATTCCACCGCGACGGACACGAGATGCGGCAAAACCGAACCCAGCTCACGCAGCTTGGCTTCGGGAAGTTCGGGGGAGTAGGTGATTTCCACGAGAGGCACGACACCAGCTTAGGGCAGGCGCGAACTGCTATCGTGGCGGTAGTTGCTTGCTCGCGCGGGAAGATCCCCGGCTGCTGCACTGGGGCCGCACGTTTCTCCCGAGGAGCTTCCATGTCTCTTCCCCTTGCCCGTCGTATGGACGGTGTCACCAGTTCTCCCGTGCGCGACCTGCTCGCGCTCACCGCCCGCCCGGGCGTGATCTCCTTCGCCGGCGGCATGCCCGCGCCGGAACTGTTCGATGTGGACGGCCTCCGTGCCGCCTTCGACCGCGCGCTCGACGGCGAGCCCGGCCGCCGCGCACTGCAATACTCGCCAACCGAGGGGAATCCGCGGTTGCGTGGGCTGCTCGCGGACCGGCTGTCCGATCGCGGGCTCCCGACCACTGTGGACGATCTGCTGATCACCACGGGTTCCCAGCAGGGCCTGCAATTGCTGAGTACCGCGTTGCTCGATCCCGGCGCCACCGTGCTGGTCGAGGAACCGGTGTACCTGTCCGCGTTGCAGTGCTTCCAGCTCGCCGAGGCGAGGATCGTGCCCGTTCCCGGTGACGCGGAAGGGATCGACCCGGCCGCCTTGGACGAGATCGCGGCCAGGGAACGGCCCGCGCTGCTGTACCTCGTCCCGACGTTCTCGAATCCGTCCGGCCGCACGATCAGCCCCGATCGACGTCGTGCGCTCGCGGAAGTCATCGCGCGCCACGGTTTCTGGCTCGTGGAGGACGATCCGTACCACGAGCTGCGGTATCGCGGTGAACGCGAAGAGCCGATGTCGGCCCATCCGGAACTCGCCGAGCGCGCGATCTACCTCGGCAGCTTCTCGAAGGTGATCGCCCCGGGGATGCGGCTGGGCTGGCTCCGCGCGCCGGCCGAACTCCTGCGCCGCGTCGCGATCCTCAAGCAGGCGAACGATCTGCACACCTCGACCGTCGATCAGGCGGCCGCGGCCGAGTACCTGGCCGCCGCGGATCTCGATACGCACGTCCGGACACTGTGCGCGACCTACCGGCTGCGCCGGGACGCGATGCTGGCCGAACTGCCCGCGATCACACCGTCCGGGACCACCTGGACCGACCCTGACGGCGGGATGTTCGTCTGGGTCACCCTTCCCGGCGGGGCGGACACGGATCTGCTGCTTCCCGAGGCGTTGCGCCATGACGTCGCCTTCGTGCCCGGTTCGGCGTTCCAGGTGGGGGAGCCGGACCGGTCGGCGTTACGGCTCTCGTTCGCCACGCACGCGCCGGAGACGATCGCCGAAGGATTGCGGCGGCTGGGAAAGGCCCTGTCCGCGTCGGTCTAGTCGGTCTGCGGGTCCCAGGTCAGCAGGCGGACCTTGCTGACGGTCTGGACGTGCCGTCGCATCGCGTTCGCGGCCGCCTTCGGATCGCCGTCGCGGATGGCGTCGGCGATCTTCTGGTGCTGGCCCAGCGATCGCGACGGCCGTCCGGGCTGCCGCAGCGACTCGTTGCGGCTTTCCGCGATCTGCGCGTCGATCGAGCGCATGAACTCGGCGAGGAGGCTGTTGTTCGCGGCGGCGGTGATCGCTTCGTGGAACCGGCGGTCACCTTCGGCGCCGTGCCCGCCGTCGGCGATCTCGGCCGCCATGTGCGCGAGCGCGGAGTCGATCGCGGCGAGATCGGTGTCGGATCGGCGCAGCGCGGCCAGTTCCGCGAGCTTGGTCTCCATCGCCTCGCGGGCTTCGAGTACTTCCGGAAGCCGTCTGCGGCGGGCCACGAGTTCGTCGACCGGTTCTACGTCGAGGTGATCGTTGCGCAGGTACGTGCCGCCACCGTGACGGGACTCGAGCAGCCCTTGGACCTCCAGCACGACGATCGCCTGCTTGATCGAGGCGCGGCTGACCCCGAGCCGCTCGGCGAGATCGCGTTCGCTCGGGAGCTTGTCGCCCGCGTGCAGGCCGGACTCTTCGACGTGCGCCTTGATCCGCTCGACGACCTGCTCGTAGAGCTTCGCCCGGTTCAACCGGCTCAACGCCTCCGGCACGCGATCCCCCTCGCTGACCCTGGACAAGTGGCTCAGCCAATTTACCACTCATGGGTTGACAGGTGGTCGCCGTCACAGGGAAAGTGGCTCAGCCACTAGTCCAGTGAGCCATCAGTTCGTCCGGCCGCTAGCCAGGGCCCCGCCGTCAAGGAGGACGGTCATGTCCGCCCAGCTGATCTCGATCCTCGTCCTCGTGGTGATCTTCGCGCTCGCCACGACCCGCTCGATCAACATGGGGGCGCTCGCCTTCGCCGGTGCGTTCCTCGTCGGCACCCTCGCCGGTGGCCTGGACACCGATGGCATCTTCGCCGGATTCCCGGGCGACATCTTCGTGGTGCTGGTGGGGGTCACCTATCTGTTCGCCATCGCCAGGGCCAACGGCACCACCGACTGGCTGGTGGCCGCGGCCGTCCGGCTGGTCGGCGGCCGGATCGCGCTCATCCCGTGGGTGATGTTCGTGGTCACCGGCGCGCTGACCGCGATCGGCGCGGTGAGCCCGGCGGCCTGCGCGATCGTCGCGCCGATCGCGCTCGGGTTCGCCGCCCGCTACAAGATCAGTCCGCTGCTCATGGGCGCGATGGTGGTGCACGGCGCGCAGGGCGGCGGGTTCTCGCCGATCAGCGTCTACGGCTCGATCGTCAACGGGATCGTCGAGCGCAACCATCTCGCGGGCAGCCCCGGCGTGCTGTTCTTCGCGAGCCTGGGCATGAACCTCGCCATCGCGGGCGTCCTCTTCGTCGTCCTCGGCGGCACCAAACTGCGGCGCCGCCAGCTCGTCACGGCGGGCGCCGGTGGTCCGGAGACCGACGAGGAACCGCTGCCGCACGAGCAGCGTATTCCCTTGGACGGCCCCAAGATCGTGACGCTGACCGGTCTGGTCGCGCTCGTCGTCGGCACCCTGGTGTTCGACCTCGATCCGGGCCTGACCGCGATCACCGTCGCCGTCCTGCTGAGCGTCGCGTGGCCCAAGACCAGCCGGTCCGCGGTCTCCGAGATCACCTGGCCGACCGTCCTGCTGATCTGCGGTGTGCTGACCTACGTGGCGGTGCTGAAGGAGATCGGCACGATCGACTACGTCGGCAACGCGGTCACCACCGTGGGGATCCCGCTGCTCGCGGCGCTCCTGCTCTGTTACATCGGCGGCATCGTGTCCGCGTTCGCGTCGTCGGTCGGGCTGATGGGCGCGCTCATCCCGCTCGCCGTGCCGTTCCTGGCGCAGGGCACGATCGGGCCGGTCGGCATGATCGCCGCGCTCGCGGTCTCGGCGACGATGGTGGACGTCAGCCCGTTCTCCACCAACGGCGCGCTCGTCCTCGCCAACGCGAAGGACGTCGACCGCGACAAGTTCTTCAAACAGCTTCTCGTCTACGGGGCGCTCGTGGTGGCCGTCGTGCCGCTGATCGCCTGGCTCGTGTTCGTCGTGCCCAACTGGGGCTGAGGAGGAGATCCATGCTGTCCGGACTGACCACCGGGAACGACCGCGTCGCCCTGCGGTTCGGTGCCGAATCCCTGACCTACGGCGAACTCGCGTCCGTCACGGGTCCGATCGCCGCCGGGCTGGCCGGCCGGACTCGGGTCGCGGTGTGGGCGACGCCGACCCTCCGGACCTGCGTCGCGATCGTCGCCGCGCTGACCGCCGGGATTCCGGTGGTACCGATCAACCCGAAGGCCGGATCGCGCGAACTGGCGCATATCGTCGCCGACAGCGCGCCCGATCTGGTGCTGGCCGAACCGGACGCGGCGCTGCCGCCGGAACTCGACGTGCTGCCGCGGCTTCCGGTGGAGTCGGACGTCTCGGGCACGCCGTGGCGAGGCGACGAGCCGGATCCGGAGACCCCGGCGTTCGTCATCTACACCTCCGGGACCACCGGGCCGCCCAAGGGTGTCCTGCTCCCGCGCCGCGCGGTGGCGTCGAACCTCGACGCGCTCGCGGAGATCTGGGGCTGGACCGGCGCCGACGTCCTCGTCCACGCGCTGCCGCTCTTCCACGTGCACGGGCTGATCCTGGGCGTGGTCGGCCCGCTGCGGCGGGGCGGATCGCTCTGCCACCTCGGCCGGTTCTCCAGTGAGGCGGCCGCGAAGGAACTCGCGGGGGAGGGCACGATGCTCTTCGGCGTCCCGACGATGTACCACCGGCTGGCGGCCGACTGCGAAGCCGATCCCGCGCTGGCCGCCGGGGTGGGCGCGGCCCGGCTGCTCGTTTCGGGTTCCGCGGCCCTGCCCGCCACCGACCACGAGCGGATCACCGCCGCGACCGGGCAGCGGGTCGTCGAGCGCTACGGCATGACCGAGACGCTGATGAACTGCGGTGTCCGTGCCACCGGGGACCGGCGGCCCGGTGCGGTCGGCCCGCCGCTGCCCGGTGTCGACCTGCGGCTGGTCGACGACGACGGCGTGCCGTTCGAAGCCGTCGACGGCGAAACGGTGGGGGAGATCGAGGTCCGCGGCCCGAATCTGTTCCTCGGGTACCTGAACCGGCCGGACGCCACCGAGGCCGCGCTGCGAGACGGCTGGTTCCGGACCGGGGACATGGCCGTCCGGGACGCGGACGGCTACGTGCGGATCGTGGGCCGCCGCGCCACCGACCTGATCAAGAGCGGCGGGTACAAGATCGGCGCGGGCGAGATCGAGAACGCGCTCCTGGACCATCCTGGGGTGGCCGAGGCGGCCGTCACCGGGGAACCGGACGACGACCTCGGCGAGCGCATCGTCGCCTGGATCGTCCCCGCCGAGGTCAAGCCGACGGCGGACGAACTCGCCGATCACGTCGCGAGCCTGTTGTCGCCGCACAAACGGCCGCGGGTGGTCCACTATCTGGAAGCGTTGCCCCGCAACGAGATGGGCAAGGTCCTCAAGCGGGCGCTCCATGGCTGACCCGCTCGGCTGGGACGGCTACGCCGCCTCTTTGGCCCGGGCGAGGCAACGCACGGGCACGGCCGAGGCGGTCGTCTGCGAACGCGCGAAGTTCGGCGTCCACGAGGTCGTGGTGATCCGGTTCGAGTTCGGCTTCCTCGGCGGCTCGGTCGGCACCGGGACCGGCGCGCTGATCGAGGGGGCGCTCGATCAGGCCCGCAAGCTCCGCTTGCCCGTCGTCTCGCTGCTGTCCACGGGCGGGACCCGGATGCAGGAGGGCGTTCCCGCCCTGCGGCAACTGCAGCGGATCGCCCGGGGTTTGGCACTGCTGCGTGGAGAAGGGCTGCCGCACATCACCGTCGCACGGCATCCGACGACCGGTGGCGTGTGGGCGTCCCTCGGCGCGGACGCGGACGTCGTCCTGGCGGTGCACGGCGCCCAGATCGGGTTCGCCGGGCGCCGCGTGCGGGAGGAGCGCTACGCCGACGATCCCGCGTACACGGCGGAAAACCAGTACGCGGCCGGGTATGTCGACGAACTGGTGACCGAGGACGCGCTCGACGGCAGGCTGGAGGCGTGGCTCGGTCTTCTGACCGGTGGCGCCCGGAACCGTCCGGCGGACCTGCCCCGGGCACTCGGCGCGCTCGACTCCGCGCGCGACGGCTGGCACGCCGTCCAGCGTGCCCGGTCGGCGGCCCGGCCTCACGCGGGCGCTTATCTCGACGACTACTTCGACACCCGCGTCACCCTCCGCGGCGGCATCGACGACGGCGTCCTCTGCGGGATCGGGAGCCGGGGAGGACGGCCGATCGCGTACGCGGCGCAGACCGGGACCGCGACCACACCCGGCGGCTTCCGGACGGCGACCCGGCTGATCCGCCTCGGCGACCGGCTCGGACTGCCGGTGCTGACACTCGTCGACACCCCGGGAGCGGCCGCCGATCCGGCCGCGGAGGCGGCCGGGGCCGGGAACGCGATCGCCGAACTGTTCGGCGCGGTCGCGGCGGCGGACGTGCCGATCACGACGCTGGTGATCGGTGAGGGCGGTTCGGGAGGCGCGCTGGCCTTCTGTTCCGCGGACCGCGTCTGGATCGCCCCGGACGCCTGTTTCTCCGTCATCGCCCCGGAACTGGCGGCCAGGATCCTCAAACTGGGGCCCGAAGAGATCCCCGCGCTCGCCGGAAAGCTGAAGCCACGCCCCGAAGATCTGCTCGGCCTCGGTGTCGTCGACGGCATCGCGGGATCGGAACCGGTTTCCTTCGTGAGATAAGGGGTTCGAAATGCTCAAGCGAATACTCGTCGCAGCCACGCTCGCCCTCCTGATCGCCCCACCGGCCCAAGCCGGCGAAGCCGCCCGCTATGTCGCGATGGGCAGTTCGTTCGCGGCGGGACCGGGAATCCCGCCGCAGCAGCCGGGGACACCGGCCGCGTGCGGACGTTCGGCGAAGAACTACGCGAGCCTCGTCGCCGCGAGACGCGGGCTCGCCCTCACCGACGTCACCTGCAGCGGCGCGACCACCGCGAACATCCTCACCACCGGACAGGCCGGTCAGCCACCGCAGATCGAGGCCGTCACGCCGGACACCCGGCTCGTGACGGTCACCATCGGCGGCAACGACGTCGGCTACGTCGGCAGCCTGTTCACCTACGGCTGCCAGAACACCGGCGGCGCGAACTGCGGCCAGGTCGATCAGAACGCCGTCCGCGCGGCGCTCAGCACCGTGCATCAGAAGATCGGCGCCGTCGTCGCCGCGGTCCACCAGCGTGCACCGCGGGCACGGGTGCTGGTCGCCGACTACCTGACGATCGTCCCGCGCACCCGGCCCGCTTGTGACGGCGTGCCGCTCACCCCGGAGCAGCTGGCGTTCGAAAACGAGGTCGCGGACCGGCTCGCCGCGGCGACCCGGCGGGCGGCCCGCGAGGAGCGAGCCACGCTGGTCCCGGCGGCCGCCGCCAGCGCGAACCACGACGGCTGCGCGACCGTTCCCTGGATGGAGCGGTACTCGACCGCTCAGGGACGGGTGCCGTACCACCCGAACGAAGCCGGGATGGCGGCCGTCGCGAGCCTGGTCACGGCAAGGATTCCGTAGCCGCGCGGAAGGTGCGGCGGTAGCTGTCCGGCGGTACCCCGACGGTCCGGTTGAAATGCCGCCGCAAGGTGGCGGCGCTGCCCATCCCGGTGGCCTCCGCGATCAGGTCGACGCTGTCGTCGGTGCGCTCCAGGAGTTCCTGCGCCCGGCGGATGCGCTGGTTCAGCAGCCAGCGCAGCGGGGTGGTCCCGGTCGCCGACCGGAAGTGCCGGGCCAGGTTGCGGGAACTCATGTTGGCGCGCCGGGCGAGGTCCTCGACGGTCAGCGGCCGGTCCAGCCGTTCGGTGATCCAGGGGAGCAGACCGCCGAGCGGATGGTCGTCCTGCTCGGGCACCGGGGCGGTGACGAACTGGGCCTGCCCGCCCGCGCGGTGCGGCGGGACGACCAGGCGGCGGGCGACGGTGTTCGCGACCGCCGAGCCGTGGTCGGAGCGGACCAGATGCAGGCACAGGTCCATCGCGGCGGCCTTGCCCGCCGAGGTGAGCACGCTGCCGTTGTCGACGTAGAGGACGTCCGGATCGACCTCGACCAGCGGATGGCGGGCGGCGAGGACGTCGGTGTGCGCCCAGTGCGTGGTCGCGCGGCGGCCGTCGAGCAGACCGGCGGCCGCCAGCACGAACGCGCCCGTGCAGAGGGACGCCACCCGCGCGCCGGCTTCATGGGCGGCGCGGACGGCGTCGACGAGGTCGGCGGGCGGATCGACGTCGATGTCCGCCCAGCCTGGGACGATGACGGTGTCCGCGCGCGCGAGATGGCCGAGCCCGTGATCCGGTTCGAGGAGGAACCGGCCGACCTTCACCGGCGCCGGACCGCAGACACTGAGTTCGTACCGGGAACCGAATCCCGGCAAGGGCGAGCCGAAGACCTCCTGGGCGATGGCCAGCTCGAACTGGAGCATCCCGTCCGTGGCGGCGAGGGCGACCGTACTCATGTCCGAAAGTGTACGCATGATGGCGTTCCGGACACTGTCGGCGGACGTGTCCCGTCGCCAGGATGGTCCACAGTGGATCGGTCGAGGACAGGGAGAACCCCATGGGTACGTACGACGTCGCGGTGTTCGGGGCCTACGGGCACACCGGGCGGTTCGTGGTGGAGGAGTTGCGCGCGCGAGGCTTGGGCGTGCTGGCCGTGGGCCGCGACGAGGCCAAACTCCGCGCTCTGCCCTGGGCGGACCTGGAGATCCGCCAGGCGTCGGTCGACGATCCGGCGTCCCTCGATCGTGCCTTCGCGGGCGCGGACGCGGTGATCAACGCCGCCGGTCCGTTCGCCGGCACCGCCGCGCCGGTGATCGAAGCGGCGCTGCGGGCGGGTGTCCCGTACCTGGACGTTGCCGCGGAGCTCGAAGCGAACATGGACACCTTCGCGCGATTCGGCGACCGGGCGGCGAGCGCGACGGTGATCCCGGCGATGGCGTTCTTCGGCGGCCTCGGCGACCTGATGGTCACCGCCGCCATGGGCGACTGGACGTCCGCCGACGAAGCGCACATCGCCTATGGGCTGAGCAGCTGGCACCCGACGGAAGGGACCCGTGCGGCGGGCAAGGTCTCGCGGGAGCGGCGGAGCGGGAAGCGGATCCGGTTCTCCGGCGGCCGGATCGAACACCGCGACGACGCGCTGCCGGAGTCGGACTGGGATTTCCCCGCGCCGCTGGGGACCCGCGCCGTGCTCGGCGAGTTCTCGATGGCCGACGTCGTCACCGTCCCGAGTCATCTCGACATTCCCGAAGTGGTCACGTACATGACCACGAACGCGGCCCGCGAGGTGGTGACACCCGAGACGCCGGCGCCTCCCGCGGACGGCCCGTCCGCGCAGACGTTCGTGGTCGACGTCGTCGTGCGGTCCGGTGGCGAGGAGCGGCGGATCGTCGCACAGGGGCAGGACATCTACGCGATCACCGCGCCGCTCGTGGTGGAGGCGGTCCAGCGGGTGCTCGACGGGCGGACCAAGGCGACCGGGGTCGTCTCGGCGGGGGAGGTCTTCGACGCGGCCGACTTCCTGGCGGCGCTGGCCCCGCGGGTGACCGTCACCGGGTGACCTCCGCCTGCCAGCCGGGGTGGGGCAGCCGTGCGGGCGGAACCGCGCCGGGCCGGTACTCGAAGTGCCACCATTCGTTGTCGTAGATCCGGTAGAGCGCGAAGCGGGCGCCGTGGTCTTCCAGCCACTGCGCGCCTTCGCGCGGCCGGATGTCCAGCGCGGTACCCCGGACGTGCGCGGAATCCTTCGGCGGCAGGACACGCTTCCCGGTCTCCACGAGGAACAGACGGTGCTGCTCGGCGGCGTCGCGATGGCCCGAGGTGACGCCGAGCAGGGTGCGGTGCCGCCAGAACGCCTCGGTCCTCGCGGCGGTGAACGCGGCCAGGGTCCCGCCGGTGAGCCCGGCGAGGTCCTCGGCCGGGAATCGCAGCGACAGCGCCCATCCGCAGGCCAGTCGCCGGGCGTCGCGGGGTGACCGCAGCCACGCCGGGATCAGCAGCAGTACCGCGAGGACGCGGGTGACCATCGCGAAAACGAGTTCTTTCATACCGTCCACAGTCGACGCCGCTTGTCCCGGCCCGATCGTGACGATGTGCGCGGACAACGAGGAAAACGTCACCGTTCCGCACGGATCGCGCCGTGACAGAACCAGGACATTCCGTGGACGTTCCGCGGAACCGGGACGGGCACGATGGCGTGTCATGGACGAGCGGATTCCGGCCGGCGCTGCGATAGTCGTCGGCATGCCCAGGGTGCTGCTCATCGAAGACGACCAAGCCGTGCGCGACGGGCTGAGCATGGCGCTGGGCGGACGCGGTCACGCGGTCGACGCGGTGGCCACCGGCGAGGAGGGACTGGCCAGGCTCGCGTCGCGGCCGCCGGACATCGTCGTGCTGGACCTCATGCTGCCCGGACTGGACGGATTCGAGGTCTGCCGCCGGATCCGGGCCGGCGGCGATCTGCCGATCATCATGCTCACCGCGCGCAACGAGGACATCGACGTCGTGGCCGGGCTCGCCGCGGGCGCGGACGACTACGTGGTCAAACCCGCCAGGGCCCAGGTACTGGAGGCGCGGATCCGCGCGGTGCTGCGGCGCAGCGGGCAGGCGTCGCCTTCAGTGCCCGTGCCGGCCGGGATCGAGCGGCACGGCGACCTCGGCGTCGACCGCGCGGGGCTGACGGTGACCAAGGCCGGCGATCCCGTCGCCCTCGCCCCGACCGAACTGCGGCTGCTGCTGGAGCTCACCCAGGTGCCGGGCCGCGTGCTCAGTCGCCAGTATCTGCTGGAAAGCGTCTGGGAGCACGGCTATTTCGGCGATTCCCGGGTCGTCGACGCCTGCGTGCAGCGGCTGCGCGCGAAGATCGAGGACGACTCGTCCGCCCCGGTGTACGTCCAGACGGTCCGCGGGTTCGGCTACCGCTTCGGACCGCTGTGAAGCTCGGTGGGCTGCGCACCCGGTTGCTGCTGGCGTTCAGCCTGCTCGTCGTGATCACCGCGGCGACGGTCGCCGGAGGCACCTATGTCCAGTCCCGCACCGTGATCCTCCAGCAGGCGCAGGACGCCACCGCCCGGGTCCTGGTCGACAAGGCCACCGCGCTGTACCCGCTCGGCCCGCTGCCGCCGGGCGACGGGACGCTGGGCCGGATCAGCGGCGAACTGTCCGATCGCGACTTGAGTTCCCTGGTCCTGTACGAGGACCGCGCCAGTGGGAGCGAACAGCTCCGATCGCTGATCTCGCCCGAACTTCGCGAGCGGGTGCGGTCTGGAATCGTCGCCTGGCAACGGGTCGACTCCGGTGGCACGCCGATGCTGGTGGTGGGCACCAGGTTCACCGTGCTCCTTCCCGGCGGGCAGCAGCGGGCTTCGGGCATCGAGGCCTACATCGCGCGCAGCATGGTCCCGGAGGAACAGAGCATCGACGAACTCGCCAACCGGGCGTGGCTGATCGGCGGGGCGGCGCTCGTGTTCGCCATCGGGCTGGCGCTTTTGGCCGCGCGCGGTGTCCTGCGGCCGGTGCGGGAGCTGGGCGACGCGGCGCATCGGCTTGGGGAGGGCGATCTGCGGACCCGGATCGACGTGCGCGGGGCGGACGAACTGGCGGGCGTCGCGCGGACGTTCAACGAGACGGCCGAAGCGCTGGAACGTCACGTCGGTGACCTGAAACGGATGGAGGCCGACGCGCGGCGGTTCGTCGCCGACGTCTCGCACGAACTGCGCACTCCGCTGGCCGCGATGACGGCGGTCGCGGACGTCCTGGAACAGGAGGCCCCACGGCTCTCCGGGGACGCCGGTCGGGCCGCGCGGATGACCATCGAGGAGACCCATCACCTGACCCGGCTGGTGAACGACCTCATCGAGGTGTCCCGGTTCGACGCCGGCGCCGCCGCGCTCGCGCCGGAGGAGGTCGACGTCGCCGAGGTGGTCACGGCGAGCCTGCGCATCCGCGGCTGGGCGGGCGAGGTGGAGGGAGACCTGCCCGCCGGGATCTTCGCCGGGCTGGACCCCCGGCGACTGGACGTCATCGTGGCGAATCTGGTCGGAAACGCCTTGCGGCACGGGGAAAAGCCGGTCACGCTCCGGCTTTCCGAAGCGGGGGAGTGGATCACGCTGGAGGTCACGGATCGCGGACCGGGGCTGGCGCCCGAGGTGCTGCCGCACGTGTTCGACCGGTTCTACAAGGCGGATTCGGCCAGGGCCCGCTCCGGCGGCAGCGGACTCGGGCTCGCGATCGCCTGGGAGAACGCGCGTCTGCACGGCGGCACCCTGATCGCCGCGAACGGCGAGGGCGGTGGCGCGGTCTTCACGCTTCGCCTGCCAAGCCAAGGAGTGACGGCATGAAGAAGACCTGGTTCTTGCTGATGCTGGTGGTTTCGGTCGTCGCCGGGTGCGGTGTCCGGCCCAGTGGCGTGATCCCCGGCGCGCCCGCGCCGGTGGGCCCGGCCGACGGCGCGGTGCTCTACTTCCTGTCCGGCGGTCAGCCGGTCCGGGTGCTGCGCCCGCTCGCCGGCGGACTGACCCCGGCGAACCCCGTCGACCTGCTCGCCGCCGGACCGGACGAGAGCGAGCGGGAACGGCGCTATACCAGCGAAGTCCCGTCCGGGATGGTGGTTCTCGACCAGACGTCCGCGCCGAACGGCGCCACGGTGACCGTCTCGGTCGGTCTCGCCGGGCTTTCGGCGCTCGCGGTCGACCAGATCGTGTGCACCGCCAGGGATTCGCTCGGCGGAAGCCCGCAGATCACCTTGCGTGGCGAGGGAGTCGTACGCGGTCCGTTGTCGTGCCCCCTGCCTGGTTAGGTTCTGGCCGCGGTCGGTCTCGCAGGTCACGGAATCGCGGGCGCCACGTTGGCCTCACCTGTGCCAGCAGTCACAGGGGCCGCGCGTGAAGGCCCCCTTCACGCGGCTCAGCCGAGGAAACTCGACCTTCACGCCAGCCCAAGTACATGAAGGCTCCCTTCCTTGCGCCTAGCTACAGGAAGGGGGCCTTCATGTACTTCAAGCGGGCAAGGGCGCCGGAACCGAGGCGGTCGGGGGACGTGAGTGGTAGGTGGGGTTAGAGCGGACCGGTATTTGCCGCCTACGCCTGAGCTGCCGGCCTCGGACCTTGATCAACGGAGGATCCGGGACACTCAACGTCCCCGATCCTCCGTTGATCATGGTCGCGCTGGTCAAGTCCGGTGACAGACGACGTGACGGGGGACGATTCAGGCCGTTCAACGTCCCGAATCCTCCACGCTTGACCGCAGCCACCTCAGTGGGTAAGCAAAAGCGAGTCCGTTCTAACCTCACCTACCACTCACGGCCAGCTGTACCGACGCCTCACCTCCGCTTTCCCAGGAGTGGCCTGAATCACCGGTGTCGGTCCCTCGCTTTGTCCGGATTCGCCCGCTAGCTTAGGCAAGGCTAAGCAAATGGGACGTGGGGTGGTTTGGCGTGGAAGGGATCGAGGGCAGGGTCGCGCTCGTAACCGGAGGCGCGCGCGGGATCGGCGCGGCCGTCGTGGACGGACTGGCCGAGGCGGGCGCGATCGTGGCGGCGGTGGATCTGGCAGAAATACCGTCCCGGGACGGGGTGACGTCGTTCATCGCGGATGTCGGGGATCCCGCGGCCGTGGCCCGCGTGGTCGACGAGGTCGAACGCGAACTGGGGCCGATCGGGATCGGGGTGTCGGTCGCGGGCGTGCTGAAACCGGGGTCCGTCTGCGAGACGAGCGACGAGGACTGGGCGGCGACCTTCGCGGTCAACTCCACCGGCGTCTTCACCGTGCTCCGCGAGATCTCCCGCCGGATGCTGCCCCGCCGAAGCGGCGTGCTGGTGACGGTCGGTTCGAACGCCGCGGGCGTCCCGCGCACCGGGATGGCCGCTTACGCCGCCTCGAAAGCCGCGGCGACGATGCTGACTCGCTGCCTGGGGCTCGAACTCGCCGGCTCCGGAATCCGCTGCAACATCGTCTCGCCGGGTTCGACCGACACCGACATGCAACGTCTACTGTGGACGGACGAGAACGGTGCGGACCGTGTCATCGCGGGAAATCAGGAGCAATACCGCGTCGGCATACCACTGGGCCGGATGGCGGAACCCGCCGACATCGCCGACGCCGTCCTGTTTCTCGCCTCCGAGCGCGCGCGGCACATCACGATGCAGAACCTCTACGTCGACGGCGGCGCCACGCTCCGTGCGTGATCTCGATGACGCAACGAAGACTTTTCGGGTCCATATGATTAGGTTAGGCTAACCGAAAAGTAGTCTTTGGCGCTTTCCTCACTGAGACACCTTAAGAGTGCCTACCTGGTCAGTAGTATTTGCGAAAGGGAATTCGTCGTGTCCTCACCCGCACCGGCCCGACCAAGGCCGGTCCACCAGGCGGCCGATCTGCTGGCGGCGTACCTGCCCGGATCGTTCTACTACTCGTCCGCTCGAGGATCGCTGCTCGCCGACGGGGTGTACTCCCCGGTCCACGCGGCGCCGGGCGAACGTGCCCGTGCCGCCGCCGAAGTCCTCGACGCCGCCCTGGTCGCGGGCGTGACCGAACCCGTGGTGGCCGGGGCGATCGGATTCCGGCCCGACGCCCCGAGCAGCCTGGTGGTGCCCGCGGTGGTGCGGCGGGCGGGCCCGCCGCGGACGGGGGGACCGGTGGCACCGCTCGGTGGCGGGTCCTGGTCGGTCTCACCGCGCCCCGCGCCGGAGGTCTACACCACCGCTGTCACCAGGGCACTGGACGAGATCCGCGACGGTGACCTGCGCAAGATCGTGCTCGCCCGCTGCCTCGACGTCACCGGCGGCGACCCCGTCGCCGTGCCGCGCCTGCTGGCCCGTCTCGTCCACGCCGACCCGGCCGCGCACGCTTTCGCCGTCGACGTCAGCGCGCCCGGGGATCCCGCGCCGCGCACCCTGATCGGCGCGAGCCCGGAACTGCTGGTCTCCCGCCGCGGGCGGATCGTCATGGCGAACCCGCTGGCCGGGTCGCGGCCGAGGGTGGCCGACGATGCCGAGAACGCCCGGCGGATCGACGATCTGCTGGCGTCCGGAAAGGACCGTGCCGAGCACGCCCACGTCGCCGCGCAGGTGGCCGAGGTGCTGGGCCGGTTCTGCGTCGACCTCGATGTCCCCGCCGAACCCGAGGTGATCGGCACACCCACGATGTGGCACCTCTCGACCCGCATCAGCGGACGGCTCACCGACGCGGGCGACGCCGGCTCTTCCGCGCTCGCGCTGGCCGAAGCGCTGCATCCGACGCCCGCCGTCTGCGGCGTCCCGACCGGACTCGCCCGCGACACCATCGCCGCCCTCGAACCCGAGGACCGCGGCTACTACGCGGGTCTCGTCGGCTGGACCGATCAGGACGGTGACGGCGAATGGGTCGTCACCATCCGCTGCGCCGAGGTCCGCGACCGGACCGTGCGGCTGTTCGCGGGCGCGGGAGTGGTGGCGGGCTCCGACCCGGCGGCCGAACTCGCCGAGACCGGCGCGAAGTTCGGCACCATGCTGCGGGCGCTCGGTCTGGAGGGTGTGGCGTGAACCCGGACCACGTGCCCTGGCCGCCGGAAACCGCCGCGCGCTACCGGGCTTCGGGTCACTGGCGCGGCCAGACCTTCGGCAAGTTGCTGACCAGCCTCGCCGAAGCCTACGCCGAACGGCTCGCCGTGATCGGCGAGACCGCGCGCTGGACCTTCGCCGAGCTCGACGAGCGAGCGCATCGGCTCGCCGCCGGATTCGCCGGAGCCGGGATCCAGGCGGGCGACCGGGTCGTCGTGCAACTGCCGAACGTGCCCGAGTTCGCGTCCGTCATCTTCGGACTGTGGCGGGCCGGTGCGCTGCCGGTGTTCGCGCTGCCCGCGCACCGGGCCAGCGAACTGCGGCATTTCGCCGAGCAGAGCGAGGCCGCGGCGATCCTGACCGTCGGCGAACACGAACGGTTCGACCACGCGGGCATGGCACGGTCCGTCGCGGACGAAATCTCTTCGGTGCGAGACGTTTTCGTCGTCGGCACGGAGGAGTTCGCCGCGCTCGAAGCGACCGCTCCGCGTGCCCTGCCGGATCCGGACCCCGCCGGTGTCGCGTTCCTCCAGCTGTCCGGCGGCAGCACCGGACTGCCCAAGCTGATCCCGCGGACGCACGACGACTACCTCTACAGCGTCCGGGAAAGCGCCCGGATCTGTGGTCTGCGCCCGGAAAGCGTGTACCTGGCGGCGTTGCCCGCCGCGCACAACTTCCCGCTCAGCTCACCCGGTCTCCTCGGCGCCCTGCACGCGGGCGCGGCGACGGTGTTCGCGCCGCGCCCGGACGCCGACACCGCGTTCCGGCTGATCGAAGCCGAGGGCGTGACGATCACCGGCCTCGTGCCGCCGCTGGCCGCCGCGTGGGCGCAGGCGGCCGCGAGGACCACCCGCGATCTGTCCACTTTGGACGTCCTGTTGGTCGGTGGCGCCAAATGCGCCCGCGAGCTCGCCGAGAAGATCGGGCCCGCGCTGGGCTGTCGTCTGCAGCAGGTGTTCGGCATGGCCGAGGGACTGGTCTGCTACACCCGGCTCGACGACCCGGACGAGTACGTCCTCGCCACCCAAGGGCGGCCGATCTCGCCGGACGACGAGATCCGCGTCGTGAACCCGGACGACCCACTGTCCACTTCGGACGACGTCGTCGCGCCGGGTGAGATCGGCGCGCTGCTGACCCGCGGGCCGTACACGATCCGCGGGTACTACCGCGCCGCCGAGCACAACAAGACCGCGTTCACCGAGGACGGCTTCTATCGCACGGGAGACCTCGTGCGGCGACACCCGTCGGGACATCTGGAAGTGGTCGGCCGGGCCAAGGAACAGATCAACCGCGGCGGCGAGAAGGTGGCCGCGGAAGAGGTCGAGAACCATCTGATGGCCCATCCCGGCGTGCTCGACGCCGCCGTCGTCGCGGTGCCGGATCCGTATCTGGGGGAGCGCACCTGCGCTTATGTCGTCCCCGCTGCCGGTGCCGAGCCCGCCGCGGCGGAGCTGCGGCGGTTCGTCCGCGAGCGTGGCGTGGCGGCGTTCAAGGTGCCGGACCTGGTCCAGGTGGTGCCGGAGTTCCCCGTGACCGGCGTCGGCAAGACCAGCAAACGCGAGCTGCGGGCGGCGTTGGCCGCCCTGGCGAAGGAGAAGTGAACGTGTCACTGCCCAAGATCCAGCCGTACGCCCTGCCGACGGAGGCCGAACTGCCCGCCGGGCGAGTGGGCTGGAAGCCCGATCCCGCCCGCGCCGCGCTGCTGGTGCACGACGTGCAGCGGTACTTCCTCGCGCCGTACGAGGGGGCCCCGATCCCGGAGATGGTCGCGAACATCGCCGCGCTGGCCGACGCCGCCCGCGCCGCGGGTGTCCCGGTGTTCTACACCGCGCAGCCCGGGCACCAGGCCGCCGAGGATCGCGGTCTGCTCACCGAGTTCTGGGGCGACGGCATCGGCGCGGTCATCGACGACGACCCCGCGGCCGCCGACGTCGTGGACGAGCTCGCCCCGAAACCGGGCGACACCGTGCTGACGAAGTGGCGCTACAGCGCGTTCCAGCGCAGTACCTTCACCGAACAGCTCGCCGAAGCGGGCCGGGACCAGCTGCTGATCACCGGCGTCTACGCGCACATCGGCTGCCAGGCCACCGCCGTCGAGGCGTTCATGCGCGACGTCCAGCCGTTCCTGGTCGGCGACGCGGTCGCGGACTTCTCCCGCGAACGTCACGACCAGGCCTGCGAGTACGTCGCCCAGCGCTGCGGCGCCCTGACCACCACGGCCGCCGCGCTCGCCGCGCTGGCCCCGATCCACGCCGGAGCAAGTAAATGAGCCTCACCCCAGCGAAGATCCAAGCGGACGTCGCCGAACTGCTCGGCTGCGACCCGGCCGAGCTGAAGCCGGAGACCGACCTCATCGATCTCGGTCTCGACTCGATGCGGATCATGGGCCTGGTCGAGCAGTGGCGCACCGAGGGCGCGGAGAACCTGGAGTTCGCCGATCTCGCCGAGCAGCCGACCTTCGGCCACTGGACCCAGGTGCTCACCGGGAGCGGCGCGTGAGCCGCGCCGACCACCGGCACCGTCACCTCGAACGGATCGCCGAGGTCCGGGAGGGTGCGCACGCGGAGAAGGTGCCGTACCCGATCCGCGTCCGGCAGGCCGAGGTCGTCCGCACCGAGATGATCGGTTCCGGGCTGCTCCGCGTCACCCTCGGCGGCCCCGGAACGACGGGCTTCGAGGCGCATTCGCCCGACGAACACGTCAAGCTCCTGTTCCCCGAACTGGACGCCGAGCCGCGGCTGCCGGTGCAGGACGGCGACATGCTGCGCTGGCCGAAGCCGTCGCCGACGTCGCGCGAGTACACGGTCCGCCGGTACGACCCGGCTTCCGGGGAACTCGATCTCGATGTCGCACTGCACGAGGGCGGCCTCGGTTCCGGCTGGGCCGAGAACGTCACTCCCGGCACGCCGGTGCACGTCGCCGGCCCGCCCGGCGGGCTGATCGTCCCGCACACCTACGACCGTTACCTGCTCGCCGGTGACCTCACCGCGTTGCCCGCGATCGCGCGCTGGCTCGAAGAACTGCCCCGCACCGCCGCGGGCTGGGCGTTCATCGAGGTCACCGACGCGAGCGAGGAGATCGAGCTGACCGCGCCCGAAGACGTCGAGGTGCACTGGCTGCACCGGGGCGACGTCGCGCCGGGCGCCTCCGACGTGCTGGCCCGCGCGGTCCAGACGATCGAGGTGCCCGCCGGAGACCGGCTCTACGCCTGGGTCGCGGGGGAGGCGGGGCAGATCAAACCGCTGCGCCGCTGGCTCAAGAACGATCTCGGGCTCGGCAAGGACGACCACGACGTGACCGGCTACTGGAAACGCGGGGTCGCCGACTTCGACGACGAGCACGACCACTGATCCCCACCCACTGAAAAAACGAGGAAAACCCATGCGCACCACAAGAACTCGCCGGCTCACCGGAGCGATCGCGCTCGCGTTGACGGTCGTGACCGCGGCCACTGCCTGTGGCTCCGGCGAAGACGGCAAGGCGGCCGAAGGCGGCCAGACCCGCGTGTTCGCGGCCGACAACGGCCAGATCACCATCCCGGTCTCGCCGAAGCGGGTCATCGCCACCGGTTACGCCGTGCCCGCGCTGCTCGAAGCCGGCGCGCCGCTGGTCGGGGTGTCCAGCTGGAAGCGCGGTATCCCGCTGTTCAACGAGCAGGAACGCAAGAAGTACGACGAGCTGGCGAAGGTCGCGGGCGAGACGGCGGCGGAGACGAACTACGAGGCGATCGCGCAGGCCGATCCCGACCTCATCGTCATCGGGGTGCCGAAGCCGGTGCTCGCCGACATCGACGTCAAGCGCCTCGAATCCATCGCCCCGGTCGTGGCCATCGGCCCGTCGGTCCCGTCGATGTGGCGTGAACTGTCCCGCAAGCAGGCCGACGCCGCGGGTGCGGTCGCCGGGTTCGACGCCGTCAAGACCGCGTACGAGACCAAGGCCAAGGGACTGGCCGAGAAGTACAAGGCCGTGCTGCCGCAGCTGAAGCTGGGTCACGTGGGCGCGTACGGCGAGGTCGCCAAGGGCAACTTCCAGCGCGAGTTCAACGGTTCGTGGGGCACCAACGCCGCACAGGACATCGGCGCCACCTACTACGGCCAGGTCAAGGTCAAGGGCGGCGGCTCCAAGGACGTCAGCGAATACCCGTCGATCGAAGAGCTGCCGACGGCGTTCGCCGAGGCCGACGCGATCACCTACTCGGTCAGCGCCGACGGTTCCGTGCCCGCGCCGGTCAAGTACGTCCTCGACTCGCCGCTGTGGAAGGAACTCCCCGCGGTGAAGGCGGGCAAGGTCTACGCGTTCCGGTACACCGAGGCCGCCACCTACCGAGCCGCGACGTCCACTTTGGACGCCGTCGACCAGGCGTTCGCGCCGCTGCTCAAGAAGTGACCACCACCGGGCGGTCCGCGCTGCTCGGCGCCGCACTGCTCGGGCTCGTCGTGGTCGCCGTGCTGAGCGTCGGCATCGGCGCGCACGCCATCGCCCCCGGCGAGGTCGTGCGCGCCCTGCTGGGCGACGGGAATCCGAGTGACCGGGCGGTCGTCCTGGACATCCGGATGCCGAGGGCGGTACTCGCGATCGGGGTCGGTGCGGCCCTCGCCGTCGGCGGGGTGCTCGTGCAGGCCCTGTCGCGCAACGCACTGGCCGAACCCGGTGTGCTCGGCGTGACCGCCGGGGCCGGGTTCGCCATCGCGGTGGGGTCGGCGTTCGGCCTCGCCGCGTCGGCGCCCGCCGAACTGGGCCTGGCCGTGGTGGGCGCCGTCGGCGCCTCGACGCTGGTGTACGCCGTCGGCAGCCGGTCGCCATTGCGGCTGGTGCTCGCCGGGACCGCGCTGAGCGCGGTGCTGCTGGGTCTCACCCTCGGCCTGCGGCTGCTGTTCCCGGACACCTTCGACGTCTACCGGTTCTGGTCCGTGGGTTCGCTGGCCGGGCGCGAGCAGGCGCCGACCACGGTCCCGCTGATCGTCATCGGCCTGTCCCTGCTGGGCGCGTTCGCGGTGAGCCGCCAGCTCAACGCCATCGCGCTCGGCGAGACGGTCGCGCACACCCTCGGCGCGAACGTCGCCCGCGTCCGGGCGATCACCCTGCTGCTGATCACGCTGATGGCGGGCGCGGCGACCGCGCTGGCCGGGCCGATCCTGTTCATCGGCCTGATCGTGCCGCATCTGGCGCGGCGGGTGGCGGGCGCGTCGATCCCGTGGCTGATCGCGTTCGCCGCGTTGCTCGGCCCGGTCCTGATGCTGGTCGCGGACGTCGGCTCCCGGGTCCTGCTGCCGACCGGCGAGGTCCCGGTCGCGATCGTGACCGCGTTCCTCGGCGGCCCGGTGCTGATCTGGGCCGTCCGCAAATACGGGGCGGCGCCGCTGTGAACACACTCATCCTGCGGCGCGGACGGTTCTCCGCCCGGATCGAACGCCGCACCCTCTGGTTCGTCGCGGCGATGCTCGTGGTCATCGCCGGGCTGACCCTGCTCGGGCTCTGCTATGGCGCGGCGTGGGCGAGTCCCGCCCGCGTGTTCGCCGCGCTCACCGGTTCCGGTGGCGGTCCCGGCGTGGTCATCCGGGAATGGCGCCTGCCACGGGTGCTGGCCGGGCTCGTCTTCGGCGCCGCACTCGGCCTGGCGGGCGCGATCTTCCAGAACATCACCCGCAACCCGCTCGGCAGCCCGGACGTGATCGGCCTCGACGCCGGCGCCTACACCGGCGCGCTGTTCGCGATCACCGTGCTTTCCGGGACGTCGACCCAGCTGACGATCGGTTCGGTGCTGGGCGGGGTGATCACGGCGGCCGTCGTGTACGCGCTGTCGCTCGGTGGCGGGCTTTCCGGGTTGCGGCTGATCGTCATCGGTATCGCGATCAACGCGATGCTGACGGCGCTCAACTCGTGGATCGTGCTGCGCGCCGAACTCGAGATCGCGATCGCGGCGGTCGGCTGGAACGCCGGTTCCCTCAACGGAGTCGGCTGGGACGACGTCGCCATCCCGTTCGGAGTGCTCGCGGTGCTGTTCGCCGTGCTGTTCACCCGGGCGCCGGCACTGCACCAGGCCGCGCTCGGCGGCGCGCTGGCGGTCACCACCGGTGTCCGCTGGGACCGGCTGCGGCTGGTCCTGGTGCTGATCGGGGTCGGCTGCACGGCCACGGTCACCGCCGTCGCCGGGCCGATCGCGTTCATCGCGCTGGCGGCCCCGCAGATCGGACGACGGCTGGCCCGCACACCCGGCATCGGCCTGCTGCCCGCCGCCCTCACCGGCGCCGTGCTGCTGACCGGTGCCGACCTGGCCGCCCAGATGTTGCTCGCGCCGGAATCGCTGCCGGTCGGTGTGGTCAGCACCGTGATCGGCGGCGGCTACCTGATCTGGCTGCTCACCAAGGAGGTACGGCGCACATGAGTGCCCGCTTGACCGCGCGGGAGCTGACCCTGCGCTACGGCGACCGGATCGTTTCGACCCGGCTGAGCCTCGACTTGCCCGACCGTGCGTTCACCGCCGTCGTCGGACCGAACGCGTGCGGCAAGTCCACCTTGCTGCGCGCGTTCGTCCGGCTGCTGAATCCGGCGAGCGGCGAGGTCGTGCTCGACGGGAAGAGCGTCGGTTCCTTCCACGGCAAGGGTTTGGCGCGGGAACTCGGGTTCCTGCCGCAGGACCCGGTCGCGCCGGAGGACGTCCGCGTCCGGCAGCTGGTCGCTCGCGGCCGGTTCCCGCACCAGTCGCTGTTCGCGTCGTGGTCCGAAGAGGACGAACGCGCGGTGATCGAGGCGATGACCGCGGCCGGGGTCGCGGGGCTGGCCGACCGCCCGGTGCAGGAACTCTCGGGCGGACAGCGTCAGCGCGTGTGGGTGGCGCTCGTGCTCGCGCAGAAGACGCCGTACCTGCTGCTCGACGAACCGACGTCGTTCCTCGACATCGCGCACCAGTACCAGCTGCTGAACCTGCTGGCGCGGCTGCGCGACGAGGGCCGCACGGTGATCGCCGTCCTGCACGACATCAACCAGGCCTGCCGCTACGCCGACCATCTCGTCGCGTTGCGGGAAGGCCGGATCGTCGCCGAAGGCGCGCCCGCCGACATCGTCGACGCGGAGCTGATGAAGGAGGTCTTCGATCTCCCCAGCGTCGTCGTGCCCGACCCGGTGACCGGAACCCCGATGGTGGTGCCTTCATGCTGACCCTGACCGGAGCCCAGCTCGGGATCTGGACCGCGCAGCGCCTGGAGCCCGACTCGCCGTACTACGTCGTCGGTGACGTGATCGAGATCGACGGCGACCGGCCGGTCGACCTCGTCGCGCTGGCCGAAGCGATCCGCGCGACCGCTGAGGAGGCCGACAGCCTGCGGCTGCGCGTCTTCGAGACACCGGACGGGCCTCGCCAGCAGGTGTCAGCGGAACCGTTGCCGTCGCCGGACGTCGTCGACCTGCGTGGTGAGACCGATCCGGAGACCGCGGCGCACGCGCGGGTGGCGGCCGAACGGCGCCGGGTCGCCGAGGCGTGCCGCGGCATGCTGGACCGCCCGTTGTTCGCCCATCTCGTGCTGCGGCTCTCCGAGTCACGGGTGTGGTTCACCCAGCTCGGGCACCACCTGGTGTTCGACGGCTACACCGCGGCGATGCTCGCCCGCCGGACAGCGGCCCGCTACACCGCTGTGGTCCAAGGCAAGGACGTACCGCCCTCGACGTTCGCCCGGTTCGCCGACCTCGTCGAGGCCGATCGCGACTACCGCGCGAGCGAACGCTTCGAACAGGACCGGGAGTACTGGCGTGAGCGGTTCACGCCGTTGCCGGATCTCGACGACGGCGGCAGCACGTCGGGTCCGCCCGAGCACACGGTGACCGCGCGGTCGGTGCTGCCCGCATCCGACGTGGCACGCCTGCGTGAGCTGGGCAAACGAGCCGGGACGACCTGGGGCGACGCGCTGATCGCCTGCTACGGCGCCTTCCTGCACCGCGTGCTCGGCTGGAGCGACGTCGTGTTCGCGATGCCGTTGATGTGCCGCGAGGGCGCGGCGCTGCGGACCCCGGCGATGGCGGTCAACGTGCTGCCGCTGCGGGTCACGGTGCTCCCGGAGGACTCGGGGGCCGCATTGACCGCGCGGGTCGCGGGCGCGCTGAAGGAGATGCGCTCGCACCAGCGTTATCGCGGCGAGGGCCTGCCACAGGATCTCGCGGTGCCCGGCGCCGGGGCGCTGCTGCACGGCCGCGGCATCAACCTCAAGGCCTTCGACCTCAAGCTCGACTTCGCCGGCTCGCACGGCACCATGCGCAATGTCGCGGGCGGACCGCCCGAGGACATGGGCCTGTCCGTGCTCCCGACGTCGGACGGCGGGCTGCTGCTCGGTTTCGAGGTCGACGCGCGGACCCACGACCAGGCCGCCGTCGACGCCAAGCTGACCGCGCTGCGCTGCCTGATCACCGCGCTGACCGAGCCGGACGGCCCGGTCGTCGGCGGCGCGGATCTCGTCCCGGCGGGGGAGCGGGACATGCTGCTGGAGGCGTGGTCCACCCCGGCTCCGGACGGCGAACTCCTTGACGTATCTGAACTTCTCGCTCGGCTCGATCCCGGACAGACCGCTCTGGTGTTCGGTGACAAACGGCTGACCGGCGGCGAACTCGTCACGCGCGTGCACCGGCTCGCCCGGGCGTTGCGGGCTCGTGGCGTCGGGGCCGACGACGTCGTCGCGCTGGCGCTGCCGCGGTCGGCGGATCTGGTCGTCGCCCTCCTGGCGGTGCTCGACGCCGGGGCCGCGTTCCTGCCGCTGGATCTCGCCCATCCGGTCGAACGCTTGCGGGAACTGGCCGCCGAAGCCGGCGCGGTGCTCACCGTGGCCCACGATCCGGAGATCGTGCCGGGGCCGCAGTTGCTGCTCGGCGAGACCGATCTGTCCACACTGGACTCTTCGCCGCTGGAGATTTCCCGCCACCCGGAGCATCTCGCGTACGTCATCTTCACCTCCGGCTCGACCGGCCGTCCCAAGGGCGTCCTCGGCCGGGTCGGCGGGCTGGCGACGCTGCTGCGTCACCACCGCGCGACCACGGTCGCCGAGACCGAACGCGCGGCGGGCAGGCGGCTGCGGGTCGCGCACACCTACTCGTTCGCCTTCGATTCCGCGCTCGATCAGCTGATGTGGCTGCTGTTCGGGCACGAACTCCACGTCTACGGCACCGACGTCGCCCGTGACGCCGACGAGTTGCTGGCCGCGTTCGCCCGCGACCGGATCGACGTCGTCGACACCACGCCGTCGATGGCCGCGCCCCTGATCGACGCCGGACTGCTCGCCGGGCCGGACCGGCCCGCGCTGCTCGTCCTCGGCGGCGAGGCGACGCCGCCCGCGCTGTGGCGCAAGGTCGCGGCGTCCGGTGTCCGCGCCCGCAACATGTACGGGCCGACCGAGGCCACTGTGGACGGTGCCGGATCCTGGCTGGACGACGGGGAACCGACCATCGGGACCGCCGTCCCCGGCACGGCGGTGCGGGTGCTCGACGCCGCGCTGCGGCCGGCGCCCGCAGGATCGCCGGGCGAGCTGTACCTCGCCGGACCGCATCTGGCGCGCGGCTACCTCGGTCGGCCCGGCGCGACCGCCGAGCGATTCGTCGCCGATCCGTTCGGCGCGCCCGGAGAGCGGATGTACCGCACCGGCGACCTCGTGCGCTGGGTCCCCGGCCGCGGGCTGGAGTACCTGGGCCGCCGCGACGGTCAGGTGAAGGTGCGCGGCCATCGCGTCGAACTCGGCGAGGTCGAGGCCGCGCTGGCCGCCGTCCCCGGGGTGCGCGCGGCCGCCGCCGCGGTGCGCGGGCCGCGACTGGTCGGCTACGTCGTCGGCGAGGTCGTCCCGGACGCCGTCCGCGCCGAACTCGCCGGGCGGGTGCCGGAGCATCTCGTTCCCGCGGCCGTGGTCGTGCTCGACGCGCTTCCGTTGACCTCCAACGGGAAGATCGACCGCGTCGCGCTGCCCGCCCCGCGCGCGGCGGCCGGACGCGCCGCGGCCACCGACCGCGAACGGTTGCTGTGCGCGACCATCGCCGAGGTGATCGGGGTCGACGAGGTCGCCGTCGACGACGACTTCTTCGCGCTGGGCGGCGACAGCATCACCGCGATCAGCGTCAGCAGCAGGCTGCGCGCGCACGGTCTCGACCTGCGGCCGCGTGACCTGCTGGCCCGTCGCAGTTTCGAGGCCCTGGCCGCGGCGAGCGCCGAGATCGGCGCACCGGCGGACCCGCCGGACGAACCTGTCGGTGAGGTCCCCGCCCCGCCGATCGTCCGCGCGCTGCTCGATCCGCATCCGGACGTCACGACCATCGCCGGGTACACGCAATGGACCGCGATCCGGCTCGACGAGGACCTTCCGCCCGGCCTCCTGACCGAAGGCGTGCAAACACTCCTGGACCACCACGACGTCCTCCGTCTGCATTTAGAGGACGAAATGCGGGTCCGGGAACGCGGGGCGGTGAAGGCGTCGGACGTGGTCATCGAGACGACCGGCGAACCGGCCGAGGTCGCGGCGGAACTCGCGAACTCGCTCGATCTCCGGGCCGGGGTGCTCAAGGTCGCGTTGCTCCCGGATCACCTCGTCATCGTGATCCACCACCTGGCGATCGATGGGGTCTCGTGGCGGATTCTGCTGCCGGATCTGCGTGCGGCCTGTGCCGGTGAACCGCTCGAACCGGTTGGGACGTCGTGGCGACGGCACGCGCTTCTCCTTGCCGGGCAAGGGACTTCCGGTGCGCGGCGCGGCGAACTCGACCACTGGCGCGGCGCGCTCGACGGCCCGCGGCTCGGCCACCGTCCGCTCGACCGGACCGTCGACACGGTCGCGACCGCACGGCGTTCGGTCACCCTCGCGACACCGGAGCAGACCGACGTGGTGCTCACGAGCTTGCCTGCGGCTTACCGCGCCGGGCCGGACGACGTCCTGCTCGCCGCGCTCGTGCTCGCGCTCCGCTCGTGGCGGGAGGCTCCGGTCGGGGCCGAAACCGTGTCTCTCGAAGGACACGGCCGGGATCAGGACGGCCTGGACCTGTCGCGCACCGTCGGCTGGTTCACCGCCGAGCATCCGCTGCGTGTCCCCGCCGCCGCGGTGGCCGCGAAGACGGACTTCGACAGCGCGCTCGCGGGCGGTGACGCGGCAGGGAAGCTGCTGCGGGCCGCCAAGGAGGCCAAACGTGCGGTGCCGGACAACGGCATCGGCTTCGGCGTCCTGCGCTACCTCGACCCGCTCACCCGGGACGAACTCGCCGCCGTCCCGCCACTGGACGTCGTCCTGAACTACCTCGGCCGGTTCGCCGCACTGCCCGGGACGGGCTGGCGGCTACCGGAGGAAGACCCGTTCGCGGTCACCGAGCCGGACGCGAAGTCGCTGGAACAGGTCCTGGCGCTGAACTGCTTCGTGCGTGAGGACGGCAGCCCCCGGCTCGCCGTCGAATGGACCGCGGCCAGTGCAGTGCTCGACGCCGAAAGCGTTGAAAAACTTCAAGAAGCTTGGTCGCGAGCGCTGGAAGCGCTGGCCGCGCACGCCGCCCGGATCGGACCGGACGGCGGGGGTCTCACGCCGTCGGACCTGCCACTGGTCGGTCTCGACCAGGGCGACATCGACGCGCTCGAACGCGCACACCGGGTCGAGGACGTCCTGCCCGCGACCCCGCTGCAGACCGGGCTTTCGTTCCACACCCTGGCCCGCGGCGCCGAGGACACCGACGTCTACGTGGTGCAGGCCGTCACCCTGCTCAGCGGCTCGCTCGACGCCGACCGCATGCGCGAAGCCGCGGCGGAAGTGCTGCGGCGGCATCCCGCGCTACGCGTCCACCTGCACACCACCGACGCGGGCGAGGTCGTCCAGGTCGTGCCCGCCGACGTCACGCTGGACTGGCGGTTCGCGAGTGTGCCGCCGGAAGAAGTCGCCGCCGAGTGCCGTGCCGAACTGGCCCGCCCGTTCGACCCGGCGACCCCACCGCTGATCCGGTTCCTGCTGCTGACCCTCGGCCCGGACGAACACCGCCTGGTGCTCACCAATCACCACGCGCTGCTGGACGGCTGGTCGATGCCGCTGGTCGGCCGCACCTTGCTGGCCACCTACGCCGAACTCGGCGGCGGCCCGGCGGCCCCGGTCGCCCCGCCGCTTTCGGAGTACCACCGGGTGCTCGGCGAACGCGACCCGGACGCGGCGCTGGAGGCGTGGCGCGAGGCGCTGGCCGGACTCGACGAGGGTACGCGGCTCGCCCCGGCGAGCCTGGAGTCCACTGTGGAGCGTCCGGAACGCGTCATCGTAGAGCTGGGCGGGGAGTTCAGCGAGCGGCTGCGCGGCTTCGCCCGTGCGCGCGGCATCACCCCGACCACGGTGTTCCAGACCGCCTGGGGTGTCCTGCTCGCCAGGCTGACCGGCCGCCGCGACGTCGTCTTCGGCTGCCCGGTCTCCGGGCGCCCGGCCGAGGTCCCCGGTGTCGAGCGCATGATCGGCCAGCTCGGCAGCACGATCCCGGTGCGGGTGCGGTTCGACGCCGCCGACACCGCGGTCACCGTGCTGGAACGCGTGCACACCGAAAGCGTCCGGCTCTCCGAGCACCATCACGCGGGGCTGCCGGACATCCAGCGCGCGGCCGGCGTCGGCGACCTGTTCGACACGATGCTGGTGATGGAGAACTTCCCGCTCTCCAGCCGCGCCCGCACCACGCTGGCACCCGGCCTCGACCTCGTCGGGGTCGACATCACCGACGCCACGCACTATCCGCTCACGGTGATCGTGCTGCCGGGCGACGAGTTCACCGTCGGCCTCGGCTACCAGCCGCAGGCGTTCACCCGCGACGAGGCCGAGTCCTACGGCCGCTGGCTGCGGGCCGTGCTGCACGAGATCGTCACGGATCCGGCGCGGCCGGTCGCCCGGCTGCGCGCGCTCGACGCCGACGAAGAACGCGCCATGCTGCGCCTCGGCGAAGGGCCGGAACCCCGCCGTGACCGCGGCGGCATGCTGGAGGAGTTCGGCCGCTGGGTCCACGCGACCCCGGACGCCGAAGCCGTCGTGTGCCGCGACCGGAGCCTGACCTACGCCGAACTGGACCGTCGTGCCAACCGGCTCGCGAACACGCTGATCGAGGCCGGGGTGAAGCCGCAGGACCCGGTCGCGGTCCTGCTGCGCCGCGACGTCGACCTCGTGGTCGCGCTGTTCGGCGTGATCAAGGCGGGGGCGGTCCACGTCCCGATGGACCCGGACTACCCGGCGGACCGGCTGGCCTACATGCTCGGTGACATCGAGCCGGCCGCCGTCGTGTCCACTTCGGACGTCGAGGATCTCCCGGTGATCCATCCGGACGTACTGTCCACTGAGGACATCGATCCGTCCGTCCGGCTCAGCGAGGACGCGCTCGCGTACGTCATCTACACCTCCGGCACCACCGGCAAGCCCAAGGGGGTGGCGGTACCGCATCGCGGCGTCCCGAGCCTGATCGCGTTGCAGGAGGACATCGTCGGGATCGGGACCGCCGAGCGGTACCTGCACTTCGCCTCGACGAGTTTCGACGTCGCCTTCTGGCAGTTCATGCTGCCGCTGCTGTCCGGCGGCACGTCGGTGATCGCTCCGGAGGAGGTGCGCGTCTCCGGCGACGACCTGCTGGCCTACGCCGCCGAACACCGCGTCACCGGGCTCAACCTGCTGCCGTCGTTCCTCTCCGCGATGCCCGACGACGCGACGGTCGACCCGGACGTGTTCTTCGTCGTCGGCGCCGAACGGCTCGACCCGGAGCTCGCGCGGCGCTGGGGGAACCGGCGGGCGCTGTTCAACGCCTACGGGCCGACCGAGGTCACCATCAACTCGGTCACCTGGCATTACGACCCGGCCGACCCCGGCCCGCTGCCGATCGGCCGCCCGGACCCGGAGGTCCGCGCGTATGTGCTCGACGGCGGACTGCTCCCGGTCGGCACCAACGTCACCGGCGAGCTGTACCTGGCCGGGCCGAAGCTGGCCCAGGGCTATGTCGGCCGGGCGGCGCTGACCGCCGAACGGTTCGTGGCCGACCCGTTCGGGCCGCCGGGGGAGAGGATGTATCGCACCGGCGACCTGGTCCGCTGGCGTCCGGACGGCCAGATCGTCTTCCTCGGCCGCGCCGACCACCAGGTCAAACTGCGCGGGTTCCGGATCGAACTCGGCGAGATCGAGACCACGCTGACCGCGCACGACGACGTGCGCGCCTCGGCGGTGATCGTCCGCGAAGACCGGTTGGTCGCCTATGTCGTTCCCGTGGACGGCGCCGAACCCGACCCGATCGTCCTGCGCGAGTACCTCGCCGCCGAGTTGCCCGCGTACATGGTGCCGACAGCGTTCGTGGCGCTGGACCGGCTTCCGCTCGGCCCGAGCGGCAAACTGGACCGGGCCGCGCTGCCCGCGCCGGAGGCCCGCTCCGACGGCGGGCGCGAGCCCGCCACCCCGGCCGAAGCCGTCCTGCTGCGCGTGGTCCGCGATCTGCTCGGTCCCGACGTCGGCCTGGACGACGGGTTCCTGGACGCGGGCGGGGACAGCATCGCCTCGCTGCGCGTGGTGTCCCGCGCCCGCCGCGAAGGACTGCACCTGACCGCGCGTGACGTCTTCGAAGGCGGCACGGTCGCCGGGATCGCCGCGCGCTGCGGTGAACCGGAACGGTCCGAGGAAGCCCACGCCGTCGGGGACGCCCCGCTCACGCCGATCATGCGGGATCTGCTGTCACGCGCGGGAAAGGCGGCCGACGGGTTCTGCCAGTGGGTCGAGATCTGCGTGCCTTCGGCCGGCGACGTGCGCCGCTGGCGTTCGGTGCTCGACGCCGTCCTCGCCCGCCACGACGTCCTGCGTGCGCACCTGGTCGAGGACGCGCTGCGGGTCCCGGACGTCGAAGCCGTGACCAGCGCCGACATCCTCACCACCGTCCGGGTGTCCGACGATCCGCGTGCGGTGCTGGACGCCCAGGTCGAGCAGATCGTGGCACGGATGGACCCGCGCACCGGGCCGGTGCTGCGGGCGGTGCTGGTGGACGCGGGCGAGGACCGGCCCGGACGCTTGCTCCTGGTCGCCCATCACCTGGTCGCCGACGCGGTGACCTGGCGGGTGCTGCTCGACGACGTCGAACAGGCCTTCCACGGCAACACCCTGCACCGGCGCGGGCAGTCCTTCCTGGGCTGGGCGCGATCGCTGCGCGCCGCCGCGACGCATCGAGAGGACGAAACGCCGTACTGGCAGGGAATCGCCGCCGCGCCGGAGGGCACACTCGGCCGCACCCGGCTCGATCCGGCGCGCGACACCGTGGCGACCGCGCGGCACCACCGGATCGACGTCGGTGCGGACACCACCCGCGCCGTGCTCACCACCCTGCCCGCGGCATATCGCACCGGCCCGGACACCGTGCTGCTGACCGCGCTCGCCCGCGCGGTCGCCGCCTGGCGAGGGACCGAGGCCGATCTGCTCGTCGCCGTCGAGAGCCACGGGAGGCCGGGACACAGCCCGGACTTCGGGGGCACTGTCGACCTGGCGCAGACCGCGGGCTGGTTCACCGCCGTGCATCCGGCGCGGATCGCGCCACCCGCCGGACCGTTGCCGGACGCGCTGAGGGCCGTACGCGACCACCTGCGCGCGGCGGGGGACGGCCTCGGCCACGGAATCCTCGGTGCGCCGGGGCCCCGGCCCGAGATCGCGTGGAACTACCTCGGCCGGTTCCCCGCGCCGCCGGTCACGGAAACCCCCTGGCAGCGGCCACCGGACGCGGATCCGCTCGGTTCGGGCGGCGGCGCGGAGATGCCGCTGCCGTACGCGCTGACGGTGAACGCGATGGTTCCCGACGGCGGCACGCTCGGCGTCCGCTTCACCTGGCCGTCCGCGCTGTTCACCGAGGACGAGATCGTCGTGCTGGGCGGGCATTTCCGCACCGCGCTGGACGAACTCGCCGCCGACGTGCTGGGGCCCGGCGAGGTCATGCCGCTGACGCCGTTGCAGGAGGTGATCCTGCGCGAGTCCCGGGCGGCGGGCGACGCCGACCCGTATCCGGTGCAGGCCGCGTTCACGCTGTCCGGTGACCTCGACGTCGAGGCGCTGCGGGCGGCGGCGGCCGCGCTGGTCCGGCGGCAGCCGAACCTGGGCGCCGTGTTCCCGCCGTCGCACGAGGTCCAGGTCGTCCCCGCGGAGCCGCGAGCGGGGTTCCGGGTCCGTGAAGTGTTCGAAGCGTCCGAAGTGGACGCCGCACTGGACGAGGAGCTCGCGGAGCCGTTCGACCTGGCGAACGGACCGCTGTGGCGCGTCACCGTGCTGCGACACGGGCCCGGCCGTCAGACGCTCGTGCTGACCAGTCACCACCTGCTGTCCGACGGCTGGTCCGCGCCGCGGATCCTCGGTGAGCTGTTCGCGCTGTACGCGGGGAAGCCGTTGCCGGAGCCGGTGCCGCCGGCCCGGTACACCCGCCTGCTCGCCGCGGCCGATCACTCGGCCGACGTCCGGGCCTGGCGGGCGGAACTCGACGGCCTGCCCGAGGGCGACCACCTGCCGCGCACGGGCGGTTCCGCTGAACCCGCTCTGTTCACTGTGGACGGTTCGCTGGTCGCGGAACTGACCCGGCTGGGCGCGGCACGCGGGCTCACCGCCAACACCCTGTTGCAGGGTGCCTGGGCGGCCGTGCTCGCGAACCATGCCGGACGTGCGGACGTCAGCTTCGGGGTGATGACCTCGAACCGGACGTCCGATGTGGACGGTGTCGAGGAGATCATCGGGCTGCTGGCGAACAGTGTCCCGGTCCGCGCCCGGTTCACCGGGACGGTGGCCGAGTCGCTCGCGGACCTGCAGGCCCGGCAGCAGGCGATGACCGGGCACCACCGGATCGGCCTGCCCGAACTCGCGTCGCTCGCCGGTCGCGAGCGGTTGTTCGACAGCCTGCTGGTGTTCGAGAACTATCCGGTGGATCCGGCGAAGCTGCGTGAACCCGCGCCCGGCCTGACCGTCACCGGGACGAGGTTCCGCGAACGGACGCACCATCCGGTGAGCGTCACCGTCGTCCCGGGCGAGTACGGCTGGGAAGGCGTGCTGTACGCGAGGCACACCGACGCCGGGGCACTGGCCGACGCCCTGGTCCGGTTCCTCCGGGAACTGCCGTCGTGGCTGGACGGCGACGCGGCCGGGTTCGTGGGGGAGCGGTGACCGCGCGCCCGATCGACGCCGCGCTGTGGCGCACGGCGGCCGTGCTGGTGCTCGGCACCTTCATGGCGACCTTGGACAGCACGATCGTCTCGGTCGGCGTCGACACGCTCGCCGAGGAGTTCGGCGCGCCGGTCACCGGCGTCCAGTGGGTGACCACGGCGTACCTGCTGGCCGTGGTCACCGCCGTGCCGGCGTCGGGCTGGCTCGCCGACCGGTTCGGCGGCCGCCGCGTCTGGCTCACCGCCGTCACCGTGTTCCTGCTGGCGTCCCTGCTGTGCGCGCTGGCCCCGACCCTGCCCGCGCTCATCGCCTTCCGTGTCCTGCAAGGACTCGCGGGCGGCCTGCTGCCGCCGACCGGGCAGGCGCTGCTCGCGCGGGCCGCAGGACCGGACCGGATCGGCCGCGTGATCAGCGTCGTCGGTCTCGTGCCGCTGCTGTCTCCGGTGCTCGGCCCGCTGGCAAGCGGCACGATCCTCGCCGTCGCCGACTGGCCGTGGCTGTTCTACGTCAACCTCCCGGTCGGCGTGGTGGCGGTGATCCTGGCGCGGCGCTGGGTACCGGCAGGCGAACCGGGCGGCCGGGGCGACCGGTTCGATTTCCGGGGCGCGCTGCTGCTCTCGCCCGGGCTCGCGGTGCTGGTCTTCGGGCTCACCTGGTTCGAACAGGGAAATCCGGTGGTCGCCGGGATCGCGGTCGCGGCAGGGGCCGCCATGCTCGCGGCGTTCGTCCGGCACGGGCTGCGGGCCGAAGCGCCACTGCTCGATCCACGGCTGTTCACCCAACCGCCGTTCGGGGTCGCCGCGCTCGCGCTGGTGCTGCTCGGCGCGTCCGTGTTCGGCACGATGTTCCTGCTCCCGCTCTACCTCCAGCGCGGCGCCGGACTGTCCACTTGGGACACCGGTCTGCTGCTGGTGCCCCAGGGCATCGGCGCGGCGGCCGGATCGGTCCTGGTGAACCGGCTCGTCGACCGGATCTCACCGCGCACCCTGGTGCTGAGCGGGATCGGGCTGGTCGCCCTCGGCACCGCGCCCTTCACCCAGCTCGGCGCGGGTCTCCCGGACTGGGCGATCGTGGTTTCCCTGCTGCTGCGCGGTTTCGGCGCGGCGCTGATCGGCGCGCCGGTGATGACGATCGTCTACCGCCGGGTCGAACCCGCCCGGCTGCCCCGCGCGGCCGGGGCACTGAACCTGCTCAACACGCTCGGCGGCTCGATCGGCACCGCGGTGCTGGCCGTGGTGCTGCAGGCCCGGCTGGCCGCACGCGGCCCGGACGTCGCCGCGGCCTTCGCCGACGCTTTCTGGTGTGTTCTCGGCCTCGCCGTGGTGGCGGTCGCCGGTGCGACGCGGCTGCCCCGGGCCGGGGTGGCCGCCCCCGACAAGAAGAAAGGTCATGCGGATGCCTGACCAGGACACCCTGCCCAGTCCGGCCGAGGTGGCCACGAGCGACGTCGTGCCGGACGAGATCGCGCGGCATCGCGAAACCGTCGCCGACGTCCTCGCCCGGCGCGACTCGCGGCTGCTCGTCGTCGTGGGCCCGTGTTCGGTGCACGACACCGACGGCGCGCTCGAGTACGCGCAGCGGCTCGCCGAGGCGTCCGGGCGCTTCGCCGACGACCTCGTCGTCGTCCTGCGCGCCTACCTGGAGAAACCGCGGACGATCGCGGGCTGGACCGGCCTGGTGCCCGACCCCACCCTGGACGGCAAGGGCGATCTCGCGTCCGGGATCCGGATCGGACGCCGGTTCCTTGCCGACGCCGCCGCGACCGGGCTGCCGCTGGCGTACGAGTTCGTCGACCCGTTCCTGGCGCCCTACTTCGCCGACGCCATCAGCTGGGGCGCGATCGGCGCGCGGACCGTGGCCAGCCAGCCGCACCGGCACCTGGCGTCGTGGCTGCCGATGCCGATCGGCATGAAGAACTGCGTCTCCGGGCGGCTGGACACGGCCGTCGCCGCGGTCCGTGCGGCCGCGCTGCCACACGTGTTCCCCGGCGCCGCCGCCGATGGGCGACCGCGGATCCAGCGCAGCACCGGGAACCCGGACGCCCACCTCGTCCTGCGCGGCGGCCCGAAACCGAACCACCACGCCCACGCCGTCGCGGACGCCCTCGACGCGCTGACCACCGCCGTCCTGCCACACAGGCTCGTCGTCGACGCCTCGCACGGCAACAGCGGCAAGGACCACAACCGGCAGCCCGTGGTCGTCGCGGACCTGGCCGATCAGATCTCGGCGGGCAACGACGCGCTGGCCGGGGTGATGATCGAGTCGTACCTGTCCGACGGCAGGCAGGACGTCGGGTCCACGCGGCCGCGGCCCGACCTGAGCATCACGGACGCCTGCCTGGGCTGGGAGCGGACCGTGCCGTTGCTGGAGTCCCTCGCTTGCGCGAACGCTGTGCGGCGCCTCAGCGCTCCGCGCAAGGCGAGCGCGCGGGCGTGACTCGCGTGATCAGACGGCGAACTCGAGAGTTCCGGCTCTGATCACGCGAGGTTCGGCTCTGATCACGCGAGGTTCGGCTCTGATCACGCGAGTGCGGTGTCGCGTCACGAGACCTCAAGCGCTTCCAGGACCGACTTCATCGTCGGCACCAGCTCGTCGCCCATCTTCTCGAACTGCCGCTTCAGGAAGGGATCCGCGAGTTTCGCCAGCCCGTGGAACTCGATGGTGGCGTGATAGCTGACGGTCGTCGTGCCGTCCTCTTCGGACACCGTCAGATCGTCGGTGGACGTGGCGGTCTTGTTGTCGCCGACGAACACGATCCGCCCCGGTTCCAGCCGGTCGAGGCGATAGGTGAGCTCGGTCTTCTTGCCGCGGAACTCGGACACGTTGTGCCACTGGCTCCCGACGGCGATCGGGCCGGTGCCGGTCCGGGTGCATGACACGGTGCCGGGGTCCCACGCCTCCGCGTGCGCGAAGTCCTTCAGATAGTCGACGACGGTCTGGGCGGGGGTACGGACGGTGATCGTCCGGTGCACGTGAACCACCCGGTCAACGGTACTTACCCGCTCCCGTCCCCGCAGCGCGACCGAGTACATGAAGGCCCCCTTCCTGTACCTAGGCGCAAGGAAGGGGGCCATCATGTACTCGAAGCGAAGCGGAGACTTACTTCTTCCAGACGACCGGCTTGTCCTTGTAGCCGTCACCGTCGCCGTAGGTCGCGCCGCCGACCTCGTCGCCGTCCTTGACGGCCTGGAGCACGCAGGTCTCGAACGTCGCGCCGACGGTCTTGAAGTCCTTCTTCGCCGTCTCGGACTGGCACTTCGGGGTCTCGCCGGTGATGATCACGCCGGTGCTCTTGCCGTCCGCGCCCACCGCGCGCAGCCGCACCGAGCTGTAGGTGAGGTCCGTGCCGCCGACGTTCTCCACCGAGATCCGGAGGTACACCGGCGTCATGCCCTTGGCCTTGTCACCGTAGGCGGCGAGGTCTTCCTTCGCGCCCAGTTCGATCGACTTGACGGTGATCGCGATGGTGCCGCTCTTGTCGTTGCCGTACTTGAACGGGACGACGGCGCGGTCGCCGACCTTCAGTTCGCTGCCCGGCGCGGTGGCGTCGGCGTTCGAGACCGGGACGGTGCCGCTGGTCGCGGGCGAGGACTCGGGGGCCGCGGACGACGTCGGGGCGGCCGAAGGAGCGGGAGCCGCGCTGCCCGTCTCCTCTTTGCCGCCGCAGGCGGAAAGCAGCAGCGCGGCGGCGCAGCCGGTGGCGATCAGGGCGATGCGGTGGGACTTCATGGATCTCCTCGGACTTCTCGCCGAATCGGCTCCGGCGTGCTCGCCACGCACCGTAGTCGATACCGGAGTACAGCGGTGTGGCCCGTTCGCACCACAAACGATCACGAATCGATTGCGCCGATCGGCCCAGCCGTGGTCACTTCTTCCAGATGATCGGCTTGTCCTTGTAGCCGGCGCCGTCGTTGAAGGTCACGCCGCCGACCTCGCCGCCGTCCTTGACGCCCTGGGTGTCGCAGGTCTCGAAGGTCGCGCCCTTGGCGGCGAAGTTCTCGGGCGCCTCACCTTTGCAGGCGGGGGTGCCACTGGCCATGATCACCTTGGTGCCCTTGCCGTCCGCGTCGACCGCGCGCAGGGACACGTCGGCACCGGAGAGATCCGTGCCGCCGACGTTCTCGATCACCATCCGGACGTACACCGGAAGCGTGCCTTCGCCCTTGTCCTTGAACTTGGCGAGGTTCTCCTTCGGCCCGATGTCGATCGACTTGACGGTGATCGCGATGGTGCCGGACTTCTCGGCGTACTCGAACGGGACGACGGCGCGTTCGCCGACCTTGAGCTCACTGCCGGGCGCCATGGTGCCATCGGCGTTGACGGTCTTCCCGCCCTCTCCTCCACACGCGGAAAGCAGCAGCGCGGCGGCGCAGCCGGTGGCGATCAGGGCGGTACGGGCGGACTTCATCGATCTCCTCGGACTCCCCGCCGGATCGGCTCCGGCGCGCGCTACGCAGGGTAATCACCGAAGAGGGGCGACGCTGTGGCCCGTTCACACCACAAACGATCACAAATCGCTCACGCCGATCAGCCCGTCCTGGATCGCCCGCGCGACGAGCGCCGCCTTGGTGGGCGCCTCGCGGCCGATCTGGGCGTACTTGACCCGGATCCGCTCCAGATGGGAGTTGACCGTGTTCGGCGAGATCCCCAGCCGGTGCGCGACGAAATCCTTCGACTCGGACTGGAACCACTCGATGAGCACCTCGGTCTCCCGCGCGGAGAGGGCGGGACGCCGCTCCGAGCGGTCCCCGGCGAGCGCGCCGGCCAGCGACGGCGGCGTGTACGACCGGTCGGCCGCCGCCGCGCGCACGGCTTCGAGGAGGTGTTCCGCGCCCTCGGCCTTGGTGAGATAGCTGAGCGCGCCGAGTTCGAGGCACTGCAGGACGGTCTCGTCGTCGGCCCGCATCGAGTAGACGACGACGCGGCGGCCCGCCTCGGTGAGCCTGCGCAGATCGCCCATCGCCGGGGTGGTGCTGTTGAGGTGCAGGTCGAGGATGACGACGTCGGCGCGCGCGCCCTCGCCGATCCAAGCTGCCCGGACGTCCTCGCCCTCGGCCACGACGGTGACCGGCGGGGTGCCCGAGGACAGCCAGTGCACGACCCCGGCCCGTACGGCCGGATGATCGTCGACGACCACCGCGGTCAGTTTGGTCGCGAACGCCATTTCGCCTCCATCCACGATCGTTCTCCGAGTGCGTGCCATTCGACGTCGACGGCGCCGGATCCGTTCGGTGCGGCGCCGGGTTCACCGTCGGTGATCGCCGCGACGCGGATCTCGTCACCGGTCCGCAGGACGCTGACCCTGGCCTGGGACCGGGCGGCGACCAGCGCGGTCATCAGCGGGCCGGTCAGTTCGCGGCGGACCGCGGTCGGCACGGGCGCCGCTTCGCCGCTGACCGCCAGTGTCACCGTCAGGCCCCGCCGCTCGGCGAGATCGACGCAGGCCGAAACCTCGTGCACCAACGGATCCGGGACGTCGTCGTTTTCCGCGAACAGCCGTCGTAGCTGCGTCGCGGCGAGCGCGCATCGTCGCCGGACCTCTTCGTCACGCGGGTCCAGGGTGCGGTCGGCCAGACCGGCGAGCAACGGCAGGGTGGCGCCGAGCTGACCCGCGAACCGGCTCCGCTGGTCGGCTTCCCGCTGTTCGGCGAGCGCCTTGCTGTGCGCTTGCCGGTCCCGTTCGGCCGAGGCTTCCGCGGCTTCGCCCGCCCTCCGGTTGACGACCCTGATCAGCGTCAGCGTCGCGGCCTGGAAGGCGAGCACGCTGAGCCCGACGATCACCGCGCTGCCGATCTCGCCGCGATCGGTGGGGGCGGAACCGATCTGCCGGAGGAAGGTGAGCGTCATGTGGAAGACGAGCGCGGCCATCGCGAGCACGGGCCGGTCCAGCAGCAGTACCAGCATATGCCAGCCTGCGAGGCCGGACGCCCAGTCCCCGTCGCCGAACAGCTGATCCGGGGGCATCGCCCAGGTCGCGGTCGCCGCCGCGGCGAGGACGACCACCGCTCCCGGGAGTGCGACCGGCCAGGGGACCGGCTTCCAGCGCAGCACCCACCACGCCGCCACGACGAGCACCACCGCGAGCGCGGCGAACGCGATCCGGCTCGCGGTGTCGTCCAGCCGGACCAGGCTGAGCCCGACCTGGACCACCGCCGTCGCGAGGAGGACCGCGATCCGGCAGCCGCCGAGTACGCGGTCAGCTGTCTCATTCATGGGGCCACACCAGATCCACCGTGGTCCCCGCGCCCGGCGCGGAGGTCACCTCGGCCCGGCCGCCCGCCGCGGCCATGCGTTCGACGAGCGAGCCGCGGACACCCCGCCGCTGCGCCGGGGTCGCCGCCGGGTCGAAACCGCGTCCCTCGTCCCGGACGGTCACGCGGACGCCGTCCTTCACCGTCAGCCGGGCCTCGCCGACCCCGGCGTGCCTGTCGACGTTCGCCAGCGCCTCCCGGACGGCCCGGACGAGCGCCAGGGCCGCCGACGCCGGGATCGGCGCGATCGGCGACCACCGCGTCTCGACCTTCACCGGGCTCTGCGCGAGGACGCCGCGCAACGAGGTTTCGAGGTCGACCACGCTGCCGGGACCGGATTCGCCGGTGAGGATCGCGAGATCGCGGCGGGCGTATCCGGCGACCTCGGCCGGGTCCGTCGTTTCCCCGCGCTGGGCCACCGTGAGGAGGGTGGCCGCCGCCGTGTCGTGCAGGACGGCCAGATACTCCCGTTCCTGGCGTCGTCGTTCCACGGCAAGGGATTCCTCCCGCGCCAGCCGGGCACGGCGCTCGCGGAGAGAGTCGATCCGGCGCGTCGTCCGGGACAGCAGAAGGAACGCTCCCCGCGCGAGGGTGGCTTCGAGCAGCACCCGCAACACCACCGAGAAGCCGTCCTCGAACCCGAGCGGCACCACCTCGATCGCCAGCAGGCAGGCGACGGCGGGTACGGTGATCTTCGGCGGCCACTCCCATTGGAGGGTGATCGCGGTGATGGTGAGGACGTTCAGCGCCCACTGGTTCAGTTCGCCCGCTTCGGGCGCGGTCAGGAACTGGGTGCCGCAGATCGCCCCCGCGCGCGTCAGCGTCAGCGCGAAGGCCACCGGCCTGCCCCGGCCGGTCTTCCCCGCCAGGAGTTCGGCGACCGCGGTGGCCAGCGCCAGCGTGAGCAGGCCGAAGGCCAGCGGGAGTGCGCCGGTCGGCGTCGCGAGCACCCCGAAAACGCTGATCACCACCAGCCCGGCACCCCGTGCGGGGCCGGCGAACCGGCCGACGACCGTCAAGAACTCCGCTTGGACGGAGTTCTCACGATCGGACGGCACGGGCAGCAGTCAAGCAGGCGAACGGTCACCGCACCACCGCGGGGGAGGAGGCGGCCGGGCGGACGAGGACGGGCGCGCCGGTCCCGTCGGCGGGCACCGCGTGGATCGCCTTGTCCCGGCCGTAGGCGACGGTCCGGTCGTCCAGCCACTGTGGCTGGTCGTCCAGATGCGCCGGGTCGGCGAGCGGGACGTCGCGGCCGTCCACGAGGGACAGCACGTGTAGCCGCCAGCGGTCGCCGTCCCGGAACTTGTAGGCGACGCGGGTGCCGTCCGGCGAGAGCGACGGGCATTCGACGTTACGCCGCAGCGAGGTCAGCGTCCGGCTTCCGAGATCGCCCCGTACCAGCCAGGTGCCGCCCGCCGATCTGGCGGTGGCGTAGAACGTCCGATCGTCGCGGGCGAAGGTCACGCCCCAGTAGTTCAGATCCTGTCCCTCGTACGGTTTCCCGTCCACGACGAGCGCGAAGTCCTCCAGGGAGCCGTAGTGGTTTCCGGTGGCCAGGTCGAAGATCCCGGCGGTCGTGGAGAACGTGCCCGCCCCGCCCAGGTAGGAGTCGCCGGCCCGGAACACCGTCCAGCCCACCAGCCGTCCGGACGGCGACACCCGGACCCGCGACGGCGTCCCCCATTCGGAGATCCGCCGCGGTTCGGCCCCCGGTTTCGTGACGACCAGCTCGGCCTGGTCGGGGATCGCCGTCGCGCGCAGGCACGCCAGCGTCCCCGCGGCGACGTCGACGCGCTGACAGGACGGCCCGACGCGGTCGTCCTGCCGCACCCGGCCCGACTCGTCCACGGAGATCATCCCGCCGTGGGCCAGGTCCAGCTGCTGTTCCGCGACCGCGTCGCCGGAGCGGAGCCCGACGAAGACCGCCCCGGCCGCCACGGTGAGCACCACGGCGGCGATTCCCGCCCATGTCCGTTTCATTTCACCCTCGTTCCGGCCAGGACCGACACCAGCAACACCACGGCGAAGACCGCGAACGCGGGCCGCAGCGCAGTCCCCGCCGCGAGCGCGCCGAACAGGACCGCGCCCGCCGCCCTGGCGAGTGACTGTCCTGTTTGGACGAAAGCCAGACCGGTGGCCCGCAACGACTCCGGTACCAGCGGCGACGCGTGTGCCATCAGCACGCCGTCCGTGCACGCGTAGAACACGCCGTGTGCGGTCAGGACGACCGCCGCGACGAGCCATCCGCTCGCGGAAGCGGCCAAGACGACGTACGCGGCGAGCAGCACGACGTGGCCGCCGAGGAACACCTTCCACCGTCCGGCCCGATCGGCGAGCCGTCCGATCGGCGACGCCAGAGCCATAAACGCGAGCGCCGTCGCCAGCGGTAGCAGGGGGAGCGCCGACGGCGGCAGCCCGGCGGACTGCTGGACGCCCACGAACAGGAACATGTCGCCGACCGTGCAGACGCCGAGCGACGCGGCCGCCAGGCACGTGCCGCGCAGGCCGGGCTGACGCAGCAGGGCGAGACCTTCCGGCAGCCGCACCCGCGACCGCTCCGCCGTCCCGGCGGGGGCCCGGACGAACATCGCCAGCACGATCACCGCGATCACGGCGAGGCAGAAGCTCACCCCGAACACCGCCGGATAGTCGCCGACGAGGACGGTCAGCAGCCCGAAGGCGATGATCGGCCCGAGCAGCGCGCCGGCGGTGTCCATCGCGCGATGGACACCGAACGCGCGGCCCAGGCCGTCGGCAGGGGTGGCGAGGGTGATCATCGCGTCCCGGGGCGCGGTACGGATGCCCTTGCCCGCGCGATCGGCGCCGATCACCAGGCCGATCGCGCCGAGCGAGGAACCGGCGGCGGGGAAGGCGAGTTTGGTCGCCGCCGAAAGGCCGTAGCCCACCAGGGCCACGGCCTTCGGACGGCCGAGGCGGTCGGCGAACCAGCCGCCCGCCAGCCGCAACAACGCCGTCGCACCCGTGTAGAGCCCGTCGATCGCGCCCAGCTGCAGGTAGCCGACGCCGAGCCCGTAGACGAGGTACATCGGGAGGACGGCTGTGACCATTTCGGCGGACATGTCCGTGATCAGGCTGACCACGCCCAGGCCGAGCACGGTGGCGGGTACGGCGTGCTTCGCGCGCCCGGCGGGCCGGGCGGGGTCAGTGGAGCGAACACTGGAGAGGTACATGTCCGGCCTTCCCTCGCTAGGCGGTGACGCGGACGTCGTCGACCGCGGACTCCCACAGCGACACGGTGCTCGCGTCGGCGGCCTCGACCACCAGTCGCACGCTCCGCCCGGCGAACGACGCCAGGTCGGCCGTGCCGCTCTGCCAGGCCCCGGCGACCTCGGTCGCGGCGCCGAGTTTCTCGAACACCGTCGTCGCCGTGGTGCCGTCGAGCACGCGGAGCCGCAGGTAGTCGGCGGAGGTCGCGTTGTCGCCGTGCGCGAAGGTGTAGGAGAACGTCAGCTTCCCGCCCGCGGGCACGGTGAACGCCGGTGAGGTCATCGACGACACCCCGCCGTCGAGGTCGTCGGCGCCGTACTCGGATCCGGCCAGCCGCCCGGTGACCAGGCAGTTCGCGCCACTGGGCGTGTCACCGCGTTGCTTGATCTGGTTGCTGTAGGTCGACGTCGTCTGCTCGGGATCGCCGCGTTCCCATTTGCCCGACGTGGCGGTGTCCGTCGCGGCCGCGTTGACCTGCCAGCCCTTGTCGGTCTCGAAGTCGTCGGCGAACGCCTCACCGCCGCCCGAGCCCACGCTGACGGCCACCTTCGCGGTCTGGCTGACTGAACCGGAGGACCCGGTGACCGTGGCGGTCGCCGATCCGCTCGCCGAGTCCGACGCGGTCAAGGTCAGCGTCGCGGTCGCGGTGCCGTTGGCGGGCGGGGTGACCGACGACGGCGAGATCGTGCCGGTGACTCCCGAGGGCAGCTCCGAGACCGACAGGGCGGTGGCCGAAGAGAAGCCGCCGGTGCTGCCGACGCTCACCGAAACCGACGCCGTCCCGCCCGGCTTCACCGAAACCGACGACGGGCTGGTGCCGACGGAGAACGCGGGGGAGGAGACGCCCTTCTTGCATTTGCCGGTCGTCGTGTCGGTGAAGGTCCGGCCCGACACCGGCACGAAGTCGCTGCGGTAGTCGGACGCGGTCAAGGTCAGCCTGCTCACGCCGAAGGTGTTGGTGTTGCCCACTTCCTGTACGGCGGCCGACGACTGGTCGAAGTTGTAGTAACCCCGGCCGCCGGTGCCGATCAGCAGCTGGCGGACGCCGTTGACGTCGTCGCGCTTCCCGTCGGGCCGCGACGGCGCGAACCGCTGGTAGTTGTGATCGTGCCCGACGACGATCAGGTCCGCTTTCGCGTCGTACAGCGTCTGGAAGAACGGGTTCACCGACGTGTCGTCGCCGTGGGTTCCGCGGCTGAACCGCGGGTGGTGGAAGTACGCGGCCGTGCACGGTTTGGTGCTCGCCGCGAGGTCGTTCTTGAGCCAGGTCACCTGCGCCGAACCGCTGCTGTGGGTGATGTTCGAATTGAGCGCAACGAAATGCCAGTCGCCGACGTCGAAGCTGTAGTAGCCCTTGCCGCGTTCACCGGCCCGCGTGCCGAAGTAGTCGAAGTAGCCCGAGGCGCCGGAGGTCTTGTACTCGTGGTTCCCGGGTGTCGGGTAGGTGATGGACCTGAACTGGCCGTAGTACGGGTCGAACTTGCTCTTGTATTCGGACAGCGAGCCCGAGTCGTAGGCGTTGTCCCCGGCGAGGATCAGCGCCTGCGGGTTCATGTTCTTGATCAGCGGGGCGGTCTGGTTGCACGAAGACCCGCAGACGTCGCCGACGGCGGCGACGGTCGTGGTCGCCTCGGAGAGCGGACGGGCACCCGACTGATAGGAGTCGATGGCGAACCGGCTGGCGGGGTCGGACAGCGCTGCCGAGACCCGCACGCAGTCGCCCTCGAAGGCCCGGGTGTGGAAGGCCTTGCCCGGCCAGTGCTGGGCGGTGAGGGTGAACGAACCGGCCCGGCTGCCGGTCAGCGTCACGGAGTCGTTGCCGCGCAAGGAAAGCTCGGTGAACCGGACGCGCAACCACTGTGCGCCGGCAGCGCAGACGGAACGGGGCGAGGCGGCCTGAGCGGACACCGACACGGGACCGCCGGTGACACCGGACTCGACCAGTTGCGGAACCTGATCGGCCACTTCGGGAACGGCGGGCGGTGCGGCTTCGCCCGGCTGTGGCTGGGCGGCGACCAGGAAGGCCCCGGCCGCCAGAGCGGAGGTCGCGACGGCGAGCGTCCGGTGGCGCCATCGTCGCTGTCTTGTCGCTGAGCACATGGGAATCCTCTTCCGGCTATGAAGGGAGGACGATCAATTCGGGAATATGCAGGGAATCCCGGGATTCCTCCGACCCTAATCACGGCCGGGCCGTCGTCAACGAAAAGCCGTTCGGGACGCTGGACAACTCTGAACGGACCAGGGTTCACCCGACGAAAGTCGGGCGTTTCGGGCGGTACGCTACGCCTTCATGACGAGCACCGTTCCGGCGGAATTCGGAGCCGCTCTGCGCGCCGCGATCGAGCGCAGCGGGCTGAGTCTCAACGAGATCAGCCGTCGTCTGCGCGCCAGGGAGACGCCGGTCAGCATCAGCGCGCTCAGTTACTGGCAGAACGGGGAGAACCGGCCCGAGCGGGCCAGTTCGCTCGCCGCCGTCACCGCGCTGGAAGCCATTCTCGGTCAGCGGCCCGAAACGTTCACCGGCCTGCTGGGACCGCGGCGGCCACGCGGCAAGGTGAACCACCGATCAGTGGCCTACGACCAGGTGTGGCGCCATCCGGAGACGTTCGCGCGCGCGTTGGCCAAAGTGGATGCGACGCCGGAGGATCTCGACACTCCACACCGGATCTCGCAGTACGTGTCGTTCCGGGTCGACGGCGGCGGTCACGAAGAGTCGATGCGGGTCCGGCGGCTGATCCGCGCCGATCACGACGGCACTCACCGGTTCCTGTTCGTGATCCGTTGCTCCAGTCTCACCAGGGAACCGGTGGTGCTGTTCACCGAGGGCTGCAGCCCTTCGCGGTTCCGCGCGGACGTCCCGTCGTCCACCTGCGCCTTCGAATTCATGTTGGATCGGACCCTGTCCGCGGGAGAGCTGGCTTTCGTGGCGTTCGGCGTCCGGTTCCCGCCGGGACAGACCGGGATGCACACTCAGATGGCCATCTTCCGGCCCGCGAGAGATCTCGCGTTGAGCATCGAGTTCGAACCGGACCGCCTGCCCCGGCGATGCGTCGCGTTCTTCCAGCCGCGCTGCGCCGCACCGCTGGAAGAACGCGGAGAGACGACCTTCGACCAGGGAAACTCCACTTTTCAGTTCATCACCCTCGACCCGCTTCCCGGGCAATACGGAATTCGGTGGAGCTGGACCTGAAACCACCCGGTCGGGGGTATTTCCGGATTCCGATTGTGTTCATCCGGTCGATGGGCATGAGAATCGCCCACATGCGTGCAAGGCGATTCGCGTCCATTTCTGCCGGTGCCGCCGCCGCGGTGTGCGTGGCGGCCCTGGTGGTCACCGATGGCGCGGTCGCCGCCCCCTTGCCGGGCGGACTGGGACCGTGCGTCGGTTCGGCCTGTCCCGGCAAGTACCCGCCGGTGAACAATCAGGACTACGCCGGCCGGGACAACGGCATCAACGTCTATGTCGGCGGTGAATTCCAGGTACGCGAAGCGGCGGCGGAAGCCGAAGGCCGAGTCGTCGTCCTCGGTGATTTCGACATGGCGAAACGAGCGGGTGCGTCCGCCATCTACAACGTCGGCATCGCCGGTGTCGGATCACGGGTCCCGCCGCCGGACGGCGCGGACTTCCTGACCACCGGGGGCAACGTCAGCGTCGCGGCCGACCAGCGGCTGCTCGCCGACGGCGGCGTCGTCCGGCACGCGGGAACCGTCACCGGGACGGTGACCGGCACGCTCGAAAAAGACCCCGACGCGGCGAAACCCTACGTGGGCCTGCGCGAGGATCTTCGGGTGGCGAGCAAGTGCTACGCCAGGGAAGGCACCACGCCGCGCCCGGCCACGGGCACGGCACGCAACGAGGGATACCGCACCCTGTTCACCGGGGACGGGAAATCCGCGTTGCAGGTGTTCAACGTCGACTTCGACCTGGCGTCGGCCACTGGCGGCATGCAGGGCATCGAATTCGAAGGCATCCCGGCCGGGGCGACGATCCTGGTCAACATGGTGGGCGCAGCCCGGACGATCAACACCTACACCGGTGACCTCAACGACCAGGACCCGCTGAACAAACTGCGGGAACGGCTGCTGTGGAACTTCCCGGACGCCACCAAGGTGAAGATCGCCGGTGGCGCCCAGTTCCAGGGAAGCGTGCTGATCGGCGAGCCGGGCAGCACCGCGACCGTCACCGCGTCCGGCATGAACGGCCGCTTCTTCACCACGGGTTCGCTGGTCCACAGCTCCGAGGCAGGCGGTGGTGGCGGGCAGGAGTTCCACGCCTACCCGTTCACCGGCGACCTGCCCGAATGCGGCAGCACGCCGACCACGACACCGAGCAGCTCGACCTCGACCTCCACGTCATCTTCGTCGTCGTCCAGTTCGACGAGCCCGACCACGACCAGCAGCTCGCCGACGAGCAGCAGTTCGACCACGACCAGCAGCAGCTCGACTTCGCCGACGTCGACTTCCAGCTCGCCGACCTCGACCACGTCCACGTCCACCACTCCGACGTCGACCACGTCGTCGAGCCAGACGAGCAGTTCGACGTCCAGCAGCACCACGTCGAGCAGCAGCTCGTCCAGCCCGACGTCGTCGAGCAATACCTCGTCGAGTTCCACCTCCAGCAGCAGCGCCACCACGTCGTCGAGCCCGACCAGTTCGAGCAGCGCGTCGTCGAGCAGCACTTCGCCGACCACCAGCAGTTCCTCGAGCACCACGCCGGGACCTGGAGTGACCACGTACACGACACCGGGGCAGCCGGGGGCGAGCACTCCGGGCGGCGGGCCGACCGACAGCGGCCCGCTGGCCTCCACCGGTAGCGACATCCGCGGACTGCTGGTCTCCGGCGGGTTCCTGCTGCTCCTCGGCGGCGCGCTGGTGGCCCTCACGATCAGGTCGAGGCGCCGAGAGTCCTGAGCGCGGTGTCGATGACGTCGCGGCGGTCCGCCAGCAGGGCCTCCGCGGCGGTGCGGCCCGTCGCGGCCAGGTAGGCGTCGACGAGGCGGTTGCCGACCGCGTACCCGGCGCCGGTCGGCAAGCCGACGGGAGTGGCGCCGTAGCGAGCGGCGGTCTCGTCGCCGTGCACCCAGGCCGTGAAGTTCCGCATGCCGGTGATCTCCAGCCCGGAGACGACCTTTACGAACACGGCGTCGTCATGCAGATGCGGCACGCCGATGCGGGCGTAGCCGAGTTCGTCGCCGTACAACTGACGGGCGAACGCGTCGGCCAGCCCTTCGGACACGATCTGCTCGCCGACGGTGACCGTCGCCGGATCCCAGATCACCCCGCCGGGGCTGTAGCGGAGGTTGTGGTTCAGTTCGTGGACCGCCGTGGCCTCCAGACGTGCCAGGTTCTCCGGATACGGCCAGAAGTTGAGGTGGATGTAGCCGGACACACTGCCGTTCGCCGTCATCCCCAGGTTCGGGCCCATGAAATGCCCGTCGCCCGGATCACCCAGCACGGTGAGGACGGTGATGTCCGGGACCGCGAGCCCGGGTGTCGCCGCGAGCTGCGCGGTGACAGCGTCGTCGAGCGCTCTCCGGATACGGTTCCAGGCGTCGGCTTCGTGCAGGGCTTCCAGCGCTTCGAGGCAGCGTTCCTCGTCGCGGTCGAGCGGGAACCCGGAACTCATCGCGTGCATCGCGACGAGGTCGACGTCGCCGGGGAAGTAGTGGTACATGCCGGCGGCGGGTTCGGCCATCGCCTTGAACAGGGCGGCGCGGTCCGCCTGCGGCGCGCGCAGGATCTCGCGCATCGCGGGGTAGGTGTCGAGGACCTTGATCGTCATGAGAGTGACGGTAAAGCCTCCAGTAGGGGGAGACTCAAGTCCTGGCGTCACGTGTCGTCCACTCGATCACGTGAAAGCACCGGCTCGGCCGAAATCGGGAGACCGAGGCTTCACCCGGCGAGGAACTCCGCCACCGCCTTCCGCCCGGCGTCACCCGGCTCGCGGTTCTGGATGGAATGCGCCGCCCCTTCGACGATCACGACCTTCCCCCGCGGCGCCGTCTTCGCTTCCTCGTAGGCCCATTCCATCGGCGTCGACAGGTCGTGGTCGCCGTTGAGCAGCAGCACCGGGACGTCCGGGAGCTTCCCGACCGGATTCGAACTCGGCGGCACGACAGGCCACGGCAAGCAGGTCTGGACGAACCCGACCCCGGTCGCGACTGCCGCGGTGAACGGCCACGTGTCCCGGGCGCTCAAGCGTTTTCCGGCCAGTTTCAGCAACGGCTCGCGGGCGAAGGCCGGTGTTCCGGCGTCGCCCCAAGGGAAACGCATGTCCGTGCACAGTGTGGCCGCGTGCAGGCCCGAACTGTACGAAGTGAGCGGATCCCCGCCCGACGCGAGATTCCGTAGTAGTGAGTCGAGTTTCGCGGTGTCGCCGTCGCGCGCGGCGCGCAGAGCGGTGATCAGATCGGTCCCCAGCGCCGAAGGGTTCCGATAAGTCGGGTCGACGAACTCGTAGGTGACGATCATGTCGAACAGCGCGACACCGGCCGCGGTGTCCCGGTTCCGGACCAGCCACGCGAGGTCCTCGGCCGGGTCGGATCCGCACGCGGGCGGCTTGGCGCACGCGTCGCGCAGCACTCGCGCGGTCGCCTTCAGTCCCTGGAGGTATAACGACTGGTCGATCGTCGCGTGGTGCGGGAGAACGGAATCGAGGATCACCTTGGAAACGTTGCCCGGATGCGCGACGGCGTACCGCGCGGCGGTTAGGGAGCCGTAGGAAACCCCGTCCACCACCATTTTCCGCGCTCCGAGTGCCCGGCGGAGCAGGTCGAGGTCGGCGACCGTCGAGTCGCTGCCGTAGAACCGCGCCTTGTCGCCGAGCGCCGCGGCACAGGCGGTGACCGCCTCGCGGGTCGGCGGTTCGATGTCGGAACTGCCGACCTGAGCCTGTAGTTCCGGGCAGTCGATGGCGTTCGCGCCGGTGCCCCGCTGGTCGATCATCACCAGCCGGTGACCGGCGAACACTTCCGGCATCCGGTCGAAAAGGCCGGTGCTGAACGGGACGCCGGGCTGCCCCGGGCCGCCGGTGAGGAACAGCAGCACCTCTCGGGGCGCGTCCGCGTTGTTCGCGGTGGCGACCTGGAGTTTCAGCGTGCCGCGGGTGCGGCCGCGATGGTCGAGCGGAACGGTCAACGTCGAGCAGGTGAACCGCGCGTCGTGCGCGCAAGGCCGAGGCTCCTCGAGCCGTGGGCCCGCGGCGACGGCGGTGGCCGGTCCGGCGAGTCCGGCCGACAGGGCGACGATCGCGGCGAGGACGAGCGTTTTCGATCGCATGGACCGATTCTGACCAGGTCCGTTCGGCGCCACGCGAGGTTTCACCCAAGTTGCTCCGGTCGGACGACCCTGAGGCGGAACCCGGGAAAAGCCCGGATGGCCAGAGCGCCACCCGCCCCTAACGTCGTGATCATGATCCGACGGATACTGCTGACGCTGCTCGCCGGCGCGGCGGTCTTGCTGGTGCCCTGGACGGTCTACCTCGCGCATACGCTGCCCGACCGGTACGACACCGGCCAGTGGCGCGCGGCCTGGGTCGGCTTCGACATCGCCCTCCTGCTCTGCTTCGCGGCCGGCGCGTGGCTGGGGTCGCGCCGCCGCCGGGCGGCCGTGCCGCTGCTGTCCGCGACGGCCGCGATGCTGTGCTGCGACGCGTGGTTCGACGTCATGCTCGGCTGGACGTCGGCCGAACGGTGGACGAGCGTCGCCCTCGCCGTCTTCGTCGAGATCCCGGTCGCCGTCCTGCTGGCCCTCGCCGCGCGGCGGCTGCTGAGCGGAGCGATGCCGAGGAGAACGGTGAACCTGCGCGACATCGCCATGCGCGAGGACCCGCGATACCACCGGGTGACGCGGGAGCTTCCCGGCGGCGCCGAGGAGATCGCACGCCGGACGGGGCTCGACCGGACCGAGGTCACCGCATGCCTGAAAACGTTGCAGGAAACCGGATTCGTGCGCAGGAACCGGCAAGGGACCTGGACGTCGATCCCGCAGGACCTGCGTGAGCCGAGTCCGGACGACTACGACGGCGCGGACCGGGCGCGGGTCACCGCGTTCCTCGACGCGAAATACGCGAACGAAGTCGCACTGCTGTCCTGGGCCGCGGCGCACCGCGACGAGTTCGGCCCGTGGTCGACGGCTCAGCGGACTTCGACGCGGCTGACCGAAGAGGAATTCCGCGAACTGGACACCGAGTACCGCGAGCTGATCGCGCGGTACTGCCAACGCCGTCGGCGTCCGGCGGCGGACGAGAAGGAACTCTCGGTGCGCTTCTACGCGTTCCCGCCGCCGGAGACCGTGCCGTCCTAGGACCGGACTAGGGGTGCCGCCAGGCCAGGAACGTCTCCAAGGTGGTCAACCGGTGCTCGCGCACGGCCAGTTCGATCTCCCCGGCGGGCGCGTTCCGGTCGAACAGGTCGAGGATCTTCTGGTGCTCCTGCACGGATTCGTGCGCCCGGCCGGGGACGAAGCTGAACGTCGACGTGCGCAGCCCCGCCAGCCGGTTCCAGCCGCGGTTGACCAGGTCGAGCACCTGCGGATTGGGACAGGTGCCGAACAGGACGCGATGGAAGTCGCGGTTCAGCGCGGTGAACCGCGACGGCTCGAAGTTGTCCAGGCAGGCGGTCAGCTCCGCGTTGAGCCCTTTGGCCTCGTCGAGCACCTCGCCGGGCAAGGACGGCGCCGCCAGCGCGGCGGCGTAGCCCTCGACCAGTGCGAGCGTCTGCATCGTGTGCTGGTAGTCGCTCTCGTCGACCATCGCGACCTGCGCGCCGATGTTGTGCTCGTAGGTGACCAGCCCTTCGGCCTCCAGCCGCCGGACCGCCTCCCGGACGGGCACGGTGCTGACCCCGAGTTCCTGCGCGATCTGCCCGAACACCAGCCGGTAGCCGGGGGAGAAGGTGCCGTCGTCGATCCGCGCCTTGATCCAGTGGTAGGCGATCTGCGACTTGCTCTTCGCGGTCGAGTTCACCGCGTCGCCTGCGGTCACGAGTAGTGCAGCCAGACTGATTTGATCTCGGTGTACGCGTCGATCGCCCACGGGCCCATCTCGCGCCCCCAGCCCGACGCCTTGTACCCGCCCCACGGCGCGGCCATGTCCGGGATCGGCGGCATGTTGACGAACACCGCGCCCGCCCGGATGCCGTTCGCGAACCGCTGCGCGACGCCGAGATCGCGCGTCCACACGGTGGCCGCGAGCCCGTATTCGGTGTCGTTGGCGCGGGCCAGCAGTTCGTCCTGATCGTCGTAGGCGGTGACGGCGAGGACCGGGCCGAAGATCTCTTCGCGCATGATCGTCATGTCGTCGGCGACGCCGGCGAACAGCGTCGGCGAGTAGAAGTAGCCGTCGCGGTCGACGGCCTGGCCGCCGGTGACGAGGTCCGCGCCCTGTTCGCGACCGGTCGAGACGAGGAAGTCCACGTGCTCGCGGTGCTTCGCGGACACCAGCGGCCCGAGCTGGGTGGACTCGTCCAGGCCCGGTCCGAGCTTGAGACCCTCCAGCCCCGCGGCCAGCTTGGCGACGAACTCCTGTTCGCGCTTGCGGTCCACGAAGAACCGGGTGTACGCCGCACAGACCTGCCCGCTGTTCAGCGTCGCGCCCGCGAGGTTGCCCGCGACGGCGGCGTCGATGTCGGCGTCGCGTGCGATGATGCTGGGCGCCTTGCCGCCGAGTTCGAGGGTGAGCCGTTTGAGGTTCGACTCCGCGCTGGCGGCCGTGATCAGCTTCCCGACCGCGGTCGACCCGGTGTAGGACAGGTGGTCGACGTCGCCGTGCCCGCTCAGGAGCGCGCCCACCGAGCCGTCACCGGTGACCAGGTTGACCACGCCCGGCGGGAACCCGGCCTCTTCCACCAGCTCGACCAGCCGGATGCTGGTCAGCGGGGTGACCTCGCTGGGTTTGATCACCACGGTGTTGCCGGTGGCCAGCGCGGGCGCGAGCTTCCACACCAGGATCATCAGCGGGAAGTTCCACGGCGTGATCAGCGCGTTCACCCCGACCGGCTCGCGGCGGGTGTAGTGCAGCGTGTCCGGGAAGGACACCGGGTTGGTGGTGCCCTGGATCTTGGTCACCCAGCCCGCGAAGTACCGCAGGTGCTCGGCCGCGCCGGTGACGCTGACCTGCCGGGAGATCCCGATCGGCTGGCCCTGGTCCCGCGTTTCGAGCGCGGCGAGCTCCTCGTGGTGCGCGTCGACCAGCGCCGCCAGCTCGAACAGCAGCGCGGCCCGCTGGACCGGCAGCAGTCCCGCCCAGGCGGGGTCGTTCAGCGCCTTCCGGGCGGCACCGACGGCGGCGTCCACGTCGGCGGACGACGCGGTCCCTACTTCCTCGATCACCTGGCCCGTGGCCGGATCGTACGTCGGCAGCGACCCGCCTCCGGCGGCGGTCCACTGTCCGTCGATGAACAGGCGTGTGGCCATGGCTAGCTCCTCCTCGACCGGTGTGTGATCGAGTATCGGGCGCCACGCGGTCCCCGGTCTTGCCCGCCAGGGCACGCCGATTGTCGGCCAGCGAACCGAATCCGCCGGACCTCGTCACGGCTTGCGAGGGTGGGGGACATGGACGTCATCGTGGTGGGAGCGGGTTCGGCCGGTTCGGTGGTCGCCAGGAGACTGGCCGACTCCGGGGCATGGGTCACCCTGCTCGAAGCGGGCGGGCCGGACACCAACCCGGCCATCCACGACCCTTCGCGGGCCGGGGAGCTGTGGCACGGCCCGGAGGACTGGGACTACTACACCGTGCCGCAGCCGCACGCGGCGAACCGGCGGCTGCATCTGCCGCGCGGCAAGGTGCTCGGCGGGTCGCATTCACTCAACGCGATGATCTGGGTGCGCGGCGCCCCGGCCGACTACGACGGCTGGGACCTGCCCGGCTGGCGGTGGGACGACGTGCGCCCGGTCTTCGAGCGGATCGAGAAGGATCTGCTCGACGTCGTGCCGAACGAGCCGCTGCACCCGATCCAGCAGTCCATTGTGGACGCTGCCGTGCAGATCGGCCTGCCGTTCAACCCGGACTACAACGGCGACGAGCTCGACGGCGTCTCGGTGCAGCGCGTCACCACGCGGGGCGGCCAACGGCTCAACACCTGGCTCGCCTACGGGCAGCCCGCCATCGACCGGATGACCGTCCACACGGGAGCGCTCGTGCACCAGCTGCTCTTCGAGGGCGACCGGGTGACCGGCGTGCTGGCCGAAGTGGACGGCGAACTGCGGAAGGTCTTCGCCGACGAGGTCGTGCTCGCCGCCGGCGCGCTGGCCTCACCGGCGATCCTGCTGCGCAGCGGTGTCGGGCCAGTCGACGAACTGGAGGTGCACGGCATCGACGTCGTCGCCGAACTGCCGGGGGTCGGGAAGAACCTGCACGACCATCTGCTCTCGCCGGTCATCTTCGCGACCGATCGCCGTCAGGTCGACCCGCCCGCGCCCGGCCGTTCGGTCACGCAGACGCATCTGTTCTGGCGCAGCCGTCCCGGGCTGAGGGTGCCCGACACTCAGCCGATCCACTTCAGCGTGCCGATGTACGAGGAGTGGATGACCGGTCCGGAGACCGGGTTCTCACTGATGGCGGGCATGGTCACGCCGCGCAGCCGCGGCAGTCTCCGGCTTTCGGGGCCGAGCCCGCTCGACGAGCCGCTGATCGACCTCGCCGCTCTGGAGGACCCGGCCGACTTCGAGAGCCTGGTCGCGTCGGTGGAGCAGTGCCGGGAAATCGGCCGCGCGTCCGCGCTGGCCGACGACTGGGGCGCCCGCGAGCTCTACCCGGGGCCGGACGCCGACGTCCGCGAGTACGTCCGGCGGACCGCCATCACCTACCACCATCAGGTCGGGACCTGCCGGATGGGCACCGACGCCGAATCCGTGGTCGGCCCGGACCTCACCGTGCACGGGCTGAGCGGGCTCCGCATCGCCGACGCGTCGGTGCTGCCGCGGGTGACCACGGGCAACACCAACGCGCCGGCGGTGCTGGTCGGCGAGCAGGCCGCTCGGTTCATGCTCGGCCGATAGTGCGGCGCAGCCAGGAGGCCCGGGTGGCGCGTGCGGCCCGGGCCACCTCGCTGTCCGGGGCGAACCGGTCGAAACCGTGGTACGCACCAGACCAGACGTGCAGTTCAGTGGGCACACCCGCCTGCCAGAGCCGACGCGCGTAGTCGACGTCCTCGTCGCGGAAGATCTCGGCCGCGCCGACCTCGATGAAGGCGGGCGGGAGCCCGGTGAGGTCTTCCGCGGTCGCCGGGACCGCGTACGGCGAGGTCTGTCCATTCAGGAGGGACCGCCAGCCGAACTCGTTGGCCTCCCGTCCCCAGACGCCGCGTTCGGCGAATTCCAGGGTGGACGCGGAGTCGTTGCGGCTGTCGATCATCGGGCACAGCAGCAGCTGACCGGCCAGTGCCGGTCCGCCGCGATCCCTGGCCAGCAGGGCGATTCCCGCGCTGAGCCCACCACCCGCGCTACCGCCGCCGACGACCAGCCGGGCGGGGTCGAAGCCGAGTTCGGCGGCGTTCTCGACCATCCAGGTCAGGCCCGCGTAGCAGTCCTCCAGCGGCGCCGGATGCGGATGTTCGGGCGCGAGCCGGTAGTCCACGGTCACCGCGACGAAGCCGAATTCTTCGACCAGCGCGACCATCCGCGGCAGATCGGCGAACCGGTCGTCCAGCACCATGCCGCCGCCGTGGATGTTGTAGAACCCCGGCGCTTCCCGGGCTTCCCGGGGCTTGACGACGGTCACGACGACGTCGGTGCCGGGAACCGTCCGGTCTTCCCAGACGAGATCCCGGTCGCCGATCGCCTCGGCACAGGTCAGGTTCATCTCGGCCATGGCCTGCCGCATGCCCGCCAGCGATTCCGCGCTCAACGGCGGCCCGGACGGCAAATCCTTGAGCGCCTCGGCGAGTTCGGGGTCGAAGGCCGTCACGGTCCCTCCGGGTCGACGATGTCACGGTCCGCCCAGTGCGGCTCGACCAGCGCGCGGAGTTCTTCCGCGCCCACACGCTCGACGAGGTCCACCGCGCCCAGGTTGTCCTTCAGCTGCTCGGTGCTCGTCGCGCCGAAGAGCGTGGTCGTGTTGGCCGGGTGGGTGAGGGTGAAGGCCAGGCACAGCTGGGCGGGCGTCGCGTCCAGTTCGGTCGCGATCTTCGCCAGCTCCGGGGCGGAGGCGGCGATGCGCTCGCGGATGTCGCCGGGGTCGCGGCCGACCTGACGAGCGCCGCTGTTCTTGCCCAGCAGGACACCGCCTTCGAAGATGTCCGAAGACTGGAGCGTCACCCCGAGTTCGCCGAACACCTTCTTGAAGGGCTCACCGTCCGGAATGGACCGGCGGGCGACGCTGTATTTCAGCTGCGCGATGGCGGGGCCGGGTACGTTTTCCGCCGCGGCGAAGTCGTGCAGGGCCTGGATCGTGGTGGCCGACCAGTTGTTGACGCCCCAGTGGAGGATGAGCCCGGCCTCGCGGAGTTCGTTCAGATCCAGCACCAGGCGGTGCAGATCGGTGTCGTCACGCCGGAGATCGCCCAGCACCACCAGATCGGCGTGCTCGACGCCCGCGCGGAACAGCGCGTTGTCCAGCTGGTCGCGGAGGTTGTGCTCCGGGTAACCCTCCAGCCAGAGCTTGGCCGAAAGCAGGTAGTCCTCGCGCCGGAGCCCGGCCGCGCGGACCATGGCGGAGAACAGCACGTCGGTGTAGACCGGGGTGGCACCGGGGAATCCGTAGACCCCGACGTCGAAGAGCGTGATTCCGGAATCGACCGCGGTACGGACGAGGTTCACCGCCTCGCGGAAGTCCATCCGGTCGTAGGTGTGCCAGGAGCCGAGCGAGAGCACGCCGGTGAGCGGGCCGTCGCGGCCGATGCGGCGCTGGGGGATGACGGGCATTCGAGTCTCCTAGGGAAGGCGGGGATCGATGACGGCTTTGAGTTCGCCGAGCCGCGACATCGACTCGACGCTCTTGGACGCTTCGGAGAGCCCGACGGGCGCGCTGAACAGGTCGTCCCAGGGCATCCGATCGGCGAAGGCGCGGAAGAAGTCCACTGAGCGGTGGTAGTCGGCGATATCGCCGTTGAGCGAGCCGACGACCGTGAGTTCCTTGCCCATGACGGTGCCGAGCGCCACGGGGGCGGGCAGGGGACCGGTGGAGCCGACGACGGCGATCGTGCCGCGCTGGGCGGCGAAGGCCACGGCCTCTTCACCGATGGTCGGCCCGCCGGCGAAGTCGAAGACGTGGTCGGCGCCGTGGCCGCCGGTGAGTTCCTTGACCCGTTCGACACGGTCTTCGACGGTGCCGTCGACCGGGATCGTCGCCGTCGCCCCGAAACGTTCGGCGGTCTCCAACCGGTCGGCGGGGCCGCCGATGGTGATCACGTCGCCCGCGCCGGAGATCCGCGCGACGGCGGTGGCGAACACGCCCAGTGCGCCGGCGCCCTGGACCACGACCGTCGCACCGGGACGGATCCCGCCGGAGCGTGAAACGGCCCGCAGTACGGTTTTGCCCGCGCAACCGGACATCGAGGCCCAGGTGTCCTTGACGTCGTCCGGCAGGAGGAGTTTGGCCGCGCCGGGTGTCACGTAACAGTACCGGACGAGGCCGCCGGTGGCGTACGGGAAGACGTCGGAACGCTGGAGAAAGCCGTATCCGCGCTTCTCGCAGGCGACCGGTTCGCGCAGGATCGTGCAGCCGTAACACTTTCCGCAGGTCGACTCGGACCAGCCGATGCGGTCGCCCTCGGTGATCTCGCGGCCGAGGGTGTCGGTGGTCCCCGGTCCGACGGCCACCACCTCGCCGACCATTTCGTGACCCAGCACCATCGGGAGCATGCCGGGGAAGGTCATCTGGCCGGACCAGATGTGCACGTCGGTGCCGCACAAGGTGGTGCAGGTGATCCGGACCAGCGCGGCGCCTGGTTCCGGCTCTTCCGGTAGCGGTAGTTCCCGCAAGGTGAGCGCGGAGCCGTGTTCGGTGAGCACCGCCGCTTCGGTTCTGTTGACCATCTTTTTAGTCTACAGTCGTAGGAGAAAAAGTCCAGATCCTGGAGGAAACCATGCCGTCGCAACGTATTCGCCCCGCTTCACTCGTGGTTCGCGGCGGTCCCGTGCTCACCTTCGACCCGGCGGGCACCGTCGTACAGGCGATGGCCGTGCGCGACGACCGGATCGTCGCCGTCGGCGACGTCGCTTTGGATCACATCGGCCCGGACACCCAGGTGATCGACCTGGCGGGGAGAACCGTCCTTCCCGGCATCAACGACGCCCACCTTCACGCGACGTGGCTGGGTGCCCGGTGGCCGCATACGCTCATCGGCGGTGCCGGATTCACCGGGGGAGAAGAGAAAACGGTGCGGACCGCCGACGAACGGCGGACCGCGATCCTGCGCGCGGGCGATCTGTGCGCGTCGCTCGGCATCACCAGCTACACCGAGCCCGGCCTGGGGCCGGGGGAGAAGGGCTGCTTCGGCGCCGAGGTCCTGGAGGAGTACGCGGCGCTGGCCTCGGAAGGTCTTCTTCGCGCGAGGGTGACCGCGTTGCGGCTGTTCGGCCTGCTCGATGGCGCGAGCTCCCTGGAGGGCTTCCGGAGTGGGCTGGCCACGCCGTCACCGGAGGCGGATCCGTTGTGGCTCACCGTGCCCGGGGTCAAGATCTTCGCCGACGGCATCCCGCCGATGCGGTCCGCGTGGACGCATCATTGCTACGCCGACGGTTCGCACGGCGCGCTCCTCGTCGACGGTGACGACGACCCGGACCGCGCGGGCAACCTCGCCGAGATGATCCGCCTCGCCCATGACGCGGGAATGACGGTCGCCGTGCACGCCACGGGCGACCGCAGTATCGAGGCCTCTCTCGGGTCGCTTCGCCAGGGCGATCACCTGGTCCACGGGGATCTGGTGACGGCGGAGCAGCTGGCGCGGATGGCTTCCTCGGGAGTCGGCCTGACCACGCAGCCCGCGATCGCGGTGGCGATGCGGGGAATGCTGACGGACGCGCTCGGTGCCGAGGTCGGCGCCCGCGCCTGGCCGCTGGCGCAGATGCTGGACTCGGGTGTCCCGCTGACCTTGAGCAGTGACGCGCCGGTGGTCACCCCGGACTGGCGGGTGCACATCGCCGCGGCCGCCGCGATGCTGGAGGCGTCCGAAATGGACTCGGAGCTGATGGCCCGGTTGCTGCGCTGCTACACGGTCGCGGCCGCCGAACAGGACGGCGGGGCGGACTGGAAGGGCTCGCTGACCGTGGGCCGGGTCGCCGACTTCTGTGTGCTGGCGGCGAATCCGCTGGAGGTCGCGTTCGCGGACCTGCCGGACGTCGGTGTCGAACTCACCGTGTCCGGCGGCCGCGTCGTGTACTCAGGTGAGCAGTTGCCCGCCGTCGACCTGGAGGCTCACCCCGGTGAGATGGCCGGCGTCGGCGGAGGCGAGGAACAGGACTGACGGCACCACGTCGGCGACGGAGGCGATGGTTCCCAAGGGAATCCTCGCCTCCCACGCCGCGCGGGCCGCGGTGTCCGAGGCGAACCCGGCGGTCATCGGGGTCAGCACCGGGCCGGGGGCGACGGCGTTGACCCGGATTCCGTGCGGCGCCAGTTCGAGCGCGGCCGAGCGGGTGAGCGCCTCGACCGCGGCCTTGGTGGCTTCGTAATGACCGAGCCCGGGAGTCGGCTGCCGGGCGCCGATGGAGGTGATGTTGACGATGGCACCCCGGGTCCCGGCCGCCAGCATCTGCGCGCCGACCGCACGCGTCATCAGGAAGGTGCCGCGGAAATTCACCCGCATGCACAGGTCGAAGACGCCGATGTCCAGTCCCACCAATGGTCCGCCGCCCCCGGCGAGGCCGGCGTTGTTGACCAGGACGTCCACCGCGCCGAACCGTTCGGTGATCAGCGACAGCGCCGCGTCGACCGAACCGGGGTCGGAGATGTCGAGTTCCACGTGCTCCGCGCCGAGTTCGCCTGCCAGCTCGTGGGCCGCGCGCGCGTCTACGTCGGCGATGACCACGCGGTCGCCCGCGGACTGGAAGGCTTCGGCGACTCCGCGGCCGATGCCGCTGGCACCGCCGGTCACCACTACGAGTCTCTTGTTCATTCTACGATCGTAGACTAAAACTGGTTTCTGTTGCCAGAGAAAGGAAAACTCGTGCACGAGAAGCAGAACGGACTGGGCTTCGCCACTTCGGCACTGGGCCTGGGATCCTGGAACACCTGGGACCGCATGGAGTTCGACGACGCGGTGCGCCTGATCCGGTACGCGATCGACGCCGGGGTCACGCTGTTCGACGTCGCTCACTACAACATGGGGCCGCATTCCGAGCAGTCGCGCACGGACCTCCTCTTCGGCGAGGCCGTCCGGGCGGCCGGGATCCAGCGCGACGAATACCAGCTGTGCGGGAAACTCTGGCTCTGGGACTACCCCAACACCGGTTTCGCCGAGCAGCTCGCCACCTCGTTCGACCGCGTCGGCGTCGACCGCGCGGAAGCCGTCGTCGTCGGTGATTACTTCGAACGGCCGGACATCCCGCGGATCGTCACCGAGGTGGCCGAACAGATCCGGCTCGGACGGTTCGATGTCTGGGGTGTCAACAACTGGCACGCCTCGGATCTCGACCGCGCGCTGGAGTTCGCTGCCGCCGAAGGACTTCCGGCGCCGGCCTTCGCTCAGCTGAAGTACAGCGTCGCACGGCGTTCCATGGCGGAGGGCCCGTTCTATGGCGCGCACTTCGAGTCGGGACGGCTGACCTTGCAGGCTTCGGACATCTTCGAGGGTGGGGTACTGCTCGGCAAGACGCCGGAACGGAAGATCGGCGCGGACATGGGTGGGATCCGGGAGTCGATCCGGGACGCGGCGTCGCGCGTCGCTGCTGTGGCAGGGGATTTCGGAGTGAGTCCTTCGCAGCTGTCCGTCGCGTTTTGCCTCGCTTACGAGCCGGTGGCGAACGTCCTGTTCGGGGTGAGCCGGATGGCTCAGCTGGAGGACAACCTGGGCGCTGTCGCGTTGGCCGCTTTTCGTGGTGCGGAGGTGCGGGCGGCTCTGGAGGATCTCTGGCTGGACCGTTCGGTCGCCGCCGATGGGACCTTCTGACTGGCTTCGGGATGTCATGAAAGGGGCGTTCAGGACAGAAAACGTCTTGAACGCCCCTTTCATGACATCGGCGCAGGTGCGACAACCGGACGCGCGCCGAACCGGCCGGAACGCTATGAACGGTCCGTTCCTTGCCAAATTTGCAAGGAAAGGACCGTTCATAGCGCGCGTCGGGGCAAGTCGCTAGCCGAGGAACTCCAGCACGGCCGCCTTGAACTCCGCACTCCGCAGAGCTCCACCGTGGTCCCCGGGCACCCGCACGAGATCCGCGCCGGAAACCAGGTCCACCAAGGTCTCGATGCCCTGGCTCACCGGATCGTCCACCCCGGCCACGAACCGGGTCGGAACGGAGACAGCACCGGCGACAGGCGCGAAAGGTTCCCCGCGCAGGTCTTCGATGCACCGGGCGAGCGCGGCGGGATTCCGGCCCGGCGCGGTGATCATGTGCGCGATCATGCCGGTGAGCGGATCCGACGGCACCTTGCCGCCGTCGGCGTACGCCAGCGCGGCCGCGACGTCGACGGCGCCGAACGGTTCGAACGGGCTCACGCCCGCGAGCACGAGCCGCCGGACCGGTGCCCGCGCGGGCAGTTCCCAGGACAGCCGCGCGCCGAGGGAGTACCCGACGACGTCCACTTCGGACAGTCCGATGACGAGCCGGGACAGTTCGGTGGTGATCGCGGCGGCTCCCAGCGAGCCCGACGGGGCCGGGCTGGAGCCGTGCGCGGGCAGGTCGGGAACGAGGACCTCACGACCCGCGGCGGTGAGCGCGGCAGGCCATCCCGTGGTGATCCAGTCGGTGTGCCCGTCGGAGGCGAATCCGTGCACCAGCAGCACGGGCGGTCCCGAGACGGTCTCGGGAGCGAATCGGCGCACGGCCAGAGAAGTAGTGGCAGACAACGGGATCCTTTCTCAGCTGCCGGAGGGGCGGCGGGTGCGCAGACGCTGCATTTCGCTCAGCGTCCGCGCGCGGGCGTCGACGGCGATCCGCAGCGACGATCCGATGAGGTTCAGCAGGAACACGCACACCATGATCGTCACGCCGGGCGCGATCACCAGCCAGGGCGCCTGCACCAGGTACGACCGGCCTTCGGCGATCATGTTGCCCCAGGTCGGGGTCGGGGGAGCGATGCCGAGACCGAGGAAGCTCATCGCGCCGTCCACCAGCATCGCCGCCGCGGACAGGATCACGACCTGCACCAGCGCCAGCGGCAGCACGTTCGGGAACACGTGCACGACGAGGATCTTCCACTTGCTCATCCCCGACACCCGGGCCGCGCCGATGTAGGCCCGGCCGGCGATGCCGAGCACGCGGCTGCGGATGACGCGGGCGGTGAACGGGGTGAAGATCACCGTCAGCGCGATCAGCTCGGTCCAGATGCTCGCGCCGAGCGAGATCGCCAGCGCCATCGCGAGGATGATCGCCGGGAACGACATCCAGGCGTCCATCACCCGCATCAGCACCGCGTCGGCCGCGCGGAAGAAGCCGCTGATCAGCCCGATCACCAGGCCGGTGAAGGCCGCGCACAGGGTGATCAGGGCGGACAGCCCGAGCGACGCCCGGCCGCCCGAGACCAGCCGGGCGAGCACGTCGCGGCCGAAGGAGTCCGTGCCGAGGAGATGCGCACCCGACGGCGGCAGCAGCCGGTTCACCGGGTCGGTCGCGCTGACACTCGGCAGGAAGAACGGCAGGACGACCACGACCAGCACGATCAGCGCCAGTATCGCGGTGGTGATCACCAGCATCCGGTTGCGGCGGAACGTCTTCGCCGCGCGACCGGCCGGGGGTTTCTCCCGCACGGACGACGTCTTTTCGATCAGTGCCACGCTCACGAGACACGCACCTTCGGGTCGAGCAGCGCGTACGACAGGTCCACCAGCAGGTTGACCAGTACGAACAGCACCGCGACGAACAGCGTCACACCCTGGATCAGCGGGAAGTCGCGGGTGGACACCGCGCCCATCAGCAGATGGCCCAGGCCGGGCACGACGAAGATGGACTCGATGATCACGATCCCGCCGACCAGCATGGCGAAGTTGCTGCCCAGCTGGGTGATCAGCGGCATCAGCGCGTTCGGCAGGACGTGCTTGGTCATGACCTGCCGCTCGGACAGCCCCTTCACCCGCGCGGTGCGCAGATACGCCAGCGGCAGCTCGCCGAGCAGGCTTTCGCGCAGGGTGAGCACGAACAACGCGGTCTGCCCGATGACCAGCACGGTCAGCGGCAGCACCAGCGCGGGTACCGCCGTCGCCGGATCGGTGAACAGGTTCTCGTAGCCGCTGGACGGGAACCAGCGCAGCGTCACCGAGAACACCAGCACGAGCATCAGCGAGATCCAGAAGTCCGGCATCGCCATGCCGAGCGCGGACAGCCGGTCCAGCGCGCGTGCCACCGGGTTGCGCGGCGACACCGCCTGCCACGAGGTGATCGCGACCGACAGGAAGAAGCTGATCACCGTGGACAGCACGGCCAGGGTCAGCGTCGGCAGGATGTGGTCGGCGACCACACCGAGCACCGGTGCGTGATAGGTGATCGACGTGCCGAAGTCGCCGTGCAGCACGTTCCCGGCCCAGCTGAGGTACTGCTCCCACAAGGGCCCGTTCAGCCCCATGCTCTCCCGCAGGGCGTCCACATCGGACGGTCGCGCGGTCGGGCCGAGGATGGCCTGCGCCGGGTCGCCGGGGATCAGCCGGATGACGAAGAACATCATCGTCCCGACGATCACCAGGATGATCACCAGATCGCGCAGCCTGCGCAGCAGCAGACCGGTCATGACGCCAGCCAGGTGTTCCAGAAGACGCGGTAGAAGTCGCCGTAGCCCTTGAGCTTGGGGGAGTAGGCCGCGTACAGCCGGGACTGGCTCAGGGTGATCACCGACAGCTGCTTCCAGGTGAACGCCTGCAGCTTGTCCACGACCGCTTTCGCCTGCTCAGGTGTCGTCGAGGCGTTGTACTCCGCCATCAGCCCGTCCAGCTCGGGCGACGCGGAACCGTTCAGCGTGCCCAGGGTGAGCGCGGGCATCTGCGCGGGCGAGGTCAGCGCCGAGTCGAAGAACAGCGTGGTGATGTCCCAGCCGCCCGGTTCCTTGGTCAGCGTGCCGAGCATGGTGGCGAAGTCGAAGGTGTCGATCTTGGTGTTGATGCCTATCTTCGACAGGCTGTCCTGGATCAGCACGGCCCACTTGCCGAACTCCGGGTACGAGTTCGTGGTGACGATCCGGATCGTCGCGCCGGCGGTGATCCCGGCCTCGGCCAGCAGCTGCTTGGCCTTCTCCGGGTCGTGCTTCTTGTAGACCTCGTCGCCCGCGGTGGAATAGAACTGCTTGTTGTCCGGTGAGGCGAAGGCGCCGGTCTCCAGGGTGAGGTCCTTGCTGCCACCGGTGGCCGCGTTGATGGCGGGCTTGTCCAGCAGCAGGTTCAGCGCCTCGCGGGCCCGGGGGTCGGCGAACTTCGAACCGGTGTTGAAGTTCGGGATCACCACGTTGTCGTTGCCACCGGGCAGGTTGTGCACGACCACGGCCGGGTTGTTGCGCAGCGTCTCGTACTGGTCGTTCGTGGGCATGATGTGGTCCCACTGCCCGGTCTGCAGGCCGTTGATCAGCGCGTCCTGGTCGGAGACCACCTTGTAGGTCACGGTGTCCAGGTACGCGTGCTTGGCGCCCGCCTGCCCGCCCCAGTCCTCCTCGGACCGGGACTTGTAGCCGGTGTAGCGCTCCAGCACCAGCTCACGGCCGATGTCCCAGCTCTTCAGCTTGTACGGCCCGGTCCCGATCGCCTTGTCCTGGGCGAAACCGGTGGGCGCGGCCCCGGCGATGTTCTTCGCCTCGTAGATCTCCGTGCCGGCGCCGGCGAGCTCGTTGATCAGCGGGTACCGCGGCTGCTTGAGCTTGATGGTCACCGTCGCCGGATCGGTCGGCGTGATCGCCTCGATGTCCGGGGTGACCAGCTGGCCGGTGCGGTGGACCTGCTGCCAGCGCTTCAGGCTCGCCACGACGTCCTCGGACGTCAGCGGGTTGCCGTCGTGGAAGGTGACGCCCTGGCGCAGCTTGAAGGTGTAGGTGAGCCTGTCCGGGCTGGTGGTGTAGTCCTCGACCAGCATGGGCCGGGAGGTGAAGCTCCGGTCCACCTCGAACAGCTTCTCGTACATCATGTTGCCGATGTGGGCGGTCACCTGGCCGGGGTTCGCGACCATGTCGAGCGACTGCGGGTCGGTGGGCACGGCGACGTTGAGGTTGCCGCCGGGCTTCGGGGGCCCGTCGGCGGCGCCACCGCCTGCCTGCCCTCCCATACACGAGCTGAGCAGCAGGACGGTCGCCAGGCCGAGGGCGGCCGAGGTCAGGGTTCGTCTCATGGGTTCCGCACTCCAGTGTGGGGGTGGGCGGGCAGTTCGGGATTCGCCGCGAGGAGGCGGCGGGTGTAGTCGTGCCGGGCGTGGAGCCGGATCTCGTCCGGGTCGCCGATTTCGATCAGTTCGCCCCGGTACATCACGCCGACGCGGTCGGCGACCGAGAGCACCAGGCTGAGGTTGTGCGTGATGAACAGGAAGCTGAGCGCGCGGGTGCGCCGCAGTTCGAGCAGCAGGTTCATCACCTGGCCCTGCACCGAGACGTCGAGCGCGGAGGTGGGCTCGTCGGCGACGATGAGGTCGGGTTCCGCGGCGATCGCGCGGGCGATCGAGACGCGCTGACGCTGCCCGCCGGACAGCTGCGACGGCAGCTTCTTCGCCGTGTCCGAGGGGAGACCGACCTCGTCGATCAGCTCGGTGACCCGGCGGTCCAGTTCGGCGCCGCGGAGGCCGGTGAGCTCCCGCAGCGGTTCGGCGATGATCCGGGCGGCGGAGTGCCGGGGATCGAGCGAACTCTGCGGATCCTGGAAGATGAGCTGCGCGCGGCGGCGGAACGCGCGCTCGTCGCCGTCGAGCCCGGACGGCGTGCACCGGTGCTCACCGAAGGCGATGGTGCCCGAAGTGGGCGGTTCCAGCGCGCTCACCAGACGGCCGAGCGTGGTCTTGCCCGAACCGGATTCCCCGACCAGGCCGAAGAACTCACCGGGCGCGATCTCCAGCGAGACGTCCTTGACCGCGTGCACCTCGGGTTCGCGGCTCAGCGAGAACCGGCCGCGGCGTCCGTACACTTTGGACACCGAGTCGATGACGAGCGCGGTGCCCTCGCCGGCGTTCTCCGCTTTCGCGCCGTTGAGCTTCCTCGTCTCGGTCGCGACCGCCGAGTCGCCGTTCATCGCGGCTTCGAGCAGCGCTTCGGAGATGGTGGGGAAGCCCTCGCGCCTGCTCACGCCGAGCTTCGGGACACAGTCGAGCAACGCCTTGGTGTAGGGATGCTTCGGCGAGTGCAGAATGTCCTCTTTGGACCCGAGTTCGACCAGTTCGCCTCGGTACATCACGGCGATCCGGTCGGCGACCTGCGCGGCGACGCCCATGTCGTGCGTGATGAAGACGCACGCGGTGCCGTGGTCGCGGCGGACGCGGTCGAACAGGGTGAGGATCTCCGCCTGCGTGGTCACGTCGAGGGCCGTGGTCGGCTCGTCGGCGATCAGCAGGCCCGGGTCGGCCATCAGTGCCAGCGCGATCATCACGCGCTGCTGCATTCCGCCCGACATCTGGTGCGGGTACAGCGAAAGCACCCGGTCGGTGTCGGTGAGGCCGACTTCCTTCAGCAGGCCGCGGGCCTTCGCCTCGGCCTCGCGGTGCAACGGCGTACCCTTGCGCGCTGCCTGGCGAGGCAGGGAACCGGGCTTGCGATAGGCCTCGATCAGCTGCTTGCCGACCCGTTGACTCGGATTGAGCGAATCCAATGCCTCCTGGAAGATCATCCCGATCCGCGGGCCGCGGTAGGCGCGCATCTCGTCGGCGGAGAGGCGCGTGAGGTCCACGTCGTCGACGGTGATCTCACCGCGGGTGAACACCGGCGCGACGAACTCCAGCAACCGGATGATCGACAAGGCCGTCACCGTTTTACCGCTGCCGGATTCGCCGACCACGCAGAGTGTCCGGCCTTGTTCGAGGTCGAACGAAAGTTCGCGCACCAGTTCGCGTTCGGTTTCGTCGGCGATCACGCCGACGGTCAGTTCTCGTAATTCGAGCAGGGTCATGAATCCCCTTTCCCGTGCCCGCCCGAAGCGGACCGCACAGCCGGGGAACGGGCCTCCGGCGGGGGTAGTTCTACGCATGTTGACACTGGGCGAGTGCGCTGTCAATGGGTATATTCTACGAATGTAGGAAGTTGATATCCGGCAGGTTTTTCCTGGTGGTGGGCGAAAACTTGCACTGGATTCTTTTGTCTACGCCTGTAGACTCTCGGCCGAAACGAGCTAAGGAGGGCACCCGTGAGCGGGTCGACCAAGACTGCCGGTCCCGAGCGGATCGTGGACATCGCCGTGGGCTACATGGCGGCCAAGCAACTCTTCGCGGCGAGCCGGATCGGCCTGTTCACCGCGCTCGCCGACGGGCCGCTGACGGCCGCGGAGCTGGCGGGGAAGACCGGGAAACCGGAGAAGATCACCAGGATCCTCGGTGACGCCATGTCATCGCTCGGCCTGCTGTCCCGTGTGGACGGACAGTACGAACTGGCCGCCGATGCGGCCGAGTACCTCGGCGGCGGGGACCTGGACCTGGCGCCGTTCCTGACCTTCCTGGACTCGATCAGCTACCCGCATTGGTTGCAGTTCGGTCACACGGCGGATACCGGCGAACCCGGCGAACTGGAGATGGACGACGCGCGCTGGGGCACGTTCATGTCCGGCGTGATGACCTACAACGCCCTGCACGCCAAGATGATGGCCGGCGCGTTCGATTTCGGCTCCCATCGAAAGCTTCTCGACCTCGGCGGGCTTTCGAGCGCGTTCGCGGTCGAAGCGATGAAGGCCAACGAGGAACTGCACACGACGTTCGTCTTCGACCCGGGCTTCACCGAGTCGGTCACCACCGCGGCCGCCCTGGCGGGGCTCGCGGACCGGGCGACCGTCGTCGGGGCGGAGACCCCCACCGCGCGTCCGGAAGGCGAGTTCGACCTGGTGATGGTCAACCACGTCGTCCATCGTTTCGACGCGAAGCAGAACGCGGAGATCCTGCGCAACGCCCGCGCGGCCGCGTCGCCAGGCGCCACCTTGCTGCTGCTCGACTTCTTCCTGGACGACGACGCGGTCCAGCGGCCGATCGACGCGCTGCACGCGGGGGAGTACCTGGTGATCGACGGGACCGTCGTCTATCCGGAGGCCGAGGTCCGGGAATGGCTGAGCGACGCGGGCTGGCGGGTCACCGACCGGCTCGCGCTGCCCGGCAGCCCCCGGGTGCTCGTCGCGGAAGCGGTGTGACCGTGACGCTCGATCCCGCGGTCAAGGAACTCCTGGCCCGCAGTGCTCCGTCGGAGGTCCCCACCGGGCCGCTGACGGCCCCTGAATTGCGCGCCGCTTTCGCTGCTTCGTGGCGGCGTCCCGAGACGGTCGAAGAGGTCGCCTCGGTCACCGACCACGTCCTGCCCTCCGGGGTGCGCGTGCGGGTCTACCTGCCCGACGCCGCCGCGCCGGTGCCGGCGTTCGTCTGGATACACGGTGGTGGCTGGACGATCGGCTCGATCGACGAGAACGAGGTCGCCTCGCGCGCGGTGTGCAACGCGGCCAAGGTCGCCGTCGTCGCGGTGGACTACCGGCTCGCGCCCGAGAACCCGTACCCGGCTGCCCCGGCCGACTGCTATTCCGTCGTCGAATGGCTCGCCGCGGGGGGAGCCGGGGAGGCCGTCGACGCGGGGCGGATCGCGACCGGCGGGGAGAGCGCCGGCGGCAACCTGTCGACGGTGGTCTCGATGATGTCCCGCGACCGGAACGGCCCGCCGCTGGCCGCGCAGGTGCTGATCTGCCCGGTCTACGGGCATCCGGACGACGGTTTCCGGTCCTATGTGGACTACGCCGAGGGGTACGGCATGACGGCCGGGGCGATGCGGTTCTTCTTCGAGCAGTACGTGTCGGACCCGGCGCAGCTGAACGATCCGTACCTGCTGCCGCTGCGCGCCGACGACCTGACCGGGCTCCCGCCCGCGCTGGTGCTGACGGCCGAGTACGACGTCCTGCGGGACGAGGGGGAGGAGTTCGCGCGGCGGTTGACCGACGCGGGGACGCAGGTCGAGATGACGCGGTACTCGGGACAGATCCATGGTTTCTATGGTCTGTACACGGATCTGCCCGCTTCGCCGCGCTCGCACAAGCACGTGGCGAGCTTCCTGACGCGGGTGTTCGACCGTCGCGTTTAGTCCTCTGAATGCGGTCGTGCCTGGCGCCGCCACGTTGTGAACGCCACTTTCGCAACCCTCAAGGTTGCGAAAGTGGCGTTCACAACGCCCCTCATGTCGGGTTGATGCGGGTGTTCGGCCGTCGCATTTCGTCCTCTGAATGCGGCTGTTCGCACTACGTACTACCGCATTCAGAGGACGAAATGCGGTAGTACGTAGTGTCAGGGGCGGGCGAGCCGCGCGAAGAACGAGTCCAGGTGCTGTTGCTGCAGGGCGATCGTCGAGAACTCCCCGGCGACCAGGCTCATCACGTTCGCCCCGGCGTTGATCAGCACGACCTCGTCGACCAGCTGCTCGTCGGGGGTCTCGGTGACGATGTCGCCGTCCTCGCGCCCCTCGGTGAGATACCGGTGCAGCAGGCCGCGCCACGAGCGGATGTGCTCGAGGTACTTGTCCTGCAGTTTCGGATTCGTCAGCGACAGCTGCCAGAAGGTGAGCAGGACGCGCCCCGCGGCGATGCGGTCCTCGTCGATCGGCATCGACGAGACGCACAGCTCGCGGAGCGCGGTCAGCCCGCGTAATTCGTCCAGTTCCACGTACTCGCGCATCATGCCGAGCGCACGTTCGTAGGTGGCCTGGATGATGTCTTCCTTGCTCGGGAAGTACAGCTTGAGCGCACCGTTGGCGAAGCCGGCGGCCGCCGCGATCTCGCGCATGGTGGCGGCCTCGATCCCGCCCTGGGTGATCAAATCCCAGGTGACGTCGACGATGTGACTGCGCCGCTCGTCGTGATCGATGATCTTCGGCATCGGCAGACCTCCCGCACTGGTTCTTCTACCAGTGTAGGAGATCAGTCGCACAGATACACGCGGTGCCCGGCGAACCACGTTTGCGTCACCTTTGTCTTGACGAGTGCCGACGGATCGGTTTTGAACGGATCGCGGTCCAGGACGACGAAATCGGCCGACTTCCCCGGGGCGAGCGAGCCCGTGACGTCGCCCAGTCCCATCGCGCGGGCGGCGGCGAGGGTGAAGACCTCGACGGCCTCGGCCAGGGTGATCGCCTGCTCCGGCCACAGCGCCCCGGGGAACGTGCCTGTCGGGTCCTGGCGGGTGACGAGGCCGTGAATGCCCTCCCACGCGTTCGGGGACTCGCTGACCGGCCAGTCCGAACCGCCCGCGACCAGCGCGCCCTCGTCCAGCAGCGACCGGTTCGGCTGCATCCGCCCGGCCCGCTCACCGGGCAGCACCTCGGCGATGGCCGCCGGGATGACCCCGGGGACCCACAGGAACGGTGAGATGTCCGCGGCGACCCCCAGTGAGGCGAAGCGCGGGAGGTCATCGGGGTGGACGAACTGGCCGTGCGCGACCTGGAACCGCGCTTCGGCGAACCCCTCGGCGCGGATCTTCTCGACCGCGTCCAGCGTGGCGCGCACCGACGCGTCCCCGGTGCAGTGCACCTTGGCCGAGAGCCCCGCCTCGGCCGCGATCCGCAGCCAGCCCGTGAGCTCGTCGCCCGGCATGGTGGTGGCGCCGTGGTGACAGGCACCGTGCGCGGCGTCCGGCAGGTACGGCTCCAGGAAGGCGGCGGTGCGGGTCGGCGGGACGCCGTCGAGGAAGATCTTCACGAAGTCGGGCCGGTGGTGCTCGCTGCGGTACTGCCCGGCGACCTCCAGCAACGGCGCGCCGATCGGGTCGAAACCGAAGATCGGGTCGTTGATCAGCAGCGACGACACGACCCACGCGTGCAGTTCGCCCGAGTCGTCGAGCGTCTTCAGCGCGCCCAGGATGTCCGCGGAGACGCCGGCGTCCTGGAACGCGGTGACCCCGTACGAATGCAGCGTGCCGATACCGTGCCGCGACGCCGCCACATGCTGCTCGGCGGTGAGCGTCCGTGTCTCGCTGAGCGCCCGCTCGACGGCGACACCCGCCGCTTCGAGCAGGACGCCGACGGGCTCGCCGGTCGAAGGATCGCGGACGATCTCGCCGCCCGCCGGATCGGGTGTCGACGCGGTGACGCCGGCCAGCTCCAGGGCACGGCTGCTCACCCAGCGGTTGTGCCTGCTGTCGTCCGACAGCATGACCGGCCGCCCGCCGGCGGCCTCGTCGAGCGCGTGCCGGGCCGAGGTCGTCGAGAGGGTGCTGACCAGGGTGGACGCCCAGGCGCCGCCGACCACCCATTCGTCCGGCTCGAGTGCCGCGGCCTGCGAACGGACCGCCGCGAGGATGTCGTCAAGACCCGCGTCGAGGCCGAAGGTGAGCTCGAACAGGGCCGCGCGCCCGGCGAGGGCGTGGTGGTTGTGCACGTCGACCAGGCCGGGCATGACGAACGCGCCGCCGAGGTCGACGACCTCGGTGTTCGGGCCGCGTTCGATGTCCTCCAGGGAAAGCACCCGGCCGTCTTTGACCGCCAGCGACGACGCCCAGGGCCGGGCACCGTCCACTGTGTACACCGTGGCGTTGGTGAGGATGAGGTCGGCGGTCAAGGCTCAGCTCCCGGCGGGGTCGTACGCCTCGGGGTGCACGGTGGTGCTCAGCAGCTTGCCGTGCGCGCCGAAGGTGAAGTGGGTCGGAGTGCTCCCGGAGGCGTCCAGTCCGAAAAGGACACCGTGCGAGCGCAGCCGTTTCGCGTCACGGTGATCGGCGACGGTCACCGAGGCGCACGGGATCACCTTCTCCCGCCAGGCGAAGACGTAGATGCCCGGCCGCAGTTCGTAGACCGAGTTCTCGTCGGTGTCCGCGAGTCCCCTCTCCGGTCCGGCCAGGCACTGCCAGGTGTACCAGTGCGGGCTGAGGTACACGTGCTCATAGGCGTGCTCCGTGCTGTATACCCACAGAACGCGGCGCCCGACCAGCGACGTGGTCGGCGCGAGCGACTCCCCGCTGGGCTCGATGCCGCCGATCGTGGCGGCGAGGAAGGTCTGCGTGACCCGCGGCGATGTTTCACCGATCTTGCTCAGTACGAGCAGCGCGCGGCCGCGGCGCAGGTCGAGCAGGAGGGTGAACGCCTCTTCCTGCCGTGCCTGCGGATGGAACTGGACGTAGTACAGGTCGTCGTCGACCAGGAACGTCTCGCAGCGGTCGGTGCCGGTGCCGTGGTAGGTCCATTCGATCCGGGTACCGGAGAAACCCGCGGTGAACGTGGTGCCGTCTTCGCAGGCGAGCTCGAAGGCGCGGCCGTGCAGGTCGCCGACGGTGGGGGCCTTGTTCGCGTCGAAACCGGGGGCGAGGCCGTCCAGTGGCAGCCAGGTGGACGTGTCGGACAGGGTCAGTTCGGGCATCGCAGGAGTCCTAGTGATCGTGGGCGGAACAGTGATCGTCGGCAGCGCCCGAAGGCAGGTCGAGGGCCGGGTTTCGGTCCAGGAACCCATAGGGGCGCAGGGAAAAACCGGAGTAGTCGACCGGCATGACCGGCCAGTCCTCCGGGCGCGGGATGTGAGTCGGGCCGAACACGTGCCACAGCACGAGATCGGTGTCGGTGAGGTCCCGGTCGGCGGCGGTCCAGGCTGGCAGGCCCGCGCCGCCCGGGTGGGCGTTCGGCCGTTCGCCTGCCGGGTAGCGTTCGCCGGCGCGGTACGGCGTCGCCCACAGGTGCCGGGTGGCGAACGTCGCCCGCTGGTGGACGGTCGATTCCGGCTGCGCCATCAACGTCGCGGACGGCCGGGGGACGAGCTGGTACGCCGTGGGCCTGCCGAGCCGGTTGGTCCGCTCCGCGCTGCGGATCTCCCAGACCCGCGCCTTGGCCGGGTCCGCGTGCCGCCGGGCCTCCAGCTCGGTCCGCAGCGGGGTTTCCTTCCAGGTGAAAGCGTTCCCGTACGGGTTCCGCTCACCCATCGGCACCCGTTCGACGTCGACCTCGACGAGCGAGTTGCGTTCGCCGTCGATCGCCACGTCGAGCCGGGCGCAGAACAGGTGCTGGTGCACCGGTGCGAACAGGCCGGGCGCGATCTCGTTGGCGTGCGGGTGTTCCGTGCCTGAAGGCGCGGCACCGGCGAACACGATGCCGGTGGCCTTCGCCTCCAGCTCCACGGTGCCATCGAGGTAGAGATACCAGAAGAACCCGTAGTCGTAGTTGCCGATGGTGGAGATCGACGAGATCACCAGCCGCCGCGACCGGCGGACCTCTGCGCGGCCGTCGAGATCCGTGTGCTTCCACAGGATCCCGTAGTCCTCCTCGTGCATGCAGATCGCGCGCGGGATCTCGACCGGGTGGCCGTGGTCGTCGGCGACGTACGCGGGGAAGTAGTGGATGACGCCGAGGCAGTCACACCCCAGCCGCAGGTCGTTGCCGTTCTTGCCGAGCAGGTACTCACCCGCGTCGAAGTAGCTGATCCAGAACCGGCCGGGCGCGGTGTCCCCGTACGGCACCACCATCTCCGGTACCGACGCACGGTGCAGCACCGACCGGTCCTGGAAGCTGATCTGGTGCAGCGTCAGACCTTCGCGGGCGTTGAAGCCGACGCGGAGTTTCCAGCCTTCCCAGGTGACCTCGTTGCCGTCGACGAGGAAACTCGGCCCCTCGGGCTGGGTGATCTCGATCGGCTTGAGGGTGGTGCGTGCCGGGACGTCGCCGTAGCGGCCGTGCTCCGGCGGGACGGGCACGTCGCCCTCGTCCTCGACCCTGATGACCCGCTGTTCGGTCAGGTCGATGTGCACGATCAGGCCCTCGACCGGATGCGCCCACGGGCTGTCGGACTCGTCGTCGCGCAGGAACGTCAGCGAGCGGATGACGCGGCCGGTCTCGTCGGGCCTGCCGAAGAACCCGGGTGCCAGGGGAGCGCAGAAGGCGTGCTCGATCCGGTCGGCCAGCCCACGCCGTTCCATCGCGGCCCGCCAGTCCGGCGAGGCCTTGGTGATCGACGCGGCGAGGTCGTATTCCTCGAACAGGTACGCGGGCTGGCCTTCGCCGCAGTCCTCGGAGGAGACCACTTCGCGTTTCGCCAGCGAAACGACCACGTCGCGAGCTTGCCCGGTCGCGGTGTCCAGGAGCGTGTACTGGACACGGCGATCAGGGGCGGCGTCGCCCTTGTCCGGCTCCACCGGCAGGACCGCCGGGAACCGCGTGGTCGCGGTCAACTGGCCCTCGTCGGCCAGGATCGCCCGGCCTGCGGTGAGTTCGTCGGCGGTCAACGGGTCGAGCGGATGCGGCCTGGTCATGCTTCGCAGTCTTGCCGGTCGGTCCTTTCCTGGAAAGACCACGCGGCCGTCATGCGGCTGTCGACAAGAAGGATGCACGGATGGCCAACCGCCGCGAAAGGTCCGGACCGCAGGATGACGCCATGGGACTGGAGCTTGCGGGCAAGGCCGTGCTGGTGACCGGCGCGGCGTCCGGTATCGGCCTTGCCTGCGTCCAGGCGTTCCTGGCGGAGGGCGCGCGGGTCGGCGCCCTCGACCGGGCACCCGTGCCGATTCTCGCGGACGGTCTCCTGGCGGTCCACGCCGACGTGACCGACGAGCCGTCGATGGCCGCCGCGGTCGACGCCGTGGCGAGCCGGTTCGGCGGGCTCGACGTCGTGGTCGGCTGCGCCGGGATCTCCGGTCCGGTGGGGACACCGGCCATCGAAACCTCGGCCGACGACTTCGCCGCGCTGATGGCGGTCAACGTCACCGGCCAGTTCCTGCTGGTCAAGCACACCGCGCCCTGGCTCACCGCGTCGAACGGCTCGGTCGTGCTGCTGGCCAGCGACTCGGCGTTCACCAGCGCGCCCGGCATGGTGCCCTACTGCGCTTCGAAGGGCGCCGTGGTCGCGATGACCAGGGCGCTCGCGGTCGATCTGCCCGGCGTCCGGGTGAACTGCGTGTGCCCGTCGGTGGTCGACACCCCGATGGCGCGCGGTGATCTGGGCGAGGTGCTCGACGATCCCGCGTTCCCGGTGCAGGCTCCTGAAGAAGTCGCCTGGCAGGTGCTCCATCTCGCGTCCGCGCGTTCGCGGGCGGTCAACGGCCAGGCCGTGCTCGCCGATTTCGGCGTCTCGGCCCGCTCTGGTTTTCCCGCTTAGAAAGGACTCCGCAAGTGAAGAAGGTTGTCGCGATCACGGGTGGCGGTACCGGTATCGGTGCCGCGGTCGCCCGCCGGTACGCCGACGAGGGCGCCCAGGTGGTGGTGCTCGGGCGACGGCTCGAACCGCTGGAGAAGGTGGCCGCCGAAACCGGCGCGCACGTCATCGCGTGCGACGCCAGCGATCGCGAAGCCGCCGAAAGCGCGGCGGCGGAGATCGTCGGCAAGTTCGGCCGGATCGACGTCGTGGTGGCCAACGCCGGCGGGCACGGTCTCTCGTCGGTGACCGACACTGGCGACGAGGAATGGGAACTGGCCCTGCGGTCGAACCTGTCCAGCGCCTTCGTGTTCTGCCGGGCGACGCTGCCCACGCTCGTCGAAACCGGCGGTCAGGTGGTCATCGTGTCGTCGCTGGCCGGGTTGTTCGCCGGGCCGAACGTCGCCGGGTACACCGTCGCCAAGCACGCGCTGATCGGGCTGACGCGCTCGATCGCCCGCGACTACGGGCCGAAGGGCGTCCGCGCGAACGCGGTCTGCCCCGGCTGGGTGCGCACCCCGATGGCGGACGGCGAGATGGACCAGTTCGCCGAGGCCGCGGGCTTCGACGGTGGTCACGACGAGGGCTACCGTCGCGTCACCGCCGAGGTCCCGCTGCGCCGTCCCGCCGAGCCGGAGGAGATCGCGTCGATCGTGCGGTTCCTGGGCTCTTCGGAGTCGTCGTACATCACCGGCGCGGTGATCGTGGCGGACGGCGGCGCGCACGCCGTCGACCTGCCGACCCTGGCCTTCGAACGCGCGGGCATGGGTTCTTAGCCATAGCGCGTGAAGGCCCCCTTCCCTCGGCTCAGCCGAGGGAAGGGGGCCTTCACGCGCTTCAGGACTCGCCGAGGTAGGCCGCGTGCAGGGTGCCGGGGGAGTCCAGCAGTTCCTGCGCGGAACCCGCATAGGTGACGCGCCCCGAAGAGACCACCAGCGCATTGCTCGCCACCCCGAGGGCGAGGTGCGTGAACTGCTCGACCAGCAGGATCGCCGCCCCCTCCTCGGCGAACCGGGTCACCATCGGCAGCAGCCGGGTGAACACCACGGGCGCGAGGCCCAGCGACATCTCGTCGATCAGCAGGAACGACGGCCGCGCGGCGAAGGCGCGGGCCAGCACCACCATCTGCTGCTCGCCACCGCTGAGCAGCGCGGCCGGCGAGTCACGACGTTTCTCCAGCTCCGGGAACAGTTCGAACAGTTCGTCGGCCCGCGTGCGGGTGCGCGCGGTGAGCATCAGGTTCTCCAGCACCGTCAGCCCGCCGAACACGGCCCGCCCCTGCTCGATATGCGCCAGACCCCGCCGGGCGCGGGAGACCCTCGACTGCTTCGTGATCTCGTCCGGTCCGATGTGGACGGTCCCCGACGCGGCGGGCACCACGCCGGAGACGGCCTCCAGCAGACTGGTCTTCCCGGCGCCGTTGGGCCCGACGAGCGCGGTGATCCGCCCCGGTTCCAGGGTGAGGTCGACGTCCCGGATCACCGGCCCGGCACCGCGGGTGACCGTCAGCCCCGCTATCCGCAACGCGTTCACAGCATCTCCGTTTCACCCATGTACGCCTTGAGCACGGCCGGATCCGCGAGCACCTCGGCCTGCGGACCGGAGGCCAGCACACGGCCGAAGTCGAGGACGGTGATCGTGTCGCAGACCGAACGCACCAGGTCGAGGTCGTGCTCGATGAGCAGCACCGACACCCCGAACCGCGCGGGAACCTGCCGCAGCCGTTCCCCGAACGCGACGTGCTCTTCGTGCGGGAGCCCGGCGGCCGGCTCGTCGAGGAGCAGAACCCGCGGCCGCGCCAGCAGATGCCCTACGACCTCGACCAGCCTGCGCGCGCCGACGTCCACTTGCGACAGCGGGGTGCGGGCGGCGGGACAGCCGAAGAAGTCCAGGGCCTCGCCGATCTCGTCGGCGGTGAGCCGTCGGCGAGCGAGGAACTTCAGGTACGCCCCGACAGTCAGTCCCGGCGGGACGCGGTCCTGCTGGAACGTCCGGCGCAGCCCGGCGCGGGCCCGGGTCGACGGCGACCCGGTCAGGGGCTTTCCGCCGAGTTCCACCGCGCCCTCGGCGTTCGGCAGGAAGCCGCTGATCGCGTCGACCAGCGTCGACTTGCCCGCGCCGTTGGGCCCGATGACGCCGAGCACCCCGTGCTCCGGGACCGCGATGTCCACTGAGGACAGTGCGGCCACGTGCCCGAAGTTCACGCTCAGCCCGCGCACGGTGAGCACCGGCGGACCGGGCGCCTTGGGCTCGATTTCCGCGGTCCCGGCGGCGAGGTCGAGTTTCGCCGGTTCCTTCTTCGACCGCCGATACCACACCTGCCGCACCGTGGTGCCCAGGTTCCCGCCGCCGGCCAGCGCCTGGACGCCGAGGACACCGAACACCACGAAACCCCAGTCCTGCGGGATTCCCCAGCGCTTGAGCAGTTCCGGCACCCCGACCCACAGCACCGCGCCGAACACGGCCATGTCGATCAGATGCGCGCCCGACATGATCGCCAGCACGTACAGCGCCAGCGACTGGATCGCGGTGAAACTGGCCGGGAACGCGAGCCCGACCTGCCCGGTGAGCAGACCGCCGCTGATCCCGCCGAGGGTGGCGCTCACCGCGAACGCGGTCAGCTTCGACGTCCGCACGCTCGTGCCCGCGGCCGCCGTCCCGCGTTCGGAGAACGCCACCGCCTGCCACGCGCTGCCCCAGCGGCCCCGGCGCAGGAAGTACACGGCCAGGCAGCACAGCACCAGCACCACGACGGCGAGCTGGAAATAGCTCCGGTCGTCGGAGAAGGCGTCCGGCCGTTCGACCGAGATCCCGCCGGAGACACCGGGGAACTGGAGCTGGACCAGCGCCAGGTCGGCCGCGGCGGCGAGCCCCAGCGTGACGACGGCGAGGTTGATCCCGCGCAGCCGCAACGCCGGGAGACCGACGAGCACGCCGACCACCCCGGCGGCGAGACCGCCGAGGACGAGCCAGGTGAGGAACCCGCCCGGCGCCTGCGCCTCGTTCAGCGCGGACACCACCCAGGCGCCGACGGCACCGAACGTCAGCTGGCACAGGGAGATCATCCCCGCGCTGCCGGTGACCACGCCCAGCCCGAGCAGCGAGATCCCGGCGACGACGGCGCTCATGCCCAGGTAGACGAAGTACCCGTCGAGCCCGACGCTCAGGCCGTAGCCCACCGCGATCGCCACGATGGCGACCACGAACGGGATCCCGGTGCGTATCCCGCGTTCAGCGAGCCGCATCCCACACCTCCTTGCGCTGCGACCAGAGCAGCAGCGCGACGATCACGACGAACGGCAGGAAGTACCGCACCACCGAAAGGCCGTCGACCTGGGCGGCCGCGCCCTGGATCAGGCCGAGGCCCAGCCCGCCGCCGACCGCGAGGTCCAGCCGGCGGAAACCGCCGAGCAGGGCCGCCGCGGCCGCCGGGACGACCAGCATCGCCAGCGACGTCGCGTCGTTGGACTGCGACGGCGCGACGATCGAGATGACCAGCGTGCTGACCACCCCGGTGACCGCCCAGACCGCCACGCTGAGCCGTTTCGCCGGGATGCCCAGCAGTTCCGCCGTCGTCGGGCGTTCGGACAGCGCCCTGAGCTGGACCCCCGCCGGGGTCCGGCTCAGCACCAGCCTGCTGGCGACCGCCACGAGGACCGCCAGCGCCACGGTGACCACGGTGACCTGGCTGATCACCACGCCGCCGACGGTGACCGCCGGGCCGTCGAGGATCGGATGGAACGGCTGCGGTTTGTTGCCGAACAGGATGAACGACAACGAGATCAGCAGGAGCAGCACCGCGACGGTGACCGCCGAGCGGGTGCCGGTGTCCGCCTCGGCGAGCCAGGTGGACACGATCCAGCCGAGCAGCGCGCTGAGCAGCCCGCCGAGCAGGATCCCCGCGACGGTGGCGAGCCACATCGGCAGGCCCAGGTCGACGGCCAGGAACACCGCCACGTAGCAGCCGAACATCCCGGTGGCCGACTGGGCGAAGTTCACCACCCGCACCAACCGCGACATCAGTGTCAGGCACACCGCCAATACCGCGTACAGTCCGCCGGCGGCCAGGCCTGCCAGCGCTCCCTGCAGCATCGAATCCTCCTGTTACTTCTTGGGAATCCGCAGCCAGTCGTTCGCCGCGAGCTCCCACTTGTTGGTGCCGGAGGCGAGCTTGATCGGCCAGCCCGCGGTGTTGTCGTGGTGCGTCTGGCCCGGCCCGAAGACGTACGGCGTACCGACCATCGGATCCGTGATCGGCTGCATCTCGCGCAGCGCCTTGGTCACCGACTCGCGGGTGACGTCACCCTTGATCCCCTTGACGACGTCGAGGAAGTACTTCGCCGCCAGGTAACCGCCCTGGCTGAACGAGGTCAGCGGGATGTTGTTCTTGGTCATCAGGTCGTGCCAGTCCTTGTTCTGCGGGCTGGCCGTGTCGGTGAACGGGTAGAACTCGGCGGGCACGTACACCCCGGCGCCGGCGTTGGTGATGGCCTTGGCGTAGTTCTCGCTGTAGACGCTGGTCAGCAGCAGCCAGGTGACGTCGTTCCAGCCCTGCGCCGCGGCGGCCTTGAGCTGGCCGATGGAATCCGGCTCGACCGGGTTCACCGTGATCGCCTTGCACCCGGCGTTGCGGGCCTTGACGATGTAGGAGGTGTAGTCGGAACCGCCGTAGGGCACGGTGGAGTCGAGGTACTTGAGCTTCTTGCCGGTGATGGCCGACCACTCGTCGATGGCCGCCTGGTACGACGGCAGCGTGTTGCCCGCGATCTCCAGCAGCGCGCAGATGTCGTTCAGCTTCAGCGTTTCCGAGCCGTAGAGCAGGGTCAGCGTCATGTCGTGGTAGGGACCGACGTTGGCCGGGGCGATGTTGGGGCTGGAGAAGCACGCCGGGTCGACGCCGATGCCCTGGATGGACAGGATCTTCTGCTGCTCGTAGTACTTGTTGTTGATCTCGCACTCGATGAGGCTGGAGGAACCGACCAGCGCCACCGCCTCGTCGCGCCCGACGACCTCACGGGCCGCGGCCGCCGCGGCGGCCGGGTCGCCCTTGTCGTCGAGGGCCTTGTACTGGATCTGTCTTCCGTTCACGCCGCCGCTCGCGTTGGCCGCGTCGAAGACCGCCTTGGCCGCCTGGGAAGCCTCGGGGAAAGTGGCGGCGCCGCTCAGCGCGTTGACCGAGCCGACCACGATCGGCCCGCCGGCCCCGCTGTCGGCACCCGCACAGCCCGCCGTCGCGAGCAGGACGGCGGCGGAGAGGGCGACCAGGCGCCGCGCGGGCTTCACCGGTTCTCCATGGCCGCGACGACGGGCACCGAGTCGACGATCTGCTCGAACGAGACGACCTTGCCGCCTTCGAACTTCCACACGTGCGCGACGCGGGCGGTGAACGAGCGCCCGGTCTCGCGGTGCTTGGCCTGGTAGGTGCCGAGACCGATCACCGCGTCACCGGCGTCGAGGAGATCTCCGAGAGTGAAGGTGTAGCCGTCCCAGTCCTTCGCGATCGCGCCGAAGACGTTGTCCCGGACCTCCTCCGGACCCGTGTAGGTGCCGGCGTAAGGGAAACCGGCCGCCTCCGTCCACGTGGTCTCGGGACCGAGCGGGGCCAGCATGCCCGCCAGATCGCCCCGGTCGCTCGCGGCATAGTGCGCGGCGATGATGTCTAGATTGGACATTCGAGCTCCCTGCTGTCTTTGGTGAACCGCGGCTGCGCTTGTGGGGGTCAGACCGGTTGAGCGTCGGGGTAGGAGACCGAGCCGAGCGGGTAGATGTGCCCGCCCGCGCGGGAATGTTCCGACCGGCCGTCGCCGGTCAGGCCGAGGAAGACGCCGGTGGTCTTCAGCGCGTAGCCGAGGTCGTGCAGCCACACGCTCGCCACGGCGATGCGGAATTCGCGGAAGCAGAACAGGTAGAGCCCGTCCTGGAACTTCCACACCGTCGACAGGTCCATGTCCCCGTGGCCGCGCTGCACGCCTTCGAGGCATTGCCAGGCATAGCGCTGCGAAGACACGTACACGTGCTCGTAAAGGTGTTCCGGGCTGTAGCGGTAGACGTTGCGCTTGCCGATCAGGTCGCGCGACGGCCCCGGTACCTCACCGGCCGGCGTGCCCGCGTCGGTGGTGCCGGCCCAGAACGTCTGGGAGACACGGGGAACGCCCTCGACGTCCTCGGCGCCGATGACCGAACGGACGGCGAGCGCACGATGTGTCGTCGTGGAGAAGACGACGGTGAGCGCTTCACCTTCCACGCTGGTAAGGGGGAGATTGACGAAGAAAACGTCTTCCCGGACGGCGACCGCGTCGTACGGATCCTTGATGCCGTTGCAGGTGACGGTTTCCGCGTCCTCGAACCGCAGCGCGAGCGTCGTCCCGTCGTCGAGGGTGACGGTGAGCTCGCGTCCCGACAGGTCCGCGTTGGGCAGGCGGTAGGTGGCTATTCCGGCGGCGAACTCGTCATAAGTACGCCACTGTTCCTCGGGTGCATCGGACATGCGGTCATCGTTCAGGCGACCGCCCGGGAAGGGCCAGCCGTCACGCGCTGGGCGGCAACAACCGGTCGCTCACGGTCAAGCCGCGGCGCAGTTCGCTCGGCGAGCAACCGAATTCCGTCTTGAACACGCGGCTGAAATGCGGCGCGTCGACGAAACCCCACTTCGCCGCGATGGCCGCGACGGGCCGTGAAGCGTGCACAGGGTCGAGTAGTTCACGGCGGCAGTGCTCCAGGCGCCGGGTGCGGATCCAGCTCGAGACGGTCGTGCCTTGTTCGTGGAAGAGGCCGTGCAGATGCCGGGTGGAGATGTAGTGCTCGGCGGCGATCTGCGCCGGGCCGAGGTCGGTGGAGGAGAGGTTCGTGTCGATGAAGGCGAGGACCCGGCGCATCAGCTCGTGGTGTGGCCCGGCCGTCGCGCGCGCGAGATCGAGCTCGCTGGCGAACAGCGTGGCGAGCAGGTCGACCGCCGTATGCGCGAGCCGGACGCCCGCCGGCCCGCCGAGCTGGTCGAGGTTGCTGCCGAGCTGCGCGAGGAAGGGCACCACCACGTTGCCCATGCCGCGCTTGCCCGACATCGGGACGGCGGTCAGCTGGCCGACCAGGTCGCGGGGGAGATCGATGAGCCGCTGCGGGAACATCACCACCAGCGTGCGGAAATCCTCTTCGAACGCGAGGGAATACGGACGGTGCGTGTCGTACAACGCCACGTCACCGGGGCGCAGCATCGCTTCGCGGTTGTCCTGGATCAGCAGCCCGGTCCCGGACAGGATCAGGCTCAGTTTGTAATAGTGCCTGTCCGCCCTGGCGATGAGCTCGGGCGTCCGCTCGACGACGTGCGCCGAGGCGGTCACCTCGGTCAGCTGGACGTCGTCGGCGCCGCACGAGCGGATGCGGCCGCGGAAGTGGTCCCGGTGTTCGCTCGTCACGTGCAGTGGCACGAAGGAGTGCGACACCACCGTGCGGAAATCCGTGAAATCTCGCGCGACCGTGGTGGTGGTCGGGTCGGCGGTGGCGGTGGTCACGAGGTCACCTCGCAGCATCGGGGGGTGAATTTCATATACGATAAGCGATACGATGCTGCCGGGCAATGATCGCGACCAGGTCGTGTCCGGTCAGTCGGCGAGGCGGAAGAGGAGGGTCCGAGGGTCCACGTCGACGGGTACCACCGTGCCCGTTTCGTAGCGGCCGACGTCCTCGCTGAGCACTCGCGCGCTGAACGGTGTCATGCCCGGACCGGTGACGACGAGGTCGACGTCGTCCGCCGGGGTGCTCACCTCGCCGACCCAGATCCGTGTGCTGGAAACGACTTCCGCCTTCGCCCGGACACCGGTCCGGTCGAGTGCGCGGTGGGTCTCGCGGGCCCGGGCTTTCTGCCACAGGTGAGAGGCGACGACACCCGCTCCGCCGATCGTGAACACCACACCCATGGCGACGACGACCAGGCGGTCGTCGTCGCCGGGCTCGAAGTGGGTGCTGATCCAGAGCAGGGCTGGGCCGATCAGGACCAGTACGGTCATGAAGAAGCCCATCAGGCATCCGATCATGGTGAAGGCGGGCAGCTCCGGGGCTTCCTTGCCCTGGCGCTCCGGAGTCTTCACGAGGGCGACGTTACTGACCGGTTTCCGTGGCCGGTCCGGTAAAAATGCCCGCTTGTCCGCGGTTGTGCCGGGCCAGCGCCACGAAAGATCGCTTGGGCTCGAACCGGTACGGTGACTCTTCGTCGTGGTGCCGTCGGCGCAGGGTTTTCACCAATCCGTACGACGCCATGTCGTAGTCGTACTCCGGCCGGGTCGGATGATGCGGCAGGCCCGGCGCGATGAACGTGTACACGTGCGCGCCTTCGATCCCCGCCGCGCCGAACACGCGCAGCAGGCGCGCGAGGTGATCGGCCTGTTCGCGCTCGTCCCGCACAGGGCCGGGCTTGACCCGCGGTGGCTCCTGGCCGTAGTCGACGATGTCCCAGCCCATCCCGCCCGCCTGAGCGGCGCCGGTGTAGGTGCACGCGCCGAATTCCAGCACCACCACGGGCTTGTTCCACCGCCGGTACTGGGCGAGGTCCTTTGTGTACTCCGCGTCGGTGGCGAAGTACGGGTAATAGTCGATTCCGACGATGTCGAAGAGATTCCAGTCGACCTGCTCCGCGCCGCCGATCGAGGCGTAGGTGATCCGGCCGCGGAAGTTCCGGCGCGCGACGTCGGCCGCCCGCGCGAGGAAATCGGCCAGCCGTTCCATGATCTTCGGCCATTCCTCCGGCGGGATCTCGCCGATGTTCGCGATCCGCTCCTGGAAGGTCGCGCCCGGCACGATGCCCGGGGTGAAGAGAAGGTGCTCGCAACCGGCGACGAACTTGACGTCGTCACCGTGGCGCAGCCGTTCGGCCTGGCGGGCGGATTCGGCCAGATGTGCGAGGACCTCGTCCTGCGGGTGGTCGTAGAGCCTGGGCTGGACGTACACCTCCATTCCGCGCTTCAATGCGGCGGTCGTCGTTTCGGCGAGCCTGCCGATCTCGGTGCCGAACGCGGTGATGGAGGGACAGCGAAGGACTTCGGCGATCACACGGAGCTCCTGCTCCAGCTGCCGGCGGCTCCAGCGCACCCGGCTCAGCGGATCGCCCGCCGCGTGCAGGACCCCGGTGTCGTAGGCGACCCCTCCCCGGAGCCGCGGTCTGCCGGCCGCCTCGGCCATACCTCCGCCGAGACCCGCGACCGCCACCGCTCCCGCGACGGATTTCAAGAACGTCTTGCGAGTGATCATGACTTCCCCCGTGCTAGTCGCTCAACTAGGCTACTGTTCATGCAACCAGAAAATGAGTCGAGCGACCAGGGGAGGCGTTCGTTCATCGAAGAGGCCCGGCGCGGGCAGATCGTCTCGGCGGCCATCGAGACCATCGCCGAGATCGGCTACGCGAAGGCGTCCTTCGTGCAGATCGCGCGGCGGGCGGGGGTCAGCCCGGGACTGATCACGTACCACTTCGCCAAACGCGAAGAGCTGATGAAGCAGGTCATGCAGACGGTGCACGCGTCGATGGACAAGGCGCTGAGCGAGCGGGCCGAGGGGGCCGAGAGTCACGCCGCCGCGGTGCGTTCCCTGATCGAGGGCTTCGTGTTCTATTTCGCGGAGCGGCCGAAGGAGATCATCGCCATCGGTCAGATCGCTTCGGCGTCAAGGGATGCCGAGGCCGCGCGGAGCTGGTTCGAGCGGCAGAGCGCGAAGACGCTGGCCGAAATGGAGGACATGTTCCGCGAGGGACAGCGGCTCGGGGAGCTCCGGGAGTTCTCCCCGCGAGTGATGGCCGTGTCGGTCATCGCCGCGATGGAGGCGGCCCCGGCTGAACTGCTGGCGAGGCCCGACACCGATGTGGCCGCCTACGCGCGAGAGCTGGCCGACCTGTTCGAGCACGCCATGAGCCCGCCGGCGAGCGAGGCGAGGAGTTCGTAGGAGCGGCGGCGGTCGGCGTGATGGTAAAGCGGCGTCGTCACCATGATTTCGGCGGCGCCGGTCCGGTCGAGGATCGTTTGCAGTTTCGCCGTGAGGGTCTCCGTGCTTCCGGTGAGGACGGCGTCGGATCGTTTCGCGATTTCCGCGCGATCATCGGCGGTGTAAGGAAAGTCCGCCGCTTCCTCGGGGCTGGGCAGCTGGATGCGGTTCCCTCGGATCCGGCTGAGCACCTTCAGCCGCGTCGAGCCCGCGAGCCACTCGGCGCGTTCGTCGTCCTCGGCGGCGATGACGGACACGGAGACCAGGTCGCCCTTGATCGGCGCTTCGGGGGACAGGTGATGCGCGAAGGCGTACTTGATGCCACGTTCGGCGGCGAGCGCCGCGCTTTCGGGGGAGCGGCCCAGTAGCCAGAGTTCCGGCACATTGCCGCCGAGGATGGGGATCGCCTTGACTTCGGCGTCTTCCCGGGGGTTCAGGTAATCCCGGAGTTCGTCGAGCTGAGCGCCGAAGTCTTTCGTCCTTTGTGGACTCAAGGCGGCGGAGGCGGCCTTCGAGCCGCCCGGCGCGCGTCCGATGCCGAGGTCGATCCGGTCCGGATGCAGAGCGGAGAGGGTCCCGAACTGCTCCGCGACCACGAGCGGCGCGTGATTCGGCAGCAGTACCCCGCCCGCGCCGACCCGCAGGCGTCGCGTGGCGTTCGCGAGGTGGGAGATGAGGACGGCGGGCGCCGAACTGGCGACGCCGCGCATGCCGTGGTGCTCGGGGACCCAGTAGCGGTGGTAGCCGAGGTCTTCCGCGAGGCGTGCGAGGTCGACGGTGTTGAGCAGCGCCTGGCGCGGGGTCGAGCCCTGGACGATGGGGGAGGTGTCCAGGACCGAAAGCTTCGGTGCTACGGAAGACATTCGGCCACCTCTCGTGAGAGGTAAGGCTGGTTCTCTTGGCAGGCAAGGCACAGGTGTCGTGCTCGCTCGCCGGTGGGCAGGCGTCGGATGTTGTGAAAGCCACTTTCGCAACCTTCAACGTTGCGAAAGTGGCTTTCACAACGCCGCCGACCCGCCAGGCCGCGCCGAGCGCCACACCGGGGACACTCACCGTCTCGAGCGTGGCGCTCGCGACATACTGACCTGACGTCACGCAGGACCGCCGATCCGCGCCACGAAAACGCCACGTTCGTCTTACCCCTCAATAGAACAGTCCTTACCACTCACGAGTCAGGTGAGCGCGGCGGGAAGCGTTTCGAAACCGCGCAGGATCCGGGTCTGCCGCCGCCGCGCGCCGTCGAGCAGACGCAGCTCGGGGAACCGCTCGAAGATCGACCGCAGCCCGATCTCGCCTTCCATCCGGGCCAGCGAAGCGCCGAGGCAGTAATGCCGCCCGGCGCCGAACGACACGTGGTCCCGCGCGTTCTCCCGCTCGACGTCGAAAGCGGAAGGGGCGTCGAAGATCTCCGGATCCCGGTTCGCGCCGGCGAGCACCGTGCTGACGATCGAACCGCGGCCGATGTGCTTCCCGCCGATCTCGGTGTCGCGTGCGCACAGCCTGCCGGTGAGCAGGACCGGCGGGTCGTAGCGGAGGATCTCGTCGGCCGCGTTGCTCCACAGCTCCGGATTCCCGCGCAGTTTCGCGAGCTGGTCCGGATGCCGGGTGAGCAGGGCGATGCCGTTGCCGAGCAGGTTGACGGTCGTTTCGAAGCCGGCCGCCAGCACCAGTCCCGCGGTGGCCTTGAGTTCCCGCTCGGTCAGGCCGACGCCGTCCTCGCGGGCGGCGATCAGCTTGCTGAGCAGGTTGTCACCGGGATTCGCCCGCAGCTTCTCCAAGTGCACGATGAGCCAGGAGTCGAACTCGGCCAGGGTGGCTTCCACCGTGCGGAAGGTCCGCCACGGCAGTCCGAGGTCGAGACTCGGGGCCGCGGCACCCCCCAGTGCGAGCACCTTGTCGCGTTCCTCGGGCGGGACGCCAAGGATCTGGCTGATCACGGTGACCGGCAGGAGTCCGCAGTACTGCTCGATGAGGTCGACGGGGTTCGCCGGATCGAGGCTGTCGAGCAGTTCGTCGGCGATCGCCTGCGTGCGCTGCCGCAGTTGCTCGACGGCGCGGGCGGTGAAGACGCGCGTGACCAGCTTCCGGTAGCGCGTGTGGTCGGGTGGTTCGCTGGCCAGCAGCGAGGGCGGCTGGATCGGGTGGATCAGCCCGGACTCGGACCAGGCGACGAGCCGGTTGAGCACCGCGTTCTCCGGGACGAACCGCACGGTCTTGAACGCGTCGCTGGTGAGGATCTCCTTGCAGGCCGAATGCCGCGTGGTCACGTGCCCGACCCGGGTGGTGGCGACGGCGCCGTGCGCGCGGATCTCGTCGAACAACCCGGTCAGGTCCGCGCCGCCGCTCGCCTCGACGGACAGCCTGCCCTGGAGGTCGCCCCTGCGGGCCGCGGCCCGCAGGGCGACCCGGGGGATCGCGTGGCCGATGCTCCAGCGGGCGACCGGTTTGGCGATCTCCTCCGCTCGGCGCAGGAAGGTCCGTGCGGGAGCGGGCTTGAGTGCGAACATCAGGACTCCGTCCGTGCGGCTTCCCTCGAAGGTATCGGAACTACCCGTCAGTAGCCAACGTCCGCGACATCTGCGGCTTCGCGTTCCCCTAGGTACTGTTCTGACTTCGGGCAAGCCGGGGAGTGCTTGTGGGCGGCTACGGATTCGACATCGCGCTGGTCGCGGTGCTGGTGGTGCTCAACGCGGTGTTCGCGGGCAGCGAGATGGCGCTGATCTCGTTGCGTGAAGGGCAGCTGCGGGCATTGGAACGGGACGGCCGGGCGTCCGCCCGGACGCTGGTGCGGCTGGCGCGCGACCCGAATCGCTTCCTGGCGACGATCCAGATCGGGATCACGCTCGCCGGGTTCCTCGCTTCGGCGACGGCGGCCGTGTCCCTCGCGCAACCGTTGGTGCCGCTGCTGGGCTTCCTCGGCAACGCCGCCGGAGCGGTGGCCGTCGCGCTGGTGACCATGGTCCTCACGTTCCTGACCCTGGTTCTCGGGGAACTGGCGCCGAAGCGGCTGGCGATGCAGAACGCGCTGCGGTGGGCGCTGCTCGTGGCACGTCCGCTGAACCTGTTGTCGGCGATCTCCAGGCCCGTGGTGTGGGCGCTGAGCGCGTCGACGAACTTCGTCGTGCGGGCACTGGGCGGACGGGCCGAAGCCGATCCGGACCAGATGTCGCCTGAGGAACTCCGGGAACTGGTCTCGGCACAACGTGGCCTGAACGCCGAGCAGCGCATGATCATCAACGGCGCCTTGGAGATCCACGAACGACGGCTGCGGGAAGTGCTCGTCCCGCGCCGCGCGGTGCTGACGCTCGCGGCCGAGCAGGACATCGGGTCGGCGCGACGGCAGCTGGCCGAGTCCGGCTTCTCCCGGGCGCCGGTCGCTCGCGGCGGGCATCTGGACGACGTCGTCGGCGTCGTGCACCTGCGTGATCTGCTCGGCGACCACGAAGACCTCGCCGAGGTCGTCCGGCCGGCGGTGGTGTACCCCGATTCACTGCGGGTCTCGGACGCGCTGCGGAGTTTCAAGGCCGAGCGGGAGCAGATGGCGCTGGTGGTCGACGAACACGGCGCCGTCGCGGGCATGGTCACGCTGGAGGATCTGCTGGAGGAGATCGTCGGCGAGATCTACGACGAGACCGACCGCGACGTGCTGGCCGTCCGCGACGGCACCGACGGTTCCCTGGTGCTGCCCGGCACCTTCCCGGTGCACGACCTCGTCGACGTCGGGGTGGAGCTGCGGGACGCGCCGCCGGGGGAGTACGCGACCATCGCGGGATTGATCCTCGTGATCCTCGGCCGGATCCCGGAAAAGCCCGGCGACCGGGTGGTGGTCTCGGGCTGGACGGCCGAAGTGCTCGGCGTCGAGCACCATGCGATCACGCGCGTGGCGCTGCGCCGTGGTTCGAAACCGGAGCGATGAAGTTGCGCCGGGCGCGCCGGGTTGGCAGCGTGCCCGGTGTCCCACCACGAAGAAAGGTGCTCCGATGCCGCAGGACCAGCCGGATTTGAAACCTCGTTCACGTGACGTGACCGACGGCCTGGAGCGCGCGGCGGCCCGCGGGATGCTCCGCGCGGTCGGGATGGGCGACGACGACTTCGCCAAACCACAGATCGGGGTGGCGTCGTCGTGGAACGAGATCACCCCGTGCAACCTGTCGCTCGACCGGCTGGCCAAGGCGGTCAAGAACGGGGTGCACGCGGGCGGCGGCTACCCGCTCGAGTTCGGCACGATCTCGGTGTCCGACGGCATTTCCATGGGGCACGAGGGCATGCACTTCTCGCTGGTCTCGCGGGAGGTGATCGCCGACTCGGTCGAGACGGTGATGATGGCCGAGCGGCTGGACGGCTCCGTGCTGCTGGCCGGCTGTGACAAGTCGCTGCCGGGCATGCTGATGGCCGCGGCCCGGCTCGATCTCGCGTCCGTTTTCCTTTACGCGGGCTCGATCATGCCCGGTCAGGTCGACGGCCAGGACGTCACGATCATCGACGCCTTCGAAGCCGTCGGCGCCTGCCTGGCGGGCAAGATCACCCGCGCCGAGGTCGACAAGATCGAGCGCGCGATCTGCCCCGGCGAAGGCGCCTGCGGCGGTATGTACACCGCCAACACGATGGCGTCGGTGGCCGAAGCGCTCGGCATGTCACTGCCCGGCTCGGCCGCCCCGCCCGCCGTCGACCGGCGCCGCGACGGGTTCGCCCACCGATCGGGGGAAGCCGTCGTCGGCATGCTCCGTCAGGGCATCACCGCGCGGCAGATCATGACCATGGAGGCGTTCGAGAACGCGATCGCGGTCGTGATGGCGCTGGGCGGTTCGACCAACGCCGTCCTCCACCTGCTCGCGATCGCGCGCGAGGCGGAGGTCGATCTGCGCATCGACGACTTCAACCGCATCGGCGACAAGGTCCCGCACCTCGGCGACCTGAAGCCGTTCGGGAAGTACGTGATGAACGACGTCGACAAGGTCGGCGGCATCCCCGTGGTGATGAAGGCGCTGCTCGACGCCGGGCTCATGCACGGCGACGTGCTCACCGTGACCGGGAAGACCATGGCCGAGAACCTCGAAGGCATCGCGCCGGCGGGAGTCGACGGCGAGATCATCCGGCCGCTCGACCGCCCGATCCACAAGACCGGCGGGCTGACCATCCTCAAAGGATCGCTGGCGCCGGAAGGCGCGGTCGTGAAGTCGGCGGGCTTCGACGAATCGACCTTCACCGGCACCGCGCGGGTGTTCGACGGCGAACGCGCCGCCCTCGACGCGCTCGCCGAGGGCCGGATCGTCGCCGGGGACGTCGTCGTCATCCGGTACGAGGGTCCGAAGGGCGGGCCGGGGATGCGCGAGATGCTCGCCATCACCGGCGCGATTAAGGGCGCCGGACTCGGGAAGGACGTTCTGCTGATCACCGACGGCCGGTTCAGCGGCGGCACGACCGGACTCTGCGTCGGCCACATCGCGCCGGAAGCCGTCGACGCCGGGCCGATCGCGTTCGTGCGCGACGGGGACCCGATCACGCTCGACGTCGCGAACCGGACCCTCGAAGTCGAGATCGACGACATCGAGGCGCGCCGGGAGGGCTGGGCTCCCAAGCCTCCGGCGTACACGCGCGGTGTCCTCGGCAAGTACGCCAAGGTCGTCCGGAGCGCTGCACACGGTGCCGTCTGCGAGTAAGCCGACCAACGAAGGTTCCGTGTTGAATCAAGCCGTGAATAAATAACCGCATGCGACGGTTCAGCACGGTCTTCCTCGGCACGCTCACCGCCCTGATACTCGCGACAGGAACAGCCTCGGCGGCCCCGCCGCAGGCACTGGACTGGTCCGCGCCCTGGCCCGACCGGACCTACGAACCCGCCTTCGACTACGACGGCGACGGTTGTTACCCGACCCCGGCCATCGGCCGTGACGGCACCCTCGCGCCCGGGCTCGCGCTGGGTGGTGACGTCAACGGCCAGTGCCGGGATCTGTCCGATCTGGACAACACCAACGCCTACTCGCGGGTGAAGTGCAACAACGGCTGGTGCGCTTACCTGTACGCGCTCTACTTCGAGAAGGATCAGGCCGCGCTGGGCCCGGGGAGCGCCGGTCACCGGCACGACTGGGAGCACGTCGTCGTCTGGGTCGAGGGCGAGTGGGGGAGGTACGTGTCGACGTCGGCGCACGGCAAGTACACGACCCGCCAGCGCGACCAGGTCCCGTGGGACGAGACGGGCAAGCACCCCAAGGTGATCTACCACAAGGACGGGATCGGCACGCACTGCTTCCGGCACGCGAACTTCGGCGAGGAGCCGGAGAACCACAAGAAGCAGTGGCAGTACCCGACGCTGGTCGGCTGGGACGGCTACCCGCCGGGGCTGCGCGACAAGCTGACCGGGCACGACTTCGGCAGCGCCCAGCTGGGGATCCGGGACTCGTCGTTCAACGGCGAACTCGCCAAGGCGAAACCGGCGGGGATCCCGTTCGACCCGAACGCCTGACGCCGCCTCACTGAACGCCGTGGGCTGAAGGGGCCCTTCGGCCCGCGGAGGTGGCCGCCACGAACGGGTGATGCGTACGCGGGATAGAGGCGAGTACGTAATTCACCCGATGTGCCCGCTACCGCGGAGTAGCAGACTCGGCGCCCCGACGATTCCCGCTGCTCCGGAGGTCGACGATGACCGCGTCCCACGCCCCAGCCCGCCCTGCCCCGGCACCTTCGGCCCCGGGGCGCTCCGCCGCGCTCGTGATCGCCCGCGTGGTCGTCGACGGCATCCGGCACTCGCTGCCCGAGCACGCGCCGATGTTCGACGCGCGGGCCGTCGAGTTCGTCGCGCTGGTGCTGGAGCACGACGGGATGAACTCGGCGCCGGGGATCGCCACGGGTGCGGACGCCTTCCGGCAGGTCGGTGTCGCCGAGTACGCCGCGGGCAAGGAGCTGGCCCGGCTCTCCCGGGCCTACCACTCGGCGGGCCGCGGCGCCCTGCCCGTGCTGGCGTCGCTGTCACGGCAGCCCGGGGCCGGATCGGCCCTGATGGACACCGGGGTGGAGGCCCTGCTCCGCTGCGCCGACGTGCTGATCCGGTTGTCCACCGCCGCCTACCGCGCCGCGCACACGCCGTCGATGGCCGAGGTACGCCGGGACCTGCTGAGGGAGATCCTGAGCGGCCGCCCGCCCGTGAAATGGGCGGGACTCGCGGCCGAAGCGGGCTGGGTGCCGCCCGCGCGGGTGGTCGCCGTCGCCGCCGAGCCCGGCGCGGTCCGCGCCTCGTTCGGCCCGGAGGTGCTCGCGGATCTCAGCGGCGAGTATCCGCACCTCCTCGTGCCCGACGACGTCGAGATCGGCACGGTCCTGGCAGGGGCGCGGGCGGCGGTCGGGCCGGCGGTCGCGCCCGCCGACGCGGCGTCGTCGCTGCGGTGGGCCCGGCGGACGCTGGAACTGGTCCGGCGCGAGGTGATCGAGGACGGCCCCCTCGTGCGCTGGTCGGACCACCTGACCACGCACTGGCTGTTCGCCGACGAAGTGCTCACCACCGCGCTCGTCAGGCGCAGCCTGGCGCCGATCGCCGATCTGCCGTCGAACGAGCGCACCAAACTCGCCGAGACCCTCGAAGCGATGCTCGCCGCCCGCGGCGGGGCGCCCGAGATCGCGAACAACCTGGGCGTCCACCCGCAGACGGTCCGCAACCGCCTGCGCCGTCTCCGGGTCCTGTTCGGGTCGCGGCTCGACGATCCGCAGGAGCGGCTGGACCTGCGGATCGCCCTGCGCGCGGACCTGCTCACCCCCGAGCAGGCGGGGCCCGCCACCCCGATCAGGGCGGCGTGAGCCTCAGGCGGAATCCGCGGACCGGGTGACCCAGGTGGCGACCTGGACCCGGTTCGAGTAGCCGAGTTTGGTCAGGATGTGGTCGATGTGGGTGTCCACCGTGCGGCGGGCGATGCCGAGCCGGTCGGCGATCTCCTGGTTCGTCAGCCCCTCGGCGACCACGTGCGCGATCTCGGTCTCGCGTTTGGTGAGCACCTGCGCGGCCTGTTTCCGAGGTCCGGGGGAGCGTTCTTCCAAGGCGTACGCGATGGCGTCGCCGATGGGCATCGCGGCGCCGTCGGCGAACTCCTTGATCGCGACCTCCCAGCCCAGCGCGGCGGTCACGGTGTCGGTGTCGGTCTGGAGCGGTTCGGTGAACGCCTCGTACCGGGTCGGCCAGGCGCCCACCGTGCGCCAGACGTCCATCGCGGCGCCCTGCAGGATCGCGGCGCGGTTGGGACGTCCGGTGCGGGCCGCGCAGCCTGCCAGGACGGTGAGCGTGAACCCGACGACGACGCGGTCGTCGACCCGTTCGTGCAGGCGCAGGACCTGCTCGCAGCACCGGCTCGCGACCGAGAGGTCACCTTGCAGGTACTCGGCGGCGGCCCGCGACCACAGCGCCCAGCCCCGCCAGAAGACCTCGCCACGCCGTTCACAGCGCTCGACGGCTTCGGCGAGCACCGCCCGGCCGCGGTCGATGTCACCGTCCAGCCAGACGGCCAGCCCGTGGTTGTAGCTCGCCCAGAGGTCCGCGCCCTCGTCGCCGTGGGCGCGGAACAGGTCGATGGCCGTGCCGAACAGGCGCGACGCCTCGGGCATGTCGTTGCCGATCAGCGCGGCGTAGGCACGGACGTGGAGCACGTACGCGGCGGCGAGTTCGTCCCCGCTCGTCTCGGCTTCGGCAGCTGCCCTGTCCAGCATGCACCGATAGGCGGCCATGTCTCCCTGCACCAGCGCCAGGAAACCGGACAGCCACAGCCCGTGTGCCCGCTCCGGGACACCGGCCGCCGCGACCTCGTCGAGCCGCCGCACCCACATCCGGCCTTCGGTGTTCAGCCCGCGGACGATCCAGAACTCCTTGACGTCACGCAGCATCCGCAGGCCGACGACCGCGTCCTCGGGGGTGCCGGTGCAGTGGTCGAGGGCGACGCGCAGGTTCGCGTGCTCCCGCCGCAACCGGCCGATCCAGCCGAGCTGATCGGTCTCCAGCCACTCGGTGGCGTACCGGCCCGCGAGTTCGGCGAACCAGTCCCGGTGCCGTTTCCGCAGGTCCGCGGTCCCGTCCGCCTCGCGGAGCCGGTCGACGCCGTACTCCCGCACCGACTCCAGCATCCGGTACCGCACGCCGCCCGGATACTCCTCGCGCAGCAGGATGGACTTGTCGAGCAGCCCGTCGACGACTTCGAGGACCTGTTCGCGAGGCAGCTCGCCGCCGGAACAGACCTGCTCGGCGGCGTCGAGGTCGAAGCTTCCGGAGAACACCGACGCGCGCGCCCACAGCAGGCGCTCGGGTCCGGTGCACAGGTCGTGGCTCCAGTCGATCAGGGCCCGCATGGTCTCGTGTCGCTCCGGCCGTCCGCGCCGGTCCTTCGTGAGCACGGAGAACTGCTTGTCGAGCCGGTCGGCCAGCTGGCGGAGGGACAACGCCCGCGCGCGGACGGCGGCCAGTTCGATGGCCAGCGGCAGCCCGTCGAGCCTGCGGCACAGCCGGATCAGCGGTTCGGTGTCGGATTCGGTGAGCCGGAACGACGGCGCGACCGCGGTCGCGCGGTCCACGAACAGCCGCACCGATTCGTCGTTCACCGCGCGTTCGAAGGAATCGCCCTGCTCCGGGATCGCCAGCGGCGGCACCGGCAGGACCCGTTCGCCCGCGACGCCGAGGGATTGCCTGCTCGTGGCCAGCACGGTCACCTGGGGACAGGCCCGGACCACGGTGTCGGCGAACCAGGCGCAGCTGTCGACCAGATGCTCGCAGTTGTCCAGTACCAGCAGCAACCGGCTCGCCTGAAGCGCTTCGACGACGACCTCGATGGCCGGTTTCGCGGAACGGTCGCCGAAGCCGAGGACGTTCGCCACGGTCGGCACCAGCAGCGCCGGTTCTCGCAGTTCCGCCAGCGACACGAACACGACCTCGTCGGCGGTGGCCTCCCGGTGGGCCGCCGCGACCCGCCACGCCAGCCTTGTCTTGCCCACGCCGCCCGGTCCGGTGAGCGTGACCAGCGAAGACGCTTCCAGCAGGCGCCGTGCCTCGCCGGTCTCGGCGTCGCGGCCCACGTAGCTGGTCACCTCGGTGGGATCCGCCGACCACCCCGAAAGCGAGCCAACTCCGTCCGCCATGCACTCTCCCCGCGATCGCCCGGATCCGCGATCTCCGTCCGATGTAGACGGAAATCGCCCGGCTGCGGATCCTAGCGGACCGGCGGACTCCTAGCGGGACACTTGGTTCCCGCGGTCGTGCGCCCAGCCCGCCAGCACGACTCCCGCCGCCGCGAGCAGCAGGAACACGATCAACCTGCCGCCCCAGTCACCGGGTACCCAGTCGAAAGTCCCCCACAACTGGGTCGCGGAATGATCGAAGAGACTGCGGATGGCGGCCTGCCCGAAGACGGCGACGGCCACCATCCCGAAGATCTGTACCCCCAGATAGCCGCCCTTGCCCATACTCCCTACCTCCTGTTTCCCCAGTGATGAGTCCAGGATTTCCCGTACGCGCCGCGGGCGCATCGGCACTGCGTCGCTCGCCGCGTTCGACCAAAGTCGATCCCGGCCGCGACCGAGGTCGAGGCCGGGATCGTCCCGTGTCCGGCTGCGCGGCCCCGGGCGGGTCGACCATGATGGGCCCGTGATCACCGACGCCGGCGCCCAGCCGCCCCTCCGTCCGTGGGGTGAGGCCTGGCGCCTGCTCGCCGCGGCCGCGATGGGCGTGGTGCTCTGGATCGTCACGGCGTCGCAACTGCCGGTGGGCGCGTCGGGACCGAGGGTCGAGTGGATGATCACCGGTGATCCGGCGCTGGCGCTCCTCTGCTTGATCGCCCTGCTGTGGCGCCGTCGCTTCCCGGTCACGGTGACGCTCGCGGTCATCCTCGCCTCGACGGCTTCGGTCCTGTCCGGTGGCGCGTCGTTGCTGGCGCTCTGTTCGCTGGCCGCCCGGCGGCGACCGGCCGAAACGACGGTCGCCGCAGTTTTGTCCGTGGTCACGGCGGTGCTGGGCGCCGACCTCTACCCGCACCGCGAGACGCCGGGGCCGGTGTGGCTGGTGATCAGCCTCCCCACCCTGATGGTGGGCATCACGGTGGCCATCGGCGCGGCGATCGGCGCGCGCCGCGAGGAGGTGCGCTCCCTGCGGCAGCAGGTCGAAAGCGCGGAGCGGGAGCAGGCCGCCCGCGCGGCCGAGGCGCGGATCGTGGAGCGGCACCGGATCGCCCGCGAGATGCACGACGTCCTCGCGCACCGGGTCTCGCTGGTCGCCATGCAGGCCGGGGTGCTGGGGCATCGCCCGGACTTGCCCGCCGACCAGGTCGCGGAGCTGGCCCGCGGGATCGCCGACGGCTCGCATCAGGCGCTGGAGGAGCTGCGCGACGTCCTCGGGGTGCTCCGGGCGAGCCCGGACGAGCTGGAACCGCCGCAACCCTCGCTCACCGACCTGCCCGCGCTCGTCGCGGACGCGCGGGCACTCGGGCTCGACGTCACCTTGACGACCACGACGGAGGGCGAGCCGCCCGTCGCGATCGCGAGGACCGTCTACCGGATCGTGCAGGAAGGGCTGACCAACGCGGGCAAACACGCGCCGGGAGCCCGGGTGGCGGTCACCGTCGAGGGGAAGGCAGGAGACGGCTTGCGAGCGACGATCCGGGATTCCGGCGCGGCGAGGAAGAGCGCGGGACCGCCCGTGTCGGGATTCGGGCTGCTCGGGCTGTCGGAGCGAGTGGAACTGGCGGGCGGAGAACTGGACCACCATCCGGACCCCGGCGGTGGATTCGTCCTCGCCGCGCGGTTGCCGTGGCCGGTCCGCGAAGGGAGCGAGTGAATGGAAGCCGACCGGGTACGGGTCGTGCTCGTCGACGACGAGCATCTGGTGCGGATGGCGTTGCGGCTGATCGTCGACGGCGAACCGGACCTCGTCGTGGTCGGCGAGGCGGCCGACGGCGACGCCGCGGTCACCGTGGTGGCCGAGCAGCGGCCAGACGTCGTCCTGATGGACGTCCGGATGCCCGGTCGCGACGGCCTGAGCGCGACCGAGGAGATCCTCCGGCTGCCGGAAGCGCCGCGGGTCCTGGTGCTCACCACGTTCGACTCGGACGAGATGGTGCTGGGCGCACTGCGCGTCGGCGCGCTCGGGTTCCTCCTCAAGGACACCCCGCCGCCGCGGATCCTGACGGCGATCCGGACCGTCGCGACCGGCGAACCCGCGCTGTCGCCCGCCGCCACGGCCAGGCTGATCGCCGCGGCGACCGGTCCGCGTTCCTCCGACGCGCGCCGGGCGTCGAGGGACACCGCGGTCGAGCTGCTGGCCACGCTGACCGATCGCGAACGCGAGACCGCGGGCGCCATCGCCGAGGGCTTGTCGAACACCGACGTGGCGCGGAGGCTCGACATCACCGTCGCGACGGTGAAGGCCCACACCAGCAGCATGCTTTCGAAACTCGGCGTCGAGAACCGCGTCCAGATCGCCCTTCTGGTCCGCGACGCGGAGGCCTGAAACATTTTCGGCACGATGTCGAATCCGCCGGTTCCCGCTCGACGCAGTGTCGAAAGCAGTTCGGAACCACCAAGGAGAAACCAGATGCGCACCCTGATCGCCACCGCGTTCGTCTCGCTCGACGGCGTCGTCGAAGGGCCCGGCGGGGAGCCGGGCTACCGCAACTCCGGCTGGACCTTCAACGGCATCGAGTTCGACGAAGCCGCCTACGAGCTCAAGAGCCGCGAGCAGGGCGAGGCCACGGCGATGATGATGGGCCGGGTCAGCTACCAGGCGTTCTCGCCGGTGTGGCCGGACATGACCGTCGAATTCGCCGGGTACAACGCGATGCCGAAGTACGTCGTTTCGACGACGCTGCGGGACCAGGACCTCGTCGGCAACTGGGGCGAGACCACGATCCTGCGGTCGCTGGACGACGTCGCGAAGCTCAAGGAGACCGAGGGCGGGCCGATCATCCTGCACGGCAGCGCGGAACTGAACCGGAACCTCAGCGACGCCGGCCTGATCGACCGTTACCACCTGCTGGTCTTCCCGGTCCTGCTCGGCGCGGGCAAGAAGCTGTTCAGCGACACCGACAAGGACAAGCAGAGCCTCAAACTGGTGGAGAGCGAGGCCTACGGCAACGGTGTCCAGAAGCTGGTCTACGACATCGTCCGATGATCGGACCCCGGACGGGACCAGGCCGCGTGCCCTGCGATCATGAAACGCGGTCAGGTCCGGTCCGAGGAGGTCCCGTGCACAAGCCCGTCTTCGTCCAGCCGAACCTCGACGGACCGGCGGTGGAGCTGTCCGGGGTCGAGGTGCACGTCGGCCGCGTGCCGCTGGTCTCGGACGTGGACTGGCGGGTGGACTACGGGCAGCGCTGGGTCGTCCTCGGCCGCAACGGCGCCGGGAAGTCGACGATCCTTTCGGTGGCCTCGACCCAGCGGTTCCCCAGCGCGGGCACGGCCGTCGTGCTCGGCCACCGCATGGGCGCGGTCGACCTGCGCGACGTCCGGACGCACATCGGCTTCGTCGGGGCCAACCAGCGGTTGCCCGACGCGGAGAACCACGACGCGCACACCGTCGTGCTCACCGGGTACAGCGGAAGCGTCCTGCCGCTGTGGGACCGCTACGACGACGCGATCCGGGACAGGGCGACGAAACTGCTCGAACTGGTCGGCTGCGCCGAACTGCGGGACCGGCCGGTGCGCGTGTGCTCGCAGGGCGAACGCGCCCGGGTCCGGCTGGCCAGGGCGCTCATGGCCGATCCGCTGCTGCTCCTGCTGGACGAGCCGTTCGCCGGTCTCGACCTGCCCGGCCGCGAGGACCTCCTGATGGCGCTGGAGAATCTGACGCTGGCGCAGCCGGAACTGGCCACGGTCACCGTGACGCATCATCTGGAGGAGATCCCGGCGACGGCCACGCACGCCCTGATGGTGCGCCGCGGCAAGGTCACCGGTGCGGGGCCGATCGACGAGGTCCTCACCGACGGAGGGCTTTCCGCCTGTTATGAACGGGACGTCGAGGTTCATCGCATCAACGGCCGCTGGGCCGCGCACGCGGTGCGACGTTCGTAAAGACGTCTGTCACTCCACGGGGTTGCTTTCGAGGGATCAACATCATCTCCACGCATCTTCCCGCCCTGGGTGGGCATCTTTCTCAGTGAGTTCGATCAACGTGAATCGATCACCGAGCGGGAGGAGATGTCATGAACGTCCAGGTGAAGCGAGTGGCCGCGGCGATCACGGTCGGGGGACTGGTGACCGGCGGGCTTCTGGTCGCGGGCGGTGCCGCCGGAGCGATGCCGAGCGACAAACTCTGCGGTGCCTCCGACGTCGACGTGACCGTGACGCCGGATCCGTCGCACTCCGCGGGCCATGAGGCCTACGTCCTGACCTACACCGCGACCTCGCCGACCACGAACTGCAAGCTCCAGGGCGCGCCGACCGCGCTGTCGTTCGTCGACGACGGGCAGCTGATCGACGACGTCGCCGTCGTGCCGGACGCCACCGCGGCGAACGCGGCACCGGTGAACCTGCGCGAGGGGCACCCGGCCGTGTCGCGCATCGTGCAGGCCTCCGCCGAGGCGCCGAATCCGCACACGCCGACGACGATCACCTTCGATCTGCCGACCGGGCCCGGCGGTGTTCCCGTCGTCGCGGACTGGCCCGCCGGTGAGCCGCTGAAGGGTGCCACCGTCCAGGTCACCGCCGTTTCCGCCGTCACTGCCTGAATCCCGCCGAGCGAAGGAGGAAACCATGTCCGGCGAACAGATCAAGCGTGTTTCCCTGGGCGTCGCGGTGCTGACCGGAACGCTCGCGCTCACGGCGGTCGTCCCGGCCGAAGCCGCCACCGCGCGGTGCGGGACGGCGGATCTCGCGGTGTCCCTGGGGGAGCCGAAACAGCTCGAAGAGGCGACGGGTCAGTACGACGTTCCGTTGACCTTCAAGAACATCTCGTCGCGCACCTGTGGTCTGCACGGGGTGCCCGGCGTGGACCTGGTCGGACCGGACGACCCGAACGGACCCGTCTACCACCTGCCTCGCGTGGACAACGGCGTACGCGTCAACGAGGTCCCGGCGGGGTCGACGGCGACCGCGACCGTCACCGTGCTCTCGCCGACGGAGGGCTCGGTGGGCAGCGGAGGCTCCACCTCCTGGACGCCGTCGAAGCTGGTGACCATCCCGCCGGGGCAGACCGAGGCGTTGACCGTGGACTGGCCGTCCGCTCTGCCGGTGCTCCGTCAGGACGCCGCCACGCGGCCGGGCAGCTGGGTCAACGGGATCCTCGCCGACCCGCTGAGGAGCTGACGGCGGGTCAGGCGGGAGGGCAGGGCCAGGCGAGCCGGACGATGGTGCCGGTGGGCGTGCTCGTCACCGAGGCTTCCGGCGCGAAAGCGCGGATGATCGGCAGCCCACGACCACCGTCCGGCCGGCGGCCGTCGCGCCAGCGGCCCTCGTCGGCGACGGTGATCTTGATGTGGCCGTCCTCGCGGGTGGCGGTGATGGTCATGACGTTGTCTTCGGTGCCGTCTGGATAAGCGTGTTTGACGACGTTCGTCATCGCTTCGTAGGCGGTGAGCTTGAGATCCTCGGCCAGTTCCCGGGGAAGACCGCGTTCGAGGGCCCAGTTCGCCAGGAGGTCGCGCAGCCTGGCCGCCTGGGCAGGGACGGCGGCGACCTCGAGGACCAGCTCGCCGGTGCTTTCACCGCTGTCACGCACCGGCTCGTCGATCGGCATCACGGGGCTCTCCTCGTCGTCCGCCGCGGTCCACGACCGCCGGATCCACCGTCCAGGCTAAGGCACCGCCGGGATCGGTACGCGTGTGCCGCGCGGTCGGGAGCCGCCATCCGATATCTTCGAGAGTCTTCGGGGTGCCGAATCGTGAGGGGTGGATGACGGTGACGAGCGGAGACGGCGACAACCGGGAAGTTCCGTTCTCGGTGACCGTCGCCAGGCCCGATGGCGCCGAGGTGGTCATCGCGGTGGCGGGCGAAATCGACCTGACGACGTCCGAGGATCTCAAGGAAACCTTCGAAGAAGCGCTGGAACCTGTGCCCGGCAAGGTCGTCGTCGACCTCGAAGGCGTGGAGTTCTGCGACTCCACCGGGCTGGCGACTTTGGTCAGGATCAACGACCGGTGCGCCACCCAGGGGGTCGACCTGAGCTTCCTGCCGTCGCCGACGATCCGGCGATTGGCGCTGAAGACGGGCCTTTCCACGCTTCTGCCGCTCGCCGGATCCTGAGCGACGGCTCAGGGGTTCGGCGTCGGCAAGGCTTTCGGGACTTCGCGGATCGCGCTGTCGAGGTAGCGGTACACCGGGATGCGGGCCTCGACGCCGAACAGGTGCAGCAGCCGCAGGACCGGCCGCGTGTCGGCGACGACCCCGGTCGTGCGGCGTTCGATCCAGGCGCGGGCGGCGGTGGATTCGATGACCCGCAACCCGGCGACGCCGAGGAAGCTGACCTCGGTGAGGTCGAGCACCGTGGCGGCGGGGAGGTCGCGCAGGAGCGCGTCCTCAAGCCGCCCGGCGGTGGCGAGGTCGATCTCGCCGGCCGCGGAGACGACGAGCAGATCTTCACTCCATCGGGTTCGCTGGACCCGCAGGAGGTTTTCCGCCGACGGGCGCGGTTGCGGAACGCCGGGGTGGATGACGGTGCGGAGGGCGGGGCCGTCGCGGCTGCCCCGCGTGAAGGGAATACGGTCGGTCATTGCTGGTCTCCCGGATAGCCGGGGACGAGACGGACAACGGGTAAGCCTGCACAACGGCTGCGCAAGTCAACTCGCCGCCGCGTCGCCCTGGTAAGTCGCCCTGTGAAAGCGGCGGGGCCGCGGACATGCGGGTCGTTCGCGCGGGCTGGTGGACTCAACCTCACGTACTGCTCACCGTACGCTGCTCACCGGACCTGGCAATACCGCGTGGGATGATTCATCCTCGCGCATGGTCACTCGCGCAAGGCCTTTTCCCAGGCGAGGCCCCAGTTCTCCAGCGGGTGCAACGCGTCGAGGAGTTGCCTGCCGAGCGGTGTCAGGCGGTAACCCTCCCCGCCGGTTTCCACGATGCGGCCTTCGGTGAGCTCGCCGAGCCGGGTGGCGAGCACGCTCGACGACATGCGCTCGCAGCGCCGCTGCAGTTCCCGGAACCCGGCCTCGCCCTCGCGTAGTTCCCAGATCACCCGCAGGGTCCACCGGCGCCCGAGCAGATCGAGTGCGGCCATGAGCGGACGGCCGGTTTCGGAGCCGCGGACCGGTCGTCCGGGCCGCGGGATCGGGTCCTCGGGCATGCCACCCCCTTGTGCTTCGACTTTCGAAGCAGCATAGTGGTTCGAAAATCGAAGCACCCGAGGTGGTCCATGGCACGTATCGCACCGCTCACCCCGCCCTACGAGGCGGACGTCGAACAGGCTCTCCGGAAATGGATGCCGCCCGGTGTGGCTCGGGAACCACTGGCGCTCTTCCGGTTGCTGCAGCACAGTCCGGAACTGGCGTCGCGGATGCGTGTTCTCGGCGCGGGGGTGCTCGCGCACGGCGAACTCCCCGCGCTGGACCGGGAAATCGTCATCGCGCGGGTGACCGCGCGCTGCGGTTGCCGCTACGAATGGGGTGTCCACGCGGCTGTCTTCGCGTCGGAGGTCGGGCTGACGGCGGCGCAGGTCGAGGCGACCGTGACCGGCGGCTCCACGCACCCGGCGTGGTCCGGGCGGCAGCGTGCGCTGATCGTCGCCGTCGACGAACTCCACGACACGGCAACGGTTTCCGCCGACGCGTGGGCCGCGCTCGCCGAGCACTATCCGGCTTCGCAGCTGCTGGAGTTCCTCGTCCTGGCCGGCTGGTACCGGACGATCGCCTACGTGGCCAACGGCGTCGGCCTCGAAGAGGAGACGTGGGCCGCCCCGTATCCCGGTCGCTAGGGTTGGTGCGAGTCGACTTTCGTTGTATCGTCCCGTTCTCGTTTCGAGGCCTTCCAAGCGGCGAAGACGCACAGAAGTGCCGCCACGAAGCCGGCCGCGGTGAGTGTCCCGGCCCAGACGGCGCCGGTGCTGGCGAGAAGGTAGAGCTGGACAAAGGCGGTGCACGTGTAGACCACCGCCAGCCCCAGCCACAACCGTTGCGTCATCATCTCCCGTCTCCGTTCGCCCGGTACGGGAGGTCAATCGCCGCCGGGCCGGATCGGGTTACAGGTTGTTCGAAAGCGGTGGTTTCCTGGCGGTGGGCCGAGTTCGGTACAGGTGGTCGTGAGTGGCAAGTGCCGTTAGAACGTCACTTGCCACTCACGACCACCTGTACCGAGCTGTGGTCCCCCTCGGCCCCGATACGACCTGGCGAGACTGCGGTGTTGCGAAAGCCACTTTCGCAACGTTGAAGGTTGTGAAAGTGGCTTTCGCAACATCCGGAGCCGGCACACCGGCAAGCGAACCTTGCCACTTTTGCCTTACCCCTCAACTGGTGTTCATGGGGGTAGCGCTTCCGGCTGCCGTGAAGACCACCTTGAGAGCCCCGGAGTCCCTCAAGGAGGCCTTCACGGAAAGTTTGACCGGCTCCGCACCGAACGGCAGCGCGTGTCATGAAAGGGCCGTTCAAGACGTTTTTCGTCCTGAACGGCCCTTTCATGACATCCGGAAACCGAGATCAGGCCCAGAGCCTCCGCCGCCCTCACGACCCGGCCACCCGGAAGAAGTCCACCAGCCCGTCCCCGGACCGGGAACTTCGCCGCCGTTCCCACCACGTGCGGAACGGGGTCGACGCCATCGCGTGCCGCGTGTACGACGTCATCATCGCGCGGTACACGTTCTCCGCCTGATCCCATGTCAGCCGTTCCTTGCGCCACGCCAGCACCAGCCGCATCCGCATGGGGTCGCCCTTGAGCGGCCGGACGACCATGCCCGGCAGTTCGGGCGCCGTGGGTTCCACGAGCTGCACGGCTTGCCCGGCGGCGATCAGGTTCCGCCCGCCGCCGTTGGGGCATTCGAAGCGGATCCGCGGGGTGAACCCGGCGCGATGCGTCGCCGCGCGCAGTGACGTCAGCGAGCCGTCCTCGGGGCCGGGTGGTCCGATCCACGCTTCGTCCGCGAGATCGGCGAGGTCGACTTCGAAGGCGCCGGCGAGCCGGTGCCGGGCGGGAAGGCCGATGAAGACGGGCACCCACGAGAACAGCACCCGGTGTCCCAAATGCTTCGCCAGCGGCACTTCCTGGTCGTCGGACATGGCGATGACGGCGATGTCGAGGGTCGCTCGGGCCAGCGCCTGCGCCAGCACCGCGCTCGACGGTTCCAGGTGGACGGTCACGTCCAGTCCCGGCAGCGCGCCGTCCAGCTGCTCGACGAAGGTGGGCAGACAGTCCATTTGGGACGATCCCAGCCGGACGGGGCCGTCGCCCAGCGCGCCGAGGAGGTCGCTTTCGAACCGGTCGAATTCCACGAGCAGGGTCAGGGCGCGGCGCAGCGTCTGTTCGCCGAACGGGGTCGGGGTGACACCGGTGTGGCTGCGGACGAACAGCGGCGCGCCGATCTGCCGTTCGAGCCGCTGGAGCAGCGAGGTCAGCGACGGCTGCGACATGCCCAGCGCGGCGGCGGCCTGCGAGAGGCTGCCCGCCTCGGCGATGGCGCAGATCGCCCGCAGGTGCCGGATCTCCAGGGCCATAGGCGGAGTCTATCGCCGCCGGTCATTACGTCCGGGCCGCTCGCGGTGTGAAGGTGCGACCAGAACCGTGTCTACCTGAAGGGGGAGCCGATGACCGGCGACCGAACCCGGCCGGATCTGCGCGCGCTGCTGGCCGCGAAGGGGTTCCGGAACTGGATCAGCGACGGCTGGGAGCCCGCCGACACCACCGTCGACGTGCCGGCGGGGAGCGCCGAGGCCGCCGCCGCCCATCGCGGCAGGCTGTCGGCGGAACTGCCCGGGCAGCGGATCGCGCTCGCGGCCGGTCGCGCCGTCGTGCGGTCCAACGACACCTACCACGGCTTCCGCGCCGACAGCGACTTCGTCTGGCTCACCGGTTGCCAGCGCGAAGGCGCGATCCTGGTGCTGACCCCGGCGGGGGACAGCCACCACGCCACGCTGTACGTCCCGCGCCCGGCCGAGCCGGACGAGCCCGACTTCGTGGGCGACGCCGACACCAGCCCGCTGTGGGTCGGCACCGCCGCCGGGCCCGCCGCGTACGGCGAGGCACTCGGCATCGAATGCCGTCCGCTGGAGGACCTCCCGCACGGCTTGCGCGGACGGAATCCGAGCTTCCTGGTCGGCGCCGGAGTCGATCCCGCGCTCGACGCGTACGGCTTCGGCCACAGCGACCGGCTCCGGACGGTCCTCGCGGACCTGCGGCGGATCAAGGACGACTGGGAGATCGGCCAGCTGCGCGACGCCGTCGACGCCACCGCGCTCGGATTCGCCGACGTGCTGGCCGCGCTGCCGGAAGCGGTCCGCGGCGGCGGTGAACGCTGGCTGCAGGGCACCTTCGACCGGCGTGCCCGCACCGAGGGCACCGGCCCCGGCTACGCCTCCATCGTCGCGGCCGGGCCGCACGCGCCGATCCTGCACTGGACGCGCTGCGACGGGCAGGTGACCGAGGACAGCCTCCTGCTGCTCGACGCGGGAGTCGAGCTGGATTCCTTGTACACGGCGGACATCACCCGCACGTTCCCGGTCGGCGGCGAGTTCACCACGGCCCAGCGCGACGTCTACGACCTGGTGTACAAGGCGCATCTCGCGGCGCTGGCGGAGGTGCGCCCGGGTCAGGACTTCGCCGCCTTCCAGACGACGGCGCTGGGCGTGCTCGCGTCGGGGTTGCACGATTGGGGTCTGCTTCCGGTGTCGGTGGACGAGGCGCTGTCGCCGGACGGGCAGCAGCACCGGCGGTACATCGTCTGCGGGACCGGCCATTTCCTCGGACTGGACGTCCACGATTGCGCCTCAGCGAGTCCCGGGGCCTACCGCGAGGGCACGCTCGTCGAGGGCATGGCGCTGGCGGTGGAGCCCGGTCTGTACTTCCACGCCGGTGACCGGACGGTGCCGCCGGAGCTGCGCGGCCTCGGCGTCCGCATCGAGGACAACGTCGTGGTCACCGGATCCGGGCACGAACTGCTTTCCGGCGGGTTCCCTTCGACCGCCGACGAGATCACCGCCTGGGTCCGGGCGGCCAGGGGGTGAAGCGCCGGAGGGCCGGCCCGAGTCCGGCCCTCCGGTGTCCCCGTCAGTACGAGATGGTGTGCCCGGCGAGGATCCGCTGGGCCGCCCCGGTCGTGGACAGCCCGGCGGCGGGCCGGTCCTCGGTGAAGTACTCACGGAAGTCCTGGCTGAAGTCGCGGGTCATCAGCGCGATCGTGCGGTCCCAGTTCCCGCCGTCCGGCCCGTTCGACGCCCACAGGTCCAGCAGGGACGAGCCGATCCGGCCCTGCACGGTGTCCCCGGCGTCCCAGCCGGGGGTCGAGGCGTCGTTCCGGAAGCTGTAGGAGCTGCCGTTGTCGTAGACGTAGCGATAGTCGCCGAGGGCATAGGCGGCGACGGCGTCGGCGAAGCCTTCGGTCCACGCGCACGATTCCGAACTGTGCTTCTCGATGTAGTGCGGATTGCAGTTGTCGACCACGGGGAAACCATGCCCGTAGAGCTGCCATTGCAGCCAGTGCCCGGCCTCGTGGAGCACGAGATGCTTCGAATCCGGCATCGTCGCGCCGAGGAAGACGTAGTTCGTGTTCGGGTAGTCCCAGTAGCCGCCGTCGGCGACCTTCGGATCCCAGACGAACGTGATCTGGTCGCAGCGGCCGTCGGCTTGGCGGCCGGTCCAGCAGGACGAAGCGGGGTTCGCGCGCTTCCAGTAGAGGACGTTGAGCGTGTCCACCACCTTCCACGCCCGCTGCAGCGCGGACGGCACCTTCACCGTGCCGAGGTCCTGGGTGCCGGACACGTTCGTGCGGCGGGCCGAGTCGAACCTGTAGTCGGTGGTGTCGTTCGCGGCCTTGACGACCCGCCACATCGAGGTGCTGCTCGACCGGAACCGGACGTAGGCCTCGGCGAGGGAAGCGGTGTGGCAGGCGGTGAACCGGCCGTCGGACGCGCCGGTGATGCCCGTGGCGAGTCTGTTCGTCGCACCGGAACCGGTGCGTCCCCACAGTTCCCAGTTCGCGTTCCGGGCCACCTGGGTGCGCACGGGTTTGCTCGTCCCGGCTTCGGCGTCGAGATGGTCGAAGGCGAGTGTGCCGGTGAGACAGGCGTTCGCGGCCGCCGTCGCCGGCGTGGCGGCCGCGAACGCGGTCAGCCCGAGGGTGGTGACGAGCACCGCGCCGAACGCTCGAAGCCGTCGGCTCGCGGATCTGCGGATCAGCTGCACGGGAATCTCCTCGCTGGAGGGAACGACGGTGCGCCCGTGACCCTGTGTCGACGGTGACACACCGGTTGGTGAAGGAGTTTCATCGCGACCGGAGCCGCCCACCATCGCGTCGCCCCATCGGCCGCGGCTATGCCCTCCCCGCCGGACGGCGTGTCATGATGTCCGCGAACTCGATCGGCAAAGCGAACGATTCGCCCCTCCGGTCGTACGGTTTGACGAACGACAGGGGAGAAGTGGTGGAGGACGAGACGCCCTCGATCCGGGACATGCTGGCGGTCAACCTGCGTGCGGCCAGGGCGGCGCGGGGGATCTCGCTGTCCGAGCTGTCGCGACGGTCGGGCATCGGCAAGGCGACGCTGTCGCAGCTGGAGTCCGGCGGCGGCAATCCGACCATCGAGACCGTGTTCAGCCTGTCCAGGGTGCTGGAGGTGGCGATCTCCGACCTGCTCGACCATCGGGCCGGTGGCGCGCTCACCGTGGTGCGCGGCGCCGACGTCGAGGTGCTCAGCGGCGAGGGCGTCGATCTCCGGCCGTTGCGGCGGATCGAGACCGGTGAGGGCGTCTTCGAGGTCTACGACCAGGTGGTGCGCGGCGACGCGCCGCAGCGTTCGCAGGGGCACGTCGGGATCGAGCACACCGTCGTGCAGTCCGGTTCGCTGAAGGTCGAGGTGGCGGGCAGGACCGTCGAGGTCGGCCCGGGGGATTACGTCGCCTTCGACGCCCGTGAGCCGCATTGCTACACCGCTTCCGACGGCCCGGTGCACTCGGTCCTGCTGCTGCAGTACCGCGCCGACGAACGGCTCGACGGCAGGCCGCATCCGGTCATGAAGGGCTGACCGCTCCCGAGGTATTGACACTCCTCCGGGGAGGAACCTACTCTCCGATCGTTCGTTTTACCGAACGCTGGAGGTGCGATGAACCGAACGCGCGTGGTCGTACTCGGCGCCGGCATCATCGGCGCCGCGTGTGCCCGTGAGCTGAGCCGGGCGGGCTTCGACGTCGTGGTCGTGGATCGCGGCCGTCCCGCCGGGGGCACCACTTCGCACGGCGAGGGCAACATCCTCGTCTCCGACAAGGGACCCGGCGCCGAGCTCGAACTCGCGAAGCTGTCGACGGCCCTGTGGCCTCAGGTGGTCGCCGAGATCGCCGACGAGGACGCGCTTGCCGCCTCGGCGATCGAGTACGACCCCAAAGGTGGCATCGTGGTCGCCACCACGGACGACGGCGCCCGCGCCCTCAGCGCGTTCGCCGCGACGCAGTCCGGTGTCCGCGCGGAACCGTTGTCGCCAAAGGAACTCGCCGAAGCGGAACCTGCGGTGACCCGCGAGGTGACCGCCGCGTTCCACTACCCGGAGGACGCTCAGGTCCAGCCCGCGGGCGCGGCGCTGGCCCTGCTGGGGTCCGCGCTGCGGCACGGCGCCCGGCTGCGGTCCGACACCGAGGTCGTCGGCGCGACCGTCCACAAGGGACGGATCACCGGGGTCAACGTGCCCGGCGAGGTGATCGAGGCCGACGTCGTCGTGAACGCGGCGGGTCCGTGGGCCGGTCAGGTGTCGGCGCTGCTCGGTGCCCCGATCGCGATCCGCCCGCGCCGGGGCGAGGTGCTGGTGACCACGCCGATGCCCGGCGTCATCCGGCACAAGGTGTACGACGCCGATTACGTCGGCGCGGTCGGTGCCGATTCGGGCGAGCTCCAGACCTCCGCCGTCGTCGAGTCGACCTGGGGCGGCACCGTGCTGATCGGCTCGTCCCGCCGCCGGGTGGAGTTCGACGACGCGATCCGCCCGGACGTGCTGAGCGCCATCGCCGTCAAGGCACTGAAGTTGTTCCCGTCGCTCGCCGACGTCGCGGTGATGCGGGCGTACGGCGGGTTCCGGCCCTACGTCGACGATCATCTCCCGGTGCTCGGCGAGGATCCACGGCTGGCGAACCTCTGGCACGCCACCGGGCACGAGGGCGCCGGTATCGGGCTGAGCGTCGGCACCGCGCGGCTGCTGCGCGAACTGCTCACCGGGACGGAGCCCGCGATGCCGGTCGAGGAATTCACCGTGGATCGTCCGGCGGTGGTGGCCGCATGAGCGACCGGCCGATCCGGATCACCGTCGACGGCGAACCCCTGACCGGGATCGCGGGCCAGAGCGTGGCGGGAGTTTTGCTCGCTGCGGGACGGATCTCCTGGCGTGCGACGCGTTCCGGCGCGCCCCGCGGCGTGTTCTGTGGGATCGGCGCGTGCTTCGACTGCCTGCTCACGGTCAATGACGTGCCCGACGTCCGCGCGTGCCGTCGTCCGGCCGCCGACGGCGACGAGATCCGCACCCAGACCCGGGAGGAGCACGCGTGAGCAGGCAAGTGGTGATCGTCGGTGCCGGGCCCGCCGGGCTCGCGGCGGCCGAGCACGCCTTGCGGGCCGGCGCCCAGGTCACGGTGCTGGACCAGGCGGAAACGCCCGGCGGCCAGTACCACCGTAAGCCGCTGGACGGCTACGCGGCAGGGCACAGCAGTCCGGAGTTCGACCGGCGCCGCCGCCTGCTCGCCCATCCCCGGTGCCGGTGGTGGCCCGGGTCCACCGTCTGGGCGTTCGACCGGGTGGAGAACCGCCTGCACGTGCTGCGAGGCCAGTCCGACGGCAGTGGACGGCGACGGCTGACCCTGGTCCCGGACGCGCTGGTCCTGGCGACCGGCGCGCACGACCGCACCCTGCCGTTCCCCGGCTGGGAACTTCCCGGCGTGTACACGGCGGGCGCGGCGCAGGCGCTGGCGAAGGGGGAGCGGGTCGCGATCGGTAAGCGGGTCCTCGTCGCCGGGGCCGGGCCGTTCCTGCTGCCGGTCGCGGAATCGTTGCTGGGCGTCGGGGCCGAGGTGGTCGCGGTCCTCGAGGCGAACCCGTTCGCGACCGTCCGAAAAGGATGGTCGGCCCGCCCGTGGCGCCTGGCCGCCCACCTCGGCAAAGCCGTTGAACTGGCGCGGTACGCCGCGACGCTGGCCCGCCATCGCGTCCCGTACCGGCTGGGCCGGACCGTGATCGAAGCCCGCGGCACGGACCGGGTCCGCGAGGTCGTGACCGCGAAGGTCCGCGCGGACTGGTCGGTCGTCCCCGGCACCGAGCGGACCCACGAGGTCGACGCGGTCTGCGTCGGGCACGGGTTCGTCCCGCAGCCGGAACTGGCCGTCGCCGCGGGCTGTGTCCTGGACGGTGGTTTCGTCCGGGTCGACGACGCGCAACGGACCACAGTGGACGGTGTGTTCGCCGCGGGCGAGATCACCGGTATCGGCGGCGCGATCACCGCCGTGGCCGAGGGTGCCGTGGCGGGATGCGTCGCCGCCGGGGGAGAGCCCGCGCCGGCCTTGATCCATGCACGCGACCGCGCCCTCACCTTCGCCGAGCGCCTCGCCACGGCGCACCCGATCGGCTCAGCCTGGCGGGACTGGTTACGCGAAGACACGATCGTCTGCCGGTGCGAGGAAACCACGTACGGCGAACTGACCCGCGCGGCCCGGGACGCGGCCTGTCCCGGCTCGCACGCCCTCAAACTCGGCACCCGGGCCGGCCTCGGCCCTTGCCAGGGCCGGATGTGCGGCCCGGCCGTGTCCGAACTCTGCGGTGCCACCGAACGGCACCACCGCCCCATCGCCCAGCCGATCCGGCTCGGCGAACTCGCCGCCCGAACCGAAGGAGACCCTGAATGAGCACCCCCGACCTCGGTGGCGTCGTCGTCGCGACCGCCCTCCCGTACCGGGCGGACGACTCGGCGCCCGCCGGGCTCGCCGTGGATTACGACGCCTACGCCGCGCATTGCCGGTGGCTGATCGACAACGGCTGCCGGGGCGTCGGCCCGAACGGTTCCCTCGGCGAGTACTCCTCGCTGACCGACGAGGAACGCCGCCGCGTCGCCCGCACCGCGATCGAGACCGTCGGGAAGGACGGGATCGTCGTCGTCGGCGTGCACGGCCCCGGATCACACCAGGCCAGGCACTGGGCCGAGGTCGCGGCCGAGGACGGCGCCGGCGGCCTGCTGTGCCTGCCGCCCACGATGTACCGCGCGAACCGCGGCGAGGTGCTCGCGCACTTCGATGCGGTGGCGTCGGTCGGGCTGCCGGTGATGGTCTACAACAACCCCATCGACACCAAGGTCGATCTCACCCCGGCGCTGCTGGCCGAGATCGCGCAGATCGACAACGTGGTCGCGGTCAAAGAGTTCTCCGGTGACGTGCGGCGGGTGCTGGAGATCCGCGAACAGGCGCCGGGTCTCGACGTGATCAGCGGCGCCGACGACGTCGTGCTGGAAAGTCTCCTGATGGGTGCGACGGGCTGGTTCGCCGGTTTCCCCAACGTGTTCCCGGCCGAGTCGGTGCGCCTGTTCGAGCTGGCGAGGGCCGGGAAGCTCGACGAGGCCAGGGCGCTCTACGAGCCGCTGGTGGCCGCGTTCCGCTGGGATTCGCGCACCGAGTTCGTCCAGGCGATCAAGCTCGGCATGGACCTCGTCGGCCGCTACGGCGGGCCGTGCCGTCCGCCGCGGGGCCCGCTCACCGGCGAACACCACGAGCAGGTCACCGCCGACATGCGCCGCGCGCTCACCTCGCTGGGGGTGGCGTAGGTGCGGTCGATCCGGTCGATCACCGCCGTCGACTCGCACACCGAGGGCATGCCGACCCGGGTGGTGACCGGCGGGGTCGGCGTCATCCCCGGCGACACGATGGCCGAACGCCGCCGGTACTTCATGGAGCATCTGGACCACCTGCGGCGGTTCCTGATGAACGAGCCGCGCGGCCACTCCGCGATGAGCGGCGCGATCCTGCAGCCGCCGACCCGGCCGGACGCCGACTGGGGCGTGGTGTACATCGAGGTGTCGGGCTGCCTGCCGATGTGCGGGCACGGCACGATCGGCGTGGCGACGGTGCTGGTGGAGACCGGCATGGTCGAGGTGACCGAACCGAAGACCGTGGTGCGCCTGGACACCCCGGCCGGGCTCGTGCACGCCGAGGTCGACGTCCGGGACGGCCGCGCGGAACGCGTCAAGCTCCGCAACGTCGCCTCGTTCCTCGCCGAGCGCGACGCCGTCGTCGAGGTGCCCGGCCTCGGCGAGGTGCGCTACGACCTGGCCTACGGCGGGAACTTCTACGCCATCCTCGAACTGTCCCAAGTGGACATCCCGTTCGACAGGGCGGAGAAGGACCGGATCCTCGCCGCGGGGCTGGACATCATGGCGGCGATCAACGAGCAGCGCCGTCCGAAGCATCCGGCGGATCCGCTGATCGGCGGCTGCAAGCACGTCCAGTTCCTCGCGCCCGGTTCGGACGCCCGCGCTTCCCGGAACGCGATGGCGATCCATCCTGGCTGGTTCGACCGGTCGCCGTGCGGCACCGGCACCTCGGCCCGGATGGCCCAGCTGCACGCCCGCGGCGAGCTGCCGCTGCACACGCCGTTCGAGAACAGTTCGTTCATCGGCACCACGTTCACCGGCGAACTGGTCGCCGAGACCACCGTCGGAGGTGTCCCCGCCGTGGTGCCGGAGTTCTCCGGGCGCGCGTGGATCACCGGCAACGCCACCTACCTGCTGGACCCGGACGATCCGTTCCCCGCGGGATTCGTCCTCTAGCTGGGCTGAAGGGGACTTTCCCCGCGTAGGACGTGGGGAAAGCGCCCTTCGCCGCACCCGCGTTTCGTCCTCTGAATGCGATCCTTGCGCGCGCAACTACCGCCTTCAGAGGACGAAACGCGTCAGGCGGAGACTATCGTCCCGGCCTGGACGATGTGCCGGAACTTCTCCGGCTCGGCCAGGACGCCGATGTCCTCCAGCGGATCCCGGTCCACGACGAGCAGGTCCGCGTGCGCGCCGGTGGCCAGGGTGCCGATCTCGCCGGTCAGGTTCAGCAGGTCCGCCGCCGTCGACGTCGCGGAGCGGATCACCTCCAGCGGGGACTGGACCTCGCCGCGCAGCCGGAACTCGTGGTTCTGGTGCCGGTGCATGCCGCCGAGCAGATCGGTGCCGTACACCAGTTTCACCCCGCCGCGGACGGCTCGCTCCAAAGCGGCCATGCCCGCGCCGAGGACGTCGTCGACCTTGCGCCAGCTGGATTCCGGCAACCCGTGCTCGCGCCCTTCCTCTTTCAGCGCCCAGTACGTGACCAGGGTGGGCACGAGGTAGGCGTCGTGCCGGAGGAACAGTTCGACACTGAGGTCGTCGATCAGGTTGCCGTGCTCGATCGACCGCACGCCCAGTTCCAGCGCCCGGTTCACCGCGCGGGCGGTGTAGGCGTGGGCGGCGACGTAGCGGTTGGCCGACTCCGCCTCCTCGACGATCGCGCGCAGTTCGTCGGCGGAGTACTGCGTCGAGTCGATCCGGTCGGTGGGGGAGGCGACGCCGCCCGAGGCCATCACCTTGATGTGGTGCGCGCCCTTGCGCAGTTCGTCGCGCGCCGCGGCGCGGACCGCGTCGACACCGTCGGCGACCCTGCTGAGACCCGCGCAGCACGGGTGGTCCTCGCTGACGTTGGCACCGCGGGTCCGGCTGTCGCCGTGCCCGCCGGTCTGGCTGAGCGCACGTCCGCAGAACAGCAGGCGCGGACCCCGGAACAGGCCCTCGGCCTGTGCGTCGGCGAGGCCGTAGTCGGCGCCGGAAGCGTCCCGGACCGTGGTGAAACCCCGGTCCAGCATCCGGCTCATCGTGCGGGCGCTGTGCGCGGTCACGTAGGAAGGCGACGACGCGGGGAGCGAGCCCAGGTCCGCTGTCGACGCGGTCACGTGCACGTGGGCGTCGACGAGACCGGGCAGTACGAACGCGCCGCGCAGATCTTCGGTAAGCACGTCACCGGCGCTGAGGCCGGAGCCGATCTCGACGATCCGTCCGTCGGCGCACCGGAGGTCCCCTTCGGTGTACTCGCCCTTGACCGGGTCGAGCAGACGGGCGTTGCGCAGCAGTAGCGATCCGGTCATCGGGTTTCCTCCAGGAGTTCGAGCAGAGCCGGGACCGCCAACGGTGCCAGAGATCGGGCCGCCGCGACGGAATCGTCGTCGTAGCTGCCTTCGGCGTCGAGGATGTTGAGGACGCCGAGCGTGCGGCCGTCGTCCACCACCGGCACGTTGATCACCGCGCCGCAGCCGAGCCTGTCGATGAGCTCGTGGTCGGCGAAGATCTCCCGCACGGCCGCCCTGTCGGGACCGAAATAGGGCTCCTGCCCGGTGATGCACCGCTCCAGCCAGCCCGCCGCCACCTCGACGGTCTTCTCGCCACCGACCGGGTAGGCGTGCGGGTGGCTGCTGTGCACCCGCCGCAGCGCTCGCCGTTCGGGCACCCACGCCAGCACGGTGAACAGCCGTACGCCGATGGTGGCCCGGGTCTTGTCCTCCACAGTGGACAGTGACACGGTCACTTCGTCATCTCCTTCGCGGTCTCCACGGGCTTGCCGTGTTCGGTCAGTTCTTCCAGGGAACGGCCGGCGGTGGAGAGGCCGAACACGACCACGCACACCACCCCGGCCGCCAGGACGGCGGTGGTCAGGCCGAAGACGCCGGCGAAACCGAGGCTCGCCGCCGAAAGGCCGATGATCGTCGGGGCCAGGATGCTGCCGACCCGGCCGAACGCGCTGGACAGCCCGGTCCCGCTGGCGCGGATCCAGGTCGGGAACACCTCGGGGGTGTAGGAGTACACACCGGCGTAAGTGCCGTTGAGGAAGAACGACAGCACTGCCCCGGCGAGGGTGATCGACCACGGAGCGTCCATCTGGCTCAACCAGAACGCGCTCACCGCCGAACCCGCGAGGTACAGCGCGATGGTGTGCTTGCGGTCGAGCCGCTCCGAAAGCCACGCCGCGGAGAAGTACCCGGGGATCTGCGCCAGGTAGATGATGATCGAGAACTCGAAGCTCTTGGTCACCGTGATTCCACGTTCGACGAGCAGCGTCGGGATCCAGGAGAAGAAACCGTAGTAGGAGAAGGTGATCACGAACCACACGGTCCAGATCACCGCGGTGCGCCGCGCCATCGCCGGGCTCCACAGGAACTTCAGCGCGCTGAAGAGGTTGACCTTGGGGGTTTCCGTGGCGGGCTGGGCGTCGGCTTGAGCGACGGCCGGGAGTTCCTGTCCTGTCGCCTTTTCGACGTCCCGCTCCAGTTTCGCGACGATCTTCTCGGCCTCGGCGTGACGTCCGTTCGCGACCAGGAACCGGGGTGATTCGGGCAGCGAGCGGCGCCACCACAGCAGCATGACGATCGGCAGCGCGGTGATCAGCTGCGCGACCCGCCAGCCTTCCGGCACCGTCGGGACGACGAACCGGCCGATCAGCGCGGCCATGACGAACCCGAACGAGAAGAACCCGGCGAGCGCGCCGACGAACCAGCCGCGCCGTTTGGCGGGGACGAATTCCGACAGGAACGGCGCGATGATCGCGCTTTCGGCGCCCGCGCCCGCCCCGGCCAGCACCCGGGCGCCCAGGAAGATCTCGTAGTTGGGGGAGAAGGCGGCGAGGACGGAGAACACCGCGTAGAAGGCCAGCGCGTACATCATGACCTTCTTGCGGCCGATGCGGTCGCCCAGCAGGCCGGCGGCGATCGCGCCGAAGAGGAAGCCGAACGGCGTCGCCGAACCGATCAGCCCGAGCTGCCCGTTGTCGAGGCCCCAGGCGGCTTTCGCGCTCGGCAGGAGGAAGGCGACCACGGCGGAGTCCATGCCGTCGAAGGTGTAACCGAGCCCGCCGATGAGCAGGAGTTTGTAATGGGGACGGCTCAGCGGGAGCCGGTCCAGTCGTGCCAGAAGCGTCATGGGGAACGCCTTCCGTGGTTCGGGCGACGAGGAGTGCGGACAACGTATACTGCGTTTCGACAAAACTGCAATGGTTGTTGCAAGTGGTTCGCCGGGCACGATGCGTTACCGTGACGCGGTCGAGGGAGGGCGTGCGTGACAGAGACGGGAATCGACGACGGATTCGAGGCGTGGCTTCGGGATCGGACGCCGGAACGCGGCCTGCGGCCGAAGTCGGCCGCCGTGCTCGAAGTGCTGGTCTCGCAACCGCGCCGGGCGTCGTTCGGGTCGACGGCCGAACTCGCCCAGCTCGCCGGGGTCAACGTCGCCACGGTCACCCGCACCGCGCAGGCGCTGGGGTTCGCCGGTTGGCCCGCGCTGCAACAGGAATTGCGGGCGCGGTACATGTCGTCGCTGAGCGCGCCGCAGGTGGCCGAGGAGCACCGGGACGTCGACTCGCCGGGATCGGCGTCGCTGCGCCGCGACCTCGACAGCCTCGGTCTGCTCAACCGGCGGATCGCCGAGGACGAGATCCGCAACGTCGCGGAAGCCGTCGCTGCCGCGCGCCGCACGCTCGTCATCGCCGACGGCAGTTACGCCGCCGTCGGGATCGCCTTCGCGCACAACGCCCGGCTCGCCGGTTACGACGTCCACGCGATCACCGCGGGAGACGCCGAACTCGCCAACGCCACGGCGAAACTCACCTCCGAAGACGTGCTCATCGCGATCAGTTTCTGGCGACTGTACGAAAGCACCGTGCTCGCGGCGAACGAAGCCAAGACCAGGGGAGCCCGCGCCTTCGCGATCACCGACGCGGCCAGCCCCGCACTGGCGGGCGCCGTCGAACAGGTGCTGATGGTGCCCGCCGAGGGCGTGACCTTCTTCCCGTCGCTGACCGCGGGCATGAGCCTGGTGCAGGCCATCGTCGCGCAGCTCGCGGCGGTCGATCCGGTCCGCACCGGCGAGTCCATCGAAGCGGCCGAGGCCATGTGGTCGCGCTTCGATCTGCTGCACCGCCGTCCTGGGTCGGCCGAAAGGCCGGTGCCGAAAAGGCCGACCGGTCGAGGCGTCTCCGCCGGATGACCGATCCGCCGGCCCCGGTCGGCGGGCGATCCTGGTTCCAGGCCGCCGGAACAGGCGGTACCGGGACGAGGAGGCAGACATGACGATCTTCGCGACTTTGGGCGCTTACGCCGGGCTCGCTCTGCTGGCGCTGATGGCGGTGACCCCGCTGCTGGTCGAGCTCGACCAGCGCTTCCCGGTCACCCGCCGGGCCAAGGCGGTCAAGGCGGCCGAACGGGAACACCGGATGCCCGCCGGACTCGCTTCAGCGTGACGCAGAGCACAGACGAACCCGTGGGGCTACCTCATGTGAGTGATTCCGAACCTGTCAAGTCGTAACTTTGCGTCGCGTCATGGAACGCTGAGTGACGTGACCGTGGATTGCTGCATCACTGCCCAACCCGCCGACGCCTTCGCGGAGTTCCGGAGGAACGTCGACGACCTGACCCAGGCGTATCTCGACGCCTGCCGTCAGGGCCGCACTCCGGGCGACGCCACACTCGACCTTCTGCAACGGGTTCATCGCGAGGACCGCAACTGGGTCGTCGTCCATCTGACCTTCGCCATCGCCGCGCTCGCGCATCAGCGGGCCCTCGCCTCGGCCGACGTCACCCGGCCAGGTGGCGTAACGGGTGCTCCGGGGCGGGCGTTGTTAGCTTCCGCGAGTGACTGATCCGACCATCTCCGCGGTCATCGCGGTGTTCGCGGGTTTCGTGCTCGCGGGCCTCCTGGCCGTCCCGTACGTCGCCGCGAGCTACCGGCGCCGCGGCGAACTCGGGTTCTGGCGGGTCCTGCTGGTCTTCGGTTTCCTGATCTACGCCATGTCCTTGTGGACGTACACGTTGCTGCCCATCCCGGAGACGACGGCGTCGTGGTGCGCCGAGCACGCGTCCGGTCATCTGCAACTGCGCCCGTTCCAGTTCGTCGCCGACATCCGCCGCGAACAGACCGGCGCCGGCCTCCGGGCGTTCCTGCGCAATCCCGCCGTCCAGCAGGCGGTGTTCAACGTCGCCCTCTTCGTGCCGCTGGGCATGTTCGTGCGGCACCTCTTCCGGCGGGGTTTCCTCGCCACCGTCGCCATCGGCTTCGCGGTCTCACTGTTCATCGAAGGCACCCAGCTCACCGGGGTCTGGTTCCTGTTCGAATGCCCGTACCGGCTGGCCGACGTCGACGACCTGCTGATGAACACGCTCGGCGCCGCCGTCGGCTTCGGGCTCGCTCCTTTGCTGCGGTTGCTGCCGGGGAACGAGCCGTCCGCGCCGCCGGGAACGCCGCGTCCGGTCACCGCGCGCCGCCGTCTGCTCGGGATGGCAGTCGACGTCGTCTCGGTCGTCCTGCTCGGCACGACGATCGGGATCGTGACGACCTTGCTGGCAGGCGAACCGGACACCGTGGTCACTGCGCTGATCGCCACCCTGCTGCCCGCGGTGTTGTTGCTGTTCGTCATCCCCGTCGCGGGCAACGGCGCCAGCTTCGGCCAGCGCGTCGTACTGCTGCGCCCCGCCGGACCGGACGGCGGGAAACCCGCTCTGTGGCGGATGATCGTGCGGTTCCTGGCCGGATCCGGCGGCTACTTCACCCTGCTCACCCTGGCGTCCGCGGTGAATGGCGGGTTCGAGCCGTTGGCGAACCTGCTGTTCTTCGTCAGCGGCATCCTCGCCATCCGGCCTCAAGGCCACCAAGGACTTTCCGGGCTTCTCGCCGGAGTGCGGGTGGTCGACGCGCGGGCGATCGGCGGCCCGGACGAGCCGCCCGTCACCGCCGACGTGCACGGTGGTGCCGGGGCAGGTGGGTCGGGCTGACCTCCGCCGATCACTGGCGCACCGCGGGTGACACGTCCGTGCAGACCTTCGAGCTGCGCCGCTTCTGACACCGGCCACCCGATCGGGTCGATCCTGCCGTTCATGCGAGTCATTACGCCTGGCAGCGGGCTTGGACCGGAACACTCCGCGCGGTGAACGTGGAGTCGATGGACGACGTGGCCGACTGCCTGCTCTCGGTGGCCTGGAACATCTTCCCGTTGATGGGGAAACCTCCCGCGAGCCCGGGGAACCGGACGGAGGAGATCCGGACGCTGCTCGTCGACGCGTGTCACGACGCCGGGTTGCGGGCCCGTGAGTGGGCGGCGGCGCACGGGGCGGGAACCGAGGAGGACCGCGTTCCCTTCCTGCGGCTCGCCGAGGTCGGGACGGACGCGAACCTGTTCCTGGGCATGGTTTCCGGCACGCTGGTCACCGACCAGGAGCGGGTCCGCCGCCGATGGGCGGAGATCGAGACGCTGGTCCGGGAGGCGGGCGAACTGGCCGGGTGGATCAGGGGGCGGCCGAGGGATCGGCCGCCCCTCCCGGCGGGGTGATCAGTCCTTTTCGAGCGTCAGGTCGTAGCGGTTCAGTACCTCCTTGACGGGCTGGAAGAAGGTGGTGCCGCCCGAGCGGCAGTCGCCGGAGCCGCCCGAGGTCATGCCCTGCGCCTGCACCCGTTTCGTGCCGGAACCCGACGACGGGCGGCTGACGAACGAGCCGCCGGAGTCACCCGGTTCGGCGCAGGCGTCCGTCTGCGTCAGCCCCCGGACCACGTTCCCGTTGCCGTAGTTCACCGTCTGGTCCAGCGCCTCGACCCGGCCGCACTGCCAGTGGGTGGTGATCCCGGACCGGCAGATCCGGCCGCCGACACCGACGACGTCGGCCCCCTCGATCCGCACGTCGGAGCCGTCCTCGTACCGGTCGACCCGGGGCGGGGTGTCCACGTCGGAGTGGGTCACCCTGACGGTCCCGTAGTCGTTGCCGGGGAAGGACGACTTCGCGACCTTGCCGATCGTGCCGTCGACGCCGTGCACGGTGCCGCCGAGTTCGGTGCAGTGGCCGGCGGTGATCACGTAGCGGTCGTCGTCGTCATAGGCGTTGAACCCGACCGAACACGCCCCGCCGCTGAAGTAGAGACCTTGTCCGCCGACCACGTCCCACAGCGGTCGTGGCGCGCTCTTCACCTGCTCCACCCGGACCGGGACTCCGGCGGACGCGGCCCACGCCCGGCCCGTGGCGTCGCCGCCCACCACGCTGACGACGACGTCGTTGGCCACGACGTCGATGTACCAGCCGGCGACGGAGCCGGGCAGGCCCGCGGTTCTGTTGTCCAATGTGGACTGAATTCGCCTCAGCTCGGCCGTACTGTGCCGCAGCACCTTCGGGACGGCGCCTGCCGCGCGGATCCTGGCCGAATGGCTCGCGTCCGTGGTGCCGACGACGAGCCGGCCGGTCGTGTCCAGCCAGGACCCGGCGAACGCCGCGCCGAGCGATGTGCCGAGCTTCTGCTGCGCGGCGGCCAGCGTGGCCGGCCCCGCCGCTTCGGTCAGCACAGGGGCCGCCGAAACAGGGGCCGCGAACGCGGTGACCGTCGCCGCGACTCCGATCAGGACGGTGAAGGTGCGCAGAGGACGTCGTATCACGAAAACCTCCAGGTATCGCGAAATTCGTTGCGGAGTGGATCGGGAATCGACGTTACGACAGTGCTGTCCCGTTCGAATGCCGCCATTTGAGTAGCACCGGCAATTCCCCTTTCCGGCGCAAGGGGTGGATCGTTTTCGTGTGGTGCTCACTCTTGTGAGTGGAGAATGCCCGATTTACCGTCCCCGATGTGTTGTCGGATACGCGACAATCCGCGACGTGGGTGTGGCATTCGGGAAAGGGGCTGTTTCGTGTTCATCACCTGATTGTGTGCGGCGGAACCCGTTTGCCCGATCAGATGACGAACCGGTCTCGTTGCGCCGAACGTGCGACTTCTGTAACGCCGTGCGCGCACCCGCTGACTGATCTTTCGGTGACCTGGGAGCAGACGGAGGCCGTGGATGAAGATCGACCTGTTCAACGAGATCCAGAACCCGCGGCCGTGGCCCGAAGGACATGAACGACTCAGGTTCTCCCAGGCGATCGAACAGGCCGTCCTCGCCGACGAACTGGGCTACGACTGCTGGTGGCAGGTCGAGCACCACGGGGCGGGGGAGTTCAGCCTGTCCTCCGCGCCGGAGCTGATGCTGGCCGCGCTTTCCCAGCGCACCAGCCGGATTCGGCTCGGGCATTCCGCGGTTCTCGCGCCCGGCCGGTTCAACCATCCGATCCGGATCGCCGAACGTGCCGCGACGCTGGACCACCTCAGCGGGGGCCGGGTCGAACTCGGCCTGACCCGCTCGACGATCCCGGAATGGCGCCTGTTCGGCATCGAACCGGACGAAGCGCGGGCCCAGACACAGCAGGCGTTCGAAATGGTCCCGCGAATGTGGACGTCCGACCGTTTCTCCTATGAGAGCGACGCCTATCGCGTCGACGACGTGCCGATCTCGCCGAAACCGGTCCAGAAGCCGCATCCGCCGCTCTGGCAGGCGGCGGCGAGCCCGGCGTCGTTCGAGGAGGCGGGACGGCGCGGAGTGGGGGTCCTTGGCACGACCATGTGGGAATCGCTGGAACGCGCGGGAAGGCTGATCAAGCTGTACCGGGACGCGGCCGGGCGATGCACCGATCCGGTCGGGGCGTTCGTCAACGACCAGGTCGGGTTCTTCACCTTCGTCCACTGTGCCGACACCGACGAGGAGGCGATGCGCAACGGCGCCGCCGCGGCCGCGGCCTGGTACACGGTGACGGCGCTGACGTTCTTCGAAGCGGCGAACGAGTTCGTGCGCCTGAACGCCCGGCAGGAGGAGATCGTCGCCGCGCCCGACGGCGGCGGGCTCACCGGCGATTTCCTGCGCGGTGAGGCGAAGAACGCCCCGACGGAGGCGAATCTCCTGATCGCCCGGATCCTGCAGGGCGAGTCCGTGCCGGACGACGAGATCTTCACCGTGCTCAGCGCGCAGGACTCGCTGATCGTCGGCAGTCCGGAGACCTGTCGCAAGAAGCTGCGCGCCTACGCGGAGCTGGGCATCGACCGGATGATGTGCCTGCAACAGATCGGCGGCATCCCGCACGAGAAGGTGCTGAAGAGCATCCGGCTGATCGGCGAGCTGATCCCGGAGCTGGCCTGAGCCTCACCAGCAGGAAACGAGTCCGGTCGCGAAGAGCAGCCCGACGGTGAAGGCGGGCGGTGCCAGCAGGGCGAGGGTCCCGCCCGCGACGGCCTTCGCCCGTGCAGGGAAGCGGGACGGCCCGGTGGGGTGCGAGGCCAGCATCCGCAGCCGGATCTCGGTGTCGCCACCGGCCATGCCGAGCGCGCGGCGGGGCCCGTCCGCCGCGTGGATGGACAGCAGGGCCGACCGGACGGTCTCGGGACCGTGCCGGGTGGCGGCGGCCCGGTCGGCGGCCAGTTCGACGAGCAGCCGGGTCGCGCCGGGGAGTTCGCGCATGAGCGGGACGAAGCGCAACGTGCGGCCCAGGACGTCGGCCGAGGCGGTCAAGAGGTGATGCCTGCCCCGGAGATGGGCCTGCTCGTGGGCGAGCACGGCGCTCAGTTCGCGGCGCGAAAGCCGCGCGGCCAGCCCCTCGCTGGCGACGATCAGGCCGTCGCGGCCGCCGAGGCTGTAGGCGATCGGACGGTCGTCGGGCAGCCACAGCGTCGGCCCCGACCGGGCGCCGGACAGCCGGAGTGCGTCGAGATGACGCCGGTGCAGCCGGGTGCTGCGCTTCCGGCGCCGCGCCGACGCCACGGCCAGCCGGGCCGCCGCGATCACGAGGGCGGCACCCGCGAACGTCCCGGCGACCGGGTCGAGGGCGGGAACGTCACTGTGGCCGACCGCGGCCCAGCAGTCGTGGAGGACCCGCGTGATGGCCGTGGCGGGACCGTGGTCCGGCAGCACGAGGAGCAGGACGGCGCCCAGGGTGCCGGCGAGGACGCCGAGCGCGGTCAGCAGCCACCACGCGAGCGCGGTGCCGGGGCTGATCCCGCCCGCGGTGAGCCTGCCGAGCACCCGGGGCGAGAACCAGCCGATCAGCACGACGCCGGTCAGGAGCACCGCCGCCAGGATCATCGTTTGCCGGGCTTCCGCCGCAGCGCCCGCCGAAGGATGTCCGACTCCTCTTCGGTGACCGAGCGCGCGAAATGCAGCAGCACCGATTCCCGGTCGTCCGAGGCGTCGAGGAGTTCGCGCAGGCTTTGCGCGGTGGCTTCTTCGCGCGTCGTCACGGCGCGATAGCGGTACGCGCGATTCTCCATCTCACGCACGACCCATTCCTTGCGGTGCAGATTGTCCAGCACCGTCATCACCGTGGTGTAGGCCAGATCGCGGTGCTGGTTGATCGCCTCGAGAACCTGGCGCACCCGCAAGGGTTCCGCCGAATCCCAGAGCACGTCCATCACCGACGCTTCGAGCTCGCCCAGCCGTTGCATGACACCTCCGCCCGGAAGGATACTGCTCAGCCGACGACGCGCCGGGCGCCCATCAGATGCCCGTCTCCCTTGACCGACCGGACGTCGACCAGCTGGCCCTCGGTCGGCGCGTCGACCATCTTGCCCGGTCCGACGTACATGCCGACGTGGTGGATTGCGCCGGGATTCCCGGTGCCGTCGTCGTAGAAGACAAGATCGCCTGGGATGAGCTGGTCGAGCGGGACGGGCTTGCCGACGGTGTACTGCTGACGGCTGGTCCGGGGGAGCGAGATGCCCGCCTGTTTGTACGCCCACGACGTCAGGCCGGAGCAGTCGAACTCGCTCGGCCCGGTGGCGCCCCACTCGTACTGCGAGCCCCGTTTGGACAACGCCGCCTGCAGCGCGTCGTTCGCGGCGCCCGGCGGGCCGAGGTAGGAGCCCTTGTCCTGGACCTTGCCGAGTTTCGCCTTGTCGGCCGAGGGGAGGGCGTCGAGTGCCTCGCGGACCTGGGCGATCTGGGTGTCGAGGTCCTTCTTGCGGGTGCGGACCTGGTCCAGCGCCAAGGTGGCGTCGTTCGCGGCGAGCTGGGCCGTTTCCCGCGCGTTCGTGGCGGTGGTACGGGCGGTCTGCGCCTTCCCGAGCGCGTCGCGCAGGCCGCCGAGCGCCTTCGCCTTCTCCCCGGCCAGCACTGTCAGCGCCGAGGAACGGTCGAGGAACTCCTGTCTGCTTCCGCTGTCGAGCAGCAGGATGGCGTTGCCGAGCCGCTCACCGTTCATCGCGGACCGCGCGATCGCCTCGACCTGCGGCCGGAAGCGGTCGATCGCCGACTGCGCCTGCGCGAGGTCGCCGTCGGCGCGGCCGAGGGCGGCCGTGGCCTGGTCACGTTCGGTCTCACGGGTCTTCAGCCGGTCTTGTGATTCCTGCAGATCCTCGTCGGCCTTCGCCGCCTGGGCGCCGAGTTCCTGGTAGCGCCGCATCGGATCCTGGCCGTCCGGCGGTGCCGGTTGCGCGCTCGCGGGGAGCGTGCCGAGGCCGAGGACCATGAGGGCGGCGGTGGCGGCGAGGGGGTGCCGCAGCGAGCGCCGGTGTGGGGTCACGGGTGCCGAATCTCCTGTCGCACAGGGTCAACTATCGCGCTTAGTAGTACGGGGACGGTTGTGAGCGTGCGGTGAAGTCCTACTAGGGCGGTTAGTACTAAAGGACATGGGAGATCGAGTCGATCTTTGCTACGGTGGGAACCGTGAGTGTCTCTCCGGCTACTCTTCGTCGACTCGTGGTGGCCTTGCTCCTGCTGATCGTGGCGGGAACGCAGGCCTACGGCTGCCTCGACGGTCATCATGGCGAAGCCGCCCCCGTCGCGGTGGCTTCCCACGACTCGTCGTGCCCGCCGAGCGAGGGGCACCTGCACTCCCGCCCGCTGGCCGCGGTCGCGGTGCGGAGCGACGACTCACCGTCCCTTCCGGACTCCCCGCCGCCGCTCATCCCGGGCCGTGTCTTCCGGTTCGTCGCAGGGGAAAGCCCGCGTTCGGTCGCCCTCGATCGAAGTGGACCGCGGATACTCGCCGAACTGTGCGTCCGCCGGACGTGACCGACGCCGCGTCGTCCTGGTCATGCCCGCACCGCACAGAAAGACGAATCCTCGATGAACGCTGTCCTGCGTCAGGAACATCTCGCCCCCTCCCGCCTTCTCAGCGCCGCCGCGCGCTGCGTGAACCCGGCACTGGCAGTCGGCAACACGCCCGTGCTGTGGATCGACGAACGACTCACCGGATCCGGCAAGGGGTTCTGGGCCAAACTGGAAGGCTTCAATCCCGGCGGCATGAAGGACCGCCCCGCGCTGCACATGGTCGGCGAGGCCAAGGCGCGCGGCGACCTCGCCGACGGCGCGACGATCGTCGAGTCGACCAGCGGGACCCTCGGGCTCGGGCTGGCGCTGGCCGGGATCGTGCACGGGCATCCGGTCACCCTGGTCACCGATCCGGGCATGGAGCCGATCGTGCGGCGGATGCTCACCGCGCACGGCACCCGGGTCGACCTCGTCACCGAGCCGCATCCGGACGGCGGCTGGCAGCAGGCACGCCGGGACCGGGTCCGGCGGGTACTCGAAGAGAAGCCCGGCGCCTGGTGCCCCGACCAGTACCACAACCCGGACAACGTGGCGGCGTACGCGGGCCTGGCCGACGAGCTGGCCGCGCAACTGGGCCGGATCGACGTCCTGGTGTGCTCGGTCGGCACCGGCGGGCATTCGGCCGGGACCTTCCGCGCGCTGCGGCGGTACTTCCCGCATCTGCGCCTGATCGGGGTCGACACCGTCGGGTCGACGATCTTCGGGCAGCCCGCCACCTCGCGGCTGATGCGCGGGCTCGGGTCGAGCATCCACCCCCGCAACGTCGACTACGACGCCTTCGAGGAAGTGCACTGGGTCGCCCCGGCCGAAGCCGTGTGGACCTGCCGGCGGCTCGCCGCCGCCCAGTACGCGACCGGCGGCTGGAGCGTCGGCGCGGTCGCCCTCGTCGCCGCGTGGCTGGCCCGCACGCACGACCCGGACGTGCGGATCGCGGCGATCTTCCCGGACGGCCCGCAGCGCTACTTCGACACCGTCTACAACGACGAATACTGCGCGGGACACGGTCTGCTCGACGTCGTCCCGCCCCGGGAACCCGACGTCATCGGGCATCCCGGCGAACGCGTGGTGGAACGCTGGACCCGCTGCCGCACCGTTGTGGATCCCGCGCTGTGAAGGGATTCCTCGAACGGTTCCGGTCCTTCGACCGGCCGAGCAAAGTGCTGATGGTCAACCAGTTCACCATCAACGTCGGCTTCTACATGCTGATGCCGTACCTCGCCGGGTACCTCTCGGGCCCGCTGGGGCTCGCGGGCTGGGCCGTCGGCCTGGTGCTGGGCATCCGCAACTTCTCGCAGCAGGGCATGTTCCTGGTCGGGGGCACGCTCGCCGACCGGTTCGGCTACAAGCCGCTCATCGTCGCCGGATGCGTGCTGCGGACCGCGGGCTTCGCGTTGTTGAGCGTGACGTCCTCGTTGCCGTCGCTGATCGTCGCCTCCGCGGCCACCGGATTCGCCGGAGCCCTGTTCAACCCGGCGGTCCGCGCCTACCTGGCGGCGGACGCGGGGGAGCGGCGGCTGGAGGCGTTCTCCGTGTTCAACGTCTTCTACCAGGGCGGGATCCTCGCCGGTCCGGTGGTCGGGCTGGCGCTGACGGCCGTCGACTTCCGGCTGACCTGCCTGGTCGCCGCCGCGGTCTTCGGTGTCCTGACCGTGGTCCAGGTGCGTGCGCTGCCCGCCCACGAAAGCGAGAAGGAACGCTCGTCGATCCGGTCGGACTGGCGGGTCGTCACGGCGAATCGTCCCTTCCTGCTCTTCGCGCTGGTCATGATCGGCTCGTACGTGCTGTCCTTCCAGACCTACCTGGCCCTGCCGATGGAGGCCCGCCGGATCACCGGCTCGGAGACGTCGGCCACCGTGCTCATCGCCGGGCTGTTCGTGATTTCGGGCGGCCTCGCGATCGCCGGGCAGCTCAAGATCACCGCCTGGTTCAAGGACCGGTGGTCGTCCGGTACCTGCCTGGCGGTGGGAATGGTGTTCATGGCCGCGGCGTTCGTCGCGCCGCTGACGGTCGCCCGGGCCGGACCGGTCGTGGCCGGCGCCGGGCTGCTCGTCTCGGCCGCGTTGCTGGCCGTCGGCACGGTGGTCGTCTTCCCGTTCGAGATGGACACCGTCGTCCGGCTGTCGGGCGACCGGCTGGTCGCCACGCATTACGGTTTCTACAACACGATCGTCGGGGTGGGCATCCTCCTCGGGAATCTCTTCACCGGCACCGTTTTCGACCTTTCACGCCGGGCGGGCCTGCCGGAGATCCCGTGGCTTGCCTTGACGGTGATCGGCGTCGCGTGCGCGGCCGGGTTGCGCGGTCTCGACCGGAGCCGCCTTCAGACGAGCGTCTTCCAGTAACTCCAGAAGGCCTGCAGGACGGCGGCGGCGATGGCGGCGTACCAGAGGACGAGCACCACGCTGTGGTAGCGGAGCAGTGTCCGTCCCTTGTGGAGGTTGCGCAGGGTCGTGTACCAGAAGACGGCGATGGTGACCGCCCAGACGACCATGCAGTACGGGCAGAGCGCGCCGATGACGTAGAGGCTCTGGAGCATCAGCCAATGCACGAACACCACGCCGAGCGCCGCGCCCGCCTGCAGGCCCAGCCAATACCAGCGGGGAAGCCATGCACCGCTCAGCACCGCGACCCCGGTCGTCATGACGACGGTGAACCCGACGATCCCCAGCAACGGGTTGGGGAAGCCGAACAGCTCCGCCTGCGGTGTCTTCATGATCGACCCGCAGCTGAGGACGGGATTGATACTGCAGGTGGGAATGTAGGAGAAATCCTTGAGCAGCTTGATCTTCTCGACGGTGAGCACCAGCGCCGCCAGCAGGCCGATCGCACCGCCGATCAGCAGCACCCACGGCGTCACGCGGACCGCGAACGGCGCGCGTTCGTCCGTCATTTCGCCAGCTCCCGGTCGATGACGGCTTTGAGGGCCTGATAGGACGGTGATCCGGAGAACTTGACCCCGTTGACGAAGAAGGTCGGTGTCCCCTCGACGCCGATGTCCGCGCCGTCGGTGCGGTCGGCCAGGACGCGGCCGAGCGTGACCGGGTCGTCCAGCGCGGCCTCGAAGGCGGCCGTGTCGAGCCCGAGCTGACGCGCGAAGCCGACGAAGGTGTCGCGATGGGAGACCTGCTGGTCACCCCATTCGGGCTGCTTCTCGAACATCAGGCGGTACATCGGTTCGAGCTTTCCTTGCTTGCCGGCGGCTTCCACGGCCCGCGCGGCGAGTTCGGCGTTCCGATGGCTGGGGATGGGGAAGTAGCGCATCACGAAGGTGACGCGGTCCCCGTACTCGGCGCGCAGCCGCTCGACACCGGGGAACGCGGCGCCGCACGCCTCGCATTCCAGGTCGAGGAACTCCACGACGGTCACCTTGGCGCCCGCCGGATCGGACAGCCGATGACTGTCCGGCCGGACCAGGATCGACGCGGGCACCGCCGGGGGTGCGTCTGCTTGGGCGGCCGGGGTGTCCTCACCCGGCTTGGTGAAGACGAGCAACGCGGCCACCACCGCGACGACGACGGCTACGACCGTCAGGGAAACCTTGGTGTTCTTGGTCATTCTGCTGAGTCCTTGGCTCGGGAATCGGGCGACTGAAGGCGGCATGGCCTGCCGGTCCGCCTCGGGGCGGACCGGTCACGACCGGGAGGCCGATCAGGTGCGGGAAACGCAGAGCTGGACGAGCGGAGGCGTCGTGGCCAATCGCCTGGACAGCACGGACAACGGCAGGCCGGGTGGCAGGCCCGCGGTGTCGGGACGCTGATGCCGGACGAGCAGGAAGAGCGCGGCCAGTGCCACGCCGATCCCGATGGCGTCGTCGAGGTGGTTGTGCGGGGGTTCGCCCGGGACGAGCCAGGCGGCGTGGGCGCCCGCGGGGCTCGCCTGGGACGTCGCCGGTTCGCATTCGCCGGCTGCGGCATGGGTCGATTCCGCGGCGAACAGGGGAGCGCAAGGCGACCCGGCCGCCGCGGCGCCGTCACTGCACAGCGCGCTTTGGACCAGGGCGACGATGGTGAGCGCGGCCAGCACGGCGAACAGCCGCGCGGCCGTCGTCGCAGTCCTTCCGCCGGGCACGGACAGAAGAGTAAAGGCGCCTTTGTAAAGCCGCGGCGAGGTCGGCTTCTTCACGGCAGGCCCAAGTACATGAATGGGTCCTTCACGGAGCCAGGCGCAAGCAAGGGGGCCTTCATGTACCGGCAAGCGGGCAAGCGCCGGTATCGAGTGGGTCGGGTGGGTCGTGAGTGGCAAGTGCCGCTCTAACGGACTCGCATTTGCTTACCCACTGAGGTGGCTGGCTTTCGGATGTGGAGGATTTGGGACGTTCAACGTCCTGAATCCTCCACACTCGGTCTCGTGCGGGTGGCGGGGGAAGATTCCGGCCGTTGAGCGTCCGGAATCTTCCCCTGTCACGTCGTCTGCCACCGGTCGTGACCGGCACGATCTTGATCAACGGAGGATTGGGGGCGTTGAGTGTCCCGGATCTTCCGTTGATCAAGGTCCGAGCTTGGCAGCCACGGAACCGCCACCCTCACGCAGCTCAGGCGTAGGTAGGCAAATACCGGTCCGTTCTAACCCCACTTACCACTCACGACCACCCCGACCGGCGCCTCACCGGAGCCGGACCGCGTCCAGGGTCACGGCGAGGACGCGTTCGCGCTGGGCGTCGTCCACGTATTCCACGGTGCTCACCCCGCTGATCATCCGCAGGATGTCGTCGATCGACAGTTCCGGTCGCGCGGCCCCGGCCCGCTGCGCGCGTTCGAGCAACGGACCTCCCGCCTCGCGCATCGCCTTGCGGCAGGCCTGGAAACCGTCCGTGGTGCGGTTGAGCGCGTCGGCGAAGGCGAGTTTCGTGCCGATGTACTCGACGAACCGGTGCAGCCAGGTCGCCAGCGCGTCCCAGGGTTCGAGGTCCGCGACAGTGCCGGCGGCGCGGCACAGTGCCACGACCTCTTCGCGGTGCACCTCCTCGACGAGGTCTTCCCGTGACGGGAAGTTCCGGTACAGGGTGGCGATGCTGACACCGGCGCGCCGGGCGATGTCCTCGAGCGACGGCTGGGCCCCGGACTCCGCGAACGCCTCTCGTGCCGCGGCGACGAGCACGTCGAAGTTGCGTCGCGCGTCCGCCCGCTTCGGGCGCCGAGTGGGCAGGACCGGCTCCATCGCGTCTCCTTGACAACCGTAGGAAGCCTACGGTTAAAGTGTAGGGGTACTTTCACTTCTGATTCTACGTGCACCTCGCACGGGAAACCGGGGACCATGCCCACCGACACCATCGCCCTCGTCACCGGAGCCACCAAGGGGATCGGCCTGGCCACTGCCAGGCAACTGGCCGAACGTGGCCTGACCGTGCTCCTCGGCGCTCGCAGCGCTGAGAAAGGCGCTCGCGCGGCCGCGGAACTCGCCGACGCCGGGCTCACCGCTCATCCGGTGCTGATCGACGTCACCGACGACGCGTCCGTGCGAGCCGCGGCCGCGCTCGTAGAACGCGAGTACGGGCGTCTGGACGTGCTCGTCAACAACGCCGGGACGCTGACCCGCAAACCGGCGGTCGAGGTCACGGCCGACGACATGCGGCCGGAGTTCGAGACCAACGTCTTCGGCCTGGTGCGGGTGATCCACACGATGCTGCCGCTGCTGAGCCGTTCGCGTTCCGCCCGGATCGTGAACGTCGCGAGCGACTCCGCGATGTTCGCCAAGGCGACGGAGCAGGGGTCGATGTTCGCCCGTTCCCACGAATCCTTCGCCTACTCCGCCACGAAAGCGGCGGTGAACATGCTCACCGTCAAGTACGCCAACGCTTTCCTGGACGATCCGCGGCTCGCGCACATCAAGGTCAACGCGGTCACCCCGGGCTTCGTCGCGACCGACCTCAACGACTTCCGGGGTGTCCGCACCACCGCCGAAGGGGCGCGTGCCTCGGTCCAGTGGGCGACGGCGGGCGATGACGCGGAGACCGGTGGCTTCTTCGACGACAACGGCAGGGTGCCGTGGTGACCCTTGTGACAACCTAGCGTTTGCTTGGTCCTGCTACGCTCCCCTCACCGCCGAGAGGAGTGCTGCATGTCAGTCAGCTTCGACATGGCCGGCCGGGTCGTCCTGGTCACCGGGGGAGCGCGCGGTGTCGGGGACGGCATCGTCGCGACCTTCCTCGAAGCCGGCGCGGAGGTCGAGACCTGCGGTCGCACGGCGCCCGGGGAACTCCGTGAGGTCGACGGCCGCCGGCCTCGGTTCGAGCGGGTGGACGTCCGCGAGGCGGACGAGGTCCAGCGGTGGGTCGGTGCGATCGGCGAGCGGCACGGACGGGTCGACGTCGTGGTCAACAACGCCGGAGGCGCGCCTTTCGCGCAGTTCGCCGACGCGTCCCCGCGGTTCCACCAGAAGATCAGCGATCTCAACTTCATGGCGGCCGCCCACGTGCTCCACGCGGCGTACCCGCTGCTGCGGGCGACGCCGGAATCCTCCGCCGTCAACATCACCTCGATCTCGGCGCGCCGGCCGAGCCCGGGGACCGCCGTGTACGGCGCGGCGAAGGCGGCGCTGGAAAGCCTGACGGGCAGTCTGGGTATCGAATGGGCGCCCGAAGTGCGCGTGAACGCGGTCAGCTGCGGACTGGTGGAGACACCCGGTTCCGCGGATCATTACGGCGATCCCGCGCAGCGTGAGTCGGTCGCGCGGACCATCCCGAGAGGGCGGTTCGCGACTCCTGCCGAGATCGGCCGGGTCTGCCTGTTCCTCGCCTCACCGTTGGCGAGTCACGTGACCGGCGCGGTGCTGAACGTCGACGGCGGCGGCGAGTGGCCGGCGTTCCTGCAGCACACCCCGAACAGTTGAGGCGTGTCCATCGAAAAGTTGTCGGTGTGCGCGGGAAGGATGGCGCCATGCGAAAACTGATCTACGGGATGAACCTCAGCTTGGACGGCTACATCGCCTCGGCCGATGGCGACATCGACTGGAGCGAGCCGAGTGACGAACTGTTCCAGTGGTGGCTCGAACAGGAACAGGCGATCGAGCTTTTCCTGTACGGGCGCGGGCTGTGGGACACGATGAGTTCCTACTGGCCGACCGGTGACCAGCAGCCGGGCGCGAATGCGGCGGAGATCGAGTTCGCGCGCAACTGGCGGGACACGCCGAAGGTGGTGTTCTCCTCGAAGCCGATCGACAAGGTCGACTGGAACACCCGCGTGGTCACCGGTGACGCGATCGCCGAAATCACCCGGCTCAAGGCCGGGGACGGCGGGCCGATGAGGGTCGGTGGTGCGATTCTCGGCGGGGCGGCCATGCGGGCCGGGCTGGTCGACGAGTTCGAGATCGTCACCCATCCGGTCCTGGTGGGCGGCGGCGCGCCGTTCTTCACCACGCTCGACAGCTGGGTGAGCCTGAACCTCGTGGAGACGCAGGCGTTTCCCGGTGGGGTGGTCATGAACAGGTACGAGAGGCGTACAGGGGACAAGTCCTAATCCCCGGCCTGGCGGAGAAGTGCCGGGGACTCGGGCCGTCCGTCGAGGACGCGGTTGGTGCGGACCGTGACCGCCCAGCCGTTCTCCTCGCGACGCAGGCGCCAGTGGTTGGCGGTGGCCCGGCGTACGACGAACCGCCCGTCCGCCGCCCCCGCCCCGCGATCGAGCTTCCTCGACGAGATGAAGTCCCGCCGCCGGCTCAGGATCGGGCTCATCACGGAAATTCCTGGAGTCACCCCGGATCCCTCGTGTGTCGCGGCCACCGAACGCGCCGCCGCGTTGTGCGAATCGCTCGGCCACACGGTCGTTCCCGTCGAGACGGGCTACGACCCCGCCGAGGTCGCCCGCGTGGCAGGCGACGTGATGGGAGCCGACCTCGTCGTCACCGTCGAAGATCGCCTGGCGGAGCTGGACCGGGACCTGCGCGACGACGATCTCGAACCGCTCACGCGGGTGCTCTACGACCACTATCGCACCCTGTCCGCCGCCGACCTGAATCGCACGCTGCGGCGTGCGCAGGGGATCGGCTGGGAGGTCGGACGGGCGTTCGGCGAGGTCGACCTGCTGCTGACCCCGACGCTGGCCCGCCCGACCCCGCGGCTCGGCGACCTCGACACGTCCCGGCCCGAGACGATCTACCGGCACGCGGCGGTCTACGCGACCTACACCTCGGTCTTCAACCTCACCGGGATGCCCGCGATGTCCGTGCCGTTCGGGTCCACTTCGGACGGACTGCCGCTGGGAGTGCAGTTCGCCGGGGACCTCGGCGCGGAGCCGTTGCTGCTCGGGCTGGCCGCGCGGATCGAGGAGGCCGCGCCGTGGCAGAGGACGGTCAGGCCCGCCTCACGGTGAGGCGCTGGGTCCGGGACGCCCGCTTCGGGGTGGCCCCGGTCGGAGAGTGCGTGTCCGAACCGTCGCAGCGGGCCGCGACGACCGAACCGAACTCGTTGAACGAACGCATTGTTTCCCCTCTCGTAAAGGTTCCGGCACAGAAGCCCGCTGTTCGCCGGTGCGAATTCCGGGCGTCGTGCCCCGACAGCCGAAGCTTTTCGTCGATCCGGTTCCCGCACAAGGCAAATCCGCTGTCCCGGACATCGGGTGCCTTGTCACCGGCTCTGTCCGATTCGGTGTCCGGGCAGCCGGACAACGCTCTAATCTCGCGGGGCTTCGCCCTCCGCAGGGGGTGGCTCGACGATCGCGGAGAGGACGCGGGCGACCTGAGCCGTGAGCTGTCCGGGATCGGCGTCGCGCAACGCGGGGGTGCCGATGATCCGGCGCATCAGCCAGGTGCCTGCCAGTAAGGCCAGGCCCAGTTCCGCGCGTTCCCCGGCGTGCGCGCCGGGAAGAGCGTCGGTGAACCGCGCGCCGACGTGCTTGCGGATGCCTTCGCGCATGATCTCCGCCGCCCTCGGGTTGGCCGCCGACTTGAGCAGCAGCTCGAACGGGCCGAGATGGCCGGCTTCCGGGGCGGTGCGCTCGACAAGGGCGCGTGCGGTTAGGACGGCGAGGTCTTCCGAGTCCGCAGGTTCCGTCGGGACCATCGTGGGCTGCGCGAAGGAGATGTCGACGACTTCGGTGAACAAGGCTTCTTTGGAGCCGAAGTAGCGGTTGATCAGGATCGCCGTGACGCCTGCCGTGGCCGCGATCTCGCGGAGGCCGACGCCGTCGTAGCCGTGGCGGGTGAACGCCGTGATCGCCGCTTCGAGGATGGCCTGCCGGGTCGCGGCGGCGTTGCGGGCGCGGGGTGTGGTGCGGCTCATGCGAGCAAGTCTACAGGTGGATACATAACTGAGCGTAGTATACAGCTGTAGACATAGCGCTGATCGGAAGGAATTCTCATGGATCTGCAGCTCACGGGACGTCGGGCGCTGATCACCGGCTCGACCTCCGGGCTGGGTGAAGCGACCGCCCGGCTGCTCGCCGCCGAAGGAGCCGAGGTCGTGATCCACGGTCGCGGCGCCCAGCGCGCACAGGCGATCGCCGACTCGATCGCCGAGAACGGCGGAAAGGCGGTCGTCGCGGTGGGTGACCTCGGTACCGACGCCGGGGCGGACGCCGTCGCCGAACACGCGCTCGCCGGTGGCGACATCGACATCCTGGTCAACAACGCCGGCGCCTACGAGCACCTGGACTGGGTCGAGGCCACCTCGGATATCTGGCTGCACGCTTACAACGTCAACGTCGTCTCCGGCGTGCGGATGGTCCAGCGGCTCGTCCCCGCCATGCGCGAGCGCGACTACGGACGGGTCGTCACCATCGGAGGCGGTCTGGGCACGCAGCCGTTCGGCAGTCATCCGCACTACAACGCGTCACTGGCCGCCCGGCACAATCTCGCGGTCTCACTGGCCCGCGATCTGGCCGGCACCCGCGTGACCTCCAACGTCGTCGCGCCCGGAGCGATCCTCGTCCCCGCGGTCCAGGACTTCCTGACCGCGCTGGCCCCGGAGCGCGGCTGGGGTGAGGCCTGGGAGGAGATCGAGCACAACTCGGTCCGCGAGATCGTGCCGAACGACAGGGTCCGCTACGGCAGGCCCGACGAGATCGCCGGCGCGGTCGCGTACCTGTGCGGCCCGCACGCCGAATACGTCAGCGGCGCGACGATCCGCGTCGACGGCGGCACCGTTCGCAGCGCTTTCTGACGCCGCGGGAACAGGCGCCGCCGCGGCTGCGCTGAAAAGGGAATCCGCTCTCGATGTCGTTACTGATATCGCAATCCGGTTCGTGCTCCTGATCCGGCGATGAGGTTCGAGTTATTCGCGCGCATGCCGGGCCGTGAGCAGGCGATTCAACGAACGCGAAACGATTTCTCCGCGGCTCGTCGTGACACTGGCTGACAGTACGGCAAGTGACAACGAACCTCGGAGAGGTGATCAGGATGAGTACGGAACTCTTGAACAGAACCGCGAAGGTCGTCCTTCCCCTGCTCGTGGCCGCCGGTGCGGCGGTCGCGGCACCGGCGGCCGCTTCCGCGGCGCCTGGGCCGGGAATCCAGAGCTTGGCCTCTTGTAAGACGCATTACGCCAACACGGCCGCCTGGATGGACTGCACCGGCGGGAGCCAGGCCAGTTGGGTGCGTTTGGGCGCCCACTGCGCAACGGGGTGGTACTACAGCGACTGGTACAGCGTGCAGCCGCGCAAGAAGCGGACCGTCAGCTATGAATGCACTTGGTCGGTGAGCGGTGCGAAGGCCGAGATTCGACGCTACTGAGGTCGGCTGATTTCGCGTCGATGAGGGAATTGGGGCGCGGATTGTCCCAATTCCCTCACCAACGGCGCCCGATTCGCTCCAAGTACGGAAAACGCCGTCAGCGCGGAGTGAGCACCACGACCGGGATCTCCCTTTCGGTCCATGCCTGGTATTTCGCGAAATCTGCGTACAGGTCGACCAGCAACGGCCAGAGATCGCGCCGTTCCTCCGCCGGGGCGACTCGTGCCGTGACGGGAAGGTCGCGGCGGCCTTTGAGGTGGACGCGAGTCTCCGGCCGCGCGATCAGGTTGAAGTACCAATGCGGATGCCGGGGCAGGCCGCCCTGGGAAGCCACGATGACGAGGTCCTCATGGTGGCGCAGATACAACAGGGGAGTGGTGAACAGGCGGCCGGACTTGCGTCCCCGGTGTTCCAGCAGCAACGTCGGGGCCGGTTTGCGGAAGGCCGCCCCGACCCGCCATTTGGCGCCGACGCGACCGCCGGTCAGTTTGAAGATCTTCACCTGCGCCTTGGCCATGTACTTCATGGCCGCGGCGGTCACGGGCGAGTCCAGGCCCTTGGGGGTTTGCTCCGGCAGACTGAAACGTCCCATCGTGAACTCCTGAGGCTGGGCGGGATCTAGCGCTCTCCGGGCGGTCCGGTGAGCACGGACGTCACGACATCGACGAGATCGGCGACGACGTCGTCGAGCGGCCAGGCCCGGGGCGTGGTGTCCGGGCCGAGCAGCCGGCGGACCCGTTCGACGTCGCCCAGCACGTTGAGTGTCACGTGCATGGCCTGGGTCAACCGGAAATCGAGCGTTCTCCGGGCAACGCCGGGGGACCGGCGCTCCAGCAGTTCGACGAACCTCGCGTTGCGCCGCAGGAACGAGTCGGAAAGGACGCCGAGGCCCTTCTCGTCGGTGGCGAGCAGCCGGCCGACCAGGCGGATCCAGTGCTCACCGCCGGATTCGAGCACCGCGACCACAGGCCGCACGAACGCGACGGCCAGTTCGCGCGAGGTGACCTCGTCCCCGGAGAGTTCCGCCAGCGCCGCGTTCCGTTCGCCGGTCACCTGGTCGAGGCGGCTGCGCAGGACCGCGTCGAGCAATCCTTCCTTGGACCCGAAGTGATAGTGGATCGCCGCCACGTTCGTTTCCGCCGCCTGCATCACGGTGCGCAGGGAAACCGCTCCGACGCCCTGTTCGGCGAAAAGGCGCTCGGCGGCGGCGACGAGCCGCTGCTCGGTGCTGGTCACGACCGCAGGCTATCACTCGATTCAATCACTTGATAGAGCGTTCGTCGTAAGCCTCGCGGGCGGCATCGATCTGCGGCAGGTGCGTAATGCTCCAATCGAGCAGCGGCGCGGTGGCCTCGCGCAGGGTTCGGCCCATCGTGGTGAGTTCGTAGCTGACGTGCGGCGGCATGACGTTGCGGACCGTGCGCGTCAGGATCCCGTCGCGTTCGAGGTCTCGCAGTGTCACGGTCAGCATGCGCTGGCTGATGCCGTCGATGGCGCGTTTGAGCTCGGTGAAGCGCCGCGGCCCGTCCTTGAGCATGCGCACGATCAACAGCGCCCATTTGTCCCCGACGATCCCGAGAACCTCACGCGCCTGGCACGGATCCTGCACGGTTACCTCCTGAGAACCGGGGCACCGAAAAGTGCCGTATTGCCCGGTGGCCACCGGGTGGACACGATGGTCATGGTTACCGAAGAGTACCGAGGCACGAGGAGGAACTGCCCGACATGGCCACATTTCTGCTGGTACACGGCGCCTGGCACAACGGGCGCAGCTGGGATCGCGTGGTCCCGCAACTGGAGTCGGCGGGGCATCGCGTGTTCGCGCCGTCCCTGACCGGCTACGGCGACAAGGCGCATCTGCTCGACCCCGGGATCGGCCTCGGCACCCATGTCGACGACATCGTCGCCCTGATCGAGGACGAGCGTCTCGACGACGTCGTCCTCGTCGGGCACAGCTATGCCGGGATGGTCATTTCGGGAGTCTCGAACCGGGTCCCCGGGCGGATCGCGCATCTCGTGTTCCTCGACGCGATGGTCCCCGAAGACGGAGAAAGCGCCGTCGACGTCCTGCCGGTCACCAAGCGGCTCATCGACCTCGCCGTGGACGGCTGGCGGGTTCCGCCGATGCCGGAGCAGCCGCCGCCACTCGGCCTGTTCGGAGTCACCGAACCGGACGACGTCGCCTGGTTGCGCTCGATGCTGTCGGACCAGCCCGTGGGGTGCCTTCAGGAGCCGGTCCGGCTGGACGACCCGGCCGCGCGCACCATCCCGCGTACGCACATCCACTGTGTCGCGGGAAAACCGGAGGGCATCACGCGGCGCCCCGTCCCGGCGGGTGAGCGGACGCGGGAGCTGCCGACCGGCCACGATTGCATGATCACCATGCCCGCCGAACTCGCCGCGCTGCTCGCCGAAGCGGCTAGCGGATGACCGGCTGAGCCGCCGCGTTCCCGGTGGCGGGCCAGCGCACCGCGTGGACCTTGCCGGCGCTGTTGTCGGACGAACCCACGATGTCGCCGAGGGCGTTGATGCCGTTGGCCTTGGTCTCGTGTCCGCCGGGCAGCGGCGGCAACTCGGTCACGGTCCCGTCCGGGGTCCAGCGCAGCGCCTGTCCCGGACCTCCGGCGACGCCGGCTCGGTACCAGCCCGACACGATCCCGGCGTCGCTGATCCCGGTCGCCTCGCCGTGGTAGGTGCCCTCGGGGATGGACAACTTGGTGACCCGGCCATCAGGGCTCCACCGGACGGCGTGCTCTCCGGAGTAGCCGACGATCTCGCCACGATCGTTGAGCGCGACGGCATGGGTGTACGTCTCGCCGGGCAGGCCTGCCAGCTCGGTCACCGTCCCGTCCGGGGCCCAGCGGACCGCGTGCCGTCCGGTCTCGCCGCGGATGTCGGAACGGCCGATGATCACCCCGCGGTTGTTGATCGCCTTCGCGAAGCCACCGTCGTGGCCGGGCAGGAGGGGCAAGAGGGCCGGTGTCCCGTCCGGGGCCCAGCGCGTCGGCTGCAGGCTGCCGCGCCGGGAACGGGCGCTGCCGACGATCGCCCCGCTGTCGTTGATCCCCGAGGCGAGCGAGCGGTACGTGTGGTACTCCGGCTCCTTGAGGCCCGTCATGGTCCCGTCCGGCTCCCAGCGGACCGCGCGGTCCTTGCTCAGCTCCCTGTTGTCCGTACCCACGATGACGCCGTGCGCGTTGATGGCGTTGGCCTTCGGGGTGTTCGAGCCGGGGGAGAGGTCGGTGAGGACACCACCCCGCGACCAGGTGACGGGATGCGCCATGCCTTCAGGCGGCAGGGACTGGCCGATCGCCTGGCCGTGGACGTTGATCGCGAAAGCCTCCGCGCGCTCGCCCCCGGGGAACGAACGGCTCAGGTCGGTGACCCTGTGCGGTGCCGTCCACCGCGCGGCGTGCCGTCCGCGTACGGAGGTCCGTTCGGAGTCGCCGGCCACGACGCCGAGTGCGTTGATCGCCGCGCCCGCGCTCTGGTCGTGGCCGGGCAGTGCGCCGAGGTCGGTGATCGTGCCCCGGGCGTCCCACACCACCGCCGAGCGGGCGCTGCCCCCGATGCCGGAGCTGCCGGTGATGACGCCGGAGTCGTTGATCGCCTTGGCGTCGCCCGCCGCGTCTCCTGGCCGGAGCAAGGGCAGGGCGGTGACGGTGCCGTTCGCGGCCCAGCGCACCGGTCGGGCGCCGGAACCGCCCACGACCACTCCGGCGTTGTTGACGCCTTCGGCCGAGCTACGGTCGTCGCCGGGAAGCGGCGCCAGCCGGACGACCGTGCCGTCGGATTTCCAGCGCACGGCCTGGTTGCCGGAGGTCCCGACGATCACGCCCGCGTCGTTGATCGCCGCGGCCGCCGACCGGGAATCGCCCGGTGCCAAGGGAAGCAACGTCATGACGCCGTTCGCGTCCCACCGCGCCGCGCGTTTGGCCGGGGGAGTGCCGATCGTGACGGTTCCCGCCACGATCCCACCGGTGTTGATCGCGGTGGCTTCCGCGTGTCCGTAGCGGTCGGGCGAGCTCAGCTCGGTGAACGAGCCGTCCGGACGCCAGCGCACGGCCCGCCGGACGGACAGGTCGTCGTAGGCCGAACCGGCGATGAACCCCTTGGCGTTGATCGCCCGTGCTTCGGTCATACGGTGCGTGCCCGGCACGGTCAGCGGGACCACCGCGCCGTCGGCGTTCCAGCGCACCGCGATCGCCCCGTCGGCGGCGGTGGTGTAGACGCCGGCCATGGTGCCGTCGTCGTTGATTCCGTTGACGTGGCTGTCGCTGTCGACGGGAAACGCACCGAGGTCGATGATCGGTGCTGATTCGCCCGCCGCCTCCTGCGCCCCGCTCACGACGAGTGTGCCGCCGAGTAAAAGGACCGAGAAAAACTTGCACAGCAAGAACTTTCCCCGCGCCACGTGAACCCCTCCCGATGCGCCCCGAGTGGGCGGCCACCGGAGTATGGCGAAACCCGGGCGGCGGCGGGAACCGCTGATCGGACGCGGGCGTGCTCGTCCGCTCGCGCCTCGCGGATGATCCTCGGTGTCCACTATGGACATGGAAATTCAAAGGTCCACAATGGACGTCAGGGAGAAAGTCGCCCCTCGACGAGGGAGAGGGTGCGATCCGCGGCGAAGGCGTCGTCGTGACTGATCATCAGCAGCGCGGTGCCATGCCGGCTCATCGCGGCGGTGAGGACGTCCAGCAGCCGGGCCCGGCTGACCGCGTCGAGCGCCGACGTCACCTCGTCGCAGATCAGCACCCTGGGCCGGGCCAGGAGAGCGCGGGCCACGGCGCAGCGTTGCAACTGCCCACCGGAGAGCGTGCCCGGGCGATGGCCGTCCGCGTCGACGCCGAGCGAGCGCAGGACTTCCGCCGCTTCGAGCCGGGCCTCCTGACGACTGGAGCCGCGCAGGAGACAGGCGGTGTCGGCGACCTGGTCCAGCACCCCGCGGAACTCGTCGAAAGACGCGCGGCTGTCCTGGTGGACGTACTGGATCGCCCGCAACTGCGCGCGCTCACGACGACGGGCCTGCCGGGGAAGGCGGACCCCGTCGACCTCGATCGTGCCCGCGCTGGGCGGGGTCAGCCCGGCGAGCGCGCGGGCGAGTGTCGTCTTGCCCGCGCCGGAGACGCCGGTGAGCGCGGTGCGGCTGCCCGCCGCCAGTTCCAGGTCGACGTCTTCGAGGAGCGTCGTCCGGCCGGCGCGCACCGTGAGCCCGCGGACGACGAGCACCGGCGAGGACGGTGAAGGCGACGGCGTCTCGTCGCGGGACTCTCGCCCTGGCACGTTCTCGCGCGGGACCAGGCGGTGGTCGCGGAGTTCCGCGACGTCGCCGGGCAGTGCGCGGGCGAGAGCGAGGTCGTGGGTCAGGACCAGCAACGCCGTCCCGGAACGGGAAAGCTCAAGAAGCCGGGCGGCGAGCACCGCCCGGCTCTCCGGGTCGAGACCGCTCGTGGGTTCGTCGAGGACGAGTACTTCTGGCCGGGTCACCAAGGTGGTGGCGAGTGCCATGCGCTGCTGCTGCCCGCCCGAGAGCTGATGCGGGAACCGGCGCCACAGGTCCGCCTCGAGTCCCGCGTCCACCAGCGCGGTGCGGGCCGCAGCCAGCCGCGCCGCCCGGCCGCGGTGACGGATCGCGGCGAGTTCGGCCAGCACCGGCCCGCAGCGGCGGACCGGGTCCAGTACCGCCGACGGCTGCTGCGGGAGATGCCCGACGACCCCGGCCCGGATCCGCCGCAGTTCGGCGGCGGTACGGCCCAGCAGCGCGGATCCCGTCAGCCGGATCGAGCCGGACAGCGCGATACCGGGCCGGGCGCGCCCGGTCGCGGCCAGGCCCAGGGTGGTCTTCCCCGAACCGGACGCGCCGAGCACGACGAGCACCCGGCCGGGTTCGAGGGCCAGCGAGACGTCGTCGAGCAGACCGGTGTCCCCGGCGCGGGCGGACAGGCCGCTGATCTCCAGGACCGTCACGGGCTCACCCGCCGGGCGGCGAGCAACCGGTCGGTGACGAGATTCGTGCCGACGCACAACGCCATCAGCAGCGCGGCGGGCACCAGCACCACCGCGGGGGCGGTGTAGAGGGCCTCGCTGTTGCGTTCGATGACGACGGCCCAATCGGGGGAGTCCGCGGGGAGGCCGAGACCGAGGAAGTTGGCCGACGCCAGCAGGTAGAGCACCACACCGAGCCGTGTCCCGGCGTCGGTGGCGACCGGGCCGGTGACGTACCGGGCGACGTACCCGAGCTGGATGCGCCACCACGGTCGTCCTTGCAGGGTAAGGGCTTCCACGGCGGTGCGGCAGCCGGGCGCGAGCGCCGCGGCCCGGACGACGCGGGTGATCGCCGCCAGCTGGAGGGCGGCGACGGCGGGGACGAGCACGCCGGGCCCGCGGTGCCCGGTCGCGGCCAGCACCATGAGCACCAGCAGCGAGGGGAACGCCAGCACGAGGTCGAGTGAGCGCATGACGGCTTCGTCGGCCCACCGTCCGCGCCCGGCCGCGAAAAGGCCCAGCGGCACACCGACCAGGTACGCGAGCCCGAGCGCGGCGACCGTCATGCCGATCACGGGAAGGCCGCCGCTGAGGATCACCGTGAGCGCGTCCCTGCCGAGGACGTCGGTCCCGAGTGGATGGGCGGGATCCGGTGGCTGCCACGGTGCCCCGACGGAGACCGCGGGGCCCGCGAGCACAGGTCCGGCCACCGCGAGCAGCACCGGGACGGCGAGCAGGGCCCATCCGAGCGTCCGGCTCACCACGTGACCAGCTCCCGGCGCGGTGTCAGCCGGTGCGCGACGAGGTCGGCGGCCAGGTTCCCGAGTACGACGACGCCGGCGAACACGAGCACGTATCCCTGCACTTGCGGGATGTCCCGGTTCTGCACGGCTTCGACGAAACCCGTGCCCATGCCGGTGATCGCGAACAGGGATTCGACGATCACCGTGCCGGTCAGCAGTCCTTCGACCGCGCGGGCGAGCTGTTGCACGGCGGGGGCCGCGGCGGCGGGCAGGAGATGCTTCAGGACGACGGTCCGTTCGGGCAGGCCGAGCAGGCGCAGATGTTCGGCCACCTGCCCCCGGGTCTGTTCCGCGACGCCGACCCTGATCTGCCGGGCCACGTCGCACAGCTGACGGGCGACGAGCACGAAAACCGGCAGCACGAGCACTTCGGGACGCGCGGTCAGGTCCGTTCCGGCCGCAGTGGCCGGCAGCAGTCCGGTGTAGACGGCGAATCCCGCGACCAGCAGCAGACCGAGGACGAACTCGGGGATCGAATGCAGGAACACCGTGACGGCCGTGAGCACCCGGTCGGTCCGGGAGCCTTCGCGGACACCGCATATCAGCCCGACGCCCAGCGCGAGCGGGACGAGCACGAGCAAGGTCGCCCCGGCGAGGACGGCTGTGGCGCCGAAGCGGCGCATGATCTCGTCCGTCACCGGAGCACCCGTGACGAGCGAGCGGCCGAGGTCGCCGGTGACCAAGCCCGAGAGCCAGCGGCCGAACCGGTCGAGGAGAGGCTGGTCGAGGGCGAGCTGGTGGCGCACCGTTGCCACCTGCTCGTCGGTGGCCCGCTCGCCGAGCACGACCGAGGCGGCGTCGCCGGGGAGCAGCGCGGTCACGGCGAACGTGGCGACCAGGACGAACAACGCCTGCAGCACGGCGAATCCCAGCCGGCGCAGGGCGTATCCCGGCACGTCAGGCCAGGCGGGCGCGGTCGAACCTCGCCCAGTCGAAGGTGTTCGGGGGCGCGGTGACCAGCCCGGACACCCGTTTCGACACCGCGATCGTCCAGGTGCTGAAGCCCCAGGCCAGCAGGCCGCCGGACTCGTGCGTGATCCGCTGGGCGTCCCCGAACAACGCCAGCCGGGCACCCTCGTCCGCGGTGGCGGCGGCCCGGTCCATGAGCGTGTCGAACTCCGGCGAGGCGAATCCGTTGACGTTGTTGGAACCGCCGGTGCGGAAGCGCTGGTTGAGGAACGTCGGCACCGGCAGGGTCGCCGTGCGGGTCAGCGCGGCGACGCCCTTGGTCTTCGTTTCGCCGAAGTAGGTGCTCGACGCGCGCGTGTTCGGCGTGACCTTCAGCCCGATTTCGCCGAGCTGCTGGGAAATCAGCGTCGCCGCCGTGGGGAAACCAGGATCGACGTCGCTGGTCTCGACGGCGAAGGCCAGCCCTTCGGCGCCCGCTTCCCGGACGAGCGAACGGGCCAGGTCCACGTCACGGGCGCGTTGGGGGATTCCGGTGGCGTAGCCGCGCAGTCCCTTGCCGAACAGGTCGTTGCCGATCTCCCCGCGCCCGGCCAGCGCGACACGGTTCAGGGCCTCACGGTCCACTCCGGACAGTACGGCGCGCACCAGCCGCGGATCGGTGAACGGCGGCTGGGTCAGGCGCAGGATCAGGCCCTGCATCGTCGTTCCCCTGGCTTCGAGCAGCGAGACACGGGCGTCGCCCGTCAGCCGCGCCGCGGTACCGGCGGCGAGGTCGTGGGCGTAGTCGACCTGACCGGACAGCAGCGCGTTGACCCGGGCCGTCTCGTCGTTCACCGGGACGAATTCGAGCTCGTCGACGGTCGGCGCACCGTCCCAATAGGACTCGTTCTTGCGGAACACCGCCGTACCACCGGGCGTGAAGGAAACGAAGCGGAACGGACCAGAGCCGACCGGCGCGCCGAACGCCGTCGTCCCGGCGGGCACGATCTCCGCGCCCGGCGCGCCCCAGCCCGACGGGAACTCGAAGTCGGGTGCGCCCAGGATCAGCTCCAGTTCGCTCGGCGACACCGCTTTGCTGCGGGTGAAGTCCACCTTCGTGAAGTACTGCCTCGACGAGGAGGCCAGCGCGGGGTCGGCGAGCCGGCGGAAGCTGTACAGCACGTCGTCCGCCGTGACCGGACGACCGTCGTGGAAGGCCGCCTGCCGCAGCCGGATCCGCCAGCGCGTCCCCGTGTCGTCGCCTTCCCAGGATTCGGCCAGCCTCGGCCGCAACGAGGTGTCGGCGTTGTAGGCGACGAGCGTGTCGAAGAGCGCCTTGGCCCGCGCCTGGTCGACGAAGAGCGAAACTTGCGAGGGGTCCAGTGTTTCCTTCGAACCGCCCGCGGCGAACGCGACCCGCAACCGGCCTGTGTCGGCGGGCGCGCCCCCGCAGGCCGCCAAAGGCGTGAGGGCGGCGAGGGCGAGCAAGCGCCGTCGGCCGAACGGATGACGCGTCATAGGGGACCTCCGGGACATCGAGCACTGTCCCGGGCGCGCGGACGCGCTGAAACGGGACCCCGCTCCGCACTCCACGACAGTTGGGGCTGGCAGTACCCGGCGGGCAGTCCGGCTCACGGCGTACGGCCGTTCACGGTTGCGGGTCAGCGCCGGATTCTCACCGGCTTCCCCCGACGGGCACCTTCTTACGTTGTGGCGCACACGGTAACCCATGGACGCCCTGTGCTACACAGGATCAAGATCACGAAGGGGAGCGCGGTGGACGAAAAGCTCGCGGCAGGCTGGGTGCGACGGTGGGACCTCCAGCAGGAACGCTACATAGCCGACCGCGAAGAACGGTTCGACGTCCTGATCGACGTCGTCGAGCACGTCTGCCGCGATGTCGCCGAGCCGCTCGTGCTCGACCTCGGCTGCGGTCCGGGTTCGCTGGCCACCAGGCTCGCCCGGCGCATGCCGCACGCGCGCGTCGTCGGCGTCGACGATGACCCGTTCCTGCTCGCGCTCGCCGGCGCGAGCCGTCCGGAGGACGCGGACATCGAGTACGTCCGGGCCGACCTCGCCGAGGATGGCTGGCTGAAGTGGCAGGCGATCGACGCCGCGGTCTCGACGACCGCGTTGCACTGGCTGCGGCCGGATCGGCTCGCCGCCGTCTACCGTGACCTCGCGCGCGTGCTGCGCGCGGGCGGGGCGCTCGTCAACGGCGACCACTTCTACGACGAACAACCGGGTATCCGCGACCTCGCCGCGGCAGTCAAGGACCGGCGTGCCGCCCGGGCCGGGGTCGAGGCCAACGAAGACTGGAAGAGCTGGTGGGCCGCGGTGTCGGCCGACCCCGCGCTGCGGGCGGAGTTCACGGCCGACGAACTGGGCGGCATCTCGACCGGCTACGGCAACAGGCTCAGCCCACAGGAACACACGAGACTGCTCCGGGAGGCGGGCTTCGCGGAGGTGGCGCCGGTGTGGCAGTCCGGCGACGATTACGTCCTCACGGCACTGCGCTGAACCTGACTCGACCAGGTGATTCACGCACGTCCGGCGCCGCGCGCTTGACCTTGACACTGTGACAACGTCTTGACTGGGATCAGGAGGTGGTCCCATGAACCCGACACCCAGGACAACGCCGGACACCCGGCTGCTCGAGGCGCTGAGCGCGGAGAACTCGTCGACCCGGCTCAAAGCGGCCATGACGGCCGGCTCGTATCCGGACCCCGGATACGTCGAGGCGCTCGTGGAGCGGTGCGGGATCGAGCCGGACTTCTTCGTGCGCGACATGCTCACCTGGGCGTTGACCAGGCTCTCGCCGGAGATCACGGTGCCCAGGCTCCGTGCGGAGCTGCGATCCGGGCATGCCCAGGCGAGAAGCCAGGCGCTGCACACGCTGTCCAAGATCGGGGACAGGACGGTGTGGCCCGCGATCACGCGGACGTTGCTGCGCGACGCCGACGACAGTGTCGCGCAGAGTGCGTGGCGTGCCGCCGTCGTCCTCGTCCCGGACGACGGAAGGAAAGGACTGGCCGTCGAACTGGCCGCCCAGTTCGGTCGGGGCGACAGGCAGGTGAAGCTGAGCCTCAGCCGGGCTCTCGTCGCGCTCGGAGACGTCATCGAGCCGATGCTCAAAGCGGGGCTGGCGCACGGCGACCCGGTGGTGCGTGCGCACGCTCGTGCGACGGAGCGGCTCCTGCGCGACCCGGAAGCCGGGTACGACCTGGGCCTCGACGAGGCGAAACGGATCGCCGCGCTCGGCCCGGAGCGAAGTGAGGACTCGGCATGAGGATCGGCGAGGTGGCCCGCCGCTCGGGAGTGAGTGCGCGGATGCTCAGGCATTACGACAATCTCGGGCTGGTGCGGCCGACGGGCAGGTCGACGAACGGTTATCGCGAATACTCCACCGAGGACATCCGCCGGATCTTCCACGTGGAGGGTCTCCGTTCGCTCGGCCTGTCCCTGCGGGAGATCGGGAGCGCGCTGGCGGATCCCGCCTTCACGCCGTCGGTCCTGGTCGGCGATCTCATCCAGCGGACCGAAGACCGGCTGAAGCGCGACCAGGAACTCCTGGAGCGGCTCCGGATGGTCGACGCCTCGGCGCCCGTCGGCTGGGAAGCGGCCCTGGGCATCGTCGAGCTCCTGCATGGGTTCACCTCGCCCTACGCGGCGCGCCGCCAGCAAGCCGCGCTGGCTCCCACCGAGGCCGTGCCGGTTCCCGCCGAAGTGCTGGCCGAGGCGGTCCTGGCCGAAACCGATCCGAACGTGGCCGGTGCCCTGCGATGGGCCCTGGCGCGGGCCGGGGGCGATGGTCTGGCGACTCTGTCGCCCGGCCTGCGTTCGAGCGAGGCGGACGTCCGGTATCGCGCGATCCTGGCCGTCGCCGAGATCCCCGGCGAAGAGGCGACCGCCGAACTCGTCCGGGCGCTCCAGGACCCGGATCTGACGGTGCGCGGGCAGGCCGCGCGGGCGGCGGGCTCGCGCGGTGTGCCCGACGCCGTGCCGATCCTCGTCGAAATGATCGTCGAGGGCGTGAACGACGTCGAGGCGGCCGAGATCCTGGGGACACTGTCGGCGGACCAGGGGAGTGCCGACCCGATCCTGAGCGCACTGGCCGGCGCGCTCGACGAGACCGGCGGGGACACCGCGGCGCGCCTGCGCCTGACCCAGGCCTTGGTCGAGATCCCGACGGACGGCGCGCGAGAACTCCTGCGGCGCTTGACCGACGACGCCGACAAGGTGGTCGCCCGCCTCGCCTCGGCGTTCGTGAAGGCGCCCTGAGGAGCGCCATAATCGAATCTCCAGCGCCAAAGTCGGCGTTGGAGTGACGACAAGGAGGGCGGGCCGGTGACGTACTCGTCGCGCACCATCGTCGTGGTCGACGTAGCGGGATTCACGGCCCCAGAACGGACTTCACTCGACAGACTGGCTATCCGCCAAGGCCTGTACGAGGTACTGAAGACCGCCTTCGCCGGCAGCGATGTGGACTTCGGTGAGTGCGCGGTCGAGGACCGCGGCGACGGCGCGCTGATCTTGATGCCGCCGGGGACAGAAGAAGCCGTCGTCGCGGACCGGCTGCCGGACCGCATCGCTGTCGCTCTCCGCCGCTACAACCACACCCGGACCCCGCAGGCATGGATGCGGCTGCGAGTCAGCCTCAACTTCGGCGACGTGCACCACGACGGAACCGGGTGGGGCGGCGAAGCGATCGATACGGCTTTCCGCATCCTGGACGCGCAAGCCACGAAGGAAAAGTTCGCCGACACCAGCCTGATGGCGATGATTTCTTCGCGACGCTTCTTCGACGAGGTCATCGCGCGCGATCCAGGCCTGCTACCGGAGTTGTACACACCGGTAGAGGTTTCGGTGAAGGCTTTCACCGAAACGGCCTACCTCCGGTTACACGGAGAAGGTTCCCCACCTGTCACCGAACAGCCGGGCACACCCGTCGCCGGTGGAGATCTTCTGGCCGCCTCCACGGTGGAAACCCTGGCCATGTTTCCCGTCGAGGATCGGACTCCGCTGCGGCACCAGCTCACCATGGTGGACGTACCACAGCTGCCGGTGCTGATGAGCCGCGCGCTCGGTCCCTCGATCCCGTTGCCATCGCTCGCGGATGTCACCGACGCGTGGAGTGCCTTCCTCGTCCTCACCGACTACAACGCCGGACCGGACGGAATCCCGCCCGCGATCACCTTTCTTCGCTTGCTGGCCGAGCAGGTCGGCGGTGAGCTCGGGTCTCTGATCGACGCTTGGGTCCGCGACCAGGCGCGTGGGCTGCGGCTGGTCTCCGCTTTGGAGCGGCACTCATCAGCGCAGCCCGCGCCGACCTTTCACCTGGAATTTCCCAGCGCCGACCTCGACGACATGCTCGCGTACGACGGGCCGGACCTGGCCGGTCTGTTCGAGTCCGCTCCGCCGGACGCACCTTTGCTTGCCACACAGCAGCACGATCCGCCGGGATTCCCCATCTCGATCTACCTGTCCACCGCGGCCGGGCACGAGCTGGTCCAAGCGGCGGTCGAGGGCCTGGTGCGTATGGCCGGGGCAGAGATCATCGAACTGGGCGATCCCGAGATCGGTTCCTGGATGCGCCGCCTCGTCGGCCGGGTGAAAGACGCCGCGGACACCCCCGCCGGGCGGGAGGCCGCCGCCACGGTGGCACATGCGGCCGATGCCCGTTTCGTGCAGGCGCAAGACGCCGCCAATACCGCGACCCTGATGCAGAACCTGGCGCCTACGTTGACAGCGCTGCAACACATCCCCTCGGCGGTAGTCCGGGTCGGGGCACTGCTGATCGTGAAGAACGGGGACACCCTCGCCGTGCATCAACTCACCGCTGCCCAGCAATTCCACCTGAACCACGAACCCGATCTGCTCGCCTCACCCCATGACATCCTGCGGGCGCTGGGCCTGCACGCGACCCAGGACACCGCCGCCGTGCCGGCCACCCCGCCGGCCCCACTCCGCGTCACCCCGCCGGCACGGCCCGGCGGTGAACCGACGAACTGTGTCGGCCCGGCGTGGCAGCGGATCACGGCCTGGCTGCGCACCAACACACCGGCCACCGCCGCCACTCTGCGGCCCCCAGCGCCCGCCGCTGACATCCGCGCTGTTCAGCACACGATGGGCTTGGTGCTCCCGGACGATCTTCTCGAGTGGTGGCAGCTGACAGACGGCGTCGACGGCGAGCGGGACTACCGTGCCGCTTTCACCGTCCCCGGCGTGTTCTTGCCGCTACCGGTGGCCCGGGTGCAAGAAACGTGGGCCGGCCTGAGCGCCTATCAAGACGAGAGCTGCTGCCACGCCGATGGCGGCCATCGGCAGCCCGCCGGTGAACCCACAGCCATGTTCTGCAGCGCGCTGATCCCCATTTGCCGCGCTCTCGACGGCTCCGTCCTCGCCGTCGACCTGCGCCCCGGCGCTCGGCGCGGACACGTGATGGACTGGGCGGCCCAGGCAGGTGCCCACTGCACCACCTGGCCCAACGTGAGCGCTCTGCTCAGCGACACCGCCGATCGCCTCGAAAACCACGACCCCACCCGACCGGCACAACCAGGGCGACCGTTCATCCGCGACGACGGCGTATTGACCTGGGCCTGACCTCGGCCACGGATCGGGCGGCGCTACAAAGCGCGCAAGTTTCGGATTTCCGGGGCTTTCCCGGATATCCACCTGACGTCCGGCCGGTCCGAGGGACTCGTCACGCAGGCCCGGAGGCCCTCGACCGCAAGGCTTTCGCTCCTGCGGTCGCCGCTCTGGCGGCTGATGGCCAGTGCCTGCTCGAAGCACTGCCGGGCTCGTCCCAGCCTGCCACTGGTCAGGTGCACCGTTCCCAGACCGGCGCAGGAACACGCCTCGCCCCGCCGGTCTCCGGTCTGGCGGCTGATCGACAGAGCCTGCTCGAAGTGGCGACGGGCCAGATCGATGAGGCCGTCGTCGAGACGGAGGAAGCCGAGCGCGGTACTCGCGACGGTCTCGCCCCAGCGATCGCGGCCGTCGGTGCTGAGCGACAACGCCTCCGCCAGCAGCGGCAACGCGGCCGTCCGTTCGCCCAGCTGCCGCAGCGAATCCCCCTGGCCCGCGAGCCCGCGTCCGATGCCGGTCGGGTCGTCCAGCTGCCGGTAGAGCATTACGGAACGGTCGAACCGCTCTACGGCTCGCCGGTGATCTCCCAGCTGATTGTGGATGAAACCCAGATGGGTCAACGTCTTCGCCTCACCACATGGGTCGGCGAGCTCACGGTCGATTTCCAGCGCCCGTTCGTGCTGCGCGATCGCCTCCTCGGTCTCGCCGCTCAGCCACGTCGCGACACCGAGATTCTTCAGGGTTTCCGCCTCCGCCCAGCGGTCGCCGGTACGTCGTGCGGCCTCGATCGCGTGCGAGTGGGTGTGCAGCCAGTCTTCGATGTGGCCTCGCAGCAGAAAGAAGTGCCAGAGCGCCCGGGTGAGTTTCCAGCAGTGGTCGTCGAGCCCGGACCGGTGCGCCAGTTCGACCGAGGCCACGAGAGTCCTCCGCTCGAGATCCAGCCAGTCGAGCGCCTCTTGCCTGCCGGCGAAGGTCGGGGCGTACCTGGGCTCGCGGGCCGGTGGCAGTCGTTCCGAACGCCTGCTCGGCTCCAGCAGCATGGCGGCGCGGTCGGCCGCGAGCAGCAGATGGTCGAGCAGGCGGCGAATCGCGGCCTCCTGCTCCGACGGCCGGGCCGCCGCGAGGGAACGAGCGTGGTCGCGGACGAGATCGTGGTACAGGTAGCGGTCGGCGCCGACCTCGTGCAGCATGTGCGCGTCGACGAGATCCTCCAGCAGACGTTCCGCCTGCTCCAGTCGTACATCGGCCAGTTCGGCGGCGTGGGCCGCGTCGATCTCGCCGCCGGGATGCAGTCCGATCAGCCGGTACATACGCTGCTGGCGCGCGGTCAATTTGCCGTGGGACAGCGCGAAGGCCGCCTGCACGCTGCGTCCGCCCGACCGCAGTTCGGACAGCCGACGGTGTTCGGTGCGCAGGCCGCGGTTCAGCCGGTCGGTGGTCCAGGCCGGGTGGTGCCGCAGTCGCGCCGCCGCGATCCGGATCGCCAGTGGAAGATGGCCGCACAGCTGGACGCTCTCCGCCACCGCGAGACGGTCACTCGAGTCCGCCGCCGGGCCCCTGACCCGGTCGAACAGGTCGACGGCGTCGTCGGTCGACAGCACGTCGAGGGTGAGCGTGCCGACCGCGTCCAGCTCCGCCAGCCGGCCGCGGCTCGTGATCAGGGTGAGGCAGTCGGGCTCGCCGGGCAGCAGCGGCGTCACCTGCGCGGCGTCCGCGGCGTTGTCGAGCACGACCAGCGCGCGCCGCCCGGCCAGGCTGGAACGCCAGAGCGAGACCCGCTGTTCCACCGTCGCGGGGATCGACTCTTCCGGCACCTCGGCCGCCCGCAGCAACGCTCCCAACGCGTCGGCGACGCTCATCGGCGGCACGCCGGTCGTGTGGCCGTGCAGGTCGAGGAACAGCTGGCCGTCGGGATAACGGTCGGCCAGCAGGTGCGCCGCGTGGACGACGAGCGTGGTCTTGCCCACGCCCGCCATTCCGTCGATGGCCTTCACCTCCGCCGGGCCGTCCGGCGCGAGGGTTTCGAGCAACCAGCACAATTCCTCTTGCCGGGCGACGAAGTCGTTGATGTCCCGAGGGAGATCCTTGCGTAGAGCGGGAATCGGTGCGGGCTCCGTGTCGCCGTCGACGGCCGCCGGGCCGCGCCGAACCGCGTCGGCCAGATACCAGGCGCGGACCAGGGTCTTCGTCTCCGCCTCGCTCGCTCCGCACACCCGGCTCAGCCGCGTCACCAGACGCACGTCCGGTGGCAGCTTGCTTCCGGTGCAGTACCGGTGGAGCGTCGACTGGCTGAGGTCGAGCCTGCCCGCCAGCGCGTGGTAACTGCGCCCTGAGCGAATCTTCAGCGCCTCCAGCAGCGCGGCGAAATCACGACCTGAATGGTGTTCCGACATCCCCAACCCCTCACGGAAAATCCCGTGCCCCTAATAGATCAGGATGCCACGGCTCGCTCCCGGCCGACCACGGCCGATTTGCCGCCACCGGCCGCGATCACCGTTCCTCGTCCCACGGCCGTGGGACGCCGAGCCTGATAAGACCAGGTCAGCCCGCCCGCCGAGTCCGGCCGTCCCACACCCCTGGCGCCATGGCCATGGCTCACCGCAGCCTTGAGGGGTGCTGGCGGCGCCGTTCGCACTGGGCGGGCTGCACAAGCCGAGTGGTCCGACCACGATCGCCACCGCGATGGGGGAGGGAGCGGTCGTGAACCGTGTCTACGTGGCCGGGATGGACACCGACACCGTGTCGGTCATCGGCGCCGAACCAGCCGCCGTGACCACCGTCCGGGTCGGCGCGAGACCCTTCGCGATCGCGCTGACCCCGGACGGTGGCACCGCCTACGTCACGAACCTCGACGATGACACGGTGTCGGTCATCGACACGGGGAAAGACACCGTCGTGGGTGAGATTCCCGTCGGTGCCAGACCCGTCGGGATCGCCGTCGCCCCCGGCGGCGAACGGGCGTATGTCAGAACTACCTCGGTCACGAGATTTCCGTGGTCGACCTGCGTGCCGGCCGGGTGATCGGCGCCGTTCCCGTCGGATCGAATCCCACCTCGACGGCCGTATCCCCCGACGGCTCGCTGGTCTACGTGACCAACTACGAAAGCCATGACGTCTCCGTGATCGACGCACGGGTGAACGAGGTCGTGGCGAGGTTGGACGTCGGCAGGCAGCCGAGCGGCGTGGCCTTCGGTGGCCGAGGCGACCGCGTGTACGTGACGAACACCGGCGACGACGACAGCGCGGTGACGATCATCGATCCTCGCGACCACACCGTTGTCTTAAGGGTTCCGGTCGAACGGGGACCGTATGGGGTTTCCGTCGGGGATCTGCTTTTCGTGACGCAGTACTACTCCGACAGCATCGTCGCCCTCGACCCTCTCGACGGCCGGGTCGTGCTGAGGACGCCGGTCGGGCAGCGTCCGGAAAGCGTCGCGATTTCTCCGGATACCGGCCGGGTGTACGTCAGCAACCGGCACAGCCACGAGGTGTCCGTCATCGACATGGTGTGCGGTGCGGTCGTCGCGACCATCGCGGTACGCAACCCCGGTGGCATCGCCGTTGGCACGAGAGCTGTGCGTCGGAGTGACCCGTTCCTCGTACGTGCGCATCGCCGGGCGATTTGAGCGCGCCGATCCAGCGAGACGGGGCGATTTTTCTTTGCGTTTCCCGCCGGACCGAGGTTCATGGAATAGGATGATCCCGGTATATCCGAAACGGAAAGGCATTGTGCATGACAAGTCGGTTCGAATGGTTGACGATCGACAGCGTCGATCCGCGGCGGCTGGCGGATTTCTGGTGCGACGTTCTGGGTTACGTCGTTTATGCGGACAAGAACGGCGCCGCGGTCGAGATCGGGCCCGATCCGGAGGAGCCGGACGAACAGCGGTTGGCCGCGTTACGCGGCGGGCCCGCTGTGCCGAGCATGGTCTTCGTCCGTGCTCCCGAGGCCAAGACCATCGCCAAGAACCGGCTGCACTTCGAGATCTGCCCGATCGACAGTGACCAGCAGACCGAACTGAAGCGGTTGCTCGCGCTCGGCGCGTCCACGGCGGATGTGGGACAGGGAGACGGTCGGTCGTGGGTGGTACTAGCCGACCCGGAAGGAAACGAGTTCTGCCTGGCACGCAGTCTCGCACCGGGGGAGTTCGAACTTTAGCGCGCGCTGACCGCCCACTCCGAAAGCCCGGTCCGGGAGTCCTAGCCAGGCAGTAAGTCAGGCATGCCCCCAGATTGTCCCCGAGGTGGATCACTGGCTTGACATCTTGGGTCAAGCAGGTCTCCGAGCCTGCTGGTCGATCGTCCGGAGTTGGTCAAGGTAGGAGGCTGCCTTCGGCTCATCGGCGAACCGCTCTTGGAGTACCCCGGAGAGGTCCCGGGCGACGAGGGCTAAGGAGGGCAGAGACTTGCGTTCTCCGTCGAGAGCTTTGCGGCCGCGGCCGATTGCCTCGTCGAGGTCACCCTCGCGGGCGGCGATTACGCCGAGGGTGATCTGCGCTTCGGCGACCCGCATCGGCCAGCGTTCACGCCGGTCGAAATCGGTGCTTGCTCGGATGACTTCTTCCGATAGCTCTCGGGCCAGGTTGTTCTCACCGACGTGTCGGTAGCAATCCATCGCGTAGAAGTCGAACTTGTTCGGGTCCACCACGAAGTGGTTGTCGATGTTGTCCGGGTATGGCATCGATTCAAGAAGGATGCGCCCCTTCTCCAAAGCGACCTGCATCTCTTCTCGCCTCCCTATGCGAGCCCATGCCTTCGCTTCCTGTGCGGCGAGCTGGACAGACACGCTGTGGTTTCCCGCGACGGCTTGCCCGGCCTCCGCTGCGATCGTCACCCCGCGGTAGTCGCCCCTGGTCAATGAGAACCAGGCGCGCATCTCGTGTGCCCAGCCCATGATCCCGCCGCTGCCTGACTCCTGACCGAGGCTGAGAGCGGACTTGCGGGTCGCTTCCGCCGATGCTCGGTCACCGAGGTCGTACTCAAGGCATCCGATCAGGAGAGCGAGCCAGCCCGCTAGCTCGTAAACATCGCGTTGCTGACGAAGGCTGAGCTTCTGCTCTTGCATTTCGAGCAGTCGACGAAGCCACTGGCGACCTTCGAGGATCAGCTCGGCAGGAGGTCGGCGCGCATACTCGGAGCACAACTTGTCGACCGTGATCCGCACCGCTTCAAGCGTGGCTTCGTTGACGTCGGATGCCTGAAGCCGGCTGACGACTTCCAACCTGTCCATCCCTGTAGAGCCAAGGAGTTCTATGCCTCCCGATGGACGTTCGAACGGCGGGAAGAGGGCAGCCGTCACGGTGCCGAGAGTCGCCGCGATGATCGGCTGGTAGAAGGCTCCGGGCTTGTTCTCTCCCCGCTCCCAGGCCTTCCATCGGCGAATGAGGTTGTCGGCTTCGGGCAGGTGCTCGCTGGTCTGCTCACGCATCCGCTGCGCGACCTCGGGCTGCGTCCAGCCGCGCGCTTCGCGCATCGAGCGGATGCGTCCAGCCCACGATGGAAGATCGGCAGTCATCCGGTCCAGTCCCCTCGGCGGTCGCCACCCAGTGTGGCATTGGACCGCCTGGACGCAGAGTCTCTGTGGAGCAGATCTGGTCCACAGAGACTTCAGTCCAAGATCATCGACGTGATCTTTGAACTGAACACGAAAGAGCCCCTGACCTGTACCTGAGGTACAAGCCAGGGGCTTCGTCTTCCGGTCGGGCTGACAGGATTCGAACCTGCGACCCCTTGACCCCCAGTCAAGTGCGCTACCAAACTGCGCCACAGCCCGGACCCGTACTCCGTGGAGTGCGATGTGAGTACTTTAGCGGGTCCCGAACAGGGGCTTGCAACCAGGGGTCACTGTGTGTCTGAGCTGGGAAAACGGACCGTGAGGGCCGCCCTGCCGCAATCGGGCGGCCCTCACGGAGTCACTGTGGGTTGTCGGCGTGCGTGAGGGTCTGCCAGGAGACGAACAGGCTGTTGGTGCCCGCGGGGCGCTGGCGCAGGGTGAGGGCCTCGGTGTTGCTCATGGTGATCCCGAGGCGGGTGTGGAGGTGGTTGTAGCCGACCTCGGTGATCGGGCCGAGGCCGAGCTTCAGGCTGCCGCCGCACAGCCACGACGGGACGGCCGCGCCCATCTGGTACTTCGCGTGGAAGCCGAGGCCTTCACGGAGGCGGTCGGCGATCTCGGGGTAGAGGTCCTGGCCTTGGATGCGGGTGGTCTCGGCGAAGTTCGCGATGGCGGCGAGGCCGTAGCCGGTGTGGGTGAAGTCCCGGCAGGTCTCCTGCGAGAGGCCGTTGACGAACGTCGTCTGGCCCTGCCAGTACTTCACGATCTTGTCGCGGGTGTCCAGGCCGCTGCCGGGCGCGGTCTTCGGAAGCGCGCCGTCGCTGGTCAGGTAGAGGTACGCGGGGACGCGGGTGCGAAACTTCGCGACGGCCTTGTCGTAGCTCGTCTTGTCGTCGAGGAACACGGCGATGCCGATCGCGGCCTCGGTCATGCTGAGTTCCCAGTTGCCGTTGCTGTGACTGCCGTTGATGACCTTCGGCAGGTACACGTTCCGGAGCATGGTGCCGAAGCGGCCGGAATTCGGCCAGCTCGTGTAGGTGTGCTTGATGATTTCCGCCGCGCGCGGCCACGAGGAGGCCGACCAGGCCGATTGCAGGGGCGCGTTGCTGTTCGTGTGATCTTTCAGCACCGCGGACCAGGCGTCCATGATCTCGATCGCCTTGGTCGCGTATTTCGCGTCGCGAGTGATGTACCACGCGAGAGAAAGGGAGTACGCGGCGATGGCGTCTTGCCGTTCATCGGTACAGCCGATATTCGGATTCGAATAGGGGCCGCATTCGACGACGGCGCGTGGTTTCGGTGACCGGGACAGCGAGGCGTACGGGCTCGACATCATCGCGTCGTAGGCTTGTTTCCACGGTTGTGCGCCGGCTTGGACCTTCGTGCGCACGAAATCGAGCTGCGGACGGCTGACCAGCACGCCGGGGTGGGTGAAGGTGGCCGGTGCGGCCTGGGTCGGGGCGCTCAAAAGGCCCAGTGTCAACGGGACGAGCGTGGCAAGGGCGAGCAATTTCTTCGGTAGGGACATGGTTCTCCTCGGGCGGGTGTGAGCCAGGTCACCGGCGGCGTGCGGTTCAGTGTCATGGTCTGAACCAGTTGCGTCAAGACCTTAATTCGCCTCGAAAAGAAAGAAATTCGTCGTTGTTCAGCGGGCTGAACAAAGCGTTCAGCCCGCTGAACGAATCAAGGTCGCCAAGGGCCGACGAAAGCCGGACTTCCGACCGGATAACTGCCGATCAGCCGCCAGGTCGCGAGTTCGTAGGCTTGGATCGCGTCGACGCTCTGCGCCGCGACATAACAATGATCGCCGACGACGGAGAAATGCCGCGGCCATTCGCCGGTCCCGTGATCGGCGACGGCCTTCGGGAGAACGCCGTCGAAAGCGAACTCCGTGATCTTCTCGGGGCCCCGGTTCGACAGGAACAGCCGGTCTCCGTGCAGCGCGAGCTGGCCGGGAAGGTTCTCCCCACCGGGAGCGAGCGTCGCGGGAACGGAGTTCTCGACGGCGAACGTGCCCGGCGGGTCTTCGCGCACCGTCACCAGCGAGGCGGCCAGCTCGCCGACGACGTACGCGTGGTTCGTGCCCGGACGCCGGACCAGCTGGCGAGGGCCGGTCCCGGCGGGCAGTGTCGACACCGACAACGGGATCAGCTCGCCTTCCTCGCCGAGGCGGTAGCTGCGGATCTCGTCGGTGCCGAGGTCGACCGCGCTGACCAGCGTGCCGGTGTCGTCGACCACGGCCATGTGGACGTGCGCCGCTTCCTGCCGGTCGGAGACGGGGCCGGTCCCTTCGTGCCGGACGAGTGCCGTACGCACGGTGGGCACCCCGTCCGCGCCCAGTGCGAACGCGGCCAGGCTGCCGCCGCTGTAGTTGGCGCACAACAGGAACCGGCCGTCGGGAGTGATCTCCAGATGGCACGGATCCGCGCCACCGGTCGGGAGCGAGTTCAGGACCTCCAAGGTGCCGTCCTCGCCGACCACGACAGCGGTGATCGTCCCCTCGGCCGTCTCGTTCGCGGCGTAGAGCACCGGCAGCGTGGGATGCGGGGTCAGCCAGCTCGGAGAGTCCAGTTCGAGCGAGCCGGCCGGGGTCAGCTCCCCGGACCGCCTATCGCGCCAGAAGGTGCCGATGCCTTCGCCGTTGCCGCCGCTCGCGGCGGTGTAGGAGCCGACGATGAGCAGAGTCCGGTCGTCGTTCGCAGAAGTCACGAGGCACACTGTGCAGCAACCCGAGGTGGAGGAGAATCCCTTTTGACCACATCCTGCGCGATCGTTTCGGGAGCGGCGTCCGGTATCGGCGCGGCGACCGTCACCCGCCTGGCCGCGGCCGGGCACACCGTCGTCGGCGTGGACATCACCGAGCGACCCGGGCTTGAGCACAGCGTCGTCGGCGACGTGTCCGACGAAGACACCTGGCGGCGCGCCGTCGAGCTCGCCGAACAGGTCTGCGGCGGGGTCGACGTCCTGGTCAGCAACGCGTTCACCGCCGTGGTGGCGCCGCTGCACGAGCTCGCAAGGGCGGACTGGGACCGGCAGCTGGACGTCAACCTCGCGGGCGCGTACCTCGGCGCCAAGGCCTGCCTGCCGTCGTTGCGGGAACGGCGGGGATCGATCGTGCTCGTCTCCTCGGTGCACGCCCTGGTCGGACTCCCCGGGAGGCCTGCCTACGCGGCGAGCAAGGGAGCTTTGGTCGCGCTCGGCCGCCAGCTGGCCGTCGAGTACGCGCCCGACGTCCGGGTGAACTCGGTGCTGCCCGGTCCGATCCGGACCCCGGTCTGGGATCGCGTGTCCGAGGCCGACCACGCCCGCGCCGTCCGGGCCACCCCGGCGGGACGGCTCGGGGATCCCGCGGAGGTCGCCGAAGTGATCGCGTTCCTCGCCTCGCCCGCGGCCTCGTACGTCACCGGCACGCAGCTGGTGGTGGACGGCGGCTGGACCGCGACCAAGGACTCCGTCTAGTCGCGAGTGGTAAGGACGGTTCTCACCGTCCTTACCACTCACTAGCCGTCACTACTTCAGCGAGTTGTCCACTGTGGTCATCAAGGCGCCGGTGTCACCCGACATCTCCCAGGCCATGACCCCGAGCAGCCCCTTGGACTTGAGCCAGGCGACCTTCTGCTGGATGGACCAGGCGTCGTCGAAGGTCCACCATTGTCCGCCGTTGCCCGTGTAACACGCCGTGGCCACAGCCGCGGTGTCGTGCTGGACGGTGCAGTTCGGGACACTGGCCAAGAGATTCGCGTAGCCACGAGTACCTGCTTCCTCGGCGAACTGGCCTGGCGCGGCGCCTGTCGCGCTTTGCCATTCACCCTTCTTCCCGCCGTCCGCGACCCCTTGCCAGCCTCTTCCGTAGAAGGCGAGCCCGAGGGTCAGTTTCCGTGGATTCGCCCCGGCACTGGTGTAGGCGTTGATGGCCGACTCCACACTGAACTTGAACTTGTACGGGTCGTCCGCGTCGGGGTAGAGGTTCCCTTGGTGGCCGGTCATGTTCGGCTCCCACGAGTTGTCGCTGCCCGAGCCGTGGAAGTCGTAGCCCTGCACGTTGGCGACGTCGAGGTAGTCGAAGATCTTCGGGATCTCCCAGCCACCGCTCACCTTCGCCGGGTCGGCGGGGGTGAACGCCTGGAGCTCGTACCGCTTGCCGGTGGTCGCGCCGTAGGCGTCCATCTGCGTGCGGAACTCGGCCAGCAGCGCGGTCAGGTTCGTCTTGTCGTTGGCGCTCCAGTGGTTCCCGGGGTGCCCGTCGGGGCTGCCCGGCCACTCCCAGTCGATGTCGATGCCGTCGAAGATGCCCGCGGCCGTACCCGGCCCGCCGGCACCGCCGTACGCCTTGACGTTCCCCTTCAGGTACGTGTCGATGCACGACGCGACGAACTTCTGCCGCGACGCGGCCGTGGCCGCGACATCGGAGAAGTACTTCGAGTAGGTCCAGCCGCCCAAGGAGATGAGGATCTTCAGGTTCGGGTACTTGGCCTTGAGCTTCTTCAGCTGGTTGAAGTTGCCGCGCAACGTCTCCCAGCCGGTGTCGCCGACACCGTCGACCGACTGGGACGCGGACATCGGCCGCGAGTAGTCGGCTTCCGCGTCGCCCGCGCCGTCACCCTGGTTCGGGTCCTGGGGATTCGACGTCGTCCCCTTGGTGACACCCGAAAGGCAGGTGTGGTTGACCGGGTCGATGTTCCCGAAGGCGTACAGCAGATGCGTCAGCTTGGCGGCCGATCCGTTGGACACCAGGTTCTTGACGAAGAACTGGCGGCCGTAGATACCCCACTGGACGAAATAGCCGACCCGGGCGTACCCGTTCACGATGTCGCCGGTGCGAGCGCTGACGGCGGCGCTCGCCGCGGAGACGTTGTCGTACCCGTCACGGGCTTTGACCGTGAAAGAGTACGAAGTGGACGGTGAGAGCCCGTTGACCGTCGCGGTCGTCCCGGTCACCGTGGTGGCGAGGTTGGAGCCGTTGTAGACGTCGTAGGAGACGACGCCGGTGTTGTCGGTCGACGCGTTCCACGCCAGGGCGACGGAACTCGACGTGACCGCGGTCGAGCGGAGGTTCGACGGCGCTGTCGGCGCCTGGGTGTCGTCGCTCGGGTTGTTGGTGGTCACCGCCAGCGCCGGGGTGGGCGGGGATTTGGCGTCCTTCCGGTCCTTGGCGACGACCGTGAAGCTGTAGGCCGTGTTCGGCGTCAGCCCGGTGATCCTCGCTTCGGTGCCGGTGACGGAGGTCGCCAGGGTCGTGCCCTGGTAGACGTCGTAGCCGGTGACGGGCAGGGAACCCGGCGCCGAGGCGTTCCAGGCCAGCGCGGCGGTCGTGGTCGTCTTCGCCACGAGGCGCAGGTTGGCCGGGGTGGACGGCGGAGCGTCGCCCGAACCGTCACAGTTGCCGTCGTCGATCCGGCACGTGGTCGGGGTGACGCCGGAACTGAGCCGGAACGTCGGGCTGTACGGATAGGTCGAACGGCCCGGCCCGAGCGACTTGATGTAGAACGCCGGGGTGAGGGTGACCTGGTTGCCCGATTGGGAAACCGTGGCGTTGGCGCCGTTCGTGGCGGTCACGCCGGCGGGGACGGTGAAGGTGATGGACCAGTCGGCGACGGTTTCGCTGCTGGGGTTCGTGACGGTGTACTCGCCGGTGGTCCCGGCCAGGGTGAAGGCGGCGCGGAGGCGGCCCGCCGCCAGCGCCGGAGTACCTGCGGCTACGAGGAGCCCGGCAGCGAGGAGTGTCACGGTGAGTGCGCTGAGTAGTCGTTTTCTGGTGCGTCTCATGGCGGTTCTCTCCAAAAGAGGCGGCGAGACTGACCTGCTCGGAAAATGGCGCGTGTGGTCTAGACCACAGATGAATGTAGCGCGGCACGCATAAAAGGTCTAGACCGATTCGTCGGTCGTGAACCCTTTCGGCGCCGGATGCGGACAACAAGTGACACTGACGAACGGCGAAGGGTGGTTCATGAGTTCATCTGGGGCGGATTCGGGCGATCCGGAGGACGCGGAAGTGATCGCGAGGTCGGTGACCAGCCCGGACCGGTTCTCCGCCATCTTCGACCGGCATGCCGCGCACATCCACCGTTACCTGGTCAGACGCATCGGACCGGCGGCCGCGGAGGACGCGCTGGGGGAGACGTTCCTGATCGCGTTCCGCAAACGCGAGGGATACGACACCGAGCGCCGCGACGCGCGGCCGTGGCTCTACGGCATCGCGACCAACCTGGTCGCGCAACGGCGCCGTGATGAGGTCCGGGAGCTGAAACTGCGCGAAGCCCTCGGTCCGCCGCCCGACGAAGAAGGGCATGCCGAACGCGTCGCCGATCAGGTGACCGCCGCGGCGATGGGAAAGCTGCTGGACTCCGCACTGGCGGAGCTGGCCGACGGCGACCGCGACACGCTCACGTTGTTCGCCGGGGAAGGCCTGAGCTACGAGGAGATCGCCGCCGCGCTGGGCATCCCACTCGGCACGGTCCGCTCGCGGCTCAACCGTGCCCGCCGCAAGGTCCGCGAGGCGCTCGAGCGCCCGGACGCCATGATCACGAAGGAGATTCCCACCCATGGATGAGCTGCAGCTGATCGCCGAGCGGACCGGATCGGTGCCCCTCGCGGAATCCGCCGCCCTCGGCGCGGCCCGTGCACGATTGATGACCGAGATCGCCGCCGCCGAAACGGAAAACGTGGTGCCGCTGCGGAAAAGGCGGCACTGGGGCTGGATCGGCGCCGGCGCGGCCGGACTCGCCGCCGCGATCACCGCCGTCGTCGCGCTGGCGCCGGTCGAGAAGGTCGGCCTGGAGCCGCCCACAGCCGTCGCGGATCCCGTCGTCGTGCTCCGCACCGCCGCCGCGGCCGCGCTCGGAGCGCCGGACCAGTCCCCGAGGCCCGACCAGTTCCTCTACCGGAAGGTGCAAGAGGCCGGAGGTGTGACCGAGGCCTGGTACTCGGTCGATGGCACGCGCGACGGCCTGATCCGGATGCCGGATGGCAGCGTCTGGCCACTGCCCGGGTGCCGCGACGGGAAAGCGCAGGTCTATCGCGGTGACAAGCCGGTCGCGGGTCTCATGGAGCCGTGCGTGCCGGAGGTCCGCGATCGCCGTGACCTGCCCACGGACGCCGACGGGATGTTCGCCTACCTCAACGCCCACCACAGCGGTGAGGAAGGCGACTACAACGCGATGGGCAAGGACATCGGCGAACTGGCGAGTGGATACCACCTCTCGCCCGCCACCCGCGCGGCCCTGTACGAGGCCGCGGCGAGAATCCCCCGGCTGCGAGCCCTGGAAAATGCCCGTGACGCGGCCGGGAGGCCCGGCGTCGGAATCACTTGGCCGCTGAAGCCGGGCGACGGTCCGGACGCGAAGCCGCTGACGATCGTGTTCGCCGCGGACACCTTCCTCTTCATGGGCACCGAATCCACCGCGGTCACGGCGACCGCGGTGGTCGACAAGGTCGATCAGCGGCCCTGACGATCAGCGGCCGGTGAAGGTCGCCTTGCCGGGACCGTCGGCGAGGAACGACTTCACCGCGCCGCGAAGGTCCTCGGTGTCGAAGAGCCCGGCGGCGATCGTCGTGATGTGCTCGTTCGCCTCGGCGACGCCGCCGTGCTCGTAGTGCTCGAGCACCTTCTTGGTGGCCGCGTGCGCCCGCGTCGGCCCCTGCGCGAGGTCGGTGGTGAAGGCGCGCGCGGCCTCGTCGAAGCCGTCCACCGGGAGCACCCGGTTCACCACGTTCCAGCGTTCGAGGGTCGCGGCGTCGTAGGTCGCGCCGGTCATGACGAACTCCTTGGCGCGGCCCACGCCCGCCCGGGCGGCGAGCCGCTGTGTGCCGCCCATGGTGGGGGTCAGGCCGACGACACGTTCGACGAGGCCGAACTTGGCCTTCTCGCTCGCGAGGATGATGTCGCAGGCGACCGCGACCTCGAAGGCCCAGGTCAGGCACAGGCCGTGGGCGGCGAACACGGTGGGGAACGGGAGTGCGGCGATCCGGTCCGGGATCGCCAGCATCTCGTCGAAGAGCACCTTCGCCTCGGCGGCGCTCGCCTGGGCGTCGAACAGGGAGACGTCGACGCCGCCGCTGACGATCTTCCCCTCGGCGCGGATCAGGGCCGCGCGCGGCGGCGTGGTCTCCAGCTCACCGATCGCCTCGCCCAGTTCGTCCTGGAGGTCCGCCGTGTAGAGGTTCAGCGGCGGCGAAGCGATGGTCAGGACGGCGAGGCCGTCTTCACGGTCGAGGCGGATCGAGGTGGCCAAGGCGGGTTACCTCCCGGTAGGTCGTTTCCCGTGACCCTAGCCGGAGGTCGCCGCGAGTTCGTCCCATTGCGCCTGTGCTTCTGGTCGCCATTCGACGTGCTTGCGGTGGAAGAGGTCCGCCGCGCGCACGCCACTCCAACCGTCCGGGAGAAGTTTTAGCGGAAGACGGGGATCGAGGAACGGGAAGCTGCGCCATTCGTGGACGAGTTCGGTCTGCGCGCGCAGGACACCGTGTTCGCCGGAGGGATGGGTTCCGGTGAAGCGGTCGATGAAATCCTCGTAGCGGTCCTTGAGATCGCTGAGATCCCAGGACCGGCTGACCATCGTCTCCTGATCGCCGACCTCGCCGTACGCGGCGGTGAACGACATCGCCTGCGCGTCGAGGCCGAGTTCCTGCACTATCTGCTGGGCTTCGCGCTGGCGGCTGAGATCCGGGCTGACCCAGACGCCCGCGACCGGCGAACCGAATCCGGCCCAGGTCAGGCGCGTGCGCAGCCGGTGCCGGAGATCCCGTTTGGCTTCGGGGACCGACACGATCAGCATCAGCCAGCGGTCGTCCCAGGCCTTTTCCTCGTTACCGAAGGCGTAGATCCGTTCAGCGCCTTCGGTGAGAAGCCGTCTGCCGGGTGGCGTGAGTGACCAGCGGACTCTTCGTCCGACGCGTTCGGAGACGACCCAGCCCTCGGCGGAGGACCGGGCCAGCGCCTGCCGTGCGGACTTCTCCTCGATGTCCAGCACGCTCAGCGCTTCGACCAGTGTCGACGTCCAGATCGACTGGTCACGGGGCAGGACGTACTCGCCGAGGATCGTCATCAGCAGTGATCGTGCACTGGCATGACTGACTTCGCGCCGCCTGCTCAACGTCGGCCTACGGGTACCGCCTTTCTGCTGGTGGACGACGGGGACCGGGGTGGCGGAGTCCGCCATTTGCTGTCACCGACCTCAATGCTCGGGGGATTCGTTCGGGTCCAGAAGAACATCCAGGCTACCCACGTTCCGTGATCGCTTGGATACTTGCCACTCTTCCGAGGGACCACGAGCTGTTCAATCGGTCCCCGTAGACTTACCGATCTCATGAGCGCCACACTCGTTGCCAAGGATCTCGCCGCCGGCCACGGCGACCGTGTTCTGTTCTCCGGTCTCGACCTGGTCGTCGCCCCGGGCGAAGTGATCGGTCTCGTCGGAGTCAACGGCGCGGGCAAGTCGACCCTGCTGAAGACCCTCGGCGGGCTCGTACCGCCGGAAGAGGGCAGTGTCCGGCTGAACCCGCCGACGGCCACCGTCGGTCACCTCCCGCAGGAACCGGAACGCCGCGAGGGTGAGTCCGTCCGGGCGTTCCTGTCGCGCCGCACCGGTGTCACCGCCGCGCAGGCCGCGCTCGACGCCGCCACGGAGGCGCTCACCGCGGGTGAACCCGGCGCGGACGACTCCTACGGCGTGGCGCTCGACCGCTGGCTCGCGCTCGGCGGAGCGGATCTGGACGACCGGGCGGGCGAGGTCGTCGCGGATCTCGGGCTGACGGTCAATCTCGACCAGCCGATGCTGTCGCTCTCCGGCGGGCAGGCGGCCCGGGCGGGGATGGCCTCACTGCTGCTGAGCCGGTACGACATCTTCCTGCTCGACGAGCCGACCAACGACCTCGACCTCGACGGCCTGGAACGGCTCGAACGGTTCGTGACCGGGTTGCGCGCCGGGACCGTGCTGGTCAGCCACGACCGGGAGTTCCTCGCCCGCACCGTGGACCGCGTCGTCGAACTCGACTACGCCCAGCAGCAGGTGCGGACCTACGGCGGTGGCTACGAGTCGTATCTGGAGGAGCGCGCCGTCGCGCGGCGGCACGCCCGCGAGGAGTACGAGGAGTACGCGAACACCAAGGCCTCCCTCGAAGCCCGCGGCGCGATGCAGCGTTCGTGGATGGAGAAGGGGGTCAAGAACGCGCGGCGCAAGGCCACCGACAACGACAAGGTGGGCCGCAAGTTCCGGAGCGAGGCGACGGAGAAGCAGGCGTCGAAGGCCCGCCAGACCGACCGCATGATCGAACGGCTCGACGTCGTCGAAGAACCGCGCAAGGAATGGGAACTGCGGATGGAGATCGCCGCCGCGCCCCGGGCGGGCGCGGTCGTGGCGACGCTGCGCGGCGCGGTGGTGCGGCGGGGCGGGTTCACCCTCGGTCCGGTGGACCTGCAGATCGACTGGGCGGACAAGGTCGCCATCACCGGGGCCAACGGCGCCGGGAAATCGACCCTGCTCGCCGCCCTGCTCGGCCGGGTCCAGGTCGACGAGGGCGCCGCGTCCCTTGGCTCCGGTGTCGTGGTCGGCGAGGTCGACCAGGCGCGGAAGCTGTTCCTCGGCGACCTTCCGCTCGCCGAGGCTTTCGCCCGCGAGGTCCCGGAACTCGCCGACGCCGACGTGCGGACTCTGCTGGCGAAGTACGGGCTGAAGGCCGCGCACGTCCTGCGCTCGGCGGCCACGCTGTCGCCGGGGGAGCGGACGCGGTCGGCGCTGGCGCTGCTGCAGGCGCGCGGGGTGAACCTGCTCGTGCTCGACGAACCGACGAACCACCTCGACCTGCCCGCGATCGAGCAGCTGGAGTCGGCGCTGTCGGACTATCCGGGGACGCTGCTGCTGGTGACACACGACCGGCGGATGCTGGACGCGGTGGCGACGACGCGACGGCTGGAGGTCTCGGAGGGCAAGGTCACCGAGCTCTGAGCATTTCGTCCTCTGAATGCGTCGCGCATTCAGAGGACGAAATGCGCCAGGGGTCAACCCTTGGTGACACCGCCCGTCAGGCCCTTCACGAACTGCTTCTGCAGAGCCAGGTAGAAGATCAGCACCGGCAGCGTCGCCAGGAACATCAGCGCGAACACGCTCCCGAGATCCGCCTGGTACTGGCCGATCGAGCGATAGATCCCGGTGGTGACCGTGGTTCCCTGACTCGGTCCGAGGATGATCAGCGGGTCGATGAAGTCGTTCCAGATCCACACCCCGAGGAAGATCAGCACACTCGCCGTGGCCGGGCGCAGCAGCGGGAACACGATCCGCCAGAACACCTGCGTCCGGGTCGCGCCGTCGAGCAGGGCGGCCTCCTCGAGTTCCACCGGCACCCCGCGGATGAACCCGGTAAACACGAAGACGCCGAACGGCACGTAGTACCCGACGTTGAACAGCACCAGGCCCTGCAGGGTCGCCATCATCCCGGTCAGGCGCAGCACCTCGGTGACCGGGATCAGGATCACCTGCGGCGGGATCATCAAGCCCGCCAACAGGATCAGCGCGAGCACCTTGGTCCAGCGCCGGTCCGAGCGCGCCAGGTAGTGGCCGAGCATGGCCGAGAGCACGGTCAGCACGATGATCGACAGCAGGGTGACGAGCATGCTGTTCGCCAGGCTCACCCAGAACAGGCCGTCGGGCCGGGTGAGCACGGCGTGGAGGTTGGTCAGCGTCGGTGGCAGCGGGACCGACGCCGGCTCCTGGGCGATCAGGTCGCCGGGCTTGAAGACGTTGACGAGCACGTAGTACAGCGGCACGAAGAAGATCGCGCTCACCAGGATCGCCACGGTCGGGCGAAGCCACGAACGCCGGGCACCGTCCTTTGTGGTCACAGGTCGACCTCCCGCCGCCGCAGGAACCGCAGCACGATCGTGGTCAGCGTCGCCACGATCACCAGCATCACGACGGCCATCGCGGACGCGTAGCCGACGTGGTTCGCGTCGAGGCCGGTGGCGAGGACGTTGAACGCGATGGTGGCGGTGGTCCCCGAACCCGGCCCACCGTTGGTGACGACCTTGACGTAGTCGTAGGTCTTGAACGCGGAGATCAGCAGGACGACGGTGTTGATCGTCAGCGATGGCGCGAGCAACGGCCAGGTGACCGCGCGGAAGCGCCGGACCGGTCCGGCGCCGTCGATCTCCGCCGCCTCCAGCAGTTCGGCCGGGATGCCCTGCAGCCCCGCCAGGTACACGACCACGCAGAACCCCAGCATCTGCCAGCACACGATCGACGCGACGGAGTACAGCGCGAGGTCCGGGTCCGAAAGCCAGCCCGGCGGATGCTCGACGCCGAGAGCACGCAGGACGTCGTTGACCGGGCCCCGGTCGTCGAGCAGTTTCGTCCAGATGATGCTGACCACGACCGAACTGAGGATCACGGGCGTGAAGAACACGCTCCGCAAAGCGTTGTACAGCAAGCCTTTCCGGTCGAGCAGCAGCGCGACGCCGAGGCCGAGCACGTTCGGCACGACCACCACGATCAGGGTCAGAAGCGTGGTGACCCCGAGCGCGGTGAGGAACTGCTCGTCCTGGAAGAGCAGCTTGTAGTTCTCCAGCCCCACGAACTCCGAGGGCGGGTTGAACGGGTTGTGGTTCGTGAGGCTGTAGCCGAAGCTGATGAGAATCGGCGCCATGACGAAGCAGAGGTAGACGACGACGCCGGGTGCGCCGAACGAGGCGAAATGCCACACCCGTGGCAGGATCGGTTTTCTCGCCATCGTGGGGTCAGCGCGCCTTCGTCCACTCGGCGTCCAGGAACGCGCACGCGTCGGCCACCGTTTTGCGGCCGGTGATGACGTCCTGCGCGGCCTGGTAGACCTTGTCCTTCATGCCGGGCAGCAGCCCGTCGTCCGCGGTTTCCCAGCTGAAGGCGTTCACGACGGCGTTCTTCGCCACGGCCTCCTGATAGAGGTCGTAGCCCGCCCTGAAGACCGGGCCGACGTCGGACGGCGGCGTGTAGCCCTTGATCGCGGGGAACAGGCCGTCGGCCTTGACCGAGGCGTCGATCTGCTCCTTGTCGAGCTGGAACGCGAGCGCGAACTTCCGGGCCGCGTCGAGGTTCGAGGACTTGGCGTTGACGACGATGCCGCCGCCGGTATAGGCGGGGACGACGAGTTTCCCGTCCTCGGAGGGGAAGTTGAAGACGCCGATCTCGAACGGCGGCTTCTTCGCGTCGGCGCTGGCGGCGAACCAGTTGCCCATCGGGTACATCGCGCCTTCGCCGTTGAGGAAGGCCGCTTCGGTCGCCGAGTAGTCCCGCGAGACCTGTGTCTTGTCGAGGTAGCCCTTGGCGACCAGATCGGCGAACTTGCCGAACGCCTGCTGGAAGGCCGGATCGGCGAACTTGACCTGGTCGGCCCGGCGCTGGGAAAGCCAGTCCGGGGTCTTGCCGTAGACCTCGACGCTCACCAGGCCGTCCAGCAGCATGGCGGACGGGAACCCTTCCTTGCCGCCGCCGATGGTGAACGGCGTGATGCCCTTCGCCTTCAATTTCTCTGACGCGGCGAGGAGTTCGCTCCAGGTCTTCGGCGCCGACGCGATCCCGGCGTCGGCGAAGAGCTTCTTGTTGTAGTAGATCGGCGGGATGGTCTGGGTGTTGGCGGGCAGCTGGTGGTGCCCGCCCTTGATCGGGTTGGCGCCGGGGAACTGGAAGTCCTTGAGCTCCTCGGGGGCCCACGCGTAGAGGTTGCCCGATTCGGCGAACCCGGCCGAGTCGACGGCGATCGCGACGTCGGGGAACTGGCCGGACTGCAGGAGCTGCTTGGCGTAGCCGGTGCGGTCGGTCGACGGGGCGACCAGCTTCTTGACGTTCAGGCCGGGGTTCCGGTCCGTGACGCGCTTGATCGCGGAGTCCCAATAGGACGGTGGCAGGTTCGGTGTCTCGAACGTCAGGAAGGTGATCTCGCTGCCGGAGCCACCCGTGCCGCCACCGACCGTGCAGCCGGTGAGGCTCGCGGCGAACAGGAGCGCCGCTCCCCACGCGAAGGACCTTCTCATGCCCCAGTCACCCTTCTCGCAGCGATGCACGGCGTCTCATATACGACGGCATTCGATCGGATGTCTAGGGGGATGTCAAGCGGCCGGATGTGGACTTTGCGAGCGAAATCGGGACATACATCTGATCTATCGTGTTGCTCAGAGCTTCGTCAGCCGGATGACCACGCTCGCGAAATCACCGTCCGGCAAGCCCGGGAACAGGCCGTGTGCCAGCAGCGCGGCGCCGTGCCACACCTGTCCGGTGTCGTCGTCGCGGTACCGGGCGGAGGGGGCGAGACCGTCGAGCCGGACCGGTCGTTCGTGGGTGTGGAAATGTGCCGCTTGCCGGAACACGAACACGACCGCGCGCTCGCCGTCGGCCGCCACGTACTGCAGTGCGGAGACGCCGTCGGTGTCCGGCGGCAGCAGCCGGTGGAGCCTGCCGTGCTGGACGACCGGCCGGATCTCCTTGTACAGCGCGATCTGTTCGCGCGCGTAGGCGAGGTCTTCCTCGGGCCATTCGACGATGTCGCCGCCGATGCCGAGCACGCCCGCCATCGCGACGTGGAACCGGAACCGCAACGGGGTGGACCGGTGGGTGACGAAGTTGGGGTCGTCGGTGACCCACGCCGACATCGCGCGCGCCGGGTACACCTGGCCGTAGCCGTGCTGGATGACGAGCCTGTCGAGCGAGTCGGTGTTGTCGGACGTCCAGACCTGGTCCGTCCTGGCCATGACGCCGAAGTCGATCCGGCCGCCACCGCCGCTGCACGCCTCGATCCGCAGCCCGGGATGGGCCGCGCGTAGGCGGTCCATGATCCCGTAGACCGCGCGGGTGTGCTCCACCCAGAGCCGGTCCTGGTCGCCGTCGTCAGGCCAGCCCGCCTCGCTGAACGGGCGGTTCATGTCCCACTTCAGGAAGTCGATCCCGTACTCGCCGACGAGAGCGTCGAGGCTGTCGAACGCCCACCCGGCGACGTCCGGGCGGGCGAAGTTGAGCACCAGTTGCCGCCGCAGCTCCGACCGTGTCCTTTGTGGATAGTGCAGGACCCAGTCCGGATGCGCGCGGTACAGCTCGCTGTCCGGGTTGACCATCTCGGGTTCGACCCAGAGCCCGAACTTCATGCCGAGCCCGTGCACTTCGCCGACCAGCGGTTCGAGGCCGCCGGGGAACTTGTCACGATTGACGTGCCAGTCGCCGAGGCCGGCGTGGTCGCCGTCGCGGGCGCCGAACCACCCGTCGTCCATCACGAACAGCTCGACACCGAGCGCCGCCGCCTTCTTCGCCAGCTCGCGCTGTCCGGCTTCGGTGACGTCGAAACCCGTTGCCTCCCAGGAGTTGTAGAGCACGGGCCGGAGTTCGTCGGGATGAGGGAGGACGTGACGGAGGGCGTACGCGTGCCAGGCGCGGCTCGCGGCACCGAATCCGCCGTCGGTGTACAGCCCGGCGAAAACCGGTGTGGTGAGCGTGTCGCCGGGGTTGAGCCGGGGGACGACACCGTCCTGGCCGAAGCCGCCGGTCACGGTGAGACGGCCGGTGGACGAGCGGGTGGTGGTGATCCGCCACGAACCGCTCCACGCGAGCGCGGCGCTGTAGACCTCGCCGTGCCGCTCGGTCGCTTCGCCGTCGTCGAGCATCACCCACGGATTGGCGTGATGGCCGGTGATGCCGCGCCTGCTGCCGAACGTGGTCTCGCCGTGGGGGACCGGTTCACGGAGCAGCTGGCTCTCCGCGGCCCAGCGTCCGGTGACGTGGCTGATCCGGTAGTCCGGCCGGACCGGGACGACCCAGGTCGCCGAGTCGGCGCGGATGACCTCGATCGGGCCGTCCGGGCCGTCGTGGGTGAGCTCGGTCCAGCGCTCGATGACGTCGGTCCCCGCCGGGACGCGGTAGCCGAGCGTGATCCGCAGGGGGTAGTGGCGATCGCGGAAACGGACGCGCAGCATTCCGTCGTCGATGTCGTGGTCGAGGTAGCGCCATTCGAGGGCGCGGGTTCCGTCGGCGAACCGGAGCTGGAGGGCGGGGGTCCAGTAGCGGGTGCCGCCGTCCGCGGCGAGTTCGTCCAGGCCCTCGTTGGGATCGTTGAAGGCGTCCCAGCGTTCCTTGGTCCGGGGGAGGACATCGGCGAGCTGGTCCGGGGTGAGCGCCGGACCCCAGTACACGTGGGACGGCGCGTCGTCCTCGGTCAGTCTGAGCGCGTAGCCCGTGGCCGCCGTGCGGATGAGCCAGGACCGGGTGCCCGCGTCGAAAGCGATCTCTGCCACGCCGCCATCCTGACGGCGAATCCCGGTGGCGGCCAGTTGGCTCCCGCTCGGCGGTACACGGGTTGTCGCGATTCGGGTGCGGCAATGCCGCACACGCGTGCTTGGAGGCGGAACTCGGGTGCTTGAGCACGGGACTCGCGTGCTTGGAGGCGGAACTCGGGTGATCTGACGCCAGACACGTGAGTTCCGGGCTCAAGCACGCGAGTTCCGGGGCCAGACACGTGAGTTCCGGGCTCAAGCACGGGAGTCCCGGGGTCTCCGTCAGCCGCCGACCTTCGCGATCGCCACGATGTTCTCCGGCCGCACCCGCACGATCACCTTCCCCGGCGACGTCGCGTACGCCAGCCAGCCCTCGATCGCCTCCGGCCCCGCCTCCCCGAGGTACCGCTGAGCGATCAGCTCCGAACCCGCGCGCACCCCATCGGCATCCGAAACGATCTCCGCCACCCCCTCGACACTCACGAACGAGAACGGCGGACGCGGATCGTCGGCGACCACCGAAACACGCGGGTTCTCCTTGAGCGCCTTGCCTTTGACGGTGTCCGCGCCCAGGTTGACCAGGATGTCGTCCCCGTCGACGGCGAACCAGACCGGGACCGCGTGCGGCCTCCCGTCCGGGCGGACCGTCGCGAAGACGGCGGTGCGGGTGCCTTCGGCGAGAAAGGCGCGGCGCTGGTCGTCGGTCATCTTCTCCGGCATGGCTTCATCCCTCCAGGGTGGCGTCCAGGCCGAAGGCCGGGAACAGGTGGCTGTCGAAAGTGGTGAACTCCGCGGCCTTGCCGTCGACGACACGGAGGACGTCGAGCTTGAAGGCGCGGAAGAGGGTGTCGCCGGGACGGCGCAGGTACGAGGCGAAGGCGGGCATCCGGTTGGCGTCGACTTCGACGGCACGCCATTCGCCCATCTCCTCGGCGATCCTGCCGTGCCTGGCGAGGTGCTCGAGTCCGATGTAGCAGTTCGGCTCCGGCGGCATGGTGTGGCGGACGTCGTCGCGGACCAGGCTGCTCATCGTGCTGAAGTCACCGTTGTCGTGGGCCTCGATGAGCCGCCGGACCAGCGCGCGTTCCTCTTCGGACGGTGCCGCCGCCGTCCATTCGCCGCGCTGCTGCGGAAGGCGTTCACGCAGCGTCGCGCGGCCGCGCTGCAGGGCGCTGTTCGCGGCGGGGACCGAGAGGTCGAGCAGGGAGGCGGTCTCGGCGGCCTGCCAGCCGAGCACGTCGCGCAGGATCAGCACCGCGCGCTGCTGCGGAGGCAGCATCTGCAGGACGGCGAGGAAGGCGAGTTCGATGGTCTCCCTGGCGACGGCGAGCGCGTGCGGTTCGGCTTCGGACGGCGCGATCTCGTCCAGCAGGCGGTCCGGATACGGCTGGATCCAGGGGACTTCGGCGAACGAGCGCAGCGACGGCACCCGCCGGTCGCTCTTGCGGATCGCGTCGAGGCAGGCGTTGGTGGCGATCCGGTACAGCCACGCGCGGAAGTTCCCGCCGTCGAAGGTGCCCAGCCCGCGCCACGCGTTGAGCAGCGCCTCCTGGACGACGTCTTCCGCCTCGTCGAACGAGCCCAGCATCCGGTAGCAGTGGACGTGCAACTCCCGCCGGTGCCGTTCGGTCAGCGCGGCGAAGGCGGTCTCGTTCCCCGCCTTCGCCGCGGCGACTGTTTCGTCCGTGTCGGTCATGGCGCCTCCCATCGAGTGTTCTTACCCGATGTAACGGCGCCCTTCGGCCGAACTCATCGGTCCCGCGATGACTTTTTTCGCGGGACCGTGAAACCGCAGGTCAGGGGCGGTTGGTGAGGTAGCCGCCCATGGTGTGGAAGTACTCGGTCGCGGCGAGTTCGGTGCCGTCCTCGGTCCGGACCCGCTCGATGACGAGCCCATGCGACCGGCCGCGCCGCGCTTCGGGGCCGGCCACGATCACGACGCCCTCACCCTCCCGGATGAAGATCCGGCCCGGGGTGCCGCCGTAGAGGCCCGTCGACACCGAGGAGCGGACGACGCGCAGCTGCTTCCCGCGGTGGTAGGCGAAGGCGTTGGGATACGGGTCGGACTGCGCGCGGACGAGCCGCTCGATCTCGTCGGCGGGCCAGGTCCAGTCGATGAGGCTGTCCTGGAGGGCGCGCTTGTGGAAGAAGCTGGCCTTCGACCTGTCCTGTTTGACCGGGGTGAAGTTCCCCTTCGCGATCAGCTCGATGGCGTCGGTGGTGATCGGCGCGATGAGGTCGACCGTCCGGTGGAAGAGATCGGTGGTCGTGTCCTTCGGGCCGACCGGGACCGAACGCTGCAGCACGATGTCGCCCGCGTCGAGGTCGGCGTCCATCAGGTGGGCGGTGAGCCCGACTTCCTTCTCGCCGTTGATGAGCGCCCAGATCAGCGGCGAGAAACCGGCGTAGGCGGGCAGCAGCGAGTCGTGGACGTTCAGCGTGCCGTGGCGCGGCATCTCGAAGATCTCGGGCGGCAGCCAGGTGCGCCAGTTGTTGGCGACGATCAGGTCGAGATCGGCTTCCTTCAGCTCCGCCAGCAGTTCCGCGTCGTCGGGCCGCTGGCGCAGCAGCGCGCGGATCCCGTTGGCCTCGGCGAGATCCGCGACCGAATCGGACCAGATCTTCTCGTACGCGTGGTCACTCTTCGGGTGGGTGACGACGAGGGCGACGTCGTGGCCCGCGTCGATCAACGCCCGCAGGGTGCGGTGTCCCCAGGTCTGGTATCCGAACATGGCGACCCGCATGGGACCGGCCTCCTCCTGGTCGAGGGATGAACATCACCACTGAAAGTACTAGTTGAGCCTCACCTAACTTAGGTTAGGGTTCCCTGGTCTTTATGTCGAAGTACCGAGATGCGGCTGAGCCGCGCAAGGGGTTCAAGATGGCACGAGCAGTGGTCGGTGAACGGGTTCCGGTCTACGACGTGGTCGGGGTCGGGTTCGGGCCCTCGAACCTGGCGCTCGCCATCGCGGTCACCGAGCACAACGCCGCGCCCGGAGCCGAGACCGTCACCGCTCACTTCCTCGAGCGCCAGCCCCGGTTCGGCTGGCATCGCGGGATGCTGATCGACAACGCCACCATGCAGGTCTCCTTCCTCAAGGACCTGGCGACGATGCGGAACCCGACGAGCTCCTTCAGTTTCCTGTCGTATCTGCACAGCAAGGACCGGCTGGTCGACTTCATCAACCACAAGAACCTGTTCCCGTTGCGGATCGAGTTCCACGACTACTTCGAATGGGCGGCGGAGAAGGTCGACGACCTGGTTTCCTATGGCACCGAAGTGCTTTCGGTCACTCCGGTGTTCGATGGCGACGAGATCGTGTTCTTCGACGTCCACGCCCGCACCGACGGCGAACTGGTGAACCTGCGCGCCCGCAATCTGGTGATGGGCACCGGACTGCGGCCGAATCTCCCGGAAGGTGTGACGCCGGGCACTCGCATCTGGCACAACAGCGAACTGCTGCACCGCGTGGAGGGCATGACCGCCGAGGAGCCGCGCCGGTTCGTGGTCGTCGGCGCCGGCCAGAGCGCGGCGGAGGTCAGTGCCCTGCTGCACGACCGCTTCCCGAAGGCCGAGGTGTGCGCGGTGTTCGCGCGGTACGGCTACAGCCCGGCCGACGACAGCGCGTTCGCGAACCGGATCTTCGACCCCGAGGCGGTCGGGCGGTTCTACGAGGCGCCGGAAGAGGTCAAGGACCGGCTGATGCGCTATCACGGCGCGACCAACTACTCCGCCGTGGACATCGACCTGATCGACGAGCTGTACCGGCGTATCTACCGCGAGAAGGTGCAGGGGATCGAGCGGCTGAAGCTGATCAACGTCTCCCGTCCCACCGAGGTCACCGACACCGGATCCGACGTCCGGGTCACCATCGAGGCGCTGGAGACCGGGGAGCGGACCAGGCTCGACGCCGATTTCGTCGTGTACGCCACCGGGTACAGCCCGGCGGACCCGACGCCGCTGCTCGGCGAACTCGCCTCCGCCTGCGCGCGCGACGACGAGGGCAGGCTCCGCGTCGAACGCGACTACCGGATCGTCACCGAACCGCCGCTGGACGGCGGGATCTACCTACAGGGCGGCACCGAGCACACACACGGCATCACGTCGTCGCTGCTCTCCAACACCGCCGTCCGGGTCGGAGAGATCCTCCAGTCCATTGTGGACCGCCGGGCCGCGGGCGCGTCCCGGCCCGAATACGCGGTGAGCGGCACCGGACCCGTCTGACCCGCAGCGCCCTTCGAACGGTGGAGGAATCCTCGATGAACCGCGGCTTTCCCCTGACCCCGGCACAGCAGGGGATCTGGCTCGCGCAGCAGCTCGACCCGGCCGATCCGGTCTACACGATCGGCTGGGTCGCGGAGCTGCGCGGCGACATCGATGTCACCCGGCTGGGTGACGCCGTTCGGAGGGCGGTCGCGGAGGCCGAATGCCTGCACGTCACGGTCGGGCTGGACGGTGACAGCCCGGTCCAGCACCCGGTCACTCCCGGGGACGTCGCCGTGCTCGACTTCACCGGCGAGCCGGATCCGGAGCGCGCGGCCGACGAATGGGCGCGGGCCGAACTGGCCGTGGTGGCCGACCTCGCCCGGGGCCCGCTCACCGGGCACGCCCTGCTGATCCTCGCCGAGGACCGGGTCCGCTGGTTCCAGCGTTACCACCACCTGGTGATGGACGCGCACGGGCAGGCCGTCCTGACCCGTCGCGCGGCGGCGCTGTATTCGGGCATCGCCGAGGAGGTCGCCTGGCCGCTTTCCGGGCTGGTCGAAGCCGTCGAGGACGACGAGCCCGGCCGCGAGTACTGGCTCGGCGAACTCGCGGGCAGGCCGAATCCGGTGCGGCTGCTCGGGCGTGCGTCGTCCGGTCCGATCCGGTTGCGGCGGCATTCGTGGGAGCTGCCCGCGGCGAAGGCCGGCCGTCTGCGGAAGTTCGCGTTCGACGCGGGAACGAGGCTATCCCGCGTGGCGATCGCCGCCGTGGCGGCGTACGCCCACCGCGTGACCGGTGCGGAAGACATCGTCCTCGGCCTGCCGGTCACCGCGCGCACCACCCGCGCGCTGCGCGAACAGCCGGGCATGGTCTCGAACGTCCTGCCACTGAGGCTGACCGTGCGACCCGAGACGACGCCGGCGCGGCTCGTCGCCCAGGTCGCGGAGAAGGTCTCCGCACTGCTGGAACACAGCCGGTACCGCGGCGAGGACCTCGCGCGCGAACTCGGCGCGAGCGGCGGGGTGCACGAACTCGTCGGGCTGAGCGTCAACTTCATGGCCGTGGACGGCGAACTCGCGTTCGGGGACGCGAGCGCCACGGTGCGCAACCTCGAACTCGGGCCGATCAGCGACGTCGCGATCGCCGTGTACGACGCCGGTGAGGGCCGGGGCCTCCGCCTCGACTTCGACGCGGACGCGGCCGTTTCCACCGACGAGGAGCTCGCCGACCATCGCCGCCGGTTCGCCGCCGTGCTGGACGCGCTGGTGGAGGGACCCGAGCTGCCACTGGCCGCGATCGACCTGCTCTCGGTCGACGAACGGGCCCGGATGCTGGAGTTCGGGACCGCGGTGGCGGATTCGCCCGAGGTGTCCTGGCCCGGGGCGTTCGACCGGATCGTGGCGCGGAAGCCGGACGCCGAGGCCGTCGTCTGCGAGGACGTCCGGCTCACCTACGCCGAACTCGACGCCGCCGCGAACCGACTCGCTCGCCTGCTGCGAGGTCGCGGCGTCCGCGACGAGGACGTCGTCGCCGTGGCGATGCCGCGCTCGGCGGATCTCGTGGTCGCGCTCCTCGCCGTCATGAAGGCCGGGGCCGCGTACCTTCCGCTCGACCTCGACCACCCCGAGGATCGCCTCGCGTACATGCTTTCCCACGCGGGCGCGGGAATCGTGGTGTCCACAAAGGAGGAGTCCGCGCAGCTGCCGGCCGGCGTGGACGTCGAACAGGTCCTTCTCGACGATCCGGCGATCATCGCCGAACTCGCGGAGCTCGACGCGTCCACTGTGGACGTCAGCGGGATCGCGCTGAACCAGGCCGCGTACGTCATCTACACGTCGGGTTCGACGGGGAAGCCGAAGGGTGTGGTCCTGTCCCATGACGGGATCGGCAGCCTGATCAGCACGGCGACCGAGCGGATCGGCATCGGCGAGGACAGCCGGGTGGTGCAGTTCGCCTCGACCGGGTTCGACGTGACGGTCTGGGATCTGGTCATGTCCCTGTGCGTCGGCGGGACGCTGATCGTCGTGCCGTCGCATCGGCGCGTCGCGGGCGTCGAACTGACCGGCTACATCGCCGGCAACGCGGCGACACACATGATCCTGCCGCCCTCGCTGGTCGCGGCGCTGCCACCGGACTGCGAACTGCCGAAGGGCGCGGTGCTGATCGTCGGCACCGAGACCGTCCCGCCGGAACTGATCGCGCGCTGGGCCGAAGACCTGAAGGTCGTCGCCGCGTACGGGCTCACCGAGGCCACGGTGAACTCGACGCTCTGGGCGGCCGAGCCCGGCTGGTCCGGGCCCATCCCGATCGGCGTTCCGGATCCGAACACCCGGTGCTACGTCCTCGACACCGCACTGCGGCCGGTCCCGGTCGGCGTCGAAGGGGAGCTGTACGTCGGCGGACGCGGTCTCGCGCGGGGGTACGCCGGACGTCCGGGGCTGACGGCCGAACGGTTCGTCGCCGATCCCTTCACCGGCGGCGGCGCGCTGATGTACCGCACCGGCGACCGGGTCCGCTGGCGCGCGGACGGGAACCTCGACTTCCTCGGCCGCACCGATCACCAGGTCAAGATCCGCGGGTTCCGGATCGAACCGGGGGAGATCGAATCCGCGCTCGCCGCGTATCCCGGGGTCGAGCGGATCGCCGTCGTGCCGCGCGAGGTCAAGCCAGGGGATCGGCGCCTGGTGGCGTACGTCGTCCCGGCGGCGGGCGAGTCGCCGTCGCTGCTGAAGGATCTGCGCGCCCACGCGGAATCGGCGCTGCCGCACTACATGGTGCCGTCGACGTTCCTCGCGCTCGACCGGCTGCCGATCATGCCGAACGGCAAACTGGACCGTACTTCGCTGCCGCTGCCTGATTTCGGTGCCGCCGCCACCGGCCGCGCGCCGCGCACCGAGCGGGAACGGATCCTGTGCGACGTCGTCGCGGCCGTCCTCGGGCTGGCGGCGGCAGGTGCCGACGACGACTTCTTCACCCTCGGCGGTGACAGCATCCTGTCCATCCGGCTGGTGCTGGGCGCGGCGGAGCGCGGCCTGGCCATCACGCCACGGCAGGTGTTCCAGCACCGGACTCCCGAGGCTCTCGCCGCCTGCGCGGAGGCCGTTCTCGTCGAGTCCACTGTGGACGAGCAGCCGCTGCTGGAACTGACCGACGCCGAACGCGCGTCGCTCGCCGAGTACGCCGACGTCCTGCCCGTGACGCCGTTGCAGGAAGGCTTCTTCTTCCACGCGGAGTTCGAAGGCGGCTCGGACGCCGACATCTACACGGTCCAGGAGGTGCTGGACCTCGAAGGCGCGGTCGACGTCGAGGCGCTGCGCCGTTCGGTGCAGGGGCTGCTGGACCGCTACTCCTCGCTGCGGTCCGGGTTCCGCCAGCTCGACGGCGGCCGGGTCGTGCAGACGGTGACCCGCCGCGCCGAACTGCCCTGGCGCGAGGTGCCCGCCGAAGACGCCGAGGAAGCCTTCGAGGCCGATCGTGTGCGCCGGTTCGACTTCGCCCGGCCGCCCTTGCTGCGGGCGACCTTCGCCCGGTTCGGCGACGACCGCGCCAAGCTGGCGCTCACGTTCCACCACATCATCGCCGACGGCTGGTCGGTCGTGGTGTTGCTGCGTGAGCTGCTGGCCGGGTATGCGGGAGTGGACGCACAGATCCCGGAAGCGGGCACCCGAGGGGACCACCTGCGGCGGCTAGCGTCGCGCGATCACGGGATCTCACGGGAAGCCTGGCGGGCGGCACTGTCCGGAGTGGAGGAACCCACCCGGCTGATCGAGGTTCCGCTCGCGGCCCGGAGGCGGCCGTCGCGTGTTCACCTGAACCTCGGTACGCGCGCCACGGCGGAGCTGTCCGCCATGGCCCGCGCGCACGGCCTCACCCTCGGCACCGTCCTGCACGGCGCCTGGGGACTCCTCCTCGGCGGGCTCACCGGCCGGGACGACGTGCTGTTCGGCAGCACGGTCTCCGGCCGCGACACCGGCGCCGACGGCCTCGAAGCGGCGGTCGGCCTGTACATCAACACCGTGCCGGTGCGGTTGCGCTGGTCCCCGTCCGAAACCGTCGCCGCCGTGCTGCGGCGGCTGCAGGACGAGCAGGCGGCCCTGCTGGACCATCAGCATCTCGGCCTCGGCGAACTGCAGCGCGTCGCCGGCTTCGGGCAGGAAGACCTGTTCGACACCCTCGTGGTCGTCGAGAACTTCCCGCGTGACGACGACCGCGTGGATCCGTCCGGAGCCGTGCGGCTCACCGGCGTCGAGGTCACCGACGCGGTGCATTTCCCGGTCGCGGTGATCGCGACCCCGGGTGAGGACCTGGCGTTCAGCCTCAAATTCGACGCCGCCCGGATCGACGCGGTCGCGGCCGGGCAGCTCGCGGAACGGTACGCGCGGCTGCTGGAAACGCTGACCGCGAACCCCGGCCTGCCGGTCGCCGCCGTCGACCTGCTCTCGCCCGCCGAACGCGGCCGCCTCGCCGAGCTCAACGCGACCTCGCATCCGGTGCGCGGGCGGACGCTGGCCGAGGCCTTCGCGGAGCAGGTCGCCAAAACACCGTCCGCGACCGCGGTGGTGTTCAAGGACATTGAACTGTCCTATGCGGACCTCGACGCCCGAGCGGAGCGGCTGGCCCGCGAGCTGCGTTCCCTGGGGGCCGGTCCCGACGAGATCGTGGCCGTCGCCGTGCCGAGGTCGGCCGAGCTGATGATCGCGCTCCTGGCCGTCCTCAAGGCCGGGGCCGCCTACCTGCCGGTCGACCTCGACTATCCGGCCGACCGGCTCGAATTCATGCTCGCCGACTCCGGCGCCCGGCTCGTGGTCTGCGAACCCGGGACGGCGTCGCGGATCCCCTCCGTCGCCGGGCTGACGCAGGTCTCCGTGACCGGCGAGTACGCCGCCGAGGACGTCACGGACGTTGCCGCCGGACCGGACGACGCGGCCTACCTGATCTACACCTCGGGATCGACCGGACGGCCGAAGGGCGTGGCCGTCACGCATCGTGCGATCGTCAACCGGCTCGCGTGGATGCAGCACGAGTACCGGCTGACGGCGTCGGACCGGGTGCTGCAGAAGACGCCGTCGAGCTTCGACGTCTCGGTGTGGGAGTTCTTCTGGGCGCTGTGCGAAGGCGCCACGGTGGTGCTGGCCGAACCGGACGGCCACCATGATCCCGCCTATCTCGCGCGGCTGATCCGGGAGCGGGAGATCACCACTCTGCACTTCGTCCCGTCCATGCTCGCCGCGTTCCTCGGCAGCGACGACGTCACCGAAGACCTCGGCTGGGCCCGATCCCTGCGCCGGGTCTTCTCCAGCGGTGAGGCGTTGACCGGCGAGACCGTCGCCCGCTGGCGTTCGCTCACCGGCGTCCCGCTGCACAACCTCTACGGCCCCACCGAGGCCGCCGTGGACGTGACCTACTTCGACACCGACGGCGTCGAGGGCGCGGGAATCCCCATCGGACGCCCGGTGTGGAACACGCGGACGCACGTCCTCGACGGCTGCCTCCGCCCGGTGCCCGACGGTGTGGCGGGCGAGCTGTACCTCGCCGGTGTCCAGCTGGCCCGCGGCTACCACGGACGGCCCGGCCTGACCGCCGTACGCTTCGTCGCCGACCCGTTCGGCGAACCCGGGCAGCGGTTGTACCGCACCGGCGACCTCGTCCGGCGCCGCGCCGACGGCGAGCTCGAGTACCTCGGCCGCACCGACCGCCAGGTGAAGATCCGCGGCAACCGGATCGAACTCGGCGAGATCGAAGCGGTCCTCGCCGCTCAGCCGCGGGTCACGGCCGCCGCGGTCGTGGCGAAGGACGGCGCGCTGGTCGGCTATGTGGCCGGTGACGCGGATCCGGAGCGGCTGCGGGCCGCGGTGAGCGAGGCGCTGCCTGCGCCGATGGTCCCGTCCTCGTTCGTGCTGCTCGACGAGTTCCCGTTGACCCCCAGCGGAAAGCTCGACGTCCGGGCGTTGCCCGCGCCCGCGATCGACCGGTCCGGGACCACACCGGAGAACGAGCGGGAACGCGCCCTCGCGCGGATCTTCGCCGACGTCCTCGGCCTGGACGCCGTCGGTGCCCGCGGCGACTTCTTCCTGCTGGGCGGCGACAGCATCTCGTCGATCGCCGTGTCGAGCCGTGCCCGGCGGGCCGGATTCGACCTGAGCCCCAAGGACGTCTTCGAACTCCGCACCCCGGCGGCGCTCGCCGCTTCCACGACGCCTGCCGAGCCGGTGGCCGAGGCCGACGGCATCGGCGCCCTGCCGCTCCTGCCCGAAGCGCTCCGCCTGCGGGAGCTGGGTGACGCGGTACAGCCGGAGTCCGTGCTCCTGACCGTGCCGTCCGGCGCCGATGTCGAGACACTCGCCGCCGCCCTGCAGCTCGTGGTCGACCACCGCGACGGCCTGCGGCTCGAACTCTCGCGGGTCGCGTCGGTGCTGTGGTCGCTCGAAATCCGTCCACAAGGGACAGTCCGGGCCGCAGACCTGCTCCGTCACGCGACCGGGTCCGTCGAGGCCGAGTACCGGTCCGCTGTGGAGCGGCTGCCGGACACCCTGCTGCAGGCCGTCTGGTTCGACGAACCGGGCAGGCTGCTCCTGGTCGCGCATCCGGTCCTGCTGGACGCGCGGAGCCTGACGCTCCTCTCCGCAGACCTCGAGACAGCCTGGGACGCGGTGACCGGCGGTCACCCGCCGGTGTTCACGCCGGTCCGGACTTCGCTGCGGGCCATCGCGCGCCGGATCACGGAAGCGGCGCAGGATCCCGCGCTGCTCGGCGAAATCGAGCACTGGGCAGGCACCTTGGCGCCCGGTGCCGCTGGGATCCCCGCGGACGGCGAAGTCGCCGAACGCCGGATCACCCTGTCCGTCGAGGACACCCGGACGCTCGTCGGCCCGCTCCCGGCCGCCGTGAACGGCGACGTGACCGACGTCCTCCTGACCGCGCTGAAGGCCGCCGTCGAGGGCGACCTCCTCGTCGATCTCCACGGCCGGGTGGACGCCGCGGACACCGTCGGCGCGCTGACGTCGGTCCGCCCGGTGCGGATCACCGCGACCGGTGAACCACTCGCGATGCTCAAGGCCGTCAAGGAGACCGTCCGGAGGACGCCCCAGGGCTACGGCCCGCTGCGCTACCTCGACGTCCAGGCCGGTCCGCTGCTCGCCGGGCTCGCGAAGCCGCGGATCGCGCTGCGCTACGACGGCCGGATCCCGGCAGGGACAGGGGAGTGGCAGGTCGCCGGGCACGCGGCGATGCCCCCGGCGGGCGACCACGTCCTGCGGATCGGGGTCGCCTGCGAGGACACCGAGGACGGACCGAGGCTGACGGCGACGTTCGCGGGCCCGGCAGGGGACCTCGCCGACCGCTGGGCCGACGCCTTGAGCGAGCTCGCGGCGGCGGACACGAACGCGCCGGTGGGGCTCACGCCGTCCGATCTCGAACTGGTGTCGCTGACGCAGGAGGAGATCGCCCGCGTCGAGCGGTTCAGCCCGGCGCCGGTCGCCGACGTCTGGCCGCTGTCGCCGCTGCAGGAAGGCCTGTTCTTCCACTCCAGCTACAACTCCGACCGGGTGGACATCTACACCATCCAGGAGGCGATCGACTTCGACCACCGCCTGGACCTCGACCGGCTGCGGTCGGCGGTGGCCGCGCTGCTCCACCGGATCCCCAGCCTCGGGGCCGGGTTCACCAGCGAGGGGCTGCGAGGACCGGTCCAGTTCGTGGCGGCCGGGGTCGACCCCCCACTGTCCGAAGTGGATCTTTCGGCGCTGCCCGAAGACGAACGGCGGGCCAGGCTCGACGAGCTGATGGCCGAGGACCGCGCGACGAGGTTCGACCTCGGCACCCCGCCGCTGTTCCGGCTGAAACTGGTGCGCCTCGGGGACGGGCGCGACCGCGTGGTGCTGAACCGGCATCTGCTGCTCTGGGACGGCTGGTCGGCCTGGCTGTTCATCGAGCAGCTGTTCGCGCTGTACGACCTCGGTGGGGACGACCGGACGCTGCCCGCCGCCGGGTCCTATGCGGACTTCCTGCGCTGGCTGGACCGGCAGGACATCGAGGCGGCCACGGAAGCGTGGCGCGAGGCGCTCTCCGGTCTCGCGGAACCGACCGTCGTCGGGCCGGAGGGCCGGGACCTGGTCCCCGCCACCCCGGTCAACCTGGACACCGTGCTGCCCGGCGACCTCGGCCGCGGGCTGCGTGAGCAGGCCCGGCGCCACGGCCTGACCGTCAACTCCGTGCTCAACGCGGCCTGGGGCCTGGTCCTGTCGACCATGACCGGACGGCACGACGTCGTGTTCGGCGCCGCGGTCGCGGGCAGGCCCGCCGCCGTGCCCGAGATCGAGAACACCATCGGCCTGTTCCTCAACACCGTGCCCACCCGGGTGAAACTCGGCGCCGGCGAATCGGTCCTGGACCTGGTGCGGCGGCTGCAGTCCGAGCGGATGGACCTGACCCCGTACGAGTTCATGAGCCTTGGTGTCCTGCAGCGGGAGGCGGGGCATCGCGTCCTGTTCGACACGCTCTTCGTGCTGCGCAACGCGGACGGCGACGAGCGGCGCGACGGCCTCCGCCACCGGCACGGCATCACCGGCCTGCTCAACATCGACGCGACGCACTACCCGCTGACGCTCGTGGTGACCCCCGGCGAGGAAATCCGGATCACGCTGTCCTACCGGGACGACGTGATCGACGCGGACGAGGCCGCGTCGGTGCTGGGCCGGTTCACGTCCCTGGTCACGCAGATCGTCGGCGATCCGGCGAAACCGGTCGCCGCGCTCGCGACGGTGTCCGCCGAGGACCGCGCGGCGCTGGAGGCGGGCTGGGCCGAGGCCGAGCATCCGGTCATCGAGGACACGATCGCGGACCTGCTCGCGGCCCAGGCCGAACGGACTCCCGACGCGACGGCCGTGGTGTTCGGCGACGAGCAGCTGACCTACGCCGGACTCGACGCGCGGATCAACCGGATGGCCAGGCTGCTGCTGGCGAAGGGCGCCGCGCCGGAGCAGGTGATCGCGCTCGGGCTGCCGCGGTCGATCGACATGGTCGTCGCGCTGTTCGCCGTGCTGCGGACCGGCGCCGCGTACCTGCCACTGGAACTCGACTATCCGGCCGACCGGCTCGCGGTGATGCTTGAGGACGCCAGGCCGTTGTGCCTCGTGTCCACAAAGGACGTGTCCGCGACGCTGCCCGACGCCACGCCGCGGGTCCTCGTCGACGACCACGAAGACAGGGCGTTCGGCGGCGGCCCGATCTCCGACGCCGAACGCCCGCTGTTCGCGCGAGGCCGCGCGGACCGCCTGGAACACCCGGCCTACGTCATCTACACGTCGGGCTCGACGGGCAAACCCAAGGGCGTCGTCACGCCGTATCGCGGCCTGACGAACATGCAGCTCAACCACCAGGGCGCGATCTTCGCCCCGGCCATCGCGGCCGCGGGCGGGCGGCGGCTGCGGATCGCGCACACCGTGTCGTTCGCCTTCGACATGTCCTGGGAAGAGCTGCTGTGGCTCGTCGAGGGGCACGAGGTCCACGTCTGCGACGAAGAACTGCGGCGCGACGCGCGGGCGCTCGTGGCGTACTGCGACGAGCACGAGGTCGACGTCGTCAACGTGACGCCGACGTACGCGCACCTGCTGATCGAGGAAGGGCTGCTGGAGGGGCACCGGCCCGCGCTCGTCCTGCTCGGCGGCGAGGCGGTGTCGGAGTCGGTGTGGAACCGGTTGCGGGACACCGAGGGCACCTACGGCTACAACCTGTACGGCCCCACCGAGTACACGATCAACACCCTCGGCGGCGGCACCACCGACAGCGACACCCCGACCGTCGGCAAACCGATCTGGAACACCCGCGCCTACATCGTGGACGCCTGGCTCCGGCCGGTCCGCGACGGCGTCGCCGGAGAGCTCTACATCGCCGGTGAGGGGCTGGCCCGCGGTTACCTCGGCCGTCCCGGCCTGACCGCGGAACGGTTCGTCGCCGACCCGTTCGTCCCCGGGGGCGGGCGGATGTACCGCACCGGTGACCTCGTGCGCCGCCGCGCGGACGGGAATCTCGACTTCCTCGGCCGCACCGACGACCAGGTCAAGATCCGCGGCTACCGCGTCGAACTTGGCGAGATCGAGACCGCGCTCAGCCGGTACCCGGAGGTCGCGCAGGCGGCCGTCATCGCGCGGCCCGACCCGTCGGCACCCGGGCTGCAGCGCCTGATCGGCTACGTCGTCCCGGCCGAACTGAGCGGGGACGCGCGGGCCGAGGCGGAGGCCGACCAGGTCGGCGAGTGGCAGCAGATCTACTCCGACGAGTACACCGAAATCCCGACGGCGTTGTTCACCGAGGACTTCGCCGGCTGGGACTCCAGCTACGACGGCGACCCGATCCCGCTGGAGCACATGCGGGAATGGCGGCGGGCGACCGTCGACCGGATCGCCGAGCTGAAACCGGAACGAGTGCTGGAGATCGGCGTCGGCACCGGTCTGCTGATGGGGCAGATCGCGCCACTGGCCCGGGAGTACTGGGGCACCGACCTCGCCGCGCCGGTGATCGCCAAGCTGAACCGCGAGCTGGAACAGGATCCGGAGCTGGCGGCCAAGGTGAACCTGCGCGCCCAGCCGGCGCACGTGTTCGACGGCCTGCCCGCCGGGCGGTTCGACACGATCGTGATCAACTCCGTCATCCAGTACTTCCCGAGCGTCGATTACCTGACCGACGTCCTCACGAAGGCGATCGGCCTGCTCGCACCGGGGGGCGCGCTGTTCGTCGGCGACGTCCGGAACCTGCGGCTCGCCCGCGCCTTCCACACCGCGATCCAGCTGACCCGCGCCGACGCGACCTCCGACGTCGCCCAGGTGCGGCGGGCGATCGAACGCGGAGCCGCGCTGGAGAAGGAACTCCTGATCGACCCGGACTACTTCACCGCGCTCGCGGGACGCCTGCCGTCGGTCGCCGCGCAGGTCCGGATCAAACGCGCCCGGCTGCACAACGAGCTGAGCCGCTACCGGTACGACGCGATCCTCATCAAGGAGCCGGCCGGGACCCTGTCGGTCGCGCAGGCGCCACGCTTGCTCTGGGACGAGGTCGGCTCCCTCGCCGCGTTGGAGGAGCGGCTCATCGGCACGGAAACGCTGCGTGTGAGCCGGATCCCGGACGCCCGGCAGACCTCCGAGGTCGAGGCGACCCGGGCGCTGGACGCCGGCGCGCCGCTCATCGACGTCCTGGACCTGTTCCGCGCCCCCGCCGGGATCGAGCCCGAGGACGTGCACGAACTCGGGGACAGGCAAGGCTTCCGGGTGTACTGCACCTGGTCGGCCGACGGCGCGTTCGAAGCGGTGTTCGTCCACAAGGGACAGCCGGACGCGCTGGTCGCCGGGGTGCATCAGCCGGTCTCGGCCGGCACGAACCTGGCCAAGTACGCCACGAGCCCGACCGCCGCCCGCGGTGGCGGTGAACTGGTGCAACGCCTGCGCGACAGGCTCAAGACGGAACTGCCGGACTACATGGTCCCGGCCGCGTTCGTCACACTGGGCGCCCTGCCGCTGACCGACAACGGCAAGCTCAACACGCGGGCGCTCCCGGAGGCCGACCAAGCGGTGCGGCTCGCCGAAAGCCGTCCGGCCGAGACCGCCGGGGAGGAGACGTTGTGCGCGCTCTTCGCCGAGGTCCTCGGGCTGGACGGCGTCGGCGTCGAGGACAACTTCTTCGACCTCGGCGGTCATTCGCTGCTCGCCACCCGGCTCATCAGCCGGGCCCGGACCGAACTCGGCGCGGAACTGGCGATCCGTGACCTGTTCGAGGCGCCCACGGTCGCCGAACTCGCCGCCCGTGCGGGCGGCGGCGAACCGGCACGGCCGCCGGTGGTCCGCGCCGAACGTTCCGGACGGATCCCGCTTTCGGCCGCCCAGCGCAGCCTCTGGCTCGTCGACCGGATGGAAACGAACGCGGTCGCGTACAACTTCCCGTTGACCTTCCGGCTGCGAGGAACCCTGGATCTCGAAGCCCTGCGTGCCGCGCTGGGCGACGTCCTCGACAGGCACGAGGTCCTGCGGACCGTCTTCGAGGAGCACGACGGCGAGCCGTACCAGCGTGTTCTCGACGCGCCCGAGATCCCTTTCGCCGTCGAAGAGTGCGACGAGGCCGGGCTGGACAACCGGATCGCTTCGCTGTCCAGGACGCCGTTCGACCTGGCACGCGAGATCCCGGTCCGGTTGCGGGTCCTGCGGCTCGGCGGCGGCGACCACGTGATCTCGCTCGTCCTGCACCACAGCGCGACCGACGAATGGTCCGATCGCCCGTTCCTGGACGACCTGACCTCGGCCTATCAGGCCCGGCTCGGCGGTGAGAGTCCTGTGTGGACGGAACTTCCGGTGCAGTACGCCGACTTCGCCCTGTGGCAGAAGGACTTCCTCGACCAGCGCGGCGCCGATCAAGTCGCGTTCTGGACCGACGCCTTGCGCGGAGCGCCCGACGAGCTGGCGTTGCCGCTGGACCGACCGCGTCCGCTCCAGCCGACCGGCAACGGCGGAAAGGTCAAGTCTCCGCTGTCCGCGGAGCTGTCGGCCGCCGTGCGCGACCTGGCGGCGAAGGCGGGAGCGAGCCCGTTCATGGTGCTCCAGGCGGCGGTGGCCGCGCTGCTGCACCGGACCGGCGCCGGGGACGACATCCCGCTGGGTGCCCCGATCGCGGGACGCACCGACGCTGCGCTCGACGATCTCGTCGGGTTCTTCGTGAACACGCTGGTCCTGCGGACCGATCTCTCCGGCGAGCCGACGTTCGCGACGCTGCTGGACAGGGTGCGTGAGGCCGATCTGGCCGCGTTCTCCCACGGCGACCTGCCGTTCGAGCGCGTCGTCGAGGAGCTGAACCCGCCTCGCGTGCCGGGCCGCAATCCGCTGTTCCAGGTGATGGTGGGCTACCACCGGCAGAGCGGTGCCCACGACGTGCTCGGGCTGCCCGCCGAGTGGTTCGAGATGGACACCGGCATGGCGAAGTTCGACCTGCACTTCACGATGGTCGACGACGGGGACACCGCCACCCTGATGCTGGAGTACGCCGAAGATCTCGCGGGCGAGGCGACGGCCGCGAGCTTGCTGGCCCGGCTCAGGTCCCTGCTGGAGCAGGTCACCGCCGAACCGGACCGGCCGGTCGCCCTACTCGACGTTCTCGTCGAGGACGAGCGCGCGCGACTCGCGCTCTGGAACGAGACGGCGCACGACGTTCCGGTGGTGACGTTGCCGGAGTTGTTCGAGGCGCAGGTGGCGCGGACCCCGGATGCTGTCGCTGTGGTGTTCGAGGACGCTGAGCTGTCGTATGCCGAGTTCGACACGCGGGCGAACCGGCTGGCGCGGTGGCTGGTCGAGCAGGGTGTGGGTGCGGAGTCGGTGGTCGCGGTGTCGCTGCCCCGGTCACTTGACCTGGTCGTCGCGCTGCACGCGGTGCACAAGGCCGGCGGGGCTTACCTGCCGATCGACCGCGACTACCCGGCCGATCGCATCGCCTTCATGCTGGAAGACGCCGCTCCTGCGGTCGTCCTGGATGAAATGCCGGTTCTGGACGGCTACTCGGGCGAGAGCCTGGGCCGGGTGGTGGATCCTTCGTCGCCTGCGTACGTGATCTACACGTCGGGTTCGACCGGCCGCCCTAAGGGTGTTGTCGTGCCTCACGCGGGCATCGTCAACCGGCTGTTGTGGATGCAGGACGAGTATGGGCTCACGGCTGATGATCGGGTGTTGCAGAAGACGCCGTCGAGTTTCGATGTGTCGGTGTGGGAGTTCTTCTGGCCGCTGATCACCGGCGCGACGCTGGTGGTCGCCAGGCCCGAGGGCCACAAGGACCCGGCGTACCTCGCGGACCTGATCCGCACCGCCGGGATCACCACCGTCCACTTCGTCCCGTCGATGCTCGCCCTGTTCCTGGAGACCGCGGACTGCACGGGGCTGCGCCGGGTGATCTGCAGCGGTGAGGCGCTGCCGTCCGAACTGGCCGCCCGCGTCGATGTCCCGCTGTACAACCTCTATGGCCCGACCGAAGCGTCCGTCGACGTGACGGCATGGCGGGCCGGTGCGGAAACCACGCCGTCCGTGCCGATCGGACGTCCGGTGTGGAACACGCGGACGTACGTGCTCGACGCTCGGCTCAACCCGGTCCCACCGGGTGTCCCCGGTGAGCTCTACCTCGCGGGCGCGCAGCTGGCACGCGGGTACCTGGCCCGGCCGGGGCTGACCGCCGAGCGGTTCGTCGCGGATCCCTTCGGCGGCCCGGGGGAGCGGATGTACCGCACCGGGGACCTCGCGCGGTGGTCGGACGACGGCGTGCTGGAATTCCTGGGCCGGGTCGACGACCAGGTCAAGATCCGCGGCTTCCGGGTCGAACTCGGCGAGGTCGAGGCTGCCCTGACCGCGTCGGCGTCCGTCACACGTGCCGTGGTCGTCGCTCGCGAAGACCGGCTGGTCGCCTACGTCGTGGGTTCTGACGACGGGCTGCGGGACGAGGTCGCCGCGAAGCTGCCCGAGCACATGGTGCCTTCGGCGTTCGTGACGCTCGACGAGATCCCGCTGACCCCGAACGGCAAACTCGACCGCAAGGCCTTGCCCGCTCCCGAGTTCGCGAGCACCGAAGGCCGCGAACCCCGGAATTCGCGGGAAGAAGCTCTGTGCGCCTTGTTCGCCGACGTGCTCGGCGTCGAACGGGTCGGGATCGACGACGGGTTCTTCACCCTCGGCGGGCATTCGCTGCTGGTGATGCGCCTGGTCAGCCGGATCTCGGCGACCCTGGACGCCACGGTTTCGGTCCGTGACGTCTTCGACGCCCCCACGGTCGCGGCGCTCGCCGAACGGCTCGCGGAACCGTCGGCCCACCCGGTCCTCAGCGCCGGGAACCGGCCGGACGTGCTGCCGCTTTCGCCCGCGCAGCAACGTCTGTGGTTCCTGTACCGGCTCGAAGGCGCCACGCCGACCTACAACATCCCGCTCGCCTGGCGCCTGTACGGCGAACTGGACGCGGACGCGCTGCGCGCGGCGATCGGCGACATCGTCGAGCGGCACGAAACGCTCCGGACCGTGTTCGTCGAGGAAGGCGACGTCGTCACGCAGCGGATCCTCACCGACGCGCGCCCGGAGGTCGTGTTCACCGAGGCCGCGGATCTGCCGTCGCGGCTGTCCGCCGAAGCCGGGCGCGGATTCGCCCTCGACGAGGAACTCCCGATCCGGGCCACGATCTTCGCCGTGTCGCCGCGGGAGCACGTCCTCCTGCTGGTGCTGCACCACGTGGCCACGGACGAGGGCTCACAGGTACCGCTGATGGCCGACCTCGCCACGGCATACGGGGCACGGCTCGCCGGTCACGGTCCACAGTGGACCGAGCTTCCGGTCCAGTACGCGGACTACGCCTTGTGGCAACGGGAACTGCTCGGCTCGACGGCCTCCGGGCATCTCGAGTTCTGGCAGGAAGCCCTGGCGGGCCTGCCGGACGAGCTGGCACTGCCGTCGGACCGGCCCCGTCCGGCCGAGTCGAGCCACCGCGGCGGTCTGGTCACCTTCCCGATCGGGGCCGCGCTCACCGAACGGCTGCGCGAGGTGGCCCGGCGGCACGACGTCAGCATGTTCATGCTGGCGCAGGCCGCGGTCGCGGTACTGCTGCACCGGCTCGGGGCCGGGGACGACATCCCGCTCGGCGCGCCGAGTTCCGGCCGCACCGACGAACGGCTGGAGCCGCTGGTCGGCTTCTTCGTGAACTCGCTCGTGCTGCGCACCGATCTGTCCGGCGACCCGGCGTTCGCCGAACTGCTCTCGCGGGTGCGGGCGACGGACCTCGCCGCCTTCGAGCACCAGGACCTGCCGTTCGAGCGGCTGGTCGACGCGGTCAACCCGGAACGCTCGCTGGCCAGGCATCCGTTGTTCCAGACGATGGTGGTCTACCTGCCCGGATCCGGCGACGGGCTGACGCTGCCCGGCCTGCGTGCGGAGCAGGAGGACTTCGCACAGGGTGTCGCCAAGTTCGACCTCGAATTCGGATTCCTGGAGAACACCGGCGGGATCTCGGGCGCGATCGAGTACAGCGCCGACCTGTTCGACCACGCCACGGCCGAAGGCTTCGCGCGGCGTCTGGTCTCCGTGCTGGAGCAGGTGGCCGCCGAGCCCGCGCTCCCGGTCGGCGCGGTCGACGTCCTCGACGAGGACGAGCGCGCGCTGCTCGACCGATGGAACGACACGGCGCACGAGGTCCCGGTGGTGACGTTGCCGGAGTTGTTCGAGGCGCAGGTGGCGCGGACTCCGGATGCTTCGGCGGTGGTGTTCGAGGACGCTGAGCTGTCGTATGCCGAGTTCAACGCGCGAGCGAATCGCTTGGCGCGGTGGCTGGTCGAGCAGGGTGTGGGTGCGGAGTCGGTGGTCGCGGTGTCACTGCCCCGCTCGCTTGACCTGGTCGTCGCGCTGCACGCGGTGCACAAGGCGGGCGCGGCCTATCTGCCGCTCGACACGGACTATCCGGCCGACCGCCTGGCCTTCATGCTGGAAGACGCCGCTCCCGCGGTCGTTCTCGACGAACTGCCCGCACTGGACGGCTACTCCGGTGAGAACCTGGGCCGGGTGGTGGATCCGGCTTCGCCCGCGTACGTGATCTACACGTCCGGTTCGACCGGCCGCCCCAAGGGTGTCGTGGTCCCACATGAGGGCATCGTCAACCGGTTGCTGTGGATGCAGGCCGAGTACGGGCTCACGGCCGAGGATCGTGTTCTGCAGAAGACGCCGTCGAGTTTCGATGTGTCGGTATGGGAGTTCTTCTGGCCGCTGATCACCGGCGCGACCCTGGTGGTCGCCAAACCGGACGGTCATCGCGATCCGCGGTACCTGCAGGAGCTGATCCGCGACCAGCGGATCACGACCCTGCACTTCGTCCCGTCGATGCTGGAAGCGTTCCTCGCCGAAGCGCCGCGGTGGCACGGCGTCCGCCGGGTCCTCTGCAGCGGTGAGGCGCTGCCGCCGGAACTGGCCGCCCGCGTGGACGTCCCGCTGCACAACCTGTACGGGCCGACCGAGGCCTCGGTGGACGTGACCTCCTGGGCGGTCGTCGACGACACCGCCCCCATCGGATGTCCGGTGTGGAACACCCGGGTGCACGTACTGGACGCCCGGCTCCGGCCGGTCTCGCCGGGCGTGGCGGGCGAGCTGTACCTGGCGGGCGCGCAACTCGCGCGCGGTTACCTCGGCCGGCCCGGGCTGACCGCCGAGCGGTTCGTCGCGAACCCGTTCGCGCCTGGGGAGCGGATGTACCGCACGGGCGACCTCGCCCGGTGGCGTGCCGACGGCGCGCTCGACTACCTCGGCCGCGCCGATGACCAGGTCAAGCTGCGTGGGTTCCGGATCGAACTCGGCGAGATCGAAGCCGTGCTCTCCGCGCGGGTGGTGCTGCGGGAAGGCAGGCTCGTCGCGTACCTGACCGGCGAGGCCGACATCGAGGAAACCCGGCGGCTCGCGGAGGCGACGCTGCCCGAGTACATGGTGCCGTCGGCGTTTGTGACGCTGGACGCGTTCCCGCTGACCCCCAACGGGAAACTCGACCGCAAGGCGCTGCCCGCCCCCGATTTCGCCGTCGCGGTCTCCGGCGACGCGCCGCGGACACCGCGGGAAGAACTGCTCGCGTCGCTCGTCGCCGGCGTCCTCGGACTGGGGAAAGTCGGTATCCACGACGACTTCTTCCGCCTCGGCGGGGACAGCATCGTCGCGATGCAGCTGGTCGGGCGCGTGCGGAGCGCCGGGCTGCAGCTCAGCCCGCGCGACGTCTTCCGGCACCGGACCGTCGCGGCCCTGGCCGAGGTCAGCACGGTGCGGCTCGACGCGCCCGCGTCGGACAGCGGGAAGCCGCTGGTGGAGCTCGACGCGGGCGAACGCGCCGAGATCCTCGACGTCGCACCGGACACCGCCGAGGTGTGGCCGCTGACGCCGTTGCAGGCCGGGTTGCTGTTCCACGCGACGATGGACGGCGGCGGTCCCGACGTCTACACCGTCCAGGTGTCGTTCGATCTCCACGGACCGCTCGATCCCGGTCGCTTGCGCGACGCCGCTCAGGCGCTCGTCGATCGGCACGCCGTCCTGCGCACGGGCTACCGCTACCTCGCGTCCGGCCGTCCGGTCGCGCTGGTGGCGCGTTCGGTCACCGTGCCCTGGCGTTTCCTGGACTCGGCGGACGCCGTCGAGACGGAGATGGCTCACGATCGGCGCCGGTTCGATCCGGCGTCCGCGCCGCTGCTGCGGTTCCTGCTGCTGGCCCTGCCCGACGGGCGGCACCGGCTGGTGTTCACCCACCAGCACGTCCTGCTCGACGGCTGGTCGGTTCCGCAGCTGTTCGCAGAGCTGTCCCAGCTGTACGCCGGCGCCGAGCCGGAACCGGCCCGCCAGTACCGCGACCATCTCGGTTGGGTCGAGGAGCAGGATCGCGAGGCGGCGGAAACCGCTTGGCGACAGGCGCTCGACGGGCTCACCGAGCCGACGCATCTCGTCCCGCACGACCCCCAGCGGGTCCCGGCCCTTCCGGAACGGCTGGCCCTGGAGCTGTCCGAGGAGGCGACCGGTGCGCTGTCCGAGCTCGCGCGCTCACGCGGGCTGACGCTGAACACCCTCGTCCAGACGGCGTGGGGCATCGTGCTCGGCAGGCTGACCGGCCGATCGGACGTCGTGTTCGGCGCGACGGTCGCCGGGCGCCCGCCGGAACTGGCCGGGGTCGAGCGGATGATCGGCCTGTTCATCAACACGATCCCGGTGCGGATCGAGGTCGACCCCGCCGAGAAGCTGGGCGCGCTCCTCGACCGGGTCCAGGACGAGCAGTCCGGTTTGCTCGCGCACCAGCACTTCGGGCTCGCCGACATCCAGCGCGGCGCCGGGCTGGGGGAGCTGTTCGACACGCTGGTGGTGTTCGAGAGCTACCCGGGCGCGGAGGAGGACGAGACCGGAGCCGGGCTGCGCGGGGAGATCGTGCGCCACGAGGACTCCACGCACTACCCGCTCACGTGGGCGGTGGAACCCGGCTCACGCCTGAAACTCACCGCCGAGTACCGCTCCGATCTGTTCGACGCCGGCCTGCCGGAACGGCTCCCGGCCGCCATGGAACGGGTCCTCGCCGCGATGGTGTCCGATGTGGACGCCCCGGTCGGCAGGGCCGACATCCTGGCCGAGGCCGATCTTGGCCTGATCGTGCGCGAGTGGAACGACACGACGCTCGCCGTCGCACCGTCCACTGTGGCCAGTCTGTTCGAGGACCAGGTCCGGCGTTCGCCGGACGCGACCGCGGTGGTGTCCGGCGAGATCACCTGGTCGTTCACCGAGCTGAACGAACGCGCCAACCGGCTCGCCCGGGCCTTGGTCGCCCACGGGCTCGGCGCCGAGGACTTCGTCGCACTGGCGCTGCCGCGTTCGGCGGACGTCCTGCTGGCGATCCTCGCGGTCCACAAGGCGGGGGCGGCGTACCTGCCGCTCGACCCGGACCACCCGGCGGACCGGCTGGCCGCGATGCTGTCCGACGCGCGGCCCAAGGCGATCCTGACCGAGCCCGAGCTGCTGGAGTCGCTGCCCCGGACCGAGATCGAGACGCTGGCGTTGTGCGCGCTCGTCACCGAGGACCGGCAGGCGCACGACCTCACCGATCGAGACCGCGTCCGCCCGCTCGGCCCGGAGCACCCGGCGTACGTGATCTACACGTCGGGTTCGACGGGGACGCCCAAGGGAGTCGTCGTCCCTCATCGCGGTGTGGTGAACCTGTTCCACAGCCACCGCGCCACGTTGCACCGGCCCGCGGTCGAGGCCACCGGCAAACCGCATCTGCGGGTGGGACACGCGTGGTCGTTCTCCTTCGACGCCTCCTGGCAGCCGCAGCTGTGGCTGCTCGACGGGCACGCCGTGCACGTCGTGGACGAGGAGACCCGGCGTGACCCCGAACGCCTCGCCGCGATGATCGAACGGGACGGGTTCGACTTCATCGAGGTCACGCCGTCGTTCTTCGCGCAGATGGCGGAGGCCGGCCTGCTCGACGGCGACCGCTGCCCGCTGGCCGTGATCGGCGTCGGCGGCGAAGCGGTGCCCGAGAGTCTCTGGCGTCGTCTGGCCACTTTGGATGGAACCGAGGCTTTCAACCTGTACGGGCCGACTGAGTCCACAGTGGACGCCTTGGTCGCGCGGATCGGTGACAGCGAGAAGCCGCTGGTCGGACGCCCGGTCGCGAACACCCGAGCCTACGTGCTCGACGCGGCGCTGCGGCCGGTGCCGCCCGGGGTCACCGGTGAGCTGTACCTGGCCGGTTCCGGTCTCGCCCGGGGCTATCTCGGGCGGGCGGCGCTGACGTCGGAGCGGTTCGTGGCGGATCCGTTCGGCCCGGCGGGCGCCCGGATGTACCGCACCGGCGACCTCGCCCGGTGGACCGCGGACGGGCGGCTCGACTTCGGTGGGCGCGCCGACGACCAGGCGAAGATCCGCGGCTTCCGGGTCGAACCGGGCGAGGTCGAAGCCGTGCTCGAACGGCACGGCGACGTCACGCAGGCCGTCGTCCTGGTGCGCGAAGACCGCCCACGGGTGAAACAGCTGGTGGCCTACGTGGTGTCCACTGTGGATCGTGAGGAGCTGCGGCGGTTCGCGGCCGAGACGTTGCCGGAGTACATGGTCCCGGCGGCGTTCGTCACGCTCGACGTGCTTCCCGTGCTGTCCAACGGGAAGCTGGACCGCAAGGCGCTGCCCGCCCCGGATTACGCCGAGCTGGCCGGTGGCCGGGCACCCGAGACCGCGAACGAGAAGACGTTGTGCGCGCTCTTCGCGGAAGTGCTCGACATCCCGGAACTCGGCGCCGACGACGACTTCTTCGCCCTCGGCGGGGACAGCATCGTCGCGATGCGGCTGGTCGGCCGGGCCCGCGCGGCCGGGCTGAAGATCACGCCGCACGAGGTGTTCGCGCACCGGACGGTCGCCGCGCTGGCCGAGGTCGCCGAGAGCCTGGCGGACGACGGCGCCATCGGGCTCACGCCGATCATGCACGCGCTCCGCGAACTCGGCGGGCCGATCGCGGGCTACCACCAGGCGGCGTTGCTGCGGACTCCGTCCGGGATGAGCGGCGAGCAGCTCAAGACCGTGCTCGGCGCCATCATGGAACGGCACGACATGCTGCGCGCGCGGCTCGACCGGTCGGTGGACGGCTGGGCGCTCCGGGTCGCCGAGTCCGACGGCGTCGTCATCGAACGCGTCGATGCTGCGGACGGTGATCTGTTCGCGCTGATCGAGCGGCACGCGGAGCCGACGCGGTCCCGTCTGGACCCGGACGCCGGCGTGATGCTGAGCGCGACGTGGTTCGACGCGGGAACGGCAGGGCCAGGACGGTTGCTGCTGATGATCCACCACCTGGCCGTCGACGGCGTCTCGTGGCGGATCCTGCTGCCGGACCTCGCTTCCGCGTGGGAGTCGGTCGCCCTCGGCGCGGTGCCGGAGCTGCCCTCGGTGGTCACGTCGTTCCGGCGGTGGTCGCGAGATCTGTCCACACAGGACCGTGGTGGCGAGCTGGATCGGTGGAAGTCGGTGCTGGGCGGTGCGGATCCGCTCGTGCTGGACCGGCCGCTCGACCCCGCTCGGGACGTGGTGGGGACGGTGAAGAAGCTGTCGCTGACACTGCCCGCCTCGCGGACTGCGCCGCTGCTGTCCCGCGTCCCCTCGGCGTTCGGGGCGACGATCAACGACGTCCTGCTCACCGGGCTCGCGCTCGCCGTCACCCGGTGGCGCAGGGACGGGGGACAGGCGGTGCTGGTCGACGTCGAGGGGCATGGCCGCGAAGAGGAACTGGCCGGTGGTGCCGATCTTTCACGGACGGTCGGCTGGTTCACCAGCGTCGTCCCGGTGTGCCTGGACCTGGGCGACCTCGATCTGGACGACGCGTTCGACGGCGGGGCGGCCGCCGATGTCGCGCTCGGACGGGTCAAGGCGCACCTGGACGGGCTGCCGGACGGCGGGATCGGGCACGGTCTGCTCCGGTACCTCGATCCGCGGACCGGCCCTGAGCTCGCGAAGTTCGCCAAGCCGCAGATCGAGTTCAACTACCTCGGCCGGATCGGCGTCCCCGAAGCGACCGACTGGTCGTACGCGGCGGAAGCCGAGGCGGCCGAAATCGGGGCGGACGACGGAATGCCGGTCTCGCACGCCCTCACGATCAACGCCCTGACCGAGGATCGCCCCGGCGGTCCCGAATTGGGCGCACACTGGTCCTGGCCGGAGGCGGTGCTGACCGAAGAGTCGGTACGGGACCTGGCCGAGGACTGGTTCGCCGCGCTGGACGCGCTCACACGCCGGGCTGATTCATCGGATACACCAAAGGAGAACAAGCCATGACGAACCCGTTCGAGAACCCCGACGGCACGTACCTGGTGCTGGTCAACGACGAGGGACAGCACAGCCTGTGGCCCGAGTTCGTCGAGGTCCCGGCGGGCTGGACCACGAAGTTCGGACCGGCCTCGCGTCCGGAGTGCCTCGAATACGTCGAGACCAACTGGACGGACCTGCGGCCGGCCTCGCTCGTCAAGGCCATGGAGTCCTGACCCGCTTCGGCGTCAAGTCCGTGAAGGCCTCCTTGGGAGACTCTGGGTCTCTCAAGGAGGCCTTCACGGACTTGCGTTGTTCAGAAGCACGACCGAATTCGGCCATAAAACGTGAGTACGGTTCGCGTTATGGATCGAAGAGCTTTCATGGTGACCGCCGGAGGCGCGGCGGCAGGGGCGGCGATGCTGCCGGGTCAGGCGGAGGCGCAGCAGCCCCAGGCGCAAGCGAAGTGGGGTCCGCAGTGGCCTGTCGTCCGGTTCAACATCATCAGTGACATCCAGGGCGATCTCACCGACTTCGGCAGCGCGCTCGACGATCTGCACGCGATCAACCCGGGCAGTGCGGGACTCGGCATCGCGGGTGACCTCACCCCGCGCGGCTACGACTTCGAGTACGCCCAGCTTCGCCAGACCTTCGACAAGCACCCGCATCCGCGTCAGATCGCCTGGGCCATCGGCAACCACGAGTTCTACGTCCCGAAATGGCGGGATCCCGACACGCTCGCCCAGGAGACCTGGCCCAACGGGACGACCGAGGACTCGCTGTTCCGCAGTTTCTACCGGTTCGCGGGCCGCAACACCGTCTACAACGAGACGTCGTTCGGCGGGGTGCCGGTGCTCTGCCTCGGCACCGAGCGGTACGCCAAGTACCACGACCCCAAGCTGTGGGACGAGGTCTGGATGAGCGACCGGCAGTTCACCTGGCTGGAGCAGCGGCTGCGGTACTGGTCGGTCCGGCGCAGCCCGGTGATGGTGCTGACCCACCACCCGCTGCCCAACACCGTTTCCGGTACGCACAACAAGCTCTACCGGTCCGACTACCTCCAGCCCGACAGGCTGCTGTCGATCCTCGGCCGCTACAAGGACGTGTTCCTGTTCTCCGGGCACACGCACTGGGACCTGAACCTGTCGGACTGGGTCGTCCGCCGGGTGGTGCCGGGTACCGGCAATCTCGAAGGGTTCACGGTGGTCAACACCGCCGCCGTCCAGACCGGCTGGACGGACGACGGCAAGGGCGGGGAAGTGTCGCTCGGCGGCGCGTTCAACCAGGGGCTGCAGGTCGAGGTCTCGCCCGGCTCGGTGATCATCAAGGCCCGGGACTTCACCACCAAGACCTGGCTCAAGCAGATCACCGTTCCCCTGCACGACTCCTGGGGATTCCCGCACTGACCGACCTGAAGTACCTGAAGGCCCCCTTCCTTGCGATAGGCGCAAGGAAGGGGGCCTTCAGGTACTTCGGCTGGGCTCAGTTGGCCGGTTTGACCTCGGTCTTCGGGTCGCCGTCGACCGCCGCGGTGAGCTGCGGGACGATCCGGTCGATCACGTAAGGCAGGCTCAGCACGGTCACGAACGAGACCGCGCTGCCATAGGTGCCTTCGTTCTCGATGAAGACCTCGCGCTTCTCCTTCGCCACCTTCAGGCCGGTGTACAGCGCGTCCTTGCCCAGGATCTCCTGCGCCTTGGCCGGGGTGTCGATGAGCCACACGAGCGCGTCGCGGTCGAGCAGGTCGGTCCGCTCCGCACTGAGGCTCTTGCCGAACTTGTCGCCGATGGCGGCGTCGAGGTCGGCGGGCAGCTTGAAGCCGAGCGACTGGAGGATCCGCGAGCGCGGGTCCTGGCTGCCGTAGACGAAGTAGCCCTCGTAGGTCGACGCCATCAGGGCCGACTTGCCCTCGAACTCCGGGTGCTCCTTGCGGACCTGGGCGAACTTGTCCTCGACGCCCTTGACCAGTTCGTTGGCCTTGGTCGCGCGCCCGACGGCCTGGCCGACCTTCTTGGTCGCCTCCTGCCACGGGATGCCGTAGTCGTTGTACTCCTTGGGCTGCGCGACGACCGGGACGCCGATCTGGCCCAGTTTGTCGTACTGCTCCTTGGTGAGACCCGAGTACAGCGCGATGATCAGATCCGGCTTCAGCGCGGCGATCTTCTCGTACTGCGGCCCGTCGACGTCCTTGAGGACCTCGGGCAGCTGGGCGCCGCCGAGCTTGTCGGTCGCCCACGGGGCGATGGTGCCGGGGAACTTGCCGAGCCATTCGGTGACACCGACCGGGACCACGCCGAGGGCGAGCAGCGCGTCCTGCTCGGTCAGGCCGACCGTGACGACGCGCTTGGGCTCCTGGGTGATGGTGGTGCTGCCGTACTTGTGCTCGATCGTGGTCGGGAACGCGTTCGCGTCGACCGCCGAGCCGGCGGAGTTCTGCGCGGCCGGGGTGGCCGACTCGCCGCCTCCTCCGCACGCGGTGAGCGAGGCGGCCAGCACCAGGGCGGACGCCAGCACACCGGCGGTCTTCAGGCGCCCGCGCACGGCGGAGAGGGTGGGGATTCGGGCCATCATCCGTCCTTCATGATCGGCGATCCGGCGAAATGCCGGATTAATCGAGATTCAGGTTTGCCTAACCTAAGACGCTGAACGGCCGATTGCAACCGGTGCCGCTGCGTCCAGGGTCACGTCTGTGAACGGTTGTCCGACCAGGCCGCCCAAAGCGTTGCGTACCGACCGCCGGAGGCGACGAGTTCGTCGTGCGTCCCGCTCTCGACGACCTTGCCCGCGTCGAGCACGACGACCCGGTCCGAGGCGGCCGCCTGCGTCAGCCGGTGCGCGACGACGAGACCGGTCCGGCCCTCTAGTGCGGCGGCCGCGCCGGCTTCGAGGGTCTTCGCACCCGCGCTCCCGGCTTCGGCGGTGGCCTCGTCGAGGATCGCGATCGGCGGATCCGCCAGCACCAGCCTGGCCAGTGCCAGCTGCTGGGACTGGGTGACGGTCAGCTGATGCCCGCCTTCGCCGACGACGGTCGCCAGGCCTTCGCCCAGCGCCTCCGCCCAGCCGCGCGCGCCGACCTTTTCCAGCGCAGCCAGCAGTTCCGCGTCGGACGCGCCGGGCCGGGCGAGCCGCAGGTCGTCCGCCAGCGAACCGGCGAAGACGTGCACCTCCTGGCTGATCAGCGCGACCGCCTGCCGGGTGGCGGACGGCCCGAGTTCGTCGAGCGGCACCCCGCCGACGGAGATCGTGCCGGAGCCCGGGGTGTGGATCCCGGCGATCAGCTTGGCCAGCGTCGTCTTCCCGGCACCGCTCGCGCCGACGAGCGCGACCCGCTCGCCGGGGGAGAGACTCAGGTCGACGTCGCGCAGCACCGGATGTCCGTCCACATAGGAATGGGAGATCCCAGCCGCCTTCACCGAGGCGTCAAGGGGTTTCGCGGGCCGCTCGGGTTCGCGCGGCGCGGGCAGATCGGCGACACCGATCAGCCGGGCGAGGCTCGCGGCGGCCGCCTGCGCGTCGTCCACCAGCGCCAGCGCGGTGTTGATCGGACCGAACAGGCTGTGGAAGTACAACGCCGCCGCGGTCGCCGCGCCGACGGTCACCGCGTCGGCGCCCACCAGCAGGAAACCGGCCGCGAGCACGGCCGAGAGGCCGATGAACTCGGCGAGGTTGAGCCGGGCGAAGAACTTCGTCATCAGCCGGACCCCGCGCAGCATGAGGTCCATCGCGCCCTCGGACCGCTGCCGGACCCGCTCCACGTGGGCGTCGGCGAGCCGGAACGCGCGGACGGTCTTCGCCCCGCCGATCGTGTCGAGTAGTTGCTGCTGCTGCGAACCCGTCGCGATCCGTTGCTTCGCGTACAGCGGGACGGCGTTGCGGACGTACCAGCGCACGGTGTGCAACTGGATCGGCGTCGCCAGCAGCGCCGCCAGGAGGAACCGCCAGTCGATGACGGCGAGCGCGCCGAGGGTCAGCACGATGGTGAGCGCCGAGCGGCCCAGTTCGGGCAAGGCGTCGCGGACCGCTCTCGCGACCACCGTGACGTCGTTGGTGACCCGGGCGGTCAGGTCGCCGGAGCCCGCGCGTTCGACCTGCTCCAGCGGGAGACTCAGCGCCCGGTCGACGAACCGTTCGCGCAGCTCGGCCAGCAGTGTCTCGCCGAGCCTCGCGGTCAGCGAGACACCCACCGCCGTCGCGATCGCCTGCGCGACGGCGACCAGGACCAGCCCCACCACGGGGGTGGCCAGTTCGGCCGCGGGCCTCTTCTCGATGACGAGGTCGACGATATGGCCGAGCAGGCGGGCGGTGAGCAGCCCGATCGCGGTCGCGCCGACGAGGGTCAGGAGCGCTCCGGCGGCCCGGGCCTTCGAGGTACTGAGCAGTTCGCCGAGGACGGCGCGGATCCGCTTGCCGTCGGCGGTGGGGAGGAGCTCACGGGTCATGACAGCACCGTCGCGCGGTAGTCGGCGCGCTCGTGCGCGAGTGCGGCGTGACTGCCCTCGGTCGTGACCCGGCCGTCGTCTAGGACGACGACGCGATCGGTCACGGCGAGCAGGGCGGGACTCGTGGTCACCAGGATCGTGGTCCGTCCTCGTCGTAGCCGGGCGAGCCCGGTGGCGATCCTCGCCTCGGTCACCGTGTCCACCGCCGTCGTCGGGTCGTGGACGACCAGCACCGGCGCGTCCGCGGCGAGCGCGCGGGCGAGGGCGACGCGCTGCCGCTGGCCGCCGGAGAGTGAACGTCCGCGCTCGGTGACCGTGGTCCCGGTGCCGTCCGGCAGCGCCTCCGCGACCTCGTCCGCCGCCGCCGCGACCAGCGCCTCGTCCGGGGCGGGCCCCACGTTCTCCGCCAGCGTCCCTTCGAACAGATCGGCGTCGTGCGCGGCGACCAGGACGACCTCCCGTACCCGGTCGGGGTCCACAGTGGACAGATCGATGCCGTCGACGTGGACCTTGCCCTTGGTGGGATCACCCGCGCGGCCGAGGCAGTCGAGCAGATCGGTCGCGGCCGCCGGATCGGCGGCGACGACGCCGATCAGCTGACCGGCGGGGATGTCGAGGTCGACACCGCGAAGGCTGCCGTACGAGACCTCGGTCAGCCGGACGTTCCCGGTGGCGGGGGACGGGAGTTCGCCGTCGCCCGCTTCGACCGCCGCCGGAGTGGTCAGCAGGTCGGCGACCCGGGACGCCGACGCGCGGCCCTGCGCCAGTTCGCCGTTGACCCACGAGAAGATCAGGAACGGGGTGAGCAGGAACTGGGCGAGCCCCACGGCCGCGACGAGGTCGCCGACGCTGATGGAGCCCGACGACGCGAGGTTGCCGCCGACGAGGGCGACGATCGCGATGAAGATCCCGGTCAACGCGAGCACCGCGCCGTCGTGCCAGGCCTTGGCCCGCGCGGCGCGCAAGGTCGCCTTGAGCGAGTTTTGGCTCGTGTCGCGATAACGGGCGACCGCGGCCGGTTCGGCGCCGATGCCCTTGAGCACCCGCAGGCCGGAGACCAGATCCGTGGCGACGCCCGAAGCGTGCGCGGAGCGCTCCTGTTCGGCCTCGCTGCGGCGTTCCAGCGGCTTGCCGATGAGGTGCGCGAGGTACAGCAGCGGCGGCGTGCCGAGAAGGACGAGGAGACCCAGTGGCAGCGAGATGCGCAGCAGGGCGACGGCGCTGACCAGGACCCCGGCGAGGGCGGCGATCCCGAACGGCAGTACCGCGTTCACGACCCCGACCCGTTGCGCGTCACTGGTGCCGATGTTGACCAGCTCGCCCGCCAGCTTGCCGTTTTCGGCGCCGCCTCCGGGATGCAGGACGCGTCGGCTGATCGCGATGCGCAGATCGTGCGCCGCCCGGAGCGAGGCGCCTTCGGCCGCTCGCGCGGCGAACCGGTAGCTGTAGGACAGTCCGGCGAAGACCACGCCGAGCACGGCGAGCCAGAGCACGAGCGTGCCCGCCGAACCGCCGGCGACGGCCTGGTCGATGACCACGCCGATGATCACCGGGACGAGTGCTTCGCCGCCCTGATGCCCGGCGGCGAGCACGGACGCGAGCGTGACCTGCCGTCGCTGTCCGGAGATCGCCTGGCGCAGGACGCTCCGGCTGGTGGTGGCCGTTGCGGGCACCGGCGCCTCCCGTTCGTTTCCGTAGGTAAGGCTAGTCTAAGTTGATAGCTCGTTGAGGTGAACTCCGGCGCCTCATTCACAAGGAGGGTCCTGTGGTCGTCACCGAACGCGCGCCCGCCGCGGCGTCCCCGCCGAGCGCGGCGGCTCGGACGTTCCGAGCAGGCGGTCTGGTGCTCGGGCTCGCCCTGCTGGCGCTCGTGTTCCTGCTCAGCATCTGGGTGGGGTCGAAGAGCATCCCCTTCACCTCCACCTGGTCGGTGCTGTGGCACAACGACGGCTCGACCGACGCGGTGATCATCCACGACCTCCGCATCCCGCGGACCCTGCTCGGTCTCGTCGTCGGCGCGGCGCTGGGCCTCGCGGGCGCGGTGATGCAGGCGTTGACCCGGAATCCGCTCGCCGATCCCGGTCTGCTCGGGGTCAACACCGGCGCCGCGGCCGCGGTCGTCTCGGGGATCGCGTTCGCCGGCGTCACGAGCGTGCTCGGCTACATCTGGTTCGCCTTCGCGGGCGCGGCGATCGCCTCGGTCGTGGTGTACGTCCTCGGCTCGGCGGGCCGCAGCGCCACACCGGACCGCCTCGTGCTCGCCGGTTCGGCCGTCATGGCGGTGCTCCAGGCGTACATCGTCGGCGTGCTGCTGCTGATGCCCGAGACGTTCAACCAGTTCCGGTTCTGGAACGTCGGCTCGCTCAGCGGCCGGAAATGGGACGTGTTCCTGCAGATCTCGCCGTTCGTGGTGATCGGCGTGATCATCGCGCTGCTGCTCGCCCGCCCGCTCAACGTCCTCGCGCTCGGCGACCAGACCGGCAAGGCGCTCGGCGCCCACGTCGGCCGCACCCGCGTGCTCGGCGCGATCGTGGTGATGCTGCTCTGCGGCGCGGGCACCGCGGCGATCGGTCCGGTCCTGTTCCTGGGGCTCGCCGTGCCGCACGCCGCCCGCATGCTGGTCGGCCCCGATCAGCGCTGGGTCCTGCCGTACTCGATGCTGCTCGCGCCGATTGCCCTGATCGGCGCCGACATCGTCGGCCGCGTGCTGAACCCGCCGGAGGAACTGCAGGCGGGCATCGTCGTCGCGTTCCTCGGGGCACCGGTGTTCATCGCGCTGTGCCGCCGCAGGAAGCTGGCCCGGCTGTGACCACGACCAAGGAGCGCCCGCCGATGACCACCCGCGTCCTGCGCACCCCGGGCGGGGGACTGTCCCTGCGCGTCACCCCGCGGGCGGCGATCGTCGTCGTGCTGCTGGCCGTGGCCGTGTTCTTCGTCGGCGCGGTCAGCATGACCACCGGCGACTACCCGCTGAGCGTCGGCGAGGTCATCCAGACGTTGTTCGGCTTCGGCGACCGGGCCACCGAGTTCATCGTGACCACGCTGCGGCTGCCGCGGCTGCTGACCGCGCTGCTGGTCGGCGGCGCGCTCGCGGTCAGCGGCGCGATCCTGCAGAGCCTGTCCGGGAACCCGTTGGGCAGCCCCGACTTCATCGGCTTCACCGAAGGCGCGGCCGCCGGTGCGCTGCTGACGATCATCGTCGTGCACGGCGGGATGCTCCAGGTCTCGTTCGGCGCGCTCGTCGGCGGGGTCGTGACAGCGGCACTCATCGCGCTGCTCGCGTTCAAGGGCGGCGTGCACACCTTCCGGCTGATCCTCGTCGGGATCGGGGTGAACGCGATGCTCATCGCGTTCAACTCGTACCTGATCACCCGGGCCGCCCACCAGGACGGGCTGGCGGCGCAGGCGTGGCTGGTCGGCGGCCTCAACGGGCGCGGCTGGGAGCACGTCGTCCCGGTCGCGATCGCCATCGCCGTCCTGGTCCCGCCCGCCTTCGTCTACGGCAGAAGGCTTTCCCTGCTGGAGATGGGGGACGACTCGGCCATGGGGCTCGGCGTGCCGGTCCAGCGGAGCCGGATCGTGCTGCTCGGCGTCAGCGTCGGGCTGTGCTCGATCGCGACGGCGGCCGCCGGTCCGATCGCCTTCCTCGCCCTCGCCGCGCCTCAGCTGGCGAAACGGCTCACGCGGTCCTCGGGACCGGGGCTCGCCGCGGCCGCGCTGATGGGCATGCTCCTGCTGGTGACGAGCGATCTGATCACCCAGCAGTTCCTCGCCGGCCTGCCGGTCGGTCTCGTGACCGGGGCGATCGGCGGGCTGTACCTGGCCTGGCTGCTGGTGTCCCGGCGCGGGGTCAGCCGAGCGGCGCGCTGACCGGCTCGATCGGGGCGGGCTCGCCGAAGCGGGCGAGCGCCAGCGCCGCCGAGACCGCGAGCACGAAGCCGACCGCCGCCACGGCGGCGAACCCGGGCCGCGTGGTGTCGCCCAGGACGAGAACCCCGATCAGGGAAGGGAAGACGGTCTCGCCGATCACCATCATCGCGGTCGAGGTGGTGACACTGCCGCGTTGCAGCGCGGTGGCGTAGAACAACATCGCGAGCGCGCCCGCCACGCCGAGGGTGTACGTGGCCGGGTCGGTCAGCAGGTCCAGCGGGGCGAGGCTGGTGAGCACCCGGCCGGACAGGGCGACCACGCCGAAACACAGTCCGGCGATCAGGCCCAGCGCCGGTGTCCGGATCCGCCGCGACGCGCGGCCGGCGAACATCCCGGCCGTGCCGAGGACGACCACCGCGCCGACCAGCACGAGCCGGAACCCGAGCCCGGTCGCGTCGGAGCCTTCGCTTTCGGCCGACATCCCGAGCAGGGCGAGCCCGGCGCAGACGACCGCGACCGCGGTCCACTCGCGACGGCCCAGCCGGACGCCGAGCACCCGCGCGGCGACCGCGGTGACGGCGAGGCTCCCCGCCAGCGCTGCCTGGACCACGAACAGCGGCAGCACCCGTAGCGCGGCGACCTGGGCGACGAACCCGACGACGTCCAGTGCCAGGCCGGCGACGAACTTCCACTGCCGCAGCACCCGCACGAGAAGCCGGGGATCGACGCGGTCTTCGGTGCCTGAAGTCGCCTTCGCCGCTATCGCCTGCATCACCGAAGCGACGCCGTACGCACAGGCCGCGAAGAGCGCGCAAATCAGTCCCCACCACATGAAGCGTCAGCCTAGTCCTGTCCGATGTGTAGAGTGGCCGGATGTCGAACACGAGTTCGAGTGCCGAGCCGGTGGACCGGGCCTGGCCGGACGGGATCGCCGAGGACGAAGCCGGGATCCAGTGGGACTTCCTGCGTTTCCTCCGCGCCACCGCGGTGAACAAGGTCGCCGGGCTGACCAGGGAACAGGCCGCCGCGACACCGCTGCCGTCGTCCCCTCGGATGAGCGCGCTGGGACTGCTCAAGCATCTGACCGCGGTCGAGCGCTGGTGGCTCTCGATCGAAGCGGGCGGCGCCGATCTGCCGTCCCTGTGGGAAGGCTCACCGGATCCGAGCTGGGATCTGACCGAGGACGACGACCCGCGTTCGGTCGTGGCGGCGTACCGCGCGGAGTGGGCGTTGTCGGAGTCGTCGCTGGCCGGGGTCTCGCCGGACGATCGGGCGCGCCGGTCGGGGAAGTTCACCGTCCGGTGGGTGCTCGCGCACGTGTTGCAGGAGACCGCGCGGCACACCGGGCATCTGGACATCCTGCGGGAGCTGGCCGACGGCACGACCGGTGAATAGGGCCGTAAGGTGTCCGCATGGCTGACAGGCTGTACTTCCGGCAGTTGCTCGCGGGCCGTGACTTCGCGGTGGGGGATCCCGTCGCGACGCAGATGGTCAACTTCGCCTATCTGATCGGCGACCGGGAGACGAACGAGGCGGTCGTCGTCGACCCGGCGTACGCCGTCGGCGATCTGCTGGACCTGCTGGAAGCCGACGGCATGCGGCTGACCGGTGTCCTCGCCACGCACCACCATCCGGACCACGTCGGCGGCGAGATGATGGGCTTCTCGCTGCCGGGGATCGCGGAACTGCTGGAACGTGAGCAGGTGCCGATCCACGTCAACGGCGCCGAGGCGGAGTGGGTCCGCCGCATCACCGGTGTCTCCGGAACCGACCTGCGTTCGCACGAGCACGACGACGTCCTCGAGGTCGGCGCGGTGCCGATCCGGTTGCTGCACACGCCGGGACACACCCCGGGCAGCCAGTGCTTCCTGGTCGACGGACGGCTCGTCTCGGGCGACACGCTGTTCCTCGAAGGCTGTGGCCGGACCGATTTCCCCGGCGGCGACGCGGAGGCGATCTACCGGAGCCTGCAATGGCTGGCCGGGCTCGACGGGGATCCGGTCGTCTACCCGGGGCACCAGTACTCTGCCGAGCCGTCGGCGAACCTGTCGCGGGTGAAGGACACGAACTTCGTGTTCCGGCCGAAGTCGCTGGACGAATGGCGGCTGATGTTCGGCGGCTGACTCGACACCTCCGCATTTAGAGGACTAATTGCGTTGGCCCCGAACTCGACCCTCACACCTTGAGAAGTACATGAAGGCCCCCTTCCTTGCGATAGGCGCAAGGAAGGGGCCTTCATTTACTCGAGTGGGGGCGCAGGGACCGACCCGGCGCGGTCCGGCGAACCACCCCGTGTTGTGAAAGCCACTTTCGCAACCTTCAACGTTGCGAAAGTGGCTTTCACAACCTGCGCCCGCAGCGCGGGACTCGACACCTCCGCATTTAGTCCTCTGAATGCGGAGGTGTCCAGATCGCGGGAAGCGAGGGCCGGCGATTGACCCGGCCCGCCCGGGAAGCCGAAGCTCGGAACCGTGACGCTCAAGCTGCATTGGTTCCTGCCCACCACCGGCGACGGCCGCACGATCGTGGAGCACTTCCACGCCAGCCGGGCCGCCGGGGCGTCCGCCGCGCGTGAGCCGAGCCTCGACTACCTCGCGCAGGTCGCCCGCGCCGCCGAGGCCAACGGGTTCGAAGGGGTCCTGACACCGACCGGGACCTGGTGCGAGGACGCGTGGCTGACGACGGCGGCGCTGATCCGGGAGACGAGAAGCCTCAAGTTCCTGGTCGCGTTCCGGCCCGGGACGGTCTCTCCGACGCTGGCCGCGCAGATGGCCGGGACCTTCCAGCGGCTCTCGCAAGGCCGAGTGCTGCTCAACGTCGTCACCGGCGGCGACGCGGTCGAGCAGCGCAGGTTCGGCGACTGGCACGACCACGACCAGCGCTACGCCCGCACCGGCGAGTTCCTCGAAATCGTGCGCGGGGTGTGGAGCGGCAAGCCGTTCGACTACGACGGCGAGCATCTCAAGGTCGAGGGCGCGACCACGCGTGCGGCGCCCGATCCGTTGCCGCCGATCTACTTCGGTGGCTCGTCCCCGGCGGCGCTGCCGATCGCGGCGAAGCACGCCGACGTCTACCTGACCTGGGGAGAGCCGCCCGCGCAGGTCGCCGAGAAGATCGCCAAGGTCCGCGAACTCGCCGAGGAACAAGGCCGGAAGGTCCGCTTCGGCATCCGGCTGCACACCCTGTCCCGCGACACGTCGGCCGAAGCGTGGGCGGAGGCGGGAAAACTGCTGGAAGCGATCGATCCCGAGCGGATCGCCCACACGCAGAAGCAGCTGTCCGCCAGTGAATCCGTTGGCCAGCAACGGATGGCGGCACTGCACGGCGGGAAGACCGACGGCGGCGTCCGCGGTCTGGAGATCCACCCGAACCTGTGGGCGGGCATCGGCCTGGTGCGCGGTGGCGCGGGCACGGCCCTGGTCGGCAGCCACCGCGAGGTCGCCGACCTCATCGAGGAGTACCACGCGCACGGCATCGAGGAGTTCGTCCTCTCCGGATATCCGCATCTGGAGGAGGCGTACTGGTTCGGCGAGGGTGTCCGGCCGGAGCTGGCGCGCCGCGGGCTAGTCCCAGCGCTGTGAGGCGTACACGACGACGTTGTCCCGATAGGACCGTTTCGCCGTGTCGAAGCTTCCGCCGCATGTGATCAACCGGAGCGCGCTTCCTGGCGCCGGCCCGTAGACGGCCCGCGTCGGGAACTCGTTCTTCGGGTAGCGCTGGACCGAGTCGACCCGGAACACGACGTCGGCGCCGTCGGACCGCACGACTCGCACCTCGTCGCCGGACCGCAGTTCGCGCAGCCGGAAGAACGGCGCCGGCCCCGAGCGCGAGTCGACGTGCGCGGCGAGGACGGCGGGGCCGGGATCGCCCGGCACCGGGCCGTTCTCGTACCAGCCGATGTCGGAGAACCAACCGGGCGCCTGGAGTTCGCCCGCCGCGCCGAGGGCGAGCGGGACCAGGCCCGCCTGGTCGAGACCGATCGCCGGAATGGTCAGCCGGACCGGCGACACCTTCGCCCTGGCCGGGAGCGGAAGCGGGCCGGACACGGCCGGTGGTGCGACCGCCCCGGCCGGAGCGGGAACAGCCGGGGCGCAGGCTGTGAGCGCTACGAGTCCTAAAAGGACAAAAACCGCGCGCTTAGCGATCACGGGCGGTGCGCCGCACGAGCACCAGGAAAGCGAGCGCGACCGGGAGCACGAGAAGCCACCACGGCACCGATTCCGGCGCGGTCCCGCCACCACCGGTCTCGACGCCGAGTTTCGGCGGGTCCGGCAGGGTGGCGCCGTCGGCGATCGCCTCGGTCTTCAGCCCGGTGCCGTTCTCGGTCACCAGCAGACTGGTCGTCGACCCGGCCTTGATGTCCACTGTGGACTCCGAAGTGGTGCCGCCGGAGGTCAGCTTCAGTGGCCAGCGGCCTTCGGGGAGATCGGTGTACGGCGTCGTGAGGCCGTACGCGGCACCGCTCGCCACGGGTTTCCCGTCCGGTCCGGTGACGTTCACCGGTGTCAGCGCGGCCGAACCCTGGACGACGCGCACCCGTCCGTTCCCGGCGGACGGCGCCGACAGATCGTCCTGGACCAGATCACCTCGCAGACCGCCACCGGGACCGTTCGCGAACACCAGCATCGAGTACGCGCTCGCCTCCTTGATCTCGATCGTCGCGCTCAGCGCGGGCGGCGAGGACGCGGCGGCGTCGGCGGGACGCATCGAAACCGTGTATGCGCCGGGAGCCACCGAGGAGTACGGGGTCACCGCGCCGTAGCCTGCTTTGCGGATGACGACCTTCTCGGGCTTGCCGAAGGCGGCGAAGTAGATGTCGACCGGCGGGACCTTGGGGGAGAGGTGCCCGACGCGGATCCAGCCGACACCGGGGCCGGGTGCCGCGTGCGCGGCGAGCGCCGGACCACCGAGCAGCAGCAAAGCGGCGGCGAGCACGCCGGCGGGTCTCAGCAGGATCGTGAGCAGACGCATGGCGGGACCTTTCGTTGCCGGGATTCAGGGTGACGAGAACGGCGTGAGCAGTCCAGACGGAGGGAACAACGGGTACGTCACGAGCACTCCGTCCCGCACCCGGGTGACGGACGCGGGCTGGAACGTGCCGCGCTGGCCGGTGAAGAAGTCGGCGACGGCGGCTTCGTCGCCACTGGAGACGACCAAGTGGCGCAGTGGCTGCTCGGCGGCGGCTTCGCTGGGCACGGAAGGAAAGTCGACCAGCCGGACCGGGCGGAGGGTGGCTAGCGCGGCGATGGTCGCGATCAGGCGGGGATCGACCTTGCCCGCGGTCAGCAGGTCGCGGGTGCGTCCTTCGCACCGGATCTGCGCCGACGCCGCCAAAGCGGCACCGGCGCGGGAACGCGCTCCGGATTCCTCGGTCTCGCCGGGCGAATCCTTGGGGTCACCGAAGCGGGACACCGTGACGGAGCCGAAGACCGCGACCTTCGTCGTACCGGCGAGAATCGCCGACGCGGCGGGGAAGCGGGATCGGTCGCGCTGTCCGGAAGCGGTCAGCACGGCCCATTCCGGGAGGGCGCAGGAGACCGCGCACGAGCCGATCGGGATCAGCGACCCGGTCGGCCAGCCGTCCGCGGCGAGCTCGGTCCAGCTCGCGTCGTCGACCAGGACGACGGCACCGGAAGCGTTGTCCTGCAACCACTCCCGCGCCTGGGAGAGTGCGGTCCCGCCGGACGAACCGGGGCCCAGCCGGTCGAACCCGTGCGCCCAGCCCGCGACGGAGATGAGGGTCAGCACCGTGGCCAGCACGACGGCCGAAACGGGACGGCGTGCCGGGCTCAGGCGGTGTCCCGCGGGCCGCCTGCCCGCCGCGACCGTGGCCGCGACCTCGCCGACGAGCAGCGGTGTCAGCGGGATCAGCAGCGCGAGCGGGAGTTCGACGGGGATCGCGGGGAAAGCGAGGACCGCCGCGATCACCAGGGCCGACACGGCGAGCGGACGCGTCCGGGGCAGGACCATCCCGGCGACGACCGCGACCATCGACAGCACGACGAACACGGGGTCCAACGCGACCCACGCGGCGATACCCGGCGGCCCCGGCTCGGGCAGCTCCGGACGCAAGACCGGACCGGCCGGTCCGAACGCGACGCCGAGACCGAGCGTGAAGACCACGGCGGTGAACGCGACCCGGGACGACTCCCGCCGCCGGGCGAGCAGCCAGCCCGCCGCCGGCAGGGCCAGCAAGGCCAAGGGTGACGTGAGGACGGCGGCGAGGAGACACGACGCGGCGAGGACGTCATGCCATGGCCGTGCCCGCACGCGCGGTGTCGCGACGAGGACGAGCGCGGCCAGCACCCAGGTGACCGCGAGATGCTCGACGAGCACCACCCGCTGCAGTCCGATCGCCAGCGGTGAGACCGCCATCAGCACCACGGCCAGCGTCGCCGCCCAGAACGGCAGGCCCAGCCGCCGCGCCAGCAGCCACAGCAGCACCGCGCACAGCACCGCCGCGAGCACCATCGTCTCCCGGACCGCCGTGACCGGGACGGTGGTGCGCTCGAACGCCCGCGAGATCAGCGCGTACCCGGCGAGCTGGGCCCAGCCGAACGGCGACGTCCCGGTGACGCCCGTGTCGGTGAAGGAAGTGAGGTGGCTCAGGGCGAACACGTGCGCGACGGTCGCCGGTTCGGTGGCGGGAGACGGCGTCGGCGAAGCCAGATTGATGACACGCGCGCCGCCCGTGATCACGAGGAGCGTGAGGACGACGTCGATCGACAGCAGACGGATGGCGGCCGCCCCGACCAAGCGACGGCCGTTGACCTCGACGGGGACCACCGTCAAAGCCTAGCTCGAAAATCCGCCGTGACCACGGCTGAATTGACGACATTCTTTTGATCTCGTGAAGCCGCGCGTTTCCATCGCGCGATAAAACAACGGAGAATTATTTACAAAGTGCGGGACAACGCCAAGGCCGCGGTCCGCACCGCGGGTGCGACCCTGTTGGTGTGCATGCGATTGGCCCAGCCGGAGATCGACAAGGCCGCCACCGCGACGCCTTGGGAGTCCAGCAAGGGGCTCGCGGCGCAGACGACACCGACACCGGATTCTTCCCGCTCCAAAGCGATTCCGTCTTCGCGGACCTTGGCGAGCTGACGGCGCAGCAGACCGGCGGCGGTGATCGTCCGGACGCTGACCCTGGGCAATCCCGCGTCGATCACCTGGGTCACCACGGATTCCGGCGAGAACGCGAGAATCGCCTTTCCGACACCGGTGGCGTGCGCGGGAAAACGGCCGCCTATCCGGGACGGCAGCGACGGCGCGTCGGGACCCCGCAGAATGTCGAGATAGACGACCTCGGTGCCTTCGAGGACCGCGAGATGCACGGTGTTCCTGGTCGCCTCACGGAGATCGGCGAGATACGGACGCGCGGCCTCGACCAGGCCGCGGCGCCGTACCGCCAGCTGGCCGATCTCGAACAGTTTCAGCCCGAGCCGCAGCGCCGCTCCTTCGCGTTCGAGCAGTCCGGTCGCGACCAGGTGCCCGGTGAGCCGGTGGACGGTCGACTTCGCCAGTCCGGTCCGCCGTGAGAGCTCGGAAACGCCGAGCGCGTCGTCGCCGGGACGGAAGGCGGAGAGCAGCGCGGTGACACGGGCGGCCACGAGGCCGTCCGCTCCGGTTCGTTCCGGGTCGTCGTTCCGCCCAGCGGCACGCATGAGTTGAGTGTGCCCTATCCGCTCGGGGAGCGTCACCTGACATGGCGCAACGGAAAGCGGTGGCCGCGATCGTCGGTCCCGGGAACATCGGCACCGACCTGCTCGCGAAGCTGAGGCGCAGCGATCACGTCGAGGTGCGGTACATGGTCGGCGTGGACCCCGAATCGGACGGGCTGGCCAAGGCGGCCGAGCTGGGACTGGAGACCTCCGCCGGCGGCGTCGACTGGCTGCTGTCCCGCGACGAGCTGCCGGACCTGGTCTTCGAAGCGACCTCGGCGAAGGCGCATCTGGCGAACGCACCGCGCTACTCCGCCGCCGGGATCCGCGCGATCGACCTGACCCCGGCCGCGGTCGGCCCGTTCACCTGCCCCGCCGTCGGCCTGCCCGAACGGCTCGACGTGCCGAACGTCAACCTCATCACCTGCGGCGGCCAGGCCACGATCCCGATCGTGCACGCGGTGTCCCGGGTGACGCCGGTGCCTTACGCCGAGATCGTCGCGTCCGTCTCCTCGCGCTCGGCAGGCCCGGGCACCCGCGCGAACATCGACGAGTTCACCGCGACGACGGCGCGCGGGATCGAGCTCGTCGGGGGAGCGAGCCGCGGCAAGGCGATCATCATCATCAACCCCGTCGAGCCGCCGATGATCATGCGGGACACGGTGTTCTGCGCGATCGACCCGGACGCGGACTTCGACGCGGTGACCGAATCCATCCACCGGATGGTCGAAACGGTTCAGGGTTACGTGCCGGGCTACACGCTCAAAGCGGATCCGCAGTTCGACCCTCCCCGGCCGGGTTGGAGCGGGCAGGCGCGGGTCGCGGTGTTCCTGGAGGTCGCCGGCAACGGGGACTTCCTGCCGAAGTACGCCGGGAACCTCGACATCATGACGGCCGCGGCCGCCCGCGTCGGCGAGCTGCTGGCGACCCAGGAGGTGGCGGCGTGAAGTGGGACGAGATCGACCGTGAGGTCCGGCTGGTCGACACCAGCCTGCGCGACGGCAGCCATGCGATGGCGCACCAGTTCACCGAGAAGAACGTCCGCGACACCGTCCGGGCATTGGACGACGGCGGCGTCTCGCTGATCGAGGTCAGCCACGGCGACGGGCTCGGCGGCTCGACGTTCAACTACGGGTTCTCGCTGGTCGACGAGCGGAAGCTGATCGCCGCGGCGGTCGACGAGGCGCGGCGCTCGAAGATCGCGGTGCTGCTCCTTCCCGGCCTCGGCACGGTCGGCGATCTGAAGGTGGCGGCCGATCTCGGCGCGGGCGCGGTCCGGATCGCGACCCACTGCACCGAGGCCGACGTGTCCGTCCAGCATTTCGGCGCGGCGCGGGAGCTCGGGCTGGAGACGGTCGGTTTCCTGATGCTGTCCCATATGTCGACGCCGGAGGCGCTCGCGAAGCAGGGCCGGATCATGGTCGACGCGGGCTGCCAGTGCGTGTACGTCGTCGACTCGGCCGGGGCGCTGATCCTGGAGGACGCGGGCGAACGCGTCGCCGCGCTCGTGGCGGAATTCGGTGACGAGGCGCAGGTCGGCTACCACGGTCACCAGAACCTGAGCTTCGGCGTCGCCAACTCGGTACTCGCCTACCGGGCCGGTGCCCGGCAGATCGACGGTTCGCTCGTGGCGCTCGGCGCCGGTGCGGGCAACTCGCCGACCGAGGTCCTCGCGGCGACGTTCGAACGGCTCGGGATCCGCACCGGCGTCGACAAGGACGTCCTGATGGACGCGGCCGAGAACGTCGTGAAGCCTTACATCACGCGGCTGCCGGTGATGGACCGGTCGTCGATCGTGCAGGGCTTCGCGGGCGTGTACTCCAGTTTCCTGCTGCACGCGGAGCGCGCCGCCGAGCGCTACGACGTCCCGGCGCACGAAATCCTCTACCGCGTCGGCGCCGCGAAATACGTGGGCGGCCAGGAGGACATGATCATCGACATCGCCCTGCAACTGGTCGCCGAACGCGCTCAGGCTTGACGGTCGGCCCCGAGCACGAGGCGGACGCAATGGTCGATCAGGCGGTCGCGGCTCACCTTGAGCGAGCCGTCGAGGTAGGCGATGAACACGTTGCTCAGCGCGCCTACCAGCCCGATCGAGGTCATCTGCCGTTCCGCCGCGTCGCCGTGGGACAGCTGTCCGCTGACCAGTTCGGCGAAGGAGGGGAGGAGCGCGATCCCGCGGGTGGTCAGCGCGGGGTCGGTGATCGGCGCGAGCAGGAGGACGCGGCCCTTGCGCGGGTCGTCGAGCATCAGTCCGACGAACGCGCGGACGGCGGCCTTCGCCCGTTCGGCGGGTTCGGCCGTGTCGCTGACGGCGTCGACCAGGGCCTGCCGGGCCTGCTCGCCGATGTGCTCGTAGACCGCGACGACCAGTTCCTCACGGTCGGCGAAACTCTCGTAGAAGTACCGCTCCGTCAGCTTGGCGTGACGGCACACCGCGCGAACGCTCACCCCGGCGCTGCCCTGGGTGCCCAGCAGGTCGAGCCCCGCCTCGACGAGCTGTTCCCGCCGCGCGGCCTTGCGGTCGTCCAGGGTCGTGCCTGCCCAGCTGCGGCCGGCCATGATCGGCTCCTCTTGTTGACTACGGCTGTTGTCAACTTTAACCTGACAACAGTTGTGGTCAATTTAACCAGCTCATTGAGGAGACCGGGGATGACACAGCCGCGGCCGCTGGGACCGGATTCGCTGACCTGGAAGTACTTCGGCGATTGGCGAGGGCTGCTCATCGCCCTCTGGGCCGGATCCATGCAGAACATGCACCCCGAGCTGGGCGCGGGCGTCGAGGAGCACTCGCGCTTCTTCGAGGAGCGCTGGCAGCGGCTGTTCCGTTCGCTGTACCCGATCGGGGGAGTCATCTACGACGGCCCGCGCGCGCAGGCGACCGCGCTGGAGGTGCGCGGCTACCACGATCGGATCAAGGGCGTCGACAAACACGGGCGGCGCTATCACGCGCTCAACCCGGACACCTTCTACTGGGCGCACTCGACGTTCTTCATGAGCGCCATCCTCATCGCCGACAACTTCGTCGGCGGCATCGGCGAGGCCGAGAAGCGGAAGCTGTTCGACGAGCACGTGCAGTGGTACGAGATGTACGGCATGAGCATGCGCCCGGTGCCGGAGTCGTGGGAGGACTTCCAGCTGTACTGGAAGCGCATGTGCGAGGACGTCCTGGAGGACAACAAGGCCACGCGCGACGTCCTGGAGATCAAGGACATCGCGAAGCCGCATTTCCTGCCGTGGCTGCCGGACTTCGCGTGGAACCTCGTGCGCGGGCAGGTGGCGCGGAACTTCGTCTGGCTGACCGTCGGGTTGTACGACCCGCCGATCCGCGAACGGCTCGGCTACACCTGGACCGAACGCGACGAACGACGGCACCGGCGGGCCGGAAAGCTGATCAACGCGGCTTTCAAGCTGGTCCCGCGAGACCGTCGTTATCACCCCCGCGCCAGGGCGGGCTGGCGTCGCGAGCGTGGCGAACTGGCCCCGGACGCGCCGTTGGTCGAGACTCCCGCGAGGAACCTTCCGCCGCTTTCGGAGCGGGGCAAACCGGAGCACTACTCACCGAACGTCTGATCAGGAGTGTCGATGAAGCTTGGTTACCACCTCGGTTACTGGTCCTCCGCCCCGCCCGAAGGCGCGCTGGACGCGGTGCTGCGCGCCGAAGAACTCGGCTTCGACTCCGTGTGGACCGCCGAGGGCTACGGTTCGGACGCGTTCACCCCGCTCGCCTGGTGGGGCGCGTCGACGAGCCGGATCAAGCTCGGCACCAACATCGTCCAGATGTCGGCGCGCACCCCGACCGCGACGGGTATGCACGCGCTGACCCTGGACCACCTGTCCGGTGGCCGGTTCGTGCTCGGGCTCGGCGCGTCCGGGCCGCAGGTGGTCGAGGGCTGGTACGGGCAGCCGTATCCGAAACCGCTGGCGCGCACCCGCGAGTACGTCGACATCGTGCGTCAGGTCGTCGCGCGTGAGGCGCCGGTGACCCACGACGGGCAGCACTTCCAGCTGCCGCTGCGGGGCGGGACGGGGCTGGGCAAGGCGCTGAAGTCCACAGTGCACCCGTTCCGCAAGGAGATCCCGATCTTCCTCGCCGCCGAGGGGCCGAAGAACGTGGCGCTGTCGGCGGAGATCTGCGACGGCTGGCTCCCGCTGTTCTTCTCGCCCAAGAGCGACGCGTTCTACCGGACGGCGTTGCAGGAGGGCTTCTCGCGTCCCGGTGCCCGGCACGGTTTCGGCGACTTCGAGGTCGCCGCGTCGGTCCCGGTGCTCGTCCACGACGACGTCGAAGAGGCCGCGAGCTGGATCAAGCCGTCGCTGGCGCTCTACATCGGCGGTATGGGCGCGAAATCGGTGAACTTCCACCACGACGTCTTCGCTCGCATGGGCTACGAGGACGTCGCCGACAAGGTCCAGGAGCTCTACCTGGCCGGCCGCAAGGACGAGGCGACCGCCGCGATCCCGACGTCGCTGGTCGAGGACACCTCGCTGATCGGACCTCCGGAAAAGATCCGTGACGAGCTGGGCAAGTGGGAGGAGACCGTGGTGACGACGCTGCTTCTGCGAGGCGACGCGGCGACGCTCACGAAGGTCGCCGAGACCCTCTCGTAGAAACTCCGCATTTAGTCCTCTGAATGCGTTCGTAGGTTGCGAGGGTGAGGCCCATCACGTAGCGTCCCGGCCACGAACATGAAGTCGGTTCATGTTCGTGGCCGGGAGGTGCGACTCATGACGGTGAGCCGGAGGCGGGTTCTCGCGGGTGCGGCGGCCTTGCCCGTCGCGGCGGGTGTGCTCGGCGCCCAGCAAGCGCAAGCGGCGCCCGTGAAGGGTTTCCGCGTCGGCGCCGGCCTCTCCGACGTCACCGGCCCGGCCGCCGAGAACGGCATGATGGGCTACTCGATGCCGCAGCAGCAGACCGCCGGCATCCACCTCCGCACCCGGGCGCGGGCCTTCGTGGTCGACGACGGCGCCAAGCGGATCGCCTTCGTCACCGCCGACCTCGGCGCGCTGTTCCAGTCCGTCCACCAGGGCGTCATGCGCAAGCTCCAAGCCGCGTACGGCGATCTCTACACCGAGCAGAACGTGCTCCTCAACGCCACGCACACCCACTCCGCGTGCGGCGGCGACTCCCACTACGCCGCCTACGACCTGGCGATCCTCGGCTTCCAGCAGGAGGTCTACGACGCCGTCGTCGACGGGATCTTCGAAGCCATCAGCCGGGCGCACGCGAACCTCGCGCCCGGGTCGATCCGGCTCGGCCGCGCGGAACTCACCAAAGCGAGCGTCAACCGCTCCCGCAAGGCCTTCGAGCTGAACCCGCAGGCCGACAAGGACCACTTCCCGCAGGCGATCGACCCGGCCGTCACGGTGCTGCGGTTCAGCCAGAACGGTGTCGACGTCGGCGCGATCAGCTGGTTCGCCACGCACGGCACGTCCATGAGCAACGGCAACCACCTGATCAGCGGCGACAACAAGGGGTACGCCGCCTACGAGTGGGAACACGACCACGCCGGTGTGCGCTACCTCGACGGGAACCCGCGGTTCGTCGCCGCGTTCCCGCAGACCAACACCGGCGACATGAGCCCGAACCTGAACCTTTCGCCGGGGACACCGGAGACGGAGTTCGAGAACACCCGCACCATCGGCGATCTCCAGTTCCGCGCGGCGAAGAGCGCCTTCGACGCCGCGGCCGAAGCCGTGACAGGCGGCGTCGACCACCGCATGTGCTACGTGGACATGTCCGATGTGGCCGTCGACGCGAAGTACACCCCGAACGGGCGGCCGCAGCGCACCTGCACGGCCGCGATCGGGGTGTCGATGCTGGCGGGCAGCCGCGAGGACGGACCCGGCCTGCCGCTCCCGGAAGGCGTGAAGAACCCGTTCATCGACTGGCTCGGCGGCATCGACGCGCCGATCCCGCAGGCACTCGCCGACGCGCACGCGCCGAAGGTGATCGCGGTGCCGTTCGGCGCGATGAAGCCGTACCCGTGGACGCCGGAGGTCTTGCCCCTGCAGATCGTCCGGATCGGACAGCTGCACCTGGTGGCCGTGCCCGCCGAGCTGACCATCGTCTCCGGGCTGCGGCTGCGCCGGACCGTCGCGGGCGAACTCGGTGTCCCGCTGGAGAACGTGCTCGTCCAGGGCTACTCCAACGCCTACAGCCAGTACGTCACCACGCCCGAGGAGTACGACTCGCAGCAGTACGAAGGCGCGTCGACCCTTTACGGCCGCTACACGCTTCCGGCGTATCAGCAGGAGTTCGCGAAGCTCGCGGCCGCGATGAAGGCCGGGAAGACCGTCCCGCACGGGCCCACGCCGCGGGATCTGCGCGGCAAGCTGATCAACTTCCAGCCCGGGGTGGTCTTCGACAGCGCGCCCGCGTTCAAGAACTTCGGTGACGTCACGGTCGACGCGAAGAGCACCTACGCGCGCGGCGAGCAGGTCGCGGTCGAGTTCGTCACCGGGCATCCGAAGAACGACCTCCGGCGCGGCGGCACGTTCCTGGAGATCCAGCGGCTGGTGGACGGCAAGTGGGTCCGGCACGCCGACGACGGAGACTGGGACACCAAGTACCACTGGGCGCGGACCTTCGTCGCCGAATCGAAAGCCGTCGTCCACTGGAAGATCCCCGCGAACGCCCCGATCGGCAAATATCGCGTGGTCCACTTCGGCAACTGGAAGAACGGCTGGAACGGGGCGATCTCCGCGTTCAGCGGAACCTCGCGGACGTTCGTCGTCTCCTGACACCGGAAAGGTCTTTCGTGCGGAAGCTCGCCGTGGTCGCCATCGCCGCCGCCCTGTTCGCCGGAACCGCCGTCCCCGCCCAAGCGGCGGTCTCGGTGAAGGTCATGGCGTTCAACATCTGGCAGCTGCCTTGGATCGCCAGCCCGAACACCTCGGACAAGCAGGCCAGGGCCCGCGCCGCCGAGGACGTCATCCGCGCGAACGACGCGGACGTCGTCGTCCTCGACGAGGCGTTCAGCGCCCAGGCCGAGGAGATGCGGAACCGGCTGAAGGACGTCTGGCCGTACCAGACTCCGCTCGTCGGCCAGTACTGCAAGACGTCGCCGGGCTGGACGACGGTGAACGGGAACTGCTCGAATTCGCCCGTCGTGGTCAACGGCGGTGTCACCGTGCTGAGCAAGGCACCGGTGACCGAACAGCACCAGCTGGTCTTCCGCAATTCCTACTCGGGCACCGCGGACTACCTGTCCAACAAGGGTGCCGCGCTCGCCCGGCTGGTCGTGAACGGCAAGCCGCTCTGGATCGCGGGCACCCACATGCAGGCCGACGAGGGACCGGAGACGCTGCCGAAGGCGCACGACGTCCGGATGGCGCAACTCGGCGAGATCCGGGACCTGGTCACGAAATACGCGCCCGCGGCCGAGCCGGTCGTCATCGCCGGCGACCTGAACATCGAGTACTGGGCGGGGCAGGGGCGCAAGGATTCCCTCGGCCGGACCCAGGTCCAGCAGGGTGAAGCCTTCCTCGGCGGCGTCCTCCGCACGACCGGCGAGGGCGCCTACACCTTCGACGCGGCGACGAACCCGAATGCCGCGAAGTCCGTTCCGGCGACCTATCGCGACTCGCTGGACTACGTCGGCGCGGTGCGCGCGGGCGGCCGTCCACTCGCCGCTGTCGGCCCGGTACAGCTCGTGCATCACGACGGTGGCACGATTCCCTCCGACCACTACCCGGTGGTGGCCAAGATCCAATACTGAGGCCTTCATCGGGAGAATCGCCTCGAGGAGGATCATGGCAGCCCTGCCAGCACGGACGAGGTACCGCTACTCGCTCGGCTCGTTCGTCACCGGCCCCTTCGGCACGGTTCCCGGCCTGCTCCTCCTGAAGTACCTCACCGACACGATGGGCGTCGCGGCGGGCGTCGCCGGGGTGATCGTGTTCGTGCCCAAGGCCTGGGACGTGCTGTTCAACCCGATCGCGGGCAGGCTGTCGGACGCGGACATGGTCCGCACCGGCAGCCGCCGCCGGTTCCTGCTCTTCGGCGGCATCGGTGTCTCGATCCTCTTCGCGGCCCTGTTCGCGCACCCGGGCTTCGGCGGCCCGGTTCCCGACGCGATCTACGTCGTCGTCGTGTTCCTGTTGTGCGCCACCGCGTACGCGTTCTTCCAGGTGCCGTTCAACGCGCTGCCCGCCGAACTGACCGACTCGGCGGACGAACGCACGAAACTGACCAGTATCCGGATCGGCTTCCTCGCGGTCGCCATCCTGATCTGCGGCGGCGGCGCGCCCGCGATCACCGAGGCCGTCGGCGGCATCGCGGGCTACCGCGTCATGGGCGTGTTCATCGCCGTGATCATCCTGCTGGCCACCCTCGGCGTGTACTTCGGACTGAAGGACGCCCCGGTCGGCGCGCTGCGGCCGAACACGGTGAGCCCGCGCGAACTGCTGCGGACGCTCGCGCAGTGGCGGCCGTTCCGCTGGCTGCTCGGGGTCTACTTCGTCCAGGCGCTCGGCATCGGCACGGTACTGGCCGCGATCCCGTACTTCGCCGAGCGGATCCTCGGCAGCTCCGGCTACTCGACGCTGCTGTTCGTCGGCTTCGTCGGCCCGGCGCTGCTGACCATGCCGCTATGGCCGAAACTCGGTGCCAGTGTGGGGAAGCTGGTCGGGTTCCGGCTCGCCACCGCCGCGTTCGGCATCGGTCTTCTCGGCCTGCTGGGCGCCAAACTGTTCGGGCTCCCCGTCACGATGGTGTTCGTCGCCTTCTGCGGTGTCGGCTACGCGGGGATCTCGGTGTTCCCGCTGGCGATCCTGCCGGACCTGATCAGTGACGAGGAGGAGCGGACCGGCGAGACCAGGGCCGGTGTGGCGGCCGGGGTCTGGACGGCGTCGGAGACCCTGGGGCTCGCGCTCGGCCCGGGTATCTGGGGCCTGGTCCTGCAGTTCGGCGACTACCAGTCGAGCCTCGCCCCGGGCGCGGCGCAACCGGACAGCGCCCTGACGGCGATCCTGCTCGGCGCGTCGATCCTCCCGGCGGTGCTGATCCTGTTCGGCATTCCGCTGCTGCGGAAGTCCGTGCTGGAGCGCCGGTCGTGACCGCCGAGGACGTCCTGGCGGAGTTGCGGGACCTGCGCGCGGGCGACCTGCCGACGCACGGTGGCCGGACGCTCGCGTACGTCTACGACAGCGGTCTGTCCGAAGTGGACGAACTCGGGGCGGCGGCGCACGCGCTGGCGTCGTCGGCCAACGGTCTCGACCCGACGGCGTTCCCCAGCCTGCTGCGGATGGAGAACGACCTCGTCGGCACCGCCGCGCGCCTGCTGGGCGGTACGGCGGAGACGGTCGGTTCGGTGACCTCGGGCGGCACGGAATCGTGCATGCTCGCGGTCCTCGCCGCCCGCGACGCGCGTCCCGACGTGTCTTCGCCGAACATCGTGCTGCCCACGACAGCGCACGCCGCTTTCCACAAGGCAGCGCATTTCTTCGGTGTCCGCGCGGTGCCGGTGCCGGTCGATCCGGTCACCTTCCGCGCCGTGCCCGAGGCGATGGCCTCGGCGGTCGACGACAGCACGGTCCTCGTCGTGGCCAGCGCGCCGTCGTACGCCCACGGCGTCCTCGACCCGATCGCGGAGATCGCGGCGCTGCTGGACGGCGTCCGGTTCCACGTCGACGCCTGCATCGGCGGCTGGGTGCTGCCGTACCTGGAGCCCGGCCCGTTCGGCTTCGATGTCCCCGGTGTCACCAGCGTCTCGGTGGACCTGCACAAATACGCGTACTGCCCGAAAGGCGTGTCGGTTCTCCTGCACGCCGACGCCGCGCTGCGCCGGCCACAGTACTTCGCCAGCGCGGACTGGCCCGGCTACACGATGCTGAACACCACGCTCCAGAGCACCCGATCCGGTGGTCCGCTCGCCGCGGCGTGGGCGGTCGTGCGTCATGTCGGCGACGAGGGCTACGCGAAGCTGGCCGCGGCCGCGCGCGAGGCGGCGGTGGAGATCCGCGCCGGGATCGAAGCGCTGGACGGCCTCCGCGTCCTCGGTGATCCGGTGTCGACCCTGCTCGCGTTCACCGTGGACCACGGTGCCGGCTTCGACCTGTTCACGGTGGCGGACGAGATGCGGGAACGGGGCTGGTACGTGCAGCCGCAGTTCGCGCACGAGACGTCGCCCGCCAACCTGCACCTGACCGTGACGGCCGCGAACCGGGGAAGTGAGCAGGAGTTCCTGGTCGATCTCGCCGCGTCGGTCGAGGCCGCACGGAAATCCGGACCTGTCGTCGTCGACCCGCAGGTGGCCGAATTCGTCGCCGCGCTGGACCCAGCGACGTTGACGCCGGAGCAGTTCGCCGGATTGCTGGCGGCTGCGGGCCTCGGCGGTGACGCGGGCCTGCCCACCCGGATGGCGGAGATCAACGCCCTGCTGGCCACGGCTCCCGGTCCGTTGCGGGAGCGGCTGTTGCTGGAATTCCTCGGCGCGCTGTACACGGCTTCCTGAACCGGCCTTGACGCAATCAGTCGGTTGCTATACAAAGTTATGGCAACCGATTGATTGCTACTTGAGGAGGCTGTCATGGGATTCCCCGACCGGATCGAACGCACCGTCGAGATCGCCCACCCGCCCGCCAAGGTGTGGGCCGCGCTGACCACGGCCGAGGGCCTGGGCACCTGGTTCGGGAACCAGGCGAGCATCGACCTGCGGCCCGGCGGCGACGCCGAGATGAAATGGGACGAGGGGCACCAGGCGAACATGCGCGTCGAACGCGTAGAGGAGCCGGAGATCTTCGGCTTCACCTGGAACATCTACGGCTTGCCCGACGAGGACCCCCGTCGCACCTACGTCGAGTTCACCCTCGAACCGGCAGGCGCGGGCACCCGGCTCACCGTCGTCGAGACCGGCTTCTCCCAGCTTCCGGACGACCTCCACCGCGTCGCGTTCGAAGGGAACACGAAGGGGTGGGCGGCCGAGCTGGGCGAACTGATCGAATACCTCGATGCCGTCTGACATCGAAGCGATCGCCGAACAGGTCTTCGTCGCACTGGCCGACCCGAGCAGGCGGAGCATCCTCGCCACCCTCGCCTCGGGCGGCCCGGCCACGGCGACCGACCTGGCCGACCGGCTGCCCATCACGCGGCAGGCCATCGCCAAACATCTCACGTTGCTCACCGACGCCGGACTGGTCACCCCGGAGCAGGGGGAGCGGCGTCGCGTCCGTTACCGGCTGCAATCGGCCCCGATGCAGGTCGCCCAGCAGTTCCTCGCCGCGCTCGCCCGCGATTGGGACGGGCCGCTCGCGGCTCTGAAAGACCATCTGGAGGGATGATGAACGTCAAGACGGTCTCCCCGGCCGAATGGGAAGAAGCCCGGCTTCGCTTGCTTGTCAAGGAAAAAGAGCTGACCCGCGCCCGTGACGCGCTCGCCGCCGAGCGACGGCGGATGCCGTGGGTCGCGGTCGAGAAGCCGTACGGGTTCGAAGGCCCGTCCGGAACGGTGAACCTGCTCGACCTGTTCGAGGGCCGCCGTCAGCTGATCGTCTACCGGGCCTTCTTCGATCCCGGCGTCGAGGGATTCCCCGACCACGCCTGCAAAGGCTGCTCACTGGTGGCCGACCAGGTCGCCCACGTCTCGCACCTGAACGCCCGTAACACCACCCTGGCCTTCGCCTCGCGGGGCACGCAACCGGACATCGCGCGCATGAAGGCGCGGATGGGCTGGACGATGCCGTGGTACACGATCACCAGTGATTTCGACGTCGACTTCGGAGTCGGCGAATGGCACGGCACCAACGCCTTCATCCGCGAAGGCGACCAGGTGTTCCGGACGTACTTCGTCAACGATCGCGGTGACGAGACGATGGGGAGCACGTGGAGCTACCTCGACATCACCGCGCTGGGGCGGCAGGAGGAGTGGGAGGACTCGCCCGAGGGCTATCCGCAGAGCGCGCCGTACGAGTGGTGGAACTGGCACGACGCCTACGACGGCACCGAGAAGCCTGGCGGCTCTTGCTGCTCGGGCTGAAGCGTGCCTCCCGAGGAGGTCAGGAAAGGGTCGTTCAGGACAAGAAACGTCCTGAACGACCCTTTCCTGACATTTCAGTGGACGTGTACCGAGGAACCCGGACAGCACCGTGACCGGCGTCGTCACTCCCCACCTTGGTGGAAGTGCTTCATCAGCTTGCGCGGCACGAGTTTCGTCTCGCCGTTCACCTTGATCGGCACCAGATCCGGCACGGCCGCCTTCCACTGCGACCGCCGGGACCGGGTGTTGCTGCGCGACATCTTCCGCTTCGGGACGGCCATTACTTCGAGCCTCCCCGGCGGCCGTAGCGGCGGTGGAACTTCTCGACCTGGCCGGCGCTGTCCATGATCCGCTGGTTACCGGTCCAGAACGGATGCGACCACGAGCTGATCTCGACGTTCACCAGCGGATAGGTGTGGCCGTCGCTCCATTCGATGGTCTGCTCCGACGTCGCGGTGGACCGCGTCAGGAAGGCGTCCCCGGTGGAGAGGTCCTTGAACACCACAGGGTGGTAGTCAGGGTGGATTCCCGGTTTCACTGGCTTTCGTCCTTTCGGTTCGACACGTTCGCGTCGTGCTTGTCGGGGTCGGTTTCCGTGTCCTCACACGGCTCTTCGTGCCACTCGCCGAACGGATCCGGGTAGCGGACCCATTCCTGTTCACCGGCGGCGAGTTCGTCCTCGGTCAGCAGCGCCCCGTTCAGGGCGGCTTCGATCTCTTCGGGCGTGGCCTGATCGGTGACGACGACCAGTTCCTGCGCGCGATCGCCGAACGTCGGGTCCCAGCGCAGGGACGCGAGCGTGCGGCGCTCGGGGGAGACGGCTGCCCAGTCCGGCCCGTCGGGGGCGGCGAGCCACGCCCCGGCGTGCCCGACGCCGAGACCGCCGCCCGCGGACTCGATCCACAGCGCCATGTCCGGCTGGCTCGCCACCCACAGCCGTCCCCGGGTGCGGACGACACCGTCGAGCAGGACGTCGATCGCGTCGTGGAGCCGCTCCGGGTGGAACGGGCGCTGCGAGGTGAAGGTGAGCAGCCCGATCCCGCAGTCGGTGTGCAGCGGCGGTTCCCCGCGGAGCAGCGGTCCGTGCATGTCGGTGACCTCGCCGCGTCGCGCGTCGGCCGGGACGGCGTCGAGCACGGTCTTCCCGTCTACCTTGGACAGTTCGACGCGGGGGATCGAGGGCGCGACCCGGTCGAGCACGGCCGACGCCTTCGCCGCGGACCAGGCGTCGGTCGCGGCACCGGCGAGGACGAGCAAGTCGGCGAACTCGACCTGCGACAGCGCGACCTGGGCGACCGTGCGCTCGTCCTCGGGGCTGGCGCGCAGGTTCCGTTCGGCCAGGGTGTCGTCGCCGGTGCTGTCGGCCAGCCAGCCGGCGCAGTCGACGACGGCCAGCACGGCCCGGAGATCGACGTCCTCGATCACCGGCCGCTCGCCGACGAGGACGTGGTGCAGCGCCCAGCTGACCGGCTCGGGCTCCATGGCCTCGTCGAGCCGCACCACGATCCGCCGCACCTGCGGCATTCGCGAAAGCTTGCGCAGCAACGGCAAGAGGTCTTCGCGCAGCGTGCACGAAACGCAGCCGTGCGCGAGTTCGAGCACCGTCAACTGGTCGCGGTCGCCGAGCCGGATCCGCCGCCTGACCACACCGGAGTGGATCTGCCTCAGGTCGTGGTGCACGACGGCGGTGCCGGGTTCGGCCACGCGCAGCCGCTCGGCGAGGTCGGCGTTCGGTCCCGGTGCGAGGCCACTGATCAGGACGAGGGGCACGCGGGGGTTGTCGGTCACTGAAGCTCCGGGGCGTCGAGGGCGTTCTGGTTCGGCTGTGTAGAGTAAATGAAAACGACAACCGATATCAACTCGGGAGGGTGTATGTCCGCCGTGTGCCAGGTCACCGGCCGCAAACCGGGCTACGGGAAGCAGGTGTCGCATTCGCATCGGCGCACGTCCCGGCGCTGGGAGCCGAACCTGCAGGCCAAGCGGTACTTCGTGCCGAGCGAAGGACGTTGGGTCCGGCTGCGGGTCTCGGTGAAGGGCATGAAGACCATCGACAAGCGGGGGATCGAGGCCGTCGTGGCCGAACTCCGCGCGAAAGGGGTGAAGCTCTGATGGCCAAGAGCACCGACATCAGGCCGATCATCAAGCTCCGCTCGACGGCGGGCACCGGCTACACCTACGTCACGAAGAAGAACCGCCGGAACGACCCGGACCGCATGGTGCTGCGCAAGTACGACCCGGTCGCGCGCAAGCACGTCGAGTTCAAGGAGGAGCGCTGATGGCCAAGAAGTCCAAGATCGCCAAGAACGACAAGCGCAAGGTGATCGCCGCCCGCTATGTCGAACGGCGCCGCGAGCTGAAGGCCGTCATCGCCTCGCCGTCCGCGTCGCCCGAGGAGAAGGCGGCCGCGGTGTCGGCGCTGCAGGCGATGCCGCGCGACGCGAGCGCGACCCGGATCCGCAACCGCGACACCGCCGACGGCCGCCCGCGCGGCTACCTGCGGAAATTCGGGCTCTCGCGGGTCCGGATGCGGCAGATGGCGCACAACGGCGAGCTGCCCGGCGTCACGAAGTCGAGCTGGTGAGCGCGATGGCCAAACCGAACCGGGACCGCCCCGCCAAGCGCAAGACGAACCTGTTGCACGCCAACAAGATCACCGAGGTCGACTGGAAGGACGCGGATCTGCTGCGGAAGTTCATCTCCGATCGCGGCAAGATCCGCGCCCGCCGGGTCACCGGGCTGACGCCCCAGCAGCAGAAGCAGGTCGCCACCGCGATCAAGAACGCCCGCGAGATGGCGTTGCTGCCCTACCCCAACGCGGGCCGCTGACACCGCCGGTCCGGGCGGTGCGACACGCCGCCCGGACCCCGGTTCCTGTGGAAGAATCGGCCGCATGACGGAGAACCCCGGACAGGCCGAGGAAATCGATCCCGAACTGCTGGAGCTGTGGGCGAAGGTGTTCGCCTTCGCCCGCTCGGGTGCGACGGCGGAGATCATCGCCTACGTCGACGCGGGCATTTCGGCGAACCTGACCAACGACCGGGGCGACACGCTGGTCATGCTCGCGGCCTACCACGGGCACGCGGACACGGTCGCGGCGCTGCTCGAACGTGGCGCCGACGCGAACCGCGAGAACGACCGGGGCCAGAGCCCGCTCGCCGGGGCGGTCTTCAAGAACGAGCCCGAGGTCGTGAAGGCGCTCCTCAAGGGCGGCGCGGACGCGACGGCGGGGGAGCCGTCGGCGATCGACGCGGCCAAGATGTTCGGCAACACCGAACTGCTGGCTGTGCTCGAAGGCTGAGGCGGTTCTCACTCGGATCGCGGTCCGGGCCTCTGAATCCTTACACTGCCCCGCATGGATGACCCGCATTACCTCTCCGGCCTCGACCTGGCAGGCCGTCGTGTCGTGATGATCGGCGGCGGGACGGTCGCCCAGCGCCGCCTGCCCCGGCTGATCGGCGCGGGCGCGCGGGTAGAACTGGTCTCGCCGCACACGACGCCGTCGGTGAGCGCCATGGCCGACGCCGGGGAGATCGTCTGGCACGAGCGCCACTACACCGAGGGCGACCTCACCGACGCCTGGTACGCGCTGGCCTGCACGAACGATCCCGAGGTCAACGCCGCCGTCTGCGCCGAGGCCGAACGCGCGCGGGTCTTCTGCGTCCGCGCCGACGACGGGGACCTCGGCAGCGCGGTCACCCCGGCTTCGGGCAGGCACGGCGGACTGCTGGTCGGCGTCCTCTCCGGCGGCGAGCCTCTGCGGTCGGCGTCGGTCCGGGACAGCATCCTCGACGGCCTCCGCGCCGGCACCGTCGCCGACGGCCGCGGGCCGGACGCGCGCGACGACCTTCCCGGCGTCGCGCTGGTGGGCGGTGGCCCCGGCGACCCGGAACTGATCACCGTCCGCGGCCGCCGTCTCCTCGCCAGGGCCGACGTCGTCGTCGCCGACAGGCTGGCTCCGCGCGAACTGCTCGACGAACTCTCGCCCGACGTCGAGATCGTCGACGCGGCGAAGATCCCCTACGGCCGCGCCGCCAGCCAGGACGTGATCAACTCCACGCTGATCGACCGGGCCAAGGCGGGCAAGTTCGTCGTGCGGCTCAAGGGCGGCGACCCGTACCTCTTCGGCCGCGGTTTCGAGGAAGTCCTCGCCTGCGCCGAAGCGGGCATCCCGGTGACGATGGTCCCCGGCATCACGAGCGCGTTCTCCGTGCCCGCCGCCGCGGACGTCCCGGTCACCCATCGCGGGGTCGCCCACGAGGTCGTGGTGGTGTCCGGCCACGTCGCGCCGGACGACGAGAAGTCGCTGGTGGACTGGGAACTACTGGCGAAGATGCGCGGCACGATCGTGCTGATGATGGGCGTCGAGCGGCTGCCGCTGTTCACCAAGGCGCTGCTGGAGGGGCGGCCCGGGGACACGCCGGTGGCGATCGTCGAGGACGGCACGATGCGCACCCAGCGGGTTCTCCGCTCCACTTTGGACAGCGTGGTCGAGGACGCCGCGGCGGCGGGTGTGCGGCCGCCCGCGGTGATCGTCTTCGGTCCGGTGGCGGGGCTGGCTCAGCCCTCGTGGTCGTTGCCGGAGACGTAGAGCCAGTCGATCCCGTCCTCGCCGGAGGTGTCGAGGTGCGGGGCGCGGACCAGGCCCGCCCGCAGCGCCACCCGCTGCGAGGCGACGTTGTCCGGCCGGACCCGGGCGATCACGAGGTCGTCCGGCCGGTGTGCGCGCGCCCAGCCCACCGCCGCGGTGGCGGCCTCGCCGGCGTACCCGGAACCCCAGGAAGACGGGAAGAACCGGTAGAACAGGTTCAGGACCGGACTGCGCCGGAAGCCGACGATCTTCACCCCGCAGACGCCCAGTGTCTCCGCCGAGTCGTGTCGCCGGACCGTCCAGTACCCGAATCCGTACCGGTTCCACTGGTGCGACCAGCGGAGCAGCAGGAGTTCGGCGTCCTTGCGCGTTTCCAGCAGGTCCGAGGGGTTGTGCGCGCAGGCTTCCGCGTCGGTGTGGAGGGCGAAGATCGCGTCGAGGTCTTCGGGCCCGGGACGGCGCAGGACCAGGCGTCCGGTCCGCAGCTCCTCGGCGCCCGCGTCCCGGGTCGGTGCCGGATCAGCGGTCATGGCACCGCGCCGAGAAATCGGTGATGGCGTCGGTCAGGCGAGTCGGGTCGAAGCGCAGCTCGACCGGGCTGCGGGCCTGGACGAATTCGGCCGTCGGCATGTCCGCGGCCAGCGTGTCCGCGTCACCGAAGGGGTGGATCGGATCGCGCTCGTGCCCGATGACCAGTGCCGGGGTTTCGATGGTCCGCCGGACCGACTTGGGCGGCGCGATCCGACCGAACAGCACGCCGTGCAGGAGCGCGGCCATCGGCGCGGGCTGCTGGGACAGCGTGTCGGTCACGACGTCGACCCACTGGTTGCCGTGGGGGACGAGCTTCGCCGCGAGCGCCACCCCCTGCACGGTCACCGGAAGGAACCGGGCTGCCATGAGCAGCGGCGCGAAGGTGATCAGCCCGGCGACGATCGCGTTGTCCAGCACCGGCATCTCGACGACCAGGCCGAGCGCGCGTTCCGGTGCGCTGACCCCCACTTCGAGTGCGACGTTGGCGCCGAGTGACGTCCCGCCGATGACGGCGGCGTCGATGTCCAGATGGTCGAGCAGCGCGACGGTCTGCTCCGCGAACGCGGGCATGGAGTACAGCCACGAGTCGGTGGGCCGGTCCGAATCGCCGTGCCCGAGCAGGTCGAGGGTCACGGTCCGGAAGCCGGCCCGCGCCAGCCTGCGGGCGAGCGGCGCGTGCATCCGCCTGGTCAGCATGATGCCGTGGGTGAGCACGACGACCCGGTCGCCGGAGCCGAACTCGGTGTAGGCGAGCCGGTGACCCTCATGGGTGAAGGATCCCGACAGCTCGATCGGCCGGGAGGATCGTTCCCGTCGTCGCCCCGGGATGAGTGCGGGCAGGTCGGCGACCGCGGTGGCGCTGCTGGCCGGGCTCATATCCCACCGTCCTTCGTCGATCGTCGGTACTCACCGGTACTACTCGCTGGTACCAGGAAAGCATCTCGTGACCACCGTGGCACAGTGGCCGTTGGCAGCCTGTCAATCACATGAGTCAAGATGACCCCATGACCGCTACAGCTGACAGTCTTCCCGATCTCGTTTCGCTCAAGGTGGAGATCGACGGGCACGTCGCCGAAGTGACGCTGCTCGGTCCGTCCAAGGGCAACGCGATGGGCCCCGATTTCTGGCGGGAGCTGCCGATCGTCTTCCGTGCGCTCGACGCGGACCCGCAGGTCAGGGCGGTCGTGCTGACCGGGAGCGGCAAGCACTTCTCCTACGGGCTCGACCTGCCCGCGATGATGCCCAGCTGGGGCGAGATGCTCGGCGGCGACGCGCTCGCGGGCCCGCGGACGAAGTTCCTCGACGAGGTCAAGACCCTTCAGGCGAGCGTGTCCTCGATCGCGGAATGCCGCAAACCGGTCATCGCGGCCATTTCCGGCTGGTGCATCGGTGGTGGCGTCGACGTGATCGCGGCCGCGGACATCCGGCTGGCGAGCGCGGACGCGAAGTTCAGCGTGCGCGAGGTCAAGGTCGCGATCGTGGCCGACCTCGGCAGCCTGCAGCGGCTCGCGCCGATCATCGGCGAAGGGCACCTGCGGGAGCTCGCGTACACCGGCAAGGACATCGACGCCGCCCGCGCGGAGAAGATCGGCCTGGTCAACGACGTGTACGCCGACCAGGACACCGTGCTAGCCGAGGCGCGCAAGATGGCGGCGGAGATCGCCACCAACCCGCCGCTGGTCGTCCACGGCACCAAGAACGTCCTTTCGGCCAACACCGAACGCCAGGTCGCGGAAGGCCTGCGCTACGTCTCGGCCTGGAACGCGGCGTTCCTGCCCAGCAAGGACCTCGGCGAAGCCGTGCAGGCGTTCCTCGAGCGGCGCGCGCCCGAGTTCAAGGGAGAGTAGAAAGAACCGGCGGCCACCCAGGGACCAGGAGGACGATCGTGAGCGCTTCGGAGGCATACCGCACGTTCCGCGAGGCACGGGACTATCTGCAGGCCCACCGCGAGGACTACGACACCGCCTACCGTGACTTCACCTGGCCCCGGCCCGCCGAGTTCAACTGGGCGCTGGACTGGTTCGACGTCATCGCCGCCGATCCGGCCAACCAGGACCGGTACGCGCTCTGGATCGTCGAAGAGGACGGCATCGAAAACCGCTGGACCTATCCGGAAATGGCGCGCCGGTCCAACCAGGTCGCGAACTGGCTTCGCTCGCTCGGAGTCTCCCGGGGCGACCGGCTGATCCTGATGCTGGGCAACCAGGGCGAGCTGTGGCAGACCATCCTCGCCGCGATCAAACTGGGCGCCGTCATCATCCCGGCCTCGACCCTGCTCGGCCCGGCGGACCTCACCGACCGGGTCGAGCGGGGCGCCGCGAAACACGTGGTGATCCGCTCGGCCGACGCGCACAAGTTCGAGAACGTCGAGGGTGACTACACGCGGATCGTCGTCGGCGAACCGGTCGAGGGCTGGCGGTCCTTCGTGGACGCTTACGAAGAAGCGGACACCTTCACGCCCGACGGCCCGACAGCGGCGGAAGACCCGCTCCTGCTGTACTTCACCTCGGGGACGACCGCGAAGCCGAAACTGGTGCAGCACACGCAGGTCTCGTATCCCGTCGGACATCTGTCCACCATGTACTGGATCGGCCTCGAACCGGGCGACGTCCACCTCAACATCTCCTCGCCGGGCTGGGCGAAACACGCGTGGAGCAACGTTTTCGCGCCGTGGAACGCCGAGGCGACGGTGTTCCTCTACAACTACGCGCGTTTCGACGCGGTCGCCCTGATGGCGCAGATGCAGCGGTGCGGCATCACCAGTTTCTGCGCCCCGCCGACGGTGTGGCGGATGCTCATCCAAGCGGACCTGACCGTGCTGAAGACCCCGCCGGTCAAGGTGGTGGGCGCGGGCGAACCGCTCAATCCCGAAGTGATCGACCAGGTCGAAAAGGCTTGGGGCGTCACGATTCGCGACGGTTTCGGGCAGACCGAGAGCAGCGTCCAGATCGCCAACACCCCCGGACAGGACGTCGTCCCGGGCTCGATGGGCCGCCCGCTGCCCGGCTTCACCGTCGCGCTCGTCGACCCCGTCACCGGAGAGCGCGCGCAGGAGGGCGAGATCTGCCTCGACCTCGACAAGCGGCCGGTCGGCTTGATGACCGGCTACGCGGACGACGACGAGCGGTCCGCCGCCGCCTTCGCGAACGGGTTTTACCACACCGGGGACGTCGGCTCGATCGACGAACGCGGCTACATCACCTACGTGGGCCGCACGGACGACGTCTTCAAGGCGTCGGACTACCGGATCTCGCCGTTCGAACTGGAAAGTGTCCTGCTGGAACACGACGCCGTCGCCGAAGCGGCCGTGGTCCCCGCGCCCGACCCGATCCGGCTCGCGGTGCCCAAGGCCTACGTCGTCCTCGCGAACGGGCACGAGCCCACGGCCGACACCGCGGTGTCCATCCTGGCCTTCGCCCGCGAGCATTTGGCTCCGTACAAGCGGATCCGGCGGCTGGAGTTCACAGAGCTGCCGAAGACGATTTCCGGCAAGATCCGGCGCGTCGAACTGCGCGGACGCGAGAACGACGCCGACGGCCGGCCAGCGGGGGAGTTCCGCGAAGAGGACTTCCCGCAACTTAAGGGCTGACGGCAGGCTCCCGAACTCCGAACTCGCGTGATCGGAGCCGGAACTCGCGTGATTGAGGGCGGAACTCGCATGATCCGGCGCGTTCCGCCTCCGATCACGCGAGTCGCGGCTCCAATCACGCGAGTTCCGGGTTCGGGCGTGTGGGTCGAACGACCCACAGCATGGTGCCAGGAACCGCGTTAGCATCCCGGGCAGTGAATCGTTGACAACCCGTGGGGGTCACGGGTCTCACCTTCCCTGCCTTGAAAGGTGTTCCTGTCATGCGCATTCGTTTCCTCCTGCCGATGCTCGCCCTCGTGGCCGGCCTCGGTACCGCGGTGGCCACCCCGGCCGCCGCCGATCCCGGCCCGCTGACGGCGGGCGACGTGTCCGCCGCCGACGCCTGCTACAGCTGGGGACGCACGTTGTCCGAGGGCGCGTCCGGTGAGGACGTCCGGCAGTTGCAGATCCGGGTCGCCGGATATCCCGGTTACGGTGGCGTGCTCGCCATCGACGGCCAGTTCGGCGCGGGCACCAAGGCCGCGGTCACCCGCTTCCAGCAGGCGTACGGGCTGGGGGCGGACGGCATCGCCGGATCGGCCACGTTCTCGAAGATCTACGCCTTGCAGGACAACGACTGCTCGCCGGTCAACTTCACCTTCGCCGAACTGAACCGGTGCAACTCCGACTGGTCGGGCGGCAACGTCTCGGCCGCGACGGCGAAGGCAAACGCGCTGGTGTCGATGTGGAAGCTGCAGGCGATGCGGCACGCCATGGGTGACCGGCCGATCACCGTGAACGGCGGCTTCCGCAGCGTCTCCTGCAACAACGCCGTCGGCGGAGCGACCAACAGCAGGCATCTCTACGGCGACGCGGTCGACCTCGGGGCGGGCTCGCAGGGCTTCTGCGGGCTGGCCAAGCAGGCCCGCAACCACGGGTTCAGTGAGATCCTCGGACCGGGCTACCCGGGCCACAGCGATCACACGCACGTCGCCCACCGGTCCAGCCGGTTCTGGTCGGCTTCGGCCTGCGGGATCTGAGCGGGGTCACTCCCAGCGCCACAAGGACGGCGGCCGTCCTCCCTTGGGGAGGGCGGCCGCGTGTTCTGTCGTACGCCGCAATCCGGGGACCCGCTCCATGGTCCGGCCCAGATTCGCCGGATAGGGGCGGTCCCCGGTCAGCGCCTCGGTCGCGTCCAGCGCCTGCGCCGTGGTGAAGATCGGGCCCAGCAGCCCGGCGGTGAAGGCGACGTCCCGCCACAGCTTGTCGGCGAGCAGCGGACGGCAGTCCGCCACGATCCGGTCGTGGTCGAACGCCAGCGGCGGCACCTCGGCCAGCGGCGTCCACGTCACGTTCCCCGGGTCGTCGAGCGCCGGGGAAGTGGTGGCCCACAAGGCGACCGACAGGGTCGGGCCCCGGGGATCACGGTTCGGCTCGTCGAAGGTGGCGAGCTGTCCCGTGGCCGAGAGTGCGTCCGGTGGCAGCCCGAGTTTGGTGACGGCGGCCCGGCCCGCCGCCTCCCGCAGCCGTTCCCCGAGCCCGAGCAGCACCCCGGGCAGGGCGAGTTCCCCCGCGAACGGCTCGGCGGCTCGCGGCGCTGTTCCCAGCAGCACGGTCCGGGTGCCGGGGTCGAACCGCACCACGAGCACGTCCACGGACACCGGCGTCGACTCGATCACGCGTTGATTGTCGACCTCGCCTCCGAGACCCGGTAACCCGCCCTGTCCGGGCCGTACCCGGCGACCGCCACCGGCAGCCGCGTGCCGAACCACGCCAGCGGATCCGGCAGGTCGACGGCGGGGGAGCCGTCACCGGGCACGACCCGCAGACCGGTCGCGTCGAGATGGGTCACCGCGAGCGCGTCCACGCCGTCGCAGGCCGCGATCGCGTAGTCCAGCAGCGCCTCGTCGAGATGGCCCGCCCGCCACGCGCCCTGGAACTCCCCGGTTTCGTTGTGTGCTTCGGGAAACCGTGCCAGCACGGCGGCGGACTCGGTGGGCAGCGGACCTGCGCCGTGCCGGGTGAGATAGGTCCGCATGACCCCCAGAACGGCATGCGGACGCCTACCCAGCAGGGCGCGGGCGTTGTGCGGGGTGGTGGTCGACCAGGTCGTATGCGGATGGAACCCGTGATGCTGGTCGAGGAGAACCCCCTGCGCTCCCTCGAAAACCAGCCGTCCGGCGTCCGCGAGCCGTCCTGTCTCGTCCCCGTCGGTGATCCGCACCGCGCCCGCGAAATCGCGGTACAGCGCCACCAGGTCGTCCACGCTGTGCGACGGCGTGGCGAGCGGCGCGTAGAACCGCGCGAGCGCGTCCAGCTTGCGCCGCAGCACCGACGGCCGCGCGCAGTCGGCGACCGTGGGCGCTTCCCCCGGCGTCCCGACCACCTCCTGGTTCTCCACCACCTCGCCCGGCTCGGCCCCGGGCAGCAGCGAGTACCAGACGGTCTCGCCGATGCCCTTCCCGCACGAGCCATGCCGCTTCTCGCCGCGGGCCTCCTCCCTCGCCCGGTTGGCGTGGATGTGGAACGGCGTCGTGAGCAGAGCCCGGCCGTCCACGCTCAGCAGCGAAAGCGGGTTCCGGACGCCGACGCTTTCGAGCTGCCGGGCCTCCGCCGCCAACGCGAACGGTTCGACCAGCACGAACCGGGACAGGTGGGTGGGCACGCCGGCGAACGTGCCCGCCCCGAACTGGCTGAAGGTGTGGTGCCGCCCGTCCACGACGACGTTGTGCGCCGCCTGCGCGCCCCCGTTGAAGCGGACGACGGCGGTGGTGGGCCGGGCGGCGCAGAGCGCGTCGACCACGGCCCCCTTGCCCTCGTCGCCGAACCCGAGCCCGACCACCACCACGTGCCCGTCCAGGAGGCTCACCGCAGCACCACGTCGCTCGGGCCGCCGGCCTCGGGTACCGCCGAGGTGACGACCGACTTGGTGCCCAGCTTCGCCAGCGCCTTGCCGACAGCCTTGCTCTCGGCGACCGAGCCGATGTCCGCGAGGTCGGCGAGCGCCCGGTCGACGTCGACGACCCGTTCCTCCAGCCCGATCGTGGCCGCGATCAGTTCGCACACCGCCCCGGGGTCGTCGAGCTTGAGGAAGTTCTGGCCGAGCAGGCCGCTCCAGTGCTCGCCGATCTGCGGGTCGTTGTAGTACGACGACTGGTTCGGCAGGACGAAGTAGACGTGCCACTTGCGGGCCAGCTCCCGGTACACCGACGCGGGGTCGATGTCCTCCCGCACGTCGTCGCCGATCACCCGGCGGATGTGGCGGGCCTCCAGCGCCGGCTTGTTCAGCTCGTCGCCGATGAGGAACAGGTAGCCCTTGCGGCCGCGGTTCTGCCACGCGTCGGTGACCACGTGGCGGGCCATGAAGTAGGCGGCCAGTTCGTAGGACTCGCTCTTCTGCCCGCCGCCACCGCCTTCGAGGAAGATCGTGCGCAGCTGCTCGTCCATCCGGTTGTCCGATTCGAACTGCCCGATCTGCAACGGGACCCGGTCGCTGTCGGCGTCGCCGATCGCGCCGAACAGCACCTGCGGGTCGGCCAGGTAACCCCGGCGCTTCAGCAGGCCGTGCAGTTTGCCGAGCTTGCCCTGCATGATCCGCGGTACCCGGCGCATCGAGCCGGTGACGTCGAACAGCACCGCGATCGGCGTCGAGTCGCTGTGGTCGGCCGAATCCCGGCATTCCCGGACGGCGTTCTTCGGGTCGAGCGCGGCCGCGGCCTTCCAGTCTTTCGCGGGTTTGGCGCGGAGATCGGCGCTGTAGCCGAAGTCGTCCTCGCCCTTGGCCGCGCGGAAGGTCTTCGCGGCGGCGTAGGCGTTGTCGTCCCAGTGTCCGTGTCCCATGGTCAGGCTCCTGTCTCGGGGATGGTGAAAGGGCGGAAGGTGCGGGGGCCGTACAGCTCGCCGAGCAGGTCGTCGTACTCGTCGAGCAGATCGACGGTGTCGGGTCGCTGTGCCGGGTCTTCCTGCGTGCACCACGTGGCGAACTCGCGTTGGCGGGTTTCCGTAGGCGCCAGCAGGGAAAGCATCAGGCGATGGAGCATGTGGACGTCGGTGGCCGCGGTCATCGGAAGTCCTTTGTGGACCTCCGGTGGATACTCGGCGGAGTTGTCCACCGCCAGCGGGAGAGTGCCGGTCTCGACGGCGAACGACCAGCCGGCCAGGACGATCCCGTGCTGTCCGGGATGGACGAGCACGTTGTCCGCGGTGAGATGCCCGTGGACGAGACCCGCGCGGTGCGCGCCCGCCACGGCGCGCAGCAGGCGCCGGTGCATCCAGGCGTAATCGCGGCCGTCGAGCCCGTCCGGGAACGCCTTGCCGATGTCGGCGAGCGTGACGAACCCGTCGACGAGCGGATCGAGGACGCTGAACGCCCGGTCGCCCCGCGCCACCGGGCCGGAGGTGTCGAGCAGCCTCGGGTAGTAGGGCCGCAGCCACCGGTGCCGTTCGGTGAAGCCGTCGAGCGTGCGCAACGCCGCCCACTCGGCGTGGATCAGCGGGTTGAGCGCCGGGTCCCGGACGAGTTTGACCAGATGCAGCCCGGTGGTCCGGTAGGTCGTCGCGACACTGCCCACCGCGTGCGGAGCGGTGAGGGTGTAGCTCGACGTCGCCGTGGTGACGGTCTGGCGCCGGGCGCGTTTCCAGTCGTCGTAGCGGCGATTGAGGGTCGCGGCCGCCTGATGTGCCCGGGCGTCGCCGGGGTTGCGGTCGGGGTGGAGCGCGGCCGCGAGTTCGCGGTACCGCCGGTGTGCGAGTTCGGGATCGGAGTCGAACAGAACCGCCGCGTCCTCGATCGTCTTCACGGCGTCGTCCCTGGTGAGCATAGTTTGAGTCTATATGACTCTTACCTCGGATCGCAAGGGCGAGGTGGGCGCCGGTACAAATCCCGTGCCGTTCCACGGCTTCGGAAAATAGCCTGAAAAGACCGAACGGAGAGGAGATTCGTGCCGGGAAAACCGCGGATTCCCAGGGTGCTATTGGTGGTGCCCGCCGGGATCTCGTTCGTCGTCCTGTTGGTGGCCCTCGGGGGATTCCTCGGTGACCGCGTGGACAAGCTGAACACCGGCGAAGAGGTCACGGTCGTCGAAATCTCGGAATGCTTCGATGAGAGGCCTCCGGTGACCGGTAGGGGTACCTACTGCGAGGGTGGCTGGCGATTCGACGACGGGCGCACCGCACAAGGGCGGATCGAGGGCGAGAAGGCCGCGGTGGGTGACAGGGTCTTCGCCGGCGATGGATTCGCCTATCGGTCGAAGACCATGGTGATCCTGAGCCTGTCGGTGACCGTGGCGATCGGCCTGGCCCTGCTGGGCATGCCGATCGGGCTCGGCCTCCAGTACCGGAAGTACCGGAAGTACGAGGCCCGACGGCGCCGCGAGGAGTGACGCTGCCGGGCGTGCTCAGCTCCGGGTGGCTTCGATCTGCCGCTCGTCCTCGGTCGAGCAGCTGGTCACCGGATCGTTCGGCCCGCTCCCGCACGTCCAGGCGCCGATCACCACCGGTCCGGGCCCCTGCGGCGACGCGGCTTCGGCGGGTGTCAGCTTCGCGAAGTAGTCCGTGAGCACCTGGGTCGCTTCGGCGCAGTCTGTCTTCCCGCGCGCGACGACCTTGTTCTTGGCTCCCTGGAGCCCGGCGACCTCCCCACAGGGTGTCCCGGCGGGGACCTGCGCGGCGGCGGGGGAGGACGGCTGCGGAGCGGCCGCGGGGGCGGGATCGGCGCCGCAACCGCTCAACAGGACGACGGCGAGCGCGGCGGGAAGCGCGGAGAGGCTCTTCATGGGCCCTTCTTCTCGGGGGTGGTTCATTCGACGGGGACGACTGCGGCGAACACGTTCTGCTCGCCCTTGCTGCAACTGGTGCCGCCTTGCGCGGCGGGGGCGCCGGAAACGCACAACCAGCCGTCGACGGTCTCGCTGACCGGCTCGTCCGAGCCCGCGGACTGGCGTCCGGCGATCCTCTGGTGGAACGCGCCGACGATCCCGGTCGCGTCCGCGCAGGAGACCCCGGGCCCGTTGATCACCTGCAGGGTCAGCCCGCTCGCCGCGGTGAGGGTGCCGCATGAGCCCTGTACCGGTTCAGCGGGCTTCGGCTTGGGAGCGGGTTTCGGTGCGGTGGACGGATTCGGCGCGGTCTGCGACGGGATCGGGGGCAGCGACGCGCTGGTCGTGGCAGAGGGAGGCGCGGGTGTCAAGACCGAAGTCGAGGTGACTGGCGGTGGCGGATCTTCGCCCGAACAGGCGGCGAGCGTTCCGGCGAACGCGCAGACCGCGAACAGGCGCCGGCGCGTTCCCGTGGTCTTCGAGACGGGCAAGGCGATCCTTTCGTCGGCCGGTCGTGGCCGGCCCATTCTGACCCGGCCGGGCCCGTTGCCGTGGCATTGAGCCACGTTCGGTTCGCGGGAGGCTATCGCGACGGCCGCGCGGTGATACGCGAGGACCGCCCAATCACTGTCCATTGTGGACAATTAACATGCCGTTCACGGCGCGACAACACCCCGTTGTCGTGGCGAACCGATCGGACGAATCCGGCGCCGAACCGTTAACACGCGGCCCGGTTCTGCCGAAAACAAAGGTAGCGCTCCGGCGTGTCCCAGTCCCCGTCACCGAAACCGTGAGAGCGATGAAGACCGACGAACAGACCGACCCCGCGTCACCCCAGGCCACCGCACCGGCGAACACGGAGCTGCCACCGACGGCACCGTGCACCGTCGTCTGGTGTGGCGGCCGCCCGTACGTCCTCGAGAGCTCCGCCGGCCACACGCGCTGGATGGGCACCGACCACCGAGGCAGGCCCGTGGCGCTGACCAGCGCGGACCTGCAACGCCGCGGCTGGACCCACACCCGGGCGAGCTGACGCGGGAGGACCTGCCGCTGCTGGATAGGCTGAGCGGGTGAGTACGCCCCCCGAACCGAGCGTGACCAGCGAAGAGCCTTCTCTGCTGCGGCAGGCCCTGAACGTTCCCAACATGCTTTCGATCCTCCGGCTCGCCGGGGTGCCGGTCTTCCTGTGGCTGCTGCTCGGCCCGAAGGAAGACGGCTGGGCGCTCGCGCTGCTCGTGTTCAGCGCCCTCACCGACTGGCTCGACGGCAAGCTCGCCCGCTGGCTCAACCAGATGTCGCGGCTCGGCCAGCTGCTCGACCCGGCCGCCGACCGGCTCTACATCCTCGCGACGCTCATCGCCTTCCTGATCCGCGACATCATCCCGTGGTGGCTGGTGGTCCCGCTGGTCGTGCGCGAGGCCGTGCTGGGCGTCTGCGTGCTGTTGCTCCGGCGCGGCGGGTTCGCCCCGCCGGAGGTCACCTACATCGGCAAGGGCGCCACCTTCGTGCTGATGTACGCCTTCCCGTTCTTGCTGCTCACCCAGGGCGGCTCCGACATCGCCGCCGTCGCCCGGCCGATCGGGTACGCCTTCACGGCGTGGGGCGCGGTCCTGTACGTCTATTCGGGCGTGCTGTACGTCATCCAGACCGTCCAGGCACTGCGGACGGCCGATCCGGCGGGCTTGCGGGAGGCGCCGGGCGCGTGACCCGGCGGGATGCGAAACTGCGCGCGTCGGTTTCATGCGAGGGCATCAGAAAGGGGAGCGGCGTTGTCCACTCCAGAAGAACTGCGGTACACCGAGGAACACGAGTGGGTCTCCGTGCGCGACGGAGGGCTCGTGCGCGTGGGCATCACTGAGTACGCCCAGGACCAGCTCGGTGACGTGGTGTTCGTCGAACTGCCCGAGGTCGGCAAGCAGGTCGGCTCCGGCGACGCGTTCGGCGAGGTCGAGTCGACCAAGAGCGTTTCGGAGCTGTTCGCCCCGCTGGACGGCGAGGTGGTCGCGGTCAACGACGCGGTGACCGAGTCGCCCGAGCTGATCAACAGCGACCCCTACGGCGAGGGCTGGCTGATCGAACTCCGTCTCGACGACGCGAGCTCGGTCGAATCACTGCTCGAAGCCGAGGCCTACCAGGCCCTGATCAAGGAATAGCCGCAGGCCGTGGCCCTTCGGGAAGAGTAGGGGGAGCCGCGGGCCGGAGTTTCGATCAGGCACGGTACGTTTGTCCTCCACACGTTCTTGAGTAGTGGCAACACACATGCGTTAGGAGAGCTCAGGTGAGCACGAACGACGGGCCCGGCGTTCCCCCGGAGCAGTCTCCGGAGCGGACTTCTGTCTTCCGGGCCGACTTCCTGGCCGACGTCGAAGGCACTGAGGCTCCTCCGGCTGCCGAGGCCCCCGTCCAGGGTGTGGACGCGCTGCCCGCGGGTTCCGCGCTGCTGGTCGTCAAGCGGGGTCCGAACGCCGGATCGCGCTTCCTGCTGGACCGCGACACCACCAGCGCGGGACGGCACCCGGACAGCGACATCTTCCTCGACGACGTCACGGTTTCCCGGCGGCACGCCGAGTTCCGCCGTGAGGGCGGCGAGTTCGTCGTCATCGACGTCGGCAGCCTCAACGGCACCTACGTCAACCGCGAGCCGGTCGACCAGGCCGTCCTCGCCGGTGGCGACGAGGTGCAGATCGGCAAGTTCCGCCTGGTCTTCCTGACCGGCCCGGGTCACGGGGGCCAGGGGGCGCGGTGACGGCGGCCGGGCGGCCTGATCGGGATGCGTCGCAGCGCGATGGGTTGAGCATCGGGGCCGTGCTGGCACAGCTGCGCGGCGATTTCCCCGATGTCACCATCTCCAAGATCCGGTTCCTCGAGGCGGAGGGTCTGGTCCAGCCGGGCCGGACCCCGTCGGGGTACCGGCAGTTCGCCCCGGCGGACGTGGAGCGGTTGCGGTTCGTCCTGTCCGCCCAGCGGGATCACTACCTTCCGCTGAAGGTCATCAAGGAACAGCTGGACGCGGCGGATCAGGGTGCCGCGCCCGCCGCGGTGCTGCCCAAGCCGCCGCGGAAACTCGTTTCGCTCGACGCCCCCGGGGAAAACGGCGGATTGCCGTCCCCCGGGGATTTCGAGACCGATCGCGAGATCAGGCTGACCGAGGAAGATCTGCTCCGCCAGGCCGGCATCGACGCCGCCACCCTGGCTGAGCTGCGGCAATACGGTCTGGTCCGGCCCGGGGCGGCCGGGTTCTTCGACCCCGACGCGGTCCTCGTGGCGAAGACCGTGAAAGCGATGACCGAATTCGGTATAGAGCCGAGACATCTGCGTGCCTTCCGGGCCGCCGCCGATCGTGAGGTCGGCCTGGTGGAGCAGATCGTGACCCCGGTGTATCGGCATCGTGACGAGGACGCCCGGGCGAGGGGCGACGAGGTCGTCCGAGAGCTCGCGGCACTGACCGTGGCGTTACATACGCTCTTGGTGAAGGCCGGAATACGGGCTGTCACGGGCGGTTGAACGGCTCCAGGAGCCGCGAACCCCTGTGAGGCCACTTGTCAATGACTGAATGTTCGGCATCCGATGCCGTACCGTGGAGTTGGGTTTGCCACGGGCGAACCGGGAATGTCGGAGACAGCGAGCACAGCGCGCGGAAGACGGGTAGCGTCGGGACTGCCGTCGCTTGGTCGTCGAGACAAGCGTTGCAGCCCGTGCGCACGAGAGGGAGGCGAAGCCCGATGAGCGAGATGCGCGTCGTCGGCGTGCGGGTGGAGCTGCCCGCGAATCAGCCGATCTTGTTGCTACGGGAGACCGAAGGCGAGCGGTACCTGCCGATCTGGATCGGCTCGGTGGAGGCCACCGCCATCGCCTTGGAGCAGCAGGGAGTCCGCCCGGCCCGTCCGCTCACCCATGACCTGCTCAAAGAGGTCATCGGGGCTTTGGGTCGCGAGCTGGAACAGGTCGTCATCACGGATCTGAAGGAAGGCACGTTCTTCGCGGAACTGGTCTTCGACGGGGACATCAGGGTTTCCGCGCGGCCGAGCGATTCGGTGGCGCTGGCACTGCGGGTGGGGGTGCCGATCCACGCCGTCGACGCGGTGCTGGAGGAAGCGGGCCTCATCATCCCCGACGAACAGGAGGACGAGGTCGAGAAGTTCCGCGAGTTCCTCGACTCGGTCTCGCCGGAGGACTTCCGCGGCGCGGACACCTGATCACATACTGGGATCTTGAACGAAGGGGCGGTGCCGGATGGCGCCGCCCCTTCTTCCTGTGCGCGTTCAGTCCTCTGAATGCGGTTCGCGAGCCTCAGGCCGCGGTCGCCTTGACGAACAGGTCCGCGAGTTCGCGCCCGTAGCGCTCCAGGTCCAGCTTCGGGTCCGCGGCGAACTTCGCGGCCACGCCGTCGATGGCCTGCGCGATCGACAGCGCCATCACGTCCGCCGCGAAGTCGCCGAAAGCGCCTTCCGCCTGTCCCTGCTTCAGCTGGCGTTCGAGCCGCCCGGTCCGGAACTCCTCGACCAGCGGCACCGACATGAACCAGCCCTCGGCGTCCGAACCGCTCGACGCCATCTCGACCATGACCCGCACCAGCTCCGGGTACGAACCGAGGAACGCGATCTCCGACTCGATGTAACCGCGCAGGAGCCCGGCCCGGTCGGTCGTGCCCTGGATGCGCTCCTCCAGGAACTTGTCCTTCATCCCGGTCGCGGTGGTGACCACGGCCTGCATCAGGCCGGCCTTGTTGGTGAAGTGGTAGGAGATGATCCGGGTGCTGGACAGCCCGGCCCGCTCCTTGATCTTCGCGAACGACGTCTTGTGGTAACCGAGGTCGGAGATCGTCGCGATCGTGGCCCCGACGATCTGGGCCCGTCGCGCGGCTTCGGTGACCGACAGCCCCAGCTCCGCCTGGACCTCTTGCATGGCACTCTGGGTAGAGGGATTTACTTGCATGAGTAAAAATTAACACGACTGAGTAAAAACGGCAAGCGTGCGGCCGAATGGGGGAGTGCCCTCGGCAAGCCTCAAGAAGAGCTTGAGGTCGACCGCGCGTCGCGTTGACCGCTTTGCCGGACGCGCTTACCGTCAATGAAGGTGAATCGCCAAGGTGTGATTCGGATGTCTGGGGCATTCGTCTTGACGGTTCACTCCGGTGCGGACTCACGTGGGTCCGCGCGGCTTTGTTCGCCGGCCGCCAGGTCGGGCGAGGGGAGGCATGGCGTGGTCGAGGCTGGTAGCCCTCAAGAGCCGCTCGTTCCGGTCGCTGATGGCGAGCAGGGCGAGCTGTTCCCCGACTCTTCCCTCCCGGACGAACTCGTCGGCTACCGCGGTCCCGCCGCCTGTCAGATCGCCGGGATCACATACCGGCAGCTCGACTACTGGGCCCGTACGAAGCTGGTCGCGCCGAGCATCCGCACGGCGCACGGTTCCGGTTCGCAGCGGCTCTACTCGTTCAAGGACATCCTCGTCCTGAAGGTCGTCAAGCGTCTGCTGGACACCGGCGTCTCCCTGCAGAACATCCGCGTCGCCGTCGACCACCTGCGCCTGCGCGGCGTCCGCGACCTCGCCAAGGTCACCCTGTTCTCCGACGGCACCACCGTCTACGAGTGCACCTCGCCCGAAGAGATCGTCGATTTACTCCAGGGCGGGCAGGGCGTTTTCGGCATCGCCGTCAGCGGGGCGATGCAGGAGATCAGCGGCACCATCCACGAGTTCCCCGCCGAGCGGGCCGACGGCGGCGTGATCGAAACCGTCACGCCGGACGAGCTCACGCAGCGCCGTAACGCACGTCGCACCGGCTGATCATGAAGCCGCGCGAGCGGCAGGGTAGGCTCACTCACGCGGTCGACGAATCCGCGCGGGAGAGACCGAGCCGATAACGGCTCGGCGCCGAAGGAGCAAGTCCTCCCCGGAACCTCTCAGGCACCCTGGACCGCGCGGACTAGACGCCTCTGGAAAGTGAATCGTCAGGTCACCACCTGGCGGCTCCGCCGACGGTGCAAGCCCGACTCAACCCACGGGCGAAACTCTCAGGCGCCCCTCCGGGGGTACGGACAGAGTGGGGAGGGCCAGGACAATCGTCCCGGCCCCACCCCCGCGTCTTGGGAGGTCCCCGATGGAGCCCGTTTCACTGGCCGCTCTCGAATCCGGAACCCCCTTCGCAGACCGGCACATCGGCCCCGGTGCCGGAGAACTCGCGCGCATCCTCGACGTCGTCGGCGTCGCCTCCCTCGACGAGCTCGTCGAGCGGGCCGTTCCCGCGTCGCTGCGGGAGTCCGTGACACCGCCGGAGCTGCCGTCGCCCGCCACTGAGACCGTCGCGCTCGCCGAACTCCGTGCCCTGGCCGCGCGCAACCGGCCGATGGTCCAGATGATCGGCCTCGGCTACCACGACACCGTGACCCCGCCGGTGATCCGCCGCAACGTGCTGGAGAGCCCGGCCTGGTACACCGCGTACACGCCGTACCAGCCGGAGATCTCGCAGGGCCGTCTCGAAGCGCTGCTCAACTTCCAGACCATGGTCGCCGATCTGACCGGCCTGCCGGTCGCCAACGCGTCGATGCTGGACGAGGCGACCGCGGCGGCGGAGGCGATGACGCTGGTCCGCCGCGCGGGCAAGGCGAAGTCGAACCGGTTCGTGGTCGACGAGGACACCCTGCCCCAGACGATCGAGGTGCTGCGCACCCGCGCCGAACCGCTCGGCATCGAACTGGTGACCGCGGACCTGTCCCAAGGCATCACCGGACTCGGTCTCGGCGGCGACTTCTTCGGGGTACTGCTGTCGTATCCGGGCGCCTCGGGCGTCGTCCGCGAATGGGACCACACCATCGCCGAGGCCAAGGCGCTGGGCGCGGCCGTGGTGATGGCCGCGGATCCGCTGGCGCTGACCCTGCTGCGGTCGCCGGGTGAGCTCGGTGCCGACGTCGCTCTCGGGTCGACGCAGCGGTTCGGCGTCCCGATGGGTTTCGGCGGCCCGCACGCGGCGTACCTCGCCGTCCGGCAGGGCCTCGAACGCCAGCTGCCGGGCCGCCTGGTCGGGGTGTCGAAGGACGCCGGCGGCGCGCCCGCGTACCGGCTCGCGCTGCAGACCCGCGAACAGCACATCCGCCGGGAGAAGGCGACGAGCAACATCTGCACCGCCCAGGTGCTCTTGGCGGTGATCGCGTCGATGTACGCGGTCTATCACGGTCCCGAAGGCCTGCGCGCCATCGCTAACCGTGCTCACCGGATGGCCACGGTGCTGGCGGCGGGACTCGCCGAAAGCGGCGTCGACGTCGTGCACTGCGAGTTCTTCGACACCGTCATGGTTTCCGTCCCCGGCCGCGCGGCGAGGATCGTCGGCACGGCCCGGGAACTCGGGGTCAACCTGCGGCTCGCGGACGCGGACCACGTCGCCGTCGCCTGCGACGAGACGACGACCCGCGAGCATCTTTCGTTGGTGTGGAAGGCGTTCGGCGTCGCGGTGTCCGATGTGGACTCACTCGACGCGGACACCGCCGACGGCTTCCCGCCGGATCTGCGCCGCACGAGCGACTACCTGACCCATCCCGTCTTCCACGCGCACCGCTCGGAGACGGCGCTGTTGCGGTACCTGAGGGCGTTGTCCGACAAGGACGTCGCGCTCGACCGGAGCATGATCCCGCTCGGCTCCTGCACGATGAAGCTCAACGCCACGGCGGAGATGGAGCCGATCACCTGGCCCGAGTTCGCCGGTCTGCACCCGTTCGCGCCCGCCGAGGACGCGGCCGGGCTGCTGACCGTCGTGAAGGACCTGGAGCGGTGGCTCGCCGGCATCACCGGCTACGACGCGGTTTCCCTGCAGCCCAACGCCGGGAGCCAAGGCGAGTTCGCCGGGCTGCTGGCGATCCGCGCCTATCACCGGGAGCGCGGGAACGCGGCACGCGACGTCTGCCTGATCCCGTCGAGCGCGCACGGGACGAACGCGGCCAGCGCGGTCATGGCGGGGATGCGGGTGGTCGTCGTGAAATGCGACGACGAGGGCAACATCGACCTCGGTCATCTGAAGTCCACTGTGGACGAGCACGCCGAGGACCTCGCCGCGATCATGATCACCTACCCGTCGACGCACGGCGTCTACGAGGACACCGTCCGCGAGGTCTGCGCGCTCGTGCACGACGCGGGCGGCCAGGTGTACGTCGACGGGGCGAACCTCAATGCCTTGATCGGGGTGGCGCAGTACGGGAAGTTCGGCGCCGACGTCTCCCATCTCAACCTGCACAAGACCTTCTGCATCCCGCACGGCGGGGGCGGACCCGGCGTCGGGCCGATCGGCGTCCGCGCGCATCTGGCGCCCTACCTGCCGAACCACCCGCTGCAGCCGGACGCCGGACCGGCCACCGGCGTCGGCCCGATCAGCGCCGCGCCGTGGGGGAGCGCGTCGATCCTGCCGATCTCGTGGGCCTACGTCCGGATGATGGGCGCGGAAGGTCTTAAGCGCGCGACGCTGACCGCGGTCGCGAACGCCAACTATGTCGCCAAACGCCTCGCGGAGCACTTTCCGGTGCTGTACTCCGGGCACGACGGCCTGGTCGCGCACGAATGCATCCTCGACCTCCGCGCGCTCACCAAGCGGACCGGCGTCACCGTCGACGACGTCGCCAAGCGGCTGGCCGACTACGGCCTCCACGCGCCGACGATGTCCTTCCCGGTCGCCGGAACGCTGATGGTCGAGCCCACCGAGAGCGAGGACCTCGGCGAACTCGACCGGTTCTGCGACGCGATGATCGCGATCCGCGGCGAGATCGAGCAGGTCGCCGCGGGGGAGTGGCCGCTGGCGGAAAGCCCGCTGCGGAACGCCCCGCATACCGCGCGCTGCCTCGTGGGCGAGTGGGATCGCCCGTACAGCAGGGAGATCGCGGTGTTCCCGGCCGGCAACGGGACGGCGAAGATCTGGCCTCCGGTGCGGCGGATCGACGGGGCCGCGGGTGACCGCAACCTCGTCTGCTCCTGCCCGCCGCCGGAGGCCTTCGCCTGACCTGCGCTGATGGTCAGCCGGGCATCTTGTCGAGAAAGCCCAGCACCTGCTTGATCCGCCCGTCCTCGACGGTGATGACGTCGAAGCCGATCGCCAGCGGCTCCGCCGCGCCCTCCGGGCCGAGGTACCACTGGAACCGCGCGATGTCATGGTGCGCGTCGGGGACGGCGGGCAGGCTGAACCTCAGGCCCGCGAACTGGGCCTGCGCTCCGGCGATGAAGCCGTCGACACCGTCGTGGCCGGTGACGGCGCCGAGCGGGTCGGTGTAGACGGCGTCCTCAGTGAACACTTCGGCCACGAGCGCGCGGCGCTTGTCCGCGTCGGTCTCGTTCCACACGGCGATGTACTGCTCGGCGACGCGCTGGATGTCCGACATGGTGTCCTCTTTCGTTGGTGGGTAACCGATGCCGCAACTCTGTCGGCCGGAGATGGGTCTCGTCGATTACGCGGGAGGTAATGGCGGCCCGGCACCGGTGCCCGTAGGTTCGTGATCGTGACGACCACAATGACCGCGAGCCGCGCGGGCCGGCCCGTCGGTGAACTCCTGCGGGAATGGCGCGATCGCCGGCGGATCAGCCAGCTCGACCTCGCGATCTCCGCCGAGATCTCCACCCGGCACCTGAGCTTCGTGGAGACCGGCCGGTCCAAGCCCAGCCGCGACATGGTGCTGCGGCTCGGCGAACACCTGGAGGTGCCCTTGCGGGAACGCAATCAGCTGCTCCTGGCGGCGGGCTACGCGCCCGCGTACCCCGAAAGCGGCCTCGGCACCCCCGAGCTGGCGGCGGTCCGCCAGGCGGTCCGGCAGCTGATGACGAGCCACGAGCCCTACCCGGCCGCCGTCGTCGATCGCGGATGGAACCTGGTCGACGCCAACGCGAGCGTCTCGATCATGACCGATCTGGTCTCGCCCACGTTGATGACCCCGCCCGCCAACGTCCTGCGGCTGACGCTGCATCCCGAGGGAATGGCGCCGCACGTGCTCAATCTGGGGGAGTGGCGCGCCCATCTGCTCGGCAGGCTGCGGCGGCAGGTGACCCAGACGGCCGATCCCGGGCTGACCGAGCTCCTGGAGGAGCTGGTCACCTATCCGTGCGCGGACCCCGTCCCCGAGGTGGAGGTCCCCGGGCCGGGCGACATCTTCGTCCCGTTGCGGCTACGGCACGAAGGCGTCGATCTCACGTTCTTCAGCACGGTCTCCACGTTCGGGACACCGTTGGACATCACGGTCGCCGAGCTGGTGATCGAGTCGTTCTTCCCGGCCGACACGGCCACGGCCGAGTACTTGCGCGCGTACGCGGGGCGCGGGGTGGAATGATGCGGGGCAAGAAGCCCTGCCACAGAGCCCAGTGAGGATTCTTCATCCATGGCCGTGCCTTCCGTCGCCCTGAACAACGAGGTAGCCATCCCCCAACTCGGTTTCGGTGTCTGGCAGGTGCCCGCGGGCGATACGGCCAAGGTCGTCCGGACCGCCATCGAGGCCGGGTACCGCAGCATCGACACCGCCGCGTCGTACCGGAACGAAGCCGGTGTCGGCGAAGCGATTCGCTCGGCGGGCGTGCCTCGCGACGAACTGTTCATCACCACGAAGCTGCCGAACCCGGCCCACGGCTACGACGAGGCGCTCGTGGCGTTCGACGCGAGTCTCGCCGAACTCGGCCTCGACCGCGTCGATCTGTACCTGATCCACTGGCCGATGCCGACGCGCGGAAAGTACGTCGAAACCTGGCGAGCGCTGGAAAAGCTCTACGCGGACGGCCGGACGCGAGCCGTCGGGGTGTCGAACTTCCACGTCCCGCAGCTGCGGCGGCTGTTCGACGAAACCGGGATCGTGCCCGCGGTCAACCAGGTCGAACTGCATCCCCGGCTCCAGCAGAAGGCGCTGCGGGAGTTCCACGCCGAGCATGGCATCGTCACCGAGGCGTGGAGCCCGCTGGCGCAGGGATCGCTGCTCTCCGACCCGACGCTGACCGCGCTCGCTGCGAAATACGGCAAGAGCCCGGCACAGCTGGTGCTGCGCTGGCATCTGCAGCTCGGCACGGTGGCCATCCCGAAATCCGTGACCCCGTCCCGGATCCGCGAGAACCTCGACGTCTTCGACTTCGAACTGGCCGAAGACGATCTCGCGGCCCTCGCCGAGTTCGACGACGGGACCCGCACCGGCCCGGACCCGGAGACCTTCGACCTGATCTGAGCCTTCGGGCTCTGAAGTGTCATGAAAGGGCCGTTCCTGACGAAAAACGTCAGGAACGGCCCTTTCATGACACTTCCGGAACGAAAAAGGGTCCCTTCCCCACCATGGGAAGGGACCCTTTCCGGCGAAAGCTCAGGTGGCCTTGATGCCCGCGGCGGCGAAGTCGGCCTGCTGGGCCGGCTGCTGCAGGTACTGGCGGAACGTCTGCGAGGCGCGCATCTGGACCTCGTCGATGGTCTTGCCGGCGAGCCCGACGAGCGGGTAGTCGGCCGAGCGCGCCGTCGCGACCGACTGGGCGGGCGAACCGACCAGTTCGGGCTTCGCGGTGTTCAGCTCGGTCACCCAGTAGGACGACTCGGGGATCCAGGCGGCGGGGAGGCCGCCGATGGCGTCCAGGTTCGTCCGCCCGACGAGACCGTCGAGCACGGCCGCGGAGGGCAGGGCGTCGACCTGGATGATCACGCAATGGTCGCGGACCACGGTCGCGGCGTTGTTCCACCGCTCGGCCGCCGCCCGGACCGGCTTCTCGATGCTGGGGGTGACGACGACCCGCATCGGGGTGTCGCCGGCGCTGCAGGCCTTGGCCTGGGCCTCGGCGCGGGTGCTCAGCTCCCCGTCCGCCCAGTTCCAGCCGAACACGCCGATCGCGATCAGCGCCACCAGGACCACGGCGGCGATGGGCCACTTGGCGACCTTGCGCCGCGGTGCCTTCTTCCCGACGATCCGGTGCGAACCGGTCGCCTCACCGCGACCCTGAGGCCGCTTCGGCGGGTCGAGGGGATGCGGCACCGGCTCCTCGGCCACGCTGTGTCGCCCCATCGTTGTCCTTTCGAAACGTGCGCGCTCGCGCTGCGTATGCAATCAAACCGTTATCACTCTAACAGGGGAGGGTGTTACGGGGAATGCGACGACTCACAGTTGTTTTCCGCGTGTCGCGGGTGCCTTCTTTAACTCGGTCAGCAGCCGTTGGCAATGCGCTATCAGGTGCTCACGCAGCGGCGCGGCCCGGCGGGCGAACCCGGCCTGCGCGCGGGCGTACTCAGCCCTGCCTTCCGGGGTCTCGATCCGGACGGGAGAGTAGCCGAAGGCCGCGAGGTCGTAGGGACTGGCCCGCATGTCCAGCTCCCGGACGTCCGCCGCCAGCTCGAAGCAGTCCCCGACCAGCTCGGCGGGCACGAACGGGTCGAGTTTGTAGGCCCACTTGAAGAGGTCCATGTTGGCGTGCAGGCAGCCCGGCTGCTCGAAGTCGATCTGGTCCTCCCGCTCCGGCCGCAGCGTGTTGAGCGGCCGGGCGGGCTCGGTGAAGAACCGAAAAGCGTCGAAATGCCCGCACCGGATCTCCAGCGACTCGACGACGCCGTCCGTTCCGGCCGAACCCAGCCGGAGCGGAAGCTGTGAGTGACGCACCTCATTCGCCGATTCCCGGTAAACCATTGCCCATTCATGAAGCCCGAAACAACTGAGCCTCGGCGCGCGGGACGCGGTCGCGGAAAGCAACGCGACGACGAATTCCGCGGTCCTGGCCCGGCCCTCGGTGAAGCCCGCCGGATCCAGCATGACGCCGTCCGGCGTCTCGACGTAGCCCTTCCGCTCCAGGAACCGGCGCGCGGACGTGCCTTCGAGCACGACGCCGGGACCAGGCTGCCAGCGTTCGAGGTGCCCGGGGCGGTGCGAGTAGTAGGTGAAGAGGAAGTCGAGCACCGGATGCTTCTCGCCATGCGAGCGGCGGCGCTGGTGCGGTGTCGTCCAGCGCCGCATCCGCGTCACGTGGTCGTCCTCGTAAGCCCGCCAGACAGACTCGGGAAGGACGATCGGGCCGGTCATGACATGACGTGAGTGCCGTCGCGGACGGTTCCCACGTATTCCTCGACGAGGTCCTCCAGCGCGACGACGCCGACGGCGGCCCCCGCCGGGCTCAGCGCCCGCGCCAGGTGACTGCCTTCCTTGCGCATCGCCGAAAGCGCCTCGTCCAGCCGGGCGTCGGCGTGCAGTTCGGTCAGCGCGCGGGTCTTGTCCGAGGGCACCACGGTCGTCGGGTCCTCGCCCACGAGGTCGAGGATGTCCTTGACGTGGATGTAGCCGGTCAGCGTCCCGTCGTCGGTACACACCGGGAAGCGGGAGAAGCCGGTCGAGGACACCGCGCGCTCGACGTCGCCCAGCGTGGGGGAGCAGGGCAGCGTGGTCAGCTGCGCCGTCGGGACCAGCACGTCGGCCACCGTCTTCTCCACCGACGACAGCGTCTTGCTGAGCCGCTGGTGCTCGGAGTGCTCCAGCAGCCCCTCGCGCCGCGACTCGCTGAGCAGTTCGGCGAGTTCGTCGGAGGTATAGGCGGTTTCGAGCTCGTCCTTCGGCTCGACCTTGAACAGCCGCAGCAGCGAGTTCGCCACGAAGTTCAGCAGCCAGATGAACGGGTTGGCCACCTTCACCCAGGCCACGTGCACCGGGACCAGCCACAGCGCCAGCCGCTCCGGCTCGGCGATCGCGAGGTTCTTCGGCACCATCTCGCCGATGAGGACGTGCAAGATGGTGATGAACGCCAGCGCGATCGCGAACGAGATCGGGTGCAGCAGGAACTCGGGGATCCCGAACAGCTCGAAGAACCCGGCCAGCCGGTGCGCGACGGCGGGCTCACCCAGCCGGCCGAGCAGCAGCGAGCAGATGGTGATGCCGAGCTGTGCGCCCGCGAGCATCAGCGAGACGTTCCTGCTCGCGTTGATCACGATCTTGGCGCGGGTCTTTCCCTGCTCCAGCAAGGCTTCCAGCCGGTCGCGCCGCGACGAGATCAGCGCGAACTCGGCGCCGACGAAGAACGCGTTGGCCAGCAGCAGGACCACGACGAGGAAGATGTTGAACCAGTCGCTCATCGGGCGGGCTCCTGCTCGGCGGGCGCGGGGCTTTCACTGACCCGGCGTACTTCGACCTCGGAGATGCGCAGCCGGTCCATTTTGGTCACCGTGAGCCGCCAGCCGTCGAGATCGGTGGCGTCCCCGGGGGACGGGATCCGGCCGAGCCGTTCGAGGATCAGCCCGGCGATGGTCTCGTAGTCACCGTCGGGCATCCGGAACCCGGTCTCGTCGGTGACCTCGTCGGCGCGAAGCTGGCCGGACACGAGCCAGTTGTCGGCGCCGACCTGCTGAGAGGACGGCTCTTCCCGCTCGTCATGTTCGTCGCGGACGTCGCCGATGATCTCCTCGACGACGTCTTCCAGCGTCACCAGCCCCGCGGTGCCGCCGTACTCGTCGACGACGATCGCGAGCTGGAATCGGGAATCACGCAGGCGGTTGAGCAGCGAGTCGCCCGGCAGGGATTCGGGCACGGTCGGGATCGGCCGCATGACCGAGCCGATCCGCACCGTGGCGCGCTGCGCGGCCGGGACGGTGAACGCCTGCTTGATGTGCACCGCGCCCTGTACGTCGTCGAGATCCTCGGTGTAGACCGGGAAACGCGAGAAGCCGGTGCGGCGCGAGATCTCGATGAGGTCGTAGATCGTGTCGTCCACGGTCAGGGATTCGAGCTGGACGCGCGGCGTCATCAGCTCCTCGGCCGTCCGCTCGCCGAAGCGCAGCGACTTGTCCAGCAACTCGGCCGTCGAGGTGTCGAGCGTGCCGCTTTCGGCGCTGGAGCGGACGATCGAGCCGAGCTCCTGCGGTGAACGGGCCGACCGCAGTTCCTCCTGCGGTTCGACGCCGAACTTGCGGACCAGGAAGTTGGCGCTGTTGTTCATCAGGGTGATGAGCCAGCGGAAGAGCGAAGAGAACCGTGAGTGGTACCCCGCGACGGCACGCGCGGTCTGCAGCGGCCGGGCGATCGCGAGGTTCTTCGGCATCATCTCGCCGAGGATCATCGAAAGCGACGTCGCCAGGATCAGCGCGACCGCCAGCGACACGCCGTTCGCGACGCCTTCGGAGAACCCGACGGCGGTGAACAGCGGGTGCAGCAGGTCGCCGATCACCGGCTCCGCGAGATAACCGGTGATCAGGGTGGTGATGGTGATCGCCACCTGCGCGCCGGAGAGCTGGAACGAGAGGGTGCGGTGCGCCTTCTGCACGGTGTGCGCGCGCCGGTCGCCGACCTGGCGGACGTTCGCGTCGACCGTGCTGCGCTCAAGCGCGGTGAGGGAGAACTCAGCGGCGACGGCGAGGCCGGTGCCGATGGTCAGCAGAAGGAACAGAAGGATGCCGAGGACGGCGAACAGGATTTCCATCACTTCCTGCCGGCGGGGACGGGGTCGGCAAGAAGGTCCGCGGAACAGCCGGGTGTGCCACCCGGCTCGATACTGTCACCAGGTGACTGCGCGTCGCGCACGAAAAGAGTCACTCCTTGATCGGGATGAACGGACACCACCGCTGTACTGCGGCGATAGGACAATCTTAACGCGTTCCCCCGGCCGCGTGGGCGCGGTGCCGCCGCACGCTCTCCTCGACCAGGTCGAGGACGGGACCGAGATCGTCACCGGGCTGGCCCATCGCGAGGTGCGAGACGAGCCCTTCGAGGACGAGTTCGAGGTACGCGGTCAGCACGTCGACGTCGACGTCGTCGCGCAGGATCCCGGCGTCGCGCTGGCGCAGCAGACGGCGGCGGGTCGCGGCGGTCAGCTGATGGGACCGCTCGGCCCAGCGGGCGCGGAACTCGGGGTCGGTGCGCAGCCTCCTGGAGACCTCCAGCCGCGTACCGAGCCAGTCGGCGGGATGCTCGCTGCGATTCGACAGCAGTTCGCGCATCACCTGCACGAGGCCCTGTTCGGCGACGATGTCCGCCATGCGAACCGCGTCGTCCTCGGCCAGGGCCAGGAAGAGGGACTCCTTGTCCCGGAAATGGTGGAAGATCGCGCCGCGGGACAGGCCGGTCGCTTCCTCCAGACGCCTGACGGTGGCACCCTCGTAGCCGTAGCGTGCGAAGCACACGCGGGAGCCGTCGAGGATCTGGCGCCGGCGTGCGTCGAGGTGATCCTGGCTGACCCGTGGCATCCTGGAATCCTGTCACCGGGAACCCGGTTATTGCAATCCGTACGTACGTACTGTGACCAGTTCGCGGGATGATTGGTCCGTCCGGGAACCGGGCGGCCGCGAAACACGTCCGATCACTCGGCCGGATCGGCTGACACGCCGTCGGCCGCTTGGCTACTCTTTGTCCATCACGGTGAGTGAGTGCTGAGGGGAAGGTGCGGGCGTGGACATCATCGGCGACGCCGCGAGCGCGATCAAGGCCGTCTGGGGCGACCTGACCACGCCGAAGGAACCGACCGTTTACGGCGGTGGCGGCGGCGGGGGCGGCGGGTTCGAGATGAGCCCGGAGGAGCTGAAGACCGTCATTGGGCTCTGGGAAGACGAGCTGAAGAAGGTCGTAGACGACGGCGACAAGATCGACATGATCGTCGGTGACCTGATGCCGCCGGGTCAGGACGAGGCCAGCTCAAGTTACGTCGACTCGGGTATCGAATCCCTGCTCGGCTTGCAGAAGCAGAACGAGTCGATGAGGGCCTACATCGAGGGCTACATCGCGAAGCTCGAAGTCGCCCGTTCGAAGACCATGGCCACCGATCAGGCCAACACCATGCGCACTACCTGAGGATGCCGAACGTGTTGAGGAATCGCGCCGCGGTGGCGGCGCTAGTGCTCGTTTCCGTCGCGGTCGCCGGCTGCACGGGGGAGACCCCGGGCACGCCGACGCCGACCCCGGGAACGGCTGCGTCGTCGGGTTCGTCCGCAGCGCCGGAGGATCCGAACGTCCCCAAGGTGAAGGTTCCGCTGGACGCCTCTGCGTACGTCGGTGACGTGTGCAAGCTGCTTCCCGCCGACGCGGCCGCGGAACTGGGGTTCACCGCGCCCGGCGAGGCGAAGAGCGAGGGCAGCAATCCAGGTTGCAGCTGGCAGATTCGCGGCAAGGCCGACAGTCTGCTGATCATCCTCGGCAGCGGGAACCGCGAAAAGGGCATGGGTGGTCTGGCAGGTCTGCACAAGGCCAAGGAGGCCGGGCAACTGAGGTTCCTGGAGCCCGGCCCCGAGGTCGACGGCTATCCGACTGTCTACTACGGAATCCAGGACAGGCGAGCGAGTGGCAACTGCGACCTCGCGGTGGGCGTCGCCGACGATCTGGCGATCAACACCCTCGCCAAGGGCTACGACAACGAACAGGATTCGTGCGGGAAGGCGCAGAAACTCGCGTCGGCCGTGATCAAGACACTCAGGGGGGCATGAGGGTGGACGGCAAACAGATCTACGAGAACTTCAAGCAGGGCGACACCCGCAACCTGCGCAGCGCGGCCGACCGTGTCGCGGAACTCTCGGACGCCTATGTCGAGCGCGGTATGGCCATCAAGGGGCTGCAGTCGCGGATGGCGTCGTCCTGGACGGGGTCCGCGGCCGACGCGGCGAACGCCGGTGCGGGCCCGCTCGAGCAGGCCTTCAAGGAGACCGCGGATCCGCTGTTCACCACGAAGGCCTCGGTCATGGCGCAGGCCGACAGCTTCGACGACTCCGGATCGTCCGTCGTCCCGGTGCCGCCGAAGCCGGACAAGCCCAACCCCTGGACCACCGGCCTCAAGGGCGCGATCCCGATCGCCGGGCCGTTCATGGTCAACAACGACATCAAGAACTACCAAGAGGGCGTCGCCAAGCACGAGGCGGCGAACCAGAACAACGTCCGCGTGATGGACCAGTACGACTCGGTCACCAGCAGCACGCGCTCCAGCCTGCCGACCGACTACGGCGTTCTGAAGAGCGACGGCGCGAACGTCAGTGTCAAGGTCGGCGGGGATCTGCCCCCGATCGTGCCGCCGCCGATCGTCCCGCCGGTCAAGCGGGTCCGCAACGGTGGCGGGGACGACAACGACGGCACCGACACCAGCGGCACGGACAGCAACGGGACCAACCAGAACAAGCCGGGCGGCGACCACAACCAGACCAAGCCCGGCTCGACCGACGATCGCCCGGTGCCCCCGAAGGACCGGCCTGATCCGGGCATCACCAACCCCACGAGGAAGCCGGGGCCGGGGGACACGACGCTCCCATCCGGCGGTGGCCGCGGCAGGCCTGGTGGCGGGACCACGGAGATCCCGGGCCGGAACACCGGACGCGGTAACGGCAACGGTGACCTGGAAGACGTCGTCGGCCTCACCAATGGGCTCAACCAGAACTACGGTCCTGGTGGCGGCGGGCCCAACCAGCCCGGTGGCACCAGCGGCCGCAACGTGCCCGGACCCAACAGCGCCGCGGGCAGGCTTCTCGGCGGCGAAGGCGGCACCGGCGGCCGCGCGGGCGGTCCCGGTGGACCCGGTTCCGGCGGTCTCGGTGGTGGCCGGGGCTCCGGTATGGGCGGCCTCGGTGGCGGCATGGGTGGCGCAGACCACCTGGCCGGTGGTCGTGGCGCGGCGGGCCGCGGTGGCGGTCAGATGGGCCCGATGGGGGCAGGCGGCAGGCGTGCCGACGGCGAAGAGGACGACGAGCACCAGCGTCCCGACTACCTGATCGAGGCCGACCCCGACGCGATCTTCGGCACCGACCAGCGCACCAGCCCGCCGGTCATCGGCGAGTAGCGGATGACCGTCAGAACAGGCCGGGTGGACGTCCCGGTCGAAGCCTTGGCTGTGCTCGCCGAACGCGAACGCGTCGGCGACCTGCACATCACGCTGCGTCCCGAACCGCGCTGGCTGTCCAGGACGGCCCGCGCGGAGGCGGACAAGCGAGTGGAAGCCGCGCTGGCGCAAGCCGGGCTGCTGGACTCGAGAGGCCGCGCGTCGGTCGACTTCCTGGACTGGCTCCCGGTGCTCACCAAACCGGCCATCGAGTACTACGGCTGGGTGAACACCGGAGGGGAGACGTACGGCCTCCTCGCCGCCTCGCTGGGATTGCAGGCGGTGCTGGCGGTGTCGTCCGGCGACTGGGTCGGGCTCCAGGAGATCGACCGGCGGCTGCTGCCCGAGACGCTGATCGAGCAGCTGCCGCCCGTTCCCGCGGGCGGCGGCAGGCTGCGCACGATCCGCACCTACGAGCTCGAAGAGGCGGCCCGGCGCGGTCCGGACACGCATTCGCTGCCACCGGTGATCGCCGACATCGTCAGCCTCGTGCAGCGGCCGGTCGAGGGGAGCGGTGAGCTCTACGTCGGCAAACGGGACGAGGTCGGCAGGCACGTCGCCGTCGAGGATCCGCTCCACTTCGCCGACACCGACTGGGGCCGGTACCTCAGTTACACGACCGGGCAAGGCAACGACGCGGTGGTCCACATCGGACCCGCCGGACCGGCGGAGCTCGCGGACGCGCTCCGCCACATAACCGGGACCTTGGGAAGCTAGACCGTCACCACTGGAACTCCGCCTGGACGGCGGTCGAGATCGGCTCGAGGTCGCTGACCAGACGGCCGAACTCGTCCGCGTCCAGCGCGTTGTACGGCGCCTCCGCGAGCCGGTCGGTCATGGCCTCGACGCGTTCTTTCGCGGCCCGGCCGGCGGAGGTGAGCCAGCCGTCGGTCCCGATGAGACCGCGGTCGCGCATACCGTCGACGATCGCGGTCAACCGCGCGGCCGGGAGATGGCTGACCCGGCCGAACTCGTGTGCGGGGATGTCGATGGACAGGGCATGGAGGACGTGGGCCTCGGTGCCGCCGATGCCCTCGGCCACCAGAGCGACGATGTGGCCGTCGCCGCGGTGCTCTCGCACCAGCGTGGCCGCGTGCCACAGCCGGGCGAGAGGTTCCTGCGGCACCGGGACCGTGCGGAGGGCGGCGTAGAGGACGCGTCCCTCCACAGGCGCGCTGGTGGCGGCTTTCAGCAGAAGGTCGGCGGCGCGCTCGACACCCGGGCCGTCGGCGAGGTCACCGAGGATCCGCCGCAGCCCCGCGACACATCCCCGCTCGCGGGCGGCCAGCGCAGCCTCCGGCGTGGTCAGCTCCCAGACCTTCGGGAGGTGACGCGCCACCTCGCCCGGCGCGAAGTTGTAGAACACCGCGTGGACCACCTCGGCGGGCACCGACCGGCCGAACGGCGCGGCGCGTCCCGCGAAGTAGGCGTCCCACTGGTTGCGCAGGCCGAGTGAGATCAGGGCCTGGTCCGATTCGTCGGCGAGGTAGGGCACCAGACCCAGCGGCTCGATCAGGTCGTACATGCGGCGGGCTACGGGTTCCTGGTGCGACATCTCATCCCCTGTGGCTCGTGGCGGCGCCTTGTGGTGCCGGCTCACCTCCTCCACGAACGGCTCGTGCCGGATCCGACACTCGCTCTTCGAAAAACTTTCGCGCGCCGGAGGACCTTCCAGCGCTATTGTGACAGCGCTGTTGTATATCTGGCGGGTCTGGGAGGACGAGACGTGACACGGCTCTATCCGGAAATCGAACCGTACGACCACGGGATGCTCGACGTCGGCGACGGACACCTCGTGTACTGGGAGGTTTGCGGGAACCCCGACGGCAAGCCCGCCGTCACGCTGCACGGCGGTCCGGGCACCGGGTGCAGCACCGGGCTGCGCCGCTATTTCGACCCGGCCAAGTACCGTGTCGTGCTGTTCGACCAGCGAGGCTGTGGCCGGAGCACGCCGCACGCGGGGGAGCCCGAGGCCGACCTCTCGGCCAACACCACCGACCATCTGATCGCCGACATGGAGCGGCTGCGTGAGCATCTCGGCATCGAGAAGTGGCTGCTCTTCGGTGGTTCCTGGGGCTCGGTGCTCGCGCTGGTCTACGCCGAGCGGCATCCGGACCGCGTCTCGGAGATGGTCTTGATGGGCTTGGCGACCGGACGCCGGAGCGAGACCGACCTGCTCACCCGGGGCCTCGGTGGTGTCTTCCCCGAGGCTTGGGCCAAGTTCCGCGACGGTGTTCCCGAAGAGGACCGCGACGGCGACCTGGCGGCGGCGTACCTCAAACTGCTGATGGATCCGGACCCGGCGGTGCACGAGAAGGCGGCGGCGAACTGGTGCGCCTGGGAGGACGCGATCATCCCGACTTCGCCGCCGTACAAGAGCTTCGAGACAGCGAAGTTCCGGCTCGCCTTCGCCCGGCTGGTCACGCACTACTGGAGCCAAGGGTCCTTTTTGGACGAAGGCGTGGTCCTGCGGGAGGCCAAGACGCTGGCCCACATCCCGGCTGTGCTCGCCGAAGGCTGCCTGGATCTGGGTAATCTCATCGGCACCCCCTGGGAACTGGCGCACGCTTGGCCGGGCAGCGAACTGGTGGTCATCGACGAGGTCGGCCACAGCACCCAGGACGAGCCGATGCGCGAAGTCCTCATCGGCGCCACCGACCGCTTCGCCTCCTGAACCACTCACGACCACCCCGGCCCACTCGGTACCGGCGCTTACCCAGCTGCTGTACATGAAGGCCCCCTTCCTTGCGCCAGGCGCAAGGAAGGGGGCCTTCATGTACTTGGGCTGGAGTGAAGGGGGCCTTCACGCGAATCGTCAGGGAATGACCAGGGCGGGTGCCGTCTCCGGGGCGGTGGCGGCGTCCGAACGGGTGGTTTCGGCGAGCCGCAGGCCGGTGGTGCGCGGGGCGATCCGGTCGAGGTTCCACGAGCTCAGCAGTAGCGCCACCTTCGCCCGCATCTCCGTCCGCAGCCGCTGGAACGAGTCGGCGGGATCGGCGCCGACCTCGCCGAGCAGGAGCCACCAGGCCCACGCGGCCGCGCCGGCGTTGGCGACGAAGTCCGGGATCACCGGGATGCCGCGGGCGGCGAGGCCCGCTTCGGCGTCGGGGGTGGTCGCCGCGTTGGCCGCCTCGATGACGACCTTCGCCTTGACCAGGCCCTGGTTCCCGGCACGCAGCGCGTAGGAGATCGCCGCCGGGACGAAGATGTCGGCGTCCGTCGCCACGATCTCGTCGCGGGGGAGCAGCCTGACGTCGGCGGGGAGTCTGCTCCGGTCGATCTCGCCGTACTCGTCACGCAGGTCCAGCAGCGCGGGGATGTCGAGGCCTTCCGGCCGGTACAGCGTCCCGGCGGCGTCGGCGACCGCGACGACCTTCATCCCGGCTTCGTGCAGGTACCAGGCCGCGCCGCCGCCCATCGTGCCGATGCCTTGGATGGCGACCGTGGTCTCCCCGGCGGGCCATTCCCACGCGTCCGCGACCCCGAGGCAGGCCTGCGCGACGCCGTAGCCGCCGATGACGTCGCCGAGCAGCAACCCGCCGGGGACAGGAGTGTTCAACCCGGCCTGTACGCGGCGGAGGGTGTGCGCCGGATCGGCCGAACGGCGGATGGCGGCGTGGTACGACTGGTCGAGGCCCAGTTTCGCGAACACCTCGTCGATCAGGTGCTGGGGCACGCCGAGATCCTCGGCGGTCACCCAGTGGTTGTCGATCCACGGCCGCAGGAACGCGCAGAACCGTTCCAGTACACCGAAAGCACGGTCGTCCTTCGGGTCGAAGTCGATACCGCCCTTGGCCCCGCCGACCGGCAGACCGAAGGTCGCGGTCTTGTTCGCCATCCCCCTCGCCAGGTCCTCGACCTCCGTCATCGTGCAGCCCGCGCGCATCCGGGTCCCGCCGGTCGCGATACCGGAAACCAGGCTGTGCACTACGAGAAAGCCGGTGGCACCGGTGACGGGGTCGGTCCAGATGAGCCTCATCAGCGGTTCGGCGTTCCTCGCGGCCATGCGGCCACCTCCTTCGGGATTTCGGTTCGTCCTGCGCCACTTCCGAGGGTGCTCCCGGGCGGGTGCGGCCGTCCATTTACCGAATCTGAACGATGATGTGCAGGAAAACTGGTGTAACACCGCTCGACGCGTCATCCGGCACCCGTCACCGGGCCCGATTACGTTGGGCATATGGAGCTTTCGTTGCACCGCTTGCGGATGCTTCGCGAACTGAGCCGGCGCGGCACCGTCACGGCGGCCGCAGCTTCGCTGCATTACACCGCTTCGGCGGTTTCGCAGCAGCTGGCGCAGCTGGAGCGGGACGTGGGCGCGAAGCTGTTCGAGCGATTCGGCAGGCGGGTGCAGCTGACCGAACTGGGGCTGTTGCTCACCGAACACGCCGAGGAGATCCTGGGGTCGGTCGAGCGGGCGACGCTCGCGCTGGAGGAGGCACAGGAGACCGTTTCGGTCCGGCTCATGGCCGGGGTGTGGGCGTCGGTCGCTTCGGGACTGCTGCCGCACGCGCTGGCCGCGCTGGCGGGCGAGCATCCCGGGATCCAGGTCCGGACCCGCGAGCTGGCGCCCGAGGACACCGCCGACGCCGTCCGCGACGGCGAACTGGACCTGTCGTTCGTGATCGACTATTCCGACGCGCCGATGCCGTGGGACGCCGGACTGGAGCGCGCGGTGATCGCGGTCGAACGGCTGCACGCCGCGGTGCCCGCCGGTGCCGTACCCGCCGGCAGCGCGTCCCTGACCGAACTGGCCGAGCATCCGTGGATCCTCGCCAGCCCGAAGAGTCACTTCGGTCGAGCGGTGCGCACAGCGTGTCACCGTCACGGCTTCGAACCCAAGATCAACCACGAGGTGGAGGAGCAGTCGACGGCGATGGCGATGGTCGGCGCCGGGCTCGGGGTGACCCTCGTGTCGGATCTCGGGCTCGGTCTCCGTCCGCCCGGGATCGACGTCGTCGCGTTGACCACACCGTTGCTCCGAACGGTTTCGATCGCCTACCGGACGACCACGTCGCGGCGGCCCGCTCTGCAGCTGGTGATCGGGGCGGTCCGCGACGCGGCGGTGGCGCTGGGCCTGGGGACCGAGGCCGCTTTGCCCTGATTCGTCCGGTCCTAAAAGGTGGTCGGCCGATCCTGCCCGGCAAGAACGCACCTGAATTTGTCGGACCCCGCGTGTAGCGTCCGAAGTCAAGGTTTCTCAGTTATCGGACAACCGACTGGACGGCGGAAAGATGACTACTGTTCATGATTTCCCCGAGAAGTCCGGGAGCGCGTCGAACGCGACGGCGAAGGTCCTCTCGGACCGCGCCGAGGGTGAGGCGTATGTGGCTTCCGTGTGCTTCAAGCACGGGCCACCGAAACTCCTCGGCGTAGAGCTGGAATTCACCGTGCACTACGCCGACGAGCCCGCCCGGCCTCTCGATCCCGACGATCTCGCCACCGCGCTCGGCCCGCACACCCCGCGGACCCTGCGCCCCGACAGCCCCGCCCTCCCCCTCCCGGCAGGTTCACCGCTGAGCCTCGAGCCCGGATGCCAGGTGGAGATCTCCGCTCAACCACAGACCACGCTGCGTCACCTGGACGCCGTCGTCTCGGCCGATCTGGCCCACCTCGAAACCCTCCTCGCCACCCGAGGCCTGTACCTGGGAGACACCGGGATAGACAGGCATCGCCCTCCCGCCCGCAAACTGGGCACCCCCCGCTACGCCGCCATGGAACGCCGCTTCGCCCCGATGGGCGACGGGGGCGCGACGATGATGTGCAGCACCGCCGGCCTGCAGGTCTGCGTGGACACCGGCGAGGCGGGCGATCTCGCCGACCGCTGGGCCGCCGTCCACGCGCTCGGCCCGCCGCTGCTCGCCACCTTCGCCAACTCCCGGATCCACGCCGGACGCGACACCGGCCACGCGTCCGCGCGCTGGCTGGCCGTGATGGACACCGAAAAGGTCCGCACCCGGTCGGCGGAATTGACCAGGGATCCGGCCGGGGAGTGGGCACGCAGGATCCTGGACACCCCGCTGATGGTCCTTCCCGGCGGCGACGGCCGCTGGGACGCGCCCGATTCCCTGACCTTCGCCGACTGGATCGACGGGCAGGGCGAAGGCGCCGGACTCGGCAAGCCGACCGAGGACGATCTGGCCTATCACCTGACGACCTTCTTCACACCGGTCCGTCCACAGGGGTACCTGGAGATCCGTTACCTGGACGCCCAGCCCGCCGCCCGGTGGCTGCACCCGGTGGCCCTGCTGGCCGCGCTGCTCGCGCGCCCGTCCACAGTGGACAAGGTGCTCGACCTGTGCGAACCCGTCCTGGGCAGGTGGGAGTGCGCGGCCCGGTTCGGCCTGGCCGACAGGGCGATCGCCTCCGTCGCGAGGGAGGTGGTGGACCTCGGCTGCGCCGAACTCGGCATGACCGGTCTGCCGCCGGAGACCATCACCGAGATCAGCGAGGGTGTGCAGTCCCTCGTGCACGGTTCGAGGAGCCACCAGTCATGAGCGTGGAAAGCACCGAGACCAACCCGCTTCGCGCGCTGAGCCCGCAAGACCTGCGGGCTCACGCGGCCGAGGCGCTCACCAGGGCCCGCGAACGCAGTGTCGCGCTGACCGATGTCGACGACGAAGACCTGGTCCGTCAGCATTCGAAACTGATGTCGCCGTTGGTCTGGGACCTCGCGCACATCGGCAGCCAGGAAGAGCTCTGGCTGGTCCGCGACGTCGGCGGCCGCGAGGCGCTCCGGCCGGACATCGACGACATCTACGACGCGTTCCAGCACGCCCGCGCCGACCGTCCGGAACTGCCGCTGCTGGGCCCGGAAGAGGCACGCAAGTACGTCCGGGAGGTCCGGGAGAAATCCTTCGACATCCTGGAAAAGGTTCCGCTGCAAGGCAGGCGGCTCACCGAGGACGCCTTCGCCTTCGGCATGATCACCCAGCACGAGCAGCAGCACGACGAGACGATGCTGGCCACCCACCAGCTCCGCAAGGGCGATCCGGTGCTGCACGCGCCCGCACCGCCGCCGTCGCGGTCAGGGCGACTGCCCGCCGAGGTGTTCGTGCCCGGTGGCGCGTTCACCATGGGCACCTCCGCCGAACCGTGGGCGCTGGACAACGAGCGCCCGGCGCACGAGGTCGCGGTCGAGGCGTTCTTCATCGACACGACGCCGGTCACCTGCGGGGCGTACGCGGAGTTCCTCGACTCCGGAGGCTATGAAGACCCGAAGTGGTGGAGTGAACGAGGCTGGGCGTACCGCAGCGAGCACGGCATCCACGCGCCGCGTTTCTGGAGCCGGGAGCAGGACGGCTGGTGGCGGACGCGGTTCGGCGTCCACGAGAAGGTGCCCGCCGCCGAACCCGTCGTCCACGTGTCCTTCCACGAGGCCGAGGCGTACGCCGCCTGGGCGGGCAGGCGCCTGCCGACGGAACCGGAATGGGAGAAGGCCGCCCGGTTCGATCCGGCGACCGGCCGTTCGCGCCGGTTCCCCTGGGGCGACGAGGGACCCACGCCCGAGCACGCCAACCTCGGGCAGCGGCACCTGCGGCCGGCCGAGGTCGGCGCGTACCCGGCCGGTGTCTCGCCACTGGGCGTGCACCAGCTGATCGGCGACGTCTGGGAGTGGACCAGCAGCGGATTCGAGGCGTACCCGGGATTCGCCGCGTTCCCGTACAAGGAGTACTCGGAGGTGTTCTTCGGCGGCGATTACCGGATCCTGCGTGGCGGCTCGTTCGGCACGGACGCGGCGGCCATCCGCGGCACGTTCCGCAACTGGGACCATCCGATCCGGCGGCAGATCTTCTCCGGGTTCCGCTGTGCCCGGGACGCGCGACCCGGTGAGGTGGCTTAAGCGGCATGTGCCGTCATCTCGCGTATCTCGGCGAGCCGCGTTCGCCCGCCGAGACGCTCTTTCACGCCCCTCACTCGCTGCTCGTGCAGTCCTACGCTCCGGCCGACATGCGCGGTGGCGGCTCGGTCAACGCGGACGGGTACGGCCTCGGCTGGTACGCCGGGGCCGCCGATCCGTTGCGGCTTCGCCGGTCCGCTCCCTTGTGGACGGACGGGGATCTGCCCGCGCTGGCCGGGTCGGTGCGGTCGCACGCCTTCATGGCGGCGGTCCGCAACGGCACGACAGGGATGCCGGTGGTCGAGGCGGCGAACGCCCCGTTCACCGGCGGCGGCTATCTGTTCAGCCACAACGGAATGGTGAAGGGCTGGCCGGACTCGATGGCCGAACTCGCCGCGAAACTGCCGATCACCCGTCTCCTGACCCTGGAGGCGACCACGGACTCGGTGCTGCTGTGGGCTTTGCTGCGCGAGCGGCTCGAAGCGGGCGAAGACCCGCTCGCGGCCGTCGCGTGGCTGAGCGGAGTGGCCGAGGAGGCGGGGCCGGGTTCGCGGCTCAACTTCCTGCTGACCGACGGCCGGACGCTCATCGGTACGGCGTGGACGCATTCCCTGTCCTATCGGGACCTCGGCGGGGGTGTGCTCGTCGCGTCGGAACCGTGTGACGACCACCCTGGCTGGATCCCCGTTCCCGACCACCACGCCGTCCGGGTCACCGGTGAAGGCGTGCGAATCCTTCCCCTCGAAGCCGATCGGAGCCCTGAGGCACGATGACCGAAGTGGACCTCGACGTACACCACAGCGAGTCGGACATCACCGAACAGCTGCGCGCGGACGTCCGCGCCGGCCTGGAAGCGGACCAGAAGTGGTTGCCGCCCAAGTGGTTCTACGACGCGCGCGGCAGCGAACTGTTCGAGAAGATCACCGCGCTTCCCGAGTACTACCCGACCCGCAGCGAACGGGAGGTGCTCGCCGCGCGCGGCGGCGAGATAGCGGAGAGCTCCGGCGCGCACACCCTGGTCGAGCTCGGTTCCGGGTCCAGCGAGAAGACCCGGCTCCTGCTCGACGCGCTCACGAGCCACGGCACGTTGAAGGAGTTCGTGCCGCTCGACGTCTCCGAAACCGCGCTCGCCGAAGCCGCGGAAGCCATCACGGCCGACTACCCGTCCCTCGAAGTCCGAGGCGTGGTCGGCGACTTCACCCAGCACCTCGACCTGTTGCCGGGGGACCGGCCGCGGCTGGTGGTCTTCCTCGGCGGCACGATCGGCAACTTCCTTCCCACCGATCGCGCGGTCTTCCTGCGCTCGGTCCGTGACGTGCTCGACGAAGGGGAGTGGCTCCTTCTCGGGACCGACCTGGTGAAGGACCGGGAGACGCTGGAAAGCGCCTATGACGACGCCGCCGGGGTCACCGCCGAGTTCAACCGCAACATGCTCCACGTGATCAACAACGGCCTGGGCGCGAACTTCGATCCGGCCGCCTTCGACCACGTCTCGTATTGGGACGAGGAGAACGAATGGATCGAAATGCGTCTGCGCGCCCGGGAGGCTTTGACCGTCGACATCCCGGGTGCGGATCTGCAGGTCAAGTTCGACGAGGGCGAATACGTGCGCACCGAGATCTCCGCCAAGTTCCGGCGGGAGGGAATCGCCGCGGAACTGGCCGAAGCGGGATTCGCGGTCGAGAAATGGTGGACGGACTCCGCGTCGCGGTTCGGGGTGAGCCTGGCAAGATCTGTCCGTGACTAACCCTCTCACCTCGCTCGCACGCGTGCTCGGCACGAAACCGTGGCTGATGGGGCTCGCGGGCGGGATCATCTGGGTGGACAAGAGACTCCACCGGCTGTTCAAGGGGAAGGTGAGCCTGGTCGCGCTGGCCGGGCTCCCTTCCCTGCGGCTGACCACGACGGGCCGCAAGAGTGGTCTGCCCCGTAGTACCAACCTTTTGTACTTCCCGCACGACGAGGGTTTCGTGCTCGTCGGCTCCAATTGGGGGAGGCCGAACGATCCCGCGTGGACACACAACCTCCGCTCGGAACCCGAGGCGGTCGTCGCCCTGGCCGGCAAGGAAATCCCGGTCAGGGCCAGGGAACTGCTCGGCGACGAGTACGCGGCGATGTGGAAGCTCCTGCTGGAGTTCTGGCCCGGCTACTCCATGGAGGAGCGCGCCGCTCGCCGTGTGTTACCGATTTTCGAGTTAAAGACAACCACTCGATAGGTTCGTACCATCCTTTCGGCCGGTGACTGGGTTACCGGCTTGTGCGAGGCTCGCTTGGTGTTACGCGCCGTGACGTCGGCGGCGCGCCGCGCGACGTGGACTCTCACGTCGCCAGCCGAGGGAGGAGTCGTTTTGCCGAGATCCACAAGGAGGCCGGTGCGCGGTTTCGCACTGGTAGGGGCACTCGTGGCCGGCGCCGCGTTGACCGGTGCCTCCGGGACGGCGGTCGCCGCACCGGACGCCGGGACGTCCGCCGCCCAGGTCGGCGCGACCGCGCCGGTGACCTGGGGTGCCTGCACGGCGGACCAGCTCCGCGGTGTTCCCGCCGACCAGGTCAAGTTCTACAGCTGCGCGCGGTATCGCGTGCCGATCGACCACGACAACGCGGCGCTCGGCACCATCGACATCGCGATGCTGAAGCGGGCGGCGAAGACGCCCGACAAGAAGGTCGGTTCGCTGTTCCTCAACCCGGGTGGTCCCGGCGGCTCCGGATTCCGGATGCCGATCGGCGGGGCGAACTACTTCCAGCCGCAGGTGCTCGACCGGTTCGACCTGATCGGGTTCGACCCGCGCGGGGTCGGGGCCAGCAACCCGCTCAAATGCTTCACCACGCAGGAGGACGCGAACGACGTCTTCGCCGCGCAGATCCCCGTACCGCTGTCGCGGCAGGAGATCTCCGGCACGCTGGCGTCTTACCGGGACTACGGCCAGTTCTGCAAGAACAACGCGGGCGCGCTGCTGAACCACATGTCCACCAAGGACGTCGTGCGTGACCTCGACAAGATGCGGGCCGCGGTCGGCGACCAGAAGCTGACCTTCGTCGGCTTCTCGTACGGGACCCTGATCGGGTCGACGTACACGTCGATGTTCCCGAAGCAGAGCCGGGCGATCGTCATCGACGGCAACGTCGACCCGGCGCTGCGCACCAGCGACGGTGTGCAGTACGACCGTGAGCGGGCTCGCGGTTTCGAGATCGCACTGGACGGGTTCCTGCGCAAGTGCGCGCAGGTCGGCCCGAAGTGCTCGTTCAGCTCGGGCACGCCGCGGGAGAAGTTCGACGAGATCCGCGATTACCTGCGCCAGCAGCCGATCAAGCTGCCGGACGGGAGCAGCTACGACATCAACGCGTTCACCAGCACGGTTTCCGGCGTGCTGTACTCGCCGACGTCGTTCCCGCCGCTGGCCGACGACCTGCAGGCGCTGTACAACGTCGTCCACCCGCCGGCGGCGCAGACGCAGACGGCGCAGGCCGTCGAGCTGAAGGTGCTGCGGTCGGGGGCGAACGGGCGCGCGGACGCGAACCCGGACAGCCCGTACGTCGGTGACGATTCCTACTTCGCCGTGAACTGCTCGGACAAGAAGATCACGGTCAAGCAGGAGAAGGTGCCCGAGATCGCCGCGAAGTGGGAGAAGGAATCGCCCACCTTCGGTCGTTACCAGGCGTTCTCGGACGTGGCGGGCTGCCCGGTGTGGCCCGCGAAGAAGCCGGACGTCTACCGCGGCCCGTGGCAGGCCAAGACCGACACCCCGGTGCTGGTCATCGGCAACTACTACGACCCGGCGACCCAGTATCTGTTCTCGAAGCGGATGGCCGACGAGCTGGGCAACGCCCGGCTGCTCTCGGTCGACGCCTTCGGGCACTGCATCCTGGGCGACTCGCTCGGGGTGGACAAGGCCACGGCCGACTACCTGATCGACCTCAAGGTTCCGGCCAACGGTCAGGTGTTCCAGCCGAACGTCCAGCCGTTCGAAGCCACCACCTGAAAATCAGGTACATGACCACGAAGGCCACCGTCTCGGCGGTGGCCTTCGTGGCGTTTCGGGACCGGTCCCGGGCACCCGGCGCTACGTTCTTCCCCGGGGAGGACCGGACGAGCCGGGGCGAGATCTTCGCCCCGGTGATCCGGGTGGGTTACCAGGGCACCGGCTGACACCGCCGGTGTTCCTGGCTTCCCCGCCGGCTTCAGACGCTGAAGCTCGCGTAGGCGTCCAGCCCGTAGTTCGTGGCGTACGCGTTCTCGACCCCGACCAGCAGGTCGACGATCTCGAAGTAGCGGTCCCAGAACGGCGTCTCGCGCAGTGCCTCGATGAGCAGCTGGTACGAGTGGTGGTCTTCGGCCTCCCACACCCACACGTCGGTCACCCGCGCGGAGTAGAACTCGGTGTCGAAGAACCGCGACCGGACGCCCTTCACCTTGCTCTCGATCGCCGGGAGGACCTCGGTCTTGAAGGATTCCACCCGCTGCTCGACCGTGAGGCCGAGCCATTCGGGGGTGGTCTTGACCAGCATGAAAGCGGTCACTTCGGCCATGGTGTCCCTTCCTTTCAGGCGTAGGCGCCGGCTTCGATGTCCTCGACGAGGGTCGGTCCGAAGGGGGCCCACTTGAGCAGTTCGCGGGTGCGCTCGCTGGACGCGGACATGTCCAGCGCGAAGAACCGGCCGACGAATCCGAAGTGCTCGGCCGCGTTCTCCGGCGCCACGGACACCACCGGGACGTCGAGCGTCCGCCCGATGGCTTCGGCGATTTCCTTCGTCGTCACGGCTTCTTCGGCGACGGCGTGGAGCAGCGAGCCGGTGGGCGCGCCTTCCAGGCCCAGCCGGACGAGCCGGGCCGCGTCGGTGCGGTGGATCGCCGCCCAGGACGCGGTGCCGTCGCCGAGGTAGCCGGAGACGCCGTGCTCGCGGGCCGCCGCGACGAGCGCCGCGACGAAACCGTGGTCGCCGACGCCGTGGACCGAGGGCGCGAAGCGGGCGCTGATCACCCGCATGCCCTTCTCGGCGTACTCGAGGGCGAGGTTCTCGGCGCCACCGCGATGCGAGTCGGGGCCGACTGCGGGGGAGAGGTCGGTTTCGGTGGCGGGTCGTCCCGTCGCCATGGTCGAGAGCCCCGCGGCGAGAACGAAGGCCCGGCCGGTCCCGGTCAGCGCGTCGGCGAAGGTTTCGACGGCGGCCCGCTCGGCCCGGTTGGACTCGGCGGGGTTGCCCCAGTCGTGTTTGTTGGCCAGGTGGATGACGGCCTCTGCTTCCCCGGCGCCCGCGCGGAGGCCGTCGAGATCGTCCAGGTCGCCGCGGCGGACCCGGGCGCCCTTCCGCTCCAGCGTGGCGGCGGAAGCGTCCGAGCGAGCGAGGCCGGTGACCTCGTGGCCGGCGTCGAGCAGCTCGTCCACGACGGCCGAGCCGATCCAGCCGGTCGCTCCGGTGACGAATACGTGCATGGGAATTACTCCTTCTCCTTGGTGGTGCGGGAAAGACGTGATTGCAGGACGACGAGCGCCCCGAGGACGAGCACACTCACGCCGATCACCCGCAGGGCCGTGCTCGTACTGGTGACGAACGCGGAAATCACTTCGGGCTCGCGCCCGGGGGCCGTGGCGAGGGCCTGTGCCACGGTGTGCGGATCGTGGGCCGCGCGGAGGTCGGACGGCAGCGCCGCGACGAACCGTCCGGTGAGGACGGTGCCGATGACCGCGACGCCGAGCGCGCTGCCGAACTCGCGGGTGGTGGCCTGGAGACCGGCGCCGACACCGGCCTGGGCGGGCGGCAGCGAACCGGAGATCGCGGCGGACAGCGTCGGTAGGGCCAGCGTGACACCGATGCCGGTCACCACGAGCCAGGCCGCGTAGACGGGATACGGCGTCGAAGCGTCGTTTGTGGACAGTCCGAGGAGGCCGCAGCCGCAGAAGACGAACGCGATGGCCACGGTGGCGTCGACGCCGGCACGCTGGACGAGTTTGCCCACATGCCGCGCGCCGAGGATGACCGGGACGGTCAGCGGGATGATCCCCAGCCCGGTCAGCAGCACACCGAATCCCTTGCCGTACTGCAGGAAGGACGCGTTGACGTAGAACAGCGCGAACATCCCGAAGAAGATCGCCGTCATGCCGAGGCAGGCGCTGCGCAGCGCGGGCACGCGGAACAACCTGGGGTCGAGCAGCGGGTGCTCGGCTTTCAGCTCCACGAACGTCCATACGGCGAAGAGCAGGACCGAGCCGGCGAACCCGATCAGGACGATCGGGCTGCCCCAACCTTTTTCAGGCCCTTCGACGATGCCGAGCAGCAACGCGACGGACGCGCCGACGAGCAGGAGCGCACCGAAAAGGCTGAGCGGCCGGTCGTGCCGCGGGGAGACCGGAGCGATCCGGGCGACGAGCGCCGCGAGCACCAGCGAGAGCGGGACGGCGGCCGCGAACAGCCAGCGCCACGACCCGCCGGACAGCACCGCGCCGCCGCCGACGTTGCCGACGACACCGCCGATCCCGGTCATCGACGCCCAGGTCGCGATGGTCACGCCCTTGCGCTCGGCGGGCACGGCGTGCAGCAGGACGGCGAGCGTGTTGGGCAGCACGGCGGCGGCCCCGATCCCGGTGATCGCCCGGCCCGCCAGCAGGAAGGGCACGTTCGGCGCGACCGTCGAGAGCAGCGCGCCGACCGCGAAGAGCGCCAGACCGGCGAGCAGGACGCCCTTGCGGCCGAAGCGGTCGCCCGCCGCGCCACCGGGGATCACGAGACAGGCGAAGAAAACGACGTAGGTGTCGACGATCCAGATGAGCGCCGACGCGGACGGGTGGAGGTCGCTCGCGGCCAGCATCGGGACGGCGAGGTTGATCGCGGCGACCATCCCGACCACGAGTACGACACAGGCGCACATGGCGGCCAGCAGGCCGTTTCGCGGGGCCGGACGGCTCGCCGCGGGCGCGGCGTCGTCACGGAGTTGAAGTCGGAGTGGCATGTCCATGAAGCTATTGACCAGCGAGGTCTTCGTGCCACGCAACTTTGACAAAGCAGACTTGCGTACGATGCAACTATGGCCGACCAGCTGGATCTGAACCTTCTGCGGGTGTTCGACGCGTTGCTGCGGGAAGGCAGCGTCACGGCGGCCGCGGAGCGACTGCATCTGTCGATCCCGGCGGCGAGCCGGGCGCTGGGCCGGTTGCGGCGGGCGATGGGGGACCCGATCCTGGTGCGCGCCGGCCGCGGGATGGTGCCGACGCCGTTCGCGCTCCGGACCGCGCCGCGCGTACGGTCGCTGCTCGACGAGGCGTCGGCACTGATCAGTGCCGACCGCGACCTGACGATCGGCGACCTCGAACGGACCTTCACGATCCGCATCAACGACGGCGTCGCCGCGACCTTGACGACGGCGGCCGTCGAGGCGACCGCCGCCGTCGCGCCGGGCGTGGTCCTGCGTTTCGTCGCGGAGGGCAGCGAAAGCACGGAGGCGCTTCGGGACGGCTCGGTGGATCTGGACATCGGCGCCGGTGACGTCACCGCTCCCGACATCCGCTCGATGCCGCTGTACCGCGAACGGGTGGTCGGGATCGTCAGGGCGGACGGCCCGCTCGGCGGCAAGCGGCACCCGACGCTGGCTCAGCTCTGCCGCTACCCCCACGTTTCCGCTTCCCGGCGAGGCAGGGGCAGAGGACCGCTCGACGACGTGCTCGAAGCGGCCGGGCTCCAGCGCCGGGTCGCGGCGGTGGTCCCCACGTCCGCCGTCGCCGCTTTCCTGGTCTCGTCGAGCGACTACATCGGACTCGTCCCCTCGCGACTGGCCGAGCAGTACGGCCGGTCGCTCGGCATCCGCTGGTTCCCGATCCCGGCGGACCTCCCGGAGATCGAAGTCTGCCTGCTCTGGCACGCCCGGCTCGACGCCGATCCGGCCCAGCGCTGGCTGCGGGAGACGATCCGCGACGCGCTCAACGCACCGTCCTGACGGAAAAGGTGTCTCACTCGCTCGCCGGTGTGCCGGGTTCGGATGTTGTGAAAGCCACATTCGCAACCTTCAACGTTGTGAAAGTGGCTTTCACAACGCCACCGACCCTCTTGACCTCCACGCGCGGGGTGGCCGGACGGCCGTCCGGTGGTACAGTCCCGGAGGTTGATCAACACCGATCGAGTACGAAAGCGAGGTGAGCGGCACATGCCGGAAGACAGTTCTGGAACGACCGGAAGTGGTCGCCGTTCACCCGTGTGCGCGGTGCGCTGACCTTCTCCGGTCTCCTTTCCCTGTCTGGCCTTGTGTACGCACGCCAGAAAAGAGCCGGAATCATGAACACCTTCGAAATGCTGCTCAGGGTCGGCACCGGCGTCGGTCTGGGCGCCGTCATCGGCATCGAGCGCCAGTACCGCGCCCGGATGGCCGGACTCCGCACCAACGCCCTCGTCGCCGTCGGCGCCACCCTTTTCGTCCTGTTGTCCGCGCACGGTTTCGGCGGGCTGAACACCAGCGGCGACGCCGACCCGACGCGGGTCGCCGCCCAGATCGTCTCCGGGATCGGCTTCCTCGGCGCCGGGGTGATCCTGCGGGACGGGCTGAACGTGCGCGGGCTCAACACCGCCGCCACGCTGTGGTGCTCGGCGGCCGTCGGATCCCTTGCGGGAGCGGGACTTTACGTCGTCGCGCTCGCCGGGACCGCGGTGATCGTCGGGGTCAACGTGCTGCTGCGTCCGCTCGGCCGCGTCGTCGACCGCCGTCCGGAGAACCGGGAAGACTGCTCGGAGCAGGAGGAGCCCGAGAGGGCTTAGCAATCCAGGAAGTCGAGCAATATCCGGGAGAACTCGGCCGGCTTCTCCAGATTGATCATGTGCGCGACCCCGGGGACGACAAGTTTCCGGGCGTCGCGTGCCTCGCTTTCGATCTGGTCGGCGATGGCGAGGATGTCCGAGGAATCCAGATCGCCCACCAGTGTCATCGTTCGGGGCGTGAGCTCGCCGACGCGTTCGATGGCCCGCAACTCGTCCATCAGCATGAAACCACTGCCGCGGTGCCGGGTGATCGTGTTCGTGTACATCTCCTGGCACCGCCGCCGGACGTCCTGGTCGACGACGTCCGGAGCGCGCCGGGGGCCGTCCACCCACATCCGCAGCACGCATTCGATGACGGCGGGCAGATCACCCTTGGCGCCCGCTTCCTCGAGTTTCTTGTTCTGCTCCAGGACAAAGGGATCCTTCGTCACCATCGCGCTGAGACCGGTGGCCACGAGGACGAGGTTCTCGACGAGGTCCGGACAGGTCAGCGCGAAGTCGACCGCGATGCGCCCGCCGCCGGACAGCCCGACCAGCGACGCACGGGGGAGTTCCAGCGCGGTCATCAGCTCGCGAAGGTCCTCGTAGTGCTTGAAGCGCTGTGTCGGCGTGGAGGACTCACCGTGTCCGCGCGCGTCGTACCGGATGGCGGTGTGGTGCCGTTCGAGCGCCGTCATTTCGGCGTCCCACATCCGGGAGTCGAGCATGCCGCCGTGCAGCAGGACGACGGGATCACCCGCGCCCCGGATCTCGTACGCGAGCTCGCCGTTCTCGACCTGAATCCGACCGTGGGCCATCCACCCACGCTAGCGGAAGACGACGATGGCCCCTTTCCCCAAAGTGCGGGAAAAGGGGCCATCGAGGGTGGTGCTTACGCCTGGGTCATCTTCCGCAGGACGTACTGCAGGATGCCGCCGTTGCGGTAGTAGTCCGCCTCACCCGGGGTGTCGATGCGGACGTCCGCGTCGAACTCCACCTTGGTGCCGTCGGTCTTCGTCGCGGTGACGTGGACCGTGCGCGGGGTCTCCCCGTCGTTCAGCTTCGTGATGCCCGAGATGTCGAACGTCTCGGTGCCGTCGAGGCCGAGCGACGAGGCCGACTCGCCCGCCGGGAACTGCAGCGGGATGACGCCCATGCCGATCAGGTTCGACCGGTGGATCCGCTCGAACGACTCGGTGATCACCGCGCGCACACCCAGCAGGCGCGTGCCCTTGGCCGCCCAGTCGCGGGACGAACCGGAGCCGTACTCCTTGCCGCCCAGGACGACCAGCGGGATGTCCTGCGCCGCGTAGTTCTGCGCCGCGTCGTAGATGAACGACTGCGGGGCGTCGTCCTGGGTGAAGTCGCGGGTGTAGCCGCCCTGCACGTCGTCCAGCAGCTGGTTGCGCAGCCGGATGTTCGCGAAGGTGCCGCGGATCATGACCTCGTGGTTACCGCGACGCGAGCCGTAGGAGTTGAAGTCCTTCTTCTCCACGCCGTGCTCGGTCAGGTACTGCGCGGCCGGGGTGCCCGGCTTGATCGCGCCGGCGGGGGAGATGTGGTCGGTGGTGACCGAGTCGCCCAGCTTCGCCAGCACGCGGGCACCGGCGATGTCGGTGACCGGCGACGGCTCCGCCTTCATGCCCTCGAAGTACGGGGGCTTCCGGACGTAGGTGGACTCCGCGTCCCAGTCGAAGGTCTTGCCTTCGGGGGTCGGCAGCGACTTCCACCGCTCGCCGCCGTCGAAGACGTCGGCGTAGTCCTTGGTGAACATCTCCTGCGTGATCGCGTAGTCGATGGTCTCCTGGATCTCCTTGGCCGAGGGCCAGATGTCCTTCAGGAAGACGTCGTTGCCGTCGGTGTCCGTGCCGAGCGGCTGGTTCTCGAAGTCGAAGTCCATCGTGCCGGCGAGCGCGTACGCGATGACCAGCGGCGGCGACGCGAGGTAGTTCATCTTCACGTCGGGGTTGATGCGGCCTTCGAAGTTCCGGTTGCCCGAGAGCACCGAAACCGCGGTGAGGTCGTTCTCCTGGATCGCCGCGGAGATCTCGTCCGACAGCGGGCCTGAGTTGCCGATGCAGGTGGTGCAGCCGTAGCCGACCAGGTGGTAGCCCAGCTTCTCCAGGTACGGCCACAGGTTGGCCTTGGTGTAGTAGTCCGTGACGACCTGCGAACCCGGCGCCATCGAGGTCTTGACCCACGGCTTGACCGCGAGGCCCTTGTCGACCGCGTTCCGGGCGAGCAGCGCCGCGCCGAGCATGACCGACGGGTTGGAGGTGTTGGTGCAGGAGGTGATCGAGGCGATCACCACGGCGCCGTGGTCGAGGATGAACTCGCCGCGGTCGGAGGTGCTGACCTTGACCGGGTTGGTCGGGCGGCCGCTGTGGCCGTTCGCCGCCGACTGCAGTTCGACCGCGTCCTCGTCCTTGAAGGAGAGGGCGGCGGGGTCGCTGGCCGGGAAGGTCTCCTCGACGGTCTCGTCCACGTTGGTGTGCGGGACCTGCTCGCCGCCGACGTAGTCGTGGATCGACTTGCGGAACGAGTTCTTCGCGTCGGTGAGCTCGATGCGGTCCTGCGGGCGCTTCGGGCCGGCGATCGACGGGACGACCGTCGACAGGTCCAGCTCGATGTACTCGGAGTACTCCGGCTCGTGCGACGGGTCGTGCCAGAGGCCCTGCTCCTTGGCGTACGCCTCGACGAGCGCGACCTGCTCCTCGGAGCGGCCGGTGAGCTTGAGGTACCGGACGGTCTCGTCGTCGATCGGGAAGATCGCCGCGGTGGAGCCGAATTCCGGGCTCATGTTGCCGATGGTGGCGCGGTTGGCCAGCGGCACCGCGCCGACGCTCTCGCCGTAGAACTCGACGAACTTGCTGACCACACCGTGCTTGCGCAGCATCTCGGTGATGGTGAGCACGACGTCGGTGGCGGTGACGCCGGTCGGGATCTCGCCGGTGAGCTTGAAGCCGACGACGCGCGGGATGAGCATGGAGACCGGCTGGCCCAGCATGGCCGCCTCGGCCTCGATGCCGCCGACGCCCCAGCCCAGCACGCCGAGGCCGTTGACCATGGTGGTGTGCGAGTCGGTGCCGACGCAGGAGTCGGGGTACGCCTGGCCGTTGCGGGACATCACCGTGCGCGCGAGGTGCTCGATGTTGACCTGGTGCACGATGCCGGTGCCCGGCGGGACGACCTTGAACTCGTCGAAGGCGCCCTGGCCCCAGCGCAGGAACTGGTAGCGCTCGCGGTTGCGCTCGTACTCGATCTCGACGTTGCGCTCGAAGGCGTCGGCGCGGCCGAAGACGTCGATGATGACCGAGTGGTCGATGACCAGCTCGGCGGGCGCCAGCGGGTTGACCTTGTCCGGGTCGCCGCCGAGGTCGGTGACGGCCTCGCGCATGGTGGCGAGGTCGACGACGCAGGGCACGCCGGTGAAGTCCTGCATGATCACGCGGGCGGGCGTGAACTGGATCTCGATCGACGGGTCCGCGCTCGCGTCCCAGTTGCCGAGCGCGCGGATGTGGTCAGCGGTGATGTTCGCGCCGTCCTCGGTCCGCAGCAGGTTCTCGAGCAGGATCTTCAAGCTGTAGGGAAGGCGCTTGGAGCCCTCGACCTTGTCCAGGCGGAACACCTCGTAGGAGGCGTCGCCGACCTTCAGCGTGTCTTTGGCGCCGAAGCTGTCCTTGCTGGCAGGTGCTGTCACTTCTTACTCCAGTGGCGGGTCAGTTCGGTGTGGTTCTCCGAGCCGTTCGGGCAGGCCCGGAGCGAGTGTTGCGCACCCCCACCGTAAGTCCGGACCCGGGATGGCACACCTCGTTCGTCCCCTCAAACAGTACGCCTGTCCTTTTTGGCTGGCAACCCGACACGCGGGTAGGGAACGTCTCATCCACCTGCGGCCGTTCGAGTGACGAAACGTTCGTCTGTTCGTCCCCCGTTGAGGGGAAATGGTGCCTACGGTGTGTAAGTTCCTGGTGGTGCTTCTGGTAATGCTGTGACGGCAGTGGCACAGTGAGCTCGTTGTTTCAAGATCGGGAGGTGGGTGGATCGTGCGTGGTGAAACCGGGTCTGGGGCCGGTGCCCGCCGTGGCACGACCATCGGTGCGCTGGGAATCGCCCTGTTGCTCGGGGTGACGGGTACCGCCATCGCGGTACCCCCGCCCCCGCCGAACCCCAGCGACTCCGAGATCAACTCCAGCAAGGCCGAGGCCAACGCCAAGGCGGGCGACGTCGGCAGGCTGACGAATCAGCTGGCCCAGGCCGAGTCGAAGCTCGCGCAGCTCAACGACGACGTCGAGCTGAAGATGGAAGAGGCCAACAAGGCGCGGGTCGACGCGGAGACCGCGCAGGACGAAGCCGCCCAGGCCGACCGTGAGGCGCAGTCCGCGCGCACCGAGTCCGACGCCGCGCAGGCGACCATCGACAAGGCCCGCGCCGACCTCGACAAGTTCGCCGCCGCCAGCTTCCAGCAGGGCAGCACCATCGGTTCGGTGTGGGCGTACCTGACCGCCAACAGCCCCAAGGAACTTCTCGGCCGCGCCCAGATGCTCGACGCGGTCGGCGGCAGCAGGCTCAACGCGCTCGACACGATGAAGCGCGCGCAGACGGACAAGTCCAACAAGGACGCGACGGCGCGCAAGAAGCTGGAGATCGCGCAGGAGCGCAAGCGCGCGGCCGAGGCGGCCAAGCACGAGGCCGACAACGCGCAGAGCGCCGCGCAGCACGCGCAGGACACCCAGGCCACGCAGAACGAGAAGCTCGAAGCCGACAAGACGAACGTCGAGAAGCAGCTCTTCGAAGCGCAGCAGAAGGTCAGCGGCCTGCAGGGGCAGCGGCAGCGCTACGAGGACTGGAAGGCGCAGAAGGCCCGCGAGGACGAGGAGCGCGCTCGCCAGGCCGCGCTCGCCGCGTCGAGGCCCAGTCAGGGCGGCGGTGGCCGTCCGTCGAGCAGGCCCGTCCAGTCGGCGCCCGCCGGGGCCAGTGTCGAGGCCGCCGTCCAGCGGGCCTTGTCGCAGCTGGGACTCCCGTACGCGTGGGGCGGCGGCAACACCTCCGGCCCGACGCGCGGTATCCGCGACGGCGGCGTCGCCGACCGCTACGGCGACTACATGAAGATCGGCTTCGACTGCTCGGGCCTGATGATCTACGCGTTCGCCGGGGTTCGGGCGCTCCCGCACTACAGCGGATACCAGTACAACGCCGGCCGGAAGGTGCCGCTCTCGCAGATGCGCCGCGGCGACATGCTCTTCTGGGGCGGCAGCGCGCGGGGCATCCACCACGTCGCGATGTACCTCGGGAACGGCCAGATGGTCGAGGCGCCGCAGTCCGGGCTGCGGGTCCGGGTCGCTCCGGTGCGCTACGGCGGCATCATGCCGTACGCGACCCGCATGATCGGCTAGGCGGTGTCCTACGCGGGGATAGTGCTGGCGGGCGGTGCCGCTCGCCGCCTGTCCGGTGTGGACAAACCCGCGCTCCCCGTCGGGGGGAAACCGTTGCTGGCCAGGGCTCTGGCCGCGCTCGCGGACGCGGATCCGGTGATCGTCGTCGGCCCCGAACGGCCGGGGTTCGGCGACGTGTTGTGGACTCGGGAGTCCTCGCCCGGAACGGGTCCGGTCGCCGCGCTGGCCGCCGGTCTCGCGTTGGTGCGCACCGAGATCGTCGTCGTGCTGGCCGGTGATCTCGCCGGTGTCCGGTCGTCCACGGTGGATCGTCTGGTGGGTTCGCTCGGTACCGCCTCCGGCGCGGTGCTGGTTGACGGCTCTGGAGAGCGGCAATGGCTGCTCGGTGCCTGGCGGGCGGAGGCGCTGCGCGAGGCCCTGCCTGAGACCGTCGAGAACGCGTCGCTGCGGCGGACGCTGGGCGGGCTGGAGATCGTCGACGTGCCCGAGGAACCGGGGGAGAGCGACGACATCGACACACCCGAGGATTTGGACCGGTTTTCCTAGCGTTCTTCCGGAACGTGGGGAGATGGTTCGGCATCATAAGCCGGTGACCGAGCTGCCCAGGGAAACGAACCAGCCGAGCGTTCTCCACGACAGCGACGCCTTCTTCGACGATTTCGAAACCTGGTCCACCCGGCTGGCCTTGGAAGAGCTGCTCGACGAGGCCCTGGGCACAGACGAGATCTCTTACACGCTGAAGCAGGAGGAACTGCGCGCCGAAGAGGCGAGGGAAGCGGTTCTCACCAGCGCCTCCGCCCTCGCGAGGGTCAGGCTGGAACGCGAACGGGCCTTGCGTGTCCACCGCGGCCGGCCGTCGTCCTGGGAGCTGGCCCTCCAGGAAGCGCGCGTGTTGGCGGTCGCCGGGTTCCTGGTCGTCGGCTACTTCAGCGTCCTGCGGGTGACTTGGCCGGCGATGCCGCCGTTCTTGCGGGTCTTCGGTCTGGTCGGGTTCCTGTGCGTGCTCGTGCTGGCGGCCGGGTCGATCGTCCGGCGGATGCCCGTGCTGTTCGTCAGGGACAAGGAGCGGAGCTCCGGGGCGGTCCCGCATCCGGATTTGGTCGCCCTCGGCGACCGCCGGGACCACGCGCTCCGCGAGATCGTCCTGCCGGAACTGCACGCTTACATCCGGGCCAACCGGCGGACCTACGACCGGACGGACCTGGTCTTCGCCGAGCCGGACTCGTTCGACCCGGTCTTCGGCCCCGGTCTGGTGCAGACGGCGGCGGTCAAGAGACTGCGCCGGATCATCGTCCGGGCCGAGTCGGTGGCCATCGCGCTGGCCGGGTCGCGGGGAGCCGGGAAGACCACCTCGATCCGATCGCTCGAAGAAGGACTGCTCAGCCAGGCGGGGCAGGCCGCACCGCTGGTGGTGGTCGCTTCAGCGCCGGCGGCCTACGAAGCCCGCGATTTCGTGCTGCATCTGCACGCGTTGCTGTGCAAGGCGGTGCTCGCGACGATCTCACCGGGGGCACCGGTCCGTGTCCGGTGGTGGAGCAGGCTGGGTGGCCTGATCCGGCGCACGGTCTGGTTCCTCGTGAGGCTCGGTGCCGCGGCTGCGGCCGTTTGGCTACTGTGGGGCGAGGAACCGCGCCGGATCTTCGCGGAAATCGGCGCGTTCGCCGCCGAAGCGGTCAACAGCGGGCTCCTGTCGCAGCGGCTCTGGGCGGGAATGCCGGTCGGCCGCGTGCTGGCCCTCGGTGTGCTGGCGATCGTCTTCGTCAGGTTGACGTTCGGCCTCGGCGCCTTGCTCGTCAACGCGGTCCTCGGTGTGATCGCGCGACGGCGGAACGCGAGGATCGGTCACCTGAAGTGGATCGCCGAGCGGCAACTCGACCGGATCCGGTTCCTTCAGACCTACACGACCGGGTGGTCCGGGAAATTGAGCATGCCGCTCAAAGGGGAGGCCGGCCGCACCTGGTCGACCCAGCGGGCCGAGCAGCAGCTCACCCATCCCGAGGTCGTCGACAAGTTCCGCGAGTTCGCCGAACTGGCCGCCGAGTGCCTGGCCGAGGAGGACGTCGCCGGGCGGGTCGTCATCGCCATCGACGAACTGGACAAGATCGGCGAGCCGGAGAAGGCGCATCAGTTCATCAATGACGTCAAGGGAGTCTTCGACGTCCCGGGGTGCCTGTTCTTCGTGTCCGTTTCGGACGACGCCGTGCTCGGTTTCGAACAGCGCGGGCTCGGCGTCCGCGACGCGTTCGACAGCGCGTTCTCGGAGATGGTGCGGCTCGAACCGTTCACTTTGGACGAAAGCAGGCTCTGGATCGCCTTGCGGCTGCGGGGGATCTCCGAACAGTTCTGCTATCTGGCGCACTGTCTTTCGGGCGGCCTGCCCCGCGATCTCAAGCGGTGCGCCGTCGAGATGGTCGATCTCGCGAACGAGGTCTACCAGCCGTCACTGGAGTTCGTGACGCGAAGCCTCGTCACCGGTGAGATGGCGGGGAAGATCCGGGCCTTCACCGCCACCGCGGCCACTTTGGAGCGATCGCCGGAGCTGGTCGCGCTGACCACGGATCTGCTCGGCGTCCCGGGGACGGAAGAAGCCGGGGAACTCGCGGAGATCGCCGAGCGGCTGGTGCGGGACGACGGCGAGATCGCCGCGCCGATCAGCGAACTGCGCAGGCAGAGCGGCAGCTTCGTGCTGTTCTGCGCGACCGTTCTGGAGGTCTTCGACGACACGCTGACCGGCGATCGCCTGAGCCCCGGACTGCACCGGCTCGCCGTCGTCCGGCAGCGGATGGCGATGCACCCGCAGCAGGCGTGGGACGACCTGGTGGAGTTTCGGAAGGACCTCGGCCGCTGGGCGCGGTGAAGCCCCTTCACAGCCGTCATACCGCTGATCGGGTTGGCTACCTTCACGAACGGCTGTGCCACCGACCACTACGGTCACATCCGGACGGAACAACGCAAGCGGGGAACACAGGAGGCACGAGTGACCGAGCCCGGCTACGCCGACGGCGCGCAGCAGCAGCCCGGAACGCCGGCGCGGGACGCCCAGTTGCTGGAGCGGACCGTGTTCGAGGTCAAGCGGATCATCGTCGGCCAGGACAGGCTGGTCGAGCGGATGCTGGTCGGCCTGCTGGCCAGGGGGCACCTCCTCCTCGAAGGTGTGCCCGGTGTCGCCAAGACCCTCGCCGTGGAGACGTTCGCCCGGGTGGTCGGCGGTTCGTTCTCGCGTGTGCAGTTCACCCCGGACCTGGTCCCCGCCGACATCCTCGGCACCCGGATCTACCGCCAGGGCGCCGAGCGGTTCGACGTCGAGCTCGGCCCGGTCGTGGCGAACTTCGTGCTCGCCGACGAGATCAACCGCGCGCCGGCGAAGGTGCAGTCGGCGATGCTCGAGGTGATGGCCGAGCGGCACGTGTCGATCGGCGGCCAGACCTTCCCGATGCCCGACCCGTTCCTCGTGCTCGCCACGCAGAACCCGATCGAGAACGAGGGCGTGTACCCGCTGCCCGAGGCGCAGCGCGACCGGTTCCTGTTCAAGATCGTCGTCGAGTACCCGACCGCCGAGGAAGAGCGGGAGATCATCTACCGGATGGGTGTCACCCCGCCCACCCCGCAAGAGGTGCTGAGCCCGGCCGAGCTGGTCCGGCTGCAGAACGTCGCCTCGCAGGTCTTCGTGCATCACGCGCTGGTCGACTACGTCGTCCGCCTCGTGCTCACCACCCGTACACCGAACGATCATGGCCTCGCCGACGTCGCGGGCTGGGTGTCCTATGGCGCTTCGCCGCGTGCGAGCCTCGGCATCATCGCGGCGGCCCGCGCGCTGGCGCTGGTCCGCGGCCGGGACTACGTACTGCCGCAGGACGTCGTCGACGTCGTTCCCGACGTGCTGCGGCACCGGCTCGTGCTGTCCTACGACGCGCTCGCCGACGGTGTCCCCATCGACCACATCATCACGCGGGTGCTGCAGACCGTGCCGCTGCCGCAGGTCTCGGCCCGTCCGCAGGGCGGTGCCGGGCAGGGCGGCCCGGTCCCGGCCGGCGCACCCGTCAGGTAAGGAATCCGCGTGAAGAACGAGAAGGGCGAACGTCCTTCCTGGGCACCGCCGGTACTCCGCGGGGAGCGGATGGAGGCGGGCCTGCGCACGCTCGAACTCGACGTGCGCCGCCGTCTCGACGGTCTGCTGCAGGGCAACCATCTCGGCCTGGTGCCGGGACCCGGTTCGGAACCGGGGGAGGCCCGGCCGTACCAGCCCGGTGACGACGTCCGCCGGATGGACTGGGCGGTCACCGCGCGGACGACGAGCCCGCACATCCGGGAGACCGTCGCCGACCGCGAACTGGAGACCTGGCTGGTGGCGGACGTGTCCGCGAGCCTCGACTTCGGCACGGCGCTGTGCGAGAAGCGCGACCTGGTCGTCTGCGCGACGGCCGCGGTCGCCCATCTCACCGGGGGCGGTGGCAACCGGATCGGCGCGCTCGTCTCCAACGGGGCGGGCAGCATCACGCGCGTCCCGGCCCGCGGCGGGCTCCCGCACGCGCGGGGGCTGGTCCGCAAGATCGCCGAGACCCCGCGCGCCGAGGAAGGTGTCCGAGGGGATCTCGCCGCGGCACTGGAGAAGCTGCGTCGTCCGCCCCGTCGTCGCGGGCTTGCCGTCGTGATCTCCGACTTCCTCGGTGACACCGAATGGCAGCGCCCGTTGCGCGCGCTCGGCGGGCACCACGATCTCATCGCCATCGAAGTCCTCGACCCGCGCGACATCGACCTGCCCGACGTGGGCACCGTCGTGCTGGCCGACCCGGAGACAGGGAAACAGCGCGAAGTGCACGCTTCGGCCTTGCTGCGCAAGGAATTCGGCGCCGCGGCCCATGCACACCGGCAGGAGGTCGCGGCCGCGCTGCGCCGCGCCGGTGCCGCGCATCTGGTGCTGCGCACCGATTCGGACTGGATCGCCGACATGGTCCGGTTCGTGGTGGCCCGCAAGCGCCGCTGGTCCGGTGGTGTCGCGTGAGCCTGACCGGATTCGCCTCGCCGTGGTGGTTCCTGCTGCTGCTGGCGGTCGCCGCGGTGGCCGTGGGTTACGTGCTTTCCCAGCGCGCCCGGCGCAAGCGCACCATGCGGTTCGCCAACCTGGAACTGCTGGAGAAGGTCGCACCGAAGAGCCAGGGCTGGGTGCGCCACGTTCCCGCGATCCTGATCGTGCTCTCGCTGCTGGTGCTCACCGTCGCGCTCGCCGGGCCGACCGCCGAGCAGAAGGTGCCCCGCAACCGGGCCACCGTGATGCTGGTGATCGACACCTCGCTGTCGATGGAAGCCACCGACGTCGCCCCGACCCGGCTGAAGGCGGCTCAGGAGTCCGCGCGTTCGTTCGCGCAGAACATGACCCCGGGGGTCAACCTCGGGCTGATCTCCTTCGCGGGGACGGCGACCGTGCTGGTGGCGCCGACCACCGATCGCGGTGGTGTCGTGAAGGCGATCGACAACCTGAAGCTGGCGCAGTCGACGGCCACCGGTGAAGGGATCTTCGCCGCGTTGCAGTCGATCGAGAGCTTCTCGGCGATCGTCGGCGGCGCGGAAGGTCCGCCGCCCGCCCGGATCGTGCTGATGAGCGACGGCAAACAGACCGTCCCGGACGACCTGTACGCCCCGCGGGGCGGCTACACGGCCGCGCAGGCGGCGAAGCAGGCGCAGGTGCCGATCTCGTCGATCTCGTTCGGCACCACGCACGGCTCCGTCGACATCGACGGCAAGCCCCAGGACGTGAAGGTCGACGACGAATCGCTGGAGGAGATCGCCCGGCTTTCCGGCGGCGACTTCTACAAGGCGGCGAGTGCGGACGAGCTGAAACGCGTGTACGACGATCTCGGCGAGCAGATCGGTTACGAGCTGAAGGACGCCGACGCGAGTCGGCCGTGGGTGATCCTCGGGACCTTGGTGCTGATGATCGGTGCCGCCGCTTCGCTCTTCCTGGGCCAACGCCTGCCCTAGTTGCGTCGTCAAATGTCATGAAAGGGCCGTTCAGGACAAGAAATGTCCTGAACGGCCCTTTCATGACATCCGGACCAAAGCCGGGTGCTCAGGGAGTCGCGAAGCCGTTCTGCCGCCAAGCCTCGTAGACGCTGATCGCCGCGGTGTTCGAGAGGTTCAGCGACCGGCTCGACGGCAGCATCGGCAGCCGCACCCGGTCGGTCACCTGCGGGGACTCCTGGATCTCGCGAGGCAGCCCCGCCGACTCCGGCCCGAACATCAGCACGTCCCCGGGTTCGTAGGCGACGTCGGTGTGCAGCCGCGTCGCCGAGGCGCTGAACGCGAAGACCCGGGCGGGCAGCAAGGCCGCCCACGCCGCGTCGAGGTCCGCGTGGACGTGGACGCGCGCGAGGTCGTGGTAGTCGAGCCCGGCGCGCCGCAACTGCTTGTCCTCCAGCGTGAAACCGAGTGGCTCCACCAGGTGGAGCTCGCAGCCGGTGTTCGCGGTCAAGCGGATCGCGTTACCCGTGTTGGGCGGTATTTCGGGGCGGTAGAACAGGATGCGGAACACGAGGGTTGATCGTCTTTCGTTCACGGGCGCTTCGCCTGGGCGCGGCCGGGTGGCCACCGAACCGGACGAGCATGAGGCCCGCCCGTGACCATCCCACCACAGGAGGGCTTCATGCCTTCGCTCCCTCACCCCCTGTCGCGGCGTCGCTTCCTCGGTTATGGCTCCGCCGGCGCGGCCGCCGTGCTGCTGGGGACCGGTGCCTGGAACGCCGCCGGTGCGATGCCGCTGGCCAGCGGCGCCGGCGACCCGTTCACCCTCGGAGTCGCGTCGGGTGACCCGTTGCCCGGCGGCGTCGTGCTCTGGACCCGGCTCGCGCCGAAGCCGTACGAGGCCGACGGCTTCGGCGGCATGCCGCGCACGCCGGTCCGCGTCGAGTACGAGGTCTCGCTCGACGAGCGGTTCCGTGCGGTGATCCGCCGCGGTTCCGTGGTCGCCACGCCCGAACTCGGCCACTCCGTGCACCCCGAGATCCACGGGCTCGCGCCGGACCACGAGTACTTCTACCGCTTCCGCACCGGCGGCGTGATCTCGCCGGTCGGCCGCACCCGGACGGCGCCCGTCGCGTGGTCGTCGCCGCGTGAGCTGAACTTCGCGTTCGCGTCCTGCCAGAACTGGGAGGCCGGGCACTTCACCGCGTACGACCACATGGCGGCCGAGGACCTCGACCTGGTCGTGCACCTGGGTGACTACCTCTACGAAAGCGGCGTCACCGGGGTCGGCCGCGGTACGCCGGTGGGGCCGCAGTTCAAGGGCGAGACCTTCGACCTGGCCCGGTATCGGCTCCAGTACGCGCTTTACAAGTCCGAAGCGCCGCTGATGGCCGCGCACGCCGCCTTCCCGTGGATCCACGTCAACGACGACCACGAGGTCGAGAACAACTGGGCGGGCGACCACTCGCAGGCCGACAACGAGCCCGACCAGGACCCGGTGGTGTTCCGCCAGCGCCGTGCCCAGGCGTTCCAGGCGATGTACGAGCACCTGCCGTACCGCATCGCGCAGCTGCCGAAGGGGCCGGACGCGCGTCTGCACCGGCGGCTGAGCTACGGCACGCTGGCCGACTTCACCATGCTCGACACCCGCCAGTACCGCGACGACCAGCCGTGCGGCGACGGCCAGTCGGCGAACTGCACGGAGCGGTTCGACGAGGACCGCACACTGCTCGGCTCGGAACAGCGGAAGTGGCTGCTCGACGGCTTCTCCCGGTCCCACGCGCGGTGGCAGATCCTGGGCAACCAGGCGCCGATGGGCCAGACCGACACCGACGCGGGCGAGGCGACCAACGTCTACCTCGACCCGTGGGACGGCTACGTCGCCGACCGCGACCGCGTGCTCGCGGCGGCGCAGGAGCGGGGTGTGCGGAATCTGGTGGTCATCACCGGTGACCGGCACCAGAATTACGCCTGGGACCTCAAGAAGAACTTCGGCGACCCGGGCTCGCCCACGGTGGCGAGCGAGTTCGTCGGGACGTCGATCACCAGCGGTGGCAACGGCGCCGACATGACGCCCGCCGGGGAGAACCTGCTGAAGGCCAACCCGCACATGAAGTTCTTCAACAACCAACGCGGGTACGTCCGGGTCAACGTCAATCGGCACCGCTGGCAGAGCGACTTCCGGGTGGTGCCGTTCGTGAACACCCCCGGCGCGCCGATCAGCACGCGGGCCAGTTACGTCGTCGAAGACCGGCGCCCCGGCGTTCAGTCCGCCTGAGCGGGCAGGAGGGCGGCGTACACCTCGCGTACCGACGCGGGTGGCGCCGCCTTCCTGAGCGTCGCCGGATCGACGAAGACGTAGCGGGTCTTCACTTCCGTGCACAGGTCACCGCCACGGGTGATCTCGAAGTCGATGATCAGCGACGTCGTGCCGAGGTGGTTCAGGAACACGGCCACGACCAGTTCGTCGTCGTAGCGGCAGGGCGCCCGGTAACGGAGGTTCGATTCGGCGACGACGACGTCGACACCGCGCGCCAAGGCTTCTTCGTGGGAGCCGAAGAGGACTTTCTCCACTTCGAACATGGCCATGTCGACGTACGCGAGGTAGTTCGCGTTGAAGACGATGCCCTGCCCGTCGCACTCGTGGTAGCGGACGCGCAGCGGCATTTCGACGATCGGTTTCCGTGGCTCGGTCACGGTTCCAACCTACGTGAAGGGCCCTTCCCCCTCAGCGGGGAAAGGGCCCTTCACCCCGGGCTCAGTCGATGAAGTCGATGTTCGGATAGCGCGGCGACTCACGGTCGAGCAGATGCCGGTCACGGCCCTTCAAGTGCAGATCGAAGAACGCGCCGACGTACTCCCGCTGCGCGGCCAGCGATCGGCGGGGATCGATGGTGCCGATGACCGCCTCCCGCTTCTCCGGCGTCACCCGCGAACTCAGCTGCGGCACGACGACCTGAAGATCGCTGTACGCCATGTGGGTACTGCCGCCGCGCAGGAGCAGATCCCGCTTCCAGCCGCGCTGGTTGGCCCAGAAATCCGCCCAGCTCCGGTCGAATTCGGGAGTCCGGTGGGTGTGCTGGAGCGGTTTCCCGTCCTGGCCGACCCCTTCGGCGCCCATCAGCATGAACGGCCGGTCCAGGCCGCGTTTCGTGACTTCGCCCGGTACGTAAGGGCTCCCGGGCGGGTAACCGAAGGCGGTCGCCATCGCGCCGTCCAGGTTGATCCCGGCGTCGATCCGGCGGTCCTGCACCATCGTCTCACCGGAGGTGAACCCGCCGTAGGAATGCCCATAGGCGCCGACGCGGGACAGGTCGAGGGACCGGCCGAGATCGCGGGGGAGCGGCCGGTTCTCCGCGTCCGGGTTCTGGCCGCGGGCGAGCTTGGCGAGCTGGTCGAGGACGAAGCGGGTGTCGCCGACGCGCGCGTCGAGCGCCTTCTTCATGAACTCGGGGCCTTCACCCGGCGGGAGCGCCGGTTCGAGCCGTCCACCGGGGAATTCGACGGCCGCGCTCTCGTAGGTGTGCGAGAGCGCGACGACGACATACCCGCGGCTCGCCAGGTCGTCCACGAGAGCCGAGTAGGTCTCACGTGGCGCACCGAAGCCGGGGGAGAAGAGCGTGACCGGCTTCGGCGCGCCGTGCGCGGCGGGGACGCCGAGTTCGGCGTTGCGTTTCGCGGACTTCCAATCGATGGAACCCGCCGGGAGATCGAGATAGTCCTTGCCCGCGAGGATCTGGTCGACTACCGAGCCCAAGGCGGGACCGACCCACGGTGCGCGCGGCCCGTGGGCGGACCGTGGGTCGGCTGGGTAGGTGACGGTGACCATGAGCTCCCGGCGCCGCTCCGGCTTCCACGGATCGGAGCGGGCGTTGTCGACGAGATGGAGGTCGGTGGTGCCGACGTCGTAGTGACCGGTGAGGGCCGGTGCGGTGAGTTCGACCTGTTCGGCCGCGACGGCGGGGGCCGCCGTCGCGAGCCCGCCCGCGAGCGCGAGGCCCGCGATCAGCGCCGAACCCCGTACCACCCTGGTGTGTCTCGATGACACTGTGGAGTCCTTCCGGATCGGGGCGGCCCGGTGGCCGCCTGTTTCCGACCCTGGCAGCGCCCCGGGGTGACCGCATCCCTCTGAGGTTTGAGCGTGGGTCACCCGTGCAGGGCACGGTAGGCCGACGCGGCCCCAGGGTGCAGCGGCACCTGGCCGGTGCCGATCAGCGTCCGGACGTCGAGGAACTGGGTCCCGACGGCGGGTGCCGGGACGAGGTCGGCGGCGTGCCCGGCCAGTACCCGCGCGACCGCGGCCGCGGCGTCCTCGGGCAGGGAAGGCGCCGCCAGCAGCAGGTTCGCGACGCCGATCGTCCGCAGCTCACCGACCCCTTGATACGCCTGCGCCGGGACGTGGACCTGGTCGTACACCGGGCCGTAGCCCGCGCGCAGGGCGGGAAGGTGGGTGTCGAGCGGGAGGAGCGTGATCGGGGTCGTCCGGTTCAGCTCGGTGAGCGCGGGTGTGGGGATACCGCCGGACCAGAACAGCGCGTCGACCTCGTGCGCGACCAGCGCGTTGATCGCCTCGCCGAGGAGGAGGTTCTTCGCGTGCACCGGGATCTCCGCGCGGGCGAACAGCCGCGTGCTGAACACCGCGACGCCGGATCCGTTCGCGCCCATCGCCACCGGCCGCCCGGCCAGATCGGACAGGGACCGCACGCCGACGTCCGCGCGGACCACGAGCTGGTGGTAGTTCTCGTAGACGCGGCCGATGGCCGAGAACGCGATCGGGACGGAGAACGGCGCCGCTCCGGCGAGGGCGGATTCGGCGACGTCGCCGAGGACGAGCCCGAGATCGGCCCGCCCGTCCCGTAGCCGGCGCAGGTTCTCGACACTGGCCTCGGTCGCGACGGCCGTCGCGTGCAGCCGCGGTTCCGCCCGGTTCAGCTGCTGGGCGAGCAGTTCCGCGAAGGCGAGATAGAAGCCGCCGCTCTCGCCCGCAGCGATGACGACCTCGCGTTCCGGGCCCTGGTATCCCGCCGTGGAACAGCCCGCGAGCGTGGCGAGTCCGGCGAGCAGCGCGGTACGCCTGGTGACGGTCACGGTGTGCCCCCTGCCGCGAGCGGGAGTTCGACGCGGACTTCGAGTCCGTGCGGTTTCGCCTCGCGCAATTCGAGCTTCCCGCCCCGGGCGAGCACGTGCTGGCTCGCGATCGCGAGGCCCAGACCGGTACCGCGCGGGGCGCCGTCGCCACCGGCCCGCCAGAACCGCTCCGTCGCGCGCTCTCGGTCCTCTGTGGACAGTCCAGGGCCGTTGTCGGACACGAAGAGCGTCGCCGTCGTGTCGCCGATCTCGTAGCCGGTGGTGATCGTGGCGCCGCGTCCGGCGTAGTGCACCGCGTTGTCCAGCAGGACATCCAGCACCTGGGCCAGTTCGCTTTCCTCGCAGCGCACCGGCACCGGCTCGTCGTGGCCTTCCGCGGCCGCGAGGCCGACTCCCGCGTCGTCGGCCGACGGGCGCCACGCGTCGACCCGTTCGGCCAGCACCGCCGGGAGGTCACAGGGTTCGTCGCCGGATTCGCCGGCGGCGAGCCGGGTCGCGGCGCTCTCGGCGAGCGCCAGCGCGAGCAGCCCGTCGAGCAACGACTCAAGGCGTTCGACTTCGGCGACGGTCGCCCGGTAGGCCCGCTGACCGTCGCCGTCGACCTGCGCGGCCAGGGAATCCACCCGCAGACGCAAGGCTGCCATGGGATTCCGCAGCTGGTGCGACGCGTCCGCGACGAGCCGCCGCTGCTGTTCGGACGCCTCGACGACGGCGTCGGACATCCGGTTGAACGACGTCGCGAGCGAACGCAGCTCCTTCGGCCCGGCCCGGTCGGGGACCTGGGCGCGATGCCCTCCGGTGACCGCCCGCACGCCGGTCTCCAGTTCGTGCAGCGGCCGCACCATCCAGCGGGCCAGGAGGACCGCGAGCAGCACGAACACCGCCGCGACCAGCACCGCGCCCGCCACGATCGCCGCCCAGCGGGCGGTGACGTCGGCCGCCGCGGTGGTGACCGACGCGCGAAGCACGACCACTCCGGCCACCCGGGTCCCGGTCCCCACCGGACGGGCGAAGTAGACCGGATCCGCCGACCACGGGCTCACCTGCTCGGGTCCTTTCGCGGGCTGGTTGCGCAACGCGGACTCGACAAGCGAGCTGACGACCGGCTCCGCGGCCGTCATCCCGCCGGTCTCGACCAGCGGCACTCCGCGCGCGTCGACGACCACGACGGCCTCGCCGTATAACGACGAATACCTCGCGGCGTCGACGGCCAGCGTGGTCGGGTCGTCGGCGTCGACGGCCTGCTGAGCGAGGACGACGAACCGGTCGACGTCGGCGTTGCGGGCGATGACCAGCTGCTGGGTCCGCTGCGCGGCGGTCGACCCGAACAGCGGGATCGCGAACGCGGCGACCACGGTCAGCGCGAGCGCGACGAGGACGACCAGCAGCCGGGTGCGCACCGGTCAGTCCCGGCCCAGCCGGTAGCCGAATCCCCGGATCGTGGTCAGCAGGCCCGGCCGGTCCAGCTTCGCCCGAAGCTGCGTCAGGTGTACGTCCAGCGAACGCGAGACGGCGAGGTAGGCGTCGCCCCAGACCTCGTCCATCACCTGCTGACGGCTCACCGCGGTCCCCGGCCGGGCGGCGAGCACGGCCAGCACGGCGAATTCCTTGGCGGTGAGCCCGATGTCGGTCCCGTCGACCAGTACGCGCCGGGCCCCGAGGTCGATCTCGACGTCCTCGACGCGCACGATGCCGTCCTGCGGCGTGGCCGAGACCGCGGCGCGGCGGACGACCGCGTCCATCCTCGCCAGCAGTTCGGCCAGGCGGACCGGTTTGGTCAGGTAGTCGTCGGCGCCGAGCCGCAGCCCGCGTACGACGGATCGTTCGTCCCCGCTCGCGGTGAGCACGAGCACCGGCACGGGGGAGACCTGCCGGACCTTCCTGAGCACGTCGAGCCCGTGCATGTCCGGCAGGTTGAGATCGAGCAGGATCACGTCGGCGGCGCGATGCCGGTGCAGCGCGTCGCTCCCGCGGATCGCGTGGGAGACGGTGTGGCCGCGCGTCTGCAGCGCTTCGGCGAGCGCGTCGGCGACACCGGCGTCGTCCTCGACGAGCAGCACCCGCACGGCCACACCTTCCCGCCTAGCCTTCGCGGCTGGACACGAGCTCGGGCTCGGGCTGCTTCTTCTCCAGCTCCGAGGTCTTCGAGGTTTCCCGCATTGTGCCGTACACGATGAGCGACACCAGGACACAGCCCGCGACGTAGTAGAAGAACACCGATTCGTGGCCGGCGCCCTTGAGCGCCTGCGCGATGAGCTCGGCGGTGCCGCCGAAGATCGCCACGGTGAGGGCGTAGGGGAGACCGACGCCGATCGCGCGGATCTTCGTCGGGAACAGCTCGGCCTTCACGATCGCGTTGATCGACGTGTACCCGGTGACGATCACGAGCCCGGACAGCATCAGCAGGAAGGCGAGCACCGGCTGCTTGGTCGCGCCCATCAGCGTCATGATCGGGACGGTCAGCAGCGTGCCGCCGATCCCGAAGAACATCAGCAGCGGGCGGCGGCCGATGCGGTCGGACAGCTTCCCGGCCAGGGGCTGCAGGATCGCGGCGACGAGGATCGCGCAGAACAGGATCAGCGTGACCGTCCGGCGCGGGATGCCCGCGGTGTTCTCCATGAACTTCTGGCTGTAGGTGGCGAAGGTGTAGAACGACACCGTGCCGCCGAGGGTGAGGCCGACGACGAGCGCGATCTCCTTGGGGTACTTGATCAGCGCGCGCAGCGTGCCCTTGTCGCCCGCGTCCTTGCCGGTGCCGGAGGCCTTGGTCTCCTCGAAGCTGGCCGACTCGTCCATCCCGCGGCGCAGGATCATCACCACGACCGCGGCGAGCGCGCCGACGACGAACGCGATCCGCCAGCCCCACGAGGTCAGCTGCTGCTCGGTGAGGATGGCCTGCAGCAGGAGCTGGAGGCCGAGCGCCAGCAGCTGGCCGCCGTACAGCGTCACGTACTGGAAGCTGGAGTAGAAGCCGCGCTTGCCCGGAGTGGCCACTTCGGACAGATAGGTCGCGGAGGTCGAGTACTCGCCGCCGACCGAGAGCCCCTGGATGAGCCGGGCCACCAGCAGCAGGATCGGCGCGGCGATCCCGATCGTGGCGTAGGTCGGGGTCAGCGCGATCATCAGTGACCCCGCCGCCATCAACGTGACGGAAAGCACGAGTGCGCTTCGTCGCCCGAAGCGGTCGGCGAACCGGCCCAGCATCCAGCCGCCGAGCGGCCGCATGAGGAAGCCGACGGCGAACACCGCCGCGGTGCCGAGGAAGGCCGCCGTCGTGTCCTTGGTGGGGAAGAAGGACTTGGCGAAGTACGTGGTGAAGGCGGCGTAGGCGTACCAGTCGTACCACTCGACCAGGTTGCCGATGGAGCCGCGCAGCACGTTGCCGACGACTCGCCTCTCGCTTACGGGCGGCGACGCTTCGCCGATCCGGGTTGTCATCTTTGACCTCCTGTGTTCCGGCTCACGGTGAACAATCCGTGACGGCCGGGCAAGGTTTCGGCCTGGTTCCTAACATCCGCTTAGGACGGTCGCGGTTACCCGGAGGTAGGGGTGGCGCGGCTCTGTCGTGCGCCGGGCGAGCCGATAGCCTCAGTGCCGTCACGGACGAAGACGAGGCGAGGAGAGCTGAAGTGGGACGGTCGGTACTGGTCACCGGCGGCAATCGCGGCATCGGTCTGGCGATCGCGCAGGACCTCGCGGCGCAGGGGCACAAGGTCGCGATCACGCACCGCGGTTCCGGCGCGCCCGACGGCCTCTTCGGGGTGCAGGCCGACGTCACGGACGCCGAGCAGATCGACGCCGCCTTCAAGCTCGTCGAGGAGCACCAGGGCCCGGTCGAGGTCCTCGTCGCGAACGCCGGCATGACCGACGACACGCTGCTCATGCGCATGAGCGAGGAGCAGTTCACCCGCGTCGTCGACGCCAACCTCACCGGCGCCTACCGGGTCGCCAAGCGCGCCTCCCGCGGCATGCTGCGCGGCAAGTGGGGGCGCTACATCTTCATCTCGTCCGTCGTCGGCCTCACCGGGTCGGCCGGTCAGGTCAACTACGCGGCGAGCAAGGCCGGTCTCGTCGGCCTCGCCCGCTCGCTCGCCCGTGAGCTGGGCTCTCGCAACATCACCTCGAACGTCATCGCCCCGGGCTTCGTCGCCACGGACATGACCGACGAACTCGGCGAGGACCGCAAGAAGGAGATCCTCGCCCAGGTTCCCTCCGGCCGGTACGCCGAGCCGTCGGAGATCGCCGCCGCCGTCCGCTACCTCGCTTCCGAAGAGGCCGGTTACGTCAACGGCGCGGTGCTGCCGGTCGACGGCGGCCTCGGCATGGGCCACTGACGTCCCCGTTTTCCCGTACTGATCGCAACCACTCCGGACTGGAGGTCCCGTGCCAGGACTGCTCGAAGGCAAGCGCCTGCTGATCACCGGCGTCATCACCGACGCCTCGCTCGCGTTCCACGCGGCCAAGATCGCGCAGCAGGAGGGCGCGAAGGTCGTGCTCACCGGCTTCGGCAGGCTGTCGCTCGTCGAGCGCATCGCCAAGCGTCTCCCCGAGGAGGCGCCGGTGCTGGAGCTGGACGTCACCAACCAGGAACACCTCGACTCGCTCGCCGACCGCGTCCGTGAGCACGTCGACGGTCTCGACGGCGTGCTGCACTCGATCGGGTTCGCCCCGCAGTCCTGCCTCGGCGCGCCGTTCCTGGACGCCCCGGGCCAGGACGTGAAGGTGGCCGTCGACGTCTCGGCGTTCTCCTTCAAGTCCCTCGCCGTCGCGACCTTGCCGCTGCTCTCGCCCGGCTCGTCGATCGTCGGCATGGACTTCGACGCGCGCGTCGCCTGGCCCGTCTACAACTGGATGGGCGTGGCGAAGGCGGCGCTGGAGTCGGTGAACCGGTACCTGGCGCGCGACCTCGGCCCGAAGGGCATCCGGGTCAACCTGGTCAGCGCGGGTCCGATGAAGACCATGGCGGCGAAGTCGATCCCCGGTTTCTCCGAGCTGGAGGAGGGCTGGGGCGACCGCGCGCCGCTCGGCTGGGACAGCTCCGACCCGGACCCGACGGCGAAGTCGGTCTGTGCCGTGCTGTCGGACTGGCTGCCCGCCACGACCGGCTCGATGATCATGGTCGACGGCGGAGTGCACGCCCTCGGCATCTGAGTTCTTCCCTGCGCGTGAAGGCCCCCTTCCCTCTGCTCAGCCGAGGGAAGGGGGCCTTCACGCGTGTCAGGGCTAGACGGCGTTCGCGACGTGCCAGGAGTCTTCGAGCAGCAGGTACTTGGTGATCCGGCCGTGGTCGTCCACCGCGAACTCGATGGTGAAGGGTGAGTCGATCACCTTGCCGGTGCTGCGGATGATCGAGCGCAGGCGCCCGATCGCGACGGCGTGCGGCCCGTCGACGAGCACCCGTTCGACGTCGAACCGGTCCTTAATGATGCCCTTGTCCAGCAGGGCGTAGAACTCCCGGACCTCCGCCGGGTTCCGGCGCGGGCCGATCCACGGGACCAGATCCGTGGCGCCGGGGATGTCCCAGGCGACGTCGTCGGCGAAGAGTTCGGAGGCACCGTCGGTGTCCCCTGTGGACATTCGGCGGAAGAACTCGTCGAGGACGGTTCGGGTTCGATCGGACATGATTCCTTCTTTCCTTACTGGGTAACAGGTTCGCGAAGCAGACGGGTGTCGTCGGTGCGCTGGACACCGGCGGCGAAGGTGAGTGCGAGCACGGTGGCGGCCCCGAGTCCGACGCTCACCCACGCGACGCTGGGATAGCCGAGACCGGCGTCGATCGACTCGCCACCGAGCCAGGGACCGACGGTGTTGCCGACGTTGAAGGCGGCTGTCGTGCTCGCGCCGACGAGCGTGGGCGCGTTGCCCGCCACGGCGAACGCGCGGACGTTCAGGGCCGGGTTGATCCCGAATCCGGCGACGCCGAACAGGAACACGGCGAAGATCGCGACCGGGGTCGCCGGGCCCGAGAGCGCGAGCAGCACCAGGGCGAGCAGGGCGACGCCGAGACCGCCGTACAGGGTCGCGAAAGGCCTCGCGTCGGCGAGCCTGCCACCGGCGGTGATGCCGATCAGCGCGCCGAGCCCGAACAGCGACAGCACTCCCGGCACCCAGCTTTCCGGCAGCCCGGCGATCTCGGTCAGCAAGGGCGCGAGGTAGCTGAAGGTCGCGAAGATCATCGCCTGCGCGAGCGCGATCACGCCGAGCGCCAGCCAGAACCGGCCGCCGCGGTACAGCCGCAGTTCGGTCGCGACGTCGGTCTTGTCTTCGCCGTTCTGCGTCTCCGGGACGAGGAAGAAGACGCCGATCAACGCGATGACGGTCAGCGCCGTGACCGCCCAGAACGCCGCCCGCCAGCCCGCGTGCTGGCCGAGGAAGGTCCCGGCGGGCACGCCGGCGATGTTCGCGACGGTGAGCCCGCCGACCAGGATGGCCAGTGCGCGGCCGCGGCGTTCGACCGGGACCATCGCGACGGCGGTGGCCGCCGCGACCGCCCAGAACCCGGCGCAGGCGACGGCGCTGACGACGCGGGTCGCGAAGAGCAGGGCGTACCCGGACCCCAGCGCGCCGACGACGTGCGAGATCCCGAAGACGACGAGCAGCGCCATCAGGGTGGCGCGCCTCGGCACCCTCAGCGTCGCGATCGCGAGCAGGGGAGCGCCGACCACCATGCCGATCGCGAAGGCCGAGATGAGCAGCCCGGCCTCCGGGATGCCGACGTTCAGATCGGCCGCCATCCCCGGCAACAGGCCGGTGATCATGAACTCGGACGTGCCGAGCGCGAACACGCTCAGTCCGAGTACGCAGACTGCCAAAGGCACGGGAATTCCCTCCAGTTTTGTATTGATCAGTCCAAAATGTGGGCAGCGTTGCGCACAGGTTTTGCTTTGGTCTACTTCGCGGCGATCGCGTGCAGCGCGATGTCGGCGACGCCCTCCATGGCCCTTCGCCCGGCGCCGCGGCGGGACATCAGCCGGAGGCCGGCGACGGTGCTGTGCGCGAACTCGGCGATGTCGCCGGGCTCGCGAGCGCTGTCGATCGTCCCGTCGAGCTGTCCTTCCCTGGCGCAGGCCGAGAGAAGGGTGAGGTGCCGTGCGGTGTCGGCGTCGATCCGTGCCTTGATCTCGGGATCGCGGTCGCCGAACTCGGCCACGGTGTTGACCACGAGGCAGCCTCGGCCGTGGTGCGTGACTTCCTCGTCGATCGTGTACGAGAACAGGGCGCGGAATCGCTCGACGCCAGTCCCGGATTCCTCCAGCAAGGCCGTTCTGAGCACGATCCCGCGCTCGGCGTAGTGGTCGAGCGCGCGCATGAACAGCTCGTGCTTGCTGGTGAAGGTGTTGTAGATGCTGCTGCGGCCCAGGCCGGTGGCCTCGCAGAGCGCCTGCGTCGACGTGCCCTCGTAACCGCGGGCCCAGAACGCGTCCATGGCGCGCCCGATCGCCGCGCGCTCGTCGAATTCCTTCGGCCTGGCCATGGAATCGACCGTACCAGGTTTTGGATCGGTCGGTTCAAAATGGGCCGGGTCAGCGTGCGGGGCGCCACAACGGCAAGATGACAGGGTGGGTTACGACGCGCTGCTTTGGCTTTCGTTCGGTGGTCCCGAGGGGCCCGACGAGGTGATGCCGTTCCTGGAGAACGTCACCCGGGGACGGGGAGTCCCCCGGGAACGGCTGCTCGAGGTCTCAGAGCACTACCAGCACTTCGGCGGGGTCTCGCCGATCAACCGCCTGAACCGGGACGCGATCTCCGCCGTGGAGAAGCAACTCGCGGCCGCGGGGATCGATCTGCCCGTCCACTTCGGCAACCGCAACTGGCGGCCGATGGTCGAGGACACCCTCGCCGAGATCACCAAGGCGGGCGCTCAGCGCGTCCTGGTCTTCCCCACCAGCGCGTACGGCGGCTACTCCGCCTGCCGTCAGTACGACGAGGACATCGAGCGCGCCCGCGCGGCCGTCGGCGACGGCGCGCCGGAACTGGTGAAGCTGCGGCAGTTCTTCGACCACCCGCTGTTCATCGCGGCCTTCGTCGACGCAGTCCGCGCCGCGCACGCGGAACTGGGGAACAAGCCCGGAACGCGGACGGTCTTCTGCGCCCACTCGGTGCCCGAGTCCGCCGACACCGCGTCCGGGCCGCCCTCGGAAGGCGGACGCCGCTACTCGCGTCAGATCGCCGAGGCCGCCCGGCTCGTCGCGGCCGAAGCGGGGATCGAGGCCTACGACGTCGTCTGGCAGTCGCGCTCCGGTCCGCCGCAGGTGCCGTGGCTGGAGCCGGACATCGTCGACCACATCGACGCGCTGCACGCGGAAGGCGTCACCTCGGTGGTCGTCTGCCCGGTGGGTTTCGTGTCCGACCACCTCGAGGTGATCTGGGACCTCGACAACGAGGCCGCCGAGCGCGCCGCGGAGCACGGCATGGGCTTCGCGCGGGCCGCGACACCGGACACCGACCCGCGATTCGCGGAACTCGTCGTGGAACTGGTGCGGGAACACACGGAAGGGGCGCCGGCGCGGAAGCTGTCGCCGTTCCCGGCGGCCGGGTGCACGGTCAACGGGGCACCTTGCGCCGTCGGGTGCTGCGAGCCGGCGAAGCGCCCCTCGCGTCCGTAAGCGTTCGAGAGTGTCATGAAAGGGCCGTTCCTGACGAAATCCGTCAGGAACGGCCCTTTCATGACATCCGGGAACCCCAGAACCGCTCAGTCGTAGAAGCCCATGCTGGTGGACTCGTCCCGGACGAGGAACCGCGCCTTCGCGGTGATGTCCTGCTTGTAGCTGTCCAGCAAGCTGCCGGGGGTGTAGTCGTAGACCCGGGCGTCGATCTGGACGGTCTGGTCCTTGAAGCGGGCCGAGCAGCTCAGTGAAGAGCCGGAGAACTCGCCGCACTGAAGCGTGAGGCCGGGGTTCGGCCCGCCGATCATGCCCTCGGCCCGTCCTTTGATGTCGTACTGGACTTTGCCCGCGAGGTCCCGCGGTGAGTCCTCGCGATCCGCCACCGAGGTGGGCGCGGGGCTGGGGACGAGTTCCGTGGTGGCCTCGTCGTAGCTCGGCGCGCACGCGCTGAGCAGGGCGAGCGAGGCAACGGCGAGTACTGGAGCGGCGCGATGTGTCATGGGGTTTTCCTCGGGGTGGCGGTGATCCTCGACAGGTGGAGGTCGATCAGGGCGACGGCCTCTTCGCCGGTCTGGTAACCCAGCAGCACCGCGTCCCCCAGGCCGGACATCAGGGCCAGGAGCAGGCCGGCCTCGGTGGCGGGCTCGACGGTGGGCAGGAGATCGCCGTCGTCCCGCGCGGCGGCGATCATGGCCGCCACCGCGTCGCGGAGCTGGCCATGGCCGGTCCGGAAATGACCGGCGATCTCCGCATCCTTCAGCGCGCGCACCAGGAAGGCATTGGCGACCAGCGCGTCGTCCCGGGCGGCGTCGTCCAGGGGGAGGAGGGCGACGAGCAGGTCGCGCACGGTCGGGTCGGCCTCCGGTGGGGCGGCGGTGATCCGCTCTTCGAGTCCGCTTCGCAGGGTCGTCGTCGCGAAGCGCAGCATGTCGTCCCTCGACGCGAAGTAGTGCTGGACGAACCCTTTCGAGATCCCGGCTTCGGCCGCGACCTCGTTCAGGCTGACGCCTTCGAGTCCCCGGTCGGCCGCGATGCGGCGGACGGCCGCGGCGATCTGCTGCCGCCGGTGCTCGTGATCGACTCGCTTGGGCACCGCTCCTCCTTTTGGCAGTCCGATCAGATTGCCAACATATCACCAACTGCTTTACAATCCGATCGTACCGTAAAAAGAGGAGGGCGAAATGAAGCTGGGCGGGTTCGCCTCGTCGGAGGCGCGAGCCGAGTACGAGGCTGTGTACGAACGTGGTCTGGCGGCGTTGCCCACGCCGGCCGGGACGCACGACATCCAGACGGCGTTCGGGGTGGCGCGGGTGTACCGCTTCGGGCGGCCGGGCGGAACGCCGATCGTGCTGTTGCCCGGCCGGGCCGGGACCGTCGTGATGTGGGAGCCCAACCTCAAGGCGCTGCTGCGGCATGGCGAGGTCTACGCGATGGACCTCATCGGCGAGGCAGGACGCAGCGAACAGACCGCGCCCATCCGCGACGGCGCGGACCAGGCCGCCTGGCTGACCACGGTGCTCACGCACCTCGACCTGCCGTCCGTCCACCTGATCGGGTACTCGTTCGGCGGCTGGCTCGCGGCGAACTTCGCCGCGCGGGCACCGGAACGGCTCAAGTCGCTCACCGTGATCGACCCCGTGCTGACGTTCGGCGGCTTGACCGCGGGACTGGTCGTCCGAGCCACACTTTCCGCTGTCCCCGTCGTCGACCGGTGGGCCCGACCGTCGTTCCTCCGCTGGATCTCCGGGGGCGCGGAAGTCGATGCCACGGATCCGGTCGCGCGGGTGATCGACGAAGGAATGCGGACCTACCGCATCGCCCTGCCTGCCCCCAGGTTGTTCACCGACGAACAGTTGCGCTCACTGAAAATGCCCGTGCTGGCCCTCGTGGCCGGGCGCAGCGGCATCCATCATCCCGAACGCGCGGCCGCTCGTGCCCGCAAGCTCTTGCCGCAAGGACAGGTCGAGCTGTGGCCGTCGGCGACCCACGCGATCGCGGGCGAAGCGGCGGACGAGGTCAACGCGCGGATCTTGACCTTCCTGTCCGAATGCGACGCGGCCGGGAAGGCGCCCTCGTGACGGCGCGCGGGAGGAACCCGACGCTTTCGTTGCTGCTCTGGGACGTCGCGCTGCCGTTGGCCGCCTACTACGGGCTCCGGATCGCCGGGCAGAGCGAACAGGTCTCGTTGCTGGCCGGGGCCGTGCTGGCGGCTTGCCGGATCGCCTGGGTCGCGGTCCGTGACCGGTCCTTCGACGGCTTCGCCGCGTTGCTGGCCGGGGTCCTCGGGGTCGGGCTCGTGCTCTCCCTGGTCACTGGTGACGCGAAGTTCTTGCTGCTGAAGGAATCCTTCGCCACCGGGACAGCCGCGATCGTGCTGCTGGTGAGCTGTTTCAGCCGGACGCCGATGGTGCTCGTCGCCGTGCGCGCCGGTTCCAGTGCGGCGAAACGCGCCGAGATCGACAGGCTCAGTGACGAGGTGCCCGCCTTCCGCCGGGCCTTCACCCGGATGTCGGCGGTGTGGGGACTCGCTCTGCTGCTGGAGGCCGTGATCCGGGTGCCGCTGGTCTACCTCTTGTCGGCCGACGTGATGAACGCGCTCAGCGTGGTCCTGCTCGTCGCAGTCATCGGCGGTTTGTCCCTGTGGTCGGTCCGGTATGCCGAAAAGGTCCAGAAAAGGCACACCGTGTCCGCGTGACTACGGGTGCCTGTCCGCCTGCTCCGCGAACACCCGCACCGCTTCGTTGATGGCCGCACAGCGCGCGTTGCGGACGGCCTCGTTCAGCGGCCGCAAGGCTTCCGCTCGCTGAAGCGCCGCTGACGAGGAGAGCGCGCCGCCGGGGTCGTCGGACTCGGCGATGGCGAGGATCGCCGCGATCTCCTCGGACCGCTGCAGCACCCGCAGCGCCCGGCTGGGCATCCCGGCAGGCCAGGGCGAATCGGTCGCCGAGCGCAGCCGCGCCGAGAGTTCCGCTCGCACGCCCGGTCGTTCGCTGGCGACGTCCAGCGTCTGCAAAGCGCCGGCGCTCGCGCGGATCGCGTCGGTCAGGCCGTGCTCGGCCTCGCCCAGCGGGCGATATTCGAGGACGCCCGGTGTCGGCACCGAGTACACGGTCCACCGCATCAGGCCTTCGGCGATCGCCTCGGGCACCACGCCGTAGCCGAGATCTGGCAGCACTGCGGCATCGCCGGTCCGCAACGCGGCCTCGGTGAACGGCCCGCCACCGCCCAGTCCCCGGACGTCGCCGGGCACCGGGAGCAGCAGCTGCATGCTCTTCGCGCCTTGCGAGCGCAGGGCGAGCAGCAACTGGACCGGGGTCGCGGCCCGGTTGAACGCGAGTGGCAGGTCGAACGCTTCGGCGGCCGCCGCGTCGGCGGCGACGAAGTCGTGGGCTTCGCCCCAGACCTGAAGGGCGTCAAGGACGTCGTCGGAGGCGGCGGCTCCGTTCAGCCACGCCGAAGACCAGACCGCGAGGGTCGCACTAGGACGGCACACCGGACTGATTTTAGTCGGGCTTCGAAGCAGCGGGGCCGCCCGTCCCCGCGACGCGGACCACATCACCGTCTCCTCGGCGTGCGAACAACGACCGCAGGCGGGTCCCGTTGGCGATCACCGCGACACCGATCAGGACGAGCCCGCAGAGTCCTTGTTCCACCCGCATCCACACCGGCAGGAAGCCGGGGAGCGAGATCAGCACCGCGATGGCCACGACCATGGCCGCCGAGGCGATCCGCAGCCGCAGGTACGCGCCGCGACGCCCCCGTGTGGTCCCGACGACGAACAGGAACAGCACCACGGACGCGACGAGAACGCCCTCGCCGCGGACCCAGACGAGGTCGGTCACCAGATCCGGCCGGTTCCGCCAGAGGTAGGCCACGCCGAGGGTCAGGACACTGAGGCCGATATAGCAGGAGACGAGCACCTTGATCCGGCGGAAGTCGGCGCGGACGCGGGGGTGGCGGAGTTCGCCGTCCGGTATGGGTGGTTTCTTGGGCATGGATCCAGCCTTCCGGGATGGCGCGTCTCCCACATCGACCGATCCTTTGAGCCGCCCTCCACCGATCGGTTGATCCAGAGCTGGAGTTGCTTCACGTCGACAGGGGCCATGATCGCGACGTAGCGTCGAACGGGTGAACGATGTTCCCGCAAACCTGCCCCGGACCGCCGGGGACCTCCGCGCGGCGGGTCACCTGCCGCGTTCGATCAAACAAGAACTGCACGACAACCTGCTCGCCATGCTCCGCGCCGGGGAAGACCCCTGGCCGGGGATCGTCGGTTTCTCGCGGACCGTGGTGCCACAGCTGGAACGCGCGTTGCTGGCCGGGCACGACGTCGTCCTCCTCGGCGAACGCGGTCAGGGCAAGACGCGCCTGCTGCGCACCCTCGCGGGACTGCTCGACGAATGGACGCCCGTCATCGAGGGCGCCGAACTGGCGGAACACCCGCTCGACCCGATCACCCCGGAGTCACGCCGCCGTGCCGCCGAGCTCGGCGACGCCCTGCCGGTGACCTGGCGCCACCGCGACGAGCGGTACACGGAGAAACTGGCCACACCGGACACTTCGGTCGGTGACCTGATCGGCGACGTCGACCCGGTGAAGGTCGCCGAAGGCCGCAGCCTCGGCGATCCCGAGACCATCCACTTCGGACTCGTCCCGCGCGCCCACCGCGGCATCGTGGCGATCAACGAGCTGCCGGACCTCGCCGAGCGCATCCAGGTCGCGCTGCTGAACGTGATGGAGGAACGCGACATCCAGGTGCGCGGGTACACCCTGCGCCTGCCGCTGGACGTACTCCTGGTGTCGACGGCCAACCCGGAGGACTACACCAACCGCGGCCGCATCATCACCCCGCTCAAGGACCGGTTCGGCGCGGAGATCCGGACGCACTACCCGCTCGACGTCGACGCCGAGATCGCGGTCGTCCGGCAGGAGGCGCGTCTGGTCGCCGAGGTCGGCGAGCCGCTGCTGGAGGTGCTCGCGCGGTTCGTGCGGAACCTGCGTGAATCGCCGGCCATCGACCAGCGGTCCGGCGTCTCGGCCCGGTTCGCCGTCGCGGCGGCGGAAACCGTCGGCGCGGCCGCGCTGCGCCGGTCCGCGCTCACCGGCGAAGAGCCCGCCGTGGCGCGTCCGGTCGACCTCGACGCCGTACCCGCGGTTCTGCGCGGCAAGCTCGAATTCGAGCCGGGGGAGGAGGGACGCGAGACCGAGCACCTCGTGCACCTGCTGCGCCGGGCGGTCGCGGAGACGGCCCGTTCGCGGTTCGCCGGCCTGGACCTCGTGCCGCTGGCCGACGCCGTCGAGAACGGGCACCTGGTCGCGACCGGGGAACGCGTTCCCGGCAAGGACGTCCTCGCCGCCTTGCCCGAACTGCCGGTACTCCACGATGTCGCCGCGCGTGCCGGTGTCGGCCCGGACGAACCGGCGGGGCGGATCGCGGCGGCGGTCGAACTGGCGCTGGAATCGCTGTTCCTGTCGAGGAGACTCGCCAAAGACTCCGACGACTCGACGACCGTCTACGGCCGATGAGCTTCCTCCCTGAGGGATATTCGTACGGGCCGTGGCACGACGGCCCGGATCCGCTGGCGCCGCCGGCGGACCTGCGGGACGCGCTCGACGAGATCGGCCGCGACGTCATGGCGGGCGCCTCGCCCCGGTCCGCGCTGGAAGAGCTGCTGCGGCGCGGTACTCCGCGCACCGCCGGGCTGGACGAGCTGACCAGGCGGCTTTGGCAGCGCCGGTCGGAGATCCAGCGGCGGCATCGGCTGGGCGGCACGCTCCAGGAGGTCCGGCGGTTGCTGGACGAGGCGCTGGAGGCCGAGCGGCGAGAGCTGTTCCCCGATCCGGACGACGACGCCCGCTTCCGCGAGGCGCAGCTGGACGCCCTTCCGCCGGGAACGGCGGCGGCCGTCCGCGAACTCGGTCAGTACGACTGGCGCTCACAGCAGGGCAGGGAGAACTTCGAGAAGATCCGCGACCTGCTCGGCCGGGAACTGCTGGATTCCCGTTTCGAAGGGATGAAGGAAGCACTCCAGAACGCCGGACCGGAGGACGCCGAGCGGGCGAACAAGATGCTCGCCGACCTCAACGCACTCCTGGCCGCGCACGCCCAGGGGCGCGAGGACGTCCCCGAACGGTTCGCGGAGTTCATGCGTGAGCACGGCGAGTTCTTCCCGGAGAACCCGAAGAACGTCGAGGAGCTGATCGACGTCCTCGCTGCCCGCGCCGCCGCGGCCCAGCGGATGCTCAACTCGATGACGCCCGAGCAGCGCGCCGAACTGGCCGAGCTGTCCCAGCAGGCGTTCGGCGATCCCCGGCTCGCGCAACAGCTGTCCACTTTGGACGCCCAGCTGCGCGCGCTGCGGCCCGGCGAGGACTGGACGTCGTCGGAACGGTTCCGGGGCAACGATCCGCTCGGCCTCGGCGAGGGCGCCAGGGCGATGTCCGATCTGGCCGAACTGGACGCGCTGGCCGAACAACTCGGCCAGTCGTACCCGGGCGCGAGGCTGGAGGACATCGACGTCGACGCGCTGGAACGACAGCTCGGACCGGATGCCGGAGTCGACGCGCGGCGGCTGTCCGAACTGGAACGCGAGCTCCGCCGCCAAGGTCTGTTCGAACGAGCACCCGACGGCACGCTCCGGTTGTCCCCCAAGGCTTTGCGGCGGCTGGGGGAGACGGCGCTCGCCGACGTCGTGCACGCGTTGCGCGGCAAGACGGGGCAGCGGGAGACCGAGTCGGCCGGGGCCGCGGGCGAGCCGACCGGCGCGACCAGGCCGTGGCGGTTCGGGGACATGCAGCCGTGGGACGTCTCCCGGACGGTCCGCAACTCCGTCCTGCGCTCGGTTTCGGTGGGCGAGCGGTCGGTCCGGATGGACGTCTCCGACGTCGAGGTGATCGAGACCGAGCACCGGTCGCGCGCGGCGGTCGCGTTGCTCGTGGACACCTCGTGGTCGATGGTGCAGGAGGGCCGCTGGCTGCCGATGAAGCGGACGGCGCTCGCGCTGCACCAGCTGATCAGCACCCGGTTCCGCAACGACGCGCTTCAGCTGATCACCTTCGGCCGCTACGCGACATCGGTCGAACTGGCGGAGCTGGTGGGGCTCGAAGGCGCCTGGGAGCAGGGCACCAACGCCCACCACGCACTCCTGCTGGCCGGACGGCATCTGCGGCGGCACCCGGACGCGCAGCCGGTGGTCCTGATGGTGACCGACGGCGAGCCGACAGCGCATCTGGAGCCCGACGGCACGGCGGAATTCGACTACCCGCCCCAGCCGAGGACGCTGCTCAAGACACTGTCCGAAGTGGACCGGATGGCGAAACTGGGCGCGTCGGTGACGGTGTTCCGGCTCGGTGACGACCCGCGCCTGACGGAGTTCGTCGACCTGCTCGCACGCCGTTCGGGCGGCCGGGTGGTCGCCCCAGATCTCGACGGGCTCGGCGCCGCGGTGGTCGGCGACTACCTGCGGACGAGAAAGCGGTAGCTCAGCGGCCGGTCACCTTGATCCTGGCTCCCCGCGCCGGTTCCAGGGTGATCGGCCGCGACCGGATCCGTTCCGGCCGCGCGTGTTCCGGGGCGACGGCGAACCGGCCGAACAGCTCCCGCAGCACGATCGAGCCCTCCATCAACGAGAAGCCCGCGCCGAGGCACCGGCGCGCGCCACCGCCGAACGGCAGCCAGCTGCCCGCCGGGGGCGAACCGTCGAGGAACCGCCGGGGCCGGAAGAGCCTCGCATCGGGATGGTGATCGTCGTCGCCGTGGACGACGAGGATCGACGGCATGACGTCGAAGCCGGCAGGGATCCGGTAGCCGCCGATTTCGACGTCCTCGGTCAGCCGTCGAACGACCTCGCCCACCACGGGGCGCAGCCGCAACGACTCCTTCATCACCGCTTCGAGTGCCTTTTCGTCGCCTTCGTCCGCCGCCCGCGTGGTGAACGCGGCCTGCTCGGGATCCCGGGAAATCTCGTGCAGTGCCCAGGCGAGCGCGGTCGCCGTGGTTTCGTGCCCGGCGAGCAGCAGGGTGACCAGCTGGTCACGGAGCTCCGCGTCGCTCAGTTCGTCCCCGTCGGCGGGCACCGTGAGGAGGCGGGACAGGACGTCGGTCCGCTGGTCGAGATCGGACGCCTGGCGCCGTTCGGAGATCTCGGCGTAGAGCAGCTCGTCGACCCGGGCCTGTCGTTCGGCGTACGTGCGCCAGGGCCGGTAGCGCTGGAGGCGAGGACTCTGCCAGCCGATCACCTGGACCAGGTCGAGCTCCACCAGATGTCCGATCAGCCGCCGGAGTTCGTCGAGCCGCGGTCCTTCCGCGACACCGAACACGACCCGCAGGATGATCTCCAGCGTCAGCGCGCGCATCCGGTCGTGCGCGCCGAACGCCCGGTTCTGCGGCCAGCGGTCCAGTTCGGCCGTGGTCAGCTCGGTGATCATGGCGCGGTAGCCGCGCAGTGCCGCGCCGTTGAACGCGGGCATCAGCAGCTTCCGGGTGCGCAGATGGGTGTCTTCGTCGGTGACCAGGACGGAGTGGTCGCCCATGAGCGGCTTCAGGGTGACGTTGCCTTCGCCGCCGTGGAACGTCGTGACCGGCCCGGAGAACACGGTCTTGATGTCGTCGAGATCGGTGAGCATGACGATGTCGCGGTGTGGCGCGAACTTCATCCGGACGACGGATCCGTAGCGGCGCTTGAGCAGCGGAAGCACGTGATGCCGGAGGTTGCCCACGACGAGCGTCTGGACGAGGGCGGGCAGCGGTGGCCCCGGCGGCAGTGTGGTCGACGTGATGGTTCCGGCTCTCCCCATACCCCGGTTCTACGCGCGATGCGTGACGGAGTCCACCTACGCTGGGCCGATGGGGTATCCGGTGGGGAAGGTCGCGGAGCTGTCCGGGGTCACCGTGCGCACGCTGCATCACTACGACGAGATCGGCCTGGTGTCACCGAGCGGGCGGACGGCCGCCGGCTACCGCAGCTACAGCGATGACGACCTCGACCGCTTGCAGCGAGTCCTGTTCTACCGCGAACTCGGCTTCGGCCTGGACGCGATCGCGAAGGTCGTCGACGACCCGGAAGTGGACGCCCTGGAGCACCTGCGGCGTCAGCGCGCGCTGCTCGTGGAGCGGATCGGCGAGCTGACGCGGATGGCCGAATCCGTCGACCGGGTGATCGCGGCGAAGCAAGTCGGCAGCGCTTTGACGCCGGAAGAGCGGTTCGAGGTCTTCGGCGAGTTCCGCGAACCGGAGGGCTACGCGGAGGAGGCCGTCCGCCGTTGGGGTGAGACCTCGCAGTGGCGTGCGGCGGCCGTGCCACGGTCCAAGGAGGAGTGGATCGAGGCGGAGAAAGCCCGGCAGGACTGGGTCCGGCGGCTGCTCGACGTGGTCGACTCCGGCGCGCCCGCGGACAGCGCCGCGGCGATGGACCTCGCCGAGGAGCACCGCCGGATGCTCGTGGAGTTCATGGGCGAGTGCGGCCACGCGACGCACCGCGAGCTCGCCGGGCTGTACGCGACCGAACCGGTCCAGCTCGGCTTCCTGGTGCGCGAGCCGGACCAGCGGCCTGGCCTCGGCGAGTACATCCGGGACGCTGTCCACGCCAACGCCGACAGGGCCGGGAAATAGCGACTTCGGTTACTCCGGCCGTGTTCGTCTCCCACCGGACGGGAACGGCGTGGCGGCTCCGCTTACAGTCGGGGTATGCAGACTTGGTCATCGGTCGACGTGCCCCGTATCCCCGGCACCCCCCGTCCGCTGCGGCTCCACGACACCGCGACGGGGCAGATCCGCCCCACGGCGCCCGGGTCCACCGCCCGGATGTACGTCTGCGGCATCACGCCGTACGACGCCACCCACTTGGGGCACGCCGCCACGTACCTGACGTTCGACCTGGTGAACCGCCTGTGGCGGGACGCCGGGCACGACGTCCACTACGTGCAGAACGTGACGGACATCGACGAGCCCCTGCTGGAGCGGGCCGAGCGGGACAAGGACGACTGGGTCGTCCTCGGCATGCGCGAGACGGCGTTGTTCCGCGAGGACATGACCGCGCTGCGGGTGCTGCCGCCGCGACAGTTCGTCGGCGCGGTGGAGAGCATCCCGGAGATCGTCGAGGTCATCGCGAAACTGCTGGCGAACGGCAGCGCGTACCGCGCGGACGACGCGGAGTACCCGGACATCTACTTCGACCACAACGCGACCGGGCACTTCGGTTCCGAGTCGAACTACGACGCCGAGACCATGGCCAAGTTCTTCGCCGAACGCGGCGGCGACCCGGACCGGCCCGGCAAGCAGCATCCGCTCGACGCCCTGCTGTGGCGGATGGCGCGGCCCGGTGAGCCGTCGTGGGAGTCCGAGCTGGGCGCGGGACGGCCCGGCTGGCACATCGAGTGCAGCGCGATCGCGGTCAACCGCCTCGGCCTCGGCTTCGACGTCCAGGGCGGCGGCTCGGACCTGATCTTCCCGCACCACGAGTACAGCGCCGCGCACGCGGAGGCCGTCGCGGGGGACCGGCCGTTCGCGCGGCACTACGTGCACGCCGGGATGATCGGCCTCGACGGCGAGAAGATGTCGAAGTCGCGCGGGAACCTCGTGTTCGTCTCGCGGCTGCGGGCCGACAAGGTCGATCCGGGCGCCATCCGGCTCGCGCTGTTCGCCGGCCACTACCGCGAAGACCGGCCGTGGACCGCGCAGTTGCACGCGGAAGCCGAGGACCGCCTCGCCCGCTGGCGGGACGCCGTCTCCCTCGGCACCGGTCCGGCCGCGGAGGACACCGTCGCGCGCCTGCGCGACCACCTCACCGACGATCTCGACACACCCAAGGCGCTCGCGGCCGTCGACGCGTGGGCCGAGCAGGCACTGAACCGTTCGGGCACCGACCCGGCGGCGCCCGGGCTGATCCGGAACGCGGTCGACGCACTGCTCGGCATCGAGCTCTGAGAAGTGTCAGGAACGTGGCTTTCAGGACATTTTTCGTCCTGAAAGCCACTTTCCTGACACGTGTATAACGCCCTACACGGCGACGCGACCGGCTTCCAGCCGGAGGTGGTCACCCGACCAGTCCCGGCGCAGCCACCGATCGTGAGAAGCGATGACGACGGCTCCGGGCGCCGAATCGAGCGCGGCGAACAACTCCTCGGCCAAGGTGAGCGAGATGTGGTTCGTCGGCTCGTCCAGCAGGAGCACCTCCGGCGGGTCGGCGATCAGCAACGCGAGCGCGAGCCGGCGCCGCTGCCCGACCGACAGTGCGCCCACCCGGGTCCCGAGATCGCGTGGTGCCAGCAGGCCCAGCCCGCGCAACGGGGGAGCACCCTCGCCGAGGGCTTCGGCGTAGGTCCGCTGCGCGGTCTTCTCCGGCTCGGCGAACACGACATCCTGGGCCAGCATGCCGATCCGCATCCCGCGTCCGGAAAGGACGGTCCCGGAGTCCGGCTCCAGCGAGCCGGCGAGAACCGACAGCAGCGTCGACTTCCCGGCGCCGTTCCCGCCGGTGATCAGGAGCCTCGACGTCGTCGTGATGTCGAGCGTCGCCAGCCGCAGCCGCCCGGTGATCTCGATGTCCCGCACCGAGATCGCCGTCTTGCCCTCCCCGGGTTCGCCGGTCAGGTCGCCCTCGAACCGCAGCGGCGCGGGTGGTTTCCGCACCTGGTCGCGTTCCAGTTCGTCCAGCCGCAGCTGCGCGTTGCGGACCCGGCGTGAGATCTGCTTCTGCACCCTCCCGGTCTTGAAGTCGTAGAGCATCTTGGCGTTGTCGCGCTGCGGCCGGTTGTGCGCGACGTTGCGCGCGGTGACGGCCACCGATTCGCGCAGTTCCTTGAGCTCGTCCTGCTCCTCGTTGTAGCGCTGCTCCCAACGCGCCCGTTCGGCCCGTTTCTGGTCCAGGTAGTCGGAATACGTGCCGCCGTACCGGGTCGGGCCGCCCAGCGCGGGGTCGAGGTCGACGATGTCGGTGCACACCGCGTCGAGGAAGACGCGATCGTGCGACGACAGCACGAGGACACCGGTCAGCGACGCGAGATGCTGTTCCAGGAACTCCATCGCGGCGTCGTCGAGGTGGTTCGTCGGCTCGTCCAGGACGAGCGTGCCCGGCCGCCGGATCAGCAGCGCGGCCAGGCCGAGCCGTGACCGCTGCCCGCCCGACAGAGTGCCCAGTTCGCGCGCCGGGTCGATCCCGGCGAGCCCGAGACCCGCGCATACGACTTCGGCCCGCCGGTCGGCGTCCCAGAGGTCGTGCGCCTGGGCCCATTCGAGCACGGTGCCGTACTCGTCGAGCACCGCCGCGTCGTCCGGATGTTCCGCGAGCGCCGCGGTCAGTTCGTCGAGTCTCGCCGACGCTCGCCGGATCTCGGCGAGTGCGTCGTCGATGACGTCGGAGAACCGTGCGGTCAGCGGAAACGGCAGTTCCTGCAAGAGGAATCCGAGGTCGTCGCCACGCAGGACCTCGCCTCCTTGTGGCTCTTCGACCCCGGCCAGCAACCTCAGGAGCGTGGACTTGCCGACGCCGTTCTCGCCGACGAGGCCGAGGCGTTGCCCGGCCGATGCGGTCAGGTTCACGCCGTCGAGCACGACACGGGCGCCGTAGGAGTGCACGAGGTCTTTGGCGATCAGGGAAAGAGACATACGACATCACCGGGTTTCTTCGGACATGAGGGATCCCCGCCGGGCTTCGTGGCTTACGGGAGCCGTGCTCGACCGAAGCCGCCTCGGAGACGGGGAGGGTGCGATGTCAGTTGTCCATGATGCGAGCAGTCTAACGCAACCTGTGTAGCGTTAGTCAACCCCCTCTTTCCGGGATCCGGATCGCAGTCGTGTGGCCTCTTGTTCGGCGAAGGCGCGCCCGTCGGTCAGGACGCCGAGGAGGGCGGCGAGCTGGCGCCGGTCGAGCCGGGCGAGGCGGTCGCCGAAGAAGCGGGCCATGGGGGAGTAGAGGTCGGCCACGTCGTCCAGCCGGTCGGGGAGCGGGCGCACCGCGAGCCGTCGTCGGTCGGCGGGGTCGGGGACGCGTTCGACCAGGCGCCGCGCCTCCATGCGGTCGAGCATCCGGGTCACCGCGCCGGTGGTCATGCCGAGGGCGCGCGCCAGCTGGGTCGGCGAGGTCGCGGCACCGCTGATGACCAGCTGGAGTCCATGCAACTCGGTGGGGCTGATCCCGAGCCGCTCCGCCATGGCCGTCTGGAACAGGACGGTCGCGCTGACGAACCGGGGGATCTCCAGGGCTGCCGCGGTGGCGAGTTCTCGCTGGTCAGGCATGTGCTTCCTTCGTGCAGTAGCTGATTTGTGCAGTTACTGCCACAGGCAGCAACTGCCTGGGAAAGGGTACCGGGAGGGATTTCTTGACATCTTCGAAGCCGCCTGTGAATCTGAAAGAGAACTTTCGAAAGAAGTCTTTCAGATTGGATCGAGCCGATGACGGGGTTGCCGCCGCGCAAGCGGATCGAGGACGTCGAGCTGATGCGGGCGCTGGCGCATCCGCTCCGGTCGGCGCTCGTGGACCATCTGATGGCAGTCGGCCCGCGCACCGCGAGCGAATGCGCGGCCGCGGTCGGCTCGACCGCTTCGAACTGCAGCTGGCACCTGCGTCAGCTGGCCCAGCACGGACTCGTGGAGCGGGTCGAAGGGGAGGACGGGCGAGAGCGGCCCTGGCGCGCTTGTCAGGTCGGCATCGAGTTCGGCGACGACCCGGAACTGCACGGGGCGCAGCTGGCGGTCGTGGGCACGAACCTGGCGCGGGAGAAGGAGCTGACCGAGCGCTACCTCGACGTCGTCGACCGGCTCGACGAGGAATGGCGGGACGCGTCGGGGCTCAACACCTACTCCCTGCGGGTGACCGCGGCCGAGCTGGACGAGCTGGTCCGGGAGATCGACGCGCTCGTCCGGCCTTACGTCGGCGCGATCCGCGAAGACGCCCCCGCGGGAGCCCGTCCGGTCCACTTGGGACTGCGGGCGTTCCTGCGTATCGACGCCGAAGGGAAGCCGAGCGCATGAGACCGCTGAGAGAACCCGCCTTCGCGCGGCTGTGGATCGCCGCCTTCTTCTCCGAGACCGCCGAGTGGATGCTGCAGATCGCGCTGCCGGTGTTCATCTTCCAGACCACCGGCTCCGCGGCCACCACCGCGCTGAGCATCGTCCTCGGGTTGTTGCCCGCGGTGCTGCTCAGCCCGGTCGCCGGTGTCGTCGCGGACCGCTGGAACCGGCGGCTGGTGCTGTGCGTGGTGTGCGCGGGGCAGGCGTTCGTCGCGCTCCCGCTACTGTTCGTCGCTTCCGGCGGACCGGCGTTCGTGATCTACGGGGTCATGGCCGCGCAGGCGGGCCTGGCCTCGTTGTTCGAGCCCGCCCGCAACGCGCTCGTGCCGGAACTGGTCGCCCCGGACGAGCTGATCGGCGCCAACGGGCTCATGAGCATCAACGGCAGCGTCGCGCGGCTCGCCGGCGGCTGGGCGGGCGGTCTCCTGCTCGGTTTCGGCGGCCTGGGCTGGGTCGTGGTGGCGTACCTCGGCGTGCTGGTGATCGGTTCGATCCTGCTGGCGCGCCCGTTCCGGCGGACCGCCGCGCCCATCCAGGCGGGCCCGCACGAGCCGGTGCTGCGAGCCTGGATCGACGGCCTCCGCGAGATCGGCCGCGAAGGACGCCTTCGTCTCGCCGGTGTCGTCGTGGTCCTGACCTCCCTGGCGCAGGGAATGTTCCTGGTGCTCTTCGTGGTCTTCGTGCTCGACATCCTCAAGGGCACCGAAGGCGACGTCGGCCTGCTGCGCGGTGTGCAGGCACTCGGCGGGCTGGCCGCGGGATTCGCCGTCGCCACCGTCGCCCGCAAGGTCGCGCCCACCGCTCTGCTCGGCTGGGGCGGGCTCGCGCTCGGCCTGCTGTCGGCGGTGATCTGGAACCTGCCCGCGCTGACCGCGTCGCTGGGCGTCTTCGTCGGCCTCTTCGGCCTGGTGGGCGCACCCGGGGTGCTGGCGGGGTCCGGGTTGCTCTCACTGGTCCAGACGACCGCGTCGCCCGAACGGTCCGGCCGCGTCCTGAGCACCGTGTTCGCCGGGACCGCGGGGTTCACCGCGCTGGGCGCGCTGCTGGCCGGTGGGCTGGTTTCCGTCCTGGGCAGCGGTGTCCTGCTGAACATCCAGGCGGCACTGCACGTCGCCTCGGCGTTGGTCGTGCTGGGAGTGTCGGCGTCGGGCCGGTTACGCTGCGATGCGGTTTTGGCGGTTCGCCGGTCCGAGTGAAGCTACGGTGGAGGAGTGCCGCATCTCTTCGCCACCAGCGACCTCCACGTCACCCATGAGGGCAACGCCCCGATCGTCGACGAGGTCGTCCCCCGGACCCCCGACGACTGGCTGCTCGTGGCCGGTGACGTCGCCGAACGCGCCGAATCCGTGATCGGGGTGCTCAAGACCTTGCGGGAACGCTTCGCGAAGGTCGTCTGGGTGCCCGGCAACCACGAGCTGTGGACCACCCAGAAGGACGAATGTCAGCTGCGCGGCCAGGCGCGCTACGAGCACCTGGTCGAGCGATGCCGGGAGATCGACGTCCTCACTCCGGAGGACCCGTATCCGGTGTGGGAACACCAGGAGAAGCCGCTGACGATCGCCCCGCTGTTCGTGCTGTACGACTACAGCTGGCGGACCCCGTCGGCCGAGGGGCTGCCGATGGCGGCGGCCGTCGAAGAGGCACGTGAGGCGGGCGTGCTGTGCACCGACGAGTTCTTCCTGCACCCCGACCCGTACCCCAGCAGGCAGGCCTGGTGCGCCGACCGGGTGAAGATCAGCACGGAGCGGCTGGAGGCGATCCCCGAGGACCACGGGACGATCCTGATGTCGCACTGGCCGCTGCACCGCCACCCGACCGCGCCGTTGTACTTCCCGGAGTTCGCGCTCTGGTGCGGCACGACCGAGACCGAGGACTGGCACCGCCGGTTCCGGGCGGAGGTCGCCGTCTACGGGCACCTGCACATCCCGCGCTCCACCGAGGCGGACGGGGTGCGCTTCGAGGAGGTCTCGCTCGGCTATCCGCGTGAGTGGCGGAAGCGGGCGCGGGGTCCCATCCCGCTGCGGCGCATCTTCTGAGGTCCGCCCGCCAAGTGACCTGAACCGAATGACATGAAAGGCCCCTTCATTGCAAAATTTGCAATGAAGGGGCCTTTCATGTCGCTTGAGAGCCGCCGTCAGCCCCGTCCGGGACCGTCCTGTCCCGGACGACGGCGCCGCAGGTACCGCTCGAACTCGGCCGCGATCTTGTCCCCGCTCACGTCGTCGAGCGTGAACTCGGTCTCCGCGTCGCCGCGCTCCTCGAGTCCCCGGACGTACTCGCTGATCTCCTCGTCCTCCTCGGCCATCTCGGTGACCGTCCGCTGCCACTCCTCGGCCTGCTCGGGAAGGGCACCGAGCGGGATCTCGACGTCGAGGACGTCCTCGAGTTTGTGCAGCAGCGCCAGCGTGGCCTTGGGCGACGGCGGATGCGAGACGTAGTGCGGCACGGCCGCCCAGATCGAGACCGCCGGGACACCCGCCTGCACGCAGTAGTCCTGCAGGACCCCGACGATGCCGGTCGGCCCCTGGTAGTTGTTCAGCTCCAGGCCGAACTGCGAAGCGGTGTCCTTGTCGTACGCCGTTCCGGTGACCGGGACGGGCCGGGTGTGCGCGGTGTCGGCGAGCAGTGCGCCGAGGGTGACGACGGTGGCCACGTCCAGTTGCTGGATGTGCTCCAGCAGTTCGGCGCAGAAGGCGCGCCAGCGCATGTTCGGTTCGGGTCCCTGGACCAGCACGATGTCCCGGCTCAGGCCCTCCGGGCGGCACACCGAGAGCCGCGTGGTCGGCCAGTCGACCCTTCGGGTGACGCCGTCCACCATGCGGACGGTAGGTCTGCTCACCTGGAAGTCGTAGTACTCGTCCGGACTCAGCTCGCTCAGCGGTGTCGCATCCCAGTTGAGCTGAAGATGCTCGACCGCCCGGCTGGCCGCGTCACCTGCGTCGTTCCATCCTTCGAAGGCGACGATCATGATCGGCTTGGTGTCATCCGGGTGGTCGCGGCCGGGCCGCTGGGTCTCGTCGACGGGCTCACTCACCGGACCAGCCTACGACCAGGCGGGTATTCACCGTTGAGCATGTCCGATCGCCTTCGCTCAGGGCGAACCAGGCATAGGTGCCGTAATACGACATTCAGGGCAAGACGCCGCGACGTCGGCGTGATCGTGTCTCGGCTACCGTGGGGTACGGAACGTCGAAACGCGCAAGATCCGATCGTGAGGGGGAGCCGTGACCGAACCGTCCACACTGGACGGACTCGCCGCCGTGCTGTGGGATATGGACGGCACGCTGGTCGACTCGGAGAAGCTGTGGGACGTCGCCCTCTACGAGGCCGTCGAGACCCTCGGCGGCACGCTGACCGAGGAGCAGCGCCTGAGCCTCGTCGGGTCCAATATGGACGACACGGCCGCGTTCCTCCTCGAAGTGTGCGGCAAACCCGTCGATCCCGAGTCGATCGCGGAGATGGGCGAGTGGATCCGCAAGCGGACGGCCAACCTCTTCGACGGTCCGCTCCCGTGGCGTCCCGGCGCGCAGGAGCTGCTGGAACTGTTGCGCGCCAAGGGTGTCCCGATGGCGCTGGTCACCTCCACCGAACGGTCGCTGACCGAACTCGCGCTCAACACGATCGGCCGCGAGTACTTCGCCGCCACTGTCTGCGGTGACGAGGTCGATGGTCTGAACAAGCCGGACGCGCGGCCGTATCGGCTGGCGACGGAGTTGCTGGGGGTCCCGGCTTCCCGGTGCGTCGCGATCGAGGATTCCCCGCCGGGCGCGGCGTCCGCCGCCGCGGCGGGCTGCACGGTCGTGGTGATCCCGAACGACGTCGACGTCGAACCGGGGGAGCGGCGCGTGTTCCGCTCGTCGCTGGTCGGCCTCGACGTGCCCACGCTGACCGCGCTGCTGCCCTGACCGCCATGTCGCGTTTCCGCTAGACCTCACCCCTGGTGGTCGGTGATGCTGGCCTGGTGCATGAGGATTTCGAGCGCTGCGTACGGGCGGTCCAGGCGAAGGACGCCCGCTTTGACGGCTGGTTCTTCACCGCCGTCCTGACGACGCGGATCTATTGCCGGGCGAGCTGTCCCGTCGTCCCGCCCAAACCGGAGAACATGTCGTTCTACCCGAGCGCGGCGGCCGCTCAGGAGGCCGGGTTCCGCGCCTGCAAACGGTGCAGGCCGGACGCGAGTCCCGGTTCACCGCAGTGGAACGAGCGGGCGGACCTGGTGGCCAGGGCGATGCGGCTGATCGCCGACGGCGTCGTCGACACCGACGGCGTGAGCGGGCTGGCCGCCCGGCTCGGGTACAGCGTCCGGCAGGTCGAGCGGCACGTGCGCGCCGAACTCGGCGCGGGCCCGCTCAGCCTCGCCCGTGCGCAGCGCGCGCAGACGGCACGGCTGCTGATCGAGACGACCGGGCTGTCGATGATCGACGTCGCCCTCGCCGCGGGGTTCGGCAGCGTCCGGACCTTCAACGACACCGTCCGCGAGGTGTTCGCGCTGTCGCCGACCGAACTGCGGGCCCGCGTGCGCACCGCGCCGGCGACCGCGCCCGGGACGCTGAACCTGCGCTTGCCGTACCGCAAGCCGTTGTTCCCGGACAACCTCTTCGGGCATCTGGTCGCGACCGGCGTCCCCGGTGTCGAGGAGTGGCGTGACGGCGCGTACCGGCGGACGCTGCGGTTGCCGCACGGTCCGGCCGTCGTCGCGCTCAAACCCGAAGACGGCTTCATCGGCTGCCGGCTGACGCTGTCGGATCTGCGGGACCTCTCGACCGCGATCAGCCGTTGCCGCCGCCTGCTCGACCTCGACGCCGACCCGGTCGCGGTCGACGACGCCCTGGCCTCGGACCGGTTGCTCGGACCGCTCGTGACCGCCGCACCGGGCAGGCGGGTGCCGAGGACGGTCGACGGCGACGAGTTCGCCGTCCGCGCGGTCCTGGGCCAGCAGGTCTCCACCGCCGCCGCCCGGACCCACGCCGCCCGCCTGGTCCTCGCGCACGGCGAGCCCGTCGACGATCCGGAAGGCGGTCTTACCCACGTCTTCCCGGACGCCGCCGCGCTCGCGGAGCTCGACCCGGGAAGCCTGGCGATGCCGCAGAGCCGGAAGCGGACCCTGCTCGGCCTCGTCGCCGAACTGAACGGCGGCGAACTCGACCTCGGCGCGGGCAGTGACTGGCAGCGGGCCCGGGAACGGCTGCTCGCGCTGCCCGGTTTCGGCCCGTGGACCGTCGAGAGCATCGCGATGCGCTCACTCGGCGACCCGGACGCCTTCCTGCCGACCGACCTCGGCGTCAAGGTCGCCGCGAAGGGGCTCGGGCTCGCCCCGGCCGCGTTCGCCGCGCACGCCGAGCGCTGGCGCCCGTGGCGCGCCTACGCCGTCCAGCATCTCTGGGCGACCGGTGATCACCCGATCAACCGGCTGCCCGCCGCCTGAGTCCTGAGGAGCTCCATGCGCACGCACACCGTCATCGACAGCCCGTACGACCGGCTGACCCTGGTCGCGGAGGGCGACAGCCTCCGCGGGCTGTACATGGTCCAGCAGCGGCATCGTCCGGCCGAGGAGAGCTTCGGCCACCCGGATCCGGGCGCGCCGATCTTCGTGGAGACCGAGAGACAGCTCAAGGAGTACTTCGCCGGGCAGCGGAAGGACTTCGATCTTCCGCTGAGCTTCGGCGGCACCGACTTCCAGCGGATGGTCTGGGAAGGCCTGCTCGGGATCCCTTATGGCGAGACGGTCTCCTACGGCGAACTCGCCGACCGGCTCGGCAGGCCCACGGCGTCACGCGCGGTCGGGCTCGCGAACGGGAAGAACCCGATCGGCATCATCGTGCCGTGCCATCGCGTGATCGGTTCCAACGGCGATCTGACCGGTTACGGCGGTGGTGTCGAACGGAAGCGGCACCTGCTCGACTTCGAGCGGGGTGGCGCGGCGCTGTTCTGAGGTGTGACGCCGACGTCAACACACCGGCCCGGGGCAGCGCGACGCGAGCGCGGATGGAAGGATCTCCAGACTGTGAAGACCTTCGATGAGCTGTTCGCCGAGCTTGCCGAGCGCGCCCGTACGCGCCCCGACGGTTCCGGCACCGTCGCCGCGCTGGACGCGGGAGTGCACGCACAGGGCAAGAAGGTGCTCGAAGAGGCGGGCGAGGTGTGGATCGCCGCCGAGCACGAATCCGACGACAGGCTCGCGGAGGAGATTTCACAGCTGCTGTACCGGTTGCAGGTGCTCATGATCGGCCGTGGCCTGTCGAAAGAGGACGTGTACCGGTACCTGTGACGCGTCCGCGTCCGGAGAACCAAGGAGAAGCAATGCTGCGTGTCGCCGTGCCGAACAAGGGAGCCCTCGCCGCCGCCGCGTCGGAGATGCTCGGAGAGGCCGGCTACCGCAAGCGACATGAGGCCCGCGATCTGACCGTGCTGGACACGGTCAACGAGGTCGAGTTCTTCTTCTTGCGCCCCAAGGACATCGCGATCTACGTCGGGTCCGGTGAGCTGGACCTCGGCATCACCGGCCGCGACCTCGCGCTCGACTCCGGAGCTCCGGTGGAGGAGATCCTCGGCCTCGGCTTCGGCGGGTCCACCTTCCGGTACGCCGCGCCCGCGGGCCGGGACTGGAAGGTCGAGGACCTGCAGGGCAAGCGGCTCGCGACCTCGTACCCGCGGCTCGTGCGGGAGAACCTGAAGCAGCAGGGAGTGGAGGCGGAGGTCATCCGCCTCGACGGCGCCGTCGAGATCTCGATCCAGCTCGGCGTGGCCGACGCCATCGCCGACGTCGTCGAGTCCGGGCGTTCGCTGCGCCAGCACAACCTCGTGGCCTTCGCGGATCCGATCTGCGTGTCGGAGGCGGTGCTGCTCCAGCGGGCGGGGACCGAGCACACCCGGCCGAAGGATCAGCTGAAGGCACGGCTGCAGGGTGTCGTGTTCGCCCAGCACTACATGATGCTGGACTACGACTGCCCGCGTTCGCTGCTCGAAGCGGCCATCGCGATCACGCCGGGCCTCGAGTCGCCGACCGTCGCGCCGCTGGCCGACGAGGACTGGGTGGCCGTGCGGGCGATGGTGCCGCGCAAGGAGGTCAACCGGATCATGGACGAACTCGCCGAGACCGGCGCGAAGGCCGTCTTGGCCTCGGACATCCGGGCCTGTCGCCTCTGACCCCGCCTCCAGACGCTATGAAAGGTCCTTTCCTTGCGAAATTTGCAAGGAAAGGACCTTTCATAGCGTTCGGTACCGGGCCGGACGAGAGTCTGAGCGCCGACGTGGCGGCTACCGGGGCCGGTTCGGCTTCTTGGGCATCAGGTCGTAGAGCCGCTTCCGGGCGCCGTTGTCGTTGGCGCTGCGCGTCACCGAGACCTCGGTGATGAAGTCCTCGAAGACGAACTCCTCGTCCGCGGGGACGATCGCCGGGGCCGGATGGTTCTTCGCGTACCCGTCCAGTGTTTCCGCGATCTCACGGAACGACAGAGCTTGCAGTGTTTCCGGCGCGTACGTCGTCACCGGCACTCCGTGCGCGGCCGCCTCGTTCATCACCACACCGAGCGGTACGTGCGACAACATCGGGATCCCGAACGCGTAGAGCTCCTGCAACGCGGCCGCGGCGTAATGCGAGACCGGGCGGCGGTACAGCCCGGGAACCAGGCCGTAGTAGGCGATCGGCGGACGGCCGACGGTCTGTTCGACGTAACGCACCTGGTCCGAAAGCAGGCGCAGCGCCCGGATGCTCGTCCGGTCCGGCTGCACCGGCACGAGGATGCCGTGCGAGGCGGCCAGCGCGTTGTTGGTCAGCACGTCGAGGGCGGGCGGGCAATCGATGATGATGTGGTCGTAGTTCGCGAACTGGATGACCCTGGCCAGCTGCCAGCCCGGGACGCGGAACTGGTCCAGCCGCCGGATGAGGTCGAACATTCCCGGCGACGTCGGGATGACGTCGAACGCGCCACCCCGCCCGAGGTTGCTGCGCGGATGCCGCACCGCGAGTTCCTCGATCGGGCCCTTCCACACCTTGGTCAGGGCTTTTGCCAGGCTGGGCATATCGGGGGCCACTTCGTCCAGCCCGAGGAGTTCGGTCGTCGCGTGGCCCTGTGGGTCGAGGTCGATCAGCAGCACCCGGCGACCGCGTTCGGCCAAAGCGGCCGCCGCGCCCACGCTGAGTGAGGTCTTGCCGACCCCGCCTTTCTGGTTGACCACCGAGGTGATCTGCATGCCGAAGCGCTCCCTGTGTCTGTTGTTCCGGGAAGGCTATTGGAAACCCGCCGAGAAAGCGCGTCTATCAGCCCGCCTGTCGCGGTCGCACCAGGAGAGCCTGCGCTCCGGAGGCGACCGGGCCGGAGACGTCGTGCAGGGTGGTGGTCGCCGTGCCGATGCCGTTCGGGCCGACCAGGGTGGCCGCGTCGACGCCGATCCAGTCGCCCAGCGGCGGCCGGCGCAGGTGCACGGTCAGCTCGGAGTTGATGAACCACCACTCGCGAGGGTCGAGGAAATTCGAAATCCCGTTGCCCGAGTCGGCCAGGACGAACAGCCGCTGCAACGCGCTCGGCTTCTCCCCGTCCACGAGGGCGACGCGCTGACGGCCCCAGACCGTCGCGGGCCCGGGCTCGTCGAGCGCGCCCTTGACACGCCGCCACTCGACGGCGTCCAGGTAGCCGCCGTGCCAGCCTTCCGGCCAGTTCGAAGTCGGGAGGTCGTCCGGTGCCGGCAGCGCGGGCCCCTCCGCCGTGGCCACCTCGGTGGTGTCCGAGGTCGCGATGCGCCACGCCGAAGCACGGGCGACGACCCGCTCCCCGTGGGACAGTTCGGCCTCCAGCCACTCGACCGACCGGCCCGGGCGTTCCACCCAGGCCCGCACCGAGAGCTCCTTCAGCGGGGCGGGCCCGAGGATCTCGATCGTCACCCGCGCCAGCTGGCTCACATGCGGCGCTTCGACCGCTTCGAGCGCGCGGACCAGCAACGCCGAGGGTGGCCCGAAGTGCTGCGCGTCCGGGGTCCACGGGCCGGCGGTGTGCTGGGTCGGGAGGAAGAGGCCCTCGCCAGTCGGTACGTAGAAGGCTTCTGTCACAAAGGGCACCTTAGGCGCTAATCCGCTCGGTCCAATACGGACTCCTCGCCGGGATCCGGCTCCGGCCAGCCGGGATAGGGCGGGGGAGTGCCGCCGTACTGCGGGCAGAGCGCCTGGTGGTCGCACCACGCGCAGAGTTTGCTCGGATTGGGCCGGAAATCGCCGGTCTTGCCCGCTTTGAGGATCGCCTGCCAGATCGCTTCCAGCGTGCGCTCGAAGCGGATCAGTTCGCCCTCGTCGGGCGTGTACGCGAGGGACTGGCCATCGGTGAGGTACATCAGTTTCAGCTGGCGCGGCACGACACCGCGAAGCCGCCAGAGGACCACGGCGTAGAACTTCATCTGGAACATCGCCTTGGCCTCGCCGATCTCGCGGGGCGCGGCACCGGTCTTGTAGTCGACGACCCGGATCTCGCCGGTCGGCGCCACGTCCAGCCTGTCGACGTAGCCGCGCAGCAACACCCCGGAGCCCAGTTCGATCTCGACGTGCAGCTCGCACGCTTCGGGCTCCAGCCGACGCGGATCCTCCAGGCCGAAGTAGGTGTCGACGAGCTGCTCCGCCGACGAGAGCCACGAGGTGACGGCCTCGGGATCGTCCTGATCGAACAGCTCGATCCACTCCGGACGTTCCGCCGACAGGTCCTCCCACGCCGGCGCGAGGAGTTCCTTGGCCTGCGGAGGGGTGCGGTCGGCTTGCGGGAGAGAGAACAAGCGTTCCAGCACGGAATGCACCAGGGTGCCGCGAAGCTGGGCCTTCGTCGGGATCTCGGGCAGTCTGTCCACCGCGCGGAAACGGTAGAGCAGCGGGCACTGCTTGAAGTCGCTGGCACGCGACGGGGACAGGGCCGGCCGACGGCGCGGGACTTCGGCGCCGGGCGGCGGATCGGCGGTGACCGTGTCGGTGTCGGGCATGGGAGGAGGGTATCGCCGGGTACCGACAGTTCCGGGACCGCGACGCACCGGAGTGGCATGACCGACACCACCCGGACGGGCGGGACGGGTTACCGGCACCCCACACCTGGGCATCTACGCTCTGACACATGGCGGTGACGGGTGAGCAGGGCCCGCCTCGACGAGGCGTGGCGCCGGAGGGCGGTCTCCTGCTTTTCCGCGTGTCCGGAATCCCCGTGCTGCTCGCCCCGTCGTGGTGGATCGGCTCCCTGATCATCGTGGTGCTCTACACACCACTGGTCGAACGGTTCCTGCCCGGAGCGACGACGCTGACCTCGTGGCTGCTGGCGGCCGCGTTCGCGGTCCTTCTCGGACTTTCGGTGCTCGCGCACGAGCTGGGGCACTGCCTGGTGGCGCTGCGGCTCGGCATCCCCGTCCGGCGCCTGCGCCTCTTCCTGCTCGGCGGCCTTTCCGAGGTCGCCAGGACTCCCCGGCAGCCGCGGCAGGAAGGCCTCGTCGCCGCCGCGGGACCGGTGGTTTCATTGCTGCTCGGCGGTTTCTGCGGTCTGCTCATGTTCGCCGTCCCGGCGGAGAGCGCGGCGTGGCTGCTCATCGCCGAATGCGCCGTCGCGAACTTCGCCGTCGGGATCTTCAATCTCCTGCCCGGGCTCCCGCTCGACGGCGGCCGCCTGGTTCGCGCCGGGGTCTGGGCGGCCACCGGTCGACGGGAAAAGGGCACGCGGGCGGCGGTCGTGGGCGGCGGCATCGTCGCGGCGGGACTGGTCGTCTGGGCGCTGTGGGGGCTGGCGGCGGGCAGTGAGGACCGCTGGCTGCGGCTCGGTGTCTGCGTCGTGACGGCGTGGTTCGTGATCCTCGGCGCGCGAAGCGAACTCGCCGCCGAAACGCGCCGAGGGTGGCCCGAAGGGGTGCGGCTGAGCGAGCTCGTCCGCCCCGTTCTCCAGCTTCCCGCGGAAAGCCCCGTCTCGGACGCGCTGGCCGCTTCGGCGGGACGTGGGGTGGTCCTGGTGCGTGCCGACGGTGTCGCGGCCGGGCTGCTCGACGAGACGGCGGCCGCGCATCTGGCCGGAACGTCGCCGCACGCCCCGGCGGAGCTGGCCGCGGAGCCGATCCGTGCCGACACCGTGCTGCTGTCCTCGGAGTCAGGGGAGGAGATCGCCGAGCGCGTCCGGGAAACCGCCGCCTGGCAGTTCCTCGTCGTGGACGACGAAGGCAGGCCGGCGGGCGTGCTCCGGCGCGAGGACCTGCGCGCCGCGATGACCCGGAGCCGACCCCCGGCGTAGCGCGGTACGGCCACCTGCGAGGATCGGTCGTCGATCATTCGCGGGTATGGAGGTTCAGTGTCGGTCCGAGGGCCGTTTCGTGTTGGTGACCGGGTTCAGCTGACCGACTCCAAGGGGCGGCACTACACCATGGTGCTGGCCGAGGGACAGCAGTATCACACCCACCGCGGCGCGCTGGCGCACGACGACGTGATCGGTGCGCAGGAGGGTTCGGTCGTCACGTCGGCAGGCGGCAGCCACTATCTGGCGCTGCGCCCGCTGCTGCCGGACTACGTGCTGTCGATGCCGCGCGGCGCGCAGGTGATCTACCCGAAGGACGCCGCGCAGATCGTGATGTGGGGCGACATCTTCCCGGGCGCGCGGGTACTCGAAGCGGGCGCCGGTTCCGGCGCGCTGACCTGTTCGCTGCTGCGGGCGGTCGGTTCGGAAGGCACCGTGCAGTCCTACGAGATCCGGGACGACCACGCCGAGCACGCCGAACGGAACGTGGAGAAGTTCTTCGGCCACAAACCGGACAACTGGTCGCTGACGGTCGCGGACCTGTCGACGCACACCGGCGAGGTCGACCGCGTCGTCCTCGACATGCTGGCGCCCTGGGACCAGCTGGAGACGGTCGCCGCGCATCTGGTGCCCGGCGGCGTGCTCACGGTCTATGTGGCGACGGTCACACAACTTTCGAGGATCACGGAAGCCTTGCGGGACCAGCAGTGCTGGACCGAGCCGGAATCGTGGGAGACCCTCATGCGGCCCTGGCACGTCGTGAGCCTCGCGGTGCGGCCGGATCACCGGATGGTCGCGCACACGGCTTTCCTGCTGACGGCGCGCCGTCTGGCCGACGGGACCGTGTCACCGCGGGTCCACCGCCGTTCCGGCAAGGGCTGACCCGGCTCCTAGGTGTTTGTTGGGTGCCAAGTCCGTGAAGGCCCCCTTCCCTCGGCTGAGCCGAGGGAAGGGGGCCTTCACGCGCGGCCGCAAGTTGCAAGTGGAACGGCGCCCCTTGAGCGAGTTTTCGTCAGCGCTCGACAGACATCACGGCACGCACCACTTGCCGTCGCGCTTCTTCAATGGGAAGGGCGTGTCCTTCCGGCCGCCCGCGCCCTCGACATGCACGGTCACGGTGGCGGAGTCGCCACCGACCTTCGGCGGATCCGGGACGGTCGCGGACACCTTGCCCGCCGCCTCCCACTTCCGCTTGAGTTCGGCCAGATCGGCCGACGACTGCTGGACGCAGGTGAGTTTGCCGAACGCCGTCGCGTCGTGATTGACGATGGCGGCGGCGATCGCCTTGCCGACCACCTCGACCGCCGCCACGTCCGGATCCACCGGGACCGGACGGGACGAACTCGGCCACGACGTGGGCGTCGCCGAGTCCGGCGCGGCCGGGTCGGAGCCGGACGGGGCCACCAGGAGCAGCCCCGCCACGACGCCGACCAGGACCGCGCCGAAGCCGGCGAGAACGGCGATCAGCCTGCTGGACACCGGTTCCGGATCAGCGCTTCGCGCCGGTGAAGCACCAGAGGTCGGATTCCTTCTTGAAGTTGAGGGTTCCGGTCTCGGTCTTGCCTTCCGTGGTGGCCGTGATCGGGAGCTTCGCCGTGTCCCCGCTCGTCGCCAGTTCCCCGGCCTTCACGAGCTTGAGGTCCTTGGCGACGGAGATGTCGTCCTTGGTGTTCACGCTGCGGCAGGCCGACTGCGCGACGACCTTGCCGTCATGCGCGTTGTAGGCGTTGAACACCGCCTCGGAGACCTCTTCCGGCGTCGCCTTGCCCAGCGGAGCCGGTCCCGAACCCTTGGGGGTCGACGAGGTGCTCGGCGAGCTGGACTTGCTCCGGGTGGACGAAGTGGACGGCTTCGAGGACGACGAGGCGGAACCCGTCGGGGCGGCGCTGCTGGAGCTGGCAGGCGGGGCCGCGGTCGGGTTGTCGTCGCCCGAGTTCAGGGCGATGACGAGGGCGGTGACACCGCCACCGACCAGAACGACCGCGCCGATCGCGATCCCGACGATCAGACCGGTCTTCTTTTTCTTGGGTGGCTCGCCCCCGTACCCGCCGCCTTCCTGCGGGTAGGCGTTGTAGCCGCCCTGCTGCTGCCCGTACGGATCCGCCTGGCCGAACTGCTGCGTGGCGCCGGGGTATCCCTGCTGGGGCTGAGGACCGCTCTGCGGGTAGCCGCCCTGCTGCTGGCCATACGGATCCTGCCCGTACTGACCGGGCTGCTGCTGGCCGTACTGGCCGCCACCGGGGTATCCCTGCTGCGGCTGGGGACCGCTCTGCGGGTACCCGCCCTGCTGGCCGTACGGATCTTGTCCGTAGCCGCCGGGCTGTTGCGGCGGGTAAGTCATGGCTGTTGCCCCCTAGCTGTTCTGCGAAAATGCTCAACACGACCTGCCGGTCCGCCTCCCCGGCGAACGTCGGCCCGATGCTAGCCACCGAGCCGGATCGCCGCTCGATTAGGGCCGAACTGATACCGGAAACCCGTTTGCACCCGGTCGGAGCCGGGTATCCCGCCGCAGGTCAGGCCAGGTGGACGGAATGTGACCAATAGAGTGCCGGACCCGGCACCGGGATGGCCCCTTGCGCGTCGTGAACGTACGTGCTGTGAGGTCGTCCGGAACGCGACGCGCCGATCTTGTGATGCGGAAAGGCCTTTTATTGTCGGTGATCGCCGGTACCGTGGAATGAAAAGCACTCCGAGGAGGTGCCCGATGCATCATGACCTTCCCGGAGGTCGGCGCGAGGAGGCCGACCCTTCAGAAACGACCGGAGCTGGAACCACGTCCGACGAGCAGGCACGTCAAATTCGCTTCCTCGAGGAGGAAGTGGCCCTGCTGCGCCGGAAGCTCACCGATTCGCCACGTCAGAACCGAGTGCTGGAGCAGCGACTCGCCGAGGCGTCGGAACGAGTGAGCCAACTCACGGAACGCAACACGAAACTGGTCGAGACGCTCCGCGAGGCGCGTGGCCAGTTGCTCGCGTTGCGAGAGGAGGTCGACAGGCTGGCCCAGCCTCCGAGCGGTTACGGCGTGTTCGTCACCGCTTACGAGGACAACACGGTGGACGTGTTCACCGCGGGCCGCAAGATGCGGGTTTCGGTCTCACCCGCGGTCGAGGTCTCGTCCCTGCAGCGCGGACAGGCGTTGCGGCTCAACGAGGCACTCACCGTCGTCGAAGGCGGTGACTTCGAGCGGATCGGCGAGGTCTGCGCGCTGCGCGAGGTGCTGGCACCGGACGTCGAGGGCGGCAGCCCCCGTGCGCTGGTGGTCGGGCACGCGGACGAGGAGCGGGTCGTCCTGCTCTCCGATCCGCTGGCCGAACAGCCCCTCAAGCCGGGCGATTCCCTGCTGGTGGACTCGAAGGCCGGTTACGCCTACGAGCGCGTGCCGAAGGCGGAGGTCGAGGATCTCGTGCTGGAGGAGGTGCCCGACGTCCGTTACGAGGACATCGGTGGCCTCAGCAGGCAGATCGAGCAGATCCGCGACGCCGTCGAGCTTCCGTTCCTGCACGCGGATCTCTACCAGGAGTACCAGCTGCGCCCGCCCAAGGGCGTGCTGCTCTACGGGCCTCCTGGTTGCGGTAAGACCCTCATCGCGAAGGCGGTGGCCAACTCGCTCGCCAAGAAGGTCGCGGAAGCACGCGGTGACGCGGCGGACGGGAAGTCCTACTTCCTGAACATCAAGGGTCCGGAGCTGCTGAACAAGTTCGTCGGGGAGACCGAGCGGCACATCCGCCTGATCTTCCAGCGGGCTCGGGAAAAGGCCTCCGAAGGCACCCCGGTGATCGTGTTCTTCGACGAGATGGACTCGATCTTCCGCACCCGCGGTTCGGGCGTGTCCTCCGATGTGGAGACCACGATCGTCCCGCAGCTGCTTTCGGAGATCGACGGTGTCGAGGGCCTGGAGAACGTCATCGTCATCGGCGCCTCCAACCGCGAGGACATGATCGACCCGGCGATCCTGCGGCCGGGCCGGCTCGACGTCAAGATCAAGATCGAGCGTCCGGACGCCGAAGGCGCGAAGGACATCTTCTCCAAGTACCTGTCCGACGGTCTGCCGATCCATTCGGACGACCTCGCCGAGTTCGGCGGCGATGTCCGGGCGACGTTCGACGCGATGATCCAGCACACGGTCGAGCGGATGTACGAGGAGACGGACGAGAACCGGTTCCTCGAGGTCACCTACGCCAACGGTGACAAGGAAGTCCTGTACTTCCGTGACTTCAACTCGGGCGCGATGATCCAGAACATCGTGGACCGGGCGAAGAAGTCGGCCATCAAGTCGGTGCTGGAGACCAAGCAGCCCGGCCTGCGCGTGCAGCATCTGCTGGACGCGATCGTCGACGAGTTCGCGGAGAACGAGGACCTGCCCAACACCACCAACCCGGACGACTGGGCCCGGATCTCCGGCAAGAAGGGCGAGCGGATCGTCTACATCCGCACGCTCGTCACCGGCAAGAACCAGGACTCGGGGCGGGCGATAGACACCGCCACGAACACCGGTCAGTACCTGTAAAGCGAGCCGAAGGGGCCCTTCGCCGCAGGACATGCGGCGAAGGGCCCCTTCGTTTCACGCGGGTGTTTTCACGGCGACGGCTTCTTCGGCCTTCTTGCGCGGCTTCAGGCGCCCGTGCGCGGCCAGGATCCCGAGGACGACGAGCAACGCGCCGACGGGTTGGTTCCACGCCAGTGGCTCGTCGAGGACCAGGACTCCGAGCAGTACACCGACCACGGGTGTGAGGTAGGTCACCGCCGACGCGTTCGACGCGCCCCACGCCGCGATGATCGACGCGTTCCAGGCGTACGCGAGGCCGGTGCCCAGCGCCCCGAGCGCGATCATGCTGAGGACGATCGGCGTGTCGAGGTGTACCGGTGCCGTCGCGATGAACGGCGCGAGCAGCAGCATCACGACGGAACCGCAGCAGACCTGCCCGAGCGCGATGGTCGGCGCGTCGAGGTTCCGCCAGGAGATGAACCGCCGCATGTAGACGAACGAGATCCCGTAGCAGGTCGTCGCGCCGAGACACGCGAGCTGCGCGGTCAGCTCGTGCGAGACGTCGATCCCTTGCCAGACCCCGACGATGGTGAGCACGCCGAGGAAGCCGAGGACGAGGCCGGTCGTGCGGGCCTTCGTGAACCGCTCGGACGGCAGGGCCGCCGCCGCGATGAGCATGGTGATCAGCGGGGTCGTCGCGTTGAAGATGCTGGCCAGCCCGGAGGAGATGTACTGCTCGGCCCAGGAGAAGAGCAGGAACGGGATGACGCACAGCAGGACGGACACGACCGCGAGATGGCCCCAGACGGCGGGATCGCGGGGGAGTGGCTTACGCCGCCAGGCGGCGATGGCGATCAGTGCCACCGCGCCGAGGCAGACGCGGGTAAGCGCCACCTGGGCCGGCGACAGACCGGTGAGCCCGACTTTGATGAACAGAAAACTCGCGCCCCATACGATCGCGAGTGCCGCGAATCGGATCGCGATACCGAAACGTCCCAATTGTCCTTCTCTCGAGTTCTCAGCTTCGAACTCAGTGAATCGGGAATCGCTTGGGCGCTCCAGCGGTTTTCGGACGATGTGTTCGACGCCTCCCGCGTGGCGCTACGCCCTACCGTGCGTATAACGACCTATACTCATCGGCTGTGAACGAATCTTCCGGCCGCCCGCGCGCGCCGATCACCGAGGCCGATGTCCTGGCGTGGCTGGAAACGACGGCGGCCGCCGTCCGGGCGGGAGAGATGAGCGCGCCCGAGCTCATCGAGCTGCTGGGCGAGTTGCGGCGCGCCTCCGCGGCCTGTGCCGACGCGTCCGACTGGGCGCTGCTCGCCGCCAGGGAGGAGGGTGCCAGCCTCCGCCAGATCGCGCCGGTGTTCGGCAAGGGTTACGTCCGGGCTCCGGCGGCCCGGCTGGAAAAGCTCCACCGGCAGGCGCAGAACTCGGGCCAGTGGCTCGCGATCCTCCGCCACAAGAACGAAGGAGCCCGGTGACAGACTCGGAGATCGGCGATCGGATCGCCGTCGGACTGGCGGCGCTCGGCAGGCCCGCGTACATCAACCTCGGCCGGGCCGAGGCGCTCCCGCCCGGACGCGAGTTCGAGGCGATGCGCGCGGCGACCTACGACGTCCTGGACGACGCGTACCGCGCCGGCGTCCGGTGGATCGACGTCGCCCGTTCGTATGGTTCTTCGGAGGAGTTCCTCGCCGGCTGGCTCACCGATCGCGCGCACCGCGACGTGACGGTGTCGAGCAAATGGGGCTACCGCTACGTGGGGGAGTGGAAGCTCGACGCGGAGGTGCACGAGGTCAAGGAGCACACCGCGCCGCGGTTCGTCGAGCAGTGGGCGGAAACCGTTGGCCTGCTGGGGAAAGCCGTCTCGCTCTACCAGGTCCACTCGCTCACTGTGGACAGTCCGCTGTTCACCGACGAGCGGCTGATCGGGGCGCTGGCCGAACTCGCCGCCGACGGTGTCCCGGTCGGCTTCTCCACGTCCGGCCCGGCGCAGGCCGACGCGGTCCGCCGGGCGTTCGAGCTGGAAGTGGCCGGGACGCCGGTGTTCAGCGCCGTGCAGTCGACGTGGAATCTTCTCGAACCCTCCGTCGGCCCCGCGCTCGCGGAGGCGCGCGCCGCCGGGAAACAGGTGCTGGTCAAGGAAACCGTCGCGAACGGGCGGCTGGTGGTCGAACCGCCGCCGTCGCTCGCGCGGATCGCGCGCGAACACGAAGCGGGCCCGGACGCGGTCGCGATCGCGGCGGTGCTGGCCCAGGAGTGGCGGCCGGTGGCCGTCATCGGCCCGTCGAGCACGGCTCAGCTGGCGGAGAATCTCGTTGCGGCGAAGGCGAAGCTGACCGCGGACGAGCTCTCGGAGCTGGCCGCGCTCGCCGAAGAACCGGTGGCCTATTGGCGGCACAGGTCCTGCCTCGGCTGGCACTGAGGGCCTGGACTAGTCTCGCGGCAAACGTCAGGCGGGACATCCGGGGAGGGTCGAGGGTGCGTCATCGGCAGGTGCTCGCGGTGGCGACGGTCGCGCTGTTCGGTCTGTCGGGATGCGCCGACCGGCCCAACGACCTCGACACCTACTACGACGACCCGACACCGACGCCCACGGTCGAACCCGCGCAGCCTTCCGTCAAGCCGCAGGCCGCCCCGGTCCCGCCGCCGTCGACCCAGGCTCCCGTCCCCGCCGCGGTTTCCGCCGCGTTGCTGACCGACGAGGACGTCGCCGAGGAAGAGGTCGTCCCGGGCGAGAGCAAGGTGTCCGGCTGTCTGACCGGACTGACCCGCGGCACGAGCCGTTCGACGGCGTGGTCGTACCCGAGCGGTTCGACGCTGGAACATCAGGTCACGGAGTACACCGACCGCGACGCCGCGGACGTCGTCGCCCAGGCGGACTGCGAAGGCAAGAAGCTCACGCTGACGAAGCAAACCGGCGTCGAAGCCCAGCGCGCCTGGTGCGAGGGCACGACGTGCACGGTGTTGCTCGCCAAGGGGAAACTCGTCTCCGCCCTCAGCGTGACCGCCGGGACCGAGGCGCGGGCGACGGACGCGGCGAAGCGGCTGCTGCCGATCGTCGCCCAGCGGCTCCGTTCGGTCTAAACCGCTTCCCGCCTGAACCACTCCAGCGCGCCCAGACGTCCATCCGGGATGAACCCGCTGTCCGGATCGTCCAGCCACAAACGCAACTCGCGCAGCGTCAGCCACCGTCCTTCGACCACTTCGGACGGCTGATGGACGAAAGGACCGTCCCACCGCGCTTCGAAGGCGAAGTTGTGAGCCCGGATCGTCTCGTCTTCGGTGACGTGGACGAAAAGCGGCCGCAGTTCCACTCCGTGAACACCCAGTTCTTCGGCCAGCTCCCGGCGGGCGCATTCCTCCGGGGTCTCGCCTGCCGCGACGATGCCGCCTGCCCAGCAGTCCCATGTGGAGGGATAGACGTCCTTGGTGGCCGTACGGAGATGCACGTAGACGCGCTCCCCGTCACCCGAACGGACCAACACCACGCCCGCCGCGTGCCAGAGGCCCTCGGCACGGACCCGGGAACGGGTGGCCGCTCCCACCACGGTTCCGCCGAGGTCATAGAGCGCAACGAGTTCGTCACTGCCTGACATGGGGGGCATCGTCGCACGCCCCCGACCCCGTAGGGTGGTGGGTATGCGGCGGATCATGGGAACCGAAGTCGAGTACGGCATCGCGGTGCCGGGCGACGCGACGGCGAACCCGGTACTTACCTCGACTCAGGTCGTGCTGGCCTACGCGGCCGCGGCGGACATCCCGCGGGCGAGGCGGGCACGGTGGGACTACGAGGTGGAATCGCCCCTGCGCGACGCCCGTGGGTTCGACCTCACCGGCCCGAGCGGCCCAGGGCACGACCCGGACGTCGAGGACCTCGGCGCGGCGAACGTGATCCTGACCAACGGGGCGCGGCTGTACGTCGACCACGCTCACCCGGAGTACTCGGCGCCCGAGGTGACGAACGCGCGTGACGCGGTCATCTGGGACAAGGCGGGGGAGCGGGTCATGGAGGAGGCGGCGCGCAAGGCCGCCACCGTCCCCGGCCAGCCGCCGTTGCAGCTGTACAAGAACAACGTCGACGGCAAGGGCGCGAGCTACGGCACGCACGAGAACTACCTGATGCAGCGCTCGACGCCGTTCACTGCGGTGATCGCGGGGCTGACGCCGTTCTTCGTGTCCCGCCAGGTGGTCACCGGTTCGGGCCGCGTGGGTGTCGGGCAGCAGAGCGAGGAAGCGGGCTTCCAGCTCTCGCAGCGCTCCGACTACATCGAGGTCGAGGTCGGCCTGGAGACGACGCTCAAGCGCGGCATCATCAACACGCGCGACGAGCCGCACGCCGACGCGGACAAGTACCGGCGCCTGCACGTCATCATCGGCGACGCCAACCTGGCCGAGTACTCGACGTACCTCAAGGTCGGGACGACGGCGCTGGTGCTGGACCTCATCGAGGCGGGCATCCGGTTCGACGACCTGAAACTCGACGAGCCGGTGCGGGCGGTGCACCAGATCAGCCACGACCCCACGCTGAAGGCGAAGGTGTCGCTGGCCAACGGACGGAAGTACACCGGGCTGGACCTCCAGTTCGCCTACCACGAGATCGCGTCGGCGAACCTGGAGCGCACCGGCGCGGACGAGGCCTCCAAGGAGGTCCTGCGAGTCTGGGGCGAGATCCTGGACGCGCTGGCGCGGGACCCCCAGGAATGCGCGGACAGGCTGGACTGGCCGGCGAAGCTGCGGTTGCTCGAGGGCTACCGCGCGCGGGACCAGCTGGCCTGGGGCGCGCCGCGGTTGCGGCTGGTCGACCTGCAGTACTCGGATGTCCGGCTGGACAAGGGCCTGTACAACAGGCTCGTCACCAGGGGTTCGATGAAGCGCCTGGTGTCCGAGGAGGAGGTGCTGGAGGCGATCACGACCCCGCCTTCGGACACCAGGGCCTATTTCCGGGGCCGCACGCTGGAGAAGTACGCCAACTCCATCGCCGCGGCGTCCTGGGATTCGGTCATCTTCGACGTCGGCAGGGAATCGCTGGTGCGGATCCCGACGTTGGAGCCGTTGCGGGGCACGAAGGCCCACGTGGGGAAGTTGCTGGACGACTCCGCGACCGCCGAGGAGCTGGTGGAGGCGCTCACCGGTTCGGACTAGCGGGATTTCCTTTCATCGGGGTTAAGCGATCACGGATCCCACGGAATGTCGGGACCGCTGGGTAGGCTAGGAAACATCGGCCACACCGGGAGGCGAGATGGCTCAGGAAAAGATCGAAAAGCACGGCGGCGGCGACTCGGACGAAGAGTTCGAGGGTGGCGGTCCGGCGGGCCAGGAGCGGCGCGAGAAGCTCGGTGAGGACGTCGACACGATCCTCGACGAGATCGACGACGTACTCGAAGAGAACGCCGAGGACTTCGTGCGCGCGTACGTGCAAAAGGGCGGCGAGTAACCGTCTTCCGGCGGCCCTCGTGGGGCCGCCTGTGCGGAGCCGGCGGATCACACAGATTGGAACTTTGAGCACGTATGGAACACACCTCGGGTAAGTCGGCGCTGCCCGCCGCGTACTTCTCGTCGGCGACCTCGTCGTTCTCGGACTTCCTTCGGGCGCAGGCGCCCGAGCTGCTCCCGGAGCGGCGCGTCTCGGCCGCGTCGAGCGGGCTGGACGTGCCGCACGGGACGACGATCGTCGCGGTCAAGTTCGCGGGCGGGGTGCTGATCGCCGGTGACCGGCGGGCGACGGCGGGCAACCTGATCGCTTCGCGGGACATGGAGAAGGTCCACGTCACCGACCAGTACTCGGCGGTGGGCATCGCGGGCTCGGCCGGGCTGGCGATCGAGATGGTGCGGCTGTACGCGGTCGAACTGGCGCACTACGAGAAGATCGAGGGCGTTTCGCTCTCGCTCGACGGCAAGACGAACAAGCTCGCGGGGCTGGTGAAGTCCAACCTCGAAATGGCGATGGCGGGCTTGGCCGTGCTGCCGCTGTTCGTCGGGTACGACCTCGACGCGGAGGACGCGAAGCACGCGGGCCGGATCGTCTCGTACGACCCGACGGGCGGGCGTTACGAGGAGAACGCCGGGTATCACGCCATCGGCTCGGGTTCGCTGTTCGCGAAGGGCTCGCTGAAGAAGCTGCACGACCCGGACGCGGACGCCGAAGCCGCGATCCGGACGGCGGTGGAGGCGTTGTACGACGCGGCGGACGATGACACCGCGACCGGCGGACCGGATCTGGTGCGCCGGATCTTCCCGACGATCGTGACGGTCACCGCGGAGCAGGGTGCGGTGGCGTTGCCGCTCGAACAGACGACCGCGGTGGCCGAGGCGGTCGTGGCCGGGCGAGCCGAGCGCGGGCGCTAGGTCGCGACCTGACCGACTTCCCTGTCCCTTTCCGATGAGAGCCAGAAAGAGCGGAGCACCACAGTGACGATGCCGTTGTACGCCTCTCCCGAGCAGTTGATGCGGGAGCGTTCCGAGATCGCGCGCAAGGGCATCGCGCGTGGCCGGAGCGTGGTCGTGCTCAAGTACCGCGGTGGCGTGCTGTTCGTGGCCGAGAACCCTTCGGCGACGTTGCACAAGGTGTCTGAGATCTACGACCGGATCGGTTTCGCGGCCGTGGGCCGCTACAGCGAGTTCGAAAACCTCCGTGTCGCCGGTATCCGGCACGCGGACCTGAAGGGCTACCAGTACGACCGGCGGGACGTCAGCGCGCGTGCGCTGGCGAACGCGTACGCCGCGACGCTGGGCAGCATCTTCACCGAGCAGCTGAAGCCGTTCGAGGTCGAGGTCTGCGTCGCCGAGGTCGGCGCGACGGCGGCCGAGGACCAGCTGTACCGGTTGACCTACGACGGTTCGATCTTCGACGAGCCGCAGTTCGTCGTGATGGGCGGGCAGGCCGACACGCTCTCCACGAAGCTGAAGGAGAGCTACGAAGCGGATCTGGAGCTGGGTGTCGCGCTCGGTGTCGCGGTGAAGGCGTTGCGCGACAACACCCCGGCGCCCGCCAACGGTGACTCGGACCCGGTGAAGCTCGAGGTGGCCGTTCTTGAGCGGGACCGTCCGGGCCGCAAGTTCCGCCGGGTCGCCGGTGCGGCGCTGGACGCGCTGCTGCCTGCCGAGCCGGACGAGTCGAAGAAGGACGATGCCGAGGGCGACAAGCCCGAAGGTGAGTCCAAGAAGGACTGAGCCTCGCCGATACGTGAAGGCCCCCTCCACTGCGCTAGACGCAGTGAAGGGGGCCTTCACGTACTGCAGGGGTGCTGTGCACAGTGGACCCGTCACCGGAAGCGGTGGGCGAAGCGTGACTCGCGTGATCAGGACCGGAACTCGCGTGATCAGAGACGGAACTCGGTGAACGTCGTCTGATCACGCGAGTTCCGTCTCTGATCACGTGAGATCGCCGCCTGATTACGCGTGATCCGCCCATCTCGCCCGATTGCGACATGCCGTGAAGGCCTCCTTCCCTACCTTGACAGTAGGGAAGGAGGCCTTCACGGTGTCAGCGGCCGGGCCTGGGATCAGGCGGGGCCGGTGCCCCACCACTGGCTACGGCCGCCGGCGATGAAGCTCCACAGCTGGAGCCGCGTGCCGTTGCTGGCCGAGTTGCCCTCCGCGGTCAGGTAGCGGCCGCCGCTCGGGTTCTGGAACCGGACGTAACCCTCGGGGTTGACGGTGCCGCCCCACCACTGGTTCTTGGCACCGGCGATGAAGTCCCAGAGCTGGACGACGGTGCCGTTCTTGTTGATGGAGTTGAGGTCCGCGTCCAGGTAGCGGCCGCTGGCCACGTTCTGGAAGCGGGTGTAGCCCTCGGGGTTGTCGGTGATGTAGAACGCCTGGTGGTCCGCGTCCATGTTGCAGTCCCAGACCTGCATCTTGGTGCCGTTGCGGTTGATGGTGTTCAGGTCGGCGTCCCAGCACTTGTTCCGGTCGAGACCGGACGGGATGAGGTACATCTCCGCGTCGGCGACACCGGCGGCCTGGGTGCGGGCGCCGCTCGGGGTGCGCTTGACCGGGATGAGCTTGAACCCGTTCACGGTGACCGTCTTGAACCCGTCGCCGGTGGGCTGCGGGGCCGCGGTGGCGGCAGGTGCGGTGACCAGCGTGAGGACACCCGCGGCGGCGGCGATGATTCCCGCCAGACGCTTCATTTTCGTCATTTTCTCTCCCCTTTGTGGAAAGCGTTTTCTCCCAGTGAGATGAAGGGGAACGGCAGAAGACATCAGGCCGCGACGAAACGCGGCCTCGTGGCCATACCGGTGAATCCCCCTCGTGGAAGGTTCCGCGTAAACCCCCGAGAAGCGGACCTTCTGCGAACATCATTCAGGTCTGAACCACGGTAGTCGAGGAGATTTCCGGTAGCGGCAATAAAGCAGTTCAGCGATGTAACGGAATGGCCTGGCTCGCGATCACACGGCAACGACTTCGATCAAGGCGAGGACATCCGTGCGCATCGAGCTGACGTTGCAGGACCTGACGCGCGTCCGACTCGCGCCCGAATCCGATCCCTTGGCCGAGCTGGTTTCGAGCCTGCAGATCCTGCAGCGGCGCGACGCCGGATCGGCGTTGTTCAACCGATGGCGGCACCGGGTCCGGCTGGGGCTGGCGGAGTCGGCGTCGGTCCTGCTGTGGCTGTGCCGCCCGTACGCGCCGATCCCGGCGTTTCTCGTTCCGGACACGGACGAAGGCGGTTTGGAGGCGGGGCTCGCGGAGATCGCCCGGACCGATCCGGTGTGCCTGAAGTCGGCGCTGCGGAACGCCCCGGTCAATCGCGAGCTGCCCGCCTGGGCGGCGGGACTGCCGGACGGGGACACCGCCGGGCTGCCGAAGCTCGTCCAGGCGATGCAGGATTACTTCGAGCTGTCGCTGGCGCCGGGATGGGAGCCGGCGCGGGCCCAGGTCGACGCCGACCGGGGGATGCGGGCGCAGCTGTTGCTGCACGACGGCGTGGACGCGGTGCTGGCGAGCCTGCGGCCACTGGTGCGCTGGGCGTCGCCGGTGCTGGAGATCGGCGACGGGATCGTCGGTTCCTGCGGCACCGGGGGAGCCGGACTGACGCTCTCGCCGACCTACTTCGCGGTGTGCCCGGTGATCGTCCCGGCGTCGGGCAAGGCCTCGGTCCGGCTGCTGTACCCGTCGGTGCGGCAGGCCGCGCCGTCGACCGGGTACGGCCGTGACGTGCGAAGATCCCCGGACACCGCCCTCGCCGACCTGCTCGGGCCGACCCGCGCGGCGACGCTCGCGGTCCTCGCGGTCGGCTGCAGTACCTCTGAGCTGGCCGCGAGGCTAGGCGTGACAGCCTCGGCGGCCAGCAAGCACACCACCGTGTTGCGGCGCGCCGGGCTGATCACCACCGAACGCGACCGCAACGCCGTCCTGCACTCGCTGACCCCGCTGGGCACCGCTCTCCTGGGCGCCTAGGCCATGTCTTAGAGACGGTAGATGGTCAGCGCGCTGGGGCGCGACCGGAACAGGAAGTCGTTGCCGAGCGGGCCGACCTCGCCGTCGGTGGCGACGCGGCGGTTGCCGTTGAGCAGCCGGACGTGCAGCTCCGGGACGTCGAGTTCCTGGTAGACGTGGCTGGCGTTGAGGCTGTTCGTGATCGTCGCGAGGATGAACCGCGCCCGCGAGTAGGGCAAGTCGGCTCGCAGGTAGCGGACGTCGAGGAGGCCGGTGTCGAGTGCCGGCCGGTGCGAGGGCGCGAACCCCTTCGGTGAGTAGGTCCCGTTGCCGACGAACAGCAGCCAGATGCTGGTGTTCTTGCCGTTGAGGGTCACTTCGAGCGGTTTCGCGCGCCGGAGGGTCCGGGCGAGCGCGATCGCCGCGGACGGCCACTTCGGATGCCGCTTCTGCAGCTTTTCCCTGATCCGCACCATTTCCGGGTAGCCGCCGAGGCTGGCGGTGTTGACGAAGTAGCGGTGGTCATCGTCGTCGTTGATCTCGACCTCGCCGAGGTCGACACCGACGGCGTTGCCCGCTTCGGTGGCGGCGTCCGCGTCGGGCATCGAGCGCATGCCGACGTCGCGGGCGAAGTGATTGAGGGTGCCCGCCGGGATGAGCGCGAGCGGGAGGTCGTGGTCGGCCGCGACGGCGGCCACCGCGGCGACCGTCCCGTCCCCGCCGGCGACACCGAGCGCGCGCACCGTGTCGTCGCGGGCGGCGATCTCGTCGCAGAGCTGTTCGCGCAGGTCCCGCTTCGAGTCCGGGTACAGGATGGTGGCCTTGGGCCAGGCGAAGCGGGCTTCCTCGGTCGGGTCCTGGCCGTCGATCCCGGAATGCGGGTTGACCAGGACGAGCATGTCTTCGCCGTCGCGCATTTCGGGTGCTTCGGCGGTGTGCGCGGTGCGGCCGGGGACGTCGGGGTTCAGCGGCCACCAGTGCCGCGTCAGCAGGCCCGCGCCGACACCGATGCCGATTCCGACGCCGACGTCACTGGGCCAGTGGACGCCGGTGTGGACCCGGGAATAGGCGACGGCGGCGGCCAGCGGCACGAGGGCCGCGCCCGCTTTGGGTGATTCCATCGCGACGGCCGTGACGAAGGCGGCCGCCGACGCCGAGTGCCCGGACGGGAACGACGACGAGGTCGGGCGCCGGACGAGACGCCGGTGCACGGGAACCTCCTCGGCCGCGGGACGGCGGCGGGGGAACAGCGGCTTGCCGATCAGGTTCGCCGCGGCGCTCGCCCCGGCGATGGCGGCCACGCCGCGGAGCGCGCCCCGGCGTGTCGGGCCCTTCTTCGCCGCGAGGGCGATCGCGACACACCACCAGAGCTTGGATTTGTCGGCACTTTTGGAGAGTGCCGTGATCACGTCGTCGGCCCTGGTCATCGGCAGCGCGGCACTCCGGGCCATCAGCCGTCTGTCGGTCCGCCCGACCTTACGGAAAGGGCGCTTGAGCTGCTTTAACACGGGTTCCCCACTTCCGGTCCGGGCCGTCATGTGCGTGGTACCCGATCGGGACTTCCCGCACACCTTTCACCGAATGCAACGTACCGACCGCGTGTCGACGCCCGAACGGCGCACCTTCAGTGGGTCCTCACCGCCTACTCTGGTGGGATGCAGCGGCGGATCTTTGGCATCGAGACCGAGTTCGGGGTGACGTGCACCTTTCACGGGCAACGCAGGCTCTCCCCGGACGAAGTGGCGCGTTACCTGTTTCGGCGTGTCGTGTCCTGGGGGCGTTCCTCGAACGTCTTCCTGTCGAACGGCTCGCGGCTCTACCTCGACGTGGGCTCCCACCCGGAGTACGCGACGGCGGAATGCGACGACCTCGTCCAGCTCGTCACGCATGACAAGGCCGGTGAGCGGATCCTCGAGGACCTCCTGGTCGACGCCGAGCGGCGGCTGGCGGACGAGGGCATCGGCGGCGACATCTTCCTGTTCAAGAACAACACCGACTCGGCGGGCAACTCCTACGGCTGTCACGAGAACTACCTCGTGACCCGTGCCGGGGAGTTCTCGCGGATCGCCGACGTGCTGCTGCCGTTCCTGGTGACCCGGCAGCTGATCTGCGGTGCGGGCAAGGTGCTGCAGACACCGCGCGGCGCGGTGTACTGCCTGTCCCAGCGGGCGGAACACATCTGGGAAGGCGTCTCCAGCGCCACCACGCGCTCGCGGCCGATCATCAACACCCGCGACGAGCCGCACGCCGACGCCGAGCGCTACCGGCGCCTGCACGTGATCGTCGGCGACTCGAACATGGCCGAACCGACCACGATGCTCAAGGTCGGGTCGGCGAACCTGGTGCTGGAGATGATCGAGGCCGGCGTCCAGTTCCGCGACTTCACCCTGGACAACCCGATAAGGGCCATCCGCGAGATCAGCCACGACCTCACCGGCCGTCGCCAGGTGCGGCTCGCCGGCGGTCGCGAGGCGTCCGCGCTGGACATCCAGCGCGAGTACCACGCTCGCGCCGTCCAGCACGTCAAGGAGACCGGCTCGTCGCCGCAGTCGGAGCGCGTCGTGGAGCTGTGGGGCCGGGCCCTGGAGGCGGTGGAGCAGCAGGACTTCAGCAAGATCGACACCGAGATCGACTGGGCGATCAAGCACCGGCTGGTCGAGCGCTACCGCAACAAGCACGACCTCGACCTGTCGAGCCCGCGGATCGCCCAGCTCGACCTGGCCTACCACGACATCCGGCGTGGCCGCGGCATCTTCGACCTGCTGCAGCGCAAGGGCCTCGTGCGCCGCGTGACCGACGACGGCGAGATCGAACTGGCCAAGGACACCCCGCCGCAGACCACGCGGGCGAAGCTGCGCGGTGACTTCATCGCCGCCGCGCAGGCCGCCGGACGCGACTTCACCGTGGACTGGGTGCACCTGAAGCTGAACGACCAGGCCCAGCGGACCGTACTGTGCAAGGACCCGTTCCGCTCGGTGGACGAACGGGTCGAAAGGCTCATTTCCTCGCTCTGAATTACTCCGTGAAGGCCATCCTGGAAGGCTCTGTGGCCTCTAGGGTGGCCTTCACGGATCTTCGAGGGAGAGGTGCGCCGATGCGCCGTGCGTTGCTGGTCCTGCTGGGAGCGGTCGTCCCGTTGGCGTTCCCCGGCGTCGCGCACGCCGCACCGGAATGCCCCGATCCCGCGTGGACGGAGACCCCGACGGGCACGGACGCGCAGTTGCGCGGGCTCTCCGCGGTGGATTCCCGGACGGCGTGGGTCAGCGGCAGCAGGGGCACCATCCTGCGCACCACCGACCGCGGCCGCACCTGGAAGCCGGTCGCCCCGGCGGGCACCGAGGCCCTCGACTTCCGCGACATCGAGGCCTTCGATGCCGACCACGCGGTCGCTCTGTCCATCGGGCCGGGCGACGCGTCCCGGATCTACCGCACCGACAACGGCGGCAAGAGCTGGCGACTGTCCTTCCAGAACAGTGACCCGGCCGCGTTCTACGACTGTGTCGCGTTCTTCGACCACCGGCGGGGCCTCGCGATGAGCGACCCGGTGGACGGCAAGTTCCGGTTGCAGTCCACTTCGGACGGCGGCCGCACCTGGACGGCCGTGCCCGCCGAGGGCATGGTCCCCGCGCTCGACGGCGAGTTCGGGTTCGCCGCCAGCGGCCAATGCCTCACCACGGCGGGCCCGCGCGACGCCTGGATCGCCACCGGCGGCGGGGCCCGCGCGCGCGTCCTGCACTCCGGCGACGGCGGGAAGACCTGGGAAGCCGCCGACACCCCGCTGCTCAGTGGCGCCTCCGCCGGGGTCTTCTCGGTGATGTTCCGGGATCCGCGGCACGGCGTGGCCATCGGCGGCGACTACGCGGCGCCGAACGCGCCCGGCCCGGCGGTCGCGCTGAGCGCGGACAAGGGACGCACCTGGCGGACGCCGCCGCAGGCCCCGGTCGGCTACCGGTCCGGGCTGGCGTGGCTGGGGAACGCGGTCATCGCCGTCGGCCCCGGCGGGAGCGACCTGAGCCCGGACGGCGGACGGCACTGGAAGTCGTTCGACACCGGCTCCCTGGACTCGGTCGACTGCGCTCGCGGCGCGTGCTGGGCGAGCGGGGCCAAGGGAAGGGCCGCCCGGCTCGCCGGGTACTAAGCTCGAAGGACCATGACCGCACACGCGCGACCCGTTCCGGAGACCACCGAGCAGCTGGTCGAGGTGCTCAAGGCGCTCGCCAACCCGATCCGGCTCCAGGTGCTCGGCTGGCTGCGTGAACCGGACCGGCATTTCCCGCCGGAGAGGGCGATCGCCGACCAGAACGAGGTCGGCGTCTGCGTCAGCCACCTCCAGGAGAAGCTGGGGCTCGCGCAGTCGACGGTGTCGGCGTACATGGCGTTGCTGCAGCGCGCCGGGCTGGTCCAGTCCACCCGGGTGGGGAAGTGGACGCACTACCGCCGTGACGAACAGCGGATCGCCCGGCTCATCGACCTGCTGGGACGTTCCATCTGAGCCTCGGGAATAACATATCGAGAATCTGCGATACTTCGATATGTAGGACTCGACCTGAGGAGAAGACAGATGGAACTGGGGCGTTTCGGGATCTGGACGTTCGACTTCGAGGACCAGCCCGCGAGCATGCTGCGGGATTCGGTGCGAGAGCTGGAAGAACTCGGCTGGCCCGCGATCTGGATCCCGGAGCGAGACGGACGTGAAGCGCTGACCCACGCCGGGTTCCTGCTCGCGTCCACCGAACGCCTCGCGGTGGTCAACGGGATCGCGCGGATCGGATCCCGCGGTGCGCGCTGGACCCGCGGCGCGGCGGTCCTGCTGGCCGACGCCTATCCGGACCGGCATGTCCTGGGGCTCGGCTTCGGCGGGGCGCAGCCCGGCGTGAAGCCACTGGAAGCGATGAACGACTACCTCGACGAACTCGACGCGGTCACCAGTGCGAACCCGCTGCCCGCCGCGCCGATGCGGCGGCTGCTGGCCGCGTACGGGCCGAAGATGCTCGAACTGGCCCGCGACCGGTCCGAGGGCGCGCACACGTATCACGTGACGGTGTCGCACACGGCCCAGGCGAGGGAAGTGCTGGGGGAGAAGGCCTTCCTCGGTGTCGAGCACGCCGTGCTGTTCGAGACCGACTCGGGCAAGGCGCGCGAGATCGCGCGCGAACACCTGCACGGGTACCTGACGTCAAAGTACAACGTCGCCAAGTTCCTCCGCCTCGGCTACACCGAAGCCGACATCGACGGCGGGCGCGGCAGCGACCGGCTCGTCGACGATCTCGTGTTCTGGGGCGATCTCGACACCGTCACCGCGAAACTGCACGGGCATCTCGACGCCGGTGCCGACCACGTCGGTGTCCAGGTCATCGGCGTCCGGCCCGGAGAGTCGGCCATGCCGCACTGGCGGCGGCTGGCCGGCTCCCTGCTGTCCTGACCGCTAGCGGACCTGGCCGGTCGGCCGGACCACGATCTCGTTGACGTCGACCGAGGGCGGCTGCTCCAGCGCGTAGAGCACCGCCCTCGCGATGTCGTCGGGTTCGAGTTTCGGCTTGGACTTCGAGTCCTCGGGGATCATCGAGGTGTCGACGAGGCCCGGCTGGACGACGGTGACCCTCACGCCGGTGCCGATGGCTTCCTCTCGGATGGAGCCCGCCAGTCCGGTCACCGCCCATTTCGTCGCCGAGTAGAGGTTTCCCGGCCGGTGGTAGCGCCCGGCGACCGAACCGGTGAGCACGAGGTGCCCCTTCGATTCCGCCAGCGACGGCAGGGTCGCCCGCGCGGTGAGAGCGGTGCCGTAGACGTTCGTCAGCACCATGTCCCGCCACTGTTCGGGATCCGCGCCGCCGTCGCCGAAGAACGAGACCACCACGCTCTGTCCCGCGTTGGCGAACACCGCGTCCAGCCCGCCGAACGTCTTCTTCACCGTCTCCACGGCGGTGGACAGCGACTCCCAGTCGGTGACGTCCGCCGCGAGCGCGAGGGCGCGGTCCTCGCCGAATTCGGCGACGAGGGGGAGCAGCGCCTCGCGGTCGCGGGAGAGCAGCGCCAGCCGGAACCCGGCGGCCGCGGCCCGGCGTGCGGTGGCCTCGCCGAGGCCGCGGGAAGCGCCGGTGATCAGCAGTACTCGATCGTTCATGCCTCCAAAGTAGGCGGCGTGTAGGTCTCCCACGCGGGCACCGGTTCGCCGGCGAGGGCGGCGCCCAGCCGGTCCAGGTAGAAGTGCCATCCCTTGGCGATGTCCGAGGTGTCCCAATCGGGCCGGGGCATCCGGTGCACGAAGTCGAGCACCGTTCCGTCGCCGTGCGGGGTCAGGGTCAGCTCCACCTGCCAGATCGGCTCGCCGGTGTTGTGCAGATCCATGGCAAGGCGTTTCGGCGGATCGCATTCGCGGATGACGGCGGGAGCCGGTTCGGAGCCCTCCTCGGCGGTCATCGAGAGCATGATCGTGTTACCGATCCCGGTCTCGCCCGTCCACGTACCGATCCAGCGAGCCGTGCGATCGGATTCGGTGAGCGCCGACCAGACGTCTTCGATCGGGTCCGGATACTCGCGCCGGAGTTCGATCCGGGTCTCCTTGTTGTCCATATCGCGAAGATAACCGGAGACTTAATTAAGCGTCAACTTATTCTTCGGTCAGGACCAGCCGGCCGCGAAGCCCGCCCTCGGCCAGTCGCTCGTGCGCTTTCACCGCTTCGGTCAAGGGCAGGGTGTCCGCGACCCGGAGCGCGAGCGCGCCGTCGTCGGCCAAGGACACCAGTCCGGCCAGCGCGGCGCCGTCCGCGCGGATCCAGACGTGCTCGACCCTGATGTCACGCAAGGGAATCGGAGCCGCCCCGGCCGCGAAGACCACGAACCGGCCTCGGTTCGCGACGGCGTCCAACGCTTCGAGCCCGAGCAACGCCGTGTCCAGTGCTGCGTCCGCGCCGCCGGGGACCACCGCTCGCACCCGGTCGCCCAGGAAGTCGCCACGAGGGACGAAAACCTCCGCGCCGAAGGACCGGACCAGTGCTTCGTCCGCAGGCCCGGCGACCGCCACCACGCGGAAACCACGTGCCTTCGCCAAAGCGACCGCGTAGCCGCCGACAGCGCCCGCCGCGCCGGTCACCAGGATCGTCGCTCCCGGCGGCAGGTCGAGCTGATCGAGCGCCTGCGTCGCGGTGAGCCCGTTCAGCGGCAGAGTCGCGGCTTCCGCAAGGGACGCGTTACGCGGGGCGGCGGCAATCACGGAGGCGTCGAGGACGACGAACTCCGCGTAGGTGCCGAGCGCGGCCGACGGCCGGTCTCGCAAGCCGATCACGGCGTCGCCCACGGTGAACCAGGTGACGCCCTCGCCCACCGCGTCGACGGTCCCGGCCACGTCCCAGCCGATCCCGAGTACGGCACGCGGCGGGATGATCCCCGCCTCGGTCAGGAAACCCGATCTGGTGGCGGCGTCGACCGGGTTGACCGCGGCCGCCGCCACCTTCAGCCGGACCTGGCCGATCCCCGGCACGGGCACCGGCTGCTCGGTGAACTCCAGGACCTCGGGTCCGCCGAACCGGCGGACCACCACTGCGCGCATCGTTCTCCTCCAAGGTGTCGTTCCCCGGCGAACGTATGGGGAGTTACTCTCCATCGGGAAGTACGCACCTCGAGGTGCCCAACCCACGCGGAGGTACGCGCACCGTGGTCACGCGCACGGCACAGGAGCGACGGGACGAGGAAAAACGGGCCTACGACGCCTATCTCGCGGCCTGCCCGGCACGGAAGCTGCTCGACGAGGTGTCGGGCAAGTGGGTCAGCCTGGTCCTGGTCGCCCTCGGCGACGGGCCCCAGCGCTACAGCGATCTCTCCCGCCGGATCGCCGGGGTCAGCCAGAAGATGCTCACGCAGACCTTGCGGACCCTGGAACGGGACGGCCTGCTGACCCGCACCGTCACCGCGTGCGTGCCGGTCCGCGTCGACTACGAACTGACCGAGCTCGGCCGGAGCCTCCGGCAACTGCTGGCCGGGATCAAGGACTGGGCGGAGACCCGGTTCGACGAGGTCGAGTCCGCCAGGGATCGTTACGACGCGCGATCGGCGGCTCTCACCATCGGGTCGGACGGCGCGGGCTAGGGTAGCCGGGTGTCCACCGCACGCGCCGAACGATTGGTCAACCTGGTCCTGGCCCTGCTGTCCACCCGGCAGTACCTCACCGCCGAGCGGATCCGCGGCATCGTGCCCGGGTACGCCGACGCGGCCAGCGACGAGGCCTACTTCCGCATGTTCGAGCGCGACAAGACCGAACTGCGCGAACTCGGCATCCCACTGGAGACCGGCCGTAACTCCGCGTTCGACGCGATCGACGGCTACCGCATCGCGCGCCGCGACTACGAACTCGGCGAAATCGACCTCGCGCCCGACGAGGCGACCGCGGTCGGGCTCGCCGTCCGGCTCTGGGATTCACCGGAACTGACGGGAGAGGCCCAAGGCGCGCTGGTGAAGCTCCGCGCCGCCGGGGTCGAGGTCGACGATCACGCCCCGACCGTCGTCGAACCGCGCGTCCGCGCCGAACCGGCGTTCGGCCCGTTGCTCGCCGCCGTCCAGGCCGGGCAGGCGGTGCGCTTCGAATACCGCCGCAGCGGTTCGGCCGAACGCAAGATCCGCACCCTCGAACCGTGGGGCGTGGTGTCGTGGCGGGGCCGCTGGTACGTCGTCGGCCACGACAGGGACCGTGGCGCGCCGAGGTGTTTCCGGCTCTCGCGCGTGACCGGGAAGGTCGACGCCTTCGGGGCGACCGGCGTCGTCGAGCGCCCGGAAGGGGTCAACCTGCTGCAGATGGTCTCCGCCAGCAGCAGCGAGGACCCGTCCGCGGCGACCACCGCCAGCGTCTGGGTCGCCGACGGCAGGGCCGCCGGGGTCCGCCGCCGGGGCCGGGTGGTCGGCCGCAGCGACGCCGGGGGAGAAGAAGGCGACCTCGTGGAGATCGAGCTGTACTACCCCGAATCCGCCGCCGACTGGCTGACCGCGCACGGCCCGGACGTCCTCGTCCTCGAACCCGAAGTCCTCGCGAAGTCGGTCTTCAGCCGTCTCGAAGCCGTCGCGCACGCCGGCGGTGCCCGATGAGCGCCACCGGACGGATGCCGCGCCTGCTCGCGCTCGTGCCGTACCTGCTCGCCCGGCCCGGTATCAAGATCACCGACGCCGCCCACGACTTCGACGTCACGCCCAAGCAGCTGCGCAAGGACCTCGAACTCCTGTGGATGTGCGGGCTGCCCGGCTACGGCCCCGGCGACCTGATCGACCTCTCCTTCGAGGGCGACACGATCGTCGTCACGCACGACGCCGGCATGAACCGCCCGCTGCGGCTCACCGGTGGCGAGGCGACGGCCATGCTCGTCGCGCTGCGGGCGCTGGCCGAGACGCCCGGCGTGGTCGACGCCGACGCGGTCCGCCGCGCCATCGCGAAGATCGAGGCCGCCGCGGGCCAGGCCCAGCCGTCGGGGATCGTCGTCGGCGGAGGAGTGCGGGAAGGCAAGAAGACCGCCGGTACCCGCGAAGCCGTCCGGGCCGCTCTCACCGCGAAGCGCGCGTTGCGGATCCGGTACTACACCGCGTCGAAGGACGAGATCACCGAGCGGACCGTCGACCCGATGCGGTTGCTCATCGTCCAGGCGGTCGGCTACCTCGAAGCGTGGTGCCGCCGCGCCGAAGACGTCCGGCTGTTCCGGCTCGACCGCATCGACGAGCTCACCGTCCTCGACGAACCCGCCGTGCCGCCGGCGCACGCCCGGCCCACTGACATTTCCGATGGTGTTTTCCGGCCCCGTCCCGATCAGCAGGAAGCCGTCCTCGCCCTCGACCCCGACGCACGCTGGGTAGCCGAGTACTACCCCTGCGAGGAACTCGACGAGCTCGACGGCGGGCGGCTGCGGATCCGGATGCGCTACGCCGACGAGTCGTGGATGGTCCGGCTCATCCTCGGTCTAGGCGGGGACGCGCAGGTGGAGAGCCCCGCCACACTCGCCGAGGCGGTTCGTCGTCGAGCGGCCGACGCGCTGGCCCGGGCTCGTCACCTAACGTCAACCTACGAGCAGTAGGGTGACGCCGTGTCGTACCTGCCGAGCATCGTGCTCGCCGTCGCCGGGCTGATCCTGCTCTTCGTTTTGCTAATCAAATTACGCAGAGTCTTGCGCGTGCTCACCCATACGGTGAGCATGGTGGCTACGAACACCCGAAAACGGACAGGGCTGCTTCGTGCCCGGTCGGCCGCGCTCCGCGTGGCGATCGCGCAACGACGTGGGCTCGAAGACCGGTAACATCACACCCAGATACTCGAGAAGGAGGCCGCAAACGATGAACGCGCTGCAGCCGTGGCACATCATCATCCTGGTGCTCGTCGTTGTTCTGCTGTTCGGCGCCAAGAGGCTTCCGGACGCCGCGCGGTCCATCGGCAAGTCCATGAAGATCTTCAAGGCCGAGACCAAGGACATGGCGGGGGACAAGGACAAGGCCGCCGAGACCGAAGAGGTCGAGACCAAGCAGCTGCCGCAGGCCACCACGCCCGCGCCCGCCGCTCCTGCCGCGTCCGCGCAGGACAAGCAGGTCGCCGACCTCCAGCGTCAGCTCGACGAGCTCAAGAAGCAGCAGGCCGCCACGCCCGCTCCGGCGGAGCAGGCGCAGAAGAACGCCAGCTGAGCGATCTTTTGGCAAGCAGCTTCTAGCCAGGCAAGCGGAGCCTGTTCGCGGATGAGCGCGCCGAAGTCCCGGCGCGCTCATGGTGGACCTTGACGAGAACGGACTGTTCAGTGGCGGATTCCGCCTCAGGTGAGGAACGCCGCGGGTCGAAGCGGCGCAAGCGCAGCCGCCGGACCAACCCCGACGGCACGATGACGCTCATCGAGCACATCTACGAGTTCCGGCGCCGCCTGGGCTTCGCGCTGCTCGCTCTCGTCGCGGGCGGGATCATCGGCTTCATCTGGTTCCAGACCAGGGTCGGCCCGATCCCGTCGCTGGGTGACATCATGACCGGCCCCTACTGCGGTATCCCTTGGGAGCGCAGGCTTGGAGCCAAGCCGGACGGTCACTGCCAGCTGCTCCAGACGGTCCCGTTCGAAGCCTTCATGATCCAGCTGAAGGTCGGCCTCGCCGCAGGTGCGGTGCTGTTCGCGCCGCTGTGGCTCTACCAGCTGTGGGCGTTCATCGCGCCCGGTCTCTACTCGAAGGAGCGCAAGTACGCGCTCACCTTCGTCTTCTTCGCGTCGCTGCTCTTCGCCGCCGGCGCCGTGCTCGCGTACCTGCTCATCCCGCACGCTCTAGAGCTGCTGATGAACTTCGGTGGCGACCAGTTCATCACCGCCCTCACCGGTGACAAGTACATCTCGTTCATCCTGTCGCTGCTGCTGATCTTCGGCGTCAGTTTCGAGCTCCCGCTGCTCGTGGTGATGCTGAACCGCGTCGGCGTCCTCAAGTACCAGACGCTGAAGAAGTGGCGCCGCGGCCTGATCATGGTCGTGTTCGTGTTCGCCGCCTTCGCGACGCCCGGTTCGGACCCGTTCTCGATGCTCGGCCTGTCGGGCGCGCTGATCGTGCTGCTGGAGCTGTCCATCCAGATCGCGCGCTTCCACGATCGGAAGCTCGACAAGGTGCGCGAGGACGAGGGCTGGGACAAGCTCTCCGACGACGAGGCCGCGCCGTTCGACTACACGCCGAGCACGATCGAAGACGAGCCCTCGACCACCGCCGGTGGCAAGCGGACCAACACCGACGACGTCACCTGACCCCGGGATGCACGCGGCACTCGCCGTCCACCCCGCGTCGGGTAACGGCAGCGCGGGACGGCTGATGGAGTCGGTCGCGGCGCGGCTGCGGCCCGTCGTGGACCGGCTCGACGTCCTCGTGGCCGACACGGTCGAGGAATCGCGCGCGCTGATGACCGACTCGCGCGCGGCGGGGCTGGATGTCCTCGTCGTTCTCGGCGGTGACGGCGCGGCGCATCAAGGCGTCCAGTTCTGCGCCGAATCCGGCGTCGCGCTCGGGCTCGTTCCTGCGGGCACAGGCAACGACTTCGCCAGGGCGCTCGGGATCCCGGAGGAGCCGCACGCGGCCGCCGATCTCGTCGCCCGGCGGATCGCGGAGGGCGAACGGCGGCGGGTCGACCTCGGCCGGGCCGGTGGCGAATGGTTCGCCACCGTGCTGTGCTCCGGCTTCGACGCCCTCGTCACCGAACGCGCCAACCGGCTGACCTGGCCACGCGGCCCGCGCCGCTACGACGTCGCGATCCTGGCCGAACTCGTTGCGTTCCGGCCCCGTCCGGTCGTGCTCCGCACCGACGTCGAGACCCTCGAACTCGACGCCACCATGATCGCCGTCGGCAACACCCCGTTCTACGGCGGCGGCATGCGGATCTGCCCGGGAGCCGATCCGGAAGACGGCCGGTTCGACGTCACCGTCGTGGGCGACGCGACCCGTCGCGATCTCCTGCGCATGCTGCCGGGTGTCCGTTCGGGACGGCACGTCGAACATCCGGCTGTCCGGACCCTGAAGGCGAGTCAGCTCCACCTCGCGGGCAGCGATCTGCCGGTCTACGCCGACGGCGAGCCGCTGGGCGGACTGCCGATCGACATCACCTGCGTCCCCGGCGCCCTCACCGTCGTCGGCTGATTCCGGCGTAGTCGCCCGCGCGCCACACCTGCCCGCGGAACGTCGCGGCCGACATCAGCTCGCCGCGCGGGAAGAACACCCCGCCGCAACGATGGCAGAACCACGCCTGCCGCCAGTACGCCAGCGCGTCGGGGATGCCCCGCCGGATCCGCGCGTTGCGCCTGAGCCGGAGCACGAACAGGACCGCGAAGAGCGCGACCAGCGCGAACGCGCCGAACGGGAAGATCCAGGCTCCGATGGCCTGTCCGGCGCGGCCGCCCGCGGTCGGCGCGGGGTTCTCGGCGAGCACGTCGGTGGCGAACGAGACGAACACGAACGCCGGGATCAGCAGGAACAGCGCGAGCGCCAGGAAGCATCCGCCGCCGCGGAGCATCGGGTACGGGTTGAGCGCCGCGGCGGTCGCGGTCACCGACACGCCGGTGTGCGTGGTCGCGGTGTAGACCACGCCGTCACCGGCGGGGACGGCCGTCATGCCCCCTCGCACCCGGTACGTTGTCTGCCCGCTCTGGAACACCGCCGGCACGCTTTGCACCTGGTCGACCTGCGCGCACCGCGGGCAAGCGATCTCCATGGCGTCCCCTCTCGATCCCGGATCCGTCCCTTGGATGACAGAGGCGTGCCGGACGTTCCCGAGATCGTCACACCGAGTGCGAACTGTCGGTGGGGTATGGAACCCTGACGAAGTGGTCAATAGCCCTCCCCAGACCCCGGCCGAGGCTTACGCAGCCTCCCAGCGCCGCGCTCAGTACCCCCAGCTGACCCGCTTCGCGGCGGAGTCGTCGTTCGAATTCGACGACTTCCAGGTCCGCGGCTGCGAGGCGCTCGAAGACGGGCACGGCGTGCTCGTCTGCGCGCCCACCGGCGCCGGGAAGACCGTGGTCGGCGAGTTCGCGGTGCATCTCGCCCTCGCCGAAGGCCGCAAATGCTTCTACACGACACCCATCAAGGCGTTGTCGAACCAGAAGTACGCCGACCTCGTCGGCCGCTACGGCACCGACGCCGTCGGCCTGCTGACCGGGGACACCTCGATCAACGGCAACGCGCAGGTCGTGGTCATGACCACCGAGGTCCTGCGCAACATGCTCTACGCCGGGTCCTCGACCATCGGCGAGCTCGCGTACGTCGTGATGGACGAGGTCCATTACCTCGCCGACCGGTTCCGCGGCGCGGTCTGGGAAGAGGTCATCCTCCACCTGCCGGAGCACGTCCGGGTCGTCGGCCTGTCGGCCACCGTGAGCAACGCCGAGGAGTTCGGCGAATGGCTCGTCGAGGTCCGCGGCGACACCACCGTCGTCGTCGACGAGCACCGTCCCGTGCCGCTGTGGCAGCACATGCTGGTCGGGAACCGGCTGATGGACCTGTTCGCCGGCCAGGAGGAACACGCGCCCGGCACCGAACTGCGGATCAACCCCAGCCTGCTGCGCCGTACCGAGGAGGTCGGCCGCGGGTTCGCCCCGGCCGGGGGACGCGGGCCGAGGGGGCGTCGCGGGGTGCCGTCCCGGATGCCGAGGTTCCGGCCGCCGTCCCGCACCGACACGGTCGAGCGCCTGGACAACGCCGGGCTGCTCCCCGCCATCGTGTTCATCTTCTCCCGCGCGGGCTGCGACGCCGCCGTCGGCCAATGCGTCCGGTCGGGTCTGCGGCTCAACGGCCCCGAAGAGGTCGAGAAGGTCCGCCGCATCGTCGCCGAGCGCACCAAGGACCTGCCCGAAGGCGACCTCGGCGTCCTCGGGTACTGGGAATGGCGTGAGGCACTCGAACGCGGCATCGCCGGGCACCACGCGGGGCTGCTCCCCGCTTTCAAGGAGACCGTCGAGGAACTGTTCGTCCAGGGCCTGGTGAAGGTCGTCTTCGCCACCGAGACGCTCGCGCTCGGCATCAACATGCCCGCGCGCACCGTCGTCCTGGAACGGCTGGTCAAGTACAACGGCGAGGCGCACGTCGACCTGACGCCGGGGGAGTACACGCAGCTCACCGGCCGTGCCGGGCGGCGCGGGATCGACGTCGAGGGCCACGCCGTCGTCGCCTGGCAGCCGGGCATCGACCCGAAGCAGGTCGGCGGCCTCGCCTCGACCCGGACGTACCCGCTGCGGTCGTCCTTCCGGCCCGGCTACAACATGGCGGTGAACCTGGTCGCGCAGGTCGGCGCCGAAGCGGCCCGTGACCTGCTGGAGCAGTCGTTCGCGCAGTTCCAGGCCGACCGGTCGGTGGTCGGGACGGCCCGGCGGATCGAGCGGAACAAGGAGGCCCTGCGGGGCTACACCACCGCCATCACCGGCGATTTCGACGAGATGCTGGAGTACGTCGAGCTGCGCGCGAAGATCTCCGCCCGGGAGAAGGCGCTTTCGCGGCAGAACACCTCCGCTCGCCGGGCCGGGACCGCCGAGTCGCTGGAGAAGCTCCGCAAGGGGGACGTCATCGCCGTGCCCGCGGGCCGGCGCGCGGGGCTCGCGGTCGTCGTCGACCCGGGGCTCGACCCGATCCGCGAACCGCGTCCCGTCGTGGTCACCGAAGACCGCTGGTCCGGACCACTCTCGGTCTCGGACTTCCCGTCGCCGGTGGAGGCGCTGGGGAACATCAAGCTGCCGAAGCACATCGAGCTGCGCTCGCCCAAGACCCGCCGGGACATCGCTTCCAGCCTGCGCAACGCGGGAATCTCCTTGCCCGGCAGGCAAAAGCGCCGCGCCGGGGCCAATGAGGACGGTGAGCTGGCCGCGCTGCGGCGTGCGTTGCGCTCGCATCCGTGCCACGGCCTGGCCGAACGCGAGGCCAATCTGCGCTGGGTCGAGCGCTATCAGCGTCTCTCCGCGGAGACCGAACAGCTGGAACGCAAGGTCGCCGCGACGACGCACTCGCTCGCGCGCGCCTTCGACCGCATCCTGCGGCTGCTCGGCGAGCGCGGGTACCTCGGCCCGGAGTCCAAGGGCGACGGCGAGGACCGCGTCACCGAACACGGCAAGCGGCTCACCCGCCTCTACAGCGAGTCCGATCTGCTCGCCGCCGAGTGCATCCGGCACGACGTCTGGAAGGGCCTGGCTCCCGCCGAACTCGCGGCCGTCGTCTCGACGCTGGTCTTCGAGGCGCGCCGCGACACGGCGGGGGAGCCTCGCCTGCCGATGGGCAAGGTGCTCGATGCCTGGCAGGCGACCACGCGGCTCTGGATGGAGCTCACCGAGGACGAGCGGCGGCACAAGCTGGACCGCACCCGCGAGCCGGACGCCGGATTCGCCTGGCCCGTCTACCGCTGGGCACGCGGCGAGTCGCTGGAGAAGGTGCTCACCGCCGCCGAGGCCAACGGGCAGGAGCTGTCCGCCGGTGACTTCGTGCGCTGGTCGCGGCAGGTCATCGACCTGCTGGACCAGATCCGCGACGTCCTCGGGAAGGCCGATCCGGTCGGCGCGGCGGCTTCGGACGCGGTGAAGGCGCTGAGGCGCGGGGTCGTCGCGGCGGGCGGCGCCTGACCCGGGTCAGTCACTCAAGCGCTATGAACGGTCCTTTCCTTGCAAAATTTGCAAGGAAAGGACCTTTCATAGCGCGTGGGGGCACATCGCGGCAGGTGTGCTCACGGGAGTCCGACCCGGGAGGCATTGGGCTGACCGGCGGACAGGATGCCGCCACCGGTGGGAGCACGGTGGCTTCGAGTTGCCCCGACACCACCCGGGAACAGTGGGCAGGGGCGCCGACCTGTGGTTGGATCGCCCACGACGGCCGAGGTAGGTGGGCCGGTGACGATGGCGGAACAGGCGGAGGCGAAACGATGAGCACGCCGTATGGCGGCAACGACCCGCAGCAGCAGCCCCAGTGGGGGCAGCAGCCGGGCTACGGGCAACAGCCGGGCGGCGCTCAACCGCCGAGCGGCCCGCAGCAACAACCCCAATGGGGGCAGCCGCCGCAGCAGGACCCGTCGCAGACGCAGCAGCAACAGCCCCAGTGGGGCCAGCAGCCCGCACCGTACGACCCGTCCCAGCAGGGATACCCGCAGCAGCCGCAGCCCGGCTACGACCCGTCGCAGACGCAGCAACAGCAGCCTCAGTGGGGTCAGCAGCCGCCGCAGTACGGGCAGCAGCCGGGTTATCCGCAGAGCGGACCCCAGCAACAGCCCGGCTACCCGCAGAGCGGCCCGCAGCAACAGCCGCAGTACGGCCAGCCGCAGCAGCCGGGCCAGTACGACTACGGCCAGAGCCAGTTCCCGGGCACCCCGGGCGAGGCGCAGGACAAGCCGAAGTCCAAGAAGGGCCTGTTCATCGGGATCGGCGCGCTCGTGGTGATCATCGCCGCGGTCGGTGTCCTCGGGTTCGTCACGCCGGGCTGGTTCAACACCCAGGTGTTCAACAACACCCAGATGCAGACCGACGTGCAGAAGCTGCTCACCGAGACCTACGGGATCAAGGAGATCAGCGCGGTCACCTGCCCCGCCGGCCAGGAAGTCAAGGACGGGGTGAAGTTCACCTGCACCGCGACGATCGAAGGCAAGCCGCAGGAGGTGCCGATCACCGTGAAGGGTGACACCGGCAACTACGAGGTCTCACCGCCCGCCGTCACCAAGTAAACGGCGGGCGCCGGGGACGGTCGATCCTGCATGATCGTCCCCATGAGCGATTTCTCTGTGCGGCTGCTGCGGTCCGACGAGGAACGGACCGCGACCGATGTGTTCAGGCGTGCCTTGCACGTCAAGGAGATGACCGATGAGGAATGGTCGGCCATTTCCGCGTCGAGGCAGCCGGACCGCGCGTTCGGCGCGTTCGACCCGGAGCTGATCGGCACCACCCGGTCCTTCGACTCGGAAGTGACACTGCCCGGCGGCGGCACCACGCCGCTCGCCGCGGTCAGCCTGGTCGGTGTCCGCGCCGACCGCACCCGGCGTGGTGTGCTGACCGGTTTGATGCGCGCTCAGTTCGAGGATTTCGCCGCTCGCGGTGTGCCCGCGGCGATGCTGCACGCGTCCGAGGGCGCCATCTACGGCAGGTTCGGGTACGGCATCGGCGCCCGGGCCAAGTCGATCGAGGTCGACCGGCACCGTGCCCGGTTCCGCCCCGAGGTCCCGGTGGGCGGAGAGATCTCCGTGCTGGGCCTGGAAAGCACCATCGAACAATGGCCGTCGCTGTTCGACGCCCTCCCGCGTACCCGGCCCGGCATGATCGCGCGGAGCCCGCATCTGTGGCCGGGTTACGAGCGGGAGGTGCGCCGGGCGACCACACCGGTCTCGACGGCGGTGCATCGCGGTCCGGACGGCGTCGACGGCTACGTGACCTACACCGTGGAGAGGGCCAAATTCGGCGCCCCGTCGGTGTTGAAGATCCAGTCCTTCCATCACTCGGGTTCCGACGCGTTCGCGGGGCTGTGGCGGTACCTGCTGTCCGTGGACCTGGTCGACCGCATCACCGCCGAGAAACGGCCGCTCGACGAGCCGGTCGAGCTGCTGTTCACGGACCCGCGGCACGTGAGCGTGGAGAAGACCCAAGACGAGGGCTGGCTCCGGCTCGTGGACGTCGCCACCATGCTCGACGCCCGCACCTACCAGGGCGAGCCGGTCGTCATCGAGGTCACCGATCCCTTCCTGGAGCACAACTCCGGCCGCTACCGCCTTTCCGAGGACGGCGCGGCCCGCACCACCGACCCAGCGGATCTCGAACTCGGTGTCGACACCTTGTCGATGGTGTACCTCGGCGCCTGGCGTGTGTCGGAACTCGCGGCCGTCGGACGCGTCCGAGCCACCGGTGAGGCCGCATCGGTGCGGGCGGACCTGCTGTTCGGCACGCGGGTGAACCCCTGGTGCGGTACCTTCTTCTGACGTTGGATGATCACATTCGGTGGGGGTGGAGAAGCTTGAGCAGGCGAGCCGTCGCGACGGTCGTTCTGTGCTGTGCCGCTCTGGCGGGACTGGCGGCGTGTTCGGACACCCCGGCACCCGCGCCGGCGACGAAGACCGTCACGGCCACGCCGACGACGAGCGCCTCGTCGAGCGCGTCGGCCTCCGGCGGTTCGCCCTCCGGCAACCCGGGCAGAGTCTTCGATCCCCGGACCATGCAGGCGGATGTGCGGAAGATCCTCACCGAGACCTACGAGGTGCGGGAGGTCGGGGACGTGCTCTGCCCGGCGAACCAGACGGTGAAGGACGGCAGCACGTTCACCTGCACCGTCCAGGTCGCCGGTGAGGGCAAGACTGTCACGATCACCGTCACCGGTGAAGACGGCCGGTACGAGGTCGGCGCGCCCGCCTGAAAACCGGTTGGGTTCGCCGGGGACGGACGGCAGGATCTCTTGTCATGAGTGAATTCCACGTGCGCGCCGTGGCCGAAGGCGAACAGCGGGCCTGCCTCGAAGTCCTGGAAGAGGCCTTGCACGCCAAGCCGATCTCGGACGAGGCCTGGGCCAAGATGGCGCCGTCCTGGCCCGCCGCCGGCAAGTTCGCCGCGTTCGACGACCACGACACTCCGGTGGGGATCGCCAGTTCCTTCGACCTCGAGCTCACCGTCCCGGGTGGACGGAAGCTGGCCACCGCGGCCGTCGACGGTGTCGCCGTCCGCGCGGACTGGACCCGCCGCGGGATTCTCAGCGCGATGATGGCCGTCCAGCTGGAGGACTTCGCCGCGCGCGGGGTTCCGCTGGCGGCGCTGCACGCTTCGGAAGGCGTGATCTACGGCCGCTTCGGTTACGGCGCCGCCACTTTCGACAGGGGCGTGTTCATCGAACGTCCCCGCGCCCAGGTCCGTGACGGTGTGGGGCGCGACGGGACGGTCAGGTTCGTCACGCCCGCCGAAGCCGTCGAGCGTGTTCCCGCGCTGTACAACAGGTTCGAGGGAACACGGCCCGGGTTCGCCGTCCGGCCCGCGCAATGGTGGCCGGGCTTCTTCGACCGGCTGGTGACCGGGGACGGCGGCTATCGCGTCGCCATCCACAGTGGACCGAGCGGTGACGACGGCTTCGTCGTCTACCAGACCATCGACACCCGCGACAGGACGGCGCCGGATCGCGGCGCGATTCTCGAGATCCGCGAGCTCCACGCCGGGACACCGCAGGCGTGGGCGGGGCTGTGGCGCTTCCTGCTGTCGGTCGATCTGGTCTCGGGCGTCGCCGGACGGGGCCGCCCGCTGGACGAGCCGATCGCCGAGCTGCTCACCGACCCGCGTGCGGTGAACACCACCGAGGTCATGGACGAGCTGTGGGTGCGGCTCGTCGACGTGCTCGCCGCGCTGCGGGCGCGCACCTACGGCACCGCCGGACCCGTGGTGCTCGAAGTGCTCGACAAGCAGCTCCCCGACAACAACGGCCGCTACCTCGTCGGCCCCGGCGGCGTGGAACGCACGACCGCCGAGGCGGAACTCCGGCTCGACGTCGCCGCGCTGTCGTCCCTCTACTTCGGACACGGCTTCTTCGGCGATCTGGCGCTTTCAGGCCGTGTCGAGGTACTGGACGAAGGTGCGGCCGACCGTGCCGACGCGTTGTTCCACACCGCGCGGGCCGCGTGGTGCGGGACGTTCTTCTAGGCCGGATTGCGCCGTGGTTTGATCCGCACCTGTGGCAACGCGGGTGCGGGCAACCACGTCGTCGGCCCCTCGTAGCCCTCGACCGAGCCGAAGCGGTCCGCCTGCGCCTGCCACGTCTCGCGGTACTCGGCGATCTCCTCGTGGCTGCGGCCCACGAAGTTCCACCACATGACGAGTTCTTCGGTGAACGGCGTCCCGCCGAGCAGAAGTACTCGCGCCGGTTCGCCGCCGTCGTTCGCCAACACCAGCCGCCCGGCCCCGGGCGCGAGGTACGCGAGTTCCCCGGTGCCCAGCGCGGTTCCGGCGACGGTGGCAGAACCGAGGTCCTGCAGGACACCGTGCTCGAAGGCCGGGTCGACGTCGAGGGCCAAGGTCGCCCCGGGCTCCACGGTGAGTTCGGCGCCCAGCAGGGGAGTGAACGCACGCACCGGTGAGGTGGTCCCGGCGAGAGTGCCGAGGAAGACCCGCGCGGTGGCTCCGGGCAGCTGAAGAAGCGGCGGGGCGTAGTGGTGGAAGTCGCGTGCGGTGTCGCGGTGTTCGTCCGGCAGCGCGATCCAGAGCTGGACGCCGTGCAGCGTGCCGGTGTCCGGTGTGGACACTTCGGAATGCGCGATGCCGTGCCCGGCGGTCATCAGGTTGAGCTCGCCGGGCCGGACCATGGCGTGGGTGCCGATGCTGTCGCGGTGCTCGATCTCGCCGCTGAACAGCCAGCTCGCGGTCTGCAGCCCGGTGTGCGGATGCGGCGCGACGTCCATCCCACCGGCCTCCGACACATCCTGCGGCCCGTAGTGGTCGGCGAAGCACCACGCGCCGATCAGGGATCGCCGCCGTTGCGGAAGTGTCCGGCGGACCCGGATCGCGCGCGGCCCGCCGAGCGGGACGTCGCGCGGGGTCAGCACGGTGACGCCGTCGCCGGGACGGTCCCGGCACACCAGCTCGGCCGGATCGGCCTCGGTGTTGCTCATGACTTGGGGAGCGCGGCCAGCAGCCGCTCCACCGAACGGCCGAGATTCCAGCGCTCCGCCAGTTCCGCGACCTTGTCCGGGTCGGCGGGCTCGGACGGGACGGTGTCCGGGCGCGACTGCTCGACCGGCGCGTCGGCCGCGACCCGCACGACGGTCGGCGCGACCGCGAGGTAGTCGGCGGCTTCGGTCAGCCGCAGCCGGGTCTTGAGCGGCACCCGCGAGTCGCCCGCGTTGGACGCCTCGATCAGCTCCTGCAGCGAACCGAACTGCGTGATCAGCTTCGCCGCGGTCTTCTCGCCGATCCCGGCGACGCCGGGCAGCCCGTCGGACGGGTCTCCGCGCAGCGCGGCCATGTCGGCGTATCCGGGGCCGGCGTTCCCGGCCGGGATCCCGTACTTCTCGGCGAGCTCGTCCGGGCCGAGGATCTCGGCCTTGTTCCAGCCCTTGCCGACGTAGATGACCACCGTCGACGTCGGCTCGCGGCGGACCAGCTGAAACAGGTCGCGGTCACCGGTGATGACCTCGACCGGGGACTTCTCCTCGCGGATCGCGAGCGCGCCGATGACGTCGTCGGCCTCGTACCCGGCCGCCTCGGCCGTCGCCAGTCCGAAGGCCTCCAGCAGTTCGAGGATGATCGGCACCTGCGGGGTCAGCGTGTCCGGCACCTCCTCGACGTCGCCGCCTTCCGGGACCTCTTCGGCCACGCGGTGCGCCTTGTAGCTGGGCAGCAGATCGGTGCGGAACTTCGGCCGCCAGTCCGCGTCCAGGCACGCCACGAGCCGTTCGGGCCGCCGGTCGACGAGGATCCGCGCGACGGTGTCGGTGAACCCGCGCACGGCGTTGACCGGCGTCCCGTCCGGGGCGGTCATCGACTGGGGCAGTGCGTAGAACGAGCGGAAGTAGAGGCTCGCGGAGTCAAGGAGGGCGAGAGGTCCGGTCACGCGGACAGCCTGCCACGACCTTCCCTCCGTGCCCACTTGCCGCGCCCTGCGCGTGCCGGACTCAGATCTCGATCATGGACTCCGGGACCCGGGTCAGGTCGTCGGTGCCCGCCACGGCGACCAGGTGCGCCGCGGCCATCAGACCGCTCGGTTCCGACCAGCCAGGCACGCGGAGATCCGCGTGAACTTCCCCAGTCATTTCTCCTCCTCGGTACGAAGAGAAGTTAGCGGCGGGCACCGACAGGACCCGACCCCCAGTCGGGTCCTGCACGGACGCGTCAGGCTGCGTAAGGCCTCACCCGGCGTGCGTCACGCAGCGCGTTGGCCCACCAGTTCAGCTGATCCAGCAGCGTGGTGGCCGCGGCCGAGGCGCCTTCGAAGTCGTCGTGCTCGCCGTCGGGGCCGAAGTGGTTCCAGGCGTAGGGAAAGCTCACGGTCTCGCGGATCGTGGCGGCGTGGAGTTCGGCGAAGACCGGGCGCAGGTGCTCGACCGCGCGCAGGCCGCCGGAGATCCCGCCGTAGGAAACGAAGGCGACCGGCTTTCCGTGCCACTCGCGGGAGGTGGCGTCGAGCGCGGCCTTGAGCGGGCCGGGGTAGCTGTGGTTGTACTCGGGGACGATCACGACGACGGCGTCCGCGGCGGCGACGCCGGACGAGAGGTCTTCGGGGGCTTCGGCCAGGTCGATGACGGACAGGGTGACGTCTTCGCGCTGTTTCGCGCGTTCGAGGAACCAGTTCGCGACGACGGGAGCGAAGCGTCCCTCGCGGACGCTGCTGATCACGACGGCGAGCTGGTAAGGCGTGTCGGTTGTCATGGCACAGAACCTAGAACCTGAACTTAAGTAGAGGTCAAACTCCAGAATCGTTTTCTTGTCTGAAGTCGATTGCAGAGAACTCTCTGCAATGTAGGATCGCCGGTATGGGGAAGAGCGAGAGATATCTCGCGCGGATCGACGGACGCCTGCTGCGAGCGTTGTCGCATCCACTGCGGGTCAGGATCTTGGAGCTGCTGCGGGAGGACGGTCCGGCGACGGCGTCCGGACTGGGGAAACGGCTGGGGGAGAGTTCCGGGACCACGAGCTGGCATCTGCGCCAGCTGGCCGAGTACGGCCTGGTCACCGAGGAACCCGAACGCGGCAACCGGCGCGACCGGTGGTGGAAGGCCGTGCACGAAGGGGATCGGCTGCAGGGCCGGGACTTCATCAGGGATCCGGACCTCGCGGGGCCGTTCAGCACGTACGCCCACACGATGGTCGAGCAACGCCATGCGGCCGAGGCGCAGTTCGTCGCCGAGATGCGGGAGTGGTCGGACGAGTGGATCGACAAGGTGTCCTTCCACGACTCGCCGCTGTCGCTGACTCCCGACGAGGCCGCGGCGCTGAGCGACGAGATCCTCGACGTGATCAAGCGCTATCGCCGTCCGGCCGAGGAAGGTGATACCTCCGTCCGGGTCCACTGGGCGGCCTTCCCGAGGAAATCGCGGCCGGAGACGCCATGAGCCGGATGCCACTGGGGGCTCTGGTCGTGGCTTCGGGGATCTCCTCGGCCGGGGTGATGATGACCCTGCTCGCGATTCCCTGGTTCGTCCTGCAGAGCACCGGCAGCGGGACCAAGACCGGCCTCGTCACCGCGGCCGAAGTGCTCGGCCTGATGGTCGCCGCGATGCTGGGCGGGCCGATCGTGGACCGGGTCGGCACGCGCCGGGCGAGCATCGGCGCGGACCTGCTGACCACCGTCACGGTGCTGCTGATCCCGCTCGCGATGAACACGACCGGGCTCAGCCTGCCCGGGCTGATCGCGCTGTCGTTCGTGATGGGCGTGTCCCGCGGCCCCGCCGACACCGCGAAGCAGGTCCTGCTCCCCGGAGTCGCCGAAATCGGCGGCGTCCGCGTGAGCCGGGCGGCGAGCGCCGTCGAAGCGGCGATGAGGACCGGCCGGATGGTCGGCGGACCCGCCGCCGGTGCGCTCATCGCGCTGATCGGCCCGATGCAGGTGCTGTACGCCGACGCCGGCGCGTTGCTGCTGTCCGCCGCGCTGGTGTTCACGCTGATCCCGTCGGCGGCCGGCCCGCCGAGGCCGTCGTCGGGCGGGTACCTCAAGGAACTGCGCGAAGGGCTCGGGTACCTCAAGCGGGACGGCTTGCTGCGCGCGGTCGTCGGCATGCTGATGCTCACCAACAGCCTCGACTTCGGCCTGCTCGGCGTCCTGTACCCGGCGTACGGAGACCAGGTCCTGCACAGCACCGCGCTCATCGGCGCGATGATCACCGCGGTCGCCGTCGGCGCGCTGATCGGGTCGGCGCTCTACGGCTGGGCGGGCCATCGGCTTTCGAGGCGGACCGCGATCCTCGTCGCCGTCGGCATCGAAGGCGCGCCGAGATTCGCCTTGCTCGCGCTGGAACCGACGCCCGCCGTCCTGCTGGCCGGGCTGGTGGTCGCCGGGATCGGCGCGGGGGCGCTCAACCCGATCCTGCTCCCGGTGGTCTACGAACGCGTTCCGGAAGCCGTCCGCGGCCGCGTGCTCAGCCTCCTGGTGGGCGGGGTGCTCGCCGCGATGCCGCTCGGCTCGATGGCGGCGGGACTGCTGCTCGACGGCGTCGGGCTCGTCGGGGCGCTGGCCACTTTCGGCGGCCTCTACCTGATCGCCGGCGTCTTCCCGGCGATCTTCCGTGTCTGGCGCAGGCTCGACGATCCCGCCCCGATCGGGGGTGACCGGCCGGTGAACCAAGGGGCGCGGACCGACTAGGCTCGCCATCATGTCGCGCCGTTCCCTTCACAACCCAGCCCCCGACGCCGCCAGCCTCCGCGCCCGCCTCGACCGGGCCCGCGCCGCCGCGGCCGCCGCCGACACCGACGCCCTGCTGATCGCACCCGGCTCGGACCTGCGCTACCTCATCGGCCAGGCCGGCGGTTCCTTCGAACGGCTGACCACGCTGGTGATCCCGGCCGACGGCGTCCCGGCGCTGGTGCTGCCGAAGCTGGAAGCGCCCGGCTACGCCGACGTCCCGGCGGACGAGCTGGGCATCGAGATCGTCACCTGGGTCGACGGGGACAACGCCTACGAACTGGTCGCCGACAGGCTGGGCAAGCCGGGCCGGGTCGCGGTCAGCGACTTCACCCCGGCCCTGCACGTTCTCGCGTTCCGCGGCGCGCTCGGCGAGGCCGAGCAGACGCTGGCCGGGCCGATCGTGCGCGAGCTGCGGATGCGCAAGGACGCGGCCGAGATCCAGGCGCTGCGCGACGCGGGCGCCGCCATCGACCGGGTGCACGCCCGCGTGCACGAATGGCTGCGGCCCGGCCGCACCGAGGCCGAGGTCGGCGCGGACATCACCGCCGCGATCGTCGAAGAGGGCCACACCCACGCCGACTTCGTGATCGTCGGCTCGGGCCCGAACGGCGCCAGCCCGCACCACGACGTGTCCGAGCGCGTCATCGAGCGCGGCGACGTCGTCGTGGTGGACATCGGCGGCCCGATCGCCGAGGGCTACAACTCCGACTCCACCCGCACGTACGCGGTCGGCGAGCCGCGCGACGCCGACGTCGCCGAGACCTACGCGGTCCTGCAGCGCGCCCAGCGCGCCGCCGTCGAGGCCGTCCGTCCCGGTGCCACCGCCGAATCGATCGACGCCGCCGCCCGCGACATCATCGCCGAGGCGGGTTACGGCGAGTTCTTCATCCACCGCACCGGCCACGGCATCGGCCTCGACGTGCACGAAGAGCCGTACATCATCAAGGGCAACGCGCTGCCGCTGGAGCCGGGCATGGCCTTCAGCGTCGAGCCCGGCATCTACCAGCCGGGCCGCTGGGGCGCCCGCATCGAGGACATCGTCGTGGTCACCGAGGACGGCGTGGAGTCGGTCAACCAGCGTCCGCACGACCTGATCGTGCTCGACGCATGACCGGTTCCCTGGAGCCGCTGGACCAGGCCATCGTGCAGGAGCTGGCCGCGGACGGACGGCGCAGCTTCACCGATCTGGCCGAACGGGTCGGGCTTTCGGTTTCGGCGGTCCACCAGCGGGTGCGGCGCCTGGAGCAGCGCGGGGTGATCCTCGGGTACACCGCGCGGCTCGACGGCGAGCAGATCGGCCTCCCGCTCACCGCGCTGATCTCGCTGACGCCGAACGACCCGGCGGCCCCGGACGACTATCCGCAGCGTCTGGAGCACATCAAGGAGATCGAGTCCTGCTACTCGGTCGCCGGGGACGAGTCGTACATCCTCCTGGTCCGGGTGGCTTCGCCGCTCGGTCTGGAGGACCTGCTCCGCCGGATCCGCGAGTCCGCCAAGGTCTCGACCCGGACCACGGTGGTGCTGTCGACGCCGTTCGAAGGTCGCTCGCCGACGCTGTGAGCGACCGGCGCATCCCGGGCAGCGCAGTCCCGGATAATGGGTGGGCTTGCGCGGCGCTGGTACGATAAAAGGTATGGCAACACGTAAGGTCACACTCTCACTCGACAGTGGTGCGCTCGAGTTCGCCGAGCGGGCCGCCAAGGCGCACGGGATCTCGGTCTCGTCGTGGTTGTCCAAGGCGGCCCGCAGGGAAGCCGTCCGCACCGGATACACCCCGCAGCGAGCTCCGGCCCAGCCGTCCGCCGAATCGGACGAGGCCGAGCTGACCGCCGCGGAGAAGGATCTGCGTGCACAGGGGTGAAGTCTGGACGTACCACCCCCCGACCGAACCGGCACGGCAGCGCACCGTCGTCCTGCTGTCCTCGGACGGGGTGAACGAATCCGAGCGGCCGTGGCTGCTCGGCACCGAATTGCTGGACCGGGATCCGCAGGACATCCTCGGGGTCGCCGTCGACGCGCGATACTGGGTCTCCACGCTGAACCTCACGCGCCTGTACCGGCCGTGGTTCGACGAGAAGATCGCGGAGATCGACCAAGAGGTCCAGGAGCGTATCGACATCGCGTTGCGCGCCGCGCTGGATCTCTAGGACTTCAGCGGGCGACGACCTCGGGCGCGGCGTGCAGTTTGCCGTCGGCCCCGGAGAGACATGACGCGTTGCCACCGCGGGCGGCCAGGAACTCGTTGAGGCAGTTCGCGATCTGCGCGTGGCCGTTGGCGTTGGGGTGGAACGACTCCTGCAACGCGTGGCTCGCGCGGTCCACCTGGCCGAGGTCGCTCAGTTGCAGGGTCAGCCTGCTGAACCACTCGTTCGCCGGGTCGCTGCTGCACGCTTCGCGACCGGCACCCGCCCGCGAAAGGTCGAGGAACCGTGCACTCGTCGCCCTCGACGCCTGCTTGAGCCCGTCCGACAGGACGGAGACGCCGTCGCGGCGCATCCACTCCAGATCCTCCGTGCGGAACGGGCAGCCGTTGAGGCTGCGCAGCGTTTCCGGGATCTGGGGCCCGACGGGCGAGGCGTACGACATCAGCACGAGCTGGTAGTCCGCCGGGACGTAACCGGCCTGTGCCAGCACCTTCTTGACGTCGGCGACGGCGTTGGTCACCTTCGGCACCATGGCGTCCACTTTGGACTTCCAGGTCCGGCGGAGCGCCTCGCTGCACGGCGGGTTCTGCGGGGAGAACCACGCCTTGAAGCATTCGCTGACCTGAGCGGAGAACTTCGGCTCGTCGTTCGCGCCGACCGCGATCACCACCGCGGCGACCCGGTGATCCTTGATCAGGTTCGCCAGCTGTTGAGCCTGCGAAGGTTCGGTCCACTGCTTCGCCTCGCCGAGGGCGATCTGCTCCGACGGCGCCCCCGAACACGCTAGGTTCACGCGCGCGGTGACGTCGGGGATCTTGATCTGCTCGACGAAGGCGTTGGGGGAGCGGTGGCACCAGTTGCCGCCCTGCCCGTTGGTCGTGGGCGTGTAGTTGCCCGCGCCCTCACCGGAAACCGTGCTGTCGCCGATGGAGACGACCGTCAGCGGCCCCGTTCCCGGCGGGCCCTGGCGCGGGGACGGCTGCCCTGGGCGGCTTTCCGACCCGGTAAGGGCAATGAACCCGACGAGGACCACCACGAACGTGAGCGCGAGTGCACCCCACCACCAACGGAAATGTCGCATCGTCATCGGATTCTACGGAAAGCCGGACCCGGCAGGGTGATCATGCCGGTGTGACGGTGGCGATGCCGGTCAGCCCGCTTCCGTCAGGTCCGTTCCGGCCGCCAGCTCCGACACGATGTCGAGGACCCCGGGCAGCGCGGGTTTGCCGTTCCCCGGTACCCAGGCGACCACGGTCCGGGCGGTGTCGCCCGCCAGCGGCACGAACACCACGCCGCTTCGCCGCAGGCTGTGCGAAGACCGCGCCAGCCTCGTGACGCCGATGCCGGCGGCGACCAGGCCGAGCAGTCCCTGCACGGTCGCCGCCCGCTGGACCACGCGCGGGGTGAACCCGGCCGCCTCGAATTCGCTGTCGTAGCGCTGATGCCAGGGCTCCCACGAACTCCGCGGCGTGAGCACCCACGGCTCGTCCGCGAGGTCCGCGAGCTTCACTTCCGTCGCGGTCGCGAGTCTGTGCCCTTCAGGAAGGACGGCACAGACCTCCTCGGTGACCAGTGTCCGGATCTCGAAGCCGTCGACCAGTGGCGGCCGCGTGAAGATCAAGTCGTAGCGTCCGGCGGTGAGCCCGTCGACGAGTGACGCGATCTGGGTGGCGTCCGTGGTGAGGGTGAGATCGGGGAGCCGGTCGCGGACCGCGCGCACGACCGGCGGGAGCAGGTAGTTGGCCGTGGTGGTGAGGAAGCCGAGGTGGAGGGTGCCGATCTCTCCGCGCACCGCCCGGTTCACCACCGAAAGGGCTTCATCGCTGCGCGCCAGGACCGCGCGAGCCTCCGGCAGGAACAGCGATCCGATCTCGGTGAGCCGTGTCCCTCGGCTGTCGCGTCGCAGCAGGCTTGCGCCGAGAAGCCGTTCCAGGACGGTGATCTGCTGGGAAAGCGACTGCTGGGCGAGGTGCAGGCGGCGCGCGGCCTTGGTGAAGCTCGCTTCTTCGGCGACGGCGACGAAGTAGCGCAACTGCCGCAGCTCAGGGGTCACAGGCTCTGACTGTAGCTGCACCAGGAAACCGGTGTTGGCCGGCAAAGCGCGATCTCCGCAGGATGGGCGGCAGGAACTTCACTGGAGGAAACAGGAATGACGAAGGAAACCGAGGGCCGCGTCTGGCTGATCACCGGCTGCTCGTCCGGGTTCGGCAGGCACCTCGTCCTGGCCGCGCTCGACGCCGGTGACCGCGTGATGGCCACGGCGCGCCGCCCGGAAACGCTGGCCGAACTGGAAGATCTCGGCCAAGGCCGGGTGCGCACCGCGGCGCTCGACGTCACCGATCCCGCTCAGGTCGAGGCCGCCGTCCAGGCCACCCTCGCCGAGTTCGGCCGGATCGACGTCGTGGTCAACAACGCCGGCCACGGCTCGGTCGGCGCGGTCGAGGAATTGACCATGCCCGATCTGCGGTCGCTGATGGACGTGATGTTCTTCGGTGCCGTCGAGGTGACGAAGGCCGTCCTGCCACACCTGCGGGAGCAGGGCAGCGGGGCGATCGTGCAGATGAGTTCGATGGGCGGGCAGCAGAGCCCGCCCGGGTTCGGGGCCTACTGCTCGGCGAAGTTCGCCCTGGAAGCGATGTCGGAGGCTCTCGCCGCCGAGGTCGCGCCGTTCGGCGTGCAGGTGCTGATCGTGGAGCCCGGCGCGTTCCGGACCGAGTTCGGCGGCAGCCGGTTGCAGCGTTCGCGGGTGATCGACGCCTATCGTGAATCCACCGGCACCATCCGGGATTTCGTGGAAGGGATGGACGGTTCCCAGCCCGGCGACCCCGCGAAGGCCGCGGCCGCGATCCTGAAGGTGCTTGACGGCGACAACCCGCCGCTCCGGCTCGCCCTCGGGGACGACGCCGTCGACGGTCTCCGGGCCACGCACGAGGCGAGGGCGGCGGAGCTGGCCGCCTGGGAGTCGTTGAGCCGCTCCACCGCCCTCTGAGGCATTCAGCCGATCCAGCGTCGGATCGCGACGTCGAGCAGCTTGCGCGCGTTGTCGGCCGAGTCCTCGGGGTGTCCGCCCAGGCGATGATCCCGTCCGGGCGCACGAACAGGCTCGCCGTGTCGGCGGCCGGATCCGCCGTGTAGGCGATCCGGTCGGCCGGCCCGTGGACCGCGTCGGCGTACCGGCCGTCAGGTGAGCTGTCGACGAGCACGAATCGGCCGTCGTGCGCGTGATCGGCGAGTCGTGAGCCGGACTTCAGTTCGACGTCCCCGGTGATCGAGCCGACCGGAGCTGTGGCGTCGTCGGCGACGTCGTACCGCTGCAGGATCCCGGAGGAGAGCGCGATCATCCGGTTGGTCGCGCCGGGGACGGCGAACAATTCGTCACCGACGACCTTCCGCAGTTGAGCGGTCCGTTCGTCGCCGCGCATGAGCGCCACCTGGGCCCGCGTCCAGTCCAGGACCCACGCTCCGATCGGATGCCGTTCGGAGTGGTAGGTGTCGAGCAGCCCGGCGGGGGCCTGGCCGTTCACGGTCGCGGCGAGTTTCCAGCCGAGGTTCACGGCGTCACCGAGGCCGAGGTTGAGGCCTTGGGCGCTGAACGGCGAGTGCACGTGGGCGGCGTCGCCGGCGAGGAACACCCTGCCCTGGCGGTAGGTCCGGGCCTGGCGTGCGTTGTCCGACCAGCGGGTCGCCCGCCCCCGCAGGCCCGTGATCGTCACCGGGACGCCGGTGACGTCGCGGACCGCGCTCTGCAGTTCTTCGACGGTCACGGGCGCGTTCTTGTCCTCGGGCTGCGGCGCGAACCTGGCGACGAGAATGCGTCCCGGCACCGGTCCGTAGGTGTAGATCCCGCGCGGCGTCCAGTTCCACCCGCGGCGCAGTTCGCTCGGGTCGTCGAAATCCGCGATGGCCTGATAACCCACCAGTTCCGGGTCGGTGCCCACGAAGTCGACGCCGAGCCGCTTGCGGACGACGCTCCGCCCGCCGTCGGCCGCGACGACCCACCCGGCGGTGAAGTCGCCCGCGCTGGTCTCGACCACCACATCGGCATCGTCGTCGAGGCCGGCGCCGGTGCTACGCAGGTCCCGGACCTCGACACCGCGCCGGATCCCGACACCCAGCCTGGCGCAGTGCTCGCCGAGCAGCAGTTCGAGGTCGTGCTGCGGCACCAAGATCCCGTTCGCCACCGCCGCGTGCGCGGCCAGGACCGGATCGGTCTGGTCGACCAGGTCGTGCCGGAACATGAGCCCCGCGAAATGCCCGAGGACCGGAAACCGGCGGGAGGTCCGGCCCGCCGCCGCGGTCAAGTCGCGCACCGTCCGGTTCGAGCGGCCGTCGGTGAACGCGGTCGCCTCCGCCAGACGACGGCGTTGCACCTCCTCCGCGGCGGGCAGCAGACCACGCCGGTCCAGGATTTCGGCGCTGGCGACGTTGATCGAGCCGGATTTGATCGTCGGATCCGGCTCCGCCAGCCGCTCCAGCACGGTCACCCGCACTCCTCGCAGCGCCAGCTCGCTCGCGGCGAACAGGCCGGTGGGTCCCGCTCCGACCACGATCACATCGGTTCGCTCCATGACCACTCCAAACCTTACTCGGTAAGTTTACTTGGTAAGCTTAATGAGTAAAGGTAAGCTTGTCACATGGCGAAGCGAGGAGACCGGGGCGGTTCGAAGACACGGGCGCAGATCGCCGCTGTCGGGACGGAGCTGTTCGTCGAGCGCGGTTTCGACGACGTCACCGTCGCCGAGGTGGCCGCCGCGGCCGGTGTTTCGAAGGTGACGGTCTTCTCGCACTTCGATCGCAAGGAAGACATCGCGCTCGACCGGCTCCCGGACGCCGTCGGCATGGTGCGGGCGGCGATCCGTGAGCGGGCGGACGATGTCGGTGCCGTCGAAGCACTGCACGCCCTGGCCGCCGGGCTGGTCGCGGAACAGCACCCGCTGTCCGGCCTGAGCGAGGATGCCTTGCCGCTCATGCGCACGGTCGCCGGGTCGCGGGCGCTCGTCTCCCGGCTTCGTGAATTCGAGCACGAGATCGACGCGGAGCTGGCAAGCGAACTCGACGGTGATGCCCGGTTCTCGGGCGACAGCGCACTGGTCGCCGCGCTCGTCGTCGCCGCGTACCGCACGGTGGCCGTGGCGACCGTCCGGCGCCGCCTCGCCGGAGACGAGCTCGCGGAACTCGTCGCGGACCATCGTCAGCGGCTGGACACCGCCTTCGCCTTGCTTTCGGAAGCCTTCCCGGGCTGACCTGGGTTCAGCCGTCCAACCGGGAAGCGAGGATCGCCGCGCCAGGCCCGGAAAGTTCGCCCAAAGCCGCGTCCCGTCCGGCGATCGCCAGCAGGATCGCCTCCCCGGGGCCGCGGAGTTCGGGTCCGGAACCGGCCGACCAGTCGAGGTCCGTCGCGACGAGCCGGAGCCCCCGTGCGCGCTTGTCGGCCTTGATGACCCGGGCGTGGCGCGCGAAGGCCAAGGCGTGCCGCAGCCGCTCCGGGGGAATGTCGCGGGGGAGTCCGAGCGGCCGCCGGATGTCCTGTTGATGGACGAGGCTGTCGAGCAGCCCGACCCGTCCGCCGAACACGGCGGTCAGGCCGCGGGGTTCGAGGTTGTCCTCGATTCTCGCGATCAGTTCGTCCGGCGTCCGGCCGGGTTCGCGCGCGAGACCGAGCGCGTTCATCCGGTCCAGCCGCAGCCCGCCGCGGACGGCCTGGGTGAACAGATCGCGGAAGCGCAGGGCGTCGTAGTCGACGACGTGAGTGACCACTTCCCGAACCGTCCACTCCGAACACAATGTCCGCGCGTCCCATTGCTCGGGGGTCAGTGTCCGCAGGAACGCGGCGAAGTCCGTCCGTTCGTCCCGTACGAGTCGCGCGACCGACTTCACCGGCGGCCTCCTGGAGTCACTTGTGGTCGAGCCACCCGCAAACGTAGTGGGTCACGCCACCGAACTCACGTGATCAGAGACGGATCTCGGGTGACGGGAGACGGATCTCGTGTGATCAGACACCGCACACTCGAGTGCGGTGTCTCATCACGTGAGTTCCGCCTTCCCTCACGCGAGTTCGCCGCCCGCGCACGCGAGTCACGTCTTCGTCCTGCTCAGCAGTTCTCCAGGAAGTGCCGCAGTACCCGGGTGCCGAACCGCAGGCCCTCGACCGGGACGCGTTCGTCCACGCCGTGCGCCATCGCGCGGTAGGGGAAGCCTTCCGGAAGCCACAGTGGCGCGAAGCCGTAGCAGTCGATCCCGAGCGGACTGAACGCCTTCGCGTCCGTACCGCCGCCCATGCAGTAGGGGACCACGACGGCTTCGGGGTCTTGCGAGCGCAGCGCGTCCGCCATCGCGTCGAACCACGGCGAATCGACCGGTGCCTGGACCGGCGGCTGATGCGCGACGAACTCACGGGTGACGCCCTCGCCGAGCATCGCGTCGAGTTCGGCGAACAGCCCGGGTTCGGCATCGGGCAGGACGCGCACGTCCACCTGGGCCTCGGCCGAACTGGGGATCACGTTCACCTTGTACCCGGCGTCGAGCATGGTCGGCGTCGTGCTGTTGCGGACGGTCGGCACCACCAGCGCCCCGGCGGGCCCGAGCCGCGCGATCGTTCCGTCCACATCGGACAGATCGACCGGGACGCCGAGCGCCTCGCCGGTGCGTTCGAGAAAGGCCTGGACCGTCGGGGTCAGCTGGACCGGCCAGCGATGCGCGGCGATCTTGCCGAGCGCGGTGACCAGCCGGGTGACCGCGTTCTCGTCGTTGGGGCGTGAACCGTGCCCCGCGCGCCCCTTCGCGGTCAGCCGCAGATGCGCGGTGCCGCGTTCGGCCGTCGCCACCGGATAGAGCCGCACGGTCCGGCCGTCGGCGGCGGGAACGTGGTAGGTGTACGCGCCCGATTCGCTGATCGCGGCCGCGCAGCCGTCGAACAGGTCCCGGTGCGTCGCGGCGAGCCAGTGCGCGCCGTAGTCACCCTTGTCCTCCTCGTCGGCCACGAACGCCAGGACGAGGTCCCGGCGCGGCCGGAAACCGGTGGCGAGGGCGGCGAGCACCATCGCGCAGAAGTCCTTCATGTCGACCGCGCCGCGGCCCCAGAGGAACCCGTCGCGCACCTCACCGGAGAACGGGTCCACCGACCAGTCGGCGGCGTCGGCCGGGACGACGTCGAGATGTCCCTGCACGAGCAGCGCGGGCAGGCTCGGGTCGGTGCCGGGCACCCGGGCGATCACGTTCGCGCGCCTGGGCGCGGACTCGATGATCTTCGAATCGATCCCGAGCCCGGACAGGAGCGACGCGACGTACTCGGCGGCTTCGCGCTCGCCCTCGGAGTCCCCGTTGCCCCGGTTCGTGGTGTCGAACCGGATCAGGCGCGAACAGACTTCGACGACATTCAGCTCAGCCATAGATACCCTGCACCGCCCCGGCCGCGATCGCCGTGACGATCTTGAACGCCTTCATCGCTTCGGTCATGTCCGGCGCGTCGAAACCGACCCGCCGCACGCCGATCTGTTCCACCGTCGGGATCACCGCCGCGGCCTGCGCGAGATGACTCGCGTCGAACTCGACCTCGATCCGGTGGTGAGTGGTGAACCGCTCGACCCGGCCCGCCCGGTTCATCGCGTCCGACGCGGCCGAGGACAGCAGCTCGGCGGTCCTGGCGGGCGGGAGGCAGATCGCGGCGTAGCGGCTGATGCACTCCTTCACCGTGACCAGCTCAGCCTCCGGCGCGTAGTCCTGGGCGTCGTCGCAGGCCTTGTCGTCGCCGGACACGACCAGCACCGGGACGCCGTACTCGGCGGCCATCGCGGCGTTGAGCCTGCCTTCGCTGGCGGGAACGTCGTCGAGCCACACCCCGGTGATCTGATTCTCCAGGTAGGTGTGGGACAGGACGCCGTCGAAACCGGCCCCGGCGTGGTAGCCGAGGAAGACGACACCGTCCACGCCGGTCTCGATCCCCTGCATCATCGAGAGCGGCTTGTGCCTGCCGGTGAGCATGCGCGCGCGGCCGTCGAGGTCTTCGAGGAGGAGGTTCCGCTGGGAGGAATGCGCCTCGTTGACGAGTACGTCGGTGGCCCCGGAGTCGAACAGGCCGGCGATGGTGGCGTTGACGTCGCCGGTGAACAGGCGCCGGAATCGCTGCCACTGTTCGGTGCCCGGGATGACGTCCTCGGTCCAGGTGACGCCGGTGGCGCCCTCCATGTCCGCCGAGATCATGATGCGCATGCCGGGCACCCTAGCCGAGGCCCTTTGTCCTCGCTCCCGGGATCAGGGCCAGGAACCGGACCGCGGATAGACCGCCCAGGCACGCTCCCAAGCCGCGGCCCGGTGCCGGTCCAGCACCAGCCGGACGACCCGCTGGAGCAGGACGAGCGCGGCGACCACCGCGAACCAGAGCCAGAGACCGACGAGCACGGAATCGAACACCGCCGTCGACGCCGTCCTCGGGGCGGCGGTGAGTTCACCGCGGGCGTCGACCCAGATCGGCACGGGCGATCCGGCGGGGCTGCCCGGTGTCGCGAAGACGCCGCCGGTGTGCCGGGCGCCGCGTGAGTCGGTCCAGGTCGCCTCGGTGGCCGAGTCGTCGGTCCCGACGCTCTCGCTGTCGACGATACGGACTGGGGCGGCCTTGAGCAGGTACGCGGTGGTGGCGTGCCGCCCGGCCGCGTCGGTGGCGGCCGCGGCCACCTGCCTGCCGTGGTTGGCCGATCCGACGGCGGCCGCGACGGGGATGGCGAGGAGCGCCGCGAGGATGACGAGTTTGAGGAGGAGGGCTTCGAACCGGTCCGAGCCGCGGGCCAGCGAGTTGTGACCCGGGAAGAGCCGTCGCCGGAACCGGGCGATCGGACCGCTGGACCCGTGCACGAGGAACCCCATTCCCTCAGACCGCGAAAACCTCCACTGTCGATTCTCGGTCACTGGGGCGTCGTTGTCGCGGTATGGGGACACAGACCACTCTGTGAACCCGTACACAACCTTTAATTCGTTTTACCCGGCCGCGTCCTCCCGCTACCGTCTCCGGCATGGGGATTTTCTTCACTCTGTGATTCTCGCCTTCGACGCGGCCCTGGCGTAGAGCCTTCGCTCCGCCGGGCCGCGTCCTTCCGCGTGCGCTCTTTCTTTCTTCGCCGCATGCGGACCTTCCTGCCCGATCGCGATCGGCCGTGCCGAGAATCAGGAGGACGCCCCTATGCGTACCCCGCATCGAAATCCCGGAACACAACTCGTGCTCTCCGGTGTCACCAAACGTTTCGACGACCAGGTCGTGCTCGACCAGGTCTCCTTCACCGCCAAACCGGGGGAGAAGGCGGGCGTGATCGGCGACAACGGCTCGGGCAAGTCCACCCTGCTGCGGCTGATCGCCGGCCGCGACCGGGCCGACAACGGCACGGTGACCGTCACCGCACCCGGCGGCGTCGGCTATCTCCCGCAGACCCTGGAGCTGCCCGACACCGCCACGGTCGGGGAAGCGATCGACCTCGCGCTGGCCGACATCCGGGACCTGGAATCCCGGTTGCGGGCGGCCGAGAAATCGCTGGAGAACGCCGAAGAACTGGCCGCGTACGGCGACCTCATGACCGCCTACGAGGCCCGCGGCGGTTACGAGGCCGACGCCAGGGTGGAGGTCGCACTGCACGGCCTCGGGCAGCCCGGCCTCGATCGCGGTCGCGCGCTGGGCACCCTGTCCGGCGGGCAGCGGTCCCGGCTGGCGCTCGCGGCCACTTTGGCCTCGTCACCCGAACTGCTGTTGCTGGACGAGCCGACCAACGATCTCGACGACGAAGCCGTGGCCTGGCTGGAGAACCACCTCCGCGGGCATCGCGGCAGGCTGGTCGCGATCACCCACGACCGGATGTTCCTCAGCCGGGTCACCACCACGATCCTCGAGGTCGACGCCGACCGCCGGACCGTGCACCGGCACGGCAACGGCTACGCGGGCTACCTCGCGGCGAAGGAGGCCGCCCGGGCCAGGTGGGTCCGCGAGTACGAGGAGTGGCGGCTGGAGAAGTCCCGTTACGAACGGATGGCGGACGTCAACATCGACCGGTTCTCGGCGATCCCGCGCAAGGCCCCGGCGGCGTTCAGCGGGGCGGGCGCGTTCCGGGCTCGCTCACGGGCGCACGGGGCGATGAGCCGGATCCGGTCGGCTCGCGAGCGGATCCAACGACTCGAAGCGGACCCGGTCCCGCCCCCGCCGCAGCCACTTCGGTTCACCGGGCGGATCGCGGCGGGGAAGGCGGAGGCCGATCGGTACGTGGTCAAGGTGGACGGCGTGTCGGTGGACGGCCGCCTGCCTCGGACATCGCTCAGCGTGCTGCCCGGCGAGCGGGTGCTCGTGACCGGTCCCAACGGGGCGGGCAAGACGACCCTGATGCGAGTGCTCGCCGGTGAGCTGGCGCCGTCGACCGGGTCGGCTGAGCGGACGGGCCGGATCGGGTTCCTGCACCAGAACGGCGGGCTCGCCGTCGATGCCCGGACCGTCCTCACCGTGTTCGCCGGAGACGACGACGAGGAGGAGGCCGCCCAGCGGTTGCTGTCACTGGGTCTGTTCCGGGCGCCGGATCTGCGCAAGCCGGTCCGGGAGCTGTCGGTCGGGCAGCGCCGCAGGCTGGAACTGGCCAGGCTGGTGACGGCCGGGTCCGACCTGTTGCTGCTCGACGAGCCGACCAACCACCTCGCCCCGGATCTCGTGGAGGAGATGGAGCAGGCGCTCGCGGAGTACTCCGGCGCGCTCGTGATCGTCACCCATGACCGGAGGATGCGGCGGACCTTCGAAGGCAGGCGGCTCGAACTCGTGCGCGAACCGATGGCCGTCTGATGTGGACGGTCACTTCAACGGTGCCAGGGGCCCGTTCACCTTCGCCGGGTTGAGGCAACTGTTCAGCCCGTCGACGAGAGAGCAGGTCCCGGGCCCGCGCTTGAGCCGGAAGCCCTGCGGTACGCCACCCGCGCCGACCAGTTCCCGGTAGGCGGGGACGGCGTCCGTGGGGCGCCGGTTCAGCGCGGGGTCGGTCAAGGCGTCCACTGTGTACAGTCCGAACCGGGCGCGGTAGCTGCCCCATTCGTAGTTGTCGGTGAGGCTCCAGTAGTTGTAGCCGATGAGGTTCATCCCGTCGGCTTTCGCCCGCTGGAGCCAGTACACGGTGTCGCGCACGTGGTCACCGCGGGAGTAGTCCGCGTCCCGCGGTTTCCCGTTGTCGGTCGCCATGCCGTTCTCGACGATGTAGAGCGGCAGGCGCGGGAACCGGTTGTGATAGCTGCGCAGCGCGTAGTAGATGCCCTCGGGCTGGAGCTTGACGTCCCAGAACTTGTCCGACGCGGCGGCGAACACCGTCCAGTTGTCGATGCTGAGTCCGTAGTAGTAATCGATGCCGATGAAGTCGAGCTTGTCCTTGACCTGGTCGAGGAAGAACCAGTCGGCCATCCCGTTGACCCCGGTGATGTAGGCCTGGTTGCTGGTGACCTTGGAGGTCGGATCGAGTTCGTGGATCAGGTCGTAGGCCCGCCGGTGCGCCTGGACGACGTTGGACTGCGCCGCGAAATACCGCGTCGCGCTCAGCGCGCCGACCTTCTGTTCGTTCTGGAGGAAGACGAGCGGTTCGTTGAACGTCACCCAGAGGACGTCCTGTCCGGCGTAGCGCTGGACGATCTTCCGGCTGAACTCCAGCCACGCGTCGGCCGTCCGTCCTTCGGCCCAGCCACCCTGATCGAGCGCCCAGCCCGGGTAGACCCAGTGGTTGAGCGTGATCATCGGGGTCATGCCCGCGGCCCGGACCTGCCGGAGCACGTCGTCGTAGAAGGCCAGCTCGGTCTCGTCCCACCGGCCGGGCGAGGGTTCGACGCGAGCCCACTCGACGCCGAAGCGGTAGGTGTTGACGCCGAGCCCGGCCGCGAGACGGATGTCGTCGGCGTAGCGGTGCCGGAAATCGACGGAATCCCGGTACTCGTCGACGCCGTCCTTGCCCGCGGAGCGGTCCACGAACCGCTTCCAATTGCTGTCCGGGGCGCTGCCTTCGGACTGGTAACCCGACGACGCCACGCCCCAGTAGAAGTCCCGGGACCAGCCGTCGTCCTGCGATGCGGACGCGTTCACGGCCGAAAGTGTCGCGCATAGTGAGACGGCGAGAAGCAGACCGGCTCCCCGGCGTAATCTTCCCCGATGCTCCGGCCACTTCGACGATCGTTCACCGGTGTCCGCCATCTTCCGGACGCTAACGTGAGTGAACGGCGTAAACAAGCGGCCGTCCGGGGACTTCGACGATGACGTTGGGGAGATGATCGACTTGACCGGCAGCACGGTCCGCCACGCCGTCTATCTGCCGCCTTTCGGCCCGTTCGGTGAGCCCGGGGTGCTCGTCGACCTCGCCGTGCGTGCCGAGGCCGCGGGCTGGGACGGCTTTTTCCTGTGGGATCACGTGGTCGCGGACACGATGCCCATCGCGGACCCATGGACGACGCTCGGCGCCATCGCGCACGCCACCAGCCGATTGCTGTTCGGGCCGATGATCACGCCGCCCGCCCGGCGCCGACCGTGGGTGGTCGCCCGGCACGCGTCGACGGTCAGCAGGCTCTCCGGCGGGCGGCTGATCCTCGGCACCGGGCTCGGCTCCGACGAATCCGGTGACTTCAGCCGGTTCGGTGAGCAGACCGACCTGCTGACCCGATCGGCGATGTTCGACGAAGGCCTCGACGTCATCCGTGCGATCTGGTCCGGCAAGCGGTTCGACCACGACGGCGCGCACTATCAGGTCGCGCTCGCCGAAGCCCCGCCCGAGCCGTTCCCGATCCCGATCTGGGTGGCCAGCTCCACCGACAACCCGCGCGTGGTCCGGCGAGCGGCGTTGTGCGACGGGATCTTCCCGAACCCGGAGGATCACACGCCGACCGCCGAAGAGATCGCCGATACCCATCGCGCGCTCGGCCTCGCCGGGCTGGAACCGGGCCGTCCCTTCGACGTCGCGGTCGCCGGGAACGCGAGTCCCGCGTGGGAAGAGCCGATCAAGGTCGATCTGCCCGCGCTGGGGCAGGCCGGGATGACGTGGTGGATGGAGTCGCTGATGCATCTCGATCCGCTGGAGCTTTCGCAGAAGATCGTGGACGCCGGCCCGCCGCGGTGGTGACGATGAGCGCGCTGGCCACGAGCGGGGGCAACGCCCAGAGCGCGGCGGTGAGGTAGCCGCTTCGGTCGGGGAGCAGGCTTCCGCTCGGGGTCGCGGCGGCGAGCAGGGAACCGGCGAGCGCGCTGCCGAGGCTGAAACCGATGCTCCGGATGATCTGGTTGATCGAGAGCACGCTGGCGGTCTCGTCTTGAGGCACACCGGCCAGGACGAGCTTGGGCATCAAGGCGAAGATGCCGCCGACGGCGAAGCCGAGCAGCCCGATCGCTGTGAGCACGGCCAGGAGCGAGGTGCCGGCGACGACGAACAGCAGCGCGCCGGCGATGGCGATCCCGGCCGACAGCGCGTAAGTCCACCGCTCGGTGATACGCGCGACGAGGCGCGGCATCGACTTCCCCGCGACGAATCCGAGCAGCGAGAACGGAATCAGTGCCGCACCGGCTGCGACGCCGGGGAGCGCGAATCCGTACGGGGCGCCGCCGGGAGTCTGCACGTAGCGGGTGAGCAGGCTGAACAGCAGATACAGGCCCAGCCCGGCGATGAGGATCGCCACGTTCGCGCGCAGGAGATGCCCTTGGCGCAGCAGCCGCAGGTTCACCAGCGGTGCCGAGGCGCGTAGTTCGATGATCGCCCAGACGGCGAGGATCGCGACAGAACCGGCGAGGACGCCACCGGCCAGCCAGGTGGTTTCCCAGATCGAAGGCTGGGCGATGACCAGGAGAAGGCCGAGCGTCCCGAGAGCGAGGAGAAGCGCACCGAGGACGTCGATCCGAGGGCGCTCGCCGGGCTCCTCGGCGGGCAGCGCGCGCCACGCGATCGCCAGTCCGGCGGTGGACAACACGAAGCCGAGTCCATAGGCGGCGCGCAGCCCTGCGATCTGGTCGAGAAGGCTGATCACCGGATAGCCGACCCCGATGCCCACCGTCGACGCGACGGACAGCAGGGCGATCGTCGATGTCGATCGTTCCGGTGGCAGGTGAGCGCGGGCGACGCTCATCAGCAGCGCACCCACGGCCACGGCGAGACCCTGCAGACCGCGTCCGATCAGCAACGCCGCGAACGGAAGCGGGAGAACCGTCAACAGACCGCCGACCGCGACCAGGGCGAGGGCGGTGAGGATCGTGATTCGGCGATAGGGGCCGCTGCCGAGCCGCCCGAGAACCGGGCCCGCGATCGCGCCGGCGAACAAGGTGATGGTCAGCGTCCATTGCGCGGCGCCGAGGGATACGTGCATGCCGGTGGCGACCGGGGTGATGAGGGGCGCCCCGACACTGCCGACCACCGCGGCCGACAGCGCCGTGCACACCAGCGCGGCGCTCAGCCGTCCGTCCCGCCGGGCGCTCATCGGTTCGTCTCGCTCGTGATGTGCGCGAACAGTCCCGCCTGGATCCTGGTGCGGACGCCGTCCGCCCACCGTGCGTCGACCTGCCCGACGTCCATCGCGGCCCCGGCGTTCAGCAGCATCCCGAAGGCGAGGAACGCCTTGACGGACACCGGTTCGAGCCCGGTGCCATCCTCGGTCGTGTCCCACATCCGCGCGAAACACCCTCGGACCACGTCCCGGACCTCCGGGTCTCCGCACGCGGCGAAGCCCTGCAGCTGCAGCAACAACCCGGTCCGGTCGGCGAGCTGGTCGAAGTACCGGGCGCCCATCGCCGAGAGCGCGTCCAGTCCGTGCTTGTCGCCGCCCGCTTCTCGCATCCCTTCGCTGACGGCTTCGAACGCCGCCTGGACGAGTTCGAGGAACAGGGCCTTCTTCGTCCCGAACATCCTGAAGATGTAGGCCTGCGTGATCCCCGCTTCCCGCGCGATCGCCTCTGTCGACGCCCCGTGCAACCCGTGATCGGCGAACTCCTTCGCCGCGATGGTCAGCACCTGGGCTCGTCGTTCGGTTCCGCTCATCCGTCCGGCCATGGTCTTAAGTTACTGGTTACTAACTACTAAATAAAGGTGACGTGGATCTACCTCCGTGGCGGGCGGGTGGGTGGCGGTGCCGGATGGATTTCAGGTACCTGCTGGATCCTGGCTGCGGTCGGTCGCAGGTCTGGTCCGTGAAGGCCTCCGTGAGGGACTCTGGGTCCCTCACGGAGGCCTTCACGGAATCGACGATCGCCACGTTCGCCCCATCTGCACCAGCAGTCACAGCGGGCGCGCGTGAAGGCCCCCTTCACGCGGCTCAGCGAAGGAAACTCGACCTTCGCACCCTTCATGTACAGCAGGCGGGCAAGCACCTCGACCGACGCTCGCTTGCCCTCGCCGGTCGCCCTGCGGACCGCAAGACCCGCGGCAGGTCCGTCCGCAGGCGTCATTGTCCACAGTGGACGAACTTTGCGCCCTTAGCGGGATTCCGCTGCTCCGAACGACTTCACCACCCTTGCGGCGTCGCGGGCCTTTGGTAGCGTCACCGAAGGCGTCCTGCGAACCAGTGACGTCGGGGGAGAGGGGAAGGATGGCTGACGAGCCGGAGGGGGCAAGACTCGACGGGCACCACGCGATGCACCTCGCAACGGGGGTCGCGCTGATCAACGCCCTGACCGGGCAGCACGTCCACGGCAGGCTGAAGCCCGTGCTCGGCGGCCATGAACTGGTCCGCGCGGCCGCCGAGGCGCTCGGACCGGTGGACGGTCAGGTGGATCTCCCGGTGGCGGAAAGGCTCCGAACCGTGGCGTCGCGGCTGCGGGAGATCATCGAGTCGCTGTCCCGTCGGGAGCACGACAAGGCGGCCGGGTTGCTCAACCGGATGCTCGTCGACAGCAAGGCCCGTCCGTACCTGCACCGGCACGGAGAACAGTCGTGGCACTTGCATTTCCACAGTCCCGACGCCGATTTCGTGCAGCAGTGGGCGGCCGGGCTGGCGGTGTCGGTGGCCGCGGCGCTCGGTGATCACATCCCGCATCGCGTCGGGTTGTGCGCGGCGCCGCGCTGCGACCAGGTGTATCTCGACGCGAGCCAGGCGCAGATCAAGCGATTCTGTGGTCTGGCTTGCCAAAACCGCGTGAAGGCCGCCGCGTACCGGGCCCGCCGGTCAGGTTCGTGAGCCGCGCGGTGTCGCGTCGATGAACCACTCGCGGTTGAACACGAGACCGAAGAGAGGTGCGGGGAGCCTGGTCACGACGCGCATCAGTGGCGCGAGCCTGCCGTTTCCCTTCACCTGAGAGGAATGAGCGGCGATCGCGGCCTGCTTCTGGCGTGCGAAACGCCGGATGTCGAAGGCGTGGGTGATCTCGGCGCGGGCACTGTAGGCGCGGAGGAGCGCGTCGACGTCGTAGCGGAACGGGATCCGCGCGAGGCGCACGAGCCGCACCAGCCGCGCGACGGCGTCACGGGGGATGGTGGCTTCCAGCAGCCGGACGTCGCCGGCGAGTTCGGCCGCTCGCTTGCCGACTTCGTGCACTTTGACGTGGTCGCGGTGGCCGTACCCGCCGTTGCGGTCGTAGCTCAGCAGAACCGACGCCCGCTCCTCGCGCAGGATCGCGACGAGGCGCGCGGCCGCTTCGTCGGTGCTCGCGCGGACGAAGCGGACCCAGCCCGGCGGGTCCGGATAGAGGATCGCGCCGTGACCGCTGCCGGCGTATCCGAGGTGGACGACCCGCTCGACGCCCAGCACCTTCGCGCTCGCCTCCAGTTCGGCACAGCGCGACGGGTCCACGCCCTTCATGCCGATCGTGGCGGTCACCAGGACGACACGGTGCCCGTCCGCCGCGGCGCGGGCGAGGGTCCCGCCGGTGAGCAGCGCTTCGTCGTCGGGGTGCGCGTGGAAGGCCACGATCGTCGTCACGCCCCGAGCATGCACGAGGTGGCTGAAACAGTCGGTGGTCAAGTCTTGACCGTCCGTCGATCCCGTGGGTAATCTCTCCTTTACTTTCCAATAGTAAGGAAAGTTTCCTATTTAATCCCGCCGCCCTGACCGTCGGCGCGCCAACGCCGGTGCCGCCGACGCGAGAGGAGAAGCCGAATGCGTTGGGACAAGATCCGTCTCCGGGTGACGGCCGCACTGGCCGCCGGACTGCTGGCCCCGGTCGCCGCCGCGAGCACCTCGACGGCCGCCGAGACCGCGGCAGAACCCGCAACGCAGGCAGCCGCCGCGCTGCCGCCGGGCAGTCCGGCGGCGGTCAACGGACAGCTGAAGGTCTGCGGGCTCCAGCTCTGCAACTCCGCGGGCAAACCGATCCAGCTCCGTGGCATGAGCACCCACGGAATCCAGTGGTACAGCCAATGCGTGAAGACCGCTTCGCTCGACGCGCTGGCCAACGACTGGAAGGCCGATGTCCTCCGGATCTCGATGTACATCCAGGAAGGGGGCTACGAGACCAACCCGCGCAAGTTCACCGACATGGTGCACGGGTACATCGAGGAAGCCACCAAACGCGGGATGTACGCGCTGGTCGACTGGCACCAGCTGACCCCGGGCGACCCGAACGCGAACCTCAGCCGCGCCAAGACGTTCTTCACCGAGATCGCCCAGCGGCACAAGGACAAGACCAACATCATCTACGACATCGCCAACGAGCCCAACAACGTCAGCTGGGACCGCGTCCGCAGCTACGCGGAGCAGATGATCCCGGTCATCCGCGCCCAGGACTCCGACGGCGTCGTGCTCGTCGGCACCCACGGCTGGGGCTCGCTCGGCATCTCCGACGGCCGCAACGAGACCGACATCATCAACAACCCGGTGCGTGCCACCAACTTCATGTACACGTTCCACTTCTACGCGGCGTCGCACAAAACCGAGTACTTCAACGCGCTGACCCGGGCCGCGAGCAAGATCCCGCTGTTCGTGACCGAGTTCGGCACCCAGACCGCCAGCGGTGACGGCGGAAACGACTTCACCAACTCCCAGAAGTACCTGGACTTCTTGGCGTCGAAGAAGATCAGCTGGACCAACTGGAACTTCTCCGACGACAACCGTTCGGGTGCGGTGTTCAAGCCGGGCACCTGCGCGGGCAGTTCGTTCACCGGTACAGGGCCGCTGAAGCCCGCCGGTGTCTGGATCCGGGACCGCATCCGCACCGCGGACAACTTCCCGACCTCCTGATCCCGGCAGCGCGCATGTCATGAAAGGGCCTTTCAGGACGAAAAACGTCCTGAAAGGCCCTTTCATGACACTTCAGCCGAGGGCTTCGAAATCGAGAGCGGCGAGCCGGTCCGGGTCCGCCAGGATCTCGATGGCGGCGATCTTCCCGTCCACCACGGTGAAGGCGAAGACCGTCGTCGGGACGCCGTCGTGGGTGACGACCATCCCCGCCGCGCCGTTGACCAGCGCGGGACGCGGCACCCCGCCGGTACCCGCCGACCGGAACATGAGCGCCTGGCTCGCGACAGCGGCCGCTCCGCGCACGAAGCGCGAAGTCCCGGCCGGAGCCACGCCGCCCTCGGAGCGGAGGATGACGTCCGGATCGAGCACCGAGACCAGCGCGTCGAAGTCGCCGTCCCTCGCGGCGGCGAAGAACGCGTCGACGACCTCTCGCTGACGGCTCAGGTCCGCGTCCGGGACGGTCGGCGAGCCCTGCAGACGACGGCGGGCGCGGCTGGCGAGCTGCCGGGTCGCCGCGGAGGACCGGCCCACGATCGGCGCGATCTCGTCGAACGGCAGGGCGAACATGTCGTGCAGCACGAACGCGAGCCGCTCGGCGGGGTCCAGCGTGTCGAGCACGACCAGGAGCGCCAGTCCGACCGAATCCGCGAGCAGCGCCTGGTGCTCCGGGTCGATTCCGTCCTCGCGGCCGATGATCGGGTCGGGGAGCTGCGCGCCGACCGGATCCTCTCGCCTCGACTTGCGCGAGCGCAGCATGTCGAGGCAGATCCGGCCGACGACGGTGGTCAGCCAGCCGCCGAGATTGTCCACGTCGTCGGCGTCCGACCGGCTCAGCCGCAGCCAAGTCTCCTGCACGGCGTCGTCCGCCTCGCTGAGCGAACCGAGCATCCGGTACGCCACCGCCCTCAGGTGCGTCCGGTGCCCTTCGAAGCGCCGCGCCAGCCAGTCGTGTTCGTCCACGGTCCCCATCCTTCATCGATCAGTCGTATCCCTGACGTGTGGGGGAGCGAAGATGTGACAGGCCTTCAGCCGCGGGTGCCCGCTTGGATGGCCGGGGTGCGCAGGGCCTTCGCCGCCGCGCCCAGATGTGAACCGAGGGTCAGCGCCACCGCGACGCCAACGACGGCGAGGTGGAACCCGAGCGCCTGCTCCGGCACGATCTCGCCGGTCCTGGCGACGCTGTAGGGGATGACGGTGACGGCCGCCGCGAGCGAGCCGAACACGACGCCGACCGCCACCAGGACGGTGCCTTCGGTGCCGACCAGCCGCAAGACCTGCGAGGGTGTCGCCCCGACGAGTCGCTGCTGGCCGAATTCCCGGCGGCGTTCGACGATCGCGGCCACGACGGTGTTGACCAGCATCACCGCGGCGAACAACGCGATCATCCCGACGACGACGTAATTGAGCGTTTCGAGGCTGCTCGCGATCTCCGCCGGCGCGGTACCGGCCGCGTTCTCGATGGCCTGCATGGACAGCGTGCCGGTCGCGATCCCGGTGAAGAGGATGACCGGCACGAGCACGCCGGCGAGCTGACGGCTCCGGACGCGAAGGTGCGCCGCGGTGAGGTGGCCGCTGACGCCCGCTCGTCGCAGCGGGGCGGCCAGCACGGCGGCGATCGGGCCGAGCGATACGGGGGAGAGGAGCGCGAAACCGATCGCGGCGAGGATCGCGCCCTGTCCGCCGATCGCCATCAGCGCGGGCTCGGTCCCGGTGAACACGGTCATCGTCACCACGCCGCAGCCGAGGCCGGACGCCAGCACGATCACCGCGCCGATCACCCGGATCCGGCCGGTCGGCGTGGTGTCCACACTCGCCTCGCGTATCGCCTCCACCACCCCGCGCCTGGTCACCCGGCGTGCGGCGACGGCCGCGGCGATCACCGCCGCCAGCAGCGTGATGCCGGTGCCCAGCGAGACCGCGATCGGGCCGAACCGCGCTTCCAACCCGGCCGGAACGCGCCCCGTGTCGCCGAGCAGCCCGACGAGCCACCGGCCGGCGAAGACCGACGGCGCGACAGCAGCCGCCGAGGCGACGACGGCTACAGCCGTCGCCTCGCCGACGATCATCCGGCCGATCTGCGACGGCGTCGCGCCGGCACTCTTGAGCAGTGCCAGTTCCGGAGCGCGCTGCCGGATCAGCAGGGACAGCGTCGAAAGTGTCGCGAACAGGACGATCACCAGACCCCAGCCGCCGACGACGCACGCCATGATCAGCAGGGTCTTCGCGGCTTCCGGCCCCGCGCCCGCGCGGGTGTCCAAAAGGGACGCGAACGTCATCAGGATGGTGGCACCGAAGAACAACGCCACGAAACTCGCGATGAACCCTGTCGTACGACGGCGAAGCGACGAGAACACCAGCTTGGTCGCGATCATGCGGACGGCCCTCCCCAGGGGTTTGCCGCCAGGTTAGGGAGATGGGGAGGCGCTCCGACATGGGACAGGCCCCCGGGCTCACGGTAGGGCTGCCCCTACCGCTTCGGGTACCCGCCGTCGACCTCCTTCACCGGCTTGTGGGGAAACCGGCGTTCGGCGTAGGCCTTCGCCGCCGAACCTGGCCGCACGTACAGGGTCTCCACCTTGTCCTGCAACGGTTTCACCACGTTCCCGAGAAAGCCTCGACGGTCGTCGAGGTAGGGCCCGAGCACGTCTTCGCCCGCCGGGCAGACGGCCATGCAGTACGCGGCCTTGTAGTTCGGCTTGAACGCGAGGCTCTGCCACATCGACACGTTCTCCGAATCGGTCACCCTGGACCGGAAGTCCGCGGCGTCCTCGCTGTCGGCCACGGTCTGCGCCCAGTCGGTGAAGCCGCTCATGAACTCGCGGTAGTTGTGCGTCGAGCAGGCGAGGAAGTCGAATTCGCCGGTCTTCGAGATCGCCCCGATCGGACAGGCCGCGACGCACAACTTGCACTCCAGGCATGGGTTGTAGTCGAGGGCTTCGCCGTGTTCGGACACCTCCGCGTCGACCAGCAACGTCGCCAAGAGCACGAAGTTGCCGAACTTCGGGTGGATCACGTTGCGGTGCAGTCCCATGGCACCGAGCCCGGCGGCGACGGCGACCGTCTTGTGCGCGACCACCCAGATCCGGCCGGGGTAGTGCTCCATCTCCATCGGGAACGTCGCCGACGGGTTGATCGCGCGATAGCCGGCGTCCTGCAGGGCACGGACGATCGTGTGGCCCGCCTCGTTGATGATCTCGCCGCTACGGTGGAACTCCTGGTTGGCCACGCTGCGGGCGGGGGAGCGGACGTCGTCGCGGTTCATCCGCACCACGAGCGAGACCAGGGTCTTGGTGCCGGGCAGCGCGCGCAGGACGTGCTCACGTTCGCCTGCCAGATCCGGATGGTCGAGCGACACGGCGGCCGCGTCGTCGGCGCCCGCGGCGAGGCAGATCTCCTTGAGCCAGGTCGCGTCGATCACCGGCGACGGTTTGTCACGCGGGTTGGCGAGCACCGCCTGAACCGACGGATGGCCCGCGAGCTTCTTGGGGAGCCGGTCGGTCACAACGCCTCCAGGATGGTCGCGTTGGCCTGGCCGCCGCCTTCGCACATCGCCTGGAGGCCGTACCGGGCGCCGTGGTGGTGCAACGCGTTGACCAGGGTGCCCATCAGCCGGGTTCCGCTCGCGCCGAGCGGATGGCCGAGCGCGATCGCGCCGCCGTGGACGTTGATCTTCGCCGGATCGGCGCCCGTCTCCTGCTGCCATGCCAGCACGACGCTGGCGAACGCCTCGTTGATCTCGAACAGGTCGATGTCCGACAGGCGCAGGCCCGCGCGTCGCAGCACCTTCTCCGTCGCCGGGATGACGCCGGTGAGCATGAGGAGCGGGTCGGAGCCGGTGACGGCGAAACTGTGCAGGCGGGCGCGAGGACGGAGGCCCAGCCGGGCCGCGGTCTCGCTGGAAGTGATCAGCACGGCCGAAGCGCCGTCGTTGATCGGGCTGCTGTTGCCCGCGGTCACCGACCAGTCGATGTGCGGGAACCGCGCGGAGATCGCGGGATCCTGGAACGCCGGACGCAGTTTCGCCAGTGTCTCCAGGTTTGTACCCGGGCGAACGGACTCGTCGGTGGACACCAGGCCCGAGGGCGTCTCGATCGGCACGATCTGGCTCGCGAACCGGCCGAGTTCGTGCGCTCGCGCCGCCTTCCGGTGCGAGGAGACGGCGAACTCGTCCATCGCCTCGCGGCCGAGTGACCACTTCGCGGCGATGAGCTCGGCGCTGATCCCTTGCGGCACCAGGCCTTCCGGATAGCGCTCCGCGACGCCGGGGCCGAGGGGATCGGTACCGGGCAGCACGTTGGACCACATCGGGACGCGGCTCATCGACTCGACGCCGCAGGCGATGACGACGTCGTACGCGCCCGCCATCACGCCCTGCGCGGCGAAGTGGACGGCCTGCTGACTGCTCCCGCACTGCCGGTCGACGGTGGTGGCGGGCACGGTTTCCGGCAGCCCGGCCGCGAGCGCCGCCCATCGCGTGACGTTCTGGGCCTGGTCGCCGACCTGGTCGACCGCGCCGCCGATGACGTCGTCGATCAGGGCCGGGTCGAGTCCGTTGCGCTGGACGAGCGCCCGCAACGTGTGGGCGAGTAGCTGGACCGGGTGGACCTCGTGCAGGGCTCCGCCGGGCTTGCCCTTCCCGATTGGGGTACGGACGGCGTCGACGATGACCGCGTCGTGCACGGCTGCCTCCAGTGGTGAGTTGGGATTTCCAACTCACTGTGTCAGCCGAGTGGGTTGGAAATCAAGACTCACTGGGTTTACGCTGGTCGCATGACCGAAGGGCCGAGGGACTGCTCGATCGCCAACGCGATGGAGGTGATCGGGGAGCGCTGGAGCCTGCTCGCGCTGCGCGAGGTGTTCTTCGGGGCGCGGCGGTTCGACCAGATCGTCCGCAACACCGGGGCGAGCCGCGACATCCTGACCGCGCGGCTGCGCAAGCTCGTCGAAACGGGAATCCTCGAAAAACGGCTCTATGAGGAGCATCCGCCGCGCTACGAGTACGTGCTCACCGAGGCCGGACGCGCGCTCAACCACGTGCTGCTGAACCTCATGGCGTGGGGCGACCGGTACGTCACGGAGGGGGCGCCGCCGACCGTGTGGCGCCACGCGTGCGGCGAGGAACTCGCGCCGGAGACGGTATGCGCGCACTGTCGCGAATCGGTGCGGGAGAAGGACATGACGCTGGTGCGGAGCAGTCGGCGCGCTCGCGGCTCGTGAGTGGTTAAGGACGGGTCTGGCGACCGGAATCTTCCTCGCTCGGCCGCGCCGGCGTCCAGCACATGCTCCACCCCAGCGAGGGAACTCGACCTTCATGTCCTGCCAAGTACATGAAGGCCCCCTTCCTTGCGCCTATCTCAAGGAAGGGGGCCTTGATGTACAGCGAGACAGGCGCCCAGCGCTCCGCTTTCTCGTGAGTGGCGAGGACGGTTAGAGCGGACTTGCATTTACCTAGCCACGCCTGACCTGCGCGAGGGTCGCCCGGTCTCGGACCTTGATCAACGGAGGATCGGGGACACTCAACGTCCCCGATCCTCCGTTGATCAAGGCCGTACCGGTCGTGACCGGTGGCAGACGAGATGACAGGGGAAGATTCCGGACGTTCAACGTCCCCAATCCTCCACACTCGACCGCCAGCCACACCAGTGGGTAGGTAAATACGAGTCCGTTAGAACCAGCCTCACCACTCACGAAGGCTTCAGCTGGTCTTCCACTCCCGCGCGATCATCCGCATGAGTGCGGGGTAGACGAACAAGTACCGGAACGGCTTGATGAAGCCCATGTATGCCCGGCCGAACACGCCGTTGGGTTTGACCAGTACCGCCATCTGACCGCGATACCGGCCTGGCTCGTCTTCGATCCACGCGATGTGCATGACGCCGTGCATGGTCCGGTTCGCCATCTCGGCGGCGAACTCGTCGTCGAGCCGGTAAAGCGGCGTGAACGGGAGCCAGTCCTCGTTCGGGCCCGTCGGGGTGTCGCGCAGGTCTTCGGGCAGCCGGTTCCGCAGCGACCCGACCCGGGAATCGAGACCGGAGTCGCGGTCGTCCAGCCGGAACAGCGCGCCGAGTTTCCAGCGCAGCGCCCACAGGGCGCGGACGATCACCGGTGCCCCGTCCGGAAAGGCGCCCGACGAGAACTGCTTCACCAGCTTGGCGAAATCGTCAGGTCCCCCGGGTGTGTCCAAGGCCCAGACGTCTTCGAGGTCGAAATCCCCGGCGATTTCGTGGATCCGCCAGGAACGCGCGGTGTGGGCCGTGTTCGCGAGTTTCATGCCGACACCAGCTGGACGATCTCGCGCGGGCGGACCTCGCGGTCGTCGAAGGCGACGTCGATGTCCGCGGAGCCCAGGGCCTGCATCGAAGCCGCCTGAGCCGCCGCGGATTCCCAGCGCACGATCGACACGACGGCGTCCCCGGCGGCCGTCACCCAGCATTCGGCGGCGAGACAGCCCGGAGTGGAGCGCAGGACGCCGGCGACCCGCCGGACCCGCTCGACGAACGCATCGTGATGGTCGGTGTGCGGGTAGTGCGTGGCCACGAATCCGACAGTCATGTCGTTGTTCCTCCCAGTGAACTCCGCCATCTATACGGTAGCGTATATATCGACGTCGTGGTGCGGGAGTGACGGGAGATACGGTGATCACATGGCCGCCGAAACCCGCACCCCGCCGAGCGCCTGGATCGACGCGGGGCTGCTCGCCCTCGCCGCCGGAGGCCCCGGCGCGGTCCGTGTCGAGGCGCTCGCGAAAGCGCTGGGTGTCACCAAAGGCAGCTTCTACGGCCATTTCCCCGATCGGAACGCATTGCTGGAGGAAATGCTCTCCGCCTGGGAGCGGCGGAGTACCGATCTGCTTTTCGAGACCGTCGACCGCGAAGGCGGCGACGCCAGGGCGAAGATCCGGCGCGCGGGTCTGCTCAGCAGTGAGCGCCTGCTGCCGATCGACCTCGCGATCCGGGACTGGGCCCGGCGCGAGCCGGCGGTGGCCGAAAGGCTCCGGCGGGTCGACAACCAGCGGATGGACTACCTGCGTTCGCTCATGCGCGAGATCTTCGCCGACGAGGACGAGGTCGAAGCCCGCTGCCTGCTCGCGTTCTCGCTCCTGATCGGCAAGCACTTCATGGCCGCCGACCACGGCGGACGCAGCCGGGACGAAGTCACCGAACTGGCCGGGAGCCTGATCCTTGGTGGGATGCCTGGTCATGACAGCTGACGCGGGCCACGGTCTCCTTGCCTTCCTGCGCGAGCTTCAGGAGACCACCACGTGGAAGGTGGAGGTCGCTGGGCCGAGATGGCAGCTGAGCGGATCGATCTGGCTGGCCGTCGTGGGCGTCGAACCGCGGCGCCGGCTCGGTTTGGCTTTCGAGGCGCTGGATCCCGTGACCGGCAAACGCGCCACCTACGACATCGACACCGATCTGTACGACCTGTCGCAGGACGAGCAGCGTGAGTTCGCGGAGGAGATCGAACGCGACATCATCGAATTCCTCGACAATCTGAGGAAGGGAGCCATGCTGCGCGGGAACGACAAGGCGAAGTTCGTGCTCGTCTTTCCCCTGGATGGTTCCTACGTGCGGGTCGTCCAGGGACGCTTCATGGGTAGCGCGTCCATGCACCCGGGTCTGGCCGCGGCCCGGACCGGCGACGACTTCGTCCCGGTGGGATGACGGGCTAGTCCTCGTCCTCTTCGGGCGTCGTCGGGACCTGTTTGCGCGCGACGTAGATGAGCAGCCCGATGATCACCACGGGACCGACGAAGATGAGGATCTCGTCCCAGCCACCCTGGTGCATCATCATCACCCGCGCCGCGATGGTCATGAGCCGGAGACCAGCGCGATCCCGAGCGCGGTGTAGCCGATCATCAGCGCCAGCATGGGGTACTGACCCACCTTGACGTAGTTCGCGCGCAGCACGCCGACGGACCGATCATGTGCCGAGGTTACGGCCAGCACGTGCCCTGCGACGATCCCGGCGATCTGTACCAGCGCGATCATGCCGGTCGAGACCACCGTGTAGTCGATCGTGCGGCCGAAGCCCTGCTGTCCGGAGAACACGGCGAACGAGAAGTAATGCGCGACGGTGTAGCCGACCATGATCGGGATCAGCGACGGCGCGAACGCGGGATACGGGTCGAACCCGCGTCGCAGATACGGCCTGGTCAGGCTGATGGCGCCCGCGTAGGCGCCGTACGTGAGCGCGATACAGGCCGCGAGCCCCGCGGTGCCGCCGAGGACACCGGCGTCCAGTGACGTCCAGAAGGGGAGCCGGGTGAGGCCGTCGAACGCCGTCGAGCCGAGCACCACCAGGACCAGCGCGGTCAGCCACGGCGCGGGGGAGATGGTGAGCAGCCCGTCCAGCGGATTCCGGACCACGAGACGCCCGTCGTCGCGCCTGCCGAAGGGGGAGAGGGCAGCGACCAAGCGTGCGTAGACCTCGAAAGCGTCACCGCGGTCGAACCAGCGCGGACCGAAGGCCGCGCCAAATGCAATGTGTATAACGGCATATACGGTGCAGAACGAAGCGATCGCTCGCGGCGAGTCCGAATGCGGGAACACCAGTTCCAGCCACAGAAACGCCAGGAGGCCGGCGATCGCGGGCAGATAGCCCAGCCGGTCCGGGAGTTCGCGGTGCCGGGAGGGGATCAAGGACGCGACCGTCCTCAGTGGATTCAGCCGTCGCCAGACCGGGCCGAACAGGAGCGAAAGCGGCACCAGGCCGACCCAGAACCAGACGTAGAACCACGCCGGAGCCGGGTTGTCGGCCGAACTGCCGGGGCCGGCCCAGGCCATCGCGAGGAAGCCCACGAACAGCGCCACGCCGACCACGTGCGACGCGACCTGAGAGAACGTGCTGTCGACGAACCGTTGCAGGCCCAAGGGAAGCGCGCGGCCGGCGGCGGCGCCACGGAGTCTTGGCTTCTTCCAGAACACGGTGAGTGCGAAGAAGGACACCACGACGGCCGCCGCTCCGGCGTAGAGCGCGAGCCACAGCGGGACCGGCAGATCGGACCGGCCGCCGAGACCGTGCGCCAGGATCATCCGCTCACCCGGAGCTTGGTCACCGCCGCGCCACTCTTGTGCAGTTCCACCTCGAAGATCCCGTCGATGTTCGCGGTGAAGGAGACCGTTCCCGGAACGCCGGGAGCCAGCTGGGCGGCCTTGTCGTAGCCGTGGACGTGCAGTTCGTCCGCCTGGTCGGAGGTGACCTCGAGCGCGACGTTCTCGCCGGTCCGCACCGCGACCTCTTCCGGGCCCGCCGTGCGCTTGCCCTCGGTGATCGAGAACTTCACGGTCTTGGTGCCGGTGGTCGGCGCGGGCTCGGACCCGCTCGATCCCGAACAGCCGGTCACAGCCAGCAGTGCGGCCACGGTGATCCCGCAGATCCCGCTGATCCTCCGCATCGAGGTCCTCCAAGTCGTACGCCCCGGCTTGCCTGTCCGGGACCGTGCCCCTATCGTGTTACCCAAAGGTAACAGTTACTTAGGTTAGCAGGAAGGCGAACAACGGTGTTCTTGGCTCAGGAGAGCCCGCCTGCCGGCGGTGCGCAATTCGGGCAGATCGTCATCGCGGGTCTGATGTTCACCGCGGTCTTCCTGCCCTTGGCCGTCTTCGTCCTCCGCGAGCGCGCGGGGAAGCGGACCGTCTTCGGTCGCGTCGCCGACTGGATGGGCGACTTCAGCGGTCTCCCGCGCTGGGCGGCGCTGCCGATGTTCGTCGCCTTCCTGTCCGGGATGTCGGCGCTGATCGGCGTCTACTGGGACGTGCCGATCCACATGGAGCTCGGCCGCGACGAAGGCCCGCTCGCGAACCCGTCGCACTACCCGATCTACTTCGGACTGATGGGCATCTTCGCCAGTGGCGTGCTCAGCGCGACCCTCGCGACGAAGGACCTTCCCCGGCGCACGTTCAAGATCGGCCCGCACTGGAAGGCGCCGATGGGCTCCATCCAGATGATGGCGACCGGCCTGGTCGGCATAGCCGGGTTCCCGCTCGACGACGTCTGGCACCGGCTGTTCGGCCAGGACGTCACCGAATGGGGGCCGACCCACGTCCTGATGATCGGTGGCGGCGTCTGTGTCGTGCTCGGGCTCCAGTTGCTGCTCGGCGAGGCTCGCCAGGTCGGCGCGACCGGACCGGTCGTGCGCCTGCTCGGCCCGGTGCTCGCCGGTGCCTGGATGATGGGCGCTTCGGCGTTCCTGATGGAGTTCGACCTCGGCGTCCCGCAGTTCCCGATGCTGTCCCAGGTCGTGCTCGTGGGCCTGATCGGCGCCTGGACGCTCACCTATGGACGGCTGTCCTGGGGTCCGGGCGGTGCGCTGATCGTCGTCGCGGTCTTCCTCGCCGCCCGCGCGTCTTTCACCGTCATCCCGCTGTTCGCCGACCTGCACGTGGCGTCGCTGCTTCCGTACATCGCCGAAGCGGTGATCATCGAGGTCGTCGCCTTCGCGATGCGCAACCGGCAGGGCTACACCTTCGCCGCCGTCGCGGGCCTGCTCGTGGGGACGGCCGGGATGCTCGCCGAGGCGGCGTTCACTCAGTGGCTGATGCCGAATCCCTGGCCGACGGCCCATCTGCCGTTGTTCGTCCTGTTCGGGACCGGCGCGGCCCTCGCGGGCGCGTTCATCGGCGTCTGGCAGTACCAGCGAGTGGAGGAGACGGCGACCCTGGTGCCCGCGACCGGTCCCCGGCACGTGGTCGGGCTCGTCGGTGCGCTGGGCGCGGTCGTCCTGATGTCTGCCGTCGCCGTCCCGGCGGATCCCGACGCGGACTTCACCGCCGACGTCCGGCTGACGGAGGCGGCGGCCGGGCAGCCGATCTCGAACCCGCACGGCGGCGGCACGCCCCGGTGGGTCGACGCGACCGTCACGATCTCGCGGCCCGATCTGGCCGACGACGCCGTCTGGCTGAACGGTTTCGCCTGGCAGGGCGGCGACTTCTTCACCGCTCCGCTGGAGAAGATCGGCGACGGCGTGTACCGCACTGTCGAGCCGTTGCCGGTGTTCGGTCAGTGGAAGACCGGGATCCGCGTGCACGTCCCGAACCGGATGATGGGGCTCGCCCCGATCTACGCGCCCGCCGACCCCGCCGCGAACGCCCCGGCGATCGACGCGTCGTCCGGTTCGCGCCCGTTCATGTCCGAGATCGAGTTCCTGCAGCGGGAACGGAAGTCGGAGACACCCGCGGTGCTGTGGACGGTCGCGTACGTCACCGTCGGGCTGATCTTCGCCGGCATGTGGGCGCTCTTCGCGTGGCTCTACGCGGGCGCCGCCACCGCGCGACGGCGTGAGGTCTCCGTCGGCTGACGTCCCGCGTTTCGTCCTCTGGATGCGGTAGTTGCGCGTGCAAGTACCGCATCCAGAGGACGAAACGCTTTGCTCGCACTTCGTCGCACGTATCGATTGAGCATCATCGCGCGCAAGCCTTTTGCAAGCACGCTTCCCTTGAATGCCCAGGACACTGCACGTGTTCCCACCTCACGCGCCGAAACGGTGACTCACCGCTACCTCACTGGAACGTAAAGTAGCTGTCGACCACGCGAAGACATCCGCCGTGCACGATCGGTATTGGCGAGTCATTGCGCGGTTACCGCGACATGTGGTTACTTTTCCGCTTCGGGGGTTGGGACACAGCGAATTTCGATGGGGTGGTCTTCGTGCGCACAGAGCGTTTTCCCAGGCGACGACGTGGTCTTCACGTGGTCGCCGTCCTCGCCGCTTCGGCGGTCGCGACGGTGCCTTTCGTGCCCGCCGCGGCGGCGCAGCAACAGGGCAAGGTCCTCCGGGTGGCGCTCACGACCGGGATCGACCACCTGAACCCGTTCACCGCCCAGCTGTCGGCGGCGACGCAGGTGGGCCGGTTCAACTACGAGTTCCTGACCCTGCCCTCGGCCGAGGACACGCAGCCCACGGGCGGCGTCGCCGAGTCGTGGAAGACGTCCGACGACAAGCTCACCTGGACCTTCACCATCCGCCAGGGGATGAAGTGGTCCGACGGCAAGCCGGTCACCGCGCAGGACCCCGCGTACACCTTCCAGCGGATGCTCGACGACGAGAACGCCCGCACCGCGAACGGCAGCTACGTCAGCAACTTCGCGTCGGTGTCGGCGCCGGACGACAAGACGCTCGTCATCAAGACCAAGGCCCCGCAGGCGAGCATGACCTCGCTCGACGTCCCGATCGTGCCCAAGCACATCTGGGAGCCGATCAAGGACCTCAACGCCCCCTCGACCGACGAGATGGCCGTCGTCGGCGTCGGCAGCGGGCCGTACCTGCTGACCGAGTACAAGAAGAACGAGTTCGTGAAGTTCAAGGCGAACAAGGACTACTGGCGCGGCGCGCCCAAGGTGGACGAACTGCAGCTGCTGCAGTTCAAAGACGCCGAGGCGGCGGTGAACGCCCTGAAGCAGGGCGAGGTCGACGTCATCAACCGGCTCACGCCGACGCAGTTCGACGCGCTCAAGGGCGAGCAGAACATCACCACGAACAAGGCACCCGGCCGCCGGTACAACGAGCTCATCATCAACTTCGGCGTCAAGAACGTGGTCGACCAGCCGATCGGTGACGGCAACCCGATCCTGAAGGACGTGCGCGTCCGCAAGGCGATCGCGCAGGCCATCGACACCAAGTCCATCGTCGAGAAGGTGATGAACGGCTACGGCCAGCCCGGGACCGGCGTCGTCCCCGCGATCTACAAGTCCTACACCTGGACCCCGTCCGACGCGGAGAAGACCAAGTTCGACATCGCGGCCGCGAACGCCACCCTCGACCAGGCGGGCTACGCCAAGGGAGCGGACGGCATCCGCGTCGCCCCCGGCGGCGCGAAGCTGGAGTTCCGTCTCGCCGGCCACGCGAACCGGCCGTTCGACCAGCGCACCGCCCAGTTCGTCGGCGGCTGGCTCAAGGACGTCGGCATCGGCGTCAAGCAGGAACTCGTCTCCGACGACGAACTCGACGACCGCACCACCGCGGGCAACTACGACCTCGCGATCTCCGGCTACGGCACCTCGCCCGACCCGGACTACGCGCTGAGCCTGAACACCTGCGCCGGCCGTCCGAACGCCCAGGGCAACGGCGGCAGCTCCGCGACGTTCTTCTGCGACCCGCGCTACGAAGACCTGTACAAGAAGCAGCTGACCGAGTTCGACCCGGCCAAGCGCGCCGAGATCGTCAAGCAGGCGCAGGCCATCCTGGCGGGCGAGTACGTCGACGTCGTCCTGGACTACGACAACGTGCTCGAGGCCTACCGCTCGGACAAGTTCTCCTCGTTCACCAAGCAGCCGCAGCCCGACGGCGCGATCCTCGAGCAGTCCGGCTACTGGGGCGTCTACGGCGCCACCCCGGCCGACGCGGCCGCGGCGGGCTCGGAGGACGGTGGAAGCAACACCGGACTGTGGATCGGCATCGGCGCGGTCGTGCTCGTGGTGCTCGTCGGCGGCGGCGTGCTGCTCGGGCGGCGCGGCAAGTCGGCCGACGACCGGGAGTAAAGGACAGCGTTGACCGAAGCACTCAGTTCCCTCGATCAGCCCCCGGCGCTCGTCGATCCCGACGAGCGCCGGGGCGGGACCGGCACCGCCCGGTTCGTCCTCACCAAGATCGGTGAGGCGTTTGCCAGCCTCGTCCTGGTCGTCGTCCTCGGCTTCTTCCTGTTCCGGATGCTGCCCGGCGACCCGGTCCGGACGATGGTCCGCGACCGGCCGACCGACGCGAAGATGATGGCGGAGCTGCGCGAGCAGATGGGCGTCGACAAGCCCCTGCTGCAGCAGTTCTGGGACTACGTCACCGGTTTGCTGACCGGTGACATGGGCCAGTCCTACATCCTGCGGCAGCCGGTCGCCGCGCTGATCGGTGAACGCCTGTGGCCGACCGTCCTTCTCGTCGGCAGCGCCACCGTGCTCGCCATCGCGCTCGGGCTCTGGCTCGGCATCCGCGCGGCTTGGCGTCGCAACAGCTCCTTCGACCGCGTCCAGACCGGGATCGCGCTCACGCTGTGGTCGGTCCCGCAGTTCTGGCTGGGGCTCATCCTGCTGGTCGCCACGAACGGGCTCTTCCCCAGCCGCGGCATGCATTCCGCGGACGTCGAGCCCGGATTCTTCTCCGAAGGCCTCGACGTCCTGCACCACCTGGTGCTGCCCTGCCTCACGCTGCTCGTGGTCTTCTACGCCCAGTACATGCTCGTGATGCGGTCGTCCCTCATCGGGGAGATGAACTCCGACTACCTCACCACCGCGCGGGCGAAGGGCTTGCGGGACGACTTGGTGCGGCGCAAGCACGCGGTGCCCAACGCCCTCCTGCCGACCGTCACGCTCATCTTCATCCAGTTCGGCATGGTCGTGTCGGGTGCGGTCTCCGTGGAAGCCGTGTTCAGCTGGCCCGGCCTCGGCCAGCTGCTCTACACGTCCCTCCAGGGGCCTGATCTCCCTCTCCTGCAAGGAGTGTTCGTGGTTCTGGCCGGTGCGGTCGTGGTGATGAACCTGTTCGCGGAACTGCTCTACCGCGTACTCGACCCGAGGGTGCGGACGGCATGACGACCACGGAGAAACCGGGCACGATCGCCTGGCGCCGTCGCCGGGCGGCGGTGGCGAAACACTGGCGCGAGTTCGCGACCAACAAGGCCGGACTGACCGGGTTGATCTTCCTCGGTGTCATCACCGTGCTGGCGATCCTGGCGCCGGTCCTGACCGACGAGTCGGGGCTCGACGTCACCAAGGTCACCGGTGGCCCGCTGGAGTCCCCGAGCGGGGAGTTCTGGCTCGGTACCGACATCGACGGCCGGTCCGTCCTCCTGATGACCTACTGGGGCGCGAGGATCTCCCTGCTCGTGGGGTTCTCCGCCGCGTTCCTCTCGGTGCTGATCGGCACCATCATCGGGATCGCGGCCGCGCATTTCGGTGGCTGGCTTTCGAGCCTGCTGCTGCGGTTCACCGACTTCTTCCTGGTGCTGCCGTCGCTGGTGCTGGCCGTGGTCCTGGCCGCCGTCCTCGACCGGAACACGGCGACCGTCATCATCGCCATCGGCGTCACCGCCTGGCCGAGTACCGCGCGGCTGGTCCGGGCGCAGACCCTGACCATCGAGAGCAGGCCGTACATCGAGCGCTCGAAGGCACTCGGCGGCGGCCACCTGCACATCGTCGGCAAACACGTGCTGCCCGGTGTGATGCCGCTCGTGCTCGCCAACACCACGCTCGTCGTCGGCAACGCCGTCATCGCCGACGCCACCCTCGCCTTCCTGGGTGTCGGCGACCCGAACGCCGTTTCCTGGGGCGCGATGTTGCAGACCGCCCTGAACAACGGAGCCATCACCCGGGGCGCCTGGTGGAATCTGCTGCCGCCGGGCATCGCGATCGTCGTGATCGTCCTCGCCTTCACCCTCGTCGGACGCGCGCTGGAGACCGTGCTGAACCCGCGCCTGAAGGGACAGCACTCATGAGCCCCTTGCTGGAACTGAAGAACCTCGGCGTCACCTACGCCACCGGGAGCGGTGAGGTCGCCGCCGTCCGGGGCGTCGACCTGGTGCTCGAACCCGGCGACACGCTCGGCGTGGCGGGGGAGTCGGGGTCGGGGAAGTCGACCGTCGCGATGAGCGTGCTGCGGCTGCTCCCGCGTTCGGCCAAGGTCAGCGGGGAGATCCTGCTGGACGGCGAAGACGTCACGGACATGAAGTGGGGCAGGCTGCGCGCGGTGCGCTGGGCCGAGGCCTCGGTCGTGTTCCAGGGCGCGATGCACGCGCTCAACCCGGTCCGCAAGATCGGCGAGCAGGTCGCCGAACCGATCCGCCTGCACCCGCCCGGTGGCAAGGCGCTGTCGGAGGGTGAGGTCAAGGCCAAGGTCTCGGAGCTGCTCGAACAGGTCGACCTGCCGCCGGGCCGCGCCGGGGCGTACCCGCACGAGCTGTCCGGTGGGCAGAAGCAGCGGGTCATGATCGCGATGGCGCTGGCCTGCTCGCCGCGGCTGATCATCGCGGACGAGCCGACCACCGCGCTCGACGTCGTCGTCCAGGCCCAGGTGCTCGATCTGCTGGGCAGGCTGGTCGCCGAGCAGGGGATCGGGCTGATCATGATCAGCCATGACCTGTCGGTGCTCGCCGCGACCTGCCGCCGGATCGCGGTGATGTACGACGGCGAGATCGTCGAGGAACGGCCGAGCGCGGAGCTGATGAGCGCGCCGTGCCACGAGCACAGCAAGGCGCTGGCGGCCGCGTTCCCGACCGTCGGCGATCCGGTGTCCCGGTTCGCACCCGCCACCAGCACACCGCTGCCGCCGGAACCGGAACGCGACGGTGACCGGCCCGCGCTGCTGGAGGCCGAGGACCTGCGGGTCAGCTTCCGGGACCGCACCGGCAAGCGCATCGACGCGGTCGCTGGGGTGAGCCTCCAGGTACGGAAGGACGAGATCGTCGCGCTCGTCGGCCAGTCCGGCTCGGGTAAGACGACGCTGGCCCGAACGCTGCTCGGCCTGCAGAAACCCGACTCCGGCGCGGTCCGGTACGACGGTAAGCCGGTCCCGCTCCGCGGCGCCGGGCTCAAGGCGTACCGGCGGCAGGTCCAGCTGGTCCTGCAGGATCCGACCAGCGCGCTGAACCCGAACCACACGGTGTACGAGGCCGTCGCGGAAGGCCCCCGCATCCACGGGATGGGCGCCACCGAGCACGAGATCGTCACCAAGGCCCTCGAAGCGGCCGAACTGCGGCCCGCGGAGAAGTTCCTCGACCGGCTTCCGCACGAGCTGTCCGGCGGGCAGCGGCAACGGGTGGTCATCGCGGGCGCGCTCGCGCTGGACCCCGGTGTTCTCGTGGCCGACGAGCCGGTGGCGTCGCTCGACGCGTCGGTACGAGGGGAGATCCTGGCGCTGCTGCTGCGCCTGCGGCGTGAGCTGGGTCTCGCCGGGCTCGTGATCACCCACGACCTCGGACTGGCCTGGAACATCGCCGACCGGGTCGCCGTGATGTACCGCGGTGAGCTGATGGAGGTCGGCACCGTCGAAGAAGTCCTGCTGGACCCGAAGCACGATTACACGAAGTCGCTGCTCGCCGCGTTGCCCGGTGGTACCGCTCAGCGAGAGACGGCCGACCGCTGAGCGAGGGGATTCCCGTGTCCGACGCGGGAAACACCCATTGCCGCGCACTCGCACAGGCGCGGTGTGTAACCTCCAATCTCGAAATGGCGACCACGACAGACTCCCCGCAGACGCCCTCGTCCGGCTCGCTCGGCGATCGGCTCCGGGTGCCTTCCCGGTTCCCGTACCGCACGATCGCGATGGGGACGATAGGCAGCACGCTGCTGATGCTGGCGGCGCTCGGCGCCGGCGGCATCCTGATCCGTGACCCGATCCTGGGGCACGGACCGTTGTCGTGGATCCGCTACGGCCACGGTCGCATCCTGGCCAACACGATGCTGTACACAGGCTTCGCGCTGATCATCTGGGCCTGGGTCCGGCTCGGCCGGTACGCGCTGGCCGGGCGGATCGGCAGCCGTCCGATCGTGATCGCGGCCGCGTGCTGGATGGCGCCGCTGCTGGTCTCGCCGCCGCTGTTCACCCGCGACGTCTTCTCCTACCTCGCGCAGGGCGCTCAGCTGCTCAACGGCCTCGACCCGTACGCCAACGGCCCGGCCGAGCTGGTCGTGCTGCCGGACGTCGTGCAGAACGTCCACCCGCTGTGGCAGACGACGCCCGCGCCGTACGGTCCGCTGTTCCTGCTGGTCGCGAAGTGGATCGTCGGGATCACCGGCAACGACATGATCGCCGGCGTCATCGCGACCCGCCTGGTGCTGATGATCGGCCTGGTCGGGATGCTGTGGTCCCTGCCGCGGCTGGTCAAGCACCTCGGCGGCAAGCTGCCCATCACCCTGTGGCTCGCCATCGCCAGCCCGATGACGGTGATCCACCTCGTCGGCGGTCCGCACAACGACCTGCTGATGCTGGGCTTCCTCACCATCGGCGTCCTCGCCGCGCTGGAGCGCAAGCACGTCCTCGCGATCGTCCTGGTCACGATCGGCATGCTGATCAAACCCACCGCGGCCTGGGCACTGCCGTTCCTGGTCTGGGTGTGGGCGAACCACCTGCCCGGTGACCGGAAGGTGGTCAACTTCTTCCGCGCGGGCGCGGCGTCGGTCGGGATCTTCCTGCCGGTGTTCGTCGCGGGCACGTGGGTCTCGCTCGGTTCGTTCAACCTCGGCTGGCTGACCGGCCTCAAGGCGCCGACGCTGATCGCGAACTGGATGAACTTCCCGACCGGGATCGGCGAGATCTTCTACTCGCTGGTGAACCTGGTGATCGACGTCGAGGTCTCGCCGTTCGTCACGGTGTTCCGGGCGATCGCGATGGTCGGCCTGTTCGTCTTCGCCGGCTGGCAGTGGTGGCTGGCCCGCGACGGGGGATACCCGGCGATCCACCGGATGGCGATCGTCCTGCTGGCCGGCGCGATCGTCCCGCCGCCCTCGCTGCCGTGGTACCTGACCTGGGGTTTCGTCGTCCTGTCGGCCTTCGAGTGGCGTCGCCGGAACCTGGCTGTCGTCGTCGCGGTCTCGGTGTTCGTGACGCTGGTGTACTACCCGACGGGGGAGCAGGCGCTCTACGACTGGTGGTTCATGGCGGGCGTCGTCGCCGCGAGCGTGTACGCGGCCGCTTCGCTGCTGCGGCCGGATCCGCTGGGGATCATCGCCGCCTGGCGGGGGAAGCCGATGGAGCAGTTCCTGCCCGCCGAGGCCCCTCGCTCCTGACGCTCCTTCGTCCCTTCATGTAGTTGGGGGAGAGGTGTGTGCGTGTGTCATGAAAGGGCCTCGCGAGTGGTGAGGCGAAGGTGGCTCCGCGCCCCACGTGGACTGCCAGAAGCGGGATGAAGGGGACTTTCCCCTTATCTCAAGCGCGGAAGGTCCCCTTCATCCCACTCCTCACCGCATGCACCGGCGCTAAAGGAGCTCGCTCATCAAGGTGTATAACGACCTATACGGCACGGCGAAGGCGCTGTTGCCGCTAAACGGCAACAGCGCCAAAAAAGCTCAGGAAGAACCCCGCCAGCCGCTCCACGCGTGAACCAGCGTGCTCACGACGGCATGGGGCGGCGGCTGGTCCTCGTACTGCGGATACTTCTCCCGCAGCAGCCGCACGGGGAGGGCCTGCTCCTCGGGATCGGTCAGCACCCGGGCGACGCCGTCGGCACGGGCCCACCACAGGCCGGCCCAGTCTTCGTCGTAGCGGTCGGTCAAAAAGCTGACCACGGGGTTCTCGGCGATGTTCTTCAGCCGTCGCAACGCCGTCGTGCTCTTGGGTTTGTGATCGATCGCGAACGCCACCGAATCGCCTTCGACGACGAATGTCACCGGCACCAGGTGAGGCACGCCGTCGATACCGGCCGTCGCCAGCCTCGCGATCCGCTCGCCTTCGAACCGGGACCTGGCTTCCGCAGGCGTCAACCGCATGCCCGCAACGGTACCTAAGTGGCTAGCCGGAACGGCGCACGCGGAGCACGTTGTCCGACCGCGTTCCCTGCTGCCCCTCGGGCCCCGGGAAGTCGCGCGTGATGACGTCCTGCCGGTCCACGGTCCAGTCGCCGTCGGCCAGTTCCAGCGCATCGAGTACCTCGGCGGGCGTCGGGAAGTGGACGTCCTTGTGCGGTGGCTCTTCCATCCAGGTCGGCCAGCCCGCGTGGCCGGCGACGATCAGCGTTCCGCCCGGCGCCACGGCTTCGGTGGCCCGGCGGAGTGCCTTGTCCTGTTCGCCGTCCTCCGCGACGGGGGAGTGGAAGAACTGGGCGGAGACGAGGTCGAAACGTCCCTCCGGGAACGATTTCGCCAGGTCGTGGCGTTCCCAGACGATGCCCTCGGCACCGGCTTCGGCCGCGTGCCCGGCGGCACGCTTCAGCGCGACGTCCGAGATGTCGACGGCGGTGACCTGCCATCCCTGCTGGGTGAGCCAGATCGCGTCGCCGCCTTCGCCGCAGCCGAGATCGAGTGCCCTGCCCGGCGTCAGCGAGTCGACCTCCGCCACCAGGATCGGGTTCGCCTTCCCGCTCCAGACCTGGTCTTTGTCCCGGTAGAAGTCTTCCCAGAACTGCTGTGTGGAATCCATGTCCGAAAGATGCATCGAGGCGGGCAAACCTCGCAAGTTCCGTTGCCGTTATGGCAAAACCTGGAGGGTGCCCGCGTCGGCGTCGAAAGTGGCCCGCGCGCCGAGGGGAATGGTCGGCGACGCCGGGACGTGCCCGAAGCCGAAGTCCCAGGCCATGGGCACCCCGAGCGGGCCGAGCCGGTCGAGCATCAGGGACCGGATCGCCTCCGGATCGCCACAGGAGTCCCACGAACCCAGCACGAATCCCCGGACGCCGTCGAGCCAGCCGGACCGCAGCAACTGGGTCAGCATGCGGTCGATCCGGTACGCGTTCTCAGTGACGTCCTCCAGCAGCACGATCGCGTCGCGCGCCGAACCCTGTTCCGGAGCGCCGAGGCCCGAGGCCAGAAGCGCGAGGTTGCCACCGATGAGCGTGCCGGTCGCGGTGCCCGGGACCAGCGGGGACGACGTCGAGGAGGTGATCGTCCGAACCGCGTCCGGCTCGAACAACGACAGCCGCAGGTGTTCGGCGGCGACCGCGTCGAACAGCGTGGTCGCGGGCAAGGGGGAGAACAGCGTCTCCAGTCCCAAGTGGACGTTCACCGCCCGGTGCAGCGCGGTCACGTCGCTGGACCCGGCGAACGTCTTGGGCCCGGCCGCTTCCAGCGCCGTCCAGTCGACCAGGTCGAGCATTCTCTGCGAGCCGTAACCGCCTCGGGCGGCGAGGACGCAGGTCACCTTCGGGTCCAGCCAGGCTCGCGTGAACTCGGCGGCCCGCGCCTCGTCTGGTGCCGAGAGATAGCCGACGGGAGTCGCACGGACGCACTCGCCGACGTGGACCTCGACGTCCCAGCCGTTCAACACGGACAGGGCCTTCTCGACGAGTTCCGCGGGGACCGGACCCGCCGGGGCGACCAGGGCGATCGTGTCGCCCGGCCGGGTCTTCGGTGGCCTCACCGGCTCAGCGGGAGCTTCGGCACGCCAGGCGTCTCGAAGCCGAGGACCTGGCCGTAGAACGACAACTCCGCTTCGAGGGCGGCGATGATCGTCTCCGCCTTCCGGAAGCCGTGCTGCTCGCCCTCGAACCTCAGATAGGCGTGTTCGATGCCGCGTCCGGCCAGCCCGGCCACGAACCGGTCCGCCTGTTCGGGCGGGCAGATCTCGTCTTCGAGGCCCTGCAGGAACAGCAACGGGCCGGCGAGGGTGTCGGCGTTGTTGATCGGCGACCGATCGCGGTAGCGCTGCGCGGTGTCCGGGAGCGGTCCGATCAGCCCGTCGAGGTAGCGGGACTCGAAGTCGTGCGTCTCGCCGCCGTCGCCGGTCCACTGGCCGAGGTCGAGGATCGGGTACATCACGGTGCCCGCGCGGTAGGTCGTGGTGGTGGTCACCGACGCGGCGGAGGTGTAGCCGCCCGCGCTGCCGCCGCGGATCGCGAGCCTGTCGCCGTCGACGGTGCCTTCGGCGGCGAGCGCTTCGGCGACGGTGACGCAGTCGGCGACGTCGACGACGCCCCACTGCTCCCGCAGCCGTTCACGGTAAGCGCGTCCGTAGCCGGTCGAGCCGCCGTAGTTCACCGTGACGACGGCGATCCCGCGGCTGGTGAAGTAGGCGATCTCGAAATCGAGCACCGCGCTGTCCCGGCCGGTCGGCCCGCCGTGCGGGTACACGAGCAGCGGCGGCCGTTCCCCGTCCGGCGCGGTGAAGCCGGCATTCGCGGGGAGATAGACGAAGGCCGGGATCCGGTCGCCCTCGTCGCTTTTGAAGATCCGCTCCACGGGCGTTGACAGGTAGGCGTGTGACGGTGGCTCGGGCGCTGTCGCCAGTTCGGTCACTGTCCCGTCTTCGAGGCCGACCTTCACGACGGCGCCCTCACGTGCCGGGCCTGCCGCGACGCCGACGACGCCGCCTTCGTGGATGGCGAAACCGTTGGTGGACCAGGTGGTCAGGTCGTCGGCGGCGGCTACCGGCGTCACTTCGCGGGTCGCCTCGTCGAGGACGGCGAGCCTGCCTGACGCGATGACGGCGTATCGGCCGTCTCCGAGAGGGGTGAACCAGCGCGTGCCGAGTTTCCACTGCGGGCCGCCGATCTCCCGCTCGCACGGCGCCAGGTTCGTGACGCCGCCGTCGAGCCCGACGCGATGGAGGTTCCACCAGCCGTCCGGGTCGAGCAGCGCGAGCAGGCTGTCCGCCGACTCCCATTCGACCTGGCAGACGGAGACGTCCACTGCGCCGGCGAGCACGTGGTGGGGTCCGAAGGTGCCGTCCTCGCGGAGCTCGGCGACGCACAGTTCCGTGCCGTCCCACGGCATCGCGGGGTGGTTCCAGCCGATCCACGCCGCCCGCGTGCCGTCGGGGGACAGCTGCGGCGCGGTGAGGAAGTGATGGCTGGCCGTCAGGACCCGTTCCGGGCCGCCGTCGAGGGGGACGGCGATGAGGTCGCGGGCGATGTCGACGCGCCGGGGGCCGGTGCTGCGTTCGCGTACCAGCCACACTTCGCCGGGCTTGCCGGGCCGGAGGTCGCTGTAGCGGATCCCGTGCAGGGTCGCGGGTTCCGGGGTCAGGGGGGTGGTCTCGCCGGTGGTCAGGTCGCGGCGGTAGACGCGCTGATCCGCCCAGTGCGTGAAGACGAGGTCGTCGCCGAGCACGAGCCAGGGGCGGCCGCCGTACTCGTGGACGCGGTTCCGGACGTTCCAAGGGGCGGGAAGGACGTCTTCGGTCGTGCCGTCGGCGCGTGACCGCACGAGGGTGACGCGGCCGCCTTCACCTGTTCTCGCTTCGGCCCACCAAACCTCGTCTCCCGCTGTCGCTAGCCATTGCGCGCTGACTCCCGAGGCCGCGACGTCGGCGGCCGACAGGGGAGACGTCCAGGTGCCGTAAGGGGCGATCTCAACCACAGCTGAAGACTAGGAGTGCCTCTTTGCCCGCGGTGGCGCGGGGCACAGCTGGGAGGAGCGGTTTTGTCGAGCGGTTTCGCCCTCGGCGGAACCGTGGGGCGGCGGATGCCGATCATGGGGTCGTGGCCTAGGGTCAAAGGTGCCATGTCTCGCGTAATCCACGTCTTCCGCCAGCCCGACCGGTTCGTCGCAGGAACCGTCGGTGAGCCCGGCGACCGCACGTTCTACCTCCAGGCGTCCGAGGACGTCCGCACGATCAGTGTGACCATCGAAAAACAGCAGGTCGTGGTCTTGGCCGAAAGGCTCAGCTCGCTGCTGGAAGAGGTCGCCAGCCGGTTCGGCGCGGACGTACCGGACGACGCGCCCGACGAGCTCCTCGACGTCGACCCCTTGACCGTGCCGGTCGAGGAGGAGTTCCGCGTCGGCACGATGGGGCTCGGGTGGGATGCCGACAGCAGCGCCGTCGTCATCGAGCTGCTCGCGATGACGGAAGGCGAGGTGGACGAAACGGTCGTTCTGGACGACACGGAAGAGGGGCCGGACGCCGTCCGTGTCTTCCTGACCCCCGGCGCGGCGCGTGCGTTCGCCGAACGCGCCGATCGGGTGGTCAACGCCGGTCGCAAACCGTGCCCGCTGTGCGCGGAGCCGCTCGACCCGGCGGGCCACATCTGCCCGCGCCAGAACGGGTACCGGCGCGACGTCGACGTCCTCGAGGACTGACGGGGTGTCGGAGACTTCGCGGGAGCTGGTGACGCGCGGCAAGATCGACGTCGAAGGCCGGCTCGTCGACGCCTCCAACGTGACGCTCTTCTGTGCGATCGAACTCGACGGCGTGAGCGGCAACGTCGTGTACAAGCCGGTGTCGGGTGAGCGGCCGCTGTGGGACTTCCCGGACGGGACCCTGGCCGGTCGTGAGGTCGCGACGGCCATGGTCGCCGAGGCTTCCGGGCTCGGCGCGATCCCGCCGACGGTGCTGCGCGACGGGCCGTTCGGGCCCGGCATGGTGCAGCTGTGGATCGAGACGACCGACGAGGAACTGGTCGACGTCCGTTCCCCGGAGAGCCTGCCGGACGACTGGCGTGTCGTGCTGCACGCGCACGATCGCGACGGTGAGCCCGCGGTGCTCGCACACGCGAATCGCCAGGGCATGCGGGAACTGGCCGTGCTCGACATCGTGGTCAACAACACCGACCGCAAGGGCGGCCATGTGCTCGCCGGTGCCGACGGCCGGGTTTACGGAGTGGACCACGGGATCTGCCTGCACACCGATCCGAAGCTGCGGACGGTGCTCTGGGGCTGGATCGGCGAGCGGCTGACCGAGGACGAGGTCGGCAAGCTGCGCGGTCTGCGCGAGCGGCTGGACGGTGAGCTCGGCGATGCGCTGGGCGAGCATCTCACCGGTTTCGAGATCCGGGCGCTGGCCGAACGCACCGAGTCGCTGCTGGCGGAGGGTGTCTTCCCGGAGCCCGGCGACGACTGGCGCGCGATTCCTTGGCCGCTGTTCTGAACGTCATGGACGATCAGGCCCGCGCACGCCTGATCGCTCGCTTCGGTGAGGACGTCGCGACGTGGTGCGACGCCCTGCCCACGCTGGTGGCGCGGCTGGCGGAGCGCTGGGGTCTGACCGTCGTCGACGCGAAGCCGGGCAACACCGGCCGCACTCTGATCTGCGATGGGGACGACGGCGTCAAGAAGGTCCTCAAGCTGACACCGGATCACGCGATCGCCGAGTCCGAGGCGTCCGCGCTGCGGGCGTGGGACGGTTGCTCGCGGGTCGTGCAGGTCTTGGAGACCGAGTTCGCCGACGGAGCGATCCTGCTGGAGGGCATCGATCCCGGCACGCAGCTGATGGAGGCGGGGGCGAACGTCCCCTGGGCCGAGGTCGGCGATCTGCTGACCCAGATCCACGCGGTGACTCCGCCGTCGGGTTTCCCGACCTTGGAAGACCGCGTCGTCTTCATGTACGGGCTCGCCGAGAGTGGTCTGCGTGGCTCGGTGGCCGAGGCGACGTTGTCGTTGGAGATGCTCGATCGCGCGCGCCTGCGTGCGCTCGCCCTCGCGACCGACGGGGGAGGGAACGCGATCGTGCACGGTGACCTGCACCCGGGCAACGTCCTCGACGGCGGGCCGGGCAGGGGAGCGGTCGCCATCGACCCTCGGCCGAGCGTCGGCGACCCGTCGTTCGATCTGGCCGACTGGGTCACGCTGCCGATGCGCGACGGCGGCACGCTCGAAGACGGCTTCGACGCGATCGCCCCGCATCTGCCGGGTTTCGACGCCGAGCGGGTGCGGGCGTGGTGCGTCGCGCTCTCCCCGCTGTTCGTGATGCGCCCGCTCGACCGCGGCGAGCGGACCCCGTTCGTCGAAGCGATGCTGTCGTTCTGTTGGTGAGCCTGAGTCGGCGATCGACGTCGGCAGGGCGGCGGATGGCCGCCTGACCGGCGTGGCGGGCAGACGCCGACCCCGGGCACCGCTAGCGTCGTCGGCCGTGCGCTCTCATTCCTACGACGACGTGCTGTCCGGTCCACGCAAGCGGAAGATCCCCGAGGTTCCCGCCGAACCGGGGCTCGTGGTCGAAGACCCGGCCAGCGGGTACTGCGGAGCCGTGGTGAAGATCGAGTACGGCAACGTGGTCCTCGAGGACCGGCACGGCAAGCACCGCGTTTTCCCGCTGAACCCCGCGGGCTTCCTGCTCGAAGGCAAACCGGTCACGTTGGTGCCTGCCAAGGTCGCTCCGAAGACCCCGGCCCGGCGGATCTCCGCGTCCGGGTCGGTCCAGGTCCAGGGACTCAAGGCCCGGGTCGCGCGCGATTCGCGTATCTGGGTGGAAGGCAAGCATGACGCCGAGCTCGTCGAGCGGGTCTGGGGTCATGACCTGCGGGTCGAGGGTGTGGTGGTGGAACCACTCGATGGGGTGGACGTGCTTTCCGACCGCATCGACGAGTTCGGCACCGGCCCCGGCCGTCGTCTCGGGGTGCTGGTCGACCATCTGGTCGCGGGCAGCAAGGAGTCCCGGATCGTCGACGGGATCCGCGACGAGAACGTGCTGGTCACCGGGCATCCGTACATCGACATCTGGGAGGCCGTGAAGCCGTCGGTCGTCGGCATCCGCGCGTGGCCGAAGATCCCGCGCGGTACGGAATGGAAAGAGGGCGTCTGCGACGCGCTCGGCTGGGGCGAGCCGTGGGAGGGCTGGCAGCGGGTCCTGGCGGCCGTCGGCAGTTACCGGGATCTGGAAACGCCGCTGATCGGAGCGGTGGAGCGGCTCATCGACTTCGTCTCCGACCCGGGCGATGAGTCCTGAATGACCGGTTTGCGCGAGGTCACTCAAGGTCACGCGTCGGTCACGTCGGTTTCGCTTCTTCGGTATGAATCGGCGCGATCTGGGAGCATGAGCGCATGACAGGCGCTCTCATCTGGCTGATCGCCGGCATCCTCTTGATCATCGCCGAGCTGCTCTCGGGTGACCTGTTCCTGCTCATGGTCGGTGCCGGGGCCCTGTTCGGGGCAGGTTCCGCCGCGTTGACCGGGAACCCGTTCATCGACGTCGCGGTGTTCGCCGTCGCGTCCGTCGGGATGCTCGCCCTTGTCCGGCCGACCCTCAAGCGACGGTTCCTCGCGGGACCGGACATCAAGACCAACACCGACGCGCTGATCGGCGCGCGAGCGGTAGTAGTGTCCACAGTGGACGTCGAAGCCGGTCAGGTGAAGCTGGCGGGCGATGTGTGGTCGGCACGGTGCATGACCGCGGGGGAACCGATCGCCCCGGGGACATCGGTGACGGTCGTCGAGATCTCGGGCGCCACCGCGGTCGTTTCGGCCGAGCTGTGAGCCGGATGGCCGCACAGCAACAGGTTTCTACGTAAGGGGAAGGTAGTTGTCAGAGACAGTGGTGTTCATCGTCGTCGGACTGCTCGCGTTGTTCGTGGTCGTCGTGGTGGTCAAGGCGATCATGGTCGTGCCGCAGGCGCAGTCGGCCGTGATCGAACGGCTGGGCCGGTTCCGGACGGTGGCTTCTCCCGGCCTGACGTTTCTGGTGCCCTTCCTGGACAAGGTTCGGGCGCGGATCGACCTCCGCGAGCAGGTCGTCTCGTTCCCGCCCCAGCCCGTGATCACCGAGGACAACCTGACGGTGTCCATCGACACGGTCGTGTACTTCCAGGTCACCGACTCGCGGGCGGCCGTCTACGAGATCTCGAACTACATCGTCGGTGTCGAGCAGCTGACCACCACGACGCTGCGTAACGTCGTCGGTGGCATGAGCCTTGAGCAGACCCTGACCTCGCGTGACTCGATCAACAGCCAGCTGCGCGGCGTGCTCGACGAGGCTACCGGCCGCTGGGGCATCCGCGTCGCCCGTGTCGAGCTGAAGGCGATCGACCCGCCGCCCTCCATCCAGGACTCGATGGAGAAGCAGATGCGCGCCGACCGTGAGAAGCGCGCGATGATCCTGACCGCCGAAGGTCAGCGGGAATCGGCGATCAAGACCGCGGAAGGTCAGAAGCAGAGCCAGATCCTCGCGGCCGAAGGTGCCAAGCAGGCCGCGATCCTGAGCGCGGAGGCCGAGCGGCAGTCGCGGATCCTGCGGGCGCAGGGTGAACGAGCCGCCCGGTACCTGCAGGCGCAGGGCCAGGCGAAGGCGATCGAGAAGGTCTTCGCGGCGATCAAGGCCGGACGTCCCACGCCCGAAGTCCTCGCGTACCAGTACCTGCAGACCCTGCCGCAGATGGCACAGGGCGACGCGAACAAGGTCTGGATGATCCCGAGCGACTACGGCAAGGCCCTGGAAGGCTTCGCCCGCGCGCTCGGCGCCCCCGGCGACGACGGCGTGTTCCGCTACGAGCCGCCGAAGGAAGACCCTGTCGAGAAGCCGGACCTGGAGGACGAAGAGGTCCAGGGCTGGTTCGACACCTCCAGCGACCCGAAGGTCGCCGAGGCCGTCGCGGCCGCGGAAGCCGTGGCGCGCAAGGAGGTTCCGGCGCTCGGTGTCGCGACTCCCCGGCAGGAGCCGCCCGCTCCGCGCAAGGTCCCCAATGTCGCTCCCGAGCCGGAAGCCGCCCCGGAGCCCACGCAGCAGCAGGCCCCGCCGCCTCCGCCCCGGTTGCCGCAGGCCCAGCCGCCCGCCACGCCGCCGGGAGGCCCGTACCAGGGTCCGCCGTCGCAGGGGCCGGGCAGCGGCCCGTTCCCGCAGCAGGGCCCGTTCGGCGGTCCGCAGGGTGGTCCGCCGCCGCAGCGCTGATCCGTCTTGTAAGTACATGAAGGCCCCCTTCCTTGCGCCTATCGCAAGGAAGGGGGCCTTCATGTACTTCGGCAAGGCGTGAAGGCCGAGTTTCCTCGGCTGAGCCGCGCGAAGGGGGCCTTCACGCGGCGCCGCTGTGGCTTAGGCACCAAGACAACCTCGGCCCTAACCCGAATCGCCACTCACGACGCCGAGTATCTCCAGGAACGCCTTCGCCGCCGGAGTGACCGTGAAGCGGTTCCAGACGAGATGCTCGATCCGCGCGGGCGCGTCCGTCACCGGCACGGTGACCACCCCGGTCAGATTCGGCACGTACTTCGACGGCAGCAACGCGACGCCCAGGCTCTGGTGGATGAGCCGCGCCATGAAGTCGGCGGCCGTCACCTCGAAGGCCACCTCACGCGCCACCTTCGCCGCGGCGAAGGCCTGATCCGTCTGGGCCCGCCCCGCCGACCCCGACGGGAAGTCGACGAAAACCTCCGAAGAAAGCCGCTTCAAGTCCACTTCGGACTCTCCGGCGAGTGGATGACCGGGCGCCACCACGGCGATCAGATCGTCACGCCCCAGTTCGCGGGTGCTCACGCCGTCCGGCCGGTCGGACACCGGCAGGCCGAGGAACGCGACTTCGATCGCGCCGTCCTTGACCTGCTCCACCAGCTGCCCGCTCGCCCCGACCCGCAGTCCGATCCGGACGTGCGGGTACCGGTGGCGGAACATCTGCAGCGCGGCCGGGACGTCGACCGCCGCCACGGTCGGGATGACGCCGACCGTGAGCCGTCCGCGGATCTCCCCGACGGCGGCCGCGACCTCCGAGCCCGCCCGCTCGGCGGCGTCGAGACATTGGCGGGCTGCCGGGAGGAACGCCTCGCCCGCGGCGGTGAGCCGAACCCGCCTGCTCGTGCGCTCGAACAGCCGGGCGCCGAGTTCTCGTTCCAGCCGCGCGATCTGGTGGCTCAGCGCCGACTGTACGACAAGGCATCGTTCCGCGGCGCGCGTGAAGCTGTTCGTCTCCGCCACCGCCACGACGTACCGCATCTGCTGAAGCTCCATGAATCCATCTTGAATCACGATGGATCAAGTGACAAACATGTGTTGGACTCATCGATCGTCCGCGGCGAAGCTGAGAAGCGTGAAAACGCTGACGACCACACCACTCGCCGCCGGGCTCGCCGGCACCTCGCTGACCGCGTTCGCTCCTGTGGTCTGGGGAACGACCTACGTGGTCACCACCGAGCTCCTCCCGCCGGGGCATCCGCTGTTCGCCGGGCTCATGCGTGCCCTGCCCGCAGGCCTGATCGCGCTGGCCATCACCCGCACCCTCCCGCGCGGCACCTGGTGGCTGAAAGCGGCCGCGCTCGGCGTTCTCAACATCGGGATGTTCTTCCCCCTGCTGTTCGCCGCGGCCGAACGGCTGCCCGGCGGAGTCGCCGCCACCCTCGGCGCCGCCCAGCCGCTGCTCGTCGCGGTCCTCGCCGTGGCCGTGCTGAGGCAGAGCCCGTCCGCGTGGCGGTTCGCCTGGGGGATCGTCGGGATCGTGGGCGTCGGGCTGGTCGTGATCGGCCCGGCGGCGGGTTTCGACCTCGTCGGGATCCTCGCCGGACTCGGCGGCGCCGCGACCATGGCGCTCGGCGTCACCCTCACCAAACGGTGGGGACGCCCGGCGGAGGTCGGTCCGACGGCGTTCGCCTCGTGGCAGCTCACCGCGGGCGGGTTGTTCCTGGTGCCGGTGACCTTCCTGGTCGAGGGCGCGCCGCCCGCCATCGACCTCGACGCGGCTCTCGGTTACCTCTGGCTCGGCTTGATCGGCGGTCTGCTCGCGTACGTCCTGTGGTTCCGCGGCATCACGTCCCTGCCCGTCACCTCGGTCGCCGTCCTCGGCCTGCTCTCGCCGATGGTCGCCGCGGTGCTCGGTGCCGCGCTGCTCGGCCAGTCGCTCGGCCCGATCCAGCTCGCCGGTTTCGCGCTCGCGCTGGCCTCGATCGTCGCGGGCCAGATCACCCCGAAGACCAAGAAGGAAGGCGTCGTCCGATGAAGATCGCCGTCGTCGGAGCGTCGGGCATGGCAGGCTCCCGTGTCGTCGCCGAAGCCCTTTCCCGCGGGCACCACGTCACCGCCGTCATCCGCCGCACTCCGCCGGCATCACCGCATCCGGCCGTCGACGTCGTGCGCGGCGACGTCACCGACGTCGGTCACATGAGCACGGTCTTCGGGGGAGTCGAAGCCGTCGTGGGCGCGACAAGACCGGCGCCCGGCGCGGAAGACACTGTCGCCGCCACCGTCAGGGCCCTGCTCGACGCCTCAGCGGGCAAGCGAGTCCTGGTCGTCGGCGGCGCCGGGCCGTTGCGCTCGCCGTCCGGCGGGCTCGTCATCGACGACCCGGCGTTCGTGCCGCCGGAGTGGCGGAGCATCGCCTCGGCCAGCACGACACAGCTCCAAGCGTGCGAAGCGCACTCAGGGGATTGGGTCTACCTCAGCCCACCCGCGATGCTCGAACCCGGTGTCCGGACCGGCGCCTACCGCCGGGGGACGACGACCATCCTCACCGCGGCGGACGGATCGTCCCGGATCTCGGCGGAGGATCTCGCCGTCGCCGTCGTGGACGAACTGGAGAATCCGGGCCGGGATCGGCATTTCACCGTTGGGTACTGAACCGCCATTTCAGCTCGGGCGGATCGCCGGGGGAGGGCGTCTCCGGACTGCGTTCGGCCTCGATCTGGATCTCGATGTTGGTCTTGTGCGAGATCGGGTCCCAGATCTCCTCGATCGGCGCCAGCAGGGATTGGCTCACCCCGCGGCTCCGGGCTCGCACGGCGTACCACGCGAACCCGGCCAGGAAGAGGGGAAGGCTGAGGAACGCCGCCACGGGGGCCAGGAACTCCATGGACCGGACGATACAGTAACGTCGTGTTTCCAGAAACGTACTGTTACTGAATTGGCGGGCGATGACCAGGCTGACGCGGGCCGAACAGCAGCGGCGCACCCACGAGCACCTGCTGGACGCCGGGCGCCAGGTCTTCCTGCGGCGCGGTTTCCTGGCGGCGACGGTCGAGGAGATCGCGGCCGACGCCGGGTACACGCGAGGCGCCGTCTACAAGCACTTCGGCGGCAAGGAAGGACTATGGCTCGCGATCATCGGGTCCGACGCGGACGGTCATCTCCAGGGGCTGCGTGAAGCGCTCGCCCGTGCCGCCACGCGTGAAGAGGTGATCGCGGCGCTGAATCCCGTCGACGTGGCGGACAAGGACGCGGCGAAATGGGCCGCGGCGGCGGCCGAGGTGCTCGCCGCGACGGCGCAGCAGCCCGAGACGGCCACCCTGGTCGCCGCCATCCAGCGACGTCACGACGACGAAGTGGCGGCTCTGCTCTCCGAGCATTCCCGGCGTTTGGGTCTCGAACCCGCGTTGCCCCTGGATCAGGTCGTCGTCATGCTCGGGGCCCTGGGGATCGGGCTCGCTCTGCGGCAGACGGTCGCCCCCGCGGCGGATCCCGCCGCCATCCTCACCCACGTGCTGGAAACCGTGTTCCCGCCCGAGGCAACGTAAAGAACGGAGCGGACGTACTCCCGGTGAAGATCAGGGGAGGGTTCGATGCACACGTATCCGTTGAAAGAGGGCGAAGAAGTGCTGTGGACCGGAGCGCCGCAACGCCCGCGGAAGTGGTTTCCGGAGTACGCGCAGATGATCGAGTTGGTCGGGGTGGTCGTCGTCCTCTCCGTCTTGTGGGGCGGAGGGCCGATCTGGGCCCCGTTCGTCGGTCTGTTCAGCGGCTTCCTTGTCTTTCTCTATCAGCGCATGACCGACCGGCGGTCGCGGGAGAACGCCCTCTCGTACCTGGTCACCACCCAGCGGATCATTTTCGTCGCGAACTGGCACAGCGGCACGGAGTTCCGTTGGATCTGGTTCCAGTACATCCGGTTCCGGCCCTCGGTCAAGGCTGACGAGACGGGCGTCGGCACGATCAAATACGGAAAAGCGTGGCATCGCTTCCGGTTCAGGAACGAGGAACTTCGCGGTGCCTGGGCGCCGCCGGCGCTGGAGCTGCGGGCGATCAAGGACGCCCGGCGTGTGGCGGATCTCATCGAGCAGGGGCGAAACAGACTGATCGGCACCTACACTCAGGCGCCGTGATCGATTCCTTCACCACCGCCGACCTCGTCGACGAACACGGCGACAAGCTGCGCGTCTGCGACACCCAGTTCCGTCAGTTCGGCGGGCACCGGAAGTTCTCGGGTCCGATCCGGACGGTCTCCTGTCACGAGGACAACGGCCTGGTCAAGAAGCTGCTGGCCACTCCTGGTGAAGGTGCGGTCCTGGTGGTCGACGGCGGCGGCTCGCTGCACAGCGCGCTCACCGGCGACATGATCGCGAAATCCGCCGTCGCCAACGGCTGGGCGGGCGTGGTCGTCCACGGCGCCGTGCGCGACAGCGCCGAGCTCGCCGGACTCCCGCTCGGCGTGAAGGCGCTCGGCACCAACCCGCGCAAGAGTTCCAAGGCGGGCGTCGGCGCTGTCGACGTCCCGGTCGGTTTCGGGGGAGTGACCTTCACTCCCGGCGACACTCTCTACTCCGATGACGACGGCGTCGTGATCCTTCCCGCCGCCACCGCCTGAGCCCGATCAGACGACGATGACCCGCCGCCCGCGGGTGTGCCCGGCGTGGCTGTCGACGTGCGCTGCGGCCGCGTCGGTGAGCGAATAGGACTTCTCGACCGGGATGTGCAGCTTCCCCCGCGAGATGAGGGCGACGGCCTCGGCCAGTGCGTCCGGCACGCTCCCGGCGACGCCGGAGAAGCGGACGCCGAACTCGGGGGCGCCGAGATCGGCGATGGTGAGTACCTTCGCCGGATCCCCGGTCAGCTCGACGAGCTCTCCGATCACGCCTGACCCCGCCAGGTCGAGAGCCGCGTCGATCTGGCCGAGCCGCCGGACCCGCTCCACCCAGCCTTCGCCATAGGTCGTGGCGATGGCGCCCAGGCCGCGCAGGTAGTCCTGGTTCGCGGCGCCGGCCGTGCCGATCACCGTGATGCCGCGTTCGCGGGCGATCTGCAGCACGGCCGATCCGACCCCGCCGGACGCGCCGCTGACCAGCAGTGTCTGGCCGGGCCGCACGCCGACTTCGCGGATGACGCGCAGCGCGGTCTCGACCACGGACGGGTATCCGGCCGCCTCTTCGAACGACAGGCCCTCGGGCATCTTGGCCCAGGCCGACAGCACGGCGAACTCGGCGTAAGTACTAGAACCCTCACCGAAAACCGAGTCCCCGACCTCGACGCCGGTGACGCCCTCGCCGACCTCGTCCACCATCCCGGCGGCGTCCAGGCCCACCCCGGACGGCAACACGGTCGGATGAGCACCCAGGACCTGACCCTCGCGGACCCGCCAGTCGACCGGGTTCACGCCTGCCGCTCGTACCGAGATGCGCACCTGTCCCGGTCCCGCGTGGGGATCTTCGGCGTCGACCAGCTGGAGGACTTCCGGACCGCCGAACTCGGTAAAGATCACTTTCTTCATGCGACCGACCGTAGCACTAACGGTTAGTGTTTTGAAACCGTTGTTGTTTTGGATCTGATAGCGTCGCCGCATGACCGCACCGCCCGGACGTCGCGAGCGCAAGAAGGCCGCGACGCGCCAGAAGATCGCCGACACCGCACTGCGGCTCTTCCTGGAGCGCGGATACGACGAGGTGGGTATCCGAGAGGTGGCCGCGGAAGCAGACGTCGCCGTCACCACGCTGTTCTCCCACTTCGCCTCGAAAGAGGCCTTGGTGTTCGAGCAGGACGCGGACTTCGAGCAAGGTCTCACGCGGGCGGTCACCGAAAGGGCTCCGCACGAGCCGCTCATCCCGGCGCTGCGTAGTGAGATCCACGCGATGGTGCGGCACTGCACCGCGGACGGCGCGGCCCCGATCTTCCGCATGATCGACGAATCGCCCGCGCTGCGGGACTACGAGGACTCGATGAGGCTGCGCCACGCGGAATCGCTGGCGACGGCCATCGCCGCCGATCCCGATCTGGCGCGGTCCGCGACGGCCTGCCGCACGATCGCGAGGTTCGTCATCGACGCCTATTCGCTGGGCCGCGAGGCGGCCGATCCGGCGGCCGCGGTGGACGAGATCTTCCGGATGATCGAGGCGGCCTGGGAAGCCGCCTGACACCGATCACTTGCGGGCGACGAGCCGTTCCACCAGCCCGAGTTTGAACCGCTCCCGGCGTTCCACGATCAGGCCGAGGCCGTCGATCTTGTCGAGCGGGCGCCGGAGGAAGTGTTCGCCGGCCATCGGCACGGTGATCTTCTCGGCGAGCCATTGCAGGCCGCGGACCACGCGAGACGAACTCGCGATGTGGTCGAGCAGGATGAGCGTGCCGCCGGGCCGGAGGACCCGCGCCATTTCGCGCAACGCCTTGCCGTCGTCGGGGATGGCGCAGAGTCCGAGGGTGCAGACCACGGTGTCGAACGAGTCGGCGTCGAAGGGCAGGTCGTGCGCGTCGGCCTGTTTCAGTGTCACCGGATGACCGAGGCGTTCGGCGCGACCGCGGGCGATGGTGAGCATGCCCTCGCTGAGGTCGATGCCGGTGAGCGCGACGCCGTCGGGATAGAGCGGCAGGTTCAGGCCGGTCCCGACGGCGACCTCGAGGACGTCACCGGTGGCCTGACCGCACGCCCACGCCCGGGAATCCCCGAAGAGTTTCCGGTCGAGGAACTGCATCTCCCGGTCGTAGTTCGGGGATTTGCCGTCCCAGTAACGGTTCCAGCGCACTGTCCGGTTCATGGTGCTCCCTTCAGCAGCAGTGCTCACCGCGCCAGGCCTCGCGGCCTTCCTTGATCGCGACGGCGGCGATGACGAGCGCGACCAGTGGATCCGCCCAGTACCAGCCGAAGAGGCTGTTGAGCAGCAACCCGACGAGCAGCACACCGGAAAGATAGGTGCAGAGCAAGGTCTGCTTCGAATCGGCGACCGCGCTCGCGGAGCCGAGCTCGCGTCCGGCGCGACGCTGGGCCTGTGACAGGAAAGGCATCACGAGCAGCGAGACCGCCGCCAGCACGATGCCGATGGTCGAATGCTCGGCCGGATCGGCGCCGAAGAGGGTCCGCACCGACTCGACGGTGACATAGGCGGCCAGCGCGAAGAAGGACACCGCGATCACCTTGAGCGCGGTGCGCTCGCGGGCTTCCGGGTCCTTTCCGGAGAACTGCCAGGCGACGGCCGCGGCGGACGCGACCTCGATGACCGAGTCCAGGCCGAAGCCGATCAGGGCGGTCGAGGAGGCGACGGTGCCCGCGGAAATGGCGATGACCGCTTCGATGACGTTGTAGGTGATCGTCGCGGCGACCAGGAGCCGGACCCGGCGTGACAGCACGGCGCGGCGATCTGAGTCCACAGTGGACTCCGCGGGCTTCGCGGTGCAGCAACCGTCCGTGCAGGAACCACTCTCGACGCTCATCGGCGCACCTCGATCCCGGCATCGTCCACACAGGGCTCGGCGGTATCGACCGCGAGTACGACCTGGACCAGTTCCCGTAGCGCGCGGGCCAGATGCGCGTCCGCCAGCGCGTAGTGGACCTGCCTGCCTTCGTAAGTGGCCACGACCAGCCCGCAGCCGCGCAGACAGGCCAGGTGGTTGGACACGTTGGAGCGACTCAAGCCGAGTTGCTCCGCCACCTGGCCGGGATAGCTCACTCCGTCGAGCAGGGCGACCAGGATGCGGCACCGGTTCGGGTCCGCGAGCGCGCGGCCCAGCCGGGCGAGAGCGGCACCCTGGGTCTCACATGTCAGCACCGACAGAACAGTACAGCTGTCAGTGAACAATACGCAAGGTGCCAGTTCCGCGGGACAGAACATGCCTGGCGGAGGCAGGACACCGTCGAGCAGGTACGCGTTCCCGAGGCCGCGCAGACACGAGTTGCCCAGCAGGTAGGCGGCGTGGCCGTCGCCATGCCGAACCGACCGCCCCCGCGGGAACTGCCGGGCGACATGTTCGGCCCCGAGGTGGCCGGTGTTGTTGTCCAGTTCTCCGATCTTCACCCGGTTCCGGCGACTCGACGTGGTGCTCACCGACATCCGTATGCCCGGAATGGACGGGATCGGCGCCATCCGGCGGCTGCGCGAGCCCGCCGTGGTCGCGATGACCACGTTCGTCGAAGCGGTGCGACTCGCCCACGCCGGCCAGGGCCTGATCGACCCTTTGGTCACCCGGCGCCTCGTGACCAGGTTCGCCAACGTGTCACCGCGCCGGTGCAGGCGGTGATCCGGGCGCACAAGTACGGACTGGTCACCTGGGACGACTGACACGACGGAGTGTCCGGACGCGACCCTCTGTTTCGTCGCTGTCTGTCAAGCCGCTGTCGAACACGGATGCCGCGGTGACCCGAACGAGTCCGATCTGCCCACTCCAACGGCCGCATCGCGCGCACGGCGAGGAATACCGGCGCGGTCCGGCGTAACACCTCAGAACAATCGCTGGACCGATTGTGTGCGGGTATCAAGGCGTCGGGTAATGGTGGCGAATACGGTCCCAGGTAATGGAAAAACCGGCATTCGGGTGGCCTTTTCGCATTACCTGATAGTGCGCTTGTGTGGGCAAAACAGCTTGCTATGTTGATCCCCGTGGGGCCGCACATCGGGGCATGACCGGCACGCCATGGTTTGTGGATCCTGTTTGTTCACGTGACTATCGAAGGGTGGACCTTGCTGTGACCGTGACCGAGTCGGACACTTCCGCCGAAGGTGTCCAGGGGCCGGAAAATCCGCAGCTGAGCCTGGGCCGGGCCGCCGCGCGCAACCTGGCGACCACGACCAAATCCGTCCCGCAGATGCAGGGCATTTCGTCCCGTTGGCTGCTGAAGATGCTCGATTGGGTTCAGGTCAATGGTGGCGCCTATCGAGTCAACCGGCGGCTCAATTACGCGGTCGGCGACGGACGGGTGACGTTCTCGAAGGCGGGCACCGAAGTGAGTGTGATCCCGGCGGAACTGGGGGAACTGAAACCGCTCAAGGGTTACGACGACGAAGAGGTACTCGCCGAACTCGCCCGCCGCTTCGAACAGCAGGAAGTGGCGGCAGGCGACGTACTCGTCGAATTCGGGCACCGGGCCGATCGGGTCTTCCTCATCGCACACGGCAAGATCACCAAGACCGGCCCCGGTCATTACGGTGACGAGACCGCGCTGGGCGTGGTCAAGGACGGCGACTACTTCGGCGCGCAGGCCCTCGTCGACGACGACGGGATCTGGGAGTTCACCGCCAAGGCGGCCACCGCCGGCACCGTGCTCACCCTGACCCGCCAGGCCTTCGAACACGTACTGGAACAGTCCGAGTCGCTCCAGGAGCAGATCGCGCAGGCGTCGCAGGACACCGGACGGTCCAACGATTTCGGCGAGGCCGAGATCGACATCTCCTCCGGTCACGACGGCGAGCCGCTGCTGCCGGGCACCTTCGTCGACTACGAGACCTCGCCGCGGGAATACGAACTGAGCGTCGCCCAGACCGTGCTGCGGATCCACAGTCGCGTGTCCGACCTCTACAACCAGCCGATGGACCAGACCGAGCAGCAGCTCCGCCTGACCATCGAAGCGCTGCGCGAGCGGCAAGAGCACGAAATGATCAACAACTCGGACTTCGGCCTGCTCCACAACGCCGACTTCACCCAGCGCATCGCGACGCGCACCGGCCCGCCCACCCCGGACGACTTCGACGACCTGCTCGCCTTGGTGTGGAAGGATCCCGGCTTCTTCCTCGCGCATCCGCGTACGATCGCCGCGTTCAGCCGCGAGTGCAGCAAACGCGGCATCTACCCGACCGGTACCGACCTCGGCGGGCACAAGGTGCCGTCCTGGCGCGGGGTCCCGATCCTGCCGTGCAACAAGATCCCGGTGAGCCAGACGAGCACGAGTTCCGTGTTGCTGATGCGCACCGGCGAGAAGAACCAGGGCGTGGTCGGCCTCCGCCAGATCGGCCTGCCCGACGAGTACGAGCCAGGCCTGAACGTCCGGTTCATGGGAATCTCTGAGCAGGCCATCATCTCCTACCTCGTCAGCACGTATTACTCCGCCGCCGTGCTCGTGCCGGACGCGCTGGCCGTGCTCGAAGCCGCTGAACTCGGTCGCGAAGGATGACCGCCACGATGCCGGAGGCCGACCGGCGGCTCAGTCTCGGCCCCGCCGCCGCGCGGAACCTGGCGACGACCACCAAGACGCGGCCACAGATGCAGAGCATCACGCCGCGCTGGCTGCTGAAGATGCTGCCCTGGGTTGAGGCGACCGGTGGCACCTACCGGGTCAACCGGCGCCTGACCTACGCCATCGGCGACGGCCGGGTGAGCTTCACCAACGTCGGCAGCGAGGTCCGGGTCGTCCCGCAGGAACTCGCGGAACTGGCGCTGCTGCGCGGTTTCGACGACGAGGACACGCTCACCGCGCTGGCCGACAGGTTCGTGCAGCACGAGTACCAGCCCGGCGAGACGATCGTCAGCCACGGGTCACCGCTCGACGAGGTCGTGCTGGTGGCCCATGGCAAGGTCGCCAAGGTGGCGCCGGGTGAGTACGGCGCCGAAGCCGCCATCGGCGGCATGGCCGACGGTGATCACTTCGGTGACGAGATGCTCGCCGGCATCGACCGGAACTGGCCGTTCACCGTCAAGGCCGTCACCCCGGTCATCGTGCTGACCCTGCGCTCGGAGGATTTCGCCGACCTCAACGGCCGGTCGGAGGCGATGCGCCGTCACGTGCAGGAAATGCTGTCGCACAAGGGAAAGCCGCAGAACGCCAAGGGCGAGGCCGAGATCGGGATGTCGTCCGGTCACGACGGCGAGCCGCTGCTGCCGGGCACGTTCGTCGATTACGAGATCTCGCCGCGCGAGTACGACCTGGCCGTGGCGCAGACGGCGCTTCGGGTGCACACGCGGGTGACCGATCTCTACAACGGGCCGATGGACCAGTTCGACGAGCAGCTCAGGCTGACCGTGGCCGCGTTGCGGGAGCGGCAGGAGTACGACCTGATCAACAACCGCGAGTTCGGCCTGCTGCACAACGCCGATCTCAAATCGCGGTTCCAGACCCGGTCGGGCCCGCCGACGCCCGACGACATGGACGAACTCGTCAGCCGTCGCCGCAAGACGAAGTTCTTCCTCGCCCATCCGCGCGCGATCGCGGCGTTCGGCAGGGAATGCACGCGCCGCAGCCTGTATCCGGAAGGGACCACGGTCGACGGCAAGGTGGTGTCCGCATGGCGCGGGGTCCCGATTCTGCCCTGCGACAAGATCCCGATCACCGAAAGCGGCACGTCCTCGATCCTCGCCATGCGGACCGGCGTGGAGGACAACGGCGTGGTCGGGCTGCACCAGACCGGCCTGCCCGACGAGTACGAACCCGGCTTGAACGTGCGCTTCGACGGCATCACCGACCAGGCCGTCGCCACCTACCTGGTCAGTACCTACTACTCCGCCGCCGTGCTCGTGCCCGACGCGCTCGGCGTGCTGGAAAACGTCGAGGTCGCGCGTTGACCCGTCGTCCCGCAACGACAACGAACACCAAGGCTCCAGAAAGGACCACGCACGTGACGATCGCCCGTACTCCCGCTCCCGCCAAGGTTCTGCGCACCGAATACCAGAAGTCGGTGGCGTCGTACTGGAACAAGGAGAAGGATCCGGTCAACCTGCGACTGGGCGATGTGGACGGGCTCTATCACCACCACTACGGGGTCGGCGAGGTCGACTGGTCGGTGCTGGAAGGCCCTGAAGAAACCCGCGACGAGCGGATCATCGCGGAAATGCACCGGCTGGAGACAGCGCAGGCGGACGTCCTGCTCGATCACCTCGGCGACGTGAAACCGGACGACTGGCTTCTCGACGCCGGCTGCGGCCGCGGCGGGTCCAGCATCATGGCCAACGCGCGGTTCGGCTGCCACGTCGACGGGATCTCGATCTCGGAGAAGCAGGTCGAGTTCGCCAACCACCAGGCGGACATCCGGGGCGTCAGCGACAAGGTGCGGTACCACTTCCGCAACATGCTCGACACGGGCTTCGAAACCGGCTTGCGCAAGGCGATCTGGAACAACGAAAGCACCATGTACGTGGACCTCCACGAGCTTTTCGCCGAGCACGCGCGGCAGCTGGAGTTCGGCGGCCGCTACGTCACCATCACCGGGTGCTACAACGACGTGACCGGAGGCCGGTCCAAGGCCGTCGCGCAGATCGATCAGCACTACACCTGCAACATCCATCCGCGTAGCCAGTACTTCAAGGCGATGACGGCGAACGACCTGGTGCCGATCTCGGTGGTGGACCTGACGGCGGACACGATCCCGTACTGGGAGCTGCGGGCGAAGTCGTCGGTGGCGACCGGGATCGAGGGGCCGTTCCTCGACGCCTATCGCGAAGGCAGCTTCCACTACCTGCTCATCGCCGCGGACCGCGTCTGATCCCGCGAGACCCCCATCGGAGTGAGTGATGACGGAACTGGGTGCGCTGGCCACGCTGCTGGCCGGGCCGCGCGGACTGGGCACGTCCGCCGCCCGGCTGGCGGCACGGCTGACCGCTGTTCCTCCGGCGGTGGAGGAAACTCCGCCGCCGGAGGCGCCCGCTCTCGACCCGGCGTACGCGTACCGGCCGTGGGGTGACGGGTCGGCGCCGCCGCTGTACTGCCCGGTAACCGAACGGATCAACGAACCGCTCGCGGTCGAGGTCGACCGGCGGCTGGCGCTGTGGGCGGGGGAGTGCGGGTTCGACGACGAGGAGTGTGAGCAGATCGGGAAGGCGGGCTTCGGCAGGCTGGTCATGCTCGCCCACCCGGACTGCGACGATCCCGACAAGCTGCTGATCTCCGCGCGGCTCAACGCCGCCTGGTGGGCGGCCGACGATCTCTACGCCGACGACACGTCGCTCGGGGCGGTGCCCGCGGAACTGCCGCCGAAACTCGCGCTGGGGATGGCCGCCATGGACCCGGTGCCGTCCTTGGGCGAGTTCAGCCGTGACCTCGACGAAACGCTGCGGAACGATCGGGTTCTGGTGGCGTTGAACTCCGGGACGGAGTTCTTGCGGCAGAACGGGACCGCCGCGCAGGTTCAGCGCGTCTGCTATTCGACCTTCGCGATGTTCGTGAGCTGGACCGCCTACGCGGCATGGCGCCACAGCGGGAAGTATCCGCCGGCGTGGGAGTACCTCGCGGCCCGGCAGCACGACAGCTTCTACACCTCGATGACGTTGATCGACGTCCTCGGCGGCTACGAACTGACGTCGAACCTCTACTACGACCCGCGTGTCCGGGAGGCCGCGATCCAAGCGGGCACGGCGGCCGTGCTCGTCAACGACGTGCACTCGGTCGCCAAGGATCTGGAAGACGAGTCGCCGCCCTGCAACGCGGTACTGCTGATCGCAGACGACCGGAAGTGCTCGATCGAAGAGGCCACGGCGATCACCGTCGAGCTGCACAACGACGTCGTCCGGGACTTCCAGGCGGCGCACGAGAAACTGAGCGCGGTGCCTTCCCTCGAACTGCACCGGTTCATGCGCGGGTTGCGGGGCTGGATGGGCGGTGGGTTCGAATGGCATTCGACGAGCCCGCGCTACCAGACGAAGCCCAGCAATTAGTCCTCTGAATGCGATTGTTCGCGAAGGGAGGCTAGACGACACCGGCCTCGATCAGCTGCTGCCAGATCACGCCTTGGTCCACGACCTCGACTTCGAGCTTCTCGGCCTTCGTGAGTTTGCTGGCCCCGACGTCGGCACCGGTGATCAGCAGGTCGGTGTTCGCCGAGACGGAAGACGCGATGGTCGCGCCCGCCCTTTCGCACAACCGCTGGAAGGTCGGGCGCGGCACCTTCTCGCCGGAGCGCGGGTCGCTGATCGATCCGGTCACGACGACCGTCTTGCCCTCCAGCGGCGCACCGGCCGCGACGACCGGCGGGAAGTCCTCTTCGCGCACGTCCAGGGAGACACCGACTTCCCGCAGCCGTTCGAGTTCGGGACGCAGCCGGGTGAGGTGCTCGATCAGGGACGCGGCGACCTTCGGGCCGATGTCCTCCACGGCGACGAGACCTTCTTCGCCTGCGTCGGCGACGTCCTCCAGCGAACCGAATCCCGCCCGGCACAGCCGCGCGGCGGTGCCCTCGGAGGCCATCGGGATCGCCAGGCCGATCAGCGCCCGGCGCAGGCCGACGCCGCGGCTCGCGTCGATCGACTCGATCATGCGCGTGGCTGAGACGTCGCCGATGCGGTCGAACTCCAGCAACGTTTCCTTGGTGAGCCGGTAGAAGTCCGACGGGTGCTCGAGAATCCCGGTCTCGGCGAGCCTTTCGATCCAGACCCCGCCGATCGCGTCGATGTCCGCCGCCGCACGCGAAGCCCAATGGATCAGCCGCCGGACGGTCTGGGCGGGACAGGCGACGTTGGTGCAGAACAGTTCTCGGCTGTTGCCCTGTTCGGTCAACGGTTCTTCGCACGACGGGCACACCGAGGGCGGCACGATCTCGCGCTCCTCGCCGGTGCGCTTCGCCGCGTCGAGGACGCCGGCCACGAACGGGATCACGTCACCGGCTCGGCGTACCAGCACGGTGTCGCCGATCTTGATGCCGCGGGCCTTGATGACCTCCTGATTGGCCAGCGTCGCACGGGTGACGGTGGTGCCGCCGACGAACACCGGCTCCAGCCACGCGACGGGAGCGATCTTGCCGGTCTTGCCGACATCCCAGACCACGTCGGCGAGCACGGTGGTCTTCTCCTCGGCGGCGAACTTGAACGCCAGGGCGCCGCGCGGTGAGCTGGACCGTGTTCCGGCGGCGGCGTAGGCGTCGCGATCCGCCAGGCGCAGCACGGCGCCGTCGAGGTCGTAATCGAGGTCGTTGCGCTGCTGCTCGATGGTGGTGATGACGGCCTGGGCCGCTTCGGCGTCGTGACAGTGACGCATGTCGGCGGCGGCGAACCCGAGCGTCCGCAGCGCGCCGTCGAGATCGGTGTCCGCGCTGTCGGGCTCGGTGGAGAGATCGAAGGCGAAGAACTGGAGACGCCGCTCGGCGACCGTGGCCGGATCCTTGGCGCGCAGGGTCCCCGCGGCGGCGTTGCGCGGGTTGATCAGCGGCTTGTCCGGGTGGACCTTGTTGTACGCGGCGAAGGTGGACCGGAGCATGACGGCCTCGCCGCGGACCTCGACCCGGCCGGGCGCGTCGACCTTGTCCGGGACGCCGTCGGTCAGCGCCCGCACCAGCATGGTCACGTCGTCGCCGGTGGTCCCGTCGCCGCGGGTGACCGCCCTGGCGAGCCGCCCGTTCTCGTAGACCAGGGCCAGCGACAGGCCGTCCAGCTTCGGCATGACGACCACCGGCTGCCCGGGGAAGCGGGTGAAGAAGGCCTCGACCTGCTCGGGTTTGGTCGCCTTCTCCAGCGACAGCATCGGGCGCGAGTGCCGGATGGGGGCGTGCAGGACGGCGGGAGCGCCGACCTGGTCGAGCGGGTTCGGATCCGGGGTCAGCTCGGGGTTGGCCTCGATGAGCCCACGCAACTCGTCCTCGATCGCGTCGTAGTCGGCATCGGCCACTTTCGGCGAGCCCCGGTAGTAGGCGTCGCGAAGGACGACGATCTGATCGGCGAGTTCTTGGATGCGGTCCCGAGCGTTCACGGGGCAGAGATTACCCGTGACCACCGACAGAACCGTGTCCGAAGAGGACTCGTGTCACGGGTTGACGGCGAGCACGAGGAACGAGGCCAGCAGGACCAGATGCACGCCGCCCTGCAGCCGGGTCGCGCGGCCGGGAACGACGGTCAGCACGCTGACCGCGATCGTCAGCGCGAGCAGCACGATGTGGGTCGCGCCGAGCCCGAGCAGCAGCGGGCCGTCCAGCCAGATCGACGCCAGCGCGATGGTCGGGATGGTGAGCCCGATGCTCGCGATCGCCGAACCGTAGGCGAGGTTGAGGCTGGTCTGCATCCGGTCGCGCCGCGCGGCCCGCGTCGCGGCCAGGGTTTCCGGCAGCAGCACCAGCATCGCGATCACGACGCCGACGAACGACTGCGGGAAGCCCGCCGCGCTGACCCCCGCTTCGATCGCGGGCGATTCGACCTTGGCCAGGCCGACCACGGCGACCAACGCCACCAGCAGCAGCCCGAGGCTGGTGAGCGCGGCCTTGTTGCTCGGCGGTTCGGCGTGGTCGTCCTCCTTGACCGAGCCCTCGCTGTCGACAGGCAGGAAGAAGTCGCGATGGCGGACGGTCTGTGTGAGCACGAAAAGGCCGTACAGCAGCAGCGAGGCGACGGCGGCGAAGGTGAGCTGTGTGCCGTTGAAGGCCGGGCCGGGGGTGCTGGTGGTGAAGGTCGGCAGCACGAGGGTGACGGTGGCGAGCGTCGCCACGGTGGCGAGTGCGCCGCCGCTGCCTTCCGAGTTGAAATGCGTTTCGCCGTAGCGGCGCGCGCCGACCATGAGCGAAATACCCGCGATGCCGTTCATGGTGATCATCACCGCGGCGAACACCGTGTCCCGGGCCAGCGTCCCGGCTTCGGGGCCGCCGGAGGACATCATCGTGACGATCAGCGCGACCTCGATGACCGTGACCGCGATCGCCAGTACGAGCGAGCCGAAGGGTTCCCCGACACGATGGGCGACGACTTCGGCGTGGTGCACCGCGGCGAGCACGGTCCCGGCGAGGGCGATGGCGACGACGGCGACCGGGATGGGGCCCAGGTCACGGCCCCAGCTCAGCACGAGGACGACGATGGCGAGCACCGGCATGACGGTGGTCCAGGACACGGGGAATCGTCTGCGCGAAGCTGCCATGACGTCACCTTCGCACACCCTGCGTGACCTTGCCCCTCCACGAGGGGCGCGGGGTGACGAAGTTCTTAGCGGGCGCCGACGCCGTTCAGGAAGGTGCCGACGAGCAGGTCGGCGGCGCGCGGAGCGTCCATGTCCTCGTGCGAGGCGAGATGGAGGAGCTGGATCAGGAGACGGCTCGCCCAGCCGTCCGGAAGGTCCGCGCGGAGGAAGCCCTCGTCCGTCGCACGCCGGAGGAAGGCGTCCACTTCGGTGGTGAGCCGGCTCCGGCGGTCCTGGATGGACGGTTCGGTGCGCATCCGGGTGAGCTCGACCGGCCAGGCGCGGTTGACCTCGATGATCCCTTCGACGTAACGGTGCAGCGCCACGGGGACCGCGGTCTCGGTGAGCCGGGCGGCCCGGACGACCTCTTCGACCGCTGTCAGCCGGGAGTCGTAAATGGCCGCCAAGAGGTCTTCGCGGGAGTCGAAGCGTCGATAGACGGTGCGCCTGTCGACACCCGCTTCGGCGGCGATCGCGCTGATGCTCGCCGACGGGTCGCGCGCCAGCATCCGCGCGCCCGTGGTCAGGACGGCTTCGAGATTGCGCGCCGCGTCAGCTCTCATGACCGGGAATGTATCACGTCACTGTGTCGTTAACCGTCATAAGTGCTACGTTGATGTGACAGTTAGAGAGGCGGAACGATGATCATGAACGACAGGCTCTTCATCGGAGGCGAATGGACGACGCCGAGCGATCCGGCACCACTGGACATCGTGTCCCCGCACGACCAGTCGGTTCTGGGCCGCGTCGTCCAGGCTCTCCCCGCGGACATCGACCGCGCCGTCGCCGCGGCCAGGACCGCCTTCGACGAAGGGCCGTGGCCGCGGACCTCGCCGGAGGAGCGGATCGCGGTGCTCCGGCGCCTGAACGCGCTGAGGGAGGCCCGTGCGGACGAGGTCGCCGAGGTGATCTCGGCCGAGAACGGCTCGTCCCTCTGGTTCACCCGGGCCGGGCAACCCGGGGTGGGACGGCAGGCCGTCTCGTATCTGAAGGCGGCCGAGGAATTCGGCTGGGAGGAGACGCTCACGCCCTCGGATCCGAGCGCGCCGTTCCGGTCGATCGTGCGCCGCGAACCGATCGGCGTGGTCGCCGCGATCATCCCGTGGAACTCGCCGTTCTCGGCGTCGATGGCCAAGATCGTCCCGGCACTGCTCGCGGGGAACACGGTCGTCCTCAAGGTCTCGCCGGAGAACTCGCTCAGCATGAGCCTGCTCGCGGACATGCTGGCGGAGGCCGGTTTGCCGTCCGGGGTGATCAGCGTGCTGCCCGCGGACCGGGAGACCAGCGAGTACCTGGTGAAGCACCCCGGCGTCGACAAGATCGCGTTCACCGGCTCGACCGCCGCCGGCCGCCGGATCGCCTCGCTGGCGGGGGAGCAGCTGAAGCGGGTCAGCCTCGAACTGGGCGGCAAATCCGCGGCCGTGATCCTGCCCGACGCCGTGCTGACCGACGTCATCGCCGGCCTGAAGTTCGGCTCCCTGCTCAACAACGGCGAGGCGTGCATCGCGCAGACGCGGATCCTGGCGCCGAGGAGCCGGTACGACGAGGTCGTCGCCGGACTCAAGGACATGATGGAGTCCCTCGTCGTCGGGGATCCGGCCGACGAGAAGACCTTCATCGGCCCGATGGTGCGGCCCGGCCAGCAGCAGCGCGTGCGTGACTACATCGAACTCGGGATCGCCGAAGGCGCGCGTCTGGTCACCGGAGGTTCCGAGATCCCGGCCGGTCTGGACAAGGGCAACTACGTCACCCCGACGTTGTTCGCCGACGTCGACAGCACGATGCGCATCGCCCAGGAGGAGATCTTCGGTCCGGTGCTGGTCGTCATGCCTTACGACGACGAGGACGACGCCGTCCGCATCGCCAACGACTCGGAGTACGGGCTCTCCGGCGGCGTCTGGTCGGCCGACGAGGAACACGCGCTCACCGTCGCGCGGCGGATGCGCACCGGGACCGTCACCGTGAACGGGGCGCCGATCGGTTTCGACGGTCCCTTCGGCGGGTTCAAGGCCAGTGGAATCGGTCGCGAATACGGCGCGGCGGGCCTCGCTCAGTACGTGGAGCTGAAGACCGTCACCGTGCCGGCGCGGTGACGGTCGCGAGCCGTCACGACGGGCGGGCGCCGGGGATGCTGATCGTGATCCGCTGGTCCTCGGCCACGATGCGCTGAAGCCGGAACCGGCAGAGGGCGTGGAACATCTCGCCCAGCGCCTCGGGGTCGATGCGGCCTTCGAGGTCGCGCCTGCTCGCGTTGAGTACCCGGCTGATCACGGCGGCGGGCACCCGGCCGCCGAACTCACCCATCAGCCAAACACCGATCTCGCCGATCTCCTCGGTGATCGTGCGCTGCGCGGTCATCATCCTTACCCCTCTGAGTCGGAGTCCCGCCGGGCTTGCCCCGGTGAAATCGCGACGCGCGAGGGAAATCCCCATGACGGGAAACCCGCGAGATTGCTCTGCTCGGCCTAACCGCCCTCGGTTGCACGGAACCGTGCAGCGGGCGGAGTCGATCTCCGGGGAAACCCTGATGCGATCGATTCACCCGTGTGTCAGCCTCGAAATCGACCATTGTGGACAGTCAGGGAGGAGGGCGCACGCGTAGTGGCCCCACCAAGGGATGAAGAAACCGAGCAGTGGATTGCGGAGCTGACGGCGCTCAGTGACCTTTACCGGTCGGCGGAGACCGAGGGGTCGGCGGAGGCGGTGTCACACGCGGGGTGGCACACCGGGGCCCGGCTCTGGCCAGGCAGCGCGCACGGGCGGCTGCTGGCCTACAACGATTCGGGCGTCGAGGCGGAGTGCATCTTCCGTGAGGGAGAGAAGACGCTGTTCAACATCATGAGCACCGGGTACGGCAACGACACCACCGAGCGCGGGTTCGCGGTGTGGAGTGCGCGGCCGGGCGCGCTGGGCGCGATCGACCCCGGGGTGACCCGGCTGGAGGTGGCAGACGCGGAGGGCGTCGTCGTCCGGGCCGAAATCGTGGCCCACACCTTCGCCGTGGACGTGGACCTGGGGCCGGCACCTCAGACGATCGACGAGGTGTTCGCCCCCTGGGAGCCACCGGACCTGACGGTCCGGGTGTACGGCGAGAGCGACGCGTTGCGCTACGAAGGTCCGCTGCTGACCAGGTGACCGTGAAGGCCCCCTTCACCGCGTCGGACGCGGTGAAGGGGGCCTTCGGGTACTTACGAGATCAGCCGTTCGGAGTCGTGATCACCGCGAACTTGGATCCTTGACTGGCGATCCGTTCGCTGAGATCGGTGGTGATCGTCTCGATCGGCGCGTAGTTGTTCAGTTCGCCGGCCTGGCAGGGGCCCGACCGCGACTGCTGGTTGCCGATCAGGATGCCCAGGGCCGCGTGATCGGCCTGGCTGAACAACGGTCCGCCGCTGTCGCCCGGACGGGCGCACAGGTCGGTGTTGATGCCGACGTCCGTGGACAGGACCCGGCCGCAGCGGGTGCCGACGAGGTAACCCGCACCCGCGCCACTGTCGACCGAGTCCGGGTAGTTCACCGCGCTCGACGCCGTCCCGGAAGCACAGACGACATACCCGGCCTTGATGTCGGCGAGCTTGCGGGCGCCGGTGATGTACTCGTCGACCGAGGTGGCCTGCTGACCGCACGGGGTGTCGCCGTTGCTGTCCATGCCACCGTTGCGGCAGTACTTCAGCACCCGGTTGCGGCCGGTCTGGCCTTCGAGCCACTTCGTCGACGCCGCGTCGTTGACGTACGGCAGCGCCGCGTAGTCGTACGGGTAGGAACTCTTCTCGATGCCATGCTGCTGCAGCACGTCGTTGCCGTTGTGCTGGGTCGGCGTGTTGTTGGTCTTGGTCCGCATGCAGTGTCCCGCGGTCAGGACCCAGCCCTTGCCGGGGAAACCGCCGCCCGTGGAGCGCAGGTTGAAGGCGCTGGTGCAGCCGCCCCAAGTGCCGTCGTCCCGCTTCATGTCCAGCCGGAGGCCGCCGCGCATCGGGCCGTAGTTCGTGCAGTAGAGCGGATGACAGAAACCCAGGTCCACGTTCGGCGTGGACAGCGCGTTCGGGTTCTTCAGCACGCGGGAGACGACGATGCCGGGTTCCGCCGCCGCGGCTTCCCGGGCGGTGTTCACCTCGGCGGTCACGACGTCGCCTGCGGCGCGAACAGCCGCCTTCTCCTGTGCCACCCAGTCGCGTTCCCACAGCACGACGCGGTTCTCGGACTCACTCACTGCGGGCAGGTAGACCGCTTCCCGTCCCGCGCCGACCTTGGCCGCGACGCGTTCCTTCGCCGCCGTGAGCTGCCGCAACGAATGCTGGACCTGGTGCGTGCGAACGCCGGAACGGTCCGGCATCGCCCGCAGATACGGCTCGGCCGCGGCCGGCCTGGTCATGGCCACGACCAACTGGCCCTTGTCCTGGTCGAGCCACATGCCGCCGTACTCGGCGCCACGATCGCGGCGCAGCAGCTCGTCCAGCTTGTCGCCGTCGGTCTGCAACTCCAGACGGCGTAACGCTTCCTGCTCGTTCACCCGGTAGTTCTCGACCAGGTAGCGCACCGACTCCTGCACCGAAGCGGGGTCGAGCGAGGTGTGGAACGACTGTACGGTGTCGGCCGACGCCGAGCCGCTCAGTGCCGCTGTCGCCGCCAGCACCGAAACGGCAAGGGCCCCCAGTCTTCTAGCTCTCCGCACAAGATCTCCTCACATGTCGGGGACTTCGCGATCATTTAACCGGAGGACGCCGAGCAGGTGTGGGGAGTTTTCGATCCGGCCTGGGCCCCGTGCCGGCCGAGCGGCGGGCACGGGGCGAAGTCCGGGCTACAGGCTCGGCTCCCGCCGCTGCTTTCCTCGGCGGGCCTTGACGATCCAGGCGCCGAAGAGAGTCAGCAGGCCGACGCAGGTCCCGGCCGACACACCGACTTCCGGTGTGCTGATCTTGACGACGCCGACGACGATCCCGCCGCCGATCGTCAGCAGCAGGCACATCCGCAGGGTCGGGGCCCAGCCGGCCAGCACCGTCATCGCCAGGCAAAGCCAGCTGTCGCGGGTCTGCACTTTGCGATGGCGCCCCGGGGTCCTCAGAAGCGGCCGCGCCGAGCGGATCATCTCCGCGGAACTGGCGACCCGGCGAGGTGGCTCCTCGACGTGCTCGATGACGACTTTGACCCGTCGTGGAGGGCTGCTGTCTGGTGTCTTCGCATTATCAGGCTGTATGGTCACGGCGTCCTGTCCTTGTTCTAGCGAGCGGGCGAATGGACATCCGCGTGGCCTCCTGTTACCGCAGGGGGCCACGCGCGCGTTACCGGTTCTTGACCCGGTGCGGCTGAGAACATCTTGGCGAAAGCAGACTGTGACCGTTCAGTAGTACTGCGTGTGTCGCGCTGAACGGTATGCCTGCGTCGCTCAACGGTCTGGGTGATCCCGAGAACTACTAAAAGTAGTCATTGGCGCCGAACGGACCAATGCCGCCAGGCGGCTCCGATAGGCCGGCTGCTTGCTTCCCCCGTGTCGATCGAGGTCAGCGCGAGAGTCACTGTCGCCCTGATCTCCGCAGGTAGATGACCAAGTCGTGCATGCCGTGCTCGTTGTCTTCGCGGTATGAAAAATGCTGATCGCAACCGCCGGATACGGTCAGCTTTCGCCAAAACCGAGCATCGACGCTCACGGTGAGTTCACTCGATCAGGCGGCCGGATGCCCGTTGTCGCCCCGCTCGGCTCACGAACAGCGAGTGACTGCGCCGATCGGGCGGTCACACTCCGGACATGTCGTCGCGGGTCACGCGTCGGCCGTGCGCGTCGCGTGAAGACTGCTCAGCAACGCGAGTGCGTGAGCGCTCGGTGTGGCGGGTTCGGCGTGGTAGATGATCAGTTGCTGTCCAGGGGCACCGCGCACGTCGAACGCCTGATACGTGAGGGTGAGCGGGCCGACGTCGGGATGCACGAGGTGTTTGGGATCGCGGGTCTTGCCGCGCACCTGATGGGTCTCCCACAGTTCACGGAATCGCGCACTGCCCGCACTGAGTTCCGCCACCAAGGCACGCAGCCCGGATTCGTGCGAAGCGAGGCTCGCCGCGACCCGCAGGTTCGCCACGGTCGCCTGTGCCGTCCAGTCCCAGCGTGCGAAGAATCGTTGTCCCGCCGGGTCGAGGAAAGTCATGCGCGCGAGGTTGTCTGCCACCTGAAACGGTGAGAACAGCGCGTCGGCGAGGGCGTTGGTGGCCAGTATGTCCAGGACGGGATCGAGCACGAAGGCGGGAGTGTGCGGGTAGCCGTCCATGAGCAGGCGCAACTCGGGGCTCACTGTCCGGGACGTCGGCGCGGGTGCGTCATCCGCTGTCGCCCTGGCCAGCCGGTACAGATGCTCGCGTGCGTCGGGGTCGAGATCCAAGGCACGGCAGAGCGCGTCGAGCACTTGCGGCGAAGGCCGGGTTTCGCGGCCCTGCTCCAGGCGGGTGTAGTAGTCGGCGTTCACCCCGGCGAGGACGGCGACTTCTTCACGGCGCAGCCCGGGTACCTTGCGGCGCCCGGAATAGAGGACGCCCGCGTCTTCGGGGGTCCGCCCCGCGCGGCGTGCGCGCAGAAACGCTCCCAGCTCACCGTTGCCCATGACGCCAGCGTAGGTCGCCACCCGCCGGGTTGGCTGGGTGTGGCACACCCAGCCACCGCTCGTCCTCCCATCGGCTCCCGTGGTCGCCGACGCTGATCGGTATGACAAGCGATATCGACTTGGTCGGCATGCGGGGCACCGCCGACCGTGAGCTGGCGGGCAAGGTCGCGTTGATCACGGGCGCAACCGGCGGCATCGGACGAGCCACCGCGGAACTGTTCGCCCGCGAAGGCGCCAGTGTCGTCGTCACCGACATCGCCGATGGTGCGATGGAGGAGCTGGCCTCCCGGCTGGAGGCGTTCGGCGCCGAAGTACTGGCTGCCCGCTTGGACGTCTCCTCTGCTGAGAACTGGAGCGAGGTCGTCGAGCTGACCCGGCACCGGTTCGGCAGGCTCGACATCCTGGTCAACCTCGCCGGCGTCGTGGACTGGCCCGGTATCGAGGACACCACCCAGGACGCCTGGGAACGGGTGATCGCGGTCAACCAGACCGGTACCTGGCTCGGGATGAAGACCGCCATGCCCCTGCTGCGCGCTTCCGGCAAGGCCTCGATCATCAACACCTCCTCGGTGCTCGGCCTGGTCGGCAGCGGGGCGGCGGCCGCCTACCAGGCGTCCAAGGGTGCGGTGCGGCTGCTGACCAAGACCGCGGCTGTCGAGTACGCGACCCGCGGCGTCCGGGTCAATTCGGTGCATCCCGGCGTCATCGCCACCCCGATGATCCAGGATCTGCTCGACGAACAGGGCGACGAGCAACCCGACATCGTGCGCACTCCCATGCGTCGCGCGGGTGTCCCCGCCGAGGTCGCCTCGGCGATGCTCTTCCTGGCAGGCGATGGGTCCTCGTTCGTCACCGGAACGGAGCTCGTCGTCGACGGCGGCCTCACCGCCTACTGAGGTCGACTCAACTAAGCAGGAGGAGCGCGTAATAGGCCAGGAAGTGCTCGACCATGTACGCGCCGCCGGAGGTCTGCGCGAGTGAGGCGTCGGTGTGTGCGCGTGCGGTTTCGCCCATGGCGGGGATCCGGACGTCGTCGTCGGGGAGCGCCTGCGCGAGACGGCGCCAGCACCAGGCGCGATGCAGATTGAGGCCGTGCAGGTGGGCGATCTGCCCGTCGGAGGAATCGGTCACGGTCGCCGGGGTGAACAGCGTCGCGGGTTCACGGTCGGCGATGCCTGGCAGGAATCCGTGCAGCCAGCCGGCGAACTCGCTCGCGGAAAGCAGCCGGGTCATGAGTTCGGCTTCGGCGAGCGCGGGGGACAGGAAATCGGCGCCGGAGGGTTCCCAGGCGCCGGGGTAGTCGCGGTCGGAACCGAACCAGCGCCAGGCGGTCTCGGTGATGACCTGCCGCAACCGAGGGTCGCCCTGCTCGGCGAGGTAGCCCGCGTACGGCAGGGCGCGAGAAAGCCCGAACGCGCCGTTTTCGTGGATGCCGTACCGGATCGGATAGGTGGCTCGCGGCAGCCAGTCGAGGTATCGGGTCACGAACACCGAGCTCAGCTCTCGGAGGCCGGACGACCAGCGTGCGGCGTCCGGGTCGTCCCAGGTGGCGGTCTCGAAGGTGAGTTCCAGCAACGCGGACCAGCCATAGGGGCGCTGGGTGGTGCGGTGTTCGTCGGGAGTGAAGAAGGCGACCTCGCCCGCGAGCGCGTCGGCGGTCAGATGTTCGTCGAGGACGCGGCGGATTTCTTCGGCGGGAACGAGTTCGGAGTGATGGCGAAGCAGGCGTACGAGTACCCAGAACATCTCCACACACGAATGCCAGTCGAAACTGCCGTAAAAGCACGGATGCGACAGTTTCGGGGCAGGGATGGGCACGCCTTCGTGATGCCAGTGGCTCTCGTGGTGCGGATACTCGCGCACGACGTTGGTCAACGCCGTTCTGGCCAGTGTGCCCGCGTTCGTTTTCAGAAGCCGGGTCCGTTCGGCGTTCCCTGCGGCCATTGGCGTACCCCTCGGGTGGTCGTGAGTGGTAAGGATGGTTCTAACGGACTTGTATTTACCTATCCACTGGTGTGACTGGCGGTCGAGTGTGGAGGATTGGGGACGTTGAACGTCCTGAATACTCCACGCTCGGCCTTGGTGATGAGGGATTCGGGACAGCGAGCGACCTGAATCCTTCGACGGGGCCCTGCTTCGTCTGTGGCGCGTGGAGCTTGTGCTGGATGCCGGTGTGGTCGACGGGGGAGGATTCCGGCCGGTGAGCGTCCGGAATCTTCCCCCGTCACCTCGTCTGCCACCGGTCGCGACCGGCACGACCTTGATCAACGGAGGATCGGGGACGTTGAGTGTCCCGGATCCTCCGTTGATCAAGATCCGAGACCGGGCGACCCATGCGACGGTGAAGGAATTGGGACATCCAACGTCCCAATTCCTTCACCGTCGAGCCCGGCAGCCGCTGAACCGCCACCCTCGGCAGGTCAGGCGTAGGTAGGTAAATACCGGTCCGCTCTAACCAGCCTCGCCACTCACGAGACGATCTACGATGAAGGTGTGGACCAACGACCGATCACCACCGCGCAGGTCAACTTCCGTCGGGTCGCCGAAGAGCTCGAAAGCCTGGGGACCCAAGATCGTTTCACCTACATCTTCCGATCCCGATTGTGGGAATCCTCCTCGGTTTCCGGTCCCGGATCCGAGTCCGCACAGACCCGGGAACTCCGCGAGCGGCTGCCGGTTCTCCTCGAACGTTTCGGCGTGCGCACCCTGCTCGATCTGCCGTGCGGGGACTTCGGCTGGCTCAGCGAGGTGGAGCTCGACCTGGACCGCTACATCGGCGCCGACATCGTCACCGAGCTGGTCGAGTCGAACGCCGCCCGATTCCGCGACGATCCGGTGCGGGAGTTCCGGGGCCTCGACCTGACCGGCGATCCGCTGCCGACCGCCGATCTGGTGCTGTGCCGGGATTGCCTGGTGCACTTGAGTTTCGCCGACATCGAGCGGGCGTTGCGCAATCTTCGGCGCAGCGGCTCCCGGTACCTGCTGACCACGACTTTCACCGAACTGGGCACCAACACCGACATCGTGACGGGGGACTGGAGGCCGTTGAACCTGTGCCGGGAGCCGTTCGGGTTCCCGGAGCCGCTGGCCGTGCTGGTCGAGGGCTGCACCGAAGAGGGCGGGGCCTACGCCGACAAGTCCTTGGGGTTGTGGGAGATCGCGACGATCGTGGATTGAGCTACCGGAGCGGGAAATCGGCTCCGTATTCCTCCGCCGGGCGGGGGCCGCGGATCCGCCGTTCGTCTTCGGCGATGGTCACGTCGTTGATGCTCGCCTCGCGACGGCTCATGAGACCGTGCTCGTCGAACTCCCACAGTTCGTTGCCGTAGCTGCGCCACCACTGTCCGGCCTGGTCGTGCCACTCGTACTGGAACCGGACGGCGATCCGGTTCCCGGTGAACGTCCAGAGGTTCTTGCGCAGCGCGTAGTCCTGTTCCCGCTCCCACTTCCCGGTCAGGAACGCGACGATCTCCTCGCGGCCCTGGACGAACGTGTCCCGGTTCCGCCACACCGAATCCGGTGTGTACGCCGACGCGACCCGACGGGGATCGCGGGTGTTCCAGGCGTCCTCGGCGGCTTGGACCTTCTTCACTGCCGTCTCCCGCGTGAACGGCGGGTAGGGCGGGCGATCTTCCGACATCGTTGACCTCCTCAAGTAGAGAACGTGCGTTCTCTACGTCTGACGGCTAGAGTAGGGAACGACCGTTCTCGACGTCAAGGAGTTCCGATGCCGGCCGCAGTCACCGACGAGCAGAACCGGGTGGACCGCGAACTCCTGCTCGATGCCGCAGAGAAGCTCTTCTACGAGAACGGCATTCAGGCGGTCGGCATGGATCAGGTCCGCGCGGCGTCCGGCCTTTCCCTGAAACGGATCTACCGGTTCTTCGAGGCGAAGGAAGACCTCGTCGTGGCGATGCTCCGACGGCGTGATCGCCGCTGGCGGGGCAGCCTGGCCGACCGGGTGGAGCAGGTCGCCGATCCCCGCGAGCGGGTGCTCGCGATCTTCGACTGGCTCGCGGACTGGTTCGCCGAACCCGGTTTCCGCGGCTGTGCCTGGATCAACGCGCACGGCGAGTTCGGTCCGTCTTCCGAGGCCGTGCTGGCTGAAGTGCGGACGCACAAGCGGGCCTTCCACGAGCAGATCGAGACCTGGGTGCGGGCCACCGGGCTGGCGGTGACCGAACCGGTCTACCTGCTCGCCGAAGGTGCCATCGTGACGGCGGGCATCAGCGGCGACCCGGCTCCGGCCCGGCAGGCACGCGCCGCCGTCGCGGCACTGCTCGGGAAGCCGTGATCACCAGCCGAGCGCGCTGATCATGCCTCGTTCCAGCACCGGGGAGAGTGTGGTCATGAAGCTGGCGGTGACGTGGTTGTCGTCCATGTACACCAGCACGTTCCCCACCACGGGACGGCAGCGATCACGGCCGCAGAAGTAGTCGCTGAAGTCGAGCAGCGAGACGTTCGCCGGGATGTCCGCGAGTTTCTCGTACGGCGGGTCGGCGAGCAGTTTCTTCCGGGGGACACTGCATTCGGGAGCCTTGACGCCGTTGGCTTCGATACAACTGGGAGGCGAGAACCCGGGACGGGGACTGTCACGGATCGCCACGACCGGGATCCCGGCGCGGTCGAGGACCTTCCACTGGTCGACGAAACCCTGCGGGGTCTTCTCGGTGGGGCCGACCCGGACGTCGCGAGTGGACAGGGTCAGCACGGCGTTGGGCCGCATCGCGAGGATTTCCTTCTGTGCCGCGGAGTTCCACGCGAGGCAGCCCGCGTCGCCCGGCATCGCGTCCGACGTCGTGGAGAACGGGCAGGCTCCCTTGAGCATGAAGGTGACCTGATAGCCGTTCTTCTCCGCCATCGGTTTGATCGCGGCGAGATACTGCTGCATATGCGAGTCGCCGACGGCGACGATCGTCTTCGTCGGAGTGCCCTCCGGGCGGGAGGTGCAGACTTCGAGGATCTGGTCGAACCGGGACGGTGTGCACTGCGCCTCGGCGATGCCGCCCCAGTCGTTGGGGACGGCGATCAACGGCGGCACGGCTTCCTTGCCGGGTAGAGGTTTCTTCGGTGTCTCCGGGTCGCGGGCCATCGCGCCGGGATGATGGTCGTCGTCGAGCGCGATCGAGAAATCGGCTTTCTTGGCGCTCACCACCTGCCAGGTGCTCGCGACCAGCAGCACCGGGAGCAACGCGAGCACGGCGAAGCGGTAGGAGCCCCAGCGCGTCCGCTCGCCGACCGACGACTTCCGCACCGGTTCTTCGACGAACCGATACGTGGCGGCCGCCAGGACCAGGGACACCCCGATCACCACCGCCCCGCCGAGCAACCCGACGGCCTCGCGCTTGCGGGCGATCAAGTAGAACAGCAGCACCGGCCAATGCCACAGATACAGCGAGTAGCTGAGGTTGCCGAGGTACACCAGCGGCCGGGACGACAGGATCCGGTCGGCGCCCGCCCGGCTGCCGGTCGCCCCGGCGACGATCACCAGCGCGGCGGAGATGGTGGGCCACAGCGCCGCCCAGCCGGGGAACACCTGGCCGACGTCGAGGATCATCCCGCAGGTCACGAGCCCCGCCACGCCGATCCAGCCCAGCAGGATCCGGACCAGCCGGGGAAGCATGAACCGGTCGATGGCGAGGGCGAGCAGGCCGCCGAGGGCGAACTCCCAGACCCGGGTGAGGGAGTGGAAGTAGGCCAGCGGCTGGTTGGTCGCGGTCAGCCGCACCGAATAGGCCAGTGACACGGCGAACAGGACGCCGAGCGTGATCGCGACCGTGCTGTTGAGCGAGCGCCGCAGCCGGGTGGCGGCGAAGGCCACGAGTCCGATCAGCAGCGGCCACACGACGTAGAACTGCCCTTGGATGGACAGTGACCAGTAGTGCTGGACGACGCTGGCCGTGTTGTGCTGGGCGAAGTAGTCGACCGAGTCGGCGGCGAGACGCCAGTTCTCGACGTACAGCGCGGAGGCGAAGACCTCCTTGATCGTCTGGAACCACCGGTCTTGCGGGAGCAGCCAGATCGCCAGCGCGAGCACCGCGAGCAGGACGGTCAGCGCGGCCGGGAACAGCCGTTTGATCATCCGGCCCCACAGCGGACGGAACTCGATCCGGCCGCGGCCCGCGGCCCGGACCAGCTGACCCGTGATCAGGAACCCGGAGATCAGGAAGAAGACGTCGACGCCGCCGGAGATCCGGCCGAGCCAGACGTGGTAGACCACGACCAGCAATGCCGCGACCGCACGCAGTCCCTGTAACTCGGGCCGATAGCGGCGGCGCGTTTCCGCTGCTCCGGCGGTTGCCATACGCGGTTTCCTCACACTGATGGTCGGACGTCCTGGCAGCCTAGGTGGTCACCCTGGGTGATTTCGTACCCGCTGTCAGGTGAAGTAAGTCCCGAGTGTGACAAAGCTGCCGCATTCAGAGGACTAAACGCGGGTTCGCAGGCCCCAGGCGGTGGTCACGCGTTCCGGAGTCAGCACCGACGCAGGAGGGCCTTCGCCGACGAGACGACCGTCTCGCAGCAGCAGGCAGTGATCGGCCCGGCCCGCCACTTCGAGGTCGTGCGTGACGCGCAGGACCGTCGTGCCTTCGGCGAGTGTGGCGTGGACTGCTTCGTCGATCAGCTCGCGAGCGCGTAGATCCAGACCGGCCGACGGCTCGTCGAGCAGCAGCAGTCCCGCCTGTTGAGCCAATCCCTGCGCGACCAGCGCCCGTTGCCGTTGCCCACCGGACAGTGTGCCGATCAGCCGGTCGGCGATCGAAGTGATGTCCAGTCGCTCCAAGCAATCTCCGACGATCTTCCGGTCCATCTTGGACAGTCGTCGCCAGTGGCCGCGGTGCGCCCAGCGACCCATCGTGACGGTGGCGCGCACGGTGATCGGAAGCGACTGCGACACCTCGCTCTGCTGGGTAACGTAGGCGACGCGACCCGGATCTCGGCGGGTCACCGAACCGCTCGTCGGCGGCAGGACGCCGGCCACCAGGTTGAGCAGTGACGACTTCCCGGCGCCGTTCGCTCCGGCTATCGCGGTGAGTCTGGCCGCGGGGACCTGGGCGGTGATCCCGCGCAGCACCTCGCGGGGCCCGTAGTGCGCGTGTGCGCGGTCGATCGTGAGTGCCGCTGTGTCCGGGGTCATCCCATCCTCTTTCAGATAATGACAATCATTACCACTATAGTGTGACGCGTGGAGTGGTTGCTGATTCCCTTCGAGGTGTCGTTCGTCCAGCGTGCGCTGGTGGCGGGGGTGCTCGTTTCGGCCGTGTGCGCCGTCGTGGGGACCTGGGTGGTGTTGCGCGGCATGGCCTTCATCGGGGACGCCATGTCGCACGGGATGCTGCCCGGCGTGGCGATCGCCTCGCTGACCGGCGTGAACCTGCTGATCGGCGCCGCGATCAGCGCCGGGGTGATGGCGCTCGGCGTCACGGCCCTCGGACGTTCGCGGCGGCTATCCGAGGACACCACGATCGGGCTGCTCTTCGTCGGCATGCTCGCGAGCGGCGTGATCATCGTGTCGCATTCGCGCTCGTTCGCGGTCGATCTCACCGGATTCCTCTTCGGTGACGTGCTCGCAGTCGGATCCGGTGACCTGGTCGGTCTCGCGATCACCCTGGTCGTCGTGGGCGTGGTGGCTCTACTGGGACATCGCTCGTTCACCGCGCTCACCTTCGACGTCCGCAAAGCGCAGACCTTGGGGCTTCGTCCTCGCCTGGCCAACGCGGTGCTGCTCGGGCTGGTCACGCTGACGATCGTCGCGTCGTTCCGCGTGGTGGGGACGTTGCTGGTGTTCGGACTGCTCATCGCCCCCGCCGCGGCGGCGCTGTTCTGGTCGCGGCGGATCACCGCGATCATGCTGATCGCGGCGCTGCTCGGCATCGCCGCCACGGTCGGCGGCCTGCTCGTGTCCTGGCATTGGGGCACCGCGGCGGGCGCGACCATCGCCGTCGGCGCGGTCCTGTTGTTCTTCCTTTCCGCTCTCTTGTCGTTCGTGCGACAGCGATTCCGTTCCCTGACCCCGGAGGTCGAGAGTTCACGATGAAACTGAAAGCAGCGACGGCGGTCGTCGCGGCGCTGACCTTGGCGGCGTGCGGTGGGGAGCAGCCGAAGGAGGTGGCCGCCGAGGTGCCGCACGGCTACGTCGAAGGTGCCGAAGAGGCGGCCGAGGCGCAGTCACGGCTGATCGTCGCCGACGCCGGAACGGGGGCCGTGCGCGTGGTGGACCTGATCACCGAGGAGGTGCACGAGACCGGACAAGTCGACGGAGTGCGTGCTCTGACCAGTGACGGCCGCTTCGGCTACCTGACCGCGCACGACGGGACGGTCCGCGTGATCGACAGCGGTTCCTGGATGGTCGACCACGGCGACCACGTCCACTACTACCGGGCGAAGGTCCGGAACGTCGGTGTCGCTCCGGGCAAGGAGCCTTCCTCGGTGTACAGCGATCCCGCGATTACCACCCTGTCCTATTCGGACGGTACGACGACGTTGCTCGACCGGGCCCGGCTCGACAAAGGGACCGTGGCCGAACTGGGGAAGATCACGCGCGAACCGCATGCCGGTGTCGCGGTTCCTTACGGCGGACACATCGTCGCTTCGGTGGCGGAACCGGGAAAGCCTCTGGCCCGTGGCGTGCGCGTTCACGACCGTCAAGGCAAAGCCGTGGCGGACATCCCCGAATCGTGCCCGGACCTGAAGGGACAAGCGGTCACCCGGCGCGGGGTCGTGTTCGGGTGCGCTGACGGCGCTTTGGTCGTGACCGAAAAGGACGGTGCGTTCACCGGCGCGAAGATTCCCTACCCGCGCAGTGTCGACGCGCAGGAACGGGCTACCGCCTTCTTCCACCGACCGGATGCCGCGACCCTAGCGGCACGGGCAGGGGAGAACGCCGTCTGGTCACTGGACGTCGGCCGTCGCAGCTGGCAGTACGTCGAGACCGGGCCGGTCGCCGCGGTGAGCGCCGTAGGGGAGGGCGGTCCCTTGCTGGTCCTGAGCCGGGACGGAAGGCTGCGCTCGTTCGACGGCACCGGAAAGGAACAGAAGGCGACTCCGCTGCTGCCGCCGGCAGCGGCTGCCACGGATGGTGCGTCGATCCAGGTCGACACGACTCGCGCTTACGTCAACGACCCGCTCTCCGCGGACGTGTACGAGATCGACTACAACGACGACCTTCGTCGCGCCAGGACACTCAAGGTCGGCGGCAAGGCAAGCCACATCGTGGAGACCGGCCGATGAGGCGCCGGGTACTCGCACTGTGCGTCGCGGCGCTGCTGGCGGCGGCCGGATGTTCCGGGAGCAGCGGAAAGAGCGCGTCGGTCGTCGTCACCACGAACATCCTGGGCGACATCACCCGCGCCGTCGTCGGCGATCAGGCCGAAGTCACCGTGCTGATGAAGCCGAACGCCGACCCGCATTCCTTCGGTATCTCCGCGCAGGAAGCGGCCCAGGTCGAACGCGCCGGTCTGATCGTCTACAACGGACTCGGACTCGAAGAGGGGATGCTGCGCACGGTCCGCACCGCCGAGGAGAGCGGTGTGCCGGCGCTTCCCGCCGGGGAACGGGCGAACCCGATCAGCTACGCGGGGAACAAACCGGATCCTCATTTCTGGACGGACCCGGCGCGGGTGCGCGACGCGGTGAAGGCGATCGCCGACGAGGTCGTCGCCCATGTCGGCGGGGTCGACGAAGCCGTGATCCGGGCCAACGCCGAACGCTATCGCGGGGAGATCGACGCACTCGACACGATGATGACCGAGAAGTTCGGCAGGATCCCGCCCGAGCGCCGGAAACTCGTCACCAATCACCACGTCTTCGGGTACTTGGCCCAGCGATACGGATTCGAAGTCGTCGGTGCGGTGATCCCCGGCGGGACCACACTCGCTTCGCCCAGTTCCTCGGACCTGAAGGCGCTCGCCGACGTCGTCCGCGCGGCGGGAGTGCCGGTCGTGTTCGCCGATTCCTCGCAACCGGACCGGCTCGCGCGGGTCCTTGCCGAACAGGCCGGGCTGCATGTCGCCGTGACCCCGTTGTTCTCGGAATCGCTCAGCGAACCAGGACAGGGTGCGGCCACCTATCTGGAAATGATGCGCGCCAACACCGAATCGATCACCACCGGTTTGACCCGTTCCTGAGCGGAACAGAAGAAAGGCACAAGGAAATGGCACGAACCACCCGATACGTCGCGCTGATGGCGACGACGGTGAGCACGCTCGCGCTCGCCGCCTGCGCGACCGAACAGCCCGCGGCGGAAGCCCGGAAGGACGCGGCGCCCGTCGTCGCGGACCCGGTGGCCGTCACCTATGACGGGGGAATCGCGCTCCTCGACGGGAAGACCTTGAAGGTGGCCAAGGACTTCCCGATGGAGGGCTTCAACCGGATCAACCCCGCCGGGAACGACCGGCACCTCCTGGTCTCGACGTCGACCGGGTTCCGGGTACTCGATGCCGTCGGTGCCGTGCTGACGGATAACGAAGTGAAGGCCAGTAAACCGGGTCACGTCGTCCGGCACGCGGGCAAGACGGTGTTGTTCGCCGACGGGACCGGCGAGGTGACGGTGTTCGATCCGAAGACGATCGGCGCCTCCGCTTTGCCTTCGCCGAAGCACAAGACGCCGGAAGCGCACCACGGCGTGGCCGTCGAACTCGAGAACGGTGAACTGGTCACCACGGTCGGGAACGAGGACAAGCGGTCCGGGATCGTGGTGCTGGACAAGGACAAGAAGGAGATCGCGCGCAACGAGCAGTGCCCCGGCGTGCACGGTGAGGCCGCCGCACGTGGCGAAGCGGTCGTCGTCGGCTGCGAAACCGGTGTGCTGATCTACCGCAACGGGGTCATCACCAAGGTGACCAGCCCGGACGCTTACGGACGGATCGGCAACCAAGCGGGCTCGGACGTCTCTCCGATCACCTTGGGCGACTACAAGGTCGACAAGGACGCCGAGCTCGAACGCTCGAACAGGGTGAGCTTGATCGACACGGAGAAGGCCACGCTCAAGCACGTCGACCTCGGGACCAGTTACACGTTCCGGTCACTGGCCCGTGGTCCTCAGGGCGAGGCCCTGGTACTGGCCACCGACGGCCAGATCCACGTGATCGACCCGGTTTCGGGGGTGGTGACGCGGAAGATCGCCGTACTCGGTTCCTGGCAGGAGCCGCTCGAGTGGCAGCAGCCGCGTCCGGCGATCTTCGTCCGGGGTGGAACGGCCTACGTGACCGATCCCGGCAAGAAGGAGATCCACTCGGTGGATCTCGCGTCCGGCACGAAGACCGCGACCGGGACGCTTTCGGGGACGCCGAACGAGGTCAGCGGCGTGCTCGGCGGTTGATGCCTCGTGGTGAGGCTCAAGCGTGTCTTGCGCACCTGCTTGCTTGCCGAGTACATGATGGCCCCCTTCCTTGCGCCAGGCGCAAGGAAGGGGGCCATCATGTACCGTCAGCGTCGGATGAGGCCAAGGTCGGTCGCGGTGGCGACGGCGGCGGTGCGGGAGTCGACGCCGAGTTTGGTGTAGCTGCGGGCCAGGTGGGACTTCACGGTGCCTTCGGTCAGGTGGAGCCGGTCGGCGATCGCCCGGTTGGACAGGCCGTCGGCCACCAGGACCAGCACCTCGATCTCCCGTCGGGTGAGTGCGGTGGTGGGCATCCGCATGCGACTCATGAGCCGGTCGGCGACGGTCGGCGCCAGCGTGGTGCGTCCGGCCGCGGCGGTGCGCACGGCTGCGGCCAGGTCTTCGGGAGGCGCGTCCTTGAGGAGGTAGCCGGTGGCGCCCGCTTCGATGGCGGGCAGGGTGTCGGCGTCCGTGTCGTAGGTGGTGACGATGAGGACCCGCGGCGCGCCCGGCCGTGCCGTGATCGCCGCGGTCGCTTCGGATCCGGTCATGCCGGAGCCGAAGCGCAGGTCCATCAGCACGACGTCGATGTCACCTTCCGCGGCGCGGGCCACCGCTTCCTCGGCCGTCGCGGCTTCGGCTGTGACGACGAGACCGGGTTCTGTTTCCAGGACCGCGCGAAGTCCCGCCCGGACGATGGGGTGGTCATCGGCCAGCAGGAGACGGATCGGGGGCTCGGTCACGAGCGTTCCTTGGGTTCGACGGGCAACTGGACGGACAACGTGGTGCCGTGGCCGACGGCGGATCCGACGGTAAAGGTTCCGCCGAGGGCTTCGGCCCGGCTACGCATCGCGGTCAGGCCGAAGCCGCTGTGCTCGGGATCGAACCCGGTCCCGTCGTCGACGACGACGAGGGTGACGTACCCGCCCAGATAGCTCAAGGCGACCTCGGCGGTGGACGCGTCGGCGTGCCGGACGGTGTTCGCGAGAGCAGCCTGGCCGATGCGTAGCAACGCGACCTCATGCGTGGTCGGCAGCGGCACGGGAGTGCCGCTGAGGTGGAAACGCGCGGTGATCCGGTGCCGGACGCTGGTGGTGGCGCACAACCGTTTCAATGCGTCGGCCAGCGTGGTGTCGTCGAGCCCGGGAGGGGAGAGGGCGACGACGAATCGCCGGGCTTCGGCGAGGTTGTCCGCGGCCGCCTGTCGGGCTTGCTCGACGTAACGCGCGGCGTTCCCGGCGTCGTCGGGAAGCGTTCTTTCGGCGGCGGCCAACAGAAGCTGGATACTCGAGAGCCCCTGGGCGAGGGTGTCGTGGATCTCGTGGGCCAGCCGCTCCCGCTCGGCGAGCACCCCCGCCTCGTGCTGGGCTTCGGCGAGGTCCGTCTGGGCGGAGGTGAGCTTCTTGATCAGGTTCCGGCGCCGTTCGCTTTCGCGGTACAGCGCCTGGTACCCCCAGACGACAGCGACCGCCACCGCGGCGCCGAGGGCCGGGCCGATCGCCGCCGCCGGGACGAAGGCGCCCTGGTGGACGGCGAACGCGGTGATCGCGGCCAGCGCGGTCGCGATCACCGCGAACAGGCCTTGGCGGCGTGGCAGCAGATGCAGCTGCAGGAAGTACAGCGGGAAGGCGACCCACACGCCGTCGGCGGTCAGCACCAGAAGGGCCAACCACACGACGCCGACCGTGAGCAACCACCACGCGGCGGCTCGCCGCGACGCCCTCACGCGAGGCAGGAGCGGGCCTGCCGCGTACACCAGGGCACAGGTCAGTGCCGTCGCGACGACCGCTGCCGCCCGGGGCGAGCCGACCGCCACCGCTCGCACGGCCGCGAGTGCGAGCAGCGCGAACAGCAGCAGGTGCAGACACCAGGTCAGCACCCTGCTGGTCGGGGTCAAGGCAGGCGCGGTGATCACGATGCGTCCAGGCTACGGAGCGGGATCCGGGAGCGCCTCTATCCAAAGGTAGAGGCGGCGTGCCGTCTTCCGGCCCGCGAAGTGCGGTCTCCGGCCAGATGTCCTCGCCGGGCCCGAAGGCGATGGTGGAGAGGTACCCAGTCCACCCGCCGGAAAGGACAGACCGGAACCGTGTTCGTCGCCTGGAGAGACCTGAGATTCGCCAAGGGGCGATTCGCCCTGATGGGTGCCGTAGTCGTGCTGATCACCCTGCTGGTCGGCCTGTTGTCCGGGCTCACCGCCGGACTCGGCGAGCAGAACATCTCCGCGATCACCGGCCTGCCTGCGGACAAGATCGTCTTCGCCGCTCCTGGCGACGGACAGAACCTCTCCTATGCCAATTCCGCGCTCACCGAAACGCAGCGGCGGCAGTGGGCCGAGGCCCCGGGCGTCACCGGTGCCGAGCCGCTGGGCATCGCCACCACCAAGGCCACCGCCGGGAACCGCAGCGCCGGGATCTCCGTGTTCGGCGTCCGGGCCGGTTCGCCGCTCGCCCCGGACAGCGGCGCGATCGCCGGCGACTCGGTGGTGCTGTCGAGGTCCGCCGCCGAAGACCTGGATGTCCGCGACGGGGACACCATCTCCGTGGCCGGGCACCCGTTGACGGTCGCGACGGTGTCGGGGGACGCCTGGTTCAGCCACACTCCGGTGGTCTGGGCAAGCCTCGACGTCTGGTCGAGGACAGCGCCACCCGCCGGTGGCGCGCCGAGCGCGACCGTGCTCGCGCTGACCACCACCGATGCCGACGTCGCGGCCACTGACGGCGCCTTGGGCACGAAGACGGTCTCGAAGAGCGAATCGCTGTCCGCGATCGGCTCCTACACCTCCGAAAACGGTTCGCTGCAACTGATGCGTGGCTTCCTGTTCGCCATCTCCGCACTCGTGATCGGCGCCTTCTTCACCGTCTGGACCATCCAGCGGAGCGGCGACATCGCCGTCCTCAAAGCTTTGGGGGCCGGCACGGGCTTTCTGCTGAAGGACGCGCTCGGTCAGGCTGTCGTGCTCCTCGTCGGCGGGACAGCCGTCGGAACCGGGCTGGCCGTCGGTTTCGGCGCCCTGGTCGCCGGCTCTGCGGTGCCTTTCCTGCTGACTCCGGCCACCGTGCTCGTCCCTGCCGCCGTGATGATCCTCCTCGGCGCACTGGGGGCGGCCCTGTCCGTCCGCCGCATCACCTCCGTCGACCCGCTGACCGCACTGGGGAGTGCCCGATGAGCTTGAACCTGACCGGCGTCACCCTCACCTATCCCGACGGCGACTCTCGCCTCACCGCACTCGACGACGTCACCCTGGAGGTTCCGGCAGGAGCGCTCATCGCGGTCGCCGGGCCGTCCGGCTCCGGGAAGTCCAGCCTGCTCGCCGTCGCCGCGACCCTCATCAGCCCGGACGCCGGGACCGTCGACATCGACGGCACCGTGACCACCGGCCTGAACCGCGGCGAGCTCACCGAACTGCGCCGCCGCAAGATCGGGATCGTCTTTCAGCAACCGAATCTGCTGCCCTCGCTCACGGCCGTCGAGCAACTTCAGGTCATGGCCCGGATCGACGGCCGTGCGCCGGCCAAAGCCCGCGGCGCGGCCATGGAGCTGCTCAACGCCGTCGGGCTCACGCCGCAGGCGGAACGACGTCCGCATCAGCTCTCCGGCGGTCAACGGCAGCGGGTGAACATCGCCCGTGCGCTGATGAACGAGCCGACCGTGTTGCTGATCGACGAACCGACGAGCGCTCTCGACCACGATCGCGGCGCCGCGATCGTCGACCTGATCACCCGGCTCACCCACGAGCGCGCCACCGCCACCGTGCTGGTCACCCACGACCGGGTCCACCTCGCCGCGGTGGACCGGATCGCCGAAGTCCACGACGGGAGGTTGAGCGCCCCCGCGCCGGTGGGCTGAGTCGTGATGCCTTTGGATCGAAATTCGCCTTGTTCGGTCGTTCAGGGAAGCGGATAGTGGATTCGTGGCGTGTCTCGATGCGGCTGGCACCTGGCTGCCGCGCGACAGCGAACCGCCTGGAGTGATGTCGGGCGACAGCGAGACCCAACGGATATCGACTGCCGTCAACGGGCAGCCGGTCGACATCGATGCCCTCCTGACGCATTTGCGCGACCGGGCGACGTTGGAGCACGCGGCCGGTGTGCTGATGGCGCGGTACGAACTGGCTGACGCCCCGACGGCGTTCCGTGCGCTGCGAACCGCTGCTCTCCGCCACCACGTGGGCCTTGACGCGCTGGCCAGGGCGTTGCTCGTCGCGCCTCGCCCATGGCGGGACGGGCGCTGGTTTCCGCCCCGTGTCTGGCGGAGCGCGCCGGAACTCGACTTCCTTCCCGCCTCGTCCACGATCCGGCCGACGGGCATGCTGTGGGCGGCGCTGGACCGCGTGACCGACCGGGCCCAGACCGCCCAGGGTGACATTCAGTCGGTGACGACGAACCGGACGGGCCTCAAACTGGAGCGGGCCGAGGGTTTCTCCGCGGAGTTCTTCCAGCACTTCGCCCACGTCGAAGGCGATGCCACTGCGTGTGGCATCGCCTTGCGGGTGCGCGAACCGATCACGGTCACCGATGTCACCAAGTCGGGCATTTTCGATCGAGCGGCGCTCGAATCCCTTGTGGTGGAGAACGTCCGTGCCGTGTACAGCATCCCTCTCGCCGGCCCGAACGGATGCGAAGGCGTGGTTTCCGTTCACTATCGCCGCTCAGGCCAGGCCCCGTCGAAGGCGACTTGCGACGAACTGTCCCGGATCGCCTCCCAGACGACGGCCTGGCTGCACTGGTACCGCCGGACCGCGACCCTCGACGCGCTCGAAGACCTCCATCACCATCGAGGCCGTTTTCCCGGCTGATTCCCGCCGGTAGGGACTTTCGCCCTTTCGTACCGGGCCGGACCGCCACGTGAACGGGACCGACGGCCGACCGCCGCGGGACTTCATCCTCTGCGATCGGACCGCCGTGTCGTTCGAGACTGGGGCCGTCCGAACACGGAGAGAGGAGCAAGGATGCCGGTCGCCACGGAGGGGTCGATCGTCGCGGGGATCGACGGGTCCCGGTCCGCGAAGACGGCGGCGATGTGGGCAGCGGACGACGCTTCACGACGTGGTTTGCCGCTCCGGCTGGTCCATGTCTACCGGATCCCGGTCGCGAAGATGCCGGGTGTCCTTCCCCCGGAGGAAAAGATCCGAGCGGGGTTCGCGCATCAGGGCCAAGAATGGATCTCCGAGGCACGGAAGGCGGTTTTGGAACGCTTTCCGAAGCTGGTCGTCGAAACCGCGGTCAGGGAATGGAGCGCGGTGCCCGCTCTGATCCAGGAGTCGGCGACGGCGACGATGGTGGTGCTGGGGTCGCGGGGGCTGGGTGGTTTCACCGGACCGTTGATCGGTTCGACGGCGGTCTCGCTCGCCCGGCATGGTCATTGCCCGGTCGTGGTGGCCCGTGGGCGGCGCCACGACGGCCCCTTGCCCCAGGAGGGCCGGATCGTCGTCGGTACTGACGGCTCTCCCACCAGCGAAGCCGCCCTCGGGTTCGCCTTCGACGAAGCGAGGCTGCGGGATACCGGGCTGACCGTCGTCCGTACCTGGTCGGAAGTGATCGACCACGGCGAGATCCGGCCGCATCTCCTCGACCTCGACCCGGCCGAAATCGAGGCGGACGAGCGGAAGTCGGTCGGGGAGCAAGTGGCTCCCTGGCAGGAGAAGTACCCGGATGTTCCGGTCGAGGTCGTCGTACGCCGAGGGCGCCCCATCCGCACGTTGCTCGATTTCGGCATCGAGGCCTGGCTCGTCGTCGTCGGCTGCCGGGGGCGGGGCGGGTTCGAGGGGATGCTCCTCGGCTCGACGAGCCAGGCCCTGGTCGCTCATTCGGAGTGCCCGGTCGCCGTCGTCCGGCCCGCGGTGCCGGACGAGGGCCCTGTCGACGCACGACCTTGAAGAGGGAGGCGACATGCGGGCCAGGGACCTGATGACGAGACCGGTCGTGACCGTCGCACCGGAGACGACCGCCAAACGCGCCGCCGAACTGCTGACCGAACACGGTTTCACCGCCCTGCCGGTGGTGAACGACGAAGACCGCTTGGTGGGCATCGTGACCGAGGCGGATCTGATCCGGGATCGGTTCCCGGACGACATCCGTTCCGCGAAGCGGCCGTCGGGTCAGGCGGCGCCGGGCATCACCGTTGCCGAGGTGATGACGACGCCCGTGATCGGGATGAGCGCCGGCGCGGATCTCGCGGAGGTCGGCAGGGCGCTGCTCGACGGGAAGTTCCGGGCGATGCCCATTGTGGACGGTGCGAAGGTGGTGGGCATCCTCACCCGCGGCGACTTCGTCCGCGCGTTCGCCCGCGCCGACGAGGCCATCGCCGCCGACGTACGCCATCACCTCGCCATCTACGGCGGACCCGGCCGATGGACGGTCGACGTCCAGGAAGGTTTGGTCCGCATCGGCGACCGATACGGGAACGACACCGACCATCACGTGGCGAAGGTCATCGCGGAAGGAATCCCCGGAGTCGTGCAAGCGAAAGTGACTTACCAGGAAGGTGAGGAATGAATGCCGCGGTGAACAGGATCGTCGTCGGTGTGGACGGTGCCGAGCCGGGCCGGGCGGCGGTGCGCTGGGCGGCCGTCCGCGCCGCCGAACGGGGCCTGGGGCTGTTGATCGTGCATGCCCTCCACGTGGAGCAGCGCGCATACGGCGGTGGGCTCGCCGGGCCCTCGCCGTGGTTCGACGTGCTCGCCGCGGACGGACGGCGCATCCTCGACGAGGCCATGGAGGAAGCCGCGTCGGCTGCGCCCGGTGTCCGGGTGGACACCCTCATGCCCACGGATTCGCCGGTCTCGGCCCTGGTCGGCGCGTCGGAGCCGGCGACGATGGTCGTGATCGGCGGTACGGGCAAGGGTTTCTTCGGGGAAATGACCATAGGTTCGACTGCGTCGGCGATCATCGCGCACGCGCACTGCCCCGTGGTCGTGCTCCGGGGCAGGAAGGGTACGACGAACTATCCCGAGGACGGGCCGGTGGTCGTCGGGGTCGACGGGAGCCCGTTGAGTGAACAAGCGGTGGAAGCGGCGTTCGAAGAAGCCTCGCGCCGGAACGCCTCGCTGGTGGCGGTGCACGCTTGGTCGGACGTCACCTATGACGACGTCTACGGCATGGCGCGGCTGGTCACGCAGTGGGAGTCCATCGAGGACGACGAACGCAGACTGCTCGCGCAACGCCTCGCGGGCTGGCAAGAGAAGTATCCGGACGTCACGGTGAACCGCTCACTCGTCCGGGACCGGCCGCGGCAGGTCCTGCTGGACTGGAGCGGAAAGGCCCAGCTGGTGGTCGTCGGCAGCCGCGGGCGCGGTGGGTTCACCGGCCTTCTGCTCGGCTCCACCAGTCAGGCACTGGCCCATTACGCCGAATGCCCGGTGATGGTGGTCCGGCCGAGGAAGGCCAGGTGACCACTGCCGGTTCCAAGATCGCGCCCGCGGTTCCGACCGCGGCCGAACTGTCCCGGGTGGACGCTCAGTGGCGGGCCGCGAACTACCTCGCCGCCTGCCAGATCCACCTGGTGGACAATCCTCTGCTGAAGACACCGCTGAGACCCGAGCACGTGAAGCCCCGCCTCGTCGGTCACTGGGGGACCTGCCCCGGGCTGAACTTCGTCTACGCGCACTTGAATCGCGCGATCGTGCAGCGTGACCTCCCGATGCTGTTCGTCACCGGTCCCGGCCATGGCGGGCCGGCGCTCTACGCGCAGACATGGCTCGAGGGCAGCTATTCGGAGGCTTGGCCGGAGGTGTCCTACGACGAGGCGGGCCTGCGAAGGCTCTGCCGTCAGTTCTCTTTCCCCGGCGGCGTTCCCAGCCATGTGGCGCCGCACGTGCCGGGGTCGATCCACGAGGGCGGGGAGCTCGGCTACTCACTGGCGCACGCGCACGGTGCGGCGTTCGACAATCCGCACCTCGTCGTGGCGTGTGTGGTGGGGGACGGCGAAGCGGAGACCGGGCCGCTCGCCACGAGCTGGCAGTCGGGCCGGTTTCTCAATCCGGTCCGTGACGGCGCGGTGCTGCCCATCCTGCATCTGAACGGCTACAAGATCGCCAACCCGACCCTGCTGTCCCGGATCGCCGGGTCGGAACTCGACGAACTGTTGCGCGGCAACGGATACGCGCCGAGGTATGTCGAAGGGGATGACCCGGAACCCATGCACCAGGCCATGGCCGCGGCTCTCGACGACGTGCTCGACGAGATCGACGGCATCCAGGTGCGGGCGCGGTCCTCGGGACGCCCGCCGGAGCGGCCGCGGTGGCCACTGATCGTGCTCCGCAGCCCGAAAGGGTGGACCGGACCCTCCTTTGTGGACGGCCAGCCGGTGGAGGGGACGTGGCGTTCGCACCAGGTGCCGCTTCCCGGGGTCCGCGAGCACCCGGAACAGCTGAGCAGGCTCGAGGACTGGCTTCGGTCCTACCGGCCGGAACTGCTCTTCGACGAGAGCGGGCGGCCGACCGGTGAGGTCACCGCCCTGATCCCGCGCGGTGACCGGCGGATGGGTTCGTCTCCACAGGCGAACGGCGGCCTCGTACTGCGGCCACTCGACCTGCCGGAGGTCGCCGCGCACGCGATCACCCTCGAACGGCCGGGTGGCACGACCGCGGAGCCGACGCGGGTACTCGGGAAATGGCTCCGTGACGTGTTCGCCCTGAACCGGCGCACCGCGAACTTCCGGCTGTTCGGGCCGGACGAGACCGCCTCCAATCGGCTCGAAGCGGTTTTCGAAGTGACCGCGAAGACGTGGCTGTGCGAGACGCGGCCGGTCGACGACAACCTCGCCGCGGACGGCCGGGTGATGGAGGTGCTCTCGGAGCATCTGTGCCAAGGCTGGCTCGAGGGCTACCTGCTGTCCGGTCGACATGGGCTCATCTCGTGCTACGAGGCCTTCGCACACATCGTCGATTCGATGGTCAACCAGCACGTCAAATGGCTCAAGGTGCATCGGGGGATACCGTGGCGGCGGCCGGTGGCCTCCCTGACGTACCTGCTGACGTCGCATGTCTGGCGGCAGGACCACAACGGGTTCTCCCATCAGGATCCGGGATTCGTCGACCACGTGGCGAACAAGAGTCCCGAAGTGGTGCGGGTCTACCTCCCGCCGGACGCGAACACCCTGCTGTGGGTCGCGGACCACTGTCTGCGCAGCCGGGACTACGTCAACGTGATCGTGGCGGGGAAGAACGACGGCCCGGTCTGGCTGGGACGGGAGCAGGCCGCACTGCACTGCGCTCGCGGTGCCGGGATCTGGGAATGGGCGGGTGCGCACCCGAATCGCGAACCGGACGTCGTGCTGGCCTGCGCCGGCGACGCACCGACGGTCGAAGTGCTCGCGGCGGCGAAACTGCTGCGCGACCACCTGCCCGCCGTCGCGGTGCGCGTGGTCAACGTGGTGGATCTGATGCGCCTGCTGCCCGAAACCTGGCATCCGCACGGAATGAGCGATCGTGAATTCGACTCGCTGTTCACGACGGACCGGCCGGTCGTCTTCGCGTACCACGGCTATCCGTGGCTGATCCACCGCCTCACCTATCGGCGGGCCGGTCACGCCGGGTTCCACGTGCGCGGGTATGTCGAACACGGGACCACGACGACTCCGTTCGACATGCTGGTGCGCAACGACATGGACCGTTTTCAGCTGGTGATCGACGTGATCGACCGGGTGCCCGGGCTGCTCACGGGTGCGGGCCCGGTCCGGCAGCGGATGACCGACGAGAGGGAACGTCACCGGCGGTGGATCGTCGAGCACGGGGAAGACCTGCCGGAGATTCGCGAGTGGAGCTGGGAGGGACGATGAGGGTGCTGGCGCTGAATCCCGGCTCGTCGAGCCTGAAGACCGCCCTGGTGCAGGACGGGAAGCCAGTCGGCTGGGCGGCGTGGTCGTTGCCGGAGGCCGGGGACGACACCACGGTGGTGGGCGAAGCGCTCGACAGATGGTCCACAGTGGATGCTGTCGCGATCCGGTTCGTGCACGGTGGTTCGCGAGCCGGACCGGAACGGCTCGACGGCCTTGCGATCGGCGCGTTGCAACGGCTGATCCCGCTGGCGCCCTTGCATCAGCCGCGTGCGGTCGGCCTGGCCCGGGCGGTCTTCCGGCTGCGGCCGTCGATCCCGGTGGTCGCCGCGTTCGACACGTCGTTCCACGCCACCCTCCCTCCCGCGGCGACGCACTACCCGCTGCCGCGCGAATGGACCCGGCAAGGACGGCTGCGCCGGTACGGCTTCCACGGCCTCTCCTGCCGGCACGCGGCGCGCCGTGTCGGGGAACTCCTGGATGTCGCCGAGCCCCGTCTGCTGTGCTGCCATCTGGGCGCGGGCGTTTCGGTGACCGCGATCCGCGACGGCTGGAGCATGGACACGAGCATGGGCTTCACGCCGCTGGAGGGACCGGCGATGGCCACGAGGTCCGGTTCGGTGGACCCGGGATTGCTGCTCCACGTGATGCGGACCGCGCCGATGGGCGCCGAGGAGATGGAGGACGCGCTCTACCGTCGCTCGGGTCTGGCCGGGATGAGCGGGACCGACGGTGATCTGCGCTCGGTGCTCGCGTCGGCCACCACCGGGGATCCGGACGCGCTGGCCGCGATGGAGGTCTATCTGCACCGCGTTCGCCGCGAGATCGGGGCGATGGCGGTCGCGCTCGACCGGCTGGACGCGGTCGTCTTCACCGGCGGGGTCGCCGCTCACCAGCCTGAGTTGCTCGCGAGGCTCACGGAACCCCTTGGCGTCCTCGGCATCGAGGCCGACTCGGAGCGCTGCCTCGGGGACGGGGATCGCGTGGTCAGTCCCGAGGGTGCTTCGGTGACGGCACTCGTGCTGGGAACAGGGGAGGAGAAGGAACTCGCGCGGGCCGCGGAGGAGGTGCTGGCGGCCAGGACACGGCCTAAGGCGCCGACGGGCTGAACTGATGCGCGGCCCGCGGCGTCACGAGCACGGTCGGGCAGGTCGCGTGCCGGACGCACGCGGTGGCGACGCTCCCGAACGCGAGCCGCCTTCCCGTCGGGGAACCGAGCACCAGCAGCTCCGCGCCGTCCGCGGCGGACAAGAGTTCCGACGCCGGGTCGCCGGTGCGGATCTGGCACGTCACGTCCACCTCCGCCGCGAGTTCTTCACGGATCCTCGCGACTTCGGCCGCGAGCGGGTACCCGTGCCGGATCAGGATCCGTCCGTGGGGTTGTAGGGCCAAAGACGATCCGGGGAGGAGGAAATCCTTGGGGCGGACCAGGACCACTTCGACGCGGACGCATCGCGCGCGGCCCTCGATGATCGCCCAGCGGACCGCCTGCTCGCCGTGTTCCGTCCCGTCGGTACCGACGACGATCCGACGTCCCGCGCCTGTTCGCTGGTTCATGGCCTTTCCCTTTTCGAGTTGGTGCCGAGGACGACGCCGGAGTCGTGTCATGACCTCACGTACACGCATTACCGCAGTGTCGGCCGGTCGACGGGGGCGTCGTAACCGCTGGAGGTCCCGGTTTCCCAGGTCCGAGCGGTCACCGGGGCGGTGCCGAAGGTCCCGTCCCGACAGGGCCCACGGCACTGCCGCGCGCCCGGCCGCCGCGACACGCTGGAAACGTCCGCCGAGTGCTAGGAGCGCAGGATGATCTTCACCGACTTCCCGGTGATCACCACGGCGCTGAAGGCAGCGGTGCGGGCGCCTTCCCCGCACAACACCCAGCCCTGGTTCTTCGAGGTGGGCGCCGAGGAGATCGAGGTACATCTCGACGAGGACCGCGTGCTGCGGGTGTGCGACCCCGACGGCAGGGAGGCCTGGCTCGCGTGCGGCGCCGCGTTGCTGAACATCGAGCTCGCGATCGCCGCCGCGCGGAGGCTTTCCAGCACCGAGCTCCTGCCGGATCCGGCACGCCCGTCGCTGCTGGCCAGGGTCGAGCTCGGCGGCAGGCATCGGACGAGCGCCGAGGAGCTACGGCTCGCCGCGGCCATTCCCCGCCGGTACAGCAACCGGCGCCCGTTCGCCGACCAGAAGGTCCCCGCCCACCTGCGGGTCGCCGCCGAACTGGCCGCCCGGACCGAGGGAGCTTGGCTGCTCATGGTCGACGAGGCGGGCCTGCTCGAGGCGACCGCGTCGCTCATCAGGCGAGCCGACCATCTGCTGGCCCAGGACGACGCCTACCAGGCCGAGTCGCGCGCCTGGACCACCGGTCACGGCCGGGACGACGGGGTGCCCGCCTCCGCCGGCGGACCTCGGCCGGCAGGTGGGCTCCTCCCGGTGCGGCACTTCCACGAAAGCGAGGTCTCGCGGCCGTTCGAACAGGACCCGGTCGTCGCGGTGCTGACGACCTCCGACGACCGGCCGCAGACCCGGCTCCGCGCGGGACGGGCCATGCAACGGGTGCTGCTGTCCGCGACCATGGCGGGGCTGAGCGCCTCGTTCTACTCGCAGCCCATGGAGATCGCGTCCACGCGGGCCGAGCTGCGCGAGCTGATCGGCGGGGACCGTTATCCGCAAACCCTCTTCCGGCTCGGCTACGGCTACCCGGGCGTCCCGACGCCGCGCCGTCCGCTCGAAGCCGTCGTGCGTGAGAGGCCGCGGCCGGAATGACGCGGGAAAGAGGAGGGCTCAGGAGCGATACCAGGCGATCCCGCGATAGACGGCCTCGGCGGGGTCGTAGCCGTAACCGATGATGATGTTTCCGCTCATGGTGACGTGCTGGGCCACGATGGCGTCCAGACCGGCGGGAGACGGCAGCCGACGAGGTGTCGCGTCCTCGTCCCACCAGACCGGGCGCACCGTCGTGCCGCCCGCCGACTCGCCGACGACCACACCGGCGTCGTCGATGTCGAAGCAGGTACTGCTGGTGTCCGACGGCAGCGGAGGCAGCACGGTGGGCTCGCCCGACCGGTCCCAGCGGACGCCGATCTGCTGCCCGTCCGTCGTCGCGCCCCAGCCGATCGTCGCACCGTCATTGGTGAGTCTCAGCGTCTGCCCGGCCCGGAAAGCCTGGCCACCGGCCAACAGCGTGGCCTGGCCGTCGCGGTTCCACGACACGCCGTCGGCGGCCACCACGCCTTGGTCGTTGACGCAGCAAGCGGTCGCGCGACGTGGCGAGGGCAACCGGCTGATCTCACCCGACCGGTTCCAGCGCACCGCGGTTCGCACGCCGGAGTCGTCTTTGGCGGTCCCCGCGACCTCGTCCAGTTCGTTCAGGTCGTGCGCCTGGGTCTCGCCGCCGGCCGTCAACGGTTCGAGTTCCACGAGGTGACCTTCCGGAGTCCACCGGATCGCGTGCCAGCGGTAGCCGGGTTCCATCACGCCGCCCAGCATCGAACCCCGGTCATTGATGCGGTTCACCGCACCCGAGACCGCATCGGCGGGCATTTCGAGCCTCTCCACGGCACCGGCGGGATCCCAGCGCACCGGCCGGAGTTGCTCGCCGTCGTGAAGAATTCCCGCGATAACACCGGTTTTGTTCACATCGCAGGCGCGCCCGCCGGAATACCCGTCGAGGACGGCCAAAGCGGACGGGTCGCCCTCGCGGTTCCAGCGGGCGGGGGTGGAGCCTGACTCGCCGACGACGAATTCGGTGTCACTGACCGAGTACGCGCTGGTGCCTTCACCGCCGGCCAGCGGCCGCAGGTCGATCGCGGTGTAGCCAGGTCGCTCGAGCATCGCTACCGCCTGGGTGGTGGACGGGGCCGGGCACGAGTGGGCAGCTTAATGCGATCCGGGCGCACGGCGGCGAAAAGAGGACTGACCGGGTGAACACCTGGCTGTCATCGGGACGCTGTGTGGCCGGATTTCCTCCGCACAAGCGTCCCGATGGTGGTTCAGCGAAGCCAGCGATTGTGCTCCACAAAGGACAGGCGGGACCACCGGCCGCCCAAGCCGAGGTGATTTCCCGCCGCGGTGGCCGCCACAGCGATCAGAACGACGGCGTAGACGAAGTGGTAGTCGATGACGGGATTGGTCGACAGGCTCGGCTCGCCGGTGATGGTCGTCCGGGCCGGTGGCCATTCCGCGACCCACATGAGCGCCATCATCACGGTTCCCGTGAAGGCCGAGATCCACAGTCCGATACCGACGGTCACGGCGAGGCCGATGCCCAGGAGGCCGATCATGAACAGCCAGTCCGCCCAAGCCGCACCCGCCCACGAACGCAGGGTGCCGGCGAACGGCCCCACGTCGACGTGGCTCAGGAACCCTTTGGTGGGAGAACCGCCGTTGACCCAGGCGTTGTTCGACGTCGTGGCGTAGCCGAAACCGAAAGCCTTGTCCGCGAAGGCCCACAGGAAGATCAAGCCGATGGAGATACGGAGAACGGCCAGACTCGTACTTTTCATCGCTGTCCTCTTTGGAGGGAAGATGTGCGGGTGCGCCGGTCGTCCCAGACGAAATCGAGCCGGTTCTTCACCGCCAGCACGCCCGCGATGTCGGCGGAGAGTTCACCCGCGCGTTCCACCGCCCCGCGGCTGTCGAGCCTGCCGAGAAGGGTGACGACGCCGTCGGAGACGGTGACGGAGGCTTGACCGGGTGGCACCCGGAGAGTGTCCGCGAGGATGTCGTGTTCGACCGCCGTGCGGATCTCGTCGTCCGGACGGCGGAAGACGGCGAGCAGGTCGCGGCGCGCGACCACACCGACCAGCTTCCCGGCTTCGACGACGAAGAGCCGCCGGATCCCCGCGTCGGCGAGCCGGACGGTGGCCGCGGTGACGGACGTGTCCGCGCCGATCGTGGCGGCCGGGCTGGTCATCAGATCCCGGGCCAGCAAAGCACCCGTCTTGCCGAGCCGGGCGTGACGACGACGACGGCGGCGATGGTCCAGACGGGTGAGCAGGTCCGCTTCCGACACCACTCCGACCGGGACCCCGGCGGCATCGACGACCGGGACCGCGCTGATCCCGTACCGCGCCAGCGTGTCGACGATCTGCTTGTACCCGGCGTCCTCGGCCACGCACACCGGGTTCGCCGTCATCACCTGAGAAACCTTTTGGCGCATGAGAATCCCTTGGCTGATCGCGTTCGGCTCGTTCCGTTCCGAAGCTAGACACACCGGGCGGTTCCCGGCCGGTGCCGTTGGTCCCGGAAGAGCGGGACTTCGGCCGCGCCGGACGCCACTACCGTCGTGGGCCCGGACCGGAGTGGACTCGAACGAGATGTTCCGGAACGAGGAGCCGCCGCATGCGAGAGTCGAACGACGCGGTGCGTGGGCAATGGTCGGACGGCGAGGTCGAGGTGCTCGCCAGGGCCGCGGTGAGCGCGCCGTCGACGCGTCGTGGACGGCCGTGGTCGCTCTCGCTCCCGGGGCGGCGTGTGGAAGTGACGGAGCATGTCGATCCGGCTGGTCCGTCGTCCACATCGGACCGTCTCGATCATCTGATCTCTTGTGGGGCGGCGCTGGCGAATCTCGTCCTGGGGGTACGCGTCCTCGGCTGGGGCGCAAGGATCAGCCTGGCGGCGGAGGAGGAGGCGCCACTGGTCGGCACCGTGGTCGCGACCAGGAGGGCGCCGCCGTCCGACCGCGATCTGCACGGCTACTCCGCCATCTCGCGCCGGGCGAGTCACGACGTCGAGTTCTCGCGGGTGCCCGTGGCGCCGGACCTGATGGCCCGGATCGTCCGGCGAGCACCCGGGGACGTGCACTGCCGGGTGGTGCACCCTGGCGAGCTGGGGCCACTGGCGGATGTCTTCGCTTCGACCAGGGACGAAACGGAACTGAACGCGTGGACCGCCGCCTGGAACATCGGCCGGGTCGGCGTGCGGTACTCACCCGGCTCCGGTGCCGAGCCGTGGGCCGAGGTCGCCCGTAGCTGGCCCCTGCTCCCCGACGGCGTGAAACTGGCCGCCCGGCTGAAAAGAGAGACCCTGGTGGTCTTCTGCGCCACCACCCAGCGCAGACCCGAGATGGTGTCGACCGGAGTAGCGATGGAGTCGGTGTGGCTCGCGGCGGTCGAAAGCGGGCTGGCGGCTTCGACCCTGACCCGTCCGCTTCGCGTGCCAGGGATCAGGAGCCGGCTTGTAGCCGAGCTGGCCCTTCCCGGCGCGCCGGGCTTGATCATGCGTTTGGGCTATCCGGCTGGGTGACTCGGATGCGTCCGGCAGGGTCGTCCCCGAGCGGACAACGCGTCATGTCTTGGCAGCGGGTCCGCTGAGTGGAACGCTGGGCCCGTCCTGACGGCGAACGAGCCGTCATCCGACCGGAAGGAGGCCGGCGATGTCGGCCGAGTCGCGACCGGCTGGCAGTCAGCCTCCGCCCAGCGCGGCGGTGCTGACCGGGCTACGGCTGGACGAGTTGCTGCACGAGGTCCAGGAGCGGCTCTCGGAGATCGTCAAGACCCGGGACAGGCTGCAGGGGCTGCTCGACGCGGTTCTCGCGGTGGGGACCGGGCTCGAACTCGATTCGACCTTGCAGCGGATCGTCCAAGCGGCTGTGGAGCTGGTCGACGCCAAGTACGGCGCGTTGGGTGTCCTCGGTGACGAGGACGGCCTTTCCCAGTTCGTGTACGTGGGCATCGAGCCGGACCTCCGGGCGACGATGGGGCATCTGCCCGAAGGCAGAGGGCTTCTCGGCTTGCTCATCGAAGAGCCGCAGCCGGTCCGGGTCCCGGATCTGTCGGCGCATCCGGCCTCGGTCGGTTTTCCCGCCAACCACCCACCGATGCACAGCTTCCTGGGGGTCCCGGTCCGGGTGCGGGACGAAGTGTTCGGGAACCTTTATCTGACCGAGAAGCGCGAAGCCGCGGAATTCACCGCGGACGACGAGGTCGTGCTGCAGGCACTCGCCGCCGCCGCGGGGGTGGCGATCGACAACGCGCGGCTGTTCGAACGCTCACGGACGAGGGAACGGTGGCTGGAGGCGGTGGCGAAGGTCAACGGCGAGCTGCTCGGCGGTGCTTCGGTGATCGACACGCTGGGCTTGATCGTCAGGAGCGTCAGGGAGCTGGCCGGGGCCGACGAGGTGATGATCCTGCTGGCCGAGGACGGGCCGAAGGGAACGCGGCCGCTGACGGTGACCGCGATCTCCGGCGAACGGCAAGGTGCTCTGCAAGGGAAGTCGATCTCTGGTGAGCACCCGTTGCTCGACGAGGTGTTCGACGGCGGGCAGACCTGCCTCATCGCCGACCTCGGCACGGTCTTCACCTCGGGAGACAAGGCGCTTTCCGGCCCGGGGGCCGTGGCGCCGCTGACCAGCACGGCGGGCGTCGGTGGCGTTCTGGTCGCCAGCCGGGAGAAGGGCACCCAGCAGTTCAGGGCCGACCAGATCCCGATGTTGTCCTCGTTCGGCGACCAAGCCGCCGTGGCACTCGAATTCGCCGAGAAGCAGCGCAACCAGCGGTTACTCGACGTGCTCGCCGACCGTGACCGGATCGCGCAGGATCTCCACGATCACGTCATCCAGCGGCTTTTCGCCACCGGCATGAGCCTGCAGAGCATCCTGCCGAGGGTGCCGGACGACTTCGCCCGAAACCGGGTCACCCAAGCCGTCGAGCAGCTCGACCGGACCGTCCGCGAGATCAGGACGTCGATCTTCGACCTGCACACCGCGGGAACCGAGGAGTCGACGAGCCTTCGACGGCGGTTGCTCGACGTCGTCACCGAACTGACCACGGCTCCGGCGGTGACACCGTCGGTCCGGATCGCCGGCGCCGTGGACACCCTCGTCCCGCCCGAGCTGTACGAACACGCCGAGGCCGTGGTCCGTGAGGCGCTGAGCAACGCGCTCCGGCATTCCGGCGCGGACGAGATCTCCGTGACCGTCGAGGCCGACCGGGAACTCGCCATCGAGGTCAGCGACAACGGCGTGGGTCTGCCGTCGTCCGGCAGACGCAGCGGGCTCGACAACCTTTCGCAGCGAGCCGAGCGGTGCGGGGGACACGCCGAGTTCACCGGCCGAGCGGGCGGCGGGACCCGGATCGTGTGGCGCGTTCCGTTGTAGCGCGACGATCACGGCTAGCGGTCGCCGAACAGCGGGATCCAGTCCTCCTTCTTGAGCTCGGCCGCCAGCACGGCGGCCTGCGTCCGGCGCTGGATGCCGAGTTTGCCGAGGATCCGGGAGACGTAGTTCTTGATGGTCTTCTCCGCCAGGAAGAGCCGGTCACCGATCTCGCGGTTGGTGAGCCCTTCACCGATGAGTTCGAAGACCGCTCGTTCCTGCTCGGACAACGCGGCGATCGGATCCTCGCGGTCGTTCTCCCGCCGGATGCGGTTCATCAGCGCGGCGGTGGTGCGGCTGTCGAGCAGGGAACCGCCGTCGGCGATGGTCCTGATCGCGGAGACGAGGTCGTTGCCGAGCACCTGCTTCAGGACGAACCCGGACGCGCCTGCCATGATCGCGGTGAAGAGGGCTTCGTCGTCGGCGTAGGACGTGAGCATCAGACAGCGCAGACGCGGCCGAGCGGAGAGCAGTTCGCGGCACAGTTCGATGCCGGTGCCGTCCGGGAGGCGGACGTCCAGCACCGCGATGTCGGTGTCGCTCGCGGGAATCCGGGTGAGGGCCTCCGAGACCGACGCGGCTTCGCCGGAGATCTCGATGTCCGGCTCGCTGCCGAGCAGGTCGAAAAGCCCCCGCCGGACGATTTCGTGGTCATCGACCAGGAACACCTTGGTCGTCATGGCTCGCCCTCCCGACGCAGGTCCCGGCCGTGTGCCCGAAAGTACTCCGGCGCCCGGATCGACACACCGGTCTGTACGTCCTGTGGCGGAAGGGCTTTGGTCCCTCACCGGACAGCGTCGGGGCTTAGGTCCCGGCGATCCGAGTCCTCCGCACCTGCGCACCGCACCCCGGCCTGGCGCACGGTGGGATCCCGGCACGGCACGATCGAGGAGGGCGGGAGCATGGTGGGGCGAAAGCGGCGAGAGGTCTGGTCGACGGCGGAGACCGAGGTACTGGCACGGACCTTGCTGCGGGCTCCTTCGGTGCACAACACCCAGCCGTGGATCCTGGAGTTCGATCCGGACCGGCTGCTCCTGGTCGAGCGCAGGGACCTGACCCTGCCGGAACACGACCCGCTGGGCCGCGACCGTGTGCTGTCCTGCGGCGCCGCGCTCGCGAACCTGGAGATAGCCGTCCGCGTGCTCGGATACGAGCCGCGGACGGAGACCTTCCCCGAACCGGACCGCCCGGAAGTGGTCGCGTCGCTCGCCCCGGGCGAGCGTGCGGTGCCTTCCGCCGCCGAGCTGCACCGGTACTCCGCCATCGAGCGACGGCGTAGCTATCGAAGGCGCTTTTCCGGGCGGCCGGTCTCGCCTCAGCGGGTCGGCGAACTGATGGTCACCGCCGCTTCGGCGGGCGTCGAAGCCAAACCGATCCGCGATGAGCTGGAGCTGACGCGGGTCGCCGAGTTGCTCGAGTTCGCGGCGGAAGCCCATCAGCACGACCACGGGTATCAGCGTGAGCTCGCGTTGTGGACGATCCGCGACGAGGTCTCTCATCGGCACGGTGTGGGTCTCGCGGCGACAGCGCTCCCGCCGGGTTCGTTGCCGTGGGCGGGACTGGTGCGGCCGTCCACGGCGTTGCCGGACAGCGCGGTCCTGATGCGACGGCTGGCCGAAGAGACGCTGCTCGTGTTCCTGACCCTCGACGACACCCGGCACGACCATCTGGCGGCGGGTCACGCGCTGCAGACGACGTGGCTCGACGCGGTCGACGGCGGCCTCGTCGGCTCGGTGCTGACCCAGCCGCTGCACCTGCCCGAGGTCCGCTCCGCGTTGTGCGAGGACCTCGAACTGGCCGGTTTCCCACAGGCGCTCATGCGGTTCGGTTACCCCTCCGGGGCGGTACCGGCCAGCCCGCGCCGCGCGATCGACGAACTACTCGGACGCGGCTTCTGAGCTCGGCTCAGTTCCGCATCTTCCGCATCGCGGCGCGGCGTTCTTCGTACTCGGCCTTGTCGATCTCGCCGCGGGCGAAGCGTTCGTCGAGGAGCCGCAGGGCTTCCTCGTCGCCGGCGGCGGGCCCTGGGTAGCGGCGGAGCAGGAGCACGGCGACGGTGACGACGCCGGCGATCACGGCGACCGCGATGGCGAGGATCAGGACCACGCCGACCCAGTCGTTGCCGTAATAGTGTCCGTGAGGCATCACTGGAGGTCCCTTTCGGTCAGCGGCTCTGATAGCGCAGAACCGGGTGGCTGTCCGAGGGCGGGGTCGGCGAACGCGCGCGTCGGCAGGACGCCGGGGGTGTCGTCCCACGCGGGCGCGTTCGCCGACGGGATGCCGTCCGGAGCGGTGTGGCGTCCGCTCCAGGCGGCGAGTTCGGTGCGATAGACCGGAACCGAAGGCGCCCGGACGGCGAGGGCCACCGCGTTGTCGACGGTGAAGTCGTCGGGAAGGCCACGATCCATCGGGAGCACCCGCCTCATCGGTAGGGGAACCGGTGAACACCATGGTTCTTGCGACCCGCGACGCCGAGGAGGGTCGGAGGACCCGGCTGGGAGGGTCCTTCGTTCCTGTCCACGGGGCCCGGAAACCCGGATCGTCGAGCTGTCCGCTCCGCGTCGAGGAGGAGCCGTGAACCAGGCAGTTCGTGTCGAAGCCAGGCTCGACCCCGGTCTGTCACGCTGGTTGTGGCTGGTGAAGTGGGTGCTGGCGATCCCGCATTACCTCATGCTCGCGTTGCTGTGGCTCGCTTTCGTGCTGCTCACCGTGGTGGCCTTCTTCGCCATCCTGGTCGCCGGGCGCTATCCGAGAGCGATCTTCGAGTTCAACGTCGGTGTGCTGCGCTGGACCTGGCGCGTGCATTACTACGCCTACGCGGCGCTGGGCACCGATCGCTATCCGCCGTTCACCCTCGCCGACGTGCCGGAGTACCCGGCGAGGCTGGAAATCGACTACCCGGAACGGTTGTCGCGCGGACTCGTGCTGGTGAAGTGGTGGTTGCTGGCGCTCCCGCACTATCTCGTCGTCGGCCTGTTCGCGGGCGGCGGCCTGTGGCTGGCTTGGCGATCCGAGGACGACGGGTTCAGCTGGGGCGCCGGCGGGCTCATCTGTCTGCTCGTGCTCGTCGCCGGGTTCGCGCTGCTGTTCACCGGCGAGTACCCGAAGCCGATCTACGATTTCGTGCTGGGCATGGACCGCTGGGTCGTCCGGGTCGGTGCCTACGCCGCGCTCATGACGGACGAGTATCCGCCGTTCCGGCTCGATACCGGCGGAGCCGAGCCGGATTCCTCCACCGGCGAGAGGGTCGTGTCCGGGCGAAATCCGGGCGAGTCCGGCTGGACGCGGGGCCGGATCGTCTCGGTGGTCTTGGGCGTGGTCCTCGGCCTGACGTCCATGGGGCTGCTCACCGGCGGCGCGACGGCCCTGTGGCTGGACAGGTTCGCTCGTGACGCCGACGGCTATCTGACCACCGCGGTGTCCTATCGCACCGAAACCTTCGCGCTGGCCAGTGAACGCATCCGGTTCGCCCGTGCCGCCGACGATTCCGTGCCCGCGCTGGGAGCGCTGGGCGATCTCCGGTTGACCGCGGTGGACGTGACCGGGAAAGCGGTCTTCATCGGGATCGCGAGGTCGGACGCCGTCCGGCGGTACCTCGCGGGAACGCCGTACGCGACGGTCACCGACCTTTCCTCCGGCGCGGTGATCACGCATGAGGGCCCCGACTCGCCGGGACCACCCGAGACCAGGGACATCTGGAAGGCGCAGTCCAGCGGCCTCGGCACGCGGACGGTGAGCTGGCCCGACGAGCCGGGGGACTGGACCGTGGTGGTGATGAACGCCGACGGGTCCCCGGTCGTCGACGTCCGGGCCGAGGCCGGGGCGACCGTGCCCATGCTGAGCTGGTACGCGTGGTCGCTGCTGCTCATCGGCGCCGCCGCGCTGGCGGGAGCGGTGGCAGTCGTCGCCGTCGCGGTCGCGCGGGTGGCACAAAGAAATTCGACCGCAGGACAAGGAGAACGCTGATGCGGGCGATGGTGGTGTACGAGTCGATGTTCGGGAACACCGAGCAGGTGGCGAAGGCCGTGGGGGCGGGGCTCGCGCCGTATGCGGAGGTGTCCGTGGTAAACGTCGACGACGTCGAGGACGTGACGGAAACCGACCTGTTGGTGGTCGGTGGACCGACTCACGTGCACGGGATGTCGTGGCCGTCGAGCCGGACCGAGGCGGCTCGGCAGGCGATGGACGACGTCCGCTCGGGTACAGGCCTCCGCGAGTGGCTCGGCGCCCTGAACCGGAAGTCCGGCGGCAGGCCGGTCGCGACCTTCGACACCCGGTTGGAGAAACCGCGCTGGCTCACCGGATCCGCCGCGGTCGGCGCGGAACGCAGGCTGCGGCGGCTCGGCTTCGGGCCGCTCGTGCCTCCGGAGAGCTTCTTCGTCGAGATGGACGAACAGCGGACGGTACTGCGCGCCGGTGAGCTGGACCGGGCCCGCGAGTGGGGTGCCGCGCTCGGCGGAAGGTTCGCATCGGCCAGGAAGCTCGGCTAGCCCGGAGAGGCGGTGTGACGGTGGGAAAGCGTGAACCCGTCGTAACGGGGGTCGACGGCTCCGAAGCCGCGCTGCGGGCGGTGCGCTGGGCGGCGGGCGAAGCAGTCCGGAGCGAACGGCCGCTGCGGCTGGTCCACGCCAGTGCCCCGCCGAGCCACGACTATCCCAATCTGGAGGTCACCGCCGCCGAGATCCGCGAGGCGATGTGGGCGACCGGGGCCAGAAGGCTGGAGATCGCGGCCGCGGTCGCCCGGACGTCGGAGCCGACGTTGGAGATCGAAGCCGAGGCCAGGACCGGGGACCCCCGGGTCCTGCTGGTCGAAGAGTCGTGGCGGGCCGCGGTGGTGGTGCTGGGTTCCCGCGGGCTCACCGGTGGCGGCCGGTTGCTGTTGGGATCGTCGGGACTCGCGCTCGCGGTCCACGGTCATTGCCCGGTCATCGTCGTCCGCGGCGGCCGCACCAGATCGGGGCCGGTATTGGTCGGTGTCGACGACTGGGGTGGCTCGGCCGCGGCGGTGCGCTTCGCGTTCCAGGAGGCGTCGACGCTCGGCGTGCCGGTGACGGTGCTCAAGACCTGGAGCGGGGCCGATCCGGACGGGACGGTCACCGCGCACGAGTACTTCCTGCGGCCTCTGGAGAAGCAGATCGACCGGGTCGCCGCCGAGTTCCCGGCCGTCGTGTCGGAATGCCTCGTCGTCCGGGGCCGTCCCGGCCGGGTGTTGATGGAATACGGCGAGCGCGCCGGGCTGATCGTGGCCGGGACCCGTGGCCACAGTGGTTTCGGCGGTCTCATGCTCGGCTCGGTCGGCCTGGAACAGCCGGGATTCGCGCCGTGCCCGGTCGCCGTCGTCCGGCCGGGGGTGGTTCCCGCGTTCGGCATCCGGCGGGAGGAACCGCTTTCGGTGAAAGGCGATCGGACCTGAGATGCCGACTCGATCGGAAGGGAGCAGTCGAATGCGGACGACCGGTATCACCGTGACGCCGGACGTACATGTGACGGTACGCGGAGACCTTCCACCCGCCCTCACCGAACGTGCCGGGCGGAGGGTGAAACGGCTCTTCGGGCTCGCCCATCGTCCCGTGCTCGCCGCGTCGGTGCGGCTGACCAGACACGGGAATCCCGGCGGTGAACAGCCGGTGATCGCCCAGGCGAACCTCGATGTGAGCGGAAGGCGGCTGCGGCCCCAGGTCGTCGCGCCGACCGCCGAAGAGGCGATCGATCGCCTGGACCTGAAAGTGCGGCGCCGGCTGGAACGGAGCGCGCTCCACTGGGAGGCCCGGCGGGGGCGTCGTCCGGATGACGATCCCGGCGAATGGTGCCACGATCCGCCCTCCGGTTCTCCCGGGCGATGGCTTTCCCGGCCGGAGGGTGAGCGGGAGATCGTCCGGCGCAAATCCTGCTCACTCGCTCGCTCCACTGTGGACGAAGCGTTCCTCGAGATGCACTTTCTCGACTACGACTTCCATCTGTTCACCGAATCCGGGACAGGGCAGGACAGCGTGCTCTACCACGCCGGTCCGACGTCGCACCGGCTGGCGCAGTCGACGCCGCAGGGACCGCACCGGCTCAGCCCGTTCCGGCTCGCGGTGACCGTCAGCGGGCAACCGGCGCCGGTCCTGACGACGAACGACGCGGTGGACAGGCTCGGCCTGCTCGGCTTGCCGTTCCTCTTCTTCCTCGACCTCGACCACGCCCGGGGGAACGTGCTCTATCGCCGGTACGACGGCCACTACGGACTGATCACCCCGGCCGGAACAGCGTGCTGAGTTCGATCCTGCTGGAAATACCGAGCTTGTCGTAAACGTGGGCCAGATGGTTGTCCACGGTCCTGACGGACAGCCGCAGCCGCCGGGCGATCTCCGGGCTCGTCGCCTGTCTCGCGGCCAGCCGGGCGATCTCGCGTTCCCTCGGGGTGAGCTGCTGGGTGCCGTCGACGCTGTCGAGCCCCGGGGTCCGCGCGGTCGGGCAACAGCGTGCCAGCTCGCGGGCCCTCGCGAGGGCGGCGCCCGCTCGTCGTGAATGTCCCGCCGCCTGGGCGACGCGGCCGGCGGCCGTCAGCATCTCGGCGGCGAGCAGGGGAGCGGGCAGTTCGGCGAACGCGTCCGCCGCGACGAGCAGGGCGGGTTCGTCTCCTGCCGCCAGTGCCGCGGCCGCGTCACGATAGACGAGGATCAAATCGCCTTCGACGGTCTCCGCGAGCACCTTCAAGCGTTTCTCCACCTGCCTCGCCGCGCCGAACCGCGCGGCCTCGTACAGCACCACCGCTTCCATGAGCGGGAGTTCGGCGTGCCGGGCGATCTCCGCGCCGCCGAGGGCGATCTCGGCGGCGCCGCGCAGGTCGCCACGGGCGGCACTGACCCAAGCGCGATGGGCTTCGGCGTGCGGTTTGAAGAGCCGCTTGACCGCCGTCCGCGAGTCGTCATCGCGAATGCCGTCGAGAATCTCGGCCGCTTCGTCGACGGCCCCGCTCATCGCCAGAGTTCCGGCGAGGATCATCTCGTGCAGGTGGAGACTGCCGGTCGGATCCTGCGCCGTTTCGATGGCGACGGTTTCGCGCAACGACGTCACGGCGGCGCGGAGTTCACCGCGAAGCTGGGAGATCATTCCGGACAGCGCGGACCAGGCCGCGATCAGCCCGGGGTCACCGACCTGTACGGCGGACTGCCCACCGTCCTCGGCGACGTCCTGCGCCGCGGAAATCCTGCCCGCGAACAACAACGCGTACCCCTCGGCGAGCCGGAGATACGGTGATCCGGTGCGGACCAGGTCGCCGTGACGTTCGGCGAGCCGCCTGCCACGGCGGGCGAAGGAAAGCGCGGTCGAGGCCTTGCCGAGCATCGCGTAGGCGTTCACCGCGGTGGTGAACGCCCAGAGCCGTACGTCGATCGGCGCCGACTGCAGGTCGGTGATCTTGAGTGCGATGTCGAGGGCGTCCCGGCAGTTCCCTTCGGCGAGCAGGATCAGTGCCCGCGTCACCGTCGGATCGTCAGGGAGCATCGTCGTGGCCTCGTCGTGCCGCGCGAGCCCCCAATACAAGAGCCTTGCCCTGGTCGTGGTCCAGGCACTCGGTTCGGACCGTCCGCTCTCGGCGAGTACCGCGATTCCGTCCTGGTGCCTGCCGCACCAGCTGAGTACTTCGGCGAGCAGGGTCCGAGCCTGATCGGATCCCGCGTCGACGGCGGCCCGGGCGAGTCGTTCCGCGAGTACGAGGTCATGGCGGGCAAGGGATTGCCGGGCCGCGGCGAGCATGTCCGGCACACTCGGCCGCAGACCGGCGGCCAGCTGCCAGCTGGTGAGGCGCAGCAGATCGTCCCGGCGCCGCAACGAGGTGGCGTCGAGGCGCTCGGCGAGCGTCCGGTGAATCTCTCGGGCGCGCAAGGGTTTCAGGCCCGAACGGAGCACTTCGCCGTAGATCGGATGGGTGAGCCGGGCTTCGGAGCGGCGTCCGTCACCCGTGACCTCGAGCAGCCCGGCGCGTTCGGCCGCGAGCAGTCCCGGTTCCGGTTCGACCAGGCCGAGCGGCAAGGGTTCACCACAGGCCACCAGTTCGACCACCGCACGTACATCCGCGTCGCAACTGCGCAGCCGTGCCTCGACGAGTTCGTGTAGCCGCCAGGCGCCGACCACCGGACCCAGCCAGCGCCAGGAATCGTTTTCCTGTACCAGTGCTCCGGATTCGAGCCCGTCGAGCACCAACGCCTGCAGGTGCAACGGATTCCCGTCGGCCAGCCGTCGCAGCCGGGTCCGGACGGACACCGGGACATGGCCGTCCAGCGCGTGCCCGATCAGATCGTCGACGACGGAATCGGGTAACGGCAGGACTTCCGTGCGGCGAGCTTGCCCGTTCTTCCACAGGGTGAAGATCGCGTCCGGTGTGCTCGCGCCGGTCACCACGGTCGCCACCACGACGACCTTCCGGTGGGTGCAGAGATGATGGACCAGCGCGGCCGACCCCTCGTCGAGCAGATGGGCGTCGTCGACGGCGAGGACCGCGCCGTCCTCGTCCCATCCTGCGGACGCCCACCGGAAAAGTGTTGTGCGGTCAGGTTCTTCGTCGGACGATGGCATGGCGGGCAGGAGGTGGGAAGCGGCGCCGAGCGGGATCGACGATCCGGCGCCGGTCGCGGCCAGGAGTTCGACACGACGCCCGGTGGCGGCCGCGCGTTCCATCGCGACACGCAGCAACCGGGTCTTACCGACGCCTGGCGGCCCGGCCAGGACGAGCCCTCCGGTGGTTCCGGCCAGCACCTCGTCGATCGAGGAAAGCTCTCTTCGGCGTCCTACCAGTGGCCACGTCGAATCCAAGGTGGCACCCCCCTCAGGTGTCCTCCGCGGAAGCCCTTTCGGTCCAGCCTCGATGCGGTCCCGGGATACGTCAAGCGATGATGCTCCATTCGCATTGAGTAATCCGGAGATCCGTGCGAATAGGGGTTTGAGTAGTGGCGCTGCTCTGTCGGAGTGGAATCGCCGCGGCCTAGGTTCGTGTCCTCAAACCGACCACGTCGAGGACATGCAATGGCTCTCCCGCTTGTTCGTGAAGAAGACGATCTCCGGACCCTGCCGCGGACGGCGGCGCTGTCACCGGGTTTCCCGGAACCCGGTGAACTGGTTACCGATTCTCTGGCGGACTGCGTGCTTTCCGGCTGGCTGATCGAACGCGACGACATCTGGACCTACCTGCGCCCGCCCGTGGAGGAACGTCGTGTCCAGGGCTGGAAACTACACGTTTCGGCCACCGTGCTGTCCGCGCCGTGGGTGCTGCAGGCCTGTTTGCCGATCCTGTTCGCCTCTTCGGCGCAGTTCAAATTCGCCGCCACTTCGGCCGACGTGCTGAAACTCAACGACTTCCTGTGCCCGCGTGGCAATTCAGGTAAATTCATCACCGTTTACCCGACGGATCGTGATTCTTTGCTGGAACTCGCCGAGAAGTTGCACGAAGCGACTTCCGGACTGTCCGGTCCGGCCATCCTTTCCGACGCCAGGTATCGGCCGGGGAGTCTGGTCCATTACCGTTATGGGGCGTTCGACGGTTACCGGATGCTGACCCATGACGGCGGCTATCGGGATTGCGTCCTCGACGAGAACGGCGCGCCGGTGGAAGACCGGAGGCAGGGCTTCTTCCAACCCCCGTCCTGGCTTCCCGACCCGTTCGGAAACACGGACTCCGCCACGGCGACGTCGGTGCTGCTGCGGGACCGGTACGAAGTCACGCGGGTGGTCCGCCACGCCAACAAGGGCGGTGTCTACCGCGCGCTGGACCGGGAGACCGGACGCGAAGTGCTCGTCAAGGAAGCTCGGCCCCACGTCGGCACCGATCGCGAAGGCCTCGACGCGCGCGACTACCTGCGACACGAAGGATTCGTGCTGCGCCACCTCGCGGGCACCGGCCTGGTTCCGGAGTACCTCGATCTGTTCGAGCAACAGGAACACGTTTTCCTGGTCGAGGAATACCTGGACGGCATGGGCTTCCGTGAGCGGGTCGACGGCGTTCTGCGCACCGGTGAAGGTCAGCTCGACACCGCCGGAAGCGCCGAGCTGGCCCGGAAACTCGCGCGATTGCTGCAGCGCTTGCACGAACGAGGCGTGGTCGTCCGTGACTTCACGCCGAACAACCTGCTGAGCATGCCCGACGGTTCCGTCCGGCTGATCGACCTCGAACTCGCGGCGGTCCGTGGCGGGAACCCGGTCGAGTGGGTGGTGCTCGGTGTCGGCAGCGGAACCCCGGGCCTGAGCGCGCCGGAGCAGTTCGCCTGCGCGGACCCGGATCCGACCGCGGATCTCTTCAGCCTCGGAGCGACGCTCCTGCACCAGACCGCCCATGTGAATCCCGACTTCGCCGAGGACCTGCCCGAGGTCCGTCCCTTGGAGGAACGGGTGGCCGAATGGCTCGCCCCACCGCTGGCCCGGCCGCTGTCGCGGACGCTGAGCCGGGTGATCAAGGGGCTCATGCGTACCGACCCCGCCGAGCGGATGAGCCTGGCGGAGGTCGCCGAACTGACCGAGAGCCCGGCACCGGCGCTCACCGGATCGAGGGAACTGCTCTGGTCACCCGAGCAGTGGGACGAACTGGTGGAGGGCGCGCTCGGACATCTGGTCGGGACGGCCGCGGGCGAATCCGCGCCGAGACCCTGGCCCGAGACCGGATTCGGGGAGCTGAACGAACCGTGCTCGGTCCAGCACGGGCTGGCGGGAACCCTCGCCGTGCTGGCGAGGCTCAGCGAGAACGACATCCACGTCGACCGGCTGTACGACATCGTCCTGCCCCGGATCCTCCGGCATCTGGACGGTCAGCATCACCGGCTTCCCGGCCTGTACTTCGGTTTCTCCGGGACGGCTTGGGCGCTGTACGACGCCGGCCGGGCTCTGGGCCGCACCGATCTCACCGACCGTGCCCTGCGGCTGGTCAAGAGTCTCATCATGGCCTGGCCGAACCCCGACGTCACCCACGGTCTCTCGGGGCTGGGCACGTGCTTCCTCTACCTGGCAGGCGAAACCGGCGACGCGGAACTGGCCCGGCGCGCGGTTCACTGCGCCGAATCCGTGCTGGCCGCCGCGAACCCGGGACCCGACGGTCTCTTGTGGACGATCCCGATGTCGTTCGATTCGGACCTCGCCGGATACCGCTCGTACGGCTTCGCCCACGGGGTGGCCGGGATCGGCGCGTTCCTGCTCGCCGCGGCCGGAGCCGCGGGACGCGAGGACTTCGCCGACGCCGCCCGGCGTTGCGGCGACACACTGCTGACCGCGTCGAGCGTCGATGCCGGGGCCGTGCACTGGCCGGACTGTCCGGGGGCGACGCGGGCACCGGTGTGGTGGTGCAACGGTTCGGCGGGAATCGGCACCTTCCTGTGCCGTCTCTACTCGGAGACAGGAGACGAGCGTTACCTCCAGGCGTCGATCGGGGCGGCCCGTGCGGTGATGGCGACCCGGCAGTGGGCGGGAACCGCCTACTGCCACGGACTTCCCGGCAACGGCGACTTCCTGCTCGACCTGGCGGGCGCGACCGGCGACCCGACTTACCGGGCCTGGGCGGAGTCGATCGCGCAGCTGATGTGGGCGCGCCGGATCTACCGGAACGGCCGGGCAGTGCTGCCGGACGAGGGCGGCAAGGACGTCACCAGCGGCTTCGGAGCGGGGATCTCCGGACAGCTCGCCTTCCTAGCCCGGCTGAGGTTCGGCGGTCGGCGGCTCTTCCACCCCGACCCTTCGACCTGGCGTGACGGCCTGGCGCCGACGCGCTCCGGAACTCGTTCCGAGAGGAGGTGACCGATATGGCGATTCCCAACGTCGAGGCACTGCAGGCACTGCCTGAGCCGGGAACAGGTCCGTCCTACATGGACTTCTCCGCGGGTTGCTGCAGCTTCACGTGCGGCAGCAAGTCGTGTGGCGCGACCTGCATCAAGCCGAAACTGCCGATCAAGGACAGCTGATCGACATGGCAGACGAACTCGCCGGAGGCGTGACCACGACTCCGCCTCCGGCGGGTTTTCCATCGTGAGGGGAACCCGACCATGACCTCGGTACGCCAAGTCGTGCTGCGCGACCTGCTCAGGCGCCGGCCGGTGCTGACGGCGTTCGCGGTCGGCGGCGCCGCCGTGGCGCTGGCCTGTGAACTCCTGGTGCCGTCGTCGCTGGCGGACGCGGTCGCGGCCATGTCCGGCCGGGGTGTGGCGACCGGGCCGCTGCTCGCCCTGGCGACGGTGCTCGGCATCGGTCTCGTGGCGTCCGTCGTCGCGGGTCAGGTGACGGTGCGGGGGATGGCGGAGACCACTGCGCGGCACCGCCGGGACCTGCTGGAGAAGACGCTGAGCCTGCCGGTCCGGCAGCGGGAGTTCTCGCCCGGAGACCTGCTGACGCGGTTCTCCGGTGACGCGAACGCTCCCGCGCAGCTCGGGTTCGGCGTGATCGGGGTGCTGATCACCGCGGCCGGATCGGTGGTGGCGCTGGTCGCGTTGTGGTTCCTCGATCCGTGGCTCACCGGGCTCGTCGGAGCCGAACTCGTCGTCAGCTGGTTCGCGGTGCGGGTGTTCCTCCGGCGGGTGGGCGACGCCGAGACCCGGTACCGGACCGCGCGCGGCAGGCTGGCGGCGCTGCTGGTCGACGCGCATACGGGGATCCGGACCATCCGTGCCTGCCGCACCCGCGACCGGGAGCTGCGCCGGATCCTCGGTCCGCTGGCGGAATTGCGGAGCGCGGGCCTCGACGCCTGGCGTTCACAGCGGGAGATCGGCTGGCGGATGGGGCTGCTCACGCCGTTCCAGGAGGTGGCACTGCTGTCCGTCGCGGGTTTCGGCGTGCTGTCCGGACGGCTCGACGGCGGCGAGGTCCTCGCCGCGCTGTTCTACAGCCAGCTGGCGCTGGGTCTGCTGGAACAGGTGGACGCGCTGGTGAGCATGGTCTACAGCGCGGCGAACTCCCGGCGTCTGCTGGAGGTCCACGACGCGCCGTCCGTGCCGGTGCCGTCCCGGCCGCGGGCTCTGCCTCGCGGCGACGGCGAGATCCGCTTCGAAGACGTCGCCGTCGGGCCGTTGAGCCGGGTGACGTTCACGGTTCCGGCCGGAACGCATGTCGCGCTCGTCGGCCGGTCGGGTTCGGGGAAGTCGTCGCTGGTGGGAACGGTCGGAAGGCTGTCCGACGCCGAGTCGGGGCGGGTGGTGCTGGACGGCGTCGACGTCCGGGAGGTGGAGCCGTCCTCGCTCCGGAGCGAGATCGCCTACGCCTTCGACGAACCCTCGCTGTTCGGGGTCACGATCGGCGACGCGATCGCCGCGACGGCGCCGTTGCCCGGATCCGCTGTCGCGAGGGCGGCCAGGCAGGCACGAGCAGACCTGTTCGTCCGGCGGCTTCCGGACGGCTACGGTACTTCGGCCGACCGCCTCCCGTTGTCCGGCGGCGAGATCCAGCGCCTCGGCCTGGCGAGGGCGCTCGCCAGACCCGCCCGCGTGCTGGTGCTCGACGACGCGATGTCCAATGTGGATACCGCGACCGCTGCGGAGATCTCCCGCGCGATCCGGTCGGCGTGGCGCTCGCGGACGGCGCTCGTCGTCGCGCACCGCGTGGTCACCGCGGCCGGTTCGGATCTCGTCGCGTGGCTCGACGACGGTGGGTTGCGAGCCCTCGCGCCGCACCACGAACTGTGGCGCGACGACGGCTATCGCGAGTTGTTCGCCGTGGGGGAGCCGTGAAGGCCCGCGCCGGGGTGCGGCTGCTGCTCAGGGAACTGGCCCCGTACCAGCGGTCCCTGTTCGCGGTCGCGGGGTTGGCGTTGCTGCTGTCGGCGCCGACGGCGACGTCCGGGGTGTTGATCGCGCGGGCCCTGGACGATGGGTTCTTCGTGCGGCAGGTCGGGACTGGGCTGTGGTGGCTGGCGCTGCTGGTCCAGATCCAGCTGGCAGGCGCGGTCCTGACCAGGGTGTTGTTCGGCCCGCTGGCCAGGATCGTCGAGCCGCTCCGGGACCGGCTGGTCACCGCGATCACGGCGGCGGGCCTCGACCGCGCGCTGGCGGGGGAGAGCGCCGAAGCCGGGGCCGCCGTGCGGCAGGCCACCGACGAGACCGAGTCGGTCCGACGGCTCGTCGCGACGGTACTGCGCAACGTGCACACCACGGTCTCCGTCGCGATCGGTGCGCTGGCCGGGCTCGCCGCCGTCGTCCCGGTCGCGGCCCTGGTGCTGCTCCCGGGCCTGCTCGCGGCGGCCTTCGTGTACCGGTGGCTGGTGCGGTTCGCCTGGAAATGGCAGCGGAAGGCGATCCTGGTCGAAGAACGCCTCGCCGACGACGCCACCAAGGTGTTCACCGCGCGGCGGGACATCGTCGCCTTCGCCGCCGAACCGACCGCGACCCGGCAAGTGCGCGAAGGTATCGACGCCTCTCGGCACGCGAGCGTCAGGTACGCCAGGGTCGGGGTGTTGCGTTCCCTCACCGTGAGCCTCGGCGTCGACCTCGGGCTGCTGGCTCTCCTGTCCCTCGCGCCGGTCCTGATCTCGGATGGCCGGTTGTCTTCGGGTGATCTGGTCGCCGCCGTGTACTACGTGATGTTCGGGCTCGCCCCGGCGGTGAAGTTCCTCGTCTACGGCGGTGCGGGCTGGGTGATGGACCTGGTCGGGACGATGGCCAGGCTCAGTGAGGTCGCCACCGGACCTGGGGCGCCCGCGTCCCCGAGGGCGGTGCGGAGTTCCCGGACGATCAGCCTCCGACATGTGTCGTACGCCTACTCCCCGACGGCCGACCCCGTGCTGGACGACGTCAGCCTGGACATCCCGTCCGGACAGCATCTCGCCGTGGTCGGCCCGAGCGGGGCGGGAAAGTCGACCCTGGCCTCTCTTCTCTGCGGCCTCAGGACGCCGACCGCCGGGTCGATCCGCGGTGGCCGTTCGGTCGCCCTCGTCCCGCAGGAGGCCTACGTCTTCGCCGGAACCGTCCGGGAGAACCTCGCGTACCTGGCGCCGGACACCGCCGACAAGGACCTGCTCCGCACCGCACGGCTCTTCGGTCTGGACGAGCTCGAACTCGACCGGGAGCTACCTCCAGGCGGTGCGGGGCTTTCGGCGGGCGAGCGGCAGCTCATCACGCTCGCCCGCACCCATCTTTCCCCGGCGCCGGTGGTGATCCTCGACGAGGCGACCTGCCATCTGGATCCGGCGGCCGAACAGCGCGCGGAAACGGCCTTCGCTCGCCGAGGCGGCACGCTCGTCGTGATCGCCCACCGGATCAGCAGCGCGTGGCGAGCGGATCGGGTCCTGCTCGTCGACGGGGGCCGGGTGGCGGACGGGACGCATTCGAGCCTGCTCGCGGGCAACAGCCGGTACCGGGAACTGGCGACGAGCTGGGAAGCGGAACCACTCCACAAAGGACGGACTGCCTGAGATGCACCGAGCGGCCGACGAATTCGCACTGGGCGACCCGCCGAGGCGACGCGGAGTCGTCTGGGTGTTCCTCCTGACCGCCACCCTCGCGATCCTGGCGGCGGATCTGGTCGGGTTCACCAGGCTCACCGAACAGAGTGAGCCGGAGATCGCCGGCGTCGAACGCTTCGCCATCCGCGAGCGCGGGCACACGACGGAACCCGTCGCGTACGACCGGGTCCCGCCCGCGGGTGGCCCGCACGATCCGGCGCTGCAGAACTGCGGCGTGTACGCCGAGCCGTTGCGTAACGAGAACGCGGTCCATTCGCTGGAGCACGGCGCGGTGTGGCTCACCTATCGTCCCGGCCTGCCCGCCTGGCAGCTGGACATGCTCAGCGGGCTGATCAAAGGAAAACACCACACTTTGCTCAGTCCGTACCCTGGTCTGCCCGCCACCGTGGTGGCCACCGCGTGGGGCAGGCAGCTCGCACTGGACGATCCGGCGGACCCGCGGATCGCGCGATTCCTGGACTTTTATCGTGCGGGGCCGCAGGCGGTCGAGAAAGGAGCACCCTGCGACGGTGGCGTCGGAAACCCATTGCCTTAGGGATGAATCCGTTCTTTGACGGCGTATCCTGCGGTAAGTCCCATTGGCGGGGTTTGTGATCACTGAACCGGTTTCCGGCATGGTTTGCGAGACACCGACCGGGCGGACTCGGGCAAAAATGCCATCCGGCGGGCGGACGTTCTCATCCGGTTCGACCACCTACGGCGCGGACTGCAAACGGCGACTGGTGACGCAACTCGACCCGCATTATGGGATTCACTCACCCGAAGGGGCCCTGCATCCTGTTCCTGAACGGTGTCGACACCGTGGGTGACCCGACTTTGAACGTGGGTAAAAATACTGTGTTTCGTCCACCGAGGGGCGTCATGGCCCTTTTGACGGTTTCCTCCCGGCTGGTGGAGAGGTAAAAGGATCTCGTAACTTCCGGCGGGTGGTTAAATTCGTTCCGCTTTGCCCAATGGCTGTTCCGTCGATTTTCGAAGCAAATACGAATTCATCATTCATCTGCCCTAATTCCATCGAAGTGGGCTGTTCGTACGTATGCCCTTGCGCATTGTCGCCGACTTATGTCGTGCGAACTCATTAGAGGACCTTTCGTACGGATGGAGGTACCGATTCAAAGTTTCTCGCACTACTTTCCAAACCTGTCGTCCCGGCTGCGCGACGCGCTTGGCCCGCTCGTGGCAGTGCAACCCGTGAATTCGCGTATTCGCGGCGGGCCTATCCGGGGTGACTTTGTCCAAATGTAAACCCAGCCATAACGGCGTTCTACTAAGGAAAATGGTGAATTCGACTCAAGATCTTGAAGTCAGCTTGGACCCGCCTTTACGAAAAGTACGAAGCGGAGGGCTCGTCGTACGGAAATATGGCGGATCGTCGCTGGCCACACCCCGGATGGTGGGTGATGTGGCCACGGAGGTGGTCTCGCTAACCGAAGCGGGGCAACGGGTGGTCCTGGTGGTGTCGGCCATGGGGGACACCACCGACCGCTTGATCGCGCTGGCCGCGGAGTTCGCCGAACCGCCGTCTCCGCGGGAGCTCGATCAGTTGATGGCGACCGGTGAACAGGTTTCCGCGTCGGTGCTCGCCATGGCGCTGGCCGAACGCGGCGTCGAGGCCGTTTCACTGTCCGGCGACCAGGCCGGAATCGAGGTGAGCGGCGAACCAGGGGCCGGGACGATCGTCCGGATCGACCCGGACAAGATCCTCGCGCGGCTGCGTGACGCGCAGGTCGTCGTGGTCGCCGGTTTCCAGGGGCGTGACGCGAACGGCGAACTGCTGACCCTGGGCAGAGGGGGCTCCGACACCACGGCGGTGGCACTGGCCGCCGCGCTCGGCGGTTCCGAATGCGAGATCTGCACCGACGTCCACGGTGTGCGCACGGCCGACCCCCGGATCGTGCCGGACACCCGGCCGGTCGAGGAGATCTCCTACGACGCCATGGTCGAGCTCGCCGGTGTCGGTGCCCGGGTACTGCATCCCCGGTCCGTGGAACTCGCGCGGCGTCACGGGGTGGCCGTGCGGGTGACGCATTCCTCCGATCCCGGTCCTTCCACCGTTGTCACCGCGGGAGAATCGTCACTGGAAGGCACTCCTCGCGTCATCGGCATCGCCCACGAACGAGACGTGCGGCTGGTCAGGGTCGAGGTTTCGGCCTCGAACCCGGATCACTACGCCCGCGTGCTCACGACGCTCGCCGGATGCGGGGTGAAGCCCGAGAACCTGAGCTGGCCCGATCCAGGCGAACTGCGGTTCACCGTCCGTGGTTCGGAGCCGCTCGGCCGGCCGATCACGGAACTCGCGATGGAGCTGGACGCGCGTTCCACCGTCTTCGAGGAACTCGGGTCGGTCTCCGTCGTCGGTACCGCGTTGCTCGATCCACCCGGCTTCCTACCCGAACTACTGCGGGTCCTCGCCGACCACCGGGTCACGGTGCCGGCGATGACGACCTCGCAGTCGCGCCTCACGGCGGTGATCCCCGCTGAAGCAGTCGACACGACCGTCCGTGCCCTGCACGAGTCGTTCGGCCTGGCGGAGGACAGGACATGAGCCCTTATGGCCAGCCGTCGGGTCTCTTCACGACCGACGGCCTTGTCCTGACGTGCGACGGCCACGAACAGCGGGTTCGCTGGCGCGTCGGCGATCGGCTCGAGCAGTTGTACGAGCGGCTCTGCGACCGGTTGCGTGCCGACGGCTTCGGTGATCGTCTCGCGGTCGACGCCGCGGGGACGAAACTCACCTTCGCCGCATTGGACGAGCGGGCCAATCGTCTCGCCCGGCACCTGCGGGCGCACGGGGTGCTGCCCGGCGATCGGATCGGGCTGCTGTTCGACGAACCGGTTCATCCTTATGTCGCGATGCTGGCGGTACTCAAGGTCAACGCGGCGTACGTACCACTCGACGCGGGTTTCCCCGACGACAGACTGGCCTACATCGTCCGCGACGCCGGTGTCCGGATGGTGTTGTCGATCTCCGGCCTGCGCGACAGGTTCGAGCCGGGCAGCGTCGATCTGCTCTGCCTCGACGAGGACTCGGACCGCATCTCGGCACAGCCGGGCGAGCGGCTCAGCGCGGCCGAGAAGGGCGATCCGGCGGACGAACTCTGTTACATCGTCTACACGTCCGGATCGACCGGGCGCCCGAAAGGCGTGACGATCGACCACGCCGCGATCTGCAACTTCGTCCGCGTCGCTTCCGACGTCTACGGCATCCAGGGCACCGATCGGGTCTATCAGGGGATGACGATCGCGTTCGACTTCTCGGTCGAGGAGATCTGGGTCCCGCTGCTCTGCGGGGCGACGCTCGTGCCGAAGCCCGGCGGTACCAGCCTCGTCGGTCACGAGCTCCTCGAATTCCTGCGGGACAACCGGGTCACCGCGCTGTGCTGCGTCCCGACCCTGCTGGCCAGCCTCGACGAGGAACTGCCGTTGCTGCGGTTTCTCCTGGTGTCCGGCGAGGCGTGCCCCGAGGATCTCGTCCGTCGCTGGTATCACCCGGACCGGCGCTTCCTCAACGTCTACGGTCCGACCGAGGCCACGGTCACCGCGACGTGGTCGGTGCTGAGACCGGATCGGCCGGTGACCATCGGGGTGCCCTTGCCGACCTATTCGGTCGTCATCCTCGATCCGGACGAGCCTAGAGCGCTGGCGGCCGGGGAGCTGGGGGAGATAGGGATCGCCGGGATCGGGCTCGCCGGGGGCTATCTGAACCGGCCGGACCTGACCGAGGGCGCGTTCATCCCGGACTTCCTCGACATCGGGCACAACCCGTCGCACCGCATCTACCGCACCGGCGACCTGGGCCGGATCACCCCGGACGGGGAGATCGAGTATCACGGCCGCGCCGACACGCAGGTGAAGATCCGCGGCTACCGGGTCGAGCTCACCGAGATCGAGTCCGTCCTCCTGCAGATACCCGGGATCGCGCAAGCGGTGGTCGAGACCCATCATCCGGAGGCGGGCACGACCGAACTGGTCGCCTACTACAGCCTGCGGCGCGACAGAGAGACCATCGACGCCGGCGAGCTGCGTCGTCGTCTGGGGGAACTGCTGCCGGGCTACATGGTGCCCGCCTATCTCGAGCAGCTCGATCGCATTCCCCTGACCCCGGCGGGCAAAGCCGACCGCAAGAACCTCCCGGCGCCGACGAATCCGCGAAGAACGGCGAACGACGTCGACTACGTGGCGCCGGCGGGCGATACCGAACAGCATCTGGCGGAGGCCTTGGGGCGGGTCCTCGGCATCGAGCGGATCTCGGCGACAGGACACTTCTTCGACGACTACGGCGCGGACTCGCTGCTGTTGGCCAAGTTCTGCACTCAGGTGCGGGAACGCGGCGAAGTCGCGCCGTTGTCGGCGAGGGACGTGTACCTCAACCCGACCGTTCGCGGCCTGGCCGAGCTGGCTTCCGCTTCACCCGAAAGCGCGGTCGCCCGTGCCGAGGAACCGCGCCGGGCGTCCACCGCGGCTTACGTCCTCTGTGGACTGTTCCAGCTCGTCATCTTCCTCGCCTACGCCGCGGGTTCGGGCTGGATCCTGGACAAGGGATTCGCCTGGATCACCGGGGCGACCGGGATCATCGACGTCTACCTGCGTGCGGTGGGGCTCGGCCTCATCGTGTTCGTCGTGCTGTCGGTGGTGCCGCTCCTGGCGAAGTGGACGATCGTCGGACGGTGGAAACCGGGGGAGATACCCCTGTGGAGCCTTGGCTATCTGCGCTTCTGGACGGTCAAGACCCTGGTCAGGTTCAGCCCGTTGATGCTGTTCACCGGGACCCCGTTGTACTCCTGGTACCTGAGGTTGCTCGGCGCGGACATCGGCAAGGGAGCCTTGATCCTGTCCCGGAACGCTCCGGTGTGCACGGATCTGCTCCGCGTCGGCGCCGGGGCCGTCATCCGGAAGGACGTCTTCTTCTCCTGCTATCGCGCCAGGGCGGGCTGGATCCAAACCGGCAGGGTCACCTTGGGCGACCACGCCTTCGTCGGTGAGATGACCGTGCTCGACATCGACACCGCGCTGGGGGACGACGCGCAGCTCGGCCATTCGTCGTCCTTGAACACCGGGCAGAGCGTGCCCGACGGCGAGTCCTGGCACGGCTCGCCCGCTCGTCCATCCACAGTGGACTACCGGTCGCTGGGAACGGTCCCGCGTGGCAGGTTCAGGCCGTTCGCCTTCTGCGTGTCCAGCCTGCTGCTCATGCTGCTGGCGACGCTTCCGGCGACTCTGGGCGGTGCGGAACTGGTCGTCGACCGCCTGTTCACGGCGACGGGGGACTTCTCCAGCTGGGCCTTCTACCGGGACCAGATCGCGGGTTCGGCACTGCTGTACTTCGGCGGGTTGATCGCCGGGCTGGCGTTCGTCCTCACGATCCCGCGCCTGCTCAACCTGTTCCTTCGGCCGGGCCGGGTCTATCCGCTGTACGGCGCGCATTTCGGGATCCAACGGCTGATCGCGCGGCTGACGAACCTGCGCTCGTTCACCTATCTGTTCGGCGACAGCAGCTACATCGTGTATTACCTGCGTGCACTGGGGTACGACCTGTCGAAGATCCACCAGACCGGGTCCAACTTCGGGGTGGAGGTCAAGCACGAGACGCCGTTCCTCAGCACGGTCGGCACCGGGACGATGGTCTCGGACGGCCTCTCGATGCTCAACGCGGACTTCTCCGCGTCGTCGTTCCGGTTGCGCAGGACCGCCATCGCGCCGGAGGCGTTCCTGGGCAACGAGATCGCCTTCCCGCCGGAAGCACGGGTCGGCCGCAATGTCCTCCTGGCCACCAAGGTCCTCGTTCCTCTCGACGGGCCGCTCCGGGAGAACGTCGGCCTGCTGGGGTCACCGGCGTTCGAGATCCCGAGGAACGTCCGTCGTGACGGCGGGTTCGCGCATCTCAGCACCGGGGACGCGCTTCGCCGGAATCTGCGGGCGAAGAACCGGCACAACATCGGCACCATGCTCGTCTACCTGCTGGTGCACTGGCTCCATTTGCTCGGTATCACTCTGGTGGGGACGGCGGCCAGCATCGCGCACGACCGGATCGGCTCGCTCGCCGTCGGCGGCGGCATCGTGGCCTCACTGCTGTTCTCGGTCGCGTTCTTCATCCTGGCCGAACTCGCCGTGCAAGGCTTCCGGTCGCTGCGACCCCGGTTCTGCTCGATCTACGATCCGGTGTTCTGGCGGCACGAGCGGTACTGGAAGCTCAGTCCCGCCCGCTATCTCGCGTTGTTCAACGGGACGCCGTTCAAGTCCTTCCTCTGGCGCTGCCTCGGCGTCCGGATCGGACGCCGCGTCTTCGACGACGGATGCGCGATCCCGGAACGGTCGTTGGTGCGCATCGGCGACGACTGCACGCTCAATCTGCACACCGTCCTGCAAGCCCATTCGCTCGAAGACGGCACGTTCAAATCCGACTACATCGCCATCGGACCGGCCTGCACGATCGGTACCGGCGCGTTCATCCACTATGGAGTGACGATGGCGGAGGGGGCGATCGCGGAAGCGGACGCGTTCCTGATGAAAGGCACCACGGCCCCGGCCCGGACCCGCTGGCAGGCCAATCCGGCGGTCGAACTCGACACGGCGGAAGTCAGCACTGCGGCAAGGAGGCTGCCATGACCCACACTCACACCGCGAGACCGGCGCCCCTGGTCCGCGGCGACCTGCCCGGTCCGCGCTCGGCCGAGTTCCTCGAACACCAGCGGCAATGGGAATCCAGTGCGAGGGCTTATCCCCGCAACCTGCCGATCGCGATCGCGGGCGGGGAAGGCAGCTACATCCGAGACATGGACGGGAACGTCTTCCTGGACTTCCTGGCGGGCGCGGGTGTGCTGTCCCTGGGCCACAACCATCCCGAGCTGGTGCACGCGGCCACCGAGCAGCTGCACGTGCTCACTCATGGCCTCGACTTCCCGACGCCGGCCAAACGCGAGTTCGTCGACGCCCAGCTGTCCATGCTGCCCACGGACATGCGTTCACGGATGCGGATGCACTTCTGCGGTCCGGGCGGGGCCAACGCGGTGGACGCCGCGATCAAGCTCTGCAAGACCGCGACCGGGCGTGGGGATCTGGTGACCTTCCAGGGCGGGTTCCACGGATCGAGCCACGCGGCGATGGCGTTGACCGGCCTCGTCGCCCAGAAACGGCCGATCGCCAACGGCGTGCCCGGTGTGCACTTCTTCCCGTACTCTTACTGCGCCCGTTGTCCGCTGGGGCTCTCACGGGACACCTGTGAGACCAACTGCGTGGGCTTGCTGGAGCGGTCCCTGCGCGATCCCAACGGCGGTATCCCGCTTCCCGCCGCCGTGATCATGGAGATGGTGCAGGGCGAAGGCGGGCTGATCCCGGCGGATCGCGACTTCGTGCGGCGCGTCCGCGCGCTGACCGCGGAGCTGGACATCCCGCTCGTGGTCGACGAGGTGCAGACCGGCTGCGGCCGCACCGGCACCTGGTTCGCGTTCGAGCATTACGACATCGAGCCGGACGTGATCATCGCCTCGAAGGCCTTGAGCGGGATGGGGTTGCCGGTGGCGGTCATCCTCTACGACAAACGGCTGGACGGCTGGGCGCCCGGTGCGCACACGGGCACGTTCCGGGGCAATCAGGCCGCGTTCGCGGCAGGCGCCGCGGCCGTCCACATCGTCCGGCGCGACGACGTGCTCGGCAACGTCCAGGATCGTGGGCGGCAACTCGAAAGACGGCTCGGGGTGCTGCGAGGTCACCCCTGGGTCCGGGAGGTCCGCGGGCTCGGCCTGATGTGGGGGATCGAGCTTGCCGATCCCCGCGACGGCCGTCCGGCGAGCGGGTACGCCCGCGCCGTCCAGGCGTACGCGTTGCGGCACGGGCTGATCATCGAACTCGGTGGCCGCGATGACGGCGTGATCCGGCTGATGCCTCCGCTCACCGTGACCGAGGAGGAGATGGAGCTCGCCTGCGGGATCCTGCTCGACGCCGTCGCGCACTGCGTCGCGGGCCGGTAGGGGCCGCCTGGCTCAAGTGAGGTGAAGGGGACTTTCGCCGCATCGCAAGCGGGAAAGGTCCCCTTCACCTCGGGCGTGGACGCCACGATGCCCCGGTACGACCTTGATCAACGGAGGATTGGGGACGTTGAGCGTCCCGGATCTTCCGTTGATCAAGATCCGGGATCGGGCGACCCTGACGACGGTGCAGGAATTGGGGCATCCAACGTCCCGATTCCTGCACCGTCGAGCCCGGCAGCCGCGTATCCGGCACCCTCGCGCAGGTCAGGCGTGGATAGGTAAATACCGGGCCGCCCTACTCGATACCGGCGCTTGCCCCTCCTGAGGTATATGAAGGCCCCCTTCCTTGCGCCAGGCGCAAGGAAGGGGGCCTTCATGTACTTGGGTCGGCGTGAAGGTCGAGTTTCCTCGGCTGAGCCGCGTGAAGGGGACCTTCACGCGCACCCGCTGGGGTGTGTGGGGTTTCTGTGGCGGACGTGGCGATCGCCGACTCCGTGAAGGCCTCCTTCACTACTTTCAGGGTAGGGAAGGAGGCCTTCACGGACTTCATGCAGACGAAGGAAGGTGCGGACGCGCCCCGGCCGACCTCGCCTAGCCGCTCGGCCCAGGTCGCCACTCGCGACCACCTCGGCCAGTCGCTCAGCTGCACTGTCGACGTCAAGTGGTATTATTATACCGAGCCGTGCTACGGTGCCGGTATGATAATACCGACCCTGGACGTGAGGTTTCCGTGATCGAACTGAAGACGCCCGCCGAGGTCGAGCGCATGCACGTGACCGGGCGTTTCGTGGCCGAGGTGCTCACCGAGGTCGGCGCGCTCGCCGACGTGGGCGTCAACCTCATGGACCTGGAACACCACGTACGCGGCATGATCGAACGGCGTGGGGCGGAGTCGTGCTACTGGGATTACGCGCCGTCCTTCGGCAAGGGCCCGTTCCGCAATGTCATCTGCCTGGCGGTGAACGACGCCGTCCTGCACGGCCTGCCCCACGACTACACGCTGCGCGACGGCGACGTCCTCACCGCGGACTTCGCGGTGAAGATCGACGGCTGGGCGGCCGACTCGGCGCGCACGGTCATCGTCGGGACGGCCGCCGAGGAGGACCTGCGGATCGTCCGCGCCACCGAGGAGGCGTTGGAGGCGGCGATCGACGCGGCGCGACCCGGCAACCGCCTGGGTGACATCTCGGCGGCCATCTGGGCCGTGGCCAGTGGTCATGGTTATCCGGTCAACACCGAGTTCGGCGGCCACGGCATCGGCCGCACCATGCACGAAGAGCTCCACGTTCCCAACAAGGGCAAAGCAGGCCGAGGCATGAAACTGCAGCCGGGACTGACCCTCGCGCTCGAACCCTGGTTCGCCCGGACGACCGACCGGATCGTGTTCGACCCCGACGGCTGGACCATCCGCTCGGCCGACGGCTCGCGCGCGGCCCACACCGAGCACACGGTGGCCGTCACCGAGGACGTCCCCTTGGTGCTCACCCGTCGTGAGCAGGAGAACCCCGCGACGCGGGCGGGAACCGACCGTCTGTCCACAAAGGATTCCTGAGCCGCCGAACGGGTGCTGTGCGGGTGACCTTCGGCACCTTCCTGCCTTTTCGGTCACTGTCGGGGCGTGCAACAGGCAGCGTCGCGGACTTTCCGTTCCTTGTCGTTCCAGCGTGGATACGCTCGCTCGTGCCCAGTGAGTTAACGGGCGATCATCCATGCGAGGAAGGAAATCCAGCCACCATGCGGAAGAGTCTCAAGAGGCTTTCGGTCGTCGGTGCGGCCGCCCTCGGCCTGCTCGTCGCGATCCCGGCCAGCCCTGCCTTCGCCATCGGTGAGGTCGCCTGCGGCAACAGGGACGACTTCGTGAAGCTGGACATCTCGTTCGGAAACGGGATGGGGACCAACAAGTGCTTCGCCAACGCCGGTGTCACCGGCACGAACATCGGCGGCGTCTACAACGTCTTCTCGGGCAACAACAAGGTGACCGTCAACTACGAGCGCAACGGCCGGTACGAGTCGTCGACGCTCGGATACTGGCAGGGTGTGGGCTTCTCCGGCACCGTGCGCGTGTACGAGGTGCGCATCTGGTGACGCTCGTCTGAACTCCTGACACGACCGATGGCCGGGGCGGTGTGGTCGCCGCCCGGCCATCGGCGTGCGATGTGGTTGCCGGAGGCTGACCTCGACCTGAGTGCCGCGGCGGCGGGAAAGTTCGACCAAAATCTCGAATACGCCCCGTCATCACGACGCGGCCGTTAGAGTGAACGGTCGCAGCAGCCGTCACTCTTGAGGAGCAGCAGTTCATGATCGCCGAGAGCGCGAACCAGCAGAGCGTCACCTTCCCGCAGGAAGCGACGCCGATCTTTGACCTGGTCGCGAGGATGGTGGCGCGGACGCAGGCCGAAGACGAGCACGACCGCGAGCGTGAACCCGGTCTCGCGACCACGGCGTAGCCTCTCTTCGCCGAGTCACTCGGCAGATCTGCCCGCGATGTCGGCGCGGAGTTCCGAGGCGGTGCGGCGGGCGTGGGCCAGTCCGTCGAGGATCCATTGCGGAGGCTGCCTGTCGTTGGCGGCGATCCGCTCGTAGGCCGCGACCAGCCTTTCCGCGATCTTCAGGCGGGTGTGCGCGGTCGCCGGTCCGGTGTCGCTCCGCTCCGCGGGGATCGCGACGAGGGCGAGATGCCCGGACGGCGGGGGAGACGCGGCCGCTGCGGACTCGACGGGGGTGTCGGGTTGCCGCTCCGGGGCCGGTAGCCGTCGGAGACGGAAAGACGTCTGCCTCGTATGTCCCGGCACACCTTCGCGACGGGCGTCCTGTGAAGGGAACGGATCCGCGCGGAACCGCGCGACCGCGGGCCAGTACCTGTTCCGCGCGGACTGTGGAGTCGCCCCGTCGAGCGCGCCCGCGATCTCCTGCCAGGTCTTCCCGTCGACCCTCGCGGCGACCACGGCCGCGTCGAGGATCTGCTGTGCCATCCTGATCAGGTCGGGCCGGTCCGCGGCGGCCTGCGTATCCTGCCCTGCCTTCGTGTCCGCTCGTACGGCGTTCACGGCGAGATCGGCCAATTCCGCCGCGTGCGCGGCGAGCACCTGATGGGCCCGGGTGGCGGCGGCCGAGGCGGAGCGGCGTGTCGTCACCGCCGGCTCCTCGTAGCGGGCCGGGAGGTCGACGAGGGGCTCGCGGAATCACGCATGCCGTGGCTCACTGGTGTTCTCACCTTCTCGTGGTGTGCAAACTTGCATAAGTATGCAATTTATAGGTGTGTGCTGGGGTTGAAGAAAACGCTGGTTATGCCCTGATCGGGTGCGGTCGCGGCCGTTCCGCGCGGGGTGTTGTTTCGCGAGCGTCGTGGTCGGGCACGATTGTTCTCATGCGGACGGCCGGATCGATCCCTCCCTGTGCGGCGGAGGGTGACCGATGAGCAGACCCCTGTATCAAGTGAAGGCGGAATTCTTCAAGACGCTGGGGCATCCCGTCCGGATCCGCGTGCTGGAGCTCCTCAGCGAGCGGGACCATCACGTCTCGGAACTGCTCGCCGACCTCGGGATCGAGCCCGCCAACCTGTCCCAGCAACTCGCGGTGCTGCGCCGGGCGAAGCTGGTGGTGCCCCGCAAGGACGGCACGACAGTGTCCTACTCACTGACCAGCCCGTCGGTCGCCGAGCTGCTCGCCGTCGCGCGCGGAATTCTCACCAGTGTGATCACCGGCCAGATGGAATTGCTCGACGATCTGCAGAATTCCGCCGCTGTTCCCGATGACGGGAATTCTCCGGAAACGGGATGAGAAATCATTCGGATTACCGCGGGGTGCGATCGTCGTCGATTCCCTGGCCGGCATCGGTGTGCTGCTCGGTCAATTCGGAGTCGCCGTCGCCGCTCCGAGCGGCCGCCCTCCTCGTTTCCTCGACCAGCGAGTCGAAGATGGGGGTTCCGCACAGCTCCACATGGTCCTCCGTCTTGACGGTACGTCGTGCCCGGTCATCTTGCCCTGGAGCGGTTCCCGGATCCAGTCCCGCCGGGCAATGCACTCGATAGAGCTCACCCTCGGGGGTGAGCTATTCACTCACGTGAAATCAAGTAAGGGACTCCGTGCTGTCCTGCCTCTTTTCGGACACGCCGCCGTCCGTTTTGCGGAAATAGCGGTTCCAGTCAGCTTGGAGCTGGAAAAGGATTTCCGTCAGCTCAGGGCGCGTGAGACATCGGGCCGGCGAACTCGACCCGGTAGCGGGTCGGCGTGGTGCCCAACGCGGCGGCGAAGTGCTCGCGCAGTCGCGCGGGAGTGCCGAACCCGGACTGGGCGGCGATGGCGTCGACGCCGAGCGCGGTCGTTTCGAGGAGGTGCCGGGCGTGCGCGAGGCGTTGTGTGACAAGCCAATGGTGGACGGTGGTGCCGGTCCTGGCGCGGAAGGCGCGGGTGAAGGTGCTCCGGCTCATATGGGTCCGGGCGGCGAGTCCGTCGATGCTGTGCGGTGCGGCCGGATGGGCCTGTGCCCAGTTCAGCACCTCGGTGAGCGGATCCGCGTCCGGAGCGGGTACCGGGAGTTCGATGAACTGCGCCTGCCCGCCGGGACGGTGTGGCGCGGCGACGATCCGGCGGGCGACGCGGTTGGCGACGACCTGACCGGCCGTGCGGGCGAGCAGGTGGAGGCAGGTGTCGATCCCGGCGGTCGCGCCTGCGCCGGTCACGACGTCGCCTTCGTCGACGTACAGCTCTTCGGGACGTAGTTCGACGGAGGGGAATCGCTTCCGGAACGTTTCGCCCCATTTCCAGTGGGTGGTCGCGGCGCGACCGTCGAGGATGCCGGCGTCCGCGAGGGCGAAGACTCCCAGGCAGAGCCCGACGACGAGTGCTCCGCGTTCGTGCGCGGTCCGCAACGCGGCGGAGACCGGGTCGGGCGTCGGGGTCTCCGGTGCGGACCACCACGGCACGACGACGATGTCGGCCTCCGCGAGCGCGTCGAGGCCCGCGGAGACGTCGATGGCGTAGCCGGCGCTCGTGGTCAGGCGGCCCGGCTCCAGGGCGACGACCGTGATCGGCCACGGCTCCATGTCGCCGGCCGGGGATTCCGGGCCCCATACCAGTGACGGCACGGCGAGATGGAACGGGCTGATCCCCTCGAACGCCAGGACGGCCACATGCGGAGCGCTCATCGATCTCTCTTCTCGCGGATGTCGGCCGATCTCGACCACGGCTGACCCGAATCCGTATCTCAGTATCGGATCGGGTCAGCCATCATGGTAGCCGTACCTACGGAAAGCGAAGGAAACACGATGACCAGCACCACTCTCCGCGAAATCAGCACCCTGCCGACGACTCCAGCGGCGCTCTCGGACGCGACGGTGATCCTCGTCGACTACCAGAACACCTACACCCGCGGCGTGATGGAACTCGACGGCTGGGAAGCCGCGCTCGACGAGGCCGCCACCTTGCTGGCGCGCGCACGGGCCGAGGGCGCGACGGTCATCCATGTGATGCACGACGGTGGCGAGGGCAGCCCGTACGACCTCAAGGAGGACGTCGGCCGCATCCACGAACGCGTCGCCCCCGCCCCGGGTGAAGAGGTCGTGGTGAAGACCGCGCCGAACTCGTTCGTCGGCACCCGGCTGGGCGAACTGGTCGACGCCGCCGGACACCAGGACGTCGTCGTGGCCGGATTCATGACCCACATGTGCGTCACCTTCACCGCCGAAGGCGCGTTTCTGCGCGGAAACGCGCCGACGGTGGTGGCCGGCGCCTGCGCCACACGCGCACTCCCGTCCGTAGCCGGGCCGGTGGCCGCCGCGGAGCAGCACCGTGCCGCCCTTGCCACCATCGGTGATCTCTACGCCGTCGTCGTCCCGTCCACGGCGGAACTCGGCTAGGCGCTGTCCTGTCGAAGAATCCTGAAATCTGTCGGAGGGACCCGCTAGCGTGCCCGCGTCGTCGAAACGTGGGGAGGACCGATGGAGGGACAAGGGAAGGCACCGACGGGTCTGGTGGACGCGCTCGTGCCGGTGGCCGAGGACCTGATTCCGTTGCTGCGCGGACGAATTCCGCGTGGCCCGGCGATAGCGCTCGGCAGACTGGGCGCGCCGGAAGCGAGACCGGACATGTTCGGTCTCGTCGCCGGCAAGCACTCGGTGATGGACGCTGCCGAGTCGGTGGTGTTCAGCCGGTTGCGGTCGCTCGGTGACGGCCTTTCCGAACGTCTGCTCGGCGCCCTCGAACTGACCTTGGACGGGCTGACGGTGGCCATTCCCGATGAGGTCAAGGCTGCGGTTCCGGGACCCGACGCGACGCCGGAGAGCTTCGGCTTCGCGATGGTGGGCGGGCAGAACGCCGAGACCGTCACCGCGGTGCGTCTGCTCGATCAGCTGCGGCCTGGTGTCTCCGAACTGGTCATGAGGTTGGTCGCGGACGTCGCCGAGCGGGAGACCCTGGCTCCGTTGCTGGCGGTGGCGCCGGAATCCACCGGTGAGGCGGAACTGGCTGCGGAGCACGGAGCCGCGCATCTCGCCTTGGCGGTCGCGGTCGCCGTACTGGTTCTGCGGCGAGTGGAAGCTCCGTTGCTCGCGGGTACCTCCGCGGCGGTCGTCGGTGTCGCACTGGGCGCGGTTTCGGCTCTGTTGAGCGAGATTCCGATGCCGGCCGGGTACGCGGCCGCCCTGCTGGAAAAACGCCGGGCCGAGTACGTCCTGCCGGCTTCGGCGTCGTGTTCGGTGGAGGTACGCGAGCACCGATTCACCCTGGTCGAGGGTGCCGCTCTCGGCGAGACCGACTTCAGCGGGAACGGCCTGGCCGTCGCGGTCCCGGGTGGCATCGCCGTGCGGACCGGCCTCGGCGAAGGTCAGCTGGGAGTTTCGATACTGATCCTCGAAGAGCCGCCGGACGAGGTGAACCTCGGCTGGTGGGACGAGGTCGTCGAGATCTCCTGGCGGGCCGAGCGAGGCGACGCCACTTTCGGCGAAGGCAGCCCGCACGGTTCGAGAACACCGCCGTGGCCGGGCGATTTCCGGGTCCGGGTGCATGCGATCGGCAGAGACGGCGAGGCGGGCGAGCGCTACGAACTCGTGCTGTGGCAGGCACCTCATGGCCCGGACGTCGTCCACAAACGCGGTGACAGGCTCGGTTACGCCGTCCGAGGTGAGCCGGTTCCCGACATCGAGCCGCCGCCGGAAGCCGGCTACCGGTGGATCGACGAGAGCGCGCTCGGCGATGCGGCGACGGTCACGATGGTCAGGGGAGCCAGCCCCGAGGAGGTGCTCCGCGCGTTCGGCGCGGACCCCGCCGAGCCGGAAGTCGCCGAGGAGCTCTCGCAGGATCTCGACCTCGACCCGTGGGTTTCCGTGCTGGCGGTCGAGGGCGGGGTGCTCGCCGTCGAGTTCAACGGCTTCCAGGGGTCGTGCCCTCCGGTGCTGAAGTCGTTGTCGGAGGTGGGCCGGACGGCGAGCCTGTTCTGGAGTATCGACGCGTTGACCGCGCTTTCCTTCGCCGACAACGGGAAGGTCCTCGCGTCGTTCGAACTCGGCTGCGCGGGCGAGATCGAGGACGGCGAAGTGAACGAAGCCTTGTCCGGCCTCGATTTCGACGGCTACCGCGACAGGCTGGAGAAAGGTCTCGTCGCCATCGAGCGCTACGGCGGATACCGGTTGCGAGAGGAGGACGTTCAGCGGATGAGCGAGGAGGCCGTCGGCTATCGGATTCTCCCGCACCTGCCCGAGCTGTATCCGGAGGCGCGGAACCCCGATGGTTCGCGTGCGTTCCCCGGGAACGGCCCGTTGGACGCCGACACCGATCGGCTGGCCTTCGTTCCCGGGGAAACGTTGCGGGACCTGGCCTGGCGGGCGGCGTCCGCGGTGGCCGAGAACACCGGTGTCGCCGCGGACGCCGTCGTCGCCGCCGCGCTGGCGGAGCGCCGCCTGAGCCCGGCGGCCGAGCTCCTGGCCCGGCGTTCTCAACTGCGAGCGGATCGGGAACACGCCTGGCTCTGGGAGGCGATCCGCGGCGCCACCAATCCGGACCCGCTGGCCGCCGCGATCAACGCGCTGTCGGCGGCGCGGTACGCGGCCGGGCCGGCGGGGGAGAGCCTGCTGGATCACGCCCGGCGAGTGTGCCGCGAGTAGTCGCCTGCCTTGCGACACGGATCACCGTCGCCCGATGTTTACAGTGCACACATCGCCCGATCCTTGCTGGAGCTGTACCGGCGCTGGGGCCAGGGCGGCACCGGGCTGCTGACCACGGGGAACGTCATGGTGCGCGCCGAGGCGCTGACCGGTCCCGCCGGCGTGGAGATCCACGCCGCGCACGGTTACCTGCTCTCGCAGTTCCTCTCGCCGCTGGTCAACCGGCGTGAGGACCAGTGGGGCGGCTCGCTGCCGAACCGTGCCCGGATGCTGCTGGACGTGGTGCGTGCCGTTCGCGAGACCGTCTCGCCGTCGTTCGCTGTCGCGGTGAAGCTCAACTCCGCCGACTTCCAGCGCGGTGGATTCGACACGGACGACGCCCGCGAGGTGATCGCGATGCTGGAGCCGCTCGGTGTCGACCTGGTCGAGCTTTCCGGCGGCAGCTACGAGAGCCTGGCGATGTCCGGTCGCCCCGCGGACGCGCGCACCCAGGCCCGTGAAGCCTACTTTCTCGATCTGGCCAGGGATCTGGTGAAGACGAGCCCGCTGCCGTTGATGCTGACCGGTGGCATCACCCGCCGCGACACCGCCGAACGAGTCCTCGACGGCGGCGTCGCCATGGCGGGGATGGGGACCGCGCTCGCCGTCACCCCGGATCTGCCGGACCGCTGGCGGCGTGGCGGTGAGGCCGCGCGAAACCCGCGCCTGGTGACCTGGTCGCACCCGGCTTGGTCGCTCCTCTGTGAGCGACGTCAGCAGCGGAACGCGTTGCGCGGCTACCGTGCTTGGCTGTCCACGAGGAGCGCCGCGTGAGTGCCAGGACGACGGGCGGCCGGACCGGCTTCCCTCAGCGAAGGGGGCGGAACGTGGCGCGCAGGTCGTCGATCCACGCTTCCGGGTTCTCCCACGGACCGAAGTGGCCGCCCTTCTCATGGACGTTCACCTGGCGGACGTCGGCGTAGAAGTGGCCGGCCGCTTCCTTGAAGGCGGCGACCCGCTGCTCGCGGTCGTGGGCTCCCGGAGGCGCCGCGTCGCCGAGATGGAAGGTGAAACCGGTGGGGGCCTCCACTGCCGGCGTCCGGTCGTGCGACGGTTGCCACGGGTGGCGGTTGACGTTCTTGTAGGCGCGGATCGACGAGCCGATGGCTTGGTTGACCCAGTAGATCGTCGCGTTGGTGAGGATGTGGTCCACCGGATAGGAGTCCTCGAACACCCCGTTCTGGTCGCTCCACTTCTTCCAGCGCTTCAGGACCCAGGCGAGCATCCCGATCGGGGAATCGTTGAGCCCGTGCGTGATCGTCTGGCCGTCGAGCATGTGCACCGCGACATGGGACACGTAGGTGTTCACGAAGTTGACCATGTCCGCACGCGCCCCGGCGGGCAGGTCGTCGATCGGCGCGCCGCCGGTCAGGTCCCAAGGGCGGTCGCCCTGGAAGATCGTCAGCAGCATCTCGTTGCCGAGGTGAATGCCATGGAGCGAGTCGGCGTACTTGTGGCCGAGCTGCGCCCCGACCAGTGCGCCGTAGTCGGCCGCGCCGACTCCGAAACGCCGATGGCCGAGTACGTCGGTCATCAGGGTGTGGAACCGGTCGGCCATGCTGACGAAGTTCTCCTTGCCGTTGGTCAGCGGGGTGGAGAACGCGAATCCGGGCAGCGAGGGGACGATGACGTCGAAGGCGTCCGCCGGGTCGCCGCCGTACGCGCCGGGATCGGCGAGCGGACGGATCACCTTGCTCCAGTCCCAGAAGGTCCACGGCCAGCCGTGCATGAGCAGCAACGGGATGGGCGCGGGCCCCTTGCCTGGCTCGCGGATGAAGTGCACCGGGGTCCCGTCGACGTCGACACGGTGGTGTGAGTAGCTGTTCAAGCGGGCTTCGACGGCCCGCCAGTCGAAGCCGTCGGCCCAGTACTCGACGATGGGCTTGAGGTAGGCCGTACTCAGCCCGAAGGCCTCGTCTTCGTTGTCGAGATCGGGTGCGAACCGGGTCGCCTTCAGCCGGGATCGGAGGTCGTCGAGGACGTCCTGTTCGACGTTGATGGTGAACGGTTCGAGAGTGCCTGTCATGGTCGTTTCTCCTTGGTGTCAGTAGGTCCAGTCCAGGCGGAGCCTGGTGATGCGGAGTTCCGCGATGAGCCAGCGACCGTCCAGCCGGGTGAACCGCACCCGGTAATGGCCGTACCCGTGCATACCGCCGGGTTCGCCCTCGGCGCCGGAACGCGTGCTCGCGGGCCTGGCGATGATGTCCTCCATCGCCCAGACGCCGACCGCCGAATCGTCCGACTCGATGTCGATCTCGCTGGAGTACAGGTGATGCACCAGGACGGAATCCGGATGGTTGCGTGATTTGAGCTGTGCGGCGATGTCGTCGCGACCCGTCATCCGCGCTTGAACGGATCCGTCCACTGTGGAGGCCACGAACGGGGCGTCGGCGGTGAACAGGGCCGCGAGATCGTCCCATCGATGATGATCCGCGCGGTAGACGTAGCGGGCCATCACGCGTCGCACGTCCTCGGTCGCCACCAGTCTGGCGAGGTCCTGCATCGGTTTTCCTTCGGTAGTCGGAACTTGCTCGGCTCAGCCGAGGATGCAGAGAATAAAATGTACCGGCAAGTACAATCTGCGTCCCGCTTTTCTGTACTTGCCGGTACATTTTTCCGGGCCTATCGTGACTGGACCGGCAAGGACATTCGGGAGGTCTTGGTGCTCACGAGGAAGGGTGCCGCGACGCGGCAGCGGATCATCGACGCCGCGGCGGAGGAGATCCGCGAACGCGGTGTCGGCGCGGCGACCCTCGACGACATCTGCCGCCGCAGCGGAACGGGCAAAAGCCAGCTCTTCCACTACTTCCCGGACGGCAAGGAGCAGCTGCTGATGGCCGTGGCCGAGTGGGAGGCAGGCCAGGTGATCGAGGATCAGCAGCCGTATCTCGGGCAGCTGACCTCGTGGCAGGCGTGGCACGACTGGCGTGACGTGGTGGTCGAGCGATACCGGCGACAGGGTGTGCACTGTCCACTCGGGGTGCTGATCACCGAAATCGGCAGGCACACACCGGCCGCGCAGGCGGTGACGAGGCAACTGCTGGAACAGTGGCAGCGGCAGGTCCAGGCGGGCATCGAAGAGATGCGGGCGAACGGGTCGATCGGCCCCGGCATCGACCCGGTCCGTGCCTCGGCCGCGGTGATCGCCGCGATCCAGGGCGGGGTCACGATCCTGATGTCCACCGGATCCGCGGATCATCTCGAAGCCGCGCTGGACCTGTACCTGGACTACTTGGGCGCCGGCGCGCCGGTGTGAATCAGGACCGCTCGGTGCCCATCCCGCGCCACAGCAGGTCGAGCAGGCTCGCGACGTCGCGTCGCCACTCGCCGTCCGGGTCGAGGTACAGCAGGCCGCCGAGACCGCGCAGGACGGTCGCGGGTTCCAGGTCCGCGCGGACGGTGCCGGCGTCGACGTTGGCTTTCAGCAACGTGGAGACCGCGCCCACCATTGCCTCGTAGGCTCCTGCGGGCAGTTCGCCGCGGGAGCTCGTCACGGCGCGCAGGGCGTCGGCCAGGCCGCGTTTGGTCATCATGTAGTGCGCCAGGTGGTCGGTCGTCCACGTCCGGAAAGCCTGCTCGGGCGAGTGCTTGCCGAGCAGGATCGGCACGATCTCGACGAGCTGGCGGACCTCGCGCTCGTAGACCGCCAGGATGAGGGCCTCCGGGGTCGGGAAATGCCGGTACACCGTGCCGACGCCGACTTCGGCCTGTTTCGCGATGGCGTTGAACGAGACCTCGCCCGACCTGGCCAAGAACTTCGCCGCGGTGGCGAGGATACGCTCGTGGTTGCGCCGGGTGTCCGCACGCCGGGGATTCACCGATCCCGTCTTCATCGTCCCTCCTGTCCACCGATCCCGCTCTCCGGTGAATGTAACCGAGGAACCCGCGGAACCTGGAGTGACTCTAGGGGTGGGCACCGACATTGCGGAGCGCATTGCGTTCCGCTAGCTTGAAAAATGAAGCGGATGAATATCCGGTTCAACCTCCGAACGGACTCCCACCACATCGACCCACGCCGTCGGGCCCTCGGCCCGGATGACCGGCGGAAAGAGATTCTGTGGACATCTCACTCGAAGTCAACGGCAGGACGGAACGGCTGAGTGTCGATCCCGGGGTGACACTGCTGGACACGCTGCGGGAGCGGCTCGCCGTCACCGGCCCGAAGAAGGGCTGTGACCGGGGGCAGTGCGGCGCCTGCACGGTGCACGTCGGCGGACGCCCGGTCCTCTCCTGTCTCACCTTGGCCGCCACCGTGAAACAGCCGGTGACCACCGTCGAAGCCTTATCCACAGTGGACGGACTACATCCGGTCCAACAGGCCTTCGTCGATCAGGACGCCCTTCAGTGCGGATTCTGCACTTCCGGGCAGATCATGTCGGCGGTCGCCGCCGTCGAACAGGACGTCGAGGACGTCCGTGAGTTCATGTCCGGCAACCTCTGCCGATGTGCGGCCTATCCGAACATCGTCGCGGCGGTCGAGCAGGCGAGGCGGGCCGATGCGTCCCTTTGAGCTGCTCGCACCCGAGACCGTCGAAGCCGCGGTCACCTCTCCAGGCACGTTCCTGGCGGGCGGGACCACGCTCGTCGACCTGATGAAACTCAACGTTCTCACCCCGCAGCAGGTCTTGGACATCAACGCGGTGCCGTTGCGGGGGATCGACACCGCCGACGGGCTGCGGTTCGGTGCGCTGGAGCGGATGAGCGACATCGCCGGACACCCCGGCGTGTACCCGGCGATCTCCCGGGCGCTGCTGCTCAGCGCCTCCCAGCAGATCAGGAACATGGCCAGCATCGGCGGGAACCTGATGCAGCGCACGCGCTGCTCGTACTTCCGCGACGTCGCCATGCCGTGCAACCGGCGAGTGCCCGGCAGCGGCTGCCCGGCGATTTCGGGCACCAACCGAATGCACGCCGTGCTGGGCACGAGTGATGCGTGCGTGGCGACCCACGCCAGTGACGTGGCCGTCGCGCTGGTCGCGCTCGACGCCCGGCTGCGGCTGGTCAGCGAGACCGGGTCCAGGACAGTCGAGCTGGCCTCCTTCTACCGTCAGCCCGGCGACACCCCCGACGTGGAGAACGACCTGCGCCCCGGTGAACTCATCGCCGAGGTCGTCGTTCCCCGGCTGGATTGGGCGTCGAACTCCACTTACGTCAAGGTGCGGGACAGGCAGTCCTACGAGTTCGCGCTGTGCTCCGCCGCGGTCGCGCTGCGCGTCGAGGACTCGCGCGTCGTCGACGCCCGCGTCGCGGCCGGTGGCGTCGCGACCGTGCCGTGGCGGCTGCCCGCGGTCGAGGAGGCCTTGCGCGGCGCGCCCGCGACCGTCTCCGCTTTCGAAGAGGCCGCGGCGCTGGCCACCGAGGGCGCGCGTCCGTTGTCCGCGAACGGATTCAAACCGTCGCTGCTGCGCCGGACCATCGTCCGCGCGCTGCTGGAACTGACCGAGGGGAGCCGCCGATGACCAGCCGGGTGGACGGGCCGCTGAAGGTCACCGGCCGGGCCGAGTACGGGGCGGACCACACCTTCCCCGGATTGGTCCACGGCTACGTCGTGCTCAGTACGATCGCGCACGGCGAGATCGAGGCGATGGACGTCACGGAGGCGAAAGGCGCGCCGGGTGTTCTCGGGGTGTACTCGCCGTTCGATCCGCTGGAACTGCGCACCCCGGCCACGGCGTTCCTGGGCGAGACCTGGGTTCCTCTGCAGGACAAGGAAGTCGCCTACTACGGCCAGCCGATCGGCTTCGTCGTGGCCGAGACCTACGAGCAGGCACGCGACGCGGCGATGCTGGTCGAGGTCACCTATCGGACCAGGCCCGCGCTGACGTCGTTGGAGGACGGCCTCGCCACGGCCGAAGAAGCACCGGCATCGAGGGGCGTGCCGGCGTCGCTCGCGGTGCTCGCCCCCGGCGTCGAGTCCATCGAGGACGCGCTGGCCGCGAGCCCGGTGGTCGTCGAAGCCACCTACGGCACCGCGACCCAGCACCACGCCGCGATGGAACCGCATTCCGCGGTCGCGGTGTGGGGGCCCGACGGTCTGACGATTCACAGCGGCAACCAGGGATCCGATATCCAAGCGGCGGAGCTGGCCACGGCGCTGGACGTGAAAACGTCCGAGGTGCACGCGGTGAACCCCTTCGTAGGCGGGGCGTTCGGGGGCAAGGGCCGTACTTCCGTGCCCGCGTTCCTGGCCGCGGCGGCGGCGAGGGCCCTTGACCGGCCGGTCAAGGCCGCGCTCAGCCGGGAGCAGGTCTTCACCGCCACGGCGGGCCGTGCCGCGACAGTGCAGAAGATCGCGCTGGGCGCGGAGCACGACGGCACCCTCAACGCCCTGCGCCACGATTCCTGGTGCAGCACGGCGGCGGACCGCTCGTTCGTCGAGCCGACGTCGCATGGCACCTCACGCGAGTGGTACGCGACCCGGAACCTGGCCATCAGCCAGAAGATGGTGCCGCTGAACGTGCCGCCGACGACGTTCATGCGGGCGCCGGGCGAGGCACCCGGCTCCTTCGCGCTGGAAAGCGCGATCGACGAACTCGCCGTGGCGCTGAAGATGGACCCGATCGAGCTGCGGCAGCGGAACAACTCGAACGCGCCGCCCGGCAACGATCTTCAGTGGTCGAGCAAGCACCTCGACGAATGCTTCCGCATCGGTGCGGCCCGCTTCGGCTGGGCGGACCGTTCACCGCAAGGGAAGACCGACGGGGACTGGCTCGTGGGCATCGGCACGGCCACCGCCATGTTCCCCGCGCTGCGGTTCCCGGCCACGATCGAGATCACCCTGCTGCCCGACGACACGGCCGTCGTCGGGACCAGCGGGGCCGACCCGGGAACCGGCCTGCTGACCGTCCTTTCGTTGGTGGGCGGGGAATCGCTCGACATCTCACCCGATCGCGTGGTGCCGAAGCTCGGTGACTCGACGCTTCCGCCCGGTGGCATGTCCGGTGGTTCGACGGCGACCGCGAGCGCGGGATCGGCCATCATGATCGCCGCCGCCAAGGCGATCGACGACCTGCTGAAGCTGGCATCCGCTCCAGGCGCGCCGTTCGAAGGCATGGACGTCTCCTACGCGGACGGCAAGGTGTTCGCCGAAGGCCGGACGATGACCTTCGGCGAACTGCTGCGGACGCTGAACCGCCCGTCGCTGTCGGTGGCCGGTTCGTCGGCGCCGGGCGAAGAGCTGTCGAAGCATTCGTTCAGCTCGTTCGGTGCCCAGTTCTGCGAAGTACGCGTGCACAAGTGGACCCGGGAGATCCGGGTGTCCCGCATGCTCGGGGTGTTCGACGCGGGCCGGATCATCAACCCGACGGCGGCGCGCAGCCAGATCGTCGGCGGCATGATCTGGGGTGTGTCGGCCGCCCTGCACGAGGGGCTGGAGATCGAGGGCAACGGCAGGCTCGCCAACGGTGACTTCGCGAGCTACCTGATCCCGGTGAACGCGGACATCCCCGAGGTCGACGTCCACTTCGTCGAGTACCCGGACACGCTGCACAACCCGGTCGGCGCGAAGGGCATCGGCGAGATCGGCACCGTCGGGATGGCGGCCGCCGTCGCGAACGCCGTCCACAACGCCACCGGTATCCGGGTGCGGCACATCCCCATCATGATCGAGGATCTGCTCGAAGACTCGTAGTCGTTCGCGCCCTGTCGAAGTACATGATGGCCCCCTTCCTTGCGCCTATCGCAAGGAAGGGGGCCATCATGTACTTACGGGCAGGTTAGCGCGAAGTCATGTGCGGCAGCAGGTGACGAAGCGCCTCGGACGGTTCGAGACCCAGTTCCTCCAGCAAGGTCCGCCGGCACTGCAGGTACTGGTGCTGTGCCGCCGCGCGGTTGCCGGCGGCGAGGTGCGCGTCGATGAGCGCCTGATGTGCGCTTTCCCGCAACGGCTCGGCGCGCACGGCGGCCAGCCCGGCGGCGACGGCCTCGCCGTAGCGGCCCGCGGTCGTGAGCCGTTTCGCCATGGCCTCCAAGGCGTACAGCCGCAACTGGTGGTACTGCTCCTGCTCGATGAGCACCCATTCGTTGTCCGACCATTCGGGCAACAGGTCGGCGGAAAGGTCGTCGCGCGTCTGCCGGGTCAGGATGTCGTCGCACCGGCAGGACTCGTCGAGGAGGCGGTGCGCGTGGGCGACCGCGTCGTGAATGTCGACGATGATGTTGTCCACCAACGCCATTTCGTGGACTGACGCGTCGATGACGTGGTGTCCGGTGCGCGAAGCGCGCCACAGGGAAGAACGCAGGTTCGCGTTGGCGCGCGTCGTCGGCGCTTCCGGCCACAACGTACGCGCCACAAAGGTCCGGGGCTGGGGCCGATCCTGTAAAGCGAGGAAGGCGAGTAATCGCTGCGCGCTGGAGGACAGCGTCACCCGATCATCCCCGACGATCAACGCGAAACCTTTGAGCAGGCGCAATGTCACGATCTGTTCTGCTTCTGTGCGCATCGGTTCCCCAACCTCTGCCCGGCGCCGGTCGGATCGTTCCCGCTGTTGGGACAATTCGCCCCAGGAACGCGGAACGTTACGGGGAAATTATCGGACCGCGGCGTCAACAGGGCGTTACGAGAACGTCATCGTGCCTGCTCCGAGGTCTTCCAGCCAGTTCTGCACCGCCGCGTGCACCGCTTCCGGTGAGGTGACCACCAGCGATCTGGCCTCGTCGGTGCCGATCGTGAAGATGACCCGGACCCGTAGCGCTTCGGGCTTTCCGCCTTCCAGCCACGCTCGGAGAACCATGCTGCCGGAACGTTCCTCGGGTGGCTTCACGAGAGCAGGATGCGCGCAGACACGTCACCGCCGCGTTGACGCCGTGTGTGCGGGCACGTCAACCGTCGTCTCCGCGACGCCTCGGTGACGTCGGCGCGACGTGCGGATCGCGGACCTGCCACGGCACCCCTGCGATGCTGCGCCCTGGCACGTCGCAGGTGCGCCAGGGGAGGATCGGTATGGGCGATTTCGGTGTCATCGCCGACGTTTCGACGATCATCGTGGACCGGTTGAACGACGCGCTGCGCAGCCTGGACCCGACCAATCCGCCGACAGCGATTCTGAGCGACCTCGAGAACCAGCCGACCACGGCGACACTCACGGTCTTCCTGTACGAGATCGCGGAAGACCCGACCTCGCGCAATCGCCCACCGGTCCGGTCGCTGCCACCGTCCGCGCCCACGAGCCGCAAACCGCCGATGGCACTTCTGCTGCGCTACCTGATCACCCCGTGGGGCGGCAGCCAGGAAACCCAGCATCAGATGATCGGACGAGCGCTCCAGGTCTTCTACGACGACGCGATCTGGTCCGGCGAGGAACTGTCGGGCAGCATGGCGGGCACCACGGAAGCGCTGCAGTTCACGTTGACACCGCTGACCCTCGATCAGAAGTCGTGGATCTGGTACGCGATTCAGAAGCCGTACCGGCTGTCCCTCAACTACGAGGTCCGGGTCGTCAACCTCGACTCCCTCGACGTCTCGGATCTGCGGCTCGTGCAGAGCCGGAAACTCACGGGGGCGCCGGTGCCATGACCCGCTTCCGCCCCGTCGAGACCTCCGTCCTGTACAGCCCGGCCTGGTTCGTGCCGTTCGACGAGTTCGCCCAGCGCATGCGGTCCGCCGACGTGGCCACCGAACTGGACCGCTTCGATCCGGTCGAGAACGTCTGGGTCCTCCAGGACACGCCGTCGATCCGGACCCCGAGCGCCGCGATCGCCTACCCGCAGCTGGGCCGCCGTCGGGGGCCGGGCGCCAGGCCGGAGCGGTTCCGGGTGCGGTTTTCCGCCATCGGGCTCGCGCCGCTGTATCCGGCGGACGGGGAGAACTTCGACGCCGCCGTGGTCGGGGTCGGCTTCACCGCGTACCCGTACGACGACGTCACCCCGCCCGCCGTCCAGAGCGAACCGCGGCTGGTCCGGTTGCTGCCGAGCGTCGCGTTCCCGTACGGGCCGGGCACCCGCACGGTGTACGGCGTCGTCGTCGACAAGGTCACCCGGGTGCCGGTGGCGAACGCGCTGGTGGAGGCGAGAGGCCTCACGAGCAGGGACAGGACGCCGTGGCTGGAGCGGACCCTGACCGACCCGACGGGCTCGTTCCGGCTCTCCCTGCGGTGGGAAGGCGAGCCGGTCGCGGGACCGCCTCCGGAGCAGATCTTCCACCTCAAGGCCACCGAACGGCCGGGTCGGATCGGGGTGCTGGACGTCCGGCTGCCCTCCGGACGCGACCGGCGGCACGTCATCGAGATCGTCGAGCAGTAGAGAAGGAGCCAAGCCATGCCCGAGTACCTGAGCCCCGGCGTCTACGTCGAAGAGGTCGACGCGGGGCCGCGGCCGATCGCGGGGGTGAGCACCAGCACGGCGGGCATGGTCGGGGTCACCCAGCGCGGCCCGACCACCGGGAAACCGAAGCTGGTCACGAACTTCCTCGAATTCCAGACCACTTTCGGCGGTTTCCTGCCCGAGCCGCCACCGGCGATCCGGGACGCCTGGGCCGAGAACCCGACCGAAGGGGGCCGCTGGTGGCTGTTCCCGTTGGCGGTCAAGGGCTTCTTCGACAACGGCGGTCAGCGTCTCTACGTCAAGCGGGTCTTCAGCCGCGGCGCGCAGGCCGCCTCCGGCACCCTCGGCTCGGGCCTGGTCAGCCCGATCACCCAGGACGCCGCGGCCGGGGCCACCACCCTGCAGCTGGGCCACCTGGTCGGATTCACCGGCACGGACGACATCACCGTCTTCCGCGGCAGCGACAACGTCCCCATCGGCCCGGCCAAGATCACCGCTTACGACGTCACCACCGGGCGGGTCGTACTCAACACCGGCCTGCAAGCCGAGGTGAAGACGGCGCGCGGGGACTACGTCCAGAAGGGTGCCCGGGACGCCACGCCGAGCCTGCGTTTCTCCGCGTCGAGTCCCGGTTCGTGGGGCAAGGGGGCGCAGGTCCGGATCTCGCCGGCGGTCAGCGCCTCGCTCCCGGTCCTGCCCGACCCGAACGAGGGTCCGTTGTTCGTCACCGCGCTCGCCGCCGACGCGGCCAAGGACGCCGTGTCGATCGAGGTCAACGAGGTGACCGGGCTCGACCCGGATCCGCTGCCGGACGACGTGTGGGTCCTGATCAACGAGCGGCGGTTCAAGGTCACCGTCGCGCAGCCCGCCAACGGCCGGGTGACGCTCACCTTCCCGGCCGGTACCGCGCACGCGCCGTGGAAGACCGGTCTCACCGTGCGCCGGGTCCGCCGGGCCGGCGCCGGTGCCGGCCGCGAGCTGCGGATCAGCGGCTCCAGCCGGCTCTACGCCGGTGCGGTCACCCAGCTCGACACGGGCGACAAGCTGACCCCTCTGCACGTCGTGAGCATCGGGTCCGACGACGTCGTCACCTTCGACGCGAACACGCCGGACCTGGTCTTCGAAACGGCGAGGCTCCAGCTGATCGAGTCCACTGTGGACACGCGATTCGCCGACCCCGGCGGTGGTTCGGTGACCGAGACGTTCCGCAACCTGCGCCTCACCGGCGACGGGCCCGGGACCGTGGTCGGCACCTTGGCGAGCCGGTCGCAGCTGGTTCTGGCGACCACGCTGACCGGGCTCAGCACCGATCCGGCCAAGTTCCCCACTCCCGGGAAGGGTTCCTGGCTGCCCCTCGCCGACGACGGCGACGACGCGTACGGCGGCCTCACGGTCGGGGACTTCGTCGGCACGGACGGCGGCAGCGGCAAGCGCACCGGCATCGTCGCACTGGAGGACATCGACGAGATCTCGATCTGCGCCGTGCCCGGTGTGTGGTCCGGCACCGTCGAGTCGGCGCTCGTCACGCACTGCGAGCAGCTCAAGGACCGGTTCGCCGTCCTCGATCCGAAGGACGGCCTCGACATCGAGGGCATCCAGACGTTCCGTGAGCCGTTCGACACCAAGTACGCCGCGCTGTACTACCCGTGGCTGGTCGTCAACGACCCTTCCACCAACCAGTTCGTCGAAGCGCCCCCGTCGGGGCACATGGCCGGGATCTACGCCCGCACCGACACGGAACGCGGCGTCCACAAGGCGCCGGCCAACGCGGTCATCCGCGGTATCCGGACGCCTGGCGGGATCGCGCAGGACGTCGCCAAACGGCAGCAGGACCTGTTGAACCCCAAGGGGATCAACGCCCTGCGGTTCTTCCCGAACCTGGGCCAGCGGGTGTGGGGCGCGCGCACGCTGTCGTCGGACTCCTCGTGGAAGTACATCAACGTGCGGCGGCTGTTCCTGTTCCTGGAGGAGTCGATCGACGAGGGCACGCAGTGGGTCGTGTTCGAGCCGAACGACGAGGCGCTGTGGGCGCTGGTGCGGCAGACCGTCACGAACTTCCTCACCACCGTCTGGCGGAGCGGGGCGCTCTTCGGCGCCACGGCGGACGAAGCGTTCTTCGTGCGCTGTGACCGCTCCACGATGACCGACGACGACATCGCCAACGGCAGGCTCATCTGCGTGATCGGGGTGGCGCCCGTGTTCCCGGCGGAGTTCGTGATCTTCCGGATCCAGCAGAAGACCCGCGAGCCCGAGCTCGTCTAGTTGAAAGGCAGAAGAAATGCCACCAGTGACGCGGGACGACCCGTATGCCGCGTATAACTTCCTCGTCATCGTGACCAACGTCAGCGACGACGGCGTCGCGGTGAGCGGGTCGTTCACCGAAGTCAGCGGACTGGACGTCGAGTTGCCCCCGATCGAGTACCGCACCGGCAGCGAGGACATCACGGTCCGCAAGCTCGTGGGGCTCAAGAAGTTCCCGAGCGCGCTGACGTTGAAGCGCGGGGTCACCGGCCACGTCGGCTTCTGGAACTGGGTGAAGGAGTCGCTCGACGGCAAGGTGCGGCGCACGTCCGGTTCGATCATCATGCTCGACGAGAACCGCCAGGAGGTCATGCGCTGGAACTTCGACCGGGCCTGGCCGACGAAGTACACCGGACCGTCGTTCAACGCGACCAAGAACGAGATCGCCATGGAGACGCTCGTACTGGCCGTCGAGAGCCTCCTGATCGACGCATGAGCGGGCACCGATGACCAGCGCTGCGCTTCCCGGCGTCTCCCTGACCTTCGAGCGAGCGGCCGACGACGACGAGCCGCTGCGCACGGACGTGGCCGTGTTCCTCGGCCGCACCCGGCGTGGCCCGGTCGGCGTGCCCGTCCGCGTCGGGAGCTGGAACGACGTCGTGGGCACTTTCGGACCTCCGGACGGCACGTCGGCGACGCCGTACGCGCTGCGCGGGTTCTTCGAGAACCAGGGGCGTACGGCGTGGGTGCTGCGGGTGGCGGGGCCGTCCGCGACCGCGAGTGCACTGTGGACGGACAGCTTCCGCGTGGTGGCGGCGAGTCCAGGTTCCTGGGCGAACGGCGGCCGGGTCACCGTGCTGTACCGGAAGAGCAGCGTGGCGGGCCTGCCGACGGTCACCGTGCGGGTGCTCGTGCCAGGGGAGCCCGCGGAGACCTTCGCCGGTATGGCTCCCGGTGAGGTCGCCGACCGGCTCACCGCTTCCCGGCTCATCCGGGTGGTACCGGTGGGCACGGCGGACCCGATCCCACCGGACGCGCCGATCTCGATGTCCTGGGAGCTGACGCTCACCGGTGGCACCGACAGTCCGCCGGGGCGGGCCGACTACGCGTCCGCGGTGGCGGCGCAGGCAGAGTTGCCGGAACCGGCGCTGGTGGCGCTGCCGGATCTCGGTACGGATCTGACCGGTGACGACCACCGCGTACTCGTGCTGGACCTGCTGGGCGTCGTGGCGCCGCTGCTGGACCGGCTTATACTGCTCGACGCGCCCCCGGATCTGTCCACAGTGGACGAGGTCGCCGGATGGGTGAACGCGCTGACAGGCCTGGGCGACGAGGTACTGCTCGCGGCGGCGGCGGTGTACCACCCGCCGCTGCGCGCGCCGGAACTCGCGGGCACCGGGTTGCGGACCGTCCCGGCTTCGGGGCACGTCGCGGGTTTGGTCGCGAGGCTCGACGCCGAGCGCGGCGCCGCGTACACCCCGGCGAACGCCACGTTGCTGGACGCCGTCGACCTCGACGTCGAGTACCCGGAAGCACAGCAGGTCCGGCTGTTCGAGGCGAACGTCGACCTGGTGCGCTGCCTGCGCGGTCGCGGTCTGGTGGTGTGGGGCGGGCGGACGCTGTCCGGCGATCCACGTCGCCGGTACGTCGCCCATCGCCGGTTGCTCCATCTCCTGGTCCGGGCGATCCGGCGGGCCGCCGCTCCGCTGGTGTTCGAGGTGAACTCGCCGGAGCTGCGGCTGGCGCTCGTCCGCGCGATCACGTCGGTCCTGCTGGAGGCGTTCCGGACCGGAGCGCTCGCCGGCAGCCGGCCGGAGGACGCGTTCCGGGTGGTGTGCGACGAGACCACCAACCCGCCTGAACAGGACCCCGGCCAGGTCGTGTGCGAGATCGAGGTGGCGCCGGCCGTGCCCATGGAGTTCATCGCGCTGCGGCTCGTGCTCGGTCAGGACCGCGGACTGGAGGTGATCGAACAGTGACGACTCCGGCCGACCAGCTGCTCGCGGTGAACGAGCCGCTGCCCAAGTTCCGGTTCATCGTGACCTTGTCCCCGGCGGACGTGTACCTGCCGCCGGCGCAGGCACTGCTGCTGCAGGTGGTGGCGTCGGGTGCCTTCCAGGAGGTGACCGGCCTGGGAGCGCAGCTGGAGGTCGTGACCTACCCGGAGGGCGGCCGCAACGACGCGGTGCACCGGCTCCCGCTGCGCCACTCATGGAACCCGATCACCCTCAAACGCGGCGTGGTGCGCGATCGACTGCTGTGGTCCTGGTACGAGACCGGTCTGCACGATTCCCTGGGCGCCCGCCGGGACGGCGCGCTGATCATGCTCGACGAAGCCGGGATCCCCGCGAAGTCCTGGATCTTCCACGGCGGGTTGGCCGCCAAGTGGAGCGGGCCGGATCTGCACGCGGAACAGAACGCGGTCGCCATCGAGTCCTTGGAAATCGCCCACGAACGCCTGACGGCCGTCCTCTAGGAGACACGAGCGTGCCCAAGAACCTGATCATCCACAACCTCGAAGTGCGGTTCCAGGTGGAAGGCGACGACAAAGGCGTGTTCACGAGCCTATTCAACAAGCACATCCAGGCGTGGGCACGGCTGTACGAGGACGAATGCGCGAGGGCCGAGCGCAGCGACAACGACCGCAAGCTCGGGGATTCGGGAGGCCACCGGTGAGTGTCACGCCGTTCTCGGCGGTGAGCCAGGGCGCCGAGGCACACCTGGAGATCGACCGTCCGCCCAACCGGACGCCCCAGGTGATCCCGCTGCGGTTCAACCCGACCGAGTACAAGCTGAGCAAGAGCAACACCTTCGCCGAGATCACCATCCCCGGACTGGAGACGCCCCCGATCCAGTTCATCCGCGGCGGAACCGAAACGCTCTCGCTCCAGGCCCTGGTCGACACCTCGGACACGCTGAACGACGTCCGGACGGCCTATGTGGACGCGATCCGCGACCTCATGCGGGTCGACAACACCGAGCACGCGCCGCCGATCGTCCGGTTCCACTGGAACGGGCCCGTGTTCAAGGGCGTGCTGGAGAAGCTGGACGTGAACTACGTGCTGTTCGCCAAGAACGGCGTGCCGCTGCGGGCACAGCTGGACATCACGCTGAAGGAATACCGCTTGGCGAAGGACCAGGCCGTGGACCCGCCACGTTCGTCGCCGACGGTGGAGAAGAGCTACGTGGTACGCCGGGGGGACACGTGGGACCGCATCTCCGTCGCCGTGTACCGACGGCCGGACGCGTGGCGGGAACTGGCGCGTGCCAACGGGATCTCCGATCCCCGGGACCTGCGACCGGGGCTGGTGCTGACCGTGCCCCGGCTGCCGTGAGCGGGGGTGTGCGATGACAGCGCCCGCGGGCACCCGGCCCGAGATCGCCGACCCGGACGGCTACGCCCCCGAGTTCGAAGTGGTCGTCGAGGGTCTCCAGGCCGATCCGTCGACCAAGAACGACATCCTCGACATCAAGGTGCACCGCGACATCGACGAGATGTCCGGCTTCGATCTGGAGCTGAACAACTGGGACGACGTCACGCTCAAGTTCAAGCACAGCGACTCGGACAAGCTGCGGATCGGTGCGCGGGTATCCGTCCGCCTGGGCTACGCGGACAAGCTGCTGACCGTCGGCACGGGGACGATCAGTTCGCTCGCCCCGAAGTTCCCCGACGGCGGTTCGCCGACGGTCTCCATCACCTGCGTGGACGGGATGCTCGCGCTCAAGGACCGCAAGCCCACCAAGGAAGAGGACAAGAACTTCGTCCGGAAGACCGACTGGGAGATCGCCGAACAGATCGCCCGGCGCAACCATCTGGCGGTCAAGACAACCCGCGAGGGACCGCGACACGACCTCGTGGTGCAGAAGAACCAGACCGACGCGCAGTTCCTGATGGAACGGGCGAAGCGGATCGACTTCGACTGCTACATCCTGCCGGATCCGAAAACGGGCGAGCAGACGCTCTATTTCGTCAAACCGACCGACGGCCGGGACAGCCGCCCGATCCGGCTGTTCCGCCTCGCCTACAGCCCCGGGCTTGCCACCGGCCCCAGCGGGCAGCCGCCGGGCCTGGTGCCGAACCTTCTCGACTTCACGCCGACCCTGACTGTGTCCAATCAGGTCAGCAAGCTCACCGTGCATGGCTGGGATCCGGTGAAGGCGCAACCGATCGAGTACGTCGCGACGTCGGACGACCTGCCCGGTGGCCAGAACGCGGCCGACGGGCAGAGCGGGCCGAAGGCGGCGGAAAGCGCCGCGGGCGGACGTCAAGAGGTGATCGTGGACGCTCCGGTCCTCAACCAGGAGGAGGCCAAGGAACTGGCCATCGCGCTGTTGCGGGAGCGGGCGTACGAGTTCATCACCGCGACCGGCCGGGTGGCCGGGCTGCCGGAGCTGCGGCCGGGGGACAACCTGGAGATCTTCGGGCTCGGCAAGCGGTTCTCCGGCACCTACTTCGTCAAGCGGGTCGAGCACACGCTCAACACCAGCGGCTTCTTCACCACGTTCACCGGCCGGAGGATATTTCAGGGGGCTAAGCGATGACTGCCATGCCGCGCTCGATGTCGAGCGATCAGCGCTACTACGGCGTCGCACCGGCCGAGGTCGTCCAGAACGACGGGGACGACGAGGGCCGGGTCAAGGTCAAGTACTACTGGCTGGACGGCGGCGCGTCCATCAGCCCGTGGATCCGGGTCAGCCAGCTCTACGCCGGTGGCGGCTATGGCTCGGTGTTCGTGCCCGAGGTCGGTGACGAGGTGCTGGTCGCTTTCTTCCAGGGCGACATGCGGCAGCCGTACGTGCTCGGCGGTCTCTACAACGGCAAGAAGAAGCCGCCGACCGCGCACAACGAAGGTCGCGACCAGAAGGTCATCCGTACCAAGGCCGGCCACCGGATCCTCTTCGACGACAAGGCGAAGGAGATCACGATCAACACCTCGTCGGGCGCGAAGGTGGTGCTGAAGGACAGCGGGGAGATCACGGTCGAGGCCAAGACGGTGACCGTGAAATCGAGCGGCATCGACCTCGGCGGTGGCTCGACCGAGCCCGTCGTACTCGGCAACGCGCTCTTGCAGGCGTTCATCCAGCACACCCATCCGGCTCCGGGCGGCGTCACCGGTCCCGCGTCGCCCCTGCCGCCGTCCGTGCTCGCGAAGAAGGTGAAGGCGACGTGACCGAACCCTTCCTCGGCACCGGCTGGCGGTTCCCGATCCTGCCCGACGAGGCGGGCCGTCTCGCCTACGCCGTCGGCGAGACCAGCATCGAGCACTGCCTGCGCGCGCTGCTGCTCACCGCCACGGGCGAACGCGTGATGCGGCCGGACCTCGGAACCAGGGTGAGCGAGTCGGTGTTCGCGCCTGGCAGCGCGCAGAACCTGCGCGAGCTCGAACGGTCGATCGCCGAAGCGGTGCGAACCTTCGAACCGCGTGTGGAACTGGCGAGTGTGCTGGCCGAGACCGACCCGGCCGACGAATCCCGGGTCACGGTCTCGGTCGAGTACCGGATCCGGCGCACCAACACCAAGGCCAACCTGGTCTTCCCGTTCTACCTCGGCCTGACGGGAACCACGCCATGACCGTTCCGGTGCCGAAGCTCGACGACCTGACCTGGGCCGATCTGATGTCGGCCGTCACCCGCCGCATCCCGGCCGAATCCGACGGCACGTGGACGCTGCACGCGCCCGTCGACCCCGGTATCACCCTGCTGGAGCTGTTCGCCTACCTGCTGGAGCAACGGCTCTACTGGCTCGACCAAGCCCCGGACGAACTCGTCGTCGCGATCCTGAACCTGCTGGACCTGGAACCGCCGCGGCCCGCGAAGCCGGCATCGACCGTTCTCGCGTTGACCACGGACGAGGAAACACCGATAGGGGTCCCTTCAGGGAGCGTTCTTGCCCGCGATCCGGCCGCGGCCATCAGGTTCACCCTCGACGACGACGTGATCGTCTTCCCGCTGGCGGGTGAGGCGACGGTGTTCACCGACCGCGACCGCACGGCGGATCTGGCGGCCCGTCGCGGGGTTCCGCTGCTGGGCAGCGACGGATCCGCCGCTTCGGCTCGATTCACCCTGCCGTTCACCGGCGAGTACTCCACGTCCGACCGGCTGTCCCTGTTGTTCGAGCTCGACTCGCCCGTGCCACCTTCCTGGTCGTCATCGGCCGTCGGGGACATCCATCCGCCTGCCGAGCTCACCTGGTCCTGGTTCCGGCCCGACACGGAGATTTCGGGCGCCTTCGAAGAAGTCCAGGACGGGACCGGCGGGCTGCGGCGGTCCGGGGTGGTGCGCCTGCGGCCACCGGCCGGATGGTCCACAGTGGACTGTGGGCTGATCGTGTCCACCACGGCCGCGACCTACGCGTCGCCGCCGCGGCTGCTGGGGCTGGCGGTCAACGTGTCGGCGGCCCGGCACCTCGAAAAGCGCACGGTGACCGACCTGGGAGACCAGACCCGGCACTGGCTGAAGCTGCCCGGTCAGCGACTCGTCCTGCCCGATGCCGCCGACCGGTTGCTCACCGCGGCCTTACGGCTCGCCGGTGAGGACTGGAAACCGGTGCCGGACTTCACCTTCGGCACCTCTCGGGACCGGGTCTTCCTGCTGGACCGGGACGACGGCGCGCTCGTTTTCGGCGACGGGCTCACCGGCCGGATCCCTCGTCCGACCGAGGACGTGGAGGTCACGTACACCATCGGCGGCGGTCGCGACGGCAACGGCGGACTGACCGCCAACTGGTTTCCCGCGGACATCGCGTTGCCGGTGCGCGCCGCGAACCTCGCCCAGGCCGAGGGCGGCGCGGACCCGGAGACGGTGGCGCAGGCACGGGACCGGGCCGCGGGCGCGCTCGGCGAGGTGACCAGGGCCGTCACCCCCGACGACTACGTCACCCTCGCGGTGACGACTCCCGGCGTCGCGGTCGGCCGGGCCCACGCCTCGGTCGGCGAACACCCGGGTTTCCCTTGTGCGCTCGTGCCCGGAGCCGTTTCTGTGCACGTCGTCCCGTCCGTGCCGCGCGTGGACTTCGCGGCCCCGGATTTCGTCGCGGCGCCGGTACCGGACCCGGGCATGCTGCACGCCGTCGCACGACGGCTCGGCAAGACCCGCCTGCTCACGGCCGAGGTCTTCGTACGCGCACCCGCGTATCGGGAGGTCCGGCTGCGGGTCGACCTGTCCGGCGCTCCCGCGGACCGCGTCAAGGTGTCCACTGTGGTCGGTGAGGCATTGCGCCGGTTCCTCGATCCGCTGCTCGGCGGCGACGACGGGACGGGCTGGCCGTTCGGTGAGGCGCTGCGGCCGTCGGCGTTGCTGCTGGCCGCGCAGGAGGCGCTCGGCGACCTGGCGGACGTCGCCGCCGTCGCGATCGGCATCGACGGCGCGGATCCGGCGGAGACCTGTGACGACGTACCCCTGCGAGCGGGCGAACTGCCTGTGGTGCGGGAGATCCGCACCCGCGTCGTACCCGCGCCGGAGCCGGGGGAGGGCTTGCTGTGACCGACGTCTGGTGGGCGCGCGATTCGGGAGAAGAAGCGCACATGGTCCCTGGTCCAGGGCCGTCCGGGGTCCAGCCGGAGCTCGTCGACGCGACGAGAGAGGCGGTCCGCAAGGCGGTACGCGGCCGCATCCCGGGCTATACGCCGGATTGGACCAACCCCGACCGGCAGGACGCCGGTGTCGCCTTGGTGCGCCTCTTCGGCACGCAGGCCGAACCCGTGCTCATCCGGGTCAACCGGCTGCCGGAAAAGATCCTCGCCGAGCACCTGAACACCGCGGGCGTCCGTCGTCGGCCGGCTACCGCGGCCTCCGCGCTGCTGGAGTTCACGGTGAACCCGCCCGACGGTGCGTCGGTACTCGTCCCCGCCGGTTTCCAAGCCGCCGCGACCGGCACCGACGGCGACATCGTCTACGAGACCGACCGGGATCTCTACGCGACTCCCGCCACCCTGGCCGCGATCGCGGTGCAGAGGGGCGGTGCGCTCGAACCGATACCGCTGGGGCCGAACGGACCTGGCCGACCGTTCCCGCCGTTCGGGACCGAGCCCCAGCCGGGCAACGCGCTGTGGCTGGGCTTGGACGGCATCGCGAGCCCGTACCCGTCCCTGTCGCTGGGGTTCGTGGTGGCGGCCGCACCGCCGGTTCCCGCGGCCGCCGGTGGCGTCATCCCGACGCCGGCCCAGCCGTTGCTGCGCTGGGACGTGCTGGACGGCGGCCGGTTCCGGCCCGCCGAGGTCGTCCGCGACGAGACGGCCGGGTTGCGGTCGAGCGGCACGATCGAGCTGCGGCCGCCCCGGACGTGGGCGCCCGGCCGCCCGCCGACCGCGCGGCCCGGCCCGGCGTTGCGGTGGCTGCGGCTGCAGGTCGTGCAGGGGCTTTTCGAGGTCCCACCGCCGCTCGTGTCGGGACTGCGGTCGAACATGGTCGCCGCCACCGCCGCCCGCACGATCTTCGACGAGCCCCTGGAGCCGATCCAGGACCCCGGGACGCCGAGCGAGCGGCGGCAGCTGCGGCTGAGCCAGGTCCCGATCCTCGCCGGCAGTGTCGTGATCGAGGTCGACGACGACCCCGGGATCGACCTCTTCGGAACGACCGAGGAGAGCACATCGCCGTGGCAAGAGGTGCCGAGCCTGGCCGGCTACGGCCCGGCCGACCGGGTGTTCGTCGTCGACTACGACACCGGCGTGGTCACCTTCGGCGACGGCGTGAACGGCGCGCCCGTGCCGCCGGGCTTCCGCAACGTGCGTGCCGTGCGGTACCGGGTCGGTGGTGGCGCCGCGGGTGCGGTGGCGGCCGGTGCGGTCAACGGCGTCGTCACCGCGCGGCCGTTCGTGACCGGGGTGAACAACCCGTTCCCCGCCAGTGGCGGCGCCGACGCCGAGCCGGACGAGGAAGTGACGCGGCGCGGCGTCGAGGAACTGCGCTCCCGCGGCCGGGCCGTCGCACCCGCCGACTACGGCCTGCTGGCGCTCCGCGCGCCGGGCGCCTCGATCGCCCGCGCGCACGGCGTGCCGGGTCTGCATCCGGATTTCCCCGGCACGCCCATCCCCGGTGTCGTCGGAGTCCTCGTGGTGCCGCCGATCGACGACGGCGCCACCGAATCGCCGGTGCCGTCCGCGGCCACGCTGCGCGCGGTGGCCGACTTCCTCGCCAACGAGGTCGCGCCCGCCGGGATCACCGTGGTCACCGGCCCGGTCGCGTACCGGCGGATCGGCGTCGAAGCACGGGTGGTCCTCGACCCCGGACAGGACCGGGCGACCGTCCTCGCGCGGGCGGCGGACGCGGTGACCACCTACCTGGACCCGTTGCGGGGCGGGGAGAACGGCGGGGGCTGGCCGTTCGGCGGCGCGGTGCGGCACACGCCGCTCGTGCGGCGGTTGCTGGCCGTGGACGGCGTCTTCGCCGTGTCCGGGCTCTCGCTCACCGCCGACGGAGTGCGGCTGCCACCGTGCACCGATCACGCGATCCCGCCGAACGACCTGATCTGGCCGGAGCGGCCGCTGCTGATCCCGGTGGAGGAGTCCTCATGACGTGCGCCCCCACGAACGTCACGTTCCGGCTCCTCGACGACGTCGTCGGGTGGGACGAGGCCACCGTGACCGACGTCGTCGGGTTCGCCGACCCGGCGGGCGTCCGCCTGGCCCATCCCGGCTCGTCGCCGGAAGGGCCGACACGGACCGAACTGCTGCCGTGGTTCCCCGACCCGCGCCTGGCACCCGGCTGCCGTCCGTGCGCGTGGTACCTGCTGTCCGGCGATCAGGTGCTGAGCCGGGACACCTGCGCCGGCGACTGGTCGCCGCTCTGGCCCCCGCACTGCGACCCCCGGCTGCTGCGCGCCCCGACCGCCGTGGCCTCGCGCGGGCACCGGATCGCGGTGGTCGACTCCGGCCGGGTCTTCCTCTGGCGTAACGAAGGCGACCAGCTGACGGCGGTGATCCGGCTCCGGCAAGCCGAGATCGTCGCGCTCGCCCAAGACGAGCAGGCGCTCGTCTCGCGGGCCGGTAGCGACCGGATCCGGCGGTACGGCCCGGACGGGCGGCTGTGCGAGGTCATCAGGACAGGCGTCGGCGGCGAGATCATCGGGATCCGCACCGGACCCGGGCGCACCATCTGGCTGCTGACCGAGGAAGACGGCCTGCTCCGGATCTTCCGCGGCGGGCACCGGTTCCGGGAGTCCACAGTGGACGAGCTGGCCGCGGCGCTGCCGCCGAGCAGCCTCGTCGCGGCGGACGACGACGGTTTCTGCCTGCGGGAAAAGGGGCCGGACGGCGACGTGACCTCCTGCTACGACTGGGAAGGACAGCCGCGCGAGGCTCCGGCGCCGGAGACCGGCCAGTACGTCACGCGGGGCGAGTTCGCCACGAAGCTGATCGACAGCGGCATCTCACGCTGTCGCTGGCACCGGGTGCGCGTGGACGCGGACGTACCGGCGGGCACGGCGGTCTCCGTCGCGATCGTGGTGTCCGAGGACGGCCAATTCGCCGAAAGTGACTGGCAGACCGTGGCAGCCGGTGTCACCGACTTCCTCGTGGACCAGCCACCCGGCCGCTACCTCACGGCTCGTGTGCGGCTGTCCGGGGACTCGTCTTCGACGCCGGTGCTGAACCGGATCCGGCTCGACTTCCCCCGGTCCACCAGCGCGGATCTGCTGCCCGCGGCGTTCCGGCAGGATCCGGCCGCGGACGACTTCACCGAGCGGTTCCTGACCCTGTTCGACGCCTCCACCGCCGAGATCGACCGGGTCATCGAGCGCTATCCCGCGCTGCTCGACCCGGCAGGTGTGCCGGACGGGGCACTGCCGTGGCTGGCCGGGCTGCTCGGTTTGGCGTTCGAGGCCGGCTGGGACGCGAAGACACGCCGGGAGCTCATCGCGGCGGCGCCGGGCCTTTACCGGCGGCGCGGCACGCCTTGCGCGCTCGCCGAGGCGATCACCATCGTCTTCGGCGTCGAGCCGGTGATCGACGAGCTGGCAGGCGACCGCCACTGGGCGCAGGTGCGCGCGACAGCGACGCCGTCGACAGCCCGCGGCCTCGGCTCCGTGCGGCTGTTCGGCCGGTCGTCGTCGAGGCTGAGGTTGGACACCTCGGCACTGGGCGCGGCGCCGCTGCGGGCATACGGCGATCCGGACACCGACCCCCTCACCGAGCACGCCCACCGGTTCCGGGTCCTGCTGCCCGCCGGGACGGCCGACGAGGACGCGTTGCGGCGGTTGGTGGTCCGGCAGGCGCCCGCGCACACGCGCGGGTCGGTGCGCGCCGCCGGATCCGGTTTCGTGGTCGGCTTCCGCTCGACGGTCGGGGTGGACACCGCGTTCGTCCCGCTGCCGCCGCCCGTGGTGGGCGGGGTGCGCCTGAACCACGACGGAGTACTGAGGCCCGGGCCACGAGGCGCCCGCCACGGGGTGAGCGTCGGCGTGATGTCCGCGGTCGGGGTCCACACGCGAGTGTCTTGAGAGGACAGAAGAGAGATGACCGAGGCAACGTCACAGCCGGCCCCCCAGACGTCAGAGCACGAGGGAACCGGGCAAGCGCCCTTCCGCAGGCTGCGGTACTTCACCGGCCAGCTGCTCTCCGCCCGCGACTTCCAGCGAGAGCAGGAGTACTTCCGCGAGAAGCTGAAGCTGCGGATGCGCTGCCTGCTCGGCTACGGCGTGGTGTGCGGACTGCTCGTGGAGCCCGCTCCGGTGGATGAGGGGAAGACCGAGGACGACAAGGGACACCAGGCCAAGGTCCGCATCGCCGCCGGGCTCGGCATCGACTGCGACGGCAACGAGGTGCTCGTCCCCGGCACCTGCGTCATCGACCTGGCGGACGCGCTGCACGAGGAGGAACGCACCGGCGGCAAGACGGTGTGGGTCGGCGTCGAGTACTGCGAACGCGCCGTCGAGCCGACCAGGACCGTCTTCAATTCCGCGTGCGCGGACACCTCGGACTGCGATTTCGGCTACACGGAAGAAAGTTACGTCGTCCGGGTCACCACCAAGACGCCGCCGAAGGACGACCGCTGCGAGACGTGCTGCATCCGGTGCGAGCACAAGGTCCTGTGGCTGGCCAGGATCGACGACGTCGACTTCGCCAAGCCGGTCCGGAAAGAGCAGATCCACCTGAACGTCCGCCGCTTCTTCGGCACGCGCGTGCCGACGGTGATCACCGGCGTCAACTGGCGGCACGGCCACACGTACACGGTGGACCAAGCGAAGGAACTGCTGGGCACGCAGAAGAACACGGGCGGGCTCGTCGTCGAGTTCTCCGACGACGTCCGCGTCGACAGCCTGCGCCGTGGAGTGGTGGACATCCAGGTGATCGAAGGCGGCGCCGGCCGCAACGCCGGCACCTGGCACATGGGCGGCAAGTTCGAGGAGCCGACCGGCGGCGAGTTCACCCGGCGCTTCCGGTACCGGCAGACGACCCGTGAGTCCCTGCAGGACGGAGACCAGGTGCACATCACGGTCCGCGCGGCGTTCCTGCTCGACCGCTGCTGCCGACCGGTCGACGGCACCAACGTCGGCGGCCGGGTCCCGTTCACCGGCGGCAAGCCGAAGGGCGAGACGGACACCGACCACGACCACCACCCGAAGCCCGAGCCCGACCCGACCGGCTGCCTGGTGCCGCCGTCGGGCATCGGGCCGTGGACGTCCGGCACCGGCGCGGGTGGCGACGTCTTCGAGAGCTGGTTCTTCATCACCGAGGAGCGTTCATGAGCACGTCTGATTGCGGGTGCGGCTGCGGCGGGGCGTCCGCCTTCCCCGCCGCGTTCGTCCGGCCGCGATTCTTCACGGGGCAACTGCTCACGGAGGACGACCTCACCCTGCTGACCGACTACGTGGCGGGCAAGGACAGGCTGCACAACAGGACGCTGTCCGGCCCGGGTGTCGTGTGCGGTCTGGAGGTGTTCTGCGACTCCTGCCCCGGCGGGACGGTCAGCGTGCGCCCCGGACACGCCCTCGACTGCTGCGGCAACGACATCGTGCTGTCCTGCAAGGAGAAGGTCGACGTGGCCGCGCTCGTGCGGGAACTGCGGGTGACCTCGCCCGGAGTCCACTGCGGCGATCCGTGCGACGACGACCAGCGCCATTTCGGGCTGTTCGTGCGGTACGAGGAGACCATGGCCGACCCGGTCGCGCCGTACGCCACCGAGGAGCCGTGCCCGACGCCGGGCTGCGCGCCGTCACGCGTCCAGGAGGGTTTCCGGTTCGTCGTCAAATGCGACACCGGCGACGACCACCGGTACAACCCCGCCACCAAGCTGCTGGCGCAGATCGGCGACAAGGACGCGTACGAACAGATCGTCCTGCTGAGCAGACGGCTCGCGCAGTACCTGGACCCGATGTCCGTCGCCGGCGGCTTCTCCAACCGGACGATCCAGTTCGACGAGGCCGACGCCGCCCGCTACGCCGACAATCTCCGTCTGCTGCGTGAAAGCGGCGAAGGAGTGCCGAAGCCGCCTGCGGCCCGGCAGCAGACCGAGTACGTCCGGGCGCTGGCCGGCGCGATCGCGCGGTACGACACCTATGACACGGCAGGGCAGAAGGCACTGCAGGACAAGTTCGGGCTGAAAGAGATCGACGACGCCAGAAAGGTGCTCGGCACGGCCTGCGACCGCCTGGCCGGGACGAAACCCGAGGAAGTGTGGCCGGAACCGGCGCACCGGGAGGTCGCGCTGGCCGTCGTCGCTGAGGCGAAGAGCCGGGTCGCGACACCGGATCCGAACGCTCCCATCGAGGTCCGTCTCGTCGCCCAGGGCACGCCGGTGAACAACGTGCTGGAGGCGAGGTTCCGGGCCGACCTCGTGCGGATCCGGGAATGGCTGCTGGGCAGGCTCGATCGGGTGCCCGGCGTCTCCGACTGCCGGCTGCACGACGACGTCCGGACAGTCGCCATCCCGCAGCCGCTGCCCGTCCCGGAACCGGATCCCGCCAAACACCTGTCGGTCACGGACCTGGGGTTGCTCACTACCGCCGCCGGGAAGCTGACCACGTACGTGCAGCGTTTCGTCACCGACGCGGCGTGCTCGACGCTGAACCCGCCCTGCGTCGAGTGCGCGGACAACGACGTGCTGCTCGCGCATCTGGAGCTGGACGGCTGTGACGTCGTGCGCGTCTGCTCGGCGACTCGTGAACAGGTGCTTCCGGGTGGCTCGGCGTACGGCGAATGGCTGCCGAAGCTCTACCAGTTGCGCCATCTCGCCGAGAAGGTGTGTTGTCAGCCGACTCCGGTGTACAAGCCGCCGGATGTGCCCGAGTCGGGGCCGATCCCGCGCCCGTACGTGCCCAAGCTGCTCGAGGAGTGGGGCGGCCGGAGTCCGCTGGAGCGCATGTGGAACCTCCTGGTGACACCGGCGCCGGGGGAGACCGTGCCGAAACCGGTCCGCGAGCAGGTGTACACGGTGCCCGCCGAGGTGACGGACAGCCTGCAGGAGATGAACGCGCTGCGCGCGCAGGTGAGCGACCTGATCGCGACGGTGGAGTCGTTGCGCGGGCGGCTGGACACCGCGTCGGAGCAGGTTTCGCAGGTGCGGGAGGAACTGCCGGAACGACTGTCCGATCGGTTGTCCGACCTCGAAAGCGCACCGGAACCGGAGGCCGAGGAGAAACCGCCCGCGAAACGCAGCCGGTCGACGTCGAGCCGGACGAGCGGTTCCACCCGCAAGCCGCGATCGGGTGAGTCGTCGTGACCGGTCCGCTGCGCCCGGAGTTCCACGAGGGGCAGGTGCTCGCGTCGGCGGACCTGGCGGCGACGGTCTCGTATGCCCGCGCGACCGCCCTCCGGCACGCGCGTCTCGCGCACGATTGGGGTATCGCTGACGGACTCGCCATGACGACCGAGAACCGGACCGACCCCACGACGGGAGCGCGATACGTCGAGGTCAGCGTCCAGGCCGGGCTGGCGGTCGACGGGACGGGCCGGGAGATCGTGGTGCCGTCGCCGGTCGTGTTGTCGGAGGCGGACTTCGCGGCCGTCAACGGCGCGGACCGCCCGACGACCGAGCCGTATCCGGTGTTCCTCACCGCCGTGGACCGGGCACAGCAGACGACCGGCCCGGCGTCGTGCGCCGGCTCCACCGGGCCGACTCGCGTGGAGGAGTCGTACCAGATCCTCTACCGGCGGCTGGGCGACGAGCGGCTCGTGGCCGACCAGCAGCCGCCCGCGGTGAACGCCGCCCCGGCCGCACCACCCGCGCTGTGGCTGGTCCTGCTGGGTTTCGTCCAGTGGACCGAGGGCCACTTCACGGCGGTGTTCCCGACGGCCCGGAAAGTCGGCCTGCGGTACCTCGGGGTGCGTGCGGACACCGTGTCGGCCCGATCGGGCTCGCTGTCGTTGCGGACCCAGCCGGAGCCCGGTGAGGGAAAGCCCGCGCTGGTGCTGTCCGGAACGGACGCGCCGACGTTGATCTACGGGCTGTACAAGGGAACCGGTGAGGTCGACCCGCTGCTGACGGTGGAGTCCAACGGCAACCTGACCATCGCCGGGAGCTTCTCCGGCCAGATCTCCGCGGGCAGCGTGCTGGTGACCTCCGGCAGCGCGACGGACGGGATGGTGCTGCCGTTGCCGTCCGGCGTGACGCCTGAAGAGGTCACTGACGGCAGGGTGTCCTTGCACATCTTGGTGACCCCGAGGATCCCGCCGTCCACCAAAGGGCTCACGGTTCCGGCGGAGGCCACTGTGGACGATCAGCGGCGCGTCCGGTGCCGCCTGCGGTTCTACGACCCCGCCACCGGTTCGGCGACCGTGACGGAACGGTCGGGCGCGGTCGACTTCCTGGTGCTCGCGACGGTCGCGGCGACGAGTGGAGGGTGAGGATGAGCGTCTTCGCGGTGTACGAGTCGAGCACCGGCAACGTGGTCGGCGCGGCCAAGGCGATCGGCGTCCCGGTGCCGACGGCGCAGGCGCTGGTCGGCGACGCGCTGCCGGTGCGGCTCTCGCTCGGCACGGGCGAGGTGGTGACCTTGTCCTTACTGGGCAGGGAACTCGCCGTGCACGAGGCCGACGATCAGCCGGAGGTGTTCGTCGAGCCGCTGGCCTACGGTGTCACGCGAGTACCGGGCCAGCCTGCCAAACCAGCGCTGGCGAAACTGCCGCTGCTGCCCGACGCGCCCACGTTCGACACCGCCGGGCTGCTCGTCAAGCTGCCGACGAATCCGCCTCAGAACACGGCCGTGTTCGCGCTGGTCTCCGAAGGGAAGGAGACGCTGCCGGTGACCGGGACCATCACGAAGGACACGGACCACGTGTCGTTACCGGTCACGGTGACGCCGGGAGCGCATGCCGTTCTCCTGCTGGTGGCGGGCTGGGCGGGCCGCCTGGAGGAGGTCAAGAAGCCTTGACCGCACCGACCGTCGGCGAGATCACCGTGCGCCAGTGTGTCGTGCGGGTGGTCCGGCGTGGCGGGTGGAGCTGGGGTCCCGACCCGCGGGGTCTCGTCCAGCGGGTTCTCGACGCGCTGCCGGACCTGTTGGCCACCGAGTTCGACGAGTACCTGACCGGCGACGGCCCGGACCTGGAGATCACCGAGCCGGTGCGCTTGACGGTCCGGCCCGTCCCGCTCGCGGGAAATGGGCGGGTTTCGGCAGGTCTCGTCTTCGAACGGGCGACGACGGGTGGCGGTGACCCGGTCCCCGCACCGGTTCCCCTGCCGATCGGTGCCGAGACCGACGCCTCACTGTCCACAACGGACACTGTGGGTGAGCCGTCGACCTCCGTCATCTCCGGCCCGGTGGAGAGCCCGGAGCCGTCGGCGCCCACGTTGTTCGAGGAGCTGGCCGCGCGGGACGAACTGGTCGCGTTGCTCGCTCTGCTCCCCGATGAGACCGCGTGGGCGTATCTGGCCGCGTTGGCCGGAGAGCCGGCGGTCCCGGCCACGGCGGATCCGCTCGCCGGACCGGCCGCCGAGGCGGTGTCCGCGCTGGTCCGACGGCTGTCGCTGCCGCAGCGGCCGTCGACTCGCGCGGAGCTCGCCGAGTTGGTGAGCTTCCTGCCCGCGGTACCGCCGTCGACGTCTGTCAGGGAGGAGACCTTCGAGGGCACGCTCCTGACCGCCATACCGAGATCGGCGGGGGAGACGACGGTCGGTCCCGTGCTCCCGTTCCTGCTGGCCGGGCCCCTTGCCAGAACCGGCTACCTGGACGCGATCGGCCCGGCGCTGTCGGGTGTGGGCCTGGCCGGGCACACCTCGCTGTTCGCCGCCGCCCTGGCGCACAAGGTCCTGGGGCGAACACCGGAGGCGAACACCGCGGCCGCACTGTTCGCCGGCCTGGAGACGGTACCGGACCTCACCGGCTTCGCCCGCCAGAGTCGGCTCGCGCTGCCGGTCCTGGACGGCGTGCTGGCGCTGTCCTTGTGCCGGGGCCATGACCCGGCCGACCCGCTGCTCGTCACCGGCGTGGACGACGGTCTGCTGCTGGTCGACGCCCAAGGCCTGTTCCCGATCGCATGGGCCCCCGCCGTGGAAGGCCTGATACCGCACTGGACGGCGTGCGGCAGGCCGCCGGTTCTGGTCCGCGGCAGCCCGCTCCCGCCGACCTGCCTGCGCGACCTGACCTCGGCGGGCGTCCGCTTCATCACGGATGCCCGTCCCCTGCGCGACGATCCCCTGACCCGCCTGCCCGGTCGGAGTCCACTGTGGACGACCGGGGGAGTCGAATCCCGGCTGGCCGCGGAACTTCACACTGGCCACCTGGACGAACTCGTGCGGGCGCTGTTCGTTCCCCGGCTGCCGGACCGCGAGCTGGAGCGCACGGCGGCGTTGGCCGCGTCGCTGGCCCTGGGCATGATCGCCTGGCAGCTGTGGCGGGAACGCGAGACCCCGCACCCGGTCCTCGCCCTGACGAGATTCGCCGACTTGGAGGGCACGATCCGGTTCACTCGCGACACGGTGCACGTGAAGCTCCCGTTGGGCCGCCGTCACACGGATCTGTGGCGGGGTGGAGCTCTCGCCGACGTCCCGAACGTGGTCTGGCTGGCCGGCCGGACCCTGACCTTCTCCGGTGGCTGAGGTGGGCGGGCTGGCGGTGGAGCACCTCCGGGTGCGCCTGGCGGAACTGCACCAGGCGCTACGCGGCGCCGTCGCGCGCCAGTCCGAGGCCGCGGCGCTGCTGACCCGCCCGGACCTGACCCCGTTCTGCGTGACGGACGAGCAGGTCGACGCGCTGCTGGATCGGGTCGACGCGTTCACCGAGGCGATGACCGAGCCACCGTCCGCGCCTCGCCGGGACCCGGACTCCGAGCAGCACCTCCGGCGCCTGGCCGCGTCGCGCGGCGTGACGTTGCCGCTGGACGCCCTCGCCGCCCGCTATGGCCTGTCCCGGGTCGAGCAGGACGCGATGCTCCTGGTGGCCGCGCCGGAGCTCGATCCGGGGTACGAGCGGGTTTACGCGTACGTGGTGGACAACCTGAACCGGCGTTCGCCGTGTGTCGAGCTGCTGGTCACGGTGGCCGCGGAGAGCCCGGCGGACCGCCTCGCCCTGCGACGCACGCTGGGCAGCACGGGGACGTTGCGCCGCTACGGCTTGCTGCGAGCGTACGGCGAGACACCGGCCGAACCGGCCCAGGAACTGGTCCTCGGCGACGGCGTGTTCGAGTACCTGATGGGCTGGGGCGGGGACGTCGGAACCCTCGGCCACGATCCCGGCGAGGTCACGCACCCGGACAGCCAGGTGGCGTCCCCGTACCTGCGGTCGGAGCGACTGACGAAACTCGGTCAGGCGCTGGGTGCCGGCGACCTGGACGTGGTCGGCCTCTGGGGATGCCCGCCCGACAGCCAGCTCGACGCCGCGCAAGCACTGGCGACAGCGGCCGGACGGCCGTTGCGCCGTCAAACCGAGGACCTGGCCCACGATCTGCGGACCGCTTCGGCCCTGGGCGCGGTCCTGTGGATCCAGACCGACGGTCGCCAGGCCCGGCTCGACGAGGTGCTGACGAGATCGAATGTGCCGCTGTGCCTCACCGGCACGAACCCCTCGCGCCCGCACGGTCTGCTGGCCGCTCGCACCTACGCGGAGGTGACGATCCCGAGCCCGGGCTTCCCGGAACGCCGGGCGATGTGGTCGTCGGCGTTCCCGGTGCTGCCTTCGGAGGCGCTGGAAGACTTCGCGGCCCGCTATCGCATGAGCGGTGGTGAACTCCGCGCGGTGGCGGCCGTCGCCGACGCGGACGCGCGCTTGTCCGGCAATGGCCATCCCGTCACCGAGCACGTGGAGCCCGCGATCGCCACGGTGGCCCGCGGCCGCACGAGCGGGGCGGTGCAGTCGATCCTCCCGCGGCGCACGCTGGACGACCTGGTGCTGCCGGACGCGCAGATGAGGCAGCTCACGGAGATCGCGTCGGCGTTCCGGGCATGGCCCCGGGTGGCGGAATCCTGGGGCTTCGCGCACAAGGCGACGGCAGGTGGGGTGAAGGCGCTGTTCACCGGCGAGCCGGGCACGGGCAAGACGATGTCGGCGGAGGTCGTCACCGGGATCCTGGGCCTGGAGCTGCTCAAGGTCGACCTGGCGCAGGTGGTGTCGAAATGGGTGGGGGAGACGGAGAAGAACATGGAGGAGGTGTTCCAGCAGGCGGAGGACAGCCACGCGGTACTGCTGTTCGACGAGGCGGACGCGCTCTTCGGCAAACGCGGCGAGGTCAAGCACGGGACGGACCGCTACGCCAATCTGGAGGTCGGCTATCTGTTGCAACGCCTGGAGGCCAGCGACGGACTGATCATCCTGACGAGCAACCTCAAGGAGAACATCGATCCGGCTTTCACCCGCCGGTTCCACTTCGTGGTCCATTTCCCCCGGCCGGGGATCGCCGAACGCAGGCGCCTGTGGCAGCTGGCGTTCCCTCCGGAAGCCCCGCTGGCCCCGGACGTGGACCTGGAGACGTTGTGCCGCCTGGACATGACCGGAGCGGGCATCACTTCGGCGGCCCGCACGGCGGCGTTGTCCGCCGCCGACGGCGACAGCCCCGCGATCGGCATGCGTCACGTGGTCCGGGGCGTTTCGCGGCAGTTCCACCGTGAGGCGCGCTTGTTCCGCCCGGCCGAGCTCGGCCGGTATGCTGAATTGCTGGCCGACAACGGAGAGCGCGATGCCTGAATTGATGCCCCCGCAGACGAAGCCCGCCATTCCGGTCACCGCCCAAGAGCTCCGCACCGCCGCGGCTTCGGATCGAGGCAAGAAGAAGCTGGTGCTGGTCCCGGCGGTCGTCGGGAACGCCCAAGCCGCCAAGACGGCGATGGACGGCAGCTCGAAGACGGTGCCGTCGCATGTCGCTTCGACGTTCGCCGCCGGTCAGGACCGGGTGGGGAACGCGGCCGTCGCGGGCGCCGCGATGCGCGTGGTCCCGATGACCCTGCCGAAGAAGGAAGCCTGTCCAGGCTGTTGACCGAGTTGCGGCTGCTTATGATCAGGTAAGCCCTCGCAGCGGCTTCGTATGAGCCGACCGTCACCGGGGCATCACACCCGGCCGAAGTACATGAAGGCCCCCTTCCTTGCGCCTGGCGCAAGGAAGGGGGCCTTCATGTACAGCAGGTGGGCAACGACCACCTGAGGTCAGCGCAGTTCTCGCGGGGTCGTCGTTCCGTGCCCCTCGGGAGAGGACATCTCCACGGGAACCGGCGGCGGCGTGTCGAACGCCCGCGTCCAGACCGCCTCGATCCAGTCGGCGACCGTATCGACGACGACGTCGGCCGAGAGCCCTCGCGGGAGGGACGGAACATCCGGGTCCCAGCCCGTTTCGTGGTGGACGACACCGAAGAGGTGGCGGTGCTCGTCGATCGGTTTGTTGAGGACGAAGGAATCCGGCCCTTCGAACCGGGCCCACACGTCGAAAGTGCCTTCACCGTCGTCGTCCGGGAACACCTCGATCTGCACGCTCTCGACGGTGTCGCCGATCAGCTCGACGATCTTCGTCAGCCGGGCGGCGACATCGTCGGAATGCGCGTCGAGAACGCGGCGTAGTCGGCGGCTGTACTCGCTCTGGTCCACACAGGACAATCTAGCGCGGCCTCGATACCGGCTCGGGCGATCATGCCGGATTCTTCACCTGAACGCCGTCACACGGATTTCAGCACGTCGATCTCGCCGCCCGGCATGAAGATGTCGAAGCCGTGCTCGGCCAGCCAGCGGATCGCCAGCAGGCTCCGCAAGGACCACCACGCGCGGACCAAGTCGAGGTCGACGTCCGTGCCGTAGCCGGCGATGACGTCGGTGAGGCGTTCCCGGTGTCCGAGTGTCAAGACGGCGAGGTCGAAGTGGGCATCGCCTTGGGCCGCCTCGGACCAGTCGATCACGCCGGTGACCTCGTCGCCGTCGACGAACACGTGGGCGACCTGCAAGTCGCCGTGGATGAACACCGGCGTCCACGGCCGGAGCACGGTCTCGGCGATGCGGCGATTGCGGTCGACCAGGTCCGCGGGGAGGACGCCGGTGGTGACGAGCCACTCGCATTCGGCGTCGAGACGCGATGCGAGTTCGTCGACACTCTTGCCGGGCCGCGGCGGCAAAGGCGCGTCGTGCAGCTTCCGCACCGCGGCCCCCGCCGCGGCCCATGCCGCCGGTGACGCGGTCGAAGGCTCGCCGAGGCGGCCGAGCGCCGTCCCCGGGAGGGCGGCGAGCGCGAGCACGGGCGGCTTCCGCCACAGGACCTCGGGTGTCGGGATCGGCGCCGTGGCCATCGCCTCGACCTCGACGTCGGTACGCGTCTGATCGGCGTCGATCTTCAGGAAAACGTCACCGACGCGCAGGGTCGCGCAATCGTGATGGGCGACGACGACCTTGACCTCTTCCATGGCGGCCATTGTCACGAGCAAGACCGTCGATGTCGCCGGGATTTATCGCGCGAGGGCGAGGGCGGGGGTCGCGCCGAACAAGAGCCTTCGGGGCATCATCGGCGACGGTGCCGTCCGTAAGGCTTCGCCCCGACCAGGGTGACGCGGACCGCGTCGCCGCTCGGCACGTGATACTCCCGCCGGTCACCCGGTTTCGCGCCGTGCAGCGCGCGGCCGATCGGGGAGTCGGGGGAGTAGACCTCGAGATCGCCCTGGCCCGCCTCGTCGCGGGTGCCGAGCAGGAAGGTCTCGATGTCGCCGTCGTCGTACTCGACGGTGAGCACCATGCCGGGCTCGGCGATCCCGTCGTCCAAGGGATCCTGGCCGACGACCGCGCCGCGCAGCACGTCCTCGATCTGCCGGATCCGTGCCTGCCGGTGGGCGTGGAGCGCGATTTCGTCGTCGCCGTCGCGGTCGCCGGTGGAGGCGCGCCGCAGCGCCGCGAGCTCTCGCACCAACCGTGCATGCGTTTCCTTTGTCAGCCAAGGGTTTGACGAGACGATGGGCATCGTGATGATCGCCTTTCGATGGATACGTCCGTGAGGGCCGGGCGCGGAAAGGACCCGGCCCCCACGGACCTTCGGGGAGTCCCGCGTCGGTCAGCGGGTCTCTGGCTCGCGGTGCTGCCGCCGGAAGGCGCCCGCGTCGGTGGCGAACCCGATCGCGGCCTTCAGCAGAAGGTCTTTCTCGGTGCGCAGCAAGGCGTTCTCGGCGCGGAGTCGGTCCACTTCGGACTGTTCATCCTCTGCGGTCTCTTCGTGGGGCATTCTCATCCGAATCAGCGGAGGGGATCGAAGGGGCGCAGGGCCTCCGGCTGTTTGCCGGTGGTGATGTGCTCGGCCAGGAGCCGTCCGGTGATCGGTCCGTGGGTCAGGCCCCACATCCCATGCCCGCCCGCGACGTAGAGCCCGGGGGTGCCCGTCGCGCCGATGACGTGCCGCCCGTCGGTGGTGACCGGACGGGAGCCGACCCATTCGTCGGTGCGCCGATCCCAGTCCAAGCCGGTGAGGAACGGTCGTGCCGAGGCGATGATCGCGGCGATCCGGGCCGGATCCAGTGGTGCGTCCGGTTTCCGGAACTCCATCGTCCCGGCCACGCGGAGGCCGCCCCGGTACGGCGTGCATGCCACGCGGATGTCCGGCAGGTAGAGCGGCCCGGGAACCGGGTCGTCGGTCGGCACGGTGAAGGAGTAGCCGCGCCCGGCGCGCACGGGGACCTTGACGCCCCATCGTCGTCCCAGGTCTCCCAGCCAGGCTCCGGTCGCGAGCACGACCGCGTTGGCGTTGACCGTCTGACCTGACGTCGAGCGCACGCTGAGCGCGTGGCGGTGCGCGCGCAGGGACGCGACCTCGAAGCGGTGACGGATCGTCCCGCCCCGGCTGACCACCGCGCGTGCCAGCGACTCGACGAACCGGCCCGGGTCCACGTAGCGCTGCCCGTCGATCCGGACACCGGCGCCGAGCCTCGCGGTCGCCTGGGGGAACCGCTCCGCGAGTTCGGCGCCGGTGAGCCGGGTGTACGAGATGTCCTGTCCGGTCTCACCGATACGCCGCAGTTCCGTGATCAGGCCGTCGGCGTGCCCGACGGTCTCGAACGCCGCCGTGATCGGCGCTTCGATGGTCGGGGCGTCGACGCCGTTCGCGGTGAGGACGTCGAAGGCCTCCAGGCATTCTTCGTTCAGCGGCGTGTTCGCCTCGACGGCGCGAGTCCACGATCGACCGGTGCAGTTCGCCGCGAACCGGGCAAGGAACGACCACAGCCGCGGGTCGGGGGACGGCGGGACGTGCAACGGGGCCTGCCGGTCCAGCAGTGTCCGCAGTCCGTAGCGCAGGACGCCGGGTTCGTTGAGCGGGATCGCGAGCCCGGGGGAGAGCCAGCCCGCGTTGCCCCACGACGCGCCCGCCGCGATGCCCTCGCGGTCCACCACCGTGACACCGACCCCGCGTTCCTGCAGGAACCACGCGGTCGACAGGCCGACGACACCGGCGCCGATCACGATCGCCGATCGTGGGACGCCGTCGATCCGGTCGAGATCGCCCATGAATTCCTCCGCTGCGCGAGTGGTGCTGTCGCGCTCAGGATGGCTCGGAATCGGAGGACGGCGATTGTCCGGATCCGACAATCAGGGCGGGTGGTTTTGGCGGAAACGGTCAAGGGGAGGGGTCGGAGACGGCGAGTTCGATGATCATCGCCAGCCGTTTCGCGGGCTGGTCGAGCCTGAGTTCGGTCACTTCGGCCATCTTCCGCAGCCGGTAGCGGATCGTGTTGGGGTGCACGTCCAGCCGCTCGGCGGCCTCGGTGAGATCCCCTTGTGCTTCCAGCCAGGCGCGCAGCGTCGCGACGTAGCTGGTGCCGTTCGCGTCGTCGTGCCGCCGCAATTCGGTGATCGGTCCCCGGGCAGGGGCCCTGCCGGACGCGGCGGCGGCCCGCAGCCGTTGCACCAGGATGTCGTCCCAGGCCTCGTCGTAGGCGATCGCCGAGTTCGAGGTGGGCCGTACGTCGTGCAGTGCGAGACATTCGTCGGCTTCCCGCCTGCTGGCAGGCAGCTCCGCCGATACCGCGCCCGCCCCGATCCCGGCCAGCATCGTCACCTGACGGGGCAGCGCCTCACGGATCGAACCGACCCACGCCCTGGCCGCCACGACGTCGTCGCCGGGCAGGACGGTGTAGACGGTGTTGCTGAACAGCGTGCTGCGGCCCGGACGTGACCAGCCGAAACCGGTGGTCGCCCGCTCGAACGCGAGCAGGAGCGCGGCGTGACGCTCGTCGCCGATATGGGCCTGCACCGCGATCACCCGGAACCGGCCGGGAGGCAGACCGAGCCTGCTGAGCACGGCGGCCGCGTCCGGGGTGCCCTCCAGGAGCCGGATCACCAGATCGGATTCGACCTGCCGTTCCAGATCCGCGCTCGCCCGGGAACGCAGCAGATGCAGGCCGACCGTGCGCGAACTGTCCCGCAGCACCGCACGCCGGACGCCGGACAACGGCTGATCGCATTCCACCCAGATCGATCCCAAGGCTTCCCGGCCCGCGCGGACCGCGACCACCATGCGCCCGGTCAGCCCGTGTTCGGGGTCGGCTTCGACGAACAACGGCTCGTCCGACTCGGCGAGGTGCCCGAACACGCCCCGCCGCTCGAACAGTTCGCGGACCGGCTCCGGAACACGCCTGCCCAGGATCGTCTCCAGTCGCGCCCGGTCCGCCTGGTGCTGACGGCTGGAATACGCCAGGACCCGGGAGAGCCGATCTTCGATGGTCACCGCGCTGCCGAGCGCGTCCGCCAGGCTGTCGGCCAGCGCGAACAGGTCGGTCGGCCCGCGGCCGGACTCGGTCTCCCGGCCTTCCAGCACGAGACCGTAGACGACTCCGGCGAGCTGGCCCCAGGACACGTCCGGCTCCACCAGCAGGACCGCGACGCCGCCGGCCTCCGCACGCTCGGTCGCCTCCTGGTCCGGCGGAACCGCTCCGCGGACCAGGACGACCGACGCGTGCGCCGCCGCGGCCAGGTCGACGGCCGTGGCGATCGACTCCGTCCCGACGGCGAGGAAGACGTCGCCACGCAGCTCGCGAGGATCGGCGGCGTCGTGCATCACGACATCGCGCAACGCCACCTCGCGCGAGACCGGGCAGCAGCACAGCCGCGCCCCGTAGCCACCGAGGACGTTCACGAGCCGATCCAGCGTCACCATGGGCTCGTTCTTACTCCATCCGCGTGGCGGAGGTCGTCGTCCCGGGTTCATGTCCGAAGTAGACGGTCGAGTTCCGCGAGGTCCAGAGGGATTGGCGAGGGCACTGAACAGGCAGACGGACGCCTGCTCGGCGCCCGTCTGCCCGGCTCTGTCGGTCACTGCCCGGGTCAGACCACGGCCTGCTGCCAGCCCTCGGTCTCGTCGACGACCTGACCGTCACTGATCTGCTCGACCTTGTAGTTGATGGTCGTTCCCTCGGGGAAGTTGTAGTCGCACGACTCCGTCCGTTCTCGGAACCGTTGTAGTCCGTGCAGATTCCCTTGTACTTCCCCGCGCTGTTCGCGGCCGAGCTGGTCCAGCGCAGGCGGGTGCCGTTGCCGTCCCAGGTCTGGTCGCTGACCTTCATCTTGTCTCCGTAGCTGACCACGCAGCCCCAGTCGTCGTTGAGGTAGATCTTCGTGGAGCCACAGGTACCCCGGTCGTCGTTCCGCGTCCCGTTCGCAGCGCTCGCGGTGGAGATCCCGAAAGTCGCCACGGAGCCCAGCACCACTGCCGCCACAGTGGCGACCCGTTTCATCGTGTGCACTTTTGTTTCCCCCTCTGATTTTCTTTTCCGCCCCTTGGATCGCGATTCGAACCGCGACGGACACCAGCGTCATCGGCCCCGCGGCCGTCGGCAAGGCAATCGGCCGAGGTTGAGACGCTGGGACGGAACAACGGTTCTCACCAGCGGAAACGTGTCGTCCTGAGACGGTGGTCGTCCTCTGTGGAACGCCGAGGGGATCAGACGGTGAGGGCGAGCTTGCCTTGGAGGTGGCCGGCGTCGAGCAACCGGTGCGCGTCGGCGACGCGTTCGAATGGGAACGTCTCCTGCACGTGCACCCGGAGCCTGCCCTGGTCGACGAGGTCGGCGAGACCTCGAAGGGCGACCGGATCGGGGTCGACCGCGATGCCGCTGAAGCGCATGCCCGCCGCTTCGTACTCGGCGACGAGCGCGGTGTCCTCCTCGGCCACCGCCGTCACCAGGTGCCCGCCTGGGCGGAGCACCCCGAGCGACCGCTTGACGGTGTCACCACCGATCGTGTCGAGTACGAGGTCGACGTCGCGCACCACCTCGGTGAACTCGGTCGTCGTGTAGTCGATCACCTCGTCGGCGCCGAACCCCTCGACGAACGCCCGCTTGCTCCCACTGGCCGTCGTGATCACGTGCGCGCCGAATGCTTTCGCGATCTGGATGGCGACGTGACCGACCCCGCCGCCACCGCCATGGACGAGGACACGGTCACCCGCGGTGATACCACCGAGGTCGACGAGGCCTTGCCACGCCGTCAGCCCGACGATCGGCAGCGCCGAGGCCTCGACGTGCGAGAGCGACGGCGGCTTGCGCGTCAGGTGCAAGGCCGGTGCCGATACGAATTCGGCGTAGGCGTTGGCCGCCCGCGGGAACAGCGGCATGCCGAACACTTCGTCGCCGGGCCGCAGCCGCCAGGTCCCCGGCGACTTTTCGACCACGCCGCTGATGTCCCAGCCGAGGACGAACGGTGGCTCGCCGATCAGGGGGAACTCACCGGCGCGCAGGCGTGCTTCCAGTGGGTTCAGCCCGATCGCCTTGACCCGGACGAGGACTTCGGTCGGGAGTGGCCGCGGCTCGGGCGCGTCAACGATGGTGAGTACTTCGGGGCCGCCGAGTTTCTGCTGGGTGATGACTCGCATGACTCTCCTGGGTAGGGAACAAGAGGAGAAATCCCAGGCTAGGTTTCCGATGGGAACCACTAGGTACCTTTGGTGCCATGAGCCGTTTCGGTCCCGGTGACCCGTTTCTCGCCGACTGCCCGGCGCGTCTGACGGTCGAGCTGATCGCCGACAAGTGGACGGCGGTGGTGCTCTACGGCCTCAGCAAGGGGCCGGTTCGCCACGGCGAACTGATCGGCTTGATCGGTGGCATCTCACGCAAGGTGCTCACCCAGACACTCCGGCGGCTGGAGGCACACGGCCTGGTCCGCCGCCACGCCTACGCCGAGGTGCCGCCCCGCGTCGAGTACGAGCTCACCCCGCTCGGGGCGACGCTGATCGATCCGATCCACATGCTGACCGAGTGGGCGAGGACGAACGGCGACGCGGTCCTCGATGCTCTCGACGCCGGCTCCGAGACGGTCGACCCGACTGGCTGAGACCTCCTGGTGGACTGTCCACTCCGTCCGATAGGTTCGGTTCGTCAACTGGGGTGGCGCGGCTTCACCGTGCCTGGAAAAGGAGTTCTTCCGACCATGTCTCGTACTTTGACGCGGCGTGCCGTCGTCGTCGGTGTCACCGCCGTGCTGCTCGGCGCGTCCACCGGTGTCGCGAACGCGGCCGATCCGACCGTTCTCGTGGCGACCGGCAAGTATCCGGAGGCCGTCGCGATCAGCCCGGACGGCAAGAAGGCTTACGTCACCAGCCCGCCGGACGCGACCGTGACCGTCGTCGACACCGTGACCCACAAGGTCACGAACACCATCGCGGTCCAACGGGGCCCGTTCGAGGTGGCGTTCACACCGGACGGATCCAAGGCCTACGTCGCGAACGCCTATTCGAACGCGGTCTCGGTGATCGACACGGCGTCGGAGACCATGGTCGCCTCCGCGTTCGGCGGCGACTATCCGACGTCGCTCACGATTTCGCGTGACGGCAGCCGTGTCTACGTCGCCGGGCGGGAAGCCGTCCACGTCCTCGACACCGCCACGGACACCGAGGTCGCCGCGGTCGCGCTCGAAACCACGGCCCACGCCCTCGCCACCTCCCCGGACGGCACGAAGATCTGGGCGGCCACGGAGTCGGGCGAGCTCACCGCGATCGACACCGCCACGAACACCGTGGTCGACGCGGTCAAGACCGGTGGGGGCGACGTAGTGCTGTCCCCGGACGGAACGCGCGCCTATCAGAACGGCGGCAGTTCGCTGGTCGTGGTCGACCTGATCGCCCACGAGGTCGTCACGCGAGTCCCGGGCCTGCAGAACGGCCACCGGCTCGCGATCAGCCCGGACGGAAGCCGGGTCTACGCGGGCAGCCGGGCGAGCGACACGACGCAGGGCACGCTCGCCGAATTCGACACGAGCACGAACACGCTGACCCGCAAGCTGCCTGCGGGCGCCTACCCGTACGGCGTCGCGGTCACCCAGGACGGCACGCACGCCTACGTGGTGCTCGCCGGGCAGGCGGCCGTCGCCTACCTCGATCTGCGGAGCTGAGTTCCGGGGTCTTCGATGCGGCCTGGGGGCGGCGACCGGGTGACCGGTCGCCGCCCCCAGGCTTGTCGATCGCGTTCGCGGTCTACTTCGTACAGTGGATTCCGGCCTCACCCCGGTACATCACGAAGCTGATCTTCACCGAGTAGAGGTGGATGGTCACGCACTGGTCGGGCGTGTACCCATAGGCGGCCGCCCAGTCGTAGGCCTGTTGCAAAGCCGTCCGCTTCGCCGACGCCGAGGTCTTCTCGACGGTGGTCCCGGTGAACGCGCGGCTCTCCTGGACGCTCGCCGCACTCGCCACTGTCGGCGCGAGTGTCATGAGTCCCGCGAGGACCGCGGCCCCCGCGCCACGGGCGATCGTTCTGTTCATGCTTTTCCCCTCCTGGTTTCCGGTGGACGAAACGACGGTCAGCGTTGGCACCAAAGCCAGACGGTCGCGCTGTAGTAGCCCATCTCCGACCGGGGCTGGGCGGCGCGGACGTAGCACTGCGAGTCCAGCCAGCCGGTGTTGCGCGCGTAGGTGCGGGCGACCTTTTCCGCCGACGCGATGGCCTGCGACGGGCCCGGGCCGATGCCGGTGGCATAGAAATCCCCGGTCTCCACGGCGAAGGCAGGCTGTGCGGACATGGTCACCGCGGCCGCCGCCAGGGCGGCCGCGGCCAGCAACTTCTTCATGGGAACTCCCCCTTCAGGTCGTCAGCCAGAATCGACCAACTCCCCATAGTCATTCATCTCAGCTAACGTGGAAACCGTAGGGGACAGCCGCCGCGGCTGTCAATCCCAGATGAACGGGCGGTCGCGGCTCATTCATTCCAGCTAATGGAGGTGTTGGTGACCGAACCGCGGGAGACCACGCTCACCAGCCGGATCGACCGCCTCTTCCAGGTGGTCCGGCGGCCCAACGGTGAGCAGCACAGTCACGAGGAGGTGGCGCGGGCCTGCCGGGAAAGCACCGGCGAGTCGTTCTCCGCCGCCTACCTCTGGCAGCTGAGGACGGGCCGCAGGGACAACCCGACCAAGCGGCATCTCGAAGCGCTCGCGGCGTTCTTCCAGGTGCCGCCCGCCTACTTCTTCGACGACGAACAGGGGAGGGCTCTTGCCGAAGAGATCGAATTGCTGGGAGCGTTGCGGAACAACGCGGTGCGCAACCTGGCTTTGCGCGCCGTGACGCTGTCCGAGGAGGGGCTCGGGACCGTGACCGACATCGTCGAGGCGATCAGGCGGCGCGAGTCCATGCGGGACCAGGGGGAGTAGCCATGCTGGGCAGGAAGAGCGCGCTCTGGCGCAGATGCGAGCGGATCGCGTCCGCCGTGCGACTACCGGATCCGTTCGATGTCACCGAGTTGTTCGGCGAGGTCGCGGCGACGCGGGGGCGGCCCATCGAGCTGGTGGCGCTGGACGCGCGGCCGGGAGCGCCGTGCGGTGTGCTCGCGGCGACCGATCGAGCGGACTACGTCTTCTACACGCGGGACACGTCTCCACTGCACCAGCGGCACATCCTGCTGCACGAGCTCGGTCATCTGCTGTGCGGGCACGTCGAAGGCGAGATGCTGCCGGAGACGGTGGCCGCGGTGGTCACGCCCACCCTGTCGGTGGATCTGGTCCGGCGCGTCCTGGGCCGCACGACTTACGCGGAGGAGCAGGAGAGGGAGGCCGAGCTCGTCGCGTCGTTGCTCATGCGCCGCGCCGCGGATCCCGGGCGCGGATCGGATCGGCTGCGCCACGCCCTCGGTTCATGATCAGCTACCTGTCCGCCGGGCTGCTGGCGCTGATCGGCCTCGCCCGGCTGATGGCGGTCCGCGCCGGGCCGAAGCACCTGGTCACGTTCTTCCTCAGCATGGCGGCCGGCCTCGCGATCTCCGCCGAGGGCACGGTCCGCCTGCTCGGCGACGACCTCCTCCCGCGGCTGGTCACCAACGCGCTGCAGCTGCTCGCGATGCGCGCGCTGGTGCAAGTGGTCCGCAGTACCCGGTCCCCGCAGAAGCCGACGGCGTTCTGGCCGATCGTGGTGTGCTGGACCCTGATGGTGCTGTGCTACCTGGACTTCGCCCCGCATCGGTTCGAGGTGGGTACCGCCGGATTCCAGTGGCGCTGGAGCATCGTGGCCTATCAGGTGATCCTCACGGCGTACGCGGTGACGTGCCTGGTGACGTTCATTCGCACTCTGGCGCGCAGTGCCAACGACCGTCCACAAGGGACGTTCAGAACAGGTCTGCGGATCCTCGTCTGCGCAGCCTTCGCGACCATCGGATGGGTGCTCTTCTCCGGGCTCCCCTCGCTATGGCTGCAGATCACCGACCTGGCGGACCTGGACTTCCTGCCCCGCGCCCGCCTTGTCGGACTCTGCGCGATGGTTTTGTGGGTCCTCGGTGGACTGTTCACCACCTGGGACGGCGCACTCCGGCTGATACGTGCGTGGCGCGGGATCCGGGCGGTGACGCCACTGTGGAAGGAACTCGTCGCCGCCCACCCGCAGATCGCCCTGCCCGTGCGCCACGACATCGAGTTCAAGCTGTACCGCAGGGTGATCGAGATCCGCGACGGTCTCCTGGCCTTGCGCGCGCACGTCCCGCCGCATCTCGGCGACTGGCTGCGCACCCCGGTCGACGAACCCACGCGTGCCGCCGCCGAATTGGCGGCGGCGCTGGTGATGCGCGAGGCGGGCCGCAGCTGGCCGCGCCACCCGGCAGGGCAGGACGACGCGCACCCGGGCATGCGGGAAGAAAGCGCGTGGCTGAGCGCGGTGTCTTCCGCTTTCAAGCACTCCCGCGTGGTGCGGGAGGTACGGGAACGCGCGGTCGCGGAAGTCGCCTGAGCCCGGCTCTGCTTCGAGGTTCCTCAGCGACCTGTCCAGTCCGGTTTCTCCCTGGCCAGGAACGAGCGCACACCGAGGGCGAAGTCCTCGCTGCCGAACACCGCGGAGACCACGTCCTCGTCCGGCACCAGCAGGCGTCGCCTCATCCTGCGAGCGATCTCCTTGGCGGCCCACTGGGTCAGCGGCGCGCCTCGCCGGAGATCGGTGAGCACCCGGTCGACGGCCTGGTCCAGTTCGTCCGGTGGCACCAGTTCGGTGAGCAGGCCCGCGCGTTCGGCGTCGGCGGCGTCCAGCAGGCGTCCGCGTAGCAGCAGGTCCAGCGTCGGTCCGGGGCCCGCGTGCCCCATCAACAGGGAGATCGTGTTGGCGGAGAGGCAGTTCCCGAGTGTCCTGGCGATCGGTACGCCGAAGCGGGCACTGGTGTCGGCGACCCGCAGGTCACAGGCCGCCGCGAGTGCCAGGCCGCCGCCGGTGCAAGCGCCGTGGACCACGGCCACCGTCGGCTTCCGGACGGCTTCCAGCCGGTCGACCACCCGCGCGATCGACGCCTCGTAGTCGACTCCGTCCTGCCCTGTGCGGAAGTCGGCGAACTGCCGGATGTCGGTGCCCGCGACGAACGCCTTGTCTCCGCTGCCCCGGAGCACGAGCGCCCGGACGGCCGGGTCGGCGTCGGCCTGTTCGCACGCCGCGTACAGCCGTTCGTACATGGCGAAGGTGAGCGCGTTGCGGGAGCCGGGCCGGTTGAAGGTCACGGTCAGCACGTCGTCGTCGAGTTCGACGAGCAGGTCGTCGCCGGGATCGGCGGCGTGCTTCGGCGCGAATTCGGCGAGCACCTTGCCGGTGTGCTCACCGAAATCCGGGCCGGCGGTGTCCCGGCGAGTGGGGGTGCGCGAGAACCGCATGGGTGAGCCGAGCTGGCGCACCTGCCCGGCGGCCGGATGCTCGGTGTCCCAGAAGAATCCGCGCTCGGTCAGGTGTTCGTCGGTGAACACCTCGGTGTGGTCCGAGATCGGCGCGCACGGCACTCCGGCGGCGACCAGCGTCGTGACGAGATCGGCGGTGGTGTGCCGCCGGGTGGTGCGTTCGATGTCCGGAATCAGTTCGCCGCGCAGTTCGAGCCGCGAGGTGCTGCTTTCGTAGCGTGGATCGTGGTAGAGATCTTCCCGGCCGAGCGCTTTGGTGAACGCGGCCCAGGTGTTCGGCGTGATCGCGCCGACGGTGATCCAGCCGTCGGCCGTCCGGACCGCCTGGTACGGCGCCTGCGACTGATGCGCGGTGCCGTGTCGTTCCCCCGGTTCGCCGGTGGCGAAGTACTGCCCTGCCTCCCAGATCGCCAGTGAAACCCCCGATTCCAGCAGGGAAACGTCCACGTGCTGGCCCTCGCCGGTGCGGTCGCGGTGCCGCAGCGCCGCGGTCACCGCCAATGCCACGTACAGCCCGCAGGTCAGATCGCAGATCGGCACGCCCACCTTCGCCGGTCCGGCCCCGGGATCGCCGGTCACGGACATCAGCCCGGACCGGGCCTGCGCCATGATGTCCAGCCCCCAGCCGGAGGCCGACGCGTAGACCAGTCCGGGATTCCGGGCCAGCAGCTCGTCCGGGCCGAGGCCCAGGCGCCGCATCGCACCGGGGCGCAGGTTCTCCACCACCACGTCCGCGGCCGCGGCCAGCCTGAGGAACCCCTCCCGGCCGGCGTCGGACTTCAGATCCAGCTCGACGGCCTCCTTGTTCCGGTTGAGGCGCAGGAAAGTACTGCTCACCCCACCGACGAACGGCCCGGTGGCGCGGACGGGGTCGCGCGCCTCGCTCGACTCGACCTTGATCACCCTGGCACCGAGATCGGCCAGCTGCGCCGTGGCGAACGGCGCCGCCAGGAAAACTCCGACCTCGATGACCGTGATGCCGTCGAGCGAGCCCGTCATCGTGCCTCCCAGCAGGGTCCGACCGGATGCCGACAATTATCCGCATCGCGGAATACGGATATCGCTATACGAATTGTAGTCGGATCTTTCGGCAGTGGCAGCCGGGAGAACCAGCTCAGTCGAGGGCGCCTCCGCGCCTCACATCCGGCGGGCCGACGTCGTCGTAGTGGCGAGACCGAAAACCCCACCCCGCTAGGAGTTCCAGCATGACGGCCATGAGCACTTTCACCGAATTGACCGGTGATTACCAGCTGGACAACGCCCGGACGACGCTCGGGTTCATCGCCCGGCACACCATGTCCAGCCGGGTGACCGGGCACTTCGACGAGTTCGAGGGCAGGGTCCACCTCGACGGCGCGGAACCGTCGAAGTCCAGTGTCCGGTTCACCGTGCGGGCCGCGAGCATCGACACCGGGAACCTGCGGCGCGATGAGCAACTGCGCGGTGCGTTCCTCGACGTGGAGAGCCATCCGGCCATCACCTTCGCCTCGACCGGGATCCGGCAGCTCGGCGGCACCCGGTTCGAGGTCGCCGGAGACCTGACCATCCGAGGCGTCACCAACGCCGTTCGCGGAATCGTCGTCGAACTGGTCGACACCGCTGCCTCGCGGGTGGCTTTCGCGGGCAGCGTCACGATCGATCGCCATCAGTGGGGAGTGAACCAGAACTTCGCGACCAGGCTCATGGTCAGCTCGAAGGTGATCCTGCGGTTCGCCGTCGAAGCGGCGGCCGGCCGGTGACAGCAGGGCCAACGCCTCGGCGGACCGGCCGCCGTCGGGTGCGCCGCCGTCCCGCAAGCGCCGCGAGCTCCGGTGAACCAGCCGCTACTCCCGCGGCCGAAACGGCCGCGGGAGTAGCGTTCGACCTGGTCAGGCGGGCGCGGGAAAGCTCAGGTGGCCCGTGAGATCCCCCGCGCCCATCGCGGGCTACAGCTTGATGTAGAGGTCCCACGACCAGTGCGAGGCGGAGCAGAAGTAGTCCGACCAGCGGCCATTCTGCTGGCCGGAGTAGCCGTTGATCTGGCAGTCGCCCTCTTCCGGCCAGCTGGACTCGTAGTGGTAGCTCGGGTCGATGCCCGCGCTGGCAGGCTGAGCGAACGCGACTGTCGACGCCAGCGCGCCCATGACGGCGGCGGCGACCGCGATTTTCTTCTTCACTTGTCTGTCCCCAGTTCTCGCTGAAACACTTACGCGCACAAATAATCATGAAACGGCCTCGTTTGTCTGCCGAACAGGTGGATTCGACAAGTTCTTGACGGCTTCGACGCGCAGTGGGAACGTTCACCAGCACGGTGCCGAGGGCTGTCTCCGCTCCCTCGCGGCCACTGCGGCCGAGACCGCGGCGAGCCCGCTCACGATCACCATCGCGGCCATCAGCCGCCGGAACCACCGCGCGGACGAATGCGCATGGTGGGCCTCTCTTTCGCGAGCCTGGAGGCTGGCGTTCAGGAAGCTGTGTTCCCGGTGGGTCAACATCACCCGTCCGGCCAATGCGGTCGTCTCGTCGAGCTGGCTCCCGCGGTAGAGCGGTGCAGGGTCGTGATTCGCGCGTTCCCACAACTCCGCGGTTTCGGTCAGCCGCCGGTGCAGACGCAGGCTGTCGCGGTCGGTGGAGAGCCATCGGCGCAACCGCGGCCAATCTCTGATGAGCGCGTCGTGCGCGAGTTCCAGGCCGTCGGCGTCGGCGGTCACGAGGCGGGCGTCGATCAGCCGGGCGACCACCGCCCCGGCGGCCGGGTCGAGTTCACGAGCGGGGAGACGTCGCCGGGTGTCGTACCCGACAGGGTCCAGGGTGGTCAGGCGGATGAACACGTCCCGAGCCTGCCGTCGCCGGAGTTCGTCGAGCTCACTGAAGACCTTCTCGGCGGTGTCCACCACAGCACGCGAGATGCCACCGGACGCCCGGTACATGGCGAGGGTGAGCGTGGCACCGTGACCTCGTTGCCAGGTGCGGCGCATCGCCTGGGCGACCAGTGGGAGAGCGCCGCGCTGACCGGCCGCCTCCGCCATGATCGTGGCGACCAGCGCGCCTTCCAGCTGGCGTTCGGCGGTGATCGCCGGGCGCAGGATCGCCGAACGCAACTGTTCCGCGGTCATCGGCCCGGTGTCGACCCGGTGTCCGGCGCTCAAGGCCGTGGCGATTCCCGGATACCTGCCGCAGCGACCGGCGAAATCCGAACGCACGCCGAGCACGAGCCGGATCCGGCTGTCCGGTTCCCGCACGGCGTGCAGCAGGACCGCCACGAAGGCCTCTCGCTCGTTTTCGTCGTGGCAGTGGGTGAAGATCTCTTCGAACCGGTCGACCACGATCAGGAGTTCCGCTTCCGTGCCCCGTCCGGCCAGGAACTGACGGACGCGCAGGTGCAGCCCCGCCGGATCCGCCGTCAGCTCCTGGTGCAACCGGAGCGCCGAACCGCCGTTCACCGCGGCCAGCTGGATCGCGCATTCACGGAGTGGGTGCGGGCCGGGGCTGAGGCGCAGGACGATCCGGCCCCGCCCGGGGTCCCCGATCAGCCCGGCTTCCAGCAATGACGACTTGCCCGACCCCGAGGGACCGGACACCGCGACGAGCCGTCGTTCGGCGAGCCCGCGCGACAATTGTTCGACAAGGTCCTCACGGCCGAAGAAATAGCGGGCTTGCCGCGCGCTGAATGCTTCGGGCCCCGGATACGGGATCTCCTCGTCGACCTCTTCCGGTGACGGGACACTGTTCATCGCGACCGTTTGATACCAGCGCTCCTGCCAGCCCGCGACGTCGCCGTCGCACGCTCGGACATACGCCAGCGTCACGGCCAGAGTCGGCAGTCTGCGGCCGCCCGCCGCGTCGGACAGCGTGCTCGCCGAATAGTTGGCCCGTTTGCTCAATTCCCGGTACGGCGGACTTCCGGCCCTCTCGCGGAGCCGCCGGAGATCCCCCGCGAACTGTGACAATGAATCTTCGTCCGTATCAAAAGGACGCTCACGCCGTGGCATAAGCCACCCCCCCAGGTGTCGGCTTGACTTCATTGTCCGGCAGTTTGTCGTTCGTTGTCCACTTCCCGGCACAGAACAACCCCGACGCACTAGACAGGGAGCAGCGGAACGCCGCACGTCAACGGACTAGGGCGTGGCCTCCGCTACGGAAACAGAAATGAACACTGGAGGGGAAAGTGAACAAACTGGGGATCAGGAGAATGGTCGCCGCGGCCGGGGTCGCCGCGCTGACCGGGGGCATCCTGCTGGCCGGCGTGGGCACCGCGGCCGCCGACACGAAGGTGACGCACCACCCGGTCAACGGCGGGGAGGTCGGGACCAACCACGTCGCGAGGTTCACCACGACCTACAACGACGGCGTCGCGTGGAACGCCACCGTGTTCGTCGACTACGGCCGTAGCGGCGCGTGGACCGAGTGCTCGGACGGCAGCCACCACCACGGGCCGTTGGTGGGGCCGGGCACCTGGCTGTGGGGCGGCGATTGCTACGGCAACGGCCGCATCGTCAACTACGGCTGGTACGACGGCTGATGACCGGCTGAGCGGCGGCTCGCTCCCACCTTCCCGGGAGCGGGCCGCCGTGCCGGTTTCGCCGTCCATCGGGGTGTCGGCGATGCTGTGCGGGTGGAGTACGTGTCCAGAGTGCCGCGACCGCCGCTGGACGGGCTGATCGACGACCTCTACTACCTGGAAGGTACGCCGCCGTACGCCCGGCTGACGCTGCCGCCGGCGCCGTCGGCGTTGCTCATCGTCAACCTCGGTGCGCCGTTCCGCATCCGCGCCGGCACCGACATCGAGACGGCCGAATACGCCGACGGCTGCGTGGTCACCATGCGCACCCGCGCGCTGGACTTCGGCTACCCGCTCCGGAGCCGGTCCGTCGGCGTGCACTTCAAGCCGTGGGGGCCGGCGCCGTTCCTGCCGATGCCCGCCGCCGAGCTGTGTGACCGGCCGGTGACGGTGGAGCAGGTGTGGGGACGGCGCGCCGTTGCCGAGTTGCGAGATCGGCTGGCAACGGCGGACGAGCCGCACGAGATGCTGACGCTGCTGGAGGAGGAGCTGATGCGGCGGCTGGGCGAGACCGCCGGCCTGGGGCTGGTCCGCCATACGAGCAGCGTCCTCGCGGCGACAAGCGGGGCGGTGGCGATCGGGGACCTGGGCGCGGCGGCCGGGGTGAGCAGCACCCACCTGGCGCAGCGGTTCAAGCAGCTCATCGGCATCACGCCGAAGCGGCTGGCCCGCACCTACCGACTCACCGCCACCGTGTTCGCGATCAACCCCGCCGGACCGACCGACTGGGGCGATCTCGCCGGTAGAGCCGGCTACTACGACCAGGCCCACTTCGGCCACGAGTTCCGGGAGTTCACCGGGCTCACGCCGACCCGGTACGTCGAAGTCCGGCAGCGGTTCCTGCGCGAACATCCCGGTCACGTGCTGGACGGTTGGCCGCTGCCCGCCGATTGATTTCTTACAAGAGCGACAGCTCACGAACCGCTAGTTTCGGGGCATCCCGAAGCAGAGGAGAGTTCCGTGGGCAAGGTGGTCATGTACAGCTCGGTGTCGGTGGACGGCTTCATCGCGGACGAGAACGACCAGCCCGGACCGCTGTTCGACTGGTTGACCTGCGGTGACGTCCCCTTGGACGAGAGCGGAGCGCTGAAGGTATCGCAGACGTCCTACGACTACATCCGGCCGTACTGGGACGCGATCGGGGTGACGATCGCCGGCCGCCACGTCTTCGACATGACGGACGGCTGGAACGGGAAGCCTCCGAGCGGGATCGACCACGTGGTCGTCGTGACCCATCGGCCGGCGCCCGAGGGCTGGGACCCCGAGGCGCCGTTCCACTTCGTCGAAGGCATCGAAGCAGCGGTGGCCAAGGCGCAGGAGCTCGCGGGTGACCGCCTGGTCGAGGTCGCCGCCGGTGACGTCGGTGGCCAGGCGCTCGCCGCGGGCCTTGTCGACGAGGTGCGTATGGACGTCGTACCCGTGGTCTTCGGGTCCGGCAAGCGCTACTTCGGGTCGGTCCACGCGCAGCACCTGTTGGAGGATCCCGACGTGGTGATCCAGGCCGACCGGGTGCTTCACCTGCGCTATCAGGTGCGCCGTTGACCGAAATGGACCGCGGGGTCGATCACAGCCGTTCGCCCAGGAGCTTCGCCACCTGGCCGTAGACGGCGGTGTCCCGCAAATGGGGGAGATGGAGATTCAGCATCCTGGTTTCTCCGTGGACGCGCTTGGCGACGGCGAGAGTCGTCCAATAGTCGTCCAGATCGCAGTACATCGCGGCCTCTCCGGCCCCGGGAACCGGCGTGTTCGGACCAGGGCAGTTCTCGGCCGTGGTGAACACCGGTTTGTCGGGGCGGGCCGCGGCAAAGGCGAAGTAGTACAACTTCGGCGCGTCCTCGGGTGATTGATCGCCGGTGACGTAGGCGCAGGTGTATTCGGGTGCCGTCTCAGTCTTTTCAGGCGGTTCTTCCCGGGCGGCGATATTCGAGCTGCCGGTGAATCGGGCGAACTCGTCCGCTCCGAGGAACGGGCAGGCGGCAGTCACCTTCGCGGGGGAAGCCGCTGGGGTGAAGGTGGGTGACGTGCTGCTGGTGGTCGGTGTGCTCGGTGACGGTTTGCTCGATGACGACGGCGGTGCCGGGGCGGGACTTTCATCCGGACCGGTGCAGGCCGAGGCCGCGACCAGCAGGCCGGCGGCGGCGAGAATCCCCCAGGATCTGTCCATCTCCGGAATCTAGCCGAGTCGGGCTCTCGTAGCGCCGGGTTGCCCGGAAACCGCCGTCCGGGAAGGCTGCGGCTGTTAGGGTCCGGCCCATGCGGGTGTGGTGCTGTGGTCTGGTCCTGGGCGCGGGTGTGCTGGTCGGCGCGTGCGCCGGGGGCGGATCGGGGACCGGCCAGGTGGTGCCCGCGACGACCACGAAGGCCCCGGAGACGGTGGCGACCGGCTCCCGGGCGACATCGACGCCGACACCGCCGGAGACCTCGGTGACCACCACGACCCGGCTGGCTCCGCAGACGACGCGGACCACGGCGCATCGCTCCACGACGACCGCGCAGCGCCCGACGCCCCCGCGCCGCACGCCCACCCGGAGACGCTGAGCAGCCGACGGGCTACCCGACCTCGTCCGCGTACTTCGCCAGCTGGTCCAGAACCGAGGCGGGATGCGGCATCGCCGCGATCCGCGCGGCGAGGGACACGTCCACTCTCGGTCCGGCCCCGGTCTCGGCCATCACGGTGACCACGTACGCCAGCTTCTCGTCCGGCGACATCACGGCGAGTTCGGCGGGCGAATACCTGCCTCAGGCCCGACGGGTGGCCGCTTCGTCGGCCTGTCCGTCCACCCCGATCGTCGGCAGGCCGGACGCCCGCGAATGCTCGACCGCGCCCGGTCCGGTCGCGAACACCACGTCGTGCCCGCGATCCCGAGCCGCCACGGCCAACGGCAGCAAGGGGGCGATGTGGCTGTAACCCGCTCCGGCGGAGAAGAACAGACGCATCGCCGAAGGCTACTGCCTGTCGTAGGTCTCACGGGGTAACGAGGGGTGAGGCGAACGGACTGGTAGTCGCCCCTCGGTAACACTCGTCTGCCCGGCGGGCGAACTGCTAGCTTCCGCGTCATGGTGGACGACAGCGACAGCGCGACCTTCCGGACGCTGGTGGCCAATGCCGAGAGCGGCCTTCTCCTGTTCGGCATCACGCCGCCTCGCCTGAGCACGGCTTCAGAGCGGATCCGGGAGATCACCGCGGCCACCCTGGGACGCTTGGCCGCCCTCGACGTGGACGGGCTGGCGCTCTACGACATCGACGACGAAAGCGACCGGAATCCGGCGGAGCGGCCGTTTCCGTACCTGCCGACCATGGATCCCGCCAGCTACCATTCGGAATACCTCGATGGGTGGGACCGCTCCGCGATCATCTACCGGTGCGTCGGCAAGTACGCCGAGGCCGAACTGCGGACCTGGTTGCGGACCGCGGATCCGGACCGTGTGCACGCTGTCTTCGTCGGTTCGTCCTCGAAGGGCAAGCCGGTACTGACCAGCTTGCCGGAGGCACAGGACCTGCGCCGGGAAATCCGTCCGGACCTGCTGCTCGGCGGCGTCGCCATCACCGAACGTCCCGAGGAGCACCTGCGACTGATCACCAAGCAGGAGGCCGGATGCGCGTACTTCATCTCGCAGGTCGTCTACAACGCCGACGCGGCGAAGAGCATGGTCTCCGACTACTTCTACGCCTGCCGCGAGCGACGACTCACGCCGAAGCCCGTTCTGTTCACGCTCTCGGTGTGCGGGTCGATGAAGACGTTGGCATTCCTCAAGTGGCTCGGCGTGGATGTCCCGCGCTGGCTCGAGAACTCCCTGCGTCACGCGGACGACACGCTGGCCGAATCCTACGGGCACTGTGTGGCGACCGCGCGCGACTTGATCGCCTTCTGCCGCAAGCTCGGCATGCCGTTCGGCTTTCTCGTCGAGAGCGTGTCCATCCGCAAGGTCGAGATCGAGGCATCGGTCGCCCTCGCCGACGAGCTGAGCCGGCTGCTCGAACCAGTCCGGACGCGGCGACGCTGACTTCCCGAGGCCCACGCGAAAAGGAAGGCCGCCGAGGCGCCGGGCTCACGTCGAACGTGTTTGCTCGCCCGATGTCCGTGTTTCGGTGAGAAACGCGCTGAGCAAAGGGATCAGCGTGTTCGGGCGGTCGAGAGGGATGATGTGGCCGCAGTCGTCGATGAGGTGCTCGGTCAACTCGTCGGCGATGGGGCGCAGTTGGCGGGCGAGGTTCCGGCCGACGGGGTGCGCGCCGATGGCCATGGTGGGCATGGTCAGCCTGCCACGGGCGGCATCGGCGATCTGACGGGCGCTGACGGGCATCGCCCGATAGTGGGCGAACGCGGCGCGGAGGGCTTCGCGTCCGGCGTACGCGGCGAGGAAGCGTTCCCGGATCTGGGGTGGTATTCCGTCGCCGCGAGTGCCGGTCGTGAGGAACCAGTCGATGTACTCGGTCTCGTGTCCGACCAGGACTGTTTCGGCGAGTTCGGGGACGGCGTGGAAACCGAACCACCAAGGCGGGCCGGTGTCGAGGAACTTTTCGGCGCCGGGCAAGGTACCCAGGACCGCTTCCATGAGCACGAGCCGTCGCACCCGCTCAGGTCGTCGCATGGCCAGCAGGAAGGCGGGCGGTGCGCCCAGGTCGATACCGACGACGGAAGCCGTCGGCTCGTCAAGGGAATCGAGCAGCGCTTCAGCGTCGGAGGCCAGCATGCCCGCGTCGTAGCCGTCGGTGGTGCGTGTGGTGCGGCCGAGGCCGCGCAAGTCCGGCGCGATCACGCGATGGTGCCGCGCTAGCCGGGGGATCACCGCGGTCCAGAGTTCCCAGGTATGCGGAAAGCCGTGCAGCAACAGGACGGCCGGGCCGGTTCCGCTGATCGCGACATTGACGTCGATGCCGTTGGCCATGACCCGATGCCGAGTCGGCTGGGGAGACAAGGGGAACCTCCTGCGGTTACCATTGGTGACCAGCCAACGATAGGTAACCTTTCGGCGGTGGCCAAGACCGCACTTTTCCGTAAGGAGGTGAGCTCCAGGTGACCTCCCGGCAAGCCCGGGGTCTGCGCGGTGATCTGTTCGACCCGCAATGCCCCACTCGACGACTGCTCGACCGCATCGGTACGAAGTGGACTTCGATGGTGGTCAAGGTGCTCGGCGAAGCCGGGAGCGAGGAGATTCGTTTCGCCGATCTGCGACGCCAGATCCCGGGTGTTTCCCAGAAGATGCTGTCGGTGACCCTGCGGAGCCTCACCCGTGACGGCCTGGTCGCCAGGCGGGTCGAGCCCACGGTGCCACCCAAGGTCCACTATCGGCTCACCGATCTGGGGCGCTCCCTCGAAACACCACTCGCGGCCCTCCGCGACTGGGCTGAGACGAACATGGCGGCCATCGACTTGGCCAATTCGACCGCTGAAACCGACGACGGGCCGGCGTGATCGGACACTTCGTTCGAGACCGCCGCAGGGATCCTGCCGGACCGCCGGATCCCTGCCTGAGCTTGCCTGACGGCGCCCGGGCGCAAGCTGTCCCGCGAAGGAGAAGGGTGACCACCGGAGCTACCGGGTCACTCCGTCAGTGGCGGGGGCTTGGAGTGTCGGGCCGCCGCCGGCGGGACCGGCCATTGTGCGCCGGCGGTTTTCGGCGTCGGATTGAAATCGGTGCGATTGTTGTCGGTGTCCCAGCTCAGGTAGTTGCGGGACAGCGACAGCCCGGGTGGCGGTGTGCGTGCGGGCTGTCCTTCCCGTGGGCACGGCGTTCCGGATGCGGACGTCCATGCGACCGCGTCGACCTGACGGAAGGCTGGGTCGAACAAGACCACCGACCCAGCCCCGGCGGGCAGGAGATTGCCGGCTGTCGGGATGACGTTGGTCTGGTCGTAGATGGTGCCGGAGAAGTTCTGCCCTGTCAGGACCACGTATTGCCCGACGAAATTGATCGGTTGCAAGACCAGTTCTGTAAGGAACACGGTGTCGGTGACGACGCAGGACGATGAGTGGAATCGCAACCTGAAGCCGGTGAGGTCCACGGGGACAGTGCTGATGTTGCGGAGTTCGAGGAACTCGTCCAGCTCCCCAAAGATTCCTTTGGTGAAGATCTCGTTGATCACCACCGTGGTCGACACCTGGGGAGCTAGGTCCCTGGCGTCCGACGGGGGAGCGGTGACGAGGGACAGGGCGAGTACGCCGAGCACGCCGCTGATGAGACGTCGAATCATGGTTTCCCCTCTGTTTGTCGATTGCTCGCGTTTCCCATGCTGGGCGGGGGAAAAGTGGCGGACAAGGGGCCAGTTCCGGTTCGCGCCTGGTGCGAAACGGATGCGTCGGACCTTTCCCGACTGTCCGGTCGAGCGATTGCCTGATCGGTCGGTCCCGGCTGGCCGATCGTCCCCAAAACGCATCGGATCCGGGCCGCGGACCCACCCGGCTCGTAGTTTGGTGTTCGTCGCACAAAAAGCGCGGTGGGGAGGAATCCTGATGGTGTCGGGGATAGCGAGCCGGTCGTCGATGTCGCCGAGGCGGGCGCGGTTCGTGCGGAACTGGACCGGCAGGCTGGTCGCGTTCGGCGAGTTCATCGACGGCTACGACCTGCTCGTCATCGGCGCCGCCGTCCTGTTCCTCAAACCGTCGTTCCACCTCACCGCGTCCCAGATCGGGCTCGTGACCGCGGCGGCGTTCGTGGGCACGGCGCTCGGCCTGGTGGTCTTCGGTGATCTGTCCGACCGGTTCGGCCGCCGGGTGATCTTCATGATCAATCTGGTGGTCTTCGTGGTGGCCTCCCTCGCCGCCGCGTTCGTCCAGGACGTGTGGCAACTGGTGGCGGCCAGGTTCGTGCTCGGTGTCGCGGTGGGCATGGACATCCCGACCTCGCACGCCTTTCTCACCGAGATCGCGCCCAAGACCCGTCGAGGCCGGATCGCGGGCAGCTTGCCCAACATGATGTGGCTTTCCGGCGCCATCACGTCGGTGTTGCTGGCGCTGGCACTCCAGCCGGTGTTCGGAAACGAGACCTGGCGGTGGCTGTTCGGCCTGGCCGCGCTGCCCGCGGCAGCGGTGCTGGTGGCGAGGCAGTTCCTGCCGGAGTCGCCCAGGTGGCTGAGCGCGCGCGGTCGCGTGGAGGAGGCGCGGCGGATCTACGACGCGCTCGGGTTGGACCCGCCGAAACGCGAGGTCGCCGAGAAGCGGAGCTACCGGATGCTGGTGTCCGGCGGTGCGTGGCGGCGGCTGGCGACGGTCACGGCGTTCTTCGCCATCCAGGCCTTCGGCGGCGCGGTGGCGACGGTCGCGGGACCGTTGATCATCAGCAGTACCGGCATCGGGGTCTCCAACACCCTGTACTTCTCCCTGCTGGGTTTCGTGGTCGGGTTGATCGCCGTGGTGGCGGGTGCCGCGGTCATCGACCGGATCAACCGGCGCTGGCTGGGCGTGTGGACGTGCCTCGGCGTGTTCGCCGCCGGGCTGGGCATCGCGTTCACCGGTGAGCGGGCAGGCGTCGGCCTGGTGGCCTTCTGGGTCGTGTACGCCATGCTGACCTGGTTCGGCCCGGGCGTGCTGTCCTGGGTGTGGAGCACCGAGGCGTTCCCGACCGCGTTGCGGGGCCTCGGATCCGGGATCGCGCAGTGCGTGACCCGGCTCGCGATCGCGCTCAACGTGTTCCTGGCGCCCATGCTGGCGCAGAAGCACGGCATCACCGTCGTCGCGTGGTACGCGGGCGCGTTCCTGGTCAGCGCGGTGATCGTGCTGGTGTCGCCTTGGCTGGCCACCACCGGCGTCGAACTCGAGGAGACCAACGGTGTCGAGTCCGGAAAGCCGGTGTGAAGATGAACAATCCAGGCCTCAGCGGGACCCGGCCGCGTCAGGCCCGGCAGGCCAACACGGCCGCCGTGCTGCAACTGCTCGTCCAGCGCGGTCCACTGGCGCGCAGCGACATCGCGAAGGAGCTGTCCCTCAACCACGGCAGCGTCAGCAGGATCATCGAGCCTTTGCTGTCCTCCGGCGTCGTCCGTGAACTCGTCGAGCGGTCCACCGGGATCGGCAGGCCCCGGGTGCCGGTGGAACTGGACTCGTCCAGCCGGTACGCGGTCGGTGTGCACCTCGGCCTCGAACGAACCACGGCCGGACTGATCGACCTGGCCGGTCACTGTGTCAGGACGCATGCCGAGGACCGCGATCCGGCGGACAGCGTCGCCACCCTGCGGCACGCCGCGGACCTGGCGGCGGAGCTGGCGGCCTCCGCGCCGGGCCCGGTCCTGGGCATCGGGGTGACCGCCGGCGGTGAAGTGGACCGCGAGAACGGCCGGGTGGTGCGCAACGACGTGCTGGGCTGGACCGACGTCGGGGTCGCAGGCCCTTTGCGGGAGCGGACCGGGCTCGACGTCGTGGTGGACGGCAACGTGTGTGCCCTGCTGGGCGCCGAGCTCACCTTCGGCGCGGGGCTGGGCAGGCACGACGTTTCGTACTTGTTCGTCGGCAACGTCGCGGAGACGGGGTTTCTCAGCCGACCGGCGGGTACGAGCTCGAACGGCATCATCCAGGGCGGCTTCGCCCGCCTCATGGTGCCCGGTCTCACCGATGATGGTTACGCGCGCTTCGGCGAATGCGGGACGGACGTGGCGTTGCTCGCCGCAGCTCGGTCCGCGGGGGTCCCGGTCACCTCGCTGACGGACCTGATCCGCCTGGCGGACACGGATCCGGTGGCGAGCGGCCTTCTCGAGGCGCGCAGCGCGCAGGTGGCTCGGGTGGCCGACACGGTGTTCGACCTGATGCGGCCGGACGTGATCATCCTCGGCGGTAGCGGCGCACCCTCGGACCGATGGCTCGAAGCGGTGCGCGATCGCGTCGAGACGACCCCGCCGCAGGTGCTGGTCCGGCCACGGTCACAAGGCAATCCCTTGGTCACCGCCGCGGCGGGTCTCGTCGTGCGCGCCTTCTTCACCAGGGGGACGGCCGAATGGGTCGCGTGAACGGAGTGGTGGTGCTCGGCGGAGCGGGCGGTATCGGCTCGGCCGTGGTGAGCGCGCTGCTGGCGCAGGGGCGACCGGTGGCGGTGGTGGACATCGAGCCACCGTCATCGGGACAAGCCGGTGTGCCGTGGATCCGTGGCGACGCGACCGATCCGGCCGTGGTCGGCGCCGCGTTCGACGCGCTCGGCGGCGTGACCGGTCTGGTGCATTGCCTGCTGAGTGAGCATCGCGCGCCCTTCGACGAACAGACGACGGACGCGCTGCGCAGGGTGCTGGACATCGGCGCGGTGTCCGCGCTGGAACCCCTGCAGCAACTGGTCGCCCGGGCAGAGGGAAGGCCGTGTGCCGCAGTGCTGGTCAGCTCGATCCACGCGGGCCTGGCCTGGGGCGGGCAGGCACCGTACGCGATGGCCAAGGCCGCGTTGGAGGCGCTCGGCCGCGCGGCCGCCGTGGAACTCGGACCGCGCGGGCTGCGGTGCAACGTCGTCCGGCCGGGGTTCGTCATGGTGCCGCGTAACGCGCGTCGCTGGCGGGACGCGGCCACCCGCGACGCGCTGACCGGACTACAGCCACTCGGCGAGCTCGCCGAGCCGGACGACATCGCGCACGTGATCGCCTTCCTGCTCGGCGATCAGGCCAGGTTCGTATCCGGCGAGACCGTCACCGTCGACGGCGCGATGACCGCCGAACTGCCCGAGCCGCCGTCACCGTGACCCGCCGCGCTCTCAGTCGATGAGGACGTTCTTGTAGAACAGGTTCGCGTAGCGGTTGATATCGCCCATACTGCTGCGTGACCCGAATCCCAGGTACAACCGGGTTTCCCCGGCCAGGCTTCGGTAGATCCCGAGGCCTTCCGGTTCGCGGTACACCAGGGACTGTCCCGCCTTGGTCAGCGCGCGGCTCTTCACCTTGCCGGTGTTCATGTCGATGCACGTGAGGTAGGAGTTGATGTCGGCGGGGTTCTCGTGGCCGGTACCGTCCAATGTGTACAGATATTGGCCGTAGATGGTGTAGCCCTGGAACGTCACCTGGGTCGGGGCCAGCGCGGGCTGTGCGAAACGCACCAGCGGCGTGCTGAAGTCGCCGGCCGCGGCGGACGCGAGCGGGTAGACGCTGATGAACATCTTGCCGCTCTCCTTGCGGCGTACCGCGATCCGCTTGTTGATCGGATCGGTCGCGCAGGTGATCGTGTCGCTGCCGGTGAGGAACTTCTTCACCGACGGCTTGCCGCCGTTGACGAACTTGAACCTGGCCAGTGCCGTTCCGCGGCCGTCACCGGTGGGGCCGTTCGAGTCGCATTCCATCCAGATGTAGGAGTCGTTGCCCACCGGTTCGACACCGATCGACACGCCGTGCCCGGCGTTGTCCAGGTGCATCGAGCCCTGGATCTCGCCGGAGAAGTTGACCTGGGTGACGCAGAGGTCGTCCCCGGACCCGCCGTTGCGGGCGTTCACGATGAAGATCCGCACGTTCTGGTTGTCGAACGCGAAGCCCTGCATCACGTGGTGCGATTCGTGCAGGATCTTGCTGCGGAACTCGTCGTAGGACGGCTCTGTGAGGTCGAAGCGCTTGGACACCGGCATCGCCGCCGAGGCCGGTCCGGCGAACACGGCGCCGGCGCCGAACAACGCCGTCGTCGCGGCGAGACCGCCACCGGTGCGCAGCAATGAACGTCGAGAGAACCGGGATCCGCCGGGATCCGGGTGCACCTGCTCGGACATGGCACTCGCCTTCGTCGGGTTTCGCGGTCCGAACGAAAATTCTTCAAGCTCGTACAAGATCCGTACAAAGGCGCGCCTGTGATCGTGTAGACGCGTCGACCCGGCCGAGGTTGCTTGCGGCTGATCAATCTCACCTCGGCGCATGCCGTGATCACGCGGTGGGCATTTCGATGGCGAGAGCGATTACGGCAGAAGGGAAAGATCGATGACCACTCGCAAGAACATCCGCCGGAGCGCCGTTGTCCTGCTGGTCGCCGGAGCGGCGGCCGGGTTCACCGTCTCGGCCGCCGGTACCGCCGCGGCGATGCCCACGGACTTCGATTGCACCTCCGGTCAGGTGACCAGTCAGCTCGTCTACGGCGGGGCGGGCGCGGGTGGGCGGGACGCTGCCATCCAGTTCACCGCGAAGCAGGGCGAAACCTGCACCTTGCCCGGCACGCTGCCTCTCGACCTCGTCGGGGCCCACGACGTGGTGCTTTCCTCCGACGCCGCTCCGGACGCTCCGCGGGTGGAGATCAGTGACGGCTCCTCGGCCTACATTCCGCTGCACTGGAGCGCGATCGGCTCCCCGCAGCAGGAAACACCGTTGGCGATCACGGTCACCGCACCCCAGGAAACCAGCCCGCGCGGTGACACCAGTGACCCGCGGATCACCCTGCCCTGGGATTTCGGTGCGGTCAACGCCGCCCCGGAGAGCCACACCATCCGCACCGGAGCGGTGACGGCGGGGACCGCGCCCACTGTCTGACCCTGTGGCCACGTGACGTCTGGCACCGGTCCGTGAAGGCCTCCTTGCGGGACCCCGGGTCCCGCAAGGAGGCCTTCACGGACTTGGCACCCGAGGCGATCAGGTTCAGCGCCGGTAGTGGACCTCGCCGCGCAGTGCGGGCGACGTGGGGCTGTAGCAGCGCTGCTCGAACGTCGCGTCGAGGGCGACGAGCCGCCCCTCGGCGTTGCGTTCGATGTGGTCGATCGTGAACGTCGAATAGTCGTCGATGCAGGCCAGGCCGTTGGAGGTGGTCGTGATGTGGGCTCCTTCGACATGGCTGTAGGTACCGGGCTGTAGTTTTCCGGACGGCGCGGTGAAGTCGAGCGCGATGAAGTCGAACCCGTGATCGGTCTCGGCGTCCACCCGCAGGGTCGCGCCGCTTTCCCAGAACCGCACCTCGTTCTCCGGCGAGGCGGTCCAGTGACCGCTTCTGCCGTCGACCGGGTGAGCGCCCTGTTCGGCGGTGAAGTCGAAACTCGCGACGGGCTCGGCGGCCGCGGCCGGCGCGAACGCGGTGGCCAGGCCGGCGGTGACGGCGAGCGTGGTGAAGGCATGGCGGAACTTCATGGAACCCCCAAGGTCAGCCGCTCTCCGCGGAGCGGTCCGTACCGATATTGCCGAGACTCCTGGTGTTTGCCACGAGTAGAACTACTCAACCGGATCACGACACCTTGAACGCGCCGCGCGGCGCGCCGAGATCCGACCCGATGCCCACGAAGGCGTACGTGCCGGTCTTGCCGATCGGGTCATGCTCCCAGCGCCGCACGGTGGGACCGGACTCGTCGTTCCCCACCCACCACTGGTGGGTGACGAACCGGCTGCGGTGCAGCGGCCACGGCGCCGGGATGTCGGCGGTGTCCCGCCGGAACGGTTCCAGCCGGTCCCACGGGAGTGCGGCGGCCACCGCGGCCAGGTCGGTCGCGCGCCGCAGCGCGCTCTCCGGGGTGATCCCGGTGGTGCTCATCGCCGCCGCGACCAGCTGATCCCCGCTGATCGTCCAGAGCAGGTCCAGGTCGTGCGCCGCCCGCAGGAGCTTCGGGACGGACAGGAGCAGGGAGGCGAAGTCCGGGTCGTCGGTATGCCGCAGTTCCGCGGGAACGTCGTCCATCGATTCCTCGAGTTCCGCGAGCATGCCGGGTTCCCAAGCGGCCAGGGAAGACAGGTACGGCAGGGGATAGGGCAGCGTCACGGCGCAGACGGTCAGGTGCACCATCGAGGCTTCGATCGCCCGTTCCGCCTTGCCCATCTTGACGAGGCTCGCGAAATCGGCCTCGTTGATCACGTCGAGGTCGAAGACGGTGACCGGGAAGCCACAGAATCGCATGCTGATCACGCCCTGGGCGACGAGTTCGGCGGCGTGCCGGGCCCGGACGGCCTTCCTCGGATCCACCAGGTCGTCGACGTTCTGGTCGACTCGCCCGAAGCGGGCGGCCACCACGGTCGAACGCTCTTCGAAGGCCGTGTCCGCGAACTGAACCAGTCTTCCGCGGCGAGCGATCAGTTCGTCGTGGACGTGCCGGTCCTCCTCGCGGGCTCGCACCACTTTGGCGAACTCCCGACGGCTGGACGCGAACCCGCCGTATGCCAGGGCCGCCGACCACAGGACGAAGACGACGAGCAGGGCGGTCCACCCCGCGTACAGCAGCACCACGATGAACAAAGCGAGCGAAAGAGCCGCCGCTATCTGGTTGTACGGCGTGCGCGCCAGAATGTGTTTTTCCAGCGTCGTGCGATTCACGGAATTGGCCCCCTTCGTGGCGAGTGGGCTTAGTTTATTTACTCTTCGTGATCCAGTCGCGTGCCGCTGAGCTGGGAATTCAAGGTTTCGGCAAGACCGGAAAGCGCCGTTCGCGCACCCGTCCTAGGATGTGCCCGACGGGGGAGAGTGATCATGCGTTTCGCAGTTCTCGGGGCCATCGAGGCCTACGTGGACGAGCGGCCGGTGGACCTGGGCCACGCGGTGCAGCAAGGTGTGCTGGCCGCCTTGCTGGTCGACGCCGGCCGGGTGGTGCCGGCCGATCAGATCCTCGATCGGGTGTGGAACGACCGCCTCCCGCATCGCGCCGTGGACAACCTCTACACCTACATTTCGCGGCTGCGGCGCATCGAAGGCGTCGACATCGTCCGCCGCCAAGGCGGTTACGTGCTCGACGTCGATCCCGATGACGTCGACCTGCACCGTTTCCGGGCGCTGGTCGAGGAAGCGTACGGCCTGGCGGACGCCGAGGCCGTCGTTCCGCTCGACGAGGCGTTGGCTCTCTGGCGCGGCGAGCCGTTCGGCTCGCTGGGCACCCCGTGGTTCGCGGCCTTGCGCGGCCGGCTGGTGAAGGAACGGTTCGCCGCGTGGTTGCACCGCAACGACATCGTGCTGCGCCTCGGCGGGCACGCGGAGCTCATTCCCGGCCTGCTCGCCGCGACGGCCGAGCACCCGCGGGACGAACGGCTGGCGGGCCAGCTGATGCTCGCGCTCTACCGGGACGGCCGCCAAGCCGAGTCGCTGTCCTTGTACGACCGGCTGCGCCGTCGTCTCGCCGAGGAACAGGGCGTGGATCCGAGCCCGCCTCTGCGACGTCTGCACCTGCAGGTCGTTTCCGCCGACGCGGCGATCGCCGCGCCCGTGGAGCCCGCCGCGCCGTGTCAACTGCCCGCCCGGCCGCCGGTGTTCGTCGGGCGCGCGGGCGAACTGGAGGCGTTGGACGGCAGGTCGTCCGGAGTGGTGGTGATCGGCGGTCCCGGCGGTGTCGGCAAGACGTCGTTCGTGCTGCGCTGGGCCCATGACCGGCTCGACCGGTTCCCTGACGGTCAGCTGTACGTCAATCTCCGGGGTTTCGATCCCACCGCGGCGCCTCTCGAACCTGGTGTGGTGCTGCGCGGCTTCCTGGACGCGCTCCAGGTTTCGCCGGAGCGGATTCCGGACGACGCCGACGGGCGCGGCGCGCTGTTCCGCGGTTTGGTGGCGCGACGACGTCTGCTGGTGGTGCTGGACAACGCGAGGGACGAGAGCCAGGTCCGGCCGTTGCTGCCCGGCGGGAGCGAGTGCCTGGTGGTGGTCACCAGCCGCAGCCGGCTGACCGGGCTCGTCGCGGCCGAACAGGCCCACCCTCTTCGGATGCCGATGCTGGACGTGTCCGAGGCAGCGGCGTTGCTGACCCACCGGATCGACCGGCGCGAGCTCGCCGACGAGGCCGACGTCGAGGAACTGGTCCGGTTCACCGGGGGACTGCCGCTGGCTCTGGCCGTGGTGGCCGCGAGGGCGATCGCGCATCCCGGCTTCCCGTTGCGGGCGCTCGTCGCGGAACTGCGGGACGAACAGGGCCGCCTCGACGCGCTGGACGCGGGTGATCCGGCCTCCAGCGTGCGCGCGGTGACTTCCTGGTCGTACCACGGGCTTTCCGTCGAAGCGGCTCGGCTGTTCCGGCTCCTCGGTGTCCACTCCGGACCGGACATCGGCCTGGCCGCGGCGTCCGCGCTGGCAGGCGTGACGACCGTCCGGGTGCGGCCATTGCTCGCCGAGCTGAACCGGACGCACATGGTCGACGAGCACAGTCCCGGCCGGTTCCGTTCCCACGACCTGCTCCGCGCCTTCGCCCGGGAGCAGGCGTCCGAGGACGAAACGCGGGAGGCGCTCGGGCGGGTGCTGGATCACTATCTCCACACCGGATTCGCCGCGGAACGCAGATTGTCCCCGCACTGGCCGCCGATCACCCTGACCGAACCGCGTGATGGAGCGGCGCCCGGTGTTATCGCGACCTACGACGAGGCGATCGGCTGGTTCAGCGCCGAGCACGCCTCGATACTCGCGGCGATCGAGCTCACCGTCGCTTCCGGGGACTTCGACACGCACGCGTGGCAGCTACCGTGGACGATCTCGACGTTCCTCACCCGCAGCGGCCGCTGGGACCAGCGGGCCGCGACCCAGCGGATCGCTCTGGACGCCGCGAAGCGCCTCGGTGATCGCGCCGCGCAAGCCGCCGCCCTGCACCTGCTCGGCCGGGTGCACAGCATGGCCGGCGATCATGCGCAGGCCTTGGCGGACTTGACCGGCGCGCTGACCCTGTATCAGGAGATCGGCGATCTCACCGGGGAAGCCACGACCCACTTTTCCCTCGGTCTCGCGGGCGGGGGTCGCGAAGACCACGAGACCGCACTGAACCACGCGTACCGGGCGCTGGAGTTGTTCCGTGCCAGGGAGAATCGTCCATGGGAGGCCTTCAGCGTCAGTGCGCTCGGCTGGTACAGCGCCCGGCTCGGGCAGGACGAACCCGCGATCGCCTACAGCTCGGAGGCACTACAGCTGCTGCGCGACGTCGGCGACCGCGACTGCGAAGCCCACGTCCTGCGCACCCTCGGCTACGTGCACCACCGGCGCGGCGAATACCTCCTCGCCGCCGACTATCACGCGCTGGCCGGCGATCTCTTCCACGACCTGGGCGACACGTACAGCGAGGCCGCCACCGCCGATCAGTTGGGCGACGCCCGTCATCACGCGGGAGATGTCGACGCGGCCCGTCAGGCCTGGCAACGGGCGGAAGCGTTGCTCAGCAGCGTTGGGCACCCGGACGCCGTGGCCGTCCGGGCCAAGCTGACGCCGGGGAACTGATGTCGGCGCGGTGATCGTCCGGGTATTGGCGGCCAGGCGAGAATGCCGACATGTATTGCCTGCAAGCGGCCATCGCCGCCGAACCAGTGCTCCGCGCACTGGCCGGCTCTGTCGAGGAGGCACGCATCGTGCCTCTCGGTCAGCGCCTGTTCCTGCTGCCCATGACCGACGAGTTCTTCGACGCGGTGACCGTCGCCGGAGCGGCCGAACTCGCCGGGTTCTGGAAGGCTCCCGCCGGCTTCGACCGTGCGCTGGCGGCCTGTTCGGCCAACGGTCCCGTGGCTTACGCCGAGGCCGAGTTCTTCGGCGGGGCAGGGATGCAGTCCGCGCAGGTATGGGATGGCGGAAAGGTGATTCTCGGACCACTGCATCTGGGCGAGGGCGAGCCATCGGCGGCAGCCGGTAGTCCGATCTCCCAAGCTCTTCGGCACCTCGGGGCGGTCAGGGGCGACCACCACTTCGACGAGTTCGACGCGGTCGGGCTGGGCCGTCATCGGGACACTCGAGACTGGCTGCCACATCCGGGCTGACCACGGTTGATTGCGGGCTCCGGGGTAAGCGACTATCTTCACGGTGCCCGATATCAGGACGTCAGTGTCCGGCTATCGCACGCTGACCGGTCGCCGTTCCGAGGAGAGCGAACATGCCCGACCTGCCCAGCCCGGACGAGGTGGCCGTAGCGAAGCCGACGGCCGGGGTGAGCCGTTCGGCGTTCCGCCGTGTGCTGGCGGGTAGTACCGCCGGGGCTGTCCTGGAGTGGTACGACTTCGCCCTGTACGGCATCCTCGCCGCGACCGTGCTCGGGCCGCTGTTCTTCCCCGGCGGTAACGCCGTCGCGCAGTTGCTGCTGGCTCTGGCCACCCAAGGACTGGGGTTCGTCGCGCGGCCGATCGGCGGCATCGTCTTCGGGCATCTCGGCGACCGCCTCGGCCGCAAACCCATGCTGGTCGTGACGTTCCTGCTGCTCGGACTGTCCACTTCGGCCATCGGGTTGCTGCCCACCTACGCGCAGGCGGGGATCGGGGCGACGATCTCGCTCGTCGTCCTGCGCCTGGTCCAGGGCTTCGCGCTCGGTGGCGAGTTCGGTGCCGCCGTGCTGATGGTCAGCGAGTACGGAAGCCCTCGCCGCCGAGGGTTCTGGTCCGCCTGGCCGCAGGCGGGCGCCCCGCTCGGCACAGTGCTGGCGACCGGGGTCGTGGGGTTGCTGACGATGGCGCTGTCCAGTGGGCAGTTCGCCCAGTGGGGTTGGCGCATCGGCTTCCTGCTCGCCGTTCCGCTGCTGGTCATCGGCTTCTGGATCCGCCGCCGCATCGACGAGTCGCCGGTGTTCCAGCAGGCGCGTTCACGTGCGGACTCCGCCGCGGCCCAACGGTCGCGGTCGAGCATCCTGGAAACACTCGCTCACCCGGGACCGGTCCTGCGCGGCCTCGGCGTGCGACTGGGCGAGAACGTCGCGTTCTACGTCTACACCGTCTTCGTGGTGGCTTATGCCACGACTTCGTTCGGATACACCAAATCCGACGTCCTTCTCGCGGTGACCGTCGGATCCCTGCTGCAGTTCGCGGGCATGCTCGCAGGCGGCCACTGGTCGGATGTGGTCGGACGGCGAATCGCGATGCTGGTCCCCGCCGCGGGACTGGCGGTCTGGGCGCCGTTGTTCTTCCTGATGGTCCAATCCGACAGCCTGCCGCTGCTCTATGTCGGCGTGGGCGTCGGCGCGGCACTGCACGGCCTTCTCGCCGGTCCGGAGGCGGCCTGGATCGCGGAACTCTTCCCGACCGAGCGCCGCTTCGCCGGAGCCTCCCTGGTCTTCCAGGGCTCGTCGATCATCGCCGGCGCTCCGGCTCCCCTCATCGCCGTCTGGCTCGTCAAGAACCATGGAACGACCGCCGTCGTGCTGTACCTGGTCGCCACCATCGTGGTCACCCTCGTCGCCTTGCTGTTCAGCGCCGAAACCAAGGGGGCCGACTTCGGCGCAGAGCGGGCTTATTGAGAGATAAGGCAAATGTGTCCGGCCGCGTGGCAATCCCATGAAGGCCCCTTCTCTCGGCTCAGCCGAGGAACTCGCCCTTCACACACTTGCCTCGTGGACGAGCGCGTGGCGTCGCTGAGCGTGAGGGGTGTGTGGAAACAGGGACGTTCAACGTCCCTGTTTCCACACACCCCTACGCGACCGGTCCGGTCACGCGGGACTGTGTGGATTTCGGTGCATCCAACGCACCAAAATCCACACAGCCAGTGCCCTGAGCCCTACGCCGCGCAGAGCCACCGACCTGACCACGAACACGACACCTCGGCCCTACCCCTCAAGAGAACACGAATCGCCACTCACGACCACCCAACCCAGCGCACTCCGGCGACGCCTGCCTGGACGCACCGCACCGAACAACAGGACAGCACGTCCCGAGCGCCACGTTCAAGACGGTGAAGGCCCCATATGGACTCTCGGGGCGAGCATGACCGGTATCCCTACGACGACCGGCTCACCCTCGCCGAAGGGGAGTAGCCGCCGCGAAGTCAGCCGTCTTTCTGCTCCAGCACAACGAGATCCGTCCCCGTGGCCACGGCGAGGCAGCCGTCCCGGACGAAATGCCGTACCGCGTTGACCGGACCGGCGAAGTCGAACACAGCCAGCTCCTTACCGGTACCCATGTCCCACAGCCGTACCGTGTCGTCGCTTCCCAGGCTGACGACCGCCGGCCTGCCCTTGATCACCGAGCAGCCCACCTGGCGTATCCGCCCGACGTGGCCGCGCAACGTGATTCGGTGCTCGTCATGGATCAGATTCCAGATCTGGACGGTGTCGTCGAGGCAGGCGAGCACGACTACCGGGTCGCCGCCGCGGATCGGGTCGTGAACGGCCAGCGCACGCGCCGGTGGGGCGGCCAGGTTCGTTCGGGTCAGGCTTGTCAGATCCCAGACACCAGTGCTGTTGTCGCGCCTGCTGTTGACGACGGCCACCGGAAGTCCGCCGATCGTGGTGGTGGCGATGGCGCCTCCTCCGGACGAATCGGTCAAGGTGCCGCGCAGATCGCCGGTCGCCAGATTCCAGATCCGCACCGGACCGAAGTGCCCGCCGGTCAGCAGTACGGGTTCGCCCCCGACGGTCGACGTCGCGACGGTGCGCACCGCGCCCTCGTGCCCGTCGAGAATCCAGGTGGGTTCACCTGTGGCGAGATCCCATACCCGGATCGTGCGGTCGCTGCTCGCGGTGATCGCCGTGGGCTTGCCGTGCACCTCGGCGCAGGTGACGAGGTGCACGAGCCCGGAGTGACCGCGTAGGGCGTAGCGCGCTTCGCCGGTGTCGAGATCCCACACGCCGACCGTGCCGTCCGCCGCTCCGGTGACGGCCAGGGAGCGGCCGTCGAGGTGGGTGGTGGCCACGTCGTGAAGGGCCGTGCCCGGGTCGCCCAGGACCGCGCGTGTCTCGCCGGTCGTCACGTCCCACACCCGCGCGGTGCGATCTTCGCCGGCGCTGACCAGCACAGCGCGCTCGGAAACGATGGCTCCGCTGATGGCCGTGATCTCGGCCGTGTGGCTCGGAGCGGGGGACCCGGCGGTCGCCGCCGTCGTGAGGTCCCAGCTGCGAAGGGTCCCGTCGCCGCTCGCAGTCACCGCGAAAGGGCGCCCGTCCACGTCCACGTGAGAGACCGCGCTGACCCAGCTTCGGTGTCCGGGGAGCTCAGCGCGCAATTCGCCGGTCGAGAGGTCGCGAACACGGACTGTTCCCTGGTCTCCGCCGAGAACGGCGACCGGATGACCGTCCACGGTGGTACAGGCGACGGCGTTGATCCAGCCGTCCCCGAGACCCGTCTCCAGGCGAACGGCGCCAGTGCGGAGATCCCATACCTTGGTCGAGTCGCCGGCCGTCACCACCACCGGATCACCGTCGAGCTCCGCGAGATCGAGATCCACCACTTGCCGGTGAGGACCGAGCAACCGCAAAAGTGTGCCGTCGACGAGATCCCAGACCTGGATGACGTCGTCGCTGCCGATGGCGGCGGCGGTCGGACGATCACCGACGGTCCGGCAGGCCACCGCCGTGATCCGTCCCCGGCGTCCGTTCAGCACGCGGTGCTCGAGGGTGACGAGATCCCGGACGAGCAGAGTGCCGTCCTCGCCGCCGGTGACCGCGATGGGATGGCCGCGAAGAGTCCCGCAGGCCACGGCGTGAACCCTGCCGTGATCGCTGGGTGATTCGGTGTGGACGCCGGTGATGAGGTCCCACAGCCACAATGTCCCCGCACTGTCGCCGACGACGGCCAGCGACCGGTCGGGCGCCACAGCGCAAGCGACGGGGTCCGCCATCCCCGCGTCGAGGGTGGCGCCGGGTAGCCCGGTCGTGAGATCCCAGGCGCGTACCGTCCGATCCGTTCCGGTGGTGACTGCCATGGCGTGATCGGACGTCGTCGTGCACGCCATCGACACGATGCTTTCGTCGCCCGAGATGTCCGTGCTCAAGGCGAGGCTGTTCTGCCGTCCGGTGGCCCAGCGCGTGACCCACGTCAGATTCCGCGAAAGAGCACGATGAAGGTCCGGGGCGTCCAAGCGCGCGGCGTCCATGGCGAGAATCTGCCGCCGTCGCCGAGGGGACAGCCGACGATGGGTGGCCGCGGACGCTCGATAGGTCGCTCCATCGAGCCGGGCAGGTAGGTCGTGCAGGGCCGAGAGGAGGCCGTCGGGTTCGGCGTACACAAGGAAATCGGCATCGGCCAGCAAGCGGTCGAGCACCTTGCCCGCGGCGGCATGGGCGGCCAGATGATGGTGGAGATACGGGGGCGCGACCGGCCACTCCCGGTGTCCGGACCGGTCGGCGGGAATCAGGCCGAGGAGAGCGAAGGTGATCGTCCGGTGAGAGTCCGCGTCCGGGAACGATCGGCGGAGATAGTCGGCCATCGTTTCATGGAACAGCCGGTAGACCGGACCGTTCGCCGACGGGTACTCGACGATGTATTCACTCGCCGTTTCAAGCAGCCAGAACACGTCTTCGGCGGTGCATTCCTTGCCTGAAAGCGCGGTGGCCAGGGCAGGCCACACGGTCGACCGGGGCAGGCCCGAACCTTGCGCGTACGCGAGCGGTCGCAGCAGGCGCTCTACTTTCATCCGCTGGTCGCCATACCGCGAGAAATAGGTGGAGTAGGCCTGGTTGATGTCGTTCGGCAGCCGATCCTTCCAGTCGGGTTCCGCGGTGCCGACGGTTATCTGGCCCTTGACGACGGCGCTCGCCGTCACCTGGGCGTACAGGAACATACGAGCGGCTTTCTCGGCGATCACCGCGCCGAGCGCCGCGGCCTCCTCCGGTCGGCCACGATAGGGGGAGAGGCTGTTCGGATCCTGAGTATCGAGGAGGATGCCCAAGGCGTAGAGGGCGATGTCGGCGGTGGCGAGATGGTCTGGTTCATCCAGATCGATCACCGCGATGCCGGTGCCGAGTTCGGGCAGGAGCGCGCGACGCGAGCCGATCACGAGCCGCAGCCCGGGAAGTGTCGTGAACGGCCGCAACAGCCGGGCGAATCGCGTACCTTCCGCGGACTCGTCCAGGCCGTCGATGATCAGCAGAAGCGGAGTTTCGCGCTTGTTCAGCATGAGCTGGAGTTCGGCGTCCGTCGCTTGCGGATGCCCGAGCACGGTGGCCAGTTCGGTGAAGACGTCGTCGGCATGCGCGTGCAGTGCCAGGACGTCCATTTCACGGCTGGGCTCCGCCCGCTGCCGGAGATGATGGCGAGCCGGGTGGCGTGGGTCGGTGAGCATGAGCAACCGGCCCAGCAGGGCGGTCTTGCCCGAACCGGGATCGCCGACGACGACCCGTGCGCGACGGTCGTGTGTGTCGGAGCCCAGCCAGGAGAGGAGTTCGGCGAGTGCCGTCGCGCGGGCGGTGAAATGGTCTCCCGGGTCGGTCACGTCGCGCACACCGCGACCTGAGGTGCCGAAGCGTGCGTTGTCGAGCCGGTGCAACTCGGCGATGCGGGCGTGATCGAGTGCTCCGCTGCCGTTCGTGGCGTGGAAGAAGGGGCTGGTGCCGGGGTTGTCGACGGTGGAATACGTGGCGTGCTGCCGTCGGCCATGTGCGGAGAAGTAGGCGTTGATGCTCTGGACGATCTCCTCGACACCGGGAGTGCGGCCGAGCGACATGAGGGCGTGTTCGAGCGCGTCGACGAACACGTTGTCTTCGGCGGTTTCCTTGCCGCGCGCCGCCGTCAATGTCCAGCGGCCCACCGGCTTCGGCTGTGTCGTCGCCAGATCCGCCGCCATTGCGGCGACCTCGCCGCCGCCGGCCCCCGCGTAGCAGGTGTCGAGCACGACGAGCAGGTTCCGGAAGGCGTGGCCGACCAGTGGTCTTGCCAGCTCCTCACTGGGCAATGCCGTCGTCCACCGCCCCGGCTCGTAGTCGGCGCACAGCAGATGGTGCCGTTCGGCGTTCTTCTCGGCGTGCCCGGCGAAATAGACCACCACGATGTCTTCGGCACCCAGTCGTGTTTCGTGGGCCCAGGTTTCGATTCGGTGGGGAACCTCCCGGCCGGGCACGGACGCCAGATCAGGAAGGACCTCTCGGTACCCGAGGTCGGCGAACACCCGGCGTACGCGGTCGGCGTCGTCGGGAGCCCCTGGAAGGTCCGTTATCCCGCTGTCCCGGTAGACGCCGACGCCGAGCGCGATCAAGAAGCGACGGCTCATGATTCATCGCCGTTCCGGACGCCTCGGGCGATCGCACGTCCGGTCGTGGGCGCTGTCAAGTACCGGAGTAGATCGTGCATGCGGACGCCATTGGCGATCGTTTCGTCCTGCACGTCCGGGAAGCGGTCCGCCAGACGGCCCGGCAGCGCGACGACGTCCCCTTGGTCGGCGATGTTCGTCCAGCGGCGCACGGTGCCCGGCCACAGTCCGACCTCTCCGATCGGCGCCGGGTCGAGCCGGTCGAACACCACCGACCGCAGGCCGAGTGGAGAGCCGAGCGTCACCAGATCGGTGACCGGGAGACTCGGATCGGCGCACAACGTTTCGTAGGCCACGACCGAACCCAGCGAGTGCCCTACCAGCACTCGGGTGTCCGGGTCGATCGCAGCGGCGACCCGAGCACGCACGGCCTCGCGAAGCGGCCGCTCGGTCAAATATCGGCGGACCTGCTTGAGGGCGAAGATCAGCAACCGGTCGGACACCGCGGCGAAGAACCGTGATCCGCTGAGAGCGTCCAATCTCGCCCGGACCGCACGGGACGACAGCGCGCGGGAGACCGCGAATCCTGCGGCACCACGGGTTCCCGCCGGGTCGGCGATGTCCGGGTCGACCGCGACTGCTCCTGCCCACCAAGAGTCCAGCAGGTCGGCTTCCAGCCCGTCGACGTCATGCTCGTCCCATGGCGGCAGGTGCCAGGACCGGACGCCAGGTGGGAAGAACAGGTCGCCGTAGAACGCGCAGGCCACCTCGGCGTCCGGATCCACCTCGCCTGCCAGCCGGATGCCGTCCCGCAGCGCGGGTCCGACCTGATGGCACATCAGTTCCGGCCCGAGGAACTCCTGTCCGACTCCGTGAACGACGACTACCCGTGCCACCAGCCACCTCCGGAAGGTCGATCGTGACCAGCAAGGCGAATAATACTGTGACGGTACGGGCGCACTCGGTCTTAGAGTCGGCTGTTCTGCTTGGCGGGCACGGTGTTTCGGGTGCGGGTGGCGAGGCCGACGGCTCGGCCGGCGAGATTGCGCAGCGCCAGCCCGTGCCGAGTTCGCGGAACGAGCAGCGTGGCGACGAGGCCGACGCGCCGGTGCCTCGGGTCCACCAGCCGCCGGTGCTTCGTCTCGTAGGCCTGAAAGGCTCGCGCATGGTCACCGGGATGCGCTGCGAGCGCTTCGGCCAGCGTGTGTGCACCGGCCATCGCCATGCTCGACCCGTCGCCGAGCAGGGCCACCGCGGATGCCGCGTCGCCGAGCAAGGCAACGCGGCCGCGCGACCACGTGTCCATCCGCACGTTGGCGAGTGGATCGAAGAAGGGCGCGGGGTGGTTCTGGTACGCCTCGACCAGCTCGGGGCTTCGCCAGCCGATCCCCGCGTACGCCTCGGCCACCATGCGCTTGTGGAGCGCGGTGTCGTGGCGGTCGTAGCCGGGCACCCGCCCGCCGCGGAAGGTGAACATCGCGAGTGGCCTCCCGCGGGACGGGTGGATGGTGAGCATCCGGCCGGGCGCGGTCAGCATCACAGCCGCCTCCGGGTCATCAAGTGCGCTGGGCTCCACCGGCACCGTCGCGCCGTACATGCCCAGACCGGTCGTGAACCGCTCCGCCGGTCCGAAGACCAGGCGGCGCACCGGGGAATGGATGCCGTCCGTACCGACGAGCAGGTCGAAACGGCGCGGCGGTGACCGGCGGAAGGTGACTTCGACCCCTGATCGGTCCTGCCGGAGGCCGGTGATCGTGTCGTCGAAGAGGAACTCCGCGTCGTCGCGCGCTGCCTGGTGGAGCACCGCGGACAGGTCGGATCGGGTCACTTCGACCGACTGCGGGGAAGTCGTCGGGACCCGGAGGAGCTGCCGCCCGTCCGGATCGAGGACCGAGAGGACGCTTGAGCCGGTGGCGACTTCGCGCAACCGCGTGAGGATGCCCATGCTCCTGGCGACCGTCAGCGCCGGTTCCTTGACGACGATGGCGCTGCCGCCGGATCTGAGCTCTTTGGCCTGCTCGACGACCGTCGGCCGATACCCGCGCCGGGCCAGCCAGTATGCGAGAGCGGGGCCGGCGATACCGGCACCGTGGATCAGGACGCGGGAAGGCGTCATGGCCGCAACCTTTCCGAGGAGGGAAGCGACGGGCGCCGCAGGCAGGCTTCGTGCGCAAGCGAAGCCCGGCGCGGTTGCCACGCACCTTCAGGTACGTCGTTCGTCGTACCTGAAGTCAAGCACGACCGTGAGGTACGATGCAAGACGTACCTGAAAGAGGTGAGGCGATGACCGGCTCGGGTCCGGCCGAAGATGCCGGGAATGCCGATCTGGGCACGGTGTTCCGCGCGCTCGCCGACGAGCATCGCCGCACCGTGATCGTGGAGCTGGCGGCGGACGGGAGCGACCGCGAGCGCACCTGCAACTCGTTCGATCTCCCGGTGTCCAAGCAGACGCAGACGCACCATTTCCGGGTTTTGCGCGAGGCCGGCCTCATCCACGAGATCAATTACGGGAACCGGAAGGGAATTCGGTTGCGCCGGGCGGAAATCAACCGCCGGCTCCCCGGCCTGCTCGACCTGCTGGCCCTGGAGCGCCGCGACACCAGGACCGGTGAGTGAAGGCCTCCGGTTGCGAAGTGGAGCTGTCCGCGAACCGCTTCACCGACCGGAGGCCTTCGTGTCCCACCGAAATGCAACTGGTCCGCGGAGTCAGTTGAAGATCACGTCCGAGCAGGAGTAGAAGGCCTCGCCGGAGTCGGGCCAGTGGCGCTGCCAGATCGAGTAGATCAGGTGCCTGCCGGTGCGTCCGCCGGGCAGGTTCGCCTTGAGCTGGTAGGCGTTGCCGACGATCGGCGGGTTGTTCTGCTTGTAGAACGGGGTGGCTTCCAGGTCGGACCACTTGAGCGGTTTCGTCGGGTCGTAGCTCGGCTTCGTGACGTACAGCTCGAAGGTGCCCGGGTGCGCGGCGGTCAGCTGGTACTTGAAGGTGTACGGGCCGCTGCCCGGCATCGTGGTCGCCGGCCAGTCCGCGCGGGGCAGGTCGAGCCCCTTGTACTTGCTCCGGCCGGCGCTGCACAGCTTGCCGTCCGGGATGATCTCGCGGCTGTGGCCGCTGGCGTCGCCGATGTTGACCTCGTCCCAGTCGTAGATCGGCCAGCTGTCACCCACCGCGATGGCGGCCTTGCACGCGGCCGACCGCGGGTTCTCCGGACCCTCCTGGAAACATTGCATGATCCGGCTGATCGGGTTGCCCATCGAGCCGTGCGCGAGGGCGGGGACGGCGGTGAACACCGAGACCGTGCCGAGCACGACGGTCAGTATCGCGACTTTGACGGCGGAGCGGGGAAACTTCACAGCGGAGCTCCTCTCCTGATAGGTCTAGACCAAATCACGGTAGGTGTCCAGGCGCACTGGCTTGTAGGCCCGAAAGTCGGGCGCCGCCGATTTCGCGCGTGCTCCACCGGGCGAATTTCGGTGGCGCGGCCGGGCACACTGGACGTCATGCACGAACCTCAGGATTCGGTCATCGGGGACGCGTTGGTCGCCCGGCTGGTCGATCTCGAACCGATCGAGCCGGAAGGCTGGTCGGAGGCGCGCGCCGAGGCGCATAAGGCGCTCTACGAGCACGCGCACGCGGTCGTCTCCGAGCCGGTCGGGTCGGCCTGGGTGGCCGCCCTGGCGGCCCATCCGAACGGCGCGGTCCGCGCCATCGCTGTCAGCGCCCTCGGTTCCGGCCACGACCCCGCCTGTCAATCGATCCTCATGCGGGGCCTGTCCGACCCCGCCGCCAGCGTCGTTCAGGCCGCTCTGGAGGGCCTCACCGCGCAGGCCTCCGAGGAGGTGTTCGACCTGCTGGTGACGCTGCTGAACGAGACGAACCGCGGTCGGATCTGGTTCGGCCGCGGCGCCGCCCAGCGCATCGCCGAGACCAGCGACCCGAAACGGCTGGACGTCCTGGCCGATGCGCTGGGGCGGGTAGATCACGGCGCGGAACATGAAATCACCCGTGCACTGAGCCGGGCCGGTGATCTTCGGGTCGCGCCGGTGCTGATCGAGCACCTGCGCCACCGCCGCCCAGGCCGCTTCGCGGCCGCGGAAGTGCTCGGCAACCTGCGCGTCACCGAGGCGACCGGTCCGCTGATCGACGTACTGCGCGAGTCCGACGGCGTCCCGGCGCTGCCCGTGATGGAGGCACTGGGCAAGCTCGAAGCGCCGGAGGCCGCGCCGGCGATCGTGCCGCTGCTCGACGATGGTTCGCCAGACGTTCGTGAGGGCGCCCTTCTGGCCTTGAACAGGATCGGCGGGCCGCTGGCAACACCCGCCGCCCTCAAAGCGACCGACGACGTCCACCCCGGCGTCCGCGCGCGGGCCTTCCGCGTCCTGGCCAAGCACGGCGACCGCCGCGCTCTCGGCCGGTTGGCTGCCGCTTGCGACAGTTCGCACGTCCACACCGCCCTCCTCGGCCTGGCTCGCCTGGCCGATGACTCGGTCGCGCTCACCGTGGTGCAGGTGCTGCTGACCACCCGCGAGCGGCGTGTCCGCAAGCTCGCCGGGCGAATCCTCGCCCGCATCGGCACGCGGTACCACTTGCCCGGCCACGATCCCGACCCGCTCGTCCGCCGCGCCATCGTCTGGATCATCGGCCAACGAGCCGACGCGTCCTACATCTGGACGCTGACCAACGCGCTCAAGGACGAGGACGAGTTGGTCCGATCCCGCGCCGCCACGGCACTCGGGCGGATCACCCACGAAAAGGCGCTCCCGCTGCTGACCGAAGCCTTGGGTGACCCCAGGCCACGCGTCCGGGCCAACGCCGCGACCGCCCTGGGCCGAACCGCCGCCCCTGACAGTCTGCGTTCCCTCCTCGCCGACGCACTGTCCGACCCCCACCCGGCCGTCCGGTCCGCTGCCGCCGCTGCGCTGCGAGCAACCGCTCACTGACTGTCCTCTGTGGACGACCGGCTCAGCATGCCGGTTTCAGCCGTCACATAGCCCGCCTGCACGCACTGGCCTTCCACCCCGGCGGTAACGAGGCCGGTGGCCGAAACGGTCGTTGTCACGGCTTCCGTGAACGCGGGTAGGGCTTGCCCCAGCGGGACAACGGGGGCGTGCCCGATGGTCCTCGTCCCGGTCGGCCGCCAGGCTGGCCGTATGTCGATCCCTCCCTCTCGCCGTGACTTCATCAAACTGAGCGCCACGGCCGCCGTCGGTGTGGCATCTCTCGGTATCGCGGGCACGGCGTCCGCCGCCGAATCGCCGCGGCTCACCCCGCTGCGGATTCCCACGCCCGCAGGCACTTTCGACGCCGTCGCAGCCGGGCCACGCCATGGCCGGAAAGTGCTCCTGCTGCACGGTTTCCCGGAATTCGGCATCGAGTGGGAGCATCAGCTGCGCGCGCTCGCCGCCGCAGGCTACCGGGTGGTGGCTCCGGACCAGCGGGGTTACTCGCCGGACGTACGGCCCGCCGGAATCGGGAACTATCAGCTGGACCACGCCGTCGAGGACGTCCACGCGATGGCCGACGCGCTGGGGTGGCGCAGGTTCGATCTGGTAGGCCACGACTGGGGCGCCGCGGTCGCCTGGATCGCCGCGGCGGAACACGCCCGCCGGGTGCGGTCGTTGACCGCCGTTTCCGTGCCGCATCTCGGCGCCTTCGCCGAAGCGTTGCGGACCGATCCCGCACAGCGGAAGGCGTCCGAGTACATGGACTTCTTCCGGCAGCCCGCTCCGATCCCGGAGGACTCGATTCTCGCGTCAGGGCCGCCCAAGCTCCCGGGCGTCCCACTGGAAAAGTGTGCGGAGTACTTCCGGCGGCTTTCCGAGCCGGGCGCCCTGACCGCCGCCCTGAACTGGTACCGGGCCAACGACTTCGAAGGCTACGAGCGGCCGGTCACGGTCCCGACGCTCTTCATCGCGAGCACGAAGGACACCATGGTCGCGCCTTCGGGTATCCACGCGACCAAGAACTGGGTCACCGGCCCGTACCGGCTGGAGGTCCTGGAGGGAATCGGGCACAACATCCCCGAGGAAGCCGCCGAGGCCACGACCTCTCTGCTCCTGGCGCACCTCGATTCGGTGTGCGGGTGACGTACTCTGTGCGCCGTGATCGAGTCCGTCATCGACCCTGATCTGGTGCTGGCGCTGGACGAAGCCGTGCGACAGGGTGCGCCGCCCGAGCGGACCGGCATCCGGCTGACCGCACGCGGCTGGGCGGTCGGGAGCTGGACGGGCGAGTCCGTGTATCCCGTCGCGCTGACCGGCGCCGATCTTCCGGACGAGGTGGATTTCGCGGTGGCGAACACGCTGTGCGTCCCGAAGGAGACGGGGCGATCCCACTACGCCGTCCCGGACGAGCAGGGCGATTCGTTCCCCGGCCCGGACGGTGACGCCGTGTTCGTGACCGGCCGTCGGCCGTGGACAGGGGCCTGGTGGTTCGCCCCGGCCACGGCGCGACGGGTCGTGTGTGAGGCGCGGCGTGGTGACGAGGTGGAGTCGCTCTGGCTGACCGAGGGCGATGCCTACGTCGCCGAGCATGATGAGGACGGCTCCACCGATCTGATCCGCGCGGCGCGGCACGCGCGGGACGTCGTGGCGGCGCTGACCGGCGCGATCGCAGGCCTGCCGGGGCGTCTACGAGTTCACCGATCGCGACATCGGCCGCGCCGCCCCTTTCCTCCGGCTGGGCCGCAGCGCCGCCGGGAACCTGATCCAGGAAGGGCTTCAGGCAGACACGTGACGTTGTACCGCGGGCTTTCAGTCGAACTCGCCGTCGGCGTCACCGTCGCTGTCGAAGCCGCTCTCGCGATCGGTGCGCCCGTTGCTGCTGTGTGGCGCCTCGGGGAATCCGGCGATGGCGGCACCCGCACTCGTCAGTCCCAAGACGCCGTAGACCAGCCCGAGCAGTATGCGGTTGAAGACATTGGTGGTGGGCTCACCCGCTCCGTTCAGGAAAACGATGTCGCCTGTCATCGTCAGCACGGCGAAGACTGTCAGGCTGACGCCGAACAGGAACCCGGCCACGCGGCCCAGCAGACCCCAGAAGCTCAAAGCGGGCTTCTGTCCCTTGGACATGGCCACGACGCTACGCGGAGTCCAACACCGGGTGCACCGCTAACCGGAGTCCGAGGACCAGCAGTAGCCGGTGTCGTACGGTGACTCAGATCGGTTCGGGAGCGCGACTCAGATCTCGTTCGGGCACATTCGCTTCGACGCGCTCCATCAGCAGCGCGAACGACATGACCAGCAACGGGATCACCAGCACCATCCACATGATCCTTCAGGTACCCGGATCGGCCGCCGGGCAATCGCTCCCATCAGATGTTTCACTCTGAAGGCGAAACCGGCGAAAGGAGCGCCCAGGGTGCCGCACTGATCAGCCTGCCAGCCTGCGGAGCAAACCCTCCAGATCACGTTCGCCGTCGCGGGTCTGGGCGCCGTGAGCCAGACCGGCTCGGATCAACCGTTCGGCCGCGGGCCGGACGAACTGGTCCGCCCAGGCGTCGTGTTCTCGCCGGTAGCCCTCGGCCAGATCGTCGGGGGTGATGGCGTGTTTCGCGGCGGCGACCACGCCATCGGGCAGTGCGGCGATGTTGCGGGCCAGGCGGTCGACAACGTCGTCGAGCTCGTCGGCGGGGAGTGCCCGGTTGACCCAGCCGTAGCGTTCGGCGGTCTGTGCGTCGTACAGGTCGGCGCTGAGCACCGCCTCCAAAGCGCGATTGCGGCCGATCCGGCCGGCGAGGTACTGGGTGCCTCCGCCGCCGGGCACTATTCCCATGAGGGCCTCGATCTGGCCGATTCCGGTGGGGCCGATCGCCGCGAACGCCATGTCCGCGGCTGTGACGAATTCCGCCCCTCCGCCGCGGGCCAGGCCAGCGAGCTTGACGATCGTCACCTGAGGCTGTTGCCGCAACATTTCCCCCAGCGCTTGGAAGACGTTGAGACCGGCGGGCACCTCGGCCGCGAGTTCGTCGAAGGCGTCCGGCGCGTCGACGAGGGACATGTCGACGTGGGCGATGAAGAACTCCGGGTCGGCACTGTCGAACACGATCACCCGGGCCGAGTCGTCGTCTCGCAATGTAGTCAGCAGCCGCCGGAGGTCCGTCATGAGAGCGACGTCGAGGACGTTGACGGGTGGGTTGTCGAGGGTGACGCGGACGATGCCGGCCTCGCGACTCACTCGCAGGGTCGCGTAGGCGTCGTGGTGCATGCAGATCTCCGATCCGTACCTGGCAGGCATCTAGGTTCCTGATGTATACCTAGATTCCGACGGGGATCGACCAGCGTCAAGAACGCACTTTGGGCATCGTAAGGATCGTGGGGGATACCGGCATGGCCACTTCTGGCACCAACGAGGACGCCGGCGCCGTCTACCGGGCCGACTGCCCCAGCCGTCCGATTCTCGACCAGATCACCGACAAGTGGTCGATGATGGCGATGGCCGTCCTCGAAAAGCCTCGTCGGTTCAACGACATCAAACGTCGCCTCGAAGGTGTGACCCAGCGGGTCCTGACCCAGACCCTGCGCCGTCTGGAACGCAACGGGATGATCGAGCGGCGGGTGCTGCCGACTTCACCGGTCGGGGTGGAGTACTCCCTTACCCCGCTCGGTGAATCCCTTCGGGAGCCGTTCGGTCGGCTGTACGACTGGACGGTCGCTCATACCGACGAAATCCAAAAGTGCCAGCAAGGCTACGACCAGCGTCTCCGCTCTGAACAATCCTAGAAGCGGTCAGCTGCCAAGGAAATCGCGGGAAAACCAGCATCACGTCCATGTCGAATCAGCGGTGACCCTGCAGACGGCTATGGCTGATTTCATAAGCTCACGAGCAAAGTATCGGGTTCGAGTTCCGCTTTTGGCGAAGATAATCGCGTAGCACCACCTGGCTTCGCATCCATATGCCGCCGACACCGGCCTCGCCGGGACCATCGCTTGTACCGCGACCATCGTGACCGGTGGGAACCCTCCACGAGTTAGTCGCGGTCGAGTACCGCTTTACCAGGTCGGCTGAACATTGTCCCCGAACCGCCGACAACGGTCATGGAACCGAATCGCCGGTGATGCCCTCGGTCGGTCGTCACGACGAACCGAAATCCCGCCAGTCACAGGAGAGGTGACCACATGACCATCATCCGGAGCACTCCGCCGGGCGGCGGCGCGATGCCGGACTCGTCGGCGATCACAACGCTGCGCGATATCTCTCTCGCCTCCGCCGCACCGGCCGCGCTGCGGGCCGCCATCCAGGTCGGGCTCCCAGAACACGTCGGGGACGTCCCCGTGACCATCGACGACCTCGCGAAGTCCCTCGACGTCGACGGCGCGATCCTCGAGCGCCTGTTGCGCGCACTGCGCTCCTACGGCGTCTTCCACGAGGATGCCGGCGGGATCGTCCATACCGCGATGTCGCGTCTGCTGCGCGAGGACGACCCGCAGCGGCTCAAGTACTGGGTTCTCTGGGTCACCGAGCCCTGGGTCTGGGAGCTGTGGCCGGACCTTGAAGACGCCGTTCGCACCGGCCGGGGCGATTTCGAGGGGAAGTACGGGGACAGGTTCTTCTCGCACCTGCACGCGCAGTGGCCGGACTCCACGGAGATCTTCAACCGTTCCCAGACCGAGCTCAGCCGCCTGACCTCGGCGGCCATCGCCGAGACGTTCGACTTGAGTGGAGTGCGGACCTTCGTGGACGTCGGCGGCGGCCGCGGCTACACGCTCTCCACGATCCTTGAGGCGAACCCGCATCTGCACGGGACCCTGGTCGACCTGCCCGCGGCGGTAGCCGAGCCGGATCTGCGGCTACGCCCCGGCGGTGCGCTGGCCGAGCGGTCGCAGGTGCTCGCGGGCGACTGTCTGGTGGACATCCCGGTCAAGGGGGCGGACATCTATCAGTTCAAGAGCATCCTCGAGTGGGATGACGAGTGGACGGTGACCGCACTACGCAACGCCGCGCAGGCCGCGCGGCCAGGAAGCCGGGTGCTGATGATCACCAACCTCGTCGACGACAGCCCGGAGATCCGGTACGCCACGGGGATCGACTTGCTGTTCCTGCTCAACACGAATGGGCGCCGTCACACGCGCAAAGGCGTGACGGCGCTGGTGGAGCGCGCCGGCCTGCGGCTCGAAAGTGTCACCCCGGTGCCCCCGCTCCTGCATGTGGTCGAGGCGAGTGTTCCGTCGGCCTGACGGTTGCTCGCGCGCCACAGGCGAGTCCGTTAGAGAGGAGTCCCGATGACCGCAGACGTGACGACGATGCACCCAGCGGCCGAGCACGCTGCCAACGAGGCGTTCGCCGAGCTTCTGTTCTCCCCCGAAGGCAGGGTCGATCCGCATGCGCGCTACCGCCGCCTGCGTGAGGCCGTGCCTGTTCATCGCAGCACGCTGGGAACCTGGGTGGTATCCCGGTATGACGACGCGAACGCGGCTCTGCGTGCCAAGCAAATCGGCAAGGACGTGCACACCTTCATGGCCGGGCGTTTCAGCGACGAGTGGGACCAGCACGCCGCTCTGGTCAAGCTCGGCTCGACGATGCTGTGGGCGAACCCACCAGAGCACACCCGGCTTCGTCGCATCGTCAGTCGGGCTTTCACCTCGAAACGGGTGTCGGCGCACCGCGCCTTCATCGTGCGGCGGGTCGACGAGCTGCTGGAGCCGTTCGTCCGCGACGGCGGCGGCGACGTCTGCAACGACTTCTGCTTCCCGTTGCCTCTCAGCGTCGTCGCCGGCCTGCTCGGTGTTCCTCAGGAGGAGGCCCCGCTGCTGCGGGAACCGATCAGGGACTTCCAGCGTGTGTTCGAGCTGGGAATGACCGCTTCGGAGCTGCAGGCGGCGGACCGGGCCGCGGACTTCCTGGACGAGTACTACGGCCGGCTCGTGGACAGAAAGCAGCGCACGCGCGGGGACGACCTGCTCTCCGCCCTGATCGACACCGACGACGAGGCCGCCCGGCTCAGCCGGGCGGAACTTGTCCAGATGTGCCACATGATCATCGCCGCGGGCAGCGAGACGACGACGTTCTTCCTCACCAACGGCATCCGGCTCTTCATGGAGAACCCGGACCAGGCGGACCTGGTGCGGGGTGACCCGTCGCTCATGGGTTCCGCGATCGACGAGGTACTGCGGATGGATCCGCCTGCTCACATGGTCCCACGCACCACCGACGAGACGACGGAGATCGGGGGAGTCGCGATCCCGCCCGGGTCGCGACTGATGGTGCTCATCGCCGGGGCCAATCGCGACCCGGAGCACTTCACGGACCCCGACCGCTTCGACGTCACCCGCGCGGAAAGCAGCCCGATCTCCTTCGGCGCGGGCATCCATGCGTGCCCAGGATGGCGGCTCGCGAAGCTCCAGGCCGAGATCGTGTTTCCGGAGATCCTGCGCCGGTTTCCACGCCTGGAACTGGCCGAGTCGTTGCGCCACCGGCCGCGGGTCGCGTTCCCCCAGGTCGAAGCCATGATCGTGAGAAATGGGACGCGAGCCGGGAAAGGCGGGGCGTCATGACCGCCGGGACGAACGCAGCGCGGACGGTGCACTACCTGTCCGATGAGTACCTGGCCGAGCTGAGCCGGCTGACCACGGCTGCCCCGGCGCCCCCGGCCCGGGCTGACGTTCGGCTGCAGTTTCACGCGACCGATACCCCGGAAGGCGAGATCGACCACTATTGGGTGGTGCGTCGCGGCACCCTGACGCGGGCCGCACGGGGACGGCTGGAGACCCCCGACCTCACGATCACGGCCACTTACGCAGACCTCGTCGCGTTCCAGACCGGCGAGCTCCATGTCGCCACCGCGTTGGTCACCGGCCGCTTCGCCGTGGAGGGCGACAAGGCGAAGCTGCTGGAGCTGATGTTGGTGCTGCAGACCGGCCACTACGCCCGCGCCGCGGCAGCGCTGTGGGAGAGGACGCAATGGTGACCTGGCAGGGCATCCCGACGACCGGACCAGAGTTCAAGGAGACCACCCGATGCTGACCCACACCCTCGTCTTCTCGTTTCCCGACTCGATGTCCGGATCGGACCGCGAGCGGTTCTTCGGCGAGCTCGCCAACATCATCGGCAGCTCGGGTATCGCCGACTCGTTCGTCTACCGCAAGCACGTCCCGCTCGCAGAGGAGAGCCACGCACCGGTCTTCGTCTCCTCCGCGATCGCAGAAGTGCGCTGCGCGGACCTCGGCACGCTGGAGAAGCTTTCCGTGCACCCGCCCCTTGGAGAGTTCACTCAGCGCTGGATGACCGCGTTCCCCTACCAGGTGGTCTGGGTGAACAGCGAAGACGAGGCGGAATGATCGACGCGCTCGGGTGTCGCCGCCGGGCCTGCGTTCGCCGCGTACGTGGTCCCGAGACACGGGCTGCCCGCCGTGCGGCGCCACGCTGGAGGGAATCGTGAAGGGGATCGTCCTGGCCGGTGGGAACGGAACCCGCCTGCATCCGATCACGCTCGGCACTTCGAAACAGCTCTTGCCCATTTACGACAAACCGATGATCTACTATCCGATCTCGGTGCTCATGCTCGCGGGTATCACCGACATCCTGATCATAACCGCCCCTCAGTACTTGGAATCGTTTCGTCGCCTTCTCGGTGAGGGGTCCCGGCTCGGCGTGCGGTTCAGCTATGCCGCGCAGGACAAGCCGCGAGGACTGGCCGACGCCTTCATCCTGGGCGCCGACCACATCGGCGATGAGCCGGTGGCGCTGGTACTGGGGGACAACATCTTCCACGGTCCCGGGTTCGGCCGGAGGCTCCGTGACGCTGTCCGCGACATCGACGGCTGCGTGCTGTTCGGCTACCCGGTCAGCGACCCGGAGCGTTATGGTGTGGTCGAGGTCGACGCCAACGGCGATCCGGTCACCTTGGAAGAAAAGCCGGCGGCACCACGTTCGAACGTCGCGGTGACCGGGCTCTACCTCTACGACAACGACGTCGTCGACATCGCGGCGCACCTCACGCCTTCGCCGCGCGGCGAGCTGGAGATCACGGACATCAATCGGCACTACCTCGACCGCGGTAAGTGTCGTCTGGTTTCTTTGGGTCGCGGTTTTGCCTGGCTTGACACCGGCACCCACGACGCGCTGATCGACGCGAGCCAGTTCGTGCAGACCCTCGAACACCGCCAAGGAGTCCGGATCGCCTGCCTGGAGGAGATCGCCTGGCGGATGGGCTTCATCGACCGGGAGGCGTGCTACCGCCTCGGTCGCGATCTCTCCCATTCCTCTTACGGTCTTTACATAATGGCAGCGGCCGGCGAACCCCTGGAGAGCATGGCATGGCCGATTCCGCAGGAGGCGGTTGCAGGCAGGGGGTCCGCGTGATGGTGCCTTCGTTCAGTCCTGCGAACGAACCGCTGGCCGCCGTGATCGGTGCCGACGGTTCTCTCGGCGCCCGGCTGGTGCGTGCGCTGTGGTGGAAGGGGGTTCCCACGCTCGGCTACACCGCCGAACACCCGGCGATGCGCGGCTCGATCCCCGATCCGGATCTTCTCGGGGTGGACGTGGTGTTCTTCGTGCCGGATCGGATGAGCCCCGCGGTCGCAGAGCGGGACCCGGACCGGGTCAGCGAGAGTATTGCTGAGCTACGCGTGTTGCTCACCGTGTTGTCCGTGAGCGGTCGGCGTCCTGTCGTCGTGCTCGAGGGATCGGGCGGGACGGTGTACGACGCAACGTGCGAACCGCCCTATGCGGAGCTGACCGCGGTGAACCCGACGACCGCCTACGGCCGGGCCAAGCTGGAGCAGGAGGAGGCGTTGGCCGCGGCGGTGGACGGTATCGCGCCGGTCGTGCTGCGGGTCGCCAACTTCTACGGACCGGGACAGCGGACGAGCGCCGGCTACGGTGTCGTCGGGCACTGGATGGAGGCGGCGCTCGCGGGAGAGCCGCTGCGCATCCTCGGGCACGGGGGCTCGCGGCGCGACTACATCCACATCGCCGACGTCACGAGCGCGATGCTCGCGGTACTGCGTCGGGCACCCGCATTCCGCGCGGACAAGCGACCGGTCGTCCTGAACATCGGTTCGGGGGAGTCCACTTCGCTGAACGAACTGCACCGGCAGTTCGAGGCCGTCGTCGGCCGCACCCTTGTGTCCGAACGGGACAAGGCGCGGTCGTTCGACCGCCAGGACTCTTGGCTTGACGTCCGCCGGGCCGCGGAGGTGCTGGGCTGGCGTCCGCGAATCACACTCGCGGACGGGCTCGCCGACACGTGGCGCTCCTACCTGGCGCGCCACGAGCGAGACGCTCGTGCACGTACCGGGAATCGCGCGGCCGGCCCTGGTGGCTAGCGGTGAACAGGCGCAGGCGGTCGAGTGGGTCAGCGCTCTGGACGGGGCCGTACGCCGTCCAGAACGAGGTCGAGATGACGGCGCCAGTTCGCAGGCTCGCCTCGTGAGAAGTACATCGTCGCCATGATGCTGCTGACGAGCATCCGGAAGTCGTCGAGGCCGAAGTCGGCGCGCACCGCCCCGGCCTGGGCCGCACGCTCGATGATCCGCGCGAGGATCTCGGCGTAGACGTGCTTCTCTTCCTCGATGGCCTCCCAGTCGAAGTCGGTGGAGCCCATGAGCGCGAGCTGGAAGATGGCATCGCCGTCGGCCGCCTCGAGATACGTCCGCAGCATCTCCTCGAACGCCTCTTGCGGATCGGCGAGCTTGTCGGCCACGCGTGCGAGCTCGGCCATTCCCTCGAAGCGTTCGCGGACCAGTGCGGTGAGCAGCGCCTCCTTGTTGGGGAAGTGCCGGTAGAGCGTGCCTATACCGAGACCGCAGTACTCCGCGATCTCATCCATCTGCACCTCTCGTCCGCGGCGCGCGAACAGCTCGCGTGCGCCTTGAGTGATTCGCTCGCGGTTGCGCCGTGCGTCGGCGCGCAGAGGGCGTGAGGTCTCGGTCATCGGTTCCTATCCTAGGCCGCCGATACGACAAGCGGAAGGTTGGTTCCGCATGCTTGGAGGAAATCGAATGATGATCAGTGACACGCGGTTCCCGTGTCCTGGGGCCGCCCGGACAAGTCGGTCGTGTGCAAGGAGCAACCCGTGACGCCCGGGAGCCCACGTCGCGTGGCCACTTGCTGGACGACGGCCGGCGCCACCGTGCCCGGCGACGTCGCCGCCACGAGTCCCGAGGATATCCGTGCCCGGGTCGAGGCCGCCGCCGCGGCGGGTTTCGACGGCATCGGCATCAACGTTCCGGATCTGGCGATCGCACGCGACAGCCACGGCGACGCCGCGATCCGCGCGCTCCTCGACGATCACGGGATCGGCTATCTGGAGCTCGATGCCCTGGGCGGCTGGGCTTCGACCGGCGAGGAGCGCGTGGTCTCGGACGCGCGGCGGCGAATCCTGCTGGATGCGGCCGGGAAACTCGGCGCAGACTTGATCAAGGTGATCCCGCCGATCGGGCCGGTCGCTGACGTCGGGCCCTTGGTGAGCGAGTTCGCGACGCTGGCGGGCCAGGCCGCCGACGTCGGGGCCAGGATCGGCATCGAGCCCATCTCCGTATGCAAGGTGGCGACGCCGGCGCAGGCCCTCGACCTGGTGCGGGGCGCAGGTCACCCCGCCGCCGGGGTCATCCTCGACAATTGGCAGATCTCGCGCGCCGGCCTCGGCGTCGACGTCGTGCGTGGATTCCCGCCGGAGTGGATCGCCTCGGTCGAGCTGTCCGACGGGACGGCGGAGCCCGGCGCGGACTTCTTCGCCGACTGCTTCGAGCACCGCAGGTTGCCGGGCTCGGGCGAGCTGGACGTCGCCGGGTTCGTCGATGCCCTGCGTCGGAGTGGCTACGACAAGGTGTGGGGGGTCGAGGTACTCGATGCCGAGTACCGCCGCCTTCCAGTGGGCCGCGCGACGGAGTTGGCGTACGAGGCGCTGGTGGCCGCCACCACCGGTCGACCGCGCCTCGACGAATGAGGGCGGACTCGACAGCGGGCGAGCCCGCGCGGTCGTACTCGACCGCGCGGAGCTCAGCCCGGCCACGGCACGGCGATCTTCTCCAGGTCCGCGACGATCTGAGGCGGGGCGGGAAGGGCGCGGATCTCGGCGGACAGCGCACGCGCCCGGCGCGCGAACTCGGCGTCGGCCAGTATCGACGCACACGCACCGGCGACGACCGACGGCGTGTTGTCCTCGTCGTGGATCACCAGGCTCGATCCGTGCCGCTCGATCATGTCCGTCGACTTTCGGAGCAGCTTGAACCTGTCGAGGATGACCTGGGGGACTCCGGCGTCCATCGCGTTCATCGCCGTCAGGCCGCCGTTGTGGTGAACGATGACGTCGCAGGTGGGGAGGATGAACTCGAGGGGGAGCCAGTCCGCGCGGATCCCGGGGTGCCGGGCCCGTAGTTCCTCGGCGAGGGACTCGGTCGCGGCCACGACCACGTCCACTTCGAGCGAACCGAGCTGTTCCACCAGCTCGTCCAGGTATTCCCCGCCGCCGCTACCCGCTTCGCGGCGACTGCCCAGGGTGACACAGACCCGGGGGCGCGACGCCTTGGTGTACATCCAAGGTTCGAGCTTGCGCTGTCGGTTGCCGGAAATCCACCGCATCATTCGGGCACCGTTGTGCTCGGGCAGGTGCAGGCTGGGGGGACAGATGTCCACCAGGAGATCCGGCTGGGGGACGTGATCGAGGCCCAGCGCCGCGAGCTCGGGTGCCAGCTCGACGTCGGCATGGGGGTGGGCCTCGTCGAGGGGCATCCAGTCCCAGGCCTGTCGCACGTGCGGCACGTCCAGGGTGGCACCGAGCATGGGCGTCGCGTAGTCGAGCGTGCCGCCGATGACGACGTCGGGACGCCAGCGGCGCGAAAACTCGACCAGACCGGGGAGGCCGACCGCGGCCTGACGGCCGAACCAGGCTCCCAGGAACCAGGCCTCCTCGTCAGGAGCTGTCGGGAAGTTGATGGGACCACCCGGCCGGTCCATCGTCATGATGCTCTTGGTGGTCTCGTCGGTCTCGAAGGAGACCGCTGGGAGCCCGACGGCCGTGATCGTCGGGGTCAGCTCGTCGAACGCGGCCATGACGACTTCGTGGCCGGCGTTGCGCAGGGATGTCGCCAGCGGAGCCAGTGCGAATACCGACGCCGGACTGAATCCAGCGGCGACGAACAAAGTCCTCATAGGGAAGCCCGCCCTTCATCGGCGTGGTGCGGTTGGGGACGGGGGCGAAGCGGCAGGCAGCCCGCGTGGCTGCCATGGCCCGCCGCCGTCAGGACGACCGTGGCGGCAGGCGCTCGACCGGCGCTCTATCGGCGGTGAGTTCCAGGGCATGACCGACGACGCTGTTGACGGCTAAACGGAATCGGAGGTACGGTTCCGCATAGGTCGCCCCGTAGCGGTGCAGGCCCACGTAAGCGCCACCCCGGCGTGCCGCCCCGCGTCCGGGGCAGGCGATGACATCGCGGCGACATCGGAGCCGCATTCCGAGCCCAGAGGGAGTCATGACCACCAACGAGAGAAGCGATCCCGACGCCGTGGTCCTCACGGGCAAGCCCGAACCCAGCGAGACTCCCGCTCGATCGAGCGATCAGGTGAGGGGCCGGACGCTGGTGCTGGTCGTGCTGTGCCTGGCGCAGTTCATGTGCGTTCTCGACGACACGATCGTCAACATCGCGCTGCCGTCCATTCAGACCGAGCTGGGGTTCTCCGGGACCAGCCTGCAGTGGGTGCTCAACGGATATCTGCTGACCTTCGGCGGGCTGCTCCTCTTGGCCGGTCGCGCGTCCGACCTGTTCGTGCGACGCACGGTCTTCCTGACCGGGTTGACCGTGTTCGGTCTGGCCTCGCTCACCTGCGGCCTCGCGGTGAGCCCGGCGATGCTCGTCATCTCCCGGATCGCCCAGGGGATCGGGGCGGCCATGATGTCGGCTTCGGCGCTGGCCATCCTCACCGCGACCTTCACGGGCCCGGCCCGCGCCCGCGCGTTCGGTCTGTGGGGTGGCCTGTCCGGGGCCGCGGGTGCCACCGGCGTGCTGCTCGGTGGGCTGTTGACCAGCACGCTGAACTGGCGCTGGGTGTTCCTCGTCAACGTCCCGGTCCTGGTCGTGGTGGCCGTCCTGACCCTGCGCCGCGTCAGTGCCGTCCGCTCGTCGGCGCGGCCCCCGCTCGATCTCTGGGGAGCGATCACGGTCACGACCGGTCTCGGGCTGCTGATCTTCGGCATCGTCAAATCCGAACAGTCCGGCTGGGGCTCGCCGGTGACGCTCTCGACGCTGGCCGCAGGGGTGGTCCTGCTGGTGGCTTTCCTTCTGGTCGAAAGGAAACACCCCTCGCCGCTCGTCCCGCTCGGGGTCTTCGCCCGGCGCAATGTGACCGGCGGCGCGATCTGCGCGCTGCTGCTGGCCAGCACGATGCTCGGCACGTTCTTCTTCCTTTCCCTGTACCTCCAGCAGGTCCTCGGCTTCAGCGCTCTCCAGAACGGTGTCGCGTTCTTGCCGTTCGCAATCGCGGTCATGTTCTCCGCCGCGGTGTCCTCGCAGCTGGTCACCAAGGTCGGATTCAAGCCGCTGCTGATGGGCGGGTTCGGTCTGCTCGTCGTCGCCCTGCTCTGGCTCGCGCAGATCGGCCTCCACGGCAGCTACTGGGTCGACGTGCTGGGTCCGGCGCTCCTCGCCGGCGTGGGCTTGGGAACGTTGCTGGTCAGCTCCGTGACCGCCACGACCCAGGACCTGAGCGGAGAAGGTGAGCTGGGGCTCGCCTCCGGTCTGGTGACCAGTACGAACCAGGTGGGTGGCGCGCTGGGGCTCGCCATCCTCTCGACGGCGGCCTTCGCCAGGGCCGACAGCCACTCGACCGCGCAGGCCGCCGCGCCGGAGTCTCTGCTCGCCGGTTTCCAGCTCGCGTTCTACGTCGCTGCGGGTTTTGCCCTCCTCGGGCTCGTGGTGTCCGCGGTCGTGACCACACGGGTCGTCGGCCAGCCTCTCAACGAAGCCCAGCAGATGGCACGTCACTGACCACCCGACCGGCCACCGTCGTGGCCCGGCGGCGTCCCTCGAACCCGATCCCCCACCGGGTTTGAGGGACGCACGTCGTCGGAGCGGCACTTGACCGCGCGTGGATCCCGGTCGGTGACCGTGTTGTCCGGCAGCCTTCCCGTCCACCGTGAGAGGAGACGACACACCGTGGAACCGACATCGGGTCGAACCCCGTCGCAGTTCTCTTTCCAGGCCGGCCAGAAGCCGGCGTCGAGGCTGGTGGATCGCCTTCGCGACATCCTCGAATCGCCGGTCATCGGCCCCGGGGATCCCGGCTACGACCGTGCCCGCGCCTCGTTCAACACGCTCACCGATCATCGCCCGCAGGCGGTCGTCAGAGCCGAGTCAGCCGACGACGTGGCCCGGGCGGTCGGGCTCGCGAGGGAGATCCAGATCCCGATCGCGGTCCAGACCACTGGCCACGGCATGGGCACGAGCGCCCCGGACAGTGCCCTGCTCATCGAGCTCCGCCACCTCGACGACGTCGAGGTCGATCCGGACGGTCGGACGGCACGCGTCGGCGGCGGCGCGACCTGGGATCAGGTGGTCGCGGCGACGGCTCCCTGGCAATTGGCCCCGCCGATCGGCTCGACCGGTGACGTCGGGGTCGCCGGCTACGTCACCGGCGGGGGAGTCTCGTTCCTCGGCCGTCAGTACGGGTACGCCGCCGACAACGTCCGGGAGATCGAGCTGATCACTCCGGACGGCTGCCGGAGACGCCTGACTGCGCACGACGAACCGGAGCTGTTCTGGGCCGTGCGCGGAGGCAAGAGCAACTTCGGCGTCGTGACGTCGCTGGTCATCGATCTCATGCCGGTCTCGGAGGTGTACGCGGGCGTGCTGACCTTCGGGGCAGACTCCGTGGAACGCGCTTTCCACGGTTTCCTCGCCTGGACCCGTACCGTCACGGACGCCACGACGTCGGTGGCCGTGTTTCGTCGGCTTCCCAGGGCGAACGAGCCGTCCATGGCCCCACACGACCGGTGCGAGCTGGTGATCAACGTCGTGCACGTCGGATCGGCGTCTTCTGGCCGTCGCGAGCTCGCTGGACTCCGAGAACTGTGTCCTGACGACGACACTGTCACCGCGCACCCCGTCGCGCGGATCAACGCGCTCATCCCGGGCCCCACTCAGCCGGGCACGTTCGTTTCCGCGAGCGGGCTGCTAAGCGGGATCGACACGGCGAGAGCGGATCGGGTCCTGCGGGCCGTGGGTCCGGAGGTGAAGCTGTCGCCAGGGTTGATCGAGGTGCGCCATCTCGGCGGACGCTTCTCGAAGGCACCCGAAACGCCCAATGCGATCGCCCATCGGGATGCCGCTTTCGCCTTGTACGTCACGAATCCCGCCATCTCGGTGGTGCACGCCGCCGCGCTCGCGAGTGAACACCGGGCTCTGCTGGCCACGCTCGGGCCAGGCCTCACCGGCGGCCGGATCCCGACCTTCCTCGGGACGTCGGACGTCGCCCCCGACGCCGTCGCGAGCGCCTACGCCACTGCCGACTGGGCACGCCTGCGTGAGCTCAAGCGCCGCTGGGACCCGGACAACCTGTTCCGGGTCAACCACAACATCCGCTGACGCTCGCGCCCCCGGTGGCCGGGGGCGCGAGCCGTGAATCAGTCGTAGGAGACATGGCGCGAGCGGGTGAACAGTTTCCCCGCGATCTCGACGAGCACGTCGTGGATCACGGTGCTGACGAAGACAGGCTCCTGCTTGGGGCGAACCTTCACCACCAAGCAGTAGGCCGTGGAGACGATCGAGCCGTCTTCGGCCAGCGCCACATCGATCATGTTGACCCAATGGCGGCGCTGCATCGGGTCGTCGGTGAAGCGGTGATGGAAGTCGCGCAGGTCCTCGATGATACCCGCGCGGGTGCGCGACGGCGGCCGCCCGGGAGTGTGTGAGAACTCCGCGGCGTCGGTGAACGTTTCTGCGTACCCCTCGATGTCACGCTCGTCGAGCCGCTGCATCTGCGCGGCGTAGAACCGCTGCACACGGGTGTGCAAGGTGTCCGGGTCGAGCATCGCGGCTGTGGTCATGGCCTCTCCCTGATCGCACGGCAGTGTTGCGCAGGGAGTGTCGCCGCACGCGCTCTACGGGCTATAAAGCGCCGATAGCCCCGGGGCCGAAGGGAGACGCGGTCTAGCGGCGATCGAGCGGCCCCGACGACGGTGCGGGTATGCCTGATTCCTTCGGTCCCACAGCCTCCGGCCTACTGGAGGTCGCTGACGGCGTCCATGCCTACCTGCAGCCTGACGGCGGCTGGTGTCTGAACAACGCCGGCCTGATCACCGCCGGCGACCGCTCGGTGCTCGTCGACACGGCGGCCACCGAAGTCCGCGCCCGGACGCTGCGCCGCGCGGTGCACCGGGTGGCGGGCGGACCGCCGTCCGTCATCGTCAGCACTCACTCGCACGGTGACCATACGTTCGGCAATTTCGTCTTCCCCGAGGCCCTTGTACTCGGCCACGAGCGCACGCGACATGAGGCCGAGGAGGCGGGTCTGCACCTGACCGGTCTGTGGCCGGACGTCGTGTGGGGCGAACTCGAACTGGTCTTGCCGCATCTGACGTTCGCCGGGCCGTTGACCTTGCGCGTCGGTGGGAAGATCGTCGAGTTGCATTCGTTCGGGCCTGCGCACAGCGGCTGCGACACCGTGGCGTGGCTCCCACATGAGCGTGTCCTCTTCGCCGGTGATCTGGTCATGTCCGGGGTGACCCCTTTCGTGCTCACCGGCTCGGTTTCCGGGCTGCGCTCGGCACTCGCGGATCTGCGGGAGTTCGACGCCACGACCATCGTCCCGGGCCACGGGCCGGTCGGTGGCCCGGAACTGCTGGACCAAGGCGAGCGGTACCTGGCCTGGCTCATGGACCTCGCACGCGCGGCGGTCGAGGCGGGCATGTCGCCCCTGGAGGCGGCCCGGGAAGCGGAACTCGGAGAGTTCGAAGACCTGCTCGACCCTGAGCGGCTGGCACCGAACCTGCATCGCGCCTGCGCGGAACTGCGCGACGGCGGGAAGGGCGTGTTCGCCGAGGTCGACCAGATGTTCGCCGACATGGTGGCGCTACACGGCGGCATCCCCGCCTGCCACGCGTGATCCGCGTGCAGCCCGGGTAGAGCGACGGTCGAGGAATCGGCCTTAATTTCGCGACACAGAAAGAAAAGAGCAGCGACACACGAGGAAGGGATGGGGACATGAACGACGAATTCGGTGCGGACTCGTGAACCGCCGGGTCGTCATCACAGGAATTGGCGTTCGCGCCCCCGGAGCATCGGGCCGCGATGCCTTCTGGGAACTGCTTTCTGAAGGCCGGACCGCCACGCGCCGCATCTCGTTCTTCGACCCCGCCCCGTATCGCTCCCAGGTCGCCGCCGAAGTGGACTTCGACGCCGCGGCGGAAGGTCTGAGCCCGCGTGAGGTCCGGCGGATGGACCGCGCGACGCAGTTCGCGGTGGTGTGCTCACGGGACGCGGTCGCCGACAGCGGGCTGGACACGGTCGCGCTCGAGCCGGGCCGAATCGGGGTGAGTCTGGGCAGTGCCGTTGCGGCCGCGACGAGCCTGGAGCAGGAATACCTGGTGCTCTCCGATTCGGGGCGGTGCGAGGTGATGGACACCGAATACCTCTCACCGCACATGTTCGACTACATGATCCCGAGCATCATGCCGGCGGAAATCGCCTGGGCGGTCGGCGCTGAGGGTCCGGTCGGCATGGTGTCGAATGGCTGCACGTCGGGTATCGACGCGGTGGGGCACGCCTCCGCGCTGATTCGCGAGGGCAGCGCCGACGTCATGATCGCCGGTGCGTCGGACACCCCGATCACACCGATCGTGGTCGCCAGCTTCGACGCGATCAGGGCGACGACCACCTACAACGACGAGCCCCGTACGGCGTCGCGCCCCTTCGACGGCACCCGCAACGGCTTCGTGCTCGCGGAGGGCGCCGCGGTCTTCGTGCTGGAGGAGCGCGACGCCGCGCTCCGGCGTGGGGCGCGGATCTACGCCGAGGTTGCCGGGTACGCGACGCGGTGCAACGCCTACCACATGACAGGTCTCAAGTCCGATGGCCGGGAGATGACCGAGGCGATCCGCGTGAGCCTCGACCAGGCGCGGCTCGATCCCACCGCGATCGACTACATCAACGCACACGGTTCCGGGACCAAACAGAACGATCGCCACGAGACCGCGGCCTTCAAACGCAGCCTCGGCGAGCACGCGTACCGGACGCCGGTCAGCTCGATCAAGTCGATGATCGGCCACTCCCTCGGCGCGATCGGCTCGGTCGAGATCGCCGCGTCCCTGCTGGCTGTCGAGAACCAGGTCGTGCCACCGACGGCGAACCTGGAGGCCGCGGATCCGGACTGCGACCTGGACTACGTCCCGAAGGTCGCCCGCGAGCACGGTATCGACACCGTGCTGACCGTCGGCAGCGGTTTCGGAGGTTTCCAGAGTGCGATGGTCCTGGCCAGGGAGAAGGGAGCGGCATGAGTGTGATCACCGGCCTCGGCGTGGTCGCGCCGAACGGTGCCGGGTTGCCCGAATTCTGGGAGGCGACGCTCACCGGACGGAGTGGCATCGGGGAACTGGACCGGTTCGAGCACTCCGGCGACACCCCGCGGTGGGCCGGGCTCGTCGACGGGCTCGACCCGGCCGAGCACCTGCCTGGCCGGCTGATACGCCAGACCGACGTCTCGACGCGGTTCGCGCTCATCGCAGCCCAATGGGCTCTCGACGATGCGAAGGTCGACCCGTCCACGCTGACCGACTACGAGATGGGCGTCGTCACGGCGAACGCCTCAGGTGGATTCGAGTTCACCCACCGCGAGTTCCAGAAGTTGTGGGCGCGGAGCCCGGAGCACGTGAGCGCCTATGAGTCCTTCGCATGGTTCTATGCGGTGAACACCGGGCAGATCTCGATCCGGCACGGTATGCGCGGCCCCGGCTTCGCCCTGGTCGCCGAACAGGCGGGCGGTCTCGACGCACTGGGCCAGGCCCGGCGCGTCGTCCGGTCCGGGGTGCCCTTGGTGGTCAGCGGCGGTGTCGATTCCGCGTTCGACCCGTGGGGATGGGTCTCGCATCTGTCCAGCGGACTGGTGAGCAACGGCTCCGACCGGGCCACCGCATATCGGCCGTTCGACGAGCAAGCGGACGGTTACGTGCCCGGCGAGGGCGGTGCCGTCGCCATCGTCGAGGACGCCGACGCGGCGAGCGCCCGCGGCGTGCCCGGCCTTGCCAGGATCGCGGGCTACGCCAACACCTTCGACCCGGCTCCCGGCTCGGGGCGCCCACCCGGGCTGCGCCGCGCCGCCGAGCTCGCGCTGGCCGACGCCGGGATACGCCCCGACGAGGTCGACGTGGTGTTCGCGGACGCCGCCGGGGTCCCGGAGCTCGACCGGGCCGAAGCCAGGGTGCTGCGCGAGTTGTTCGGCGTGTGTGGCGTCCCGGTCACCGCCCCGAAAGCGCTCACCGGCCGGTTGTTCTCCGGCGGCGGCATGCTCGATGTCGCCGCCGCGCTGATGAGCCTGCGGGAGAGTGTCATCCCGCCGACCTTCGCCACCAGCACGGTGCCCGAAAAGTACGGCATCGACCTGGTGCTCGGCACGCCGCGGGAAGCCGGCCTCGACACCGCCCTCGTCCTCGCCCGTGGCCGCTGGGGATTCAACGCGGCCATCGTCCTCCGCACCCCCGAGAACAGGAGTTGAGCATGACCAAGGCGATGAGCCTGGACAACCTCGGCGCGATCCTGGCCGAATGTTCCGGTGAAGACACCATCCGGCTGGAGGGGGCGGCGCGTACCCCGTTCGACGACCTGGGATACGACTCGCTCGCCCTCATCGAGACCGCCGCCCAGCTCAAGCTTGCTTACGGCGTGGTGATCCGCGATGAGCAGATCCTCGAGGTGACGACCCCCGAAGAGCTGCTCGAACTCATCAATCGCCAGCTCGCGGCGGCGTGAACCATGGAACTCATGACGCATACCCGCGTGATCGCTGCCCCGCCGGACGAGGTCTACCGGGTGGCCGCCGATGTGGCGCTGTGGCCAGTGGTGTTCGGGCCGACCGTCCACGTGCATCACCTGGAGCGCGAAGAGCGCGCGGAGCGATTCCAGCTGTGGGCCGTTGTCGCCGGCGAGGTGGCGACGTGGATCTCCCGGCGCGAACTCGACCCGGTGACCCGGCGCATCGAGTTCCGCCAGGAGCACAGCCGTCCCCCCATCGCGGGGATGAGCGGCACGTGGTCGTTCAAGCCACATCGCGACGGGGGCACCGAGGCCGTGCTCGACCATCGGTTCGCGGTGACCGACACGAGCGCCCGCGAGACCATCCTCGCCGCCGTGGACCGCAACAGCACCGAGGAGCTCGCGGCGCTGGGCCGCATCACCGAGCTCGGCCACCCGGTCGACGAAGTGGTCTCCACGTTCTCCGACACCGTCGTGCTGGACGGCGACATCGATGACGTCTACGACTTCGTCTACCGCAGTGACCTGTGGCCCGAACGACTGCCCCACGTGGCCCGCGTCGAACTGACCGAAGCAGGGGATGGTGTCCAGCACATGGAAATGGACACGGTCACCGCGGACGGTTCGGCCCACACCACTCGCTCGATCCGCATCTGCCAGCCCGGCGAGAGCATTTCCTACACCCAGCTCCTGCCGCCGACGATGCTGCTCGGACACAGCGGCCGGTGGACTTTCCGTCGCGCCGGGCGCGGAGTGGAGGCCACCGCGACGCACACGGTCGCGATCGACCCTGCGGCCGCGCGAGCACAGCTCGGGGAGAACAGCACTCTCGCCGAGGCGCGGGCCTACCTGCGCGAGAACCTGGGCGCCAACGGGCGCGCCACCCTCACCCGCGCGGGAGCCGTTGTCGAATCGGGAGTCCCGGAACGAGCGAGGTCGAACACGGCATGACCTGACCTCCGGTTGACACACTCCGGCCGCGGCGCCGATTCCGCGCGCACGGGCCGGACACACACCGGCGGGCACGGATCTTCCGTGCCCGCCGGTGTCGTCGTCAGAGCGTCCGTCATCCCGCCTCGCGGCACCAGTCCATGACGACGTATCGCGTCGAGCCAGGGGACACCGGCCGGCGCAGGCTGAGCCCGTCGTCGCCGACCTTGGCCTCACGGATCTGGTTCGTTCCGACCACCCGGGGATGGGAGCCGACGGCGACCTCGTGCACGACCTCGTCGCCCGCGACCCGCCACCGCCCGGTGTATCCCAGGTAGAACGACGGCGGCGGACCTGTACCGGTTTCCGCGGTGTCGGTGACGGACTCCGTCCGCATCATGCCTACGCCCATCCAGCCGGTGGCGTCGTAGATCAGCACGCCGTCCGCGGCCTCCCCGAGTGGGCCCTCGGTGACCGAGCCGTCCTCGTGGAGGTAGTAGTGCGCGGTGAGACGCCAGACCCCGATCAGGTCTTTCTCCGACAGCATCGGTCCTCCTCGCCGATCGGTCGCGGATCAGTAGTTGCCGAGCCCGCCGCAGACGTTGAGAGCCTGTGCGGTGACCGAGGCGGCGCCGGGCGAGATCAGGTACTCGACCATCGCGGCCACCTCGCTCGGCTGGACGTAACGCCCGATCGGCACCCGGTCGGTGATGCGGTCGTACGCCTCGGACTCGTCGACACCCCAGACGCCGGCGTAGTGCTCGCGCACCAGTTCTGCCATCGGCGTCTCGACGAAGCCCGGGCAGACCGCGTTGACCGTGATGCCGGTGCGGGCGAGTTCCAGCCCGAGCGCCTTGGTGAACCCGACCACGCCGTGCTTCGAGGCCGAGTACGGCGCCGCGTGCACCACACCCTGCTTCCCGCCGGTGGACGCGATGTTGACGATCTGGCCGCGCCCGCGCTCGAGCATGCCGCCGGTGGACAGGACCTCTTTGGTGACCCGGAAGACGCTGTTCAGGTTCGTCTCCATGACGTCACACCACAGCTCGTCGGTGATCTCGGCGGTCGCCCCGCCACCAGGCCTGCCTGCGTTGTTCACCAGGACGTCGATCGGCCCGAAGCGCTCCACCGCCCGCTCCACGAGCCGGTGGATCTCCTCCGCCGACCGTACGTCGGCGTGGAAGCCGTCGACGGTGTGACCTTGCCCCCGCAGGTCCTTCACGGTGGCCTCCACCGCGTCGGGCTTGCGCGAGCACAAGAACACCGCCATGTCGCGGCGCCCGAGAGCCGTCGCGATCTCCAGGCCGATTCCACTCGTGGCCCCCGTGACCAGGGCGACCGGTTGTGCGCGCTCAGCCATGAATTTCCCCTGTTCTTCGGTCGTAGGTCGCCCGGCGCGTCGTGTACTCGTCGGGCCCTATCACCGTCACAAGCACGCCTCTACCGGAGATCAAGGCGTGCTGCACGCGGTGGCACGGGAACCGGTCAGGATCTCCGCCTGGAACCGCTTGGCCTCGAACGAAGGCTCCAGCCCCAGTTCCTCGTCGAGGACACGACGCAACTCGCCAAAGACCTCGAGGGCTTCGGCCCGCCGCCCCGATCCGTGCAGGGCACGCATCAGCAGGATGTAGAACGATTCGTGCAACTCGTGGTGGGCCACCAGATAACGCAGTTCGCCGATGGTCTCGCGGTGCCGGCCGCTGGCGAGGTAGGCCTCGATGCGCAGCGTCAGAGCCTCCAGGCGCTGTTCCTCCAGATACACCGAGAGGCCCCGCAGCCTCGGCCCGTGATCGACGTCGGCGAGCACAGGTCCACGCCAGAGACCCAATGCGTCTCGCAGCAGGTGACCGGCCAGTTCTGGCTCGTTGCGCGCGAGCGCCTCCTTGCCGCTGTCCGCGAGGTGCTGGAACCGGAAGATGTCGATTTTCGTGCGCGGCAGGGCGAGGACGTACCCACCTGGCCTCGTACCGAGCAGTTCGGAGCCGTTCTCGTTGGCTGAGCCACCGGCGAACAGCTTGCGTAGCTGGTAGATATAGGTCTGCAGGATGGTCCGCACGGTGCGGGGTGGCTCGGCCGGCCACAGTTCGTCGATCAGTTGTTCCGTGCTCACCACCGCGTTCGCGTTCGCGGCCAGCAACGCGATGACCTGACGGAGCTTGGCAGCGGTGATCTTTTCGACATCGGTCACCTCCAGGGACCCCAGTAGGTGGATCAGGACATTTGTATCCGTCATTTTCTCCCCCGGAAAAGCTTGGAATTTAGCCTTGATGAAATTACTGTTGCGACGACGGTCGCGCTACCGTGATGCAAGGACACGGAGTGTGAAATAATGGCGCGACAGAAGTCATAATCGTTCAGAAAACCCCAGATATTGCTTTGTGAACCGTACGTCTCCATCCGACGTGGATACGTGCTTGAATGAAAACGTCAAAGCTGCATGTTCATCGAGTGCCGTGGTGGCGACTCGAAGCGCGCACCCGGACGGCGAAGGCCGGACCCGATCTACCCCAGTGGACAAGCCGTCGAGCCTACGTTCTCATATTGATCGGCGCGAACAGGCGCGATAGCGGTGTTGCTTGCAGCTCTGCTCGCATTGCCCATGGCGCAACCGAATTCGCTCTGGCGTCACGCCAATAATCATCGCTCCGGAAATACGATGAAAGCAGTCTTGCCTGCCGAAAAAGAAATCCTCGATCTCGGTCTTCTTTCGTTGAGTCGGGCTCGACTCAGTGCTTGACATAGCGCACCCCCCATATTCTGCGGCTACCGCGATCAGCGTCTCGCTCGTGGGTTCTTATATGACACCGCCAATCGAGTGATCATCGAGCCGACGTGTTCGAGAATGTCGAATGGTCAAGAAGTTCATTCTGGGCATTTCGGGCTTTCTGGTGACCGGTTCTGTATTCGTAACCATAAGACAGGATATTGATGCTTCCTTCGTGACCGAACACGGCTTCGACGGAAACCGTCACGGGAAGCCGTTGTCTTCCGGTCGTGATGTCGGCAGGCGTCGTCCCCCTGAAGACCCCCGTTCTTCCTGGCCTGCCAGCACTACCGTGACGGGCTGCGTGCGCCGTGGACACCCGGCTGGCTTCGCTTCCGGACTGGAGGTTTGCCTCCATACGCAAGGTGCGGAACAGGGGGTGGCCAGGGCAGGGTCCCAGGCAGGATGATCGATCGGTGGCAGGGGAGAGGGCTCGGGCACCGGGAATGTGGGCGCTGGCCGTGGTGGGGGCGGTGAGTGTGCTCGTCGCGGCCGTGCTCGTACTGACCGCACCGGGGATGCGCAACACGTCGGTGGTCTTCACTGTTCCGCTGCCGCTTTATGTGGTCGGGGCCGTGGTGTGGTGGCGCGCACCGGGGCATCCCTTGACGCGCAGGTTGCTGGTCACCGCGACAGTGATGGCGGTGACCGCTGCCGTCACCAATGATGTTCTCCGGACGTTCTCGGCCGAGGAGCGGGAATCCACATCGCTTCCGCCGTGGTGGGCGCAGATATACATCCAAGGTGTCGGCGTCATGCAATGCGTCGTGGTGGTGCTGGTGGTGAGCCTGGTCGCGCTACTGCCCGATGGGCGCTACCGGTTCCCGCACGAGCGGATTGTGCTGCGCGCGTTGTGGGCGCTCCCCCTGCTGTACCTGCTCAACTACTTCGCCGACCGGCCGCCGCCGGTAACACAGTTCCAGTTGGGGATCTGGCTGCTCCTGCTGATCGCCGCGGTGCTGCAGGCGATCCGGTACACGCGGCTTCCGGTCACCCAGCAGTGGACGTGGCGCTGGCTGCTGGGGATGGGTGCGCTGATCGCCGCGGTGAGCACGGCGCCGCTGATTCTGCTGCGGCGGTGGGATATCTCCATGCGCCCGCCCGACACCCTGGTCACCGGAGCGGCGCTGCTGGCCCTCGCGATCGTGGCGACCGCCTTGCTGGTGGCGATTGTCCGGTACCGGCTGCTGGGGATCAATCTGAAGATGCGGTGGGCCACCCGGTACGGGATGCTCTGGCTCGTCCTCGGCCTCTGGGCGGTCGGGGTCGCCAGCGTCATCGCCACCAAGATGGGAACGCTCCTGCCCGCCGCGCTCGCTGTGCTCGCTCTCGTCGCGGCCTACGCGATGCGCCTGTCGTTCGAACTGGCCGCGCGGGTGGCTCAGATTCGTCTGCAGGCGGGCGAGCTGGCGGCCTCGCGGACCCGCATCGTGCACGCCCAGGACGTCGAACGCCGGCGGATCGAGCGGGATCTGCACGACGGGATCCAGCAGGAACTCGTCGCCCTGGTCGCGAAGCTGCGGCTGGCCCGCAACAAACTGGTGTCAGACGCCGAAAACGCCGACGCGATGCTGAACGAGGTGCAGGACGACGCCCACCGCGCGATCGAGGGCCTGCGGAAACTCGCCCATGGCATACATCCCGCCGAACTGACCGATCAAGGGGTGATCGCCGCGGTACGTTCCCGCGCCCGTCGCGCCCCGATCCCGGTCACTGTCACGGCCGAGCCGCCGGTGGATTCCACGCGATTCTCTGTCGATATCGAGGAGGCGGTGTTCTTCCTCGTCTCCGAGGCGCTGACCAACGTGCTCAAACACGCTGAGGCGTCGCAGGTGACCGTTCGACTCTCGCTGGCCGACGGGTTGTTGCGGGTCGAGATCGCCGACAACGGGATCGGGCTCCCGCAAGACCATCGCGAAGGCGCCGGCCTGATCGGGTTGCGTGACCGGGTCGGAGCCGTCGGCGGTGACCTGGAGGTCACCGCCACCACGCCCGGAGGTACTACTGTGCGCGCCCAGCTGCCTGCCAAGGAGGTCGTCCCCGATGTCAACGCGTGAGCGCCTGCGAATCCTCATCGCCGATGACCACTACCTGGTTCGTGAGGGCACCCGCCGACTCCTCGACGACACCGGCCGGATCACGGTTCTGGGCACCGTGGGCACCGCCGAGGAACTGCTCACCGCCGTCGACTACGAACACCCCGACGCGGTCATCGCCGACATCCGCATGCCTCCCGGCCATCACCTCGAGGGCATCACCGCCGCCCACACGATCCGCACCAAGTACCCCGGCATCGGAGTGGTCGTGTTGTCCCAGCACGCCAGCGAGCACTACGCCTTCGCCCTGTTCCAACACGGCACCGACGGGCTGGCCTATCTGCTCAAGGAGCGCGTCGGCGACCTCGACGAACTCGTCCGCGCGCTCCATGAAGTCGCCGCAGGCGGCTCGGTGATCGACCCACGGATCGTCGAAGTCCTCATGCACAGCCACACTCGCACCGTCACCTCCCCGCTGGCCCAGCTCACCCCTCGCGAAGTCGACGTCCTGCGTCTCATGGCCCAAGGCCGCAACAATCGCACCATCGCCGACACTTTGGCTCTGGCCGAATCCACCATCGAAAAGCACGTCAACTCCACCTTCGCCAAACTCGGCCTCACCGAACTGGCCGGACTCCACCACCGCGTCACAGCCGTACTGGCCTACCTCCGCCACGACGCACCACCCGTCGACAGTCGTGGGTCTGCTCCCTGACCGTCACCGATGGCGCCGAAGCCCGCCAGGGCCACCCGACTGTCCATTGTGGAGTTTATGGGCCGGTCGGCACCCGGTGGCAAGCGGTTCTGAACAGCACAAACAGCTGGTGACCCACGTCGACATCACCACCGGTCAGCTGCCCCTGATCCACGCCAGCGACGACAAGATCATCACCCTGGACAAGGGGGCGATCATGCTCGACGGGGCCTGGGCTCTTGCCCTGGCTGCAGTATGTGCGCGACGCACCGCAGCTGGGCGGCCGCGTAACACACCGTGGGGATGCCGAGCGCGGGATCCTCGTGCATGCGGTCGCGGTGTGTCAGCGCCAGAAGGACACCAGCCAGCACCACCACAGGTGCAGCCGCGCCCGGGGTTTCTCCATTCGTACGCCGTGGTGCCACAGCACCAACGCGACGATGGCGCCCGCGCCGAGCAGGGCCAGCACACTGCCCATGACGATCGCGCCGGTGTGTTTGTCACCTTCGTCGAATTCCGCGCGTTGCTCGTCCGGCCACACCCGGATCTGTACCCAGTCTCCCTCGTGGACTCTGCGGCTGCCCTGGTGGTGTTCGAAGGTTTCGGTCCTCGTGATGCCGTCGGACCCGGTGTATTCGACGTCCGCGGTCACGCTGTCCCGCGACGCGGTCGCCACGACCCGCCCCGGGGTGAGTCCCGCCGACCGGTTGACGTCAACGGCGATGGAAATACCGAGCACCAGCACCACGAGCCCGCAGACCAGCAACGCCAGGGGAAGCCACAGAACAGGCATCCCGCGCAGCCGGGACCTCAACGACGTCATGCGCTCAGTACGCTCAGGACGCTGCCGAGGTTGCCTTAGGCAGGTTCCGACGATCTGTGTTCCAGAGTGCGCGTATGGCCGGAACTCGACGCCACTGGCCGGAAACGACCAGGGCGGACGGGGCAGGCTGATTGGCCGCGGTGATCGCCACGCTCGGCCCGAATCGCCTCGGTGTATGCGCGGGGCTGAGCTGCCGCGGCACCTTCGTGGACCTCTCACGAAACGGCTCGAAGCAGTACTGCACTCGAACCTGCGCACACCGAGCCGGCGTCGCGGCCTACCGGAGCCGGCGCGGTCCGAACTGAGAAACTGCCAGGCCACCACGCCGATCGCGCCTTTGACGGCCGGGGTGGGCTCGTACGCGATGGTGCTGACCGTCGTATGTCGATCGCGAGCCGTCCATTGTCGACGCCCGTCATCTGGCCATTTTAGAATTGCGCTCCACCGAGTCGCTCCGGACATTTCGACGCTTTGCCAGCCATGCTGGTTTGTCTTGTCTTGCGGCACTTGGTGCGCGCTTTGGTCGTGGTCCTGCCGCCCCGGCGGTTACTGAATGTTGCCATGGAATCGATATTCACCGAATCGGCCGCGTTAGGTGATGTTCGGATGCGGGAATCCTATTCTCGAAGGTTCTGATCTCGCACGGATACGACAATTCGAGGAGGATGTTCGATGCGCGACGATCTTGTTCTTGACGGCTTGGAACGGGCTGTGACTGAAGTCCCGGACAAGGCGGCGGTCATCGATCGGCATCGGTCCTTGAGTTATCGTGAGCTCGCGGAGTCCAGCGACAGGGTCGCGGGGTGGCTGGCGAGCCGGGGTGTGGGAACGGGCGATGTGGTGCCGGTCTTGGCGGAGCGGTCTGTCGATCTGGTCACCGCGACGGTGGGCGTCGCTAAAAGCGGTGCAGCGTATGCCCCTGTTGACGCTCGATTCCCCGCCAGGCGCCGTTCGAGCATGATCGATCAGTGCCGGCCCAAGGTGGTACTGGCGGCCACGTCGAGCGACATCGTCGATGTGCCTGCCGATGACGCCGTCAGCACCGCGGACGTCGTCAGCCAGGGTGACGGAGCATCGGCTGAGGCAGCCGTGACAACTGGCAGCGATGCCGTCTATGTGGTGTTCACCTCGGGGACTACCGGAGAGCCGAAAGGCGTTGTCGTCGAACACAATTCGCTCGCCCGGTTGATCGGCTGGCACAACGCGCGGTTCACGATGGGACCGGGCTGCCGCAGTACGTTGATGGCCGGAGTGGGTTTTGACGTTTCACAGTGGGAGATCTGGTCCGCTCTGGCGTCTGGGGCGACGATGCGCGTCGTCGACGACGAGGTTCGCGCGGATCCTGAGGCCTTGCTGGACTTCTATGCCGAACGGGCTCTCACTCACGCCTACGCGCCGACCGCGTTGGTCCCGCGGCTTGCGGGTAGCGCGCAACCGGATTCCTTGCGGTTGCGCTATTTGTTCTGCGCGGGGGAGAAGCTTCATCCGGTGGCGACCGCCGACCTGCCCTACACGGTCGTGGACTACTACGGCCCGACGGAGGCGACGATCTACGCGACCTGCCGGGTCCTGCCGAAGCAACACGAGCACACCCAGCCTTCGATCGGGCACCCTGTCGCCGACACCGAAGCGTTCGTTCTCGACGAGGCTCTGGGCGAGGTGCCGAAGGGCGACGTGGGTGAGTTGTGCCTGGCGGGCGGTGGTCTGGCGAGGGGATATTTGAACAGTCCCAAGCTCACCGCACGGCGCTTCGTGCGCAGTAGTCGGCTCAAGCGGCGGCTGTACCGCACCGGAGACCTGGCTCGATGGCTGGACGATGGCACGCTGCAGTTCCTCGGCCGCCGTGATGAGCAGGTCAAGATCCGTGGCTACCGGGTGGAACCAGGGGATGTGGAAGCGGCGCTGCTGAAACTCCCGGAGGTGCGTTCGGCGGCGGTCGTCGCGGCCAGTACGGCGAGCGCGGATCAGCGGCTGGTCGCGTTCCTCGTGGCCGACGACCCGGAGGTGCGGGAGGACGAGCTTGTCGCGGACGTACGCGTCGCTCTCCGGCGCGAACTGCCCGACTTCATGGTGCCCGCGGTCTACCGTGTCGTCACGGAGCTCCCCGCCGCCGCCACCGGCAAGATCGATCGCATCGCGCTGCGTGAACACGCGGCGATCACACAGCCGGCTCATGCGAACCGGAACGGATTCGGCAACGAGGCCGAGCGGGCCATCGCGGTCGTGTGGGAGGAAATCCTCGGTCACCGGCACTTCGGCCCCGATGACGCCTTCCTCGAGGTTGGCGGGGATTCGATGCTGGCGGCCTCGGCAGTCCAGAAGATCGGCGCGCGTGTCGGTGCGAAGACCCACATCCGCGACGTGTACGAGTTCCCGAGTATCCGGATGCTGGCCACCGAACTCGATCGGCGTGCCAACCGACGCGGCCCCGTCACCGACGGTGAGCCGGTCCGTGAGCTGCGGCGTGACATCACACTCCCGGCCGGGTTCACGGTATCCGGGGAGCCGGAGCCGGACGCGCTGACCAGGCCACGGCACATCCTGCTCACCGGGGCCACCGGCTTCGTCGGTATTCACTTGCTGGACGAACTGCTCGCCACCACCCAGGCACACCTGCACCTTCCGATCCGCGGTGCCGGCACCGCGCTCGCGACCGACCGGCTCCGCCGGCTCGCCGGTCGCCATCGGCTCGAACTCGACTTCGGCCGCGTCTCGGTCTACCCCGCGGATCTGCCGGAACGGGAACTGGGAATCGACGGCGCGGACTATCGGCGCCTCGCCGAACAGGTCGACCTCGTCTACCACTCCGCCAGCGCCGTCAACTTCATCCAGCCGTACTCCTTCATGAAACGCGACAACGTGGACGGACTGCGGCAAGTGATCGCGTTCGCGGCCGAGGGCAAGACGAAACCGCTGATCCTGCTGTCGACCATCTCCGTGTTCAGCTGGGGTCACCTGTTCACCGGCAAGACCTGGATGCGCGAGGACGACGACATCGACCAGAACCTGCCCGCCGTCAGCACCGACATCGGCTACGTGCGCAGCAAATGGGTCATGGAGAAGATCGCGGACCTCGCAGCCGGACAAGGGCTGCCGCTGATGACCTTCCGGCTGGGCTACGCCACCTGTCACAGCCGCACCGGGGCGTGCGCGGACTACCAGTGGTGGGGGCGGCTCGTGCAGACCTGTACCGCTCTGCGTGCCATTCCCGACTTGCGGGAACTGCGTGAGGGCCTGACCACCGTCGACTACATGGCCCAGGCCATCGCCGCGGTGTCTCGCCGCCCGCAGGCCCTGGGACAGCACTTCAACCTCGTCCCCTCACCCGAACGGACCATCACCCTCACCGAGTTCTTCGACCTGCTCACTCGCCATTGCGGCCAGGACTTCACCGCGCTGCCGTTCAAAGAATGGGTGGCGCTGTGGGAACAGAACCCCGCAGCTCCGCTGTATCCGCTGCGCAGCCTGTTCACCGACGACATGCACGAGGGGCAATCCACCGTCGAGCTCTACCAGAACACCTACCGCTGGGACACCGGCAACCTGCGTCGCCACCTTGCCCCGACAGGCGTCCGCGAACCCCGATTCACCCCCGAACTCCTCAACCGCTACCTCGACCATTTACAGCGGCACAGGGAAACCAGCCGTAGCGCGTCCACCGTCTGATCGGCATGATCGACAGCTTTCCAGACGACAACCATCGACTTCACAAACCCTGTAAGCGATCAGGCGCTGTCGAGCCGGGCTTGAGCGAGATCGTTCGCTGCCTGGTTCGTCGAGACTCTGTCGGTTTCCGCGCGCGCGAGCAGTTCGGAGATCGTCGTGCCGACTCCCCGAACCTGGTCTCGGGCCGTTTCCTCACTGTGGCCCCGAAGCTGGGACTGAAGGAAGATCACGCCGCCTGCGTTCACACAGAAATCCGGTGCGTAGATGATGTGCCGTTCTCGTAGTTCGTACGCGAGTTCCGGGGCGGCCAGAACGTTGTTGGCACCGCCGGCGATGATCCGGCAACGCAGTGCGGGCACCACGTCCGGTGTGACCACTCCGCCCAGTGCGCAAGGCGCCAGAACATCCAGCTCGCTCGTGGGCAGGATGTCAGGGTCGACCGCCGTCGCACCGGTCTCGGCGGCGAGCGAGACTGCGCGTTCCTCGTCCACGTCGCTCACCGTGACATTCGCGCCTTCCCGGACGAGCAGTCGTACCAGCGCGCTGCCCACATGCCCGGCACCTTGCACTCCGATTCGTGCGCCTTTCAGGTCGGTGCGGCCGGAAAACCGGGCGCAGGCCTTGATGCCGGCGGCGACGCCCAGCGCGGTCCAGGGTGACGGGTCGTCCTGCGCGCATACCGGCGATGTCACCTTGCCGATCTCGCGCAGGTCGGCTTGATCGGTGCCCACGTCGTTCACCGGGATGAACCGGCCATCGAACGTGGCGATCGCCCGGCCGTGGGACAGCAGCCTCTCCGGCGTCTTGTCGGAAGTGTCCGCGGGAATGATGCTCCAGCCGCCTCCGAGGTCCAGCCCCGCCGCGGCGGCTTTCACGGTCATCGCGCGAGCCAGGGCGAGGCATTCCGAGACGGCATCGCTCTCGTTCGGGTATGGGCGCATCCGTACGCCGCCGAGAGCGGGGCCGAGACGGGTGTCGTGCACCGCGACGATCGAGCGCGCTTCGCCCGTCGGGTCCCGGTCGACGACGACTCGTTCGAAGCCGTCGACGGAAACCTCTTCCACAGTCACGTTTCCTCCACCTTTTCTCGCGGTCTGCGTCGGGACACGGCCACGCCGATCAGGCACAGTGCGCCACCGGCGAACGACAGTGCTGCGGGGATCTCGTCGAGCACGACCCAGCTCACGAGGACCACCAGCACCGGGACCAGGTAGGTCGTGGCGCCCAGTTTCCCGGCCGTTGTCCGGGAGAGCGCGTAGGCCCATGTGGAGAAGGCCAGAGCGGTCGGGAACGCGCCCAGATACACGATCTCCAGCAAGGCGCTCGAGGGAGCCGCCGCCACCTCCCGTATCAGCGATCCGGCGAAGGGCAGGCACACCAGCGCCCCGATCGCGTTTCCGAACGTCGTCACCTGCAAGGCCGTCGCGTGCCGCAGTGCCGGCTTCTGGGCGATCACTCCGATCGCGCTGCCCGCCGCGGCGAGGCCGCACAGCGATACACCGATCAGGCTGGCGCTTCCTCTGTCGGAGGACGCGAAACCGACCAGGACCGCGCCGGCGAAGCCCAAGGCCAAGCCCACCATCAGCTGCGCCGGGAAACCCTCTTTGAGTAGCCAGCCTCCCAGCGCGGCCATCAGGATCGGGCCCAGGTTGATCACGAGTGAGGCGGTACCCGCGTCGATGCGTTGTTCACCGGCGTTGAGCGCGACCATGTACACGCCGAACCACGCCACCCCCGAGACCAGAATGCCCGGCCATGCCGCTTTGGGTGGGATGCCTTGCTTGCGTACCAGCAGAAAGGCGCCCAGTACGAGCGCGCCGGTCGCGAGCCTGCCCAAGGCGAGCGCTCCCGCGGAGATGTGTTCCCCGGCATCCCGGATCACCACGAACGCCGATGCCCACAGAACGATCGTGATGCCTGCCGCGGCGAGCGCTCGATAGTCGGTTTCCTGGCGTGTACTGGCCACGTCCGGCTTCGGTCCCCTCGTGCCCTTCCGGGGCCGTCGCTTCTCGTCGCGCTCCGGCGACCTGGCTCCGGCCGCGCTCGCGGCCCGGCTTTCGATCATAACGGTGAGACGGGGAGTCGGCAGCCCAGCGCGGCCAGCCGTGAGGCGGCCTCGTCCCGCCGGTCCGGGAGCAGGCTGAGGGTGCAGGCCAGTTCGAAACGGGCGCCGATCGCCCGCCAACCGGTGACGGCTTCCTCCAGGGCCGCGCGGTCGTCGTGCATTCTGCCGCGAGCGCGGGCGAGACAGGCCGCCGCCCAGAGGTTCTCCGCCGCGGCGGGTTCCGCGGCTGCCAGCCATTCCCCGGCCCGGGGATCGCCCGCGACGATCGCGCTCTCCGCGGCCACGGCCCAGGCATAGGCGTCGTAGAACTGGTGAGTGCTGTCGTACCAACCGCCCTTCGGTGTCAGCGACGTGGACAGCGCGAATTCGACATCGCCCTGGTGCAGGGCGACCCGGGGGAGGACGAAGGCCTCGAAACTCTCCCTGAGCCCGCTGTGCACACCGGGTTCCGACAACGTCAGCGCCCGCGCGGCCCAAGCGTCGTACTCGGGGACATTCCCGCGAAGGGCGTGCGCCATACCCGCGGCCAGGGCGGCGGGGGCCATCCAGCGTGCGGGTGGCCTGCCGAGGCGCTGCCAGGCGTCCCAGGAGATCTCCGCGTATTCCAGAGCTCTGTCGAGGTGACCGCTGAGGAGCAGCGGGACGACGAGCTTGCCTGCCCGCATGTAAAGGCCGCGAAAGGGGTCCTTCCAGGATGCCTCCGCCGCGAGTACCGCCTCCGGCAGCCTCCCTGCCGCGAGCGCGACCAGCGGCACCACGTGCAGCGTGTCCACGATCTCGACGCCGATATTCGGCTCGTGCCGGGGAAGCCTTTCCAGAAGTGACAGCCGTTCCCCACACGAATGGTGCGCGCGGGCGAAGCGGCCGGCGGTGACGTCCGCACTGGCCACCGCGTCCAGCGCGGCCGAGATCAGCACCGGCTGATCGGTGGCGCGTGCGGCGTCCAGCGCGATCGCGGTCAGGTCCAGGTCGGGTGTGGTCTTTTCGCCGGTGGCGTTCCAGGCCCGCGCGGCCGCGAGATAGGCCTCCGCGATGGGATCACCCTCCGGTGCGACTCGTTCGGCCTCGCGCATCAGCTCGACCAGTCGTTCATGCGGGACCAATTCGGTGAACGTGGCGGGAAACCGGTTCCCGACGCAGACCGCGTACGCGAGTGCGATCGCCGCCCCCGCATGGTCCCCGCCCCACTCCGCGCGTTCCGCGGCCTGCTGGAGCAGCGCGAACGCCGGCTCGCCCCGGTGCTCGGCCATGGCGACGTCGGCGGCCGAGCGCAGGTCACGGGCCGCGGCGCGGTCGTCGGGCGCCAGCGTCGCCGCGAGCTCGAAGGTGGTGCGTGCTTCGGCGAGCAGTTGCCGCGCGTACAGAAGTCCGGCCAGCGTGCGGGCGATGTCGTGCTGACGGACGTCCGCGTCCGGCCCGGTCCGGTCGCGCACCGTGGCCCGGAGGTCATCGGCGACGAAGTCGAAGCGATCACGCCAGGCGCCACCGGTTTCGACGAGAGCGCGGAGCTCGGCGGCTTCCTGGGAAGCCCAGTCGAGGCGCCGCTCCAGGGCGTCGCTCTCCGGTCGGGGGAGAAGTTCCATGACATCCGGCGGGAGACGCCAGCCGTCGTCGTCTCGCTGGATCAGGCCTTCCGCTGTGAGCCTGGTCAGGAGGGCCTCGGCGTCTTCCGGGGTGGTTCCGGCGAGCACCGCGGCCATCCGGGTGTCGAAAGTACGGCTGTGAAGGGAGAACCTCGCCACCCGCGTGACCTGCTCCTCGTCGAAAGGGCCGGGTGCCGAGGGCAGCGCGACGACCTGCTCTCCGGGCACACCGAGCGGGGCCGGCGCCTCGGCGAGCACGGTCAAGCCCGGGCATTGGCGGAGAAGGTCGGCGATCGTTCCGGCGACGTCCGCGTTGCTGCGCCTGCCACCTCGGACGACGAGCAGCGGGCTGCCCTGCCGCAGCCGCGTGCGCAGCGCCTCGGCCAGGGGATCGGCGGGGCGTTCCACGACGTTCAGCGCCGCCGCGGCGGTCTGCGGAAACGTGTCGGGGAGATGGCCGGCCGTGATCACCGTGATGTCGGAGGTGATGCTTCCCGCGGCCTGGATCGCCTGGTCGAGCGCTTTCGCCCGGTCGGACGGTGATAGTCCCGTGATTGTCGTCATCCGAGTTTCTGTCAAGCTATCGATACTCTCCTCCGGTTTCCTCACTGATCCAGCTTGTCAGGTCGCGAGGAACTGACAACCCGGGAAAGTATCTTCACGCGTTCGGCGTACGACGAATGCCGGTGAGTCGTTTCGCTATTTCGTCCATAAAGGACGGAATGTAGGCGGAACGGGCGCGGTAATCGTCGGCCATGTGGCGGCGTGGATGGCGGCGGACGGTGCATCGAACGGGCATTTCCGCAGGTTTTCCGTTGTGCAATAACGGAAAATCACTGTTCGGCGTGCGGTGTCGGTGAATCGCGTGCTAGCGTCGATGGGGACACCGGAGAAGGCGCCGAAATGGATGTGCGCGCCTCGTGTTGATGGTGTTCGACCCTGGTTCTCGATGGATTAATCGCGGCAGCAGGTCCTGGGGAACGTCGCTCAAGTGAGCGTATTCAGCCGGATTTCGGACACAGCGCGAATTCGGCGTGTCCTCAAGTTGAAGTCCTGATTAATCGCACTGGTGGGCATCGATCGTCCGTCGGGTGATTCGTCCTGGGGCATGCACGGCCGTGACAGGTGGCGGAGGTACGGGAAGGGATCCCGATGTGCGAGAAGAACGAGCCGACCGCAAGGCGGCAGCCGACTAAGGCCTACGAGGGGAGAGGCGAGTGGTGACCGCTCCGTTGCCGCGTCAGCGACGGCACGAGACCGCCCACTACAGGTGTCTCGGAGTCGGCGTGGGGCCTGCCAATCTGAGCTTGGCGTCCCTGTTGCACGACAGGAACGAGATCACCAACCTCTTCCTCGACAGGGAGGAACGGTTCGGCTGGCACGACGGACAGCAGATACCGGGTGCGACACTGCAGGTGTCGTTGCTGAAAGACCTGGTCACGTTGTCCGAGCCGACCAACCGGTTCTCCTTTCTGTCCTATCTGCACGATCAGGGCAGGATTTACCACTTCATCAACGCCCAGTTCGACGCTGTGCCACGACAGGAGTTCCGCAACTACCTCGAATGGGCGAGCAAGACCAACACGAATGTCCGCTTCGGTGAGGAAGTCCGTGAGGTCGATTTCGACGGGACGTCTTTCGTCGTGCGCACCAGCAAACGGACGGCCTCGGCGGATAATGTCGTGGTGGGGATCGGCACCCGGCCGTGGGTGCCCGAACCGGCTCGCGGAAAGCTGGGCGGCTCGCAGTTCCACGTGAGCGATTTCGTTTCGCGCGATCGGGACTTCGCGGGGAAGCGGGTCGCTGTGGTCGGTGGCGGGCAGTCCGGCGCGGAAGTCTTCCTCGACCTGATTTCCCGCCCGATCGAACGACTTCCGCGCCGCGTCATCTGGATTTCGCGTCGGCACAACTATTTCCCGATCGACGACACGCCGTTCACGAACGAGTACTTCGTCCCCAGTTATTCCGACTACTTCTTCGACCTCGACCGGCCCGCCCGGGTGGCGCTCAACGCGCAGAACGTGCTGACCAGCGACGGGATTTCCGAGTCGACCCTGCGGGAGATCTACCAGCGTTGCTACGCCCGACGCTTCGTCGACGGCGCCGACGACCTCTTCGCGCTCTTGCCCAACCGGACCGTCACCGGAGTGAGAGCCGACCACGACGCGTGGGATCTGACCGTCGAGGGAAACGACGACCCCGGCCTGATCGAGCACGTCGAGTCAGACTTCGTCGTCTGGGCCACCGGCTATCGCCCCGCGACGGCGGACTTCCTGTCGCCGTTGGAGGAGAAGCTCGCCCGCGAAGGCGAGGAATACAACGTGGACAAGGACTTCGCGATCCGCTGGGACGGCCCTCGCGACCGCTCCGTGTTCCTGCAGAACGGGGTCCGCGACCAACGCGGCCTGGCCGACCCGAACCTGAGCCTGGTCGCCTGGCGCAGCCAGCGGATCATGGACCGGCTGCTCGGGGTGCACTCCAACGAACAACTGGAACCGTTCATCGACTGGGCGGGAAAACACACCACCGAACTGCTGGACCGGGCGTGAGAGCGGCGGCAACTGCCGGGATCTCCGGCGTCCGGACGCGGAGCGCGCCGGCCAGGGCGGACATCGCCGTGCTCGGCGGCGGCATCATCGGCTGCCTCACCGCCCGCGAGGTCGCCCGCCGGAGACCGGACGCCTCGGTCCTGCTGATCGACCGTGATCTGGTCGGCGGGGGCGCCTCGCTGCGGTCGGCGGGGTTGCACACCCCGCGTGGTGCCACCCCGGCGGTGCGCGAGATGGCTCGCTTCAGCCAGCGGTACTACACCGAGCTGGTCCGCCGCCGCCCCGATCTGCCCATCCGCCCCGTGGCCATGCGCGTGGTGGGCACCACCGACGACGAGCCGCGCCTGCGCTCGGACTACCTGCCCGAAGCCGGCCTCACCGCGGCCGAGGACCTGCCGGACGGGGTGCGCCCGCCGGCGGGATCGGTCGCCTGGTCCGTCCAGGGCGCCCAGTACGCCGACGTGGCCGCCGTGACCCGTGCCGTGGTCGCCGACCTGCGCACCGAGATCGAGGTCCGCGAGGCAGTCCGGGTCGAGGCGGTGTCCGAGGACGCGGACGGGGTAGGGCTGCGGCTGGGCACCGGTGAGGAACTGACCGCGGGCCGGGTCGTGCTCGCACCCGGCCCGTGGCTGGGAGCTCCCGCGTGGCGATCCCTGGTCGATCCCTTGGCGGCCAGGGTGAAGAGAATCGTCGCGCTGCACGTGGGCGGGCGGCCGGGTCCGGCCGACGCGGCGGTGATCTTCGAACGCGAGGACGCCTTCCTGTTGCCGTTGCCCGGCCGCGGGCACTGGTTGTTCAGCTACACCTGTGCGGAATGGGACGTCGATCCGGACACGCCGTCGCCCGGGCTGACCGGGCGGCACCTGGACGACGCACGGGAGATCCTGCGGCGTCACGCCCCGGGTATGGCGGTGGACCGCCTCTCCGGCCGGGTCTTCTGCGATGCCTACAGCGGCACCGGCGAACCCTTGGTACGTGCACTCGGCAACGGGCGGATCGTGTTCGCCGGCGCGGCGAACGGTTCCGGCTACCGGCTCGCGCCCGCCATCGCCGCACGTGCCGCCGACCTGCTCGAATCGGGAGGAAGTTGATCGTGGACATCAGTACGTTCACCGGCGAAGGGCTGAGCCGCGCGTTCGGCATCGACGTCGCCGCACTGGATCCGGGCGCCGCCGGTGACCTGGGCGTGGGCGCGTCCTGGGGCAGGGTGGCCCCCGGAGTGCGGTCGCTGACCCATCAGCACGACGAGACCGAGGTGTGGGTGCTGGTCGCGGGCGGAGGCGACCTCGTCGTCGACGGTGCCGAACACCGGATCGAGGCCGGGGCCGTCGTGCGCTTCGACCCGTTCGAAACCCACTACGTCACCAACACCGGCGAAACCGATCTCGTGCTGGCGTCGTTCTTCTGGCGTGACACCGCCCGTGCGACCGCCGCCGCCGGGCGATCGGTGCGCCGCCGCTTCAGGGAGCGCCCGGTCTTCGTGTTCTCGTCCGCGCCCACCCCCAACGGCGACCTGCATCTGGGACATCTGGCCGGGCCGTTCTTCGCCGCGGACGCCTACACCCGGTTCCAGCGGATGAACGGGGTGCGGGCCTGGCACCTCTGTGGCAGCGACGACTACCAGAACTACGTCGAGGCCGCCGGGGCCAAGGAAGGGCGCTCCGCTCCGGACACCGCGGCGCACTACAGCGGGCGGATCCGCGAGACCCTCGCGGCCATGGACATCGAGGTCCACCAATTCACCGCGACCAGTGCCGACGACACCTACCCGGACGGCCTGCGTGGCTTCTTCGGCACACTGATCGCGTCCGATCCCGTCCGGCTGGTCGAGGCCGACGCGCTGTTCGACCCGGAATCGGGAAGGTACCTCTTCGAATCCGGCGTCAGCGGCAAGTGCCCGTCGTGTGGGGAGACCACCGGCGGCAACATCTGCGAGGGCTGCAAGGAACCCAACTCGGTCGCCGACCTGGTGGACCCGGTCTCGGCGGAATCCGGTGCCGCACCCCGGCGCGGCACCGTGCGCCGCTATCAGCTGTCCCTGCACGAACTGGCCGATCACGTCCGCGATCACCACCGCAAGGGCCGGGTGCCGTCGTCGGTGAAGGAACTGGCCGCACGGGTCCTGTCGCGCGGCCCGGTCGAAGTCCCGCTGACCCATCCCGCCGACTGGGGCCTGACCCCCGCCGAGTCCGAAGTGGATGGACAGGTGATCTGGTCGTGGATCGACTACGCCTACAGCATCTTGCACGGTGTCGGCGCGCTCGGAGCGCGCTCCGGTGAACAATGGCGTGCCGACGAGCCGGACGCGGACTGGAAGATCGTGCACTTCCTCGGCGCCGACGGGAGCTTCTTCCACCCGATCGTCATACCGGCGCTCTACCGGGCCGCGCATCCCGACTGGGCACCCGACATCGACTACCACATCAACGAGTTCTACCTGCTTCAGGAAAGCAAGTTCTCCACCAGCCGCCGCCACGCGGTCTGGGGACGTGACGTGCTCGGCCCGGAGAGCGCCGACGCCTACCGGCTCTACCTGGCGCTGACCCGCCCGGAGGGCAGGCGCACCAACTTCGACCCCGACGAGTTCGACGCGTTCACCCGGGACACGCTCGAAACCCGATGGCAGGGCTGGCTCGCGGACCTGGGGGAGCGAATCGGCCGCGATCACGGCGGCAAGGTTCCCGACGCCGGAGTCTGGACCCCGGAGCACACCGCGTTCCTGGCCCGGCTCACCGAGCGGCTGGCCGCACTGACCCGGTCACTGGGCGCCGACGGGTTCTCCCTGAACTCCGCCGCCGCCGAACTGCTGGGCCTGGTCGAGGACACCCGCGCGTTCGCGGCCACGGAATCGGCCGCCGCGCAGATCGGGGACTGGGCCGACGAGGCGCGCACCGCCCTCGCTCTGGAACTGGCCGCCGCCCGGCTGCTGGCCACCTGCGGCACGCCGGTCATGCCGCGGTTCGCGAGCGTTCTGGCGGACGCACTGGGACTGCCCGCGGACCGCACCTGGCCGCAGACCGTCGACCTGGTGCCCGCGGGAACAGCCGTCACCCTCGCCGGTCGTGTCTTCTTCGGCGCGAAACCCGAGAGCGCCGCGGAGTCGCCGTTGCTGCCCTGGCTGTCGGGCGTGGTCCGCGAGGTGCTCAGGCTGCCCGCCGACGAGCCGGTCGCGCATCTTTCCCTGACCGAGCTGGGCATGCAGTCCATGCAGGCCGTCGCGCTGCAGTACCAGTTGACCGACCGGCTGGACGCCGACATACCCCTGGAGACGCTGCTCAACGGCGGCGACGTCGCCGGGCTCGCCGACACCCTCGTGAAGGACCTGCCCGGAGACGTGGTGCGCAAGCACGCGGAGGTGGGCCGATGACGACGACCGAACGGGAAACCCCTGCCCAGGTGGTACGGGAACTGCGCTCGCGGGGGCTCACCGTGAGCCTCTCGGGAACCGACCTGAAACTGCAGGGCCCGCGGGACCGGATGGACGCCGATCTGGTCGCGAAGGTCAAGGCGCACAAGGCCGAACTCGTCGGGTACCTGGACGCCCCGCCCGGCACACCCCTGACGGCGTTGCAACGCGGCTACCTGATCGGCCGCGACCGGCAGGTGGAAATCGGCTCCGCCAGCCACGTCTACCATGAGATCTCCGGCTGCTGGGACATCGACCGGCTGGAACGCGCGCTGAACACGGTGGTGGCGCGACACGGCATCCTGCGCACCCGATTCACCGAGGACGGGACCCAGATCGAGCAGCGTTCCGCGCCCGTCCGGATACTCCGATACGACCTGCGCGGCAAACCCACCGACGAGCAGGACGAGCACCGGGAAGCGGTGCGCGCCGAGCGGGCCCACCGGAGCCTGCCCGCCGACGAGGCGCCGTTGCTGGCCGTCGCGGTCACCCGGCTCTCCGACGAGGAGATGCTGCTGCACGTCGACCACGACGGCCTGATCCTCGACGCGATCAGCATCTTCCTGTTCTTCCAGCAGTGGCACTCCGAGTACCTGGGTGAGCCGGCGGAGGCGGGGGAGGAAGCGGCGTTCGCCGACTTCGTCTCCGCACAGGAACGAGCCCGCGGCCGCGCACCTGCCAAGCGGTCCCGGGAATACTGGCTGGCACGCCTGGACGACCTCGCACCGCATCCGGATCTGCCGCTGCGTACCAGCCCGTCTTCGATCACCGAAGCCCGGTTCACCACGCGGTTCGTCCGCCTTGACAGTCCACAATGGACTTCGCTCAGGGAGCTGGCCGCCGGATACGGGCTGACACCGTCCGGATTGCTGCTGGCCGTCTACAGCGAAGTGCTGACCTGCTGGGGCGCGGGTGATCGGTTCACGCTCAACACCACCGTGGCCAACCGGCCGCCGATCCACCCACGGATCCACACCGCGCTGGGGAACTTCGGCGAGACCATGCTGGTGCGGGTGGCACCGGACCCCGGCGCGGGATTCGCGGACCGGGCCCGCGCGATCCAGGCCTCGCTGCGCGAATCGCTGGACAACCGGCACTTCTCCGGCATCGACGTCCTGCGTGAGCTGGCCAGGAACGGCGGCGCGGACGCCAGGATGCCCTACACCTTCAACAGCGCCATCGGCTACGACGGCGCCGACGGTTCGGCGATGGAACTGTTCGGCCCGGAGGTGTACACCGAGAGCCAGACCCCGCAGGTGTGGCTGGACGTGTCACCCTACGAGCAGCACGGCGGGCTCGTGGTGCAGTTCGACAGTGTCGACGACCTGTTCCCTGAAGGGCTGGTCGACGCCGTCGTCGACGGGTGCCGGCGAATGCTCGGTGAACTGCTCGACCCCGGCGCCTGGTCGCGCCGGATCTTCGACCTGCGCCCGGACGACCAGCGCGCCCGCCGCGCGGAAGTCAACGAGACCGCGACCGAGATCCCCGACCCTGTTCTACCGCAACGCTTCCTCGCGTGGGCCGAGTCCACTCCGGACGCCCCTGCGGTGATCACCGGAACAGCCGAGATCAGCTATCGCGAGCTGCTCTCCCACGTCCAGCGAGCGGCGCGCTGGCTGCGGGATCGCGGAGTACGTCGTGACGAGCCGGTCGGGCTGGTGATGACCCGCGGGCCCGAGCACGTCGCCGGGATCCTTGCCGTCGTGCTCGCCGGCGGGGCGTACCTGCCGGTCGACGCCGGGCTGCCCGGGGAACGACGTGCGCTCATGCTCGCCGACGGCGGCACAAGGTTCGTCCTCACCAACGTCGGCCACACCGATGACGAGCGCGCCGTGCTGGACCTGGATCTCACCCGTCCCGCCGAGTCGGTGCCGCCCGTCGAGCCCCTGCCTGACGCCCATCCGGACGATCTGGCCTACGTGCTCTACACCTCTGGCACCACCGGCAGGCCCAAGGGCGTCATGGTCACCCACGGCGCGGTCGCCAACGTCGTCGCCGACTGCAACAGCCGGTTCGGCGTCGAGCCCGGTGACCGGTTCTTCGGCATCAGCATGTTCTCGTTCGACTTGTCGGTCTACGACGTGTTCGGTGCGCTGTCGGCAGGGGCGGCCGTCGTGCTGCCGGACGCCGATCAGTCGGCCGATCCGGGGCACTGGCTGCGGTTGTGCGGCCGGACGGGCGTGACCGTGTGGAACTCGGTTCCCGCCATCGTCGGGCTGCTGCTCGAACAAGCCGAGGCTGACGGCGCCGAGGCGCTGAAGACGCTGCGGCTGGTCATGATGAGCGGCGACCGGCTGCCCCCGGCGCTCCCGGCCGCTCTGCGGGCGGTGTGCCCCGGCGTGGACGTGATCTCGCTCGGCGGGCCGACCGAGACGACCATCTGGAACATCTCGCATCCGGTCGGCACCCATGAGGACGGCTCGGAGTCGATCCCCTATGGCAGGCCCAACGCCAACAACCGGGCCTACGTGCTCGACGCGGCGGGCCGTGACCTGCCGGACTGGGTCACCGGCGAGATCTGCGCGGCGGGCACCGGCCTGGCGCGCGGCTACTGGAACGACGACCAGCGGACCGCCGAGCGGTTCGCCGACGACCCCGTCCGCGGCGAACGGATCTACCGCACCGGTGACCTGGGCCGCTGGCTGCCCACCGGCGAGATCGAGATCCTCGGCCGCACGGACTTCCAGATCAAGGTCAACGGCTACCGCATCGAGGCGGGCGAGGTCGAGACCCGGCTGGTCGCCTTGGACGAGGTCCGCCGAGCCGTGGTGGCCCGCGAGTCCACCGGGCGGGGAGACCGCCTTGTCGCGCATCTCGTGCCCGCCGGGGACGAGCGGCCCACCGTCCACGACCTCGGTGCGCGGCTGCGCGAGGTGCTGCCGCAGTACATGGTGCCTTCCGGGGTCTATTGGCATGACGCGTTTCCCTTGACCCGCAACGGAAAGGTCGACCGCGCGAAGCTGCAGGAACACCAGCCCGGCCAGGCGGCCGCCGCCCAGGTGCCACCGGACACCGAACTGGAGCACGAGGTCGCGCTCCTGTGGGCGGACGTGCTCAAGTCCGGCGTGCCCGCCGCCACCGCGACCCTGTTCGACCTCGGCGGTGACTCGCTGGTCGCGGCCCGGATCCTCGCCGGTGTCCGTAAACGGTTCGGTGTCGGCTTCACCTTGGATCGGTTGCCCGAGCTGGACACCGTGCGCCGCATGGCCGCGATGATCGCCGCCGCTCCGAGGAAGAAGGGAGTCCGTTGATGACCACCCTCGAAACCAGGACCCCGGACGGGCTGCTGAACGCCATCATCGCGGCCCCGCCCGAACCCGGTCACCGGTTGCGGGTCGCGAGGCTCGACAAGACCGAGGAGTTCGACCTGCGCGAGGTCTATGAGATGGCGGGCAGGGTCGCCCGCGCCCTCGCCGACCTCGGTGTCCGGCGCGGCGACCGGGTCGGGGTGCTCGCGCCCAATTGCCTGGAGTGGGTACTGCTGGACCTCGCCGCCCTGCGCGTCGGCGCGGTGACCGTGGGGTTCGACCCGGCGAAGTTCGACGCCGATCCCGTGCTGGCCGTCCGGTACGGCCTGACGGTGCTCTTCGCAGACGGGGACGGCGACCGGGTCCATCCGCTGGCGGACGTCCGGGCACTGGCTGCGGACCGGGACGCTGTCGCGCCCGAACCGGTGCGCTACGGGCCGGAGGACGTCACGACCCTGAAGCTGACGTCGGGCAGCACCGGCGAGCCCAAGGGCATGACCGCGTCGGTCGGCAGCATCGACGCCGGGATCGCCGCCGTGCAGGAGATCTTCCGGCACGGCGCCGACGACGATCTGTTCGTCTTCCTTCCGCTGGCGGTCCTGCAGCAGCGGTACTGGGTCTACTCGGCGTTCCGCCACGGGCATGACGTCACGTTGAGCACCTATGAGGCCGCTTTCCCCACGCTGCGGCGGGTCGCGCCCACCGTGGTGATGGGGGTGCCGGGGTTCTTCGCCACCGCCAAGGCCTTCATCGAGCGCCAAGTGGCCAGGACGGGCCCGGAGACCCCGCCGTCGGAGGCACTGGCCCACGGTGCCCGCCGGGTGTTCGGTGACCGCGTCCGCTACCTGTGGACCGGCTCCGCGCCCGCGTCCGAAGACGTCCTGCGATTCTTCACCGACGCGGGACTGCCCATCTACGAGGGATACGGGCTCAACGAGACCTGCGTCGTGACCAAGAACCATCCCGGCGCGCATCGCCAGGGGAGTGTCGGAAAGGTGCTCCCACACAAAGAAGTCCTGATCGGCGACGACGGCGTCGTGAGCGTCCGCAGCCGGTTCCCGGTGTGCGACCGGTACGAGTTCGCACCACCCGGCGCGTCCGAACGGGTGTTTCCCGAGCCCGGCCTGGTTCGCACCGGCGATCTGGGGGAACTGGACGACGACGGCTTCCTCTACATCAAGGGGCGGGCCGACGACGTGATCGTGCTCGAGAACGGCCGGAAGGTGGTGGTGCGCCCGGTCGAAGACCACATGCGCACCAGTCCCGCCATCGCCGAATGCGTCCTGTTCTGCCCCGCCCAGAGCTACTTGGTGGCGGTGGTGTCCCCGGCTTCACTGCCCGCCGACGAAGCGGCCATCACCGAACAGCTCGCCCGCACCAACGCGGCGTTCGGTGCCGACGAGCAGATCCGCAAGGTGGTCGTCGCCGACGAACCGTTCAGCTCCGCCAACGGACTGCTCACCTCGCAGTTCAAACCACTGCGGTCGCGTATCGCCGACCGCTACCACGACGAGATCCACGACGACCAAGGGAGCGTGCATGTCTGCTGACCTGTCCACCATCGACGACGCGGTGCGGGACAACCTGTCCCGTGTACTGAGCAAACCGGTCGACCCCGCCGACTTCGAACCGGACCGCGATCTCGCCGACGGCTACGGGCTGACCTCGATGCAGAAGGTGATGTTCCTGATGTCCGCCTGCGACGACACCGGGGTCGCGCTGGAGACGTTCACCGAGCCGGACGTGGCCGCCATGAAGACTCTCCGCGACGTCACCGACGCGCTCGCCGGGGCGGTGGCCGAATGACCGGGCCGCGCTGGGCGGACGCCGCCCGTATCGAACTGTCCGACGAGCACGTGCTGCTGCGGCCGATCGCCCAGACCGATCGCGAACCGCTGCGCACGCAGGCGCTGGACCCGGCGATCTGGCGTTACTTCGTCCAGCTCATCGAAACCGACGAACAGTTCGACGCCTTCTTCGACGCCGCCGTCGCCGACCAGGCCAACGGCGACCGGGTCGTGTACGTGATCACCGACCGGGCGTCCGGGCTCATCGCGGGCAGCATGAGCTTCTGCAGCATCAACCAGGACGCCGGACGGCTCGAGATCGGCTGGTCCTGGCTGGGGACGAAGTTCCACGGCAAGGGCGTCAACCACTGGGCCAAATACCTCATGCTGCGCGAAGCCTTCGAACGGCTGGGCGCCGAGCGGGTCGAGTTCAAGACCGACGCGCTGAACGAACAGGCCCGCCAGGGGCTGCGCAACATCGGCGCGGTCGAGGAGGGCATCCTGCGCAGCTTCAACCCCATGCCGGGCAACCGGCGCCGCGACGCCGTCTACTACAGCGTCCTTCGCGCCGAGTGGCCCGAGGTGTCGGCCACCCTGCTGGCGGGGAAGAAGGGCAAGGAGCGAGGCTCGTGACCGTCCCTTTGGTCCGCGCCCACGGTGACCCCCGCACCCGTGGCCGCGCCCACGGCGAGGCGCTGAGAAAGGAACTGCGGGCCTTCCTCAGCGACCGCTTCGCCCGGCTCAACGCGCTCTCACCCGACCCCGTGGACCTCGACGCGTTACGCCCGGACCTCACCGAGTACGCCCGCGCGATCGACGCTCAGCTCCCGGACCTGGCAGAGGAGATCCGCGGCCTGGCTGACGGTGCCGGCATCTCCCACGACGAAGCGGTGCTGCTGCAGATGCGCCGCGAGGTGCTCGGCTACCGGAAACTGCCGACGATGGGCGACTGCACCACCTACGCCCGGACGGGATCCGAGCCGGTGCTCGCGCAGACGGTCGACCTCAACGGCGATCTCGACGACCACATCGCGGTGCTCGACGTCCGGGCTGGACCGCGCCGGTCGCTGGTGCTCAGTTTCGGCGGCCTGCTCGGCTACCTCGGCGTCAACAGCGCCGGGCTCGCAGTCGGGCTGAATCTGGTACTGGCGGGCAAATGGCGGCACGGGCCGTCGCCCTACCTCGCGATCCGGCATCTGCTCGACACCTGCGACAGCGTCACCGAAGCCCTTGACGCGGTGCGTGCCCTGCGGCTCGCCAGCTCACGGTCGCTGACCCTGTGCGACAAGGAAACGGCCGCGTGGGTGGAGATAGCCGACGACGACCTCCGGGTGAGCGAAGGCGCGGAAGTGGCCCACACCAACCATTTCCTGCATCCGGACCTCGCCCCACGGGACGAGCTGACCATCTTCGCGCGCAACTTCTCCGTCCGACGGCTCGACGCCTGCGTCGAGCGGCTCGCCGCGCTGCCGGAACGAGCGTCCACAGAGGACCATTTCGCGTTGCTGTCCCGCGATCCCGTGCGCGTCGCGGGCGACGGTGACATCCGCCGCGACCGGACCGTCGCCGCGGTGGTACTCCGCCCGGAGCGCGGGGAGCTGCATGTGCGCCCCGGCGACCCGGCCGCCTCGTCGACCGAATCCTTCGCGCTGTGACCCGAGAGGAGACACCCGGTGCCCGACTGGTTCCTCACCCGCGGCGATGATCGCCCCGCCAGGGTCTTCTGTTTCCCCTACGCCGGTGGAGACCCGCGTACCTACCTGGAGTGGCAGCCGCTGCTCGACGGCCACGTCGACGTCGTCGCGGTCTGTCCTCCGGGCAAGGCACACCGCGCGCACGAACCACTCCCCGTGTTCGACGAGCTCGCCGACCGGATCGCCGAGGCGATCGCCGATGAGGTCGAGCGGGATCCGCGACCGGCGCAGCTGTTCGGCCACAGTTTCGGCGGGTTGCTGGCCTTCGAGGTCGCCCGCAGGCTGCGGGACGTTCCCGCGATCGGTCATCTGACCGCGTCCGGGATCTCCGCCCCGTCGCTGCTGCCCTCGGAGCGGGTGCTCGGCATCGCCGGGCTGGACGGCGCCGAATTCGCCGAGGCGCTGGTGTTCTTCGGCCAGTTCCCGCCCGACGCCGTCGCGGACGAGGACGTCCTGGCCCTGCTGCTTCCCGGGCTCAAAGCCGATTTCGACCTGGCCGTGGGCTACCGCTACCGGACGGCGCCACCGCTGGAGATCGGCGTCTCGATCATCGTCGGCACCGAGGATCCGCATGTCGGCTCCGCGCAGATCGCCCCGTGGGACACCGAATGCGCCGAGCCGCCGGAGCACGTCCGTGTCCCCGGTGGCCATTTCTACTTCGATCCCGACCCGGGCCCGGTCGTGTCGGTGCTGAGCGCGCACGCCGAATCCGTGACACACGTGGAGGTGATCTGATGCCGGTCTTCCTCGGCGAACCTCGCTACGTTCTCGGCGAGCAGGAGATCGACCACGCGGACCTGCCCGGCCTGGAGACCAAGGCGGAACAGTACGGGCTCGCCCTCGAACCCGCCCTGTGGGGCTGGGGGAGCGTTTTCCGCACCGAACGCGGACTCGACGACCTCGCCGTCGACGCGGGCACGGAAGCACTGAAAGCCGGCGGTACCGACCCGGAAACGGTCGAGGCCCTGGTGCTCTGCTCGACCTACATGCCGGGACCGCCGGAAGGACACGGCACCTTCATCCGGGGCGTACTGACCCGGCTCGGCCTCGGTGACATCCCCGTCTACGGCACGAGCATGGGCCGGTGTGTCAACCTGCTGTCCGGGCTGGACGTCGCCACCGCACTGGTGACCGCCGGGCGGTTCCGGCGCGTTCTCGTCGTCACTGCGGACCGGGTGTTCGACGAAGACACACGGATCACCGGCTACGCGCTGTTCAGCGACGGTGGCGCAGCCTGCCTCGTCGACGCCGACGGCGGCGCCTACGAAGTCCTCGGGTGCTCGTCCGCCCAGGAGACCGCGTCGCTGGACTGGTCGTCCGAGATCAGCTCCGACCTCGCCAAACGGGTCAACGAACAACTCCTCGGTGCCCGGGGGATCGACGTCGGGGAGCTGGACGCCTTGCTGCACAACAACATCTACCTACCGCTGCTGGTGATGAAGGAACGCCAAGCGGGTTTCGGCCCCGGCCAGCTCGACACGACGAACATCAGCCGCGTCGGGCACTGCTTCGCCGCCGACCCGCTGATCAATCTCGCCGACCGCGAAACGGCGGGCCGCATCCGCCCCGGCGGGCACTACCTGCTGGCCGCCAGCGTGCCCGGCTCCCGGATCGCGGTCCTGGTCCGCGCACCGGAAGGAGCGATCGATGACCGTTGAGCCGACTTTCGTCCCCGACGACACCACGACTTCCCTGCCCCGCCGGCCGTTCCGCTTCACGCCTGGGACCGACAGCGCCGTCGACGCGATCATCGCCGCGGGCCCGCGCGAGATGTTCCGCACGCTTCTCCAGGAACGCGAATCCGAGGCGACTCTGCTCCTCGCCCGCCGTCTCCTGCACGCGTTCCTCGGCCACGCTCGCGAACCGGTCGACGATCTGCCCGGCGCCGCCAGTGAGCTGATCGAGCGGGCGCGAGCCGATCTGGCGCCCGCGCTGGAGGCCCTGTCCGCCCTCGAACCGGGAATCCGTGCCGATCTGCTCCGTCAGCGTGGGGTGATCGCCCTGCTCGACGGCTGCTGGCTCGACGCCGTGTCCCAGCCCGCCACACAGCCCGCCGTCGTGGTGAACCGCCTGTTCGCCCATCACTTCGACCTGGCCGGGGGCGGCGAGCCGCTCGAATCCGCACAGCACCGCCGGGCACGGGCGCTGGAAGACCAGGGGGCTGCTCTCCCGGACGTCGCCGCCGCTGATTTCCTCGACCGTGCGGGTGCCCGTCCCGCGACGGTTCTCCTCGCCTGTCTCCCGCTGTCGCTGGCGGTGCTGCCGGGCAACTTCCTGCCCGAGGTCGTCGGCCTGCACCACGCCTTTCACCGGCTGGGTGTCGACGATCTGTTGCTGGGCACCCCGCCGCCGATCCCGGCGGGCGATCTCGACGACCTGCTCGGCGAATACGCCGCCCAGGCGAGCCCGGAAGACCGCGAACGGGTGCTGGCCGCCGTCGCGGTGACCCTGTCGTGCGAACGCGAGCACGTGCGGTTGCTCACCGAACTCGCCGAGTTCCGCAGTACCCAGACGCTGGAGTCGCGGGTCGCCGAGGTGATCTCCCGGCACGCGCCGCTGGCCGGTCGGCAGCACGGCCGGGTCTCGCTGGGTGACCGGCACCTGGTGGACGTGTTCGCCGGGTTCGGCCGCGCCGCCGGTGGCGCCGACCCCGACCTGCTCGCCGCGTTCCTCACCGAATTCCGGGAGTCGCCGTACCTGGCGGAGCGGGACGACGGCGACTGCTGGTTCCTGGCCGCCACCCGGTTCGGCGGGCCGATGTTCGGGATCTTCGACGAAGCCGAAGCCGCGGTGCTCGCCGAATGGGCCGCCACCGTGCACAAGGGAGACCGGCCGTCGATCACCGTGCGGCTCAACACCGTCGGCGACGAGCTCGCCGCCCGGTGGTCGGCCGCGTTCGCCGAGGCCGCACCGGGCGACGTGGTGTTCGACGACACGCCGCCTGCCGACGAGCGCGAGCTGTTCCACCGGCTGGTCAACATCGAGAACCACGCCAACACCCTGCCGGTGGCCATCGAGCGTGCGGAGCGCTGCTTCGCCGAGGCGCGGGTGCTGTTCGAACACGGCGCAGGCGGCCGCTACACCGACGCGAGCTTCTTCGAGTACGACGCCGACGCGCTCTACGCGAGGGCGGAAAGGATCTACTGGGAGAAGCTGGTGGATCCGTACGAGCCACTGCACGAGGTCCCGGACGTGGACGACGTGCTGTTCCGGCAGAGCACCTATCAGCTGACTTACCTGATCGACGGCGCCTGGTTGCATCGCGTCGGCAGGCTGGGCCGCCGGGAACGCGAAAGCGACGGGATGCTGTTCCGCATCCACGCCGACGAGATGGGGAACGGGGACCTGCGCAAGAACCACCTCACCCTGACCCGCCGCGCGATGGCCAGCCAGGGCCGGGACCTTCCGCACATCCGCACCGAGGAGTTCGCAGACCAGGACGAGCTGCCCGACGACATGTACGGCTTCGCGTTGCAGCAGCTGTCGATGTGCCTGTTCCCCGACCGGTTCTACAACGAGATCCTCGGCTACAACCTGGCGATCGAGATGTTCGGCTCCGGCGAGATGCGGCTGCACGAGATCCAGAAGCTGCGCCACCACGGTTTCGACGACTGCTACGAACAGGCGCACCTGACCATCGACAACTTCTCCGCCGGGCACGCCAAGCAGGCCGCCGACATCATCGTCGCGTACCTGGATCGAGTGCGGCGCACCAGCGGGGAATCGGCTGTGCGGGGGGAGTGGCACCGGATCTGGCAGGGCTACGCCTCATTCGCCTACTTCCTGGAACAGCCGCTACTGCGAGAGGTCGCAGCAGTGGCCGAAGACGACAGTGCGGAGCTGGTGCTGTGACCGGGTTGACGTTGCTGATGCGCGAAGAGTCCCGGCCGACCGAACGGCGCGCGCCGTTGTCCCCGGAGACGGCCGGGGACATGCTCCGCGAGGGCGTCGCCATCAGCGTGGAGCGCTCGCCGCGGCGGGTGTTCCACGACGAGGAGTACGCCGCCGCGGGCTGCGCGCTGGTCCCGCCGGGCAGCTGGCCGGACGCTCCGGAAGACGTGTACGTGGTGGGCCTGAAGGAATTACCCGACCGGCCCTGCCTTCTGCGGCACCGGCATGTCTTCTTCGGGCACGCCTACAAGAACCAGCCGGGAGCCCGGGACCTGCTGCGCAGATTCGCCGAGGGCGGCGGAGCGCTACTCGACCTGGAAAGCCTCGTCGACGAGCGAGGTCGCCGGGTCGCCGCTTTCGGGTACTGGGCCGGGTATGCCGGCGCCGCGCTCGCTGTCCTGCGTCACCGCGGCGAACTGGCCGGACCACTGACGCCGACCAGGCGCGAAGATCTCGACAAGGCTCTCGCCGCGCACAGAAAACCCTTGCGGGCCTTGGTCATCGGCGCCCTCGGCCGGTGCGGGCGCGGGGCAGGGGACGCGCTCACGGCGGCGGGCGCGGAGGTGACCCGGTGGGACCTCGAAGAGACCGAGACTCTCGACGTCACGGCCCTGCTCGACCACGACATCCTCGTCAACGCCGTCCTTGCCACCGGGCCGATCACTCCCTTCCTGACCGCCGGGACGCTGCGCCGTCCCCGGCGGCTGTCCGTGGTGGCCGACGTCACCTGCGATGTCGGATCGCCGTGCCACGCCCTGCCGATCTACGACCGGACCACCACCTGGCAGGACCCGGTGCACCGGGTGGACGGACTCGACGTGATCGCGATCGACAACCTGCCGTCGCTACTGCCCTGTGAGGCCACCGTGGACTTCGCCGCGGATCTGGCGCCGTATCTGGCCGCCCTCGGCGATTCCGGCGTGTGGCGCCGCGCCGAAGCCGCGTTCACCGCCGCCTGCACCTCCCACGACCTCCTTCGGAAGGAAGACCATGCCTGACACCCCGACCGTGCACTGGGTCGGCACCGGCCTGTCCACCGGGCCCGGCCTCACCGCCCTCGCCGAGCGGAAACGCGTCGTGCTCTGGGGCCGCACCGAAGCCAAAGCGGCCGCCTGCCTGGCTCGTCTCGGCGCGGCAGGCGAACCTCGGTGCTTAACCCCGGACGCACTGGCCGCGGAGATCACCGCGGGAGACGTCGTCGTCTCGATGCTGCCGGGCACCGAACATCCGCGGCTGCTGGCTCTCTGCCTGGACAACGGCGCGCACTTCGCCTGCAGCAGCTACGCCTCGGACGAGATCCGGAACCGGGCGGAGGAGGCGGCAGCGGCCGGACTCACGGTCCTCACCGAAATCGGGCTGGATCCAGGAATCGACCACCTCTTCGCCGACGCCCTGGTCGAGCGAGCCTCGCGGGCACTGGGACCCGACACGAGAGCCACCGCCGCGTTCACCTCCTACTGCGGCGGCGTGCCCGCCGAGCCCAACGAGTTCCGGTACCGGTTCAGCTGGGCACCCCGTGGCGTACTGACCGCCCTGCTCACACCGGCGCACTACGTCGAGGCGGGCGACAAGCACATCGCGGACCGCCCGTGGGAGGTAGCGCGGCCGCTCGATCTCGACGGGGAACGGTTCGAGGTCTACCCCAACCGGGACAGCCTGCCCTACATCCGCCAGTACGGAATCCCGGAGAGCTGGCGGCTGGACACCTTCGTACGCGGAACCCTCCGCCTCAAAGGCTGGCTCGACGCCTGGGAGGAGGTGTTCACCGAGCTGCGTGAGGGCGACGCCGACCGCATCACCGAGCTCGCGGGAGAACTCGCCGGCCGCTACCCGACACGTGCCGAAGACCGGGACCGGGTGGTACTCGCGGTCGAACTGTCCGTCCGCCGCGAGGACGGCCGAAGACCTGGTCCGGCCGGTATTCGCTGGACCTCACCGGTGAGCCCGGCGCCAGCGCCATGGCCCGGTGCGTTTCCGTTCCGCTCGCCCTCGGCATCGGCGAACTACTCGACGGAGCTCTCCCGGCAGGGCTCGTCCAAGGCGCCCCCGATCCGGTCACCGCAGGGCAGTGGATCGAGAACCTCCTCTCCTGGGGAATCCCGATCCGCAGCACCGGCACCGCCAGCTGAAACCGACCAGAGGAGGCAGCATGACCCAACGGACCGGCAAGCCCGGCGCCGTCATCCTCACCGGCTCGTTCCCGGTGATCCGGCGCAACCCGCTCTATCTCGACGAGGTGACCCGGCGCGGCCTGCGGGTCCTGGTGATCACCGCGGAGTCCTACCGCGAGCAGGCGACCGCCGCGATCGGGGACCCGGACAACCCGGCCTCGCAGATCACCGAGATCGGCTATGTCTCGGGCGACTTCACCGTGCAGGGCGCCTTTCTCGCCGGGGCGATCGCACAGGCCACCGCGTGGCGGACCACGTACGACATCGCGGGTGCCTACGCCGTCGGGGACTACCTGGCCGAGCCGACCGGACTGCTCTGCGACGCACTCGGCGTCCCGTCACCCGGCCTGCGTGCCAGCCGCGCCTGCCGCAGCAAGTTCCTGCAACGCTGGTACGCGCCCGAGCTCAGCCCGCCGTCCCTGACCATCCCCGCCGGAGACCGCGAGTCAGCGGATCTGTCCGGCGTCACCTACCCGGCGGTGGTCAAACCAGCCGGTCGCGCGTCCAGCTCCGGGGTCGAGACCGTGCACGATGAAGAAGAGCTGCGCCGCCGCCTCGCCGGGTATCCCGCCCACGAGGTCGTCCTGGTCGAGGACAAGGTCGACGGCCCGGAGTACTCGGTGGAAAGCCTCGTGCAGCGAGGAGAAATAGTCTTCGCCTCGGTCACCGGCAAGGAAACCACCGACTCGCACGCCCGGACATTCGTCGAACTCGCGCACAGCGTTCCCACCGCCGACGACGGAGTGCGAGACACCGTCCTTGACGCGAACCGCGCACTGCTCGGCACCCTGGCGTTCGCCGACGGCATCGCGCACTCCGAATGGCGCGTCGGGCAAGACGGGGTGCCCCGGCTGATGGAGATCGCCGGCCGCACCCCCGGCGACGGTCTTCTGGTGCTCTATCACCTGGCCACCGGCGCCCCGTTGGAACCGGAGATCATTCGCATCGCCCTCGGCGAGCGTGCCTCCTATCCGCGGCCGACCCGCTACGCCCGGCAGGTCTACCTCGAGCATGTGCCAGGGGAACTGGGCGATGTCACCGTCGACTGGCCGGATGTCGACCCCGTGTGGATCGGCGCCAGCGGCGTGTGGCCGGACATCCTGCCCGGGGCCCCGGACGACGCCCCCACCCTGCGCGCGGTCCTGGTACACCAGCCACGGGGAACGACCCTGGTGCCACTGGGCAGTTCCGATGATCGGTCCGTCAGCTTCTTCATCGACGCGGCCATTCCGGGCGACCTGGACGAACTGGAGAAGCAGGTGCGCGCCGCGATCTCGATCGACGTCATGCCCGATTGACCCCCGTCGATACCCACGCGAAGCTCGTCGGCGAAGTCGCGCAGCCGCAGGGAGTTTTCGTAGAACTCGCCGGTGCGTTCCTTTTCGAAGGCCGCGGCACGGCTGGGGCCGGTCGTGAATCGGAACATCGTGGCGAACGCACGTGAGCCCGGGATGCGGGCTCTGCCGGATGGCGAATTTCGCGCTTCTCGGCGAGTTGGACGACTGAGCTGACTCGAACTTGTCCCGTTCGTAGCGTTCGTTGATCGAGAGAAGCTTCTCGTGCAGGGTCGTACCGCGCCCGCGCGAAGCACCGGCGAGCGGCAGCTCGCGATTGAGGCGGGTGGCCGCATGAGATCTGCCAGGATGGGATGATGGTGTTCTGCTCGCGGCTGCCGACGTGCTCGTCTACCCGTCGGGCGCCGTACTGGTTGAACTCAAGGTGTGATCGGTTTCCGGGGAATATCTACAACCATGGACGGGCTGTCTGCAAGCACTGTGGCATGAGCCCTACGACCGTGTTGTGGTGATGAAAGGATCACATGGAATCTCTGTGGACGACACTCGGCGTTGCGGCCGTGGTGGTGGTCGCCATCCTCGTTCTCGTCGCACTGTTCCTTGTGATCAAACTGGTGCGGAAGCACCGTCAGGTCCATCAGCCTGGCACGCCGGTGCCGACCAAAGCCGCCTACTGGGTCTCCCTGGCCTACACGGTGTTCCCGTTCGACTTGTTGCCCGACCCGGTCTACTTCGACGACATCGTGGTCCTGACCAGCGGGCTGGTCTACGTCAGCAGGTCGCTTACCAAGAAGGCGCGCGACGGCCGCCGAGCGGGTTGAAGCGCGGCGTGTAGCCGACGGCCATGATCGAGGGCTCGGCACCGGCTCAGATGGCGTCAGCGAAGACCGCCTCGTCGCCTTCTGAGCCTTCTGACCTGGCTGTATACGCACTTGTCGCCGACAGGGACCGAACGAGCGAACAGGAGCGGTATGACCGACGATGTGGCCGGCCAAGTGATCAAGGCGGAGCAGGATCCCTTGTTGAAAGAAATTCTTGGTGCCAAATCACGGAGAATTCGACAAGAAGGGGCCAGGATTCGGCTGGATGACGCGTCGTCGAGTGGCTCACTCCGGTTGGCTTCCAGGCCCTCTGACTGTCCATTGTGGATTTCCTGGGCCGTTCGACGTGCGGTCGCGACTGGCAGCAGCCGGTTATGACGGAGGGGGCGTTTGAGGCTCCCACATGAGCCTCAAACGCCCCCTCGACAGGTCTTTCCGACGCCCGGTCCGCTAGGGCTGCCGGGGCTGGTCGCGCCACCAGCGCTGGCCGGCTTCGGGGAGGGTGGAGATCGGGTCGTAGTACGGGTACTTGCGCTGCAAGGCTTCGGGGTCTTCGTGTTCGATCCCGGTGCGGTAGTTCTTGGTCCAGTACGAGATGCCCAGCTCGCGGTCGTACTCGGCCAGCTGGTGCACCCACCGCTTCCCGACGTAGGGCACGTCGCAGACGATGCGCGGAGTGGCGTAGCCGGGCAGATACCCCATGATCGCGTGCTGCAGTTCCTGCGCCTCGTGCACGGAAACCCGCCAGTGCTCGGCGTTCGGGATCATGTCGCACATGTAGAAGTAGTACGGCAGGATGTTCGCTTCGCCCTGGAGCGCGAAGCAGAGGTCCAGCAGTTCCGCCGGGGTCGCGTTGACGCCCTTCATGAGCACGCCCTGGTTCCGCACGTCGCGGACGCCGACGTCGAGCGCGGTCCGGGCGGCTTCGGCGACCAGCGGGGTGACCGACTGCGCGTGGTTGACGTGGGTGTGGATGGCGAGGTTGACGCCGCGGCGCTGGGCGGTGCCGGCGACGCGCTCGAGGCCTTCGACGACCTTCGGCTGGATCCAGTGCTGCGGCAGGGCGGCGAGCGCCTTGGTGGCGAGCCGGATGTCGCGGACGGTGTCGATGTCCATCAGCCGCATCAGGAACGACTCCAGCTGCGGCCACGGCACGTTGGCGACGTCGCCGCCGGAGACCACGACGTCGCGCACGCCGGGGGTCTTCTTGAGGTACTCGATCATCGCGTCCTGGCGGTCGACCGGCTTGAGCGAGAGCTTGTGCTTCTCGATCTGCTCGGTGGAGTTGCCGACGAGGTCCATCCGGGTGCAGTGCCCGCAGTACTGGGGGCAGGTGGAGATCATCTCGGCGAGGACCTTGGTGGGGTAGCGGTGGGTCAGCCCCTCCACGACCCACATCTCGGCCTCGTGCAGAGAGTCCCGTTCGGAGTGCGGGTGGCTCGGCCACTCGGTGTCGCGGTCGCTGCGGACCGGGAGCATGTAGCGGCGGATCGGGTCGGCGTACCAGGCCTCGGTCACCTTCGCCGGGTCGGTGCCCGCGTTGGGCGCCATCGTGTTGATCATCTGCGGCGGCAGCAGCATCGACATCGTGGCCATCTCGCGCTGGTCGGCGAGCATGTCCTCGTAGAAGCGCTCCTCGAGCTGGTCGCCCATCAGGGCGCGCAGCTGCTTGGCGTTGCGGATGCAGTGCACGCGCTGCCACTGCGCGTCACGCCACTCTGCCTCGGTCACGTCATGCCAGCCGGGGAAGCGGCGCCAGTCGGGTTCGACCAGTTCGACTCGGGTGTAGTCGTAGGGCTGATCGTAGGCGGCCACCGGCGAGGTCGGTTCCTGGATCGCAGTCACTTGTACTCCTCGTCGTCGGAAACGCGTGAAAATATCCTGTCACATCGTTCGGACGACGTAAATATTCCTGTCTTGCCCGGAGGGTCAGGCCGACACTGCCTCCTGCTTCGAGCGAGCTCGAAGATGTTCGACGGCAGCGATTCCGGCGATCAACGCCGCCGCGAGCAGGAGCAGACCGGCCGAGTATTCGAGGTGATGAACCGCTTCAAGCTGACTCGATGGCGCGTTCTGGTCTCGGGTGCCGACGGCGGTCATCGCCCCGGCGCCGCCGAACACCAGCACCGACGCCAGCGGCCCCAGCACGGGGACGACGACACCGTCCTCCGCGAGACGAGAGCCGGTCGTGACGATCACCGCGACGACGGTGGCGCACAGCAGCGCCAGCAGCAGCGCGCCCGGGATCACCGCCTCGTGGTCGATCAGCTTCTCCGGCACCCCGCCGGTCCCCAGATCCAGGATGAACAGCACCAGCGCGGACACCACGGCCCCGCCGACCGCGAACTGCACCCTCCAGCGTGTCGCCCCCACCAGGCAACCGGCGGCGACGCCCACCGCGGCCGCCAGCCAGCTCAGCACCGGCTGGAACGCGACCGAGTACACCGCCAGCAGCAGTGGCGCCATCGCACCGACCTGCACACTCGCCGACGTCGCCGCGGCGAAGAACGCGCGCGATCCGGCGATCGCGCACGCGACGACCCCGCCGACGAGCACGATCAGCCCGCCGATGGCCACGACGACCTCCGGATGCCTGCCGATCGACTCGACCGGCAGCTCGAGAACCTCGCTGACCTTCAGCACGTCCACCGCCTGCCCCGCCATCGGCAGCAGCACCGCCAAGATCGCGGCGACGGCGAACCGCGCTGACAGCGGCCGCGGCTCGGGCCAGTCGGGATCCTGCGCACGGGCACCACGAGTGACAACGGCGAGCACGGCTCCAGCGACGCTCAACGCGGTGAGAACCAGGCGCCAGACCAGACCGCCGGGTGTGAGCATGAGCCACGACGCGCCCGCCAAGCTCGCGGCGAACAGCTGCGTCCCGACGGCGAGCCCGATGACCACGAGCCCCGCCGCCCGAGCGCCCCGCCGCAGGAGATCCTGCGCGGCGGCGAGCACGGCCAGCAGCACCACCGGCGGCCCGGCCAGGGCGATGATCGACAGCGACGGATACGCGCCCAGGTCCGGGAACAGGTGCACGAGCGCGGTCGGGAGGGACAGCACGACTCCCGCCACCAGGAGCCACGGCCACCATCTGGTCAGGAACACGGCCGCGAGCACCGCTACCAGAGGCACCAGCGAGACCGCCACCAGATCGGACGGCCAACTCTGCGGCACGGCCAGTGCGATGAGCGGCCGCAGGAGCGACGTGCCCCGGACAGCGGTGAAAACGACCACCGCCCCGAGACCCAAAACCGCCGACAAGGTGGTCCCGACGACGGCTCGACCGGCCCCTGACTTCGTGTTCTCGGCTCCCCAGCTCATTTCGCCGACCCTAACCACGCCGTGATCATCCGCACGCTGCAAACTCGGACGGGTGACCAAAGCGCGAACCACGCTCCTGCTCGGCGGGCGCGTCTACAGCCCCTCGGCCCCCGACGCCACCGCCATGGCGATCACGGACGGCACCGTCGTCTGGGTGGGACAGGACGGCCCGGCCAAAGCACTGCATCCCGACGCCGAGGTGGTCGACCTCGACGGCGCCTTCGTCGCCCCCGCTTTCGTCGACGCGCACGTCCACGCCACCGCGACCGGCCTGCACCTCACCGGGCTCGACCTCTCCGGGATCCGAAGCGCCGGCGAGCTCCTGGCCGCGGTCCGCGACGCCGTCCGGCCCGGGCAGGTGCTGGTCGCGCACGGCTGGGACGAGTCGCGCTGGACCGACGGCCGGCTGCCCAGCCGCGCGGAGATCGACGAGGCGGCCGACGGAACGCCGGTGTACCTGAGCCGGGTCGACGTCCATTCGGCGCTCGTCTCCAGCGCGCTCGTCGCCCTCGCCACCGGCGTGCACGACGCGCCGGGCTGGTCGCCCGACGGACCGCTGACCCGCGACGCGCATCACCTCGTCCGCGCCGCGATGCGGGAGGCGATCTCGCCGCAGCAGCGACGTGAGGCCCAGCGCGCGTTCCTCGCCGAAGCCGCCGCCCGCGGGGTCGTCAGCGTCCACGAATGCGCGGGCCCGGACATCTCCGGCGCCGAAGACCTCACCGACCTGCTCGCGCTCGCCGCGGAGCCGGGCCTGCCGGAGGTCGTCGGCTACTGGGGTGAACGCGGCGGCGTCGACACAGCCCGCGCGCTGGGTGCCAGGGGAGTGGCCGGCGACCTGTTCGTCGACGGCGCGCTCGGCTCCCGCACCGCCGCGCTGCACGAGCCGTACACCGATGCCCACGGCGACTCCGGGACGCTCTACCTCGACGCCCCCGCGATCGCCGAGCATATCGGCGCCTGCACCGAGGCCGAACTGCAAGCCGGCTTCCACGTCATCGGCGACGCCGCGGTGGCCGAGGTCGTCGAAGGATTCCGGCTCGCGGAGAAGACCGTCGGACGGCGGGCGCTGGCCGCCCGGCACCACCGGCTCGAACACGTCGAGATGATCGACGCCGTCCAGGCACGGGAACTCGCGGGCTGGGGCGTCGTCGCGTCGGTCCAGCCGCAGTTCGACGCGGAATGGGGCGGCACGCACGGCATGTACGTCGACCGCCTCGGCGCCGAACGGGCCCCGAAGCTCAATCCCTTCGCCGCCATTGCCGCCGAAGGACTTCTGCTCGCCTTCGGCTCCGACGCACCGGTCACGCCGGTCGACCCGTGGGCAACCGTCCGCGCCGGGACCTATCACCGCACCCCCGGGTCGGGGTTGTCCGCTCGCGCGGCTTTCACCGCTCACACCCGCGCCGGGCACCGTGCCGCCGGGGTCAACGACGGGGTCACCGGCAGCCTGGTCCCGGGCGCTCCCGCGCACTACGCGATCTGGGACGCCGCGGACCTGGTCGTCGCGACCCCGGACTCGCGGGTGCAGCGCTGGTCGACCGACCCGCGGGCGGGGGTGCCGCCGCTGCCGAACCTGGAAGAAGGAGCGACGCTGCCCCGCTGCCTGCGCACCGTCCGCGACGGGCAGGTCATCCACGACGTGTTCACCCGGACGGCCTAGGGTTCAGACGTGTCTGAGACCGTCACGAACGTGGCCCCCGAAGCAGCGCCCCGGAAGCGATTCTCCCGCGCCTGGCTCCTGCGGTTCCTCGTCGCCGCGGCGTCGGGGTTCACGCTGTACCTGAGTTTCGCGCCGCGTCCGCTGTGGTGGCTCGCGCCGCTGGCGTTCACCGGGTTCGCCCTGGCGGTGCACGGACGCCGGTTCCGGGGCGCGTTCGGCTACGCGTTCGTGTTCGGGATGGGGTTCTTCCTGCCGCTGCTGACCTGGCTGCTGGACTTCCTCGGTCCCGATTTCGGGCCGTGGCCGTGGCTCGCGCTGTCGATGGCGCTGTCGGTGTACCTCGGTTTCGGCGGCGCGTTTGCCACCGTCGTGTGGCGGCTGCCGCTGGGGCCGATGTGGGCGGCGCTGGTGATCATCGCGCTGGAGACACCGCGGACCTGGTTCCCGTTCGGCGGTTTCCCGTGGGGCCGCGTGGCGTTCAGCCAGCCCGAGGGCGCGTTCCTCCCGCTGGCCTCGATCGGCGGCGCCCCGCTGGTCGGTCTCGCCGTCGTGCTGACCGGATTCGGGCTCGCGGCGCTGTGCCTGCGGCTCAAGGGAGCCGACCCTCGGCGTTCCCTCGTGGCCGCGTCGGCGCTGACGCTGGTGCCGGTGGTGGCCGGGCTGGCCGTGTGGCCGACGATCGGCACCGACGCCCAGGACGGTGAACTCACCGTCGCCACGGTGCAGGGCAACGCTCCCGACATCGGCCTGGCGCTGGAGGGCCGCCGCGACGAGCTCCGGAACAATCACCTCGCCGAAAGCGGCCGGCTGCTCGAAAAACTCAAGGCGGGCAACACCAAGGTCGATCTGCTGATCTGGCCCGAGACCGCGATGGCCATGCGCACCGGGGACGCGGGTGTCGACCAGATGGTCCGTGACTACGGCACACAGGCGATCATCGGCGCGCTGGTCCGGCTGCCCGACGGCACGGCGCAGAACTCCGCGCTCGTCTGGGATCCGGTGACCGGCCCGGGACAGCGCTACGCCAAGCAGCAGCTCGTCCCGTTCGGCGAGTACGTCCCCGCCCGCGAGGTCGCGAAGCTGGTGACACCGTTCGTCGACAGTGTCGCGAACATGACGCCGGGTGACGGCGCCAACGCCGCCCTGTCGGTCGCGGGGACCAAGGTCGGGGTCTTCATCTGCTACGAGACCGCGTTCGACTATCCGGCCCGGGAATCGGTCGCCGACGGCGCCGAACTGCTCGTGGTGCCGACCAACAACGCCTGGTACGGACCGGGGGAGATGAGCTACCAGCAGCTGGCGATGTCGCGGCTGCGGGCGGTCGAGCACGGTCGCGCGGTGATCGTTTCCGCTACCAGCGGAGTCAGCGCGATCGTCGCCCCTGACGGTTCGATCACCGCCTCCACCAGCCTGTTCACCGCAGACTCCCTGGTGGGGCGCGTACCCCTGAGGCAGCAGACTACGCTGTCGGATCTACTCGGTGTAACGACGGAGTACGGGCTGCTGGCCCTGGCGATCGCCGGGGTTACCGGCGGGTACGTGATCCGTTTCCGCACCCGGCGCGCGAGCGCCGCCAAGGCAACGAGGGAAGCGGCGGGCTGACCCGCCGGAACACGGAGGAAAAGCGGATGGCGCAGGCGCCACGGGGGGCCCAGGGAATCGACCCGGTGCTGGTGGTGGTCCCGACGTACAACGAGCGGGACAACATCGGCCCGATCCTGGAACGCCTGCTCAAGGCACTCCCGGACGTGAACGCCCTCGTCGTCGACGACGGCAGCCCCGACGGGACCGGCGACGTCGCCGACGAACTCGCCAAGGCCGACGAGCGGATCCACGTCATGCACCGGACCGAGAAGGCCGGTCTGGGCGCCGCGTACGTCGCCGGATTCCGCTGGGGTCTCGCCCGGGACTACGCGACGATCGTCGAGATGGACGCCGACGGCTCGCACGCGCCGGAGGATCTTCCCCGGGTACTGGCGGCTCTCGAGGACGCGGACCTGTCCATCGGCTCCCGCTACGTCCCCGGCGGCAGCACGGTGAACTGGCCGTTCCAGCGCAAGGCACTGTCCTGGGTGGCGAACTTCTACGCGAGGATCGCGCTCGGCACGAAGATCAACGACATCACCGCGGGTTTCCGCGCGTACCGCCGGACGGTGCTGGAGAAGCTCCCGCTCGACGAGATCGCCTCGCGCGGCTACTGCTTCCAGATCGACCTGGCGTTCCGCACGGCGCTCGCCGGCTTCGAGGTGGTCGAGGTGCCGATCACCTTCACCGAACGTGAGGTCGGTCAGTCGAAGATGAGCGGTTCGGTCGTGCGCGAGGCGATCGTCCTGGTCGGCATGTGGGGCCTCAAGCGTCGCTGGCAGCAGCTTCGCGGGCTGGCCAAGAAGGGCTGACCCCCAGCACGCTCACGCCGAGCTTCCCCAGTTCCCGCACCGTCGGTTCGTCCGGCGCCGCGTCGGTGATCACGCCCGCGACGTCGGACAGGGGGAGCACGGTGAACGGCGAGGCCGCGCCGATCTTCTCCGAACTGGCCAGCACGTAGGTGTCGGCGGCCCGTTTGGCGAGGGTGCGTTTCATCGCGGCCTCGTCCGAGTCGCCGGTGGTGAGCCCGGTCTCGTGGTGCACTCCGGTGACGCCGAGGAAGAACAGATCGGCGTTGATCCCCTCGGCCGCCTCCGCCGCGGCCGCCCCGCAGGTGACGGCGGAATGCTTGAAAAGCCGTCCGCCGATCAGGAACACCTCGACCTTCGGATGCGTGACGAGCGCGGCCGCGACCGTGGGGCTGTGCGTGACGATCGTCGCTTCGAGGTCGACGGGGAGCGCCTTCGCCAGCGCGAGGGCGGTCGTGCCGCCGTCGAGGATGACGGTCGATCCGAGCCGGATCAACGCTGCTGCACGTTTCGCGATGCGTTCCTTGCCCGCAACGCTGACCGCCATCCGCGTCGCGTAGTCCGCGGTGGCGGGGGAGACCGGCAGAGCTCCGCCGTACACGCGCTGGCAGAGTCCGGCGTCCGCGAGTTCTCGCAGGTCGCGACGGATGCTGTCCTCTGATACGCCGAGTTCGGCGGCAAGGTCCTTGGCCACGATCCGGCCTTCGGTCTTCAGGCGTTCCATCAGCAGATCTCGTCGTTGCGCAGCCAACATGTGCACGTTCCTCCTTGTTCTTGCCGATTGTTGCACATTATGCTCCGCCGCATGAGCAAACCTCTGATGATCCTCATCGCCGGCCCGTTCCGCTCCGGCACCGGCGACGACCCCGAACTGCTCGCCCGCAACCTCGCCCGGCTCGAAGAGGCCGCCTGGCCGATCTTCCGCAGCGGACACGTGCCGATGATCGGCGAATGGGTCGCGCTCCCGGTGCTGCGCGGCGCCGGCGGGAAGACCGTGGCCGACCCGGTCGCCAAGGAGGTCATGTACCCGACGGCCGACCGGCTGCTGCACCACTGCGACGCGGTCCTGCGCCTGCCGGGCGAATCCACCGGCGCCGACCAGGACGTCGCCATCGCACTGTCCCGCGGGTTGCCGGTCTATCACCACATCGAAGACATCCCGGGCTATCAGGCCGCATAATGCGTAACTCGACCGAGCGTGACGTTTATCGGGGAAGGTGAGCCGTGACCGGTCAGGTCTGCGGGGTATGCGAAAGGCCCTTGCCTGCGAAGGCGTCTTCCCGCGGACGCGCGGCCGTCTACTGTTCGGCCGCGTGCCGTCAGCGGGCCTACCGGTCACGGCGCGACCCCGCCCCCGACATGCAAACCCTCATCGCCGAGGTCGGCCGCGTCGCGAACCGGCTGGCACCTCAGCCGCCGGACGTGTTCCTCACCGATCTCACCTCCCTCACCTCCGACGTCGGCAGGCTGCGGCGCATCGCTCAACTGGCACTGCGGACCAAGGACGAAAACGTCACATCGGAGCCCGTGACGGAAACCGTCGACGAGATCACCTTCGCCGGGAGGATCGAGGAGCACCAGCGAGAGCTGCGCGTGCACTGCTACCGCATGGTCGGGTCCTACGACGACGCGGAGGACCTCGTCCAGGAGACATTTCTGCGAGCGTGGCGCGGCCGCGAAGGGTTCGAAGGCCGGTCGAGCTTCCGCGCGTGGCTCTACCGGATCGCCACCAACACCTGCCTCGATTTCCTGCGGCGCAACAAACGGGTCCCACGTCCCTACGACCCGTTGCCCGACGTGGAACAGGGCGAACCGCCTCAGTTCCTGCCCTGGTTGCAGCCGTTCCCGGACGACTCCGCGGAGATCGCCGAGACCAGGGAGACGATGGAGCTCGTCTTCCTGGCCGCCATCCAGCACCTCCCGCCGAAACAGCGGGCCGTGGTGATCCTCAACGACGTCCTCGGCTGGAAGGCCGCCGAAACCGCGGACCTGCTGGAAACCACCGTCGCTTCGGTCACCAGCGCCCTTCAGCGCGCACGCCCCACGCTGCGCGAACGCCTGCCGGAACGCCGCGCGGACTGGGCAAAGACCGTGCGGCCGACCGGGGAGGAGCAGGCGATCCTGCGGCGCTACATGGCCGCCGCCACCGCCAACGGGGACAGCCGGGTCATGGCCGAGCTGCTCAGGGAGGACGTGCTGGTCACGATGCCGCCGAATCCGCTGTGGTTCTCCGGGCGCGAGGTCTTCCTCGACTTCGTCGCCCAATCCCTCGATCCCGCCTCACCGACGTACTTCGGAGAGTGGAAACATCTTCCGGCCGTGGCCAACGGGCTCCCCGCCGCAGCGGGCTACGTCCGGCGGCCCGGCACCCGGATCTACCGGGCACAGGTGCTCGACGTGCTGCGCATCGAAGACGGGAAGATCGCCGAGATCACCGCCTTCGAACCGCACCTGTTCCCCGCGTTCGGACTGCCACTGACGCTGACCTGAAGGACCGATGAGATCTCCGTGCCTTCCGCGTCTCAACGGTCGTAACCGATAACGCGGAAGGAAAACCCATGAGCCTTCAGAACAAGAACGCGATCATCTACGGCGCCGGCGGGGCGATCGGCAACGGCGTCGCCAAAGAGTTCGCCGCACGCGGAGCCCGCGTCTTCCTCACCGGCCGCCACGAACCGGCACTGACGAAGCTCGCCGGCGAGATCAAGGAGGCCGGGGGACGAGCCGAAGTCGCCGTCGTCGACGGCCTCGACGAAACAGCGGTCGACGCGCACGCGGCCTCCGTCGTGGCCGAAGCGGGCAGCATCGACGTCTCGCTCAACCTCGTCCCGCGTGGCGACATCCAGGGCATCCCGCTCGTGGAGATGTCGGTCGAGGACTACGTCCGCCCGATCACCGCAGGCATCACGACGAACTTCATCACCGCACGCGCCGCCGCCCGGCACATGATCGCCCAGGGCTCCGGCGCCATCCTCGCCCTCGACAGCGGATCCGCCCACGGCAGCCCGATGATGGGCGCCACGGGCTCGATCGACGCCGCGCTGGACACCTTCATCCGCAATCTCGCCGTCGAGATCGGACCGCACGGCGTCCGCGCGCTCGGCATCTGGGTCGCGGGCATCCCGGAAACCTTCACGCCCGAGAAGCTCTCCGCGGTGAACAACCAGCTGCCGGCGACCCCCGAAATGGTGCAGAACGTCCTCGACGGCCTCACCGAGGCTCGGATGACCAAGCGCTCACCGCGCCTCGCCGAGGTCGCCGCCACGCTGGCGTTCCTCGCCTCCGACGACGCCATGGGGATCACCGGCACGTTCGTCAACGTGACCAGCATGTACCCCAGCTGACCGAGCTGTCCCCAGCTCCGCCAGCTCCGCCAGCACCGCCCGGATCGCGGGACTCGACTCGGCACTGCGGCGCCACGCGGCATGCACCTCGCGCGTCGGCGGGCGCCGCAGCGGCCGGGCGATGAGCCCCTCGGTCAAAGGCGGTCGCGCCAGCCGCGGGATCAGTGCGAGGACCTCGCCCGAAGCGACCAGCGACAGCTGCGTGGAGAAGTCGTCCACCAGGTGCCGCACGTCGGGCTCCTCGGGCGAACCGGCGAACAGCCGCCGGAACCACTGGTGGCAGACCGTGCCGGGCGGACTGGTCACCCACGCGTGCCCGGCCAGATCCGCACCGTCCAACGGTGACCCGGCTCGTGCCAGCGCGTGGGTCTCGGCCATGACGACGTCGCCGAGGTCGGTGTGCACCAGGCGCCGGGAGAGAGCGGGGGACAGCGGGACGGGCAGGCCGTCCGCGTCGTGCAGGAGCGCGAGGTCGGCGGTCCCGGCGTCGACGCTGTGCAGCGCCTGGTCGGGGTCCTGCTCGCTGATGCGCAGACGGAGACCGGGGTAGCGCGCCAGCAGCCGCGGATGGACGGGGGCGAGCAGCCCGCGGATACCCGTCGAAAACGCGGCCACGCGCAGGACACCGCGAGGCGCGCCCTCCGCGACCGACTGAGCGGCCTCGGCACAACGCTCGAGCGCCTGGAACACCTCCAGCGAGGAGTCGACGACGGCCTGCCCGGCCGGGGTGAGCACGACTCCGCGTCCCGCCGGAGCGAGTACGGGCATCCCGATCTGGCGTTCCAGCCGTTTGATCTGCTGCGACACCGCCGAGGACGTGAAGCCCAGCTCGTCCGCGGCCCGCGCCAGCGTCCCCAGCGCGGCCACCGACCGCAGCGCCCGTAGCGCACCCACCTCGATCATGAATCCAGGCTACGCAATATTGACCAAAAAGCATCGCTGGACCGCAGGTATCGACGCCGAGAGGATCGGCGTCATGACCGAATCGCTCTTCGGCTCCAACCTCGTCGCCATGGTCACCCCGATGGAACCCGGCGGCGCACTCAGCGAACCCGGCCTCACCGGCCTGGTCGACCACCTGCTCACCACCGGCTGCGACGGCATCGTCGTCGGCGGGACCACCGGCGAAGCACCCACCCTGACCGACACCGAAGCCGCCCGGCTCGTCCGCACCGTGACGAACCTGGCCGGGAACAGCGCCCGCGTGATCGCCGGCGTCGGCACCTACGACACCACCACCTGCATCCGACGCGCGAAGGAAGCCGAAGCGGCCGGAGCCGACGCACTCCTGCTCGTCTGCCCCTACTACTCCAAGCCGACCCAGGCCGGGATCGTGGCGCACTGCCTGGCGGTGGCCGATGCCACCGAACTACCCGTGATGCTCTACGACGTCCCCGCCCGTACCGGGACCGCCATGGAGGCGGCCACCCTCATCGAGCTCGCCCGCCACCCCAGGATCCGGGCCGTGAAGGACGCCAAGGGCGACCTGTTCGAAGCGATGTCGGTCATGGCACACAGCCCGCTGGCCTACTACTGCGGCATCGACGAACTCAACCTGCCCTACCTCGCCGCCGGCGCCACCGGCCTGGTCAGTGTCGTGGGCAACGCCTACGCCGACCGCAACGCCGAGCTCATCCGAGCCGTGCGCGGGGGAGAGCTCGACACCGCGCGAGCCCTCAACGCCGCGCTGCTTCCCCTCGCCGACGCGATCATGCGCACCTCACAGGGGGCGATCATGGCCAAAGCCGCACTGGCCGAACTCGGCGTCATCCCACACGCGGCGGTCCGGCTCCCGCTGCTCGAATCGCCACCCGAACACCTGCGGCGGCTGCGCGACGCCCTGACACCTCTCGCCGCCGGCCTGCTCCCTGCCTGACCCGCGCCCGCCGGATGTCATGAAAGGGTCGTTCCTGACGTTTTTTGTCCTGAACGGCCCTTTCATGACATCCCGGAGACGTGACGAAGCCCCCGCGGAGGGAGGTCGCGGGGGCTTCGTCGATTCGTGGTGGGGCTAGCTACTTGTGCCGTGCGTCAGGCGGACCGGGTGGTCCTGCGTCCCTTCAGCTCGGCGAGACGTTCGTTGAGCAGATCTTCGAGCTCCGGGATCGAACGGCGCTCCAGGAGCATGTCCCAGTGCGTCCTCGGGGGCTTGACCTTCTTCTGCTCCGGCTGCCCGCCGTCCACGATCTCGGACTCGCTGCCGTGCAGCCTGCACTCCCACACCGAGGGGATCTCGGCGTCGTCGGAGAAGGGCACCTCGAACTCGTGGTTCTTGGGGCAGGCGTAGCGCACGGTGCGCCGAGGGGCGAGGTCGTGGTTGCGGTCGGTCTCGTAGCTGACCGCTCCCAGCCGGCTTCCACGGAGAACACGGTCGGCCATGATGGGGGTCCTTTCAGTCAGCTCCGGGTGGAGCCAGGGTGATGCTCACCCTATGCAACGACGGAGGGGGCCAGAGGATTCCCTGGACACCATGTCTTTGCTCACGATGAGCTGTGTCACCCGGTGGCAACAGCTTCTCCTAGTAGGAGTGATTTCGCGCTCTGGCGTGACGTCAATACGGCCATCTTGGTGCGGATATCCCCCAGATGGGCTAGTAGTACGCCTGTCACGTCAACCGTAACTGACCGTGTTGGGCCGAGGAGGGCCCCAGGTCGCCCAGTCGAAAGTGCCGACGGCACAATACCTGATAACGGACCGTATTCGGTTCGCCCTCGGAACGTGATGCCGATGAACTTTCAACTAGCGACTGCTCGGTATCCGCCACGACCACAGTGTCCCCGGCCCGCAGAACCTCACCGTCGGCCACCCTCGCGTTGAACCGCCCCGTCTGCCCGCACCAGCACAACACCTCGACCTGAACCGGCTGCAACTCGTCCGCCAGCTCGAACAACCGCGCCGCCCCCGGGAACAGCACACTCCGGAAATCCGTCGCGATACCGAAGCAGTACACGTCGATCTGGACGTCATCGGCCAGTTCAGCCAGCTGATCCACCTGAACAGGTGACAAAAACTGAGCCTCGTCGACGATCAAGTAGTCCACGTGCCGACCGGCCGCCCACTGCTCACGCACCAGCAACCGCAGATCGGTCCCGTTCCCCACCTCGATCGCCTTGCGCGTCAACCCGATCCGGCTGGTGATCTGCGGCTCACCGGACCGGTCGTGCCGCACCAGCACCATCCCGCGACGACCCTGCCGCGCGTGGTTGTGGTCGATCTGCAGCGCCAGCGTCGACTTCCCGCAGTCCATCGGCCCGTAGCAGAACTTCAGCTTCCCGACGACCGGCACACCCCGCCGTGAACCCGCCACCGGCACCGACGACAACGCGTCCGTGGGATCCGGGCCACTCTCCTTCAGTACGGTCACGACGCTCGACCCTATCGGCACCCTCCGCCCTCACAGCACCGCCGGTGGTCGGTTACCCGCAGCCTCGATCGCACGACGCACCGGCACCAGCCACACGAACACGAAGCCGAGCACGAAGAAGATCACCAGCGCGATGATCGCCCACCGGAACGAGCCGGTGATCTGCCCGACCGCCGCGAACAGCAGGGGACCGAGCCACGACGTACCCCGCTCACCCACCACGTACAGCGAGAAGTACTGCGCGTCCTTCCCATCGGGGATCATCTGCCCGAACAACGACCGCGACAACGCGTTCGTCCCGCCCAGCACCAGCCCGATCCCGACCGCCACCGCGTAGAACTGCACCGGCTGACCGGCCTCGATGAAGAACGCGAAGCACAACACGACCACCCAGGCCACCAGACTGCCCAAGATCGTCTTCTTCGCCCCGATCCGAGCCGCGATCGCCCCGTGGATCATCGCCCCGGCGTACGCCAGGAACTGGATCACCAGGATCGTGACGATCAAGACCTGAGTGCTGTACTTCAGCTCGTCCTTCCCGTACTGCGCCGACACCGCCACCACCGTCGTGATCCCGTCGGTGAAGACGAGGTAGCTCCCGAGGAACGCCAACGTCAGGGGATAGGCTCGCGCCTCCTTGATCGTCCGCTTCAGCTCCTTGAACCCGGCCGTCAGCACCGACAGGCCACGCTCGGCCGACTTCGGCACATGAGTCTGGGGGAGCGCCCGCACCGCCGGGACCGTGAACACCGCCCACCAGATCCCCGACGTCAGGAAGCAGATCTGGATCGCCAGATGCTCGCTCACCCCGAAGAAGTCATGCCCCATGAAGAACCCCAGCTGCAACGCCAGCGCCAGACCACCACCGAGATACCCGAACGCCCAGCCCTTCGACGACACCGCGTCCCGCTCGTCCGGCTCCGCGATGTCCACCAGGAACGAGTAGTAGACGACCAGCGCACCGCCGTAGCCGATGTTGGCCAGGATGAACGTCCAGACCCCGACCTCCCAGTTCGTCCCCGCGATGAAGAACATCAGCGCCGACGCCAGCGCCCCCAGGAACGCGAACCCGCCCAGAATCCGCCGCTTGTGCCTGCTCCGGTCCGCGATCGCGCCGGCGATCGGCAGCACCAGCACCTGCGTCACCGTCGCGACCGACAGCAGATACCCCCACAGCGACCCGGCCGGGAAATGCAGCCCGAACAACGAGACGTCGCAGTTCTGCAGCGTGCTCGAAGCACCACTCGAATCGGTGCACGCCCTGTCCCCGTTAAGGGTGAAATTCGTCTTGGCATCCGCGGACGCGATATCGCTCAAATAGAGCGCCCCGAACACCGTGATGACCGACGAATAGAACGGCGAATTGGCCCAGTCGTAGAGGTACCAAGCCCGCCACACCCGCTTGCGTTCACGGGTCACGGCCACCGTCATGCACTGCTCCTGAAGTCGAGAACGTCGAGGTCAGCGGGAGACTACTGGTGATCACGGCGCCCTGTCCGGCACGAGTCCGGACCGTGTTCGTTTCGACGCGCGACGAACTCTTCCCGGCCATCCGCCAGACCATCGTCGGCGTGTCGTTGCCACGAACCACGTGTGTTTCATGTGAGGCTGGTGAGCGAGCTGTGACTCTTGTGAAGCAAGTGTCCGGTATTTACTGTTCCGCTCATGAGGACCCATCGCCTTCGCACAGCACACCGCGTAGTGGCGAGAACGCTCCTGCTCGCCCTCGCCATCACGGGCTTGCAGATCGCCACCACCGGATCCGCCGCCGCGGATCCCCACGGCTCCCACTGGGCCAAGCTCCGCATGTGTGAATCGAGCGGGCGCTACAACATCAACACCGGCAACGGCTACTACGGCGCCTACCAATTCGACCTGCCCACCTGGCGCAGCGTCGGCGGCCAAGGACGCCCCGACCAGGCCAGCCCCCGCGAACAGGACTACCGGGCCCTCTACCTCTACCGCATGCGCGGCTGGCAACCCTGGGAATGCGCCGGCAAACTCGGCTTCCGCAACGACGGCGACGGCCGCAGCAAACGCGTCCCGTCCTATGAGGACTCCGCCTACATCGGCGGGGGAGGACAACCCGCACCGCCGCCCCCGCCCAAGCCGAAGCCCACCCCGCCCGCCCCTCCCGGCGGACCCAAACCCGCCTGGCCCGGCGTCGTCTACGCCTACGGCGACTGCGCCGCACCACTCAAGCAGTTCCAGCTACGGATGAACGCCTACGGCTACGGCTTCACCGGAACCGGCTGCTACTACGACAAGACCCGCGAAGCCGTCCTCGCCCTCCAGCGCGCCAACGGCATCAACGACTCGGGCCGCCTCGGACCCAAGACCTGGGACGCCGCCTGGAACGGCAAACCACCCCGATGACCACCCGCGTTTAGTCCTCTGAATGCGCTCAAAACGCATTCAGAGGACTAAACGCGAAATCACGAAGGCCAAGCACCCCGCTCCCGAAGCACCTCACGCAGCAGATCCGGCCGATCCGTCACGATCCCATGCACCCCCAGATCCAGCAGCGTCCGCATCTCCGCCGGATCGTCCACCGTCCACGTGTGCACCTCGAAACCCCCACGCGTCGCCTGCCGCAGGAACGCCCGGTCCACCACCTTCAACCGCCCCTGCCGCACCGGCACCTGCGCCATCACACCCCGCGACAACGCCCGCAACGACACCAGCGGCACAAAACCGTTCGCCCACATCACCGCCACCGAACGCGGCCCCATCGCCGTCACCAGCTTCGGCCCCGCCAGCTTCCGGATACGCGCCAACCGCGCGTCGGAGAACGACGCCGCCGCGACCCGGTCATGCGCACCGGTCCGCTCGATCGCCCGCACGAAGGGCACCACCGCGTGGTTCGACTTGATGTCGATGTTGAAGCGCGCCTCCGGCAACTCCTCGAGGACGTCCTCCAGCCGCGACAACGGCGCACGCCCCCCGATCTTGACGGACTTCAACTGCGCCCACGTCTGCCGGGAGATCAACCCCGCACCATCGGTCGTCCGATCCAGCGACGCGTCATGATGCACGACCACCACGCCGTCCGACGTCGCGTGCACGTCCGTCTCGAGGTAGCGGTAACCCTCCGTCACCGCCTGCTGGAAGGCAGGCAACGAATTCTCCAGTCCTTCCAGGTCACCGAGGTGCCAGCCCCGATGGGCGAAGGCGCGCGGAAGCGGATCGGCGAGGTACGGAAACAGTGTCGACACCCCTCTAGTGTGCACTTCGGTCGTGGCCCCGGCGTGAGCGTCCGATGGCCAGCTAGGGTCTGGTTCGTGAGGGAAGTGGCCGAACACCCCAAGACGTCCGCCGAAGAGGTGTCCGAGCTACGCCGCGCCGGGGCACCCAAACACTGCGGATGGTGCGGCCGACGGATCGAACAGGGCGGCAATGTCGGCAGGCGCCGCCGCTACTGTGGGCAATCCTGCCGCCAGCGCGCGTACGAACGCCGCACCGCCCTGCAGCGCAGCGGCCTCCCGGAAGACGCCGTCGTCCTCTCCGACACCGAGATCGCCACCCTGCAGGACCGGCTCTTCCAACTCCGCTGCGCCGCGGAAGACGTCGTCACCGCGGCCGACGACGGCGCCTCCATCGCCGAACTCCGCGGTCTCGCCGGTGAGATCGCCCAGGCGGCCAAGGACCTCGAACAGCTCCGCTGACCTACACGATCCCGTCCAGCGCCCGATACGTCCGGTTGCTCGCGGCAGCCGCCCGCTGCTCGCGCCCCGTCGCCTCGATGTAGTTCTGGCTGGTCGCCAGGCTCGCGTGCCCCAGCAGCGCCATGATCTCCGACGCGGTCGCGCCGTCCTCGGCCAACCGCGTCGCGAACGTGTGCCGCAACGCGTGCAGGTTCGCCCCGACCGGCACACGGTCGTGCAACCCCGCCCACCGGTAGCAGGACTTGACCAGGTACTCCAGCGCGCCGCGGCCGATCGGCTCGCCGGCGCGATCCCGGAGGAGGGGAGTGGAGGGTCCGAAGCGCTGCTGGGGGAAACGACGGCGACAGGAGGCCAGGTACTCCTCGATGATCTTCTCCATGATCGGCTGTACCGGGATCGACCGATCGCGGCTTCCCTTGCCGTGGACGTGCAGACGCATCTCACCCTGGCGGCCGACCAGCGACCGTGCCGTCAGCGCTCGCATCTCCGCGGCACGCAGTCCGGCGACCAGCCCGAGCGCGATGACCAGGACGTCCCGCTCGGGCCACGGATCCCGCGTCCGGCGCGAGCCGTCCGCGGCCGCAGCGAGCAATTGCTCCGGGGTTTCCTCGCCTCGCAACGGTTTCGGCGTCAGCGGAGGCGCTTTCGGCCGGGCGACCGCGCCCATCGGGTTGCCCGCGAGCAGCCCGTCGGACACGCAGAAGGTGAGAAACTGGTTCCAGGTCGACCAAGCACGCAAGACCGAGCTCTTGGCGTGGGTGTCCGCGAAGGCACCGAAGGCGTTGCGGAGGGCCTGGGCGGTGAGCATCTCGACGGTGAGTTCGTCAGGGGAGCGGTCCAGCTCGCGGAGCAGGAGAGCGGTGATGCCGGCGAGGTCGCGGCGGTACGCGTCGGTGGTGTGAGGAGAATCCTTACGGGGACGACGTGCGGCGAAAAAGGCTTGCTGTGCCTCGGAAACCCTCATGAGCATCTTGTACCGCATGGCACCGACAGTCTTACACTGGGTTATATTCCGTTTCATGCATAATAGTGATTATGCATGAAACGGAGTGACGGGTCCGGAAACCTCTCGCGGGGGGATCCCGGCTCGCTCGCCGCCCTCAGGTGTGTCATGAAAGGGCCATTCCTGACGTTTTTCGTCCTGAACGGCCCTTTCATGACATTTGAGCCACCTGGACGGCCTCACGACTCACGGGAGGTCGCCTGGCTGCCCGGATCGACGACCCGGGCCGAAGCTGACGCCTCCGCCGATCTTCGGTGATCAAGATCCCCGTATTGATTCGTCACAGTGACGTATTGAGGCCGGGTGATCGGACATCGGTTTCCCGCTACCGGGGGCCGCCTCGGCTCGACTCCGGGACCCACCGGCGGTGGCGTCCAGGGAGAGCTGAAGGGAGCAATGCCCGCATCCGACACGACGAAGGGAGCTTTCCCTGCGTGACATGCGTTGAAAGGCCCCTTCAGCCCGCGCCAGAGACCCCTCTCAGCGCTCGTTATCCAGGTCAGCCAAAGTGCCGATAATGTACATTATGTCAAGTAGCCGGGATGTCGGCGCTCCCCGGCGATTCCAGAGCATATGGTTCGATGGCCCGGTGATTCCGACCGAAGCGGACCTCGTGGACGCGTTGACCACCGCCGCTCGCTCCGCTGTCACGGACGGACGAAGGACTGTTCGGAGCCGCCGAAGCTCGTGCGGGCGTGGTGGTTCTGGTCGAAGTCGTTCCCGACGATGAGAAGAACGCCGACCGGGCCCGCCGCCTCAATCCGCCCGGACCGGCACTGGACGTCTGGCTGGCCGGCTGGTCCTAGGCTGCGCGACCAGTGGCCAGCACCGCCGCGAGGCCTTCCTGGAGGTCCTTGACGAAGTACTCGGGAACCTCCAGAGACGGGAAGTGTCCCCCGGCTTCGGGCGCCCTCCATCGGACGATCTGCCGGTACCGCTCCTGCGCCCAGGGGCGCGGGTACTTCTCGATGTCGCGTGGATACATGGTGATCGCGGACGGGACGTCGACCCGAAGCTCGGGATCGAGCGAGTTGTGGCTCTCGTAATAGATCCGCGCTGACGACGCTCCGGTCCGCGTCAGCCAGTACAGGGTGACGTCGTCAAGAATCCTGTCCCTGGGCATGGTCTCGAACGGGCTGTCTTCGGTGTCCGTCCATTCGGCGAACTTGTCGAGGATCCAGGCGAGAAGTCCGACCGGTGAGTCGACGAGCGAGTAGCCGATCGTCTGCGGGCGGGTCGCCTGCTGCTTCGCGTACGCCGCCCGGTGATGCCAGAAGTCGTAGGTTTCCTCGGTCCACCTGCGCTCGACCGCGGTCAGTCCTTCCGTCGTCAGTCCGGGCAGTCCCTCCGCGAAGGTCGTGTGGATGCCGAGGACGTGCTCCGGGAACCTGCCGCCGAGCACGGTGGTGATGTTGCCTCCCCAGTCTCCCCCGTGCGCCGCGAACTTGTCGTAGCCGAGCCTTTCCATCAGTTCCACCCAGGCGGCGGCGATCTTTTCGGTTCCCCATCCGGTGGTGGCCGGCTTGTCGCTGTAGCCGAAGCCTGGCAGTGACGGGACCACGACGTGGAACGCCGGAGTGTCCGCGCTCTTCGGATCCGCCAGTTCGTCCACTACGTCGACGAACTCGGCGACGCTGCCTGGCCAGCCGTGCGTCAGGATCAGCGGTGTGGCGTCCGTGCGCGGGGATCGACGGTGCAGGAAGTGGATCCCCAGGCCGTCGATGGTCGTGCGGAACTGTCCGATTTCGTCGAGGCGCGCTTCGAACGGCCGCCAGTCGTACTCGGTGCGCCAGTAGTCCACTAGCTCGACGAGGTCGGCGAGCGGGACGCCCTGGTCCCATCGGCGTGGGTCGGGTGCGGCGCGGTAGACCGTCTCGGCTTCCGGGAGTCGTGCCGCGGTCAATCGTGCGCGCAGATCGTCGAGTTCGGCGTCGGTCGCGTGGGCTTCGAATGCTTCGACGTCGCTGGTTGAGCGGGGCATGTGACCTCCTGACCATCGAGGAACCGGCTAAGACGGTTCTAACACGTCGCCGGGTCAGGGTGCAACCGGCTAAGGTGGTTCCATGTCTGCTGGGTTTCCCGACTTCCGCCTCGGTACCGTGCTGGCGACCAGCTTCACGGCGACCCTGACGGAGCGCCGCGGCGACGCTTTGGAGCGCATACCGACGCCGCAGCGGCTCGTCGACTGGCTGGCGGTGAGCGGCCTTGCCGTCGACTCCTGCACCGCCGCTCAGCTCGACCTGGCTCGGGAGTTGCGGGAGTCGATTCATGCCGCCGCGACGGCGGCCGCGATCCACGCCGCTCCCCCGGCGTCGGCTGTCCGCATCATCAACGAACGCAGCATTCAGGGTCGGGCCGCGGCTGTCCTGACGCCCGAGAACACTCGTGAGTGGCGCCTGACTTCGGCGTCCCGGGTGGAAGACGCCCTCGGTGTGATCGCCGCCGACGCGATCAGCATCATTTCCGGCGAGCGAGACGGGAAGCTGGCCTTGTGCGCGTCACCGACCTGTCAGGCTGCCTTCTTCGACACCAGTCAGAGCCGCACGCGCAAATGGTGCGACATGGGTACCTGCGGGAATCGCCAGAAGAAGGCGCGCTTCACTGCCAATCAGCGCAAGAACGCCGGTTGAGCCTGCTCACCACTCCCCTGATCCGAGGTCAGGAGCGTTCTGTGTCGGCGACGTGGACGTTCATCGTGCAGGGGATCCTGCCGTCGGCGTCGGCCAGTTCCGCTGCCTGCGTCAGGAATTCCGCTTCGAGTGACCGTACGACTTCGGAGTCGAGTGGCATGAAGTTGTAGATCATCGAGAGGCGTGCCCACACCTGTTCCGCGGTGCCACCGAGGTCGATGGGTTCGGTGCCCCACGCGACGGGTGAGAAGCCGGCGGGGGCGAGAATCTCGTCGAGGCCGTCCTGGCGCAGGGTGCGGCTGTCCCCCAGCAGGGGAATCCGCTGTTCCGGCGGGGCGCCGTCGAACGCCGGACGGATCAGTTTCTGGAACAGCTCGTAGCTTCCGCTTCCGCCCGCTCGGCCACTGCTGAGGATCAGCGCCAAGCGCCCACCGGGAGCCAGGACCCGGGCCAGTTCCGTGGCGACTTGGTCGATGTCGGACATCAGCATGAAGGCCATGTGGGAGACGCACGCGTCGAAGCCGCCGTCGGGGAAAGGCAGTTCCTGCGCCCGTCCTGTCGTCAGCGGCACGCCGTGGAGGGAGGGTCGCTGACGCGCGAGTGCCAAGTCTGCGCTTGAGAGGTCGACTCCGGCGACCTGGTGGCCTGCCCTGGCGAGTAGGTCGAGGAGGAAGCCGTCACCGCAGCCGAGGTCGAGTACCCGGGTGTGTCCTGAGACGCGGTCTCTGAGGATTTCGTAGCTCGACCGCCCATCGGGTGTGCGGCCGTCGCTCATCATGCCCGACGTCGCTGCCGGGTTCCGGGCGTGGAATTCGCGTAGGAAGGCCTCTTGAGTCGCCGTGGTCATGCTCCCCCGTCATTTCTCGTCGCGTGATCCGAGCCGTTGGGTGATCCGGTCGAACAGCTCCCCCAGCGGCTCGCCGACTTCCCGGCCGAACTCGGTCAGGCCGTAGGTGACCTGGGGTGGTGTGGTCGGTTCGACCTTCCGCCAGATCAGGCCGTCCTGGAGCAGGGCGCGCAGGGATTGGGCGAGCATCTTCTCGCTGATGCCTTCGATGCTCTCGCGGAGTTCGAAGAACCGGAGATCGTTGCTCTGCAGGGAGATCAGCACCCAGATTCCCCAGCGGCTGGTGATGTGGTCGACCATGTCACGGGCTGGGCAGTCGGTGTGAAACACCTCATACCGGGTCTTGGTGTCGGCCTGGGTGATCTGCGCGCCTCCGGTCACGTCGGGAGCTTACCCAGAGGTATGTACTTACCAGAAGTAAGCCCGGCTTCTAGCGTCCTGACCACAGAAGACATCGGACGAGGGAGCTTTCATGATCGTGGTGACCGGGGCTACCGGGAACATCGGCCGGCCGTTGACCGAGGCGTTGGTCGCGGCGGGCGAGCAGGTGACGACGGTGTCGCGGCACGCCGCGGTGGCGCCGGAGGGCGGTCGGCATGCGGTGGCGGACCTGGCGGACCCCGCCGGCCTTGAGCCCACCTTGGCCGGGGCGAAGGCGTTGTTCCTGCTGCTGTCCGGTGAGCTGCACGCCACCGGGGCCGACCCGGCCGACATCATCGGCCGGGCAGCGGCGAGCGGGGTTCGCCGGGTTGTCCTGCTTTCCACCCTGGGTGTGGCGACCAGGCCGTTCGGGGCGACGCGGATCGCGATGCGTGCGCTGGAGGACGTGGTGCGGGAGTCCGGTTCGGATTGGACGATCCTGCGGCCGGGTGGCTTCGCTTCGAATGCTTTGTGGTGGGCGGAGTCCGTGCGTTCGCGGCAGGTGGTCGCGGCGCCGTTCGGGGACACCGGGGTGCCGATCATCGATCCGGCGGACATCGGGGAGGTCGCGGCCGCTTGTCTGCTGGACGATCGGCATCTCGGCGAGGTGTACGAGCTGACCGGTCCGGCGGTGATCACGCCGCGCGAGCAGGCCGCGGCGCTCGCCGGGGTGTTGGGTTCTCCGGTGGGTTTTCGCGAGCTCACCCGGGCCGAGGCCAAGGCGGGGATGGTCCGGAGCATGCCGGCGGAGCTGGCGGACGACACGTTGGACATCCTGAGTTCGCCGACTCTGGCCGAGGTTCGGGTGAGTCCGGACGTGGAGCGGGTGCTCGGTCGTGCGCCGCGGTCGTTCGCTGAGTGGGCTGCCCGGAACGTCGCCGCGTTCCGCTGACGGGTGGCGCTAGGCTCATCGGGAATCGAAACTGGGGGTCACCGAAATGTCCGAGAGCAGCGCTGTGCGCGTCGATCCGTCCAACGAGCGCATGTTGAAGGCGTGGAACGGCGATGAAGGCACGCTTTGGGCGAAGCGTGCGCAGCGGTTCGACGACGGGGTCGCGGCGTACCGCGACACCTTCTTCTCCGCGGCCGGGATCCGGCCGGGAGACCGTGTTCTCGATGTCGGTTGTGGGGCCGGTCAGACGACGCGGGACGCGGCGCGGCTGGCCACCGAGGGGTCAGCGCTCGGTGTCGATCTCTCCGGTGAGATGCTCGGGCTCGCCCGGCGTCTCGCCGAAGAGGAGCGTGTTCCCAACGTCTCGTTCGAGCAGGTGGACGCTCAGGTCCATGGGTTTCCGGACGCGGGTTTCGACGTGGTGATCAGCAGGCATGGATCGATGTTCTTCGGTACTCCCCTGGCCGCGTTCGCCAATCTGGCCAGGGCGACCCGGCCGGGGGGCCGTCTGGTGCTGCTGACGTGGCAGCCGTTGCGGCTCAACGAATGGGTCACGACGTTCCGGACGATTTTCGCGGCGGGCCGCGAGGTTCCGTCGGTGAATCTCGCGCTCAGCGACCCGGGCGAAACCGAGGCGCTGCTGAGCTCCGCCGGGTACGGCGATGTCCGGTGCACCGCGGTGACCAAGCCGATGTATTTCGGGCAGGATGTCGACGACGCGGCCGAGTTCATCGTCGAGCAGCATGGCGGGCGGTTGAGTGGCCTGGACGAGGCCGCCCGGGCGAAGGCGGTCGGGAGGTTGCGTGCCGATCTCGCCGAGCACCAGACCGACCGAGGCGTTTTCTACGGCTCGGCGGCCTGGCTCGTCGAGGCCCGACGTCCTTGATCTAGGGCTTGCGGGCGATGAGGTAGGCCTGCGGGGTGTTCTCGAACTCCTCGGACGGCTCACGGACGAGCTTGGACAGCACGCTGAATCCCGCCTCCCCCAGCTGTTCGGCGATCTTCTCCGGCGAGAGCCGGTACGCGTCGCAGGTGATGTCGTGCCCGTACGCGTGCTCGATGTGGCGCACTTCGTCGCCGACTTGGAACGCCACCATCAGGTGGCCGCCCGAGGCGAGGATCCGGTGGAAGTCGGTGAAGATCTCCGGCAGTCGTTCGCGTGGGGTGTGGATGATCGAGTACCACGCGACGACGCCGGTCAAGGAACCGTCCTCAATGGACAAACCGGGCATCTCCCCGGTTTCGAAGTCCAGGTGCGGGTACCACTTCCGGGCGACGGCGACCATCTCCGGGGAGAGGTCGATGCCGCGGATGTCGAGCCCGAGGCCGTGGAGGTAGTCGGTGATGCGGCCGGGGCCGCAGCCGATTTCGGCGACGCTTCCGCCGCCGGCGGCCTGGACGAGTTCGGCGTACGCGCCGAGCATGGCCCTGTCCCAGGTGGATCCGGCGAGATGGTCGCGGAGGACTTCGGCGTAGTCGGCCGCGACGGTGTCGTAAGCGGTGCGGGTGATGTCGAGGTAGTCGGTCACGGCGGGCACCCTAGCGACGGGCTCCGACAACAATCGTCGCGTACAGGTCGTCGTCGGTGATCACTTCGGGCCGTAAACCGTTGTGCGTCATGGCTTCCGCGGTGCTCGCCGATTGGGTTTCGCCGGTTTCGATCAGCAGGTGCCCGCCGGGGGCGAGCCATTGTGTGGCCTCGGCGGCGACGCGGCGGTGGACGTCGACGCCGTCGTGGCCGCCGTCGAGCGCGACGCGGGGTTCGTGGTCGCGTGCTTCGGGCGGCATCATCGCGATGGCGTCGGTGGGGACGTAGGGGGCGTTGACGACGAGGAGGTCGACGCGGCCCCGCAGTGACGTGGGAAGGGGTGTGTAGAGGTCGCCTTCGAAGACCTCTCCCCCGGCTTCGGCGACGTTGATCCGGGCGCAGCGGACGGCGGCGGGTTCGATGTCGGCCGCGTAGAGCCGTGTTCCGGGGAGTTCGCGGGCGATGGCGGCGCCGAGCGCGCCGGTGCCGCAGCAGAGGTCGAGGACGACCGCGCGCGGTCCGGCGAGGGTGAGGGCGTGGCGGACGAGGAGTTCGGAGCGTTGGCGTGGCACGAAGACGCCGGGTTCGACGGTGATGCGGAGCCCGTGGAATTCGGCCCAGCCGAGGATGACTTCGAGTGGTTCGCCGTCGACGCGGCGTCGGACCATGGTGTCGAGGTCGGCGGGTGTGCGGGCTTCGGCGGTGAGCAGCCGGGCTTCGTCTTCGGCGAAGACGCACCCGGCCGCGCGAAGCCTGGCGATGATGGTCACTTGTCTCGCAGTCTGGCGAGGATTCCGTCGAGGGCCTGGCGGACGGTGTCGGGGACGCCGTTGGTGCGCAGGTCGGTGAGGAAGTGTTCGTTGAGCCCGCCGGGGGTCATGTGCTTGCCGGTGAGGGTTTCGAGGGAGCCGCCCTGCTCGATCAGGGACTGGCCGAGCTGGCCGAAGATGTGGCTGGTGAAGGCGGTCGCGACGGTGTCCTCGATGCCTTGGTCGGTCATCCAGGCGGCGATGGTGCCGAGGTAGTCGAGGTGGGCGGCGAAGGTGGCCGTGGCGCCGCTGAAGATGTCGAGGTCCTTTTCGGCGGCGGGGACGACGCTGCCGCCGATGCTGTCGAAGAGGGCGCGGGCTTCGGCGTTGTCGGGGTACATGGCGGTGAGGCTCTGGCGGCGGGCGGCCGGGGGCAGCGGGATGCTCCGGACGACTTCGCCCGCGGGGGCGGCCCAGTCGCGCAGCCGGTCGAGGGGGACGCCGGCGAGGGCGCTGATCAGGACGTGGTCGGGCCGGAAGGTGAGGTCCTGGAGGACTTCCTCGGCGATCGGCGGGCGGACGGCGAGGACGATGGTCGTGGCGCTGTCGACGACGGCTTGGTTGCTGTCGCGGACTTCGACGTTGGCGAAGCGGGCCGAGAGTTCCTGTCCGACGCTGCGGCTGCGGGGTGAGAGGAAGATCGAGGGCGGTTCGGCGATGTCCTTGCTGAGGCCTTCGACGATGGCGGCGGTGATCTCGCCGGCACCGATGAATCCGTAGTTCATGGTCGCTCCTTCAGGCTCCGGTGTGGCCGTCGACGCGTTCGCGGATGAGGTCGGCGTGGCCGTTGTGCCGGGCGTACTCGCCGATCATGTGGATGTAGAGCATGCGGAGCGAGAACGGGCTGTCGCCGAGGTCGAAGGTGTCGTCGAGGGATCCTTCGGCGGCGGCTTCGTCGGCGAGGCGGATCTCTTCGAGGAGGATGTCGTAGGCCTCTTCGGCTTTGTCGGCGTCGAGGGCTTCGAAGTCGTGGTCTTTGCCGAGGGCGGGGTCGTAGAGGGGGCCGATGTCCTGTGCGGCGTAGCGCAGGCGGAACCAGAAGCGTTCGACCTTGGCCAGGTGCCGGATGAGGCCGAGGAGGGTGAGGTTCGAGGGCGGGACCGACGCCGTGGCGAGCTGTTCTCCGGTGAGGCCGGCGAGTTTGTGGAGGAAGGTACTTCGGTGCCAGTTCAGCAGGGTGGGCAGGAGAACGCGTTCGTCGGCGGCGGTGTCGCCGGACGGACGTGTCACCTCGGGGGCGGTCCAGGTCATGACGGCGATCATGCCATCGGGTGACGGGGGCTTGTGGTGGACGGGACGTGAGCGGGGTCACGGGGCGCGGGCCGAATCCTTTCGTGGGGGGCGTGGCTCTTATGGGGGCCGGGACGAACCCGGCGGGAGAGGGAGGTAGTCGTGGAGTCCGAGTGGCCGAGGGAGTCTTTGGTCGCGGCGGCGCAGGGTGGGGACGCGGACGCCATCGCCGCCTTGGTCTCGGGTTCCCATCCGCATGTGCAGCGGTTCGCGCGCTCGTTGTGCGCGTCGCCGGAGGACGCGGAGGATTCCGCGCAGGAGGCGCTGATCATCCTGTACCGCAAGATCGGCACGTTGCGGGCGACGGGTGCGCTCGTGTCGTGGATGTTCCGGATCGTGCGCAACGAATGCCTTCGGCGGGCGCGGCGGGCGGTGCGTGGTGACGATCTGGCGGTGTCCGGGGCGGTGGTCTCGGCGGAGGACGACGCCTTGGAGCGGCTGGAGGCCCGCCGGGTCGCCGCGGCGATCGCCGAGCTGCCCGCCGATCAGCGTCGTGTCCTGATCATGCGGGACATCCAGGGTCATCCGGGCCGGGTGGTCGCGGACGCGCTCGGCCTGAGCACGGCGGCGATGAAGTCCCGTTTGCATCGGGCGCGGGCGACGGTCCGTCAACTGCTGCTTCCGTAAGTCGAATTCCCCCTTTCCGTCTTATCTCGTAAGGAGTCGTCATGCTCGAAATCGGTTCGACCGTCCCTGACCTCGTGCTGGAGGACACCGCCGGGCAGACCGTCCGGCTTTCGGATCACCGCGGCACGGACCACGTGCTGCTCTACTTCATGCGCTCGACGACGTGCCCTGTGTGCACCGGCCACGTGAAGGATCTCGCCAGGCGGGCCGCGGAGCTGGACGCCGCCGGGGTGCGCGTTCTGGTCGCCGTTCCCGAGGGCCGGGCCGAGGCCGCGGCGTGGCGGGCGAAGCGCGGGCTGTCGCTGCGGGTGGTCACCGGCCGCCAGGGCACTCCGCATGAGGCCTTCGGGCTGGCGAAGAAGATGCTGCAGCAGTCGGGCAGCGTGTTGATCGATCGGGACGGGGTGGTCCGTCACGCGCATGTGGCGACCATGCCGACCAGCGCTTATGACAAGAAGGGGATCGCGGAGGCGATCGAGGGGCTTGCTCGCGTGCGTTGACTGAAGGTGTGAATCGGTGCTTCACTTCTTGGGTGCCGTATCGCCGTACACCCAAGGTCCAGGAGCGACTGGACGCCCAGCGCGACGCCGTCCTCGCGGCGGCCATCGAGCAGCTGGCCGAGCGCGGGTACGCGGGGTGCTCGGTGTCCGCGGTCGCCGAGCGGGCCGGGGTGGCCGTCGGGAGCGTGTACCGCCACTTCCCCACCAAGGTCGCGCTGGTCGTGGAGTTGTTCCGGAAGGTCGTCACGCGTGAGGTCGAGGCGGTGCGTGCGGCGTCGGAGCGGCCCGGCGCGCCGGCGGAGCGGGTCGTGGCGGTCTTCGACACCTTCGCCGGCCGCGCGTTGAAGACCCCGCGGATGGCGTACGCGCTGCTCGCCGAGCCCGTCGACGCGCCGATCGAGGCCGAGCGGCTGGTGTTCCGGCGCGCGTTCCGCGACATCGTCGCCCAGCACGTGGCCGACGGTGTCCGGTCCGGGGTGTTCCCCGCCCAGGACGCCGAGGTCACCGCCGCGGCGCTCGTCGGCGCGGCGGCCGAGGTGCTGATCGGCCCGTTGACCACCGGCAGTGCGGACGAGGTGTCCGGGCTGCGCACTTTCGTCCTGCGTTCTTTGGGAGGTTCCGATGCCGGTCACTCATGAGGTCACCAACCAGGTGCCACCGCTGGTTGAGTACGACGTCGCCGCCGATCCGGCCCTGCTGGAGGGCCTGCAGCGGGCGGACGCCGGCTGGGCGGTGGCGGAACTGCACGCGCTCGGCAGGCTGGCCGGGAGCGAGCAGGCCCAGGAGTGGGGCAGGCTGGTCAACGAGAACGAGCCGGTGCTGCGGACGCACGACCGGGTCGGGAACCGGATCGACGAGGTCGAGTTCCATCCGTACTGGCACGAGCTGATGGACGTCGCGGTGTCCTACGGGCTGCACGCGACGCCGTGGCGGGACTCCCGGCCGGGCGCGCACGCGGCGCGGGCGGCGAAGATGTACGTCTGGGGTCAGGTCGACGCTGGGCATACGTGCCCGATCTCGATGACGTACGCGGCGGTGCCGGCGTTGCGGTTCAATCCCGAGCTGTCCGAACGCTACGAGCCGTTGCTGGCGGCGACGGAGTACGACTTCGGGTTGCGGGAGCCGAGCTCGAAGCGCGGGCTGATCGCCGGGATGTCGATGACGGAGAAGCAGGGCGGTTCCGACGTCCGGGCCAACACGACCACGGCGCGGCCGCTCGGTGACGGCAGCTACGTGATCGTGGGGCACAAGTGGTTCACCTCGGCGCCGATGTCGGACATGTTCCTGACACTGGCCCAGGCGCCCGGTGGGCTGTCGTGCTTCCTGCTCCCCCGCGTCCTGCCGGACGGCTCCCGCAACGGGATCCGGTTGCAGCGGCTGAAGGACAAGCTCGGCAACCGGTCCAACGCGTCGTCGGAGATCGAGTACGACGACGCGATCGGCTGGCTGATCGGCGAGGAGGGCCGCGGGGTCCGCACCATCATCGAGATGGTGAACAACACCCGGCTGGACTGCGCGGTCGGGAGCGCGTCGGGGATGCGGTACGGCGCCGTACGGGCCGTCCATCACGCGCGGCATCGTCGTGCGTTCGGGGCGGACCTGGTGGATCAGCCGCTGATGGGCAACGTGCTGGCGGACCTCGTCGTGGAGTCCGAGGCGGCGACGACGGTCGGGATGCGGCTGGCGGCGGCCACCGACCGGCCGGGTGACGAGCAGGAGCAGGCGTTCCGGCGGCTGGGCCTGGCGGTGACGAAGTACTGGGTGTGCAAGCGCGGTCCGTCGCACGCGGTGGAGGCGCTGGAGTGCCTGGGCGGCAACGGGTACGTCGAGGAGTCGGGGATGCCGCGGCTCTACCGCGAGGCTCCGCTGATGTCGATCTGGGAGGGCTCGGGCAACGTCGCGGCGCTGGACGCGTTGCGGGCGATGGCCAGGCAGCCGGAGTCGGTGGCGGCGTACTTCACCGAGGTCGAGCAGGCAGCCGGTGCCGACGCCCGGCTGGACGACGCGACGGGACGGCTGCGCAAGGAGCTGGCCGACCTGTCCGACATCGAGTACCGGGCACGGCGGCTGGTCGAATCGATGGCGCTGGTGCTGCAGGGCTCGTTGCTCGTGCGGCACGGGACACCGGCGGTGGCCGACGCGTTCTGCGCGTCGCGGCTGGGCGGCGACTGGGGTGTCGCGTTCGGGACGCTTCCGTCCGGTGTGGACACCCGGGCGATCATCGCCCGCGCCGAGGTCTGAGTCCGGCACCTCTCTTTCAACGCTCTGTACCTGCCTGGCCACGTCGTGCGCCGGTCCGGCCGGTTACCCCGGCCGGACCGGCGCCGCGCACTGCGAACAGCCGCAGGATTGCGGAATTCGGGTGCATCCAAGGGCCCGCGGGTCGGCTACGTTCCTCGGTCATGGTCGATCGCCGAAGATGCCTGGTCCTGATTCCCCTGGCACTGCTCGCTTCCGGGTGCGCGAGCACCGAGCCGACTCCGCTCTTCTCGGCGGCGAGTGCGGGACCGTCCACGGAGAACGTGCCGATGATGGAGGCGGCGGCCCCGTCCGGCTCGCCGTTCGTCGCGGTGGACGGACGGGATCTCAAGGCCTGCGCCGACGGGGAGTGCGAGGTACTGGTGCGGACCGGTGACCAGATCCCGAACGACGGCGGGGCCGGGCCGCTTTCGGTCGCGATCCAGGCCGGGCGGGTAGGTCTCGCTCCCGCCTCCGGTGGAATGGGTGAGGCGGTGTCGGGTCCGCCGGGGATGGTTCATCGGATCAACCGGCAGGAGATCGTCGTCGTCGCCGTGCAGGGCAGCGAAGGGATCATCCGGCTCAGCAAGAAGTAGCGCGATCAGTTCAGGCCGGCGATGAATTCGCCGAGCAGCCGGTTCGCCGGACCGGACGTGAACAGGCGCTCGAAATCCGCGCGCGCCACCTGATGACGGAACTCCCCTCGATAGGTCGCGTCCCCGGCGTCGTGGACGGTGTCGGTGAACCAGGTCGCGAACGCCTGGTAGTTCCACACGTCACGCAGGCGGTTGTCGGAGTACGCCGCGAGCAGGCTCGGGTCGTCGTGCCGGTAGTAGCCGACGAGGGCTTCGGCGAAGACGTCGGCGTCGTAGAGGGCGAGGTTCATGCCTTTCGCGCTCGACGGCGGGACGATGTGCGCGGCGTCGCCGAGCAGATGGAGCCCGCCGTGGCTCATCGGGCTGAGCACCTCGCCGCGCAGCGGCAGAGGTTGCTTCTCCACGATCGGGCCTCTCGTGGCGATCGGTTCGCCGAAGCGTGTTTCGAGTTCACTCCAGACGCGCTCGTCCGGCCAGTCCTCGGCGGTGTCGTCGAGCGGGCACTGGAGGTAGAACCGGCTCGCCGTGGGCCCCCGCCCGAACTGGGCCGCGAAGCCGCGCCGGTGGATCGCGAGCAATGTCGGGTGGACGGCGGGCACTTCGGCGAGGACGACCAGCCAGGCGTAGCCGTACTCGTGGGAGTGGCGGGTGAGGCGGTTCTCGGGGATGGCGGCCCGGGTCGCGCCGTGGCTGCCGTCGCATCCGGCGATGAAGTCCCCTTCGATGATCGACCCGTCACCGAGGCGGACGCGGGGGCGGTCGATGTCCTCCACGGTCACTTCGGTGCCGAACCGCAGGTCGCCTCCGTCCTGTTCGAACACGGTGATGAGGTTGCGGACGAGAACCTGCTGGGGACAGAACCGGCCTTCACGGTATTCCTCGGCGGGGAGTTCCAGCCAACGGTCCTGGCCGTCGATGCGGAAGCCGAGACCGGCTTGGACGGGAGTGCCGCCGACGACCCGGTCTTCGAGGCCTCTTTTGCGGAACGCGCGGGTGGCCCGGGTGTCGATGACTCCGGCGCGCTGTCGTCGTTCGACGTGGTCGCGGTCGCGCCGTTCGAGGACGACACAGTCGATTCCCTCGCGCAGCAGGAAGTTACCGAGCGCGAGCCCGGACACCCCGGCTCCCACGATCACGACAGGTTTGTGCTCTTTCGCTGTGGACATGCTTTCGAGTTTCACGCAGGTCGCGTCGTCCTAGTACCGGTATCCTGACGCATTATGCTCGAATTCCGCCAGGGTGCGCCGGGTGACACCGGCCGGGGATCACTGACCCACGGGCAACTGGTCGGCCCGCATTCCCATGTCCGGGGTCAGCTGCTCTACCCGTCCACGGGCGCGCTCGCGACCACCACGGAACGGGGGACCTGGGTCGCGCCCGCGAACCGGGTCACCTGGACTCCGCCGGGCTTCGAGCATTCCCATCGGGCTTACGGCGCGACCGAGGTCAGGCGCATCGACCTGCCCGTCAGGCTGTGCCGGTTCCTTCCCGCCTTGCCGTCGGTCTTCGCCGTGACACCCCTGCTGCGCGAGGTTCTCCTGGCGCTCAGCGACGGGCGCACGCGCGGCCCCGGGCCGCGTCACCGGCTCCGCGGGCTGATCATCGACGAACTGACCGACGCCCCGCAGCAGGAGCTGTACCTGCCCGAACCCGCCGACGACCGGCTGCGAGCGGTGACCTCACTGCTGCACGCCGATCCGTCGAGCTCGGCGACGTTGCGCGAACTCGGGCGAAGCGCCGGTGCCAGCGAGCGCGTGCTCAGCAGGCTGTTCCAGGACGAACTCGGGGTGAGCTTCCGGCAGTGGCGGAGCATGCTCCGCGTCCAGCACGCCCTCGTCCTGCTCGGCGACGGGCACCCCGTGACCACCGTGTCGTCCCGCTTGGGCTGGGCGAACCCCACCAGCTTCATCGAGGCCTTCGTCGGCGTCGTCGGGGAAACCCCAGGTCGCTACCAGGCCGGTTTGAGACACGCTTAGTCCTGTACCTACTAGTATGTACGACATGCATGCGATGCAGTACGAGATCACTCTCCCCGCCGACTACGACATGGGCATCATCCGCGAACGTGTCGCCACGCGCGGGCATCTGCTCGACGACTTCGCCGGCCTGGGGCTGAAGGTGTACGGGATCCGGGAGCGTGGCGTCGACGGCTCGACGCTGAACCAGTACTCGCCCTTCTACCTGTGGCACGACGAGGCCGGGATGAACGCCTTCCTGTTCGGCGGCCCGTTCAGCGGCATCGTCGAGTCGTTCGGGCGTCCCGCCGTGCAGCACTGGACCGTGCTCGGGTTCGAAGAGGGCCCCGCGTTCGGCACTCCGCCTGTCGCCGCGGGAAAGCACGTCGTCTCGATCCCCGCCGAGACCGACCCGGTCACCTTCCTGGGCCAGGCCCTCGACGGGCTTCACGAGCACCTGCGGCGGGACGGGGCACATTCGGGCGCACTGGCCGTCGACCCGCGAACCTGGCAGGTGGTGCGCTACAGCCTGTGGACCGGCGAGGCACCCGAGTCCGACGAGGTCCGGTACCGGATCCTCCACCTGTCCTCGCCACAGCTGGACGAGCTGCGGCGAGGACGGCAGTGGGATCAGCCCAGCAGCGCGGCGAACAGCGCGCCGGGATCGGACTCGGGCGGACCGGCGGGCCACTGATCCCGGTACGGGTACCAGAGCCCGTCCTTGCCCAGCCGCACCTGAACGCCCGTTCCGTGGACGGTGCACCGGTTGCGTTCGACGTCCAGGCCCTCGCCCGGATCGTCCACCACCTCGGCGAAGGCGACCCGTGCCCGGCCCATCGCCTGCGGCGGCGGTGTCCACGCGGTCTCCAGCACCTCGAGACCGGCCCGGCCGCCGTGCCGCCAGGCGAGGACCGCGCGGTCGAAGTCCTCACCCTTGCCGTCCGGGCGCAGGCGATCGGCCGTCTCCGGCCGGGTGGCGGCGAGGCGGACGGCGTCCTGCTTGCGGGTGAGCTTCGGCTGCGACGTCAGCAACGCGGTGGCCGCCTGACCCGCGTTGGCGACCAGCAGGGCGAAGGTCTCCGCCGGGATCCCGGGCGCTTCCGGCACGGTCGGGCCTCCGGAGGGCGCGAACGCGGCGAGGTCCGGCAACGGGCCCGGCTCGTCGGCGTAAGCCCGCTCGGCCGTCACGCCGTCGTCCCCAGTGCGCACGAACCGAGGCGCGTTGCGCCGCTGCAACTCGTCGAGGAGTTCCCGCTCCCCCTTGCCGCGCATCAGCAGCAGCACGAAAGGGTCCGCGTCGAGCAGCCACGACGCCTGGAACGACAGCGCCGCCGCGTGACGGCACGGCAGCTCCCAGCCGGGGCAGTCGCAGTCCGGGTCGAGGTCACCGATCCCGGGCAGCAGATGCACCCCGGCGTCGTCGGCGGCCTCGACGAGATCGTGCGGCATGTCCCGGTCCAGCAACGCGGCGAGATGCCCGGCCCGGGACGCGACCCGGTCGAGGAACCGGTCCCATTCGTCACCGGTCAGCTCCGCGAGACGGACCTCGGTGCGGTACTGGCCCTCCTGGTCGTCGACCACGGCGGCGATCCGCCCGGGGCTGACCGTGATCGGACCGACCCGGCCCGCCGCGGCGTACTTGCGGCCCTGTTTGAGCTGCCGCAGGTCCAGCGCGGTGTCCTCCATCGCGCTGATCCACGCACGGCCCCACCACGAGCGGGCGAACTGGCCGTGTCCGCCCTGCCGCCCGAAGGCGGGGAAACCGCGGACGCGATCGTCGGGCGTGCTCATCGGCGGCTCCTCAACTCGACCAGATCGGCCAGCTCCTCGTCGGTCAGTTCGGTCAGCGCGGCCTCGCCACCGGCGAGCACCGCGTCGGCGAGCGCGCGTTTCTCCCGCAGCATCGCCGCGATCCGGTCCTCGACCGTGCCCTCGGCGATGAGCCGGTGCACCTGCACCGGCCTCGTCTGCCCGATCCGGTACGCGCGGTCGGTCGCCTGGTCCTCCACCGCGGGATTCCACCAGCGGTCGTAGTGCACGACGTGATCGGCACGGGTCAGGTTGAGCCCGGTCCCCGCCGCCTTGAGCGACAACAGGAACACCGGCACCTCACCGGCCTGGAACCGGCGCACGAGATCCTCGCGCTTGGGCACCGGCGTGCCGCCGTGCAGCAACTGCGTGCCGATCCCGCGCTGCGCGAGATGTCGCTCCAGCAGCCGCGCCATGGCGACGTACTGGGTGAACACGAGCACCGCGCCGTCCTCGGCGAGGATCGTTCCCAGGAGTTCGTCGAGCAGTTCGAGCTTGCCCGACCGGCCGTCCAGCACCGCTTCGGCGGGTTCCTTGAGGTACTGCGCCGGATGGTTGCAGATCTGCTTGAGCCCGGTGAGCAGCTTGACGATCCGGCCCCGGCGCGCGATCCCCTCGCTGCCCGCGATCTCGGCCATCAGCTCCCGCACCGTCGCCTCGTACAAGGCAGCCTGCTCGGCGGTGAGCGTCACCGGCCGGTCGGTCTCGGTCTTGGCCGGCAGTTCCGGCGCGATCCCCGGATCGGATTTGCGGCGGCGCAACAGGAACGGGCGGACCAGCCGGGACAGCCGCTCGGCCGCCTCGGGGTCCTTTCCGGACTCGACCGGCTTCGCCCACACACGACGGAAGTCGGCCATGGTGCCGAGCAGTCCCGGCGTCGTCCAGTCCAGGATCGCCCACAGCTCGGAGAGATTGTTCTCCACCGGCGTACCCGTCAACGCCACCCGCGCCGACGACGTCAGCGTCCGCAACGCCTTCGCCGTGCCAGAGCGATGATTCTTGACGTGCTGGGCCTCGTCGGCGACCAGCAGTCCCCAGCGGACTCCTCCCAGGGGGTCCGGGTCGACACGCAAAGTGCCGTACGTCGTCAGCACGAAACCGTCGCCGAGGTCGTCGAGCGAGCGCTCGGTGCCGTGGAACCGTCGCACCGGGACACCGGGAGCGAACCGGGTGATCTCGCGTTCCCAGTTCCCCAGCAGGGAAGCCGGACAGACGACCAGGGTCGGGCCGTCCGCGCGGTGCAGATGCAGCGCGATCAGCGTGATCGTCTTGCCGAGTCCCATGTCGTCGGCGAGGCAGCCGCCGAGCCCGATGGACGTCATGGCGGTCAGCCACTGCAGACCGCGCAACTGGTAGTCGCGCAGCGTCGCGGCCAGCCCCCGCGGCGGGGCCTGCGGTTCCGGTGGCGCGAGCAGCCGCTCCCGCAACGCGGCGAGCCAGCCGTCGGTGAGGACGTCCACCCGCTCGCCGTCGACCTCCGCCGTCCCGCTCAAGGCGGCGCCGAGCGCGTCGATCGGGGTCAGCGGTTTCAAGGCGCGGTCCCGCGCCTTCGCCGCCAGCGCCGGGTCGACCAGGACCCACTGATCGCGCAAGCGCACGACCGGACGGTGCGCCTCGGCGAGTGCGTCCATCTCCGCCGCGGTGAGAGGAGCGCCGCCGAGAGCCAGCTGCCAGTCGAATTGCAACAGCGAGCCGCCGGCGAAGAAGGACGGAAGATCGGCCGATGGCGCGTCACCCCCGCCGACGACGGCCTTCGCGCTCAGGTCGCGGACGAGATCGGCGGGCCAGTGCACGTCGATACCCGCCGTGGCCAGCAAAGGCGCGGCCGTGGTGAGCAATTCGGTGACATCGCCGTCGCCGAGCCCGACCTCGTCGGGGACCGCGGCGCCGAGCAGGGGTTCCAACGGTGGCCACAGCTGCGCGGCGCGGCGCAGGGCCAGCATCACGTCGATCCGCGCCCTCGGGCCGAACCGGTCGTCGCCCGCCCACAGCGCGGCGGCGTCGATCAGGACACCCGGGTCGGCGAGGCTGTGCACCTGGACGACCCCGCTGAAACGCCCGATCGCGAAGTCGTCCCCGGGTGCCTCGATCCGCACCGACACCCGGACCCCGGAGTCCAGCCCGGCCGCGACCTCGGCCGCCCAGTCCCGCAGCTGCGGGACGCGATGCGAGGGCGGAGCGGCGAAAGCTTTGACCCCCGCCGCCTGCGCGGCCGCGGGCGTCCGGGGAAGGGTGTCGGCCACGGCGTCGAGGAACGCGCGCAGCAACGGATACCTCGCGGGAAGCAGATTCCCCTCGCCGGGGATCGCCCGCGCCCGCGCCGGCATCGCCTCGGACAATTCGCGCAACCAGGCCGCGTCGGCGGGTTCCAGCGGGCCCGCGCGCCAGGCGTCCACATCGGACTCCGTGACCCCGGGAAGCAGCCGGCCCGCCTCGGCGAGCTTCAACGCCGCCGCGGCGGCCGTACTCCAGAAGCGCGCGGAGTCGTCGTCGCTCTCACCGAGACGCAGCAGTGCGGGGAGTGCCTCGGCCATCGTGAGCCGGACACAGGGCACCGTGGTGATCTCGGGGAGGGCGACGGTCACCTCCCCGGTCCCCGGCGTGTTCCCTTCGGCGTTCCAGAAGATGAATCCGCTGGCCCGAGGGGGATTCTTCGGTTCGAACACGACACTGCCGAAACCGTCGTGAGACGTCACTCAGCCCCAATCTCTGTACGGTGTACAGTTCAGGATAACACGACTCTGTACAGCGTAGAGAGAAAGTGATGACGGACGCGGACCACACCGGGACGGGCGATCCACGGCGGACCATCGAACTGCTCTGGGGTGTGCGCGAGAAACCCCGCCGCGGCCCCAAACCCAAGCTCACCGTCGACGAGATCGTCACCGCGGCGATCGAGATCGCCGACACCGAGGGCATCAGCGCGCTGTCGGTGCGCCGGGGCGCGGAGAAACTCGGCGTCTCCCCCATGACGATCTACACCTACATCCCCAGCCGCGCCGAACTGCTCGACCTGATGATGGACCGCGTCCACGGCGAGCTGACCGATCCGCCGGAGAGCCACGACTGGCGGGTCACGATGACGATCCTCGCCGAGGAAGCCTGGGAGATGTACCACCGGCATCCGTGGCTGCTGCAGGTCACCACCGGCCGCCTCCCCCTCGGCCCGCACACCTTCGCCAAGCACGAACGAGAACTGGCCGCCGTCTACGCGATCGGTCTCACCGATCTGGAGATGGACGCCGTGGTGGCGATGGTCAACGGATTCGTCCAGGGCATCGCGCGCGGCTCGGTCGAATCGGCGAGTCTCGTACGGCGGTCCGGGCTCACCGACATGGAGTGGTGGACGGCGAGCGCCCCGGTGCTCGCCGAGATCCCCGAAGCCGACGCGGGACTGTTCCCGCTGGCGGCGCGGATCGGCCAGGCCGCGGGAGAAGCGCACGGCGCGGCGAGCGCGCCACTGCACACCTTCCGGTTCGGCCTGGCGCGGATCCTGGACGGGGTCGAGCAGCTGATCAACGGTGATTCCGACGCCTCGGGAGCCGAACTGCCCTCGTGAGCGCCGAGCTCGAAACCCCGCCGGCGTAACGATCTTCGGCCGTCCGGGAACACCGGTGTTCCCGCGGGCCGAAACCTCCGATGCGGTACTTTCGCCGCGATTCGTCTGTTCGTGTCTTCTTCGTTCACGGCCCTGCCCGGCCGACGCGATTTCCGGCAATCATGACCTGGGGGAGGTCTCGCATGACTTGGGTATCGACCTGGTGGCGATCCCGCAGGTCGCCGCCGCCGCTGGTGCAGGACATAGTGCTGGCGGCCGTGTTGTGCGCCATCTGGTGGACGTGGCTGCTCACCCACGCCGAGTCCGGCCAGCGCCTCGCCGTCGAACTCGTGCTCTCCGCCGCGGGCACCTGGCCACTGGCGGTCCGCCACAAATGGCCGCTCCCGGCGTGGGCCGCGGTGCTGGGCGTCGCTGTCGTGGTGGCCTGGGGCGGCTACCCCACCGCACTCGGCGACATCCCCGCGCTGCTGGCCGTGTACAGCGCGGGCAACTTCCTCTCCGGCAGAGCGCAGGTCGTCTCGGGTGTCCTGAGCGTGGTGTGGAGCCAGGCCGTCCCCGCGATCCTGGGCCAGACGACGTCGGTCACGCCGTACCTGAGCGGGTTGCTCCTGTTCGGGACGGCATGGCTGCTCGGCGCGCAGCATCAGCGCACCCGCCAGCTCACCGAGGCACTGCGGCGCGAGCAGGAGAAGAACGCGCAACGCGCGGTGATCGCCGAACGCAGCCGGATCGCCAGGGACCTGCACGACGCGGTCGCCCACCACATCAGCGCGATCAGCGTCCACGCCTACGCCGCGAGCGAGGCACTGGAGGTCAACCCCGCCACGGCCAGGACGAGCCTCCGCCACGTGGGCGCCGCCAGCAAGGCGGTGATCTCCGAGGCCCGCTGGATCGTCGGGCTGCTCGACAGCGACGACGGCGAGCAGCGCACCCAGCCGTCGCTGCGGAACGTCGCCCGGCTGGTCGAACCGGTGCGGGCGGCGGGCAACGAGGTCACCGTGACGATCGCGCCGGCCGCGCTGGAGGTGGCGGAGTCGGTGCAGACCGCCGCCTACCGGATTCTGCAGGAAGCGTTGACGAACGTGGTCAATCACGCCGGTCCGACCACCGTGCGGGCCGAGGTGGAACGGTTTCCGCACGCACTGCGAGTCGAAGTGGTGAACGGCCGCAGCGCGGCCAAGAAGACGTCGAACCCGAGGTCGGGACGCGGACTGGTCGGGATGCGGGAGCGAGTGGCGCTGTTCGGCGGCAGTCTCGAGGCGGGGCCGGTCGACGGCGGCTACCGGGTCGAAGCCGTACTGGTCGTGGAGGAACCGTGACGTTACGGATCATGCTCGTCGACGACCAGGACGTCGTACGTGCGGGACTCCGGCTGCTGCTGGACGGCCGCGGCGAGCTCGAAGTGGTCGCCGAGGCCACCGACGGGCGCCGCGTGCTGGAGACCGCGCTGCGGCACCGGCCGGATGTCATCGTGATGGACATCCGCATGCCGGAGACCGACGGGGTCGATGCGATAACCGAACTGCGCGGTCATTGGCCCGCCGACTTCGGGGAATGCCCGGCGGTGCTCGTGCTGACCGCGTTCGATCTCGACTCTTACGTCTACGCGGCTTTACGCGCGGGCGCGAACGGATTTCTGCTGAAAACGAGCTCCCCCGACGAACTGGCCGCCGGAATCAGTGTCGTCGCGGCCGGTGAATCCATTCTGACGCCGAGCATCACCCGCCGGATCCTGCGTCAGTACATCGCGGACGGCCCACCGATCACGGCTCGCCGCCGGGACCCCGGCACCGCGAAGCCGGACTCGGCGGTGGCCTGCGCCCGCGACCGGCTCGGCGAGCTGACCGCACGGGAACTGGACGTCCTGCGCTTGATCGCGCTCGGGTACTCCAACCTGGAGATCGCGGGTGAACTCGACCTCAGCGAGCCCGCGGTGAAGAGCCGGGTGGCCAGGCTGCTGAGCAAACTGGGACTGAGCAACCGGGTGCAGGCGGCGATCGTCGCGTACGAGACCGGAGTCGCCACATTCAGCTCCGGATAGCCGAAAAGAATCGAAAGATTCGCCGCCCGGAATCTTTAGTCTCAATTGTGCGTAATCAGACTCAACTCTCCGAGTGAACCATCGGAATGCGGCGAAAGAACCAGTTTCCCGGTCGGGATTCTTGTTATCCTCGGCCGATGCGGGTATCTGGGGGAGAAGAAACTCGGAGGGTACGGCCTGTGGCCGGAGCGGGGCCGGTGCAAGTCCGGCTCGATCAGGTGCGCAAGGGGTACGGACGCGGCGAAGGACGGGTTCTCGCTCTGGACGGAGTGTCACTCACCTTCGCCGCGGGTACCTTCACCGCGCTGATGGGTCCCTCCGGTTCGGGCAAGAGCACGCTGCTGCACTGCGCGGCGGGGCTGGACAAGCCGGACGAGGGCCGCATCCACCTCGGCGACACCGAACTCACCCGGCTCGGCGAGTCGAAGCTGCTGGACGTGCGCCGACAGCGGATCGGGGTCGTCTTCCAGTCGTTCAATCTGGTCGCTTCCCTGACCGCCGCGGAGAACGTCGCGCTGCCCGCCAGGCTGGCCGGGCAGAAGGTGCGCCGCGAAGCCGTTCACGAACTGCTGGCCAGGGTCGGGCTGGCCGACCGGGCCCGGCACCTGCCGAGCAGCCTCTCCGGCGGGCAGCAGCAGCGGGTCGCGATCGCCCGCGCGCTGTTCACCGGACCGGACGTGGTCTTCGCCGACGAGCCGACCGGGGCACTCGACACCCGTGCCGGTGCCGACGTGCTGGGACTGCTCCGCGAAACCGTCGACACCTGGGGCCAGACAGTCGTGATGGTCACGCACGATCCGCGAGCCGCCTCGATGGCCGACCGGGTGGTGTTCTTCGCCGACGGGAAGGTCGCCGGTGAGCTGACGTCGCCCAGCGCGGAGCGCATCGGTTCCTGGCTGGCCGAGTTGGGGGCCTGACATGTTCAGGCTCGCGTTCAGCTCTCTGCGCCACCATCTCGCCGGAGCGCTCGGCGCCATCTGCGCCGCCGTGCTCGCGACGGCCCTCGTAGGGGCCTGCGGGATCCTGTTCGAGTCGGCGCTGCGGCAGCCGACCGGCCAGCCACGCGGCTCCTCCGCCGACCTCGTCGTCCGTGCCAAGTCCACTGTGGACATCCCCGTGGAGATCGGCGGCCACGACAAGAACGTGCGACTCGCCCTCGCCGCCCCTCCTCGGATGACCGACGATCTCGCCCGGTCGGCCGCCGCCGTGCCGGGGGTTTCCGCCGCGGTCCCCATGGCCACGTTCGACGTCACCGTCCTGACCGGGCACGCCGCCGCTCAGCTGAGCCGGGCCTGGGAAGCACCGACGCCCGTAGCCGAAGGACGCGCGCCGGACCGGCCGGGCGAAGTGGCGTTCGACCGGAAGCTCGCGGCACGGCTCGGTGTGAGCGTCGGCGACACGGTGCGGACGCTCGAAGCCCCGTCCGGCTTCCGGGTGACCGGGTTGAGCGACGGACCCGAGCAGGCGGTGTACTTCGTGCCCGCCGACGTCGGGCTGCTCACCGGCTCCGATCACTGGATCGACCTCATCGGGGTACGGCTGGCAGACCCCGCCGCACAGCAGGCGGTGGCCGACCGGCTCGCCGGGCTAGCCGGGGTCGAGGTGCTCTCCGGAACGGCGAAGGACGAAGCGCTGGCGGGTTCGGACCGGGGCGCCGTCGAAGGGCTGGTCAGCCTGATCAGCAACATCGGCGGATTCGCGCTCGTGGCCGCCGTGTTCGTGGTCAGCTCGACGCTGGGCCTGGTGTTCGCCAGGCGGCACCGCGAAATCGCCGTGATCAGGGCGATCGGCGCGAGCCGTCGCCAGGTCCGGCGGCTGGTCGCGGTGCAGGCCCTGGGCATCTCACTGCTGGCGGGCGGAGTCGGCTGCGTGCTGGCCGCGCCGGTCGCCGACGGAATCCGCACCTTGTTCGTGCGCTTCGGCTTCACCGACGAGGGCTTCACCCTGATCCGCGGACCGCTGCCGCTGCTGATCGCGGTGACGCTGACCGTCTGCGTCGTCCAGCTCGCCTCGCTGTCGGCCGCCCGGCAGGCGAGCCGCGTCCGGCCGACCGACGCGTTGCGCGAGGCCTCGGTACCGGACCGCCGGATTCCCCTGCTCCGGACCGTTTCCGGTTTGCTGCTCTTCCTCGGCGGGCTCGCGCTGGCGGCGCTCTCCCCCGGGCTCGGCGGAGCGGGCGGGCTCGCCGCCTCCTCGATGGTGCTGGTCGTGCTGATCACCGCGCTCGTCCTGCTCGGCCCGGCCATCAGCCGTCCGGTGATCGCCGTCGCCGGCCGCGCGGTCAGCGGCCTCTCCGGCGCCGCCGGCCTGCTCGCCCGCGCCAACACCGCGCTCCGTCCTCGACTGGTGGCGACGGCCGCGGTGCCGGTCATCCTCGCCGTCGGGCTCACTTGTGGCCTGCTGTTCACCGGCGCGACCGAGCAGCACGCGACGGCGAAACAGGAGGAACAGCGCACCACCGCGGATCTGATCGCGAGCCGATCCGGCGGCCTTACCCCAGGGGCCGTGGCCGCGATCAGATCCGCACCCGGCGTCACCGCGGCCACCGCGATCCATGGCGGTTCCCTCATCGCGGAGGTCAGCGAGCTGGGCGAACGCCGCCCTCTGGCGCATGGCGCCGTCGCGCTCGACACCGGTGACGCCGGGCCCGTACTCGATCTCGGCGTCACCGAGGGAACGCTCACCGGGTTGCGTGGGGCGATGGTCGCGGTGAGTACGACGGTGGCCGAGCCGAACGGCTGGCACGTGGGCGACGAGATCCGCACCTGGGACGCCGCCGGTGCGGCCCGCCCGGTCCGGATCGCCGCCGTGTACCGGCATTCACTGGGGTTCGGGGACTTCGTCCTCTCACCGGACCTGCCGGAGTCGTCCGGCACATCGGCGCGTGCGGTCCTTCTGCGGTCGGCCGATCCACGCGCCACCGCCGGATACCTGAGCGAAGGCGACCTGGGCACGGCCGGCCTTCGCGCACAGTCCAAAACGGACTATCTGGCGAGCCTGACCGTCGACCAGGGCGAAGCCCGGTACGCCGGATACCTGATCATCGGGCTGGTCGCGCTGTACGCGGGGTTGTCCGTGGCGAACACGCTGGTCACGTCGACCCTGCAGCGGCGAGGCGAACTCGCCGGGCTCAGGCTGCTCGGCGCGAACGGCAGGCAGGTGCTGATCATGGTGGGCGGCGAAGCCTGCGTCGTGGCCGTGTTCGGCATGGCGGGTGGGACGGTGGCCGCGCTGGCCGGCCTGATCGCCACGGCCAGGACGCTCGACGGCAGCTGGATCCCGGTGCTGCCGCCGAGCCAATACCTGACCATTCTCGGTGTGGTGTTCGGGATCGTGCTGCTCTCCGCGCTCGTCCCGGCGGCGCTGTCCCTGCGCGGCAGGGCGGCCGAAGTGCTACGTGGCGCGGACTGAGTCGGGGCCCGCCTGCCGGGCGGACAGCAGCCCCGCCGCCACCGCCTTGTTCAGCGCGTCGATCCGTGACACCGCGCCGAGCTTCGTGTAAATATTCGCCAGATGACGTTTCACCGTACCTTGCGAAATGAAGAGCTGCCTCGCGATCTCGTCGTTCTTCAACGCTTGGCAAACAAGCTCCAGCACATCCGTCTCGCGCGCCGAAAGGCGCACCGACGCGGCCGAGGCGAACAACGGCAGATCCTCTCGCGAAATTGTTATCACAATATCGTCCGAACCCACCGAAACGGACTTTATGGTGGCCGCGAGCTGATCGAATAGCACCGTTCTCCGCAAATACGCGGACGCGCCTCTGGTAAGTAATTCACGAACTCGCCCCTGCTCCCTCTCGCCACCGATGAGGACGATTCCGCAGGAGTGCCACCTGTCTATTATGCGAAACGACTCGTCGACATCGATCGAGTCCAGATCCACGATGATCACATCGACCTGGACAGCGTCTTCGACGTCCGCTACCAGCCGGAAAGATGGATCCCTGTCCAGTAATGCGCGCAATCCATTGTGGAAGAGATCGTTTCCACCCATCAGTACCAGGTCAATACATCTTTCAACAATTCTCATGGTCGTGACCCCCACCTCGACCAACACCCAGGATACCGCGACGACGGCGACAGTATATCGGCCGAGCCCCGCGAAGTCGACTATTAAGTGTCATCTCCGTGCGCACTCGCGCATCCCTACGGTGAATCCTTGGACGAATATTAATCGTCGAAATGATCAAAAGGTGTACATCCTTCGTCCTCGTTCGACCCGGTCATGGTGCGCATATTTCCCGAAAGTGAACCGAATGCGTTGACACCGGAACGGCGATCAACCTAGCTTTGTCACTTGTCAACACGGCTAATCGCGGAACGAAACCGGGGGAATTCCATGGGAGGCGATGGCGTGTCAGCGGTCGAAGTCGACTTTCTTTCCGAATCCGCGCTCGCGGACCCGTACCCGGCCTACGCACACCTGCGCCGCGACGCGCCGGTGTACTGGGACGAGGCCAGCGGCGCCTGGCTGGTGACCCGCTACAGCGACTGCGTGGAAGTGCTGCGCGACAGCACGAGGTTCACCTCCGACCCGGCCCGCGCCGGCATTCCGGTGCCCACCACCAGTTACACCCTGCAGACGATGGACCCGCCGGAACACCAGGGACTGCGCGGTCTGTTCACCGCCGCGTACCGGGCACGGGATCTCGACTCCCTGACCGCGGGGCTGAACGCCTTCGCCGCGTCGAGGCTGACCGGCCTGGCCGGGCGCGGCCCGGTCGACCTGCTGGACGGCTACTTCAAGCCCCTCGCGCTGCACGCGATCGCTGAACTCGTCGGCATTCCCGAAGCGCACCGCCCCGCGGTCGCGCTGGCCGCCGAGGCGATGGCGGCCAGCATGGACGGCGTCTTCGACAAGGCGCGCCAGGCGGCCGCGATCAGCTCGCGGGCCACGCTCAGCGGGATCGTCGACCGCTGCATGCGGGCACCCGGCAAGCACGGCATCATCGCCCATGTCGCCAGGCATTACCGCGAGGCGGGCGTGGAGCGCGACGTCGCCGTGCACAGCTTCCGGCTGCTGCTCTCCCCCGGCTACATGTCGGTGGCGAGCGCCGCGGCCAACGCATTCGTCACCCTGCAGGCACACGCGAGCAGGCTGATCGATTGGGACGAGGACATCGCGGTCGAGGAGCTGCTGCGGTTCAGCGGTCCCGTGCAGGCGCTCGGCCGGATGTGCCGTGACGACCTCGATTTCCACGGGTTCGCCCTGCGCCGCGGTGACCTGGTGCTGGCCATGCTCGGGTCGGCCAACCGGGACGAGGACCGGTTCACCGACCCGGACCAGCTCCTGCTCGACAGACGGCCGAACCCGCATGTCGCGTTCGGCTGGGGCGTGCACTCCTGCCTCGGCGCGCTGCTGGCCAAAGTGGTGATCCGCACCGCGATCGGCCGTCTCGAGCGGCAGTTCCCGAACGTCGCGCTCGCCGGCACTCCCGGCTACATCGATCAGGCCGTCGTCCGCTGCCCGGAAACGGTCCCCGTCCACCTGGAGCCCTGAATGACCTCCCTCGAACGCTACGCGTTGGCGAGTGTGGCGAACCCGATGTTCTACGACGACCCCAGCCGCACCGAGGACGAGCTCTACACCGTCTCCACCGTGCCGCCGCCGGAAGGCTGGCGCCGCGCCGAGGAAGGACTGTGGGTTTCGTTCGCCCCGGGGACCAAGATCCCGCGACAGGGCTGGAAGATCCACGTCACCGCTCGGCTCGACGAGGCGGAGAAGACGATCGAGGACGTCCTCGCCTACTGCCTGCGCCACGGTGTCGCCCTGAAGTTCCTCCGCAGCGAGTTCGCGGTCCGGCTGACGAACGGGAAATACGCCCCTCGCGCTTCGAGCGGGAAGGTCCTCACGCTCTATCCCGCCGACGACACGGTGACCGAGCGGATCCTCGACGACCTGGCCACGCTGCTCGCCGATCGCGAAGGCCCGTATGTGCTCAGCGACCTGCGCTGGGGTGATTCCCCGGTCTTCGTCCGCTACGGCGGCTTCGTCGGAACGTTCACCCTCGACAACGACGGCGTGCCGGTCCCGTCCATCGAGGCCCCGGACGGCACGCCGGAACCGGATCTCCGGCTGCCGGTGTTCGCGCCACCGCCGTGGGCGACCGTGCCGGAGTTCCTGGCGAAACGGATGGCCGCGCTCGACGAACAAGCGTCCGGCGAGCTGCCCTACGAGATCACCGAAGCCCTGCACTTCTCCAACGGCGGCGGCGTGTACAAGGGAACCCGGCGCGGCGACGGCTTGGCCGTGGTGGTCAAGGAAGCACGACCGCACGCCGGGCTCGACGCGCTCGGTCGTGACGCCGTCACCCGGCTGACCCACGAGCACGAGTTGCTCACCGAACTGGCGGACACCGGGTTCGTGCCGCGAGTCCATGAGTACTTCACCTTGTGGGAACACCACTTCCTGGCGATGGAGCTGGTCGAGGGACCGACCCTGTATCAGGAGCTGACCCGCCGGAACCCGCTGCTGCGTGCCGGGGGCGACGACGACGATCGTGCCGCGTTCGTGCGCTGGGCGCTGCCCGTGCTCGACGAGCTCGCGGGCATCCTCGCCACGCTGCACGCCCGCGGTTTCGCGTTCGGCGACGTCCATCCGCAGAATGTGCTCATCCGGCCGGACGGGCGGCTGTGCCTGATCGACTTCGAAGCGGCGTCGACCGTCGAGTCGGGGTCGCGCGCGGCGATGGCGGCGCCGGGGTTCCGTCCCCCGGCCGGGCTCGCGCCGGTCGCCGCCGACGAGTACGCGTTCGCCTGTGTGGCACTGTTCGGTTTCCTGCCGCTGACCGCGATGGCCGAACTCGATCCCGGCTGCTTCGAAGACCTGCTCCACCACGCCCGGCGCGAATTCCCGCTGCCGAACGGGCTCGTGGCCCGGATCGCGAGCGCGTTGCGCTTCCCGGAGTCGGTGCCCCTGGTCACCCCCGCCGAAACCACGATGGACGGCCGGTCGTGGGAGTCGGTGTGCCGGTCGATCGGCTCCGCCATCACCGCGAGCGCCACCCTCGATCGCGACGACCGGTTGTACCCGGGGGACGCGATGCAGCTTCCCGGTGCCGGTCTCGGCTTGGCACACGGCGCGGCGGGCGTGTTGTACGCGTTGCACCTGACCGGGCAGCCGGTACCCGACGAGCAGGTCGGCTGGCTGGCGGAGCACGCGCTGACCGGGCATCACCAGGGCCCCGGCTTACTGAACGGGCGGCTCGGCGTCGCGTGGGCGCTGTACCGGTTGGGTGCGCGGGACACGGCGCTGGACCTGCTGAGCCGGAAGCCGGATCGGCCGTTGACCGTCTGCCATCTCGCCGGCGGCCTCGCCGGTCTGGTGCTGGGCAAGCTCGATTTCGCGGAGTGGACGGGCGATTCCGAGCAGACGGAAAGCGCGCTACGCGACGGGCTCCGGCTCCGGGACGCGCTCGACAGCCCGTTCGCACCACAGATTCCTGGTCTGCTCCGGGGTTTCTCGGGGATCAGCCTCGCGTTCACCCGGCTCTACGAAGCGACCGGTGACGCGTCCTGGCTCGACGCCGCGGCGGCCGCCCTGCAAGAGGATCTCGCCCGCTGCGAGCCGGATGCCCAAGGGGCGTTGCACGTCAACGACGGCAGCAGGCTGCTGCCCTACCTGGCCGACGGCAGCGCCGGGGTGGCGCTGGCCGTCGAGGCACTGCTCGAGCACCGGACGGACGCCATGCTGGCGCTGGCCCGCGACGGCCTGCTCGCCGGCTGCCGGGTCCCGCCGTGGAATGTCCACGCCGGGCTGTTCACCGGCCGGGCCGGGCTGATCACGGTGGCGGGCACGGCCGACGACCTGCCGACGCTCCTGCGTCACGCCGTGCCCGCGCCCGGTGGCACCGGCGTGGCAGGCGATCAGCTCCTGCGACTGTCCATGGACCTCGCCACCGGCGCCGCCGGTGTGCTGTCCGCCGTGCACACGGTCCGCCACGGCGGATCCGTGTTCCCCGGTCTGCCCGGCCGCCGGCGTGAGAAACCGGCGGCGGCCGGTGCTGCCCCTGTCCGGTAATCGAAGAAGGAGGTGAAGGAGATGGCCGCGGTTCTCAAGCTGCAGAGCCTGCAGACGTCGAACACGATCGCGCTGTGGAGCTCGCTGACGATTCTCGCCTACTGCCACTGAGAGGACGTGAACATCGTGACCGCAGTTCTCAAGCTGCAGGCGCTGGAGATGCAGAGCGACACCCCGATGTGGAGCTCGGCGAGCGTCTTCGGCTACTGCCACTGACCACCGCTTGACCCTACGAGGAATCCGGAGGAGGTGAAGGAGATGGCCGCGGTTCTCAAGCTGCAGAGCCTGCAGACGTCGAACACCATGGCGCTGTGGAGCTCGCTGACGATTCTCGCCTACTGCCACTGACGGCAGTGATCTGACGGGGTGGTACCTGGCCGGTATCCAGGTACCACCCCTTCGTCACGCGTTGACCTCAGTTTACTACGACCTACTCGTGTCGGCGTCTTGCGCCGAGGGATCCCAGTCCGCGGGCTTGTCCTCGACAACGGGTGGACGGGCGAGTTCGGCCAGCTGCCGGACGACGTCGTCGTACCGCGTCTGATCCGTGACCGCCCGCGCCTGCGCGCGTTCCAGTTCCTCGCCCAGCGCCGTCACCCGCGCCTCGGCCAGGCTGCGGGCGGTGTGCTCCCGCGCCAGCTCGGCCCGGACCCGGTCCAGTTCTCCGCGCAGTCCGACGGATTCCTCCCGTGCGGCGGCACAGTCCTTTTCGGACAAAGTCACCCGCGCCTTGGCCTCGTCGAGCCGGTCCAGCAGGGCTTCGAGTTCGGCCACCGCTCGCGCCAGCGCCGTGTCCCGCTCACCCAGATCCGCCGTCAGCCGGTTCTTCTCCTCGCGGACGGCCGCGAAATCCTCACGAAGCGTCCGGAGATCGGCAGTCAGGGCGTCCCGGGAGCGTTCGGCCGCCACGGTCGCGGCCTCCGCGGCGCCCCGGGCCCGTTCGTGGGCGGCGATCTCGGTCCACGAACGCTGCCGGGTCTCCTCCGCGTCCTTCAAGGCCTGCTCGGCGGTGCGTTCCGCCTTGGCCTTGGCCATCTTGTCGTCGCGTGACGCGGCCAGCGCGGTCGCTCGCGCGGTGTCGGCCTTCGCCGCCGCCTGCTGGGCGTCCTCTGCCTCGCGCCGGGCCGTGGCCGCCTCGGACTCGGCTTCGGTGACGCGGCCCAGCGCCGCCTCGGCGGCGTCGTCGAACCGGGAGCGCATCGCGCCCAGCAACTCCACGAGCGACGCCGCGGTCGGGGTGAACTCGTCGGCGATCCGGCGGACTTCGAGCAGCGGGTCCGCCACGCTCGCCACCGCGGCCGCCCGTCGGGCCCGCGAAGCGGCGTCGGCGTGCGTCTTACTGCAGTAGGCCGACGGCCTGCCGCCCTTGCGTTTGCCCTCGGCGTCGACCGCGGGCGGGGGCAGGGGATTCTCGCAGCCTTCCAGCGCGCACAGCCGGACCTCGTCGGCGTCCGTATCGATCACGGCAAGCAGGGTAGCGCTGCCCGGCGGGGTGGGATGCGGGGCAACGCCGCGAGAACCGCGGTTCCGCCGATAGGGTCGATCGTGTGCGTGTCCTGTTCACCTTCGCCGGCGGCAACGGTCACTTCCGGCCGCTCGTCCCCCTCGCCCATGCCCTCGCCACCGCGGGCCACAAGATCGCGTTCACCGGTGAGCCGTCCATGGTCCCGATCGTCGAGGCGGCCGGTTTCACCGCGTTCCCGTCGGGCCCGAACCTCGGCGGCGACGGGAAACGTCGCCCTCTGCTCCCCGTGGACCGGGACCGCGAGGACGCCGACCTGCGCGACGGTTTCGTCCGCCGCACCGCGCCCTTGCGCGCGGAGGACGTCCTGGCCCTGTCCGAACATTGGGCACCGGACCTGCTCGTCTGCGACGAGGCCGATCACGGTCCGATGATCGCCGCGGAGAAGCTCGGTCTCCCCCACGTCACCGTCCTGGTCATGGCCGCCGGCGCCCTCGTCCGCCCCGACCTCGTGGACGACGCGATCAACGAGGTCCGCGCCGTCCACGGCCTCGCCCCGCAACGAAACCTGGACCTGGCGTACCGCCATCTCGTGCTCTCCCCGTTCCCCGGGAGCTTCCGTGATCCCCGGTTCCCGCTACCGCCGACGGCGCGGTCCTTCCACATCCCTGTTCCCGGCCGCGGAGTGGTGCCGGACTGGTACGTCGAGGGCAGGCCGACGGTCTACTTCACTCTCGGCACGATCTTCAACACCGAGTCGGGCGACCTGTTCACCCGGGTGCTGGCCGGGCTGCGGGAGGTCGACGCGACCTGTGTGGTGACCGTCGGAAACCTCCTGGACCCCGCGGAGTTCGGTCCGCAGCCGGATCACCTCCACCTCGCCAGGTACCTGCCGCAGGACGACGTCCTCCCGTACTGCGACGCGGCCGTCACCCACGGCGGTTCGGGCAGCCTGCTGGGCGCGATCGCCCACGGGCTGCCGATGGTGGTGCTGCCGATGGGCGCCGACCAGCCCCACAACGGCGACCGCGTCACCGAACTCGGCCTCGGCAGGGTCCTCGACGTCATCGACGCGACCCCGGAAGACGTCCGTGACGCCGTGTCCTCGGTGCTGCGGGAACCGGCCTACCGGGCCGCGGCCGCGCGGCTGCGGGACGAGGTCACCGCCTACCAGCCGCCGGAGAAGACCGTTCCGCTGCTGGAAGGGCTGGTCCGGTGACCGCAGAGCTCGACGCCGCGATCACCCGGGCGTTCCGCGAGGAGTCGGGGCAGGTGATCGCCACCCTGATCCGGGTCACCGGGGACTGGGACCTGGCCGAGGAATGCGCCCAGGAGGCGTTCGCGCTCGCGTTGCGCACCTGGCCCCGCGACGGTGTCCCGGAGAAACCCGGCGCCTGGCTGACCACGACCGCGCGCAATCGCGCCACCGACCGGATCCGGCGGGAGGCCGTCGGCGCGGCGAAACTGCGGGAAGCCGCCGAGCTGACCGCGGCCGCCGAACCGGAATGGGACGAGAGCGGCGTCCACGACGACCGGCTCCGGCTGATCTTCACCTGCTGCCATCCCGCGCTGCCGATGGAGGGTCAGGTCGCGCTCGCGTTGCGGACCCTGGCCGGGCTCACCACCGCCGAGATCGCCCGCGCCTTCCTGGTTTCCGAAGCGACGATGTCGCAGCGTCTGGTCCGGGTGAAACGCAAGATCCGGACCGCGGGGATCCCGTACCGCGTCCCGCCGTCGGATCTGCTGCCCGAACGCACGGCCGCGGTGCTGGGCATGCTGTACCTGCTGTTCAACGAGGGGTACTCGGCCAGCACGGGCACCGATCTGCTGCGGACCGACCTGTCCGCGGAGGCCATCCGGCTAGCCCGGATCCTCACCGGGTTGATGCCCGGCGAACCGGAGGTCCTCGGGCTGCTGGCGCTGTTGCTCCTGCACGACGCGCGCCGCGCCACGCGGGTCGACGGCGAGGGCACGCTCGTCTCGCTCGAAGACCAGGACCGCGACGGCTGGAACACCGCCGAGATCGCCGAAGGCACCGAGTTGCTGGAGACCGCGCTTCGCCGCGGGAGCCCTGGGCGATACCAGATCCAGGCCGCCATCGCCGCCTGTCACGCGACGGCGGTCCGCGCTTCCGACACCGACTGGGCGCAGATCGCCGCCCTCTATGGGGAACTGCTGCGTTTCGTGCCCTCACCCGTCGTCGAGTTGAACCGGGCGGTCGCCGTCGCGATGGCCGAAGGTCCCGAAGCCGGACTCGAACTCGTCGACAAGCTCACCGTGGACGGCAGCCTCCCCGGCTACCACCTGCTGCCCGCGACCCGCGCGGACCTGCTCCGGCGTCTCGACCGGTTCGGTGAGGCCGCCGACGCCTACCGTGAGGCGCTCGCACTGGCCGGCACCGACGCCGAGCGCGCCTACCTGTCGGGAAAACTCGCCGAAATCTCCTGACACCGGGTGTCTGTCCGCGGGGACGCCGTTCGTCGGTGAGCGACAGGAACCGAAAAGGAAAGGGTCGGCTCATGGCCACACTCGACGTCCCTGGAGCACGGCTCCACCACACCGTCACCGGCAGCGGTCCGGTGCTGCTGTGCGTTCCCGGCGGTGCCTCGGATTCCGGCATGTTCACCCCGATCGCGGGGCTGCTCGCGGAGCACCACACGGTGATCACCTACGACCCGCGCGGGATCTCCCGCAGCACCCTCGACGATCCCGGCGAGGAGCAACGGATCGAGGTCCACGCCGACGACGCGCTGCGCCTGCTCGACAGCGTGAGCACCGAACCCGCGATCGTCTTCGCGTCGAGCGGTGGGTGCTTGCAGGCTTTCGACCTCGTCGTCCGCCACCCCGGACGGGTGCGGACACTCGTCGCGCACGAACCGCCGCTGATGGCCCTGCTCGACGGGCACCCCGGCGTCTCTCCCGACGAGCTGCTCCACATCCACCGGGAGCACGGCATCGAGGCGGCGATCGGCAAGTTCATGGCCGACGCCGGGTTCGAAGGGGGTGCGGCGGGCATCCCTCCGGAGATGCGCAAGAACTTCGAGTTCTTCATCGTCCACCTGATGAAGGCGATCGTGGACTTCACTCCGGACTACGAGGCACTGAAGGCGTCCGGGACGCGGATCGTCCTCGGCGCCGGGGAGGACTCGGCCGGTCAGCCGGCGCACGAGGCGGCCGTGGCCGCGGCGGGTCGCCTCGGGATCGAGCCGACCCGCTTCCCCGGTGACCACATCGGTTTCGCCTTCGAGGCCACGGCTTTCGCTTCGCGGCTGCGGGCTGTTCTCGCCGCCTGACCCGCGTCCGGATGTCATGAAAGGGGCGTTCAGGACGTTTTTCGTCTTGAACGCCCCTTTCATGACACACACCCGGCGGGCGCGGATCAGGCGCGGACGTGCGCGATCAGCCCGCCCACCAGAGCGCCGAAGCCGCCGATCCCGGCTATCGTGCGGACCAGGTTCCAGCGCTCCCAGACACCTTCGAACTTCGACCGCAGCGCTTCGAAGTCGGTGTTGTCGCCGTCGAAACCGGCTTCCAGCACGTTGTTCAGCGGCACGTTGACCGCCATGGTCACGACCAGCATCACCAGCAGCAGGACGAATCCCGCGATGATCCACGGCAGCGCGGCCCGCAGATCCGACTTGAAGTGCAGTGCCGCCGCCACCGCGGCGAGCAGGGGCGCGCCACCGAAGCTGAGCGCGAACCAGCCGTTGAGGATCGCGACGTTGATCTCCCGCATTCCCGTCACGTACGTCCGGGCGTCGGCCCGCGCCAGCCCCGGCATGACCGAGCACGTGTAGGCGTAGAACAGCCCCGCGATCAAGCCCGCCGCGATGACGGCCGCGATCAGGACGATCTCGCTCAGCGTCGACATTCCTGTCGCCTTTCTTCCGGTTACAGCTAGGTTCATCGATTCCAGACCCCGGTGGCCGCGGCCTTCGCGGCGTAGTCGGAGAAGTCCCTCGCGGGCCTGCCCAGCACCTTCTCGACGTCGCCGGTGAGCGATTCGTTCCGGCCGTCGAGGACCCGGGTGAACAGGTCGGTCAGTCCTTCGATCTCCTCCTCCGGCACACCCTGTTCGGCCGCCCCCGCGGCGAACTCCGCCGGGGAAACCGGAACGTACCGGACATCCCGCCCCGCAGCCTTGCCGATTTCCGCCGCCGCGTCCGCGAAACCCAGCAACCGGGGGCCGGTCAGCTCGTAGACCGCTCCGTGGTGCCCGTCGGTGGTCAGCGCGGTCACCACGACGTCGACGATGTCCTCGACGTCGATGAACGGCTCGGTCACCTGCCCGGCGGGCAGCACGATCTCGCCGGCCAGTACCGGTTCCAGCAGGAAGTGCTCACTGAAGTTCTGCGCGAACCAGCTGGCCCGCACGACCGTCCACTCGGCACCGGAGTCCCGCACGCCCTGTTCGCTGACCACGGCTTCCTCCTCGCCGCGGCCGGAGAGCAGGACCAGTCGCCGGACACCGTGTTCGACGGCCAGTGCCGAGAAGTCGCGGATCGCCTCGGCCGCGCCGGGGAAGGCGAGGTCGGGGTAGTAGGTCACGTAGGCGGCGCCGACCCCGGTGACCGCGGTGGTCCAGGTCGACCGGTCGTTCCAGTCGAACACGGGCCGCGACGCCTTCCGGACCGTGATCCCGAGGTCGGTCAGCCGCTGCGCCACCCGGCTCCCGGTCTTGCCCGTCGCGCCCAGGACCAGGACCGTCTCGTTGTTCTTCGTGTTTGTCATGGCACTAGTCAAGCGCCCCGGGATGAGACGGAACATAGTTCAGAGGCTCGTTTCCATGTTTCATCGTCTACACTTCTCGGCATGGATCCTCTCGCCGGTCTGCTCGACGGACCCCGTGCCCGCGGCGCGTTCCTGCTGAAGTCGGTCATGACCCCGCCGTGGTCGCTGCGCATCGAGGACGAGGCGCCGCTGACGGTCATGGCACAGGTCCGCGGCGACTCCTGGGTCGTCCCCGATCGCGGCGAGGCCGTCCGGCTCGGCACCGGCGACATCGCCATCGCCCGCGGTCCGGACCCGTATCTCGTCGCGGACGACCCGGCCACCCCGCCGCAGGCGATGATCCTGCCGGGACAGGAATGCCTGACACCGGAAGGGAAACACCTCACCGAACTGTCCGATCTCGGTGTCCGCACCTGGGGCGGCGACCCGGACGGCCCCGTCGTGCTGCTCACCGGCACGTACCCGCTGGAAGGCGAGATCAGCAAACGGCTCCTCAACGCGCTGCCGCCGTTGCTGATCGTGCGGGACGAGGAGTGGGAGAACCCGCTCGTGCCGCTGCTCGCCGGGGAAATCGTCAAGGACTCGCCTGGGCAGGAAGCCGTCCTGGACAGGATGCTGGACCTGCTCCTGGTCGCCGCGCTGCGGACCTGGTTCGACCGGCCCGGCGCCGAGGCACCCGCCTGGTACCGCGCGCACCGCGACCCCGTCGTCGGGCGGGCGCTGAAACTGTTGCAGCACAAGCCTTCCGAACCGTGGACGGTGGCCAGCCTCGCGGCCGACACCGGGGTCTCACGGGCCGCGTTCGCCCGGCGGTTCACCGCCGCGGTGGGCGAACCGCCGATGGCGTACCTCGCGAGCTGGCGTATCGCGCTCGCCGCGGATCTCCTGCGCCAGCATCCCGACGTCACGATCGGCGCGGTCGCGCGGCAGGTCGGCTACGGCAGTTCGTTCGCGCTCAGCACCGCGTTCAAACGCGAGCACGGCGTCAGCCCGCAGGGCTACCGCACCGGCGTCGCGTAACGCTCGACGAGTTCCGCGCCGATCCGCGCGAGTTCCTCCTGGACCGACGGAGGGCCCAGCACCTCGATCATCGAGCCCCAGCCGGCGAGCTGCTGGGCGATCATCCACGCCACCGGCGCCGACACCGTCACCCGTACGCGCCCGTCGTCGAGTGTCTCCTCGACCCGCGCCTGCCGTCCGAAGTGGTCCTGGAGGATCGGCAGATGCCGCTCGGCGATGAGCACGGTCGCGCCCAGCCCCGAACGGCGCCGCTCGACCTGATCGACCACCTGGTCCCACGCCCGCGACAGCTCGAAGTCGTCCGGCCGCCCGGCGGGCAGGTCGGTCACCTCTACATCGGACATACGATCGGCCCTGAAGGTGCGCTGCCCCTTCTCGGTGCCGGCGACGAGGTACCAGACGTCGTCCTTGTCCACGAGCCCCCACGGATCCACGACCCGCTCGACCGCTTCCGCGCCCTTCTTCGCATAGCCGAAGCGGACTTTGCGACGGCGGACGATCCCGGCTTGCAGCACGGTGAGCGTTTCGGGTCGTTCCTTCTCCTGTTCACCCCAGCGCGACGGATCGACGACGACCGCATCCGCGGCGGCTTGCGCGTCGGCCCGGAAGGTGTCCGGCAAGGCCCGGACCAGTTTCCGCAGCGCGGATTTGACCTCGGGCGAGATCGACGCCGCCGGACCCGCGAGCAGGAACAACGCCTGCGCCTCCGACGCCGACAGCCCGCTGAGGTCGGTCCGCGCACCGCCGATCAGAGACCAGCCGCCACCCCGGCCGGGTTGCGGATACACCGGAACGCCCGCCGCGGACAGCGCCTCGAGATCGCGGCGGGCCGTGGCCACCGAGATCTCGAGTTCGTCCGCCAGTTCGGCGGCCGTGACGCGGCCACGGGCCTGCATCAGCAGGAGGGTGGCCACCAGGCGATCGGCACGCATGCGCCCAGTCTCGCAGCCGAACCGCTCACCTGATGCGCACTTTGCTCCCGCATTTCGTCCTCTGAATGCGGTAGTTCCCGATACCAACTACCGCATTCAGAGGACGAAATGCGACTACCAGTGCGCGGGCGGGGCGAGCGATCCGGGCAGCTTCGTGGTCGCGTCGCCCTTGGCCGCGTCCAACTGAGACTGGATCAGGAACAGCGCGTCGCGCAGGTCTGCGCCCCGGATGTCGGCGTCACGCAGATCCGCCCCGATGACGTCGGCCTGCCGGAGATCGGCTCCCCGCAGATCCGCGCCGATCAGGTAAGCCCCGCGAAGAAGCGCGCCGCGCAGGTTCGCACCCTTGAGTTTCGCGCCGATGAGGTCGGCGCCGCGCCGGTCCTTCTTCTTGCCGGGTACCTCGGCACGGGCCAGCTCGCTCGCGCGCAGCAGCAGGCCGTTCACCTCACCCCGGTGCGTGTGGACATCCGTTTTCCGCAGCACGCCAGGCGTTTCCAGGGTCATCCGCTCGGTCCGGTCGATCATCCCGGCCAGGTCGTCGCGGATCGTGGCCGACGTCGGCAGCGCCGCCGCCTCGGTGAGGTAGTAGAGCAGTTCCTGCAGGTCCCGCATCACGGGGAAGACCGCGAACATCGACTTCGCCGTCTTCGGCGACTTCCGCCAGTCCTCGCCGCCGAAGGTGATCTGGGAGACCTTCTGGCCCGCGCCGAAGCAGTCGTAGACCGTGCAGCCGGTGAAGCCCTTGGTGCGGAGCTTGTCGTGGATGCCGCACCGGGAGTCCTCGCGCAGGTTCGGGCACGCCTGGCCCGCCGGTTTGGTGATCGCGAAATCGGCCGACGCCGCGAACGCCGGGACGACGCAGCACAGACCGAAGCAGCTCCCGCAGTCGGCGCGCAGGGTGGAAAGGTCTGGCACGGTGGTTCGGACTCCAGATGCTCGGCGAGTGTTCCGCCCACAGGGTACGGCGGGGCCGAAGTGCACTTTCCGTGCAGGGCACCCGCCGCCAATGGCCGCCAGACGAAGGTCGGGTCCTGCCCCATTCAGTCGATATCGGACATGCCGAACGCTCCATAACCTCGATCCCCATGGGATTGGCAGATGCCCTCCCATGCGGTCGAGCTGGACCGCTTTCCGCCGCTGTGGTCTTGACCGGCCGGTCCCCTGCGAACGACAGGACGAACACATGCGAGAGATGAGACAAGCGCGTTGGCTGTCCCGTGCCGGAATGGCGAGCGCGGTCGCGGTGGCGATCAGTGTGACCGCCGCTCCCGCACAAGCCGCCGAAGGACAGATCCTCGCCGCGGGGTCCGCTGAAGCGATCCCGAACAGCTACATCGTCACGTTGAAGGACACCGGCGTCGTGGGCGCGCTGGCGAACCGTTTCGGCGCGAAGGTGGAGCAGGTCTACAGCAGCTCGCTCAAGGGCTTCTCCGCGACGCTGTCGGAGCGGCAGGCCAAGCGCCTCGCCGCCGACCCGTCGGTGGCGTCCGTCGAGCAGAACCAGGTCGTCCACGCGGACGCGACCCAGACCAACCCGCCGTCCTGGGGTCTCGACCGCGTCGACCAGCGCAACCTCCCGCTCGACAAGAAGTACAGCTACACCAGCACCGGCGCGGGCGTGAACGTCTACGTCATCGACACCGGCGTGCGGATCAGCCACCAGACCTTCGGCGGCCGGGCCCGCAACGGCTACGACTTCGTCGACAACGACGCCGTCGCCCAGGACGGCAACGGTCACGGCACCCACGTCGCCGGCACCATCGCCGGTTCGCAGTACGGCATCGCCAAGGGCGCCACGGTCTATGGCGTCCGCGTGCTCAACAACTCCGGCAGCGGCACCACCGCCGGTGTCATCGCGGGCATCGACTGGGTCACCAAGAACCACGTCAAGCCTGCCGCGGCCAACATGAGCCTCGGCGGCGGTGCCTCCACCACGCTGGACGACGCCGTCCGCCGGTCGATCGCCGCGGGCGTCACCTACGGCGTGGCCGCCGGTAATTCCAACGCGAACGCTTCCGGCTTCTCCCCCGCCCGGGTCACCCAGGCGATCACCGTCGGCTCGACCACCAACACCGACGCGCGGTCCAGCTTCTCCAACTACGGGAACCTGGTCGACATCTTCGCGCCGGGTACGAGCATCACGTCGTCGTGGAACACCAATGACACCGCGACGAACACCATCAGCGGCACCTCGATGGCGACCCCGCACGTGGTCGGCGTCGCGGCCCGCTACCTGCAGAACAACAAGACCGCCACACCCGCGCAGGTGGCCACCGCGCTGATCAACGCGGCCACCACGGGCAAGGTCACCAACCCGGGCTCCGGTTCGCCGAACCGGCTCCTGTACTGGGCGCCGACCGCCTGATCCCGTTCTCCGCACCTGTCATGAAAGGGCCGTTCCTGACGAATTTCGTCAGGAACGGCCCTTTCATGACACTCGGCGCTACAACACCTTCCGGATGCTCGGCACCACGGCCGCGAGCCCGGCGGCGTTCGGATGCAGCGGCGCGAAGCTGTTGTTCACCACCGAAGGGATCAGCCCTTCGATCCATTTGACACCGATCGGCTGGCACGCGTCATGACCGATGCTCGGCGTCCGGATGTCGACGTACTTCGCCCCGTGCGCGGCGGACTGTTCGGCCATCCGCGCGTTGAGCCGGTCCATATTGGCCTGGATGTAGTCGGCGTCCTGCGGCAGCACCGGGACGAGCGGCCAGCAACCGCGCGGTTTGATCCCGGTCGGATAGCCGACCATGACGATCTCCGCCTGCGGTGCGCGCCGGCGGATCTGCTCGATCACCGTGCCGTACGTCGCGGCGAAGGCGTCGATCTTCGTGGCGTACTTGTCCACCCCACCCGCCGTGTTCGCCGCCTTGCACGACGTCCCGACCGGCAGCAGGTTCACACATGACGTCGCGAGCCCGACCAGCCCGACGTCGTTGCCACCGATGCCCACGGTCACCAAGGTCGTGTCGGCGGACAGCGCGTCGTACTGCGGCGGGTTGGTGCCGGAGACGATGCCCTTCTGCGGATTGGTGAAGTCGGAGGTGGTCGCGCCGCCGCAGGTGACGTCGCGCAGTTCGTCGACCTTGATCTCCTTCGCCAGCAGGGCCGCGTAGTTGATCGCGGACCGGGCGCAGGTGAACAGATCGGACTGCGGCAGTACCACCGAGCCCGCCGAGAACGAGTCACCCATCGCGACGTAAACCTGGCGTTCGGCCGCGGCGAGGGCCGGTGTCCCGATCGCGACGAGGGTCAGCGCGGTGCCCGCCACCGCGGCCGTCCGAGCGAGTCTTCTCCAGTGGGAACGTGTCACAGCCACCTCCGGCATGCGTCGTCGAATGCTGCGGTCAGGGTCCACCGGGAGCGGGTGAACCACTAGAACGGAGGCGCGCGTTCCTGATCGGAGTTTTGTAGGTTGCCTCTATGACGAAGGCGTCGGCACAGCCGTGGCGCCGGCTGGACGCCTCGGTGCTGAACCGGCTGGAGCCCGACCCCGCGGCGATCGCGTCCGCCGCGATGGACCAGGTCCGTGCCGGGCTGCGGACGCCGCTGGACGATCGGACCGTCGCTAACGTCCAGACCACTCTCGACGTCGCGTTGAACGCGTTCTTCACCGAGATCGGCCAGCCCGGCATCACCACCGACTGCGAGGTCTACCGCGCGCAGGGCCGGGCCCAGCACACCGCGGGCCGCAGCCTGGAGGAGATGCTCGGCTTCTACCAATCGGCGGCGCTGGGGGTCTGGCGGCAGCTGACGTCGGCGGCACCGGCCGTGGATCTGCCGACCCAGGCCATCGTCGAACTCGGCGAGGCGCTGTTCGCCTTCATCGCGGAGCTCTCGGCCGCCGCGGCCGACGGATACGCCGAAGCGCGGTCCCAGGCGGCACGGGCCGGGCAGGCACGGCGGGACCGGCTCCTCGGTCTCCTGCTCACCGAACCACCGGCCGACCCGGACGTCCTCGACGATGCCGCGAACCAGGCCGCGTGGACGCTGCCCGCACGTCTCGTCGTCGCCGTGACCAGCGCCGACGTCGCGCCGAGGTTGCTGGACCGGATGCCGGGAAGCGTGCTGGTCGGCCGTCACCACGACCTCACCGCCGTGGCCATGCCCGCGGACCGGATCGAGTGGTACCTCGGCCGGTTGCGGGACCTGCTCGGCGACGAGCAGGCCGGGGTGGGCCCGGCCGTACCGCTGCGTTCGGCCGCGCTCGGTGCCCGCCGGGCGACCGCGTTGTGGCGGCTGACCCGCACCGGCGCGCTCGGCGGCGACGCCCTCGTCCACACCACCGACCACGGCATCGACCTGCTGCTGACCGCCGATCCCGGACTGGCCGCCGAGTTCTCGGAGGACGTCCTCGCGCCGCTGGCCGAGTTGCCGGAACCGGCGCGGCAGCGGCTCACCGCGACCCTCACGGCGTGGCTCGCGCGACCCGATCAGCCGCAGGCGATCGGCGACGAGCTGCACGTCCACGTCCAAACCGTCCGCTACCGGATCCGGCAGCTGCGGACCCTTTTCGGCGGCACGATCGACGATCCGGCCGGCCGCTTCGCGCTGGCGATCGCGCTGAGGATCGGCCCGCTGGTCACGTCACGCTCAGAGCGGGACGTCCATCCGCTGCGTCCCGACGACCGATAGCAGCCGCAACGCCTCCTCCGACGGGGTCCCGGGGTCGGCGGTGTAGATCACGACCTGCTGGTCGCGGTCGGTGATGTCGAGGACGTCGCAGTTCACGCTGACCGGGCCGACGACCGGATGCCGGAACGTCTTGCACAGGCTGGGCGCGGCGCAGACGTCGTGCGCGGCCCACAGCCGGGCGAAGTCCTCGCTGCCGTCGAGGAGCTCCCGGATGAGGGCGGCGACCTCGGGATCGTCGGGGTAGCGGCCCGCGGTGGCACGCAGGTTCCGGACCGCGCTGGCGGAGAACTCCTCCACATCGGACACGCCGTACATCCGACGCTGCGGTGGTCCGAGGAACGCGCGGCGCACGAGGTTGCGGTCACGACGTGGCAACGCGGAGAAATCCTCCATCAGCGCCGCGGCGAGGTCGTTCCAGGCGAGCACTTCGTAGGTCGCGGACAACACGATCGCCGCCGCCTGCGGAAGGCGCCGCAACAGCGCGAGAATGCTCGGCCGGACCTCCCGCGACGGACCGGGTGGCGGTCCCGGCGGAGCACCGGCGAGGTGGTGCAGGTGATCGCGTTCCACATCCGACAGTCGCAGCGCCCGGGTCAGCCCGCCCAGCACCTCGCGCGAGGGCCGGGGACCGCGAGCCTGCTCAAGCCGCGTGTAGTACTCGGTCGAGATGAACGCCAGCTGCGCCACCTCCTCGCGACGCAGCCCCGGTGTCCGGCGCCGCGACCCGGCGGGAAGGCCGACGTCGGCGGGGGTGATCCGCTCGCGCCTGCTGCGCAGGAAGTCCGCCAGTTGTCGTCTGTCCACCACTCCAGTGTGGACGATGCCGGAACGTCAGCCAGGTACCGCCGATGCCTGGATAGGCGCCGGGGGCGGGGGAAGTCTCGGTGCCATGACCAACACAACGACTGTTCCGGGCCTGCTGGACCGCAAGGTCGCCTTCGTCACCGGCGCCGGACGCGGGATCGGAGCCGCCGCCGCGCGGCTGTTCGCCAGGGAAGGCGCCCGTGTCGTGCTCGCCGCCCGGACCGAGTCCCAGCTGAAGGCCGTGGCCGAGGAGATCCGCGCCGAAGGCGGCGTCGCGGACCACGTGGTGTGCGACCTCGGCGACGCGGCGAGCATCCGCGCGGCCGTCGGCCGTGCCGTGGAAGTGCACGGCAGGCTCGACGTCGCGTTCAACAACGGTGCGACGAACGTGCCGCCCGGCCCGATGGACCGGGTGACCGAAGCCGATTTCGACCGCATCTACGCGGTGAACCTCAAAGGCCCGTGGCTGTCGATGCTCGCCGAGATCGAGGCGATCCGGGCCACCGCGGGGACCGGGGCCATCGTCAACAACACCAGCGTCGGCAGTCTGATGGCCAACCCGGACCTGCCCGCCTACGGCGCGATGAAACGAGGAGTCAACAGCCTCACCGCGTCGGCCGCCGTCACCTACGGCCCGGAAGGGATCCGGATCAACGGTGTCGCCCCCGGTACGACGATGACCGAGATGTTCAGCGAGTGGATGGAGAGTTCGCCGGGCATCCTCGACCAGCTCAACGCCCGGACTCCGCTGGGCCGCGTGGCCGAACCCGAGGAGGTCGCCGAGGCCGCCGCGTGGTTGCTGAGCGACCGCGCCTCCTACGTGACCGGCACGGTCCTGCGGGTGGACGGCGGCATGCTGTCCTGATCTAGCCTGCCGCCGGGAGGTGGCGCCGGAACCACGCGACCAGACCGGCGTCCACCTCGCGAGCGTGCGGGAGCTGCGGCGCGGGCTCGATTCCGGGTTCGTCGGCGAGTGGATGTTCCAGTCCGGGGATCGACAGCAGTTCGGACCGCTCCCCCAGTGCGTCGGCGAGAACGATCGCGTCGGCCCGGCGCTGCTGGAGATCTACGAGAACATCGGCAGGTTGCTCGACGCGCTGGGTGCGCTGGTGAACTACGCCCTCGGCGTCGCCGGGCAGAACGCCGCCAACACCTGGACCCTCGCTGAGAACGACGCGGAGCGGTCGGCCGCCCTGGATGTCATCGCCGCGCGGTGGGCGCAGCTGGATCCCGGCAAGTATCCCTTCGTGCACAAGGCCGCGACGCGGCTGCGCGAGCACGACGACCGCGAGCAGTTCCTGGCCGGGGTGGACATCTTCCTGGCCGGTATCGCGACCCTTCGCTAGCCGATCGCCCGTTCGATCGCGCGGCGCGCCCGGTCCGCGGCCGCCCGGTCATGCTGAAGTTGCATGGCCGCGTTCAGCGCCAGCCCGGCCGCGACGATCTCGAACAGCGCCTGGTCGATGTCGAACCCGGCGGGCAGCTCGCCGCTCTCGACCGCCACGGCGAGGTCCGCCCGCAACTGGCCCTGCCAGCGCGACCACACCTCGGCCACCGCGTCGCGGACCCGGCCGGGCCGGCCGTCGTATTCGGAGAGCGCCGCGGTCATCAGGCAACCGCCGGGCAGCAGCGGCGCTTCCAGGTAGTCCACGGAGTTGGCGCACACCGCCCGCAGTCTCCGCAGTCCCGGCGGCTCGGCCAGCGCGGGCTCGACCACCCGGTGCCAGAAGTCCACGAACGCCTTGTCCAACGTGGAGATCTGGAGCGTCTCCTTGGTGCCGAAATGCTTGTGCACCCCGGACTTGCTCATCTCCAGCTCCTCGGCCAGCCGGCCGATGGTGATGCCGTCCAATCCCTCCTCGGAGGCGATCTCGGCGGCGCGATCGAGGATCCGGCCCCTGGTCGCCTGGGCTTCGGCCACTGAGCGTCGCGGTGACATGTGACGAGAATAGCGTACGTGCGTTCGCTATTGATTTAGCGAACGCACGTACGCTAACTTCGCCGCACTCATCGAGACCAAGGAGTGCGACATGCGGGTTCGACGACTCGGCTGGGCCGGACTGGAGATCGAAGCGAGCGGCGAGCGGCTGGTGATCGACTACGTACAGGACCTGTCGCCGCTGTTCACGGGATGGAAGCCCGGCGAGGGCCTGGCGACCCCGGGCGGACGCGTCAGCGCCGCGCTGGTCACCCACCTGCACCGGGACCACACTGACGCGTCCGCGCTGGCGGACGTGCTGTCACCGGGAGCGCCCGTGCTGCGACCGGCACCCGGCCACGGCGACGAGGTGGACAACGTGACGACGTTGACGGCCGAGCACGAGCTGGCCGTGCACGGGCAGGCGGTCGAGGTCGCGGATCCCTGGTCCACACGCGACCTCGGACCGTTCCGCGTCACCGCGGTCCCGGCCGTCGACGGACTGGGCGATCCGCAGCTGAACTGGGTGGTGGAGGCCGACGGGCAGCGGGTCTTCCACGGCGGCGACACGATGTTCCACGGCTACTGGTGGCGTATCGCCCGCCGATTCGGCCCGATCGACGCGGCGTTCCTGCCCGCCAACGGCGCGGTGGTCGACGCGCCGCACCTCCAGCCGCCGAGTCCGCTGCCCGCGGCGATGGATCCGAGGCAGGCCGCGGCCGCTGCGGAGATCCTCGATGCCCGGTACGCGGTGCCCATGCACTACGAGCCCGAACAGCCGGACAAGGTCTCCGGCTACGTCGAGGTCCTCGATCCGGAGAACGAATTCCGTGTCCACGCCGGAAGGCGCGCACAGGTATTGCCCATCGGGGAATGGCTGGACCTGGGGCCACGGCGGTAGTTGCGGAAATCGACTGGATATGCCTCACGCACCTGTTGGCCTGCAACAATTTTCGACACGAATCCGGGCCGGTCCTGTTGTGCGGATTCGCATTTTATGACCTGCTCCAGGGGCCTATACGGTCGATTTCATGGAATGGAAATTTGCGACGGCCGAAGAACTCGTGGCCGCTCTGCGTGCCGGTGAAGTCACCTCGGTGGAGCTGACCGACGATGCGATCACCCGTATCGAACGGGACGACGAACTGATCAACGCGATCTGCGTGCCGGACTTCGACCGTGCACGGGCCGCCGCGCGCCGAGCCGATCAGGCGCGCGCCGGCGGCGAGGACCGGCCGCTGCTCGGTGTCCCGGTGACGGTCAAAGAGTGCTACGACGTCGCCGGGCTGCCGACGACGTGGGGCATGCCGGCACACCGGGACTTCATGCCCGCCGAGGACGCGGTGCAGGTGACGCGGCTCAAGACCGCAGGGGCGGTGGTGCTCGGCAAGACCAATGTGCCGCTGGGACTGCAGGATCTGCAGAGCTTCAACGAGATCCACGGCACCACCGATAACCCGTGGGATCGCGGCCGGACGCCAGGCGGCTCCTCCGGCGGATCGGCGGCGGCCCTGGCGGCCGGGTTCGGTGCGCTGTCCATCGGGTCCGACCTCGCCGGTTCGCTGCGCACCCCCGCGCATTTCTGCGGCGTCTACGCGCACAAGCCGACACTCGGGCTGGCGGCGAGCCGCGGCATGGTGCCACCGGCCACGCCGGTCTTGCCCGCCGAATACGACCTCGCCGTCGTCGGCCCGATGGCGCGCACCGCGCGCGATCTCACGCTCCTGCTCGACGTCATGGCCGGACCGGACCCGCTGACGCACGGCATCGCGTACGACCTGACCCTGCCGCCCGCCCGTCACCAACGGCTGAGCGACTTCCGGGCGCTGGTCCTCGACGAGCATCCGTTCATCCCGACCGGGTCCGCCGTGCGGGCAGGCGTGAACCGGGTGGCCGACGCGCTCGCCGACGGCGGCGCCCGCGTCGAACGGCACAGTCGGCTGCTGCCCGACCTGGCCGAAGCCGCGACGCTCTACAAGCAGTTGCTGTTCTCGGGGTCCGTCGCGCGTTTTCCCGTTGACGAGTACGAGCAGTTGCAGATCCGCGCGGCCGCACTGAGCCCGGACGACCAGAGCCTCGACGCGGCGGGGCTGCGCGGGATGGTGCTCAGCCACCGCGACTGGATCGAGGTGAACAACCGTCGCGAGCACCACCGGCACGGCTGGCGGCAGCTGTTCGCCGAGTTCGACGCCGTGGTCTGCCCGGTCACGCCGACTCCCGCGTTCCCGCACGATCACGACCCGGACCTGCTGGCCCGCCGGATCGACATCGACGGCGTCGAGTACCCGTTCTTCGACCAGCTCGTCTGGGCCGGTCTGGCCACCATGCCCGGCCTGCCCGCCACCGCCATCCCCACGGGCCTGTCCCCCGGCGGTCTCCCGGTGGGAGTCCAGCTCATCGGCCCCATGTTCGAGGACCGCACTCCGCTGCGGCTGGCCGAACTGCTCGAGCAGCGGATCGGCGGCTTCGTGGCGCCCTAACCCCGTGAACAGGCGCTTCTCAATCGCTTACGCGTTTCGCGTAACTGGTTCCGCGTATGTTTAACGCGCAACCATAGGACGGAAGGTGCACAGTGATAATGCCCCTTATGACTGAGCATTGCTCGAATGACGCCGTCGATCGGAGGAGAACCGGGCGCGAAACACGCGCAGTGGAAGCGGAGATCGCCGGAGGGATCACCCGGGAGGATCGATTTAGGCGCTCTACGGCGATCTGAGAGCGTTTTGCCTGGTCGGAGGCCTGCTTGAAAACCTGTTGGCGGACCGAGGTGACTGTTGCTAGGTTTCCGTGGACCGTGAGACAGACCGAGGAGGTGGTACCCGTGAACCTGATGACGACATGGGTGCTCCCCTCTGGGGTCACGGTCGGGCGATAGGTCGTCCGGGAGCGCCGTTCATGAGCACTCCCGAAAGGCACGACCATGCACTTCACTTCCGAACAACGCCTTGATGACGGTGTCCTCGAGCGCGAGTTCACCCTCGGCGACATCCCGGGCGTCCTGTGGACGTCCGGGGTCGGCCGCGCGCCGGTCCCGCCGATCCTGCTGGGCCACCCCGGCGGGCTGGGCAAGATGCACCCCAGGCTGGCGGCCCGGGCGCGGGGCACCGTGGCGGAGGGCTACGCCGCCGCGACCATCGAGCTCCCCGGAGCCGGTGACAGGCCCCGGCTGACCGCCGTCGACGAAGCCCGCGTCGAACTGCAGCGGGCGGTGAGGGCGGGCAAGCCGGTCAGCGACGAGGTCGTCGAGCGTCTCGTACTCCCCCTGGTGGAACAGGCGGTCCCGGAATGGCAGGCCACCCTGGACGCACTCCAGGCCCTGCCGGAGATCGGCGGCCCGGCTGGGTTCGCGGGCGGGGTGACCGCCATCGGCGTCCGGCTGGCGGTGGTCGAGCCGCGGATCGCGGCCGCGGCGCTGTTCGCCGGGAGCTACGTGCCTCGCAGCATGTTCGCCGAGGCCAGGAAGATCACCATTCCGCTGCATGTCCTGTTGCAGTGGGACGATGAAGGAAACGACCGGCAGCAAGCCCTGGATCTGTTCGACGCCTTCGGCTCCAAGGAGAAGACGTTGCACGCCAACATGGGCGGGCACACCGGCGTCCCGCACTTCGAGGGAGAGGCCGGGAACCGGTTCTTCGCCCGGCATCTGAAGTAGCGACGCCTCGTGAGTGGCGGTTGAGTGTGGAGGATTGGGGACGTTGAACGTCCTGAATCCTCCACACTCGATCTCGTTTGGTGAAGGATTCGGAGGCATGAACGGGCCCCAATCCGTCACGACCTTGATCAACGGAGGATCGGGGACGTTGAGTGTCCCGGATCCTCTGTTGATCAAGGTCTGAGACCGGGCGACCCGCGCGACGATGCGGGAATCGGGACATTCAGCGTCCCGATTCCCGCATCGTCGAGCCCGGCGGCCGCTGAACCGTCACCCTCGCGCAGGTCAGGTGTAGGTCGGTAAACGCCGGTTCGTTCTAACCGTCCTTACCACTCACGACCAGCCCGGCACAGTCGGTACCGGTGCTTGCCCCCACCTGCCGAAGTACATGAAGGCCCCCTTCCTTGCGCCTGGCGCAAGGAAGGGGGCCTTCATGTACTTGGAACGGTGCGAAGGTCGAGTTTCCTTCGCTGAGCCGCGTGAAGGGGGCCTTCACGCGCGCCCGCTGTGACTGCTGGTGCAGATGGGGCGAACGTGGCGATCGTCGATTCCGTGAACCTGCGACCGACCGTCAGACTGCCTCAAGCACGAAGAACAGAAAGCTCAGAAAAGCGGTCCTTCCGGCGAGCTCTTCGGGGAACCGTTCGTAAGCTTCCGGCGCCGGAGGGGGCTCGCTGACGACGGCGGTCCGGAACCCGGCCGCGGTGAAGGCGTCGGTCATCGTATGCAGCGGACGGTGCCAGTAGGTCAGCACGGCCTTCTGCCCGCCGAAGGTGTACTCGTCGTTCCACTTGGCGATCTTGAAGTAGTCGGCTTCGGGGTGGATCAGCTTGTAGATGATCGGGTGATTGACGGCCAGGATCAGCCGGCCGCCGGGCTTCAGCACACGCCGGATCTCCGCCAGTGGCGCGGTCCAGTCCTCCAGGTAGTGCAGGACGAGGGCCACGATGACGTCGTCGAACGCGCCGTCGGGGTACGGCAGCGGGCTGCCGATGTCGGCGACCCGGAGGTCGGCGTCGTGACCGAGCCTTTTCCGGGCCAGCTCCACCATCTTGGCGCTGGCGTCGAAGCCGGACACGAGGGCGCCCCGGTCGCGCAGGGCTTCGGTTATCGGACCCGCACCGCAGCCGGCGTCGAGAATCCGACGGCCGGACACGTCCCCGGCCAGATCCAAGATCGCGGGCCGCGTGTAATAGGCGTTGTTGAGACTGGTCTCGTTCTCGGCCGCGTACGCCTCGGCGAAGCTGTCGTAGTCGTTTTCCGCTAGTTCGGGAGTGGCTGGCATGTGGCCCAATATGGCACGACCGCCCCTTCCCGCGTCGCGGCTTACTTGTCGGCCGCGTAGACCAGTTCGAGGACTCCGGAACGAAACGCCTTGCTTTTCACCAGGCGCAGGTTCATGGGCTGATCCAGCTCGGGGAACAGCGGCGCACCTTTGCCGGCGGCGGCGGGCAGTACCCACAGGTGGTATTCGTCGACCACGCCGAGCTTGATCAGGGAGTGCAGGAACTCGGTACCGCCCGCGGCGACGAGATCCTTGCCGGGCTCGGCCTTGAGTCTGGCGATCTCCTCCGCCGTGTCGCCATTGGCGATCCGGCTCTCGGGCCAGTCTGCGGATTTCAGAGTGCGGGAGAACACGACCTTGGGGATCTCGTTCATGGCCTTGGCGGACGGGTGATCGGAGCCGGGCCAGTAAGAGGCCATGGCCTCGTAGGTGTTGCGGCCCATGAGGAAGGCCCCTGCGTCCCACAACTGGCTGACGAAGTACTCCTCCTGTTCGGGGTCGTCGATGCTCATCATGACCTCCCGGATGCCGTTGTCCCCGTCGGCGCTCTTGCCGTCGAGCGAGACATAAAAGCCCAGGATCAGCTTCCTCATGAGACTTCCTTCCGTGGTTCCTCCGATGATGCGAATACTCTGTCGCCGACAGCATCAACTGTCAAGACAAACTGAGTTGTCGGTGAGACCCTGGTCAATCACACAAGATCGAACACTTTCGCAAAACTCCAACCATCTTTTGTTGACTTCGAGCAAAAGTTCTCGCTAGCTTGAAGTGACGCGGTTGTTGCGCAGCGGAGCCAAGAATCGCGCCTGCCGAGGAGGAGCCCCTATGCGGCTGCCCGTCGCCCTGCTCACCGTGGTCCTGGCCGTCGGGTTTCCCGCCCCGGCCATCGCGCAGTCCGATATCCCAGCGCAGTCCGACATCCCACCGCAGGAACCGGGTGTCACGATGCGCGTGTTCGACGTACAGGTCCCCCTGGACAAGTACTGCACCCTCAAACCCAGCCAGACACCCAACGTCGACAAGCTCATGCCGACGATCGACTGGTCCACCGCCGAACAGTTCGGGTTCGCCGACCGCTTCGTCACCGAGGTGACCGGCTACCTGAAGACCGGCACCGCCGGTACCTACGATTTCCGGCTCACCAGTGACGACGGCGCCCGGTTGCTCGTCGGCGGCGCGCAGGTCATCGACCACGGCGGCAAACACGGGGCGACACCGAAGGACGGTTCGATCCAGCTCGGCGCCGGCGATCAGCCCCTGCGGATCGACCACTTCGACGCGGACTACGACCAGCGGCTCAAACTCGAGTGGAAACCACCGGGCGCGAGCGGTTTCAGTCTCGTACCGACTTCGGCGCTGAGCACCGACGCCGAGGTCACGCGGGTCACCTCCCCCGGGCGTAAGCAGTGCGAAGGGGTCAACGAGTCACCCGGCGACGGCTTGCCGCTGATCGGGGTCCATCCGAACTACACGCTGACGGACTTGCGCCCCAAGGGTTTCGAGCCGCAGGTGACCGGGATGGACTGGTTGCCGGACGGCAGGCTGGCCATCTCCACGTGGGGCGGCGGCCGCGAGACCGTGCTCGGCGAGGTCTATCTGATCGACGGCGTCACCGGCGCGACCGATCCGTCCCGGGTGACGATGAAGAAGATCGCCGGGGATCTCCGGGAGCCGATGGGGCTCAAGTACGTCGACGGCACGATCTACGTGTCGGAGAAGCATCAGCTGACCGCGCTCGTGGACACCACCGATGACGAGGTCGCGGACGAGAAGCGCAAGATCGCGACCTGGCCGTTCGGCGGCAACTATCACGAGTTCGCGTTCGGCCTGCTCTATCGCGACGGGTTCTTCTACGTCACGACGGGCATCGCGATGATCCCCGGCGGTGCGACGGCGGATCCGCAGCCCGTACCCAACCGGGGATCCACGCTCAAGATCGAGAAGGCCACCGGCAAAGTGTCCTATGTGGCCGGTGGGATGCGGACGCCGAACGGACTCGGCTGGGGCCCTGAAGGGGACGTCTTCGTCACCGACAACCAGGGCTCGTACGTGCCGACGTCGAAGCTGGTACGGATCAAGCCGGGCCGATTCTTCAACCACCACACCAATCCCGACGGCCCGTTCGACGATCGGCCGGTGACGCAGCCGGTGCTGTGGATGCCGCACGGCGAGATCTCGAACTCGCCGAGCAATCCGCTGATCCTGCCCAGCGGGGTGTTCGCCGGGCAGATGATCTTCGGCGACGTCACCTACGGCGGTCTGCAGCGCGCGAATCTGGAGAAGATCGGCGGCGAGTACCAGGGCGCGGTCTTCAGGATGACGCAGGGACTGGAGTCGGGAGTCAGCCGGATCAGCCTCGGTCCGGACGGCGCGATCTACACCGGGGGCATCGGCTGGCAGGGCAACTGGGGCCAGGAGGGGAAACTCAAGTACGGCCTGCAGAAGCTGTCGCTGACCGGCGGTGACGCGTTCGACATGCGTGCCGTGCACGCGATCCGCGGCGGGTTCGAGATCGAGTACACCCAGCCGGTGTCGGAGAAGACCGCGCTCGACCTGGCGTCGAAGTACAAGGCCGCCCAGTGGCGGTACGTGGCGACGCCGCAGTACGGCGGTCCGAAGGTGGACGAGGAGACCTTGAAGGTTTCGTCGGCGGCGTTGTCCGCGGATCGCAAGAAGGTGACGCTGAAGGTGGACGGCCTCAAGCCGGGCCGTGTGGTGCACCTGCGCTCCCCTCGTCCCTTCGCCGCGGAGTCCGGCGCGGAGCTGTGGAGCACCGAGGCGTGGTACACGATGAACAAGCTGCCGGACGGTTCGGTTCCGCCGCCCGAGTACGAGGCGGAATCCGCGCAGCTGGCCGGTGGCACGGGATGGAACACCGACCACACCGGCTTCTCCGGTGCCGGGTTCGTCGATCGCAACTGGGAGCCGGGTTCGAGCACCACCTTCGCCGTCGATGTCGCCAAGGGCGGGCGCCACGATCTCGCCTTGCGGTACGCGAACGGTCCGAATCCGAGCCCGGATCCGGTGAGCAAGTCGATGAGCCTGTACGTCAATGGCAAGAAACAGAAGCAGATCTGGCTCGCGAGCACCGGGGCGTGGAACCAGTGGGCGACCCATGTCGAGTCGGCGGAGCTGCGGCCCGGGGCGAATTCGATCGCCTTCGTCTACGAGGCGCAGGACGACGGGCACGTGAACCTCGACAAGCTCACGGTCACTCCGGCCAAGCGGACGGTCCTGTTCGACGGGAAGAACCTCGACGCGTGGGAGTCGGCGAGCGGTGGTCCGGCGACCTGGCCGGTGTCGGGTGGTTCGATGGAATCCTCGGGCGGTGACATCCGTACGAAGGAGACCTTCGGCGATTTCCGGATGCACGCCGAGTGGTTCCAGCCGAACTATCCGCCTGAGCAGACCGGGCAGGCGCGCGGCAACAGCGGCGTCTATCTCCAGGAGCGCTACGAGATCCAGGTGCTGGAGTCCTTCGGGGTCACCCCGCCGAAGACGAACGACGCCGGCGCGATCTACACGAAGAAGGCGCCGGACGTGAACGCGGCGACCGCGCCGGGCACATGGCAGACCTACGACATCAGGTTCCGCGCGGCGCGTCACGACAGCGCCGGGGTCAAGATCGCCGACGCGCGGGTGAGCCTGTGGTGGAACGGGAAACTGGTGCACGACGACGTGGCGATCGACGGCAAGACCGGGGCCGGTCGTCCGGAGGATCCGGCACCGGCCCCGATCCGCCTGCAGGATCACGGTGATCCTGGTGAGAACCCGAGGTTCCGCAACGTGTGGGTGGAACGGATGTAGCCACGATTACCGCCGTACACCGGCCCGTGAAGGCCTCCTTGAGGGACCCAGAGTCCCTCAAGGAGGCCTTCACGGACTTGGCACCTGGCAGGGCACTTTTGCCTTACCAGTCACGACCGTTGTCGAGGAGGGCGAGCAGCCGCTCCCAGTGGCGCTGCGATCCGGCGGCGTCGAAGGCGTCGGTGTCGGCCATGGTGTAGCCGTGGACGGTGCCGGGGTAGATCTCGCAGGTGTAGCCGACGCCGGCCGCGTCGAAGGCCTGGCTGATCTCGGTGATGGCCTCGGGTGTCATGTCCCCCTCGGCGAGTCCGAGGTGGACTTTCGCGGTGAGGGCCGGGATCGCGCGGTGCGGGCTGTCGGGTTCGTCGGTGACCAGAGCGCCCGGGTGGAATCCGGCGACGGCGGCGATCCGGTCGGGGTGGGCGGTCGCGGTGCGCATCGCGAGGACGGCGCCCATGCAGTAGCCGATCACGGCGACCGGTCCGGACCTGACCTCGGGCTGCGCGGTGAGGAAGCCGAGGTAGGCCTCGGCGTCGCTCAGGGCGCGGTCGGGGGTGTGCTCGTTGATGAGCGGCATGATCTGGCCGAAGAGCCCCGACCGGTTCTCGGCGGTGATGTGCTCGGGAAGGTCGAACACCGGTGCCGGGCGGTGCCGGTAGAAGATGTTGGGGACGAGGACGTAATACCCGTGCCCGGCCAGTTCCCGGGCCATGTCCCAGAGGACGGGGCGTGGTCCGAAGGCGTCCGGGTAGAGGAGGACGCCGGGATGCGGGCCGCCGTTGTCGGGGAAGGCGGCGAAGGCGTCGGACTGGCCGTCCGGGGTGGGAATGCTCGGCGTGATGGTGGGAATGACGCTTCTTCCTTTCGTGTCACTGCGACGGCGGGGGCTTCGGCGCGGCGCGGATGTGCGCTCGTTCGCCCTGCCGTCCGATGAGGCTCAAGTACTCGACGGGACCGGCGCCGGTGGCGCCGAACCAGTGCGGGGTGCGGGTGTCGAATTCGGCCGCTTCGCCGGGTTCGAGGACGAGGTCGTGGTCCCCGAGGACCAGCCGCAGGGTGCCATTGAGAACGTAGACCCAGTCGTATCCCTCGTGGGTGCGCAGGTCCGGCTCGGCGTTGTCGTCTCCACGCGGGAGGACGAACTTGTAGGCCTGGATGCCGCCGGGTCTTCGGGTCAGCGGCAGGATGGTCGATCCGTCGGCGCAGGCGATCGGGCGCAGGTTGATCCGTGGGTTGCCGGTCGGCGGCGCGTCGACGAGCTCGTCGAGGGTGAGGCCGTGGGCGCGGGCGAGCGGCAGGAGCTGCTCCAGGGTGGGGCGCCGCAATCCGGCTTCGAGCCGGGACAGCGTGCTGGTCGAGATGCCGGTCTCCTCGGCGAGGTCGGCCAGGGTGATGTCCTGACGTTGCCGGAGTTGCTTCAGCCTCGGCCCGACGGCGTCGAGCGTGCGGCCCAGTGCCTCGTCCATGCCACCAATTTGCCATTCGGCAACAAATTTTGCCATCTCGCCCTCGCGGTGGTCATGATCGCCGGAGACGAACGAGAGGATCGAGATGACGCACGGGTTCGACAAGGAGTACTGGGAGGAGCACTGGCGGAAGAGTGGTGCGGGGAGCCCGCCGAATCCGTATCTCGCCCGTGAGCTCGGAGAGCTGGAACCGGGAACGGCGCTGGACGCGGGGTGTGGCGAGGGCGCCGAGGCGATCTGGCTCGCCTCGCGGGGGTGGCAGGTGACCGCAGCCGACATCTCGTCCGGGGTACTGGCCCGCGCCACCGGGCGTGATGGGGCCGAGCGTGTTCGCTGGGTCGAGGCGGACCTCGGAAGCTGGACCCCGGAAACGCGGTTCGACCTGGTCACGACGCATTACGCGCATCCGGCGATGCCGCAACTGGAGTTCTACGACCGGATCGCGGGCTGGGTGGCGCCCGGCGGCACGCTGCTGATCGTCGGGCACCTCCACACTCAGCACGGTCATGGCCACGGGCACCATTCGCCCGCCGAAGCCTCGGTCACCGCCGCGGCCATCACGTCGCGGCTGGACGAGGCGGTCTGGGAAGTCGTCACCGCCGAGGAGTGCCGTCGGATCCACGGCGATCGGCAGGTTCCCCTGGAGGATGTCGTCGTGCGCGCCACCCGGCGCCCGTAGCCGGTCGACGCGGGTCAGCCGAGCCGCAAGCGGTCGGCCAGGCCTGCGGCGGTGAACGCGGCGACGACGTCATCACGGCCTTCGGTGAAGTGCTCCCAGCTGTCCATGTGCACGGGAACGACCGTGCGGGCGCCGAGGATCCGGGTGGCCTCCGCGGCGAGCGCGCTGTCGAGGACGAGCAGGGCGCCGTCGAAGACCGGCTTCAGGCGTGGGGCGCCGGCGAAGAGCACGGCGGTGTCGATCGGGCCGAATCGGTCGGCGACCTGCCGGACCGCGTCGAGCGAGGCGTTGTCGCCACTGACGTAGACCCTCGGCAGGCCTTGGCCGGTGAGTACGAAGCCGGTGACGTCGCCGCTGACCTTCTCCGCGCCTTCCGGCCCGTGGAGCGCGGGCGCGGCGGTCACGGTGACCGCTCCCCCGTCCGGCCGGGTCAGCTCGATCGTTTCCCAGGTCGCCAGCCCTTTCGCGGTGCCGCCCAGCCGGCCCGCGCCGCTGGGCGTGGTGAGGGTCAGCGGGATGTCGGCCAGCAGTTTCCGCCCGGAGTGGTCGAGGTTGTCGGGGTGTTCGTCGTGGGAGAGCAGGACGGCGTCGACGCGGCCGAGGTCCGCGGGGGCGATCGAGGCGGGTGCCGTCTTGGTCAGGCCCGGTCTCCCGTCGGGCCGGCCGTAGTAGCCGGGTTCGTCGAAGGTCGGGTCGGTCAGGAGCCGCAGTCCGCCGTAGTCGATCAGCGCGGTCGGCCCGCCGAAGACCTGGACGGAGAGCTGGTCACTGATCTTGTTCATCGTTCACCTCACGGATAGGTAGTCTCTCTTCCGTGAGCAACGTTAGCGAGTTCTCACGGAAGAGTGCAATGGTTTCCGTGAGGCTTTCTCATGGTTGAACTCGGCGCCTACCATGAGAACGTGGACGACACCGATCTTGACGCCGCTACCCTGCCGCCCGCGCCGGGGGCCGGGGAGTACGTCGCGCTGGCGCTCGCCAACACCACGATCGCGCTGCCCGGCGGCCAGTTCACCGATCTGCTCGGCACCCCGGCGGCCGCGACGGACTGGCTGGTCGCTCAGGGGCTCGCCCCGGTCGACGCCGGTCTGCAGGAGATGTGCGCGGGGCTGGTCCGGTCGCTGCGAGAGCAGGTGCGGGTGCTGCTCGCGTCGAGGTCGTGCTCGGATCCGGCTCCGCAGAGCGCTCTCAACGCCGTCAACGAGGCGTTGAGCAAGGCGCCCACCGCGGAACTGCTGCGCTGGGACCCGGTCCGGGGGCTGTACCGGACAGCGTCGCATCCGATCACCCAGATCGTCGAGCACGCGCTGGCGACGCTGGCCGCGAACGCCGCGGATCTGCTCACCGGGCCGGACGCCGAGCGCATCGCTGCCTGCGGATCCCCGCCGTGCACCCGGTTCTTCCTGCGCAACGGGCGACGTCAGTGGTGTTCGGTGCGCTGCGGTGACCGCGCCCGTGCCGCCCGCGCCTACGCCAAGCGCTCCCAGCCCGCCGGGGCGGCTCAGCGGTAGGACGCGAAGCGTTCCAGCAGTGCCTTAGGGGCGTCGTCGGCGAAGCAGAGGTCGAGGTTCTCGGCGGATTCGGCCGCCGACGCTTCACTGCGCGGGAACAGCGCCTGCTCGTACACGGCGAGCGCGGCTTCGACATCGCCGGGATGGGCGGCGAGGGCCAGGCCGAGTTCGGCGCCGTCGAACATGGCGAGGTTGGCGCCCTCGCCGGCGAAGGGTGACATCAGGTGGGCGGCGTCCCCGAGCAGGGTGATGCCGGGGACGCGGTCCCAGCGGTGACCGACCGGCAGCGCGTGGATGGGCCGCGGGACCAGCTCGCTGTCCGCGTCGGTGATCAGGGCGCGCAGGCCCGCGTCCCAGCCGTCGAAATGGCGCAGTACGGCGGTTTTCGCGGCGGCGGTGTCGGCGAAGTCGATCGTGGAGATCCAGTCCTCGGCGGTCTTCAGCGCGATGTAGACGTGGAGGCTGCCGGTGATGTCGTGGTGCGCCAGGAAGCCTTTGGCCGCGCCGAGCGCGAAGAACATGCCGCCTCCGATGAGTGCGGCGCTCGCGGGATGGCGGCGTTCGGCGTCGTGCAAGTGCACCTCGACGAAGGAGATCCCCTCGTAGGCTGGCCGGGCGCCGGAGACCAGGGGCCGGACCTTGGACCACGCGCCGTCGGCGCCGATCAGCAGGTCCGTGGTGAACGCCGTGCCGTCGGCCAGGGTGACCTCGTGCCGTCCGCCGCCGAGCGAGCGCGTGCCGGTGACCTTGGCGCCCCAGCGCACGGCGCCTTCGGGCAGCGAACCGAGCAGCAGGTCCCGCAAGTCACCTCGGGCGACTTCCGGACGCCCGCCGTCGCCATCGTCGGCTTCCTCGAAATGCACGACACCGTGCTGGTCGAGGACGCGCATGGCCTCGCCGCCGGGGTGTACGAGCGCGCGGAACTCGTCGTGGAGCCCGGCGGCCCGGAGTGCTTCCTGGCCGGTGTCTTCGTGGATGTCGAGCATGCCGCCCTGTGTCCGCGCGGACGGTGACGCGTCGAGGTCGAACACGGCGGCTTCGACGCCGTTGACGTGCAGGACGCGGGCCAGGGTGAGTCCGCTGAGGCCGGCGCCGATGATCGCGATGGGGTGGTGTGTGGTCATGTCGGGTTCCTTTCGGGTGGTACGGCGGTGTCCGCGATACCGGTGATCAGCACCTGCAGTCCCCAGGACATCCGCTGCGCGGGCCGTCCGGTGAGCAGGTCGGCCGCGTGAGCGGCGATCTGCGGATGGGTCGTCTCGTCGGCGTCGCGGACGGCGCGGGCCAGCGCGTCCCAGTCCTCCGGTGATTCCTGGTCGGCGTGCTCGGCGGCGGTCGCCGTCGCGTGCTGCAGGAGGATGTCGATCCCCCACGCACGCCGTTCGGGTGGCACGCCGCCCTCGGCGAGGAGGGTGAGCAGGGTTTCGCACAGCGCGAGGTAGTTCTCGCCACTGGGCCGGGCGACGAGCGCGGACAGGGCGAGGCCGGGGTACTCCAGCAGCATCGAGGTGTAGGCCGTGAGCAGCCGTTCGATCCGGTCACGCCAGCCGCCCTCGGACGACGGCGGGGAGATCGTGCCGAGGAGCTCGTCCAGGATCGCGGCGTGCAGCTCGGCGGTGTTGCGGACGTAGACGTAGAGCGAGGCCGCGCCGGTGTCGAGTTCCTGCGCCAGGCGGCGCATCGTGACCTTCGGCAAGCCTTCCTCGCGCAGAATCCCGACAGCGGCGGCGACGATGCCGTCTCGGGTCAGCGCGGGTTTGGCCGGTCGTTCCCGGCGGCTCTTCTCGGGTGCCATGCGTTCAGCTTAACGAACATGTTCGTTCCGAACAAGTTCGTAGCGAACATGTTCGACGCAGGTCACAGAGAGCGGGACTACTTCCAATGGGGGTTTGTCCGTGCACTGCGGACTGAAATGACAAAGGCAGAGAGATCGGTACTCCCTGCCACTTCTAACGTATAACGCACCTGGGGGCTTGCGGCAAGACCCCGGCCGTGCCGCAGAATCTCCCGCCGTGAAACACGAGCTCGACACACGGGGGAACTCCTTGATCGACGTGATCATCGCCGGCGGCGGACCGACCGGCATGATGCTGGGCGCCGAACTGCGGCTGCACGGTATCCGCGTGGTCGTCCTGGAGAAGGACCTGGAGCAGTCCAAGGTCGTCCGCTCCATGGGCCTGCACGCGCGCAGCATCGAAGTGATGGACCAGCGAGGCCTGCTGGAGCGCTTCCTCGAACACGGGACGAAGTACCCGGTCGGCGGCTCCTTCGCGGGCATCATCAAACCGCCGCCGTCGCTGGACAGCGCCCACGCCTACATTCTCGGCATCCCCCAGACCGTCACCGATCGCCTGCTGATCGAGCACGCCGCCGAGGTGGGCGTCGAGATCCGGCGTGGCAGGGAAGTGACCGGGCTCAGCCAGGACGACGACGGGGTGGACGTCGAACTGGCCGACGGGACGAAACTGCGCTCGCGCTACCTCATCGGCTGCGACGGCGGCCGCAGCACGGTCCGGAAACTCCTCGGGATCGGCTTCCCCGGCGAACCCGCCACGGCCGAGACACTGCTCGGCGAGATGGAGCTGACCGAGGACTGGGAAACGGTCCTCGCCGTGATGACCGAGGTCCGCAAGACCCAGCTGCGGTTCGGCCTCTCCCCCATCGGCGACGGGGTGTACCGGGTCGGCGTGCCCGCCGAAGGGCTGGCCGAAGACCCCCGGGTCCCGCCGACCTTCGAAGAGATCAAACGGCAGCTCAAAGCCGTCGCCGGGAGCGACTTCGGTGTGCACTCGCCGCGCTGGCTCTCCCGCTTCGGCGATGCCACCCGGCTGGCCGAGCGCTACCGCGTCGGCCGCGCGTTCCTGGCAGGCGACGCGGCGCACATCCACCCGCCCGTCGGCGGGCAGGGCCTCAACCTCGGCGTCCAGGACGCCTTCAACCTCGGCTGGAAACTGGCCGCCGCGGTCACCGGATGGGCACCGCCGGACCTGCTCGACACCTATCAGACCGAACGGCATCCGGTCGCCGCCGCCGTCCTGGACAACACCCGCGCCCAGATGCAGCTGATGTCGCTGGACCCGGGCTCCCAGGCGGTCCGGCGGCTGCTGGCGGAACTGATGGAGTTCGAGGAGGTGAGCCGCTATCTGACCGAGAAGATCACCGCGACCGGGATCCGCTACGACTTCGGCGACGGGCACGAGCTGCTCGGCCGCCGTATGCGGGACCTCGAACTCAAGCAAGGCCACCTCTACGGGCTGACACGCGGCGGCCGAGGCCTGCTGCTCGACCAGACCGGCGGGCTTTCGGCGCGAGGCTGGACGGACCGCGTCGACCACATCGTCGACGTCAGCGAGGAGCTGGACGTCCCGGCGGTCCTGCTACGACCCGACGGCCACGTCGCGTGGGCCGGAGAGGACCAGGAACAGCTGTCCGCCGCGCTGCGCCGCTGGTTCGGAGAGGGCCAAGTGCTCTAGCGCATCGGAGCCACCGGCTATTGGCTGGTGGCGTTCCACACCACTTTCCACGACAGGAGTTGATGACCATGGCCGGAAGGGTCGTGCACTTCGAGATCCCCTTCGAGGACGGCGAACGCGCACGCGGCTTCTACCGTGAGGTCTTCGGCTGGAAGACCGACATCCCGCCGGGGATGGACTACACGATGGTGTTTTCGGGGCCGACCGTCGAGACCGGCATGCCCACGGAGCCGGGTTTCATCAACGGCGGGATGATGGACAAGAAGTCCAGCCCCGCGCCGGGCCCGGTCCTCGTGATCGAGGTCGACAGCATCGACGACACGCTCGCGGTCATCGAGAAGCAGGGCGGTTCGACCCTCGTCGGGCGGACCGCGGTCGGCGACATGGGCTTCTCCGCCTACTTCAAGGATCCCGAAGGCAACGTCAACGGCATCTGGGAGACGGCGAGCCAGGGCTGACACCTTCCCAGGGTCCGTGACCGCGCCGGTCACGGACCCTGCGGTCCCCGGTAGGGCAACGTCTGGTTGTAGACGATGTTGGTGTTCGTGCTCCCGAACAGCGCTAGCTCGTTGACGATCTCCTCCAGCCGCCCCATCGACGGCGCCGCGATCTTCAGCGCGTAGCAGTCGTCACCGGTCGTCCGGAGACATTCGAGGATCTCGGTCCGCTCGGCCAGGAGTTTGTACAACGGCGCGTGCTTGCTGCCCGGGTACTTCAGCCGCACCACCGCGAGCACGACGTAGCCGGCCTTCTCCAGATCGATCTCGGCGCGGTAGCCGGTGATCACCCCGGCCGACTCCAGCCGTTTGACCCGTTCCGTCGTCGCCGACGCGCTCAGGCTGACCCGCTTGCCCAGCTCGGTGAGCGGCAGCCGCCCGTCCTTCTGGAGTTCGACCAGGATCGCCCAGTCCGTCGCGTCGAGAGTCTCGGCCATCGGGCCAGATTACCGGCAGATCCACGGCGCGAAGGCCCTTATGCCGGGAAAGATCCCTTCCCGGTTTTCGGCCGCGCCGATAGCCTTGACCTGTGCGAATAGGTGTAAACGTCCCGAATTTCGGACCGGGGACCGACCCCGGGATCCTCCGCGGCTGGGCCACCACGGTCGAAGGCCTCGGCTACGACCTGCTCATGGTGTCCGACCACGTCGCCATCACCCCCGACGTCGCCGAGCAGTACCCGGCGCCGTTCTACGAACCGTTCACGACCCTGTCGTGGCTCGCCGGTGTGACGAGCCGGATCCGGCTGGGCACCACCGTGCTCATCGTCCCGTACCGGCATCCCCTGCTGATCGCCCGCATGGCCGCGAACCTCAACCAGCTCAGCGGCGGACGGCTCGTGCTCGGCGTCGCGTCCGGCTGGGCCCGCCAGGAGTTCGAGGCGCTCGACGTCCCGTTCGAGAAACGCGGCCGGCTGACCGACGACCACCTCGACGCCGTCCGGAAGGCCTGGGCGGACGACGCCGACTACCGCGCGGGCGACATCCCGATCTGGGTCGGCGGCAACAGCGACGCCGGCATCCGCCGCGCCGTCCGCGTCGGCGACGCCTGGCACCCGCTGCGCGCCACCCTCCCCTGGCTCACCGAGGCGCTCACCAGGGTCAAGACCATCGCCGACGCCCACGATCGGCCAGTCCCCGCCTTCACCCCGCGGATCCTGCTGAACGTCACCGCGAGCCCGATCACCGGACCCGAGCGCCTCGCCGGGGAGGGCACGATCGAGCAGATCGTCGACGACCTCGACCGGCTTCGCCACCTCGGCGCCGAAACGGTCGTGCTCGACCCGTTCTCCGGTGATCCCGAAGAGACCCTGCGGCCGGAAGCCGCGTGGCAGGCTTTGGCGACCGTCGCCGCCCACTGGGAATTGGGCCGATACCGAACCGAACAGGACTGACCATGACCGAAGAAGACGAGAAGTTCCTCCGCCGCGCCATCGAACTCGCCGCGAAGTCCCGCGCCGACGGCGACCCGCCCTTCGGCTCGCTGCTCGTCGGCCCCGACGGCACGGTGCTGGCCGAGGACCACAACACCACGGTGTCGCAATCGGACATCAGCCTGCACCCGGAACTGAAGCTCGCCGTGTGGGCCGCGCGCGAACTGGAGCCCGCCGCCGCGGCGGAGACGACGATGTACACCAGCTGCCAGCCGTGCGGGATGTGCCAGGGTGCCATCGAACGTTCCGGGCTGGGACGGGTCGTGTTCGCCCTTTCCGGTGAACAAGTCAACGCCCTGAAGCCGCCCGCGACCGGCCCAGGCGTACGGCTGGAGGGCCCCGCGTTGTACGACGAGGCCCGCGTCCCCGTCGCCGGGTACTACACCTGAGCCCCGGCGAAACGGAATTCCGGTGGGGCCAGAATCGGCCCCATCGCCGGATTTTCTTTCCGCAGCTCGATTTCCGCGGCCGGTAATTCACTCCAGCATTCCAGTACGCGCGCGGTCGCCTGATTCACGAAACGCGAACCGACACAGGCGGCCGCGCCGAAACCATAGGGAAGATACACCGCCTTGTACCCCTCGGGCGGGTTTTCCCAGCGTTCCGGCCGGTACTCGTCGGCGACAACGCCACCCCGCCGATCTCGATCGCGACATTGTCCATCGACCCGACCGCGTCGTGGACGGCCTTCTGAAACCCGGTGTCACCGTCCCTGTCGGACGCCCAGCGGTACAGCGCGGCCTCCGCCCGGCTGTGCGCGATCCGGCGGCGCAAATTGACGACCGCGGACCGGTCCCGGTCACGCCGGTTCGACAAGGACCACCGGCGGTTTCCCGGTCCGGTCCCACGGGCGATCCCGAGATCGCCGCTGCAACCGGAAACACTCAGGATCAGAAATCCATTTGCGATCCTGTCAATAGCGGAACGAGACGGAATCCGGACAACCGGCGTCGCCGACACGCGGATCTCGTTGTGGCTAGGATGGTCACGATGTCCGCCGAACTCGAGCTGTCGAAGATCCGGCTGCCGGAGACCAGGGCCGAGAACCGGCGACAGGTCCTCGCCGAAGCCGTCGCGCTGCTGCCCGCGCTCCCGCCCGCCGACCCGCTCGACCGGTACGCGATCCGGCACATCACCACGCTCTGGCTCGAGACCGACAAGACCGATCACACCCGCCGCGCCTACTACGCCGACCTCGCCGCGTGGCTCGGCTGGTGCGCCCGCACCGGACTCGACCCGCTCCAGGCCCGCCGCGCCGACGTCGACGCCTGGAAGAACACCCTCACCGTCACCGGCAAGGACGGACTGCCGCGGCCCGCCGCCGACTCCACCGTCGCGCGCACCCTCGCCGGCATCTCCAGCTGGTACCGGTACCTGCAGTCCAACGACATCGCCGACCGCAATCCCGTCTCCGCCGTCAACCGGCCCAAGACCGGCAAGACCCCGCCACTGCCCGCGCTCGGCGGCGAGTCGACCGCGAAACTGCTGAACCACATGGAGAACCGCGCCCGCGCCAACGACACCGAGGCGTCCTGGCGCGACGCCGCCGTCGTCGCGATCCTCTTCTACACCGGCCTGCGCGTCTCCGGGCTGACCACCGCCGCCGTGAGCGACCTCGACACCGACTCCGGGCACACGATCCTGCGCTACACCGCCAAAGGCGGCCACCGCGACTTCGTCCCCCTCGTCCCCGCCGCCCAGCACCCCCTGCGCCGCTACCTCGACCTGCGCGCCGACCGCACCGGCGTCCGCCCCGACGAACTCACCGGCCCGCTCCTCGCGACCATGCCCCACCGCTACGACACCACCAAATCCGGCGGGAAGCCGCTGGCACAACGGGACGTCTGGTTCCTCCTGCGGGCACAGGCCCGCGCCGCCGGACTCGCCGAGGCGAACACCATCTCCCCGCACACCGCGCGGCGCACCACCGGAACCCTGCTGCTGGCCAACGACGTCCCGGTGCAGAAGGTCCAGGACCTCCTCGGCCACGCCGACATCCGCACCACCCGCGACCGTTACGACGCCCACCGCCACAAGCTGGAAACCTCTCCAGTGCACGCGCTTGCGCAACTGCTCGCCGACGCGCGTCACCGTCAGAGCTGAGCCTGCCCCAGCTGGGACCTCGTCGCCCCGATCACGACGCCGTCGACCCGCGCGAGCCAGCTCCCGCACAGACAGCGGACATACTCCAGCCTCCCCTGCGAGACCTGCTGGGACTTCGTCGCGCTTCCAGGCAGTTCCGCCAGCGGCCACGTACACCGCGGGCACACGTTCGATTCCATACCCCGATCGTGCTGTAATGGGTTAATGCACTTCAACCCTTACGGAGGAGCGGCCGCCCAGATCGCCGCCGACCTGATCAATCTCGGCGACACCGCCGGTCCCGCCACCCTGACCGCGATCTTCCAAGACCGCATGACCGTCCCCGCCGTCCAAGACCACGAAGCGACCGAGATCGTCGCCTGGACCAGCAGACTCCGGCACGTCTTCGAAGCGGACCCCGCCGCACGCGTCGACCTCGTCAACGCGCTCCTCCACGACTCCGCGTCCAAGCCCTACATCTCCACCCACGACGGCAAAGCACCCCACCTGCACTACGTCGACGCCCACGCCGGCACCGTCCCCCGGGTCCGCGCCTACACCGCGGGCGGACTCGCACACCTCGTCTGCGACGCCTCGGACCGCTTCGGCGTCTGCTCACGCGAAGGCTGCGAAACGGTGTACGTCGACGTCTCCCGCAACGGACGCCGCCGGTTCTGCTCCACCCGCTGCGCAACCCGTGTCCACGTCGCCGACCACCGCAACCGCCAAGCGTCCTAGATCGCGTACCGCCACGCCGTCAGGGCATGAGCCGAGAACCACGCGCCCAGGACCACCCACGCCACCGCAGCGGCCACCGCCGTCGCCGTCCGCCGCTTCGACAACCCGATCGCGATCGGGATCAGCACCGGGAACGCGGGCAGGATGAACCGGATCTTCGCGTCCGGCAGCCCCCGCGTGCCGATCGCCAGCAACAGCACCCCGACGCCGTACAGCGTCAACGGCCACGGCACCCGCACGAACACCGCCACGACGGCCAACGCCACCGCACCCAGCAGCAGCAACACCGTCAGCGTGCTGAACACCGACTCATCGCCGACCAACCGCGTCAGCACCGAATTCGCGGTCTCCGCCCCGAAGTCGAACTCGGTGTTCCAACCCCGCAACTCGATGTCCTGCCAGCCGGTCAAACTCCCCGTCCGCAGCGCGACGAACCCCAGGTACCCCACCACCCCGAGTGGCGCGATCACCGCACCGGCCAACGCCCACCAGCGCTTCTCGGCACGCCGGAAGACCGCGATCAACGCCGCGACGACCACCACCGCGACCAACACCACCGCCGTCGACCTCGACAACCCCGCCCCGAAAGCGCACAACCCGGCCAGCAACCAACGCCGCTCCAGCACCCCCACCAGCGCCCACACCGCGAACGCGCAGAACACCGCCTCCGTGTAAGCCATCGAGAACACGATCGCCATCGGCGCCCCGGCCCACAACGTCACCAGCAGCAACCCGGTCCGGTCACCCCGATCCGGCGACACCGCGCGCCCGATCCGGATCAACCCGCACGCCAGTACCAGACCACCCAGCACCGACACCGCCAGCGCCGCCGTCACGACGTCCGGCCCGAGCCACATCACCGCGCCGACGAGCTTCGGATACAACGGGAAGAACGCCATCGGCGCATCCGAATACGGCTGCCTCGCCGCGTCCAAAGTCCCCGGCAGGTCGGCGTACCCGTGCACCGCCAGCCGCAGATACCACTGCCCGTCCCACGCGGTCAGCCGATCGGTCAACGTCGCACCACGCCGGGCGGCCAGCAGATCGAGCAACTGGACACTCGCCGTACGGATCACCAGGTACAGCAAGATCGCTCTCGGATACGGCGACCGCGCCAGCCTGTCGAGGACTCTCTCGAACACGCGCGCCGAACGCCCCTGCCGGGGCACACTCTCGGTAACGGCGGGCTGATCAAGGTCATCGACTTCACGGAGCACGCTCAGAGTGTCCACAATACGAGGTCATCTCGCCGTTCGATCGCGAAGATTCGCAGGCCGAAGCACGTGGGAAAGCCCACAAACCGGGCTTGTGACCCCAACTCCGCCCCAGCCGAACTGCATGAAGGCCCCCTTCCTTGCGCCTATCGCAAGCAACGGGGCCTTCATGCGGTGGTTAACGCCGTCGGCGCCTCCGCATCCTGAAGGCCACCACGCCCGCCACGGCGAGGACAGCCACGGTCAGCCACACCGCGGTCGGCACTCCGAACAACAGGCCAGTGGCACCCAGCAGGGATCCGATCAACATGGGTGATTGCTCCTTCAATGGTCGCTATCGCGACGGCGTAACCGTTGATGACGACGCTACGAACACCACCCGGGTGTGTCGTCGGTTCGCGGGAGGAACCGCGGTGGAGCTTTCCCGGACAGGTATCCACCCCGATCTCCACCTCCAGTACCAGGACACCCTGTCCGGAATCCGGCTAGCGTCACCGCCGATCGCCTCAGGGACGACACAGGATCAGGGAGGGTGCGATGGCGAGCATGCATGCGGCAATGCACCAGGACGGTGACCGATGACCGACGTCCTGATCGCGGGTGCCGGACCCACCGGGCTCACGCTGGCCATCGAGCTGGCCCGCCGGGGCGTCGACGTGCGCATCGTCGACCGAGCCGGCGAGCACTTCCCCGGCTCGCGCGGCAAGGGGCTCACCGCACGCACCCAGGAGGTGCTGGACGACCTCGGTGTCGCCGACGAAGTGCTGCACTACGGGTTCCGGCACCTGCCACACCGGCGGTACCTCGACGGCGACCTGGTGGCCGAGACCGACCCGCACGCCCAGCGGGCACCCACACCGGATCGGCCTTACGACGGCGGGCTGCTGATCCCGCAGTGGCGGATCGAACAGATCCTGCGCGCGCGGCTCGCCGAGGACGGCGTGCGGGTGGAACTGGCCGCAGGCCTCGCCGAGTTCGGCCAGTCCGCGCACGGTGTGCATGCGGTGCTGGACACCGGCGAGCGGGTGGCTGCGCGCCTCCTGGTCGGCTGCGACGGCGGCCGCAGCACCGTGCGCAAGGCACTCGGCGTGCGCTTCGAGGGCGAGAGCGGGGAGCAGGCCATGCTGCTCGGAGACGTCGAGCTCAGCGGGCTCGAACCGGACGCCTGGTACCAGTGGACCGTCCGCGGACGCGGGTTCCTGGCCCTGTGCCCGTTCCGCCACGAACGGTCCTGGCAACTGCAGGCCGTACCGTTCAGCGACTTCGGCGCGGAGGGCAGCCTCCCCGAACCCTCGCTGCCGTACTTCCGGCGGATCGTGGACGATCTCGCCGGCGGGCACGGCATCCGGCTCTCGAAGGCAAGCTGGCTGTCCACGTACCGGGTGAACGTGCGGATGGCCGACCGGTTCAGGGTGGACCGGGTCTTGCTGGCAGGCGACGCGGCGCACGTGCATCCGCCGGCCGGCGGCCTCGGCATGAACACCGGCATCCAGGACGCGTACAACCTCGGCTGGAAGCTCGCCATGGTGTGTTCCGGCGCGCGGCAGTCGCTGCTGGACAGCTACCAGGAGGAGCGGCTCCCGGTCGCCTCGTGGACGCTCGGCGTGAGTGCCGAAGGGCTGCGCAGGGTCGCGGATCGGTTCGTCAACGGTGGCAGCACGGACATCGCGGACGGCGCGCCCCCGGACGGCCAGCAGCTCGGGCTCGGCTACCCGGCCAGCTCTCTGTCCGTCGACGGCGACGCCGGGAGTGGACCGCGCGCCGGTGATCGTGCGCCCGACGCGCCCTGCGTGGACAGCTCCGGCACGCCACGGCGGCTGTTCGACGCCTTCCGCGGCCCGCATTTCACTCTGCTCGGCTTCGGCGAGTCCTGCGCCGGTCCACTGCAGGACGTCGGCACCGCCCACTGTGGACTCATCAAGCCGGTGTCGGTCGGCGCTCCGGGCAGCGGTGCCGATCTGGTGGACGTCGAGGGGCACGCGCGGACCGCGTACGGCGTCACCGGGGACACCCTCGTCTTGGTGCGGCCTGATGGCTATCTCGCGCTGCGCGCACCCGGCGCGAGCAGGACTGCCGTGCGGGACTACCTGGACCGGGTCGGCATCAGCCGGGGCGCTTGACCGCCGAGACGTGCTCGCACTGATCCTCACCCATGGCCGTCCCGGCAGGGCGGCGACTTCGGTTTGGCCATTTCGAAGGATCGGAGACCGTCCGGAAAAGACAGACGAGTCCGGCGACGAGCGCCGCGATCAAGTACGCGTTGCCGATGATCGCCTCCCCCAGGTTCCAGGAACGTTCGGCGCCCCCGCCACCCGGGACGACCGAGACCGTCCACCCCGTGAACAGGAGGGCGATCACCACCGCTACCCCACGGTGGCCCCTGGCGGCGAGAAAGCCGAGCGCCGGCACCACCCACACCCAATGGTGCGTCCACGAGATCGGACTGAACAGCAGGGAACATCCGGCCGTCACCAGAAGCGCGAGGCGGTCCTCCCCCGCACGGTGGAAACGGTGCACGAGCCACATCGCGAGCGCGGCGCAAACCGCGGTGAACACCACGATCGCCACCGTGGCCACCGTCCCGTCCGGCATCGTCCGTGTGACGAACGCTTGCCATGACTGGTTTCCCACCCAGCCTTTCGTCACGGCGAAATGGGCGTTGCGGATCGCCGAGGTCCAATAGCGCACGGAGTCTCCCGGCAGGACGACCATCGCCAGCGCCGTCGCTCCGGCGAAGGCCGCCAGCGCCCGGACCGCGTCAGCGAACCGCCTCACCACCAGGAGGTGGACGATGAAGATCAACGGGATCAGTTTGACGGCCGCGACGATCCCGATCGCGATTCCGCGCCACCGCGAATCGCGCAGGAGGACCATGTCGGCCACCACTGCGGCCATCAGGACGAGATTCACCTGGCCGAGGCCGATGGTCTGCCACACCGGTTGCATAGCGAAGGCGCCGAGCAGGAGAAGCGGCAGGTGCGCCCGATCGACGAAGGGCCGAAGCGCGATGTAGAGGGAGGGCGCGGCGGCCAGTGCGAGCAGGCCCCAGCACAGCTGGGTCGGGAGCGCGGTCAACGACGTGAAGAGCAACGCGGCGAACGGCGGGTAGGTGAACGGCAGCTCCGGTGCCCAGCCGGGAAGCGCGAGCAGCGGTGAATAGAGGCTTTCCCCACGGACCACGGCGAATCCGCCCGCCCGGTAGACCGACGAATCGATGCCGAGCGGCGTACCCGAAACCCACCAGAGGATCGCGACCAAGGCGAACCCGGCCGTCGCCCCGCCGACGATCATCGACAACTGATTGGCGCGCAGCGCTTTCGTCCACTTCATGGGGAAACGATCTCCGGGAACGGAGCCCGGAACATCGCCCCCGGGACCGGTCTTGGCCGCGATACCCCGGTAGCCGATCCGGGGCGAAACCCCTACCCCGGTATCAGGGTGTGGTGCCCGGCACGACGAGCCCCGCCTCGTACGCGACCATGACCGCTTGCGCGCGATCACGCACCCCGAGCTTCGCGAAAACCCTGCTGACATGGGATTTCGCCGTCTGCTCGGCGATCACCAGCGCATCGGCGATCTCCGTGTTGGACAGACCGCGCGCGATCAGCCGGAGTACCTCGGTCTCGCGGGCGGTCAGCTCGGCCACGAGGGAGTGACCGGCGTGCGCCGACGCGTGGGTGCGGGTGAACTCGCCGATCAGCCGCCTGGTGATCGTGGGCGCGAAGAGCGCGTTGCCCGCGGAGACCACTCGGACCGCGGTGACCAGGTCGTCCAGCGGGGAGTCCTTCAGCAGGAAACCGCTGGCGCCCGCCCGAAGCCCGCCGAACACGTACTCGTCGATGTCGAAGGTGGTGAGGATCAGCACCCGGACCTCCTGCCGCCCGGCGACGATCCGCCGGGTCGCCTCGATCCCGTCGAGTTCGGGCATGCGCACGTCCATCAGGACGATGTCCGGTTCGAGTTCGGCGCACAGCGCGACAGCGGTGTTCCCCTCCGCGGCTTCTCCGACCACCCGCATGTCCGGCTGCGCGTCGAGCACGGCGCGGAAACTCTGCCTGACCATGGTCTGGTCGTCGGCGATGACCACCGAGATCACGGTTCCGGATGCCTTTCGCGATCGAGGGGAACGGTCAGGACGACCAGGAAACCACCGTCGGGCCTCTTCCCGGTCTCAAGATCCGCCGCGAGCATAACGGCCCGTTCCCGCATCCCCACCAAGCCGTGTCCGCCGCCCGCCCGGTCCGTCCTCTTCGGACTCTCACCGAGGCCGTTCTCGATGACCAGCCGGACGGAGTCCCGTCTGGCCGCGAGTTCCACGGAGATCGACGCGCCGGGAGCGTGCTGGATCGCGTTGCTGAGCGCCTCCTGCGCGATCCGGTACACCGACAACGCGATCCCGACCGGGACGGCGTCGAGGTCGCCGCGGAGATCGAGCTCGCACGTCGTGCCGGCGGCTCTGACCCCTTCGACGAGTTCGACCACCCTGGCCAGCCCCGGCTGTGGCGCGACCAGGAGCGCCTGATCCTCGGATCGGAGCACGCCGAGCAGCCTCCGCAGTTCGGTCAGGCCTTCGCGTGCGGTCCCGGCGAGGTCGGCGAACTCCTGCCAGATCTCGACGTCACGGCCGTTCTCGCTCGCATTGGCGAAGCGGAACCGCGCCGAGTCCGCACGCAACGCGAGGACGGACATGTGATGCGCGACGACGTCATGGAGCTCCCGCGCGATGGCGGCGCGCTCCTCCAGAAGGGCCGCCCTGGCCTCTTCGGCGAGCCGGCGTTCCTGCTGCGCCCTGCGTTCTTCTTCGGCGAGCCTGCGCTGGCGGACGGTGTTGCCGAGGAAGAACACTATTCCGCCGAGCATCACGAGCAGTGCCGCGTCGCGCCAGTCCCGCACGAAGGGCGCCGCGGCGGCGAACGAGATCAGCCCCGCCCAAGTCAGTTCCGCCTGGTCGTTGCTCTCCCCCACAAGGTAGAAGACGAGCGCCGCCGTGAGTGCGAGGCCCGGCGCCCAATGCCAACCCCAGGTGCCGGCGATACCTGGCAAGGTCATCGGGGTGGTCACGATCCCGACGATCAGCACGCGCCATCCCCACAACGGCGAGCGCATCGCGAGCAGACTGGGCAGCACGGTGATGATCACGTTGAACGTCTTCGCGGGCGGTGACACCGAAACGGTATGGAACGTGACGAAACCTGACCAGAACGCCCAGCCGACGATCGTGAGCCGACGCAGCCAGCGCAGCCCCGCCGAACGCTTCGGCGGGGCGTCGGTTCCGGTGAACGCCGTGTAGCGCAGGGCATCCCACCACACCCGCAGGCGTTGTCGGTCGATCATCAGGCGTGACTCTACCTTCGGATCGACTACCGGCCCGTGATGAAGACCGGGGTCGGTGAGGCCGGTACGCGCAGGGTTCCGTCACCTGATTCGACCGGCACCTCGACACCGAAGACATCCACCGCTCGGGCGGTGGGATATGCCCATTCCCGCGTGAATTCGACCGCGGAGAACACATCGGTGTCCCAGCCGGCCGCGCGCTCCCAAGCGACCAGCAGTGGGGTGCGACCGGTTCGCGGGATCTCGAACAAGTACAGATCGGGCAGGTCCTCAACGCTGATCCTGTCGACTCGTTCAGCTCCTTCGAGGTGGCGAGCCAGCAGTTCGAACGTGTCGGCCGCCGGATACCGGTGCTCGATCAGGTCGCCGACGCGGTCCATCAGCCTGAGCTTGTCGAACATCAGCGCGCCCGCCACCCGGCTGCCGGAATCCAGTCGCCGTTCGTAGGACAGCGGAAAGGAGAGACTGCGCCGTGCGCCCGCGGACAGCGCCAGGATGGTGCGCATCACCAGGTCCCGGCACGCCAGCCGGTGACGTTTCGCGTCCAGTTCGGCAGGACATCCGGCCATGAACATCTGCAACGTGGGCGGGAGTTCGCCCATTTTGCCGTAGAGCGCGACCATGGCGGGATCTTCCGCGGTCGCCAGGGTCTCCGCGGTGTCGGGCATCTGTACCTGCCCGAGAAACTGTCGCCGATGTACGGCCAGCACCTCGGTCAGATACGGCATGTTGCCGGGAAACTCGGTCGGTAACGGGCCGCCATGTTCGGCTACCACGACAGGTTTCCGGTATCCGTGCGCGGCCATCTGCGTGTAGCAGGCCTCGACGAGCGCAGCGACCAGATAGGGATCGCCGTACGGGTGCACGTCGAAGATGTCGAAAAGCTCCGCGGCACCGTGCAGAACCTGACCGAAGAAGGCCGACCAGGTCTGGGCTCCGGCCGCGCCGTCACCGAGCATCGCTCCCGGCACCGCGCCGCCGAGGACCACCAGCGCATCAGGGGCGGCCCGTTTCACCGCGTCGCGAAAGAGCTTCAGGTGCGCCAGGTATTCCTCGGCGGTGCCATCCCAGAACAGGGGCAGGCACGGCTCGATCTCGCACTGCCAGAACCGAATCCTGCCTGCCGCGCGCTCCGCGAGCGCGTGCACGAACCATCCGTACCGGTCCGCGTCCGCCGCGGGTGAGGCAGGCAACCACCCCGTCGAATGCCGGGTCGCCCACGGTGAGCCGGACACGACCGTCACCCAGGCTTCGACGGCACCATCGAGCTGATCCAGCATCGCGTCCACCGCGTCCCAGACGAACCGTCCAGGCTCCGGCTCCACCTGTGACCAGCAGACGTTCACCCGAACGATGTCCGCCCCCAGCCCGCGAGCCTGCGGCACGAACGTATCGGGCGGACCGAACAGGCCGTACGACACACCTTGGACCACGCCGATCCGGATGTCCGGCAGCAGATCCCCTGCCGACAAGGTGTGGATCATCGGATACCTCCATGCTTGACAACTTTAGGGGACTATTCGTCCCCTATGGCAGTCAAGTTAGCAGCCCTACGCGCTTTAGAGGACGGGGAGTCCCCTAAAATGGCGGGATGGTCGTTCCCTCACCATCAGGCGGCATCGAGGATCCACGGCGGGCGTCCCGACGCCGCGGCGCCGAGCTGGAACAGGCGATCCTGCAGGCCACACTGAACGAACTGCTCGATGGCGGTTACGCGAACCTGACCATCGATCGGGTCGCCGCTCGCGCCGGCACCAACAAATCAGCGGTCTACCGTCGCTGGCCTCACCGCGCGCCCTTGGCGGTGGCCGCATACCGCCACGCCGCAGTGGTGGAAGACCTGCCCGACACCGGCGACCTGCGCACCGACGCACTCGCCTTGCTGCGTGCCGCGGCCGAGCGAATCGCGTCGCCACAAGGCGAGGTGCTGCGCATTCTCGCCGCGGAGATCCGCGACGAGCCGGAACTGCTGCGCGAGGCTCGCGATCAGCTCGTGGAGTCCGGTACGCGGCGATGGCTCACGGTTCTGGGTCGCGCGGTCGACCGCGGTCAGGCCCGCCCGGAGGCACTCGCGCCCCGCATGGCGACCGTCGCCCTCGACCTGCTCCGCAACGAATATCTCGTCCGCGACGTGACCGTCATCCCGGACAGCACACTCACCGAGATCATCGACACCATCTATCTCCCGCTCGTGCGAACGCACCCCTGAACTGGCCGACTTCACACCCGGTAACCCTCACCTGACTGACACTGAGTGCCAGTGCGGACCGTTCTATTTGTCGTTCAGGGCGGCGTTCACCTTCGCAATGACAGCGTGCAGCGGCGTCGCCGTGCTCATCACTGCCACGACGGTGGTTTCCTCCCCGGCGGGGACCGCGGCGCCTTCGGCACGGAACGCGTCGATGACGAGCGCGAAGGCTTCGGCCGCACTGGCGGTGATGTCGTCCTGGCCGCCGCTGCGCAGCCAGCGGCGGAGCACGTGGTTGTTGGCGGCCGCGATCGCCGCGGCCGCCACGTCCGCCCGCAGGCTCGCGGTCTCGTCGCCCTGCTCCGCGAACCGCGCCCGCAGGTAGCGCGCGAGTACCCGCTGATAGCGGTCGACGGTCGCGACCTCTTTGTCCCGCAACGAAGTCACTGTCCGCGTCAGGGTGAACCGCTTGAGCGAAACGTCGAGTTCCGCGGCGTAGGACTCGAGGACCAGGCTGACCGCGGCGCACGCCATCTCGACCGGGTCCCGCCCCGGGTCCGCGCCGGCGAAGGTGTCTTCCATCTCGGCCACGATCTCGTCGTGGTTGGCGAAGAGCACCTCGTCCTTGGAGTCGAAATACCGGAAGAACGTGCGCCGCCCCACCCCCGCCGCGGCGGCGATCTCATCCACCGTCGTGGCTTCGTACCCCTTGGCCACGAATAGGTCCACGGCCGCGGCGGCGAGCGCGCGACGCAGGCGTCGCCTGCCTGCGGGAGTCGCCCCGGCTCTGGTCACCGGCGCTCGGCGCGGCGAATCGGTCATAGCGGGACGGTAGCAGCCGACTTGCTAGTGACACTGAGTGCCGTTAGGCTGTCGAGGACTACCGGGGTTTCCTGTCCCCATCCCGCCGTTCGGAAGGCGCCGACGATGTCGCTGGACCAGCAAGTGCTTCCGGACGAGTCCCTGGCACGGGATTCGATCCGTCCCCGCGGCGACGCCTTCTACGGCCGCCTCTTCGGCTGGTCGCTGAAATGGCGTGGCTCGCAGCCGTTCCTGGTGCTGGAGAACGGCATCTGCGCGGTGACGCTGCCCAAGATCCACGGCAATCAGGTCCTCGTCCGGCTCGCCGAGACCGGCTGCGCGGGGCCCGCCATGGCGGTGCTGACCCAGCAGGGCCCGCGAGTCGCCGTGCTCGCGGAGTCCGACGGGCTGATCCCGCCTCGGATCTCGCTGCCGCCGCACGTCGAAGTGCTCGCCTGGGGTGCGCTGCTCCCCCTGCCCGCCGACTCCGGACGCGTCGAGGCCCACGCGGAATGGCTCGTGGAGCCCGATCCCCGTCAGCGGTGGCTTCCCAGCCTCGACGCGGTCCTTTCGGGCGTGCGGCCGAGGTAGCGCTCACGCCGCCACCGAGGCCTGGGCCGATACCAGCAGGGCTCCACCGTCCGATTCGGACAGTGTGATCTCGATGCTCGCGCCTTCGGCCAACGGCGGCAGGTCGCACAGGGTCACGCGACCGATCAGCCGTTGCCCGCTGCGCGCGTTCGCCGATGCGGAACGATGGAGTTCGATCCCCGAGCGGCGCCACACGCGGACGGTGCCCGACGGCACCGGCCGGGTACGCCACCGGCTTCCGCACCAGGCCGCGAGCGCGGCACCCGCCGTATTGCACAGCACGTCGTCCAGCGATCCGACCCGGCCGGCGCCCTGCCAGACCTGAAGGCATTCGATCGACACGGACGCCACGAACGCCGTGAAGACGATCCTCGGCACCGGCCTCGCCCAGCCGAAGCGCACCGGCGACAGCGCCGCGAGCGGTGCCAGCAGGAAGACGTTGCCTGCCAACTGAACCAGGGCGAGGTCGGGGTGATCACTGAAGACGGGCAGGACGTCCGCCAGCAGGTGAAGACTCACCGACGAACCACGCCCGACCGTCGGCGCCGGGACGAAAACGATCAGAAGCACCGCGAAAAGCGAAGCCAGCAAAGCGAAATCCAGCACGACCACGAAGGCACGACGCCGTTTCCCGCGAAGCCGCGCCACGAATTCGGCGACGCCCGCACCGGCCGCGGCGGCGAGCAGCGACCACGGTGCGGCCTCGGAGAATGCCTGCCACCACCATCCCATGCACTCCCCTTTCGCCGATGATCGTCTTCGGCGAGGGTGGCAGGATCGTGAAGGCCAGACAAGAACCCTGACTATTGTCGGTGAATAACTACCATCTACGTCGATAGTTCACGGGCTTCGATTGTCACGGGCGTGCGTTCAGGGCGGGCCCGATCCAGCGGTGGACGAGGACGCGGAGTTCGTCGTCGGTGTGCGGCGGCGTCGAGGGATACTGCAGGAACGAGAGGAACAGCCGCATCAGCGTTTCCGCGAGCCCCTCGAAGTCTGCGTCGGTAGTGACGCCCACCGCGGCCCAGTCGATCGGCACGTTCCGAAGGATCCGCGCGCCCAGCGAGAAGGACTGCGACGACGTGACCGCGACGGTGAAGACGTCGGCTTCGCCCGCTTTCAGGAGCAGCCCCAGGTGGGGATCGTCGGGGACCGCCCGGACGCCGAACACCACGGATTCCGCGGCGACCTCGGCGGCGGTGCCGAACGAGGCCAGATGCCGTTCCATGCGTCTGGCGAACTCTTCGACCCGGTCCAGCGCGACAGCGCCGAGGATGTCGGCCAAGCTCGGGAAGTAGCGATAGACGGTCTGCCGGGTGATGCCCGCTTCGGCGGCGACGTCGGAGAGGCTGGTCTTGGCGAGGCCGACGCGGTCGATGCAGGCAGTCGCCGCCTCGACGATCCGGCGGCGAGCCTCCTGCTCGGTTCCGGGCGGGTTGCCCTGCCATCCGTGGTGCCCCATGGCTTCATCTTTCCCGAACGGCGGATCTCAGGCGATGGCAGGTGTCCCGCGACGGACGCGGTACAGCGCGGTGAGCATCAGGCCGGCGGCCGCGAAGCAGGCCAGCACGTAGAGCCCGCTCCCGATCGGGGTGCCGTCTTCGGTGACTCCGTCCTCGGCGGAGAGGTAGGCAGGCAGGGCGCCCAGCCAGAACACGGCCATCCCGGCCAGGTAGACGGCGGGATAGATTCGGGCGAAGGGCGCCAACGGTTCGCCGGGACCGCGATGCCGGGCGAAGATCCAGGTGCCTGCCACCCACAGCAGCGCCAGCTCGGTACCGAGGACCCAGGCCTGCGCGGTCGTGTTCCCGTCGAACAGGCTCGACGGGAGACCGGCGATCGCCATGGTCGGCGGGGTGAGGACACCCGCCAGCGCGATGCGCCCCGCGAGCGACCATCCTCGCCGCGGTCCGCCGGCCAGCCGTATCACCAGCCAGGTCATGGCACCCATCGACACGGAGGCGAAGAGCAGCATGCTGTTCATGGGCACCGAATCCAGCGCGGGGTGGTTGACGATCCGGTTGCCGCCGTTCCAGGCCCACCACTTCAGCTGGGGGCCGAGGTGATCGAAAACCTCGTAGAAGAGCTGGCAGGCGAAGGCGACCGCCACCGAGCCGATCAGCGCGCCCCTGGCCCGGAAGATCCCGAGCGACCGGACGAGTTCGTAGGCGAGCTGGCTGATCATCGGGTAGAACGCCACGATGTAGAGCGGCAGCCGGTCCCACATGAACTGAACGGTGAACCGGTTGTGGGCGAAGATGAAGCCGTACTGGCTCTCCAATCCGAACCATTCCGGGAAGTACAGCGGCGGCTCGATGACGAAGAGGTAGACCAGCGAGGCGCACCACAGGGCCAGGTTGGTCGAATCGCCCTGACGGTGTCGTCGGATGGCGTGCACCAGCGCGAAGATCGCACCCCCGAGGACGAGCAGTTCCAGCAGCGGCATCGTCCAGTGCGCCGCGTCCCATGGTGGACGGAGCGAGAGCCAGGGCGAGACGTCGTGACAGTCGAACCCGAGTCCGCGGGTGACGGCTTCGGCGTCCGGCCCGCATACGGCGCTCATCGGGTGACCGCCGGTTTCGCGGCGCCGCCTTCCGGTGAGTAGTCCGTGACCGGCGGCTCGGCGCGGGCATCGAAGTCGAAGGGGATCCGGTGCCGCCCCAGTGCGGCCCGGATCCGGTAGCGCAGGAGTCCCGCGAGCACCCGCGGGTTCGTCATCATGTCGCGCAGCGACTCGTCGAGGTTGAACACCTTCGCGAAGTGCTCGTCGACGACGTCGTCCTCGCGGGCGGCGCCGACGATGAGCCTGAACGCCGGTCCGGACATCGCCGAGAGAAGTCGGCGCTTCCACTCCCCCGCCTTCTCGGTGCCCACCGCGCAGGCGTAGCCCTGGTCCCGCGCCATCGCCAGACTCCACGGCACGTTGAGCAGCTTTCTCTGCGCGGCAAGGAAAGCAGTGGAGAATCGCGCGTCGAGACGGTCGGCGCGGGCGAGGTGCTCGCGCAGCAGCAGCGCCGATCCCGCGGCGGAGCTGATGCCCTGCGCGTAGAACGGGTTGAACGCGCAGATCGAGTCGCCGACGAACGCCAGGCGCTTCGGCGGGGTGCGGAGCTTGTCGTACCGTCGCCACTTGTTGCCGGTGGACCGGGTCAAGTGGACTTCGGAGGTCGGAGTGGACCGGTCCATCGCGGCCGCGAACAGCGGCGCCCGCACCCGGCGGGCCGACTCGACGAACGCCTCGGTCGTCCGCGGCATTTCGAGTCCCCATGAACCCATGCACGCGATGACCCGGTTGCCCTCGATCGGGAAGAAGTTCACCAGGAACTCGTGCTCGTCCGGATGCGTGCCCTTGTGGGGTGTCGGCATGATCACCAGGTGCTGCCACCACCAGGACCCGGGTCGTTCGTCGGGTGCGGGCAGGTCGTACCAACGCGAGGTGTAGGTGACCTTCGCGTCGAGGGTCCGCACTTCGGGCTCGGGCCAGCCGGCCGCCGCCAGCCAAGCACCGACGGAGGAACCGCGGCCCATCGCGTCCACCACGAAATCGGCGGCGATGTGCTCGTCGCGGTCGGAGAGGGCGACCCCGGTGATTTCGCCGTCCCGGGTGGTCAAGCCGCTCACCGCGACACCTTCGCGGATCACGACGTTGGGCAGCTCCCGGACCTTGTCGCGCAGCACGCGCTCGATGAGGATGCGCGAGCTGTAGATCATCGTCATCGCGCTGCGTTTCCGGGCCGACCAGCCCTCGCCGTCGAGATAGGCGGCGTCCATGGAAGGCATGAGATGCAGTCCGCCGGCGGCGATCAGGTCGTCCTCGAACCCGGGGAACAGCGCACCGATCGCGCGGCGGCCCGAGTTCAGCAGGAAATGCGGATGCTTGCTCTGCGGAACCCCGCGCCGATGTTCGGCCTCGGCGGGGAGCTCGTCGCGTTCGAGGACCAGCACCTCGTCGAAATACGGGGCGAGTGCTCCTGCGGTGCAGAGACCGGCGGCGCTGCCACCGAGGACGACAGCCGTCTTGCCGAGCCGCATACGGATCAACTCCCAGCGTCATTCATACAGATTGACAACTGCCGTATGAATGTATGAATGACGCCGGGCACTGTCAAGGACCGCCTTTGTCGGCGAGACGGGAGGAGGCCGCCTGAAGCGCCGCGACGAACGACGCCGCCCACACGTGACCGTCTCTCGCTCGCAAGCGATCCCTCATCGCTTTCATTCGTTCGCCTTGCTCACCTGGCGACATCGCGATGGCCCGCAGGATCGCGTCCTTCAGCTTCCCGGTGTCGTTCGGATTGACGAGGATGGCTTCACCGAACTCCGCCGCGGCGCCGGCGAACTCGCTCAGGATCAGGACCCCCTCGTCGTCTACGCGGCTCGAGACGTATTCCTTGGCCACCAGGTTCATGCCGTCGCTCAGCGGAGTCGCCACCATGATGTCGGCCGCCCGATACAGTGCTACGACCTCGCTGAAGTCGAGCGCATTGTTCGTGTAGCGCACCGCGGGACTTCCCATCCGGCCGTAGCTGCCGTTGAGGCGCCCGGCCAGTCGATCGACTCTTTCGCGCAAGCTCGCGTACCTCGCCACTCGCTCCCGGCTCAGGGTCGCGACCTGGATGAAAGCAGGAGGACTCGCGACCGACCGCAGGTCTTCGAGAATCTCGCCGTAGGCCACCATGCGTTGCTCGATGCCCTTCGTGTAGTCCAGCCGATCGATTCCGGCGACCAGCACGCCGGGATCACCGAGCTCCGCGCGGATCTGCCGAGCCCGCCTTTCCGTCCGGGGCTGACCGACCAGCTCTTCGACGGCGACGACATCGATCGACGACGGATACACACCGGTCATGACGGTGCGTCCACCCACTTCCACCCCGTCTGCCGAAGTTCTCAGATGAAGGAGTTCTCGGCACAGCAGGAGAAAATTGCCGAGGCTTCTCCGCCCCTGGAAGCCGACCAGGTCGGCACCGAGCAGACCTCGTAAGACCTCGCCACGATCCGGCAACTTCGTGAAGAGCTCGAACGGCGGCATCGGGGTGTGCAAGAAGAATCCGATCCGGAGGTCCGGCCTGCGTTCGCGCAGCATTTCGGGCACCAGCTGAAGTTGATAGTCATGGACCCAGACCGTGGCGCCCGGCGCGGCGGCGTGCACGACCGTTTCCGCGTAACGTTTGTTGATCAGGCGATAGGTCTCACGCCAGGCGCGGTGGAATTCGGGCCGCTCGATCGCGTCGTGGTAAAGCGGCCATAGCGTTGAATTGCAGTGGCCTTCGAGATGCAATTCGATTTCACGCTCGGAGAGCATCACGGGCAGCAGCGAAAGATCAGGTGATGGTTCGACCCGGTCCAGGTCGCAGTCCCGGCGAGCCCAGCCGACCCAGCCACCCTTTCGCTCGGACACCAGGCGCTGGAGGATCTGATCGAGTCCGGCGCCGGCCGCGCTCAGGAAGCCCTTTGTGTGATTGCTGAACGGTATCCTGCTCGTCACCAGCACGAAGTCGAACCGGCGGTCCGCGCCGCGGGCACTCGGACCAGGCGGAGCGGCCATCTCCGCGGCATCCGAGTCCGGCGGTGGCGCGGCGTCCGCCTCCCCCTCGCCGGACGAGGCGAGTTCTGCGAGGCGAGCCAGCCGCCACAGCCGTCGAAACGCCTCCGTGTCCCCGCCGAGCTGGTCGACGATCAGTTCGAGGTGTCCCCATTTGGGGACTTTCGGCCCGCGAAAGGTATTGTGCACGGAAGTGTGACTGAGCACCCCGCGACCGATGCCTGACGCGATCTGCCGAACTCCAGGTTCACCGGCGTCCAGATGCAGTTCGTGCAGCCGGTCGAACAGCTCGGCGACCGCCCCGACCGGTGTCGGTTCACGCCTCAGCGCCACGACATCTCCTTTGGTCTGGTGTTCAATCCTGTCAAGGAACGCCGAGCGAATGGCGTTCATGGCGGTCCGTCTTCGTGTGCCGCGGTCACGTTTCCCCCGCGCTCCGTCAATCGCGCTACCGCCACCCGCACGATCGGTGTGACCAGGAATCGGCGGCGAAGGCGAGCAATCATGGAACTGAAAACGGCGATGATCCGGCCCGCGGCGGCCTTGGCCGCACTGACTCCCCACCTACGTCATCGGTGGCGCTGCCGCCGTCGAGATCCGCAGCACCGGTCCATCATCGTGATCGACTTGGTCGCTTTCGGTGCGCGCGGCGACCTCGCTCAGCTGACCGCGCGCGAGGACCTCGACACCGTGGTCAACGCGGCCTTACGGGCCTCGGGGTTGTCCCGCGCCCGGCTCCGGTTCGAAGACCGCGGCGACGGGATGCTCATCTTCGTCTCGCCCGTCGTGTCCAAAGCGATGCTCATCGACCCCTTCGTTCCCGCACTGCGAACCCGGCTGCACGCCCACAACACGGCGGCTCCGGCAGAACGCCGGATCCGCGTCCGCGTCGCGATCCATGCGGGAGAAGTGGTCCAGGGTCCCCACGGTTGGATCGGAACGGAGCTCAATCTGGCCTGCCGGCTGGTCGATGCGGCGGTGGTCCGTGAGGAGTTCGCTCACCAGCCACAGGCGGACCTCGTGGTCGCGATCTCCGATGTGATCCACCGGGCGGTCGTCAGACACGGACATCGAGGGACGGACGTGGCCTCGTACAAAGGAGTGCGGGTGGCGACGAAGGAGGTCATCACCCGCGCTTGGATCCACAGCCCCCGGGACAGCGCCTGGAAGTTCGTGTCGTCCAGTTCGACCACCGGCTGACCCGGGGATGCTCCGTCCGGTCATGTGCGTGCGGGCAGGGCTGCCGCGGCAGCGGTCAGTTGGTCGTGCGCGGCGATCAGGCCGGCCACTTTCTTCGGCGGCGTCATGTCCCGGTGGTAGCTCATGCGCAACAGCAGGCTGCCCAGGGCCAGATGCCATTCCCACCGATTCCGCTGGTAGTCGGCTTCGGTTCGAAGCTGGTGGCAGATCTGCCGCAGTTGTGAGACGAGCCAGCCGAGTCCGCTCAAACAAGCTGTCGTGATCCCGTCCTGGGAAACCGCGTGAAGATCGGTGGACAGTTCGCCGATCGCCGCCACCAGCCGTCGCCACACTGGAAGTCCGTAGAAGAAAGCGGACTCCGCCCCCGCGTCGATCCCGTACATCAGGAGATCGACGATCAACCTGGCCGGATCGAAGGCCCAGTGCGCCTTTCCGAACTCGCTGAAGTCGATCAGAGCCGGTGACGGATGCCGCCCGGGATAGACCAGGATGTTCCCGCCATGCAGATCGCCGTGCGCGGCGCAGACCCGGCTGAGCTGAGGCAGACTGCGCTCTTGGACGCCCGGCAGCCGCCCCTCGGTGACGAACGAGCCGACGTCCGCGCGCAGCCGGGTAGCGTCGTCGAGCCCTCCCCCGTCGGGGTGGACGAGCAGTGGAGTGAGCTCTTCCATCGCGTCCAGCACGAGGCACTGCCGGAAGTAAGGAAGTTCGAACAGCGACGGCGCGGGCCTGTCGATGTCCTCGCCTGTCGAGTCGTACAGCGCGCCGAGGCAATCGGAGAACAGCAGATCGAAGAGGTCGCACACCAGCTCCGGCGTGGGCCCGGAGCCGAGCCAGCCCCGGAGTGTCAGCGCGTCCCGGTCGAGATGGGCTCCCGTCGCGAACCAGCCGTTGACCGGGCCGACCGGCTGTTCCGGCTGGATCGGGACGACGAACCGTTGCGGCAGCAGCTGACGAGCCCGCAGCACACCCCGCGTCTCCCTGAACAACGCTTCGGCGGTGCGGCCCACCTTGAGCACGTGATGCAAGGTCGGTCCACGCAGTACCTGCGCGGTCGTGGTGCACACGCTCGCGCCGGATGCCCCCGGCACCAGACATTTGACTTCCACGGCGTCGGTGGCGTCGTCGGTGGCCTCGAGTATCAGCCGGTGCAGCTGTGTCAGAGTCGCTTCTCCGACGTCGTACATCAAAGCCTGAACGGCCGGGTCGGTCCGGTCGGCCCGCACCTCGACCTCGACCACGCTCGCGTTGCCGAGCAAATGATCCCGGATCGAGGCCGCCACCGAAGCCGGACTGTTGATCTTCGATTCGGTGGTGAACTCCGCCCGGCGGAGTACTTTGTGCGCTCCCAGTTCCTCGGCACCTGCGAAGAGATCGCGGCGGTGATCATCGCCCATGCTGATCACGAAGATGTAGCCTTTCGGCGCGGTCACCCGGGCCAACTCGACGATTTCCAGTCCCCTGGGCTCGGTGTCGTCGAAATCTTCCCGGTCGAAGAGCAGATCGATCACGAACAGGTCGAACGGAGGAGCCTCCGCGAGCAACTTACGTGCCTCGTTCGGGTCCCCGACCATCGTCCAGGCGACGGACCAGCCTTTGGCCTCCAGCTGCTGACTCAGCCGGAGACTGACCGAATTGCGGTTCTTCTCCAGGTCGTCGACCATCAGTCCTCGAATGAGGTGTCTCATCTAAACTCCCTGCCAGACGGACAACGAGATCTCCGTGGCGAAGGCCCATTCACCGTCGAGGCGAACCCCCGCTATCGAACCGCCGAATGGCCGGAGCTTGTCGTTGAGTGAGCGGAGACCGTGCCCGAGGCGGTCGGTCGCGCGGGTGCCGGTGTTCCGGATGATGAGTCGTATCCGCCGTCGCTCCACCAGGCTGTATTCGACTCGCACCACGGGGGTGGCGCCCGAGATCGCGTGTTGCCCGATATTGGCCACGACGTGCGCGACAGCCTCGTCGAACAACGGGCCCGGGCAGAAGGCCTCGGTGACTTCACCGATTTCACGGCCTGTGCAGGCGAAGGCCATTCCCGACGACTGGAGAAGCCTGTCGACCCGCGGTGCCGGGACCACCGGTGCGGAATCGACCAGTTCGACGAACAGTGCCGTGCGACCGGGCCCGACATGGGTCGTGGTGAACATGCGATGCCACCATCTGAGCCGGCTCAGCAGTTCCGCGTGCTGGCGGCGCCACTCCGGATCCTCAGGCGTCCAGCTTCGCTCGATCAGGTCCTCAAGGCCTTCCTGTACCAGGCGAAGCTCGACGAAGTCCGGGTCGGAGATCGCCGCGAGCAGAAGGCGCTGATCACGTTGGCCGAAGCGATCGGAGACGTAGTCGCCGGTGAGGATGTCGTTCAACACCGTCATGTTGACCAACGCGCGCTCGCACAGCTGCGTGCTGCACTGTTCCCAATCCGACAGGGCTTCTCTGATCCTCGTGCTGGGCGGCCGGGCGAAAACGAGGTCTTCCACGAAGTCCCGGACCCGGAGCAGTGTGGCCTCCATCCGGTGTGCCCGCACGTGTCTGCTGAGCTTCTCCCGAAGCAACCACCAGCCATGCTGGGGGTTGCGCGGGCGTGGCATGGTCTTGATCTCGACCACCCCGAGAAGTTCCTTGACGATCCCCACGGACCTCCGGACCACTCGCGTCTCGTCGTGGCCGAGCATGCTTTCGAGACGGTCACGACATCGGGTGAGTGCGCTTCGCAGGGCCGCGTGATCGATCGGCATGTCCTCCAAAGGACGCCGGAGAAGACGATGGCATTCGAGGAGCAACTGGTCGCTGAACTCCCGTTCGTCCACGGCGACCGCTCGTGCCATCAGCTTGGGCAGCAGTGCGACGAAGGTCTGTGCTTCGGCCGCGGCCATCACCATGACCGCTTGGGTCCGGAACCAGGGGTTGCCGATCTGCGAGCTTCTCAAGGCGGTCTCGCAGATGGCCGCCAGCCGTTCCCGCGCGGCCGCGAACCTGAGCGGGGGAAGTTTCAGCCAGGTCTGCTCGGCCGCGGTGAGCCGCAGTAATCCGTCTCTCGTCCACTTGCCTGGTGAGTCGTCCGCGGGATCGCCGTCATCCAGTCTGGTGATCCGGTCGAGGACCTCCTGCCGTGCGGAGGTCTCTCCCAGCGCTCTCAGCAGCAGACCGCGCCAGCGCAGGTAGTCGGCCATCTCCTCGCCCCGGATCGGTACTTTGAAGACGTCCACCGGTACTTCACCGAAGAGCTCGGCGCGTGTCCGCAGCCTCGTGCGTTGTTTGAGCCGTTCCGCGTGCCCGCGCAGGGCTCGCGGAGCAGACTCCGCGTATTCCTCGTAAAGATCCCTGATCTCGCAGAGAGAACAATCGGGAACGGCGAGACGGCCGAGGCTGCTGGTGGTCAGGAACCGGACCTCCGTGGGAACTGCAGGCCCGGCTCGGCCGTTCCGGCGAGCACGTAGCGCGCTGACCGCACGTAACGCGTCCGAATCCTGTCCGTCCAGTTGATCGAGCAGGACCAAGGCCACGATCGCGGAGGCTCCCGCCTCGGCCGCCAGTCTGATCATCTGATGGATCGAGGTCGAACTCAGCGAACCCCAATCGACGACCACCACGGTCCCCAGCGCCGCGGGTACCGGGAGACTCGCGGGAAACGTCCATCTGCTTCCGGCGACCGCCCTCGGGATCGACTCCACACCGGCGACGGAGGCGCCGTCCTCGGTCAGCACTTCGCTGACAAGCGCGGCCAGCCTCCCCGCGTAGTCGTCCGGGCTACCGGGATGCCAGACCCAGTACCGCGTAAGCAGGCCCTCCGCCCGCAAGTGGTCCGACTGCCACTGCCGTGTGACGTCACCGAACGTGTCGCGGATCGCGGCCCGTACCTTCTCGCCGGCGTCCTTGTCGCGCAGCAGACGATCCAACTGCGGATAGGCACTGAAGTGCCGAGCCTGCGGGATGCTCTCCACGTGACCGAGCCGCAGGGAGTCGTCGTTCTCGGCGCACCAGCCCAGAAGCGTTTCCTCGGCGATCGGCGTGCGACGCGGTGACGGTATCTCGCCCGGCTCGACCGGCCGGCGGTGAATCGGATCGATGTCCACCGGAGGGGCCTCCGGCCGCGGTGTGGCCGCCACGTCCACGGTTACCAGGGACAGGACCGCGATGTCGCGATTGAACATCCGGATCGGCCCCGAATGCGTTCTCGCGTCGACCACACAGACCACGGCGATCGGGACCGCGTGCTTGCCGACGAGGGCGGCGGCGGCCCTGCGAGTGGTGTTCTCGGTCGAGAGTACGTCGGTGCAGATGACGACGTTCGCCCGTCGCGGCACTTGCTCGCTGACCTGGCTTCCGTCCAGGTCGAGTTCCCCGGGCAGATCGTAGAACCGGCCGTCGCGGTAGAGACATTCGCTCAGCTGTGCCGCGAGCAAGGCCGCGGTCGTCGATGCTCGCGCCACGACGAGTGGCCGGTTTCGGTCCTGCCCGGGGAGGGCCGCCTCCTCGACCGCCCGTGCCTGGAGGAAGGTCACGAGGTCACGGCCCACCGTGCCGTTCGCCAGCTGGTCGCCATCGATCCAGCGGTTCGCCACCCTGAGGGTGGGGGTGCGGAAGTACCCCTCTACCACGCCAGGGCCACTTTGCTGGATCGCCTCGGCGAGGTGCTCCCGGACGTACTCGCCCAACGCCCGCACCGCGTCACCCGCCGAGACCCTCAGCACGACCTCGGCGGTGGTGACGGTGATCAGATGCGGGTGCGCGTTGAGGGTCGGCCACAGCCTGTCGGGTTCCCGGCCCACTCCGGTCCAAAGTCGCGCCACTTCGGAAATCGGCAGCGCACCGCCCGCCGCCGTCAGCCCGTCCAGAACGGCACGGAGGCAGACCGAACCGCCACACCACAAGGGGGCTCCGGACGCGCCGAGCACGAGGATCGGGCTCCGGACCCGGTTGCGCTGGCTCAGTTCGCCTTCACGATCCTCGTCCGCGTTGAGGCCCGCGACGCTGAGGTCGAGGAGCCGAGGATCGGCGTTGGGGAAGACCAGGACGAGCGCGGCCTGGTGCGGGGTGAGACTGGCTACGTCGAGTGCTCGCGACAGGGCGGTCTGGACCCCGATCTCCGTGAAGCCCGTCCCAGGTTTCCGAACCTGTGCCGTGGCGACGACTCCCGCGGTCCGGCTTCCGTCCTGTGCGAGCAGGGCCGCCTCGTCCAGGCGTGCGCGGTCGGCGTCCCCGATCCCGTCCGCGGGATGGAGTTGGCAGGTGACGACCTCCCACCGCGCGTCGGCGTGCGCACTGGACCGCCAGGCCCAGGGCCGCGACAGCGCCCGGGTGAGGTAGTCACGGATCGGCAGGATCACCTCGATGACCGTGCCAGGAGCCCACGAAGGCAACTTTTCCTCGAAGATCTCCTGGTCGGCCGCGGCGTAGCTCTTGCCGATCACCGCGTCCGTGGACCGCGTCAGCACGAGGCCGCGGTAGCTGCCGACGAGGCGCGCGACTCGCCAAAGGCCGAGGGTCCCACCGCTTCCAGCGGGATCCGCGCCGATCATGTGCCTGTCGAAGGCGCGAAGCACGAGCTCCCGTGCGGACAACGGAGAAGAGCCCTCGGCCCGTTCTTGCCGCAGCCGGCGGAGAAGGCCATAGCCCGAGTCGGCCACGACCAACTGCAACACCTGGCCGCCGGTGCCGCTTGCGGCCAGGGCATCGGCCAAGCCGTTCGCGGGACGCGGGAGACCGTCGCGACGGCTCACGTAGAGGTCGTCATCCACGAGTACGGCCGCGATCAGCGCGAACGTGGGCCGCGTGGGATCGACTCGCGAATGCACACCGACGTTTTCGACCAGCTCGCGGAGAACCGCTTGGGTGACCGCGCGGGCATCCGAGCGGGACAGCCCCATGTCGGTGAACCGTCCCAAGGCCTCGACGAGCACGTCCGGCGCCGAGGCACCGTGTTCGTCGACCGGCACCCAGCGAAACGGCAGGATTCTGCGGCGGCGCAGGAGTTTGGCCTCGTCGAGCGGCTCGATCGCCGCGGCCGAGGCACCTTCCGGTCGGGAAAGGTGGGGTTCCGGAGCCGCGGAGTCCTCGACCCGGACGGCGCCGGCGGGCCAATGCCCGGGGCGCAGTGCGTCGAAGAAGCCCACGTCACGCATGAACGCCCGAGCCTCTTCCCTGGCCCGTGCCTGCCAAGCGGCATGGCGATCGAGTGTCTCCATCGCGTGCGTATCGCCGGACGGTTCCTCGACCTTCCCGCCTCCGACGACCGGAAGCGCCCCCGTTGGCAGGACGACGGTGGCCGCGACTCCGCCGCGCACAGCGGAGTCCAGGAGAAGCAGGGCGCAGGTCAAGGCTTCGAAGTGCACGAACTCCACGGCCGAGAAGTCGAGCTCGATCCCCTGCTCGACCGCTGCGGGGCGCCATACACCGTCTTCGCCGAATGGGCGGTCTTCGCCGCTCAGACAGCTTTCCCAGGCGGCGACCGTAAGCAAACAAGGCAGTCGGTAAACGATCATCCTTGATATCCCCTCGATGCGCGGATCACCGTTCCCGGTGATGCGAAATAATCATCGTCTGATCGTCTTCCTCTCCATTCGATCACAAGAGTCATTACCCCGTCCGATTGTGTAATTTGTTGTCCAGGTTCTGTCCTTGACGAGACTGGTCGCGCCAGGGTTTGGTAATGGGTCGACAATTCGGAAGGACACCCATGGCCGACTGCTCGCCTGTCGCCCGGCCGGCGGATTCGCCGTCTTCCCGGGTTCGTCGTCAGTCAACCGCAGTTCCCAGGTCCGGCGATACGAATCTTCAGATACTCGGACAACCTCGGACACTCCGGAGGCGGTGGGCGACGTGATTCGTACATTCCCGTACGCGGTCGACCAGACCCTCGTTCGCCTGTTCGGACGACGCCCCACAGCCTCGTGGCAAGGCTTTTCGTGTTCGATTCCGATCAAGGGGAGCATCGACTCGTGACCGCCCCAGAGATAGAACCGAGCCGGTTCAGCGATCGCGAGGAATTCGGAAGCGCACTCGAAACACTTTGCCTCCGCGCCCGGCTGAGCAGGCGGGAGGCCGCGCGCAGGGCCAAAATTCCGGTCACCACGCTGAACGGTTACACGCGCGGGCGAAATCTTCCGCAGAGTGGCGGCGGTTCAGGGTTCGCACGGCTGCTGAAAGTTCTCGGGGTCCATGACGAGAAGCTCCGCGAACGATGGTTCGACGCTATTGAAAGACTACGCAGGCGTCCTGGCCCAGAACCCTCCGGTGGCCCGATTCCGTACCGAGGACTGGAGGCTTTCGGCGAAAACGACACCGACTGGTTCTTCGGACGGACCGCCATCACGGATCTGATCCTCAGCAGGATACGGAATCGCCCCTTACGCGGCCGTCCGTTGTTCGTCGTGGGCGCCTCCGGCGTCGGCAAGTCCTCGGTCCTCAGGGCAGGCGTGATACCCGCGCTCGCCGATCCCGCCGAAGGTGACCGATCGGTCATGTTCATGACGCCAGGAGCTCGTCCCTGCCTGCGGCTCGCCGACCTGCTCGGTGTCGAGCGGGAGGAGGTCGCACGGCAGCTCGACGAGAACCCGGCCGATCTCACGTGGCGACTTCTGCATCCGGCGTTGCGCGATCGGCTCGAGGCCGAGGGGCGGGAAGGTGCCGTCCTGATCATCGATCAGTTCGAGGAACTGTTCAGCGCCGAGGTCGAGCACTCGGAGCGCCAGACCTTCGTGCGCGCGATCGGCTATCTCGCCGACAAGGTCGCGAGCGGCGCCGCCAGCACGGTCGTCGTGCTGGGGATGCGCGCGGACTTCTTCCCGCAGGCAACGGACGATCCGATGCTCGCCGCGGCGCTGGGCGACGGCCAGGTCGTCATCGGACCGATGTCGCGGAAGGAGCTTTCGGACGTCATCGCCGGTCCGGCCGCCAAGGCCAGGCTGTCGCTGGAGCCGGGCCTGGTCGACGTCATCCTGCGGGACCTCGCACCGGCAGGCTCGGCCGCGGCCTGCGACTCCGGCGCGTTGCCTCTGCTCGCCCACGCGCTGCGTATGACGTGGGAGCGCCGCCAGAACGGCAGGCTGACGCTGGAGGCGTACCGGAAGTGCGGAGGGATCCATCAAGCCGTCACCCAGACGGCGGAGGACATCTACGATCGGCTGGGGTCCGTCGCGCGTGGACGAGCGCGCCGTATGTTTCTCCGTCTCGTTCACACCGGTGACGCGCTGCCGGACATTCGCCGCCGGGTCTCGGTCTCGGAGATCGAAGACGGCACCACTGACCAGATCTCCTCCGAAGTCCTGGACCGGTTCGTCCGAGGACGGCTGCTCACCGTCGCCGAGGACGGGGTGGAGATCGCACACGAAGCGATGATCCTCGCCTGGCCGCGACTCCGTGGCTGGCTGGACGAAGACCGCGCCGGTCACGCGCTGCACCGGCGCCTTGGGCATGCCGCATCGGCTTGGCAAGAGGCCGGTGCGGACGTCGACCTGCTCTATCGTGGTGCCCAGCTGGCGGCGGCGAGCGAGTGGGCGGCGAAGGCGGGCCATCGGGCACTGCTCAACGCCACGGAGCGCGAATTTCTCACCGCGTCGAACGCCCGCCACGAGACGGAACAGCGCGACCTGCGCAACCGGAGACGAATCCGGCGTGGGCTCTTCTCGATCATCGCCGTCTGTGTGCTGCTGGCGAGCGCCATGATCACTTACGCGGTTACTCAAACCGCGGCGACCGCCCGGCAGCGGGATTTGACACAATCGAGAGAGCTCGCTTCACAGGCAGACCGGTTCCGTACGAGCGACGTGTCCCTGGCGGCCCAGCTGAGTCTGGCCGCGTACCGCATTTCGCCTACCCCGGAAGCAAGGGCGAGCGTTCTCGACTCCACCGCGAGCCCGATCGCGGCCCGGCTCCTCGGTCCACTGCAGGTCCTCCAGGCGGTCGCCTCCACCCGCGATGGTTCCCTGCTCGCGACGGCCGGTACGGGAAAGCAGATCCAGCTGTGGACGCGTCGCCAGAACGGACAACCGGTCCAGGCCGGTCCGCCCTTCGAGGGCGGGGACGACACGATCTTCTCACTCGACATCAGCCCGCGGGGCGACGTTCTCGTGGCGGGCGGCGGCGATCGTCGGATTCGGGTCTGGAACATCTCGGATCCGGCGCGCCCTGTCCTGCTCGGCAAGCCGATGGCAGACTTCGGCAACACCGTCTACGGGACCGCGTTCAGCCCGGACGGCGCGCTCCTCGCGGTGGGATCGGCGGACAACACCGTTCGCCTCATCTCCATGACCGATCCGGCGAATCCACGGCTGGTGGCGGCTCTGACCGGCTTCACGGGCTACGTTCACACGGTGACCTTCTCCCCTGACGGCCGCACACTGGCCGCGGGGAGCGCGGACCGGACCGTGAGAATGTGGAACGTGGCCGACCCGGCCGAACCGTCGCCGCTCGGCGAGCCGCTGCGTGGGCCGGGCAGGATCCTGAGCCTCGCGTTCGCCGCCGACGGCAGGACACTGGCCGCGGGCAGCGCGGATCGGAACGTCTACCTGTGGAACACGACCGACCTCCGTCGCCCGGCCGCTCTCCCGACGCTCACCGGTGCGACCGGCCGGATCAACGCTCTCGCCTTCGGACCGGACGGCAGCACACTCGCGGCGGGCAGTTCCGACAGTTCGGTCAGGATCTGGGATCGGACGACGGCCCGCGTGATCGTGTCCTTCCCCCATCCCGGGCCGGTGACCGGCACGGAGTTCCTCGACGGCGGCACCGCTCTGGCCACCGTGGCGGCGGACGGCGTCACCCGGCTGTGGCCGTTGCCCGGACAACGGATCGGGAATCGAGCGAACAGCGTCCTGTCGCTGGAGTACGCGGGCAGCACCAACACCCTGATCACGAGCGCCGGATTCACCACGAACACGACCGAACTCTGGGACACCACGGATCCGGCGCGCCCGGCCCGGCGAGGCAGCGTCCTGGCGGCCCCGCACCCCAGCGACACCTTTTCCGGCTCCGTGGCGCTGAGCCCGGACGGTCGCGTCGCCGCCGCAGGCCTCGACAACGGCGGTGTCGTCCTCTACGACCTGACGAACCCCGACGCGCCCGTGATCGCCGGACCGCCCCTACGCGCGAGCGGCAGCCTCGTACAGACTTTGGAGTTCAGCCGGGACGGTCGCCGGCTCGCGGTCGGCAGCGACGAGCACACCGTCACGCTGTGGAACGTGACCGACCTCGGATCGATCACGCGAGTGGCGACCTTGGCCGGGCCGGGCAACAGCGTGTACTCGCTGTCGTTCAGCGCTGACGACACCTTGCTCGCGGCAGGCAGTCTCGACAGCAAGATCTGGCTCTGGGACATCAGTGCCCCCGCTTCGGCACGGCCGCTGAAGCCCCTGGAGGGGTTCAGCGGATACGTTCATTCCGTGGTGTTCGCGCCCAAGGGGAAGCTGCTGGCGGGCGGCAGTGCCGACAAGACGGTCCGCCTTTGGGACCTGGCCGATTCCACCGCACCCCGGGCCCTGGGCAATCCACTGGTCGGCGCGACGAACTATGTCTACTCGGTCGCGTTCAGTCCGGATGGGACCACCGTTGCCGCAGGCGGCTACGACCACACGATCTGGACCTGGGACGTCACGAACCCTGAATCACCGCGTTGGCTCGCGACACTGACGGCGGCTCTGGACTCGATCTTCGTTGTCGAGTTCACCCCCGACGGCCGTGCGCTCACCGCCGGTACCGCGGAGAAGGCCATCCGGCTGTGGGAGACCGACCCGGATCGGGCAGCCGCCCAGATCTGTGCCGCGGTGGGACAGCGGATCACCGAACAAGAGTGGTTCCGCTACGTGCCTGATCGCGCCTACGCACCACAGTGCTGACCCTGGTACCGACGTTGGGGAGAACGCGGCCATGATGGCCGTCCGGGCGGCCGAGGGCGTACCTGAGCAGGGCCGATCCATCCGGGCTCGATCGCCTCGGTAGCATCCGGGTATGCCATCACGACTTGAGGGGCCCGTCCTGTGTCCCGTGCGATGACCAACCGCTTAGTTTGTCTCGGTGACTCCTTCACCGAGGGTGTCGGCGACGAGGACCCGTCGTCCCCCAACGGCGTCCGCGGCTGGGCCGACCGCGTCGCGGGCCGGCTCGCGGCCAACCACCAGGACTTCCGCTACGCCAACCTCGCGATCCGCGGCAAGCTCCTGGGGCAGGTCCTCGCCGAGCAGCTCGAACCGGCACTCGCGCTGGACCCGGACCTCGTGACCTTCTACGCGGGCGGCAACGACCTGATGCGGCCGAAGGTCGACATCGACGCCCTCATCGACGACTACGACGCCGCGGTCGGCAAGGTCGTCGCCACCGGTGCGAGGGTCGTCCTCTTCACCGGGGTCGACGGGGTCGAAGACGCGTTGTTCCGCAAGATCCGGGGCCGCGTCGCGATCTACAACGAGCACGTCCGCGGCATCGCCGCGCGGCACGGGGCGCTGCTGGTGGACATGTGGGCGATGCGCCGATTGCGGGACAGGCGCCTGTGGGCACCGGACCGCTTGCACCTGAACTCGTTGGGGCACAACGAGATCGCCATCGCCGTTCTCGACGTGCTCGGCGAACCGCACAAGCTGACGCCCGCCGAACTCGGTCCGCGACCGCTGCTGAGCCCGCAGGCCCGGCGCACCGAAAACCTCCAGTGGGGCAAGGAACACGCGGTTCCGTGGATCAAGCGCAGGCTGCGTGGCGAGTCGTCGGGGGACACGCTCGCGCCGAAGCGGCCGACGATGGAGCCCTACGCCTGACGCGGCCGGAGACCGTCGAAGAGGATGCAGATCGTCCGGGCCCGTAGTTCGGGCCCGGCGTGCTCCGCCGCCTTCGCCGTCCCGATGATCACCGGGATCAGTTCGTCCACACCGAGGTCCTTGCGGACGTCGCCGGTGTCCTGCGCCCGGCTGAGCAGTACGCCGAGCGCGTCCTTCAACCGGACGCCGATGACCGAACCGGCCGAGGGCACGCTCACGCCGGCCGCGGACAGGGCTTCGAAGTAGGCGTTCTTCGCGTCGGCCATCGCGATCCAGCCGGTCAGGAACCCGAAGAACGCGGCGCCCGGGTCGGGCGAGTCCGCGGCCACCGTGGTTTCCGCTTCGTCGACGAAGCGGTGAAGGCGCGCGTAGAGGACTGCCTCCAGCAGTGCCTCTTTCGTCGGAAAGTGCCGGAACACGGTGCCGACGCCGACGCCCGCCTCGCGGGCGACTTCTTCGGTGGGCGCACTGGTGCCTTTGGCCGTGAAGACGCGCTCCGCGGCCTCCAACACCCGCGTGCGGTTACGGCGGGCATCGGCTCGGAGCGGTTTTTCGTCCGTCACAGCGGGGATCCTAGACCCGTTGTCGAGAGCCGCTACGGGGCCTGGTCCGGGATCTCGTCCAGCACACGCGCCAGCGCCTTGGGAACGCCGGTACGCCAGCCGCCGCCCATGATCCGCCGTGACATCCGCTGGAACTCGTCGTCGGGATCGAAACCCTCGTGACTGAGGAACAGCCGGGTGCCATGGCCTTCGGGTTCGAGCCGCCAGGTGACCGTCCATTCCGGACCCCAGCTGATGCTGAGCAGGCGTTCCTGCTCCACCGCCAGCACCTCGCAGGCGACCGGGCCGCCGGCGAAACCGGCGGCGGGCACGGGGTCCGCGAGCAGTTCGAACCGATGTCCCACAACGGGTTTGATGTCGTTCGGCATCCGGAGCCAGCGCTCCAGCAGCTGCGGTTCGGTCAGCGCGCGCCACACCTTTCGCGGTGGATGCGAAAGGAACTGGTCGACGTGGATGGCCGTCGGGTCTTCGTCGTTCAAAGCTCCTCCTCGTCCAGCAGGTCACGCAGGTTGGCCAGTTTGCCGCGCCAGTACCGCTCGTACGGCGAAAGCCAGTCGGAGACCTCCTGCAGCGGAGCGGCCTCCAGCGAGTAGACGCGATTGCGTCCCTGCCTTTCTTCCCGGACGAGTCCCGCTTCGCGCAGCACGCGAAGGTGTTCCGACAGGCTCGGCCGGCGCATGTCGAATCGTTCGGCGATCTCCCCCGCCGCCCGCGGGCCGTCGAGGAGGATGCTCAGCACCTCGCGGCGGGCCGGGTTGGCGAGCGCGGCGAAGACGTCGTCGTTGACCGGCATCAGCGCGGCCAGTTCCCGTAGCCGGAGGCTTCCAGCAGGCCCATCGCGTTGCCGTCGGGATCCTTCAACGACGTCGCCCGTCCCCAGGGCATCTCCTCCGCGTCTCCGACCTCGACGCCCTGAGCGCGAAGCTCCGCGATGTCGGCGTCGATGTCGGAGGTGCTCAGCTGGAAGTGCACTCGCGTGGCCGGATCGAGCCCGCCGACGGCGCGGTCGACCAGGACTATGCCGGTTTCCGCCCCCTTGGGGCCGACCATGAGGAACGGGCCGTGCGGTCCGCTGACCTCGACGAGCAGATCGAAACCGAGCTTGCCGACGTAGAAGTCCCGGGCCTCGGCCTGGTCGGAAACCGGCACGGTGAGGAACTGGACGCGGTCGATGTTCATGCCGCGACAATACGTAGGAGATTTCCTACATGTCAATCGCCGACGGAAAGGAACGTCTGGGCACGAAGGGACTCAGGGGCAGCCTCTGGATCGTCGAACGACGACGGCCGCCGGACGACTCCCGTCGCTTCCAGGGCGTCCATGAGGTTCCAGATCAGTTCGTGGGCGGCCACGACCACGCCGGCCTCCGGAAGATTCCGCAGCAGCGCGGAGACGACCTCCGCCGCGATCCGCAGACCGATCTCGTGGACGGGATCGCCATCCTGTCGCCGGATGATCGGAATCCTGGACCTCCCTCTGTCGTCCGACCAGAGAGACTCACGCGGAAGGTCCCCGTGAGAGACCACGCGCAGAGCTGACCACAGGGCTGGATCGTCGGCAAGCCGGTTCAAGGCGTTCACCGTGGAATCCGTCCAGACCATCGTCAACCTGACTCCGGCTTCCCGGACTTCGTTGGTACCCATCGCACCCGCACGCGGCGGGTAAACCGCCCAGAAAGCGCCGTTCCAATAAGGACGTTCGACACTCAGCTTGGTGACAGGAAGCAAGCCCTCTTCCATGAGCCGATCCCAGACGAGGCCATCGATCACATAGCCGAAGAACACTCCGTAGGCACAATGCGCCAGCCCCTGATCGGCCAGGACGCCGGCGAGGGTGGACACCTCAGCCTCGATCGCGGGCACGATCGCCTCGGCGAGCCCCGCCATCCGGGCACGCAGTGCCGCCGTTTCCTCGGAGCCGAGCACCGGGAACGTGGTCATCAGCCGATCCCCTTCGACGGAGACGAGGTCGTACGCTCGCAGAAGCGCGATCTGGCTGTCCAGCGGATCAATACCTTGTTCCCACAGTTCCGCGCGACTGACACCCAGGCGAGCGCGGAAGAGAAGGCGACCGTTGTCGTCCATCTTCACAACGTGATGCGGAGTGCTGCGCGCACCGAGGCAGAAGCAGTGAAGCCCCCATTTCGCCAGGTCATCCGGGTCATCACCGAAGTCGTCCATGACAGAAGGCTTACCACAGAATCACCCCTTACAACCTAGACTTATCTAGAGGTCCAGGGATCGTGAGCAGGGCCGCAACGGCTTGAGTTCGCCTATGGACGAACTTCTAGCGTCGTCGCCATGAGCACAGAAACCACCGCACAGTCCCCCATCCGCCTCGCCGTGATCATCGGCAGCGTCCGGCACGAACGGTTCGCAGACGCCATCACGGGCTGGCTGCTGACCGAACTGGCCGCGATCGGCGGCCTGGAGGTCGACCCGATCGACCTCGCCGACGTCGATCTCCCGTTGCAGGGGACGCGCCCCGGCGGCACCGAGACCGCGATCAGCGCCAGGCTGCACGCGGCCGACGCCTATTTGATCGTCACTCCGGAGTACAACCACAGTTTCCCGGCCGCGCTGAAGAACGCGATCGACTGGCACTTCACCGAATGGGCCTACAAACCCGTCGCGTTCGTCGGCTACGGCGCCGGTTCGGGCGGCATCCGCGCGATCGAACAGCTGCGGCTGATCTTCCCCGAGCTGCGGGCCACCACCATCCGTGACGCGGTGATGTTGAACGCGCCGTGGACCCGTCTCGGCCCGAACGGGTACGAAGGCACCGAAGGCGAGCGCGCCGCGCTGGCCGGGACGATGACCGAGCTCGGCTGGTGGGCCCGCACCCTGCGCACCGGACGGGTCGCGGATCAGGCGAGTGCGGCATGAACCGCCTGACCGCGAAGGAACTGCGCATCGCGGCGGTGATCGCGCTCGGCGGCTTGATGGCCGTCCTGGACACCACGATCGTCGCCGTCGCGCTGCCTCGGTTCATGACCACGTTCTCCGCGTCGCTCACCACGATCCAATGGGTCGCGACCGCCTACGCGCTCGCCATGGTCGCGGCGATGCCCCTGGCGGCCACCTTCGCGCAACGCTGGGGTGCGCGCCGGGTGTACCTGATCGCCTTGCTCGTGTTCGCGGCGGCGTCCGCGGCCGCCGGAGCGGCAGGCGATCTGGGCTGGCTGATCGCCGCACGAGCGGTACAAGGGCTCGCCGGCGGCCTCATCAACCCGCTCGGAATGACCATCGGTTTCGGTGCGGTGGACCCGGCCCGCCGCAGCCGGATGACTACGATCACCGGGCTGCCCCTGCTGATCGGGCCGATCCTGGGTCCGTTGCTCGGCGGCTTCCTGCTGGACAGCCTGTCCTGGCGGGCGCTGTTCTTCATCACCGTCCCGCCCGCCCTCCTCGGGGTCGCCGGTGTGCTGCGCTGGGTGCCCGCCGATCCCCCGTCGCCGGAACGCACCCCGATCGACCTCCTGGGCGGTCTGCTGCTCGTCCCCGGCGTCGTCGCGGTGGCCTACGGATTCTCCGAGGAGGCGATCGGTGTCGGGCCCAGGGTGGCGATCGTCGTCGCCGGGCTGGCGCTCATGGCGGTGTTCACGCGCCGTTCGTGGCGTCATCCCGCTCCGCTGCTGAACGTCCGGCTCCTACGTGACCGGACGTTCGGGCGCAACGCCGCGGTCCTGGTCCTGTACGCCGCGCCGTACTTCGGGTCGATGCTGCTGATGCCCGCCTACATCCAGATCATGCGCGGCGACTCACCCATGATCAGCGCGCTGATGATGGTGCCGGGCACGATCGGGATGGGCATCACGATCCAGTTCGCCGCCCGCGTCCTGGAACGCTTCGGCCCGAGGATCGTCGTCGGCACCGGGCTGAGTCTCGCGATCGTCTCGACCGGGCTGACCATGCTCGTCCTCACGCCGGACACGCCGTACCAGGTGCTCGCGATCCTGGGCGTGTTCCAAGGAGCGGGCACCGGAGCGATCATGATGCCCACGATCGTGAGCGCCGGCCGGAACCTGCGCGGCCCGGACCTCGCGTCCGGTTCCGCGATCCTCCCGCTGTCCAGCACCATCGCGAGCGCGGTCGGCACCGCAGTGGTGAGCGCGTTGTTCACCGGGTTGATCGCCGCGGCCACCGGCGGAAGAGGTCTCGCGGCGCTGAGCGACCCGTCGGCGGGCGCGACGCTCGTCGGGGACGTCGTCTCCGCGTACCGCCTGACCCTCCTCGGAGTCCTCGCGGTCATGGTGATCGCCCTGGTGGTCAGGCTGAGGACCTCACCCGCCCCGGTAGCCTCGGCAGAGCACCCCACGACGGCACGGAGCGCAGCATGACGACGCCGACCCCGGCATCACCCCGGCTCGACGCCCATCTGACCATCAGCGAGGTCGCGAGCCGGGCCGGGGTCTCGGCCAACGCCGTCCGGTACTACGAGCGGTACCACGTCATCACCGCGGAGCGCACCCAAGGCAACGCGCGCCGGTTCACCGTCGACGCCATCTGCCGGATCCGGCTCGCGGTCGCCGCCCAGCGCGTCGGGCTCAGCCTCGCCGAAAGCGCGGAGATCCTGGCCGAGATCCCGCCCATGTCCCCCGCCCTCGAAAAGTGGTCTGAGGCCGGGCAGCGGCTCATCGAAGCCGGACAGGCCCGCATCGCCGAACTCACCGCCGTCGTCGACGAGTACCGGACGCTGGAATTCCTCACGAACTGAACGGTCCATCCGCCGCGTTCGACCACCGGAACACCGGCCGGTTCTCCAGACCGGGGTAGGCCACGGCCATACCCCGATCAGGGGACATCGACCACAGCAGGGCGTCGGGCGACGCGGCGTGGTCCGCCCAGTCCGAGGACCACTCGGGGACGTATCGCTCGTAGATGCGACGGATCCGTGCCACGTCCTTGGTCTCCAGCCTCGCGGGCCCGGTCATCCGCACCTGACGGACGTCGTCGGGCGGGTCGAACGTCGCGACCATGACGGCGACTTCACGGTTTTCCCGAGCCGCGTCGAGGAAAGGTGCGGGCCTGCCGTCGAACATCGGGGTGTGGAACCACACTCTGCTCTCCTCGGCGACGAACCACATCATCGCCAGGGCGGTGTTCCCGCGGCCGGTGGTGGTGGCGACGCTGGCAGGCAGCCGCGGCTCGTCGAGGAAGCTCCGCACGGCGAAAATCGGTCCGGTCATGACGCCACCCTGCAACCTCCATCGCGGTCGAGGTCCAGCGCAAGTACATGAAGGCCCCCTTCCTTGCGCCTATCGCAAGGAAGGGGGCCTTCATGTACTTCAAGTATGTGAGGGCGACGGGACCGAGGCAACGGCGCCGTACCCAGCTCGGTACCGGTGGCCGTGAGCGGCAGGGCGGTGTTGCGAAAGGGGCTTCCACAACGCTGAAGGTTGTGAAAGCCCCGTTCGCAACATAAGAGCCGCGTGACTACTTGCGGTCCGCCTTGATGACCTCGAAGAGGCTGGTCCACGAGCTGCGCCCGTGTCCGGCGGCGATCGCCCGGTCGTAGTGCGACTTGACCGCCTCCGGCAGCACCACGTCGATCCCGGCGTCCCGGCTCGCCTGCACGATGTGGTCGGCGGTCGCGCCCATCATCGTCACGTTGGCGTCGTCGCCGGGGTGGTCGCCCTTCTCGATCTGCTCGGCCGCGGCCTCCAGGTAGAAGTCCATCATCTTGAAGTTGTCCTTGGCGTACGGGACGAACTTCTGCAGGGAAACCCCGGCCGAACTCACCAGCGCGCTCGCGTGCATGAACACCGAAAGCGAGTTGAGGAAGATGTCCAGCTGTGCCTGGTAGAACAGCTGCGCCAGCCGGACGTCCTCACCGAGGAAGTCCGCCCGCCCGATCAGCGCCAGAGTCTCGCGGTGCTTCTCGAACACGTCGGCGGGTCCGCTGTAAAAGACGTACGCCTCGTCCTTGCCCACCAGTTCGGCCGGCACCATCACGCCGCCGGCGATGAACTTCGCGCCACGGGCCTCGACCCATTCGGCGGCTTCGCGGGTCTTCTCCGGGGTGTCCGAGCTGAGGTTGACGATCACCCTGCCCGCCAACACATCTTCGGCCTTGCCGAGGATGTCGTACATCGCCGCGTAATCGGTGAGGCTCAGCAGCACCAGTTCCGAGGCCGCCACCGCGTCCGCCGGGGTCTCGACGCGCACGGCACCAGCGGCGACGACGCCGTCCGCACGGCTCGCGGTGCGGTTCCAGACCGTCACGCCGTGGCCGTTCTCCAGGAGTACGCGGACCATGGACTGTCCCATCGGGCCGAGCCCGATCAGTGTGATCATTGCTTTTTCCTTACTTCTTGAGGATTTCGATGACGCCGACGAGGTCTTCGGCGCCGTGTCCGGCGGCGACCCGCCGGTCCATCAGTGACTGCAACGGGGCGAGCAGTTCGGCGCTGACGCCTTGTTCCGCCGCCGCCTTCGCGAGGTTCGGGAAGGCGGCGGCCTGCATCGCGATGTTCGACACGACGTCGTTCGTGTAGTCGCCGCTGTCGATCTGTTCGGCCGAGCGGTCCAGGAAGCCGTTCATCGCCTCCATCCAGCCGCGAAGCAGCGGAGCGAACTCACTCGCCTTGACCCCGGCCGAACCGACCAGGGTGTACGCCTGGATGACGCCGATGAAGTTCCCGTACATCCCGCTGAGCAACGCGAGGTCGTACAGAGGTGCCAGGCCGGGGTCCGCGCCGAGGTAGTTGACGCCGCCGAAGGTGTCGAGCGCCATCCGTGCCCGGCCCAGGACGCCGCCCGAGCCGCTGTAGAAGATGAACGCCGCCGGGGTGCCGATCATCGGCGGGACGGCCATGATGCCGCCGTCCAGGTAGTCCGCGCCCAGTTCCTCGGCCCAGGCGCCCATCTCCCGCGCCTGGCCGGGGGTGCCGTTGGTCAGGTTGATCAGCTGCCGTCCCGCGAGCCCGGCCGCGGCCGGGTCCAGGACCTCGTGCACCGAGTCGTAGTCGAGCAGGCAGGCGATCACGATCTCGTTCGCCGCGAGAGCTTCGGTCACGGTCGACGCGACCGTGGCTCCCTTCGCCGCCACGCCCTCGGCGCGGCTCGCGGTCCGGTTCCACGCGGTGACCGGATGCCCCGCGGCCAGTAGTGCCTCCACGAGCGCGGTTCCCATCGCGCCCAGCCCCAGTACCGTCACCGGGGTCTTGCCGTGTTCGCTCATGGGACCACCGTGACGCCGCTCGCGCACGGATCGCTGCGGATCCGCGCACGGCCTCGCGCACGGTGCGCACGAACTTGTCGGTGCTCCGCGCTAACGTCGGTTTCGTGCGTTTCGGAGTGCTGGGGCCGCTCGCCGCGTGGACGACCGCGGGCGAGCCCGTCGTCGTGCCCGAGGCGAAGGTCCGTCTCCTGCTCGCCGGGCTGCTGAGCCGGGAGGGCAGGGCGGCGTCGGTGTCGTCGCTGACCGACGATCTGTGGGGCGAGCATCCTCCGGGCAATCCGGGCAACACCCTGCAGACCAAGGTCTCCCAGCTGCGCCGCGCGCTCGATCGGGCCGAGCCGGGCGCGCGGGAGATCGTGACGCATCATCCCGCCGGGTACGTCCTCGCCGTCGAACCCGGAGACCTGGACGTCCACCGGTTCCGCGCGCTCACCGCGCGTGCCCGCGACGCCGTCGATCCGCGTGCCCGCGCCGCGCTGCTGGCGGACGCGCTGGCGTTGTGGCGAGGGCCCGCGTACGCCGGGTTCGAGGACGAGCCCTTCGCCGTGGCCGCCGCGCAGCGGCTGGAGGAGGAAAGGCTCCTCGCCGAGGAGGAGCGAGCCGAAGCGCGGCTCGCGCTCGGCGAGCACGGCGTTCTCACCGGGGAGCTGGCCGGTCTGGTCTCGCGGCATCCGCTGCGTGAGCGGCTCCGCGGCCTGCTGATGCGTGCGCTGTATGCCGCCGGGCGGCACAGCGAAGCGCTCGAAACGTACGCCGAGCTGCGGTCCCGGCTGCGTGACGAGTCCGGTCTCGAACCGGGGCCGGACCTCGCGGCCCTGCACCAGGCGGTGCTCACCCGGAGCCCGGATCTCGAACCCGTCCGGGCCGCTGAGCCGATGCGCGGGAATCTGCCGGAGTCGTTGACGGAGTTGATCGGCCGCACGACCGCGGTCAAAGAGGTCGGCGCGCTCGTCACCGACGCCCGGCTGGTCAGCCTCACCGGTCCCGGCGGGGTGGGCAAGACCAGGCTCGCCATCGAGGCCGCGTCGAAGGTCGCGATGGCCGATGGCACGTGGCTGGTCGAGCTGGCGGGCTTGGACAACGTCGAGTGCCCGACGTGCCCGCCCGAGGATCTGGTCGCCGTCGTCCTGACCGCGGTGCTGGACCTCCGGGAAGAGGCCACCTCGGCGAAGACGGTGACGCAGTCGCTGGCAGACGCGCTGCGGGACAAGGAGATCCTGCTCGTCCTGGACAACTGCGAGCAGGTCGTCGAACCGGTCGCGGCGCTGGTGGAGCGGCTCTTGGCGGCGGCTCCCCGCCTGCGCGTGCTCACCACCAGCCAGGAACCGCTCGGCCTGCCCGGGGAGCACGTCTGGGCGGTCCCGCCGCTCGAACTGCCCGAGGACGCGAATTTCGCCGCCGTCCGGGAGTCGAGCGCGGTCCGGCTCTTCGCCGCCCGGGCCGCGGCGGCCGCTCCGGGATTCGCGCTCGACGCGGACAACGCGGCCGTGATCGCCCGGATCTGCCGCACGCTCGACGGGATCCCGCTGGCACTCGAACTCGCCGCCACCCGGGTCCGGACGCTCGGCGTGCACGAACTCTTGGCCCGTCTCGACGACAGGTTCGGCCTCCTGTCTTCGGGCAGGCGTGGCGGTCCTCGCCGTCAGCAGACCCTTCGCGCGATGATCGACTGGAGCTGGAGCCTGCTCAGCGAGCCTGAGCAGATCGTGCTGCGCAGGCTCGCCGTCCACGCCGAAGGCTGCGGGCTCGACGCGGCCGAGTCGGTCTGCGCGGGCGGCGAGATCGCCGCGGCCGACGTCCTGGACCTGCTGTCCAGGCTTGTCGACCGGTCGCTCGTGGTCAGCAGGCCGGGCAGGTCGGGTGAACCGCGGTTCCGGCTGCTGGAGTCCGTTTCGGCGTACGCCCTGGAACACGCCGAGCAGGCGGGCGAACTCGACGACCTGCACCTGCGGCACGCCCGTTTCCACGTCGAACTGGCCGAACGGGGCGACGCCGGGCTGCGCGGCAAGGAACAGCGGCGCTGGCTCGACAGGCTCGACGCGGAGGGGGCCAACACCCGGCGCGCGCTGGAAACGCTGCTGCGGCAAGGCGAACACCGGCTCGCGTTGCGGCTGGTGAACGCGACGACGTGGTTCTGGTTCCTTCGTGGAAGGCTCACCGAGGCCCGGCGCTCACTCAACCTCGTGCTCGACACCGAGATCACCAGCGGAGACGAATACGCGCAGGCCCTCGGCTGGTGCACCGGCATCGCCGTACTCGACGGCACCTGCACCGAGGGCACGGACGAAGACGTCATATGGGGCATCGTCGATCCCGTGGCACGGGCCAGGACGCTGTGGTTCCTCGGCTACGCGTGGTCCACGATCGGCGATCTGTGCCGCGCGGAAAAGCTCACGCTCGGCGCGCTGGAAACCGCCAGGAACATCGGCGACGACTGGAGCGCGGCCGCCGCGCTGAGCGACAGGGCGAGCCACCTGATCGCCGGCGGCGACCTCACCGGCGGTGGGCGGATCGCCGCCCAGAGTGCCGGGATCTTCGACGGGCTGGGCGAGCGCTGGGGCTGGCTGCAGGCGTCGTTCGTGCTCGGCATGCTGGCCTCGATCGCCGGGGACTACGACCATGCCGCCCGCGTCCACCGGGAAAGTCTTCGCCGCGCGGAAGAGCTGGAACTCTGGCCGGAGGTCGCTTACAAGCTGTCCTGGCTCGGCCGGACGGCGCTGCTCACCGGCGACTTCGCGGGCGCTGAGGAGTTCCACGAGCGGGCAAGGGCGTTGGCCGTCGAGCACAGCTTCAAACCCGGTGAGGTCTACGCCGAAACCGGGCTGGCGCTCGGCGAGCGACGGCAAGGGAGGTTCGAGGAAGCGGAGCGGCGGCTGCTGTCCATCCTGGACTGGCATCGCCGGGTGGAATCCGAAGCGGGCAGCACCCTGGTCCTCGCCGAACTCGGGTTCATCGCCGAGCAGCGCGGGGACGCGGCGGAGGCGAAGCGGCTGCATCTGAACGGCCTCGCCGTCGCGCGGCACAGCGAGGATCCCCGCGCCATCGCGCTCGGGCTGGAAGGCCTGGCCGGCGCGGAGGCGGCCGCCGGCTCGTATCGCCTCGCCGCGCGGTTGCTGGGCGCCGCGGCGGCTTCCCGGGAATCGGCGGGCGCTCCCCTGGCGAAGGGGGAACGCGGCGACGTCGACAGGATCACCGGCGGCATCATCGAGGCCCTCGGAGAAAACGCATTCTCCGAGGAGAGCGCCACCGGAGCGGCGACACCGATCGATCATTTGGTGACCGACAGTCAATAAGCAGGCACCCGGCTCACCACAATGGACCATGCCTTACTTCACGTCGGCAACAAACAGTGATTTCTTTCTGTCGCAGAGCCGCCCTGACCGGTAGCGTGCGTAGCCATGCGGGTGAGGTGGGGGGCTCCCGGCGGGCCCAGGGTGACAATGCCGTGGCGAGCGGCTCCGCGGGCGGCACTGACCAGCCCTTTGACGTTGATCATCGCCGCGGTGACGGCGTTGCTGGCCTGTTTCCTCGGCACCGCCGCCGTCCTGCAGGCCTCGGCCGCGGGCGGCGCGGCCGTCCAGTACCAGTCCGGCCTCGCGTGCCCGGACTACTACGGACCTGTCTTCAGCAAGGACAACGTCCCGGCCGCGGTCGCTCCGCAGGTCATCGACTCGGTCCGCAGGTACGCTCCGGCGCACGGTTTCGCCCAGCCGGTCACCTCCCGCTACACGCCTTATCTCTTGGGCACCGAGTTCAACGGCGATCCCAACTACAAGGTCACCATCGCCCATCGGGACCAGGCGGTTCAAGGCCACCTCGACCTCGTGGACGGGACAGCCGCCGCCGGCGGGCTTCTGCTGGGCACCGTCGTGGCCAAGGCGGAGGGAATCAAAACCGGGACGGTCCCGAAGCTTCGAGGCGCTCCGTTCCCTCCGGTGACCGGGCTGTACCGCGACCTCTCCGACCCGGCGCCGCGCTGGTGGTGCTCGCAGCAGCGGAACGCCGTCGTCAGCAGGCTCGCCAACGACCCGCTCGACTCGGTCATGTTCGCTACGGACGGGAAGACGTTCGACGACGCGATCCGCACCTTGGGTGTCCCGGCGATCGCCACGCTGCACATGGCTTTCTACGAGACCCCGCCCAAGACCATCAGCGAGGCTGAGGACCTGCTGGAACGGTCCAAGGCGCTCATCGCCGACGTCAAGGCGGATCTGGGCGCCCGCGGTCTCGGTGACGCGGTCATCGGGTCGCTGCCGTTCGAGCGCTCGGTGGAGATCAGCAACCAGGCCGAATCGAACGTCCTGATCTCGATCCTGCCGCTCGCGGCCATCAGCATCCTGGTCGGCTGCGCCGGGATCGGCACGGTCGCCTTGCAGTGGTACCAGCGACGTCACCCACAGCTGAGGCTGCTGTCCGCGCGCGGCAGCGGGCCGGGAGCGCTGGGGCTGCTCGCCGTGGCCGAACTCGGGCTGCCCATCGTCGTCGGCGGAGCGTCGGGCGCGATACTCGCGCGGCTGTTGCTCGGTGTCTACGGACCACCGGGTGAGCTGGCCGACGGGGCGTTGCTGGCGGGTTCGCTCGTCGCGGCCGTGATCCTGCTCATTTCGCTCGCGCTGCTGGCCGGCGTGATCGCCTTCCGCAGCCATCGGGAGTTCGAACTCGGCAGGGTCCGGTCCGGGCGCCGCAAGGGAATGAAGCTGCTGGCGATCTTCCCGTGGGAACTGGTGACCGCCGGCGTCGCCCTGCTCGGCTGGACCCGGCTCGTCGACTACGGCAAGGGGTCCCGGCTCGGCAACCCGCTCCCCCAGGTCGACCCGCTCGCGCTCACCTATCCGGTGTTCGTCGTGCTCACCGTCGGCCTCCTCGCCGCGCGGCTGGCCTGGCTCGCGTTGCTCGCGTCGCATCGCGCGCGGCTGTGGTCCCGGCCCGCGCTGCAACTGGCGATCCGGCGGCTGGCCAGCGCCCGCGCGCCGGTCACCGGTGTGCTCGTGATCGGCACGCTGGCCATCGGCACCCTGGCGACCGGGATCGGCATCGCCCGCGGCCAGGAGGACGCACTGCAGACGAAGTCGGCCATCTTCGTCGGGGCCGAGACCCGGGTCGACACCGAAAGCGTCGTCGGCACCGGGAAGGTCCAGTTGCCCGCCGGGATCAGCGGTAACACCACGATCGTCGGCGAGCTGACCGGTACCGGCAATGTCGTGCTGGTCGTGGATCCGCAGACCTTCCGGCGTGCCGCCGCGCTCGGCCCGCTCGACGGCGCCGACGTCGACCGGTTGCTGGGCACCCTGTCAAGCCCCGGCCCTGGTATCCCGGCGATCCGGATCGGGAACGACGCCAAGCAGAAACCCGCGCTGGCCGCCGGTCTCCCCGAGGCCAGGACGATCGGCGAGATGCCGATGTTCCCGATCATCGGCACCAAGGCCGGGTACGTGATCTCGCGGGAATCGCTCAGTCCCGCGCAACTGCGCGCGGTACCCAAGTGGAGCGTGCTGTCCGGCTCGTCGATGACGCAGGTGACCGAGGCGCTCGCGTCCGTGGGGGTGGCGACGGCGGTCAACCGCGTCACCCGTGAGTCCGCGCTCGACGCGCTCCCGTTCTACGTCGTGTCCTGGACGTTCTCGTTCATGGCGCTGCTCGGCGCCGTGCTCGGGGTGGTGGCGGTGCTGTCGCTGCTGGTCGCGGTCGAAGTCCGCCGTCGGCAGAACGCGCTGGCGGGCGCGCTGGTCCTGCGAATGGGGATGCGGCCGCGGGCTCTGCTGGCGAGTCACCTGATGGAGCTGGGTGCGCTCAGCGGGCTCGCGGTGGTCATCGGTGTCGCCTGCGGGATCTCGGTCGCGGGTCTTTCGGTGCCGCGCTTCGACCCGGCGACGTTCCTGGCGCCGAGATCGGCGCTGCCCAACCCGACCCCGCTCGCCCTGACCGTGCTGGCCGTCGGCGTGCTCGTCGTGGCGCTGGCGGGCTGGATCGCGATGCGCTCGGTGCGCACCGCCCGGACCGCGGAGTTGATCCGTGCCTGAGAAACCCATCTTCCGGCTGCGCGGGATCGGCGTCGACTACCAGACGCCGGCGGGCACGGTCACCGGCGTCGACGACGTCACCATCGACATCCCGGCGCGCGGGATCACCGTGCTGGCGGGGCCGTCCGGTTCCGGCAAGTCCACGCTGCTGCGGACGCTCGGCCTGTTCGAGCAGCCCGTACGGGGCACGATCTCCTTCCAGGGAACGGAAACCGGCGAGCTGCGGCATCGCGACCGGCGGGCGCTGCGGCGGACCCACCTCGGCCTGGTGTTCCAGAACCCGACCGACAACCTGCTCGGGTACCTGAGTGTCGCCGACAATCTCCGCGCGGCGGCGGAATCGGCCGGGACGGAATGCCTTCCCGACGACATCCTCGATCAACTGGGGCTGGGCGGGACGGGCGCCTGGCGGATCTCCGCGTTGTCGGGCGGGCAGCAGCAGCGCCTCGCGTTCGGCTGCACCCTGGCGCGCCGCTCGACCGTCGTCCTCGCCGACGAGCCGACGTCCCAATTGGACGAAGGATCGGCCGACCGTGTTCTCGACACCTTGAAGTACTTGGCGGATCAGGATTTCGCCGTCATCGTGGCCTCACACGACGATCGGCTCATCGAACTCGGCACCCGGGTCGCGCGGATGCACAAAGGCAGGCTCGAAAGAGTCGAAGAACGGGAGGTCGTGCCGTGATGGCGGAACCCGCCCTCGAGGCCGTCGGGCTGCGCCGCCGGTTCCCCCATCCCAGCGGGGACGTCGAAGTCCTGCGCGGGCTCGAACTGCGCGTGGGCGCGGGGGAACTGGTGACCGTGTCCGGCCGGTCCGGTTCCGGCAAGAGCGCGCTGCTGGCACTGCTGTGCGGTTTCGACTCCCCCGATTCCGGGAGTGTCCTGCTGGACGGCGTCCCGATAGCGGGCGCCCCGGCGTGGCACACGTGCGCCGTCCTGCCGCAGGCGCTCGGTCTCGCGAACGAACTGACGATCGCGGAGAACGTGGCGCTGCCGTTGCGGCTGCGTTCCGACGTGCCCAAGCCCAGCTCGAAGGACATCCACGCGCGGGTCTCGGAACTGCTGGAGGAACTCGGGATCGGCGACCTCGGCGACCGCTATCCGCTCGAAGTCTCGTTCGGGCAGCAGCAGCGGGTCGCGCTCGCCAGGGCGGTCAGCGGGCGGCCCCGGGTCCTGCTCACCGACGAGCCGACGGCGCATCTGGACGCCGGGAGCACGCCGCGGGTGCTGCGGCTGTTGCGGCGCTGTGCCGAGGAGGGCGCCGCGGTCATCGTGGCGACGCACGACGACGAGGTGCACCGGATCGCGGACCGGCGGGTGCGGCTGCTGGACGGCGTTCTTTCCTGACCGGCTCCCCGCGCAATGAAGGGGCCTTTCATAGCAAATTTTGCTATGAAAGGCCCCTTCATTGCAGTTGGCGTGGCGCCTCTAGGGAGCGACGGGGCCGGCCTTGTCGTACAGACCGTTCCCCGCCCAGTTCACTAGATCCTGCGAAGGCCGCGAAGGCGGAACAGGCACGAAGTTCGCCGCGTCGTCGACGCTTCCGGTGCCGTCGTACTTCGCCTGCAACGGGTACGGGAACACCGGACGGGTACGGAAGACCTTGCCGTCGGCGTCGCGGCCGGTGGCGATCGTCCGGTCCGGTGCGTTTCCGCGTTCGACCCAGGAGACCAGTTCCTTCAGCGGGTCGTACTCGGTGAGCTTGTCGCCGGTGGCGCAGTGGTAGAGACCAGGCACCATGAACAGCCGCGCCCAGCCCTGCGTCGCGGCGAGACCGCCGTTGACGCGGGTGAGGCGCTGGTAGTAGTCGAGCGTGCCCGCGGCGGGGATCGCCTGGTCCGCCCAGCCGTGCCAGATCACGAGCTTCCCGCCCGCACGCCGGAATTCACGCAGGTCGGTCGACATCGCGTTGGAGCGGATGCCTTCCGGGGTCAGCCGGTCGAATTCCCGCGCGGTGAAGGTGAACTTGTCGACCGACGAATGCGGTGTCCCGATCGGGTAGGCCATGTACCTCAGGTAGTTGTCGGCGAGTCCGTACGCGGCGGAGACCCCGCCGAACTCGGGCGCCGGGATGGTCCAGCCGTACCAGGACAGTTCGGAGCCGACGGTCTGGCCGCCCGGGTAGAGCTTGCGGCCGCGCTCGTCGGTCGGCGGCGCGTAGATCTTCTTGGTGGCCTCGACCTGGGCCGCGGTGAGACAGCCTGCGTTGTCGGTGCCCGCCGGGCAGGCGAGCGTGGCCGGGTCGAAGCGGCAGGTGCGCGGGTCGTCGATGGCGCCGTCGCCGAGTCCGTCGGCCTTGTCGCAAGAGGACAGTGCGGCGGCGTGCAGCGCCGGGAGCTTGTCCGCGGTAAGGATCGGCTTACCGTCGGCGCCGGTGTTCACCTTGGCGAGCCAGGTCTGATAGACGCCGAGCAGTGGGTCCCAGTAGCCGGCGGGCGCGCCGGCCACGATGCCGTCGAAGTCGTGCGGGTAGCGCTGCGCCAGCAGCAGTGCCTCGCGGCCGCCGTCGGAGCAGCCGCTGAAGTAGGAATTCCGCGGCGGAGCGCCGTAGAACGCCGTGATCAGGCGTTTCGACGCCTTCGAGACCACGTGTGGTGCCCGGAAGGCGAAGTCGTCGCGGGCGGCCTGGTTGTTCTCGGCCCACTTGCCGTCGTCGAAGACGTTCGGTGTGGTGCCGACGTGGCCGTCGTCGGTGGCCGCGACCGCGACGTCGCCACCGTGCGGCAGGCCGCAGTCGGCGAACGGCGGGGTCGTGACGCTGCCGCAGAACCCGCCGCAGCCGAACTGCAGATAGCGGCCCGCGTAGGTCTTGGTCGGCAGCCGTAGCTGGAACTGCACCGCGGGTTCGACGTAACCCCGGACATCGCAGTTCTCCGGTTCGGTCGCCGTCGCCGGCACCACGGTCGCGGTCTTGACATGGGTGACCGCGCCGGGCAGATCGTAGGTCCGCACCAGGTCGGCGCAGGTGCGCACCGGGCGGAAGGTCGTTTCGCCGGCGGTGGCCGCCGGCGCCGTGAATATCGAGCCTGCCGTGATGAGCGCCGCCACGCCGAGCATGGACAACCGCCGCATTTCCCCACCCCAGTTCCCCGGATCGCTCTTGATTGGCTCATTCACCCTGGCCCGGCCGCTGTGCGTTGTCCACCGTGTTTCGGCAGGGCTCGCAGGGGCATCCGGGTTGTCCAGTTCGGGCCAGGTTTGTCCGAGTGTCTTGACATCGATGTCACACCCGAGTTCTTCTCTCTGGGCGCCCCCGGTCCCCTGCCTGTGCGGCGCCCAGCATGCCCCCGCGAGAAAGCATTGGTGCAACGATGCCCCGAAGCGTCAGACCAGTGGTCTGCACCCTCCTGAGCGCCACGGTCGTGGCATCCGCGCTGGTAGCCCTCCCGGCCGCCGCCGCGGCCGAAGAGGCTCCGCCGGACTTCTACTCCTCTTTCGAACAAGGCGAACCGCAGCCGACGTGGAGCGACACCGTCGACGTCGACCCGTCGGGCAAGCCGAAGGCCTTCGGTGTCGACGGCGCGAACGCCACCACCATCCCCGGTGACATCCGCGGCAAGGTCACCGAGACCTCCGCCAACAGCGAGAACACCCCGAACGAGGGGGTGTCGAACCTGGTGGACGGCTCGACCGACACCAAGTGGCTCGCCTGGACCCCGACCGGCTGGGCGCAGGTCGCGCTGTCGGAGCCGACGTCGATCACGCGGTACGCGCTGTCCTCGGCGAACGACTTCGACAACCGCGACCCGCAGGATTGGACGCTGCAGGGTTCCGCCGACGGCCAGGCCTGGACCGATCTGGACAAGCAGACCGGCCAGAAGTTCTCGGACCGGTTCCAGTCCAAGGAGTACCGCCTGCCCGCGGCGAGTGCCGCGTTCAAGTTCTTCCGGTTGAACATCACGAAGAACAACGGCGGCGACATCATGCAGCTCTCGGAGCTGCTCCTGGCCAATGAGGACCCGGCCCCGCCGGCGCTGCCGAACATGCGCAGCTTCGCCGACAGCGGCCCCACGGGCGGCTACACGAACAAGAACCGCGTCGGGTTCACTGGCACGCGGGCGTTCCGCTACTCCGGCAGCCACCAGGCGCAGGGGCACGGCTGGTCGTACAACAAGATCTTCGACGTCGACATCCCAGTGGCGGCGACCTCGGAGCTGTCGTACAAGGTGCAGCCGGAGTTCATCCGCGGCGACCTGAAGTACCCGAGCACGAACGTCGCGGTGGACCTGGCGTTCACCGACGGCACCTACCTGAGCCAGCTCGGCGCGGTCGACCAGTACGGTTTCGGGCTTTCGCCGCAGGGCCAGGGCGCGAGCAAGGTGCTCTACACCAACCAGTGGAACCTGGTGCGCTCGCAGATCGGCGTGGTCGCGAAGGGCAAGACGATCGACCGGATCCTGGTCGGTTACGACAACCCGTCCGGCCCGGGTTCGCTGCAGGGCTGGCTGGACGACATCAAGGTCTCGGCGACGCCGACGCCGCCGGCGAGCCTGCGGCCGTCCGACAACGTGCTGACGACGCGCGGTTCGCTGTCGAACGGATCGTTCTCTCGGGGCAACAACATGCCGGCGACCGCGGTGCCGCACGGGTTCAACTTCTGGATCCCGACGACCGACGCGGGCACGTTGAGCTGGATGTACTCCTACCACTCGCGCAACAACGAGCAGAACCTCCCGGCGCTGCAGGCGTTCTCCGCGAGCCACGCGCCGAGCCCGTGGATGGCGGACCGGCAGACCTTCCAGTTCCTGCCCTCGACCGCGAGCGGCGTGCCGAACCCGGACCGTGAGGCGCGGAAGCTGCCGTTCAAGCACTCCAACGAGACTGCGCGGGCGCACTACTACGGCGTCGACTTCGAGAACGGGATCAAGACCGAGGTCGCGCCGACCGATCACGCGGCGTTGTACCGGTTCAAGTTCCCCGGTGCGGACTCGAACCTGATCTTCGACAACGTCAACAACAACGGCGGGCTCACCCTCGACCCCGCGGGCCGGGCCATCACCGGCTACAGCGACGTCAAGAGCGGGCTGTCCGCCGGTGCGACGCGGATGTTCGTCTACGCCACCTTCGACAAGCCGGTGACCGCCGGTTCGAAGCTGTCGACCGGTTCGGGTGACCAGAAGCGGGACAACGTCCTCGGTTACCTGAAGTTCGACGCGGGCGCCGACAAGACGGTGAACATGCGGATCGCGACCTCGCTGATCAGCGTCGATCAGGCGAAGAAGAACATGGAGCAGGAGCTCGCCCCGAACGCGTCGGTCGAGTCGGTGAGCGAGACCGCGGCGAAGGCCTGGGACGAGAAGCTCAAGGTCGTCGAGGTCGAGGGCGCGTCGAAGGATCAGCTGATCACGCTGTACTCCAACCTGTACCGCCTGTTCCTGTACCCGAACTCGGGCTTCGAGAACGTCGGCACTGCCGAGAAGCCGGTGAAGAAGTACGCGAGCCCGGTGTCGCCGAAGACGGGCCAGGACACCCCGACGCAGACCGGGGCGAAACTGGTCGACGGCGAGTTCTACGTCAACAACGGGTTCTGGGACACCTATCGCACGGTGTGGTCGGCGTATTCGCTGCTGAGCCCGGACACCACCGGCAAGCTGGTCGACGGTTTCGTCCAGCAGTACCGTGACGGCGGCTGGATCTCGCGCTGGTCCTCCCCCGGGTACGCGGATCTGATGACCGGGACGAGTTCGGACGCCGCCTTCGCGGACGCGTATCTCAAGGGTGTCAAGGGATTCGACGTCCAGTCGGCCTACGACTCGGCGGTCAAGAACGCCACCGTGACCCCGCCGAACGGCGCGGTCGGCCGGAAGGGCATCGACGAGGGCACGTTCCTCGGGTACGCGCCGAACACCGCGGACCACGGGTTCTCGTGGGCGATCGAGGGCTACGTCAACGACAACGCCATCGCGAACATGTCGAAGAAGCTCTACGACGAGGCACCGGCCAACGATCCGCGCAAGCAGGAGTACCTGGACAACTACGGGTACTTCACCGAGCGGGCCACGCAGTACGTGAACGTGTTCGACCCGAGTGTCGGCTTCTTCCAGGGCCGTGACGCGGCGGGCAAGTTCACCCGGGCCAAGGACAAGTTCGACCCGGAGGTGTGGGGTATCGACTACACCGAGACCAACGCGTGGGGCATGCGGTTCTCCGTCCCGCAGGACGGTCAGGGCCTGGCGAACCTGTTCGGCGGCAAGGCGGGGCTGGCGTCCAAATTGGACGAATTCTTCGCCACGCCCGAGACCGGGCTGAAGTTCGGCAGTTACGGCGGGATCATCCACGAGATGACCGAGGCGCGGGACGTCCGGATGGGCATGTACGCCCACTCGAACCAGGCCGCGCACCACACGCTCTACATGTACGACTACGCCGGTCAGCCGTCGAAGACGCAGGCGAAGGTCCGCGAGGCGCTGGCCAGGTTGTACGTCGGCAGCGAGCTCGGTCAGGGCTACGGCGGTGACGAGGACAACGGCGAGCAGTCGGCCTGGTGGCTGTTCGGCATGCTGGGCTTCTACCCGTTGCAGGTCGGCAGTTCGGACTACGCGATCGGCTCGCCGCTGTTCACCAAGGCGACCGTGAACCTGCCCGGCGGCAAGAAGATCGTGGTCAACGCGCCGAAGAACAGCGCGAAGAACGTCTACGTGCAGGGCCTGAAGGTGAATGGCAAGGCGCAGTCGTCGACGTCGCTGGCGCATTCGGCGATCGCCAACGGCGGAACGCTCGACTTCGACATGGGCCCGAACCCGTCGTCGTGGGGCACCGGCCCGAACGACGCGCCGAAGTCGATCACCAAGGGTGACGCGGTGCCGACGCCGGTGCACGACCTGACCAAGCCGGTCTCCGGCGCGGACGCCGGTTTCTTCGACAACACGTCGCGGACCGAGGCGAAGGTCAAGGCGCCGATCCAGTACCAGGTGCCTTCGACGAACGAGGCGGGTTCGTACTACACGCTGACTTCGGGCAAGGGCGCGGGCGACGCGAAGAGCTGGGTGCTGAAGGGTTCCTACGACGGGAAGACGTGGGCGGTCGCGGATCAGCGGACCGATCAGACCTTCCAGTGGCGCCAGCAGACCAAGCCGTTCAAGATCGCGAACCCGGCGCACTACGCCTACTACCGGCTCGAGGTCACCGCGACCACGGGCGGAGAGGCGTCGCTCTCGGAGTTCGAGGTGCTGGGCAAGCCGGACGCGGCGTGCACGCAGACCGTCACCGGCGAGCGCAAGGGCCCGCTGACCGTGCGGAGCGGGGTGACCTGTGTGGACGGTGCGACGGTGTCCGGTCCGGTTTCGGTGGCGGCGGGTGCGAGCCTGATCGTCCGCGGTGGATCGATCTCCGGTCCGCTGACGGCGACGGGCGTGGCGCAGATCGTGCTGGACCGGACGAAGGTGAACGGTCCGGTGGCGATCACCGGGGCGACCGGACCGGTCTCGATCGAACTGACCGAGATCGGCGGACCGGTGGCGTTGACGGGCAACAAGGGGCCGGTGCTGACTGCCAGCACGATCGGCGGACCTCTGGCTTGCGCCGCGAACTCCCCCGCTCCGACGGACTACGACCTGCAGAACACCGTCCGCGGCCCGGCCGCCGGGCAGTGCGCGAAGCTGTAGTCCTCCGGTTAGGACATGAAGGCCCCCTTCCTTGCGCCTGACGCAAGGAAGGGGGCCTTCATGTATCACCAGAGGTGTGTTTCGGCGGGTACAAGGACCGGGTACGGCCGAGCAGGCGACCCGTGTGTTGTGAAAGCCACTTTCGCAACCTTCAACGTTGCGAAAGTGGCTTTCACAACACACGGGGGACGTCGCCACTCATGTGACCCCCAAGGACCCCGAGGCGAAGAGGACTTTACGCGCGTGCGATGAGGGGAAAGCCCCTTCACCCCCGCCGGTCCGTGAAGGCCTCCTTGAGAGACCCAGAGTCCCTCAAGGAGGCCTTCACGGACTTGACACCGACAGGACACCCGCGTCTATTCGGGACGGCGGCCGCGGAGGATGCCGAACCCGACAAGCGCCGCGGACAGCAGGGTGAGTGCGAGCCCGGCGTAGGTGGTCGCTTCGAAGAAGTCGGCCGATTCCCGGGCCGCGGCCAGGGCGCCGGGGAAGACCAGCGCCAGGATGGTGCCGCTGAGCGCGATGCCGATCCCGGTGGTGACCTCGCCGGCGGTGTCGACGAGCGCGGCGCCGATGGTGGTCCGGCTGGACGGCAGGCCGCGCATCACGTTGGTGCCCGCCACGACACCGACCACCCGCATGCCCGCCGCGACGAGGGCGAGCGCGACGGCGATCCAGGCGTAGCCGAGCCTGCCGAACGCGGTGTAGAAGGCGAGCCCGCACACGACCGCGGCGGCGCTGAGCCACGCGGCCTTGTTGAGCCCGAGACGCTTCATCAGCGGGGCGACGAGCGCGCCGCCGGCGATCAGGATGACGACCTGGGGCAGCATCCCGATCGCGGCTTCGGCGGGGGCCCAGCCGAGGCCGAGCTGGAGATGCAGTGTCACGAGATAGCTGAGCCCGGCGGTCGCCAGCGCGGCCGCGGCCTTGAGCGCGAGACCGCTGGACACCAGCGGGCGGGCGACGAGTTTCAGGTCCAGCAAGGGATGCCGGGCGGTCTTCTGGCGAAGGACGAAGCCGGTTCCGGCGGCGAGTGCGGCGGCGGTGGCGGCCCAGGGCAGGGCCGCCGCGGCGCCTTCTTCGACGAAGAGGGTGGGGGCGAGCAGCGCGAGGACGATCGTCGCGGTTCCCAGGACTGCGCCCGCGCCGTCGATCGGGTCAGGGTGCAGGTCGGCGGGATCGTCGGCGGGGATGCCGATCCGGATGCCGAGGAACGCGAGGGCGGCGACCGGCACGTTCACCAGCAGCAAGGCCTGCCAGGGCGCGATGGCCAGCGCGAGCCCGCCGGCCGTGGGGCCGAGGGCGAGGCCGACCAGGCCCACGGTCGAGATGAGTGTGGTCGCGCGGACGCGCAGGACGTCCTCGTCGAACAGGCGGAACGCGAGGGCGAGCGAGCCCGGTGTCGTCATCGCCGCCGCGACCCCCATGAGGGCCCGGACGGCGATGAGCTGCCACGCGACGGTGACGAACGCCGTGGCCAGGCTCGCCACGGCGAGGAGCACGAGTCCGGTGAGCATGATCTTGCGCCTGCCCACGCGGTCGGCCAGCGCGCCGAAGGCCAGCATCAGGCCGCCGAACACGACGGCATAGACGCCGGTCACCCATTGCAGGGTGGTCGTCGAGGCGGCCAGTTCGCGGCCGATGGTCGGCAACGCGACGTTGAGGATCGAGTTGTCGAGCATCTCGAACAGGAAGACGGCCGAGAGACCGGCCAGCGCGGGCCAGGCTTCGATCAGGGACCGGGGTTTGTCGAGAGTGCGGGAACGCACCATGACACTCCTTCGAGGTGAAGGAGTGACGGATCGTTCGATACCGCGTATGCGCGTGCTCGGGAGAGGAGCACGTTTCTACCCCGATGTCTCGAGCGTACGACATCTCCGCCCGTGTGTCATGAAAGGGTCGTTCAGGACACTTTTCGTCCTGAACGGCCCTTTCATGACAGGTCAGCGGGTCAGGCGGGAGCGCCCCGGACCGCCAGCCTCTGCACGTCCATGTAGAGGCATCCGGCCGTGGTCGGCTGCGGCGAGCAGGTCAGGTCCGGATAGAACGACAGCTGGTTGGACGCGACGGTCAGGCGCACGAACCGCACACCGGTGGCGCTGCCCGGCGCGAGCTGGAGCGCGGTGAGCTTTTTCAGGTCGGCGGGTTTGAAGTCCCCGCTCCCCGCCTTCACCCAGTTCGTGCCGTCCACCGAGGTTTCGACGGTGACGTCCTTGGCCGCGGCGGGCGGGTCGTCGCCGCAGACGTTGGACGGGTCGATCTCGATGGCGCTGACGTTGACCGGTTTGCCCAGCTTGATCGTCACGAACCGCGTCTCGACCGTGCCGTCGGGGCGGACGACCTTGTCGGTCGACCAGCCGCCACCGCCGCCGAGCACCGATGACGTCGCCAGGTCACCGGGACCGCAGCCGTAGAGGGTGTAGTCGACGCCGTTGAACCCGGCGACCGCGGCACCGGCGGTGCCGGAGGCCCAGTTGAGCCGCAGCGACCAGTCGAGCTTGGTGGTACCCGAGCGCACCGAGACCGTGCGGGTCTCGCTGTCCGCGCCGCCTCCGGAGGCGTAGACCTTCGGATAGGTGCCCGGGACCACGCCGGGGATGCTGTAGCCGCCGGCGGCGTCGGTGACCGCGGACAGCGAGCCGCCGAACCCGGAGTCGTGTCCGCCGAACCGGACGGAGACGCCCGCGAGCGGGGTACCGCTGTCGCGGTCGGTGACCTTGCCGGACACGGTCCCGGTCGGGGTTCCCGCGGGCGGCGGGGTGGAGAAGTCCTCGGCCGGTTCGGTGTCGGCGCCGGTGATCGTCGCGGCGAAGTAGCCCATGCCGCGGGCGGCGAAGGCCTTCCACAGCTTGGCGTGCGCGCGGCCGCCGTTGATCACCGTGTCCGCCTGCAGGATCGCGTTCCGCATGTCCAGGAAGGACGGCGACGCGGGCGAAAGCTCCATCGCGCGGGTGACCAGTGCCCGTGTCAGCGGCACACCGAGCGCGGAGCGGACGTCCCACAGCGTGCTCGCCCAGATCTCGCCGTCGGCGTGGACCTCGGGGAAGCCGATGATCCGGCCGACGTCGCCGTAGGTGTAGCCGCCGGGGCCCGCGCCGGGCGTACCGGGGCACTGCGGCGCGGTGGCACCGACCGGGCAGTCCAGCGGCTGGGTCCGGGCGAGGGGCACGCCGTTGCTGACGTAGTCGCCGCCGAGGAGTTCGCCGGGTGCCGAAGTGTCCTTGATCGCGTTACGCCCGACGAGGTAGTCGAAGGCGTACCAGTCGCTCCACGCCTCGCCCATCGCGCCGGACTGGAAGGTGTTCAGCGTCGAATTGCCCTGCGCGTCGACGACGAGCCGGTTGGACAGGCCGTGGGTGTACTCGTGGTGGATGATCGTGGCGTCGTCGGCGGAGTTCGCTGCGAGGAACGGGTCGTTGGGGTCCCGGGGATCGTGGAACAGGAACATCCCCATCGTCGGTGCCTTGCCGTCCGGCGGGGTGCCCATGAACGCGTTGTCGTAGTAGCCCGGCGTCTCGGCGCCGAGCAGGGTGTGGACCTGGACGGCGTCGCCGTCGACCTTCTCGAAGTTGCCCGCCTCGCGGGTGAACCCGATCGGGAAGGAGGCCAGGTGGTCGTGGAAGCTCCCGACGTAGGCCAGCGCCTGCACGGCGTTCTGTTCCCGGTTCTTCGCCCACGAGCCCGGTGTCTTCGGGTCCCAGGAGCACGGCCTCGCCGCCGAACAGGGCGGGCCGACGACGGCGTTGAAGTCGGTGAACTTGTAGCGGTAGGTGCCGTCGGTGTTCGGCCCGATCTCTTCCTGTGGCTGGAACTTCTGGTCGCCGTTGACGTCGGCGGCGACGTGCGCGACGTTGCCGTCGAGGGTCTTGGCGTCGGCGGGCAGCCAGCCCTTCTGGGTCAGGTTGACCTGCTTCTGCGGGCCGGGCTGGGCCTCCCACGCGAGCCCTTTGGCGCCGTCGGCGTCGTTCGCGCGGCTGACCAGGTTCTTGCGGTAGAGCAGCTTGCCGGTCCCCGCGTCGGTCACTTCCTGGAACATCTTGTCCACGGCGGGTTTGGTCAGCGTGTACCAGGCGGGACGGATGCCGTCGGGGGTGAGGAACGCGACCCGCTCGGCGTCCGGGGCGGGTGCGGCCAAGGCACTCGCGCCGAGCGACTCGGGAAGGCCGCGCACGGGCGAGCCGTCCAGCTGGATCAGCCTGCCGTCCTTGGTGACGTGTGCCTTCAGCCCGTTGCCGAAGACCGTGACGCCGCCGACGGCCTGGGTGAAGGACAGGTGGTGCGTGCCTTCGACGTCGACGTAGTCCTTGCGCAGGGTCAGTTTCGCGGTGTCGCCGGCACTGAGCCCGACGAGTCCTTCCTGCTGCCGCAGGTAGTTCAGCACGATGTCGCGGGGCGACCGGGAACTCGGTCCGGTGAGGAACCCGTCGGTGCGGGCGAGGACGCGGGGTGTGCCGGTCAGCTCGTCGAAATCGAGTACGGCCTGGTTCCCGAGTTCCGCTCGCGCCTTGGCGACGGAGTTCGCCCGGGACGCTGAAAGCCGGTCTTGCGCGGCGAGAGGGTGCGGGCTGGTTCTCGCCGTGTCGCGGACATCGACGTCTTTCCCGGATCTGTCCGGTGTGGTGTGGACGGCGCCCGGTGCCGGTGCCGCGCCGGCTTGGGGCGCTGTGATCAGCGCTAATACTGTCATTGCGGTCACGGCGCACAACGAGGCACGCGAACGCGACGAACGTGACGTCACTCCAGACCCCTCTCTCGGTGGTGACGCAGACGTTCCCTTCGTACCGATACAGTCACTGTGGACGTCAGCGCCGATCAGGTACGGCCATCCCGGTGAGCGGTACCCCCCGGCCGAGAACCGTCCACAGTGGAATGAGCGGGATTCGTAGGGGAAAATGGACGGCGCCACGGAATTCGAGCGGCTGCGGCCTGTCATGTTCGGGCTCGCGTACCGCCTCCTCGGTTCGGCGGCGGAGGCGGAAGACGCCGTGCAGGACGCCTACCTGAAGTGGGCGGGCGCCGAACGCGAGTCGATCGGGTCGCCGCGGGCATGGCTGGCGAAGGTGGTCACCAATCTGTGCCTGAACCGGCTGACCTCGGCCAGGGTCCAACGTGAACGGTATGTCGGGCCATGGCTGCCCGAACCGGTCCTGACCTCGGACGACGTACTCGGTCCGCTGGAGACGGCCGAGCAGCGGGAGTCGGTGTCGCTGGCGATGCTGGTGCTTCTGGAGCAGCTCGGCCCGGTCGAGCGTGCGGTGTTCGTGCTGAAGGAGGCGTTCGCCTACAGCCATCGGGAGATCGGCGCGATCCTCGACATCTCCGAGGTCAACTCGCGTCAGCTGCACAGCCGTGCGCGACGGGCGCTGGACCGGTCGGACGAGCGACGGGTTTCGAACCCGTCGCTCATCGAAGTCGAGAAGCTGGTCGAGAGCTTCCTGTCGGCGGCGCGGAACGGTGACCTGCCCGCCTTGGAGAGTCTGCTGACCGCCGAGGTCACGGCGTGGTCGGACGGCGGCGGCAAGGTCACCGCGGCCCGGCGTCCGGTGCACGGCGCGGCGCGGGTCGCCCGTCTGTACGCCGGGATGTTCGCCTCCGTCGCGCCGGTGTCGATCACGATCGGCGAGGTCAACGGGGGTCCCGCGGTGATCGCGACGGCCGGTGACGCCTTGTTCGGCATTCTCGGGTTCGAGGTGGTGGACGGCCGCATCGCCGGGCTGCGCGCGGTCGCGAATCCGGACAAACTCGCGTACCTCTCGCGGCAGCTGTCACGTTCCGGGTGGCCCTCCGGTTCTTGAGGGTGGAAGCTCTCGTGAACGGAGGACCTGGGTGATGAAACCGATTCTGGTGACCGGCGGTACCGGCGACCTCGGCCGCGAGGTGGTGCGGCGGCTGGCGGCCGAAGATCGGCCGGTCCGGGTCATGAGCAGGCGTCCGCATCCCTCGGACGTCGCCCACGAGTGGGCACAATGCGACCTGAAGACCGGCGACGGTCTCGCGGAGGCTGTCGACGGTGTCTCGGCGATCATCCACTGCGCGTCGACCCTGGGCCGCGGGGACGAGCGGGTGACGCGGAACCTGACCGAAGCGGCGCGGCACGCGGGCAGCCCGCATCTGGTGTACATCTCGATCGTCGGCATCGACGTGATCCGGTTCTTCTACTACGACGAGAAGCTGGCCTCGGAAAAGGTGATCGAGGAGTCCGGCCTGCCGTGGACGGTGCTGCGCGCGACGCAGTTCCACGAGCTGGTCGCGCGGGCGTCGGCGGCGCAGCGGCGGCTGCCGGTGACGTTCATGCCGTCCGGGTTCCGGTTCCAGCCGGTCAGCACCGGCGACGTCGCGGACCGGCTGGTCGCGCTGGCCTCCGGCGAGGCGTCGGGGCGGGTGCCGGACATGGGCGGCCCAGAGGTGCGCGACGCCCGTGACCTGGCGGAGGCGTATCAGCGGTCGGTGAGGCGGAAGAAGCCGATCGTGTCACTGTGGCTGCCGGGCAAGGCGTTCCGGGCGTTCCGCGCGGGCGGCAACCTGACGCCGGAGAACGCGACCGGTGTGGGCACCTTCGAGGAGTTCCTCGCCTCCCGCGTTTAGTCCTCTGGATGCGTCCACACCGAGCCGTGCTCACGGGTGCGAGTTACGGTGACCTGGTGACGATCACCGGATTCTTCTCCTCCTTCGAAACGGGTGATCCACAGCCGGTGGATCCGGCCTTGCGGGTCGGCACCGGACCGGGTTCGTCGCCGACCGCGAAGACGGGCGTCGGGTTCACCGGCGCGCACGCCCTCCGCTACGAGAACACGCTGCGCGCGACGGTGTTCGAAGTGGACATCGAGGTCACCGACCACACGGAACTGTCCTATGTGGTCTTTCCCGAAGCCGAGACCGACGCCGTGCCCACCTACCGCAGCACGTTCGTGGCGCTGGACGTCGAGTTCGCCGACGGGACGGCCGCCGGGTTCAGCGCCGCGGCCCAGGGCCTGGACAAGACGCTGTACGTGGACCAGTGGAATCTGGTGCGGCGCGGGCTGGGCGGGTTCGCCGGACGGCGGATCGCCCGGATCGTCCTGGTCAGCGAACCGCCGGACGGCGCGAGCGCGGGCTGGCTGGACGACGTCCGGATCGTCGACCGCACCGTCGAGGTCCGCGACCCTGTCGACCACGTCCGCACCACCCGCGGCACGCACTCCAGCGACAAGTTCTCGCGGGGCAACAACTTCCCCGCGACCGCTGTCCCGCACGGCTTCAACTTCTGGACCCCGGTCACCGACGCGGGCGTGACGAACTGGCTCTACAGCTACCACCGGCACAACGACGCCGAGAACCGCCCGGCGCTGCAGGCGTTCGCGCTGTCGCATCAGCCGAGTCCGTGGATGGGCGACCGGCACACCTTCCAGGTGATGCCGGGGATCGGCCCGGTCGAAGCCGCCCGTGACCGGCGCGCGCTCGCGTTCTCCCATGACGACGAGATCGACCGGCCGCATCACTACGGTGTCCGGTTCGCCAACGGCATCACCACCGACATCGCCCCGGCGGATCACGCGGCGCTGTTCCGCTTCACCTTCCCGGGTGATCGCGGCTGGCTGCTGTTCGACAACGCCCGCAACCGCGGTGGCCTCCGGCTGGATCCGGCGAACGGCGTGGTCAGCGGCCACACCTGGGTCCGCAGCAGGTTGTCGGCCGGGGCGCGGCGGATGTTCGTCCACGCCGAGTTCGACGTCCCGGCCGAACGCGGCGGGAAGATCCGCCGCCCGGCCTGGCGCACGGTGACCGGGTTCCTGGAGTTCGCGGCCGGTGAGGTGACGATGCGGATCGCGACGTCGCTGATCAGCCTCGCGCAGGCGAAGCGGAACCTCGAACTGGAGATCCCCGCCGGCACGAGCTTCGAGCAGGTCCGCGGCCGGGCCCGCGCGCAGTGGGCGGAGGTGCTGGACCGGGTCGAGATCGAGGGAGCGACCGAGGACCAGCGCACGACGTTCTACTCCAATCTCTACCGCCTGTTCCTGTATCCGAACTCCGCGCACGAGGACACGCCGAAGGGCGTCCGTCACGCGAGTCCGGTGATCCGCCGCCTGTGGCCGAGCACGCGTACCAGGACCGGCGCGAAGATCGTGGACGGCGAGATGTACGTCAACAACGGCTTCTGGGACACCTACCGCACCACGTGGCCGGCGTACGCGCTGCTCACCCCCGGCCGGTGCGGGCGGATGATCGACGGGTTCGTCCGGCAGTACCGCGAAGGCGGCTGGATCTCGCGCTGGTCCTCCCCCGGGTACGCCAACCTCATGACCGGCACCAGTTCCGATGTGGCGTTCGCCGACGCGTACCTCAAAGGTGTGCGCGGCTTCGACGTCGAGGCGGCCTACGAGGCGGGGTTGAAGAACGCGACGGTGACTCCGCGCGGGCAGAGCGTCGGCCGGAAGGGCCTGCACGAGTCGATCTTCCTCCGGTTCACGCCGACGTCGGTCCACGAAGGCCTGTCGTGGGCGCTGGAGGGCTGTGTCAACGACTTCGGCCTGGCCAACCTCGCCGGGGCACTCGGCCACCACGACGACGCCGCGTACTTCCGGCAGCGCTCACAGCAGTACGCGAACCACTTCGACCACCTGATCGGGTTCTTCCAGGGCCGCAACCGTGACGGCAGCCGCCATTTCGCCGCCGAGGGCTACGACCCCGAAGCGTGGGGCGGCGACTTCACCGAGACGAACTCCTGGAACACCGCCTTCTCCGTCCCGCACGACGGCGCCGGGCTGGCCGCGCTGCACGGCGGCATCGAGGCGCTGGAGTCCAAACTGGACACGTTCTTCGCGACGCCGGAGACCGGGCGCAAACCGGGTTCCTACGGCGGGCTGATCCACGAGATGACCGAGGCCCGCGACGTCCGGATGGGACAGTACGGGCATTCCAACCAGCCGTCGCACCATATTCCGTGGATCTACAACTACGCCGGCGCGCCTTCGAAGACGCAGCGGATCGTGCGAGAGATCCTGCGTCGGCTCTACGTGGGCAGCGACCTGGGCCAGGGCTATCCGGGTGACGAGGACAACGGCGAGATGTCCGCCTGGTACGTCTTCGGCGCGCTCGGGTTCTACCCGCTGGCGATGGGCAGCCCCGAGTACGCGATCGGCTCGCCGCTGTTCACGAAAGCGACCGTCCACCTGGAGAACGGGAAGGACCTGGTCATCGAGGCGCCCGGCAACACGGAGGCCACCGTGTACGTCCAAGGGCTGACGATCGACGGACGGCCGCACGAGAGCAGCACGCTGGCGCATTCGGCGCTGGCCGACGGGGCGGTGCTGGAGTTCACGATGGGCGGGCAGCCCTCGGAGTGGGGCCGGTCCCCCGCCGAGCCCGCCGCTCCGAGCCCGCTCACGGACATCACGGCGGGCACCGGTCCCCTGTTCGACGACACCACCAAGACCGAAGTCACCTTCTCCGAACGCGAACCGGTCATCGATTTCCCCGTCGAGGACACTTCCCGCGAGGTCGTGATGTACACGCTGACCTCGGGAAGCCGCCGGGGTGATCCGCGTTCGTGGGTGCTGGAGGGATCCGACGACGGCGAGCGCTGGACGCTGCTGGACCAGCGTGAGGGCGAGACGTTCCGATGGCGCCGTCAGACGCGGCCGTTCGCCCTCGCCGAGCCGGCGCGGCACGCCCGATACCGTCTTCGCGTCACCTCGTCCACCGCCCGGCGGGTCACCCTCGCCCAAGGAGAGCTGCTCGCCCGATGATCTCCCGTATCACCCAGGCCGCGACCGATCGGCTGGTCGCCTCCGATCCCGGCCTGGTCCGGCTCCGGCTCGCTTTCTCGGCCGTGCTCAGCATCGTGGTCGCGGTGCTGGCGATCCTGCCGTTCCATCAGCCGCTCACGGTCACGCTCGTCGCCGCGATCGCCGCGATGACGTCCGCCTTCACCGTCAACGACGAGACCCCGGGCAAGCAGGCGGTGACGCTGCTGCTGGGGCTGGTGCTCGGCGCGACGTCGCTCACCGCGGCCAGTGTGGGTTCGGCGGTACCGCCGCTGGACAGCGTCGTGTTCGTGCTGTTGATCTTCGTCGCGGTCTACGCCCAGCGGTTCGGTTCGCGCGGGATCGCGCTGGGTTCGCTGTCGTTCTTCCTGTTCTTCTTCGCGATGTTCCTGCAGACGCATCTCAAGCAGGTCCCGGTGCTGCTGCTGGCGCTGACGATCGGCATCGCGGCCAACGCGGTGGTCCGGTTCCTCCTGGTACGCAGGCACACCGACGCGGAGTTCCTCCGGATCCGGCGGGCGTTCCGGGCACGGCTCGCCGCGGTGGTGCGCGCGGCGGAAGACCACCTCGCGGTGGGTGGCAGCGAACGCACCCGCAAGCGGCTCCGCACGACGAACTCCCGGATGCACGAGTCGGTGCTGCTCATCGAGGACACCGCACCCGAGGTGACCGGCGCGGACTCGGCGAACCGGCTCCGCCGTCGCGCGATCGAGGTCGAGCTGGCGGTGCAATGGCTGACGATCACCGTGCAGCGCACCTGCGCCGAGGACCTCGACGAGGACGTCCGGGACGATCTGATCGCGCGGATGCGGCGGTTCCGGTCGCTGATCGAGCGCGATCCGCGGGAGCTGCCGCTGATCAGCGAGACCGAAGAGTTCAGCAAGATGCTGGTGGAAGGCAGCCGGATCGACGAGCACGCCGCGCCCGGCGACGGTGTCCGCCGCGCGCTCGCCGAACTCGCACTGGCCGACGTGCGGGCGCAGCGGGTCGCCGAGCACGACGTCTCCGATGCCGCCGACGACCCGGAGGATCCGGAAGAGGAGAAGTCCGCAGCGTTCGCCTACGACAACCAGACGCGCAGCGCCATCCAAGCCGTGGTCGGCGGCGGGCTCGCCGTGCTCGGCGGGGAGCTGGTGTCGAGCCAGCGGTGGTACTGGGCGGTGCTGACGGTGTTCGTGGTGTTCATCGGCTCGTCGACCGCGGGGGCGACGTTCGTCAAGGGCGTCCGGCGGCTCGGCGGGACGCTGATCGGGATCGTGGGCGGGCTGGTGCTGACGCTGCTCGTTTCGGGCAGTGTGCCGGCGACGCTGGCGCTGATCCTGGTCTGCGTGTTCGGCATGGTCTACATGGCGCGGGTGTCGCAGGTGATCATGGCGTTCTTCATCACCAGCATGCTCGGGTTGCTCTACAGCCTGCTGGGGACGTTCAGCATCGAGGTGCTGTGGATCCGGGTCGCGGAGACCGCGGTGGGCGCGGCGGCCGGGGTGCTGGCGGCGGTGGTGATCGTGCCGGTGCGCACGCGCGCGGTGATGCTGGACGACGTCTCGGCGTTGCTGGACGAACTGGACGAGTTCGTCGAGAAGACCGCGGGCCTCCTGTCAGGTGCGGAGAACGTGAGTGTCATCGAGAAGTCGCGTGACCTGGACCGGGCCGTGGACAAGGTCCGCACGACGATCGAGCCGCTCACCCATCCGGTGAATCTCAGCAGCCGCCGCGACTACGGCTGGCACGTGCTCACGACGGTGGAGACGATCGCCTTCCGCGCCCGGCATGTCGCGGCGCGGTCCCAGGCCGGGCTGCTGGTCACCGAGGCGGACCGGCTGCTGCTGTACACCGGGCGGATCCGGGCGAACATCGCGATGCTGGGGAAGGCGATCGGCGACCCCGGCGGTTCGGGGCACGGGACGCTGGTCCGGGACGACGGGACGCCGGTGGCGGACCGGATCGACGATCCGCGGGCGCGTTCGGTGCTCACCAGCCTCGGGCATCTCGACGAGACGGTGATCGCGCTGGGCCGGGCTTTCGGGGTGGAGGCCACGGACCCGGCGCCGTCCGGGACAGGGTGACGGTCTTCTCGTGGGTGGGTGCGGGTGGTCGTGAGTGGTAAGTGCCGTTCTAACGACACTTACCACTCACGAGCCGATACGCCTCAGGGATCAGTTCTTCGGTTTGGGACAGTTCTTCCAGGAGAAGTGGTAGGTCGTCTTGATGGAGCCGTCGGTCGAGTCCATGGTGACGAAACTGGTGGTCTTCTTCGGGTCGGAGCTGCCGACACCGGCCCGCAGTTCCGTGTTGATGTTGAAGTTCCGGTCTTCACCGCACGGTTTGTAGACGATGGCGCCGACTTCGATGTTGTCGGTGAACTGCCAGTTGTCCTCGAACGGGCCCTTGAGGTTGTGGCTCACGTAGGACGTCGGGGAATTGCCCTGGAAGTAGTAGTTGGCTCGTTCCAGGCCGGTGGCTCCCGCGGCCAGGGAGGCGAATCCGCGGTAGTCGGTGCCCGCGATGCCGTAGGTGAATCCCTGCGGTACGTGGACGTAGAGGTTGAGCTGGCAGTTCTTGCGCAGGTCGGTCGGTTTCGCGCCGACCCCGACTTGAGCGGTGTATTCGCTGTAGGTGACGGTGAACGCGGTGTTGTCCGGTGATACCGAAATAGCCGCGGTACCGGGTCTGCATCCGGTTCCGTTGATCGTGACGACGTCGATGACGATCTTGTCGGCCGGCAGGGGCGGCGGCACCCAGCCGGCCGGGGTGACGACCGAGGAGAACAGCGTCACGGCGGCAACCAGCACGTTGAGCATGAGATCCTTCCCAAAGCTTCCACGCGGCGGGAACTGGGTGGATTCGCTGTCAGCGAGACGATCTTCTCCCCGGCCGCCCGCCGATCGGACGAAAACGGATCCGGTCACCGGACTCAGGGGTGACCGCGGAAAACAGGGTCGTCGAGAAGACTCGCCGCCGCCGGGCAGGGCGACGACGAGCCGCGATTTCCTCGGTTCAAGGCGGCCAGCGCCCTGACCGGGTATGGCTGGGAGACGGCCTTCTTCCTGGCCGGGAAGCAGGCCGTCACCCTGGGGACGATGTCAGGAGCCCGGGCAGACCTTCCACGAGAAGTGATAGGTGGTCTTGAACGCGCCGTCGGTCGAATCCATCGTGATGAAACTGGTGGTCTTCTTCGGATCCGATGAACCGGCGGCGACCCGCAGTTCCGTGTTCACGTTGAGGCTCCGGTCCTCACCGCACGGCTTGTAGATGATGACGCCACCCTCGGCCTCGTCCCGGAATTGCCAGTTGTCCCAAATCGGGCCATTGATGGGATGACTCACCTGCGCGGTCGGCGAATTGCCCTGGAAGTAGTAATTCGCGCGCTGCGATGCCTTGGCACCCGACTCGAGCGCGGCGAAACCGCGGTAATCGGCGCTGGCGATACCGTAGGTGAATCCTTGCGGCACGTGGATGTTGAGATTCAGCTGGCAGTTCTTCCGGAAGTCGGTGGGCTTCGCGCCGACGCCGACCTGGGCGGTGTATTCGCTGTAGGTCACGGTGAAGGCACTGTTGTCCCTGGCGACGGCGACCGCGGACGAACCCGGCGGGCAACCGGAGCCGTTGACCGTGACCACGTCGATGACAACGCGGTCGGGAGGCGGTCCCGGCGGCGGCGACCAGCTATTCGGTGTTATTATCGACGAGAAAAGCGACACGGCGGCAACCACTGCATTGAGCATGGGGTCCTTCCCAAAACTTCCACACGGGGGGCGGGGAACTGGGCGGACTCATGCTAGCGAAACGATCCCGGCGATGCCGCCCGCCGATCGGACGAAACCGTCCCGGCAATCGGTTCATGAAATAATATTATGGTCTGTAACCGTTTTCCGGGCCCGGCGAAAACGCCGCCCGGCCCGGAAAACACCATTCGGTTCGCACGATATGGAAATTGTCTTCGCGATTCACGCGTTGACGGTTCCGGCGAGACAGGCAGGTTCAGGCGGCGACCATGCTCGCGGCCTCGCCGAGTACCGCCATCGCCTCGGGTCGCCACGAGCCGGCGGTGGTCCGCCGATCGGGCTCAGGTGGATGCCGGCGATGAGCCAGCGGTCGTCGTCGCGTGCAGAAACCGACCACCGCCCCCATCGGCGTCGTCCTCGCCAAGACCGCGAAGACGGTCGGGCGCGCCTTCGACCAGGCCCTGGCCGCCGACGGCGGCTCACAGCCCGTCTGGCAGATCCTGATCACACTGAAGACCCGGCGCGTGGCCAACCAGCGCGAGCTCGCGGCCGCCGTCGGTATCCAGGGCGCGACGCTGACCCATCACCTCAACGCGATGGAGAGCGGCGGGCTGATCACCCGGCGACGTGATCCGGACAACAGGCGGGTGCATGTCGTCGAACTCACCGACGAGGGTGAGGCGGTCTTCCACAAGCTGACGAAAGCGGCGATCGCGCACGACAAGCGGATCCGCGCCGGATTCAGCGACGAGGAGATCACCACGCTGGCCGGGCTGTTGTCGCGACTCGCCGCGAACGTGACCGGTGGCGGCATCGATCAAGAAAACAGTGACTGGACGCACCCGAACGGCGACTCGGGACAGGACTAGCATCGCGGTACAAAGTCGATGTCGCCTCAAGCTGGAGAACCGCAATGACCCAAGCCCCTGTCAACGTCACCGTCACCGGTGCGGCCGGCCAGATCGGCTACGCGCTGCTCTTCCGCATCGCGTCCGGTCAGCTGCTCGGCCCGGACACCCCGGTGAAGCTGCGGCTCCTGGAGATCCCGCAGGCGGTCAAGGCGGCTGAGGGCACCGCGATGGAGCTCGACGACGGCGCGTTCCCGCTGCTGTCGGGCATCGACATCTTCGACGACCCGAAGCAGGCTTTCGAGGGCTCGAACGTCGCCCTGCTGGTCGGCGCCCGTCCCCGCGCCAAGGGCATGGAGCGCGGCGACCTGCTCGAAGCCAACGGTGGCATCTTCAAGCCGCAGGGCGAGGCCATCAACGCCGGCGCCGCGAGCGACATCAAGGTCCTCGTGGTCGGCAACCCGGCCAACACCAACGCCCTCATCGCGCAGGCGCACGCGCCCGACGTGCCGGCCGACCGCTTCACCGCGATGACCCGCCTCGACCACAACCGCGCGCTCGCGCAGCTGTCGAAGAAGCTGGGCGTACCCGTGACCGAGCTGAAGAAGGTCGCGATCTGGGGCAACCACTCCGCGACCCAGTACCCGTCGATCGCGCACGCCGAGGTGTCCGGCAAGCCCGCGACCGAGGTCATCACCGACCAGCAGTGGCTGGCCGACGAGTTCATCCCGACCGTCGCCAAGCGCGGCGCGGCGATCATCGAGGCCCGCGGCCTGTCGTCTGCCGCGTCGGCCGCCTCGGCCGCGATCGACCACGTCTACACCTGGGTCAACGGCACCCCCGAGGGTGACTGGACCTCGGCGGCGGTCGTGTCCGACGGTTCCTACGGTGTCCCGGAAGGCCTGATCTCCTCGTTCCCGGTCACCGCCGCGAACGGCGAGTACAAGATCGTCCAGGGCCTGGAGATCGACGACTTCTCGCGTGCCCGCATCGACGCTTCGGTCAACGAGCTGGCCGAAGAGCGCGACGCGGTGAAGAAGCTCGGCCTCATCTGAGCCTGAACCACCTCACGAAGGCGGCCGTGTCCCCCGGGACACGGCCGCCTTTCGCTGCCGATGATCGTGTCGAGGTTCGTCCGGGTGGTCTCGAGTTCGCCGATCGCTTCGTCGATCCGGTCCCGCTGCTGTCGCAGCGCGTCGACGAGTTCCGGGCAATCCGGCGTCAGCCAGCCGTCCTCGTCGAGGATGCAGGGCAGGATCTCCAGGATCTGCGCGGTGTTCAGCCCGGCCCCGAGCAGGATCCTGATCCGCCGCACCGCCGCCACGTCGCTCTCGCCGTACACGCGATAGCCGCTCGGCCGCCGCTCCGGTGTCAGCAGGCCCTGCTCCTCGTAGTACCGCAGCGCGCGCTCGCTGACACCTGTCCGCCGCGCGAGTTCCCCGATCCGCATCCGCACCCCAGACTTGACTCTCACGTCAATGTCAAGGTTTAGCTTAGCCGCCATGACCACCGTGACCGTCCTCGGACTCGGCCCCATGGGGCACGCCCTCGCTGCCGCGTTCGCCGCCGCCGACCACCCCACCACCGTCTGGAATCGCACTCCTGGCAAGGAAAACGGCCTCGACGCCACCGTCGCCGCCACGGCGGCCGACGCGATCTCGGCCAGTCCGCTCGTAATCGTCTGCGTACGGGACTACGCCGCGGCCGAATCGATCCTCGATGCCGAGGCGCTCAAGGGCCGCACCCTGGTGAACCTCAGCGGCGGTTCACCGGAACAAGCCCGTGCGATGGCGGACTGGGCGGCCGGGCACGGTATCGACTACCTCGACGGCGTCGTCATGGCGACCACCGACGCGATCGGCGGCCCGGACGCGGCCCTGTTCTTCAGCGGGCCCGCCGGCGTCTACGAGGCGCATCGGTCCACGCTGGCCGCGCTCGGCGAGAACACGCATTACGTCGGGGAGTTCCCCGGACAGGCCGCCGCGTTCGACGCCTCCTTGCAGGACATGCTCTGGACGTCGATGAGCGGTGTGGTGCACATGTTCGCGCTCGCCAAGGCGGAGAACATCGCGGCCGCCGACATCGCCGGACACGCGAAGGCATTGCTCGGCTTCTTCCCGGACATGATCGACCTGCTCGCCGGGCAGGTCGGTGCGGACAGCTACCCCGGTGACCACGGCACCATCGACTCCGCCGCGGCGACCATGGACCACATCCTCGACGCGATCCGCGCGCGAGGCCTCGACAACGGAGTGCTGTCCGCTGCCCGTGCCGAGGCGCAGCGAGCCATCGACGCCGGGCACGGAGAGGATGGCTTCGGCAGACTCGCCGCACTCTGAGCGCCTATTCTTCATCTATGCGACACGATGGGGCTATTCGTGTACTATTCGCAGTGTAGTGCCGCGCGGGCGGTACCATGATCGCGATCTGACCCTGCAGGCCCGCCGGTCCTCGCCCCGTGAAAGGGGATCATGCCCTCCTCACCCGCCCCTGACTCCGACCGCGCAAGGCTCGCGATGAAGCTTCGCGAGATACGCGCGGCCACAGGGATGTCGGGCAACCAGTTCGCCAAGGAACTACGCTGGCCGCAGTCGCGGGTGTCCAAGATCGAGACCGCCGCGCAGTTCCCGACCGGTGACGACATCGTCGCCTGGCTGGCGGCGGCCGACGCCAGCGGCGAGCAGGACGCGGTCACCGAGCTGCTCCGGCGCGCCAGGGTGGAATCGGTTTCGTTCCGCCAGGAATTCCGGAAATCCGGCGGGGCCGGGGCCGTTCAGAGATCGGTCCACGACCTGGAGCGACAGGCGGCGAGGGTCGCCACCTTCCAGCCGGCCATGCTCCCCGGCTTGGTGCAGACACCGGCTTTCATGCGAAAGCTGCTCGCCCTGCCGTCCGGGCCCGTGCACATGGGCGACGCCTCCAGCGCCGACATCGAACAGATCGTGGCCGCTCGTGTCGAACGGCAGGCGCTGCTGTACGAACGGGGCCGGAATCTGCCACTCGTGATCGGCGAGGCCGCCCTGTGGATCCGCGTCGGAGACCTCGAAACCCAGCTCGGCCAGCTGGACCGGCTTCAGTCCCTCGCCGGGCTGCGCACGGTCGACCTCCGGATCCTGCCCTTCGACAAGGCGACACCGATCGCCCCGCTGCACGGGTTCCGGATCTTCGACACCGAATTCGTCGTGGTGGAGACCTTCACCGGTAGGCACCAGTTGCTGGATCCGGACGAGATCGGCTTGTACGAGCGGATGTTCCAACGGCTACAGGAAGAAGCGGTCGCCGGCGAGGAAGCGGCCCGGCTGATCCAGAGCGTCTCGCGACAGCTGGCCACCGGAGACCCGGACCGGTGATCACCCCGCCATCCGGCAGGCCCGGCATTCCGCGTGCGGCTCGTCGAGACTGGTGACGAAACTGTGGTCCATGGTGGCGAGACTGAACCCGTACTGACTGTTCAAACGGAGCGTCGGCGCGTCGGTGATCAACCGCATCGCCGCGTGTGCGACCAGGTTGCCGACCACGCCGGCCGTCACCGCGTTCGCCGCATTCACCGGAACCTCCACCGGCGTCCCCCAGGTCTCCAACGGCGGGCGCAGGGCCTCGCGGTCCTGCTCGGCGAGACGGGCGCATTCGTAGCACGGTCCCGCTCCCGGCCGGTAGATGCCGATGTTGACCTGCGGGCCGTGATAGCCGCCGTAGACCCAGGGCGTGCGTGTGGCGACGCACGCCTGGTTCGCCCGGGCCCTGATATCCGAAGGCTGGTCCGCGACCATCACCAGCACGTCGCAGTCGGCTGTCAGCCTTCTCAGGGAAGCCACGTCCTCGACCTTCGTCGGCTCCCCGGTGACTTCGATGTCGGAATTGGCCGCCCGCAGCCGTTCCACCGCGACCTCCACCTTCAGGCGGCCCAGATCCTTCTCGGTGTAGAGAATCTGACGGCTGAGGTTGGAAAGCTCGACCACGTCCGGATCGACGCAGTGCAGCCGCCCCACCCCGGACATGCACAGCCCCAGGGCCGCGGTGCACCCGACGCCGCCGACGCCGATCACCACCACCCGGGCCTCGGCCAGCCGCACCTGGAAATCCCAGCTCGAATTGCGGCGCTTCAGGTCGATCCAGCGGTACAGCGACCGGCCTCTCGAATGCCGTTCGCGCTGCCGCGCACTCAACGCGGTGCACTCCGGCTCGTCGGCATCCTCGACGTATCCGAGCTCGACCAGCCTTTCGATGGCATCCGCCGCCTCCTCGGCGGAATGAGACGGGAAGCGACGCGCCAGCTCGGCGGCCACCTGACCGGCCGAACGCGTCCCGTCGAGGCTGGCCAGCAGCGCCCACACCACACCGTCCGGGTCCTTCAGTTCGGCGGCGATGCCGAACACCTTCCCGCCGATCCGAATCCAACCGTCCCCGAACCGGACCGGTCGATGCTCGTCTTTTATGCGTGGACGCATCGAAACCTCCCCTGGGTCAGTTGTTGTCGTGGCAGTAGACGTGGTGTACCGCGTCCTCGCGCTCCACCATCACGATCTCGATCATGACCCTCCACCTCCCCCCGCTCGCCCCTCGCCAGCGCGCCCTGTAACCTCCACAATGTAGAGCTCTTGCTTGTAGACATCACAAATGTAGAGCTTCACAATGTGGGGGTCCATGGCATCATCGTGGGCCATGCGGGTGATGTCATGGTCGCACTCAGTAAGCGACCCTTAAGAGACGGTGACTTCGTGAGCACGGTGAATCCCACTGCCGTCAAGCGCTGGATCGCGCTCGAAATGAAGCGCCTCCGGGAAGCCGCCGGCTACGACCGGGCAACCGCCGCGGAGCGCATCGGCAAGGCGACCACGGTCATCGCGCACATCGAGACGATGCGGAATCTACCCGCGCCCGCCGACCTGGAAATCCTGCTCAACTTCTACGGCGTGCCGGACAGGGCACCGTTCTTCCTCGACATGACCCGGCGAGCGAAACGCGGCCGGGACTGGTGGTTCAAATTCAACCGTGCGGTGCCCGAGTGGTTCACGTTGTACCTGGGGCTGGAAACCGGCGCCGCGCGGATCAACACCGTCGATCTGAACGCGCTGCCCGGCCTGTTCCAGACCAGGGATTACGCGCGCGCCATCATGCTGGAAGGCCGGAAGTGGTCCTCCGAGGCCGAACTGGAGGCCATGGTCGACCTGCGCATGGCGCGCCAGGAAATACTGGATCGTCCCGAAGACGCTCCGCAGATTTGGTCGATCCTCGACGAGAGCGTCCTGCGGCGCCAGATCGGCGGCCCGGCGGTGATGCGCGAGCAATTGCAGCACCTGATCGACCTGTCCGAACGGCCCAAGATAGACATCCAGGTCCTGCCCTTCAGTGCAGGAGCCCACGGCGCCTCGGACGGCATGTTCGTCATCCTGACTTATCCACCCGAGTTCAGGGGAGACCCGGGAACGGTTTACGTCGAGAACCGGCGCGAGGGGCTGTATTACGAGAGCGCCGCCGCACTGCTAGATTTCCGCAACACGTTCGAACGTCTTCAGGTGCAAGCTGAGAATCCGCAACGTTCTCGGGACCTGATCCGTGATTTGGTAAAGGAACTTGATGTCCACTGATTCACCCCGCCCTACCCTCAACACTGCGTATGGCTGGTGGAAGAGCAGCTACAGCAACGGGGCGAGCGGTTGCGTTGAGTTCAATGCCTCCGTGCCCGGCTACGTCGGCGTACGGGATTCGAAGCTCGGCGACAAAAGCCCGGTACTCGTCTTCAAACCGCGCGAGATTCGAGCGTTCCTGACGACGCTCACGAACGGAACTGACGCGCCCTGATCCCGTACTGACCATTTTCCGGTACAGCGTCGCCCGGCCCATCCCGAGCTTCCCCGCCGCACCGACCACAGTGGACCTCGCTCTCTTGCCGGTCCGTGAAGGCCTCCTTGAGGGACCCAGGGTCCCTCAAGGAGGCCTTCACGGACCGCCGACCGCCCGCAGACGCCTCCGGTCAGGCACCTTAAGACACGCTCCGCGCCAACACGGATCGCCACTCACGACACAATGGACCCGTGCACCTCGACGCGCTCCTCACCGGCCATCCCTCGGAAGTCCTCACCCGGACCCTCGAACTCTCCCGAGCCGAGCGAAAAGCCCTCCTCCCCGAACTCATGGCCACCTTCAAGGACAGCAGCGAGTTCGTCGAGATCGAACCCAACACCTACGGCGCCCGAAACCCCCAAAAAGGCCAGCAGGCCGCGACCGCACTCTGGGCCGTCCTCCCGGCGAGCGAACCCCTGCTCCGCAGACTCTGGATCGCCTCGCCCACGATCCTCGAACGCGTCCTGCAAGACCGGTCACTCGCCGAACGCAAGACCATCGCCCTGCGCATGATCGGCCACCGAACCGCCTGGGAAGCGATCCGCCGCATGATCCTCGACGGCGACCTCGAACCCATCCGCACCCCGGAGTACCACGCGGGCTGGTTCCGCTGGGCCGGACGCTTCGGCGGAAAACCGCTGGCCGAACGGCTCCGCACCGAGCCCGAAGCACTCACCGAACTCTGGGAACTCCTCGAGGTCGAAGGCAACGGCGACGCCAGCTTCGCCGCCTTCGACAAGTACGTCCGCGACGAAGACAAGTGGTCCACCGCGCTGCTCGAACTCACCAAGACCGGCGATGTCGACCGCACCAGACTGCTCGAACTCACCCTCGACGTCCTCGCCCGCGACTTCGCCGCCTTCCGCGCCCAGTGGTACGCCGCCCTCCACGAAACGCTCGCACCCACACCCGACGAACGCGCGGCGGCCCAAACCCGCTACGCCCGGCTCTGCGGAAGCGGGCTCCCCCGCACCGTCTCCTTCGCCGTCAAAGCACTGTCCCTAGTGGACAAACAAGGCAACCTCGACGACGAAGTCGCCCTCCAGCACCTCCCCGCGGCCGCAGCCGGACGCGGCGCCGCCACCGCCAAACTCGCACTCAAACTCACCACCCGCATCGCCGACCGGCGCCCCGAACTCACCGACCTCGCCAACGAAGTCTTCGAAGCGGCACTCACCCACGAAGCCTCCGACGTGCGCGCCCTCGCCACCGCCCGGCTCGGCGTCACCCCGGAAGCACCGACGGCCGTCGACGTCACCGACTACCCGGAACCCGTGCGACCACCATGGGAACAGCGCACGACGCTGACCATCCCACTCGACATCCCGGACACCCCGGCCGCGATCGCGGAAGCCCTCTCCTCACTTCTCGCCGACCCCGACCAGGCCGACCTCTTCCTGGCCGTCCTCGACGGTGTCCACCGTGTCACCGAAGGCCTCCAGGACGCCCTCAAACCGCTCGTGAAACGCGCCACCAAGATCGCGGGTGAGAAGTACGCCGCGGCCGTCCCCAAACTGGTCGCCACCCTCGTCCTCGGCCTCAGCGGCCGCGACGTCGCCCACCCATCCCAGGTCGACGGCTGGCGCCGCCCGCTCCACCACCGGGTCACCGCTCTGCTGGAAGGCACCGCCTGCCCCGTCTCGGCAGCCACTCACCGAGGCGGCTGGCTCGACCCGGTCGTCTTCGTCACCCGCATGCTCGAACACCCTGAAGCACGCGAGGACGACGTCGCCGACGCACTACTCCGGCTCGCCCCGGACACCCGGCCCGAAGCCCTCTCACTCGCCTCGGAACTCAACGGCCCCCACGCCGACACCATCCGCTACGCCCTCGGCGGACCGGCCATCGAAGACACCGGCTGGGTCGCCCTCGCCGCCGCCCGCGCGCGGCACCCCGAATCCGCCGACCCGGCCGCCGCGCTACGCGGAGACCCCGGGCAGCCGTTCACCTGGACGGCGAAGGTCGGCGCCAACGAATACGGCCTGATCTCGCTGGACATCGGCGAAACCCCGGAGATCGTCTCACCGAAAGCCCCGTGGCTGGGGATACTTTTCGACGATCCGGATCCCCAGTGGCTCGGCTTCACCGATTGCCACGAAGCGGTCGCCTCGCCCTACGACCGCGACTACCTGGAAGCCGGCGTCGCCGGGAACCTGTTCTTCAACGACATCGAAGTCGGCTATCCCGTCGAGAAGGCCGCACTACCGCCCTTCCTGGACAGCCCTTCTGTCCCCGGATACCCCGGAACGATGCTCATCGCCACCACGCTCGTGCTCAAACGTCCCGCCGCGGCCCAACTGGGCACGGACGCCGCGCTGACCCTCCTGGACCGGCGGATGCTCGGTCCTCGCGCACTCGGCGAGGCGCTCGGAGTACTCGGCTCGAACCTCATTCCGACCCGGCTGGCACCCAGGCTCTCGGTCATCGCGAACGAACATCCGGTCGCCATCTTGTCCGCTTTGGACACCTTGCTGCCGAAGCTGGAACACGCACACCGCGGCGTCTTCGCACTGCTGGAACTCGCCGCGGATCTGGTGGACCGCGGAGCGGGCACGATCAGCACCGAAACGAAGGACTGGCTGACGGCCTTCAAAGGCAGCTCGAAAGCAGCGAAGGCGGCCTCACGCCTCAGCCACTGACATCCGGGCCGCCAGCACGTGCGAACACGGCCCCCGGGTCTCCTGATGCTTGGCCCACCATGCGCAGGTACAACCCGCCGGGGACAACCGCACTCGCTGCACCGACCCGGCGCGGACGATCTCGTAGCCACCGTCCGGCAACGATCGGACGGCTCCGGCCGCCATGAGCTCACGCGCCTTCGCCAGCCTGCCGTTCGCCGGAGCAGTTCCACTCGGCAGCTCTCGCGGGAACCAGGTGCCGTCGACGACGTCGTGGCCGGCGCGGCCCGCGACGAGTTCCGGCGTGTCGAGGCCCGCCGCCAAAGCGTTCAGCCAGCCGCCTTCGCCGGAGAAGCCACGGGACGGCTCCGGGGACAACGTCACGACGAGCCGCGCCCGCTCAAGCTGGAGCACCCAGCTCGCGACCTCGCTGTCCGGTCTCGTGTAGACGGTCAGCCCCTGGGCGAACCGGATGAGCGGCTCGACCACCCTCAGCCGGTGCAGCCCGGACGCTGGGATGGAGCCCGGGCCGGACCGTGAAGTCAACCGGAGCCCGCGCCCGGAAGGCACCGCCCATGACCTGCCGACAGCCGTGGGCAGTCGCCGGAGAAAGGCTCGCGTTTCGAGCTTGTCCAGCTTCGCTTTCTCGACAGCGCCCGCGGTGACGGCGGCGACCTCGGCGAAGCCCGCCACCCAACGGTCCGGCAGTGGTACCCGTGACTCGTCGTTCTGCCCGTCGAGAGTGCGAAGTCGGATTCCCTCACCACGAACGGTCAGGTGCAACGGATCCTGCGCCACGACCCCGGCCAAGACCGTTCGTGTGGCGTCGGACAGGTCGACGTTCGTGCATCCCTCGCCGAGGCTTCCCGCGTCGGGAAGATCAAGCCTGGCATAGACACCGCAGCACGGCGAGAAAGCTTCCGCTCGCAGCGTCGTCCGGTCCGCGGTGAACACCGGATCGGACTCGGCGATGAGCCGGTTCACCATCGACGGCGGCATCCAGAACCTCGTGCGGGCGACCTTCCCCAACACGAGCAGCGCCTGGGCGGCCTGTGCTCCAGGTTCGAGGAAACCTTCGAAAAGCACCGGCGTCCCGACGTTCTCTTCGACCGGTTCGAGCAAGATCTCGGTGATCACCGGGCAACCCTAGCCAGCGTCCCCGACACTCCTTGCAGGTTTTGTTCTTGAAATCTTGAATTTGATCTTGCTCAACGCCATACAGTATAGGGCGTTATACACTTTTATCGTCCGAAGCGAGCCGGTGATCGTCGACGGCAGGCCCCGGCCGACGATCCCGGGACCTGCCGTCACCCTCCCCCACCCGGAGGTTCGACGCGCTGGGCGCACTTCCCTCCCCTGGGGCTCGACCTACCGGGCCGATCCCCAAGTGGCGCCCGCGTCCGGGGCAGGGTCCTGATATTCCGCGACCAGGCCGGGGTGGGTGATCGTCACCTCTCCCCCGAAGGACGCGCGTTCCTCCTGGCCACAGGTTTTCCCGGCCGCGTAGCCGATCCCCAGACCCAGCGGCAGCAGTGCGAGTTCGGCGATTTGGATCCAGTTGGCGAACATCGGTCTCCCCGCTCTTCGGTCTGGCTCGTGGACCTCGATGTTATTCGCCAGCTATGCACGCCAGAAGCGGCTATTCGTGTACTATTCGCCAGGCGACGATTCGGCCTGACGTCGGCGATAGGCGCGCTGCTGGCAAGCCCGTGAGCAGTAGTCCCGAGGCCTGCCCCGCCCTCCTCCGTCCAGAGGCTTGCCACAGACGACGCATTCCCCGCCCTCGATTTCGTCACGCATTACCTCACTCCCCTGGCCGTCGATGAGCATCCGCACGCCGTCGAGGGTGCGCTGCAACCCGAATTCGAAGGGATCGAGCGGCGCGTCCATCCCCCCGTCCTTCCACAGCCTTTCCAGCGCCGGATAGCCGTCGAGCCGCTCGAACAGGGACTCGCGTTCGCTCCACCAGCGCTCATGGGACACGCCCGTACTCCGCTGGAGTTCCACGGTCTCCCCCGCCTGGCGCGCGACCGACTCGACGAATCCCCCCACCAGGTTCACCACCGCGATCACCTGCGCCGGCGCCAGACCGCTCCGCGAGGCCACGTCCAGCGCGTGGTCGTACCCGGCCATGATGTTCGGGCCGGGCAGGCGACGGGTCCCGGCGCTGTGCACCAGCCACGGATGCCGCCGGTGCAGCTCCCACGCCCGTCGCGCCCAGCGTTCGAGGCCCGCACGCCAGTCGAGCCCGGCCGAAGACGCCATCGGGAACTCGCCGTACACGGCGTCCCGCATGAGTTCCACCAGTTCCGCCTTGCCGGGAACGTACCGGTAGAGGGACATGGTGGTGGTGCCGAACCGCTCCGCGACCTTGCGCATCGACAGCGCGGCCAGCCCTTCGGCGTCCGCGACTTCGATCGCCGCCGCGACGACGCGGCCGAGACTCAGCCCGGTCCGCTCCGGCTCGGGCGCTCCCCACAGCAGCTCGATCGCGCGCTCCGGATCCGGCTGCGAGTCGTCTTCCGTCACCAGTACTCCCTTGACGCTTGTCGCTCATCCGTGTTTAGGTGATAAACTTCAGTATATCTCATAAACCTCACCGCAGGAGCGCTTCAGCATGCCCGAAATCAGGTTCTTCGTATCTCCCGACGGCCAGGACGACTGGCCCGGGACCGTCGACCGGCCGTTCGCAACTCCGCACGCGGCACAAGAAGCCGTCCGCGCCGCCACCGCCGGGATGACCGGCGATATCGTCGTCTCCTTCACTGCGGGCGTCCACCAACTGGAACGCCCCCTTGTTTTCGACGGCACACAAGGCGATTCCGGCTCGCACGGCCACCGCGTGATCTATCAGGCGCACGGCTACGGAACACCGGAGCAGGCGAAGGTCGAGCTGAACGGCGGCCGGAAGATCACCGGCTGGTCGGCGGGCGACGACGGCGTCTGGACTGCCCCGATCGGCGACCTGGCACCGCGACGGCTCACCGTCGACGGACAGCCGGCGACGCGGGCGGCCCGCACGACCGGACTTCCCGGAAACGTGATGAAAACAGCGACCGGTTACGTCACGGACAGCGTGGAGCCGCAAGCGTGGCCGGACCCGTCCGGCCTGGAGTTCGTGTACCCCGGCGTCTACCCGTGGTCCGAAGCCAGGATCGCCGTGGCGTCGATTTCCGGCGACGCCACCTCGACCACCATCACGATGGCGCAGCCCGCCTTCGACAACGCCGGATCGCTCTACGACTCGAAGTGGTACGGCGCCGGCGGAGACGGGACCTGGGACGGCCTCGCCGCACCATCCGTGCTCGAGAACAACGTCGCCTTCCTGACCGAGCCGGGCACCTTCGCCGTCAGCCGCGCCGAAACGGGCGAGCACGTCCTGCACTACCGGCCACGGCACGGCGACGAGATCGGCAAGACCACCGTCGTGGCCCCTGTGCTCCAAACGCTCGTCAGCGGACAGGGCGTGCGCGACCTCGTGCTGCGCGGCTTCACCTTCGCCGACGCGGCCTGGAACGGGCCCGCCCGCACCGGCGGCTACCTGCACTACCACGGCAACGCCCGCTACGAGCGGGGCGAATTCCAGAAGATCGATCTCGGCGCGGACGTCGGCTACGTCCACGTCCCGGCGGAGCCGGTTCAGTTGCCCGCCAACGTCGACCTCGTGTCGGTCGGCCGGGTCACCATGGCGGACAACCACTTCACCCGCCTCGGCGCGGGGGCCCTGCGGATCGAGGAGTCCACCGACGTCGAAATCCGGGCCAACGTCTTCGACGAGATCTCGGGCAGCGGCCTCGCCGTGCACACGAGTACGCGGGTCTCCCTCCGGGACAATCTGGTCCACCACATCGGCACCGAGTACCGCGGCTCGTCCGCCGTCCTCGTGGTCGAGTCCGAAGAGACGACCGTGGCCCACAACGAGATCCGCGACGTCCCGCACAACGGCATCGTGATCACCGGCGGTGAGCGCGCCAAGGGCACCCAGGTGATCTCGAACCTCGTCGAACGCAGCATGGGGAAGCTGATGGACGGTGGCGGGATCTACCTTTCGGCATCGCAGGGTTCGTCGTTCGCCGGCGGGACGATGGTCCGCGGCAACGTGATCCGTGACGTCCTCACCTCGTACAACTTCGGTCTCTACACCGACTACGGCGCCGCGTGGATCACCGTTCTCGGCAACATCGTCCACGGGGCCGACACCCCGATCGTGCTCCAGGTGGGGCCGCCGATGGAGAACGTCGCCTTCGTGGGGAACTTCTGGGATGTCCGGCCCGACGGCTACGACGATCCGCCCAAGACGGTGACCGTGGCCGCGAACACCTTGCTGCCGAAGGAGACCTTCGAGGAGGCGGTCCTGGCCGATCCGGCGGGCGCCGACATCCTCGCGCGAGCGGGACGCCGAGGTCTGGAACGATGATCACCGCTCTTGCCACGATCTGAGGGGACCACGCACCATGCCGACCCAGCCCACGGAAGCGCCCGGGACCCGCCACCGGCTCGCGCGGATCGCGACCGAGGTGCTCGCACCGTGGGTCTGGGTGCTCGGCCTGCCGCTGATCGTCGCCTGGAAGGTCACCGGCCACCACTTCGGCGAGACCCTGCTCTGGGGTCTCATCGTCGGCGTCACCGGATCGCTGATCCCGATGGCCGTGATCGTGCGGGGTGCCAGGAAGGGCAAGTGGGACAGCCACCACGTCACCGACCGAGCCGGACGACTCGTCCCGTTCGCGGTCTGCATCGGCTCGCTGGCGGCCGGCTTCGTCGTGCTGATCGCGGGAGGCGCACCGCACGAGATGATCGCGCTCGCGGCCGCCGAGCTCGTCTGCCTGGTCGCCGCGCTCGCGATCACCTTCGGCCTGAAATTCAAGATCTCGATGCACGCGATGGTGGCGGCGGGCGCGGCCGTGATGCTCATCCGCGTCTACGGCCCGTGGCTCGCGCTGGTCTTCCTCGGCGTCGGCTGGGTCTGCTGGTCCCGCGTCGAGCTCGGCGATCACACCAAGGCCGAGGTCGCCGCGGGCACGACCGCCGGTGTCGTCCTCGGCGGTGGTGTTTACCTGCTCCTCGAAGCGGTACTGGCTTGAGCCTCGCCGTATAGGCCGTTATACACAAGGGTCGGTTTTCCTGCTCGGGCGTCGCGAAGCCCGAGCAGGAAAACCCCAGGAGTGTCAGGCCCCGGCGAGACCGCGGCGTTCCAGCAGCGGCTCGATCTCCGGGTCGCGGCCGCGGAACGCGCGGAAGGCGGCCATCGGGTCGATGCTGCCTCCCCTGCCGAGCAGTTCCCGGCGGAAGTGGTCGCCGTTCTCCCGGCTGAGCCCGCCGTTCTCACGGAACCACTGGACGGTGTCGGCGTCGAGGACCTCGCTCCAGATGTAGGAGTAGTACCCGGCGCTGTAGCCGCCGCTGAAGATGTGCGCGAAGTAGGTGGTGCGGTAGCGCGGCGGCACGGCCTCCAGCGCGACACCGGCCTTGGTCAGCGCGTCGGCCTCGAACCGCTGGACGTCGTCGACCTTGTCCTCGGTGCCGAGCCCGTGCCACGCCTGGTCGAGGAGGGACGCCGCGAGGTACTCGGTCGTCGAGAAGCCTTCGCCGTACTGCTGCGACGCGAGGAGCTTGTCGACCTGCTCCTGCGGCAGCGGCTCACCGGTCACGTGGTGTTTGGCGTAGTTGGCCAGCACCTCGGGCCACAGCATCCACATCTCGTTGACCTGCGAGGGGTACTCGACGAAGTCACGCGGGACGTTGGTGCCGGAGAACATCGGGTACTCGACGTCGGAAAGCAGCGAGTGCAGCGCGTGCCCGAACTCGTGGAAGGCGGTGACGACCTCGTCGAAGGTCAGCAGGGTCGGCTCCCCCGCCGGCGGCCTGGCGACGTTGAGCACGTTCACCACGACCGTCTTGGTGCCCAGGAGCTTCGTCTGGTCGACGAAGTTGTTCATCCAGGCACCGCCGCGCTTCGAATCGCGGGCGTAGTAGTCGAGCAGGAACAGGCCCAGTTCCGTGCCGTCCGCGTCGAAGACCTCGAAGATCCGGACCTCGGGGTGGTACTTCGGCAGGTCTTCCCGCTCGGTGAAGCTCAGGCCGTACAGCTTGGACGCGGCGAAGAAGACCCCGTCGGTCAGTACCCGGTTCAGCTCGAAGTACGGACGCAGTGCCGCGGTGTCGACCTCGAACCGGTCCTTGCGGACGCGTTCGGCGTAGAACGACCAGTCCCACGGCCGCAGGATCGCGCCGGGGATGTCGGCTTCGAGGTAACGCTGCAGCTCCTCGGCCTCCGCCCTGGCGTTGGCGGCGGCGACCGGGGCGAGGCGTTCGAGCAGTCCCACCGCGGCCTGCGCGGTCTTCGCCGTCTCGTCCTCGATGACGTACGAGGCGTGGTCGGGGAAGCCGAGTACCGCGGCCCGCTCGGCACGCAGCCGGACCATCTGGGCGACGACGTCGTTGTTGTCGAACTCGTTGCCCCGGTTGCCCCGCGAAACGGAGGCGGTGAAGATCCGCTCGCGCAGCGCGCGGTCCTCCAGCGAAGCCAGCGCCGCCTGCGCGGTCGGCAGGGTCAGCTTGAGGACGTACTTGCCCTTCTCCCCCGCGGTTTCGGCGGCCGTGGCGATCTCGTCCTCGCTCAGCCCGGCGAGTTCCGCGACGTCGTCGACGACCACGGCGAGTTCGTTGGTGTCCTTGAGCAGGTTCTGCTGGAAGCGGGTCGACAGCGTCGAAAGCTGCTCGTTCAGCTCGCGCAGGCGCTTCTGGTCGGCTTCCGGGAGTCCGGCGCCGGCGCGGCGGACGTCGGTGTGGTGACGCTCCAGCAGCCGGAGCGACTCGGTGTCGAGGCCGAGTTCGTCCTTGCGCTCGAACAGCGTGTTGATCCGGGCGAACAGCTCCGGGTTCAGGTTGATGGCGTCGGCGTGCGCGGCCAGCCGCGGCGCCATCTCTGCCTGCACGCGCTGGATCTCGTCGTTCGCGTTCGATCCGGCGAGGTTGAAGAACACGCTGGAGACGCGGGACAGCAACCTGCCCGACTTCTCGAGCGCGACGATGGTGTTCTCGAAGGTCGGGGGCTCGGCCGAACCGGCGATCTCGTCGATCTCGGCGGTGTGCTCGGCCAGCCCCGCCTCGAAGGCGGGAAGGAAGTGCTCGTCGGCGATCCGGTCGAACGGCGGAAGGGCGTAGGGCAGCTCACTCGGCGCGGCGAACGGGTTGTCCTGCGAAATCATCGGTGTTGCTCCCGGGTCGTCGAATCTGCTGTTCTGGCCACCTTACGGGCAGTGAGGGGCCGGTGGATGCCGTCCGTGGCGGTGATGCCACCGACGGCGATGGTCACGCTCCGGTGGTACCGCCCACCACCGCGTCGGAGCTCTGTTTTCCCTTGCCTCGCTTGGCTTTCGCCTTGGGTTCGGGTGGTGCGATACCGGCCAGGTCGCCGCCGTTGTCGTTGACCCGCAACACGAACGGACGAGTCTCGGTGTAGCGGACGACCGAAACCGACGCCGGATCGACCACGATCCGCTGGAACGAGTCGAGATGCTGGCCGAGCGCGTCGGCGAGGATCGACTTGATCACGTCGCCGTGGCTGCACAGGAGCCAGACCGCGTTCTCCCCGTGTTTCGCGGTGATCCGGGCGTCGTGCGCGCGGACGGCCGCGACCGAGCGGGCCTGCATCTCGGCGAGCCCTTCGCCGCCGGGGAATACCGCGGCCGAGGGGTGCGCCTGCACTACCCGCCACAGGGGTTCCTTGACCAGATCCTTGAGCGCGCGACCGGTCCATTGGCCATAGTCCACTTCGGACAAACCGGGCTCTTTGACCCTGTCCAGCCCGCGTGCCTCGGCCAGCTTCGCGACCGTCTGGCGGCAGCGGAGCATCGGAGACACGACCAGCTCGGCCAGCGGGATCGGCGCCAGGCGCTCGACGAGCGCGGCCGCCTGCGCCTGACCGGTTTCGTCCAGGCCGACCTTGGGCGTGCGCCCGGCGAGGACGCCCGAGCCGTTCGCCGTGGACTTGCCGTGGCGCAGAAGGATCACAGTACTCACGTGGCCCACCCTACGTGTCGTGCTTTGCCCATTCCCGCGATTCGTCCTCTGAATGCGGTGGTTGCGCGTGCAAGGACCGCATCCAGAGGACGAAATGCGTGGGGTTTACAGGTGCGGACCGGCCTGCGGGTCCAGGACACCGGCGAAGATCAGCACGAACAGCAGGACACCGAGCACGAGCCGGTAGATCACGAACGGCACGAAGCTCTTGGTCTTGATGTAGGACATCAGCCAGGCGATGACGGCGTAGCCGACGCCGAACGCGACCAGCGTGGCCAGGATCGTCGGCCCCCACTGCGCCGGGGCGCCGTCCTTGCCGATGTCGGTCAGCTTGTACAGGCCCGAACCGAACACCGCCGGGAGCGCCAGCAGGAACGAGTACTCCGCCGCTTCGGCGCGGGTGTAGCCGAGCAGCAGCCCGGCGCTGGTGGTGCCACCGGACCGGGAGACACCCGGGATCAGCGCCAGTGCCTGCGCGAACCCGAATCCGAGACCGTGCGGCACGGTCAGGTGGTCGAGTGTGCGCTGCTGCTTCCCGATGCGGTCGGCCACCAGCAGGATCAGGCCGAACACGATCAGCGTGGTCGCGGTGATCCGCAGGTCACGGAAGGTCTCGTCGATGGCGTCCTGCAGCAGCAGGCCCAGCACCACGATCGGCAGCGAGCCGACGATGATCAGCCAGCCCAGCCGGGCGTCGGGGTCCTGCCGCCAGTCCTTCTTGTAGATCGAGAAGAACCAGGCGCGGAGGATCTTCCCGATCTTGCTCGAGAAGTACAGGATGACCGCGAGTTCGGTGCCGATCTGGGTGACCGCGGTGAACGCGGCGCCCGGGTCGTCCCAGCCGGCGAGCGCGGCGGTGATCCGCAGGTGCGCGCTGGAGGAGATCGGCAGGAACTCCGTCAGGCCCTGGACGAGGCCCAGGACCAGTGCTTCGAACCATCCCATCAGGCGACACCGGCCAGTTCGATCGCCTCGGCCGCGACCTCGAGAGCGTGTGCGGAGCTCTCCGGGTCGGGCATGGAGGGCGCGACGGTCAGCGTCGTGACGCCCGCCCCGGCGAAGGCCTGCATCCGTTCGGCGATCCGTTCCTTCGGGCCCAGCAGCGACGTCGCGTCGATGAACTCCAGCGGGACGGCCGCCATGGCGCCCTCGTAGTCCCTGCCCAGGTACTTCTGCTGGACGTCGGCCGCTTCGCTTTCGAATCCCATCCGGCAGGCGAGCTGGTTGTAGAAGTTCTTCTCCCGGCTGCCCATCCCGCCGATGTAGAGCGCCGCGTACCCGCGGACCGCGTCGGCGCAGGCCTTCCAGTCGTCACCGACCACGAGCGGGACGGTGGGGACGACGTCGAAGCCGTCGAGGGAGCGCCCGGCCTTGTCCGCCCCCGCCTGGATCAGCTTCAGCTGCTCACCGGCGTGCTCGGGCGAGAAGAAGACCGGCAGCCAGCCGTTCGCGATCTCGCCGGTCAGTTCAAGGTTCTTCGGGCCGATGGCGGCCAGGTACACGGGGATCTCTTCGCGAACCGGGTGCACGGTCAGGGTCAACGCCTTGCCGGGCCCGCCGGGCAGGGGCAGCTGGAAGTGTTCGCCCTCGTACTTGACCCGGTGGCGGCTCAACGCCTTGCGGACGATCTCGACGTATTCACGCGTGCGCCCGAGCGGCGACGCGAACTTCACGCCGTGCCAGCCTTCGGAGACCTGAGGGCCGGAGACACCGAGGCCGAGGCGGAACCGGCCGCCGGACAGCGTGTCCAGGGTCGCGGCGGTCATCGCGGTCATCGCCGGTGTCCGCGCCGGGATCTGGAACACCGCGCTGCCGACGTCGATCCGTGACGTCTGCGCCGCCACCCACGACAGCACCGTCGGCGCGTCCGAGCCGTACGCCTCCGCGGCCCAGACGACCGCGTAGTCCAGTTCGTCCGCCTTCTTCGCCAATGCCAGGTTGGCCGCGTCGTTTCCCGCGCCCCAATAGCCCAAGTTCAGTCCGAGTCGCACGGCGTGAATGTATCCATCGGAGTGTCACTCCTCCGTTCAGGGTGTTGACAGCCGATGACCCGCCCGGTGGTACTCGATCACGACACGCTCACCTGCTCCGCGTCCCGCACTTGCCTTCCGGCTAGGCTCGCCCGTCGTGGAAAAGCGACAGCTCGGCCGGTCGGGACTGCGGGTCTCGCGGATGGCCCTCGGGACCATGACGTGGGGTGGCGACACCGACTCGGAGGAGGCGGCCAGCCAGCTGGTCGCGTTCGTCGACGCCGGGGGCACCCTGGTCGACACCGCCGACATCTACGGTGAAGGCGAGAGCGAACGCGTCCTCGGCGGACTGCTCGGCGACCTCGTCCCCCGGGACGACATCGTGCTCGCCACCAAGGCCGTCGCCCGCCGCACCGACGGCCCGTTCGGCGGTGGGGCCTCGCGTGGTGCCCTGCTGAGCGCGCTCGAAGGTTCGCTGCGCCGGCTCGGCACCGACCACATCGATCTGTGGCAGCTGCACGCGTGGGACACCACCGTGCCGGTCGACGAGACCCTCGCCGCCCTCGACTACGCCGTGACCAGCGGGAAGGCCCGCTACGTCGGCGTCTCCAACTACTCCGGCTGGCAGCTGGCGACCGCCGCTTCCCGCAGTTCCGCCGTCGCTCCGCTGGTCTCGACGCAGGTCGAGTACTCGCTGCTGGAGCGCGGGGTCGATCGCGAGGTCGTCCCGGCCGCGGAGCACCACGGCATCGGGCTCCTCGCCTGGGCGCCGCTCGGCCGGGGTGTGCTCACCGGCAAGTACCGCTCCGGGACGCCCGCCGATTCGCGCGGGGCTTCGAGTGTTTTCGCGGGCTATGTCGAACATCACCGGACCGATCGCGCGGCCCGGATCGTGCAGGCGGTCGCGACGGCCGCCGACGGCCTCGGAACCTCGCCGCTGGCCGTCGCGCTGGCCTGGGTCCGTGACCGGCCCGGAGTGGTCGCGCCCGTGGTCGGGGCCCGTGACACGGGTCAGCTGACCGGATCGCTCACGGCCGAGGAGATCACGCTCCCGCCCGCCATCCGATCGGCGCTGGACGACGTCAGCGCGATCGAGGTCGGGTACCCGGAACGCGGCCTCTGAGCCTCTCGAATACTGGATTAGGTGACTGTTGGGTGACACAGACGTGACGCGGTGGGGTTACTGGAGGATGCTGGACAAGTCCGTTCGACGAGTAGCAGGTGGAGGCACCAAGGTGGGTCGGCTGTCCGCCGTTTCCCGGATCGCGATCCCGCTCGCCGGTGTCCTGGTGCTCTCGTCCTGCAGTACGGACGACACCCCGAACGACACCTTGCAGATCGTGCAGAACCCCGTCGCGGTGACAGCGGCGGTCTCCCCCGCGGCCGCGGTCAAGCCGGCGGGTTCGGTCTTCGCCGCGCCCGGGGTGAAGGCGCTGGTGACGGACACGGCGAGCAAGACGCTCGTCGTCGCCGTCTCGGAGCCGCCTTCCCTGCGGATCTACGACCTCGCGGCCCTCGACGCCCCGAAGACGACCGTGGCCCTGCCCGGTCCGGCCGAGCGGCTCACCGTGTCGGGTTCACAGGTGCTCGCGAGCGTGCCCGGCAAGAGCCTGCTGGCGAAGGTGTCCTTGCCCGGTGGCGCGCTGGAGACGGTCCCGGTCGCGGGGCAGCCGTCGGCCGGTCTCGCCGACGGCGACGCGACGCTGGTTTCGGTCCGGGACCGCAAGGTCGTCGAGGTGCTGTCCAAGAACGGCGGCCCGAAGACCATCACCGGCCAGATCTACAGCGCCGACGACGTGCTGAACACCGGTGACGGCGTGGTCGTGCTCGACAAGCTGCGCACCGCGCTGTTCGCCGTCGACGTCACCGAAGGCAAGATCGGCGAGGGACTGCGAGCCGGTGACGGCGCCGCCAACGCCGTGACCGACGACCTCGGACGCGTCTTCGTCACCGACGCGCGAGCGGGAGCGCTGCTGGCGTTCTCCACGACGCCGCTGCTGCTTCGTCAGCGCTACCCCGTCCCCGGCGGGGCGTACGGCATCGCCTACGACCGCACCCGTGGCCTCGCCTGGGTCACTCTCACGGAACGCAACGAGGTCGTCGGCTTCGACGTCCGCGGCGGGGAGCCGATCGAGAAACACCGGTTCCCCACCGTGCGGCAGCCAGATTCGGTCACCGTCGACGAGCAGGGCGGCCGTGTGGTCGTCGGCTCGGCCATCGGAGAAGGGATCCAGGTGATCACGCCATGACAGTTGTGGACGAGGCGGTGGTCGAAGGGGATTGGGAATACCGGCGGCTGCAACTGCCTCCCGGTGTTTCCCGGCGGGCGGCGGCGACGCAGCTGTCGATCCACGCCGAGTTCGCCGGCTGGGAGCTCTCGACCGTCCGGCTCTACTCCGATGGGACCAGGAGGGTGTGGTTGCGCCGCAAGCGCACTGCCACACCCCTGCCCGGCATCATCACCTGAACACGCGGCCGAGCCAGTCGGCCCAGAGCCCGTCCTGTTTCGCCGGGTCGACCTCGCCGAACAGGTGATGCATCGCGACCATCGGCCCGACGAAGCCGCGGACGAATCGCAGAAGCGCGTCCGGGGTCCGGATCCCGACGGTCTGCGAGTTCGCGAAGTAGACCTCGCCGTCCACAGTGGACACACCGCTGGTGGACAGGCGGACCCGGTCTCCAGTCTCGGGCCGTCCGGCCAGGCCCAGTTCCCGGCCCAACGTCAGCCACGCGCGATCCCAGTCCTCGATCATCGGCCCGAACACCGTCACCGGCACCGCTTTCCGGCCGGCGAACCGGTTGAGGTACTCGACCAGGGTGCGCAGGAACAGTTCGCCGCCGGTCCTCATCGCCTCGAACTCGTCTTCCCAGTCGTCGCCGGGGAGGAAGCCGCTCGTCACGGTGCGCAGCACGGTGCTGCCGCCGGAACGACCCTCGATGAGGAACTCGTAGGCGACGAACCTCCCGTCCGGTTCCGTTTCCGTGCCGTACACGAGCCGCTCCAGCGGGTCCCAGGCCGTGATCGCCGACGTGGGTTCGTAGCCGCCGAACGCGGTCTTCACGGTGCCGCCGACGCCGCCTTCGACCTCGTTGCGCCCCATGAACCAGGAGGTGATGCCCGGCCCGGTCGCGATGGCGTCCCAGACCTGTTCCGGTGTCGCGTCGACCTCGACTCTGTCGGCGATCTCGAATTCGTGGCCCATTCAGCGCTCCTCAGGCTCGGTCTTGACGCTCGGGTGAACGGCGACGACGATCCGGTGGTCGCGGCCCTGTTCGGCGTCTTCGTCGTGGTACTTGCTCACCAGGTTCGTGATCGCGACGGTGAGTTCCTCGGCGAACGCGGCCCTGTCCGCGGCGGAGGAGAAGCGCACCTCGCCGTCGATCGCGAAGGTCGCGACCCGCTTGCGCGCCTTGGTGGAACCGGTGATCAGCAAGCCGACGTCGCGCACCAGCCTGCCCGCCACCGCGAGCAGCCAGCGGGCGGAAAGGCGGTCCGGCGACTCGGCCGGATCAGGCTGCACGGCCGAAAGCGCCGTCGGCGAGATGACGTAGGAAGACGCCGTCGCGCGCATCATGCGCTCGGTGACGTTGCCCTTGCGCCGCTCCTCGACGAGTTCGACGAGCCCGTGCTTCTCCAGCGCGCGCAGGTGGTAGTTCACCTTCTGTCTCGGCAGGTCCACCCGCGCGGCCAGCATCGTGGCCGACGCCGGTTCGGCCAGTTCGGCCAGCAGCCGTGCCCGGACCGGGTCGAGTGAGACTTCGGCCGCTTCCGCGTCCTCGATCACCGCAACGGAGAACATGGCAAGAAGGTGCCACCGAAAACAGAAGTTGTCAAGAATGTCAGTCTTGTCGGCGAGCCCGGTTCGCCAGGGCCAGGAGCCGGGGTACCACCTGCGGGGCCGCCTCCAGCGGGACGACGTGCCCGACACCGGGCAGTACCACGGACGTCCCGTTCTCCACCGCGCCCGCCAGCTCCTCGACGTCCGCCGTGGGCACGAGCTTGTCCCGCTCCCCCACGATCGCGGTCACCGGCACCGCGCCGACCTGGGACAACGCCGATTCCCGCGTGTAGGCGTCCAGCGCCGGGCGGAAGGCGGACACCGTCTGCGGCCAGTTGCCGCGGATCATCCGCACCGCCAGTTCGACGTCGCCGGGAACCGGGTCGTCCCCGAAGAGCCACCACCGCAGCCCGGCGGTCACCGCCTTGCTCGTGTGCTCCCGCACCAGGCCGATCAGCTTCGTGCCGAACACCATTTCCAGGTCCCGGCCGAGCTTCCCGAGCGCGTTCGGCCAGATCGCGTCCGGCGTGACACCACCCGCCGACATCGCGAGCAGCCCGATTCCCGCCACCCTGGCCGCGAAGACGTCCGGGTGCCGCTGGGCGAGCGACAGGATCGCGAGCCCGCCCATGTCATGGCCGACCAGGACGACCTTGCCGTCCGGGATCACCCTGTCCAGCACCTCGGCCAGGTCGTCGGCGAGATGCCCCATGGTCGCCGACGCGGCCCGGACCTCACCGGATTCGCCGTGCCCGCGCTGGTCGTAGGCCAGCACCGCGAGCGGCTCCTCCGCGGCCTCGGCCAGCACCGGCCCGATGGCCCGCCAGCTCCGCCTGTCGAGGGCGTAGCCGTGCAGGAGCACGACGGTCACCGGCGCCGACGAATCACCCCAGCGCTCGAAGTGCAGGGGTGTCCCGTCGGCCGCCAGCAGACCAGGCATCAGGCCGAGCGGAGGAAGCGGTCGAGCACCCGCACGCCGAACTTCAGCGCGTCGACCGGGACACGCTCGTCGACCCCGTGGAACAGCGCCGAGAAGTCGAGGTCCGCGGGCAGCTGCAACGGGGCGAACCCGAAGTTGCGGATCCCGAGCGACTGGAACGACTTCGCGTCCGTGCCACCGGAGAGCATGTACGGGAGCGTGCGCGCACCCGGATCCTCGGCGAGGACCGCGTTGGTCATCGCGTCGACGAGGGCACCGTCGAAGGTCGTCTCGACCGGCGGGAGCTCCATCCACTCCTTCTCGATGTCCGGGCCGAGGATCTCCTCCAGCTCGGCGTTGAACGCCTCGAGACGGCCGGGCAGGATCCGGCAGTCGACCGAAGCCTCCGCGACCGAGGGGATGACGTTCGACTTGTAGCCCGCGGTGAGCATCGTCGGGTTCGCCGTGTCGCGCAGGGTCGCGCCGATCATCCGGGAGATGTTGCCGAGTTTGGCGACGGAGCCCTCGATGTCGTCCTCGGGGAAGTCCCAGCCGGTGATCTCGGTGACGCCGTCCAGGAACTCGCGGACGGAATCGGTCATGACCAGCGGAAAGCGGTGGTTGCCGAGCCTGGCGACGGCTTCGGACAGCTTGGTGACGGCGTTGTCGCGGTGGATCATCGAGCCGTGGCCCGCCGTGCCGCGCACGCGCAGCTTCATCCAGCGGATGCCCTTTTCGGCCGTCTCGATGAGGTACGCGCGGACGTTGTCCTTCAACGTGATCGAGAAGCCACCGACCTCGCTGATCGCCTCGGTGACGCCTTCGAACAGCTCGGGGCGGTTCTCCACCAGCCACTGCGCGCCGTACTTGCCGCCGGCCTCTTCGTCGGCGAGGAACGCGAAGACGAGGTCGCGCGGCGGAACGATGTTGTTGATCTTGTAGTGGCGGGCAAGCGCGAGCGCCATCCCGCACATGTCCTTCATGTCAACGGCGCCGCGGCCCCAGACGTAGTCGTCCTGGATCGCGCCGGAGAACGGGTGGACCGACCACTCCGAAGCGTCGGCGGGAACGGCGTCGAGGTGACCGTGGATCAGCAGCGCGCCCCGCGACGGGTCCGCGCCCGGCAGCCGGACGATCACGTTGTGGCGGTTCTTGCCGCCGGACTCGACGTAGGTGATCTCGTAGCCCGCGTCGGTGAGCTTCTCGGCGACGTACTCGGCGGCGGCGCGCTCACCGACCAGCGTGTCGGGGTCACCGGTGTTGGTGGTGTCGATGCGGATCAGTTCACTGGTGAGGGTGACTGCCTCGTCGGCGGCGGCTTCGATCAGATTCGGTTCGGTCACCAGGCATTCCTACCATTGGTGGCGCCCGCGGACCCGGCACCACCGCGTGGTGGACGGCGTGTGACCGCCCACTCCTCCGGACGGCATCCTCAGCCTCTGGCCCATGGACGTCCCGGGGCGCCACCCGACGGCTGTGCGACACCCTCACCACTGATTTCCCCGCCGCGAAGACACCCGCTCTGCGCCAACCCCTGACCGACTGGCTTCGCCGTCACGGTGCTCGCCGGCACCCCCGCCGCCAGCACATCCCCAACCACTCAGGTCACCACACCTAGAGTCCCGACAGTGAAAATCTGGACGGAGCCGCCCGCCAAGACCGACGTCGAAGCCGTTGTTCACCGCTACTTCAGCCTCCTGCAGGAAGGGAAGACGACTGAGGCCGAACAACTCGTCGATCACACGTCGGTCAAGCACGTGCTCAAAGCGCTCTGGTCAGCCGCTATCGGTGCGAGCCTGGATAGAGAGCCCGCCGCCGGAGAGTGGGAACGCGACTTGTCCTGGCTCGCCGAGCTCACCCTGGGGAACTTCGCCTGGAACGACTCAAGGAGCAACCTCTACGTCGAGATCACCTTCCGCGAGCAGACAATCGAGGTGGCCTTGGGGTTCTGGATCAAACCTGTCGACGACGGCTGGGTCGTCTCGGGACCGTCCACGCTCTGGTAGGACGCATCGAGCGATGGGTACAGGCCGACGCCGTCCACGAACAGGTAATGAGGCACGACGTGATCGGCGATCTTCTGGAGAACCGGCTGCCAGCCCGGCCCTGCTGCCGGTCCGGGTACACGGCCACGACGGCTCAGAGGGGCGCGGCCGGCCCGAGTTGGGTTTCGTAGTGCCGCATGATCGCGAACAGGTGCCAAGGAGTGCTCCCGAAGTGCACCCGGTCGGCCCGCATGGCGATGGCCACGGCAGTGAGGTTCACCGGGATGGCATCCGCTGCGGCGGCCCGGGTGGCAGCAGTGGCCTTGTCGCCTTGGTCGAGCGCGGCCCGGGCGGCGGAGACCAGAGCGTGTCTGCGGGTGGCGGGCAGCAGTCCGGGGGTGGTCAGCCAGGTGTCGATCTCGGCCACCGCGTCGAACTCGGGGTCCGCCCCCGCCCGGTCGACGACGGCGGCGTAGGCGAGCGCCGTGGCGAAGTCGGCCTCGGCAGTACTGAAGTACTCGACGGCCCGCCTGGCGGAGATCAGCGCTTTCTCCGGCTCGTCGACCTCGGCCATGATCCGCGCCAGCCACAGTTCGAGATCACCACGCGCGGCCACCAACCGCCGCTCGTCCCCCTTGGCGCGTCCGGCGGCGGCCAGTAACTCTTCGGCGATCTCCAGCGCCTGCCCGGCGTCGACCCGCCACGGCCGAATCGCCTGTGGGTCGGTGCGCGCCTGGTCAGCCAAGGCACCCGCGGCGTCGGGCAGCGAGAAGTCGGGATCCGGCCGCACCACGCAGTCCTGCACCCAGCCGTCGATCACCTGGGCGCGCGCGACCGGGCTGAGCGAGGCCAGCAGAGCAGCGTCGCCGAGCTGGCGATTGACCCGCCCCTTACTGATTCCCTTCCAGGCGAAGAACACCGCGGGCAAAACCCCGACGACTGCGGGCACCAGCAGGTCCGACCGCGGGTTGAACATCAGCACGCACACGGCGAGCAGCAGGGCGAATTGCACCGCGAGCCTGCCGGCTTGACCCACGACCGCGGCAGACATCAGGAGCGGCCCCCGGACGAGCCCGTTCCCCACGACCCATGCCACCGCGAAGAGGACAAGGAACGCGAGGACCACCGCCAGGTACCACCTCCACCCGGACAACCAGTCCGCGCGCGCCCACCAACGCATCAGCTGGGCACCACCCGGGCTTGCGGCGTAGACGGCGACCACCAGAGCGAGGTTGAGCTCGGCACAGGTGATCGTCCATCTCCGGGCGCGCAGGAGACGTACGCGCAGCCGGTCGGCCGCCATCAGGTAGGACCCGAGCAGCGCGGCACCGATCAAGCGCCAAGCGGTGTCGCCCAGGGCCTCGCTGGGAACTGCGAACACGGGGATGAACGGGAAAACCGGCGCCACCCGTGCCGCCAACCGCCACCGCTTGTCAGCCCGGCCGCTCTCGCGCACGGCCCATTCGGTGGGCACGTCGGAGCCGCGGGTGGTGTGCAAGAAATGCTGTGTCGCGAAGCCGAACAGCAGGGGCACGACCGCCCAGGTCATCACCTCCGAATCAGGGAAGACCACGAGCGTGAACGCGGCAACGGCGGCCAGTAACCCGAAGCCGCAGAACCCGGCGAACAGGGCGACCGCGGCCAACCACCAGTCAGCCCCGTCGTCGAGCAGATCCGCGACCGCCCCCGCCCCAACCCCGAACGCGACGGCGGCCACCAAGTCGAGCCAGGCCAGCGGTCGTGTCCAGTCGGATCGCTCCAACCGCTTCACAGCAGCCAACACCCCGGCCGCGACGGCAAGGGTGACGGGCAAGACGGTGACATCGGCCATGGAACACCCCCTCACGAGCCGAAAGCGGGAAAGGCAGCAATCACTACAACTGGCCCGCTCACAGGGCTGCCACGGGAATTTTCCCGCCTCTCGCCCGCATCGCCCTCCGATGAAGATCCCCACGACACGCCCACGACGTGACCGGCGATCAGCCCGACTTCTCGAGCGGGGAGCGAGCCCGCGACCGCGTCGGCGGTCGCGGGCTCCAGTGGATCATCGGACGGTGAGGGTGTACTCCGTGGTTCCGGCCTTCCCGGTGCTGTCCGTCGCGGTGATGACCACCTTGTGGGTACCGCGCTGGTACGGGCCCATGACCGTCATTCGCGCAGTGCCGCCGGCGGTGACGGTCTGCGGTGTGAACATCGGCGGATGGGACAGGCCCGCGCCGCTGAGCCGGATGGGGCCTGTACCGCCGGTGACGGTGATCGTCGCGTTGGCGTAACCGCCGGGCGGAACGGTGCCGGTACCGGGCGAGGCGGACGGTCGCGGGCCGTCACCGGGGCCGCCGTCTCCGACCGTGAGCGTGAATTCGGCGGTCTTGGAACCGGAGGCGCCCTTCGCCGTGATGGTGACTTTGTAGATGCCCGCCGGGGTGCTCGCCGCGGTCTGCAGGGTCATTTTCGCGACCTGCCCGGAGTCGACGGCCGACGAGGGCTGGAAGGTGGCGGTCGTTCCGGCGGGCAGGGCGGACGCGCTCAGTTCCAGCTTTTCCGGGCCCTGGTCGCCCGCAGTGGTGGTGACGCTGGTGGAGACGTGCTTGCCGGATTCGGCCTTGCCGGAGGCGGGTGACAACGCCAGGCCGAACTTCCCTTCGCCGGGTTGGGTTCCGCCGATCTCGGCGCGGGCCCAGTCGCCCATCGCATTGGTCAAGCGCGCCATGATGCTGTAGCGGTCGCAGGCGCTGGAGCCCCACGACGAGACCCCGACGATCACCCCGTCCACGATGAACGGACCGCCGCTGTCGCCCGAGCAGTCGGCGGTGCGACCGTCGTTGTAGCCCGTGCACACCATCAGGTCACCGTTGACCCGGATGTCGAAGACCTGGCAACCCGCGGGGTCGTTGACCGGCATGGTGGTCTTGCGGAGTTCGCCGGAGCCGCCGCTCGCCGACGTCTTGCCGTAGCCGAGGGAGGTGCCGGACTTGCCCGGCTGCGTGAGCGCGCTGTCTCCTGAGCCCGCCACCTTGGCCCACTGGCTTTCCGGCACCGGGAGGTCGTCGACGGTGGTGACCACGGCGACGTCGTGGCCCGTCCTCCAGCCGCCGGAGCCGGTGTACTGGGGGTGGGCCTTGAACGAGGCGACGGCCGTGCGGAAAGTCTCGTCGCCGGGGGTGTTCAGGTCGTCGTCGCCGTAGAGGTAACTCTTGGCGCCGGTCGTGTCGACCATGCAGTGTGCCGCGGTCAGGATCTTGCGCTTGCCGACCACGGATGCGGTACAGGACTGTCCCTGCGGGCCTCCGCCCCCGACACGCATACCCGCGATGACGGAGGGGTTCTCCTTGACCGTGGTGCGTTCCCCGTTGACGATCCGGGTTCCCATGCCCGTCGTGCGAAGCTGATCTGTCGGGGTCGCCGCGACGCTGATCCTGTCGGCCGGTGCGGCGTCCGCGATGCTCATGATGGGTGAAGCCGCCGCGGCCAGTGCGAGGGTGAGCGCTACGGCGAAACGTGGTGTTCTCATCGTTCTCCTTCGAGGTCGGAAGAATGGGCGGCGCTGTCTGTCCACTGTGGTCAGAACGTGATCGACCAGCCCGTGAGTGTGCCGACGTCGAATCGGTAGATGTCGCGAACCGAGAGTCGCCACGTGCCGTTCGCGTCCTCGCGTGAGGCGTCGACGGTGAAGCTCTGGTGCACGCCGCCGGATTCGCCGACGCCGCCCGCGTGTTTGAGCGGATAGGACGTTCCGCTCGGCCCGACCAGGTCGATGGCGAGGTCTCCGGTGTAGCCGTGGTCGATGTCCACTCGCACCGCGAGCGTGGCCGATGCCTTGCCGTCGCAGGAATCCTGGCTCACGGAGCTCCCCACCGCGGCGTCCGCGTCGGGGATGGCCACGTCCTGGTCGTTGCTCTTCGTCCCGCACCGGGGCGGCGTGCCGCCACCCAGGTCACCGACGTAGAGCACCTTGTTCGGCGAGTCGGTGCCGGGGTTGGTGATCAGGTCCGGGGTGGCGCCGCGCACCAGTGCGTCGCTGACCTGCTGCGGGGTCGCGCCGGGATTCGCGGCGAGATGGAGCGCCGCCCCGCCCGCGACATGCGGAGAGGCCATGGACGTCCCGCTGGCGGTCCGGAACGAGCCTGCGTTGTCACTGGAGTGGATGTTGCCGCCCGGCGCGAAGAGATCGATGCAGCGACCGTAATTCCCGCCGCGGGTGCGGTCCTTGTTGAACCAGCCGACGGTGAGCGCCTCCGGGACCCGCGCCGGGCTCACGCCGCACGCGTCCTTGCCGTCGTTGCCTGCGGAGACCGCCACGACGATTCCCTTGGCCACCAACGCCTTGACCTGTTCGTCGCCGACACCGAGCACATCCATACCCAGGCTCAGGTTCACGACCGCGGGTTTGACGGCGTTCTTGGCCACCCATTCCATCGCGCTGACCGTGGCGGAGTCCGGGCCGGAACCTTTGCAATCGAGCGAGCGCACGGCCACGACCTTGGCCTTCTTCGCCACACCGACGGTTTTGCCCGCGATCGTCCCCGCCACGTGCGAGCCGTGCCAGTAGCAGTCGCCGGCGTCAGTGTCGTTGTCGAGGAAGTCGTACCCGTGGCTCGCTCGCCCTTCGAACTCGGGATGCTGGGTCTGCACCCCGGAGTCGATCACATAGGCGGTCACCCCCTCGCCCGAATTCGGGAAGGTGTACTTCTTGTCCAGGGTGGTGGTTCGCTGGTCGATCTGATCCAGCCCCCACGACGGCGGACTCGGCTGCTCCCCCTCCGCCCTGGTCGTGCCGTCCTGGTGCACTGTCTTGACCGACGGGTCGGCGGCCAGTCGCCGCGCCTGCCGCTCGGAAAGGCCGCGGACCGCGAACCCGTTCAGAGTGACCGAGTACGTGTCGGTCACCTCTCCGCCGTAGCGCCGGGTGAGTGTCGAGGCTTGACCGTCGGCCGCGGCATGGGCGCCGTCTTCGAGCACCACGATGTACTGCCCGGAGTAAGGGCGGTCGGCCTGGACGACGGCCGCTTCCGCTTGCCGCGCCACGGCCACGCCCGCGGTCGTCACCACTGCCGCGGCGGCGACCGCGACGGTGAACAGGTTCGCCATCCATCTCGTTCTGCTTTGTTGCATCGATTCCTCCATCGCGCGTTGAACGGCCGCAGGGGAGTTGTGCCATCGAGCCGCTCGAGGAATCAGCCTTCGGCCTGGCGGACAGGGGAACAAGTGTGGTCGCGACCCGTACCGGTACCTGATCCTGTGTGGACCCAAGTGCCGTAGCTCGCGGGGTTATGACGCCGCTGCCCGCCGACCTACCATGTCGGGCATTCCTCTGCGGACGGATCACCGACAGGAGCGAGCATGGTCGACGGTTGCGCGGATCCTCTCTCCGGCCGATTCCGCTCACCGCCGATGATCGGCCGGGACGCGGAACTCGCCGCCCTGCTGGCCGCGGCGGGGCACCCTCCGTCGGCTGTTTTCGTCGAAGGCCAGGCCGGTGTGGGCAAGTCCAGGCTGGTCACCGAGTTCGCCGCCGCAGCTGCCCGCGCCGGTGCCCCGCGGGTGGTCATGGGGTCGTGCCAGCCGCTGCCTGAACCGTTCCCGTATGGCGTGCTCCTCGACTGCCTCAGCCAGTGCGGCGACCTGCTGGTCGAGCCCGGCCCGGTGACCGGTGCGCTACGGGACCATCTGCCCGAACTCGCCGACCGTCTGCCACCGGCACCGCGTATCCTCGGCGACCCCGGCGCCGAGCGGCACCGGATCTTCCGCGCCGTGCGCGAACTCCTCCGTTCGCTGGGACCGATCGTGCTCGTGCTCGAGGATCTGCAGTGGGCGGATGAAAAGACCCGCCGGGTATTGCGCTTCGTACTGGCGGACCCGCCGCCGGACTTGGCGATCGTGGTCACCTATCGTCGCGAGGAACTGCCGGCCATGGGACCGCTCGGTCACACCTTCCACAGGCCGCACGGAGTGACCCAGCTCGATCTGGCTCTGCGCCCCTTCGGCGCGGCGGACGTACGCGCCATGATCGACGCCCTGGTGGGAGCCACCGTGACGTCGCGTCGGTTCGCCGAGGCCGTCCTGCACGAGACGGCGGGGATCCCGTTCGTGATCGAAGGAACGGTGCAGGCGCTACGCGACCCGATGCGGGACGTACGCGCCGAAGGCGACTCGGCTCGGCGAGTCCTCGAAGGAATCGACGTGCCGGCCTCGGTGGCGGACGCGATCAAGGAGCGGCTGGGAGCCTTGACCGACGCCGCGCGGACTCTCACCGAGGCCGCCGCGGTGCTGGGCGTCCCGGAGACGCCCGAGGTGCTGGGCGTCGTGGCGGGAGAGGTGACCGCGGCGCACCTGATCGCGTCGGTGGAATCCGGTGTGCTCGTGGAGGAACCGGCCAACAGATACGGTTTCCGGTATGACCTCGCCAGACGCGCGGTGTACGCGTCGCTGCCGGGGCCGCGACGGCGGGAACTGCACGAACGCGCCTTCGTCGCGCTGTCCGCGCTTGACCACACCCCCGTCGCCCGCCTGAGCGCGCACGCCAAAGCTGCAGGCAGGAAAGCCGAGTGGTTGCGCTACAGCGAACTCGCCGCCAAAGTCGCGGAGGACGCGAACGACGTGTCCAGCGCGGTCGACCTGCTGACCGAGGTTTTGCATGACGCGGAGACCAGTCCCGAGGTCGCGAACCGGCTGGCGACCAAACTCTGTGACCACGCCCTGACCGGCCTGCCCGGCGGCATGATGACCGCGCGGGTCGAAAGCCTTCTGTCGGACCCGCGACTGGCCCCGGATGTCCGTGCCCAGGTTCACCTATGGTTCGGACTGCTGCTGCAGCGAGAGACCGGGTCGGTCGAGCGCGGCGCCGAGGAGATCGCCCTCGCCCTCGGCCTGCTCGGCGACCAGCCGGAACGCACCGTGCGCGGCATGGCGGCGATGGCCGGGCCGTATTTGGGGTCCGCGTCCATCGCCGAGCACCAGAAGTCGCTCGACCAGGTCGAAGGGATCCTCGACCACCTGCCCACCCAGGCATCGCGCACCGCGCTGCTGGCCACGACGCTCGGCGGACGGCTGATCGTCGGCGACCCGAGCACCTGGGGCCGCATCTCCCGGCTGCCGTCCCCGTCGGACGTGCACGACCCCGAGGAACTCCACCATCTGGCTCGGGCCCACTGCAACCTGGCGGACGCGTGCTCGTGGATCGGGCACTACGCCAGGGCCCGGGAGTTCCTGCGCGACGGGATCACCTTGGCCAAGCGCGTCGGGTCCTCCTACGTCGTCGGCACAGCCGAGGCCACGGCGGCCCGGCTCGACTGGCTCGGCGGACGATGGCAGGGCCTGGAACAGCGTCTCGACAGCTTGATCGAAACCTATGCGGACCTGCTGCTGACGACGGACCTGCACCTCACGCGAGGCTGGCTGGCCGCGGCACGGGGCGAGTGGGTCCGAGCGGAGGAGGCTTTCCAGGCGGCGACGGGTTCGCACCCGACGGCGCAGATCTTCCCCGTGGGCATCTCGGCCGCAGGCGGCATGGCGGGCATGTTCCTCAGCCGGGGCAAGGCCGCCGCGGCGGAGGAACACGTGAGACACGGCGTGACGATGCTGCGAAGCAAGAACGCGTGGGTGTGGTCGGGCGACATCCTGCCCCAGGCCGTCGACTACTACCTGGCAGTCGGCGACGTCGACGCCGCACGGCTGCTCGTCTCGGAAACAGCCGATGGTCTCCGAGGAGTCGACGCCCCACTGGCCCAGGCGGGACTGGCCGCCTGCCGCGCGCGGCTGACCGCGGCCACGAACGACCATCACGAGGCCGGCCGGCTCTACCGAGAAGCGATCGACCTGCACTGGGACCTGGGCTTGTCCTACCGGGCCACCCAACTCGCCGAGCAAGCCGAGGGCGAAACCTTGACCGACTCCGCGGTGCTCGAAGCCCTGACCCAGTCCTACGACTCCCTGGGAGCCACGGTCGACGCCGCCCGCTGCCGCCACCGCGCTCGCAGTACCGGCACAGCCACCCCGTCGCCCCGAGGCAGACGCGGATACGGCAGTGAACTCTCACCACGCGAACAGGACGTCGCCCGCCTCCTGTCAGGCGGTCACACCAACCAGGAAATCGCCCAAGCCCTGTTCCTGTCCCGTCGCACGGTCGAGGAGTACGTGGTCAAGGTTCGGCGCAAACTGAACGTCTCCTCTCGCCACGACGTCCACCTCTAGAGGCCGGACCGCCGAGGAGACAGACGAGGACGAGCAGGCCCCTGGGGCTGTCTTTCTTCACGACGACACACTCATCCTGCGGAAACAGAGTTCTGATCTCGTCCGTGCGCCGGGCCAACGCCCTGGGTGTGGGCTCACCGGTCTTCGAACAAGCGCGTCCCGCGACGTAACGAGTGTCGCCGGCGCAGCGACTTGGGAACGACTTCACCGGTTCGAACGGGCGGTTCCATGCTGTTTTCCAGGCTGACGAAGGTGATCGTCAGCGCGCTCTCCGTCGCGATCACCACGATGGCGCAGCTCAACCTGCCGAATGCCGGCTTCTGGCCGGATCGGCGGCCGGTGCTGTATCTGGCCATCGCCGGGCTCGTCACGATCGCCGGAATCGAGCTCTTCGGCACCGTGGTCGACCGCCTGCAACTTCCCCGGGTACGCGGGTTCGAACAGGAACTGCGCGCTGTGCTCAGCGCAGGGATTTCCCAACTCGCGCACCACTCCCCCGCGGCCTGGCGGGAGATCGGCGTTTCCGCGTACCAGATCCGCGGGTTGCGCTGGAGCCGCCGGTTGGTCCTGGTCGACTCTCTGCGATTGGGTACCGGCCCGAAAGTCGGTGTGCGCTGGCGGCCGGGCCTCGGAGTGATCGGTACCGCCTATCAGCAACAGGATCTGCTGTCGGTCGACTGGGAATCGTATTTCAAATCGGCCGAGAGTGCGGGGCCGACGGCCTGGCAGGCCAGGACCGAGTTGGACCGCTTCGGGTTGAGCTGGGGTGAGCTGATGCGGACGAAAGCACTCGTCGGAGTCACTGCTTGCCCGGTCTACGGCGAAAACGGCGACCTGATCGGAGTGGTGTGTGCCGACGCGCCGACCGATCTGTCCTCACAGCAGGTCGGCGCGACGATGCGGGACATCGCCAACGCGGTCGGGGACTTGGGAACGCCACCGGCGTCGTGGTGGAGCTATGTGGGACGGCGGGTGGCATGACCGGCCACAGGGTATCCGTCACGTTCGTCGAAGAGGTCGCTCGTTTCCAGGGGACCGCCAGCCAGGTCGCCCGGTTGCGGGCCCGGTCTCACACGCGCACCGAATCACCTGCCGACACCGGCGAGGCCTCGCCGCGAAAGGAACGGCGAATCTCTCCGCCAACCGGTGACAAACGGAGGTGGGACAGGTTTCTGTTGTGGTTGGCAGGTGTCGACTATGGGCTGGCTTCCCGGTCATACGTCGACAGGACGCGCTACGCGACAGTCGGCCTCGCGATCTTGGTGACCGCCCTGGCCGCCGGCATTTCCTTCTTCCTGGTGGTGTCCTCCGCGGGCGTCTCGCCGACGATGTCCGTCCTGCTCTCGATCCCCTGGGCGGTGCTGATAGCCACGGTGCAGCGTTCGCTGGCAGCCTCGGGAACGCGGCGATTCGACTCTTTCGGGCGCACGATCGCGGTCGCCTGCTTCCGGACGGCGATCGCCGTGCTCATCGCCGTGGCCATCGCGCAGCCGCTGATGCTCCGGCTGTTCCAACCCGAGATCGAGAACCAGATCCAGACGACGAGGGTGGCGCAGTCACAGGCGTTCACCTCACGCGAGTACAACAGCGAACTCTTCCGCAACGCCAGGAAAGAACTCGATGCCGCGCGTCTCAGGCTGGACCAGGCACGGATGGCCACGCTCTGCGAGATCACTGGCTCCTGCGGAACCGGGCAGGCAGGGCAAGGCAACCTCGCACGCCAACGAAGGCTCGAGGAAGAACAGGCCCAGACGGACTTCGACGCGGCCAACTCCCGCTACCAGACAGTTCTGGCACAGATCGAGCGATCGAGCCAGGCGGTGGCTATGCGACCGGTCGGGCTTGTGGAGCAGTTCGAGGCTTATTCGGACGTGTCGGACCGCAACCCTTCGGTCGCGGCCGCGTTCTGGGTCGTCGGCGCGCTGTTCGTGACCGTCGAGATGCTGCCTGTCCTCTTGATCGGTGCGGCGCGCAGGCGCGGTACGACCCTTTACGAGAAGCTTCTCGCGATCAACGAACGCTACGAACGGGACAAGTTCGAGTTCGAGGCCGCGCTCGCCGCCGGGCAACGCCTCACCGACGAGTCCGATCCCGAAGTCGACGACGTACTGCGCCGCTTCGAACAGCAGCGAGACGAGATCGATCAGAACACCCAGGCCACGCTCAGCTCAGTCGTCCAACTCGCCGAAGAGCGCGAAATTCGCCATCGAGCCGGCTGAGACGCTCGCCACGATGGCCGTAAGGGCAACGAAACGGCCGGGCGCGGGCTCAGGCGGCGCCGTCATCGACGACAACGTCGGTACAGCCGTGAACGACGGCACGCGATTCAGCGGAGCACACGCGACTGTTGAGCTACGTGGAGGGGTTCCTTGGCTTGGGTGGCGTAGTGGGCGGTGACGATCGCGCCGGCCATGGCCAGGATCAGGCCGGTGATCGTGAAGGCGGTGAAGCCGTCGCGGACGCGGTCGTCGAGGAAGACCAGGCCGATGACCGAGGACAACGCCGTGTTCGTGGTGAACATGATCGCGTTGACCGCCGTCGCGCCGCCCTTCTGCAGGGCCAGGGCGAACGCGACCGCCGCGGCCAGGCCGTTGAGGATCATCGCCCACACGGCCGGTTCCACCAGCATCCCCCAGCCCGAGGACGGCAGGTTCAACGTGCGTGCCGAGACACCGACCACGCTGAAGCCGACCCCCGTCGCGAAGCCGAGCACCTGCGCCGCCCAGGGACGGTCGAAACGCCTGAAGTACCACGCGATCGCCCCGACGACCAGTGCCATCGCGGGCAGGACCCAGCGCCACACCTCCGGAAGCGCCTTGGCCGGCCCCGGCTGCGCCGACAGTCCCAGCAAGACCAGGCCGATCGCCCCGATTCCCAGCGCGGTCCAGCCCGGCGCCGTCAAACGGCTGCCCAGGAACGCGGATATCGCGGCCGTCACCCCGATGCTGAACGCCAGCACCGACTGGACGAGGAACAGGGGCAGCCGGTGCAACGCGGCCGCCGCGCAGGCGAAGCCCACCAGGTCGACGCCGATGCCCAGGAAGTAGATCCACTGGCGGCGCAGCCGCACCAGGTCCAGCGCGCTCCCGCCGTAGGCACCCGCGCGACGGACACCGATCGACTCCAGCACCGAGCCACCACCCGAAGCCAGCGCCGCCACCAGCGCGAAGACGTATCCGACGATCACCCCCGCAGTCTGTCACCCCCGTGCCCCAGCCTCCGGACCAGCACTTTCCTTTCACACCATGATCAGGCTCCGTCACCAGGTGTCACCGATCGGCTTTCTGGCATCCACGGTCCTGCTGCTTCTCCACACCGCGGTTGATCATCGACGCGGATCTTTCCTGGCTCAACGCTCCGGGGTGGATCGACGCTGATACCTCCGTCAGCGCAACGCGCGCACGACGAACGCGGACAGTCTCCGCAGGCTCTCGTCCTCGGTGGCTGTCCCGCGATGCACCGTGGTCCACCAGAACGGGACGCCGCCCAGTGTGTCCAGCGCCAGTTCGATCTCCGCCGGTTCGTCGCGGATCTCGCCTCGTCCGACGGCCCGGTCGAACGCGATCCGGGCCCAGGCCCGCCGGGGTGCGGCGACCCTGGTGGTGAACGCCTCGGCGAGTTCGGGTGAGCGCCGGGTCTCCGCCAGCAGGTCCGGGATGATCATCGCCGGGCGCGGGTCGGCCGACTCCCGGTGAAGGAGGACGAGCATGCCGTGGATGTCGTCCTCGAGGTCGCCGGTGTCCTCGGGTTCACCGTCGGGCACGGTGAGGCGGCTGATCGCCTCCATGACCATGTCGAGCTTGCCCGGCCAGCGTCGGTAGAGCGCGCTCTTGCCGACCCCGGCGTGCTGCGCGACCTGCTGCATCGACAGCCGCCCGACGCCGCCCTGGGCCAGCTGGTCGAGGACCGCGTCAAGCACGGCCTCGGTCAGTTCGGGCCGGAGTACGGCGGCGCCGGCCAAAGGACGACGGGACTCGTTCATGAGAGGACCATAGCAGCGACGGGACGGGACCGTATCGTCGTCATGTACGCTAGCGTCGGAACGCAACCGTATCGACGCAACGGAGAACCCGTGGACGACACGCAACGCCGAGCCCGCGCCAACAAGACCATCGACGCCGCCCTCGACCGCGTCCTCGCGCACGACATGGCGGGCTTCGCGGCACTGTGGGCGCCCGACGGCACGATGAGCTTCCCCTTCGCCGCACCGGGGACGATCGACCACGTCGCGGGCCGGGACTCGGTCGCCACACATCTGTCCGGCTACAACGATCTGCTGCTGCCGGGCGAGATCGTCGAGCAAACCCGGCACGACACCGCGGACCCGGACACCCTCGTGCTGGAGTTCGCGATGGCCGGGACCGTGACCGCCACCGGCCGTCCCTACACGCTGCGCTACATCTGCGTGATCACCGTCGGGGACGAGGGCATCACCGCCTACCGCGATTACTGGAGCCCCGCTGCCGCCACAGAGTTGATCGGCGCCCCCGGCCTCCCGGGCGCCGCCGCATGACCACGCTGATCACGGGCGCGAGCGGCATGACCGGGTTCCGCGTCGCCGACCTGGTCGAGCAGGCCGGTGTCGCCGTCCGGCGCGTGAGCCGCTCCTCCCCCACCCGCTTCGACTGGTACGACGCCACGACCCACGACGCCGCTTTCGACGGGGTCGAGGCGCTCTACCTCATCCCCCCGATAGGCGAGGCACGGCCGGCGGCGGTCGTCGAACCGGTGCTCGACCGCGCGGTCCGCCGTGGACTGCGGCGGACCGTCCTGCTCAGCTCGTCCGCGGTGGAGCGAGGACAAGAGGGCCCCGGCGAGCTGCACGACCTGGTCGCCCGGATCATCCCCGAAGCGGTGGTGCTGCGGCCTTCCTGGTTCACCCAGAACTTCCTCAGCCGCGCACCTGGCGTGCGCAACCTGTGGTCGGGCGAGATCGTGACGGCCACCGGCGACGGCAGGCTCCCGTTCGTCGACGTCGACGACATCGCCGCCGTCGCGGCCGTCGCTCTCCAAGCTCCTGCCGCACCGGATCCGGAGCTCGTCATCACGGGTCCTGAGGCGTTGAGTTACGACGACGTCTGTCGCATGTGGACAGAACACACGGGCGACCCGGCACGGCACGTCCGTTTGAGCGAACAGGAACTGGCCGCGCGGTTCTCCGCGAACGGCGTCCCCGCCGACTTCGCGGCGGTGCTCGCCGCACTCGACACGATCGTCGCCTCAGGAGCCCAGGCCACTGTCACCGACACGGTTCCCTCGCTCACCGGCCGCCCGGCGCGGTCCGTGCGGGAGACGCTCAGCGCGACACTGGCACCCGGCAGGCCGCCCGCACCGCAGATGGTGCAGAGGGACGGGCTGAATGGTTCAACCGGCCTCGGGTGATCTGCTCTGTTCGAGTGGTTGTGATTTTCCGCCGCTGCGGGTGCTGATCACCGAACGCTAGCGTCGGCAAGGCCGGCGGCGGACCGCCGCCCAGGGGAGGGCTTTCGGGCCCAAAGGGGAGATTTCCGATCATGCGAAGAACATTGTTGCGACCCTTGACGATGATCCGACTCGTGGCCTTGCTCACCACGGCCGGACTGATCGCCACCACAGGCACCGCATTGGCCGACACCAGCGCCGACCGCAAGGTCGTGCAGGAGGCGCTGGACCAGCTCACCTCGAGCGGCAGCGCGCTCGGCGTGCAGGCCAGGGTGGCCGACGGGCACCAGCGCTTCACCGCGCGCTCCGGCAAGGCGGAACTGGATTCACACCGCCCGGTACCGGAGAACGGCCGGTTCCGGGTCGGCAGCATCACCAAGACGTTCGTGTCGACGGTGCTGCTGCAGCTCTCGGGCGAAGGCAAGGTCGAGCTGGATGTGCCGGTCGTCCGCTACCTGCCAGGGCTGATCGACGGCCGCATCACGGTCCGCCAGGTCATGCAGCACACCAGTGGCCTTTACAACTACACCAACGCGTTGCCGCTCGACCCCGACCAGTTCGAGAAGATCCGCTACAAGCACTGGACGCCGCAGGAGTTGCTCAAGATCTCCACCGACAAGCCGCTCGACTTCGGCCCCGGGACCCGGTGGAGCTACTCCAACACCAACTATGTCGTCGCGGGCCTGCTGGTGGAGAAGCTGACCGGCAAACCGTACGAGCAGGCCGTCGAGCAGCGGATCCTGAAGCCGTTGCGCCTCGACGGCACCGAGGTCCCCGGCGACGACGCCGACATCCACGGCCCGCACGCCCACGGCTACGTGACCGTCGCCGGGAAGCCGAACGACATCACCCGCATCAACCCGTCGGTCGCCTGGGCCGCCGGTGAGATCATCTCCACGACCCGTGACCTGGACACGTTCGGCGTGGCGCTGGCCGGCGGCAAGCTGCTCAAGCCCGCGCAGCAGCGGGAGATCGGCAAGACCACCGCGATCAGCCCCGGATACGGCCTCGGCTTGGAGGTGCAGACCCTGTCGTGCGGCACCAAGGTCTGGGGCCACAGCGGCGGCATCCCCGGCTACTCCTCGCTGCTGATGACCACGCAGGACACCAAGAAGCGGCTGGAACTCTCGGCCACGAGCGCGCCGACCGCGGGCGGCGACCCTGGTCCGGCGTTGACCAAACTGCTCGACGAAGTCTTCTGCTGACGGCTTCCGGATAGCCGAACAGCGAGGCCGTTCGCACTCCGTGTGTCATGAAAGGGCCGTTCAGGACGAAAAATGTCCTGAACGGCCCTTTCATGACATCCGAGAGCGGGGCCTGCTCGCCCTCCCTGTCCACGTCGCGTAACCCCCGGACGGCTCAGCTGCCGCCGTCGAGCGAGCCATCGCCGACACGGAAGCGCAGATGTGTGGCGATCCCTGTGGCGGGTTCGCCCTGCGGGATCAGCTCGCCGAGGCGGCCGGCGAACAGGCCGGTCCCCCGCCCCAGCAGCACCGGGGCGACGTGAAGGTGGACTTCGTCGAGCAACCTCGCGCCGAGCAGTTGCCCGGCGATGTCCGCGCCCCTCACCAGCCCAGTTACGCAGGCCGAGGCCGAAGGTGCGACGTCCGATGACGACGGCCCCGACGATCGAGTTCACCTGCTCGAAGGCGCGGGCGTCCGGCCCGTCGCCCGCCATCCACTCGTGCAGGCGTTCACCGCCGTCGCCCATGGGCTCCTCCGCCCGGACGTTCGGCCCGGCGGTGAAGCCGTCCAGCGACATCGACACATCCAGCACCACCTTGCTCATCACAAGGCCTCCTTCGCTTCCGAGACGCCGCTGTCCGGCACCTTCACGGAAGAGTCGGAGCCGATCCGGACGCCTCGACACGGCGCGAGGACGTCCGGATCGAGCAGGCGTCAGCAGACGTAGAGGTTGTTCGGGTGCACCGCCTCGCAGTAGCGGACGTGGAGATGGTTGTCGTGGTTGGGATAGCTGGTCGTCAGCCCCTCGTCGATCAGCGTGGGGTCGTTGAAGAAGACGAGCTTCACGTGTCCGGGCGCGGCCGCCCGGATGGTCTTCACCAGTTCACGCGTCGCCGCCCGGTCGTAGGTGGACGAACGCCAGGTGATCCTGCCCGCGGTGCATTGCGCGCTGTCGGTCCGCACCGGCCACAGGTCCACGTCGAGCCCCACCTGGTGACTGCCGTGCCCGGGGATGGTGCCGCCGTGCTCGAAGCCGAAGTCCCCCATCGGGAGTTTCCCCTGGCCGGTCGCCGCGAACACCTTCGCGGCCTGTTCGAGCTGGGCCACGGCGGCACCGGTCCCCCAGTTGGCCGCCGCTCCGTTCCCGTCGGGGTCCTGATCGCAGATCCCCTGGCCGAAGTCGGGATAGTCGTGGTGCCAGACGAGGTTCTTCCACGTGGCGGGCCCGGCGATGCCGTCGACGCCGATGCCCGCGTGCTCTTGAAAGCCGCGGACGGCCGTGGTCGTCGCCGCGTCGAACCGCCCGCTGACCGCCAGGTTCAGCCGTCGTTTGGCGTTCAGTTCCAGCTGCAGCGCTTTGACCGCCTCGCCGCTGTCGCCCGCCCGGACCGTCGGGGCCAATGCCGCCCAGGTCTTCGGCCCCGCGATTCCGTCCACACCGAGGCCTTTGGCGGTCTGGAAGGCGCGCACGGCCGCGACCGTGCCGGGGTCGAACACGCCGGTCGCGGGAGCCGCGTGCCCGTGCTGGGTCAGCAAGTGCTGGATCGCCACTACGTCGACACCCCGGTTCCCGGTGCTCTGGGTGTGGAAGAAGGCGTTGCCGTAGGCGTGGGCCGGGGCCACGGCGAGGACCGTCAGACCGGCCGACGCCGCCAGGACGGCGAGTGCCGCCGCGAATCTGCGCATGGGATTCTCCGGTTCTCGAAGTGGTTTCAGTACGAACAACCCGAGGTGGGCAGGCTCGACGGCGAGGGAGGCGCGACACCGTCGTAGATCGCCAGCAGCAACCGCTGCGGGCAGTGACTGGTCGTGCCGATCTTGACGCCGAAGTGCAGGTGCGGCCCCGTCGAGTTGCCGGTGTTGCCCGTGTAACCGATGAGTTGTCCAGGCTGGACCGCCGCGCCGGACGCCACGGCGTGCTGCGAGAAGTGACAGTAGACGAAACGGGCCCCGTTCGCGCTCAGCACGACACCCTTGCCGCAGGTGCTGTCGTTGACGAGGGCCACCGTGCCCGCGGTGACGGCCAGCGCCCGCGTCCCCGTGCCGACCGGCAGATCGATCGCCGGGTAATCGTGATGCGGGTCGTCGTACTCACTCCGCGGCAACGCGGTCCGTGCGAGCGGCAGCGACCAGCCCGCGACGGACGGGGTCCCGCCGATGAGCCACTGCCACGTCGTGGCGTCGATGAGCGACGTCGCGGGGAGTCCGTGCTTGCCCTTGAAGTCGGTCACCGCGCTCGCGGTGCTCGCCGCGAACGTCCCGTCCGGTTTGACCTGGTAACCGTGGCGCGCCAGCTGGTGCTGCGCGCCGGTCACCGCCTCGCCCTTCGCGCCGGTGTCGAGGTTCACCACCAGCTTGCTCCAGGTCTTGGGACCCACGATGCCGTCCGCCGCCAGCCCCTGAGCGGTCTGGAACGCTTTCACCGCCGCTTGGGTCTTCGGACCGACGATGCCGTCGGGGTCGATCTGCGCGCCGCGCTGCCGGAGAAGGTATTGCGCCGACGTCACTTCAGGCCCGGCGGAATCAGCACCCACCAGCGGCCACGCCGGGGCGGCGGCCGCGTGCGCGGACCCCGCGCCGATCATCACCAAGGCCACGACGGTGGCGAGAAAAGTCAGTAAGCGCCGCATGACACTCCTAGCTCGTCCAGGTACGGACCCGGAACCGTAGGGCGCGGATTCCCCGCGTCGAAAGCCTTTCCACCGGCACGAAAACGCTTCCGGCCGCTCGTCGCGCGCCGATAGCCTCCCGCCCTTCGATTCCGGGAGGAGAACCGATGAAACCGACCTGGCGCGCAGGCGTCACCGCGATCGCCGTCGCACTGCTGACGGCCGCGACCACGACCGCCCCGGCCGCCGCCCCGGCCACGGGCTCGCGCACCGTCACCTACCACGGCTATCAGCTCGACGTCCCCGACGGCTGGCGGGTGGTGGACCTGGCCGCGACGCCGAGTGCCTGCGTCCGCTTCGACACCGAGACCGTCTACTTGGGACACCAGTCACAAGAACCGGACTGTCCCTCGAAACTCCTCGGCCGCACCGCGGGCCTGGTGATCCAACCACTCGGGGAACTGGGGCCCGAGCAGGTCCCGGACGGAGTGGTGACCGCACGGCCGGGGACGGCCGTACCACCGCCGGGCACGCCTTCCCACGAAGGCGCGATCCACGTCGCCGTGCCCGACGCCGGTGTCCTCGTCACCGCCGGGCACACCGACGTCACCGAATCGACCGTGCGGACAGCGCTGGCGGGAGCGCGTCTGGCCCCGGGCGGTGCCCATGCCGATCTGCCTGCCAGACCGAGCAAGGCGGCCGCTGCGGCGCCGATCGTCACACCGGGAAGCTTTCAGGGCAAGGGTTTCGAAACCTGCGCCGCGCCTTCTCAGTCCACTATGGACGCCTGGCGGTCCTCGCCGTACCGCGCCGTCGGCATCTACAGCAGCGGTGATCTCCGTGCCTGCGCGCAACCCAATCTCACCGCGGCGTGGGTCGCGAACCAGGCCGCCCGCGGCTGGCGTTTCATCCTCACCGACGTCGGCAGGCAAGCGCCGTGCACCGGTTACCGGCTGAAGATGTCCACCGACCCCTCGACCGCCCGGCAGCAAGGCAAGGACGCGGCGGCGAGTGCCATCGCGGCGAACACCGCGCTCGGGTTCGGGCCGGGCAGCGTGATCTACAGCGACATCGAGGGCTACTCGTCGACGGCGGCCTGCAAGGCGAGCGTGCTGTCCTACGTCAGCGGCTGGACCGAGGCGCTGCACGCGAAGGGCTGGCTGTCCGGGGTCTACACGAGCGCGGGATCCGGGATCAAGGATCTCGCGAGCGCGTACACGAACACCGCCTACACCAGAACGGATCACATCTGGTTCGCCTGGTGGAACGACAAAGCCGACGTCGACACCGGCTCCTACGCGCCGAGCACGTACTGGGCGAGCCATCAGCGGATCCACCAGTACGCCGGCGAGGTCGCGGAAACCTGGGGCGGGGTGAGGATCTCCGGTATCGATCGCGACTACCTGGACGTCGGACGTACGACGCGGCCGTGCGACACGGTAAGCCTCGACTTCACCGCGTATCCGAAAACCGTCCAGGGCGCGACCGGGAACCTGGTCAAAGCGGCACAGTGCCTCTTGACTCCCGCGGGCAAACCGTCCGGCACGTTCGACGAATCCACGGTGTCCGCCACGAAGGCGTTCCAGCAGTCCCACGGGCTCACCGTCACCGGCGAGATCGAAGCGCACACCTGGACCGCACTACTGTCCACAGGGGACACTCCCACGTTGCGGCAGGGTTCGTCCGGCGCCGCGGTGAACCGGCTGCAACGCGCGCTGACCGCCGCGTCCGGCACGACCCTCGCCATCGACGGCACGTTCGGCCCGAACACCGAAAAGGCGGTCCGTGCCTACCAGACCGCGCACGGACTCGGGGTCGACGGAGTGGTCGGCCAGGCCACCTGGGGCGCGTTGCAGGCGGGGCGGTGAGCGTCGTGCCGGACCTTTTCACACAGGCCGAAACGGTTGTCCCCGCCCGTTCCCGCTTCCTACCGTCGTCCGTCGTGGCGAACAAATGGTTTCCCGTACTGGCGGCCGCGGCCGCACTGACCTTCGTGACCTCACCGGCGACGGCCGCGCCCACCCTCGCGGCGCTCCCGGCCGTCCCTCAGGCCGACGTGAACGGCGACGGCGTCGCCGACCTCGTCCTGTCCACCGGTGCGCGGCTGACCTACAGCGGCGACACCTCCCTCAACCCCCACGATCTCGGCGGTTCCGTGCTGGTGGTGCCCGGCGGGGCCGCCCCGCCCGGCGCGCCCTCGGCGCTGATCAACCAGAACACCACCGGCGTCGGGCTGGGCATGGAGGCGAACGACAAGTTCGGCGCCGCCCTCGCGACCGGCGACTTCAACCGGGACGGACTGGCCGACGTCGCGATCGGCAACCCGGGCGAGTCGGTCGGCGGCCTGGCGAACGCGGGTACGGTCAGCATCCTCTACGGCCAGCGCACCGCGCCCTATCTCCGGGCTCTGCCCGGGGCGCTCGGGACGATCAACCAGGACACCGCGGACGTGCCGGGGGCGATGGAGGCCGGTGACCAGTTCGGCGCCAGCCTGGCCACCGGCGATTTCAACGGTGACGGTTACGCCGACCTCGGCGTCGGCTCACCGGGTGAAGCGATCGAGACGAAGGCACGTGCCGGCGCGGTATGGGTCTTCTACGGCGGGAGTGCCGGGCTCACCGCCCGGAACGCGATCGCGTTCAACCAGGACGACCCGGATCTGGCGGGCGCGTCCGAAGCGGGCGACCTGATGGGCTGGTCGCTGGCGGCCGGGGACGTCACCGGGGACAAGCGGGACGATCTCGCCGTCGTGTCGTCCGGTGAGGTGATCACCGGGACGGCCAACGCCTGGGGGTCGGTCCACCTGCTGCACGGCTCGGCGAGCGGGCTGTCGGCCAAGGCGTCCTCCTACATCAGCGTGGGCAACGCGGCCACCGACGGGAAATGGCGGGGCGCGGTCATCGGCCGCTTCCACGGCGGGGCCAACGCCGATCTGGTGATCCAGGCCGACCGCCGTCGCGGCGGTCCCACCGGATCCGGCGCGCTCGTCGCCGTCCGGGGCGGTTCCGCCGGGCTGACCACCGCGGTCGAGGTGATCGACCAGTCCGGTGACGCGATCCCGGGAAGTCCCGAGGCGAACGACTACTTCGGAGGCTCTCTCGCCGTCGGCGACCTCGACGGCGACACCTTCGACGACCTGGCCGTCGGAGTGCCGAAAGAGGACAACCGCACCGGCGCGCTGTGCCTGCTGCGCGGAGGCGCGACCGGGTTGTCGTCCTTCCCCGCCACGGCGGTCGGCGAGAACACCGCGCCCCTGAACGCCGGCGCGGCGGCGGGCGAGGGATTCGGCTACGGGCTGCGGATCCTCGACATCACCGGTGACGGCAAACCGGAACTGACCGTTTCGGCTCCCTGGGAGAACGGCGGCCCGCAGACCGGAGCGATGTTCGTGCTGAACACCGGGCTCACGGGCAACGCCCTGACCGTGACGGCGGCACGCAAACTCACCCGCACCGAGATCGGCACGGCCACCGCCTTCGGCCCCGGAGCCCCGTTCGCGGGCAACTCCGCCGTGCTGGACGACAACCTGGACTCACCGAAGCAGGGGGATCACCCATGAGCAAGTTGAACCGACGGACGTTCGTCTTCGGTACCGCCGTCACCGTGGGAGCGGTGGCACTGGGCGGCCGGGCGAGCGCCGCGCTGGCCTATCCGTTCAAACTCGGTGTCGCGTCGGGCGACCCGCTGCCCGACGGTGTCGTGCTGTGGACCAGGCTGGCGCCGGACCCGCTGAAGAACGGCAACGGCGGCATGCCGACCACGTCGACCGCGGTGGACTGGGAGGTCGCGACCGACGACAAGTTCGCGAACGTGGTCAGGAACGGCCGGGTCACCGCGGTGTACGCCGACGCCCACTCGGTGCACGTCGAAGTCAACGGGCTGCAACCGGACTACGAGTACTACTACCGGTTCCGCGCCGAAGGGCACATCTCCCCCGTCGGCCGCACCCGCACCGCTCCCGCGTTCGACACGTTCGGACGCGACCTGCTGATGGCGTTCACCTCGTGCGCGCACTACGAAGACGGCTTCTACACCGTGTACCGCCGCATGGCCGAGGAACGCCCCGGCCTCATCCTGCATCTCGGCGACTACATCTACGAAACCAGCAACAAAGCCGAGGATCCGCGTCCCCGGCGTCACGCCGACAAAGCCGAGCTCGTCGATCTCGGCGACTACCGGCGCCGGTACGCGGAGTACAAGATGGACTCCGACCTCCAGGCCGCGCACGCCGCCGCGCCCTGGCTGGTCGTACCGGACGATCACGAGGTCGAGAACAACTACGCCGGGGATCACCGGGCCAACGACAACCCCTCCCTGCCCAACGGCTGGGCCAAGCGTCGCGAGGACGCCTACAAGGCGTACTACGAGAACATGCCGTTGCGGGGCGGGGCGAAACCGAACGGGCACAAGATCCAGCTGTACCGGCGGGTGCGCTGGGGCAGGCTGGCGACCTTCCACATGCTCGACACCCGCCAGTACCGGAGCGATCAGGCGTGCGGCGACGGGTGGAAGTACTGCCCCGAAGCCGGCGATCCGGCGCGGAGCCTGCCCGGCATCGCGCAGGAGAACTGGCTGCTCGACGGGTTCGCCCAGCGGCAGGGAACCTGGGACCTGATCGGTCAGCAGGTCTTCTTCGCCCGGCGGGCCGACGCGAACGGCGCGTCGGGAATGGACGGCTGGGACGGCTACCCGGCCTCCCGCGACCGTATCCAGAAGGGCTGGGTCCAGCGCGGAGTCCGCAACCCGGTGGTCCTCACCGGGGACGTCCACCGGGCCTGGGCGAACGAACTCAAGGTGGACTTCACCAACCCGGCCTCCCCGGTCGTCGGCACCGAACTGGTCACCAGCTCCGTCTCCTCCGGCGGCAACGGCGCCGACACCACGGGCGTTCCCGATCAGGCCGGGAACCCGCACCTCAAGTTCTACTCCCAGCACCGCGGGTACGTCCGGGCGAAGCTGAGCCAGACGAAGATGGACGTCGACTTCCGGGCCGTCAAGAAGGTCACCGTACGCGGAGAACCGGTGACGACGCTGCGCTCGTACGTCGTCGAGGAAGGCCGTCCGGGCCTGCAGGCCCCGTGATCGGAGTCCGGGGCCCGGCCGCGGCCGGGCCCCGGACGTTCAGCCCTCCGCCAACAGCGCGAGGCCGAGCGGGGTGATCGAATGCAGTACGGACTGCCCGTTCTGGCAGCTCGTGATCAGGCCGGCCTCGCGCAGGGTGGCCGCCTGCTGGCTCGCAGTCGGCAGGCTGGTCTCCGTCCGGGAGGCCACTTCGGTGGTCGTACCCGGGCGCTCCCCGATGACCTCGAGGACCCGGGCGCGCGTCCGCCCCAGGAGTGACGTCAGCGGCCGGCCCGTCCCTCCGCCCACCGACCAGCCCACCTTGTGCTCGATCGGATAGACCAGGGTCGGTTCGAGCTCACCGTCCAGGAAGGTCGTCGGCAGCCCCCAGCAGAAGAAGGACGGCGCGAGGCACAGTCCCCGCCCGTTCAGCCGCAGTTCCTGGTCCACCGGATAGTCCAGCTCCAGCACGGGATAGTTCCACCGCGCCGTCGGGTGCACCCGGGCGAGCAGGTGCTCGCATCCCTCCTCGGTCATCATCTTGACCTGCCTGGCCCGTTCCTGTTCGACGCGGCCGCAGATGCGCACCCAGTACGGTGCGAGACAGGCCGCGAAATACCGTTCGACCGAGTCCGCGAGCCGGGTGAGCGTCTCCGGTCTGCCCTCGGCCAGACCGGAAGTCCACGCGGGAAGCCGCCGGTGCCCGGCGAGCACGGTCAGATCGGCCTTGAGCCGCTGTTTCGGGGTACGGCGCAGGGCTTCGAGCCCGTCGGACAGTGACAGGTTCCGCAGGGTCGGGGTGATGAAATCGACCGCGTAACCCGACTGCGGCGCCAGATCCGCCAGCAGCCGGGTGGTGACGTGCGCCGCCTGCGCCACCGATCTTCGCCATTCTTCGAAGATCGCCCCGCCTTCGCGGCCTCGCAGCCGGTACACACTGAGCAGCACCTCCCACATCGGCTGCGGCGCGGCACTGATCCGGGTCCTGGCCAGATCTTCGGGAGTGAAATGAATTTTCAACATCAGCGTCCCCCCTCGCGACGCTCGATGTTAGGGGATCATCGGCGTTCTCTGACACCACCCGGGGCGCAAATACCGCGCCGGACTGGTTCCGCCTACCACCAGGGTTGACCCGCTGAACACCCCCTTTGGGGTGGGCGAAAACCTTTGCCACACCCGTCCGTCCGCTCCGATGCTTGGCCCATGCGAACCATCGCCGCGAGCGTCCTCGCCGCCGTCCTGATCCTTTGTGGACTGATCCAGCCAGTGCCCCGGATCGCCCTCGCGGCACCGGATCCCCACTCCGCGGAACACCCGGCCGCCGATTTGAGGCTCACCCGCGACGACATCCTGACCCGGGCGAAGAGCTGGATCGACGAACGGGTGCCGTACAGCCAGAGCGCGAAGCACACCAACCGATACGGCACGTACCGGCAGGACTGCTCCGGCTACGTGTCGATGGCCTGGGGGCTGAAGACCGCGCGCTGGACGGGCGACATCATGGAGGTCGCCACCCGGATCGAGAAGAAGAACCTCCTGCCGGGCGACAGCCTGTGGGTGCATTCCAGCTCGCACCAGCACATGGCGCTGTTCCTCCGCTGGGCGAACGCCGCGAAGACCCAGGCCGTGGTGTGGGAGGAGTACCGCACCGGAACGGTGGCGTCCGAGCGCACCTGGTCGGCGGACCGGACGGCGGGATTCACCGCGATCCGGTACCGCAACGTCCTCGAAGGCGACGCCAAGACCTGCGCTGCGGTGAGCCTGGATCACCCGCGTTACCCCGAAATCGCACCGGCCGCGACCGGCGACCTCGTCAAGACGGCGCAGTGCCTGCTCACCTCCGCCGGATTCCCCACCGGCGCCAACGGCCCCACCGGCACGTTCGACGACACGACTTCGAGCGCCACGAAACAGTTCCAGACGAGCAGGGGTTTGCCCTCACTCGGCAAGGTCGACTCACACACCTGGACGGCGCTGCTGGCGAGGGGCACCACCCCGCAGGTCCAGGACGGCGCGTCCGGGGACGCGGTGCTGCGCCTTCAGCGCGCGCTGAACGCCGCCCTCGACGCGGGCCTGGAACTCGACGGCAGGTTCGGCGCCAACACCACCGCCGCGGTGAAGCGGTACCAGGGCGCGCACGGGCTGTCCGCCGACGGAATCGTCGGTCCGAACACCTGGGCCGCGCTGCAGGCCGGGAAATAGTCGTCCACTGTGGACACGGAAAGAGGTGGTGATGCCGGTGCGAACGGCACTAATCGGAATGGTCATGGTGGTCGCCGGCGGGCTGGCGGCGGCGGGCGGCGCGACGGCGGCCGAGGCCGCCGATCCGACCGGCGCCGAGCTGAGCGCGGTGGTGGCGACCTGCGGGCAGCAGGTGTCCGCCGGGAAATACGCGGAACGCAGCGGAGGCGCCCGCACGGTTCCCGTGTGCGCGACCGGCGGCGCCGTGCACTGGCGGTCCGGGATGACGATCGACTGCGACGGCCAGCGCACCGAGAAGTGCAACGCTTCGACGGATCCGTCCTGGCAGGGGCAGACGGCGTGGTCGCAGTCGGACGGCAAGCCGCTCAACGCCGAGAAGCTGCCCTACATCGTGGTCCCCGGGATCAGCTCGACCTGGAGCTACGCCCGCTCCGGCATCACCGGAGGGACCGTCGCCGCGGTGGTCTACCAGGGCAGGGTCGCCTACGCCGTCGTCGGCGACGTCGGTCCGGCGGGAGCGATCGGCGAGGGTTCCTACGCGCTGGCCAAGGCACTCGGCATCAACCCCGACCCGCGTTCGGGCGGGGTGTCCGGCAGGGTCGTCGACTACATCGTCTTCCCCGGTGTCAAAGCCGCCCCCATCCAGGACGCGGCCGACGCGGTCACCCGGGGCAAACGGGCCGCGACCGACCTCGTGTCCCGAACCCACGGCTGTGCGAGCGTCGGTGTCGACGGCCTTTATCCGCGACTCGACCCCGGTGCCGCCCTCCCTGAGGTGAAGAAGGCGCAATGCCTGCTGCGGGCCGCCGGACAGGACACGGGTTCCGGTGATCCGAGCGGTGTCCTGGATCCGGCGACCGTGTCCGCGGTGAAGCGGTTCCAGAAACAGGTGGGGCTCGCGGAGGCGGGCTCGGTGGACTCGCACACCTGGACGGCGCTGCTGGCGCGCGGTGCCACCCCGCAGGTTCAGGACGGCTCGTCCGGCGAAGCCGTCTTCAGGCTGCAGCGGTCGCTCAACGCCGCCATCGGCGCGAACCTGACCGTCGACGGTGCGTTCGGCGCCAAGACCACCGCGGCCGTCAAGAGCTACCAGACCTCTCGGGGACTCGACGCCGACGGGATCGCCGGGGCGAACACCTGGCGGGCGCTGCAAGCCGGGAAATGATCACCCTGGGGCTTCCGCGATCCGCTTCCGGAAGCCCCAGGACCCCGGCTCGACGAGACCGGATTCGTAGGCCACGGCGACGACCTGCGCGCGGCTGGACAGGCCGAGTTTCGTCATGGCGCGGTTCACGTGCGTCTTCACCGTGGATTCGCTCACCACCAGTTCGCCGGCGATGCCGCCGTTGGTCATGCCCTCGCCGACCAGCCGCAGCACCTCGGTCTCTCGGGCGGTGAGACAGTCCAGCTCGGGCCCGCGACCGGCGGCCCGCCCGCCCGGCCGGTTCGCGTAGGCCTCGATCAACCGCCGCATGACGGTCGGCGCGAACAGCTGCTCCCCCGCCGCGATCGTGTGGATGGCGGCCACCAGCCGCTCCGCCCGGACGTCCTTGAACAAGAAGCCCGACGCCCCCGCTCGCAGCGCCGAATACACGTACTCGTCCAGGTCGAAAGTCGTCAGTATCAGCACGCGTGTCGGACGATCGGTCTCCGCGGCGAGAATGCGTTCGGTCGCGGCCACCCCGTTCACACCCGGCATTCTGATGTCCATCACCACGACGTCCGGCCGGAGCCGTGCCGCCAGCTCCACCGCCTCCTGCCCGTCGGCGGCCTCGCCGACGACGCTGATCCCGGGCGCCGCCCGCAACAGCGCTACGAGCCCGGCACGGACCAGCTCTTGATCATCGACGACCAGCACCTCGATCACGATCTGTCTCCCCCCGCCTCCCGGTCCCGAATGCGCCCGTCCGCCGCCAGCGGCAGCACGAGCGTCACTGCGAAACCCCCTCCGGAACACGCGCCCGCCACGAGTGTCCCGCCGTACAACTCGGCGCGCTCTCGCATGCCGATCATCCCGTGACCGGCCCCCTCCGAAGACCGCTCCGAGCGGCCGTCGTCGGCGATCCGCACCGTCACTTCGTCCGCGCCGTAGGTCAGCGACACCCTCGCGCTGGCCGGGCGGGCGTGCTTGACCACGTTGGTCAGCGCCTCCTGAACGACACGATAGACGCAAAGTTCCACCCCGTCGGGCAACGAGCGAGCACGACCGCGCGCGGAGACCTCGACCCGCACCCCGGCCGCGCCGACCCTCGCCGCGAGCTCCTCCAGCCCCGCCAGACCGGGGGCGGGGACGTAGGTTTCGTCGTCCTCGCCGGACCTCAACACCGTCAGCATGCGCCGCAGCTCGTCGAGGCCTTCGCCGCTGGTGCGGCCGATGACGTCCAGCGCCGTCCGGCTGGCCGCCGGATTCGAGTCGAACACGTACCGCGCCATCTCCGCCTGCACCGCGATGACCGACATGTGGTGGGCCACGACGTCGTGCAACTCGCGCGCGGTGCGGACGCGTTCCTCCGTGACAGCCCGCCGCGCTCGGTCCTCTTGTTCTTGCCGCAGCTTCGCGGCCAGCTCCCGCAACTGCCCGTTGCGCTGGGCCAGCCGTCCCGCGTTGGCACCGAAAGTCCACGCGACGGCGGTCAGCAGCACGCTCTGGAACACCGCCGTCCACGCCGAGCCGATCAGCTGGGCCTGGATCGCGGTGTAGGTCTCGCAGGCCAAGGTGATCGCCGCGCACAGCGCCGTCACGCGAACGGACCGGTGCGCCGCGACGGTGTACAACCCCAGCAGCAGCGCCAGTGCGCTGGTACCCGGCCAGTATCCGGGCAGCAGGAAGCCCGCCCACGCGAGCAGGAGCAGCACGAAGACCCATGTCGGCGCACGGCGTCGGAACGCCAGGGGCGCGTTGACCAGGACGCTCAGCACGACGCCCACCGCGTCGAAGGGCCGGAAACCCGGGATGTCGATGGCGAAGCCCGCCTCGACCGTGAACCCGATCATGAAAACGGCCAGCAGCCCGTCGGCCACCGCGGGAACGAGTCTTCTCGACGAGGTCGGTGGGCGCACACGGAACGATAGCCCTCACGACGCCCGTGCCGCGTCTGACTCGGGTATGACCTCCGTACCGCACAGGTTGACTCGCCCGGGCGATGCGTCACACCTTCCGGAGGCGCGCCACCGTTCAGTGAAGATCACATGACCACGAGTGATCACGCGTCGTCGGCCGGAAACCCCGTGCCTGCCCCGAAAAAGCGAGAGTCACCCTCGTTTCGTCACCCGTCTCGGTGATTCCCGCCGACTCACCATTCGTGGCAACTGGATCACCGTTTCGTGTCACGCCCCCGCCCACTTGCCGTAGCGGAGGCCCAGCTTCCACATCGACTCGCCCCAGGTCGCTACCCACAGTGTCAACGCTCGCGAAACCCACCCCTGACGCAAAACACGAAAGACTTACGTGTTTATCGTGGGAAGATTCACGACCGGCCGCCCGCCCGGGGAATCGTTTTTTGACAGGGCGCCAACGTGGTGAAAATCTTCGATCGCTCCTCGCGAGAGCACAACCGAACACGAAAATCCGAACAAGGAGCCCCTCAATGCAGATGTTCACCCAGCACGTGCACCACGGCCACGACCTGATCTCGGGTCTGCTCGCGCACCTGGCGCACGTGCTCGGATGGCTGGTCTGACGCTCTAGGCACAAGGGTTTACCGGGGGCCGGTCTGTTGGCGCGGGTCGGCCCCTCCGTGTTTGCGACCCGGTAAAGGGAACATGATCGTGTTCCCTTTACCGGGTTCCGGCATTTCGGCGCCGGACTCATTCTCTTGAGGGCGAGACAAAGGTTTCACGCTCGCCCGCTCACCCACGTGATGGCGTCCGGCGCTTGCCCGCCGGAGGTACATGAAGGCCCCCTTCCTTGCGCCTATCGCAAGGAAGGGGGCCTTCATGTACCTCCCAAGCGGTGAAGGTCGAGTTTCCTCGGCTGAGCCGCGTGAAGGGGGCCTTCACGGACCCTGGCCCACGATCGCGATCTGCCGTGGAGGCCGCGTTGCGCCTCGTGAGTGGTAAGTGTCGTTCTAACGGCACTTACCACTCACGACCACCTGAGCCCAGCGCGGTCTGGTGGAACGGCAGCACTCCGCACTCAAGAAAGCGCGAAACCCAATTCCCTGCCGCGTGTCACGAGTTCTTCCCGCGCCGCGGGATGCGCGACGTTGCCGACGATCTGCCTCGCCTGCTCGCTCGCGTCGTTTCCCCAGATGGTCGCGACACCGTGCTCACTGACCAGGAAACTGTGCTGGAACGAAGTCACCGGCCCGGTCAGCCGGGGCACGACCGTCGAAACGTCGGCCTTCGGATGCCACGACGGCAGCGCGATGATCGCCCGGCCGCCGGGTGAATGCAGCGCCCCGACCACGAAGTCGGTCTGCCCGCCGAATCCCGAGTAGATCGCCCCTCGCACACGGCTCGCGTTGGCCTGTGCGAAGAGGTCCACTTCGAGGGCGCTGTTCACCGAGACCAGCCCGCGCTGCCGGGCGATCACGGCCGGGTCGTTCGTCTTTTCCGTGCGCAGCAGGCGAATCCGCGGATTGCGGTCGAGCCAGCGGTACAGCTCGGCACTGCCGAACACGAACGACGCCGTCACCGGTTCCGCCGGATCGAGGGCCCCGGCTCGGTCGAGCGCGAGCACGCCGTCGCTGAACATCTCCGACCAGATCGCGAGTCCACGCCGTCCGGTCACCGCCGCCAGGGTCGCGTCCGGGATGCCGCCGATGCCCAGTTGCAGGGTCGCGCCGTCGGCGACCAGCCCGGCCACCCGCTCACCGATGGTCCGCGCCGTGTCCCCCACCGGCCGCGGGACCGGTGACAAGAGCGGCTCGGCCACCTCGATGGCGTAGTCGATTTCGTCGACCGGCAAGACGCCGTCGCCGTAGGTGAACGGCATCTCGGGGTTGACCTGCGCGACGACCAGGCCTCCGCGGGCCCGCACCGCCTCGACGGCCGCGGGCAGGATGTTCACCTCCGTGCCCATCGACACCACGCCGTCGACCGGGGCCGAGGTGTGCAGCAGGACGACGTCCGGCGGCAGCGCGGTCTTGAGCAGTTGCGGCACCAGCGACAGCCGGGACGGGAAGTACCGCAACCCCGGGCGGCCGCGCATGCCCGCGCCCACGAACGGCGTCTCCAGCAGGACGCCGTCGCGGTCCGGCATCCCGGCCTGCGCGTTCAACGCGAACAGCCGGTACTCCGCCAGCGCCGCGTCCAGCACCTTCAGTGCTCGCATCGGGGTCGCGAAGTTCCCGCTCACCACCACCCGCGGCCGCGACGCGGGAACGCCCGCCAGGACCGAACCGAGCTGACTTTCCGACAAGACGCGCATGAGCCGATCATGCCCGAGGAACCACACGGCGGCTCCGGATGTTGTCCCATCCCACAGCCATCGCGAACGCTCACCCGAGAAAGGCGTCCACTTCGGCCCTGGTGGGCGAAGTCGCCGGACCATGCCTGGTCACCGCGATCGCGGCGGCGGCGTTCGCCCGGCGCGCGGCGTCGAGCAGCCCGGTCCCGGCCAGCAGTTCGGCGGCCAGTACCCCGCAATGCGCGTCGCCCGCCCCGTTGGTGTCCACAGTGGCCACCGGGACGCCCGGCACGGCGACACTGTGACCGCCGGAGACGACCCGGCATCCGGCGGGTCCCTCGCGGACGACGAGCACCTCGACGTGCTCGCCCACTGTCTCCAGGATCTTCGCTTCGCCGGTGCTGCAGCTCAGGATGTCCACGTGCGCCAGCACCGCCGCGAGGTCGGCGGCGGGGATCTTCCCGGCGAGTGGTCCGGGGTCGAACAGCACGGTGGCCCCGGCAATGCCCGGCAGCCACTCGATGAACACCTTCGCGTTCGGCTCGTCCAGCAGGCTGTACCCGGTGAGGTACACGACGTCGCGGTTCGTCGGCGTGACGGCGTCGAGCAGACCGGGCGGCATCCGGCCCGCGGCACCGGTCCCGGTGACGAACGTGCGCTCGCCGTCGTCCTCCACCAGCGCCACGACGATCCCGGTATCGCCCTCGGCGGACGGCGCGTGCGCGAGCGTGATGCCCTCGGCTGCCATCGCCGCCCGGGCGAGTTCGCCGAAGCCACCGGTGCCGTGCAGGCCGGCGTAGAGGACGTCCGCGCCCGCCCTGGCGGCCGCCGCCATCACGTTGAACCCGCCGCCCGGCAGGAGGTCCGTCGAGGACGCCATGACATCGCCGCCGGGCACCGGCAGTCCCGGCACCCCCATGACGAGGTCCAGTACGACCTGTCCGGTATGGATCAGCCGCCCGTTCACCGGACGCCCACCCACCGGCCGCCGCCCCAGCCGAGCCATCGGCGTCCATTGTGGACTGTTCCGTCGTCGGCGAACCGATATCCCGCGACGACGGCGGCGAGCCCGTCCACCGCCGGTCCGAGGTCGGTGCCCGCCAGGTGCGGGCGCAGTTCGTCGACGATGGTCCACTGCTTCTCTGCGTCACAGAAGCTGAGGAAGAAGATCCCCTGCCGCCACGCGTAAGCCGCGTTCTTGACCGCCGTCAGCGCGGCGTGCCGGTCGGTGGACGGCACGGCGGAGCGACGCAGCGCCCAGCCGAGCGACCGCGCCGCGAGGCCGGGCGCGAGCACCGTCAGCCGGTCCCACAGCCCGAGCCCGTCGGCCAGCACGGCCAGGTTGTGCGTGGTGACGATTTGGCTCTGCTCCAGGACCGCGCCGTTCGCGGCCACGCCGGACAGGCGGCCGTGCCCCGCTTCCGCCGCCCTGTCCTTGCACACCTTGGCGAAGTCGTCCGCTGTCTTCCTGCCCCATCGGGTCGTCGTCTCTTCCCGCCACGTCTCCGGCAGGTCGTAATACCGCGCGTACAGCGAACCCGCCATGACCCGGCTCGCGATCACCGCGGCGTCGCGGAACTTCGTGGTGAAGGTGCCCATGAAGATGTCCGCCGCGACCTCCTCGACCAGCGGGAACCGCAGGCCCGCCTGCTTGGCGAGCGCGGTGAACTCGCTCACCAGCGGGTTCGGCAGGATCGCGTGCGGGAAGGCGGTCAGCGCGAGCATCGTGGTCTGGGCGAGGGTCTGCCGCGCGGCCTCGGCGGTGTCGCGCCGGTGCGCGCGCAGCGGCTCCAGCGCGGCCACCCACGGCAGCTCGGTGAAACCGACCTGGGTCGCCAGATCGAGCAGCAGCAGGCTCCGGCGGCGCCGGAACGCCGCGTACGTCCGGGCGTACAACGCCGACAGCGCCGGGTCTTCGATGTTCGCCGCGAGCAGCGACGCGGTGATCTGCGGCAGCACGGTGGCGAGTACCTCGCCGGAGGTGATCACGTCCCGCGCGACCAGTTCCTCGACCGGGGCCTCCCACGCCCGGTTCACCTTCACGACGACACCGTCCGGCACGCTCCACCCGTCGACGTCCTCGGTGACCGGTTCGACCGACGGGACACCGCCGTCGTCCGCGTAGGCGTCGAGCCGGACGGCGACCGCTTCCGCGAGCTCGGCCTTGGTCGGCCGCTCCACAACGGAAAGTTCCGCCTCCCGCAACGCCGTCCGCCGCTCGGAACCGGGAGCGCCGTGCTTGCCGATCGTGTTGGCGAGCGCACGCCGTACCCATCCGACGTCCCGCGCGGTCAGCGAACGGCTGTCCGTCTCGCACGCGGCCAGCGCGGTCCGCAGCCGGGTGAAGTTGGCGCGAGGATGCGCTGTCACGCCCTCGGTTTCGGCGAGCAACGCCGTCCGGCGAATAGTCCAGTCCGCCGGCCAGACACGGCACGGCCAGCCGCCCGCGACGACGCCGTCGTCCCGCAGGGTGGGCAATTCGCCTTCCACGGTTTCGCACCAGAGAGCGACGAGCCGGTCGTACAGCGGACGCTCGCGCAGCCTGGTGCGCATCGTGGTGATCGCGGACGGCGTCGTGATCGCGCGCAAGGAGGTCTTGACCTGCTTGACGGACTGGAGCCTGACGACGGAACCCGTGGGGGTGGGCGACTGCCCGAAGACCGGTGTCAGCCGCAGCCGGTGCATGAGCGGGCGCATCGCGGCGACGAGGTCGAGCGCCGCCGCGTGGTGGTCGTGCGCGAGCAGCCACGCGACCGTCATCAGCGCGGCGTGTTCCGGGACCTCGACACGGTACGTCCCGGCCGCGAGCGCGCCGAGCAGCGCGGCCTGGCCCTCGTCGGTCAGGTAGTGCAGGTTCAGCCGTTCCCTGCCGGTCGTGCCCGGCGCGCCGTCGGGCAACGCGCGGACGAGTTCGCTCTCGTCCTCACGCAAGGGTTCTTCGGCGACGTAGCGACCGCTGGCGAACCCGCCGTGCAGTACTTCGAGGGTCACCCAGGCCGGGGTGTCGGCGACCGGGGTACGGGAACCGATGGTCAGCGTGCCGTCGGCCATCCCGTCGAGCACGGCACGCCAGCCCGCCGCCCGTGCCGAATCGGCGCCCGCGTGCCGCAGCGCGCGACGCAACTGGCCGTACGCGTAGCCGAACTGCCCCTCGTTCACCGGTCTCCCCCTGTCCATCGAGACCTGGAGGCGAGATTCGAACTCGCGCCTTCCCGGTCACGAGCCGGGTGTTCTACCGCTGAACCACTCCAGGATGAACATGGAGGCGGGACTCGAACCCGCGCCCTCCCGGTCCGAAGCCGGGCGATCTGCCGCTGATCCACTCCATGATCGCCCCCGATGTTAGCCAGCCCGCGCGCGCCGATCATCCCGATATCGGGCGCGAAGAGGACATCGCGCCTGCGAGCCGCCATCCAAGACCCGCCGCCGGAAACCGGCTGAACTCGGGCGGCGCGGGCCGGACCCCCAGAAACCGGCCCGCCCGCGTACCGCGGCGCTCCCCCTGCGACCGCCGCGCCACCCGACCATGGTCGGCCCGGGACCGGTCCCCGCGCATGGGTGCCGAGACCCCATATTCCGGTGACGCCCGACCCGGTCGTCACTCTCCGGGCATCTTCGTGCGTGCGCTGAATGTGGGGGTATCGCCCCCATGTGCGGGTCCCGCCGAAGTGGAACCATGGATTCCGTGACGCCCCAGACATCGGCGACGTCCCTGCTGCCGAAGTGGTGGGTGCACGGCCAGACCCCGCGCGAACAGAAGGTGGACAAGCCCGCATGGGCGGACTTCGCCGAACACGCTGTCACCACGCTCCTGCCGGAGCGCCCCCCAGTCGGTGACTGGCGTGTCGAGTTCGCCGGGGTCTTCAGGTCGTTCGTCCAGGCAGCAGCCCGGCAGGCGGTCCCCGACGACCTCGCCGACGCCGACGTCACAGCACTTCGCCGGGGTTTCGCGGCTCAACTCGACCAGCATCTGCTCAAGCTCTCGGTCCGCACGCTGGTCCTCGAACTCCACCGCGCCCGCAACGCCGGGACACTCCAGGGCGAGACCCCCGAGGAGCGCTTCTCCGACTTCGTGCGCCGGCAATCCACCCCGGCCGGACTAGTCCGGTTGTTCAGCGAATATCCGGTCCTGGCCCGGCTCCTCGCCCAAGCCTGCGTCCACGCCGCCGAAGCCCACTCCGAAATGCTGGCCCGCTTCTCCGCCGATGCCGGAGCGCTGCCCTGTTCGGTCGTGGACGGCGAACTCGGCACGCTCGTCGAGGTGGCGGGCGGGATCGGCGACTCGCACGCGCGAGGACGGTCGGTCAAGCTGCTCCGCTTCTCCAGCGGCGCCAAGGTGATCTACAAACCCCGCCCGCTGATCCTGCACGAACGGTTCACCGACGTCGTCGATCAGCTGAACAAACGGCTGCCCGGCCTCGAACTGCGGACCGCCGACGCCCTGCCGCGCGACGGCTACGGCTGGCTCCGGTTCGTCGAGCACCGGCCGTGCGCCGACCTCGCCGACGTCGACCGTTTCTACCGTCGCCAGGGCATCCTCCTGGCGCTCCTGCACGCGCTCGACGCCACCGACGTCCACTACGAGAACATCATCGCCTGCGGGGACCAGCCGGTGCTGATCGACATCGAGACACTGTTCCAGCCCTCGCCACCCGATCCGCCGGAAGGCGACCCCGCGGCGGCGATGCTCGCGCGCTCGGTCCAGCGCACCCTGCTGCTCCCCCAGCTCTTCGCCGGGGAACACGGCGCCGTCGACATCTCCGGGCTCGCCGGCCGCGGCGGCAAACTGCCCACCGACCGGGTCGACTGGGCCGATCCCGGTACCGACAAGATGCGACTGGTCCGAGTACCCGGGGAGCTCGCGGGCGGGAACAACCTCCCCCGCCTCGACGGCCGCGACGTCACCCCCGCCGAGCACAGCGCGGCGCTGCTGGCCGGGTTCCGGCTCGGCTACGACGCGATCTCCAGCGCGCGGGACGAACTCACCGAACACCTCCGGCGCTGCGCCGAGGACCCCATCCGCGTGCTCATCCGGCCGACGAACTTCTACTTCCGCCTGCTGGACGAGACCACCCATCCCGACCTCCTGCGCGACGCCGCCGACCGTGAACACGCTTTCGACCTGCTCGAAGAGGACTCCGCGGGCGAGGACAAGCTGCTGCGGCTCGTACCGCACGAGCGAGCCGACCTGTGGACGGGCGACGTGCCGATGTTCACCTCGAATCCCGGCTCGACCTCGCTGCTGGACTCGCGCGGTGACAGCGTCGAAGGCGTCGTCGACCGGCCGTCGCTGGACACCGTGCTGGCGAAGGTCGCCGACATGGACCCGCTCGACCAGCGCGACCAGGAATGGCTGATCTCGGCCACCCTCGCCATCAGCACGGCGACCGCCGGGCATCACGGCGGCAGCGAAACCGCGGAGACCGCGGTGCCGAACCAGGCGCCCGACGCGGAACGGCTGCTGGTCACCGCGTGCGGGATCGCCGATCACATCGTCGCCAACGCCTTCTCCGACGAGCACCGCTCCAACTGGCTCGGGATCGAGCTCGTCGACGACCGCTACTGGACCGTGCTGCCGATGGGCGCGGGACTCGGCGAGGGCTACTGCGGCGTCGCCCTGTTCCTCGCCCAGCTCGCCGAGCTGACCGGGATCGCGCGCTACCGCGATCTGGCCGCGTACGCGATCAGCCCGCTCCCGAGCCTCTTCGCCACCCTCCGCGCCGACCCCGAGCTGGCCGCCACCGCCGGCTGCGGCGGACTGCTCGGACTCGGCGGCGTCGCGTACACGATCGCCCGGCTCAGCACGCTGGTCAGCCTTCCCGCGGGCGACCTGATCGAACAGGCCGTCGACCTGATGCCCGACGCCACCTCCGCGACGCCGTCCGGATTCACCACCGGACTGGCGGGCGGCGTCGCCTCGATGCGCTCGGTGTACGTCCAAACAGGACTAGAGACGGCACTGGCGAAGGCGGACCGCTACACCTGGCAGCTGCTCGACCGCGAACGTCCACAGGGGAAGGGATTCGCGCGCGGTTCGGCCGGGATCGACTGGGTCCTGCGGGCGCACGGCCGGACCGGCGAAGATCCGCCCGGAAAGGCGGACGATCGGGCGGAAAGCACCGGCGGCTGGTGCGACGGCCTCTCGGGGGCCGCTCTCGGCCAAGCCGCCCACCTGCACGACCCCGGTCACGCCCGCCGGCTGGACCGGACGATCAAACAGCTGACCGACGGGGCACCGCTGAAGGATCTCAGTCTCTGCCACGGCGAGTCCGGAGTGCTGGAAGTGTTGTGCGTGCTGGCGGAGAACGGGCACACTGGCGCCGCCGCCGCGGTGCGTCGCCGGACCGGGCACCTGCTCGCCGCCATCGACCAGCGCGGCGCCCGCTGCGGAACTCCCGGCGCGATCCCCGCGCCGGGCCTGCTGAGCGGTCTGGCGGGCATCGGCTACGGCCTGCTGCGGCTGGGCTTCGGCGACCGGGTCCCGTCCGCGCTCCTGCTCCGCCCCGACCGGCCGCATCCCGCGGCCACCGTCATCCCGCCGGTAAACCGAGTATGAGGAGAAGAAACCGAATGTACGAAAGAGATCTGCCCGCCACCGAAGACGCCCTCGGCGCCGTGAACCTGCCGCGCGCCCTCGAGGTCGGCTCGCGCAACCACGCGCTGGCGGGCAGCAAGCCGCGGCTGAGCGCCAACCCGCTCGCCACTCTCTCCGGCGACCCCGGATCGCCGTCCGTCGTCAGCGTCTTCACCGGCGGCTGGATCTGAGAAACGATCACGAGGGCGGGCTCGCGCCGCCCGCCTTCGTGATCAGCTTTTCGCCGTGACACGCCGATTCCGCTCGCTATAGTCACGGCGGTGGGAATCCGTTCGTCGCGGGTGATCGGCCGCGACGCCGAACTGGCCGAGCTCTCGGGAGCTCTCGATCGCGCCACCGCGGGTCGCGGCGGCGCGATCTTCCTCGTGGGCGAAGGCGGCATCGGCAAGTCCCGGCTCGCCGTCGAGGCCGCCTCACGAGCGGTCACCGCGGACATCCCGGTCCTGCAGGGCCGCGCGAGCTCGATCGGCCCGCTCGTCCCGTTCCGGCCGCTGACCCAGGCCCTGCTGTCCCACTTCCGCGGCGGCGGCCCGCCCGAAGCGGCCGAACTCGACCCGTTCATCCCCGTGCTCGCCCAGCTCGTCCCCGACTGGAGCCACGGCGACCGGCCGCGGGAATCCGGCTCCCTGATGGTGCTGGCCGAAGCGGTGTTCCGGCTGCTTGCCGTCACCAGCCGCGACCGCGGCGCGCTCCTGGTCCTCGACGACCTCCAGGACGCCGACGCCGAGACGCTGTTCATCCTCGAATACCTCGTCGACAACCTGGCCGCGGCACAAGCCCTGTTCGTCGGCACCCTCCGCAACGAACCCTCGGACGCTCTCCGGCTGGCGACCTCCGGCGCCCAGCGGATGAGCTGCGCCGTCCTCGAACTCGGCAGGCTCGGCCTCGCCGACACCCGCGCCCTCGCCGCGGCCTGCCTGGAGACCGAGCCGGAGCATCTGCCTGCCCCCGCGGCGGAACTGTTGTGGCGCAACAGCGCCGGCCTCCCGTTCATCGTCGAGGAACTGCTCCACGGCATGGTGAACGACGGGCTGCTGGTCGAGAGCCGGGACGGCTGGCGCGTCATCGGCGAACTCCGCGCCCGGGTACCCGCCGCGCTGGTCACCAGTATCGGCGTCCGGATGGAGCAGCTCGGCGAACAGGCCGGCGAACTGCTGTCGGTCGCCGCGATCATCGGCCGCCGCTTCCCGCTGTCGGTGGTGCAGACGGTCACCGGAACCAACGACCGGACCCTCCACAACCACCTGAGCGCCGCGGTCGCGGCGAACCTGGTGACCACCGACGAGACGACACCCGGCTGGTACGCCTTCCGGCATCCGCTGACCGCGGAAGCGCTGCTGGCCCGGCAGTCACCCGCGCGGAAAGCGGCACTCGCCCGGCAAGCCGCCGACGCCGTCGAGAAGCTGTATCCGGGGCTGCCGGGTGATCTGTGCGCGCTCGTCGCGTCCCTCCGTCTGACCGCGCTGGACGAGCGGGCGGCCGGCCACCTGTTCGCGGAGACCGGTCGCCGCGCGCTCGACGCCGGTGCCGCGGACTCCGCGGTCACGATGCTCACCAAGGCCGTCGACCTGCTCTCCGGGGCCGACGCGGGTGATCGGGCCGAGGTGCTGGAGACACTGCTGTACGCCCTCGGGCAGACCGGGCAATTCGACCGCGCCGTCGAGCTTTCCGCCGGATTCGGCGAGATCGGCACGCTCGAACGGGCCGCCAAACTGCACACGCAGCTGGCCTGGGCCGCCTACATCGCCGGACGGCACGACGAATGCCTCGGCCAGATCGAACGCGCCCGCGCTCCTCTCGGCTCCGCGATCTCACCCGCCCAGCAGGCCGCGCTGGACGCCGTCGAAGCGAACCTCTGGCTCGACGTCCCCGGCCGGACCGGCACGGCGGAACGGCTCGCGCGCCAGGCATGGAAAGTGGCCGAGGAGACCGAGCAGCCGTTCGTCGTCTGCCAGGCGCTGCAGGTACTCGGCATGCTCGCGCTGTCGCGGGACCTCACCGAGTCGGAGCGCTACATGCAACTGGCGCGGCGGACCGCCGAGGACAACCACCTGCATCACCTCCGCACCCAGGCACTGGTGCGGCTCGGCGGGCATCGCGTGCTGATGAACGGCGACGAGCAGACCCTGCTGCTCGCCCGCGCCGACGCCCAGCGGACCGGGTCCATCACGCTGCACTGCGCGGTCGATTCCGTGCGCACCATGCACGCGATCCTGCGCTGCGAGTTCGGGACCGCGCACGCGCTGCTGGAGGAGAACCTCGCCGTCCTCGGCAGGCTCCGGTTGACCGCGCTGCTGCAGTACGCGCATATGACCAGGGCGATGTCGGCCGGGCACCGGGCGGACCGCCCGGCGATGGAACGGGCGCTCGAGGACTTCCGGGAGAGCGGCGGCGAGAACGCGCAGGAGATGGTGCTGAGCATCGGGCTCGCGCGGGTCTTCTGTTCCCTGCTGGAGGAGGACCTCGACCGGGCGCGCCGCGAGCTCGGCCAGGTGATCGAACTGGAGGACCGGAGGCCGAGCCGCTTCCACCTCGCCGGCCAGCACGGGCTCCGGACGCTCCTCGACACGCTCGGCGGGGCAGGCTGTCCCGAGGACGGGTCCGCCGTGAGCGGGATGCGGTGGAACCGGCAGTTCGTCGAGTTCGCGCACGCCGTCGAGCACGGCAGGCGAGGCGACACGGCGGAAGCCGAGCGGGCGGTCGGCGCCGCGCTGGAGACGTCGGCGCCCTATCCCCTGGCCCGTCACCTCGGGCTGCGGCTGATCGCCGAACCGGCCGCCGCCGACGGCTGGGGCGATCCGGCAGGCTGGCTCAAAGAGGCCGAAGAGTACTTCCACGGCAGGGACATCCAAGCGGTCGCGGGTGCCTGCCGGAGCCTGTTGCGGAAGCTCGGCGCACCCGTCCGCCAGCGCCGCGCCGGGGTCGACCGGGTCCCCGGCGACCTGCGCGCGGCCGGCGTCACCGTGCGCGAGTACGAGGTCCTGGTGCTGCTCGCCGAGCGCATGGGCAACAAGGACATCGGCGCCCGCCTGCACATCTCGCCCAGGACCGTCGAGAAGCACGTCGCGAGCCTGCTCGCCAAGACCGGGCTCGCCGACCGTTCGGCCCTCGCCGAACGCGCCGCCGGACCGCGACCTGGCATGCTGTGATCCATGAGCGACCTCACCGTGTACGGCGCCGGCTGGTGCCCCGACGTCAAACGCAGCCGTGCCTTGCTGGACGCGAAGGGCGTCGAATACGCCTATGTCGACGTCGAAGCGGACAACGGCGCCGAAGAGATCGTGCGAGCGCTGCAGAACGGTGAACGGCGGATCCCGACCATCGTCTGGCCGGACGGCACCCACCTGGTCGAACCGAGCGACGACGAACTCACCGCGCACCTGAACCGGTGACCCTGCCGGACGTCCCGGTCGGCACGAGGGTCGTTGTGCGGTACCGGATCGAGGGCGGGTTCACCGACGCGCTCGGCTACCTGCGCTCCCGTGACGACGCGGAATGCACGGTGGAGACCAAACGCGGTCTCGCGACGATCCGGCTGGCGGACATCGTCCTGGCGAAGACGGTGCCACCTCCTCCTGCTCCGCGTGGCTCTCGCGGGTCGTGAGTGGCGATTCGGGTTAGAACCCACCAGCATTCACCGACCTATGCCTGACCTGCGCGAGGGTTGCGGTTCAGCGCCCGGTCTCGGACCTTGATCAACGGAGGATCGGGGACACTCAACGTCCCCGATCCTCCGTTGATCAAGGTCGTGCCGGTTTTGGGCCCGTTCATGCCTGTACCGACTCGGTCCCGGCGCCCTCGCTCGCCTGCTGTACATGAAGGCCCCCTTGCTTGCGCCTATCGCAAGGAAGGGGGCCTTCATGTACTTGGGAAGGCGTGAAGGTCGAGTTTCCTCGGCTGAGCCGCGTGAAGGGGGCCTTCACGCGCGCCCGCTGTGACTGCTGGTGCCTGTGGGGCGAACGTGGCGATCGACGGTCCGTGAAGGCTTCCTTGAGGGACCCAGAGTCCCTCAAGGAGGCCTTTACGGACCGGGCCACCCCGACCGACGCGGTGCCCGCGCCGTTCGTTGATCAGGCGAGCGGCTTGTCCAGGACCGCCTTCACGTGGCTGAAGTTGTCGATCGAATAGCGCCCGTGATACCGGCCCATGCCGCTCTCCCCCACCCCGCCGAACGGCAGGTCAGGGGCAGCGAGGTGGATGATCGCCGCCCCGAACACGAGTCCACCGGACGACGTCTCCGTCTCGATCCTGCGCTTCGTCTCGTCCGACTCGGTGAAGGCGTACAACGCCAGCGGCTTGTCGCGCTCGTTGACGAACGCCAGCGCCGCGTCGAGGTCGGACACCTCGATGATCGGCAGGATCGGGCCGAAGATCTCGTCCTGCATCACCGGGGCGTCCGGCGACACGCCGGTGAGCACGGTGGGCGCGATGTACCTCTCGTCGCGGTCGGCCTCGCCGCCGACGACCGCGGTTCCGTTGTCCAGCAGGGCGGCGAGCCGGTCGTGGTGGCGGGTCGAGATGATCCGGCCGTAGGAGTCGCTGGTCGCCGGATCCGCGCCGAACATCGCTCCGACGGTCTCGGCCAGGTGTTCCGCCAGCTTCGGGCCGGTGTCACCGATCGCGAGGACGTAGTCGGGCGCGACGCAGGTCTGGCCCGCGTTGGCGAACTTGCCGTAGGCGAGCCGCTGCGCGGTCACCGCGAGATCCGCGCCCGGCTCGACGATCGCCGGGCTCTTCCCACCCAGTTCGAGCGTGACCGGCGTGAGGTGCTTCGCCGCCGCGGTCATGACGATCCGGCCGACGGTCCCGTTCCCGGTGTAGAAGATCGTGTCGAACTTCTGCTCCAGCAATGCCGTCGTCTCCGGGATCGCCCCCTCGACGACGCGGACGCCTTCGACGTAGTTCGGCAGATGCTCGGCGATCGCGGCCGACGTGTTCGGGGACAGCTCGCTCGGCTTCACGACCGCGCAGTTCCCCGCCGCCAGGGCCCCGACCAGCGGCGCGAGCACGAGCTGCAGCGGGTAGTTCCACGGTCCGATGATCAACGCGACGCCGAGCGGCTCGCGCACCACGCGACCGTCACCCGGCCGCAGGGGTCGCGGGATGTCGGCGGACTCCGGAGTCAGCCAGGAGTCGAGGTTCTCCAGCGTGTGGTCGATCTCGTTGCGCACGAGCGCGATCTCCGCGCGCTTGGCCTCGACGGCGTTTTTGCGCAGGTCGGCGTAGAGCGCCTTGAGGAAGACGTCCTCCTGTTCGGCGAGAAGCGTGCGCAAGCCGGTGAGCTGCGTCCGCCGCCAGGCCACCGGTTTCGTGACGCCGGAGCGGAAGAGTTCGCGCAGTTCGTCGACGACCGCGGCGGCATCTGTGCTGATCATGAACCCGAGCCTAATCGCGCCACTCTTGAACTGCTCGACGCCGTGCAGTATAGGGCGTTATACACAAGTAGCCGAAGGGCGCTTTCCCCGCATGCCATGCGGAGAAAGCGCCCTTCACTGCATCAGATGCGGGGAAAGTCCCCTTCAGCCCCGAGCGTCACGGGTAGCTCACCAGGTTGCTCGGCCGCGTGTCCGGCGGCGTCACCGCCCCCGCGTCGTTGATCACGTGGGTGATGGTCCCCTTGTAGTTCAGCGAGACCGTCACCATGTTGTGGAACCGGACGCCGGAGCGGTTCGGCACCTCGAACGCGTGATACAGGTTCACCGCCGGGTTGTCGTTGAAGAAGCAGTAACTGCCCAGGCCCCACGCTTCGTGCGTGTTCACGTTGTCCCCCACCTTGTAGGCGGCGTATCCGTTGAGGCCGTTGGGACTCTTCCAGCCCGCCTGATCCGGGACGTCGTACGGGATCTCGTTCTGGAAGAAGATCGTCCTGCCGTTCTGCCCGTTCCAGATCACCTGGTATTTCTGGTAATGCTCGACGAACAGACCGGTCGCCAGCACGTTGTCGCCGTTGACGACCACTCCGGTGTCGCCGGTGTTGACCGTCCAGCCGTAGGTGCCCGCGTTGCCGTGGTCGGCCCGCCAGGCCCAGATGTGGTCGATGATCGTGTCACGGCTGTTGACGATGAGACTGTTCGTCGCCTTCCCGGCGATCTGGCCGCCGATCCGGAAGAACACGTCCTGCACCGTCGTCGGGTTGGCCGAGTGGTTCGCCGCCGAACCCGCCTGGCCGACGGTGAGCAGCGACTGCGAGTTGGTCGTCCCGGCGTCGAACAGCAGGCCCTTGAGCCGGACCCCGTCGACGTCGGCGACCTTCATCGCGTCGACACCGTTGTCCGGCACCAACGTCGGGTATCCGACACCGAGGACGACCGTGTTCGCCTTGGTCACGTTCAGCGTCTGGTTGAGGTGATAGACACCCGGCGTGAAGAACAGGTTGCAGCCCTGGGAAAGGGCGTTATTGATCGACGACGCCGTGTCCCCCGCCTTGACGACGTAGAACTGGCTCATCGGCAGCGAGCTGCCCTGAGTGCCGCCGTTGGCCCAGCTCGGCCCGGAAGCGTTGGTACGCAACGAAGGCAGGAACACGCGATACTTGCCACCCCCGTCCACGTAGAGATACGGGACGTCTCGGGAGACCGGCGTGGTGCCGAGCGTGGTCTCCGGCGGGTTCGGGAAGGTGTTCGCCGGGGCCCCGCTCGTCCCGGAGAACACCATGTTCCAGACGCCGCCCTCCCAGCTGCCGTAGCTGCTGTCGCGGGTGTACCACTGCTGCTGCGAGATCGACGCGGTCTTGCCCGAGACCTTGCTGTCGGCGGTGTACCCGCCGCTGGCGAAGCCGTAGCTGGCCGGGAAGAGGTCCAGCCCGCCGCGGATGTCCATCCGCCGGAACGGCGCGGCCTGCGCGACGGCCCAGCGGGTCGCGCCGCTGCTCGGGACCACGGCCAGGTTCTCGGCCGAGCGCCAGAAGTTCTGCAGCGCCACGCCCTTGTCCGACTCGTTGAAGGCGTCGACCGTCACGTCTCCGTTGATCACGACGTCACCCGGGTTCTGCCCCAGGCCCGCGACAGAGGTGTAGTAGCCGACGTTGTCGTGGATCCCGTTGTACACACCGGGCTTGAACAGGTGCGCATACCGGCGCTCGGTGAACTGCGCGGTCAGGGTGTCCTTCTGCGCGTTGAAGTCGGCGTCGAGCTTGGCCTGGATCGACGACGCCGACATACCCGGGTCGAAGATCCGAACGTTGGGGCCGAAGTCCGGGACCTCGGCCTGGGCCGGACAGGTGGCCTGCGTCGATCCGATCGTGTAGCTCGCCGACGCCACCGGGGAGTTCGCGGAGCCCGATTTCAGCGCGATCGCGGAAACCGTCGAGGACGCGGAGACCGTGATCGGCCCGGTGTACACAGTGGACGACGCGGTCGGCGTCGAACCGTCCACCGTGTACCGGATGGTCGCACCGGCGGTAGCGGACGACAGTGTCACCGAACGGGCGCTCGGATAACTGCCGCCCGGCGGGTCGAACGTCGGCGAGGCGACGGTCGTCCCGCTGCCGCCGTGGGTGTAGCCGAAGTGCGGGGTGTCGTACTGCGGCCCGTTCTTCTCGTAGGTGAACCAGTAGTCGAGCACCGTGCCGGCGGCGAGCGAACCGACGGTGTGCCGCCACGTGCCCCCGTTGTCGGTCATGCGGACGTTCTGCTGCCCCACTCCCGGGACGCCGGTGTAGTGGATGTCGACGTACCGCGCGGGCGTCGCGGGCGTGAAGGAGAACTGCGCCTGGGTCGCGTTCAGGGACGTCGCGTTCTGGCTGTAGTCCACCGCGGCGGCGGCGGTGGCGCCGCCGAGACCCGCGGCGATCAGGAGCGCGGAAAGGCCGAGGGCGAGCGCGCCCCGGACCCCTTTCCGCCGTTTGGGCTGCACAAAGATCCGGTCCACGTCGTGACACCTCCGGCGTTGGAAATCCACGGGCGAAGCAATTCGTTGCGCGCCACAACAAAGTAGCGGTCCGCGAGATATGTCCAGATCACGCTTCGGTAACAGTGGTGGTCCAAACCACTGACTGCGCCTATCAGCCCACAGCGACACCGCCGTTCGGCGGTCATCGAACGGCGCGAACGGGGGCGGTCAGCAGTCCGGGACGACGTACAGCGTCGAAGCTTCCCCGCCGTGCATGGCTCTCAGACTGGTCCGGCAGGCCAGGAGCACCTCGCGGTTCGCGGTCGTGTCCGGTGGGACACCGCAGCCGTCGCAGGAGAGCTCGACCGATCCCGGGAAGGTCTCGTCGACCTCGACGTCGACCGTGCGATCGCAGCGGCGGCACCACCGGTGCCCGGTGACGATCAGGACGTGCATCGGATCGGAGACGCACTGGTGCACCCAGCAGCGGTGGACGTAACAGGTCGTCCGGACGTGCGCGCTCAGCCCGTGTTCCTCGGCCACGTCTTCGGCGGCGAGGATCGCGGCCAGCCGCCGGTCGGCGATTCCGGCGTACAAATCCCGGCGCCGGGCAGGCGGGGCCGAGTCGGCCTCCGCGAGCAGTCTGAGATGAGCCCTCGAGGGTGGCGAAGTACGAAGCACCATGGGATCCAGACCTTTCGGCGTCCACGGGAAGTCTTATCAGGTCACCCCCGGTTTCGCCGGAGCGACACCCGACCGGGCGAATCCGCGTATCCGGGAAAAGTTCGTTTGTATGGCCCTTGTATTCGTCCTGCCCATGCTGGCCGCACTACGGGTCGAGTTCGTTCAGGAGGCAGGAATTGTTGACCAAGGTTGCCGTGGTCGCGACAGCGACCGCGCTCTCCTTCGGCGTGGCCGCACCGGCCGGTGCCGAAGTGACCGCGGCCGCGTTGCCCGCGGCCAGCATGGAAGCGGTGCTCAAGGCCGCGCAGATCGACCCGCGCCGGGCCGACAGCGCCTTGACTCCGGGCGCCAAGGACAGTGTGCTGCTCGTGGAGCAGGCGCTGGCCGCCAAGGGACTGCTCGACCAGCAGTACGTCGACGGCCATTTCGGCACGTCGACGATCACCGCGTATTCGAGCTACCAGAAATCGCTGGGCTACACCGGGATCGACGCCTCCGGCCTGCCGGGCAAGACGTCGCTCGAGAAGCTGGGTGACGGCCGGTACACGGTGACCGCGACGGTCGCGGCGGGCAGCCGGCTGACCTACCACGGCAAGACGATGAACACCCGCACCAAGGCGATGCTGGTGAAGGCGGAGGGCCTGCTCGGCAGGCAGCTCACCATCACGCAGGGCTCGTACAACCCCGGCGGCGTCGGCGCTTCGGCCGGTACGCACGACGGTGGCGGCGCACTGGACATCGGCGTCGAGGGCATGTCCTCGGCCACGCGGACCGACGTCGCGAAGAAGCTCCGTCAGGTGGGCTTCGCGGCTTGGGTCCGGACTCCGGCCCAGGGCTTCGCCTACCACATCCACGCCATCGCGCTGTCCGATCCGGACCTCTCGTCCGGCGCGCAGCACCAGGCCGGTGACTACTACCTCGGCTACAACGGCCTCGCCGGCCGCGGTTCCGACGACGGCCCCTCCGTCTCGCCGAAGCTCACCTGGGAGGAGTACCAGCGGTCCTGACCCCGCTGCCTCAGGGCCACCTTCACCGGCGTTGATCGTCGTGAAGGTGGCCTTCGGGCTGTCCGGGAACCCCCGGGTAGGCTTCGGCGCGACGGCGAAACCAGTGGGAAGGGAACAACGCGTGGAGGCTCAACCGGTCGGTCAGTGGCTCGACGAGCTGGCTTCGAAGGCCTCGACGCCCGGCGGTGGCGCGGGTGCCGCGATGAACGCCGCGGTCGGTGCCGCCCTGGTCTCCATGGTGTGCAACCTGACCATCGGCAAGCCGAAGTACGCCGAGCACGAAGCCACCATGACCGAGGCTCTCGGCAAGGCCGAGGACCTCCGCGGCCGCGCGCTCGGCCTCGCCGCCGACGACGCCGCCGCGTTCGACGCGGTGGTCGCCGCGTACAAGCTCCCGAAGGCCACCGACGAGGAGAAGAAGGCCCGTACGGCCGCGATCCAGGCCGCCCTCGTCGGCGCCGCCGAGGTCCCGCTGCGCACGGCCGCCCTCGCCGCCGAGGTCATCGACGTCGCCGCCTCGATCCTCGAAGGCGCCAACACCAACGTCATCTCCGACATCGCGGTCGCGGCCTCTTCCGCCAAGTCGGCGCTCGAGTCGGGCGTCGTCAACGTCGAGGTCAACCTCGCGTCGATGGCGGACGAGCAGCTCCGCAAGGAGACCGAGGCCCGCCTCGCCGAGTACCTCCCCGCCGCCGGACGCGCCGACGTCCTCATCACCCAGGTCCGCGAAAGGCTCGCCCGATGACCCTGATCGACGGGCGCGCGATCGCCGCCGCCATCACCGCCGAGGTCACCGAGACCGCCGCCAAGCTGCGTGAGTCGGGCACCGCTCCGACGCTGGCCGTGCTCGTGCCGACCGACGACGACGCCACCGCCTGGTACGTGCGCTCGATCGAGCGCGCCGCGAAGAAGGTCGGCGTCGACTGCCGGGTGGTCCAGCTCGAGAAGCCGACCGGCGAGGACGTCACCCGCGAACTCGACAAGCTGTCGGCGGACCCGTCGGTCCACGGCATCATCTGCCAGACCCCGTTGCCCGAAGGCGTGACGCTCGACGACGTCGGCGCGCACATCGACCCGCGCAAGGACGTCGACGGCGCGAACCCGGTCAGCCTCGGCCGGCTCACCGCGGGTCTCCCGACCTACGCGCCGGCCACCGCCGCCGCGGTCCTGGAGATCCTGAAGCGCGAGCAGGTCGCCCTGTCCGGTGCCCAGGTCGCCGTCGTCGGCCGCTCGACCGTCGTCGGCAAGCCCGCCGCGCTGCTGCTGCTCGGCGAGAACGCGACCGTCACCGTCTGCCACTCCCGCACCAAGGACCTCTCGTCGGTCACCAAGACGGCGGACGTCCTGGTCGTGGCCGTCGGGCGCGCCCACTTCGTCGGCGCGGACCACGTCAAGCCCGGCGCCGTGGTGATCGACGTCGGCACCAACCCGACACCCGAAGGCGGGCTCGTCGGCGACGTCGACCAGGCCGCGGTCGAGGGCATCGCTGGTTCGATCACGCCGGTCCCCGGCGGCGTCGGCCCGGTCACGACGTCGCTGCTGCTGCGGCACACGGTCACCGCCGCGCAGTCCTGACCGTCCGAAAGAGGCGGCGAGTCCACTGAGGACTCGCCGCCTTTTTCATGCCCCGACCACCGTTTCCACCACCTTCCGCACCTGCGCGACCTCGGGCGCGGGTGCGGTGCGGTCGGCGAAGAGCAGATGCGTGGCGCCGATGAGCGTGGCCGCGAGCGTCTCGACGTCGGCGTCCTCGGCGATCCTGCCCTGGTCGCGTTCCTCCTTGAGGTAGGCGCCGATCATCTCCGCGGCCTGGGTCAGCACCGGGATCCCGGCGGGCCACTCGCGGCGCAACCGGGCGCGAAGCTCGTCGCGGAAGATCACGAGCGGGACGATCGCGACCGCGACCGACGCGAACACCGCCGTGAGCGCCGACGTGAGGTTGTCCACGACCGTTCCGGTGCCGACGGCCTCGCGGAGGCCTGTTCCCTCCAGTTTCTCGATCCGGTCGAGGACGAACTCGGCGAGGAAGCCGTCGAAATCGTCGAAATGCCGGTGCAGCACGCCTTTCGCGCAGTCCGCCTCCGTGGTCACGGCTCGGCTGGTGAGGCCGCTCGGCCCGTCGCGGAGCAGGACCCGCTCGGCGGCGTCGAACAACTGCGCGCGGACGGCGCGCAAGGCTACCCCGGTCGGCATACGGCTCCCTTGCGTTGACGAGTGGGCACGTGCCCACTTAAGGTGGGCGCATGCCCACTCTACCTTCGGGGCAAGAGCCTCACCGCTATCGACAGGCCGCGGAATCCTTCGGCGTGGACGCCGAACGCTACGACCGGACCCGGCCCGCCTATCCCCCGGAACTCATCCAACACCTCGTCACCACCGCACCCGGTGCCGACACCCTCGACGTCGGCGTCGGCACCGGGATCGAAGCACGCCAGTTCCGAGCGGCGGGCTGTCACGTCCTCGGCGTCGAACCGGACCAGCGGATGGCCGAGTTCGCCCGCCGGAGCGGGATCGACGTCGAGGACGCGAAGTTCGAGACCTGGGAACCCGCCGGACGCCGGTTCGACCTGCTCGTCTCAGGACAGGCCTGGCATTGGGTCGACCCGCTGGCGGGCGCCGCCAAGGCCGCCGAAGTGCTGCGGCCGCGCGGAGTCTGGTCAGCGTTCTGGCACGTGCCCGAACCACCGGAAGAGGTCAGCGACGCCTTGGCGGACGCGTACCGGCGGCACGTGCCGGACGCCCCGATCGACCTCAGGAACGTGCCGAAACAGTCCGCCGATCCGTACGGACCACTGCTGGAGAAGGCCGCCGACGGCCTGCGTGAAGCGGGCGGATTCGGCGAGCCGGAGCGAAGCCGTCACGACTGGGAGCGGATCCACACCCGCGGTGAATGGCTGGACCAGCTCCCCACGTTCGGCTCGCTCACCTGGGTCGAACCCGTTGTCCAGCAGAGGATCCTCGCCGAGGTCGGCGCGGTGATCGATGGGATGGGCGGCCGGTTCACCACCCGCTACGCGACCGTCGCGATCACCGCGATCCGGGACTGACTCGCCGGTGGCGGGAGCCGCGCCGCTCCCGCCACCGGCGTCCGTCAAAGCGTCACGGGGACGTTCGTCAGCCCGTTCACCGCCCTCGACACGGTGTTGGACGCGTAGACGACGTTGGGCCGTTCCGAACATTTCGACGTCGACGTGATCTTGATGGCGTACTGGCCGACGCCGCCGAGATCGGACTTGTTGTCCCGCCAGACGTTCCCGCAGCCGTTCTGGAACGACGGGGTGGTCCCGGGGTTGTGCGTCTCGTAGCCGTTCGCGAACGTCCCCGGCGAGGCGAAGGTGCCGGTGTTGCCCTCGATGAGATACCCGAATCCCTTCACGTCGACCCAGGAATCGGCCGAGTTCTGCCCGGACACCCCTTGCCCGTCGAAGGTGTTGCCCCGGATGACGCCGTCCGCGGTGCCTTCCTTGACGTCGATGCCCTCCGCCGCGACGTACGGTCCGATGTGGTTGTTCAGGACCTGGATCCGGTCGCTCCGGTCGACTCCGCCGGAGTTGCCGTGGCACGCCCAATTCGAGTTCGCCGAGCCGAGGTAGACGCCTTCGCCGTAACCCGCCTGCACGAGACCGGTGTGGCTGATCGTCGAGTCGCGGATGACGCTGTCGGCCGAGGAACGGCGGAAGTGGACGGCCTCCTCGTCGATCCGATGGACCCGCACGCCTTCGATCACGGTGTGGTGCGAGTTGTCGGCGACGATGCCCTTCTTGGATTCCTGCACGGTGAAGCCTTGCAGGTGCCAGTACGGTGCGCCGTAGAGCCAGAATCCATACCCGGAGTCCCAGCCTGCCGTCGGCGCCGGGCAGGACGGTGCCTCACCCGACGGGCCGTCGTTGATCAGGACCGCCGTGGACGGTCCCGTCACCGTGATCGGCGCGCCGGCCGTCCCGGGTTTCGTGGCGACGAACGAACCTCGATAGGTCCCGGCGGCCAGGCGGATCGTCTGCCCCGGGCTCGCGGCGGCCAGCGCGGCCTGCAGCTGCGTCGCGGTGCTCACGTCGACGACGTCCCCCGCGGGCACGCTGGTGGTCGTCGGCGGATTGCTCGTGGTCGTGGTCGTGGTGGTGGTCGGTGACGTCGGGGTGGTGGTCGGTGCCCCTCCCCCGCACGGACTGCCGTTGACCGTGCACCCGGTCGGCAGGCCCAGCCCGGTGGTGTTGAAGCCGAACGTCGCCGACCCGCCGGGTTTGATCGTGCCGTTGAAGCCGGCGTTGGTGACCTTGTAGTGCTGTCCGGTCCTGGTCAGGACCGAGCTCCACGAGGTGGTGATCGCGGTACCGGCGGGAAGATCGAACTCGATCGTCCACTGTGTACTGGTCGCATCCCCGGCGTTGGACAGCGTGTACTTCCCGCCGTATCCGCTGTCCCAGACCGATCCCTGGGCGAATGTGGCGGACAGGCTGGGCGCGGCGGCCTCGGCGGTGACGACGGCGCCGAACAGGCCCGCCGCCGACGCCATGGCCGCGAACGCGGCGAGCAGTCGTTTCCTCGTCATTCCGTGCCTCCGCATTTCGTTCCGGTGATGGTGCACGCGACCGGGAGTGCCTGACCGGCGGCGTTGAAGCCGAACGTCGCCGTCCCGCCGGGTTTGACGCTTCCGTTGTGGGTCGCGTTCCCGAAGCGGTAGTGCTGGCCGGTCTTGGTCAGCACCGAACTCCACGAACTGGTGACCGCCGTCCCGGCGGGCAGGTCGAACTCGACCGTCCACGAACCCACCGCGGCCGAACAGGTGTTGGTGACGGTGAACCCGCCGCCGTAACCGTTGTCCCACACCGACTTACGGGCGAACGCCGCCGTCAGGCAGGCGCCGGGATTCGAGGAGGTCGTAGTGGTCGGTGTCGTCGAAGTGGGTGTCGTCGGGGTGGAGGTCCGGCCCGTCGACGAGGACGGCGGAGTCCCGTCGACGGACTTCAGGAACAGCGAAGCCGCGGCGTCGGTCTTGGACGCGTCGACCCCGTGTCCGCCGGTGTAGTCCCGCTGCTCGTTCTTCGCCCAGTCGGCGATCGGTGTGCCGCCGACGTCGAGGTGCTTGTACGCGCTGCCGTCCCACCCGAAGGAGTAGACGCGGTGCCGGTCGGCGTAGAAGTCGTCATACGGTCCGTTGTCCGCGAGCTGTTTGGTCATCGCGTTGTTGAAGAACACGTTGCGGTAGCCGGAAGCGCCTGACCACTTGACGGCCTTCTTCCCCGCGCCCCACCAGATCGGGAACCAGTTCGAGTCGTCGGGACCGCCGCCACCCTCCTCGCCGCAATTGGCCCGGCAGTTTCCGGAGCGATGCGCGTACGGAACCTTGACCGTGTTGAGTTCGAACAGGTTGTTGCGCTCCCAGCCGCCGTGCAGGTTCAGATCGGAGTCGAACGAGTTGCCGATCACCACGTTGCCCGAGGCGGACCACTGGAAGGTGAAGTGCCGCAACAGGGTCGAGGTGTTGCCGGCGTAGACCGAATCCCAGACCCGGGAGCCGCGGAAGTAGCCGTTGCCGCCCTTGCCTTTGTTCCAGGAGCCGTTGAGTTCGTTGTCGACGATCTGGAGGTTCTTGGCCTCCTCGGTGACGATCGGATGCGAACCGGTCATGTCCGCGCGGATGCCGCGCACCCAGGAGTTCGCCGCCCATTTGAACACGATGCCGTGCATCTCCGCGGCGGGCGCCATGTTTCCGTAGTTGTTGTTCGCCTCCGCCGGGTTCAGGCCCGGCATGTCCTGGGTGAAGCCGAGGTTCTCGAAGCCGACGCCGAGCACCGGGTCGACCAGCGGCGCCGCTTTCGAGTCGTAGGTGGCGCCCTCGATCGGAGCCGAGCCGTCCGACGTGGAGTTCACCGGGACGTCGTATTCGAGCGGCTTGTCGAGGGTGATGGTGCGTGCGGAGGTGTCGAGTGCCGCGATCGTGAAGATCTGCTGGCGCATGTGCATGTTCAGCAACGGGAACGTGGTCGGCGTCGCCTGCTGCTGTTCGTAGAACTTCTGCGAGTTGGCCGCGCGGATGTTGACCAGATTCCCGGCGGCGAGCGAGGTCAGCGCGCCGCTGCTCGCCAGGTGGACCACCTTGTCCCCCATCCTGGCGGAGAACGCGGTGTCACCCGGCTTGCCGCGCAGCTTCACCCCGGCCTTCCAGTGGACGTTGACCGTGCCTTCGAAGATGTCCTTGCGGTTGGCGGGCGCCGAGGCGTAGTCGCTCGCGTAGGACGAATTCACTCCCCTGGACTGGACGCGGAAGAGCCCTCGGCCGGGCCAGAGCCAGCCGCCCTTGCCCGCGCCCGAGGTCATCCCGTCCTCGTCCCAGTCGGAACCATCCGGGGTGAGAGCGTCGTAGAGGGTGTTCGCGTCGGGCTTGTAGACGAACTTGGTGGCGTCCTTGCCCGCGCCGCGCAGGATCAGGTAGTCGGCGTCGACGTGGATCTCGTGTGTGACGTCGAACCGGCCGGACGGGAAGGTGATCGTGCTCAGTTTGGTGTAGCTCCCGGACGGCGAGCACGCGCTCTTGACGCCGTCGATCGCCGCCTGGATCCCGTTCGTGTCGTCGGCGCCGTCGTCGGGTTTGACGTTGTACTGGCTCGCCAGCTCCGCGGCGGTGACCTGGCAGGTCGCGTTCGGATTAACCTCACCGGAGCCGGGCAGCGCGGCGCCGCCCCGGTATCCGGCCTTGGACCAGTCGTAGAGCCCCGCGACCGGTGCGCGGCGATTGGCCGCGCCGAGGTCGAGACCAGGCAGCGCGCCAGGTCCCGGCGCTGCCTCCGCCACATCGGGCGGTACCTGCAGGAGTGCGGCGGTGGCGACCACGGCGGCGACCGCCGGTAGGACGGCACGACGAAGAGGACCTTTTCGGGACACCCGAAACCTCCGTGACGGACTGACGGAAGGTGTTGCGGCGTGTACACCCGGACTCAGCCTTTATAGTTCACGTGCCTGTCACCCGTCAACGAATGTGAATACCGTCCATGTATGTGAACGGTTCAGTGTTCTCCAGAACGGAAACGGTCGAGTACCCGGCGTTCCCGCTTGGTCGGGCGGCCCGCGCCCCGCTCCCGCCGCGCGACCGGCACGGCGGACTCGGGCGGCGGCGCGGGCGTCCGGTCGATGAAACAGGTCGCGGCGTCGGCGGCGCCGACCCGTTTCTGGATCACCCGCGTCACTTCCAGGATCCGCGTGGTGTCGTGGACCCGGGCACGCACCTCGTCGCCCGCCACGACCGTGGTCGCGGGTTTGGCGGGTTTGCCGTTCACGCGGACATGGCCGCCGCGGCAAGCGGCTGCGGCATCCGGACGCGTCTTGGTGAGCCGGACGGCCCACAGCCAGCGATCAACTCGAGTGGACTCCACAGCAGTACATAGTGGCCCATTCCTCGACACGGTGCCCGACTACCTGGTCCAAGCGCCCGGAAAGAACCGTCACCTTTATTGCCACCCGGCAAAGCCGCAGGTATAACTTGTTCTAAATCCCTCAACGGTGAGGAAGATCACGTGAGCGACGAAACCGTGTGGAGAAGCGCTTCCGGACAGTTATCCCGCCGCCTTTTCATTGCAGGAACTGGTTCTATCTTGGGCGCGGCGGCCCTGGGCGGAACCGTCTCCGCGAAAAGTTCGATCGCCGACGCGGCGCGGATCCCGGCGCTCGTCATCGGTTCCGGGTACGGCGGCTGCGTCGCGGCGCTCCGGCTCGCCGAGGCCGGTGTCGACGTCCATCTCGTCGAACTCGGGAAGGCGTGGGACACCCCCGGCACGGACGGCAAGATCTTCGCCAACACCACCACCCCCGACTACCGGTCCTTCTGGCTGCGCACGAGGACCAAGCAGCCGTTGAGCAACTTCCTCGGCTTCCCGCTGGACAAGGACGTCCCGCGTCACACCGGGATCCTCGACGCCGAGGAGTTCAGCGGCATCACCGTGTACCAGGGCCGCGGCCTCGGTGGCGGCTCACTGGTCAACGGCGGCATGGCCGTCACGCCGAAACGCGAGAACTTCGGCGCCGTCCTGCCCACGGTCAACGCCGACGAGATGTACGGCGTCTACTACCCGCGCGCCAACGCGGGCCTCGGCGTCGCCACCATCGACCCGAACTGGTTCGAGACCGCCGAGTGCTACCAGTACGCGCGAGTCGGCCGGAAACACGCGCAGCGGTCGGGTTTCCCGTTCCTGTTCGTCCCGGACGTGTACGACTGGGACTACATGAAGAAGGAGCAGGCGGGCACGGTCCCGCGGTCCGCGCTGGCCGGGGAGATCCTCTACGGCAACAACGCGGGCAAGAAGTCGTTGCAGCAGACCTACCTCCCGCGGATCAAGGCGACCGGGCGGGTGACGATCTCCGCGCTGCACCGCGTCACGTCGGTCACGCCGGCGTCCGGCGGCGGGTACACCGTGGTGATGGAACAGCTCGACACCGCCGGCACGGTGACCGGGACGAAATCCGTCACCGCGGACAAGGTGTTCTTCGCCGCCGGCAGTGTCGGCACGAGCAAGCTCCTGGTCAAGCTCAAGGCCACCGGAGCCCTGCCCAACCTCAACAACGAGGTCGGGAAAGGCTGGGGTGACAACGGGAACGTCATGTGCGGCCGGGCCAACCACATGTGGGACGCCACCGGGGCGCTGCAGTCGTCCATCCCCACCGCCGGCATCGACAACTGGGCCGCGGGCGGTGCGTTCGCCGAGGTCGCGCCGTTGCCGACCGGTATCGAGACCTACGCCTCGTTCTACCTGTCGATCACCAACAACCCCAACCGCGGGACGTTCTCGTGGAACGCGGGCGCGAACAAGGTCGACCTCGACTGGCAAACCGCGTGGAAACAGCCGTCGATCACCATGGCGAAGACGATCTTCGACAAGATCAATAGCAAGGAAGGCACGATCTACCGGACCGATCTCTTCGGTGTGTACAAGATCTGGGGCGACCATCTCACCTATCACCCGCTCGGCGGCGCGGTGCTCGGCAAGGCGACCGACAATTACGGCAGGCTCCACGGTTATCCGGGCCTTTACGTGATCGACGGCGCGCTGATTCCGGGTAATACGTCGGTCAACCCGTTCGTCACCATCACCGCGCTCGCGGAAAGGAACATCGACAAGATCGTCGCCACCGACCTGTGACGCCACCTGGGGCGGCGGGTGATTCTCGTCCGCCGCCCGGGTCTTCCTTTGGCCTCAGAACTTCGGCAGGACGCAGACCTTGTCGATTCCCAGAACGTGATTCAGCCGCCCGAAGGCGAGCCAGGAACCGATACTCATGCTCAGTTCCACGATTTCCTTCTGGCTGTAGTGCTCGGCCATTCGCTTCCAGAACTCGTCGTCGATGCCGTGGTGGTCGATCGCGTAGCGCTCGGCGTACTCGGCGGCCAGGCGGGTCCGCTCGTCGAACGCGTCGGTGGTGCGCCATTCGGTCACCGCGTCGGCGAACTCCTCTTCGACCTTCACGCCATCGCGTTCGGTCCGCCAGTCCAAGCAGAAGACACAACCGTTGATCTGCGCGATCCGCAGCCGCGCCGCCTCGAACTCACGTAGTCCCAGCGTGGTGTGCGAGTAGACCGCGAGCGAGAGATTCGACGCCGCGACACCGATCCCGGGCACCATCTCACCCCACACGTAGCCGATCGGGTCCTTGCCCTCGGGAATGTCGATGTTCATCGCGCGCTCCTTCCGAGCTTTCCGGTGGCGGGTCGCAAGGGGACGTCGAGTCCGTCGTAGAGGCCGGGTTTGGCGTCCACGAGCCAGTCGATGGCGCCGACCAGCCTGCCGACCGCGGTCGCGTTGCCGCCGGCGGACCGGTTCTCGCCCTCGTCGGTGGCCTCGACCGAGACCTCGATCCTGGGACGGCCTTCGATGATCACCTTGTGCGCGCCGTCGCCGCTGGGCGGTGACGGCCAGTCCGGGGCGCACGACGCGTGGATGCGGGTGACGTGCTCGATGACGATGCGGGGTTCGCCGTCCACGATCCCCTGCACTTCGAACCGGACCGCCCCCTGCGTACCCGCTTCGAAGTCTCCCATCGCCCGCGTGGTCACGGTTTCCTCGAGCGGGCGGCGGTCGAGCGTCTCGCGGATCTCGTCCAGTTCGACGCCGAGGCCGCGGGCGATCAGCCGAACCTGACCGCCCCACACCATGGTCGGGACCGAGGGGGCCAGCATCGGCGGCTGATAGTCCATCGGCTGGCCCATGCCGACCAGGTAGCGAACGGAGTCCGGCTGATTGTAGGTGGTGTAGTCGAAGATCTCCTGACAGCGGACCACGTCCACGGTGGTACCGAGCCCGCTGATCAGCAACGGCAGAATGTCGTTGCCCCAGCCCGGATCGACACCGGAGACGAACAGCGAGCCGCCGCCCTCGGCGATCGCCGCGAGTACCGGCTCCCGCAACTCCTCGGGTGCGTTTCGCTGGTCGTACAAGGCGTAGAGCGCGGGTGTCACCACCACCGCCCCCGCCCTGATCGCGCGGACGATGTCGGCCAGCGCTTCGGCGGGCCGGATGTCACCGGACGCCGCGTACACCACCGCCCGCGGACCCGCCGCCAGAACCGCTTCGACGTCATCGGTCGCCGCCACACCCAGTTCGCCGTCGACTCCCGCGAGCGCGGCCGCGTCGCGACCGACCTTCGCGGAGTCGTGCACGAGCACACCGGTGAGTTCCAGCGCCGGATGCGCGTCGACGGCCCGGATGGAGGCACGGCCGATGTTGCCTGTACCCCAGACAACTGTGGGAATCATGAAGTCGAGGTTAACCGAATCACCGATCGGTTCCCAGTCCCGAAACAATCACGAAAACCGCAGGTCAGAGCGCATTACTCGGGTTCATTCACGGCGGCAACGAAAGCGTTCCGGCACGCGGAACGAGCGCCGTTTTCCTCGGTGAGCGGTAATCGCGTTGAGGCTCGCCGACGGCACTGTGTACTGTTCGCTCTCGTGACGAGCCCCGAGTCGGACAGAACCACGCCGCCGGTCATCCGGCGGCGTGTCGTCGTGTCCTGCCGTTAGGCAGCGGCCCTCTCACTTCCTGACGACCCGCTTTCCGATGCCCGAGCGCTGTTCCGTGCGCCCGGCCGGGTTCCCCTTGTCCCGCGCACGGCTTCCTCCTGCTCGTCTTCTGCTTGGGAGTCGTCCGTTGCCCCTGTTCGTCTATGTCCTCGGCCTTGCCGTCTTCGCGCAAGGCACCTCCGAATTCATGGCCTCCGGTCTCGTGCCGGGAATCGCCGGTGACCTGTCCGTCCCCGTGGGCGCGGCCGCCGCGCTGACGTCGGCGTACGCCGTCGGAATGATCGTCGGCGCACCCGCCATGGCCGTGCTCAGCGCGCGCTGGCCTCGCCGCCGGGCCCTGGCCGGGTTCCTGACCGCCTTCGTCGTGGTGCACGTCATCGGCGCCGTGACCAAGAGTTTCCCGGTGTTGTTCGGCACGCGGATCATCGCCGCGATCGTCAACGCCGGGTTCCTCGCGGTCGCCATGCCCGTCGCGATCGCCCTGGCGTCAAAGGGAAAACAGGCGCGCGCGACCGCGGTGCTCTTGGCGGGCATCACGCTGTCGTGCGTCGCAGGCGTACCCGCCGGAGCCATCCTGGGTGATCTCGCGGGCTGGCGTTCCGCGTTCTGGGCGGTCGCCGCGTTGTGCCTTCCCGCACTGGTGCTGGTGTTCCGTTCGGCTCCCGCCGCCGCGGCGGACCCGCAGGAAATCTCCATCAGGCGCGAAGCACGCGAAGTGAAGACACCTCCCGTGCGGCACGCGATGATCCTCGGTGCCTTGGTCAACGGCGCGACCTTCGCGACGTTCGCGTTCCTCGCGGTCATCGCGACAGACGTCGCTCGCCTCCCTTCCGGCGCGGTCTCCGGCCTGCTCGCGGCATTCGGCGTCGGAGCGTTCCTCGGGGTCACCGTGGCAGGCCGCACCGGCGACGGCGAACTCAACCGTGGCCTGGTCCTCGCGTTGTGCGCCTTGCCGGTCGGCTGGGCGGTGCTCGCGGCGACCGGGGCACAACCGATCGCGCTGTTCGTCGTGGCGACCGTCCAAGGCGGACTGTCCTTCTTCTGCGGTTCCACACTCGTGGCGCGGGTCATGCACGTGGCTCCGGGCGCGCCCACGCTCGCCGGCTCGTTCGCGACGGTCGCGCTCAACGCGGGCGCGTTCCTGGGTCCGGTGCTCGCCGGTCTCGTCACCGGAGCGACGGGCGATTATCGCCACGCCGCCTGGGTCAGCGCGGCACTCACCGTCGTCCCGCTTCTGCTCGTCCGGCGGAGGGAGATGCCGCGGTCTGGGTAACATCGGCGGACCATGGAGATGATCACCGTGCCGGCGGGCGAGGTAACGCTTTCGGACCGCCGGACCCAGCGGAGCTGGACCGTCGGTGTCGAGTCCTTTCTGCTCGCACCCGGTCCGGTCACCCGCGAGACCGGCAAGCTCCCGCTCGTCGAGGTCTCCTGGGAGGACGCGCTCCAGTTCTGCAACACGGTGTCCGAACGCGAAGGGCTGACCCCGGCGTACCGGCTGGAGTCCGAAGTGGCGTGGGACCGGAGCGCGAACGGCTACCGCCTGCCCACCGAGGCGGAATGGGAGCACGCCTGCCGTGCCGGCACGACCGGTCCTCGCTACGGTCCGCTCGACGAGATCGCCTGGTACCGCGAGAACTCGGCGGAGTCCGTGCACGAGGTCGGCGGGAAGGCGCCCAACGCGTGGGGCTTCCACGACATGCTGGGCAACGTCTGGGAATGGTGCTGGGACGTGTACGACGCCGAGGTGTACGGCGAGTACCGGGTCCTGCGGGGCGGTGGCTGGTTCGACGAGCACTGGAGCTGCCGGGCTTCGGTTCGGCGCCGCAGTCACCCGACCTTCCGCGTCGACGACGTCGGCTTCCGTCTCGCCAGGTCACGGTGACCCCGGCGGGAGTCCGTGATGATCACACGATTGAATGACGTCACGGACGCCCCGCCGGGGGTGCCGGACCTGGAGGAAACCGTGACCGGAACCGCTCCCCGAGACGTCGAACGCGTCTACTCCACCGCCGACGTCGTCGCGAAACTGCGCCGGCTCGCCGACGCTCTCGAGTCCGAGACCTCGTTCCGCATCCAGATCGCCGGGGAACGGTTCCGCGTCCCCGCCCGCGCGCAGTTCTCGATCGAGCACGAGCGCGGTGACGGCGAGGAGGAGGTCGAGTTCCAGCTGAAGTGGAAGATCGAGGAGACCGACTCGGACGACGACTCCGAAGGCACCGTCGTCTGATCTTCGATCCACGAGGACTTGCCGGGCGGGCCCGTATCTCTTCGCGGGCCCGCCTTTTCTGAGGCTAGGTCTGCCTCGCGACCAGTTCCATCCAGAAGTCCGGCGCGTACTTGGCGATCTTCGAGAACTCCATCTTGCCCGCCGGGCAGGCCCGGTTCGACGAGTCGACGACGCCGTTGCTCCAGTGCACGATCGCCCAGACGCAGCGGCCGTCCTTCATATGGTCGGTCACCCAGATCTCCAGGTAGTCCTTGCACTCGCGATACCAGATCGACCCGACGGTGTCGTCGCGGTGATCGCGGACGTCCGTGCTCCGCTGCGGGCAGGTGCCCTGCGCGTCGGAGCCGTTCGGGCGTCCGACGTTCGCCTGGAGGTCGGCCTCGTAGGTGATGAGCGTCCACGGCCATACCCCGGCGACACCGGTCGCGATCAGCACACCCGCCATCGCGCCGGACAGCAGCAGCAAGAGCCGGTGACCGAAACCGATCCGGCGAGGTGCCGGGGGCGGCTGCCGCACGGGGTCGCCGAAAGCGAGTTCGACGACACTGTCTTCCGATGACTGAGCGGCCGTCCTGGCGAGGACGCCCTGCAACCTCTTCACCGTTTCTTCGGTTTGCCCCAGGCCGAGAAGAATGGCGCGCAACTCACTTTGACTCGGCGGTTCACGCCTGCCGTTCTCGATTTCCGAAATTCGTTCACGCCTGATCCGGAGTCCGTGTTGCGCCGCGCGGCCCGCGACGTTGTCCTGAGTGAGGCCCCGCTTGTCCCGGAGACGTTTGATCAGTGCTCCGAGCTCTTCGACGTCGGTGATGTCACCGGAATCGCCGCCCCGGGCTTCCATGGCGCTCCCCTGTCCCTCAGCGCTTGCGCGACCGCGCAGAGGTAGGTTAGCGACACCGCGGACGCTGGGCACTCGCGGCCGGGTTTCCGCTGGTGAACACGTTGTGCGGATGTCGCGACGAAATTCCCCGACGTCGCGACGACGTGCCATTCCACGATCTTTCCTCATCCGGCGAAACAAATGAGGAAGGAACTCCTGTGACGCACGATCTCACCGGCGCGGCATGGTTCAAGAGCAGTCGTTGCGGAGGCGGCCCGACCTGTGTGGAAGTCGCCTTCCTGGAAACGGGGGTCGGCGTCCGGGACGCGAAGGACCCCGGCCCCGCTTTCGTGGTCTCCCCGGGCAGCTGGTCGTCTTTCGTCCGCCATTGTTCCGCGACGGCGGACGGTCAGGGATGCGACTCCGCCACCTCGTGAAGCAGGTCGACCGAATCCGCGGGCGCCAGCGCCAGCTCCTGGACCCGCTCGAACGCGGCGAGGTACTGCTTCACGCGCTCGGGCTCTTGGGTGAGCCGTCCCTCGGTCAGGTCGTCGGTGTAGACGACGTCCGGATCCTCGGGGCGCGGGAAGCCCAGGATGATGAACCCGCCCGCCTGGGCGGGATGCATGCCGGCGGACGACGGCAGGACCCGCACGGTGACGTGCGGGTCCCCCGCCGCGTCGGCCAGGTGCCGCAGTTGCGCGGCCATCAGGCCCGGCTCGGGCACCGGTCGGCGAAGCGCCGCTTCGTCGACGACGACCGACAGGTGCGGCGGCTTCTCCCGGAGCAGAAGTGCCTGCCGATCCATCCGCAGCGCGACCCGGCGTTCGGCGACCTCGGGCGTCGAGCCGGCGGCGAGCGACAGCGCGTGCGCGTACTCGCGCGTCTGGAGCAGGCCGGGCACCCACTGCGGCTGATACTCGCGGATGTCACCGGCCTCTTCTTCGTACCCGAGATAGAGGTTGTAGCCGTCGTAGATGACACCTTCGAGGTCCGGCCGCTTGCCCCGCTGCCGCGACACCGCGAGCATCGCCGCTCGGCGGGCACCGGCCACCGCGTAGAAGTCCAAGAGTTCACGCAGGTCCAGCGGGCGGACCGCGACCTGTCCGGTCTCGATCCGGCTGATCTTGGCGGCCGAGCACTCCAGGCGCGCGGCGGCCTCGTCCAGCGTCCGGCCCGCTTGCTCCCGCAGACGCCTGAGTTCGCCACCGAACCGGCGACGGTCTTCCACCGCGTCAGACGCCTCTGCCACCCGAACTCCCATCGAAGCAAAAACTACACAATGCAAATCTTGCACTACTGGCCGCCGCTCGCTAGCGTCCATGCAGAATGCAATATTTGCACGAGGGGACAGATCATGGCCGATGGGCTGCACAAACTGGTCGAGGAAGGCGTTCCGGAGGTGGTCGAACGCCTCGGCAGATGGCTCTTGTACGCCGTCTTCTGGCTGACGACGGCGATCCTCGCCCTCTGGTTCCTCAGGACGGGTCTCGTCTACGGCACCTTGGTCATCGTTCCCCCCTTGGTCCTGCTCTTCAGCGCCAAGTTCCGCGGCCTGGGCAGGGTCTCGACCACGTTGCTGGTGATCGCCGGACTGGCGGCGATGGTGCCCACGTTCTTCCTCGGGAAGTACAAGGCGGTCGAGGACGGCCACACCGGCTTGATCTTCGTCGGCTTCCTCGTCTTCCTGATCTGGGGCGCCGCCTATCCGGCGATGCTCGACAAGTTCGACGAGCGGTTCCAGCTTTCCCGACATGACGACCCGCGGCGCAAGCTTCCGAAGGAGGAGCGAAACCAGCTCGCCCTGCTCCGCGTACTCCTGGTCAAGATCGTCATGGCCACCGTGGCGATGCTGGTCGTCGACGCCACCGTCGTCGTGATCCTCAGTCTCGTCGCGCTCCTCCTCCGTAATCACTGGTCCGCGGCCGTCGTCGGCGTGGCCTGCCTGATCGAATCCGTCGCCGAGCTCGACGGCCTGAACCTCGTCTTCCGCTTCGACCCGATGGAGATCGCGGCCGGACTGCTCGCCGCGATGATGTGGTGGGACGCGGTCAAGAACCCGTTGTGGGACAGGCGAGTCCGGCCGGGGGTGGGACGATGATCCAGCCGCCGGGGACACCGCTCCCGCCACATCCGACGTCGGCCCGCCGGTGGGGAGCCCGCTGGATCGACTGGCTCGTACCGTGGCTGGTCACCTCGCCACTCTGGTTCCTGACCGCCGAGAAGATCCAAAGCGAGGCGGCGAAACACGGCTTTACGTTGGCGGGTAAGGGGATCTTCAAGTCCGTGTTCGGTGAATGGGGCGCGCTCGGTGACGCCGCCGGCGACGAAGCGGGCGAGTTGTGGAGCGACATCGTCTTCTACATCGCCCTGACCCTGGCGGTGCAGGTCCTGCTGATCATGGCGTACGAAGTGCTCCTCGTCCGCCTTTGGGGACGCACCCTGGGCAAGGCGGCCTTCGCGCTGACAGTGCGCCGCGACGACGGCGGGCGGCTGAGCTTCGGCCAGGTCTGCGCGCGGACAGCCATCACGGTCCTCGTCCCCGGCCTCGGCTGGGTGCTGCTCATCGCGGCGGTCCTCCAGTTGAGCGCGCTGCTCATGCTGGCGGGCGTCGCGCTCCTGATCTTCTCGGCCGTCGAATGTTCCCTCCTGCGGATGTCACCGGCGGGCAAGACGTCCTGGCACGATCGGCGGACCGGTTCGGTCGTGGTGCCCAAGACCTGGACGGAACAGCTGCGGCAAGCGCGCGAGTTCCAGCAGCGTGCCTTGGACACTGGCGTGGCGCGCGCTCGCCAAGCCTGGCAGGCTCCTCAGGTCCAGCAGCTCTCCCAGCAGGCTCAGGCGACCTTCCAGCAGGTACGGGAGCGCGGACGTCAGGCGATACGGCGCGACGACGGACCGTCATGAACCGGCGGGCCGCACCAGGTCCTCAAGCCCGATCCGCTTCAGGAACCGCTCGCGGATCCGGTCCGCCACGGCACTGACTTCTTCGGAACCGTCGTTCGACGGATCGATGTGCACCCGGAACGGGCGTTCGCTCTCGGACGCCTGGACGACGTCGACGATCGCGTCCGCCACGGCCGCGACGTCGGCGTCCGGCGGCGTGAGGGAGGCGAGCCGGGAGCCGACCTGGTCCATCAGGCCCGCGTACCGCTCTTCGTAGGCGGCGACGGTGGCAGCATCGGCCGGGTGCCCACCGTTGGCGAAGTGGTTGGTACCGGAGGTGAACGCTCCCGGGACGACGATCGTCGTGCCGATGCCGAATCGGGCCAGTTCGGCCGCGTAGCTGACGGCGAGCGCGTCCATGGCGGCCTTCGCGGCGAAGTACGGCGCCAGGTACGGCGGGGTACCGCCTCGGGTGCTCGAACTGCCGACCCAGACCACCAAACCTCGCCCTCGCGCCCGTAGCACGGGCAGCGCGGCCCGGTTGACCCGTTGCGCGCCAAGGACATTCGTATCGTAGACCGCAGCGAGCTCGTCCGGCGTGAACGCCTCGGCCGGCCCGATGACCATGTGCCCGGCGTTGTGCACGACGACGTCCACCCTGCCCTGCTCGTCCACGATTCCGGCGATCGCGGCGTCCGCCGACTCCTGGGACGCGACGTCCAGTTCGATCGTACGGAGGCCGACACCATACTCTTTCGCGTAGTCCTCGGCCGCCGAGACGGCCTGCGCGTTGCGACCGGAGGTCTGACGCATCCCCGCGTAGACGGTGTGCCCGGCGCGGGCCAGCGCCCGCGCGGCGAGCGCGCCGAAGCCACTGGACGCGCCGGTGATGACGATGATCTTTTCGTTCATGGCGAGAACCCTTCTCAGACGATGCCACCGTTGGCGCGGAGAACCTGGCCGTTGACCCAGCGGGCCGGGCCGGCGAGGAACGAGACGACCTCGGCGATGTCGGCCGGGGTGCCGAGGCGTTCGAGCGGGGGCTGCGCCGCCATCCGCGCGACGGTCTCCTCGTCCTTGCCGTCAAGGAACAGCGTCGTGGCCGTCGGGCCAGGGGCGACCGCGTTCACCGTGATGTCACGGCCGCGCAATTCGCGGGCGAGGACCAGGGTGATCGCCTCGACCGCGCCCTTCGTGGCCGCGTAGGCGGCGTACCCGGGCAGGGCGAGTCCGAGCACAGAGGTGGAGAAGTTGATGATCGCGCCGCCGTCGCGCACGCGGCGGGCGGCCTGCTGATCGACCACGAAGGTGCCGCGGATGTTGGTGCGGTGCATCCGGTCCATCCGGTCGAGATCCACTTCGGCCACCGGCGCGAGGTACATGGTCCCGGCGGCGTGGACGACGACGTCGATCCCGCCGAAGGTCTTCTCGGCGGTGTCGAACAAGGCCGAGACGGCGTTCTCGTCGGCGACGTCGGCCTGGGCCGCGATCGCCCGGCCGCCCGCGGCGGTGATCGACTCGACCGCCGCCTGTGCCTCGTCCTTGTTGCCGCCGTATACGACGACGACCGCGAATCCGTCGGCGGCCAGCCGATCGGCGGCCTCCCTGCCGATGCCCCGCGACCCGCCGGTGACGATCGCCACGCGTGTCATGATGCGCTCCCATCAGGTGTTTCCGTTGATAACACCATCACCGTAGCACCGATATCGAACCAGTGCTACCCGGATCGTGTTATCGTCGATACATGACGTTGACGACGAAAGACCGGATGGTCCGCGCCGCGGCGGAACTCCTGCTGGACGGCGGGCGCGACGCGTTGTCGACGCGGGCGGTCAGCGCCGCCGCGGGCGTGCAGGCACCGACCCTCTATCGCACCTTCGGCGACAAGGACGGACTCCTCGACGCGGTCGCCACTTATGGCTTCCAGAGCTACCTGTGCGAGAAGCACCACCTCGGCGAGACCGAGGACCCGGTGGGCGATCTCCGGCGCGGCTGGGATCTGCATGTCGAGTTCGGCCTGTCCCAGCCCGCCTTCTACATGCTCATGTACGGCGAGCCCCGCGTCCGTGAAGCGCGCAGGGAAGCGGACGCGATGCTCCGCGGGATCGTGGAGCGCATCGCCGAGGCGGGCAGGCTGCGCGTACCGGTCGAACGTGCCGCGCAACTGGTGCACGCGACCGGGATGGGCGTGATCCTCTCGCTCATCGCGAGCCCGCCCGAAGACCGCGATCTCGACCTGATCACCGCCGCGCGCGAACACGTCATCGCGACGATCACCACCGACAGCAAGGACGACACCTCGGACATCCCCAGCCGTGCGATCGCGCTCAAAGCCGCTCTGGAGAAGGATCCCGGGGACGCATTGACCCCGGCCGAGCACACGATGCTCGCCGAATGGCTCGACCGCCTCGCGCGGTGAACTACCGGCCGACCGCCCTCGCCGCCGCGACCGCCTGCCCGGCGTAGGACCGTCCGAAAAGGACGGTGTGCACCAGAAGCGGGAACAGCTGATGCGCGCCGATCCGGTCGGTCCAGCCCTCGGCGAGCGGGGCGACCTCCTGGTAGGCGGCCAGTACCCGGTCGAGCAGCGGGCAGCCGAACAACTGCAGCATCGCCAGATCCGTCTCGCGATGACCGCCGTGCGCGGCCGGATCGATCAGAGCGGCCTCGACGGCTCCCCACAGGACGTTGCCGTTCCACAGATCGCCGTGCAGACGGGCGGGAGGTTCGGCGGGCCCGGTCATCTCCGGAAGTCGCTTGCACGCTTGCTCGATCACCGCGGCTTCGTCGGCGTCCAGCGTGCCCTCGTCGACGGCACGGCGGACATAAGGCAGGACCCGGTGCTCGGCATACCACCGCGGCCAGTCCTCACCGGGCGCGTTCGCCATCGGAGCGAGACCGATCCACGCGTCGGCAGGCCCTTCCGGTGGAGCCGCGCCGAACGCGGGCGCTCCGGCCGCGTGCAACGCCGCGAGTCCCCGTCCCAGCCGTTCCGCCGCGTGATGCGTCGGCCGCCCGCCGCCCACCAATTCGGTGACCAGCCATTCCTCGTCGTGGCCACGGACCTCGGGCACCCGGACGGCATCGGCGTCACTCAGCCACCGCAGTCCCGCCGCCTCCGCCGGCGTCGCGTTCCGGGCGTGACCTCGTTTGACGACCACCGTGTCGCCGCTGTCGAGCACCACTTCGGTCACCGCGCCCGAGAGCCCCCTCTGCTCGGCGACCGCTCGTCCGGTGATCCTCGTGGCCGCCTCGGCAGGTGTCGAAACCTGGGTCATGCCCAGCAACCTACCTCCGCCGATCGGGTGAACGCTCGTTGTCTAGAGTGCTCTCCGGGGGAAATCCACGCACTTTCACTTTCGAGGGAGATCGGTCGTGCCCAAACGTCCGAGAGTTCGTCACGCCGTCATCGCCGCGATGGCCGGTATCGCGCTGGTCGGCTGCACTCCGCCGGCCAACACCGGCCAGGCCAGGAGCGCCGCCGCCACCCCGTCCGGGGAGACGTCCGCCAGCCCGTCCCCGACGACGACGGAGATGCCGTACCTGACCACCACGCCCACGCTGGAGGTCAGCGGGGACGCGGTCAAACCGGGGACGAAACTGAAGTTCGGCGAACAGGCGATCATCCCCTTCTACAGCCGGTACGCGAAAGGCGTCGTCGGGCTCACGGTCACCGTCGAATCGGTCAAAGCGCCCGACGCCGACATCGACGGCCTGCCGCTCAAGGACGAAGACAAGGCCAAGCTGCGGGGCAAAAACTTCTTCTTCGTCCACGAAAAGCTGACGAACGTCGACGGCACCAACCTCGCCGAAGTGACCGCGCCGCTCCTGACCGCCAAAACCAAGAGCGGCGGCTGGCCGGGCTCGCTCCTGGGCATGGGGAAGATCGACGTCACCGGGTGCGAGGACCAGAACTTCGCGCCGAAGGACTTCTCGGTCAAGGGAGCCGTTTTCGAATCCTGCCGTCTGCACTTCGGCGTCGCGTCGGACCCGATCGCTTCGCTTGCGTACACGACCCAGCCTTACGAGAGCGCCGATTCACGCTCCGTGACCTGGCGGAACAAATAGTCCGGCCGGCTTCCCGACCTCGGTCGGGCTGCATCCGGTCAAGGCCCGGAACTCGCGGACGAGGTGCGCCTGGTCGCTGTAACCGCCCAGGTGCGCCACCTCCGCCCAAGACAGGGACGCCGCCCGGTTCAGCAGCGCCAGCACGCGGTTGAGCCGGGCGATCCGTCCGATCGTGCGGGGATTCAGCCCGATCTGTTCGCGGAAACGGGCGTTGAGATGCTGTCTGCTCCAGCCGATCTCCTCCGCGAGGGCGTCGACGCGGACCCGGCCCGCCGAAAGCCTGTCCCACGCGTACCGGACCGCCGGCGCGAGTTCGGGACCGCGAGCGAGCCTCGACATCAGGTATTCGTCCAGCAGCCGGAATCTCTCCGGCCAGTCCGCCGCCTCCGCGAGCCGTTCGGTCAGCGGCCCGGACGGCATCAGGTCGACCGCCGCGATCGCCGAATTCGTCAACTCCCGCAACGGAATTCCGAACAACGCGTAGGAGCCGAGCGGAGTCAGGGTGACGACGATCCCCCGCCAAGCCCCGGCCTGCTCGACACGCAGCGGCCGGTCCCGCAACCCCAGCACCGGCGATTCCGGGATCTCGCCGTCCCGCTTCGGGACTTCGAAGTCGATCACCCAGGTGAGCACGGACAAGGGGGTGACCTGCCACGAAGTGGGCCCGGCGTCGGGCAGGTCGTGCGCGACGTAGCTCGCGACATGGGCCGCGAGGCCGGGATGCGGCGACCGGAGAACCCGCTCGCCGGGTGCGCGGACGATGTCCCGTCGCGGTACCACGAGTCCCCACCCACCCATTCCGCCATCTTACTTTCGTTCAAGACCGGGAACGTGGCTCTGCCTAGCGTCCTTCCCATGAAGAAAATCGGGGGTTTCAGAGACGCGGCGGCCGAGAATCGCTACTTCGCCGCTTATGACCGCGCCATGGCCGAGTGCCCGGAGCCGGGCGCGGTGTTCGACATCAGGACACACCACGGCATCACTCGCGTCTACCGCTACGGCAGCGAAGGCGCGCCGCTCGTCCTGCTTCCGGGGCTCATGGCGACCTCCGCCTGTTACGCGGCACTGATCCCCGCTCTGGCCGACAGGTGCGCGGTCTATGCGATCGACACTCTCGGCGAGGCGGGCGGAAGTGTTCACAAGGTGCCGTTCAAAGACATCCGCGACCGCGCGAGCGCTCTCGAAGACGTCCTGGACCACCTGGGTCTGACCGCGGTGCACCTCGTAGGCGGGTCGACCGGCGGCTGGCACGCGATCAACCAGGCGATCCACTTCCCCGGCAGGCTCGCGTCCATCGGGCTGCTGGATCCGACGACGGTCTCCGCGCCGTTCGCGCGGAAAGTGTTCTGGTACGGCCTGCCCGCTACGGTCTTCGACAGCGAACGCCTGTGGCGGCGGTTTGTGACATGGTCCGCGGGGGAAGACATCCTCGACCAGCCCGCCGCCCGGCTGGTACTCGCCGGAATCCGCTGCTATCGAGCGCGGATGCCGTTCCAGGTGTGCCCGAGCGACGAGGCGCTGCGGTCCATCGAAGTCCCCACACTCGCCCTGTTCGGCGGGCGGAGCGCCGTGCACGATTCGGCCGACGCCGCGGCACGACTGGAAAGCCTGCTCCCCCAGGCCGACATCGAGATCCTGCCCGACGCGGGCCACTACCTCTACCTGCGCCCGGAGGATCGAGAGCTGATCATCGACCGGCTCCTCAAGTGGGTTGCCTAGGCGACCTGTGCGGCAGCCTGGGCGCGAGCGGCGGCCAGGCTGGCCTGGCAGGCGACGATCAGCCGGGCCGAAGCGGCGCTTTCGCCGTGGCCGCACCGAGGACAGGACATCGTGACGGCGCCGGACAGTTCGTCGACCGAAACAGTCAGCGCGGTCGCGCACGAGCGGCACCAGCGATGTCGCGTGATCGGGTTGACGTGCACCGGGGACGCGACGCACTGGTGGATCCAGCGCCCGTGCACGTGGCAGGTCAGGCGGTCGTCCGGGGCCAGGCGGCCCACGTCTTCCGCGTCGTCTTCCATCGCCAGCAGAACCGGCAGGGTGCGGCTCACCGGGTTCAGCCGCGTGATCGAGGCCAGTGTCGTGGTGTTCATCGCTTTCTCCTTCCGGCTCTTATCAGGACGTCGAACGGCGACCGCCAGATACGACACGGCCGGGCAGCCTTTCACGAAAAACCTCCCCCCGCCGGGTGAGTCGATCTTGGTCGATTCCAAACCGTTACCCCATTCGGGTTAACCGCGCGTATCTTTCGGATCATGACGGCCACCCTCACCACACTGTCCACATCGGACGGTCACGGCCGCGGCTACCTGCTGCTTCCGCCCGCCGGCGGGACACTCCGGGCGTTCGGACCGCTCGCCGACGCGGCCGGCGCGGACGTCTGGGGCGTCGAATATCCCGCACACGGGGAACGACTCGCCGAGGCACCGGCGGCGTCGATCGAAGAACTCGCCACGCTCGTGGCCGAGGCGATGCCGAAGGAGTGGTTTTCCCGCACGGTGACGATCGGTTTCGGGATGGGCGCCTTCGTCGCACTGGAAACGGCACAGCGGCTGGGCGTCGCCCCGGGCGCGCTGATCGTCGTGGACGCGTGCGCCCCACAACGACGCACGCCCGACAAGAACGCCAAAGCGGGCGCGTCGGCCATGGGGCGGGTGTTCGGCCGCACCGGGCTCACTCCGGTCGCGGGCTATCGCGACTCGCCCGAGCGCTGGGAATACGCTCTCGACCTGCTGCTCGGCGACCTCCAATTGCTGAACGCCTACCGCGGGCCCGTCAGGACACGGCTCTCGTGCCCGCTGGCGGCGATGCGCGGGACCGATGATCCCGCGTCCGCTTCGGGGGACGACGCCACGGGAGGCTGGCGGGTGTGGACCTCCGGTCCGTTCGTAGGCCGGGTCGTCCCGGGCGGGTACCTCGGCGTGCTCGAGTCCGGCCGGGAGGCCGGGTTCTGGAGCCGGATCCACCGGCTCGAAGCGGCCTTCCTCGACGTCGAACCGGACGTCGCTTAGCCGGGTGACGTACACCGGTGACGTCGTCCGACGGTCGCCGCACCCCGCGCCGCACCCTTAATTTCGTCCCGTACCAGGCGTTTCGCGGGAGGAATCAGGATGCTCAGCAGGAGAAGGTTCGCACAGGCCGTCGCCGCCGCGGCGGCGGGAGCCACCGTGGCGGGTTGCTCGGCCCAGCCCGCGGCCGCACCGGCGGCGGCACCGGCCACCACCGGCGGGAACACCTCGTTCGGCCCGCTCAAGCAGATCGACGCCGGGGAACTGAGCATCGGGTACGCCGAGGCCGGCCCCGCCGACGGTCCGGTGGTGGTCCTCCTGCACGGCTGGCCCTACGACATCCACAGCTACGTCGACGTCACCCCGCGCCTGGTCGCGGCCGGGTACCGGGTGATCGTGCCGTTCCTGCGGGGCTACGGGTCGACCCGGTTCCTGTCGAAGGACACCTTCCGCAACGGCCAGCAGTCCGCGATAGCCGCCGACATCGTCGCGCTGCTGGACGCCCTCAAGATCGAGAAGGCCGTCTTCGGTGGCTACGACTGGGGCGCCCGCACGGCCGTGATCATCGCCGCGCTGTGGCCCGAGCGGTGCAAGGCGCTCGTGTCGGTGAGCGGCTACCTGGTCACCAACCGGGAGACCAACAAGCAGCCGCTCTCCCCTGCCGCCGAGCTCGGGTGGTGGTACCAGTACTACTTCGCCACCGAGCGCGGCATCCTCGGCTACACGAAGAACCGCCACGACTTCAACAAGCTGATCTGGAAGATCGCGTCGCCGAAGTGGACCTTCGACGACGCGACCTACGACCGTTCGGCTGCCTGTTTCGACAATCCGGACCACGTCGCCATCGTGATCCACAACTACCGCTGGCGGCTCAGCCTCGCCGAGGGCGACCCGAAACTCGACGCCCTCGAACAGAAACTCGCGCAGGGCCCGGCGGTTTCGGTGCCCACCATCACGATCGGCAGCGACTTCGACGGCCCGAACACCGACGGCAAGGCCTACCGGTCGAAGTTCTCCGGCAAGTACGAGCACCGGATCCTGAACGGGATCGGCCACAACGTGCCGCAGGAGGCGCCCGAGGAGTTCGCCAAAGCGGTCATCGACGTCGACCGGTTCTAGGCGCTGTCCGGCAAGTCTGTTCGATGGGCTTCGTGATCCAGGTGGTTCCTGGCGGTGCGGGCGGATCGGCCTCGTACCGGGTTGTACTCGGGCGCATCCGCCCGTGCCGTCAGGGACCGCCTGGGCGCGGAGACCGCGAACACGACTTGCCGGACAGTGCCTAGCGGCCGCCGGTGAGGTGTTCGAGGGCGAGCTGGGACAGGCGGATGAAGCCGTAACCGCGTTCCGCCGCCTTGTCCGGATCGAAGTCCTCGAACGCCGACCGGTCCGCCAGCAGATCCGCGGCCGTCTCGCCCTCGCCGAGCGTCGGCGTCGCCAGTTCCGGGACGAGGGCGGCGTCCAGCGCGGCCCGCACGTCGGGATCGGCGCGGAAGGCCCGCGAGCGTTCGGCGAACAGCAGGTAACTGGCCATGTTGGCCTCGGCGCTGGCCCAGACGCCGTCCATGTTCTCCGTGCGCAGCGGCTTGTAGTCGAAGTGGCGTGGTCCGTCGTAGCCGCCGTGCTCCAGCAGGTCGACCAGGAAGAAGGACGAGAGCACGTCGCCGTGCCCGAACACCAGGTCCTGGTCGAACCGCGGGCCACGCTGGCCGTTGAGGTCGATGTGGAACAGCTTGCCCTGCCACAGGGCCTGCCCGATGCCGTGGACGATGTTGAGTCCGGCCATCTGCTCGTGCCCGACCTCCGGGTTCACCCCGACGATCTCGTGGTTGTCCAGTGTGGAGATGAACGCGAGCGCGTGCCCGACGGTCGGCAGCAGGATGTCGCCGCGCGGTTCGTTCGGCTTCGGTTCGAGCGCGAGCCGAAGGCCGTAGCCCTGGTCGATGACGTACTGGGCGAGGAAGTCGATGCCCTCGCGGTAGCGGTCCATCGCCGCGCGGACGTCCTTCGCGGCGTCGGTCTCGCTGCCTTCGCGACCACCCCAGAGCACGAACGTCGACGCGCCGAGCTCGGCGGCGAGATCGAGGTTCCGCAGCACCTTCCGCAGCGCGTAGCGGCGGACGTCGCGGTCGTTGCTGGTCAGGCCGCCGTCCTTGAAAACGGGGTGGCTGAACAGGTTCGTGGTCACCATCGGCACGACGAGACCGGTCTCGTCGAGCGCGCCCTGGAAGCGCTTCAGGTGCCGGGCGCGTTCGGCGTCGGCCGAGCCGAACGGGACGAGGTCGTCGTCGTGGAAGGTGATGCCCCAGGCGCCGAGGTCCGAGAGGCGGTGCACGGCTTCGACCGGGTCGAGCGGACCCCGGCTCGCCGGACCGAACATGTCGTTCGCCTGCCAGCCCACGGTCCACAGCCCGAAGCTGAACTTGTCCTCACGCGTCGGTGCCTGAGCCATCTCGCCTCCACCAATTAGTTTGATGCCTGAACTTATCGACGCGTCCCGCAGCGGGTCAAGCCTTTCGTTCAGGCATCGAACGAATACAATCGCGCGATGATCGGCACGCGTCCGGCGGGACAGCACACCGTGCGACAGCACAACGCCGCCCTCGTCCTCCGCGCGATCACGGACGGCCCGGGCACTTCGCGGGCAGGCCTCGCCGCCGCCACCGGGCTCACGAAGGCCACCGTGTCGAGCGTGGTCGACCGCTTGATCGCGGCCGACCTCGTGGCCGAAGGCGAACCCGAACAGCGCGTCGGACCCGGACGGCGCGGCACCGTCGTCTCCCTCTCCCCCACCGGTCCGCACGGGCTCGGCATCGAGATCGGCGTCGACTATCTGGCGTCCTGCCTGGTCGATTTGACCGGCACCGTCCGGGCCGAAGAGGTCCGATACGCGGACAACCGGACCCCTCGCGTCTTCCAGCGCGTGTCGGCGTTCTTGCGCCGCGCACGGAAGCAGGCGGAGGCGATGGGCGTGCCCATCGGCGGTGTCGGGATCGCGGTTCCGGGCCTGGTCGAATCCGGCCTCGTGCGGCTCGCCCCGAACCTGGGCTGGCGCGACGTCGATCTCGCGGACCGGCTCGGCGAGACGTTCACCGTCGCCAACGAGGCCAACTTCGCCGCGCTCGCCGAACTCTGGCACGGCTCGGCGCTGCCCGATTTCGTCCACGTGTCCGGGGAGATCGGGATCGGGGCGGGAATCGTGCTGGGCCGCACGCTGTTCGAGGGCGTCCGGGGCGCGGGCGGCGAGATCGGTCACCTGCCGGTGGCGCCCGACGGTCCGCCGTGTTCCTGTGGCGCGAACGGCTGCCTGGAACGGATGGCAGGCCAGGAGGAGATCCTGCGGCTGGCGGGCGCCGAGACCGTGGACGCCCTGATCTCCGCGCTCGAATCGGGCGACGAGGCGGCACTTTCGGCGGTCACCACCGTCGCCGGGCACCTCGGCGTCGGACTGTCCACTGTGGTCAATCTGATGGACGTGCCCGCCGTGGTGCTAGGCGGGACCTACGCGCGGCTCGAGCCGTGGCTGCGGGAGCCGCTCCTCGCCGAACTCGGGCGCCGTGTGCCCAGCACCGCGTGGTCGCCGGTGCGGATCATCCGATCGGCCCTCGGTACGGGAGCCGCCGTGCGCGGCGCGGCGGGCTCGGTGATCCGCGGCGTCCTCGCGGATCCCGAGCACTATCTCACGACTCACTGGCCATCCGATCCGGACTCTCGGGATCGCTGACGTCCGGCAGCAACGGCGCGATCGCCCGCGCCCGCTGTTCGATGTCGGGACGCTGGACCCGCCGCGCGTAATCGATGAGGGCTTCCCGGTCATCCCGCGGAAGCCACCCCTGTTCGCTCCCGGTCTCCAGCCGCACGAGGTGCTGCACTAGTTCCACCGACTCGGCGCCGAAGTCCCGCATGCGGCGGGTCAGCACCTCCGCCGCGGCGAGGTAGCCGTTGTTCCACGCGTGGACGGCCAGCAGATGCGCCGTCGCGGCGAGGATGTCGCCGAGGTGGAACCCGCCCTCCGCGGCGAGATGCCCGGCGAGCCGGAAACTGCGTCTGCCCTCCCCGACCGGCCCCTCCTCGCGAATCGCTGCGAGCAGTGCCCCGATCTGCCGCGTCAGGTAGTCCTGACCCGCGCCCTCCACCGTCACCGCATTCCTCCACCCAGTCGCCGCGATCGTAGGAAGGTGTCAATGGGGAGCAGCTCAGATACAGCGAATGCCGAACCGTTATCACCCGAATGGGGTGTCCGGCGATAGCTCTCGGTCAACGCTGCCACCCGTCTGGCATTCGGTGTCCGTCGGCTACGGCCGTGACAGGTCCGGCGGTGAAGACAGCGGCCGCTATCAGGAGCAGGACACGCGCCACGATTCCTCCGCCTCCGCCGTGGGACCCGCCTGTATTCGGCGAGCGGACGGAAAGTGTTACAGGAGTCCCGGACGACGTCTCACCGGCGTCGCCCGGGACTCCCTGGCGCGGCCAGGGGTCAGCTGGTGGTGGCGGTGTTGATCGCCCGCGCGTAGTCGGCGGCCGTGCCTTGCGCCGAGCACTTCTTGATGTCGTCGAACAGCCACATGAAGCCACCGGGGATCCCCGCGGAGGACTTCCAGGACGGCATCTTGCTCTCCACCTGCGCGGGCGAGTCTCCCGAGGAACAGCCGGAGCCGTTCTTGCTCCACAGTCCCGGGTCGACCGGCATGCCGAGCGACTGCGACCACGTCGCCGGGTTGTTGCCGCTCCCGCCCGCGTAGGCCTGCAGGTAGACACGATCGATCAGGGCGCCGAGACCGTTCTTCACGCCCTGCCAGTACGAAACCGCGGTGTAGGGCGCGAGAGTGAAGTTCCGGTAGCCCATGGCGTTCGCCATCCGCGCGAAGGTGACGGTGGAGTCGACGTCGTAGTGCGCCTCGTCGTCGTTGTTGATCGCGTCCGCGCCGGTGGCGTTCTTCAGCGCCAGGAAGTTGCGGTACAGGATCGTCCCGCTGCCGGTGCCGTCGCGGGTGATCAGCTTGTCGATGGCTTCCCAGTCCGGCGTACCCCAGGCACCGACCGAGACCTCGATGCGGTCGACCGACGTCGGCGCCTGCTTCAGGGACCGCAGCCGCGCGGGCCAGCCGGCGTCGCCGACGTACTGGCCGCCGCTGACCACGAGGTGGTCGTTGTAGTACAGATCGCCGTTGTCGTGGACGTGGATGCTCCACAGGATGACCGTGGTGAAGCCGGACGATCGGAGGGTGTCCATGACGCCCTGCCCGTCCTGATAGAACGGTCCCCCGCCGTAGATCGCGGACCGGCCGGCCGCGGCGGGTGACACCGAGGCTTCGGCGGTGCTCGGCTGACTCGTCGGGACGATCGCGAGACTTGCCGCGGCGACCACCATGGCCACCGCCGCACGCACCCAGGTCCACCTCATCAGGTCAGCTCCCTTCGGCCTGACACGGAGGGTATGAGATTTTCCAACGGCAGAGCCAGGTTTGTTCAGTGACCTGTCCGGTGGAATAGACCATTCAGCTCACGCCATCAGGACGACCGTGGTGTAACGACCGCATTCAGAGGACTAAAGGAGGGCGCCGCCGCCCTGCTGTTCCTCGAAGATCAGCCAGGTCCGGGTCGACCGCACGCCGTCCAACTCCTGAAGTCGCACCAGGACGACGTCCCGCAGTGAAGCGTTGTCCGGCGTCCGCACCAGCAGCAGGATGTCGAAATCGCCGCCGACCAGCGACACGTGCTCGACGAACGGGATCTCCCGCAGTTCGGCCGACATCGTGCGCCAGGACGTCTGCTCGACGGTGATCAGGATGTACGCGCTCGTCCCGAGTCCGGCGCGCCTCGGGTCGATCCGGGCGTGGAAGCCGGTTATGACGCCTTCGGACATCAGCCGGTCGAGCCTCGCGTACGCGTTGGTGCGCGAGATGTGCAGTCGTTCCGCCAGCGCGCGGATCGCGAGCCTGCCGTCGGCGGACAGCTCGGCGAGGATCGCGCGGTCGATGTCGTCGAGGGCAAGGACCGTTCGTCCCGGATCCGTCCCGTGAACCACGCCACTATTGGACGTTTGGTGCGACTGAACCGATCCGCCGGACAGTTTGTCGCTCATTTCACCTGCCTCTTGAACACCAGGACTCCGGAAACCACCATCTCAGCATCATATGTCTGTGAAAGGTGGTGCTGCGCATGTCGCGGGAGACCCCTGCCGCCGCGTTGCTGCCGTCCGAGGTCCCGGTGCGGTTCCTCGCCGAGGACGGCACGCGTGTCGACGAGCACGGCGGCTACGCCGAGCCGCCGTCCGATCGGCTCGTCGAGGCCTACCGGCTGATGGTGCTCGGCCGCCGGTTCGACGCGCAAGCGACCGCGCTGACCAAACAGGGTCGTCTCGCGGTCTACCCGTCGAGCGCCGGCCAGGAGGCCTGCCAGGTCGCGAGCGCGCTGGCGCTCACCGAAGCCGACTGGCTCTTCCCCACCTACCGTGACTCGGTCGCGCTGGTCGCCCGCGGGCTCGAACCGGGCGAGATCCTGACGCTGCTCCGCGGCGACGCGCACTGCGGCTACGACCCCGCCGAGACCCGTGTCGCGCCGCAGTGCACTCCGCTGGCCACCCAGACCCTCCACGCCGCCGGGCTCGCGCACGCGATGCGGCGCCGTGGCGAAGACGCCGTCGCGTTCGCGCTCATCGGGGACGGCGCGACCAGCGAGGGTGACTTCCACGAGGCACTCAACTTCGCGGCCGTGTTCAAGGCACCTGTGGTGTTCTTCGTGCAGAACAACGGGTTCGCGATCTCGGTGCCGTTCGAGAAGCAGAGCGCCGCGCCCGCGCTGGCCTACAAGGGCGTCGGCTACGGCGTCCGCTCGGAGCAGGTCGACGGCAACGACGCCCTCGCGGTCCTCTCCGTGCTCGACGACGCCGTCGCGCACGCGCGTTCCGGTCGCGGACCGGTCCTGGTCGAGGCGCACACCTACCGCATCGACGCGCACACCAACGCCGACGACGCCACCCGGTACCGCGACCAGGCCGAGGTCGACAAGTGGCGCGCGGCGGACCCGGTCCGGCGCCTCGAAACGTACTTGACCAGCAAGAACCTGTTGTCCGACAACGACATCGAGCGGTTCCGGGCCGAGGCGGAGACGTTCGCGGCCGGGGTGCGCGACACCCTGAACGCCGATGTGGAACCGGATCCGCTGTCGCTGTTCGAGCACGTATACGCCGTTCCGACCCGTCAGCTGGCCGCTCAGCGCGCGCTGGTCGCGGCCGAACTGGAAGCCGTGGAGGGCTGATGACCGAGATCTCGATGGCACAAGCGCTCAACGCGGCCCTGCGTGACGCGGTCAAGGACGACGACCGCGTGCTGATCTTCGGCGAGGACGTCGGTCCGCTCGGCGGCGTGTTCCGGGTGACCGACGGCATCACCGCCGACTTCGGCGAGGAACGCTGTTTCGACACGCCGCTGGCGGAGTCCGGCATCGTGGGCTTCGCGGTCGGGATGGCGATGGGCGGGTTCCGCCCGGTGGTCGAAATGCAGTTCGACGCCTTCGCCTACCCCGCCTTCGAGCAGATCACCTCGCATGTCGCGAAACTGCGGAACCGCACCCGCGGCGCGCTGTCACTGCCGATGGTCATCCGGATCCCGTACGCGGGCGGGATCGGCGGCGTCGAGCACCACTGCGATTCGAGCGAGGCCTACTACACCCACACGCCCGGGCTGCAGGTCGTCACGCCCGGCACTCCCCAGGACGCCTACGACCTCCTGCGTGATTCGATCGACTCACCGGATCCGGTGATCTTCCTCGAACCCAAATGCCGCTACTGGTCGAAGGAGACCGTGTCCTTCACCCGGGACGGCGCGGCGATGGATCGCGCGGTCGTGCGCCGCGAGGGCAAGGACGTCACGCTGATCGCGTACGGCCCGATGGTCGCCACCGCGTTGGAGAGCGCGGAGGCCGCGAAGGCCGAGGGCTGGGACGTCGAGGTGGTCGATCTCCGGTCCCTGAACCCGTTCGACGACGAGACCGTCACCGCTTCGGTGCGCCGCACCGGACGCGCGGTCGTCGTCCACGAGGCCGCCGGTTTCGGCGGCTACGGCGCCGAGGTGGTCGCGCGGGTCACCGAGCAGTGCTTCCACCAGCTGCACGCGCCCGTCCTGCGCGTCACCGGGCTCGACATCCCTTATCCGCCGCCGAAACTGGAGCGCCACCAGCTGCCGGACGTCGACCGGATCCTGGACACCGTCGCCCGGCTGCAGTGGAACGACGAACCGGTGGTGGCCGGTGCCTGACTTCCTGCTCCCGGACCTCGGCGAGGGCTTGACCGAGGGCACCATCGTCACCTGGCTCGTCGCGGAAGGCGACACCGTGGGTGTCGACCAGCCCGTCGTCGAGGTGGAGACGGCGAAAGCGGCCGTCGAGGTGCCGGTGCCGTTCGCCGGCGTCGTCACCCGCCTCCACGGCGAACCCGGTCAAGCGCTGCGGGTCGGCGCTCCCCTGCTCACCATCGGCCCCGGCTTCGCCGAACCCGGCGTGACCACGGCGAGTGAAGGCAGCGGCAACGTCCTCATCGGCTACGGGACGACCACCACGACGAGACGCCGCCGGACGCGCACCGTCGTCACCACCGCTCCGGAGAAGCCGTCGAAAGCGCCGGGCGTGATCTCGCCGTTCGTCCGGAAGATGGCCTCGGACAACAAGATCGATCTGACGAAACTGACCGGCAGCGGGCCTGGTGGCATCATCCGCCGCGCCGACGTCGAAGCGGCGCTCACCGTTCCCGAGCAGAAGGACGGCGAGACGCGGATCCCGCTGACGGGAGTCCGGAAGGCGGTCGCCGACAAGCTGACGGCCTCGCGACGCCAGATCCCGGAGGCGACGGTCTGGGTCGACGTCGACGCGACCGAACTCGTCGCCGCGCGCAAGGCACTGAACGCGTCGGCGCCGGATCGCCCGGTGAGCTTCCTCGGTCTCGTCGCCCGGTTCGCCGTCGCGGGCCTGCGGAAATACCCAGAGCTGAACTCACGCGTCGAAGGCGACGAAATCGTCCAGCTGCGAGACATCAACCTCGGCTTCGCCGCGCAGACCGAGCGCGGACTGGTCGTCCCTGTCGTCCGCGACGCGGGTTCACTGTCCACAAGGGAGCTTTCGGCCGCGATCGGCGAGCGCACCGCGCAAGCCAGGGAGGGAAAACTCGGCCCGGCGGGCCTCACCGGCGGGACGTTCACGGTGAACAACTACGGAGTGTTCGGGGTGGACGGCTCCGCCGCGATCATCAATCACCCGGAGGCGGCGATCCTCGGCATCGGCCGGATCATCGACCGGGCCTGGGTGGTCGACGGCGCGCTGGTGGCGCGGAAGATCTGTGAGCTGACGCTGGCGTTCGACCATCGGGTGTGCGACGGCGGGACCGCCGGCGGGTTCCTGCGGTTCGTCGCGGACTGCGTCGAATCGCCGGTCACCGCGCTCGGGGATCTCTGAGCGGGTCGCACAACTCCCGGTTGTGACCCGCCAACGACCCGTTGTTCGACAGGCGCGTCCCGGCTTGCTTTGATCTCGCGGGTGCGTGGGAGATCACTGGGACGACGGTTCGGCTGGCTCTGGGCGGCATACGCGGCGAGCGCGTTCGGTACGCGGTTCGCGTTCGACGCGTTCAGCCTGATCGCCATCGTGGCGCTGGGCGCGGGCACCACCGAGGTCTCGCTGCTGGCGTCCGCCGGTCTCGTGGTGGGCGCGGTGGTCGCGCTGCCGCTCGGCCCCTGGGTCGAGTTCCGCCGCAAGCGGCCGGTGATGATCGCGATGGACCTCGTCCGCTGCCTGGCGCTGCTGACCGTTCCGGTGGCGTACACGCTCGGATTGCTCGGTTTCTGGCAGCTTCTCGCGGTGTCGGTCGTCGTCGCGGCGGCCGACATCACGTTCCTGGCCGCCAGCGGGGCGTTCCTGAAAACGCTGCTGCCGCGGGAGGATCTGCTCGTCGCGAACGCCCGGTTCGAGTCGACGACCTGGACCGCGACGGTGCTCGGCCCGCCGCTCGGCGGGTTCGCCGTCGGTCTCTTCGGGCCGGTGATCACGATCGCGGCCGACGCGGTCAGCTATCTGCTGTCGGCGGCCGGGATCCGCGCCGTCGGCGGTGCGGAGCCGCCACCCGCGAAGCCCGACGGCCCTCGGCTGACCAGCCGCGACCTGCGGGAAGGCTGGCGATTCATCCTCACCCATCCGGTGTTGCGCCCGCTGTTCGTCAACACGATCGTGGTCAACGGCCTGATCATGGCGACCGCGCCGCTGATGGCCGTCCTGATGCTCGGGCAGCTCGGTTTCGCCCCGTGGGAGTACGCGGTGACCTTCGCCGTGCCTTGTCTCGGCGGGCTGATCGGATCGAGGATCTCCCAGAACGTGGTCGCCCGGTACGGCCGGGATCGGGTCCTCTTCGTCGCCGGATGGCTGCGCGTCTGCTGGCCCGTCGGGCTGGTCTTCATCCAGCCGGGTGTTCCCGGTCTGGTCCTGGTCATCGTCGTCGAATTCGCGCTGATCACCTGTATCGGCGTGTTCAACCCGGTGCTCGCCACCAGCAGGCTCGAACTGGTGCCCCTCGACCGCGCGGCGCGCACGCTGTCGGCCTGGTCGATCGCCGGCAAGCTCACCACCGCGGCCCTGACCGCACTGTGGGGTCTGCTCGCCGCGTTCACCGGCCCGCGCGCCGCCGTCGGCATCGCCGGGGCGCTCATGCTCGCGACGCCGCTCCTGCTCCCCCGAAAGCGTCGGACCCCTGTGCCAGTATCGGCGCATGTCGATCAAGAGAGTGTTCACCGACCTCGAAACCCGGACGCTGGAGCAGACGAAGGCCTTCTACGTACAGGTTCTCGGCTTCCAGGTGGTGATGGACCACGGCTGGATCGTGACGCTGGCGGATCCGGACCGGCCGGAGGTCCAGCTGAGCCTCATGACCCATGACGAGACGGCGCCCGTCGTGCCGGTCGCCTCGATCGAAGTCGACGATGTCGACAAGGCGTACGCGGCGGCCAAGGCGTCGGGAGCGGAGATCGTGCACGAACTGACCGACGAGCAGTGGGGTGTCCGGCGGTTCTTCGTCCGCGATCCCAGTGGTCACGTGGTCAACGTGCTTTCCCATTGACGCCATCTGGTCGCACCCGTTGGGCCTGACGGCGGGTTTCATCAAAATTTCATGACGCATCCCTAACGTTCGGACACGCACCGTAGTCGAACGGAAGGGACGATGAATGTGAAGAAATTCAGGGGGGTCCTGGCGGCGGCCGCACTGGCCACCGGGCTGATCGGCGCCATCGCGCCGTCGGCCCAGGCCGAGACGGCCGACCAGGCGCACTACTACATCCTCATCGGCGGCACCTGCGACGGAGCCGCGACCGTCTACAACGACGCCTGGTTGCGAGGCGGCATCAAGAAGGTCGTCCACTACCCGGCAGGGGCTGCCGGGTTGCCCAACTGCGACCAGACACCGATGGACCAGAGCGTCGCGCGCGGGCACGAGGAAGCCCGTCGTGTCGTCCAGAGCTCCTTCGACGAGAACCCCGGCGCGGACTTCACCGTCGTCGGGTACTCGCAGGGCGCGCTGGTCGCGAACAAGGTGCTGAACGACATCGCCGACGGGAACCTTGCCGTCGACAAGTCGCGGTTCAGCGCGAAGATCTTCGCCGACCCGATGCAACCCGTCGGTCCGCCCGGACGCGGGATCAGCGCGGTGCTCCCGGCGGGCACCGGGGCGCCGTCGCCGTTCGGCGGCTACGTCTCGTTCGGGCCCGGCCGTACCGATTTCGGCGGTATCCCGTTCATCCGCTATTGCATCGAGACCGACGGCGTCTGCCACTTCGACACCCTCGAAGCGCCTGGCGGGTACTTCGCCCAGCACCTTTGCTACCAGTGGGCCCGCCCCACCGATCACCGCTCGATCATGGAGGACACGATCGCGGACGGCGTGTACACCAACGGTTCGCACGCGTTGCCGCGGCAGAACTGCCGTCCGCCACACCCCGTGCCGTGACCGGGTGAAGACTGCTGTCACCCGGCGCCCGATCGCCGGGTGACAGCGGATCGAGCGCCTGTTCGCCCACGGTGTTCCGTGGGCGAACAGGCGTCGATCACTGGGCAGCCACGGCCTGTGACGCCTCTCTTCCCGATCGGACCAGCGATCGCGGACCGCGCCGATCGATTCGGCCCGATATGCCGCTCTCGCTCACACCTCGTGGCCCCGGCATACCGCAGTTGACGGGATGTTGGTCTGTCAGCAGGACTATGGTTGCGCGGCCCATCCGCCCGTGACACCGTTTTTCCATCGCCCCGCGAGGCATGCGACCCCGGAATCGTCACCCTGATCGTTCGGGTGGATTGTCGGAGGTGGCGATGACGGACCTCGTTCCGTGGCTGGTCGGGACCGGTGCCCTCACCGCGTCCATCGCACTCCTTCGCGTCTTGCTCGTCGCGATCATTTCCCTGTGGTCCCTCAAAGCCGATCGCGCGGGACGCGCTCACGCACTCGCGCTCATCAAGGCGTTGCGCCTCTCCATCCCGCCCCGGAAAGGGTCCGGGGATCGGCTGCTTTCCCAGGACGACAAGCAGGCCTGGCCGGTTCCGTCACTTGCAGAAGGCAGTGTCCACAGTGGCCATGACGGCCTTCGAGCCCTTCTCCGCGTCGCCGAAGGTCCCCGGCATCGCGGTCACCGCGAGCCCGACGGTGCGACCGTCTTCCGTTGCCCCGCCACGGGTTTCGAAGCCGTGGATGTCGCCGCCGTGTCCCCAGTACACCCCGCCGCAGCTGAGCGGATTGCTCATCAGGCCCAGGCCGTACTTCGCCCCGGGGAACACGGACACGTCGACCGTCTTCCTCATCTCGGCCAGCTGCGCGGCAGGCAGCAGTCTGCCTTCGAGCAGCACCTTGAAGAACTCGCCGAGGTCACCCGGCGTCGAGATCAGCTGGCCGGCGGCACCACCCCAGGACGGGTCCAGCTCGGTCGCGTCGACCACCTTGCCGGTGGCCGAGTCGCCGATGGCGTAACCGTGCGGGTGCGGTCCCTGGATGGTCTGGTCGCCGATCAGCGGCCAGTAGGTGTGCTTCAGGCCAGCCTTCTTGATCACGCGTTCGGTGATCTGCTCGTGGATCGGGCGTCCGGTCACCTTCTCGACCACCATGCCCGCCAGCAGGTAGCCGGTGTTGCTGTACTCCCATTTGGTGCCCGGCGCGAACTTCGCCGGATGACTCAGGGCCGCGGCGAGCAGTTCGTGGTTCGGGACGTACCGGTGCTGCACCTTCTCGAAGTCCTGCAGCCCGAGGTACTCGGTGTAGTTCGGCAGCCCGCTGGTGTGCTGAAGGAGGTGCCGGATGGTGATCTTCCCGGCGTCGATGCCTTCACCACGCACGATTCCGGGAAGGTATTTCTCGATCGGCGCGTCCAGTTCCACCTTGCCCTCGGCCACCAGTTGCAGGACCACGACCGCGGTGAAGGTCTTGGTGTTGCTGCCGGCCCGGACCGAGCCGACCCGCGGAACGGGAACCTGGCGCTCGATCCGCGAGGAACCCGCGACCAGCGACGTCCTGCGCCCCCGTTCGGTCACGGTGGCCAGCGCGGCCGGGAACTTCTCCTGACGCACCAACGAGTCGAGACTCTTCCGCAGGTCCTGCCCCTTCGCCGGGGCGGCATCCGCCGTGGTGGCCCCCACGGTGCCCAGCAGCCCCGCCACCGTCAGGACCACGACCCCCTTGCGTACTGTCATGCGCACTCCTCACTCGATCGGATCGACACCGACAACACTGGCCGAACCGGCCTCGCGGATCAGGAGTGCAGGCTGCCGAATCCCGGGTAGCGCTGGCGCTACCCCCGCCGTCGCCACAAAACATTTTCGGACCAGAATTCGTCCCACCATTGTCCGCACGGGACACGGCTGACTAAGGTCAGTTCGGTAAGTGGACTAGACCACCCGAGGCCGGGAGGCGACGATGCCCCTCGACGAACAGCAGACCTGGGCGATGCTGCGCGAGCTGGACGAACCCGGCCAGTGGGAAGTGCCGCACGACTTCGACGGACCGGCGGCGCGGGCACGCTTCGAACGGCTGGCCGAGCGGCTGGAGCGGCGATTCGACTGCTCGTGCGAAGTCGATCGCCACGTGCAGGACGCCAGCCACCTCGGCAGGATCGTGATCCCGGCGAGCGCCACCTCCGCACAGGACCAGGTGACCGTCACGGTCAGCAATTTCGGCGGCCTCGTCGCGGTGACACTGGGGAATCCGGGCAGCTACGACGAGGACGAGGAACGGGAGCTCTTCCCGGCACGGGACCGAAGACGGGTCGAAGACGAGCTGGAAGCACTCGGCTACCTGCCCGTCTCCGAACACCCGCTGTGGACCAAGTACACCGGGATCAGCGGCTTCGACTCCCTCTATCCGCCGGACCGGCCACCGTCGTGGTGGGACCGGTTCTTCGACTACCTCTGAACGGTCGCCGGCGCGAGCGCGCCGGCGAGTTCCGCCGCGTTCCGCACGCTGACGAGCACCTCGTCGAAGGGCAGCCCGGCGGCCTCACGATCGATCGCGATCCGCAGCGCCGGGACTCCCCTGCGGACCGAAACCAGCTGCCGGACCCCGGTCCCCAACCCCCAGTAACCCACCTTCAGCACTCCGCTGACCAGCACTCCGGCCCGCCCCCCGCGCGCCCGCCCCACCGGCGCGCCGACGAGTTCGACGACCCTGATCGCCGCCCGCGGCACGACCACTTCCCCGCGCCACACGGCCGGCCTCTCCCAGGCCGAGAACCTCACCCGCACGCCGCCATCGGCGATGTCGATCGTCGCCATCCTGACCACCTTCCCCTGAGCGATAGCTGATGTAGTTGTTATAGCAAGTGTATAGCAGATATCCTTGACGGGTGTTGCTGACTCTCGACCTCGACAGCGAGGTTCCGATCTACCAGCAGATCCGCGACCGGATCGTCGAAGCCGTGGCCGACGGCGCGCTGGCCGAGGGCACCGCCCTGCCCTCCACCCGGCAACTCGGCGCCGATCTCGGGATCAACTTCCACACCGTCAACAAGGCCTACGACCTTCTGCGGACACAGGGGTTCATCCGGATCAACCGCAAGACCGGGGCCGTCGTCCGGCGGGACGCGTCGTCCGGACCGGCGGAGGACGGCTACGCGGACGAGTGGCAGGAACGCCTCCGCACCCTGCTCGCGGAAGCCGTCGCGCTCGGTCTGGGCCCGCGCGAGGTGACGAGCCGGTGCGAGACCGTGCTGGACTCCTTCGCGGTGAGCACCCGGCCATGACCGGACCGGTTTGGCTGAACCTGGCCCTGATCGCGTTCGTCGCGGCCGCCTTCGGCTCGGGGCCCGCGCTGGCCCGGCCCACGCTGCCCTTCGGCGTCCGGATCCCCGCCAGGCGCACCGGCGACCCCGCCATCGCCTTCGCGCGCCGTCGCTACAACCGGGGCATCGCGGTGGGCGCGGTCGTCGCGAGCGCCGTGGTTCTCTCCGGCTGGACGACGCGAATCGACCTCGTCATCGTCGGCCTCGTCGCGCTTTACGCGGTGCTGGGCAGCCTGGCGCATCGTTCGATCATCGCCGCGAAACGCGACGGCGGCTGGTACGCCGGGACACGGCAGGCGGTCGCCGCCGATACCTCGCTGCGATCGGACCCCGTTCGTCCACAGTGGATTCTTTTGACGCCGTCGGTGTTGCTCGCCGTCGTAACGGCCGTCGTCGGCCTTGCCGAGGACGCGAAGAGCTTTTCCACGGTCTTCGCGCAGGTTCTGGTCGTCGTCCTGATCTCGCTTCTGACCGTCGCGATCTCACGGGCCCGCCCCGAGATCGACGCCGCACAACCGTCGGCATCGGCTTCGAGATACCGGGAGTACCTGCACGGCGTGCTCAGCCTGCTGCTGGTCTCCGCCGGCTGCGCCAACGCGACGCTGCTCGTCGTTTCGCTCCAGCTGTGGGGCGTCGCCGACACGACCGTGCCGGTCACGATCGTGGCGTACCTGCCGCTTCTGGCCGCCTTCATCGCGTGGATCGGTTTTTCCCTCCGTTCCGGCGACGCCGGACACCGACTGTCCCCCACCGCGGGCGAATCCGAAACCCGCTACGAACAACGCGACGACGACCGCTACTGGTTCGCGGCCGGGATGGTCTACCTGAATCGGAACGACCCGGCGCTGCTGGTGCATCGGCGGGTCGGCACCTACTGGACGCTCAACCTCGGGCATCCGGTCGCGTGGCTGCTTCTCGTCATCGTCGCCGTCGCCGGGGTGCTCGCCGGTCTGGGGGTGTTTCCTCTCCCGATCAAGGGCGCCTGACGGTATTTTGGTCGTGGGTGAGGAAGCATGATCCTGGTGCCGGACTTCGTGGGGAGGCAGGCGCTCGACACCTGGCTGTCGGGTACGAGAGCCCGATCACCGGGTGTGATCAGGGGTGCCCGGGCCGCTCGTTACCCTGATGCAATGACGTCGCAGAAAACCCCTCAAACGATGAAGCCCGCGACAGCGGCGAAGAAGCTGGGTGTGTACCTCGAAGCCACCCCGGCGGAGTTCCAGGAGGGTGTCGTCTCCCGCGACGAGCTGAACGCGCTGCAGGCCGAACCGCCCGAGTGGTTGCGCGAGCTGCGCCGGAACGGGCCGCACCCGCGGCCGGTCATCGCGGCGAAGCTGGGCATCTCGATCAGCGGCCTGGCGCGGGGCGGGATCACCGACGCCCTCACCACCGAGCAGATCGACGCGGTCAAGACCGAAGACCCCGACTGGCTGAAGCGGGAGCGCGAAACCCAGGCCGAGGTCCGCAAGGAAGAAGCGCGGCTGAAGGCCGCCCGTACCGAGAGCTAGCCGCGGCGGCGGCGCTTCCCGCCCTTGGGAGCGCCGCGCTGCCCGGACTGCGGTTTCCGGCCGCCGGCCTGGGGCCGCTTGTTCTTCGGCGGCGGTTTCTTCTCCGATGTCTTCTTTTCGGGCTTTTCCTGGACCTGTGGCCGGCCCCGCGTGCTGTTGACGGTCCGGCCACGGACGATCCCGATGAACTGCTCCATCAGGTCGCTGGTCTCCTCGTCCGGCCAGGACAACGCGACGCCGGACTCCGGCGTGCCGGAGATCGGGCGGTAGGTCAGGTCACGCCGGTGGTGCAGCCGCGCGAGTGACTGCGGGACGACCAGGAGCCCGACACCGGCGGCGACCAGTTCGATGGCGTCCGCCGTGGTGGCGGGGCGCTCCAGCGCGGGCTTCCCGGGCGGCCGGTCCCAGTCCAGCGTGTCGTCGAGCGGGTGCAGCACGACGTCGTCGGCGATGTCGTCGACGGAGACCTCGTCCGCGGCGGCGACCAGGTGCTCCTTGGGGACGACCACCACGGTCGTCTCGGTGTAGAGCGGGATCGCGTGCAGGCCCTCGCGGTCGATCGGCAGGCGCAGCAGGACGGCGTCCACCTCACGGTCCCGGACGAGCGCGGCGGCGTCGGCGGCGGTCGTCTGGACGAGGTCGAGCGGGACGTCGGGCGAGCGCTCGGCCCAGATCCGGACCCACTTCGAGGGCGTCACGCCGGGGACGTACGCGAGCTTGAAGGAGGCGGGTGTGTCCGGGCCGGTCATGAGGGCAAGGTTACCGGGCGTGATCTAGATGCCCGCGGGGGTCGATCTGGCGAGTACATGATGGCCCCCTTCCTTGCGCCTGGCGCAAGGAAGGGGGCCATCATGTACTTCGGCCACTCACGAACTCGTTACGGAGTCCAGGCCGCGGAGACCGCCCAGGTGACGTCCTGCTCATACGAAGCCGGGTTGTCGAACGGGTGACCGCCGCCGCTGGTGGCGACGAAGACCTCCTCGGCGTAGTGCCGCATGTTCGTGCCCAGTTCGTTCACCGACGCGAGCCGCACGCCACCGGCACCCGGCTGGGCGCAGAACGTCGCGTCCCGCCGGAACAGGTCGGTGTTGTCGTTCGCCCCCAGCCGTACCCGGAAGTCCGCGTGCCGCAGGAATTGCCCCGGATAGTTACGCGCCTCCAGCGAGTAGCACGACGGATCGGCGAGACCGCGCCGGACGACGAACGTCGCGTCAGCCTTGAGCAACGCCGCGCTCGACGCGTTCACCACGTCCGTCCGGGCGAGGCCGTCACGGTGCCGCAGGAATCGGTCGGTGAAGCCGGGTGTGGTCACCTTGAACGACCGCGCCTGGTCCAGCGGCAGGTCCGCGCCGCTGCGCCAGAGCGGGACCGAAGCCGCCCACGTCGTGTCCTCGGCGAAGCTCGACGGCGTGTCCCAGGGGTTCGACCCGCCGCTGCGCGCGAGATAGACGGTCTCGGCGTAGTGGCGGATGTAGGCGCCACGCTGGTTGAACGACTCCAGTGCCGTTCCGCCGGCGCCTTCTCTCGCGCAGAAGGTCGCGTCACCGGCGAACAGGGCCGAGCCGTCGTTCGCGTCCTTGCGGATCCTCGACGACGCGTGCCGCAGAAACTGCCCGGGGTAGTTCCGCGACTCGAACGACAGGCACGACGCGTCGGCCAGCCCTTGCCGGGCCCAGAACGTCGCGTCCTTCTTCGCGAGGTCCGTGCTGCCTTCGCCCAGGACGTCGGTCCTGACGAAGTCGTCCTGGTGCCGCAGATAGCGATCCGTGTACCCGGAGGTGGTGACCCGCAGCGAGATCGGCTCACCCCGGCCCACCTCGGTGCCCTTGGCGATGGCGAGCACCTTCTGGTTGATCTCGCGCACCCGCGCCTCGGTCATCTTCAGCACGCGCCGGTCGTAGGTGTAGAAGCCGTTGACCTCGTTCTCGACGTCGTACGGCTCGGTGTAAACCGACGCGGAAAGCCCCCGGCCGTGCACCATCCGCCCGACCTGCTTGGTGATCTCCACGTACCGGTTCGTCAGCGACGTCTCGTCCGGGTACAGCGCGCCGTAGGCGAAACCCTTGCCGGGTTCCCATTCGTGCCCGGTGACGCGTCGGCCGAGGCCGCCGTACTCCCCCAGCACCGCGACCCGTTTCGCGTCGGGTTGCCTGGTGCCGGTGGAGATCTGGTAGGCGTGGTCGTCGATCACGTCGCCGTTGCCCGGGTCCGGGTCGGACACGCAGCAGTTGGACCCCGAGTTGTGGTTGATCAGCCGGGTGTCGTCGATCGAGCGGACCAGATCGACGATCCGTCCGGCGTCGTACTCGCCCCAGCCCTCGTTGAACGGCACCCACTGCACGATCGACGTGATGCCCTTGTGCTGATCGATCATCCGCCGCAGTTCGGATTCGTAGTTCGCGTGCCCGTTCGGGACCTCGTCGATCGCGTCGAGCGCGGGCATGTCCTGCCAGACCATCAGCCCGAGCTTGTCGGCGTGGTAGAACCACCGCGCCGGTTCGACCTTGATGTGCTTGCGGACCATGTTGAAGCCCAGCGCCTTCTGGCGTTCGAGGTCGAACCGCAGGGCCTCGTCGGTCGGCGCGGTGTAGATGCCGTCCGGCCAGTATCCCTGGTCCAGCGTGCCGAGCTGGAAGACGAACTTGCCGTTGAGCAGCGGCCGCATCACGCCGCCGACCATCGCCTTGCCCAGGGAGCGCATCCCGAAGTACCCGGTGACGACGTCGCCGCCCGGCAGGCGCACCCGCAGGTCGTAGAGGAAGGGGTCGTCCGGTGACCACAGCCGCGCGTTCGGCACTGGGACCCGCAGGTGAGACCCGACGGCGCCGGTGGCGGTGCCGACGACTTGACCGCCGGAAAGCACCTCGGCGGTCGCCTGCTGCCCGGCCGTGCCCTGGACGACGAGGTCGAGCGCGCCGCCCGGGACATCGGGTGTGGTGTCGAGCCGGGTGATGTGCTCGGCCCGGACCGGTTCCAGCCACACGGTCTGCCAGATCCCGGACGCCGCGGTGTAGAAGATGCCGCTGGGTGTCTTGCGCTGTTTCCCGACCGGGTACCGGCTGCCGTCGACAGGCGACGCGACGCCGACGACGATCTCGTTCTCCCCCGCCTTGAGCGCCGGGGTGATGTCGAACGAGAAGGCGTCGAAACCGCCGGTGTGGCTCCCGATCGACGTCCCGTTGACCCAGACCCTGGTCTCCCAGGTGACGGCGCCGAAGTTGAGCTTCACCCGGCGGCCGTCCCAAGCGGACGGAACGGTGAACGTCCGGCGGTAGAACATGTTGTCCTCATGCCGTTTGATCCCCGAAAGCATCGACTCGATCGGGTAAGGCACGAGAACGTTCTCGCTCAGCGGCCTGCCGATCGGCGGCGAGTTCAGGTTGGGCGCGCCGGTGAACCCCCAGGTCCCGTTCAGGTTGAGCCATTCCGAGCGCACCAGCTGGGGGCGCGGATACTCGGGCAGGGCGTTCGACGGCGAGACCTGGTCCGTCCACGGGGTCGGCAGCGGGACCGGGGCGGCTTGGGCGACGGGGACGAGTGTCGTCGCGGCGGCCAGCAGACCGGCGACGACGCTCAGGGCGCGCGCGGTTCTTCGGTGCATGCGATCTCCCTATCTCCGGGCGGTCGTGCGGGCCAATGACCGTTGCAGCACAACGACCACCAAGAGGAACGCGCCGCTGACCACCGACTGGTAGTTGCTGTCGAGAGTTCCTATCTGGTTGATGACGTTCTGGATGACCGTTCGGATGCCCACGCCGATGACCGTTCCGAGAATCGTGCCCATCCCGCCGGTCAGCAGGGTGCCGCCGATGACGACGACGGAGATGGCGTCCAGTTCGAGGCCGACCCCGATCACCGTGACGCCAGACTGGAGATAGGCCGCGGTGAGCGCGCCCGCGAGTCCGGAAAGGACGCCGCTCATCACGTAGACGGTGACCTTGGTGCGCGCCACCGGCAGTCCCATCAGCTTCGCGGACTGCTCCGAGCCGCCGGTGGCGAACACCGACTGCCCGAACCGGGTCCGCCGCAGCAGGAGCCCGCCGATCAGGCAGAGCGCCGCCGCGATGAACACCGGGTAGCCGAACCCGAACAGCGTGCCGCGACCGAGTTCGACGAACGCCTCGCCCTCGGGGATCTTGTACGTCGTCGCGCCTTCGCTGGTGATCGCGAGCAGCAGCCCGCGAGCGAACAGCAGCGACGCCAGCGTGACGATGAACGGCGCCATCCCGGTCTTCGCGACCAGCAGCCCGTTGATCAGGCCGATCAGCCCGCACACCGCCAACGGCAGCAGCAGCGCGACGAGGAAACCCCATTGCGACCCGTAGGCGGCGAGGACCCCGCCGAGCGCGTAGACCGAACCCACCGAGAGGTCGATCCCACCGGTGATGATCACGAACGTCATCCCGAGCGCGATGATCGCGAGGAACGAGCTCTGCAGGGCGATGTCGCGCAGGTTGTCCAGGCTGCCGAAGCGCGGGAACAGCAGCCACGCGACGGCGACCATGAGCACCAGCGCGATCGCCGCGCCTTGTTTCTGCAGGACCCCGGTCATCAGCTCGCGCCGGGTGGAGTCCTGGGCGGCCATCGTGGGCGCCGCGGTCATCGGCTGCTCCGTTCCCGTGCGACGTACACCGCGCCGACGATGATCGCGGCCTGGATCATCTGCGCGGTCGAATCCGGCAGGTTGTGCTTGATGAGCGTGGCGCGGACGAGCTGCATGAGCAGGACGCCCATCACCGTGCCGAGGATGCGGACGCGCCCACCGGTCAACGGGGTACCGCCGACCACGACCGCGGTGATCGCGGACAGTTCCATCAGCAGCCCGGCGTCCGCGGGGTCGCCGGCGCCGAGCCGGGCGGTGGAGAGCACCCCGGCCAGGGCCGCGAGCAGACCGCAGATGGCGTAGACGCCGATGAGGACGCGGTTGACCGGCAGTCCGGCGAGCACGCTGGCCCGGCGGTTGCCGCCGATCGCGACCAGCCGCCTGCCGAACGCCGTCTTCCCGACCAGCGCGGCCATGAGCACGGCCAGCACGCCCGCGATGAGCACACTCACCGGGATCCCGAGCACCTCGCCGGTGCCCAGTGCCAGGAAAGCCGGATCGTGCAGCTGGACGAGCTGGCCGTCGGCGAGCACCAGCGCGAGCCCTCGCCCGCCGACGAGCAAGGCCAGTGTCGCCACGATCGGCTGGATCCCGATCCTGGCCACGAGGACACCGTTCAATGTCCCGGCGGCCAGCCCGGCGACGAGCGCGATGGCGACCGCGGGCAGCGTCCCGGCACCGAGGTACAGCGGGATGATCGCCGCCGACAGCGCCATCACCGCGCCCACCGACAGGTCGACGCCCTCGGTGCCGATGACGAGCGCCATCCCGAGCGCGACCACCAGTACCGGCGCGGCCTGGATGAGCTGGGTCCGGAAGTTGCCGACGGTCAGGAAGTTCGCGGTGAACGCGATGTTGAACAGGACGAGCGCGACGACGGCGACGTACACGCCGTACTCCTGCAGCCACCGCGCCACTCTGGTCCGGTCCACCGTTTTCGCCGTGTCCGTCATGGTGGTTCCCGAGTCCTCAGTTCTCTGCTGGGTGCTAGTCATCCGTTTCCCCGCCCGAGGCGATCGCCGCCAGCACGTGGTCCTGGGTCAGCTGGTCCCCCGCCAGTTCGCCGACCACCGAACCGTCCTTGAGCACGACCAGCCGGTCGGCGCCGTCGAGGAGCTCCTCCATCTCGGACGAGATGAGCAGGACCGCGAGTCCGTCCTTGGCGAGTTCGTCGATCAGCGCCTGCACCTCCGCCTTGGCGCCGACGTCGATGCCCCGGGTCGGCTCGTCGAGCAGCAGCACCTTCGGTTCCGTGCACAGCCAGCGGGCCAGCAGCACCTTCTGCTGATTGCCGCCGGAGAGTTCGGCGACCTTCTGATCCGGACCGGACACCTTGATCCGCAGGCGTTTCACGAACGTGTCGACGATCCTGTCCTGCCGGGCCCGGCTGACCAGCCCGAACCGGGACAGCTTCGGCAACGCGGCGAGCACGATGTTCTCGCGGACCGAAAGATGCGGGATGATCCCCTCGGTTTTGCGGTCCTCGGCGAGCATGCTGACGCCCACGCGCATCGCGGCGGCCACATTCCCTTGCGGGACTTGCTTTCCGCCGACGAGGACGGTGCCACCGGACAAGGGCAGGTCGCCGACGATCGCCCGTGCGGTCTCGGTCCGGCCGGAGCCGAGCAGCCCGGCCAGCCCGACGATCTCGCCGGGCCTGATGTCGACCGAGACACCACCCAACCGGTTGCCGCTGGTGAGATTCTCCGCGCGCAGCACCGGTTCCCGGCCCGCTTCGTGGTCGCCCTCGAACGCCGTCGCGCCGTGCGACCGGATGTCGCCGACACTGCGGCCGAGCATCATCGACACCAGCTCCAGGCGCGGCAGGTCGGCGAGCGGTCCGGTGTGGACTCGCTTGCCGTCCCGCAGCACCGTCACCCGTTCGCAGATCCGGTACAGCTCGTCCATCCGGTGGCTGACGTACACGATCGCGATCCCGCGTTCGTGCAGCCTGCCGATGACCTCGAACAGCGTCTCGACCTCACGTGGCTCCAGCGAGGACGTCGGCTCGTCCATGATCACGACATCGGCGTCGACCGAAACGGCGCGGGCCAGCGCGACCATCTGCTGCGCGCCGACGCCGAGTGTCCCGAGTGGACGGCGGACGTCGGCTTCGATGCCGTAGTCCGCCAGCAGGGCCGCCGCGTCGGAGTTCATCCGCGCCCAGTCGACCAGCCCGAACCTCTTCCTCGGCTCGCGGCCGAGGTACACGTTGCTCGCCACGCTCATCAGCGGGATGAGGTTGACCTCCTGGTAGATCGTGGAGATCGCGCCCCGCGCGTGGATCGTGCCGGAGTCCGGCTTGTGCACGCCGGTGAGCACCTTGATCAGCGTCGACTTGCCGGCGCCGTTCTCGCCCACCAGCGCGTGCACCTCGCCCGGCCGCAGCGCGAACGACACGTCGTCGAGCGCGCGCACCCCGGCGAACGTCTTCGTCACGCCTTCGACCTCGAGAACCGGTTCCATCGTCAGTACGCGTTCCCGAGTTTCTGCGCGGCGTTCGCCGAGTCGTACTGGTCGTCGGAGATCACCACGGTCGGCGGGATCTCCTTGCCGGCGGCGAAGTCCTGCAGGGTGGAGAAGGCGAGCGGGCCGAAGCGCGGGTTCGATTCGATGACCGCGTTGTAGCTGCCGTCGGCGATGAGCTGGACGGCGTTGCGGGTGCCGTCGATCGAGACGATCTTGACGTCCTTGCCCGGCGTCTTGCCCGCGGCCTTGAGCGCGGTGACCGCGCCGATGCCCATCTCGTCGTTCTCGGCGTAGACGGCGGTGATCTCCGGGTTGCTCTGGATGAGCTGCTCCATGACCGCCTGGCCCTTGGACCGGTCGAACTCACCGGTCTGCTCGGCGACGATCTGGATACCCGGCGTGGCGGCGATCTCGTCCTTGAAACCCTTGGTGCGGTCGGTGGTCACGTTGTTGCCGGACGCGCCGAGCAGGATCGCGACCTTGCCGGTGCCGCCGGTCGCCTTCACCATCTCCTGCGCCGCGCGCTTGCCCTGCTCGACGAAGTTGGAGCCGATGAAGGTCAGGTAGTCGGCGCACGGCTGCGAGGTCACCTTGCGGTCGATCGTGATGACCGGGACCTTCTTGGCCTTCGCCGCGTCGAGGGCGGGCTGGAGACCGTCGGAGTTCAGCGGCGCCACGATGAGCAGCTGCGCGCCCCGGTCCAGCAACGACTTGATGTCGCTGACCTGCTTGTTGAGATCGCTCTGCGCGTTGGTGACCAGGAGCTTGTCCGCCGGGACACCGAGTTTCGCCGCTTCGTCCTTGATGGACTGCGTCTCGGCGATCCGGAACGGGTTCGCCTCCTTCTCCGACTGGGAGAAGCCGATGACCGCGTTCTTCACGTCCACCTGCGGATAGCCGGTCTTCTCGCGGGCACAGCCCGGCCCGGTCGCGGCCTGGCTCGGCGCCGCCGAAGCGGCCGGTCCCGCACCCGACGGGGCGGATTGCTGGGTCTCACGGCTGGTGCAGGCCGTCAGCGCGAGCGCGAGGCCGGTCACCAGGAGCAGGGTGCGGCGGATGGGCAGGGACATCGATCGCTCCTCGGGGAAGTCGAGCACACGGGTCGGCGGTGACCCATGTCACTCATAGGGACGATGCCAGATTTACATCGTTGGTACAACGTTGTAAATCCGCCGTTCGCGCGGCTAGGCTGTGCCGGATCTGTGCCGGACCATGCAGAGGGGAGCGAGGGTGGCCACGCTCAAGGATGTCGCCAAGCTTGCGGGCGTCTCCGTCAAGACCGTGTCGAACGTGGTCAACGGCTACGACTTCGTCAAGCCGGAGAACCGCAAGCGTGTCGAGGAGGCGTTGGCGTCGACCGGTTACCGGCCCAATCTCGGCGCCCGCAATCTCCGCCGCGGCCGCACGGGGTTCCTCGGGCTGATGCTGCCCGAACTGAGCATCCCGTACTTCGGCGAGCTGGCGGGCCTGGTGCTGCAGGCGGCGCAGGAGCACGAGTGGAACGTCCTCATCGAGCAGACCCTCGGCACCAGGGAGCGCGAGCGCAACACGCTGTCCGCGCTCGGCCCGCATCTGATCGACGGCGCGATCATCAGCCCGGAAGCGTTGCACACCAACGACTTCGAAGACCTCGCACCGGGTGTGCCGCTGGTGATGCTCGGCGAGCACGTCGTCGACGTCCCGATAGACCACGTCGGCATCGACAACGTCCAGGCCGCCCGGATCGCGGTGCGGCACCTGCTCTCGCTCGGCAGGCGCCGGATCGCCGCGATCGGCGCGCATCCGCAGCGTCACACCGCCGCGCAACGACTCGACGGCTACCACTCGGCGCTCGACGAGGCGGGGCTCGCGCCCATCCCGGAACTGGTCCTGCCCGCGCTGCGCTACCACCGCGCCAACGGCGCCGAGGCGATGGCGCATCTTCTCGCGCTGCCGGAGCCGCCCGACGCGGTCTTCTGCTTCAACGACCTCCTCGCCATCGGCGCCCTTCGCGCCGCGGCCGAACGCGGCGTCCAGGTGCCGTCGGACATGGCGATCGTCGGCTTCGACAACAACGAGGAGAGCGCGTACAGCCTTCCTTCGCTGACGACGATCGCGCCGGACAAGGCGGCGATCGCGCGGACCGCGGTCGACCTGCTGCGGCGGCGCATCGCGGGCGGGAGCGACCTCGAACCCGAGGACGTCCAGACGCCGTTCTCCCTCGAAATCCGGAACAGCACCGTCGCCTGACTCCCGCGTTTAGTCCTCTGGATGCGGTGGTTGCCCGCGCAAGTACCGCATTCAGAGGACGAAATGCGTTTATTGTGTGTCCGTGAACCGGGCCCTGGCCGCGCTGACCGTCGTCGCGTACGTGACGCTGCCCCTCGGCTCGGCCAAATACGAGACGCTGGTGCTGCCGACGCTCCTCGCCGGGCTGGTCTACGCCGTGATCGCGATCGCCGGCTTCCCCTGGGTCCAGAAACAGGGACGCGCGTGGGCGATCGCCTACATCTGCGTTCAGTTACCGCTCGGCTTCACCCTGTTCTCCCTTTCGGGCGCCGCTGTCGGAGCCGTCCTGCTGCTCGTCGTCCTCGTCTGCCACACCGTGTTGCTGCTGCCGCCGCGCGTGGCGTTCGGCGTCGCGGTGCTGATCCCGCTGATCCATCTGCCGATGGCGCCGATGGACGGGCTTCGCGAGGGGCTCGGGACGCTCGCGGTCATGGTGTTCGCCGCCGTGGTGACCGAACTGGTCCTGCGGGAGAAGCGGGCGCGGGAGGAACTGGCCGAGGCGCACGAACGACTTCGCGATCACGCGGCGCAGGCCGAACAGCTCGCGACGATCCAGGAGCGCAACCGGCTCGCGCGCGACATCCACGACGGGCTCGGCCATCACCTCACGGTCGTGCAGATGATGCTGCAGGCCGCCCGCGCGGTGATCGGCACCGGCGACACGGAACGCGCCGACGGGATGCTCGCCAAGGCACAGGACCAGTCGCGCGAGGCCCTCAACGAGGTCCGCCGGTCGGTGTCGGCACTGCGGGAGCCACGCTCCGAACCGCTCGCGGACGCGTTGCGCGCCTTGACGGAGGAGGCGTCCGCGGCGGGGGTGCCGACCGGGCTGGAGGTCAAGGGCACGGCGCGAGACACGCGCGCCGAGGTGGAGGAGTCGCTTTTCCGGGCGGCCCAGGAGGGATTGACCAACGTGCGCAAGCACGCGCGCGCCCAGGCCGCGACCGTGGTGCTCGACTACGCCGGAGCCGATCGCGTCCGGCTCGAAGTCCGCGACGACGGCCTCGGACTCACCGGGCAACCTTTACCGGACAGGGGTTTCGGGCTCCTCGGGCTCCGTGAGCGGGTCGCCGGGCTCGGCGGGCAGGTCTCGGTCGACTCGGTCGAAGGGCACGGTCTGACGCTCACCGTGGAGGTGCCGGGGTGAGCGTCCGTGTCCTGATCGTCGACGACCAGGCCCTGTTCCGCGAGGCGTTGGCGACCCTGCTGGAGGTCCAGCCGGAGATCGAGGTCGTCGGTGAGGCGGCCGACGGCGAGCAGGCCGTCCGGCTCTGCGCCGAGCTCACTCCCGACGTCGCCCTGATGGACCTGCGGATGCCGGTGCTGGACGGGATCGCGGCCACCACCCGGCTCCGGGCCGAGCAGCCCGGCGTACGGGTTCTCGCGCTGACCACGTTCGACGACGACGAGGACGTCTTCGCGGCGCTGCGGGCCGGCGCCGTCGGGTATCTGCTCAAGGACGTCTCGTCGACACGGCTGGTGGAAGCGCTGGTCGCGGCCAAGCGGGGCGAGTCGGTACTGCAGCCGTCGGTGGCCGCGAAGCTCGTCGCGAGGGTGGCGCGGCTGCCCGCCGAGACACCCCGGGCCCAGCCGTTGGCGACCCCGCTTTCGGAGCGGGAACTGGAGGTCGTCCGGCTCCTCGCGGACGGCCGCAGCAACCGGGAGATCGCCAAGACCCTGTTCCTCGCCGAAGGCACGGTGAAGAACCTCGTGACCAGTGTCCTGTCCAAGCTCCAGGTGCGGGACCGGACGCAGGCCGCCTTGCGCGCGAAGGAACTCGGCCTGTTCTGACCGTGGGCGTCGTGAGTGTTTCGGGTCGTTCCAACGACACTTGCCACTCACGACCAGTTCAAGATAGTCGTGAGTGGCGCTTCGGGTCATTGAGAGGTGCGGCAAGGTGGCGCCGTGGCCGAGCCCAAGGTGAGCGAAGGCGTAACTCGTGTGATCAGGAACGGATCTCGCGTGATCGGACGCCGAACTCGGTGAACGTCGTCTGATCACGCGAGATCCGTCTCTGATCACGCGTGATCGCCACCTGATCACGCGAGATCGCCTGTCTCCCCGGACACGACGCCAAGCCCCGGGGTGAAGGGGACTCTCCGCGCGTGCGATGAGGGGAAAGTCCCCTTCACCGCGCGGACCGCCGCCGAGCACCGGTCCCCCGCCCCGAAACGTGACGGCCTGACCGCGGTCACATGACCCCGCGCATGACTTCCGGCACCTGCCCGCGTGCCCCTCCCCGGCCGAACATTGCTCCCGTCGCACCGAACGAGGGAGCCGGGAATGAACCACACGACAGAACCGAAGACCCGCAACCGGGCCGTCCTGCACTTCATCCGCCACGCGGTGGAAATGCTCATCGCGATGGTGGCCGGGATGATCGTGCTCGAACCGGTCTGGTCGTTCCTGTGGCCCGGCCTGGCCGGGAACGTGACCGCGAGCGCGCTGGTGATGGCGACGAACATGTCGCTCGGCATGGCGCTGTGGATGCGGATCCGGCGCCACGGCTGGGCTTCGATCGCGGAGATGTCGGCCGCGATGTACCTGCCCTACGTCCTCTTCCTTCCGTTCTTCTGGACCGGCCTGGTCTCCGGGACGACCTTGATGACCGCCGGGCACGTGCTGATGGTGCCCGCGATGCTCGCCGCCATGGTCCGCCGTCGCGCCGAGTACGGAGCCTGACATGCGCACCTTCGTCCGCGTCACGCTGACCGTGCTGGCGTTCACCGTCGCCGCGCTGGCCCTGCCGCTCACCTTGGGCGGCCTCACGCTCAGTGCCAGCTTCGAAAACCGTTACACGGCGAGAACCGACGGGATGTCGCCGCAACCGGCACGGAGAGCGCACGATCCCGCCAAGCCCACCGCCGTGATCGTCGTCGGCAACCAGGGCGCCGTCGTCTCCGACGCGCTCGCCCCGTACGAGATCCTGGCGGCGAGCGGCGCGTTCAACGTCTACACCGTCGCGCCGGAGGCCCGCCCGGTCACCCTGACCGGCGGCCTCGACCTGATCCCCGACCTGGGTTTCGCCGATCTCGACAGGCTGCTTTCCTCCGCCGCCCCCGACGTCGTGGTGGTGCCCGCGCTGCCGGACCTCGGTGAGCCGACCACGCGTCCGGTGACCGACTGGCTGAAGCGGCAGTCCTCGAAAGGCGCGCTGCTCATGAGCGTCTGCAACGGTTCGGGCGTCCTCGCCTCGGCCGGGCTGCTCGACGGGCGGAAGGCCACCGCGCACTGGATCCGCATCGGCGGCTTCGACGACGAATTCCCCGCTGTGGACTGGGTTCGCGGCACGCGCTACGTCGATGACGGGAACATCGTGACCACGGCCGGGATCCTGTCCGGGATCGACGGTGCGCTGCGGGTGACCGAGCGGATCGCCGGCACCGAAACCGCGCGGAAGACCGCCGAGGCGATCGGCTGGACCCGCTATTCCGCGAACTCCAGCCCGCCGATGACGCAGAACACCTTCGGGGCGGCCGACACCGTCGTCGGCTTCAACACCGCCTTCAGATGGGACAAGCCGAGGCTCGGTGTCCTGCTGACCAGCGGGATCCGGGAGCTGGAACTCGCCGCCGTGTTCGACACCTACGGTCAGTCGCTGGCGGTCGAAACGACCGCGCTCGGTCTCGACGGCACGCCGATCCAGTCCCGGCACGGACTAACCTTCGCCCCACGCGGCACGCCGGTCGCCGGAGACCTCGACAGGCTGATCGTGCCCGGCGCCGACGCGGCCGCGAAGCACGCGGCCGATCGGTACTCCGCGCTCTCGCCGGTGTACCTGCACGCCACGCCGGGGTTCCCGTTCGACGCCGTACTCGAAGACCTCGTGCGCACCACGGACACCGCGACCACCCGGTGGACGGCCAGGACACTCGAGTACCAGACGGGGCACCTCGCGCTCGACGGCCCGGCCTGGCCGTGGACGGTGACGCTCCGGCCGTTCGGTCTCGCCGTCCTCGGGCTGCTCGCGGCTTTCGGGATCCGCGCGCTCTATCGCCGTCGCGCGTGATGGACGCCGACCGCCAGTTGCGGAATACCCGGCAGTCCGGTGAGCCCGAACAGCGAGACCCGGACCTTCGGTGGATCGAACGGCTCGGTGACGGTCGAACACCGCAGGCCGGACTCGGTGGCGAGCAGCCGGAGCCGCTGCGCCACCTGGCCCGCCCGCAGCAGGTGGTGGCGTGCCTCGGAGACGCTGGTGACCAGGAAGGCCGACCACGTGTCCTCCGGGTCGTCGCCGGGTGGCGCGATCGTCCGGGCGACGGCGCCGCCGATCCTCGGCAACGACCGGATCTGCCGCGGCGAAAGCGACTTCACGCGGACGCCGTCGGCGGGTTCCTCATCGAGGCTCAGGATCGGCGCACCGTGGCTCGGACAGGACGCGCGCCCGGACATCGCCCCGAACAGGGCGAGATCGCCGGCGCCGGGACGTTTCCTCCCGGCGGCGGTGATCCGCGCGATCCGCCGTGGATCGGCGTCGCCGGGCGAGAACTCGATCTCCGGGAGCCAGCCCAGCGCCCGCATCGCGACGTCGAGATGGACGAGCAGGGCGCCGCACGCGAGGTGTCTTCCCCGGTGGTCGTCCCCGGGCCGTTCGACCAGGTCGACGCCGTCGCCGCGGATCTCCAGCGGCCATTCCCCGGCTAGCCAGCGCCTGGGTGCCCAGTGCGCCGCCCGAACCAGGATCCGGGTCTCCTCGGCCGTCCACCGGTGCGCGCCGAGTACGGCGGCCGCGCTCACCGGCGGTCCTCCCCCGGCATGATCCGGATGACCGCGCCGAGCGGACGGCGCGGCGTCGTGGAGCCCGGGAAGCCATAGCCCAGACGGAAAACGGCCTGGGGATGGTCGTGTTCACCGAGCAGGGACCGCAGGACTGCGCGCGCGGACGGGATTTCCATGGGCTGTGAATAGAACGACGCGCTGAGGCCGAGCGAAGTCGCCGTCAGCAACGCCCGCTGCATCGCCCGCCCGGCGCGAAGCTGCGTGAGCGGCCCGTCGGTCGGCGTCGTCAGCACGGCGACGACCGGGTCACGTTCGAACTCCCTGGTCTGGTCGCCGTTCCCGTAGTGCCGGACCGGCAACAGCCCGCCTGAGGGGCGTGGTCCGCCCGCGTAGGCCGGGACACCGTCGCGACTCCCGTTCTCCTTGGTCCACGCGCGGAGTTCCGCCTGGAAGCGTTCGTCGAGCATCTGCACGTGATCCGCCCGCCGGATGAGCCCCGCGACGGCCTCCAGCAGGCCCACCTCGTCGAGCAGGATCAGTTTCGCGCCCTCGTCGCGGGCCGCCTGGCGCACCGCGTGCCGGAACCCCGCCGGGACCGGGGTCGAGGCGAACGGCCGCCGGTTGCTGTAGCGCGCCCGGATCGACGCCGCCAGGCGCTGCACCGCGGCGGCCGCCCGGTGCCGGGACCCGATGGTGACCCTGGCCAGCAGTTCCGGCCGGTCTTTCCGAGGCAGGAACTCCACGTCGCAGCATCGCCCGGCGACGGCGATGGCGAGTTCGAGGTTCAGCAACGCCGCGCCGCAGGACAACCTCGCCTCGCGGCCGTCCGGGTCGCACACCGCGAGCACGCGGTTCTCGTCGAGGACGAGGTCGATGGTGTCCGGCCCGAGCTCGAAGAGCCAGGGCTGGCTGTTGTGGGGCGAGGGCGCCCGGACAGCGGCCTCCAGCGCCGCGGTGACGACCGGTGCTTCAGTGAGGATCATCGCGGCTCCTAGCCGGAAGGGTCCTCACAGCCTGTCGCGCGGGAGCCGGGACCGGGAGTGGCCGTAGTCCTTTTCGGACGAGGACTTTCGGCCTCTCCCACCGGTGATTCTCCGACGTCCGGCGCCCGCGATCAGTCACCGGCTCGCGGGCCGGGGCCGGTCTCCCGCACCACGCGGTAACACGGGTTGGGGCTCACCAGCGACTCCACCTTGCCCGGCAGGCCGTCGAGCGCCGCCTGGATGGCCGCGACCCGGCCCGCCGTGTCCGACGTCTCCTCGAAACGCCGGTAGTCCGCCTCGCTCGCCCAGCTGACGACGTTGACGACCCGCGTCCCGTCCACGCTCGCGTGGAAACGTGCCGAGACATAGCCCGGGTGGAACCGGACCCAGCGGTCCTGGATGCCGGCGAAGGCGTCCACCAACGCCGCCTGCGTCTCCGGGCCGTCGACCGCGTACTCGATGATCGAGTAGAAACCCTTGTCCTCACTCATGCGCACTCCTCGAAGCAGATCGGTGAGCCCAGGATCGACCCTCGACCTCGGTGGAGATCAAGAGTGATCTGGCCGACAAAGCGGACACATTGCTCCGGGCGGGTCTGGCGGAACGCCGCTCACCCGGCGAGGATCGCCCGATGCGCGAGAGCAGGACGTTCGGCCTGATCGCCCGGGGCGGGCTCATCTGCTACGCGCTCGTGCACCTGCTGGTCGCGTGGCTCGCGGCTCAGGTCGCCCTCGGTGACCAGGCGAAGGCGGACAAGGCCGGCGCGCTCCAGATGGTGGTCGCCGAAGGGGGCGCGTGGCTGCTGTGGCTCATCGCCGCCGGTCTCGCCGTACTGGCGTTGTGGCAGCTCGGCGAGGCGATCACCGGGCATCGGCACGTGAAGCCCCGGCGCCGCGCCGTGCGCAGGATCGTGAGCGGGATCGAGGTCGTGCTTTACGGGCTCGTCTCCTACAGCGCGGTGAAGATCGCCATCGCGGGCGCCGACGACGGCCAGACCTCGTTGGTCGCCGAGCTCCTCGCGGAGTCGTACGGACCGGCGTTCGTGACCGTCGCCGGGATCGCCGTCGTCGCGGTGGCGGTGTTCCTCGCGCAGCGCGGAATCCGGAAGACCTTCGTGCGGGAACTCGATTTCGGCGGCGCCTCCGGGGCGACCCGCGCCACGACGATCCGGCTCGGGCAGGTCGGCTGGATCGCGCTCTCCGCCGCGTACGGCACCGTCGGCGCGTTGACGGTCATCGCCGCGGTCACCTTCGATCCGGTGAAGGCGAGCGGGCTCGACGCCGCCCTCAAGACGCTCTCCGCCCAGCCTTACGGCGGTCCGATGCTTCTCACGCTCGCTGCCGGGATCGCGGCTTTCGGCGCCTTCGCCCTGTTGGACGCGCGATTCCGCAGAATCTGATCTGCCCGGCGAACCGACCTGTGGCACCGTGAAGGCCGTCTGGAGGTCGTGATGACAGGTGTGGTCGAGCGGATCCGCGAGCGGGGCGAGGGCGACCGGCAAGCGCGGATCGTCGAGGTGCTGGTGGAGGCCTTCGACGACCTCATGCGCGCGGACGCCGACGCGTTCCGCCGCAAGTTCCGCAAGATGGCCGCCGCCCCGTTCGCCTTCTACCGGGGTTCGGCGTGCCTGTTCTACGCGGACATGGCGGACGAGGACGATCCGTGGGCGAACGACGAGACCAGCCGGGTGTGGATCCAGGGTGATCTCCACGCGGAGAACTTCGGCAGCTACATGGACTCCTCCGGGACGCTCGTGTTCGACGTCAACGATTTCGACGAGGCCTACCTCGGCTGCTTCACCTGGGACCTCAAGCGGCTGGCGGCCAGTGTCGCGCTGCTGGCGTGGAGCAAGGCGATCTCGGACGACGACATCGAGACGCTGATCGGCACCTACCTGCGCGCGTACGTCAAGCAGGTCCGCGAGTACGCCGAGCGCCCCGGCGACGAGCTCGTCCGGCTCCAGCTGGACAGCACCGAAGGCGTCCTGCACGACGTCCTGCTCCGGGCCCGGCTCAAGACGCGGATCGACCTGCTCGACGAACTGACCACCGTGGTGGATTACGACCGCCGGTTCCGGCACGGTCCCGGCGTCCGGGTCCTGGAGAAGGCCGAACGGGAGACCGTGATCGCCGCCTTCCAGTCCTATTTGGACACCATTCCGGAGAACAAGCGGTTCGGCAGCATCACCTACCGGGTCAAGGACATCGTCGGCCGGTCCGGGTTCGGCATCGGCTCGGCCGGGCTGCCCGCGTACAACATCCTCGTCGAGGGCCGGACCCAGGCGCTGGAGAACGACGTCGTCCTGTCGATGAAACAAGGGAACGTCGCGGCGCCGAGCCGGATCGTCGCCGAGGAGAGCATTCGCGGCTACTTCACCAACGAGGGTCATCGCACCGCGGTCTCCCAGCGCGCGTTGCAGGCGCACGCGGATCCTTGGCTCGGGTACACCGAGATCGACGGGACCGGGTTCGTCGTGTCGGAGTTGTCACCCTACGTCGACGATCTGGACTGGTCGGAGCTGACCGAGCCCGCGGAGATGCGGCCGGTCCTCGACTATCTCGGCCGGGCCACCGCGAAGATGCACTGTGTGTCCGATTCGGACTCCGAGCAGACGCTGGTGGACTTCCAGAGCGAGGAGGCCATCGCCGACGTCATCGGCGACCGCGAGGACGAGTTCGTCCGCACGCTGACCGAGTTCGGGATGGCCTACGCCGAGCAGTCGCGGGAGGACCACCGGTTGTTCGTGGACGCCTTCCGCGGCGGGAAGATCCCCGCCGTCCGGCCCGCCGCGGAGGGCTGACCGGACGACGGGGAACGCACTACTCGCGGAGGCCGATCGCCTCGATCGGCTTCGACCGCAGCGCCACCCGGGTGGCGAGCCCGAGCGAGAGCAGGCCGAGCAGGATCGCCCCGGCGACGACCCCGCCGAAGACGGCGACGGTGCCCGCCGGCAGCGGCGTCCCGCGCAGACCGAGGTTCAGCAGCGTCAGGGGAATCCCCGCCACCACGGTCCCCAGCAGCGCCGCGACTCCCACCGTCGCCAGCGCTTCGAACCGCATCATCCGCACCACCTGGCGTTTCGTGGTCCCGATCAGGCGCAGCAGGGCGAACTCCCTTGCCCGCTGCGCGGTGCTCATCACCAGCGTGTTGGCCACCGAGATCACGACGTAGCCGAGGATCACGCCGACCGCGACCAGGTTCACGTAGAACTGGGCCTGCTGCTGACCGCCCGCGGGCGCCGCGATCGCCGATCCCGGCGTCACGACCAGCCCCGGGTAGCGGACGGCGAGGTCGCGCAGGGCGGCGGTCACGGCCGCGGGGTCCGCGTCGGGTTGCTGCCGCACCAGCACCGAATCGTCCATCTGGTCACCGGTGTGCGCCCTGGCCAGGTCCGCGGGCAGCACGTAGCGGCCGAAAGCCTGGTCGCGGGTGTAGGTGGCGACCAGCCGCAGCTTCGCCGGAACGCCGTCACCGAAGTAGAACTCGACCTCGTCGCCGATCTTCTTCTCGTACCAGTCGGCTTCCGATTCGCTCATCGCCACGGTGTTCCCGGTGAGGTCGGCGATCCTGCCCGACACGACGTCGAGATCGAGGTTCCCGCGGATCTGGGCGGCGTCCAGACCCTGCGCCCCGTATTGCTCGACGCGCACCGTGTCCTGCTCCTGGACCGTGTTCAGCACCTGGGTGCGCACGACCGGGGTCGCGGCGGCGACGCCGGGGATCCGCCGCGCCGCCTCGGCGACCTCCGGGGACACGCCGCCGGTGGTGCTCGCCAGCACGTGGTCCGCGGTGGTCGACTCCACGGTCTCCTCTTGCCGGGCGGCGGCCGCGGAGGTCTGGCTGTAGAACATCGTCAGCGCGAAGGAGACGGCCAGCATCACCGGCGTCACCGCGGCGGCCAGGCGCCGCGAGTTGGCCTGGCTGTTGGCGGCGGCCAGGTAGCCGCTGATCCGGGAGGTCCGGTTGAGCACCGGGGCGATCAGCCGCGTCATGAACGCGACCACCTTCGGGCTCAGCACGGCGAGACCGATCACGATGATCAGCGCCGACATCGACGAGACCGCCAGGCCGGGTTCACCGCGCAGGAAGATCGGGACCAGCGAACCACCGAGGCCGATCGCCACCAGCGCGAAGCCGACGAGGACACGGACCCTGCCGAGTTCCTTGCGTTCCACCGCCGCCTCGCCGAGTGCTTCGACCGGCCGGATCGACGACGGACGCCGGGAAGCCGACCAAGCGGCCAGCCGGGCGGTGCCCAGCCCGAGTGCCAGCGCGGCGACGAGCGGGATCGGGCTCAGCGCCAGTTCGAAGTCCGGCGGGATCACCCCGATGGCCCCGAAAGCGTTCCTCAACCCGAAGCCGACCGCCACGCCGAAGCCGCTGCCCAGCACACCGGCGACCACCGCGACCAGCATCGTCTCGGCTCCGATGAGCTTGCGGATCTGCTGGGGTGTCGCCGCGATCGCCCGCAGCAGGGCGAACTCCCGGCGACGCTGGTTGATGACCAGCGCCAGCGTGCTGGCCACGACGAACACCGCGATGAGGAGCGCGAAGCCGCCGAACGAGCCCGCGAGCGCCATCAGGAGCATCCGCGTCTGGCTGACGTCGAGGAACTCGACCGTGCTGCGCTCGACACCGGTCGTCACGGTCACCTTGTCGGAGCCCACCGCGTCGCGGATCCGGTCGGCGAGGTCGTCCGGCGTGACGCCGGGGTCCGCCAGCACACCGATCGCGTGCACCTGGCCAGGTGTCCCGGCGAGCTCGACCGCCTTCTCCGGCGAGAAGAACACGGCGGACTGCCGGGTGAGGCCGTCGCCCGACTTCGGCGCGGCGATCCCGGAGACCACGAAGTCCACCGGCGTCGACCGGACGGCCACCTTCACGTGCCCGCCGACGACGGCCCCGCTCCGCGACGCCAGGTCCGCGTCGAGGACGACCTCGCCGGCACCGGCGGGCGCCTGTCCGTCACGCAGCGAGAACGGCGCCAGCGCGGCGGCGTCCCAGTTGTGACCCAGCGACTCACCGCCCTCCGGCCCGGTCAGCGCCCGGCCGTCGGCGGTCACCACAGTGGCGGGGAAGCTCTGCTCCGCCACCACACCGCGCACCCCGGGCACCGCGGCGATCGCGCCGGTGAGCGACACCGGGACCGAAGCCTGTTCCGTGACCTGCTTGCTTTCCATCGGCCCGGCGCCGGGCGGGTCGACCGTCTGCTGCCCGCCGACGACCACCGCCGCGTCGGCGTAGCGCTGGGTCGGGACGCCCGCCCGCAGCCCGGATTCCATCAGGATGCCGCAGCCGGCGACCAGCGCCGTACCGCAGAGGATCGCGACGAACGCGCCCACGAAACCGCTCAAGCGGGTCTTCGTCGTCTGCCATGCCAGATCCCACATGACGTCACCACTCCCCGAGGTGGGTCATGCGCTCGGCGACCCGCTCCGGCGTCGGCTGCGGCAGATGCCCGGCCAGCTTGCCGTCGGCGAGGAACAGCACGCCGTGCGCGGCCGACGCCGCGACCGGGTCGTGAGTGACCATCAACACGGTCTGCCCCATGTCGTCCACAATGGAGCGAAGCAGATCGAGCACCTGGCGCGCGGTGCGCGTGTCGAGTGCCCCGGTCGGCTCGTCGGCGAGGACGACCTCCGGCCGGGTGACCAGCGCGCGGGCGATCGCGACCCGCTGCTGCTGGCCGCCGGAGAGTTCCGACGGACGGTGTTCGAGCCGCTTCGCGATGCCGACACCCTCGACGATCTCGCGCAGCCAGTGCGGGTCGGGCTTCGTCCCGGCCAGCCGCGTCGGCAAGGTGATGTTCTGCAGAACGTTCAGTGACGGCAACAGATTGTAGGCCTGGAAGACGAACCCGATGCGGGTCCTCCGCAGCTCGGTGAGCGCTTTCTCCCGCAGCCCGCTGAGCTCGGTGTCCCCCAGCAGCACCCGGCCCGAGCTCGGCTTGTCCAGCCCCGCCGCACAGTGCAGGAAAGTGCTCTTGCCCGATCCCGACGGTCCCATCACCGCGGTGAACGTGCCCCTGCGCACCCCGACGGTCACCCCGTTCAACGCCGTGACCGCGCCGTCACCGGATCCGTAGACCTTGCTCACGGATTCCAGCGCCAAGGCGCACGCGCCCCCTGAATTCATCGTTTCCCCTTATGCGGTGGTGATCTCTCTCGAGAAAATCTACGGTCGCCAAGGGCTCGGAACGATCCTGCGAGAGGGAAGATCCGGGGTAGTGCTGGCACCACCATGACAGCGGATCCGTGATCCGGGAGAGGTGCGCCGTCGCCGGGACGCGATCCGTCAGAGCCAGCCGGCCCGCGCGGCGTTCAGGGCGAGTTCGAAGCGGCTGGTCGAGCCGGTGGCGACCATCAGTCGTTCGACACTGCGAGTCACGCTGCGCCTGCTGATGCCGAGGTTCCGGGCGGCGACTTCGTCGGTGGCGCCACCGGCCAGCAGGCCGAGCAGCCGCCGATCCTCGTGGCGCAGGCCGTCGGCGTTCTCGCCGCGTTCGGAAAGCAGGCTCGCACGGTCCCAGACGGAGGCGAACAGCGCGCACAGCGCGGGGAGCAGGCCGCATTCCCGGACGAGGATCGCGTTGCGGTGCTGGTCGGCGCTCGCGGCGGTCAGTGAGACCAGGGCGGCGCGGTCGTCGACGATCATCATCTTCGCCGGAATCGTGCTCACCACGCGCGCCTGTTCACCCGCCGCCGTGCAGGGGGCGATATTGTCGCGAAAATACCGGGCGTCCTGCACGGATGCTCGTGCGTACACGACCTGGTACCGGACGCCACGCCGGAGGTTGGCCAGCTCGATCGGGTTGTCGATCGTCGGCGCGCCGTAGGGCGGGGTGTCCAGGAGACGGATCCGCTCCGCGGCGCTGCGTTCCAGTTCGCATACCCTGCCCTGCAGGACCTCGTCGGAGACGAACTCGATGGCGTCCGGTCCCGCCGGGGCCGGGGAGTTCCTGAGGTAGCGCTGGTAGGTCCGCAGGGTGTCCCGCCCGGCCACCGTCAGTTCGGCTTCACGTCGCGCAGTCAGGATCTTGACCGCGGCGGCCGGGTCGAGAGGCATGACGGTTCCGGGCCCCTCGCCGTCAGAGCGGGTCGTCATGCCGAGTTCGGTCAGCGAGACGAGCGCGGCTTCGATCTTGGCCTGGCTCAAGTCCACCTGGGACGCCAGATCGGCGACTGTGGACGGACCGCGCCGCAGCAGCGTGCCGTAGATCCGCGCCTGAGCCTTGCGTAGTCCGAGACCGCGCAAGCGGTCATAGAGCGGGTCGGCGTGCGGCATCTTCGGCCTCCTCGGACAAGGGTGCCATGCACCGTAACCCAGCGCAGGCGCTCTTGCGCCAGTGGCGCACACACGCCGATCCGATTCGACTTTAGTCGGTTGTTCGCCGGAAACGGGCGGCCGAAACTAAGCGGACCGCGGTGCCCATTCCTCGAAATCCCCCTTGGAGAAAAGAATGAAGGCAATTCGTCGTGCCGTCACCGGCGCGTTCCTGATGGCACCCGCCCTCGCCTCGGTTCTCGTCCTCACTCCCGCCGCGCAGGCGCAGGATGCCGAGCGCCCCGGTGGCGTCGAAAGTTCCAAGGTCGCGGACAACACCCACTTGAAACTCGCGGGCGGCGCGGCAAAGGACGCGATCACAGCCAAACGAGTCCTGCCTTACACCCAGCTGGAACAGAAATACGACATGTGGTGCTGGGCGGCGGACGGCGCCGGCATCGAACAGGCCCTCGGCGCCTCGATCAGCCAAGACGAGTTCTGCGCCGAGACCAAGGGAACCGCGGTCGGAAACTGTCCGAACGAGACGGCTTACATGACCGAAATCGCCCAGGGCTTCCACAACACCGGGTTCCGGGCGACCTATGTGGACAGCGCGTTGTCGTGGGACGAGCTCCGGCGCCAGATCGACGCGGGACAGCCGATCATGGCGGACATCAACTGGTCGAACGGCGGCTATCACGCGCAGACGATCTACGGTTACGACACCGGGAACTCCACGATCAACTACGGCGACCCCTGGCCGTCGTACCAGCGCTACCAAACCCGTACCTACAACAGCTACCTGAGCAACAACTCGTTCAGCTGGGCCGACACCATCAGCGGCATCAGGAAGGGCTGACCCGCCATGGCCCGTCCTGTTCGAGCCGTCCTCCTGCTGACGGCGGTCTTGCTCACCTCCGTGGCGTTCCCGCCCGCCGCCGACGCCCGACGCGACGAGGTGCCGCGTCTCGACGCGGCTCGGCTCTCGGCAGCCGTCCGCGCGGCACACACGCCGGCGGCGGCGAGCATCGCCAGAACGAATCTCGAACAGGGCGGGCCTCCCGCGCCGGGAGCGCTGGAAGTCGCGGAAACGGGAACGCCCGCGTACACGATCGATCCGGATTTCGTCCGCGGACTTCCAGGAGCACCCGTAGGAAGACTCGCCTATGTCGCCGTCGTGGTCACAGCGGCCGATGGCCGGAAGGCCACACTGCAGGTCACGCCACAAGGTGCCGACGATTGGACGGTGGAGGCGGCGTTGTCGGGTGAAGACGAACACAGGCTCGCGGAGACGCTCGCGCCGGGAGCCGTGCTGCTCAGTGAACCCCAGATCAACGGCTGGTACGCCCTGGAACCGGGCAAGGTCACGTTGTTGAGGGCGAGTCTGCCGCAGAATCCCGTCGGCGAGTCCCTCCCCCTCGCCGGGTATCAGCGGCAGCTCGCGAACCGGTACGGCGACCGGCTGCCAGGTGGTCCGGCCGATCGCAAGGGCGAAATCGGGTTCGACCAGGACCGACCGGAACAAGGTGTCGTTCCGGGTGCTGTCTGGCCGAGTGCGGGTCTGCTCCTGCTCTGCGTGGTCGCCGTGATCTTGGTGGTAAGGCGGCGTGGCCGCGCGAAGCCACATCGGGAGCCAGGTGCTCGCAAGTGTTCCGGAAGCGGGCTTCACCGCGGCTGACGTGGCGAAGCACACCCGCGCCCCTGGTTGTGGCGGGCCGAGGTGGATACCGAGCACAAGCGGCCGGATCCGGATGCGAGACTGGTGGCGTGATCACCCGGCTCCGGTCCTGTTGGTCCGCGATCCGGTACCTGGCGGTCGGCGCGGCCTCTTCGATGGTCTCCTGGTTCGTGCTCGTCGGCATGCTGTTCGTGCTGCTGATGTGCCCGTTCGGCGTCGGGATCCCGGCGTTGCCGGTCGCGCTCCAGCTGATCCGCCGTCCGGTCGACTTCGAACGCCGCCGGGCCTCCCGCCTGCTGGACGAGCCGATCCCCGAGCCGTACCGCGCCGGGAATCCGGTGACCGACCCGGCCTCGCGGCGGGACCTGGGATGGCTTCTCTTCCACGGCGCCACCGGTTTCGTCATCGGGATCTTCGCCATCGCGCTGCCGCTCGGCGGCCTCCGGCAGGTCGTCACGGCGTTCGTCTGGCAGACGGTGCCCGGCGGGATGGAAAGCTCGCTCGGGTTCGTGGTGACGTCCTGGCCGCTGGCGGGGCTCAGCCTGATCAGCGGCGTCGGCATGATCGCGATCACGTTCCTGGCGCCCAAGGTGGCACGGTGGCAGGCTTCCGTCGCGCGCAAGCTGCTCTCGCCCGCGCCCGGTGTCGTGCTGACCGACCGCGTCGTCGAACTGGCCGCGTCCCGTGCCGCCGCGCTGGAGGCGCACGGCGCCGAACTCCGCCGTCTCGAACGGGATCTGCACGACGGGACCCAGGCGAGGATCGCCGCGGTGGTGCTGCAGCTCGGGATCGCCGACTCGATCTTCGAGAAGAATCCGGAGAAGGCCCGGGAGTTGCTGGGCAGGGCGCAGGACACCGCGACAGGCGCGCTGGCCGAACTGCGGACCGTCGTCCGCAGCATCTACCCGCCACTGCTGACCGACCGCGGCCTCGACGGCGCCGTCACCGCGCTGGCCGATCGCTGCCCGGTTCCGTGCACTGTGGACATTCGCAGCGACAGCCGCCGGCCCGCCGCCGTCGAGGCGGCCGCCTACTTCGTCGTCGCCGAGATGCTGACCAACATCACCAAGCACTCCGGCGCCGAGCGCGCCTGGGTCACCCTCGACGGCGCGGCCGACGCCCTGCTCATCGAGATTCGCGACGACGGCCATGGCGGCGCCGACGAAACCGGCGGCAGCGGCCTGTCCGGCATCCGCAAACGCGCCGAGGCGTTCGACGGCACCTTGAAACTGTCCAGCCCCGTGGGTGGGCCGACCGTAGTGAAAGTGGAGTTGCCATGCGGGTCGTGATCGTCGAGGACGACGCGCTGCTGCGCGAAGGCCTGGTGCTGCTGCTGAACACCTCGGGCATCGACGTCGTCGCGGCGGTGGACGATGTCGACGCCTTCCTCGAACTGGTCGCCGAAGACCGGCCCGACGCGGTCATCACCGACGTCCGGCTGCCGCCGACCCACACCGACGAAGGCCTCCGCGCCGCCGTCAAGGCGCGGAAGATGCATCCCGGCCTGCCCGTGCTCGTGCTGTCGGCCCACGTCGAGACCGGCTACGCGGCGGAACTCCTGGCCGACGGCAAGGGCGCCGTCGGGTACCTGCTCAAGGAGCGGGTCGGAAAGGTCGAGAAGTTCCTCGACGCGCTGGACCGGGTCGTCAAGGGCGGGACAGCCATGGACCCTGAGGTCATCACCCAGCTGATGGCGCACCGCAGGGCCACCGATCCGCTCGAAGGACTGACCGCGCGGGAGCGCGAAGTGCTCGGGCTGATGGCGGAGGGCTACAACAACGCGACCATCGCCGAGCTCCTGGTGGTGAGCGACGGCGCGGTGCACAAGCACATCCGGAACATCTTCGCGAAGCTCGGGCTGCCGGAGGACAGCGGGCATCGGCGGGTTCTGGCGGTTCTCGCCTACCTGAGCGGGAAGAACTGAGACCGGGCCTGCCTCAGGTGGTCGTGAGCGACGATTCGGATTGTTGAGGCGTAGGGCGAAGACGTCCTGTCGCGTGCCAAGTCCGTGAAGGCCTCCTTCCCTACCTTGAGAGTAGGGAAGGAGGCCTTCACGGCCAGGTCAACGTCTCGGCGTTGATCAGCATCGGCGACGGGAGCGTGGCCTCGTAGGAGGTGTTGCGAAAGCCACTTTCGCAACGTTGAAGGTTGCGAAAGTGGCTTTCGCAACACCTTCGAGCCCCCATTGCCCATGAGGACGGCGCACCCCGGGGTGAAGGAGGCCTTCACGGACCGGCGACCAGGCAGGGACACCGTTGCCTTACCCCTCAAGCCACTCACGACCACCTCAGCGCGCCCGGTTCGCGGCGCGCTTGACGGTCTTGATCACCGGCGCCGTCTCGATATGCGTGATGGCGGGCAGCGCGGCCACCCGCGTGGTCAGGTACCGGTACAGCTCCCGCTGGTCCGCGCACACCGCGGTCGCGCACAGGTTCGTCGGCCCGGTCGTGGCCGCGGCGAACGCGATTTCGGGATGCCCGGCCAGGGCCGTACCGGCCTCCTCCAGGTAAGCGGGGGCGACCGAGAGCCAGAGCACGGTCCGGGTGGTGATGTCGAACAGGCTTCCGTCGACGTCGATGTCGAGGTACAGCACTCCTCGCTCGCGCAGTTCGGTCATCCGCCGCCGGACGGTCGTCGGCGACCAGCCGGTCACCGCGGCCAACCGCGCGAGCTCGGCCCGGCCGTCGGTGGCGAGCGTGGCCAGGAGCTTCCGGTCACCGTCGTCGAGCCGCACCGGTCCCGGCCGGTACGGCACGGGAGGCGGGCGCAGCCGCGCGATCGCCTCGTCGTCGAGCGAGCCGATCTTGGCGACGAAACTGTCCGCGCCGCCGTAGAAGGCATGCAGGACGGAGTGCGCGGTCACCCCTTCCACGCGCGGGGTGCGCGGGAGTTTGGCCAGGAGCAACGTCTCGCTGTCGGACTCGTTCTCCGTACGGACCGTGCAGGTGATCTCGGTGCCGCCTGAGGTGAGGCTCACCCAGGACGTGTCCGGACGTCCGGCCAGTGCTTCGGCGACCGCGCCCGACGCGGTGGGCGCGCAGCGCACCCGCAGGAACCACAGCACCGCACCCAGCGCGGCCGGATCGACGCCGCCGAGCACCCGCACCGCGCCGGTCGACCGCAATCGGGCGTACCGGCGGGCGATGGTGCGATCCGACACGCCGAGGACCTCGGCGATCAAGCTGAACGGCGCCCTCCCGTTGATTTGGAGAGCGTGCACGAGCCGGCGATCAAGCTCGTCGTAGTCGGATTCCACGCTTCGAAGCCTAGCGAGTGTCGGATATCGGCACAGTCACGCCCGTTTCTGGCCTGGTCCGGTCCCGGCGCGCGAACGTTGCTCTCGTCCCGATCGACACGACCAGAGGGAGAATCCATGGACACCGACGTGCTCGTCGTCGGCGCCGGTCCGACCGGTATGACGCTGGCCAACGAACTGCTTCTCGCGGGGGTTTCGACGGTGGTGGCCGACAGGCTGTCGCGGCGAAGTGAACTGTCCAAAGCAGGCGGCGTGCAGTCGCGCACACTGGAGGCCTTCGATCAGCGCGGCCTGCTGGAACCCTTGCTGGAAACCGGAAATTATCCGACCAGCATCGGCCACTTCGCCGGCGTCCCGTTCTCGCCCGAGTACGCTCGGCACCGCCTGCCGTGGCGTTCGGTGCCCCAGGTGGCCATCGAAGGATTTCTGGAGCGACACCTTGCCACGCAAGGCATCCACGTCCGGCGTGACCACGAACTGACCGGCCTCGACCAGGACGGGGAAGGGGTCACCGCGACGTTCGCGGGCGGCACCACCCTTCGCTGCCGGTATCTCGTCGCCGCCGACGGCGCCCACAGCACGGTGCGTTCCCTGCTGCGGGCCGGGTTTCCCGGTCAGGCGGGTAAGGCCACCGTGCTCTCGGCCGACGTCCGGTTGAGCGGCGCCGATCAGGTGGCGTCACACACCTGGACCGACGACGGGGACTGGGTGGCGCTGTTCCCGCTCGGCACCGATCCGCAGGGCCGCGAACTGCGCAGGCTGGTCGTCGGCGGGCCGGGCCGTTCGGTGTCCCGCGAAGTCCCGATCACCGAGGAGGAGATCCGCGACGGCCTGCGCCGGGTGTTCGGGTCACGGGTCCAACTGCTCGAACTGTGCTACTCCCGCCGCCTCACCAACGCGGCCCGGCAGGTCGAGCACTACCGGCACGGACGGGTGTTCCTGGCAGGCGACGCCGCGCACATCCACCTTCCGCTCGGTGCACAGGGCATGAACACCGGGATCCAGGACGCGCTCAACCTCGGGTGGAAGCTCGGCGCGGCCGTGCGCGGCTGGGCGCCGGAGGACCTGCTGGACACGTATCACGCGGAACGGCACCAGGTCGGCGCCGCCGTGCTGCGCAACGTCCAGGCGCAGAGCCTGTTGATGGACTGGGTGGGCACCCGCGATCCGGACGTGCTGGCCGCCAAGGAACTTTTCGCGGACCTGACGCGGCTTCCGGAGGTGCAGCGGCATCTCGGCGACCTGCTGTCCGGCATGGCCATCCGCTATCCGATGCCGGGCACCGACACACATCCGCTCGTCGGCCGTTCCGCGCCGGATCTGGACCTCGGCCCGGTCCGCGCGTATGAACTGCTGCGATCCGGGCGCGGCGTCCTGATCGACCCGGCCGACCGGTTCGCCAAGGTCACCGATCTCTGGTCGGACCGGGTGGATCGCGCCGGTCAGGGCGCCGGCACCGAGCCGATGCTCATCCGGCCGGACGGCTACGTGTGCTGGGCCGGTGACCCGGACGACCTCGAAGCCGCGCTCGGTCACTGGTTCGGCGCGCCCCGCTGAGCACCTCTGCCCGCGCTAGTTCGGCGGCTGCTGCGGATTCGGCGGCTGCTGAGCAGGCGGCTGTGGTTGACCGGGCTGAGCGGTGCCGGGCTGCGGAGCCGGGAAACCCGGTGGCTGCGCGGCCATCGGGTAACCGGCCTGTCCCGGATACGGCACGGGGGCGGGTTGCCGGAGCGAACGGCCGCTCTTGACCACCCCGATCGCGACCAGGAGCCAGGACAGCACCGTCAGGGCCTCAAGCGGGATGCCGACCCCCATGAGGATCATGCGGATCTCACTGGCGTCGAGGCCGCCGGCCCACGAGGAAATGTTCGACAGCACGAACTGCCAGACGATGCTCGCCAAGGTGGTGACGATCATGATGGCGAAAGCCCCCACCAGCAGGCCGGAGACTCCCCTGGAGCGGCCTTTGATCGAGAAGATCAGGCCGAGCAAACCCACCACGAGCAGCAACACTCGCGGGATGGTTTCGATGACCGTGTACGAAAGGGATTCCATGCCTGCCTTCCACGAACTCTCCGCCGGACACCCGGCGACGCCAGGCAGATCCTAGGCGGTGAGGACTCCCCGCGTGGCGTGTTCGGCAAGGTCCAGGGAGTCGGGCACGGGTCGCCATCGCGCGGAATCACTTGCCGAGCGCGTCGATCCGCTGTCGCAGCCGCTCTGCCTCGGCGTCACGGCGCTGGTCCTCGTAAAGGCTCAGCGCCGCTCGCCATACCGTGCGGGCGTCGTCGTCCTCGCCGAGGGCGGCGTGCGGATGACCGAGTTTCTCGAGATTCTCGGCCACCACGAACATGTCACCGAGCTCGCGGTACCTGGCGAGGCTCTCGCGGTAGTTGCGGATGGCACGACGATGGTGGCCGGTGCGGTGGTCGAGGTAGCCCAAGGTGTCGAGGACCGAGGCCTCGCCTTCCCGGAGGTTGTGTTCGCGGCATCGGTCGAGTGCCAGCCTGCAGTCTTCGTACGCCCGATCGTGCTCTCCGAGTTGCGCGGCGTAGCACGCGACGATGCACAGCGCGTAGGTCTCCTCGATCGGGTCCTGCAGTTCGCGGTGGAGGTCGAGGGCGCGGGTCGCGTGTTCCAGCGCTTTCCGGTCGTCCCCGCTCCTCCCCCACGCCCACGCCAGCGTCCGGTGACTCCGCACCTGGTTGACGTGGTCGTGATGGAGTTCGGCCAAGGCGAGTGCCTGGTGCACGGATTCGATCGCCTCGTCGAACCGGCCGACACCGGCGAGAGCCCCACCGAGCAGCCGCCGGGTGAGGGTGTGCACGGCGGGCGAGTCGAGGCGTTCCCCTGCGGCGAGACCGGCCTGCCACACCATGACCTCGTCGTGGCTGTGGCCCCGCCGGGCGTGGAAGGTGCTCAGCGTCCATGCCAGCTGCCACACCGTCTGGTGCCTGCCGTGCTGCATTGCGGCGTGCTGCGCCGCCAGCAAGTTGGGGTGCTCGGTGTCGAACCAGGCGAACGCACTTTCCGCGTCCGGCAGATCCTGGGGCCGGACACCGGGTTCGGGATCCGACAGCTGGATCGCGGGCCGATGAGGACCGATGAGACGCTCGCCGGCATAGGCGGTGTGCAGGTAGAAATCGGCGAGCCGGCGCAACGCGGCGTCGAGGGCACCACCGGGTAGTCCCTTGGCGGTGTCCGCGGCGTAACGGCGGATCAGGTCGTGCATCCGCAACCGCCCGCGGGAGTCCTGTTTGACCAGTGATGCCTGTTCCAAGGCCAGTACGGCTTTCCTGGTCTCGTGCGGGGAAAGGCCGGTGAGGGCGGCCGCCGCCGACAGGCCGATGTCGGGGCCCGGCGCGACGCCGAGCAACGAGAACACGGTGGCTTGCCCCGGCTTGAGCGCCCGATACGACCACGACAACACGGCGGACAGACCCGCGGTGTCGTCGTCCAGCATGCCCAGATCGAGTTCCCGGAGTTCGGCGGCGATGGCGGCGAGCGGGAGATCGGGACGGGTGTGGGCGTGGCCGGCGACGAGGCTCAGCGCCAGAGGGAATCCCGCACACTGTGCGATCACCTCGTCGGTCACCGCGGGATCGGCGTCGAGACGGGCGGAGCCGAGCCGCCGGGCCAGCACCGCGTGCGCCTCGTCGGCGGTGAGCACGTCCAGCCGTACGTTCCGGGCCCCGTGGCCAGTGATCAGCCCGGTGAGCTGGTTGCGGCTGGTCACGATCACGGCGCACTCCGCGCCGCCGGGCAGCAACGGGCCTGCCTGGTCGGCGTCGGCGGCGTTGTCCAGGATGACCAGCATCCGTTTGTCCGCCACCAGGCTGCGGAACAATGCGGCTTGAGCATGCGTATCTGCGGGAAGGCGACTCGCGTCCACGCCCAGCGCGTCGAGGAAACCGCGCACCGCCACCGCCGGTGGCATCGGCTGCTCGTCCGGGCTGAAGCCGCGCAGGTCGACGAAAAGCTGTCCGTCCGGGAACTCGCCGGCGTGCCGATGCGCCCAGTGCAGTGCCAGCCACGTCTTGCCGAAGCCACCGGCGCCGGAAAGCGCGCCGATGGCCAGCGTCGCTTCGCCCGCTTGGCGGAGGATGGCGTCGAGGCGGTCGAGTTCCTCGCCTCGGCCGACGAACGGTGTCGGTGGCGCGGGCAGCTGCCGAGGCACCACCGACGGCACCGACGGAGCGGTCGCGGGTGCCGCGGCGAGGGCGGGGTCCGCGGTCAGGATGCGCTGGTGCAGTTCCTGGAGCGGAGCGCCCGGGTCGGTACCCAGTTCCCGGACGAGCCGTTGCCGAAGCCGCTGGTAGTAGGCCAGCGCGTCGGCGGACTGACCGGCGCGGTGGAGAGCCAGCAAGTACTGACCTGCCACCCGTTCGTCCAGCGGCTGCGCGGTGACCCGTGCCGACAGCCGCGCGACCAGGTCCTCATCGCCCGTCGAGTCCAGGAGGCGGTCGGTCAGGTCGCATTCGGTGTTCCAGCGCTCCCGCCTCAGCCGCTCGCGTTCGGTTTCCACCCAGTCGCCGGTCAGTCCGGTCAGCGCCTCGCCGCGCCACAGCGCCAGCGCCTCGGTGAGCAACGCCGCCGCTTGCGCGTCGTCGGCCCGCGCACGGCCGCGCAGTTCGTGGAACTGGTGCAGGTCCACCACCTGGCCGGGCTGGGCCGACAGCAACGCGTAGCCACCGGATCGGCTGACGACCTCCAGCGCTCCTACGCCCGACAAAGCCTGCCGTAGCCGTGAGATGTAGCTGTGGAGCGTCTCGCGTCCGCGACGCGGGGTCCGGGCGCCCCAGACCCGCTCGACCAGCGAGTCCACCGGAACCAGCCGGGGAGCGTCCACCGCCAGGGCGGCCAGCACACAGCGCTGTCTGGCAGGCCCGAGCTCCACGGCCTGGCCGTCGACGTGCACGGTCACCTCACCGAGGAGCCCCACCTGGACAACCATGACCATCCCCCACGCCGTCCGCCCTTGCCAGGCACTCAGAGATAGCACCCTGACCAGCGCATTGCAGAGGTTTCGCAAGCAAAGCACACGGTCGGCCGTCAAGGCTGGCTTCGAGGCGGGACGGAAACCCACCTCACGTCACTGTCCATTCCGACCGGACGAGGCAGTTGCCCGGCCTTGTCTCCGAACCGCGAAAGGTAACGCAATGAACCGCACATCGTCGAGGCTCGCCGTGCTCGTGTTCGGCGGGGTCGCGCTCGCCGGCTCGTTCGTGGCACCGGCCATGGCCGCCCCTTCGTCGCCGATCTCGGTGCAGTCCTGGGGAGACTGCCCGGCGAACAACGTCTGTGTCTGGACCGAAGGCAACTTCGCCTACGCGCCGACTGCGTACGGTTCCCCGGCCTTCCGGACGCTGAACGCCGGGGATCACGACCGCGTCAGCAGCTGGGGAAACAAGACCAGGTACCAGTACTGCCTGTGGGACAACGGGAACAAGGTGCTTCTCGACACGCTTCCGCCGAACCGCGGCAGGCACACGATGCCGGACGGGACGAACGACCGCGCGGACGCGATCGGCCGCTGCTAAGGAGAGATCATCGTGGATGTGAACACGGCGGAACTGGAGAAGGCCGCTGATCTGGTGGAGACCGCGGCCGGGCATTTCAAGGCGAGAAACGCCGAGTTGCACGACGTGGTTCACGAGGCGAGCGGGCGGTGCCTCGACGGCGGCTACGGCAAGACCGGTGGGTACCAGCGAGGCTTGGCGAACTTCGGCGAAATGTTCGTCAAGATCTTCAACGAGTTCCTTGTCGACGAGGACGCATTTTGCAGTTTTCTCGACGGCTTCGGCGTCCGGCTCAGGCAAGCGGCCGGCTCCTATCAGAAGACCGAACTGCGAGCCACGGATTCCATGAATCAGATCGCTGCCAAGCTCGACACGCTCGAGGGACCCAAGGCATGAAGTGGACTTACGATGACCACTACGACGGCATTTCCCATCTGGACGCGGTATTCCTGGAGGGTAACGCGCCCCGGCTGAGCGGGATGCTGCGCAGCCTGGCGGAGTTCAAGTACACCGGTGACGCCTGGCCACCCAAGTACATCGACATGGGCAAGGTCGAAATCGCCGGAATGAACGACGGTGAACTGCGGTCAGGTGTCACGCCCGGCGATGCGACGTTCTACGACGAATATTCCATTCTGCAGGGGTCGGCCAGGGGTGACGGCAAGCCCGACCTGTCCATCGAGCAATTCTTCTATCACGCGGACATCCTCTCAGGACAGGACGTCGGCGACGTGCCGGAACACGCCAACCTGATCCGGGAAAGCCTGAAAGTCGTCTCCGGCGGCTGGATCGAACGGGCGCTCGACCGCGTCGAGGCGGCCCGGATGGGCCAGTCTCACCCCCTGTGGGTCCAGTTGGTCGAGAACTTCACGAAAGACGGCGGCTATCTCTGGCAGTACTGGAAGGGCGAAGCCGCCACGGCGGCAATGGAGAACTTCGCGGAGCTTCACTTGTGGTACGGCGACCGCGATCCCGGTGGCCCCTACCGCGGCCAGGGCCTCGGAATACTGGCTCAGTGCCTGCTCGGTTTCGCCGCGGTGATTCACGGTGCCCGTCTCGACATCGACAACCTCATGGGCGCTTGTGTACGTAACGTGCACGCCTGGGACGACGAGACCGAGTCTCTTTCCAGCATCGGCTGGAGTCTGCTCAGCGGGATCACCGGTGTGATCACCGGTGTCGGCCTGGAAAAGGCCATCGAGGCGATCAGTGCGATCAACGAGATCGCCGAGGACATAAAACACCAGAAATCGCTGCAGGCAGGCGGCTGCTACGACATCCTCGAGCAGTACCTGCGCGAAGCGGATGACGTGCTGGACAAGGCAGTGGCCGGTGTCGAGGCCCTGACCGAAAAGATGAGGCACATCAGGGACGAGTTCGAAAACGCAGCCGTCCCCAAGTGGTGACTTGGGGACGGAGCCGGACGCGGGTCAGTGCGCTTCGGGGGACCGGCCGAGCCGGATCGCCGAGACGAGGAAGAACAAGCCACCGAGGGCGGCGTATCCGGCCAGATTGACCAGTGACGCGCCCGGCTGCGCGGCTTGCAGGACGAAGGTCGTCCCGGCGACGGCGGAGATGGCCCCGCTGGCGATCATCGCCCCTTGGCCGCCCATCTTGCGGCGGCCGATGCCGACGGCGAGCTGGACGAGCCCCGAGACGATCGCCCACGCTCCCCACACGCGCAGTACCGCCGGGATGCCGGAAGTGACGGCCACCGCGAGGCCGATGCCCGCGATTCCGCTGATCGCGATGTTCACATACAAACCCAGAGGGGGCTTCGCGCCCTGCGACGAGCGAAGGTCGACGAGCGCGGCGGCGACGTCGAACAACGGATACAGCACGAGCAGCGCGACACTGACCGGCCCGAGCTTCGACGCGCTGGTGAACAGCAGGCCCGCCCACACGAGGGCGAAGCCGAAACGAACGAAGTACAGGCGTCGCAGGGCGGGCGCGATGGTGGACGCGGCGACGGCATGGCTACTCACGAGAGCTCCTTGGGGTGTGCGTAAGACCTGAGAAGAAGGCCGAATTCCAGAAGAGGAGAACGTTCGGTCTACCTTGACCTTGACAGCCGACCGCGACCCCGTCAAGACCGAACGTTCTACCCCGTAAGATGTCGGTAATGACGAACACCTCCGGAGCGCGGTCCAAGCTGCTCACCACGGCGACCAGGCTCTTCTACACGGAGGGCATCCGCTCGGTCGGTATCGACCGGATCGTGGTCGAGGCGAAGGTGACCCGAGCGACCCTGTACCGGCACTTCCCCGGCAAGGACGACCTGATCGTCTACTACCTGCAGGAGGCCGACCAGGCCCTCCGCGGCCAGGCGGACGCCATCCTGGCGCGCGGGTTACCGGCGCCCGACACTCTCCGGGCCATCGCCGAATCCATCGCGGAGGGCATCCGGTCCCCCGGCTTCCGCGGCTGTGCCTTCCTCAACGCCGCCGCGGAGTACCCGGATCCGGTCCACCCGGTGCACCAAGCCGTCCTCGCCCACCGCGAATGGTTCTCGGGCGTGATCACCGAGGTACTGGCCAGCGCGGGGGACGCGCCGGTCGAACGCGCCGCCCGGCGCTTCGTCCTGTTGCGCGACGGGGCGATGGCCACCGGTTGCCTGTCCGACCCGGACCCGATCTGCGAGACCTTCCTCCAAGGGGTCGAGGATCTGCTACGGCTTCACTTCGCTGCAGTCGACTAGGGCCTGGGTGATTTGACGGGTGGTCTGCGCGGCGACGCGGGAATCGACAGCGGCATAGTTGACGTAGGCGTTCAGACCGGTCGCCAACGCCCAGCCGCGCCCGCGGGTCCAGGTGGCATCGTCCACTTCGAGCGCGGCGCGGAAGGTGGCTCGCGTCTCGGCCGACATGAGCGTGAACGCGATGATCAGGTCGCAGGCCGGATCACCCATTCCCAGCTCGCCGAAGTCGATGACAGCGCTGAGGCGCCCGCCGCTCGTCAGCAGGTTGCCGGTGTGGAAATCGCCGTGGAACCAGACCGGTGGACGGTCCCAGCCGGGGACGGCGAGCGCGGCGTCCCACAGTTCCTCCATCGCGGCGGCGTCGAACGCGTCGCTCACCTTCGCGATTGCTGATCGCGTCGCCGTGTCCCGTGCGGCCAGTGGCCGCCCCGGGAGATCTTCGGTCGTTTCGGCGTCGAACCGATGGAGCGCGGTCAGGAACCCGGCCAGGACGTCGGCCGCCTCGTGCGAGCCGGCGAGCGCGTCGGTGGTCGCGACCTCGCCGTCCAGCCAGCGCGAGACCGACCATGACCACGGATAGCCGAAATCCGGTTCTCCCACCTCCACCGGCACGGGAACGGCCAAAGGCAGGTGCGGGGCGAGCCGGGGTAACCACTCGGCTTCCTTCCTCGCCTGGTCGATCGCGCCCGCATGGCGAGGGAGCCGGACGGACAGCTCCTCCCCCAGCCGGTAGATCACATGGTCCGAACCGGCCGGAGCGTGCGGAAGCAACGGCAACCCGGCCCACCGCGGGAACTGCGTGTCGATCAGCCGCCTTGCCAGCGCGGCATCGATGATCGGGGCTGGTTCGACGGTCAAGTACGGCTCCTGTGGGGTACGCCTTGGTGGCTCCAGGCTCCCGGCACAGTGTCATGGCCGTGTTGTTCGATCAATCGGTTTTGCCAGGGAGCGCAGGTGAGTAAGCCACTCGCAACACCGGAAGCCGCGCCGGGAAACTGTCAGTTCGTGTCGGTGACGCACAGAACGGTGATCTCCGCGTTGGCGGTGTCGGTGAGGACGTACGTCCGATCCCATGTCGCACCCTCGAACCACGGGGTCCACGGCATGAGGCTGGCGTGCACACGAAAGTCCTCGTAGCGGTTCTGGGTCAACGCCTCGACGGCGGCACCGGCGAGTGCCTTCGCGTCGCTCGCCGGACCGCGGTATCGACCGTACGCTCCCCCGCTGACGATCAGGTGGGCCAGGATCCCGTCCAGGCAAAGCAAACCGGTCCAGTCCTGCTGAAAGCCGCCGACGTCGGGATCGAGTGGGTCCGGGATCCGAAGTTCGCCGAGTCCTTCCCGGACCACTTCGCTGTCGAAGAAAACGCGGAGCAGTCCGAACTCCTCCGCGCGGTTGCGAGCGACGAACCAGGCCGCCGCGTCCGGGTAGTCGACCGCTCGCCAACGGCCGAGCAGGTACCCGCCGTTCGCGTAGGCCGCCGTCACGTGTTCGAGGTATCGGTCCAGCGCCGGGGCGGTCACGGGAACGGCCGCCCAGGCGATGCCGTTCTGTGCGGCGGCGACCTCCGACGGCCCGGGGCGCGGGTCGTCCCAGTCGATCTCGTTCCAGCGTTTCGGCACGCGACGAGTTTGACAGCCACCACGCGGACGGCGCACGCCGATTCCGGGGTAGCGCCAGCACCACCCGCGTCCGGGGGTCACTCCCCTGGTTCCCCCGCTCGCCGATCCCTAGCGTCTTTCCCATGAACGACAGCAAAAGCGCACTGGTCACCGTCTCCCTCTGGCTCGTCCTCCTCGCCAGCGCCGCCACCAACTCGGTCGGCCAGTTCGTGGGGATGGACTACCCGTTCCGGATGATCGCGGGCGCCGTCTCGGTCGTCTGCATCGTGCTTCTGGTCACCCGGTACCTCGCGCGGCGCAAAGCCTGAGCGCGCAGCCCGCCCGGAGCGACTTTCCGGGCGGGCCAGGCACTTCAGGACACCTTGGGCGTCGCACGCACGCCGTAATGCACGTACGGCTCACCTGTCGACAGCGTGTAGAAGGTGACCGGCGTCCAGGTCTGGGCACCCGGCTCACGGCAGACGTAGAGCGAGTCCGCCACCGGGACCAGGTCGAACTCCATCGTCTTCTCCGGCATGAGGTCGGCCAGCGGGCCCGTGACGGTCTGCCGGAGCCGGAGACCGTCCCCTTCGGACAGCACCTCCATCAGCACCCCCGCGCGTTCGTAGACGCCGACGTGCTTCGAACCGTCGACGGTGACCGGGGTCGCGGGTGGCTCCAACGGCTTCGGCATCGCCACATCGGCGATCTCGGCGAAGATCTCCCGGTACAACTCCTCGAACAGGTCGCGGGTGTTGCCGCCGTTGGTGAGCAGCGTGACCGCGAGCCCTTGATCGGGCAGCAGCCGCAGGAACGCCGACTGCCCGATCGTGTTGCCGTCGTGGCCGATGACCCGTCGTCCGCTCCAGTCGTCGCGGATCCAGCCGAGACCCCACGAGTCGCCGAGCGAGTGCTTGTCCGGGATCTCGGCCTGCTTCGAGGCCATCGCGGTCGCGGACGCCGTCGTCAGGATCCGCTCACCGGACGGGGTGAGGCCGCCGGTCAGGTGCAACCGGGCGAACCCGAGGACGTCCTTGGTCGTGGCGGTGATCAGCCCTGCCGGGCCCATGTTCCGGGGCAGGCCCCAGATCGGCGCGGGCCGCGGCTCTTCGTCCGCGCCGGCCACGTGACCGACGGCGGCGCGGAACATCAGTGCTTCCTCGGGCAGGGTCACGGTGTGGGTGAGGCCGAGCGGCGCGAACAGCTTCTCCCGCATCGCGACGTCCCAGGTCTGCCCGGTGAGTTTCTCGATCACCCGGCCCATGAGCACGAAACCCGAGTTGCAGTAAGAGAAAGTCTCGCCGAGAGGGTGGTTCTGCGCGGCCTGGTCGAGGATCTCGACGTAGCGCTCCAGCGTGTCGTCGCCGCGGCCGGTGTCGGTGAAGACGTCGCCGTCGATCCCGCTGGTGTGCGTCAGCAGGTGCCGCATGGTCACCTGCTTGGCGACGTCCGGATCGGCCAGCCGTAGTTCGGGGACGACGTCGGCGATCGGCGCGTCCAGATCGAGGAGCCCTTCGTCGACCAGCTGCATCACCACGGTCGACGTCCACACCTTGGAGATCGATCCGATCTGGAACACCGAGTCCTCGGTGACCTCGACGCCGGTCGCCGTGTTCAGCACGCCGTAGGAGGCGTGCACCTCGGTGTCTTCCCTGTCGTCGCCCACCCTAGTGATGCCCAGCGCGGCGCCGGGGACGCGGTGCTTGCGCGCGAGTTCGGCCAGGCGCCGCCGCCAGTGTGCCGCTTCGATCGGCACCCTCGGCACGCCGCCCGCCGGTGCGGCGTACTGCTCGACCCAGTCGACGATCCGCCGGTTGTAGTCGAGCCGGTGCGACGGCGGGCCGTCGAGGATGAACAGATGCGACGCGCCCGGGTACAGCACCATCCGGGCCGGGACGCCGCGCGTACGGAGAGCGCTGAACCACTGCTCCGCCTGACCGACCGGGCACCGCTCGTCGTCCGCGCCCTGGACGACCAGCGTCGGCGTCCGCACCCGCGCGACCTGGGAGAACGGCGAGAACCGCTCGTTGGCCTGGTCCCACGACGCGCCGCCGAGCTCGCCGACGGCCAGGTAGTGCCCGGCGTCGGAGGTACCGCCCATGCTGGTCAGATCGCTGACCACGCCACCGGCGACAGCGGCGGCGAACCGGTCGTCACGGCTGGTCAGGTAGCAGGTCATGAACCCGCCGTAGCTGTAGCCCGACACGGCGAGCCGGTCCGCGTCGGCGATCCCTTCGGCGACCAGCTGGTCCAGCGGTTCGAGGAAGTCGCGAGAATCGGCGGTGCCCCACGCGCCCACGGCGCCCGTGTAGAACGCCTCCCCGTAACCGTCGCTGCCACGCGGGTTGAGCAGCAGCACCGCCCAGCCCCGCGCGACGAGCGCCTGGTGATAGAGGTGGACCGAGTCGGCCGCGCCGTTCCAGGCGTTGTGCGGGCCGCCGTGGATGTCGAGCAGCAGCGGCGCGGCACCGGACCGGGACGGATCCCGCAGCAGCCAGCCGTGGACGACGGTGCCGTCGCCGATGGTGAATTCCCGCTCCTCGCGGGGGAAAAGCTCGATCTCGGCGACCGGGGCGCCGTGCCCGGTGCGCACGTCGACTTCGCCGGACTCCGGATCGACGACCGCGATCTCGCCGAACGACGTCCCCGTGGCCAGTGCGACCACCGCCCTGCCTCCCGCGCTGTCCATTCCGGACACCACCTGGCCGGCCCCGGCCAGGACAGCGCGCGCGTTTCCGCCGTCGAGGTCCACTCGGTACAGATGGGTGCAGCCGCGGTCGCGGAGGCCGAACAGTACCGAGCCACCGTCCGCGGTCAGGTTCGGGAGCGCGCCCGGGTACCCCGCGCCGCCTGCCATCACGTTGCGGTCCAAGGAAGCCGTCAGATCGACGGTCTCGCCGCCGTCGAGCGGGACCCGCAGCAGGGCGAGGTGACCGACTCGGGTGTCGGCCCGGCCGACCACCAGAAGCGCGTCACCGTCCGCGGTCCAGCCGACCGTGCCCGCCATGCCCTCGCCTGAGCCGACCAGCCGCGGCTCGGAGGTCTTCATGGTCACGTCGAGAACGTAGGCGCCGGAACGGAAAGTCAGATCCGCGTCCGCGTCCCGCCCGGCGGAGAAGGCCAGGTACTTGCCGTCCGGCGACCAGGCGGGATCGCCGGCGTGCCAATCGCCGAAGGTGACCTGCCGGACCTCCTTCGTGGCGACGTCGAGCACGTGCAGGTGCTTGCGGATGGTCTTGATCAGCCCGGCGCCGTCGGCCTTGAAGTCCAGCCGGTCCGCCACCACCGGGTCGTTCGGCGCGGATTCGCCCGCCAGGTCGACCGCCGCCGAGAACGCGATCTCGCCGCCGTCCGGGCTCCACACCGGCGCGCCCGCCCCGAGCGGCAGTTCGGTGATCTGTTCCGCTTCCCCGCCCGACGACGGCAGGAACCACACCTGCGGCGGCCCGTCCTGGGCGCGGAGGAACGCGATCCGCGTGCCGTCCGGGGCCCACTTCGGTGCCAGGTCGGCGGTTCCGCGGGTGAGCTGCCGGGCTTCGCCGGTGGTCGCGCCGACCTCCCAGAGCGTGTGCGCGTTCCGGTCCTCCTCGCGGTCCGTGGTGCGCAGGACGTAGACGATCCGTTCGCCGTCCGGTGAGAGCGAAGGCTGGCTGGGGACGGCGATTCCGTACAGGTCGTCGAGACCGAGACGTCGGGTCATGGTGCGCTTGCTCCTCTGGGGATCGCGAGCTGATGGCTCTCGTTTTCACTGAAGTGGCAGGCCGCCGCGTGACGTCGGTGTGCCGCGTCATGGGTGGGATCCGCTTGGAGGCAGAGTTCGCGGTCGGCGCGGACGAGCGGGCCGACCGGACAGCGTGTGTGGTAGCGGCACCCGGCCGGCGGATGGTGCGGGTCGGCGGGCTCGACGTCGGCGGTCGCCTCGTCCGCGCCGGTGTCGAGCAGGGAGGTGTGCGCGGACGGCGCCGCGGCGAGCAGATCGCGGGTGTAGGGATGCTGCGGATCCGTGAGCACCTGCTCCGCCGGGCCGACCTCGACGATCCGGCCGAGGTACATCACGGCGACGATGTCACTGAGATAGCGGATCACCGCGAGGTTGTGCGAGATGAACAACATCGACAGGCCCAGCCGTCGTTGCAAGGACCGGACGAGGTTGAGCACCGCGCCCTGCACGGACACGTCCAGCGCGGAGGTGATCTCGTCCGCGATCAGCACCTCGGGCCGCCCGGCCAGCGCGCGGGCGAGCGCGACCCGTTGCCGCTGGCCGCCGGAAAGCTGCCCCGGCAGATGCCCGGCGCGGTCCGGATCGAGGTTGACCAGCTCCAGCAGCCGGGCGACCTCGTCCCGGCGTGCGGCGCGACCGGAGAGGACACCGCGCGGGATCGCCTCGGCGATCGACTCCCCGATGCTCATCCGGGGGTCCAAAGAGGAATACGGATCCTGGAACACCATCTGCAACGGGGGGCGCCGGGGCAGCTTCCGGACGTCCACGCCGCCCAGCAGGACCCGTCCGGCGCTGACCGGCGACAGCCCGACGGCGGCCCGGGCCAGCGTCGATTTCCCCGAGCCCGATTCGCCGACGAGCCCGACGACCTGTCCGGAGGGGACGGTCAGCCCGACCCGGTCGACGGCGGTGAGACCGCGCCTTCCGCCGTACCGCACGCTCACCGCGTCGAAGACGAGATCACTCACTCCGCACCTCCGGCGGTCACGGTTTCCTTTGTGGACAGAGATGCCGAGGCCTCCCAGCACGCGACACGGTGGCTGGACCCCACGCTTTCCAGCACCGGGTCTTCGAGACGGCACCGGTCGGTCACCGCGGGGCACCGGTCGGCGAAGGCGCAGCCGGTGGGCACGCGATCCGGTTCCGGTGGGCGGCCGGGGATCACCGCGAGCGGCGTGTCACGATCGGTTTCCAGGTCGAGCGTCGCGGCCAGCAGCGCCCTGGTGTAGGGATGCCTCGGCGTCCCCGCCGACGGCATGTCCTCCACCACGCGGCCCGCGTACATGACCAACATCCGCTCACAGGTCTGCGACACGACCGCGATGTCATGGCTGATCAGGATGATCGCCGTGTCCCGTTCGGCCCTCGTCCGCGCCAGCAGCCGCAACAGCTGCCGCTGCACGGTGACGTCGAGCGCGGTGGTCGGTTCGTCGGCGATGATCAGCCGCGGGTCGCCCATCAGCCCCATGCCGATCATCGCGCGCTGCCGCATCCCGCCGGAGAACTCGTGCGGGTACTGCTTCGCCCGCCGTCCGGCGGCCGGGATCCGCACCGCGCGCAACCGGTCCACGGCCCGTTCGAACGCCTTGGCACGCGGCAGGCCCTGGTGCTGTTCGGCGACCTCGGCCAGCTGACGGCCGATCCGCCTGGTCGGATTGAACGAGGTCATCGGGTCCTGGAACACCATGGCCAGCGACGTGCCGAGCAACCCGCGCAACTCCCGTTCCGGAGTCGTCAGCAACGGCCTCCCGGCGAAATCGAGCCTGTCCGCGGTGACCACGGCCGGCGCTTCGACCAGCCGTGACACCGCGAGCCCGGTCAGGCTCTTCCCCGAACCCGACTCGCCGACGACGCCGATCGCCTCGCCCGCGTGAACGGTGAAGCTCACCCCGCGCACCGGGACGGTCCACCCAGCCGGACGCGGGAACGCCACCTGGAGGTTCTCGACCACCAGGACGGCGTCGTCGCGGTCTTCGGCGACGGCTTCCCTGGCAGGAACGACCGTCCGCGGCGCGAGCTTGCGCAACCCGGTGCGGACACCGATCACGCCCGCCACGGTCTCCCCCGCCAGGTTGAAGGCGAGACCGGCCAGGACCACCGCGACACCCGGCGCGAGCGCGGCCGCCGGATTGACGTAGATCCCGTTGAGCCCTTCGCCGAGCAGCCGTCCCCAGTCGTACTCCGGCGCCTGGACACCGATGCCGAGGAACGACAACCCGGCGAACGCCAGCAGCGAGGCGCCCGCGCCGAGGGTCGCGTTCACCACCAGCGGTTCGCCGATGTTGGGCAGGATGTGCCGCACCAGCAACCGGATCCGGCCGACTCCGGAGATCCGCGCGGCGGATACGAAGTCCTGGCCCGCGACGGAGGCGGACAGCGTCTGAGCCAGGCGTGCGAACGCCGGTGCCAGCGCGAAACCGACCGCCAGCACCGCGCCCTGGGCACCGACCCCGAAGATGACGGAGAAGAACAGCACCAGCAGCAGCCCGGGGAACGCGACCGCGATGTTCACCGCGGCGGTGACCAGCCGGGCGGCGGGCCGCGGCAGCAGCGACGGCAACGTGCCGAGGACGAGCCCGGTCACCACGCCGATCACCGTCGCGAACACCGCCAGCAGCACCGAAAGCCGGGTCGCGACCAGGACACGGAACAGGATGTCTCGGCCGAGGTCGTCGGTGCCCAGCCAATGCGCCGCCGACGGTCCTTGCGCGATGGCTTCGGTGTCGATCGCGAAGGCGTTGTCGTGCCACAGGATCGGGGCGAACACCGCGAGCGCGAACACCAGGAGCAGCAAGGTCGCCGAGAACGCGCCCACCGGGGTGCGCAAGGCCGCGAGCCATTTCGCCATCTCAGTTCTCCCGGATCGTCGAACGCGGATCGAGGACGGCCAGCAGCACGTCCACCGTCAGGTTCACCAGCAGCACGCCGATGCCGTAGACGAGCACGATCGCCTGCACCAGCGGGTAATCCTTCTGCAGGATCGACTGCGCGATGGTGGATCCGAGACCGGGCCAGGCGAACACGTTCTCCACCAGCACCGTCCCGGCGACCATCCCGGTGAGCATCAGCCCGCCCATGGTCAGCGTCGCGGTCAGCGCGTTCGGCAGCGCGTGCCGCAGGTAGACCAGCCTCGCTGGCAGCCGTTTCGCCCGCGCGGTGCGGATGAAGTCGTTGCCCAGCACGGAAAGCGTCTCCACCCGGACGATGCGGGACAGCACCGACGCCGGACCGAGCGCCAGCGCGATCACCGGCAGCACGAACGAACTCGCGTCCGCGTTCCCGGCGACCGGGAACCAGCCGAGCTGGACGGCGAAGAAAGCGACCAGTGCGACGGCGAGCAGGAACTCCGGGATGGCCGCGAGGAGCACGGTCGTCGACGTGAAGGCCAGTTCACCGCCTCGACGGCGCCCGCCCCGGGTCAGCACGGCGAACAGCAGGCCCAGCGGGATCGCCACCGCGATGACCACCGCGAAGGCGGGCAACGCCAGCTGGAGGGTGGCGGGCAGCCGGTCCCCGATCACTTCGGAGACCGGCTGCCCGCTCGTCATCGACGTCCCCAGGTCACCGGTGAACAGTCCGCCGAGGTAGTGGACGTACTGCAACCACAACGGATCGTCGAGTCCGAGCGCCGCCCGCCGCGCGTTCACCAGCTCCACCGGCGCGGTCAGCCCGAGCGCGGCCCGGACCGGGTCGCCGGGGATCAGCTGGATCATCAGGAACGCCATGGTGACCAGCACCCACAGCGAAACCGCGAACCGGCCGAGCCGGCGCGCCGCGAACGAGAGCCAGGGGCTGCCGCGCAGTCCCGCCGGCGCGAGCGCGACCGCCATCAGCTGTACATCCGGACGCTCGACGGTTCGATCGTGCCGAAGTTGACCTTGAACCGCGCGTTGCTGCCGAAGGTCGGGATGACCGAGTTGACGTACGGCACGACGTCCAGCCGCTCGATGAGCGCCGATTCCGCGGCGAGCCAGGTCGCGCAGCCTGATTCACCCGGCATCTGCGCGGCTTGGCGGGCCTGGGACGTGTACCGCTCGTTCTCGATGTGCGCGAAGTTCGTCCCGGCGGGCGGTTTCGGCCCGGACACGAACGACGTGACCTGACTGGGCAGCAACAGGGTCACCGGCGCGAGCGAGATGTCCCACTCACCGGTGTTGAAGAGCACCTGGCTGGTTCCCGGGCTGTCGAGGCCTTTGAGCGTGACGTCCGCGCCGGCGGCCTTCCACGACTGCTGCATCAGTTCGGCCGACGACGCCATCGTCGGCCCCAGCTGGGTGCCGTAGATCGCGGTCAGCGCGAGCCGTTTACCGTCCTTGACCCGCACGCCGTCCGCTCCCGGCTTCCAACCTGCCGCGTCGAGGGCCGACTTGGCCGCGGCGACGTCGAACGCGGGCAGCTTGCCGCTCACCGCATCGCCGGCGCACGCCCTGGGTTCGGTGGTGACCATTCCCTGGCTGGGCGCCCCGGCGCCGCTCGTGAGCACCTTGCCGATCTGAGCCAGGTCGAGTGCCTGTACCAGGGCACGGCGGACGGCCTGATCCGCACCGGCGCGGCCGGGTGCCTGGTTGAAGAACATCTCGCCCATCGGCACGACCTGGTCGCCGTGGAACAGCTTCTGGGCCCGGAGGCGTTGCTGATCCTGACCGGTGATCCGGGCGGCGTTGAGCTCACCCGACAACAGCAGGTTCGACGTGGTCGTCATGTTCTGGATGACCCGGAAGACGACCTTTTCCGGCAGGCCCGGCTGCTCGCGCTTCCAGTCCCCCGGTCCCCACGTGTAGTCCTTCCGCCGCGTGAGGGTGTAGTGGTCGTTCGGCACGATCTCGCTCATGGTGAACATGCCGGTGCCGTATTTCCCCTTGGCCAGGGCCTGCCGGTCGGTCACGCCCTTGCCGCAGACGATCGGCATCCCGCCGAGGTTGCGCAGCAGGAACGCGTCCGGCGCCCCGCTGGTGACGGTGATCGTCCGCGCCGCGTCGTCGGCGGTCGCCTTGGTTCCCGGCGCGACCGTGAGCCCGGACATCGGGGACTTGTTGGCGGGATCGCCGACGAAGTCGATGTTCGCGGCGACGCCGCTCGCGGTCAGCGGACTGCCGTCGTCGCAGGTGATCCCGTTCCGCAGGGTGAAGGAGGCCGTGGTCGTGGTGGCCTCGAACTTTTCGGCGAGCCCCGGGATCGGTTTGCCGGTCTCGTCGAGGTTGATCAGGCTGTCGTAGAGGTAGCGGCCGATCTCGAGGGCGACCGAGAGCACGGTCATCGCCGGGTCCAGCGCTCCCGGATCGGTCCCGATCGCCATGGTGAAGGTCTTGCCTTCGGTGAGTTTCTGGTTCGCGGTCCGGTCCTGCCCGGATTGCGACGTCCCCCCGCACGCGCTCACGGTCAAGGCCACCACGCTCGCGATCGCGGCGGTGAGCCGGGCTTTCTTCATGCGGTTCTCCTACTGGGTCACGGTCTGCGCACGGAGGTGTTCGACGGCGAGGCTGGCGGCCTCGCCGATGGCGGAATCGACCGCGGGCAGGCGATCGGCGAGGGAGCAGGCGCGGGTGAACACCGCGACGGCGTACCGGCGACCGTCCACATCGGTCACCACTCCCGCTTCGTTGCGGACGGCGGGAAGCGTCCCGGTCTTCGCCGCGATCTCGACTCCCGCGGGGAAGCCGGACGAGATCCGGTGCGGCCAGATCTGCTGGGCCATGATCGTCCGCACGCGTTCGCAGGCGGCCGGGTCGCCCGCGCGGTCGGTCCAGATCGCGTCCAGCAGTTCGGTGATCTCACGCGGGGTCGACGCCGTGGTGCGTTCCGGGTCGAGCACGGCGAGTTTCCACAGCTGTTCCTCGGTGGCCGCGGCGAGGATCGCCTCCAGATCGTCGTCCGGTTTCGCGCCGAGATCGGCGATCACCGAGGCGAAGAGGTCCTCGCAGCAGCCGATGAGCCGCGTCCTGGTCAGCCCGAGGTCGGCGAGGACCTTGTCGACGGCGTCCTGCCCGATCCGGTGGTAGATGACGTCGGTCGCGGCGTTGTCGCTCATCGTCAGCATGAAATGCGCCAGATCGCGCCAGCTCATCTCGACGTCGTCCGCGCAGCCGGCGGTGCCGATCCCGCCGATCCGGTAGCGCGCGGTGACGCGGGTCCGCTCGGTGTCGTCGAGCCGTCCGGCGGCCACCTCGCGGGCGAACGCGACCGCCACCGGGATCTTGAACACCGACGCCAGCACGACCGGGTCGTCCGCGCCGACCCCGACCTCGGGTCCGCCGGGGACGCCGACCTCGCGCGCGTGCACGAACCCGCGTGCCCCCGCGTTCGCGAAGACCGCTTCGATCTTCTCGGCGATCGAGGTCACCGGCTCACCCGCCGGTCGGCGCGTCCGGTGTGGACGAACAGCGCCCGGCCGCTGCCGTCGTCACCGACGAACGCGTGTGGCATGTGCAGGCCGAGCCCGTCGTGCTCGACGACCAGGGTGTCGCCCTTGTAGCCGAGGAGCTTGCTCTTCTCCGGTCCCGTCCCGAGATCGGCGAAGATCCCCTTCGGCGTGCGCTCCAGCCACAGGTCGCCGTCCTCGTCCTGAGTGACGACGATGTCCGCAACCTGCGACGAGTACTCGCCCACGAAGCGGGACGGATCGGCCGGGGCCTCCGCGGCGTTGGGCTCGGGCAGCGGCGGGACCTCGACGCCGGCCAGGTCGCCCAGCACCTTCCGGAAGATGTCCAGGTAGAGGTGCAGCGGCTTGCCGCCGTTGGTCAGCAACGCCACCGCGACGTTGCTGCCCGGCACGACCCGCAGGAACGCCGACTGGCCGATCGTGCCGCCGTCGTGCCCGATCACCGGGCCGCCGTCCCAGTCGAAGATCATCCAGCCGAGCCCCCACGCCCCGCCCATCAGGCCGAGGTAAGGCAGTTCGACCTGGCGTTCCCACATGGCGCGGGCGGTTTCCGGCCGCAGGACCTGGGTGCCGTCGTCCGCGCGGCCCTCGTTGAGGTGCATGCGGACGAAGGTGAGCAGGTCGCGCGGGCGCATCGCGAGATGTGAACCCGCCGGGGCGTTCGACCGCGTCAGCGCCCAGACCGGAGCGGCGACGGACTCGGCGTCCGGAGCAGGCTGGACGTGGCCGATCGCGGCGCGGTAGCGGATCGCGTCGTACGGTCCGGCGGCGGCGTGGGTCAGCCCGAGCGGCGCGAAGAGATGCTCGCGCAGGCACTCGTCGTAGGACTTGCCGCGCAGGACCTCGACGATCCTGCCGAGCACGCAGTACCCGGCGTTGTTGTAGGAGAACATCTCCCCCGGCTCGAACAGCTGGGGCACGTCGGCCAGGGTCGCCACGAGCTTCGCGACGCAGTCGTCGCCCTGCCCGGTGTCGGTGAAGATGTCGCCCTCGAAACCGGAGGTGTGGCAGGTCAGCTGCCGCACGGTGATCCGCCCCGCGGCGGCGTCGTCGGAGAGGGCGAACTCGGGAAGGTAGTCACGGACCGGCTTGTCGAGGTCCAGCCTGCCCTCGTCGACGAGTTGCATCGCCAAAGTGGTCGTCCACACCTTGGTGATGGAGCCGATCTGGAAGACGGAGTCCACTGTGGACTCGACGCCGGTGCTCTTGTTCACGACGCCGGCCGCGTGGTCGATCACCTCGCCGTTCGCGAAGACCGCGACGGCCGCGCCGGGCACCTGATGCTTCGCGAGGAGCTCGGCGAAGTTGTCCGCGAGCCAGGCATCGATTTCGGAAAGTTTCGACATGGGCATCCTTGTCCGTGGAAAGGGTGGACCGGCAGTTCCCGGAATGCTAGGACGGTGACGGGCGTCACCGGTTCGTGCGGACCGACGAGAGCGGCGGGAAAGTTCATCCGGGCGGACGAATCATTCGCCCCCGGCCTCGGGAAGCCTGAGCCATTCGACGGCCTGCGCCGCCGCGAAGCCGATGAACGCGTCCCGCTCCGGTACCCGTGACCGCCCGTCGACGGCGTCGGTGAAAATCCCTACCGCGTAACGGCCGCCATCCGGGTACTCGACCACGCCGACCTCGTTGCGCACCGACGGCAGCGTCCCGGTCTTGCCGCTGACGCGGATCCCATCGTCCGGGAACCCGGAACGCAGCCGATGCGGCCACACCTGCAGTTCCAGCCAGCGCCGGACATCGGCGCACGCCGTCGGCGAGGCTGCCTCGTCGCGCCAGATCAAGCCCAGCAACCGCGTGATCTCTTCGGCCGTCGTGGCGCAGCTGTGCTCCGGTTGCAGCGCGCGCAACGCCTGTATCCGCTCGATCGACAGCTCGGACAGCGCTTTCTCGTCGTCCTCGTAGGAGATCCCGAGGTCCTTGCCGATGCTGCCGAGCACCTCGCCACAGTCCTGCGGGACGGTGGTGTACTCGAAACCGAGACGCCGCAACGACTTCTCCGTCGAATCCTTGCCGACGCGGGCGAGGATCAGGTCGGTGGCGACGTTGTCGCTGATCCCGATCATCAGGATCGCGAGGTCGTACCAGGACATCGTGATCTCGTGCCGGAAAGTGGCCAGGCCGTACGGGCTCGGCGTGGGATGTCCCGGCGGGACGGTGACCGGCTCGCCGAGATCGAGCCCGCCGTCGGCGCCCTGCCTCGCCAGTTCCAGCGCGATCGGGACCTTGAAGACCGACGCCGTGACGACCGGGGTGTGCTCGTCGATCCCGATCCGGCGGGCGCCGTCGATCTCGGCCGCGTGCAGCCGGACGCGGACGCCGACCTCCTTCGCTCGCGCGTTGATCGTTTCGATGACTTCGGACGCGGTGGACATGAGGCTCCTGTCTGTACAAGGCGGGAAAAGACGGGAATCGCGTGATCAAACCCGTAACTCACGTGGCTGGACCCGTAACTCACGTGATCGGAGGCCGCACACGTGAGTTACGGACCTGATCACGCGAGTTACGGACCTGATCACGCGAGCCCGGCCTGTCTACTGAGGACTCGCCGGGGAGAACTTGAACTGCGCCGGGTTCTGCGGGACCCAGAACGCCATCACGGCGGTCAGGAACGTGGTCACGATGAGGAAACCGAACGCCGCGGTGTAGGAGAACGCGTCGGCGAGCCAACCCATCGCCACCGGGGCGACCGCGCCGGCCACCTGGCCGCCGAAGTTCATCACCCCCATGCCGATCCCGGTGACCGCCGTGGGCAGCACCCGCAGCGGCAGGCCGAAGACGGCCATCGTCGCCATCCCGAACACCGCGAGTGCGAGTGTCTCGTAGAGGGTGAACTCCGCCGTGCTGTCCGCGCTCACCATCAGGATCAGCAGCACCACGGTCACCAGCGCGATCGAACCGAGGTACCAGCGGCCGTGGTCGTGGAAGTACTTGTCGAACAGCCAGCCGCCGAGGATGGTCGTGCCGATGCTGACCAGCATCGGGATCGCCGCCAGGACACCGGTCTGGTTCAGCGTCAGTCCCCGCGCTTCGAGCAGGTAGCTGGGCACCCAGGTGATCAGGCCGTAGTTCAGCATGTTGGTGGCGCAGAACAGCAGCGTGAACTTCCAGACCACAAAGGACTTCAGCACTTGCTTGCGCGACACCTCGGGCACGCTCGTCTCGGTGCGGGGAAGGCTGCTCAACGACTTCGGCAGCGGCTTCGGCAGCAACGTCCAGACGACCACGCCGATGATCGCGCCGATCCCCGCCATCCAGAAGAACGTGTGCCGCCAGCCGAGGGCCATCAACAGCGGTCCGACGATCAGCGGCGCCAGCCCCGCGCCGATCCCGCCGGCGGACAGCATCACGCCGGTCACCGTCGCGCGGTTGCCGGGAGTGGTCCGTTCGGCGATCGCCTTGAACGAGGCCGCCGGGAAAAGTCCTTGGCACACGCCGAAAAGGCCGCGGACGAGCAGCAGCATCCCGAACGTGCCCGCCATCCCGGTCATCGCGGTGAACGCCGACCAGGCCAGCAGCGTCACCAGCATCGGCCCCCGCGAGCCATAGCGGTCCGCGAGGAAACCCGCCGGGATCTGGCACACCATGTAGACCAGCGCGAACACGGTCACGAGCCAGCCCTGCTGGGTCTTGCTGAGATCGAACTCGGCGCCGATCATCGGCAGCGCCATCCCGATGGAGAACCGGTCGATGTAGTCGACCGCCCAGGCGAAGACCATCACCACCATGGTGATGAGCGCCGTCCGGTTGATCCGCCGCGCTGTCCAGGTGTCCTCGTTGACCACTGCCGTCATGGCGCCTCCGCGGAAACGTTGGGAGAGAAGGAGAACGGCGAGCGTGGCGCCGATCACTCATTCTGAAACGCACTCGGCCGACGGAGTTCGTGCGATCTCACGAACATCCGGCGCCGTTTCGGGCCGGGCTGACCAACCTCAGTCTTCGGCGCCCGGTGGCCCTGTCCGCGTCTCGCGGGGCAACAGCCGTAGCTGCACCATGGCGGCGAACCGCTCCCCCGCGTCGTCGAGATCGATCTCGCCGACTTCGGCCAGGCGCCGCAGGCGATAGCGGAAGGTGTTCGGATGGACATAGGCCGCGGCGGACGCGGCACCGATGTCACCGAAGGCGTCCAGCCAGCACCGAAGGGTGTGCACCAGTTGTGACTGGTGTTGGGCGTCGTAGGCGAGCAATCGCGCGACAGGTCCTGTCGCGACGTCTCCCCTGGCCGCGGCGAGGTCGGCCAGTTCCAGCATGAGCGCGTCGACGTGGACGTCGTCCGCGGTGGCGACGCGTTTCGCGCCGGCGTTGGTGAGCAGCACGCGCAACGCCCTGTCCGCCCCGTCGCGCGAGGCACGCAGGCCGGAGCCGTCGAGCGCGAGCGGTCCGATGCCGATCGCGGCCGCCGCGCGACGGCCGGTGCGTTCCAGGAAGGTCGACGCGACCCGCACCGAACGCTCCTGGCAGTCGTCCTGGCTGCCGGGCATCGGGACGATGCCGTATGCGACGTCGCCCACGAGGGCGACGGCCGAACGCGGCTGCACCGCGCTGAGGTGCATGGCCAGCGCGTCGGCGACCCGCTGGCGGTCCGCGACCAGGCGGAGGTCGTCCTCGAGCGCGGGTGTGCCCAGCAGTCCCATGGCGAGCACGATCGACGGCTGGCCGAGCAGACCGAGCCGGGCGATGGCCTCCGGCGCCCCGGAACCGCCTTCGAGCGCCGTGCTCACCAAGTCCGCGCGCAGCCGCCGTTCGACATCGGCGCCCGCGCGCAACCGGAGCATGTGCAACGCGACGAGCTTGGCGGCGTCGATCAGCGCCTGAGTCCGCTCCTCGCTGAGCGGCTCTCGGACCGCCGCCCAGATCGACCCGAGTATCTCGTCGCCCGCGCGGACGGCGAGCGCCACCCGGGGAAGGACGAGCTCGACTTCGTCGTAGCGCTGCGGGTCGACGTAGACGGGCGCATGGTCGCGGTACAGCTTCTCGAAGACACCGTCCCGCTCCAGCCCGCGGGCGAACCGCTCCGGCACCTGCCTGCCCAGGATGGTCTCGACCCGGGAGGGATCCGCTTCGTCCTGGCGCCCGGAGAACGCGAGGATCCGGTTGCTGCGGTCCTCGATGGTCACCGGCGCGTCCAGCAGCGCGGCGATCGCGTTGGCCAGCGCGAAAAGGTCACCCGACGGCATCCCGCCGAGCGTCTGCGGCGAGACCTCGCCGACGTCACCCTCGGCGAGCAGGGTCCGGAGCATGGCGGCGAGCTGGGCCCAGGACGCGCCGCGGGCCAGCCCGAGCAGGGCGACACCGGACGAGTCCGCGGCGCGCCGGAGTTCCGGCGCCGGGGTGACGGGAGAACGGACGACGAGCGCCGCCGCGCCCCTCGCACCCACGTCGTGCAAGAGGCGGACGACCTCGTCCTGCTCCCGCACCCCGACGCCGAGCACGACGGCTCCGCCAGGGATGTCGGATTCGTCGTGCGGATCGTGGATGACCACCCCGCCGAGCTGCCTGCGGGTGGTCCGGCCGACCGCGACCGGCTCCAGGAGCACGTCCCCGAGGTCCTCCAGGACGCGCCCCAAGCTCATGTGCGGCTTGCTGGGCACCGGTGTCAGCACCCCCCGAAGGTAAACCCGGCCTCCGCGAACCGATTGGTTCGTTTCGACCAAATCTAACCCCGGAATTCGTAGCGCGCTACGAACCGATCCACACCTTTTCGGTGGTGACCTCGTCCAGGAGATCGGGAATCGGGGCCACACCGAGCCCCGGTCCCGTCGGCACCGGGAGGTGCCCGGCGTCCAGCACGAACGGCTCGGTGATGTCCGTGCGGTAGAACCGGCCGGAGGCCGAGGTGTCCCCCGGCAGTGTGAAGCCGGGCAGCGACGCCAGCGCGACGTTGGCCGCCCGGCCCAGCCCGGTCTCGATCATCCCGCCGCACCACACCGCGACCCCGTGCGCCGCGCAGACGTCGTGCACCCGGCGGGCTTCGAGGTAGCCGCCGACGCGACCCGGTTTGATGTTGACGATCTGGCAGGCGCCGAGCTTGATCGCGTCCGCCGCGGCCTTCGCGGAGACGATCGACTCGTCGAGGCAGATCGGGGTCCGGATCCGCTTGGCCAGTTCGGCGTGGCCGAGCACGTCCTCCTCTTCGAGCGGCTGCTCGATCAGCAGGAGCTCGAACGGATCGAGCTTGGACAGCAAGGGCGCGTCGCCCAGGGTGTACGCGGTGTTGGCGTCGACCTGCAGCAGCACGTCGTCGCCGAACCGTTCCCGCACCTGCCGCACCGGCTCGACGTCCCAGCCGGGTTCGATCTTCAGCTTGATCCGGACGTAGCCCTCGTCGAGGTAGCCGCCGACGACGTCGAGCAGCTGCGGGATCGAATCCATGATCCCGACCGAGACGCCGCACGCCACCGAGTCGCGTGTGGACCCCAGCTCGGCCGCGAAGGACCGTTCGTGCGCGCGGAGTTCGGCGTCGAGGACGGCCATCTCCAGCGCGCCCTTCGCCATCCGGTGTCCCTTGAACTTCGCCAGCAGCGGCGTCACCTTGTACGCGGTGACGTCGTCGGCGGCCAGCAAGGCGGGGATCAGATGGTTCCGCAGCACGTGTTCGGCGGCGTCGTTGTACTCCGACGAGTAGAGCGGCTCAGCCATCGTGACGCATTCGCCCCAGCCCTCACCCGCCGGGGTCACCGCGCGGACGAGCAGCAGTTCCCGTTCGGACTGGGTCCCGAACGACGTCCGGAACGGGGCCACGAGCGGCATCCTGACCCGGCGTAGTTCCACACCGCTGAGTTTCACGACTGCTCCTTCGAGATCACGTACCAGCCGGCACGATCGAAACCGGCGACCTTGGCGTTGTCCGCCATCAGCCCGCCGAGGACTTCGCGCAGGGCGACGCGCCACGCGTTGCCGCGACCGGGATCGGTGCGGCGCAACCGTTCGATGTCGGCGGGGACGGCGACGAGCACGGTCGGGGTGTCGGCGGCTCCGATGCTCGGACCGCCGTCAGGGGCGACCGACAGCGCCTTCGCCGCGCCCAGCGCTTCCCCGTCGATCAGGACGGGTTCGCCGAAAGCGGCGGAGCGGACGTTCGGGCTCTTCAGGTCCCAGCCGACCATCAGCCGGTCGGTGTCACCCGAACCGTTGATGCTGTCCTCCATCGGACCGTAGAAGTCGGGCAGGTAGCCGATCGGATGCGCGCCGAGTTTCCCCAGGTTGAAATAGGCGTTGCGGCGCACCAGCGGATCGAAGGTCCAGGTGATCACCGAGACGTCCTGGAGCAGCGCCCAACCGCGCTGGTGCAGTTTGAGCGCGTGCCCGATCCCCCGTCCCGCACCCGCGTGGGCGACCCCGGCGATATGGCTGTGCAGGCTTCCTTTTCCCGGGCGCCCGAAGAAACCGAAGCAGGCCCCCAGCAGTTCGCCGTGCTCGAACGCGCCCGCGACGTAGTTCCCGGCGGTGGACATGGCACGGAGCAACTCCGTGCTGACCGGCCGGGCACCGGGCGCGGACTGCCAGATCGACTCGAACAGGCCGACCACCGCGGCCAGATCGGCGATTTCGGTGAGTTCGCGGATTTCGACGCCCGAAGCCACGGCCGCGGCGCGCGCGGCGGCGACGGCTTCGTCGCGCACCTCCGCCGACACCAGGCTCTCCGTATTCGTCGCAAGATTCGTCACGGGACAATCCTTTCCCGGCCCGGTGGCCGAGTCACCGTCGTGCCGCACCAGATTCGCCCGCGCGATTCGTCGCACCGGACGGATCCCGTTTCGCGAGCACGTTTTCCACGAGCGCGGCCAGCAAAGCGGTACGTCGTGGCAATTCCGCGACGACGACGTGCTCGTGATCCGCGTGTGCCCCGCCACCAACCGCGCCGAGTCCGTCCAGGGTGGGAATTCCCATCCCGGCGGTGTAATTGCCGTCCGAAGCACCGCCGACCGACGCGGAGGTGAGGTCCCCGAGACCGAGTTCGCCCGACAGTTCCCGGGCCAGCTCGAACAAGCCCGCCGACGAGCCCTCTTCGAGCGGCGGCCGGTTGATCCCGCCGGTCACGCGGACCTCGGCGTCGTCCAGTACCGCCCGGAGGTCCCGCATGGCCCGGTCGACCCGGAGCTGTTCGGCCTCGTTCCACACGCGGACGTCGACGGCCACACTCGCGGCGGCGGGCACGGTGTTGACCGTCGTTCCCGCCGAGACGACGGTGGGGGTCACGCTGGTCCCGGCCTCCGGATCGGCCAGTGCGGCGACCGCGAGGATCTGGTGCGCGATCTCGATCCCCGCGTTGATCCCCTTCTCCGGTTCGAGCCCGGCGTGCGCGGCGCGGCCGATCACCTCGACGCGGTAATGGGAAACGCCTTTGCGGCGGCATTTCAGCGCGCCACCGTCGGCCGAGGCCTCCAGCACGAACGCCGCGTCGCAACCCGCCGCCGATGCCTCGATCAGGGCGCGGGACGACGGCGAGCCGATCTCCTCGTCGCCGGTGACCAGAATGGACAGGCCGTCCCGATCGGGCACGGTCGCGGCGGCGTGCAGCGCCATCACGACCCCGGCCTTCATGTCGAAGCAACCCGGGCCGCGCAACACACCGTCCTGAACGGAGAACGGATGCGTCTCCAGTGAACCGTGGGGCCACACCGTGTCGTGGTGGCCGAGCAGCAGGACACGCGGCGGCCCGTCACCGAATCGCCAGCGCAGATGCGTGACCCCGTCGACGACGATCCGCTCCGGCTCCGCGCCGAGCAGTCTCCGGCCCACTCCCGCCACCACTTCGGCGCTGCGGGCCACCGCCTCGTGATCCGAGGACGGGGACTCGCAGCGGACGAGCGTCTCGATGTCGTCCAGCAGTCCGCTCATCGCGGCTCACCCCGCAGCGGCTTGCCGGGGAAGGCGTCGGTGCGCAGGTTCCCGTCGGTGACGACCGGGACCCCCGAGACGAACAGATGCCGGACGCCGACCGAGGGCCGGGTCGGGTCGAAGTAGGTCGCCGCGTCGGTGATGGCGTTCGGGTCGAGGACGACGATGTCGGCGTCGGCGCCGACGTTGAGCCGCCCCTTGGCCAGCGCCCCGGGTGCGACCTCGTCGAGCACGCGCGCCGGCAGGTAGGAGCAGCGCCGGAACGCCTCCAGCCACGTCCAGGCCTTGCTCTCACGAACCATCAGGCGCAACGTCTTGGCATACGTGCCGGACGTGCGCGGATGCGTCGCACCGCCGGGCGGCAGCGGCCATTCGATGCTCTCGCTGGTTCCGTTCTTCCAGTACACGGGCAGCGCGTCGCTGGCGACGATGGCGTCCGGGAAAGCGAGCGCCTGATGCAGCAGGCCGAGATCGTGCGGGCTGCTCTCGTCGAGGAACTCCAGGATGCACGGCGCGCCCGGGTCCTCGACGCGCACCTGGAGCAGACGGCCTTCGTCGGCGATGCGCTCCCCCGACTCCAGCATGATCACGCTGGACGGCGAGAGCCCCTTCATCTTGAGGCGTTCGGGCGAAAGGAACGCCGCGCCGATCCCCGTGCTGCCCGCGCCGTACGGATAGGCCTCGACGGTCACCCGCGACCCGGCCGAACGTCCCGCTTCGAGCGCCGCGAGCACCCGTTCGATCTGGTGCCCGGACGTGCTGTTCACATGGCAGTGGTGCATCGCGGCGCCGGTCTCGGCGGCGACGATCGCGATCTCCGCCGAACCGTCGACGGGCGTCTCCGGGTTCACCTCGACCAGTTCACGGACGTGCGTGTAGGTCGGCGCCCCGGCCTCCTTCGCGAGGCGGGCCAGCGCGAGGAACTCACCGGGATCGGTGTCGGGCGCGTAACCGAGCAGCACGCCGACGCCGAGCGCGCCCGCGGCCAGCTCGCCGTCCACAAGGGACAGCCAGGCGGCGAGTTCCTTCGGCGACGAAGACCTTTGCCAGACCGGGTTTCCGAGCACCGCCAGCCCGCTGTCGATGTTCGCGTCCGGCTCGATCCCGGCGAGCACCTGCGCCCGCGCGGCGCCCCAGGACGCCGAGAACCCGTAGTGCAGCGGACGTCCCGCCGCGGCGGCCTCGGCGTAGGCCCGCTCGATCGGCATCAGCCCGGCTTCGAGGTCGAGCGCGGTCGTCACCCCGTCCATCGCCTGCAGCCGCTGGCCCGCGATGGTGTGCACGTGGCTGTGCAGGTCGATGAAGCCGGGTCCGACGACGAGCCCGGTGACGTCGATGTCCACGTCGCCGGGCTCCGCGGTCAGACCCGTCCCGACGGCGGTGACCACCCCGTCGGATACCAGCACGTCGGCCGGGCCGTCGAATCCCGTCGCCGGGTCGATGACACGACCGCCACGCAAGAGTGTCCGCATGCTTCGCCTCCTAGGATCGCCTCGTTCATGGCGACCCTAGGAGGTTTCGTCAGGCGTCCGTTCGTACCGCGCGACGAATCCGGGCCCCTCGGTCCATCCGCCCGCACGAACTGTTCCGCGCCCCTTCGCCCCGTGTCATGAAAGGGCCGTTCAAGACGAAAAACGTCCTGAACGGCCCTTTCATGACACTCGGGCCTGGCTAGCGGCCGTGGTGCTCCGCGATGATCTCCGCGTACCGGTGACCGCTCGCCTTCACCGTACGGACCTGCGTGTCGTAGTCGACCCGCACGAGCCCGAACCGCTTGCTCAGCCCGCTGTCCCATTCGAAGTTGTCGAGCAGCGACCAGGCGAAGTACCCCTTCACCGGAGCGCCCGCTTCGGCGGCCCCGGCCACCGCGCCCAGGTGTTCCTCCAGGTAGGCGATGCGGTCCGCGTCGTCGATCGTGCCGTCCTCGGCGACCTTGTCGTCGAAGGCGGCCCCGCTCTCGGTGACGTAGATGGCCCGGGCGCCGTATTCGTTGGCGAGCCGGTGGATCAGGTCCGCGAGGCCCTGCCCGTGGATCTCCCAGCCCATCGCGGTCGTGGCCGCCCCTTCGACCGGAACCTGCCGGGCGCGGGGCACGGGGCCGGTCGGGTCGTCCTCGACGATCTGGCGGAAGTAGTAGTTCAGCCCGTGGAAGCCGACCGGGGTCGAGATCACTTCGAGGTCGTCCCCGAGCACGGGCGGCTCGACGCCGTAGAACTCGATCATGTCCGCCGGGTAGCCGCGGCCGTTCGACGGGTCGAGCCACCAGCGGTTGACGTGCCCGTCCATCCTGGCCGCCGCCTCGACGTCCTCGGTGGCATCGGACGCGGGCTCGATCCCGCTGAGGTTGACCACCAGGCCGACGTTGGCGGGCTCGGCGGCGTTCGCGGTGATCGCCTGCACCCCCAGGCCGTGCGCGAGCAGGAGGTGGTGCGACGCGTGGATCGCCTGCTTGAGGTCCTTGACGCCAGGGGCGAAGCGGCCTTCGAGGTAGCCGAGCCAGGCCGAGCACAGCGGCTCGTTGACGGTGTTCCAGTCTTTGACCCGGTCACCGAGCTTCGCAGCGACCACGGCGGCGTAATCCGCGTACGCGTACGCAGTGTCGCGCTCGGGCCAGCCGCCCTTCAGCGCCGAGGGCAGGTCCCAATGGAACAACGTGGCGAACGGCCGGATCCCCGCTTCGAGCAAGGCGTCGACAAGCCGGTCGTAGAAGCCGAGGCCGAGCGCGTTCACTTCACCGCGGCCGGTCGGGATCACCCGCGGCCACGCGACCGAGAAGCGGTAGGCGTCGAGACCCAGCCGCTTCATGATCGCGAGATCCTCCGGCCAGCGCCGGTAGTGATCGCACGCGACGTCGGCGGTGTCGCCGTTCAGGACGGCACCCGGGACCCGGACGAAGTCGTCCCAGATGGACGGGAGCCGGCCGTCGGCGTCGACGGCGCCTTCGACCTGGTACGCGGCGGTGGCCGCACCCCACAGGAAATCGGCGGGCAGGTGCAGATTCAAGGCGGACCTCTCTGTACGGAGCGACGGGCGGGTCATTTCACGGCACCGGCGGTGAGCCCGGCGACGAGATAGCGCTGGAGCAGCAGGAATCCGGCGACGACCGGAACGGAGACGATCAGGGAGGCGGCCATGACCTGGTTCCAGTACACCTGGACCTGGGTGGAGTACTCCTGGAGACCGACGGCGAGGGTCCGCGTGCCCGAGTCGGTCATCACCGACGCGAACAGGACCTCGCCCCAGGCCGTCATGAACGAGTAGATGCCGACGGCGACGATGCCCGGCATGGCCGCCGGGATGACCACCCGGATCAGCGCGCCGAGCGGCCCGGTGCCGTCGACCATCGCGGCCTCGTCGAGCTCCTTGGGGATCGAGTCGATGTAGCCGGCGAGCATCCAGATGGCGAACGGCAGCGAGAAGGTCAGGTAGGTGACGATCAGCCCGAGCCGGGAGCCGTACAGGACGATGCCGGTGGTGTTGCCGATGTTGACGAAGATGAGGAACAGCGGCAGCAGGAACAGGATGCCGGGGAACATCTGGGTGGAGAGCACGGTCATCTTGAAGAAGTTCTTGCCGCGGAAGCGGAACCTGCTCAGCGCGTACGCCGCGAAGATCGCGATCACCACCGAGAGGATCGCCGCCGAACCCGAGATGACCAGGCTGTTCACGAAGTACTCGGCAAGCGGGATGGTCTCCCAGATGTCGAAGAACGGCTGGATGGTCAGGGTCGTCGGGAACCATTCCCATTTGCCCTGTACGTCCCCGAGCGGCTTCAGCGACGACGAAACCATCGCGTACAGCGGGATCAGGGTGAACAAGGCGAGGAAGCCGAGGACGAATCGGCGGGCCCACGGGACCCAGCGAGGCTCAGACAACGGCGTTCCTCCTCCGCGCGGTCAGTCCCAGGTAGACGGTGCTGACGATCAGGAGGAACAGCAGCAACAGCACCGACATCGCCGAGCCGAGGCCGAAGTTCCAGGTCACGAAGGAACTCTGGTAGATGTGGATCGAGATCAGCGACGCCTCCTTCGGCGCGGACGCTCCGAAAAGGACATACGGCGTGTTGAAGTCGTTGAAGGTCCACAGGAACAGCACCAGCAGCAGGACCTGGTTGACCGGGCGCAGCATCGGCTGGGTGATCGCCTGGAACTGGCGCCACCAGCCCGCGCCGTCGATGGCCGCCGCCTCGTACAGCTCGCCGGGGATGTTCTGCAGCCCGGCCATCACGATCAGGAACGCGAACGGCCAGTTGCGCCAGACCGAGACGACCACCAGCGACCAGAAGCTGTTGTCGCCGATCAGCCAGAAGGAATCGGTGCCCAGCAGGCTGTTCACCAGGCCGGTGTCCTTCTGGAACATGAACGACCAGGTGATCACCGCGGCGTACATCGGCAGCGCGTACGGGACCAGGAACAGGGTCCGGAGGAGGCCGCGTCCGCGGAAGTTCTTCTGCATCAGCACGGCGGCCGAGGTGCCGAAGAGCCAGCAGAACCCCACCGACAAGATGGTGTAGAGGATGCTGATCCAGAACGAGCCGAGCAGCGACTTGCCCGCCGCGGAATTGAAGTCCAGGACGAACTTGTAGTTGTCCAGCCCGGCGGCCGGGGCGGACGAGAAGTCCCGGATGTAGAACTGCGTCAGCTTGAAGAAGCTCATCACGAGCCCGGCGATCATCGGGATCAGGTGGACGAGCAGTTCGAGCAGGATCGCGGGGAGCAGGAGCAGATACGGCAGCGCGACCCGGCGCCGCTTGCGCCGGACCCGCCGTGATCCGGGAGCCCCGGCCGCCTGCACGGCCGGGGCGTCGTCGAGCGCGGTCGGCATCAACTACCGGCCGCGATCTGCTGATCCGCCTGGTTCAGCTGGTCCCGGATCTTGGCCCCGTCGACCGGCTTGCCCGCGGCGACGTCGGCGAACATCGCCTTCATCGCGGTGCCGATCAGCGTCTCGAACTGCGACTCCTGCGGGACCTGCGGCATCGGCTCGGCCGAGTTTGCGAGCACGTTCTGGAACACCTTGACGTCCTCGGTCTGGAACGCCGCGTCGCTGTAGGCGTCCTGGACGGTCGGCAGGGAACCGTAGGTCTTGTTGAGCAGCGCCTGCTCCGGCGCCGAGACCATGAACTTCACGAAGTCCAGTGCGGCGTCGGGGTTCTTGGTGTTCTTGAAGACCGACATGTTGATGCCGGCGACGAAGCTGCTCACCTTGCGGCCGTTCGGCGGGGTGGTGGCGGGCTGTGGGATCGGCGCGACGCCGAGGTTGGCCATGTCCATCCCGATGTTCTTGAACGAACCCGCGGAGGCCTGGTTCATGAACATCGCGGCCTTGCCGTCCGACAGGTCCTTGAGGGACTTGGCGGTGTCGGCGTACTCGGCGTTGGCCGGGTTGACGATCTTGTCCTTCTGCATCAGGTCGACGAACTGCTGCACGGCCGCGACCGACGGGTCCGAAGCCAGCTGCGGCTTGCCCTCCGGCGTGAAGAACTGCGCGCCCTGCTGGGCGCCGAGGATCGCCGCGTGGTGACTGTTCTCGGTGACCTGGCCCGCCTGCAGCGAGAGCCCCCACTGGCCCTTGTCGGGTTTGGTGAGCTTCTTGCCGTCCTCGACGAGTTCTTCCCAGGTGGCAGGCGGCTTCGTGATGCCGGCCTCCGCGAAGAGCTTCTTGTTGTAGTACAGGCCGTACGCCTGGCCGTAGAGCGGCACGCCGACCGGTGGCTGCCCGCTCGCCCCGGTGGCCGCGAGCGACGGCCCGAGGAACCGCGACTTGCCGCCGACCTTCTCCAGCGCGGCGTCGTCGAACGGCAGGAACGCCCCGGTCGCCTGCAACGAGGCGGACCACGTGTTGCCGATGTTGAGCACGTCCGGCCCCTTGCCGGAGGTGGTGGCCGCGAGGATCCGGTTGAGCAGATCCGTCCACGGGACGACCTCGAGCTTGACCTTGATCCCGGAGGCCTTCTCGAACTTGTCGAGTTCGGGCTGCAGGACGGCTTTGTCGTTGTCGAGACTGGTGCCCTGATTGGACGCCCAGTACACGAGCTCCTTGGGAGCACTGGACGACGTGTCGCCGCCGCCGCACGCCGCCGTGGTGGCGGCCGCCAGCGCCAGGACGAGCGCGGGAGCGATCTTTCCGATTCGCATCGATGGTCCTCGGGGTGAGTGGCCAAGCCGCGTCCGGGCCTGTGACCCGGGACACGCCTTATTTCAGGGCTTGAGTTAAGCCTTGGTCCACCTTGCCGTCAAGACCCTGACGCCGATTGGTACTCCCCCGATCGCGAGTGAGCGATTACCAGGTCAGCGCCGCTTCCCGTGAGTGATCATCGCAGACGCGGGCGACCCGGGCCACGATCACTTCCCGGTGAGCACATCCAGGGCCTGCCCGCGATGCGCGGCGAAGAGTTCGAGCACCTTTTCGCCGTCGCGCTCCCGGAGAGCCGAAGCCAGCCGCCGATGCTCCTCCGGGATGCTCGCGAGATAGCCCTCGGAACTCACGCCGATCCGGGTCAGCAGGAACAGGTGCACCTGCGACCGGATGGCCCGCCATGCCTCGACGAGCCGCCGATGCCCGGAAGCCGCGTAGACCGCGTCGTGGAAGTCGATGTCGCAGCGGACCATCTCGTGCTCGTCGCGCGCCCGGTCCATCCGCTCGACGACGTCGTCGATCGCGGCCAGCTCCGCGTCCGACGCCTTCGCGACCACCAGCCGGACCGCCAGCTGCTCCAGCGCCGACCGCAGACTGTCGAGCTCGGCGACGTCCACATCGGACAGCGTGGTGACGATCGCGCCGCGATGCCATTCGCTGCGAACCAGGCCCTCGCGCTCCAGTTTGAGCAGCGCTTCGCGCACCGGACCGCGACTGACGCCGAGCGCGGCCGAAAGCTCGACCTCGCGCAACTGCGCGCCGGGCGGATAGGCGCCGCCGAAGATGGCGTCCCGGACCCTGTCGGCGACCTCGTCCGCCAGCCCGCGACGCCGCGCCGGCACCACCCCGACGGGTTCGCTCATCGTGATCCTCTCCACTGGAACGCCCGATAGTAGCGATGAGGACTTCGATCTCACCTTGTCTCAATGTTAACATTGCGACAAGACTCGTCCGCCGGAAAGGATCCCCTGGTCATGACCGTCCTCGACTCCCCCATCCCTCGCTTCCACCTCGCGATGCCCGTCGACGATCTCGCCGCGGCGCGCACCTTCTACGGCGAAGTCCTCGGGCTCGAACAGGGCCGCAGCTCCGACAAATGGATCGACTGGAACCTCCACGGCCACCAGTTCGTCACGCATCTCGCGCCGGAGCGGCCGCAGCGGATCCACAACCCCGTCGACGGACACGACGTGCCCGTCCCCCACTTCGGCCTGATCCTCACCGTGCCGGAGTTCCGGAAGCTGGCCGACCGGCTGCGCGCGGCGGACACCTCGTTCGTCATCGAGCCTTACGTCCGGTTCGAGGGCCAGACCGGCGAGCAGTGGACGATGTTCCTGCTGGACCCGGCGGGCAACGCCCTGGAGTTCAAGGCTTTCGCCGACGACTCGCAGGTGTTCGCCGTCTGACGGCCACGCACGGCGCCGCAAGGATCGATAACTTCCACATTATCGATCGTTGCGGCTTTCCGCATTGATCAAGACCTGCGACCGGGAGAGGCTTGGTCCTGTCAGCGAGCCTGCTGAACACGGAAACCAAGGAGACTCCACCATGTTCGACCCCATCCTCCTCCGGGCCGCCGACGCCGAGATCGTCAGCGACGCGCCGGGCAGCGACATCACGCTGCTGGCCGACTCGGACACCACCGACGGGGGCTTCACCGCGAACCGCGCGACCCTGAAGGACGGCGTCTTCGGCACCCCGGCTCACTTCCACACCCGCGCGACCGAGTTCTTCTTCGTGCTCGAAGGAAAGCTCCAGGTGCTCGTCGAAGAAACCCTGCACACCCTGGAGAAGGGCGACTTCCTCGCCGTGCCGCCCCGGGTGCCGCACGCGTTCGGGCCCGAGGCAGGCTCGGACGCCGACGTCCTCGTGACCTTCACGCCCGGCATGGCCCGCTTCGACTACTACCGGCTGCTCGACCGGGTCGCCCGCGGCGAGGCCGACCCGTCGGAGATCGCCGCGTCGTCGAAGCAGTACGACAACCACTACGTCGACAGCCCGATCTGGCGTGCCGCCCGCGGTCAGTGAGGGTCAGTCGATGACCGCGGTCGCCTCGATCTCGACCAGATGCTCGGGCACGTCGAGCGCCGCGACGCCGATCAACGTGCCCGGCGGGACCGGGGTACCGCCCAGCTTGGCGGCGGCCCGGTCCACGCCTTCGAGGAACAGCGCGAGTTTGTCCGGGGTCCAGTCGACGACGTAGACGGTCATCTTCGCGACGTCGTCGAAGGTGGCCCCGGCCCCGGCGAGCGCGGTGCCGATGTTCAGGTAGCACTGTTCGACCTGGGCGGCGAGATCGCCTTCGCCGACCACGGCGCCGTCGGCGTCCCAGGAGACCTGCCCCGCGATAAAGACCAGCTTCGACCCGGTCGCGATCGACACCTGCCGGTAGGCGGGGATCTCCGGCAGTCCCGCGGGATTCACCAGGGTGATGCTCATCCGTACTCCTTACTCATGGTCACTTGTGGTTACCCAGGAACTGTAGGAGAGTGTGCGACGACCTGGAAGAACGCACTTTTTCGTGACTGGGGAACCTGATGGGAACCAAGCCGCTCAGCGGCACCGAGAACGACACCGACGACGCGGATCTGCTGCGGGCGGACTCGCTGGCGCGGGAGATCTTCTCCGACGTCGCCAACAAGTGGGCCCTCCTGATCATCGAGACGATCGGCGACCGCACCCGGCGGTTCACCGAACTGCGGAACGACATCGAGGGCATCAGCCACAAGATGCTCACCCAGAACCTGCGGATGCTGGAACGCAACGGCCTGATCGAGCGGACGGTGCATCCGACCGTGCCGCCCAGGGTCGACTACACCCTCACCGAGGCGGGGCACGGCTTGCGCGCGACGGTCGACGGGATGTGCGACTGGACCCATCGGTTCCTTTCTCACATCGACGACGCGCGCCGCCGGTTCGACGCGCCTGTTAACGGTTAACGGCCTGGCCGGCAGCTCGATCGGTTCACTTACCCACCTCCCGGATCTATGCTCGCCGCGTGATCTCCGGCGGAGCGGAACCCCGGTCCGAGTTCGCGCGGTTGCTCCGTGACGGGCCCTTCGCCGACGCGCTCCGCGAGGCGATCCGGGTCCGCGGACTCAGCCTGGAACGCCTGCGTGACCATCTGCGCGCCCGCGGCGTCTCGATCACCGCGGCGACGCTCAGCTACTGGCAGTCCGGGCGCAGCCGTCCGGAGCGCCGGGATTCCGTACTCGGACTCCGTCATCTCGAACAGGTGCTGGAAGTGCCGCCCGGCAGTCTGACCGCGTTGCTCGGACCGCCGCGTGCCCGGGGCCGGTGGCCTGCCCGCACCGACGGTCTCCCGGAGATCGGGCGGTACTGGCCGGACCGGTCACGGATCGACGCGGCCGTCAGCGAGGTCGACACCCGGTGGGACGAACGGCTGACGAGGATCAGCCAGCACGACGTCGTCTCCGTCGGTCCCGGTCAGGAGGAGCTCGCGTTCCGGTCGCGGCAGGTGCTCCGCGCCGAGGCCGACGGCCCGGATCGCTGGGTGATGATCGTCCACATCGACGAGCACGACCGGCCGCTGCCCGCGGTGACCTCGTTACGGGGCTGCCGTCCCGGCCGAAGTGTGCACCGCCCCGAAGACGGTCTGCTCGTGATGGAACTGCTCTTCGAACGGCCGCTCGCGAAAGGCGAAACCGTCATCACGGAACACACACTGGTGAACTGCGCCCCGTTCCCGCACGCGACCAACTACGAGCGCAAATTCCGGTTGCCCGCCCGGGAATACGTCCTCGAGGTCCAGTTCTCCCCCGGCCTGCTCCCGGCACGCTGCCGTCGCTATTCAGAGCAGGACGGACAGCCCGCCGAGTGGACGGAAGTCCAGCCAGGCAGCGATTCCGTGCACGGAGTCGCCTTGAATTTCGGCCCTGGCCGGTTCGGCTTCGAATGGGATTGGGACTCTTAATTGTTAACGACTCGCGGGTCTACGATTTCGCGGGGTGAGGGAATTACCGTCGGCGCACTGCCTTTTCGATTCGAGGAGTGCGTATGCGACGGCACAACAGAGTTTATTCCTATTTGAGTGTCCTTGCCCTGGTCGCGCTGTGGCTCAGCCCGGAGGCTCAGGCCGCGACACCACCCGCGCCGGTCCATCCGGACGCCGAAGTGAACGGGGTGGCAGCCGCGTTCGGGCTGACCACGTCCGAAGCGAAATCCCAGCTGGCCGCCCAGGACGAGGCCCACCGGCTGGCGGCGTCGCTCCCGGAGGGCCTGCGCGCCCGCTCCGCCGGGCAGTGGTTCGACGCGGCCGCGGGCAAGCTGACCTTGGCCGTCACGAACGCGGCGGACGCCGACGCGGCCAGGGCCCTCGGCGCCGAACCGCGGCTGGTGTCCCGGACCGAAGCCGATCTCGACCGGACCGACGAAGCCGTCCGCGCACTGGTCGGCGACGGCGTCCCAGGCGTGTTCGGCTGGGGTGTCGACGTCCGGAACAACGAGGTCGGCGTCTCGGTCGACCGGACCCGCAAGACCGCCGAGACCGAGAGTTTACTCTCCCGGGTCAGGAATCTCGGCGTGCGGATCACCGAAAGCGGGTCTTCGCCCGCCCAGCAGGCGGGCACGATCCAAACCGGCAACCCGTGGTGGCCGGGCGGGGAGAGCAACTGTTCGGTCGGCTTCGGCGCGACCGATTCGGCCGGGGCCAAGCATTTCCTCACCGCCGGGCACTGCACGAACGACCGCGACCAGGCGGCCTACGGCGCTTCGGGCCAGCAGAACCGGATCGGCACGTCGAACGTCGGCGGGACGCGCAGCGTCAACGCGCGCGAAGGCGACATGGGCGTGGTCGCGGTGACGCAATCCGGCTGGGAACTCTCGGCGGCGGTCAACACGTGGGGCGAGCCCGCCATCACGGTCACGGGATCGGCCGAGGCCATGGTCGGCGACCGGGTCTGCCACTCCGGGAACACGTCGAAGTGGAAATGCGGCGAGGTGAAGTACACGCACAAGGCCGTCGACTACGGCGGCGGGCTGATCATCGAGGACCTGACCTGGACGACGGCGTGCTCGCTCGGCGGCGACTCGGGCGGCGGCTGGCTGCTCGGCACCAAGGCGGTCGGCCTGCACGACGGCGGACCGTCGAAGTGTGTGGAGAACCCGAGCGACGGGGACATGTCGATCTTCCAGCCGGTGATCGAAGCCCTGAACAAGTGGAACCTCAAGCTGGTGACCGGTGGCGGCGGCGACACGACGGCGCCGACCGCTCCCGGCAACGCGCGGACCACCGGCACGACTTCGAACAGCGTCTCGCTGTCCTGGGACGCGGCTACGGACAACGTCGGTGTCACCGGTTACGACGTCTACAACGGCTCGACGCTCGCGACTTCCGTGACGGGTACCAGCGCCACCGTGACCGGGCTCAGCCCGGACACGTCCTACAGCTTCACCGTGAAGGCCCGCGACGCGGCGGGGAACGTGTCGCCCGCGAGTGGTGTCGTGTCCGCCAAGACGGCACCCGGCAACGGCGGCGTCCGGACACTGAGCAACGACACCGACTTCGCGATCCGCGACCATCAGCAGGTGTTCAGCCCCGTGACCTCGACCCTCACCGGGCAGGCCGCGACGTCGCTCGGGATCTCGGTGACGATCCGGCACACCTGCGCCGAGGACCTCGGCGTGACGCTCCTGGACCCGAAGGGCAAGGCCTACCCGCTCAAGTACAGCGGCGGTTCGGTGTGCACGGCCTGGAACGGCGCGCGGACGTTCACGGTGCCCGGCGCGTCGTCGCCGGCGGGCGGGAAGTGGCAGCTGCGGGTCACCGACTACGGCCCCGGTGACACCGGGGTACTCGACACCTGGTCACTGACCCTCTAAACCCTTGCCGATCACCGCCGGCACCGGTCCGTGAAGGCCTCCTTGAGGGACTCTGGGGCCCTCAAGGAGGCCTTCGCGGACTTTGGCAATAACCCCCCACGGAAGGGAATACGCGCACCGCCAGGCCGGTTAACCTTGCCATCAAGTAGTTCAATGGCAAGCTAACTGGGAGGCGCCATGAGCGAGACCATCGAACTGTTCCTCTTCCTCGAGCCCGGTGCGGACCCGGACACCGACCGCGTCGTGCAGGATCTGGGCGACGCGGAGGCGCTGCTCGTCTGGGTGCCGGACGGCGCGGCCGCGGCGAAGCTCGCGGACGAGGCCGTGGCCGCCGGCGTCCAGCTCATGGAGCTGTACCGCGGGTTCGACCTCGCGTCGGCAGCTCAAGTCATCGAAGCCGTGGACGGACGAGCGGCGGTCGGCGTCGCGGGTTTCGGCATACCGGCCACCCAGCCGATCCGCGACTCCGCCACGATCTTCGTCGGGCACCCGAGTGCTGATCCGGCCAGGCACCGCGTGGTCCGCGAACACGCGGGCGGCGGCCGGACCACGGCGGTCTCCGTGCCCGACTCCCCCACCGCCGTCAGGATCGCCCGCGAACTGGCCGACGCCGGAACCGGGTTGATCGAGATCTGCGGCGGTACCTCGCTGATCGTGGCCAGGGACGTCGCCACGGCGGTCGGTGACCGGGTTCCGGTGCGCCTCGTGACCTGGCCGGTCGATTCGATCGAGCCCGCGGCCGCGTACAAAGCGGCGTTCGAGGCCGAAACCGCCCAGGAAACGCCCTAGCCCTCGGCGTGCAGGAGGAGCTTCTTCAACAAGGACGCCAGCGTCCGCCGCTGAGCCGGGCTGAGCGGCGACAGCAGGTCCTCGTCGGCGACGAGGACGGCGTCCAGCGCCTTCGCCGCGAGGTCCGCCCCGGCCTTGGTGAGCCGGATCCGGACGGCGCGCCGGTCTTCGGGATCGGGGCGGCGCTTCACCAGGCCGCTCCGCTCCAGCCTGTCGAGCCGCGCGGTCATCGCGCCGGAGGTGATCAGCGCGGTCTCGGCGAGATCCCGCGGATGCGTGCCGCCGGGGTCGTCGCGGCGCCGGAGTGTGTTGAGGACGTCGAAGTCGCCGTAGCTCAGCCCGAACGGGCGAAGTGCCTCGACGACTGCCGCTTGGCCGTGCCCGGCGCTGCGGAACAGCCGTCCGACCACCTGCAGGGCGCTGACGTCGAGCGCGCCGTCACTGGCGGCCCACTCGTCGACCATGCGGTCGATGGAATCCTTCGGCACCGCAAGAGCGTAGCCGCCGGTCCGCGCCCTAGGGCAAACGCACGACACGCAGGAAAGCGGGCAGCAGCCACGGCCGGGGACCGCCGACGACGATCTTGCGCTTCAAGGCCGTGCGCACCCTGCCCACCCGATGGAACATCATCAGGTTCAGCGACGGCGGGTCGAACGAGATCCGCACGTCGACCGGCCCGCCGGGGTCCTCGACGGTGACGCGTCCCCGGTGCAGCACCAGGACCACCGGGGTCGTGTACGCCGAGCGGAACGCCACGGCGATCCGCCTTTCCCGCGGCGGTTCGTCGGTGTCGAGAAGGTGCCCGGTGTCGTGGGTCAGCACGCCGACCATGAAGAGATCGAAGAACAGAGCCGCGTCGGCCGGCGGAATGGTCCACGGCAGTTTCAGCGCTTCGGCGATGTCCCAGCCGTGGATCTGGAGTTCGTTGACCAGGTGCGCGAGGACACCGGCCAAGGGAACCTTCGAGTCACCGAGCCAGTCCAGCGGGGTCGCCGGGTCGGCGTCCTCGGTCACCCGAAGCACTTCTTCGATGTCAGCGAGCAGCCCGGTCACCAGCACGCCGATGTCGCGTTCCGGGCAATCTCGTAACACCAGGGTGTTCAATACGGAAACCGTGTCCACAGTGGTCTTTTCGAGCTGATCCTGCCCGCGGGCGTCCAGCACCGGGGCCGTGTCCGGCCGCGCCAGTGCCGTGTACATCTTCGCGATCATCGCGACGTGGGCGACGGTGTCGGCCACCGTCCACTCCGCGGTGACCATCGCCGCCGGATCCGGAACGCCGGACACCAGTTCCGCGAATCGCGCGCCCGTCACCCGATAGGCGCGCCGTACCGATTGCCATTGATCAGCCGCGATAGCTCCGGTCACGACTCGAATTTTATCGCCGTGACACAGGGATTCCGTCCGCTGTCGTGCTGTTCCGGCACCTCCCGGCAGCGCAGTGACCGTACTCACTACGGAAATCGACGTGACACGAACCGACCGGCACAGGCAGACTGAACGGCGAATCGACTTCGCCTTCGCTGTCACCGTCGCCGGCGCCGAAGGCGGCCCACGCGGAACCGCGCCCTTCCAGGAGCCCCACACAGATGACCGAGACCATGCCCGAAACCACCCACGACCAGGAAAGGGCACCGGCACGCGCCGGGCTCCTGATCGGGGTCCTGGTCCTCTCCGCGTTCGTGATGATCCTCAACGAGACCATCCTGAGCGTCGCGCTGCGTGACCTGACCGTCGACCTCAAGGTCCCGACCACCACCGTGCAGTGGCTGACCAGCGGCTTCCTGCTCACCATGGCGGTCGTCATCCCGATCACCGGGTTCCTGCTCGAACGGTTCACCCCGCGCCAGGTCTTCCTCGCCTCGCTGACCCTGTTCAGCACCGGCACCCTGGTCAGCGCGCTCGCCCCGGGTTTCGCGCTCCTGCTGACCGGCCGGGTCATCCAGGCGTGCGGTACCGCGGTGATGCTGCCGCTGCTGATGACCACGGTGATGCGCCTGGTCCCGGTGGAGAAGCGCGGCGCCACGATGGGCACGATCACCATCGTCATCGCGGTCGCCCCCGCCATCGGCCCGACCATCGGCGGCGCGGTGCTCTCCTCGCTCGGCTGGCGCTGGATGTTCTGGATCGTGCTGCCGCTCTCGCTCGCCGCCCTCGCGGTCGGCGCGCTGCAGTTGAAGCTGGACAGTGACACCCGCAAGGTGCCGCTGGACGTGCTGTCGGTGATCCTGTCCGCCATCGGTTTCGGCGGTGTGCTGTACGGCCTCTCGACGTCCGGCGAGTCGGCGGGCGGGCACCAGCCGGTGCCGCCGTGGGTGCCGATCGTCGTCGGGGTCGTGTCGCTCGCGGTGTTCACCTGGCGTCAGCTGCGCCTGCAGAAGGAAGACCGCGCGCTGCTGGACCTGCGCCCGTTCACCCACCGCAGTTTCATCGTCTCGCTGGTGCTGACGGCACTGCTGTTCATGTGCCTGCTCGGCGCCGCGGCGATCCTGCTCCCGCTGTACCTGCAGACCGTCCTGCACACCAGCACGTTCGTCAGCGGGCTCGCGGTGCTTCCCGGCGGCCTGGTCCTCGGCCTGCTCGGCCGCCCGGTCGGCGCCCTGTACGACCGCTTCGGCCCGCGGCCCCTGGTCATCCCCGGCGCGGCCGCGATGGCGATCTCGCTGTGGCTGTTCGCCCTGCTCGGCGCGGAATCGCCGCTGGTCGCGGTCATCGCCATCCACGTCCTCCTGATGGGCGGGCTCGGCCTGATGATGACGCCGCTGATGACCGAGTCCCTCGGTTCGCTGCCCGAACACCTCTATTCACACGGCAGCGCGATCCTCGCCACCCTGCAGCAGCTCGCCGGCGCGCTCGGCACGGCCGTGTTCATCGCGGTCGCCACGGCGGGTTCGGCGACGGCCGGGGCGGCCAGCCCCGACGCGGCGGGGATCCGCACCACGTTCATGGTCGCCGGCTGCGTCGGAGTGGCGGCGTTCCTCGGATCGCTGTTCGTCAAGAAGAGCGCCGGTTCCGCCGCGGCGGCCGCGCACCACTGACGACGGTTCCGTTCGTCCCGCGCCCGCCGCGGCCTCCACCCGGGGCCCGGCGGGCGTTCGGCGTTCGAGCAGCTTCCGACCGTAGGCGATGGCGGGTTGTTCGACCCACCGGCGCAGCGCGCAGGCGAACAGCAGGGCGACACCGGTGGTCGCCGCGGCCTTGGCGAGACCACTGGGCAACAGCCAGCCGGTGACACCCGCCGCACCGGTCTGAGCCAGGTACAGCGCGTACGAACGGTCACCGACGAACGTCATCGGCCTGCTGGACAGCAGGTTCCGGACAGGGCCCGGCGAAACGACGGCCACGAGGAGCAATGCCGAGCCCGCCGCGTAGACCGGGACCACGAACTGCCAGTGTCCGCCCAGCGCCTTGGCCAGCGGGCCCACCGAGAACTGCAGGACGACGAACCCGCAGCCGACCACCGTGGCGACGACCGGGCTGGTCAGCGGCCGGACCAGGGCGAACCCGCGCGGATGGTGGAGTGTCATCGCCAGCAGGCAGCCGATGACCAGCGAGCAATAGTGCACCGAAAGGCTCGCCCAGGTGTGCGAGGGCGCCAGCGGCAGCGCGAACAACACCACCCCGAGGACGGCGGACGCGCCCAGCAGCAGGCGCAGCGCGGTCTTGCCGCTGCGCGCGAACGACGTGAGTACCAGCAACGCGGGCCAGACCAGGTAGAACTTCTCCTCCACGCCCAGCGACCACGACGTCGGATAGGGCGTGTTGTAGTCGACGAGCTCGTTGCCGAAGACGAGGTAGTACGGCATCGCGTCGGCGAGCCTGCTGCTCTGGTACGTGCCGCCGAGCAGCACCGCGAGCGTGGTCAGCGCCAGCAGCAGGAAGTACACCGGCATGATCCGGAAGACCCGGCGAAGGTAGAACCCGCGCAGCGAGATCCGGCCGGTGCGGCCCTCCTCGCGCAGCGCCAGCGTGGTGATCAGGAAGCCGGACAGCACGAAGAACAACTGAACGGCGATCCAGCCCTGCAGGCGGTCCACGATGGGACCTCCGTAGTGGAAGAACACGACGGCCACGGCAGCGAGCGCGCGCACGCCGGTGAGGCCGGGGAACCACGACGAGGCCAGGTACTCGGCGTGGCCGAGCGGCCGCCACCAGGAGCGGCGCGAGAGATCGGACATGGGCCGTAGGTTCGGGCCCGGACGCTGAACCGAAGCTTAAGGAAGCTGAAGACGTCTTCAGTTTGGAGTGTCGGCCAACGGCAGACGGACAACGAGCCGGGCGCCGCCGTCGTGCTCGGCGACCTCGACGATGCCGCCGTGCGCGTGGGCGATCTCGGCGACGATCGCCAGCCCGAGGCCGGCGCCGCCGTCGTCGCGCGCTCGTCCGTCGTCCAAGCGCACGAAACGATCGAACACGCGCTCGCGGTCGTCGGCGGGAATGCCGGGGCCGTCGTCGGTGACCGTCAGCATGGCGAATTCGTCCACTGTGGACACAGACACTTCGACGCCGGTGCGAGTGTGGCGTTGCGCATTGTCCACCAGGTTGCGCAGCAGGCGTTCCAGCCTGCCGCGGTTGCCGAGGACCATCGGGTCGCCCTCGATCTCCACGCGGACGTTCCGCCGTCCCGAGAGACAGGATTCGACCACTTCGGACAGTCGCACCGGGGCGAGCCGATCCGGTTCCGCGTTGTCCAGCTTGCCGAGCAGCACGAGATCGCCGACGAGGTCCTGCAACCGGGTGATGTCCAGCAGCGCGTTCCGGCAGGCGTCGCGCCAGTCGAGCCGGTCCGGATGCGCGAGCAGCACTTCCAGCTGGGTCCGCAGCGAGGCCAGCGGCGTACGGAGTTCGTGCGACGCGTCCGAGGTGAACCGGCTCTGCCGGGTGACCGCGGTGTCCAGGCGGGCGAGCATCGTGTTCATCGTTTCCGCCAGCTTCGCGATTTCGTCGGCGCTGTCCGGGGCGGGGACCCGGCGGGAGAGATCGTGCGCGCCGATCTCCGCGACCTCCGAGCGGATCGCCTCGACGGGGCGCAACGACCGGCGGACCGCGAACCACGCGATCGCCCCGATCAGCAGCGCGATCACCGGGACGCCCGCCAGCAGTGTCACGCGCACCGAATCCAGCGCCGCCTGCCCGGACTCGTCGACGACCGCGGCGCCGTAAATCAGGTACTTGCTGTCGCCGCTCGTCTCGGCCGCGACGTGCACCCGCGTCTCGGTGATCTCGACGTCGCGGCCCAGCGTGCGCTGGCAACCGATCGATTCCGGCATCGCCAGATCGGCGTCACCGGGCCGGAGGAACACCACGGAGTCACCTCGGACGAACCCGTCCGCCGGAGCGATCGCCCCGTGGCGCAGACCAGGGCAGGTGATGACCCGCTTCCCCATCCGGTCGACCACCTCGTAGGCCGAATCCCGGACGAGCAACCGCAGGTCGGCGGGCCGGGCGCCGGTGTTGAGCAGTTGGACGATCGCCGCCGCGCGTTCCCTCGCCACCTGCGCCGCGCCGCTCTCCAGCCGGCTCTGGGCGTCGCTCACGAGCCAGGCCGACACGATGCCGAGTGCCACGAGCGACGTCAAGAAGGACGTCAGCGCGACCCGGAAACGGGTCGACCTCAAGGCCTTAGGCACCGGAACCCACCACGTGATAGCCGGCGCCGCGGACCGTCCGGATCGTCTCCGCCCCGAACGGCAGGTCGATCTTGCGCCGCAGGGCGCTCATGTGGACCTCGACCAGGTTCGCGGTCGCCGACGCCGCGAAATCCCAGAGGTTCTCCAGCAACTCGGCCTTCGTGACCACCTCGCCCTGGCGTTTCATGAGGTACGCGAGCAAGGCGAACTCCTTGGTGGTCAACGAGATCTCGGCGACCCCGCGGCGGCAGGTGTGACTCGCCTGGTCGAGTTCGAGATCGCCGAGCCGCAGCGTGCCCGGCCGGGTCGCTCCCCCGCGCCGGATCAGCGCCCGCAGCCGGGAGAGCAGGACGCCGTAGGAGAACGGCTTCGGCAGGAAGTCGTCTGCGCCGGTGTCCAGCGCCTCGATCTCGTCGTCCTCGCCATCCTTCGCGGTCAGCATGAGGATCGGGGTGGTGTCGCCTCGTTCGCGCAGCTTCCGGCAGACGCGATAGCCGTTGAGCCCGGGCAGCATGATGTCGAGGATCACCGCGGAGTACGGATGCTCGGCGGCGTACCAGAGCGCGTCACGGCCGTTGTGCGCGACGTCCACGGCGTAGCCCTCGGCGCTCAGGCCCGCCCGCAGTGATTCGGCCAGCCGTCGCTCGTCCTCGACGAGCAAGATCCTCATCCGCTCAGAATCCCACACGGACCGGCCGCACTTGGTCACCGCGCCGGGCACAAATGCCCTCATGGGCCGGTGAACCCCTTGCCACCATCCCGTCATGCCTGCCAACCGCCGCCGCGGAGTGTTCGTCGCGGCGCTCGCCGCCACCCTTGCCGCCGGATGTTCTACCGAGCCCGAGCCGCCCCCGGCCTACCGGCTGAACGGTGACGCGTGCGGGGCCGTGAATCCTGCGGATTTCGAAGCACTCACCCGATCCACGCCCACGAAGACCCCGAGCAAACTCGTCGCGGGGCTCAACGGCGGGGACTGCAAAATGGAGTTCGACGGCTCCGGCGGCTACGCCTCGCTGATGACCTTCATCGCGATCCACCCGTCGGGCGAGCCCGCCGCCAAGGCCATGTACGACGACTTCCGGAAGAACGATGGCGAGCGTTCGCGTCCCGGCACGGACATCACCGTGTCCGACGTCGACGGCCTCGGCTCCGCCGCGTACCTCTACCGGCAGCGCGACGACAAGAAGCCGTGGGCCGCGGGCGAATTCTGGCTCTACAAGTACAACATCCGGCACGGCTCCTTGGTACTCACGGTCTCCGGGAGCGGCTACGCACGCGACGCCGCCGCCTGGCCCGCCACTGAGGAAGACATGAAGGCGAAGGTCAGGAAGAGTGCCGAAGAGACCATGAAGACACTCAAGCCCTGATCCCCTCCGCCGCGCTGTTCAGGCCTCGCCCTGCGCGGCACCGGTGATGTTGCGGACCATGCCGCCGAAGACGATCCCGTGAAAAGGCGCGATCCCCTTCCAATACGCGTGCCCGGCCAGCCCGTGCGGCTCGAACACCGCCCGCTGCCGGTAGACCGTCGCACCGTCCTCAGCGGACTCGACGCTCAGTTCGAGCCAAGCCCGCCCCGGCAGCTTCATCTCCGCCCGCAGCCGCAGCATGCGCGGCCGGTCGAGGTATTCGACGCGCCACCAGTCCAAGGCCTCCCCGAGATGCAGCCGCCGGGGATCCCGCCGTCCGCGCCGCAGCCCGACGCCGCCGACGAGCCGGTCGGCCCAGCCGCGGACCGACCACGCCAGCGGGAACGAGTACCAGCCGTGTTCCCCGCCGATGGATTCGATGACGTCCCACAGCGCTTCCGGCGAGGCGTCGGTCCGTTGCTCCCGTTTGTCCTCGTAGACGGTCCCGCCCGCCCAGTCCGGGTCGCTCGGCAGCGGATCCGAGGGCGCTGACGCCGTCGACGCGTCCGACCAGCGGGTCGGCACGTCGGCGTTGCGGATCCGGGTCAGCGCCAGTTCGACGGCGTGTTCGTAGTGGGTCAGGCCCGCTTCCGGATCGGGGATGTGCTCGGCGATCGCGTGATCGTGGCAGACGACCTCGTGCACGAGCGATTCGATCAGCGGTACGGCGATCGACTTCGGCACTGGCGTGACCAGGTTGACCCACTGCGCGGACAGCCACGGGGTCAGCACCGGTACGGGTACCACGGCCCGCCTCGGCAGCCCGGCGACCACGGCGTAGCGGCGCATCATGTCCACATAGGTCAGGACGTCGGGGCCGCCGATGTCGAAGGCGCCGTTCACTTCGGACGGCAGTTCCGCGGCGTTCACCAGGTAGTGCAGCACGTCCCGGATGGCGATCGGCTGGATGCGGTTGCGCACCCAGCGCGGGGTGATCATCGCCGGGAGCCGTTCGGTCAGGTAGCGCAGCATCTCGAAACTCGCCGAGCCCGAGCCGATGATCACCGCGGCCTGCAGGACGAGAGCGGGCACCCCGGAATCCAGCAGCACCCGGCCCACTTCGGCACGGGACGCCAAATGCGGCGACAGCTCTTCGTCGTCCGGCACGATGCCGCCCAGGTACACCAGCCGCCGCGCGCCCGCCGTCTTCGCGGCCTCGGCGACGGTCCGCGCCGCCTCCCGGTCCACCTCGACGAAGTCCTTGCGTGACAAGGAATGCACGAGGTAGTAGACGACGTCGCAGTCGGTCAGCGCAGTCTCGATCGACGGCGGATCGGTCACGTCGCCGCGTTCGACCTCGACGCGGTCACGCCACGGTTCCTCGGCGACCTTCTCCGGGGACCGGGCCACCACGCGGACCTCATGGCCCGCGTCGAGTAGTTGCGGCACCAGCCGTCCGCCGACATAGCCCGTCGCCCCGAGCACCACACATCGCATTCCCCGAGTGTTCCCGGGGACGACGCGCCCCGCAGTCCGAGTGGCCCGTCAGGGTGCCAATCGCCCGCGGACCTCGACGGTCGCGGCGATGCTGCTCCGCAGGAACCGGGCGACCGTCCGCCGCTCGTCCTCCCCCATGTCCCGCCACGCGGCGGCGTAGCGTTCGCCGAGCGGCAGGAAGAACTCGGCGCCGATCTGCCGGGCCTGGTCGTGCATCCGCAACTCGACCTTGCGCCGGTCGGTCGCGCTCCGGTCCCGGTAGAGGTGCCCGGCCCGCTCCAGCCGGTCCAGCACCGACGTCGTCGCCGACGCGCTCAGATGCAGGGCGCTCGCGAGCATGCTCGGACTCATCGGCGTCCCCATCCTGGCCGCGTCCATGATCACCGCGAGCGCGTTGAGATCCGTCCGGTGCAGGCCGTGCGCCTCACCGAACATCTCGGCGAACCGATCCGACTCGACGGTCAGCTGCCGCAACAGGAGCACGAGCAGGTCGTCCGTGACCCGCTCGACCTCTTCAGCACCCTCCGACATGTCCGAAACCTCCCCTCCTGTTGCCCCGTCCGGGTGACCACTCTACTATTTCGATGGTCGAATTATTCACTCGTCGAAGTAGCACTGCCACGGGAGCCATCCGCCCATGATCTCGGAAGTCGAACACCCTGCCCGCACGCGGTCGCGCCTGCGGTGGCTGCTCCCCGCCCTGATCGCGGTCGCCTGGCTGATCTTCGGCGGGTTCAGCGGCCCGTATGCCGGCAAGCTGAGCCAGGTCACGGAGAACGACAGCAGCAGTTTCCTGCCCGCGTCCGCCGAAGCGACCGAGGTCGGTGAGCTGCAGAAACAGTTCTCCAGCTCCTCCGTCATCCCGGCGATCGTCGTCGCCGAACGGCCGTCGGGCCTGACCGAGGCCGACAAGCGGTTCCTGACCGACCGGACGTCGAGCTCCCGGATCGTTCCCGCGCCGCAGAGCGACGCGGGCGCCCAGGTCATCGTGCTGCTGGACGCCACGAACGACCCCGGAGACGGCGTCGAGGCGCTGCGGGACGCGCTCGCCCGCGACACCCCCGACGGCCTGAAAGTGCTCGTGACCGGCCCCGCCGCCCAGGTCGCCGACCTCAAGGAGGCGTTCGGCGGGATCGACGGGCTCCTTCTCCTGGTCGCGGGCGCGGTGGTCGCCCTCATCCTGATCATCGTCTACCGGAGCCCGCTGCTCCCCCTGCTCGTCCTGCTGTCGGCGGTGTTCGCGCTGGGCACGGCGAGTCTCGCGGTGTACCTGCTCGCGGATCACGACGTGCTGGCGCTGAACGGGCAGAGTCAGGGAATCCTGTTCATCCTCGTCTTCGGCGCCGCCACCGACTACGCGCTCTTGATGATCTCCCGCTATCGCGAAGAACTCAGGACGACCGACGACGCCCGCTCCGCACTCCGCACGGCCTGGCGTTCGACCATCGAACCGATCGCGGCCTCGGCCGGGACCGTCATCCTCGGCGTCCTCTGCCTGCTGTTCAGCGATCTGAATTCCAACAAGGGACTCGGCCCGGTCGCCGCCATCGGCATCGGCGCCGCGTTCCTCACGACCATCACGTTCCTGCCCGCCGTCCTGGCCTTGTGCGGGCGCAACGCCTTCTGGCCGTTCCGCCCGGCGGTGGCCCCGCCGAAGGAGGAGACGGGCGGGCTCTGGGGCCGCGTCTCGGGCTGGATCTCCCGTGCGCCGCGCACGGTCTGGATCGTCACGACCGTCGTCCTGCTCGCGGGCGGCGCGTTCCTCCCCCAGCTCAAGGCTTCCGGCACCGCGCAGTCCGACGTCTTCCTCACGCCGGTCGATTCCGTGGCGGGCCAGGAAGTCCTTTCGCGCTACTTCCCCGGCGGTTCCGGCTCGCCCACGGTGATCATCACGCCCGCCGGGCAGGCACAAGCGGTCACCACACTGGCGCGCGTCCCCGGCGTCTCGGACGTCCGCCAGAGCGCCGGTCCGGACGGGAAACCCGCGGAAGCGGGCGGGCTCGCGAAGATCGACGCGGTGCTGGCCGATCCCCCGGACTCCGACGCGGCCGTCGCGACCGTCCAGCGGATCCGCGAAGCCGTGCACGCCGTCGACGGCACGAAGGTCGGCGGGCCGACGGCGACCCTCCTGGACACCAGGGAGACCTCCGAACACGACCGCATGATCATCATCCCGATCGTCCTCGTGGTGATCTTCCTCGTACTCGCCCTGCTGCTGCGGTCACTGCTCGCGCCGCTGCTGCTGATCGGCACGGTGGTGCTGTCGTTCGCCGCGACGATGGGTGTCTCGGCGCTGGTGTTCAACCACGTCTTCGACTTCCCCGGCGCCGATCCGGTCGTCCCGCTGTTCGGCTTCGTCTTCCTTGTGGCGCTGGGAATCGACTACAACATCTTCCTGATGACCCGGGTCCGCGAAGAGGCGGGAAGGATCGGCACCCGGGACGGGACATTGCGCGGGCTGCGCGTCACCGGCGGCGTGATCACGTCCGCGGGCGTCGTGCTCGCCGCGACCTTCGCCGCCCTGGCCGTCCTGCCCATTCTCTTCCTCGCTCAGCTGGCGTTCATCGTCGCGTTCGGCGTTCTGCTCGATACGCTTCTGGTGCGCTCGCTGCTGGTACCGGCTCTGGCAGTGGACGTCGGACGGAAGATCTGGTGGCCTTCGAAGCTGGCGAAGACCGGCCGGGAATGAAGGCGGCGATCACCAGCGCGAGGAGCGCCGTCGCCGATCCGAGTCCCATGATCAACCGGAACCCGCCCTGAGACGGGACCTGAACCGGCCCGAAGGAGACGGTCAGCTGCGCGAGGATCACCCCCGCGACCGCGCTCGAGATCGACGTACCGATCGCGCGCATCAGGGTGTTGAGACTGTTCGCGGCGGCCGTCTCCGACACCGGGACCGCGCCCATGATCAGCGCGGGCATCGCACCGTACGCGAGCCCGATCCCCGAGCCGATCAGGGCGGACACCAGCACCAGATGCCAGACACTCGCCATCAGGACGACGCCGAGGCCGTAGCCGGCGGCGACCACGAGCGCACCGGACATCAGCGTCACCTTGGGGCCGCGTGCTTTCGTGATCCGCGCGGACAGCGGGGCGGTCAGCATCATCACGACCCCGGACGGCACCAGCACCAGACCGGTGACCAGCATGGTCTGCCCCAGTCCGTACCCGGTCGCGGCCGGCAACTGAAGGATCTGCGGCAGCACCAGCGACTGCGCGAACATGGCGAACGCGAACACGATCGACGTCAGGTTGGTCAGCAGGACCTGACGCCGGATCGTCGTCCGCAGGTCCACCAGCGGCCGGGCCGTCCGCAGTTCCCAGCGGCCCCACAGCAGCAGGACGAGCGCGGCGACCCCGAACAGTCCCAGGGTCCGCCCGCTCGCCCAGCCCCACTGCGCGCCCTTCGAGATCGCCAGCAGCAGGCAGACCAGCACCACCGAGAGCCCGGCCGCGCCGACGAGATCGAAGCGTCCGCCGGTGCGCACGCCCGATTCGGGGACGAACGCCAGCACGAGCGCGGCCACGACGGCGCCGAGCCCGGCAGCGGTCCAGAACAGCAGATGCCAGTCGGCGTTCTCGGCGAGCAGCGCGGCCGCGGGCAGGCCGAGGGCGCCGCCGACCCCGAGTGACGCGCTCATCGTCGCGGTCGCGGAAGCGAGCCTTGCGGCCGGGAGTTCGTCACGCATGATGCTGATCCCGAGTGGGATCACCCCGGCCGCGAAGCCCTGCAGCACCCGCCCGGCGACCATCGGCACCAGCGTGTCGCTGAGACCGGCGACGACCGAACCGGCGATCAGCATGCCGAGGCTGAGCAGCAGCATCCGCCGTTTCCCGTACATGTCGCCGAGCCTGCCGACGACGGGTGTCGCGACCGCGCTCGCGAGCAACGTCGCCGTGATGACCCAGGTCGCGTCGGCGGGCGAGGAGTCCAGGAGCTCCGGAAGCTTCGGGATCAGCGGGATGACCAGGGTCTGCATTAGCGAGACCACGATCCCGCCCAGCGCTAACACCACCACGACCAGCTGAGGGCGTGGCACGGGCTGAGTCATACGGGGCCTCCGGCAGAGATCGAGAGCGAACGGATCCAACTTAAGTCAGTTGATTGACTTATGCCAACAGTCCGGGCACTGTGTGATTCACCGGACCCCGCCACGCTGAAGGAGCCCTTGATGACTCAGAGCGACGTCGATCGGCTGCCGAGTTTCCCGTTCCCGACCGAGGCCGCCTTGGCACCGCCCGCCGAATGGGCCGAGTTCCGCGCGAAGTGCCCGGTCGCGAAGGTCACGCTCGCCAGCGGCGACGAGGCGGCGCTGATCACGCGCTACGCGGACGTCAAGCGCGTCCTGTCCGATCCTCGGTTCACCAGGCCGACCCCCGAGGACAAGGCGGCGAGGGTCGCGGACACCGAGTCGGGCGGGGTCTTCAACAGCGAGATGGCGGGTGTGATCCCCCAGCACGGCGAAGCGCACCTGAAATGGCGCCGGATGCTCGGGAAGTGGTTCACCGCCAAGCGGATGACCGCGCTGCGGCCGCGGATGGAGGCGATGGCCGTCCGGCTGATCGACGAGATGGTCGCGAAGGGCGAACCCGCGGATCTCAAGGCGGGCCTGGCCTTCCCGCTGCCGGTGTGGGTCATCTGCGACATGCTCGGCGTCCCGGACACCGACCGGGAACGGTTCGCCCACTGGTCCGACGTGATGCTCAGCATGACCCGCTACACGCAGGCGGAGTTCGACGTCGCGCAGGCCGAATTCGGCCGGTACATGGGCGGGCACATCGCGGCCAAACGGGCGGAGCCGGGCGAGGACATCCTGAGCGCGCTCATCACCGACACCGACACCGACGGCGAGCGCTGGTCCGACGCGCTGCTCGTCGCCACCGGGATCGGCCTGCTGATCGCCGGGCACGAGACCACCGCGAACATGATCGCGAAAATGGTGGCGATGCTCCTGGAGGACCGGAGCCGCTGGGAGGCCCTGCTCACGGACCGGTCGCTGATCCGCACCGCCGTCGAGGAATCCCTGCGCATGGACGCCAACGCGGGTATCGGCATGTCGCGCTACCTCACCGAGGATTTCGAGGTCGGCGGGACGACGTTGCCGTCGGGGACCACCGCGATGTGCAGCATGGCTTCGGCCAACCGGGACGAAGACGCGTTCGAGGGCGCGGCCGACATGACGCTCGACCGCAGCCCGAACGCCCATCTCGCGTTCGGCGCCGGCGCGCACGCCTGCCTCGGGCAGCCACTCGCCCGCACCGAACTCCAGGTCGTCCTCGCTGTCCTGCTGGAGAAATTGCCCACGCTGGAACTCGCCGTCGCGGCGGCGGACCTGCGCAAGGTCGAAGGGCTCGCCGTCGGCGGACTGCGGGAACTGCCCGTGCGATGGTGATGCCCATGACGAGTGAGATCACCGGTGCCCGTGCCGAACGGGCGCACGCGACGCGGGAACTGATCCTGACCGCGGCGGAACGGCTGTTCGCCGAACACGGCGTGTTCGCGGTGTCCAACCGCCAGGTCAGCGAGGCGGCGGGACAGGGGAACAACACCGCCGTCGGCTACCACTTCGGCACCAAGGCCGATCTGGTCCGCGCGATCGCCCGGCGGCATTCGGGGCCGATCGAGGAGATCAGGCGGCGGATGCTGACCGGCATCGGTGACAGCACGGACCTGCGGGATTGGATCGGCTGCCTGGTCACCCCGGTGGCCGAGCACCTGGCCGCGATCGGGAGCCCCACCTGGTTCGCGCGGTTCGGCGCGCAGGTGATGACCGATCCCGCGCTCCGCCCGATCATGGTCGAGGAGTCGCTGACCTCGCCGTCGCTCGTGCGGATCGTCGAAGGACTGCATCGCTGCCTGCCCGACCTGCCCGCCGACGTCCGCGCCGAACGCGGCGACATGGCCCGCCAGCTGCTGGTCCACATGGTCGCCGAACGCGAACGCGCTCTCGCCGAGGGCACCCCCACTCCCCGGTCCACCTGGCACGACGCCGCGACCGGGCTCATCGACGCACTCGCCGGGATGTGGCTGGCACCGGTCACCCCCGGCCCGGACGAAGGAAAAGGACCATGAAGATCACCGTCGACCAGGACAGGTGCTGCGGCGCCGGAACCTGTGTGCTGCTCGCTCCCGACGTGTTCGACCAGCGGGAAGAGGACGGCATCGTGCTCCTCCTCGACGAGACGCCCGGTGCCGAGCTGCACGACATCGTCCGCGAGGCCTCCCACGTCTGCCCCGGCGCCGCCATCACCGTGAACGAGACCGCGTGACGGGGTCTGCGAACTGGCCCTAGCCTGGGTGACATGAGCGAGGACCAAGACGCCATCGACGAGCGGATCCAAGACGCCGGTGAACGTGGCGACCTGGCCGAACTCCGGCGGCTGGCCGACGACGGCAGCAGCGACGCGGCGGATCAGCTGATCGAGACTGCGACCGAGCTGGGTGCGCTGGACGAGTTGCGGCGGCTGGCCGAACGCGGCAACCAGGACGCCGCGGATCAGCTGGCCGAACTCACCGAAGAGTGACGTCCCGCATCGCCGGGATCAGCACGGGAAGCGCGGCCACGAGCGCGAGGCCGCGCACCACACCCGCGACCGGATAAGGAACGCGAATCCCGTACCGGTGCGCGAGTAGTCCGCCGGTCAGGGCGCCGAGCGGCATCAGCCCCCAGCCGAGCAGCCGATAGACGCTGTTGACGCGGCCGAGCAGGGCCGACGGGACCTCCCGCTGCCGGACGCTGACGGTGACGACGTTCCAGATCGTCGTCACGAAACCGCTCACCGCGAAGAGCCCGCCGAGTACGGCGACGTTCGGGCTGAACCCCATCCCGACGAAGACGACGGCGTTCACGGCGAGCGAGACGAGGAGCGCGCGAAGGTCGCCGAGGCGGGCGACCAGGCGCGCGATCACCAGTCCGCCCGCGACACCGCCGAGCGCCGCCCCGGCGAGCAGCAGACCGAACACGCCCGCGCCGAGATGCAGCGCGTCGGTCACGAACAGCACGAGAGTCGCGTTCCCGAACTGACCACAGAACGTGTTGACGCCGAGCAACAAGGCGAGAGCGCGTAACAGCCGGTGTTTCCTCAGCCAGCGGAGCCCATCGACGACCTTCGCTGGTTCCGCGGGCGCGTGCCGCCGTTCCGGTGACCCGGCAAGAAGGATGGCGGCGACGACGAACGACGCGGCGTCGACGGCGAACGGAAGCGTCCAAGCGAGCGCGAAGAACAGGCTCCCGAGCGGCGGGCCCAGGAACTGCCTGCCGACGATCAGCGCCACCTGCTGACTGCCGTTCGCTTGATGCAGCAGGCTTTTCGGGACGAGATCCGGAAGCGCCGATTGCGCCGCGTTGTCATAGAAGACGTCGCACGACCCCAGCGCGAACGCGAGTACGACGAGCACGGGCACGGTGACGACCTCGGCCGCGACGAGCGCGGTGAGCACACCGACGATCACGGCTTGGAGCGTCTGCGTTCGCCACATCAAGGTGATCCGATCGACCCTGTCGACGACGGAGCCGGCGGTGAGCGACAGCAGAAGCCACGGCAGGTACGTCGCGGCGGAGACCAGGGCGATGTCCCTCGCGTCGTGGCTCACCGTCACGGCCAGCAACGGGAGCGCCGCGGTGAAGACGCCGTTTCCGAGGCTGTCGATCCCGGTGGCCCACCACAGTCGCCGGTAGGCGCGGGGCAGGTCGGTCATGATCGGATCGTGGCGGCGTCCGGCGTTCCGGAGACACCATTTAGCCCTGGGCTACATACTCGGGCGATGCCGATGACCATCGAACTCGGCGTCGCCGAACTGGCCGCGACCCGGTTCGCGATCTCGCCGCTGTCCGAGACCGTGGCCGGTCTGCAACAGCTCGCCGGGATCGACCGGAACGCGGTCAACCTGCCTTGGCTTCGCTGGGCACGCGAGGAACTCGATCGCGAGCCGCTCGACCTTTCGCGGACCTGGCCGTTGGTCGTGACCGGCAGGCTCGGCTGGCCGGAGTTCCTCGTCCCGGCCCCGCGGGACTCGGGGGATTCCCTCGAGAACGACCTCGATGCGATGCGGCGAACCCCTGAAGATCGGGTGAGGGCGAGCCTCGACCGGGTCTTCGGCGAAAAACGTCCTCCCGCCGTCGCGGCTCTCGCCGACGACCCCGCGTCCGGTCTGCGGGAAGTCGCCGACGAACTGCGTACCGCCCACGACCGCCTGGTCGCGCCGCATTGGCCGCGGATCCGGGCGGTGCTGGACGCCGATGTCGGATACCACGCCCGGGCCCTGACCGCGGGCGGTGCCGAGCGGCTGTTCGCGGACCTGCATCCGGATCTGCGCTGGCAGGACGATCGGGTGATCCTGGCGGGCGAGCGGTGGCGCGATCACCATCGTGTCGTCACGCGAGGACCGGGTGGTCTCGTGCTGATGCCGGTCGTCCTCGGGTCGCCGTATGTCCTGGTCAAGGAGAACTCCTCGACCCAGACCACGATCCGCTATCCGGCGCGGGGAACCGGCACCCTCTGGGCCGCCGGAACCCGGTCATCCGGGTCCAGTACGGTCCGGCTGCTGGGCCGGACACGGGCCGAGCTCCTCTCGGCGCTGTCGTCCCCCGCGACCACGACCGATCTGGCGCGAGCGCTCGGCGTGACACCGAGCGCCGTTTCGCAGCACCTCAAGGTCCTGCGGGACAGCGGCCTGGTCGCGAGGGAACGCTCCGGCCGCAGCGTGCTCTACCTGACGACCTCGCTCGGCGAGCGCCTGCTCTGACCTGTCAGAGGTCGATCAGCTCGACGGTCACCTTCGCTACATCTCCTTCCTCGATCCCTTCGGCCTTGCGGACCTCTTTCCTGACCCGCGGTCCACAGTTTCGCGGTCTACCGCAGAGGCGCCCGGCGACGGCCCCGCAGCCACCACAGACCACTCGCCAGGTGGCTCGCCACCACGACCAGCGCGCTCACCCACGCCACCCGCTCCACCACGTCGAGGAACGGACTATGCACCGGCATCGAGAGGCCGGTGTCATCCGGGTGAAACGCGACCTCGAACCGCTCGACGACACAGGTCTCGACGTCGCCCCTGGCCGCGAGGGCGTGGCCCGGCGCGACGATGACGAAGCCGACCGCCGCCACCAGGACCGCCACCGCCGAGAGGACGACCGTCGGATGCCGGTCCGACTCGAGTTCGACCACGGTCGACGGCAGGACGTTCCCGGCGGCGGGCCACCACCCGATGACCGGCGCCCGGTCGTCACCTTCCGCTGTCAGGATGGGTATTTCACGAGATAGGACCGGTAGGGCAGGGGCGTGGTCGCGGACAGATGCAAGGACGTGACGGCGAATTCGCTGCCCCTGCAGCCGGGTTCACTGAAGAGAAAAATATCGACCGAGGACAGGTTGGAAAGCGAACGTACGGCGAACGGAGTGTCCGCGCAAGGCTGCGGCAGCGGCGGAACACTCACGGACGCACCGGTGTAGTGAGTACCGGAATAGAGCTGGATCGATTCGCTCGCCGCAGCCGACGAAAGTTGCCCGCCCGCCGCGACGAAAACCGAAGCCAGCAGGAACGACAGGACATTTCTGCTCAATCGCATTGAGTTACTCCACGTTCGAAGGAAGATGTGAATCCTAGCATTCTTGTGACCAGCGAAGAAATGGCCGAATTTCCCACTCAGCGGTTCATCGGATTCTGACGATTAGCAGATGTGCGAACATCACTCAAGCCAGAAGCCCGGCTTGACAGCAGATCGACAGAATCGTTCACAATCCCGTATCCAGCAGCAGAATCGAGAATTCCCCAGCTCGCCACGGTCAGGAAGCGGATCGCGGAGTTGGGCCGGAAGCCGATCCTCGGGTATACGGGCGCACCGGCGACCGTGGCGTGCAGCGTGGTGCGCTTGAGCCCTGTCGCCCGCGCACCCTCGTAGAGCGCCTTGCGGGTGACCGCCTCGCCGAAACCCCGTCGCTCGAACTCCGGCGCTGTCGCGACCAGGATCACGAACAAGCAGCCGTCCTGCTCCACTGTCGCCGCACAGGTGACCGGCTCACCGTCCTTCAACCCGAGATAGGCGTACACGTCGGACTTCCACAGGCTTGAGCCGCTGATTCCATCACGGCCATCCTCCAGAGAGAACCCGTAAGCGCGCGAGTTGAGATCTGCGTAGGCATCCAGGTGCTCATCGGCCGTGACCCGCCGGAAAGTCAACTCGGGATGCACCGGTTCCGGTATGGGCAGGAGATCCCCGGCCATTCCCCTGCCGGGAAACGCGAAAGTGAGCCCGGCGTGCTCCGTCGCGGCGTCCAGCTTCGCCGACGCGTCCGGCGCGAGGAGATCCTCGAACAACCAGAGGAAACCACTCCTCCGCTTGGCGCGCATGATCTCGGCGGCCTCGTGCAGCCGGCGTTCCAGCAGAACCGCGTTCACGCCGGTTTCGGTGAGCGTGAGACAGTTCCAGAAAGCGAAGTCACAATCCGCCCAGCGCACCGCGATACCGGGCAGATCCCGTACGTCCGCGACCGGATCACGGTCCAGCACCATCCGCCGCCAGACCGCGGCGAGCTGACGCATCGATTCGATCGATTCGGCGATATCGGTCATCCGTTCCTCCTGTTTCAGGAGGCTATCTTCCCGCGCGCGACCGCCGACAGCGTCGAATGACTTACGGCGTGTACGTCGACAGAATGCGTCGCACGTCGTGATCGCCATCTCGACGGCAAGGCCGCTAACGTGGCCCGGTGGACTTCGTCGTGATCTTCGGACCGCCCGCCGTCGGCAAGATGACCGTCGGCGAAGAGCTGTGCAAGCTCACCGGCTTCAAGCTGTTCCACAACCACATGGCCGTCGAGCCGGTGCTCGGCATCTTCCCGTTCGGCTCGCCGCCGTTCGGACGGCTGGTCAACGAATTCCGCCGCCGGGTCATCGAGGAGGCGGCCGGCGCGGATTTGCCCGGTCTCGTGTACACGAACGTCTGGGGCCTCGACCTGCCCGAGGACGCCGAGCTCATCGGCTCGTACGTCGACATCGTCCGCTCGCGCGGCGGGCGGGCGCGGTTCGTGGAGCTGTACGCGGACCTCGACGAGCGGCTCAGGCGCAACACCACCGAGCTCCGCCTCGACCGCAAGCCCAGCAAACGCGACCTCGACTTCTCCCGCGCCAATCTGCTCGAATTCGACCGCGACTACGTCATGAACACCGACGGCACGCGCCGCACGCACGCACAGGACCTGATCGAGCGGCACGACCACGTACGCATCGACAACACGCGCCTGAGCCCGGCGGAGACCGCCGCGCTAATCCAGCGATGGATGCCGCAGTGAGCGGTTCGTGCTCGCGCCGAGCACGCGCGAGGCCATCCACGCCAGCGCGTCGGCCGTCCGCGCCGGGGTGTCCGACGGCTGCATGACATGGCTCAGCACCGTCCGCACCACGACGTCGATGGCGACGTCGAGATGTTCGCCGTCCAGCGGCGGACGATAGGCGCGAACGCGCCCGCGCAGCATGATCGTCGCTTCACTCAGGAGGCTGCCCGCCCGGACCGTCAGCAGTGGCAGCAGCTCGGTGTCCGCACCATGCGTGGCGGAGACGATGGCGCGAAGCAGGAGGTTGTCGTCGGCGAGTTCGAGGACGCCGCGGACGGCGTCGTGGATCGCCTCGACGAGGTCTTCGGGATGCCGTTCGAAGGCATCGCGGACGACCGAGAGGAATCGCGCGAGCTCGTGCGAGATCATCGCTTCGGCCAGCTGGGTCTTCGACCCGAGTTCGTTGTAGACGGTCTGACGGCTGACCCCGACGATCTCCGCGAGTTTGCTCATGGTCACCGAGGCCCAGCCGGAACGCACGGTCAGCTCGATCGCCGACGCGACGATCGGCTGCCGGTACGGGCCACCCGTGGCCGCGGCTGAGGGGGCCTCGCTCATGATCGTCATTCTAGGCTGTGCCTTTCCAAGCGCGCTTTCGGATTTCCGCAGCCGGGCCGCGGCATCCGCTGTCGACTCACTCAAATCGTCGACGTTGCGTCGCGCGACACCTTCTAGGCCGCCGCCGACTCGGCGAACGCCAGTGCCTCGGGCCATGGCGCCCGCCCCGCGATCTGGCGGCGGTACTTCATGATCTCGCGCGGCCGGTCGATGGTCAGCGCGCCGACGACGCGGTCCCCGCGCCGGTACAGCGCGGTGAAACCACCGGAGGCCGGAATCGCGGTCACCACTTCGTCCGCGCGCGGGGTGCCGACGAACTGGATCCGGTGGTCGTACCAGTCCGACCAGAAGTACGGCACCGGAGCCAGCGCTCTCGCCGCCTCCGGTGCCAGCGCGTGACGAGCGGCCGCGGCACCCTGCTCCGCGGCGTTCGTCCAGTGCTCCAACCGCATCAGCTCGCCGTCGAACAATGGATTCACGGCGTGCGCGACGTCCCCGGCGGCGTACACGCCGGGTACCCCGGTCGCGAGCGTGGCATCGCAGATCACGCCGCCGTCGCCCTCGTGCAGCGGCACCCCGCTCCCGGCCAGCCAGCCGGTGGCCGGGACGACGCCGATGCCGGCCACCACGAGATCCGCCGGCAGCACTTCGCCGGTCGAAAGCCGGACGCCGGTCACCACGCCGCCGTCGGATTCCAGTCCGGTGACCTTCGCGGACAACCGCAGTTCCGTGCCCGCCTCTCGGTGCAGCGCGGCGCACACCTCACCGGCCTCCGCCCCGACGGATCGCGTGAGCGGGACATCCAGCGCCTCGACGATCGTCGACGACAGTCCGCGCTTCCGCGCCGCGGCGGCGACCTCCGAGCCGATGAAACCCGCCCCGATCACGACCGTCCGCGCCCCGCCGTCGAGCGCGGCCCGGACCGCCAGGGCGTCCTCGGCGGTCCTCAGCGTGTGGACCCCGGCGATCCCCTCGCTGCCGGGAAGCCGCCGCGCGGTGGCGCCGGTCGCGATCACCAGCGCGTCGTAGGGCACGGCCGTACCCGCCACCGACACCTCGCGTGCGGCGGTGTCGAGCCCGTCCGCGGGTGCGCCCAACATCAGTTCGACGCCGAGTTCGTCGCGCAGGGCGGCCTCCCCGTGGAACGGTTCGACCCGCTCGGGGCCTTCCGCGTCGAGGAACGCTTTCGACAGCGGAAGCCGGTCGTACGGCGGATGCTCCTCCGCGCCGATCAGCACGATCCGTCCTCGGTACCCGTCCCGGCGCGCGGCCTCCACCGCGCGCAGCCCGGCCAGTGACGCTCCCACGACGACCAGCGTCATGATCAGTCCCGTAGTTTCAGCGCGAGGACAGGACAAGCGTCGACGGCGGCCGACAGATCCTGCCTGAACTCCTCACCGGGCCGCTCGTCGAGCACCACGACCGTGCCGTCGTCGCCCACTTCGAAGAAGTCGGGCGCCATCGCCTCGCACATGCCCAGCCCGTCGCATTTCGCGCGGTCCGCCTCGATCTTCATCATGCTCCGACCCTTCCCGGTGCCACGAAATCGACCTTTTCCCGCACCCCGCAGTCCGGACAGCACCACGAATCCGGGATCGACGACCACGGCGTCCCGGCGGGGAAACCTTCCCGCGGGTCGCCGAGCTTCTCGTCGTAGACATAGCCGCAGCCGGGGCACATCCCGCCCTCGGTCGCGTCGCCGTGTGTGTCGTCGGCGACCCTGGACGGCGCGGTGACCCGGGTTCCGTGGCGCGCCAGGACCTTGCCCCGTTTCGACGGCTGGATGTTGGCGCGGGAGATGTCACCGTCGAAGTGCGCGAGCACCCGCGGATCCATCACGCGACGCCAGACCGGCGGGAACAACGCCAGCACGATCATCCCGGCATAGCCCGTCGGCAGGACCGGCGATTCCGCGAAATCGCGCAGGGTCTGGTAGCGGCGGGTCGGGTTGGCGTGGTGGTCACTGTGCCGCTGCAGGTGGTACAGCAGGACGTTGGTGGCGATGTTGTTGGAGTTCCAGCTGTGGCTGGGATCGACCCGTTCGTAGCGCCGCCGCTCCGGCGGGCCGACCTTCTGCCGCCGCATGCCGTAGTGCTCCATGTAGTTCACGACCTCCAGCAGCGAGAACCCGATCACGGCCTGGATCACCAGGTACGGCAGGATTCCCGGGCCCAGCCACACGGTCATCGCGGCCCACAGCACCGCCGACATCAGCCAGGCGTTGAGCACGTCGTTGCCGATGCGGAACGGATGCCGGTCGCGCCGGGCGTACCGCTTGCGCTCCAGGCCCCAAGCGGATTTCAGCGAACCGAACACCGTGCGCGGCCAGAAGCGGTAGAAGCTCTCCCCCACCCGGCTGCTGGCCGGGTCCTCCGGGGTGGCCACCCGGACGTGGTGGCCGCGGTTGTGCTCGATGTAGAAGTGGCCGTAGAAGCTCTGCGCCAGCGCGATCTTCGACAGCCAGCGCTCGTGGCTCTCCTTCTTGTGCCCGAGTTCGTGCGCGGTGTTGATGCCGATGCCACCGATGCAGCCGATCGAGATCGCCAGGCCGATCTTGTCCACAACGGACAGATCGCCCCGGGCGATCAGCCAGAAGGCGGCCACGAAACCCGCGTACTGGATGGGCAGGAACGCGAAGGTGATCCACCGGTAGTAGCGATCCTTCTCCAGCCGTTCGATGACGTCGTCCGGCGGGTTGTCCCGGTCCAGCCCGGCCACCAGGTCGATCAGCGGGACGACGACCAGGATCACGATCGGCCCGATCCAGAACCACACACCCCAGCCGGTGGCCGCGTGCAACCCCATGGCCAGGAACGCGAGCGAGGGGACCACCAGGCCGATCAGCCACAGATATCGCTTGCGATCGGTCCACCGTTCGGTCGAGCCCGCCGGGATCGTGCCCGTCATCTCGCTCATCGCACCCTCCTCCGTTGGCTGGGTTTACAAAACTGTAGGCGATGTACATCCGGTTTGACAAGCCGACACTTTTTGTAAACCTGCTGTTGCTTCATTTCGTGAGGGATTGGCGATATCTTGCGTTCGTAAGGAAACTTACTTAACTTGTGACGACACGCCGCGACCCACTTCGTCCGCCCCGAAGGAGCGCGAATGCCCCGATCACCTCGCCGGATCCGACCCGCCGCCCTGGCCACCGTCGCCGCGGCCCTGCTGGTCCTTCCCGCCACGACCGCCACCGCGAGCACCACGGCGAACGCCACCTGGCCAGGTGGCTCGGCCGTGTCGAACGCCGACGATTCGAACGTCCTGGGCGGCAACATGAGCGGTTTGTCCTTCGAGGGCAACGATGTCCTGTGGGCGGTGAAGAACGGGCCCGGCACGCTGTACCGCCTCGTGCGCAACGGCGCGAAGTGGAAGCCGGACACCGCCAACGGCTGGTCGTCCGGCAAGGCGCTGCGCTACCGCAGCGGCAAGGGCGACCCCGACGCGGAAGCCGTCGTGGCCACCCCGGACGGCGTGGTCGCGGCCACCGAACGCGACGGTGACAACGACAAGAAGAGCGCGCTGAAGGTGCTCCGGTACGACGTCTCCGGCTCGGCCAAGACCCTCAGCGCCAAGGCCGAATGGGATCTGACGGCGGACCTGCCGAAGGTCTCGGCCAACGACGGGCTCGAAGCCGTCTCGTGGATCCCGGACAGCGCCCTCACCGCGAAGAAGTTCGTGGACGAGCGCACGAAGGCGCCGTACAACCCGAGCACCTACCCCGGCCACGGCACCGGCCTCTACCTCGTCGGCCTCGAAACCAACGGGATGATCTACGCCTACGCGCTCGACCAGGCGGGCGGGAAGTACACGCGCGTCGCGAGTTTCGCGAGCGGGCTCGACTCGATCATGGAGCTCGAGTACGAGGCTTCGTCCGGCAGGCTGTGGGCGGTCTGCGACGACAACTGCGGCGGCGACTCGACGACGCTCGCCGTCAATGCGCAGGGCAAGTTCGCCGTGACCGACACTTACGACCGCCCGAGCGCGATGCCGGACTACAACAACGAGGGCTTCGCCATCTCGCCCACCTGCACCTCCGGGAGCAAGCAGGTGGTCTGGGCCGACGACGGGAACGAGGGCGGCCACGCACTCCGGGCCGGCACCCTTTCCTGCGGCTGAGCCCTTCGGTCCAGGTGGCGATCCGGGTTATTGAGAGGTAGGGCAAAGGTGTCCTGTTGACGTGACCACTGAGGGCGCGGAGTGTCGCTCAGGGTGAGGGGTGTGTGGAGATAGGGACATTCACTGTCCCTATCTCCACACACCCCTTCGCGATTGGTCCGGTCACGCGGGACTGTGTGGATTTCCGCGCATCCAACGCACCAAAATCCACACAGTGGGTGCCCCAGGTCCGGCGTCGCGCAGAGCCACTGACCCGCCCACGAACACACCACCTTTGCCTCGCCCCTCAACGAGTACCTGCTGGATCCCGGCTGCGGTTGGTCCCAGGCCGTATGTCCGTGAAGGCCTCCTTCGCGCGGCTCAGCCGAAGAACTCGACCTTCACGCCGTGCGAGGTACATGAAGGCCCCCCTCCTTGCGATAGGCGCAAGGAAGGGGGCCTTCATGTACAGCAGGTGGACAAGCCACCGAGGCCGAAGACTCACCGCCGCTTACCTCTTCGAATGCATCGATTCCGGCCTTTGTGCCATCCCGCCACTGGACTAGTTTGTCGGCATGAAATTCGCCTCCCTCGCGATTCTTCCGGTAGTCGCCCTCCCCTTGCTCCTGCCGTCGACGGCCCTGGCCGGTGACGGCTGGGACTCCATCGGCACCGGCATGACGTCGGGTGCCAGCGGTGTCGCCGTCCTCGACAGGGACGGCGACAGGGTCGACGCACTTGTGCTGCGGGACAACAAGAAGCCCGGCGAGAACCGGGCCGTCCGGGTCCGGCTCCAGCACGGCACGGTGTCCAAGGTGGACACGATCGGCTGGCCGGGCGAACTCCCGGTCGACCTGGAAGCCGCCGAAGCCGTACCGGGGAAGAAGGGTGAATTCATCGCGCTGGCCAGCGACGGCAAAGGCTTTCACGTCAAGCTCGACGACCGGCGGCTCAAGGTTCTCGGCGAGTTCCGGGTGCCGAAAGGCGATCCGGACGACAATTACGAGGGTTTCGCCTTGAAAAAGGTGAATGACCGATTGTTCGCGGTTTGGGCGGACCGGGGCCAGGACGCGCGCCCGGCCACGCTCTACTCCGCGGAGTTCTCGGTCTCGAAGCTGTCCTTCAAGAAGCCGAAATCGCGACCGTTCCGCGTCCCGTACCCCACCACCGACGTCCGGCACACCTCGGACGTCGAGATCACCGCGGACGACCGCGTCCTGGTCTCGGCCGCCTCCGACCCCGGCGACGACGGCCCGTTCGACTCGGCCGTGTACGAGGCGGGCGTACTCCGCTCCGACGGTTCGATCGCCCTCTCCCCCGTGCCGAGGAAGATCGGCGATTTCCCCGGGCACAAGATCGAGGCCATGACCTGCCTCTCGCGCTCGTGCGGCACGCTCCTCTACGGCACCGACGACGAGGCCGCGGGCGGTAGGCTCCGCATCGCGACCAGCAACGATCCGGAGGACCAGTGATCAGCGAAGACCTGCGCGAGCGCCGCCACAAGATCATCGAAGAGCACATGGACACCGAAGTGACCCAGGAGTTCGACCGCACCCTGGGCACCTTCAACGGTCATCCGCACTACGAGATCATGGCGACGGGGCAGATCTTCGACGGCGACGAGGAGGTCATGGGGTACTACCGCATGACCCGCACGGCCTTCCCGGATCAGCGGCACGACAACGTCCGCTACCACTTCGCCGACGAGTCGGTCATCGTCGAGTTCGACCTGCTCGGCACCAACCTCGGCGAGTTCTACGGCCGCCCGCCCACCGGCAAGGCGTTCCGCGTGCCGATCATCGCGGTGTTCTTCTTCGACGGCGACAGGATCACCAACGAGCGCGTCTACTTCGACGCCGCCAGCCTGATCACCCAGGCCGGGCACGCCGAACTGCTGACCCTCCTGGCGTCGGGCGAGGTCTGAACCAACGGCCGGTGCGCCTCGGCCGATCGGCCGATGTGGACGGACGCGGCGCGCGGCGAGGCTGACGAGGTCCCGTCGTCGAGCCCTTGGAGAACCGCCCATGCCCCGCAACCGGGTCGCGATCGTGCTGCTCGCGACGACGATGGCCGCAGTGGCGGCACCGGCGCTCGCTTCCGCGTCGCCCACCTCGCCGGAGTGGAAACTCTGCAAGGACGTCGCCCACGGCTGGGAGCCCCAGGACGATCAGCGCACCGAATGCGCCATGGTCCCCGTCCCGGTCGACTACGCGAAGCCGGACGGCCGGAAGATCGACATCGCGGTGTCCCGGCAGAAGGCGACCGATCCCGCACGACGGCGGGGTGTCGTGCTGCTGAATCCGGGCGGCCCCGGCCAGTCCGGGATCCACCAGCCACGGTGGATCGCCGACAGCATGGCCGCCGGGATCGGCGCGGATCACGACCTGATCGGCTTCGATCCCCGCGGCGTCGACTACAGCGCCGACGTCGCCTGCCCGTCGCTCCCCGGCGATGACGCCGAACCGCCGGCTTCCTTGCCGGACAAGGAAAAAGCGCGGTTCGTGTTCGAACGGGACGCGAAGGTGAACCAGCGCTGCGTCGCGGCCGATCCCGAGTTCGTCCGCAACCTGACCACCGAGAACGTCGCCCGCGACATGGACCGGATCCGGGAAGCGCTGGGCGAAGAGAAGATCGGCTTCTACGGCGTCTCCTGGGGCACCGCGCTCGGCGCCGCCTACCGCACCGCGTTCGACTCCCGGGTGGACCGCATGCTGCTGGACTCGGTCATGTCGCCGACCTTCGACGTCGGCGCGATGGACGACGCGATGGTCGCGGCGGGCGAGGTCACGGCCAGGGACTTCGCCGGGTGGATCGCCCGCTACGACACCGTCTACCACTTCGGCGTCACCCAGCCCGCGGTCCTCGAAGCGCTGCTGAAGCTCCGCGACCGACACGGGGACACGGTGACGAACTATCTCGCCGGCCCACGCCGCGAATGGGCGAACGCGGCCAAAGCGCTCGCGGCCCTGCGTGACGGCGGCACCCCCGCCGCGAAACCCGCGTCCGGACAAGCACTCGGATTCGGCTGGGACGTGGACCCGACCGGGTTCAACACTTTTCAGCAGACGGCGATCCTCTGCAACGCCTCCGAAGGCCCTCGGGACTTCGAAACGATCTGGCAGCGCAGGCTCGAGCGTATCCGCGCGTACCCGGCCGTCGCCTCCCCTGGGTTCTGGAACGGCCGGTGCGCGGGCTGGCCGTTGCCGGTCCAGCCGTGGAACTTCACGCCGGGGACCAGTCCGCTGCAACTGGTCGGGCACACCTACGAACCGGTGACCCCGATCGGCTGGGCCCTGGCCATGCGTGAACGGATCGGCGGCGCGCTGCTCACCATCGAGGACGACCACCACGGTTCGCTGTCCTCGCTGCCCTGCGCGAGCAGGGCGGTCGAGTTCTTCTCGACCGGCAAGACCGACGACGGGTCGTGCGCCGGAGCGCCGATCCCGCCGCCGTCCAGCCGGTGATCAGCGAGTCACTTGGCTTCGGCCAGGGGTGGAACGACGCAGCAGGCGCCGGTGAAGCATCTGAAGGCGTCCACCCGGGCCTTGTTGGTCCAGTTGTCGAAGCGGTCGATCACGAGGTCGACCTCGCTGCCCGCCCTGGCGGTGTCGATCCCGAGGCCGGAGAAGAGCAGGCGGAGGTTTTCGGCGGTTTCGTTCTTCATGTGACTCGCTCCCGGGCGTTCAGTGGTACGTCGGCAGCGAAATCCTCCGTCAGCACGGCCTGCGCATCCAGTGCTATCCATCATTCCGGCCTCGTGCTTTTCGACTACGCCGAACGCGTGGCGCGGCGCGCCCGTCCGGGCTCACCCTCGATCAGCCCTCGATGCGCGAAAGGCCGAACGCGGTGAGGAAGCCCGCGACCGTGATCAGCCCGGTCCAGAGGTGCGCGTCGTCGAAGGCCTCGGGGATCATCGTGTCGGCGATCATGGCGAGGATCGCGCCACCCGCGATCGCGGTGATCACGGCCAGGACGGCACCGGAGGCGCCACCGAGAACGCCGTAACCGAGCAGGGCGGCCACCCCGCTGATCACGGCGATACCACTCCAAAGCGTGAAAACATAGCGCGGACTCCGGCCCGCGCGTTTCATCCCCGCGGCGCTGGACAGTCCTTCGGGGACATTGCTGATGAACACGGCGGCCACGGTCACCACGCTCACGCTTCCGCCGCCGAGCAGGCTGGTGCCGATCACCATCGATTCGGGGACGCCGTCCAGCAGGGCGCCGAGCGCGATGGCCGTACCGGAGCCCGCCTGCTCGCTCTCGGACGGCTGCTGGCCGCCCGAGCGTTTGCGATGCCGGGCGCCTCGCCGGGCGAGCGCGATGTTGGCGAGGGTGTAGATCAGCGAACCGCCCAGAGCGCCGAGGGCGGTCGGCAGGAAACCGCCTTTTTCGTGCGCCTCGGCGATCAGCTCGAAGGAGACGGCGGAGATCAGCACGCCGCTGCCGAAGGCCATCACGCTGGCCACGGCCTTGGCCGGGATCCGGATCAGGAAGCCGAGCATCGCCCCGAACAGCAGCGCCGACCCGGCCAGCAGGCCCCAGCCGCCCGCCGCCAGCAGATCCCACACGTGAACCGCCTCCTCACGTCCGGCCGAAAACAGGCCGGGCCGGCCGCGAATCGCGGCCGGCCCGGTGTCAAGCCAGGTTCAGGCTCGGATCATGCCACGTCGTACCGGTCGAGGTTCATGACCTTGTCCCACGCCGCCACGAAATCGCGGACGAACTTCTCCTTCGCGTCGTCGCTGGCGTAGACCTCCGCCACCGCGCGAAGCTCGGAGTTGGATCCGAACACGAGGTCGGCCCGGGTACCGGTCCACTTGACCTCGCCGGTCGCGGTGTCGCGGCCTTCGAAGGTCTCCTGGTCGCCGTTCGCCGCGGTCCACTGCACGCCCATGTCGAGCAGGTTCGCGAAGAAGTCGTTGCTCAGCGAGCCCGGCTTGTCGGTGAACACGCCGTGCTTCGACTCCTGCGCGTTGGCGCCGAGGACACGCAGACCGCCGACGAGGACGGTCAGCTCGGGCGCGCTCAGGTTCAGCAGGTTCGCGCGGTCGATGAGCAGGTACTCCGTCGGGAGACGGTGGCCCTTGCCGCGGTAGTTGCGGAAGCCGTCGACGGTCGGCTCGAGCGCGGCGAACGACTCGACGTCGGTCAGCTCCTGCGTCGCGTCGGTGCGGCCCGGGGTGAACGGCACGGTCACGTCGTGACCGCCGTCCTTCGCGGCCTTCTCGACGGCCGCGACGCCACCGAGGACGATCAGGTCGGCGAGCGAGACCTTCTTGCCGCCGGTCTGGGCGCCGTTGAACGCCTCCTGGACGCCTTCCAGCGTCTTCAGCACCTGGGCCAGCGTCTGCGGGTCGTTGACCTCCCAGTCGCGCTGCGGCTCGAGGCGGATACGGGCACCGTTCGCGCCACCGCGCTTGTCGCTCGCACGGAACGTCGAGGCCGACGCCCACGCGGTCGAGACCAGCTGCGCGACCGACAGGCCCGAAGCGAGCAGCTTCTCCTTGAGGGAGGCGATGTCCGCGTCGTCGACCAGCTCGTGGTCGACCGCGGGCACCGGGTCCTGCCAGATCAGCGTCTCCTGCGGCACCAGCGGGCCGAGGTAACGCTGGATCGGGCCCATGTCGCGGTGGGTCAGCTTGAACCAGGCGCGGGCGAAGGCGTCCGCGAACTGGTCCGGGTTGTCCAGGAAACGACGCGAGATCTGCTCGTAGACCGGGTCGAACCGCAGCGACAGGTCGGTGGTGAGCATCGTCGGCGGGCGCTTGAGCTCACCGGTCTCGGGGTCGGGCACGGTGTTCGCGCCCGCGCCGTCCTTCGGCTGCCACTGGTGGGCACCGGCGGGGCTCTTGGTCAGCTCCCACTCGTAGCCGAAGAGGTTCTGGAAGAAGCCGTGGCTCCACTGCGTCGGCGTGGAGGTCCAGGTGGTCTCCAGGCCACTGGTGATGGCGTCCCGGCCCTTGCCGCTGCCGAAGGAGTTCTTCCAGCCGAGGCCCTGCTCCTCGATCGAAGCGCCCTCGGGCTCGGCACCGACGTACTTGTCGGCGTCGGCCGCGCCGTGCGCCTTGCCGAAGGTGTGGCCGCCGGCGATCAGCGCGACGGTCTCCTCGTCGTTCATCGCCATGCGGCGGAAGGTCTCGCGGATGTCGCGGGCCGCGGCCAGCGGGTCCGGGTTGCCGTTCGGGCCTTCCGGGTTCACGTAGATGAGGCCCATCTGCACGGCGGCCAGCGGGCCTTCGAGCTGACGGTCACCGGTGTAGCGCTCGTCGCCGAGCCAGGTGCGCTCGGGACCCCAGTACACGTCCTCGTCCGGCTCCCACACGTCCGCGCGGCCACCGGCGAAGCCGAAGGTCTTGAAGCCCATGGTCTCCAGGGCGCGGTTGCCGGTGAAGATCATCAGGTCGGCCCACGAGATCTTGCGGCCGTACTTCTTCTTGACCGGCCAGAGCAGGCGGCGGGCCTTGTCCAGGTTGCCGTTGTCCGGCCAGCTGTTGAGCGGGGCGAACCGCTGCATGCCGGCGCCCGCGCCGCCGCGGCCGTCCTCGATGCGGTACGTGCCCGCGCTGTGCCACGCCATGCGGATCATCAGGCCGCCGTAGTGGCCGAAGTCCGCGGGCCACCAGTCCTGCGAAGTCGTGAGGACGGCGTCGACGTCCTTGGCGAGCTCGTCGAGGTCGACGGTCTTGAACTCGGCGGCGTAGTCGAATCCGTCGTCCATCGGGTCGGAAGCGGCGGTGTGCTTCCGGAGGATCTTCAGGTTGAGCTGGTTCGGCCACCAGTCACGGTTCCCCGCGCCTTCGGTGGGGTGGTTACGGCGCCCCGCCGAGACGGGGCAGCCGCCCGCGCTCTCTTCGTTCATTTCGCCGACGACGGCGTCCGGGCTGTCAGACACGGGAATCCTTCCGAGGATCAGAGCTTTCAGGGCTGGCGAGACGGGGTTCTGTCGCGCGGGTTTCGACAACACAGTCGGGGCACAGGCCCCAGTAGATGACCTCGGCCTCTTCGATCAGGAAGCCGTGGTCGTCCGACGCGCTCAAGCAGGGCGCGGGGCCGACGGCGCAGTCGACGTCGGCGATGGCACCACATGCTCGACACACGACGTGGTGGTGGTTGTCCCCGACCCGGGACTCATAACGTGCCACGGACCCGGACGGCTGGATCCGCCGGACGAGGCCCGCGGCGGTCAGTGCCCGCAACACGTCGTAGATGGCCTGGTGAGAGACCTCTCCGAGCTCAGCACGGACCGCACCGATGATCGAGTCGGTGTCGGCGTGCGGGTGGTCGCGTACCGCGGTCAGCACGGCCACCCTGGGACGCGTCACGCGCAGGGAGGCCCCGCGCAGCATCCGCTCGAAGTCCGGGGTCGTGGGCACGGGCGCAGTCTGGCCCATTTTCTGGAATGAATCAAGTTCGCGGCATCCCGGGCGTGTCCCCCGCGACACGCCCGCCCACCTCCCGCGCGGGCGGTCACACGAGGCGGTCGACGGTGCGATGTGGGCCACATGAGTCGCGGCGACCTCGATTTTGTTACAGAAATCTAATTTTTCCATCAGCTTGCAACATTTGCGAAATCAACAACGACACAAGGAGCGCACACCACCGGTGGTTACCTCGACGACACGATAGTGCGATGCTCCGAACCGTTCTTGCCCCATCGCACATCGACATCGACCGGCGTAACCGCCAGGCTGCTCTTTCCGCTGCCCAGAAAGACTTCGACTACGCATCAGCCATAAGGGAAGCCCTCATACACCTGTACGAGTGACCGAATCTGGCGGAGCGTCGCGGACCGGCCGCCTCGACAGCCACCACCGGGACGCACAATCCCTGACACAGCAACACATCCGGAGTTTACGCAGCTCCGGGGCGGTACGGAGCGCGATGCCACGACATGCCATCCCACTGCTAGCATTTGCGCCCTGCTCGCTTCACCGTATTCGATCGTTTGCCTACCCCACAAGGAAAGAATCATGTCTGGACCACGTTTCGGCACGGTCGTGGCGGTGGACGGGCCCGCCGCCGCGGGCAAGACCACCACCTGCCTGGCGCTGGCGAAGACCTTCGGCCTGCGCTACCTCGAAAGCGGTCGAACCTATCGCATCATCGCCTTCGAGGCGCTGCAACGGGAAATCCCGGTCGACAACGCCCCCGAAATCACCGGCCTCTGCGACGAGTTGATCGAACAGAGCCGCTCCACCAGCCTGCTGACGTCCGAGCGTTATGCCTCCGCAGAACTGCGGAAAAAGCCTGTCAACGTCGCAGTTTCCGCAGTCGCGCGGATCGCGGACGTCCGGCAGCGCGTGACCAGCCTCATCAGGCTTTGGGCAACCACGCACGAGCACTGCGTCGTCGAAGGCCGCGATATCGGCACGGCCATCTTTCCCAGGGCGGCCGTCAAGTTCTATCTGACCGCGACTCCCGAAGTAAGGGCCATGCGGCGAGTCCGCCAGGAACGGGCAGAGTCCTACGAGAACGTGCTCGAGGATGTAATTCGCCGAGATGACGCCGATATGTCCCGCAAGGCATCGCCACTGGTCCCCGCCGCCGATGCCATCACGATCGACACCTCCGAACTCACCGTCGAGCAGGTGCTCCATCGCATGTCATCGACATGCCGAAGCCGTGGCTTAGAAATCAACCAATAGTGCGAGTAAGCTTCTGCTTCGTCTGCGACGAAGCTAAGTTGTCCTGAATATGACTTCAAGTGATCGATCAATGACAAGGAGTATCAAATGATGGAGCCGGCACTGGCGGCGAATGCTGAAGCCGAGCCGGTCTCCGGCAAATGCCTCTTTTGTCAGATACACGACCCCGAAGTCACCAAGCTGATGCACGACGGCAAGGAAATCTACGTACGCTGGGACAACTTCCCCGCTGCGGAAGGCCACGTCGAAGTCGTACCGAAGCGGCATGTCGAATCCTTCTTCGACCTGACGCCGAGCGAGCTCACCGAAGCATATGAACTGATCAAAGAGGCCCGGCGGACACTCGACGAGAAATACCAGCCCGACGGCTACACCATCGGCGTGAACGAACGACCGGCCGCGGGTCGCACCGTCGACCATCTGCACATCCACCTGATCCCCCGTCATCACGGCGACGTGGCCGATCCCCGCGGTGGTATCCGGCATGTCCTGCCCGGGACGAACCCGGACGAGTGGAACTCCTAGGCCGCGTCCTAGGTCTTCTTCGCCTCCACGACGAACCAGGTGCCACGCCCGCTCGGGAACACGCGGGCGGACGTGAAACCGGCGACGCCGAGTTCGCCGACCACAGCTTCCGGTCTGCGTGGCGAGAACCAGCGTGGTGACGACATCCGCGGGTCCTCGACCCAGCCTTCCTCACCACCTTCTTTGAGGCTGATCGCGGCGACACCACCTTTCGCGAGCACGCGATGGATCTCGACGAAGGCGGCGAGATGGGCCGTCCGCGGCACATGCAGCACGCTCGCGCACGCCCAGACGCCGTCGAAAACCCCGTCTGCGAAAGGCATCGCCAACAGATCCAGTTGCAGAACGCCGGCCACCGCGCACCGATCGCGGGTGGTCCGCAGCATGACCTCGCTGAGGTCGCCCGCGACCACGGTCGCGCCCCGCCGGATCAGGTAGTCCGAGTCACGACCGGAGCCGCATCCCAGGTCCAGCACGGAATCACCGGGCAGTGCCGCGAAGAAGCGGTCGAGTTCGCGATCCAGACCCGGGAACTTGTCAAGCGTGTCCGTGGTCCTCACGTAGGCTTCGGCACTCTCGTCATAGGTCCGGCGAGTGCTCGACACCACCGCCCGCAGACTCTCGTCGTTCACGTGCACTCGAAATCCTCACTCCGGATCTCCATCCCCAGTTTCGTCATCTCGTCGAGCAGTTCACGTCTGTCGAGCGCGCCGTAGCCGTGGCTCGCGTCGACGCTGATGCAGCCGACGAAGCGGTTGCGGCTGTTCCTGATGGGCGTGACGAAGAGCGCGGCCCGGTGCTTGAGGTCATTGAACATCTCCCAGGAGAGGTTCATCACCGATTCCGGACCGTTCCGCTTCACATGATCATCGAACTTCGCCTGGTCGTCGAGTTTCTTTGCCAGGGACTCGACGTCGAACTGGATCTCGCGATCACGGAGCCAGCAGAGCCCCACCGCCCCGACGCCGCGGGTGGGAGCGAACTTCCGCGTCGCGGGATAGGAAGACATCCGATAAGTCGAAAGCCGTTTCAGCACACCGTGTACCGGATGCCGCCACGTCCGCCTGCGCCGCCACACATGGAGCGCCAGGTCTCCCGTATCCAGTGGCGGCTCGATCTTCGCACTCATTTCGAGCAACTTGCCGAAGGTGGAAAGGACGCGGCGGCGCATCAGCACGTTCCGGTCCACGAACGAACGGCCCTGCCAGCTCTCGAACGGTGTCAGCGCGCCGAAAACCCCCGCCACGGCGAGAGTCACCAGCAACAGGTACGGACGATCGTGCAGGACGCCGTCCCAGAAGGCCTTGGAGGGCACGTTGTAAGCCTTGCCCGCCAGGATCAACGTCGCCGACAGCAGGACGGCCCTGTCCGCTGCCTTGGCGGTCACTCGTCTCATGGTCTCCGATCGCCGCTCTGATGGCGCCATGCCTTGCCGGGCAAGGCCGTACGACTGCCGTCCGGACGCGCCAAGACCACTTCCCGGGCCGCGGTGACGACACCGATCCGATGGAAATCGATCGACTCGGCGAGTTCGTCGGCCCGCGACCGCGGAATCGTGAAGACGAGTTCGAAATCGACCGAATCACCCATGACCAGACCGAGCGGATCCACTCCGACGTGGGTGCCCACCGCCGCGACCGCTTCGGGGACCGGTACGGCCTCTTCGTCGACGACCATTCCGACACCACTCAGTTCGGCGATGCTCTCCAGAGTCGCCTTGAGGCCGTCGGACGTGTCCTGACAGCTCGTGACCGCTCCGCTCGCCCCGAGCACCAGGCCTTCGTTCACCCTCGCCACCGGACGCTTCCAGCTCGCGAGCAAGGACGGGAGCACGCTTTCGATGGCCGGATCCGTCGAGCCGGCTCGCAGGTAGGCCATCGCTGCCCCGGCGGGACCGGTCGGGGCCGTCAAACACACGACGTCGCCAGGTTTGGCCCCGGAGCGCAAAAGAGCGCTGCCCGCCGGACACACCCCCAGCGCCGACGCGGAGAGGATCAGCCGTTCCGCCCCGCCGATGTCGCCGCCCACGTTCAGGCAACCGAAGGCGGCACAAGCGTCACGGATGCCCTTCATGACGAACCCGAACAGCGCGTCGTCCATGTCCGTCGGGTACCGGACGACGGAAAGCAGGCCGATCGGCTTCGCACCCATCGCCGCGATGTCGCTGAGGTTCGCCGCGACCAGGTAGTACCCGAGGTCGTATTCGTCGAGGTGCCCCATCTCGTACAACCTGAACTTGGGGCCCCGGACGTAGTCGCTGCCCACCACGAGATCGTGACTCCCGACCAGCCGGAACACGGCACAGTCGTCCTGGGCGTCGGCCCCCGTGGTCAGCTCCACCCGGTCGCCGTTCGAAGAGGACACCGGGACGAACTCGCCTGCCTGGCGGCCGAACAGTGGCACGATCGTCTCGGCCAGCCGGGTCGGCTCGTCCGAGAATTTCTCACCCACCACAGGACAGTCTCCTTCGCCAGGAATCGACCATTCGCATCGTTTTCCGCAGCACTTCCTTGCGCATCACGACCGCGTAGTCCCATTCGGGGTCCTCTATCGACAACACCGCCCCGACGACCGAGCGCAGATACTGTCTTTTCTGCCGTCCGGTCGGAAGATACACCCGGCTCTTGTCTTTGTAAGTTCGGAGGAAATACGCGGAATCCGGCCACGGCGGCAACGCGAGTTCAGCGAATGATCCGAGCTCTCGGTAGGACAGGTCGTCCTCGACCAGGAGTTTGTCCACGATTTCGCCGTCGACCGGAAGAAAGTGCAGATGCGCGTGCGTGATACAGGCATGACTCTCCTGTCCCGCGCTCGATCCGTGCTCCATGATCAGCGGTTCGCCGAAGGTCTCCCGGTACAGCGGAACGAGATGGCCAAGGAAGTCCCGCAACTCGGCGCCATGCGAGGAAAGCACCTGAGCGAACGACAAGTGGTGAAGTCTCGGCAGCAACAGGAGGTGCCCGGGGGTGAGCGGTGACATATCCGCCAGCAACGTCAGATTTTTCGTCGAACATATTGCCCGGGTCGGTGGATCCCCTTCGTAGAAACGGGCGAAGGAAGTGTCGTCCGATCCTGACAACTCCGCACAGAAATCCGCGCCCTCGCACCGCATGGTTTCGATCATGCCTCCCCCTGCCGCCTCGTCCTCGCCGTCGCCGATCAGGGCACCTGGATTTTTGCGCACCGATATGGCCGACTTGAACGGTCATTGGAGAGATTAGCTCGAACGTCGTAACGCGGGCACCGGTTCGTGATGACGGCGTATTGGACAAATGCAGGACACATCATGGGCGTAAATCCGCACGCTTCCGATTACTGGACGAAACCGCGGAAACAACGCCGCCGACCACCGAAATCCGTAACGGAAAAATGCCGCCTCCGAGAGACTCGGAGGCGGCATCGTGGGTTCGCTTCGACTACTGTCCCTCGCGCGTCAGCAGTTCCCGCACCCGTTCCCGCAGTGCCTCCCTCGGGTACGCGTTCACCTGGGCACCCGCCATCCGCACCGGGTCGCCGAAGAAGAAGTACTCGTACAGCGACTCCCGCCCGGCGAAACTCGAGACCGACGCGTCGAACGCCAGCTTGAACAGCCGCGCGCGGTCCTTCGCGGGCAGCGTGGCCGACTGGAGGTAGGTGTCGATGTCGGGACGGCCCTCCGTCTCGAAATCCGATTCACCCGGAAGTGCCATGAGGCCGGACGCGGAGAACTTGCGGATGATCTCGGCGAGCCGCGGCGAGACCTTCGTGGGGTACCAGTTCCGGGCGGCGTTGAGGACCTCCCACTTGGGCAGGAAGACGCCGTCCTCGCTCAGCTCGCCGTCGGCCTCGGCCGCGCGCAGTACGGCCTTTTCGATCTCGACGTAGGAGATCAGCTCCGACAGGTCCTGCTGGATGTGCTGGAAACCGCCGATGCCGATCGCGGCGGCGATCTCGCTCGCGAGACCGAGGTAGAACTCGGTCTTGGCCAGGGTGCGCGTGACCACCTGGTGGGTCATGAGCGCGCCCGCCCCGGTCTCGGAGTACCAGGCGTTGCACAGTTCCGGATGCCCCAGCAGGAAGACCCGCTCGTTCGGCACGAACACGTCGTCGAACACCACGACGGCGTCCATCTCCTCGAACCGGGAGGCGAGCGGTTCGTCGAAGGTCGAGCGGCCGTGGTCGAGGCCGGCGCGGCAGAAGTACTTCAGCCCGGGCGCGTCGTTCGTGACGGCGAAGGCGTAAGAGTACGGGGCGTCCTCGGGGGTACCGCGCAGGACGGTCGACGGGAAGACCAGGAGTTCGTCGGCGATCGGCGCGATGGTGGCGAGCATCCGGGCGCCGCGGATGACGATGCCGTCCTCCCGTTCCTCGACCACCTTCGCCGAAAGGTTGCCTCCACCCTGCTGGCTGCCGGACACCGAACGGTTGACTTGCGGCGGGATCAGGGTGTGCGTCGCGAGGAGATCGTTCTCGCGCGCCATCTCGTAGTACTTCTCGATACGCTCACCGAAGACGGGATCGGCCTGGGAGAAGAACTTCTTCGCCGTCGAAAGCGCGGTGAGCGACGAGTTCATGTAGTCGCCGGTGCGGCCGAGGAAGCCGTTGGAGTACTCCGCCCACACCGAGAAGGCGGCGCGACGGCGCTTGAGGTCCTCCTCGGTGCGTGGCACCAGGAACGAGGTGCCGACGCGCTCCCCCGTCGTCGGCGACTCGTAGGTCAGGACGTCACGGTGCGCCGGGTCGTGCTGGAGATCGAACAGCTTCGCGTAGGTCAGCGCGTTGTTGCGGAAGGCCGGGTGGTCGGCGACCTTCGAGGTCACCTTCTCGCCGTCGACGTACAACTCCGGCGTCATCGCGTTGAGCTTGTCGAGGTACTGCTGTCCGGTGCGGGCTCCCATGTCGTACTCCTTCTGGGGATGGACGTCGTTGTCAGAACAGGGATTCGTGGCCTTGCGCGGATTCGTGGATCGTCGAGAACTGCCCGTCGACGAAGCCGAGCGCGTCGCCCGAGCGGTAGTCGAACTCCCGTACCTCGCCGAGGAACAGGGTGTGGTCGCCACCGTCGTAGGCCGCCCACGGCGTGCAGTCGAACCAGCTGAGCACGCCGCCGAGCCGCGGCGCGTACCCGCCTTCGACCCAGGTGGGCGCGCCTTCGGGGCTCGGACGGCCGGCGAAGTTCATCGCGAGCGCCTCCTGTTCGGCGCCGAGGACGTTGACCGCGAACGGGCAGCCTGCGAGCAGGTCGTGACTCTTCACGGTGCGCTGGATCGACACGAGCACGAGCGGCGGGTCCATCGACACCGCGGTGAAGGAGTTCACCGTCAGTCCGTGCCGCTTGACCGTCCCCTCGGCCGTGGTCGCGTCGAAGGTCACCACGGCGACGCCGGTCGCGAACCGGCCGAGGCAGCCTCGGAAGAACTGCGCGGGCGGCCGATAGAGGCTCGATCCCGGCGGAAAACTGGTCTCACGTGACATCATCGTCGGATCCTGTTCTATAATCGAACAGCCAGTTCAACTATCGAAATGGATCGTATACGATGGTTTCGGACTCCCGCAAGGCTTCGAGCGCGTCCCAGACACTCAGCCGGGGCATCCGCGTGCTCGAAGTCCTTGCCGACGCCCAGGAAGCGCTCAGCGTCGACCAGATCGCGGAACGGCTCGGCGTCCACCGCTCGATCGCTTACCGGCTGATCCGCACACTCGAAGACCACGGGCTCCTGACCCGGGAGCCTGCCGGGAAATTCGAGCTCGGCACGCGCTTGGCGGCACTCGCGGCGGGGATCAAGCACGACCTGCAGGCCGCCGCGCTGCCCGAACTGACCGCTGTCGCGAACGAACTCGGCATGACGTGTTTCGTGGCGGTGATGGACCGCGAAGAGTGCGTGACCCTGGTCAGCGTGGAACCCCGGCACGCCGTCGCGTCCGTCGCGCAGCGCCCGGGGTCCAGGCATCCGTTCACCGTCGGCGCCCCCGGCCGGGCGATCCTCGCCCAGCTTCCGGAGGAGGATTGGCCGGAGGGAATACCGGAAGTGGCCGCCCGCGGATACGCGGACAGCCACGGTGAAGTGATCGAGAACCTCAGCGCCGTCGCGGTGCCGCTCCCCCTGCGCGGCCACAACCCCGCGGCGCTCGCGGTCGTCTATCTGTCGAGCACACGCGCTCCCGCCGAGCTCGCGGAGCGGCTCAAGGCGGCGGCGAAGGCCGTCCGTGACGCTCTCGGCGGGTGAGCGTCACGGACGGCGGGACTACTTGCCGAAACGCAGGGGACTTACCGCCTGCTCGGCCTCGTGGTCGGGCCCGAGCGGGATCCCCGACCGGTCACGCAGCAACAGGGTGGCGATGAGGCCGATGACGGTCATCCCCGCCAGGTAGACGGCGACCGACACCGACGTGCCGGTCGCGTCGACCAGCGCGGTCGCGATCGTGGGCGCGAACGCGCCACCGAGGATCGCGCCGATCGCGTACGAGATCGAGACGCCGGAGAACCGGATCGACGCGGGGAACAGCTCCGCGTAGAACGCCGCCTGCTGGCCGTAGGTGAACCCGAGCCCGACGCTGAGGATGATCAACCCCAGCGCCAGCAACACGATGTTCCCCGTGTCCACCAACGGAAAGAGCACCGCGACGCCGGCGAGCTGCGCGATCCAGCCGACGACGTAGGTGCGCCGCCTGCCGATCCGGTCGGACACCGCGCCCGCCGCCCAGGTCGAGATCAGCCAGGTGGCCGCCGACGCGGTCACCGCCCACAGCACCGGACCGCGGTCGAGCCCGATCGGGCCCTTCGGGTTGGTCGCGTAGTTCTGGATGTAGCCGCCCGTGGTCATGTAGCCGACGGCGTTGTTGCCAGCGAACACCAGCGCGGCCACCACGACCAGCACGGCGTGCTTGCGGAACAGCTGGATGATCGGGGTCCGGGTCCGCTCGCGGCGTTCGGCGATCTCCCGGAAGACCGGGCTCTCCTCGACGCGGCGCCGGACGTAGTGTCCGACCAGGATCAGCACGACGCTGAGCAGGAACGGGATCCGCCAGCCCCAGTCGAGGAAGGCCTGACCGGGGACGAGCAGGCTGGTCAGTGCCAGGACTCCGGAAGCCAGCAGGAGACCGAGCGGGACGCCGATCTGCGGCGAGGCGCCGAAGAGTCCCCGGCGTTTCGACGGCGCGTGCTCGACGGCCATCAGCACCGCGCCGCCCCATTCACCACCGGCGGAAACGCCCTGCAGGACCCGCAGCAGGATCAGCAGCACGGGCGCGAGGACGCCGATCTGATCGAACGTCGGGAGCACGCCGATCAGCGTCGTCGCGGCGCCCATCAGGATCAGGGTGAGCACCAGGACCACACGACGGCCGTACTTGTCACCGAAGTGGCCGGCGAGGAACGCGCCGAGCGGACGGAACAGGAAGCTCACGCCCACGGTGGCGAACGAGACGAGGGTGCTGTTCGCCCCGAGCCCGGAGAAGAACAGCTTGCCGAAGACGAGACCGGCGGCTGACGCGTAAACGAAGAAGTCGTACCACTCGACGGTGGTGCCGACGACGGTCGCGAACGCGACCCGGCGCCGGTCGGAGGACGGTGGGGCGGTCCGGCCGGGCGTGTGCTCATCCTGCGCTGGATTCGACACCTTGACTCCTTTGACGTAGGCCTGACGCGAGTGGCGGCCCGCAGGGATCCTCGGGCGAGGCGAAAGCCACTCGGTGACCGCCTTGCCACTGTGGCACGGAATCATATACGTTATTAGATACGAAGCAAGGGTCGAGGGATTCAGGGAAACATGGGCACTTACGAGGCAACGGCGCCGTCAGGTCGCGGGTCCGGTCCGCTGGGCACCCGGCCGGGCAAGATCATCGCCGTCCATCTCAGCTACGCGTCACGGGCCGAGCAGCGCGGGCGACGTCCGGCGAACCCGTCGTACTTCTTCAAGCCGTCGAGTTCGATCGGCACGTCCGGCGGCACGGTCGAACGTCCGGCGGGGACCGAACTGCTGGCCTTCGAGGGCGAGATCGCGCTGGTCATCGGCACGACGGCCCGGTGGGTCGAACCGGACGAGGCGTGGGACCACGTCGCCGCGGTCACCGCCGCGAACGACTTCGGCCTCTACGACCTGCGCACCGCGGACAAGGGCTCCAATGTCCGGTCCAAGGGCGGTGACGGCTACACCCCGCTCGGCCCCGGTCTCATCGACGCACGCGACGTCGACCCGTCGTCGCTGCGCGTCCGCACCTGGGTGAACGGCGACCTGGTGCAGGAGGACACCACGGCCGGGCTGATCTTCCCGTTGCGGCAGTTCGTTTCCGATCTCTCCCAGCACTTCACGCTGGAACCCGGCGACGTCATCCTCACCGGCACTCCCGCCGGTTCGACGGTGGTCTCCCCCGGCGACGTCGTCGTGGTCGAAGTGGACGTTCCCGGCACCTCCGTCAGCAGCGGACGGCTCCACACCACCGTTTCCCAGGGCATCCGGTCCTTTTCGGACATCGGCAGCCAGCCCTCGGTGGACGACAAGCAGCGCGCCGAGGCCTGGGGCACTCCCGCCGAAGAAGAACCGGCCGAGGAGGACGCGCCAGCGCTCAGCGAAGATCTTCGCGCCAAGCTCCTTCGCGCACCTGTCGCGGGACTGTCCGCCCAGTTGCGCAAGCGCGGGCTGAACAACGTCGCGATCGACGGCGTGCGCCCCAACCTGCCCGGTTCGAAGATCGTCGGCACGGCGAGGACCCTGCGTTTCGTCCCGAACCGCGAGGACCTCTTCAAATCCCACGGCGGCGGCTACAACGCGCAGAAACGCCTTTTCGACTCGGTCGGCACCGGCGAGGTGATCGTCATCGAGGCCCGGGGCGAACGGGGTTCCGGCACGCTCGGGGACATCCTGGCGTTGCGGGCGCGGTACCTCGGTGCCGCCGGAGTGGTCACCGACGGCGGGGTCCGCGACTTCGAAGCCGTCGCGGAGACCGGGCTCCCGGTGTTCTCGCAGGGTCCGCATCCGGCGGTCCTCGGCCGCAAGCACGTGCCGTGGGACATCGACGTCGCGGTCGCCTGCGGCGGGGCCACCGTGCTGCCCGGCGACATCATCGTCGGTGACGACGACGGCGTGGTCGTCATCCCACCGGCGCTGGCCGAAGAGATCGCCGACGCGACGCTCGTCCAGGAGGACGAGGACACCTGGATCGCGCAGCAGGTCGGCCAGGGCCGCCCGATCGAGGGGCTCTTCCCGCTCAACCCGTTGTGGCGGGAAAGGTATGAGGCATGGCAGAAGAAGCAGTGAAGACGACCAGCAAGTCCGAACTCGCCTACGAGTGGCTGCGTGAGCGGATCGCCCGGCACGAGTACGGACCCGGCTACCGGCTCGTCCTCGCCGAGATCGCCGGCGCGCTCGACATGAGCGTCGTCCCGGTGCGCGAGGCGATCCGGCGGCTGGAAGCCGAACGGCTGGTGACGTTCGAGCGCAACGTCGGCGCCCGGGTGGCGATGGTGGACCAGAACGAATACGTCCACGCGATGCAGACCCTCGGCGTGGTCGAAGGCGTCGCCACCGCCCTGTCCGCGCTGGGTCTGTCCGAAGAGGACATCGCGAAGGCGCGCCGGGTGAACGAGCGGATGATCGCCCTGCTGGACCACTTCGACGCGCACGAGTTCACCGCGCTGAACCAGCAGTTCCACTCGCTGCTCTTCGAATGCTGCCCCAACCCGCAGATCCTCGACCTCGTGCACCAGGGCTGGACACGGCTGTCCGGATTGCGTGACTCGACCTTCGCGTTCGTCCCCGACCGGGCACACCGGTCGGTCGAGGAACACGAACAGATCCTTCGGCTGATCTCCGAGAAGGCCGACCCGCTCGACATCGAATTCGCCGCCCGCAATCACCGCTGGGCCACCATGCAGGCCTTTTTGGACGCTCGAGAGCGCGCTAAGCGCTGACTGAGGAGGAATCTTGACCACCACGACTCCCCGGCCGATCCCCGACGGTGTCCCGGAGCGGATCCGGCACTACATCGGCGGAGAACTCACCGACTCTGCCGACGGCGCAGTCTTCGACGTGCTCGACCCGGTGACCAACGAGGTCTACGTCCGGGCCGCCGCGGGGAAGAAAGCCGACATCGACCGCGCCGTCGCCGCCGCGCGGAAGGCGTTCACCGAAGGCCCCTGGCCGAAGCTGCTGCCGCGCGAACGGTCGCGCGTGCTGAACCGCATCGCCGATCTGGTCGAGTCGCGGGACAAGCGGCTGGCCGCGCTGGAGAGCTTCGACTCGGGCCTGCCGATCGCGCAGGCGCTGGGCCAGGCCCGCCGCGCGGCGGAGAACTTCCGGTTCTTCGCCGATCTGATCGTCGCGCAGGCCGACGACACGTACAAGGTGCCCGGCCGCCAGGTCAACTACGTCAACCGCAAGCCGATCGGCGTCGCCGGGCTGATCACGCCGTGGAACACGCCGTTCATGCTGGAGTCGTGGAAACTCGCCCCCGCGCTGGCGACCGGCAACACCGTCGTGCTCAAGCCCGCGGAGTTCACGCCGCTTTCCGCGTCGCTGTGGGCGGAGATCTTCGAGGAGGCCGGGCTGCCGCCGGGCGTGTTCAACCTCGTCAACGGCTTCGGCGAGGACGCGGGGGACGCGCTGGTCAAACACCCGGACGTCCCGCTGATCTCGTTCACCGGCGAGAGCGGCACCGGCAGCCTGATCTTCGGCAACGCGGCGCCGTTCCTCAAAGGACTGTCGATGGAGCTGGGCGGCAAGTCCCCCGCCATCGTCTTCGCCGACGCCGATCTGGAGACCGCGATCGACGCGACGATCTTCGGTGTGTTCTCGCTCAACGGCGAGCGCTGCACCGCGGGCAGCCGGATCCTGGTCGAGCGCGCGATCTACGACGAGTTCGTCGAACGCTACGCCGCGCAGGCCAAACGCGTCGTGGTCGGCGACCCGAGCGACCCCAAGACCGAGGTCGGCGCGCTGGTGCACCCCGAGCACTACGAAAAGGTCATGAAGTACATCGAGATCGGGAAGACCGAGGGCAGGCTCGTCGCCGGCGGCGGCCGCCCGGACGGCTTCCCGACCGGGAACTACGTCGCGCCGACGGTGTTCGCCGACGTCAAACCGGACGCCCGGATCTTCCAGGAGGAGATCTTCGGCCCGGTCGTCGCGATCACGCCGTTCGACAGCGAAGACGAAGCACTGGCGCTGGCGAACAACACGAAGTACGGGCTCGCGGCCTACGTCTGGACCAACGATCTCAAGCGGGCGCACAACTTCGCGCAGTCCGTCGAGGCCGGGATGGTGTGGCTCAATTCGAACAACGTCCGTGATCTGCGCACCCCCTTCGGCGGGGTGAAGGCGTCCGGGCTGGGGCACGAGGGCGGCTACCGCTCGATCGACTTCTACACCGACCAGCAGGCGGTGCACATCAATCTCGGCGAGGTGCACAACCCCGCCTTCGGCAAGGGCTGACCCCCACTCCCCCGTCCACGAAGGATGCTGTCATGAACCCGATTCCCACGCCGTCCTCTCCACCGCCGGACGTCCTGCGCTGCGCGTACATGGAACTCGTCGTCACCGATCTGGCGCGGTCGCGCGCGTTCTACGCCGACGTCCTCGGCCTCACGGTGACCGAAGAGGACGAGAACACGATCAGTCTCCGCACGATCGACGAGTTCATCCACCACAACCTCGTGCTGCGCCAAGGCCCGATCGCGGCGGTCGCGGCGTTCTCCTACCGCGTGCGCTCGCCGGAGGACCTGGACAAGGCCGTCGCGTTCTACACGGAGCTGGGCTGCCGGGTCGAACGCCGCGAAGAGGGCTACACCAAGGGCATCGGCGATTCGGTGCGCGTGCAGGACCCGCTCGGCTTCCCGATCGAGTTCTTCCACGACGTCGAGCACGTCGATCGGCTCAGTTGGCGCTACGACCTGCACATTCCGGGCGCGCTGGTCCGGCTCGACCACTTCAACCAGGTCACCCCGGACGTGCCGCTCGCGGTGAAGCACATGGAAGACCTCAACTTCCGCGTCACCGAAGACATCCAGGACGATCAGGGCACGACGTACGCGGCTTGGATGCGCCGCAAGTCGACCGTGCACGACACCGCGATGACGGGCGGCGACGGGCCGCGGATGCACCACGTCGCCTTCGCCACGCACGAGAAGCACAACATCCTGTCCATTTGCGACAAACTCGGCTCGCTGCGGATGTCGGACCACATCGAGCGCGGTCCCGGCAGGCACGGCGTCTCGAACGCGTTCTACCTCTACCTGCGCGACCCCGACGGGCACCGCGTCGAGATCTACACGCAGGACTACTACACCGGCGACCCGGACAACCCGGTCGTCACCTGGGACGTGCACGACAACCAGCGCCGCGACTGGTGGGGCACGCCGGTGGTCCCGTCCTGGTACACCGACGCCTCCCTCGTGCTCGACCTCGACGGCAAACCGCAGCCGGTGGTCGCGCGGACCGACGACAGCGAACTGGAAGTCACCATCGGCGCCGACGGCTTCTCCTACACCCGCAAGGGTGACGACGAAGGCGAACTGCCGGCCTGGAAACAGGGCGAGTACAAACTCGGCAACCAGCTCTGAGGCGGGGACATGCTCGAACAGGAAACGATCACCTCGATCGCCGACGAACTGGCGGCCGCTGAGCAAGCCCGGGAGACGATCCCGCTGCTGACTGCGCGCTACCCGGACATGACCGTCGAGGACTCCTACGCCGTGCAGAACGAATGGCGGCGCCGGGGCATCGAGGCGGGACGACGTCCGGTCGGCCGCAAGATCGGGCTCACTTCGAAGGTCATGCAGGCCGCCACCGGGATCACCGAACCCGATTACGGCGCCATCTTCGCGGACATGGTGTTCGAGAACGGTTCCGTGATCGAGCACAGCCGGTTCTCGAACGTGCGCATCGAGGTCGAGCTGGCCTTCGTGCTCCGTGAGTCGCTGTCCGGACCGGACGCCACGGTGTTCGACGTACTGCGGGCGACCGAGTACGTCGTACCCGCGCTGGAGATCCTGTCGTCGCGTATCGAGATGGCCGGGCGGACCATCGTGGACACGATCAGCGACAACGCGGCCATGGGCGGCATGGTCTACGGCGGCAACCCGGTCGCCGTGGACGCCGTCGACCTGCGCTGGGTCTCGGCGCTGTTGTATCGCAACGAGACCATCGAGGAGTCCGGTGTCGCGGCGGCGGTGCTGAACCATCCCGCGAACGGCGTCGCCTGGCTGGCGAACAAACTCGCCCAGCACGGCGACAAGCTCGATCCTGGCGACATCGTGCTGGCCGGGTCGTTCACCCGGCCGATGTGGGTGCACCCCGGCGACACGGTGACCGCCGATTACCGGGATCTGGGGGCGATCACATGCCGCTTCGTCTAGACCCGCCCTTCCGGGACAAGTTGTCCGGACGGCCGCTGATCGGCATGTGGGTCACGTCGGGCAGCCCGGTCGTCGCGGAGATCTGCGCGGGTTCCGGGCTCGACTGGCTGCTCATCGACACCGAGCACTCCCCCGCCACACTGGAGACGGTGCAGTCGTTGTTGCAGACGATCGCCGCTTATCCGATCACGCCGATGGTTCGCGCCCCGTCCGGCGACGCGGTCGCGCTGAAGCAGCTGCTCGACCTGGGCGCGCAGAACCTGCTGGTGCCCATGGTCGACAGCGCGGAGGAGGCGGAGGCCGTAGTCCGGGCCGTCCGGTATCCGCCTCGCGGGATACGCGGCGTCGGCAGCGCCCTCTCGCGGTCCGCGCGCTGGAACCGGGTCGAGGGCTATCTGCCGAACGCCGACGAGTTCACGTCGTTGTTCGTGCAGATCGAGTCGACGGCGGGTGTCGCGGCCGCCGCCGGGATCGCCGCTGTCGACGGCGTCGACGGCGTGTTCGTCGGACCGTCCGATCTGGCCGCGTCGATGGGGCTGCTCGGACAGCAGACGCATCCCGACGTCACCGCGGCCGTCCTCGGCACCTTCGAGGCCGTTCGCGCGCACGGAAAGCCCGTCGGGGTCAACGCGTTCGACCCCGCGCAGGCCCAGCGCTATCTCGACGCCGGCGCGTCGTTCGTCCTGGTCGGCGCCGATGTCACCCTGCTCGCCCAAGGTTCGGAGGCGCTCGCGCGGCGGCATCCGGCTTAGAGTTGGCCGCATGATCCCGTGGCTGCTCGACTCCGATCCTGCCCTTCGCTGGCAGGTGGAACGCGACCTCGCGCACGAACCGCCCGAGGTCTGGGAGGCGACGCGGGCACGGATCGCGACCGAAGGATTCGGCGCGCGTCTGCTCGCCCACCAGGACCCCGACGGCCAGTGGGCGGGCGGCGCGTTCTTCCCGGCCGGGTTCTCCGGCTTTTCCGGCGAGGAAGACGGGCAGCCGTGGACGGCGACGACGTGGTCGCTGAACACCCTGCGAGAGTGGGGAATGGACGCCGGCGTCCTGCGCGGGACCGCCGAACTCCTCGCGAAGAACAGCCGGTGGGAGTACGACGACCTGCCGTACTGGGGCGGCGAAGTCGACTGCTGCATCAACGCGTGGACCCTCGCCAACGGCCTGTGGCTGGGCGCCGACGTCACCTCCCTAGCTTCGTGGTTCCCGGAGCACCAGCAACCCGACGGTGGCTGGAACTGCGAATGGGTCTCGGGTTCCCGGCGCTCGTCCGTGCACTCGACGCTGAACTCGCTCAAGGGCCTGCTCGCCTTCGAGACCGCGACCGGCGGCACCTCGGCTTCGAGGGCTGCCCGGCGCATGGGTGAGGAGTACCTGCTGGAGCGCGGTTTGTTCCGGCGGCTGTCGACCGGTGCGGTCATCGCGCCGTGGATCGCCGTCTTCGCTTACCCGTTCCGCTGGTTCTACGACGTGCTGAACGCGGCCGACTACTTCCGTGAGGCCTCCCTGCACGACGGCACCGCTCCGGACCCGCGGATGGCCGAAGCCGTCGAGCTCATCCGTGCCGCCCGGCAGCCGGACGGGACCTGGCTGCAGGCGCATCGGCATGCCGGGCGGGTGTGGTTCGAGGTCGACGTCGGGGCCGGTGAGCCGTCGAAGTGGCTGACCCTGTACGGCACGCGGGTCCTGAACTGGTGGGATCTCGAAAGCCGCATTTAGTCCTCTAAATGCGTTCGCGCGGGAAGCCGAAACGCGGCGAAAACACCAACCACCGCAACAAGAAGAATGAACCCGAACACGACGCCGAAAGCCAAGACAGGCGTTGCTTCGAGCGCCGCCAGGATCGCGCCGGTCACCGCCACACCCGCCACCGCACCGACCTGCCGGACCGTGTTGAACAGGCCCGAGGCACCACCCGCCGCGTCCGGGTCCACGGACGCCATGGCGATGGCGGACAGAGGTGACCAGGCCATCGCGTTGGCAGCGCCCAGGAGCGCGGCGCCCACCGTGATCCACCAGGGATTGAGCTTCAGCACGACCACGAGTCCCATGAGCAGCAAGCTCACCGCGAGGAGGCTCATGCCGAGTATCGCCGGTCGGCGCCCGCCCACCCGGTCGACCCAGCGGCCGGCCGGAGGCGACAGCAGGATCGCGACGACGGCGTCCGGCGCGAGGGCCACGGCTGCTTCGAAAGGGCCGAAACCGCGTTCGTCTTGGAGATACAGCATGGTGGGGAGCGGCATCGCGAGGACCGTCGCGCCGAGGGACGCCATCGCGATGCTCGCGTTCAGGTATCCGGACGATCGGTAGAGCCGAAGGGGCGCGAGTGCGTCCGCACCTTGGCCGCGTTCCCGGAGACAGAAACCGGCGAGCAGTACGACGGCGATGACGGCCGCCGGCAAGGAGAGGGCGTTCCAGGACAGCAGAGCCCAAACGAGGAGAGTCAGACCGGCCGTGCTCAGCGTGGCACCGAGCAGGTCGAACCGGGCGACGCCACCCGGGCTGCCCGGAATCAGACGGATTCCCATGACGACGGCGATGCCGCAGACGGGGACGTTGACCAGGAAGATCCAGCGCCAATCGAGGCTCGCCGTCAGCAGCCCGCCCAGGATCGGTCCGAGCAAGGTGGCCGCGGCGGCGACGGAACCCCAGATGCCGAACGCGCGGCCCCGCTCGTCCTCGGCGAACAGGCGCCGGATCAGCGTCAGCGGCTGAGGGGACATCGTGGCCGCGGCCAGCCCTTGCAAGATCCGGAAGACGATCAGCCATTCGATCGAAGGCGCGAGGCCGCACAGTGCGGAGGACACCGCGAAGCCCGTCATCCCGAACAGGTAGACGCGCTTCGGATCGAAGAGGTCGCCGAGCCGCCCGGCGACCAGCAGCGGGACCGAGAACGCGAGCAAGTAGCCCGCCGTCACCCAGAACAGCGCGGCGACGTCCCCACCGAGATCGGCTTGGATCCGCGGGCTCGCCACGGCGACGATCGTCGTGTCGAGCAGGAGTACGAAGAATCCCGCGAGCAGGGCCACGAGTCCGCCCCATTTGGAAGAAGTCGTCGCCGTTCCCCCAGTACGCACCCGATCACGATAGGGCCACGGACACGACCTGCCGTAACGAGGCCTGCCCACCTCGCGAGTTGTAAACCGACGGCTTCGTCACACGAAGGAGACGATCTTGAACCGGGCGGGTTCTGTGTGGTTCTGGTCCTTGCTCGGCGCCTTCATCGCCGCGGCCCTCGGCACGGCGATCAATTTCGCGACCGACCTCAAGACCAACTTCCTGGCCTGGGGTCTCGTCGTCGCGTTCACCGTCGCGACCGGTCTGATCAGCGGAATCTCGCAGGTCCTCAGCCGCCGCGACGGCGACGGCGCGAAATCCGCCGGTACGACGAACGTCTACAACGTCCACCACTCACAGGTCAACGTCTGGCTGGTGTTCCTGATCCTGGGCGTGTCGGGTTCGTTGCTGGCGGCCATTTTCGTGGGCGTCCACTTCGCCGGCTCGATCCAGACCGCCGGGACACCGCTCCCCGCCGTGGTCGAACCACGTCCGACACCTCCGCCGTCGTCGACGACCACCACGCTCCCCGTCCCCGTCACGACGTCCACCGTGCCCCGGGCTGCCTCGAACGAGGACATCGCCATGTTCGTCACCGGGTATTACCGGCTGATGCCGGACACCAAGGCGGGCTGGCCGCTCATCGGGCCGAATCTCCAGCGCCGCGGACTGAGCGATTACGAAGCCCATTGGGGCCGGATCAGCGCGGTGGACGTCCACAGCGCGACGGCCACCTCCGCGAAGACTGTCCGGGTCCGCATCACGCTGCACTACCGCGACGGCCGCCCCTCCCCGACGGAAACCCACGAGCTGACAGTCGTTTCCCAGGACGGGCGCCTCTGCATCGACGCCGACACCCTGCTCAGCGCGAAATAGCGATCGCGATCAGGACTGATGCCGTTAAGGTGCCCGTTCATGACCGCTCTTCCGCGCGGCGGCCGTCCCGCCGAGGCCTTGTCGGCCGTCGAAGCGACCATCGACGGCCGCTGGCGACTGTTCCTCGCGGAATACGGCGTCGCCGCCGGAGCCAAGGAAGAGACCGACCTCGCCGACATGGTCGTCGCCGACACGTCGGCGTTCGAGTGGCGAGTGGTCGACGCCGCTCTCGACAGGTTGTCCTGCACAGACTGCGGCAACGGCCTCGGCCTTCCGGGTCTCCTCGACGGTGAACTGCCCAGTACGGCCCAAGCGCAGGCGTACCGGGCAGCGATCAACAAGCTCACCGAAGAGGAATGCGAACGCGTGACCTCCTTCGAGGAGGTCACCGAGGTCAGTAGTCGTCGCGGCCGGTGAACTGCTGTTCCAGCAGCTCCGCCGAACCCGCGACGAGTTCGAGCGGGTCGGTGAACTCGTTGATGTCGAGGTTCACCAGCGGCAGGGAATGGCGCAGCACCAGGTGTTCTCCCATGACCACCAGCCCGCCGACGACGATCGTGTTGCCGATCTCGGTCAGCACGGTCGCCAGGTCGACCTCGTCGACCCGCGCGAACGGCGTCGCGATCTGCACCCAGTCCTCGCGACGGTCGAAGATCTCCCGCGCGATGACCACGGTCTGGGCCCGCTCCTCGTAATCGTCGTCGCCGTAGGACAACCGGATGCGAACTTCGTCCGGTTCGTCCTTTACCACCCGATATTCGTGTCGTACGAACGCGACCAGATCGGCCCATTCCGCCATGAATTCAGTCTCCCTCGCAGTCGAAGATCAAGACTAGCGACTACCCGGGCGGAGAAACCGCGCACGCCCCGACTTCACCCGGACAGCGGCGGCCCGTACGTGTTCCGATACCGAACATTTAGCCCTGTGGAGTGAACGACCGCGCCATGATCGCATCGCCGGACGTTGCGGCGATAATTCTTGGCCACCGAATCTCACCGACCGCAACCCTTATCTCTCTTCGATCTTGTTGTAGTCTCCTCCGGCATCTTTTCGACAGGGGAGAAAATGTGACGAACAACGACCGCGCTCAGTCCAAAACCGCCCGGGCCGGAACCGGGAAACACTCGGATCCGTCGGTGACCGCGGCGCACGTCACTCGCCGTGGAGCGATTCTGGCCGCCGTCATAACCGCGGTGATAGGCGCGGTGGCCACGGTGGTCGTGGCGCTCATCAACAGTGGTGCGCAGCCCGCGAAAGGCGCCGAGGATCGTGGGGCACCGGCCACGCCCGGTTCCTCGTCGCAAGCCGCCGCCGTCGCACCGCAACAGCAGAGCACACCTGGTGAAGCCGTTCCCGAACAAGTGAAGCTCGACGCGAAGACGGGCGTCGACCTCGACGGCCCCAACGTCGTCCCGGTGTCCACGACCGGCCCCAACGGCGACATCGACCTCTACTACGACGGAGGAAATTTGACCTCCAACCGAAAAGGCCTATTCTACTACTACGGGACCGAAAAAGAAGCCAAGGAGCAGTGCCCGAAGGTCGTTTCCGAGGGAAAGGACGCGGTTCCCGGACCGCAGGTGATATTCGCCGGTGGCCAACAGTGTCTGCGGACGTCCAAGGGGACGGCCGGCTGGATCAGCGTGAATGACGTCAAGATCGACGACAATTCCGGCTACATGGTGATCAACTACAAAGTGTTCCGGTGACAAAACGGCCGGTCACGTGGGGCCGACCGGTGTCGCGAAAGCCATTTTCAGGACACCTGATGCCCTGAAAGTGGCTTTCGCGACGTCCGGACGCACGAGACCCGGAGGTCAGCCGCCGGTCGGCAGCCCCGCTCGCGCTTCCTGCGAGGTCAGCGGCCGCAGCGACAGCGTGTACTCGTAGGTGCGGTCCTGCTGGACCTGACTGCGTTCCCGCACCGGGTTGGGCGTGTCCCCGACCCCGGTCACGGCGTGGCTCGCGTGCAGCGTGAACCAGCCCTTGTTGCGCTGCAGCTGGAACGGGTACGCCGCCCGGTCGAGATCGTCGAACGGGGTCACGCTGACGTCGTTCGCTCCCCCGACCAGCAGGCCGCCGGTCCGGCCGTCGGTGAGCAGCGCCCATCGGCTGTCGGTGTGGTTGCCGTGATCCTGCGGCCGGTGGTACTCGACGTACTGCTCGTCCACCGTGCTCGACTGCACGCCGATCGGTGTGCCGTCCTTGCGGTCGACGTAGCTCTCGGCCTTCCGCCCGTACCAGGCGAAGCGGTCGTACCGGTCCGGCACCGCCAGTGAGACACCGATCCGGGGCAGGTACGGCAGCGTACGCACACTCCCCTGCGGCACCACGCGGTTCCCGAGGCTCAGCGTCCCGGTCCGGTCGACGGCGTAGGTCATCGTCTGGTCGAACCACGCCCCGGTGACGTCCGGCGCCGCGACCCGGCCGTCCACGATCACCCGCACGCCGCGCGACCCGTCCTTCTCGACCCGGACACCCGTGACGGTGGTCTTCAACCGGTCCAGGCCTGCCTTGCGCCAGTCCTCACCCTCGGCCCGGCCCCAGGCGAAGGTCTCGTTGCTGATCGGCGCCCGCCACGCGTCGAGCTTCGGCCCGCCACTGAGCAGTTCCTTGCCCTGGTGCCGGATCGAGGTCAGCGCGCCGGTGGCTTTGTCCACTTTGTACGTGACACCGGCGGCCGACGCCGTGACCGATGCCGCGTTCTCGACGACGTCGACGGACTTTCCGTCGAGAGGTGTCCGGTCCAGGCCTGGAACCCGCTTGCCGCCCAAGGAGAACTGGTCGTGCGCCAGGACGTGCCCCTTCGCGAGCATGGGATCGTTCCGCGTCGTCACGGCCTCGACGGTGAGGAACCGCTCGCGGTCCGCGGCGTTCGGCGGCGCCGGCAGGGAGACCTGTCCGGTCGATCCGGCGGCGACCCGCAACGGCTGCTCGCCGCGGGCGACGATCCGGGAGCCTTCCTGGATCCGCCACCGCAGGTTCAGCTCGTCGGTGCCCTTGAACTGCCGTTCGTTGGTCACCGACAAGGCCCCGCCCGAGTAGGCGAACCGGAGCGGCTGGTGCGCCCACGCCATCTGCGCGGTCTCCGGCTGTGCCGAACGGTCCGAGCCGATCAGACCGTCCACACCGGACAGACTGGAGCCGTAGGACAGGTGACTCCCCCGGTCCGCCACGCTGTCGAAGTCCAGCGCCAGGACAGCGCCGCCCACCGGAGTGGCACCGGACAGGTCCGCGGCCGACAGCGGCTTGTCGTAGATGCGGACGTCGTCGACGGCGCCGCGCCCCATCCAGCCGATGCTCGACGGGTCGTTCCACGACGTCTCGAAGTCACGGCCGATGTTGACCTCCGCCGACGACGAGTCGATCGCGCCGGTGAACGGCTTGCTCCCGATCTCCTTGCCGTCGAGGTAGAGCCGCAGGGCCGTGCCGTCGTAGGTCCCGCTCACCCGGTGCCAGTCGCCGTAGAAGTCGGACGGCACCTTGGCCTGGACCGCCTGCCACGTTCCACTGTGGATGAAGAACTCCAGGGTGTCCTGCGTCTTCATCTTGAGCGCGTACTGATGGTCTCCCTTGCCGAGGATGCGGAAGTCACCGGTCCATTTCCCAGGCTTCACCCACGCGTCGAGGGTCAGCGCCTTGCCGGTGATGTCGAGTTTCCGGTCGCGGTAGACCTCGACGAAGTCGTCCAATCCGGACAGCCCCAGCGCCTTGCCGCGATGTCCGTCGACCAGCTCCGGTTTGCCGGTCACATGCGCCGAGATGTCGTTGCCGGACGAGTCCGGGGTGGTGCGGATCCGTTGCCGGATGTTCTGCTCCGCCCAGTCCCAGATGAACCCGCCCTGGGTCTGCGGATTCGCCCGGATGGTGTCCCAGAACTCCCGGAAGTTCCCCAAGCTGTTGCCCATCGCATGGGCGTACTCGCCGAAGATCAGCGGTTTGGTGGTGTTCTTCGCCTGCTCGGCGAACTTCTCCGGGGACGGATACCGCGGCCCCCAGACGTCGGCGAACGGCGCGTCGCCGTCGGGGCTGTTGGACTGGTGGTAGATCGGCCGGGTCGGCTCGTTCGCTTTCAGCCATTCCGCCAGGGCGAAGTGATGCGCGCCGAGACCGGCCTCGTTGCCGGTGTCCCAGAGGAAGACACTCGGATGGTTCTTGTCCCGTTCGACCATGCCGATCATGCGGTCGAAGAACGCGTCCCGCCAGGCCGGGTCGTTCGCCTGGCAGTAGCTCGCGCAGTTCTCGTGGTTGTGGGTCTCGATGTCGATCTCGTCGTCGATCCAGAGCCCGTGCCGGTCGGCCAGTTCGTAGAAGTACGGATCCGACGGGTAGTGCGAGGTGCGGACGGCGTTGACGTTGAGCTGCTTCATCAGCGCGACGTCGCGTTCCTGCGCGGCGCGGGGTGCGTGCCTGCCGTGATCGGGATCGGTCTCCGCGCGGTTGACGCCCTTGAACAGCACCCGTTTCCCGTTGACCAGCAGCTGCTTGTCGCGGATCTCGATCTCGCGGAACCCGACCGTCTCGCTGGTGATGTGCGTGACCCGGCCGTCGGGCGCGGTCAGCGTGAGGACGGCGGTGTACAGGTTCGGTGTCTCGTCGGTCCACTTCGCCGGGTCACGGACGGGCAGGCTGAGCGACGTCTTCCCACCCGCGTCGATCTCGCCGCTCGTGGTCCCGACCTCCTTGCCCGACGCGTCGCGCAGGCTCAACCCGACGCGGTGCCTGCCCGTGGTCCCGCCGGGTTTGGCGGCGACCTCGACGGCGGCCTTCAGGGTGGCGTCGGTGTAGGTCGCGTCCAGGTCGGTCGTCAGCCCGACGTCCTGGATGAACGTCCCCGGCGCCGAGTGCAGGGTCACCGAGCGGAAGATGCCCGAGTACCGCCACTGGTCGACGTCCTCCAGATAGGCGCCCGCGCTCCAGCGGTGCACCTGCACGGCGATCCGGTTCGGTCCCGGCCGCAGCACGGACGAGAGATCGAACTCCGCCGGCGTGTAGCCGCCCTGGTCGTAGCCGACGTACTGCCCGTTGACCCAGACGAAGTAGGCCGACGTCACCCCGTCGAACCGGAGGAACGTCCTGCGCTCCGCCCAGTCCGCGGGGAGGTCGAAGTCGCGGACGTAGGCGCCGGTCGGGTTGACGTCACGCGGGACGCGCGGCGGGTCGTCCGGCTGGATCTCGGTGGCGATGTTGCGGAAGATCGGGTGGTCGAGGCCGTCCGTCTGCCAGGTGTGCGGCACGGACACCTCACGCCAGCCCGACGCGTCGTAGCCGTCGTCGTGGAATCCGGCCGGGACCTGCGACGGGTTGTCCGCCATCGCGATCCGCCATTTGCCGTCGAGCGACCGGGTGTACGGGCTCAGCTCGTCCCGGCGAGCGGCGGCGGAGACGTCGGCATACGGACGAAGGAAGGCGTGCGGTGGCTCCTGTCCTTCCGAAACCCTCCGTGGATCGTCGAGGTAGGACTGAACGTCACCTGGTGGTCCGTCTGCGGCGGCCGGCGATCCGGCGCCGGCCAGGGAACCGGCGACGACCATCAGGCTCAAGACGATGAGGCGTATGCGCGGCACTGCGTTACCTCCCGATGAGGGACCGTCGGCTGATGACCGACTCCTCGACGATCTCGTAAATCGTCACCGGAAGGAAGCCAGAGATCGAATTCAGCTGGAGGCGCGATGCGTGAGCGAGACCGGCAAGATCCGTTGGCGGGGCTTGAGGTCCCGGTCGTCCATCACCGCGAGCAGCGTCTCGACCATCGCGTGGACCTGTTCCCGCGGATCCTGGTGGACCGACGTCAGCGGCGGGTCCATCTCCGGTGCCAGCGTCGCGTTGTCGTCGAAGCTGACGACGGCGACGTCCGAGGGGATCCGCCGTCCGGCGGAATGCAGGGTCCGGAGCGCGCCGAGGGCCATCATGTCGCTGGCCACGAAGACGGCGTCGAGGTCGGGACGCCGCGCGAGCAGGTTCGACATCGCCTTCGCCCCGCCTGTCAGCGTGAAGTCGCCCTCTTCGACCAGGTCCGCCGGGTCGAGTCCCGCGTCGAGCAGGGTCTTGCGCCAGCCGGAAAGCCGGTCGATCGCCGCGCTCTGGTCCTGTGGGCCGGCGATCGTGGCGATCCGGCGGTGGCCCGACTCGACCAGATGCGCGACCGCCAGTTTCGCGCCGCCCTCGTTGTCGAAGTCGACGACGTGGACACCCCGTCTGAGCCCGGCCGCCTGCCCGCCGTACACCACCGGGATCCTCAACTGCCGCAACGCCTTGGGCAATGGGTCGGTCCGGTGCGGCGCGAACACCAGCACGCCGTCGACGTGCCCGCCGTCGAGGAACCGGACCGTGCGGTCGAGATCCTCGCGGGTGTCACTGAAGATCAAGACCATCTGGCAGCCGATGTCGGCGAGTTCGCGATAGCCCGCCCGCATGACCGCGGTGCGGTACGGGTCGTCGAGCAGCCGCGCCTCCGGCTCCGACAGCACGACCGCGACCGCGCCGGTCCGCCTGGTCACCAGCGACCGGGCCGCCTGGTTCGGCGAGTAGCCGAGTTCACGGGCCGCCGCCTGGACCTTCTCCCGCGAACGCGCGCTGACGTAGCCGTCGTCGTTCAGCGCCCGGGACGCCGTCGACCGGCTGACCCCGGCGGACGCGGCGACGTCTTCCAGCGTCGGCCTGCCGTCTTCCTCTGGTCGAGCCCCCACCCGCGTCACCTTCACCCTTCAGCGTCTTCCGGACACCGACAGCTTAGTGTCCGGCGGCCATCGGCACTGAGAGCGCTCCCTGTCGGAAACACTCTCATTACAGGCCCTTGACACGATCTCGCCTCGGGGGACAAACTCTGCGCATCCCTGGGAGCGCTCCCAGTTTCTCCTTCACCCCCATCAGCAAGGGACAAAGACGTGAGAAGGATCCGGAACGGCCTGGTGCTGACACTGGGTATCACGATGACGTTCGGCCTGGCGGCGTGCGGCGGTGACGACGGCGGGGCGCCCGCCGCGTCGGATCCGAACGCGAAGGTCGAGCTGTCACTGGCGACGTTCACCGAGTTCGGCTACGAGGCGCTCATTCCCGAGTACGAGCGGCTGCACCCGAACATCAAGATCACCCACCGGAAGACCGGCCAGGGCGGGCCGTACCACCAGGACCTGATCACGAAACTGGCGGCGGGTTCCGGCCTCGCCGACGTCACCGCGGTCGAGGAAGGGCATCTGTCGAACGTCCTCGACAAGGGCTCGAAGTTCAACGACCTGACCAAGATCGGCCCGGCGGAAACCTCCCCGGACCGCTGGCTCGGCTGGAAATACGACGCGGCGAAGACCAAGGACGGCAAGGTCATCGGCTACGGCACGGACATCGGCCCACTGGCCATGTGCTACCGCAAGGACATGCTGGAGGCGGCCGGGCTGCCGTCCGATCCCGAAGCGGTCAAGCCCCTGTTCGCGAGCTGGGAAAGCTATTTCGCCGCGGGCGACCAGTACGTCGGCAAGACCGGCGGGAAGGCGTGGTTCGACTCGGCCGCACAGAACTTCAACGCCATGGTCAACCAGCTTCCCACCGGGTACATCGGGCCCGACGACAAGCCGACCCTGGAGTCCAACCAGGGCATCAAGGACGCCTGGGCCAAGGTGACCGGCGCTGTCGTGAAAGGACAGTCAGCCAAGCTGACCGCGTTCAGCAACGAGTGGAACTCCGGTTTCAAGCAGGGCGCCTTCGCCACGAAGGTGTGCCCCGCCTGGATGCTCGGCGTGATCGAGGAGCACTCCGGTCCGGAGAACGCCGGCAAGTGGGCGGTCACCGCGGCCTTCCCCGGCGGCGGCGGGAACTGGGGCGGTTCGTACCTGACAGTGCCCACGCAGTCGAAGCATCCGAAAGAGGCGGCCGAACTCGCCGCCTGGCTGACCGCGCCCGAGCAGCAGATCAAGGCGTTCCAGGCGAAGGGCACCTTCCCCAGCCAGGTCAAGGCGCTGGAGGATCCGGCGCTGCTCGGTGAGACCGACGCCTACTTCGGCGGCGCGAAGATCGGCCGGTTGTTCGCCGAGCAGGCCAAGAAGGTCGCCAAGCCGCAGTACAAGGGCCCCGGCGACGGCCAGATCCAGGAGAACGCGTCGAGCCCGGCGCTCCAGGCCGTCGAACAGGGCAAATCGGCGGACGAGGGCTGGACGCAACTGCTCGACGCCGCGAAGAAGATCACGCGCTGACCGATGACCGTCGTCGACAAGATCACGCCGGACGAACAGGAGGCCGGGGCGCGCACGTCGCCCCGGCCCACCCTCCGCCACCGGCTCAGCCGCTGGGACGTCAAGGTCTCGCCGTACCTCTACATCGCCCCGTTCTTCGTCGTCTTCGGGATCGTCGGGCTGTTCCCGTTGCTCTACACGGCGTACGTGTCGCTGTTCAGCTGGGAAGCCGGTGACGACGATCCGGACTTCATCGGGCTGGACAACTTCAAGGAACTGTTCGCGGACACGCAGTTCTGGAACGCGCTCGAGAACACCGTCAGCATCTTCCTGCTCTCCAGCATCCCCCAGCTGATCATCGCGGTACTCCTGGCGGCGCTGCTCAGCGCCCGGCTGCGCGGGGCGACCGGGTGGCGGGTCGGCGTCCTGCTCCCCTACGCCGCCAGCCTGGTGGCGCTCGGGATCATCTTCGCGAACCTGTTCGGACCCAAGTACGGCCTGGTCAACGGCCTGCTGCAGACGATCGGGCTGGATCCCGTCGACTGGCAGGCGGGCCGGTTCGGCAGCCATGTCGCGATCGCGATCATGGTGAACTGGCGCTGGACCGGCTACAACGCGCTGATCGTCCTGGCCGCCATGCAGGCCATCCCGAAAGAACTGCACGAGGCCGCTCTCATCGACGGCGCGGGCACGGTACGCCGGTTCTTCGGTATCACCCTGCCGTTGCTGAAGCCGACACTGATCTTCGTCACGATCACCTCGACGATCGGCGGTCTGCAGATCTTCACCGAGCCCAAGCTGTTCGACGCCATGCCGGGGTCGAACAACGGCGGCTCGTCCAACCAGTTCCAGACCGTGACGCTGTACCTGTACCAAACGGCCTTCGAGAACTACGAACTCGGCTACGCCTCGGCGATCGCGTGGGTGCTGTTCCTGATCATCGTGCTGATCGCAGTGGTGAACTTCTTCCTCACCGGGAGGATCGCGGCGGTGAAGAAGAAATGACCATGCTCCACAGTGGACTCAAGCGGAGCGTCTCGGCGCTGGGCAAACCACGCCGGGCGACCTACGTCGTGCTCACGATCTTCGTGCTGGGCTCGCTCTTCCCGTTCTACTGGTCGTTCCTGGTGGCCAGCCGGGACAGCGGGATGCTCACCGAGCGGGTCCCGCCGTTCCTGCCGGGCGGGAACTTCTTCGCCAACGCGGCGCGCGTGTTCGACACGGTGCCGTTCTGGAAGGCGCTCGGGAACAGCCTGATCGTGTCCGGCACGGTCACCCTCACCACGGTGCTGTTCTCGGCACTGGCCGGGTTCGCGTTCGCCAAACTGCGGTTCCGCGGCCGGAACGGGCTGTTCGTGTTCATCGTCGTCACCCTCGCCGTGCCGACCCAGCTCGGCATCATCCCGTTGTTCATGGCGATGTCGGAATTCGGCTGGGCGGGCGGGCTCCAGTCGGTGATCCTGCCCAATCTGGTGACCGCGTTCGGCGTCTTCTGGATGCGTCAGTACACGGTGGACGCGGTGCCGTACGAACTGATCGAGGCGGCGCGGGTCGACGGCTGCAGCATGATCCGGATCTTCTGGAACGTCTGCCTGCCCGCGGTCCGCCCGGCGGCGGCGATCCTGGCGATGTTCACGTTCATGACCTCGTGGAACGACTTCCTCTGGCCGCTCGTCGTGCTGGACCCCGGCAATCCCACGGTCCAGCTGGCCCTGGAGAAGCTGCAGAGCGGCTACTACGTCGACTACTCGCTGGTGCTGGCCGGGACCACGCTGGCCACCATCCCGATCCTCATCGTCTTCCTCCTCCTCGGCCGCCAGATCGTGGCCGGGATCATGCAAGGTGCCGTGAAAGGGTGACCATGTCCGCTCATCCCGACAGTGTCCGGGCGAAGACCGCGCTGCCGTTCCCGCCCGGATTCGTGTGGGGCGCCGCCACCGCGGCCTTCCAGGTCGAAGGGGCCACGGCCGCCGACGGCCGCACCGACTCGATCTGGGACGTCTTCGCCCGCCGTCCCGGCGCGGTGGCGGGCGGCGACACCGGCGAACCGGGCGCCGATCATTACCGGCGCTACGCCGAGGACGTCGATCTGATGCGGCGACTCGGAATCGGCGCCTACCGGTTCTCCCTGTCGTGGCCGCGGATCCGGCCCGGCGGCGGCGCGCCGAATCCTGAAGGGATCGCGTTCTACGATCGGCTCGTCGACCGGCTTCTCGAAGCCGGTGTCGAGCCCTGGGCGACGCTGTACCACTGGGATCTCCCCCAGGCGCTGGAAGACGAGGGCGGCTGGGCCTCGCGCGAGACGGCCTTCCGATTCGCCGAATACGCCGAAACCGCCGTGGCGCGGCTGGGCGACCGAGTGACGCGCTGGTCCACCCTGAACGAACCTTGGTGTGCCGCGATGCTGGGCTACGCGCGCGGGATCCACGCTCCCGGCAGGCAAGAGCCCCGGGCAGCGGTCGCGGCCGCGCACCATCTCCTGCTGGGGCACGGGCTGGCGATGGACGTCCTGCGGCGGCGCGCGCCGTCGGCGGCGTCCGGGGTGACCCTGAACCTGTACCCGGTGTCGGCGGCGGATCCGTCGTCCACTGTGGACGTCGAGGCGGCACGCCGGGTCGACGGCCTTCAGAACCGGCTCTTCCTCGACCCCGTGCTTCGTGGCTCCTACCCCGAGGACCTGCTGGCCGACCTCGCCCCGCTGGGCATCGGCGAGCTCGTGCGGGACGGCGATCTCGCGACCATCGCCGCTCCGATCGATTGGCTGGGCATCAACTACTACCGCGGCTACCAGGTCGCGGGTACTCCGCTGCCCGGCAGCGAACCGGCGGGCGCCGACTGGCTGGGCGCCCCCGACGTCCATTTCGTGCCCGACGAAGCCGCGCCGCGCACCGACTCCGGCTGGGAGGTCCAGCCTTCGCGGCTCACCGAATGCCTCCTGCGCGTCCACCGCGAGTATCGGCCGATCCCGCTGTACATCACCGAAAACGGCGCTTCCTACCCGGACACCGTCATCGGCGGGGACATCGCGGACACCGACCGGATCGCCTTCCTCGACTCGCATCTGCGTGCCGCTTACGAGGCGATCGAGGCGGGTGTCGACCTGCGCGGCTACTTCTACTGGTCGCTGCTCGACAACTTCGAGTGGGCCGAGGGGTACGCCAAACGGTTCGGTCTCGTGCACGTCGACTACGCGACCCAGCGGCGGACTCCGAAGCAGAGCGCGCTGTGGTACGCGAGGGCGATCAGTCTGAACGGGCTGGGCTGAGGCCGATCTGTCGCCGTGGAGGTCCGGCCAGTATCAGGAAAGGGTCTTTCAGGACGTTTTTCGTCCTGAAAGACCCTTTCCTGACATCCAGAGCCACCTAGCCGCGCACGCGCGCACCCGATCTGGCCGACACCGCGGCCTCGACGGTCGCGAGGTCGGCGGCCCGCCGCTCCTGACCGTCGGCCCCGGCGGCACGCGCACCAGAGCCGTTCACACAGCCCGGTACGTCCGCCACGGAAGAGCAGTTGTCGGGCCGGTTACCACTCACGACGGCCCCGTTCGCCAGCGTGACGCGCCCGCCGAGCGTGTAGATGCCTCCACCGAAACTGGCTTCGGGAAACGGGTAGGAGCCGGCCCCGGGCTCGCCCACGGCGTTGTCGCTGATCTTCCCGCCGTCGAGAGTGAGACTGTCGGAGAACACGCTCAGTCCGCCGCCCGAACCTCCGTCACCGGAGTACCCGGAGTATCCGTCCGGCCCGGCGACGCCGCCGTCGCCACCGCGGCCCGCCACGTTGCCGGCGATCGAGGTCCCGGCGATGACCGGATTCAGCAGCACGCCTCGACTGGTCGCCAGGAACACGCCGGCACCCGTACCACCGTGACCGCCGCCTCCGGCTCTGGCGCGTTCTGCTCCTCCCGCGCCGCCCGGCCCGCCGGCCCCGGCGCTGTTACCGGTGATCGAGCTGCCGGTGATCCGCAAGGCGGTGCTGCCTTGAGCGACGGCACCGCCGCCGAAGCCGCCGACACCGCCAAGACCACCCGAGTTGGCGGCCACCCCGATGCCACCCCTGCCACCGGCACCGGCGCTGTTTCCGGCCACCGAGCCACCGGTGATCGTCAGCGTGATCCGGGAGGAACTGTACGAGTAGATGCCACCGCCGAACCCTCCATTGCCACCCGTACCGGCGCTGGTGGTGGCGGTGGCATCGACGCCGGGAGCGCCCGAGCCGGCGGTGTTGCCGGTGATGACGCTGTCGGTGATGGTCAACGGGCCCCAGTTCTCGATGCCGCCACCGTCCTCTCCCCCCTTTCCCTTCCCGGCTGCGTCGGTTCCGACGCCGTCAGGGGCGTGACCACCGGTGATCGTGACCTTGTCGAGTGACAGGTCACCCCAGTTCGAGATGATCCGGAACTGGGGAGCGTCCTTGGCACGGGCGATGGTGGCGTTGTTGCCTTTTATGGTGAGCTTTCCCTTGACGGCGGGCAGCCCGGCGCTATCGGTGGTGTCCGCGACCGCGGTGAGGGCGTAGACGCAATTCGCCGCCAAGGACAAAGTGTCCGGGGTCGTGGTGGCGTTGGCATCGGCGATAGCCTGCACCAGCACGCCGGGATCACAGGGAACTGCGATCTCGGCGGCCTGCGCCGGCGAAGCGACCAGGGCGAACACCCCCAGTGCGGTCACCGTGGTCGCGATCAGTCTTCGAGAACTCGGCGTCATCGAAAAGCCTTTCAGGTCAACGAAATGGGTGGTGACGGAGCGCGTGATCCCCAGTGCGGAAACCGTCCCCCGACGAACATTAGAAGTGCCGCCACCACCCCTCAATGAATATGATCCACATCACAAGTGCCGATGATCGGGAATCGCTTCGAATCGTCGAATACGAATCGGAATTCGTATTCGACGGCCTCTTGCGCGCGTTTTACTGGAGTCACCCGGAGGGATTGCGGTGGCACCGCTCCGTCCGGTCTTGTTATGGTGGACGCGTAGCCGATCAACGAACGTGGAGACCAGACGTGGCAGGTGAAGACGACATCTCCGGGTGAGCCGGAGTTGCCAGGCCACCGGCGCTGATGCCGAGGTGGCCTCTTTGTCGTCCCCTCAAGCCACGTCCATCGCGGTGCCGCTTCGCTGCGCCCGCTGTCTTTCACGAGGTCATTTCCATGTCAGACGCCTTCGTCGTCGTGTCCGCCCTGTCCTTCGCCTGGCCGGACGACACCCAGGTCTTCGACGACCTGTCCTTCACCGTGCCCGGCGGCCGTACCGGCCTGGTCGCCCCCAACGGGGCCGGCAAGAGCACGCTGCTCAAGCTGATCGCCGGCGAGCTGCGGCCGACCTCCGGGACCGTCTCCGCCCAGGGCGTCCTCGGTTACCTGCCGCAGTCGCTGCCGCTCACCGCCGAGCTGAACGTGGCCGAGGTGCTGGGCATCGCGCCGCAGCTCGCGGCCCTGAGCGCCATCGAATCCGGCGACGCGAGCGACGAGCACTTCACCACCATCGGGAACGACTGGGACATCGAGGAACGCACCCGCGCCCAGCTCGACCGGCTCGGCCTCGACGGCATCGCGCTGGACCGGAGCCTGCGCACGTTGAGCGGCGGGCAGATCATCTCGCTCGGCCTGGCCGCGCAACTGCTGAAACGACCCGACATCCTGCTGCTCGACGAGCCGACCAACAACCTCGACCTCGACGCCCGCCGCAAGCTCTACGGCGTGCTCGAGGACTGGTCCGGCTGCCTGCTGCTGGTGAGTCACGACCGGGAACTGCTCGACCGGATGGACCGGATCGCCGAACTCGACCGCGGCGACCTTCGCTACCACGGCGGGAACTTCACCCAGTACGAAGCGGCGGTCAAGGCCGAGCAGGAGGTCGCCGAGCGCAACGTCCGCAGTGCGGAGCAAGAGGTCAAACGCGAGAAACGGGAGATGCAGCAGGCTCGTGAGCGGGCCGCGCGGCGAGCGGGCAACGCGGCCCGCAACCTCGGCAACGCCGGTCTGCCGAAGATCTTCGCCGGCACCATGAAACGCAACGCCCAGGAATCCGCGGGCAAGGCGAACGAGACGCACGCCGCGCGGGTGAGCGACGCGAAGAACCGCCTCGACGAGGCCGAACGCTCCCTCCGCGACGATCAGAAGATCGCGCTGATCCTGCCGGGCACCAACGTCCCCGCCGGACGCACGATGTTCCACGGCGAGCACCTCCAGGTGCGCTACGGCGACCGGAACGTCTTCGCGGGCGACGGCGTCGACCTCACCATCCGCGGCCCCGAGCGGATCGCGCTGACCGGCGGCAACGGCACCGGAAAGTCGACGCTCCTGCGGGTTCTCAACGGCGACCTCGTACCCGATGGCGGCGTGATGAAGCGAGCCGAGGGCCGGATCGCGTACCTCTCGCAGCGGCTCGACCTGCTGGACCTCGACCGGACCATCGCCGAGAACTTCGCGACGTTCGCCCCGAGCCTTCCCGAGTCGCAACGGATGACCCTGCTGGCCCGATTCCTGTTCCGAGGCGCCCGAAGCCAGCTTTCCGTCGGCGTCCTCTCCGGGGGCGAACGGCTGCGAGCGACTCTCGCCTGCGTCCTGTTCGCCGAACCCGCGCCGCAACTATTGCTGCTGGACGAGCCGACGAACAATCTCGACCTGGTCAGCGTCGGCCAGCTGGAGAGCGCATTGGGTGCTTATCAAGGGGCTTTCGTGGTCGTGAGCCACGACGAGCGGTTCCTGACCGAGATCAAGGTGGACCGGCGCATTCGGCTGACCGATGGGGCTCTCGTGGAGTCTTGATCCGCAATTCGTCACCTACCGGCGCAGGAGTAGACAGGGAGGTCGATGGCGTCCGCCGGTGGGCTGGTGAATCGGCGGGTGAGGCGGCTGATCGCGGGGTTGGTGGCGAACCCCGCGACGGTATTGAGGAGCCGGATACCGGTGCGGGTCTTCGGGGAGGCCAGCCGTGGCGCGAACCAGGAGACGTTCTGGGCTTGGGTGACGTAGGGCCGCATGATGTCCTCGTAGGAGCGGAAGGCGTCGTGGTGGTCCGGGTGGCGGCTGAGTTCGCCTGCGAGTACGTAGGCGCCGACGAGGGCGAGGCTGGTGCCCATGCCGCTGAGAGGGGAGGCACAGTAGGCGGCATCGCCGACGGTGGCGATCCGGCCGCGTGACCAGTGTTCGAGACGCATCTGCCCGACGGATTCGAAGTAGAAGTCCGGGGACTCGCCCATCGCGTCGAGCACACGCGGTGTCTCCCAGCCGGCGTCGGCGTAGTGACGGCGCAGAAAGTCTTGCTGTGCCAGGACTTGTAGCCGGTCGAGCCCGGGTTGGGAGTCCAGGAAGGACAGTGTTGCGCGGGTGGTGCCCTGGTTGTCGGGACGCAGGAGGACCACGCGGCGGCCGGGGGCGTTGTACCAACGGGCCCAGCTGTCGTCGGCCTCGGCGCGGGGAACGGTGAAGTAGGCGGTGTACAGGCCGAACGAGCGGATGCGGGCGATGTCGGCGAAGATGCGGTCCCGGGTGCGGGACCGGAGGCCTTCGGCGAGGACGACGAGATCGAATCGCCGGTCCGCGCCGTTCCGGAAGGCGACGTCCACACCGTCGCCGGTGTCGGTCAGCCCGGTGATCTCATCGCCGAAGACGTAGTCGATGTCGTCACGGGTGTGGTGGTGAAGCAGGTCGGCGAGTTCGCCGCGCAGGAGTTCCAGTTCGGTGACGAACCCGTCGAGGGCGTCGGTGCCGAACGACGCGCGGATCCGGTTGCGACCGTCGACGAAGCGCAATCCTTCTTCATGCGTGACACGATCGCGGGCGGCTTGTTCGAGACCCATCCGTTCGATGACGGTTCGACCGGCGCCGCGCAGGTCGACGGTTTGCCCGCCGAGACGTGGTTCCGGCGCGCGTTCGATCACGGTCGCGGTCATGCCGTGCCGGTGGAGCCAGTAGGCCAATGCGGGTCCGGCGATGCCGGCGCCGGAGATCAGAATGGTGCGGGACAAGGGATCCCCTTCAGGAAGCGGTGCTGGGTTGCTTGGGCGCCGAGTGGTCAGGACCGGCGACATCCGTGTCCTCGGGGCGTGCGCGACGAGGGAACAGCGGTGAGATGAGCAGGAACAGCGCGATGACGATCGCCTGGACCACGAGGGCGTCACGGAAGCTCTCGGTGACCTGACCGGCGAGAGCGCCGGCGAAGAACACGGTGCTGAACACCGCGACACCGACCGAACCACCGATCGACTGAACCGCGGACAGGACGCCGGAGGCGGAGCCGACCTCGTCGTCGTCAACGGCACCGAGCACGGTGTTGAACACCGCGGCGATCACGATGCCCGCGCCGATGCCCGCGACGGCGCTGCCGGGAACGATCTGCCAGATCGTGAAATCGGTGGTGTCGGCCAGGGCGAACCACAGCCACGCGACACCGGTGAACTGGACGACGGCCCCGGCCTGCAACACCCGGCGGCCGAGTTTGGCGGCGAGCAGCCCACCGCTGATGGTGCCGCCGACGGCGGTCCCCAGTGCGACCGGGAGGTTGCCCAGCCCGGCCTGCCCGGCGGTGAACCCCTGACCGAGTTGCAGGAAGAACGTCAGCACCAGCTGGGTGCCGATGAGGCCGCCGAAGAACAACGCGACCGCGACCAGCCCGACGGTGAACGCGGACTTGCCGAACAGGCTCGGGGTGACCAGCGGCGGACGGTCCCGGCGCAGGACACGACGTTGCCACAGCGCGAATCCCGCGTAACCGATCGCCGCGGCGGACAACGACAGCCACGTCCACAGTGGCCAGCCCGAAGCCTGCCCTTCGTTGAGCGGGAGAACCAGCAGGGCCGAGGCCACGGCGACGAGCACGGCTCCCACGACGTCCACGCGCAGCGTCCTGGTTCCGCTGTCGCGGGGCACCAGCCACCAGGACAGCGCCAGCGCTGCGAGGCCGACCGGGACGTTGACCAGGAACACCAGCCGCCAGCCGAGGCCGAACAGATCCCAGTCGACCAGCGCGCCGCCCAGCACCGGGCCGAGCACACCACCGAGGCCGAGGACCGGGCCGAACACGGCAAGGGCTTTCGTGAGTTCGCGGGGAGTGAGGTTGTCGCGCAGGATGCCCAGCCCCTGGGGCAGCATCATCGCCCCGGCCAAACCCTGGATCAGCCGGAAGCCGATCAGCAGGCCGATACTCGGAGCGATCGCGCACAGCAGCGACGCGAGGGTGAAGGCGACGAGACCGGCCAGGAACATCGGCCGTCGGCCGTAGCGGTCACCAAGCCGTCCGCCGAGCACGAGGCCCGCGCCGAGAGTCAGAGCGTAGCCGCCGATGACCCATTGCAGCCCGACCGCACTCGCTCCCAGGGACCGCTCCAGCGAAGGTCCTGCCACGTTGACGATCGTCGAATCGAGCAGGTCCATCAACTCGACGACGAGCACGGTGGCCAGCAGCCACCACACCGCCCGCGGCGATGTCTTCTTCTCGGGTGCGGACATTGATTCTCTCCGAATTTCGGTGGTGCGCCCGTTTTCCGGGCGCGTTCGTACGCCGGGCCGGCGTTCGCCGAACGAACGCGCCCCGGTGGGGTATGGGTTGCTTGCCTGCTGCGGTGAGGAGTCAGCCCTGGGGGAAGGAATCCGCTGTGTCCGTGTAGATCTGCACGACACCGGTCAGGAAGGTCTTGACGACGTCCCGGTCGCCGGGGGCCAGCGCCTCGACGAGGCCCTCCACGCCGCGCAGCAGCGGATGCAGGTGACCGAACAGCCGGTCCATCGACTCCGCGACCGGTTCGACCAGTACCTTGCGGCGATCGGTGGCGTGCGGGCGGCGGACGATGTGCCCGGCCTTCTCGAGCCGGTCCACGATGTGCGTGCTCGCCGCTGTCGAAACCCGCAGCCTGTCCGCGAGTTCCTTGGCGGTCAGCGGGCCATCGGTGGCGAGGTGCTCCATGGCTGCCAAGTCCGTGGCATTGATCCCCAGAGCGCCGCTCAGACGCTGCTCGATCACCCGCGTCAGTGTCCCGACCTCTTGCAGGCGCTCCATCACCGCGTTACCCACGCCTGGTTGCTCGGCGGCGGGCGAGGAGTCAGGACGACGAGCGCTGCGCGATGAAGGGGCCATGCCAGGAAGACTACTAGATAAGTTACTAACTAAGTTAGCGAACTTGTGTGACGGGTGACACTCAACTCTGCGCACTCGCCCCCAGGGGGCCCGCTCTGCACACCCACTGGGCGCGGCCCACGACTCGCATCCAGTCGACTAAATGTTTCGAGTGGTCCTGACGGAGTCGCGCGGCGCCGGATCACCACTCACGGCCAACCTGCATCGAGGGCCCGCCCGCAGCCTGTCACGCAGGCATGGACCCATTCCCGTCGCCACCACACCTTAGTGGCATAAGCTCAATTCATTGTTGCTCACAATTAAGAACACTTGTTCGATTTATTCGGGTATTCTGGAGGGGTGTCCGAGACCGTTCTTCCCGAGTTGCCGCAGGAGTTGTGGCGTGCCGGCAAGCTGGAGCTTGCGCATGGTGTGCAGCAGTTCTTGCAGGTGATGCGGGTCGCGTCCGCCGGGCTGGGACAGTATCTGGCGGAGATCGAGTCCCGGGGCGTCAAAGACTTGTTCGGGTACGGCACGACGATCAAATGGTTCGCCGATGTGGCGGGGCTTTCCTTTCCGGAGGCCCGTCCGGTGGTGAATCAGGCGATCGCCTTGAACCCGACCCGGGATCTCGATGGGAATGCGGTTCCGGCTATCGCACCCACTACCGCTGCCGCAGCGGCCGAAGGGCTGGTCGGGGCCGAGCGGATCCAGCAGATCCTGGAGATTCTCGCGAAACTCCCTGCCGACACCTCTGTTGAGGATCGGGAGAGCGCGGAGAAGATCCTCGGCAACCTCGCCAGAAACGCCGGTCCCCGGCAACTGGTGGACGCGGAGGCGAACATTCTTGCCTGGCTCGACCCCGACGGGAACGAACCCAAGGACCTGGAGCCGAAGGACCCTCGTCGCGAAGTCACCCTGGAGCGCCGCGAGGACGGGTTCTGGAAACTGAACGGGCTCCTCGACGACGAACTCGGCGCCCGGACCGCTGCCGCACTGGAGGCCTACGCGAAACCGCGTCCGGTGGACGAGTTCGGTCAAGCCGACCTGCGAACGAAAGCTGAGCGTCAGGGCGATGCCTGGGCCGAACTCCTCGACCTCGCCATCGCCTGCCCGGACCAGCCCGGCACCAACGGCTACCGCACCCTAGTCCACGTCACCATCGGCCTCGAAGAACTCAAGACCGGGATCGGGAAAGCCTGCCTGGACTTCGTCGGCACCATGACCGCCCGCGAAGCCCGCATGGCCGCCTGCGACTGCCTGATGCTCCCGGTAGTGATGAACGCCGCGGGTGAGCCATTGGATGCGGGACGGCTGCGGCGCTTCGTCACCCCAGGACAGAGACGCGCGCTCAACATCCGCGACCGAGGCTGCGCCTTCCCCGGATGTCACCGAAGACCCAAGAACTGCCACGCCCACCACATTCACCACTGGGCGGACGGCGGGCCCACCGATCTTCGGAATCTCGTGCTCCTCTGCTCCTTCCATCACCGCCTGATCCACCACGGCGACTGGCAAGTCCGCATGGCCACCGACGGACTCCCCGAGTTCATCCCACCCCAATACCTGGACCCGCTACAACGATCCCGGCGCAACACCCTCCACCGCGCCTGAAACCCCGCACGGCCCGAGAAGCCCGCCAGCCACCCGGCGACGGGCCCCTCGGCATGCCCCCACCTCACCACCGCCTTGGTCAAGCGGGTCGTGAGTGGTAAGTGGGGTTAGAACGACACTTACCACTCACGACCCCCCGCACCGACTCGCTACCGGAACTCCCGCCCGCGCACCGTCCGCGAAAGCCTCCTTGCCTACCCTGAAGGTAGCGAAGGAGGCCTTCACCACCTTCGCTATCGCCACGTTCGCCCCACATGCACCAGAAGCCACAACAGTCACAGCGACCGCGCGTGAAGGCCCCCTTCCCTCGGCTGAGCCGAGGGAAGGGGGCCTTCACGCGCTTAAGTAGGTGAGCGTGGCTATGGCGCCTTGGTCAAACGGATCGCGAGTGGCGATTCGGGTTATTTGAGGAGGTAAGGCGAAAGTGCACGATGGACGCCGTTCAGCGAAGCGAAGGGGACTTTCCCCTCATCACACGAGAGGAAAGTCCCCTTCACCTCAGACCTGGGAGCCCGTCGGCGACGAAGGATCGAAGGCATCGCGAGTCAGGCATACGCCACATTTGCTCTACTCCTCGCAGAGAACACGACTTGCCACTCACGACCACCTCGACCGCATCACCAAGGCTTGCCACCGAACTGGCGCCCGGCGCGAATCCCTCGGCCAGTAAAAGAAAAGGTCCCGCTTCCGCTCAGCGAAGGCTGGGGGTTCCTGCGAGCAGGAAGCGGGAGTTTGTGGCCGGTACGGGGGCCGCCTCTCGGCGAGTGGCTCGACACGGCTCCGGCCGGACCGGTATTCCGTGAAGGCGAGGGGTGAGGCCCGGGGGCACCATCCGTACCGACACTCTCTACAACGCACCACCATTCGAAATGTTCCCCGGCACCGAGCCCGAAACGCTGTGACGCGCGTCTACACACGAACGGGCCAAAAAAGACCCGTCCCCGCTCTGCGAAGGCCTGGGGGTTACCTGCGAGCGGGAACGGGAGTCAACACTTTTCATAACGCGTCGGCACCGGTAAATGTTCCCTGCAAGACATTACGGAACAGTGACGTGTGTCGAGCGCCGAAAAAAGACCCGCTCCCGCTCAGCGAAGGCCTGGGGGTTACCTGCGAGCAGAAGCGGGAGCCATGGTCGATACGGTGGGCCGCCTCTCGGCGAAAGGCGCTCCATGGCTCCGGCCGGACCGGTATTCCATGAAGGCGAAGGTTGAGGCCCGGGGGCACCATCCGTACCGACACCCTCTACAACGCACCATCGCGGGAAATGTTCCGCACTGGAACAGTGACGCACGTCAACAGATCAACGCGGCAACGCTCAACAAGGCGGCGGAACCTGCTCCACCAGTTCCTCCGGCGCGGAAAGCCGCCACGCCTCGTAAACCAGCTCGGTCAGCTCGTCCGCCTCGATGCCGTCCAGGTGCACGACCACCCAGCCGAATCCCCCGGCGGTGAATTGCACCTCGAACACGTCCGGGCGCTCCGCCACCAAAGCTTCCTGTTCGGACAGTGTCTGCTTCAAGCCGACGGTCTGGGTCCTCGGCCAGTAGTAGCCGAACCGCTTCCCCCGGACGCTGTACGACTCCCATTCCTTCGCGTCGGAGCGTTCGACGTCGGCGAGCGTCTTCAGCATCCGGTGGAACTCGGCACTCGCCACACTCATCGTGAAACCCCCGGAATCCCCATGTCCTGAACCGGACACAGTCTAGATGTCCGGTGCGGCACCTCCGCACTACGATGCGCGGAGAGATTCACTCGACGCTGGGGAGTTGCGCCATGGACCGTCCGGCCACCGCCGAAGAGCTGTTCGACACCATCGGTTCCGCCTACGAGGACGCGTTCGGTCGCCCTCCGGTGGTCGACAGGGCGGTACGGCATCTGATCGAGGCTCTGCCGCCGTCGTCGCGAGTGCTCGACATCGGCAGCGGCACCGGGCACCCGGTCGCCGTGGACCTTTCCGCCGCCGGCCACCGGGTGACCGGGCTGGACGTCTCGTCGGTGATGATCGATCTCGCCCGCACGAGGGTCCCGGCCGCCGAGTTCGTGCACGTCGACGTGCGGCGATGGACCTCTCCCCCGGAGTCATGGGAGGCCGTCTGCGCCTTCTTCCCGTTCCTGCAGATGCCGCGCGCGGACACCGAAAAGGTGCTCGCCGACATCGCGCGGTGGCTGGTACCGGGCGGATTCTTCTCGCTGGTCACCGTGCCTCGGGACATCGAGGACGCACCGGTGGAGTTCTTCGGCCACACCTTCCACGCGACGAGCTTCGCGCCGGACGACCTCGTCCGCCGCGTTGGAGCGGCCGGGCTGGAGGTCATCGACACGCATTCGGAGATCTTCACCGCGGACGAGCCCGGCACGCCGCCGGAGGAGCATCTGCTGATCACCGCCCGTCGTCCGGGCTGATCCGTGCCCGTCATCAGTGTGATCACCCCGGTCCACGGGCCGAGCGTGCCGTTCCTGGCCGAAGCCCACGCGTCCTTGGCCGCCCAGGAACTCCCGGCGGGCTGGACGTGGGAATGGCTGGTGCAGGAGGACGGCGAGACCGGCCTGCTCGACGCCGTGCTCCCCCGCGACGAACGGATCCGGCCGGGTGCGGGGCGGCAGGGCGGGCCGGGGGTGGCGCGGATGATGGCGCTGTCCCGATCTTCCGGGAGCCTGATCAAGGCGCTCGACGCGGACGATCTGCTGGCGCCGGGCGCCCTCGCCCGCGACATCGCCGCGCTCGCGGATCCGGCGATCGGCTGGACCGCGTCCAGTGTGCTCGACCTGTTGCCGGACGGGACGAAGGTCGGCTTCGACAGCGATCCGGCGGAGGGCCCGATCGAGCGGGGCGCGGTTCTGCGGTACTGGCGGGAAAACGGCTATCTGTCCTCGGTGGTGGCCGGGACGCTGTGCATCCGCCGTGACCTGCTGCTGGAACTGGGCGGCTGGATGGCGCTGCCCGCGTCCGAGGACACCGGCCTGGTCCTCGCCGCGAACGCGTCCGCCGACGGCTACTTCCTGGCGACCTGCGGGATGTTCTACCGGAAATGGCCGGGGCAGGTGACGAAGTCCGCCGCGCACAACGACGACGGGGAACGGCTCGCGCGGATGAAACTGATCGGGGAACGCGCCGAGATCATGCTGGCGCGCCGGCCTTCGCGAGCGCTCGGGTAGCACAAAGCCGCCCGGCCAGGACCCGCCATGGGCGGCCCCTAAAGGTCGATCTGGACGTCCGGTGACGCGGCGACGATGTCCAGCAGCGCCTTCGCGCACAGATCGCGGGTCTGGTCCCGGGTCAGCCGCCGGTACTTGAGCCAGTCGAGACAGACCGCGACGACGAAGGCCAGCCAGCCGCGGACGGTCACCCGCAGCGTCTCCGGCGGCTCGCCGTCCGGGCACAGGACCGCCAGGATCCGGCGCCCCTGTTCGGCGAAGTTGTTGTCCAGGACTTCCCGGACGTCGTCGACCGCGATGGCGGTGCCCGCGTGCAGCGCCCGGTAGCCGTCTTCGTTGGCTTCGACGTACCTGAGATACGCGTCGAGACCCGCCATCAACTGCTCCGTGACCGGCAGTGAGCGATCGGATCGGGTCATGTCGAGCAGGCGCTCGCCCTCGGCCCTGATGACCTCGGTGACGAAGTCCTTCTTCGTCGGGAAGTAGTGGTAGAGCAGCCCTCGGGACACCTCGGCGATGTCCGCGACCTGCTCGATCCACACGTCGTCGTAGGGCCGGTCCGCGAACAGGCGGGCGCCGATCCGCAGCAGCTGTTCCCGCCGCTCGGCGGTGCTCAGCCTGCTGCGGGGCTTCCCGGAAGTACTCGGCGCCATCCTGTCATCGTACTTACTTGACACGAGTTCAGTAACAGGCCACGCTCGTTATTGGATGTCGATTCAACAGTGCACACACTGGAGGGGCCCGATGGCCACCGCACTCCCCCATCCCCCGCGCCGGATCCCGCTGATCGGCGACGTGCTCGGCGTTTCGCCGAAGACCCCGGTCCAGGACTCGATGCGGCACGCCGCCGAACTGGGGCCCGTTTTCGAGCGCAAGGTGTTCGGCCGCCGGATCGTGTTCGTCAACGGCGCCGGGATGGTCGCCGACCTCTCCGACGAGAAGCGGTTCGCGAAACACGTCACGCCCGCGATCTCGAACCTGCGCCTGCTCGGCGGCGACGGGCTGTTCACCGCGCACAACGAGGAGCCGAACTGGCGGCGCGCGCACGAGATCCTCGCGCCCGCGTTCAGCCGCAACGCCATGCAGCGCTATCACCCGGCGATGCTGGCGATCACCCGCGAACTCCTGGACGCCTGGGACAGCGGCGGCGAGGTCGACGTCGCGGACGACATGACGAAGCTGACGCTGGAGACCATCGGGCGGACCGGGTTCGGCTACAGCTTCTCGTCGTTCGAACGCGCCGAACCGCATCCGTTCGTCGCCGCGATGGTCCGCACGCTGCGGCACGCGCAGCGGATGGCGATCCAGCCGCCGGTCATCGGCCCGCTGCTCAGCCGGAAGGCCAATCAGCGCAACGAAGCCGACCTCGCGTTCCTCCACTCCGTCGTCGACGAGGTCATCGAGGCGCGCCGGGACGATCCGAGCACCGAAGACCTGCTCGGGCTCATGCTGAACACCACGCAGCCAAGCACCGGCGAGGCACTGGACGAGGTCAACATCCGGAACCAGATCATCACGTTCCTGGTGGCGGGGCACGAAACCACGTCGGGTGCGCTCTCGTTCGCCCTGTACTACCTGGCGCGGAATCCGGACGTCCTCGCCCGCGCCCAGTCCGAAGTGGACAAGGTGTGGGGCGAGAACCCGGATCCGTCCTACGAGGAGGTCGCCAAGCTCCGCTACGTCCGGCGGGTGCTCGACGAGGCACTGCGGCTCTGGCCGACGGCGCCCGCGTTCGCACGCCAGGCCCAGGTGGACACCGTCGTCGGCGGTGAGTATCCGATGAAGAAGGGCGAGTGGGCGCTCGTCCTCATCCCAGCGCTGCACCGTGATCCGGTCTGGGGAGACGACCCCGAATCGTTCGATCCGGACCGCTTCGCCCCGGATCGCAACCGTGCCCGTCCGGCGCACGTCTACAAGCCGTTCGGCACCGGGGAGCGGGCGTGTATCGGACGGCAGTTCGCCCTGCACGAGGCGACGCTGGTGCTCGGCATGCTTCTGAGCCGGTACGACCTGCGCGGAGACCCGTCCTACCGGCTGAAGGTGCAGGAACTACTGACACTGAAGCCGGAGGGCTTCAAACTCGAGGTCTCCCTGCGCGACCGCGCGACGGTGGAAGTGACCGCCTAGGGTTTGAGCTGCCCGTCGAAGAGGGCGTCCACCAGAGCGCGGGGAACACTCGCTCCCGTCAGGGCCCGGTACACGATCGGGCCGACGACGGCGTCGATGGCGGCGTCGAGGTCGAGCTCGGTCGAGACCTCGCCGGCCTCGATTCCGCGGGCGAGCAGGGCACGCTCCAGCTCCCGGCGCGGGCCGAGATAACGGTCGTGGAGGCTCTTGGCCGTTTCGGGGTTGTGCTGCGCCTCGGCGATGAGCGCGAGCAGGACCTTGCCCGCCGGGTCGCGCGTGACGAACCGCGCGTAGCCCCGGAAGTAGCCGCGGATGCCGTCCACTGAGGACTTGTCCGCCGGGACGGCGAACCGCTTCTCGCTGTCCTCGATGAGTGTGTCGAGCAGGATCTCGACCTTCGAGGGCCACCACCGGTAGATCGTCTGCTTGGCGACGCCCGCCTCGCGCGCGATCGCCTCGATGGTCAGCTTGGCGAAACCGTGCTCGACGAGCAGATCGTCCGCTGCGTGGAGCACGGCGAGGCGGGCCGCTTCGTCACGCTGGTTGCCGGAGCGCGCCCTGCGGGGCTGCGAATTCACGGCGGGCATGCGGACCACAGTACCGGCTTGCCGGATCGTGCCCGGTCGTCAGGTGCCGTGCTACTGTCTAGACGCAACGTAGCGTCTAGACAAATCTTCGATCACCAAGGAGTTTCCGTGCCTGACACCTCTGATCGCCAAGAACTCGTCATCGGCGCCTCCCGTGGCCTCGGGCTGGTCCTCGCCGAGGAGCTCACCCGACGGGGCCGGCGGGTCATCGCCACGGCCCGCCGGAGTGGCGGCGAGCTGCAGGCGAAGGCCGACGCCTCGAACGGACGCCTGCGGATCGAATCGCTGGAGATGACCAGTGAAGACCAGCTGGCCGCGCTGCGCGAACGCCTGGACGGCACCGAGCTCGACCTGCTCTTCGTCAACGCCGCGATCGATCGCGGGAACCTGCCGATCACCGAGGTCTCGACGGAGACGTTCGCCGAGGTGATGATCACCAACGCATTGAGCCCGCTGCGCGCCCTCGAAGCCCTCCGCGACCTGGTCGTGCCCGGCGGCACCACCGCGATCATGTCCTCCAGGCAGGGCAGCGTCGAGCTGAACACCAGGCCCGGCTTCGAGCTGTACAAGGCCAGCAAGGCCGCGCTGAACCAGTTGATGCGCAGCTACGCCACCCGGTACGCCGACGACGGGCGGACCAAGCTCCTCATCCACCCCGGCCACAACCAGACACCGCTCGGTGGCCCCGGCGCTCCGCTCACCGCCGAGGAGAGCATGCCCGCCGTCGTCGACGTCCTCGAAGCGCAGGCCGGTGCACCGGGTCTCCAGTTCTTGGATCTCCACGGCAAGGTGGTTCCTTGGTAGAAGCCGGTCACATCTCCCGTCCGGGAGCCGTCAGTGCGGTGAAAGCAAGACGGAAACCCTGGAGGAGAGCGAACCATGCAGACCCGGATCCCGAACCCCGCGATGGCGAACCCCGCCACGCTGAAGGCCCTGATCGCGCTGGCCGAGTCGACCGGGGACACCGGTGTCCCGAAGACCACGCACTACCTCATGCACGTCCGTGCGAGCCAGATCAACGGATGCAGCGGTTGCCTGGAGATGCACACCAAGGAACTGCGCAAGGCGGGCGAGTCCGACGAGCGGATCTTCACCGTCGCGGCCTGGCGTGACACGGCCTACTTCACCGACGCCGAACGGGCGGCGCTCGCGCTGGCCGAGGCGCTCACCCGGATCGCGGACCGGGCCGACCCGGTCGACGACGAGGTCTGGGGCGAGGCGGCTCGTCATTACGACGAGCGTCAGCTTTCGAGCCTGGTCCTGTCGATCGCCGCCATCAATACCTGGAACCGGCTCAACGTCGCCACTCGGCAGGTCGCCGGAGCTGCGGCCTAGCGGGCCTGTCGCAACTCCACGCAACACTCGGCCGCGCCGGGAACGAGGGCCGCTTCCACGTTCCCGGCGCGCACGCCTGCCAGGAAACCGGACAGGAAGGCCTGGTTGATCCCGCAGACCAGCTCAGGCGCCTCGGCGGCCAGCGGGTGGAACGGGCAGTTCCGCAGCCGGACGCAGGTCGCGGTGTCCCGGCTCGGCTCGAAGCCGTAGCGGCGAAGCACCCCTTCGGCCACGGTGAGCGAGCGTTCCACGCCGAGCCTGCCCGGCCGGATCCGCGCGCGTTCCTCCTCACCCGCCGCGAACCCGCGCTCCCCCGCGACCCGCCGTACCGCGTCCCGCGCGGTCTCGCCGGTCCCTTCGGCGAGCACGGCCTCGGCGAGGATGCCCGCCAGGATCTCGGGCCGGCGGGCGGGAAGCTGCACCTGGATGGCCTCGTCGACCGGTTCGTAGACCTTGGGCCTGCGGCCGACCTTCACCACCGGGCCCGCCGCGAAGCCGAATCTGAGCAGCCCGGCCGCGACGAGCTTGTCGAGATGGAAGGCGGCGAGCTTGCGGGAGATCCCGACCGCGGCCGCCGCCTCGTCCCGCGTCACCGGACGCCGCGCGCGCCGGGCGTAGGCATACATGCCGCGGCGGAGGTCGTCGTCGAGCGCCGCCACCGCCGCGATGGAAGGGGCGTCGAGGCCGTCCGGATCGGACACTGTCACGTACACCACGATATCGCCCATTTCAACCGGCGGAACATCCTGAACTGCGGATCTACCATGTAGGCTGAACCGGCGGCAGGTAAAAAGCCCAAAAGTCTTAGTCGAATAGCTCTGGGGATCGCGGTCAGCCTAGGAGGCCTCATGTCCACTCCCGCCTTGCGTGTCGTGCACGAAACCGGGCCTGGACCGGACCTGGAAGCCGCCGAAGCCGCGGCCGCGGACCTCCTCACCGCACTGGGCATCTCACTGGACTCCGAGAGCCTCCGCGGCACCCCGGGCCGGATGGCGCGCGCGTACGCCGAGCTGTTCACCCCGCGGTCGTTCGACCTCACGACCTTCCCCAACGACGAGGGCTACGACGAACTCGTCCTCGCCAGGGGCATCCCGGTCCGGTCCGTCTGCGAGCACCACCTGTTGCCGTTCGTCGGCGTCGCGCACGTCGGTTACCTGCCCGGCGAACGGATCCTCGGCCTGTCCAAGCTGGCCAGGATCGTCGAGCACTTCGCTTGCCGCCCGCAGGTTCAGGAGCGGCTCACGAAGCAGGTCGCCGACTGGCTCGACGAGCAGCTCCAGCCGCGCGGTGTCGGCGTGGTGATCGAAGCGGAGCACTCGTGCATGACCCTGCGCGGTGTCCAGGCCGCCGGTTCGAGCACCGTCACCTCCACCCTGCTCGGCACGCTGCGCGAAGACGCCCGTTCGCGTCAGGAGTTCTTCGCGCTCACCGGTATCAACGGCTGACAGCGGCTTCTTCGGCGTAGGCCGCGGAAACGACAGCGCGGTCGAACACCCGCCAGGTGACCGCGGAAACGATCACCGCCACCACGAAACCCGCCCAGTACGGCGTCGTCAGCCCGAACTTCGACGCCACCGCGCCACCGAGCAGAGCGCCGACGCAGTTCCCGCCCGCGATGATGAACAGGCTGGTACTGCCGACGCGGCCGAGCATGTCCGGCGGGGTGAGCCGCTGACGCAGGGAGCTGGCGACGATGCCCCACAGCGCGCCGTGCACACCGAACAGGAACAGGATCACGCCGACCACCGGCGCGCTCGTGCTCGTCGCCAGCACCAGGTGGGTGCCCGCCTCGATCAGCAGGCCGATCCGCAACGTCCAGGTCGGCGTGCACCAGGCGATCAGCCGGTCACCCGTGAGGGAGCCGAGCAGGCCGCCCACCGCGATGCAGGTGAAGAGCAGGCCGTACCCGACGGCCCCCAGCTGAAGCCGTTCCCTCGCCAGCAGCACCAGCACCGACGTGGCAGCGACGAGCGTCAGGTTCAGCAGGCCGATCAGCCCGACCATGGTCCGCAGCAGCCGCTGTCCCATGAGCCAGCGGAACCCTTCGGTCGCCTCCGACCGGATCGAACGCCGCTTCACCGGCTCGCCGGGATCGCCGGGGCCGTCTTTGGGCCGTGCCCGGTAGGCGCCCCCGATCAGCCCGAGCAGCAGGGCGCTGACGGCGTACGTGCCGGCGTTGACGAAGAACGGGACGCTCGCCGCGACGCCGAACAGGAATCCGCTCAGCGGCCCGGAAAGCATGCCGTGGGCCAGCGTCGTCCCCGCGTACAGCCGCCCGTTCGCCCGCTCCAGCAACGCCTTCGGGACGATCGTCGGCAGCAGCGCCCCGCCCGCCGTCCGGAACACGACCTCGCCCGAATTGATCACGAAGAGGACGGCGTACAGCAAGACCACGCTGACGTTCCCCGTCGTGATCGCGACGGCCAGCAGCGCGACGGCGGGCACGCGGATCCAGTCGAGGGTGATCATCAGTTTCCGCCGGTCCACCCTGTCGACCAGCACACCGCCCGGCAACGCGAAGAGCAGCCACGGCAGCCACGCCACCGCGAACCCGCCGGACACCACGAGCGGGTCTTCGGTGCGGGAGGCGATCAGCAGCGGCGCCGCCACGGTCGCGAGGCCGCTGCCCAGCGCGGAGGTCGTACTCGCCGCCCAGATCTTCGCGTATCTGCCGTCCAGCTTCTCCCCAGCCATGAGATCCAACGTAGCGATCCGTGACCGAGCGGATGCGGAGTTTCACCCAGAGCTGAGCGAGCGCCCTCTAGACTGCCCTTCCGTTCGGCCTTGGGAGGGGAGCACGGATGGTGCTGGTGCGCGACGTCGATCCGTCGATTCTGCTGTTGGGCAAGACTCCAGGGGAGAAGCCGGGCCCCTACGTCCCGCGGGACATCGACCGGCCACTCGTCCAGGCGCTCACGCACGCGCGGTTCACGCTCGTCGTCCACGAGGTCTACTCGGGCGCGAGGCGATCGGCACTGGAAGCCTTGACCGCGACGTACCCGGAACTGGAACTGTTGATAGAGCCGGAGATCGAGGAACTCGTGCCGCCCCGGCGCCCGGGCCCGGCAGTGCTGTGGCTCGACCACAAACTGCCCCAGACCCTCGGACGCGCCCCCGCATCGGTGGTCAAATGGCTGGAGAGGGATCCCGGGCGCCGGGTGCTGGGCCTCGTCGACGCAAGCCGGTATGAGCACCCGGAACTGCGCGCGTCGATCGATCGGCTTCAGCCCGAGGTCCTCCACGTGGGGCCGGATCTCTCCGAACAGGAACAGGCGAACGCCTCGTCGATGTTCCCCGGCGTGGGCCCCATCCGCACGATCGACGAGATCGCCGCTGCGCGAGTCCCGCCCGCCCCCCTGCGCTACGTGCCGGATCCGTTCGCCGCTCACGTCGCCGACTACCGGCCCGACACCGACGACGGAATCGACCGGCTCGGCATCGGCACCGACGTGCGCATGCTCGCCGACCTGGTGGTCTCACGGATGATCACCCCTCCCCTGTCGATCGGCCTGTTCGGCAGCTGGGGTTCCGGCAAGAGCTTCTTCATGCGCCAGATGCAACTGCGCGTGCGTGACCTCGCCGATTCCGCGCGCGACGCCGAAATCGCGGCCGCCACGCACGGGAAGTCCGTGTCGTCCTACTGTTCCAGCGTCCGCCAGATCAGCTTCAACGCCTGGCACTACAGCGAGGCGAACCTTCTCGCCAGTCTCGCCACGCACATCTTCGACAACCTCGCCGCGAGTGGCGCCGAGAACGACCTCCAGCGCCAGGCCGACGCGCTCGCGGAACGCCGCAAGACCGAGAAGACCCTCCTCGGCAGGTTGAGCGCGGTCCGCCTCGAACGTAGAACCCTGACAGCGCAGCAGAAACAAGCGAGCCGAAGGCGGCGGAAGCCGCGCGAGTACGTCCGCGCGGTCTTCGACAGCCTCACCGAAGCGGACAAGGCCTGGATCGCGTCCCGGCTCGGCGTCGACCAGCCGACGGCCGAGGATCTCGAACGCCTGGCACAGGAGACCGGTGGGCTGCGTTCGGACGTCGCCGAATTCTGGCGGCGGCTGCGGCAGGATCCGGTTCCGCTGCTGGTCCTGATCGGCGGGCTGGTGACGGTCCTGGTCGTCACGCTGCTCGTCGGCCGTTCTCAGGTCTCCGGCGTGCTCGGCGGGCTCACCGTGGTGAGTTCCGCGCTGACCGTCGTCCTGCGGATGCGCGCCAGCGCGGGCCGGATCCGCCAGGCGCTCGACGACCTCGGGGGTCCGTCCGCAGAGGACGAAGAGACCGAGCGGCGCCTGGCCGAACTGGACGCCGAATCCGACCGGCTCGAAAAGGCGGTCACCGAGCTGGCGCCGGGGCTGGACCTCGTGTCGTTCGCCGAGTCCCGGGTCTCCGACTACGTCGAGCATCTGGGCGTGGTCTCGTTGCTGCGCAAGGATCTCGAAACCTTCGCGACCATGCTCGCCGAAGTGCCGCACGGCTCCGGGAAGATCGAACGGACCGTGCTCTACATCGACGACCTCGACCGCTGCCCGCCCAAGGTCGTCGTCCAGGTCCTCGAAGCCATCCATCTCCTGCTGGCGCTGCCGGTGTTCGTCGTCGTGGTGGGCGTCGACTCGCGATGGCTCAAAAAGGCCGTCGAGCAGCATTACGAGGCGATGCTCGGCGACGATCCGGAGACCTTCGCCGAGAACTACCTCGAGAAGATCTTCCAGGTGCCGTTCACGTTGTCCCCCATGGACGATCCAGGGTTCGCGGGGCTCGTGCGCGGGCTCGCCGCCACCGAGGGTCAGGACGCCACACCGGAACTCGCGCCCGTCCGAACGGATCAGGCCACCGACGATCGGGCCCTGGCCGTGGTGGAGCCTCCTCGGCGCGAGGAAGCGGCGATACCGTCGTCCGGACAGTCCACAATAGACCTTCGACCTCCTCGACTGGTGATCTCCCAGGCGGAACTGGACTTCCTGCCGACGCTGGCCTCGCTCATCCGGTCCCCGCGGGCCGCGAAACGGCTCTTGAACCTGTACCGCCTGTTGCGGGCGCGCTTCGCCGGGGACGACCTGGCCGAGTTCCTCGACGGCAGGCGCGAAGCACCGTTCCGCGCGGTGCTGGTCCTGCTCGCGGTCCATGTCGGGTATCCGGACGCCGTCCCGTGGTTCGCCACCCTCGCGGGAACGGATCCCGAAGACAGCGCTCTTGAAGTCGTGTCGGGACTGAACGACCACGAACTGCGGCCGAAGCTCGAACGCGGCCTGTCCGGCGACTCGTGGCCGGAACGGGCCGCGTCCTATCAGCGTTGGCTGCCGCTGGTGAACCGGTTCTCGTTCGCCCGCGACGACTGATCCCGCGACCGCTCGATGTCGGGTCCCCGGTAGAGCCGTTCCGGGATCTTCGCCAGGGTCGACGGGTGGACCTGCGGGCCGAGTCCGTAGAGCTTCTGGAAGCTCATGATCAGCGGCCGCCAGCGGTCCGGGTCGATCCGGTCCTCGGTACCCGGCATGCGCACCTCGTCGTGGACGTGCACACGCTGCACGCGAACCTCGAACACGAGGATCCCGCCACGTTGCGCCGGGTCGTCCTCGGCGAGGGGGTGGACGGCCTCGACGACGGCCTCCATCGTCACGGGGCATTCCGCGACACGCGGCGGCGCGACCGTTTCCGAGGAGACCGGGGTGAGCCCGGCCTTGCCGAACTTGTCCGGTTCGTGCCGATAGCCGCGCTCGTACTTGCGGGCCGGGACGGGATCCGACCCGGTGGTCAGCGCGAGCCTGTCGACGGCGGCCGCCATGGTGTCGGAAGGGAGATTCAGAACACATTCGCGGTTGCGCATGAGATTCTGCGCCGTCTTGGACTTCGCGCCCAGTCCGAGCATGCCGCGCCAGCCGAGCCAGAACGCCGACGACATCGGAGCCAGGTTAGGGACACCGGCCTGGTCGACCGTCGAAAGGAGCACCACGGGGGTGCCGAAGTAAAGGATTCCGGGCTCGATACGGGTGTGCGCGGCCTCGGCCGCCGTCGTAGTCACTGTCACGTCCGCCAGCTTCGCCGTGCAGCGCGCGGGAGGCTGGCGTGAATCGGACGTCGCGATCAACGCTTCCACAGACGGCCTTCCGCCGCGCCGGCGCTTACTCTTTCCAAGGTGGTTCCCTTGGGCGGGCGCGAACCCGCGATCGTTCGGAGTATTGCGTTCGGCCGATTGCTGGTAAGTTCGCCGAACTTGAACGACGAAGGAGGCGCCGGCAGCTGCCCGGTCAACACCCGAACGCGCGTGGTGAGGCGAATCGCATGCGAGACGATGTGGTCCAGGCGAGCTCGATTCTCGGGCATTCTCCCGGCCAGGTTTGGGAAGTCATCGGCGATCCCGAGTCCTACTCGAGGTTCGTCGCGGAGGTCAGCTGGTGCGAGATCCAGCAGCCCGCCGAGCGCGGGCGCGGTCCGAAGTGCCTTGTCCGCCTGGAACCGCGGCCGGGGACGCTGGTCGTCGGTGACATCGAAGCGCGGGTCTGGCGGCCGGGCGAGCACGTCGTCTGGTGCGGCGTCGAGGACGACGGAAACTGGGTCTCGATCGAGCTGCGGAAGGCTCCCGAGGGCGGCACGGAACTCCTCGCGCAGCTGATGCTTCCGGCGAAGCACGCGCATCTGGTGTCCGCCGCTTCGTTCAAACGCAGCGTCCGCGCGATGACCCGGCGGATCGATCTGCACCTTTCGGGCCGGGCCGCGTCACCCCAGGACGAACCGGCGCACACCAAGGCCACCACGCTGCACACGGCGAGCACGCTGATCAAGGCCGGGGTGCTCGCGGCCGCGAGGCCGGACAAGATCGCCCGCCAGCTGACGTCGCTGTCGCAATGGGGAGCCACCGTCGCCGGCGGCTACGGCGCCAACGCCGCCCGGGTGCCCGACGACGTCGCGCTGCGCGACGAACGCAACGTCCGGACGTTCAAACAAGCCGCGGACCGCAGCAACCAGCTGGCGAACGCGCTCGCGGCCCGCGGGGTCCGCGCCCGCGACCGGATCGCCTTGTTGTGCCGCAACCACGCCACGATGGTCGAGTCGCTGATCGCGTGCAGCAAGCTCGGCGTGGACGCGATCCTGCTCAACACCGGGCTTTCCGCCGGCGCGGTCGCGGACGTCATCGGCCTGCACAAACCGGTCGCGGTGCTCGCCGACGACGAGTTCTCGCAGGTCATCGCCGGGATCCCGGGCGACTTCCTGAGGCTGTCCACCTGGCCGGAGACGGAGAACGGCTACCCGACGATCGACCAGCTGATCGCCGGGGTACCCGCCACCAAACTCAAACCGGTGGACCGGATCGGCAGACTCGTCGTCCTCACCTCGGGCACCACGGGCACCCCCAAAGGCGCGCGCCGTCCGACACCGAAGGGCCTCGCGACGTCGGCCGCCATGCTGGACCGCATCCCGCTCCACAGCGGAGACCGCTTCGTGGTGGCCGCGCCCCTGTTCCACAGCTGGGGGCTCGCCGGAATGCAGATCGGCATGGCCGTCCGCGCGTCGTTGTCGCTGATCCGCCGCTTCGACGCCGAAGAGATCCTGAGGACCATCGCCGAACACCGCTGCGGCGTGCTGTTCGCCGTCCCCATCATGTTGCAGCGCATCCTCGACCTGCCCGAACGGATCCGCACCCGGTACGACCTCTCGTCGCTGAGGATCGTCGCCAGCAGCGGATCCGCGCTGCCGGGGACGATCGTCACCGAGTTCATGGACACCTTCGGCGACGTGCTTTACAACTTCTACGGCTCAACAGAGGTTTCCTGGGCCAGTATCGCCACGCCCGAAGACCTCCGCGCGGCGCCGACCACCGCCGGCCGCTGCCCGCCCGGTACCCGCGTCGCCATCCTCGACGACGACCACAACCGGGTCCCGCCGGGTTGGGAGGGGCAGATCTTCGTCGGCAACGACATGCTGTTCGAGGGCTACACCGACGGCGCCAGCGTGCCGCGCGCGGAAGAGCTCATGGCGACCGGCGACGTCGGCTACCAGGACGCCTCGGGCCGTCTCTTCGTCACCGGGCGCGCGGACGAGATGATCGTCTCCGGCGGGGAGAACGTGTCCCCTCGCCCGGTCGAGGAAGCCATCACCGCGCTACCCGGCGTCCTCGAAGCGGCCGTGATCGGCGTGCCGGATCGCGAGTTCGGGCAACGCTTCGCGGCTTACATCGTCCCGAAACGCGGCGCCCGGATGAGCGCGGACGACGTCCGCGCGTACATCCATCGCAGGCTGGCCCGGTTCGCCGTGCCCCGGGACGTGTACTTCGTCGAGGAGCTGCCCCGCAACGCGACCGGCAAGGTGCTCAAGCGGTTGCTGAAGGACGAGACCTGGCCGATCGACCAGTGACCGTCCTTTGTGGACAGCTCAGGCTCCGTGCCGCTGCCGCAGCAGAAAACGCTGGATCTTCCCGCTCGGCGTTTTCGGCAGCTCCGCGACGAAATGCACCTCACGGGGATAAGCGTGCGCGGCGAACCGGGTCTTCACCAGCTGCTGCAACTCGGTCGCCAGCGCGGCATCGGCGGAAGCGCCGTTCCGCGTCACCACGTACGCCACGACCACTTCGCCACGCAGCGCGTCCGGAACCCCGATGACTGCGCACTCGGCCACCGCTTCGTGTTGCTGCAGAACGCTTTCCACGTCGAACGGGCCGATCCGGTATCCCGCCATCAGGATGACGTCGTCGTCCCGCGAGGCGAAGGTCAGGTAGCCGGCTTCGTCCTTGGCGGCGACGTCGCCGGTGTAGTACCAACGGCCGTCGGGACTGAAGCGCGCGGCGGTGCGCTCGGGTGCGTCGCGGTAGCCCCGGAACCACACCAGCGGACTAGCCGGCAGGTCCACGGCGACGCGCCCGCGTTCTCCGGGGCCGGCGATCACATCGGCGTCTTCACGGAGGACCTCGACGGCGAAGCCGGGCAGAACACGTCCCATCGAGCCGGGTTTGACCTCCGAGCGGAGATCCGGATGCCACGCGTTGCCCACCACCATGCCGAGTTCCGTCTGTCCATAGTGGTCGTAAACGCCGACGCCGAGCGTCGACGAGGCCCAGTCCAGGACGTCCGGGGTCAGCGGTTCACCCGCGGACGAACAGTGCCGCAGGCGGAGGCCGTCCGGCACCGTCGCGGCCGAGTTCCGGAGCGCGCGGTACACCGTTGGCGCGGCGGCGAAGTTGTTGACCCCGAAGCGTTCCAATACCGCCCACGTCAGTTCGGCGGAAAAACCCGCGTGCAGCAACAGACTTCGCCTGCCTGTCGCCATCGGTGTCATGATCGCGTAGTAGAGACCGTACGCCCAGCCGGGGTCGGCGGCGTTCCAGAAGACGTCGTCGGCGCGGACGTCGAGCGCGAAGTCCTGGTACGCCTGGAAACCCGCGAGCGCGCGGAGGGGAATCGGGACGGCCTTGGGTGTTCCGGTGGTACCGGAGGTGAAGAGCTCGACCAGGACCCCGGCCCCGCCGGTCACCGCGGCGCCCGGCAGCGGCGCGGCGTCGGCCAGCAGTTCCCGGAACGACAGGTCGCCGGCCTCGCCGTCCCCGACGACCACGATCCGCCGCGCCGGATCGGCGGGCAGATCCTCGGAGGGCACCAGTTTCGCGCGCTGACCCGCGTCGGCGATGACTACCTTCGTGCCGTTGCCGGTGACGCGCAGTGCGATCGCGGGCGGCGCGAAAGCGGTGAACAGCGGGACGTGCACCGCGCCCAGCCGCCAGATCGCGAGCAGCGCCACGACCAGTTCCGCCGACTTGCCCATCAGGGTCGCCACCCGGTCCCCCGGCCCGACGCCGAGGCCGAGCAGCGCCCCGGCGAACCGTTCCGACCGCTCGCGCAGCTCGCCGTAGGCGAGATCGTGGCTGGTCAGGTCCGCTTCGACCACGGTGAACGCGACCGCTTCCGCCGGATGCCGGTCGCACAACAGCGTCGCCGCACTCGCTCGCTCGTCGTCGTAGACCTCGAGCAACCGCCGGACGTGAGCTTCGGTCATCGTTTCTCCCGGACGTTGACGAAGGCGTACAGTTCCGGAAATCGTGCGGGCGGACCCGGTCCGTCCACCACCCCCGATCCAGGGGGATCACCGAGGAAGGTGAACCGATGGCGGTCGACGACGCCCTGCTCCTCGGCGCGGTCTCGGACCTGCGCCGGGACACCGGACTGCCGGTCGGTTTCGCCGGGATCGCCGGTGCCTCGCCCCGGATGCGGCTGACCGCGTTCCTCGGCAACCGGGGCACCGCCCTGCACGGCCTGTCCGTCCGCGCTGGCCTCGGTCTCGGCGGCAAGGCGCTCGCGCTGACCCGGCCGGTCGTCGCGAACGGCTACCACAGCGCCACCACGATCAGTCACGACTACGACGAGCCGGTCCGCGACGAAGGCATCCACTCGGTGGTCGCGATCCCGGTCGTGGTGCGCCGTCGCGTCCGCGCCGTGCTTTACGGCGGTCTGCGCGACGAGGCCGTCCTCTCCGACCGGACGATCACCGCCGCGCTGCACGCGGCGCGCGACCTCGAACAGACGCTGGCCGTCGAGGACGAGATCGAGGCGAGGCTGGCCGAGACGAGGTCGCTGACCGAGAACCGCGAAGAGACCTCGCCACGTGAACGGCTGCGTGAGGTCTACGGGGAACTCCGCGCCCTCTCCGGCCGGATCGCCGACAGCGATCTCCGCGGCCGCCTCGACGCCGTCTGCGAAAGCCTCACCGACGCCGCTCCCCCGGCGGTCAGCCTGGCGCCGAGGGAACTGGACACGGTCGCGCTCGTCGCGCTCGGCCTGACCAACGCCGAGATCGCGCACCGGCTGGGGCTGACCGCGGAGACGGTCAAGAGCTACCTGCGGGACGCGATGCGCAAGCTCGACGCGAGCTCACGGTTGCAGGCCGTCACGCACGCGCGGCGAGCCGGCCTGCTCCCCTGACTCAGTTCGCGGGCGGCAACGGGTAGATCGCGGAAATGCAGTACTTTTCGCCCGCCTCGCGCCGGACCTCCATCGTCGCGGTGAACTGCGACTCGTAGTTCAGCGTTCCGGACATCGGCACGGAGATGAGGTCGGGGCCCGCCTCCTTCGGATCCTTGGCCGAGAGCGAGGCGTTCCGGTCGCCGAAAGCCTTCGCCGCCTCCCGCACCTTGTCCTTGGCGTCCGCGCACGCAGACTCGGCGGCCTTGTCGGGTTCGTCGCCGAACACCGCGAGCATGAACTTGCCCGCCAGCACCGGACCCCAGGTGACACTGAGCGGGGCCTGCGTCGGGCTTGCCGTCTTCGAGGACTTGCTGTCGCTCAGCAGGAAACCGGGTGCCACGAACGCGAGGATCACGAAGACGACCACCACGAGCCCGACGCCGCCGCCGATCAGCCCGATCATCAGGCCGTTGCCCTTCTTCGGCGGCTGCTGCCCCGGGAACTGCGGGCCGCCGTATCCCGGGGCCGGGTAGCCCTGCTGGGGATATTGCTGCTGCGGATACTGCTGCTGGGGAGGCGGTTGCTGGGGGTAGCCCTGCTGCGGCTGACCCTGGCCCCACTGCGGTCCTTGCGGTCCCTGTGGATACGACATCGACGCTTCCTTCCCCGAACAACCCGTGCGTGGGAAATCTACCGTCCCCTTCGGACAGTCGGGAACCAGCTACACCACAGGTCGGGACTCGTGAGTGATAAGGCGAAGGCAGCCGTGCTTCTCTTGAAGTACCTGGAGGCCCACTTCGTGTACTTGGGCTCCGGCGCTGAGCGGAGGGATGTTGCCCCGGCGCGCAAGGCCCTGCCCAAGCACATGAAGGCTCCCTCCCGTACTTGGGCAGGGCGCGCCTTCACGCGACGCCATTGTGACTGCCGGTGCGGCTGGGGCGCTTGTGACGAACCTGAGGGTAGTGAAGGCCTCCTTCCCTACCTTCAGGGTAGGCAAGGAGGCCTTGACTGACCGGACCCACGCTCGGCCACAACGACGAGTCCCCTTAAGGCCGCCCGATTCGCCTATCCCTCGAAAACCGTCATGTCCACTCGCGACCGTCCCTAGAATCGGCCCATGAGACGGCTGGCCGTGGTGGTCTTCAACGGGGCGTCGCTCGGCGCGATGTCCTTCGCGTTCGGGGTGTTCGAGATGGCCTCGGCCTTCGGGGAGCTCCCCGATCTCGATCTGAAGGTCGTCGGCGGCGAACCGGACGCCGCCCTGCGGGGTGGCGGCCTGACCGTCCCGGTGCCGGAAGACCTCGACGCCGTCCGGAACGCGGATCTCGTCCTGGTCCCGAACTGGCGATCTCCGATGGAGGATCCGCCGGAAGCGGCGTTGGAGGCGCTCCGCACGGCCCACGACCGGGGCGCCCGGGTGGCCGGCTTGTGCAGCGGCGCCTTCGTGCTGGCCGCCGCCGGGCTGCTCGACGGACGCCCCGCGACCACGCACTGGGCGATGGCGCCGCTGCTCGCGGCCCGGTTCCCCGCCGTCCGGCTCGACGAATCGGTGCTCTACATCGACGACGGCGACATCCTGACCGCGGGTGGCGGCGCCGCCGGCATGGACCTCGGCCTGCACCTCATCCGCTCGTGGTGCGGCGCGGAGGTGGCGAACCGGCTCGCGAAGGGCATGGTCGTCCCGCCGCACCGGCCCGGCGGGCAGGCCCAGTACATCGAGTCGCCGATGCCGGAACTCGACGAGGGCGACCCGGTCTCGGAGACGATGGCCTGGGCGCTGACCCGGCTGGACACCGCGCTCCCGGTCGAAGAACTCGCCAGGCGCGCGCATATGAGCAGGCGCAACTACGACCGCCGGTTCCGCGAGATCACCGGCGCCGCGCCCGGTACGTGGCTCACCCACCAGCGGGTCATCCGCGCGCAGCAGCTGCTCGAATCCACCGACCTCCCGGTCGACGAGATCGCCCGGTACTGCGGGTTCTCCTCCTCCGCCGCGCTCCGGCCGCACTTCCGGCGGCAGGTCGGGGTCACCCCGGTGGCGTACCGGGAGACGTTCGGGACGAGGCTGGGCGTTCCCGAACCCGTATCGGCCTGACCGGGCTGTCTCAAAACCGACCCCGGTTGGCGAAAACACCGCTCACGGTCGGGCGCCTCGACAGGCCACGATCAAGGCATGACCGAAGACAGCCGTTCCTTCCTCAACCGCCGATCCATGCTCACCCTCGGCGCGGGGGCCGCGGCCGCGCTGGTGGCCTCGGGCGGTGTCGCCCAGGCAGCGCAGGCGGGCCAGTCCGGTGCTCCCGGCGACGCGGAGCTCGCCCGCTCCCTGCCCGGCGGTTTCCGCAGCGAGTACGCCCAGGTCAACGGCGTGCGGCTGCATTACGTCGCCGGTGGCCGCGGTGAGCCGCTGATCCTGCTGCCGGGCTGGCCGGAGACGTGGTGGCAGTACCGCCGGATCATGCCGTCGCTGGCGAAGCGGTACCGCGTGATCGCGGTCGACCTGCGGGGCATGGGCGGCTCGGGCAAGCCGCAGGGCGGCTACGACAAGAAGACGATGGCCCGCGACATCTTCGAGCTCGTCCGTTCGCTGGGTTACCGGCAGGCGCACATCGCCGGACACGACATCGGTGCCATGGTCGCGTTCAGCTTCGCCGCCAACCACCCCGACGCGACCAAGACCGTCACGCTCATGGACGTCTCGCACCCCGACGAGAGCCTCTACCAGATCCCGATGCTGGCCCCGCCCGGCCAGCCGGTGAACGTCTGGTGGTTCGCCTTCAACCAGGTCGCCACCCTGCCGGAGCAGCTGCTGGCGGGCCGCTCGCGCTTCCTCGTCGACTGGATGCTCGATCACCTGACGGCCGATCCGGCCTCGATCGGCAGCCGGGACCGGGCGATCTACGCCGCCGCGTACGACCGCCCGGACGCGATCCGCGCCGGGAACGGCTGGTACCAGGCGTTCGGCAAGGACATCGAGGACCAGAAGGCCTACGGGAAGATCACCGCGCCGATGCTGGGGTTGGGTTCGGAGTTCAACTACGACTACCTCGCCGCGGTCCTGCCGTCCAAGGCGGTCGACGTTCGGGTGCGGAAGATCGCCGGTTCCGGGCACTTCGTCGCCGAGGAGCAGCCGAAGGCGGTCATCGACGAGTTGCAGGCCTTCCTCGGGTGAGGCGTATACCCCGAACGGGTCAACGACGCACTCCGAACGGACGGATTCACTCGGTCAGGTGAAAGACGCGACCAGGCGTCATTCTCGCGACCGGGGTCCCTCTTCTCTGGTGTGTCGGTACCGGCCGGGCAGCCCCCCGAACGGCCGGTACCGACATGGAAGTACCGATCAGCAGTACCCGCTCAACCGATCCACCAGCGGGCCTTGTAGATCCACGCGCCGTGCAGCGCCAGCTCGGCGCGTGGAAAGGCCAGCCGGACGGTGTCCGTGCACCAGGTGCACAGGTGCCCGTCCTGGATCGAAGCCGTCAGGATCTGCCCGGTCCGAGGGTTCGTCGACACACTCTTCACGTGCGGCCGGTCGATCTCCCGCGCGCCCGCGTAGCGCCGGCTGAACCCGCCACTCGTCTTCGAGAACTGGTACACCCCCGCTTCCGTGGTCACCCACAGCAGGTCCGGCCGGTGCGGGACCGGCTGGAGGTCGTGCCCGCCCTTGCTCGGGACCGGTACGCGCCGCTGCCCGGTGAGTACCGGCGCGGCGGGAGTGCCGCCGACGCTCACCGCGACGAGCGCGTCGGTGCCCAGGGCCCACAAGACCTTCCGGTCCGCGTCCCACACCACGCCGTGCGCCCCCACCAGCGGGAACTCGGCGTAGGTCGTCGAGCGCTGTCCCTGCGAAGCGGTGTAGACCCGCACCCAGCCGCCGGTGCTGGCGGCCACCGCGACGTTGCCGTCGGGCAGCAGTTCGATGCTGTGCGGGTTGGCGGGCCCGCCCACGTTGGCGGCCCAGTACGCCCGGTCCCCCGCCGGATACGGCACGACGGCCGCGAAACCACCCGACGCCGACGTGAGCAGGTACTTCTCGCCACCGCGTTCGGCGAGCTTCGCGTCGCTCGGGTTGCTCCACGATCCGGCCAGGTCCGCCAGCCCGTTGGCGGCGTTCGGCGCCCACGTCCAGCTCACCTTCCGGTCCTGCCAGGAGGCCCGGTCGGCGGGCAGGACGAGGATCCGCTTGGACGCCTGCTCGGTGATGACGATCGAACCGCGATCGCGCGCGGTCCCGTCCGCCACGGCGGGCGCGGACGCCGCGACCGAAAGGCCTGCGACGGCCAGCGCCACCAAGGAATTCCGCATGATCTTCATACGGAGAACTGAATCCGCCCGGGATGACGGGTGTGTGGCGGTGATCGGAAACGTGGGTGTCGACGAGATGACCCGGGATCAGAGAGCCGCTTCGGACCGCCGCAGCAGCACCTCCTCGACCTGACGGCGGGCCGTCATCGGCATCGGACGGCCGTATCCCAGGCGGACCACCGCGTGCGGGCGGCCGAGGTCGGCGAAGATCCGGTCCAGCGCGGTCCGCGTTTCCAGGGTCTCGAACGGCCTGCCGACGAACGACGTCGCGAGGCCGGCCGCCGTCGCGGTCAGCAGCACCCGCTGCAGCACCATCCCCGCCCGCAGGTCCGCGGCGGGCCCGCCGTCCGCGGTCAGGACCGCCCCGAGCACCGGCTCGCCGCCTTCGGGTTCGGCGGCGAAGAACGACTCCTGCGCGGGGATCCCGTGGGGCGACGGCGGTTTGATGGTCGCCGGGACGCCGTCCGGGGCGTTGGCCGCCCGCCGGGTCCACAGCGCGACCTCCGCCTGGAACGCGCCGTTGCGCGCCTGCGCGGCTTCGGCCCGGTGCAGCGCCCGCGCGACCGCGTTCGCGCGGTCACCCCGGCCGAACAGTTCCAGCAGCCCGCCTTCCACCAGCGCGGACGCCCGCAACGTCGTCCGGGCCCAGGTGGGCACCGGCCGGTCCAGGAACGGACGGCGGTTCGTGTGGCGGCGGAAGACGACTTCGGCCAGTTTCCGTTCCTCGGCTGAAGAGAACCGGTCCCCTTCGATCGTGATCTCCGCGAGCAGGTCCGGCTCCTCCGGGGACGGCAGCGCCTGGAGCGAGAGTGTCTTCCCGTTGGAGCGCAAGGAGACGATCAGGTTGAAGATCGCCGCGCCGCACGAAAGCCGCGCCTCGCGGGCGTCCGGGTCGGCGATCCGGAGCACCCTGGCGCGGTCGAGCCACACCTCGATCCGGTCCCGGTCGACGACGAATCGCCACGGCTGGGTGTTGAGCGGGGACGGCGCGCGGACGGCGGCCGCCACCGCCTGGTCGACGTGGTTCGGTAACGGGATCTTCATCGTGGGCTCCGGGGGAAGGGGATTGATCCACCTTCGGCCGGGGTATCCGGCGACCGCAGCGGCCGCCGGTCACGAATCCCGAGGACTTTCGCCCCCGATCCCGGACAGCGAGGACTTAGGACCCTGTGCCGCGAACGGCCGCGATGGGAGTCTCGATGACCGGAACGGAGCCGACGATGACGGACAAATGGACCATTGACGTGTCCCTGCAGCACGAGCCGTACCGGGTACGCGCGGAGGCGTTGCTCCGTTTGGAAGACGGCGGCGAGTTCGTCGGAGTCGGATTGGCCGAAGCCGGGCTCAGAGCGAGTTCGACCTCCCAGATCGGTGCCTATCTCGCGGTGACGCGGGCGCTTTCGGACCTCACCGCGGAACTCCTGGAGACCGTCGCCTCCGACGTTGCCCGGTCGATCGAGGTCGACGAGATCCTCGCCGGGCAGTCGGCGAACTGAACGCGGTCAGCGCAAGGGGGCGGTCCACTCGACGGTGGTGCCGCCCTCTTCCCGGCTCTCGACCCGGAACGTCCCGCCCACTTTTTCCGCGCGCTCGCGCAGGTTCCGCAGCCCGCCGACGCCGCCGGGCTCGCCGATGATCCCGGCACCGTCGTCGGTGACCACGATCCGCAGGACGTCGTCCTTCACGGCGACGCTCACCGAGACACCGCTGGCGTCCGCGTGCCGGACGACGTTGCCGACCGTCTCCCGCACCACCGCCTCGGCGTTTTCGGCGAACGGGTGGGGAATCGAGTCGAGCGGACCGGACAGGCTGACCGTCGGATGGATCGCGGTCTCGTCGGTGAGTTCGGCGATCGAGTCGTAGAGGCGATGCCGCAACCGCACTCCGTGCTGGCCTGCCTCACCCCCGTGGAGGTCGAAGATCGCCGTGCGGATCTCGTGCACGATCTCGTGCATCTGGTCGATGCTGTCGCCGATCCTCCGCTGCAGTTCCGGGGAGTTCGCCCGGCGATGCGTGCTCTGCATGGCGAGACCGACCGCGAACAGCCGCTGGATCACGTGATCGTGCAGATCCCTGGCGATCCGGTCCCGGTCGGCGAGCACGTCGAGTTCCCTGGCCGTGCGCTGCTGCGCGGCGAGCTGGAGCGCGAGGGCGGCCTGGTCGGCGAACGAGGCCACCACCGGCAGCTGGGCGAGCTCGAACGGGACCGCGCCCGGGTTCCGCACCGCCATCAGCACCCCGGACGTGCGTTCCCGCGCCCGGAGCGGCACGACGAGCGTCGGCCCGAAACCGAATTCCCCCTCGGGGCCGAGCACCAGGTCCGGCACGCTGCGCGGGGTCCGGTCGCGGTAGACCGCCCCCGGCAACGAGGTGGTGACGCTGATCCGCACCCCGGTCAGTTCCGTGGCCCGGGCGCCCGCGCAGACGGCGATGGTGAGCTCGTCGGCCTCGTCCTCGCCGTCCGGGCCGACGTCGAGCCTGCCGGGACCGGGCAGGGCCAGCAGAGTGAGGTCGGATCCGGTCAGTTCCAATGCCCGGCTGGCGATCAGGTTGAGCGCCTCGACGGGGTCCGTGCCGCCCAGCAGCTCCGTGGTCACCTCGCTGGTCGCCGCCTGCCACTGCTGGCGGATCCGCGCCTGCTCGTAGAGATGGGCGTTCTCGATCGCGATCCCGGCCGCGGCGGCGAGCGCCTGGACGACGACCTCGTCGTCATCGGTGAAGCTCTCCCCCCGTTTCTCGGTGAGGTAGAGGTTTCCGAACACCTCGTCGCGCACCCGGACCGGCACCCCGAGGAAGGACCGCATCGGCGGATGGCACGGCGGGAACCCGACCGACGCGGGATGCCGCGAGATGTCGGCCAGCCGCACCGGTTTCGCCTCGTCGATGACGAAACCGAGCAGCCCGTGACCTTTCGGGAGATGCCCGATCTGTTGTTTCGTCTCGCCGTCGATGCCGAGATAGACGAATTCGGCGAGCGAACCGTCGTCCGCGATCACCCCGAGGGCGCCGTAGGTGGCATCGCCGAGGTCGATCGCAGCCTGCACGATCCGGTGCAGCGTCGCGTCGAGTTCCAGCCCCGACGCGACGGCCAGCACGGCTTCGAGCAGGCCGTCCATCTTGTCGCGCGTGCCGATGAGCCGTTCGATGCGGTCCTGGAGATCGCGCAGCACCTCGCGAACACGCAGCTGCGAGAGCGCGCCGGTGATCCGGTCGTCACTTCCGCCGGACCGGGTCTGAGCCGACATCCTGCTGCGCCTCCGAAGATCGGGACGACTCGCGGCCGTGGTGACTTTCTCCTCTTTCGGCCCCGCACCGTGGACGGGGACCGTCTCATCGAGACAACCGTATTGCCCGTGGCGCAGCGGCGGGGGAAACCATGACCATACAAGTCACCAAGGTCGGACGCCTGAACTCCGAACAGGTGAATTCCGTGCTCCGGTCGGCCACGCTGGCCCCGTCGACGCACAACACCCAACCCTGGCTCTTCCGGTGCACCGGCACCGGGATCGAACTCCACGCCGATCCGCGCCGTATTCTACCGGTCACGGATCCGGACGGCCGTGAGCTCGTCCTCTCGTGCGGCGCCGCCCTTTTCACCCTCCGGACGGCCATTCACGCACTGGGTTTCCATCCCGCGACGACCCTCATGCCGAGCCGCGCCGACCCCGATCTGCTCGCCGTCGTCCGCCCGGTCGCCGAACGCACCCCCGACCCGAAGGTCTCCCGGCTCGCCCGCGCGATCACCCGCCGCCGTACCAACCGACGGCCGTTCCTGCCCAGCGCCGTCCCGCGGTCCACGCTCGCCACTCTCCGCCACGCCACCGAACTGGAGCACGCGTGGATGCCGAGCCTCGACGCCGAGCAGTGCCGTCATCTCCGCGATCTCACCGCCCGCGCCCGCCGGGTGCAGTTAGCCGATCCCGATTTCGTCGCCGAACTCGGCCGCTGGACCGGGTTGGGCGCGGGCACACGCGACGGCGTGCCGTCCTACGCGACCGAAGGCTCCCCCGCCGACGAAAGCTGGCTCCTGGACGGATTCGGTGCCGCGAGCACCGGCACGCGGCCGGATCCGCTGGTGGTGGTGATCGGTTCGCTGACCGACGAACGCCTCGACCGGCTCCAGGCGGGACAGGCCCTGCAACGGGTTCTGCTCACCGCGACGGGCGCCGGCCTCGACGCGTCGTACATCTCGCCGCCGGTCATGGTCCGCGCCGCCCGCGCCGAACTCCGGCGGCTTCTCGGCTGCGGGGTGTGGCCACAGGTGCTGCTGCGCGTCGGCTACGGCCTGCCGCTGCCGTGGACCCCGCGCCGCCCGCTGGACGACGTCCTGCTCGACACGCTCGTTTCCGCCTGAGCGCGGCGCGGAATCCTCACTGCCGTCGCAGTTCCGTGGCCAGCACGGCGGCCTGGGTGCGCCGCTGCATGCCGAGTTTCGTCAGCAGCCGGGACACGTAGTTCTTGACGGTCTTCTCGGCGAGGAACATCCGCTCGGCGATCTGGCGGTTGGTCAGGCCCTCGCCGATGAGCTCCAGCAGCGTGCGCTCCTGTTCGGAAAGCCCGGCGAGCGGCCCTTTCTTGGCGGCGTCGTCACGGAACTTCGCCATCAGCGTCGCGGCAGCCCGCGCGTCCAGCAGGGACCGGCCGAGGCCGACCTCCTTGACCGCGGCCACCAGGTCCATCCCCCGGATGTCCTTGATGACGTAGCCGCTCGCGCCCGCCATGATCGCGTCCAGCATCGCCTGCTCGTCGGTGTAGGACGTGAGCATCAGGCATTTCAGCTCGGGCATCTTGGAGCGCAGCTCCCGCGCGAGTTCGACGCCGTTGCCGTCCGGCAGCCGCACGTCGAGCACCGCGACGTCCGGCCGCAGCGCCGGGATCCTCGCCAGCGCCTGGGAAAAGGTGGCGGCCTGACCGACCACGCACAGACCAGTGTCCTCCTCGAGCATGTCCGCGACCCCTCGACGGACCACTTCGTGGTCGTCGACCAGAAACACCCGGAGCATTCCGACCTCCACGGTTTCCCTCCTCGCAGGAGAGCGTACGGCGCACGACCGGTCACTGCGACAGGCCAAAGGGCCCTGTTCGGCACCCGTTCGAGTGGCTGCCGCCGACCGGACCAGGTTCATTTGCATCATTCGAGTCAGGACGTTCTCTTCTTCCCGGAGCAGTTCCGCCGCTGCGACGATCCCGTCATGTCCGAGACCACGCTTTCGCCGGCCGCCTCGTCCGGCTCGCCCGACTCGACCGACGACGTCGCGGCCATGCGCAACCGCCTTCGCTTCTACCGGACCCGTGCCGAGCAGCTCCAGTACGCGCTCGACCACCGGCTGCCCATCGAGCAGGCCAAAGGGATCCTCGCCGAGCGTTACCAAATCGACATCGACGCCGCGTTCGAACTGCTGCGTTCCTTCTGCCGCAACAACAACATGAAGATCCACGACGTAGCCAGGACGCTCGTCGAGCAACCGAGCGAAGGCGATCGACGGATCTCTTGCTGAGTCACGCCATGATCGGAGGGAGGCCCGCGACCACCACCGGCGCAACGGACAACGCGGGCACGGACTGGGTGATGAATCGAACGCCGCCCCCCAGACTTCGGGTGCTCGTCGCGGACGACAACCCGGTCATCGGCGATGCCCTGCGGGCCCTTCTGGAGACCGAGCCGGACATCGAAGTGGTCGCCGTCGCGCTGACCGCGGGTGAAGCCGTCGCGCTCGCCGAGCTGCTGGTCCCGGAGGTCGCGGTGCTGGACGTCCGGATCCCGGGCGGGGGCGGCGCGTGGATGGCCAAGGAGATCCGGCGGCGGGTGCCCCATACGCGGCTGCTGGCGTTCTCCGCGCACAGCGACACCCGGTCCATCGCCCAGATGGCGTCCGCCGGCGTCTCCGAATATCTGGTGAAGGGCAGTCCCAACACCGAGATCGTCGCGGCCATCCGCCGTCTGTGCGCGAACAGCGCCAACGGCACGGAGTAGCCCCGGCATCAGTCCGCGAGCCAGCGTTCCATACAAGCCAGCAGTTCCTCCGCGTTCACCGGCTTGGTGACGTAGTCGCTGGCCCCGGCGGCAAGGCTCTTCTCGCGGTCTCCTTCCATCGCCTTCGCGGTCACGGTGATGATCGGCAGGCCGGCGAACCTCGGCATCTCACGGATCGCCGCCGTCGTCGCGTGGCCGTCCATCTCCGGCATCATCACGTCCATCAGGATCAGGTCGATGCCGTCGTCGGACAGCAGTTGCTCGATGCCCTTGCGGCCGTTGGGCGCGTGCACGACCGACAGCCCGTGCAGTTCGAGCATTCCCGAGATGGCGAACACGTTGCGGGCGTCGTCGTCGACGAGCAGGACCTTGCGCCCCTGCAACCGTGCCGGTTCGGCGGACGTGGCGACGGCCGTCGCCGTCTCCTCGACGGCCGTCGGAGCCTCTTCGGGCTGGTGCATCAACGGCAGGATGCCTTCGAGTTCGCTGGCCGAGATGTGCAGCATGATGCGTTCGCGCAGCATGTCCAGCGACGGCAGCAGTTCGACGGGATGCACCCGCGCGTGACTGTGCAGCAGCCGGTCCTGCGCGGCGCTGAGCTTGCGGGTCGCGTACGCCAGCACCGGGACCTCGACCGGATCCGGCCCCTCGGCGAGCCGTTTGAGGAAGGTCAACGCGCTCGTCCCGGGGATGCTGGTGTCGAGCACGACGCAGCGATAGCCGTCGCGTCTCAGTTCCTCGAACGCCTCCGTCAGATCGGCCACCGCCCGCACCTGGACCGAGCCGTGGCTGTCCGCGACATCGGCCGCGACACCGCGGGCGAGCAGGGTCAGCAGGCTGTTCTGCTCACTCTCCACCACCAGCACGCGCCGCTCCGCGCCGGATTTGTCCACAGTGGACTCGTCGAGTCCCGCAGGCACGGCGAACCTGGCCACCGGCAGGTACAGGGTGAACGTGCTGCCCGTCCCCAGCACGCTGTCCGCCCGGATCTCGCCGCCGAGCAGGTACGCGACCTCGCGGCTGATCGAGAGGCCGAGCCCGGTGCCGCCGTACTTCCGGCTCGTGGTGCCGTCGGCCTGCTGGAAGGCGCCGAAGATCGAATCGAGGTTCTCTTCGGCGATCCCGATCCCGGTGTCGATCACGCTGAACGCGACCAGCGACTCTTGGCCGCCCGCGGAGGACGCGACGATCGTGTCGACCAGTTTGACCCGCAGTTCGACGCTGCCGTCCTCGGTGAACTTGACCGCGTTCGACAGCAGGTTCCGCAGCACCTGCCGCAGTCGCTGCTCGTCGGTGAACAGGAGTTCCGGCACGTTGGGTTCCACGGTGACCTGGAAGTCGAGCCCCTTCTCCGCGGTCAGCGGACGGAACGTCGTGCCGACGTAGTCGAGTAGCTGGCGCAGCGGGAACGGCTCGTGGTGGATGTCCATCTTGCCCGCCTCGACCTTGGACAGGTCGAGGATGTCGTTGATCAGCTGCAGCAGGTCGGTGCCCGCGGACTGGATCACCTTCGCGAACTCGACCTGTTTGGGGGTCAGGTTCTGGGTCGAGTTCTGGGACAGCACCCCGGCGAGGATGAGCAGGCTGGTCAACGGGGTCCGGAGTTCGTGCGACATGTTGGCCAAGAACTCCGACTTGTACTTCGACGCCAGCGCGAGCTGCTGCGCACGTTCCTCGATCTCCTGTCGTGCCTGCTCGATTTCGAAGTTCTTCACTTCGATGTCCCGGTTCTGCCGCGCGAGCAGTTCGGCCTTCTCCTCCAGTTCCGCGTTGGAGATCTGCAGCTTCGCCTGCTGCGCCTGGAGCTCCTCCGATCGTGCCTGCAGTTCCTGGGCCAGCCGCTGGGATTCCTCCAGCAGCGAGTCGGTCCGCGCGTTGGCGATGATCGTGTTGACGTTGACCCCGATGGTCTCCATCAGCTGTTCGAGGAAATCCTTGCGGACGGCGGTGAATTCGCCGAACGACGCCAGTTCGATGACGCCGAGCACCTGGTCCTCGAAAACGATCGGCAGCACGATCAGGGTGACCGGTGGGGCGGAGCCGAGACTCGACGAGATCTTCACGAAGTCCGGCGGCGTCCGGTCGACCACGATCGGCTTCTTGGTCTGCGCGGCCTGCCCGATCAGCGACTGCCCCATCGCGAAGTCCGAGGGAGTGTCCGCTTCCTCACTGTGCCCGTAGCTGGTGATCAACCGCAGCCGGGTGCCGTTCTCGCCGGCTTCGGTGAGGAAGAACGTCCCGTGCTGGGCGCCGACCAGCGGGGTCAGTTCGTTCATGATGAGCGTGGCCACCACCCGCAGGTCCCGGTGCCCCTGCATCAGGCCCGAGATCCGCGCCAGGTTGGTGTTGAGCCAGTCCTGCTCCTCGTTGGCCCGCGTCGTCTCGCGCAGCGACTGGACCATCGCGTTGATGTTGTCCTTCAGTTCCGCGACCTCACCCTGGGCCTCGACGGAGATCGACCGGGTGAGGTCGCCGGTGGCCACCGCGCTGGTGACCTCGGCGATGGCCCGGACCTGCCGCGTCAGGTTCCCGGCCAGCTCGTTGACGTTCTCCGTCAGCCGCTTCCAGGTACCCGAAACGCCTTCGACCTCGGCCTGGCCACCGAGCCGTCCCTCGCTGCCGACCTCGCGGGCGACGCGGGTGACCTCCGCGGCGAACGCGGAGAGCTGGTCGACCATCGTGTTGATGGTGGTCTTGAGCTCCAGGATCTCGCCCCGCGCGTCGACGTCGATCTTGCGGGAGAGGTCGCCCCGCGCGACCGCGGTGGTCACCTGGGCGATGTTGCGGACCTGGCCGGTGAGGTTGTTGGCCATCGAGTTGACGTTGTCCGTGAGGTCCTTCCAGGTGCCGGCGACGTTCGGCACCCGGGCCTGGCCGCCGAGGATGCCCTCGGTGCCGACCTCGCGCGCCACCCGCGTGACCTCGTCCGCGAACGCCGACAACGTGTCGACCATCGTGTTGATCGTCTGGGCGAGCGCGGCGACCTCACCCTTGGCTTCGACGGTGATCTTCTGGGACAGGTCGCCTCTCGCGACCGCGGTCGCGACCTGGGCGATGGAACGCACCTGGTCGGTCAGGTTGTCCGCCATGACGTTGACCGACACGGTCAAGCCCTTCCACGTCCCCGACACACCCTTGACGTCCGCCTGACCACCCAGCCGCCCCTCGGTACCCACCTCACGCGCCACCCGCGTGACCTCGTCCGCGAACGACGACAGCTGGCCGACCATCGTGTTGATGGTGTCCTTGAGTTCCAGGATCTCGCCGCGCGCGTCGACACGGATCTTCTGCGACAGATCGCCCTTCGCCACCGCCGTGGTGACCTCGGCGATGGAGCGCACCTGGTCGGTCAGGTTGTCCGCCATGACGTTCACGGACTCGGTCAAGCCCTTCCACGTCCCCGACACACCCTTGACGTCCGCCTGACCACCCAGCCGCCCCTCGGTACCCACCTCACGCGCCACCCGCGTGACCTCGTCCGCGAACGACGACAGCTGGTCCACCATCGTGTTGATCGTGTTCTTCAACTCCAGGATCTCGCCCCGCGCGTCCACCGTGATCTTCTGCGACAAGTCACCCTTCGCCACCGCCGTGGCCACCTGGGCGATCGACCGCACCTGCGCGGTGAGGTTGCCCGCCATGAAGTTCACCGACGTCGTCAGATCCCGCCACGTCCCCGCCACACCCGGCACCTGGGCCTGCCCGCCGAGGGCGCCCTCGGTCCCGACCTCCCGGGCGACCCGGGTGACCTCGTCGGCGAACGAGGACAACTGATCCACCATCGTGTTGATCGTGTTCTTCAACTCCAGGATCTCGCCCCGCGCGTCCACCGTGATCTTCTGCGACAGGTCGCCCTTCGCCACGGCGGTCGTGACCTCGGCGATGGAACGCACCTGATCGGTCAGGTTGCCCGCCATGAAGTTCACCGACGTCGTCAGATCCCGCCACGTCCCCGCCACACCCGGCACTTCCGCCTGCCCGCCCAGCCTGCCTTCGCTGCCCACCTCGCGCGCCACCCGCGTGACCTCGTCGGCGAACGACGACAGCTGATCCACCATCGTGTTGATCGTGTTCTTCAACTCCAGCATCTCGCCTTTGACGTCGACGGTGATCTTCTGGGAGAGATCGCCTTTCGCCACCGCGGTCGCGACCTCGGCGATGTCGCGGACCTGGCCGGTGAGGTTGCCCGCCATCGCGTTCACCGAATCGGTGAGGTCCTTCCAGGTCCCCGAAACCGAGGGCACCGCCGCCTGGCCGCCGAGCTTGCCTTCGGTCCCCACCTCCCGCGCGACCCGGGTGACCTCGGAGGTGAACAGCGCCAGCTGGTCGACCATCCCGTTGAAGACGACCGCCATCTCGTCCATCAGCCCGTCGTCCACCTGGGGCAGCCGGGTGCTGAAATCGCCGTCACGGACGGCTTTCAGCCCCTCCAGCAACCGCTGCAGGCCTTCGTCGTCGATCGCACCGCCCACTCGGACCGCGTCCCTCGATCCACGCTTGATTCCCGGTTCCGGCATCGCGGTGCCTCCTTCGTTCTGGTTCCCCGCAGGTCCTGGGGGATACCGTCATTTCCGCGCGGACCAGGGAGGCCCCAGCGGAATCCAGAAGGCCACCGACGTACCCTCGCCGGGCCCGCTGGATATCCGGAACCATCCTTGCGCCGCTTCCGCGCGCTCACGCATCGAAGCCATTCCGATGTGCTCGCCCGAGGACACTTCGCGGGAATGCTCGAGGTCCGCCTTCATCCCGTCGCCGTTGTCGGCGACCGTCGCCAGCAGGCCGCCGTCCTGTCCGGTCAGGGACACCACGACTGAGGTGGCGTTCGCGTGCTTCCGCACGTTCACCAACGCCTCCTGAAGGATCCGGAAAGCCGTGACGACGATGTCAGGCGGCGGTTTGGCGGCGAAATCGTGCCGCAACGTGCAGTCCAGTCCCCAGCCGGCGACGACGTCGTCGAGGTAGTCGCGGACGGAGGCGACCAGGTCGTCGTCGTTCAGCGCGGGCGGCCGCAATTGGGCGACCAGGATCCGCAACCGCCGGATCGCTCCTTGAATCGCTTCGTCGAGTTGCATCAACGCGGGATCCCGGCGTTGCGTGGCGAGCATCTGCAACCGCATGCTCACCGCGATCATCGACTGAATGGAATCGTCGTGAACATCCCACGCGATACGGCGACGTTCGGTTTCCTGTGCGCGAACGAAATGGGCGAACGCCAGCCGCCAGCCGGTCGACTCCTCCTCTGATCTCCGGCGTTCGGTGAGGTCACGAGTGACTTTTCCGAAACCGACGAGGGTGCCCCGCTCGTCCCGCAGCGCGGTGATCACGGTGTTGGCCCAGAACTGTTCGCCACCACGACGGATCCGCCAGCCCTCGTGCTCGTAACTCCCCACCTCCGCGGCGATCAAGAGTTCCTCGGCGGGTTTCCCGGCCACGACGTCGGCCTTGGTGTAGAAAGCCGAGAAATGACGGCCGAGGATTTCCTCCTCGGAATAGCCCTTGATCCGTTCCGCCCCCGGGTTCCAGCTGATCACCCTGCCCTCGACGTCCAGCATGTAAATGGCGTAGTCGACGACACTGTGCACGAACAGCTCGAAGAGCACAGCGCTGCGGTGATCAGGCGCCTGTTCCGATGGCAGCATGGCCATAGTGCAGCTTGGCACTCGGATACCTCTCACCGCTACGGCCGTTCGAGGAGGCCATTCTTCCGCGCGTGCGCGACGGCTTCGAGTTTCGAATGGGTCCCGGTCTTAACCAGGATTCGCTGCACGTGATTCCGCACGGTATTCCGGGCGAGCCTCAGCTCCTCGGCGATCCTGTCGGTTCCCGCGCCGTCGGCGATCAGCCCGAGCACCTGCCGCTCCCGCAGGGTCAGCACCGGGCCGAGCCTGCCGGCGCTCCCGGCCAGCAGGGCGAGCGCGCCACTGAGCAGTTCCGGATCGATGACCACGTCACCCGCCGCGACGGTACGGATCGCCGTGATCAACTCGTCGAGCAGACCCGATTTCAGCAGCAGACCGGCCCCGCCGACCTCGAGGATCCTGGCGGCGATGGCGCTGTTCGCGTCGCCGGTCAGCACGAGCACCCGGCTCGACGGCGAAACCGCGCGGAACCCGGCGATCGCCTCGATCCCGTCCCCGTCCGGCAGCCGCCGGTCGAGCAGGACGATGTCGGGCAACAGCTCCTGCGCCGCGATCATTCCGTGCGCGAGGGACTCCACCGACGCCACCAGATGGATTTCCGGGAATTCCTCGAACGCCGCGCCGAGCGCCTCGGCCACCATCTTGTGGTCTTCGACGAGCAGCACTCGGATCGGGGCCGCGGCCGGGGTCATGGGCCGCTGGGAGGTCGGGTTCGGCATGCACCTTCTCCGTCGATCGTGGTCTCGCCGGGACCATTGTCCGGCAGTTTCCCGGAAATCAATCCTGCTCGCGGCCGCAATTCACCCGCGTGCGGCTTCACGGATCAGCGCGACCGGGCATCTCGCGCGGCTCAGCAGCCCCTGTGCCGTGCTCCCGAGCCCGCCACCGGACGATCCGATGACGATCAGTCCCGCGTGCGGGACCACCCGGATGAGCGCACGGGCCACGTTGCGATCACGGACGACCACGAGCCTGAGGACGACGCCGGGATACTTGTCGCGCCAGGCCGCCAACCGGTCCTCCAGCGCGCGTTCCTCCGCCGCTTCGACTCCGGCCAGCTCGGCTCCGGCCTCGAGGACGCCGTCGTGCCAGGCATGCACGACGACCAGTGTGGTGTTCCGCGCCGATGCGCTGTCGAGAGCGAAAACCAGGGCCCGCTCGCTGTCCCCGGACGCGTCGACGCCGACGACCACCTCACCCCGGCGGGGAGCGGTCAGGCCCCGGACGACGACCACCGGACATCTCGCGTGCCCGGCCACCTCCGTGGTGACCGCGCCGATCGGCGCTCCGCGCAGCGCGCCGAACCCGTGTGTCCCCAGCACCAGCAGCGACGCGGATCTCGACTCCGCGACCAGTTCGTCGGCGATACCGCCGAGTTTCACCTCGTGTTCGGTGGGCACCGCCGGTTCGGCCTCCCTGGCGATACTCGCGGCGGCGAGGTTGTCCCGCGCGGCGCCGCCCTCCCAGCGGCGGCCGTCGATGTGAAGGAGCTTCAGCGCGCTGTCCCGTCTCGCCGCCTCCCCCGCGGCCCAGCGCACCGCCGCCCGAGACGACTGCGAGGCGTCCACGCCGACGACCACGGCCGCACGCCGCTGGATCCCGGTCATCACCGGCCTCCCGTCCCGCCGCCGGAACCGGCGGACGTCCGCCGACAGAGTGCCCTCCGGCGCGGCGCCCGCACAGGGCATGAAGTCCTTTTCCCGGAACCGGGGATGGCGAACGGGCGGGCATTGTCCCACCGCCCTCGGCCCCTCCGGCCTTTCGACGCCAACCCGTGACCCGCAGTACCCGTCCGGCGACCGAGTGGGGTCTTTGTGCCCTCGATGGCACAACCTTCGGCGCTCACCGGAACGGCCGTCGATACCGCATCGTCGAAGGTGACGAACCGCTGAACCCGTCGTGCGGGAAGGTGACCGGGACGTGACCACGAGAATCTGCGAGACCCGACGCCGTCCCGGCGCGCACGCGGCCGCCTGGCCCCAGGTCTCCGTCGAACTGGAAAAGCTGCCGAGGCTCATGGCGAAACCGGAGCCGCCCGCGTCCCTGCTCGACGGCGTCTTGACCGCCGTCCGGCGGCTCGAGGACACGGCCCCCGCCTTCCCGCGCCGGTTCCACCTTCCGCGATGGACCACGCGGGACCGGCGTGTCCAGCGGCTGCGCGGCTGGCTCAGCGGCTTGCCCGGCTGAGAAGCCCGGTCACACCGGGCGCCACCGGCCGATGTCGGATTCCATCGCCACGATCCGGGTCAGCGACGAGCGGATCTTCAGTTCCATCGCCCGGTCCCGGCCGCGGGTCCCGCGCGGGGCGTACGGGTAGAAGGATCCGCGCTCCCGCCGGTAGACCATGGTCAGCCTCGGATGCCGCATGTCCCGCAGTTCGGCGAAGTCGACCGTCGTGTGCAGCAGCCAGGCCGCGAACCCGGCCTGAGCCAGCCTCTCGTTGACGTCGACGAGATCGCCGAGGAGCCAGCCCAGGTCCCCGTTCTCCCGCCAGCAGCGCACGATCGTCCGCCCGTGCGCGTCATGGGTGACCACGTTGCGGCGGGCGGAGTCCCCGGCGAGACCGGCGATGATCTCCGCCTCCGTCCCCGCGCCCGGACGGCCCTCGGCGAAGAAGCAGACCGTCCCCGCCCCGGTCGGCGCCAGCCCGTACCCGGACCTCAGCGTCACTACCGCCGACCTCAACTCCAGCAACGGAAGCAGGCTCGGCCGCACCGAACGACTCTTCCCAAGTAGGCTTCCCAGCAGCGCCATGACTCCACGCATCCTTTCCTCTGCGTGCAGCCTTTCCGATCAGGCCCCCGTGCCCTAGGGCCGCTCGGTCGCGCGTTCACCGGGACAAGTCCCCGGTTCCGATGACCAACGGCCCTACCAGCACTTGCCGGGCCGTTCCCGTCAGTTGTCACCGGCCTCGCGGCTGAAGAAGTTTCTCGCTGTCCAGCGTGCCTTCGACGAACTCGCGCGCGACCTCCACCAGCTTCCTGCTCGAACCGCGCGCGTAGGCACGCAAGCGCCGGAACGCGGTAGCGACGTCGATACCGGCGCGCTCGGCGAGCATGCCTTTGGCTTGCTCGATGATCACCCGGCTGTCGAGCGCGGTCTGCAACTGCGCCGAAAGCGTCCGGTAGTGGTGCAACTCCCGGTGCTGCAGCAGGCACAGGGCGGCGACATCGGCGAGCGCCTGCCCCAGCCGGTGGTCCTCGTCGCTCAGAACCGAGGTTTCGGCGCTGAGGAAGGCTATCGAACCGACGGTTTCCTCCATGGCGCGCAACGGAATCGCGGAAACCGCCACATAACCCTGTTCCGCCATTCTCGCCACGTAGCCGGGCCAGCGCCGGATCTCGGCGGCGAGGTCTTCGACAGCGACGGCATTCCCGGTTTCGAACGACTCGAGCGCGGGCCCCTCCTCGACGAGCGCCGGATAGCGTTCGATTTCCAGCCCCGGAAGGAAGACTTCCATCGATTCGATCGGCAGCAGGCGCACACATTCGCTGGACAACGTGTCCACGACCCGACCCGGCCCCAGGTCTTCCGTGACACTCGCGGTCAAACTCGCGAATGCCGCGCAGACCGCGGATTCCCTGTCCACCCCAGAGGCGATCTCCTCGCGACAGCTGTTCACCCGAGCGATTCTGGACCCGCGTCAGGACACCCGGCAACGACCAGATGGCGGATCCTTCGGTAGGACCACGACGATCATCTCGGGTGGCTGACGATCACGGAATTCACCGGTGGCGACGCAACGAAATCGGTGGCACCGTGTTCGCCCGCAGCGCTTCTTCATCCACAGTGGACTCGCCGATTCCCGCCTTGCCGATCCGCTTCGCGACGAGAGCGCCGGGGTCGTCGATCGCGTCGGTCCTGCCGCTCAGGAAAGCCCACTCGTGCTCGTCCGAGCCGTAGTAGAGAACCGTCCCGAACGACTCGGTGAACCGGCGCCACGACGCGATCAGCGTCTGGTTGCGCCACAGCGTCGGGCAGCCCGCCTGGCAGCCGACCACTCCCCCGTCGGCGAGCAGCGCCGTGCACCTGGCCAGGAAGCCGGCACCGTACAGCCGGTTGTGCTGGGCCGCCGGATCGTCGTTCTCGTCCGGCAGGTCGATCACGACCACGTCATAGGTGTCCCCGCGCTCCTTCGCCTCGGCGAGGAACTCCCAGCCGTCGCGGTAGTGGACGCGCACCTTCCCCTCGCCGCGCTCGGCGCGGGCCAGATCGTCGAGCGTGTAGCCGTAGGGAAGGTACTCCGCGCAGGCCCGCACGGCCTCGGCGTCGATGTCGACGTGATCGACCACCTCGACCCCCGCGGCGACCGCGAGCTCGGAGGCGACCCCTTCGCTGGAGCCGATGATCAGCACCCGCTCGACGCGTTCGGCGAGCAGCAGCGACGGGACCATCAGCGCTTCGTGGTAGACGAGCTGGCTCTGCTCGGTGCTCTGCCGTTCGTCGTCGCAGAACAGGGAGATCCCCTGCGCGGTCCGTCCGATGAGGACGTTCTGGAACGCGGTGCGGCCCTCGAACAGGACCTCCTCGACGTCCCAGTTCCGGGTGAGCCCGGCGCCCATCGGCTCGACGATCACTCGTGGCGCCATCAGTTCTCTCCTCGTTCCACAGTGGACATCCGGACCGTGCCGGCGCCCAGCATCTTCGCCAGTAGTGCCACCGCCCGCTCCGGATCCGCCCGGTCCCCGCAGGTGAACACGTCCACGAACACCGAACCGATCTCCGGATAGGTGTGCACGGACGCGTGCGACTCGGCCAGCAGCGCGAGCACGGTGACCCCTTGCGGGGCGAAGGAATGCGACACGACTTCGCAGACCGTCGCCCCCGCCTCCGTCACCGCTTCGGCGAGCGTCTTCTTCAGGAGTTCGGCGTCGTCGAGCAGCGAAGGCTCGATCCCCTCGAACTCCGCGAGTACGTGGCGGCCGGCGAACCGGCCGACGAGTGGTTCTTCACCCGGCATCGGCGAACCTCCCCACAGAATAGGTGCGCAACGGCTCGATTCCGTTGAAAGCGACGGAAGAATAGCTGGCGGTGTAGGCCCCGGTGCCCGGGATGTCCAGCCGGTCGCCCGCCTTCAGCGACATCGGCAGCGCGCACGGCGTCCGCTGGTACAGCACGTCGTCACCATCGCAGGTCGGCCCGGCGAGGACCACCGGCCCTTCCGGACCCTTAACGCCGACGGCCTCCAGCCGATACGCGACAGCTTCGTTCTCGCACTCCGCCATCCCGTTGTACCTGCCGACGTCGAGGTAGACCCAGCGGCGTTCGTCGGCGGCGGCGCGAGTGGTCACCAGGACGACTTCGGTCCGGATGAGCCCGGCGTCGGCGACGATCACGCGGCCCGGCTCCAGCAGCAGTTCCGGCCCCGGCAGACGCGCCTCCAGGGCCGGGCGGATCACCGCCGCGTAGTCCGCCAGCGACGGCACGGATTCACGGTGTTCGGTGGCGAACCCGCCGCCGATGTTGAGCCGCTCCAGGCCGACGCCCGCGTCGGCGGCGACCTTGGCCGCGGTCGCGATCCCGATCTCCCACGCCGCCGGATCCGGCTGCTGCGAACCGACGTGGAACGCGATTCCGGGCCGCAGCCCGGCCTCCACCGCCTGCCGGAGCAGGGTGGCGGCCACCGCCGGTTCGCAGCCGAACTTGTGCCCGAACGGCGTCACCGAGTCCGGGCCGCCGGTCAGCAGGCGGACCGAGACCAGCGAACCGGGCGCGTGCTCGGCCAGATTCGCCAGATCACCGGCGGAATCCGTGGTGAACTCGCGGACACCGCGCGCGTACGCGGCCGCGACGTCCGCGGGTTTCTTGATCGTGTTGCCGTAGGCCAGTTCCGCCGCTCGCGCGCCCCGCGACAGGCACAGCGCGATCTCCGCCGTGCCCGCCACGTCGAACCCCGCTCCGGTCGACAGCACCGCGTCGAGCACCTCGGGAAGGGGATTCGCCTTGACCGCGTACCGGATCAGCGCGTCCGGGAACGCCGCCGAGACCGCGGCCGCCCGCTCCGCGACCAGGTCGGTGTCCACCACCAGGCAGGGTGTCGGCGGCTCGCGGTCCGCCAGGAAGGCGCGGATCCGGCTCAGGCTTTCGGTCACACGCCCCAGGGTGTCAAAGGCCGATCATCGGCACGGAACCCGGGGTCACGCCCGGGCGTCGTCCGAGGTCTGTTCCGGCAGTTCCACCCCGTGCTCGGCGGCCAGTCGCTCCAGGTTGGCCAGATCGGCGCCGACGGCCGAGGCACGGTCGTCGTCCGAGTCCAGCCTGGCGATCCGGACGTCCTCCCTCGCCTGCCGTACCCGGTCCCGCAGATTCACCGCGAACTCGCTCATCGTGCACCCCCGATCTCCCGCACCTTGTCTGCTTTCACCCTAAGACCCTCCGAATCGGTCACCGACGTGATCTGCGTCATCACGGGTTCGTTCGTGTCGGAGTGAAGCAGTATGACGGCACGGCCCGGGTTTCGCAGATCAGCGGAGCCCGGCTTTTTCAACGGGCCCGGCCACGCCGGCCCGGCGGCCGATCACCGCGAGCGGGGCGAGGGCGCACAGACCGCCCGCGACGGCGACCAAGACGTATCCGCCTAGGCCGAACAGTTGCCCGGCGAGCAGGCTCGCCGCCGCGGAGGTTCCCCAGACGAAGGCGTCGACAGTGCCTTGCGCCCTCGCGCGCTGGGCGGGCGGGAGATCGCGGCTGAGCATGCCGCTGCCGCCGACGAACACCAGGTTCCAGCCGTAACCCAGCAGGAACATCGCGACCGGGATTCCCACGTGATGCGAATCGGGCGCGCCGATCGCGGTGACCGCCGCGACGGTGAGCGTGCCGATCCCGCCGAAGATGGTCGCGCGGCCGCCCCAGCGGTCGGTGATCCAGCCGGACAACGGTGCCAGCGCGAACATCCCGATCAGATGGGCGCTCAGCACCCAGCCGACGACGTCGAGTCCCTGACCGTGCTCGTGCAGCTGGACCGGGGTCATCGTCATCACCGCCACCATGGCCAGCTGCGCGCCGACCATCGCCACGAGCGGCCCGAGGATCACCGGGTTCCGCACGGACATCCGCTCCCGCCTCGGCGCCCGCTCCGCCGGGGCGGCGAGGCTTCGCGGCAGGGTGACGACAGCGACCACCGCGATCGCGACGACGAACGCCCCGGCCGCGATCGGGCCGGACAGGGCGGGCAGTTCGGCGGCTTCGGCCCGGGCCGCGGCCGGCGCGATCAGCGCGGGCCCCGCGATCGCCCCGACGGTCCCCGCCCAGACCATTGTGGACAGTGCGAAACCCTTGCGGTGCTCGGGCGCCAGGTCGGCGGCCGTGTACCGCGAGAGCTGCGCCCCGCTGTTGCCGAATCCGATCAACGGCATCCCCGCCACCAGCGCGAGCACGGAATCGCCGAGCACACCGGCGAAGGAGATCAGCGCGCCCGCCACCGCGGCGCCGTACATCAGCACCAGAACGAGGCGCCTGCCGAAACGAGCGGCCAGGGCGCCCGAGGACAGCGACCCCACGGCGGAACCGAGTACCAGCACGGCGTTCGGCAGCCCGCTCCACGCGGCACCGGCGTGCTCGACCACGATCAACGCCGCCGTGGTGGACAGGCCGACGACCGCGGTGCTGAGACAGGCGACGCCCATGAAGAGCGCGAACATCGGTTTCATGATTCAAACCTAGGGATTCCGGGCGCCCCGGCGAATAGGCTGACGAAGGCCTCGCGGGGGTGCGAGGCCCATCATGAAAGGAATCCGGGCTCGATGACCTTACGATCGGAAAGAGCGCTGGACGACCTCGACTGGCGGCTCCTCGAAACGCTCCAGAGCGACGGGCGGCTCTCGTTCAAGGAGCTCGGCCGTCGCGTGAACCTCTCCGCGCCCGCGGTCGCCGAACGGGTCCGGCGACTGGAGGAGGCCGGCGTCGTCACCGGCTACCGCGCCCAGGTCGACGCGCGCCGCGCCGGGTACGAGCTGCAGGCGTTCGTAGAGATGCGCTGCTCGCTCGGCAGCTGCCTGCTGCGCACCAGCAAGTCAGACGACTACCCGGAGGTGGTCGAACTGCACCGGCTCAGCGGCGACCGCTGCACCATGCTGAAGGTGCGCGCCGTGTCGCTCGAACATCTCGAAGGCCTCTTCGAACGGCTGGGCAAACACGGCGAGATCAGGTCGTCGGTGGTGCTGTCCACCCAGTACGAGGGCAGGCCGGTCGGTCCGCCGGTCGAGGACTACCTGAAGGCGACCAAGAGCGAGGGCTGGAGCTGAAGCGCCCTTCAGCCGAGGCCGGTCAGGAATCGAGAAGCGGCGGCGGCCCGGATTCACCTAGCGTGATCATCGTCGCGGACGTACCGCACGAACGAAGAGGACGAACGGCTCGAAACTGGTTAGATCGAGCCCGGAGAGGCTGACGGACCGTGAACGCGGCCTACATCAGGATGGAGACACGATGCGCAAGACCACCAGGCCGCAGCCACCCGAGGAACACCCCGCGGACAGCCATGATCTGATCCGCGTACTGGGTGCGAACGAGAACAACCTCAAGAACGTCGCCGTCGAGCTGCCGAAGCGCCGGCTGACGGTGTTCACCGGCGTCTCCGGGTCGGGCAAGAGCTCGCTGGTCTTCGACACGATCGCGGCCGAGTCGCAGCGGCTGATCAACGAGACCTACAGCACCTTCGTGCAGGGCTTCATGCCGACGCTGGCCCGGCCCGAGGTCGACGTCCTCGACGGCCTGACCACCGCGATCATCGTCGACCAGCAGCGGATGGGCGCCGACCCCCGCTCCACCGTCGGCACCGCCACCGACGCCCACGCGATGCTGCGCATCCTCTTCAGCCGGATCGGCAAGCCGCACATCGGCTCCCCGCAGGCCTTCTCCTTCAACGTCGCCTCGATCTCCGGCGCGGGCGCCGTGACCACGGAGAAGGCCGGACGGACCACGAAGGAACGCCGCGAGTTCAGCATCACCGGTGGTATGTGCTCTCGCTGCGAGGGCCGGGGCAAGGTCAACGACATCGACCTCACCGCGCTGTACGACGACACCAAGTCCCTCAACGAGGGCGCCCTGTCGGTCCCCGGGTTCTCCATGGAGGGCTGGTTCGGCCGCATCCTCCGCGGCTGCGGCTTCTTCGACCCCGACAAGCCGATCAAGAAGTACACCAAGAAGCAGCTGGACGACCTGCTCTACCGGGAGCCGGTCAAGCTCAAGATCGACGGCATCAACCTGACCTACTCGGGTCTGATCCCCACGATCCAGAAGTCCTTCCTGTCCAAGGACCGCGAGGCGATGCAGCCGCACATCCGCGCGTTCGTGGACCGGGCGGTCACCTTCACCACCTGTCCCGAATGCGACGGCACCCGGCTGAGCGAGCTCGCGCGGTCGTCGAAGATCAAGCGGATCAACATCGCCGACGCCTGCTCCATGCAGATCAGCGACCTCGCCGACTGGGTCCGCGGGCTCAAGGAGCCGTCGGTCGCGCCGCTGCTGGAGAAGCTCCAGCACACGCTCGACTCCTTCGTGGACATCGGCCTCGGCTACCTCTCCCTCGACCGGCCGTCCGGCACGCTGTCGGGTGGTGAGGCGCAGCGCACGAAGATGATCCGGCACCTCGGCTCCTCGCTCACCGACGTCACCTACGTCTTCGACGAGCCCACGATCGGCCTGCACCCGCACGACATCCAGCGGATGAACAACCTGCTCCAGCAGCTGCGCGACAAGGGCAACACGGTGCTCGTCGTGGAGCACAAGCCGGAGACGATCGCGATCGCCGACCACATCGTCGACCTCGGCCCCGGCGCGGGCACCGAGGGCGGGACGATCTGCTTCGAGGGCACCGTCGAAGGCCTGCGCGCCAGCGACACCAGCACCGGCAGGCACCTCGACGACCGGGCCTCGCTCAAGGACAGCGTCCGCAAGCCCACCGGCAAACTGGAGATCCGCGGCGCGGACCGCCACAACCTGCGGAACGTGAACGTCGACGTCCCGCTCGGCGTCCTCTGCGTCGTCACCGGCGTCGCGGGCTCCGGCAAGAGCTCGCTGATCCACGGATCGATCCCCGCCGCCGAAGGTGTCGTCTCGGTCGACCAGACGCCCATCCGCGGCTCGCGGCGGAGCAACCCGGCCACCTACACCGGCCTGCTCGAACCGATCCGCAAGGCGTTCGCCAAGGCCAACGGCGTGAAGCCCGCGCTGTTCAGCGCCAACTCCGAGGGTGCCTGCCCGAACTGCAACGGCGCGGGTGTCATCTACACCGACCTGGGCATCATGGCAGGCACTTCGACCACCTGCGAGGAGTGCGACGGCAAGCGGTTCCAGGCCTCGGTGCTGGAGTACACCTTCGGCGGCAAGAACATCAGCGAGGCGCTCGCGATGCCGGTGTCGGAAGCCGTGGAGTTCTTCTCCGAAGGCGAGGGACGCATCCCCGCCGCGGCCGCGATCCTCGGCAGGCTCAACGACGTCGGGCTCGGCTACCTCAGCCTCGGCCAGCCGCTCACCACGCTCTCCGGCGGTGAACGGCAGCGGCTCAAGCTCGCGACGCACATGGGCGACAAGGGCGGCGTCTACGTCCTCGACGAGCCGACCACCGGTCTGCACCTCGCCGACGTCGAGAACCTGCTCGGCCTGCTGGACCGGCTCGTCGACGCGGGCAAGTCCGTGATCGTGATCGAGCACCACCAGGCGGTCATGGCGCACGCGGACTGGATCATCGACCTCGGCCCGGGCGCCGGCCACGACGGCGGCAAGGTCGTCTTCGAAGGCACGCCGTCCGATCTCGTGGCGACCGGTTCGACGCTGACGGGTGAGCACCTAGCGGCCTACGTCGGCAAGTGACCCATCCGGCGAGTCCCCGCATTTAGTCCTCTAAATGCGGGGGTCTCGGCCGACCTCTTTACGCATTTAGTCCTCTGAATGCGGGGGGGCTCACTCGCTTTCGGTGTCGAGGCCGTCCCGGTCCGCCCATTCGAGCAGGGTGTCGAGCGAGTAGGCCGTGTCGTCGATGCCCGCGTGCAGGTCGCCGAGTTCGGCGAAGCGCGCGGGCACGGTGGCGATGGTGAACTCGCGCGGTTCGACGTCGTCGATCTCGTCCCACCTGATCGGGGTCGAGACGACGGCTTCGGGCACGCCGCGCACCGAATAGGCGCTCGCGATCGTGTGGTCGCGAGCGTTCTGGTTGTAGTCCACGAACAGCTTCGACGGGTCGCGATCCTTGCGCCACCAGGTGGTGGTGACCTCGTCGGGCATCCGGCGTTCGACTTCGCGGGCGAAGGCGAGCGCCGCCCGGCGGACCTCCTGGAAACCCCACCGGGGCTCGATCCGGACGTAGACGTGCAGGCCGTGCCCGCCGGAGGTCTTCGGCCAGCCGGTGATGCCGAGTTCGTCCAGGATCTCGTGGACGGTGTGGGCGACCTTCCGCACGGTGGAGAACGGGCAGTCCGGCATCGGGTCGAGGTCGATGCGCCACTCGTCGGGGCTTTCGGTGTCGGCGCGGCGGGAGTTCCACGGGTGGAACTCGACGGTCGACATCTGCACCGCCCAGATCACGTCGGCGGGATGCGTGACGCACAGTTCGTAGGCGTGCCTGCCGGAGGGGAAGTCGACGCGGACGGTCTGGAGCCAGTCCGGCGCCCCGTTCGGGACCCGTTTCTGGTGGACCTTCTCCCCCGCCACCCCGGACGGGAACCGGTGCAGCATGCACGGCCGCTCCCGCAGCGCCCGCACGATCCCGTCGCCCACCGCGAGGTAGTACCGCACGAGATCGAGCTTGGTCTCACCGCGCGCCGGGAAGTAGACGCGATCCGGGCTCGACACGCGCACCGTCCGGTCGCCGACCTCGATCTCCACCGCCGAGCTTTTCGCCATACAGGCAAACTAACCCGAAAGCGACCGGTCCGCGTCCGCTCGATCGACCTGCCAGGATGACGGCATGGCACAACGGACCCGCGCGGACGCGCTCTCGCGCGAGCGCATCGTCGAGGCCGCCATCGAACTGCTCGACGCGAACGGCGAGCGAGGGCTGACCTTCCGGACGCTGACCGAACGTCTCGCCACCGGTCCGGGAGCCATCTACTGGCATGTGCCGAACAAGGGCGAACTGCTCGCCGCCGCGACGGCGTCCGTCATTGGCGACGCCTTGGCCGTCGCGGTCACAGGCTCACCCTGGGAAGAGATCCACGCCCTCGCGCTCGGCCTGTTCGACGCGGTCGAACAGCACCCGTGGCTTTCCTCGCAACTCGCCGTCCAGCGCTCCCACAGCCCGTGGGGCTCGGTGACGCCGCGGATCTTCGAGAGCATCGGACGCCGGGTCAGCGCGCTGGGCGTCCCCGAAGCCACGTGGTTCACCGCGACTTCGGCGCTCGCGCACTACATCTTCGGCGCCGCGGGCCAGAACGCCGCGAACGCCCAGGTGCTCCGGCTCGGCGGCACGGATCGTGCTGAATTCATCAGCGCCGCGGTGGACGCTTGGGAAGGGCTCGATCCCGGCAAGTTCCCGTTCCTGAGGTCGATCGCCGATCAGGTGCGCGAGCACGACGACCGGGAGCAGTTCCTCACCGGGATCGATCTCATCCTGACCGGGATCACCGCTCAGGGACGGACCTGAGCCCGGCGCCTGGCCTTGTGGATCGTCGCGATCATGATGGCGAAGACCATGCCGAGGAAGGTCAGGTCCACCGCGGGTACCCAGCGCACGTCGCCGCCCTTGAGCACATACGCGCCGACGGGCCGCGCGGCGAGCATGAACCCGCCGCCCTCACCTTCCTTGCCCTGTTCGGTGCCGTGCCCACCGCCTCCGCCGCCGATGACGCTCGCGGCCGGGATCACCACGACGCCGTCCTTCTCGACAGGCTCGCCGTAGACCCGCCGGACGGTCAGGTTGTCCCGCATCGCGCCGACTACCTTCTCGAGTCCCATTCAGTCCCCCGCACGGTCCAGTTCCAGCGTGATCGCGGCCCGCAGGAGATCGCGCGCCCTGTCCAGGTCCATCGAACCAGAAAGCCACCGCTCGCTGAGTCCTTCGACCAGGCTGGTGAGCCGTTCCGCGGCGTCTTCCGCCTTGACCCCGGCGCTGCCGACGCGCCGGATCACGTCGGCGACCTCGTCCACCCAGATCCGGGTCGACTCCGCCAGCGGCTGGCGCAGTTCGGGGGCGAAGACGGCGCTGGCCCGTAGCTCGCCCCAGGCCGTGCTGTTCTCCCGCACCGCCTGCGTGTCCTGAAACTCACCGAACAGCATCAGTTCCAGTTCGGCCCGGGGATCCGCCGCCTCGGCCGCGGCCTCTTCGGTGTACGCCGCGGCGCGATCGCTGACGAATTCCAGCGTCTTCCCGAGCAGCCCGGCTCGATTGGTGAAGTGGTAGTAGATCAGCGACGTCGAGATCCCGGCCTCGGCCGCGATCTTCTCGACCCGCAGGCCCCGCACACCGCTGCGCGCGATCACGCGCACGGCCGCTTCCAAGATCTTCTGCTGACGTTCGAGCACGGGTGACCACCCTAGCGGTAGCATCCTGACTGAATTTTCAGTCAGGATGCTACCGTGTCCTCACCAGTTCAGCCGAGGAGTGCACAGTGTTCGATTCGTTCCTTCCCCGCCGCACGGTTCTGCGCGCCCTGACCGCGATCGGTGCCGTCGCCGTCGGGAGCGCGGCGTGTTCCGAACCCGGCGGGAATCCCGCCGCGCCCGCGCCGGCGGCCGGTTCGCCGGACCCGGCCGCGGCCGCGATCCGAAGGCTGGGCGCCGAATGGGAAAGCCACGCGCGCACCTACCTGTCCTGGCCGGCGTCGAAGTCCATCTGGGCGGAGGACCTGCCCGCCGTCCGCCAAGAGATCGCCGGACTGGCCAAGGCGATCGCCGACTTCGAACCGGTGGTGCTCCTCGCCAGGCCCGAGCACGCCGACGCCGCCCAGGAGGCGTGCGGCGACACCGTCGAGGTCGTCGCGATCCCGGTCGACGACCTGTGGGCGCGCGACACCGTGCCGGTGTTCGTCGAAGAGGCGGGCAAGGTCGGGGGCGTCGACTTCAACTTCAGCGGCTGGGGCGGCAAGCAGAACCCGCACGACAAGGACAAGGCCGTCGCCCGGGCCGTGCTGGGCAAGTACGGCCTGGCCCGCACCGAAACCTGGATCACCGCCGAGGGCGGTTCGTTCGAGACCGACGGCGCGGGCACGCTGATGGTCACCGAAAGCTCGCTGGTCAACGACAACCGCAACAAGGGCAAGAGCCGCCAGGAGATCGAAGACGAGCTGAAGAAGGTGCTCGGCGTCCGGAAGGTCATCTGGTTCGCGGGAGTCCGGGGCGAGGACATCACCGACGCCCACGTCGACTGCCTTGCCCGGTTCACCGCGCCCGGCGTCGTCCTGCTGGACAAGGCCGCACCCGGCACCCCGCCCGACTCATGGTCCCGCGCGGCCGATCAGGCGCGGTCGGTCCTGGCGAACGCCACCGACGCCGACGGCAAACCCTTCAAGGTGATCGACCTCGTCCAGCCGGACCCGGACAAGGTCGAAGGCTACGGCGAGGACAGCGTGATCTCGTACGCCAACTTCTACGTCGCGAACAAGTCGGTCTTCGTGCCGAAGTTCGGCGACGCCGAGGCGGACGGGCGCGCCCAACAGGTCCTGCGGGAACAGTTCCCCGGGCGCGAGATCGTGCCGGTGAAGATCTCGACCATCGCCTCGGGCGGCGGCGGGATCCACTGCTCGACGCACGATCAGCCGGGTCAGCCTTCCTGAGGCAGCACCGACATCACTTCGGACACCGGGCGCAAATGCTGCTCCAGCAACCGTGACGCCTCTTTCACGTCATGGTCGTTCAGTGCGGCGACCAGCGCCCGGTGCTCGTCGTTGATCACCGTCAGCCGTTCCGGACGTGCTTCCAGCGCCCGGACCGTGACGCGCTGCTGCCGCGAACGGAGCGTGTCGTACAACTCGGTCAGGACGGAGTTGCCCGCGGCGTTCACGATGGCGCGATGGAAACGGCGGTCCAGCCCGGAAACGGCGAACCAGTCGCTTTCGGCACCGGCCCGCGCCATCTCGTCGATGAGTTCCGCCATTTCGGCGGGAGCGCCCGCCCGGTTCGCGCAGAGTGCCGCGATCGCGTGGCCTTCGATCAGCCGCCTGCTCTGATAGACCTCTTCCAGTTCCCTGGCGGTGACCGTGCGCACCTGCGCGCCTTTGCGCGGCAGGAGACTGATGAACCGCTCGGCGGCCAGGCGGTGGAACGCCTCGCGCACCGGTGTCCTGGAGACGCCGACGACGCCGGAAACCCACATTTCGTCGAGGAAGCGGCCGCCTTCCAACTCGCCCGAGATGATTCCGTCACGCAGCCACGTGTAGACCCGCTCGCGCGCCGGGCCGCCCCCTTCGGCGGTCACAGTCATCTCGTTCCCCCTCTATTCCGTTACTTTCCGCGACAGAGCCTACACCTGGACCAGCCAAGTATCCATCATGTATACAAGAGTTCCACTGATTGGAAGGGGTCCCATGGTGCACGTCGCGGTGGCGCAGTTCGCGCCCGGCAACGACAAAGCGGCCAACCTCGCCCGCGTCGCCTCCCTCGTCGGCGAAGCGGCGGACCGCGGTGCGCGGGTGGTCGCGCTCCCCGAGTACTCGTTGTTCACCGTACCGACGATGAGCCGGGAATTCGTGACCTCGGCCGAAGAACTCGACGGACCGTTCGTCACCGAGCTGCGCGGTCTCGCGAAGGACCGGCGGATCACCGTCGTCGCGGGCATCAACGAAGCACTCCCCGGCGGCGAGCGGATCTCGAACACGCTCGTCGCGGCCGGTCCCGACGGATCGATCGCCGCGCTGTACCGCAAGCTGCACCTGTACGACGCCTTCGGTTTCCGCGAATCGGAACTGGTCCGGCCCGGCGACATCGAAGCCCCGGAGACGTTCGAGGTCGACGGGATCACCTTCGGCCTCCAGACCTGCTACGACCTGCGGTTCCCGGAGGTCACCCGCCGCCTGGTCGACGCGGGCGCGGACGCGGTGCTGCTCCCGGCGGAGTGGATGCCCGGCCCGCTCAAGGAGGACCACTGGACCACGCTGGTCCGGGCGCGGGCGATCGAGAACACGATCTACCTCGTCGCGGCCGGGCAGGCGGCTCCGGCGGGTTCGGGACACAGCATGATCGTCGACCCGATGGGCGTCGTCGTCGCCTCGCTCGGCGAGCGCACCGGGACCGCGACCGGCGAGGTCTCCGCCGAGCGGATCTCCGAGGTGCGCGCCAAGAACCCGGCGCTGGAGCTGCGCCGGTTCGCCGTCACGCGCAAGTCCTGAGTATCTTCTGAGCCGGAGGTCCGTTCGTGAAGACACGCCCTCGGGCGTGGTGACGCGGCTTCCGTTCGCCTGGGTGCCGGGTGGCCGCCCGGCACCCAGGCTCATTTCACGGAACCAGCAGTCCCCAGTGGACGGCCCACGGCACGAACAGGACGGCTCCGGCCACCAGCAGCCCGACCCGGACTCCCCCGCTCGTCTCGCTCCGCCGTCGCCACCACGAAACCGCCGTGACCACACCGGTGACGACGACGCCGACCGCGATCAGCTGCAGCGCGAGCCACGGCAACGTCCGTCCGAAAAGGACAGGCCCCGGCGCCATCGCCGCCCCCGTCGTCAGCACGACGTAGTAGACGAGGAATCCCGCCGTGCCGAGCAACCCGGTCGACGCCAGCCAGCGCGCGGGCCGGGAGAGCGGGACATCCTCGCGGCGGCGGCGGAACAACGCCGTCACCGGATAGGCCGCGAACGCCAGCAACGCCAGCGCCCACACACCGATCTGCACCCACGTCGCCTCGTACCAGGCGAGCGGCGCCAAGGCCGCGCTTTCGCTCTCCTGCACCGGTGGCGGGTCGGCGGACGGCCGGACAGGCCCGTCCTTCAGGCCGTTCACCCAGGTCCCGACGAGATCGAGGTAGCCGGGGGCGAAGCCGTCCAGCTTGTCGAAACCGTCCGTGGTCTGCCGGAGCGCGTGCTGCGCCCGCGGGAACACCTTCAGCGTGTACTGCCGGTTCCCCGCTCGTTCCAGCGTTTCCCGGAAGATCCGGACCGCCTCGCCGGGCGGGGTCAGCCGGTCCAGCTCACCCCACAGCCCGAGCACCGGCTGCCGCACCTTCTCCAGCACCGGCACCGGGTCGTACCCGGCCTCGGGGAACGCGCCGGCGCCGATGAGGGTCCGCATGTTCGTCGACGCCACCATGTCCACCATCGAGCCGGTGACCCCGCCGCGCCGCAGGTAGGTCTCGAAGGCCCACGACTGCTGGCGGTCGGGCGAGACCCCGTTGGCCCCGAGGGTGACCGCGAAGGCGACATCCTTCGACTTCGACGCCGCCAACGGCGCGACCCAGCCCCCTTCGCTCAAACCCCACACCCCGACGCGGGCCGGGTCCACGCCCGGACGCGAGCGCAGCACCTGGACCGCGGCCAGCGCGTCGTCGGCCAGGACCGAGTAGTCCCGCTCGAACAACGAATAGCCTTCGGTCCGCTTGTCGTAGATCAGGGTCGCGATCCCCGCCTTGGCGAAAGCCTCCGCCTCGGCGCGATAATCGTCCCGGTCGTGTTCTCCCGAGCCGTGCACCATCACGATGCCCGGCGCGGGGCCGCCGCCTTCGGGCGCGACGACGGTTCCGTGCAAGGTCACGCCGTGGCTGGTGAACGACACGTCGCCGCCCGGAGCGGCGGCGGGTACCGGCGACGAAACCGCCACCACGGCCGCCGCGAACAGTGCCGCGATCATCGCTTGCTCACCCGGATTACCTCGAGCGCCGGCGACGCGAGGATGTCCTTCTCGCAATAGCGTTCGGTCACCCACTGCTTGCGCGAGTACAGCTCCGTCTGGTCGCTGTGGTGCGCGGACGCGGGGTTCGCGGACTGCGAGTAGGTCAGCAGCGTCGTCGTGTCCGGGCATCCGGTGCCGTTGAACGCGACGACGTGCAGGTACGTCCCACCGTGCACGATCTCGGTGTAGCCGCGGGCCGGATCCCAAGGCCCGCCCAGGGAATCGTAGACGCCGCGACCGGCGGTCCCGCCGCCCAGCGGGATCTTCTTCCCGCCGCGCACGACGTAGTGGTTCTCGCCGTAAGGCGCGTCGAGCGCGATGTTCGCCGCCTTCAGCTCGGCGACGGCGCCGGTGAGCGCCTCGCGGATCGCGGCGTTCCCGGTGTCGAGGGTGTTCGGGGTGTGGACCGGGTTCTCGACGTCGAACGGAACCTTCCAGATCTCCGGGCCCATCCGGTCCACTGTGGACCAGAACCGATCGAAGAGCAGTGCGCCCCGGCTGCCGGCGTCGGAACGCCCGTCCCAGCCCGCGAGTGCCGCGCACGCGGCGTCCATGCCCGGCATCGTGCGGCACATCCCGACGACATCGGCCCGCACGAGTTCGGCGGCGTGGTCCCGGTGCGAGAGCATCAGGTCCCGCATCGCCTGCCCGGTGAAGCCGCCCTTCGCCAGCTGGTCGGCGATCTCGACGAAGCCACCGCGTGTCCGCAGGTTCTGCTCGTACTCGACCGGGCCCACGATCCGCGGGTAGCCGGTCTTCGGCACGGCGGGATTGAACAGCCAGTGGCTGTCGTTCGAATTCGCCAGGTAGTCGTCCCGGCTCAGGGTCGGCAGGCTCGACGGGCCGAAGACGCCGGGCCGCAGGGCGTCACGGTCCCGGCCCCACGCGCAGGCCGTCCTGGAACCGTCGAGGACCGCGATCCCCTTGGCGTCGAACAGTTGCTTGCCCAGCGGGGTGTTGCAGCGCCCCGCTTTCTCGTCGGTGACGTGCGGGACCCCGTGGATCTGGCTGTACTCCACGCGGCCTCGGTCGTCGGTGGCGACGATGTTCATCCACGGCAGCCCTTGTGTCTCGCGGACCGCGCCGATCATCTCCGGCGCCGTCCGCCCTCGCGCGATCTCGAACATCGAGTTCGTCATCCCGAGGTTCCCGGCGTTGGCGTCCGCGATCGCGAAGGCGCTCGACGCCGTCCACGGCAGTTCCCGTTCCCCGAGCCTGGTCGTCACCGGACCGTACCTCGTCGTCCACTGTGGACGTACGACGCGCTCCAGGGCGCCGTCCGCCTTGCGCGACAGGACACTGAGGTCGGTGCGCCGCATCCGTTCGGGCTTGCCGTCGACCAGGTAGGTCGTCGGCGAGCCGGGGACGAGCTTCAGTTCGAACAGCGTGTACGTCCGGGTCGTGTCGGTGGCCGTGCCGCTCCAGGCGGCGGTCTCGTTGTGTCCCAGCCACATCAGCGGAATACCGGGGATCCCGGCGCCGCTGACGTTCAGCTTGCCCGGCAGGCTCAGCTGTGACTGCCACAACCTGGTCCCACTCAGCTGCCACGGCAGATGCGGGTTGGCCAGCGAGACACCGCGCCCGTTCGCCGAGGCGGCCTTGCCGACCGCGATGGCGTTGCTGCCGATCCCGGTCTCACCGGTCATCCGCTCGCGTCCGGTGCCCGCGGGCGGGGCGCCCGGCCGCGACGCGGTGATCGAGTCCGCGACCCCGCCCTGTCCGAAGATCATCCCGACCGCGTGGCTGTGGCGGTAGACGTCGAGTTCGGTGATCGGCTTCAGCCAGCCCGCGCCCCGGCAGGCCGGGTCGGTGAGCTCACCGGTGCGCAGGTACTTGTTCACGCCCTCGACGTACCCGCGGATCAGTTCGCGGACCTCGCGGTACGGCCCGCGCGGCGCCGGCTCGGCCAGTATCCGTTCGACGGCGCCACTTTCGTTGAGCCCCTGGAAGTACAGGTCGCTGGCGAGGTTCGTGCTCGCCTGGCTCACCCCGCTCGTCGGCGGTGCTTCCGGGCCGAGCCAGCGCGACCGTTCGGCCCGCGTCGTGACCGCGACGTCCGCGATCGCGCAGAGGTTGTCCTTGGCCGCGGCGTATCCCTGCCCGAAACCCAGGTCGCCCCAGTCGTTGGCGACGATGTGCGGGATGCCGTACTCGGTGTAGCGGATGGTGGCGCCGGCGCGGGATGCTCCATCCGGCGGTTGCGCGGCCGTCGCGGTCCCCGCCGCGAGCAGGCTCGTCACGGCGCAGACGGCCGCGATTCTTTTCCAGAGCAGCATGCTGCTCCCCCTTTTGTGTGGAGTCGTTCGTGAAGACACGCCGTCCGGCGTGGTGACGCGTTCCGGTGGTCGAGTGGCCGCTCTTCCACCGGGCTCTTTCAGCTCCCCCCTCTCACTCCTCGTCCGGATCCGGGAACGCCGTCCAGCGCACGTACACCTTTCGCGCGTCCGGTCCGGGTTCCGGCCGCCAATAGCGGCGCAGCAGCTCCAGGTACTCCTCCCAGAACTGTTTGAGCTCTTCGAGGTTCACGTGCACCGCGCCGCGCGAGAAGACCAGCGCGTCACCCCATTCGCCCAGCTCGTCGCGACGTTCGACGAAACGCGCCATCTGCTCCAGGTCCTCGGCGAACGCGGCGCGATGCGCCTCGTGGAACACCGCCCGCATCTCTTCGCTCTGCTCGCTGTGCCGCGGCCAGCGGATGTCCCGCTGCCTGGCCCGCCACCAGCGTTCCTTGCCGTGTGCGAGTTCCGGTGCCTCCTCGATGAAGTCGTATCTCGCCAGTTCTCGCAGGTGGTAGCTGGTGGCGCCCGAACTCTCCCCCAGTTCCTTGGCCAGCTTCGTCGCCGTCGCGGGCCCACGGCCCAGCGCCTCCATGATCCGGCGGCGCAGCGGATGCATCATCGCCTTCAACACGGCGGGATCGGTGACCTCTTCGGGCGTCGGCGGACCGGTCATGACACCAAGATAGCCATGCAAAGACAGTTGTGCAAAGACATCTTTGCACGCAGTCCGGACCGCTCCCGCGGAGCGGCCGTGGATTCTGCTGACGCTTCGGTGAACTCAGCGTGAAATTGACAACTTCGGTACGAAGGTCTTGTGCCGGGCGGACGAAAACTCGACAGGTTCGCGGCTTTTTCGTTGCGTCCTCCCCAGAATTCGGTTGCATCGGATAGTTTTGCCCGGAGTCGACCTTGCGGGAGAGAACATGTCGAAGCACCGCCCCCGACAGACGGACAAGATGTCCGCCCGGCACCGGACGGCCTTCGCGCTCGCCGGCGGTGCGCTCGCGGTCCTACCCGCGGTCACCGCGTCGGCGGGGCCTGATGCCCCGATCGCCGCGCCGAAACCCGCCGCACCGCAGAACCAGGCCGCGGCCTGGCAGCCGCCGGTGGGCACCGTCCCGGAGATCGCCGTCGACGGCAGCCTGCCCGAGCCGCCCAACCCGGATCCGCTGGTCGTCCCCGGTGGCACCGGCAACGTCGGCGGCTCGTTCGCGCCATCGGGCGCGCTCGGCATCCCGGCGAGCATGATGAAGGCGTACAAGAACGCGGCCGACATCCTCGCGAAGGAACTGCCCGGCTGCCACATCGATTGGGCGCTGATCGCCAGCATCGGCCGGATCGAGTCCAACCACGCGCGCGGCGGCTATGTCGACGCGAAGGGCAACACCCTCGAAGCGATCCTCGGCCCGCAGCTCAACGGAGCCGGACCGTTCGCGGCGATCCCGGACACCGACGGCGGCAAGTACGACGGCGACACGGTGTGGGACCGCGCGGTGGGCCCGACGCAGTTCATCCCGTCGACGTGGAAGGGCTACGCCTCCGACGGCAACGGCGACGGCGAGTCGAACCCGAACAACATCTACGACGCGACGCTGGGCTCGGGCCGCTACCTCTGCTCCGGCGGCGTCGACCTGACGTCCGAGCAGACCCAGCGCGTGGCCGTGTACCGCTACAACCACTCGCTGTCCTATGTGGACACCGTGATCCGCTGGGCGGTCGCCTATCGCGGCGGTGTCTCGACAATGCCGGACAGCCAGGTCCCGGTCGGCGCGCCCGATTCCTCGAACGTCGCCGCCGACACGCCCGGCGGCCAGCTCCCGGTCCCGACGCTGCCCGGCACTCCCCCGCCCGGCACGACCACGCCGCCGACCCCGTTGCCCGGCACGTCGCTCCCGCCGAGCAGCAGCACTCCCCCGAGCAGCAGCTCGCCCTCCAAGCCGACCAGCACGCCGCCGTCGTCGACGCCTCCCTCGTCCACGCCGCCGTCGAGCACGCCGCCGCCTTCGACGACGCCTTCGCCGTCCAGCACGTCTTCGGCACCGCCGTCGTCGACCCCGGCGGGCAACACCGGCGAGACGAGCCCGACCAGCTCCGCCTCGCCGACCCCGTGACCCCCGCATTTCGTCCTCTGAACGCGCCAAGAGCGCATTCAGAGGACGAAATGCGGGGGCGGGTGGGAGTGCCCGGAATGTCCTGAACCCCGGCCGCGTTGTCGCTTCTCGTAGATCGTCAACCAAGAGAAGCGAGACACGGATGTCGTCTTTCGTCATGACCGCCGAGGAACGGGAAGCCTTCCTGAGCGAGGTCCACATCGGGGTCTTGGCCGTGGAGCGGGAAGGACGGGCGCCGCTGGCCGTACCGGTCTGGTACGACTACGAGCCCGGCGGGGAACTCCTGATCTGGATGGACGGCGGTTCGGTCAAGGACAAGGCGATCAAGAAAGCGGGCAGGCTCAGCCTGGTCGCGCAGTCAGAGACCCTGCCGTACAAGTACGTGACGGCCGAGGGCCCGGTCGTCGCCAACGACGCTCCGCCGACCCGGGAGCAGGCGCTGAAGATCGCGCACCGCTACCTGTCCGAGGAAGAGGGCACGAAGTACGTCGACGGGGCGCTCAGCGACAACTCCGTGCTGGTCCGCGTCCGGCCGGAGAAGTGGCTGAGCAACGACCAGGGCAAGGCCTGACGAACTGACGGTGCCCGGTCGCCCGCGGGCTGGCGGCCGGGCACCGTCATCAGCCCGCGATCGGCTCGAACTCGACGACGCTGTCGAGCGCCTTGCCCATCGCGGCGTTCCCTTCGCGTTCGATCATGATCTCCACCAGCACGGGCCGCGAGGTCCGCTCGGCCTCCTTGCGCGCCCACTCCAGCGACGTCCGGATCTCGCCCGGCTCGGTCACGCGGGTCCCGGAGCAGCCGTAGGCCTCCATGACCTTCACGTTGTCCGTGCCGTTCTTGTCGTAGTGGATGTCGACCTCGAAGTTCATCTCGTAGCCCGTCTCGGCCTGCCGGATGAGCCCGAGGTACTCGTTGTTCAGCATGATCAGCACGAACCCGACGTCGTACTGCGCGGCCACCGCCAGCTCCTCCACGAGGAACTGGAACGAGTAATCCCCGACGACGCCGACGACCTCCGCCTCCGGTTTCGCCTTCTTGACGCCGATCGCCGCCGGGATCTCCCAGCCGAGCGGGCCCGCCTGGCCGCACACCTGGTAGTGCCGCGGCTTGTGCGCGCGCTGGAACTGCCCGGACCAGATCTGGTATAGCCCGATCGCGGTGACGAAGTAGGCGTCCTCGCCGTAGAAGTCGTTGATCTCCTTGAACACCCGCGGTGCCTTGATCGGGGTGTCCTCGAAGTCCTCGCGTCGCGGCAGGCTCTCCTTCAGCTCGCCGATCCGCCGCGGCCAGGCCCGATCCCGCGCCGGGGAACGCTTCGACGCCGCCTCGATCAACGCGTCCAGGAACGCGCCCGTGTCCGAAACGATCCCGAGATCCGGCCCGAACACCTTGCCCAGCTGCGTCGGCTCGATGTCGACGTGGATGAACTTCCGGCTCCCGCGGTAGACGTCGAGGTCGCCGGTGTGCCGGTCGCCGAACCGCGCGCCGAGTGCCAGCACCAGATCCGCTTCGAGGAAGGCGGCGTTCGCCCACCGTTGCGACGTCTGGATGCCCGCCATGCCGGCGAACAGTTCGTGGTCCTCGGGGAAGGTCCCCTTGCCCATCAGCGTCACCCCGACCGGGACGCCGAGGAGCTCGGCCGCGGTCCGCAGCCGGTCGCTCGCGTCGCCCAGCACCACGCCGCCGCCCGCGAGGATCAGCGGCCGTTCGGCGGCCAGCAGCAGATCCAGGGCCCGCTCGACCCTGGCCGGTGACGGCGCCGCCTTGGTGACCGGCAGCGGCGAGTCGATGCTGGAGTCCCATTCGATCTCCTGCCGCTGCACGTCGATCGGCAGGTCGATCAGCACCGGGCCGGGACGGCCGGACCGCGCGATCCGGAACGCCTCCCGGAACACCCAGGGCAGCTGGGCCGCTTCCTTGACCTGCACCGCCCATTTCGTCACCGGTTTGGCGATCTCGACGATGTCGACGGCCTGGAACGCCTCGGTGTGCAGCTTCCGAGAGTCGGCCTGCCCGGTGATGCACAGGATCGGGATCGAATCGGCCTGCGCGGTGTAGAGCCCGGTGATCATGTTCGTCCCGGCGGGCCCGGAGGTGCCGATCGCGACACCGACGTTGCCGGTGGTGCGCGCCCAGCCGTCGGCCATGTGGGTGGCGCCCTCCTCGTGACGCACGATCAGGTGCTCGATGCCGCTGTCCTGCATCGCGTGGTACAGCGGGAGGATCGCGGCGCCGGGACAGCCGAACGCGGTGTCGACGCCCTCACTGACCAGGACGTCGACGACGGCCTGCATGGCGGGGATTCTGGGCATTCCTCACTCCTTGCTTTCCGCGCCGGACAGCGCTTCGACGACCTTCAGCAGGGCGGAGTGATCGAGCGAGCCGTGGCCCATCGCCCGTCCGGCGGCGACGAGCTGGGCGACCAGCCCGGTGATCGGCAGCGCGACGTCGGCCTGCCTGGCGGCGGCGAGCGCGATGCCCATGTCCTTGTGGTGCAGGTCGATCCGGAAGCCCGGCGCGAATTCCCGTGCCACCATGGACTTCCGCTTGAGTTCGAGGATCCGGCTGCCCGCGAGCCCGCCCGCCAGAACGTCCAGCCCGACGCCGGCGTCGACGCCGGACGCCTCCAGCAGCACGATCGCTTCGGCGATCAGGCCGTAGGTCCCGCCGACCACGAGCTGGTTGGCGGCCTTGACGACCTGACCGGCGCCGTGCGGCCCGACGTGCACGATCGTCTTGCCGACGGCCTCCAGGATCGGGAGCGCGACGGCGAAGTCCTCCGCGTCGCCACCGGCCATAATGGACAGTGAGGCCTGCTCGGCACCGGCCTGGCCACCTGAGACGGGCGCGTCCAGCACGCGGATCTCCCGTTCGGCCGCCCTTTCAGCGACCTCGATGGAGGTCTCCGGCCGGATCGTGCTCATGTCGATCAGCAGGGTGCCCGGTTTCGCCGATTCCAGCACGCCGCCCGCCGCCAGCACGACGGCCTCGACCTGCGGATGGTTCGGCAGCATGGTGATGACGACTTCGGCACCGGCCACGGCGTCCGTCACCCCGTTGGCCGCCCGGCCACCCGCGGCTTCCAGCCTCGCGAGGGCGTCCGCGTTCGTGTCGAATCCGCTCACCTCGTGCCCGGCGGCGACGAGGTGTCCCGCCATCGGCCCGCCCATGATCCCCAGGCCGATGAATCCCAGCTTGGTCATGCCAGTCCCCTTCGTTCGAAAGGCAGCCACGACAGCGAATCCGCGCTCGGCCCGTCGGGTTTGTACTCCACACCGACCTGCCCGCGGTAACCCGCCGCCTGCAGCTTTTCCAGGTAACCCTCGATGTCCAGCGTTCCGGTCCCCGGCTGGTGGCGCCCTGGGGCATCGGCGATCTGCACGTGGCCGATCCGTCCGGTGTGGACGGTCGTGACCGTGTCGAGGTCGTCACCGTTGACCGCCAGGTGGTACAGGTCGGCCAGCAGCTTCACGTTGTCCCGCCCGAGTTCGTCGAGCACCTTGAGGACGTCGTTCGCGGTCTTGAGCGGGTACTTCTCCGCCCCGGACAGCGGTTCCAAGACGATTTCCGCGTCGATGCGCGCGGCCGCGTCCGCCGCGAGCGCCAGATTCGACAGGCCGAGCTTGTCCTGCCCGGCCGGGTCCGCGCCGTCGATCCGGTTGCCGTAGAGCGCGTTGAACCGGCGGCAGCCGAGCCGCTCGCCGAGCTCGATCGCGGACGCGACGCCGCGGGTGAACTCGTCCTCGCGGCCGGGCCAGGTGACCAGGCCGCGGTCGCCGCCCGCCATGTCACCGGGGAAGAAGTTCAGCCCGGTGACCGCGACGCCCGCCCGCTCGACCGACGCCACGAACGCGTCGACCTCGGCGGCGTCCGGCACCGGTGTCTCGAACGGCCACCAGTACTCGACCGCGGTGAAGCCCGCCGCACGCGCCGCCTCCGCGCGGTCGAGCAACGGCAGCTCGGTGAAGACCAGCGACAGGTTCAGCACGTAGGGCAGCGCATGACGCGAACCCGCAAGATCAGCCATCGAAACCTCTGCAATTTCGCTCTGCGGAAACTTTCTTTCGTATATCGAGAATAGCCCGCCGACCTGGCCGCGGTCAACGGGCGGTATACCGGCGGGCAAGAGGCAGAGCGATAGTGGGAAGCGGACCTCGCCTCCGGGAGGCTCAGCGGTTCTGGACGTGCTGCCAGCCGAAGCGGCCCTTGATGCAGAGGTTCCCGTGGGTCACCGGGCACTCGTGCGGCGAGGTGACCTTGACGATCTCGTTGTCCTGGACGTGCAGGGTGAGGTTGCAGCCGACCCCGCAGAAGGTGCAGACGGTGGTCGTCGCGGTCTGCCGGGACTCGTCCCAGGTGCCGTCCTCACGCTTGTCGTGCTCGCGCTTGAAACTCAGCGCGCCGGCCGGGCAGACCTCGACACAGTTTCCACAGTAGACACACGCGCTGTCCGGCAGCGGGTTCGCGAACTCCGTCGAGATCCGCGCGTCGAAACCGCGTCCCGCCATGGTGATGGCGAAGGTGTTCTGCCACTGCTCGCCGCACGCGTCGACGCATTTGTAGCCCTGGATGCATTTCCCGTAGTCGCGGACGTAGAGCAGCCTTCGGCCCGGAAGTCCACGCATCGCCGAGCCGGAGATCAGCCGAGGCCCAGCACCGGGAGACACTCCTGGACGCCGGTCAGTTCGATGTCGTCGCGCCGCGTCCGGTCCCAGACATCCCTGGTCAGCCGCCAGCACTGGATCAACCCGACCTCTCCGCGGCGGGTGTCCCAGGTGGTGCCGTTCTCCTCGTAACCCAGCGCCCGGGACACCCGGTTGGACGCGTCGTTGTCGGCGAAAGCGTCGCTCGACGCCTCCTTCGCGCCCAGGCCGGCGAACGCCAGATGCAACACGGCCGCGCGCATCTCCGTCCCGAGCCCGCGTCCGCGCCGTCCCGGTGCCAGCCACGAAAAACTCGACACCGTCCCGAATTTGGCGAAGTCGGTCCCGATCAGGTCCTGCATCCCGATCGGCTCGCCGTCCAGCAGCACGACGAAGTACAGCCGCCAGAAGCCCGGGTCCACGCGGGCTCGTCCCGCCCAGATCCCCCGCAGCCACCGCCATTCGCGGTCGGGATTGTCCGCGTACAACGAAATCGGGTCGTCGAACGGCCAGGGCGCGGTTTCCGCGACACCGACGCGGACGGTCGGGGCCAGCCGCTCCAGCAACTCGTCCGACGCCCCGGCCAAGGTCAGCCGCGGCGTCCGCACCTCGATGTTCAGCGGAGGGTACGTGTGGCTCATCCTCGGGACCGTAGGCGGACGGGGACGCCCGGCGCACCGGATTTTTTGTCGGACACCCTTGTTATCGTCGGCGGCCATGGAGACCACGCCCTTCCGAGCCCGGTTCCCGGCCGCCGATCTCGAAGACCTCCGCGCCCGGCTCCGCCGCACCCGCTGGCCCGAGGACGAGACCGTCGACGACTGGTCGCAAGGTGTGCCCGCCGCGTATCTGCGCGAGCTGTGCTCCTACTGGGCGGACACCTACGACTGGCGTGCCGCGGAGTCCCGGCTCAACGCCGTCCCCCAATTCAGGAGCGAGATCGACGGGCTCGGCATCCACTATCTGCACGCCCGTTCCCCGCATCCCGGCGCTCTGCCGCTGATCCTCAGCCATGGCTGGCCGGGATCGGTCTTCGAATTCCTCGACGTGATCGGCCCGCTCACCGATCCGGTCGCCCACGGCGGCGACGCCGCGGACGCCTTCCACGTCGTCGTTCCCTCGCTGCCCGGATACGGCTTCAGCGACAAACCCGCGAAGACGGGCTGGTCGATCCAGCGCATCGCCGACACGTGGATCCGCCTCATGGACGGCCTGGGCTACGAACGCTTCGGCGCCCAGGGCGGCGATTGGGGCACGAGCATCACCACGCTCATGGGACGGACGGCGCCCGAGCGCCTGGCGGGAATCCACCTCAACCCGCCGCTCGCGGCACCGGATCCGGCGACGTTCGGTGACCTCACCGAAGCCGAGCGGAAATCGCTCGACGACCTCGAACGCGGGAACGTGGACGGCTCGGGTTACGCGAACCTGCAGACGACGAGGCCGCAGACGATCGGCTACGCGCTGACCGATTCACCGGCCGCGCTGTGCGCGTGGATCGTCGAGAAGTTCCAGGCGTGGACCGATTGCGACGGCCGCCCGGAGAACGCGCTGAGCCGGGACGCGATGCTCGACGACATCACGCTCTACTGGCTGACCGGTACCGGCGCCTCGTCCGCGCGGTTGTACTGGGAGAGTTTCGCCGAGGTGTCGAGCTGGTTCACCGAATCCACTGTGGACACGATCACCGTGCCGACGGGCTGCTCGATCTTCCCGCGCGAGTCGCCGCGCCCGTCCCGTCGCTGGGTCGAGCGCCGGTTCACCGACATCCGGTACTGGAACGAACTGGAGCGAGGCGGCCACTTCGCGGCCTTCGAGCAGCCGGCCGTGTTCACCGAGGAGGTGCGGTCGTTCTTCCGGCTCGTGCGATGACCGCTTGACTGTGACACCGTGTCAGGCTGTCAGGTGGGAGTCGTCATGTTCAGTATCGGAGATTTCGCCAAGCACGGCCGCGTGTCGGTCCGGATGCTGCGGCACTACGACGCCATCGGGCTGCTGCGGCCCGCCCATGTCGACCCGTTCAGCGGGTACCGGTCCTACGCCGGCGACCAGCTGGCCCGCCTCAACCGGGTGATCGCGCTCAAGGATCTCGGCTTCACGCTCACCCAGGTCCAGGAGATCCTCGACGCGGAGATCGGCGTCGACGAGCTGCGCGGGATGCTGCGGCTGCGCCGGGCCGAGCTCGAAGCCGCCATCGCCGCCGACGAGGCACGGCTGAAGGCCGTCGAAGCGAGGCTCCGGTCGATCGAAAGAGAGGGAAGCATGCCTTCCGAGGACGTCGTCGTCAAAAGCCTCCCCGCGGTGCGCGTCGCCGAGCTGACCGGGACAGCGAGCGGATACGTGAACGAGGAGATCGGACCGGTCGTGCAAGGGCTGTACAAGGAACTGTTCGGGGCGCTCGGCCCGATCACGCCGTCCGGGCCGCTCATCGCCTACTACGAGGACGACGCCGACGGCGAACGGGTGCTGATCCACGCCGCCGCCCCGATCGCGGCCGAAACCGACGGCTCCGAAGGATTCTCGACGGTGAGCCTCGCCGAGGTGCCGACCGCGGCGACGATCCTGCACCGGGGCTCGATGGAGACCGTGCTCTCCAGCTACCAGGCACTGGCGCGGTGGGTCGACGCGCACGGATACCGCGCGAACGGCCCGGCGCGGGAGTTCTACCTCGAATGCCCCGCCGACGGGGACAAGTGGGTCACCGAGTTGCAGCAGCCGATCGCCAAGGCCTGACCGGAGCAGAGCCGGATGTCATGAAAGGGGCGTTCAGGACGTTTCTTGTCCTGAACGCCCCTTTCATGACATATCGAGGTGCCGCACCAGGAAGTCGGTCAAGGCGCCACGGAACGCGTCCGGCGCCTCCAGCCACGGCACGTGACCGACCCCGGGCAGCCGCACCCGGGTCACCGAGGGCAGGGCCGGCTCCAGCGAGTCGACCGCCCATCTAGGCCGGTTGTCCGCCGTCCCGTCCATGATCAACGTCGGCACCCGCAGCGACCGGCAGGCCTCGACGAGTTCCTGCTCCGGCACCGTCCGCATCTCTTCACTCAGCGCGGCGTTCGCCTCGTAGTTGATCGGAAACCAGGGTGTCGCCATCGCTTCGGCATGGTGCGCGCCATCCGCCACGAAGTCGGCCGTCCATTGCAGCACCGCGAGTTCACGCTCTTCGGCCTCGTCGCGGCTCTTCGCACGAAGCTCGGCCCACCGCGAGTGCCGTTCTCCCAGCGCCTGCTCGAAATTCCGCTTGAACTCCGCGTGCCAGTCGTATCCGAGGCCGACACCCGACACGTAGACGAGCGCGCTCACCCGCTCCGGATGCGCGAGGGCGTAGAGGAGACCGAGATGCGCGCCCCACGAATGCCCGAGCACCGGGACCCGGTCGAGCCCGTGCCCCTCACGGACGGCGTCGACGTCGGCCACCATCCGCTCGAGCGTGTACGGGCCGCGCGGTTCCGAGCGACCGGCACCGCGCTGATCCCACCGGATCAGCCGGAATCCCGGACCGGGATCGAGTGTGCCGAACATGTCCCACAGGCCCGGGCCGCCGTGGCAGCACAGGATCGGCTCGCCCCGGCCGGTCGCCGAGGTCCACAGTTCGCAGCCGTCGTCGGTGATCACCCCGCGATTATCCGGTAGGCGCGGCCGCCGCCGTTGGCTATGTTCCGCGGAATGACGACGTACACGCCGCCGCAGCGGACGGCCACCCTCGCCGACGCGCCCGCCATCGCGGCGCTGATGCGGGCCTCGGTGCTGGAGTTGTTCCCCCGGTTCCACGACGAGCGGCAGACCGCGAGCGCGGCGGAGCACGTCGCGGCCCTCGACCTGCGGCTGCTCGAAGACGGCACCTACTTCGTGCACGAGGCCGACGGCGAGATCGTCGCCTGCGGAGGCTGGAGCAGGCGTAACAAGACACATGCGGGCTCCGGCGACGCGGCGGACGACGACCGGCTGCTCGACCCGGCCACCGAGCCCGCGCGGGTGCGCGCCATGTTCGTCCGAGGTGACTGGACCCGGCGCGGGCTCGGGCGCGCGATCCTGGAGTCGTGCCGTCTCGCGGCGAAAGCCGAGGGGTTCACCTCGCTGACCCTGACCGCGACCATGCCCGGCGTCCCGCTGTACCTGTCGTTCGGCTTCACCGAAGTCGAACGGGTGACGGTGACGACGCCCGACGGTGTCGACCTTCCGGGCGCCGTCATGGCCCGGGACATCGACCGGCCGGATAGGATCGGAGAATGATTTCGGGGGCCACCGCACTTTCGTTCGTCCTGGTCTGCCTGCTCGGCGCGATGGCGCCCGGCCCGGATTTCCTGGTGGTGACCCGCAGCGCGATCCTCGGCGGGCGCAAGGCCGGGGTCGCCGCGGGACTCGGCATCGCGCTCGGCGTGTTCGTCTGGGTGGTCGCGATCGCGCTCGGTGTCGGGGCGATCCTGACCGTGTCCGCGGTCGCCTTCACCGTGGTGAAAATGATCGGCGCCGCGTACCTGATCTTCCTCGGCGTCAAGGCCTGGCTGGCGGTACGCCGCGGCGACTACGGCGAACTCAAGGACAAGGTGGCGCCCGTCGTCGAGCCCAGGGAGGCGTTCCGGCAGGGACTGCTCACCAACCTGCTCAACCCGAAGGTCGCGGTCTTCTTCCTCGCGCTGGTCCCCCAGTTCCTCCCGCATTCGGCCTCGACCGCGCAGACCCTGCAACTGGCGGTGCTGGCCACGATGGTGGCCGTGGTGTGGACTTTCGTCCTGGCGACGCTGGTCGGTTCGCTGCGGCGGTTCTTCGCCTCCGGCCGGGTGCGTCGCGCGATGGACGCGGTGATGGGCACCTTGCTGGTCGGGCTCGGCATCCGCGTCGCCGTCCAGAACTGACCCGAAGCGCGTGAAGGCCCCCTTCCCTCGGCTGAGCAGAGGGAAGGGGGCCTTCACGTGGCTCAGCCGAGGGCTTCGGCGGCGAGGCGCGTTCCTTCGACGCGGGCGGCGATCTTGGCGAACGCGGTCTCCCGCGACGTCGAGGTGTCGTCGGCGAACGGCGAGAACCCGCAGTCGTCACAGGTGCCCAGCCGGTCCGGCGGGATGAACCGGGCCGCCTGGAGGACCCTGTCCCGGATCTCCTCGGCGGTCTCGACCCGCGGGTCGATCGGGTCGGTCACGCCGACGAAGATCCGCTGTTCCGGGCGTGCGTGCTCGGCGATCACCCGCAGCGCCCGCTCGGGGTCCGCCTCGCTGGCCATCTGGACGTAGACGTTGCCCACCTTCAGCTGGAACAACGTCGGCAGGAGCCCGGCGTAGTCGACGTCGAGGCTGTGCACGGAGTCCTGATCCCCACCGGGGCAGGTGTGCACCCCGATCCTCTTCCGCTCCTCCTCGGAGAACCGGTCGAGCACGGCGTTGTTCAGGTCCACAAAGGACTGCAGCAGGCTGCCGGACGGGTCGAGTTTCAGCGACAACCGGCCTTCGGTGAAGTCGATCTGAACACTGTCGGCGCCGGCGTCGAGGCTGCGGCGGATATCTGCCTCCGCCTCATTCACCAGGTCGGCAATGAACTGTTCTTTGTCATATCCGGCCAATTCCTCACCGGGATAGACGAGCCCGATCGCCGAAGCCGCGATCACCGCCTGCTTCACCGGTTTGGTCGCGTGCTTTTTGGCTTCGCGGAGATAAGTGTCGGCATAGGTCTGATAGCGGAAAGGTCCGGCGGTCAGCTTCGGCAGCTGCCGGGTGTGCCCGTCGGCGAAGGGGATGACGACGCCGTCGGGCGCCAGGGAGGCGAGGCCCGCCAAGGGATACGTGGCGAAGCTCGGCTTGCCCTGCTCGCCGTCGGTGATGACCGGCGAACCGGTCTCCTCCAGCCGCTTGATGGTTTCCACGAGGGCTTTTTCCTGCGACTCGCCGAGACCGTCGGCGTCGAGGCGCCCGGCCGCGTGCTCGCCGAGCGCCTCGACCAGATAGCCCGGACGGGGAATGCTGCCGATCGGTTCGGTGGGGATGGTCATCGCTCGCGTCCTCCCAGATGGAGCTGCCCGTGGCCGCCCTGGCCACCAGCGTGGAAACTACCGATCACACCCCATCTTTGACGATCTTTCCGCGTGCCGAAACCACTAATGGCGCAACCATTCGGCCCAGAAGGGATGTGCCATTCGCCAAGGCGTATAGGACGTTATACGATTTTCCTCGAAATTCGATGCTTACCCGGCGCGGCACCTGGGTATTCCGTGGATGTCGACGGGCGGGGCGCGCCGAAGGAGAAACCGATGCTGAGCCATCACGATCGGCAAGAGCTGGAGAAGATCGAGCGCTGGTTCGAGCTCACCGAGCCGGCGCTGGCCGCCCGGCTCCGCGCCGGCAGGCCCGCACGGCCCCCGCTGCTCCGGCTGACGGTCCTCCTGACCCTCGACATCGTCGCGGGTCTGCTCATGCTGCTGGGCATGGTGCTGAACAGCCCGGCTCTCCTGCTGACCGGAATGCTCACCGTGACCATGGCGGTGATCGTGCACCTGTCCCGGTTCGGGCAGGACTGATCACCCTCCCCGCGCGCCGGTAGAGTCCGGGCGTTACGTCCGGTTTCTCTGGGAGGAAGACGCATGCGGTTCATGATCATCATCAAGGCGGACGAGGATTCCGAAGCCGGGAAGATGCCGCCGATGGAGGCCCTGACCGCCATGGCGAAGTTCAATCAAGACATGCTCGACGCCGGGATCCTCGTGGGTGGCGAAGGTCTGCAGGAGAGCTCGAAGGGCGCGCGGGTCACGCTCGGCGCCGCCGGGGCCACGGTCACCGACGGCCCGTTCACCGAGGCCAAGGAACTGGTCGGCGGCTTCTGGATCGTCGACGTCCCTTCGCGCGCCGAAGCGATCGAGTGGGCGAAGCGCTGCCCCACTCCCCCGCACGGCGACACCGTGCTCGAAGTCCGCAAGATCCTCGAAGCCGAGGACTTCGGCGAGGCCTTCACGCCGGAACTGCAGGAGAACGAGCAGCGGATGCGCGACGAGGTCGCCGAACGGTCTTAAGCTTCGCTCATGGTCGTCCGGGAGTGGGTACTTCACGTCGACCTCGACCAGTTCATCGCGGCGGTCGAGGTCGCCCGGCGGCCTGAGCTGCGGGGCAAGCCCGTGGTCGTCGGCGGCACCGGCGACCCGACCGAACGAGCCGTCGTGGCGACGGCGTCGTACGAGGCGCGGGAGTTCGGCGTCCAGTCCGGGATGCCGTTGCGAACCGCCGCGAAACGCTGCCCTGACGCGATCTTCCTCGCCACCGACGCGCCCGCGTACCAAGAAGTCTCCGATCGGGTGATGGCGACGCTGCGGGAATTCCCGGTGGTGGTCGAGGTGCTCGGCTGGGACGAAGCGTTCCTCGGCGCCACCACCGACGATCCCGAAGCGCTCGCCGCCGACCTCCGGCGGGTGGTGGCCGAGGAAACCGGACTGTCCTGTTCGGTCGGTATCGGGGACAACAAGCTGCGCGCGAAACTCGCCACCGGTTTCGCCAAACCGGCCGGGATCTTCCGTCTCGTCCAGGAGAACTGGTGGGACGTCATGGCCGAGAAGCCGACGGACGCGCTGTGGGGCATCGGCGCCAAGACCACGAAGAAGCTCGCCGAAGCCGGCTACCGGACCGTGCTGGAGCTGGCGGGCGCCGATCCGGCGGACCTCGCCGCCCGGTTCGGCCCGAAGCTCGGCCCGTGGTACCGGATCCTCGCCGGCGGGATCGGCGACGCCGAGGTCACCGCGACGCCTTATGTGGCGCGGTCACGCAGCCGCGAGACGACTTTCCAGCAGAACCTGACCGATCCCGGCGTCATGGCCGCCGAGGTCGCCGCCCTGGCGAAACGCGTTTCCGCCGACGTCGCCGAGGAAGGCAGGCCCGCCGCGCGGGTCGCGGTCAAGGTCAGGTTCGCCCCGTTCCTGACCCATACGCACAGCGTGACCCTGCCCGCACCGACCGCGGATCCGGCCGAGATCGAGAAGGCCGCGCTGGCCGTCCTCGACATGTTCGACCTCGGCCGACCGGTCCGGTTGCTGGGTGTCCGGGCCGAGTTCCTCTCGACGGCGGCGCGATCCGCGTCGCCTTGACAGCGCTCGCGGCGCTTTGCCATTCTGGTTCCGGGCCGAGAGGCGCTGCGACGGAATTCTTCCGCCACGCTCGGCCCGCTGCGACAGACGTAAGGGCGCCTCCCACTGTGGAGGTGCCTTTCTTGCGTCAGAACCCTTTTCCGGCCGTCGTCGAGGCCGTGCGCTGAACGACCCCCGCACTGACATCGTCCTTCCCGCCACCGGCGAGAAGGACCGCTCCGCCTTGCCTTCCTTGATGATTGGAGAACCAGTGAGCCCCACCCTGTCCAAGGTCAACGGGATCGAATTCGCCGTCGCCGACCTCTCCCTCGCCGAGGCCGGCCGCAAGCAGCTGCGCCTCGCCGAGGTCGAGATGCCCGGCTTGATGGCGCTGCGCCGCGAATACGCCGACTCGCAGCCGCTGAAGGGCGCGCGGGTCGCGGGTTCGCTGCACATGACCGTTCAGACCGCCGTGCTGATCGAGACGCTCGTCGCGCTCGGCGCCGAAGTGCGCTGGGTGTCCTGCAACATCTTCTCCACTCAGGACGAGGCGGCCGCCGCTGTCGTCGTCGGCCCGAACGGCACCGTCGAGGAGCCCTCGGGTTCGGCGGTGTTCGCGTGGAAGGGCGAGACGCTCGCCGAGTACTGGTGGTGCACCGACCAGCTCTTCGACTTCGGCGACGGCCGCGTCCCGAACATGGTCCTGGACGACGGCGGCGACGCGACCCTGCTGATCCACAAGGGTGTCGAGTTCGAGGCCGCCGGCGCCGTGCCGCAGGCCACTGAGGAAGACGGCGAAGAGTACTCGCTCGTGCTGGAGACCCTGCGTGAGAGCCTCGGCCGCGACACCGGCCGGTTCACCCGCATCGCCAAGGAGGTCCGCGGGGTCACCGAGGAGACCACCAACGGTGTCAAGCGGCTCTACAAGCTCGCCAAGGAAGGCGAACTGCTCTTCCCGGCGATGAACGTGAACGACTCGGTGACGAAGTCGAAGTTCGACAACAAGTACGGCATCCGTCACTCGCTCATCGACGGCCTGAACCGCGGCACCGACGTGATGATCGCGGGCAAGGTCGCGGTGGTCTGCGGTTACGGCGACGTCGGCAAGGGCGCGGTGGAATCGCTGCGGGGCCAGGGCGCCCGCGTGGTCGTCACCGAGATCGACCCGATCTGCGCGCTGCAGGCGGCGATGGAGGGCCTCGACGTCGTGGAACTCGACGACGTCGTCGAGCGCGGCGACATCTTCATCACCACCACCGGCAACTTCGACATCATCATGGCCGACCAGATGGCCAAGATGAAGCACAACGCGATCGTCGCGAACGTCGGGCACTTCGACAACGAGATCGACATGGCCGGGCTCGCGAAGATCCCGGGCATCCAGAAGATCGAGGTCAAGCCGCAGGTGCACGAGTGGGTCTTCCCCGCGACGGCCGACCGCGAGGCGCACTCGATCATCGTGCTGTCCGAGGGCAGGCTGATGAACCTCGGGAACGCCACCGGCCACCCGAGCTTCGTGATGTCGAACTCCTTCACCAACCAGACGATCGCGCAGATCGAGCTGTTCACGAAGCAGGGTGAGTACGCCACCGACGTCCACGTGCTGCCGAAGCACCTCGACGAGAAGGTGGCTCGCCTGCACCTCGACGCGCTGGGCGTCCGGCTGACGAAGCTGACCAAGCGCCAGGCCGAGTACATCGGCGTGGACGTCGAGGGTCCGTACAAGCTGGACCACTACCGCTACTGAGCCCCGCCGCGACGGGCCGATGTACCGAGCGCCACGTTTGAGACGGTGAACGTCCCGAGCGTGGCGCCCGGTACCCCGCGAACTAGGCCGAATGCGTGAAAACTACGGCCGGATGGACCTGTTTCTCGCCGTGTGAGGCGGGAATCCCCTGAGTAGCCACACCCTGGCAGCACTTCGGCCGGGGCGACTACGAAGGAGAAGGTGTTCCCGTGATCATTCTCGGCGTCATCCTGATTGTCGTCGGTTTCATCGCCAGCATCCCGGTGCTGTACTCGATCGGGATCGCACTGGCGGTCATCGGCATCATCCTGGCCGTTCTCGGGAACACCGGGAAGGCCATCGGCGGTCGCGCCCACTGGTACTGAGCAGCTGCCCGAAACCGGTACCAGCACCTGAACGGACCGGGCCCCCGGCGTTCCCCCACGCCGGGGGCCCGGTCCGTTTCCGTGACATGAAGGGGTCCCCCGGCTCCGAGGGGGAGGGAGAGCCGGAGGACCCCGTCATGATTAACACATTCCCGGCCATGATGTACACGAATGCATACACCTTCGGGTGGCAATCGGTCCCGATCACCAGAATCGGGCCGGACTGGTGTATTGGCTGGCGGTCAAGAAGCTCGCAGCAGCAGCCGCGCCGGCATCTCCGCACACGAGCAGCCGCCGTCGACGTCGAAGCAGTCGATCGTCAGCGTGTGCCGGGCGAGGTCCAGGTCGACGCAGCCGTCTTCGCTGCACTCGGTGAAACCGCCCTCGAGGTGGACCACCAGGGTCCCGTGACAGTGGTCGAGTCCGCCGGCGCAGAACGCGCACTCCATGCTCATGCCGCCTCCCGCGATCAGGTCGAAGATCGCTTCGGAAAAGTTCTCCTCGATTGCCTTACTACCACCGAGGGACGACAGAACCCGGCATACGCGCGGCGTGTCGCGGGAACCGGCGGGGTGACGCCGGGCACAACAGTCCACAAAGGATAGTCAGGCGCTCTTCGGGGTTCGCTTGCCTGAAGCGGGTTTCTTGGCCGCGGTGGCCTTCTTGGCCGTCGACGGTTTCCGGGTCTTCTTCGCCTCGCTCACGCTGGCCTGCAGGGCCTCCATGAGGTCGACGACGTCGGCCTTCGCGCCGACGGCCTTCGGTTTCGCCGTCTCGTTCCCCGCGGCCTTGGCCTCGATCATGGCCTCCAGCGCCTCGCGGTAGGAATCGGTGTACTTCTCGTGCTCGAACACCGGCTCCGAGAGCGAGTCGATCAGCGAACCCGCCATCGTCAGCTCCTGCGGCCGCACCTGCGGCGGATCCTCGTGCAGGAAGCCGAAGTCCGGGACGCGGACCTCGTCGGGCCACAGCATCGTCGTCATCATCAGGACGTCGCTGTGCACCCGGAGGATCGCGAGCGTCTCGCGCTGCCGGATGGCGACCTTGGCGATCGCCACGTGACTCGCCTTCTGCAGCGCGTCACGCAGGACCACGTACGGCTTGACGGCGTTCTTCTGCGGTTCGAGGTAGTAGGTCTTGTCGAAGTGGATCGGGTCGATGGACTCCAGCGGCACGAATTCGAGCACGTCGATCGCCCGCGACGACGCCAGCGGCAGCTCGGACATGTCCTCGTCGGTGAGCACGACCATCTCGCCGTCGGGCAGTTCGTAGCCCTTGGCGATCTCGGCGTAGGGCACTTCCTCGCCGTCGATCGTGCAGAACCGCTTGTACTGGATTCGGCCGCCGTCGGCCTCGTGCACCTGGCGCAGCGAGACGTTCTTGTTCTCGGTGGCCGCGTAGAGCTGGATCGGGATGCTCACCAGCCCGAAGGACACCGAGCCCTTCCACATCGAACGCATCGAGCCGCACCTCCACCGCCGTCACCGACCGTACTCACGCTCGGTAACAACGGTAGCCCGAAAAGACGCGACGCGACAGTCCCGTGAACCCGTTCGCGGGACTGTCGCGGTTCCGGAATCAGGCTTCGGCCAGGTACTTCTCCGCCTTCGCGGGATCGAAGAACCAGTGCTGGAAATCGGTCGGATCGGAGAACCCGTTCGCGAACCGGGTCGCCACGGCGGGCTTCTCCCCCGCCGCGCCGATGATCTGGAGCACGTGCGGGGGCGGCGGCTGCAGCATCGCGTTCGTCCAGGTCGTCACGTGCTGGGCGTACTCCCAGTACTTGTCGAACGCCGCGGTCATCCACGCCTCGTCGAACGGCTTGTCCCCGTGTTCGAGGATCGAGTCCAGATAGGACGCCGCGCAGTGGCTCGCGTTGTTGGAGCCCTGGCCGGTGATCGGGTCGTTGGCCACCACGACGTCGGCCATGCCGAGCACCGCGGTCCCGGACGGCAGCTTGCCGACCGCGTTCCGCACGACCGGGGTGTACCCGCCGGCCAGCGTCGCCTTCCCGTCGGTCAGCACGGCGTTCTTCGAACGCTCGTACTCCCACGGGAGGAACTGCTTCATCAGCGACAGGATCCGGTCCAGATGCTGCTGGGGCGACGGCCGGTCGTCCCAGCAGTCGAGCGGGCCGCCGGGGACGCCCTCGAAGAACAGGATGTCGCAGTTCCCGCTCAGCGTGTACGCGGGGATCATGAACAGCTCCCCCGCGCCGGGGATGATGTTGAACCGCACCGCGGCCTTGTCCGGATGCTCGGGCCGCGGTTCGAGGCCGTGCACATACGCCAGCGAGAGCGCGCGCTGGGGTTCGGTGTACGGCGACCGCTCCGGGATCCGGTCGAAGAGCTGGACCAGCTCGCCCTTGCCCGCCGCGACGACGACGAGGTCGTAGAGCTTCGCCAGTGGCGCGAGATCCGACGTGGTGACGCCGTGGATGACGACCTTGCCGCCGCGGTCCTCCACCAGCTCCAGCCAGGCCGCCATCTTCACCCGCTGGTCCACCGACTGCGCGTAGTGCTCCAGCGGCGCGAACCAGTCCAGCACGCGGCTGGAGTCAGGGCCCGCGATGGACACGCCGAGTCCCTCGACCCGGACGGTCTCTTCCTCCCACAGGTTCAGCTTGTGGTCCCGCTCGTGCTGCAGGGCCGAGTGGAACATGCACTGGGTCGACATCACCTTGCCGGACCGGATCTCGTCCGGCGTCCGCGCCGACATCACCGTGACGTCGTAGTCGTGGTCCAGCAGGCTCAAGGCGAGTTGCAACCCCGACTGCCCGGCACCGACGATCAGAACCTTGCGCATGCTCGACATTCCTCCCGGAACCGGTCAGCTGAGTGAGGCAAATTCTCGCCCTGGTCCGGAGACCACCGCGAGGGACAGCGTGTGGGATACCAGTTCCTGCAGCGTCGCGACCGCCGACTTCGGGTCGCGGGCGTCGCAGGTGACCAGCGGGATGTCCGGGGACAGCGCCAGCGCGTCGCGCACCTCTTCGAGGTCGTGCACCGGCGTGCCCTCGAACTGGTTCACCGCGACGATGAACGGCAGCTCGGAGTCGTTCTCGAAGTAGTTGATCGCGGCGAACGACTGGTCGATCCGGCTGGTGTCGACCAGCACCACGGCGCCGAGCGCGCCGCGCGAGAGGTCGTCCCAGAGGAACCAGAACCGGGCCTGACCGGGGGTGCCGAACAGGTACAGAAGCAGGTCTTCACGCAGGGTGATCCGGCCGAAGTCCATCGCGACCGTGGTGGTGGACTTGGTCCCGGGCGGCACCAGCTCGTCGACCCCGGCACCCGCCTCGGTCATCCAGGCCTCGTTGCTCAGGGGCGGGACCTCGGAGACGGAGCCGACGAACGTCGTCTTGCCCACGCCGAATCCACCGGCGACCACGATCTTGGCGGAAATCGCCAGCAGATCGGCGTCAGACCGGGAGGCGCTTGAGTCCATCGAGGATCCTCTCGAGCACGTTCGTATCGTGGTTGTAAGCGTGGGCCGTCGGGTGCACGAAGACGGCACCCTGGGTGGCGAGGTCGCCGATGAGCACGCGGACCACGCCCAGGGGCAGATCCAGTCCCACCGAAAGCTCGGCGATCGACGAGCGTTCGCGGGCGCGCTCGTACAGCGAGCGCGACTCGGGCATCAGCGCCTCGGCCAGCGACGGGTCATAGCGCGGAACCGAGATCAGGGTCTCCACCAGGAGCAGCTGGCTGCTCTTGGTGCGGCCGCCGGTCAGCGCGTACGGCCGGATTCTGCGGCTGCGCATCTTGACCGGCCGGTCCGGAGCTTGATCGCTGGACACGGTCATCCCTTCCTTCTCCGGATTCTCAGGCCTGCGGCCGTCGGGCGGTCAGGACCTGCCGGAGTCCCGCTCGCACCTCGGGGGTGAGGGCGTGACCGGCGTTGGTGATGAACTGGGTCATCTCGTAGGCGACGACCTTCATGTCGCAGTCCGGCTCGGTGAGCACCGCGAGCCCCGCCTCCGACCCGATCCCCATGAACAGGAAGTACCCGCGGGTGAGCCGGATGATGATCTGCTCGCAATTGCCCTTGCCGAACAGCGCGGCGCTGTTGCCCGCGAGGCTGAGCAGGCCGCTGGCGATCGCGGCGAGCTGCTCGGCGTCGTCACTGGACACCGATTCCGACGCGGTCAAAGGGAAACCGTCGACGGACATGATCAGCGCGTGACTGGCGCCGTGCACCTTGCGCACGAAGTCGTCGAGCAGCCACGTGAAATCCGTGGTCGCGTCCTGGGCGGTCACTGGGTGTTTCCTCCGGTCTCACGCTCGTGCCGGTCGTCGAGGGCGGCACGCTCGCCGTCGCTGAAGGCGTCGAGGTCGGCCAGCAGCGCCTCGTGCCCGTCCGCCGCGTCGGCGGGCGGGGTGGTCGGCGGGGCCGGTTCGTCGGGCAAAGTCCTGATACTGCGGGAAACCCGGCGCGGGAGGCCGCTCCGCGTGGTGCCGCCGTCGGCGGGCGGCTGGAAGGCCGTACGCGGACGCGGGCTGGGCTTGCGGTCCGGTTCCGGGTCGGCCGACGGGGCCGGGCGGCGCCTCGGCAGTCCGGACGGCGTCGCGACGGGGTTCGCCACGGGCGCTCCGTTGGTGATCCTGGCCTGTGGCAGCACCACGGTCTGCGAACCGGACCACTGCTTCTCGGCCAGTTCCGAGACCACCGGGACGGGCAGCAGCACGGTGGCGACCGTGCCGTGCGGGGTGCGGCGGTCGAGTTTGACGGTGATCTCGTGCCGGTCGGCGAGCCTGCCGACGACGGCGAGTCCCATGTGCCGCACCGAATCGTCGTCGAGCACCGGACCGGCGGCCAGTCGCTCGTTCAGCGTCGCGAGGCGATCGGGCGGCATGCCGATGCCCTCGTCCTCGATGCGGATCAGCACGCTCCCCTGTTCGGTGAGGTGCGCGCTGACACTGACCGGGGAACTCGGCGAAGACTGGTTCGCCGCGTTGTCGAACAGTTCCGCGAGGATCCGGCTGACGTCTTCGGCCGCGAAACCGACGACGCCGAGCGAGACGACACGGCCGATCGTGATCCGCGAGTAGTGGTCGATCGACGACATCGCGGCCCGCATCACGTCGAGCACGGACGAGATCCCGGCGGTCGTGTCGTCGGCGTCCCGGCCGGCGAGCACGCGCAGGTTCTCGGCGTTGCGCCGCAAACGGGTCGCCAGGTGGTCGAGCCGGTAGAGCTCGGCGAGACGGTCGGAGTTGTCCTCCCCCGCCTCCATCGTCTCCAGCTGCGCGAGCAGCTGGTCGAGCAGGTTGAGGTCGCGCAGCGCGACATTGGAACAGACGCCGGCGAGCGCACCCGCGTCCGGCGCTTCCACGGCAGGCCGCTGTTCGACCGCCTGTTCGGTGGGCGGAGCCGACGGAGCGTGCCGGGGCGGGGCGGCGAGGAACTGCGCCGCGGCGACCCTGGAACGGTCCAGAAGAACCCGTGAGCGGTCAAGCAAGCCTCGAGCCCGCGTCACCATGTGCTTCCACTTCTTTCTCTTCGCATACCCGGACCCGTGTCGCACTCCCCAGCACAACGACGGCCATGCAAGCAGAAGTAACTATCCGTGTCCACAGCCGGTTTCTGTTCAACAGCTCGCAGTGACATGGCAACGAAAGCGTTACGGCTGGTGAGCGGTGCGCACTAGGCCATTCGGCTCATCTTGAGTGTGCTGCGCCACGGGGGATGTCCGAAAAGTGCGGAGTGCGCATAAATTTGCGGGGCACGCAACTTTTGCCTACGCTGTCGGTCGTGACCTCGGACCCCGCCGCCCCTCTCGGACTGCGCGAACGCAAGAAACGCGCGGCCCGTCGTGCCATGAGCGAGGCAGCGCTCAAGCTCGCCGCGGAGAAGGGCGTCGAACAGGTCCGCGTCGAGGACATCGCCAACGCCGTCGGCGTCTCCGCGCGCACGTTCAACAACTACTTCTCCAGCAAGGAGGAGGCGATCTGCTCGTTCATCGTCGAACGGCAGGAACGCGTGCTGGAGGCACTGCGGGAAAGGCCGCCCGAAGAGCCGCTGTGGGAAGCGGTCAGCGCCGCGACCCTGGAGACCTATGGCCGCGACGGCGAGCCGAACCGCGACACGGTGCAGGTCGCGCGATCGATGATCCTGCACCCGTCGGTGCACGGCGAGTTCCTCAAGGCGCACGCCACCGTCGAGCGGGTACTGGCCGAGGGGATCCTGGAGCGGGCGGGCGCCGGCGCCGAAAACGCGTTGAACGCGCGGCTGATGGCGGCCATCGTGGAGTCCGCGGTGAAGACGGCGTTCTTCAACTGGCTGATGAACGAGGGTGCCGAGCCCTTCCTGGAAACGATCGCGGCCCTCCTGCGCGAGGCCTCGATGGGCGTCCCTTCACTCACCCGGCCCGAACCGGTGAAAAAACCGAAGAAGCAGTAACACCCTACCCACCACTGGGGAGAAACCGTTGTGCTGACGAAGCTGTTGCGCATTCACCTGCGCCCGTACCGGCGAGAACTGTGGCTGATCGTGCTGCTGCAGTTCGTGCAGACCCTCGCCGGGCTCTACTTGCCCACGCTGAACGCCGACATCATCGATCACGGCGTGGTCAAGGGCGACATCGACTACATCCTCGGTGTCGGCGGCGTCATGCTGCTGGTGTCGCTGGTGCAGATCGCGTGCTCGATCGGCGCCGTCTACTTCGGCGCCCGTACCGCGATGGCGGTCGGCCGCGACATCCGCGACGCGATCTTCCACCGGGTCCAGGACTTCTCCGCCCGTGAAGTCGGCCAGTTCGGGACGCCGTCGCTGATCACGCGCACGACCAACGACGTCCAGCAGGTGCAGATGCTGACGTTGATGTCCTTCACCCTCATGGTGTCCGCACCGATCATGTGCTTCGGCGGCATCATCATGGCGCTGAACCAGGACGTCACCCTCTCCTGGCTGCTCGTGGTCGTGGTGCCGATCCTCGGCGCCGCGGTCGGGATCATCATCGCGAAGATGCGACCGGCGTTCCGGCTGATGCAGGAGCGCATCGACAAGATCAACCAGATCCTGCGCGAGCAGATCATGGGCATCCGCGTGATCCGGGCCTTCGTCAAGGACACCCACGAGCGGCGCCGGTTCACCAAGGCGAACACCGAACTGCTGGACGTCTCCCTGATCGTCGGCAGGCTCATGGCGCTGATGTTCCCCATCGTCATGCTCGTGATGAACGCCTCCAGCGTCGCGGTGCTGTGGTTCGGCGGGCTGCGCATCGACGACGGCAGCATGCAGATCGGCGCGCTCACCGCGTTCCTGTCCTACCTGATGCAGATCCTGATGGCGGTCATGATGGCCACCTTCATGTTCATGATGGTGCCGCGGGCCGAGGTCAGCGCCGAGCGCATCACCGAGGTACTCGACACGCACACTAGCGTCGTCCTTCCGGCGAACCCCGTCAGCCCCGGGGAAGTGCACGGGCGGCTCGAACTGTCCGATGTGGAGTTCCGCTACCCGGGAGCGGAAAAGCCGGTGCTGCAGGAGATCTCGCTGTCGGCGCGGCCCGGTGAGACGACCGCGATCATCGGCAGCACGGGCAGCGGGAAGACCACGCTGCTGAACCTGATCCCCCGGCTCATGGACGCCACCGACGGCTCGGTGCGCGTCGACGACGTCGACGTCCGGGAGCTGGACTCGACCGTGCTGTCCGACGCCGTCGGGCTGGTGCCGCAGAAGCCGTACCTGTTCGCCGGGACGGTCGCGAGCAACCTCCGCTACGGCAAGTCCGACGCCACGGACGAGGAACTCTGGCACGCCCTGGAAGTGGCACAGGGCAAGGACTTCGTCGAGCGGATGCCCGAAGGACTGGACTCCCCCATCGCCCAGGGCGGCACCAACGTCTCGGGCGGCCAGCGGCAGCGGCTCGCGATCGCGCGGATGCTGGTGCGGCGTCCCGAGATCTATCTCTTCGACGACTCCTTCTCCGCGCTCGACTACGCGACCGACGCCGCGCTGCGACGGGCGCTGGTGGCCGAGACCGCCGAGGCGACCGTGGTCATCGTCGCGCAGCGGGTCAGCACGATCCGCCACGCCGACCGCATCATCGTGCTCGACGAAGGCCGCGTCGTCGGCAACGGCACGCACACCGAACTCATGGACGGCAACGAAACCTACCGGGAGATCGTGCTGTCCCAGCTGACCGAGCAGGAGGCCGCCTGATGAGCGCGCCCGAATCCACGACGGACGCCGCGAGCGCTCCGGCCAAACCGGTGGGCGAGCGCGCGAGCGCCGCACGGGGACCCGGCCCCGGTGGAGGCGGTTTCGGCCGCGGCCCCGCCGCCTTCATGGGCGGACAGTCGGGCGAGAAGGCCCTGGACTTCAAGGGATCGTTCAAACGCCTGCTGGGTCTGTTGAAACCGCAGCGCGCCATGTTGTACGGGATCCTGCTCTTCGGCATCGCCAGCGTCGCGCTGAGCGTCATCGGACCGAAGATCCTCGGCATGGCGACGGACCTCATCTTCGCGGGTGTCGTCGCGAAGGACATGCCGTCGGGGGCCAGCAAGGAAGAGGTCATCGCCGGGCTGCGCGCGGCGGGCAACACCACCGTCGCCGATCTGTACTCGGGTATCGACTTCGTCCCAGGCCAGCGCATCGACATCGACGCCGTCGGCCAGGTCCTGATGTGGGTGCTGCTCCTCTACATCGTGGCGTCGTTCTTCGCGCTGCTGCAAGCGCGCCTGACCACGAACCTGGTCCAGCGGGCCGTGTTCGAGCTGCGGGAACGGATCGAGGAGAAGTTCGCCAAGCTCCCGCTGAGCTACTTCGACCGCCAGCCGCGCGGTGAGGTGCTGAGCCGGGCGACCAACGACATCGACAACCTGGCGCTGTCCCTGCAGCAGACACTCGCGCAGATCGTGTCGTCGCTGCTGACGGTCATCGGCGTGCTCGTGATGATGTTCCTCATCTCGCCGGTACTGGCACTGGTCGCGCTGCTCTCGGTGCCCGCTTCGGTGGTCGTCGCGGCCAAGATCGGCAAGAAGGCGCAGCCGCAGTTCATCAAGCAGTGGTCCACCACGGGACGGCTCAACGCGCACATCGAGGAGATGTACACCGGGCACTCGCTGGTCAAGGTGTTCGGCCGCCGCGAGGAGGCCGAGGAGGTCTTCCGCGAGCACAACGACACGCTGTACAACGCGAGCTTCAAGGCGCAGTTCATCTCGGGCACCATCCAGCCCGCGATGATGTTCATCGGCAACCTGAGCTACGTGCTGGTGGCGGTCATCGGCGCGCTGCGGGTGGCTTCCGGGACGCTGTCGCTCGGCGACGTCCAGGCGTTCATCCAGTACTCGCGGCAGTTCAGCCAGCCGGTCACGCAGATCGCCAGCATGGCGAACCTGCTGCAGTCCGGGATCGCGTCCGCGGAGCGGGTCTTCGCGTTGCTCGACGCGGACGAGCAGGAGCCCGAGCCCGCCGAACCCGCGCGGGTGGAGAACGCGCGCGGCCAGGTCGAGTTCGAACACGTGTCGTTCCGGTACACCGCGGACGCACCGCTCATCGAGGACCTGTCGCTCACCGTCGAACCGGGGCACACGGTGGCCATCGTCGGCCCGACCGGCGCGGGGAAGACCACGCTGGTCAACCTGCTCATGCGGTTCTACGAACTCGACGGCGGCCGGATCACCCTGGACGGCGTCGACATCGCCGGGATGGACCGCGAGGACCTGCGGGCCAAGACCGGCATGGTGCTGCAGGACGCGTGGCTGTTCGGCGGCACGATCGCGGAGAACATCGCCTACGGTTCCGCGGGCGCCACGCAGGAAGAGATCGTCGCGGCGGCCAAGGCGACCCACGTCGACCGGTTCGTCCGCACCCTGCCCGACGGCTACGACACGGTGATCGACGACGAGGGCGGCACGGTCAGCGCCGGCGAGAAACAGCTGATCACCGTCGCGAGGGCGTTCCTGGCGAAGCCCGCGATCCTCATCCTCGACGAGGCCACCAGTTCGGTCGACACCCGGACCGAGGTCCTGATCCAGCGGGCGATGAATTCGCTGCGCGAGGGGCGGACGAGTTTCGTCATCGCGCACCGGCTGTCCACCATCCGGGACGCGGACGTCATTCTCGTGATGGAGAACGGTTCGATCGTCGAGCAGGGCGACCACGAAACGCTGCTGCTCACCGGTGGTGCGTACGCGCGTTTGTACGCCGCCCAGTTCGCCGAGGCGCTGGCCGAAACAGACTGAGCCACCGCCGGCCGAAGGCCCCTTTTCCTACTTTCACGGTAGGAAAAGGGGCCTTCACCACGCGTACGGACGGTGAACGGCGCTAGGCTTGCGTGACCGGATCCGGAGAGGGGTGCGCTGGCCGACCATGGCGGAGAAACTCGGCGAATACCGCCGTAAGCGCAGACCGGGGCACACTCCCGAGCCTCTTCCGGATCGCGACGGACAGACCGGGGCCGACGATCTCTTCGTCATCCAGGAACACCACGCGAGCAGCCTGCACTGGGACGTCAGGCTCGAACGGGACGGGGTCCTCGTCTCCTGGGCGGTGCCGAAAGGCCTGCCGATGTCGCCGGACCTCGAACGCCTCGCCGTGCACACCGAAGACCACCCGATGGAATACCTCACCTTCGAAGGCGAGATTCCCGCCGGCGAATACGGCGGCGGCACCATGACGATCTGGGACACCGGCCGGTACGAAACGCTGCACTTCAACAACCACAAGGTCGAGGTCGTCTTCCACGGGACACGGGCCCGCGGGAAATACCTGTTCCTCAACGTGAAAAAGGACGGGAATGATCGCGGCTGGTTGCTCAAACGGCTCGATCCCGCGGACCCGGGACGCACCGGACTGCCGTCTTTCCTCGCGCCGATGCTGACCAAACCGGGGCGTCTCCCCTCGACCGGCGAAGACGCGGACTGGGCGTACGAATTCGACTGGTCCGGGCGCCGCACCCTGATCCGTGTGTCCGGGGGCCGGATCACCGCATACGACGATTCCGGCGACGATGTCACCGGGTTGTACCCGGAATTCCGCGGGCTGGGCGAGCAGTTCGGGGCCACCGAAGCCTTTCTTGACGGGGAAATCGTCGTCTTCGACGGTGGGCGGCCCAGCCCGGAAGGTCTCGGGCACCGCGCGCGGGCGACGAAGACCTCCGCGAAACGACTCACCGCGCGGTACCCGGCGTTCTATCTGGTCAACGATCTCCTGCACCTGGACGGTCGTTCCTGTGTCGAGTCGTCGTATGTGGAACGGCGGGAGCTCCTCGACGGAATCGGCCTCGCCGGACCGCATTGGCAGGTCCCGCGGTTCTATCTGGGGGACGGCGGCGCGGTCGCGCGGGCGGCCCGTGAACACGGGCTCGCCGGCATCATCGCCAAACGGGCCGGCTCCGCGTACCACCCGGGAAAGCGCACCGGGGACTGGCTTTCCATCACCGGGACCAGGGTCCAGCAGGTGGTGCTGGGCGGCTGGCGGCCGGGCGGCGGCAGCCGGGCGGGCACGTTCAGTTCGCTGCTGCTCGGCGTCCCGCACGAGAACGGCTTGCGGTACATCGGAAACGTCGGCGTCGGCTTCGCCGTCGACGAACTGGAGGAACTGTCCCAGCGGCTGTTCCGCTTGGAGCGCAAGACCTCACCGTTCGACTCCGTCCCGGAGAAGCAGGCGCGGGACGCGCATTGGTCGAGGCCGACCATCGTCGGCGAGGTCGTCTTCGGCGGCTGGACCGAGGCCGGCTGCCTGCGCAATCCGCGCTGGCGCGGCCTCCTTCCGGACGTCAGCGCCGACGACGTCGAACCGAACGGCTGATCTACAGCCTCACGTCCTCGACGTGCTGCCGGACGTCGAGGTCGGCGCCGACCCCGCTGACGTCCAGAATCCTTGACACCAAAGCGGTTTTCACGATCACCGAGAACCGCGGCGCCACGGAGTTCGCCTCCTCCAGCGCGTGCAATCCCGCGCAGCTGAGGAAACCGACGCCCGAGAGGTCGAGGATCACTTGCCGTCCCGTGCCACAGGCACCGTTGAGTTCGGTGCGGAACCTGCCGATCGTGGCCGCGTCGATCTCCCCCACCGCGGTAAGGATGACGACGCCGTCTTCGCGGCGGTTGGTGGTCACGGCCAGGGGCGGCGGTTCGCCGGGTACGCGCTGGCCAGGCAACATTGGGGGCGCCTCTCTCCAGACCACCAAGTCCCCTCGACGGTACTCACGAGCGGCGAGAGGTCAACCCGGGCTACCTCATTTGAGCCATTTCGGTCGCGAACCTTTACTCAGCTCTTGCCATTCCCCGGCGAAGCGCCGGTGCGCGGCCTCCGCGGCGGCGACGGAACGACCGTGCAGGAGACCGTAGGTGAAAGCGTTTTCGGCCTCGGCGTAGGCGCGGAGACCGAGAAGCCTCAGGACTTCCCGGGTGACCACGACGTCGTGGTGGGTACCGAGGGTGGTTTGCACCGACTTGACGTTGTTTCGCCATTTTCGAAGCTTCTTGCCCGCCACCGGCCGGACCGTGTCCGCGGCGTACCGGGCACGCTTCGCCTTCTTGCGCACCTCGTGCAACGCGGCGTCCTGCTCCGGGCCGGGCTCCAGCTCGCTCGCCGCGGCGACCGCCTCGCGCAGCTTCCGGTCCGAACGCGCGACCGCTTTACGCAGCTCTTTCCTGCCGTCCTTGATCTTCCGCGGCTTGGCGACGATCTTTTCCAATGATCGCAACAGATCCGTGTACCGCGTGCTGTCGAGCGCCCGGATGGCCCGCGCCTTGGCTTCTTCGGCTTCGCGGGCGAAGTGCCGCGTCATCAGCTGCTCGACGTTGCCCAGTACCAGTTCGGCGGGCAGTGCGCCGACCTCCTCGTGCAGCCGCGCGGCCATCACCTCGGTGTCCCGCGCCGGCCCGAGTTCGCCGCCGAGCCAGCGGAGTTCAGCGGCGAGCCCGTTCGCGACGTCGGCGTCGAGAGAGCGGCGGAAGGTTCTCAAGCCGCTCCGCAGCCGCCTGCTCGCGACCCGCATCTGGTGCACCGCGTCTTCGACGTCCCGGCGGACCCCGATGTCGTTGCGGCGCAGAGCGTCCAGCTGCTGTGCGAAGTAGTCCGCCAGCACCGAACCGGACGCTCCCCTGGACGGCGGCACGAGCTCGTCGGTCAGCCGACGGAGCTTCGACGGCCACCTCGACCGCTCCGCGCCCGCCTTCACGACGGCCCTGTCCAGGCTGTCGAGCACTTCCGGATCGGTGCCGGGCGAGAGTTCGATCTCGATCTCCCGCCAGCGGTCGAGGTGAGCCTTCTCCCCGCCCGCCTCACCGGTGACGACGTCGTCGGTCAGCGTCGCGACTTCGCGCCCCTTCGCGTCGAGCAAGGCGTACGACGTGCGTTCGGTGCGCAGGTGCGCGGCCTGGACGAGCTTGGCGCCGAGAGTGTGCGCGCGGACCAGTTTCGCCAGCGCGCCGGGCACCTTGTCCGGCTTACCCGACAGCGGGAGCCGGAGTTCCTCGCGTTTGTCCTCGCTGACCGGCAGTTTGAGATGCCAGCCCTCGTCGCTTCCGCCGAGCCTGCGCCGCAGCGTGATCCCCGCCTGCGCGAGCCGGAAGTCGGAGGTGTCGAAGTACGTGGCGTCGAGGACGTCGACCCGCGGATCGGCCTGGTTCGTCACGGGACCGGCCGGGACCAGCGGCGGGATGGGCCTGTCCGCCGCCAGGTCGTACTTCCGCTCGATCTCCGCCTCGGCGATCGGGGCGCCTTCCTGCGTCTTCGTCACCACGTCCTCCTTCTCCTCGGCTACCCGGAACGATTACCCCAGGAAGAGACGACGGGAAACCCCGATCGGGTCACTCGTCCATCCGGTCGTACCGATCCGCCCATTCGGCGAGAACCTGGCGTGACCTTTCCTCGGTCAGGGTATCGCTTTCCAGCCGCGCGACAAGGGAATAATACGCCTCGACCGCCACCCGATCGTCGATGAACAGTCCGGCCGCATAGGAATCCGTGTACACCACCGCCGGATGCTCGGCGAATTCCATGATGGTGAAAGAGTTCTCGATCGTTCTGCTCACTTCGTTGCTTTCGGGGACGATCCGGATGGCGCAATAAGGCAGGTTCGCCGACAAGACGAGGTGCAGCAACTGCTCGTGCATGATCCGGGGACAGCCGACGACCGAACGCAGCGCGCGCTCGTGGATGTAGAACCGGCACCGCGGCGGGCGATCCCGTCGGAGCAGCCGCTGACGCTCCAGCCGCGCGTTCACGACCTGGTCCAGCCGAGCCTGGTCGCGGTTGCCGATCAGTTCGTAGGTGGTGCGCGCGTACGGCTCGGTCTGCAGCAGTCCGGGGAGCGTCAACGACTCGTAGCGCACCAGGGTGTGCGCGAGATTCTCCTGTATCGCCAGCGATTGCGTCGGATCGACGAGTTCGTCGAAGTACGGCCGCACCCAGTACAGGTCTCCGCCGGGCTGCGTCAGTTCCAGCAGCAGGTCGCGCTCGGGCTCCGCGTCGCCGCAGCTCGCGAGGTACAGCGCCGCGTCCACCACGGACAGCTCGCGCAGCCCTTGTTCCCACCTCGTGACCTTGCTCTGCAACCAGCCGTTACGGCGGCTGACGTCGGCTCCGCTGAAGTGCCTGCGCTGCCGGAACGCCTTCATGCGGTGGCCCAGTTCCCGGGTCCGCGCCGTCGAATCCTTCTCAACCATGCGGGACAAAGTAGAGCGGAACTCCGGCCGCGCAGTGATTGCCACGCGGTAATTCACCTCAACTGCTGATAACTTGCGCTCGCGCATTTATGCGAAGCGCCCCTTCGCGTACGAAGCACCTTCGCACGCGAAGGGTTCTTTAAGTTTATAGCGGAAGAATGAATGGGGAGCCAGCAATTCGAAAGTGGATTCATTGCGCTGCCGCGAGTGCCACTCACTCGCCTCTCCCCCTCACGACGCCGAAGTCCGTGAAGGCCTCCTTGAGGGACTCTGGGTCCCTCAAGGAGGCCTTCACGGACAGCAGGACAACCCGACCCACGCTTGACCCGCGTTTGAAGGTTTTCGGCAGCCCAGCACGCGCTGCCTCGACCAAAGTTTCAATCGAAGCATCAACGATACGCTTGAACCTCATGAGTCAAGACATCCGAGACTTCGTGACCCCCGCCTGCGACCTGCTCGGCCTGGGTGAGCCGACGCACGCCATCCCGGACTTCGCCGAGGTCCGCAACGAACTGTTCGCCCAGCTGGCCGACCGCGGGTTCGGCTCGATCGCCCTCGAAACCGATCGCGTCGCCGCGCTGGTCGCGAACGACTACGTCCAGGATGGGACCGGGACCCTGGACCTCGCGATGAGCGAGGGCTTCTCGCATGTCTTCGGCACCGTGGAAGCGAACAAGCGCCTGATCGCCTGGATGCGCGAGTACAACGAAAACCGCCCTCCCGAGGACCGGCTCTCCTTCCACGGCTTCGACACCCAGACCGAGAACACCTCCGCGCCCAGTCCGCGGCGCTACCTCGAATACGCCCGCGACTTCCTGGGCCTCGACGTGGACATCGCGGGCCCGGCCGGTGACGACGAACGCTGGGGCCGTACCGAAGCCGTCATGGACGCGGCTTCGTCCATCGGTGCCACGGCGGACGCCTACCGGTTGCGCGCGATCGCGGCCGAGCTTCTCACCGCGCTCCGCTCGCGGAAACCGGAGCCGGTCACGGACGCGTGGTCACGGGCGGAGCTCCACCTCATGGCGGGGATCGACCTGCTGCGCTACCACCGGCAATGCGCGGAACCCCTGGAGCCGGGCGAGCGGTACATGCCACTGTCCGCGATCAGGGACGCCATCATGGCGCGGAATCTGCTGGAGATCCGAGCCGCCGAAGCCGGCCGGGGCGCGACGCTGGTCTTCGCCCACAATCTCCACCTGCGCCGCCAGCCGAGCACGATGCGCATGGCCGGAACGGACGTCACCTGGTTCCCCGCCGGCGCGCTGGTGGCTCCCCTGCTCGGCGATCGCTACACCTTCGTCGCGACCAGTCTCGGCCACAGCGAGGCCATAGCGCTCCGGGAGCCTGAGCCCGACACCTACGAGGCGTTCCTGCAGAAGCACGTCACCACGGACTGGGGTCTGCTGCCCGCCTCCGAAGTCCCGCCCGCGAGTGTCCGGACCGACCCCGTCCAGCGACAGGGCTACTTCCCGCTCGGCCAAGGGATCCTCGACGACGCGGACGCGATCCTCCACGTGCGCGGGGGGTAGGCGTCGAACCGGGTGACGCCTCCTGCCCTCGGAAGGCGTCACCCGGCCACGAGTACGCGCCGCCACCCCCAGTGCCGCGAATTCGGGGCGGCGCGAAGTCCGCTCACTTGAGCGAGAGTCAACACGCCGGGGCCATAACTTCGCCAAACTCGGCGGCCGGCGGCCCCTCGCCAGGCTATGCCGGGGTCACTCCGAAGCGGATCTTCGTCAAGGCTTCACGAGCCCGATCCCGCTGGCGTCCCCCCGTGTCGACGGCGGAAAGATCCTTGAGCGCGCGCAATTCCCACACCGGGAATCCCAGTTCCCGGAACAGTCCCGCGGCGGTGCGGAGCCCTTCGGCGGCTTCGGTCACGACGCCTTCGTCCGCCCGTAGACGCCCGAAGCTGAGCAAGGCGTATCCGCCGCCCCGGCGGTCGCCGAACTCGCGGAACGTGTTCATCGCGAGCCCCAGATGCTCCGCAGCCCGGTCGTGCTCTCCCGCGAGCCGCAGGGACTCTCCGAAACTCCGATGCGTGTACGCGACGGCGTGCCGATGCCCGAGGTACTCGAACAGGTCCAGCGATCGCGAAAGGCAGCGTTCGCTCTCCCCCGCGTCGCCCGCTTTCGCGTGGAGATCACCGAGACTGCGGAGGACGTGCGCCTCCCAGTGACGTTCACGCGAACTCCGGGTGCCGGCCAGCGCGCTAGCCAGCAGCTCACCGGCCTCTTCCAGGCGGCCATGCCGTCGCAGGACGTCGGCGTAGCGCTTGGCGGATCTGTCGTGCTGTTGCCCGCCCTCGCAATGCAGGGAAAGCAGCAGGCTCGCGTCGAAGCATTCCTTCGCCCGCTGGAAGTCGCCGAGGTCGTCCCAGAGCGACCCGAACTGGGCCGACGCCATCGCCTGCCCGGCGAGATCACCGCAGTCCCGCAACAGGTCCAGCGCGTCCCGCAGCGCGCCGACCGCCGAACGGGTCCGCCCGGAGTCCGCGTCGACGTCGGCGAGCGCGACGAGCGCGGCCCCGGTGCCCCGCGGATCGCCCGAGGAGCGGAACCGCGCCTCGGCCAGCGAGAAACACGTCCTCGCCCGGGCCAGATCCCCCGCGTCGGCGTGGGAATGGCCGAGCTTCAGCAGCTTCTCCCCCTCCGCGGGCAGGTCGAGGCGGTCACGCACGATGCCGAACCCGAGCCAGCCGGGCGAACCGCTGTTCCGCGGGCCGACGAGCTCGCTGTAGGCGTCGGCCAGCCGCCCGGCCAACTCGGTCCAGCCGTGGTTCTTCGCGGTCCGGACGGCGAGCGCGAGGTTCGCGGACTCCGCGGCCCGCCAGCCGATCGGATCGGCCGCGACCCGGTCCGAAGCCACCGCCGGGGCGTCGGTCGGCCGGGGAGGCGGGTACTCGGCGCCGAGCGCGGCCGAAGCGTGTTCGGCCAGCGCCGCCATGACCGTCAACGCGCGGCTGAGCGCTCCGGAGTCCGGCGGTTCCCGGTGCGCGAGCCGCACCAGATCCGGCAGCCGGTACCGGAGGAAACCGGCCTGATCCGGCTCGGCGTGGAGCAGATGATCGTCCACGAGTTCGTCGAGCAGTTCGGCCGCCTGCCGGGACGAGCAACCCAGCAGCGCCGTCGCGAACCAGTCGGCGACCTCGGTGGCGCCGGGGAAAGTCAGCAACCGCAAGGAGTTCCGCTGCCTCGGCGAGAGCGCGGCGAGGGCTTCGGCGAGCACCGGGCGGACCGCCAGGTCTCCGACGGCGAGTTCGTCGAGACGCAGGCGCTCGTTCTCCAGGCGCGTCGCGAACTCGGCGAGACTCAGCCTCGGCCGCTGCAGCAGCTTCATCCCGGCCACCCGTACCGCCAGCGCGAGCCCGTCGCAGCAGGCCAGCACGCGGCGGACGGCGTCGGGATCGGCGGACGACCGGTCCTCCCCGGCGATCGCGCCGAGCAGCACCCGTGCTTCCGCGTAGGCCAGCGGACCGACCTCGACCGGTCGCGCCCCGACGAGCCCGGCCAGCCGTCGCCGCGTCGTGACGATCGTCGCGCAGCCGGGGCCGCTCGGCAGCAACGGCCGCACCTCGGCCTCGGACCGGCAGTTCTCGAGGATCACCAGCAGCCGCCGGTCCGCGGTGTGGCTCTGCCACAGCGAGATCAGCCCGGTGCGGTCAGCGGGGAGTTCCGCCTCCGCGAAGCCCAGCGCGCGGAGGAATCCGGCGAGCACGTCGCCGGGTTCCCGCAGATCCGCGACGAGCTGACCGTCCGGGAACCGTTTGCGCAGCCGCCACGCGGCTTGGACGGCCAGCGCGCTCTTCCCGGCCCCCGCCGCGCCGTGCAGCACGACCGGCGCGGGGGTTCGCAGCGCGCGTCCGAGCTCCGCCAGTTCCCCCGCCCTGCCGGTGAAATCCGGCGTTGCCGGGGGAAGACCGCACGGCGGGCCGCCCACCGACCAGCCCGTCCCGGCGATCCGGCGATGGACCGTGAGCAGGCCCTCCCCCGGGGAGACACCGGCGTGCTCCCACAACGCCTGACGGCATCGGTCGAGGACGGCCAGTGCGGCGGCCCGCCGTCCGAGTCCGTGCAACGCCTCGGCGAGCCATCCGGCGAAACGCTCGTCACCCGGCCGGGTGGCCAGCTCGGGTCCCAGCCGGTCGGCGACCGCCTTGTGGTCACCGGCCGCCAGCTGAAGCTCCACGAGCTTGCCCAGTACGGCACACCGCTGATCTTCGAGCCATAAGCGGTGCGCCTCCACCAGCGGACCGGCCGGGACGTCGGCGAACGCCCGGCCGCGCCACATCCCCAGTGCCCGTTCGAGCAGCGCCCTGCGTTCGGCGCCTGCCGCCGTCGCGGCCGCGGCGGCCAGTCCGGAGAAGCCGGCGACGTCCAGTTCCCCTTCCGACACCGTCAGCCGGTAGCCACCCCGGCCCGCCCGCAGCCGCTGCCGGACGTCGTCCACCGGGATCCCGGGTGACAACGCCTTGCGCAGCTTGGAAATCGCCATCTGCACGACGGCGGCGGCACTCGACGGCGGGTCCTGCGGCCAGAGTTCGTCCACGAGGGTGTCCCGGTGGACGAACTCGTTCGGTCTGGTCAGGAGCACGGCGAGCACCCGACGGGGCTGAGCCGCCGACGGGAGCGGGACCGAGGCCCCGAGCGGGCCGAGCACCGTGAACTCCACGAACCACCTATCACCCGGACTGATCACCAGAATGTAACCCGGCGCTGTCCCCGTTTCGGCGGTTTCTCACCCGGATGGCCGCCCCCTCGCTATCCGGTGTGCGCGAGCAGCTTGTCCCTCAGCGCGGGTTCGTCGGCGAGCGCCTCGTTCAGCGTGTGCTCCAGCAGCGGCTTGAGGTCCCCGTACGGCCGCTTCGACCAGTCGAGCGGGCCCTGCGGCGGCTCCGGGTCGTACTCGATGACGAACTGGATCGTCCGCGCGATCTCGGCGCCGACGAGCCGTTCGACCAGGTGCAGCGCGAGGTCGATCCCCGCCGACACCCCGGCGGCGGTGATCACGTTCCCGTCCTCGACCCAGCGCTCGGCGACCGGTTCCGCCCCGAACGCGCGCAGGAACTCCCGGAACATCCAGTGCGTCGCCGCCCGGCGGCCCTCCAGCAGGCCGGCCTGCCCCAGCAGCAGCGATCCGGTGCACACCGAGGTCACGAGCTCCGCGCTCTCCCCGGCCTTCCGCAGGTACCCGACCAGCTTCTCGTCGGCGAGCGCCTTCAGCGTCGGCGCGGCGCCGCCGGGTACGAGCAACGCGTACGGCGACGGGACCTCGTCGTAGGTGTGGGTCGCCACGAGCTTCAGCGGGTTGTCGGTGGTGACCGGCTCCTTCGTCTCGCCGACCACCACCGTCCGGTACTCCTGCGCCGAACTCGCCATGCCGTCCAGCACGGTCAGCGGCCCGACCATGTCGAGCGGGGTCATCCCCGGATACACCACGAAGGCGATGATCTTCTTGTCGTCTGTCATGGGACAACCGTGTCGGAGGGACGACACCGGAGCGGGCCGGATGTCCGGATTCCTGCGAACTACGTCCGACGGCCGGGCGCTACTGCTAGCGTTCGATCATGCCGGGTTCACCCAGAAGAGTGTTGATCGTCGGCTACAGCAATGCCGAGATGCTCGACATCGCCGGTCCGGCGGACGTCCTGGACGCCGCGACCAAACTCGGCGGCAAGCCGGGCTACGAGATCATGCTCGCCAGCGTCGACGGCCGCGGCATCCGCTGCGAGTCCGGGCTGACGCTGCAGGCGCAGCACCGGCTCGACCAGGTGACCGGCGAGCTGGACACGCTGATCGTCGCGGGCGGCACCGGGCACGAGGCCGCCGCCGCCGATCCGCGCTTCGTCACCCACATCCGCAGGCTCGCGCAGAACAGCCGCCGCGTCGCCTCGGTGTGCACCGGTGCGACCGTGCTCGCGGCGTGCGGGCTGCTCAACGGGCGCCGCGCCACGACCCATTGGCGGTTCGCGAACCGGCTCGCCACGAACTATCCGCAGGTCGACGTCGACCCGGTGCCGCTGTACGTGCGCGACGGCAATGTCTACACGGCCGCGGGCGTCACCAGCGGGATCGACCTCGCCCTCGCGTTCGTCGAGGACGATCACGGCCCCAGCCTCGCCAGGGAAGCCGCCCGCATGCTGGTCACCTACCTGCAGCGGCCGGGCAATCAGGCGCAGGTGAGCATGTTCCTGTCCGGCCCGCCGCCGGAGAACCGGCTGGTCCGCGACATCACCGCGTACGTCGCCGAGCACCTCGCGGGTGATCTCGGCACCGCCGTCCTCGCCGAGCGGGCGGGCATCAGTGCCCGGCAGCTGACCAGGTTGTTCGACGCGCATCTGAGTACCACTCCGAGCCGGTACGTGCGGGCGGCGAGGACCGAGAACGCGGCGAAGCTGTTGTGCGGTACCGAACTCCCGCTCACTTCGATCGCGAGGCGATGCGGTTTCGGCTCGACCGAAACCCTGCGTCAAGCCTTCCTCGACCACTTCGACACCCCGCCTTCGGCCTACCGCCGGGTCCACCTGAGGCAGGCGTTCGGCTAGGCCATGTGCAGCACTCATCACGGACTGTGGAGGATGTGCGGGTGAACCGCCGCGACATCTCCGACCACGACACCGGCCCGATTCGCCGGGTAACGGACGCCCCGTCCGATCGTTCGCCCGGAACGTCCCGTTCGCCGCGCCGGACCCCGCCGCCGGAGGGCGTGCGACGTCCCCGGCCCCCGGCCCAGCGGCCCCGGCCCGCCGAGCCGGGCAAGCGGCGCGCGGCCGAGCCGAAGCCGGAACCGAAGCCCGAGCCCAAGCCCGAGTCCAAGCCCGCCGGTCACGGGCACTCGCACGGGCACGGCCCGGCCGCTCCCGCGTCGCGCCGGGTCCGGCTGCTGCTGATGTGGCTCCTGATCCCGCTCGCCGTCGCGACCGTCGCCGGCATGATCCTGCTGTACCCGTGGGGCAAGGATCCGGCGAAAAGCGTGTTCCCCCAGGGCACTCCCGTGAGCGCCACGGTCACCGCGACGATCACCGGACCGTGTCTCGCCGAGGGCCAGGTCCAGGTCGGAGAGCCGCCGCCGGACGCGAAACCGTGCCTCACCAGCGAAGTGACGATGACCGACGGCCCAGGGTCCGGGAAGGCGTTGAAGCTGACGCTCCCGATCGAACCGAGCACGCCGCGGTTCACCGCGGGCGACAAGGTCGTGCTGTCCTACAACGGCGGCGACGTCGCCAACCCCGCGTCGTTCCAGATCGTCGATTTCCAGCGCGGGACGCCGTTGCTGCTGCTCGCCGGGTTGTTCGCGCTCGCGGTGATCGTGCTGGGCCGCTGGCAGGGGCTCGCCGCGCTGATCGCCCTCGGGCTGAGCTTCCTGGTGCTGGCGCTGTTCGTGCTGCCGTCGATCCTCGCCGGGGAGAGTCCGCTCCTGGTGGCGATCGCGGGCGCGGGCGCGATCATGTTCGTCGCGCTGTACCTGACGCACGGACTGTCGGCGAGAACCTCGGTGGCGGTGCTGGGCACACTGGTGAGCCTGATCCTGATCGGTGTCCTGTCGGCGATCTTCTCGGCCGCGGCGTCGCTGACCGGCCTGGACGACAGCACCTCGCAGCTGATCGGCTCGCTCGGGCACGGGATCGACGCGCGAGGGCTGCTGCTGGCCGGTGTCGTGATCGGCGCGCTCGGTGTGCTGGACGACGTCACGGTCACGCAGACGAGCGCGGTGTGGGAACTCCGGCGGGCGAACCCGTCGCTCGGCTGGCGTGAGCTCTACGGCGCGGGCCTGCGGATCGGGCGGGACCACGTCGGGTCCGCGGTCAACACGCTCGTGATGGCGTACGCGGGGGCGGCGTTGCCGGTGCTGCTGTACACGTCGCTGTCGGGGGTCGGACTCGGCTCGATCCTCGGCGCGGAGGAGATCGCGCAGGAGATCGTGCGGACCCTGGCGGGCAGCGTCGGCATCGTCGCGGCCGTCCCGGTCACCACGGTGCTGGCCGCGCTGATCGCCTCGCGGGAGCCTCAAGAGTCCCTGTAGTCACAGGCACCCCAAAGGGCGAGCCCACCGCGCGATCACGGGCCGGAGTGGGGTACGAAGAGGCCGCACCCGAGGCTCGCCGCGTGATCGGAGGGGCCATGTTCGACGCCGTGCCCACCCACAGCAAATGTCATGAAAGGGGCGTTCAGGACAGAATCTGTCCTGAACGCCCCTTTCATGACATTTGGCGGGGATCCGCGGCTCAGTCCAGCGTCGCCACGAAACGGCTGACGGCCTCCATCGTGAACCGCTGGATGTACTTCCCGGACGGCGCCGCCGAGGCGAGCCGGTAGAGCGGCCGTTCCGCCGCCGCGTCCCCGCGCGCTTCCGACTTCAGCTGCGCCACCAGGAGCTCCGAGAACACCAGGCCGTTCGCGTCGGTGTTGTTCAGCAGCGCGTTCGCCAGCCTGCGCAGTTGCAGGATGCCGAGTTCGCGGCCGCCCGCGCCGGAGTACACGGCCAGGTCGACCTTCGCCACCTTGCGGCGCTTGCCCGCGTTGACCAGCAGGCTGACCGTCCGGGTGCCGCGGACGTCGCTGATCACCAGGTCGATGCGCTCGGCCGCGGTCAGGTCGATCCGCCGGATCCCCCAGGTCCGCACGATGAGCGTCTCGCTCTCGAGCCAGACCCGGCGGCGCAGGTTGTACAACATGACGTAGATCAGCGGCAGCGCGATCACCCCGGCGACCACGAGCCCGGCGATCTCGCCGCCGATCAGCCCGGCGATCCCGCCGAACGCGGCCGCGAAGATCACCACACCGGCGATGCTGGAGCAGCCGCGCCTGCGGCGGAGCTTGGGGTCGTCGTGGAACAGCGGGAGACGCTCTGGGGTCTCGGGCGTCCCGGTCGGCTCGGTCATCACACGCCCGTCCCGGCCAGGAACGGGTTGCCCGCCCGCTCCTGCCCGATCGTCGTGGCCGGGCCATGTCCAGGGAGAACGACGGTGTCGTCCGGCAGGGTCATCACCTTGGCGCCCAGGGACCGGACGAGCTCGTCGCCGTCGCCGGAGGACCGGCCGATCGAACCGGCGAACAGGCTGTCCCCGGTGAGCACGATCCGGCCGCCCTCGGCGGAGGTCAGCCCGAAGACCACCGAACCGGCGGTGTGCCCCGGTGTGCGGGACACCGTGATCTCCAGCCCGGCCAGCCTGAGCGGGCCATCGACGAGTGACACGATCCCGTCCTTCCGTTCCCCGGCGTCCGGTCCCAGGAGTGGCCGGTCCGCCTCGTGCAGATAGAGAGGTATCCCGTGGCGCGCGCCGACCTCGTCCGCCGAGGCGACGTGGTCCGGGTGGCCGTGGGTGGCGAGCATCGCGACCGGCGTCAGGCCGTGTCCGGAAAGTGCCGCCTCGAGCGGTTCGGCGACACCCTCGCCGGGATCGACGATCACGCACTCCCCGCCGCCGTCCGCGGCGAGCAGGTAGCAGTTGGCTTCGAGGGGGCCTGCCGGAAAACCGACAACCAGCACGAAACGCCTCCTCAGATCTTCCGCCGAACAGGTGACAGGATGGCCCTGATCACGATCAAGTAAGCCTAGCGGCCCCTGTACGGGGGCCTCACAGGCTGTGCCCATAGACTTCCGCTACCTCAGACGTGTGACATCGAGTGGAAACCGGGAGGGCGGGTGCCGACCAACCAGCAGCGCCGCGAAGCCGCGAAGCGCAAGCTCGAGCGACAGATCGTGCGACGGGCCGAAAAGGCCAAGCGGCGCAAGATCGTCGGCTCGGTGGCGGTCGTCGGCGTCGTCGCGATCGTGGCAGGCGCGGTGTGGTGGATCGTCAGCAGTAACAGTGGTGACGACGCCGCCTCCGACGCTTCCCCGAGCTCGGCTCCTCCGACCCCCGAGGTCACCATCCCCACGGAGCGCGCTCCGATGCCGAAGCGGCCGACACCGCTGGCGAACCCGGTGACCTGCGATTACAAAGACGACGCCAGCAAGCAGGCGTCGAAGAAGGTCAACAAGCCGGAGGGCGCGGGCGTCTCGTCGAACGGGACGGTGAACGTCGTCCTGAAGAGCACTGCGGGCGACATCCCGCTGACGCTGGACAGGGCGCTCGCCCCGTGCGCCGTCCAGAGCTTCATCAGCCTCTCCCAGCAGGGCTATTTCAACGACACCAAGTGCCACCGGCTCGGCACCACCGGCCTGCAGATGCTGCAGTGCGGTGACCCCGAGGCCAGCGGCATGGGCGGTCCGGGCTACACCATGCCGGACGAGGCGTTCAAGGAGATCAAGTACGGCCGCGGCATCCTCGCGATGGCGAAGACGCAGCAGCCGAACTCCGGCGGAAGCCAGTTCTTCATGGTCTACGGCGAGGCCGAACTGCCCGCGGACTACTCGGTCTTCGGCAGCATCTCCGACGAGGGCCTGAAGGTTCTCGACAAGGTCGCCAAGGCGGGCGCCAACGCCCAGGCGGGCAACGGCGACGGGACCGGCCCGCCCAACACCGAGGTCAAGTTCACCGGCGTCACGGTCAGCGCCTGACGTGAAGCTGGAGATCAACGGCGCGCCCGCCCGGTCGGAAGACCTGGCGGGCGCGTTCGGCTATGGCCACTTCACCGCGATGCAGGTCCGCGACGGCAAGGTCCGCGGCCTGGACATCCATCTGAACCGGCTCGTGACGAGCACGCGGCGGCTGTTCGCGAGCGAACTCGACACCGAGGCGGTGCGCGGATACGTCCGGCAGGCGATCCAGGGCGAGGACGCGCTGTCCGTGCGGGTGCTGATCTTCTCGCACGCGATGGACTGGTCCGACCCCGGCGCGCCCGCCGCCCCGGACGTCCTGGTCCGGACAGCGCCGCCGAAGGAACACGACCTGAAGCCGCTGCGTCTGCGCTCCGTGCGCTACGAACGGGTGCTGCCGGAGGTCAAGCACGTCGGCGGGTTCGGCCTGGTCCACCACGCGCGCGAGGCGATGATGGCTGGCTACGACGACGCGGTGTTCGTCGACTACCAGGGCCGGATCAGCGAGGCGTCCATCTGGAACGTCGGTTTCCTCGACGGCGGCACGGTGGTCTGGCCGCAGGCTCCCGTCCTTGACGGGATCAGCCAGCAGCTCGTCCGGCGCGGCTTGACGCTCCAGGGCATCCCGCAGGAGACCCGCGAGATCCGTCCGGCGGACCTGCCGGGGCTCGACGCCATGTTCCTCACCAACTCGGAGTCGATCGGCTGGCCGGTGGCGTCGGTGGACGACGTCGCGCTGCCGTTCGCGCCGGAGACCCGGCGGATCCTGACCGAGGCTTACGAGAGCAACCCCTGGGACGAGATCTAGCCGGACCGCCCACTGCCGCATTTAGTCCTCTGGATGCGGTAGTTGAGGACCGCAAGTACCGCATCCAGAGGACTAAATGCGGGAAGCCTCAGCCGTAGGTGAACTTCGGCGGCCGCCTAGCGAGGAACGCGGCCACCCCTTCGGCGTAGTCCTCACCGTGCAGGGCGCCGAGCCGGATCTCGTCCACTTCGGCGTCGGCTTCCTGCTGCCCCGCCACGATCTTCTCGATGATCCGGTTCATCCCCCGTACCGACGCCTGTGACCGCGAAGCCAGCGTCTCGACGAACTTCGCCGTTGAAGCCTCCAGTTCGTCGGCCGGGAAGACATCGTTGAGCAGGCCGATCTCCCGGGCCCGCCGCGCGTCGACGAGTTCGCCCGAGAGCAGGAAGTATTTCGCGTGCGCGGGGCCGACCAGCGAGACCAGCCGTCGTGTCGAGTCGAAGTGGTAGACGATGCCGAGCTTCGCCGGCGTGATGCCGAAGCGCGAGCCTTCGGCCGCGAACCGGAAGTCGCAGGCGACCGAGATCTGGCAGCCGCCGCCGATGCAGTTCCCCTGGATCATCGCGACCGTCGGCTTCCGCGACGCCGTCAGCGCCGCCACCGCGCCATCGACGGCCTTGTCGTAGGTTTCGGCCGCGTCGGCGGTGGACCGCAGCTCCTGGAACTCGCTGATGTCCGCGCCCGCCGAGAAATGCGCGCCCGCGCCGGTCAGCACGAGGACCTTGATCGCCGGGTCCGCCTCCACTCGCGCCACCACTTCCGGAATCGCCGACCACATCCCGTAGGTGATCGCGTTCATCTTCTCCGGCCTGGTGAACGTCAACCGCGCGATCTCGCCGTCGCGAGTGAAATCGAACCCGTCAGTCATGGTCCGCACCCTAAGTGCGCACCTCCACCGGAACCAGTCGGATGTGGCCAACAAGCCTCCAAAAGGCGGCTTGAAGCGCTGTCCCTCTGTGGTTTTCTGGTCGTCCAACGAGCTAGGGGGAACTCGATGGCCAAACGCGTGCTCGGAATTCTGACGACCGTCTTGCTCACGTCGGCCCTGCTGAGCGGTCAGTCCGCCGCGGAGCCCGGGCGGATCCAGCCCGACCCGCTGCTGATGTTCCCGTATCGCCCGGCGACGGCGGATTGGGCTGCCGTCCTCCGTGACCGGAGCGCTAAAGCCGCCGCACGTGCGCAGGCATCCGCTCAGAACCCGTTGCCTTACAAGGAAAAAGAACCGCCCGGAACCAGTGGCGCCAATGATTCCCTCGCCAAGGCCGAACACATCACCAGATTCGGCACCCGGCGCACCGAGAACCCCAAGGTCCGGCTGACCGGCGACCTCAAGCCGGACGCCTCCATCCCCACGCTTCCGCCGGCCGCCGAGCCGAGCGACGCCGTGGGTCTAGCGAGCGAGACCGGGGTCGGCGCGACCCGCCGGGCCATCCGCACGAGCGGCACCATCGGCGACGGGCCGTATGGCAGCGCGGGTGACGGCACCGGCGACTTCGACTTCTACCGCTTGAGCGCGGGAGCCACCCCGGTGACGTTCACGGCGCGGACCCTCACACCGACCGGCGATCTCGACACGGTCCTGGCGCTGTTCGACAAAGACGGCCTGTGGGCGATCAACGACAACGCCGGCGGGTCCACTGACTCGACGCTCTCGTTCACCATCCCGCCGGGCCGGGAGTACTTCCTCATGGTGGGCTCCGGTCTCCCCGCCGATCACACGAAACCCGGCACCGGCGGCGGTATCCGGACCGAGGGACCGTACGAGCTCGCGATCACCAGCGGCAAGAGCGGCGGCGACCTCGACTACTACTCGTTTGACCTGCGTGCCGGAGACGTGCTCGGCGCGTCGGTGGCGGGCGGTGGGACACGGCTCGCGGTGTACGACCCGGCCGGCCGGGAGGTCTTCGGCTCGTCGCAGGACCTCACCTCGATCTTCTCGACCGCCTCGCCGATGCCTGGCGGCGGCAACGCCGTCGTGGACTTCGTGGCGCCGAAGGAAGGCCGCTACCGGCTCGGCGTCGAGGCGGGCGAAGGCGCGTACGACATCAAGCTCGAAGCGTTCCGCCCGGGCACGGAAACCGCCCCGCGGGGCAGCGTGCACACGATCTTCCTGGACTTCGACGGTGCCAGGGTCAACACCTCGATCTTCGGCACCGGTGGCGGCCTTCGCGATCTCTCGCCCCTTTCGGCCTTCCTGCCGCGCTGGGGCCTCGCCGCCCGCGAGGAACGCGCGCTGACCGACGCGATCATCGCCACCGTCCGGGAGAACCTCGAACGCGACCTCGTCGCCAAGGGCACCAACCCGAGGTTCGCGCTGCGTGTCCTGAACAGCCGGGACCACGCGGATCCGTGGGGGCAGCCGAACGTGAGCCGGGTCGTGGTCGGCGGCACGACGCTCGAAACGGGCATCCAGACCATCGGTATCGCGCAGTCCATCGACGCGGGCAACTTCGGCAAGGAGGAGACGGCACTGGTCCTGCTCGACGAGATCAGCACACCGCCGGGGCCCGCCTGGTCACTCAACACCTACGTCAAGCCGGGCAGCGACAAGATCGCGTTCGTCGGGCGCGCGGTCGGCAACATCACCAGCCACGAGGCCGGGCACATGTCGGGCAGCTGGCACACCGACCCGGCCAACGCCGTCCCCGGGATCATGGACCCCGGCGGGAACCCGGCGGTGATGTTCGCCGTCGGCCCCGACGGGATCGGCGGCACGGCCGACGATCCGGACCTCGACCTGGTCGAGGAAGGGATCAGCCCGGCCGAAGGCTTCACCGGGATCGAGGACACCCTCAATCGCAGTGCCTGGGCCTTCGTCCGGGGAACCGGCTAGGACATCGCGCTTAGGACGCCGACGTCACCCGATAGACGTCGTAGACGCCTTCGACACCTCGGACCACCTTCAGCACGTGTCCGAGGTGCTTCGGGTCGCCCATCTCGAACGAGAACCGGCTGACCGCGACCCTGTCGCGTGACGTCGTCACCGACGCGGACAGGATGTTGACCTTCTCGTCCGCGAGCACCTTGGTGACGTCCGAGAGCAGGCGGTGCCTGTCCAGCGCCTCGACCTGGATCGCGACGAGGAACACCGAGGACGCCGACGGTGCCCATTCGACCTCGACCAGCCTTTCGGGCTGGGCCCGTAGGTCGTCGGCGTTGGTGCAGTCGGTGCGGTGCACGCTGACACCACCGCCGCGGGTGACGAAGCCGAGGATCTCGTCGCCCGGCACCGGCGTGCAGCAGCGGGCGAGCTTGGCCCAGATGTCGCTGGCGCCCTTCACCACGACGCCGACGTCGTTCGAGCCGCGGCGGCGGGTGACCGTGGACGGTGTCGCGCGCTCGGCGAGTTCCTCTTCCGCCTCGTCGACCCCGCCGATGAGTGCGACCAGGCGTTGCACGACGTGCTTCGCGCTGGTGTGGCCCTCGCCGACGGCCGCGTACAGCGAGCTGATGTCCGGGTGCCGCAGTTCGGTGGCGACCGCGCCCATCGATTCGGCGGAGACCAGCCGCTGGATCGGGAGGCCGACCTTGCGGACCTCCTTGGTGATGGCCTCCTTGCCGCCTTCGATCGCCTCGTCACGGCGTTCCTTGGCGAACCACTGCCGGATCTTCGCGCGGGCCTTGGGCGAACCGGCGAACTGCAGCCAGTCGCGGCTCGGGCCCGCCGTCTCGGCCTTCGAGGTGAAGATCTCGATGACCTCGCCGTTCTCCAGCTTGCGCTCGAGCGCGACGAGCCTGCCGTTGACGCGGGCTCCGATGCAGCGGTGCCCGACCTCGGTGTGCACGGCGTAGGCGAAGTCGACCGGGGTCGAATCGACCGGCAGCGTGATCACGTCGCCCTTGGGCGTGAACACGAAGATCTCGCGCGAGGCGAGCTCGTAGCGCAGGGACTCCAGGAAGTCACCCGGGTCCGCGGCTTCCCGCTGCCAGTCGAGGAGCTGGCGCATCCACGCCATCTCGTCGACGTCCATGGCGTTCCCGTTGTGGGTGCCCTTGGTCTCCTTGTACCGCCAGTGCGCCGCGATGCCGTACTCGGCGGTGCGGTGCATCTCGTAGGTCCGGATCTGGACTTCGAGCGGCTTGCCGTCCGGGCCGATCACCGTGGTGTGCAGCGACTGGTAGACGCCGAACCGGGGCTGCGCGATGTAGTCCTTGAACCGGCCGGGGACCGGCTGCCACAACGCGTGGACGACACCCATCGCGGCGTAGCAGTCGCGGACGTCCTCGACCAGGATCCGCACGCCCACCAGGTCGTGGATGTCGTCGAGGTCGCGCCCGCGGACGATCATCTTCTGGTGGATCGAGTAGTAGTGCTTCGGCCTGCCCTCGACCTTCGCGGTGATCCGCGAGCCTTCGAGGTGGCTGGTCAGGTCCGTGATCACCGACCGCAGGTACGTGTCGCGCGAGGGCGCGCGATCGGCGACGAGGCGGACGATCTCGTCGTACTTCTTCGGCTGCAGGATGGCGAAGGCCAGGTCCTCCAGCTCCCATTTGACCGTCGCCATGCCGAGCCGGTGCGCCAGCGGGGCGAGGACCTCCAGGGTCTCGCGAGCCTTGCGGGCCTGCTTCTCGGGCGGCAGGAAGCGCATCGTGCGCATGTTGTGCAGCCGGTCGGCCAGCTTGATGACCAGCACCCGCGGGTCTCGCGCCATCGCGATGACCATCTTGCGGATGGTCTCGGCCTCCGCGGCCGTGCCGAGCTTGACCTTGTCCAGCTTGGTGACGCCGTCGACGAGCTCGCCGACCTTCTCGCCGAAGTCGGACTTCAGGCTCTCCAGCGAGTAGCCGGTGTCCTCGACGGTGTCGTGCAGCAGCGCCGCGACCAGTGTCGTGGTGTCCATGCCGAGTTCGGCGAGGATGGTCGCGACCGCGAGCGGATGCGTGATGTACGGGTCGCCGGACTTGCGCCGCTGCTCTCGGTGCAGTTCTTCGGCGACGTCGTAGGCGCGCTGGAGCTGCGCGAGGTCCGCGTTGGGATGCAGCTCGCGGTGGATGACGGCGAGCGGTTCGAGGACCTGCTTGACCGGCGCGGCGCGCTGCGCGGTGATCCGGCGGGCGAGACGGGCACGGACCCGGCGCGTCGCGGATGGTGTCGGCGCTGCCCCTTGTCGCGCCGCACCGTTCTGCTCGGTGCCGTCCTTCGAGGACACCGCGGCATCGAGCTCTTGGCTCACCCGCACCTCCTGCGCTTCGTGCGGCCTTCGGACATCAAGGGTAACCGCTCCCCCTCGCGGCTCACTTGGTACGCCCGTTCAACACACCCGGAGGGCCTCCACACGACGCCCCTCAAGCACGGAACGACCGCCGAGCGCGCCGAGTTCCATGACCACCGAAACACCGGTGACCTGCGCCTTCGCGTCCTCCAGCAGCTTGCAGGTGGCCGCGACCGTGCCTCCGGTGGCGAGCACGTCGTCGAGAACGGCGACACGCTGGCCCGGCTGGACGACATCTTCGGGCAGTTCGACGGTCGCCGTGCCGTATTCGAGCGTGTACCCGACCCTGCCCGCGACCCGGGGCAGCTTGCCGGGCTTGCGGATCAACGCGACCCCGAGACCGCGGGCGTAGCCGACGGCGGCGGCCAGCAGGAACCCGCGCGCTTCCACGCCCGCCAGCAGGTCGGCGCCGGGATCGACGGTGGCGGCCAGTCCGTCGGTGACGGCCTTGAAGCCCGCCGCGTCGGCGAACAGCGGACTCAGGTCCCGGAACAGCACGCCGGGTTCCGGGAAGTCCGGCACGTCGGCGATGAGGTCGAGTGCCTTGTCCAGCTCCATGTACTTCCTGCTCTCAGCTTGCGTGGTGTTCGTGGCCGGTCGCTATGAAGGGGCCTTTCATTGCAAAATTTGCAATGAAAGGCCCCTTCATAGCGCTTGAAACCGGGAGTTACCTCTTGCGCTTCCCAGACGGACGGCCCTTGTGGGCCTTCTGGTTCCGCGCCGGGACGCTCGCCGCGGCGGCGTACGCCTTCTCCTTGCGGAGTTCGGTGGCGAGGGCGTCCTCGTCGTTCGGGTCGAAGTCGTCGTCGTCCCGCTCGGCGGCCTTGCGGGCCTGGTTCGCGCGCCGCGCGTGGACCCGATCCGCCTGCTGGCGGAACTTCGGGTCACGCATCTTGAGGTCCACCAGCAGCGGGGTGGCCAGCGCGACCGAGGACAGCACGCCGACCACGGTGCCGGTGAGCTGCACCAGCGCGAGGTCCTGCAGCGTGCCGGAGCCGAGCAGGATGTACCCGACGACCAGCAGGCCGAGGATCGGCAGCATCGCGATCAGCGCGGTGTTGAACGACCGCATCAGCGTCTGGTTCAGCGCCAGGTTGGCCGCCTCGCCGAACGTGCGGCGGGTGAGCCCGAGCAGGCCGCGCGTGTTCTCGCGGACCTTGTCGAACACCACCACCGTGTCGTACAGCGAGAACCCGAGGATCGTCAGCAGACCGACGACCGTCGCCGGCGTGACCTCGAAGCCGACCAGCGAGTACACACCCGCCGTCACCACGATGTCGTGCAGCAGTGAGATCAGTGCCGCGGCGGCCATCCGGGTGTCGAAGTACAACGCCAGGAACAGCGTGACCGCCAGCAGGAACACCCCGAGCGCGATCAACGCCTGCCGCGAGATCTCCCCGCCCCAGGACGCGCTCACCGCGCTGTCACTGATCGCCTGGACACTCGGCTGCCCGGTGGACCCGATCGGGCCCAGCTTCTCGAACAGCGCTTCCTTGAGCTTGTTGACCTCGGACGTCTCCAGCGTTTCCGAACGAAGCTGGATCGTCGAGGAACCGCCCGTTCCGACCTTCTGCGCCTCGTCGGCGGGCCTGCCCAGCGCCTCGGAGAAGACGTCCTTGGCCTGCTGCTCGGTGATCTGCCCGTTCTTGCCGTTGGCCGGCATCTGGATCTGGGTGCCACCTTCGAAGTCGATCCCGAAGTTGAACCCCTTGATCCCCATCGACGCGACGCAGACCAGGACCAGCGCCCCGAAGAAGAGGTACCAGCGCTTGCGCTTGCCGACCACGTCGAACGCGCCCGTGCCCACGTAGAGGCGACGGAAGATGCTCTCCCGCTTTCCCGCGGTAGTGGTGTTCTCGTCGACCACGGTCACGCCTCCTTGACGTTCGGGCGGCCGGCGGCCGGACGGGCCGCCTTGCGCTCCGAGCCCACCTGCTGCACGGCACCGAGGCCGAGGTTCTTCGGGTTGGACAGGACCTTCGACTTCGACCGCGAGATCAAGGCGACCAGCGGGTGCGTCACGAGGTAGACCACGACGAGGTCGAGCACCGTCGACATACCGAGGGTGAACGCGAAGCCCTTGACCTCACCGACGGCCAGCCAGTACAGGATCGCCGCGGCGAGGAAGCTGACCGCGTCGGACGCCAGGATCGTGCGCTGGGCACGGGACCAGCCGCGCGGCACCGCGGACCGGAATGTCCTGCCTTCCCGGATTTCGTCCTTTAGTCGTTCGAAGTAGATGACGAACGAGTCGGCGGTGATACCGATCGCGATGATCAAGCCCGCCACGCCGGCGAGGTCGAGGGTGTACCCGATCCACCGCCCCAGCAACACCAGTACCGCGTAGACGAGGGAGAACGACAACGCGAGCGACAGGATCGTCAGCACACCGAGCAGCCGGTAATAGAACAAGCAGTAGATGAAGACGATCAGCAGGCCGATACCGCCCGCGATCAGGCCCGCCTGCAGCGACGCGAGACCCAGCGTCGCGGACACCGTCGTCGCGTCCGAGGATTCGAACGACAGCGGCAGCGAGCCGTACTTCAGCACGTCCGCCAGGTCCTTCGCCTCGGACTGGCTGAACCGGCCGGTGATCTGGGTCTGGCCGCCCAGGATCGCGGACTGGATGGTCGGCGCGGAGACGACCTGCGTGTCGAGGACGAACGCGGCCTGCTTCTGGACGTTCTTCGAGGTGAAGTCGCCCCAGATCCGGGAGCCCTCACCCTTGAAGTTCAGGTTGACGACCCACTGGGAGTTCTGGGTGTCGTAGCCCGAGGAGGCGTCGGAGATCTCCGTTCCGGGAAGGAACTCCGGCTCCAGCAGGTACTTCGCGGTGTTCTTGTCACCGCAGGCGACCAGCGGCTTGTCGGTGAGGTCGTTGCCGACCAGCGGGTCCGTCACCTTGGGGTCGCAGTTGAGGGCCGCGAAGGCCTTCTCGGCGGCCGCGGCCTGCTTCGCCTGGTCCGTCGAAAGCAGATCGGGGTTCTGCCGGAGACTCCGGGCTTCCTCGATCTCCTTCTTGGTCTGCTCGTCGGAGTCGCCACCGGGCTGCTGCTGCGGCGCACCGGCGGCGCCACCGCCACCGTTGGCCGGGCTGCTCGGCGGGGCGCTCGCGCCCGGGGCACCCGAGGACGCCGGCGGCGCCGATGAAGGGGCGCCCGAGGTCGGCGGGGTCGACGGCTGCGGAACCGGGGTCACCGGCTGCGACGTCACGACCTTCCGGAAGCCCAGCTTCGCGGTCTTGCCCAGGGTCTTGGCCTGGTCGCCCTGCTCACCGGGAACGGTGATGACGACGTTGCTGCCGTCGAGGACGACCTCGGTGCCACCGACGCCGATACCGTTGACCCGGCGCTCGATGATCGAGCGGGCCTGTTCGAGGGACTCTCGCGGAGGATCGCCGCCGTCGGGATTACGGGCGGACAGGGTGACCCTCGTGCCGCCTTGCAGATCGATGCCGAGTTTCGGCGTCGGCTTGCCGCTACCGGTGAAGAACACCAGAGCGTACAGCGCCACCACGATCAGGGCGAAGAAGGCGAGATAGCGTCCCGGGCGGAGATGCCCGGCCGGTGCGGCCACTGTGCTTCGGTCTCCTCGGACGGACTGGGTTTTCCCCAATGGACTTGGCTGTTCACTCGCCGGACGGGAGTCCGGTGGTACCGCGAACCTGCCTCGATGACGATGCCCGGTGAACGGGCACGACTATGACGACGGACACGCACGCAGCACCGAGACACTACTCGGTGCTGCGTGAGCCCGGCGTTGGCCCCGCACCTACGAAAGTCTGGTGTCGGGGATGGCCTTACAACCGCTACTTCTTGCCGTGCTCCAGCGGAGGAGCGATCTGCGCGCCCGTCTTCTCTTCGACGCGCTCGTCGTCCTTCGACTCGACGACCGGCTCCTCGACGACGGCCTCGTCGTCGATGGTGTCCTCGTCGGTCTCGACGACCGGCTCGACCTTCTCGCGGACGGCCTGGCGCAGCCAGGTGGTCACGACGCCGGGAGCGATCTCGAGGTCGATCGTGGTGTCGGCGGAGGCGTCGGCGACAGACGCGTAGAGACCGGAGGTGGTCATCACCCGGTCACCGGGAGCGAGGCTCGAGAGCAGCTCCTGCTGCGCTGCCGCCGCCTTCTTCTGCTTACGGGTGCCCATGACGAGCGGAATCGCCACAACGAGCATCAGGAGCAGCGGCAGCAATAACTGGTTCATGATTCTCCATTTCGAGCGGACGCCGCGCGGTGCGCTGTTTTGTCCGGTTTGGCGGGGTGTGCTCTACCCGAGTGTGCCAGGTGCCAGCGGAAACTCCACCACCACCCGTCGCCACCACGGGCCCCGGACCTCGTGAACGGTCCGGTCAGTCCTGGTCGAACAGGTTCGGGCCGCCCTGCTCGCCCCGGGTGGCACCGGCCGGAGCCGGCAGGCCGAGATGTTCCCACGCGGCCGCCGTGGCGACCCGGCCGCGAGGAGTGCGGGCGAGCATACCGGCGCGGACCAGGTAAGGCTCACACACCTCTTCCACCGTAGTCGGTTCCTCCCCCACCGCGACGGCCAGCGTCGAAACGCCGACGGGGCCGCCGCCGAAGGACCGGACCAGCGCGGTCAGCACCGCGCGGTCGAGCCTGTCGAGGCCGAGTTCGTCGACGTCGTAGACCTCCAGCGCGGCGCGCGCGATCTTGCGCGTGACCTTGCCGTCGGCCCGGACCTCGGCGTAGTCGCGCACCCGGCGCAGGAGCCGGTTCGCGATCCGGGGTGTGCCGCGGGACCGGCGGGCGATCTCCGCGCAGCCGTCCCGGTCGATGTCGACGTCGAGGATCGTGGCGGCGCGGCGGGCGACGAGTTCCAGTTCGCTGTCGCTGTAGAACTCCATCTGGCCGGTGAAGCCGAACCGGTCGCGCAGCGGACCGGTCAGCGAACCGGATCGCGTCGTGGCTCCGACCAGCGTGAACGGCGCGATCTCCAGCGGGATGCTGGTGGCGCCGGGCCCCTTTCCGACCACGACGTCGACGCGGAAGTCCTCCATCGCGAGGTACAGCATCTCCTCGGCGGGACGGGCGATGCGGTGGATCTCGTCGATGAACAGGACGTCGCCCGGCGCGAGATTGGACAGCATCGCGGCCAGGTCGCCCGCGCGTTCCAGCGCCGGTCCCGAAGTGATCCGGATGGCGGCGTTGAGCTCGGCGGCGACGATCATCGCCATACTCGTCTTGCCCAGCCCCGGCGGGCCCGAGAGCAGGACGTGATCCGGCGGGACACCCCGGCGTCGCGCGCTCTCCAGAACGAGTTCGAGCTGCTCACGCACCCGCGGCTGACCGACGAACTCGTCCAGTTTGCGCGGGCGCAGCGTGGTCTCGACCTCGCGTTCGCCGGTCTGTGGCAAAGCCGAAAGAGTCTCGTCGGCCTCGAATTCCGTCACGGCCTCATAGTCCATGTGACGGGTTACCGCTTACGCCCGAGGGTGGCCAACGCGGCGCGCAGCACGGAGGACGTCGTGTGGCCTTCGCCCTCGCTGAGCACCTTGTCGACGGACTGCTCGGCCTGTTTGGCCGGGAAGCCGAGACCGGCGAGCGCCTCGACGACCTCGTTGCGCAGCGCGCCGGGCGCGACGACGGCCGGGGAGCCGTCGGTCGGGCCGGCGAGCGCGGTGACCTTGTCGCGCAGTTCGAGGGTGAGCCGCTCGGCGCCCTTGCGGCCGATACCTGGCACCTGGGTGAGCACGGTGATGTTGCCTTCGACCAGCGCGGACCGCAGTTTGTCGGGGTCGAGGACGGCCAGCGTCGCCAGCGCGAGCCGCGGGCCGATCCCGGAGACCGTCTGCAGCAGGCCGAACAGTTCGCGGGCGTCGGCGTCGGCGAAACCGAACAGCGTCAAGGAGTCTTCGCGGACCACGAGCGCGGTGTGCAGCATCGCCTGCTCGCCGCGGCGAAGCGTCGCGAGGGTGGCGGGGGTGGCCTGCACGGCGAAGCCCACTCCCCCGACCTCGATCACGACGTGGTCGAGACCGATGGAGAGGATTTCTCCACGTACCGAGGAGATCATCGAGCCGCTCCCTGCGTCTTCGCTTCTTGTTGTTTGGCGCGCTGTGCCGCGGCGGCGAGCCTGGCCTTGTGGTTCTTGGCGATCTCGGCCGCCCTGGCTTCGGCTTCGGCGAGCCGGACGCGCATCGGTTCGCGCCACAGATGGCAGATCGCGAGCGCGAGCGCGTCCGCGGCGTCCGCCGGATGCGGTTTGACCTCGAGGCCGAGCAGTCGCATGACCATACCGGTGACCTGCGCCTTGTCCGCGCGGCCGGAGCCCGTGACGGCGGCCTTGACCTCACTCGGCGTGTGGAACACGACCGGCAGCCCGCGTTTCGCGGCCGCGAGCGCGACGACGCCGCCCGCCTGCGCCGTGCCCATCGCGGTGCGCACGTTGTGCTGCGCGAAGACCCGCTCCACGGCGACGGCTTCGGGCTTGTAGCGATCCATCCACCGCTCGGCGGCGTCGGAGATCCCCAGCAGCCGCACGGAAAGATCGGCGTCCGGCGGGGTCCGCACGACGTCGACGGCCACGGCGCGGACGGTGCGGCCCGTGCCGCCGTCGACCACTCCGAGCCCGCACCTGGTCAGACCGGGGTCGACCCCGAGTACCCGCACGCTTTCCTCCGCTCCGGCGAACATCAGTTCGAGATCCGAGGCTACCCGGAGGTGCCTCCCGGCAAGATGAGGACATGCCGAGCCCCGACGACTTCACCGCCCATCTGGGTCTCCAGCCGCTGCCCGTCGAGGGCGGCCGCTGGGCACAGAGCTGGCGTGACGAGACCGCCTCCGCGATCTACTACCTGCTCGTCCCGCCGGAGACATCGGCGCCGCACCGGCTGGACCGGCTGGAGATCTACGCCCACCACGCCGGGGCGCCGGTGCGGATGCTGCTGCTGTATCCGGACGGCCGGATCGCACGGCCGGTGCTGGGTCCGGACGTCGCGGCCGGTCAGCGTCCGCAGGTGGGGGTGCCTGCCGGGGTCTGGCAGGCGTCGGTGAGTACCGGTGAGTGGAGCCTGGTCGGGACCGTGGTGGTGCCGCCTTATACGGACGACAGTGTGGAGTTCCGCTCGGCGGCGGCTTTGGCGGCGGAATGGCCGGAGGCTGCGGAAGACCTGGCTCCGTGGCTCGAGTGAGCGGGCATTTAGTCCTCTGAATGCGCCTTTCTGAAGTACGTGAAGGCCCCCTTCATTGCGCCTAGCGCAATGAAGGGGGCCTTCACGTACTTCAAACGACCAGGGTGCCGCGCCGAGAGGACCTCAAGGACCGTCGACGCCCGGCGTCCAGCTCTCCGGATCGCCGGATTCCGTCAGCACCGGCTGGTACTGCGCGAAGCCTTCCGGCGCGTCCGGATGCCAGGGGAAGTGCCCGTCCGGCGTGGCGACGATCAGCTGCAGCGCCGGGAAGTCCCCGTCCGGGTAGATCAGGAACGCGCTCCCGAAGTACTCGGGATAGTGCCCCTTCGCGACCCGTTCGAAGACCACCGCCGCGCCTTCGAAGAAATCGTCGTAGCGCTTGCCGACCTCGAAGATCTCGCCGGCGGCCGCACGGTCGACGTAGGCGTCGAGCAGGACCGGCCCCATCTGCCCGGGCAGTCCGATGACGACCGCTTCCGCCACGTTGTGCAGCGCCCAGGCGCACGCGGTGAAACAGAACGGCGCGTCGTTCTCGTCGCCGTCGACCGCGATGACCGCGTTCCCTCTCGCCTGAGCCTGCGACTCGATCCACTGGATCAGTTCGGTTTCTTCGGCGGTGAGGGCATCGGCTTCGGAGGTCGTCACGCGCGACATTGTGCCCCACGCGAGCGCCCGTACCTAGTCCCGGGACCGATTTTCCGCGGCATGGCGGGAAAAACGATCAGCCGACCTCGGCCATGACCTCATCCGATACATGGAATCCGGCGCAGTGCGTAAACGTTCTGCACGTCGTCGCGAGCAACCGTCAGCCGACCTCGGCCATGACCTCGTCCGATACGTCGAAGTTCGCGTAAACGTTCTGCACGTCGTCGCAATCCTCAAGGGCGTCGATGAGCTTGAAGACCTTCTTCGCGCCTTCGACGTCCAGCGGGACGCTGACCGTCGGCAGGAAGGTGAGATCCGCGGACTCGTACTCGAAACCGGCTTCCTGCAAGGCTTTCCGGACCGGGACGAGGTCGGTGGCCTCGGAGACGATCTCGAAGTTCTCGTCGAGGTCGTTGACCTCCTCGGCGCCGGCGTCGAGGACGGCCAAGAGCACGTCGTCCTCGGCGGCCTCGCCCTTGGGCATGATCACGACGCCCTTGCGGTTGAACATGTAGGCGACCGAACCCGGGTCGGCGAGGGAGCCGTTGTTCCGGGTGAGCGCGGTCCGGACCTCCATGGCGGCGCGGTTCTTGTTGTCGGTGAGGCATTCGATCAGCACGGCCACACCGTTCGGGCCGTAGCCTTCGTAGGTGATGGTCTGCCAGTCGGCGCCACCGGCTTCTTCACCGGCGCCGCGCTTGCGGGCGCGCTCGATGTTGTCCTGCGGGACCGAGTTCTTCTTGGCCTTCTGGATGGCGTCGTAGAGCGTCGGGTTGCCGTCCGGGTCACCACCGCCGGTGCGTCCCGCCACCTCGATGTTCTTGATCAACCGGGCGAAGAGCTTGCCGCGCTTCGCGTCCAGGTTGGCCTTCTTGTGCTTCGTGGTGGCCCACTTGGAGTGGCCGCTCATCTCTCCTCCATCTACTCCTGTGCCCGCCGCTGAGCACCGGTTTTGCTTAAGCCTGCCGCACGAGGTCGACGAACAGCCTGTGCACGCGCTCGTCCCCGGTGAGTTCGGGGTGGAACGACGTGGCGAGTACCGCCCCCTGCCGGACCGCGACGATCCTAGCGGCCGCGTCGTCCGAGCCCGGCATTTCGGGGACACTGGCGAGTACTTCCACCCCGTCACCCGCCTTTTCGACCCACGGGGCGCGGATGAACACAGCGTGCACCGGACCGCCTTCGATGCCGGTGAAGTCGAGATCGGCCTCGAACGAATCCACCTGCCGACCGAACGCGTTGCGCCGGACGACGACGTCGAGCCCGCCGAGTTGCTGCTGGTCAGGCCGTCCGTCGAGGGCCTGGCGGGCGAGCAGGATCATCCCGGCGCAGGAGCCGAACGCGGGCAGGCCGCCCGCGATGCGCTCCCGCAGCGGTTCGAGCAGTTCGAAGGTCTCGAGCAGCCTCGACATGGTGGTCGACTCGCCGCCCGGCAGCACCAGACCGTCCACTTCGGACAGTTCGCTCGCGCGGCGGACCGGCAGCGCACGGGCACCGGCGCGCTCCACCATCGCGGCGTGCTCCCGCACGTCGCCCTGCAGTGCGAGCACGCCGACCACCGGCCGTGCCCCCGTCGCGATCGCCACCGGACCTCCCGAAAGACCTTCCCCTAAGCTTAGGCGCCCCGGGGAACGGCCAGGTCAGGGGACCCCGGCGAGCCGCAGCAGGGCGGCGGTCGCGGCGGCCGCCACGACGACGAGCGCGAACGGTGCCTTGCGCCAGGCGAGCACGCCGCCGACCAGGACACCGGCGGGCCGGGCGTATCCGGCGAACTCGTGTCCTTCGGTGAGCGCGGCGACCGCGACCAGCGCGGCCAGCAGGACGACGGCCGAGCGCGCCATCAGTTTCTCTGCCTTCGGCGACACGGTGAACCGCGCCTTGAGCACCGGCCCGGCGAACCGGAAGGCGAAGGTCCCGGCGGCGAGCACGCCACCGGCGATGATCAGGTCCAGCGGGTCCATCAGCGCACTCCCTCGGGTTCGCGTTCGGCGGGTTCCTTCGCGGCCACTCCGGCCAGCACGCCGACCAGCGCGAGCAGCACCGGCAGCCCGGCGGGCAGGAACGGCGTCGTGGCCAGCGCGACGGCCACCCCGAGGAACACCGGCAGCCGGGCCGCGCGGTCGCGCAGCGACGGCAGGACCAGCGCGAGCAGGACCGCCGGGAAGGCCGCGTCGAGGCCGAAGGCGTCGGTGTCACTGATCGCGGTCCCGGCGTACGCCCCGGCGAGGACGCCGACGTTCCAGCACACGAACAGCCCGATCCCGCACACCCAGTACGCCGCCTTGCGCCGCTCCTCATCACGCTGGGCCAGCGCGAACGCGACCGATTCGTCGATCATCAGGTGACTGCCGACGACCCTCGACGACCACCGCTTGCCCAGGACGTCGCCGATCGCGAAGCCGAACGGCAGATGCCGCGCGTTGGCCAGCAGCCCGGCCGCGACGGCCGCGACCGGGCTGCCGCCCGCGGCGATGATGCCGACGAACATGAACTGCGAGGCGCCCGCGAAGACGAGTACCGAAAGCAGCATCGGCGCCCAGATCGGGAAGCCGGAGCCCACCGCGATCGCGCCGTAGGAGATGCCGACAATGGTGTCGGCGAGGCAGACCAGCCCGATGTCACGGAGAAGATCGCGCCCCAGGACACGAGTGGTTGTTCGCCATATCGAACGCATGGTGTCATACAATGAACGAACGCAGCCGTGTTCGTCAAGGCGAACGCAACGACCGATGGAGCGAACGCATGTCCCCGACCGCGTCCGGCAGCGCGCCACTGGACGTCATCGCCACGTCCCTGCGCCGGGAACGCGCCCGCACCGGGCTGTCCCTCACCGAGGTCGCGAAACGCGCCGGCATCGCGAAATCCACGCTCTCCCAGCTGGAGTCCGGAGCCGGGAACCCGAGTGTCGAGACGATCTGGGCGCTGTGCGTCGCGCTCGACGTCCCGTTCTCCCGGGTGGTCGAACCCGAACGCCCCCGTGTGCAGGTCATCCGCTCGGGCAACGGGCCGACGGTGTTCGCCGAACACGCCGACTACGCGTGCACGCTGCTCAGTTCCTGCCCGCCCGGTGCCCGGCGCGACGTCTACCTGATCCGCGCCGAGCCCGGCAAGCCGCGGCTCTCGGATCCGCATATGAGCGGCATTGTCGAGCACATGATCCTCAGCGCCGGCCGGGCCAAGGTCGGGCCGCTGGACGAGCCGGTCGAGCTGCTGCCCGGCGACTACATCTGCTACCCCGGCGACGTGCCGCACATCTTCGAGGCGCTCGAGCCGGGCACGTACGGCGTCGAGATCGCGGAGTACACCTGATCAGGCGCGCTCCTCGGCTTTCTCCTCGGTGACGTCGGCGAGTTTCCAGCCGCCCTTCCGCCGCAGCACCACGAGGTAGTACGCGATCGACAACAGGACGACGCAGGCCGTGACGATCAGGCTCGGCCGTCCCACCGCCGGGTCGAGCAGGTTCTGGTAGACCACGAACACCAGCACGGCCAGCGCCAGCACCGGCGCGACCGGGAACCACGGCATCCGGTACTTGGCGTGCGCCGTGGCACCGGTGCGGCGGCCGATGATCGCGCCGAGGCAGAGCGCCGCGTAGACCGCCACGATCGACGTGCTCGTGACCACCAGCAGCAGTTTCGGATCGACGAAGCAGAGCAGCGCGGCGACCAGGCCGGTGCCGACGGTGGCCACCCACGGCGTCCCGAACCTCGGGTGCACGGCGGACAGCGCCCGGTTCACCGGTGACGGCCACGCGCTGTCCCGGCCGCTGCTGAACAGCATGCGCGAGCTGATCAGCACGATCGCCAGCACCGCGTTGATGATCGCGAGCGCGACGGCCAGGCCGAGCACGGTGTCGAGGGTTCCCCCGCCGAGCGAGCCGATGAAGTAGGACAGCATGTTCTCCGAGGCGAACAGCGCGTTCAGATCCGGCGCGCCGACGAGGACCGCGGTCACCGGGATCAGTTCGGCCAGCACCGTGATGCCGAGCGCGAACAGGATCGCGCGGGCGATGCCGCGCGAGGCGTCCTGCGTCTCCTCACCGAAGTACACCGCCGAGCCGTAGCCGTTGTAGGCGAAGATCGCGACCGACGTGGCGATCGCGATGGCGCCGACCGTGGCCGGGCCGCCGTCCGAAGCGACCGGATGGGTGAGCAGATCACTGAACGGGCGGGCCGGGTTCAGCAGCCCGAGCGCGCTGACCACGATCAGCGCGAGGATCTCGATCGCCAGGAAGATCCCGGTGACCCAGGCGTTGAGCTTGATGTCGAACACCCCGACCACGGCCGCGACCACGCAGGTCACGGCGGCGATCACCGGGCCGGCCACCCCGGGGAGGAGGACGCCGAGATAGGTGCCGACGCCGAGCGCGATCACCGCCACGATGAGGACCTGCGTGATGATCATCAGGCCCAGCACGGCGAATCCGGGCAAGCGGCCGAGCGTACGGGTGACGATCGCGTACTCGCCGCCCGCCAGCGGGAACGCCGACGCGAGTTCGGCGTAGACGAAGGCCATGAACACCCCGACGACCGCGGCGGCCACGAAGCTGTAGAAGGCGCCCGTCCCGGCGCCGGAGATCACCCCCGGCGCGATGATGAAGACCGACGAGGCGGGGCTGATCGCGGAGAGCGTGATGAGCAGCGTGCCGAGGGTGCGCAGACCGCGGCGCAGGGCGGGAGTGGACACGGCCGACCTCCTACAAGGTGGGTTCCTTGAATCTCCTTCGAAGAACTGTTGAGCACGCATCAAAGGCCCTTCACGTTGTGACGTCAAGGCCTGATCGCGATCAGGCCTTGCGTTTTTCGAACAAGATTCGAAGAATGAGGGCATGGCAAGACCGAGCAAGGCACCGGAACGACGAGCCGAACTGATCGAGGTGGCCAGACGGGCCCTCCTCGACCGCGGCGTGCTGAACCTGCGGCTGAGGGACATCGCCGAGGGCGCGGGACTGTCGTCGGGTTCGGTCCTGTACTACTTCCCCACCCTCACCGACCTGCTCCAGGAAGTGCAGCGTGAGGCGGTGGCCAGGTTCTGCTCGGCGAGGGAGCTGGCCGCCGCCGCGAAGTCGAGCCCCGCCGAACGGCTGACGGCGATGATCCGCAGTGGCCTGCCCACCGGCCCCACGGACGAACTCTGCGTGCTGCTCTACGAACTCGGCACGATCGCCCGCCGCGACCCCGCGTACGCCGCCCGGCACATCGCGCTCTACGAGCAGCAGGTCCGGATCTACACCGGCATCCTCGAAGCGGGCGCGGCCACCGGCGAGTTCACCCTGACCGCGGACGCCGTCGCGATCGCCCGGAACCTCGTCGCGCTGGAAGACGGCTACGGCCTGCACCTCACCCAGGCCGTGCCGACGCTGGAAACCGCGACCGCCGAAGCCCTGTTGCTCTCTTACGCCCGCATCGCCACCTCGAACCCTTTGGAGGACCGTTCATGACCCGCGCCCGCGACCTGGGTATCCCGCTGCCCGGCCGGACCGGCGAGCTCAACGCGCTCACCGACGTCCCCGGCGTCGAGATCGGTTTCACGACACTCGTCGAAGGCGACTCGGTGCGCACCGGTGTCACCGCCGTCCTGCCGCGCGGGCGCGAGGACTTCGCCGTGCCGTGCGCCGCCGGGACGTACGCCCTCAACGGCAACGGCGAGATGACCGGCACCGCGTGGCTGGCCGAGACCGGGTCGCTGACCCTGCCGGTGCTGATCACCTCCACGCACGCCGTCGGCGCGTGTCATCGCGGCGTGATCGACTGGGTGGTGCGCGAACGGCCCGACGTCGCGGCCGAATGGCTGCTGCCGGTGGTCGCGGAAACCTGGGACGGCTACCTGAACGACAGCACCGCGCCGACCATCCACGGTGGACACGCGATCGCCGCGATCGACGCCGCGCGAGGCGGTCCGGTCGATGAAGGCTCCGTCGGCGGTGGCACCGGGATGACCTGTTACGGCTTCAACGGCGGCACCGGCACTTCCTCCCGCCGGGTGTCCTATGGGGACGACGAGTACACCGTGGGTGTGCTGGTTCAGGCCAACTTCGGCTCGCGGCGCGAACTCACCGTGGCGGGCGAGCACGTCGGCCTCGAACTCGGCGCCGACAACCCGATGGAGGAGGCTTGGTCGGCCCCGTCGGGCACGGGATCGGTGATCGTGATCGTGGGGACCGACGCTCCCCTGCTGCCCGGCCAGTGCACGTCGCTCGCGCGCCGGGTCCCGCTCGGCCTCGCCCGCACCGGCACCACGGGCTCGCATTTCTCCGGTGATCTGTTCCTCGCGTTCAGCACGGCGAACCCGGGTGCGCTCACCTGCCGGTTCCCCCGGACGGACGAGGCCGAGTACGAGAACCTCCGCTTCATTCCTTGGGGCAGGCTCGACCCGTTCTTCGAAGCCGTGGTGCAGGCGACCGAGGAGGCGGTGCTCAACGCGCTGTTCGCGAACGAGGAGATGACCGGTCACCGGGGTCACCGGGTCCCCGCGTTGCCGGAGGCGCACTGGCGCGGCTGATTCCCGGTCCGGTCACAGGGTGCCGATCAGCACCTTCGTGGGGACGTGCCGGTTCGCCGGCATCGCGTGGATCCGGGCGAGATCGGCGCGGACCCGCGACGCGCAGATCTCGTCGGGAAGCGGGTCGAGCAGTTCCAGCGCGTGGCGCAGGCACGACATCGCGCTCCGTTTGTCCTTGCGCAGCAGGTGCAGCTGCCCCCGTCTGCGCAGGACGAGCGCCACGCGGTGCGGGTCGTCCAGTTCGGCGCACAGCCGCGAGGCCTCGTCCAGGTCCGCGTCGGCCTCGTCGAGGAGGCCGAGTTGCATACTCGCGGCGGCGTGCGAGGTGTGGGCGTGCGCCATGCCGAGGACGTCGCCGACCTCGCGGAACAGGGCCAGCGCCCGCTTCGCGGTCGTACGCGACGTCTCGGACCGCCCGATCGACCGGGCGAGGACGCAGAGCCCGGTCAGCGCCCTGGCCCGGCCCGCGACGTCGGCGATCCGTTCGCTGATCCGGTACGACTCCGTGAACGCTTCGCTCGCTTCCCGGAAGTCGTCCCGGTACAGATGGACCTGGCCGATTCCGCGCAGCAGCGCGGCTTCCCCGCGTGCGCAGCCCGACACGCGCGCCGCGTCGAGCGCGTACCGGTGGCATCGTGCCCATTCCGCGTACAGTCCACTGTGGTCGAAGTACGAACCGGTCACGACGGCGAGCTCCCAGGCGAGTTCCCCGAGTCCGGCTTCCGCCGCGCGCGAGACGGCGGCCTCCAGCGCGGGAACCTCGCCCTGGAACCACGAAAGCGGTTCGGTCACCAGCCGTTCGTCGACGAAGGTCCGGGTGGCGTTGCCGGGCTCGGGCCGCAACACGCTGCGGGACAACCGATCCGACGCCTTCTCCGCGAGCCAGAGCCAACCGCCGAGCACGCGTTCGGTCGTCTCCGCGCGGATCCGCTCCGGCTCGGCCGCGACCTCCTCGATCGCGAACGCGCGCAAGAGGTCGTGCACGCGATAGCGGGGCACACCGGTCGCACGGGGCACCGGCTGGACCATGTGCCGATGCCGCAGGTCTTCGAGTCCGCGGGAGGTCATGTCGGGTTCGCCGCCGTCGGCCAGCGCCGCCGCCCAGGTGGGGAAATCGGCCGAGGGCAACAGACCCAGCCTGCGGAAGAGCCGTTGCCGATCGGGCGCCAGCTGCCGGTAGCCGAGGGAAAGGCTGCCGCGGACGGCGAGATCCCCGGCATACAGCCAATCCAGTCGCCGCCGTTCGACGGAGAGTTCGCCCGCGACGTCGGCGAGTCGCCAGCCCGTGCGGTCGCCGATCCGGCTGCCGACGATCCGCAACGCCAGCGGGAGACCACCACAGTGTTCGAGAACCTGTTGGGCGGCAACGGGATCTTCGTCGATTTCGGTGAGCTTCGCGAGGAGCACCTCCGCGTCGGCGTTCGACAGGACATCGACCGGGACCCGGCGGCCGAGTTCGAGCCCGTCCAGCACGAACCGGCTCGTGACGATCACCGCACAGCCGCCACCGGCGGGCAGCAACGGCCTCAGCTGGGCCTCGCCGGCGGCGTCGTCGAGGACCAGCAACACGCGGCGCCCGTGGACCAGACTGCGGAACAGGCAGGCGCTTTCGTCGATGTCGGCCGGGATCTCGTCGGAGGGAACGCCGAACGCGCGCAGGAATCCGGCGAGTACGGCCTCCGGCGATCTCGGCTCGTTCGTCGTCCCGCGCAGGGCGGCGAACAGCCTGCCGTCGGGATAGTCGTCCGCGACCCGGTGCGCGAGCCGGATCGCCAGCGAGGACTTCCCGATCCCGCCGGCGCCGGTCAGCAGCAGGACGGGCGGGGTGCCGCGGCCGTCGCCGTCCCCCAGTTCCTCCAGCAGTTCCGCGATGAGCGCTTCCCTGCCGACGAAGTCCGGGATCCCCGGCGGCAGCTGGCTCGGCACCGCGGGCTCCTGGTACACGGGATACTCGCGCGCCGTCCGGCACTGGCCGTCACGCAGGATCTCGCACTGCAGGGCGCGGATCGCCGGGGACGGCTCGACCCCGAGTTCGTCGACCAGCCTGCGGCGCCATTCGGTGTAGACGTCGAGTGCCTCGGCCATCCGTCCGGCGCGGGCGAGCGCGGTCATCAGCTGACCGCAGACCCGCTCGCGGAACGGCGCAGCGGCGAGCAGGTCGCGGAGCCGGGGCACCAGCCGGTCGTGCTCCCCGAGGCCGAGCTCCGCCTCGGTTTGGTCCTCCAGCACCGAAAGGCGCTCTTCCTCCCAGCGCGCGACGACCTCGGCGGCGGCCGGGATCCCGGCGAGCACCGGCCCGCGCCACAGTTCGAGCGCGTCCCCGAACCGCTGGGCCGCCTCGCGATGGCAGTCCCGGGCGAGCAGCTCGCGGCCCTGGGCGGCGAGGCAGAGGAACCGGCCGGTGTCGGTCTGCTCCGGCGGCGCGTCGAGCAGGTACGCCGCTCCCCTGGTGAGGATCGGCCGTTCGCCCTGTGGCGAGCGCAAGGCGCGGCGCAGTCCCGAAATCAGGCCCTGGACTTGGACTTTCGCCGAAATCGGTGGTGTTTCGCCCCAGAGCTCGTCGATGATCCGGTCGAGAGGCACCGGTCTGCCCGCTTCGGTCAGCAGGAGCGCGAACACGCGGCGTGCCTGCGGCGGACCGAGTGGCAGGTCGGTGCCCTGCCACTCGGCCGCGGGCTCGCCGAACAGACGATAGAAATAGTTCTTGTCCTTCACCGGTTCTCCCCCAGTATTCGAGACCCTAAGACGAGAGTCTCAGAAACAGCCGCAGGGGGCGTCCGGCATTCGAACGAACACCTCGCTCAGCAGGCGCTGCCGGAGGTGTAGATGCGCAGCGAGGTCGCCTCGTCGTTGTCGCCGTTTCCGACATACGCAGACCGGCCCCCCGCCTGCATGCAGCGACTGGTCCCGCTGCCGATGTTGTAATACCAGCGGGCGTCGACCGAACGCCGGTTGTACCAGGACGACATCTTGTCGTTGAAGCCGTAGTCGACCAGGTTGTGCAGGCCCGCGTCATGGAACTGGAGCCGCCTGCCGTTCCTGCTGAAATCGCGGTGCTCCCACAGGCACACGTAGTTCGCCGCACAATCGCCAGGCGCCTTGGGCGAAAGCGACAGGGTGACTCCCCTGTCGGTCCAGACGACCTCGTCCCCGACGATCTTCCAGCCCGGGGCGAGCTTCGCGGCGTCGATGCCCGCCGCCTTCAGCGTCGCGACTCCGTCCTGAGCGGCCGAAGCCGGTGCCGCGACGAGCATCGCCGCGACGGCGGCGGCGCCCACCGCCGTGGAAACGAACCGAAGAGTGCGCATATCTCCTCCTTGATCCCGGCGTGCCCTCCGCACGCCGGCATCAACCTCCCGCGATCCGCTGTCCGACGATCAAACAACCGAAGAGCGGCCGCGGTTCCTCCGGTTAGAGCCGCAGGTCAAAGCCAGTCCGCCTCGATGCCGCGAGCACGCAACGCCTTCAGCGCCTCCTCGTTGCCCGTGTAGAGCAGTGTCATCGACTTCAAGTTAGGAAAACTCCGCACGTCGGCGAACTCGTCGACGTCGAACAGCCCGTCCTCGCCGTCCCAGTTCGGCGCGATCTCGAGGTAGATCTCGTTGCCGCCGTCCATGTCGATCTCGGTGACCTTCTCCGCGAGCCCGGCCGGTACCTCGAGCGCCTCGAAGTACTCCAGAGCCTCAGGAACCGCCTCGACGCTCCCGTCCTCGTAGGTGAAGCCCTTCTCGGCGGCGTACTCCCGCAGGTCGAACTTCGGGAGGAGAGCCTGGTTGTACATCAGCTCTTGGACGACGGCGAGCTTGAAGTTGAGGTCGACGAACGGAATCGGCTGGTTCATGCCGCGAACCCTACAAACGCTCACTCCCCGCGGCCGGCCGGGTTCATCAAAGACGACGACTCTCGCCGCAAGATCGCGGGAACGATCGGAGAGCGGCTGTATGCCTGGCTGATTTTGACCAGCCACGCCGTCTCGGCGTCGAAGTCCTCCTCCTGCCGCAATTGTGGTGCCGGGGTCGTGGGGATCGAGACGGGCCCGCCGTGGGAATACGCCGACACCGCGGCGGCGATGAGCGCCGCCTCGGCGACCGCCTGCGCGTCGTCCTCCGTCAGCCCGGACCGCATCGCTTCCTCTTTGGCGAGGCGGATCGTGTTCTCGTCGAGGTGGTCGCGCAGCGGACCGACCAGTGCGTCGCGGATGCCGATGACCCGGTGGCGTAGCCGGGAGCGGCGGCTGCGCGGGGCGGCGACCGGAATGGCCGTCCGCGTCGGGGCGAGTGCTTCCCACAGCGGGGTCAGGTGGTGATAGGCACGCAGCCGTCGCCAGTATCGGGCCACGCGCGGCCCCCAGGACGGGATGGTCATCCCGATCACCAGGAAGCAGACCCCTGGGGCGGAGAACAGGAACTGGATGCCGTGCACGCCGTTCTCTTCGTACGGCAGGTCGTACCCCAGGCCGACGATCGTCTGATAGACGACCTTGTGGATCAGCATGACCAGCCAGATCAGGCAGCCGAGCCCCATGAAGCGCACCCCGATCCGCAGATAGGTGCTCTCGATGGTCATCCCGCGCCAGCGGACGAGCAGGATGTCGACCAGGACGATGATGTTGTGGGTCTCCCAGATCAGGTCGTAGACGAGCACACCCGGATCATGGGTACCGCTCGGTCCGACGATCGGCAGCCCGATGCGCAACGGGCCGATCACGTAGCCGATCAGCAGCAACGGGAGGGCCACCGCGAACAACGTCCGGCCGAACCGCAGACGACGGCGCAGCTGGCCCGCGGGAGCGGACACCCGGATCACGAAGATGTGCGCGTAGAACGACATGGCCATCCACACGATGTGCTGGATGACCTGCGGCAGGCTCGGGACATGCCCCAAAAGGTCGTAGGCCAGCCAATAGGCCGGTGCCCAGCCGAGCAGGTAGAGGGCGAAAAGGTTCACCATCGTCAAGGACAGGGCCCGTCCGGCGGGAGCCTTGTTGTCCTCCCGCCAGGTCGTTGCCCGGTAGACGACGGCCACGGCGATCGTCACCAAGGCGATGAGATGAACGACGCTGGCGACCGGCATCCGGCTTCCCCCCAGTGCTCGTTACCACTCCAGCGCCTGACTCAGCCGGGCGCTCATCTCGGTCGGTTCCCGATCCGGGCGACGTGATCGCGTTTCGAGGATCTCCGAGATCAGGTAGGCCACGGTCTCCGCTTCGGCCTCGTGCTGCGTGGTGAAACCGGCGTGCTGCCTGGCCAGCATGATCTTGAGCGTGGTGGCGCTCAGATCGGGGAAGATGCCCGCGAACGCCGACTCGACGTGCTCGGCACCGGGGTGCTCGCACAGGATGTGTCCCAGTTCGTGCAGCACGATATGTGCTTGGTGCACAGGCGTGGTGTCGCGCTCGTAGCAGATGTAGTCCGCATGGGCCCCCGCCATCCACAGTCCGCAGGCGCCCGAGGCCGACATCGGCAGCGGCAGCAGCGCGATCGGCCTGCCCCGCTCTCCGCCCACCCGGTCGCACAGTTCGCGGACGCTGCGAGAATCCGGTACCGCCAATTGACCCACCACGCGCTGACACCGCCGTTCGATCCGGCGGGATCCGCGACGCCACATCAAGTTCGACGCCCCCCGGCGTTGTCGGAGTCGAGTCCTTCCAGCTTTCGAAGCTGTTCGGTCATGGCCGTTACGGTTTCCAGACTCCCATCGGACAGACCGACCATCCTAGCGGCCACCCGGGCGATTCCGGCGTCCCGCAACAGCGCGGCCAAGGCGATCTGGGCGCTCACCTGCTCGGAGGGCTCGTCGTCCAGGAAGTACACGGCCGACACACCGAAGAACTTGCCCAGCTTCTCCAAGGTGTCCTTGGTGGGATTGACGTTCTTCCCCGACCGCAGCGCGGAGAGCAGCCCGGTGGAGAGACCGGTGGCCTTCGCCACCTCGGGATGGGTGAACTGTTTGCGATCACGCGGATGGACCTCCCTGAACAGGTAGTCCACCTTCTCGGCCAGGGTCCGCGGGACCTGCTGCTTCTCGTTCACGGACCACCTTCCGCCCCCAGGCGGATCATTGAACTGATCTGACCTGGACCAGGCTATCACCAGCGTCGATCGTCGGCGATGGCGCTGACGAGGCGTTCCCCCATCCTGCGTCGCCGACCGTCATCACTGCGTCATCGAACTGACTCGAGCCACTAGTGCAATCAGTTCATTGACAGCTTTCGAGCGAGGTCACTACAGTCCACTGGTGTCATCAAAGTGATCGAGAACAATGATCCGATCACATTAACCGTCTATCGACGAGTCTTCCGACCTGTTCACCTGGATGAAGGGCTGCCCCATGAACCGTTCGTCGGCGTTGCAGAATCCCGGAAAAGACCGAGCACCACGGCGAAGATGGTGGTCCTTCGCGACCGTCCTCTTCGTCGCGACAGCCACCTTGGCGGCAAGCCTGATCACGCCCGCGTCCGCCGCGACCGTGGCCAGTGAGATCGGCGGCCCCATCACGCGAGGCGAAGTACTTTCCCGCGCGCAGTACTGGATCGACCAGCGTGTCCCCTACAGCCAGACCTCGAGCTATCCGGATCCGCAGGGCGTACGGTATCGCCAAGACTGCTCCGGCTACGTGTCGATGGCCTGGCACCTGCCGAAACTGCCCGGTGGCGGCGACTACAGCACGGCCACCATCACCCAGGTCACCGACCGCATCCCCCGGTCCGATCTTCAACCGGGTGACGCCCTGTGGCGTCGTGACGGCAGCGTCCAGCACATCGCGCTCTTCGTCCGATGGGAAGACGGCGGCAGGCCCGTCGTCCGTGAAGAACCGGATTTCGGGCTCTACGCCAGGGAAAAGACCTGGTCTGCCGACTACGCGAACACCTTCACCCCCTTGCGATACCGGAACATCGACGCGTCCGTGCCCAGGCCCGTGGACCGCACCGTCGGCGACGTGACCGGTGACGGCTACGCCGATCTGACCGCGGTCGACGCCGACGGCAGGCTCGCCGTGTTCGGCAACGGGTTCCTGCGTTCCGACTGGGGCGGGGTGCCGTTCAGGGACCGCCTGTGGCAGACGGCGAACACCAACTGGAAGCAGGACGCGAAGTCCATTTCCGTCGCTGACGTCACCGGTGACGGCTACGCGGACTTCGTCGTGCTCACCGCGACCGGCAAGCTTCAGATCTACGCCAACGGATCACTGGTCAACGGTGACAATTCGCCGTTCACCGGTGTGTACCGCGAGTACACGAACTGGGCGGGTGCCACCCATATCGCCACCGGCGACATCAACCACGACGGCTGGGCGGACCTCGTCGCCACGATGGCGGACGGAACCATGCAGGTCTTCTTCAACACCAAGGAGATCGGGGACAACGCGCTCCCGTTCCGCGGCGTCGCGATGACCTATACCAGCGGCTGGGGCGCCGATGTCCGCGACATCGCCGTCGGCGACGTCACCGGTGACGGCTACGGCGACCTCGTCGCCATTCGCGACGACGGTTCCCTGACCGTGTTCGGCAACGGAATCCTGTTGCCCGGCAACAACGGATGGCCTTTCCTCAACCCGACCTGGTCGATCAAGGCGGGCTGGAACCAGGTCGACGGCATCGCCGTCAGTGACGTGACCGGCGACGGCTACGCCGACCTCATGGGAGTCACCACGGCCGGCGAACTCCAGGTCTACGGCAACGTCATCGGCAACACCGGCGGCAAGGACTACTACCAGGGAGCCCACTGGCGCTACCCCGGCTGGACCGGCGTCCATCACATCGCCTGAACCCTTGATCAGAACAACCCGAGAAAGGTGAATCGAGATGCGCGAAACCCTGACCAGAGGACTGGCGGCTTTCCTGGGAGCGTCGGCTTTGCTGGTGTCCGGCGCGGTGCAGGCCGGTGCGGCCGAGAACACGGTGGAGGTGTGCGGCTTCTACACAGCGGGAGGGCACGCCTACTACAAGCACTGCGGCACCATCCCCGTCGGCGTCTATGTGGACACCTGGGACGACAAGAACGAGTGGTGGTATTGCGCTCCCGTCGGCGATGACCGCTACCTCGGCCCCACGAGCAAGATCAGCTGGGCGTCCCACCAGCAGGCCTGCTGACCCTGCCGGTCACCGCATCGGCGGACTTCTTTCGATCGACACCGCTTTCGATCGACACCGCGCGGGCGGGCTTCGACGCCCGCCCGCGCGGCGCTCCCAGTTCCGGATGGCACGAAAGGTGCGTTCATGATCAAGCGTATTTTGTCCCTGGCCGCCGCGTTGTCCATCGCGGCGGTGGCGGCAGGTACCGGAACCGCGGCGGCGGACGCCGCTGCCCCGGACCGTCAGCGTTTCATGATCCAGGCAACGACCGCGGGTCTCAACGCCGCACAAGCGGAATGGCTTCAGCTTGAAGTCGAACGCTATCTGGCGACCATGGGCGGAAGACAGACCGCGCCCAACAAGATCGACATCGACGGCGAGGCGGAGGTTCGCATCGCCTTGCCGGGCGAGGAAAGTCCCCGCGAACTCGGATCTCCGCCCGGAGCCGCGAAGATCCCGGGACCTTGTGACGGCGGAACCGCCTACGGTCACTTCTGCGCCTATTCGGGCACGTTCGGCAAGGGAACCCAGATCGACATGTACAAATGCGACACCTACCGCATCCCGTGGGCCTCGGTCGGATCCTGGGGGAACAACCAGACGAAGGACACGGTCGCGCTGTTCCTCAACAACTCGGGATTTCCCATCGATTCCAGCAAAGCCCCGTCCAACAACCACGTATACGACTGGAACCCGGTCCATGACGTGATCAACTGCTGACCGGCGACACGAGAGGCCCCGCGGACAGCCGTCCGCGGGGCCTCTCGATCGACCGAGCCGGTGCTTACCAGCCGCGCTCGGAAAGGCGGTGCGGCTCGGGCACGTCGTCGACGTTGATGCCGACCATCGCTTCCCCGAGACCGCGCGAAACCTTCGCGATGACGTCCGGGTCGTCGTGGAACGTGGTGGCCTTGACGATCGCTTCGGCGCGCTGCGCCGGGTTGCCCGACTTGAAGATGCCGGAGCCGACGAACACGCCTTCGGCACCGAGCTGCATCATCATCGCGGCGTCGGCCGGGGTCGCGATACCGCCCGCGGTGAACAGCACGACGGGGAGCTTGCCCTTCTCGGCGACCTCCTTGACGAGCTCGTACGGAGCCTGGAGTTCCTTTGCCGCAACATAAAGCTCGTCCTCGGGGAGCGACGAGAGGCGACGCAGCTCCGCGCGGATCTTGCGCATGTGCGTGGTCGCGTTCGAGACGTCGCCGGTGCCGGCCTCACCCTTGGAGCGGATCATCGCCGCGCCCTCGTTGATCCGGCGCAGCGCCTCGCCGAGGTTGGTCGCACCACAGACGAAGGGCACGGTGAAGGCCCACTTGTCGATGTGGTTCTCGTAGTCGGCCGGGGTCAGCACCTCGGACTCGTCGATGTAGTCGACCCCGAGCGACTGCAGCAGCTGCGCCTCGACGAAGTGGCCGATGCGGGCCTTCGCCATGACGGGGATCGAGACGGCCTCGATGATGCCGTCGATCAGGTCCGGGTCGCTCATCCGCGCGACACCGCCCTGCGCGCGGATGTCCGCGGGGACCCGCTCGAGCGCCATCACCGCGACGGCGCCGGCGTCTTCGGCGATCTTCGCCTGCTCGGCGGTGACCACGTCCATGATCACACCGCCCTTGAGCATCTCCGCCATCCCGCGCTTGACCCGGGCGGTGCCGGTGAGCGAGGTGGTGGCCGTGTTCGTGGAGTCGTCAGACACTGCTGGACCTTTCGGAAAGCGCGCGAGGTGGGATGACATCTCCGAGGGTAGGCCGCTTTTGGACCTCTGAAGCAGGCCAGTTCGCGGCGATTTCAGCAGTCCACTGGGTGATCTGGCCCGCACTCACCCCGCGTTTCGTCCTCTGGTTGCGGTGCTTCGACGTCGAACTACCGCAATCAGAGGACGAAACGCGTCAGGAAGTCAGCGGGCCAGGCCCTGCTCGAAGGCGAACAGGCCGTCCGGGTCGTACTTCCGCGCCACCCGCCGCAGCCGCGGCAGGCTTTCGCCGTAGTACGCGTTCGCCCAGTCCGGCATCTCCGGGTCGATGTAGTTGACGTACCCGGCCTGCCCGTACTCCCGGCCGAGTTCGTCCCGCACCCGGCCGATCTCTCGCCGTGCCTTCGCCTCGCCACCGTCCAGGCCGCGGGTGATCTGGATGCTGCCCAGCGCGGATCGATGTGGGAAGCACGACTCGCTCGACGGCACCCGCGCGATCGCGCCACCGTAAGCGTCCACGATCGAGTACAGCCGAGGATCGCTCGCCAGCAACGCCGCCAGCGCGTCGGGGTCGGGCACCTTGTGGGTCAGCATTCTCGAAGTGGCCACGTACTCCCCGCGCTGATCGACCGCCGCGGGGAAGTGGACCTCTTCGGCGAAGGCGCGCATGGTGGCGAGGTGGCCTTGTTCGGTCACCTCACGCGTGAGCGGCTCGACGCCGACGCGGCGGACGAGGTCGTCGAGCAGCGGGTTCACCTGCGCGGCACGGCCCACGAAACAACCGCCGCAGTTCGCGGCCGTGGCGCCGAGCCCCATCCCGGACCACAGTTCGTCCGGCATCGCGGGCTGCCACTCCTGCCAAGCCGCGACCAGTGCGGCCAGTGCGGCGGGCGGGAAGACCAGGTTGAAGTTCGTCAGCGTGCGCGCGGCCGCCGTCTTGAAGGTGAACGACGTGACGATGCCGAAGTTGCCGCCACCACCGCCGCGCAACGCCCACAGCAGGTCCGGCGCGGTCTCCGCCGATACCAGGCGCAGCTTCCCGTCCGCGCCGACGAACCGCACGGACTCAAGGTTGTCGCAGGTCAGACCGTACTTGCGGCCCAGGACGCCGATCCCGCCACCCAGGGTCAGTCCCGCGATGCCGACCTGCGGGCAACTGCCCGCCGGGAGCGCGCGGCCCGCCGCCGCCAGCGCCTCGTACACGTGACCGAGGGCCGCGCCCGCCCCGATCGCGGCCCGGCCGCCCGGCAGGATCTCGATCGCGTTCAGCCGGGACAGATCGACGATGAGCCCTCTGTCCACAATGGAATAACCGACGTAACTGTGCCCGCCCGAGCGGGCCGCGATCGGCACGTGGTGCCGCGCCGCGAAATCCACGCAGCGCCGGACGTCGTCCTCGTTCGCACATACCGCCACACCGGCGGGCAGCCGGTGGTCGTACAGCGAGAAGAACCCGAGCCGCGCTTCGTCGTAGCCGGGCTCACCGGGCCGGAAGAGCGTGCCCGCCAATCTGGCGCGTAACCGCTCCCATTCGTCCCCGCCGCCGTGCCCGGGGATCGCCGCGGTCGCCGACGCCAGCACCGGCACCGCTCCTGCCAGTCGTAACACCGTTCGTCTGTCGAGCTCCATCGCTCATCCCCCACCCTCGGATTCGGTTCGGATTCGCCTCCGGGTGTCCGCCATCGAGCATAACGGCGCGTCGACATTCGGGGGTTCCCTCGCCGGTCGCCTTGCCGCGACGGCCGTCGCGGGTGTGTGATCGAGGACACACCTGTACGCGGCATCGTGTGGTGAGGAGACCGGCATGGCCGACAAACAGAGCAAGAACGGAGACTCCGGGGCCGCCGTCGCTGTGGACGACCCGGCGAAAGTGCGCAACGTCGTCCTGGTCGGCCCGTCGGGATCAGGCAAGACGACCCTCGCCGAGGCGCTGCTCGCCGCGTCCGGCACGGTGACACGGGCGGGCTCCGTCGTGGAAGGCACCACGGTCTGCGACCACGACCCCGCCGCGGTCCGGCAGCAACGATCGGTCGGCCTTTCGGTCGCGCCGGTGCTGCACCAGGACCACAAGATCAACCTCATCGACACCCCCGGGTACGCCGATTTCGTCGGCGAACTGCGGGCCGGGCTGCGCGCCGCCGACGCGGCGCTGTTCGTGGTCTGCGCGGCGGAAGGCGTTGACGCGGCGACGATCGCGGTCTGGGAGGAATGCGCGGCCGTCGGGATGCCGAGGGCGGTGATCGTCTCCCGGCTCGATCATCACCGCGCCGACCCCGAAGGCGAGATCGCGGCCTGCCAGGCCGCCTTCGGCGCCGGCGTCCTCCCGCTGTACCTGCCCGCGCGCGACGGGCTCGTCGGGCTCATCACGCGTCGCTACTTCGACTACTCGCAAGGCTTCCCGCCCGAGGTCGGCGAGCCGGCCGGGGACGATCTCGCGCGGATGACCGAGGCCCGCAACGAACTGATCGAGGGAGTCATCGCCGAGAGCGAGGACGAGTCCTTGATGGATCGGTACCTCTCCGGCGAGGAGATCCCCGAAGAAACGCTGATCGCCGACCTGGAGACCGCCGTCGCCCGAGGGTCCTTCCATCCGGTGATCCCGGTGTGCGCGACGACCGGCGTCGGGCTCGCCGAAGTCCTCGACGGGATCGTGCGCGCCTTCCCGTCGCCGCTGGAACACGTCCCGCCGGAGGTCACCTCGCCGACCGGCGAACCGCACGCGAGTCTCCGCGCCGATCCCGCGGGCCCGCTCGCGGCCGAGGTGGTCCGGACCGCGGTCGACTCCTATGTCGGCAGGGTGTCGCTGGTGCGGGTGTTCTCCGGGACGCTTCGCCCGGAGCGGCCCGTCCACGTCTCGGGTCACGGCCTCGCCGAACGCGGGCACGAAGACCACGACGCCGACGAGCGGGTCGCGCATCTTTACTCGCCGCTCGGCGCGAACCTGCGCGAAGTCCCGTACTGCGTCGCGGGCGATCTCTGCGCGCTCACCAAGGTCGGCTCGGCGGAAACGGGCGACACCGTCTCCTCGCCCGAAGACCCGTTGATCATGAAACCGTGGACGATGCCGGAACCGCTCCTGCCGGTCGCCGTCATCGCGAAGACACGCAGCGACGAGGACACACTCGCGCGCAATCTCTCGCGGCTCGTCGCGGGTGATCCGACACTGCGGCTCGACCGCAACGCCGAAACCAACCAGCTGGTGTTGTGGTGCATGGGCGAGGCGCACGCCGATGTCGTGCTGTCGCGGCTGCGCGCGGGCGGCGCCGATGTGGACACCGAACCCGTTCGCATCAGCCTGCGCTCGACCTTCGCCGGACCGGGTCGCGGGCACGGGCGGCACGTCAAGCAGTCCGGCGGTCACGGCCAGTTCGCCGTCTGCGACATCGAAGTCCAGCCGCTGCCGAGAGGTTCGGGCTTCGAGTTCGTGGACAAGGTCGTCGGCGGTTCGGTGCCCCACCAGTTCATCCCGAGCGTCGAAAAGGGAGTACGGGCCCAGGCCCAGCGAGGGCTCGTCGACGGCCATCCGCTGATCGACATCCGGGTGACCCTCGTCGACGGCAAGGCGCACAGCGTCGACTCGTCGGACGCCGCGTTCCAGACGGCGGGTGCGCTGGCGTTGAAGGAGGCCGCCGCGGCGGGCAAGATCTCGCTGCTCGAACCGCTCGAAGAAGTGGCCGTGCGGCTTCCGGACGAGCATCTGGGCACCGTCCTGGGTGACCTCTCGTCCCGGCGTGGCCGCGTGCTGGGCACCGAAGCCGACGAGGGTGGCCGCACGATCATCCGTGCCGAGGTGCCCGCGGTGGAACTCCTGCGCTACGCGATCGACCTACGTTCACTGACCTCGGGCACGGCGACGTTCACCCGCAGGCACGCCCGGTTCGAGCCGATGCCGGAAGGAGCGATAGCGAACTGAACCCGCATTCAGTCCTCTGAATGCGGTACTTGCGTGTGCATGGAGCGCATTCAGAGGACTAAATGCGGGGTGACGGAAACTCGAAGCCGCCCGGCCGTCCGTTCCGGTCCGCCACGAGGCCGGCCAGCGTGGCGACGGCGATCTCAGGCGGTGTGCGGGAGCCGATGTTCAACCCCACCGGGCGATGCACGCGGGCGATCTCGGGATCCGGCACGCCCAGGGCTTTGAGCGCGGCGACATGCGGACCGGCGTGGCGAGGGTTGCCGAGAACGCCGACCCACCGGGCCGGGTGGTCCAGCACGGCCTTGAGTACTTCGCCGAGTTCGAGCCGGTTGTGATCGGTGACGACCACGTCGGCGTCCGGACCGAGTTCCGGCACCATCGTGACGGTCTCGAAGCCGCCCTCGACGTCTGTCGCCCGTGCGCCGTCCGGCTCGAACAACACCGGCGTGTACCCGAGATCCTTGCCGTAGCGCAGGAGGAACGACGCCACCGGCGTCGCGAACACCGCCACCAAGACCCGCTGCTCTCCGCTCACGCCCCCATCCTGCCGCATTTCGTCCTCTGAATGCGGTAGTTCGGGTTGCCAACTACCGCATTCAGAGGACGAAATGCGAAGGGGTCAGAGGTCGGGCTCGGCGATTTCGAAGTATTCCGGGAGCGGGGCGGTCCCGGCGAGGCCGAAATACCGGACCTTCCGGCGCCTCCGCAGATGCAGTGTGTCCCGGACGGCGTCGTTGTGCACGCGGCGCGCGATGACGACGCGGTGTTCGGCGTCGGTCAGCTCCTCGGCCAGCGGCGGTGGCAAGGTCGCTCGGTCGACGCGGGCCAGCCGGAGTGTCAGTTCGCTCTCCTCGGCTTCGCGGTCCGGCCTCTTCGCCCGCTCCGCACGCTCGGCCAGGCCGCGCAGATCCTCGTCGCCCAGGATCGCGGCGGCCGCCCTGGCGACGACCGCGCGCCGCGCGAGGGCGGCGTCGAGCGCCGCCCAGCCCGCGTCCGTGCGGACGTGCAGCCGGTCCAGCCGGTTCGCCGTCGCGAGCAGGAACAGCCCACCCAGTACCACGATCGCGGCCACCAGGCCACCGATCCACACCCAGGTCGTCATCGGCTGAACTCGCGTTCACCGGCGCCGACCCGCCGGGGGTCGGCGGCGATCGCCGTCTCGTACACCCGCAGGACCTGCGTGGTGACCACGGACCAGTCGAACATCGCGACCCGCTCCCCCGCGGCCGCCGCCAGCGACGCCCGCCGTGCCGGGTCGCCGAGCAGCTCACGCAATCCATCGGCCAGCGCCGCCGCGTCGCCGGTCTCGGTCAGCAGCCCGGCCTTGCCGTCGTCGAGGACCCGGCGGAACGAGTCCAGGCCGCTCGCCAGCACCGGAGTGCCCGCCGCCATCGCCTCGGTGAGGATCATCCCGAAACTCTCGCCGCCCGTGTTCGGCGCGCAGTAGACGTCGACGCTGCGCAGCGCACGGGCCTTCGTCTCGTCGTCGACTTGGCCGAGCAGGTCGATGTGCGGCGCCAGTTCCGGCCCCGCCTCGCGCCGGAGTTGATCGGCGTCGCCGCGGCCGACCACCAGCAGCCGCAGCTCCTCGTACTCCGGCAACAGCATCCGCAGCGCCTCCAGCAGGACACCCATCCCCTTGCGGGGCTCGGTGTACCGCCCGACGAAGCCGACCGTGCCCCCGGCTCGCGGATAGCCGTCCAGCGGGAGCGCGCGGGAGAAGAAGTCGACGTCGACGCCGTTGGGCACCTCGACCGCGTCGCCGCCGGCGTGCTCGACCTGGACCCGGCGGGCCAGCGCCGAAACCGCGATCCGCGCGGTGATCTTCTCCAGCAGCGGCCGGAGCACCGGCTGGAACGCCGCGAGGGTGCGCGAACGGGTGGTCGCGGTGTGGAAGGTCGCCACGATCGGACCGTCCGCGACCTTCAGTGCCAGCAGGGAGAGACTCGGCGCGGCGGGCTCGTGCAGGTGCAGGACGTCGAAGTCGCCGTCGCGGATCCACCGCCGCACGCGGGCGTAGGACACCGGGCCGAACTGCAGCCGTGCGACCGAGCCGTTGTACGGGATGCCGAGCGCCTTCCCGGCGGGGACGACGAAATCCGGGACGTCGGAGTCCTCGTCCGCCGGGGCGAGGACCGAGACCTCGTGCCCGCGCGCCAGCAGTGCCTTCGCGAGGTCGATGACGTGGCCCTGCACACCGCCCGGCACGTCGAACGAGTAAGGGCAGACGATCCCGATCTTCATGACCCGCGCCTGAGCCATCGGCTCAGCTCGCTTCGCCGAGGTCGGCCTGTTCGCCGGCTTCGAGATCGGAGAGCCAGAACTTCTGCATCATGTGCCAGTCGGCCGGATGCGCGGCGATGTCCCCGGCGAAGATGTCCGCCAGCGCCTGGGTGGCCGCCGGGACCTCGGACCGGTTCGTGACCCGGATCCGCGGGTGCAGCCGGATCTGCCAGCCGTCCTCGGTGAACCAGCAGCCCGCCGGGATCAGCGCGGCGCCGGTGGTGGCGGCCAGCCGGGCCGGGCCGCCCGGCATGCGGGTCTGCTCGCCGAAGAACTTGACCGGAACCCCGGAGTTCGTCAGGTCCCTGTCCCCCACCAGGCAGATCGCCTTGTTCTCCCGCAGCCGCTTGAGCAGCACGCGCATCGCGGAGCTGTCGCCGGTCAGCGGCACGATCTCGAACCCGAGCGATTCCCGGTAGGACACGAACCGCTGGTACAGCGACTCGGGTTTCAGCCGCTCCGCGACAGTGGTGAAACCGCCGAGGTAGTCCGCGAGCCAGACGCCCGCCGCGTCCCAGTTCCCGCTGTGCGGCAGCGCCATCACCGCGCCGTTGCCTTCGGCGAGGGCCGCGTCGAGGTTCTCCACCCCGGTGATCGACTGGGCGACCTTGCGGCTGACCTCCTTGTGATCCATCGAGGGCAGCCGGAACATCTCGTGCCAATAGCGCGCGTAGGAGCGCATCGCGCGGCGGGTCAGTTCGTCGAGCTCGACGCCGTCGGCCTGGGGCACGACCCGGGCGAGGTTGCGCCGCAGCTGGCGTACTCCGCCGCCGTCCCGCCGGACGGCGAGGTCGGCGCCCAGCCCGAAGGTCACCGCGCCCGCCGACTCCGGCAGCCAGCGTGCGAGCCGCCAGCCCGTCGCGTAGCCGAAGTCGCTGAGCCGCTGGGAGAACCCGCTCATGCCCCGCCCTCCGCGACGGGTGGCCCGGCCGCCTTGGCGGCCCTCGCCGCCTTGGCCACCGCGGCCGTCCGCTGCAGCAGGGTGATCACCGAAAGCACCGCGAGCAGCCAGAGCGAGATGTCCACGGTGTACGGAACGCCCAGACCGTGCAGTCCGGTTCCCACGAGGGCGATGATCAGCCGTTCCGCGCGCTCGACGAGCCCGCCGTCCGCCTCCAGCCCGGAAGCCTCGGCGCGGGCCTTGACGTACGAGATGACCTGCGCCAGCACCAGGCAGATCAACGCGGCGGCCGCGGCCGGGCGGTTGTCGTCGTGGACGAAGCACCACCACGCGATCGCGGCGAACAACGCGCCGTCGACCAGCCTGTCGCAGGTGGCGTCGAGAACGGCCCCGAACGCCGTGCCGTACCCGCGGGCGCGGGCCATCGCGCCGTCGAGCAGGTCCAGCATCGCGAAGCCCCAGACGGTGAAGGTGCCCCACAGCAGCATGTCGTTGGGAAAGAACCCGAGCGCGCAGAGAACCGCCCCGGCCGTGCCGATGACGGTCATCGCGTTCGGGGTCAGACCGGCGCGCACGAGCACCTTCCCCATCGGGTCGGTGACGCGGGAAACGGAGGCGCGCGCGAAAATGTTGAGCATCGGTTCTTCAGGTGCACCTAAGCAGCAGGGTCGGGTGGCCGCCCGAAGCCTATCCACCCGCACCGACGCCCGTCGTCGTGCCCGCCCCGGACGGGCTCCCGGTCAGTCCGCTTTGGCCAGTTCGGCCGTCTCCCCGAGGTCCGGGAGAGACTCTTCCCGGAGCGCCATTTCCGCCTCCGCCGCGGCGCATTTCGGCGACAGCCGCGCCAGCACGGCGGCGCTGATCTCACCGAGCGCCTTCACCTGTCCGGGGGTCAGCGGATCGAAGAGACTCTCGCGGACGGCCTCGACGTGCCCGGGCGCGGCCTCCTCCAGCGCGGCGAAACCATCGTCGGTGAGCACCGCCCAGGAACCGCGTTTGTCGGTGGGACAGGACTCACGCCGCACCCAGCCGTTCGCCTCCAGCCTCGCGACCGCGTGCGAGAGCCTGCTGCGTGACGCCTTGCGCGCGTCGGCGAGTTCGCTCATCCGCAGCCTGCGGCCCGGTGCTTCGGACAGGGCGACGAGCACCTCGTAGTAGGTGTGGGGCATGCCCGCCTCGTGCTGGAGCTGGCCCTCCAAATGCGCTTGCAGCATCCGCGTGGCCGCGGAGAAGTCGCGCCAGACTTTTTGCTCCTCGTCGGAGAGCCATCGGGGTTCGGACATGACGCCCATACTACCCCTGGTTGAACGCTCAACCAAACTGCGCTACAGTCATTGTTGAGCGCTCAACCAGACGAGGGTTCGCCACAGACGCACACAGACTTTTTGGAGATCGACTTTCATGACCACCACCGAGATCCCGGGCTACGTCGCAGGCAAGTGGACGATCGACACCGCGCACTCCGACATCGCCTACACCGTGAAGCACCTCGGCCTGGCGAAGTCCCGGGGCAACTTCACCGCCTTCACCGGTGAGGTCGTCACCGCCGACAACATCCTCGACTCCTCGGTCACCGTCGAGATCGACGCCTCGTCGGTCGCCAGCGGTGTCGACGGGCGTGACACGCACCTCAAGTCCGAGGACTTCTTCCACGTCGACGAGCACCCGGTCATCACCTTCCGCTCGACCGGCATCCGCGAGGACGGCGGCGACTACGTCATCGACGGCGAGCTCACCTGGCGCGGCAAGACCGTCCAGGTCTCGCTCGAGGCCGAGTTCAACGGCATCGGCACCAACCCGGCGAACGACAACGCCACCACCCTCGGCGTCTCGGCCAGCGCGACCGTGAACCGCCGCGACTTCGGCATCGGCCCGGAGGGCAACGCCTTCCTGTCCGAGAAGGTCAAGATCGACATCGAGCTGCAGGCCGCTCTCAACGCCTGACGTTCGTCTCGCCGAGGCGTTGACGTGGGGCCGGCGCCTCACTCCCCAGATGTCATGAAAGGGGCGTTCAGGACGAAAAACGTCCTGAACGCCCCTTTCATGACACTCGCGGCCAGAGAGCCCGGACCTACCAGGCGTCCGCCAGCAGTTGCCGCGTCTCCCCCAGCAACTGCGGCAGCACCTTCGTATGCCCGATCACCGGCATGAAGTTCGCGTCGCCACCCCACCGCGGCACCACGTGCTGGTGCAGGTGCGCGGCGATCCCCGCGCCGGCGATCACGCCCTGGTTCATCCCGATGTTGAACCCGTGCGCCGAGGACACCTCCCGGATCACCCGCATCGCGTGCTGGGTGAACTCCGCGACCTCGACGGTCTCTTCCGCCGTCAGATCCGTGTAGTCCGCGACATGGCGGTACGGCACGGCCATCAGGTGACCGGGGTTGTACGGGTACAGGTTCAGCACCGCGTACACGGTCTTCCCCCGCGCGAGGATCAGCGCGTCCTCGTCGCTCTTCTCGGGGAGATGGCAGAACGGGCAGCCCTCGTCGGGTTTCTTCGACCCTTGCACGTAGGCGAGCCGATGCGGGGTCCACAGGCGCTGCAACGCGTCCGGGACCCCCACACCGTCCTGTCCGACGACTTCGGGGCCATCGGGGCCCGTCACCGGAGTACCGCCTCCAAGCCCGCCACGGTCGGCGAGGAGTTCTCCCGGCGCTGGACCCAGCCTGCGATCGCCTCGACCGCGTCGGCCACCGGGACACCGTTGATCTGGCCGCCGTCGCGGAACCGGAACGACACCGCGCCCGCCTCGACGTCCTTCGCGCCCGCCAGGAGCATGAAGGGCACCTTCTGCGTGGTGTGGGTGCGGATCTTCTTCTGCATCCGGTCGTCGCTCGCGTCGACGTTGACCCGGATCCCCTTGGCCCGCAACTCCTTCTCGACCCCGCGCAGGTGCTCGACCTGGCCCTCGGTGATCGGGATGCCGACCACCTGGACCGGCGAAAGCCACGCCGGGAACGCGCCGGCGTAGTGCTCGGTGAGCACGCCGAAGAACCGCTCGATCGAGCCGAACAGCGCGCGGTGGATCATCACCGGGCGCTGGCGGCTGCCGTCGCCCGCGGTGTACTCCAGTTCGAACTTCTCGGGCAGCATGAAGTCCAGCTGGATGGTCGACATCTGCCAGGTGCGGCCCAGCGCGTCCTTCGCCTGCACGGAGATCTTCGGCCCGTAGAACGCCGCGCCACCCGGGTCCGGCACCAGTTCGAGCCCGGAGTCGACGGCGGCGGTGCGCAGCACCTCGGTCGCCTCGGCCCAGACCTCTTCGGAACCGATGTACTTCTCGTCGTTCCGAGTGGACAGTTCGAGGTAGAAGTCGTCGAGACCGTAGTCTCGCAACAGGTTCAGCACGAAGTCCAAAAGGGACTTCAGCTCACCGGGGACCTGCTCCAGGGTGCAGAAGATGTGCGCGTCGTCCTGCGTCATGCCGCGCACGCGGGTCAGGCCGTGGATCACGCCGGACTTCTCGTAGCGGTACACCGAGCCGAACTCGAACATCCGCAGCGGCAGTTCCCGGTAGGAACGCCCGCGCGAGCGGAAGATCAGGTCGTGGAACGGGCAGTTCATCGGCTTGAGGTAGTAGTCCTGGCCGGGCTTGCGGACCGAACCGTCCTCGTTGTGCTCGGCGTCGAGGTGCATCGCCGGGTACATGCCGTCGCGGTACCAGTCGAGGTGCCCGGAGGTCTCGAAGAGCGCGCCCTTGGTGATGTGCGGCGAGTAGACGAAGTCGTACCCCGCCTCGACGTGCCGCTGGCGCGAGTAGTTCTCCATCTCCTGCCGGATGATTCCGCCCTTGGGGTGGAACACCGGCAGCCCCGAGCCGATCTCGTCGGGAAAGGAGAACAGGTCGAGCTCCACCCCGAGCTTGCGGTGATCGCGGCGCTCGGCCTCGGCGAGGCGCTCCAGGTAGACGTCCTGCGCCTCGGCGGATTCCCATGCGGTGCCGTAGATCCGCTGCAGCTGCGGGTTCTTGTCGTCACCGCGCCAGTACGCGGCGGCGACGCGGGTGAGCTTGAACGCCGGGATGAACTTGGTGGTCGGCACGTGCGGGCCGCGGCAGAGGTCGCTCCACACGCGCTCCTTGGTGCGCGGGTCGAGGTTGTCGTAGATGGTCAGCTCGCCGCCGCCGACCTCCATCACCTCGCTGGTGTCCACATCGGACTTGATGTCGACCAGTTCGAGCTTGAACGGCTCGTCGGCCAGTTCCTTCTTGGCCTCGTCGACCGAGTCGAAGACGCGGCGGGAGAACTGCTGCGCGCCCTTCACGATCTGCTTCATGCGCTTTTCGAGCGCCTGCAGGTCTTCCGGGGTGAACGGGGTGTCGACGGCGAAGTCGTAGTAGAAGCCGTCCGTGACCGGCGGGCCGATGCCGAGCTTCGCCTGCGGGAACTGCTGCTGCACGGCCTGGGCGAGCACGTGGGCGGCCGAGTGGCGGATGACACTGCGGCCGTCGTCGGTGCTGGCCGCGACGGCCTCGACCTCGACCTCGGACTCCGGGGCCCAAGAGAGGTCGCGGAGGTTCCCCTCGGCGTCGCGCACGACGACGATCGTGTCCGGCCCCTTGGTCGGCAGCCCGGCTTCGCGGACCGCGGTGCCCGCCGTAGTGCCCGCCGGTACCACCACGCGCGAGGCGGTTGCGGCTGCTACTGACGACGGCTGGGACACGATGGGCTCCTCGCGATGAAAGCGGATGTTTCGTGTGATGTTAGTCGTCAGGCGCGGCGCGGCTCACGCGCATTACCCCAAACACCACGAAGGCCTCCTTCCCCTCGGAAGAAGGCCTTCGCGTATCGCGCGACGAGGTCAGGCGGTCTCGACGACCTCGTCGAAGTCCAGCCGCGGCAGGCGGTCGTACCAGGGGTTGTCGCCCGGCTTGCCGACGTTGATCACGACGAGGGACTTCCACGGCTTGTCCCCGAAGAACTCCTTGTCGATGCCCTCGGCGTCGAAGCCGGTCATCGGGCCGGCGGCCAGCCCGGCGGCGCGGACGCCGATGATGAAGTAGCCGACCTGCAGGAGCGCGTTGAGCTTGGCGGTCTCGACACGGCCCGCCTCGTCGGCGAACAGGTCCTTGGCGCCCGGGAAGTGCGGGAAGGTTCGCGGCAGGTTCTCGTGGAACTCGGTGTCGGCGGCCAGCACGACCGTCACCGGCGCGGTCTCGGTCTTGGCGCGGTTGCCCTCGGACATCAGCGGGGAGAGGCGCTTCTTGCCCTCTTCGGTGCGGATCACCAGCGCGCGGAGCGGCTGGTTGTTCATCGACGTCGGGGCCCATTTGACCAGCTCGTAGATCGCGCGGATCTGTTCGTCGGTCACCGGCTCGTCGCTGAAGCTGTTCGCGGTGCGGGCCTCGCGGAACAACAGGTCCTGGACGTCCTGCGGGAGGTTCAGGGCTTCGGTCGGCTCAACGCTGGTGGTCATGGGTGCTTCTTCCTTCCGTACGCGTCTTGTTACTCCCCACAACCTAGTTGAGCGCTTGACTATTTCTTACTCAACTACCTCTGCGTGTGCGGTCGATCACAAGAACGGCCGCCGCCCCGGAGGACGACGGCCGTCGAGCCGCTGTGGCAGACGATCAGGGCGAAGGATCAGTAAGCCCCTCGTCCCTGCACCACGGCCCGGAAGGTCTTCCAAAGGATCACCAGGTCGAGGGCGAGGGACCAGTCCTCGACGTACCGCAGGTCGAGGCGGATGCTCTCGGCCCAGCTGAGGTCGCTGCGGCCGCTGACCTGCCAGAGTCCGGTCAGCCCCGGCTTGACCAGCAGACGGCGGCGCGCGTCGGGTGCGTATTTCGCGGTCTCCTCCGGCAACGGCGGACGGGGACCGACGAGCGACATACGACCGCTCACGACGTTGAGCAGCTGTGGCAGTTCGTCGAGCGAGTACCGGCGGAGCATGGCGCCGACCCGCGTGACACGAGGATCCTTGCGCATCTTGAACAGTGGTCCCGCGCCCTCGTTCTCCGCTTGGAGGTCCTGCTTGAGCTTGTCCGCGTTCGTGACCATCGTGCGGAACTTGAGCATCGTGAAGGTGTGGCCGTCGCGACCGACGCGGCGCTGCCGGTAGATCACCGGACCGCGGTCGTCGAGCTTGATCGCGACCGCGATCGCCAGCAGCAGCGGGGAGACCAGGGTGAGGAGCAACGCGGAACCGAACCGGTCGAGCACCTCCTTGACCAGACGGCGGCCGCCGGTGAACATCGGCGCGCTGACCCGCAACAGCGGCATGCCCAGCACTCCGGAGACGTTCAGCCGGGGGCCGGCGACCTCCATCAGCATCGGGGCGACCACCATCTCGGCGGAGGTCCCTTCGAGGTCCCAGGCGAGCCGCTGGAGGCGTTTCGGGTTCCAGTGCTGGTCGGCGGTCACGGCGACCACCCGGTAGCCGCCACGGCGGACGTGGCCCGCGAGTTCGTCGAGCTTCCCGACGACCGGGACGCCCTCCACCTCGCCACTCCCCCGCTCCGCGCCGGCGCCGGAGTACGTGCAGACGGCTTCCACTCGCCAGCCGACATGGGGATCGGCCTTGGTGCGGGCGATGAGGTCGGCGACCGTGTCGGGACTTCCCGCCGCGAGTACCGGCAGCAGGCATTCACCGAGCCGCCTGCGCCGGTGCAGCACCTGCCTCAGCGCGTACCGCTGCAGGAACATGAAGACCGAGATCATCGGGACGACGATGAAGACCCACGGCTGGACGGCGAGCGCGCCGAAGAGCAGACCGCCCAGCGCGACGAGGACCGCCGTGGCCACCAGACCCCGGCCCAGCGTCCGGTACTCCTCCGCGCCCTCGCCCAGCACCCGCGGACTCCAGGCGCGGCAGACCGAAAGCCCGAACAGGAAGGCGGCGGCGGTGCCGAGCGCGTGCATGTCGTGTGGATCGGATCGATCGATCAAGAAGGCGCTCATCATGATGAGCACGAAGGCCGTGAAAACGTCACTACCGATGACCCAGGCACGGTAGCGCGATTCCCAAGCCGCGTACGGCGGCCGCGCCGACGTCGTGTCGACCGCCGCGGCGTTGCCCGCACCCCTTTGCGGGGGGAGCGGGATCGACTGAAGGTCGATGTGCTGCGGCGTCCCGTTAACGGTGGACGACGGCCGCACCGACTCTTCCATCAGACCTCCCGGAGTGGGGATTCCCGAACGCCGGATCAACACGCTGAGTAAATGAGAGCGATTTCGAAGAGTGATCGATTCTCACAGTCCTACAGCGGCCGATGGGGCGACACACGCCAAGGTATCGGCCACTCTCCAGCCATCGTTACAAGGATTTCCAGCCACATCCTGCGCGAGTTTCCGGCAAATGAATGCCGCGTTGATAACAAGATGATGACGATGGGTAATAGACCGTATCCTCCGAACAACTACTCAAAGTAGTCACGAATTCGCGGCGTTCCCGGCCACTCGGGGCAGCGCGTCCCCGATCGGCCGAACAGCCCCGAAAACTCCACAGTGGACGGTCCGGGGGAAGTCGATCTCCGGCCGGTCCACTGTGGATTTCACGCCTGCGGGGAACCCTGGCCCGCGAGCCACCCCCGCCCCGGGCGGATCTACCTTGTCAATCGGTCACCGGAGTGGCGTTTCGTCACATCACGTCAGCGTCACGGCGGACCGTCCACCGGAGCCGGACGGGTGAGCCGTTCCCCCGTGCCCTGCATCACTCTCACCATGGTCTGGACCTTTCGCCGAAGGTTACAGTGCCGAGGATCACAATGTCGTTGCGATGGGCCGATCATGTGACGTTTTAGCGGCGCGACGGGAGATCCCCGGCGAATGTCCACACCGGCCGGAAGAGTCGGCTCCAGGGATCTTCGAACCGGCGACGCCCCAGCACCCCCGCCGCACCGGATGCATTCAGCCGCGCCGGACGGCGGGTCCGCGACGGCAGAAGTACCGCCCCCACATAACCCGCGTCCGACCTGGGGATCGAATGCCTCCGGACGGCCCCGCCGCCCTTGGTGTCAGAGAATGAATCAAGGCCCCGGACCGATGGTCCAGGGCCTTCATCCGGTGGGCGATACTGGGATCGAACCAGTGACCTCTTCGGTGTGAACGAAGCGCTCTCCCGCTGAGCTAATCGCCCGCTCGCGGTGTCCGGGAGACTCTACCCCACGACTTTAGAGGGCCTGCAAACGGGTGGTTCCCTCCGACCACACTCCGCTCACCAGCAAATACGGAGCGAACAACCACGAGCTAGCCGGGGTTGTCCCGGCCGGGGGGCGCCTGCGACGCGTTTCGACATTCGTGCGACGGTGCTATCGCGTGACGACTAAACCGCGCAGTATGTACATGTGGACTGCCTGCAGGGCGCATGTAGGGCTGCGCGTCGCGCGGGTGATGATGGGGTGACGAAGTAGGGATTCGGGGTCCGATGACCCCATCCGGGTGATCTGCGGCAAAACCGCGTTCCGATCGGCCGGCCGAAACGTCACATCATCGCCACTCGGTTCGACCGGGCCGGGAAGGAGACGAAGGGTAGGACGATGCGCAACGATCACGTGACGCTCCGCTCGACGGCGGTGTTCGACCTCCTGGCACCGCGGACGCCCGCGGTTCCGGTCAAGGTGGAACTGCGATACGACACACGCGACCCCTACGCGGTCGTCGCCGCCTTCCGCACCGGCCGCGCCGGCTGGGTCGAGTGGGTCTACGCGCGCGATCTCCTCGCCGACGGCCTGCTGGCCGACGCGGGCGATGGTGACGTACGCATCCGCCCCTCCGTCGAAGACCCCGAGTCCGTCCTCATCGAACTGAACTCGCCGTCCGGGCACGCCATGTTCGAGGCGTCCGCGCAGGAGCTGGCCGACTTCCTCGACAGGACCTACGACGTCGTACTCCCGGGTAACGAGCACCTCTGGGTCGACGTCGACGACGCCCTGACCCACCTGATCCCCAACGATCTGGCCTGATGACAGGCTTGCGAACAGCAAGTGGCACCCCGGTTGCAAGGCCGGTTTCGGGGTCGGATAGTGTTCACACACACCACGGCGACGGGGTGAGGGACAAAGCCGAAAGGCTCTGACCTCCAGCCCAGACCGAGGATTTGCGGATGTAGCGCAGCTGGTAGCGCATCACCTTGCCAAGGTGAGGGTCGCGGGTTCGAATCCCGTCATCCGCTCGGAAGGCCCCCTCGGGCCTGTCACGGTGGAGTGGCCGAGAGGCGAGGCAACGGCCTGCAAAGCCGTGTACACGGGTTCGAATCCCGTCTCCACCTCGCGCGATTAGCTCAGCGGGAGAGCGCTTCCCTGACACGGAAGAGGTCACTGGTTCAATCCCAGTATCGCGCACCATCTGTTTTCGCAGGTCAGAAGCCCTGCTCCTCCTCGGAGGGGCGGGGCTTCAGTCGTTCAAGGGCGATGGCCCGGAGCCGTGTTCGCGTCGGAGGTGCCGATCGGCGGTCCAGCGCCGGCTTTGTTAAGTTGCCCAGCGTGTTCAAATCATCACGAATCGCAACAGTTGTTCTCCTGGCCGCCGGAGCGGCCGCCGTCATGGCGGGCTCGGCGTCGGCCGCCGACGACACCCAGCAGTTCACCGAGGGTGGTATCCAGGCGGCCGACAACTTCGCCCACGCGGCCTGCATCTGCCCCGTGCCGCTCACCGGCGGCCAGCAGATCGCCGTCGTTCCCGTGCTGGGCGACTACAAGGGCACGCACCACAACAACCTGTCCAACGGCAACCTGGTGCACGTCGACGGCAGCGTCGTCGACAGGCTCGTCCAGAACTGAGGCCGCTGAGGGCCCGGCGTGTGCCTCACGCCGGGCCTTCGCTCAGGGTTCCCACACCGTCGGCGCACGAACGGCTCATCAGCTGCGGATCACGGTCGAACCGAGGCCAGAACAAGCTCGGTGCCGCCTGTTCGAAGTCCACTGTTCCGGATCGGCCGGAAGGCGGGCTCGGCCCGCGTCGGGTCGCGCTCCGGCACGAGGGCCGGGGACTTCCTGGCCGCCAACGCTTTTCGCGCGAAGCCCGCGAGGCTTTCGCTGTGTTCCCGGGAACCGGCGTCGACGAGATCGTCGACCACGAAGATCCAGAAGAACCAGCGCAGGAAGACTGCCGCTCGCCCCTGAGGCGCCTTCCCGACCACACCGATGCCGTAGCCGAACAAGCCGGACGACAGCAGGTCGCGCCGCATTCCCCACTCGCCGGTTTCGCGTTTGAGCCGCTCCGCGTCCGAACGGGGCCACCGCCTCGGGTAAGGGAAACTGAGTTCGGGAGCTGAAACGTGGTCAAACGGGAACCTTCCTGACTGGGGCCGAAGTCCAATAAGGCGCGACGTGATCCTTTGGTGAGTGCTTCCCCTACGATTTCCGCGACGGGTCACTTTTAGTGTGCGACCGGTATCCGTTAGTACACGATTACTGCGTTCTCGGCTGCCGTACAGCCGGGCGAGCCGTCGTAGTGAGTGAAACGGATGTGGATGCCAGTCAAGGCCGCCTCTCCCCAGGGCACGATCAAGGAACTGCCCCGGGGGCCCCGCCTCCTCGCCGGCGAAGTGTCCGAAAAGGACCCGTCCACCGTGCGGTCAGCGAGACCGGACCCGATCACCTGACCACGACGGCCGTCCGTACCCGGTCATCGCACTTCCCCATCGGCTTCCCATCCCTCCCCGGAGGAGAGAGGATCCTCCCATGTCCGAAAAGGCCTCGGCGTCGACCGCGAGCACGCCGACGGACCCGTCCGACGGGCCCGTGGTTCTCGCCCGCCTCGAACGGCTGCCGTTCACCCGTGTCCACCTCAGGGTCGCGTCGATCCTGGGTATCGGCACACTGATCGACTCCTTCGACGGTCTCGTCGTCGCGGTCGCCCTGACCTCGATTCTGACGACCTTCGGCGCACCGCTTTCCGTCGCCGGCCCGCTCATCGCCGCGGGCTACCTCGGTCAGATCCTCGGTGCGGTCGGCTTCGGCGTCCTGTCGGAACGCTACGGTCGCAAATGGGCGTACATCGCCTCTTCGGTGATCTTCGGTGGCCTCTCGCTCATCGCGGCCTTTTCGTGGAGCGTCGACAGCCTGATGGTGATCCGGCTGCTGCAGGGAATCGGGCTGGGTGCCGAGGTCCCGGTCGCCGCGGCGATGTTCAACGAATTCGTCCGGGCGAACGCCCGTGGACGAATCGTGACCCTGTACGAAAGCCTGTTCATCTGGGGCATTCTGCTCGCCTCTCTCCTCGGTGGCGTGTTCCTGGCGGTGTTCCCGCCGGAGACGGCCTGGCGGGGCCTGTTCCTGCTCGGCGCGCTCCCGCTGGTGACGGCGGTGTGGGCTTGGTTCCGCCTGCCCGAGTCACCCCGCTACCTCGTCGAGAAGGGGCGGGTCCGCGACGCCGATCATGTGGTCGCGGAGATGGAGCGGGCCGTGAAGCGACCGGGCGGAGAGGAGCCCGGCGCCGAACCGGGCCCGCTTGCGGCGGCGACGCCACCGAGCGGCCGCACCAGGTTCGGTGAGCTGCTCGGCCGCGAATACCGCGGCCGTACCGTGCTGCTGTGGTCGACCTGGCTCACCACGTTCTTCGCCCTGTGGGGATTCACCACGTTCATGCCCACCCTGCTGGTGAAGATCGGCGGTCTCTCGCCGTCCGTGGCGTCTCTGCTGACCGGCGCGATCACGCTCGGGGACCTCATCGTGCTGTACGTGGCGGCGTGGACCCTCGACCGGATCGGACGCCGGTTCTGGTTCATCGCCGGATACTCGCTGGCGCTGTTCGGTGCCGTCCTGGGTGTCGTGTCGATCGGGCTGTTCGGGGTGAGCGGATGGCAGATGCTGTTCGCGTCGGGTGCGATCGTGCTGATCGGGGTCAACATCAACGCCCCGCTCATCTACATGTACAGCGCCGAGCTCTACCCCACCCGGATGCGGGCCTGGGCCACCAATGTGGGCAGTTCCCTGCGCAGCCTGGCCGCGGTCGTTTCGCCGATCGTGCTCGGCCTCCTCCTGGAGCAGCCCGGCGGCATCGTCATCGCGTTCGCAGTCTTCGGCGCCGCGCTGGCGATCGGACTCGGAGTCTTCGTCAAGCTCGGGATCGAGACGCGGCAGCGGTCACTCGAAGAACTCGCCCGTTAGAAAGGAACCTTGTGGAAGCGACGCTCATCAACGTCTTCATCGTCCCGCCGGAGCGGGAAGAGGAGTTCCTGGCGAACTGGGACCGGACGTCGGCGGTCTTCCGGAAGACAGGGGCGCTGCTGGAGGCGCATCTGCATCGCAACACCGACGTGGGTGACAGCACCTTCCGGTACATCAACATCGCCCGGTGGACCAGCGCGGAAGCGTGGCGCAAGGCGCACGAGGAGTACCCGCCCACCGAGTACCAGGTGCCCGGGGTGAAGGGGCATCCGTCCATCTTCGAAGCGTGCCGCCACATCTACACCGAAGGCTCCCCCGTCCCGTTCGACACCGGGCACTGGATCGCGACGCCTGCCTGCGGCTGACCGGGCGAGTCCTTGAAGGACTCCTTGAGGGATCGCAAGTCCTTCAAGGAGTCCTTCAAGGAGTCAAAGCCCGGCCACCGCCCGCGGCAGGGCGGTGCCGCGTTTGATCAGCCCCAGGACCGGCAGGACGGCCGCGCCGGTGAGCGTCGCGTCGACCTCGACCCGTCCGAGCAGGACGGCGGCCGGGGAAAGCCCGTGCTCTCGCCCTTGCCGGGTCGCCGCGTCCCGGATCTCCGGCAGGAACCGGGACCCGAGCAACTGGCCTGCCCAGCCGGAGATCACGAGTCGCGCCGGCGCGAGCAACGAGATGAGATTCCCCACCGCGGCACCGATGTACCCGGCGGTCTCCTGCACCAGGGCGCGCGCGTCCGCGCAGTGCTCCGCCGAGCCGACCAGCGTGCGCAGCCGTTCGAAATCATTTCCTTCCGTAGGGAATTCCCGTCCGGGAAGTTCCAGAGAGCGCTCGAGAATGCCGCTCGCGCCGACGTATGCCTCGACACATCCCCGGGCTCCGCAATGGCAACTGCGGCCTCCGTAATCGATGGTCGTATGTCCCCAATCGCGAATGCGTTTCGCGGTTCCATCGGCCACGAGGGAAGCCTCGACTCCGAGACCTATCTGCACCACGACGGCCCGGCCGACACCGCGCGCGGCGCCGAGCCGGCTCTCGACCAGGGCCCGGATGTTGACCTCACGTTCGATGAACACGGGAATGCCGAGCCCCAGCAGGCTTTCGAGTTTTCGGGAGGTCCAGGGAATCGCCTGGTGCGGGCTTGCCGACGAGGGCAGCCCGATACCGATGCCGGTCAGGGCGGAGTCGTGAACACCGCTCAGGGACAGCAGGTGGCGGATGCCGATGCCGAGTTCACGGGCCACCTCGTCGATGTCCTGGACGCCGGCCGAGAGCGCGCGCTTCACCACCTGGATCCGGCGGCACGACAGATCGAACAGGCCGATCCGCAAGGCCCTGCCGGTGATCGCGACGCCCACCGTGTAGCCGAAGGTGGGGTTGATGTCGAGAAGGGTTCTCGGCCGCCCACCGTTGGAGTCGGCCTTCCCCGCCTCCCGTACCAGGCCGTTCTGGACGAGGCCGGTGATCGACTGGGAGACGGCGGACGGGCTGAGGCCGGTCGCCGCGCTCAGTTCCTTCCGGCTCAAGGGCCCGTCGAGGTACAAGGCACTCAGCACAAAAGATTCGTTCCCTCTCCGTACCACCCTCGTGCCTTCGCCACGCATGTACGGTGCTCCCCTCTGTCAAAGCACGCCGAATCCGCGAATACAGCGGACCACCGCATTCCCGTATCGGCAAGAGGATTGTCTTTTCGAGTCAGCGCGGGTGCACTTTCGAACCCCGTATTCCACCGTTCGTGAACACCTCGGGGCTTCCGTGTGGTCTCAGGAGGAACCGTTTTTCTTCATCGGCGCGAACAGGCGTTCCAGTTCCTCCAGCTCAGGCTGAGGCGGGGTCGTGTCGTCGTCGTCGCTCAGTTCGGCCAGGCGTTGCTCGAATCGCGCCAAAGCGATTCCCCCGACATCGTCCACCGGCAGGTCCACGGTGACGAGGGAGCCGGTCCTGCCCGGCCCGGCCACGTGCTGGACGGTCCGCACCGCCAGCTCTCCCCACTCCACCGGCTCGAGACCGTAGAGGGTGTGGAGCCGATCGGTTTCGGCGAGGAACTCGCTCTCGGTCACCCGCACGGTTTCCGCGTTCAGGCTCCCCGCCGCCTGTTCGTCCCGGCCGTGGCCTTCTATCCGGACCCGCACCGGTTCCGGTACCGCCCCGCTCAACGAGCGCCACACCGCCGCCCGGGCGAGCTTCACGCCCAGGGTCCTCACCTCGGTGAAGCGATCGCCGTCGGACACGTCGGGCACCCACGCGGGGTCGATCACGGTGGCCACCAGATCGGCGGCGGGCAGCGGTGGCAGATCCTCGCTGCCGAGCCGGACCAGATGGTTCCCGTTCATGACCGCGGGCACCAGATCGAAGACGCGGCCGACCGGCGCGGTCGGCGCGATCAAGGCCATCGGTTTGTGTGTCCCGGGCACCCGCACGTCGTCGACGCGTTTCGCCGTGCTGTCGGCGTTCGGGGCGGGTTCGGCCACATGACAGCCGAGCAGCAGTACCTCGGCGGGTTTCACGCTGTCGAAGGCCGTGTTGCCGTAGAGCACGGTGGCGATGGTGGCGGGATCGGACATCGCGACGACGTCTCCACGCCGGTGGGGGTGCCCGGTCTTCAACGCCACGACCAGATCACCGTCCGCCACCCCGTGCACGTCGGTGACCCAAGGCGCGTCGGACGAGGCTGGGGTCACGAACACCCGCCAGGCCGGGCTCCCGTCCGCTCCGGCGACCTCGGAAGCGTAGAACCGGGTGCCCGCCGGACGCTCCTCGGCGGTCGACGAACGCCACTGGACGGCTTCGAAGTCACGTATCGGAAAGAACTGGCCGTGAACGCCCCGCGCGGAGGTGGACGGGTAGCTGAACACATTGTCCCGGCCGGGCTTCACCGGCTTCCACGCTGCGAATCCGTCACCGCGCACCCCGAGGACGCCTCCCGGCAGCAAGGTCACCTGTCCTCGGGGTGCCCTCGTCCACCGCGAGTAGCCGCCTGCCGCCATGCCCTCGTGAAAGGCGCCGAGCTCGGTGAGCGGGTGGTCCAGGGACACCGGCATCAGCCATCGTTCCTTCGCGGGGTCCGCGAAACCGTGTCCCAGGGAACCGAGTAGCGCGCGCAGATCTGGGTCGTCCCGGAGCACCAGTGAAACGTCCGCGTAGGTCAGTGCCGCGGCCTCACCGGCCTCGTTGTCGCGGATCGCACCGACTTCGCCTGCCGAGCGCGCCCCCAGGAACAACGGCACCGGGCGGCCCGGCAGCTCCCACCGGCCGTCCTGGTCCTCGTAGAACCGGCTCGCGGCCGAATCGCCGCCCGCGACCCACTCGCGGACCTCCCGGAACCGCTCCGTGTCACCCGGGTATCGCACGAACAACGCGGCCGGCCGTCCGGCCGCGTCCGCGAGCACCTCCGTCTTGACCTCCCCGGTCCGCCATTGTGAGACGCCGACGAGGTCCAGCCCCTCGCCCACGGCGGGTACCGGGCCGGTATGGGCGTAGACGTCGTTGTGGAAGTTCTGGGCGAGCAAGGCGTCGACGAGGTCGAAACCCTTGCCCCCGTGGCCGTTCCGGTCGGCGCCCGCCTCGGAGAGCAGCACGACCCGCCGCCCTTCGCCGAGCAGTTCCCGCAACCGCGGATTCTCCAGCAGCATCCGACCGGCCTCCGCGCCGGTCAGTTCGGCCTCCTGCGCGTGCTCCACCAGCCCGGCACGGAAGTGTGCCGGAGCCGCCCCGGACGCGAAAAGCACGATCGCCCCCGTCAGCTCCGGTGCTCGGGCGACGGCGAGCGCGTTTTCCGTCAGCGTGTCGTCGCCGGGAGCCCTGAGCCCGAACACCGTCCCGTTCTCGTACGGCTGGAGGTCTTCGATCGAGAGCCGAGACACTATGGTGAACTCGGCCGGATCGGCGACGAGGACACCATGGGAGTCCAGAAGATCGACCTGCCCGGTGAAGTGATAGCCCTGCAGTGGACCGGTCAGCGCGGCCAGGATGCGCGTGAACCGCTCCGCGAAGGCGGGCGGCGCCGGGACGGACCCCGCCGTGGCCAGCACGACGAGACGCGGACGGACGGGTCCGGACATCAAGTCCTGGAACCGATCGTCGCCGGCGACGCGCCACGCCGCGTCCAACGGCGAGCCGACGGCGTCGACGACCAGGAAGCGGACGGGAGTGCTGCCGTCCGACAGGGTGTGGGCCCAGGGCGCAAGGACCTCGGCGTAATCCGCGTTTCCCTCCTCGTCGCGGACCGGCTTCGCGAGAATCCGCTGGTCGAAGTCGGAGGACCGGTCCCAGCGGGATTCCAGCATCCGGGAGACCTCCGGATCGGAACCGAGGTCGAGCAGGTTCCGCCGCCCCTGGGCGTCCGCCAACAACTTGCCTTCGAGGGGCACCCGCGGCGCGGCGGAGGCATGCTCAGCCGGAGCATCCGGTGTCAACGCCGCGAACGCCCGCACGATCGCGTCCTCGCGGCCGCTTTCCAGTGCCGCGAGGCCGAAGTCGCCCTCCGGCAGGCGGACTTCGATCTCGGCCCGGGAGAGTACGGCTCCGACGTCGGTGAAGTCGGTTCGGACCGCCAAGCGCCCGGTCGCGTCCGGAAGCCCGAACTCGTTCGTCAGCCTTTGCGCTTCGCCGTCGAACGCGGCCCGCGCGACGTCCCGGAGAGTGTCCGCCCATCCGGACCCGGGTTCCGCTCCTCGTATCCGGATTTCGAGCGTCGCGGGCTCCCCTCCGTTGGCCAGCCGCCACGCCGTGGGCCGCGCGGCGAACTCGGCCAGCAGCCACAGATCCGGGAAGTCCTCCAGTCCTGGCCGGAGCCTGAAGGAAACCGGATCCGCACGCTCCGCGGCCAGATGCGCCAGCCGCACCGGCAGCTGTCCAGGACCGTCGACCCGGACGAGGTGACCGTTCTCGTGCACCTGCACGCCACGGCCGTTCCAGCCGATCTCGATGACGGCCGTGGGGGCGACGACCGTCCCCGTCCCCCACCGGTTCTTGATGTTTTCGACGAGTCGCCGGGCGACCGCGGTTCTGCAGGCCATCAGCCGATAAGGCTTCGCGGGGTCGGGACGCGCCGCTTGATGGACCGCCGAAGCGAACAGCGCGGCGCTCGCCTGATCGGATTCGAGGTGCACCTGGTCGCCCAGGCCGTGACGGCGCCCTGCCGACAACGCCATCTTGACGCCGTCCTCGAACCCGTGCACCACCCCGCGCCAGCCGGGTCCGCCGGCGGGCGACAGGTACCAATCACCGGACGTGCCGCGCCCGGGTCTCCGGGACAGATAGATGCGGCCCGTAATAGCCCCGGCGGTGGCGTCGAAGCGCCACAGGGTCGCCAGATCCCAGACATTGGCGGGAAAGAAGACGCCGTTGTTCCCCAGGTTCACGTTTCTCAACGGATAGCTGACCATCTGTCCGGGCTCCGGTTCGGCGGGGTCGACCCGGTCGAACACGGCGTCGGTGACCTCCAGCGCACCGTCCTCGCGGAACTTCGCCGGACCCCGCGACGTGAACACCGTCCGGGAGTAGCCACCTGAGGCCAGCTCACCCGCGAACCCCCCGAGATCGCTCACCGCCCCGTCCACGGCGAGCACCAGCGGCGCGCGCTCGTCCCGAGGCTCCACGCTGCCGTCACCGAGACGGCCCAGCGCGGCGCGGAGCACCGGACTGTCCCGCAGGGCCGGTCCCAGTTCCCCGGTCACGGGCCGATCGTCGGAGCGCAGCAGGTGGACGCCGCCGTCCGCGGCGGGTTTGACGACGATCGGCACCGCCTTGCCACGCCATGGGGGTTCGAACCGGACGCCGTCCGGTCCGGTCACCCGGAAGACACCGTAGGCCCCCTCCTGCCGGGCCCAGGCCCGGACTTCCGCCAGTCTCGCCTCATCCCCCTCGTAGCGGACGAAGACGGCCGCCGGACGTCCGTCGGCGTCGGGCAGCAACTCCGCCTTGACGCGATCGGCGAACAGCCCGGACACCTGGTGGAAGATCGGTTCCTCGCCCGGCAGCCGGGCGGTCGTGGCGTGCACGGGATTGAACAATCCCTCGCGTGCGAGTGCCGCGCTCACCTCGAAGGGAACCGTCCCAGGACGAGCTCCGCCGGCGGTGAAGGCACCGACGACCACGACCGGACGGGCCGGATCACTCGCCAGTGCCTCCCGTGTCCCTGGCTGTTCCAAATACAGCCGAGCCGCCTCGCCGCCTCCCGTGCGGAGCCTCATTTCGCCGTTCACCCAGCCGACGACGAACGTGAAGTCGTCGCCGGTCATGGACAGCACCGACGCCGTCCGGCCATCCGGCGACGTGTGAGCCCACCCCGCTGCCACCGCGGCAGCCGTCACCAGGGCGTCGGCGGCTTCTCGCGGATCACCGGAGTCCAGGAAGGCGAACACGTCGCCGTCCGCCACGTGCCGCACGTCTTCGAGCGTCGCGCCGAAGCTCTCCTCGAAAACCGCTTCATCCGGGAACTCGAGCAATCCCGTCGACCGGATCGCGAACGGCCCCTGGTAGGCGAACGCGTGCACCGGCCCGATCTCTTCGCGAAGCGCGCCGAGGAAATCCGTGGCGAGCCCGGAGCGCGATTCACCCTTGTCCCGCACCAGGACCGCAAGCGCACCACGCACCGGCTGCTGCCGGAACTCGCGGAAAGTCTCGTTGTCCAGGAACGCGCGCACGGCGTCGGCGACGGTCACCTCGCGGCCGTCCACTCGGAAACCGCCGCCCACCGCTTCCAGGGTCAAGAAGAGCGGCCCGGGGACTTCGTCGGCGAACGTGTCGGCCCATGGGGCCAGCACGGTCTCGGTCTCCCCCGCGCGGCCGGTCGTCCGCGAAACGACCACTCCGGACTGGCCACCGGAAAACGCCCAGTTCGTCCGCGTCGAGACACCGGTCTCGGGCTCGGGGAGGAGGGAGATCAAGGTCTGTTCCCCGTACAGGTTCGCCATCGCCGCGACCGATTCGGGTGACACCACGGGCTCGAAGGGGAGCTCCGGCAGAGTTTCGAAGGACTTTCGCGATGCCGGATCCAACGCCGAGAAGGCTTCCTTGATCGTGTCGAGTCCGCCGGTCTTCAGCGCCTCGGCACCGAACGACCCCCGCGCCAGGTGAAATTCGACCTCGGCCACCGGGGGATGCTGCCCCGTATCCTCGACGTCGACGAGGATCTCCAGGAAACGTGCCTGCGGCAGTTCGTATCGAGTGGCCAGCCTCACCGCCTCGGCTTCCACGGTGTCTCGGATTTCCGTCGCGAGTTCGTTCCCCCACGTGGTCGCCTCGGCCTCGTCCGAGCCGTGCACGAGGACCTGGATCTTCGCGCCCTCCCCGCCGTTGGCCAGGCGCCACGCCGAGGCTTGTACCGCGCGACGGACCAGCTCGTGTACTTCCTTCGGCGGGCTCTCGGCGCCGTGGGTGATCAGCTTCGACGGGATGTTCTCGGCCGCCAGGTCGGCCAACCGGACCGGCGGTGCTTGGGGCTCGTCCGCCCGGACAAGGTGCCCGTCGTCCGCCACATGGATACCGATTCCGTGCCAGCCGTAATACGTCTTCGCGGTCGAGGCGATGATCGGCCCTTTCCCCCATCGGGACTCGATCGCCCGGAGCGTTTCCAGCGCACTGGCCCCGTTGCACGCGAGGAGCACATGAGGACGGTCCGCGTCGGGCATTGCCGCCAGGTACACCGACGAGCCGAACAACGCCGCACCCGCGGCGTCGCCCTGGATGAGGACCTGGTCGCCCAGTTCATAAGGGCGGGCGGTGGGCAGCGCGACGCCGATCCCGGACTCGTTGCCGTGCACGACGCTGCGCCAACCGGGCTCGCCCCCGGGCACGAGATACGCCTCGCCGCCGAGATCCGCGGTACCCGGCCTCTTCGAGAAGTAGATCCGGCTCGACACGGGATCGGCGCGTGTCTCGACCCGCCACTGGTTGACGATGTCGACCGGATCGCGGGGGAAGAACGCACCATGGATTCCCGACATGGCGTCGACCAAGGCGTAGCTCGCCACGTCCGAAGGGCCGGGTACGACCGCGTCGACTCGGTCGAGGCCGGGCTCCATGAGAGCCATTTGACCGCCGGCGAGAAACACCGGACCGCGAGCCGCGAAGACGTCCCGCGCGTAGCCGCCCGCGGCGAGGTCCGCCGCGAGCTTTTCGAGTCCGGTGAGGGTTCCTGCCAAGGGAATCAGCAGCGGAGTCCGAGGGCGTCCTGCCTCGTTCCGCCCGAGGGCCTCGCGTAGCTGACGGCTGTCGCGCAGGGCCTGCCCGGGTTCCCCGGTGGCGGGGCGGCCGTCGGAGCGCGTCAAATGGACCTGGCCGCCCGCGGCCGGTTTGAGGAAGATCGGCACAGCGACCTGCCAAGGCACCTTCATCCGCCTGCCGTCGGTTCCCCTGAGTGTCCGAACCCCGGCCGCACCCGCTCTGGTGGCCCAGGCGCGCACTCGGGCCAGTTCCCTTTCGTCTCCTTGGTGCCGGACGAACAGCGCGACCGGATCACCTTCCGGACCAGAGATCAGTTCGGTCTTGATCCGGTCCGCGAACAGACCCGATACCAGAACGGCGTCGCGGAGCGCGTCCCTGTTCGCGGCGTACACCGGGTTGAACAGGCCTTCTCGCGCCAAGGCCGCTCCGACGTCGAACCGGACGCCGCCGGGCCGGGCCTCACCGTTCCCGAAATCCCCGACCAGCACCACCGGCCTGTCCGGATCTGACACCAGGCCCGCCTTCAGTCCCGGCTCGGCGAGGAACAGCCGCACGACTTCTTCTCCGCCCAGTGGGTATCGGACGTCGGCCGTGTTCGCGCGGGCGCGCACGACCTGGTCATCACCGGGTAGCACCATCACCGACGCACCAGGTCGTTCCGCCTTGACCACCGCGGCGGTGGCCAGCGCCGCGTCCGCCGCGAACGGGCCCGCGGTGTCCAGCAACGCGAACGTCCCGTTGTCGGTCACGTGCCGAAGGTCCTCCGGCCGCATCCCGAAGGTTTCCTGGAACACCGCGTTCGGCGGGAAGACGAGTGCGCCGTGTTCCCAGAACTGAAAGGTGCCTTGGTAGCCGAAAGCCTGAATCGGGCCGATTCGGGCTCCGAGCGCGGTGCCGAATTCCGCGACCAGATCCTTCGCATCCTTGTTTTCCGTCCAGCCGAGCATTAGGAGCGGCCGCCGCACCGGTTCGGCCAGGAACCGCTGGAACGCGTCGGTCGTCCAGAGCCGATCCACGGTGGTGACCGGGTCGAGAACTTCCTTTCCGACACGGAATCCGTCGTCATGCGGCCAAAGCACCACCAGTTGCGGAAGTGGACGCTGATCGGCGACCAGCCGCGCCCACGGAGCGGGCTCGAGCAGGCCGCCAGAGTCGGTTTGGTCCGCCCGGAGGGTGAATCGCATCGTATGCGCGCTGGAATTGCGCCACATGTCCACGGCAAGGCGGCTCACCTCGTCCGGTAACAAGGCGACCAGGTTCTCCTCGCCGTAGGCGTTCGCGACGATGACTGGTTCCGGCGCCTCACCCTTCGGCCGCGTCCCTCCCTGCTCCGCGGGGAACAGCGCCTCCGACTCCTCGAAGTCCCGGCCGGCCAACCATTCGCCGAATTGCGAGAGACTCATTTCGGTGGGCCCGGACAGGGGATCGGCCGTCAAGGACGTCAGCTGATCCACGAGGACCACCCGGTTCCCACCCGAGAGACCGGCCCGGACGAAGGCCGACTCGTCGGCGTTGGACAGCATCTGCCCGCCGTCGTCCGACAGCCGTTCCCAGAACGCTCGCAGCGCCGCGTCCTCCGGCGGCCGCGCTCCCGGTGCCGCCGATGGGCCGGCTCCGGCCGGTGACAGGACGTCGCCCTCTTGTGGCGCGCCACCCAGGATCCGCCCCTCCCTGGGCCAGCCCACGGCATCGACGAGACTCCGGGCGCGAGCTTCGGCGGCCACCACGCCCTCGCCGGTGTGGAGACGGCCGGGCCGGATCAACTCGGCCGCCACCAGATCGGTCGCGGCCTGATGGCGTTCTCGATGAGCCTCGTGCACCCGAGACGGCTTCTCCTCGATGAACAGCCGTGGCGGCTGGTGATGACCGCTCATGATCTCTCGCGCGCGGGTGAACACCGCGTCGTCCGGTTTCAGCTCGGACAGGGCGGCCCGCGCCTCCTCGATCTCCCGCCGGTAGGCCGGTAACGGATCTCCCGGCTCCGAGTAGACCCCCGGTCCGTAGAGACCGGCCGGGGGACGTTGCCCGTCCACCCGGACCTGCGCCAGGCCGAGCTGCTCATCCCCAGGGGGACGTACGAGCGGTGAGATGGAGACCTGCGCCAGCACTTGGTCCGGCGTCACCGTCACGGCACCCGCCGGGAAGTCACCCAGCCGCGACCTGACTCGCGACTCGACGAACGCGGTCAGCTCGGTCGTGCCGGCCGAGGCCCCCGGGGCGACGAAGACCGCGCCCTGCAAACGAGGCGGCGCGTCAGGGCGTGCCTGCACCGCGGCGTCCACGAAACCGTCGACCATCAGCCCGAGGGAAACCGCCGCGTTTTCCGGGAGGCGGCCCTCGTCGGTCAGCCGGGCTTCGAGGGTCACCCGCGCACGCCCCTCGTCGCGCACGCTCTCGTGCGGTTGTCGCGGCGGCGTTTCCGCCGAAGTCGTGTGGACCGCGGATTGGGCGGGCCCGGCAGCGATAGCGTCCACATAGGACTGTGGCGCGACGGGGAAAAGCCGCTCCCCGGTGCTGATCCCGCCCTCGGTCTTGACCTCGCCTGCCGGGATCGTCAGCCGCGGCGCGCTCGGCAGACGATCCAACGCGTCCAGCGACCCCGCACCACTGCCCGGCGAACCACTACGGCCTCCGCCGAATCCCGACAACGCCCCCAGCATCCCCAACCACGGACTCGCGTGCGGCGAACCGGTCGCCAAGTTGATCACCGGAGCGGTGATCAACACCACCCCCACCTGACCGAACCCATACGACACATGCCCCAACGCCTCCACCGAACCAGGAATCGCCCGCGGCGCCACCGCCAGCCGATCCCCCGTCTCCTTCAACGACTCCAGCGTCACCCCCTCTATCTTCAACCGCTCCGCCAGCAACCTCGCCGCTTCCTCATCCGCCGCCTTCCCCGCCACACCCCGCACCCACACCGCACCCGCGTGGAACACCCCCGCGAACGCACCACCCAAAGCACCACCCACGAACGACCCCAGCAACGACTTGCCATCCAGCCCGTCCCGCTTCCCCGCCGCGATCTGACCAGCCTGGATCGACAGATCCAGACCACCCATGATCCCCGCACCCGCAGCCGCGAACCCCGCCACCGGAACCAAGGCCCTGCCCACCCCATTGACCACCTGAACGCCCAGTTCCTTCGTCAGCCTCAATCCGGCAAGCGCCTTCATCTTCGCCACCAGACCACGCCAGATCGCCATCAACGCCTGCCGCGCCGTCAACTGCGCCAACCCCACGAACGCCGCACCGATCAACGTCGCCAGCAAATGAACGATCGTCGCCAGCGCCATCGCCGCCATCGCGATCATCATGACCTTGGCCTTCACCACATCCGCCGCCGCCGTCTTCGCCATCCCCGCCAGGCTCTCCGACGCCTCCCCCAACGCCTCCACACCCGAAACCATGTCCCGCCCCAGAAACGACGAAAAGAACTGCCCCGTGTCCCCCTCCAGCACCGCGTCCACCCCAGCACCGTTCGCCCGCAACGCGGCTTGATAGTCCTGCGCGGCCGCCTCGAACTCACGCCACGCCCGCGCCAACTCGGCCAGCGCCGCGTCGTTACCCTCCGGCCAGGGCATCCCCAACGTCACCAAAAAGAACTTCTGCAGCTCAGGCGGCAACCTCACCGAACCACCCGACACATCTCTTCACCTCCTCCCACCAGGATCGAGTGCGTGGGTGTATAGGCGAATATCATTCTTTCGGCGTAGTTCCCGGTCGGAACTGCGCTTACCGCCGATTCATCGGGAAATCCCTCGCCCGCGGTCATCCGAAGCAGGTCGTGGGTGGTGTCGGGATCGCGCCGGCCCGGCGGCCGGGGGCGTTTCAGGGGACTCAGTGCGCCGTGTCGCGAAAGCCACTTTCGCAACCTTCAACGTTGCGGAAGTGGCTTTCACAACCTACTTGACCAGCGGAGAGCCGACTTTGCCACGACCCGTGCGCCTAGGTACAGGATGGGGGCCTTCACGTACTTGGCGAGGCCTTCACGACCATGGTCAGGCAGTCAAGGTGCGCGTGGCCGCGAAGACGTCACGCGCAACGTCCGTGAGCTGGGCGGGCACCAGGTCGCCGACTCTCGCCGGGCGTGCCGCGCAGATCCAGCCGCCGACGATCAGCCGCGTGACGGCGACGCGGTCGCACCAGCCGCCATCCACGGCAAGGTCCGGCTCGCAGCCTGCGAGCAATTCGCCCCGACCGGCGGCGACAGCGCCCAGAATGGCGCGTTCGCGATGATTCAGCTCCGCAGGATCCATTCCCGATCACCGTCCCGGTGCTCTCATTCGAGGACGTCTCAGGCATCCTCTCTTCCCAGTGAGCCCGATCCGCCCGGCCAGGACAACAGAACCGGCCACGTTCGGAGGTATCCGGACAGCACTTCGGCCCAAGCGGGCAGAAATGGCCGACATTGCGCCATCCGACGGAATTCCATGGCCGAAAGTGCGGATACGACCAGACGAAAACACCCTCCGGCGTCCGCACCCCCGGGCAAACCTGTCGAAATGGTTACGATCGACGTTCGTGAAATCTCGCTGCGTAGAACCGTACTGCACGGACTCGGGTACCATGACCGATCCGGCACGCGCCGGAATCCCGGAAGACGGACGCATTCCGCGCTACTATCGGGCGAAAAGGCAGATTCTCGCACTGTGCAAAACGCTGGGCGAAGGCGTCGCGTTGCCTTCGGAGCGCCAGTTGTGCACCCGATTGGGCGTCGCACGCGCCACACTTCGGCAAGCGGTACTGCAGCTCGTGGTCGAAGGCTGGGTGGACTCGCGCCAGGGCAGCGGCAGTTTCGTCGTCGGACGCCGGAAAATCGCGCAGCACCTGGGTTCGGCCGACGGGCCGGACCAGGACGCCCTGACCGGCCGGACCTGGACCACGTTCGAACGGCGGCGGGCAGGCTGCGAACTGGCACAAGAGCTGCGAATACACCGGAACGATCCAGTGATCCACCTGGAATGTGTGCGCGGCTCCGGCGACGAGATTCTCGCCGTCGAGTCTGCGTTCATCCCGGCGAAACGGTTTCCCGGTCTCAACCACGCCCCCGTCGGAGAACGGTCGCTGCATGACGAATTGCGGACCCGGTTCGGCATCGCGTTCGGCGGCGCCGACCAAGGAACGGAAACCGCGCACGTGAGCCCCCGGGAAGCGGACCTGCTGGGCACTCTCGCCGCGCTGCCGGCGCTGGTGGTCCACCGAACCTCCTGGGACGCGCTGGGCGAGCCGTTCGAGCGGGTCCGCACTCTCTACCGAGGGGACCGGCTGACCCTGGTGAATCGGCTGGGTTCCGTCGAACGCCGTCGCGAGCACGAACAGGCGGAGAACCGGTCATCCTGCAGCTGACGACTCGTCCATGGTCAGCACCAACTGCCCGCTGGTGCCGCCCGACTGGAGTGACGCGTGCGCGTCCGGTGCCCGCGTCCACGACAGGGTGTGCACGAATCCGGCCGGGAGCCGGAAACCAGCGGCGACATCCGCCCACAACCGGTCGATCTGCTGCCGGTTCCCGGTCCGGACGCCGATCAGCGACTGGCTGCGCAGGTAGAACTGGAGCAGCCGGATCGGCACCGGGTCGTGGTTGACCGCACCCGAGACCACGACCCGGCCCAGCGCGCCGAGGGCGGGCAGGTAGGCCTCGCACCAGGCCGTGATACCGAGGTTGTCGACCACACAATCCAGTCCGCCGCTTCCGGCGGCCTCGAGAATGCGCGCGGGCAGGTCGTCGGCCGCGCCGTCGAGGGCGACGAGCGGCAACCCGGCCAGCCTTGGCGGACGCCGGTCCACGCCTATCACGCGGGCGCCACGGAACGCGGCGAGCGCGGCGACGGTCACGCCCAGCGCGCCCCCGGCGCCGGGCACCAGGACGGTGGTGCCGGGACCGGCGGCACCGGCGTCGAGCTGGGCGCTGGCGACACCGCCGTTGGCCGCGAGGGCCGCCGCCTCGGGGAAAGCGACCTCGGCCGGGATCTCGCGGACGTTGTCCGCGGGCACGACGCAACACTCCGCATAGCTACCCTGGCGGTGGATCCCGACGAGACCGAACTCGCTGCACGCCTCCTCCCGGGACACCAGACAGGCGCGGCATCGTGAGCAGCTCAGCACCGCCGAGACCGCGACCCGCCTGCCGACGAGGCCATCGTCCAGATCCGGCCCGACCCGGTCGATCACCCCGGCGTGCTCGGTGCCGAGCACGTGCGGGAAAGTCTTGATCTGTGGCGCGAAAGGCGGTTTTCCCGCCCGGGCGGCGACGTCCTTGGTCCGGGCGACCACGACCGCGTGGACGCGCACCCGTACTTCACCAGGCCCTGGCTCCGGGTCGGGCAGTTCGGCCATCTCCAGTACCGCCGGGCCGCCGAACGCACGGATGACGAGCGCCTTCATCAAGCAGGTTCCCGGGGCGGGTTGCTCATCGCCTCGATCACGGCGGGAGTGATCCCGCCACCGGTCCCCCACACATCGGCGTTCTCCGGGGTCCTGGCCCATTCGCCGGGCACCCAGTCGTCCCCCACCTCGAGCAGTTCCGCCGTGTACTCGATGACGTTGCCGACCGGGTCGAGGAAATAGCAGAAGACGTTGCCGCCAGGGCCGTGCCGACCGGGCCCCCACACGGTGTCGAAGCCGGCCTTGCGCAGGCGGCCGAGCGCCTTCATGACCTCGTCGGTGTCGCGGACCTCGTAGGCCACGTGGTTCAGCGAAGTCCATTTCCCCGGCGCGAGCACGACGCAGTGGTGCCGGCTGTTGCAGCGCAAGAAGACCATCTGATCGTTCTCATAGGTGTCCGAGACCTGGAAGCCGAGCACCCGGGTGTAGAAGTCCTTGGCCGCGGCGAGGTCCACCGAGTTGAGCACGACATGGCTCAGCCGATCAGGCCCGTACGCCTTCGGGGAAGGGGCCGTGTGTTCGGGCAGGCCGCAGGCGACCTCGATGCGACGGCCTTCGGGATCGAGGAACTCCATCCGCGTGTCGCTCGTGGACAGGAGCTCGACCTGTTCACCCCGCAGGCGATCGGTGAGCTTCGCGATACCGCGTTCCCCGTCGGCCGCGAGGCTGATCCCGCCGAGGCGGTGTTCCTCGCCGGTGGCGAGCGTGAGCACATGGTGTTCGGTTCCCCGGCCACGCAACCGGATCCGATCGTCGGTCTCCTCGACCACCGCCAGCCCCCACACGTCCGCGTAGAACGGCAGGAGTTCGGCCGGGTTCGTCACGTGGATCTCGACGCTCCGGAGGTGGGTGATCATCACGGATCCCTTCGAGGAGGTGCGCGCATGTTATCAACCACTTGATAACGTGCCAAGGTGTCCGAACCGCCAGGACGCTCGCGAGGAAAGGCGTCCGTGGGACCAGGAGACGAAAACGTGCCCGTCGAACCGGCCACCCGGATCGCCTATCTGCTCAGAATGCTCTCCAGCACGCTCAACCAGCAGATCGAACGCGCCCTGCGGCCACTCGACCTCACCCAGGCACAGCTGGCCGCCTTGGCCCAGCTGGCCATCAGCGCCCCCGCCCGGCTCTCCAGCGCCGAACTCGGCCGCCGCGCCGGTGTCACCCCGCAGGCGATGTGGTCGGCCATCTCGAACCTGGAGCACCGTGGACTCGTGCGGCGGTCACCGCACCCCACCCATGGTCGCGTCCTCGAAATCGCCATCACCGAGGTCGGCTCGTCGGTCCTGGAACAAGCGCAGGAACTGACCGCACCGGTGGACGCGCACGCCATGGCCACCTTGACGGAAGCGGAAAAACGGCAATTCCGCTCCCTGCTGCTGAAAACCATGACGGGACTCGGCATCCCGCATCCCGATCCAGGGCGGGGTTAGCGCGGATCGTTTAACCGAAAAGACCTTCTTCGCCGAGCATCCCTTGACCGCCGGACGCCTCGCTTTAGCGTTCAAGTGCTTCAACCTTCCCGCGTCCTCACCTACTGGACGCCAGGCGCAGCGAGGAAACGCATGTTCAGCGCAGTACCGTCGAGCACCTTCCAGGTGTGGTGGCGTGCTTTGGGCTCGACCGAATGGACACCGGGTCACGAGTTGCTGGTTCACATCGGCGACGGCGAGAACGCCGCACTCGAGGAACTGTCCTGGGGCGCCGCGGACGGTTCTTCCTGCGCGGTCGGTTTCTCGCCGGGGATGGCCGAGTGCCGTGGCCATCGCCGTACCGGCGGGGGCGACGTGCTGGAGATACGAGGCGAACTCAGCGGCGAGCCGGTGAATTCGCCGGACAGCGGCGCTGCGCGACATCATGCCTTCGACACGGAGATCGAGGACGCCACCGGACGGCGGCCGTCGGAACCGCTCAGACTGCTGATCGACGACGGATCCGGCGTGGCGCCGTCATGGCTGGCCTGGCGCGACCGGACGGGCGACTCGTGCTCGATCGTCCTCCGTTCGGCCGGTCCGGCAGGCAACGCGGATGTCACCAGGATGGTGACCGAGGTCTGGGCCAGCGCCGAGTACGGCGAAGTGGGCGAGGTGGCCGCGAACCTCATCGAGGAAGCACCCTGCAAATGGTTCGCACCTCATGACCGTGCTTCCCTGGAATTCCAGTTCTCGCGACCGATCGCGGTGGACCGCTACCTCCTCACCTCCGCCAACGACGCGCCTGACCGGGATCCTGCCGCATGGGTCCTGCGTGGATCCGTGGACGGGCACCTGTGGCGGACCCTCGACACGCGCTCGCATCAGTCGTTCACCGCCCGGCACGAGACCAGGACCTATCGGATCGCCGGCCCCGCGGCCTACCCCTGCTACCGCCTCGACATCGTTGGGAACAACGGTTCTCTTCACCTGCAACTCGAAACCGTCCGGTTCCTCACCCCGGTGAACGGGTTCACCGGCTACCGGCGACGCGCTGGGCACGCTCCCCTGGCCTACCGCGGATCGTGTGCCGCGCCGCAAGCGCCGGACATCCCGATGGACCCGTTACCGGACGGACTTCCCGACCGGCGAGGAAAGCGGCTGAGCCGCTTCCCCGGCACCGAGGTCCCCACGCTCTTCGATCGCGCGCTTCCGCCGCTCGCCGAGGACGGCGACGTGATGACCGGAGGCCATCGCTTGCGGGCGGGCGAGAGCCTGCGAAGGCAATCCCTGACCTCACTCAACGACGCTTTCACCCTGAAACACTTCGGTTTCGACGATCTTGTTCTCATCCGTAACCACGATCGACGGCCGCTGTGGTGGTCGAGTGAGTTCAGCCCCGGCGACTGGCGCCGGAAGACGCGCGGCTCCGGCGTCAGCGATGTCACCCTGCGGCCGGACGGCGATCTCGTGGCCCACGATGAAAACGGTGTTCCATTGCGGTCCACCGGCACGGCGGACCGCGGTGTGGTCTTGCTGGAAGTCCGCGACGACGGCGACGTCGTCCTGCTCAACGGCGCGGGCGAGATCGTCTGGCACACCGACACCGCCACCACCGACGTGTCGCGGCCCCCGTCGCCCATCGCGCGGGGAGACCGCATGCTGGTCGGGCAGAGCCTGGCCGACCAGAGCCTCACCTCTCCCAACGGCCGGTACGTGCTGGTGCACGACCATCAGCACGCCGGTACCTTCCTCTACGGTCCCAGGGGCCGGATCACTCGCTGGTTCTATCTCGTCCCGTCGATGTATCCGGATCCTTTCGGCACCCGCCTCGTCCTGGAGGAGGACGGGCTGTTCCTGCGCTGGTCCAAGGACGAGGCCGACGGGGTGGACCTGCGCGGCGTCCGCAAGGCATGGGACAGCCTCACCACGCCGAATTTCCCGTTCCATCCCCGGCAGGTCGTGCTCCGTGACAGCGGCGATCTGGAGATGCTGGACTCCGACGGCGAAGTCATGTGGCGCAACGGGTACAAACGCGACAGCGACAAGTTCGCGAAATCATCGAACCGGCGAAGGCCGGAGACGAACCGCAAGCGTGCCGCGGCCGCGTCCGGCCCACCCCGGCTGCCTGCCACGCCGAACGTACCGGTGATCCGGACCGACTTCTCCGACGACGATGCGTGGTATCGGGTGAAGACCGGAATCGGCCGGGGCACGCCGGACGGGTTCGAGGCCAACGTGAGCTATGTCGACGACCCGGCCTTCACCGGAATGACGAGTACCGACCTGCTGGAATCCGAAGTGGACCGTGCCGAACACGCGATCATGCTCGTCGTGGACGAAATCACGATCCACTCCCCCGAGCACCCGATCCTGGTGGTGGATCTCGGCTCGGAGCCCGACCCGGACGACGACTGGCCAGGAGTACCCGCCGGCCGGTCTTTCCGCGCCGTTCCGCAGGCCATTCAGGAAATCGAAAACAACCTTTCGCTCGCCAACGCGGATTGGGAGGACTTCGCCGATCACGTCGACGACGACGGAGTACGACGGGACACCTGAGCCACGGCCGTGCCGAGGGCCTGGCCGCCGATCACGCGAACAGCCTTGCCCGCGCCCAGGACCTTCACGTGTCGAGCACGACCGGGAAGGTCCGCGGTGCGTGGACGTGCACGCTTCGCCGATAAGTCAGCTCCTCGTCGCCGGCCGCCGCCCGCATCCGCGGGAACCTGCCGAACAAGGCGGGCAACGCCACTTCGGCCTCCAACCGCACGAGTGCCGCGCCGAGACACCGGTGAATCCCGTGCCCGAAGGCGAGGTTCCCCGTCGTGTCCCGGTCCGGCTCCAGGGTGTCCGGGTCCGAAAACCGGTCCGGATCGCGGTTGGCCGCCCCGACCGAAAGCGTGACCGAGGCACCGCGCGGGATCGAGACCCCGCCGATCGCGAGATCCTCGGTGGCGAACCGCGAGGACGCGTTGAGCGCGGGCGAAAGCCACCGTAAGAGTTCCTCGATCAGCGGCCCCGCGGTCTCGGGCGAGCCGAGGCGTGCCCGAGCGGCGGGATCGGCGAGCAGCGCTCGCACGCTGTTCGTGAGGAAGACCGCGCTGGTCTCGTGTCCGGCGATCAGCAAGGCCATCGCCATCGCCACGATCTCGACGTCGGACATCCGCTCTCCGTCTTCGGAAGCCGCGATGAGCTCGGAAAGCAGAGCGTCGTCGGGCTCACGCCGGCGTGCCGCGACCAGTTCTTCCAGGTAGTCCGACAGCCGCTTCGACGCCTCGATGAGCAAGGGTTCGGGACATTCGTCCATCAGCACCATCGACCAGTGCGCGAAGTCCTCCTGGTCCAATTCGGGTACACCGATCAGTTCGCAGATGATCTCCATCGGCAGCCGGATCGCGAAGCGCCCCACGAGGTCCACTGGCTCACCGGTGGGCAGTTCGGAGAGCAGGGCATCGGTGAAGGCCTCGACCTGCGGACGCAGCCGGGCCAGCCGTCGCGCGGTGAACGCGTGGCTCACCAGCTTGCGTACTCGCGTGTGATCGGGCGGGTCGAGCGAGGTGAGCATATGGGAGAGCGGCGCGGGCAGACCCGGCGGCGCCGAAGCCCGCTCGGAGGGTGGCAACGAAGCCCTCCAATCCTTCGCCAGCCGAGGGTCGGCCAGGCCGGAGCGAACGTCGGCGTAGCGGGTGACGAGCCAGGTCGGTCCGCCTTCGAAGGTCACCTCGCGCACAGGTGTGTTCTCGCGAGCGTGGTTCAGGGTGGCGTGCGGGTCACGCCAGTAGGAGTCCAGGAAATCGGCGTGGTCGCTCATCGACTGCTCCTTTCGTTGTGGGGTAAGGCGAAGGGTTCACGCCACCGGAGAGCGTTGCGAAAGCCACGTTCGCAACGTTCAAGGTTGCGAACATGGCTTTCGCAACACCCTGGACCGGCCAACTTGAAGTCCTTTGTGGATATTCAAGTCGCGCGATCCAGGAACGTCGCCTCAGCCCTTCACCACCGTCGCGCTCATCCCCGCGATCCGGTGATGCGGCCAGCGCGCGCCGTCGCCCTTGGGCTCGTCGCCGAGCACGGCGACCCGGCGTCCGACCCTGCGCTCGGTGTAGTCGTTCACGGCGTAGTGCTGCGTCGCCCGGTTGTCCCAGACCGCGACGGCGCCTTCGGTCCAGCGGTAGCGGCAAACCCTTTGCGGGCTTTCGGACACCGTGAACAGATGCGCCAGCAGCACCGCGCTCTCGTCGGGGGTCAGCTGGGGAACGCGCCGGGTGAACATCCGGTTGACGTAGAGGGAGCGCTTGCCGGTCCCCGGATGTATGCGCACCACCGGATGTTCGGCCTCGCTGCGGAAAGAACCGTCGGGATGCTCGAAGACGTGGATCGCGGTGAGCCCGTCGGCCAGTTCCCGCATCGGCGCGGACAAGGCCTCGTAGGCCAGGTACTGATTGCTCCACATCGTGTCGCCCCCGACCTCGGGTGACCGCACGATCTGCAGGATCGAAGCGATCGGCGGGGATTGCGCGAAAGTGACGTCGGTGTGCCAGACGTCGGCCTTGGCCCCCAGGTCGGAATCGAGAACGACGATCTCGTCGTGCCCGGCCAGCTTCGGCAGGAATCGATGGACCTCCAGGTCCCCGAACCGGCGGCCGAACGCCTCGTGGTCGGCCGGCGCGAGGCCCTTCTCGTCGGGGAAGAACAGCACGAGATGGTCGAGCAGCAGCCGGTGGATCCGTTCGAACAGCGCGTCGTCGATTTCCGCGAGCGTCACGCCACGGATCTCCGCGCCCAGCGCACCGGTCACGGGTCGTACCTCGAGGGAATCCATTCCTGTTTTTCCTTTCGCGCAGTATCGATCCACGTTCCGCGTCTCGGCGGAACGCTTGTCTAATTCGACCCGGAACCCTTGCTTGCCAAGGCTTTCCGGTGCATTGTTCAGTGAAACACCGAAGTTTTCTCTTTCCCCTTCCCGAAAGGACCGCGGTGACGGCCGAGAACACGGAGCTCCAGGACGGCACCAGCAGGCTTGCCGAACTCGTCGACCTCGCCACCCCGTTCGCGGTGCGGACCGCGGTCGCGTTGCGGCTGCCCGAACTGATCCGCGACGGGTATACGACGGCAGCCGCCCTCGCGACCGAATCCGGATCCGACCCGGCCTCGCTCACCCGCCTGCTGAACCATCTCGTGAAGGTCGGGGTGTTCGCCGAGACCGAACCGGGACGGCACGGGCTCACCCCGGTGTCGCGGGCGCTGCTGGACGAACGCAACGCGCTGCTGCGTTCGTGGCTCGACGCCGACGGCCCCGGCCTCACGATGGATCTGGCCTACAGCGGGATGCCGCATTCCGTCCGCACCGGCGAACCCGCGTACCCGGTCGTCCACGGCGCCGACTTCTGGTCCGACTACCGGGCCGACGAAACGCTCAGGCGGTTCTTCGGCACCACGATGGCCGGATTCGCCTGGCAGACCGGGCCCGAGGTCGCCGCCCGCTGGGACTGGAATTCCGTGTCCACCGTGCTCGACGTGGGCGGCGGGACGGGATCGCTGCTCGCGGCGATCCTGACCGCGCATCCACATCTGACCGGTGCGGTGCTGGACCTGCCCGAAGTCCGGCCCGAGGCGGAGAAACTCCTCATCGGCAGTGGCCTGAAAAGCCGTGCTGAATTCCTCGGCGGGAGTTTCTTCGCCCCGGTTCCGCCGGGCTACGACGTCGTGATCGTCTCGCGGGTACTCACCGACTGGCCCGATGCGGACGCCCGCGAGATTCTCGGCCGCTGCGCGGAAGCCGCGGGCGACAAGGGACGGCTGCTGGTGGTCGAAGTGCTCGCAGGAGCCGAACACGCCAAGAACAACTCCTCGTTCGATCTGCAGTCGCTGACGTTGCTGGGCGGCCGGGAGCGCCGTCCGGAGGACTTCGACGAGCTCGCGGCAGGCGCCGGGCTCGTGCGCCGGGCGCGGCTCGACGGCGCGAACGGTCTCGTGGTCCTGGAGTACACGCGCGGGTGAGTTCACCGCGCCCAGCCAGGCAACCGGGTCGACCGCGGGTCGGGGAGCCCGAGTTGGTGCAGCCGGTCCAGCGGGGTCAGCCGCCGGACGCCCAGCCCGGACATCGTGTGCATCACCTCGAACCGGAGGCGGTCGTTGCTCCCCGTGCCCGCCAGCGCGCGGTCACCGAGCCTGCTGTGGCCCGTGATCATCCGGGCCGCGTTGTGACTGGTCCGGCCGATATGGCCGAGGTTCGGCCGTCGCGCCGCGTCGTAGCGGCGCAGCGCGTGATCGACGACGTCGTCTGCCAGGGAACCGCCTTGACGTAACTTCGCGGCGAGGTCGTACGCGTCGGCGATCGCGCTGTTCATTCCCTGTGCCGCCATCGGATGCACCAGATGACCACTGTCGCCGACCAGGGCGATTCCGGGGGCGGTCAAGGAATTCGCCAGCGCTCTCGACACCGGCAGCACCTGTTTGCGGTCCAGTGCGGCGCGGAACGACGTCGCGAGCGGGGCCAGGCCGGAACAGCCGGCCAGCACCTGATCCGCCCACCGGACCGTCCCGTCCGCGTCGACACCGCGGAGTTCGTCCGGCGCGATCTGGACGTAGAGCCGGACTCGCCCGCCGGGCAAGGGATAGTGCAGGCGTAAGCCGTTTTCGGTGACGTAGGCGGTGAATTCCGGCGGTACGGCCACGTCGTGCAGGTCGAACGCGGCCAACCGGTGGGGATAGTCCCGCCGGGGCGCGTCCAGCCCGGCCGCGGCGCGCAGCCGCGACGAAACCCCGTCCGCGGCCACCACCAGCGACGCGGAGAGGTCGCCGTCGTCGCATCGGACCCCGGTCACCCGGCCCGCGGTCGACCGCGGTTGCCGGAACTGCACGCCCCGTCGGATTTCGACGTTGCCGGGCAGTGCGGCCTCCAGCGTTTCGAGGATCACGGGATAGTCGTGCGCCAGCAGCCACGGATGCGCGGCCGGGAGCCGGGAATAGTCGAGGACCATCCGGGGTTCGCCGTCCGGGGCGCGGGCGGCCAGTCGCGAAAGGCGCAACGCTCCCGCTCGATCGAGCGCATCGGCCACTCCCCACTCGCGCAGGATCGCCAGCGAGCCCGGTTGCAGGACCTCCCCCTTGGCCACCGGCGCGGGCGTGAGGCGTTTGTCCAGTACCAGGACCCGGTGCCCGAGCCTGCCCAGCCCGCACGCGGCGGCAAGACCGGCCACCCCCGCGCCGCAGACGACGACGTCATAGTGCTCCGGCCTCATCGCGTCACCTCGAGATACCGGCCCAGTGCCCGCAACGCCATCCCCTGGGTGAAGCCGGGGTTGGCATACCGGCTGACCCGGCGCACGTACTCGTGCACCGGCTGCGGCGTCCACCCACCGCCGGACGTCCGGGCGTCGAGGAGCCAGCGCACGCCGTCGGTCACCGCGACGGAATCCGTTCCCGCGGCCAGCAGGGCCGAAACGGCCCATCCCGTCTCCTCGGCGGTTCCTGGCGCGCCGTGCCCGTCGCCCCAGGAACCGTCGGGATTGCGAGCTCGCGCCAGCCACTCCTGAGCTCGCGCCGCCGGCCCCGAACCGGTCCGGCCGCACCGCGCGAAGGTCTCCAGCACCGCCGCGGTTCCCATCGTGTGTTCCCGGTACCAGACGGATTCGTAGCTCCCGTCAGGCAGTTGCGCCGTGCCGAGCCAGTGCAGCGCGTGCCGGATCCGCCGATCGTCGGCGGTGACACCCGCGGCGAGCAGAGCCTCGACGGCCTGTGCCGTCGTCATCGGGCACGGTCCGCTGTTGGCCACCTTGGTGTTGCGGACACAGAGGCTCCACGAGCCGCGGCTGTCCTGACGGCCGCTGAGCCACGCGACCCCCTTGCGGACGGCGTCGGCTTGCGCCTCACCAGGCAACCGGGTCAGCAGCGAGACGATCTCGCCGGTCTCCAGCACCGCGGGCCAGCCGTGCTCACCGGACCAGCCCCAGAAACCGGGCGGGCAGCCGAAGGCCAGGAACGGCCGGTGCTGCTGGAGACGCACGAAGAGATCACGGGAGACCGCGAGCCTTGGATCGTCGCGGTAACCGGCTTCGATCAGGCCGCGGACCGCGTACATCGTCCAGGCCCCGTCGAGCGGTGTCGTCGTCCACGAACCGTCGGGGAGCATGGTGCGCCGCAGCCAGCCGACAGCGGCGCCGACCATGTCCTGCCCCAGCCCGGCCCTCGCCAGCCCGACGCAGACGAGCCCGGTCACCCAGGCGTCCTCCGACCACGACCCCGCCGAACCCTCGTGTTCGAACGCCTGCCGGATGCCCAGGAGAGCCCGGGGTTCGGCTCGGCGGGTGAGCATCCGCTGCAGCCGGGTCAGCGGCCGGTGCCTGGTCTGCGCGAGCCCCAGCGCCGACGCCATCGGCAGCCGGAGATCGAACAACCGGCGATAGAGCCCTGGCAGCAACGCCAATTCGAGTGGGAAGCGGCGCATCTCCCGCTGGTCGAGCCAGCCCGCCATACCGTAGAACTGGCGGCACCACAGCAGCACCTCTGGATGCGGGATCGCTTCCAGGCCACCGTAACCGGCCATCCAGGCGCGGCCCGCCGCGACGGTCGCGGCGTAGCCGACGGGCCCCACCAGGTGCAGAGCGGCCGCGGCCACCGCGGTCGGACCCGGTTCGCTGTCCTGCCCGGGGACCATCGACCATCCGCCGTCGTCGTTCCGGGTACGGCGGAGCCGGTCGGCGCCGGCCTCGATCAGGTCGGCGGCGCCGCCCGGGTCCGCGAAGTGCAGCGCCGTGATCGCCCCCGCCGTCGCGAGGGTGGACCGCAGTGTGCTCGCCCCGTAGTCGAACACCCCGTCCGGCCGCTGTGCCCGCCACAGCTCCTCCGCTCCCTCCGCGATGGCCGTGGACAACTCCCCTGTCGCCGACTGGGCTGAGCTCAAACCGTGTCCTCTCCGTCCCCTGCCGGGAACTCGTGCCGGGCCCGCATCCGGGCCTGAGTGACGAGCGAGAAAGCGAGGGCCGGCAGCACCACCAGTGCGGTCACCCCGGCACCGACGGCGCCCGCCGTGACAGCCGCCGCGAGCACCAGCCGCTCCGCGACGAGCACCTCGTGCGAACGCAACGCCCGCCGCGCGGTGAGCGCCGTGGGCCGAACGGCCGCGAACGCGAAGAAGCCGGTCACGGCCGCGATCGCGACGAACGCGATCTGGTCTCCGGGCAAGCGGGCGGCGAAGGCGCCGGCGCCCACCGCGGCGACGCCCGCCACGTACAGCGCCACCGCGAGCCGCACCGCGACCCGCACGCCATGGCGCACCGGCACCGAGTGGTAGCCGCCCGCGCGATCGCCCTCGACGTCGCGGACCGTGCCGATCAGATTGGAAGCGCTGTCGTGGAGCAGAAATCCCAGCGCCACCGGGATGAGCGTCCAAGGCGGCCAGGTGGTCACGGTCATCGCGCCGATCGTCAGCGCGAGCGCCGACAGCACCCCCCGGCTGAGATTTCCGGCGAAACCCCTCCGCTTGAACACGGCGCTGTAGGCGACGATCCCGCCCATCGCCAAGGCGAAGAGCGGCAGGATCCGCCAGTTCACCGCGATCAAAGCCGCCAGTGACGTCGCCGCGCAGCCGATCCCGCAGGCCAGCGCCACGGCGGGTGACAATCGCCCGGACGGGATGGGCCGCTGTGGTTTCGCGATCGCGTCCAGGTGCCGGTCGAAGTGATCGCCGAGGTAGTGCCCGGACAGCCAGCCCAGGACCGGCGCCAGTACGGCGACGAAGAGTTCGGCGGGCCGTCGTCCGCCCGCGGCCAACGCCCCCGCGAGACCCAGCAGGGCCGGGTAGCAGGTCGTGTAAGGCCGCCAGGTCTGCCAATGGGCCGTGGCGACCTCGCGGAGTCCGCGGCGCGCGGGGCGATCAGCGGTCACGGTCCACGGCGCGGTCGGTGATCCTGGCGAGCCGGGCCGTCGCCGCGGCCACCGGCAGTTCGCTCAACCGCGCCCTGGCCCGGCCGGCGTGTTCCCGTGCGCTCCGGCAAGCGGAATCCAAGCCGCCGCTCGCGAGTACGGCGACGCGGAGCGATCTCAACGTCTCCTCGGGAGGGAGTGCTCCCGACAGCGCGGTTTCGATGAGCCGCCGGTGTTTCGGTTCCCCGTCGCGATACGCGAGCAGGACCGGCCAGGTCGGGCGGAGGTTGACCGCGTCGCTCACGGCGGGCTTGCCGACGCGGCTGGAATCCGCCAGATAGGGCAGGCAGTCGTCATACATCTGGAAGGCGATTCCGGTGTGCTCGCCATAACTCCCGAGCAGCTCGATCTGCCCGGTGGAGCCGCCGCCGAGCAACGCGCCCGCACGGCAGGCGGCGCGGAACAACGCGGCGGTCTTCAATCCGGCTACCTCGAGGTAGTCCTCCAGCGCGCTGTCGTGTTCCAGGCCCGACTCAAGCACCTGCCCTCGGCACAGGTCGTTGCCCGCGCTGGCGATTTCGGCGACCACCGGTGCCACCGTCTCGGCGGGCAAGCCCCCGTCGGCGATGATGGCGAACAGCTCGAAGAGCAGCGCGTCCCCGGTCACGATGGCTTCGGCGACCCCATAGCGCGCGTGCACCGACGGACGACCCCGTCGCAGGTCGTCCCCGTCGATGATGTCGTCGTGCACCAAGGACGCCACATGCAGGTACTCGACCGCGATCGCGGCGGGGAGCGCCGAGTCCGCCGAGCCGCCGACCGCTTCGGCCGACGCGAGGAGTGCCAAGGGGCGCACCAGTTTTCCCTGTCCCGCCAGTGCGTGACCGATCAGCTCGTCGAACCGGTCACCCGCTCGCCGCTCCCGCCGCACGAGCGCGTCGCGGATCATCGCGGACCGGTCGCCGACCCCCGGCCCCAAGGTTTCGATCATCGGGTCTCCCCTTCGGCGGCGAAGGCACGCGCGGCCAGGAGAACGGCGTCGTTGGCATCAGGAAGCCCAGTGCTGACACGAACTCCGGCGTCGCCGATCATCCGGACTGCCACCCCGTGCCCGGCCAGGCGCGTGACGAAGTCCTGATTCCGCGCGCCGAGACGGAGCCACAGGTAGTTCCCGCCGCTCGGCGGGACGTCGAAGCCCAGTCCGATCAGGCCGTCGCGGACCCTGTCCCGCTCGGCGGCCAGTTCGCGACACTGCTCGCGCATGCGGTCTTCGGCGTCCAGCGCGGCGATCGCGGCCGCCTGGGCCGGAGTGGGCACGCGATGGAACGGCGTCGTCGGTCGTACCGGGCCCACGACCTTCTCGGCGCCGACGAGGTAGCCGACACGCAGTCCGATGAGGCCGTGCGATTTGGAGAAGGTGCGTACCACCACGACCCGGGGATCATCGGGTATCAGGCTCACCGCGTCGGCGATCGCGTCCGGTTCGGCGAACTCCCGGTACGCCTCGTCGACGAGCACGAGGACGTTCGCGGGCAGGGCGTCGAGCAGCGCCGCCAAGCGGTCGGTTCCGAGTACCTCACCGGTGGGGTTGTTGGGATTGCACAGCAGCACCACCCGGGTCCGGGTGGAAACGGCCGCGGCGACTCCGTCCAGATCCTGCCCGCCCCCGGCGTCGCTCGGCACGGCGACCGGTTCGGCGTGGACGTTGCGGATCAGCAGGGGGTAGAGATCGAAGGAAGGCCAGGTGTGCACCACGGTGTCGCCGGGTGCGCAGTGCGCGGAGAGGAACTGCTGCAGCAACGCCCCCGAACCCGCTCCGGCGACGACTTGACCCGCCGTCACCCCGAGTCCGGCGGCCAGCCGTGATTCCAGCCGGGTGGCGAGCGCGTCGCCGGTCAGGTTCACCGAGCCGAGGGATTCGGACAAGGCTTCCCCCACGCCGGGCAACATCGGCCAGTGGTTCTCGTTCAAGGACAGCTGGTGCACGATCCGGCGCACTACCGCCAACCTTTCCTGCGTCAGTAGTCGATACGGTCGGTTTGCCTCGCCCAGGCCTCGAACGGCAGGCACGCGTCTGGGACGCGCAGGGCGGAAACCGGGACTGTCCAGGTATCGCGCGGCTTTTCGAACAGTTCGTAGAAGGTGAGATCGTCGAAGCCCGCTTCCGCCGCGTCATGCCGATCGGCCGCGTAGACGACCTTGTCGAGACGGGACCACAAGGCCGACGCCAGGCACATCGGGCAAGGCTCACAAGAGGACACGAGCACACAACCCGCGAGTGAGAATCTCTTGATTTTCCAGCAGGCCTGGCGGATGGCGACCACCTCGGCGTGCGCCGTCGGGTCGAGCAGGGAGGTGACCTGGTTGACCCCGGTGGCGACCACCTCGCCGTCCCGGACTACGAGGGCGCCGAACGGACCACCGCCGACTTCGACGTTGCGGGCGGCGATCCTGACACTCTCGGAGAGCCAGTCGTGTTCCTCGGCTTTGCCGTCCGCTCGGGTCATTCGAGACCTCACTTCCGTCGTCAGGTTGCACGGATGACCGGGCGACCGGCTGAAGCGATCATCTTCGGTCGCGGCACCGATGCCCGGCGCGGCGCCGGGGAACCAAGCGGAGAACCCGAGGGAAAGCCCTCACGAACCGACTGCGCGCCCGGTCGGAAAGCGACGGAGGTGACGGCGGCGGATCGGTCCAGTTGGTCGTGAGTGTTCCGGGTCGTTCTAACGGCACTTTCCACTCACGACCAACCGCACGCGGTCCATCCACAGTGGACTCGGACAGGTGTGGGCAAAATTGCTAGCGGCGATGCCCTTCCGCACCTGGCACACCGGGGCCCGGTGAACCGATCATCGACCGTGGTGCCAGGTCGAATCGGGCCGCTTCACGGCCCCACGACCCGAAGAAAGGAAGCGAGAGTGACCGCAGTCATGCGACCAGCCGACCGGCCACTGGCCTCCGTCCGGCCCAGAATCCTCGCCACCGTGGTCTTCCTCGCCGTGATCGCGGCCAACGTCGCCGCGACGACCGTGCTCTTCTTCGCCGCCGGCCTGTCCGGCAACACGCTCATCGACATCGGCAGGCTCACCGGCCTCTACGGCGGCTTGGTGCTGACGTTCCAGCTGATCCTCGTCGCCCGGCTGCCGTGGCTGGACCGGCGGATCGGCATGGACCGGCTCACCACCTGGCACCGTTGGACGGCCATAGGGCTCTTGTGGTCGTTGGTGGCCCACTTCGTCTTCACCGTCTTCGGTTACGCGGAGCTCGACGACAAGGGAGTCGTCGACGAGTTCGTTTCGATGGTCACCCAGCTCGAAGGCGTTCTCCGCGCGGTGGTGGCGTTCGCGCTCATCGTGCTCGTCGGAGGCGTGTCGGCGCGGTTCGTCCGCAGGCGGATGTCCTACGAGACCTGGCACTTCATCCACCTTTACGCCTACGCCGCGGTCGTGCTGGGCTTCGGCCATCAGGTGATGCTGGGCAAGTCGTTCGCGTCCGGCGGCATCGCCTGGGTCTACTGGTACCTCGTCTGGGTGGCGGGGCTCGCGTCGGTGATCGTCGGACGCCTGGTGCTGCCGCTGGCCCGGAATCTCCGTCATCGCTTGAGAATCGTCGCCGTGGTGCCCGAGTCGGCCGAAACCGTGTCGGTGTACATGACCGGCAGGCACCTCGACCGGATGCCGGTCAAAGCCGGGCAGTTCTTCCTGTGGCGGTTCCTGACCAAGGACCGGTGGTGGCAGGCCAATCCGTATTCCCTTTCGGCCGCACCCGACGGGCGCACCCTCCGGCTGACCGCGAAGGCCGCCGGTGACGGCAGCTCGTCCCTGCGCTCGCTGAAGGTCGGCACCTGGGTGTTCGCGGAAGGCCCCTACGGCGCTTTCACCGCGATGCATCAACGCAAGACGCGCGCTCTGCTCGTGGCGGGCGGGGTCGGGATCACGCCTCTTCGCGCGCTGCTCGAAGAGATCGCCGGGCACGTGATCCTGGTCTACCGCGTCCGGAGCGAACAGGACGCCGTGCTGCTGCCGGAGATCAAGGGCCTGGCACGGGCCCGGGGCGCGGCGGTCCATGTCCTCGCCGGGCCGTCCGATTGGTCCGGGCCGTTCGGGCCGTTGCTGGGCCCGGACAGCCTGTGGCGGCTGGTGCCGGACATCCGTGAGCGGGACGTCTTCGTCTGCGGCCCGCCCGGCATGACCTCGGCCACGTTGCGCAGCCTGCGGGAGATCGGCGTTCCGCGTCAGCAGGTGCACGCCGAGCGCTTCAGCCTCACGATCTGAGCCGGGAGTCGACCGACCCATGAAGAAAACCGTCCTCACCCTCATCGTGGCCCTGTCGACCGCGGGGTTCATCGGTCTGTACGTCTACGACCCGGGTTCGTCCGCGCCGGCCGCTGCCCCGCCGAACATCTTCGAGGTGATCGAGGTACCGCCGAGCGCGCAGGCCGCGCGCACGGTGGACGGCTCGGCGGAGACCGATAAGTACGGCACGGTGCAAGTGCAGCTCGTGGTGTCCGAGAACCGGATCTCGGAAGTCCGGCTGCTCCGGCAACCTGAACCGGGGAGGGGCGCGGAGGCGGTCAAGGCTCTCCAGCAGGCGACGCTGACCGCGCAGAGCGCCGCCATCGACACCGTGTCCGGCGCGACCATGACGAGCGAGTCCTACCTGAAGTCCCTTCAGGCGGCGCTGGACGCGAGGTGAAGCGGGTCGAGCAGGTCATGGGGCTGCCGGTTTCGGTCGACATCCGTGACAAAGGTGACCACCTGACGTCGCTCGCGCGCGTTTTCGCGTGGCTGCACGAGGTCGACGAACGATTCAGCCCGTTCAGGACGGACAGTGAGGTGAGCCGCTTCGATCGCGGCGACCTGGCCGTGTCCGAGCTCAGTGACGACCTGCTCGACATCCTGATGACCTGTGACCACTACGAACAGCTCTCCGGCGGGGCGTTCACCGCGCGGCTACCGGGCAAGCCGCTCGATCCCAACGCCATCACGAAGGGCTGGGCGGTCCAGCGGGCCGCCCGGCTGCTGAAATCCGCCGGACTCGAAGTCTTCTGCGTCAACGCCGGTGGTGACGTGGTGACCGCGGGAGAGCCGGAACCCGGTCGCGGCTGGCGGATCGGCATCCGTCATCCCGAGCAGCACGGAGAGATCTGCGCCGTCGTGGAATCGGCCGACGGCGCCGTCGCGACGTCCGCCTGCTACGAGCGCGGTGCGCATATCTTCAACGGCCGCACCGGGCGACCCGCCGAGGGGCTGCTGTCGGTGACCATCATCGCCGAAGACCTGCTTCGGGCGGACGCGCTGGCCACGGCCGCCTTCGCGATGGGTGTCGACGGGATCGCGTGGGCCGCCTCACAGCCCGGATGCCGGGTCCTGATCGTCGACGCGGAACGGCAAGTGCACCGATCGTCCGACCTGAAGCTGTGGTGAACAAGACCGAACGGAAAGAGCTTTGACCTTGCTGCAAACCGCTGTTTCGCCACCTCCGGCGACGGGTGCCTGGCGCGAAGGCGATCCACCGGGACGCCGCCAGTGGTTCACTCACAGCAGCGCCTTCGCGCTGGAGGGTGGCGGAACCCTCCCGGAATTCACCCTGGCCTTCGAGTCCTGGGGGCGGCTGAATCCGTCGAAGACCAACGCGGTTCTGCTCGAACACGCCTTCACCGGTGACAGCCACGCGGCGGGAGAAGCCGGCCCGGGACATCCCAGCCCTGGTTGGTGGGATTCGCTGATCGGGCCTGGGCTTCCGCTCGATACCGACCGGTACTTCATCGTCGCGGCGAACGCCCTCGGCGGCTGTCAAGGCTCCACCGGTCCCGCTTCCCTTGCCCCGGACGGCTCCCCGTGGGGCAGCCGGTTCCCCCTGCTGACCCTGCGGGATCTGGTCGCGGCCGAAGCACGGTTGAGCACCTGGCTCGGGATCTCGCGCTGGCGCGCGGTGATCGGTGGCTCGATGGGCGGCAACCGGGCGCTCGAATGGGCGGTCACCTGGCCGGACCGGGTGGCGGCGGTCATGGTGCTGGGCAGTGCCGCCGTCACACCGCCCGATCACCTCGCCCTGGGCTCGGCGCAGATCCACGCGATCACCGCCGACCCTGGCTGGCACGGCGGGGATTACCACCATCTCCCGCCGGGCGAGGGCCCGCACCGGGGGTTGGGCACGGCGCGGCGCATCGCGCATCTCGCTTATCGGGCCGAAGCCGAACTCGAGCAGCGGTTCGGCAGGAGACCCCAGGACGGGGAAGATCCGTTCCTGGGCGGACGCTTCGCCATCGAGTCGTATTTCGACCACCACGCGGACAAACTGGTGCGCCGGTTCGACGCGGGAAGCTACGTCACCCTCACCAGGGTGCGGAACAGCCACGACCTCGGCCGTGGCCGGGGCGGCGTCTCAGCGGCGCTGGCCGGGATCACGGCCGAGGCGATCGTCGCGAGGCTGTCCGGCGACCGGATGTACCGGCCGTCCGCGCTCGACGAGCTGGCCACCGGAATCGCGGGCTGCGCCGGGATCTCGGAGATAGTCTCACCGCACGGCCACGACGGTTTCCTCACCGCGACCGACCAGATCGGCCCGTTGCTGCGCGCACTGCTGGACTGATCGTGCCGCGTTCTCTCCCCTGGTGAAGTAAATCCCCCTCTTTCGGCCCAAACGGGCGTAACCCGGCGGTAACAGCCACCCGGTTGACGCAAAGTACACCTGTTCGGGTGCCGCTTCGCCGGGTCGAGAGGTAAGGCAGACGTTGGGTGAAGGCGGTGTGCGCATTCCCCCTGGGGTCCGGAAGTTCCTCGAGATCACCTTGGGGTTCTCCTGGCCGGAGAGTGACGACCAGGGATTGACCGCGCTGTGGCTGGCGTGGGCGGAATTCGAGACGGCGGCCGCCGCTTACCGGGCCGCGGCAGGTGCGGCGGGAACCGCGACCGCCGAGGCGCTGGTGGGCGAGACGGGCGAGTTCTTCGGCCACTACCTGGGCTCCACCGTCCCCGACGTGCTCGACGCCCTGACCCATGGTGCGGGCGAGCTGGCGAAAATGGCGAAGAACGCCGCCGCGGACGTCTACAAGACCAAGGTCATGTTCGTCGTTTTCGCCGCGTTCGCGCTGGCCACGGTCATCGAGCTGCTCGTCTCGGTCATCGGGGCCCTGTTCGTCGCCCCGGTCCTGGCCGCCGCGCGGATCAGCATCGGCGCGATCTGGCGCGCCCTGATCACCAAACTGGGTGCGCTCACGCGGCCGGTGCTCCTGCGGGGTCTGGCCGAGACCGGGAAGCAGACCGCGAAATTCGCCGCCATCGGCGCGGGTCTCATGGCGGGCACCGACTTCGGCGTTCAAGCCCAGCAGGTCGCCGACGGACTCCGCGACGGCTGGGACACCCGGTCGCTGACCTCATCGCTCGTCGGAGGCTTGCTCGGCGGCGGCTTCGCCGGGCTCTTCCACGCCGGAGCCGGCCTGATCCGTTCCACCGCTTTCTCTCTCGAAGGCCGGCTGGTCAAGACCGCCGCGGGCAAGATCGTCACCGCACCCGAAGGCGTGCTGCTGACCGAGCTGGCCGGCCCTCTCAAAGCGATCGGCCATCTCGCCTACGGCACCGGACAGGTCGGCGCCGCGCTGCTCACCGCGCCGCTCGTCAACGTCCTCACCGGCAACGCGGGTGCCAACCCCTTCCTCGGCATCGTCAGCGCGTTCAGCGCCCACGGCGGCGGACGGGCCGCCACCACGGGCTCCCCCGCGCTCGATGCGATCCACCCGCCCGTCCTGCCCACGTTCACCGTTCCCGAAGTGAAAACCGGCCCGACCACGGAGAAGAACCCGATCGCCGACGCTGGTGTTCCCCCGACGTACACCGCCGTGGTGGCGAGCAGGGAGCCCCTGCCGGCACTGGAAACGGCATCTGTTCACACCGCGGCCCCGACCGTGATCGGCGGCGACCCGCCACTCACCAAGGCAATGATCCCGGCAAGCCCGTGGCAGGCCGCCGACGCGCGTGAGCGCGGGCCGTCGGCCGCGGCCGTCCTCACCCAGCCGGTCCGGCTGTCAGTGCCGACCACCACCGCGGCAGCCGGCTCCCGCGCCGCAGAACAGGAAGCGGCGATATCGCCTGCCCGGAACGACCGGGGTCCCGTGCTGTCCAGCGTCATCACGGCACCGACGGCCCTGTCCGCGAACACCGGGCCCCGCGTCCACATCGTCCCGGACGGCGACGGTTCCCCGGTGCTCACACCGGGGCTCCCCGCAGAACGCGGTCTCTCGTCGGCCGCCACCTCGTTCCTGACCGAACCGCCCGGAACCACCGTCTCGATCGCGCCCCACCCGGACGCCGTGCAGGGCTCTCCCGCCCTGTTCCCTGATCTCACTCCCCGCGAACTCCTCCAGGGCCTTCCCACACATTCCCCGGTGCAGCCGGTCCGCGCGATCCCGCTACCCGGTGGTGGCGGCGTCGCGTTCATCACCGGACCGCAGACCCGGAACGTGCTCAACGCCTTCCCGTCTCCCGAACCCGGCGTGTTCCGTCTCGTCACCCACCAGGATGGCGGCCACCTTGTCTTTCCCGGCGATGACCACCGCCCCCTTCCCCATCGCCCGGGTCAAGTCGCCGAGGTCCTCAACCACCTCGACCCGCGGCTCGGGTCCTGGCGCGCCTTCAAAACCGTCGAGCTCTGGACCTGCGACCTCACCCCCGAGCACGCGACGACGCTCGGCCGCGCTGTCCGCACGGTCCTCGGCGCCGACCTCACCGTCGCCCACCCCGGCAGGCCCGTGTACCTCACTCCTCAAGGCGCCGTGCACACCACAGACCCCGGCGTCGAGGGCACTCTCACCCTCGGTCCGAAGCGGAACGCCACCGATCTCGGTTCAGCTTCCCGTGGCGCGCCCAGACGCCGCCAGGCCGCTGCCCCGCATGCCGCCGACGATCTCACCGAACTCGTCGATCCCGAAACGGCGACGCGACTCACCAGCGCGGCGATCGGAATATTCCATCGGTACGGCGACCTGAACCGGGCACATCTGCTCAGCTATCTGCGTGAGCATGGCGCGGCACTGAGAATCCCCACGGTCGCCGCCAAGGTGATCGGGCCGGCCAGGGAAACCGTCGCGAAGAACGACGAGCTGTGGACTCCGCTCTATCGAGGTGAACTCCAGCAAGGGGCGTTCGATCTGCGCAAGCCCGACGAGTTCACCGTGTGGTCGTGGCAGCAGGCGATCACCCGCCCCGTCGACACCGCGGAGCAGATCGCGCGAACCGCCTACGAAACCGGATTCAGCGGTCCCGCGGACGTTCTTGTCGCCGGGGCCAGGAAGGCGATCGAGGCCGCGAAAGCGGATGATCGCCGGCATCCGGAGCTGGTCCTGAAGGCTATCGACCACCGTCCGATGATCGAGGCGCTGGCTGATCGGTTTGTCGCCGATCATGGTTCGAGCCAGGCGAGCATCATCGAGCGATTGCGGGCAAGGAACGTACGAGGCGAGGACGCCGAACTCCAGCGGCTCGTGAACGAGCGCCAGGAAGCGTGGCGTGGAAGAACAGCCGCGGGCGCCCGACCGGCCTTACCCTCCGGCAAAACGTTCCTCGGCCGTTCTCTGGACGCGGACCGGCTCACCGATCATGAACTGATCGACAAAATCGCCTACGCCGCGGCCTGGGCCGACAAGAGCGCGACGCCCGCGGACCTGACCAGGAACCTGATCGAGGGCGGCGTCACCGGAGCGTGGGCGAATCTGTTCCGCTTGGTCGAAACGGCCACCGCGGAGGCTGCCCGCAACGGAGACCGGCTTCTCCCTTTGGATTCGGAGAACCCTGCTCATCACGACGCCATCCGGAGCCGGATCGGCACCATCTTGCGCGTGACGCCCGAACTGCGTGACCCGGCCCGGGTCAAGCGCTTGGGGAGGCACGCGCGAATGCGGCACATCTCCGGTTCGCAAGCCGCCCTCGAGGAGCACGTCCGGGCAGCGCTGGAAACGCCTGCCGACCACCTGCCGACGGGCCCCGAAACCGCCGGACCGGAATTCGATCCCATCGTCATCCGCGCCGGCGAACTCGACCCCGGCAACGAGGAGCACCACCGTGCCCTCGACGAGTTGGCCCGCAAGGTGGTCGAGGAAAACGGAAGCCTCCTATCGGCGACCTTGTGCTTCCACATGTATCGGGAAGGTGCCGCCAGAAAGGGAGGGATCGCAGAGCGGGTGGCCGCGGCGTTGGCCCAAGCCGCGGACGAAGGATCGTTGTGGCAACCCGTTTACCGTGGCCGCGCGCAAGACCTTCGTTTTCAGACGACCTATCCGAACGACTTCACGGCCGTGCTGTGGCAGCTGGCGATCAGTCATCCGAACGAAAAGGCGACGGAGATCGCCCGCCGCGCCGAACACGCCGGTTTGGTCGCCAGCCGGGACTTGCTGGTCGCATCCGCCAAGCGGGCCATCGAGGCCGCCGAACTGCATCAGCGTCGGCGCCCGGTCTTGAACATCGCCGATCGACAGCACGATCCGCGGGTCGACGAACTTCTCGATGCCGTTGTTCCCGCTCTGCTGAGACAGAAGCCCGACGACGACGTCGACCGTTTGCTGACAGCCGTTCGAACGTACAATCTGGAAGGAACCAATAGTAAGCTGCGTGCCGAATTGGCCGAGCGCAAAGCCGCTTTCGCACAGGCGAACACCCTGGGCACGGGACACCACCGAGCCCAGACCGGTCCGGAAGGCGAGCCGCCGTCGCTGGTTTCGGACGGGCTGTTCCTGGGCCGGTCACTCGACGCCGACAATCCGGCGGATCACGGCTGGATCGACAAGCTCGCCTACGCCGCGGCCTGGTCCGACAAGAGCGCCACTCCCCAACACCTGACCCGCCGCCTGATGGACGAGGGGATCAAGGGGGCGTACGACACCCTGGCGGCCCTCGTCGGCAAAGTCGTCGCCGAAGCCGTCAAGAACGGAGACCGGCTGGAGCGATTGTCCGCCGACTCGGCTTTCGACCGGCACAACGTCCAGCGACGCATCGGCGAGCTGCTCCTTCGCGACGCCTCGCTCCGTGATCCCGGCAACCCCGACCGGGTCACCCAGCTCGTCAAGCAAATGCGTGTCCGGCAGATCGCCGGCTCCCAAGGCGGTCTCCGCGCCCACGCCGAGTCCATGCTCGAAATCCAGCCTCACCGGCCTTTGCCCGACAGCTCCGGAATTCCCGCTCGCTCACCTGTCCGGCCGGTCCGCGCGATCCCGCTTCCCGACCAGATCGGGTTCGCCTTCGTCCAGGAGAGATACGCCGCGAACATCGCCGCCGCCTTCCCCACCCCGGAGCCCGGCGTCCTGCGCATCGTCGTCGATCACGACAACGGCGTCTTCTCCCTGCCGGGTTTCCTGGGCGGCGAGGTCACCCACACACCGGACCAGCTCATCGAGGTGATCTCCACCCTCCCGATCCCGCTCGCGACCTGGCACACGATCGGCGAAATCCGGCTTTGGGCATGCCGGATCACCGAAGCCGACGGCTACGCGCGGCTCCTCCAGGCCCTGCGAGACCATCCCTCCTTCGCCGCGGGAGGTCTCCGGCTGTCCGTCGCGCATCCGGGTCGCCCCATCCACATCACCCCGGACGGTCACGTCCAGCACGTCCCCTCAAGTGCACCCGGCACCCTCACCCTCGGCCCCGGTCACCCGGAAGCCGACCCCTCGACGCTCACTCCGGGGCAGACCCAGGTGTCGAGAATGCTCACGAGGCTGTCCGATCGGCTCGAACAGGCGCAACGGCATATCACCGCGCTGCCCCCGACCTTCGAGCCCGCCCTGCGCGCCGAAATCGATCAGCGGCAGGCCGCGCTGAGCCGGGTCACCGTGCGTGACCTGACCGCACGGGACGCGGCCGGGCTCCCCGCCAAGCTCGAAAGCGTCGACCGCCTCGTCGCCGCGCTGCGAGACGCCCGGCTGAACCGGATGGTGGCCCTGCACGACGCCGCCATCGCCAGGATCGGGCGCGGCGAAAGCCCGTTGCGGTTCTATCCGGACGGCGTACCCGACGGCGTGACCAGCAGCCCGGACGCCCGGTTCGGCCTGGAGATCGAGTTCCAGCTCCTCAGCGAGGAGTTCGACGGGGATATCAAGAGCCTCGGTGAACAACTCGAAGCCGAAGGCCTTCTCGAGTGGAACGACGGCAAGGATTTCCACGATACCGAAACCCAACCCGGCCGATGGACCTTGGTGACCGAGGACGTCCACGAGGGAGGCGGGGAGCTGCGTTCGCCGATCCTGCCGGGAGGACCTGGCAGCTGGACCGACGTCGCGAAAATGCTGCACAGCCTCAGGACCTACCGCGACAGCGAGGGCGAACCGCTGACCGCCGAACGGACAGGCGGTCACGTCAACCTCAGCTTCGACTACCAGCTCAGCCTGCCCGCCAATGGCAGGCTGGCGCGGCTGGCCAAGGCATTCGAAGACGTACTCTACCGCTTGGGCAACCACCACGGTCCCGCTTCGCCGCCCCGGAGGCTCACAATGGTCGGCCCGACTCCGCTGCCGCCGACCGAGGTCACCTCACTCCTCGACGTCCGGGGCCTCAACTTCGACCGAAGTGATGCGATCAACTTCACGCATGTGCGCTGGCGCCTGAGCGACCGCTACGAATTCCGGTTCTGGGCCGGCGCGCTCACCGAGGCCGAGTGGCAGGTGCACGCCGAAATCAGTGGCGCGATGCTGCTCGCGGCGGAGAATCCCTCCCTTGACGGCGTGCTGGGAGATCGGCTGACCCGGCCACGGCTGGTGGGGCACACACCCGGGTTCTCCAGCCCGCGGGACGAACTCGCCTACCTCCTGGACTTCCTGGAACTGCTGCCGCTGAGTCCCGCCGCCGAAGAGCAGGCCGTCGCCCTGCACTCCTGGACCCGTCCGGTGACGGTGACCAGGGCCAACGATCCGCGATACCGGGCACAGACCGTCATCGGACCTGGCGGCCGTGGGTGGTACTTCCCGATGCGCGGCAGCAGCATCGAAGACGCGGTGGCGACAGCCTCGTGCCTTCCCCGCTACCCTCACGCGGAGGTCGTGGCGGCCAGCCTGACCTCCGCGGAGGACGCGATCGACGCCTGGACCACCGGCCCGATGTCCTTCGGCGACTTCCTCCACGCGCTCTCCTCCCGTGACGTGACCCTCCGGGCGCAAAGCGCGAGACTGGACGAACCTCGTATCGTCCTCGCGGTCCGCAACGGAGCGGCACAGCTGGGTCCCAGGGTGTCGCTCGGCATGCGGGAACCGGTCGTGGTCACCGAAGGCCAGGTGCGGATCACGCCGGACGGCAGGCTGGAGACCGACGCGGAATGGATCGAACTGGAGTCCGGCTCGGTGCGGCTCCGGACCGGCCAGAAAGACCTCGGAGCGGCTCTCGAGGCCATGGAAGACATGGACAGCGAAGACGACTATTGAGTCGAGACGGACAGTTCGGCCGAGCACACGGATCCACGCTTTCGCGACATTTCCAGCGATGTCGCGAACAGTGCGCGGGCGCGTTTTCCGGCGAACACACGTGATCAGACGGCGATCATGCGTGATTGAGCGGCGATCACACTGGAATACGACGAATGGACAGAATTCGAAAACGCGGCCTACCAGGTCGTCCCGTCCTCCGCGAGGTGGTCACAGCGCGCGAGATGTCCTTCGGGGAGCGTGCATGTCCACCCGTCGTGCTCGGCGTCCGGCGGCACCGGAGTGAGCGAACTCGGACAGCCATTGACGATTTCGGACGCCTTCGGAATGGCTTTGTTCCTCGTCGACAATTCCATGGCATGACCTCTCCGTACAGTTCTACTGAATCCGCCGGGAGTAATACGTACGCTTCCCGGCTGAAAGCAGTTCAGCAGACCGGTCGGAAGTTGACCAGGAATCACCAAGAGTCGACAACAAACGGCCATCGATGATTAGACGTAAAGACGATCAAGGCGCCGCGGAATGCCGGTCAGCCGGCCTCCTGGCTCAGTGCCGACGCGCGCGTCGCGACCACACGGAGGTGTTTGGCGAAGGCGAAGGCGGTGCCACGAAGCGACTTCGCGGTGGAATTGAGGTCGAGACTCCCTGTCCGGCCGGTGACCGCCAAGGCGACCGGCCACGGCACGGACGCGTGCGGCACGGCCACGGCGAGCGTGGTGATCACCCCGGACCGGCACTGGCTGGTGGCGATCCCGGTCTTGCGCGCGGCGGCCAGTTCCTTCGCTCTGGCCACCGCGGCGGGCACCCTGCTGCTGTGCGCCAGCAGGATCCTGGTGATCGCGGATTCCGCCGAGGCCTTCCTGGCGGTCACCTGCTCGGGAAGACGACAGGTCCGGTGACCGTAGAGCTGGTTGAGGTGATGCACGGTGTCGCCGACGAGGACACTCAGGCTCGCGGTCTCGCCCGACGCGCGGTGCAGATCGAGCAGGAACGGCGTCGATTCCCGGCGGAACATCGCGAACAGATCCGCGTTGGCGCTGAGGCCGGCGTCCACTAACTGTTCACCTGCAAGATACCCGGCCTCGGTACGCGCCACGACACCGTGCTCGTGCAGGACGTTGAGCACCCGGTGGACGGTGGCCTTGGCCAGGCCGGTCTCCCGGGTCAGCACGGCGAGGGTGGCCGAGCTTTCGTGCGCGATGACCGCGTTCAGGACGAGCATCGCCTTGTCCACTGCGCTGAGTGTTTCCTTGGACCGCATCGGGTTCCCGGACAGAGAAGCTGGGGAAATGCTCATGGGTATCCGTCCACTTCGGCCACCTGGCAACTTGGTCACTCGATCGTGCGGCCGTGAAGCGGAGGGCGCCTACGCGGCCGCACCCCTCAGCGCATTTTCGGTCAGGCATTGTGCACTTTGGACCGCTTCCCAAGATCATTCAACGACGGCGTCCGTCGTCCGCGCGGGCATAACCGTTCACCGAAAAGGCGTTCCGAAGACCACGCAGGGTCATCGTGCGGAACAGTGCGGATCAAGGCCGACAAGACCATCCACGCCCCGGGTGGCCGACCGGACAAGGTCGAGGAGCACAGATGACCATCACCTCGGAATCGTCGCAGTACCGGCTCGGTGACGCACCGGGCCGGATACCGGTGCTCGGCAACGCGCTCAAGATCTTCAAGGACCCGCTGACGTACCTGCCGCGGCTTCGCGATCAAGGTGACGTCGTCCGGGTGAGACTCGGCCCCGGTGTCGCCTACATGGCGGTGACCCACGACGTGGTCCAGGAAGTCCTGCACCGTCCCCGCGTCTTCGACAAGGGTGGCGAGTTCATCGACAAGATGCGGGTCATCCTCGGCGACGGTGTCGGTACCTGCAGTGTCACCACGCACAAGCGTCAGCGCGCGTTCATCCAGCCCGCTTTCCAGAAGCACAAGATCACCGGCTACACCGAGGTGATGGCGAAGCACGTCGCCGACCTGGTCGGCTCCTGGCGGTTCGGTCAGGAGATCGACGTGCTGGAGGAGATGAGCAAGCTGACCACGCGGGTCACCGCGCAGGCCATGTTCTCCGACGACGACCTCGGCGCGGAGGCGATCGCCGAGGTGCAGCGTTCGTTCCCGGTGGTCTGGAAGGGCGTCTTCCGCCGGATGATGCTGCCCCTGCCGGTCGTCCACGAGGTCCCGACCAAGGCCAACCAGGACTACCGGCAGGCGCTGGCGCGGCTCGAAGGCGTGATCAACTCGATGGTGAACGCCTATCGTGAGGACGGCCGCGAACACGACGACATCCTGTCCGTTCTGCTCGCCGCCCGGGACGAGGACGGCACCGCGATGACCGACCTCGAGATCCGCGACGAACTCATGACGATCCTCGCGGCGGGTGTGGAGACGCCCGCTTCCGGGCTGGCTTGGGCCCTGTACCTCACCAGCACCCACCCGGATGTCGAAGCGAAGCTTCACGAAGAAGTCGACAGCGTGCTCAACACCCGGACGGCCACGCCCGAGGACTATCCCCGGCTTCCCTACACGAACCGGATCGTCAACGAGGCTCTTCGCATGTACCCGCCGGTGTGGTTCATCACCCGGCGCGCCGTCGTCGACACCACCCTGGGCGGTCACCACGTACCGGCCGGCTCCAGCATCCTTTTCAGTCCCTACGCGCTGCACCGGGACCCCGCCGTGTTCGCCGCGCCGAACACCTTCGACCCGGACCGGTGGCTGCCCGAACGGCTCCGGGAGCTGCCGAAGAACGCGGTGATCTCGTTCAGCGGGGGAAGCCGGAAATGCCTCGGGGACGTCCTGGCCAACCACGAGATGACGATCGCGCTCGCCTCCGTCGCCGCGCGCTGGCGGCTGCGGGAGAAGGCGGGGCATCAGCTCAAGCCCGTCCCGAAGGCCGAACTGACCATCGGTCACATGCCCATGACCGTCGAACCCCGCGGAACCCGGAAGAGCTGACCACCGTGCACCCAGCCGAACTCAGGATCTGGCCTTCGCCCGGCCACTCCCTGCTCCAGCTGCCCGACCGTATCTCGCCGTACGCCGAAAAGCTCGAACAGCGGATCCTGCACTGGGCGGACGAGTTCCGGGTACTCGACGGCGAACGTGCCCGGACGAAACTCGAACGCACGCGGCTCGGCGAGTTGATCGCCCGGTCCTATCCCCACATCACCGAAGACCGGCTCGACGCGCTGGCGGGATGGTTCCTCTGGGCGTTCGTGATCGACGACTGCTACGACGACGTCGTCGGTGACTACGACGCTTCGGCGGAACGCGTGCTTTCGGTCCTGCGCGGCGAACGGATCCCGGACATGACCCGGCTCGACGCGCTGCTCGCCCGGGTCCGGGAACTCGTGGTGGAGGGCAGGAGCAGGCACTGGCAGGCCCGGTTCGAGCAGCACATGGGCCAGTTCCTGACCGGGTTCAAATACGAGGCGGACAGCCGGGCCAGCGGGCGGACGCCCAATCTGCTCGGCTACACCCAGCTGCGCCGGGCGACCGGCGGGATCACCCCGTCGCTGGATCTGCTGGAGGTGGCGACCGGCCACGAGGTGCCGGTACTGATCCACGAGACCGAGCAGTTCCACATCCTGTTCAACCGGGCCGCGGACGTCGTCGTCTGGGTGAACGACGTCATGTCCCTGGAGAAAGAGCTGCTCTCCGGCGAGACGAGCAACGGCGTCCTCGTCCTGCGCCAGGAGATGGCGTTGTCGGACCAGGAGGCGATCGACGCCGTCTACGATCTCGTCGAGGGGCAGATCGAGCAGTTCGATCGGGCCCGCACCGTCCTTTTCGGACTTCTCCCCGGCTGGGGCGGCCTGACGGTGAGCGAGCTGGCCGCGATCGAGCTGTTCGTCGAAGGCCTGCAGACGTGGATGCGCGGCAACCTCGAATGGTCGCGGAACTGCGCCCGCTACCGGGTCGTCGACGGCGTCAGGCTGAGCACGGATTCCACATTGGTGAACACCACGAGGCAGGTGTCCGGATGACTTCGACCACCGATCTGGCGACCGATCCGATCGCCGCCCGCGCCCGCGTGCGTGAACTCATGCGGGAGACGGTGCGCCGCTCGTGCCCCACGGTCGCGCATATCGCCGGTTACCACGCCGGCTGGCTGGACGCGACCGGGCTGCCGCGGGCGGAACCCGGCGGGAAGGCGCTGCGCCCGACTTTGGCGCTGCTGGCCACCCGTGCCGTCGGCGCGGACGAGGGCCTCGGTGTGGTCGCCGGTGCCGCGGTCGAGCTGGTGCACGACTTTTCCCTGCTCCACGACGACGTGATCGACGAAGACGCCGAGCGGCGGCACCGGCCGTCGGCGTGGACGGTGTTCGGCAAACCGGCCTCGATCCTGACCGGGGACGCCTTGCTCGCGGCCGCGGTCGAGGTCATCGCCACCAGCGCGGCGCCCGGGGCGGCCGAATCGGTACGCCTGCTGTTGTCGTCGGTCCACCGGCTTGTCTCCGGGGAGTACCTCGACGTGGAGTTCGAAACCCGCGAGGTGGTGACACCGGCGGAATACCTGCGGATGGCTTCGGCCAAGACGGCGGCCCTGATCACCACGGCCGTCACCCTGGGGCCGACCCTGGCGCAAAGCCCGCCCACGTTCGTCACCGCACTTGAAGGGTTCGGGCGGCATCTCGGCCTCGCCTTCCAGATCACCGACGACGTGCTGGGCATCTGGGGAGACCCCCGGCTGACCGGTAAACCGATTCTGGGCGACATCAAGCGCCGCAAGCGATCCTTCCCGGTCGTCACCGCGATGGACGCCGGGACTCCCGACGCGGCATGGCTGCGGCGGCTCTACCGGAGCCCGGCCGTCATCACCGACGAGCTGGCGGAGGAGGCGGCCGAAGTGATCGTCCGCACCGGCGCGCGCGAGCGGGCCGAAGCGGAGGGCCGCCGCCATGTCTCCGCAGCAGTCGAACTCCTCGGGCGTCTCGGCCCCGGCAACGAAGCGGCGAAGAAGCTGGCGGAGCTGGCCCAGACCGTCACGAACCGCGAACGGTGAACAACCCGACGAGAAAGGAACTCGCCACCATGGCACTCAAGGAACGGCACGGCGTCATCCGCCCGTCCACGTTCAGGCAGCTCGCCCACGGTGTTTTCTGCTACGCGCGGACATTCGTGCGGGCGACGTTCCGCCGTAACTGATCGCCACACGCGCGAAGAACCTCACTCACCGAGTGGAGAGCCACATGGCCACGACCTTGTTCCCCCGGCGCACCCGGCGGCCGAAACCGCCGTCCTCCGGCGCGGACATCGAACTGCAGCCGCCACCGAGTGTTCCCGAGGACACCGGCGGCGGTGTCAGCTCGGTGCTGATGTACGCGCCGATGGGGCTCGGCTCGCTCGCGATGGTGATGATGTTCGTCCGGCCCGGAGCAGGGATCTTCGCCTATCTGGGCGGTGGCCTCATGATCCTCTCCACGATCGGCATGCTGGTCGCGCAGATGCTGCGGAACTCGGTGACGCACAAGCAGAAGCTCAACGGGCACCGGCGTGACTACATCCGCTACCTGGCGCAGCTGCGCGGTCGCGTCCGCAAGGCGCTGACCGATCAGCAGAAGGCGGCACGCTGGATCCACCCCGATCCGCACTCCCTGTGGTCCATGGCGCTGGGCTACCGCTTGTGGGAACGCCGCCCGGCACACGACGACTTCGGCGAGGTCCGCATCGGGCTCGGCACCCAGCGGTCCTCGCTCAACCTCACCCCGCCGGACAGCAAGCCGATCGAGGATCTGGAACCGCTTTCGGCGCATGCCCTGCGCCGTTTCATGCGCGCCTATTCCACCCTGCCGAACTCGCCGATCGCGGTCTATCTCCGCGGCTTCGGCCAGATCCAGTTCAGCGGCGACGACGAGGCCGTGCTCGGCGTGCTGCGGGCCATGCTCGCCCAGCTCGTGACGGCGCACGCCCCCGGCGACGTCCGGATCGCGTTGTGCGCCACCGAGGAGCGGCTGGAGCGCTGGGACTGGCTGAAGTGGCTGCCCCACAACCAAGACCAGGAAAGCCACGACGCCGCCGGGGCCAGGCGGCTGATCACGACGAGCCTCGACGAGATCGAACTTCTCGTGGGCGGCCCCTCGTTCACCGGTCGTCCGCGATTCGAGGCGGACACGCCGATCACGGCATCGGAACCCCTCGTGGTCCTGCTGGTCGACGGTGTGTCCGTGCCTTCCGACCACCGGATCGCCGACGAGGGCTACCGCAACGCGGTGGTGCTGGACGTCGGCGGCGCGTTGCCCTGGCAGCAGCGCCCTGACGTGCTCTTCCTCGAGATCGACGCCGACGAGATCCGGACCGTGTCGTTCGACCGAGTCGGCAAACCGCAGACCGCGCCGCTGTGCAGCCCGGACCAGCTCAGCGCGACCGCGGCGAACGCGCTGGCCAGGACCATGGCCCGGTTCCGGATCGGCGAAGCCGCCGACGGCGACGACGAGCCGTTGGCCGTCGACTACGACCTCGCCGCGCTGCTCGGCCTGGGCGACGTGGCGACCTTCGACCCGGTCAAGTACCGCCGCGAGCGGATGACCAGCAAGCGCAGGCTGCGCGTGCCGATCGGGATCGCCGCCAACGGGGTCCCGCTGGAGCTGGACATCAAGGAGGCCGCGGAAGACGGGATGGGACCGCACGGGCTGTGCGTGGGCGCGACCGGTTCCGGCAAGAGCGAGCTGTTGCGCACCCTGGTACTCGCGCTGGCCACCACCCACTCTTCGGAGGATCTGAACTTCGTCCTGGTGGACTTCAAGGGTGGCGCGGCCTTCCTCGGTTTCGACCAGCTGCCGCACACCTCGGCGGTGATCACCAACCTGGTCGACGAGATCGAGCTGGTCGACCGGATGCAGGACGCCCTGACCGGTGAGATGAACCGGCGCCAGGAACATCTGCGAGCCGCCGGGAACTACGCTTCCCGGCGCGACTACGAGGCGGCCCGCGCCCAGGGTGTCCCGCTGGAGCCGATGCCGGCGCTGTTCGTGGTGGTCGACGAATTCAGCGAGATGCTCACCAGCAAACCCGAGTTCATCGACGTCTTCGCGATGATCGGCAGGCTGGGCCGCAGCCTCGGTGTCCATCTCCTGCTCGCTTCCCAGCGGCTGGACGAGGGCCGGATCCACAAGGTGGAGACGCATCTGTCCTACCGGCTCGGTCTCCGGACGTTCTCGGCGATGGAGAGCCGCAGTGTGATCGGCGTCCCGGACGCCTACGAACTCCCGAACAGCCCCGGTAACGGCTACCTCCGCCCGGATACCCAGACTTTGGTGCGGTTCAAGGGGGCCTACTCGTCGGCGCCGTACCGGGTCAAACGCCGCCGGATCGACGCCGCTTCGGTCGGCCAGAACGTCGTCCCGTTCGGCACCCGGTACGTCGACCCGGCCTCCACTCCCGAACCGGAGCCGGAAGAGATCGACGAGCAGAGCGACTCCACGGACACGATGCTGGACGTGTTGCTCGGCAGGCTGAAGGGCATCGGCCCGCGAGCCCACCAGGTGTGGCTGCCACCGTTGAAGCAGGCCCCGACCCTCGATCAGCTGCTGCCCCCGCTGGTGGACCATCCCGAACTCGGGTTCCGCCCGATCGGCGATCTGCAGACCGCTACCCTCGACGTCCCGGTCGGACTGATCGACCTGCCCGCCCAGCAACGGCGCGAGCTGCTGAGCGCGAACCTTTCGGGCAGCAAGGGAAACGTCGCGATCGTCGGTGGACCGCAGAGCGGCAAGAGCACGATGGTGCGCACGCTGATCTGTTCGCTGGCGCTGACCCACACCGCCAACGAGGTCCAGTTCTACTGCCTCGACTTCGGCGGCGGGCTCACGGCACTGGCCTCGCTCCCCCACGTCGGCAGTGTGGCCAACCGGCTGGACCGCGACCGGGTGACCCGGACGGTGCTCGAAGTGACCAACCTGATGGCGCGGCGCGAAACGATCTTCGCCGAGCACAACATCGACTCGATGGCCAGCTACCGGCGGGCCCGGCGGGAAGGCCGGTATCTCGACCTCGATCCGTACGGCGACGTGTTCCTGATCGTCGACGGCTGGTACACGGTGCGGCAGGACTTCGAGGAGCTGGAGGAACGGTTCAGCGAACTGGCCGCCCGCGGCCTCAGCTTCGGTATCCACCTGATCATCGCCACCAACCGGTGGTCGGAGATGCGGCCGTGGTTGCGGGACGTGGTCGGCACCCGGTTCGAGCTGAAACTGGGCGACCCGGTCGACTCCGAGGTGAACAGCCGGTTCGCGGCGACCGTCCCGTCCATTCCCGGCCGCGGGATCACGCCGGACCGGTTGCATTTCCTCAGCGCGCTGCCGCGTATCGACGGCCTTTCCCGGACCGACGATCTCGCCGACGCCACGGTGGAACTCGCGGAAGCGCTGACCACGCCCCAGGCGCCGAGGGCACCGCAAGTCCGGCTGTTGCCGCACAAGCTGACCGTCCGTGAGCTGCCTGGGCCCACGGCGCCGAACCCGGCCGCGGAGATGCGCGTCCCGCTCGGGGTCGAAGACGTCCACCTGGCGCCCGAGTGGCACGACTTCGACGCCAGCCCGCATCTGCTCGTCTACGGTGACGCCGAAAGCGGCAAGACGAATCTGCTCAAGCACATCGCGCGCTCGGTGGTGGCCCACCACTCCTCCAGCGAGGCGCGCGTGATGTTCGGTGACTTCCGCCGAGAGCTACGCGGCTGCATCCCGGAATCGCACCAGCTCGAATACGCCGTCGGCGCCGAAGCGTTGACGAAGTCGATCGCCGGCGCGGCGACGATCTTCGAGAAACGCATCCCCGGCCCGGAAATCAGCCCGAGCAGGTTGCCGCTGCGTGACTGGTGGAAGGGCGGACGGCTCTACATCATCATCGACGACTTCGAGCTCGCCGAGACGGCGGGCAGCGCGGGCCCGCTGCAGCCGCTCCTGCCGGTGCTGGCACAGGGCGCCGATGTGGGTCTGCACGTGATCATCGCCCGCAGCACCTCGGGTGGCGGCCGGTCGATGTCGAACCCGGCGATCCGCCGCATGTGGGAGCTGGGCACCCCCGCGCTGATGTTGTCCTGCCCCAAGTCGGAAGGGGCCTTCCTCGGCAACCTGAAGCCCCGGGTGCTGCCGACCGGACGTGCTCAGTTCGTGAACCGGCGCCGGTCCGTGCGGCTCGTGCAGACGCCTCTCGTCGAATCTTGACGTTGGCGTCGCGAAGGTGGCTTTCACCACGCCTTTATTGAAAGGTGAGGCAGGTTGCGTGTGTGGCGTGCCGGGATCCACTGCCGCGCTAACCCCTCGCAGGCGGCTTCAAAGCAAGGCCCTGCGGCGCGGCGCCTGACAACAGCCCCAGGAGAGCTGGACGCGCTCTCGACTGTCCACAAGAGACAAAACTCGTAGCCAGAGCGCCCGATTCAGGCACTTTGGGCAACTTTCCGACGGGGTCGTGAGTGGTAAAGAGGGTTAGAACCCTCTTTACCACTCACGACCCCACGCGCAACTGCACATAAAGGCATCACTCGGACACGCGTTCGGCTTTGAGTGTCCCCTATGGACACCGGAGCGCGGCGCCTCACGCTTGAATACGCCACCACTCACGACCCTGTCGAAAACCGCACCGGAAACGAAAGAAGCCGACCGCCGAAGCGGCCGGCTGAAGCATTCTGACGGAACGCGCCGTCACGGAAGTCTTCCCACCTAGCGGGCTGGGGACTGTCCGGGGGGCTGAACGGCCCCCAGCCCGGATGCCGGCGGTGGTGGGGCCCGATCTCCCGCCGGTTCGCGCTGACGCTAACGCGCGATGAGCCGACTGGCCGTGCCGGTTGTCCTTCCGGCCAAGGCCCCTGCCCGAACAGCCGCCGGCCGAACCGAGAACCTCGGCTCCATGGCCCGGGAATCACGCTGTGAGGACCGGTATCCAAAGCCCTCAGCTCTCCCGTTCTCCGCCACCGACCAGGTGGCTCAGCTCACGGTCGAGATCGAACCAGCGCCATTCCTCGCCGGGAGCCACCAGGGCATGGCTGCAATCGAGGAACTCGACCAGTTCGCCCAGCCGGACGGTGAAGGTGGCCGAGCCTTCAGTCGCCATCAAGGTCACCATCACCCGCCTGGCACCGTCCGGATCCGGACCGATCCGCACGTCTCCCTCACCCGATGGCGTGAGTATTCCCGCGGACAGAAGTTCCCTTGAGAAGAGCCATTCCGCCTCGATCGCCGTATCGCGCAGGAACCGCACCACGACGGCGAACGGATCGCTGGTGTCGTACCTCAGTTCGCAGCTCTCCGGCAGCTCCGACCCGTCGGGCAGCAGCCGCCCGAAAACGATCTCGTGCCGGTGCGTCACGTGCCGGACCGAAAGGTCGTCCGGCGTTCCTGAATCCACTTCTCGGTTCATCCGACCAGGATCGCCGCACTGTCTTCATTCGACCTCAATCGCTCCGCCGAGGCACGGACGATCGCACACTGGGCGTTTCCGTGCGCGGATCATGCCCGAAGTTCTCTGGTATCGGACGGCCTTTTCCGGCGACCATCGACAAGCGCGGCACTCTGCCGGGGAAAGGAATCACGATGCGCACCATTCACCCCACCCGCCCTCCCGCGCTGCGGATCATTTTGGCCCTGATCGCGGCACTGACCGTCAACATGGTCATCGCGCTCGTCGCGGGGTCCCTGGACGAGGGACCGGCCACGGTCGGGCTCGACCCCACCGAGTACCTGCCGGCCACGGTGGTGGGTTTCCTCGTCGGGTCCCTCGGCTTGAGCCTGCTCGCGCGCTTCGCGCCACGGGCGCCGCGGGTGGTCGTCCCGGTCGTTCTGGTCCTGTCGTGGATCCCCGACCTGCTCCTTCTGAACGACGGCGCGACCGCAGTCAACGTCACCGGCCTCATGATCATGCACCTCGTGGTCGGCGGCGCGGTCGTCGGCGCCTTCGCCAGGACGATCCCGGACGTGGCGCGGTGACGGCCGCTCCCGAGACCTCGCCGCGGCTACAGGCGGCGGCCGAGTTCTATCGCGGCGCTTTCGCCTGGGACGTCGAAATCGGCGAACGTTCCCTGGCCTTGGTGCTGACCGGGGGAATAGCCGCGTTCTCCGTTCCCTTCCACACCAAGAACCAGCATCTCTTCTCGGCGCGGGACGCCGTTCCGCGCGGACCGCTGATCCTGACCCCGGGCGCGCCGTTCCGGGTGCACGCGCTCGTCGACGCGAGCGACTTCGTCATCCCGGACCAGGATCTTCCCGAGAACGTGCTGTTCCACCGTCCGCTGAGCAAGGTCCTGCTACCGCCGACGGTCGGTACCCGCGGAGCGGTTCGCTGGCTACGTGAGCCTTCGCCGCAAGAACGCTGGCTTCCTCTGGCCGCGGGGGTCTTTTCGGCACTCTCCCGGCCGAACCGCCGGAACGCCGCATATCGGCGGCGGGTGTGGCGTGACCGCAACGGCCTCAGCTGATCACGCCGGCGCGCAGGGCCAGCAGCACCATCCGGGTCCGGTCCCCGGTCTGCAGTTTCCGCGCCATATGCGCGAGATGTCCCTTGACGGTGTTCGGCGAGACCAGGAGTTCGGTGCCGATCTCCTGGTTCGTCCGTCCGTCGGCCACCAGGCACAGAATCTCGATCTCACGTTCCGAGAGAACCGCCTTCTGCACGGCGTACTCTGCGACGACGCGTCTCTCGTCCGCCGAAGGTGACTTGCGCGCCGCGATCCGGGTCGCCGAGTCCGGCGAATCGGCCAGGTAGCCGACGGCATCGGCGCGGAGCGCCGCCACGGCGAGACCGGGGTCACGCGAACCGGCGACCACGAGCACCCTCTCCGCTCCCCGCCGGTGCAGGTCACCCACCTGATCGACCATGGCGCGCGCGTCGCCGCCCGCGTACAGGACAGCGACATGGGTCCTGCTCGCCGCGGTCTTCCCCGCACGGAAACCGCGGGGCGTACTGCCTTCGACGACGCGCTCGGCCCCCATCCTCCGTAACCGGCCGGCGTACGCGCGCCGTCTTCGAGGATGAGGGTCCACCACCACGGCGCGGAATCGCGCGTCCCTGGGAACCTCCGGAACCCGGTCTGCCTGCTTGAGTGGCGGCCCGAAGTAGGATCTCACACGGACAAGGGGCAGCGAAGGTGAATTATTCTCGTTCATGCTCCGCCGAATTCTAATTAGGCGGAGCGCGCAGTCAAGGAGACAGCACGAAATTCGGCGAGACATGCCCTTTCGACCCGATCGACTCTTCAGGCACTCGCCAAATCACCGATCATCCTATGTCCGAGTCGCCGAGCCCGCAACTCCTGAAATCATCGGCGAATAACCACAAGAATGAAATGCGAAATCCGCTCACTTTTCACGAATGCCGTCGATGTCCAACGACAATGCCCTTATTTCCCTTTTCCGCACCACCGAGCGCGGATAAAGTCTTCGTTGTGACACCCGATCGGTTCCCCCGCCGATCCCGTCACCGAAAAGAAGAAGACCGCGGCACGCTTCGTTTTCACCCATCCCCCGCCCGGAGCGGGCAGTGGTCACAACAGTTCTCGGTCACCGAGGACTCCCGGCCTTGACCGGGGCAGTGCAGGCCGATTCGCGCCCCATCGCACGGGCCTGCCGGAACCCGAGGAGCCGACGACGATGCACCCCTCATCGTCGTCGGCTCCTCGGCGTCGTCACCGGATCCCGGAACGCGAACCTTCCTTCCCGCACGTCCAGCCCTCAGCGCGGCACGGCTCACCCGAAAGCGCGGTGAGCCGTCCCCCTCTCCCTCCGGACCGGATCAAGCGCTGGGCAGTGTCTCTTCGGGCACCGGACGTCCCGCGCGTTCCCAGTCGGCGAAGGTGATGACGAGGCGCTGCCACAGCAAACGATCCCCGATCTCCGCGACTTCCATCCGGGGACACTGCGAATGCTCGTCCCAATGAGTGAGGACCCGGACACCGGTGTTCGTCGCCTCGTCGACGAACAGGTGCTCGTCGAGCAGCCAATGGATGCTGCGCCGGGTGTGCGTCACCGAGGGCAGGGCCGCGTGCACGATCGCCGCGGCGGCGCGGTGCTCGATTCCGGTGATGAACACCGCGGGCGTCAGCGGGCTCTTGCGGAGAGCGTCGACGAGTACGGCCCGATCGGGCGGGCGCTTCGGAACACGACAGCGCCCGATGAAGGCCGACCGAGCGCTTTTCTCAGGAAGGTTGTTCATACTCGGATATTCCCACTTCCCGCCCGGTTCGGAGAGGGTAAGTGCCATCCGTAGGGACGAACACGGGAAACAGCCGACAAAAGGGCGGCTCTCAGTAACCGAAATTCTGGGTCCAGTACGGCCCCGCGTCGGCCAGGAAATAGACACCTACGCCGATAGTGGTGAATTGAGGGTTGGCCAGATTCGCCCGATGCCCGGGACTGTCGAGCCAAGCCTGGACGACCGTTCGCGGGTCGACCTGACCGCGAGCGACGTTCTCCCCGCCCGGATGGGGATATCCGGCCGCACGCATCCGGTCGGCCGGCGTGCTGCCGTCGGGCGCGACATGCGCACAGAAGTTCCTGCGGGCCATGTCCTTGCTGTGCCGGCGCGCGGCCGTCCGCAGCCGTTCGTCGGTCTCGAACGGCGGAAGGCCGGACTTCTTCCGGAACACGTTGACCAGCCGGGTCACCGCGTCCTCGTGCCGGGCCTGGTGCGCGGCGCTGCCCACGATCGAGGCGAACGGCGAGTCCCGCTCGGACGGCGCGGCTTCGCGCACGGAGGTGCGGACCACCGAATCCACGACCGGCGTGGCCTTCCGGCGCAAAGAGCCGCGCGCGGCGGACTTGCCACGCTTCCGGTTTCGACGACTTTGGGGCATGCGATCCCTTCCGCCCACCGGAGATACCCTCTCCGCAAGCTAACACGAGAGCGCCCCGGCATCCCGCGACCGGCCTCCAGGGTCAGCGGGACCGCCCGTTCGGACAGGATTCCGGCAGTGAATACTTCCCAGTAGTAATACTTGGACTTCACCTTCCTCGAAATCCGTGTCGTAAAACAGCACCCAGCGTATCCCGAATACGCATTTTATTGACAGGCAGTCAACACTGCTCCCGAACAGCGTTCAACAAGCAACCGGGTGACGAACCGCCACGAACGGGCAGCCAGTTTATCCGAAAAAGCAAACAATATTGCCTTCGGCGGAAACCGAATGGTGAAGTCGATTTTCGAGGGTCAACGGGGAGGAAAGTGACTCCATGCGCGGCGAAGCCGGCCGGGAAATGCGCCGTTATAATCGATCTTCGGTGCTGACCACCCTGTACCACGAAGGTCCGTCGAGCCGGGTGGAGCTCAGTGACGCGACCGGCCTGAGCTGCTCGGTGGTGAGCCGGGTGGTCACCGAGTTACTTTCGAACCGGGTGATCCGGACGGTCGGAGCCGCCGACTCACGAGGAGGACGGCCGCGAATCCTGGTCGAGGTGAATCCCGACTACGGTTCGGTGGTCGGCGTCGACGTGACCGAGGACAATGTCCAAATAGGTCTCTACGATTTCGCTCTGCGACAGCAAGCGGTTTCGCATTTCCGCGCTCCCGGCAGCCTGTCGGACGTCGGCGCGCTTTCCCAGCGGATCATCGCCGGGTTACGGTCGGTCGAACGCGCGGCGAAGACGACACGCGGAGCCATCATCGGCGCCGGAGTCGCCGTGCCCGGCCCGATCGGCGTACCCGCCGGCACGGAGCTGGCGACCGAATTGGCCGGCCGCAGCGGCCTGCGCATCGTCCTCGGCGACAACCGGGTGCGATCGCTGGCACGCGCCGAAGGCTGGCTGGGCGCGGCGGGCAAGGCCGGCCGCACAGCGGTCGTGGTGCTCGAAGCCGAGGCACATGTCGTCCTGGTCGAGGAGCGGCGGATCGAGTGGTCCGGCGATTGGGGCCACACGACCTTGGTCTACGACGGACGGCCTTGCCGGTGCGGTGCGCGCGGATGCGCGGAGACCTACATCGGGGCGGACGGAGTGCTCGAACGCCACCGTCAATTCTCCGGCGGCACACCGAAGCCGGGTTCCAAGGCGGGCCGCCGTCTCCTGACGGCTCCCCATCCGGAACTCGCCCGCGAGACCGTCGGTTATCTCGGCGCTTCCATCGCCGGAATGACAAATCTTCTGCAGCCCGAGCGCGTCGTCCTCACCGGCTGGTTCGGCCGCGCGCTGAGCGAACGGCATCTCGACGAACTACGCGAGAATCTCGCCGAACGCGCGCTCGGGCCCACGACGATCGAGGCGGGCCTGGCCACCGCGGCCACCGCCCGGATCGGAGCGGCGGCGCTGCCGATCTGCGCTTTTTTGGAGTACGGACAGGATCCGCGCAAAGTCATCCCGCTGGAAGACGGCAGGCCCGCCGGTTTTCCCTACGCGGTCCCGTGATCGGAGGCGCGGGGCGAAGGCGACTGCGGCGTAGGTCGGAGTGTTGTGAAAGCCACTTTCACAACACTCAAGGTTGCGAAAGCGGCTTTCACAACATCACCAGCGCGTGGCGTCAGAGGGCCGTGTCCGGTGGAAGCGGCCGCCGGTGCCGTGAGGGCACTCCCATTGTCCGAAAGATCACCGGTTTCCCTCTGACCGAGCTGCCAGCCCTACGGTTGGTCTGTCGGCGGAGTTACGGTGATCCTAGGTGTCCGAGCGCCGCAGACGACCACGACGGTCGGCGAACGCGTCCCGGACCCGGACCCTGTCCACTTTCGCGTTCGCCGGCCGTCTACGGGTTCCGGTCAGTAGCCCCGGTAGGCACCGCCTGCCGCCATCGCCTGCAGGCCGGGCACCTCGCCGATCGAACCGTAGCGGTCGAGCGCGTACCGCACGCCCGCGATGATGTTGTCCACCGGGTTGTAGATGTCGTCGTGTCCCGGAAGTTTGTGCGCCTCGAACGTCGGGTCGATGCACTGCATGAGCCCCTTCGACGGATGTCCCGCCGCCGCGTTGGAATCCCAGAGATTGATCGCGTTGGGGTTCCCGCTCGATTCGTGCTGGATGATCGCCCAGATGTTCGCGATATCCGCTTCGGACACCGGTACGCCGGCGGCTTGGAGTTCCTTGATGGCTTCCAGGATCCACTGGTGGACGTCGCCCGGCGGCATCGTGGCGGGCGGGCCTCCGCTCGTCGTCGCGGGCGCGCTCGCCCCACCTCCGCCTGCCCCACCACCGCTCGTGCTCGGCGCGGCGCCCTTGCGCGAGGTGCCGACGACGGGCTTCCCCACCGCGGAGAAGGTTCCGCCGGTGTGTCGGCTCATCACCTCACGTGATTGCCCGATCGCCGTGTCCGCCTCGGTGGCGAGCCGGTCGAGGTCTTCGCCCGCGGCGCGGGCCGCCGTGGCCGCACGCTCGGCGGCTTCGGCCAGAATCGTGGTGGGCGGCTTCTCCGGCGGCACCGCACCGACGACCTGCCGGTTGACGGCGTCCTGCCGCGCCTCGGCTTTGGCCACCGCCGCGGCCGCTTCGCCGTCGATCTGCCGGATCTCCCGCCGGGCCGCTTCGACCCGCTCCCCCGCCGAGGTCCGGATGCCACCGAGCCGCTCCCGGAGCGCCGAGAGATCGTCGGCGACCGAACCGAGGCTGCTGCGGAGCCGGCCGCCGGCACCGGCGAGTTCGTCCACATAGCCGTAGAAACCCTCGGCGGTCTGCCCGCTCCAGGCACCTTCACGTAGTCCGGTGACGGCGGCGTGAAGCCCGCTTGCGTGGCCATCGAGTCGTTCGGCGGCCTGCCGGAAACTTCTCGCCGTTTCCTCGACGCGCTCCGGTTCGAGGGCTTCGAACTTCGCGGCTTTCTCCTCGACCGCACCCCATTCGGGTGGCATCGGCGCGGTCATCGGATCTCGTCCAGCCAGGCGTTGCCGACCTCGGGGGTGTCTCGCGGCGGTGAAGCCGGTACAGGATCCGCTGAGGCCGCACCGGTGGCATGGTGCACGACCCGTGCGTTGTCCGTGTCGACGCCCTGGGCCTCCCGGGCGGTCTGCCGCAACTTGGCAGCCGAGCGGTCCAGGTGCTCGATGGCGTGCCCGAACTCCCCGTGCACGCCGGCGTGGAACCCGGAGACCGACGCGTGCGCGCCGTCGCCCGAGCCGAGCCCGCCGAACGGATTGCTCGCGCCGGCGCCGTCCCCCAGCAGGGTGCGCGCCCGGTCCAGCTCGTCCCTGAGCGCGGCCAGCCGCTTGCTCGCCGCTTCCATCGCCGCAACGTCGTACTGGACCACGACCGTCTCCTCCGGACTCGTTCCTCGGCTGAGGTTCCCCCGGTGACGGCCGGCACAAGGGCCGTGTGGCGGCGGAAGTGTCCTTCGGAGGGAAATCCTCCGCTGATCACGAACGGAGGGTCGATCAGTGACGGCCGCGCAGCACCGTCTCGACGTACTCGCGATCAGTCGACGGAAGCCACCAGGATTCCCACGGCGGGATGAGCCAGCCCAGTTCGGTGGCGGCGTCGCGAACGACCTGCACCGCGCGGGTGATCGCGCCGTCCGCCCGATCCGGCCGCCACAGCAGCGAGAACGGGTACAGCGGGACGGGGTCGACCACCGGGATCACGACGACACCGTCGGGCACCGGTGCGGTCAGCGGAGCGATGGCGGGCAGACCGTAGGCCAGGATCGCCGCGTTCGCGGCGCTGCGTCCGTGGCCATGCAGCTTCTCGGCGTGGGTCAGGCCGAACTCTTCGGCGAGCTCCACGTTCCAGTTGTGCCAGTCGAGCGCGCGATCGGAGGTGTGGAGCAGCAACGGATGCGCCTGCAATTCCCGCATCCGGAGTTCCGCGCGGCCTTCCAGCGGGTGGCCCTCCGGCACGACCAGACCGTGCGGCTCCAGGCGCACCAATTCGTGCTGGATCGACTTCGGCAGCACCATTCCCGGCCAGTTCACCCGCCCGAAAGCCATGTCGAGCCTGCCCTGCGCGAGGTCGGGGAGCGCTCCCGCGAGCCCTTGTCCCTGAAGGACCTCAAGAGGCTGCCCGGACAGCCGTTCGCGAAGTACCTGTGCGATCGCGTTGGTCACCAGGCCTTCGGTGATCACGTCGATCCGCAGCGGCAGTGCCGTGCGCCCGAGCGCCGTGACGAGGTCCTCGGCGTCGGCGAGCAGCCTGCGTCCACGTTCCACGAAGACCGCGCCCGCGTCGGTCACTTCGACATGCCGGCGGTCGCGGATGAACAGGACCACGCCGAGCCGCTGTTCCAGCTGGCCGATCTGGGCGGACAGCGTCTGCTGGGCGATGAGCAGCCGGTTCGCCGCGCGCCCGAAGTGCAGTTCTTCGGCCAGTGCGACGGCGTATCGCACCAGCCGCAGGTCGAGGTCGGTCACCGGGTGACAGTATCCCGCTGTCAGAGACGGCTACAAGAAACGCGCCCGGCGGCGGATCACTCGATCGGATGACAATCCTTCACTTCGGCGGTCCGTGCGGGAAACCCCTACGTCTCGTCCCGGCGCTCGACGCGCTTTGTGCGGCTTCGCATCATGGCGGAACGAGAGAACCGGAACGCACGCGAACGTCCGTTCGCGGTGCCCATCCCGGGCCCGGCCGGACGGAGCATCCGATGACCATGTCCTGTATCGACGCGCCCGCGAACGGCACGAACGCCGAATTGCTCCGCCTGGCGCGGGAGGCCCGGCTGGATTTGTCACGGCCGGAACGGGGGGCCCGGACGGGGCAGGCCGTGAACGAGCTGCTGCGCCTCGTGTACCCGAAGATCCTTGCGTACTGCCGGATCCGGCTCGGCCCGGACACCTATCGGATGTGCACCGCCGACGACGTGGCCCAGGAGACGGCGATGGCCCTGCTCACCGCGTTGCCCCGGTTCCACGATCAGGGCACGTCGTTCCTGGGCTACGTCTACCGCATCGCCGAGTACAAGGTCGTCGACGCCCGGCGGCGGCACCAGCGCGACCGGGCGAAACCGGTCGCCACGCCGCCCGAGCGGCCGCAGCCCGGACCGTCTCCGGAGGACCATCTCCTCACCGAGGAGTTCCTTGCCCGGCTGCACGGCCTGCTCCGCTACCTTTCCGACAATCAGCGCAGCGCCGTGTGGCTCAGGGTCTTCGAAGGGCTTTCCGCCATCGAAGCAGCGGAGCGGCTGGATTCCACACCGGGCTCGGTCCGGGTCGCCGTCCACCGCGCCCTGCGCCGGCTTCGACGCCTGATCCCGCCTTCCGACCCGCTGGTGCGAGCGCCACGATGAAACCGGGGTGCCGACGGGAACTCCGGCACCCCGGCCCACTTCATCGGGATCGCGTCGGCGCCCGTCCGGCGACCACGCGGTTGCGCGACACCAGCCGCCAGCCCACGGCGAGCACCACCACGACCACCGGGATGGAATAGAAGGCGATCTTCTCCGGACCGGTCGAGAAGCCCATCAACACCAGTACGAGTCCCAGGAAGCCGAGTGTCAGCCAACCCGTATACGGTGCGCCGGGCATGCGATACGACGGTTGTTCGATCTCCCCCGCGAGCACGGCCTTGCGCAACCGCATCTGGCAGATGAGCAGGGTGGCCCAGGTACTCACGACACCGATCGACGAGACGGCGACGGCGATGTCGAACGCCTCGGTGGGCACCAGGTAGTTGAGGCCCACGCCGAGCAGGTAGGCCCCGGCGGTGAACAGGATGCCGCCGAACGGCACCTGGCGCTTGTTCATCCGCCCGACGAAGGCCGGCGCTTCGCCCTTTTCCGCCAGCGCCCGCAGGATGCGCCCGGTCGAATAGAGCCCCGAGTTGCAGCTCGACAACGCCGCGGTCAGCACCACCGCGTTCATCACGTCGCCGATCCCCGGGATACCGAGCAGGGTGAACACGGTCACGAACGGGCTTTCGCCGCCCCGGTATGCCGACCACGGCAGCAGCATGGCGAGCAGGACCACCGAACCGACGTAGAAGATCGCGATCCGCCAGACCACACCGTTGATCGCCTTCGGCAGCACCTTCTCCGGGTTCTTGGTCTCCCCGGCCGTGATGCCGACGACCTCGATCGCCGCGTACGCGAAGACGACCGCCTGGAGGGTCATCAACGTGATGCCGATCCCGCTCGGGAAGAAGCCCCCGTGCCCGGTCAGGTTGTGCACACCGGCCGTGGTGTCACCGACCTGCGCGGCCGAGAGCACCAGGCCCGCGCCGACCGCGAGGAAGACGACGATGGCGAGCACCTTGATGACCGAGAACCAGAATTCGAGCTCGCCGAACAGCCGCACCGACAGCATGTTGACCCCGAGCAGCACCCCGAGGGCGATCAGCGCGGTGACCCACTGCGGTACGTCCGGCAACCACTTGTGGACGTAGATCGCCACCGCCGTGATCTCCGCGATACCCGTCATCGCCCAGTTCAGCCAGTACATCCAGCCCGCGGCGAAACCGGCCCAAGGCCCGATGAACCGCCGCGCGTAGGTGACGAAGCTCCCGGAGGACGGGTTGTGCAGCACCAGCTCGCCGAGGGCACGCATCACGAAGTAGGCCGCGATACCGCACACGGCGTAGGACAGGATCAGCGCCGGCCCGGCCTGGGCCAGCCGCCCGCCCGCGCCGAGGAACAGCCCGACGCCGATCGCACCCCCGATCGCGATCATCTGGACATGGCGATTGCCGAGGGATTTCGAATACTCTTCCTTGCTCTTTTCCTGCACAGCCGGATCCATCAAAATCCAATCATCATCAAAACAGGACGGACATTTTCTTGAGGTTCCACGCAGCAGGGGCCGAAGAACCATTTCTCCACGGCGGGCACATACGCACCAGCAAGGAAAAACAAGCACGCACGCTCGACGACAGCCGCGCCATATCGCCGTTGTCCGGAGTCGGACCGGGCGACTCTACTGAACGGCCGCATTCACTCGAAACGGTCAGGGGAATGCGGTAGGGGAAACCCCCACCAATATCCGGCGACGACGATGCGAATGCACGTGCAGCACTTACGTCGAATTGTGTTCATAGAGTTCTCCGGAACATTTCATCGCAACGCTTTCGCGGGAACTCGTCGCGTGCTAAGGCACGACAGCCGCGCCGGGTCACCCCACAGCCGGAACGGGTGACCGCGCAAGTCCGGCGCGAATCACCGCTCCGGACTGGCAAAACCGCAGGCCAGGGCCGGTACGACCAGGCCGGGGTCACCCAGTCGCGCGCCTGCTCAGGACACCCCTGCGGCTCAAACCCTGTGGTTCGACCACACAGTTCGGCCCCCGCGGCTTCTCGTACCCCCTCGGCAAGCCCCTCACGAGGTAAAAAGTCCCATCGGATGTTCTCCCGGCCCGGGCCCGGTAGCCCGCGAACGGAGACCGATCGACCCAGGAGGAGGCCGCCATGCAGCTCGATATGGACCTCCTCCGCCCCGCCGCCCTCGAGACCCGGATCCAGCCATGACCGAGCACTCCCTGCGCGTAGACCTCCTCGGCCCTCTGCGGGTCCGTCGAGGCGACCACGAGCTGGATCTCGGACCGGCGCGGCAACAGGCCGTGTTCGCCGTTCTGGCACTTCAGGCCACCGTCCGGCCCATCAGCCGGTCGGAGCTGATCTACGGCATCTGGGGCGAGAACGCGCCCGCCAGCGCGGCCGGGAGCGTGCACACCTACGTTTCGGGACTCCGCCGGGTGCTCGACCCGGGGCGCGCCCGCTGGTCCACCGACGGACCGCTGGTGTCCGGCCCTCAGGGGTACCGGCTGGCGTCAGGATCACTCGACGCCGACGAGTTCGAGAAGGCGCTCGAAGCGGGCCGGACGGCGGCGCGTGGCGGGGATCCGGTGGCCGCGGTCGCGAAGTTCGACGAAGCACTCGCCCTGTGGCGGGGTGAGGCGCTCGCCGGCCTGCCCGGCCCCTTCGCCGAGGCGCACCGCGAGCGGCTGGCCGATCGGCGGCTGACCGTCGTCGAAGAACGCGCTGCCGCCGCCGTGGAGACGAGCTCCTACGCGGACCTCGTCCCCGAGCTGACCGCCGCCGTGCGGGCACATCCGCTTCGCGAGCCGTTGTGGCGCTCGCTGATGATCGCCCTGCACCGCGGTGGCCGCACCAGCGAAGCCCTGGAGACCTTCCACCAGGCCCGCCACACCCTCCGTACGGAGCTCGGCGTGCACCCTGGGGACGAGTTGATGTGGGCTTACCACCACATCCTCGACGGTGAACCCGTCCATCTGGCCCGCGAGCAGGAACGACAGGCCCCGTCCCTGGTACGCGTGTGGCCGGAACCCACTGCGAGGACGACCCGCCTGCACGGACGTCGTGCCGAGATCGCCTCCCTGCACCGTCTGGTCGGCGTTCTGCGGGACGGCCACGGGGCGGCCGCCTGGCTGGAAGGCGAGGCCGGGATCGGCAAGACGGAACTGCTGTCCACCGGCCTGGACGAACTCGACGGGCTTCCCTGTCACCTGGCCTGGGCGAGTTTGGGCGAAGCCGGCGCCCCGCGACCGCTCCAGGCCGTCGCACGCGCGCTGGGGACCACTACGGAGGACCTGCCGCCGGAAGCCGCGGTGGAGCGTCTCCTGGACCGCGTCGATGAGCTGTGCGCCGAAGCGCGGCTCGTGGTGGTCCTCGACGACTTCCACCAGGCCGACGAAGCCACGTTGCGACTGTGGCACCGGCTGGCCGCGGCCAGCCGACGGCTGCCCCTGCTGACCTTCGCCGTCACCCGGCCCGCCCCACAGCGGGACGCGGTCGCCCGGCTGCGAGAGACGGTGGCGCACCGTATCGACGACGTGATCCGGGTGTCTGCACTGCCGGAAACCGAGGTGAACGACCTCGTCGGCGAGCTCGTCGGCGCACCGGCGGGCGCCTCACTGCGACGGCTCGCCGCCGGAGCGGCGGGCAACCCGCGCAGGCTTCGTGAACTGGCCGAAGCCCTGCTGGCGGGTCCGGCGCTGACCGTCGTCGACGGGGTCGCCGAGGTAGCACCGGGGACGACGCTCCCCGAACCGGCCGAACCCGATTCCACGGCGGTCGTCCGCCTGGTCCAAGGGCTCGCCGTCGAGACGCGGGAGCTGCTGCGCCAGGCCGCGATCGCCGGCCAGGAATTCGACTTCGGCTCGGTGGCCGCGGCGATGGGAAAGGCGGCGTCACACATCGTCCCGGCGCTCGCCGAGGCGATGGAAGCCGGTCTGCTCATCGAAGCGGGCACCAAGCTCGCGTTCTCGCGGCCGTCGGTGCGCTCGGCCGTGCTCGACGCGCTCGGGACCGAGATCCCCGTCCGGCGGCTCACTGGAAAGACGGCGGCCGATCAGTCCCGGTCGCGCGCCGGGCGTCAGTCGGCGGCGAGCAGGCGGCGCAAGCCGTGCCCCACCGCACCTCCCGGCCTTACGGCGCCTTCGCGGCTTCTCGGATTCGGGATTCCGGACGCGGCCTCACTCCAGACGGACTCCATGGTGCCTCTGGCCCTCCGCGCCACCCGTACCGCGCTGCGTGGCGGGCGCCCGGCGGATCCGAACGGCGAATTCACCACCGGTCTGCGCGCCTGTCAAAGCTGACGCTTCCACGGGGCAGGCCGAGTCTTATTGAGGTGAGGCAAACGTGGCGTATCGGGTCGAGGCGGGCTTCGTGATCCGGTCGGCCGTGTCCGTGGGTGGCGGTCTCGCGTGACGGAATGGACGACACTCGTGATCAGACGGACGACACGCGTGATCAGACGGACGGGACAGGTGTCGTCCCTCTGATCACGTGTGTCGTCCGTTCCGGCCCGGTCTACGCCCCTCGGCCACCGGTTTCGGCCGCGGTCCCGGGTTCCGCCACCGGTTCGGCTTCGGCCACCGGGGTCTCCGGGCCCGCCGAAGTCACGGTCACCGGAACGTCCTCGGTCTCGGACTCCGCCGCCGGTTCGGTCTCGGCCGGGGTCTCGGCATCGCTCGACACCACCTGCACCTGGGCCCGGTCCCGGAAGGCCTGCTGGATCTCCTCCAGCTCCTCCTCCGACAGCTCACCGGTCATCCGCAGGAAATCCCCGGTCAGCCGCACCGAGGCCGGCCCGCCCGAGTTGAACAGCACGTCGTACTGATCCTCCAGCAGCTCGATGAGCCCCGCCAGATCCGTCCGCAACCAGCTCGGCGACACGACCAGGTCCCGGTACGAGCCCGCCGTCGCCACCACCACGCACCGGACGTCGTCCGGCGACTTCATCACCAGCGGACGGCCGTCGCCGTTCATCGCCACGTCCATCAGGGTCCCGCACAACATCGCCTGCAGCTGCTCGGTCTCCGCCGATCCTTCGATCATCAGCCGCAACACCGCGTCCAAGGGATCCGCGGGCGAGTTCTCGTCCGTCGGCCGGTACTCCGGATTGCCCCGGAACTTCCCCACCCGGTTCTCCTCCAGTACCGGCCACATGCCCACCACCGCCTCGACCGGCGGCTCCTGCCCCTCCTCCGACGGGCTCCACGCCGGATCCAGCAACAGCAGCCACTGCTCCGACTCGGGCTCCACGGTCATCGTCTCCTCGCCCACGACCACCCTCACCACTTCCTTTCACCGAGATACCGAGACCGATTCACTCTCAGAGGACCATGTGCCGCCCACCGCCACCCGACCGCAGGGCACGCACTAGCCCGAATGGGGACTTTCCCCCGTGAACGGTCTCGGTGCCTGGGGGCCGGGCGCTCCCCCTCGGACCGCCCGGCCTCCGCGCACCGAGACCTGGAAGGGCCGCTCCGCCAACGGATCGGCGGAGCGGCCCGTACTCGCTTCGACGCGCTATTTGTTCTGGGAGAACTGCTCGCCCATGCTCTTGTCGAGCGCGCGGGCGTTCTCCTCGTCGAGGCCCACGAACTGCTTCGACGCGTCGCGCAGGCTCCCGCAGGTGCTCTCCACACCGTCGGCGGTCTGGTGGGCGCCCGAATTGGTCTCCTGCGCGGTCTGGACGTAGTTCTTCGCGAACGCCTTGCCCGCCTCGTCCTCGCCCCAGCAGCCGTAGTGCTCGGCGAGTTTGCCGCCCAGCTCGCGCAGGGCCTCCTTGAATCGCGCGGTGGCCGCGGCGAGGTCGCCGTTCACCCGCTCCAGTGCCTCCGGGTCGAGCCGGAATTGGTCAGCCATCGTCACTCCTCACGCCGCGGCGTTTCCCGCCGTCCGGGCATTTCGACACCGAATTCGTCCATTTTCTCGTACATCGGTCCCATCAGGGATTCCATGATCTTCTCGGCATCGAGCTCTCCCGTGGCGAATGCCGCGAGGTCGATACCGTCCTGCGAACCGCCGACGCCCATGATCTCGTTCATGCGTTCCAGGCTTTTCGCGCGCCCGTTTCGCAAGGTCTCGAGAATGACGCTGGCCAGCTGAGCCGGCGGCATCGCGCGGTACTTCGATTCGTTGAAGACGAGTTCCACCAGGTCGCCTCGACCGTCGAAGGTCATCGACAGCGACTGGTCCTTCGCCTTGATGGTCGTACGCTCTTCTTTCCACACGCGGCTCAGCTCGGTGAGTTTTTCGCGTTCGGCGTTCAGATCGGCCATCGCTTTTTCCAGCGCGCGTTCCGAATCGCCCAGTGAAGCCCAATCGCTCATGTCGTTCAGCTCTTTCGTCCATCGATGCGGCCGGAGGAAAGCCAGCCCGGCGTGAATTCGTTCGTACCCGCACCGTCATCCAGGGCGGGTGGGACCTCTTCCTTGGGACGACGTCCCAGCACCGCCGCTCCCGCACCGGAGTCCCAGACCTCGGGCGCGGCACCGACCGGGATGTCCGGATCCCGGGCCTCGGCCCCGGATTCGGCGCCCATCCCGCGGCCCATCATCCCCATCGGCATCATCGGCGCGCCGTGTCCGGTGGCCGCCGGGGCGGGTGTACCGGCGGGCGGGGGCACGGGTGTCACCGGCAGGGTCGCGTCGAGCCTGCTGACCGGGGGCACGGCCGGAGTTCCGCCGCCCGCGGGGGCGGTCGGGACCGACGAGATCGTCGAACTTCCGGAAGAAAGCGACAGAGGCGCGGCGGTCCCGCCGCTACCGGACGACCCCGGAACGGATGCGACCGCCGACGGCTGGGACGGTCCTGGGACCGGTGTGCCCGTCGAAGCCGTGCTGCCCGCCGACGCGGTCGCGACAGCGGGCGCGCTCGCCGGTGCGGGCGAGGCGGCGGTGGCCACCGCCGGAATCACGATTCCGGATTCCGACGGCGCCGATGACTTCGCGTCGACACCGTCGGGAACCGACGAAGTCGTGCTGACGCCCGCCGCCCGCTGCCGCGCGTCTTCGACCGTTCCCGCTGTCGCCGTCGCGTCTTCCTGCTGCACGGCGAACGTCTGCCGCTCCCGCTCGCGTTTCTTGTCCGGGCGGCCACGGCCCAGCGCGCCGACCAGACCGCCGCCCATCGGGCCCCGGGCGGTGTCGGCCCTGCCGACGGGCTGGTGTGCGGCCTGGGCCGCCATCGGCGCGGACCGGCCCAGCACCGGAGGTCCATGGCCGGTGTACCCGCCGACTCCTCCCCCGACGGCGCCCATCGTGGTACTGCTGCCGCCTCCAGGGACCGCCGAGCCCATCATCGCTCCGGCGACGCCGAAAGCGTGGCCGGCTCCGGCGGCCGCCCAGTCGCTTTGTCCGTGCCCGGCGGCGTCCGCGCTCGCGGCGGGGTCGGCCGTCGCGAGAACGGGCGACGCGCCACCCGCCGCGGCGCCGCCGCCCCGGACACCTTGCGCGTCCGCCGTGGCCCCGGGCAGGCGCCGCACGAACTCCGGCGGTAGCGGCATGGCCCCGCCGGCCTCCTGGTACGCGGCCGAAAGGTCGTGGACGATCTGCAGGGCGGGCCGGTTGTCCGCCTCGTGCCCGGGTTGTGCCCGCAGCTCCCGGAAACGCTGCTGCGCCACGGTGAGCGCGTCACCGGCACGACGTAACAGCACACCGTGACCGGGACTCTCCATGGTCTGGACCATCTTGTCGACGCCACCGGTCAGCTCGGCGGCGAAGGAGTCGAAGGCTTCGGCGATCTGGCCGTCCCACAGCTCGCTCACCTGCCTGCTCTCTCGCACGATCTCCGCGAAGATGTCGTGATACCGCATGAGCGCGCTGTCGAAGGCGGCCGCCTGCTGGTACAGCGCGTCCGGATTCTGTCCTTCGACGAGCTGGGCGAGCTGCTCGAAGTTGAGACCGGCCAGGGCCGGGTCGTCGACAGGAGGCGCGGGCTGGGTCATGGCTCAGTCCCTGCCCAGCACCGGACGGTGTCGCGGTCCGTCCTTGTCGCCATCGCCCCACGAGCCTTCTTCGGCCTGCAGCCAGATCTGCGGCTCGCGTTCCTTCTGCTCGCCGTTGGCCCCGGCGCCCATCCCGCCGCCCATCGGCGCACCGCCCATGGGCATTCCGCCCATCGGCATCCCGCCCTGGGCGAGGTTGGGGTCGAGGGCGGGCATTCCCGAGACCGTCGGCACCGCCGCGGCGGGCACCGCCGCTCCTCGCGCGGGTTGCGTGTCGAACTGGCCCAGCGCGGCGGAGCCGGCCGCTGTGGGAAGCGCGGCGGAACCCCCGGCGCTGCCGCCGGAACCACCGACACCGCCACCCGAGCCGCCCGAACCGCCGACGTCGAGGGCTCCTGCGTCGATACCACTGCCCAGCGGAGCCGGCGCCGAGGCCGCCTGGGCCGCCGCCTGGTCGCCACCGAGGAAGTCCGCCAGCGGATCGGAGCCGGAGAGACCGTCGATCGCCTTGTCCACGGCGGCCTTCGCGTCGGCGAACGCCTGCTTCTCCTCGGGCGTGGAGTCGGGCTGTTCGAGCCCGTCGATCGCCTGGTGCACCGCGTTCTTGGCGCTGTCCAAGGCTTCTTGACGCGGGGTGTCCGCGGCGGAGTCACCGTTGATGGCGTCCAGCGCGGCCTGCTTGGCGTTGGCGAGGGCTTCCTGCGTCGCGGGGTCCTGCGTCTGCTGCGCCATCTTGTCGATGGCGTCGCTCGCGCCCTGGCCCAGCGCCGCGGGATCGGTGACCCCCTGGCCGGTGAGGTCGTCGATGGCCTGCTGTGCGGCCTGTTTGGCCTGGTCGAGAGCCTGCTGCTGATCAGGCGAGCTGCTCGCGAGATCGTCGATCGCCTGTCCGGCCGCGTCCTTCGCCGCACTGGCCGGATCACCACCGGATCCGGCACCGCCACCGGCGGGTCCACCGGATTCGGTCGCGGGTTGCCCGGTGAGACCTTCGATGGCGTCGTTCGCGGCCTTCTTCGCGTCGTCCAGCGCCTGCTTCCGCTTGGCGTCGGCGGCCGATTGCGCTTGCTGTTGCGCCGAAGGCACTCCGACGCCTCCCGCCGGCACAACACCGCTGCCTTCGGAGCCCGGGGTGGCACCGCCACCAGTCCCGGCGCTGCCGTCGGTTCCGGCGCCGGCGGTGTCTCCGCCCGGCGGGGAGGTGAGGCCGTTGATGGCGTCGTTGGCTGCCTGCTTCGCGTCCTGGAGTGCCTGATCGGCCGCGGGATCGGTCGCGGGCTGAGCGGTGCTCGCCTCGCTGGGTGCGGCCGCCCCCTCTCCGGCCGCCGCGCCTTCTGTCGCGCCTTCTGTCGCGGGCACAGCCGCGTCGGTGAGCGCGCCGGCGGCATCCGCCGCCTGCTGCTTGGCCTGTTCCAGCGCGGGATCCGTCGCCGAACCCGCTCCGCCGGTCCCTGCCCCGCCCGCGGCCTGTTCGGCCGCCGCCTGGGCCTCTTCCGCTTGGGCGGGATCCGTCGCGACGGCACCTTCGGTGGCCGGTTTCAGCTCCGACAACGGGTCTTGGGTGCGGTCGACCTCTCCCCCGGCCGCCAGCTGATCCGTGCCCTTGGCAGGGGACAACGCCTCTTGTTGTTGCCGGGCCACGTCGGCCGCCGCGCCGGGGTCGGCGAGGCCGTTGACGATCTGGATCGGGGCGAGGTCGTTCCCGCGGTTGTTGTACTGGTTCGCCAGCGCGCCGACGGCTTCCTGCAGGCGCTTGAGACGTTCTTCGGCTGCTTGGTCGTACATGCTGTCGAGCTCTTTTTTCAGCCACGGCTGCACCGAGTCGACCTGCTGCTGCGTGGTGGCTTCCTGGATGTACCGCGAGGCCTCGTTCTCCAGGATCTCCTTGGCGGAGTTCTGTTCCTTGTCCATTTGGGACTGGATCTGCCACCAGCCCGCGGCGAAGGCCTGGATGGCGTGCCCGACGTTCCCGATCGCCGCGCCGTACTGGCCACCGTTGAGGGCGCTGTAGAGGTCTTCGCTCTGCTTGAGGATCGCCGTGCCGTAGGACTGGAGCGCGTCGCCCGCCTCACCGACGAGACTGTCCCGCAAGGCCTTCAGTTCGGTGGCCATCGCCTCGTTGATCTCACCGATGCGCTGCACCGCCGTGTTCACCGAGGTTTCCAGCTCATAGAACTGCTCGGCCGCCGACGAGTGGGACAGGTCGGCGTGCGCGTCGTCGGCGTTGTGCGTGAGATCGTGAACGGCCTTGGTGATCTCGGTGAGGTTGCCGTACTGCTTCGGGTCGAAAGCGGGAGCCGACTGAGTGAATTTCGCTCCGTCGAGCGCAGACGCGGGTGCGGCGGGTGCATCGGACATGGCTGGAATTCCTTCAGGCGGTGGCAGCTGACCGGTCGGAAGCGAGGCGGGCTGCGGCGAGGGTCACACGGATTGGCTTTGCGCCGGATCGTTGTAGCCGTCCCCGTCGTCGGGCGTGGCTTGTCCGGCGGTGTTCTGCTGTGCGGCTTCGGTCTGCTGGTCGAACTGGGCGATCTCGCCGGAGATCTTCGCCTCGAGGCCCTGAATGCTCTGCAGGATCGACTTGGCGTTGTCGTCGTCGGTGTTCTTGAAGCCGTCGGCGATGGAGATCAAGGTCGCTCGGAGGTCGTGCAGAACGGTCTGGAGGTGCTCGCCGTGGGCGACGATGCCGTTGCGGCGGTCGTCGATGATGTGTTCCAGCCAGACGGCGGTCTCGAACTTGCCGGCGTTCGGCCACTGCGCCTTGAGCGCCTGGAAAGCGCTCATGTCGTCCATGATCTTGCCGATCTTCTCGGCCGAGACCTTGATCGCCTCGGTGTCGAAGTTGGTGCTCATGATCAGCTCCTTTCAGGGAGAGGATGAGATCGGGCCTTCCGGTGGTGCGTCCGCTGGAGGACGCACCACCGGAACGGCCGCGCCGGCATCAGAGACCGCGCGCGCCTCGCGCGTCCTGGTCCCGCATTCCCTCCGCACCCGCCTGCAGCGCGACGCGAAGGGAGTCCAGCTGCTCTCGGCTGGTGATGAGGTTTCCCCTCAGCCCCTGGCACTTGGCGTCGTACGCGTCGGCCGTGGTTCCCTGCCAGCCCACCATGATGCGCTTGACGTCGTTTTCGAGATCGGTCGTCTGCCCCTCGATCTCGGTGGCCTTGTTCTTCATCATCGTCAGGCACTGGTCGATGACTTCGTAGTCGTAGGTAATCAATTTATTGCCCTTTCAGAGAAATGGAGAGTCGGTCGAGTACGGGTCAGGCGCCGAGGAAGCTGCTGGTCTCCATCGGGAGCCGCGCGATCTCCTGGCCGGCGGCCTGGTCCTGCGCGTCCTGTCCCTGCGACTCCTTGCGGATGTAGCCCGCCATTTCGGTGAGGTTGGCCAGGATGGTGCGCTTCAGCCCCTCGATCCAGTTGTCGCAGGTCGTGGACAGGGCCTTGGTGGCCGCGCTGTTGCTTCCGGCCAGCGTCGCGTCCACCTGCGACTTCAGCTGGTTGAGCTGCTGGATGATGTTGTCGGAAGTGGCCTCGTGCCGGGTGGCCTGTGCGTCGATTTCCGCCGGGTCGAGCTGTGTCGTTTTCGGCATTTGAGATTCCTCCTGCGGTCAGGTCTTGTCTTGGTCCGGCCGCCGATCGCGATCCTCGGCGTCGGCCATATTCGAAGATTAGGTCGGGGATTCCGCGTTGTCGGGAGAATTCGCTCCACCTTGGCCAGTCGGAGGAGGTCCCCTTACGAGCGGCCCCGGTCAGGACGCCGCGGTCGCCGACGCGGCCGACGTACTCAGCAGCGGTCCGGCCGGGAAAAGGTCCAAAAGCTCCTGCGGAACCGCCACGGGCGCCACGTTCTGATAGCCCAGCGCCGCGATTTCGTCTTGACCTGCCAGCGGATACCGCATTCCCAGCGGTGTCACCAGTGAAGGCGGACCAGGTGCCGCGCCGGGCACCGCCTTGGGGGCGACCAGCACTCCCCGGCCCGCCGGGACACCGACCCGGCCGGCGGCCGCGCCCACCTCGTGCGTGGCGGAGGGCGCCGACGCGGCGCGGACGCTCGCCGAAGGCAGCGATTCCGCCACCGGCGGGTCCGCGCTTCCGGTGCCGTAACGCATGCAGCGCTGGGTCTCCGGTGAATCACCGACCAGTTCGGGCGGTGCTTCCGGCAGTCCGGTGCCCAAGACCGTTCCCGACGCCGGGACGCCGGCCATCTCACCGACCCCGATCCGGATCGGTTCGACGGGTCCGTCGGGGTAGCTCTTCGCCGTCGAGGGCGCGGCCAGTAGCAGCGCTGCCACCGTACGGTTCACCGCGGCGGCGCCGTCGTCACGGACGACATAGAGCTGCTCGGTCCCGAGCGCGGTGTTGCGCACTTCGTAGACCTGGCCGATGAGGCTCTGCCTGCCCGCGATGACCGGGCCCCGCCCGCCGAGGCCGGGTACCGCCGGTACGGACAGATCCGGTCCCTGCGGGATCGGGTTCAGCCAGGCGGCGGACACCGGCGAGGGTTCGGCGTTGCCGTACCCGAGGGAGACCAGCACCGCGGGGTCGGTGATCCGCAGCCGGGAGCCGTTCCAGACGAGATAGACCGATCCGTTCGGCCCGGTCACCAGGAACCCTTGCCGGTCGGTGAGCCCACCCTCGGGGGGCCGTCCGATGAGGACGGTGACGACGCCGGGGGCATCACTGTCCACATCGGAGCCCGTGCAGACGGTCCAAGCGCCGGTGTCGAGTTCCGCCGACGTGGGCAGGGCGTCGGGTGCGCCCGAGATGCCGACCGGCTGGCCGACCGGCGTCCCCTTCAGCGAAGCCGGGGAGACGGCGACCATCTTCCCTTCGGCCTTCGGTGCCAGCAGGCGCGCGGACGAGTAGTTGAGCACCGGGCGCAACTGGCCGTCCAGATAGAGGTAACGGGCACCGCTGTCCTCGTCGAGGACGATGGTCCCCGCCTGCCGCCAGGAGTTGTCAGTACTCGGCACGAAAAGCCCGTAGATACCGAAGATCGCCGCCAGCAGCACCGCGATCATGATCCCGAAGATGGTGCCGGTGATCATGCGCCGCCCCGGTGCCTGGATGGCATCGGCGTCGCCGTGGGCGACCGCCGCGGTCAGCCTGCCGACGACGAAGAAGTACGCCTGAACCTGGTCCTTGCGTGACTTCATCAGCTCACCATGGTCCGTACGGCGGCGTAGACGTGCAGCACCTGCAACAGGATCGGGAGGATCGCGATCGCGGTGATCGTTTCGAAGATCTCCGCGGCCCTGCCCCAGTAAGGACGAAGCCGAAGGCCCGGCAGCCTCTCCGCGGCCACCAGGAGCAGGCCGGTTCCGAGCAGGACGAGCGGGACCACGAGCAGCAGGCGCCCGGTCGGCGAGAGTCCGGCGGCGACGTGCGTGACATCGGCACCGACGGCCACCGCCGCCGGGACCAGCATCGACCACCGCGCGATCGTCCCGCTGGGGTGGCGCGAACGCAGGGCGAGCAGGACGGCCGCGACCAGGGCGAGCACCATCGACCAGGTGTCGGCCTCGGCCACGAGCAGCAGCATCAGCACCACCTGCGCCAGGCCGAGGCCGGCGTGCAGCGCGGTCGAATAGCCGACGACCGCGGCGCCGCGATCCACCACCGTCTCGAACGGCACGGGATCGATGTCCTCGCTCAGCTCGTCCGCGCCGGTCGGCAGCATCGGCAGGCTCAAGCCCGACAAGCGGAACGCCGTCGGTCCGACGAACACCCCCATGACGAGCGAGACGGCGAGGCCGACTCCGGCGGCCTGCGCGGCACTGACCGAGACGATGGATCCGAACAGGCCGGCGATCGCCAGGGTGAGGCAAAAGATGATCCCGCCGGCGAACAGGAGCGCCGCGTCGGCGACAGCCACCAGTCCGACGGTCAGGGCGATCAACCCACCCGCTCCGGCGGCCGTGATCTGGACCATCAGCGGTGCCGTCGGCGCCAATACGCCGACGATCAGCCAAGCCGAAAGTACGGCGTAACAGACGCCGCCGCCCACCAGGATTATCGCCGCGCGGGAGCTGCCGGAACCGCGCGCGACCAACGCGGACACCAGAAGCAGAAGGATGGCGGAGCCACCGACGAACTGCGCCTGGACCGCGGGCGCCCCCGCGCCGGGCAAGAGATACAAGCCGGACAGCAGCAGCACCAGCGCGCCCGCTTCGAACATCCGCCGCACGCCAGTGGGCGTCAGCTTGCCGGGATGCTCCCGCACCCGGTCGCCGACGCCGTCGACGAGATCGTCGTAGTCGATCGCGGCGAGCTGGTCGGCGCGGGGCGCCAGATAGACGCTTTCGCCGTCCAGCAGGTTCAGCTGCCCCGGCGAGCGGTCCTCGTCGAGCGGCTCCTCCCCCAGCCGTTGCAGGACCCAGCCTTCGTGCTCCGCTCCCTCTTCGATCGTCTCCGCACCGAACTGAAGGAGGATCGCGGGCAGCAGATCGGCCAGCGGAACTTCGGCCGGCAACGCCAGTTCGGCCGTCCGCTGGCCGAGCACGAACCGCAGCCGGACCGAGCTGGTGGTGCGCTGCTGTGTCTGTTCCTCCATGAGGCGCCGGGTCCTTCCTGCCAGAGCCAGACCTTGGTCCGGAAGCTACTTCTTGAGCTGTGGGGGTCCCCGAATTCCGGGCACGGCACCGCCGAATAGGGGGAGTTCACTCACCAGCATGGGCCCTGGCCGGGTCACCGTCTGCGGTGGCGGGCTCACAGAGCCGGAATGCCGCCTTTCCGGCTAGCAGGGCTGCCCGTTATCCGCCATGGCACGGCGTCGCGATTGCCACCCACCGCCGAGAAGACGCGAAGGAGGCTTCCGTCGCACCTGCGCTGGCTGGTGAGGTGATTCCCTCTGGTTACCCTGCCGGGTTCCCTCCACAGGTGACTCCCGGTCTGAACCGGTTACATGATGGCTCAGCCGAATGAAAGTGCTGATCAGCGTGTCCTCAAGACGGTGGGAGGTGCCGCCTGTGGGTGAGGGTGGTGTGCACATTCCCCCCGATGTGCGGAAGTTCCTGGAGTTCACCCTCGGCTTGTCGTGGCCGGAGAGTGACGATCAGGGTCTGGTCGCGTTGTGGAAAGCGTGGGAAGCGTTCGAAGACGCCGCAGGTGTGTTCGAAGCCGCTGCCCGAGCGGCCGGGGTGGCGGTCCCGCAGGTCCTGGAAGGCGAGACCGGGGAGTTCTTCGCCCACTTCCTGAACACCACCATCCCCGACGGTGTCGCCGGACTGGGTGAGGCCGCCGGTGAGCTGGCGAAAATGGCGCAGAACGCCGCCGCCGACGTCTACAAAACCAAAGTCATGTTCGTCGTCTTCGCCGCCTTCACCCTCGCCTCCATCATCCACCTGATGGCCACCCTCATCGGAGCCCTGTTCACCGGGGTCGTCATCGCCGCCGCCAGAGTCGCGCTCACCGCGATCTGGCGAGCCCTGATCACCCGGCTCGGTCAACTCTCCCTCAGTGGTGGTCTGTCGCAAGCCACCAAAACCGCGTTGCTGAAGTTCGCGAAAGACCTCGCCATCAAAACCGGCGGCTTCGCCGCCTTCGGCGCCGCACTCATGGGCGGCACCGACTTCGGCGTCCAAGCCCGCCAAATCGCCGACGGCGACCGCCAAGGCTGGGACACCAAATCCTTGACCTCCTCTTTCGTCGGTGGCGCGTTGGGCGGCGCGTTCGCCGGCGTCTTCCACTCCGCCGCCGGAGGAATCCGCTCCACCGCCTTCAGCCTCCGCGACCGCCTCGCCATCGACCCCGCCCACCTCGACACACTCGTCAAACAGACCGCCGGGGTCACCGCCCAAGACATCATCACCACCATCAACAAACCCCTCGCCGCCCTCGGCGACGCCGCCTACGCCACCGGCCAAATGATCACCGTCATCGCCACCGCACCCCTGATCAACCTCGCCCTCGGCGCCCCCACCGGCAACCCCGCCCTCGGCGCCCTCGGCGCCCTCTCCCGCTACGGCGGCAGCCACACCAACGGAACCACCCCCAACGTCAACCTCGACACCATCCACCCACCCCACATCCCCGACCTCACCATCCCCACTGCGAAACCCGCCACCGGCAACAGCGAAGCCATTCTCGACACCCCCGAAACACTCGCCGCACCACCGCCCTACTCGGCGATCGCCGCCCAACCGGAACTCCGCGCCGAGAAAACACCCGCCCACACCACCAGTTCCCACGCCGTCGGCACCCTCTACACCCCTCCAGCCCCCGCCACCGCGACCACAGCACCGGCGAAAGCCACAGCTGCTGGAGATGTCGCCGCGTCACCTCTGACGACGGGCAACGACAAACCTTCCGGCGCGATCAGCACCGGTCCAAAGACCGGTATCGCGGCGACGACCCGCGACACAGCGAAGCCGGCATCCAACGCCGCGTCTCAGGCACCCGGCTCGGTGTCCTCTGCCGAGCGTTCGTCGGGGAGTTCGAAGGAACCGGCGACGGATCCGGTGTCACGCGTCAGCCACACAGGTTCTTCGACCACAGCCAGCCAGGCCGTGGCTCGCGGGGCAGACGCCGGGTTCGCTCGCTCGGCCGCCGCACCGTCCACCATGCCTGCCGTCCTGTCTCCGCCACAGGCGCAGGTCATCGCGGGGACGCCGTTCCCTGCTCCGGCAGCTCCCTCCGAGACAACGAGCAACCCCACCGTCGGCGGCGCTGTGTCACAGGAAGCTCAGGTCACCCTGGCGGCGACCTTCACCACTTCCGCGATGGATCAGGTTGTTCCCCGCCCTACCCATGACGGACTCACGGCCTCGACGACCACGCCGGGCAGTACCGTCTACTCGCCGGTCGAGCCGGTCCGAGCGGTCCCGCTCGCCGACGGTGGCGGAGTCGCTTTCGTCACCGAGGCTTACACCGGTAACGTCCTCAACGCTTTCCCCGAGCCCCGGCCGGGTGTCTTCCGCGTCGTCGCCCACCACGACAACGGGACAATCGGGCTCGCCGACGAGCCAGGCCGGCGCCTCGTCCCCCACACCCTCGCCCAGTTCCTCGACGTCCTCACCCACCTCCCGCCGCATGTCGCCGCCTGGAACACCTACACCGACGTCGAACTCTGGGCTTGCGACCTCACCGCCACCCAGCACTCCCAGCTCGCCGTCGCCGCTCGCGCCGCGTTCGGTACCGGCCTGACCTTGCCCCACCCCGGGCGGCTCGTCCACATCGCGCCCGACGGCGACATCCGCACCACCACCACAGTGCCCGGCGACCTGCCCGCGGGCACCCTCACCCTCGGTCCCAAACGCAAGGCCGCGGCTCCCTCCGGCGAAAGCAGCAGAAAGCGCACGGAGCACGCCATCGACGCCGACGATCCCGACCAACTCGCCGCGGTCGCGCTCAAGGTGCTTCAGGAGCACGGCGACATGGACATCAGGTCGTTGTTGGTCTACATGACCGGCGAAGGCGTGCCGAGCAGCAAGAAGGGATCTCTCAGAACCATACTGAACAACGCCCGCGAAACCCTTCGAGAGACCGATGGCCTGTGGCGTCCTACCTATCGGGGGAAGGAGATCGGCAACGGGACCTTCGACGCGGCGAACCCCGATGATCTCACCGTATGGCTATGGCGACGAGCGGTTGCCCGGCCGAACGAGGACGCCACGGCGATCGCCCGCGCCGCTGAAGAAGCAGGCTTCAGCGGCAAGATGGACCAGCTGATCGCCAACGCGCGACTGGCGATCAGCACCGCCGAACTCGACGACCGTCGAGATCCGGTACTGCAGGTGCGCGAGCCGGAACACCGCCCCAGGATCGAATCTTTGATCGAGATCCTCATCGCCTCGCACGACAAACCCACGGCGAACTCCATTTTCGGCGAACTCCGGAAACGGAACGTGCAGGGTAGTCAGGCGGAACTTCTCAACCTGCTCAATGAAGCCTTCGCCACTCCACGAACGACCCGAAGCGCGCTTCAGGCCATCGGCGGCCACTTGTCCGGCCCGCAGGGCAAGACCTTTCTGGGTCGCGAACTGAACGCGGACAATCCTCACGATCACGACCTGATCGGCAAACTCGCCTACGCCGCGGCCTGGTCCGACAAAACCATCGGACCAGACCACATCGCCACCCGAATGGCCCACGAAGGCATCACCGGATCACAACACACCCTCACCGAACTGGTCACCCAAGCGACCCACGAAGCCACCCTCAACGGCGACCGGCTGGTGCGGCTGTCCGCCGACAACCCCGACCATCACGACGCCATCCAGGCCCGGCTCGGCGGAATCGTGATCTTCAAAGGCGAGCTCAGGGATGCCGACCGCCTGCCCGAACTGGTAAAAGCGATGCGAACCCGGCACATCACCGGCCCTCAGGAGGAGTTGCGGCAGCGCGCCCTCGACTTCCTGCACGCAAGTACAGCAAGACTACTCGTCGATCCCGACTTCGCCATCGACACGTCATTCGTCAACCTCGACCTCTCAGCTGAATCCACCACCGCTCCCGAAGAGACGACAACGACCCCGGCGCGCAAACTCAACCCCGAGGACCCCCGACATCAGACAGCGATCGCCGAACTCGCCCGGCAAGTCGTCGACGAACACGGAAACATCGGAAAAGAAGCCCTTCGATTCCACCTTTCCCAAAAGGGCGTTGATTCGACCAAAAAGGGAATACACCCGGCAATCACCAGAGCACGACAACAAGCTTCCGCCGACGGTTCGACCTGGCACCCTGTCTACCGCGCCAGCAAACGCGAGGAGGTGCTCGACCTCGACACACCCAACGACCTCACCGTCGCACTATGGCAACTCGCGATCGATCACCCCACCGAGAACGCGGCGACAATAGCCCGCCTCGCCGAACAGTCCGGCTTCGCCAGCAAGGGAAGCACGATGGTAAAAGCGGCCGAAGCAGCCATCGAAGTCGCGGAGAAACACCGGCGCCGCCATCCCGCCATGTCCATAAAAGACGCCGAAAACCTCGACCCGATCAACTCGCTCATCAACGCCATCCTCACCATCGAACCTCACCTCAAGACACCCGAGATAATCCGTCGCCTGCATCGATTCAACGTACGCGGGGACACCGGGAAACTCGAAAAGACGGTGAACGCCAGGCGACGCGAGCACCACCACGACCCCGGCGCGGAACCCGCCGCACGAGAACTCCTCACACTGCGACCCGAACCTCTTTTCCTAGGCCGGCACCTGAACGCCGACAACCCCCGCGATCACGACCTGATCGGCAAACTCGCCTACGCCGCGGCCTGGTCCGACAAAACCATCGGACCAGACCACATCGCCACCCGAATGGCCCACGAAGGCATCACCGGATCACAACACACCCTCACCGAACTGGTCACCCAAGCGACCCACGAAGCCACCCTCAACGGCGACCGGCTGGCCGACTTGCCGGCAGGCCTGCCGGAGAATCGGGACGCCGTCTCACACCGCGTCGGCGAGATCGTACGATTCAATCCCTGGCTTCGCGAATTGCCGCCTTCCGAGAGGATCACCGCACTGGTGACCCAGATGCGGATCCGCCACATCACCGGCTCCGGCGACGCGCTGCGGGAACACGCGGAAGCCGTTTACGACGACGGAGCCGGCCTCCCTCCGGATACCACCACGTTCACGGTTGCCGCGTCCGGCGGACCAGTACAGGTCATACCCTTTTCCCGCGGCGCTGCCTTCGTCAAGGCGACCTACGCACCTCACGTTCTCAATGCCTTTCCGCATGCTTCGCCCGGCACGTTACGTATCGTCGTCCCACGGGAGCATCACCTCGACGGGGCTTTCCTGCTACCCGGTGCCGATGGGAACCACGTTCCTCACGACGCCCGGCAGTTGTTCGACGTGATCGCCGCCTTCCCCCTCGATTGGGACCAGTTCGGCCATCTCGAACTCTGGACCGGCGTCCTCACCCGAGATCACGAAACGCACCTGAACGACCTCATCCGCGGTCATGGCCACCTCGGCCATCTCGAGCTTGTCCTCGCAGCCCGCGGCAGGACCGTCTACATCACCCGTGACGGCAGGAATCATTTCGCCCAGCCACCCGAGGGATTCACTGGCGACGTACTCGCTCTCAGCGTCGTCAGGGCTCAGGACGATCTCGAGGTTTTCCTCACCGGCGCCGAGCCGCCGGAGTGAGAGGAGTTCACCTTGGTGGCGCCCAGCCTCGGAGCTCGGGCTGACCGAAGGCTGGATTGGGACGCCGTTTCGCGCACTGTGCGCAGTCTGGCAAGGGGGCCGCGAGCGGCTGGGACGGTTCTAGTGAACGGTAAGGCAAAGGTGTCGTGGTCGCGGGCGGGTCGGTGGTGGGGTGAAGGCTCCCATCGCCGTGTCTAATGCGGTGGAGGGAGCCTTCACCCCGGTCACTCAGCCGCGTCGACCACCTCGCAGGCGGCGTCCCGTGTCGCGAAAGCCACTTTCGCGACGCCTGATGTCCCGAAAGTGGCTTTCGCGACATGCCACGGCTGCCGCCTAACGGCGAGAAGGGGCGAGAGCGGTGTACGCCACACTCGCACAGATCGGCGTTCCGCCGGATGTGCGGAAGTTCCTCCAGTTCACGCGCTTGGTGACGGCGCGCTCAGGGTTCTTCGGTCTTGACCTCTGGATCGGAAAACTCGTACATGTCCCCGTAGTCGGTCAGCAGGACCCCGAACGGGTTCGTCTCCGGGTCGAACGCGTTCTCCAGCGCCACGAACACGTTCGCCGTCATCACGATCGTCCGCCGCGGCCGATCTTTGTCGGGTAACACGATCTTCGTCGCGAGCATCGACACATTGACCCGGGACGAATCGGTCCGGCCGTCCGAAGTGGTCGCGGCGTTGATGAAGGCGGACGAGTTCGCGGCGGCCTCAGCACTGACCAGGTCGCCCCGCTGCCGATCTCCCGTCTGCATGAGATACGCCGGGTAAGCCGGGTATCGCCTCTCCCAGTCAGCTTCCACGGCTGCCTCGGCTTCGGTTCTCATTTCGGCGACCCTGCCCAGATATCCACCGAGGTAGATCGCGATGATCTCGCCATTGAGCAGCGAGGGCTGAGCCGCGGCCGGGACCGCGCCCGGCGGATCGGCCAGGTTCAGCCCGAGCTGCCCGACCAAGACCTGCTCGTGCGGAGCGGTGTGCAACGGCTTGACCCGCCCGACGTAGACCTTGCGGCCCGGTTGCGGACGCAAAAGTACCTCTGGGCCTCCTTCTCGAGGCGGGACATAGCCGAGTTCGACCACCCTGCGCACCTCCTCCGCGACGGTGTTCTCGATCCGCGGCCAGATCCGCTCCAGGTCGCGCACCGCCGTCACGGGGAGCCGAGGATCAGCCCGGTTCCGGGCGATCTTCATGAGGTGGCTCTTGCCGCCGCCGATGATCTTGACCTCGATCTCATCGGCTCGGCTCCGCACCTCCGGATGCACGCGGCCCTCGGCGTCGGCCAGGAAGCCGGCCACCCGGTACAGCGGGTCGGCCGGATCACGCCAGTAAACGAGATCGTCCATGCGTTCGATCGGATACAACCCGGTCCGGCTCGCGGCGGAGAGGATGAAGTCCGGCGCCGACCCCGAGGAGATCGGCCAGGTCGTGCGGGAATTGGCTTGATCCTGCCAGACCGTCGTCCCGCCCGCGGTCGCCTCCCGCGTTCCGCTCTCCGTCGTCGTGTTGTACACACTGGCCAGCCGAGGGGCGGTGAGCAGCCCACCGGATTTGGCCGCGACCAGCGCCGGGACACGGTCTTCGGCCAGCCGCGCCAACCCCCACTGATCCACCACCGCTCGTATCCGCGGCGACACCACTACGCCTTGGTCGTCCAGGGTCAGGTCGAAATCGGAGAACCAGGACGAGCGGCTCTCCAACAAGGCCCTCAGCGAGGGCAGGCTCTGGTCGTTCTCCGGATCGAAGGACCGCACGGCTCGTTCGACCGCTCGCTCCGCGGGCAGCAATCCGCCCGACGTCTCCTCGACCCACCGAGGCGAACGCCCCTCTGCCAGGCTCGTCATCCCCCATCGCTCCACCATCTCGCGCAACCGGGGCAAGATCAGGCCGTCACCGTCGACGGCGAGCTCGTTCCACGAAATCAATCTTCCGGACTTCTCCGCGACCCACGCCGGCGCGCGTCCTTCCGCCAGCCGTGCCAACACCCAGCGATCGACCACTTCCTTGACTCTCGGCGAAACCAGCACACCATCCCGCTGCTCGGGGGCGAGCGCCGGAACCGACCGCGACACGGCTTCGAGCATCGCCTTCAACGTCGGCTGTTTTCCACGCACATCCGGGTCATAGGAGAGCAGTGTGTCCACGGCCCGCTCGTACCCGGCTTCCGCCTCGGGAGTAAGGCCCGGCGCGGGCTCCGGACTCTCCCATCGTGGCGTGAACAACTCGGCGCGCGACGCGGTTCCCGGCTCTCGCACTTCGTTCATCGACGACGCCACCGCTGCGGCGAGCTGTGCGTCGTCGGCCTTCGGCAGCGTTTGTTTCACAGCCGCCACCAGAGCGGCATGGGACAGTCCGGGGTCCTGGCCGAGCTGGACCCGAACCTCGGCCGCGACGGAGACGCGCAGATGGACAGGCTGGACTCGGTGCCAGCCGATGCTGATTCCTTCCGCTTCCAGCCGTCTCTGGACATCGGTCGCGGTGAGGCGCGCACCCTCGTTCACCAGCTCGGTCACCCGATGCTCGAGCTCCTGGTCATCGATTCGCGACAGCGGGGCCATTCCTGCGTCGCGCCTCGCTTGGCGATACAACGCGTGAACGGTTTGCCGGATGACGATGTAACCGTCCGCGCGAACCTTCTGTACCACCTCGTCGAAGGTGTGCTCCCGCGCGATCAGCTCACTGACCAGCCTCGGCAGATTTTCGTCCGCGATCCTTCCGCCGCTCTTCGTCATACGCTCCGGATCGACAGCCCGTACCGCATCGTCGATCCAGCCTCTCGGGGCGTACATTCCCGCATCGGTCACCGCAGCGGCCACACCCAGCATCGAGAGGTTGGGATTTTTCGCAAGAGCACTCTCCACCACACCGGAGAGCTCCTCCCTGTCGATACTCCGCAATCCCCCGACTTCGCCCCGCCTGGCGGGCAAGCGAGAAGGCATTTCGCGCTGGGACGTTTGCGCGACCCGGCTGATCGAGGCGAACAGGGTATTCCGGTCGGCGACATTTCTAGCAGAAAGGAGTTCGACTATCTCACCGACGCTCGAACCCGCGTTCTCGGCGATCGCGGCACGGACGATCGAGTCCACTTGCTCGTCAACAGAGGCTCTTGCCGCAGATTGCTCCCCGACCACCTCTTGCCAAAGGGCGCGAGCCCGATTCTTTCCGATATCCGCATACCCTTCCCGGGAGAAGCGCTCGTTCAAGGACCGCACGGTGTCGGCGTAAACGAGGGGATTGTCCCGCCCGGCGGCCTCGGCCTTCTCGGCCAAGGCCGCGCGCCAGGCCTCAGTGGGCACGTACCCGGGCGGGTCCGTGGTTCCCTCGCCGGGAGCCCGCGAGTGAGCCGTGTCGCCCATTCCGGCGATCTCCGGCCTCTCGGTCACCGTGGCGGCTCGCTTCGTACGTCCGGCGACCGGCTCCTGGGCAGGTCGTTTGCCCAGCCGGACGGGGAGCTCGTCCGAGAGACCGGAGGCGGTCACCTCGTCAGCGGACGAAGAAGGGCGCTCGGCTGCCGCCGCGTCGATCTCTTCCCGGGTCGCCGCGGGCTTCAAGAGGGCCATCGCCGCGCGAAGCTGCGCCGGGGTGACGCCGGGGTGGCCATCGAGCAGACCGTGCACGACGGCGCCGACGGATAGTGATTCCGCACCCCTTGCCAATTCCTCACGCGCGGTCTTGATCATGCGGTTCAAGGTCTCGTTTCGGAAGGTTTCCTTCTCCGCGCGAAGGATTTCAATGATCCTCCGGCGGACGAGCCAGGGCTCTTTGCGCAGCATTTCAAGAATGCGCTGGGTTTGTCTTTCGATTTTATATTCGATGGGGAGACGATTTTCTGTCCAGATCCGTTTCAAGCTGCTCTGGATGCGGTAATCACCGACAGAGAACTCTTTTTCGCGGAGGCTGCGCGCGGCGTCGGCAATCGTTGGCTGCGAGTCCGCACCAAACTCCTCACGGAGATGGGAGTCCAGCTCGGCATCGTCGATCCGGTGCTGCGTCGACTCGTAGTACTTCGGTTTCGCCTGCCGAGGAGCGTCGGTTTCCTGCGGATTGTCCGCGACCACCTCCGTGTCACGATCATGGGTCGTCCAGATTTCGGCGAACCGGATCTCCGTGGTCACTTCTCCACGCGGAACGGGTTGCGTTCCCCGCACTGCATGCAAAGCTCTCCGCAACCGGTCAGTGCCGGGAGCCTTGCCGGTGTCAGGGTCTTTGATGTGCTCTTGGAGTTGAGTTCGACTGACCTTCTTCCCCGGGTTCATCTCCTCGAGTCGCCGAACCACCTCCCGCACGCGATTCTCCAGTTCGTCGTCGGTCATCCCCGGCCGCCTGCCCAGCCGTGTGCCCGTCCCCTCCGGCCGAGGCGATGTCGCGTCCGGGTGGAGGCTCCACACGGGTGGACTCGACCACGGGCCCGTGCCGGCCGCGAGGGTGCCGTCTTCGAAGACGTTCACTTTGTCGTGCAGGTGGTAGGCGGAGACCTTGAGGCTCCCACCGGACAGGACGTCGGCCCGCTGCTGAAGCCTTGTGACGACGGGGTCCGTGAGATCGCACGCCACGACGATCACCTGCTTGGCCGAAGACCACGGCACCAGGCTTCCGGCGATCGCGTCGAAGGCTTCGGACACGGCCAGATCCGCGAAACCTTCACCATCGCGCGGCGCTCTGAATCGCCCGTCTCGATGTTCTCCGAACAACACGAAGGCGTCCGGGTCGGTCTCCCGTAATCGGGCGGCGGCGGCACGCACTCCCCGCACGGCGGCGGCGTCCGCGCTCCGAAGGAAGGCCGCACCGGCCAACCCCCCGCCGTTGTCCGGCAACGCCACCACGGTGATCTCACCGGCGGAGGTCGGCAGCGCCCTTTCGGTCGTCCGCGAGTCGGCCAGTGAGGCGACCCGCTCCGCCGAGAGCAGACCGCCGGATTTCTCCACCACCCACGACTGTCCACGGGCGCTGTCCAGCCGCGCTAGCGCCCACCGGTCGACCAGTTCGCGCATCTCCGGAGAAACCGCGCGGCGTTCCACGGGATCCGGCACGCTGAGCTGCGGCCGCCACACCGAGACCGCGGCCAGCATCTCCCGGAGCGTGCCCTGAGTCCGGTTGTGCTCCGGATCGAACTTGAGCACGAAATCGATCGTCTCCGGATCCACTGGCACGCTGGGAATCGTGGCGGCCCGTTTCGGCGCTCTGACGCCCAGCCCCGCCTCTTCGGCACTCCGTTTGTTCGTCGCCCCCGCTGCCGACGCCCGGGCAGGAACGATCTGCGGATCGTGCACCATCGCCGCGGTCGCCTCGACCAGCCCCGTTTCGGCGTCCGGCTGAATCTCGCGCACCCTCGCCACGAGAGCGGGTCCGGCGAGATCGGGTTGCTCGTCGAGAACGGCTTTCACCGTGGGGCTGAGCTCGGCCAGCTTCTCCCGTGCTCGCGCGAGCGAGGCACGCGCCGCCTCAGGACCGACACGAATCGGTGGGTCCATTTCGCGCAGGACTCTGCGGATCTCGGTATGTGTCGTACTGGGGCGGGTGATCAGCAGTTCGATCACCGCGTCGTCGAGACGGGCGTCCACCCTCCCCCGCACCGGGAAACCGGCCGCGAGCTTGGCCGCGGTGAGAGCTTCACCGGCGAGCTGCTTGCGGATCAGGATGTTCTGCTCGCGCAGAGCCGACACGAACTGGTTGTTGGTCAAGGCGGGATTGACGGCGAGCATCGCGCTCGCCCGCACCCTTAGCTCACCGAACTGAGGTTCCTGCTCCGTGGCGCGGGTTTCGCCGAAAGGATCGCCAGGCCGCCCGCCGACGGGAACGACACGGCCCACGGATGCCAGCAGGCTCCTCTCGTCCGCCACGTTCTCGCTCAGGAGACGATCGACCACCTCTTTGACGGTCGCGTCGGGCCTGTCGGTGAACGAGTCGCGCACGACCGAGTCCAAGTCGATGTCGTCGCCACGCCTGACCCGATCGACCGATCCGGCCTCGCGCCAAAGAGCGGCGAACCTCTTGTCGCCCACCTCGAACAGGTCTTTCCTTCCCGAGATCTGCTCGGTCAGCAGGTCCTTCGCGGTGTCTCGCCCGATGCCAGGATTCTCATCGACGATCTTCCGCAAAACCTCGCCTGCTACGTGGGGAGCCGGCTGTGTTCCCCTCGCCTCGTGCCAGGCGCGCTGGAGCAGGTCATTGCCCGGGCCCCGTCCGGTGACCGGATCCTTCAGCCGGTCTTTCGCGTGCCGCTTGGCGGTGGCCTGAGTCGTGCTGCTTCCGTCCTTCTCCAGGTCCGCGATCACCGCCCGCATGGCATCGGTCGTCTGGTCAAGGGTGAATTTGGGCCGCCGTGGCGGAACGGCTCCGCTCGGGGCACCGTCCGGGTGGAAGCTCACCGCCGGGACACGACCCGGCGGGATCAGGCCGCCGACGATGTCGCCGTCGTCGAACACGTGCAACTTCGTGTTCAACTGCCACGCCACGACCTGCACGCTCTTCATCGGCAACAGGTTGCTCACGTGCCACTGAAGCGCGGAAAGCACGGGGCCCGTGAGGTCGCACGCCACGACGATCACCCGGGAGACCGTGGCCCACGGGATCACCTGGCGGGAAACCGCGTCGAGTCCCGCGACCGCGGGGATGCCTTTCATGGCTCCGCCCTCGCCCGGCGCCAGAAACTGTCCGTTCGCGTGCCGGCCGAACAGGACGAAGGAGTTCGGCTCGGCGGCCTGGAGCCTGGCCGCGGCCGTGACGACCGCTCGCACCGCCTCCCGGTTCGCGCGAGGGAGGAACGCCGCGCCGGCGGGGGTTCCCACCCTGCCGGGCAGTTCCAGGGCGACGACGTTCCCCATCGGGGTCATGAGCACTCGTTCGTTCACCGGCACCTCGGCCCGCAGCGAAGCCACCCGGCTCGGCGTCAGCAACGCGTCCGAAGCCGCTACGACCCACGCGGGCGTATAACCCTCCGCTAACCGGTCCAGCGCCCACTGATCGACCACCGCGCGCAACTGCAGTGACTCCAGCAGGCCGTCCACACGCGGCATGAGGTCGATCTCCGGGTACCACTGCGCCAAACTTTCGAGTTTCGCTCTCGGTGACATCCGTCCCGCGGGAGTGTTCGGGTCGAACCGCAGGACGAATTCGACACCTCGCTGGTCCAGCACCGCGTCCATGCGCCGGGCGCTTCTGGGCGGAGGGACCAGGTGAGCGGCCTGCGCCAGAGGGCTCCTCGGGGCGACCTCGGTCCTCAACACCCTCATCCGCTCGCGCCTCACGGCCTTCTGCTCGGCCGTGGCTCGCACACGCCGCCTGGGCGCGGTCTGTGCCTCCCCCGTCGTCGTTCGACGGACGTCGGCGATGGGTGCCGGCTCCTGCCTGGCCGAGGAAGCGACCGCGGTCAGCCGGGCCACGGCCGCGCGAATCCGCGCGTCACCGGCCGTCGGCATCGTCTCCCTCACCTTCGCCGAAAGCTGCTCGGCGGTCAGGCCCGGTTCCTCGGCGCGGAGCGCGCTCACCGCGGCTTCCACCGGCAGCGAGGCGGCGACTTCGCGCATCGCCGCGCGGACGTCCGTGGTCAGCTGCACCAGCTTCGTCCGTGCGCCGGCCTTGCGCTCCAGCCGCAGCTCCTTGCCGATCGCCAGATCGGTGCGTGCGGGATCGGCCCGCAGAGCCCGGACGACGTGCGGGACGACCTTCTCGATGTCCACGGCACGGGTTCCCCGCTCCGCCAGGATTTCGGCCAACCGGGCGTGCACGTCCTCGACGGACATCGACTCCAGAGTCACTGTCCTCGACTCGCGAATCCTGGCGAAGGACTCGACGATCTTGCCGCGGCCGGCTACGTAGTTGAAGGCGGCGAGGGTGTCGACGGTCTTGGCGATGGACGGAACCTGTCCCTCGCCGTACAGCTCGCCGAGCAACCGATCCAGGTCAGCGGACGAAATCCGTTGCGGCCGACGCTGCGACCATGCCGGGTGCACCGTCTTCAGCGAGGCGAGAACCCGGTCGTGCGAAACGCGAACTCCACGGCTGCGGAGTTCGTCGGCGATGGTCAGAAACGACAGCGCCCCGGACGTCGCGACGACGTTCTCGACGAGCCGATTCACTTCGCCGTCGTCGACCGGCCGGAGCAGATCGTCCAGGGCGACACCGGTCACCCGGACCACCGAGGAATGGAGCCGTTTCGCGTCCACTGCCTCGCGCGCCAGGAGGTCGTCGAGGATCGGCCTGATCTCCGCCGCGTCCGTGCGATCACCGAGGCTTTCCCGCACCATGGAATCCAGAGCGAGGTCGGGGTCGGGCCGGGAAACCGCAGGCTCGGACGGCCGTCCACCGGCCGCCTTCCAGGCCCGGTCGAAATGCCGCTCGATGAGCCGCGGAACCCTTTCCTTGGCCGCGGCGAAGCCCTCGTCCCAGGGCATGGCGGGGTTGTCCGCGACCAGTTCTCGCGTGAAATCGCGGACGGCTTCGGTGTACCCGCGCGGCACCGGCCGCGTTCCCGTCAACCGGCGAAACACTTCCGTGATACGCCTGGTACCGGGGCGGCCGCCGGTTTCAGGATTCGTGAGCCGCTGTTTGACCTCCGTCAGGGTCGCCTTCTCGCCGTTCCTCGGGGTGGCGAGGATCTGCCGGATGGCATGCTCCAGTTGCGCGTCGGTATAGGTCAACCGCCTGCCCGCGTTGCCACGGACCTGCGTGGACGTTTCCGTATCGGGGTCGAGCCTGACCGCCGGAGCGTCGCCACCGATGTCGTCGCCGACGGTGATCCTGCCGTCCCGATGGACGTTGAGCCGGTCACCGAGGTGGTAGGGAATCAGCTCGACATGCCGGGCCTGCGGTGTGCCCGCGAGATGGGCCCGGAGCTCACCTATCTGCGGATCGGTGAGGTAGCAGGCGACCACGACCGCGCGCTGGATCGCGGCGGACCACGGCCGCAGCTGCGCCGACAACGCCGTGAAAGCACTTACCGCGTCCAGCGTCGAGGTCCCGCCGCCCACGCGAGGTACCGCGAAGAACCCTTCACGGTGCTTGCCGAACACCGCGAACGTGCCCGGCTCGTTTTGCAAGCGCATCGCCGCCGCGTGCACCGCGCGCACCGCAGTGCTGTCCTCGTGCGGTACGAACGCCATCCCGATCGACGCGCCACGACGACCGTGCAGCTCCAGGCCGACCACGCGACCCGCAGCCGTGTCCAGCACCCTCGTCATCGCCGGTGTTCCCCATAACGCGTCCGCGCGCTCCGCCGAGATCAATCCACCGGACTTCTCCGCTACCCACGGCGCGTCACGCCCCTCCGCCAACCGCGCCAATCCCCACCGGTCGGCCAACTCCCACACCGGAGCCGACGCCCGCACACCTCCTTCCGTGCGCTCGAGAACGATCCCCTGGTCCCAGGTCTTCAACGCCTCCAGCATCGCCGCCAGCGACGGCTGAAGGGCGTTGGCCTCCGGATCGAACTCCAGCACGTGCGTCACGACACTTTCGTCCAAAGCGTCACGCATACCCGACACCGTCCCCGGCGCCGGAGCGACATCCACCACCTCACCGGCCGGCGACGTCTCCGCCTCGGCGGCAGGGCGCTTGGCGGCTCCCGACCCGCTTCCCGGGACCTGAGGCGCGTTCACTCGCGCCGCCGCTGAGAGGATCTCCTCAGCGGTGACCCCGCGCACCCTGTGCTTGGTCTTCCGCACCAACTCCGTACCGGTGCGACCGGGGTCCTCCTCGATCAGCGCCCGGACAACGGCATCGAGCTCGACGGCTCCGTCTGCGCGGTCCTTTGACGCCCCTCGTACCGACTCCGCACTCTCGACACCAGGGTTCTCACCGACCACGGCTCGGACGACATCGTCCACCTCCGCGGGACCCTCGACTCGGTCCCTCGCCCGAGGCGCGTTCACTCGCGCCGCCGCCGAGAAGATCTCCTCAGCGGTGACCCCCCGCACCCTGTCCTTGGTCTTCCGCACCAGCTCCGCACTCGCAACACCAGGGTTCTCACCGATCACGGCTCGGACGACATCGTCCAGCTCCACGGTTCCCTCGACTCGATCTATCGAGGCCTTCACCTGCTCAAAACTCAAGGCGGGCACTCCCGAGGCCAGCAGCCGTTGCTGAACCTGGCTGACCGAAGGGGCACGGTTGCCTGAGCCGGTTTCCCCTTCCAGTATCCCGGCGACCCGCTGATCCAGCTCCGCGCCGCGCGGCAGCGCGGGAACCGGCCCCGCACTCTCCTGGGCCTCGGCCAGAGCCTTGCGAACTCGGCTCTGACCGGCCTCGATCTTCCTCTTTTCGAGTTCGTGGCGTAAGCCCGATCCAGTCAGCTTCGGATCGGCCAAATCCTTGGCGAACGCGAGGAGAAGTTCGTCCGATATCTTCTGGGTCGCCGCGAAGCTTCGCTGCGGCGCCAGCCTGGCCAGTGTCCCGGCGACGCTGTCGTAGCCTGCCAGGATTCCGCCTGACCTCACGTCACCCCAGATCTCGACCGTCGTAGGGTTCTCGCTTTCGGCGAGAACGCGAGTGACGGCGGCGTCCAGCCGCAGGGCGGCCTCCACACGTTCCGCCGCGGCGGCTACCGAGGCTCTGTCGGCACCGTTCTGCCCGGCCACGAGGTCGACGACCTGTTCGACGGTCAGCTCGGGATCCCGCTGGATCGTTTCGCGCACAACCCCCTCGAACTCCTGTCCAGGCAGGACGGCCGTCCCGGAATCACGCGCTCCCGCGGAGACCCCTTTCACGACCTCTTTCCAGAGCGCGGTGAAGCGATCCCTGCCCAGTTTCGGGTACAGCTTCTTCAGTTCGTTCTTGGCACCCTCGCGGGTGATACCCGGATCGCTCTCGCGGACCCCGGCCAGTGCCGCTCGCTGGGCTTCCCAGAGCTCGATGCCGTGAAGATTGTTCTCCGTCCCTTCGACTATTCGCCATGCTTCGAGGATGTCGCTGTTCGTAGCACCTTTCTTGTTCGACCTGAGCCAAGTCCCCACCTCTTTCAACCCGATCTTGGCTGCCCCGGCCTGAAGAAGTTCCGCTTTCGCCTCTCGCACGGCGGCCACCAGCTCTTCCTGGGAGCCGTAGTTGCGTTGCGGTCCTCCGGTCGACGAGGACGGCTCCCCGGCGGGCCGGGTCTCCTGCGACGCCACTGGCTCCGAGTCGGGGTGCAAGCTCAGCACCGGGCGATGCGGGCCAGGATGCGTCCCGGTGGTGATCGTGCCATCGAGATCGACAGTGATCACCTCGCCGAGGTGATAAGGCATCACCTCGACGTGTCCCGCCCCCGGAATGCTCCGGACACCGGCCGACACCGAATTCAGCACCGGATCCGACAGGTAGCACGCCAGCACGATCACCCGGGAGAACGGCGCCCAGGACTCCACCCCCGCCGCCAGCCCGCGGAACGCCTCCACCGCGCCCATGCGCACCGCGTTCGCGCCCGGCGCCTCCACCACTCCGTCCCGATGGCGGCCCACCATGACGAACGCGTCCGGATAGTCCGCCCTCAACCGCTCCACCGCGGCCCGTGCCCCCACCACGGCACCCACGTCGCCACGGTCCACGAACCCGGCGCCCACCACGCGGCCTTGCCCGTCCCTGAACTCCGAGACCACCACCCGCCCCGCCGAAGTCTCCAGATCCCTTGCCGCGCTCACCGAATCGAGCAGAGCCCCGACCCGGTCCACCGAAAGCAACCCACCCGATGCCTCCGCCACCCACGACACGGGACGACCCTCCGTCAACCGCGCCATCCCCCACTGGTCCACCACTTCACGCAGTCGCGGCGAAACCAGCACCCCATCGCCGTCCACCGTGGGCCGCAACGGCGGAACCCACTCGCTCACCTGCTCGAGCAGACTCCGCAACGAAGACTGGGAACGATTCGCCATGGGATCGAAACCCACCACGAAAGCGACATCGCTCTCCAGCAACGCCCCGGCGTCACCTGTCGCAGGCCGCTCGTCCGCCGCCGGGTCAAGCGCTTCGGGGGAAGTCTCCCGCGCATCGGCCACAGCCGGCCTCTTCGACGGGGCGGCTACCGGGTCCTCGGCCGGCCGCTTACCCGCGGTCACCGAGCGCGGACGCCCGGCCGCGGAGCCGGTGTCGAGCTCTGACGCGGGAATCTTCCCACGCAGGCCGTCCACAAGGTCCGGATGCGTCGACCGCAAGCGGGCCAAGGAATCCTGAATGCGCCGATACCCGATATCTCGCCCTTGATCATGCACGGCCCTGACAAGTTGCGTGACCGATCCGATCTTCCGCTCGGTCCGGTCTTCGCCCAGAAGTCCGAGCAGGTGTCGATCCAGGGCTGCGTCGTTCAGCGCGGGAAGGGGAATTCCCAGCACTGCCTTGGCCAGCCGTAAATGGTACGTGGCACGATAGCCGGCGATACTGATTCCCCGTGCACGAAGTTCGGCCTCGAAGTCGGCAATCAGCAGTCGCTCGTTCGCCTTGACCAGTATCTTGGCCACCTCGCCGACCAACATGTCCGATATCGTCCGCAGACCACGCTGCTCGCGCCCGGGCACCACCCTGGCCACGGCCTCGCCGATCCGCTCGTAGGTCGCTTCGACTCCGCCGGCCCGGACCTCGCCCCAGACCTCCGCGATCGTCAGTTCACCGTTCTCGGCGAGGACACTCCGGACCGTCGCGTCCAGCCGTGCGTCGTCGACCGCTTCAAGTGCGGCGGGAGCAGGCAGCCGCCCCATCCCGTCCGCCGCGGCGGTCAGCCTCGCCTCGTCGGCGACATCCCAGCTCGCGAGGTGCCCGACAGCCTGCTCCAGCGTCCAATCCGGCCGGTTCTCGAGGGTTTCCCGCACGACTGAGGCCAACCCGTGAGCGGCGCTTTCCGGATCGGCGACGGAACGGGCGCCTACGCCGGCATCCAGCCAGACGCGGCTGAACACCTCCTTGATGTTCTGGGAAAACTGCGGCTTCAACAGTTGAAAGGCATCACGCCGACTGATATTGGCGTTCTCCGCCAGAAGGACGGAGAGCGCGGCGCGGACCAGCTTCTCAGTGTCTCCGCGACGGACAGCGGGCGTCGTCTCCTTCGCCTCGTGCCACGCCTGCCACAGCCTATTCCCCGCCGCCTTCACTCCCGTGTCCGACAGGTACTTCCTGACCTGGCTTTGCGTGATCTCCTTCGTCGAACCCTCCGGCCTCGTCTTCTCGAGAGCGCTGATCGCCTGCTTCGTGATGTTTTTCAGTTCCTCCGACGTGTGCTCCACATTCTTGCCGCGCTGGATTCCGTCTCCCGCGAGAGCTGACTCCGGAATCGGCCCACCCCAGTGCTGGACCACCGTCGCCATGTCGACCTGAGGCAGATCCGGCCTCTGTTCGACGAGAGTCCGCAGCTCGCGGAGAGCTTCACTCGGGTCGATCTCAGGGTTGCTGTCACGAATACCCTGGAGGGCGCGAGCAGCGGGTTCTCCACGCAACTTGACACCTTGCCCGCGCACCCGGTTCCAGGACTGCTGCAAGAACTCGTTGCCCGGGCTCTTACCCGTGCCCGGATCCTTGAGCAGATTCTTGGCCAGATCGAAAATAGCCTTCGCCGTCACCTTTTTCTCGCCATAGCCCAGCCGCGACATGGCATCCCGCATGGCCGCGTCGAGTTTCTCCGGATCATGCTTCGACTTCGGCGCGGACGGTGGCATGCCGGGCCGGCTCGGTCCCGATGATGAAGGGTTCGTATCCCGCCAGAGGGCATCGAACCGGGTTTTACCCAGCGGAGCGTAGCCTTCTTTGGCGAATTTCTCTTTCAGCGCACCATAGGCTGCCTCACGGTCGATCCCCGCCGAGCTTCCGAGCAACTCGGCCAGCGCCGAACCGAGTTGGTCCCTCGGCACCGGAAGTGCCGCCGGCACCGTTCCGTGGACTCGATGCCAGGCCGCCACGACCGACTCGGCAGGAAAGTTCCGAAGCCGCGCGATGACTTCGCCTTGCGTTACGTCCGCGCCTTCTTCCTCGATGACGCGTTTGACGGCCTCCATGGCGGAAGCCACTTCCCTTTCCCCGTGCTCGGTCCATTCGACGGTCCGGCGCGTTGGAAGCCCGGCCGCGCCGGGCGCGGAATCCGGGTGGAGGCTGACGGCGGGAACGATCGGCCAGAGAGCCTCGCCGGACATGATGGTGCCGTCGTGGTGAACATGGACCTGGTCGTGCAGGATCCGGGCCTCGACCTCCACTCCGGGAGGGGCGAACCGGCGCAGCTCGCCCACGATGGGGTCGGTGAGGTAGCAGGCCAAGACGACCACGCGCCGGACTTCCGACCAGGGCACAAGATAATCCGACACCGCGGCGAACGTCTCCGCGGTGGGCACTCGTGTCGTATCGCCGTATCCCGTCGGTACCGCGAATGCCCCGTTCCGCTGCCTGCCGGCGATCACGAAGGTCCCGGGCCGCTCCTCCTCCAGCTTCGCGGCGGCGGCGCGGATCGCGCGGACCTCAGGCACCTTCGCGCGATCGAGGAACGCGACGCCCGCCGGCGTATCTCCCTTGCCCGGCAGCAGCAACGCGACCATTTCCCCCGCGGGCGTCGCGAGCACCCTTTCGATCACCGGCGCCTCGGTCACGTGGCCCATCTCAGGCGTGCGTGCCACGGATGGCTGAAATGGCGGAATGACCGGTATCTCGGTCAGCTCCATGCTGTCCCGGCGCTCGGGAGTCGCGACACCGTCGGCCTCATCGGCTTCGTCGACGCGATGAGCCGGGTCTGCGTCTGGCTGTGTCTCCCGAGCCGGTCCGGCCGACTCGCCCGGGTCCAAGAAGGACTCCAGCTCCGTCGCGGGTTCCGAAGCGCGCGTGACCGGCTCCCGAGGCACGGGGATCTCCGCGGGTAACGGCGGCTCCGGTCGCGGCGAGGACGGTTCCGCACCGGCCTCCATTTCTTTGGCGCCCGCGCTGGAGCGCTCGTCACCGGCGACCACCTCGACCCAGATGTCGGCCCGCGTGTCACCGCGGCCGCCGACGAAGACAGGCGTCGTGTCCATGCCCAGCTCGGCCACACCGAAACGTTCATGAGGCTGCAGACCGAACTGGGCGAGACCGAGCTGATGACCAAGTTCACGTTCGAGGAGCGTCCGGTGCGCCTGGAGATCCGCACCGCCCTCGAACCGGTAACGGAGGACGGTCTGCTTGCCTTCCCGTCGCGCCTGCAACACTTGCTCGACGACTTTGGCCAGCTCGGCCCGTCGAACGTTGCTGCCGTCACCGTGTTTCTGGAATTCGACGCGCGCGGCCGGAGCGGTCGCGGTCAGCCACGGCTCCCGCACGTCGGCGATCGCCTGCCGATAGCGCTCTTCGGCCAGTCGCCACGCGGCCTCTGCCGTGTTCTCCGCGAGACGGTTCGCCTCGGTGGGTTCGGTACGGAGTTTCGCCCGTGCGGCCTCCCAGACCGCGTCCGCGCGGGCCATCTCCTCGGCCGCGTTCGTCACCGAAGGGGGCAGTCGGTCCGCGCGGTCGGCGTAGCGGGTCACGTAGCCACGGTCGAATTCGACGTCGACCACGGTGCGGCGGCCCGAGAACCGGGAGTCCGGCTCGATGACGATCCGGAAGTCCCAGGGCTCCGACCAGACACTGGTGATCTTCTCGGGTTCGGCACCCTTGTTCACCGAGGGCAGCTCGGGGCCGCCGGAACTGCTTCCCGTACCTTGCTCGCTGCCGTCGCCCCGGCCGCCGAGCGGGTCGAGCCCGATGACCCAGTCGCTGGCCCCGCCGAGGGTCTGGCGGCCCTGTTCGTAGGTCTCCGAACCCTTGGGCTGGGGCACACCGGCGGCGACATACGGATTCGCCAGAAGCACGTGTTCGCTTTCCGTGCCCACTTCGGTGTGCTTGTTGCCGGACCAGCTCGACGATCCGGTCAGCCCGACCCTGGCGCTGGCCCCGAGCAGTTCGCCATCGCCCCGGGGCCGCGCGTACACGGTGGCCTTGACTCCGAGCGCGGGCGGCAGTTCGAGTTCCACGCCCTCGGCGTACCGGGTCTGCAGCGCCTCCAGCCTGCTCGGCGAGAACGCGGCGCGCGCCAGCCGCACGGTCTCCGACTCGACCGCGCGGCCCGCCGTCCGCAAGCCGAGGTCCAGAGCCCGCACGAGATCGGCGGTATCACCGTGGAAGTCCAGCGCGCGGGAACGCCCAGGGTCCGGGAACCGTGCGCCCAGCGTGTCCTGCGCCCACTGCCCCAGCGCGTCCGGGGCACCTTCCGACGGGTGGCGAACGGTCACCTGTCCCGCCGAGAGTTCGCCGTCGGCCGGCTTCGGGCTGTCCTCCGGAAGCGAACGGGAGCTCACCGTCCGGTCCACGGAGGTCTCGGCCAGCCGCTCCCCCTTGCGTTCGATCCGGAGATCGAAGCGGAAGTCGGCCTGGGAAACGGACAGCGCGCCTCGCGCGATCTCCGACTGAATCCGGGTCTCGACGTGCTGCCGCTGTTCGGCGCGGAACTGTTTGAGCCATTCCGACATGCCACCGAAGCCGTATCCGAAGTTGAAGTACGGCGCCCCGTGCTTACCGGGCTTGGCTTCCGACTCCGCCACGGCCTTCTCGGATCGCAGGGAAACAGCCGGAGAGAACAGGCTGGTCAGTTCGGCGAGGATCCGCGTCGAGGTTTTCGACTCGGTCTTGGCCCTCGCGACGGTGCTGCCCCTGGTCAGGGTTCCGTGTTCGATGGCCGCATCCTTCGGGCCGGTCAAGGGCTCGGCGCTGACGACGAGGTCGAAGGTCTCGCCGCTGACCCGGTCTTCGATCCGCAGCGGCGTGCTCGTCCCGCCGTTGGTGACGTCGGCCAAGGCGCTTTGGAAACCGGCGAGGTAGCGCTGGGCATCCCCCAGGTTGTCGTGCTGCCCTTCCAGCCTCGACAGCGGTAGCAGCCGCTCGGCGCGCTCGCGGCCCAGCTTCTCCACCAGGCTTTCCCGCAGAGCGCCGATCTGATCACTCAGATCGAGCGGATCCAGGACTCCGTGCGTCCAGCCCGCGGGCAGTCCGGGACGAGCCGATCCGCTCACGGAGGTCGCCGATCGCTCCGGCGTCGGAGTGCCCACAGATTCGGCCGCGAGCTCGCGCTCCGCCGCGGTGATCCGGGCGTCTTCGGCGAGGATCACCTGCAGCTGCTTCTTCGTGACCAGCACCGTAGCGGCTTCGGGCAGCCGGTACCGCACACCGAAGGACTTCGGCGCCGGGGCCTTCGTGACGTCGTAACGATCGAGATTCCCGCGGTGCCGCGAGCCGGCGATCTCCGTGACCCCCAGGGTCGCCTCGACGAGGTGGTAGGTCTCCGGCTCGCCCCGGAACCCTGTCGAGGTCCCGGTCTCCGTCCGCGTCATCGAGCCCGTGTTCCGGCCGCCCTTCCAGATGGCCAGTTCCTGCAACAGCAGCCCCATCGCGCGGCTCAGCACGCCGACGGCCTCGCGGACTGTCTCGCTCATCGGCACCCAGGCGTACTCGACGGAGTTCGCCTGCGTCCAGCCCTTCGCCTTGCCCTGTCCGGTCGTCTTGGTCCCGGAGACCGTCCGGTCGGGTTGCCGGGTGTAGGTCGCGAGCACCTTCGGCTCGTGCAGGGTGTAGGAGACTTCGAGCTGGGCGGCGGCGTCGGCGCGCCGCCGTGCCCACCGCTGGTCACCGATCACCGTCGGACGGCTGAAGAGCCGGGGGTTCAGCCGCGCGGACCGTTCGGAGAGCTGTTCGTCCCGGAGCCGGGAGTTCTCGCCGTCGGCGAAGGCGAGGGCCGGATCGCCGCTCGCCCGCTCCTGCGCCTCGGCACCGTGCTTGCGCACGTGGTCCAGCCCCTTGATCGAGACCACGCGAATGTTGTCGAGTTCGCGCGACTGCCCTCGGTGCGGCTGCCCACCCGGGGCGAGTTCGTGCTCGGGCACGATCTCCCAGCCGACCGGCTCCACACGACGGGTCAGCTCGACCGCACGGGACGGGGGCAGTTCCAGGACGACGTCGACCTCGACCGAGCCCCGGTCGGCGTTTCCGTCGGTGTCGACGATCTCCAGTTTGTGCGTCTCCGGGCGGTGCAGCCCGGACGCGCCGAACGAAGCACCACGGACGAGCGCGTTGTGCCGGTTCCAGTAGCTCCCCTCGACGTCCAGCCGGACGCGCGCCCGGTACCGCCGCAGCGGTTCGGGCCGGACGTTCCCGGAGGTGTCCAGCTCCGTCCCGATCGCGCTCCGGTCGGTGACGCCGGTCTGCTGCTCGAGATCCGTCGTCCTGCTCGATGTCCGGGTGCCTTTGGAGTACGCCGTGAGCAGCGCCATCGAATTCACCACGGAGGAGTAGACCCGCGCCACCGCGCCACCCAGGTACGACTTCGTCACCGACGCCGTGGCCGCGGTTCGCTCGGTTTCGCTCAGCGTGGTCGCGACCGGCCTCCCCGCCGGGGTGTCCAGCGGTTCCAGCTCGCCCAGGAGTTTGGCCGAGACCTGGAACGACGCGTGGTACTCGTGCCCCCGCCCGTGCTCGGGGGTGAGGTCCACCGTCAGCGGACCGTCGGAGAGCATGTCGGCCGCGCGCTGGGCCAGGTTCTCGCCGGAGATGGCACCGGCGATCGCGCGTCCCCGCGCGACCCGACGCGCCTCCGCGGCCGACCGCCCGCCCGAGGGCGGAGCCGCGTCGGGATCGACGACGAAATCCGTGTTCCGCCATGCCCAGCGGTGGTGCCCGGGGATGGTGCGGGCCGAGGCACGCATCATCGCGCTGAGCCGTTCCGCCGCTTCCGGAAGCTGGAGCGCGGCCTTCGCCACGACGCCCTCGGCCTCGGCCGCCGGCACCGTGCGCACCGGCTCGCCCCGGTCGCCGGTGATCCCCGCCTGCCGCGCGTTCTCGACGTCGGTCCAGTGATAGGCGTCGAGAGCGCCGGGGAAGGCCACGACCGGTTTGCCCGGCGTGCGGGCTTCGACCCGGTAGACGGTCTTGTAGCGCACCACCGGTTCGGTCCGCTCGGTGGCGTGATCGGTGGCCGTCGTCCGCGTGGTGGCCCGGCCGCGCGTCACGTTCCGGCCGCCGCCGACCATCAAGCCGCCCGCCGCGGACACGGCCCCGACGTCGAATCCGGGTCCGGCGGCGAAGCTCCCGCTCCAGTCGCGGGTGGCGGTGGCGCCGCTGTCGCCGGTGGCCGATTCGGAGGTCGTCCGCCGGTGGACGCCTCCTTCGATCGTTTCGAGGTAGGCCACCCGCTCGGCGATGACCCGCATTTCCAGTTCTCGCTGTTTGGTGGGCAGCAGTTTGCGCAGCGGACTCCCCTCGGGCAGGAGCGCCGCCGCGCTCACCCAGCCGTGTCCGTCGTCGGCTTGCTTCCGGCTGACGGCCACCGACGGAAGCCTTTGTTCCAATGCCACCGGGCTCAACGCGTTCCGGATGGCGCCGCGTTCGGCCGCGCCGCCGACCTTCCAGATCCGGATGAGCTGGCCCGCCATCGACCGGTCTTCACCGGCACGCGGCGGCCGCGCCTTGCCCTTGTGCACGGCGACGGTCTCCTGCCGGACGCTCACCGCTTCGAGAGCCGCAGCGGGCAGGAACGCGGGAGTCGGCACGGACCTCTCCGCCGCGGTGAGCCCTTCCGGCATGGCCATCCGGACGGTCACCGGGGCCAGCGTCTTGTCCGGATGCGCGGGCGAACCGACGATCGTGGTGGGCCCGTCCGGCTTGCCTGCCGCGTCGAGCGGGGTCACCCGGACTTCGAGTGGGACGTCCAGCACCCGGGTCCGGCCCTCCGGCAGCGAGATCGAGCCGGTCTCGCTGGTCGACTCGGTATGCCCGGCACGCCGGCTGGACGCGACGTTGGTCGGCGCGAACACGAGACCGAGTCCGAACATGCCGGGCACCATCGGCAGGAAGAACGCGATCCGAGCCATCGGCGTGCGGCCGGCCGAGACGGCGGCAGTGGTGCTGTGGCTCCGCGACGCGCTCTCCGACGTCGTGGTGGCGGACGACTCGACCGGCTGGGCACGGTTCCAGTCAGGCTCGGCGGAAACCCGGTAGCGCTTGCCGTCGACGGTGATTTCGCGCCCTCCGTAGAACGAGCGGACGTCGTTCTCCAGCGCGTGCCTCAGTTCCGCGGTGGCGGTGCCCACCGCGTCGATGACCAGATCCGCGTTCTCGGTCTTCGCGACCTGTCGTGCGGGTCCGAAACTCCGGTCGCCGCGCCAGTAGCGAGCCGTTGCGGGTTTGGCGGCCTCAGGACCGGAGCCATCTTCGGACTCCCTCGCGACCGACGGCGCTACCGAGTCCTCCGGGATCGTGGAGAGGACGTGCTCCGGCCGGTTGCCCGGTGCCCGTGGGGCCGCGGGCCGGCGGTTGAATCGGTCGATCGCCTCCTGCTGCTCCTTTTTCGCCTCCCACCACGCCGCCAGGGCTTCGTCCGCCGACTGCCGGGCGGCCCTGGCGTCTCGCGTCAGAGCCTTGCTCGCCTTGTCGTACTCGGCTCGCGCGGTCTCCCATTCCCGGTAGGTCGCATCAAAGTCCTGGACGGCGTCCGTCAGTTCGACGGCGCGCGCCCGTTGGGTTTCGGCGTACGCGTGGATCTGTGCCCTGTCGGCTTTCACCCGGTCCACCGCGGCGTGGCTCATCAACGGCTGGGCCGCGTCCAGCGCCGGCCCGGACTGTTCTTCCCCGGCTCGAGGCCGCTGTTCGAGCCGCCGGATTTCTTCCGCCAGTGCGGGGAGCACGGCCCTCGCCCTGGTGGACTCTTCGGAAGCCGTCGCCGCGGCTTCTTTGGCCGCCTCGTAAACCTCGTCGAGGCGTCCGGCGGGGTGATCGATCAGTTCTGCCAGCTCGCGCGTCGGCCTTTCGAACCGGCGCTCGGCCGCGACCTGCTCGAGATATTTGTCGTCGAGCGCCCGCTGCGTGGCTTCGGCCTTCTTTTCGGCTTCGCGCCACGCGTCCGCCGCGTCGGAGACCTTGGTCTGGGCGGAGAGGAGAGCGGGCGTCAGCTTCAGGCCTCGCGACGCCAGTTCCTTCGTCTGCATCCGGGTCTTCGCGTACACGTTCGGCGCCTCGGCCACGCCACGGTGCCCATCTTCGGTCTCCGCGACGACCCGGATCTCCAAGTGCTGGCTGAGCAGCGACTTGGACTGGAAGGCGCGCTCTTCGTGCGCCCTCCTCAGCAGGTTCCCGGTGACCGGGGTGTGGTAGTCACCGGGGCTGTTCGCCGAGATCGGCCCCGGCGCGATCCAGTTGTCGTTCGGGTCCACGACGAAGGCTTCGAGCGGATTCACTGCCGTGGCCCCGCCGATCGTCTGATCGGTGCTCGCGTTCGCCTGCTCGCGGATGCGGGCGGTCCGGTCGATCCGCGCCTTGCCGCTCATCCCGGCGAGGCTTTCCTCGACGATGCGCGCGTACAGCCGCACCTTGACCTTCTGGCCGCCGACGACCCGCTCGTCGATGAGGGCCGGGAGCTCGGCACCGGTGGCGGTGAACGTCTTGCCCGCTCCGGTGTAGTCGAGCCCGGCGCGCAGGTGGGACTTGAGCTGGTTGCTCGACGTCGCGGCGGCGATCACGGCGTCGGAGGCCATACCCGCCGTCGGGGCGGCATCACCGCGGCCGGCCGATTCGAGAGCGAGCCTCACCGCTTCGCCCGCCGCGTCGCGGATGGCTTCCGCGTTCGCCAGGTGCGCGATCGCCGCCATCCGGGGCAGCGGCTTTCCGCTGCCGCCGGTCATCCACTCCCGGATCCCGGCCGCGTCCATCTCGGCCGGGTCGACCCGGACCACCACGGGATCTTCGCGCCGGGCGGGCGGTTTCGCCGGTTCCGTGGCGATGCGCTGGTCGTCGGCGAGCGTTCGCCTCGTCACCGACGTGTCGTGCGAGGCCAGGCGGAGCGGCTCACCGTCCGCGCGGACGAGTTCCAGGTCCAGCCGCAGATGCTGGAGGTAGCGCGCGAAGGGACCGTTCGAAGAGGTGTTGTAGTTGACCGCGTTGATCTTGTAGTTCTCGCGGCGGGCCGTGGTGGTCTTGCTCGCGCTCCCGCCCGCCGTGGCGCCGGTGGAACCGCTGGTGTCCCCGTCGCTGTAGACACCCCGCGCGCCTGCCCGCGCGGTCGCTCCGTAGGTCTTGCCGTTGTCCTGGCCGTCGATCGTGACTCGTGATCCGTAGGTCCACACGTCGTTGTCCACGTTGTCGTGGACGACGTCCTTGAATTCGGTCCTCGTCGGCACCGCGCGCAGGCGCACCTGGTGGGTCTCGGTCGTCAGGAGACCGCGCTGATGCAGCGGGATTCCCACTCCACCGGAGATGAGGTCGTCGATAAGGGTCAGCACCGACTGAGGGGATTCGAGATCGCGCAGCCGGCGAAGGTTGTGCATCGCGTCGTCCAAAAGGGACGCCGGCAGCAGGCCCGGCCGAAGCTTCCTGAGCTCTTCGATCCCCTTGCCGAAGAAGTTTCCGAGGTAGGGCACGTCTTCGAACGATTCCGTACCGAAGCCGTCGGAGCTGCGCTCGGGAGCCTCGAATTCGCCAGGCGGGTTCGCCCGCTCTTCGGCCTCCGGCAACAGATTCAGTGCGCGGGCTTCCTCTTCGGTCATGCGCACATAGGTGTGCAGCCGCTCGCCCGACGGCTCCGCGAGGACGGACTCGACTCCGCCGCGTTTCACCTCGGAGTCGATGAGCCCTTCGTTACGCGTCTCGACCACCATCCGGACGCGGTTGTCGTAGCGCACGAGGATGTTGCGGCCATCGCCGTCCGCGCCGCCGCGCCGCATGCGCTCGTACTCCGCCGCCACTTCGAGCGACTCGTCGTGACCGCGGCTGTAGGGAACGAAATTCGCCCCGAGGTAGACCTGCCCGCGGCCCTTGCCGTCGGGCGGCCGCAGATAGCTGGAGATGGAGGCGAGCGCGCCGAACGCCTTGCGGCCACCCGACTCGCCGACGGCGTGGCTTCCCCCGACGAAGGACCGTTCCGCGTCCCAGTGGCTCCCGACTGAGACCACGACGGGATTCTCGAGATCCATCCGGACCCCGACGTCGGCGACCCGGTCCTGGACCCGGCGCTTGTACCGCAGTCCCGTGGACAGCTCACCGTGGGTGGTGAGAGCCCGCAGTTCGGTGCGGAGCCGTTCCGGGGTGAACATCCGGTCGAGACGTTCCGCGGACGGCCCCGGCAAGGTCAGCACCGCGTCGCCGTCGGTCACCTTGCCGAGCAGTTCTTCGAGCAAGGCTTGCAGCCGTGAAGACCCGGTCACCGCCTCGGCCCGCATGAACTGCGGGGGCTTGGCGGGCGCCTGCGTGAACTCCGCGAGTGTCGGCGTTTCCTCTTGGCTCAGCCAGCGCACCTCCGGCGGGGTGTCTTCGCGTGTGCCGGCCTTGGCGAAGTCGGCCGGGTCCTGTTTCCACACCACGCCTTCGTCGAGCCAGAGCTCGATTTTGCCCTCGATGGGCCTGCCGATCGCGTCCTGCCGGTAGACGGTGGGCTCCGGCACGGTCCGGAAGGGAGAGCCCGGCGTGAGGCGCCGCACCCAGGCGCGCGGCCGGCTGAAGGTACGCACCTCGATCTCGAAGTCGACGTCGTGCGCGAAGACGTGGGTGTTCTGGCTGCCGAGGTTCCAGTCGAGGCGTTCGGCTTCGAGGTCGACCCCGTTCCGCCGCGACTCGCTGCCGGCGAAACGCAGCGGCGCGACGGTGAAATCCGCCATCCCGCTCGCCGCCGACGTATCCGGCACCAGGACGGCGCGAGCCTCCGCACCCACGGTCACGCCGCGTTCGGTGGCCGTCGCGCTGGAGTTGACCGGGCTGTGCGCGGCGGTGGCGAGGATCGTCCGGTCGTAGGCCTTCCCGAGGTGCTCGCCTTCCGAGAGCTTGGCCTTGACCCGCACTTCGACGTACTCGCTGGTGAACAGGCCGCGTCGCTTCAGCTGGACCTTCAGGCCAGGGCCGATCAGGCTGTCCAGCCGGGACCGCATCGCGGTGGCCGAGAAGGCGGTCTCGATCTTGCGCAGGTTCGCCAGCTGCTCGCGGAGTGCGAACCCATCCACCTTCACCGGGCTGGGAAGAAAATCGCCGCGAGCGGGGAGGAACTTCGCGAAGCCGGGAAGAGACCGTACGAAGCTCTCGACAGCCGGGGACACCTTCGTGGCGCCTGTGAAAAGGCCGGCCGCGACCTGGCCACCGGCCGCCGAAGTCGGCAGGTAAGGCGGCTCGAAGAACTTGTCTTCGGTCGGGATGACCTTGTCCGAGGTACCGGGCGGCACCGGCAGCCCCTGTGCCTTGGCCTCCGGCAATCCCATGCGCACGTACGCGGTGATCTGATGCGGTTCCATCGTCTTGCCGCCGACGGGCGTGACCTTGAGGTTCGTGGTCACCTTGTACACGCCGATGCCGCCGGTGGCGTACAGCGCGGCCCCCGAGCTCGTGTGGGCGCCGGTCGCGACCCTGCGGACGCGGCGGAAACCCACCCCGGCGGTGATACCGCCCGCCGCCCGGAACAGTTTCGACACCGGCGCCAGCCCACCGAACCCGACCTCGACCTGGCCTCCGGAGGTCGCGGTGGAAATGGCGGTGTCGGTCATGTCCGTGACGTTGGTGAAGCCGAGCATCGAATCGTCCGGCAGCACGCCGACGAGCTCGACATCGTTCTTACGGGGGCTGTCCACCTCGAATTTGAGGGCGTGCCGGACGGAGCCGTCGAAGCTGGTGAGGTCGGTGGAGAGCACCGGTGTGCCGGACAGCATCGTCGACAGGGACGGCCGGAGGCCGGTGCCCGTCAGCAGCTCACGCAACTCGTTCCAGCCGGGCGCTCCCAGCGCCGTGGCCGACGGACGTCCCTTCTGGCTCAGCGCCGCGGCCACGCTGTCGAACAGGGCCGCTTCGTCTTTGACTTTCAGGACCTCGGTCGCCGTGAACTCGATGCGCTTCGCCCAGTCCGGCTGGAACTCGCCCACGCGCGTGGTCTTCGCCGGCCTGCCGAGCCCTCGCAGGTGCTCCGGGATGATCAGCTTGACCGTCTGCCCGGTGACGGGCCCCGTCTTCTCCCGGCCGCGGCTGTCGGTGACGGTGACCTCGTAGACGACGCCGACGTCCGCCGCCCAGGCGGGCCCGGCCGCCCGGATCGAACCGAGGTTGGTGGTGGTCGTGGTGGCGATGTGCCGCCGGGCCGGGCGTCCGACGAAGGCCGTCACCGACGCCCAGGCGTGCACCATCGCCGTGGCCAGCATCGTGGACGCGCCGCCACCGACGACCCACGGCCGGGTGTCGTTGCGGCCTTCGGTATGCGTGACCTGTTCGAAGTCCTTGATGTGCCCGACACCGACGTCGAACGGTTCTTTCCCCCTGAGGACGGCGTTGTCGAGGTCCATCTTCGCGCGGATCTTGACCGAGTACCACTCGCCGTCCGCCCACACGCCGAAGGTCCGGCCGGAGCGCAGCAGGGTTTCGAACCTCGTGCGGGTGAGCCGCGTGGCGATCTGGCCGAATCCCGTCTCGTGCTTGATCTCCTTGCCGCTGAGTTCCTTGACGAAATCGCGGACCAGCGCGGTGAGTTCCTTGTCGCCGGTGGCCTTGCCGGTGACGGTGACTCCACCGAGCGCCTCTCCGTCCCGCGCGTACATGGGCAAGGCGGAACGGAGGTCGGTCGGCCGGGCGGGCTTGCCGTCCGCGAAGCCGTCGTAGTGCGAGCCGGCCATCGTCGAGCCGGCCAACGTCGAGCCGCCGTCATCGCTGTCGGCGAACGAGGCCAGAGTGCTGGTGGACGACTGCCTGCTCGGTCCGGCCTCGGCGAACCCCGCGCCCTTGCCGAGCAGGACCGCGCCCGGGGTCGGGTTCTGCCCTGCCTCGAGCGGCCGGAGGTCGGTCGTGGTGACCTCGACCCGACGTCCGGGGGCGAAGGGCACCACTTCGCGGGCGATACCGGCGTCCCGGGCGAGCTGCGCGAACCGCGCGGTCTCGGGGTCGGTGATCGCACAGGTGACCACCATGAGTTTGTTCCACGGCTTCGGCTGGCCGGTGGCCGACAGGCTCCGGTTCACGTCGGCCAGCGCGTCGACGACCTGCTCGATCCGTCCGGTCCGCGCTCCCCCACCGGTTTCGGTGGACGAATGCCACACCACGGTGAAGTCGGCGTCGGAACCCCTGCTCGCGCCGGCGGCGAACGCGTCGGCCACCGCGGTCGCCTCGGCGTCCGGCAGGAACGAAGCGCCGATCACCGACTGCTCGGGCGAAATCAGCGGCCGTGCCGAAGGCATCGCGTCCTCGGCCTCGGGCCGGGACCGGTCGGTGGTGGCGCCGCCGTCGGCTGCCCGGTCGTGGCCGGGGAGCGCCGGATCGTGCTCCGCGCGCGCCGGACCCGTGGTCGTGGCGTCGGCGGTGGCCCTGCCCGCGGCCTGCGCCGTGTCGGCGCCGCCGCTGTCCCGTGCGGCCGTCTGTTCCGGACCGACCTGCCGTTCGAGCGCGGGAGTCACCGCGTGCGGCCGCCCGGGGGCGACGTTCGCGACCGTCTCGGGCCTGGCTGGGCCGGTTCCGTCGGTGCGCGCGACGGTGGTGGCCGGCGTGGCACCACGTGGCTCCGCTGCCGTGACGGGGCGGGCGGCCTCCAGCGGCCCTGCCGCACTCGCCTGCTGCCGCGCCGTCGCGGACTCCGGGGTCGCCGTCCTTCCCGCACCGGTGTCTCCCGGTGTCGAAACGGCCGCCGGATTCGCTCCGGCCACGGGAGCGACCGGGGTAACGGCGACGGGAACCACGCCGGGGGTCTCGCCCAGCGCCGGTGCCGTGGTGTGGCCTGACTCGACTGTCGCCGTCTCGGTGCCTGTGTGCGCCGAGGCAACGTGGGCCTCGGCGGCGCTTGCCGGAGTGAACACCGCGCCCAGCGCGTGACCGGCCGTCGTGGTGACGCCCGGGTCGGCCGCTCGGCTGTCTGCGGCGATCGTGTCCGCGTAGGACGGTGGCGCCTCGGGGAAAAGCATTTCCCCGGTGGTGAGATGATCGCCGGTCTTGGCGCCGGTCTTGACATCGGCGGCGGAGACCGACGCCTCGCTGCCGGTCTTGACGTCGGCGCTGGTCTTGATGTCGGCACCGGTCTTGACGTCCGTACCGGGTTTCGTGTCCGCGGCGACCGCGCCCGGTTCGGGGATCGTCAGCTGCGGCGCGCCCGGCAGATGACCCAACGCCGACATCAGCGCGTCCAGCGAACCCGCACCCGAACCCGTGGACGACGAACCACTACGGCCGCCGCCGAACCCGGACAATGCCCCCAGCATCCCCAGCCACGGACTCGCGTGCGGTGACCCCGTGGCGGCGTTGATCACCGGAGCGGTGATGAACACCACCCCCACCTGACCAAAACCGTACGACAGGTGCCCCAACGCCTCCACGGACCCCGGAACCACCCGCTTCGGCGCCTCGACCGCCTTACCCGCATCCGCCGCGGCCTCCGGCGACTTCTCCCCGCCGACAGCGGCCTCCGGTGCCTTCTCACCACCGGCTTTCCCCGTCACGCCACCTGGCACCGCGCCATCCACAGCATCAGCGGCTTCTTTCGCGGCCAGCTTCGCCGCCAGATCATCCGCCGCTTCGGCGGCGACCTTGCCCGCCGCCTGACCCGCCCCCTCCAACGCCGCACCCCGCACCCACACCGCACCCGCATGAAAGATCCCCGCGAAGGCACCACCCAGCGCGCCACCCACGAACGACCCCAGCAACGACTTACCGTCGAACCCGTCACGCTTCCCCGCCGCGACCTGCCCGGCCTGGATCGACAAATCCAAACCGCCCATGATCCCCGCGCCCGCGGCCCCGAACTTCCCCGCCTGCCACGCCGTCGCGCCCAGCCCCGCCAGTGCTTTAGCACCCAGCTGCTTCGCCGACATCGCCGCCAACGCCTGCATCTTCGCCACCAGCGCACGCCACATCGCCATCAACGCCGCCCGCGCCGTCAGAATCGCCGCACCAGCCATGAACGCGAAAATCAACGTCGCCAGCAAATGCACGATGGTGGCCAGCGCCATCGCCGCCATCGCGACCATCATGACCTTGGCCTTCACCACATCGGCCGCGGCCGTCTTCGTCATCGACGCCAGACTGCCCGACGCCTCCCCCAACGCCTCCACACCCGACACCATGTCCTTGCCCAGAAAAGACGAAAAGAACTCCCCGGTCTCACCCTCCAGCGCCGCGTCCACCCCGGCACCGCTCGCCCGCAACGCGTCCTGATACTCCTGCGCGGCCACCTCGAACTCACGCCACGCCCGCTCCAACGCAGACAACGCCACGTCATTGCCCTCAGGCCACGACATCCCCAACGTCACCAAAAAGAACTTCTGCAACTCCGGGGGCAGCTTCACCGAACCACCGGCCATTTCCTCTCACCTCCTCCCACGAACTCGAACAGGTGATCGACCCAGGTCGTCAGTGCTCCGGATCAACGTTCTTTCCAGCGTTTTCCTTACTTTCTCCAACCGCGCGCCGAACTCGCGGTGTGCCTCGTTTCGAGGGAACTTCCCTCACGAGAAAGCCGATTCAGGGCCGGACGATCGGGCAATACACCTCGCCGAAAGCACGGCCCGGCACAAAGCCTCCGTTAAGAAATTCAGGGGAACTGGCCATCGCCCAAGACCGTGGCCCCGTGTCGTCCGTCTGATCACAGGTGTCGTCCGTCTGATCACAAGTGTCGTCCCTCCAGACACACAGGACGGCCACCGCACGGCCCCATTGCCCGCACGCCATCTAGCCGAACACGGCCTGAATGGGGCCCAGCGCGAAGTAGACCGCGAACATGGCCGCGATGGCCCACATCAGCGGGTGGATGCCCTTCGCCTTGCCGGAGACCGCGCGAAGCACGACGTAGCTGACGAAACCGGCGCCGATGCCGTTCGCGATCGAGTAGGTGAACGGCATGACCACGATGGTCAGGAACGCGGGCAGCGCGATGGTGAAGTCGGAGAAGTCGATCTCCTTGACCTGGCTCATCATCAGCGCGCCGACGACGACCAGCGCCGGGGCGGCGGCCTCGACCGGGACGACCTGGTAGAGCGGGGTCAGGAACATCGCGGCGATGAACAGCACGCCGGTGACGACGTTCGCGAGCCCGGTCCTGGCGCCCTCGGCGATCCCGGACGCGGACTCGACGAACACGGTGTTCGAACTCGACGACGCGAACCCACCCGCCACCGCCGCCGTGCCGTCCACGAACAGGGCCTTCCCGACATTCGGCAGCTTGCCGTCCTCCGGGAGGAGGCCGCCCTCCTTGGCCAGTCCGGTCATCGAGCCCATGGTGTCGAAGAAGTCCGCCAGCACCAGCGTGAACACCAGCAGCACGACGGTGATGATCGGCAACCGCGTCCAGGCGCCGAAGGAGACCTCACCGACCAGCGACAGGTCCGGCAGGCCGACGACCTGATCCGGCAGCGCCGGGTAGCCGAGGTTCCAGCCCAGCGGGTTGACCCCCTTCGACGGTCCGACCTTGGTGATCGCCTCGACGACGATCGCCAG
>NZ_BNAY01000002.1:0-993717 GCF_014654365.1 Amycolatopsis oliviviridis
CGGATGCCTCAAAACCCACACCCACTACAACGAAACAACCGCCTGGGCCCACCACACCACCACCGCCGCTTGACACACAAAACCCAGGGATGTCTTCACGGACTTGGCACACCAAGGCACTAGCGGGACATTACATCTGTAATGTAGCCTCCTTGCACAAGGAGGTTCCGGATGAGCCGGTCCGACAAACCGAGCGACCCCGCGCGAATGAAGCGGGCGCTCCAGCGCGCGGCGGTCGAAGTCGTGGCACACGAAGGGCTCCGCGGCCTCACCTATCGCGCGGTCGCCAAAGCGGCCGACTGCACCACGGGTGCGGTACAGCACCACTTCTCGTCGATCGACGATCTCCTTCAGTCCTCTTTGGACTGGGTGCTCGAAGAGAGCGCGGAGAACGGTTTGATCGGCGCGCGCACCGGGATGTTCGCCGACGGCGAGGAAGTCCGGAAGCGATACAAGGACAGCGCCGAGATCCAGGTCTTCCAGTACCAGCTGGTCGTGGAGTCCGCGCGGCGCCCGGAGTTGCGTCCGGTGGTCCGGCGGCTCTACCGCGGCTACCTCGACGCGGTCGGCAAGGAACTGGGCGCGGACGACGGGTTCGCGCAGCTCGTCTTCTACGCCCTCGATGGAATGTTCCTGCATCAGGTGGCGGATCCGGACGTCGACCCCGGCCCGGCACTCGAAGCCCTGCACGCCATCTTGGCGAACCACAGCTAAAGGCGGCACCGCGGCCCGATGACACGCGTCACGCGTGCATCGGGTCTCGGTACTGCCTTCTTTCGTTACAGGGCAACAGCTCCGCACTGTCCTTTCGAGACACTCGAAACCGAATTAGGTGTTGACTTAATCAACACTCGGGGGTCAGACTCGGCGCATCCCGAGCGAAAGGCCATTCGATGCCCGACACCGCTGCCGCGACCTTGCTGATCGACGGTCACTGGCGTTCCGCCCCGGCGACGTTCGACGTCGTGGACCCGGCGAGCCTCGTCGTCCTCGGCCAGGCGGCCGACGCGGAACCCGCCGACGCTCTCGCCGCGCTCGACGCCGCGGCCGGCGTCGCCCGATCCTGGGCCGACACCGACCCGGAGACCCGCGGCGGTCACCTGCGCGCCGCGGCGGCGGAAATCCGCGCGCGCCAAGGCGAACTCGCCTCGTTGCTGAGCCGGGAGAACGGCAAACCGCTCGCGGAGGCCGCCGGCGAACTGGCGAGCGGCGCACGGATGCTGGAGTGGGCCGCGGAAGAGGGACGGCGGGCCTACGGCCGCGTCACCCCCGCCTCCGCGGCGGGCCCCGGTCTGGTGCTGCGCTCCCCGGTCGGGCCGGTCCTCGCGATCACGCCGTGGAACTTCCCGGCCAGCATGCTGCTGCGCAAGGTCGGGCTCGCCCTGGCCGCCGGCTGCCCGGTCATCGCCAAACCCGCCGAGCAGACGCCGCTCATCGCCACCGCACTGCTCGACATCGTGCAGGCGACCGGCCTGCCCGCGGGCGTCCTGCAATCCGTCACCACGACCCGGCCCGCGGAGCTCGTGGAAGCGCTGCTGGCCGATCGCAGGCTCCGCAAGGTCAGCTTCACCGGATCGACCGAGGTCGGCCTGGGCCTGCTGCGGCGGACCGGCGACACGCTTCGCCGCACGTCACTCGAAATGGGCGGCCACTCCCCCGCGATCGTCTTCGCCGACGCCGACCTCGAAGCGGCCGCCACCGGCGTGGTCACCGCGAAGTTCTTCAACGCCGGCCAAAGCTGCACGGCGGTGAACCGGCTTTACGTCCACGAGAGCGTGCGGGACGACCTGCTCGCGCTGATCGAGAAGAAGACGGCCGCATTGAGCGTCGGACGCGGAGACGCCGAAGGCACCAAGGTCGGCCCGTTGATCGACGAAGCCGGGCTCGCGAAGGTCGAGAACCAGGTCGCCGACGCGGTGGCCAAGGGCGCCCGGGTCCTGATCGGCGGGAGCCGCTGGGAGCCCGGCGATCCGGCGCTGCGCGGTCACTTCTATCGGCCCACGGTCCTGACCGGTGTCACCGCGGACATGCTCGTCAGCCACGAGGAGACGTTCGGCCCGGTGCTGGCCGTCGCCACGTTCACCGGCGACGACGAGGCGATCGACCTCGCCAACGCCACGGACTACGGGCTGGCCGCCTACCTGTTCGGCAGCGACCTGCGCCGTGTCTGGCGGGCGCTCGACCGGCTCGACTTCGGCGTGATCGGGGTCAACGACCCGGCCCCCGTCCGCCCGGAACTGCCCTTCGGCGGCCAGAAGAACTCCGGTCAGGAACGCGAAGGCGGCGCAGAAGGAATCGAGGCCTACACCGAGACCAAGGCCGTGGCGCTGCGGTTCTGAGCACCACTGGCACAGAAAGGACCTTCATGACCAGCACCTCCGAACTCGCCGCCCTCGACCGGCGCACCCTCGTGCATCCGCACACCACGATCGGCGCCCCGGCCGAACCGCTCATCCTCGACCGCGGTGAAGGCGCGCTGCTGTGGGACACCGAAGGCCGCCGATACATCGACGGCACCTGCGGCCTGTGGCAGTGCCCGGTCGGTCACGGCCGCACCGAGCTCGCCGACGTCGCCGCCGGCCAGATCCGCCGCCTGGAGTTCTACTCGTCCTTCGGCGACTACTCCAACGCCCCGTCGATCCACCTCGCCGAACGGCTGCTTTCGCTCGCCCCTGCCGGTCTGGAACGCGTGTTCTTCACCAACGGCGGTTCGGAAGGCAACGAGACCGCGATCAAGCTCGCCCGCCTCGCCTTCCACCACGCCGGTTCGCCGGAGCGGACAGTGGTGCTGGCCAGGACCGGCGGCTACCACGGCATGGGCGGCGCCTCGCTCGCCGCGACCGGGATCGAGGGCCTGCGCGCCGGATTCGGCCCGCTCCTGCCGGACGTGGAATGGCTGGGCAAGCCGCACGCCATCGAATACGGCCCGGACGCGGCGGACGTGCTGGTCGCGGAACTGGAACAGCGCATCGCCGAGATCGGCGCGCACCGCATCGCCGCGTTCATCGGCGAACCGGTGCTCGGTGTCGGCGGGATGGTGCCACCGCCGGACGGGTACTGGCCCCGCGTGCAGGAAGTGTTGCGCCGCAACGGGATCCTGCTGATCGTCGACGAGATCGTGACCGCCTTCGGCCGGACGGGTCACTGGTTCGGCAGTCACCACTTCGGTATCGAGCCGGACATGATCGTCACCGCGAAGGGCATCACCAGCGGCTACGTCCCGATGGGCGCGGTGCTGATCGGCCGCCGGGTGCTCGACCTCGCCGACGGGGCCACGTTCCTGCACGGCTTCACCTACAACGGCCATCCCGTCGGGGCCGCGGTCGCGCTGGCGAACCTCGACATCATCGAGCGCGAGAACCTCCTCGAACGCGCCCGTGTCCTGGGCGCCCGCCTGCGCGAACGGCTCGACCCGCTCACCGAGCTGGCTCACGTGCGCGAAGTCCGTGGTGTCGGCCTGATGCTCGGCATCGAGTTCACCGGCGTGCCGACGGCGTCGGTGCAGTCCGGCTGCCGCGCGGACGGCGTCGTGGTCCGCGCCTCCGGCACCAGCATCGTGCTGTCCCCGCCGCTGGTCATCACCGAGGACCAGATCGACACCCTGGCCGACGTGCTGTGCCGCCATGTCGCGGCCGCCGCGAGCTGAGCGGAGAAACCCCATGAGACGCCGGATACCGACGCTGTTGTCCGCCGCGCTGACCGTCCCGCTCTTCGTCACCGGATGCGCCATTTCCGAAGGCGGCCCGAATTCGCTCGTGTTCGTCTCCTACGGCCAAGGCGCCTATCAGGCCGGGCAGCGTTCGGCGTGGCTCGACCCCTACGAGAAGAAGACCGGGACCACGGTCACGATCGACGGCCCGTCGAGCAACGCCAAGCTCAAGGCGATGGTCGAGGCGGGCAAGGTCACCTGGGACGTCGTCGACACCGACGCGTCCGCGGCCGCCGCGGTCTGCGGCAGCCTGCTCGAACCCGTCGACATGGGACCGCTGGCGGCCGGCTTCCCGAAAGGATCGCTGACCGACTGCGGGGTGCCGGACGCGTTCTTCGGCATGATGCTGATGTACGACACCAAGGCCTACGGGGCCCACCCACCGTCCACAATGGCCGACTTCTTCGATCCCCGGGCCTTTCCCGGACGGCGGATCATCTACGGCGGCGATCCGAGCGTGGGGACGATCGAGGCCGCCCTCCTGGCCGACGGCGTCCCGCGGGACAAGCTGTACCCGCTCGACGTCCGCCGCGCACTGTCGATGTACGACCGCGTCCGGCCGGAACTCACCATCACCAGCACCTACGGCGACCAGCAGCAGCGGATGGCCGGCGGGCAGGCGGACATGGCGCTCATCGTCAGCGCCCGCGCGTTCTCACTGCTGAAAGCGGGCGCGACGAACTGGAAGGTCGTGCCCGGCATTCCCGTCCCGGTGACCTGGGACGTGCTCGTCGTGCCCAAGGGAACACCACGGGCGGAGGAAGCCAAACGGCTGATCCGGTTCGCCTCGGAACCGGCGCAAGCGGCGGCCTTCGCGGCCGCCGCGGGCGTCGGGCCGGCGAACACCGCCGCACCGAGCCCGAACACCCCCATCGGGCGGGAGCTCGACATCTGGGGCGACGACAAGGAAAACCTGCGCGTGCTCAGCGACGTGCGCTGGTGGGCGGCGAACCGGACGGCGCTCGTCAAGGCCTGGTCGGATTGGAGGACCGGATGACCGCCACCGTTCGAGCAGCCCGGCGGGCCGGTTCCTCGACGTGGCTGCTGCTCCCCGCCGCGGCCGTGGTGCTCGTGTTCTTCTTCTACCCGCTCGCCGCGATCCTTTGGCGCAGCTTCACCGAACCCGATTTCGGCGTCGGCAATTACCTCGCCGTCCTCGGGGACAAGGTGCAGATCCGGGTGGTGCTCAGGACTTTGCGGACAGCGCTGATCATCACCGTCGCCACGCTGATCGTGGCCTACCCGTACGCCTACGCGATGACCCTGGTCGGGCGCCGGGCCCGGACGGTGCTGACGCTGCTGGTCCTGATGCCGTTCTGGACCAGCGTGATGGCCCGCAACTTCGCCTGGTACGTCCTCGAACAGCGGGGTGGCGTGATCGAGAAGGCGCTCGCCGCGATCGGCGTCGACGGGGTGGTGCTCCTGGGCTCGGTCGCCGGGGTGACCGTCGCGATGGTGCAGGTGATGCTGCCGTTCATGGTGCTGCCGCTGCACAGTTCGATGACCGGGATCGACCGGAGCCTCCTCCACGCCGCGGGCAGCCTCGGCGCGTCCCGCCCGGTCGCCTTCCTGCGGGTGTACCTGCCGTTGTCGATGCCGGGGGTCCTGGCCGGGGTGTCGGTGGTGTTCATCATGTCGCTCGGCTTCTACATCACCCCGGCGCTGCTCGGCACGCCGCAGCAGGCGCTGGCCGCGCAGGTGATCGGCACTCAGGTCAACGACCTGCTGGACTTCGCCGGGGCCGGGGCGCTCGGGGCGATCCTGCTGGTCATCACGCTCGTGGTGCTGGCCGTGCTCAGCCGGGTCGCCGCGCCGCTGGGCACCAGTGCGGCGGGAGGTGCCGACCGTGGCCAGTGACCCGTCCATCACCAGGGCCGCGCTCCGGCAGCGGACGCTCGGCTGGGGACTGCGCGCGTGGGTCGCCGTCGTGGGGTTCGTGCTCGTCGCCCCCACTCTCGTCGTCATCCCGATGAGCTTCGGCGCCGGTTCGACCTTCCAATTTCCCCCGGACGACTGGTCGTGGCGCTGGTACGGCGAGTTCTTCGGCAGCAAGCAGTGGCTCGCCGCGCTGGCCAACTCGGTCCAGGTCGGTCTGCTGGCGGCGGTGCTCGCGACGGTCGTCGGGGTGGCGGCCGCGTTCGGTCTCGACCGCGCGCGGTTCCGCGGCCGGGGCGTCGCGCGGCAGCTGCTGATGGCGCCGATGATCCTGCCGGGGATCGTCGTCGCGGTCGCCGTCTACGGGGCGTTCCTGCGGTGGCAGCTCAACGGGACGATGCTCGGGTTCGTGCTGGCGCACGCCGTGCTGGGCGTGCCGTTCGTGCTGACCTCCGTGCAGACCAGTCTCGCCGGGTACGACCCGGTCGTGGAGAAGGCCGCGGCGAGTCTCGGCGCGTCGAAACTCACGACCCTGCGCAAGGTCGTGCTGCCGAGTATCGCTCCCGGCGTGATGTCGGGTTTCGTGTTCGCCTTCGCGACCTCCTTCGACGAGGTCGTGGTCGCCCTCTTCCTGCAGACGCCCGCCATCAAGACGTTGCCGGTGAAGATGTACGAATCGATCGTCCTGGAGATCGACCCCACCATCGCCGCGGCGTCGAGCCTGATCGTCGTGTTCACCACGATCCTGCTGTTCCTGCCCTCGTTCCTGCGCCGACGGAGCCACCATGACTGACGACCACCGCGGGATCACCACCGCGAACGTGACCAAGGCGTACGCCGGCATCGGGCGTCCCGCCGTGGACGACGTCTCCCTGCGTATCGCCGACGGCGAGTTCATGACCTTCCTGGGCCCTTCCGGCTCGGGCAAGACGACGATGCTGTCGATGATCGCCGGTTTCACCCCGCTCACCGCGGGTTCGATCACCCTGGACGGCCAGGAGATCTCCCGGCTCAAACCGCACCGCCGCGATCTCGGGGTGGTGTTCCAGCAGTACGCGCTGTTCCCGCACATGACGGTCGCCCGCAACGTCGCGTTCGGGCTCACCCAGCGCAAACGACCGAAGGCGGAGATCGAGCGCCGCGTCACCGAAGTGCTCGAACTGGTCGGCTTGTCCGCGGTGCGGGACCGGTTGCCGCGTCAGCTTTCCGGCGGTCAGCAGCAACGGGTCGCGCTGGCCCGCGCCGTGGTCTACGGGCCCCGGGCCTTGCTGATGGACGAGCCGCTGGGCGCCCTCGGCAAGAAGCTGCGCGACCAGCTGCAGCGCGAAATCGCCCGGATGCACCGGGAGCTGGGCATGACGTTCCTGTTCGTCACCCACGACCAGCAGGAGGCGCTCACCCTGTCCGACCGGATCGCGGTGTTCAACGAGGGCCGGATCGAACAGGTCGGCACGCCGGAGGATCTCTACGAGCGCCCGGAAACGTTGTTCGTCGCGCAGTTCGTCGGCGAGTCCAACGCCTTGTCCCTCACGCCCGGCGAAGTCACGATCGTGCGGCCGGAGCGGCTGACGCTGTACACCCGTGCCGAACCGGTGCCGTCCGGGCACCAGCGCGTCAGCGCCCAGGTCACCGACATCGTCTACGTGGGCGACCACAGCCGGATCTGGCTGCGGTACGCCGACGGCGCGCGCGGCTGCGCGGTGCTGTCCGCGGGCACGGCGCACGGACACCGTCCCGGCGACGACGTGACCGTGGCCTGGCATCCGGACCACCAGGCGGCCGTTCCCGCCGGGGAAAGGACGGCGGTATGACTTCCGACCTGCTCCTGCGCGGCGGTCTCGTGCGCACCTTCGACACCGGAATGGGGAACGCCACGGCGATCCTGCTTTCCGGCGGACGCGTGGTCGCGGTCGGGGACGACGACACGGTCTCCGCCGCGGCCGCTCCCGGCACGCCGTCGGTCGATCTGCGGGGACGGACCGTGCTGCCGGGGATCAACGACGCGCATCTGCATCTGGCCTGGTACGCCTTGGCCGGACCGGAGTTCTGCGTGAACCTCGCGGCCGCGGCGAGCCTCGCCGAGGTCCGGCGGGCACTGGACGCCGCGCCTCCGGGCGAGTGGATCGTCGGCCGCGGCTGGCGCGAGACCACGATCGCCGAGTTCGCCGACGGTCGCGCCGTGCCGTCGCGGACGTGGCTCGACGCCGTGACCGGGACCCGGCCCGCGGTGCTGCATCACGCGTCGTCCCATTCCATCTGGGTCAACAGCGCCGCGCTGGAGCGGGCGGGGATCACCGTGGGGACACCGGATCCGGTGGCGGGAGAGATCGTCCGCGACGCCACCGGCGAACCGACCGGCATCCTCGTCGAAAGCGCGCAGGAACTCGTGGCAGGCCTGCTGCCGCAGCCGAGCCGGGACGAGCGGCTGGACGCGACCGCGCGCACGATGGCGCGACTGAACCGGCTGGGCGTCACCAGCGTGACCGATCCGATCGTGCCGCCAGGGCTGTGGCAGGACTACCGGGATCTGCACGCGGCGGGCCGGATGACGACGCGGGTGACCGCGCTGCTGCACTGGAATTGGCCCTCCCCCACGACTTCCGCGGCCGACCTGAGCCGGGCGCTGGACAGTGCGGACCTGGGCAGCGGGGACGACCTGCTGCGGATCGGCGGGATCAAGCTGTTCGCCGACGGTGTCCCGACGCATTGCACGGCGTGGATGCACCGGCCGTATCCCGGCGGCGGGCACGGCGGTCTCGTCACACCCGGATCCGGCGATCCGGAGCAGGTGCGGGAACTGCACGAGCTGATCGCCGTGGCGCAACGGCGCCGGGTGCGCGTGCAGGTCCACGTGACCGGCGATCGCGCGGCCGACGCCGTGGTCGACGCCATCGAGGCCGCCGCGGAGGCCGACCCGTGGCCGGACGCCCGGCACGTGCTCATCCACGGCACCTTCCTGTCGCCGGAAGTGCACGAACGCCTGGCCCGGACCGGAACCGGCGTGATCACCAGCTCGCTCATGCGGACGTTCAGCGGTCCGTCGATGGTCCGGATCGTGGGCGAAGACCAGTGGAGCGAGGCGTTCCCCGCGCGGACACTGCTCGATCACGGCGTGGTGGTCGCGGACAGTTCGGACGCCCCGGTGACCGAACCGGACTGGCGACGCGGGGTCGCCACCTTCACGGGTGAACCGGGACCCAACCCGTTTTCCCTGCCCTCACAAGAGAAACTGCTCGACCGTGAAGAGGCGTTGCGCCTGTGGACGACCGGCCCGGCGTGGCTGGAACACGCCGAAGACCGCAAGGGGACGCTGGCGCCCGGCCGGTTGGCCGACCTGGCCGTCTTCGACCGGGATCCGGTCACTGCCAGTGGGCAGGAGTTGCTCGATGCCCGTTCGGTGCTGACCGTCCTAGGCGGACACATGGTGTCTTGAGCAGAGGTGTGCCCGGCCGTCAGACCGCACTGGGTCGAGGGGGTCGTGAGTGGCGACTCGTGTTCTCTTGAGGGGTAAGGCAAACGTGTCGTGACCTGTCGCTCGCGCATGCATCGACCCCGGGTGTTGTGAAAGCCACTTTCGCAACCTTGAAGGTTGTGAAAGTGGCTTTCACAACACTCTCGGACGGCGTGCCCCTTTGCCGACCGCAAGGACCCGAGGTGAAGGGGACTTTTCGCGCGCGATGAGGCGAAAGTCCCCTCCACGCCGCTGATCGACGACGAACACCGGTCCGTGAAGGCCTCCTTGAGGGACCCAGAGTCCCTCAAGGAGGCCTTCACGGACTCGGCACCCGACAAGACACCTTTGCCTTACCCCTCAATAACCCGAATCGCCACTCACGACCACCCTCACCGACTCGGTCCCGGCGCCCTCGCTCGCCTGCTGTACATGAAGGCCCCCTTCCTTGCGCCTATCGCAAGGAAGGGGGCCTTCATGTACTCGGCAAGGGGTGAAGGTCGAGTTTCCTCGGCTGAGCCGAGGGAAGGAGGCCTTCACGCGCCGTTGCTGTGACCGCTGGTGCGTCTGGGGCGCGTGTGGCGATCGCGGTGCCGGGTCCGTGAAGACAAACACCTCAGTCGGGCGTGAGGATTTCCGCCAGCCGCAGGGTGTCTTCGAGGTAACGCTCGTAAGGAAACCCGGCCGCGACGAGTGCCGCGCGGAACTCGTCGTAGAGCGGCTTCCCGGCGGCGTGGAAGGCTTTCCGGCCGGTCTCGGTGAGACGGACCAACCGCCGCCGCGCGTGTTCCGGGTCGACGGCGATCTCCACCAGGCCATCGGCTTCGAGTGGTCTCAGCGCCCGGCTGATCGCCGGATCGGACACCGACAGCGCCTGCGCGAGGCGGTGCTGCGTCGCCGGCTCGATGTCCTCCAACGTGCCGAGAAGCCGTATCTGGCTGTAGGTCAAACCGTCGAGGTCATCGGTGCGCCGCCGGGTCGCCTCCCCCATCAGCATGACCACGCGGTGCAACAAGTCTGCGAGTCCGTCGTCCACGACCTCACTGTACCAGAGTGTTGACAAGTTAATATTAACCAGTTAAGACTGATGGCATGAACTCCTTCTCTTACCTCGCCCAATCCGCCTTCCCGATGGTCTGGATCGTGGTGCCCGCCGTCGGCGCCTTCATCCGGACCCGCCACGTCGCGTCGCAGCAGGAGCGGCTGGAGATCTGGCAGCGCTGGTGGGCCATCGGCGCCTTCGGCTGCGGCAGCCTGTGGATGACGGTCGCCTTCCTCGCCTTCCCGGACGTCATGGCCACGGCGATCGGCTTCGACCGGACCCCGTTCCTGTTCGAGATCGCCTTCGCCAACCTCGGCCTGGCAGTCTTGGGCTTCCGGGCCGCCTCGGCGTCCGCGCGCGAACGCATCACCATCGGCCTCGGCGGCGGAATGTTCCTCTGGGGAGCCGTGATCGGCCACGTCTACCAGTGGTTCGCCAACGGTGACCACGCTCCCGGCAACACCGGCGGCGTCCTCGTCACCGACATCCTGATCCCGGCGGTCATGATCGTCCTGGCCGTGCGCTCCCGCCGACTCGCGGCCACTCCCCGACCGGCCGCCGAAATCGCCGTCTGACGCTGCGGGAGCTGGTCCTCACCATGACATCCCAGACCGACCACTCGACCGAAAAGGCCGCCGAGCGGCTCACCATCTTCGTCGACGCGGTGATCGCGATCGCGCTCACCTTGCTGGCCCTGGACCTGCCGGTCCCCCACGGCGACACCACCGGGGCCATGCTGAGCTCGGTGTCGGACCACGGCAAGGAGTACCTCGCCTTCGCGCTCAGCTTCATGGTGATCGCCGCCCACTGGCGCGCCCACCACGAGATCTTCCCCCACGTCCGCTCGCTGAGCAGCCGCCTGGTCAGCCTCACCCTGGTGTGGCTGTTCATGCAGGTCCTGATGCCGTTCGCGACGCGGGTGATCACCGCCGACGGCGCCTTCCCGCTCCGGTTCAGCCTGTACGCGGCGGTACAGGTGCTGGCGTCCGCGTCGTTCGCGTTGATCATCCGGGAGATCAGGCGCGAACACCTCTACCGGGCGGAAGGCCCGCCCCGGGTGTTCGCCCAGAGCCTGACGCGCAGCGTCTGCCTGACCGCGGTGTTCGGGGTCTCCATTCCCGTCGCGTTCCTGACCGGGGGCACCGGCGCCTACCTGTGCTGGCTCGCGGCGCCGATCGCGCTCGCCGTTGCCCGGCGAATCCAGGACCGCCGGCCGCGCCACCCTTCCCGCTGAGGTATTCCTTCGATGAGGTCCCGGATACCCGCGGCCGGCGTGCGGGGAACTTTCAGTGGACCAGGAGCCTGAGGACCAGCGCGAGCGGCGGCCATACCTCCCGCCCGCGGCGGGTGCAGGCGAAGGCGCGCAGCCGTACTTCCGGCCCGGCGAGCGGAAGCAGCACGACCCCGGGTTTCGTGGGACGGTTCGCGGGGAGCAGGCCGACGTGGGGAGCCGGACCGGTCGCGATGAGGTCCTCCACCAGTTCCAGGCTGTCCGCGCGATGCGTGACGCGCGGGGCGAACCGCGCCGTCGACGCCAGCCGCCGGATCACGTCTTCGTCGGCGCTGTTGCGGGAGTTGACGATCCAGCCGTGGTCACGGAACGCCTCGAAGACCTGCACGGTGTTCCCGTGGTCGGCCGCCTCGGCCGCCGGGACCGCGAGGCTCCACCGGGCGGTCCACAGTGGACTCGCGGTGATCATGGGGTCCACGCCCGCCGGGGCGAGGTCGAAGTCGTAGGTGAGGGCGAGGTCGATGTCATCGGCCAGTAGGGCCGCGAAGGCCTCGTACGGCTCGTACTCGCTGATCCGCAGCTCCACCCGGGGGTGACGCTCGGCGAGCACGTCCGCCGCCGGGAGCACGGACCGCCGCACGGCCGTCGCGAACCCGGCGACGCGCACGGTGCCGACCGGTTCGGCGTGCGGGTCGAGGTCGGCGCGGGCGGCTTCCACAGCGGCCAGGATCGTCACGGCGTGCTCGGCCAGGCGCCGTCCCGCCGGAGTGAGCCGCACGCGGCGGCCGTCCGGTTCGAGCAGCGGCGCGCCGGTTTCCTTCGCCAGCACCGCGATCTGCTGCGAGACCGTCGACGTCGTGGTGCCGAGCACGTCCGCCACCGCGCGCATCGAACCGTGCCGGGACAGTTCGAGGAGAAACTGCAGCCTGCGGGTGTCCACCCGCCGATTATCCATAATTCGCGAACGGTACGTCCACGATCGACACGTGGACGTGAACGATACGGATCGGTTTGCTGGTGATGTGCTTTCCTCCACCCGATCCGGAGCGGCGCTCACGGTCGCCGCCATGCTCTGCGTCCAGCTCGGCCTCGCCGTGTCCGTCAGCCTCTTCGACCGCATCGGCCCCGACGGCGCGGCGTGGCTGCGCCTGGCGTGGGCGGGGGTGCTGCTGCTGGTCCTGGTGAGGCCACGTCCGTCGATGTTCCGGTGGACCACGTTCGCGGCCTGTTGCGCACTGGGCGTCGTCACGGCGGGGGTGACCATGCTGTTCATGGAAGCCGTCGCCCGCCTGCCGCTCGGGACGGCGAGCGCGCTGGAGTTCCTCGGGCCGCTCACCATCGCCGTCACCCGCGGCCGCGGCGGCAAGAGGCTGTGGCCCGTCCTCGCCGCGATCGGCGTGGTGTTGCTGACCCAGCCGTGGCGGGGTGACGCCGACCTGCTCGGTGTCGGCTACGCGCTCGCGGCCGCCGCCTGCTGGGCGTGCTACATCCTGCTGACGCAACGGGTCGGCGACGAGGTGTCGGGTGTCAGCGGCCTCGCCGTGTCGATGCCGGTGGCGGGGATCGTCGCGACGTTCACCTACGGGCCGGGCGTGTTCGAGCACCTGACCTGGGAATTGCTGCTGATCGGCCTCGGGCTCGCGATCCTGCTGCCGGTGATCCCGTTCAGCCTGGAGATGCTCGCGCTGCGGCGGCTGAGCACCTCCGCGTTCGGGACCTTGATGAGCCTGGAACCGGCCATCGCCCTGACGATCGGGCTCATCGTGCTCCACCAGATCCCGAACCTCGGCGCGGCCGCGGGTGTGCTGTTCGTCGTGGCGGCCGGGATCGGCGCCGAACGAACCGGCGCGCGTGAACCGGTCACGCAGCCGACCTGACGTGGTCACCGGGTTCGTCGACGCCCTCGGCTTCAAGGACGCCACCCTGGTCGGGCAGGACTGGGGCGGCCCGATCGGCCTGGCCGCCGCGCAGCGCCGTCCGGGCGTCTTCGACCGGCTCGTCCTCGCCAACACCTGGGCCTGGCCGGTCGACGGCGACCTCTACGTCGAGGGCGCCGGTCTCTACGTGGAGACCGACGCGCCCGAGGAGTTCGTCGCCGCGATCCGCGGCTGGGCGACCTAGGTCGCGAGATCACTCCCGGAGGGCCGCCGGGGCCGCGTCCGGGACGGGTTCGGGCCCCGACGGCACCTTGGCCACCGGTTTGCCGCGCCGCCTGCGGATCTCGAATCCGACGAGGATCAGCGCGAGCGTCACCGCGCTGAGCCAGAACTGCGAGCGGGTCGACGGCAGCAGCGCCATCGCCAGGATCACCCCGGCCATCAGCGCGATGGTCGCGTAGCTCAGCCACGGGAACAGCCACATCTTGAGCGTGAGCTTGTCCGGGTCCTCCCGTTCCAGCCTGCGGCGGAGCCGCACCTGCGCGAGCGCGATCGAGAGGTACACGAACAGCGCGACGGCACCGTAGGAATTGACCAGGAACTGGAAGATCAGATCCGGCGAGGTGTAGGCGGCGATGACGGACACGTACCCGATGGCCGTCCCGGCGAGGATCGCGCGCCTCGGCACACCGCTGCGGGAAAGCCGGGTGAAGGCCTTCGGCGCGTCGCCGTTGCTGGTGAGCGCGAACAGCATCCGCGACGACGTGTACAGCGCCGAGTTCAGGCAGGAGAGCACCGCGGTCAGGACGATCGCGTTCATGATGGTCGCCACGGCGGGGATGCCGAGCACCTCCAGCACGGCCGCGTACGGGCTGACCGCGGTCGCCGGATCGTCCCAGGACTTGATCGCGACGACGAGGAACACCGAACCGACGTAGAACAGCACCACCCGGAGGATGATCGACCGCATGGCCTTCGCGACCGCCTTCTTCGGCTCCGCGGACTCGGCGGCGGCGATGGTGACGATCTCCGCGCCGGTGTAGAAGCCGATGCACGGCACCACCGCCGCGAGCACCGCGCCGATCCCTAGTGGCGCGAAGCCGCCGTGGGAGACCAGATTCGTCACGCCGCCGTGGGCGCCCGGCCAGAACCCGAACAGGTACAACGCGCCGACGACCAGGAAGACGACGATCGCGACGACCTTGATCGAGGAGAACCAGTACTCGAACTCGCCGTAGGACCGGGCCGAGACCATGTTGGTGCCGGTGAGGACCAGGAGCAGGCCGAGACTGAGCACCCACAGTGGCACGTCCGGTACCCACAGCTGCAGGATCCGGCCGCCCGCGACGGCTTCGACCGCCACGACGATGACGAAGAAGTACCAATACATCCAGCCGACGGCGAAGCCCGCGCGGTTGCCGAGCGCTTCCCTCGCGTAGACGTAGAAAGACCCGAGCGCGGGTTTGGCGATCGTCATCTCCGCGAGCATGCGCATGATGAGCACGGTGATCAGGCCCGCGATGAGGAACGAGATCACCGCGGCGGGCCCCGCCGACTGGATGACCACGCCACTGCCGACGAACAGCCCGGCTCCGATCACGCCGCCGAGGGCGATCAGATTCATATGTCGTTGCTTGAGCCCTGGTTTCAGGCCGCTGCTCTGTGCCGGGTCGGACGCTGAAGTCACGTCTCCTCCTTCTCGCACGCACCGCCGGAGCGGTGGCGCTGGGAGCTCCATTGTGGTTCCGGTCACCGTAGGAACAAGTCGGGCCCCGGGCGAGTGCCAGTTACGATGTGGGAAAGGGGTCCAGATCACGGTCAGGACGGCCGGCGCGTCGCCAAGGCCAGCAGTTCCGCCGCCGGACCGGCGAGACGCCGTCCCCCGGGCCAGACCGCGCGCAGCTCCCGTCCGAAGTCGACACCCTCCACCGCGACAGGCACGAGCCCGCGGTCCGCGACGTCCAGCGAGCTGATCACCGCGGGGCCCGCGCCCGCGACGACGGCGTTGCGGACGGCAGACGCGGAACCCAGTTCCAGCAACGGTTTCACCGGTCCCACCCCGGCCTCGCGCAAGGCGGCGCCGATGGTCTCCCTGGTTCCGGAGCCGGGTTCCCGCACCACGAGCGGCGTGCTCGCCAGCTCCGCCGGGGTCAGCGGACGCCGCAGCCGCGCCCAGGGATGGTCGCCGGAAACGACCACCACGAGCCGGTCCACCGCGACTTTCCAGCACGTGAGACCGGGAAGGGCGCCGGGTGACTCGACGAAGCCGATGTCGACCCTGCCCTCGCGGGCCAGGTCGGCGACCTTGTCCGAGTTCGTGACCTCGAGGCCCAGGTAGAGGCCGGGGTTCGCACGGTTGAGTTCGCCGATCCACCTCGGGACCAGATGCTCGGCCAGCGTCATGCTCGCCGCGACCCGGAGTTCCGCCTCGTGCCGGGTGCGCAGGGTTTCGGCGCCGTCGAGCAGTCCGTCGAGCCCGTCGAGTACGCGGCGCGCCCAGCCCACGATCACCCGGCCGTCCGGGGTGAGCGCGGAACCGCGGCGAGTGCGGTCGATCAGCACCAGCCCGAGCCGTCGTTCCACAGTGGACAGTCGTTTGCTCGCCGACGGCTGCGTCATCCCGAGGACGGCCGCGGCCTGCCCGATGCTGCCCAGCTCGCCGACGAGTACGAGCAAGCGCAAGGAATCCAGCTCTGGTGCGGTCATAGCCAAAGTGCATGACCTACCTGTCGCTCTCCCGGCTACCGGCGTGGTCCTCCCCGGACGACGCTCGTCATCATGAGCACCCTGGCTGCGCGGCGCACGAAGCCGCATCTGATCGGTCTGGCCGTCACCGCCCTCGGGGTGGCCGTCGCGTATCTGCTGAGCACCGCCGTCCCCGTGCTCAGCGCGCTGACCCTCGCGGTCGTGCTCGGGGTGCTCGCCGGTTCGCTGCCGGTGCTCTCGGACGGCACCCGGCAAGCGATCGCGAAGGTGACGAAGAAGCTGCTGCGCGCCGGGGTCGTCCTGCTCGGCCTGCAGCTCGCGCTCCCGTCGGTGCTCTCCCTCGGCCCCGGGACGCTGCTCGCGGTCGTCCTGACCGTCGGTCTCACGTTCCTCGGCACGATCGGGCTCGGCAGGCTGATCGGCGTCCCGCGTGGACTCGCGATGCTGGTCGCGACCGGGTTCTCCATCTGTGGCGCTTCGGCGATCGCGGCGATGGAAGGAGTCGTCGAACGGGAGGACTCCGACGTCGCGACCGCGGTCGCCCTGGTCACCTTCTACGGCGGACTCGCGATCGCGGCCGTCCCGCTTCTCGGCGGCTGGCTCGGGATGGACGCGCTGCGGATCGGCGGCTGGGCCGGGCTGGGCGTGCACGAGGTCGCCCAGGTGGTCGCGGCCGCCACCCCGGCCGGGACCGCCGCCGTCGCGGTCGCCGTGGTGGTGAAGCTGAGCCGGGTCGTCCTGCTGGCGCCGATGGTCGCCGCGGTCAGCGTGCACGAACGCCGTCGCCGCCCGGCCGCGGGCGGGAAGCGCACCCCGCTGGTCCCGTTGTTCGTCCTCGGTTTCCTGGCGATGGTGGTGGTGCGCAGCACCGGGATCCTGCCGGGCGTGGCGCTCGACGTCGCCAAGGTGGTCTGCACGCTCCTGCTGGCGGGAGCGCTGTTCGGACTCGGGTGCGCGGTCCGGATCGGCACCCTGGTCCGCACCGGTGGCCGGGCGTTGCTGCTGGGCCTGCTGTCCACGCTGCTGGTCGGCACCATCGCCTACGTCGCCCTGGCCCTGCTCGGCTAGCGTCACGGCACGTTCAGGGCTTGAGCGGCGGTCAGGAGGGCGAGTGTCTCGATGTCGGACGCCGAGCAGCCACGCGAAAGGTCGTTGAGCGGGGCCGCGAGCCCCTGGAGGATCGGGCCGAGCGCGACGGCGCCCCCGAGCCGCTCGGCGATCTTGTAGCCGATGTTGCCGGCGTCCAGATTCGGGAACACGAGGACGTTCGCGCGGCCCGCGACCATGGAACCGGGAGCCTTCGCCGCCGCGATGGACGCGACCAGCGCGGCGTCGAACTGCAGCTCTCCGTCCACGGGGAGGCCGGGCTCGCGTCGACGCACCAGTGAAGTCGCTTCACGGACGACCTCGACGCGCTGATGGTCGGCACTCCCCTGCGTGCTGAACGACAGCATCGCGACCACGGGGTCCTCCCCGGTCAGACCGCGATGGGTCGCCGCGGCGGCGAGGGCGATGTCGGCCAGCTGCGCGGCACCCGGCTCGGGAACCACCGCACAGTCAGAAAAGGTCAGCCTCCGCCCGTCCGGGAGCAGCAGGAGGAAGCAACTGCTCAAAGTGGACACTCCCGGGGCCAGGCCGACGACCCGCAACCCCGCGCGCAGGACGTCCGCGGTCGGCCGGGTCGCCCCGGCGACACAGGCGTCCACCCGGCCGGCCCGCAGGGCGGCGGCGGCCACGAACACCGGATCGCGCCGGGCGTCGGCGAGCTTTTCCGGACGCCGGGCGAATCCCTCGGCCAGGGCCTCGGCGATCCGGTCGTCGGCGAGGGCGTCCGCGACGTCCACGATCACGTCGTCCGGAGCTCCGTCCGCACGAAGTCGCACCCCGTCGCCGAACAACAGTGGCGCCACGACGCCCTCGGCCCGGAGCGCGAGGGCGGCCCGGACGGCACGCTCGTCGTCGCCGTCCGCCAACGCGACGCGGAGATTCTTTCCGCGCAACGCTTTCCGCCATCTGTCGAGCGTCACGTCCGGCGTGCTCTCGGTGGTCAGGCTCATCGAAGTACCTCCGCATGCGAAGTGGGGGCCGCCGGAAGACGGCGACCCCCACCGGGTGAAAAGGGCAGACTCAGGGCTGGACGGCCTTCTCGACGTCGTTGAGCATCGCGTCGACGCCGTGGAGCAGTTCGGTGAGCACCTCGCGATCGGCGACCAGCGGCGGGGAGATCATCAGCATCGTCGCGCCGCGGTCGTCGCCGCGGAGGATGACGCCTGTGCGGCGGAACGCTTCCGGGAGCACCTCGCGGAGCACCTTCAGCGACTCCGCGTCGGTGAACTCACGGCCGCTGTCGCTGTCGGCCATCAGCTCGATGGCGTAGAAGAACCCGGTGCCCCGGACGTCCTTGACGCAGCGGTGCGCGGACTTGAGCGAGTTCAACGCGGCGAATAGTTCCGGGCCCTCGGCGAGCACGTTGTCGAGCACCTTCTCGTCCCGCATCGCGGTGAGGTTCGCGACGGCGACCGCGGTGGCGACCGGATGCCCGCCCCAGGTGGCGCCGTGGGTGAAGACCCCGCCCTTCGGGGAGTCGTACAGCTCGGTGACCAGCTTCTCGCGCACGATCACCCCGCCGAGCGGCGCGTAGCCCGACGTCGATCCCTTGGCGAAGGTGATCAGGTCCGGCACCACGCCGGTGACACCGTGCCCGAACCAGTGCCCCAGCCTGCCGAACGAGCAGATGACCTCGTCCGACACGAGCAGGATGCCGTACTTGTCGCACAGCGCGCGCAACGCGGGCCAGTACCCCTTCGGCGGGACCAGCGCGCCGCGGCCGTTCTGCACCGGCTCGGCGAACAGCGCCGCGATGGTCTCCGGGCCTTCTTCGAGGATGACCCGCTCGATCGCCGCGACACAGTCCAATTCGGACGCCGGACCGCAGTCTCCCAGCAGTCCCAACGTGTTCGGCACGTGCCGGACACCGGGCATGAGCGGACCGAAGGGTTCCTTGATCTTCGCCAGCCCGGTCACCGAGAGGGCACCGATGGTGGTGCCGTGGTAGGCCATGTCGCGGCTGATGATCTTCGTCCGCTCGGGCTGTCCCTGGCTGCGGTGGTACTGCCGGGCGAACTTCAGCGCGGTTTCGACCGCCTCCGAGCCGGAGTTGACGAAGAACGTCGTCCCGAGGTCGCCCGGCGCGAGTCCGGCCAGCAGCGTGGCCGCTTCGATCGCGGGCGTGTGCGCCGAACCCCAGTTGCTCGCGTAGGCCAGGGTGCCGACCTGATCGGCGGCGGCCTTGGCGATGTCGGCGCGCCCGTGGCCCATGTTGACGCAGAAAAGCCCAGCGAGGCCGTCGAGATGGCGGCGTCCCTCGGTGTCGATCAGGTAGCTTCCCTCGCCGCGTACGAACACCGGGAAATCCGAGGCCCAGGTGTCCTTGCGGGTGAAGTGCGGGCCGAGATGCCGTCGAGCCTGCGCTCGCAGCTGGGTGACGTCCACCGGAGACCTCCTTCGAGACACGAGTCTGTGCTTTGACTTTCGCAATCCGCCTGGCACCGGCCCAGCACCAGAGCGGCGGCGTTCGATGGGTCCAGTTGGTCGTGAGTGGTGACCCGCAAGTCCGTGAAGGCCTCCTTGAGGGCCCCAGAGTCCCTCAAGGAGGCCTTCACGGACGAGGGAACGCCGCGCCGCACTCACGTGATCGAAGGCGGAACTCGCGTGATCAGAGGCGGAACACCCCGAGTGCGGCCTCCAATCACGCGAGTCACGTCTCTGATCACGCGAGTCACGCCCTTGCTCACGCCGCGCCTGTGTTCCCAGTCCGTGAAGGCCCCCTTCCCTCGGCTGAGCCGTGGGAAGAGGGCCTTCACGCGCAAAGTGACCTACACGCGAAACGACCTACACGTAGTCCTTGTACTTCTCCAGGAACCGCACGGGCTTGGACAGCGCGTCCCGGCGGAACGGGTCGCCCAGCTCGCGGGTGCACATGATCTCGATGACGGTGGTCTTGCCCTCGTTCATCTGCGCCTCGACGGCGCGCCGCAACGCGGGGCCGACCTCGTCGAGCTTCTCGACGACGACGCCTTCCGCGCCCATGGCTTTCGCGATCCCCGCGAAGCTTTCGCTCTCCAGCTCGCCCGCGACGAACCGCCGGTTGTAGAAGTCGACCTGGTTCTTCTTCTCCGCGCCCCACTGACGGTTGTGGAACACCACCGCGGTGACCGGGATGTCGTGGCGGACCGCGGTCATGATCTCGCCCATGCTCATCCCCCAGGCGCCGTCGCCGGCGTAGGAGATCGCGGGCCGGTCGGGCGCCGCGGCCTTGGCGCCGATGATGGTCGGCAGCGCGTACCCGCAGTTGCCGAAACTCATCGGGGCGAAGAAGCTGCGCGGTTCCTCGAAGCGCAGATAGCTGTTCGCGACCGAGTTGATGTTGCCGATGTCGGTCGACACCATCACCCGCGGCGGCATGGCCTTCTCCAGTTCCCGCAACACTTCCCGCGGGTGCAGCCAGTTGCCCTCCTCGCCCTCCTGCTCGGCGATCATGTCGAGGCTGAACGGGTCGGTCTCGTGGGTCCAGGCGTCGAGTTCGGCCTCCCACTCGTCCTTCTCCGCCTTGATCTTCGCCGCGCGGGCGTCCTTGGTGGAGTCGCAGGCCAGCGTCCGGTCCGACAAGCGTTGGGTCAGCGCGACCGCCGCGTCCTTGGCGTCGCCGCAGATGCCGACGGTGATCTTCTTGACCAGCCCGAGCATCTTGTGGTCCGCGTCGATCTGGATGATCTTCGCGTCCTTGGGCCAGTAGTCCATGCCGTGCTGCGGCAGCGTGCCGAACGGGCCGAGCCGCGAGCCGAGCGCGATCACGACGTCCGCCTGCGAGATCAGCTTCATCGCGGCCTTGGAACCCTGGTAGCCCAGCGGCCCGCACCACTGCGGGTGGCTCGCCGGGAACGAGTCGTTGTGCAGATAGCTGTTCACCACCGGCGCGCCGAGGCGTTCGGCGAGCGCCTTGCACTCCTCGACGCCGTCGGCCATCACCACGCCGCCGCCGGAGATGATCACCGGGAACTCCGCCGTGGCCAGCAGCGCGGCGGCCTCGTCGAGGCTCCGCTCCCCGCCGGGACCGCGATCGAGCCTGACCGGTTCCGGGATCTCGGCCTCGATCTCGCCGTAGAAGAAGTCGCGCGGGATGTTGAGCTGCGTCGGGCCGAGTTCCGAGTGGGCCCGGTCGAAGCAGCGGCCCGTGTACTCCGCCATCCGCTTCGGGTTGTTGACGTGCCCCTGGTACTTGGTGAACTCCTGGAACATCGGCAGCTGGTCGGCCTCCTGGAAGCCGCCGAGGCCGGTGCCCATCGTGCCCGCCTCCGGCGTCACGATGACGACGGGGCTGTGCGCCCAGTAGGCGGCCGCGATCGCGGTCACGCAGTTGCTGATGCCGGGGCCGTTCTGCCCGATGACGACGCCGTGCCTGCCGCTCACCCGGGCGTAGCCGTCGGCCATGTGCCCGGCGCCCTGTTCGTGCACGACCGGTACGAGCCGGATGCCCGCCGGCGCGAAGATGTCCATCGCGTCCATGAACGCCGACCCCATGATGCCGAAGATGTCGGTGACGCCGTTGGCCACGAGCGTCTCGACGAAGGCCTCGGACGGGGTCATCTTCTTCCGGCCGCTGACGACCGTGCGGCCGTCACCCGTCTTCCGTTCCGTCATGTTCCGCTCCTTCGACAGGCGAGATTTACAAAAAACGATACGTGGCGTTCCTGAAATCAGGATGCGATCGACGATAGGGCGACTATCGCCCAGGGTCAACGCCAGATTCTGAAAAACGAGACGCTCTGTGCTACTTTTCGGGACATGGAGCTGCTTCGCGAACCCGATCCGATCAACGGGGACACGCCGACCATCCGGCTGTTCTCCCTGCTCGAGCTGATCGCCGCCAAGGATCAGCTGGTCTCCCTGCAGGGGCTCGTCGAGGAGACCGGGCTGCCGAAACCGACCCTGCACCGCATGCTCCAGCAGCTCGAAGGCGCGAGCCTGCTGGTCCGCCAGGCCGACGGCCGCCACTACGGCACCGGCCACCGGCTGCGGCGGCTCGCGGAGAACCTGCTCCTCAACGCGACCCACCACGGCGCCCGGCACGCCGTCCTGCGTCACCTCGTCGACGAACTCGGCGAGAGCTGCAACGTGACCACCTTGTCGGGCAACGAGATCGTCTACCTCGACCGGGTGGAGACCCCGGAACCGCTGCGGTTCTACCTCCGCCCCGGCTCACGCGTGCCGATCCACTGTTCGGCCAGCGGCAAGATGATCCTCGCGCAGATGAAACCGGCGCAGCGGCGGAAACTGCTCGCGCACGCGCCGCTCAAGCAGTACACGAACAAGACTCTCACCGACCTCGACGCGCTCGAAGCCGAGTTCACCCGCATCCGCCGCGACGGGTTCGCGCTCGACGACGAGGAGTTCCTGCCCGGCTTGGTCTGCGTCGCGGTCCTCGTCCCGGGGCGTGCCAACCTCTGCGTCGCCGTGCAGGCGCCGGTCATGCGACTGACAGCGGACAAGGCGCTGCAAACGCTCCCGGCGCTGCAGCGCGCGGCCGAGGCGATCAGCCGCGTCGACGCCGAGGGCGGGTCCGAACCGGAAAGTGTTCCGTCGTAAGGAGTTCTCATGGTCCCCGAGCTGCGGCTCCCGGTGCGCGACGTCTTCGGCATCGATTCGGATCTCGTCGTCGGCGCGTTCCGTGAACGCGACGAGCACGTCCCCGAGATCGACGAGGCGTACCGCTTCAACCCGGACGTGACGCTGGCCCTGCTCGCCGGGTTCACCCGCGACCGCCGCGTGCTGGTGCAGGGCCTGCACGGCACCGGCAAGTCGACCCACATCGAGCAGGTCGCCGCGCGGCTCAACTGGCCGTGCGTGCGCGTCAACCTGGACGGTCACCTCAACCGCCTCGACCTCGTCGGCCGGGACGCCGTCGTCCTGCGTGAGGGCAAGCAGGTCACCGAGTTCCAGGAGGGCATCCTCCCGTGGGCGTTGCAGCGGCCGGTCGCGCTGGTCCTGGACGAGTACGACGCCGGCCGCCCGGACGTGATGTTCGTGCTCCAGCGGGTCCTGGAACGCGACGGCAAGTTCACCCTCACCGATCAGAACCGGGTCCTGCGGCCGCATCCGTCCTTCCGGCTGTTCGCCACTGCCAACACGGTCGGGCTCGGCAACCTCAACGGGCTCTACCACGGCGCGCAGCGGCTGAACCACGCGCAGATCGACCGTTGGAACATCGTGGCGTCGCTGAACTACCTGCCCGCCGCCGAGGAGATCGCGATAGTGCGCGCCAGGGTGCCCGGCGTTCCCGAACCCCTCGCCGCGTCCCTGGTCGCGGTGGCCGCCTTGACCCGCAAGGGTTTCCAGGCCGGTGATCTGTCCACTTTGATGTCCCCGCGCACGGTGATCACCTGGGCGGAGAACATCGAGATCTTCGGCGACCCGGCGACGGCGTTCCGGCTGTCCTTCGTGAACAAATGCGACGAAGCCGAGCGCGCCATCGTGGCGGAGTACTTCCAGCGGTGCTTCGACGACGAGCTCCGGCTGCTCTCGGCATGACCGCCGGCCAGACGGAAACCCGGCGCTTCCATCAGGTCGAGGAGCTGTGCGCGGCCGCGGTCCGGGCGCTCAGCGGCGATCCGGCACTGCATTTCCGGGCCCGGCGGCTGCATCGGGGACGCGAACCGCTGCCCTTGCACGCGCCGCATCTGCGGCAGTCCGCCGACGACGATCTGCTGTCCTCACGCGGGATCGCGGACGGGATGGCGTTACGCCTGACCGTCTCGGACGCCGCCCTGCACCGGAGCCTGTGCCCGGGTGATCCGGCCGAACGCGGGATTTTCGAGCTGCTGGAACAGTTCCGCGTCGAGTCGCTCTCGCCCGCGGAGCTGCCGGGGGTACGGCGGAACCTGCGCCTCCGTCACCTCCGCTGGTCGCTGGAGTTCCGCCGGTCCGGCCTGACCGAGACCGCCCGCGGGCTGACGCTGTACACGGTGGCGCAGATCTGCCGTTCGCGGATCACCGGCGAGCCGGTGGTCGAGGAGACCGAGGACCTCATCGAGGCGACCCGGTTCGCGCTGGCGCCGTCGCTCGGCCACGACCTCGCCGGACTGCGGCGGCACAGGAGGGACCAGAAGGCGTTCGCCGAGCACGCGCTGGCGATCGCCCGGACGGTCGGTGTCCTGCTCACCGGGGCCGAACAGGAGGCCGAGGACGACGGCGATCCCACCGACCCGCGATTCAGCCTCCTGATCGACTTCGACGCCGGCCAAGGCGAGCAGATTCCGTCCGCGACCGCGGGAACCAGCCGGACCTTGGGCGAATCCGGTGCGGCGTACCGGGTTTACACCACCGCGTACGACCGCGAGCGGCGTGCGTCGGACCTGGTGCGCCCCGGGCTGCTGGCCGAACTCCGCGAACGGCTGGACAAGCGTGTCGGCAGGCAGGGCGTCGGGCCGGGACGGCTGGCACGTGACCTCAAGGCGGTGCTCGCCCGGCCCGCGCGCGACGGCTGGGACGGCGGACAGGAGGAAGGTCACCTCGACGGCCGCACCCTGGCGCAGCTGATCAGCTCCCCCACCGAACGACGGATCTTCCGCACCGAACGGATCGAACCGGTGGCGGACACGCTCGTGACGTTCCTGATCGACTGCTCGGGTTCGATGACGGCGCACGCGGAACCCGTCGCCACGCTGGTCGATCTCTTCGCGCGCTCGATCGAACTCGCCGGTGCGGCCTGCGAGGTGCTCGGCTTCACGACCGGCGGCTGGAACGGGGGCAGGCCGGCCCTCGACTGGAGGCGGGCCGGACGACCGCGGCATCCCGGCAGGCTCAACGAACGGCTCCACCTCGTGTTCAAGGACGCCGAAACCCCGTGGCGCCGGGCGCGCCCGGATCTCGCGGCCCTGCTGAAGGCCGATCTGTTCCGGGAAGGGATCGACGGTGAGGCGGTGGCCTGGGCCTGCGACCGGATGCGCGCGCGAACCGAGGAACGCCGGATCCTGCTCGTCCTCTCCGACGGCAGTCCCATGGACAGCGCGACGAGCCTGGCGAACGATCCGCACTACCTGGACGAGCATCTTCGGGAAACGGTGCTGCGACAGGAAAGCACCGTCGAGATCCGCGGGGTCGGCGTCGGGCTCGACCTCAGCCCTTTCTACCGCCGCTCCCGGGTTCTCGACACTTCGGTCACGTCGGGGTACGCCCCGTTCCGCGACGTCCTCGGGCTACTGGCCCGAGGGTGAGTCCTGCTGCTGTTCACCCTGCTGCTCGCCGCCTGAATCACCGAGAAAGTCCTTCGCCTTGTCGGCGGCGGTGTCGATCTTGTCGGAATGCTCACCGAAACGGGACTTCGCGAAATCGGCGGCCTTGTCGACGTGCTCGCCGCTCACCTTGTCCTTCATGCCTTCGAAGTCGATGCCCATCGGAACTCCTTTGATATCGCGATTTCCGAACGCCGGGTCTCCGGCGCGTACTTCCATCAAAGGTCATTGGAGCCGTCCCGCAACCCGGGCCGGACGGTTGGGTGAGTTTCCGCGATTCCACCCTTTCGTGTTCCGTATCCCCGAAGTCCGTGAAGGACTCCTTGAGGGACTCTGGGTCCCTCAAGGAGTCCTTCACGGACTCGGCACCGGCACGACCACAGGAGTGTCTTCGATCGGTCGCGCCACCGGTATCCGTGCCTTGTCCGGCGCCGCGAGGCTCCAGACAGCCACCACGGCGACGTTCAGCACCATCGACACCAGACCCGCGTTGAACCCGCCGAACGTCGCACCGGTGACGTACAGGACGATCGCGGCGACCACCCCGGTGACCATCCCGGCGGCGACCGCGGCCGTCCGCACCCGGCGGACGAACAGGATCGCGAGCCAGCCGGGGACGACCTGGGCCAGCAGGTTGTAGGTCAGGTTCAGGATCGTGAGCATCAACGTCGACGCGACGAGGGTCAGGACCGCAGCCAGGACCAGGAAACTCGCGACCGCGACCACCGTCCACCGTCGTTGCGCGGCGGCCGGGATGTTCGGCGCGAGGTTGCGGCAGACCATGCCGCCGATGCTGAGCGCGGTCGCGGCGAGCACCAGCACACCTGAGAGCGCGGCGCCCGCGGCGACCAGGCCGAGCAGCCAGTCGGGCAGCAGACCCTTGGCGGTCACCATGAACACCGTGTTCGGGTTCTTCAGATCCGGATGCGCGCTCACACCGTAGTACGCGGCCAGCACCAGGAACGGGTAGATCAGCATGTACATCGGCATCCACACGGTCGAACTCTTCACCGCGCGTTCGGACCGGGCCGGGAACACGTACGCGCCACCGAAACCGAGGTAGAACACGATGCTCTGGAAGAGGATCGTCGTCATCGCGAACGTCAGTTCCGAGCCGCCCATGGTGGTCTGCGCGGCGCTGAGCACCTCGGGTCCGCTGACCTTCGCGGTGCCGCCGGCGGCGAGCACCACCGCCACCCCGACGAGCACGACGCCCAGCAGCATGAACAGATCCTTGAGAATCGACACGAACGCGGGCGACCGCACGCCGGAGACGGCGATGTAGACGAACGCCACGATCCCAGCCAGCACCACGCACTGCACGGGATCCAGCCGCAGGCCCAGATTGCTCAGCACCACCTGGAGCCCGATGAACTGGTACTGCCCCCACGGGACCAGCGCGATCAGCATCGTGACGCAGGTGATCAGCTCGAGCCGCCTGCTGCCGAAATGCCGTCCGAACACGTCGGGCACGGTCATCGCGTCGTACCGTTTCGCCGCCCGCCACACCAGCGGGGCCAGGAAATAGCCCAGGGAGTAGGCGAGCAGGATGTAGCCGATGAACCAGATCCCGTAACTCGCGCCGTGCGCGTAGATCCCGCTCGGGAAGCCGATCATCGTCCCGATGCTGTACACCTCGCCGACCGCGAGGAAGTAAACCAGCCAGGCCGGGAAGGACCGGCCGCCGACGAGGAACTCGGAGATCCCGCCACCGCGCGTCGACCGGCCCGCCCACACCGCGAGCCCGATCGAACCCGCCATCACCACCGCCACGATCGCGATCAGCATCAGTCGTCCTCCGGGTAGTGGGCACGGTCGAAGAAACGCCAGCTGATCCACAGGCACAGGGTGGTCAGCGGGCAGCAGCAGAACACCCAGAAGAACAGCACCGGGATGCCCAGCACCGACGCCGTCGATCCCGACAGCACCAGGATTCCTGCCAGCAGGGCGAAAGCGGGGATTAACAGTCCGATGAGGACACTCGGCCGGCTGCGGATCATCGCGATGCTCCCGCCGTCTCGCGCCGCCAGACGACCTCGCCGCCGCTGACGGTGGCTTCCACGGTCAGCTCGCGGATCCGGTCGGGGTCGACCGTGGTGGGATCGCCGGACAGCACCGCGAGATCGGCGAGCTTCCCGATCTCCAGACTGCCCTTGACGTTCTCCTCTCCGGCCAAGTACGCGGCGTCGATCGTGTAACCGCGCAGCGCGGCATCGACGTCGACAGCCTGTTCGGGGCCGAGGACCTTGCCCTGTCTGGTGATCCGCCGCACGGCGCACCAGATCCCTTCCAGCGGCGGCACCGGCGTCACCGGGGTGTCCGAATGCAGTCCGAAGTGGATCCCGCGCGAGCGGGCCGAGACCAGCGGGCTGATCCGGCGTGCCCGTTCGGGGCCGAGGAAGACGTCGCGATGCCGGTCTCCCCAGTAGTAGACGTGCTTGACGAAGAACGACGCGAGGACGTCGTGGGCGGCCATCCGGTCCAGCTGGTCTTCGCGCACCGTCTGGCAGTGTTCGATCCGGTGCCGCCTGCCCGTTCCCGTCGGTGAGCCGAGGCGCGAGTAGCCGTCGATGATCGCGTCGATCGCCGCGTCCCCGTTGCCGTGCACGGCGACCTGCCAGCCCGCCGCGTCGAGCGCGGCGATCCGGCGGCCGAGATCGACGGGTTCGAGCAGCATCATGCCGTGCTCGTCCGGGTCGCAGGTGTAGCCCTCGGCGAGGCAGCCTGTCTTGCCCTGGATCGACCCGTCCGCGACGATCTTCACGCCCGTCATCGCGAACTTGTCGTCCGCGCCGAGGGTGTCCGGCGCTTCCGGCGTTCCTTCGTCCAAACCGGGAAGCAGGCCGTCGAACAGGTAGCCGCGCACCCGGACGCGCAGCTTTCCCGCCCTTCGCAGCAGCGCGTACGCCTCCAGTTCCGCCGCTCCGCCGATGAGCCCGATCCCGGTGTCGTGCACGGAGGTCACGCCGTGGGCGAGGTATTCCTCGTCCGCCAGGAGCAGGGCTTCGGCCAGCTCCCCCGCGCTCTGACCGGGCAGCCGCGACGTGACCAGGAAGGCCGCCGTCTCGACGAGCACGCCGGTCGGCTCGCCCCGGGCGTCGCGCACGATGAGCCCACCGGGCGGATCCGGTGTCTCCGCGGTGATCCCGACTTCGCGCAGGGCCAGGGAATTCGCGGTGCAGAAGTGCCCGGAGACATGGGTCAGCACCACGGGATTCCGGCCGGAGACGGGGTCCAGGTCCGCGCGCGTCGGATGACGGCCGTCCGCGAGCAGCGTGTCGTCGTAACGAAATCCCCGGATCCACTCCCCCGGTCCCAGTTCCTTGGCGGCTTGGGCGACCCGACCGGCGATGTCGGCGATGGTGTCGTTGGGTGGGCTGCCGGCGTCGACCGGCGCGGCCAGTGTCATCCCGAAGAACGCCGGATGGTTGTGGGACTCGACGAACCCGGGGATCACCGTCCGCCCGGCGAGGTCGAGCACGGTGGTCTCCGGGCCGATCAGCCCGGAGATCTCACGTTCGGACCCCAGCGCGGTGATCCGCCCGCCGGTCGCGGCCAGCGCGCGGACCCGTCTCCCCGCCGGGTCCAAGGTGAGCACGGTGCCCCCGAGCGCGACGAACTCGGCTGCGTTCCGGGGATCTTCTCGAAGGGACTCCACCACACGGACCTCCTGGCGACGGTGCCTGGCTCACGAAGGATCCCCAGACAGTGCGGCACATCTGGCCGCATGAACAGGTCCAGAACGGTCCGGTGCGGTGGTACCAGTCGGCTCTCAGCCGCCGAGCAGGTCGCGGCAGGCCTCGCCGAGCAGCCGGATACCGGGGTCGATGTCGCGCAACGGCACCGCCGCGAAGCCGATCCGGAAGTGGTTGCGCGGCGGGTCGTCCCCGACGAAGAAGATGTCACCGGGCTCGATCAGGACGCCGTCGCGCTCGGCGCGCTCCATCAGCGCCCGGCAGTCCAGTTCGGACGGTCCGGTCATCCAGAGGCTGACCCCGCCCGGCGGATACGCCGCCTGCGCCCACGGCAGGTGCTCGGCGACCGCGGCGCAGGTCGCCTCCCATTTCCGCATCAGTTTCGTGCGGTACCGCCGCAGGGAACGGTGGTACTCGCCGCTGTCGATGAGCAGCGCCAGCGCCCGCTGGAGATGACCGGGCGGATGCCGCAGCACGTAGCGCCGGATTTCCCGCAGCTCCCGCACCAGCTCGCGCGGCCCGACCAGGTATCCCAGCCGCAGGCCGGGTGAGAGGAACTTGGAGAACGTGCCGAGGTAGATCGCGTCGCCGGTGCCGTCGAGTGCCTTCAGCGCGGGTGTCGGGCTGCCGTGGTACCGGAATTCGCTGTCGTAGTCGTCCTCGACGAGCACCGTGCCCGCGCTCGCGGCCAGGCTGAGCAGCCGGCGGCGGCGCCCGATGCTCAACGTCGCGTTCGTCGGGTGGTGGTGGCTCGGGGTGAGGTAGAGCAGATCGACGCCGTCGAGTGTCTCGGGTGGACGCAGGCCACTTTGATCGACGTCGACGCCGCGTAACCCGGCGCCGGTGCGCAGGAAGATGTGCCGGGCGTCGAGGTAGCCGGGGGTCTCCATCGCCACGACGCTGTCCGGCCCGAGCAGCGCGCGGCCGAGCAGATCGAGCCCCTGCTGCGAGCCGACGGTGATCAGTACCTCGGACGGGTCGGCCTCGATCCCCCGCGCGGTGAGCAGCTGACGGCAGATCAGGTCGACCAGCATCGGGTCGTCGGAGCCGACGCTGTCCTGCAGGCTCGGGAACACGTGCGGCCGGTACAGCGCGTCCCGCAGGCAGCGGGTCCACGACCGCGCCGGGAAGGCGGTGACGTCCACCTGCCCGGCGAGGAACGGGTACGGATAGGTGTGCCAGTCGACGCGTTTCTCGATGTGCGGCACCCCGGCGTCCGGGTACCGGCGCACCCGCGCGCTCCAGTCGATGGCCGGGCTGGTGCCGCGCTCCTGCACCGCGCAGTGCGGCCGCATCTCCGCGTTGATGAACAGCCCGCTGCGCTCCCGGCTCTCCACGAACCCTTCGGCGACCAGCTCCTGGTACGCGAGGTTGATGGTGTTGCGGGAAACGCTGAGTTCGGCGGCCAGCTCACGCGAGCTCGGCAGCCGGTGGGCCGGGTCGAACGTGCCGATCGCGATGCCGTGCTCGATGGCGCGCCGCACCTGCCGGTAGAGCGGTTCGGCGGATGTCCGGTCGATTTCGATCAACGTTCGCGGCAACGGCACCTCCCTCACGGCCACGGAGCCGGGATCTGAACCTAGCTCCAGATCCCGGCCCGCACCACCTAGCCGAGCACTTCGCTGAGCCCGACCGAGCCGATCCCGAGGGCTTCGCCGACCGGCGCGGACGTCAGCCGTCCGTCCACGGTGCTGACCCCGCCGCGCAGCTCCGGGCACCGCTCGACAGCGCCGGACAAACCGTGGTTCGCCAGCTCCAGCGCGTACGGCAGCGTGACGTTCGTCAGCGCGTACGTCGAGGTGTGCGGGACCGCGCCGGGCATGTTGGCGACGCAGTAGAACACCGAGTCGTGCACGGGGAACGTCGGTTCGGCGTGCGTCGTCGGCCGCGTGTCCTCGAAGCAGCCGCCCTGGTCGACGGAGATGTCGACGAGCACGCTGCCGGGCTTCATGCGGGACACGAGCTCGTTCGACACGAGGCTCGGCGCCTTCGCACCGGGCACGAGCACCGCGCCGATCACGAGGTCGGCTTCGACCACGGCCTCCGCGATCGAGTAGGCGTTCGCCGCGGCGGTGCGGATCCGGCCCTGGTACATCCGGTCGGCGGCGCGGAGCTTGTCCACGTTCTTGTCGAACAGGACGACGTCGGCCCAGGTCCCGGCCGCGCCGGCGACCGCGTTCATCCCGGCCACCCCGGCGCCGAGCACGACCACCCGCGCCGGGGCCACCCCGGAGACCCCGCCGATGAGCACGCCGCGTCCGCCGTTGGCGCGCATCAACGTCTGCGCGCCGACCTGCGGGGCCAGCCGCCCGGCGACCTCGCTCATCGGGAACAGCAGGGGCAGCGAACCGTTCGGCAGCTGCACCGTCTCGTAGGCCACCGACGTCGTCCCGGCGTCCAGCAGCGCCCGCGTGCACGGCTCGCTCGCGGCGAGGTGCAGGTAGGTGAACAGCAGCTGATCGCGCCGGAGGCGGTGGTACTCCTCGGCGATCGGCTCCTTGACCTTGAGCACGAGTTCGCCGGTCGCCCAGACGTCGTCGGCACTGTCCAGCACCTTCGCCCCGGCGGCGATGTAATCCTCGTCGCGAAGGGACGATCCTTCCCCCGCTCCGCGCTCGACGAACACCTCATGCCCGGCCGAGGTGAACTCGTGTACGCCCGCGGGCGTCACCGCGACCCGGTACTCGTGGTTCTTGACTTCACGAGGGACACCGATCTTCATCTCACGCTCCCGTCTGTTCCAAAGGCAGTGACGCCGAGCGTGCGGCACGACTGGAACGGCCAGAAGTGCCAGAACCCGCGCGATCGACGGGTCCAGTTCGTGCGGTGTCCTGTCGAGGAGACCGCGAAGTGTCACTCAGGGTGAGGGGTGTGTGGAAATGGGGACGTTGAACGTCTCTATTTCCACACAGTCGGCACCAAAGGTCCGGTGTCGCGCGGCGAGGTCGGCACCGGAGCCCGTCCAGTTCACTGGTCATAGCGGTGGGCTATGACGTCCTCGCCGCGCACCGGCTACCGGCGCAGCCCGCGCCAGGTCCACAGTGGTCCGGTGGGGACCCTGGCCATGACTTCGCTCGCGGCGGCGGCCGGGGTCGTCGCCCAGCGCCTGTCCGGCATGGGGCTTTCCCTGCTGTGCGTACCGTTCCTGGCGCTGGCACTGGGCCCGCTCGACGCCGTCCGGCTCACCCTGTTGCTCGGCTTCCCGGTCTATCTCGCGGTCGCGATCACCCACTGGCGGGCGATCAGGTGGGCGCAGGTCGCCTGGCTGACGGTGCCCGCGATGGTGTTCACCCCGGTCGTCGCGCTCGTGGTGCGCGGAGTTCCCGCACGTCCGTTGCTGCTCGCCGCAGGTGGCTGCTGTGTCCTCGCCGTCGGCGTGCTGGCGAGCGGCATCACCAGCAGACGGCTGGCGGGGAGGACCGGCGCCGTCGGCGCGGGCGTGCTGAGCGCGGCGATGAACTCGGTCGCCGGGCTCTCCGGGCCCGCCGTGGCGGTCTACGGGGCGAGCGCGGGCTGGGGCGCGGACGAGACCCGCGGGACGCTGTCGATTTACTTCTTCCTGCTCGGCCTGGTCGCGCTGCCCAGTCTCGGCTGGGTGGAGGTGCCGGTGAGCGTGCTCCTCGCGGTCGCGGGCTCCGCCCTCGCCGGTGACCTGCTGGGACGGGCGCTGAGCCGCCGGGTCGGTGAACGCTCCGTCCGCTGGTCCGTCCTCCTGCTCTCGGCGGCGGGCGGCGCGTTGACGCTGGCGCATGCCGTCTGATGCCCGGCGAGGCGTCGGTACCGCAGTCACAGCGGCCGCGCGTGAAGGCCCCCTTCCCTCGGCTCAGCCGAGGGAAGGGGGCCTTCACGCGCTTCAGGTAGGTGAGTGGAGCGGACCCAGCTCGGTACAGGGGGTCGTGAGTGGTAAGTGCCGTTAGAACGACACTTACCACTCACGACCAACCCGCCCCAGAAGCCCACCGGCCGGTAATACGATGGCCGGTGATGACACCGCCGGAGCGCCCCGTATGGCGATCGCGCGCGTGGCTGGTCGCCGGTGCGGTGCTGGTCGTGGCCGCGATCGTGCTGCTGGCCACCGGTGCGAGCGGGCCCGGCGCGGTCCTCGTGCCGATCTTCGTGGTGGCCGCGGCCGCCGGAGTGACCACGTGGACGCTGGTCCGTGCTCGCAAGCGGCGCCTCGACTACGAAGCGCGCCTCACCACCTGGGCCGCCGAGCACGCCACGCAGGTCGAACGGCTCCGGATCGCCAGGGAACTCCACGACATCGTTTCCCACGGCCTCGGCGTGATCACGCTGCGGGCCAGTGCGGCGAGGCGGGTCCAAGGCGATATCCGGGAAGCGGAACGCGAGCAGGCGCTCGTCGACATCGAACAGGCGAGCCGCGACGCGGGCACCGAACTCCGGCGCATGCTGGCCGTGCTTCGCGACGCCGACGAGCGCGGAGCGCCTTTGCGGCCGGTGCGGAGCCTCGCGGATCTTCCGGCCATCGTCGACGACGCACGCTCGCTGGGCATGGAGCCGCGGCTGGACGTCGGCGAACTCGGGGACGTTTCCCCTGGGGTACAAGCGACAGTGTGCGAAATCGTCCGCGAAGCCGTCGCCAACACCGCGCGGTACGCCGGGCCGACGACCACTCACGTCGATCTCCGACGCGATGACGACACGATCGTCGTGACCGTCGAGGACGACGGACCGCGAGGTGCCTGGTCCCCCACCCCCGGTGCCGGCCACGGCCTGGCGGGACTTCGAGAACGTGCCGAGATGCTCGGCGGCGACCTGAGCGCGGCCCCGGCCGGAACCGGATTCCGGCTCACCGCGCGGCTACCCGACGGAGCACACCTGTGACGAACGCCGAACAGCCCCCGATCCGGGTCCTGCTCGCCGACGACCAGCGGCTGTTGCGGCACAGCCTGGCGATCATCATCGGCGCCACCCCGGACATGGTCGTCGTCGGCCAGGCCGAGGACGGGACGCAAGCGGTGGAAATGGCGCGGCGGCTGAGCCCGGACGTCGTGCTGATGGACATCCGGATGCCCGGCCAGGACGGGATCGTGGCCACCAAGGAGATCAGCGCCTGTCCCGGCCTGGCCGGGACCAGGATCCTCGTGCTGAGCATGTTCGAACTGGACGAGTACGTCTACGGCGCCCTCCGCGCGGGAGCGAGCGGTTTCCTGCTCAAGGACACCGAACCCGACGAGCTCATCGCCGCCGTCCGCCGGACGCACGCCGGCGAGTCCCTGTTCGCGCCCGCCATCCTCACCCGGCTGATCGAGCACTACGTGACGGCGCCGCCGCACCGGAGCCCGCGCCCGCCCGCCGGGCTGACCCAGCGTGAGATCGAGATCCTCACGTTCGTCGGCCGCGGCTTGTCCAACACCGAGATCGCCGAGACGCTGACCATCTCCGTCAAGACGGTGAAGACGCACATCAGCCGGTTGCTGAGCAAACTGTCGGCCCGCGACCGCGCCCAGCTGGTGATCACGGCGTACGACCTGGGTCTGGTGGCTCCGCGAAGCTGAGTCAAGCGTCCCGCATCCGGAACAGCGTCGCGGAAACCCCGACCGCGAGAAGTGCCCACGCCAGCGCGACGGCCGAACCGCCGAGCGCGCCCAGGTCGCGGCTCGCGGCGTCCGGCAGGTACGCCGCGAACGTGCCTCGATCCCGGAAAAGCGGGCCTGCGATGAAGTAGTACCCGAGCAGCCCGGCCACCGCCGGGACACTCCGCCGCAGGATCGTCGCGACGGCGGCCGAGATGACCGCGGTGAGCGTGAGATAGGCACTCGCTCCCACCGCGTCGGACAACGGCCCACCTGTAACCATGAGGCCAGCCAGCGCGGTAAGGCCCGCCGCGGGGACGGCCACGATCAGCAGCGCGGCCATTTTGGACAGTTGCAGGACGATCCGGCGTGGCATGGCCGTGAGGGTCCGGTGGATCTGGCCGCCGCTGTACTCCGACGTCGCGGCGATGACGCCGAGCACGATGAACCCAGCCTGGGTGTAGCCGAGGGGTGAGACGCCTTGTCGTGAAAACGCGATCGCGAGGATCACCGAAACGCCGAACGTGCCCAGCAGGGTGAAGTACGTCGCCGGGAGGCTGAGCAACTTGAGCGTCTCGGCGCGGATCGCCCGGCCGCCCGTCACGCGTCCCTCCCCCGGAAGACCAGGAAACCCGCAGTGAGCAGCGCCGCTACCCAGGCCGTCATCACCAGGCCACCGGTGATCGGCGAGAGCTGGACGGGCAGATCCATCCGCCTGATGAACAGGCGGACCCCGGCCAGGTCGGGAAAGTACACGGCCAGCGGCGTGAGTTTCGTGAGCAGGTAGGTGATCGTGACCACCGACGTGTTCAGGATCAGCACGACGAGCGGCAGGATTCCGTTACGCGTCACCAAAGTCAGGCCGGACGCGAACAGCGCCGTCAGTACCCAGTAGAGGACGACCCCGGGCAGGCGGGCGAGGTCACCCGCATCGAGCAGGGCTTCGACGGTCGTCAGGGTGATGGCCGAGGAGACCACCGCCAGCGCGGCGACCGCGGTGATCACCGCCGCCAGCTTCGCGATCAGCAACCGCCCTCGGGACGGCACGATCGTGAGGCTCGTGGCGATCTGGCGTCCGCCACCGGCGTTCTCCCCTTCCGTGGTGTATTCACTGCTCACCGCGACGACGCCCAGGATGATCGCGCCCACCACGCCGAACGCAAGTTCCTGGAACCCGACGTCCGCGTTGCCGCCGCGACCGGCCGCGACCGCCGACTTCGCGTTGAGGAACGTGAGGGCGGCCGGGACCAGGACACCGACCGCGACCGCGGCCCAGACCGACGGCAGGGAGCCGAGTTTGCGCAGTTCGCCCCGGTAGGCCCTCATCGCGCGGCCCCCGCGGTGAGCGCGAAGAAGGCGTCCTCCAGGTTCCGGTGCCCGCCGACGACTTCGGCGAGCGTTCCCTGCGCGACGATCCTGCCGCCGTCGATGACCACGACGTCGTCGACCGTCTCGGACAGTTCCCCCATGAGATGGCTGGACAGCAGGACGGTCCGCCCGGCCGCGGCGCGCTCGCGGAGGAAGCCGCGGATCCAGCGGATGCCTTCCGGATCGAGGCCGTTGACCGGTTCGTCGAGCACCAGGACCTCGGGGTCGCCGAGCAGCGCCGCCGCCAGGGCCAGCCGCCGCCCCATCCCCAGCGAATAGCCGCGGACGCGTTTCCCCGCCGCCGCGGACAAGCCGACCTCCGCCAGGACCTCGTCCACCCTGCCGCGCGGGATTCCGCCCGCCGCGGCGACCCACTTCAGATGTGCCCGGGCGGTCCGAGCACGATGCGCCCCAGAGCCGTCGAGGACGGCGCCGACCTTGCGCAGGGGATCCCGCAGTCCGGCGAACGGGACGCCGTCGACCAGCGCGGTCCCCGAGGTCGGCCGGTCGAGTCCGAGCAGGATCCGCAAAGTCGACGACTTCCCGGCACCGTTGGGCCCGAGGAAGCCGGTCACCCTGCCGGGGCGCGCTTCGAAACTGACGCCGGAGAGGATCGTCGCCGATCCCCGCCGCTTGGTGAGCCGGTCGAACTCGATCATCAGGTCTTCTTCCCGTAGAGCGTGATCTCGTCGCTCACCAGTCAATTCCAGCGGGACACCCGCGCGCGTCGGACCGGGGACCGATCCTGTCCGCGCCGCTAGGCCCTGGGTCCTACGGCCGCGACCTTCGGGTCACCTGAAGATGTGCCCGCGTTCCTGGCGGGCGCGTCCGGCCGCTGCCCACAATCGGGCCATGGCTGTTCTCGATGAACGCGCCGCCGCCCGGCGGCTGGCCGATCGGTTCGGGTTCGGCCCCCGCCCTGGGGAGCCGCTCCCGGCACTCGAAGGCCTCCTGTCGCCGGGCGGCGCGCGGCAGGCACCGCACCTGGCCCCGCTGCCCGACCGCAAGGACAAGAAGGAGGACAAGCAGGCCAGAGCCGAACAGGAACAGCGGCTGGCGCTCTGGTGGCTGGACCGTATGGTCGCCGACGACGCCGAACGCCTCACCTGGTTCTGGCACGGTCATTTCGCGACCAGCGAGCAGAAGGTCCGTGAGCCGTCGCTGATGCTGGCGCAGAACGAGACCTTCCATCGGCTCGGACGGGGCTCGTTCACCGGACTGGCCAAGGCGCTGGTGGTGGACCCGGCGATGCTGAAGTGGCTCGACGGCAACGACAACAAGGTCGGTTCGCCGAACGAGAACCTGGCCCGGGAGTTCATGGAACTGTTCGCGCTCGGCGTCGGGCACTACTCCGAAGAGGACGTCCGCGAGTCGGCCCGCGCGCTCACCGGCTGGACGCTGGACAAGAAGACCGGTGCGGCCGCGCTGAAGCCGCAGCGCCAGGACCGCGGGCCGAAACAGATCTTCGGCCGGACCGCCGACTTCACCGCGGAGTCCTTTGTGGACCTCGTGCTGGAACGGCCGGAATCGGCGGCCTTCGTGACCGGGCGGCTGTGGTTCCGCCTGGTTTCACCGACTCCCCCGCCGCCGGACGCGCATCAGCGGATCATCGCCGCGTACGGGCCGGGCCGGGACATCACGGCCGCGCTCCGGACGATCGCCGGGGAAGCGGCGTTCCGGGACACGGCCGCGACGATCGTCAAACAGCCCGTCGAATGGCTGGTCGGCCTGCTGCGCGCGACCGGGCTGAAGGCGAGCGATCTCGATCCGAAGAAGCTGCTCAACGGCTTGCGCGGGATGGGGCAGCTGCCGTTCCGCCCGCCGAGCGTCGGTGGCTGGCCCGCGGGCGGGGCGTGGCTGACGACGTCGGCCGGGGTGGCGCGGATGAACCTCGCGCGGCTGGTCGCCCAGAAGGCGCGGGACGACGCGCTGGGGCGGCTGCGGGAAACCATCGGGATCGACACCTGGTCCGACCGGACCAGGAAAGCACTGGACGGCGTGGCCAAGGACCCTCGCACACTGCTCACGGTGGCCGCGTGCGCACCCGAGTACGTGGTGAGCGGATGAGGAGGACAGCATGAAGACCGTGACCCGGCGCAGTTTTCTCACCTTGACCGGGGTGACCGCGGCCGGCGCGCTCGCCGTCGGCGCGACCAGGGTGGACTGGGACTCGCTGATGAGCGCGGCCGCGGAAAACCCGCTGGATCCGAACGCGGGAGTCCTGGTGGTCGTCACGCTCTACGGTGGCAATGACGGGCTGAACACGGTGATCCCGGCGGGTGACAAGGCCTACCAGGACGCGCGGCCCGAGCTGGCCTATCAGCCGGAGGAAGTGCTCGACCTCGGCGAAGGACTCGGGCTGAACCCCGGTATGAAGGGCCTGAAAGGCCTGTGGGACGAGCGAAAGCTGGCGGTCGTCCGCGGGGTGGGGTATCCGAAGCCGGATCACAGCCACTTCCGCTCGATGGCGATCTGGCAGACCGCCTCCCCCGACACCTCGGTGCCGACCGGCTGGCTCGGCCGCTGGCTGGACACCTCCGGCGCGGATCCGTTGCGCGCGGTCTCGGTCGAGCCGGTCCTCCCACCGCTGCTGGCCGGGGAGACCACCGCGGCCGCGTCGATGCCGGTCGGCGGGCTGGTCCTGCCGAAGGGCGAGCTGGGCAGCGCGTTCGCCGCTCTCGGCGCCCCGGTCCCCGGCGAGGATCCCTGGCGCGCCAGGGCCGCTCGCTCGATCGGCGATCTGCACAACGCCGTCCGCGTCCTCGGCGGCGCCGCGCACGACGCGTCCGAAAAGGACGATGAGGACGAGCAGCGGAACAAGGGGGCGTCGGCGGGCGGTGGCTCGGGCCTCGCCGCTCAACTGGACCTCGTGGCGGGACTGGTCGAGGCGGGCGTGCCGACCCGCGCGTATTCCGTGTCGCTCGGCGGCTTCGACACCCATTCCGACGAGCGCGGCACGCAGCAACGGCTGCTCACCGAACTCGACGCCGCGCTGACACCGTTCGTGCGGCGGCTGCAGGGCAGTGACCGGGGCAAGCAGGTCACCGTGCTGGTGTACTCCGAATTCGGGCGGCGCGTGCGCGCGAACGCCAGCGAGGGCACCGATCACGGCACGGCGGGGCCGATGTTCCTGCTCGGCGAGCACGTCCAGGGCGGTTTCCACGGTGAACAACCGAGCCTGACCGATCTCGACGACGACGATCTCAAGGTGACGACCGACTTCCGCGACGTCTACGCCACCGTGCTCGGCGACGTGCTCGGCGCCGACCCGGGCCGGGTCCTGTCCGGGCACACCACCAGGCTGGACGACCTCATCGGTACGGCAGGGTGAGCCGGAATCCCGCGTCGTCGCAGGTCAGGTCCCCGCCGTGGGCCCTGGCCAGACCGCGGGCGATCGTCAGGCCCAGCCCCGAACCACCACGATCGCGGCGCCGGGCGGTGTCCAGGCGCACCAGCCTGCCGAAGATCCGTTCCCGGTCCGCTTCCGGTACGCCGGGCCCGGAATCGCCGACCACGACGAAGACACCGGCCGCTGACTGTCCACAATGGAACTCGATCCGGCCGGTGTCGCCCGCCGCGTTCCTGGCGTTGTCCGCGAGATTCGCCAGGATCTGGGTGACGCGGGCTTCGTCGGCGACGGTCTGGATCTCCGGACCGGACACCACCACCGTCAGCGACGGCGCCAGCAGCGTCAGCCGATCCGCCTGGTCGCGTGCGAGCTCCCGCAGGCGCACGGTTCCCGGTTCCAGCCGGACACCGGCGTCGATCCGCGCGAGGTCCAGCAGATCCTCGACCAGCCGTCCGGCTCGCCGTGATTCCCTGATCAGCAGCAGTTCCAGCTGTTCGCGCTGTTCGGGCCGCGCGTCGGGACCCAGTTCCAGCACGGCCTCGGCGGCCGCGTTCACCCCGGCGATCGGCGTGCGCAGTTCGTGCGCGGCGTCCGCGACGAAGGTGCGCATCCGCTCTTCGGACGCCTCCAGGGAGTTCAGCATCTCGTCGAACGCCTCCGCCGTACGGCCCAGCTCGGTGTCCGTCCGCGAAGGCGACAGGCGGCCGCCCCGGCTGCCCGACGCGATCGACCGCGCCAGCCCGGTCATCCGGTCCAGCGGCCGGAGGGCCACCCGCATCCCGAGCAGCAGCGCGAACGCCGTCACCACGATCGCGACCAGCCCGCCGGCCACCAGCACCCGGGCCAAGGTGCGCTCGGCACCGTCGAGCAACGCGGTGTCGGCGGTCAGCACCAGTTCGGCACCGTTGATCCGCGGCGGGCCCGTCAGCACGGCGGTCACCCGTTTCACGCCACCGGACCGCTCCGGCGGCGTGCCGATGGTGTCCCCCGACGGCAGGCGCAGGCTCACCACCACCCCGCGCGCGTCGATCCGGCGCACCAGGTTCGCCGGCGCGACGTTCTCCTTCGCCAGCTGCTGAGCCAGCTGCACCCGGCCCGCGAGCAACGCGTTCAGATTCCGCTCGCCCTGCGCGGAGAACACGGCGGCGATGGTGAACCCCAGCGCCACCAGCACCACCCCGAGCACCAAGGACGCCGTCACAGTCACCCTGCGGCGCAGGGAAACGGTACCGAGGCGGCTCATGCGTCCCCGTCGCGCAGGACGTAACCGAGGCCGCGCACGGTGTGCAGCAATCGCGGGCCGTTCGCCTCCAGCTTGCGGCGCAAGGCGCTGATGTGGACCTCGACCAGGTTCGCCGCGTAGTCGTCGTAACCCCAGACTCCGGTGAGCAGTTGCGCCTTCCCGACCACGCGGTCCCGGCGGTTCGCGAGGAAGGTGAGCAGTTTCAGCTCGGTCGCGGTCAGCTCGACCGGCACGCCCGCCCGGCGCACCACCCCGGATTCGACGTCGATCAGCAGGTCGCCGACCTCGACGACCGGACGTGCCCGGCCCAGCCGCCGCAGCACCGCCTCCACCCTGGCCACGAGTTCGGCCAGCACGAACGGTTTCGTCACGTAGTCGTCGGCGCCCTCACCGAACCCGCGGAGCCGGTCGTCCACGGCGTCCCGCGCGGTCAGCAGCAGCACCCCGGCCGTGGTGGACCGGCGCACGACCTTGAGCAGTTCGAAGCCGTCACGCCCGGGCAGCATGACGTCCAGCACCACCAGATCGGGCCGGAACTCGGCGAGGCACCGTTCCAGCCGGTCACCGTCCGGCAGGCCGAGCACCCGGTGCCCGGCGCCGGTCAGCGCGGACTCGACCGCGGCGCGGATCGCCTCCGCGTCCTCGACGAGCAATACCCGATCCGGTTCCATGTGCCCATTCTCCCCGCTTTGGCGGAACATGCCTGGATCTTCAGCCGATCCTCAGGCGGGCGGCGAGCCTCGGTCACCGAGCCGGGCGGTGACCGTCGCCGAGCAGCCCCGCCACCTCCGGATACGGCCCGGTGCGTACGCCGACCCGCCACGTCGGCCACCCGCCGTAAAGGCGGCACAGCAGTGCCGTGGCGATCGCCTTGGCCGGACGGCTGTGCTTCGTCAGCCGCTCGAAAGAACCGAGCTTGAGCAAGGTCGGCTTCGAATACACGTGCACACCTCCTTTCCGATTATTTGTTTCCACACCGACGGCGGCCGGAATTCCGGTAGCACTGACCACGGAATACCGGCGGATTCACTCACGCCCGTCGTGCCGGGCACGGTGCGGTATGGCCAATTCGCCCGAGCGGTCCCAGGAGGCGAATCCGAGGCGATCGTGAAATCGACGGATTCCCAGGACGCGCCCCGGCGATCAACGAACCGAGGCCTCACTCCGACCCCGAACACACTCCACAATGGACAGTCGACACCGTCGTCGCTCACCCCGAAAGCATGACATCCGATCAGAGTAATTCACCCGATCGGAAATACGTTTCGTGACTGTATCGGCCTGCTCTTCCTCGTTAGGACGAGCGTGATCTCGAAATGCTACGAAGTGACCAGGGCAAGATCATCCCAACGACGGATGGGGCCGGTCGCGGCCGCTGGCACGCTCGATGACATGATCCACCAGACCTCGGCCGTCGCTGCCGCGCGGAAATCCCGCGGCGGGCGCATCTCTTCTCTTGATCTGCTACGAGGGGTGGCGATTCTCGGAACATTCGGGACCAACGTTTTTCTTTTCGCACACCCCGGCGGACCCGCGGGTTTCTTCCAGGACTTCGTCGGGACCGCGAACGGCTTGGCCGAACATGTCGAAATCGGCCTCCGAGTGCTGAGCAACGGCAAGTTCCTCGCCCTGCTCACGATCCTGTTCGGCGTCGGCCTGGAACTGCAATACCAGTCCGCCCGGCGGCGCGGCGTTTCCTGGCCGGGCCGGTATCCGCTCCGGGCGGGCATCCTCTTCCTCGAAGGTGTCGCACACTTCCTGCTCGTCTTCGAAGGCGACGTGCTCATGGCCTACGGGCTCACTTCGCTGCTCGTCGCGTACCTCGTCGGCCGGAGCGATCGGGTCGTGCGCATCGTCGTCGTGGCGGTGGGCGGCGTGTACGCCACGCTGCTGCTCGCCTTGACCGCGATGTTCGTGTCCCAACCGGACGCCGCGGGCGATCCGGCCCCGGTCAGCCCCGCCGCGACGGCCAGCTGGCCCGCACAGGTGTCCGTCCGACTGCACGAGTTCCTGGTACTGCGCGGGGAGATCGTCCTGATCGTGCCCTCCGCCGTCGTCCTGTTCCTGCTCGGTTCCCGCCTGCGCAGGGCCGGCGTCTTCGAGGACACGGAGCAGGGCGGACGGCTACGCGCGCGACTGCTCGTGCTCGGCTTCGCCATCGGCCTGCCGTTGAACGTGCTGACCGGATTCAGCGGGCCGGACTGGCTGCTCGTGGACAGGTACCTGCTGCCCCCACTCGTCGCCCTGGGCCTGCTCGCCCTGGTCACCCACCTCGGCCTCCGGATGCGTGAGCGGCCGGGAACCATCCGAAGTGGACTCATCGCGGTCGGCCGCACCGCCTTGTCCTGCTACGTGCTCCAAAACCTGCTGGTCGGTATCCTTTGCTACGGCTGGGGTTTCGGCCTCGCCGAACGGTTCGCGGATGCCCGTCCCTGGTGGATCGTCGGCCTCTGGGCCTTCGTCGGACTGGTGAACGTCGCTTTCGCCACCGTATGGCTCCGGTACTTCGACCGCGGCCCGCTCGAACTGCTCATGCACCGCCTCTACGCGCCACGGCGAACCGCCGCGACCCGGTGATCGTCCGATCGTGGCAGCGGGACAGGACGTACGCCGCTGCCACGATCGGGCCAACCCGGGGCAGCCGTCCGTCGTACTCGGCTCGCGTCCCTACACCGCACCTCGTGCCGCTCCATCACTCCACGCTAGGCCGGTGAGCCGTCCGCGCCTATCCACCGACCAGGCACACCTGCGGATCCGTCCGACGGATACCGCCGCATGTTCGGTGGCTGCCACCTGTTTTCGCTGGTCGAGCGCGAGCCAGGCCCAGTCTCCCCGGTCAGCGAGCGGCCATCGCGGATCGAGCCCGGCACGGTGTACGACTTCGTCCTCAAAGGACTCCAGTGCGCATGGACGCGGAAGCGGATCAGGGAACACGACTTTCCGATAACGATATCGGCCGGGACCGCGGGCTCCGATCACCTCGAGTTTTTCAACGAGAGGAACCAATCCAGTACGATGAACGGGCGCGAACCGATATGCCGAGCGCCGGTTCGCGACCCGGTGAGAACCGGATCACGGCGAACCCGTCGGATCATCCCTCCCCGAGGAGATCCGGACGGCACAACCGGGTGCGGCCTTCCACGGGTCCTGTGCGACGCGTTCGGAATCTGTATCCTCGTTCCGCCGTCCGGCCCAGATCCCGCCACCTCGTGTGGCGGCTTTTCTCCCGTTGTCACCCGATTGCGGGTCCTCACCCGCGAGGAGAAGCGGGAAGATCCATGCCGGACCGCGACGAAAGAGGATTCGACGAAAAGAATGACTACCGACGTCGCCGCGGCGGTCGATTTAACGGATCGCCCGAGCGAGCGACCCTGTTCTCGGCGAATGCGGGCGCCGCCCCAGCCCCTGGCGGACCGCACAGCCCGGGCCACGCCGGGCGCCCGTCTATACCCCAAGGGGAACCATGAACCGCGTCACCATGCTCGTAGTAGACGATCAACCCCTCATCAGATACGCGCTCAGCAGCCTGTTGCGGGATTCGGCGGGGGTGGAGGCGGTGGCCGAAGCCGCGAGTGAGCCGGAAGCGTTGTGGCAGTGCGAAAAGAGCCATCCCGACATGGTCATCACCGAACTGTCGATCTGGGGTGAGCCCGCCGGGACCGCGATCTGCCAGTTCGTCAAGGAACGCTTCGAACACGCGACCGTCCTGGTCCTGGCGGGCGACGCCTCGCCATCGGCCATCGCCATGGCGCTGAACGCGGGTGCGGACAGCTTCGTGCACAAGTCGGCCAGTGGCTGCCAGGTGATGTCGGCGGTACGCTCCACCCTCGCCGGACAGCGGGTGTGCCTCCAGGCGGGCGGCACCCCGCCGGGAGTCACCGAAACCGTGCAGTACGCGAGCGTGATGACCAGGCGGGAGGAGGAGATCCTCACCCTGATCCTCTACCGGTGGTCGAACGACGAGATCGCCGAAGAACTGCACCTCGCGACGCAGACGGTGAAGAACTACGTCAGCCGGATCCTGCAGAAGCTGGGCTTCGGCAGCAGGCGTGACCTCTTCCGGGAACTGCGCTTCCGGCCGGGCGGCAACCCGCTGCCGCAGCTGGAGACCACTCCGGCCGAAGGCGAGTTGTTCGCCGCGGATCGGCTCGCCGGGTATCGATGCTAGGCCGGGTGAGTGAGCGACGTACCGGAAGTACCAAGACCGGAAAAGGTTCAGTACCCGCCGTATCCTGTGGCACCGAGATCGTTTTTCTAGCGTTGCAGTCATGACGATGCCAGGTTCCCTGCTCCTGATCCTCGCGCTCGCCGGAACCCCCGCCCCGGATACTGTCCGGGCTTCGTCGGTCAAGATCCACGAAGTACTCGGCGGCACGGCCGGCTACATCGATCTGCACAACACCGGTGCCACCACGATCGACATCGGCGGCTGGTCCGTCCAGTCGTGTTCCGGCGGAGCCATACCCGCCGAACTGGCCTCCCTGCCCGCCGGGAGCGAGATCGCCGCCGGCGATCACTTCCTCATCACCGGACAGGGCTTCGGCGGGACCGTCCAGCAGCTGGTCGTCGACGCGATCGTCGGAGACGGCGAGATACTCCTGGACCGGCGCGGAGCCCGGGTCGACAGCATCGGGTGGGCGCCGTCGTCGCCCTGCCGCGAGAACCAGGCCGCCATCGCGTGCCCCGGTTTCGCTCAGGCAAGGGACGTCCTCAGCCGCGACACCGACAACAACAAGGCTGACTTCGACTGCGTGCTCCCACTCGGCTGAGCCATTCGTCAGTCCGGTTTCAATTCCGTGCGCCAGGTACCAAGAAAGGTGCGGTCGTGGCCGCGAACAGCGACCGCGGGGACGCGACCCCGCTGTGCGAACTGTTGGCCGAACAACGAATCTCGAAAGGCTGGTCACAAGGTGATCTGGTCGCGAAGTTGCATACCCTCTCCGGGAACGACAGCGTGACCCGAGAAGAGATTTCCCGCTGGGAGCGAGGAAAGCGCATCCCCGGACCGTACTGGCGGCAGTGGCTCGGCGACGTGCTGGACACGTCCAGCCGGGAGCTCGAACGTGCCGCCGCGGTCGCGAGAAGCCGTCGGCGGAAAACACGAACGAGCGACGGTGGACAATTCTCGAATGACGGGAAAGTACCGAAAAACTGGCCCCTTCCCGACAGCGCTCCGCTCCTCGGATAATTATTCAGGTCGGCGCCGGACGAAAGAATTCCGGTCCGACACAAATCCCCGACAATCAAGTTGAGAGGAAACTCCCGTGCGACGAATTCTGGGCGCTTCGGCGGTATTTGCGATTCTGGCGATGGGTATGGCGGGTGGCGTCGCGAACGCCGCCGGTGAGACCGAGGGCACCGAGGTCGCGCCGCTCGTCTCGTCCACCGTGGTCGTCAACGAGGTTTCGACCCGCGGCATCAACGGCCAGCTCGACGAGTTCATCGAGCTGCGCAACGTCTCGAACCAGGCGCTGGACATCAGCGGTTACCAGGTCCGCATCTGGTCGCCGGCGGGCCAGACGTTCGAGACGGTCGTCGTCCCCGCCGGCACCGTCCTGGCGCCGAGGAACAACCCCGGCCAGTACCTCGTGCTGACTGGGCAGAACTTCAGCGGCACCATCCTCGACCAGACGAACGTCCTCCCGATCAACCTGGCCAACGCCGAGGGCATCCCGACCGCCGGTGGCGTCACGGTGCACAACCTGGCCGCCACGAGGCTCGACGGTGTCGGCTTCAGCAACACGGTCACGCAGGCGCGTGAAGGCCAGGCCGCGATCCCGGAGAGCGCTGCCACCGACCAGCTCAACGCGTCGAACACTCGCAACATCCTGAGCACCGACACCGACAACAACCGGGTGGACTTCTCGCTGCAGCTGCGCAGCGCGGGTCAGTAAGACCGACCCTTCTCGACCGGGCCCGGGCCGCCGTCGGCGGTCCGGGCTCTTCCATGGCGGGATCTCGCCAACGGCGACTTACCGCCAACGAGAATTGTGTTCATCCGGGAACTCCTGCCTCATCCTCGGGAAAATCCATTTTCGCGGCGGCCGTGCCCACGGCCGCTTCTCACTATCCGAGGAGAGTGAGGCTCGATGTACCTCCGTTCCCCTCACGTGACAAGACGCCCATGGCACCCGTTGGCGGTTCTGGCGGCCTCCGCGCTGGTCGCTCTCTCACCGCTACCGGTGACCGCGACCGCCGCGACAGCCACCGAATCCAGACCCGCCCCAGCCCCCGCCGCCGGACAGCCGGACATCCACCGGGTCACCTTGCTCACCGGCGACGTGGTGACCTACGAACGAGACGGCGCCGGGCACGACACCGCGCAGGTCGAACCGGCGGTGCGGCCGGACCGGCCGAGCCCCGCGTTCCAGATCACGACCACGGCCGAAGGCCTGATGGTGTATCCATCGGACGTGCTTCCGTTCGTCGGCAAGGGATTGCTGGGACGGGAGCTGTTCAACGTCACCACGCTCGTCGGAGACCGGCGTGACGACGCGGCAAGCACCACGATTCCGGTCATCGTACGGTACGGCGACCGATCAGGTCTGTCCGTCCAATCCTTGGACATGAAGGCGAAGTCGCTCCCGCAGACCCAGCGACTCACCCCGCTCGTCACGGCCAACGGAGTGGGCGTCCAGGTCAAGAAGGCGGGGGCGGGCGAGTTCTGGCGTTCGCTCGCCGCGTTCGATCCGAGCGGAAAACCCGTGCTGAACCAAGGCATTTCCCAGGTCCGCCTGGACAGGAAGGTCCGGGTGGCGCTCGACAAGAGCACCGCGCAGGTCGGTGCGCCGTCGGCGTGGAAGAGCGGCTGGACCGGGAAGGGAACCACGGTCGCGGTGATCGACACCGGGATCGACGAGAAACATCCAGACCTGGCAGGCAAGACGATCTCCTCGGCTGACTTCAGCGGGGAAGGCGACGTCGTGGACCGCCACGGCCACGGTACCCACTGCGCGTCGATCATCGCCGGTACGGGTGCGGCTTCGGGTGGCCGGTACAAGGGCGTGGCACCGGACGCGAACCTGATGGTGGCCAAGGTTTTCGATGCCTCCGGCGAGGGCGACACCGCACAGGTCATGGCAGCGATCGACTGGGCCGTCGCGCAGGGCGCGAAGATCCTGAGCCTCAGCCTCGGCGCCGGCGTCACCGACGGAGCCGACCCGTTGAGCGAACAGATCGACACGTATTCGGCGAAGTCCGGCACGCTGTTCGTGGTCGCGGCAGGGAACTCCGGGCCGGGCGACCGAACCGTCACGACGCCGGGGGCGGCGACGTCCGCACTCACCGTCGGGGCGGTCGACAGGGACAACAAGCTCGCCTGGTTCAGCAGCCGCGGCCCGCGGCTGCGGGACGCCTCGGTCAAGCCGGAGATCACCGCGCCGGGCGTCGGGATCGTCGCCGCCCGGGCCGCGGAGGGGTCGATGGGCGAGCCGGTCGACGACAACTACACCGCGGCGTCGGGCACTTCGATGGCGACTCCGCACGTCGCGGGCGCCGCGGCGATCCTGCTTCAGCAGCAGCCAGGGCTTACCGGCCAGGCACTGAAGAACACGCTAGTCACCACGGCCAAGGACGTCGGCCTTCGGTGGTACGAGCAGGGAGCCGGACTCCTCGACGTCGCACGGGCCGTTTCGCAGAAGGCGACCGGCACCGCGGTCGCGAACTTCGGCCGTAACGAGCGGACGACGAACAGCGCGGTGCAGGCCGTACGGCAGCTTTCCTACACCAACGCCGGGGACCAGCCGCTGAACCTGAACCTGAACCTCGCCGTGCAGCCGTGGGACGGCGCGGCGAAGCCGACCACAGGGATGCGCCTGGCGAAGACGAACCTTTCGATCCCACCGAAGTCGAGCACCACCGTCGACCTCTCCGTGAACCCGAGCGAAGGGGTGGCGGGCGTCTATGGCGGCGTGGTGGTGGCCACGACCGCGAACGGGAACTCCGTACGGACGCCTGTGAGCACCTACAACGCGGCCGAACTGTTCCCGGTGACGGTCCGGGTCCGGGATTCGGCCGGCGGGCCGGCTCAGCTCGCTTCGGCCCAGCTGATCGACGACTCGGGCGGAGCGGGTAACCGCAACGACCCGTTCCTCGACCAGCTCAGCCAGCAGATCGGCCTGGTCGACGGAATCGGCCGGGTGCTCGTGCCCGCCGGGCGTTACTCGGCACTCGGCTGGGTGATGGAACGCGGTCTGGCAGTGCGCCGTTATTCCGCGATGAGCACGGCCCAGGTCGCGGTCAAGGGTCCGGCCGAGATCGAGCTGAACGCGGCGAGCGCCGTCCCGGCGGGACTGGTCACGCCCACCCCCACCGATCTGCGGGACCGGACGGTGATGCTGCGGCGCGTGATCCCCGGCGGAGCGGGTGTGAACGGCTACATCGGCGAAGCCGGACTGTCCGGAGGATCGGGCTGGGAGGTGCGTGTGACACCCGCGGCCGCTACGTCGGCAGGTGCGATTTCGTTGCAGGACAGCGCGACGCTGACCCAGACCGCGGCCGAGATGCAGGTCGTCGGCAGCGGCTCGAAGGTGCTGAATCCCGCGTACGACGTGCCGACGTTGACGGCGAAGTCGCCCGGTGAACGAACGCTGCCGGTCGTGTTCGGCGGCGCGGGTGGCGCGAGTGATCTCGCCGGTCTCGACGCCCGTGGAAAGGCCGTCCTGGTGCGGATTCCGGTCCCTGCCGGGTCGCCGGACCCGGTGGGCGCCGTCTCCACCGGTATCGCGAACGCCGCCCGCACGGTGGCCGGCGCAGGTGCTGCGGCGATGATCCCCTACGCCGGTTCACCGGGCTCGCTCAGCGTTCCGGGCCTCAGCAGTGCGGTGATACCGACCCTGTCCCTCGGCTGGGACGAAGGAGAGGCGCTGCGGACCGCGGGCGCGGTTTCGGTGCGCTTGCTGGTGCGCGCGGCTCCCGACGTGCTGTACAACCTCAGTTACCTCGATCCCAACGGAGTGTCGAAGGATCTCGTCCGGCGTGTCGACCAGAGTTCGCTGGTCGCCACGAAGACCAGATACCATGCCGAAAAACCGGGACTGACCGGACAGAAGGCCTGGTACGCCTTCCCGACCGGCCTGTGGAAGACACAGGCGGTGCAGGGCACGAAGATCCCGGTGCCGGGCACGTGGACGGAGTACACCGGCCCGGCGAACGACCGGCTGGTCTGGAAACGGGTGGTCACCCTTTCCGGCACCGACACCGCGGGCCGTCGCGCCGCACTGAGCATGAACGCGCAGAACATCTACCGCGCGGGCGAGCGGTCGCGGCCGGACGAGTACTGGTTCCGCGCACCACAGCACAGCGGGTCGGTGGAACTGCCCAACGACCATCCGGCTCGTTACCCGGCGACGGCCAACGGCTGGACGGTGCTGTGTTCGATGTGCCGTGGCGGCATGGATCCTGATCTGTTCATTCCCGCGGCGCAGTGGATGGACGGCACGGCCGGTGCCGGTTCGGGCGGGCACTACTCGAATCCCTACGAGAACGCGAAGTACTTCGCGACGACCACGGCGCGGCTGTACCGGGACGGGGTCGAGATCCCACGGTCCAATATGGACGACCCATTCGCGTTCGTCCCGGAGTTCCGGCTGGCGCCGACCCCTGCCACCTACCGGCTGGACGTGACCGACGCGATGCCCGGCCAGGCACACATCGGAGCCCCGAACGGAGTGCTGTTCCAGAACGCCCCACGGACCGACACGTCGTGGACGTTCACCTCGGCACGATCCACCGCCACGGCACCACCCGGGTTCTCCTGCTACATCTCGGGCAGTGCGTGTTCCTTCCAGCCGCTCATCCAGCTGGACCCACGGATACCGCTGGATCTCGGCAGCCGGGCGCCTGCCGGACGTCCGTTCACCTTCGACGTGTTCGCCGGCTCTCACAGTGGCGCACGCGGCGGCGGGCCGGTGACCCAGCTGAAGGTCTCCGCGTCGACGGACGGCGGGCGCACCTGGACGGCGGCGACCGTCCGGCCGAACGGGACCGGGTTGTGGTCGACGACGGTGGATCACCCGCAGCTCGCGTCGACCGACGGGTTCGTCTGGCTGCGTTCGGAAGCACGGGACAGTTCCGGCAACACGGTGACGCAGACGGTCCAGCGGGCCTACGCGCTCACGGACGTGGCGAAGGTGAGCCCTCGCGTTCGATGACGTCCTCCTCGTCACGCGCGGGTTGGGTCCCCGGCAAGGTGATCCAACCCCGCGTGGCGACCTGGAGTCCGGCCTGGAACCGGGTGGTCGCGCCGAGTGCGGTCATGAGATCGCGGAGGCGTCGCTGGAACGTCCGGTAGCTCATGCCGAGCTGCTTGGCGATACTCCGGTCGGGCAATCCGGTGGTGAGCAAGGCGAGCAGGCGGGCGTCGTCAGAGGGCGCGACGTCCGCCAGTTCGGCCGAGCCGGGCAGGCGCAGCGGAAGCCCGCTCTGCCAAAGGAAAGCGAAGACCGCGCTGAGCGCGTCGAGGAGTGCGCACTGGTGGATCACCAGTGCCGTGCCGACGTCGGGGAGATCGGACCGCAGCGGCACCAGCCCGACCCGATGGTCGACCACGATCATCTTCAGCGGGGCGCTGGTGACCACGCGGGCCTCCTCGCCGAGGGCGAGCCCCGCCTCGAGGTCGGACGACAGGTCGTGCATTTCCAGCGCGCTGCGCTCGTAAACCCCGCGAAACCGCACACCCCGGCCGAGGAGATCGCGTTCGGCCGGATGCAGCACGCTCGGTGTCTGCGCGTAAGGCGGTTTGTCGACGAAATCGACCTGCTGTTCGGCCGACCGCAGCAACTGATCGGCCCGATCGGCGATGAGCGCGTTCCCGTGGATCACCTCGATGAGGTCGACCGGGCGTTCACCGGACGTCGCCCGGTACCGATCGCGCAACCTGTCGGCGATCAACCGCGCGCTGGCGAGTTCCTGTTCCTTCCGCCGGATCATCGCCTCCAGCGCGATCTCCGGCCGCACCGCCGAATAGGTCTCCGCCGAACCGGGAAGCCTGGTGAGCAAACCTTTTTCGGCCAGCACGTGCAGCACCCGGAGCAGCCGCTGTTTGGGCAACCCGGTTCTCCGCCGGATCTCGGCAAGGTTCATCGAACCGGTGCCTGCGAAGGCATCGTAGACGTCGACGTCGATTTCGCTCAGGCCGATGATGTCCAGCAAAGTTCTTCTCCCGCTGCGGCCGCGGTCGCTTTCGCCCGACCTTACCGCTGGACTTCGGCGGGCAAAAGAGAGCGCACTCGATCGCCGCGTTCGCCGATTCGCACCTTTCCCAACCATCCACTGTGGACGGACGCCGGTCCGCGAAGGCCTCCTTGAGGGAACCCAGAGTCTCTCAAGGAAGCCTTCACGGACATGGCCCCCGACAGGGTTCGGGATCGATTCAGTGAATTTCTGCTAGCCTCGCGGACGTCTCGCCGCTCACTGGGGGTGGCGCGATCGATCGAGGAGTGACCATGACCGCCATCATCCGCGTCCACGGCCGTCAGATCCTCGACAGCCGGGGCAACCCGACCGTCGAGGTCGACGTCGAACTCGCGGACGGCTCGCTCGGCCGGGCAGCCGTACCGTCGGGCGCCTCCACCGGGACCAAGGAAGCCGTCGAACTGCGCGACGGGGACAAGAGCCGCTTCCACGGCAAGGGTGTCCGCAAGGCCGTCGACGCCGTCAACGGCGAGATCGCCGAGGCCGTCGCCGGGCTCGACGCGGAGGCGCAGGCCGACGTCGACCGCGCGCTGATCGCGCTGGACGGCACCGCGAACAAGGCCCGGCTCGGCGCCAACGCCACCCTCGGCGTCTCGCTCGCCGTGGCCAAGGCCGCCGCCGCCGCGAAGCGACTTCCGTTGTACCGCTACGTCGGTGGCGTTTTCGCGCATCTGCTCCCGATGCCGATGATGAACATCATCAACGGCGGGGCGCACGCGGACAACCCGATCGACTTCCAGGAGTTCATGATCGGCCCGCTCGGCGCCGAGACCTTCGCCGACGCCGTCCGGATGGGCTCGGAGGTGTTCCACACCCTGCGCGCGTCGCTGCGCGATGCCGGGCACAGCACGAACGTCGGCGACGAAGGCGGCTTCGCGCCGAACCTCAGTTCCGCCGACGAAGCGCTCGAGTTCGTGCTGCGCGCGATCGAGCAGTCCGGTTACACCCCCGGCGAGGACATCGCCCTGCTGCTCGACCCGGCCGCGTCCGAGTTCTACACCGGCGAGGTCTACGACTACACCGGCGAAGGCCGCAAGCGCAGCGTCGAGGAGCACGTGGCCTATCTCGCCGACCTCACCTCCCGTTACCCCATCGTGTCCATCGAGGACGGTGTCGCCCAGGACGACTTCACCGGCTGGAAGCAGCTGACCGACACCATCGGCGACCGCGTCCAGCTCGTCGGTGACGACGTCTTCTGCACCAATGTGAACCTGCTCAACGACGGCATCGAACGCGGTATCGGGAATTCGATCCTGGTCAAGGTCAACCAGATCGGGACGCTCACCGAAACCCTCACCACGGTCGAAACCGCGCACAAGGCCGGCTACTCCGTGGTGATGTCGCACCGTTCCGGCGAGACCGAGGACACCACCATCGCCGACCTCGCCGTCGCCACCAACTGCGGCCAGATCAAGACCGGTTCGCTGTCGCGCTCCGACCGCACGGCCAAGTACAACCAGCTCATCCGCATCGAAGAGGAACTCGGCGCCGAAGCCCGCTACGCCGGCGCCACCACCCTCAGCGGCCGCCGCTGACCGGTCCGGCCGCGGGAAGGTGGCGAGCGGGCCACCTTCCCGCGTCCGGTGATCCGTCACCGATTCGCTGGTACCCGGGCGACGGCACTGCTGGCACGCTGGGATCACTTCCCTTCCCCGAGAAAGGATGATCCCCGGTGACGCGTCCGCTGGTGCTGGACCCGAACGGCCACGACATCCACGCCGAAAACGCGCGGTTGCGCGAACGCGGCCCGCTCACCCGGGTGGAACTGCCGGGCGGTGTCGTGGCCTGGTCGGTGACGAGCTACGAACTGCTGCGCGGGCTGCTCAACGATCCGCGGGTGTCAAAGGACGCCCGGCAGCATTGGCCCGCGCTGACCGAAATCAGCGAGGACTGGCCGTTGCTGGTGTGGGTTTCGGTGCGGAACATGTTCACCGCCTACGGCGCCGACCACCGGCGGCTGCGCTCGCTCGTGGCGCAGGCGTTCACCGCGCGCCGGATCGCCACACTGCGCCCCTGGATCACCCGGATCGTCTCCCGCCTCCTGGACACGATCGCGGCCACGCCCGCGGGTGAACCCGTCGATCTGCGGGAGAATTTCGCCTATCCCGTGCCCATCGAGGTGATCTGCCAGCTGTTCGGGGTCCCGGACTCGGCGCGCGCCAGGCTGCGTCAGTCCGTCGACGTCTTCTTCCGGACCTCGGCGAGCCAGGTGGCGATGCTGGCCGCGTATCAGGACATCCACTCGATCTTCACCGAACTCGTCGCCGCGAAGCGCGCGGCCCCCGGCGACGACCTCACCACCGCGCTCATCGCCGCGCAGACCGAGGGCGACGGCGCCCGGCTGGACGAAACCGAACTGATCGACACCCTGATCCTGTTCATCTCGGCAGGCCACGAAACCACCGTGAACCTCCTCGACCAGGCCATCACCGCGCTGCTGACCCATCCGGACCAGCTCGCCCAGCTCCAGGCCGGGCGGATCTCGTGGCCGGACGCGATCGAGGAAACGCTGCGCTGGCAGGCACCGGTGGCGCATCTGCCCTTGCGCTACGCCGTCGAAGACATCCACGTCGCCGATGTCGTCATCCGGCAGGGCGAAGCGATCTTGGCGGGCTACGCCGCCGCCGGTCGGGATCCGGCCTTGCACGGGCAGGACGCCGACGCATTCGACGTCACCCGCGCCGACAAGTCGCATGTCGCATTCGGCCACGGAGTGCACCACTGCCTCGGCGCTCCGCTGGCCCGGCTGGAAGCGGAGATCGCGCTGCCCGCCCTGTTCGAACGCTTCCCGAAGATGACGCTCGCGACCTCCCCGGACGAGCTGCGGCATCTCGATTCGTTCATTTCCAACGGCCACCGCATACTGCCGGTGTCACTGAACGGCCGTTAGCTCCTCACGAACCGGGTGTCTGGCCGGGGCGGAGGCCGCCACCGCAGGTGACGTAGGCCTGCGCCGCGGCGGGCAGGGCGGGGTCGCGCACGAGATCCTGTCCGGTGGGCCGTAGGGAGGGAGCGGCGATGGTGGCGGGGCGTGGTTCGCGGCATCACTTGATCGTGGTGGCCGATGTGGAAGGGTTCGGGGAACGACGCCGGACAGGACCACATCAGCGGGCCGTCCGCGACGGGCTCTACGACGTCATGGAAACGGCCTTCGCCGCGACAGGGACGGCGTGGAAGGACTGTTACCGGGAGGACCGCGGAGACGCGGTGTTCGTGCTCGTTCCGGGCGGCGTGGACAAGGCGGCGTTCATCGAAGCCGTGCTGCCGAAGGTGGTGACGCGGCTGCGGGTGCACAACGACACCCACCCGGAAGCGCAGCGGATCCGGCTGCGGCTCGCGTTGCACGCCGGGGAAGTCGGCTACGACGAGCACGGGGTCACGTCGTCGTCGCTGACACTGGCGTTCCGGCTGTGCGACGCCGCCCCGCTGAAGATCGCGCTCGCGGCGTCGCCCGGAGTGCTGGCGGTGATCGCGTCGGACTGGCTGTTCGACGACGTCGTCCGCCACACCCCCGGCGCCGCGCCCGCGACCTGGCGTCCGGTACCGGTCGAGGTCAAGGAGACCATCGCGACCGGCTGGATCACCCTGCCCGACCATCCGTACCCGGCCGCGCCCGCTCCTGCCCCGTCGGGCTCCCGGACGGTGCCTGCCGGGCGCCCGGGTCCGGGGAGGATGGTGCCGCGGCAGCTTCCGGGGTCGGTGCGGGATTTCACCGGGAGGGCGGAGCACCTGGCCGCGCTCGACGCGCTGATCCCGCCCGATCCCGATCAGCACGAGGGACGGCCGCAATCGGTGGTGATCACCGCGGTCGACGGCGCCGGCGGGATGGGCAAGACCACTCTCGCGCTGCACTGGGCCCACCGGATACAACACCGGTTCCCCGACGGCACGCTGTACGTCAACCTTCGCGGCTACGGCCCCGGAGTCCCCGTCACCCCCGGCGAGGCCCTCAGCGGTTTCCTGCGGGCCCTGGGTGTCGCGGCCCGCGCGATCCCCGCCGACGTCGACGCCCAGGCAGCGCTGCTGCGGTCGCTGCTCGCGGGAAAACGCGTGCTGCTCGTCCTCGACAACGCCCACACCGCCGAGCAGATCCGTCCCCTCCTGCCCGGCACGGCCGGGTGCATGGTGGTGGTCACGAGCCGCGACAGCCTGACCGGCCTCGTCGTCACCGATGCCGCGCACCGTCTCACTCTCGACCTCCTCAGCCCGCCCGAGGCACTCGACCTGGTGACCGGGATCCTCGGCGCCGCACGGACGGCCACCGAACCGGACGCGGTCGACGACCTGATCCGCCTGTGCGGGCGGCTACCGCTGGCACTGCGGGTCGCGGCCAGCCGCGCCGCCGCCCACCCGCATCTGACGGTCGCCGACGTCGTCACCGAACTGACCGACGACGGCACCCGGCTCGACATCCTCAGCGAGTTCGGCGATGAACGAACCGCCGTGCGCGCGGTGTTCGACTGGTCCTACCGGCGACTACCGCCCGAGCAAGCGCGGCTGTTCCGCCGCCTCGGCCTGCACCCCGGACCCGACCTGTCCCTCCCCGCGGCCGCGGCGCTCGCCGAGCTGCCGCCCACGGACACCCGCCCCCTGCTCGCCGCTTTGGCCGACGCGCACCTGATCGAACCCGCGGCAGGTGGTCGCTACCGGTTCCACGACCTGCTGCGCGCCTACGCCGCCGACCAAGCCCGTCGCCACGACAGCGCCGAAGATCGGGACCGGGCGCTGGAATCGATGTTGATCTTCTACACCCACACCGCCACTGCGGCCGATCATCGCCTTTACCCTTTGTCCTCACAGATACCCGCTACCGTGGCCGAACCCGACCACCCACACGCCCTTAGAGACCTTGAGCAGGCATGGGCTTGGCTCACCACCGAGCGCACCAACATCCTGGTATCACTCCAATACGCCGCCGATCACCGACTGAACCACCACACCATTCCCCTCGCCCGCGCCTGCAGCTTCCTAGACTCCGCAGGAAGCCCGCACGAGACGATCGACGCCTACAGTGCCGGAATAGCAGCTGCCAATCGCGCTGGAAACCGCGCTCAGGAAGCGGTCCTCCTGCTCAACCGTGGGGAAACGGCCAGCAATCTGGGATGGTGGGACCAAGCTCGCGCCGATCTCGAGCAGGCAGCCACACTGGCCCAGGCACTCGACCACACACCGCTTCAAGTGTACGGGCTCAACGACCATGGCCTTTTGTTGATTCGGCGGGGACGGTTCGAGGAGGCCGTGCGATGGCTCAACTCGGCGTTGCCGCTGAGCCGCGGCCTCGACACTGGACGGTGGGAGGCGGTGGTGGAAGGCAATCTCAGCTCTGCCCACCTCGGCCTCGGCCACAACCAGATCGCGTTCGAGCACGCCGAACGAGGCCTTCGCCTGCGCCGCCAGGCCGGAGATCGCCCTGGCGAGGCGTGGGCAATGACGCACTTGGCACGTGTCTGGCGACACCTAGGTAATCCAGAAAAGGGTATAGCGCTGTGTCGGGACGCGATCGCCATCGGCCGCAGTACACCGCTCTACCGCAACGAAACCATCGCCGAGCCGCTCGATGTCCTGGCAACTTGTCTTCACCAACTCGGCAGAACCGACGAAGCCCTTGTCTGCTGGCAGGAAGCCGCCGCCATCTACGACGAAACCGGCTACCCCCATAAAGCCGCCGAAGTCCGCCAGCGTCTCGGCGACGCGCAGTCCCCGCCCTGATCAGGTGACCATGAGCGGCAACCCTCCAGCGACCAACCCTCATCGTCAAGCCTCGGACTGACTGTGTGGATTTTGGTGCGTCAGACGCACCAAAATCCACACAGTCAGTCCCAACCCGGCCGCACCCAGGCCGGCAGCCTACGAGCAAGGAGTGAAATGTCCGAGCCGCGCCGAGCCCACGTCTCCGACCACCACGCGATAGTCACCCGCGTGCAACAGTGGTGGGGCGACTCACGGACACCCGAACAAGCCCGCGAACTTTCGCTCTTGCTTCCCAAGCTGTTCTTGCAGTTCTTTTCCGGTACGAGCCTGGTCTTGGAGGACGATGCCGGGATCAGGGCGTTCCTCGTCGGCTTCCACGCCGCCGACAATGACGCGGAGGCGTACATCCACTTCGTGGGAGTGGATCCGGCGCTTCGCGGCCAGGGGACGGCCCGCCGTCTATACACGACTTTCTTCCAGCGGGCCGCCGAAGCGGGCCGGACGGAAGTGCGGGCGATCACCTCGCCGGGGAACGCCGGATCCATCGCCTTTCACCGTGCCATGGGGTTCGCACTCGAACCGGGCGACCGCATGGCCGACGGTGTCCCTGTCCACAGTGACTACGACGGACCGGGTCAGGATCGGGTGTGCTTCTTCAGGAAGCTCACCACTCCCTAGCCGTAAATGGAGGCGGCCCATTCGGGGTGGTCGATGAACGGGTTGCGGTTGTGCTGGAACTGGTCGTAGATGACCTGGTTACGACGCTGCTCCGGGGCGTCGGGCGGGTCCTGCGTGTTCCACTTCAGCAGCACCGAGAGACGGCCGATGTTGGGCTTCGAGCCGTTGTCGACGGCGTCGTTCGGTTCCAGGTCGGGGAAACCGTCGGTGCCGTCGTACCGCACCGCCATGTAAAGGATCATGCGGGCCACGTCGCCCTTCACCGCGTCCCGCGGCTCGAACGAGTCGTCGTCGGTCAGGCTCCCCGGCGCCTCCTCGACCGGTGAGCCGCCCGCGTCGAAGTCCTTGTTGCCCCGGGTGCTGTTGACCGACGCGTCCTCCGCCCGCAGGTGGTGCAGGTCGGTGCCGGGTCCGGTGGCCGTGCCGAAGTCACCGTGCGACTTGGCCCAGACGTGCTCCCGGTTCCAGTCGTCGACTCCCCCGCCGTTGGCCGTCTTCGCCTGCGAACGGCCGCTGTAGAGCAGCACGACGTTCGCCGCGTTGGCCGGGTCCTCGTCGGTGGCCCTGATCCCGTCCCACACCTGATCGTAGGTCAGTTTGGTGTTGGTGCTGATGATCCCGTGCAACGCCGCCTTGAGTTCGGCGCCGGTCTTGCCCAGCGCGTCCTGGTAGTAGTCGTCACCGGACACCGGTCCCGCGAGGGCAGGTGGCACGACGGCGATTCCCAAAGCGGCGCCGAGCGCGAGAACCAGCGGGATACGGCGGACTGGCTGCATGGGCAGTTCCTCTCCCCAGAGGCGCCGACCCGGATCGCCGTCTGCACAACCACAATCCCGGCAACGCACTAGTCGTTTAGTTGGAAAAATACTGTCATGCATGTCAAGGAAAACCACCTCCGAAAGTAGTATGCATACGCGTATCATCTACGCCATCAGACAATTGTGAACACGAGGAGCGCGTGTGCTCAAGAGCAAGTGGATCACCGGCCCGACGGCGGACGTCACCGGAGAAATAGATCACGCCGCCGACATCGACCCGCGCGTCGACTGGCAGGCGGCGGACCGGTGGCTGAAAGATCGCACCTAGAAGGAAAGATCAGGCAAGGCGAGGGCAGTGTGCGCCGGCCGTCCGGTTTCCGGCGCCGAGGTGCTCAAGCCGCGAAGTCGCTTGTTGCGGCGCGCGAGGGCTTCGGCGGTGACCGGGAAAAGCGCGGCGTCGCCGACACCGACCTGTGCTTGGTTCAGCTCGACGAATGGCCGGGTTTCGGCTTCGTAGGCGGCGAAGGCGTCGGCGTGGTCGCGATGGACGGCCAGGGACCTGGCCAGCATGTAGGCACCGACGAGCGCGAGGCTGGTTCCCTGTCCCGTCAGGAACGACGGCGCGTAGGCGGCGTCTCCGACCAAACCGATCCGGCCTCGGGACCAGCTCAGGAGGTGGATCTGGCTGACGGTGTCGAAGAACAGATCGTCCGCCTCGCGCAGGGCGGCGATCATGACCGGGATCTCCCAGCCGTCACCGGCGAAAGTCGAGGCGACGAGGTCACGCTGCGCCTCGGGATCACGGAGTAGCTCGCGCGGCGGCTCCGGGCGGGCCGCGACCAGGAACCCGTGGACCTTGTCGCTTCCCTTGACCGCGTAGAGCGCCGCTCCTCGGCCGGGCGTGTTCCAGAGCACGCCTTCCTGGGAAAGACCGAATTTGTCGGGCATGGTGAATCCGGCGAAGCAATAGCCGAGATAGCGGTGGAACTTGTGCTCCGACCCGAAAACGAGCTCGCGGGTGCGGGAGTGCAGACCGTCGGCCCCCAGAACCAGATCGAAATCACGCCGCGCTCCACCGCGGAAGGTGACCTCGACACCGTGTTCGTGTTCGGTGAGTGTCGCGATGGAATCGTCGAACACGTACTCCACGTCGTCGCGGGTGACCTCGTACAGGACTTCCGCCAGATCCCCGCGGCGGATTTCGACGTCCTGCCCCTCGACCCCGCCGGTCACCGTCTGCGGATGCAGCGACGCCACCTCGCCGCCACCGTCGTCGACGAAGGTCAGCAACTGCGTCTCGATATGCGCTGCCCGCAGTCGCGGCAGGATTCCCATCCGGCGGACCACTTCCAGCGCGGTGCCACGGATGTCGATCGGATAGCCGCCGCCACGCAGTGCTCCCGCCTTCTCCACCACGGTCACCGAGAATCCGTGCCGCCGCAACCAGAACGCGACGGCGGGACCGGCGATGCTCGCGCCGGAGACCAGGACCGCGCCTTTCGCTGTGTTCATTTTCCTTCTCCCGATTCTGTCAAAGTGACGCCGGCAACGGCGTTTTGGCTGTACGGCGCGACTTTCGCACCAGGAGGACGACGAATACCGCGGCGAGCGCGAACGCGACGGTGGCGATCGTGATGTAGGTGAAGACGCCCGTGCCCGAGTTCACCGTTTCGCCGCCGACGGAAACAGTGGTCGACTTGAGCACCGCCGCGCCCACGAAGTCCAGCACCACCGAACCGATCGCGACGACGACCATGACCAGGCTGGACACGATGCCCTGCCGGTCGGCCGACGCCAGGCCGCCGGCCACGTTGAAGCCGGACGTACCGAGTACGCCGACCGTGAAACCCAGCAGGAAAGCGAAAAAGACCGCCACGGGGAACTGGGAGACGCCGAAGAACATCCCGATGGTCCCGACCGTCCCGAGCGCGATCCCGCCCGCCAGGGTCACGATCGGCCCGACGCGGGTGGCGACCACGCCGGCCACCGGTCCGCCGATCATGACGCCGATCCCGGGCGCCGCGAGCAGCAGCGCGAGCGTTCCCTGGCCCGCCAGTCCGTACCCGAGTCCCTGCTCCCCCGCCACATCGCTGACCAGGGGAATGAGCTGAAGCATGCTCTGATAGGAACCGGTGCTGAGCACGAGCACGAGGAGCGTGAGCACCAAGGGCGCGCCGAGATTCCGGGCGTCGATCAGCGCGTCGGACTTCCGGCTCGACACCAGGAACCACCGGGCGAAGGCCGCGACACCACCGGCCAGGAGAACCAGCGGTCCAAGGGTGAACCAGCCGTATTCCGAACCGAGGCTGACGTAGCTGAGCACCCCGGCCAGACCGCCGCCGAGCAGCAAGGCGCCCCCGACGTCGATCCGGCCAGGTGTCTTGAGCGCGGATTCGGGAACGACGCGGCGCACGCAGATCGCCATCGCGATCGCGACGACGGCCGAGATCAGGAACAGGATCCGGAAACCGAACTCCGCGGCCAGTTTCTCGGTGAGGAAACGGGAACCGATGTTGAGCACCGCGGATCCGGAGGTCACGATGCCCACCACGATCATCGCGATCCGGGGAGCGCAGCTCTCCCGGACGATCGCGACGGACAGGAACAGGGCGGCGACGGCCGCCCCTTGCAGCAGGCGCCCTGGCACGAAAATCCAGAGATTGGCGGCCACCGCGCAGATGAGCGCGCCCGCGCAACTGAGCAGCAAGGTCAGCACGAGCACCTTGCGCTTGCCGTGGACGTCGGCGCTCTTGCCGAGCAGCGGCGCCCACATCACACCCGCCAGCATCGCGCTGGCGTTGATCCACGCCGTCTGATCGGTGCCGAAGTGGTCGAGCATTTCCGGAAGGACGAGCAGCGGCGCGGTGATGGCCGTGTCGACCATGAAGTTGACCAGGACCAGGACCGCCACCAGGCCGATGAGCGGTCCGGTCCACCTGGTGTGCGGTCCTGCGTCGATCCTGCTCTCCTGCATGAGGGACTCCTTGTGCGGGATTCAGGGAGACGGCCTTTCCGCCTCAAAAACTACACTACACAGTGCAGTGTTCTGGAACTGAGAATACGATGAGAACCATGGCGACCCCGAGAACGACCGCGCGGACACCGGGCAGGCGGCTGCAGGCCGAGACCAAACGAGCGGCCATCCTTGACGCGGCCGAGGCGTTGTTCGTGTCGGATGGCTACGAACTCACCAGCGTCGACGCGATCTCGGCGCGGGCCGGGGTGTCCAAACGCACCGTCTACGACCACTTCGGCGACAAGCAGACCCTCTTCCGCAGCGTTCTCGAGCGCGCCGACGACGCCGTGGTCGCGACCGTGCGCAAGGCGATCGACGAGGAATTGGCCGACGACAGGGACATTCGCGACGCCCTGCTCGGTTTCACCCGGCGAGTGACGACGGGGATGTTCCCCACTTCGGACTACGCGACGTTCAGGCGGCTGAGCTCACAGGCCCCCGTGGCGCCACGGCTACCGGAAGCGACGCGCGACCGGCCCGAACGGATGATGGAGGAACGCTTCGCGAAGTTCGCGGCGGACGGCAAGCTCCAGCTGACCGATCCGCGGCGCGCCATGCAGCATTTCGTCGCGCTGACGATGCGCCTCGTCCTCGACGTGACCGACGAGGACGACGCGGGAACGGTGGGCGAGCCGGAGATCCTCGACATTCTCACCGACGGCGTGGACGTGTTCCTGCGCGCCTATCGCTGACGACGCACTTGACGGAACGACACCGGAGGTTCTTGTGGCTGAATTGAGCGAACAGGTTCGCGAGTGGATCGCGGCGGCGAAGTTCTGGCATCTGGCCACGGTGAACCGGGACGGTTCGCCGCACGTGTCGCCGATGTGGATCGACGTCGAAGGCGACCACATCGTGTTCAACACCGCCGTCGGCCGGGTGAAGGAGGAGAACCTGCGCCACGATCCTCGCGTCTCACTGTCCTGTATGGACACTGACAATCCCTACGACCGGGTGGTCATCCACGGCCGGGTCGTCGAATTCGTCGAAGGCGACGAAGCGGAGCTCTGCATGGACAGGCTGGCGAAGAAGTACGTCGGGACGGACCGGTTCGAGTGGCGCATCCCGGGCGAGCGGCGGGTCAAGATCCTGGTCGAGCCGACCCGCGCCCGCCATGTCGTCGGGGTCGAGCCTTTCCGGCGTGGCATCGGGCCGGACGCCTAGGCCTCGACGGGTACGAGCAGTCCGAACACCCGCACCGCGACCCGTCCCTCGGGCAGCGGCGCCGGGCTCGCGGCCACCACCGCCTCGCCACCGGACCACGGTTCGCTGTCCAGCAGGACTTCGTTGTTCAGCAACCCGCCGTCGAGATGCGCGGCGAACAGCCGGAGCCCGTGCACCTCGCGGCTGAGCTTCTCCGCGCGCAGCGCTTCCAAAAGCCGGTCCAGCAACGGTCCGACGGGAGGCACGGTCTCGGCGAACAGATTGATCTGCGCACCGAGCACCAGCTCGAACGCCCCGTCCGGATGGTCGTAGCGCTCGCGCTCGACCTGGCCGGACGCGGCACCGGGAGACAGCAGGCCGTCGATGATCGGATGCAAGGCCGCGAGACTGAACATGTTCACGGCGCGGCCGATCGCCTCGCGCCACGTGGTGCCGTGCCCGGCGAAGCTCTCGACCAGCCACGGCTTCGCCAGCGCGGGATGCGACACGGCGAAGTCGACCTGGGCCATCACCATGCCCGCTGGGGCGGGATGCACGACGAGCGTCGCATCGACCTTCGTGCCGTCGTCGAGCGGGATTCCGTGCTCTCGCAGGAAATCCTCGAACACCGCCCGCGGTGACGGCACCCCGCCGTCGCCTTCGACGACGGGTTCCAGATCCTTGAACAGCGTCGGTTCGGATAGCTCCAGGTCCGCGAGCTGTGATCCGGCTTTCAGCGCCTCGTTGATCACGGCGAACGTACTGCTGCGCAGGGCGATCCGCTCGAACTCCGCCCGGCTCGCGTGCTGGGCGCGTTCGAACGCGGCCACGAACACCGGCTCCTTTGAGAGAGGGACCTTCCCACGGGAGTCGAGTACCGCGTCCGGGTACGAGACGTCCGGCAGCAATCGCCGGACGTAGGCCATCGGCAGGAAGACCAGCAGCCGTTCGGCCAGCCACGGCTCGACTCCCGTACCGGTCAGCGCTTCCCACACCTGGTCGTCGCCCGGCGGTTCCTCGCCCGCGCAGAACGCGGCGATCCCGACCTCGATCGCGGCGTCGAGCCCCCCTGATCCGATCACGGCGGAAGTCTATGCGCCGCGCCGAAGACGGCTTCGGCCACACCACGAGGCAGGTTCCGCACTGGCGCGATACATCGTTTTAGATGTATCGTTTCCGATATGAAGGCCGGTGAGCTGTACCTGCTCGGCAAGCATCTGATGGAGCTCGCGTCCCAGGGCATGCGCGACGACGCCGATCCCGAGGTGCCGGAGATCTATCTCGTGCTCATCTCGGTGATCGTCGAAGCGCCGGGACTGTCGATCAGCGAACTGACCGCGCGCACCGGTTTCGCGCAGAGCCACGTCTCCGCCGCCGTCGCCCGGTTGCGTGAACGAGGCGCCCTGCGCACGCGGCCGGATCCGGCCGATCGCCGCCGCACCCTGGTCACCCCGGTCGACGGCCTGGTCGACGCGGTCGCGCGACGGCAGCAGCGGGATGCCGAACAGGTTCTCGCCGCCGCGCTCACCGAGCTCGACCCGGACGCGGATTCGGCCACGGAACGCGCCGCGCGTCTGGTCGAAGCCGCCGACGAGCTGTACCGCCTGCTCACCGCCAGAGCGCTCAAGGTGGGCGGCGACTCCGCCCTGATGCCGCTGCACTCACTGGCCGAAGAGGTGACCGGCAAACCGAAGAAGTAATGGGGAGGAATCACATGGACTACCCGTTCACGGCGACCGAACCGCTGAGCTGCCCGCCCGAATTCGCCAGGAGGCAGGACGAGGAACCCGTCGGCCGCGTGCGTCTCGCGAACGGCGAGGACGCCTGGCTCGTCACCCGCTACGACGACATCCGCGCACTGCTGGCCGATCCGCGCTTCCGCGTGTGGCTTCCCGGTGTTCCCGGGACCGGCGCCGACGATCTGCTCTTCACCATGAACGGCTCCGGCCACGCGCGGCTCAGGCGCATCGCCGGCAAGGCGCTCACCTCGCGGCGGGTGGAGTTCCTGCGGCCGCGGGTGGAAGCGCTGGCGGAAGATCTGGTCGCGAAGCTGATCGCCCAGGGTCCACCGGCGGAGATCCTCGACGGGTACGCGATCCCGTTCGCCCTCTCGGTGCTGAACGAGCTCCTCGGCGTCCCGCCGTCGGCACGCGACGATCTGCGGGCGTGGGCGGACGGCATGCTCGCGGTGTTCACCGCGCCGAGCTACGAGGAGATGACCGAAGCCGCCCGGAAGCTGGGTGACTACCTCGCGGACCTGGTCGAGGCGAAGCGCCGCGCGCCCGGCGAAGACCTGCTGACCGGATTGCTCCAGGCCCGCGGCGACGACGGCGACGCGCTCAGGCCGGACGAGGTCACCCAGCTCGCCTTCGCGATCCTTCTCGGCGGATACGTCCCGCCCGCGAACGCCCTGGCCCAGATCGTGCTGCGGCTCGCGGCCGATCCGGAGCTGCCCCGCGATCCCGCCACGACACCCGCGCTGATCGAGGAATTCCTGCGCCAGGACCAAGGTTCCGCCGCCGACCAGGGCCGGGTGGCGATCGAGGACGCCGACGTCGGCGGGGTGCCGATCCGCGCGGGCGAGTTCGTCCTCGCTCCCCTGCGCGCGGGAAACCACGACGCACGCCGGTTTCCCGCACCGGCGCGGACAGATCCCCTTCGCACACAAGGACATCTCACGTTCGGCCATGGACCGCACCACTGCCTCGGAGCGGCACTGGCCCGGCTGCAACTGCGGACCGCGGTCACCGCGCTGCTGGCCGCCGCTCCGGAACTACGCCTCGCGGTGCCCTTCGAGGAACTCGCGTGGCGTCGGATGTTCCTGACCCTCCAGGGCCCGGTCGCGGTGCCGATCGACTGGTGACCACTCGGGCGGCAGGCCTGGGGGTTTCGCCCACCGCTGTGACTCGCCTAGTCGATCGGTCCAGGGGGTCGTGAGTGGTAAGTGCCGTTCTAACGACACTTACCACTCACGACCACCCCGGCCGACCTCGCCTAGCCGTTCGCCGACAGCAGCTTCCCCAACGCCTCACGCAGGGCCGCCAGGCCTTCGTCCGGCCGGTCCCAGAAGACCATGTGCCCGGCGTCCGGGACCTCGACGCATTCAGCCGACGGATTGCGCTCGGCGGCTTCGGCCGCACCGGCGGCGGTGACGACCGGGCTCGCGCCGCCGTACAGGAAGAACGTCGGCGCGGGCACCTTCGGCCAGTCGTCGAAGAAGTCTTCGGCTTCGAACCCGGCGTGGGTCGCGGCGATCGCACTACGGGAGCACGAGGACAGCCAGCGGGCGCGCAATTCCTGTTCCCGGCGCGGCCATCGCGGCCACGAGCGGGCCACCTCGTCGGCGTCGGTCCCCCGGCGGGCTTGGCCGAGCTGCCCGAGGAAAGCGTCGAGAGTGGTCGGGTACGGCCCTCGTCCGGGCCCGCTCAACGGCGGGTCGACCAGCACCGTACCGCGCAGGGACAGGCGACCGGTGACCGCGGCGAGCGCGGCGATCCGCGCGCCCATGGAGTGCCCGAGCAGGATCGGGTCGCGCAGGCCGAGTCCGGCCACGACCGCGTCGACGTCGGCGGCGTAGCTCGCGAGGTCGTACCCGCGCAGCGGATCCGGTGCGTCATCGGACAGCCCGCGGCCGCGGACGTCGAGCACGAGCGGGCGCACGAGATCCGTGAGATTCCGCGCCACGAAGTCCATCGTGATCGCCGGGCTGGTGATCCCGGGCAGCACGAGCAGCGGGACGCCGTCGGCGGGCCCGTAGTCGAGCACGTGCAGCCGGACCGGACCCGAGGTCACCCAGCAGCTGGTCGCGGGCACGTCACCGAGGTCGGCCAGGGCGGGCTGGGTGAGCGTGCGGCGATCCGAGACTTCCGCGAGGTACGCCAAAGCGTCGTCGAGAGCGACGACGTCGGCGTACTTCGCCTGCAGGTCGAACAGCGCGGCGTCGTGCGGACCCCGGGCACGGTCACCGCAGGCTTCCCGGACGACGAGCGTGGCGAAACCGGACTGGACGGCGTCGACGGCGGTCGCCCGGACGCATCCCGAAGTCGTGGCGCCGCAGACGAGAACGGTGTCCACGTCCAGGCCCGAAAGGAGGGCGGCCAGCGAGGTCCCGTGGAACGCCGACGCGCCCTTCTTCACGATGAGATGGTCGCCGTCGCGCCGTTCGAGACGCGGGTCGAGGGCGACGGCGTCGCTTCCTTCGAGCAGCGCCCGCATCCCCGGCGCTTTCCGGAGCCAGGCGACGGCGTCGCCGTCCGCCTCGGCGGGGGTGTACGCGATCGCGGTGTAGAGCACCGGGAAGCCGTGCCGCCGGGCCTCGGCCACCAGCGCGGCGGTCGCGGTCACTTCGGCGGTGAGGTCGGCTCCGCTGGGGAAATCCGGTTCGGTGAATCCCCGGGTCAGGTCGACCACGACCAGTGCCGGGCGGGACCCGCGGCGCACCGCCGCGCCGAAGCCCGCCCGGTCGTAGACGCTGTCGGTCTCGGCCCCGTGCAGGCCGGACTGCTCATCGACGGGCACGCTGCAACTCCTTGATCAGTTTGTCCTGGTTGCGGATCCGGCCCAGCAGCCAGCCCTGGAACAGGCCGAGCGCCGCGGCGGCAGCGATGACGCCGTAGCGCTTGACGCCCGCGGGAAGCAGCATGGCCAGCCCGTCGACGGCCTCCGGAGCAGCGGCAGTGGGAACGACAGACGTCGCAGGTGCGGACGCGGGTTTCACCGCGCCGGGTCGCGCTTGCAACTGGTCCGCGAGATTGCGCGCGAACTGGTCGAGCAGCCGGGTGGACACGGCGCCGATCGCGCCCTTGCCGAACTGGGCGAGCTTTCCGCGGATCGACAGGTCGGTGCGGAGCTCGATGGTGGCGCCGCCGGGCGCCTCGCGCACGGTCAGCGTGACCTCGGCTTCGGCGTCGCCGTTGCCGTGGCTGTCCGCTCCCCTGGCCAGCAGCCGCAGCCTGCGCTCGTCCTCGGTGACCTCGGTGAAGCGCACGGTGCCGGAGTAGGCGGCGGTGATCGGGCCGACCTTGACCTTGACGCGGCCGAGGTACGCGTCGTCCTCCTTGCCGTCGAGGGTCGCGCCGGGCAGGCAGCCCGCCACCCGCTCGACGTCGTTGATCAGCGCGAAGACCGCACCGGGATCGGCCGGGACGGAAAGCTGGTTCTCCAGGATCACGCTGTCGCCTCCTTTTCCTGGACGTGGCAACGACGGACGGCCGTCGCCTCGACCGCGTCCACGATCGTTTGATAACCGGTGCAGCGGCACAGATTCGCCGAGACCGCCTCGCGGATCTCCTCACGGCCGGCGTCCGGCCGCTGCGCGAGGAAACCTTCGGCCAGCATCAGGAATCCGGGTGTGCAGAACCCGCACTGAAGACCGTGGTGCGCGCTGAAAGCCTGCTGCAGATCGGAAAGTTCGCCCTCGCGGCTCAACGACTCGACCGTGCGGATGTCGGCGTCCTCCGCCTGCACGGCGAACACCAGGCACGCCCGCACCGGTTCACCGTCGACGAGGACGGTGCAAGCGCCGCACACCCCGTGCTCGCAGCCGACGTGGGTGCCGGTGAGCCCCAGATCGTGGCGCAGCACGTCGACCAGGGTCTTGCGCGGCTCGACGAGCACCTCGTGTTCGGAGTCGTTGACGTTCAGGACGATCAGGTGCCGGTCGCTCATGTCGGGATGCTCATTTCCCCGTGGCTCACCGCGTCGAGGGCGGCGAGCACGGTCTGCGGATGTACCGGTGTGGCGTCGAGTTCGACGCCCGTGTGGCGCAGGGCGTCGTTGACCGCGTTCAGCACGGCGGCGGGCGCGCCGATGGTGCCGCCCTCCCCCGCGCCCTTCGCGCCGTTTTCGGTGAACGCGCAAGGCGTTTCGAGGTGGGTGACGGAGATGTCGGGGATCTCGGTGGCGGTCGGGACGAGGTAGTCGATGAAGCTGGCGGCCGACGGCTCGCCGTTGCCCGCGTAGGTGATCTCCTCGAACAGCGCGCCGGCGATGCCTTGCGCGATCCCGCCGCGGCACTGCCCGTCGACGACCTGCGGATGGATCACGACGCCGCAGTCCTCCACGCACGCGTAGCGCAGGATCTTGATCCGGCCGGTGCCGGGATCGGCCTCGACGACCACCGCGTGCGTGGCGTTGGAGAACGTGCCGTCGCCTGGCACGTCGAAGCTCGCCGTGGCCGTCAGCGTCGGTTCGACGTCCTTGGGCAGCAGATGACTGCGCAGGTAGGCGACGTCGGCGATCTCCTCGAACGACGCGCGCCGCTCCGGGTCGTCGATCTGGACGACGCCTCCGTCACCGTCGAGACGGACGTTGCCGGGACTCGTTTCGAGCAGATGCGCGGCGATCGTGCACAGGAGTTCGCCGAGTTTCCCGGCCGCGAGGGCCACGGCCGAACCGCCGATCGTCACCGAGCGGGACGCGAAAGTCCCCCATCCGTAGGCGATGCGCTCGGTGTCGCCCTGCCGGAGCTTGACCTGGTCGAGGTGCAGCCCCAGCCGGTCGGCCACGATCTGCGCCAGCGTCGTCTCGTGGGACTGGCCGTGGTTCATCGTGCCGCTGGTGACCACGACGGAACCGGTGGTGTCCATCCGGATCTCGGAGATGTCGAATCCGGGGACCACGGCCATCTTCCGCTTGGCGAAGGCTCCCGAGCCGTATCCGGTCCGCTCCGAGAAACAGCAGTAGCCGATGCCGATGTTCCTGCCCTCGGCGGCGGCGCGGTCGCGGATCTCGTACCACCCCTCGTCGCGAATGGTGGCTTCGGCGAGTTCGAGCGATTCGCGGTAAGTGCCGGGGTCGTAGGTGATGGCGTTGACGCCGGTGTACGGGAACTGGGTGATCACGTTGCGCCGCCGGATCTCGACCGGATCGAGCCCGAGTTCCCGGGCGGCGCGTTCCATGACCCGTTCGATCGCCATCACGTACTGGGGCCGGCTGACGCCTCGGTAGGGCGCCGTCGGTGCCTTGTTGCTCGCGATGGCGCGGGCGCGGACCCGGTACTCGGGCACCTGGTAGACGCTCGGCATCTCGGCCGACGCCATCAGGGGCTCGATCCCCGCCGTGAACGGGTAGCAGGAGTAGGCGCCCATGTCGCAGACGACGTCGACGTCCAGCGCGGTGATCCGCCCGTCCTCGTCGAACGCGGCGCGGGTGCGGTAACGCTGTTCCCTGGCAAGGAATCCGGCCGTCAGTGCCTCGCGGCGGTCCTCGATCCACTTCACCGGCCGGTTCAGCCGTCGCGCCGCCGCCGCGACCGCGATCTCCTCGCGGCCGACGACGCATTTCTGCCCGAAACCACCGCCCATGTCCGGGACGGTGACCCGCACGGTGCGCTCAGCGACCCGCAGCGAACGGGCCATCGCCGTGCGCACCTGATGCGGTACCTGGGTGCACATCTGCACGAGCAGCTGATCGTCGCGATCGTCCCAGGACGCGACCACTCCCCGCGTTTCCAGCGGGAGCGCGTTCTGCCGCCCGCTTTTCGTGATCACTTCGACGACTCGGCTCCCGGCCGCCTCGAACGCCGCGTCGACGCCCGGTGTGTCGAACATCGAGACGTCGACCAGCACGTTGCCCGGCGCTTCGTCGTGCACGAGCGGCGCGTCCTCGGCGAACGCGGTCTCCTCGGAGACGATCGCCCCGAGCGGCTCGTAGTCCACCATCGCGGCCTCGACGCCGTCCTCGGCGCTGTACGGATCGCGCGCGACGACCAATGCCACCGGCTCCCCGGTGAACCGCACCTTCTCCCGGGCGAGGATCGGCATCGCGGTCGGCGAGAACTCCTCGGGCGGGCGGTCGAGCAGCGCGACGATGTCACCGAGTTCCAGGTCGGCCGCCGTGAACGCGGCGACGACCCCTTCGACCGCCAAAGTGGCCGACAGGTCGATCCCGGTGATCGTGCCGTGCGCGACCGTCGAGCGGACGAACGCCGCGTGCAGCAGGCCGGGCAGCTGGATGTCGTCGACGAACCGGCCCCGACCGGTGAGAAAGCGGGGGTCTTCGCGCCGAGGCACCGACGCCCCGACCCAGCGGCCGTCGCGCCCGTCGAACCGCGGGGTCATCGCGTTTCTCCTTTCTCCCAGGCCTCGTGCAATGCCTGGGTGACGAGGGTGCGCGCCAGGCGCCGTCGGTAGGCTGCGCTGCCCGCCGCGTCGTCGGGCGGATCGATGGCCGCCGCCGCGGCGTCCCCGCACTCGGCGAACAGAGCCGGTCCGGGGACGCCACCGGCGAGCACGGCCTCGGCCTCGGGCACCCGGACGGGCGCGGGTGCGACACCGCCGAGCACGACCCGTCCCCCACCATCGGCGTCGAGACTGACCGCGGCGTCCACGATCGCGAAGTCGCCGTGACGGCGCGCGAACTCGGTCAATGCGGCCTTCGGCGCCGGGCGGGTGAAGCTCACGGCCGTCACGACTTCGTCCGGTTCGACGGCCGTGGTGTAGAAGCCGTGGAACATCTCCGCGGCCGGGATCTCCCGCGGCCCGCCCGGGCCTTCCGCGACGATCACCGCGTCGAGCAGCAGCGCGAGCAGGCACCATTCCGCGGTCGCGTCGCCGTGGACGATGCTGCCCGCCACCGTGCCGCGGGACCGGATCGGCAGATGCCCCACCCACCGCATCGCGCGGGAGAGCACGGAGAAATCCGGTCCCAGCTCGGAGATCTCCACCGTCCGATGAGTGACCATCGCGCCGATCGTGAGCCCGGAACCGTTGGGCCGCAAGGAGTTCAGCGCAGGTTCGCGGCGCAGCGGGCCCAGATCGACCAGCGCCGTCGGCCGGGCGAGCCGGAAGTTCATCATCGGCATCAGGCTCTGGCCGCCGGCGATGAGTTTCGGATCCTCGCCCGCGGCGGCGAGCTCGCCGAGCAGACCGACGGCGTCGGTGACGTCGTGGGCCCGGTGGTAGCGGAACGCGGCGGGCTTCACAGAGCGGACCTCGTGGCGGGAGGCGTCTCGGTCACGGGTTCGGCCGTCTCGACGATCCGGTCCAGCTCGCGGCCGCGGGTCTCCGGCGCGCCCATCATCATGAACGCGACCGCGGCCACCACGAGCACACCCAGCACGGTGAAGGTCAGCGGCAACCCCAGCACCGGCCACAGGACGCTGCCGAACAGCAACGGCGCGAAACCGGTGATCGCCCGGCTCGACGACGACGCCCAGCCGAAGCCCGAGGCGCGGAGTTCGGTCGGGTAGAGCTCGGAGACGTAGGCGTACATCACCGGGATGACGCAGAGCGCGAACAGGCCGAACGCGCCGATCGCCACGACCGCCGCCGTGGGCGAGTCCAGGAGCAGCGAGAAGACGACCAGGGACAGCGCGGTGAGCGGCCCGGCCACGGCGATGATCCGCTTGCGGCCCACCTTGTCGACCAGGAGCACGGCCACCGCGACGCCGACGATGCCGAGCGCGTTCATCAACGCGGTCGAGGCGAAGGCGGCGATCTCGCTCAATCCCTGTGCCTTCAGGATGGACGGCATCCAGCTGAGCGCGGCGTAGTAGACCAGCATGACGCTGATGAACAGCGACCACGCCACCGCGGTGATCCGCGGGTTGTACGCCCACACCCGGCGCAGCTGGTCGAACGCCGCCGCGATCGCGCCGCCGCGGGTGTCCTCCACCACCGCGGGCGGGATCGAATACGGCTCCGGTGTCGTCCCCGTGCGACGGACGAGGTCGTCGATCACGGCGCGGGCCTCGGCCTCGCGGCCCTTGCGGACCAGGTACAGCGGTGATTCCGGCACGCCGCGCCGCACCCAGAACAGCAGCAGCGCGGGCAGGATCATCAGCACCAGCATCCAGCGCCAGTTCCCCTGGACCGGGAGCAGCAGCGTCGCGGTGACGGCGGCCAGCGTCGTCCCGACGGGCCACCAGCCGTCCATCGCCGACAGGACCCGGCCGCGATGGCGGCGCGGGGAGAACTCGCTGACGATCGCGTAGTCGACCGGGATGCAACCGCCGAGCCCGATGCCGGCCAGGAAGCGCAGCGCCAGGAAGATCTCCACGTTCGGCGCGAGCGCCCCGAGCACGGAGAACAACGCGAACAGCAGGAGCGTGACGCTGAACGCCCGCTTGCGGCCGATCCGGTCCGCGATCGTGCCCCAGACGACCGCGCCCACGGCCATGCCGATCAGGTTCGCGGTCGCCACCAGGCCTTTCGTCCCGGCGGACAACCCGAATTCCGTCCCGACCAGCGGGGTGAGGAACCCGTTCAACGCGACGTCCCAGGCGTCGAACATGTAGCCCAGCCCGCCGATGAGGAAGATCTTTCCCTGCACGCTCCAACGCCAGGGCAGGTCCTGGACGATCTGATCACCAGTACGCATGAACCGCTCCGTTGCGATTTGCCGACCAGCGCGCCTCAGCGGGCGAACTGGTAGTGGATGGACTCGGTGTCGGGGTCGGTGAGCGGGCTGCCGTTCCACAGCCAGTCGTAGGACACGTCGGATTCGCCGTCGAAGCGCCGCAGCTTCTCGTCCCGTTCGCGCTGCTCGGGACCGTCGGGCAGGTGGTAGAAGTCCATGTTCTGCAACGAGGCGTCCTGGACCATGCCGGCGTGCTTGGCGCGCCGGTCGACGTAGCGGACCAGGGCCCCGTCGATCCCGTCGCGCGTGACGCGGCCCAGCTCCTCGGCCAGTACGGCCGCGTCCTCCATCGCCTGGGACGCGCCTTGCGCCTGGTAAGGCAGCATCGCGTGGCACGCGTCGCCGAGCAGGGCGACCCGGCCGTCCACCCACACCGGATCACGGCGCCGACGGTACATCGCCCACACCGAGACGTCCTCGTCCTTCGCCTTGGCCAGCATGGTCGGGACCCGATCGTCCCAGTCGTGGTACTCGGCGGCGAGTTCGGCGGCGGTGGCGGGGCCGCTCCAGTCCCTGGCGACCGCTTCGGTGCACGGTACGATCGCGACCACGTTGAGGTACTCCCCGCCGCGGATCATGTAGTGCACCAGGTGTTTGTTGGGGCCGTACCAGATCGTGGAGTGGTACCGGTCGGCCAGGAAGCGGGTGGCGGGGTCCTGCGCGATCAGGTCGCCGGAGATCAGGGCCCGGTAGGCCATCTCGCCGGAGAACGCGAGCGTGTCGTCGAATCCGGCGAGATCGCGCACCGAGGACCGGATGCCGTCCGCTCCGACCACGACGTCGCCGGTGAACCGGCGCCCGTCCGCGGTGATCACGGCGGGCCGGTCCGCCACCGTCCGGTCGAGCTCGACCACCCGCGCGCCGGTCGCCACGCGCACCACCGGACCGGCGCCGTCGGGGTCGAGGCAGGCGTCGAGCAGGACTCGGTGCAGGTCGGCGCGGTGGTAGTGCCAGTAGGGTGCGCCGTACTGGTCGGTCACCCGCCTGCCCAGCGGGAGCTGGGCGATGATGCCGCCGTCGGCCCAGCGGCGGCGGACCTGGTCCTGCGGCTCCGTCCGCACCCGCTCCAGATCGGCGCGCAGCCCGAGTCCGATGAGGATCCGGCTGGCGTTGGGCGCGGTCTGGATCCCGGCGCCGATCTCGCCCAGTTCCGGTGCCGCCTCGACCACGGTGACGCGCAGGCCGCGCTGCCGCAGCGACAACGCCGCGCAGAGCCCACCGAGCCCGCCCCCGACGACAACGACCTCAAACGACTGACTCGCGGCCATGCCCGCCTCCCGTCTTCGTCAAAGCTTTCGCACCGTTGAGCAGGCTCCCGGCACCGGGCACCGTCGGCTCGACGCCGAGTTCCGACAGGACCCGGAACGTCGTGGCGGTCGCCGCCGACAGGACCGGGATCCCGACCTCGTCCTCCACCGGCTGGATCGCGGACAGCGACGGCATCTGGACACACGCGGAAAGCACCAGTACGTCCACATCGGACAGGTTCAGCTTCCGGTGGTGCTCCCGCAACCCGGCGGGGTCCAGCCGGGCGACGGCGAGATTGTCCGGCACCTCAAGGGAAAGCGCGTCGGCGACTTCGAAACCGGCGTCCTCGATGTAGTCCGCCACCGCCTTGGTCAACGGCTTCATGTACGGCGTGATGATCGCGACCTTGCGGGCTTTCAGCGCGTCGAGACCGGACAGCAGCGCACCGGCGCTGGACACGACCGGCGACTCGCAGCCTTCCTCGCGCAGGACACGGGTGATGTCGTCCTCGGCGGTGCAGTGGTAGCCCGGCCCCTGGGCCATGATCGCCACCAGGCACGCGGTGGCGACCACGTCCGGCCGCGCGTCGGCGAGTTCGGCCGCCGCCCGGCCGGCCTGGGCGTTCATCGCCCGCAGCTGTTCCGGTTCGACGTGCCGCATCCGGGCCCGCGCGGAATGGAAGACGAACCGGTCCCCCGGCTCGGTCTCCTCCCTGGCGCGCAGCATCCGCGGCAGCTCGGTCTCCATCGTGAGGTTCGAGCTGGGGACGATCATCCCGATGTGGTGATCGGCCACGGCGGCGCTCATCGGCGGGCCGCCGGGCGCATGTCGGCCACGGTCAGCTCACCGTTGTCGACGATCAGTTCGTCGTCCAGGTACAGGGAATTGCCGCGCATCGGGATGTCGAAGTGGCAGGGCGTGTCGTTCGGCCCGCCGAGTTCGTTGTTGGGGCCGATGGAGAACATCACGTTGCCGTAGAAGCTCCGCAGTTCCATGCCCATCCCGCCGGGGAACTGGGTCAGGCCGTGCCAGTGCGCGCGCTCGTCGAGTCCCCAGCCCACGTGGCTCATGCCGTAACCGCGGGGGTCTTCGAAGCTTTCGATGTAGGAGCGCAGCAGATCCGCGTCCAATCCGGACGTTCCGGCGCCGCCGCGGATGTCGCGGATGAAGCCCTGCTCGATGGTGATCTCCACCGGGGTCTGCACGTAGGTGTTGAACGGCAGCAACACGTCTCCGGGCGAAAGCACGATCTTCCCGTCGACACCGTCATCGGCGCCGCCGGTGAACACGAACGCCGCCGGCCAGTGGTCCCAGCGGCCGGGGGTGTCGGTGTAGCCGTATTCGGACAGCGTCGGGTACACGCCGAGCTGATAGGTGACGTCGGTGCCCGCCGGACTGGTGATCCGCATCGTGCCGGCCTTGGCCAGCAGCTCGGCCCCGATCTCCACCCGCTCGCGCAGCTCCTTCGTCGGCATGAGCCTGGCCAGCAGTTCGGGCGGCTCGACGGCGGTGAGGATCCGGGTGCCCGCGTCCTGGATCGCGAACTGTTCCTTGCTGAACAACAGGAACGTGCAGTCGACCACCATGTCCACGCTCTTGAGCGCCTCGACCGCCAACGGGATGTTCCCGAGCCCCGAGTCGCCCACCGCCCACGCGCCCGCCGCGCTGGACGGCGAGGGCAGCCGCATGTGATAGGCCGAGGCGCCCAGCTGCTGGGCGGCCCACAGGAAAGCGTCGGCGTACTCCGCCCGCTCGCCACCGCGGGTCAGCACCACCACGGTCTCGCCCTCGTGCACTCCCGAAAACGTCAGCTGGCGCAAGCAGATGTCGTTGAACAGGTTCTGGTCCATCGTCGAACACCTCCACACTAATCCGAGCACGTACTATCCGGACACGCAAGAGTTGGGCCCGGATCCGCTCTCTCGCCGTCCCCGAGGGGGCCTTCATCCGAACACGTACTATCCGGATACGCAAGAGGTCACCGAGGACAGGTCTCGGCGGCCTGCCCGTGAGCGACCGTCCGGACACGTAGGATCACCCCGGGGGCCCGGGCAGCGGGTGGAGCCGACAAGGAGAAGGCGATGGGTGAACCGGCGCGCACGGGCCGAGGCAGGGACGACGCGGCGGCGGTCACGCCCGCGCCGCCCTCGGATCTGCTGGCGGCCCCCGGCTACGGCGCCCGGCGGCTGTACCAGGCCTACCTCGCCGCCTGGAACCGGCACGTGGACCCGGTCCTGACCGGCCCGCAGTTCGCGGTCCTGTCCGCGGTTCGCGCCTACCCCGGCAGCGACCAGAGCTCCCTGGCGGGCGCCGTCGCGCTCGACACCTCGACGATGGCGGACCTGTGCCGCCGGCTCGAACGGCGGGGCCTGATCCAGCGCGTCGAGTCCCCCCACGACGCCCGGCGCAAACTCCTGTCACTCACCGACGAGGGCAAGACGGTCCTGAGCCAGGTGAATCGCCGCGCCCGCAAGCTGGACAAGGCACTACTGGGCGACGACAGCGTCGCCGGCGACGTCGACACGGCGGCGCTGCTCAACGCGCTCGGCGCCCACTGGGAACGGATCGCGTCGGTCGACAAGCTGCGCTGAAAAGCGCCGTCCGCGGCGGGATCATCGTGATCCGCGCCGAGCAACCCCTCCCCCCGCACCGAACGCGCTCTCGTGCCGACTTGTGGACGCGACGGCGGCACAGACCAACGACTCCATCGCGGGGCTCAGGCCCGTCGCGGCTTTCTCTGCGGATAGTGTCGTCGGGGTGGTGGTCAATCCTGGTGCCGGTCTTCGGCGGGAGCAGCAGCGGTGGTCATGGGAGTATCCGGTCGGCCCGCGCTGGTTGCTCTGTGGCGACATCGGCGCCGATTCTTCTGACGACGTCCCGTTGGCGCTGTGCGCGGAAATCGAGGGACTGTTCGCCGACGCCCCCGCGGACCGGCTGACAGCACCAGTGCAGCGAGTCAGGCTCCTCGGTTGCCGACCGGAACCCGCGTTACTGGCCGCACTCGACGCGCTGGGACAGTCGTCCAAGGCCGGCCTACGCCGCCGCCGGATCCGCGGCGAGGTCCACGCTGTCGCCACCGATGGATCCGCCGGCCGGGTGATCGACGCTGTGGTGTCCGGAACGGTCAACGCCGCCGGTCCGTCGCGGCTCGGCGCCGGACTCCTGGACGTGACCGTCGACATGGGCGCGAGGGAGCCGTTGCCGACGGGAATCCTCGACATCCTGGAGCATTGGCGCACCGGACGACCGTCCCGGCGGAACCTGTGGGCCGGCTACGACAGAGAGCTGCGGCATCGATGGGCGGGAGTGGCGCTCGGACACAGCCTCAGCGCACCCGACGGGCAACCCGGGACCACCTACGATCTCGACGGCCGGTTCGTGACCGACATCGAGGGGTTCTACTGCGCGATCGGTGAGGCGATCAACGGCCCAGGCGGGTACTTCGGCTGGAACCTCGACGCTCTGGAAGACTGCCTCCGCGGAGATTTCGGCGCACAGACCCCGTTTCGCCTGGCGTGGCATAACTCGGCCATCGCCCGCGAGCACCTGGTCGCCGGCAACGACCGGCGGCGGCCGGGCCCGGCGATCACCCTCGAATACCTCCTGGACATGCTCACGAAGCACCGAATCGAGATCAACCTGCACTGAGCCGTACGGTCGGCCACAGCACATCATCTCGGTCGGCCTGACGAAACCGGCTCCGCCCAGTGCACATGGTTATTTCCGGACTGTTAAACGATATGGACTGGACCTCCATAGTGTCCGCACACAGACTGCCGTGAGCGCAAGACCCAGCACCCATGCCAACGTTTCAAGAACTGACACCAATACGGCTTGCTGAGTCCATTTATTCGACACAAACGGCCACGCGATCAGCACAATCAGGGCGAGCGCCCCAGCTCCGGGAAATATTAGCATATTAGGATTTCCCCATTCAAATAGTTTAATCGTCTCCACTCTCCTCTTCTCGATCACCCAATCCTCCCAATTGAGGCCTCCAGGCACGCGCATACTCAAGTGCGTCCGAATATACTTTGCAATCCCCATTATTGCATGGGCGTGCATTGCATGCCGAGTGCCGAGCATATACGACGTCAGTGGAACTATTAACAGCAAGGGTACTCGATCTTGGCTGGTCATCGCGAATCCAAAGATGGCGCCGGATCCGGTAATTTGAAGGCTCATGATCTTCCATTGCGTTTCCGCACGCAGCTGCATTTCGGCCCTCAAGGCCACAAACTCGGCGAGGGGACCTTCGTGCTGTCCTGAAACTTCCGGCACTGTCGACACTTTAATGCCTCCATGTGATCATTGCCTCGATAACGCCTATTGTGCCAGTTTGACGCCGACCGAGACCAGAGTCGACTGGGTGAAAGCAGCGGAGAGCGGAATAATATGTCGTCGATATTTGACCAAAAGTCCACTGCCGCTTGACTGACAGATAGGAAAGACGCACATCAGACATAGTTCACCAGTCGGTCGTTCGCTGAAACACGCGTCCGCTCATGCCGATGAGCGGTCGTTGTGAGCGACGGTACGTGTCAGCTTCGCGGGGTCCCGTCCGGGTTCAGACCATGCGCCAGGATCACCTGGCGTTCCTCCTCGGAGAGGCCGACGATCGCCCAGTCTTCGATGGCGCGTCGGGCATAGCCGTCGCCGGCGGCGATCATGCGCAGGAGTTCGGTGAGGTTGCCGGTCGCGCAGAGGTGTTCGACGAAGTGCCGGCCACCGCGATTGCTGAATGACGCGAGCTGGCGAAGCTTGTCGATCTCGCCGTGACGCTCATAAAGTTTGGCGAGTCGACGGCGAACATAAGAGTCGTTGGAACCTACAGCGAGTTCGACCAGTTCATCGTAGTTGTCGTCGGCAAGTAACTGGTCGGCGCGATCACGGCTTGATGACCTGAAGCCAGGTTTTATCGACAGGGCCTGCCTTTCGGTGGCGGCGTCGGGACGCGGTACCGGCAGAACCGGGAGTTCCGGCTTGACGGCGGGTGGTTCCGGGGTGGGCGCGGCCGCGGCGGCCGCCAGTTCAAGCTCGGCAGCAAGGGGATGCAGTAGCCGATGCCCGGCTGAACGTGCCAGCACTTCGAGCGGGAACCGGGTGAGGCCGACCATCGCGAAGAGACGCCACACCGTTTCAGGCAACGGCTCGTGGAACCGCACGAGCTTGCCGAATTCGAGAAGTGGATCGAAGAGTGTGTAGGTTCCGGAGGAATCGGGGAACGGCGGCCGCAATGCCCACACCGCCTCCTCGAGTGGATTCGTCGCCTCGGCCAGAGCGTCTTCGAACCAGGTCGGAGATTCCGGTGGCCGCTCCAGATAAGCGGGTGTGGCGCCACGGAGCAAGGGCAGAGTCAGCGGCATTCGGGGGTCCACACCGAAACCCAAGATCGCCAAGTCGATAGCCGCATCGAGGAGGCTGCGCGTCTCACGCTTGACCGGCGATTGCCACAGATTGATCGTCCAATGAGCGCCGGCGAGCATCTGGGGCGGGCTGACGACCCGCTGCCTCAGAGCTGCGGCAAGCAGGTTGTCCTCCGCGTCGATCGAACGCGCCCAACCTCGTCGACGTTCCGCGTCCGACCACGATTCCAAAACCGGCACGGGTGAACCGGCGTAGGTCGCTAGTTCTTTCATGGCGAAGGAGTCGGCCAACGCGGTCGGCTGGTTCGCCGAACCGACCACCGGCGCATGCCACATGGTTGCGACGGCAACCGCTTGGTAGGTCCGTCCATGGTCACGCAGGACAGCCAGAGCGGCTTTCACCGCTCCGGCCACGCCGGTACCCGATCTCAGGTTGTCGAGCCACAACACGACGCCACCCTTGGACAGCTTCGCCCGGCTCAACCGCTCAATGTCCTCGGGGTTGTTCATGTTCACGAAATGCCAGTCGGGCAAGAACTCACGGACCGCCTCCCAGGCGGAGCGACTCTTGCCGGTGCATGAGCGACCGATGAGGATGACCGCGCCCGACGGGTCGTCGACCACGCGCCTCAGCCGTGCACGGAGATCGGCGTCATGATCCCGGAGTGCGTACGAGCAAATTTGGCTGCGTGGCGTCTTGTGGTTCAGCCAAAGCGCGATAGGCGAGTCGGAGTCCACCAGAGGAACACTCGGCTTCACCCCAGTATCCAAAGGGTTGACATCGCGCACATACGGCAAGGCCTCGTCGACGTCGAGCTCGCAGGTCTCCTCTTGGTGGCCGGCGCCGGCCGGGCTGGTCCGCAGTGCCGTGATGATTCCGGTGACGAAGAGCTTGATCTGGCCGTAGACCAGGTCGCTGGGAGCACTGGGTTTGCAGATGTCGATGTGGTCCGCGTCCACCGAAATCGGTGTCTGGCCAGGGATTCCGGGGTCGGCCGAGCCCGCGTCGACCACCTGTATCCCCTTGGTCGGCCGGGTCTCGTAGAAGATCTTGTGCTTGATATCCGATGTCGGGTGAACGGACCAGTTACGGTATCTGGTGTTGAGCTGCCGAAGATGCGCGCTGTTGCGTTCCAGGCCGTCGACAGCTTCCGTCTTGCGGTAGACGACGGCTAACGCCTTGACGACGGCCTTGGTGACGATGTCAGAGCCGGTGTGCGGGGTGGCCAGGAACACCACACCGCGGGTGGCGGTGGCGAACTCGGTGTAGTCTGCGCGGCCGTCGGCCGCGTGCAGCAGCATCTCTTTTACCACCAGTCCGCCCATGCTGTGAGTGACGAAGCACAGCGGGCGCTGTCCGATCCCGTCCTTCTCCAGGTGGGCCAGCAGGCTGATCGCCCGGTCCTGGATCGGCATCGCGTGGCCCAGCCAATGGCTCGACGCCGCATCGTAATCCAAGGACCAGACGGACACTCCCTCTATGTCCTGCCCAAGCCACTCGGGCCAGAACGAACCTTCCCGCTTCGCCGACCAGCTCTTACGGGCGTCGCCGTCAAGGCCGTGCACAAAAACGACGTCCAACACCGGGGCCTCGTCCGTACTCACCACGACGAGTTCGGTCACCGCTTGCCCCCGCATCGAATTCGCGCACCCCACCGCCACCTCGGCTTGGTGAACTGTCGCTTGACACCGCAGCCGCGTTACAGACCCGACCGCAGTCCGTAAACATCCGCGCATGCCGTGGTCGCCCGAGTAGGGCCTTGGTACGAGGACGACCCGCCCGGACACGGCCTAGCTGTTCACCGCCGGGACGACATGCTTCGCGAAGAGGTCGATGCTGGAGCGGTCGTACGCGGCGTCGGGGAAGTTGAAGATCGCGTAGGTCATGCCGAGCTTTTCCAGCTCGGCCAGTCGCTCGGCGACCTGCTCGGGCGTGCCGACGCCCACTCCTGCGGTGAAGACCGAGTACGCGCGCTCGGCCGCTTCCGGGGACGCGTACCTCGCGTAGTGGTCCTTGAGCCAGGCCAGCTTGTCCTGGACCTCTTTCTCGGTCTCGGCGATGACGCCGTTGTGGTTGGCCGAGCGCACGATCGCGCCGAAGTCCGTGCCGACGTCCTTGCAGTGCGCGGCCAGGATCTCCGACTTGCGGGTGAATGTCTCGCTGTCGGCGGCGAAGTTGGTGTACTTCGCGAATCGCGCGGCGATCCGCAGGGTCTTCTTCTCGCCACCACCGGCGATCCACAGGGGGATCCCGCCGTCCTGCAGCGGTAGCGGGCGCAGGATCGCGCCGTCGGTGCGGTAGTGCTCGCCGTCCAATGTGGACTTTCCGGTGGTCCACAGGTCCCGCATGATCCGGACGCCTTCGTCGAGCCGGGCGAGCCGCTCGCCGGCACTCGGGAAGCCGTAGCCGTAAGCCCGCCACTCGTGCTCGTACCAGCCGGCGCCGATCCCCATCTCGACGCGCCCGCCGGAGATGATGTCGGTGGTCGCGGCGACCTTCGCCAGGTACGCCGGGTTACGGTAGCCCATGCAGGTGCACATCTGCCCGAGCCGGATGGTCTCGGTGGCCGCGGCGAAGGCCGACATCACTGACCACGCCTCGTGGGTGGCCTCCTCGGTCGGCTCCGGCACCGTGTGGAAGTGGTCGTAGACCCAGATCGATTCGAAGGGCCCGGCCTCCGCGTGTTTCGCGATGCCGAGCATGGTCTTCCAGTGGTCCACAGGTTCGATGCCGGCCAGGTCCAGCCGCCAGCCCTGCGGGACGAAGAGTCCGAAGCGCATGATCCTCAACCTAGCCTGCAGACCCGCCACACGGCGCGTTCGCCGGGGATTCCAGCCGGACGAACTCCAGCAGCCAGCCCTCCGGCGGCAGCTCCGCCGTTCACTCTCCCAGCGGCTGAGGCCGAGGGAAAGAACAAGACTGTTTTTCCGCGAGGTCACTCCGCATCCTCGATGTCACTGAGCATCGATCGCCCGGGGAGTGTTCGAGTGACCATCACCGAGATCGACGTCGAGCAGGAGTACCTGGCGGTCTTGTACGCCCGGGTGGATGCCCTGCGCGAACAGGCGGCCACACGGTTGGCGGCCGTGCGGCGTGCCGGCGAAGACTACGCGGCGATAGCCACCTGGCAGGCGGAAGTGACCCGCCTTGACGGGGTGGAACAGGGGCTGTGCTTCGGGCGGCTGGACCTGCGCGACGGCCATCGTGTGTACGTGGGGCGGCTGGGGTTGTTCCGGGACACCGACGACGAGCCCTTGATGGTGGACTGGCGCGCACCGGTGGCCCAGCCGTTCTACGCCGCGACCGCGACCGAGCCGCACGGTGTCCGGCGACGGCGGCGCATCATCACGCGGGGCCGCAGGGTCGTCGGGCTCGACGACGAGCTGCTCGACCCGGACCACGCCGCCGACGGCAGCCTGGTCGGGGACGGCGCGCTGCTGGCGGCGGTGACAGCCGATCGGACCGGGAGGATGCGCGACATCGTCACGACCCTGCAGGCCGAGCAGGACCGGATCATCCGGAGCGAGCACCAAGGAGTGCTGGTGGTGCAGGGTGGCCCGGGCACGGGAAAGACCGCTGTCGCGTTGCACCGGGTCGCCTACCTGCTCTATACGCATCTCCACCTGCGTGCCCGCGGTGTCCTGGTCGTGGGCCCCAGCAGGCTCTTCCTCGACTACATCGGCCAGGTCCTGCCCGGCCTGGGCGAGAACACCGTGGTGACGGCGACCATCGCCGACCTGTGCCCGGGCATCGAGGTCAGCCGGGTGGATCCGCCGAAGACCGCCGGGCTCAAGGGCCGGGCGGACATGGCCGAACGGTTGAGGGCAGCGGTCCGCGCGCGGGTCCGGATTCCCGACGAACCGATGGACATCGAGTTCGAGCAGCAGGCACTGCGGCTCGAGCCGGAGACCTGCCGCCGTGCCGTGCGGAGGGCCCGGCAGACCGGGCTGCCGCATAACCAGGCCAGGCTGGTCTTCGCGCGGGAGATCGTGGACGCCCTTGCGCAGGGCCTGATCGAGGACCTGGAGACGGTGGTGCTCACCGATACCGGCGAAGCGCTGGACGGCGGCAGCCCTGATGGCCGGCTGAGCGAAGCCGACCTGCGCGCGTTGGCGGCCGCGGGTGTCGTGATCGGCCAGGACGATCACGACGGACCGAGAAACCTGCTGGACGAGACCGACAAGGCCCGTCTCAAGGGCAGCCTGCTGGCTGATGCCGGCGTCCAGGACGTGCTCGACGACCTGTGGCCGCTGCTGACTCCGCAGCACGCGGTGTCGGACGTCGTCGACGGTCCGGACGCCGGCTGGAGCGTCGCCGACATCCCGTTGCTGGACGAGGCCGCTGCCTTGATCGGCCAAGGCGGCAGCCCGGCGACGTTCGGACACGTCGTCGTCGACGAGGCACAAGAACTGTCCGCCATGGCCTGGCGGATGCTGATGCGCCGCTGCCCCAGCAGGTCGATGACCGTCCTCGGCGACCTCGCTCAGACCGGGAACCCGGCGGGCGCCTCCTCGTGGGAACGCGTGCTGCGGCCGCACCTGGACGACCGTTGGCGGCTGGCCCAGCTCACCGTCAACTACCGCACCCCAGCGGAGATCATGGCCGCCACCGCGGACCTGCTCGCCGCCCACCATCCCGGACTGCGGCCACCCCGGTCGGTCCGCTCCACCGGCCGGCCTCCGTGGCGGCTGCGCACCACCCCCGCCGAGTTGCCGAAAGTCGTCGCCGACCTGGTCGCTACCCACACCGAAGGCCGGCTGGCGATCGTCGCTCCGGGCAAGCGCCTCGGACGGCTGGCCGCCGAGTTGTCCCTGGCCACGATGCCGGACCTGACGGACAAGGTGGTGCTACTGGCTCCCCTGCAGGCCAAGGGGCTGGAATTCGACTCGGTCCTGATCATCGACCCGGCGGCGATCCTCGACGCGGCACCGCTGGGCCACAACGACCTGTATGTCGCCATGACCAGGGCCACCCACCGGCTGGGCATCGTGCATCCCGGTCCCCCACCGGACGAGCTGTCGGCCATCCCGGAACTCACACCCTGACGACACCCACTGCGTTCCTCCTCGGGGCCATACGGGGCCGCTGGAGGTAGCGGCCCCGAGCCACCGACGTCATCCGGCCGTGCCCTCGAGGTGCGCCTTGATCAGTTCCAGGCCGACCTGGATGCGGGCCGGGTCCTCGACCGGGTGCGGGCCGGGCGGCTCGGTGTCCGGGACCAGTCGCTCGAACAGGCGGCAGAACAGGGTCGTTCCGTCGCCGAGGTCGAAGGTGGTGAAGGTGGCGATCGCGTGCATCGCCGGGGCCAGGGAGCCGTCGTCGAGCACGTCCCGGCCGACCACCGTCCACAGCTTGCCGGGGACCCGCGCCACCACGGTGTAGAGCTTCGGCTTCTCGTTCAGCTCCGGCTGGATGGTTTCGAGCAGTACGTCGCCCATCTCGGCGGGGACGCCTTCGGTGCCGCGTCGCACCTCGGTGCCGAGGGCCATCGGCAGCCATTTCGGCAGGTTCGACCAGGTGGTCACCCAGTCGTACACGGCCTGTACCGGGCGGTTGATGACGATGCGGTTTTCGACGAACCGGATGTTCAGGTTGTCCGGGATCTGGGGGACGTACAATTCCACTGACATGACTTCTCCTTTTCTGGTCAGGCGCGAGATCTTCCAGCGCCTCTGACTTTTTCGATTTCCGGTGACGCGTCCTCTCGCCGGTCCGGCGCGGTCACCGGGAGGGTGCGTGCTGTCCGGTCATGAGCGCGGCGAGGTCGTCCGGTTCCAGGAACGACGGCGGCGGGGGCGGGCCCCAGCTGAACAGGCCTTGGGCACCCTCGAAGACTTCCGGGGTCCAGATCTCGTCCTCGGGGATGCAGTCCATGTCGGCGTAGTACTCGCTGAAGTTCCCCGCCGGATCCTTGAGGTACCAGAAGAAGTTGGATCCCGCGTAGTGCCTGCCGAGGCCCCAGACATGTCGCTCGGGGTTGCCCGCCAGCATCGCCGCCGCGCCTCGCCCGACGTCGTCGATGTCGTCGACCTGCCAGGACGTGTGATGCAGGAAGTTCACCGGTGCCGCGAGCGCCAGCACGTTGTGGTGATCGACCGAGCAGCGCAGAAAGGCGCCCTTGTTCCCGATGTAGTCGCTGACCTTGAAACCGAGCCCCTCGGTGAAGAACCCCATGGTGGCTTCGAGATCGGTCGTGCCCACCACGCAGTGACCGAGTTTCTTGGGCCGGATCGGGTCCTCACGCAGCACTCCGGGCGCCCGGCCGAACCGCTCGATGCGACCGGGCCCGTTGTAGGGGGTGGCCGGGACGGGCCGCTGCACGATTCTCGGCGCGATTTCGACACGGACGGTGAATCCGGAAACCGGCTCGATCGCGGTGACCGCGGTGCCGTCCGTGCCACCCGCCACGCCGAGGCGATCCAGCCGCGACGCGGCCCGCGCGACGTCGTCGGCATCGTCGACCCCCACCCCGAGTTCGAGCACCCGTCGGGATACGGCGTGCCGGACCTGCAGCTGCTCGCCGCCTTCGCGAGTGCTGAAGGCCCCGTCACCGAGGTGGGTGAGCCCGAACTCGGAGTAGTAGGCGATGGTTTCCGCGACGTTCGGGACTCCCATGGTGACCCGGGTGAGGCGGTGCATGCCCATGTCAGTCCTCCTGTGCGGTAACGAATGTCTGGCGCATCTCACCGATGCCTTCGATCCAGCTGACGAGGTGTTCGCCCGCCCGCAGGAACCGCTTCGGCGTGCGGCCCATGCCCACGCCCGCCGGGGTCCCGGTGAAGACGAGATCGCCCGGGAACAGGGTGATGGTCCGCGACAGCGCGGATACCAGCCTGGCGACCGGGTAGATCAGTTCGCGGGTGCGGCCGTCCTGCACGGTCTCGCCGTCGACCGCGCAGCCGAGCGCCAGGTCGTCCCGGTTCGCCAGCTCGTCCGGCGTGACCAGCCACGGCCCGACCGGCGCGAAGTTCGGGAAGGATTTGCCCAGGCTGAACTGCGGGGCGGGGCCTGCCAGTTGCGCGACGCGCTCGGAGAGGTCCTGTCCGATCGTCACCCCGGCGACGTGGTCCCACGCGTCGGATTCCGCGACGCGGGTGGCGGTCCGGCCGATGACGGCGACGAGTTCCACCTCCCAGTCCACGTCGCCACCGGCAGGCAGCACGACCTCCGCGTCAGGGCCGGTCAGCGCGGAGACGAACTTGGTGAACGTCGGGGGAAGTCCTTCCGGTGCCTCGAAACCGGACTCGGCGGCGTGGGCGTCGTAGTTCAGGCCGATCGCGACGATCTGCCGCGGGGCCGGTGAGGGTGAGCCCAGCTGCGCGCGGGTGAAGACGACGCCGGGTCCGGCGGGCGGCTGTCGCGCCCAGGCCCGGAACGCGTCCCAGTTCTCGTAAACGGACACGAGACCGGGGCCGAACTTGCCGCCCGACGCGGTTTCGACGTCGATTCCGGTGTCGTCGGCGGTCAGCAGGACCGCGCGTCCGTCCACATTGGCCAGTTTCATGACTTCACCCTTCCGGGATCCGGCCTGGATCGGCCGGCTCCTCGTGCGGTTGGCGGGATCTCGGGGCTGAATTCGAAACTAGACCTAAACTTTCGAAAGTTCAATGCAGATTCGTAAAGTGCTAGGCTGTGGGCATGACCAAGAGCGGCGGAGCGACCCGCACCGACGGCATCCACCAGGCGTTGCGCGCCGACATCCTCGCCGGTCGGCTGATACCGGGCGACCGGCTCAAGTTCCCGGACCTGGCCGACCGCTACCAAGTGAGCGTCGGCGCCACCCGTGAGGCGCTGACGAGACTGGTCGCCGAAGGACTGGTGGTGGCCAGGCCGCGGCAGGGTTACCTGGTCCGGCCGCTGTCCCATCGGGATCTGGCCGAACTGACACAGGCGCGGGCGGAGATCGAGTCCCTGGTACTGGGGCTGTCGGTGCGGGAAGGCGACACCCGCTGGGAGGCCGATGCCGTTGCCGCGCACCATCTTCTGGAACGCGCGCCGTATCGCGACCCGGCCGATCCGGACCATCTGTCCGACGAGTGGTCGCAGGCACACGCGGCCTTCCACCACGCGCTGCTGACCGGCTGCCGCAACCAGCGGCTACTCGACGCGGCACGGTCGTTGCGGCAGGAGGCCGAGCTGTACCGGCAGTGGTCGGTATCCCTCGGCAACGAACCCGGCCGCGACGTCGCCGCCGAGCATCGGGCACTACTCGACGCAGTTCTCGCGCGCGATGCCGATCACGCGCAAGAACTGCTGCGTGACCACATCGCGCACACCGCCCGGCTGTTGATCAGCTGTGCACCCGATCAACCCAACCAGGCCGGGGAATAGTCGCGTCGTGGTCAGTTCGAAGCGATCTGGTCGCTCACCGCCTGGTCACCACGCGAGATGTGTGGCTGTCCATAGTGGACAGCCACACATTCGTTGGCGCGTGGAGAAACCGCTACGAGGCGAAGACTCCGAACTCCCAGAACGAGAAGCAGTAGCGGGTGGCCCGCTTGACGCCGAAGAATCGCACCCAGCGCGTGGTGACCGGCTCGAACCGTGCGGTGTCGATGCCGCCGTCTCCGGCGGTGGTCGACCAGACCGGTTGCCAGGTGCCGCCGGCTTCGCTCCACGCTTCGATGCGATACTCGGACGCGTAGGCCGCCTCCCAGTCGATGGTCACCCGGCCGACGGTCTGCTCGGAGCCGAGATCGACGTAGTACCACTGCCCGTCGTTCCAGGAGCTGGACCACCGGGTACCGCGGTCGCCGTCGACGGCGCGCGAGGGCGACAGGTTCACGAACGGATTCCACTCCGTCGAACTGGCCGTGGCCGGCTTCGCGTAGGCGAGGTTGGTGCCGAGACCATGCGCGGTGGTGGCTTCCCAGGTCCTCAGGTACGACTCCGCTCCCCTCGCCAGGTCGTCGATGACGGCCTTCCCGCCCACCATGCGGACGTCCTCGATCCAGTCCGGGATCAGGCCGTAGTGCGCGGCGCCGTCGACGTTGACGTCCCAGACCCGCTCGCCGGTCTTCTGCCGGTCCATCATCGTGGCCCCGTCGAAGGTGCGATACGGGTAGACCACCGGGTTGGTCGCGCCGGTGCGCGGCGCGGGCCAGCCGCCGACACCGTTCATGTCGGAACCGAAGCCGTAGCCGACCTTGTACTGATCGCGCAGGGCCTTGTTGCGCTTCCACTCGTTGACGAAGCTCTCCGAGCCGTTGTCATAGCCGGTGATGAAGCCGCCCAGCTTGTACACCCGCTCGGACCAACCGGCGTCCATCCAGCTGTGCGTGGACAGCACCCCGGGGTATTTCTCCGCCTCGAGGATATCCAGGGTGCGCGCCGCCGCCTTGACGCTCATATGGTCGAGCTCGACCATCATGTGCCGCTCCATCATGCGGCGCAGCGCGTGCTCGCCGAGGCGGGTGAGCCCTCGGGTGTTGCAGCGCTTGGCCGGGTCGCCGCCCACGATCGGATTGTCCTGCTGCGGCCCTGGGCACGCCTCGGTCGTCCACGTGGTGGCACAGCAGGAAAATTGACCGGCCTGGAGGATCTGGCCGGTGGTGCCCGAGTCGAAGCGCACGCCGCACAGGCCGTTGTCGAACTTGTGGCACAGGAACATGCTGCGCACGCCGAGCGAGTACAGCTCGTTGATCCCGGCGTCGATCTGCGCGGCGGAGCACTGCGCGACGTCCATGATCTGCTTGCAGCCGAAGGGTTCCGAGGTCTCCACCCCGAGGATGATCGCCAGCTTGCCGTCCATCACCACCTTGCGGGCCTGCTCCGGGCTGGTGACGATCCGGAAGAAGCCCTTGCCGGGGCCGCCGTAGATGCCGTCGATGTAGTCCTGCATCTCCCAGGACTTGCGTGCTTCGAGCCGGATGGCGTCCATCTCGTCGCAGCCGCGGTCCTTGGGCATGATCGGCAGGGCACACAGGACACCGTTGGACACCAGGTCGTTGACCATGATGCGCAGCCCGCCGCGCCACGCCCGCTCGATCCAGGCGTAGTAGTTCTGCTGATGGGTCAGCGACTTGTGGGTCGGCCACTCCTTGAAGGTCGGCCAGCCGACCGGGTCATGGTGCCCGTCCGGATCGGCGGTGAGGTTCTCGAAGGTGGCTCCCCTGCCGTCGGGGTAGTGCTCGGGGCAGTCCCGCAGCGCGTCGGCGACGCCCGCGGGCGAGAACGCCTTGCCGCAGATCAGCCTGCCGCCGAAGCCCTCGTTGGCGAGTATGTGGTTATGGCCGTCGACGAAGCCGCGGACCTCCCCACCTTGGCCTCCGGTGAACGGGGCGCCGGTCGCGCCGATCTCGCTGTCCGGACTCGGCCGGTTCGGCGGATCCCACCAGTTCGACGTGGCCGACGACGTCGGCGTGACCCCGACGACGAGCGCGATGGCGGCCAGCGCGGCTACCGCGAGTGACAGGAACCTTCGATGCCGTCTCATCGTGAACCTCCTGTGCGCGCCCGAGGCAGGCGTCCATCGGGAGATGGTGACGGCTGACACATACGTGAGTCAAGTTCATGTTTTCTCGCGGCGCTTCCAGAGTTCAGCCGGCCAGCCCCATCGTGCCGGCCCAGTGTGTGACGGCTTGGTGGTAGTCGGGTGCGTTGGGTGCGTAGTTGATCGAATGGCCGAAGCCGGGCAGTACGTAGGTCCGCAGTCGTGCCGCCGCGGAGTAGTACGGCGCCTCGGACTGGAGCAGGCCGGCCGAGGAGGTGCAGTCGGTCGCGAGCGGGCCACAGAGGCCGCCGTCCCCACCGCCGAGCACGACCAGCACCGGCACGGTGATCCGCCAGCTGTACGGGAGCACCGTGCCGAGGGCGGCGGCGTCGAGCAGTTCGCCGGGGGCGACGACGTCCTTGGTGGCCTCGTCGTAAGCGGTCATCTCGGGGACCTCGGGTCCGGGTGCGTGGAACGCCGCGTATCGGCTTCCTGGCTGGGTGGTCAGGTAGGTGGGGTCGAGCCCCAGCCGCGACAGCACCGGGTCGAGCGCGACGGGGATGAACGAGCCGAGGACGATCAGCGCGCCGGGAGGATTGATGTGGTGTGCCAGTCCGGTGATCAGCACGCCGTCCACGTCGTGGTAGGTGCCTGCTTCAAGCATGGCGATGGCGGAGCCGAGCGAGTGTCCGCCGAGAATCACCTTGTCGAACCGCGAGCCGACGTCGCCGTGCCGGACCGCCTGGATCACCTGGTGTACCACGCCGGCTTCGGTGAACGCCGTGAGCAACGCACTGGGCGGCTTGGAGCTGGCGCCGGTGCCGAGCCGATCCAGGGCAAGGGTGGCGTAGCCGGCCTTGTTCATCGCGAGCCGGAACGAATGGGTTTCCGGATCGGGTGCGGCGTCCCAGTACACGCTGTCGTAGGTGGCGCCGGGGACCAGCACCTGAACGGTTCGCGCGCCTCCCGGTGGTTCGCACAGTCTGCCGTGCACGATCTGGGGAAGCAGCCCGGCCAGCTGGACCGGGATGGTCACGTCCCGGCAGGACGACGCATCGGCCTGAGCCTGCGCGGGCGCCGGCAGTGACCCGGCGAGCAGGATGGCGAACGTCATCGCGCCGGCACGGCGCAGACGAAGACGCTTCACTCTGCCATGACGCCAAGGCATAAAACAAACCTCCACTGAAATAATGTGTTCGGCAACTATCGGAAGCGCGGGACGACCGTCATCGGCAGCCGGCTCGGGTACGCGGTGGTCGTGTACTTCTCCCTGACCGGCTTGCCAGGAACGGGAACCAGCCGCCATTTCGCGGCGATCGTGGCCACGACGATCGCGATCTCGGTCATGGCGAAGGAATTCCCGATGCATTGGTGGGCACCCGCGCCGAACGGGATGTAGGCCCCGCGGGGCAGATCCTTGGCTCGCTTGCCCGCCCAGCGGTCCGGGTCGAAACGACCGGGGTGGTCGTGGAACCTCGGATCGAAATGCATGGCGTGCGGGCTGATGATCACCTCGGTGCCCGGCGGCAGGCGCACACCGCCGAGATCGACTTCCGTGGCGACCCGGCGCATGAGGATCCACAGTGGATACATCCGCAGGACCTCGTTGACGACCTGCCGCGTGTAGACCAGCCGTGGCACGTCCTCGGCGGTGGCCTGCCGGCCGCCGAGCACCTCGTCGATCTCGTCGTGCAGCTTCTGCTCGACCTCGGGATGCCGGGCGATTTCGTGGAACAGCCAGGAAAGCGCCAGCGCGCTGGTCTCGATCCCCGCGGTGAGCAGGGTGATGACCTCGTCGCGCACCTGCTCGCCGGTCATCCTTTCACCCGTGTCGGCGTCCCTGGCCAGCAGCAGCATGGACAGCAGGTCGCTCCGGTCGGCTTGCTCGGCACGCCAGTTGTCGATGAGCTCCTCCACGATCGTCCGCATCCGGTCGACGGCCGCGTCGAACCGCCGGTTGGCCGGAATGGGGAGCTTCTCCACGAACGCGGGCGAGAGCACGCGGATCATGCCGTACTTGAGGATGACCGGGATCGATCTGCGGGCCTCCTCGATCGCGGCCTTGCCCAGTTCGGTGGAGAAAAGCGACTCGCCGACGGCGGCGACCGCGACCGCCTGCATGTCGTGGTCCACCTCGCGTACCTCGCCCGGCCTCCATGGCCTGACCAGTTCGACGGCCGCTCTCGCCATGATCTCGGCATACCCCGCGATGGTGGCGTGGTGGAAAGCGGGTTGCATCAACCGGCGCTGCCGCAGGTGAAAAACACCGTCGGAGAGACCGATTCCGTTGCCGACGAACGGGCGGAACTTCTCGAACATCGCGCCTTTGCGGAAATTACTCCCGTCGGTGACCAGCACCTGGTGCGTCAGTTCCGGACTGGTCACGAAATACGTTTCCATCGGGCCGAGATAGACCCGCACCACATCTCCGTGAGCGTACAACGACGACGTGAATCCGAAGCGACGACGCAGCATCGCCGGAGTGTGTCCGATCAAGGGCCATCGACCGGGTGCAACCGGTACAGGCATCCGCACTCCATCGCCGACGTGGAAGGGAACAGAACACGCTAGCGCCATTCGGTGGCAGCCCACAGCACTCGATCGGGTGACTGCGCAGTCGTGACCCGATCACATGACGGGATGAGTAAGCTCGACGGCTCGCCAAGGAAAACCGATGAGATCGGGGTGTTGACGCTGACGCGACTACCGGACTGGGTCCCGCCGGGCACCGACAAAACGATGCCCAGTGCCGCCCGGGTCTACGACTACATGCTGGGCGGCGGCCACAATTTCGCCGTCGACCGCGAGGCCGCCACGAAGGCCGAGCAAATCATGCCCCACGCCAGGGGGGTGGCGAGGCTCAACCGCGCGTTCCTCCGGCGGGCCGTGCGATTCATGATCGACCGGGGCGTCCGCCAGTTCCTCGACATCGGTTCGGGCGTGCCGACCGTCGGCAATGTGCACGAAATCGCACAGGACGCCGACCCGGAATGCCGGGTGGTGTATGTGGATCACGATCCCGTCGCGGTCGCGCACAGCCAACTGATTCTCGCCGGCAACGACCGCGCCGCCGTGCTCAAGGCCGACGCCCGTGACTTCTCACGCATCCTCGGTGATCCTCTGCTGCGCCGGCAGCTGAACCTCGACGAGCCGGTCGGCATGCTGTTCCTGTGCATGCTGCACTGGCTCCCGGACGAATCCGACCCGTGTGGCCTCATGCGCCACTACATCGACGCGATGGCTTCCGAAAGTTACCTGGCGATCACACACATCACCGAGGACTACCTGCCGTACCAGGTTCGGGAAGCGGTCAGGATCGGGACAGGCGGCAACCTGGTCACGTCACGCCCCTACGACGACGTGCTCACCATGTTCGGCGATCTCGAACTGCTCGAACCCGGCCTGGTCGGGTGCGGCACCTGGCGCCCCGCCGGACCCGGCGACATCGCCGAAGACCCGACACTGAACCAGGTCCTCTACGCCGGAATGGCACGCAAACCCTGAAGCGGGACGCCGGAGCGGTCCACGACACGACCCGAACGGCGTTCCGCCGAAGCTACTGTCTACTCAGGACACTGGGGCTCACTGGCCTTGCCCCGGACGGGCCCGTCCACCGCCGATGAGGGATCCGATGTCGGTCACCGATCCCTCGTCACCGGTGAACAGCGGGCCCATTCCCAGCTCGACGCCCGCTCGCTGCCACCACCGTGCCTGCGCGCTGGTTTCGAGATCACCGGCGAGCACAGTGATTCCGGCCTGGCGAACCAGCGCGATCATGTTCCTCGCCCCGGCGAGGGCGATCGAGTCCTCATCGACGGCATGCCACACGAGACGAGAGTCGAGGCGTACGGCGTGTACCGGGAGGTCCTCGAGTAATGCCAGTTCGCCCGGCGTCACGCCGAAGTCGAGCAGTACCACTCCGATCCCCACGTCGGCGAGCACGCGCGCGTTGTCGACCATCTCGTGCCCGGCTACGAGCAGTGCCCCGGCAGGCAAGCCGAGCCACAATCGGTCGGGAGTGGGCGCGGCGCTGTCGAGAATTCCCTGGATCGTCCCGGCCAGCCGAGGATCGGTCAGCTGGTTCGGTGTCAGTGGTACCAGCAGCGGCATGTCCGCGCCGCCGCCGTCGGCCTTGTCCGTCCAGCCGCGTTTGACCACCCACGCGCCGAGCGCGCCGATCAGCGCGGTGCGCTCGGCGAGTTCGAGGTACTTTTCCCTTGGCAGCACTCCCAGGTCCGGATGTTCCCATCTCAGCCGCGCCTCGGCACCGACGATCTCGCCGTCGGCCAGCCGTACCAGCGGCTCGTAGCCGATGCCCAGCTCGCCGTTCTCCCAGGCCCCGGGCATGGTGGCCACCAGGCCGATGGTCTCCCTGGCTTGGCCGTCCCATACCGGGTCGTACCGTTCCCACCGGCCGGGCCCCTTGCTCTTGGCCCGCCGCATCGCCAAGTCCGCCGAACGCAACAACTCGGCTGGTTCGACGTTGCGGGGAAGGTCTTCGACCACGCCGAAACTCGCCGTCACCGCCAGGCCCTTCTCGTCGATGTAGGCCGGCTCCGACAGCGTCTCGTTGATCCGCTCGATCATCGTGAGGACGTCCGGCGTGCTCGCCGAATTCTCGATCAGAATGCCGAACTTGTCGCTCTCGAACCGCGCGACCATCGCGTTCTCGCCCGCCACCACGGATCTGAGCCGGTCCGCGGCGATCCGCAGCAGCCGGTCTCCCGCGCTCCTGCCGAGACCATCGGTGACCAACGAGAACCCGTCGAGATCCACGTGGTACAGCGTCGCCGGATTCGGCTGGTGCAGCACATGTTCAAGGTGCGAGCTGAAGAACTGCCGGTTCGGCAGACCGGTGAGCATGTCGTGCAACAACTGGTGTCGCAGCTGGTTCTGCAGGAGCTTCAGCTCCGCGTCGTCTGCCACGATCGTGACGTAGCCGTGCGAACCGCGCAGAAGCGAAGCGGTCAGCGTGGCCTGGAACAGGTCGCCGTCCTTGGTGACGAAGCGCGGGCGCGATCGCAGCCGGTCGATCTTGCCGTCCCGGAGATCGCGGTAGCCGTCCCGCAGGAGGCGCCGATCCGTCTCGTGGACGAATTCGAACAGATCGCCGCCCGCGACCTCGCTCGCCGTCCGGTCCAGTATCCGATGCAGGGCGGGATTCGTGCGGACGAGCTGCCCGTCGGGCCCGGTGACCGCGATCCCGTTCGGCGAGCAGAGGAAGATCTCGTCCAGCTGCGCCTCACTGGCCCGCCACTCGCGCTGTGACTCCCGGACCGCATTGAGCAACGCCTGGTCACTCGTGTCCCGCTGCTCGACGGTCGCGGAACGGATCGCCTCCACGTAACCGGACGCCAGCGCACCGAGCAGCCTGGCGACGCGCTCCGGTAACCGCTCGGCGGAGCGTGACTCCGTCGGCGCCAGTAAGGCGGCCGCGAGCACGTCCACCGTGCACTGCAGGCTCGTCCTGCCGACGCAGTGCAGCCGGACGAGTTCGGCGCCGACCTCCGCCGCGCTCTCGGTGGCGGGCTGGTCCCCTGCCACCGCCTCGAGCAGCCTGTCGAGCAGGCCAAGCAATTCTCGTTCGATCTGGTCGTGCGACAAGGGGAGGTAAGTGGTGCTACTGACGAGATAGGCCCATTTTCGCGCCACCTTGACGCGTTCCCGCCGCGACGCGAGAGGCTGCGTTCCGGCAGGCCGCTCCTGCCCGCCGGAAGGTAGTGGCCTGGTCATGACTTTCGACCCCTCGATCTCCGTGTCCTCGACCGGCCGCTCGCGCCGATTCGGCTTTTCGTCCAAGACCGATCAGGGTACGACAGGTCCACCACAGAGTGATGCCCTAGCGGCTCTTCCTGGCGACACCACCGCGGATAGGCGAATCGATTTCGGGATCTTTCGAAAAGTCCCGGATCCGGATGCCGAGCATGATCTTCTCGGCCTGCTCAGCGGCGTCCCGATCGACTCGGAAATTGTGTGCGCCTCCAGGGGATAGTCGCGTTTCCGGACATCATCCGTCCTCGTGGTGCCGATTTCCCGGAGGAATCCCGTCCCGGTTCTCTGCGGCGTCGTCACCACGTGGATCGTTCGCCTTGAGGCGAAAAGCTTACTCGCTACCACCGAGTTCGTGGCTGGTCCATCGGTGTGACCGCACATCAACCGATGGTGTGCTGTCGTCAGGCACCGATGGACACCTAAGATCGCGCATCGCCGGGCTCGTGGCCTCCTTGTGCGAACACGGCGACAGCACACCTCGATCTACTGAAAGATTTTTCCCGACGTCCCGAAGTTGGTGAATCGCGTCCCCGTTGCCGGAAACCGACTTCTCGAAAGGCATCATCTTCTACTGTCGCCGATCGCCCATCGTTGTCAGTGTCAATAATCGCGTTTCCGGCAGACTCTTCGATGACGTCGAAAGCCGCTGTCACTTCACCGTCGCCTGGCCAGACGATCACAGGACGAGTACGGGCTTTCCGCTAGCCGCGGAGGCGTTCGAGGCCGTCGAGGAGCAGGTCGAGGGTGAACTCGAACTCGATCTGGCTGTCGCACCACCCGAGCGTGGGGTCGGTGCTGTCGTGGATCTCGGCCGCCACCATGGCGGTCAGGTGCGGCAGATTCTCGGCGGTCGCGGCGAGGTCCGCCTCCGCGGCGTCGTCCTCCATGTTCCCGCCGGCTGACTCCGGGCTGAAGATCTCCTGCGCGAAACCGAGCGGCAGGCTCCCGAACGCGTGCAGCGCCCGGTGGGCGAGGCGGTAGGAGAACCCGGCGCCGACGAGCGTGCCGATGATCTCGTCGTAATAGGCGAGCACGACGGCCGGGACGGTCCGGCGCGAGCCCAACAGCCCGGGCGCCCACGGGTGGCGCAGCATGACGTGCCGTGCCGCGAGGAACTGCCGCCGCAGCCGCGTACGCCAGTCTTCGCCACCGCCCTTCGTGTCGGGGCGGGTGACTGCGGCGCCGACCTCGGCGATCACGGTCTCGACGACGCCGTCGAGCAAGGCCTCCTTGTCGCGCAGGTGGTAGTAGAGCGACATGGCCTCGACGTGGAGTTCGATGGCGAGCCGACGCATCGTCAGTGCCTGGATCCCCTGCGTATCAGCCAGAACGACCGCCGCGGCCCAGCACTGGCCACCGCGGTCCAGCTCGCGAGCGACCCGATCGGGGACACGGCGGCCACCGTCCGACTCCTGTATCTGGTCAGCGGCAACCTGTGGGGCGTGGGAACGCTGTTCTTCGGCCTGTGGCCCATCCCCCTGGGCCAGTGCGCGCTCCGCTCGGGCTGGATGCCCCGCACCCTCGGCCTGCTCCTCATCGGCGGCGGCATCGCTTACGTTCTCAGTGCGTTCACCACCTACCTCGCCCCCGGCCTACCGCTCGTCGCCGACGCGCTCGCCCTTCCCGCGACCGTGGGCGAGTTCTGGATGATCGGCTACCTGCTCGTCCGCGGCGTCCGCCGCCACGCACCGCACGAACACCGCCGACCACGCCGACACCCGCAGCGGGCTGACCGAATTTCCACGTGTCACCTTCCGCGGGCGCGACGGAGACTGGCGCGTACGGCCTGGGTTTCGGGATGTCCGGGCCCCAATATCCGCTTGTAGGCGGAATAGACGGCTTTGTACAGCGGGATCGCCTGCCGGAGATCCCCCGCCGATTCGTAGGCGGCGGCGAGGTTGTATCGAGAGGACAGAGTGTGCGGGTGATGGGGACCGAGTACTCGTTCGCGGGCGGCGAGAGTGGCCACGTGCAAAGGGATCGCCCGCCCGAGATCCCTTGCCAGCCAATAGGCGTAGGCGAGGTTGTTGCGGGAGATCAGGGTGTCGGGGTGGTCCGGACCCAGCACTCGCTCACAGTCGGCGAGGGTCGCTTCATAGAGCGGGATCGCCTGCCCGAGTTTCCCCGTCATCTCGTAAGCGGCGGCGAGATTGTTGCGTGAAGTCAGCGTACTGGGGTGGTCGGGCCCCAGTACTCGCTCGCGGTCGGCGAGGTTGGCTTCGTACAACGGGATCGCTTGCCGGAGATCCCCCGCCATCTCGTAGGCGCCCGCGAGATTGTTGCGTGAGGTCAACGTCCTGGGGTGGTCGGCGCCCAGGACCCGTTCACAGTCGGCGAGAGTGGCTTCGTACAGCGGGATCGCTCGCCCGGGATCGCCTGCCGACCGGTAGGCGCCCGCGAGATTGTTACGGGAGGCCAAGGTGTCCGGGTGGTCGGGGCCCTGCACCCGTTCGCGATCGGCCAGCACGGCCTTGTACAGCGGGATCGCTTGCCGGAGATCCCCCGCCGTTTCGTAGGCGCCCGCGAGGTTGTTGCGAGAAGTCAGGGTGTCCGGGTGATCGCGGCCCAGCACTCGCTCGCGGTCGACGAGGGTGGCTTCGTGCAGCGGGATCGCTTGTTCGAGACTCCCCGCCGACCGGTAGGCGAAGGCAAGATTGCTACGGGAGACCAGAGTGTCGGCGTGGTCAGGACCCAGCACCCGTTCGCGATCGGCCAGTGCGGCCCTGTACAGCTGGATCGCCTGCCGGAGATTCCCTTCCGATTCGTAGGCGGCGGCGAGGTTGTTGCGGGAGGTCAGCGTGACGGGATGGTCGGGCCCCAGCACCCGCACACAGTCGACGAGGCAACGGTCCAGATATCCCGTCGCCATCGCCACTGTCCCCTGGTTCCCCAGAAATCGGCCCAGCTGGCCGAGGACGAAGATGGTGTCGCCGGTGTCGTCCTCGGGGTCGGTGTTGCTGACGAGTGCTTGGGCATGGGGCATCAGGACCCGCAGCACCGGCCAGTCTTGGGGCGCCTCGGGATCCAGCGGCTGGAGTGCCCTGCTCAGCGCGCGGGTGGCGCGCTCGCGTGCGTGTGCGACGTCGGCCGGAGTGCGGTGGACGTCGTCGGGATCTGGGGTGCGGGTGACCGCCTGCACGAGCCTGTGCACCCCGATCGCCTCACCGGTGCGGGTGATCATGGCGTAGGCGGCCAGGCGGCCCAACGACTTGATCACGGCGAGCTCGTCATCGAGATCACTGAGCAACGCCACGGGAATGTCATCGGGGGCGTACCAGGCCAGCACTCGCAACACCTTGCCCGCCAACGGAGTGTCGGCGAGCCGATCGAGGGTGACGCGCCAGATCCGGGCCATGGTTCGTTGCGTGTCCCCGCCCTCGGCGGTCTCGCCGTACATGGCGGCCGGGTATCGGCCGAGCAAGTCCAGGTACTCGCCGGCGGTGGTTCCGGTTTCGACCATGAAGGCACCGGCCTGTTCGATGGCGAGCGGCAGATATCCCAGTTCGGCGCACACTGCGTCCGCGCCGGGGTCGTCGTGGGTCAGGATGCGGGTGAGCAGTTCCCGCGCCTGGCCGGGTTCCAGGACGTCGAGCGAGAGCGGCGTGGTGGTGATGTCGTGCCAGCCGGTGGTGCGCCTGCTGGTGATCAGCACCTGGCCCCCGGGCAGGCGGGCCAGCAGCGCCGCCGCGTCATTCGGTCCAGGGAGGTTGTCCAGGATCAGCAACCAGCCGCCGTGCGTGGCCAGCCAGCGCAGGCCGTGCTCGGTCTGCTGCTCCAGCGGCAGAGTTCCCACCGCGGGTTGCAGCGCGACCGCCAACCGCGCCAAACCTGTTTCGATGGACGTGGGGGCGTCGGCGGTGATCCACCACACCAGAGAGTGGCCCGCTCGGTGCGTGTCGGCGTAGTGCGCGGCCAGTGCGCTTTTGCCGATCCCGCCCAGTCCGTGCACCGCGGTCACCACCACCGATCCCGGCGAGGACGCCGTGATCGCCTCCCGCAGCCGCCGCATTTCCCCGCCACGGCCGACGAACAGCGCGGATCGCTCCGGCAGATTGATCAGACCGGCGGGTGCTTCGACCCGTTCCATCGGCGTGATGACCGCCGGTGCGTGGACGTGCCGCTCGTAGATGTTGTGCTGGACGTTGTGGTTTCCCACCTGCACGCCCTGGCCGTCGCGGATCTCGTACACAGGCGGCCGTCGCGGGTCCGGTGTTCCGTCGGAACCATGGGGGTTCGAGGGCATCGGCGGCGGTGTCAGCCGAAGGTGTTGGTCTGAGTGTTGTGGTCGCCTACCTGCACGCCTTTGTTGCCGCGCAACGTCACCCGGTACTTTCCCGCCCGGGTTCCGGCGGGATCGGTCAGCTCCAGCACCTTGAGCGCCGCCGTCACGAGCTCTTCATCGACCTCGGTCAGCGCTTTTTCGACAGCGCGTCGCCGGGCGACGCCGTCCTCGTCATCGCCCGGCGTGATCAAGTCGGACTCGACCGCCTCCACCACCGCGGGCGGCACGGATCCGCCACGGCGCAACGTGCGCAGGGCCAGCGTCTTCACTCCTGAGTACGCGTCCTTCACCGCTGTCGACGCCGTCTCACGCGTCCCTGCCGCCGCCCCGGCGGCCAACGCCGCGACCACCAGCTCCACCGACTCGATCACATCGAACCCCTCACCTGGCCCACGACCGTCAACCATCGTTATCGGCCATGACGCCCGGACCGCTACAGCACCCGTCTTCCCCAATGATCCGTCAACGCGCTCTCATGCCGAGAAGCGGAGGTTGACGTGTTCTCAGCCTGGACTGGGTAAAGACCATCGTCAGCGTTCAGGGCACCTAAGTAACGCGGCGGCGATGCCCAGGCATGGAAGGCCTTACGCGACGTCCCAGTGGTAGTTGGTGTCCCACCGCCAGCAGACCCATGTCGCGGCACCGAGGCACCTGGCTCCGAACAGGACGGGGACTGGGCTTGGATTCACGCTACTGGGCGCGAACGTTTTCACGGTCCGGACTGGTGGCCATGGTCGCCGGCGGCGCGGTGCGGGGCCAGGTCCAGGCGCACCGCAGGATGAGGGCGAGCACGATCAATTCCAGTGCGACGCCGAGGCCGTAGAAGTACCTCCAGGACTCGCCCACCGCGTTGAACGCCGCGAAGGGGACCTGTATCGAGGCCACGATCAGGTTCGTGGTGCGGTTCGCCCGGGCGGGCAGGGTCATCGACAGCACGACCATGAGGATCGGGATCGCCATGAGCGTGAGGAAGACGGTGAACAACGTCTGGCTGATGTCGAACTCGAAGACGACGCCGGCCTCGATGTCTTTGATGACACCGGGTTTGAAGAAGGCGAGAATGTCCACGTAGGCGTACAGGAGCACGAGGCTCGTCCACGCTGCGGCGAGCTTGGTTCTCACCGGGATCCGCTGCTCGTCCAGTGCGGTCGTGGCGGGTTGGCGTGTTTTCATCGTGGGCTCCGTTGTCGTGGTGAGGACTGGTGAGCCAACGATCGCCGAGTCCGGCGGCGGGCACATCGTCGTCGGGGCCGGACCGCCCGGCCGTGGGGAGGAAGCGGCGTCTCGTTCTTTCGGTCGGTCCCCGACGCCTTGGCGGTCCCTAGGCTGGGTGCGTGACCACCAATGCCCTGCGCTCGCTGTGGGCCGAGCCGCGCGCCACGGACGCTCCCGAACGGGTGCCGCGGGACTGGCTGCTGGTCGGGACGTTGATGGTGACGGCGCTGCTCGAGGGGCTCCTCCGGGACGACGTCGCCTGGCGGCCGTTCGCGACGATCGTGGCGGCCGGACTCGCGCCGGTGCTGCTGTGGCGGCGTACCCACCCGTTGGCCTGTGTCGTGGTGGCCTTCGGCACCGCGATGGCGTTGGGCCTGGCGAGCCTGCTGGGCGGGGCCCCGAGCGTGGGCCTCGACACGATGATCTACGTCCTGGTGCTCGTCTACGCACTGGTCCGCTGGGGCTCAGGGCACGAGATCGTGATCGGGCTGGCGGTGGTGGCGCTCACCGCGGGAATCGGTATGGTCCCCGACCACATCGGGCCGACCGAGATCTTCGGCGGGTTCGCCATCCTCGCGGCGGCGGCGACGGGCGGAGCGGCGTTCCGCTACCGCGCCGAGAGCCGGCGCCGGGAGTCGGACCGAATCCGCGGCCAGGAGCGGGTCGGGCTCGCGCGCGAGTTGCACGACATCGTCGCCCACCACGTCTCGGCGATCGCCGTGCAGGCGCAGGCGGGCCTGGCGATGGCAGGCTCGCGACCTGAGGCGGCACTCGAGGTGCTGGCGGCGATCGAAGGGGAAGCGTCGCGGACGCTCGCGGAGATGCGGGCGATGGTCGGCGTGCTGCGCGACGGAGCGCCGGCGGGGTACGCCCCCCAGCCCGGCGTTGCCGACCTGGTCTCCCTCGCCAGATCCACCCCGGTCCCCGTCGTCGACGTGGAGCTGCCGGATGACCTGGACGAACTTCCGCCCCAGATCGACACGGCGGTCTACCGGCTGGCGCAGGAGGCGCTGACCAACGCCCTGCGGCACGCCCGCAACGCCTCGCGGGTGAAGATCCAGGTCGTGGACGGCGCGGGAACGCTGCGCCTGCGCGTGACCGACGACGGACAGATCGACCCGGCACGGTCGGTGAACCACGGCTTCGGACTACTGGGGATGGCCGAGCGCGTGCAGTTGCTCGGCGGCACGCTGCGTGCCGGGCCGTCGCCCGAGGGCGGGTGGACGGTCGACGCCGAACTGCCGACTAAGGTACGCCGATGACGGTGCGCGTGCTGGTGGCCGACGACCAAGATCTGGTGCGCACCGGCCTGTCGATGATCCTTGACGCGCAGCCCGACATCGAGGTCGTCGGCCGGGCCGCCGACGGCCACGCCGCCGTCGAGCTGGCGCATCGGCTCCGCCCCGACGTGTGCCTGGTCGACATCCAGATGCCCGGGCTCGACGGCATCGAGGTGACCAAGCTCCTCGCGGGGCGGGGCGTCCCGGACCCGATCGCAGTAGTCGTGATCACGACATTCGACCTCGACGAGTACGTCCATGGCGCGCTCCGGGCCGGCGCCCGAGGCTTTCTGCTCAAGGACGCCGGGACGGAGTTGCTCGTCCAGGCCGTCCACGCCGCCGCCGTCGGCGATGCCCTGATCGCGCCGAACATCACCCGGCGGCTGCTGGCCACGCTCGCCGCCAGGGAACCGTCGAGCCGGCGGATCCAACCGATCGAGCCGCTCACCGAACGCGAGGAGGAGGTGCTGACGCTGGTCGCCCGCGGCCGCACGAACGCGGAGATCGCCGCCGAGCTGTTCATCGGCTTGACGACCGCCAAGACCCACGTCGCCAGCCTGCTGACCAAAATCGGCGCCCGAAACAGGGTCGAGATCGCGATGTGGGCATACGACACCGGCCGGGTGGGTGACTGAACCGAACCCGACGTACTTGCACGGCCGCTCTAGCCACGGCTACACCCCCAGCCCAGGGAGCAGGTCATCTGCCGGGAGGTCCGCGATCATGCCGGTGGGTGGAAGTTGATGCGCATCAGCCGGACATACCACCAGCGCATCGCCCAGGAGAAGCGCGCGTTGATCGTGACGGCCGCGACCGCACTGTTCCTCGAATTGGGCTACGACCGGACATCGCTGGCACGGATCGCAGAGCGCTCGGGCGTTGCGCAAGCCACCTTGTTCAAGCAGTTTCCGACCAAAGTCGACGAGGCCGTCCGCACCATCGCCGCCCGGTACACCGCGATTGGACCAGGGCCGACGACCGACGACTGAGTCCCCCTCCGCAAAGAGTTGCTGCCTGAGCAATCGAGGCTGTCGCCCCCAGGGACCGTCTCTGGATTGGATTCACACCAACGTCGAGGAGATCACCTCGCGTCCGGATCCAGACCTGAGGTGACCGCTGGGTTCTTTCCTCGAGGGTCGTCATGCCGGGCGGCGGCTACCTCGCGGCCTCGGTGAGGACGCAGCTGATGTAGCGGACGTCGCCCATGCGCAGGTCGTCGTCGTTCAGCGGCAGGTTGCTGGCGGCCAGCAGGTCTCGGATGGTCACTCCGTCCAGCGTCCAGCCGAGGCCGGCCAGGTAGGGAGCGGCTTCGTTGCGATCACCGAAGTAACGCAGTTTCGCCATGCCGGGATCGAAACCCTGCGCGCGCCAACGCTCGGAGAGGCGGTTCAGGCTTTCCTTCGTCGTATCGTCATCGCCCGGTTTCGGATTGGGCCTGCTCTCGGTGGCCACCCGGCTGCCCGGCGCGCTGAGCGTGGTGATGGTGTCCAGAAGGCTGTCTTGCGCCTCCGGCGGCAGGTAGCCCAGCAGGCCTTCCGCGCTCCACGCGGTCGGCCGCGCCGAGTCGAAACCGGCGGCGCGCAAAGCGGACGGCCAGTCCTCGCGCAGGTCGACTCCGGCTACTCGCCGCTCGGCCGTGGGCTCCGCGCCCAACTTGGCCAAGGTGCGGCTCTTGAACTCGATGACCTGTGGCTGATCGAGCTCGTACACCACTGTCTCGGCCGGCCAGGGCAGCCGGTACGCGCGTGAGTCCAGCCCCGAGGCGAGGATCACGGCCTGCGTGATGCCCGCCCTTGCCGCGTCGAGGAAGAAGTCGTCGTAGAACTTCGTACGGATCTTGGCCACGTCGATCGCCGACTGCCCGACCAGGTCGCCGGGAGGAAGTGCGCCGGTCGCCAGCCTCGTCAGAAGGTCGATACCGACCGCCCGGACGAGCGGTTCGGCGAACGGGTCGTCGATCAGCGAACGATCTTCGCGGGTCGCGATCGCCCGGGCCGCTGCGGCCGCGGTGGCTGTCGTGCCGACGCTGGACGCCAAATCCCAGGTGTCTCCGTCGCGTCTGTGGGAAGTCATGCCTTGCCCTATCTCGTTCGCCCGACTGCCAGAGGTCCACTCACACTGAAGCACGGCGGCAGGGGGCTGGACCAGGGCACCGCGACCGCGGCGTGACCGTCACGGTCCGGCGGTCGGATCGTCGAGGTCGAGCACCGGCATCGCCGCTGTGTCTTGGACCCAGGTGTCGCGGAACCCCGGTTGGACCGCGAGGTCCACCAACTCGATCCGGGCTCCGATGCTGTCGAGCCGGTGGTAGGTGAAGGAGCGACCGTAGGGGCAGGAGTCGAACTCGATCGGTGCGCCTCGGAGTGCCAGGCGTTGTTGTCCGCCGTGACGTCCTTGGACCAGTAGCCGATATGGTCGAAGCGGGAACCGTCGGTCGCATCCCACGGACTACCGACGGACCCCGTGATGTCACGAAGTGGATGGCCGCGCGATCAACGACTCCATTGTTTCGATCGGTAGTGCCGGGTTGGCGGCCGCATGCCGGGCCAGGTCCGGGTCGTTCAGAAGCCCGATCAGAATGTCGGCCGGCAGGTTCGGGTGTTCCGCGGCCCACCGCCGCGCGATGTCGTCGCCGAGGCACAGCAGCAGGGTCTCGGCGCGGGTGTTCGGGTGTTCGGCGACCGCCCGGTACGTCCGCCGTGCGGTGGCGTTGCGAGCCATGTGGTGCAGCAGCGCAGAGTCGCAGTCGGGGTTCGTCGCCAACCTCCGGAACAGGCTCGGTCCGTGCCGCGCGGCGAGTGCCCGCAGCCGCAGGGCCATCACCTCGGCCTGCGAGGTGGTCGGATCGGCTGCCCGCTTGATGTCGTCGTCGACGTGCCAAGTGGTTCAGACTACGACCGTTGTCGGTTGGCGCCAACGGGTTTTCGGACACGTGGACCGCACATGCCGATGACACATGACGGCGGGCACCGGATACGCGGCGGCCGGGTCTCCCGGCGGCAGACCGGTTGGGGGGGTGCCGCACACCCAGCCACCGCACGTCCTGCCTTCGCTCGTCTCCGTCGCCGACGCTGGTCGGTATGACAAGCGATATCGACGTGACAGGCATGTGGGTCACCGCGGACGGGTATATCCGGCAGGAGTTACGCACCGATGGGCGCTACGACGAAGCGCGCGGCGAACGTCGCAGCGCCTACACCGGTCGCTACACGGTGACCGGAAACCACCTCGACTATGTGGACGACACCGGGTTCACCGCGACGGGCGACATCCGAGACGGCGTGCTCTACCACGAGCATCTCGTCCTTTATCGCGAGTCCGCCGCGGACCACCGAGAGCAGATACGGCGATGAGCGTGGCACCCGCCGCCCGCGAGCCGGAGAGCCGTGAACTGGAGGGCAAGGTCGCGCTGGTCACCGGGGCGGCCCGCGGGGTCGGCGCGGCCACGGTCGCCTGGCTGCACGCCCGCGGCGCGCGAGTGCTGGCCACGGACGTCCGCCCCGAGGTGCATGATCTCGCCACCCGATTCGACCGGGTGTCCACGCTGGTGGGTGACGTGTCCCGGGAGGACGTCGCGGTGCGGTCGGTCGCCACGGCGATCGACCGATTCGGCGGCATGGACATCCTGGTCGGCAACGCCGGTCGCTCGGTGAACAAGCCGATCACCGAGACCACCGCGGCCGACTGGGACGAGCTGATGTCGGTCAACGCCCGCGGAACTTTTCTGCACGCCAGGGAGGCGTTCCGGGTGATGCGCGAACGCGGTGCGGGCGTGATCGTCACCGTCGGCTCGTTCGCCTGCACGGTCGGCCTGGCCGATGCGGCGGCCTACAGCGCGTCGAAGGGGGCGCTGGCGCAGTTGACCAAGGTGCTCGCGCTGGAGGGCGGCCCGCATGGCATCCGTGCCAACGTCGTCGCCCCCGGTGTGATCGAGACCGACATGCTCGACAACTTCCGCGCGGACAGCCGGGCGTATCTGCGCTCCTTCGGCGACGCCCACCCCTTGGGCCGGGTCGCGCAGCCCGAGGAGATCGCCGAGGTGATCGGTTTCCTGGCCTCGCCTCGGTCCGGGTTCATCACCGGCGCGGTCGTCGCCGCCGACGGTGGCTACACCGCGGCCTGACACCCGGAACCACAACGAACGAAAGCGCGTCATCCGCGGATGTCAGGCAGCCGGGGAAAGTAACGATATTCCCGTAGCATCGATGCTTCCAGCGCGATGTTCGACGACGCAGGATTTGTTCGACGAGAACATCTCCGGCGTAACCACGCGACGATCAGCTCGATCTCGCCACAGGAGAATCCAGGAGCGGCATGACCGACGATGTGGCCGGCCAAGTGATCAAGGCGGAGCAGGATCGGATCCGCTGTCTCCTCGACGTGGATCGCGGCACCTACGACCGCTTGCACGCCGAGGAGTACCGGTTGTGCAACCCGACCGGCACCGTGTGGACGAAGGCCGAATACCTGGATCTCCTCACCACCGGACGGGTCGCCTACCGGACACTGGAGCTGACCGGCGACGTGGACGCCATCGTCGGCACCGACGTCGTCGTCCTCCGCTACCGGTGCGCCATCGAACTCACCGTCGACGGCGCGGACATCCCGCGGCACGATGCCTGGCACACCGACGTCTACACCCATGCCGACGGCACGTGGCGCTGTGCCTGGTCACAGGCCACCGGCATCATGGACCTCCCGCCGGCCGCCCCCTGACCCGGCACGAGGAAGGCGCCGCATGGAGCCTGTCAGCGGCCTCGCCGCCAAGTCCGTGACCAGCGCATCATGATTCTTTAGGGTCGGTCGCATGTTTTCGATCGCGCAGAGAACGGCGGTCCGGGACGTTCTTCTCTCCTGGGCGCGTGATGACGCGGAGGTGAGCGCGGCGGCGTTGGTCGGCTCCGCCGCGACAGGGCGTGAGGACGCGTGGTCGGATATCGACTTGGCGCTGCGTATCGGGGCAGAGGCGGAGCCGGACGAGCAGTTCCGGGCGACCCAGCCGGGATTCGAGCTTGTGTTCGGGACGGCGAACACGCCGACAAGCCCGGCGAGCCCCGACCCCGGCCATCTCGTGGGAATGGGATGGCTCTACGGGCTGCACGCGCGCTCCGCGATCGCTCGAGGCCGTCGCTGGCAGGCCTTGCTGATGCTCGACGGTGTACGTGATCAGGTCATCGCACTGGCCTGCGTCCGCCATGGCCTCAATCCACACCATGGCCGGGACGCCGACAAGCTCCCGGCCGAACTGCTCGACGAGCTGGCGCGGGCGCGCGCCCGTGCGACGGACGATCGCGAACTGCACCGAGCCAACGAGGCGTCCATCGGAGCGCTCGTCCGGGAGATCGCCCGTCACGACGAGACGCTCGCACAGCGCCTCGCCCAGCCTGCCGAGGCTTTCTCCCGCCCCTGACAGCCCGATCCGCTCAGGCCTCGCGGCCGACCTGAGAGACCAGTTCTCGCACCGTCGCCAGGGTTTCGTCGGGATGGTCGAGGTGCACGCTGTGCGTCGCCCCCGGCCAGCACTCGACCCGCCCGCCGAACGCGGCGGCGAAACGCTCGTGGGAACGCCGCATCGCGCTGTCCGGCTTGCGGTCCGCGGTCACCACCACGGCGGGCAGCCGGGGCAACTCGGCACCCTGGACCTCTTTCGCCAGTGCCGTGATGCCGCGAACCGCACGCGCCAGCACTGGGAAGTCGGCGTCCGCCGTGCGCACGAACGCGGCCTCGCAGTCCGGCCGGAGCTCCTGACGTCGCGCGGCCCGGACCACGGCAGTGTGGACGACGCGCGGAAAGACCTTGCGCACCAAGGGAACCGTCGAGACCTTGCCGAGCACACCCATCGCACGCTCCAGCCCGGCGCAAGTACGGGGATCGTCGATGGGCGTCGGGTCGAGCAGGACCAGACCCGCGACCTGCTCGGGGTGCGCACGGGCGAGCAGCACCGCCACGGCACCGCCGAGGCTCTGCCCGACCACCACGACCGGACCGCAGTCCAGGCTCTCGATGAGCGCGCTCAGGTGGGACGCGGCGTCCGCGAGCGCGCTGTCGTCGGTCGAAGTGCCGGTTCCCGGCCGGTCGTGCACGATCACCCGGCAGCCCGGATCGGCGACGAGACCTTCGACCAGCCCCGGAAAGAAGCCTTCGCAGGACTCGGCGCCGCCAGGCAGCAACAGCACCGGCTGCCGGGACTCGCCGTGGACCCGGACTCCGCCGTTTTCCATCCGCTCTCCTCGTCCTGTCGACCATTCAGCGTAGCGCGGGTTTGTCACCCGCGAGAGCTACCCGAAGCGAGCTGGACGGCGACGAGACCGACTCCCCCTCCTGCGGCTCCCGTCGGGGCGGCCGCGCGCGAGGAGCCGCCGCGCGCCCGCCCCGGCGCGTTTTTTGGCGAGTTGTGCGCATTTCCCGCAGGGCCGTAACAACTTTCGGTCTTCCCGCGCCATACCGGACAGCTGTCCCGTGCTTTCCGGTCCCTGCGCAGGAGGAGTTCGTGTGATGAGTTCCCGACGTCCGCTGTTCCCACGAAGATCACGGCGTGCGCTGGCGACGGGCGTCGTCGGCCCGCTCGTCGCCGCCCTCGCGGTCGCGCTCGTCGCGGCGGCACCCGCCGAAGCCGCGGTACCCGCCGGTTTCACCGACACGGTGGCGATCGACGGGCTCAGCTCGCCGACCGCCACCGCGTTCGCGCCGGACGGCCGGGTGTTCATCGCGGAGAAGAGCGGCCTGGTCAAGGTCTTCGACTCGCTCGCCGACCCGACGGCGACGGTCTTCGCCGATCTGCGTCCGCAGACTCAGGACTTCTGGGATCGCGGTCTGCTCGGACTGGCGGTCGATCCCGCTTTCCCCGCCAGGCCTTACGTCTACGTCTCCTACACCCTCGACGCGGCGCCCGGCGGCACCCCGCCGCGGTGGGGCGACACCTGCCCGACCCCGCCGGGCGCCACCGCCAAGGGCTGTGTCGTCACCGGCCGTGTCTCCCGGCTGACCATGGGTCCGGCCGGTACCGCCGTCAGCGAGAAGCCGCTGGTCACCGGCTGGTGCCAGCAGTTCCCCAGTCACTCGGTCAGCGCTCTCGGCTTCGGGCCGGACGGCGCTCTGTACGCGGGCGGCGGCGACGGCGCCAGCTTCAACTTCGCCGACTACGGCCAGGTCGAGAATCCCTGCGCCGACCCGCCCTCGCCCGCCGGGACGAACCTCACGCCGCCGACGGCCGAGGGCGGCGCACTGCGTTCGCAGTCACCACGACGTCCCGCCGGGGAGCCGGTCCTGCTCAACGGCACCTTGCTGCGCCTTGATCCCGACACCGGCGAAGGCCTGCCCGACAACCCCTTCGCGAGCAGCTCCGACGCCAACGCCCGGCGCGTTATCGCCTACGGCGCGCGGAATCAGTTCCGGTTCGGCTTCCGGCCCGGCACCCGCGAGCTCTGGGCGGGCGACGTCGGGTGGGACACCTGGGAGGAGATCAACCGCGTCGCCGACGTCGGCGACACGGTGGCGGAGAACTTCGGCTGGCCCTGCTTCGAAGGCGCTCCCAGACAGGCCGGGTACGACGGCGCGAACCTCGACCTGTGCGAGTCCCTGTACGCCTCCGGTGGGCAGACCGCGCCGTACTACGCCTACAACCACAGTGCCAAGGTGGTGGCGGGCGACCCGTGCCCCACCGGCGGCTCTTCGATCAGCGGTATCGCCTTCGAGTCCGGCAGCAACTACCCCGCCGCTTACTCCGGCGCGCTGTTCTTCTCCGACTCCTCAAGGGGGTGCATCTGGGCCATGCAGACCGTCGACGGCCTGCCGAACGTGAGCCGTCTGGTGCCTTTCGTGACCGGTGCCAACACGCCGGTGCAGGTCCTCACCGGTCCGGGCGGCGATCTGTTCTACGTGGCGCTGGGCAGCGGCGAACTCCATCGAGTGAGCCATCCGGGCGGCACCAACCGGCCACCGACGGCGGTGGCCACGGCGAATCCGACGAGCGGTCCGGCGCCGCTGACGGTCCAGTTCGACGGCACCGGTTCCACCGATCCGGACGCCGGGGACACCCTGTCCTATGCCTGGGATCTCGACGGTGACGGCGCTTACGACGACTCGACGGCCTCCCGCCCCACCTGGACCTACACCGCGGCCGCCGCCGTCGACGCCGGGCTGAAGGTGACGGACTCCGTAGGCGCGAGCGCGACCACGACGGTGCGGGTGACCGTCGGGAATCCGCAGGGCCTCGATCCGGTGCCGGTCATCGACAGCCCGTCAGGCACGCTGACCTGGTCCGTCGGCCAGACCGTGACGTTCTCCGGCCGCGCGGTGGACGCCCAGGACGGCGAGCTTCCGCCCTCGGCGCTGTCGTGGCGGCTCGCGATCCGCCACTGCGCGGCCAACGGCACCTGCCACACGCACAACGTCCAGGACTTCCCCGGGGTCGCGTCCGGCTCGTTCGTGGCACCGGACCACGAGTACCCGTCCTACCTGCAACTGACCCTCACGGCGACCGACTCGACCGGGCGCACCGGCGGCAAGACCGTCGACCTCCAGCCGAAGACGGTGTCGTTGAACTTCGCCTCCAGCCCGAATCAGGCGCTGCTCACCGTCGGCGGGACCCAGCAGCGCACGCCGTTCTCCCGCACCGTGATCGCCGGATCCACCAACTCGATCAGCGCTGACAGCCCGCAGAACCTGCCACCGCTCAACCTGAAGTACGCCTTCACCGACTGGTCACACGGCGGCGCGCGGACGCAGAACATCGTCGCGCCGGGCACGTCCACGACCTACCAGGCGAACTACCGGCTCTGCTGGCTGTTGCGGCCCTGCTGAACCGCCGCCCTCCGTGGTCCCGGTCGCACCTCGCGGCCGGGATCATGGTGGTGGCCGCCTCGTCCGCGGTCACTCGCCGAGTACGAGCAGCACATGCTCACCGTCCTTTTCGGACAGTAACCGGAAACCGCATTTCTCCAGCACCCGGACCGATCCGACGTTGGTCTCCACCGGATCGGCGTACAACGGCCGTACCGGCATCTCGTCGAGGAACAGAGCGAGCCCTCGCGATCCCACACCTCCTCCCCAGAACTCCCTGCCGTACCAATAACCCACCCAATGCCTGCCGTCCTGCGGCCAGGCCACCACGTTGCCCGCGACCCGGCCGTCGGCCAGGACGGTGCGCACGGTCACCGCCGGATCGCCGAGTACCCGGGTCTTCCAGTGCTTCATGAACCATTCGCGATCGCGTGCCGGGAACGCGGCGCGGGCGGCGGCCTCCGGGTCCTGCTCGTACTCGAAGAACACGTCGAGATCGGCCTGCTCGACGGCCCTGAGCCGCACCTCGTTCGTCATGGCGGGGAGTGTGGCAGCGACCACCGACAGTTTCGCCCGCGGTAACGATCCGGCGAGTACCGGCCGCCTGGGGCGCGTCGCACGCGGTCTTCGTCCGACAGCCGGACGACGGTCCGGTCGAACTGCGGTTCTTCACTTCGGCGGGCGAACTGCCCGCCTGCGGTCACGGCACGATCGCCGCTTTGGCCGCCCTCGCCGAACAAGCGGGTGCCGAGGAACGGTTCGAGATCACGCTCCGGACCGGCGAGCGGGTCTTCGACGGCTGGTGCGAACCGGACGGGCGGCGTTTCACCGCCGCGTTCGACCCCGGTCCCGTCGAGCACCGCGAGCCGACCGCCGCCGAACGCGCCCTGATGTCGGCCGCCTTGGGGTTCGAGCCGGAGCTGCGCGTCGCGGGGATCGGCCGGGAACGGGTCTTGGCGTCCGTACCCGAACGCGCCGCGCTGGCCGCCCTGAGGCCGGACATGGATCGTCTGCGCGACGCCTGTGACCACTTCGGTTTCCTCGGCGTCTACGGGTATTCCCGGCCCTCGCCGGAAGGGGCGCTCGCGGCGCGGATGTTCGCGCCGTCCATCGGTGTCCCGGAGGACATCGCCAACGCCAACAGCACCGCGTGCCTCGCCGCGTACCTCGGGGCGGCGATCAGCGTGGACATGGGCGCCAGCCTGGGCAGCCCGGCCACCATCACGGCGACGGGCCGCGACGGCGGAGTCCAGGTCGGTGGCAGGTCGGTGGCAGCTCGCTGATCGAGTCGATCGGCGGCGGTGTTCGCAGTTGAACCCCGCCCCCCGGTTCTTTCTTGCAGGATCAACGCGCTGACGGTCGCGCTCCCGCGTCAGATGTCGTGTTCGCTTTGATACTTGTCGAGAATCGACGAGGTCTGACCGAGCATCCGTTCCCTAGCGCGGTCACTCGCGATCCTGGCTGCTTCCGCCGGTCCGTATCCCAGCCAGCGCAGGGTGTTGAGCGCGACGCTGATCACGTCCGTCGCTTCGCGCGCGGCGGCCAGGGTGTCACCGTTGTCGAGATGTTCACGCATTTCCCGGAACTGGATCTCCGCCGCGCGAGGGAAGTGTTCGAAGGCCTTTCCGCATATCTCGGCGTGCACTTCGTCCCAGGCGTTCCAGAAGCCCTGGAAGGGACCCAGATCCTCGGGCATCGTCGTCACCTTTCGCGTCCCTTCGCCGGCTGGCGACGATCGTACGGTGTCCCCTCTACCAGCACATTTCTCCGCTTCACGGAACAGGATGCGAGCAGCCGTAACATCATCGAAAGGTCGGAACCCGCACCGGGAAAGCACCGTCGGATCGCCAATTCAGATCCGCACGGAAGGTGAATCCGATGAGCTACCCCGATCAGCAGCACACCCCGACGCGGCCGTCGACCGTCAAGCCCGGCACGGCCGTCGGGATCTTGATCGCCGTGATCGTCTTGGCCGCCTTCTGCATCACCGGTTTCGCCACTCCCGGATTCCTTCTCGGCAAGGGCGAGAGCATCCCCTTGCCCGTCCCGTCCTCCAATCCGGCACCGACCTCGGCGCCCACGAGCAGCGAGGACGGCCCGACCAGCACGACGATCAGCCGGGCGACGCGGCCGCGGGTCACGGTCACCCGGCGCCCTGCTCCTCAAGCGCCGGAAGAGGGCGTGCGGGTGATCAAGGACTTCCTCGCCAAGATCGCCGGAAACGACAAGGCCGGGGCGATCGCGCTGGCCTGCGAAGAGCAGAAGAGGTTCATGGACGACAAGATCGATTCCCTGCTGCCCTTGGGATCACGCGTCACGATCACCAGGGCAGGCGGAACGTCCAAATTCGTCCTGGCCGAGGTCACCGGAACCGTCGAGAACCGGCCCGCGAGGGGCACCGTGATCGCGGATCGCAAGGCCGACGGCGACTTCTGTCTCACGACGTTCAGCGTTCGCGACGTCTGAGGACGTCCGTCACCCCAGAACACCGGTCCGTGAAGGACACCCCGCCCGGCTCAGGATCCGTCCAACAGGTCCAGCTGTTTCTGCACCCGGCTCGACTCGTCGTTGCGAAGCTGGGATTGGTACAGGCGCAGCGCGTCGAGCCACGACTCACGCGCTTTGTCCTTGTCTCCGAGTGCGACGTGTGTCCGGGCGATGTTGTCCAGTGTGTCCGCCGACGCGTAGGTCGTGCCGAGTTCGCGGCGAAGCGTGAGCGTGTCTTCGAACTGCGCGAGCGCCTCGGCGTAGTCGCCGTTGGCGAAGGCGAGTTCGCCGAGGGTATTGAGAACGGCCGCTTCGCCTACGGGATAGGCGTGTTCGCGAAAAAGTGCGAGTGCCTCCTCGCACGCACTTTCGCCACGCGCGTTTTGCCCGAGTTTGATGGCGAAGGACGCCACCATGGTCAGCGCCCACGCTTCCCGGATCGGCCGGTTCGCTTCGCGGTAGAACGTCATCGCCTGGATGGCGTGGTCGAGCGCTTTCGCCAATTCTCCTTGCCGGGCCCACATATGCGCGGCCGCGTGGTGGACAGGGGCCCGGTACACGACACTCACGTCGTCGACTCCGGCGAGCGCTTGCCTGCCGTGCTCCAGTGCTTTGCCGTGGTCGCCCTGACGCGAGTAGGCCTGGATCAGCATCTGGTGCGCCAGGGTCAAGGGCAGTGGTTCACCCAGTCGTTCGACCGCGGTGAGGGCCGTCTCCCAGACCGCGACGTCGGAATGGATATGGCCTTGCCACCAGTGATACGCGTGCATTCCCCAGGCCAGGTGCCAGACGGAGGAAAACCATCGCCGCTCCAGCGCCGCCTGCTGTACGGAAATGAGGTTCAGATGCTCCGCGTTGAACCACGAAAGCGCGTCTTGGGGATTCCGCATGACGCGCGGCGAGCAGCCCTCGTGCGGAGCGGGCAGGTCGATGGACTGGCTGTCCGGATCCAGCAGGAGGTCGGCGGCGTGGGCGGTGTGCACGTAGAAGTCGACGAACCGGTGGAGTGCGTCGTCCTGTGCGGCCTGGTCGTGCCGTCGCTCGGCCTGACCGTCCGCGTAGAGCTTGATCAGATCGTGCATCCGCCATCGTCCCGGAACGTGCTGGTGGATGAGGGACGCCCGCTCCAGTGCCTGCAGTTCCGCGGAAACGCGACCGGCGGGCAGGTTCGTCAGGACGGCCGCGGCGGTGAGATCGATGTCGACCCCCGGTGCCATGCCCAGCAGCTCGAAGATCTTGGCCTGATCGTCGGACAGCGCCGCGTAGGACCACGACAGCACGGCGGGCAGGCTGGCGGCCGGGTCGCCTTCGTCGAGCGCACCCAGTCTGGTGGTCTCGTCGCGCAGTTCGGCGGCGAGGACGGCGAGCGGGAAGTCCCGGTGCGCTTCGGCCCGGCCGGCGACGATGCTCAACGCCAGCGGAAACCCGCCACAGCAGGACAGGAGTTCCCCGACAGCTTCGGGCTCGGCGTTCAGCCTGGCCGCACCGAGTCGCGTCACGAGCATTTCCCGCGCCTCGGCGGCGGAGAAGACGTCCACGGGGATCGTGCGGGCACCGTGGGCGGCGACGAGACCCGCCAGCCGGTCTCGGCTGGTGATCACGACGGCGCAGCCGGGGCTGGCGGGCAGGAGCGGGATCACCTGTTTGGTGTCGCGGGCGTTGTCCAGCACTATCAGCATTCTCTTGTCCGCCAAGATGCTCCGGTACAAAGCGGCCTGCGCCTCCAGTTCGGCGGGCACCCGCGCCGGGTCGACCCCGAAGGTGTCCAGGAATCCCTGCACCACGGCGCTCGGCGACAGGGGCTGCCCCTCCGGCGCGAAACCGCGGAGGTCGACGAAGAGCTGACCGTCCGGGAACAGGTCGAGATGCTGATACGCCCAGTGCAGGGCGAGCCAGGTCTTGCCGACACCGCCGGTGCCGAAGATCGCGGAGATCACGATCGTCGTGGACTGCTCGGCCGCGGCCTCCAGCACGGAGGTGAGCACGGCGAGTTCTTCGGCACGGCCGGTGAAGGACCGCGGCGCCGCGGGCAACTGCCGCAATTCCGGCTCCGTACGCCCGCGTGACGACGCCAGATACGTGAGATCGGCCGGATACCGATGGTCCGGCAGCCAGATCCAGCCGACCGCCGATGTGCCCTTGACCAGCACCCTGGCGGGCCGGAACGTGGCCGGATCGATCTCTCCACTGTGGCGCACCACTTCGTCGAAGAACCATTTCGACACGATCACCGCGAGCACGCCCTCCGAGCGGGCGAGCGCGGTCCGCAGTGGGGCGGCCTCCAGCAGACGGAAGGTGAAATTGACCGATTCCGCTGTCGCACCATGATCGTCATAGACGATTTCCCCGGCGTGCAGCGCCATACGCAACCGTATTCGTTGTTCCGCGGGATGCGCGATGTTGTGCTGCGTCAATCCGGCCGCCAGCGCATTCGGGAGCACTTCGATGAACGGCGCCTTCGGAATATGCGCGGGTGCGAGCACGAAAACCCCGTCACCACGGTCTTCGTGATGACATTCCGACCAGGGCGCACCGGCGACCTCGAAACCTTGCGACAAAGCGTCGTACAACGCTTCGCGGACAACGAGTTGGTGCGGTGTGGTCCGGCGCTGATCGGTGAACGCCTCCACGTCCACGATGACAATCGTCCGATGTACCGCCTGCTGCCGGCGCTCCATCTTTCTATCCCCTCACGGCGACCTTGCGACACTGCAACCGCGCCGATTCCCTGCCTCGAAGGTACCACCGCGAGCTTCCGGTGCGATAATTCCGAACGAACCGGAAGAATTTGTCAAAGCCGGAACATCCGGCCATTCCGTTTCGTCCGGTCTCAAGGCAGCAGGCCGGGACAGATCTCTCTCGTCAAAGCCAGGAAGTCTTCACGCTCCATGATCTCCGGGCCGGTGGTGCGCAGGATCTCCTCCACCGCACTGTCCACCATCGACGACGGCAGCCGATCGCGCAGGCGGTGAAACTGACGCAGGAAAAGGACCCGGAACTTTCGCCGCGTCTCGCTGTCGAAGGGGGCAAAGCCGTCCACCGCGTGCCGAAGACAGAGGTGAAAAGCGGCGGCCAGCTCTCCCTCGCCGGCACCGCTCCCGTCCTTGAGCCAAAGATCGATCAGGAAATGGGCGGGCGAAACGGGACGGGCGTCGCCGAACCCGTAGAACGTCGTGACCATCGTGCCGTAGCCGTCCGCGAACGGAGCCAGCGTGTGCGCCACCGTGTCGCCTTCGACACTGCACAGGAATTCGAGTTCCGACTCGAGCGCGTCGAAGTCGAGGCGAATCCAGCCGTAGAAGCTGCGTTCCCCGGTCGACTGATCGTCCGGCGCGATCCGGTAGGTCCAATACGGGTCCGCGGCCGGCCTTCGCTCACTGGGATCTCCGAACTCGCCCGTGATCCGGACGCCCCGTCTGCCGTCCTGCCAGAACCGCTCCAGCCTGAACGCCCGGACGAGTCCCTGGCGTCCTTCGCTGGGCAGCTGGGAAATCCAGAGAGCCGACATCCTCGCCCATGCCGTCACCGGCTTCTCGGCATCGGGGAAGAGCTGATCGGTCGTGACTTCGGACGAGGGCCCCGTGACCAGCAGCACGCACAGATTCGCCGAGTACACCGCGCACCGCTTGGGCACCTGGACGCTGCCGGGCCGGTAGCCCGCCAAAGAGGAGTTCCTCTCCAGCAGCGCGGTGTGGAAAAGGGACAGCAGGGTCTCCTGGACCGGCCGCAGGCAGCGGGCGGGCAGTTCGAGGACGAGGCCGCGCAGGAAACCCAGCACCGTCTTCCGCATGGTGAGCGGTTCGAACGACAGCAACGCGTGGAAGAAGTCATCGTTCTCGCGACGGCCTTCGGCGAGGGCCAGGAGTTCCCGCACGGTGATCCTGGCGATGAGATATTCGCCGAACGTGGGATGCAGGAACTCGTAGGTCCGGAGCCGCCGCCCATCCTCTTTGAGCGCTTGCGCGGTGTGGATGAAGTAGAAGCTCCCGATGATCACCCGGGAACTGATCTCACCGACGGGAAGCGCGGCGAGGTCGGCGTCGAGTCCCTCCGGAGTCACCCACTGCCGGCCGCGATTGAACATCGCGAACGCCGCCACCGACAACCGGAGTAGTTCCCGCTCGACCAGGCGTGCCACCTCGTCGTCGGACTCACCGACGTGCTGCTTGAGCACCTCGCGCCGGGCGAATCCGGTCAGCAGTCCTTCGTAGAGCTGGCTCTGGCCGAGGGCGTCCCGGTGCTCCTTGAGCGGAGACTCGGTGCGGTCGTAGATCGCGAGGAGCAGCAGCAACAGCGGCTGCCGGGCCAGATCGGCGTGCGGGCGCAGGACGTCGACGGTGAGATCGGTGTCGTTGTGGCGGCGCCACGGGACCAGCCATCGTTCGATCTGCTCGTCGTCGAAGGGTTCGAGCAACAGGCTGACCATGCCGCCGGCGGGCCGGGCACGGTCGGCCACCGACACCCGGCTGGTCACCACCACGACGACCGGATGCCCGAGATCGGCCTCCCGCTGCTGGAACCGGGCGATGCGGTGGAGGTAATCGGACTGGCTGATGTCGGTCGCCTGAAGGAGCTCGTCGAATCCGTCGAGCAGGACCACCGGGACCGCGTCGTCCGTCGCCTGGACGAAGTCGCGCCAGGACAGCCGCTCCCCCGTCGAGATACGAAGCCCTTGTTCGATCTGGGTCTGCACGTCACCGTCCACCCGCACCTCTCGCAGCGGCACCTGCACGGCGACGAACTCGCTCACGGGGAGACGGGCGGCGAGCACCTTGGTCAGCATCGACTTCCCCGAGCCCGGCTGGCCAAGCACCACCAACGGCGCCTCGGTGGCGGCGGGCGAGGTCAGGTGCCCGACGAGGAACTCCTGGAGGTCGGCGCGAACAGGCTGCCGGAGCCACCAGTCCTCGTCGGCGATGTGGTCGTGGGCCACGTCCGCCACCACCCGGAAGCGGGGATTGACGTACGCCTCGGCGACGGTCGGCATCCGGACACCATCCGGGGTCACCGGCAGGAGTGACCGGTGCAGCACGGCCTCGTGGAAGCGGGCGAGCGTCCGCCGCCGATCGTCGGGAGCACGCCCGGAAGCGACCTCCGACAGCACCTCCGCGACGCCTGCCAGGCCTGTCCGCAGCTCACGGATCTCGGCCCTGGTCGCCTGGTGATCGACCAGGTTGGCCCAAAAACCCACCTCGGGGAAGTCCGTGGCCAGACGCCGGAACAGGTCCTCGTACCTCGTGAGCGCCCTGGTCGCGGTCTCACCGAGGATCACGTCCTCGACGGCGCGCCGGTCACGGTCGTCCAAGCGGTCCCACACCGACAGTCCGGTGAGGAATTCCAGCACCACGCGGGCCGTATCGGCGTAGAAGCCGGTCAGTTCCTCCATCGAGCGTTCGTAGGGCCGGTGCGGCGCCAGCACGGGAGCGGGTGTCCGCAACAACGCCACGGTGAGCCCGTCCGACGGGGTGAACTCGAGTTCGGCGACATCGAAGGGCAGGCGAACCGTGGACAGGGCTTCGAAGAAGGCCGCCACGACGATCACGCTGTGCGCGGCGGCGAGTTGCTCACCGCGCTCCCTTCGTCCGGTGTCACGAAGGCGAGTGGTCAGCTTGGAGACCAGTTCACCCGTCAGGCGGAAGAACTCGGACTTCGCGTCGAAGAGGCTCAAGGCGAGCGTGGATCCGGTGGCGGACAACGCGAGCAACGCGCCACCGGCGAGGCGATCGAGTGCGGTCACCAGTTTGTCGGGTGTTCCGCCGCCCAGGATCCGGACGGCGTCCGCGTAGCTCAAAGCCTTCGGCATCTTCGACCTCCTCCCCTTGTATCGATGAGCGCGAGGAGGACGTTGCGCGCGTTTTCGCCGGTTCGTGGGTCAGAATCGATTTCGCCGGCTTTCCCGCGCCACGACGTCCGGAAGGTCGGCGAGCCTGCCCAAGCCGTTCAGCGGTTGCCGCATCCGCGGATTGCCCCGCAGGCGATCCGCGTTGCGGTCGAGGAAAGCCCAATACCCGGCGGTGAATGGGCAGGCTTTGTCGCCCACTCGTTTCTTCGGGTCGTAGACACAGCCACCACAGTGGTCACTCATACGGTTGAGATAGGCGCCGCCCGCCGCGTACGGCTTGGTGCCGACGATTCCCCCGTCCGCGTACTGGCTCATCCCGATGACGTTGGCGGGCATCACCCACGGGAATCCGTCGACGAAGGCGGTGGCGAACCAGCCGGTCAGCTCGGCCGGGTCGTAACCGCGTTGCAGGGCGTGGTTGCCCAGCACCATGAGCCGCTCGATGTGGTGGGCGTAGCCGCGGTCCCGCACACCGGCGAGCGCGGTGCGGAGACAGGCCGCCTCGACCGAGTCGGCGTCGAGTTCCCGCCACCACCGAGGCAGCTTCCGATGGGCCTGGAGTTCGTTCCTCTTCAGGTAATCCGGCCCCAGATGCCAGTAGAGGTGCCAGATCCATTCACGCCAGCCGAGGATCTGCCGGACGAACCCTTCGACACTCGCCAGCGGCGCGGCGCCGGACAGGTAGCGTTCCTCGGCGCGGCGGACGACGTCGAGCGGGTCGAGCAGGCCGAGATTCAGCGGTACCGACAGCAACGCGTGCGACATCGCCCAGTCCGCGCTGAGCATGGCGTCCTGGTGCGGGCCGAAGGTCGCCAGCCGGTGGTCGAGGAACCGGTCCAGCGCCTCCTCCGCCTCGACCTGGCCGACCGCGAAACGGCGTGGCCCGTCGACACCGACCGGCTGGATCTCGCCGTCCCGTTCCGCCTTGTCGAGGTCCGCGCGCACCTGTTCGTCCACGTCGTCCTCGACCGGGAACCAGGGCGCGGGAACGGGCAGTGTCGACCGGCCCGGCGGGGGACGCCGGTTGTCGTGGTCGAAGTTCCATTTCCCGTCCGCCGGGCCGCCGTCCGGTTCGAGCAGGACACCGAACCGGCGGCGTTGATCGCGGTAGAAGTCCTCCATCACGAACCGCCGCCGGTCCTTCGCCCAGCTCGCGAAGTCCACTTTGGACCGGACGAAACCCGGTGTCGGCAGGACTTCCGTGACCAGACCTTCCTGCTGCAGGCGCCGCACGAGCGCCTCGGCGGCGTGCGAGCCGGGTTCGTGCACCACGACCGGCCGTCCGAAGCGGCGCAACCCGGCCGTGTAGGTCGGCGCGTCGACGATCCGGGCCCGGTCGCCGAGCTCCGCGGCGAGCCGCCGGATCCCGGCCTCGACGAGGTGGATCTTCTGCCGATGGAACGGACGGCGCGCGAAGGCCGCGGCCGAGCGGATCAGCAGCACCTCACGGTCCCGGTTCCCCGTCGTGCCGTGGAAATGCGGCCCCAGCTGATCACCGAACAGCCACAGCGGGTCGGAGCCACTCATGTTTCGATTCATAATCGATGCGATCGTAGGGTGTCAGGCCTTCATCCGCTCGGCGGCGAGATCCATCGCCCCGGCCAGGTCGTTCACCCAGGGGGCACCGCGGACGTTGAGCCCCGTCCAGCCCGGGCCCGCGACGGCGACGTCGAACCCGCGGCGCTGAAGGCGCTGGCGCAGCAGGTCGTCGACGGTCGCCGGGGACATCGACCACAGCACGACCAGCACCGGTTCGAGTTTGGCGACCATCCCCGCCGTGGTCTCCGCCGGCACCATGTGCCCGAGATAGACGGCGGGGATGCCGACCTCCGCCATCGACGCGCGCAGGATCTCGACGGGCAGGCTGTGGCGTTCCCCGGGACAGCAGGCGATGAGCACGCGCCGCTCCGACGGCGTGTAGGCGAACCGGGCGACATAACGCTGGAGCGCGAACGACACTTCGCTGGTGAGCGCCCACTCGGACTCGAAGCACACGTCGCCCCCGGCCCAGCGGCCGCCGAGGTCGCGCAGGATCGGCAACAGGATCTCGGTCCACGTCCTCGCCGCGCCCATCGTGTCGAGCGTTTCGTCCAGCAGAGCCGCGATGACCGGGAAGTCGAGCTCCTCCGCGGCCCGCTCCAGCTCGCCCGCCCGTTCGTCGAAGGAGATTTCGGGAACCGCTTCGGCCAGGCCGGAGAACACGGCGGCCGCCGCCTCGCGCGGCCGGACGCCGCGGCCGATCAGCCGCCGCATGTACTGGAGCTTGCGGACGTCTGCGTCGGAGTAGCGGCGATGGCGCCCGTCGGGCCGCAGCGAGGGACCGACGCCGTAGCGGGACGCCCAGGTCCGGAGCGTCACCGGCGAGATGCCGAGTTCCTCCGCGACCATGCCCGGGGTCCAGGAACCCGCACTCACCTCATCGACGTCCATCGACACCTCACGAATTCAGGCGTAGTCCTCCCCTTGCGCGGGTGCACACCGCGGTCAGCTTACGAGATCACTCCTCGTTCCGACCGCAGCGACGAGGCGGCCTCGCGTGTCTTCCCACGGCGACGGTCCGGGACCACGAACACGGGTGAGTACCCGGCGGCGCCTCGGATCGACCGGGAGGGGGCCGGCTTCGCCCGGGCGCCACCGGGCACACGGAACCCGGCTCGAGGGGGAGGGTGGCCGGGCCCGCAGGGTGACGAAACGGCACGTCACCCACGTTTCTGAGGTGGTCATTTTCGCTTCGTGAGCGATCCAAGACGATACACCAGTTGTGCATCGGTTGCGAATCGATCCCGCGAATGGCGGTCAGCCGAAAGAGTGTCAGTCGAGGCAGAATTCGTTGCCCTCGACGTCCCGCATATTGATGCAGGACTCGTTTTCCTCGTCGGCGAGCAGAACCTGATCGCGGGTCGCGCCGAGCGCGACCAGCCGGGCGCACTCGGCCTGGAGGGCGGCGAGACGTTCTTCGCCCACGAGCCCGGTGCCGACCCGTACGTCGAGATGCACCCGGTTCTTGACGACCTTGCCTTCCGGCACACGCTGGAAGTACAGCCGCGGACCCGCTCCCGTGGGATCACTGCAGACGAAATTCGCGTCCTGCTTCTCGGGCGGCAGCGAACGGGTGTAGTCGTCCCAGGAGGCGAACCCTTCCGGTGGCGGCGGCACGACATACCCGAGCACCTCGCACCAGAAACGGGCTACACGCTCGGGTTTCGCGCAATCGAAAGTGATCTGGACCTGTTTGACCGACACCATCAACTCACCCTAATCGTTGTTCGAACGGATCAAGCCCGCGGCGCCCAGGTCGTCCCAGACCCGCGCGGGCACTTCCACGGCGAAGGAATCGACGTTGCGCCGAGCCTCCTCCGCGGACCGCATTCCCACCGCGATCCCGGCGACCGCCGGATGCCGGAGCGGGAAGGCCATGGCCGCCTGCGGCAGTGTCACGCCGTGCGCCTCGCATACGTCGGCGATCTTGTTCGCCCGCTCCACGACGTCCGACGTGGCGGCCTCGTAATCGAAGTACGCGCCCTCGACCGGCCGCGGCGCGGCGAGCAGGCCCGAGTTGAAGATCGACGCCGCGATCACCGAGACACCGCGTTCCCGGCAGGCTGGCAGGAACGTGTCGAGCGCGCTGTGATCGAGCAGCGTGTGGCGGCCGGACTGCATGACCACGTCGACGTCGGTCTCCTTCACCAAAGTCGTCAGCAGGGCCGTGTCGTACATGCCAGCGCCGATCGCGCCGACGACCCCTTCGGACCGCAGCTCCGCCAGGGCCGGATACCCCTCGCGGACGGCGTCGCCGAAGTATTCCTCGGCGTCGTGCAGGTACAGGACGTCGATCCGGTCCAGGCCCATCCGCTCCAGCGAGTCCTCGACGCTGCGCCTGATCCCGTCGCGCGTGAAGTCGCGGACCCGGCGATGTGTCGCGGGGACATGGAACCCGGCCGGATCGTTCTTCCCGTCCGCGTCCTGCGGCACCAGCAGACGGCCGACCTTGGTCGACAGGACGTAGGAATCACGCGGCCGCGTACGCAGGAACTCGCCGATCCGGCGTTCGGAATGCCCGATGCCGTAGTGCGGCGACGTGTCGAAGTACCGGATCCCGCCGTCCCACGCGGCGGCCAGTGCCCCGGCCGCCGTCTCGTCGTCCAGCGGGGCGAACAGCCCGCCGAGCGGACCGCCGCCGAACCCCAGCCGGGTCACCTCGACGCCGGTGCGCCCGAGTCTGCACGTCTGCATCCACCGCCCCCTTGATCAGCTCCCGTGCACGGTGCCATATCGGGGACCGATCCCGCCTGGGATTTATCGAAGGCCACGGCGGCCGGAGCGTCGCGAAAGCCACTTTCGCGACACCTGATGTCCTGTTGAGTCTCAGCTGCTTTGACACAGATGAAGTCTCAGAAGATGTGACACAGCCGTCGATCAGCTTGATGTTGGGGGCGCGGGCCATACGCTGGAGCCTGCGCGCCGGGCAGCCTTACTGCTGCCCGACCTCAGCCCGGCCTGGCTCGCGCAGGGACCCGACGTCAAGCTGATCACCACAAGAAAACTGTGTCATAGCAGCTGATACCAACCTGTGTCACACCTCCCGAGACATGACACGACACCTGATGTCCCGAAAGTGGCTTTCGCGACGTCGGCGGAGGCAAGCGAGCGTCCGTGCGGTTGCTCTGGGGCAGGGCGGTGTTGTGAAGGTGGCTTTCACAACGCTGAAGGTTATGAAAGCCACTTTCGCAACATCCGAAGCCGACGTGCGGGCGAGCGAGCCTGACATCTTCGCCTTACCCGCATCAGAACCTGAAACGCCGCTCACGACCAGTCCGCGCAGGAGACGACCTCGAACCCCCGGCTCGGGAAGACCGTGTCCACGAAGAAGTCGTGCATCGCCTGGTCACCGTCGGCGCAGCCGTCGCGCAGCACGGTCACGTGATAGCTGCGGTCCGCCGCGTCGTAGGCCGTCGCGGTCACCATCGCGCTGGTCGCGACCCCGGCGATCGCGACGGTGTCGACGCCCTGCGCGCGCAGCACCAGATCGAGGTCGGTGCCGGCGAACGCGCTGGCCCGGCGCTTCAGCACGACCACGTCCTCGTCGGCGACCGGCAGGTCGATCTCGGTCCCGGCCGAACCCTCGTGGAAGGTGTCGCCGTACTCGTGGAACGTCTTGAACAAGGCGTTTCCCGGCGGCAGGTCGGCTCCGTTGCCCCGCAACGCGAAGTGCACGAACACGACGAGCGCGCCGGACTCGCGGGCGCGAGGCACCAGGGCCGTGAGCGGCGGCAGGACTTGCCTGGCGAACGGGTAGCCGCCCGTGATACCTCGCTGGAGGTCACCGATGATCAACGCGGTGGTCATGCGGGGAAGCTACCAACAGTGAACCCGATCGTCCGTATACAACCGGCCGTGCGGCTGGTTAGCTCCGGCGTGTGACGATCAAGAGTGTGCTGCTCGCGGTACTGGTGACCGTCGGTGTCGTGGTTCCCCCTCCCCCGCTCGCGGCCGCCGGAACCGAGGCGGACCCGTCGGGCTGGGTCGCGCCGCTCGGCACGCGCGGCCGCTACATCGTCGACGCGGCGGGCAACCGGTTCAAGCTGAGGGCCGCCAACTGGCACGGCGCGAGCGGTACGTGGACCGGGTCGGGCGATGTGAACGATCCCGCCACGCACCACGCCGGCGAGATCGCCTACCAGACGCCGCTCGGACTGGACCGGGTCTCGATCGACACCGTCATCGACGGGCTGGCGGAGCTGGGCCTGAACAGCGTCCGGCTGCCCTTCTCCAACGCCATGATCCACGACACCGCGAAGGTTCCCGATCTCGCGGCGAACCCGGATCTGCGCGGCCTGACCCCGCTGCAGGTCTACGACCGCGTCGTCGCGCGGCTGACCGCTCGCGGGTTCGCGGTGATCCTCAACAATCACACCACGACGTCGCGCTGGTGCTGCGGTCTCGACGGCAACGAGCGCTGGAACACCGCGCAGTCCGAGCAGCGCTGGCAGGACGACTGGCTGTTCATGGCCCGCCGCTACGCCGCGAACAAGCGGGTGGTCGGCGCCGACCTGTACAACGAGGTCCGCCGCAACGTCTTCGACGATCCCAACTGGGGCTGGGGCAACGGCACCGACTGGCAGCGGGCCAGTCAGCAGGTCGCCGACCGCATCCTGACCGAAGCCAATCCCGACCTGCTGCTGATCGTCGAGGGCATCAACTGGACCGGCCTGCCCGTGGACGGCCTTCCCCACGGCAGGCCCACGCTGGAGCCCGCCCGCACGCTGTCGCACACGCTCGTGGATTCCGGGAAACTGGTCTACGCGGCGCACTTCTACGGCTACACCGGCCCGAACCATTCCGGAGCGACCGGCACCGGTGAGACCCACGACCCGCGCTACCGGGACCTGTCACCGCAGCAACTCCGCGATGTCCTGTACCGGCAAGCGTTCTTCGTCTCGGCGGAGACCGGCAAGCATTACACCGCCCCGCTCTGGATCAGCGAGTTCGGCGAAGGCCGCTACACCACCGACGCGGCGAGCAGGGCCTGGTTCGAGAACTTCGTCGGCTATCTGGCCGAGAACGACACCGATTTCGCTTACTGGCCGGCGGTCGGTTTCCACACCGGAAACGGGGGCAACGGATGGTCGTTGCTCTCATGGGACACCGCGGGCCGACGCGTCGACGTGCTCGACGGGACGGACTGGCGCGGCCCGGCTTGGCGGCGGCTGGTGGACTCGCCTTCCCGCACCGGACAGATCCCGGTGACCGAGCGCTGGTCGATGCTCAACCTCGACCACGCCGATTTCCCAGCGTCCCGCAAGGTCCGCGCGATGACGGACTGGAATCCGGGCGCGCGCAAGGGTGCCTGTCCCGACGGCCAGCGGCTCACCGGTCTCGCCCACACCGGCAACCGGGGCCTGTGCACCGGCACGCTCGCCGTTCCGGCTGGCTACTCCGCGGTCCGCGACGAGACCTATGTGGACACTGACTGGGCGTCCGGGTACACCAAGGTGCAATGCCCGCCCGATCATGCCGCTGTCGGCTACAGCGTCACCGGCGCGGCGTTCTCCGCCCTGTTGTGCGGCAAATCCGCCACCCCGCTGGGCCGCACCGGCCGGACGGTCTGGTTCGACCGCGGCGACAACCGGCCGTCCGGGTCTCCCGGTGGCGACTTCGCGTCGGGCCATTACAAGGGTCAGTGCGCGCCCGGCGAATACGTCGCCGGTGTCGCGTACACCGGCCGCGTCGGCTCGAATCGCACTCCGGACGCGTTGCTCTGCCGCTCCTGAGGACCGGGATCGTGAGTGGCGGTTCGGGTTCTCTTGACAGGTAAGGCAAAGGTGTCCTGCTAGCTTGGCGGCTGTCGCCAGGTTCGAAGGTTGCGAAAGCCACTTTCGCAACCTTCAACGTTGCGAAAGTGGCTTTCGCAACGCCGCTGACCCGCCAGGCCGCGTCGGTCGGGGGGTCGTGAGTGGCAGTGTCGTTCTCTTGAGGGGTAAGCGAAAAGTGGCGCGTTCGTGGTACGGGTCGGCGGTCTTGGGTGACGTCTCGGCGGCGGAGGACCGGGAGAGCCGCCTGCCTAGACATGCTGTACACGAACGTCAGGGCGCTATGTCGCGAGCGCCACGCTCGAGACGGTGAGTGTCCCCGGCGTGGCGCTCGGGACACCGCCCCGGTGCGGCCTGGCGGGTCTTCAGGCGACGAAGATGCAGAACGGATGCCCCGACGGATCCGCGTAGACGCGCAGGGGTTCGTCCGGATCGTCACTGCGGTCGTACCGGAGCCGTCCGCCGAGTTCGAGGACCCGGGCGTGCTGCGCCTCCAGTTCCTCGGCCGAGTCCACGGTCAGGTCCAGGTGCAGTTGCTGGGGTATCGGCTCGGCGTCCGGCCAGCTCGCTTCTTCCAGCCGCTCGACCTGTTGGAAGGCGAGTTGTGCCCCGCCGTCCGGGTTGCGCAGCACCAGCCAGTCCTTGTCCTCGGCACCGGACCCGGGCGGTTCGTCACCCGGGCGATAGTCCCACACCAGCAGCCGCCGGTAGAACTCCGCGAGAGCGCGGGCGTCGGTGCAGTCCAGCACCACCTGCCGGAACGCCGGGCCCTTTTCCCGTTCAGTCAAGCCGATCACCTCCGGAACCGGCGGCCGCGCGCCGGTCGAGCACCGCGAGAACCTGTTCGCACCAACGGATGTTCTCCTGTTCGAACGCGATCCCGCGGGCGAGGGTCAGATACGGGCCGACCCGCAGCGCGGTCGCGAGGAAGTCCACCTCGGCGGACTCGCCGAGCAGGCGGTCCCGGAGGCGTTCGAAGCGTTTGAGTTTCGTTTCGGCGACGGCCATCCTGTTGGCGACGGCGCCTCGGATCCGCTCGTCGTCACCGGCCTCCACCGCCTGGATCTGCACCAGCAGCTCATCGCGGATCGCGGTCGGTTTCGGTGCGCGCGTGGTGAACTCGGCGAGTTCGGCCGCACCCGCTTCGGTCAAGGAGAACAGCCGCTTGTTCGGACGCCGCTCCTGTTCGACGATCCGGGCCGCCACCAGGCCCTGCGACTCCATCTTGTCCAGCTCCCGGTAGAGCTGCTGCGGGGTCGCGGTCCAGAAGTTGGCGACCGACGCGTTGAACCCCTTCGCCAGGTCGTAGCCCGAGGACTCGCCGTCCAGGAGCATCGCGAGGATCGCGTTCCGCAACGCCATGGCGCGATGATAGAGCCCGCGTGGACTAGTCGCAAAGTTGATTAGTCACTTTGATGGACAGCAGGCGCGGCGATCACCTAGGCTCGGCGGCGTCTACTCAACAAGTTGACTATGAGGAGATCGTCATGCCCACGTTCCGTCAGGCAGTCGAAGCGAAGGACGCCGCCGCGATCGAGGCGATGCTCGCCGACGACGTGGTCTTCACCAGCCCGGTGGCTTTCAAGCCCTACCAGGGAAAGGCGATCACCGGGGCGATCCTGCGCGGTGTCCTGCGCGTGTTCGAGGACTTCCGCTACGTCCGCGAGATCCACGACGGCGCGCACCACGTGTACGAGTTCGAAGCGACGGTGGACGGGCTGGAGATCAACGGCTGCGATCTCCTGACCTTCGACGCCGACGGCAAGATCACCGACTTCAAGGTGATGGTCCGGCCGTTGCGGGCGGCGCAGGCGCTCGCGGCGCGCATGGGTGCCCAGTTCGAGGACATCAAGGCGGACGCTACGCGTGCTGCCGCCGCACCATCTCGGTGATCCACACGGGCGCGAACGGAGACGTGCAGTTCGGTGGCGTCGGGTAGTCCTTGAGCACTTCCAGGCGTTCCCCGATGCCGATCGCCCGGTCCCGGTACTCAGCGTGGTCGATCCCGATCTGCGCCAGGCAATGGTTCATCGCCCACTGCAGGCGATCCGGCGCGGTCTTCAGCTCCGCCTCGATGACGTCGAGCAGCCGGGTGAGGTCCAGGCCCTCGGACTTCTTCGCCACCCGTTCGGTGGTCAGCGCCCAGCCCGCGCTCGCGACCACGGGGTCCGGATCGGCGGACCAGGCCAGGCGTAGCTCTTCGGCGTGCGGGTTCTTCTTGACCACGTAGTTCACGAGCCAGTCGTGCACCTTCGGAGTACGCGCCTCGCGCACCATGCGGTCCAGGTCGTCAGGTTCGAACGCCTTCGGACGGCAGATCAGGAGCGCGAGCAGTTTCGCCGCGGTGTCGTCCGTGGCCCAGAGCTCCAGCGCCAGGTCCTGCTGGGTTTTCAGCCGCTTCGCGAGCGCGCGCAGCTTGCCGAGGTTCACCCCGTGGTCGTCGCCGTGTTTCTCGTTCACCTGGCGTGCCCGCGGGTCCTCGAGCGCGGCCAGCTCGGCCATCACCCCGGCCGTCGTCGTCCCGGTCATCTTGGCCTCCCGTCCACCGCGTGTGGTGTTCAGCCTAGGAGGCGGCCCGTGTGGAGGAGCCGTTCGGCCCCTCCACACGGGCACGACCGCTAGCCGCGCCGGGTCAGGTCGTCGGCGTGCTCACGCAGGAGCGCGGCGACCCGCGGCCAGCCGACGTTGATCCGCCGGGCCCAGCCACGATGCCGCTGAGCGAGCTCCCGGGAGTCGCCGTCCTGGACGTTCAGGCCGCTGGCGAAACCGTCCCGGAGATACCCGCCGTCGGCGACGTCCAGGACGTCGCGGACCGGCTCCGGCGGCCACCCGTCGTCCGAGAGCGGGGAACCGCTCGCCAGCACGGTGCCGATCGCCCGGTCGCCGAACCCGGCCCGGCCGCGCTCGGCGAACTCGGCGCGGGCACGCGAAACCCAGTCCTTGAGCGCGGCACCGTCGAGACCGGAGTCCGTCTCGCCCGGCATGGTGCGCGTCTCGAAGATCGCGAGCCACGCGTTGACCAGTTCCACGCTCGGGGTGCCGTCGTCGGCGGGCTGGATCCGGGTGCAGAGATCGACGAACGCGTCGGGGTTCTCGGCGAGAATCCGATGGAGGCTCCGAGGCTTCCGGCGGTGCTTGAGCGCCGCGTGGAACCGCAGTTCCAGCCGCGCGACCGCGACGTCCGAACCGCCGGCCACGACGAGATGGTCCAGCAGCGGCCCCACTCCCGCGACGGTTTTGCGGTCGGGAGGCTCGACACCTTCGGCGGACGCCTGCAGCAGCACGTCTTCGACCAGGGAAGCGGGCAACGAGGGCGGTTCCTCCGCGCGGACGCCCAGCGCGAGCGCCTTGACCGCCGCCCACGGCCGCCGCCGCACCAGCTGCGTGACGAAGAACGATTCCTGGCCCTCGGGGAGCGGCCAGGGGCCGACATGCGTCCAGAAGTTCTCGAGGACCGCGTCGTCGGCGGAATCCAGCAGCGGCAGCGCGTGGTCCACGGGCACGGCCAAGAGGTAGTCGACCAGCCTGTCCTGCTCCTTGAGCTGCGTCGCGACCTCCTGCCGCCACTCCTCGCCCTGGGACCGGGCCATCTCGCCCGCCCAACCGGACGCCCAGTCCTCGTGGCCCAGTTCCGCGAGCGCGTCTTCCTGGAGTTCGTCCGCGGCCACCCTGGCCGCGACGATCCCGACCAGCCGGGGCCGGGCACTCTCCGCGGCGAGCGCGCTCAGCCCGTCGACACCGTGCTCGCGGAGGACACCGCTGACGGCTTCGCGGCGAAGGCGGTCGATCTCGGCTTCACGGTCCTCCGGATCGAGCGAGTCGCCACCTTCGAGGTACGGGGACCGGCCGAACAACAGGCCGTGCCGCCCGGGGTTGATCGCGGGCTCGATCATCTCGGCGCAGGATTCCAGCCACTGCAGCAGTTCTTCCGGCAGCACCCACTCGGCACCCGCGTGATGACGGTGCTCGGCGGTCAGTTCGGTGAGCCGGTCCCACAGGTGAAGACGTTCGTCCGCCGAGAGCCGATCGGCGTCCAACCTCGTGAGGGCCTCGACGACCCGGTCCCATCGCGCGGCGTTCAGCTCGGCCTGCTGCTCGAAGAACTCGCACCACCGCTGAGGCCGTTCCTCCAGCGCAGTCAGCGCCGCGGTGACCAAGCCGTCTTCGAATTCCGGACCGTCGGAGACGGCGACCGGCGGCACCGGGATCGTCCATTCGAGACGGACCTGAGGCCGCCGGGGAGCCGCGAGAAGGTGCCCCCGCGGACCGCGCAACAGCGCGAGAACCAGCCGCCAGCCGGTTTCCGGGTTACGCCGTCCGATCGCCTTCACCAGGTCCGCGCGCTGTCCGCCGGGCAGCTCCAGGTACGGATACCAGGGCTGCACGAGGGTGATCAGCGAGGCGAACGGCCCGTCGTCCGTCCCGCGCACCGGCCGGGTCAGCTCGGCCATCAGCGAGACCACCATCGGCAACGCGTCGTCGGACCAGCAGACCGTTTCCAACGCCGCCACGAGACCGTCGGAACTCCCGCTCAGCGGGGACGGGTTGCTGGTCAGCGCGTGATCGACGGCCCCGAGGAACTCGTGAGGAGCGGCTTCGGCGAGCAAGGGCAGCACATCGGCGAGCGACCGCCAGAGCACCCCGTCCACGTCGTCGTTGGCCTGCCCGAGCAGGTCACGGACGAGACGCGCGGCGTGCTCGGCGCAGACGACGCCACCGGGCAAGGTCGTCTCCCCCTGCGAAGCCAGGAACGCCGCGCTCCGTGCCAAGCCGTGCCTCAGCTCCGCCGACCATTTCCGGCCGGGTTCCCGCTCGCCGAGCACCTTGACGGCCTCGTCGTGCCAGCGCCGCAGATCCTGCGCGCCGAGCCTGCCGTGCAGGAGAGCCCAGGCATCGTGCGGATCCGCCAGCCGAACGCGGTCGCCCGACCGGGCCAGGAGCGGATCTTCTCCGCCCTGGGAGCTGGTGAAGAAGCGCTTGAGTTCCTCGGTCTCGCGTCCGGCGATCGCGGCGATCTCGTCCAGATCGTGCCGCGACCCCGCCGACCACCGGCCGATCAGCAGAAGCGGTGCGGCGAGATCACGCTCCAGCGGGTTCACCCACTTCGGGAGGTCACCGGCGACGCCGAGCCGTCGACGCAGGCTGCCGATGCTCCGCCGGGCGAGATCCGCGTACGTGTCCACGTCGGCGGGCGAGATCCCTGTCGCGGCGAACACCTCGGCCGCCTCGTCGCGGGGAATCCCGGGCAGGACCAAGAGATCGGAACCGTTCCGATCCGGCGTGCTCCGCACCACGACGACATGGCCGCCACCGCTGTCCTTCTCCGCCACCTCGGCTCCGGCACCGTCCACCACGGCGACGAAGGGGATCTCCAGGTCCCGGCAATGCCGCCAGCCTTCCTGGCCGGACACCCGGACCGCTCGCAGACCGGGCCGGTGGGCCGCCAGCGCCGTGGCCACGAACGCCGCCGCCTCGGTCCGGCTGCCGGCGTACACGGGCAGGACCGACGGCTCGGCGTCCAGCCACGCGCACAGCCGTTCCACCTCCCGGTCCCGGCCGAGCACCGGGAGCGTCCTGGGCAGTACGGGACGGGTCTCGTGCCGCCAGGCGTCGAGCCACTCCGACAGGTCCTCCAGACCTTCGACGACACCGATGCCCAATTCCGGGCAGACCCGGATCAGCTCGCCGATCAGGCCCGCGATGTCCTGTTCCGGCGCGTGCCCGCCCAGCTGCCGGTACCGCAGGCGGGCGAACCCGGCGAGTTCGGACGGCAGTTCGCTCTCGTCGGGCATGACGGCGTCCTCGGTGAGCACCGGGACGACCTTCTCGCCGAGCCGCAGCGCGTCGGCGATCTTCTGATGGCCTTCCTCGTCGAGGTCGTCGAGTCCTTCGGCGCCGACAGGCACCACCAGGACGGACGCGGGGCCGCCGGACCGGAGCACCCGGTCCTTTCCGAACACGTGACCCAGGCTTCGGTCGAGACCCGGGATCAGGTCCTGGCCGTCACCGGGCCGGGCGACGATGAAGATTCCTGCCATGGTGCGAAATCCTTTCCAGCGAGCATGGTTGGTGAGGCGGACGGGCGTGGGTTTCACTCGGCTTGGGCGCGAGCGCGGGCGAGCACCTCCTCGACGCTGAGCGGGCTGGCCGGATGGTGGGTGAGGCACAGCGGGGTGGTCACCCGCTGGAACCCGAAGCCCTCCCCCGCCACGTAGAACTGGGCGCGTTCCAGCCGCGAGATGTCGTCGACCGGGCTGCCCTTGGCCCTGGCCAGTTCGTTGGCCGCGGCGATCTGGGCCGGGCTGTTGAGCCTGCCGAAGAACTGCGTCATCGCGTTGCCGACGACCTGGTTGTGCAGTCCCTTCGGCGCCTGCGTCGCGAAAAGCAGTCCCAGGCCGTACTTCCGGGCTTGCGAGGCGAGCACGATGGTGCTGCGAGTACTCGCCGTGAGCGTGCCCGACGCGGCGAGCATCTGCGCCTCGTCCATGACGAACAGGGCACCGAGTGGCCGGTCGCCGGCCGGATTCCGCTTGGCCCAGGCGAAAAGTTCCATCTGGAGCTGGTTGACGAAGTTCTGCCGCTGTTTCTCCGAAGGCAGCCCGACGAAACTGATGACCGAAACCCTCGCTCGCTTTCCTTCCCCGGGAGCGAGCAGAAGACCCGGGTCGACAGGGGTGCCGCCGCCGGCCAGGAGAGGGTCGTTGACCATCGAGGCCTTCAGCAGTTCGGCCAGTTCGGCCGCCAGTTTCCTGCCGCTGTTCAAGGTGCTCACCCCGTCGGGCAGGTCTTCGAGCACCTCGATCAGTTCCGGCAGGCTCCGGGACCCGGTACGGGCGTGGTGCACGACCGCCTGCCGCAGCACCGCGAGCCCGACGGTGGTCTTCGCCGTGCTTCCGGTCAGCTTCACCTGGGGCGCGAGCGCGGCCACCGCGACCTCGACGGCAGCGGTGAACTCGTCCTCGTCGTCGAGGACACCCGCGAAATCGGGCAACGGCTGGAACGCGAGCGGCCTGCCGCTCGCCCGTCCCGGCGTCCACACGACGACGTCGGTCTCGGTCAGGTACCGCTTGGCGGACTGGGCGTCGTCCGGCCCCCACGCCTCGGGCTGTTCCGGCCAGGCGTCGCCGAGCCGGGCGAGGTCGTTGTTCGGATCCAGCACGATCGCCGAAACGCCCTGCAGCGCGCACTCCTCCACGATCCGCCGCAGCAGCACCGTTTTCCCGGAACCGGAACCCGCGAAGACCGCGGCGTGCTTGCGCAGGGCGGCAAGCTCGATCCTGACCGGTTTCCCGCTGCCCGCCACGGTCCCGAGGGTGATCTGCCCTTCGGCGGACGGCGTGTACGCCTCACCTTCCGCCTGCAAGGGAAGAGGCTCCGGCAGGACTTCCGCCAGGAGTTCGGACCGGCTGGCGGGGCGTCGGTCGACCAGCCATTCGTGGAACTCCCGGCTTCCCTCGGCGAACATCTTGTCCAGCGCCCAAAACGTGCGGATGTCCTCATCGGACAGTTCCCGTGACTTGCCACCGTTCTTTGTGAACGCTTCAAGCTCTTCCTGTGTCTTGTCTCCTTTCGACCATTCCAGGTTGCGAATCAGGACGAGATGTCGATTTTCCGCGCCCTTCCGCACTCCGGCCGCCGATCGCGCCTTGCGGAACCGGTGCAACGCGGCGATGGGGTGCGACGCCGCGATAGCACGGAACGCCCAGTGTTCTTCCAGATCTGACGCCTCGTCCAACGTCCGGGTGAGCCAGGCGTGCAGCTCGTTCCGGTCGCTCTTCGCCCCATGGACCCATTCCATGTTGTCGTCGCCCACCTCGGTGATCCATCCCCGTAGCGCGGCGGACAGCAGCCGGGGCATCACCTTGTCCTCGACCTTCGGGTCCAGCAGCGCCGACGGATCGGCCTCCGAGCGATATTCCTCGAACCGTTTGTCCAGTTCGGCGAACCGATCAGCAGCCATCGCCGGTCGCGGCGGACCGGCCGAGCGCACGCCACGTTCGTCGAATGTGGTCAGCTCGCTGAGCCGGCCCGCGCGCACACAGGAATCGATGTGCGCGACTATCCGCTTCAAGAGCTCTCGCGGTGACGTCTCTTCCCACACACCGTCGAATGCGACAGCCGATACCGGCCAAGTGGGGTGGGGCGGTACGAACTTCATCGCCTCGTACGCGACTGCGAGACGCTTCTCGACCAGAGCTCTGCCGACTTCCGCACTCGTGACCCGGCCGAGGAACTCGGCTTCACGAAAGCGGTCCGGCACCGTGTCGGTGGCCTTCTTCTTGAGCAGCTCCCAAGTGCCGGGCAAGCAGGCGAGCACTGTCAGGGTTCGCCTGGTGACTTCCCTCAGCCCCATGAGTCCGTCCGCGATATCCGCGACGAGCTGGTCCTCCTCGGCGGTTCCACGCACACGTTCGGTACCCACCGTGGAGCGGGCCACCAGGGTGTCGAGCTGATCCACAGCGATCACGATCGGGCCGGTGAGCGCGAGCAACCGCGTGATGTTCTTGACCTGGGTCATCGCAGACTTGGGGTCTGATCGGATACCCCATTTACGGCGGTCCCCGGGTTTCGACTCGAGGAACACGCCGAGATAGTCGTCCCCGACGTAGTTCTTGCTCGAATCCTCGCTGGCGTAAAGCACCAGCGCCCGCGCCGTATCGGCGCATTCCCTGGCCACATCTCGATCGAGGGTTCGCAGGCCGTCGATGAACGTGTCGAGGTCGCCCCTCGACAGGCTACGCCCGCCTAAAATCTTCTTGGTGACGTTCGCATCGATACTCGCGCGGAGGCAGACGCGTCGGAGGAAGCTGGCGAGTTGAGGCACGCCGGATCCATCGAGCCGCGAAAGGCCGCGGCGCATCGCCTCCGCGGTGTCCTCCCAGAAGGCGTCGCCCGCCGTGAGGTCGTTGAGGAAGAAGTAGCCGCGAGCGCCGTGTGCCTGCTTTCGGACGAGGCCGAGCAGGTGGGTCTTGCCCACTCCCTTCTTCCCTTGGAGGACCAGCCCTATGGGGCTCGGTCCGTTGCTGGCAACAGCTTCCCTGATTCCCGCGCTCACCTGGGTCAGGACGCCGGTGTGCAGGCCGTCGACGTGGTAGGGCGAATCACGCCACACATGGTCGGGTGTGTCAGCCCAGTCGAAGCGCAGGGCCGCGAGCGCCGCCTGGGGATCCATCACGGCTCCTCGATCGAGAGCAGATGATTGTCCTCACCGCCGATACGAACGGCGGCGGCATGAGCGGCGGCGGTGAGTGTCTTGCGGTTCGACTCTGGAACAAGACGAATCTGCTCGGAGCGGCTGAGTTCCTTCAGCACCGCGTCGACGTCCACAGTAGACACTTCGCCGAGCATCGGCCTTAGCTCCACGAGCGCGACCCAGTCACGGGGAGCATCGGACAGTTTTCGATAGGCGAGCCGGATCCGGGTCTCGATCTCTTCGGCAGTCAGTTCGATGGCGGGCATGAAGAGGTCAGCGAGCTTGAGATTTCCCCGGCGGAGGTGCCTGCCGAGCCCGCCGAGAAGGACGTACAGGGCGCTGCCGAGACTGGTCCGGGGCGACGGCATCTCCTCCACGTTCAGCTCCTCCTCGCACCAGGCCCAGCCTCGCTCGGTAAGCTCGTGGTAGAAGGGACGGCCCCGCTGTTCACTGGCCACAAGACCGAGGTCATTGAGCTGACGACGTTCCTTGCCGTCGAGGACAAATCCGACAATTTCGCGCAGCTCCGGGTTCGACACTTCGCGCGCGAGCACCATCAGCACGAGCATCGCCGCGATTTGCTTCTGTCCCAAGTGATCCGTCATCCGTGGTCCTTTCACTGCCTGGGTTATGGCTGATCGAGAAATCCGCTAAAGCCGTGGCGCTTCACCCTCGCCTCGGCGGTCCGCACCGCCCAGTCGATCGCCGAGCGGGTGCCGGGCGGGATCACGACACGATGGTTCTGCCCGGTATCGGTCGCCCGGGCCCGCGTGGCCGACATGAGTTCCTCCGCGAGGTCCTGGACCCGTTCACGCTCACCGGCGCCGATCGCGATCTGCAGTTCCGCGACGATCTCGTCCACCAGTCCCCACATCAGCGGGCGCAGTCGCGCGCGGGCCGCCTGCCGGAGCACGCCGGCGACGTCGAGGTCGCCCGGTTCGACGAGCGCCATCGTCCCGGTGAGCTGGTCCACCAGGTTCCGGGCGACCTCCACCGGCCCGCGCGACGGGCCGAACTGGAGATGCCGCAGATTGCCGACATAACCGGGCAGGGCGTTGGGATCGGTGTCCTCGGTGAGCACCGGGACGACCCGGCGATCCTGACCGAGAGTGCGGTGCAGGAACAGTTCGACCTCGGCCGACTGCCACCGGCTCACTTCCCGGTCGACGATCAGGCACAGATGTTTCGCGTCGTCCTCGGTTTTTTCGAGCAGCGACCGCTCCCCCGACAGCGACAACACCGGCCGGAAACCCAGCTCTCCCAGGTACTTCATGAGCTCGTCGGCGAGGTGCATCGTCAACCTGGTCGTACTGACCCGGACGTCGTGGGCGAACACGCGTTTCTCCGCGCGGATCGCGGCGACGAAGGCGTCCCGGTTCTCCGCGAGCAGGTCCGTCCGGTCGAAGTCGTGCGCGACGACGGCCGCGACGGTCTCCAGGGCGAAACTGATCTGGTCGACGGTCGGGCTGAGTTCCGTCATCACTGGGAGCTGCTCGCCGAAGGTCCAGAAGGAGACGTACGGAAGTGTCAGGTGACGCGACATCACATCCGGCGGGACCTCGCAGTCGAGCCAGCTGCGGAACAGGTCCTTGGTCTCATCGAGACAGATGCGTCGCCACTCCTCGGAGCGGGCGTACTCCTCGCGGGCGTCGAATCGCGACAGTACCGGCATGACGGTCAGCTGAGGCCGGTCGTAGGGCATGCGATCACGGGCGGCGTTGGCGCGTTCGGCGATGTCGACGGCGCCCCGCATGCTCTGCACGTTCGCCGTGAACAGGACCACGAGCCGGTCCGGGAGATGAGCGGTGCAGATGCCGCCGATGTCGGAGATCCCCGTCCGGCTGTCGATGAGGACGTAGTCGTAGTCGGCGGTCCACTGTTCCCGGCATTGTTCGAGATAGTCGCCGAACCCCTGCTCGTAGAGGGATTCCCAGTCGAGTTCCTGCACCCGCCTGACGTAGGGAGCGCCCGGCACGCCGGCGGTCATGACGTCGAGCTTCACCTTGTCGGGCAGCCGTACCCGGGTCGTGTGCGCGCCGGGACGAAGCCTGCCGTCGCGGAAGTCGTCGATCAGGTCCATGACGCCGCTCTCCGGGGGCGCGCTCATCATCGGCCGGAAATAGGTGTCCAGGCCGGGTGCTTCGAGATCCCAGTCCAGGCACAGCACCCGATATCCCCAGCGGGCCAGGAGAACGGCGATGTTGGCCAAGGTGAAGCTGCGCCCGACGCCGCCCTTGTAGGAGTAGAACGTGACCACGGTCCCCGCCATGGGTCAGAACCTCGGCAGCTTCGACGGCCTGGGCGGGTCGGGCGGCGGTGTCTCGACCGGCCATCCGGCACACCACGGCGGCGCCTGCGGGATGATCTCCACCAGGTCTTCCACCATCCGCGTCATCTCACGGTCGAAATCGAGGTACTCGGGCGTGTTCTGATATTGCGGATACGGCTTGTTCCAGTTCCGGAAGCTACGCATCCGGCGTTCGTGCGCCCAGCGGGGAAAGTTTTCCGAATCACTGAAGATCACCGGATAGATCAACCTGCCGGGCTTCGCCGAACCGTCCTTCGCGACGATTTCTTCCCGCTTCGCCATCGTGTGCCATTCAGCGAGGCACCACTCGTCGTAAAAGTACTTCGGAGAGCAGACCGGGATCAGGATCCGGGTTCGCTGCAACGCGTCCCTGACCTCCTGCGGCCACTTTCCCCCGACCGGAACGCCGTCCTCCAGAAATATCTTGACGTCATAGTCGACATTGTCGTCCAGAAGTCTCTGCAGCCGAGGATGGAAGTGATTCCGGACCCAGTCCGGGGCGTCTCCCCCACCTCGGCGATAGCTGATGAAGACGTCGTACTCGTACACGAGCGCCATCGCCCCTTCGCACCCCGATCCGCTTGACAGCCCCGATCGTAGGGGCCTGTGACGTCTTCGAAAAAGGTACAAAAACGCGACAAAAACTGGACACGGGAGCACCGAAGGCGCTGTCCTGGACACCAGGGATTCAGGAAAAGACAGAAAGCTGACAAGCAAGGGACAATGGGGGCGGCGGGCCGCGTCCCGCATCAAGAATGCGACCCACCCGGACGGCCGGGTTCCCTTCACCGGACAGGAGTTTCGATGGCCGACAACGAGGCACCGCACGTGTTCGTCACTTACGCACATGATTCGCCGGAGCACAAAGAGCGGGTGCGGCTCTTCGCGGAATTCCTGCACGGCAGGATCGGCCTCGAAGTCCATCTCGATCAATGGGACGACGACGAACGTCGCGACTGGTCGCTGTGGGCGTTGAAGCATCTCGACACGGCGAATTTCGTGGTGGTCGTCGCCTCCCCCGAATACAAGCGCCGCGCCGAGGGAACGGCGGCGTTCGACGAAGGACGGGGGTCCCAGTTCGAAGCGGCACGGATCCGCGACCGGCTGACCCGGGATCTCGGCGGGGAGATCAAGCGAGTGCTGCCGGTCGTGTTTCCCCAACAGTCCGTCGAGGACATCCCGAACTTCCTCAACCCGTACTCGACCACGAGGTACCCGGTCGAGGCGCTCACCGAGGAGGGCGTGGAGGATCTGCTGACCGCGATCACCGGCCGGGCGAAACATCAGCGGCCCGAACGCGGGCAGTGGCGCGGAGGCGCCGTGAGCGGGCCCGTCCCCCGCCGGACCTCGCTGGCGACCGGCCTGAAATGGCGGGCGTGCAGCACGCATGTCCGGACGGAGGGCGCGCGGATCAACGACGTGCACTACACCGACAGCATCGTCGTACGGGACGCCGAACGGCTCGCCTTCGTCGAGGTGGAGCTCGGCATGGCCTATCGGAGGCTGACCGCGACGGCCGGCGTCCTCGACGACACTTTCGAACCCTTCCAGGTGGGACACTTCCGCGTGCTCCTCGACGGGAGGCCCTCCCCCGAGATCAAGGTGGCGCTGGGGAAACCGGCCGAGATCGACGTCGACGTCACCGGGGTGCTGACGCTCCGGCTGGAGTTCCACCGGCCGGGCACGACGGAGACCCTGTGGTTCCCGGAACTGGCCTGGGGTGATCCGGTCCTGGAGTGACTCAGAACTCGCCGTCCTCCTCGTTCATCAGCTCACGGAGCTTCATCAGCCCACGGTGCTGCTTGACCCGCACGTTGCCCGGCGTCAGCCCGACCGCGGCGGCGGTCTCGGTGGCCGTCAACCCGACGACGATCCGCAGCGTCAGCACCTCCCGCTGCGACCTGGGGAGTTGGGCGACGAGCCTGCCGAGACGCGCGCCGAGGTCGACGCCGAGCACGTGGTTCTCCGGCTCGTTGCGGACCGGTCCGGCCTCCGGCAGTTCGGCCACGGGGTCGGATCGGTCACGGGACACCACGCGGAAGGCGTCGGCGACCTTGTTGGCCGCGATGGCCCGGACGAGGTAGAGGAACGATCCGCCCCGGTCTTCGTAGGACGGCAGCAATTTGAAGACCGCGAGGCACACTTCCTGCGCGACGTCGTCGGCCGACAGGTAGGAAAGATCGCGGCCACCCATCCGCGCGCGGCAATAGCGCACCAGTACCGGCTTCACGACGGCCAGCAACGCGTGGACCGCGTCCGGATCGCCGGTCTTCGCGGCCAGGACGAGCGGGTCGAGCACCTCTTTGGTCAGCCGTCCCGCCGGGCGCGCCACGGCCTCCAAAGTGCTGTAGCCCTTGATGTCATCGCCGATCGAGTGGCTGCCGACGGTCCTCTTCGGATCGGCCGTGCCGGTCCCCTCGTTCGCGGTTTCAGTGGCGATTCCCATGCTCTCTCCCGGGCGTTCACGATCCGAATGCCCGGTAATCGGGGAGCGCGGCACCGGCGTTGCGGGCCGTGGTTTCTTGTCCTGCTTTTGTCCGTGAATTCGTGGGAATACCTGGCAGAACAAGGACAGTTCTCGTTCCGGCGCGCTCATCGGTAGCGAAATCGTTTCCCGGTCCGATCCTTGCGCAGGCGAACCGACCCGACCACTGGGGAGAACACAGATGACGGATCCCGACCCTGGCCTGTCCGATGCCCATGACACCGATCGTTTCGATGTCTTCCTGTGTTTCAGCCGGGCCGATCCCGACGGCACGGCGCGGATGACCACGATCGAAGCGGCACTTCGCGACGCGGGGCTCCGAGTCTTCCGGGACACCGACGAAGACGAGTTCGCGCCGGTCCCTCCGAAAATCGCCGACGCGATCGCCGGCTCTCGCGTCGTGCTCGTCTATTACTCCCGCGCCTTCCCTGCCCGCCACACGTGTCAGTGGGAACTGACCGCGGCCTTCGCCGCCGCGAGGCGTCATGGCGATCCGGCGGACCGCGTGCTCGTCATCGATCCGGACCCCGGCGGGCACATCGCGCCCGCGGAACTGGCCGGCGCGAAATTCTTCACTGGGCCCGTCACCCCGCGAACCCTGCCCGCCCTGGTCAAGCGAGTCCTGGGCAAGGTGGCCGGCGCCGGTCACCCGCTCGGCGCCCGGGCGCGAGGACGGCGGCCCGCGCACCGGATGACCGGGAGGTACCGGGAGCTCTGGGCGGTCCACGACGGCCTGAGCGCCCGATCGGTCCTGATGGTGCGCGGGCTGCCGGGAGTGGGCAAGACCGCGCTGGTGGAACGGTACGCCTCCCTTTTCCACGACGTCTTCGACGGCGGTGTCCTCCGGCTGGGCCCGTTCGGACATCACGCGCCCGACGAGGTGCTTCCCCAATTCCACCTCGCGTTGAGTCACGCGGCCGGGGAGCGGCTGGGCGCGGATCTGTCCGGAATGGATTTCGACCGGCTGCGTCAGCACGTCGCCGGACGGCTCGGCACGGCGGGACGCCGGGTCCTCGTCCTCGTCGACGACGTTCCGGCAGGGCTTCCCCCGAACGTCCTCGACCGGCTGCTGCTCCGCGCTCCGCAGGTATCTACGGTGATCACCAGCCGGGAGAGGGATTCATCCTGGGACGTCGCGACCGTGGACCTCGCCGGGTTGACGCCGGAGGAAGGACTCCGCCTGTTCGGCGAGTACCGCACGTCACGCGATGACCTCGAACGGGAAGCGGTGCTCAGGTACGTCGATCGCTGCGGCGGGCATCCGATCACCCTGCGCGCCACCGCTTCGGCGGCCCGGCACTGGCCGGGGCGGCTCGACGACCTCGCGTTCGCCTCCTGTCCGGACACCGCGCCGCGGGCGATCCGGGACCACCTCGCGGGCCTCGGCGGCGCCGCGTCCGACGTCGTCCGGCTGGGCAGCCGGCTCGCCCCGGTCCCCCTTCCTTCCGGCTTCGCCCGTGAAGTTCTCGGGTTCGATTTCACGGAAGCCGCCGGTGAACTGGTGGCGCTGGGATTCGCCTCACGCGTGGACGAAGGGTTATGGCTGCACCCGCTCGTGGCGGAAGTGGCCAGAGCCGGGGCCGAACCGGGCGGCTTGCCCGAATCCGCGGCGGATGCCTTGCTGCGGCTTCTTTCCGGCGACAGCGCCGAGTATCGGTATTTCCTCCTCCAGCATGCCCGTTCCCTCGCCGAACGCACCTCGGCGGCGTACCGGATCCGGCTGCTGCGCCCGATCGCGGCCGCTCACGAGAAACACGAGGATCCGTTGGCGGCAGGCGAGATCCACGCCATGATCCTGGCCACCGAAGGGGCGACCGGCGCGGACTTCGCGACGGCGGCCCGCGTCGAGATCGCCTGCGGTCTCCACCCGGAGGCCGTGGGGCACGCCCGGCGCGCGCTGGTGCTGGCGGACACCGAGGACGAGCGGCAGACCGCCAGGCTGATCACGGCTCAGGCGTTCGACTCCCAAGGTGACTATGCCGCCGGTGACCGGGCGTTCTGGCACGAGTTCCCCGGCGGTGACCGGCTTCCGGCCGTTGTCGCGCGTGCGCGGGCGATGCGGCTCCGCGGCCGTCCTCGCGAGACGCTGGCCTCGCTCGACGCGATCCTGCCGGAACTGCGCGCCACGACACCCGGACCGCTGCGCGACGACCTCTTGCCCTCGGCTCTCCTGGAATACACGCGTGCCCTGCTGCTCGACGGCCACCCGCGGCGGGCGGGCCGGGTCGCCGCGGAGGTGGTCACGATCTTCCACACGACCGGGAGGGAGCGGCACTTCCGGTGCACCGAAGCCGAATTGCTGCACGCGGAAGCAACGGTCGCCCTCGAACTGCGAAGCCTTCGCCCCGGCCACTCCGATCGGGAGCGGTTCGCCGCGGAACTCCGTGAGCTCGAAAGCACGTACGGAAAACGGTACGGCGCCGAGAGCGCTCTGACCTTGACCGTCGCGGCCACGGCCGATCGCGCCCTGCTGGCGCTCGCCCAGCCGGAGCGGGCCTTGCGCGCGCTGAGCGAGACCGAGCGGACCGTCGTCCGTGTCCTCGGCGGCGACAACCCGTTGCGCTACCGGATCAGGCACGGCATGGCCCTGGCCCACGGCCAGTCGCGCGCGTTCCGCCGCCAGGCAGCCCTCCTGGAGGACGTCGTCCGGCCACAGCTGAGGCTGCTGGGCGCGACTCATCCGGACACCCTGGAAAGCAGGCTCGACCTGGGGCTCGCACTGGCCTTCAGCGAGCGCGACCAGCACGCCCTGGAACTCGTCGACGCCACCGCGGACGACATCATCGCGGCCCACGGCATCGCGACCGAACTGTCGGCGAAGGCGATCGCCGCCAAACGAGCGATCCGGCTCCCCCTTCCCTTCGTCTCCGCGCCGCTGGACGGTTAGGCGTTGGCCGAGGTGGTCGTAAGTGGCGATTCGGGTTCTTGAGGCGAGAGTCAGAGGTGTCGTGTTGGGCGCCAAGTCCGTGATGGCCCCTTCACTGCGTCTAACGCACTGAAGGGAGCCATCACGTTCTGGCGGATTGGCGAGGGGGTGGCGGAAGGGCTTCGGACCTTGATCAACGGAAGATCCGGGACACTCAACGTCCTCAATCCTCCGTTGATCAAGGTCGTGCCGGTCGCGTCCGGTGGCAGACGAGGTGACGGGGGAAGATTCCGGCCGTTGAACGTCCTAGATCCTCCACACTCGACCACCAGCCACCCCAGTGGGTAAGCAAATACGAGTCCGTTAGAACGACACTTACCACTCACGACCGCCTTGCCCGACTCGGTACCGGCGCTTGCTCACCTGCTGTCCGTGAAGGCCTCCTTGCCTATTGCCTACCCTGAAGGTAGTGAAGGAGGCCTTCACGGACTCTGGGTCCCTCAAGGGGGCCTTCACAGACAGCCGCATCACCCCAGGAACCCCAGTCGCCACAGAAACCCCACATACCACAGCGGATGCGCGTGAAGGCCCCCTTCACGCGGCTCAGCCGAGGAAACTCGACCTTCACTGCGACCCAAGTACATGAAGGGGTCCTTCACGGAGCCAGGCGCAAGCAAGGGGGCCTTCATGTACTTCAAGCGGGCAAGCGCCAGTATCGAGTGGGTCAGGGTGGTCGTGAGTGGCGATTCGGGTTCTAACCCGAATCGTCACTCACGACCTCGGCCGCACCACCGGGACGCAGCGAGCCGTCAGTTCTCCAAACCGCGTGACCCGGATTCCGGCACCTTCCAGCGCACCCCGTAGGCGAAACCCGGTTCCAGGCCACGGAAGTGGACGTGGACCTCCCCGGATGCGTCCGCGATCAGGGAGTCCCCTCGCGCGGCATCGTCGCTGGCGTCGTCCTGGAAGACCCGCTCCAGCTTCACGACCTCCGTCGGCATCGGCCGGGCGAACCGGACGTGCAGGTCGAACTGATCGACCGGATGCCGGGGGACGCAGACGAAATGCGGGTGCCGGATCTCCGCCCTGAACCGCAAGGCGATTTCGTGCTTGCTGTGCCGCCGGAGCGGTTCGGGCAGGCGTAACGCCAGCCCCACCCGGTCGGTGGACTCCATCGCCCGGCCGATCAGCAGCCCGCCGTGGAACACGTCGACCCGGAGATCGTCGGTGCCGATGGCTTCGCCGCGGTAGACCGAGTCGGTCAGGGTCAAGGCCAGGTCCAGTTCGGTGATCTCGTCGGCGTCCGCGACGATCCGGCGGAATTCGAAGGCCTCCGGAATCGGCTGATCGAGCGCCAAGGTCACGCGCAAGTCCTCGGTATGCCATCTCCGGCTGGGCCGGGAGGCTTCGGCGTCGGACTCGCTTGTGGACGCCACGGCGACCTCGGCCAGCCGATCCATGCCTTCGTCGATACGCCGCCGCGCGGTCCGGTCGTCCCGTTCGAGATACTTGGCCAGCCAGCGCACCCGGTCCTGATAGAAGGGTTTCACCGCGTCCGGGTGCAACCCGAACGCGGCCAGCACCGCGGTGCGCAGATCGTCGGGCAGCGCCCGTGTCCACTCGGACAGGCATTCGGTCAGCCTTCGCCGGATCGCCGCGTTTTCGTCGTCCTCGGTCGTTCCGCAGACCGCGCGCAGCGCGGGGCCCGCTCGCTCGGCGAGCTGAGGTGCCGCGATTCCCCTGCCCCGCCGAAGTTGCTTCAATTCGCCGGCCAGGTCCGCTGCGCTGACGGTCACCAGTCCTCCCCTAGTGGTTCGAGCACGGTCGTCAATAGTCGTCAGCCCGACCGCCCGTGTCCAGCCGCGCACCGCGGTGTATCGCCGATCGTTATTTTGGGTTTTCCTTTCCCGCTCATACGGGAAACAGGAAACTCCTTGTCGCCCCCTGAGCGCCGACGCATTCTTGGTGAGCAGCCGCAATTCGCGGCGAATAACACCCCAACCAGCGGTTTTCCCGCGTTGCCGAGTGCTGCCCTGACACGCGCACCGAAGGAGTCGGAATGAAGGTCGAGTGCTCGCTCTCACTGCTCTTACGGCTGGCTTTCTGGCTGTGGGTGGTCGCGCTCGTCGTCGGGCTCGCACTCGGCTGTGCACAGGGAACCGCGCCCGCGACACCGGGAAAACCCGTGGTCGCCACGCATGGAAAGGAGGTGGACTGATCATGCAGACCCACGCCATCGGCCTGATCCTGGCCCTGCTCGGCTTCGTGCTCGGCTGAGGACGACCGACGACCATGGAACGCGCACGCTTTCGCCGGCCGGGGCCGCGGACCCGGCCGGCGAACGAAGGACACTGCCGGAGCACCGTCCACACAGTCATACTGATCCTCCGACGAGGATGGGTACTGATGAACGAGAGAGCCACCTTCGGAGCCGAACTGCGACGTCTCCGCAAAGCGGCGGGCCTTTCACTCGCCGAACTCGCCGTTCGCACCCACTACAGCAAGGGCTATCTCAGCAAGGTCGAGACCGGGATCTCCGCACCGAATCCCGCACTCGCAGCGTTGTGCGAAACCGAACTCGGCGTGGCAGGGCGACTGACCCCGTTGCTGCCGGGTGAGCCCGTGCGGCGCAGGACCCGGCCGGACGTCCGGCCGTCCGGATTACCGCCGACGACAACGGCTTTCACGGGTCGCGCCACCGAACTGCGGGCGATCCGCACGGCGCTCGAAGCCGACGGCGGGGTCTGCGTCGTGTCCGGCATGGGCGGTGTCGGCAAGACGGAACTGGCGGTCCGGTGCGCGCACCGGCTGGAATCCGGCTTCGCCGACGGCTGTCTGTTCATCGACCTGCGCGGCCACGAGTCCGGCACCGCGGTCCACGACAGGGTGTTGCGCGTGCTCGGCGTCCCGGCGGAACGTATCCCCGCCGACCCGGCCGATCGTGCGGCGCTGTACCGGTCCTGGCTTCGCGGCCGCAGTCTTCTCCTCGTCCTCGACAACGCGGTCAGCGCGGCCCAAGTACGCCCGTTGCTCCCCGCCGAGCCGAAATGCCGGGTGCTGATCACCAGCAGGTCCAGGTTGAGCGCGCTCGACGACGCGGCGCACGTTTCCTTGGACATGCTCCCGCTCGCCGCCGCGGTGGATCTTTTCACCACTGTCACCGGAGTTCCCGACGGCGCCGCCGTCACCAGGGTGGTCAGGCGATGCGCCCGGCTCCCCCTCGCGATCCGGATCGCCGCGGCACGGCTTCGCGCCCATCCGGCGTGGGACGTCGCGGAGCTCGACCGGCGCCTGGACGACGAAACCGCTCGGCTCGCCGAACTGGACGACGGCGAACGCACGCTGACCGCCGCGTTCCGGCTGTCCGTCCAGCAGCTGAGTGAAGCCGAGTCGAGGCTATTCGGCCTGCTCACCGTTCATCCCGGTACCGATCTCGACATCCATTCCGCGAGTGCGCTGAGCGCCCTCCCGCTTCGCGAGACAGATCATTTACTGGATCGCCTGCACGAAGCCCATTTGATCACCCAGCCAGAACCCGACCGATACGGATTCCATGATCTGTTGCGCGCGTTCGCGACCGAATTCGTACTCACCGACCCGGAGGACGAAATGAAAGCGTTCAGCAGGCTCACCGCTTTCGCGGTTCGCAGTGCCGCCCAGGCAGGCAGGGAACTCACCCCGCACCGCTTCTTCCCGGAGATCGTCTTCGATCCGGGCACCCCGGAACCGGTCCGGCTGGACGACGGCGAGATGGCGATGTCCTGGTTCCGCGCCGAATGGCCCGGGCTGGTGGCCCTGTGCGGGACGGCGCGGGAACGCGGCGAGCACGAGAGGTGCTGGCAGCTCGCTTTCTTCCTGCGCGACTTCTTCTTCGTGGCGAAACTCTGGGACCCGTGGCTGGAGACCCATCACTGGGCGCGCGCGTCCGCCGAGGAGATCGGGGACACGTGGGCGCTCGCGACCACGACGGCCAACCTGGGGGTCGCGCACATCGATCGCGGCGATCTGGACGAGGCCTCGGCTTGTTACGGCGAAGCGCTCGCGCTGTTCCGGCGGATCGGTGACGGTCACGGTGAGACCACGACGCTGGCGCACAGCGGCTGGGCCGAGCACTACCGAGGCAATCACGACGACGCGCTTCGAGACCTCCGGCAGGCGCACACGTTCTTCATCCGTGACGGCAATCGCCGCAACGCCGCCATCACCGGCCGGGGCATCGCGCTGGTGCTGGTCGCGACGGGGCAGCCGGCCGAGGCCGCCGCGCTCGCCATCGAAACGCTGTCCGTCTTCGACGAACTCGGGCTGGACCTCGACGCCACGATGGCTCTCAACTGCGTCGGCTGGGCCTGGTACCACGCGAACCGCCACGACCTCGCCGCTTCGGCCTATCGCGCCGCCGCGGACCGGGCCGAAGCCTGCGGCAGCCAGTACGAGACCGCGCGCGCCTACACCGGCCTGGGCAACGTCGCGGCCGCCGAGGGCTCCGCGGCGCTGGCGGCCGAGCTGTGGGACCGGGCCGACGAGATCCATCCCGATCTCGACCGGATCATGGTCGGCGAAGCCAGGGTGCGCGGGGCCTGACCAGCGGCACCGACCCCTTGACCGGCCGGACACCGCTCAATCGGCGAGACGGGCCGCGAGGCTGCTACGGTTGACCTCGTCGCGGTTCAGACACCAGCCGCCGGGCCCTTTCTCAAGGGGTCCGGCATGTCCACCGGGCAGTCGCCGGTCCCCCATACCGGCAAGGAGTCACCTTGACCGACTACCGCGCTCCCGCTTCCGATCCGCCGCGTCCAGCACGGAGATTCGTGTCCCCTCTCGACATCTCGGTCACCACGTCCAGCGCCGACACCGTGGTCACCGTGTCCGGTGAAATCGATCTCGCCGTCTCGGACGGCCTGCGACAGGCCCTGGACGAGGAGCTCCGGTTCACCCCGGCGGCGTTGATCGCCGACCTGTCCGCGGTCACGTTCTGCGATTCATCCGGTTTCACCGCCCTTGTCCAGATCCGTACCCGGGCCGAGAAATCGGGGGTCCCGTTCATCCTGGTCACCCAGGAGCGAGCCCTGTTGCGCCCGATGTCGCTGCTCGGTCTCGACAGCGTCTTCGTCGTGCACCCGACCCTCGATTCGGCTCGGGACGCGCTCACTCGCTGACCGGCTGTCATGATGGGCGGTTGTGACGGGTGACAAGGATCCGGGATTCCGCATCGGCGGACGCCCACTGGCGGAGCGGCTGACCGAGGTCCTGCCGTCGCTCACGAAGACCGTCCTGTCCGAGATCGTCTCCCGGATCCCGGAGTACGGCCTGCTACCCGCCGAGGAGCTCAGCGGCGACATCACGCACGTCATCGAGCAGAACCTGCGGTCGTTCATCGACACCCTCCGCACCGGGGACACGCCGACGCGGGAAGAGCTCGACTTCCTCCGCGAATCCGCCGCCCGGCGCGCGGAGGAGGGCATCCCGATCGACATCGTGCTCACCGCGTACCACATCGGTATCCAGGTGGTGTGGGCGTCGGTGACGCCGGACGCGCGCCCGGACGAGGTCGGCGACGTCCTGGCCGTCAACGCGCTGACCCTGCGCTATCTCGAAGTGGTCACCCCCGCGGTCGGCGCCGGGTACCTCGACGAGCGCCAGACGATGTTCGACGACGAGCGTTCGGCGCGGCACACGGTGCTGTCCGCCCTGCTCGACGGCGACCCCGTGGACGTCGCGGCGGGGCAGGCCGGTCTGCGCCTGCCGCCGTGCTACATCGTCCTCGCGGCGTCCGTCGGGGCGCATCCGGACGAGGAGGACAACGGGGTCGACCCGCTGATCGCCGGACGCCGGAAACTCCGGCGGCTGCGGGTCGAACTCGAGCGGCAGATCCGCGGCACGGTCCTGACCTCTCTCACTCCCGAGGGTGGTATCGCCTTGCTGCCGCACGAGACCGCGGCCGACGAACTGTCCACACGCGACTGGGCGCGGCTGGAGCGGGTGCTCGCCGACGTCGCGCGCACGGCGGGCGCGGAGGTCATCGCCGGGACCGCCGCGGCCGAACCGGCCGGCGTTCCCGCCGCGGTGGAACTCGCGCAGGACGTGCTCGCCGTCGCCACCGGGACCGGACGCCCGCCCGGGCTGTACCGGCTCGACGACGTCCTGCTCGAATACCAGCTTTCCCGCCCCGGCCCGGCGCTGGACCGCCTGGCCACCCGGCTGGCCCCGCTGGACGGCAACGAAGAGCTCCTGCAGACGCTGGAGACCTTCCTCCGCCGCGGCGGACGACGGCAGACCGCGGCCGACCTGCACGTCCATCCCAACACCGTCGACTACCGGCTGCGCCGGATCGCCGATCTCACCGGACTGGACCCCACCCGGCTCGAACACATCGCCTTGTTGAACGCGGCCCTCTCGGCCCGTCGCCGACTGTGGCGCGTCACTGAAAGCCCCTAAAGCGCGTGAAGACCCTCGCCGTCATAGAGGTCGAGCGCCCGCCGGGCGGAACGACATTCACCGGGGAAGACGAACAGGAGCGTGCCCGTGTCGTCGGCGAGCAGCTGCGCCCGTTCGAGCACCCGGATGCCCGTCACGCCGAAGAAATCGAGATCGGACAGGTTGACGATCAACGTGGCGCCGTGGCCGTGGAGCCGCTGATTCAGCATGTCCCACAAGCGGGGCGCGGTACCGAGGTCGACCTCGCCGTTCGCCGTGATGACGGCGGTCCCCTTGGTCGGCCTGCTCACGCGCAGTCGCAGACGTCCCCGCGGTTCTTCCAGTGCCCGGGATTCGCAGGGCACCGAGAGTGCGCGCTTCGTGTCAAGCGCGCGGGGCGTCGACAGGGAAGTCATACGGTGGAAGTACCCAGGCGAGGGGTGTGGCGAAACCGGGCGGGGTACTTCGGTGGCTTGAACGAGGCGAAAAGCGGGTATCACCGGCAAAACGGAGGTGATGTCCCATGTCCGCCGACCGAACCCTCCCCGGACCTGTCGTGACCGGTTTCGACGGATCGCCGGAGGCCCGCCGCGCCGTCGGCTGGGCGGCCGCCGAAGCGAAAGCGCGCGGCCTCGCCCTGTTCCTCGCGTACGCCGGGGACCCGGCCGAGGTGGAGCACGCGCGAGAACAGCTCGCGTCGATGACGGAAGCCCTGGAGCGGTCCGATCCCGGCCTCGACGTCCGCACGCTCGTCCGCGGCGGCACCCCCGAGCAGGTCCTGACCGCGATCGCCGAGGAGACGGACGCGGCGATGATCGTGCTGGGCGAATCCCACACCGGGCTGTTCACCCGGGCCGTCCTCGGCTCGACGGAATCCGGGGTGACCAAGACCGCCGGGCGTCCCGTCGTGGTCGTACGCGGGGAAGAGCCCGCGCCGGACGGGCCGGTGATCCTCGGCACCGACGGCTCCGAGCAGAGCGCGCAGGCGGCGGGTTTCGCGTTCGACTTCGCGTCTCGTCACGGGCTCACCGTGCACGCGGTCCACGTCGCGCGGATGCCGATCTGGGGTCCCGCGAGCGAACCCCTGCTCGGCGGGCCGGTCCTGGATCCGGCACCCGGTCTCCCCCAGGAAGTCGCCGACGAACTCGTCGCCCGGCAGCTCAAGCCGTGGCAGGAGCGCTATCCGGACGTCTCCGTGGAGCTGGTGCACGGGGTCGGGCCCGCCGCGCAGGCGTTGACCGTGCAGTCCAGCGAGGCCGCGCTGCTGGTGCTCGGCCGGAGCGACCACGGTGACCTCCGGCGCCTGCTGCTCGGTTCGATCAGCGACGACGCGCTGCATCACGCGCACTGCCCGGTGGCGGTGGTCCGGACTCAGTCGGTCGGCTGAGTCCGGCGGGTCACGAAGAGGCGAGTTCTCCGAGCACCCGCTGTGAAGCGCGCAGTTCCGAGGCCATCACCACGCTGCTCGCGTGGGCTTGGGCGAGCGCGTGACCGACGTCGGCGACCTTGTCCCAGGCCTCTCCCGCCGTGTCCCCCGCGCCGATCCGCCCCGCCAGCAGGTGTTCTTCCAGCTGATCTTGCAGGCTGGGCAGGACGTGGGCTAGGTCACCGGCGAGCTGCTGCAACGCGCCGATGGTCCGGCTGAGGTCGGCGGGCGAGGCAGGCTCGCCGTTGCGCATCCGACGGCACAAGTGGCGCGCGGCGCCTCCCGCCTGGGCGGCGAGCACGTACGGAGGCACCTCCGAATGGGGTCTCATACCCCTCGAATACCCCCTCCGCGACCTGCGAAAACCAAGGGTCGTGAGTGGTAAGTGTCGTTAGAGCGGACCGGTATTTGCCTACCTACGCCTGAGCTGCGTGAGGGTGGCGGTTCCGTGGCTGCCAAGCTCGGACCTTGATCAACGGAAGATCCGGGACACTCAACGCCCCCAATCCTCCGTTGATCAAGATCGTGCCGGTCACGACCGGTGGCAGACGACGTGACAGGGGAAGATTCCGGACGCTCAACGGCCGGAATCTTCCCCCGCCACCCGCACGAGACCGAGTGTGGAGGATTCAGGACGTTGCACCTCCCAAATCCTCCACATCCGAAAGCCAGCCATCTCAGTGGGTAAGCAATGCGAGTCCGTTAGAGCGGCACTTGCCACTCACGACCCATCCGACCCACTCGATACCGGCGCTTGCCCGCTTGCCTGTACATGAAGGCCCCCCTTGCTTGCGCCTGGCTCCGTGAAGGACCCCTTCATGTACTTGAGTCGCCGTGAAGGTCGAGTTTCCTCGGCTGAGCCGCGTGAAGGGGGCCTTCACGCGCACCCGTCGTGACGTGTGGGGTTACTGGGGCGAATGAGGGTTCCTGAGGCGGCAAGGCGGTCCGTGAAGGGCCCCTTGAGGGACCCAGAGTCCGTGAAGGCCTCCTTCACTACCTTCCGGGTAGGCAAGGAGGCCTTCACGGACAGCAGGTGAGCAAGAGCCGGTACCGACGGCTCAGTGCACCCGCCGGTCCTCGGCCGTGCCCCGGTACCGGATCGTCCACAGGCTGCGCCGGATGTACGTACGCTGCAGCCAGCGGTCACGCCCGTTGTGCCGCGCGAAGAACTGCGACCGCGCGTGCAGGCCCTTCCGGTTGTTGATCAGCAGCGCCGTCCCCGGCTCCAGCTTGACCTGGTGCGCGACCTCGCGGCAGATCCGCTGCAGGTGCTCCAGCGCCTGCTCCGCCTCGACGGTCTCCCCCACCACGCCGTTGGCCGAGACCGCCACCTCCGGCGAGTCCGCCGGCCCCGAGATCACCGGTACGAGGTCGGACAGCACGTCGGCCCCCTTGGCCACGTCGCGCACATAGCTGCCGGGCGCGTTGAGCCGGAACAGCGGACGACGCAGGACGTCGAGCACCTCCGGGTCCAGGGCGGCGGAGATGTCGCGGCCGTCGGCGTAATAGGTGACGGCTTCCTTGTTCCCGTCCTGGCGGACACAGTTCAGCACGAGGAAGTCCGGATTGGACACATCGTAACGACCGACCTCGTCGTGCACGATGTCGTTGTGGAAGTTCAGGAACACGTGCGAACTCTGGTTGGTCTGGCTCGTCGCGCCCGCCGAAACCGGGACGACGTCGTGCACGAGCCGCCCGCTCTTCTCGGTGGTGAACCCGACGGGTTCGCCCAGCAGCTGGCTCAGTCCCAAAAGGACGGTCTCGGCGACGAAGGTATTCTTGTCCTTGCTGGGTTCCCCGTCGATCGGCGTCTCCGGCAGCTCCGGGTCCACCGGCAGGTTGCGCACGAGCGCGACACCGGGGGTGTCGACGTGCCTGCCGAAGTCCAGGATCGTCTGCAACTGGTCGATGGGCAGCTTCGAGAACGTGACCCGGAGCATCGCCAGCGACCGGTCGATGTCTCCGACCGGGTTCGCGAAGGACCGCAGGTCGTTCCCGATGCTGTCCCGGACCTCGTCGGGAAGCACGACTTCGGCGAAGGTGCTGACTAGGGTTTCCTGCTTGCTGGTCATGGTGTCCTATCTACTTTCCGCCGCCGCTGGACCGGCGGTCTTCTCCGAGTCCTTTTCGGACTTCTTCCCGAACTTGGCGATGAGGGTGAGCGCGGGGGCGGTGGCGATCGTCGAAACCAGCGTCATGATCACGAGCATCGCGAACACCGTCGGGCTGATCACCTTCAGCTGGAGGCCGACGTTGAGCACCACCAGTTCCGTCAGCCCCCGGCAGTTCATCAGCGCCCCGAGCGACAGCGACTCGCGCCAGCCGACACCGGTCAGCCGGGCCGCGGTGGTGCTGCCCGCCCATTTCCCGAACACCGCCACCGCGGTGACCGCGAGGGTCCACAGCCACAGCGATCCGGAGCCGAGCAGGCTGAATTCGGTGTGCAAACCGGTGTAGGCGAAGAACAGCGGCAGCAGCAGGGTCAGTGTCACGCTGCCGAGCTTCCCGGCGGCGCGGGCGACGACCGGGTCCTTCCTCGGCGCGATCACGCCGAACAGGAAGGCGCCGAAGAGCGCGTGGATGCCGATCTCGTTGGTGGCCAGGGCCGACAGCATGATCCCGCCGAGCAGGATCGCGAGGACCGCGGGCTCCGGCACCCGGGCGAGCACCTTGACCAGCAGCGGCCGCACGACGTAGAGCATCAGCACGACGAAGACCAGGGTGAGCCCGACGGTCAGGAAGACCTCCGACGGCGCGCCGCCCTGACTGACGGCGACCACGACGGCGAGCAGGCACCACGCGGCGACGTCGTCGACGGCGGCGCAGGTGAGCGCGAGCGCGCCCAGCGGGGTCTTCGAAATCCCCCGGTCGGTCAGGATCCGCGCCAGCACCGGGAACGCCGTCACGCTCATGGAGACCGCGATGAACAGCCCGAACGGCAGGAAGCCGACGTCACCGCCGAAGACCGGGTACATGCCGAGCGCGAGCACGATGCCGGAGACCATCGGCAGCGCGATACTGACCTGGCTGACCGTCGCCGCGGTGAACCCGCGTTTGCGCACCGCGTCGAGGTCGATCTCGGAACCGACCAGGTACATGAAGAAGATCAGGCCCAGCTGCGCCAGGATGTTGATCGCCGAGACCACCCCGCCGGGGAACAGCCAGCCGAACGCGCCGGGCCAGACGAGCCCGAACAGTGACGGTCCCAGCAGGATGCCCGCGACGATCTCGCCGATCACCGGGGGCTGGCCGAGGCGCTTGGCCAGCACGCCGGCCAGGTAGCAGGCGCCGAGGATCACCGGCAGCGCGACCAGCAGGCGCGCGTAGGTGTCGGGTCCGGCGCTCGCCGCCTTGGCCGCCGTGCCCGCGACGGGTTCGTAGGCCGAGCCCAGCCCGAGCACCACGACGACCACCACCGCGGGCACCGCGATCAGCATCGTCCCGACCAGGACCCGGCGCAGCGTGGTACGCCCGGTCCGCTCCCGCGCAGCTGACTCCATGGAGTTCTCCTTAACCGGCACGCAATTCCAGCGTGCAGCATTTGACGCTGCCGCCCGCCTTCAGCAATTCGGACAACTCGGCACCGATGGGTTCGAAACCGTGTTCCCGCAATTGCGCGGTCAGCCCGGTGGCCGCTTGCGGGAGCACGACGTGCTTTCCGTCCGACACGGCGTTGAGCCCGAAGACGGCGGCGTCGCGCTCCGAGGCCAGGATCGCGTCGGGGTACATCTCCTTGAGCACCAGGCGGCTGTCCTCGGAGAACGCCTCCGGGTAGTACATGACCGTGTCGTCGTCCAGCACGGCGAGCGCCGTGTCGAGGTGGTAGTACCGCGGGTCGATCAGCGTCAGCCCGATCACGGGACAACCGAAGAACTCTCGGGATTCGTTGTGCGCCTCGGGATTGGTGCGGAACCCGGTCCCGGCGAGGATCTTCTTCCCGGCGACGAGATAGTCGCCCTCCCCCTCGTTGACCCATTGCGCCTGCCGCACGTAGCGATACCCGTTGGCCCGGAACCACTCCAGGTACGCGTCGGACTCGCCTGCACGCTGCATGTGATGGAACCGCGCGACGAGGACCTGCCCGTTGACCACGGTGGCGCCGTTGGCCGCGAACACCATGTCGGGCAGGCCCGGCACGGGTTCGAGGAGATCGACGCGATGCCCCAGGTCGACATAGAGATCGTGCAGCCACTCCCATTGGGCGAGGGCCAGCTCGGTGTACGTGGGCTTCTTCGGGTCCATCCAGGGATTGATCGAGTACTCGACGTCGAAGTACGTCGGTCTGACCATCAGGTAATGCCGTTGAGTGGCTGTCCGTGACACGCTTCCTCCACGCGGTTTTGGGCGTCTTCCTCCACCGGGCCCTGGGTAAGGGTCCGGTTTCGCGGAACGGGATCCCTTGCTATTTCTGGGTTTCGCTGAGCTTGACCTCGATCTTCCCGGCCAGGTCGTTCGCGTTGCGCATGGCTTCGTCGAACGACGCGCCGAGCGCGCCGATGCCGCCGAAGATGTTGTTGCCGAGCGGCGGGCGCTTGATCAGGTCGCCCGGCTTCGCGAAGATCTTGAGGTAGTACAGGGCTTCCGACTCGTTCACCGCGGGCGGGACGTCGATCGAGGCGATCACGCCGCCGGGGCAGATCAGGCACATCGCGGCCGTGTGCAGCCCGGTCGGGCTGAAGTGGTGGACGTCCGGCCGCACGCCGCGGGAGACGTCCATCAGCCCCCTGATCGGGTCGTATCCGGCCGAAAGCCGCGCCATGTGGTCGAGTCCCCCGCCACCGGGACGGACGGCGATCTCCAGCAGGAACGGTTTGCCCTGGTGGAAGCGGATCTCGGCGTGCAGCGCGCCGCGGGTGATGCCCTGTGCCCGCACCCCGGCGGTCACCACGGCGTGCACCTCGGCCACCTGGTCCGGGGTCAGTGACGTCGGCGCGTGGTGCACGTCGTCGTCGAAGGTCTCGCCTTCCGAAGTGACCCTGTCCACAATGGACCCCAGATAGACCTCGTCGTCCCACGCGAGCGCCTCGATGAGATGTTCGTGACCGTCCAGAAAGGACTCGACGAGCAGGCCGTGCGGACCGAGGTCCAGTCCTTCGGCCTCCATGTTGTACCAGGTCATCCGGTCGATGCCTTCGCGTGCCTGCGCGTAGCGCTCCCGCATCTTCTCCTCGTCATCGACGCGGAAGACGAAGTTGCTGGCCGCCCCGAGCGTCGGCTTCAGGATCACCGGGTAGCCGAAGTCTTCGGCCGCCTGCAGGGCCGAGTCGAGGTCCTCGACGAACCGGTAGTCCGGATGCGCGGCACCGCCCTTTTCGTGCGCCTGCCGCATGATCAGCTTGTTGCGGCTCGTGCGGGCCGCGTCCACGCCGATGCCGGGCAGGCCGAGGGCCTCGGCCACCGCGGCGACCAGGACGACCCCGGACTCGGAGAAGGTGAGCACGCCGTCGAAGGACTCCTCCGCGTGCCAGGCCTTCGCGTGCTCGATCAGGTCGTCGATGTGGTTGCTGCCGGCGATCCGGTAGCGCTCGGACGGCCAGAGATCCTCGGTGCCGACCCCGTTGAGCACGTACAGCACCCCGCCGAAGTCCTCGATCTGCTGGTACCGGGGCAGGTAGTAGTAGGAGTTCTGGCTGGCTTCCAGCGCGAGCAGTTTCACGACACACCTCGTAGGGCAGGACGGATCGGATGGACGCCGGACGCGCGCACGAGCGGCCGGTCGAGCGGTTCGAGTCCGGTCGGGGCCGGAGCCGCGCCGGTCAGGCGCGCGGCCAGGGACCGGGCGATCAGCGGGGCGAACTTGAACGACGAGCCGCCGCACGCCGCGTAGGACAGGACCCGGTCGCCGAGGACGGCGAGCATCGGGCCGAGGGTGGAGCGCCGGGCCAGGTAGTGGCAGTCCCGGGTGTCGATCAGCCAGTCCCGGCGGAAGCCCGGGATCAGCGCGGTGAAGGTGTCGATCAGGTGCTCACGCCACCACGAGGGCGCCGTGGGACCACCGATCTCGTCGACGACCCGGCAGGCGCTCGCGGCGCTGAGTTTCAACGGCGTCCCGGCGACCGGCGGCACCAGCCACGCGCCGCCGGTGGAGCCGAGCGAGGTGATCGCCGGTGTCGCCGCCCAGGCGGCGGCGTCGGCCGGCGGGACGTCGCAGTAGAGCAGCGTCTGCCGGTGCAGCACGAGTTCCCTCGCCAGTTCGGGGGCCAGCAGCTCCCGTGACCACGGGCCCGCCGCCAGCAGGACCGCGTCGCCCCGCAGGATCCCGCCGTCGGCGAGCCGGACCTCGGCCCGGTCGGCGTCGACCCCGATCACCTTGCGGTGCGGATGGAGCTCCGCGTTCGCCCGCCAGCGCAGCCAACCGGCGCACGCCGCCAATACCCGGTCGGCCAGCAGGATCCCGGCGTGCGATTCGAAGACCGCGCCCGTCCCGGGAACAAACCCGGCGTGCGGGAATTCGGCGGCGAGTTCGTCCGCGCCGAACACTTCGGCCTTGGAGCCGGCCGCGTTCAGCAGGTCCCGCACGGCCGTCGCCTCGCCCGCCGCGACCGCGGTGAGCGCGCCGGACTGTTCGTAGAACGCCGTGGACAAAAGATGTTCGAGTTCGATCCACGCGTGATGCGCGCCGACCGCGGCCGACGTGGTGGCGAGGTCACCGGGGTGCAAGGCACGCAACACGCGATGCCGGTCGAACGACGTGGCGCCGGTGAACGGGATGTCCGCCTGGTCGGCGAGCACCACCTCGTGCCCGGCCGACACGCATTCCACGGCGGTCAGCAACGCGATGACTCCGCAGCCCGCGAGCACGACTCGCATGGCCTTCCCCCTCCGGGCGAGACTTCGTTCGGGCACCACGGGGTGCCGGACGCCACGGCTGGGGACGTGGCATCCGGGCCTTACCCCGTTTGGGCAAGGAATCAGGAAGCGCGGGGGGTCACGAACGTGTCGTTGATGACGTAGCCGTCGAGGCCGTACGTCTCCCCGTACTCGATGAGATCGCTGGTGCGGTTGAGGAAACCGCGCCCGTTGTTGTTCAGCGAGGTGTTGCACAGCACGCTGAACCCGGTCTGCTCACGGAACGCCTCGAGGAGGTCGGTGATGCCGGCGTTGCGTTCCCGCGTCACCGTCTGGGTGCGCGCCGTCCCGTCGACATGCGTGATCGCCTTCAGCTCGTCGGAGGTGACGTGGTTGAAGTACAGCATGTACGGGTCCTGCACAGAACCGACGAACCACTTGGGCGCGTCGGATTCCAGCGCGATCGGGGCGATCGGACGGTACTCCTCGCGACGCTTGATCTTGTTGAGCCGCACGGTGGTGTCCACGGTGAACGGCGCGGCGAGGATGGACCGGTTGCCCAGGGCCCGAGGGCCCATCTCGTACCGGCCGCGGGCCCAGCCGATGATGTTGCCGTCCTTGATGTACCGGGCGACCTCGCTCGCCACGAGCGGCCGCGTCTCGTACTTGGCCGGGTCCGGGACGACGTCCTCGACGAAGTTCTCCCCCGCGTAGACGTCCCACTCGATGGTCGCCTGTCCGGTGTAGAACCACTGCGCGTCGATGGCCGTGCCCAGCGCGGAACCACTGTCGTTGGGGCACGGCGGGACGAACACCGACGAGAACAGGCCGCTCTCACGCCACAACCGGTTCCAATCGCAGTTCAAGCCGCAGCCGCCGGAGATCAGCAGCGGCAGGCCTTCGGTCAGGTTCTCTTTCGCGTAGTCGTAGAACCGGTTGAAGATCGCTTGCGAATGCTTCGCCGCGGCGTTGCGGTACTCCTGCGACCAGACGCCCGCGTTGTACAGATGGGACCAGGACATCTCCTCTTTGGACAGACCGAGGATGATGCCGTCGCGGTCGAGGATGAAGTCGATGGTCTTCTGCTCGTCGGGGGTGAGCGGGCCCGGTTCGGCGAATCCGGTCAGCGCCATCTGCTTGCCGGCGTCGTTGAACCGGAACTTCCCCTTGCCGAGCGGGAAACCCGGGTCCGCCAGCGCGAAAAGGTACGCGTACTTCGCGCCGGGGTCGGTCAGCACATGCTGCAGGTGAGTGGCCTCGCCGCGCTCGTCGATCCGGTAGAAGTCCCCGATGTTGCCTTCCCACACCAGGGAGTAGTACGCCTGACCGGGAGCGGCCGGGGCCATCCCGAGGGAGGTGTAGATGTGCGAGCGCTCGTGGGTGGAGGAGAAGTAGCGCACGTCCTTGCCGAAGAACTTGCCGGCTTCGTCCGAGATCGCGCCTTCGCCGACACCGAAGTACCCGGTGCGAGACGGCGGTTCCACCGAGAACTCACCCTTGACCCAGCCCCCGAGCGCGACCACGTCGGGCTGCTTGTCGAGCATGCCCGCCGCGCGCGCCATCAGCTCGCCGGTGATCCGGTCGTAGCGCGGGTAGTTGTCCTTTTCCGACTCCAGCGCGAACAGCAGCTTGCCGTCCTCGATGGCCACGATCCCGCCATCGTGGCCCTCTTTCATCGACAGAATCAGCATTGTGTCACCGAATTTCGCTCGCCTTCATTCGTCGACTCATTCAAACCGCGCGGCCCGTTGACCGGAAGCGCCGCGCGAGGAGAACAATCAACCTTCGGACGAGCCACCCGGCAGGGTGCGCACGGCCTCGTGGCGCAGCGATTCGAACGCGTTCTTCCGTGCGCGGCGGCCGACCATCGGGACGGCGGCGGCCAGCGGGTTCGGGTCCCGTTGCCGCTCGGCGGCGAAGGCGCTGACCAGCCGGGAGACCGCGTACCGGCCGGCGACGTTGGCGCGCTGGAGAAGTCCGGCGTCCACGACGGACTCGAGGAGCTCGTCGGCGGTCTCGATCATGATGCCCATCGCCGCGGCCACGCCGATCGACGTCGTCCAGCCCGCCCCGCTCTGCCCGAAGTGGTGGATGGCCTCCTGTTCGGCGGGCGACAGATGTTCGTACGCCGCGGTGAACCGGTCGCGGACGTTGACGTCGCCCACGCTGAGGCTGTCCATGAGCCGTTCGCGATCGGCGAGCTGGCCAGCTGTGTACGCGATCGCCCATTCCGGGCGCGCGGCGATCTTGCGGCCGACGATGTTGACCGCCAGCGGAAGATCCCCGCACAGTTCGGCGATCGAGTCGGTGGCGTCATGTTCGGCACGCACCCGGCCAGGGCCGGCGATCCGGCCGATCAATGCCAGCGATTCCTTGCGGGAGAAAGTATCCAGCTCGACACGGTTCGTGTCCTCCAGCCCGAGCAGCCGGGCGCGGCTGGTCACCACGACCTGGCTGTGCGGGGCCTGCCCCAGCAACGGCCGCACCTGTCCCTCGTCGCTGACGCCCGCCAGGAGGACGAACAATCTGCGTTCCGCCAGGAGGGATCGGTACAACCCGATCCGCTGCATCGGGTCGTCGGGCACGAGATGCGCCGGCACCCCGAGCGCGCGCAGGAAGCCGCGCACGATCCCGTTGGCCGACCGGCCCCCGGTTCCGCTGTTGCTCAGGTCGGCGTAGAGCTGCCCGTCCGGGAAGTCCGCCGCGACCTCTTCGGCCAGCCGCAACGCGAAGGCGGTCTTGCCCACCCCGATCGGACCACTGACGAGCAGCGGCACCTTGATCGGACCGGACGCCCCGATCATCTCGGCGGCTTCGGCCAGATCCCCTTCCCTGCCGACGAAAGTCCTCGATCCCATGGGCAGCTGGGCCGGACGGGCGAGGTGGATGACGCCGGATGCCAGCGCGTGTGCGCCGTCCGCCGGTATCTCCGCCTGCGCCGGCGCGGGTGCACGCTCCTCCCGGACCTCGGTGCCGCCTCCTGTCTGCCCGGCGAGACTCCGCCACCGCCGTTCCCACGCCGCCCGGTCTCCCCCGCACGCGGAGACGAACGCCAGTGTCACGGCGAGAGTGGGCAACCGGTGGCCGCTGGCCGCGCTGGACAGTACGGAAGGTGCGAACAGTGCCGTCCTGGCGAGCTCCCGGTAGCTCGGGTTTCCCGCCCGGTTCCTCAAAACGCGCAGATCATGAGCGAATGCGGCGATCGGACCAGTGGAGCCGTCCAACGGTCGCTCGGGTCTGCCCATGCCTTACTCCTCCCCTGGATGAGGCAACGCGATCGCTCTGCGTGACCTTCATCCTTGCGGCCTTCCTGGCCACAACCCTAAAGGACCAATGAACCATGCAGCAGATACAAATAGGTGACTCAATGTACAAAGTCCAATAGTTGGACGGGGAAATTCACCCCCTTGGTGGCACCGGATAGGGTTCGCCCATGTCTGGCCCCCTGCCCCCACTCGCCGAACTCCGGCGCGCCGCCGAAGTGTTCAACGGCTTCGCGAATGCCGACACCTCCTGGCTCCGGCTGTTGCGAGCTACGTCCGATAAAAACGGGCTCTCCGCGATCGACCTGTCACAGGCCGCACACCGCACAATTCTTCTGCGCTGGCTGAACTCGTGGGGATGCCGCATCCGGTATCCGCGGGACGGCGAGCCCGCCCCGTTCGACGACGGGGTCCGGACCTGGTGGGACACCTGGGGCTCCACACTGCCCACTGTCGACCTCGTCCGGCTGACGGACGCGGGAATCGACGCGGCCGCGGAGGCGTACGCGGATCTCTCGGGTGTCGTCGTCTCAGCGGGACAGACCAGGCGTACGCTGGGCCCGACCGCCGCGGCCAAGGCGCTGTATGCGTTGCGGCCCAACACGATCATGCCGTGGGATGCCGCCATCGCGGCCACCCTCCACGGCGCCCGCGACGGCTCCGCGTTCGGCAGGCACCTGCGCCTCGGGCGCGAGTGGGCCGCCGCGGTGATCGCGGAGGCGGGGGACGACGGGGAGAAGATCCCCGCCCTTGTGGGCAGACCCGTGTCACTGGCGAAGGTCCTCGACGAATACCTTTACGTCGCCTTCACCATGGGCGCCAAGGGTGACTGGGGAACAGACAGCGGAGAATGGTGGAAAAATGGTAACCGGAGATGACGTCAGACGGATCGCCTCGGAGCTGCCCCGCGCCTATGAGGCGCTGGTCCGGGACCGGGCGAAGTTCCGCGTGGGGCGAATCGTCTTCCTTTCGCTCTCGCCCGACGAAACGGTGATGGGATTCGGCTATCCCAAAGAGGAGCGGGAAGCGCTGGTGGCGGGCGAGCCGGAGAAGTTCATGATGCCGATTCCGTCCGATATGCGCTATCAGTGGGTTCGCGTCCGGCTGTCCGCGATTGATTACGAGGAGTTACGAGAGCTGATCGTCGACTCCTGGCGAATGTGCGTCCCGAAGAAGGTCTGGACGGAATACCTCGAAAAGAACCCGAGCTGAGTTACTCCTTTCGGAGTGCGCCGTTCAGCCCTGTCGGCTGCCCTTTTCGGTCCCGTGAATTGCCTTTCGCGCGATCGAAAAGGCCCGTTCACGACAAAACGCACGTCGCCGCAGTGGAGGTAGCAGGGGTTCGCAGTCGTGACTCGCGTGATCAGGAACGTGATTCGCGTGCTTGAGGGCGGAACTCACGTGACTGGAGGCCGCTCGCGGTGCGCGGCGACTGATCACACGAGTTCCGCGCTCAAGCACGCGAGTTCCGTCTCCAATCACGCGAGTGCGGCGCCGAGGCGGAAGCGCGTGAAGGCCCCCTTCCCTCGGCTGAGCCGAGGGAAGGGGGCCTTCACGCGCAAACCCACTGGACCTACTCGTCGACCTCCTCGATCGCCGACGTACCACGGGAGCCGTTGGTCCCGTACCGCTCCCACACCTCGTTCAGCCGGATCCGCCCGTCCGGCAGGAGCTCCGGGGTGTTCGTGCTGTGCCCCGAGATCACCTGACCGCTGGCCAGCACCATCGTGTAGGCCATGTCGATCGTGCCGTCCTCGCCGCACTTCCCGGTCAGCGACCCGAGCCGCACACCGCCGCCGGTCAGCTCCGCCCACACCAGGTCGTCCTTCTGCCGGTACAGGGTGACCGGCGCGTCCGGGTCGGTGCTGACCTTGCGGAACCGCTTGCCGTCGTAGTTGATCATCCGTCCTGCTCCATTCGTCCGGGAGAGCCGGGGAACCAGAGGTCGTCCGGGGTGAGCTCCGCGAGGTCGTACTTCCCGAGCGCGCTGGCGAGCAGCCGCAGTTCGAGTTCGAGGCACCGCACCAGCCGCACGAGCCCTTCGGTCGCGTCCTCGTCGACGGCGAGCAGCGCCGCCCGGCCGAGGCCGACCGCGGAGGCGCCCATGGCCAGGCACTTCAGCGCGCGTGCGCCTTCCCAGATCCGCCCGGACACCAGCAGCGACGAGTCGGGTTTGCCGACCCGGCGCAGGCATTCCACCAGCGGCAACCCCACCTGGTCGAGGAACACCGACGGCGCCCAGCCGGTGCCGCCTTCGGCGCCGTCCACGGTGACGGCGTCCGCGCCCGCCGCCCAGGCGACCCGGGCCGCGTCGCCGACGTCGCGGCCCGGGTGCAGTTTCACCCAGGCGCGGGCACGCGGGTAGTTGTTGCGCATCAGGTGGATCTGCTGGCGCAGGATCTCCCCGGTGAACGTGCCGGGGCTGCTGGAACGCAGCACCATGGCCGTGTCCGTGCCGAAGGCTTCGTCCACTGTGTACTGTTCGGCGATCTCGCCGGCGGCCGTGCGCGAGAGCACGGTCATCCCGCCGAGCCCCGGTTTAGCGCCTTGACCGACCTTGAGCTCGAACGCCAGCCGCCCGGTTTCCAGCAGTTTCGTCGCGGACGGGTCGCTGTAGACGAGGTTCCACACCTCGGCGTCGGCGTCTTCGGTGCTCTGCTGCACCACGACGCCGCCCAGCCCGTCCGGCACCGCGCCGGCGTACGCGCGGATCCGGCCGAGCAGGCCGTCTTCCGCGCTTTCGCCCATCCGGCCGTAGCCGTGCATGGGCACGACGTTCTCGCCGATCACCATCGGCATTCCGAGCCTGCCAGCCTGCTCGCTCGCGGCGATCCCGAGACCGCTGCCCGCCACCTGCGTGGATCCGAACGCGCAGAGGAACACCGGCGACGGCGCGGTGAAGCCGCCCAGGACCGTCGAGAGACCGACATCGCCGTAGACCGGTTCGCGCGCGAGGTCGAACATCTTCTCCAGCCGCCGCGGGACGAACACCGGCGGCACGATCCGCGCGCGGTCGAGTTCATCGCCACCCGCGTCGACGTCCGCGCCGAACAGCGACCGGCCATATCCCCCGACGTCGGGGAAGATCGCCGCGCTGCCCTCCCGTGCCCGGGCCCGGATCGCGTCTTCGGGGAGCTGCCGCGCGGTGATCACGGCGCCGCGATCCCGGGCAGCTTCGGGTACGCGTTGGCCTGCCAGATCGCGTCCAGCCCGGCGATGTAGCGCGTCACCCGTTCCAGGCCCATCCCGAAGCCCGCGCTCGGCGGCAGGCCCTCGCGCGCGAGATCCAGATACCAGGCGTACTTCGCCGGGTTCTCCCCTGTCTCCCGCATCCGTTCGATCAGCCGCCGGTACTCGTGCGTGCGCTCACCGCCACTGCACAGCTCCCCGAAGCCTTCCGCGGCGATGAGGTCGAAGTTCCGCAGCACTCCCGGTTCGGTGCTCGACTCGCCGTCGGTGAAACCGCGCGACCCCTTGGGGTAGTCGACGATGAAGAACGGCCGGTTCGTCTGCCCGGAGATGATCCGCTCGCCCTGCCAGTCGATCTCCGCGTCGGCGCTCTGCCCGTGCAGCAAGCCCTGCAGCCGCGACACCGCCTCGCGATGCGTCATCCGCTCGAAGTCCTCGTCCAGCAGCGCCGTGAACGCCGCCTGGTCCCGGCCGAGCGTGGCCAAGTCCACTTTGGACTCCCGCAGCGTGTACGTGACCACGTGCCGGAGCAGGCCCTGCGCCAGGTCGAGGACGTCCTCGCGGCTCGTCCGCGCGACCTCGACGTCGATCTGGGTGAACTCCACCAGATGCCGTCCGGTGGTCGAGGTCTCCAGCGGCTCCAGCCGCACGTTCGGCGCGACGTAGAAGATCTTGTCGAACGCGAGCAGCGACGCCTGCTTGTACAGGATGACGCTGGTCATCATCTTGTACTTGTGCCCGTAGTAGTCGACGTCGACCTGTTTGGCACCGCGGCAGCCCGGGTCGGTGACCGGTCCGATCAGCGGCGGCTGGAGCTCCACGAACCCGTTCATGCCGAGGTATTCGCGGGTGCCCGCGGTGATGCTGTTCTGGATGCGCAACGCCGCCTGCGTCACCGGCGACGTCAGGTGCTCGCGGGTGCCCGGCGGCAGCGCCGCTTCCGGTGTTCCGGTCATGTTCTGCTCCCCTGTATCAGTTTCGCGGTTTCGATTCCGGGCATCCCGTACTTCTCGTCGAACGTCCGCTCGACGTACCGGAGCGCGTCCAGCAGATCGCCCGACGTCATCCGCCGGTCCGCGGGCAGGTCGACGAGGTCGCCCAGCGGCATCGCGCCGATCCGCTGCCACTCCAGGCGCCCGTTCGCGTCCAGCCGTCCACGCGCGCGGCCGGCGTTGTCCGGATGCAGGCAGAACGGGACGTCCAGCTGCCCCCGCGCGAACGCGGTGACCAAAGCCCTCCCGAGATCGCTGTCGAGCGAAAGAACGTTGTCCACCAACGCTTTCGCCTGCGCGTGGATCCCGGTGTCGCCGAGATGGCCGATCCGCGGGACGGCCCCGGCGGCCTCGGCTGCGTGCTCCAGCGCGGTCACGTTCTCCGCCACGGTCGGCAGCCGGTGCGCTTCGGCGGTCGTCTTGACGATCAGCCTGCTCGCCCCGGTGCGGGCGGCCAGCCGCGCGGACTCCGCGAGCAGCGCCAGCGCGCCGCCCGGGGTCCTCGGGTAGACGCCCATGTAGCCGTAGATCACCACATGCGTCCGCGCGTGCGGCACGTACTCCCTGATCAGCGCGTGCAGCGCGGCGATCGCCTCCTCGTCCTGCCCGGCGTGGGTCTGCTGCGCGTAGCTGAAGGACAGGCACCGGATCCCGTGCCGCCAGAAGAAGATCCCCTCCAGCACGCTCAGCGCGACCAGCAGCGCGGGCGGGCACAGCTGGCCCATCATGCAGCCGCCGAACGTCTCCAGATGCGGCTCCAGTTCGGGGCCACGCGCCTCGGCCAGCGTTTCGCACGAACGCCGCCAGTTGTCGACGGCCGCCGAGAGCGGCATCCGGCTGTACGGCAGGCAGTACGACACCGGCCCGCCCTCGGTCGCGTGCAGCCCGAAGTCCAGCAGCGTCCGCACGATCCGGCGAGGGTCCGCCGAACCGTGCCGGATCTGCACCGGGAAATCCCTGGTCAGCACGCCGTCGAGCAACGCCGTCGTCGTCACGGGATCGTGGTCGACGAGCGGGTACCCGTTGAGATCGGCGTCGGCCGCCAGCGCCGCGCGGGCCGCCTCGTGGTCGCCGACCCTGGTGTAGCTGTCGATCGTGATGGTCCCGACCGTCGCGGCCCGCGCCGCCCTGGTCGCCAGCAGCCCCCTGGTCATCCGCCCCGGATCGGCGAACCCCATCCGGGGCTGGACGACCAGGTCCCCCTTGGCGTGGTGGCGCGCCACCACCTCGCCGAACGAAAGTCCCCGCCGCGGGGCGAGCACGCTCATCCGGCGCCCAGCGGGACACCGGAGGTGCGCACGGACAAGGTGCGGAGGAAAGTCCGGAACGGGGTCAGCCCGCCCGAGTCCTCGAACACCGCGTCGAAGCCGGCCTCCAGCAGCCGCGCCGCGTTGCTGCCGCCGACGACGTCGAGCTTCCCGCCGATGACGACCGGCGTCGTGACCAGTTCCGCGTGCGCGCGGAAGGTGTCCATCAACCGGACGCCGTCCTGACAGCCGTGCCCGTTGAGGCTGCTGATCACCACCAGGTCCGGCCGCCGGACCGCGCATTCGCGCACGATCGTCGCGTCCGGGACGCAGGCGCCGAGATTGGTCACCCGGCAGCCCAGTTCCTCCAGCAACAGCTCCAGGTACACCAGGTTCCAGGTGTGCGCGTCGGACGAGAGCCCGGTCACGACCACGTCGAGACCGGCGACCGGGAGTGCGGGCTGGACGGCTTCGATACTCATCGTGCGGCTTTCTCCCTCTCTTCGCCGTCCGGCCGCACGTCGATCTCGATCAGCGCGACCGCCTCTTCGGCCAGGCGCGAGGCCTCCGCCGGGCTGTCCGCGGTCACCATCAGATCGCCGACGCGGTCCCACGAGCTGCGCAGCCCGCCGAACCGGTCACCGGCCGAAACGCTGACGTCGCACAGGAACACGCCCTCGGCCTGCGACGCCTTCTCCACCCCGCGCACGTCTTCGATCAGCCCCGGCTCGATGGACACGAACCGGACCGCGGCCCCGCGTTCGGCCCGGCGCGGCAGCACGTCCACGACCGGCTCGTCCTTCATCACCGAGAAGTAGGCGCGGTTGAGCTCCACCGGATAGGCGCGCTGGATCAGTTCGATGATGCCGTCGCCGGCGAACCGACCGGCGCATTCGACCAGATACGGGACGCCGTCGGAGACGATCCATTCACAGTGGACGATCCCGGTGCGGAACCCGGCCGCGTCGGTGAGCCGCCGCGTCTCCTCGTTCAGCGTCGCGGTGAGCTCGTCCGGGATGTCGGCGGGAACGATGTGCGCGAGCTCCACCGGTCGCGGCCCGGGGAACAGCTGTTTGCCGGTGACGTTGGCGAACAGCGGTTCGCCGTCCCGCAGCAGCATCTCGACGCTGTACTCGTCACCCTCGACAAAGCTCTCGGCCAGCATCTTCAGTTCCATCGCGCGGTCCGGGACGAAGACGCCCTCGTCCTGCACGACGCAGTTCGCCCACGCCTGCTCGGCCTCGGCCGGGTCGGTGAGCACCCGCGTCCCCACCGACGCCTGCCGGTTCGCGGGCTTGAGCACGATCTTCCCCGGATGCCGCGCCATGAACTCGCGGACCTGCTCCGGGCTTTCGACGCGGGCCGACGCCGGGTTCGCGATCCCCGCCGCCCGGCTGACCAGCCGCAGCAGCGCCTTGTCCCGCAGGATCTGCGCCGCCCCGAACCCCGCGCCCGGCAGGCCGTAGCGCTCCGCGAGCCGGGCCGCGAACGGCGTCGCGTACTCGGTCAGCGGCACCACCGCGGCCGGATCGAGATCGCGGTGGACGTGGTAGAACTCGTCAGCCTTGCCGGGAAGGTGGAACTCCCATTCGATCAGTTCCCGCACCAGCGCCGAACCGGCCACCGTCTCCCGCGCGCCGCGTTTGCGGACGACGTCGGGCTCCTCGACGAAGATGACCGAACCGTCCGGCTGGAAGTCCTTGATGGACGAACCCAGCGCGGCGGCCACGAACCCGACCAGCACCACCGGCCGCGTCATGATCCTTCCTCCACGTAGTACCAGTTCTCGGGATTGATCAGCCCGTACGGGTTGATCGGCGAGAAGCCGCGCAGGTTGCCCGCGACCTCGAACAGCCGCCGCGGGAACGTCGGCATGAAGATCACCGGCGCCTGATCGGCGATGTACTCCTGGTACTCGTACAGCGCTTCGAGGGAGTCGGTGGTGACCGTCTTCGCGATCAGCTCGTCCGCCTTGGCGTCACGCCAGTTGCTGAAGTTGCAGGCGGCACCGCTCTGGAAGAGGTTCTCGCCGGTCGGGTAGTTGTAGACCCAGCCGCCGCCCCAGCAGGACAGCTGCCACATCCGCTTCTCGCCCGGCCCGTCTTCCGCCACCAGGACCGAACCCATCACCTCTTCGAGCCGGATCTCGATCCCGGCCTTGGCCGCGTCGTCCCGGAACTGCGCCATGAGCCGCGCCAGCGAGGGCCGTCCTTCCCAGTAGCGCAGGGAGAAACTCAGCTCCGTGCCGGCCGGGATGCCTTCGCCCGCCTCACCGGGACCGGTGCCGGGACGCACACACACCGCGGGCGACGCGCTCACGTCCCAGCCGTTGTCGGCGAGCAGCTGCCGCGCCTTCTCCAGGTCGAAGGGCCAGAACCCGCCGCGTTCGGCGATCTTCGGCGACACCAGGTCGCTCTTGGGCAGGACCGGGATCGATCCGGTCTGGCTCCAGCCGTACCCCTGGTAGACCTCGCGGGCCCCGTACTCCTGGTCGAAACAGCTCTGCAGCGCCTGCCGGACGTAAGGCTGCCTGATCATGTTCCCGGCCACCGTCGGGTTGCTGAAGTTGACGGCCATGAAATTGATGTTGAACAGGATCTGGGGTTCCAGCTGGAAACCCTCGCCCAGCGGGTTCGGCCCGCCCTTGGTCGGGTCACCGTCCGGCTGCACGCCCATCCCCGGCGGCAGGAAGCCGACCTGGACGTCACCGGACTGCAGCAGCTCGTACTGCTGCTCGTCCGACGTCGTCGACACCTGGCGCAACTCGTCGAGATGCGGCGGGTTGGGTCCGCTGTAGTGCTCGTTCGGGACGAAGGTGACGACGCCTTCCTCGGTGTAGCTCTTGAGCCGCCACGGTCCGTTGACGACACTCCACACCGGACTGTCGGCCCAGCGGGTGCGGTGCGAGTTGTCCTCCTCGACGACGTCGCCGTTCTCCGCCATCAGGAACTCGTAGACCGCTTCGGCCTGCTCGATGTCGTGCGTCGCGTCGGCCGGTCCGTCCGCGGTGCGGTCCCACGCCTTCGGCATCGGCGTGATCATGGTGAGCTGGTTCAGCAGCACCCAGTTCTTCGAGTACGCCTTGTCGAAGGTGAAGCTGACCTTGTCGTCGTCGACCTTCCCGAACGACACCAGGTTGTCCGGGAAGTAGCCCTCGGAGTAGGCGCCGAACCTCGGCCCCTTCACCTTCAGCATGTTCATCCAGAAGATGACGTTGTCCGCGCAGACCGTCTCGCCGTTGGACCACTTCCACGGTTTGATCCGGACCGTGCAGGTGCGGCCGGTCTCGTCCCAGACCGGCTCTTCGCCGACGCTGAGGTCCCAGTCGATCTCCGGTGCGCCGTCCCGGCCCAGCCAGTACAGCGGCCGGTACATCAGCATCTGGAACTCGTAGAGGCTCCGCACGCCGAAGCGTTCGCCCGGGGTGAAGGGGAAGATCACCGCGGGCGGGAACCCGGGCAGGCAGGCCCAGGTGGCGACGCCACCCTTGATCGGCTTGTCCGTCATGACTTTCGCTTCCTCCGCATTTCGGCCGCGCTCAGGCGGCGGTCGCCTCGAGAACCTCGGCCGGCTGCTTCTTTTCCTGCGCCGACAGCGGTTTCGCCAGACTGAAGTAGGTGCCGATCACGATCGCGCCCTGCAGGATCGCGAGACCCCAGAACGCGTAGGGCACGGTGGTCGCGTCCGCCAGGGAAGACAGCCCGACGGTCGCTGCGACACCCAGACCGAGGCCGACCGCCTGAGTGCCACCGAAGATCCGGCCGACCCGGTCCTCCGGGCTCGCCCGCATCAGCAGGGTGCGGGCGGCGATCCGCCCCTGGGCGAAGCAGAACCCGGCGAACGGGATGGCCACCATCAGCGCGATGTAGTGCAGCGGCTGGATCGCTAGGCAGATCAGGTTCCCGAGCGTGCCGAGGACGGCAAGGTGGATGCCCTTGAACCGCTTACTGACCTTGCCGTACGCGGCGGCGCCGACGATGAACCCGACCCCGGCCAGCGCGTCGACCACGCCGATCATCCACGCGCCCTGGTCGAAGGTCTGCAGGATCAGTGTCGTCAGGATGACGTTGGCGACCATCAGGCCGATGTTCCCGTTGGCGTACAACAGCGCGAGCCGCTTGATCGGCTGGTGCACAGGCGCCTCGACCGGCTCTGACGAGTCGACGGCCGCGGACTCCTCGGCCACCTGGGGCTTGGCGGGTTTGCGGCCGATCGCGTAGACGAGGACGGCCGAGAGGATGAAGCTCAGCGAGTTGAACACGAACAGCGGGGTGGCGCCGAACCAGATCACCAGGAACCCGGCGAGCGAGGACGCCAGCAGCATGCCGGCGTTGCTCGCCATCTCGAAGTGCGAGTTGAACTTCCCGAGCCGCTCGTCCCGGATGCGTTCCTTGATCAGGCCGTTGCTCGCGGGCATGAACAACGCCGCGGTACAGGCGAGCATGAAGTTCGCGATGTAGGACCCCAGGTTCGCCGGGCCGCCCAGCCACAGCCAGACCGGCAGGGCGAACGCGGTCAGCGCGCTGACCAGGTCCGCGGCGACGCACAGCATCCGCCGGTCGACCTTGTCGACCAGCTTGCCGAACAGCAGCGCGAGCGCGACCTGCGGGATCGACACCGCGATGAACAGCCAGCCGACGGCGAGGGTGGTCTGCTCGGCGTGGAAGACCAGGATCGCGGCGGCGGTGATCTGGAAGGCGTTGCCCGCCGTGGTGACGAAGCCCGCCGGGACCAGCAGGCGTTCGGCGAGCCGGGAACTCCGGACCGCGTCGGGGGAAAGAGTGCTGTCGAGTGACATGGGGTCTCAGACCTCGCTCGTCGGGGGGAATTCCAGTGGTGGCACGGCGAACGCCGTGGTGTGCGTGACGTCGAAGGCGTCCGCGTGGATCCGGAGGTCGAATCCGCCTGCTTCGGCGGCACGCGCGGTGAGGTCGATCAGGATCGGCGAAGCGCAGCCGATCAGGGCCCGCAGTTCGAGGAAGAGGTCGCCCAGCGCGCCGCGGAGCACCTCCTGGTCGAGGTTGCCCTTCAGCGTGCGTTCGGTCGCCGCGCGCAGGCGCCCGACGTGCTGCACGATCAGATCGGCCGCCCGGCTGAGACTGAAGTCCTCGAGTTCGTAGTTCAGGGCGAACCGGGAGACCATCGCCGCCGCGCGTTCCGTGGCCTCGGCCGAGACCGGGAGCGAGCCGTTCTCCCCGCCGACCTCGGCGGTGAGTTTGGCCAGCGTCTCGGCGAGTTCGTTCCACGGTGCGACGAGCCGCTCCCCCGCGACCTTCTCCAGCGCGGCGCGGGAGAAGTTGGTCCGGGCGAACTCGGGGGCGGTCAGGTTGAGGTGGAACCGCGCGATGTCGCGGGGCACCTCGGCCGCGAGTTCGCGGGCCCAGACCACGTGTCCCTTGCTGGTGGAGAACTTCTCGTTCTCCAGTTCGTAGAACTCGTTGACGAGCAGGGTGTCCGGGAGGACGTAGCGGTCCCCGAGGGCGATCAGCTCGGCGACGTGGACGACGCCCCAGGTGAACAGCGGGTCGAACCCCATGAACACCACGACCCGCGCGTCGTTCTCCACGAGCCACGCGTCGTCGTCGCCCGCCTTCGGCTTCCCGTTGCGCCGCAAGGCGTACTCGGTGCAGTACATCGAGGCGGGCATCCCCTCGACCCAGGCGTTGAGCCGCTGTCCCGGCGTCTGCAGGAACGGCGCCGGCAGCCCCCATTTGACCGGGTACGTGATCGCGAAGTCCGGCAACGGCCCGGCCAGCAGTTCCCGCATCAGGCCGAGCACGTGCGGCCGCCACGCGGGTCCGCGCTCCTCGTAGTACGCGAGGAGTTGTTCGCGGTACTCCGAGACGGGGAAGACCATGATCTCCGTCTCGCGGTAGGTCACCTCGTCGGCGGGGTCGAGCACCGAGTACGGCTCGATGAGCGCGTCGAAGTCGATCGGATGCCCGCAGCCCTCGCAGAAACCGCCGCGGCTGTCCGCGAGACAGGTCGGGCAGCCGCCACCGACGAACCCCTCGACCAGGAACTCGCCCTTGCTCTCGCTGTAGGGCAGACGCACTTTGCGCAGGCGGAGCTTTCCCTTGTCGTACAGGCGCTTCACGTAGTCGTGGACGAGTGCCTTGTAGCCCTCGTCGGTCGGTGAGAAGCCGTCGACCTCGACACCCATCGCCTTGAACGTGCGCTGGATGTTCTCGGTCGACTGCTGCACCAGCTCGGGCGGTGTGAGCCCGACCCTCGCCGCGCTGGTGACGAGATAGGTCTGGCTGTCGTCGGTGCAGGAGGCGAACACGGCCTCGCGGCCCGCCGCGCGCAGGTATCGCCGGTGCACGTCGGCGCCGAGGTACGGGCCCGCGATATGCCCGATGTGCAGGTCCCCGTTGGACGTCGGAGGTCCGCCGATGATCACCACCGGTCTCGTGTCGGCCATGGTCACGCCAGCTCCTCGTGCCGGGCGGCGAACTTCGCCGTCATGTCGGTGTCCCACCAGATCGCGTACATCTCGAAGTCCTCGGCGCCGTCGTTGAGGATGCGGTGCTCGGTGCCGGGCTTGTGGAACTCGACGTCGCCGGGGCGGAAGGGACGGCGCTCTCCCCCGGATTCGACGACCGCCTCGCCGTTGACGGCGATGAAGAGCTCGTACTCGTGGTGGGAATGCGCGCCCGTCGCGCCGTGCGCCGGCACGGTGACCCAGGCGCCCTCGAACGGCGCGTTCAGCGCCGCCCACGGCAGGAGCCGCTGGCCGTAGGCGCCGTTCTCGAAGACCATCTTTTCCCGCTCCAGCGGCCGGATCTCCATGACGTTCTCTTTCTTCTCGAGGATCAGCGGGTGGCGACGACGGTGTTGGTGTCCTGCGTCGGCTGCGGTGGCACCTCGGGGGTTTCACCGCGGTGGGCGAGGATGTCCTGCAGGATGTCGTTGGCACGTGGGGCGAGGACGCTGAGCAGCGAGTCCGCGATCCCGTGCGTCGCTTCGTTGACGCCCTGGAGGTAGACGGCGGCGGTGGCGGGCTGGTCGATCTCCAGCCGGTAGTCGCGGGTCACCTTGATCTCCGAGAGGCCGATCGACTTCGCGATCTCCTGGACCATCCTCGGCATCTCCGGGGAGAACCCGGTGCCGAGCAGGACCAGATCGGTGCGCAGTTCCTGCGTCTCGCCGGTGCGCCGGTCGGTCAGCTCCAGCACGATCTCATCGCCGTCGTCGCGGGCGTCGGTGATGTCGCTCATCGTGATCATCTTCAGCCGGGAACGGCCGGAAAGGCGGTCCAGGTAGATCGACCGGTAGAGCGCGTCCATCGTGCCCGGCGCCAGCCCGGAGTAGTTCGTGTGGTGCATCTCCTTGAGCATCTGCTCGCGGGCTTCCGGCCGCGCGTCGAAGAACTTGTCCACATGGGACGGGAAGAACAGCTCGTTGTTGAACTTGCTGCTCTCGTAGTAGTTCAGGCCGATCGAACGCATCACCATGGTGGGCTTGCATTCGGGCAGGTCCTGCTGCACGGTGCTGAACAGTTCCGCCGCGCTCTGTCCGGCACCGATCACCGCGACGCGGTACGGTAGTTCCTTGCGCAGCTTGGCGATCCTCGGCAGGTACTGCGTGCTGTGGATGACGCGGTCCTGGTTCACCGTGCGGAGCCGGTCGGGGATCCGCGCGTCCCGGCCCGCGCCGACCACCAGGTACCGGCTGCGGATGGTCTCGCCGTCGGCGACGCGGGTGTCCCAGCCGGTCAGCACGCCGTCCGTCCACACGGGAGTGACGTCGAGGCATTCCCGGCCACGCTGGAGATCCACCAGTGCCAGCGAATCGGCCGTCCACTTGAGATAGTCGGCGAGCTCGACCCGGTACGGGACGAAGCTGCCCATGTTCACGAACTCGTTGAGCCGGTCGGTGGCGTGCAGATAGTTGAGGAACGAGAACCGGCTGCGCGGATTGCGCAGGGTCACCAGGTCCTTGAGGAACGAGACCTGCGACAGCGCCTCCGGCAGGAGCATGCCCCGCTGCCAGGAGACCTCCTCGTCGCGTTCGAGCAGGACCGATTCGCGGGCCAGGCCGGGCGCGAGCTCCTCCAGCGCCACGGCGAGTGCCAGGTTGGACGGTCCTGCTCCGACTGCGAGAAGCTCGACATCACGGTTCGCCATTGTTTGCTCCGCCATCGTTGTGAGTGCTTGGAAGGTGTTCTGCGGTGCCCGTGCGCGGTCAGCCACCGGCGGCCACCGAAGGCAGCAGGGGGTGCGCGGTCAGCCGGACCTGGGCCATGGCCTTGTCCAGCACAACTTCACAGTCGTCGGGGTCGCTGCCCGCGCAGATCACGTACGCGTGCCGCGAGATGAACTCCGCCGGCGGCAGCCGCATCCGCGCCCCCGGCTCGACGAGCACGTCGGCGGTGAGGACCCCGTTGTCCCGCATGGAACCCGGGACGGACACGGACTCGACGACACAGTCCTGTTTCGGGTAGCCGAAGCGCACCCCGACCCACCGGGGCTCGGCCTCGTGCGGGATGTGCGGACGCATGCCGAGCGCGACGTCGACCGCGGCCGCGCCCGGGTCGATCCCGGTCGCGAACCGGGCGAGCAACGGGATCAGGTCCCCGCCGAGGCGGCCGTTGATCTCCACGATCACCGGTCCGCGCTCGGTGAGCTTGAGTTCGGTGTGGGTGATGCCGTACCGGAAGTCGATCGCGCTGTGCGCGCGGGCCAGCGTCGAACGGAGCGCGGGGTCGGCAAGCAGTTCGTCCGCGGAGCTGACCAGATGGCCGAGCTCCTCGAAGTACGGGTGCATGCCGACCGTCTTGTGCGCCACGAACATCGGCGTGTACTCGCCGTCCACGACGGCACCGTCCACACTGATCTCGGGTCCGGTCAGGAACTCCTCGACCAGCGCGCCGCCCCGGTACGCGGGAGAGCCGCCGAAGCTGGCGTCCTCCGCGGTCCGGAACGCCTTCCGCACCGCCTCCGCGTCTTCCGCGAAGCTGACGCCGATGCTGGCCCCGCCCCCGCGCGGCTTGACCACGACGGGGTAGCCGATCCGGTCGGCCACGCGGACGGCCTGCTCGTCGTCGTGCACGAAACCGAAGTCCGGCTGCGCGACCCCGGCCGCGGTGAGCGTCCTGCGGTTGAGCCACTTGTCGCGGCAGCCCTCGATCGCGGAGATCCCCGCCCCCGGCAGGCCGAGTTCGTCCGCGACGTGCGCAGCCGTCACGATCAGCGCCTCGTCCCACGACACCACGCCGAGCACCGGCGTCTTCGCGTTCACCGCGCGGGCCGCGGCCAGTACGGCGTCGCGGTCCTGCAGGTCCAGCACCGTGCCGCCGGTGATGTAGCGCTCCTGCCAGGTCGGCTCGGCCCCGTTGAACAGCCACAGGGGATGCCGGTGCCCGGCCGACGCCAACAGGTACTCCCGGTACGGCCGCATCCCGCAGCCGATCACCAGGACAACACCCTCCGCTGAGCTCATTCCCTCTCCCCACCAGCCCGTCGCTTCGTCGCGGGCTACTACATCCCGGGGATTGGTTGACCGGAACCCTTGATTCGGGCAGAACAATCAACGAGATGCGCGGCGGGGCCGGGAATGCTATGCCGGGGCGTGAGCGAGCGTCAGCGGGCCGCGTCGTATGCGGCGGCGAGGCGTTCCAGCACGCCGGGCCTGTCCTGATCCGGCGCCGGCGCACCGAGATGGACCACCCTCAGTTCGGCCATGAACTCGTCCCACAGTTCCGGCCCGCCCGCGGCGAGCAGCTCGGCTCGCACCCGGAGCCGCTTCGTGGTCGGGCGATGCCGAAGGCCCCATGAACCGAGCTGGGCGAACACGGGAACCAGCTGGATCGACGCCTCGGTCAGGCTGTACGCGGCCCGTTTGCCGGGGCCGGCGTCCTCGCGGGTCAGCAGACCGGCCTTGACCAGCCGCTTCAGCCTGTCGGCCAGGATGTTGGAGGCGATCCCTTCTTCGGAACCGGCGAGCAGCTCGCGGAAATAGCGCCGCGTGCCGAACATGACGTCCCGCAGCACGAGCAGGCTCCAGCTGTCACCGAACGCCTCGACCGCGGCGTTGATCGGACAGCCCGAACGCGCGGCCTCCGTCATCCCTTCACCTCCTCGAGAAGTGGTTGCAATCTACCATCACTCGCCCTACCGTGAGGCGGCCGATTGCAAAACGCAAGCAGTAGGAGGCGGGATGGCCGAACCACAGACGGCCGACGGGAAAGTGCTCTGGCACTTCACGATGTCGCTGGACGGCTTCGTCGCGGGCCCTGGCCACAGCATGGACTGGATGACGGGCACGACGTTCCGGCCGGACCTGATCGCCGAATACACCTCGACGACCGGCGCCGTCCTCGGTGGACGCGACGGCTGGGACGCCTTCCCCGACCCCAGTGGCATTTACGGCGGCGCCTGGACGGGACCGCTGTTCGTCCTCACGCACCACCCCGAGGACGCGACGCCCACCGACGGGGTCACCTTCCTGAACTGCGACCCGGCCGAAGCGGTCCGGATCGGACTGGAAGCGGCGGACGGGAAGAACCTGGAAGTGTTCTCACCGAACATCGGCCGCCAGCTGCTCGCATTGGGGTTGATCGACGAGATCGACCTGCACATCGCGCCGGTCCTGCTCGGCGACGGCATTCGACTGTACGACAACCCGGGCGGGCCGCCGATCCGGCTGCGCGGCGCCGGCGCGGGAGATCCTTTCGCGTCGGTCGACGTCCGGTTCCGCCCGGCTTAGCGATGTTCGGCGGCCGTCGCACTTAGTCGACTAATTGCAGAAGCTTTGAGTCTGCGCCAGCAGATGATGGCGCAGCCAAGGATGGGGAAGCCTTCGCGAATGTCGTCGCAGACCCGTTCTCACGGACCGCACACCCAGGATCATTCCGTCAGGACCCCGTTAGTCGACTAATTGCAGAACTTGCCGATTCACGAAGGTGGCGATTCAGTTCCACCAGTACGCCAGGCCTTCAGCAAGCGGCTAGTTCCGGTTGCCATAGGACTGCTCACAGGGATACCCGTCGCGGTCGGCGTCCCAGCTGAGCGGTCGCCCGGCGTTCACCCACGAGTTGTACGCGTACACGTACGAGAACCCTTCGGCGAACAGGCGCTGGCATGACGTGAGCGAAGGCGCCCGCGTGACCGTCACCGGTGGCTCCACCACGACCACCGAAGTGGTCGGCGGCGCGACGACCGCGGTGGTCGTCGAGGGCGGCACGATCTCCCGGACGACGGTGACCGGTGTCCCGGTGGTCGTCGTCCCGCAGGCGCCCAGTGCCGCGACGGCACCCGCCGAAACCAGCAATGCCGCGACCATCCTGTTCATAGCCTCGCCTCTCGGTGGAACCGCCGAATCCTCACGAGAGGAGAACGGCGGTTCCGCCGGTGGCATCACAGGTTTCGCGCGATCGGAGCCGCAAGTCCCCGGAAGTCGGGAGCTTCGACCCGGATCGGACAGGGCCGGAATGCCCTAGGACTGGACGACGTTCACCATCCACAGGATGCCGAACTTGTCGGCACAGGCGCCGAATTCGTCACCCCACATCTGCTTTTCGAACGGGACCGAAACTGTGCCCTCCGCGGAGAGTTTCTCCCAGTACCCGCGCAATTCCTCGCCGTCATCACCACTGAGGCTGACCGAAACATTCGTACCGGGACGGTGTTCCATTCCCGGCGGCGTGTCCGACGCCATGATCGTGTAGCCGCTCGGCGATTCGAGCTGGCCGTGCATGATCTGGTCCTCCACCGGCGAACCCGCCATACCGGACTCGCCGAACGTGTTCAGCTTCAGTTCTCCGCCGAACACCGACTTGTAGAACTCCATGGCCTGCCGGGCGTCACCGGCGAAGCTGAGGTAAGGATTGAGACGGCTAGCCACTGAAACGCTCCTTCGGTTCGGGACACGAGCATCCTGGCAGACACCTCCGGACACGACAATGTCCGCACTACGGCCGGGTGAATTCCTTCGCGTATCGGAAATTCAACCCCGTTCACTGGCGCGGTGAGCAATTCTCCATTACCTCCCGGCAGCCGAATCAACCCTGTCGCGAAAGCCGCTTTGCCGCCCCCGAGAGTGCCATGACTCCCCAGCCGGCCAAGCCGGCCGAGCGAGCCACTCGACCGAGCCAGCCGAACCGATCCTCGATAACTGTCGATTGACTTTCGATAGATAAGGCTCGATACTCGATCCATGTTCACGGCACAGCGGGCAGTCGCGCCGCTCAGAATGTTCCTCGTGGTGCTGTTCGGGATCCTCGTCCTGTTCCAGACCATGTCGCTGCCCGGGCAGTTCGCGTACCTGGCGCGACACGACCCGGAAATGGCCTACCTTCGCTGGCCCGCCACGGCGGTCTCCGTCTTCTGGGTGCTGTGCGTCCAGGTGGTGATCGTCGCCACCTGGCAGCTGCTCACTCTGGTAAAACGCGACCGGATTTTCACCGAGGCGTCCCTGAAGTGGGTGGACGCCATCGTGTGGTCGATCCTCGCCGGCTGGCTGGTGCTGGCGGGCGTGTTCCTCTACGTCGGCTTCAATGCCGACGACCCGGCCCTGCCACTGCTGTTGTTCTTGGCGTTGACCGGCGGCGCCGTACTGTTCTTCCTCATGATCGTGTTGCGCACGCTGCTGCGGCAGGCCACCTCGCTGCGTTCCGACCTGGAACAGGTGATCTGATGCCGATCGTCGTCCGCATCGACGTCGAACTGGCCAAACGCAAGATGAGTGTCGGCGAATTCGCCGAACTCGTCGGGCTCACCCCGGCGAACGTGGCGGTGCTGAAGAACGGCCGGGCCAAGGCTGTCCGGTTCAGCACGCTGGAAGCGATGTGCCGGGTTCTCGGCTGCCAGCCCGGCGACCTGCTCGAATGGGTCGACGAGGAGACGGCCTAGGTCAAGGCCGCGAACTTCAGGTGGAAGTTGTCCAGCGTCGCGGGCAACGGCCGTTCCGGGCCGAGGACGGCACCGGCGAGCAGCTCGAAACGGCGACCGTGGATCAGGTGCGCGAGCATCGTGCTGGCGCAGAACAGCACCAGGTCCCGGCCCGGGCAGATGGCAGGCCCGGCGCTGAAGGGGACCAGCGCGGGATTGGCCGCCGCGCTGCCGTCCAGCCAGATCCCGGGTTCGAACCGGTCGGCGTAGGACAGGCGTTCCGGATCGCGGTGGAAGAACGGGGTGAAGATCAGGATCGTCGTCCCCGCCGGACCCCAGGGAGTCTTCGCCGTGCTCTCGCGCAACAAGGCGGGGGTGGTCGGCCACAGCCGGACCGATTCGAGGGCGCAGGCACGCAGGTACGGGAACTGGTTCGGCGCGGTCAGGTCGGCGGTGGCGACCTCTTCGGCGGCGCGTTCCAGCGCTGCGGGGTGAGTGGCGAGCAACGCGAGCGCGCGGAAGGTGACGATCCCCGCGGCGTCGAAGGCGAAGAGCCAGTGCGCGACCTGGTCGGCGATGACCTCCATGGTCCGCTCGCCGGACGGGCCCACCGACGCGATGGCCTCGGCCAGGCTCCCCGGCTCAGCCCGTTCCAGATGACCGATGAGCCGGGTACGGAACTGGTCGTGGAGCCGGTCCCGCCGGGGGTGCGCGTATGCCCAGTTCGCGTCTTTGCGCAGGCGGGCGAGCGCGTCGGTGAGGCCGTCATCGTCCACCGCGGACTCGCCGAGGGTGATCCGGCGGACCAGCCGCCACCAGGCGACGTTGAAGGTGTCCCAATCCAGCGTGCCGCGCTGCCGCAGCGAAGCCGCTTCCTCGCCGATCGCCGCGGCGAAGGGGACTGCGAGGTCGTGGAGCGGGCGGCCGGGTTCGAGAACGTCTTCGTTGAAGCGGCGGCGGGGCGGCCGGTCCGTCGCGTCCGAGATCAGGACGCCGTGCGGCTGGAAGTGCCCCAGCGCCGCCCGCTTCTCCTTGGTCGACGGGCTGAACGGGACCGGCGCGGCGGCGAGCACCTCGGCCACGTCTTCACCGGACAGCGCAAGATCGATCGAACGGCCGGGCACCCGCAGCCGCAGCGGCCCCGCGCCGTATCGGGTCCGAAGCCGGCGCAGCAGCTGCACGGCGGGCCGGTCCAGCTGGAGTTTCTGCGCCGCGGCCAGTCCCAGCGGACGCCGTTTGATCACCCCGCCCGCGAGCGTGGGCAGCACGACCCGCAGTGCGACACGGATGGTGTCCCGGACGGAAGCGATGGCAGGTTCGGTGGTGGTCGCCATACAGCCCGGCTACCCGGCTCGGTGGACGCGTAACCCGGTTTGTCCAGGGCCTGGGAAGGGAACCCGAGCGCCATGGCGACCAAGGCACCCGGAGCGGACCCTCCCGACACCGCCGACCTGGGCGAGCTCCGTTCGGCGGCGTCCGGCTGCCGCGGCTGCGACCTTCATCGCGACGCGACCCAGACCGTCTTCGGTGAAGGACCCCGCGAGGCGGAGGTCATGGTGGTCGGCGAACAACCCGGCGACCAGGAGGATCGGGCAGGTGCCCCGTTCGTCGGGCCGGCCGGGCGGCTGCTCGACCGCGCTCTCGACGAGGCGGGTTTCGACCGCCGGACGATCTACGTCACCAACGCGGTCAAGCACTTCAAGTTCCAGCGCGACGAACGCGGCAAGCGGCGCATCCACAAGACGCCGTCGAAGACCGAGATCGTCGCCTGCCGCCCCTGGCTGCGCGCGGAGCTGGCGGCGGTCCATCCCGAGCTGCTGATCGTCCTCGGCGCAACGGCCGCGAAGACGCTGCTGGGTGACGATTTCCGCATCACCCGCAGCCGTGGCGAGAGGATCGAGCTACCCGAGTTCGACACCACTGCCGTCGCCACGGTCCACCCGTCGGCGGTACTGCGCGCGCCGGACCGCGACGAAGCCTACCGGGCCTTCGTCGCGGATCTCGTGGCAGCGCGCGGACGCTGAGTCAGGCCACTTCGGAGCTGCGGCCGCCGTCGTGCAGGCCGAGCATGTCCAGCAACGTCGCGCAGTCTTCGGCGCTCGTCGCCCGTGAAGCCACGGCGAGAGCGGCCTTGCGGCGAATGGCCTCCTGCTCCGGCGTGTCCTGGCCTTCCGGCAGCAGGTCGGGCACCGGGTGCAAGCCGAGTTCGTTCCTCATCGGTTCCCCCTTGGGTGAAGGACAACGTGTCGATCTGGTACCCGCGATCGCGGGTTTGAACACAGGTGTCCCCATTCGGAGGCGTGGAGACACGACAGCTTTACTCCGTCCGTGTGATTCAGCCCCGCAGCGCGGGGAGGAGGGTGTCCTCGGCGAACCGGAGGAAGCCTTCCTGCTGGTCCCCGCCGATCTGGATCAGCGCGAGGTCGGTGAAGCCCGCCGCCTCGAATTCGCCGGCCTGCTTCACGATCCCGTCGACGTCCGGCCCGCACGGGATGGCCGCCGCGACGTCCTCCGGTTTGACGAACTGGGTCGCCCCGGCGAACCCCGCGGGCCCCGGCAGTTCGGCGTTGACCTTCCAGCCGCCGCCGAACCAGCGGAACTGCTCGTGTGCCCGCCGGATCGCGGCGTCGCGGTCCTCACCCCAGGACACCGGCAGCTGGGCGATCTTCCTGGACGGCGGGCCGAGTTTGGTGGCGTCCCATTCGCGGCTGAGCGAGGCGTCCGGCTCCACCGCGATCATCGCGTCGGCCATCGGCGCGAACCGGGTCACCGACTGCGATCCGGACACCGCGACGCCGATCGGGACGCGCTGTTCCGGGAGATCCCAGAGTTTCGCCGAGTCCACCCGGAAGTGGTCACCCGCGTAGTTGAAGTACCCGCCGTCGAACAGGCCGCCGATGATCTGGACCGCTTCGGCGAGCATCTCGTGGCGGACGTTCGCCGGCGGCCAGCCGCGGCCGACGACGTGCTCGTTCAGGTTCTCCCCCGCGCCGAGCCCGAGGGTGAACCGGCCGTCCGACAAGGCCTGGACGGTCGCCGCCTTCTGCGCCACCACCGCCGGGTGATAGCGCATGGTCGGGCAGGTCACGAACGTCATCAGTTCGACCCGATCGGTGCTCTGGGTCACCGCCCCCAACACGCTCCAGGCGTACGGCGAATGGCCCTGCTCGTCCAGCCAGGGCGAGTAGTGGTCGCTCATCACCTCGAAGTCGAAACCTGCCTTCTCGGCCCCGGCGGCGTACCTCACCAGGTCTTTCGACCCGGCCTGTTCGGTCATGAGCGTGTAGCCGATGCGCATCGAACCCTCCTTCACGTCTGACCTCCGCGTACCCGGCCGTTCCCGGGATCAACCGGACGTTTATCCGGTGAATCGAACGGGGTACTTGCTCCGGGAAGAGAGGAGCCGCGATGCCCCAGCAGAGTTGGAGCGACAAACGAGAACGTCAGTACGAACACATCAAGGATTCGGCGAAGGACAGGGGCGCGAGCACCGACCGGGCCGAGGAGATCGCCGCGCGCACGGTGAACAAGAACCGCGCGCAGGCGGGCGAGTCCCGCGAGGCGAGCCGGACCTCCGTTCAGGACATGTCGCCGCAGCGGCGGGGTGGCAAGCGATCCGGCAACCGCCAGGGCCCGAACGGCCCGACCAAGGACCAGCTCTACAACGAAGCGAAGAAACGCGGCGTCAAGGGCAGGTCGAAGATGTCCAAAAAGGAGCTTCAGCGCGCCCTCGGCCGTTGATCACGCGTCCCGCGGCGGAACCCCGCCGCGGATTCTTCACGGCCACGGACGGATGGGTTTCGTAATGGATGCACAAGGACGGGGCGGTTTGACCCCGCAAACCCGGCCCCAGTCGGACGCGCTGTTCGACCGGGTCGAACTCTGCCTTCCGGCCGAAGCGGAGCAGATCCCGCTCGTCCGCACGCTCACCCACGGTGTGGTGGCCCGTGCGGATTTCGGCTTGGACGCCATTTCAGACGCGAAGATGGCCGTCGACGAAGCCTGTTCCCAGCTTGTCCAGCAGGCTGAACCCGGAGCTGTTCTTTGTTGTGTCTTTCACGAGGTACCGGAGGGGATCGCCGTCTCGATCTCCACGAGGACGGCGCGACCCTTCCTGCCGAGCGAGACGACGTTCGGCTGGCATGTCCTGACCACCTTGACCGGCTCGGTGGCGGCCCGATGCGAACCGATTCCCGGCGAACTGGGGGGTACGACGACGATCGAACTCGTCTTGGCCCCGGGAACGAGCGACGGGTGAGCGGGGAGCGTAAGACACTCACCCGGCAGGCGGACGACTACGCTCACTGCGAACCGCTCTTCGAGGAGCTGGCCTCCCTGCCGGAGGACTCGGTACGCCGCCAGGAGGTGCGCGGCCGCCTGGTCACCGAACTGCTGCCGCTCGCCGAGCACATCGCCACCCGGTTCTCCGGGCGGGGAGAACCCCGTGAGGACCTGGTCCAAGTCGCGCGGATCGGCTTGATCAACGCCGTCGACCGCTTCGACCCCGGCCGCGGGCACGACTTCCTGTCGTTCGCCGTGCCCACCGTCATGGGCGAGGTCCGGCGGCATTTCCGGGACACCGGCTGGTCGGTCCGGGTGCCGAGGCGGCTCAAGGAACTGCACGTCTCGCTCAGCCAGGGCACGGCCGCGCTGTCCCAGCGGCTCGGCCGCGCGCCGACCCCGACCGAACTCGCGGAGTACCTGGATCTCGACGTCAACGAGGTGCGCGAAGGACTTCTCGCCGGCCAGGCGTACCAGACGTTGTCCGTCGACAAGCCGGTGCACGACGACGCCTCCGAGGCTCTGTCCCTGGCCGACACGATCGGCGAGGAAGACCACGAAATGGCCTTGGTGGAGAACCACGAGGCGTTGCAACCGCTGCTGCGGGAACTCCCGAAGCGGGAACGCGCGATCCTCGTGATGCGGTTCTTCGGTGGGTACACGCAGACTCAGATCGCGGAACGGGTCGGCATCTCGCAGATGCACGTTTCGCGGCTTCTCGCACAGACGCTGGAACAGCTGCGAGGAAAGCTCTCGGAGTAGCCGCTCCCCCAAGACCGAAAGCGCGTGAAGGCCCCCTTCCCTCGGCTGAGTCGAGGGAAGGGGGCCTTCACGCGCTTTGAGCCGGCTTACGGCGTCGTGTACGGCGCCTGCTGTTCGATCGACGGGCTCGCGGCCGGGTAGCGGCCTTCCTGGCCGGGCACCGGCGTCACTGTCGTGCCCTGCTGCTCGGGCTCGACACGCTGCCTGGGGCGATTGATGACCGCTTCGGCCTCCTGCTCGCCGCGGATCCGCGAAAGCACGCTGAGCGTGATCGCGTGCGCGATGGCCAGGACCAGCAGCAGCACACCCAGCCTGCCCACCACACCCGGAAGGTCGCTGCCGCCGATGTCGATGGTCGACAGCAGCGCCAAAACGCCCAGGGTCCCGAGGTGGAACAGCACCGTCACGAGCCACGTCATGGACGCCCCGGCCGCGGGATCCCCGTGGGAACCCCGCAGGTAGCGCTTACCACTCTGGTAGATGATCAGACCGTCGAGCATGACCAGGGCCACCCCGATGACGAGGAAGGCCACGTATGCGTTGGTAGTCATGCCGGAACGCTCCCTTCGTTGTGGACCTCACCCCGACGAGTACCCGGATCCGCCCCTGGAAAACGCCGTCTTCCAGGGGCGGATCCGGATATGGGTCAGCTGCCGGGGCGGTCCACGTCACCGCGCCACGCGCCGGACTCGCGGCCGCGGCTCTCGATGAACTCCTTGAACCGCTTCATGTCGCCCTTGACCCGGCGGTCGAGCACACCGAGTTTGTCGGCGACGTTCTCGGCGAAGCCTTCCGGATCGATCTCCATCTGCGCCGTGACACGGGTCTTGTTGTCGTCCAGGCGATGGAAGGTGATGACGCCCGCGTGGTCGGGACCGGAGTCCGACGTCCACGCGACGCGCTCGTCGGGATGCTGTTCGGTGATGGTCGCGTCGAATTCCCGGCTCACACCACCGAACTTGGTCACCCAGTGGGTGTGAGTCGCGTCGATCTGACGGATCTCCTCGACACCTTCCATGAACTTCGGGAAGGTCTCGAACTGCGTCCACTGGTTGTACGCGGTCTTCACCGGGACTTCGACGTCCACCATTTCGGTGATCGTGCTCATGCATCCTCCTGTCGGTTGGGTGCTTTTCGAGCCGGCGCTCCTCGGCTACCCGACCCCCGGCGGGCCGAAACACACCGTGATTGACCGCCCGGACTGTCGGGTACCCGGCGGGCAGAACGCTCCGAGGAGGTGCTCCATGATCGAAGAAGCCCACCGGAAGCCGACCGGGGAAAAGTCGGTCGGCGAACTGGTCTCCGACCTGAGTGACGAGGTCAAACGCCTGGTGCGGGACGAAATGCGGCTGGCCGTGTTCGAACTGCAGGGCAAGGGCAAGCGGATGGGACTCGGCGCCGGGCTGTTCGGCGCGGCCGGGATCTTCGCGCTTTTCGGCCTGGCGACCCTGATCGCCGCCGTGGTGCTGGCACTCGCCCTGGTCATGCCGGCCTGGCTGGCGGCCGTGGTGACCGGCGCGGCACTGCTGCTGGTCGGTGGCCTTTCCGCCGTAGTCGGCAAGAAGGAAGTCACGAGCGCGACACCGCCGGTGCCGGAAGAGGCCATCGAAGGCGTCCGCGACGATGTCGACACCGTCAAACAAGGAGTGCGCTCATGACCGATTTTCCCAAGAACGCCGAGGAAGCCCGTACCGATCGCGACGTGACCCGCGAGGAGCTCACCGAGACCCTCGACGCGCTGGGCAAGAAGATGGACGTCAAGACGAGGGTCAACGACAACCTCGACGCCAAGGTGGACGAGGCAAGCGCCAAGATCTCCGAGAAGGTTTCCGAGCCCGCGGCGGAGAAGTTCCGTCAGGGCACCGATGTCGTCCGTGCGAATCCCCTTCCGATCTTCGCCGGTGCGCTCGCGCTGCTGGTGGCGATCCGGCTGATCCTGCGAAAGAGGTCTTCGTCGTGAACAAGGTTCTCTACAAACCGCTGAACATGGTCGTGAGCGCCGCGGGCGGGGTGCTCGCCGGGATCGCGTTCAAGCAGATCTGGAAACGCGTGAGCGGCGAAGAAGACGCTCCGAACGCCACGGACCGGGACTTCACCTGGACCCAGGTGATCGTCGCGGCGGCCGCGCAGGGCGCGATCTTCGGCGCGGTGAAGGCGGCCACCGAGCGCGCGGGCGCGGTCGGCTACCGCAAGGCGACCGGCGACTGGCCCACGAAGGACTGACGATGCGCGTAGTGATCATCGGGGGCGGGTTCGCGGGCTACAACGCCGCCAAGACCCTGCTCAAATCGGTGGACGAAGACACCGAGATCGTCGTGCTGAATCCGACCGACTACTTCCTCTATCTCCCCCTGCTGCCCGAAGTCGCCGCCGGGATCCTCGAACCGCGACGGATCTCGGTGTCCATCCCCGGCACCCTGCGCGGGGTACGCCTGGTGCTCGGCACCGCGACGTCGGTCGACTTCGACGGCCGCAGCGTGAGCTACCTCGACCCCGAAGACCGCGAGCACTCGATCGGCTACGACCGTCTCGTGCTCGCCGCCGGCAGCGTCAACAAGCTGCTGCCGATCCCCGGCGTCCCCGAGTACGCCCACGGCTTCCGCGGTCTGCCCGAGGCGCTCTATCTGCGGGATCACGTCACCCGGCAGATAGAACTCGCCGCCTCCGCGAAGGACCCGGCCGAACGCGACGCGCGCTGCACGTTCGTCGTGGTCGGCGCCGGGTACACCGGCACCGAGGTCGCCGCGCAGGGACCGGCGTTCACCGCCGCCCTCGCCGCCCGGCACCCCGAGCTGAACGGCCAGAAGATCCGCTGGCTGCTGCTGGACGTCGCCGACCGTGTCCTGCCGGAGCTGGACGAGCGGCTCGGCACCACCGCGGACGAGGTGCTGCGAGCTCGCGGCGTCGAGGTGCTGATGAAGACCTCGATCGACAACGCCGGCGCGAAGGAGGTCACGCTGACCTCCGGCGAAGCGGTGCCGACGCACACGCTGGTGTGGTGCGTCGGGGTCCGGCCGGATCCCCTGGTCGAGGCGCTGGGGCTGAAGACCGCCAAGGGCAGGCTCGTCGTGACAGCGCAGCTGAACGTCCCCGGGCGACGCGACGTCTACGCGTGCGGGGACGCGGCCGCCGTCCCGGATCTGACCAGGCCCGGCGAGTACACGCCGATGACCGCCCAGCACGCCGAACGACAGGGCAAACTCGCCGGACGGAACGTCGCCGCCTCGCTCGGGCACGGTTCGCACGGAACCTACCGGCATCACGATCTCGGCTTCGTCGTCGACCTCGGTGCCCATCAGGCCGCGGCGAATCCCTTGCACATCCCCCTTTCCGGGCTCGCCGCCAAGGCTGTCACGCGCGGATATCACCTGCTGGCCATGCCGGGGAACCGGGTACGCACCGCCGCCGACTGGGTGCTGGACGCGGTGACGAAGCGCCAGACCGTCCAATTGGGACTCGTCAGGTCGGCGTCGGTGCCGCTGGACACCGATTCTCCGGAACTGCCCCGTACGCATCGCTGAGGAGGGACCATGCCCGCCGAACCCGATCCCGTCCGCGCCGAGGGCCCGCCGGTGGTGAACGACGGCGAAGACATGGAGGCGAAGCTCCTGGTGCTCGACCCCGCGGGCGAGGGCAAGAACGGCGAGTTGCCGGCGACCTGGCGCCCGCTCGCGACCCGGCGGCGGATCATCTGGTGCAGGCTGCCGGTCGACGGCGCCCTCGGCCAGGCCGACGACCTGCTCGGTGACACGGAAACAGGCGACCCGCAGATCGACGTCGTGGCCGCCGGCGAAGCGGCCGAAGCCGCCCTTCGGCTGGCCGAACGCCACCCCGGCGCCGCGTCGCACGTCCTGCTGATCGACCCTGTGCCGGACGAGTCCTCCGAACTGGCCGATCGGGTGCGCGCCACCGGGACCGCGGTGAAAGTGCTCCCCCACAGCACCGGCGAACCGTACAACCGGGTCCCGCCGCCGCTGCCGCTCGGACATCCGGACGTCGTCGCCGGGATCGCCAAGATCCTCGAGGACGTTTAGCCGCCGAAAGCGGGCGGTATCCGCCGCCCATGAGCGAAACCGTTGCGGACCATGTCCTGGCCAGGCTGCGCGAGTGGAACGTCGAGCAGGTCTTCGCCTATCCCGGGGACGGGATCAACGGGCTGGTGACCGCGTTCGGCGCGGCGGGGAACGAACCTCGTTTCGTGCAGACGCGGCACGAGGAGATGGCGGCGTTCGCGGCCGTCGGCTACGCGAAGCTGAGCGGACGACCCGGCGTCTGCATGGCGACCTCCGGCCCTGGCGCGATCCACCTGCTCAACGGGCTCTACGACGCGAAACTCGACCACGTGCCGGTGGTGGCGATCGTCGGGCAGACGGCGCGCAGCGCGATGGGCGGCAGCTACCAGCAGGAAGTGGACCTCCAGGCGTTGTTCAAGGACGTCGCGAGCGAGTATCTCGTCGAGGTGAACGTCCCCGAACAGTTGCCGAACGCGCTCGACCGGGCCCTCCGCACGGCCATCGCCCAGCGCGCGCCCACGGCGCTGATCATCCCGGCGGATCTGCAGGAGGAGACTTATCAGCCGCCGCAGCACGAGTTCAAACACGTGCCGTCGTCCCCGCCGGATCATCCGCGGGCCAGCGTCATTCCGCCCGCCGACGAGGTGGCCCGCGCCGCGGAGGTGCTGAACGCGGGTGAGAAGGTCGCGATCCTGGTCGGACAGGGTGCGCGAAACGCCGTCACCGAGCTCCGCGAAGTCGCCGGGCTCACCGGCGCGGGTGTGGCGAAAGCGTTGCTTGGCAAGGATGTTCTGCCGGACGACTTGCCGTATGTCACCGGCTCCATCGGCCTGCTCGGCACACGGCCGACGTACGAGATGATGCGGGACTGCGACACGCTCCTGATCGTCGGTTCGAACATGCCGTACGCGCAGTTCCTGCCGGAATTCGGCCAGGCCCGCGCCGTGCAGATCGACATCGATCCCCGGTTCCTCGGGTTGCGCTACCCGACCGAGGTCAATCTGCTCGGCGACGCGAAAGGCACCTTGCAGCAGCTGATCCCGTTGCTGGAGAACAAAACCGACCGGGGCTGGCGGGAGCGGATCGAAAAGCAGGTCGGCGAGTGGCAGGAGACGGTGACCCGCCAGGCGATGCTGGAGGCGAACCCGGTCAACCCGATGCGGATCGTGCACGAGCTGTCCGAGCGGATTCCCGAGGACGCGATCGTCACCGCGGACTCCGGTTCCGCCACCAACTGGTACGCCAGGAATCTCCGGATGCACGGCCGGATGCGGGGCACGCTTTCCGGGACGCTGGCGACGATGGGATCCGGCGTCCCCTATGCGATCGGCGCCAAGTTCGCCCACCCCGACCGGCCGGTGATCGCGCTGGTCGGTGACGGTGCGATGCAGATGAACGGGCTGTCCGAGCTGCTGACCATCGCCCGGTACCGCGAACTGTGGGCCGACCAGCGCTGCGTCGTCTGCGTCTTCCACAACGGCGACCTGAACCAGGTCACCTGGGAACTGCGCGCCATGGGCGGAGCGCCGAAGTTCGAACCGTCGCAGAGCCTGCCGGAAGTGTCCTATGCGGACTTCGCCCTCGAGGTCGGCCTGGGCGGGATCGCCGTCGACGATCCCGCCCGGCTCGGCGAGGCGTGGGACGTCGCGCTGTCGGCCGACGTGCCGACCGTGCTCGACGTCCGCTGCGATCCCGAGGTGCCGCCGATCCCGCCGCACGCGACCTTCGAGCAGCTGAAGTCGATGACCGAAGCCGTCCTCAAGGGTGAGCCCGACGCCTGGCACCTGGTGACACAGGGGATCAAGACGAAGGTGCAGGAACTGCTGCCTTCACGGCGCTGAGGCTCAGGCGCTCGTACCGCCGTCCAGGACGATGTCGTGTCCGACGACGTACGCGGATTCGTCGGACGCCAGCCAGAGCACGGCCGCGGCGATCTCCTCGACCGCGGCGATCCGGCCGAGCGGGATGACCGAGGCGAGCCGTTCCGTACGGTCGGCCTCGGTCTCGCCGGGCCGGAACGACATGCCGGTGTCGGTGGCACCGGGGCTGACGGCGTTGATCCGGATCCCCTCGGCGATGTGGTCGCGGGCGGCGGTCCGGGTCAGCACGTCCACGGCGGCCTTCGACGCGGCGTACGCGGCCATTCCCGGAAGGCGGAGGTGCGAGCCGATGTTGGACGACATGTTGACGATGGCTCCCCCGCCGCCAGCTCGCATCTGCGCGATCTCGTGCTTCATGGACAGCCAGACGCCGGTGATGTTCGTCCGCACGACGGCGGTGAAGCCGTCCTCGTCCAGATCCGCCGTCGGCGCGGGGCTGCCGAGGACACCGGCGTTGTTGAACGCGATGTCGAGTTTGCCGTGCCGCCGCACGGTTTCAGCGACCAGGTGCTCGACTTGGGCGCCGACACTCACATCCGCGGTCACCGCGTCGGCCGCGCCGCCGTCGGCCTCGATCTCCTTCACCGTCTGACGCAGTTTCTCGCCGTCCCGGCCGGAAACGACGACCTGAGCGCCTTCGCGCGCGAAAGCCGCCGCCGTGGCGCGGCCGATCCCGGAACCTCCCCCGGTCACCAGGACGACCTTGCCGCTGAATCGCTTCCCCACAGTCTCCAACTTTCTGGTCCGATCGTTCTATTATCAGTGTTTGCGAGCGGCTTCGACGACCGCGATGGCCTGCTTCGCCGTCGCCTTGGCCCGCGCCGCGGGATCCGGCCCCTTGCCCAGTACGCGCATCCCCTGGAGGACGGTGAGCAGGAAGCCGGCGAGCTCTTCCGGATCGACGGCGTCGTCGAGTTCGCCTTGCGCCTTCGCCCGGCTCAACGCCATCCGCAAGGCCAGTTCGAGCGCGTCCCAGCTGCGCTCGACCACTCGCGCGACGTCGGGATCCCTCGGCATCATCTCCATGGCCGCGTTGACCACGAAACAGCCTTTTCGCCCCGATTCGTCGAGGATTTCGGCGAGATAGCGGTCGATGAGCCGCCGCACCCCGGCGAGCGCGGGCCCCGGTCCGGCGAAGTCCTCGACGAACCGCACGTTGCCCCGGGCGATGTAGCGGTTCAAGACGGCCAGATAGAGCTCGTGCTTGGTGCCGAACGTCGCGTAGAGACTCGCCTTGCCGATGCCGAGCTCGGCGACGAGGTCACTGACGGAAGTGGCCTCGTACCCCTGCCGCCAGAACAGTTCCAGCGCGGCTTCGCAGGCCGCGTCGACGTCGAATTCCTTCACCCTGGACACGAGAGAAGCTTAACCACATCTAGACCGATCGGTCAAATAAGCGACCGCACGCAAGTAGTCACCTTTTTGCGAAGAGGACTTCAGGGAGCGGAGTCGTAGGCCGACCGGGCGTCTTCCACCTTCGGCAGGTTCTCCGCGGACCAGTCCGCGAGGGTCGCGAACAGCGGTGCCAGGCTCCGGCCCAGCTCACTGATCTCGTACTCGACCCGCGGCGGCACTTCGGCGTGATAGGTCCGCGTGAGGAGACCGTCGCGTTCCAGTTGCCGCAGCCGCTGGGTGAGGACCTTCGGCGTGATCGTGCCGATGCGCCGCTCCAGTTCGACGAACCGCTGCCTGCCGAACTCGTTGAGCGTCCACAGGATCGGCGTGGTCCAGCGGCTGAAGACGAGGTCGACCACCGGGGCGATCGGACAGGCCTGCTCGGGGGTCGTCGAAGCGTCGGCGCGCATGGCGCCAAGGTACGCGGGTTGCCGAGTTGTCATGATCCGGACACCCAACCGCCGCGCCGACGCGCGTAACGTTCTGTTATGGACTTGACCACCGAAAGGCTCGTCGTCCGTGACTGGTCCGAGGACGACGCCGAAGCCGCGCTGGCGATCTACGGCACCACCGACGTGACCCGCTGGCTCACCCCGGCGATGGACCGGGTGACCGACGCCGCGGCCATGCGCTCGGTGCTGCAGGCCTGGCAACAGGCGCAGCCCAATCTCGTGCCACCGCGCGGAAGATGGGCGGTGCAGCGCAAGGAGGACGGCGCGGTCGTCGGCGGGCTGGGCATCCACCTGCTGCCACCGTTCGAAGAGGACCTGGAGGTCAGCTGGCAGCTGCATCCGGACGCCTGGGGCGAGGGGTACGCCTCCGAGGCCGCCCGCGCGCTGATCGCCTGGGCCTTCACCCAGGACACCGACGAACTCTTCGCCGTCGCGCGGCCGGCCAACGAACGCGCGATCGCGACCGCGAAACGGCTCGGGATGGTCTGGGTCGGGGAAACCGAGAAGTACTACGGGCTTCGCCTGCAGGTGTACCGGATCCGCCACACGGACGTCGTCTAGGGCGTGTTTCAGAAGTCGGTTCGATGGGCTTCGTGATCCCGACTTCTGAAACACGCCCTAGTCCACTCGGGACACTTCGCCGGTCGTCGAGACGGCGTGCCCGGCGCCGCGCCCGTCCGCCGTGGCGACGATCCGGCCACGCTGGATCCGCACCGCGGCCTCGGTCTCGTCGCTGACCGCGAGCACCCCCGCGGCCGCCGCCAGCGTCCCGGTCACGTCGCACACGACACGCACACCCGGCCAGGACGACTCGGGGAACGCCTGCCGCAGGCCGCCGCAGACCTCCGCGACGATCAGCCGGGTCAACGGCACCAGCTCGTCGGGCTCGCTGGTCACCACGACGACGGTGACCTCGCCCCTTGACGCCCGGACTGCCTCCTCGGCGGCGGCCAGCCGATGGGTGCCCAGGACGACGACCACGCCGTCGGCGGGCACGAAAGGTTCGGCGCGCACCAGGTCCACGGCCCCGGGCGGTGCCCACGGCCGGTCGGCGGCCTGCGCGGCGGGCACGATCACCGGTGTCGCCCACCAGTCGTTGAAGGCCAGCCCCGCCAGCCGTTCGCAGGCGCTCACGACGTCGAAAGGCTCGACGAGTCCCGGCGCGGCGGCCGCCAGCTGGCCGGCGCCGTGCAACGTGGTCAGCACGGTCTCCGCGAGCCGGATCCGGCGCGGGATCGGCGCCCCCGCCGGGCGATCCGGCGGGTCGAGCCGCTCCAGCGCGAGCCCGAGCAGCAGCCCGTTGAGCTTCACCAGCTGAGCGAAGGGACGCCGGATCCGCTCGTCCGCGAGCACCTCCGGCATCAGGTCGCGGGTGAGGCCCGCCTGCTCGTCGTCAAGGGGAAGCGCCGCGACCCTCGCCCTGGCCAGCGCCCCCAGCGCGTCCGGGAGTGTCGTGCCCGGCACGGCGTGCGGCGCCCTGGCCGAGCGTTCCGCCAGCTCGGCCAGGACGGCGAAGTACAGCGCGCGCTTCCCGGGGAAGTTCGAGTAGACCGCGCCGCGCGTGAGCTCCGCCCGTTCGGCGATGACGTCGATCTTGGCGTCCCGGAAGCCCTGGTCCGCGAACTCGTCGCGCGCGGCGGCCAGCACCTTCGCGCGGTTGCGCTCCTGCGTCTCCGCCCTGCTCAGCCGGACCATCGGCCTCCCGTCACCCCGCACGTTGCCTTCGAACCCGGATCAAGATACCTTGACCATTCAGATGATGAGAACATCTGATTTGAACATCCGAACTGGGAGAGCTGCCTTGTCCGACGTTCCCGAGATCCAGCTGACCGACCCCGAGGTCCTGCGCGATCCGTTCACCGCGTACAGCCCCGCCCGCGAGCGCTCCCCGATCGCCAAGCTCGTCGCGCCGGGGTTCGCACTGTGGGCGGTCCTTCGGCACGACGAGGCGCGGAAGATGCTGAGCGACCCGCGCTTCGCCTTGAGCCCGGCCAGCTACCCGCCGATGGACATCCCCGAGCACTGCCGCCCGTACATGCGGTCCATGCAGGTGGTCGAGGGCCCGGAACACCTCCGGCTCCGGCGCCTCGTGTCCCCCGCGTTCACCCCGCGCAAGGCGGCCGCGCTCCGCCCGGGAATCGAGCGGCTCGTGGACGATCTCCTCGACGGTCTCGCCGGCCAGAGCGAGATCGACCTGGTCACCGCCTTCGCGCGTCCGCTGCCGGTCGACGTGATCTGCGCGTTGGTCGGCATCGCCGAAGCCGACCGTCCGCGCTGGCGCGAGTACGGCACGATGGTCGCGGCGGGCGACGGCCCCGGGCTGCAGAACGCGGTCCCGGCAATCGTCGAGGACGCGCTCGCCGCCATCGCGAAACGGAAGCTCGAACCGAGCGAAGACGTCGTCTCCCAGCTTCTCCAGATCCAGGCCGAAGACGGCGACAGGCTCAGCGAAACCGAACTGGTCTCCCTGGTCTGGCAGCTCGTCCTCGGCGGCCAGGTGCCCGGCAACCTCATCGCCAACGCCGTCGAGGTCCTGCTCTCCCACCCGGACCAGCTGGCCGCGCTCCGCGAAGACCCGGCCCTCATGCCCGGGGCGGTCGAGGAACTGATGCGCTGGTGCAGCCCCCAGCTGCTGACGATCCCCCGGATCACCACCACCGACGTCCGGATCGGCGACGTCACGATCCCGAAAGGAGAACCTGTTACCGTCGCGATCGCCGCGGCGAACCGGGATCCGAAAGCGTTCCCCGACCCGGACGTCTTCGACATCCGGCGCGCCGCGGGCCCGGCGTGGCATCTGGCGTTCGCCCACGGCCCGCATTTCTGCCTCGGCGCCTCATTGGCCAGGGTGCAGACGGAAGTCGCCCTCGCCGCACTGCTGCGGCGATTCCCCGATCTCGCACTCGCCGACGGCCTGCTGCGGATCCCCGACCCGGGCACCTGGCGACTGAACGCATTGCCGGTCAGGCTGCGCGCGGCGGTTGCGAACTGAAACACGTTCTAATAATGTGCGATCGGTGAAACACGGGATCGTTCTGTTCACCAGTGACCGGGGCATCACCCCGGCGGCCGCCGCACGGGCGGCGGAAGCCGCGGGCTTCGACACCTTCCACGTACCCGAACACACGCACATCCCGGTCAAACGGGAGGCTCCGCATCCGCGCACCGGCGACTCGTCACTGCCCGACGACCGCTACCTGCGCACGCTGGACCCGTGGGTCGCGCTGGCGACAGCGGCTTCGGTGACCACGCGGATCCGGCTCGCGACGGCGGTGGCCCTCCCGGTCGAGAGCGACCCGATCACGCTGGCGAAGACGATCGCCAGCCTCGATCACCTCTCGGCCGGGCGGGTCACCCTCGGCGTCGGCTTCGGCTGGAACGTCGACGAACTGGCCGATCACGGCGTCCCGGGGAACAGGCGGCGGACGGTCCTGCGTGAGTACATCGAGGCAATGCGCGCGCTCTGGACGGACGACGAAGCCTCGTACGCGGGCGAGTTCGTCTCGTTCGGCGCGAGCTGGGCGTGGCCGAAACCGGCTCAGGCCCACATCCCGGTGATCGTCGGCGCGGGCGGGACGGAGAAGACGTTCCGCTGGATCGCGAAGTCGGCCGACGGCTGGCTCACCACCCCTGGCGACACGGACATCGAGGACAAGGCCCGGCGGCTGCGCGAGATCTGGCACGAGGCGGGCCGCGCCGGCGAACCGGAGATCTCGGCCCTCGGCGTCCGCCCGGATCCGGAGAACCTGGCCAAGCTGGAAGCGGCCGGGGTCACCGAGACGATCTTCGGTCTCCCGGACCGCTCCCCCGACGAGGTCATGGCCTGGCTTCAGCGCCTCGCCGGGAAGCTCAGCCTGCCCGCTGCGAGTCGATGAGCCAACGGCCGTCCTGCTGCACCAGGACGAAGGTCTCCCGCCCCGTCTTGGTCCCGCCGCCCGCCAAGACGTAGGTGAGCGTCGCCGACACCGTGTTCCCGGTTTCGGACACGTTTGACACGGTCACCGCGCTGTACGTCTTCCAGTAGCTCGAGTACCGCTCGAAGCTCTGGTTCCTGCTGCGCTTGAAGTTGTCGCTCAGCGTCGCGAATCCGGCCTGCAGGTTGCCCGGGATGAGGGTGTAGTACGCCGAGAGAGCCTGCCCCGCTGTCTGAGCCGGAGGCGGTGCCGAGGACGGCGGCGTCGAAGGCGGGGGCGGTGACGACGAAGGCACTTCAGACGGCGTAGGCGGCGGGGCGACCGGCTCCGACGACGGCGGCGCGGCACTCTGCGACTGCGAGGCAGGCGGCGGTGCGGAGCCGGACGGAGTGTCTTCGCCGCGATTGAGCACCACGACCACGGCCGCGGCGGCGACCGCCGCGAGCACCAGGAACACGACGATGACGCCGATCAGCATCCCCTTGCGCGCCTTCGGCGGCGGTTCCTCGGCGACGAGCGTCGTCGGCTCCCCCGCCGCCAGCGCCCGCAGCTCGCGTTCGGTCTCGGTCATCGTCGGCCTGCTGTCCGGCCGGACATCGAGCAGCCGGTTCAGCAGCGGCGTCAGGATCCCCGACTTGGTCGGCGGGGTGATCTCCCCGCTCGAAGCGCGGTACAGCAGCGCGATCGGGTTCTCCGCCGTGCCGTACGGCGTGCCGCCTTCGAGCGCGGTGTACAGCGTCGCGCCCAGGGAGAACACGTCGGAAGCGGAAGTGGCATCCTCACCGCGGGCGACCTCGGGCGCCAGGAACGCCGGCGTCCCGGAGATCTCGCCGGTCGCGGTCAGCTGGACGTCACCCATCGCCCGTGAGATCCCGAAGTCGGTGATCTTGACGGTGTCGTCGTCGCCGAGCAGGACGTTGCCGGGCTTGATGTCGCGGTGGACGATGCCCGCCCGGTGCGCGGCCGCCAGCGCCGAGCACAGCTGGATGGCGAGCCGGATGACGTCGTCGACCTCCATCGGCCCGTCGCGCAGCTTGTCCGCGAGGCTCGTCGAGGGCAGGTACTCCATGATGATCCACGGGCGGTCCTGCTCGTCGATCACCCCGAAGACGGTGATGGCGTGCGGATGCACCAGCCGCGCGGCGATCCTGGCCTCGCGCAGGGCGCGGTTCTTGGCCTCGTCGGCCTTCTGCTCCCCTTGCCCGTGCGGCAACAGGAGTTCCTTCACCGCGACCGTGCGCTCCAGGTTGTCGTCGCGCGCCCGCCACACGGTGCCCATGGAGCCACCGCCGACGGGCTCGATGAGATCGAACCGGTCGGCGAGGCGGCGGATCTCCTCCATTATCGACGTCCCCCTGGAGCTGTGGTGTTCGCGCGAACCTTGCCAGCATGCCAGGAACGCACCGGGACACCGGACCCGGCACGGTGGTTTCCGACGCGGTGTCGGTCACGTCCGTGATGGGACCGTTCAGCGGAACCCCGCCCCATCGGCTGCCCGAAAGTCCGTGTCCCGGACGCGCCGAAGCGCACTTTACTTCTCCGATGTGGCCTGACTTCGGGGAAAGGGCGGCGATGCGGGAAACCATCGGCGGACGTGGCGTGCTCGAAGGCGCGTTCACGTTGCTCGAGGCACTCGACGAGCACGGTGGGCAGGCGGGGCTGACCCAGCTCGTGCGCGCCACGGGGCTCCCGAAGACCACCGTGCACCGGCTCCTCGACCAGCTGGCCGACCTCGGCGCGGTCGAACGAGCGGGCAGCGGCTACCGGATCGGCTCGCGGGTGTTCCGGCTCGGCCGGTTCTGGCAGCCCGAACTGCGGTATCTGGCCAAGGAATGGCTGCCGCCGCTTTCGGCGCGGATGCGCGCGAGCCTGGTGCTCGTGGTCCCGAGGGAGGGCCGGGCGCTGGTCGCGGCCGGGGCCGTGCTGCCCGCCGACGACGTCCCCGTGTGGCCGGGCACTCCGCTGCCGCCGGGGACCGCCGCCGGACGGCTGCTCGCCGCGCACCACCCGTCGCTGGCGGAACCGGACGCCGACGCGCTGGGGATCCGCACGGCCGGGTACGCGACCGAGTCGGAGGCCATCACGGAGGGGCTCGGCTGCGCGGCCGTCGGCATCAGGACGCCGGACGGCCGGGTCGGCGCGGCCCTCGCCGCGGTCCTGCCTGTCCGGCGTGACCCGGTTTCGGTGGTCGCCGGTTTGGCGGGCGCCGCGCGTTCCTTCGGCGCGGCGCTCTCCGATCACTCACCGCCGAAGCGGGCCGGATGATCGACGAACCCCGAACAATCCCCGAACAACCCGAAAACCGGCACATCGCCGAAATCGGACGGAATTTTTCCGACGGGAATCACCGGACTCGTCTCACCCTGCGTCCGCGCCCGGCCGCTCCGCGTACCGAAGTCACGCCTCGTCCCGGCCTGTCATGCCGTTCCCGTGACTGATCGCCTACCGGACCGCCGCCCGCCCGACAATTCAATCACCGTTTTCCCGTCACCATTCGGCGTTTCCGGAATGAAGCGCCACCCGTACGGTTCAGGAATTCTTTCGACCAAGGAGGGAATTCCTTGACAAGACATTCCTTGCGCAGACGCGGTGCGGCCGTGTCCGCGTTTCTCGCCATGGTGTTCGTCGCGTCCGCGACCACGGCCGTCCCGGCGCAGGCCGGGGCCTTCTCCGGCCGTCCCGTCGTGGCCGGGATCGACCTGGAACGGGCGACGATCCCCGACCTGCAACGGGCGATGCGCTCAGGAAGGCTGTCCTCGGTCGAACTGACCTCGTTCTACCTGCAGCGGATCCGGAAACTGAATCCGACGCTGCACGCGGTGCTCACCACGAACCCGGACGCGCTGCGGCTCGCCGCGGAAAGTGACGCGAGGCGGCACCGGCACCGGTCGAAGGGACCGATGGACGGAATCCCGGTGCTGCTCAAGGACAACATCGACACCGCGGACCGGCAGCCGACCACCGCGGGTTCGACCGCGCTGCTGGAATCCCGCCCGTACCGTGACGCCGGCGTGGTCGAAAACCTGCGTGAGGCCGGGGCGGTCATCCTCGGCAAGGCCAACCTGTCGGAATGGTCGAGCTACCGGTCCACCAGTTCGTCGAACGGCTGGAGCCCGCTCGCGGGCCAGACCGCCAACCCCTACGTCCTCGACCGCAACCCGTGCGGCTCGTCGTCCGGTCCGGGAGTGGCCGTCGCTGCGCATCTGGCGACCGTCGCCGTCGGGACCGAAACGGACGGTTCGATCAGCTGCCCGTCCGGTGCCAACGGCATCGTGGGTGTCAAGCCGAGCCTCGGGCTGGTCAGCCGCAGCGGGATCGTGCCGGTGTCGAAGCAGCAGGACACCGCGGGGCCGATGGCGCGCAACGTGGTCGACGCCGCGATCCTGCTCGCGGCCCTCAACGGCGCCGACCGCCGTGACCCGATCACCGTCGACGCCGCCCGGCAGTCCCTCGACGACTACACGAAGTTCTTGCGCCCCAACGCCTTGCGCGGCAAGCGAATCGGTGTCTGGCGTGAGGTCTACACCCCGGACGACACGACGAAGGCGGCGTTCGAGCAGGCGCTGGGCAAGCTGCGGAAGCTCGGTGCGACCACGGTGGAGATCACGATCCCCTACCTGGACGTCATCGCGGCGAACGAGTTCCCCGCGATCAGGACCGAGTTCAAGCACGACCTGAACGCCTACCTCGCGTCCACCGGCGGCAAGCACCCCGCCGACCTGGCCGGGCTGATCCAGTACAACCTGGACCACGCGGCGATCGAGATGCCTTACTGGACGCAGAATCTGTGGGACCGTTCGCAGGCGACGACCGGTGACCTGAACGATCCGGCCTACCGCGCGATGCGGGAAGCGGCGACGAGCGCTGCCCGGCGAGGCCTCGACGAGACGCTGCGCGGGAACAAGCTGGACGCGATCGTTGCGCCGACCAACAACGCCGCGTGGAAGACGCAACTCGGGGTCGGGGACGGCGCGCTGCTCATCGACTCGTCCGGACCGGCGGCGGTGTCGGGCTACGCCAACATGACCGTCCCGATGGCCTACGCCGGGCCGCTGCCGCTGGGACTGTCGATCATGGGCGGGCGGTTCAGCGAACCGTCGCTGCTGGCCATCGCCTACGCCTTCGAGCAGGACACGAAGGTCCGGCGACTGCCGACCTTCATCCCGTCCATCGGCTGAGCCCGCCGAAGTACATGATGGCCCCCTTCCTTGCGCCCAGGTACAGGAAGGGGGCCATCATGTACTTCACCTCAGGAACGCGAGGCTGCGCTCGGCCTCCTCGACGGCGGAGTCACGCTCGACGTGACCGTCGATCGCGAGTGTGGCCAGCCCGTGGAGCAGGCACCACAGCGTGATGGCGAACCCGTCCGGATCGGTCCGCTCCCCCACCCGGTCGGCCAGCAGCGCACACGTCTCCCGGTGCGCGTCGCCCAGCTCCGGATACGCGGCGCGGTCACCGATGCCGGCGCCCACCATCAACCGGTACAGCGCGGGATTCTCCAGCGCGAAGCCGAGGTAGGAACGCCCGAGCGCGGTCACCGTCCCGGCGCCACAGCCACGCAGGTGCCCCTGCAGTTCGGCATGCCCTTCTAGCGCGACCGCCACCAGCAACGCGTCCTTGTCGCGGAAATGCCGGTACGGCGCCGCGGTGGACGCGCCCACCTTCGCGACCGCGCCGCGCAGGCTCACCCCCTCGGGACCTCGCTCGACGAGCACCTCCCGTGCGGCCATGACGAGCGCACGACGAAGGTCCCCGTGATGATAGGAACGTTTGACGACCATGGCGGACCCCCCAGCCCTTTGTGCCACGCGAACGCCTCACCTTAGCGGAGGGCACGCTCCGGTGGAGCCGCCGGAGGTACATGAAGGCCCCCTTCCTTGCGATAGGCGCAAGGAAGGGGGCCTTCATGTACCTGGGCCCGTTGTGAAGGTCGAGTTTCCTCGGCTGAGCCGCGTGAAGGAGGCCTTCACGGACCCGCGCGCCCGGACAGCCCACGTTTGCCTTGCCCCAAGGGAAACCGGCCCCCTTCAGCTCCCGGGATGGTCCGCGAGATCGTTCGCCGCCACGTACCCGAAGGTCATCGCCGGGCCGATCGTCGATCCGGCGCCCGCGTAACTGGGGCCCATGACCGCCGCGCTGGCGTTCCCGGCCGCGTACAGGCCGGGAATGACCGAACCGTCGGCCCGCAGGACCCGCGCCCGCGCGTCGGTGCGCATCCCGCCCTTGGTGCCGAGGTCGCCGGGGACGATCTTGAACGCGTAGAACGGCGGCTCCCAGAGCGCGGCGAGACACGAGTTCGGCAGGACGTGCGGGTCGGTGTAGTAGTGGTCGTAGGCACTGGCGCCACGGCGGAAGTCACTGTCCACACCGGACAGTGCCTGGCCGTTGAACCGGTTGACCGTGGCGCGCAAGGCCTGCGGCGGGACGCCGATCGCGGTGCCGAGCGCCTCCACGGTCCACGCCTTCTTGACCGCTCCCGCCTCGTACCACTCAGCGGGAAGCGGCAGTAGCGGCGCGACGTCGCGGAAGAGATACCGGTTGCGGTAATGCTGGTCGACGACCAGCCACGCCGGGATGGTGGGCGACGTCGGGTTCCGGTCGTACATCGTGTGCACGACGTCGCTGTACGGCGCCGCTTCGTTGACGAACCGTTTGCCCGCCGCGTCCACCATCAGCCCGCCGGGCAGGGTCCGCTCGGCGAGACAGAAGTACGGCTCGCCGGGAAGCGGGATCGCCGGTCCCCACCAGGCGTCGTCCATCAGGTCCAGCGCCGCGCCGGCGCGTTTGCCTGCCAGGATCCCGTCCCCGGTGTTCGACCGGGCTCCGACCGTCCACTGTGTACCGATCGGCTGGCGCTGGTATTCCGCCCGCATGGCGGCGTTGTGCTCGAAACCGCCGGAGCCGACGATGACGCCGCGCCGGGCCCTCACCACACCCGCGGCGACGGTCACCCCGGTGACCTTCCCGTTCTCGATGACGAGATCGGCCAACGGCGTGTTCAGCCACACCGGGACACCGGCGCGCTGGAGACCGGCCCGCAGTCCGGCGGCCAGCGACTGCCCCATGGTGAGCGGTTTCTGCCCGGCGAGAGCGGCGGCCGCCCCTCGGGCGACGCAGGCGGCGGCCACCGCGGCGCCCTTCGGGTTGACCGCGGCCAGCGCGAGCCATTTGTAGTCGGCGCTGAAGACGACCATTCCCGCGGGCGTGGCGAGATAGGGCGGATTCAGGTTGGCCAGTTCGGCGCCGAGGATGTTCCCGTCGAGCTGATCGGGTTCGATCGAGCGGCCGTCCGGCATCCCGCCGGGCAGTTCCGGGTAGTAGTCGCTGTAGCCCTCCATCCACCGGAACCGCAGCGGGCTGTTCGCCATCACGAACGACAGCATCGCCGGGCCGCCTGTGAGGAACGCCTGCTGCCGCGAGGCGGGGATCGACGGGCCGACCACGGCGGCCAAGTACCGTGCGGCCTGTTCCGGGGTGTCGCGGACGCCGGCCTCGGCCAGCACCGGGTTGCACGGAATCCAGATCCCCGCCCCCGATCGGGCGGCCGAGCCACCGAACTTCGCCGCTTTCTCCAGCACGACGCAGCTGAGCCCACGCTTCGCCGCCGTCAGCGCGGCGGTCATCCCCGCCGCGCCCGCACCGACCACGACGACGTCGTACTCGCCGATCACCGCGGCGCCGGCCGAAGCCGTCCCGGCGAACGGCAGGCCCGAGGCGAGCGCGATCCCGGCGCCCGCGGCGGTGCCGCGCAGGATCTGGCGCCGGGACAGGCGGTTTTCGGGCTCCATGAGTCCTCCTCGCGTGGCGATCGAGCGAGGTCATGTTCTCCGGACGACGGCAAAAGTGAAACAAGTTCTACCCGCTTGGAGCAGGCCGGGACGATCACGCTGCGCCGGTCACCTCAACCGGCACGGGCATTCGGGCGAACTCCTCAGTCCTGGGCGCGGACCAGGTCCAGCGCGCGGCCGAGGGTGGTGAGCCGGTCGGCGACCGTCTCCCCCGCCGGGTACAGCCGGACCGTGCCGACCCCGGCGTCACGCCAGACGCGCAGCCGTTCGGCGACCATCGGTTCGGTGCCGATCAGCGTCGTGCCGAGCACCATCTCGTCGGTCACCAGCGCGGCGGCGCCCTCCCGGTCGCCCGCCTGCCAGCGCTCCCGCACCGCCGCGGCGGCCTCGGCCCAGCCCTGCCGGCTGTAGGCGTTGTTGTAGAAGTTCGTCTTCGCCGAACCCATCCCGCCGAGGCTGAACGCGAGCTCGGCCTTGCGGCCCGCGACCATCCCGCGCAGCTCGTCCTCGTCCCGGGCGAAAGCGACCTCGGCGCCTTGGCAGACTTCGAGGTCCGCCCGCGATCGGCCCGCCTTCTCCAGGCCGGCGTCGAGATGCGAGAAGTAGGCCTCCGCTCCCTCCGGGACGAAACTGGTGCCCAGCCAGCCGTCCGCGATCTCGCCGGTCAGCTCCAGCAGTTTCGGGGACAGCGTGGCCAGGTGGATCGGGATGCCGGGATTCGGCGTCGTCGACAGCCGCATCGGTTTGCTCTCGCCCGGCAGCGGGATCTCGAACTCCTCGCCGGAGAACGAGATCTTCTCGCCGGCGAACGCACGGCGGATGATCGCGACCGTTTCCCGCATCCGCGTCAGCGGCCGGGCGAACGGAACACCGTGAAGACCTTCGATCACCTGCGGCCCCGAAGCGCCGAGGCCCAGGGCGAACCGGCCGCCGGAAAGCTCCGAGAGCGTCAGCGCGGCCTGCGCGATCGCCACCGGGGTCCGCGTGCCGAGCTGGATGATTCCCGAGCCGAGCCGGATGCGCTCGGTCCGCGCGGCGAGATAGCCGAGCACGGACGGCGCGTCCGAACCCCACGCCTCGGCGACCCAGCAGTCGTCGAGACCGAGCTTTTCCGCCTCAAGCACGAAATCCAGCGTCTCCCGCCAGCCGCGCGAAGCCTCGACCGTGGTCGCCGTCCGCATCACGCGCGGCCCGCCTCGGCCCGTTCCTTGATCGCGGCGAGGGTCCCGGTCATCGCCTTCTCGAACTCACGCAGCCGGACGAAGACGATCTTCTCCTCCTTGTCCGGCATCTGGTCGATGGCCAGCGAGAGGCCCGACCGCCCCGGCCCCAGCTGCATCCATTGCCGCAGCTTCGTCCCGCCGTTCTCGGGCTCCAGCGTGAAGCGCCACAACGCGGTGGGGGTCTCGGGATCGTGCACGGCCCAGGTGAAGACCCTCGGCTCGTCGCATTCGACGACGTGCGACGTGGTCTCCCACTCGCCGAGCGCGTCGTGCTTGCTGCGGCCGACGAAACGCCTGCCGACCGCGGCCACGCCGTCGTCGGCGCCGTCGCACCATTCGGCCGCCTGGAGTTCCTGGCTCATCTCCGGCATCAGCCGGACGTCGGAGACGATCGCCCAGACCCGCTCCGGATCCGCGTCGACCCAGGCCTGGACCTCGACCGTCGGTTTGTCGGCGTACTTGGCGCCCGTCCACTCCATCGTGGTCCCGCCTCCCGTGCTCGTGACCTCGATAGTTGCGTAGATAGACTTAGCTTGTCAAACCCTCCTGCGCGGCGAAGCGGCGCAGGACGTCGGGGCGGTTCGCGAGCTTGGGCGGATACCCGGCCCCTGGCCGCGCCCGCGTGTTCTCGGCGGTGAGCGGCTCGGCACAGTGCGCGCAGACGACCTCAGCGTGCGTGTCTCGACCGCACGTGTCGTGGTGGAGCGTGATCGGCGGCCCGGCCTCCTCGGCGAGCCAGCGGTCGCCCCAGCGGGACATCGCGGCGAGCACGCCGTAGAAGTCCGCGCCCTTCTCGGTCAGCACGTAGTCGTAACGGACCGGTTCGGACTGGTAGGCACGCTTTTCCAGCAGCCCTTCGCCGACGAGGCGGCGCAGCCGGTCGGCGAGGGTGTTCCGCGCGATGCCGAGCTCCTGCTGGAACTCGTCGAACCTGCGGATCCCGTAGAACGCCTCCCGCAGGACGAGCGGCGTCCACCAGTCGCCGAGCAGGTCCATGGTGCGAGCGATCGAGCACGGCCACTGCGCGAACGAAGTCCGTTTCATGCTCGCGAGCCTACGCTCGCCGGAATTGATCCGGTCATTCCTCCACCTATTCCGCGGCACTCAGGCAGCGGCTCGAAATGTCGCGATCCGATCAAGGAGATCTCGCGCATTGATATCACCCACTCGTTTCCGCACGCTTTCCGACAACGGCCGCAAACGATCCCGCGTGCGCGCGGAACGGATTCCGTACGCGATCTCCATCGCGGCGAGACCGACCTCCGCCGCGCGGTCGAGATCGCCTTCCAGCGCGTGGTCGACCGCGAGCCAGATCATCGTCAGCGACCGGCTGCGCACCATGTCCGGGCCGTAGCCGTCGATGGCTTCGGTGAGCGCGGGAATGGCCTCCCGGCTGTGCCGGACATCGACGACCCTGGCGAGCTCGGTGCGCACCGTGCCGATCATCGCGGCCATGTCGTTGGCCGTGAAAAAGGCGGACCACGACGGCACCGTGTCGCCCAGCGAACTGGCGAACTGTTCCGGGGCAAGGGAAAGCTTGTCCAGCGCCTGGCGGACGTCACCGAGCAGCGCGTAGGCCCAGGCCTCGTTCGCCGACAGGATCGCCTGCGACAACGGCCTTCCCGCCCGGCGCGCCGCGAGCTGGCCGTGGCCGAACTGCTCCAGCGCCTCGACCGGGGACCGATGATGCAGATACATCCGGCCGAGCCGGTAACGGACGTTGGCGACGAGGTCGTCGTTACCGGACTCCGCCGCGAGTTCGAGCGCACGGCGGAAGTGCCGCTCCGCCCTGAGGGGGCGGCCGGAATCGAATTCCGTCCAGCCCTTGAGATTGTGCAGATCCGCCACCACGCCCGCGAGCCGCCGCGCCAGCGGCTCGGACATCATTCCGCGCCGCAGCGCCGCGCCGTATGGCTCCAGCACGCGCAGCAGTTCCCGGCAGGATCCGCCGCCTTCCCGATAGTCGCGCGCCCGGAGCGCGGCGATGACACCCTCCAGCCGGTCGATGTCGGCCTGCCCGACGCGCATCGGGAGCCGCTCAATCACGGCGGCGCCCCTGAACTCGCGGCACAGCGGGTTCGGTCCCGGAGCCGTACCGGGACGTAGCCGGAACCGTCCGTCCGCGCGGCCCGTAAACCGAGTCCCGTCGTGCTCGGTCTTCCCTGGGAATGACGATGGTTATTCGCACACCCATTACTACTCCCCTCCAGATCCACAACGATCTAGCTCGCCGGGGTCCAGGACGGAGCCACGCCGATCTCCTGGAAATACTTGAACGACGCACGACGATGCTAACCGTGGGAAAAACCGATTCACTCCGCCGAACGGTTGGCTATTTCCATCATCGGAATATGCACGTGCGGAATCACTTTCCCTTGCACGAATGATCGCAATTCCCGGGCGCTCACCGCACGTGCTCGTCGGGGACCGTCCGTGAGCGGCTGAGACCCAGCTCTCAGCCGAACGTGTGAAAGTTGTCATCTCGGGTCACGAAAACGCTTCACATTGCGTTATCAATGATTGAAGATCAACAGCAACCGAACGTAAGGGGCTGAAGCGTTGGACAAGGAAAGCGACCTCATCCGGGGGACGATCGTCTTCGGCCTGCGCACTTTCGGTGCGGACCCGCTTCCGGTGCAGGCCGATCTCGAATACGACCCCGAAGACCCTTACGCCGTCGTGGTGGCCTACCACTCGGGCGGCGGAACGGTCCGCTGGATGTTCGGCCGTGACCTGCTGGCGGACGGCCTTCTCACCCCATCGGGTGACGGCGACGTGATCATCAGCCCGGCCGACGACACCTCGATCGTGATCTTCGCCCTCAGCGCGCCCGATGGCTGCGCGGTCCTCGAAGCCTCGGCGCAGGAACTGGCCGAGTTCCTCGACCGCACCTACGACGTGGTGCCCGCCGGTTCGGAGCAGGAGTGGTTCGACTTCGACCAGGAGATGGCGAAGCTCGTCACCGAGTCCTGACCGACTGAACGCGATGATGCGCGGACCGCGTTCAGAGGACTGAACGCGGCAAGGGGTGGCAGCACCGCAGGAGCGATGCCACCACCCGCGCGCCGGGTCAGCCGAGTTCGCGCAGCCCCGGGACGACCTGCTCGGAGAACGAACGCAGGAACCGCTCCTGGTCGTGGCCCGGGCCGTGGAACACGAGGTGGTTGAAGCCGGCCTCGACATACGGCTTGATCTGCTCGACCGCGTCGGCCGGGTCCGAGGTGACGATCCAGCGGCGGGCGACCTGCTCGATCGGCAGCGCGTCCGCGGCCTTCTCCATCTCCGCCGGGTCCTCGATGCCCGCCTTCTGCTCCGGCGTCAGCGAGAGCGGCGCCCAGAACCGCGTGTTCTCCAGCGCCTGCTCCGGATCAGGGTCGTAGGACAGCTTGATCTCGATCATCTTGTCGATGTCGCCGGTGCTCCGGCCGACCTGCTCCGCGCCTTCCGCGACCGCGGGCAGCAGCTTCTCGGTGTAGAGGTCCATCCCCTTGCCGCTGGTGCAGATGAAACCGTCGCCCTGCTTGCCGACGTACTTCGCCATCACCGGGCCGCCCGCCGCGATGTAGATCGGGACGCCGCCCTCGGGACGGTCGTACACGGTGGCGTCGGTGGTCTGGTAGTACTCGCCCTCGAACGTGACGCGCTCCTCGGACCACAGCTTGCGCATCAGTTCGATCGCCTCGCGCAGCCGCGCGAACCGCTCCTTGAACGCCGGCCACTCGATCCGGGCGACCGCGACCTCGTTGAGGGCCTCGCCGCTGCCGACACCGAGCAGCACGCGTCCGGGGTACAGGCTGCCGAGCGTGCCGAACGCCTGCGCGACCACGGCCGGGTTGTAGCGGAAGGTCGCCGTCAGCACGCTGGTGCCGAGAACCACCCGCTCGGTGCGCTCACCGACCGCCGCCATCCACGCGAACGAGAACGGCGCGTGCCCGCCCTGGTGCCGCCAGGGCTGGAAATGGTCGCTGACCATCACGCTGTCCAGCCCGACCTGCTCGGCGAGCACGGAGTACTCGACGAGGTCGCGCGGGCCGAACTGCTCGGCCGACGCCTTGTAACCGATCTTCAGTGCCATCCGGGGTCACCACCTGGGCTCTTGGGTTGTTCCGCTCTTCACCTTGGCACAGAGTCGATCAGGTTCGCCCATACCTCGATGTGTCGGGAACACCACTCGGCCAAGGGGAATGCGTCACCGTGGACGTGGAAAGGCCCCGTACCCACCCTCACCTTCCGGGACCGGCACCTGGTGATGAATCGTGCCGTTTGCGCCGTCACCTGTGCACCGTGCTGGGCGGAGTTGTGATCGGGGAGTCGAACCCCACGCTGCCCGCCACGTACCAGGAGGGAGCCGGAATGCCGCCGGCTCTCGGCTTGTGCCCGCTTCCCGGAGGGCTACCTGCTTTCCACGTTCAGTCCAGGAGATCGGTCTCCCAGTTGGTGCGCTGGATCTCGACGTCGATGACCCGGATCTCCCCGGCGACCCGGTCCGCCCTGGTCCGCAGTTCCGCGACCGGAAGCGCGGAGAGATACCGGAGTTCCGAGCGGAGCTGCCTGCCGTAGCCGCCTTGGTTGCGACCGGCCGCGGCGTCGGCGGCCGCGGTGAGGACACCGTGCCGGAGCCGGAGGACGTCGCGGCGCGCGATCGCGTCGGTGATCGTGCCTTCCCCGAGCGGGGTGGCGGCGTTGGTGCGGTTGATCCGCTGGATCAGCGATTCCAGTTCGCCCAGCGCGGTTTCGGCGTCGACGAGCAGAGCGGCGGCGTCTTCCGCCGGCTCCTCGCCTTCCTGGTGCCGCGCGTTGTCGACGATCCGGGAACGCAGCGCCTCCACCTTCTTCGTCGCGTCAGCGCGCAGTGCGAGCGCTTCGGCCAGTTTGATCGGGGACATGCCGGGAAGTATCGCCAAGATCGACGACCGCCGCATCCCGTTTTCAGCCCGCCAGGGAATGCCTCCGGTAAGCGGCTTCCGGCTCGGTGTACTCGAGGCCGTTCTCGTCCAGCGCGTTGAAAACGGTGAACCGGCCGTGCGGGAAGACGAAGCCGATCGCGACCATGCCACCCGCCATGTCACGCCCCGCCCATTCGAGCAGTTCGACGTCTTGGAGCACCTGACCCTCCAAAGCGGACAGTTCGGGGTAGACGTCCTGCCGCCACTCGAGCGGGCTGGGCTCCTCCGGGTCGCCCCAGTCCCACGCGGGCTTCCCGTACGGGTCGATCGTGTTCCAGGTCAGGGAAACCTCGTCGAACTTCCAGTGCGTGATCTCCAGCCGCTCGTCGCCGAAGTCCACCACGACGGGCGCATCCGAGAGCCATTCGCAGTACTGGACGAACCACGTCAGGTGGACGCGCTGGAGCCGCTTGCCCACCAACGCGCCCAGCCGGTCCCCGTGCGCTCCCCGGATCTTCTTGAGACCGGAGAGCCACACGGGGTCATAACCCTCGATGTCGAAGAAAGCCACCCGGTGAGTATGCCCGGCACCTCACGCGGCGGACGGCTCCAGAAGGATCTTGACCGCGCCGTCCTGCTTCTTCTGGAAGATCTCGTAGGCGTGCGGCGCTTCCTTCAGCGGCAGCTTGTGCGTCGCGAAGCCTTCGACACCGAGCGGGTCTGCGCTGTCGGTGATCAGCGGCATGATGTCGTCGATCCAGTGCCGGACGTTGGCCTGCCCCATCCGCAGGGTGATCTGCTTGTCGAAGAGGTCCATCATCGGCAGCGGGTCGACCATGCCGCCGTAGACGCCGCTCAACGAGATCGTGCCGCCGCGCCGGACGCAGTCGATGGCCGCGTACACCACGCTGAGCCGGTCGATCGCGGCCTTCTCGGTGATCTTCGCGCCGACCGGATCGGGCAGGAGCGCGACGAGGTTCTGCGCCAGCCGCCCGATCGGGGCGCCGTGCGCCTCCATCCCGACGGCGTCGATCACCGAATCCGCTCCCCTGCCTCCGGTGGCCTCACGGATGACGTCGCCGAGGTACTTGTGCTCGCGGCTGTCGTAGGTGACGACGCCTGCCGCGGCCGCCTTCGCGAGACGTTCCGGGACCAGGTCGACGCCGATCACCTTGCCCGCGCCCCGGTGTTTCGCGATCCGGCACGAGAACTGACCGATCGGACCGAGCCCGAACACCACGACCGTGCCGCCCTCGGGGATATTCGCGTACTCGACGGCCTGCCAAGCGGTGGGCACCACGTCGGACAGGTAGACGAACCGCTCGTCCGGCGGGCCGTCCGGCACCTTGATCGGGCCGTAGTGGGCCTGCGGGACACGCAGGTATTCGGCCTGGCCGCCCGGGACCTGGCCGTAGAGCTTGGTGTAGCCGAGCAACGCGGCTCCCTTGCCTCGCTCGGTGACCTGCGTGGTCTCGCACTGGGACTGCAGACCGCGGTCGCACATGAAGCAGTGACCGCAGGAGATGTTGAAGGGGACGGCGACGCGGTCGCCGGGTTTCACGTTCGTCACTTCGGCCCCGACCTCTTCGACGATGCCCATCGGCTCGTGCCCGAGGATGTCGCCCTCGTCGATGAAGGCGCCGAGAACCTCGTAAAGGTGCAGGTCGGAACCGCAGATACCGGTCGAGGTGACGCGCACGATCGCGTCGGTCGGTTCGATCAGCTTCGGATCCGGGACGGTGTCCACCCGGACGTCGCGTTTCCCGTGCCAGGTGACGGCCTTCATGGTGCTCCCTTCGGCGAGTGGTTCTGCTGCCCGCCGGATGCCCGTCAGCGCATCCGGCAAACCTCGCCGTTCCGTGTCACCGTGGAGGGATGCGAACCCGGATGCTCGCCGTCACCGTCGACTGCCGTGAAGCCGAGGCACTGGCCGCGTTCTGGAAGGAAGCGCTCGGCTACCCCGAAACCGAACGGTGGACCGACAGTCACGGCGTGACCTATGTCGAGTTGAAGAGCCCGGACGTCCCGAGCCTGCTTTTCCAGCCGGTTCCCGAGAAGAAGTCCGTCAAGAACCGGCTGCACCTCGACGTCGCCCCCATCGAACTCGAGCAGCGCGAAGAGGTCGCCAGACTCGTGTCACTCGGCGCCAAGATCGTCGAAGACACCGAGTCCGACCCCTGGGTGGTCATGACCGACCCGGAAGACAACGAATTCTGCGTACTGCCCCGCCGCTGACCCACCAGACCGCGCCGGGCCAAGGGGGTCGTGAGTGGAAAGTGTCGTTCTAACGACACTTTCCACTCACGACCACCCGCAGCGGCTCAGGCGGCCTCACCGGATCGGACGGCTCGCTCGGAGTGCAGCCCCAGCATTTCCAGCAGCATCCGGCAATCCGTCGCGTCGCGGGCGTTCGCGACCACCGCTTCGGTCGCCTTGCGCAGCACCGCCGCCCGCACGGCCGTCGCCCCGCCGTCGACGAGTTCCCCGGCCGGACGCAGTTCTTCGAACAGGTTCCCCATGACCTACCTCCGTTCCCTTTCGTTGATACCCGATCCCGGCCGGGATGGCCCCTGTCTTCGTGCGGTACAGGTGGTTTCTCCCTAGACTGGCGCCATTCGTACGAGCGGACGGAGCAGGAACTGACCACCGAGTTGCGCGGGGAGATCGTGACCCTGACCCCGGTCACCGAAGCCCACGTCCCCGAACTGCGCCGGATCCGCGGCACGGCCGGGGTCCGAGCTCGCTGGGGTTCGATCGAGGACTCCCCCACCTGGCCGTTCGACGACCCCTCGACGGCGCACTTCACCGTGCTGGAGGAAGGCGTCGTCCGCGGCTTCGTGCAGTACGGCGAAGAGGACGACCCGATGTACCGGCACGCGTCGGTCGACCTCTTCCTCGACCCGGCGGAGCACGGCCGGGGCCTGGGGACGGACACGGTCCGCACGATGGCGCGCCATCTCCTGCACGATCGCGGGCACCATCGGCTGGTGATCGACCCCGCCGCGGACAACGACGCCGCCATCCGCTGCTACAAGGCCGTCGGTTTCCGCGAGGTCGGGGTGATGCGCCGCTACGAACGCGACACCGAGGGCGACGGCTGGCACGACGGGCTGCTGATGGACCTGCTCGCCGAAGACCTCACGTAGCGCGTCAGGGCGACTCCGAGCAGTACGACCGCCATCCCGGCGAGCACCCGCGGGCCGAGTTCCTCGCCGAGCACGATCGCGCCCAGCGCCACCGAGACGACCGGCAGCAGATAGCCGACGGTCGCCGCGGAGGTCGCTCCTTCGTCGGCGATGAGCCGGTAGTTGAGATAGAAGGTGACACCGGTGCCGAAGATCCCGAGGACGACGACGGCCACCACGGCTGTCACGGTCAGCGGCCCGGTGGGCGCCGCGTCGAACGGCAGCGCGAGCGCGCTCAGCCCGGTGGCGGCCAGCAGTTGCGCGGCGGAGATCGCGATCGGCCCGCCCTGGCCGACGAGTTTCCGACCCATGTAGACGAAGGCGACGGCGTAACTGAGGCCGGCGCCGAGTAGGGCCAGCGTTCCCCAGCCGAACAGGCCGCTCTTCTGCCAGGGCGCGAAGATCAGCAGAATGCCGGCGAAACCGAGCACCAGCCCGCCCACCCGGAGAACGGTGATCCGGCGTTCGGTGCCGATCGAGAGGCCGATCAGCAACGACCACAGCGGAGTCGTCGCGTTCATCACGCCCGCGATACCGGAATCGACGGTCAATTCACCGATGCCGAACAACGCGAACGGCAAAGCGTTGCAGAAGAAGGCGGCGATGAGCAGCCTGCCCCAGATCCGGCGGCCGCGCGGCAGGCGCTGCCCGGCCCGGCGGCTCAGCACGAGAAGGACGGCCGCGCCGAGGGCACAGCGGACGACGGTGAGCTGAACGGGCGGAAGCCCGGTCAGCGCCAGCTTGATCCACAGGAATCCCGATCCCCACAACAGGGCGAGAACGCCCATCCGGACCAGGGTTCCCGGCGCGCCGATGCTCACTTCGTTCCTTTCGCCGGGCCGCTCGATACCTCTCCAAGCTGCCTCGGGCGACACGTCAGGACAAGTGAAAAGATCTACACCGACGTTAAGTGTTCCTACATGTTCCGAACGGTCGCGGTCGTGGCCGCCGGGGAAGGCGACCACGACCGGTTTCCGAGGAGATCAGTACTCGCCGGGTTGTTTCGCAAGCGGAACAGGGCCTGCTCACATTTCGCGGTCGCGCATGATCCACCTCCCTTTCGACCGGCGCTCCGGTGGGGGACGGGCGCGTTCCCGCACAGTTTGGGGGCTCTCTTCACGCCTCCGCACACCCAGTGGCCGTGTTGTGACCCAGGTAATGGGAAGGTTGTGGCACGATCTGCCGCGGTGCGGGAAGAAAGGTGCTTCTGGTGACCGAGAATTCCGGTTCGGTCAGCTCCGGGGAGACCGGGAAAGCACGTGCGGAACCGAGGCCGGTTTCGACGGCAGCGCTGGCATTCGGACGCGCGCTGCGGCAGCGGCGGCAGGCCAAGGGACTGGCGCTGCGCGAACTCCAGAAACTGGCCTATGTCGACAAAAGTCTGATCAGCCGGGTCGAGCGCGGCCTCACCCCGCCGAGCGCGGAATTCGCCGAATCCTGTGATCGCGCGCTGGAGGCGGGCGGGACGCTGATCGTCCTCGCCGAAGCCGCCCGCGCGGAACCGTACGTTCACCTTCCCCCGCCGCCGAGCCATTTCGTCGGCCGCGAAGAGCACTTCGCCCTGCTCGACGAAAAAGTGTTCACCGAACCGGCCAAAGTCGTCTTCGTGGCGGGCCCGCCCGGGGTCGGGAAGACCGCACTCGTGCTGAATTGGGCCAACCGGCGGCAGGAGGAGTTCGACGGTGTCCTCTGGTCGGATCTGCGCGGGTACGCGGCGGGCTCCCCCGCGCAACCCGCCGACATCCTCGACGACCTTCTGCGGTGCGTCGGCGTCCGCCCCGACCGCGTCCCCGCCGAGGAGCACATGCGGCTCGCGCTCCTGCGCGGGCTGCTGCGCGGCCAGCGCACCCTCGTCGTGCTAGACAACGCCCTCGACTCGCACCAAGTACGGCCGGTGCTGCCCGGCACCCCGGACACCACCGTGCTGATCACCAGCAGGCGACGGCTCTCCGGACTCGTGGTCGGCAGCGGCGCGGTCCAGGTTTCCTTGGAACCGCTGGAAGATCTCGAAGCGACCCGGCTCATGGCCGAACTCATCGGCGACGAACGCGCGGCGGGCGACCCCGAAGGCGTCGGCAGGCTCGTCCGGTTGTGCGCGGCGCTGCCGCTGGCGGTGAACATCGCCGCCGAACGGGTCGCCACGCATCCGCACCAGAGTGTCGGCGACCTCGCCCGCGAACTCGTCGCGGAGGGACGGCGCCTGGAACTGCTCGCGGTCGACGACGACGCCGTCGGTGTCCGGGCCGCCTTCAGCTGGTCCTACCGCGCGCTCGATGCCGACACCGCCCGCATGTTCCGGCTGCTCGGCCTCCACCCCGGCCCACGTTTCCCCGCGGGCGCGGCGGCCGCGCTCGCCGGGCTGCCCGAACACGACGCGCGGCGCCTGCTCGACAAACTCGTGCAAGCGCATCTCGTCCAGCAGGTCGGCGCCCGGTACTACCGGTTCCACGACCTGCTCCGCGTCTACGCCGCCGAAGAGGCCACGGCCGAGCAGTGGCGGGACGAGCGGCAGGCGGCGGTTTCCCGGCTGACCCAGTGGTACCTCTACGGCGCCAACGCGGCGAGCTGGACGCTGACCCCGGCCCGCGATCATCACATCGACCTGGGTCCCGCGCCCGAGGGTGTCGAGCCGCTCCGCTTCGCCACCTTCGACGAGGCCTACATCTGGTGCGCGTCGGAGATGCCGAGCATCACCGGCGTCGCCCGGCTGGCACTGGACCACGGGCTGTACGAGACCGGCTGGCGGCTGCCGGTCGAGCTGTTCGACTATCACCTGCTCGGCAGGCCGTGGCAGACGTGGATCTCCAGCCACGAGGTCGCGATCGAATCCGCGAAGGCGGGCGGCGACCTCGGCGGGCTGGCGTGGTCGGCGATCAACCTCGCCGAGGCACACCGCCGGCGCGGCGATCTCGACCGCGCGCACGAACTGTTCGGCCAGGCCGTGGAACTCTCGAAGGAGATCGGCGAGAACCCGAGCCTCGGCTGGGCCTTGGTGGGGCTCGGGAACATCGCGCACGAACGCGAGGACTACCCCGAGGCCGTGCGGCTGGACGAAGAGAGCGTGGCGGTGAACACGCGGATCGGGTACCGGCTCGGCGAGGCGACCTCGCGGGTCCATCTCGGCCGCGCCTACCGCGATCTCGGCGAACGCGACCTCGCCCTCGACCACGGCCTGCGCGCCTACGAGGCCTATGCGAAGGACGCCGACCAGCACGGCATGGGCTTCGCACTGGTGCCGCTCGCCCGGACCTGCCGCCGGTTCGGCGATCTGGAGCAGGCGCTCGGGTACTGCGAGCAGGCGCTGACCGCCTACCGGAACTGCGGTGACGTCTGGGGGCAGGCCGACGCGCTCGACGAACGCGGCTGCGCGCTGGCCGCGCAAGGGCACACCGAAGAGGCGATGACGGTCTGGCGCGACGCGCTCCAGCTCGTCATGGATCTCGACGACCGCAAGGCGAACGTGCTGCGCGGCCGCCTCGAAGGCGCCGTCTAGAGCTTTACCGGCAGGTTGTGCAGACCGCGGGTGATCGCGCTCGGCCACCACACGAGCCGGTCCTCGGGGACGGTCAGCGTCATCGACGGCGCGCGGTCGAACAACGTCTCCAGAGCCGCGGACGCCTGCATCCGGGCGAGCGCGGCCCCGATGCAGATATGCGGCCCGACCCCGAAGGCCACGTGCCGCACCGGCCGTTCGCCCGGCCGGAAAGCGAGCGGCTCCGGGTGGACCTCCGGATCGCGATTGGCCGCCAGCAACGACAACAGGATCGGGTCGCCCGCCTCCATCCGCTGCCCGGCGAGTTCCATCGGCTCGGTGACGAACCGCCAGCTGGTGTTCTGCAGCGGGGTGTCGCGGCGCAGGACCTCTTCGACGACGAGCGTCAGGTACGAGCCGTCGGCGCGGGCGCGGGCCGCCTCCTCCGGATGCGTGATGAGGGTCAGCGCGGTGGACGCGATGAGGCTGATCGTCGTCTCGTGCCCGGCGATCAGGGAGAGGAACGCGGTCGCGGCGACCTCGGCGTCGGTCAGTTTTCCGCCGGCTTCCTGGGTGAGCAGGTCGCTGATCAGGTCCGCGCCGGGTTCGGCGCGTTTGCGGGCGACGACGTCGGCGAGCAACGCGTCCAGGTCGTCGGTCGCCTTGAGCATCGACGCCATGTCGGTGACGTCGCCGGCGGCGACCACCAGCGCGGGCGGGCGGACCTCGTCCAGCAGGCTGTCGGGGATGCCGATCAGCTCACAGATCGACCGGATTCCCAGCGGGTACGCGAAATCCTCGACGAGGTCGCCCTCGCCCCGGTCCAGGATCGGGTCCAGCAGTTCGTTCGCGAGCTGATGCGTGCGGTCACGCAGGTGCTGCAGCCGGCGCGGGCCGAAGGCGCCGGCGCAGGCCTTGCGCAGCCGCGCGTGCTCCTCGCCCTCGAAGTTGTTCATATGCCCGATGAGCGTCGGCCGATGGTCGGCGGGCAGGCCGAGGTTCGCCTTGCGCCAGTGGTCCGCGGCGACGGACGGGCATTTGGACAACCGCGGGTCGGCCATCGCGGACACGACGTCCGCGTGCCGGGTCAGCAGCCAGGTCCAGGTGTCGCCGGGTAGCGGAAGCCGGAACGCCGGGGCGTTCACACGAAGCCATTCGTAGGCAGGCGAAGGATCCCGGTCGAATTCCGGACCGAACATCACAGGGACCGCGGCATCGTCGTATGCGGCATCAGGCATACGGGCCACCCTGCCAGCTGGTGGCGGCTCCGGATCCGGCGAACGCAGGTATCGGCCTGTCTCACGCGATCGTCAACGCGGTCCCCCTGTCACCCCCTTGCGGTGACCCAGCAAGATCGAAGCGGGTGCGGTGCGTGACGAAGGAGGTGGACCCCGTCAGCGAGTTCGGCAAGCACGACCGTGACGCGGTCCCGGAGCGGCCGCCCGGTTCGCTCCGGGGTTTCGCCGACACCGTCGGCCTCGCCGCCGCCCGCGTCTGGCGGCTGCGTGGCCGTGCCTGGAACACCCTGCGGCATCCGGCGGGCTGGGAACTGTGGCGACTGCCGCCCGCGGCGGTCTTCTGGATGCTCGGCACCGAGATCGCGGTCGCGGTCTGGGCCCTGTACAGCGGTTTCAAGGCCACTGTCACGACCACGGACCTCGTCCGCTTCGGTGTGATCGCGGGCTGTGCGATCTGGTACCTCGTCCAGACCCAGCATCCCGAGGAGCAGCGCCGCGCCGACGACCGGCGGGGCGAGCACATCGACCAGACCGCCGTCTGGCTGGGCGGCGCGGCCGTCCTCCTGCCGCCCACCCTGTCACTGGCGCTGCTGCTGATGGTGCGCGTGCAGCGCTACTCCATCGCGCACAAGGCGATGACGACGTTCCTGTTCACGACCGCCGCGCACGCCGCCTCCATCCTCGGCGTGCACGCGATCACCGAACTGACGTCGCTGCACACCTGGCTCGAATCCGGGACGCTCCCCCAGCGAGCGGGCGACATCGTGGTCGCCGCCGTCGCGCTGGTGGGCGCCGCGCTCTGGTACTTCGCGTCGCAAACGCTCTTGATCAGCATCGCGCGTGGCCTGGCGTGGGGCGGCTGGCGGCGGCAGAAGCTGATCGGCAGCTGGGCCGACAACGCCGACTTCGTCTACGCGCTGCAGCTCGCGGCGTGCACCACGATCCTCGGCGCGGTCAACATCGCGCTGGTGCCGCTGGTGATGATCGGGGTCGCGCTGCGCTCGACCCGGCTCTCGCAGACGCTGGCGGACACGATCGCGCGCAGCCAGCGCGACCGGAAGACCGGGCTGCTGACCGAGGACTCGTTCCACGCCCCGGCCGCCTTGCGGCTGCTCGAAGACCAGACCGACCGGCGGCCGACCGCGTTCCTGATGCTGGATCTCGACCACTTCAAGCAGTGGAACGACAAGTACGGGCATTCCGGCGGCGACATCGTGCTCGGCTGCGTCAGCGCCGTGCTCCGGCAGAACACCCGCGCCACCGACGTCGTCGGGCGGTGGGGCGGCGAGGAGTTCTCGGTCCTGCTGCCGGACACCACCCGCGAAGAGGCGATGCGGATCGCCGAGCGGATCCGGGAAGCCGTCGCGAAGACCGCGATCACCGGGCTGACGGAACTCGCCAGCGGCCACGCCACCAACGAACCCCGCGCGGTGGGCCCGATCCACGGCTGCACCGTGTCGATCGGCGTCGGGCTCTCGCCCGAGCACTCGACGGACTACGGCGAGCTCTTCCGCGCGGCGGACACGGCCATGTACCAGGCGAAACGGAGCGGCCGGAACCGGGTCGTCGTGGCGCCCTCCGCGGTTCCGCCCTCGCCGCGGGTACCGATGTCACGTATGGGACCCGACCGGTCCCATACGTGACATTCCGGAGCACCTCCGAAGGCCCGCCTCAGCGGCGGGTCACGAGGCGGGTCTCGAGCAGGTCGTCGACCACCCGGGTCTGGACGCCGGTCCGCCGCTCGAACGCCGAACCGTGCAAGGGCCACAGCGCGACCAGCACGATCCCCACGGCGGACAGCCCGGCCAGCACCAGCGCGGCGACGAACTGGGCGGCGCCGTCGGTCGCCGTGCTCAGCACCGCGAACCCGATCAGCACGATCGCGGTGGGCAGCACCGCGGCCAGCACCACCAGCGCGGCGGACGTGCGGCGCAGGTCCCGGCGCCGGGAGGTCAGCCAGGCGGCGAGCAGGCAGGCGATCGACGCCCCCAGCAGGCAGGCGCCCGCCGTGTCGCTCAGCCGGTGCCAGCCCAGCGCGATGGTGGACGACGCGACCCAGGCGACGGCGACGCCGCCCAGCCCGCCGATCACCGTACGGAACCGCTGGGGCAGAACGAAAGCGAGCGCCATCAGGATCGCCATGGCGGCACTGACGTGTCCGCTCGGGAAGCTGTTGTGTCCCGGTCCGCGACCGCTGTCGGGCAGGTCGGGCCGTTCGAGGACGTACAGCTTGAGCAACTGCGCGGCGACGAGCGGGAGCACGAGGACGAACAGCGCGGGGACGATGAGGCCGGGCTTGCGGCGAACGAGCGCCAGGACCACCAGCACGATGCCGGCGGCGCCGATCACGAGCACCATGTCCTGGTCTCGCAGCGGCCCCGCCCAGTCCATTGTGGACCATTGGCCGGACTGCGCGCTGCGGACGACGCCGTTCTCCGCGAGCTGACCGGCCGACGTGTGCACGAAGAGCACGAACGTCACGATGAACGCGGCGGCCAGGCCCAGTCCGGTGGCGAGCTGGAACACGGCCCTCGACAGGGTGCGCCTGGTCTCGGCGTGCCGTCCGGGCAGCGGACGGTGGGCGGGGGTCGGTTTCGCTTCGGGGGTGAGAACGGCCATGGGTCTCACTGTCCCCACGCCGTTTAGCCGTGAGGTCCGGACAATGTCATGGTTCTGCTACAAGATCGGGCCGAGTCGCACACGCGCCGCGATATCCGAATAATGGCGGCGTGGCAAGTGTCCTTTTGATCGAAGACGACGCGTCCGTCCGGGAGGGACTGGAGCTCGCGCTGCGCCGGCAGGCGCACACCGTCCACACCGCCGAGAGCGGTGAGCTCGGGCTTGAGAAACTCCGGGTGTTCCAGCCCGACATCGTCGTGCTGGACCTGATGCTGCCGGGCATCGACGGCTTCGAGACCTGCCGCCGCATCCGCTCGGCGGGCGAGGTGCCGATCATCATGCTCACCGCCCGCAGCGACGACTTCGACATCGTGGCCGGGCTGGAGGCGGGCGCCGACGACTACGTGACCAAGCCGATCGAACCCCGCGTGCTCGACGCCCGGATCCGGGCGGTGCTGCGGCGCGCGGTGAGCGAGAAGCCCGCGAGCGAGGGCGACCCGGCCGGGGAACGGCACGGCCGCCTGGTCATCGACCGGGCCGGGCTGGTGGTCACGAAGAACGGCGAGCCGGTCTCGCTCACGCCGACCGAGCTGAAACTGCTGCTGGAGCTTTCGCGCACGCCCGGCCAGGTCTACAGCCGCCAGCAGATCCTCTCCGCCGTCTGGGATCACGACTATCTCGGCGACTCCCGGCTGGTCGACGCCTGTGTCCAGCGGCTGCGCGCGAAGATCGAGGACGTGCCCGCGAAACCCGAACACGTCCAGACCGTCCGGGGCTTCGGGTACCGGTTCGGCCGTTCATGAGGCTGCTCTCCGGGCTGCGGCCCCGGCTCATCCTGGCCTTCGCGGCGATGACGATCATCGGGGCGGCGGCCGCGGCGGGGGCCAGTTACGTCTCGGCCCGCAACGCGATCCTCGAAGCGGTCCAGAACGCCGCGATGAATCAGCTGAAGGACCGGGTCAGCGCCTACGGCCGCCCGCTGTCCACGCCGCCGACCCAGGAGCAGCTCAACGACTTCGCGGGCAGCCTGCGGTTGAACGCCGTCGCGGTCTACGGGAAGCTGCGCTCGGTCAACGGTCCGGACTTGACCGTCTTCTCGCCCGAATTGCGGCAGACCGTCGCGAGCGACACCCGGATCCAGTTCCAGCGGGTGGACCGGGAAACCAGCCCCGAGCTCTTGGTCGGCCTGCCGGTGCTGTCGCGGCGGCTGGACGGGGCGATGGGGGCCAGCGGCGTCGAGGTGTACTCGCTCACCTCCCTCGTCCAGCAGCAACAGGCCATCGACGAACTGGCGAAGTCCGCCTGGCAGATGGCGGCCCTCGCCCTGCCGCTGGCCGCCGCGCTCGCCCTGCTCGCGGCGAGACAGGTGCTGCGGCCCGTCCGCGCGCTCAACACCGCGGCCGCCCAGCTCGGCGAAGGCAGGCTCGACGTCCGGCTGCCCGCCAAGGGATCCGACGAGCTGGCCGAACTGGTCACCACGTTCAACAACACCGCCGCCGAACTGGAGCGCACGGTCGGTGAGCTGAGAGCGATGGAGGCCGACGCCCGCCGGTTCGTGGCCGACGTCTCGCACGAACTCCGCACGCCGCTCGCGGCGATGAACGCGGTCACCGACGTCCTGGACGAGGACGCGGAGGCGTTGCCGCCGGACACCGCCGTCGCGGCGCGGCTGGTCTCGGGCGAGACCCGCAGGTTGACCCGGCTCGTGCAGGACCTGGTCGAGATCTCCCGGTTCGACGCGGGCCGCGCCGAACTCGTGCTCGACGAATGGGATCTCGCGACGGCGATCCGGGACAGTCTCGACGCCCGCGGCTGGCGTGACGGCGAAGAGCTGGTCGTCGACCTGCCGGAGGGGGTACTCGCCCGCGTCGACCGGCGTCGGCTCGACCTGATCGTGGCCAACCTCGTCGGCAACGCGTTCCGGCACGGTGAGGCGCCGGTCGAAGTCCGGCTACGCGCCGACGGCGACGGCGTCACACTGGAGGTCGACGACCACGGGCCCGGGATCGACCCCGAGGTCCTGCCGCATGTCTTCGACCGGTTCACCAAGGCCGACACCGCCCGTGCCCGGTCCGAGGGCAGCGGGCTGGGCCTGGCGATCGCGCTGGAGAACGCCCGTCTGCACGGTGGCGACATCACGGCCGCCAATACCGGACACGGCGCCCGGTTCGTGCTGCGCCTGCCGCACCGCACCGAAGGAGGGACGCGATGAGGAGGACCCGGATCCTGCCCGCCCTCGCAGCCGCTGCACTGGTGGCGGCCTGCGGCGTGCAGCCGACCGGCGTCGTCCCGGCCGGGCCCGGTCCCTCGATCCGCGCCACGTCGGGGGCGAGGGGCCTGGGCGGTGTGACGCTGTACTTCGTCTCCGACGGCCGGGTCATCCCGGTGACGCGGCCCAGCGAAGGCTTCATCTCTCCCGAAGGCGCGATCACGATGTTGCTGAAGGGGCCGACGGAACGGGAAGCCGCGCAGGGACTCACCACGTTCGTCCCGCTGGGGGTGGACCAGGTCCGGGTCTATCCTGGCGACCCGTCGAGCCTCTCGCTGCCGTTCTCGGTGCGCAAACTGTCCGACCAGGCCATCAATCAGCTGGTCTGCACCGTGATCGCGGCCTCGACGAACACCGGCCAGGCTGCGCAGCCCCCCGGGGTGAACGTGATCTCGCCCTACGAAGACGTGTACTTCCAGTCCTGCAAAGCGGACTGATTTCGTCACTCACAGTGCTCACACAAAAGCACTTCTTGTACCTGTACGGACGTGAGCTCCTTTTGGTTCACGGATCAAGGTAACTGTGGGCGAACGCACTCGGGCGTGACATTGCCGTGTCCTTTTCGTAATGTTGCCCGGAGCTCGCGGCCCCCGACGCGAGTTCCCGTCCCCGAAGTGGTGAGTGATCAGAGAAATGGCCGGCAGACATCGCAAGAACAAGGCTCCGCAGTGGAAGCTCCCCGCGGGTATCGCGGCAGCGGTCGCCACGGCGCTCCCGGCGTCGATGTGGCTGACCACCGCAGGTTCCCCTGACGTCGAAGCGGCCAGTGCCGCGCTCGCGCTGCAGGCTCCCCCGGTCTCCAGCGTGACTCCCCCGCCGTCGACCAGCAGCACCCCGCCCTCCAGCTCGACGACTACCCCGCCCCCGTCGACCTCCTCGGCTCCCCCGAAGCCGACGACGTCGACCAAGGCCCCCGCCCCGGTGAAGAAGACCGTGCCCGCCACGACGGCGTGTTCGACCAGTCTCGCCGGCACCAAGCCGCACGTCGCCCAGGTCGGCAACCACGTCAAGGCGAAGTTCGGCGTCAAGACCGTCGGCGGCGTCGCCGGCCGCGCGAACGCCAGCGACCACCCGTCCGGCCTCGCGCTGGACTTCATGGTGGACACCGCCACCGGCAACGCCATCGCCGACTACATCCTCGCCAATCAGAAGGACTTCGGCGTCACCTACGTCATCTGGCGCCAGCGCTACAACGACGGCAGCGGCTGGGACACCATGGAGGACCGCGGCGGCGCGACCGCCAACCACATGGACCACGTCCACGTCTCCTTCGCCAAGAGCGCGAAGGTCAGCGTCAGCTGCTGACGACGTCCCTTGAGTTCCATTGAGCCGTAGGGCAAATGTGGCGCTTCAGGTCACGCGGGTAGTGCCGGTCACGTCTCGTGGCAGGCGAGGTGACGGGGGAAGATTCCGGACGTTCAACGGCCAGAATCTTCCCCCGTCACCTTCACACTCAACCGCCAGCCGCACCAGCGGGTAAGCAAATACGAGTCCACTGGAACGCGACTTACCACTCACGACCACCTGTACCCAGCGTGGTCAGGTGGGAGCCGATGTCACGAACGCTCCGCTGCCGCAGTTCAAGTACGTCCCGCGGGGCGGACGTTGTGAAAGCCACTTTCACAACGTTGAAGGTTGCGAAAGTGGCTTTCACAACACCACCTTCCCGGAGTGCGCTGGGCCGAGGTGCTCGTGAAGGCCTCCTTGCCTACCCTGAAGGTAGTGAAGGAGGCCTTCACGGACAGCCGCAACGCCCCCGGGAACCCCAGCCGCCACAGAAGCCCCAAGTACCACAGCGGATGCGCGTGAAGGCCCCCTTCACGCAGCTCAGCCGAGGAAACTCGCCCTTCACGCCGACCCAAGTACATGAAGGGGTCCTTCACGGAGCCAGGCGCAAGCAAGGGGGCCTTCATGTACCGCGAACAGCCTCGTGAGCGGTAAGTGCCGTTCTAACGACGCCGAGCGGACCGTTCGCCGGGCTGGACCACAGGTCGTCCCACGACCTCTTCCACGCCTTTGACGGCGAGCCGGTCCGCTCGCTCGTTCTCCGGATGCCCGGCGTGCCCCTTGACCCAATGCCATTCGACCTCGTGCTGTGAAGCGGCTTCGTCGAGGCGGCGCCACAGGTCGGCGTTCTTGACCGGCGTCTTGGCCGAGGTCATCCAGCCGTTGTTCTTCCAGTTCCGCACCCAGCTGGTGATGCCGTTCCGGACGTAGGTGCTGTCGGTGTAGATGTCCACCGTGACCCGGCGCTTGAGGCTTTCCAGCGCCTCGATGGGCGCGGTCAGCTCCATCCGGTTGTTCGTGGTCGGCCCGGGATCCCCGCCGTAGATCTCCTTCTCGACCGTGCCGTACCGCAGCACCGCGCCCCAGCCGCCGGGACCGGGATTGCCGCTGCACGCACCATCGGTGTAGATCTCGACTTCCGCCACCGGGACACCCTAACGACCGGACGGGGTCAGTCCGGCAGCAGTGGCACCCACGGCTCCTCGGCCTGCCCGAGGTGCACCGCCCGTGTGATGGACTTCGAACCGAAGCGGTCCCGGACGGTGTCGAGCGTCGCGTCGAGCGCGTCCCTCGGCTTGGCCTCGAACGGCAGAGCCAGCTGGATCGAGTCGTCTTTCGTCAGGTTCGTGAGCGCGAGGCCGATCAGGGTGAGCCCGCGTTCGTCGATCAACGGTCTCGCCGCGGCGAGCAGGTCACGGGCCGCCGCGACGATCGCGCCGGTCTGCTCAGTCGCCTCCAGCAGGGTGTGCGAACGCGTCGCCTTGGTGAAGTCGGCGAACCGCATGCGCAGCACCACCGTGCGACACACCCGGTGCGCCGCGCGCAACCGGCGGGCCAGGCGATCGGCCAGGGTCAGCAGCATCGTGTCGAGTTCGGCGGGTGAACGCGGTCTGCTGCCGAGCGCGCGCTGCGCCCCGATCGACCGGCGACGGTGACCGGTCCGCACCCGCCTCGGATCGTCGTTGTGGGCCAGGGCGTGCAGGTGGGTGCCGACGCCGCGGCCGAGCATCCGGACGAGTTCCTTCTCCCCGAACCCCTCCATCTGCCCGACCGTCGTCACGCCGCGTTCGCGCAGCTTCTGCGCGGTCACCTTGCCCACGCCCCACAGCCGCTCGACCGGAAGCGGGTGCAGGAACTCCATCTCCTTGTCGTGCGGCACGACGAGCAGGCCGTCGGGTTTCGCGACCCCGCTGGCCACCTTCGCGAGGAACTTCGTCCTGGCGACGCCGACGGTGATCGGCAGGCCGACCTGCTCCAGGACGTCCTTCCGCAGTTGCGCGGCGATCCGGCTCGGCGTGCCCGCGATCTTCAGCAGGCCGCCGACGTCGAGGAAGGCCTCGTCGATCGAGATGCCCTCCACCAGCGGCGTCGTGTTGCCGAAGACCTCGAAGACCGCCTTGCTCGCCTCCGAGTACGCGTGCATCCGAGGCGGGACGACGATCGCGTCCGGGCACAGCCGCCGCGCCTGCCCGCCGCCCATCGCCGTCCGGACGCCGTACGCCTTGGCCTCGTAACTGGCCGCCAGGACGACGCCCCCGCCGACGATGACCGGGCGCCCGCGCAGGCTCGGGTCGTCCCGCTGCTCGACCGACGCGTAGAACGAGTCCAGGTCGGCGTGCAGGATGGGCCCCTCGGTCGTCATAGAACATATGTTCGCATCAAACGGCCGAACGACCAAGCTCCGGACCGGGTCAGACGCCGGCCCGGCGGGCGAGGAGTTCCGGGGCGAGGACTTCCACAGAGCCTGGTCCGACGCTGATCAGGCCCTCGGCGGCCAGTGCGCGGAGCGCCCGGTTGACCGAGACGCGGGTGGCGCCGATCGCCTCGGCCAGCCCCTGCTGCGCACCGGGCGGCAGGACCGTGGTCCCGGATCGCCCGGCCGCTCGCGCCAGCCACGCCGCGACCCGGGTGGTGACGTCGGCGAAATTGGCACGCACCAGCTCGTCCCGCAGATCCCGCAGGTCACGGACGAGATAGGCCAGGACATGGCGGCGCACGCCCGGCAGGTCGTCGATGAGCGCCGAAAGCTCGCGAGCGGGAACGAAGCGCAGCCGGGCCCTGGTCGCCGCCGACCACGTCGCGGTGTGGTCGCCGGTATCCAGCACCGCGACCTTGTCCACCGCGCACGGCGCCGCAAACTGGCCCAGTCGCAGCCGCCGTCCGTCGACGGTGTCGTGGACGGCGGTCAGCGTGCCGCTCTCGACCACGATGAGCCGGGTCGCGGGATCGCCCCGCACGGCCACGACGTGGCCGGCTTCGAACACCCGGACGCTCGACCGGGCCGCGACCCGCTGCAGGCGCTCCCGGTCGAGGCCGGCGAACAGCGGGACCGCCGCCAACGCGCCCAAATCGTCCACGAACGGCAGTATCGCGTGATACAGCGCCGACGGTGAACCAGGTCCTACCGTCGCGACATGTTCGTACTACACCTGACCTTCGACGACGATCCCCGGCGGCTGGCCGCCCGCCCCGCCCACCGGGAACGGCTGACGGAACTGCACGCCGCGGGACACCTGGTCATGGCCGGGCCTTGGCAGGACGACTCCGGGGCGCTGCTGGTGTTCGGCGCCGATGCCGATATGGACGCGATCCTGGGGGCCGACCCCTACTATTCGACGCCCGGGGTGACGGTCAACGCTCTGCGGCGATGGAGTCCGATCCTCGGTCCCGACCCGGCGGGGACCGTCAGTCGAACGGCGGCCCCGAGTGGGAAACCTGGTGCTTGAAGACCTCCCCGGTCAGGATCTCGGCGGAGTACGTCGGCCTCGGCGAGATCGCGCGCCACGCGTTCAGCACTTCCTCCGACTCCCAGTATTCGAAGATGTTCACCCTGCCCGCCTCGAGCGTGTCGGCCGAGATCACCAGGTCGAGACACCCGGCGTGAGCCCGCGCCTTCTCGACGATCACCTGATGGCCCGCCACGTACTTGTCCCGTTCCTCGGGGTCGACGTATACCTTCCCCGCGACGATCACGGTCATCCCGTTCTCCCTTCGTTCGGTCGTCTTACTGAAACGTCGAACGGGCGCGGCGGAAAACGACACGCGCGCGGAGGAAATCGGTCACCGATCGCCCGCCCGTGAAGCACCAGATCGCGATCACCGGGTCGCAGATCGCGCAGCCGAACGAGGAATGCTCCGCGAACGGGATGATCGGAGCTCCCTTGAGGTGGTGCACGACGTCCCAGCCGGTGTGCAACAGCCACGCGATGCCGATGAACGTCCAGGACTCCAGGCCCCGGTATGCCACATAGGTCACGACGGCGGTGAACGCGAACTCCCAGATCCCGAGGCCGCCGCCGCTCAAGTACGCGGCGCCGGCACCCGCCACCATGACGGCGTTGAAGCGGCGACGGTGCGGCTCGTGGATCAGCGACATCAGCACGACGTAGACGAGGCCGACGAGGATCGGCGCGATGATCATCATGGCTCGACGCTAGAACCGGACGGAGCCCGCTCCCAGTGGCGTGAATGACGTCTTCCAACGAGATCTCGCCATCGGGCGGGTAGGTTGCGGGCATGCACACCGTCGCGGTCCTCGCGCTGGACAAGGTGATCCCGTTCGACCTCTCGACGCCGATCGAGGTCTTCGCCAGGACTCGGCTCGCCGACGGGAACGCGGGCTATCGGGTGATCGTCTGCGCCGAGCGTCCGGAGGTCGACGCCGGGCACTTCACCCTGCGTGCCCCGTGGGGACTGGAGGCGCTGCGCGAGGCGGACACGATCATCGTCCCGGGTACCGCCGACCCGGCCGGGCCGGTGCCGGACGCCGTCCGCGACGCGCTCACCTCGGCCGCCGCGAAGGGCAAGCGGATCGCCTCGATCTGTTCCGGCACCTTCATCCTCGCCGCCGCGGGCCTGCTCGACGGCCTCCGCGCCACCACGCACTGGATCGCCGCCGAGGCGCTGGCCGCCGCCTATCCGGAGATCGACGTCGACCCGGACGTGCTCTACGTCGACAACGGGCAGATCCTCACGTCGGCGGGCGCCGCCGCGGGCATGGACCTGTGCCTGCACTTGATCCGCCGCGACCACGGCGCCGCGATCGCCGCCGACGCAGCCCGCCTTTCGGTGATGGCGCTGGAACGCGAGGGCGGACAGGCGCAGTTCATCGCGTTGCGACATCCCCCGGCTCCCCGCGGCGCGGCGCTGGAACCCACTTTGCTCTGGATGCAGGAGAACCTCGCTCGCGACCTCAGCCTGGCCGACATCGCCGCCCGCGCCGGGATGAGCACCCGCACGCTCATCCGGCATTTCCGCGAACAGACCGGGACGACCCCGTTGCAATGGCTGCACCGGACGCGGATCCGGCAGGCGCAGCATCTTCTGGAGACCACCCAGTACGCCGTCGAACGGATCGGCGCCGAGGTCGGTTTCGGTTCGCCCACCTCGTTCCGCGACCGGTTCAAACGTACGACCGGCGTCAGCCCGGTCATTTACCGGCGCGCTTTCCGTTCGCACGAAGTCATGACGGCGGGCTGACTCACGCGGCGAGCGTCAGGACGGTGTCCGAGGCCCGCACCCGCGCCTGTTCGGCGAACCGTCTCCGTGCGGCGACGACTCTGAGCCATCGTTGCGCACGTTCGGCGTCCAGTTCGGAGGTGGCGCGGGCGAGGACCTCGGCGGCGTGCGCGGCGGAGTCGATCTCCGCGGCGGCGCCGAGGTAGTCGCCCGCCTCGATCAGCTTGTAGGCGTGGCGCATCTCGGTCTGCGCGGTCGAGTAGATGGCGTAGGCGGCGAGGTTGTTCGCCAGCGGGCCCAAGGAATGCGACATCGGATTCTCCGTTCCTTCTCTTACTCACACGTCGAACGAGTACCCCGCGGTTCGACACGGCGGCGGATATTTTTCGAAGATCTTCGGGGTTGCGTGAAGTGGTCGCTTCACGACAGCCTGAAGCGCATGCCAGCCCGGGCGGCGTCGTTCCGCAGCGTCTTCGCGGTCGCCGAATTCCGCCGGATCTGGCTCGCGCATCTGCTGTCGATCGCCGGTGATCAGCTGGCCAGGGTCGCGCTCACGGTGCTGGTGTTCGACCGGACGTCGTCGGCGGGCTGGGCTTCGGCGGCGTACGCGCTGACTTTCGTCCCCGATCTCGTCGGCGGCGCGCTCGGCGGCGTCGCGGACCGGTTCTCGCGGCGCACCGTGATGGTGGTGACCGACGTCGGCCGCGCGGTCCTGATCGCGCTGATGGCGGTGCCCGGCCTGCCCCTGCCCGTCGCGGTCGGGCTGTTGTTCCTGGTGCAGCTGCTGGCCGGGCCGTTCCAGGCGGCCCGCCAGGCGATGCTGCCGGATCTGCTCGACCCGGATCGCCTGGTCGTCGGCCAGGCGATCATCTCGTCCACCTATCAGGCCGGGCTCGTGGTGGGCTTCGGCGCGGGCGCTGCCGTCGTCGCCGGCCTCGGTGTCCCCGGAGCGCTGCTGATCGACGCGGGGACGTTCGCGCTTTCGGCGCTCATGCTCCGCTTCGGACTCGATCGCTACCCACCCTCGGCGCCGAGCCACCACAAGCACCCTTCCCTGATCGCCGGCTGCCGCCTGGTCGCCCGCGACCGCAAACTGCGCTGGCTGCTGCTCATCGCCTGCTGCTGCGGGTTCTACGTCGTGCCCGAAGGCCTCGCCGTCCCGGTCGCCGCCGAACTGGGCGGCACGGGCGCGCTGCCATGGCTGCTCGCCGCGAACCCGGTCGGGTCGGTGCTCGGCGGCATCCTGCTGAGCCGGATCCCGCGCGAACGGCAGGTCAAGGTGCTGGGCGCGCTGACGGTGGCGAGCAGCCTGGTGCTGATCCCGACCGGCTGGGCATCCGGCCTGGTCACGATCGTCGTGCTGTGGACGCTCTCGGGCGTGTTCTCCGCGCACGACATGATCACCCAGACGCAGTACAGCCTCGCCGCGCCGTCGGCCCATCGCGGTCAGGTGATCGGGGTCGCGATCGCGGCGTTGCGGGCGGCCCAGGCGGCGGGGATCGCGGCCGCCGGGCTGCTGGCCCAGATCTTCGCGCCGACCACGGTGGTCACCGTCGCGGCCGCCGCGGGGGTACTGGTCGCCTGCGTCGCCGGAATGGGCTGGTCACGGGCGGTGTCGTCCCGCCGCGGCCCCGGTGATCACGGAGATCCCGTGGGGCCGGTCGGCGGGACGACACCCGCTGGCGAGCATGATTCCTGAGCCGATCGGTTCATCACGTCCAGTTGTTGTCACGACGGGTCGTCCAGTTGTTGTCACGCACTGCGGTCACCTCCCTTCGCGAAGCCGCGCGCTCGTGGGGGCGATCACTCACGTCCAGTTGTTGTCACGCCGAGTGGTCCAGTTGTTGTCCCGCATGTCGTTCACCTCCTTCGAAATAGCGATGGATCAGGCAAAACATTCACCAGTTGTTGTCCTGCATCGGTGCACCTCCCTCGTTCCGGTTGGGCTGTCCGGGGGAATTCGCGGCCGCGCCTCTTATCGTCCGGACAACGACGGTCGTCGCAGTCCCGGTTCGATTACGGTGTAGATCACCGACGGAAGAGGGTGCGTGAACGGACGACTAGGCGGCGCGCGGCGGCTCAGGGCCTGGCACCTGTGGAGCCTGCCGCGACCTGTGCGTTCCTACGTCCTGGTCGTGAATCTCATCGCGGTCCTCTCGACCGCCGCCACGGCCTGGCTGGTCCCGGTGACCGGTACCGACCTGGTCCGCTTCGGCGTCTTGACGCTGTGCGCGGCCATCGCGATCGAGGGCACCCGGCAGATCGAACGCCAACGGGAATACGACAGGGCCCCGTCGGTCGCCTACGTGGACACCAAGGCGGTCTGGAGCGTCGCCGCCGTCATCGCGCTGCCGCCGGTGCTGGCCGCCGCGATGGTGGTCGTGACCTACACCATCGCATGGCTGCGGATCTGGCCACATCAGCGGCCGGTGCTCCCCCATCGGTGGATCTTTTCCGCCGCGACGGTGCTCTGTGGCACGCAGGCCGCCGTCGTCGTCCTCAGCCTCGGCATGCACCACTACCCCGGTCCGCCCGAGTCCGGCCTGCTCACCGGGCTGGGCGATCTCGCCGTCATCGTCGTGGCCGCGGCTCTGCGCTGGGCGATCAACACCGTGCTGGTGATGATCGCGATCGCGCTCTCGTCGCCCCCGAAGTCGATCGGCGAACTGTTCTCCGGGTTCGGCGACCAGATCCTCGAAGCGGGCGCGCTCGGCCTGGGTCTCGTGACGGCCGTCGTCCTCGTCCAGGCCAACCCGCTGGTCCTGGTCGGGGTCGTCATCGCACTGGTCGCGCTGCACCGCGGGCTGCTGCTGACGCAGTACCGGCGCGACGCGCACACCGACGCCACCACCGGGCTCGTCACGAAGCGCCGCTGGCGTCAGCTGGCCGAAGAGCTCCTGGGCCGGACCCGCGCCGGGCGGAAACTCGGCGTGCTGTTCCTCGACCTCGACAACTTCAAGACGATCAACGACACCTACGGCCACCCCAACGGCGATCTGGTCCTGCGCGCGGTCGGTGACGCGCTGCGCGCCGAGATCCGCGAGCAGGACGTGTGCGGACGGTGGGGCGGCGAGGAATTCGCGATCGTCATCCCGGACATCCACGGCGAAGAGACCCTGCGCCAGGTGGCCGAGCGGATCCGGCACCAGGTGGCGGTGGTCTCCGTCGCCCTGCCCGATCGCGACACCGTGCTGACCGACCTGACGGTGTCGATCGGCGGGGCGTTGTACCCGGCGGCCAACATCACCAGCGTCGACGACCTCCTCGTCGCCACCGACACCGCGCTGTACCGGGCGAAGCAAGGTGGCCGCAACCGCGTCGAACTGGCCCCTCCGACGCAGTAGGCTTCGTCCTGCGCTTGACTCGCTCGCCCGCACTGGCCTCTCCGTGTTGCGCGTGCGGCTTCTCTGCTCGTCGGACTAGCTCAGCGTTCTTCATTGTGGAGCGAATTGCGGCTCCACCACCGAAACGGCCGTCGCCGGAAATCGGCGAAGTTCTTCGCGGCCGAAAGTGTCGGTGGGTGGTTGTACGGTTTTCCACGTGGACACTTCTAGAGCCTTTTTGGCTTCATACAAGGATTCTTCTACTTTGACCGACGAGGAATGCGTGTTGCTCACGCAGGAGGCGTCGGCGGACATCGCGCGACTGGAGGCAATCCGGTTCCGCGCGATCGCGCGGTTGTCCCGCCATCGCGGCGGTGCTTCGAGCGTGGTGCAGGAGGTGGCGTTCGCTCTGTCTGTTGTGGACGGTCATGCCGCGGTGCTGGTGTCGACGGCGGAGGCGTTGACGACTCGTCTGCCGTGCACGTTGGGGTTGATGGATCAGGGGTTGGTGAGTGGCGCGGGAGCGGCGAAGGTCGCCGCGGCGACCGCGTGGCTGTCCGACGACGACGCGCGCGCCGCGGATGCGATGCTGGAGGATCGGCTGGAGGGCCGGAATACCGAGCAGATCCGGAAAGCGGCGAGTCACGCGGCGGGGGTGGTGGACAAGGAAGGGGCCGCGCGGCGTACCGAGCACAGTCGTGCCGGGCGTCGTCTGATGGTGCGGCAGGGCGAGAGCGGGGTGGCGTCGATCGAGGTCGAAGACGGCCCCGTCGAGAAGGTGGCTGCCGCGTATACGCGGATCGATCGGGAGGCCCGGGCGTTACGGGCCGGTGGTGAGACGCGCACTTTGGATCAGTTGCGTGCCGATGTGGCGTTGGATCTGTTGCTGGGTGGGCAGGGCGGTCGGGGTGAGCGGGCGGAGGTGTTTCTCTATATGGATTTGGCCACGTATCTCGGCCTGAATGAGGATCCGGCGGAGTTGGCGGGGCATGGTGATATTCCGACGTCGCTGGCGCGGGAGATCGCTACCGGTGCGGATACGGTGTTGCGGCGGATCATCACTGATCCGTTGTCCGGGCAGGTGCTGGATCTGGGCCGGGAGCGGTACCGGCCCACCGCCGGTCTCGGCGAGTTCGTGCGGGTGCGGGATCGGGAATGCCGAAGACCCGGTTGTCACCGTGTCGCGCAGGCCTGCGATCTCGATCATTCGGTGCCGTGGCAGTTCGGTGGTCACACCAGCGCCGCCGATCTCGCCGCGTTGTGCCGTCGTGATCATCGATTGAAGGACGAACCCGGCTGGATCTATCACCTCGCGCCCGACGGCACGTTGACCGTCACCACCCCGACCGGACAGCGCCACACCAGCGAACCACCACCCCTGCACGAACCCCACCCGACAGTGTCCCCGGAGAACGAACCGCCACCGTTCTGACCCGTCGCCGAAAAACGACCACGCCGCCCTGCCCGAGCATCACCCCTCGACACGAGACCCGTAGCCTCGTCCCCCAACCGAGCGCCCCAGCCGAGCGCCGCCACCGAGCACCGTCGCCGAAAAACGGCCACGAACCTCAAGTGAGCACCCCCGGCACCAACCCTCGACGCCCAGCGCCTCGACGAGCGCCCGCGCCGGACCAGCCGTCCCGGCAATCCCGATGAAACCGGGCGTGAACACCTGATGACAGCTCACGAACCCAGCTAGCAAGTCCGGCCCCCGATTGTCCACTTCATCACGTCATCAGGGCCCCTACTAGGTGTTCCAGGACACTTTTTGGTGGGTTCCTACAAGCACCGGCCCTCGGCATGCGCCACCGACGACATTCTCGTACCGGCCGGTAAGAGGCAGGCTGTTAGACAGGTACAGGAGACTGTCCCGCGCGGGATCCGGCGGGACGTCACCCTGTTGTGCTGCGTACTTGGGAGGCTCAGTCGGTGTTCAGTCGTGTCGCCATCGTCAACCGCGGAGAAGCCGCGATGCGGCTCATCCATGCCGTCCGCGAGCTGTCGGCGGAGACCGGACAGCGGATCGAGACCGTCGCTCTCTACACGGACGCGGACCGGTCGGCGACGTTCGTGCGGGAAGCCGACATCAGCCACAACCTGGGGCCGGCGTCGGCGCGTCCGTATCTGGACTTCGCCGTGCTGGAACGGGCGCTGACCGAGACCGGGGCCGACGCGGCCTGGGTCGGTTGGGGCTTCGTGGCCGAGGACCCTGCCTTCGCCGAGCTGTGTGAGCGGCTGGGCGTCACCTTCATCGGGCCGAGCGCCGACGCGATGCGCAAGCTCGGCGACAAGATCGGCGCGAAGCTGATCGCCGAAGAGGTCGGCGTGCCCGTGGCGCCCTGGAGCCGCGGCGCCGTCGCGGACCTGGACGAAGCCATCCGCGCGGCCGGTGAGATCGGCTACCCGCTGATGCTCAAGGCCACCGCCGGTGGTGGTGGCCGCGGCATCCGCGTCATCACCTCCGCCGACGAGCTCAAGGACGCTTACGAGCGCACCAGCCTGGAGGCCGAGCGGGCCTTCGGCAGCGGCGTCGTGTTCCTGGAGCGCCTGGTCACCGGCGCCCGGCACGTCGAGGTCCAGGTCATCGCCGACGGTCAGGGCACCGCGTGGGCACTGGGCGTCCGCGACTGTTCCGTGCAGCGCCGCAACCAGAAGATCATCGAGGAGTCCTCCTCCCCGGTCCTGAGCCCCGAGCAGGCCGACGAGCTCAAGCGGTCCGCCGAGCGGCTCGCGCTCGCCGTGGACTATCGCGGCGCCGGCACCGTGGAGTTCCTCTACCACCCCGGTGACAAGCTGTTCGCCTTCCTCGAGGTCAACACCCGCCTGCAGGTCGAGCACCCGATCACCGAGCTGACCACCGGCATGGACCTGGTCAAGGCCCAGCTGCACGTCGCTTCCGGCGGCAAGCTCGAAGGCGTCCAGCCCGCCGAGTTCGGGCACGCCGTCGAAGCGCGGCTCAACGCCGAGGACCCGGACCGCGACTTCGCCCCGTCGCCCGGCCGCATCGCCCGCCTGGACCTGCCCGCCGGACCCGGCATCCGGGTCGACACCGGGGTCAGCGAAGGCGACACGATCCCCGCCGACTTCGACTCGATGATCGCGAAGATCATCGCCTACGGCCGCGACCGTGACGAGGCGCTCGGCCGTCTGCGCCGCGCGATGGCGCAGACCACCGTCATCATCGAGGGCGGCGCGACCAACAAGAGCTTCGTCCTCGACCTGCTCGACCAGCCCGAGGTGATCGACGGCAGCGCCGACACCGGCTGGATCGACCGCGTCCGTGGCGAAGGCAAGCTGGTCACCCACCGCCACTCGGCGATCGCGCTCGCGGCCGCCGCGATCGAGGCCTACGAGGACGAGGAAGCCGTTGAGCGCCAGCGGCTTCTGTCCACCGCGCACGGTGGCCGTCCGCAGGTTCAGCACGAGAGCGGCCGTCCGCTCGACCTCAAACTGCGGGGCGCCGCGTACCGGGTGAGCGTGGCCAGGATCGGCCACCGCCGGTTCCGCGTCGGTGTCTCCGCGGGCGGCGGCGACATCCACCCCGCCGACGTCGAGGTCGACCGGTTCGACGAGCACACCGGCCAGATCACCGTCAACGGCAGCCGGTTCCGCCTGGTCACCGGCACGCACGGGCCGATCCACCTGGTCGAGGTCGACGGCGTCACCCACCGCATCAGCCGCGACGAGGGCGGCGTCGTCCGCTCCCCCGCGCCCGCGCTCGTCGTCGCGACGCCGCTCGAGGTCGGAGCGGAGGTCGAGGCAGGCGCACCCGTGCTGGTGCTGGAAAGCATGAAGATGGAGACGGTGCTTCGCGCGCCGTTCCGCGCGAAGCTGCGCGAGTGCGTCGTCTCGGTCGGCAGCCAGGTCGAGACCGGCGCTCCCCTGCTGCGGCTCGAACCGGTGGCGGAGGAAGGCGAAGAGGTCGCCGAGGACACCGGCAGCGTCGAGATCGAGCTCCCGTCGGAGCCGAACGGCACGTCGGCGGCGCAGCGGATCACGCGGGGGCAGCAGGACCTGCGCAGCCTCCTGCTCGGCTTCGACGTTGACCCGCACGACGAGCGCCGCACGCTCAGCGCGTATCTGGCCGCCCGCGCCGAGCTGGAGGACAACGGCGACCGCCCGCTGGAGGGCGAGGTCGAACTGCTGACCGTGTTCGCCGACCTGTCCGAGCTGATGCGCAACAAGCCGGCGCGCGAAGAGGCGAAGACGGACAACCGGGTGCACAGCTCCCGCGAGTTCTTCCACACCTACCTGCAGAGCCTCGACGTCGAACGCGCCGGGCTGTCGGAGTCGTTCCAGAACAAGCTCAAGAAGGTCCTGTCGCATTACGGCATCACGGACCTGGAGCGGACGCCGGAGCTGGAGGAAGCGGTCTTCCGCATCTTCCTCGCCCAGCAGCGGACCTCGTCCGACGTCGCGGTCGTCACCGCGCTGCTGCGGCAGTGGCTCACCGAGGCGCAGCCGTTCGAGTCGATGCGCGAGCCGGCGGGCAAGGCGCTGGAAGCGCTCATCGCCGCCACCCAGCTCCGCTTCCCGGTGGTCGGCGACCTCGCGCGCAGCGTGGTGTTCCGCTGGTTCGCCCAGCCGCTGCTCCGCCGCACCCGCGCCGAGGTGTACAGCGAGGTCCGCAAGCACCTGCGTCACCTCGACCTGAACCCCGACTCGCCGGACCGCGCCGAGCGGATCGCGAGCATGCAGGCCAGCGCGCAACCGCTGGTGCGCCTGCTCGGACAGCGGATCGGGCGCCCCGGCACCGATCACACCCCGCTGCTCGAAGTGCTGAGCCGCCGCTACTACGGCAACCGCGCGCTCACCGGCGTCCAGCAGGTCACCGTCGGCGGCTGCACCTTCGTCACCGGTGACTACGCCGACGAGAACGAGCGATTCCACATGGCCACCACCGCCGTCGACCGCGCCGGGCTGCCCGGCGCGATCAAGGCGGTCGCCGATCTCGCCGCCCAGCTGCCCGCCGACACCGACGTCGAGGCGGACCTCTACCTGACCTGGGACGACGAGTCGGCCGACGACGACGCGATGGCGGCGGGCCTGCGGGAGATCCTCACCGCCGAGTCGCTGCCGAGCCGGATCCGGCGCGTCACCACCACGGTCGCCGGGCACGGCGGCGCGGTGACGCACCACCACTTCACCTTCCGCCCGTCCTCGACCGGTTTCAGCGAGGAGCGGCTGATCCGCGGTCTGCACCCGCTGATCGCCCAGCGGATGCAGTTGCAGCGGCTGGCGAACTTCGACCTCACGCGGCTGCCGTCCGGGGACGAGGACGTCTACCTGTTCAAGTGCGTCTCGCCGATGAACCCGGCGGATCAGCGGCTGGTCGCGCTCGCGCAGGTCCGTGACCTGACCCCGTTGCGGGACAACGACGGCAAGCTGCTGGCCCTGCCCGCGGTCGAAGGCACGCTGGCGGGCTGCCTCGACGCGATCCGCGAGGTGCAGGCGAAGCTTCCGCCGAAGAAGCGCTTCGACACCAACAGGATCATGCTGTACGTGTGGCCGACCAGTGAGCTCACCGGCGAAGAACTGGACACGGTCGCGCAGCGCGTCCAGCCGTCGACCGCGGGCGCCGGTCTCGAAGAGGTCCAGTTCCTCGGCAGGCAACGCGACCGGGTGACCGGTGACGTCACCGAGGTCGCCGTCCGCATCGGCTACGACGTCAGCGGCGGCGTGCAGATGTCGCTGTCCGAGCCGACCACCGAGCCGATCCTCCCGCTCGACGACTACCGCCAGAACGTGCTGCGCGCCCGCCGCCGCGACACGGTGTACCCGTACGAGCTGACCGAGATGCTCGGCTCGTTCAGCGAGTACGACATGGACGACACCAACACGCTCGTCCCGGTCGACCGCAAGAAGGGGCGCAACAAGGCGGCGATCGTCGCCGGTGTGGTCACCACGCCGACCGAGCGGCACCCGGAGGGCGTCAAGCGCGTGGTGCTGCTGGGCGACCCGACGAAGGCGCTCGGCGCGCTGTCTGAGCCGGAGTGCTCCCGGGTGATCGCGGCGCTGGACCTCGCCGAGCGGCTGCGGGTCCCGCTGGAGTGGTACGCGCTCTCGGCGGGCGCCCGGATCTCGATGGAGTCCGGCACCGAGAACATGGACTGGGTCGCGGCCGCGCTCAAGCGGATCGTGCACTTCACCCAGGACGGTGGCGAGATCAACATCGTCGTCGCCGGGATCAACGTCGGCGCTCAGCCGTACTGGAACGCCGAAGCGACGATGCTCATGCACACCAAGGGAATCCTGGTGATGACGCCGGATTCCGCGATGGTGCTGACCGGCAAGCAGTCGCTCGACTTCTCCGGTGGCGTCTCGGCCGAGGACAACTTCGGCATCGGCGGCTACGACCGCGTCATGGGCCCGAACGGCCAGGCGCAGTACTGGGCGCCGAACCTCGCCGCGGCCCGCGACGTGCTGATGTCGCACTACGACCACACCTACGTGGCTCCGGAGGAGACCGGCCCGCGCAAGGCGGTCACGAACGACCCGATCGAGCGGGACATCTCGTCGTTCCCGCACGCGGCCGTCGACAGCGACTTCACCACGGTCGGCCAGATCTTCTCGCGGGAGGCCAACCCGGACCGCAAGAAGCCGTTCGACATCCGCACCGTGATGCGCGCGCTGTCCGACCAGGACCACCCGGTGCTGGAGCGCTGGCCGGGCATGGCCGACGCGGAGACCGCGGCCGTGCAGGACGTGCACCTCGGCGGGCGGCCGGTCTGCCTGCTCGGCATCGAATCGCGTTCGGTGCCGCGCCGCGGCTTCCCGCCCACCGACGGCCCGGACACCTACACCGCGGGCACGCTGTTCCCGCGGTCGTCGAAGAAGGCGGCGCGGGCGATCAACGCGGCCAGCGGCAACCGGCCGCTGGTGGTGCTGGCGAACCTGTCCGGCTTCGACGGTTCGCCGGAGTCGATGCGGAAACTCCAGCTGGAGTACGGCGCGGAGATCGGCCGGGCGATCGTCAACTTCGAAGGCCCGATCGTGTTCACCGTGATCTCGCGGTACCACGGCGGTGCGTTCGTGGTCTTCTCGAAGGCGCTGAACCCGAACATGACCGTGCTGGCACTGGAAGGCTCGTTCGCCTCCGTGCTCGGTGGGGCGCCCGCCGCGGCGGTCGTGTTCTCCGGTGAGGTCAACGCGCGGACCGCGGCGGATCAGCGGGTGCGGTCGCTGTCGGAGAAGCTCAGCGGGGCGACCGGCGCCGAACGCGCCGCGCTGGCCGCGGAACTGGCCGAGGTCCAGTCTTCGGTGCGAGCCGAGAAGCTGGGCGCGGTCGCTTCGGAATTCGACGGCGTGCACAGCATCGAGCGTGCGGTGAAGGTCGGTTCGGTGGACGCGATCATCAGCGCGGCCGAGATGCGGCCGCGCATCATCGAGGCGATCGAACGGGGCCTGGCGAAGCAGTAGTACTTAACCGCAATGAAGGGGCCTTTCATAGCAAAATTTGCTATGAAAGGCCCCTTCATTGCACGGGTCAGTGGCCGGGGTCGGGCGGCAGGTCACCGAAGTCCTCCGGCACGATCTTGTCCAGCGCCGCCCGGAACGCCTCGACCTCCCGTTCCTGAGCGGCCGGATCCGGCGGCACCGACGGCAGTTCCGCGTCGGGCCCGGCGCCCACGATCTCGACCCGGACCGAAGCGACCTCCAGTACCGAGTCCGCCACCTCGATCGCGACCCCGGCGCGCAGTCCGATCGCGACCGCGTCGCTCGGCCGGGCCGAGACGCGGATCCCGGAATCGAGCACGAGGTCGGCGAAGAAGATGCCGTCCCGCAGCGCGGTGACCTCGACCCCGGTGACCCGGTGCCCGAACGACTCGACCACCTTCCCGATCAGTTCGATCGTGCCGGGCCGGGGCAGGCGGATCTTCTCCTGCGCGAGCGCCACCGCGCTCGCCTCGGGGCCGCCGATCGTGATCGCCAGCCAGCGGCGTTCGCCCTCGCGCTCCCGCAGCAGCATCACCGGTGCGGCTTCCGGCGCCAGGACGGCCATCCCTTCGACGTCCATCGGGATCATGCGCGGTACCTCATTCCGTCGGTCGGCCGGAGTGGCCCTCGGCGCGCAGCCGGGGAACCATGTGCGGATGGTGGAGTTCGAACGCCGGCCGTTCGGACCGGATCCTCGGCAGGTCGAAGAAGTTGTGCCGGGGAGGCGGACAGGTCGTCGCCCATTCCAGGGAGTTCCCGTGTCCCCACGGGTCGTCGACTTCGACGACCTCCCCGAACCGGTGGCTGCGGACGACGTTCCAGAGGAACGGCAGCACCGACGCGCCCAACAGGAACGCGCCGATCGTGGAAATCGTGTTGAGCGTGGTGAATCCGTCCGACGTGAGGTAGTCGGCGTAGCGGCGCGGCATGCCTTCGTTGCCGAGCCAGTGCTGGACGAGGAACGTCGTGTGGAAGCCGATGAACGTGGTCCAGAAATGCCATTTCGCGAGCCGTTCGTCGAGCATCCGGCCGGTCATCTTGGGGAACCAGAAGTAGATCCCGGCGAAAGTGGCGAACACGATGGTGCCGAACAGCACGTAGTGGAAGTGCGCGACCACGAAATAGCTGTCGTGCACATGGAAGTCCAGCGGTGGTGAGGCGAGGATGATCCCGGTCAGCCCGCCGAGCAGGAACGTCACCATGAATCCGACCGACCACAGCATCGGCGATTCGAACGTCAGCTGTCCCTTCCACATCGTGCCGATCCAGTTGAAGAACTTGATCCCGGTCGGCACCGCGATGAGGAACGTCATGATCGAGAAGAACGGCAGCAGCACGGCGCCGGTGGCGAACATGTGGTGCGCCCACACCGCGATCGACAGCGCGGTGATCGAGATCGTCGCGAACACCATGGTCTTGTAGCCGAACAACGGTTTCCGGCTGAACACCGGGACGATCTCGGTCACGATGCCGAAATACGGCAACGCGACGATGTAGACCTCGGGATGGCCGAAGAACCAGAACAGGTGCTGCCACAGGATCACCCCGCCGTTCGCCGGATCGAAGACGTGGGCGCCCAGCCGTCTGTCGGCTTCCAGCGCGAACAGCGCGGCGGTGAGAATGGGGAACGCGATCAGGATGAGGATCGTGGTGAAGAGGATGTTCCAGGTGAACAGCGGCAGCCGGAACATGGTCATTCCCGGCCCGCGCAGGCAGAGGATCGTCGTGATCATGTTGACCGCGCCGAGGATCGTGCCCAGCCCGGACACGATCAGGCCCATGATCCACAGATCCGCGCCGACGCCGGGCGCGTGCGCGGCGGCCGAGAGCGGCGTGTAGGCCGTCCAGCCGAAGTCGGGTGCGCCGCCCGGCGTGACGAACGACGTCAGCGTCATGGTGCCGCCGAAAAGGTAGAGCCAGTAGGAAAACGCGTTCAGCCGGGGGAACGCGACGTCGGGTGACCCGATCTGCAGCGGGAGGATGTAGTTGGCGAAGGCGAACAGATTCGGGGTCGCGTACAGCAGCAGCATGATCGTGCCGTGCATGGTGAACAGCTGGTTGTACTGCTCCTGCGAAAGGAACTGCAACCCCGGCCTGCCGAGTTCGCCGCGCATCAGCAGCGCCATGAACCCGCCGGCGAGGAAGAACGCGAACGAGGTGCCGAGGTAGAGCAGGCCGATGGTCTTGTGGTCGGTGGTGCGGACGACACTGAGGAACGCGGAGCCTTTGGGGGCGCGAGGCCGCCCGCCGAAGCGGATGGCCTCCGGTCGGGGCGATGTCTTCACTGTGGTCACGGCGACTCCCAGCACGAGGACACACCTTCGGAAAGCTGGTACCCCTCCAGGAGAGTCCCTACACGTGGGCTTTTCAAGGTCTAGCCGAGTAGAGCCTCCAGGTGATCGGCCGCCGTCGCGGCGCCACCCGCCTCCCGGAACGAGGCGCCCACCTTTTCGGCGGCCGAGCGATACGCCGGATCGTCCAGCACGTTGGTCACCGCGGTCGCGATCCGGTCGGGTTTCGCGCGGCCGAACCGCAGCCGGACCCCGGCGCCCGCGTCGACGACCTGCCCGGCGACGATCGGCTGGTCGTCCCGGATCGGCGCGACCACGAGCGGCACCCCGTGCCACAGGCTTTCGCACACCGTGTTGTGCCCGCCGTGGCAGACGACGGCGTCCACCCGCGCCAGCAACGCCATCTGGGGCACCCGCGGCACCACGAGCACCGTGTCCCCCACCTGTCCCACCGCTCCGCTGGGATCGGCGATGACCGTCCGGATCCCGGCGACCCGGGACAGTCCCCGGGCGGCCGCGTCGAGGAAGTCCCCGGCGGCGTCGGCGTTGGCCGTCCCGAGGGTGACGAATACGGTCGGCATCTTCGGGTCGAGCCGGTCCCACGGGAAGTCGCCGGTGGGCGCGCGCCCGCCGATCGACGGCCCGACCAGCCGGACCCGCTTCGGCAGCGTGGCCGGGCCGAGCAGTTCCCGGGTGGTGAACGCGAGCACGCCGTGCGGGGACATCCTGGGGTCGGCGGGGCCGCCGTCGATCCGCGTACGCAGGCCTTCGAGGAGGTCGTCGAGCCAGGCCGCCACCTTGGGCATCCCGGCCAGGGGGTCGACGAGCTCCGCGGACGTCGTCGCGGAGGTGACCCAGGGCAGGCCGAGCCCGTCGGCGACGAGTCCGCCCGCGATGGCCTGCTGGTCGGCGACCACCACCTGCGGCCGGAACCGGGCGATCGCCGCGCGGATCCCGGGCGCCATCGCCTCGGCCAGCGGGATCAGGAACTCCTCCCACAGGAACCGGAACGCCGCCGGTCCCTTGAGGCTCGCGTCGCGTTCGGGCAGTCCTCGCGGGACGGCACACGGGAACACGTCGGCGCCGTCGCCGGCGAGCCGCAGGATGACCTGCGGCTGCCCCGCCCAGGCGACCTGATGCCCGCGCGCGGTCAAGGCGGCGGCGACCCCCACCGCCGGGTTCACGTGCCCGGTGAGCGGCGGCGTGACGAAGAGGAATCTGCCCACCTAGGCCGCCGTCTCGCACGAGTGCTCACGAACCCAGCCCAGAAGGAGCTCCGACGTCTCCTCGGTGCGCTCGACGAGCACCGAATGCCCCTGGTCGGGCAGGACGACCGTGCGGCAGCGAGCGAGGTTCGCCTCCAGGTCCGGGACCTGTGCCGCGAGCCCGGACCGGTCGCCGAACAGCGCGAACACCGGGCAGCGCACCGCCGCGAGGTCGTCGTCGATGGTCCGGCTGAGCGGGATGTCCTCGGCGAGCGTGGTGGCCGCCAGGATCCGGTACGCCGCCTTCGACAGCCGGGCGGTGTGCGCGCCGTGGTTCTCGGCGATCCACCCGATCACCTCGTCGTGCGCGAGCCGGTTCTTCGCGTCGGCCAGCCCTTCGGCCATATGCCCGGCCCAGGCCCGCACCGGCGGTTCCGCCTCGATGGCGATCACGCTGGCGACCCGTTCGGGGCGCGAGGCCGCGAGCCCGAAGGCGACCGAGCCGCCGAACGAGTTCCCGGCCACGTGCACCGGCCGGTCGATCCCGAGCGCGGTGAGCAGGCCGTCGAGGTCGGCGACGAACTCCTCCAGCCGGTACCCGCTGGCGGGCCGGGTGGTGCGCCCGTGACCGCGAAGGTCGTACATGACGACGTCGATCCCCTGCTCGGCGAAGGCGTGCCCGAGGGTGAAGTAGTAGCTCGCCAGGCTGTCGGTGAGGAGACCGTGCACGAACACCACGACCGGCGCGTCGCCGTCCGAGGGTCCGAGGCGCTGGACATGGACGTCGAGGTCGCCGACCTTGACCTTCGCCACCTCTCAGCCCTCCTCCGCCGCGCGCAGTGACGTGACGACGTGGTCGACCAGCTCGCCGACGGTCAGCGCGATGATCTCGTCCAGTTCGCGTTCCGCGATGAACTCGGCGAAGTTGACCTTGTCGCCGTAGTGCTCACGCAACCGGCCGGACAGCGTCACGAGATCGACGCTCTCCAGTTCGAGGTCGTCGTGGAACTTCGTGTCCCGGCCGATCTCGGCGTCGTCCAGCCCGTATTCCTCGAGCAGTTCACGCAGCATCACGGCGATGTCGGCCAAGACGGTCTCGGCGGGCACGGTTTCAGTGGTCATCTTCGTTCTCCGTCCAAGCCACGACGTAGTTCTTCGCCGGGGTGGCGATCGTGGTGTGCCACACCGGATACCGGGCACCGCCCACCTCGACGGTGAGCCGCGAGTCGTCCGCGCCGACGACGGTGAAAGCGCGCGGGTCACCGCGCAGGCCGGTGCGGAGCCGTTTCGCGACGGCTTCCTTCGCGGCCCAGAATCTGGTGAACCACAAGGCTTCCGGTTCACCGAGCAGCGCCCGTTCGGTTTCGCCCAGTGCGGCGGCGACCGTGCTCTCCGGACGGTCTTCGACGGCCTCGACGTCGATCCCGCAGGGCCCTCGGCGGGCGATGGCGACACCGAGCGCGTCCCGGTGGGCGATCGAGACGGTGAGCCGGGGCAGCTCCCGCCCGTAGGCGCCCGAGACGGTCGGCGCGCCCGACGCCTCGTTCCCGATCCGGATTTCGGCGGGGAAGATGTCACCTTCGCCGTCCGTCCACAGTAGACGCCGAAGGGCGTCCTTCGCCGCGATCCGCCCGAGCAGCCAGGTCCGTCTCCGGCGCGGCGGCTGGTCGGCGTACGCCTGTCTTTCCATACCCGCCAGCAGGTTCCGCATGATCAGGTCGCGGGTCGCCAGATCAGGCCATTGCTCACGGACCAGCGCCCAGCGACCCGGCCGCTCTTCCGACAGCGTGGCGCGCTCGGGCCGCCGGTCCACCGCGCGGATCACCGGGTTGCTGTCGAACCGGCGATCGCGCCAGCCCTCGACCTCGGCCCAGACTCGGCCGAGGCGAGTCAGCTGGACGTCCGCTTCGAGTTCGTCGTCGGTAACCGAGACGACGCGGACGGCGCAGTCGAGCCGCTCTCCCGGCAACGGATGCTCGCCGTAGAACCGGATCCGCCGCATCCCCACCGGGAACACCGTGGTGCGGCCGGTCAGCCGCGACATGATCCAGTACCCGAGCAGCTGACCGGCGTTGTCCAGCAGCGCCCCCGGCGCCTCCGGCGTCCGCAGGATCCCGCGCACGTGCCGCTCGCCCACCGCGACGAGTTCCTCGACACCCTGGAACCTCGGCCCGTGGAACATCCAGCGTTCGGTGTAGAGCTGCTCGGCGAGCAGGTCCGGCTTCCGCTCGCTCCCGGCGGGAAACGTCCACGCCCGAGGCCGGTCGGCGGGGAACGCGGTGTCCAGTTCGACGACGGCCTGGGAATACTCGCCCAGCGAAACATCGACCCGGGAAGTGCCTTGGGGTTCCACGTGCACCGGTACGTCCAGCGCGGGGGTCGCGGCGATCCATTGGTTCAGCCGGACGTCCTCCAGCGCGACCGCGCGGCTGCCCGGCGCCGCCTGTTCGGCGAAGTCCATCAGGTGCCCGATCACCGTCGTGGCGGGCACGACCGGCCACGCGTCGGCGGGATCCGCGCCGGGCGGCTGTTTGAAGAAGCAATGGTCGAGCAGGTACGGCATCGTCTCGACGGAGACCCGGAGTTCGGTGCGCAGCGACCGGAGGCGGGGCGCCGGCCTGGCGGCGAACAGTTCGGCCGCCAGGCCGGCGGTGTCGGCCAGCAGCCCGGACAACTCGGCCGCCAGCGGGTTCCGCTCCCCGATCCGGTCCAAAGTAGACGTCCGGGCCGCGCGGGGACGGAAGCCGCGCCAGACACTCTCGTCGAGCGAGACCAGCGGGCCGCCGAGATCGAGACGGATCGTCCGGCCGCGCCTGCCGCCGCTCTGACCCGGCAGGAGTTCGAACGCCGGATCGGCGCCGTCCGCCCACAGGGCCGTGGCGACCCGCAGCAGCTGCGGGAGTCCCGGCCGGTGCGCGGAATGCGCGGCGACGACGAGATGCTCGCGGTCGTGCAGGGTGTTCCCGATCAGCGAGCCGAGCTGACCGGCGCCCGTCTGCACGAACGCGCGGAACCCTGCCGTGTACATGTTCTCGACGAGTCCGCGGAACCGCACCGGCTCCAGCAGGTGCCGGACGAACAGTGCCCGGACTTCCTCGGCCAACGATGGGTAGTGCTTCCCCGTCGTGGCCGACCAGACCGGGAGTTCCGCCGGATGCAGGGTGTAGCGCTCGGCCGCCTCACGGATCGGGCCGAGGTACGGCGCGAGCATCGGGGTGTGGAAGCCGGATCGGAACGGCAGCACCTGGGAGATCACGCCGTCACCGCGGAACGCGAGCACGAAGTCGTCGACAGCTTCCGCGGGGCCGCAGATCATCGACTGGTTGGGCGCGTTGTCGTGAGAAAGGACCACTTCGGACTGTCCTTTGAGGACTTTCGTGACGACGCAGGCGTCCTCGCCGACGACCGCGAAAGCCAGTCCCGGCACCTTGAGCGCGTCGGGATCGAAGCCTGCCAGGAACGCGTCGACCTCGGCGCCGGAGTGGATCCCGGCGACCGCCATGGCGGTCCACTCCCCCAGGCTGTGCCCGGCGAGCGCGTCCGGCGTCACGCGCAGGCCGCGTAACGCCGTGTCGAGAAGCCTGCCCAGCTGGAACACGCCCTTGCCGTGCCTGCCGACGTCGCCGACGGTGACGTCCGGCGAATCCCAGGGCAGCCCGAAGTGCCGGGCGATGTCGTCGGCATGGGCCTCGAATTCGTTCTCCAGCCCCGGGAAGACGAACGCGAGTTTGCCGCCGCCCGCGCCGAGCAGTGGTTCCGGAACGAACCAGAGGTCGTTGCGGCCGCGCCAGGATCTGCCCTTCGCGACAACTTTCCTGGCCAGGTTGAGCCGTTTGGGCGTCGGGTCGACGAGGCCGAGGCGGATCCGGCCGCGTCCGGTGTCCCCGGTGCCCAGGAGGTCGTCCCGGTCGAGCAGGCAGCCCATCTCGGCGACGGTCGGCGCGGACAGCCGCAGGACACGTTCGGGTTCGGAGACCGTGACGCTCACCCGCGTCGCGGCCTGTTCCAGCACGACGTGGGCGTTGATCCCGCCGAATCCGAAGGCGTTGATCCCGGCGCGGCGCACCGGCCGCCGGTCGTCGGTCTCCCAGACCTTCGCGGTGCCGAGCGTCTCGAACCGGGTTTCCGCCAGCGCCGGATGCGGTTCGTCGCAGTGCAGGGTCGGCGGGAGAACCCCTTGGTACACCGCCAAAGCGGCCTTGACCAGCCCGGCGACGCCCGCGGCGGGCATGGTGTGCCCGATCATCGACTTGACCGAACCCAGCACCGCCGTCGGCCCGTCCGCCCGTCCGAACACCTCCGCGATCGTCGCCAGTTCGGCGGCGTCGCCCGCCGGGGTCGCGGTCCCGTGCGCTTCGAGCAGCCCGATCGTGGCGGGGTCGACCCCCGCGGCGGTCCAGGCCTGCCGTACCGCGCGGACCTGCCCGGCGGTGTCCGGATTGGACAGTCCGGCGGTCCGGCCGTCGCTGGCCACGCCGGTCCCGGTGACGACGGCGTAGACCCGGTCGCCGTCGCGTTCGGCGTCCGCCAGCCGCTTCAGCACGACGACGCCGGTGCCCTCGCCGATCAGCACCCCGTCCGCGTCCTGATGGAACGGCCGGATCCGCTGACTCCGCGACAACGCGCCGAGCTGGGAGAACACGCTCCAGAAGGTGACGTCGTGGCAATGGTGCACGCCACCGGCCAGCACCACGTCGCACCGCCCGGTCGCCAGTTCGCGTACGGCGTGGTCGACGGCGACGAGCGAGGAGGCGCACGCGGCGTCCACCGTGTACGCGGGGCCGCGCAGGTCGAGCCGGTTCGCGAGCCGGGACGCCGCGAGGTTGGGCACGAGCCCGATCGCGGCGTCGGGGGCTTCGGGTCCGAGCCGGTCGGTGAAGGCCTGGCGGAGCTCCTCCAGCCGCTCGCCCCCGAGCTCGGGCATCAGTTCGCCGAGGGTGCGGACGACCTGCGCGGCCGTGCGGACCCGCTGGTCGAGCCGCACCAGACCGGGCGTGAGGTACCCGCCGCGGCCGAGGATGACGCCGGTCCGCTGCCGGTCGGCGGGCAGCCGGTGCTCGCCGCCGGCGTCGGCGATGGCCTGCGCGGCCACCCGCAGCGCGATCAGCTGATCGGGTTCGGTGCCCGGGATCGACGACGGCATCACGCCGAAACCGGTGACGTCCACTTCCGCCAGTTCACCGACGAAACCACCGCGACGGCAGTAGATCCGGTCCGCCCGCGGTTCCGCGTCGGGCTGGTAGAAGCCCGGATCCCAGCGATCCGCCGGGACCTCGGTGATCGCGTCGACGCCGTCGACGATGTTGCGCCAGTAGGTTTCGAGATCGGGGGCGCCAGGGAACAGCACTGACATCCCGACGATCGCGATCGGGGGCGTTTCGGCCACCGGTCACCACCCCGAAGCGGTGTAGGTGACGGCCGTGAGACCCTCGTCGCCCCACGCCAGTTCACGCAGCAGGCTCAACGTGCCCTCTTCGGGATCGATCAGTTCGATCCCGCGCCGGGCGTAGTCCCGCATCAGTTCCGGGGTGACCATCCCGTTGTTGACGCCGGTGGGCGCCCACGGTCCCCAGTGGACGGTGAGCCCGCGCCGTCCGTACACAGTGGACCAACGATGGCCGAGCGCCTCCAGCGCGTCGTTCGCGGCCGCGTAGTCGGACTGCCCGCGATTGCCCAGTGTGGCCGCGACACTGCCGAACAGGACGGCGAACTTCGGGGCCTCCGGCAGTTCGCCCGCCGCCGCGAGCAGGGTGCTCGCCCCTTCGACCTTGGTGGCGAAGACACGGTCGAACGACGCCGGGTCCTTCTCCGCGATCAGCTTGTCCTCGATGACGCCCGCCGCGTAGACGATGCCGTCGATCCGGCCGTGTTCGGCGTGGATCTCCTTGACCGCGCGGTGCACCGCCTCGGCGTCGAGCATGTCCACGGAGTGATAGCGCACCGGGCTGCCGAGACCGCTGATCCGCCGCAGCGTCCCGCGGACCTCGCGTTCGGCCTCGATGAGCCGGATGGTCCGCTCGATCTCGGCCGGTTTGGTCAGCCCGCTCTCGATGAGGGCCGCGCGCAACTCGGCCGTCGTCTTCGCGGTGAAGATCTCCGGTTCCTCGCCGTCGATGGGCACGGCGGTGCGGCCGAACAGTTCGATGCGGCAGCGCGACGCGGCGGCCAGCGTGGTGGCCAGCCGGGCGGTGATGCCCTTGGCCCCGCCGACGAGGAGGACGACCGAATCCCGATCCAGGCCGAGCGCTTCGGCTTCGGCGGTCCCGTTCCCCGCCGGACCGGCACCCGTGCTGCCGAGCACCCCGAGACCTTCCTCGGTCATCCGCAGGCCGCGCCGCGCGCCGTCGCGGCGGACGACGACCGGTTCCCAGTCCCCGGCGGACAGCTCCGCGAGCAGGTTCTCCACCTGTTCGTCCACAGTGGATTCCGGATGCTGCTCGACGACGCGGGCGACCGTGTCGGGGTACTCCTTGGCCACCGTCCGGAAGAAGCCGCGGGCACCGTCGGCGGGGCCGTTCGCGATGAGCCAGCGTGGCCCGCCCGCCAGGACTGCCTGGTACAGCGGGAAATCGTCGGGAAACGTCGGCGAAAGGTGGAACACGCCGTCCGCACCGCGCCCCGGCACGCCTTGGATCAGTTCGGTTTCGGCGCCGTATCCGGCGAGCCGGGCGGTGAGCATCTCGGCGACCTGCCCCTCACCGACGACGGCGAAGCGAAGCCCGGCGAGCTCCTCGTCGGCGGGCACGGCGCCGGCGAGGTCGAACTCCCGCATCAGGAAACGCTTCGGCGCCACCACGACGGCCTCGGCCTCCTCGGCGGCGGGCGCGTCTTCGGTTCCGCTGCCGGTGATCAGCTCCGCCAGCGCGGCCGCGGTCCTGGCCTTGGCCAGCACCTCGGGATCGCCACCGATGATGCCCAGCCGGTTCGCCAGCTCGCCGGCGATCTCGGCGCGTTTGATCGAATCGACGCTGAGATCCGCCTCCAGGTCCAGATCGGGCTCGATCATGTCGGCCGGGTAGCCGGTCCGCTCCCCGATCACCTCGACGACGACGTCGAACACGGACCGTTCGGGAGCGACCTCGGCGCGCACCGGCTCGGGCTCCCGTTCGAGTACCGGCTCGGGCGCCGCGGGGAGGACGACGGGCGCGGGCGGGCGGGCGCCGGGGTCCGTGCCGAAGTAGCCGAGCAGGACGTCCCGTTGCGCGGCGATCATCTCGCGGCTGGTGCGGAGGAACTCGGAGATGAGCGCCTCACCGCCGTCGGTGCCGGGCCGGGATGTCACGATCGCCTCCGTGGGGATTCGCTGGGCGGGATGCAGGGCGGCGGCGGGGATCTCGCCGCCGGCGGTGCGGACGAGCTGGCCGTCGACGATCCAGCCCGCCTTCTTCGGCGGACGCGCGGACAGCGCGTCCACGCAAGCGCGGCCGGTGAACAGCCTGCCGGTACGGACGTCCGCGCCCGCGACCGCCAGCCTGGCCAGTGCGGCGAGGAAACCGGGGATCCCGGTGCGGCGGCCGCTCTCGAACGTGACCGTCCGATGTGGACGGCCGTCGAGCACGGAACCGACGAGCCGGGCGAGGACGGATCCCGGGCCCGCTTCGACGAACGTCCGGGCACCGGCCTCGTACATGGCTTCGATCTGCTCCGCGAACCGCACCGGCGCGCCGATCTGCGCGGCCAGCCCGGCGCGGATCGCGTCCGGGTCCGCCGGATAGGGCGCGGCGGTCCGGTTGGCCCACACCGGGATCTCCGGTTCACTCACCGGGACGGCGTCGAGGACGCGCGCGAAGTCCGCCTCCGCCGGGGCGACCAGCGGGCTGTGGAACGCGCAAGCGACCTGGATGGTCTTCACGCCGAGCCCGCGGCTCCGCAACCGGTCCACCGCCGTGGCGACGGCGCCGGTCGGCCCCGAGATCACCGTCTGCTTCGGCGAATTCCGGTTTGCGGTGACGACGGTGTCGGCCAAGCCCTCCGCGACGAGCGCGTCGGTGACGTCCGCGGCGTTCGCGGCGACGGCCGCCATCGTTCCCGGGTCGCCGGTGCCGGTCGCGCCGAGGATCGCTTCCGCCCGCGCCCGGCTGCATTCGAGCAGCGACGCCGAGCTCAGCGCACCGGCGGCGGTCAGCGCGACGAGCTCGCCGTAGCTGTGGCCCGCCACCATCGAAGGCCGAACCCCGGCTTTCTCCAGCAGCTGGTGCGCGGCGAGGCCCACGATCCCCAGCGCGGGTTGCGCGGCGCGGGTGTCGGTCAGCCGGGCGAGCCGGTCCTCACGACCGGACTCGTCGAACGCGGCGGGCGGGAACAGGACGTCGACGGTGCTCCCGGCGCGCGAGAGGTAGCGCCGGAGTTCGGGGAACGCGACGAACAGGTCCGCGAACATCCCCGGCCGCTGGCTGCCCTGGCCGGGGAAGAGGAACGCGATCTCGCCGACCGGTTCGCCGTCGGGGGCGAAGATGCCCGCGTTCTCGTCGCGTTCACCCGCGATGGCCCGGCGAAGCAAGGTGGCCAGTTCGTCCACAGTGGACGCGACGACGGCGAACCGGGCTCGGCCACCCCGCGTCTCCGCCCGGCGGGACGCGGCCAGCGCCAGGTCACGCAGCCGCCACCCCTCACCGGTGGCGGCCAGGAGATCGTGTGCGGCCTTGATCGCCGCCTCGTCGTCCTTGCCCGCGAACAGGAAGAGCTCGGCGGGCCATGCGTCGAGGGTCTTCGCGGGCGGGACGGCGCCGCCGTGGGAAGTGAGGACGACGTGGAAGTTGGTGCCGCCGAAGCCGAACGCGCTCACCCCGGCGACACGGTCGTCCTCGGCCCACGGCCTGGCCTCGATGTGGAACGCGAACGGGCTGGTCGCCGGGTCCCACGCGGGATTCGGCTTCGCCAGGTGCAGCGTCGGCGGTTTGACGGCCGTGTGCAGCGCGAGGCTCGCCTTGATCAGCCCGGCCAGTCCGGCGGCGCATTTCGTGTGCCCGATCTGGGATTTCACCGAACCGAGCACGCACCGGCCGGGTTCGGCGCCCGCCTCGGTGAACACCTGGGTGAGGGTGCCGAGTTCGGTGCGGTCGCCGACGACCGTGCCGGTGCCGTGCGCCTCGACGAGCCCGACGCGGGACGGCGAGATCCCGGCGTTGCGGTACGCCCTGGTCAGCGCGGTGTGCTGGCCCTCCGGCCGCGGCGCGGTGAGCCCGAGCGCCCGGCCGTCGCTGGCGCTGCCGACGCCCTTGATGACGGCGTAGACCCGGTCGCCGTCGCGTTCGGCGTCCGCCAGCCGCTTCAGGACGACGCACGCGACACCCTCGCCCAGCGCGATCCCGTCGGCGTCGCTGTCGAAGGTGGCCGAGCGGCCGGACGGTGAGAGCGCGTGCACCGAGGAGAACAGCAGGTAGTCGTTGATGCCGTTGTGCAGATCGGCGCCGCCGCACAGGACGAGGTCGCTGGTGCCGGTGACGAGTTCCTTGCAGGCGGCGTCGACGGCGGTCAGCGAAGACGCGCACGCCGCGTCGACCGTGTAGTTCGCACCGCCGAGGTCGAGCCGGTTCGCGATCCGGCCGGCGATGACGTTGGCGAGCACGCCGGGGAACGAATCCTCGGTCAGGCGCGGCAGCTGGCGGTCGAGGTCGGCCGGGAGCTCGCCGAGGTAGGACGGGAGCACGGTCCGCAGGGTCATCGCGTTGGACAGGTCGCTCCCGGCTTCCGCGCCGAAGACCACCGACGTCCGGGATCGGTCGAACGCGCGTTCCGCGTATCCGGCGTCGGCGAGCGCCCGCCGCGACACCTCCAGTGCCAGCAACTGGACGGGTTCGATGCTGGCGAGCGACGCGGGCGGGATGCCGTGGTCGAGCGGGTCGAACGGGATCTCCGGCAGAAAACCGCCCCAACGCGACGGTGTCTTCTCGCCGTCGCCGTCGGGCGCGTAGTAGAGCGCCGGGTCCCAGCGGTGTGCCGGGACCTCGGTGACCGAATCCGCTCCGGACAGGATGTTCGACCAGAACGACGGGAGATCCCCGGCCTGCGGGAAGACGCAGGCCATCCCCACGATCGCGACGTCGAGCGGCTCGGGCGCGGGCTCCTCTCGTCGTGGCTCCAGAAGCTCGGCCGCACGCGCTTCGAGGAACGCCCGCGCTCCCGGTCCCACGGCCTCGTGCAGCCGCTCGATCGTGGTGACCTCGGACCGGAGCACAGCGACGTCGCCCGCCATGAACATGCCTTCGGTGAGCTGACGGTCTTCCGGGACCGCGCTCAGCGTGTCCCCGAGCCGCTCGATTCCCTTGCTGGCCAGCCGGAGCCGCCCGACATTGAGCTTCTCCAGCCGTTCCCAGGCCTCGCGGTCCGGTACGTCCTGGTCCTGCAGCGCGCGTTTGAGCTCCGCGTACTCGGTCGTGAAGGGCGACCGCACGCACCTCGTCGCGTGTCCGGGCGCGGTCTCCAGCAGGTCGGTACGCGTGGCTTCGACGACCTGGCGCTGGAACGACGGCAGGACGGCGCGCGCGCGGACCGCCTCCTCGGTGAACAGGTACGCCGTGCCCATCAGCAGGCCGACGGTCGCGCCGAGCCGGGTCAGCGGCGCCGCGGCGGCGGTGACCATCGCGGCCGACCGCTCGTCGTGCACTCCCCCGGCGAAGAACACCTCGACTTCGGCCGCGTAGTCCCGGAGGACGTCGATCTGGGCTTCCCACAACGGAAAGCTCGCCCTCGGGCCGACGTGACCACCGCATTCGGAGCCCTCGAAGACGAACTTGCGCGCGCCCGCTTCGAGGAACTGGCGCAGCAATCCCGGCGACGGGACATGCAGGAACGTCGAGATACCGACGTCTTCGAGCGCCTTCGCCTGCGCCGGACGGCCACCGGCGATGATCGCGTGACTCGGCCGGATCTCGCGGATCACGTCGAGTTGCGCGGCACGGACGCCCTCGGCCGCGAACCCGAGCACCCCGACGCCCCACGGCGTGTCCCCCAACGCCGCCTTGGTCTTTTCGAGCATCTCGCGGGTCTGTTCGGGCCCGGACAACGCCAGTGCCAGGAACGGCAGCGCTCCCCCGGCGGCGACCGCCTCGGCGAACTCGGGCTGATCGCTGACCCTGGTCATCGGCCCCTGCGCGAGCCGCAGCGGTGCACCGGAGGCGGCGAGACCTTCGGCGATCGACGCGCGGACGCCCTGGATCGCGGCGGGGAGCGTGTCCCAGGTTTCGCGGAAACGTTCGGGCAGGAACGCGTCCTGCCCGACTTCGACCGCTCGATGACGCCGGAGTGCCCGTACGCCGCCGTCCACAATGGTCTCGGACCCGTCGAGTCCTTCCAGGGCCATCGTGACGTCCGAGGCGAGTTCCGCCTCGGGGAGCAGCGCGAACGCCGTGTCGAGCACGACACCGGCGGCGCCTCCGGCCACGGCGGCCGCCGCCGTGCGCGCGCCGATCCCGCCGTACGCCCAGACCGGGATATCGATCGCGGGATCGGCCAGCAGCTGTTGCAGGAAGACGAACGTGCCGAGTTCGCCTGCCCTGCCGCCCGATTCGTGGCCGCGCGCGATCAAGCCGTCCGCACCGGCGGCGACGGCTTCGGCCGCCTCGTCCCGGCTGGTGACCTCCGCGAGAACTCTCCGCCCGTCGAAGTCCACAGTGGACACCGGAGTCCCGGCGGCGAGCAGAACCGTGTGCACCGCCGGGGGAAGCTCGGCCGGACCCGCGACGCGGACGGCGAAACCGGTGCCCAGCCACTCCCTCGCCAGGTCGAGTTCCTCGCGAGCGGACCGGTTTCCGCTGGTCAGGTCCAGGACGCCGAGCGCGCCGGCTCGCGTCGCCGTCGCGGCGAACCGCGCGGAAGGCACACCGAAAGGATGCACCGCGATGAGCAGATCCGCCGTACCGGTCAGCAATGAGGCATCGGCGCCACGAAGCGACTTACCCACGGGAAGCCTCCGAGCACACGGAAGAGTGATTTGGTTACCGGGCGTACTTAAACGCAGGCGGGGCTTCACGTCAATACTCGACAGTAGGGTTTCCGGTCACGGGAACCGGATGGCGGTACGCCGACCTGCGAAACGCGAGGATCGTCGCGAAGAATTAGCGTTCCGGATACACGAGTGACACCGGAGGCCCCGAATTTTCCCGCAGTACCAGGGAAGTGTCGTCAACGACCAGGTGTCCCAACAGCCGATACGCCATCCGGCCTGTTACCCGGAGTTCGCCGATCGGCTTTCACCAGTACCACCGGAAATGGTGGTCCGCCCCTATTCCGGGGAATGGCCACCGATTCGCCCTATCGTCGGTATCCACACCGCCGGGACTTTCGGTATCACGCGCGATTAACGGACCGTTCACAGAGAAACATGAACGGAATCACCGGGATTTCGCATTCCGGACCGCGATCGCCAGCAGCGCCGCGGCCGGCCCGGCGAGCCGCCGCCCGGCGGGCCATACCGCCCGCAGTTCCCGGCCTAAGTCGACACCCTCGACCGCGACCGGGATGAGCCTGCTCTCGGCGACGTCCCGGACGATGGCGAGTTCACTGATCACCGCCGGGCCGGCGCCCGCGATCACGGCGTTGCAGACCGCGGAGGCGGAACCCAGTTCCAGCAACGGTTTCGCCGGTCCGACCCCGGCCTTGCGCAACGCGGCGTCCACGGTCTCCCTCGTCCCGGAACCCGGTTCGCGGACCACGAGCGGCGTGATCGCCAGCTCGGCCGCGGACACGGGCCGGCGCTTGCGCGCCCACGGATGGCTTCCGGGCACGACGAGGACCAGCCGGTCGGTGGCCACCCGCCGCGTCGAAAGGCCGGGCAGCGAGCCGGGCGACTCGACGAACCCGAGATCGACCTTGCCCTCTCGGGCCAGTTCGGCCGCCTGATCGGAATTGGTGACCTCCAGGCCGAGGTACAGCCCGGGGTCGCCGCGTTTGAGCTCGCCGATCCAGCCGGGCACCAGATACTCGGCCAGCGTCATGCTCGCGGCGACCCGCAGCTGCGCCTCGTGCTGCGTGCGCAGCGCCTCGGCGCCGTCGAGCAGACCGTCGAGTTCGGACAGCACGCGATTCGCCCAGCCCGCGATGACCCGCCCGTCGGGGGTGAGCGCGGACCCCCGCCGCGTGCGGTCGACCAGCACGAGCCCGAGCCGTCGCTCGACTGTGGACAGTCGTTTGCTCGCCGACGGCTGCGCGATCCCGAGACTGGCCGCGGCCTGCCCGATGCTGCCGAGCTCGTCCACGAGCACCAGCAGGCGCAGGGAGTCCAGGTCGGGTGCGGTCATAGCCCAAGTGTATGACCTACCCCCGGTATTCCCGGCTACCGAGGCACCTCCGTCCGGGCGAGGCTCGAACCATGAGCACCACGCACGCGAGACCGACGAAGCCGTACCTGACCGCCCTGGCCGTCACCGGCGTCGGCGTGGCCGCCGCGTACCTGGTCGGCACCGCTTTCCCGGTCGTCAGCGCGCTCACCATCGCCGTCGTGCTCGGCATCCTCACCGGCTCGCTGCCCGTGTTGTCGGACGAGACCCGGAAAGCGATCTCCGGGGTCACCAAGAAGCTGCTGCGTGCCGGCGTCGTGCTGCTGGGCCTGCAGCTCTCGCTCCCGTCCGTCCTGGCGCTGGGACCCGGGACCCTGCTCGCCGTCGTGCTCACGGTCGGGGTCACGTTCCTCGGCACGATCGGGATCGGCAGGCTCCTCGGTGTGCCGCGTGGCCTGGCGATGCTGGTCGCGACCGGGTTCTCGATCTGCGGGGCGTCCGCCATCGCCGCCATGGAAGGCGTCGTCGAACGCGAGGACTCCGACGTCGCGACCGCGGTCGCGCTGGTCACCTTCTACGGCGGGCTCGCCATCGCGGCCGTCCCGCTGATCGGCGGCTGGCTACACCTGGACGCGGCCCGGATCGGCGAATGGGCCGGGCTCTCCGTGCATGAGGTCGCGCAGGTCGTCGCCGCGGCCACGCCCGCGGGTAGTGCCGCCATCGCGGTCGCCATCGTGATCAAGCTCAGCCGGGTGGTCCTGCTGGCCCCGATGGTCGCCGCGGTCGGTGTGGCCGAACGCCACCGTCCCGTCGACGGCAAGCGGCCGCCGCTGGTCCCACTGTTCGTCCTCGGTTTCCTGGCGATGGCCGCCGTGCGCAGCACCGGGATCGTGCCGGGGCTCGCGCTGGACGTCGCCAAGGTCACGTGCACGCTGCTGCTCGCCGGGGCGCTGTTCGGGCTGGGCTGCGCGGTCCGGATCGGCACCCTCGTCCGCACCGGCGGCCGCGCCCTGCTGCTCGGCCTGCTCTCCACCCTGCTGGTCGGCACCACCGCGCTGGTCACGCTGACCGTGCTCGGCTGAGCACGCCGACCGCGAGCAGCGCGAGCACCCCGCCGGTGACCATCACGGCGGGGACGGAGACCGCGTCGACGACGAACCCGCCGAGCAGCGCGCCCGCCGAAAGGGTCGCCTGGAACGACGAGGTGAACAGCACCGACGCCGCTTCCGGTGCCTGCGGCGCCGCCCGCGCGAACCACGTCCCCGAACAGACCGGGACGGCCCCGTAGGCGAAACCCCAGATCACCAGCAGCGCGAGCGTGACCGCTTTCGAGTCGCCGAGGAGCGGCAGCGCGCATGTCGCGACGCCGATCAGCCCGGCGGCGGTGAGGAAGGTCAGCCGGAGATCGCGGGCGATCGCCGCACCGGCGGCGAAGTTGCCCACGATCCCGGCGGTGCCGTAGACCAGCAGGAAGACGGTGATCAGCTCCGGGCTCACCTGCGTCACCTGGCGCAAGAGCGGCGTGACGTAGGTGTAGGTTCCGAAGTGGGCGAGCACCACCAGCACCGTGACGAGCAGGCCGAGCCGGGTCGCCCGCCCGCGGGTCATCGCGCGCAGGACACCGAGCCGGGTCGCGCCCGCCGATGCCGACGGAGCCAGCGGTGGCAACGCCCACGCCAGCGCCGCGATAACGCCGATCGTGAAGAGCGCCAGCGCGGCGAAGGCGGCCCGCCAGCCGAACAGCTCACCGACGAACGTCCCGGCGGGCACGCCCAGTACGGAACCGAGCGGCACGGCGGAGAAGATCACGGCGGTCGCGCGGCCCGCGTGCCCGGGTCCGACGAGCCGCGCGGCGAGCCCGGAACCGATCGCCCAGAACGCGCCGATCACCAGCCCGACCAGGACCCGCGACACCAGCACCGCCCAGTAGGCCTGCGCGGTCGCCGCGAGGACGTCGGCCAGTGCCAGCACCACCATCAGCGCGCACAGCAGGATCCGGCGGTCGAGCCGCCCGGCGGCGACGGTGACGGCCGGGGCGGCGAGCGCGGCGAGGAAACCGGGCAGGGTCATGGTCAGGCCCGCCGTCCCCGGCGTGATCCGGAAGTCCTCGCCGATCGGGGTCAGGAGGCCGATCGGCAGGATCTCCGTGGTGACGAGGGAGAAGATCCCCAGCGTCACCGCGAGGACGGCGAGCCATCCCTTCAGCGGGGTCCGGGCGGAGGTGTCGAGGGTCGAAGCGGTCATGTGCTTCAGCCCATCACCGCGCGGACACCGCGGTCTGGCGGATTCGCGACGTTGATCTACGTTCGCGATCTTTGGGTCACGACGATGCAGGCGACGACGATCAGCGCCGTCACGGGCGCCGCCGCCGGGAGGTGCTCGCCGAGCAGCAGGACCGCCCAGACCAGGGTCAGCAGCGGCTGCGCGAGCTGCAACTGGCTCGCCCGCGCGACACCGATCTCGGCCATTCCCCGGTACCAGGCGAAGAATCCGCCGAACTGCGAGATGAGCGCGACGTAGAGCAGGCCGGCGATCCCCTCGCCGGTGACGTGCAGCGGCTCGGTCACCAGCCCGAAGACGGCGAACCCGGCGGTGACCGGCAGGCCGATGACCAGCGCCCAGGCGATCACGTGCCAGCCCGCCATCTCCCTGGCCAGCCTGCCGCCCTCGGCGTACCCGAACGCGCACAGCACGAGCGCGCCGAACAGGAACAGATCCGCTGTGGACAGTCCGCCGCCGCTCTGGCCGACGGTGAACACGACCACCGCGCTCGCGCCGACCGCGGCGGCGAGCCAGAACCGGCGGGACGGCCGGTGCCCGGTGAGCCTCGACGAGATGACGGCGGTGGCCATCGGCAGCAGTCCGATCACCACCGCGGAATGCGCGGTCGACGACGTCTTCAGCGCGAGCGTGGTCAGGATCGGGAACGCGAGGACACAGCCGAGGGAGACCACCGCGAGGCCACGCCACTGATCGCGCCTCGGCAGCGGGACCCGGAAAGCGCGCAGGCAGGCGCCGGCGACCAGGGCGGCCAGCACGCTTCGCAGGCCGGTGGCCGTCCACGGGTCGAAGCCCTTTAGCGCCCACGCGGTGGCGGGAAACGTGAACGAGAAGGCTAGGACACCCAGCGCGGCCAGCAAGGTCCCGGAGCGGACCGCTACTGCTCGATCCGCGATAGCGCTATCATCCAGTCTCATGTCCGATGGTAGCAGCGTCGCCAGCCTGGTCAAACAGCTGCGTTCCGAGCTTGAGCGCTATCCGATCGAAGGAAAGCTCCCGTCGAGCCGGGAACTCGTCCGGCAGCTGAAGGTGAGCCCGGTGACGGTGTCGCGCGCCATCTCCGCGCTCGCCGCCGAAGGCCTGGTGATCACCCGCCCCGGTGCCGGCGTCTTCCGTGCCCCGCCGCCCCGCGAGGTGGCGGTGACCGGCGACGTGTCCTGGCAGGAGGTGGCGCTGAGCTCGCAGTCCGGCACTCGCGTGATCGACGCGACCGGCGTGCAGACCGCGTTGAGTGACCCGCCGTCGGGGGTCATCGATCTCAACGGCGGCTACACGCATCCGAGTCTCCAGCCGGAACGCGAACTCGCGGCGGCCTCGGCTCGCGCCGGACGCCGTCCCGGTGCGTGGACGCGGCCGCCGATCTGCGGCCTGCCCGAACTGCGGGCCTGGTTCGCCCGTGACATCGGCAGCCCGGTGAACGTCGAGAACGTGCTGGTCACCGCGGGTGGGCAGAGCGCGCTGACCACGGCCTTGCGCGCGCTCGGCGCCCCCGGCGCGCCGGTGCTGGTGGAATCCCCGACGTATCCGGGGCTGCTGGCCATCGCGAGGGCCTCGGGGCTGCGGCCGATACCGGTGCCGATCGACCGCGACGGCGTCCGGCCCGAACTGCTCGCGGACGCCTTCCGCGACACCGGCTCCCGGCTGTTCGTCTGCCAGCCCGCGTTCCAGAACCCGACCGGCGCGGTCCTGTGCGCCGAACGCCGGGCGGAGGTCCTGCGGATCGCGCGGGACGCGGGCGCTTTCGTCATCGAGGACGATTTCGCGCGGCTGATGGCGCATCCCGGCAACCCTGCTCCCCCGCCACCGCTCGTGGCCGACGACCCCGACGGCGTCGTGGTGCACATCCGGTCGCTCACGAAACCGGCGTCGCCGAGCCTGCGGATCAGCGCGCTGGCCGCCCGCGGCCCGGCACTGGAGCGGCTGCGCGGCCTCCACGCCGTCGAGAGCTTCTTCGTCCCGCGGCCCATGCAGGAAACCGCGCTCGAGCTGGTGAGTTCCCCGGCTTGGACCCGTCACCTGCGGACTCTCGCCGCTTCGTTGCGGGAGCGCCGCGACGTCGCGGTCTCCGCACTGCGGGAGTTCCTGCCCTCGTGGAGCGCCGTCCCGGTCCCGACCGGTGGCTATCACCTGTGGCAGCCGCTCCCCGGCTTCGCCGACGAGATGGCGCTGACCAGTGCCGCTTTCCGCGCGGGAGTAGCGGTCACGCCGGGCAGGCTGTACTTCGCGGCCGAGGCGCCGGGACCGTATCTGCGGCTGAGCTACGTCAGCGCCGCGACGGGCGCGCAGCTCCGGGACGGTGTCCGACGCCTTTCCCAGGCATATCAAGAGATCCCCGGTTAACGCCCGGCGCGCGATGCTCGTACCATCGCGCACGGAGGCGACGAAAAGGAATGACACGACCGGCGGCGGAGCCGCAGGATTCACCCGGCAGGCTCTGGGAGCTGCTCGACGACGGTCAGCGCAAGGCGCTGCGCGCCGAGGCCGAACTGCGCCGGTACCCGGCAGGCACGGTGATCATCCGCGAGGGTGACCGATCGGACTGGGTACTGATCCTGATGACCGGGCGGGTCAAGATCACATCGGTGTCCACCGGCGGCTACGACGCCGTGCTGGCCGTCCGCGATCCGGGCGACATCATCGGCGAGATGGCGTCGATGGACGGCAGCCTGCGCTCGGCCACGGCGATCGCCGTCGAACCGGTCAGCGGGTTGTGGCTGTCCGCGCGGGCGTTCAACTCCGTGCTCCGCGAGCAGCCCGGCATCTCCGTGGTGCTGCTCCGGATCATCACCTCGCGGCTGCGCTACGCGAACTCGCGCCGCACCGAATTCGGTGACAGCACGGCCGCCGAACGCATCGCCGCGATCCTCGTCGACCTCGCCGAGCGGTACGGCGTGCCCGTCCCCGACGGCACCCTCATCGCCCTGCGGATCAGCCAGCGCGACCTGGCGGGACTCGCGTCCGCGTCACGGGAGGCCGTCGCGCGGACCCTGCGGACCCTGCGCTCCGACGGGCTGCTCAGCACCGGGCGCCAGCGGCTGGTCGTCCGCAGCCTGCACGATCTCAAACAGCTCGCGCCCGACGAGTACTGAGCCGCCACGGCAGGCCGAAGTGCCGCTCCACGCGCGCTCCGGTGGCGGAGAACAGTTTCCGCACGCGCGGCTCGTTCTCCGGGTCGAAGCCGGGTGTGGTCTCGATCAGCGCCGCGAGTTCGCGGGTGAGCGTGGCCGCGGCCGCCCTCGGCACCAGCAGGACCCGCACCGGCGCGAGGCTGCGCACGGCGGGCGGTGGCGCGACGAGGTCGATCCGGGCGCGGACCAGTCCGGTCAGCCTCGCCAGCGAGAGGACGGCGCCCGTCACCGACCAGGCGACCAGTTCCGCCAGGAGGACCGGTGACAGGATCAGCGTCAACCAGGCCGCGTACGCGAGCACGAACGCCAGCACCAGCAGATCTTCGAAGCCCAGTCGTTCCTTCTCCGCGGGACGGCCGCGGTGCCGGGTGAACGCCACTTCCCGGTAGCGGTCGCTTTCGGTGGCGATGGCGAGCGGGCGGATCCGGCGCAGCCACGGCGCGAACCGGCGCACGACCAGCCACTCGCCGCCGTCTGCATCGGTCACCCGCATCGCGTTCCCCCGTCATCGGTGAGCGGATCTTGACACAGACCTCCGACGAAGCAGGGTCCGGTGCCGTTCCACCCGCGCGCCGAACCGGGTGAGCACCTCGCGCACGTCCGGGTCGCCCGGGTCGAACATCACGCGGTCGCGGAAGAGGCCGCGCAATTCGACGGCCAGCGGGTCGGCGAGTTCCCGGTGGACCTTGAGGATCGCCAGCGAGACAAGGCCGGTCCCGTCCTTGTTCCAGCCGGCGACGTCGACCCGCTCCGGGGCGTTCCGGAACCACCGGACGGCCCGCGCGACGGACCCCGCGATGCCCTGGCACAGCAGCTCCAGCAGCCGAAACGGCACCAGCACCAGCCCGAGGAGCAGATAGATCGGGAACTCGACGAGCGATTGCAGGGCGAACACCACACCGAGAATCCCGACAGCCACCTTCTCCGCGGGGCCACCCGAAGGGCGGTCCACAGGGTCGTTGGGCAGGTCCTTGAGATACAGCGTCCAGTCCGCGGTGATCTTGTAGTGCCGATAGCCGCCTCTGAGCAGCGCGAACGGCTGGACCCACCGGCGCCACGGCGCGAACCGGCGAATGATCTCCCACTTACGCCCCTCGGGATCGATCACCTTCATCGGGCCCTCCCCCTCTCCCCTTCGCGCCGTGGCCGGCTGAAGAAACTTTGTCAGGGAACGGCCTCGCGTTCTGCGTCACCTGACACAGAACGCGAAACCGGGTTGTACGCGCCTTGTACGACCTGAATGGACTCTGATGTCCCGTCACCCGGAAACCCATCCAGGACGGAGCATTCCCTTGAAGATCTCTCGCGTCGCGAAGGGCCTGTTCGCGGCCCTCGTCGCCATCGCGGCGGTCGGCGCCTCCCCGGTCACCTCACTCGCCGCGCCTGCCGCGACCGCCGCCGTCGGGAACACGGTGGTGTACAAAGAGAAAACAGAAGGTTACGACTGCTTCAGAATCCCCGCCATCGTCAAGGCGAACAACGGCGAACTGCTCGCGTTCGCCGAAGGCCGCCGAGGCGGCGCCAGCTTCTGCAACGACCGCGGCGACATCGATCTCGTCGTGAAACGCTCGGCGGACAACGGCAAGACCTGGAGCGCCCCGAAGATCGTCATCGAAGGTTTCGGGGACACCAAAGGAAACCCGACCCCGATCGTGGTCCCGCCGACCGGGCGGATCGTGCTGCTCTCGGTGATGGAATGCGTCAAGAACCCTGACTGCAACCGGATTCCGCGCGTTTCGATCAGCGACGACCATGGCAAGACCTGGACCGCGCCCAAGGTACTCACCACGCAGCTCGGCTTCGACGCCGCACCGGGCTGGCTCGCGACCGGCCCGTCGCACGGCATCGTGCTGACACGCGGCGCGCACGCCGGCCGCATCGTCGCCGGGATGAGCTACACCGACGACGGCGAAAACAGCGGTGCGCTCATCTACAGCGACGACCAGGGCGTCACGTGGAAGCGCGGCGCCACCGACAGCAGGGCGACGTCGGCCACGCTGAACCCGCAGGAGATCAGCGTCACCGAACTGCTCGACGGCCGGGTTTACGTGGCGGCGCGCAACCAGGCCAACAACGGCAACAAATGCCTCAGCGGCGGCGCGAAGAACCGCGCCTTCGCCATCAGTTCCGACGGCGGGGCGAGCTTCTCCACCAAGTTCACCTTCGAGGAGGATCTGATCACCCCGGTCGTGCAGGCCTCGACCGCGCGGATGACCGCGACCGACAAGGCGGGCAAGTACAACCGGATCCTGTTCGCCGCGCCGTCGGTCTGCGACCGTCGCAAGGAACTCGTCGTGCGGTCTTCGTTCGACGAAGGCGCGAACTGGCAGGGAAACTCCGCCGGAACGCTGGTGTGGAGCGGTGACGCCGCGTACTCCGACATGGTCCAGCTGTCCTCGGGCTCGGTCGGCGTGCTGTACGAAGCGGGCCCGGCGGGGAACGCCAACGAGACCATCCGCTTCTCGACCGTCACCGAGACGACCCTCGGCGCCCCGGTGTGCGGCGGCGGTTACGGCGTGATCGACTCGGCTCCGCTCGGGACCGCGGGCACGGTTTACCTGTCCTACAACGCTTCCAACGGACAGAACTGTGTCAGCACGATGAAGAGCACGTCGGCGGGCACCGCGACCGCGACGTCGGCCTACCTCGAAGTCGCGGGGTCTTCCCGGATCACCGACTCCGGGTCGTTCTCGTGGTTCGCCGGGCCGGTGAAGGCAGCCGCGGCGGACAAATGCGTGAAGTGGGGCGGTTCCGCGGGCGGCGTCAAGTACGACAGCCCGTCCGAACACTGCGGCTGAGTACCCAGGCGCGTGCTATGAACGGTCCGTTCCTTGCGAAATTTGCAAGGAACGGACCGTTCATAGCAGCCGGTGAGAGAAGACTCAGGCGCGATCGGTCACTTCGGCGGGCGCAGCCGCGGGGAAAGCTTCGTCAGCCCCAGCTTCTCCAGCTGTCCCGCGATCTCCGCGAGCCCGGCGTCGAACCGGTCCAGGTCCACGCCCCGGCCGGACAGGTCGTCTCGGACGTGCTTCTCGACCTTCGCCCAGTCGTTGCGGTACTGGGTCGCGAGCTCTTTCCACGGCACGCCCGCGAGTTCCCCGGCGAGACCGCTGTCGTAGGCGATCAAGCCGCATTCCATCAGGTACGCGATGCCGGGGTAGCCGAGATATCCCTGCCAGTAGGACCCGTTGTCGTTGGCCGTGATCGACCCCGCGGCCGGATCGTGGCGGACGTCGTAGGTCTTGACCCTGTCCGACGACGCGACACGCCCCGTGTCACCGTCGATCTCGACCCGCCCGTCGGCCACCGCGCCGAGCGCCTCGTAGATCTTGATGACCGGCGACGGCTTCCATTCCGCGGCCACTCAGCCCTCCAGCCTTTCGAGGAGGACGACGTCCACGGTGTCACCCTCTTCCTTGCCGATCGCCTTGCGCACGTCGGCCTTCACCGGAAGCTTGTGGGTTCCGTCGCCCAGCGCCATGAACGAACTCCGGAACGGATGTCCGTCGATGGTCCCGCGCACCTTCACCAGCCCTTTGGTACCGAAGAACTCGGCGGAGCCGGGCATGACCACGTACGTCCAGCCGCCCTTCTCCGGACTCTTGAGTAGCGTCGAGGTGAACTTCTTGTCCATGACAGCACCCTACGACAGGGCACCGACGAAACCGATACGTCAAAGTGCGACGCGGATGCGGACGCGGCGGCCGACGTCACGCGCCCAGGCCCGGATCGACGGCCAGTCGCGGAAGTCGCCCGCCCAGGGGCCCATGGCCATGATCTTCCAGAGCAGGCCGCGCGCGGTGGCCGGGGTGAGCCTGCCGCCGAAGGTGGCCGTGCGTTCGGCGTCGATCCTCGCGGCCAGCAAAGCGACTCCAGCAGGCAGGCTGACGCGTTTGCCCGCGGCGAACGGCCCGCATGGCCCGCTGTGGAACAACCAGACCGGGCGGCTCCGCAGCGCCTCTTCGTGCTCGGTGAGCAGGCGCACCGCCTCCGGACGCCATCGCCGGTGGTGCAACGCGCTCCCGATGATCACCGCGCCGTAGGATTCGACGTCCTCGACCTCGGCCGCGTCCAGCAGATCGGCCGTCAGCCCGCCGTCGCGCAGTTCGGCGGCGATCACCTCGGCGATCTCCCTGGTCCCGCCGGACCGGCCGGCGTGGGCGACGAGCACTGCGGTCATGCCTCCATTGTCCGCGCGGCCGCAACCCACGCCGCCGTCCGGCCTACCGACACGCCGCATTCGGCTCACCTCTTCATCCGTCAGTGCCCTACCCAGGAGGCAGGAAAGCCGGTCTCGCGGCCGGATCGGGCTCGTCGTAGTAACGGTGGAACACCGCGGTCTGCCCACCGGACAACGGCGGGACGATCCAGCTCCACTCCGCCTGGCAACGGCGGCCCGCCCGCTCTTCCTTGGCGATGTGCGTGAGGAATCGCCGCGATTCGGTGTGGTGATCGGCGACGGTCACGCCCGCCGCGTCGAAGGAGTGCTGGACGGCGAGGGTCAGTTCGACCAGCGTGCGGTCGCGCCACAGGGTGCGCTCGGACTTCGTCGAGAGCCCCATCAGGTCCGCGATCACCGGCAGCAGGTCGTACCGGTCGGTGTCGGCCAGGTTGCGCGCGCCGACCTCGGTGGCGAGGTACCACCCGTTGAACGGCGCCGCGGGATAGGTGATCCCGCCGATGACCAGCCGCATGTTGCTGATCGCGGGCACGGCGTGCCAGCGCAGCCCGAGCCCGGCGAACCAGCGGTGGTCGGGATGCGACAGCGGGACCTCCAGCACGGCGTCCGACGGCAGCCGGAACAGCTGCCGGTCCCCCGGTTCGGACTCGATGAGCAGCGGGAGGACGTCGAAGGAGCCTTTGCGTTCTGGCGGGCGCCAGCCGTGCTCCTGGACGGTCTCGGTGAAGTCCGCGTGGCGCGGATCGCCCAGTACCGAACCGTCGCTGAGCCGGTAGCCGGCGTACCGGATGAGCTGGTCGTTGTGGATCTTCGGGCCGGGCCCCGCCGGGCCGTCGGGCGCGAACACGGTGATGGTCGACCGGATCCGGCCGCCCCGGGTCGCCTCGCGCAGATGGGTGACGCACTCGTCGGCGATGGCGTCCGCGCCTTCGACGTCACGGCGATCCCGCACCTTCAACCCCTGCCAATACAGTCTGCCTATGCACCGCGCGGAGTTCCGCCAGGCCACCCGCGCGCCGAACTCGACCTCGTCCGCGGTGTGCCGGTAGGTGCCGGTCTCGTGGATCTCGGCACGAACCCGGTCGAGCCGCTCGCGCAGCCGCGCGGCCCCGCCGTCCGCTTCGGCATGGAAGAGGCGAAGGAAATCCTCCGCCTCGGCCACGTCCACGCTCAGTCCCCGCGGACTCACCTCCGGAGGCAAGCGAGGGATATCCGTCACTCTCATGGAGGCGCTCGATACCTCTGCCTCCCACTCTCCGAATTCGACGCCGGCACCAGCGGCGGGAACGACCACCATTCCTCCTGCACTCGGAAATGCCCGGAGGATCATGCCTGATCGGCGAGACAGCCGGGTCCGGACCAGACGAAAGAGGATACCCCACAGAAAGACGAGCACTATCCACCAAACGGCAGAAGCAGCCTCGATGCTGACATTTTCGCAGGCAGAACGCTTGCCGACGACAATATTTGGAATTGCGTGCCACTTCGCGGGATATTCACGTGACCACCCCGGCAAAATGATCACGCTTAACCAAGATCACTTCTATGATCGTCATTCATCACTCTTTCGAGCGCATTCACCCGACTCCCCTTCTCCTCTTTACCCATACCGGTGTATTAGCCCGCGGGCGCCATCGCTAGAGTGCGAGCATCCCGACGGAAAGGAAAATCGTGGTCGACAGGCGGATTCCGGTCATCCTGGTCGCGGGCTTCCTCGGTTCCGGCAAGACCACCCTGCTCAACCACCTGCTGGCCAACCGCCAGGGTGCGCGGATCGGTGTCGTGGTCAACGACTTCGGGAGCATCGCGGTCGACGCGATGGCCGTCTCGGGCCAGGTCGACACCATGATGTCGTTCGGTAACGGCTGCCTGTGCTGCGCCGTCGACGCGAGCGGCCTCGACGCCATGCTCGCCAAGCTTTCCGAGGCCGAGGCCGGCATCGACGTCATCGTGATCGAAGCCAGCGGGCTCGCCGAACCACGTGACCTCATCCGCCTGATGATCGCCAGCGAGAACCCCGCCATCGCCTACGGCGGCCTCGTCGAACTCGTCGACGCTGCCGAGTTCGAGACGACCAGGAAGCGGCATCCGGAACTCGACGAGCACCTCGGGTTCGCCGACCTGGTCGTGCTGAACAAGACCGACCGGGCCGACGACGACGCCCTGGCCAAGCTGCGCGGCACGATCGACGAGATCGCGCCCGGCACGCCGGTGATCGCGACCTCCCACGGCCGGATCGACCCCACCCTGTTCTTCGACGCCCGGCCGCGCGAACGGGCCGGGCAGATGTCGTTCGACGACCTCCGAGAGGAGGAACACGACCACGAGCACCACTTCCACACCGCGTACGACAGCGTCGCCTTCACCGCCGAGCGCCCGCTGGACCCGCGACGGCTGATGGACTTCCTGGAACAGCGCCCCGGCGGGCTCTACCGGATCAAGGGCTTCCTCGACTTCGGCCCGAACGGCCCGCGATCCCGGTTCGGCCTGCACACGGTGGGCTCGTTCATCCAGCTGGAGCGCTCGGCGTGGCCGTCCGGACAGGAGCGCCGGAGCGAACTGGTGCTCATCGGCTCGGGGATCGACACCGAGGCCGTCACCGCCCGCCTCGAAGAGTGCGTCGCGGACGATCCCGAGGTCGTCGACGAGCGGGGAATGCTGCGCGTCCTGCGCTTCATTCAGGATTGAATCAAGACTGAATCAGGACTGACACGCCGAACGGCGGCGAAATACCGGATATCGCGGTGTGTCTGCTTGACACTGTTTCGCGGAAGGAATCTCGAGCTGGACCACCTGTATCGGGAGGACAGTTCCATGACGAACACCGCCGGACGCTGGTATCTGGTCGGCGCGCTGCCCGAGGACTCCCCCGCCGCGCACCTGATGACCCGCTCCGAAGATCTCCGCTATCGGCGTTCGGCCTGCGGGGACAAGGAATCGCGGATGTGGACGCCGGTGGATCTCACGACCAGCGACGTCGCCCCGTGCCCGCGCTGCGCCGCGACCCTGCCGGGCCACCGCTCCACGCGCAAGGCCGAGCCCGCCGTGAACACTCAACTCGCCTTCGACCTGCCGCTCTGACCGCGTTTCGTCCTCTGAATGCGGTAATTGCGGCCTCGCGGAGGGCGTGCGCCTTACTCTTTCTTGGCTCTACTCGGCGCCACCCGGGGCGGCTCGTTCGGCATCTTCGGGTAGACGGGTGGCCAAGGGGCGTCCATGAGCCCGTTCTCCATGTCCTTCCGGGACATTTCCAGCAGCGGCTCGATCGACTGCGGTTTCGTTCCCTCCCAAGGGTCACCGCGTTCGGCGAAGCGAGCGGGCACAGTGGACAGCGTCAGCTTGTCCGGCTCGACGGTCTCCAGTTCGTCCCAGCCGATCGGCGTCGACACCTGCCCGCCGACGCGCGGCCGCACGCACCACGCGCCGAACACCGTCTTGTGCGGCGCGTTCTGGTTGAAGTCGACGAACACCCGGGATCCGCGTTCTTCCTTCCACCACTGCGCCGTCATCTCCTCCGGGTGACGCCGCTCGAGTTCGCGGGCGAGCGCGACGGCGGCCGCGCGGACCTCGTAGGCGTCCCATTTCGGTTCCAGCGGCACATAGAGATGCAGGCCGCGCGAACCCGAAGTCTTGATCTGCGCGGTGATGCCCAGTTCTTCCAGCAGCGCCTTCGTCAGGACGGCACCGCGCCGCAATTCGGGGAACCCGATCCCCGGCGACGGGTCGAGATCGACGCGCAACTGGTCGCTGATGTCCGGCGCGTCGGCCCGGTTCGGCCAGACGTGGAACCCGAGGCAGCCCTGGTTCACCGCCCAGACGACGTGCGCGAGGTCTTTCGCCACGAGCGCGTCCGAAGTGGTCCCGTTCGGAGTGGACACCACCGTCGTGGTCAGCCAGTCGGGCGCGTTCTTCGGGACCCGTTTCTGGAACCACGACTTCCCGCCCGCGCCGTCGGGATAGCGTTCCAGCAGCAGTGGCCTGCCGCCGAGTTGCGCCAGCAGCGGCTTCGCGACCGCCCGGTAGTACTCGACCAGGTCCAGTTTGGTCTCACCGTTCTCCGGGAAGTAGACCTTGCCCGGATTGGACACCGTGAACTCGACGCCGTCGAGGTCCAGCGTGACCGGTTCCGACTTCATGCTTCCCCCAGCTCGGTGAACAGCGTGGCCAGTTCGGCGGGCGGGACCTCTTCGAGTTGCGCGTAGGTGCACGAGGCCGGTTCGCGGTCGGGACGGAAGCGCACGAGCCTCCCGCCGTGGCGGAATCGCGTGCCTTCGACGTGCTCGTAGCGGACCTCGGCGACCCATTCGATGCGGACCGGCTCCCAGCTCAGGTCCTTCTGCGGCGCCCAGCGGCTACCCGCTCCGGGCATCCGGCCGCCCGCCTCTTCATGAGCCTCGACCCACTCGCGCCAGGGATGGTTCTCCAGCGCGTTCTCCCGCAGCGGCGCGAGTTCGTCCACCAGCTCACGCCGCCTCGCGGCGGTGAAACTGCTGGCCACGCCCACATGGTGCAGGACGCCTTCGTCGTTGTAGAGCCCGAGTAGCAGCGAACCGACGCCCACGCCGTCCTTGTGCCACCGGAACCCGGCGACGACGCAGTCCGCGGTCCGCTGGTGCTTGACCTTCCACATCACCCGCTTGTCCTGCTCGTACGGCGCGTCGGCGGGTTTGGCCATCACGCCGTCGAAGCCCGCGCCCTCGAACCGGGTGAACCAGTCCTGGGCGACGTCGGGATCCTCGGACAGCGGGGTGAGGTGCACCCGGGCGAACTTCGTGTCGACGATGCTTTCGAGCAGCTTCCGCCGCTCCCCGAACGGTTCCGGCGTCAGATCCCGGTCGTCGAGGGCCAGCAGGTCGAACACCACGAAACTGGTCGGCGTCTCGGCGGCCAGTTTGTTCACCCGGGAAGCCGCCGGATGCAGGCGCAGCTGAAGCGCCTCGAAATCGAGCCCACCCTCGGTGACCAGCACGATCTCGCCGTCGATGACGCAACGCTCGGGCAGCGCTTCCTTGAGCAGCTCGACCAGTTCGGGGAAGTACCTCGTCAGTGGCCTGTCGTTACGCGAGCCCAGGACGACCTCGTCACCGTCGCGGAAGACCACGCAGCGGAAGCCGTCCCACTTCGGCTCGTACAGCAGCCCCGGCGTGCGCGGCAGTTCGTGCACGGCCTTGGCCAGCATCGGCTTCACGGGCGGCATCACGGGCAGTTCCACGAGGTGATCCTAAGCCGGACCCCCGACAAAAGCGCGGTGCTAGAGCTCGGCCAAGAGAAGCCCGCTGCGGGGTTTCGGCGTGAAATAGGTGGCCTTCCTGGGCATCCGCAGACCGGCCGCGTGCACGGCGAGAACTTCCGCGTACGGGACCGGGGCCAGCAACAACACCGCGTCCGCGTCTTCGGGCACCGGGCCGCCCGGGAGCAGGGGACGCACGCCCGGCCCTTCCGGATCGACGCCGAGCGCCCCGCGCAGGAGCTCCTGTTCGACCATCGCGTGATCGCCGCCCGCCTTGCCGAGCACGACCCGGAAGGCCGACGCCCCCGCCAGCACGGTCACCTCGCCCGCTTCGACCGGCGGCGTCGGCGGGCCGGGGTGGACCTCGAATCCCGCCTCCGTCCAGCGCCGGACCAGCGTGGCCGCGTCGAGCCCGGTGCCGGCGAGCACCCGGTGGATGGGCCCGATCCGCAGTCCCGGTCCCCCGGTGACCAGTGCCAGCAACGCTCCCCGCCCCGACGCGGCGGCGGCCGCGACGCGGTGATTCCCGTCCGCGACCAGGAGATCCAGCTCGTCCAGGGTCGTCAGCAGTTCGTCCTGATCGTCTCCGGGACCGGCGAGCCACAGCTCGTGTTTGCGACCCGCTCCGTCCACTGTGGACAAAGTGGGCACCTGCCCCCGGCACATCCGTTCGATCAGCGCGGTCAGCGCGCGGCCGCCGGTCGCGGGGACCAGCATGGCGGCGCTCGTGGCGACGCCGAGTCCGGCGAGCATCGCGGCGCGCTCCGCGACGACGTCCGGATAGACGTCCTCGGTGTGCCGGACCCGGGTCGCGCCGTCGGCCCGGACCGCCGCGGGGTCGACCAGGCACAGCACGCCCAGCGCGACACCGTCCGGCCCGTCGATGCGATACGGCGCGACGACGGAGGCGACCGGGCGATAGTGCCGCTCCCGGATACGCTCGAAAGCCGCCCTGGCCTGCGGAAGCGCCGCCTCGATCGAGAGGCCGCCCGCCAGCGCGGCCGGGGTCCTGGCCGGATGCTGGACGGCCAGCAGGCTGTCCCCGTGCGCTCCGGCGAGGGCGGCGGCGACGCGATCCGGGTCGGCGAATTCGTCGACGTCGGGACCCGGGACGGTGTCGCGGACGACCCAGCCCCGGTCGATCGGACGGATCCAGGTGCTCATCTGATCTATTTTGCGGGATTCCTCACGGAAAAAATCGGTCCCATGACCGGGTGTCTCCATGGAATGCTTACCCATGCGAAGTAGTTGACGCCCTTCATGAGCCCGAGGAGAGCCCCGCAGATGACCACCCCGGCCCCGGTCACCGCGAAGGAAGGGGTCGGTTTCCGTTCCGAGCGCGGCCCCGTCCTGATCGCCGTGATGCTGTGTTCCGGCCTGATCGCCCTCGACTCGACCATCATCGCGACGGCGGTGCCCTCGGTGGTCGCCGATCTGGGCGGCTTCTCGCAGTTCCCCTGGCTGTTCTCGATCTATCTGCTGACCCAGGCGGTCACCGTCCCGCTGTACGGCAAGTTCGCCGACGTACTCGGCAGGCGGCCGGTGATGTTCTTCGGGATCGCGGCGTTCCTGCTGGGCTCGGTGCTGTGCGGCGCGGCCTGGAGCATGCCGGTGCTGATCGCCGCCCGCGCGGTGCAGGGCATCGGCGCGGGCGCCATCCAGCCGATCGCGCTGACCATGGTCGGCGACATGTACACCGTCGAGGAACGCGCCAGGGTGCAGGGCTATCTCGCCAGCGTCTGGGCCATTTCGTCGGTGGTCGGGCCGACGCTGGGCGGCGTGTTCGCCGAGTACCTCGACTGGCGCTGGATCTTCTTCATCAACCTGCCGCTCGGCGCGCTGGCGGCGTGGATGCTGTTCCGGAACTTCCGCGAGCGCGTCGAACGCCGCTCGCACCGCATCGACTACCTCGGCGCCACGCTGCTCACCCTCGGCTGCTCGCTGCTGATCCTCGGCCTGCTGGAAGGCGGGGTCGCCTGGGGCTGGGCGTCCGCCCCGAGCCTGGCGATCTTCGTCGGCGCGGTGGTCCTGCTGACGGCGTTCGTGTTCGTGGAACGCCGGGCCGAGGAACCGGTGCTGCCGCTGTGGATCTTCACCAAACGGACGCTGATCGGCGGGAATCTGGTCGCCGTCGTCGTCGGCATGCTGCTGATGGGGCTCACCTCGTACCTGCCGACCTTCTCCCAGGGCGTGCTCGGCACCGGCGCGCTCGTCGCCGGGTTCGCGCTGGCGGCGCTGACCGTCGGCTGGCCGATCTCGGCGTCGCTGGCGGGCCGGATCTACATGCGGATCGGGTTCCGGGACACCGCGCTGATCGGCAGCGGGGCCGTCATCGCGGGCGCGGGGCTGACCGTGTTCCTGGCGGCGGGGTCGTCGATCTGGCTGGCGGCCGCGGCGGCGTTCGTCCTCGGGCTGGGGCTGGGCCTGACGTCGAGCCCGACGCTGATCGCCGTGCAGTCCACCATCGGCTGGGAACGCCGCGGCGTCGTCACCGCGACCAACATGTTCAGCCGTTCGCTGGGCAGCGCGGTCGGCGTCGCGATGTTCGGCGCGATCGCGAACGCGACCCTGGCGAGCCGCTTCGCCAACCCGCCCGCCGGGGTCACCGGTCTGCCGTCCGGCGTCGACGCGACCAGCGTCGTCCTGGAGGGCCACGGCCCGGACACCCCGACGACGTCGTTCGTGCGTGACGCCCTCGCGGGCGCCACGCACCACGTCTTCCTGGCGATGCTGGTGGTCGCCGTGCTCAGCGTCGGCGCGCTGCTGCTGATGCCGCGGCGGACCGAAGAGCTGAAGTTCGACTAGTTCTGCAGCGGAACGGCGTGCTCGGCGAAGTTCTCGACGAACCGCTCGATCGGCTCCGGTCCGGCCGGGTACAGCACGAACTTGCTCAGCCCGGCGTCGATGTACTCGGCGACCAGATCGCGGGCGGCCCGCCAGCTGCCCGCGATCAGCCGGGACGGATCCGCGTCGGACCGTGCCGCGACCGAAGCCGCGAGCTCGTCCGGGATCCCGTCCTCCGCGACGATCAGACTGATCCCGAAATGGTCGGCCTCGACCTCCCGATCCGCCTCGGCGGCGGCCTTCTGGATCGCCTCGCGGCCGGCCCGCGCCTCCTCCGGGGTGAGGAAACTCGCCAGCCAGCCGTCCGCGAGCCTGCCGACCCGCCGCAACGCGCCGGGTGCCTTCCCGCCGAGCCAGAGGTCGAGCCGTTTGACCGGGCGCAGGCCCAGTCCGGCGCCCTCGACGCGGAAGAACTCACCTTCGAAGGTCACCTCCTCCTGTTCCAGCAACGCCTTGATCAGCAGCAACGACTCGTCGAACACGGCGGCGCGGCGGCCTTGCGGCACCGGGAAAAGCGGTAGTTCCGCGTCGCGGGCGGGCTTCAGGCCGAAGACCGGGAGGACCCTCTTCGGCGCCAGCGCGGCGAGTGAGGCGAGTTGCTTGGCGACGAGCACCGGATCACGGCCGGGCAGCACCATCACACCGGTGCCGACCTTCAGTTTCGAGGCGCGGGCGAGAGCGTGCGTCAGCCCGACGACCGGGTCGATCCTGGGCGAGTACACCGCCTCGGGCAGCCAGAGCGAATCGACGCCCGCCTGCTCCAGCAGGTCGACCGCGGCACCGAATTCCTCGGGCGCCGTCCCGGTCCCCAGCCCCGCGCCGACCCTGATCTTCAGGTCTTCCGCCACACCCGCTCCCTTCCACGAGGCCCTGGATATGGGCCTGCGTCCCAGATTCACACCAGGCCACGACGTGAACAACCCCGCACACGCATGGACTCTTCCTGCGGATTCCCCGTACATTCGAGTTTCGTGCGGGGCATTCCCGCACGGATTGGGGGATTTTTCGATGACAGGGCAGGCTCTCCGCAGTTGGACACGGTGCTTCCATCCGGCACCGGCGGCCGAGACGCGGCTCATCGCCTTCCCGCACGCCGGTGGTTCGGCGAGCGCGTACCGGTCGCTTTCGGCGGCCCTCTCACCGACCGTCGAGGTGCACACCGCCCAGTACCCGGGACGACAGGACCGGATGGGCGAGCCGGTCATCGACGACCTGCACGCCCTTTCCGAGCAGCTGGTGGACGTCGTCGCCGCGCTCCCGAAACCCTTCGCCCTCTTCGGCCACAGCATGGGCGCCATCGTCGCGTTCGAGGTCGCCCGGCGGCTCGAAGCACGCGGGCTGGTCCCGGCGGCGTTGTTCGTCTCGGCCCGCCGCGGTCCGGGCGTGTTCAAGGAGAAAGCGCACCACCTCGCCGACGACGACACCTTCCTCGCCGAAGTCAGCAGGCTCGGCGGCACGGACGCGTCGATCTTCGACGACCCGGACATCCGCGCCCTGGCGCTGCCCGCGCTGCGGGGCGACTACAAGGCCGTCGAGACCTACCGCTACCGGCCCGGTCCCGGCGTGACCTGCCCGGTCGTGGCGCTCGCCGGGGACACGGACCCGGTCCTGGAACTGCCGGACGTCGAAAACTGGCGCGAGCACACCACCGGCACTTTCGAGCTGAACGTGTTCAAGGGCGGGCACTTCTTCGTCGACGACAACATGGACGCCGTCGCCGCGCGCATCCTCGGCAAGCTGACTCTCGGTCCCTGAGCGTCAGGCCCAGGCGGAAAGTTCCTTGGCCAGCGCGGACGGTCCGCCGGCGGTGCGCAACGTGGGCGCGCCGGGCCAGCAATCCTGGTGGTCCCCGGTGCGCAGGGTTTCGGCGAACCGGGCCACCAGGCGGGGCTGCGAGGCCACCGTCCGTCCGCCGAGGTAGGCGACGACGACGTGGTGATCGTCGTCCGCGTGCGTCGCGACGGCGGCGGACCAGCCGTGCTCTTCGTGCCACATCAGGTCGACGTCGCGTTCGGGGAAGCCGGGGAGGCGCCAGTTCAGCCTCAACCGGGCGGTGACCGGGCCGGTGAGGTCGGCCGTACAAGCGTCCATCCCTATACCCAGTGCCGCTGCCACGTCCTCCAGATAGGCGTTCAGCCTGGTCATGAGATCCAGACCTGCTTCCGTGGGCACGGGGGTCGAGGTGGTCACGGTCCCTCAGCTTCCTGTCATTTTGAGTTGGCGTGACGGGAATTACCCACCCCGGCGCGGCTTCACACCCCCATTTCGTCACACCCCGGTTTCGGTTCGCTCAAGCCGTGGCTTCGATGACCCGCGTCAGCGCCTTGTGCAGCGCCTCCAGCTCGGAGACCTCCATTCCGAGCTTTTCCACGACGCGGTACGGGATCTTCTCGGCCTCCGCGCGCAACGCGCGGCCCGATTCCGTCAGCTCGACCGTCAGCAGCCGCTCGTCCTCCGCACTGCGCCTGCGGGTGACGTACCCGATCGTCTCCAGCCGCTTGAGCAGCGGTGACAACGTCGCGGGTTCGGCGCGCAGCGCGGTGCTCAGGTCCTTCACCGCCTGCGGGCCCCGCTCCCACAGCGCCAGCATGACCAGATACTGCGGATGGGTGAGCCCGTGGGGTTCCAGCAGCGGGCGGTAGATGGCGATGACGCTGCGCGAAGCGACCGACAGCGCGAAACACACCTGACGCTCCAGCGCGAGCGGGTCCTCGCCCAGATCGATCGACTTCATCTCCGGCCCTTCCGTGTCCATGCCGCGAATCCTAGCCGTGGCGTGCGCGACACTAAAGATTAGCGTGCTAATCATTAGTGTACTGTGCTCGGTATCGAAGGAAGGAGTCGCCTGATGCCCCCGCCCCGCAAGCGCCCGGATGTGTTCCGCTGGCTGTGGTACTCACTCGGCGGCAGGCTGCCCGAGCGCTACCACGACTGGATCCTCCACGACGCGACCACCGGAAGCTGGCGCTGGCGGCACGTCGCCCGCAGCACGGTGATGATCGCCCCGCTCTGCGCGGTGTGGCTGCTCCTGCCCGGCCCGCTCCCCCTGCGGCTGGCGATCGTGCTGATGGCCGCGCTCGTGGCGTACTTCTATTCGATGGCCTACATGGAGGAGAGCATCGAACACCGGCTCGCCAAGAACGGCTTCCCGCCGGGCATCGGGCGACGGACGCGCGCCGAAGCCACGGCTGTCGCGGAGGCCGAGGTGACCGAGCGATATCTGGCGCGGTATCGCGAGCCGAACTCCTGACGCCGCTGCTCACGCTGCGCGGCGCCGGACGGTTATCCACAGTGGGGCTGGTGTGGCGAGTTGTCCACAGAGCGGCGGAAAGCGCTGTCGCGCGACTGTTCGGAACGCTGACGATCATGGCGTGAAGTCCGGAGACTGGGCCCGTGATCCCGAAGGGCTCCAACAGTACAGCCGAGGCGGCGTGATCACTGTCGCGCGCCTTGGGGAACTCGGCGTCCCGTCAATGACCTGCTATCGCCGGTGCCGCCCGGGAAAACCGTGGCAACGTTTGTTGCCGGGTGTCGTACTGCTGCACTCCGGGACGCCGACGCGGCGGCAGCTGGTCGATGCCGCGCTCCTGTACGCGGGGCCCGACGCGGTCGTGACCGGAGCTGCTTCCTGTCGGCGGCAGGGTCTGCGGGCGTTGCCGGACCATCCATTCCGCGTCCACTTGCTCGTCCCGCACGAACACAAGATCAGCGGTTCCGGTCACGTGATCGTCGAACGGACGATCAGGATGCCGCGGCCGATCGTCGAGGCAGGCGTACCGCTGGCTCCCTTGGCCCGATCGGTTCTCGACGAATGCCGTCGACTCGGCTCCCGACCGGAAGTTTCGGCTCTGCTTTCCGAAGCGGTGCAGCGCGGCGTGAGCCTCTCGGAGTTGTTCGCCGAACTCGATGCCGGAAGCAAGCGAGGCACCGCGATCCCACGCGAAGCGTTGCATCGGATCGCTGAGGGAGCCCGATCAGCCGCCGAGGTCGACGCGATGAGGGTGTGGCGGATGAGCGGTCTGCCCGAACCCCGGTGGAACCACGAACTGCGGGACGAAAGCGGCGAGTACATCGCGAAGCCGGACGGCTACTTCGTGGCGGTCCAGCTGGCCTGGGAGATCGATTCGTACGACTTCCACTTCGAGAGAAAGCAGTACGCCTCGACTGTGGCGAGAAACGGCAGATACGCGGCAGCCGGCATCGCGGTCCTCCAGACCTTGCCCAGCCGGCTGCGAACCGAGCCGAAACAGGTCGCCGCCGAACTTGTCGCGGCCCATCGAGCCGCTGCGGCCCGCGGTGGGGCCGCCTGACCGACCTCGGGTGTTGTGAAGGCCACGTTCACAACCTTCAACGTTACGAAGGTGGCCTTCACAACATCACGGGCCTCGCCTGACAGCCGCCCGCGACCAGGCCGGACAAGGCGTCACGGCTAAAGTGCGAGGTGATGAGACGCAAGCTCCGCCCGCCGCTCCCGCCCCGTCACGGGCTCGACCCCGCGAGGCTCAAGATGCCCGCCGAGGGGCCGTGGACGACGTTGCAGGAGCACCTCGTCGAGCGGCTCCCCCGCGTCGCGCCCGAGCGGATCGAAGAGATGCTCCGCGAGGAGCGCATCGTCGGACTGGACGGGCCACTGGGCGTCGATTCGCCGTTCGTGCCGGACTCGTTCATCTGGTTCCATCGCGATCTGCCGGACGAGGTCGACGTGCCGTTCGAGGTGTCCGTCGTGCATCGCGACGAGCATTTCCTGATCGCCGACAAACCGCATTTCCTCGCGACGATCCCGCGCGGGCGGCACATTCTGCAGACCGCGCTGGTCCGTCTCCGTCGCGAACTCGATCTCCCTCATCTCACTCCCGCGCACCGGCTCGACCGGGTCACCGCGGGCCTCATTCTGTTCGTGATCACCCCCGAAGTCCGGGGCAAGTACCAGACGATGTTCCGGGATCGCTTGGTACACAAGGAATACGAGGCGATCGCGCGGTACGATCCGGACGTCGCGATGCCACGTGAGATCAGCAGCCGCATCGTCAAGGAACGCGGGGTCATCGCCGCGCAGGAGGTCGACGGGCCGCCCAACGCCGAAACCCGCGTCGAATTGATCGAGCACCGCGACGGCCTCGGCCGCTACCGTCTCGTCCCCGCGACCGGCCGCACTCACCAGCTCAGGTTGCACATGAGCGGCCTCGGGTTGCCGATTCTCGGCGACGACTTCTACCCGGAACTGACCGAGACCCCGCTCGACGATTTCACCGAACCCTTGCAGCTGCTGGCGAAGGTCCTCGAGTTCACCGATCCGGTGACCGGGGAACGCCGCCGGTTCGAGAGCGGGCAGACCCTCGAAGCGTGGACGGACCTCGACGCGTGGCGCCGAGGTCCGTGACACCGGCTCACTTACGCCAGAACTTGATCCCGCTCCACGTCACCTTGACCGGCCCGGCGCCGCTGGACGTCCGGTACGCGCCGAACTTGTCGTAGTAGCTGCCGCCGCTGCTGCTCACCGTCTGCTTCAGCGAACCGTTGATGTACACCTTGTGCGTGCTCCCGACCTGGTGCACGGTGTTGACCCGCACCGACGTCCCGACGGTCGCCCCGCTCCCCAGGGTCTCCCCGCCGTGGACGGCGTAGAGCCGCCCGCCTCGTTCGACCGCGAGCATGAAGTACGGTCCGGCGGTCGGCGCGTCGCGGAAGGTCTGTTTCAGGCTGATCCGGGTACCCGCCATGCTGGTGATCCGGAACGAGCCCTCGAACTGCCGGGTCCCGCCGGTGTAGGTCACGTAGCGCCGTTCCGCCCGCTGATCCCCGCTCCCGGTGGAACAGGTCAGCTCGAAGTTCAGCCCGTCGACGGTGCCGCACCCTCGTTCCTGGACGTTGAACGAGGGGTTCTCCGCCGTCCACGGCCCGGTTCCGACCTGGGCGTTCGCCGGCATCGCCGACGCCACCAGGCCGAGAACGGCCGCCGCGACCACCCCGGCGGTCCGAAGTCGTCTCCGCATCCTGCCTCCTGCGCACTCAGGGCGGCGGTGATGGTCCAGACCAGGACCAGGCTGCGACTGTACGAGCGCGAACCGTCATCGGACAAGATGTTGACGCACCGGCGTCCCGCTGATCGGGTAACGACGGTTGTCCAAGATGGACAGACACCGCTCGTGGTCGCAAGAGACCTTGCGGATCATCGCGGACAACCCCGGCCGGCGGGCACAGGAACTCGCCGACCTCCTCGGCCGCGAGAAGGAACCGCTGAAGGTCGGCATCCGCAAACTCAAGGGCCTTGGCTTGACGCTCAGCCTCGAAGTCGGCTACCGGATCTCCCCGCGCGGCGCGGCCTATCTCCGGCTCATCGAGGGTCCCGGTAGAAAGCGCTGAGTTCCGGCACGAGCCGTTCCGGCGGGACACTGTGGAACTCGCCGTCCAGTTCGACCTGCCTCGCTCCCGGGATCGCTTTCGCGGCGGCGAGAGCGGCGGCCTTCAGCCAGTCCGTGCTGCCGTTGCTGTTCACCACGAGGACGGGCGTCGCGATCGAGGCCAGCTCGTTCGGCACCTTCGAGTCACCCATCACGTAAGCGTCGTAGACGAGTGTAGGCGCGAACGACCGGAGCTCGGCCCACATCGGCGTCGCCTTGGCCTCGGCCACCGCTTCCGCCGGAGAACCGACGGCGGACATCATGAAGAGGGCGACGGCGTCGTCCCAGCGATCCGCCGCGACCAGATCGCGCATCTCGTCGGCGTAGCCTTCGGCGACCTCTTCCGTCTCGCCGCGATACGGCGCCTCGAACACCGAAAGCCGCGCCATCGGAACTCCCGCCGCGGCGGCGAGCAGGGCCAGCGCGCCGCCGGAGGAGATACCGTGCACGATCACCGGCTCGTCGAACGCGGCGACGACGGCCGCGAGGTCTTCGATCTCGCGCTCGACCGCGTACGGCGCGACGTCCCCGCTGTCGCCCCGGCCCCGGCGGTCGTAGGTCACCGCGGAGAACTCGGCCGCCAGCTCCGCGACCAGTGGTTCGTCGCCGTGCCGATCGTTGGCGGCACCCGCGACGATCACCACCACCGGCCCCGTGCCGCGTCGTTCGAACGCGATCGGCGTCCCGTCCGCGGACCTGACTGTGTCGATCATGCGGACCATCGTGCCCGGCGTCGCCGCCCGGCGCAGGTCATTTATCCCACTCGAACACGCGTTCGACAAATGATCGAGAACGGGGTAGGTTCGGTTGCCATGACACCCGCGCTTCAAGCCTCGCTCTTCGACGAGTGCGCCGCCCTCGGGCTCGGCTCGCTCGACGGGATGCGGCGCACCGAGCTGACCCGGGGTGCCTGGATCGACGTGCTGCCGGGCTGGCTCGCCGGCGCCGACGAACTGTTCACCCGGCTCGCCGAAGACGTGCCCTGGCACGCCGAACGACGGCAGATGTACGACCGTGTCGTCGCCGTCCCCCGGCTGCTGAGCTACTACCGCGAGGGCATGCCGCTCCCCCACCCGATCCTCACCGAGGCGCGGGAAACGCTCTCGGCGCATTACGCGGACGAGCTCGGCGAGCCGTTCGTGACCTCGGGTCTGTGCTTCTACCGGGACGGGCGCGACAGCGTCGCCTGGCACGGCGACGACACCGGCCGCTCGCGTACCGAGGACACCATGGTCGCGATCGTCTCGGTCGGCGCCGCCCGGCAACTGGCGCTGCGCCCGCGTGGTGGCGGCGAGACGGTCCGGCACGCTCTCGGCCACGGCGACCTCATCGTCATGGGCGGCAGCTGCCAGCGGACCTGGGAGCACGCCATCCCCAAAACCGCCAAACCCGTCGGGCCGAGGATCAGCATCCAGTTCCGGCCGAGAGGAGTCGCTTAGGCCCTACACCTGGACTCAGTCCAGCAGCACGGGCAGCGCGTCGACGCCGTAGACGATCGAGACCTTCCGGAAGCCCACCGCTTCCGGTTCGATCGCCAGCCGCATGTCCGGGAACCGGCGCACCAGCGCGGGATACGCGGTGCGCAGCTCCATCCTGGCCAGTTCTGCACCGATGCACCGGTGGATGCCCCAGCCGAAGGCGAGGTGCGACGTCGGCTCGCGGGTCGCGTCGAACTTCTCCATGTCCTCGCCCAGGACGCCGTCGCGGTTCGCGACGCTGAGCGAGCACAGGACGATGTCGCCCTTCGAGATCTGGACGCCGGCGATTTCCATGTCTTCCTTGGCGAAGCGAGGGAAGGCCATCTGCACGACGGTCAGGTACCGCAGCAGTTCCTCGACGAACTTGTGGACGGCGTCGTCGTCGCCGCGGACGGTGTCGAACAGCGAACGGTCCTTCAGCAGGACGAGCGCGCCGAGGGCGAGCATGCTCGCCGTGGTCTCCAGTCCGCCGGTGAGCACACCGTCGGCGAGGCCCGCCAGTTCACGGTCGTCGATCTCGTCGCCGTGCTCCTTGATGAGCATGCCGAGGAGACCGTCGCCCGGGTTCTCCCGCTGCTTCTTGACGATGTCGTCCAGATAGGACAGTGACTCCGTCATCGCGCCGAGTGACGCTCCCGCGCCGCCGAAGAGGTCGAACCGCGCGGTGCTCAGCCGCTGGAAGTCGTCGCGGTCCTCGTACGGGACGCCCAGGAGCTCGCAGATGGTCAGCGACGGGATCGGCAGGGCGAAGGCCTCCCACAGGTCGACAGGCCCGTCCGCCTTCGCCATCGCGTCGAGCTGGTCGGCGACGATCTCGTCGATCCGCGGCGCCAGCCGGGACAGCCGCCGCATGGTGAATTCCGGCGTCAGCAGGCGCCGCAGCCTGGTGTGCACCGGCGGATCGGCGAATCCGAGCCCGCCGGGGTTCTGGTCCTCGGTCACGCCCGCGTTCCCGACCAGGTTCGTGAAATCGCTGCTGAACTCGGTCACCTTGCCGAGTACGGCCTTGGCCTCGTCGTAGCCGGTGACCAGCCAGGCGTTCATCCCGAACGGCAGGTCCAGCTTGCTGATCGGCTCCTCCGCGCGGATCCGGCCCAGCTCGGCCACCGGATCGAGCCCGTCACGCTTGAGCGGCTTCAGCGCGTTGTCCGGGATGATCGACATCTTGGCCAGGTCGAAGCCGTTTTTCTGCTGACGCGCGAGGTAGCGGCGGCCGATCCACGCCAGCACGCGCGAGCGAATGCTCCCCATACTCCGCACCCTACTCCAGCCACTGGTCACCTGACCTGGCACAACAGGCCCGCGTCGCCCGGCCGGGCACGAATTTCGACGGCTGTTCACCCGCCGTCCCACTCGATTCGTCACGTCCAGAAAGTCGGATTCGGGCCGCGAGGGGTTCCCGGTGGCCGGGAGACCTCGGTCACGGTCGGTCACGACGAACGATCGGTAACGCCTGACATCCGGCGGGCGTCGTGAGATTGTCGGACCCTGCTGGGAGGATTCGGACATGTCACCCTCGCTCATCGGACGCGACCATCCCGCGGGTGTGCTCCGCGCGGAGATCGCCCGTGCCGCCGAAAGCCACGGCGGGCTGGTGCTGGTCACCGGCGAGGCCGGGATCGGCAAGACCACCCTGGTCACCGGCGCCGCCGAAGAGGCGAAGCGCCTCGGTGCCCTGGTGGTCAACGGATCTTGCTGGGACTCGTCGAGCGCGCCGGGCTACTGGCCGTGGACGCAGGTGGTGCGCGGGCTGCGGCGCGCGGTCGGGCAGGGCCGCTGGGCCGCGATGGCGGACAGCGAACTGGACATCCTGCTCGGCGAGACCCGCGGCGACGGCGCGGCGGACGGGTTCCGGCTGTACGACGCGGTGACGAGCGTGCTGGTGGCCGCCTCCCAGGACCAGCCGATCGTGGTGGTACTCGACGATCTGCACTGGGCCGACGCGGCGTCGCTGCGGTTGCTCGAGTTCGCCGCGCAGCACACCTGGTTCGAACGGCTGCTGCTGATCGGCACGTACCGGGACGTCGAGGTCGAGACGACCGATCACCCGCTTCGCTCGCTCATGCTGCCGTTGCTCGCGAAGGCCACTTCGGTCACTCTCACCGGGCTCGAACCCGACGAGGTCGGCACGCTCATGGCCAGGACTGCGGGCGCGGAGCCGGACGGCGCGCTGGTCGCCGAGGTCCACCGCCGCACCGGCGGCAACCCGTTCTTCGTCGAGCAGACCGCGCGGCTCTGGCACAGCGGCGGTTCCGCCGAGACCATCGCGCCCGGGGTGGCCGACGCGTTGCAACGGCGGCTTTCCCTGCTCCCCCAACCGGTTCTCGATCTGCTGACCACCGCGTCCGTCCTCGGCAGGGAGTTCCACCGCAGACTGCTCGCAGGGGTGGCGTCGGCCCCCGTGCCTCAGGTGGACAGGCTGCTCGACCAGGCCGTCGCGGCCCGGCTGGCCGTCGTACTGGGGCAGGGCCGGTTCGCCTTCGCGCACGACCTCGTCCGCGAAACGCTGTACGCGAGCCTGTCCGAAGCGGACAGACGGAAGCAGCACGCCGCGGTGATCGCGACGGTCCGCGAGGCCCCGACGTCACCGGACAGGCTCTTCGCCGCGGACCTGGCCCGCCACGCGCTGCTCGCCGGGCCGGAACTGGATCCGGACCGCGCCGCCGATCTCCTGCTGGCGGCCGCGATCGACGCCACCGGCCGGATGGCGATCGACGAGACGACCACCCATTACCGGCGGGCGATGGAGATCGTCGAGGATCGCCGGCGCCGCGCGGTCATCGCCCTCGAACTGGGCGCTCACCTCACGCGCCACCAGGACTCCGAAGAAGGCCGTGAGGTCCTCGACGCCGCTGCTTCGCTCGTCCACGAACTCGACGACGACGATCTGCTCGCCCGGCTCGCGCTGACCCTCATCCGGGCCGACCACAAGGGACTGCGGGTCGAGGAGACCACCACCCTGCTCACCGAGGCGCACCGGCGGCTCTGTGGCGGTAAACCCGGCGACGAGGTCTCCGTCGACCGGATGACCCAGGAACTGACCGCGCGGATCATGATGACCGCCCGCGACGACCACGACGATTCCGCGCTGCTGTTCGGGCTGTGGGCCCGGCACGACGCGATCTGGGGGCCGGGCACCGCCGCGGAACGGCAGCGGCTCACCGAGGAGCTGATCGCGGTCGGCCGCCGCACGGCGAACCCGGAGCTGGAGCACTTCGCGTCGTCGTTCCGCTGGGTGGCGTTGCTGGAGCAGGGTGATCCGCGCTATCTGGACCAGTACCGGGACTTCATCGCGATGGCGAGCGACAACCAGGTGCCGAGTTCGTACCTGGCGTCGATGATCGACCAGAACATCATCGCCACCCTGCAAGGCCGGTTCGCCGAGGCCGAGGCGTTACTCCGGCAGGTGGTGCACGGCGAGGACGACCACCAGCATCCCTACTTCGGCAATCTGAACCAGTTGCAGCAGTGGGCGAGATGGTGTCTGCAGGGCCGTTTCGGCGACCTCACCGGACTGCACCGGGAGATCGCGCGCAGCGGCTACGGGTACGGCAGGCTGCTGGAGGCGATCACCGCCGCGCAACGGGAAGACGCCGCGGAAGCGGTGCGGCTCACCGATCTCGCGGCCGAGGCGAGGCCGTTCCCGCGCGAACTGGAGCCGCTGTGGCTGCGCTGTCAGGCTCAGGCGGCCGCGCTGTCCGGCGAACCCGATCGATGCGAGGCGGCCCGCGCACTGCTCACCCCGCACAGCGGCGAGTGGGTGGTTTCGCTCTACGGTTGCGAGGTCTCCGGCCCCGTCGACCTGTGGCTCGGCAGGCTCGACCTGGCCCAGCACCGGTGGAACGAGGCGGTCGAGAAGCTGCGGGACGCTGCGCTTTCGGCGGATCGGATGCGGGCCACACCGTGGGCGGTCGAAGCGAAGTCCTGGCTGGCGAAAGCCTTGCTGGGCAGGAATCTCGAAGAGGACTCCACCGAAGCCGCGACACTTCTGTCCGAAGTGGACAGAGAAGCGGACGCGATCGGTATGCGTCACGTCGTGAAAAGGGTCGAGGAGACCCGGAACAGCGCGCAGGCTCCTCCGGCCCGGTTCGCTGAGTTCCGGCGCGACGATGCCGTGTGGACCCTGTGCTTCGACGGCGTCACCGCGCACCTGCCGGATTCGAAAGGCCTGCGGGATCTGCATTTCCTGCTCGGCAGACCAGGTTCGGAGGTGACGGCCGTGCGGCTGCTCGACCCCGAAGGCGGTGAGATCGTGGTCGCCGCCAAGAGCCTCGGCGGAGACGCCGTCCTCGACGACGAGGCGAAGGCCCGTTACCGCGCGCGGCTGGACGAACTCGACGAACTGATCGACACCGCGGCGGGCCTGGGCCAGGACGCCCGAGCCGCCGCCTTGGACCGCGAACGGGACGCGTTGCTCGCGGAACTGCGGTCCGCCGCCGGGCTCGGCGGCCGCACCCGGCGGCTCGGCGACGAGGCCGAACGCGCCCGCAAGACGGTGACCGCCCGGATCCGGGACACCCTGCGCAAACTCGACGAACAGCACCCGGCACTCGCCGCGCACCTGCGCGCGTCGGTCACCACCGGTTCCTCGTGCCGCTACGCGCCGGACGACAAGGTCCCCTGGCGGCTGTAGCCACCAAGGGACCTTGTCACCCCCAGGCTATTTACGGTTGTAGAGCCGCATGGTCAGGGTTCCGAAGACCGCGAGGATGACCGCGCCGGCGATCAGCACCCAGGTGATCTCGCCGCCGTCCCAGTTTCCGTCCATCATCGAGCGGACCGCACCGACCACGTGGGTCACCGGGTTGACCTCGACGAAGGCCTGCAACCAGCCCGGCATCGTCTCCGGGTTGACGTAGATGTTGCTGAGGAAGGTCAGCGGGAACAGCACCATCATGCTGACGCCCATCACGGACTTCTCACTGCGCAGCAGCAGGCCGAACATCGTCCAGATCCACGAGAACGCGAACGAGAACGCCAGCAGCAGGAGGATCGCGGCGGCCACGCCACCGACCCCGCCGCCGGGACGGAAGCCCATGATCAGCCCGACACCGAGGATCACCAGCGCCGCGATGAGGTAGCGCAGCATGTCGCCGAGCAGGTAGCCGACCATCGCGGACGGCCGCCAGATCGGCAGCGTGCGGAACCGGTCGAAGACGCCCTTCTCGATGTCGGTGTTGACCGCCAGCCCGGTGTACATGGTGATCATCAGGATGCTGCTCGCCATGATGCCCGGCAGCACGAACTGCAGGTACTGCGTCGGCGAGCCGGACAGCGCGCCACCGAACAGGTAGGTGAACATCAGCGTCATCATGATCGGGAACGCCGTGACGTCGAACAGCTGCTCGGGCACGTGCTTGATCTTCAGCATCGCGCGCCACCCGAAGGTGACCGAAGCCGACAGCGCGCTCGGGCGCTGAGGACGGTTCTTCGCGATCAGGACGGCGGCGAGATCCTCTGCCTTCGGTGCCGCGAGAACGGGCTCGTTTTCTTTGACTGCCGTGGTGCTCAAGCTGCACTCTCCTCGGAGGTCGCGGTGCGATCGGTGAGGGCCAGGAAGACCTCGTCGAGGCTGGGCTGGCCGAGGGAGAAGGTGTCGACGACGATGCCCGCGCGGGCGAGTTCGGCCAGGGCCCGCGCGGCGTGTTCGGCGGCGCCCTGTTCGGTGCTCTCCCCCGAAAGGCGGGCGCTCAGCGCGACGGGGTCCGGTTCGAGCACGACCTGCGCTTCCAGGTTGCGGACGAGGAGCGCTTCGGCCTCCGGCCGCTGATCGGCCTCGCGCAACCGGACGTGGACGGCACCCGCGCCGACCGACGCCTTCAGCTGCCCCTTGGTGCCTTCGGCGATCACCTTGCCGTGGTCGATGACGGCGATCCGCGACGCCAGCTGGTCGGCCTCGTCGAGGTACTGCGTGGTCAGCAGGACGGTGGTGCCGTGCTGCACGATCGCGCGCACGATGTCCCAGACCTGGTTGCGGCTGCGGGGATCGAGCCCGGTCGTCGGTTCGTCGAGGAAGAGCACGTCCGGGGTGTTGAGGATGCTCGCGGCGATGTCGATCCGCCGCCGCATCCCGCCGGAGTAGTTCTTCACCTGCCGCCCCGCGGCTTCGGTCAGGCCGAACGCCCCCAGCAGTTCCTCGGCTCGCGCGCGGGCGGCCGGTTTGCGGTGCCCGGTCAGCCTGCCGATCAGCACCAGGTTCTCGGTCCCGGTCAGGTCCTCGTCGACCGAGGCGTACTGCCCGGTCAGGCTCACCATGGACCGGACCGCGTCGGCCTCGCGGACGACGTCCTTGCCGAAGATGCGCGCTTCGCCGCCGTTGGGGCGGAGCAGGGTCGCGAGCATCTTCACCGCGGTGGTCTTGCCGGCGCCGTTCGGGCCGAGGACGCCGTACACGGTGCCGGCGGGGACCTTCAGGTCGATCCCGTCGACCGCCCGGTTCTCCCCGAATACCTTCACCAGCCCCGAGGCTTCGATGGCCAGTTCACTCATTTTTCCTTTTCCTTTCAGAAGTTTTCAGCAGACATAGGGGCGCGCGGCGCGCGCATCGCGCAGGGCGAGGCCCCACCAGACGAGCTCGTCGAGCAGGGTGGTCACGGCCTGTCCTTGGCCGTCGGTGTCGACGGGGGTGCCGTCACGGGCGAAGGTGCCGTCCAGGAGGTTGAAGGCGACGGTGTCCCGCATCGTCACCGTGTGCAGCTCGGTGAAGATCGAGCGCAGCTGCTCGACGGCGTAGAGGCCCTGGGACCGGTAGCCGTAGGAGACGAACCCGATCGGCTTCGCGCGCCACTCGTCGTAGGCGCAGTCGATGGCTTGTTTGAGCGACGCCGGGAAACTGCGGTTGTACTCGGGGGTGACGACGACGAACGCCTCCGCCTCGTCGACCAGCCTCGCGAACCGCTTCATGGCAGGTGTCGGCTGCTCCGGCAGCCCGGCGGGCAGCTCGAAGTCGATCAGGTCGAGAAGCTCGACGACGAGGTCGTCCCGGGCTTCCGCGCGGCCGGTGAACCACTTGCCGACGGCGTCCCCCACCCGGCCCTCGCGGGTGCTGCCGATGATCACCGCGACCCGCAACGGACTGTCCGTCATGACCGACCTCCTCTCGCCTCACCCCTTGGGCGCGAGAAAGCCGCCGGGCGTTCGCTAGATCGGATCTAGCGAACGCCCGGCGGCTTCGGTCTGTGATCTCGCTAAGCGTCCAGCGCGGCCGTCCTGGCAGGTCTCGCGATCGCGGGCCAGGGTCCGTGAAGGCCCCCTTCACGCGGCTCAGCCGAGGAAACTCGACCTTCACCACGACCCAAGTACATGAAGGCCCCCTTCCTTGCGCCTAGCGCAAGCAAGGGGGCCTTCATGTACCGCAAACGGGCAAGGGGTCGTGAGCGGTGCACCGGTCAGCGCATAGCTCGCCACCCGACTCGCTACGCGTCCAGCGCGATCGCGATCGCGCCCAGCAGGGACGCGTCCTGGTCGAATTTCGCCGACACCAGTTCGGGCGGAAACGGCACCGCCCTGGCCAGCCGCTCACGCAGCGCGGGCAGCAGGATGTCGGCCGAGCGCACCAGTCCCCCGCCGACGGCGATGCGCTGCGGGTCGAGCGCGATCGCGAGGTTCGCGACGTGCATCGACAGTTCGTCGAGCGCCGAGCCCACCAGGTCCTTGGCCCGGGCGTCTTCCCTGGCGAGGCCGAACAACTCGCCCGCGGTTACCGGGCGGCCGAGCAGCACACTCGCCCGGCCGCCCAGCCCACGCCCACCGACGGCCTCCTCCAGCGGCGCCGCTCCGCTGGCGAACCCGTCGGTGTCCTGCGGTGAGAGGAGGTTGTACCCGATCTCTCCCGCAGCGCCATTCGCGCCGGCCAGCAGCCGGCCGCCGACCAGGACCGCAGCGGCGATCCCGGTCCCCAGTGAGAGGAACACCGCCGGATCGGTGTCCGCCAGCGCCCCCCATCGCCATTCCGCGAGCGCCGCCGCCTTGGCGTCGGTGCCCACCTCGATTCCGACGCCGCCGAACTCGTCGGCGACGAGTTCACGCAGCCGCAGTTCCTCCCAGCCCGGCACGTTGGGTGCCAGCAGGATGCGGTCCTCCAGCACGATGCCGGGGCTGACGACGCCGATCGCGGCAAGGTCGTCGGCGGCGCCTTCGTCGGCGAGCAGTTTCCGCGCGGCGGCGAGCGCACGGCTCACCACCTGCTCGGCGCCCGCCTGCGCGTCGGTGTCGAGCCGCCGGGTGACCAGCAGGCTCCCGGCCTTGTCCGCCAGCCCGATCGCGACCTTCGTCCCGCCGAAGTCGATCCCCAGGATCAGTTCTTCCCCCGTCACTTCCCGTTCCCCTCTGTCGCCCCCGCGAACGATTCCTGAATTCCCTTGGGCCCGAACGGCCATACGCGCTCCGCCTTGGCGTAGGCGGCGAACGCCGCCACGCCGAGCGCGATCCACCCCACCGAAAGCCCGATCGAGAGCCAGGTGGCGGAGAAGTAGATGTAGACCCAGCCGAGCAGCGCGATGATCGTCGGGATCGGGTACAGCCATTGGCGGTACGGCCGGTCCAGTTCGGGCCGCCGTCGCCGCAGCACCACGATCGCCGCGACCTGGGCGAGCGACTGGATCAGCACGAGCACCGTCACCGCCGCGTTGATCACCGCGGTCAGCGTGAACAGCGAGCCGATCGCGGTGATGGCGCCCATCGTCAGGACACCGGCCGTCGGCAGGTTGAGCTTCGGGTGCAGTTTCGCGAACACCGGGAGGAACACCTTGTCGCGCGCGGCCTCGAACGGGACCCGCGAGCCGCCGAGCAGACCGGCGAACACCGAACCGACCGCGGCGATCACGATGAACACGGTGATGACCTTGGCCGTGCCCGTGCCCCACGCCTGTTCCAGCACGGTGGAGGCGACCGACGTGGCGGTCTTCAGCTCCTCCAGCGGGATCGAGCCGAGCACGCCGAGCTGCAGCAGGAAGTACAGGCTCATGATGCCGAGGATCGAGAAGATGATCGACCGCGGCAGCGTCCGGCCCGGGTCACGCACCTCGCCGCCGAGGTAGGCGCTGGTGTTGTAGCCGAGGTAGTCGTAGATGGCGATGATCAGGCCCGCGCCGAGCCCGGCCCAGAACGCGCCGCCGCCGAACGAGAACGCGCCCGGCGTGAAGGCGAACGCTTGCGCGCCGTCGAAATGCGTGAAGGCCGCGACGATCACCGAGAGCGCGGCGAACAGCATGATCGCGAACAGGACGGTGGTCAGCTTCCCGATCTCGCCGATCCTGCGGAACAGCGCCAGCACGATCAGGGCGATGACGCCGAGCCCGATGAGCTTGCCGAGCGTGGTCGTCCCGCCGTCGTCGGCGACCCCGGGGATCAGGTACCCGAGGTACTGGACGAGACCGATGATGCCGGTGGACATGATCAGCGGGATGAACAGCACCGCGCTCCAGGCGAACAGGAACGGCATGAGCCTGCCGGTCCGGAAGCCGAACGCTTCGCGCAGGTAGACGTAGGTGCCGCCGGCGCCAGGGAGGGCGGCGCCGAGCTCGGCCCAGATCAGGCCGTCGGCCAGCGCGATGAGCGCGCCGATGAGCCAGCCGAACATGGCCTGCGGGCCGCCGAGGGTCACCACCATCGCGGGGATGGTGACGAACGGGCCGATCCCGCACATCTGGGTCATGTTGATGGCGGTCGCCTGGAGCGGCCCGATCTTCCGCTCGAGCCCCGGCCGCGGGGATGAACTCAAAACGCGCCTCCCTGTTAGTTAGTAAAGTTTCTTAACATAATTTCGGGCGTGTCGGAAGGCCGGTCCGCAAAGTTGTCGTGCTCCGGTCCACCCGGAATTGCCCGAAAGGGCGGAATCCCCCGGAATACCCCCGAACGGACCAAATCGTTACGTATCAGGGAGTCATCGTTTCGCGTCCTTAGCAAGAAGGGATGTCTTCCCAAGGACGGTGAGGTCCATGAAACGGCTGTTCAGCGCGGCGATGGCGATCGCCGCTCTCGGCTTCGCGACGGCATGCGGAGGAACGTCCACCCCCCGTGACACCGCGCCCTCCGACCAGACCGGCGTCGGGGTGACCACGGAAATCGCCCCGACGGCGTCGGCCGGTCCGACCTCGTCCGCCTCGTCCGGCGGGAACGGCGGTCGCACCGACGATCCGGACCGGCCCGGAGTACCCGGCAGCCCGATCATCTACGACCACACCCGCCTCGGCGCCGCGCCGGAGACCGCCAAGTCGGATATCGAGGGCGACATCCGGAAGGTCTGCGGACCGAAGCTGTGCGGGGTGCGGGTCGTGATCACCGGTTCGGGCGACTGCACCGCGAGCATCACGCTGTCGCCGGTCAAACCCGGCGGGACGGTGACGGTCGAGGCCAAGGCGTGCGCGTCCGAGGTCACCGAAGAGACCACGACCTCGGAGAGTCCGGCGTCCTCCAGTGAACCGCCCGCCGAGACCACGTCCGGATGACGACCCGGCGCGGCCTGCGCCGTCCGGAGCCGAAGGGCGCCGAGCCCGATCCCGGACCGCCCCAGACGCTCAAACTGGTCGGCGCCGTACTGGCCAACACGACCCTGCTCACCGCGTTGCTGTACTTCTTCGGGCTCGTCCAGACGCAGGTGCTCTTCGCGTACTTCCGCGTGCACTACACGCTTCTCGCCCAGACCCCGGACGAGATCTTCGCGCGCGGTGTCGACGGCCTGTACCTGCCGCTGGCAGGTACCGCGGGGACGGTACTCGGGTTCGTGATCGCCGTCCGGATCCTGCGGTTGCGTCTCTCCGAGGGCGCGTGGACCCGGCTGCTGCGGATCTGCGCGCCGGTCGCGGCCGGGCTGGGCGCTCTACTGGTCATCGCGACCGTGCTCGTCGCGCTGAATCCGGAGCCGTTCCGCGACCGCCCCGGCCTGCCGGGCCTCGGCTTCGGAGCCGGTGTGCTGATGCTGCTGTTCGCCTGGCGCCACTGGGCTTCGGCGCTGCGCTCGAGTCTGCTGGAACTCGTCCTGGGCTACGCGCTGGTCAGCATCGGGCTGTTCTGGGCCGTCAGCGACTATTCGGCGGCCGTCGGCACGCGGCGCGGTTACGAGACCGCGGCGCAGCTCCCGGCGCGGCCCGCCGCGACGCTCTACAGCGCCGAAAGCCTCAACCTCACCGACGGCGGCGTCCTCCAGGTGAAATGCGCGGATCCCGACGCCGCCTACAAATACCGCTACACCGGACTGAAACTGCTGCTGCAGTCCGGCGGGCAGTACGTCTTCGTACCGGCGGGCTGGCGGGCGGGCACCGGTGTCGCGTTCGTGATTCCGAAGACCGAGAAACTCCGGCTGGAATTCGGTCCCGCCCGGTCGGTGCCACCGCCCGGTTGCTAGCCCAGGTGCTCCACCAGCCATTCGGTGATCGTCTCGTCGACCCGCTTCGCGACAGGCAGTTGCGGCGCAGGCTCGATTCCGGGGTCGTCGGCCAGCGGGTGCGCGAGACCGGGGACGCGGGTCAACCGGAGGTCGCCGGGCACGGAGTACCGACCGCGCAACGCGTCGACGAGTTCGTCGGCGTCCGTGCGGAACGCGGGGAAATCCTCTTCGCCACTGACCACCAGCAGCGGAACCTGCTTTTCCCTGGCCGAGATTTCACCCGATCGTGCGACGAAGTCGAGGTGATCCGCCGCCTGTTCCGACTCGTCGCTCCAGGGATACGGGTGTTCCAGCAGGCCCTCCACCAGGCCGATCACCGAACGCGCCCGCACGGCGGGGTTGACCAGGGCCGCCGCGCGGACCGGGATCTCCCGGGTGGCCAGGATCGTCAGCGCCACGGCACCGCCGAGGGAACCGCCGACGACGGCCGTCCGGGAGGTGTCGAAGCCGAACCGTTCGCGCAGTTCGGCCAGCGCGGCGGGGAATTCCAGCGCCGCCTGCCGGACGAACGGGTCGACGTACGCGAGCATCGCGTCCCGCTGGGCCCGCTCGACGATGGCGTCCATGCTGCCGTCGATCATTCTCGCGCCGCACAACGGCATTCCGAGGTACACGCGCCACGCCGGCACCCCCGCCAGCGGCAACGCGGCCGCGAAGGCGGCGTCGGAACGCGGGGCGTCGATCATGTGCCAAGCGACGACCACCGGCGCGGAGCCGCTGACCTCGGCCGATGGCGGCAAGACGGTGAACGGCACCCCCGCGGCCGTGCCCGTGACCGGTTCTTCCACCGCGGTCCTTCCTCCTACGCTGTCGATCTCCACGATATCCACGACGCACCGGAGGCGGACCTCGTTCCGCCACAAGCGAAACAGTATGCCCGCGGCGTCACCCCGACGCGCCGCGGAGGTGGTTGCGGATGCCCGGCGGCGGCCGAATAGTGTTGCGGCCCGGCCCTTTGGAGGTGAACCGCCCGTGCCCGAAGTCGACTACTACGAAGTGCTCGGCGTGGGCAAGGCCGCCTCGGACACCGAGATCAAGACCGCGTACCGGCGGCTGGCGAAGTCGCACCACCCGGACACCGGGGGCTCCGCGCTCACGTTCCAGCTGGTCCGCGAGGCCTACGACACGCTCAGCGATCCGATGCGGCGTGCGGGCTACGACGCGGGCGGGCGCTCCGTGCGCGTGCCGATCCGGCCGCGGCCGAGACGCCGCTTCGGCGAGGAACCGGGCTACGAGCCCGAGCCGGTCGTGATCGACCCGGAAGACCTCGAATGGTGGGAATTCGCCGCGCAGGACGGGCGCGTGCGCCACGGACGGCGGCGCGGCCCCGGGCACACCCCGGTCGTGGCGGCGGTCGGCGGGATGGTGCTGGTCCTGCTGCCGGTGCTGACCGGTGTCGGCTTCTCGGCGCCCACGCTGATCATCTGGTTGATCCTGACCGCCGGGACGGCCCTCCTGGTGCAACGGCTCGCGCGCGGCTACCTCGCCGCGTCCCGCGCCAAGAACCGGTTCGCCGCCGAATTCGGCGGGAAACGCGTGTTCGGCACCCCTGGCACCGAGACCGACGAGCTCGCCGAGCGGCTCACCGCCGACCTGCTGGAGCGTTATCTCACCCGGCTGCCCGGTGCGCGGATCTTCCACGGCCTCTCGTGGCCGGACTCGGTGTTCGCCGACGTCGACCACGCGGTGCTGTGCGGGAAGCGGCTCGTGCTCATCGAATCGAAGCTGTGGCTGCCGGGACACTACGAAACCGGGGACGACGACCGCCTGCTGCGCAACGGCCGCGCCTTCCGCGGCGGCGGGAGCAGGCTGGAGGAAAGCCTCGCCGAGTACCGGCGGATCCTGCCGGGGGTCGCGCTGCGCGGGGCGATGATCGTGTACCCGAGCCGGACCGGTGAGATCACCACGGACCCCGGCGATCCCTCCCCCGCGCCGCCGATGACGCCGGAGCAGTTCCTGCACGAGATCGGCGGATGGCTGGCGGCCGAGCCGTCCACTGTGGACTCGGCGACGATGCGGGTGGTGCGGGACCGGGTGGTCGGCAGCGGCTGAGACACGCGGGAGCGCAGGAGCCCGCATTTCGTCCTCTGAATGCGGTAGTTCACGTTGCCAACTACCGCATTCAGAGGACGAAATGCGTACAGGTCCGCGCGTGAAGGCCCCCTTCCCTCGACTCAGCCGAGGGAAGGGGGCCTTCACGGGAAAAGCGCTTACCGGACCGAGCGCTCCTTGTTGGCACGCGCGGACCGGGTGCAGACCTCACCGACGTCGACCGTCTGGCCGCGGTCGATGTAGACGTCCGCGAGCCCGACGAGCTTGCCCTTCGGCGACGTACAGGTCAGCTGGTACGCCTCCTTGGGGCCGTAGGTCGGCGGGATCGGCGACTGGAACGACACACCGCCGGTCCAGTCGTCCACAGTGGACGGATTCGCCTGCGCGTAGTTGACCAGCACGGCCCGGTAGTCCCCGGCGGGCGGGTCGTACAGGATCGCGTGCTCTTCCGTGGTCCCGCCGTTCGCCGACGACGACACCATGTTGCCCGCGGAGTCGAAGACGTACAGGTCCCAGTCGGTGTCCTGGCTGGCCCACTTGACGTCGACGCTGAACTTCCCGTTGTCCACCTTCGGCAGCCCGTCGACGTGGAACGTGAAGCTCTCCGACGTCGGGTCGGTCGGGTAGTTCGTGTTCGCCGCGGGCACGCCCGCCGGGTTGGTCACCGCGATGTTGGCCTGCGCCGGGCCCTGCGGCTCGCGGCCGTAGCGGCCCGCGACGTAGGGACGGGTCGACGGGTTGACCGACCACGCGAACCGGCCACCGGTCGAGGACAGCGACGAGTTCAGGTCGTCGGTGACGTAGATCGGCGGCTTCGTCGAGCCGTCGGGCTGCACCACCGGGGCGGTCGGCGTCTGGAAGGTCTTGTGCAGCTTCAGCTGGTAGCCCTTCGGCGCCGAGCCGATCAGCGTCGAATGCGCCGCCGGGTCGGCGGCGTTGGCCAGCATGTCGATGAAGGCCGCACGGTTACCGCCCTTGCCCGCACCGGCGGCGGGAGCGACGCCGGTGTACTCGGCGACGACACCGGCCTGGAACGGCGGGTGGAACTCGGTGTTGCCGATCTCGAAGGTGAAGCCCCAGCCACCGGTGGCCCAGTACGACCAGTCCTCGGTCGAACCGGTCGTGTCGTAGAGCGCCCACGACGGCTGGCTGGTGTAGCCGTTGCGCGTGGCCATCTTGTCGCCGAGCGCCTTGTACGCCGGCTCGTCGAGCGGCGGGCGGACGGCGGCGACACCCGGGACACGCAGCACCAGGTTCGAGAAGGTGTGCAGCGTGATCAGGTTGGTCACCTGGCGGTTGGACACGATCGAGCGGATGTTCTGCGTCTCCGGCTCGGAGAACGGGCCGGAGCCGCGGAACGTGTCGCTGCGCCACAGGGTCGACGCGCCGGCGCCGCCCCAGAAGCCCGCGTAGTTGCGGTTCGGGTCGGTGCCGCGTTCACGGCCGCCGGGGTTGGCCTTGCAGACGCCGGTCGCGAATTCCTTCGGCGAGTCGTTGACGTTGCAGTTCTTGCGCTTCATCTCGTAGTCGAAGCGCGAGAAGTCGCCCTTGGGCTCGGCCTCACGGGAGATCTCGAAGCCGTCGGGGTTGACGATCGGCACGATGATGTTGCGCGTCCGGCCGACCAGAACGCGGATTTCGGAGTTGTTCCCGGTGTAACCCTTGACGAGTTCGTGGGCCCATTCCATGGCGTGCTCGCCCGCCGGCCACTCCCGGGCGTGGTGCACGCCCATGGTGAAGTTGACGGGTTTGCCGTCCGCGATGTTCTTGACGTCGGTCGCGATCTCGAGACCGACGACGTCACGGCCTTCCCAGGTCGGCTGCGGCAGCGTGAACGCCGTGGCGAGCTTGGGGTTCTTGCGGGCCAGTTCCTTGACCTCGAACTGGTAGTCGTAGAGGTGCCGGTAGCTCGTGCGCCCGGACGGCAGGGTGGAACCCGGCGTCTTCGCGGCGTACTCGCGGTCGGTCTTGGCGTTCTGGATCGACCTGGCCGAAAGGTCGGCGTCGACCACCTTCGACTTGAAGCCGTTGTCCGCCAGCGTCTTGCGGTCCGCGTCGTTGGCGAGGACGACCTCGACCCCGGTCGCGTCGGCCTTCTCGGTGACGTCCAGCCCGAGCCGGAGGAGTTTGTCCTTGTCCTTCTTGGCCGGGGTTTCGACCCGGACCAGTTCGGCGCGCTGCGGCGCGGGCGCGGCGCCGGTCGGGGTCCCCTGCGGCGTGAGCGCGAGGAAGTCGACCCCCAGTACCGCGTCGCGCGTCTGCCCGTCGTACCGGCAGGTCTGCACGACCAGCTTCTGGCCCTTCTTCACGAAGCCTTCGGCGAGTTCGTGACTGCGCAACGCGGCGGACGCGGCGACCACGGCGCCGGTCGCCTGATCGAAAACCGCCAGGTCCCAGTCGCCCTCGGCGCCGCCGCGAGGTGCGAGCCTCGCCTGCAACAGACCGTCTACTGTGGACGTGAACTCACGGCGGTCGGTGCCGGACGTGCCCGGCTTCTGCAACGCGGCGAAACAGGACCGCGCCACGGCCTGATTGGCGCGCACCACGTTGTCCGCGGCCCCCGCCGTCGTGGCCGACGGAAGGGCCACGAAGGTGCCGGCGAGCACCAGTGTCGCCGCCGTCCATCCCGCTCTTCGCCGGTTTGGTGAATACCCCACAGACTGACCTCCTTGGACAGTCCGGTGACCGGGTGAGGTCACCGGTAGCGAGACACTAGACCCGGGAACCCGTCCGAGGGACCCGCCACAAGTCGCCTGCACCCCTTTCGGCCCAATGATCTCACCGAACGTGCAGGAACGATCACCACCGCGGGTACCCGAGAATGGGACTTTCCTGTCGATTCCGACAGGAAAGCCTAAGAAAACCTTCAGGTTGGGCGGTTACCGTTCCACCATGACGACGTCCCAGGTCACCGCCAGGTCCCCGCTGGCCCTGCTGGCCGCCGTGGTCTCGGTCGCCGGCGGAGCGCTGCTGATCCTGCTGCTGCAGGTCCTCCCCGCCACCAGCGACATCAGCCCGGTGCGGCGCACCATCAGCGAGTACGCGCTGAGCGAGAACAAGTGGATCTTCGACGTCGCGGTCCTGCTGGTCGCGTTCGGTTCGGCGATCGGCTTCGGGGCGCTGATCCGCCGCAAGCACCTGCCCGCGCTGTCCACGGCGTCGGTCTTCTGCGCGCTCTGGACGGTGAGCCTGGTGGTGATCGTGGCGTTCCCCAAGAACAACTGGGCGATCGGGCCGAGCGCCGGCGGCACGGTGCACCGGATCGCGAGCGTCGTGGCCTTCGTCTGCCTGCCGCTGGCCGTGTGGTTCGCCGCGAAAGCCGTCTTCTCGACCTCCCCCGCCCGCCGCGCGGTGACAAGGGTGCTCGCGGTGGCCGCTTTGGCCTGGTTCGGCGTGATCCTCGGGGCGATCGTGGTGTCGATGAACGGCGGCAGGCCCTGGTGGCAGGCGATCCCGCTGGGGCTGGTCGAACGTGCGATGGCGCTGACCGGGCTGATCGCGCTCGCGTCGCTGCTCATCCCGTCCCGGGCGGCGGCCCCGGTCACGGAAGAGGCCGAGGCGCTGCGGGTCGCGTCCTGACCGCCGAACACCTGGCCCGGATCGCCCGGGGCTGGGACGAAGCCGCCGACGGGTACGAGACCTACTACGTCCCCCGGTTCGCGCCGTGGGTCGCCGCGGCGGTGCGCGCCCTTCCCTCGGACCTGCCCGACGGCCCCGTCCTCGTCCCCTGCTGCGGGACCTTCCCCGAGCTCGCCGCGCTCACCGCGCGACTGCCCGGCCGCGAGATCGTCGGCGTCGACCTGTCCGCGGGCATGGCCGCCAGGGCGCGGAAGCGGGCAGCGGGCAACTCGCTCGTGCGTGTCGTCGAGGGCGACGCCTCGGAGCTGGAGCCAGCGTCCGCCGCCGCGATCGTCTCGGTCTTCGGGCTCCAGCAACTGCCCGAGCCCGATACCGCGCTCGGTTCCTGGGCTGCCGCGCTACGCCCGGGCGGCCTGCTGTCGGTCGTCTACTGGCCGCACAGCACCGAACCGGGCGGGCCGTTCACGGTGCTGTCCGACGTCCTGCGGGAACGCGTCCCGGCCGGGGACCGCTCCTGGGAAGAACGGCTCGTGCCGGCGCTGAAGGACGCCGTGCTCGAACGGGACGAGCCGTTGTCGTTCCCGATGGTCCACCCCGACGCGGACACGTTCTTCACCGCGCACACCCGGTCCGGGCCGATGCGGCCACTGGCGAGCATGCGCGGTGAAGGGTTCATCGCCGCGCTACGCGAGGAATTCCTGCGACGTGCCCCGGAAGGGGAATGGCGACATCGTCCGTTTGCCCGGCATATCGTCGCGCGGGCGGCAGAGCGGGCGTGACCTCGTCGTCGTCGACGTCCTTGCGCAAGCGCGCGGTGCAGACCGAAAGGTGCACCACGTTGGCACGCTTGTGATGGCGGTACACGTGGACGTCGGTGGCGAAGCACGCCGCGGCCAGAAGGGCCCGCTGCTGCTCGATGCGCTCGTAACCGACCCCCGCGGGACAGAACACGGTGACCTCGACCTCGTCACCCTGCGGTTTGGTCCACAGGATCACCGGCAGCTTGCCGTCGAGCGTGCACACCCGCGCCCGGGCGAACCCGGTCCGCAGCCGGTGCTGCACGACGACCGAACGGAGCCGGTCGCGGAGGAATCGCCGCGCCGCTTTCCAGTAGAACAGCCAGTTCGCGACACAGAACAGCACGACCGCCGCCCAGAGCGGGCCGACCGCCTGGAAAAGGGTGAACAACGCGTACGGGACGACGAGCAGCGCACCGATCTCGTAGCGCCAGTGATAGAGGCCGACGACCGGGTTGGGCCGCCTGACCACGGTGATCTCCCTGGCCAGCTCGGCGATCGCCTGGGGTTCCTGCCAACGGCTCATGACCTTCCTCCTGTCCGTCCGGCGGTCTGTTCGGCGGCCACCGCCGCCGCGGGAATGGAACGGATGACGCCGTCACCGGCGCAGTCCGGGCAAACGGCGTCCTCGTAGGGCCACCACCCCGTACCTCCGCACGGTTCGCACGCGCGCACGGTGTCCCAGCGGGGATCGCGGTATACGCGGCGCCTGCTCCCCGGCACGCGGGTCACCTGCAGGCCCCGCGCGACCGCGCGGGCGTCTTCCTCGGTCGCGAAAAGCCATTCGTGGAAGCGTTCGAGAAGTCGGTCGAACCAAGATCGGGGCGTTGCCGTGTGGATCTCGTGGTGGGACATGGAGTTCACCCCCGATACTGCAAACGTGGATTCGGGTCGGCACACACGACGCCTACTCAGGCATTCGTGTGGCCCGCAGACGACTCGAACCGGATCGGATGCGCAGCGTCACGATCAGATGGCTGACAGCATCCGGCTTCCGGTCGCGCCCGGGTCGCACCGGCCCTGGCCTCCTGGCGGGTCGCGCACGCCCGGACCTGGCAGAACAGGGCCCGCAGCGGACTTTCGCACGTTGTGACACGACGTTGACCGACGCGCCAGCACGGTCCGATTCGCTTGCTGTACTCTCGCCGTTGTGTGCACGTTCAGTCACCGCCCTACATTGCCTACCCGAGGTAGGTAAGCCCGTGTCTAGTGCCTACATGAAGCCTACATCGACCGGCGACCGGCCGGTAAGCCCTGATGCGGAAACCGTTACCGCGTCGGATGTCGGCCGTGAGCTGCGACGGCTGCGCAAGGCCACGAGCGAAACGCAGGCGGAGACCGCCCGGATCATCGGTGTCACCAGGGCGAACCTGACCCAATGGGAGACCGGCAAGTACCTGCCGTCGGCACACAACGCCCGCCAGCTCGACGACCACTTCCGCGCCGCGAACGCGCTGTTCGCGCTGGTGGAGAAGGCCCGGTCACCCCAGGACCACACGCCGCCGGCGGCCGGCGACGCGGGCGTCGTCGACACCTCCGGTTCGCTGCTGCAGGTCTTCCACACCGTCGGGGCCAAACTCACCGAGCACCTGATCCACGACGCCGACGGCAAACCGCTCGGCTGGCGGCAGAATCTGCAGAAGAAAACCCCTCCGACAGTGCTGAGCACCGCGTACGGCATCAGCACGATGCATTTGGTAGGCGCCCCCTACATCGACCTACATCCGCTCATCGAAGGCCTGCACCGGAGGCGCTCCGAGTACGGCTGGCGCGGTCAGCCGGAAGGCCGCTGGCCCGAGACGACCGCGGCCGTTCTGGACGCGCTGTTCCGCGCGGGCACCACGCTTTCCGTCGACGATGGCCTGGAACTCCTGGAACATTCGCTGGACCCGTTCAGCAACACCCGCCCTTATCTGCTGGCGACGACGCTGCAGACAGCGGTCCGGATGCGACCCGACGCCCGGCTGACCAGCCGGCTGATCGACGATCTCCTGGCCACGAGGCTCGATTTCGGCGACATCCGGCTGTGGCCGGAGAAAAAAGAAGCCGGACTCGTGGCACCTGAGCCATCCGTGGCGCACACCGCACGGGCGGTGGTGGTGCTACGCGATGTACTGCGGACGCGCGATGATCGCGACGACGTCCGGAAGGCGGTCGACGAAGCCACACAATGGCTCATCGACCACCCCCACTCCGATGACGGCGTGGCCGAGGATCTCGAAAAGCCTCGTCCCGACGGTGATGGAACGACCCGGATCATCATCCGGCACTTCACCTCCGCCTGGGTCGTCCAAGCCCTGGCCACCGCTCCCTTCGTGCCACTCCCCCGGCTCAATCGCGCGCTCGGAACCCTCTGGGAGCGCTACGAGGCCGATCAAGGGCTGTGGGCCTGGGGAAGCGGTGACGTGCCCATTTGGCAGACACTGGACGCCGTCACTTCCCTTCGCGCGGCCGCGCTCGCCGTCGCCGCGCCCCCGCTCAGCCCTCCAGGAACTCCAGGTACGACTCAATGACCGACACTCCACCAGCGTCCGCTCCCGCCGATCCGGCCGGGGTGCACGCTTTCCTCCGTGGCATCACGGATTCGCGGCCCGGTGACGGCGTCGTGGACCTGCCGTGGCTCAGCAGCGCGGCACACCGCGTCCAGGACGACCCCGGCACCTTCCTCGCCTGGCTGGAATCGATTCTCCGGAACGAGGAATCCGTGCGGGAGGCCGCGAAGCGCTCCTATTGGCACCCCAACGGATTCGCCAAGATGGTGCTGCACGCTTCCGCGGATTTCCGGATCCGGCTCCACGTCTGGCCGGAATCCGTCGAACCGTCCCGCGGCGAGTCCAATCCGCACAGCCACCGCTGGGAGTTCGCCTCGACCATCATCGCCGGCGAAGGCATGCACATGGTCGAGTACGGAGAAACCACCGAAGGCGGCGAGCTCCACACCCGCTACTGGTACGGGGTGGATCCCGCCGACCCCGCGGCGTTGCGCCCCGACGGACAAGCCCGGCTCAGGAAACTGCGGGCACCACACGCGCGGCGCGGGCAGGTCTACTCTTGTGACACCGAGGTCGTGCACACCGTCCGGCCGATCGACGAACGCCTCACCGCGACCGTGGTCCTGCAAGGACCTCATCGATCGGCGAAAACCGTCGTCTACTGCCTGCCCGACCAAACCGACGACCAGCCCAACGGCGAGCTGACCGAAGAGGACTTCCGGATTCTCGTCAAGTCCGTCGTCGCCGCATTCGACAAGCGAGCCTCGTCATGACCACAGTCCAGCCGGCTTCCTCGAGCCGGGTCACCGAGATCCGGATCGGGAACTCGCGATTCGACCGCGGTGTCCTCACCGACCGGGAGATCAGGAAGGCGTACAAGGACGGCGACCTTTCCGTCGAACCCTTCGACGACTCCTTGATCCGGCCCGCGGCGATCAGCCTGCGGCTGGGCGAAGAAGCCTTCAGTCTGGTGTCCACCGGCCCGGTCGACATCGCCGACCGGTCGACGTACCCGGACCTCGTACCGAAGGCTCTGGACGAACAAGGCCGGCTACGAGTGGAGCCCGGCGAGGTCGTCCTCGCTCCGACCATGGAACGCATCGGGCTTTCGAGCCTTTTGGCGGGACTCGTCGACGGCACCAGCGACTACGCCCGCCTCGGGGTCAGCGTGGTTCTCTGCGGTCAGGTCAGCCCCGGCTTCGGCAGCGCGACCGGCGCGGTTCTGACCCTGGAAATAGTCAACCATCTGCGCCATGCCGTCCTTTTGCACCCCGGTGCCAGAATCTGCAATTTGATGCTGTTCGCTTCCGCGGGCAGCGAGGAATCGTACGACCGTATTCCGCACAATTACTCGAAGGATCATTTCGTCATGCCTTCCCGACTGGCCGAAAGAATCGAAAGCGCAGCCGACTTCGGCGGCTAGTCGGTTCATCCTCCTGGCGGGCAGACACCCGAATTAGCCGCATCTATGCTGTAGCTGTCCGCCCGCCAGGAGGAGGCCTCGTGGGAACTCTCGACAGGTCGGAACTGCGAATAGCCCAAGATCTCCAGCAGACCGGGTTGACTCGCTCCTCGGCAATGCTGGCCGTGGTGATGGCAACCCGCGAATACGACCGGCCAGAGAAGGATCTCGCCGAGATCGTCCGTCAGTATCCCGGACTCGAGTCCATCACCGAGGCTCGCCTGGCGATTCGAGACCTGCTCCACAGAGAATGGCTCACCCAGGCCGTCATTCACGGCACGACGATGACCGGACGCGTCCCCCATCTGGCATATCTGATCGCAGCCCACCTCGGCGACCAAGGTGTCGCCGACCGACTGCTGGCGATTCGCGTCACACTCGAGCCCTACATCAAGATCCTCGGCCCGATGGAAAACTCCTCGGTATTTCACTCGTATCTGGACCTCCTCCGGTCCGCGCAAGGCGAAATCTGCCTACCGATGCTGGTGACACCACCTTACGAAGAGACGGTTCGCGCACTTCACGAGCGAGCCGAAGCCGGGGTGAAAGTGCGCATATTGCTCGCCGCCCCGACACTCGCCGCGAAATGGCGAAACGAAACCATGCGATCCATTTACAATGAGCGCATCACGGCATGGATTCGGGAGTTCCACAACTCACCGACGGTCGAAATCCGGCTGAGCAGGACACCGGAGGACATGGAACTCGCCACCTGCTTCTCCGTGGACGGCGAAATCGTGCGATTCGACATATACGATCCTTACCGGCAAAGAAGCCTCGAAGGTGTCATGATCGAGGTCGCTTCACCGCAGGGCATGCTGCCGAATTTCGTCAGGATCTTCCGGCGGCTCTTCGAAGAAGCGTGGTCGAACTCCGTGCACGTTTCCCCGCTTGCCAGGTTCCTCTGGCTTCTGAGAAAACAGTGGAAGACCTGGCTCGCCATCCTTTTCCTTGTGCTCGCCTTCATCCCGGCACCCGTTCCGCATTGGTCCGAAATCCTCATCGGGATCAGTTGCGGAATCGTCGCCCCACTGCTCATCGAAGAGATACCACGAATGACCAGGACTATTCGAAAATGGCGGAACCGATGACCCAGCGGCCGCCGAGGCGGGTGATCGTCTGCTGCTGCTCGGTTCGCCCGGCTACCTCTGGGCGTACGCGTTGCTCGTCGAAGAGCGGGCCCGGCTCCCCGAACCGGTCGTCGCCGGGATCCGTGTCCTGACTCGGCCTGTTCGAGCTCGCGCAGGCCTGGGGTGACTGGACGCTCGTGGTCGCCGTGCGGCCGGAGGACGTCGAACTCGCCAGGAAGACGCTCGCCGCGGAAGGCGTCGCCGCGCAGGAGATCGGCACCCTCGTTTCCCGCGAGGAAGGCATCTGGCGAACTGCCGAAGCTGATCACTGAGGTCCTGGGCAGGCGCGCAAGCTGAACTCTGGCTGGTCGTGAAGGCCTCCTTGCCTACCCTGAAGGTAGTGAAGGAGGCCTTCACGCCAGGCCCAAGTACATGAAGGGGTCCTTCACAGAGCCAGGCGCAAGCAAGGGGCCTTCATGTACAGGCAAGCAGGCAAGCGCTGGTAGCCAGTGGGGCGGGTGGGTCGTGAGTGGTAAGTGCCGTTAGAACGACACTTACCACTCACGAGGCCGGACGCCTACCGCAGCCGATAAGCGTTCGTGATCGTCTGCGTCACCGAGTTCCCACCGGAATCCGTCGCCGACAGCCGCAGGGACGCGAAGGCCGACGAACCGAACGGCGGCGCCACGACGAGGGCCTGCCGGTGCGGACCGCTGCCGAAGACGGGCTGCCGGTGCCAGGACTTGCCGCCGTCGAAGGAGGCCTCGGCGGTGACCTGCCGCAGCGTTCCCGTCATCCCCGCGGATCGCTCGACCTCGATCGGCACGACCAGCGGGAGCAGGCGCCAGGCGTCGTTGGCCGGGCCGAGCGACGGGGTGGCCCGCAGCGTCATCAGCGGCAGCGGCGTCTCTCCCGCGCTCCGCTGCGAGCGGAAGTTCCACGACATGACCACATTGCCGGACAACTCGGCGTTGGCGTCTTCCGGCCGCTTCGCGTCGACGGTCAGCGTATAGTCGCCGGCCTCCGGCGGAACGGTGAAGGTGACCGGACCGGCGTTCGGCCACATGTGGCCGGGAACCTTGGGCACCGAACCGATCTCCTTCCCGTCCCGCGAGAGCCGTGTGGTGCCTTCCACCGCCGAGAGGCTGACGTGGTCACCACTCGCCGAGAGCAGCGGGAGCAGGACACTCATGGTGTCACCGTCGCGCACCGCCTTGGTCAGCTTCGTCAGGGTCGGGCCGACGACGGCGCGGTTCCAGTCCTCTTTGGACCGTTGACTCGCGCGGTATTCCACGCCTGCCGCGGTTTCATGGATGTCGCCCCAGGTTCCGTTGCTGCCGACCCGGTCCACGAAGAGCCGCTTCAGCCAGCGGATCTTCCCGGTGCTGTAGAACTCCTCCCGCGTCGACGGCAACTGGGCCTGAGCGGTGAGGAACCAGGCGTTGCCGAAGGCGACTTCGTCGTCGTAGGGCGAGGGCAGCACGTGCAGGTTGCCCCACTGCTTACCGGTGGAGGCGTAGGTGACGGTCACCTTCGCCAGTTCGTGGTCGCGCACCCGGTACGCGGAGACGTCGGGAACCCGGCCCTCGCTGGGGAACTGGAGGTTGTAGACGTACGGGCTGTTCTCCGACCGGCCCTCGGCGGTCTGCTTGCTCAGCATGGTCGTGACGAGGAAGCTGAAGCCGGGCACGTCCGTGCGAGTGGGGGCGACGTAGGAGTACTGCTCCTCGCCGAAAAGCCTCGGCTGGTACCACGAATGGCTCGTCGCGCCCCGGCCCGCGACCTCTTCGGAGAAGACGATGATCTGGCCGTTCGAGCTGGCGTCCCGGCGATCGGTACGTACCGTCACGGGCTTGGCCGAGCGCCCGTCCAGCACCACTTCCCGATTCCGGTCGAGGACGAAGCCCGGCTCGCTGACCAGACTCGACCCCGGCTGTTCGTGGATCTGGACGACGAACAGGTAGCGGCCCTGCGGCAACTGGATCGGGCCACCACCTTCCCGCGCGTCGTAGATCTTCAGGTCGCCACTGTCCAGATTGCTCACGAACAGGATGCCGCTCGGTCCCTGCGGCCCGGGTCCGTTGCCCTTGCGGTCGAACAGCTTGACGTCGGCCGTGAAGACCTCGCGCTGGAGGTCGGCGCCGATCAGGCTGCGGACCTCGGCGCCGGAGGCGGACGTGGCGAGCAGCGTGCCGCCATAGGCACCACGTGGCTTCCGCGCGGGGTTCACGGTGACCACGGCGGTCGCGGTCGCCCCGGCGGGCACGGTGATCCGCGGCCGGTCCACCGCGAACAGGCCGTCGGCCGCCGGTTTCCCGTTCTCGTCACGGACGTCGAGCCGCAGGTCGAGGTCGACGGGAGCGTCACCGCTGTTGCGGTAGGTGATCTCCCGGGTCAATGGTTTCGGATCGGCCACCGGAACGGTGCCGAAGGCCAGCGTGGTGACATCGGTGCTCACACGCTGCTCGACCGCCTTGGCGACGTCGACGCGCCCGGTTCCCTGCTGGAAGACGGTCGGTCCTTCGGCCGGCTTCGCGGTGCCCGTGAGCCCGGCCTTGAGTCGCTCGGGCCGCCAGTCGGGGTGCTGCTGGGCGAGCAGCGCCGCCGCGCCCGCCACATGCGGCGTCGCCATCGAGGTGCCCGACATCGGCTGGTAGCCGCCTCCGGTCTTCGCCGCGACGATCTCCACGCCCGGCGCGGTGATCTCCGGTTTGACCGCGTTGTCGCCCCGGCGCGGGCCCTTGCCGGAGAACGGCGCGAGCGCGTCGGCCCGGTCCACCGCGCCGACGGTGAGTGCCGCGTCGGCGCTGCCCGGCGATCCCACCGTGCCCGCTCCGCGTTCCCCGTCGTTGCCGGCGGCGATCACGAACAGCACGCCGTGGTCCTTCGTGAGCCGGTTCACCGCCGCTTCCAGCGGATCGACGTCTTCACCGTCCTCGCCGCCGAGGCTCAGGTTGATCACCTTGGCGCCCTCGGCGACCGCCCACTCCATCCCGCTGATGATCTCGGACCAGCCGCCACTGCCGTCGTCCCCGAGCACCTTGCCCGCGAGCAGTCCCGCGTCGGGCGCGACACCCTTGAGCCGCCCGGTGGACGCCGCGCCGGACCCGAGGATCGTCGAGGCGACGTGGGTGCCGTGGCCGTGCCGGTCGGTGGGGTCCCCGCCACCGGAGAAATCCTTGGCCGCGACCACCTTTCCCGCCAGATCCGGATGGGCGGCGTCGACCCCGGTGTCCAGCACCGCGACCTTGACGTCCTTGCCGGTGAACCCGCTCTGCCAGGCCCGCGGCGTACCGATCTGGGGCACGCTGTGGTCGAGGTTCGCCTTGACCCGGTGATCCAGCCACACCTTCCGCACCGAAGCCGCGCGAGGACCGGTCAAAGTGGACCAGAACTCCCCCGCGCGCTCTTTGGGCTGGGCGAACGCGGTCGCGCCGACGCTGTCCAGCCGTCGCACCGCGGTCGCGCCCACGATGGCCGCCGAGCCGTCCTGCTGCACGATCAGCGGAAGGGTCGATCGCGCGCTGTCGTCGTAGCCGTCGGCGAGCAGCCGGTCGACCCGGAACAGGCGCTCGTCCAGAACGCCCTTCGCCACCAGCGGCAGGGCGTCGGCCGGGTAGACCGCCCAGCCGTCCTTGTCCTGGCTGCGCTGGAAACCCATCCGCTCACGACCGGGTCCCGGCTGCACGGACAGGGCGGGCACCTCGCCTTGCCGCTCCTGCACGGTGATCCGGTCTCCGGTGATCAGGGTGAGCGTGCGCGGACCGGGCACCGCGGCGTTCTCCGGCGGCGGCTGCCCGGGAGCGGCCTGTGCGACTTGCGCGCTGGTCACCCCGAGCAAGGTCACCAGGAGCAGGACGGTCAGGACAGGGGCTCTTCGGCGCATGTGGCACCTCCGGTTGCGCTCGTATCGGTGCGCCGAGGCTTTCGGAAGTGCAGGTCGGAGCGCTAGAGACCGGTCCGATCAGGTCGTCCGGACTATTCGTTCGGGCATCGGCGGCACCCACCGTGATGACGATCACAGGGGGAGTCATCACCGGGCATCTCTATAAACCAACCGCTTAGTACGGCAGACTCGGCGTCACTTCCACTCGACGACGAGGAGTCACCCGTGACCGAACATCCCTCCCGTGTAGCGATCGTCACCGGCGCCGGCCGCGGCATCGGCGCGGCCGTGGCCAAGCGGCTCGCTTCCGACGGGTTCGCCGTCGGCCTGCTGGACCTCGACGAGGCGGGCGTCAAGCAGGGGGCGGAAGCGATCGTCGCCGAAGGCGGCAAGGCCGTCGGCGTCGCGCTGGACGTCAACGACGCCGCGCAGGTCGAGGCGGCGGTGACCCGGGTGGCCGAGGAGCTCGGCGCGCCGACCGTGCTGATCAACAACGCCGGTATCACCCGCGACAACTTGCTGTTCAAGATGACCGAACAGGACTGGGACTCGGTGCTGGGCGTGCACCTGAAGGGCTCGTTCCTGATGACCCGCGAGGTGCAGAAGTACCAGACGCAGGAGAAGTGGGGCCGCATCGTCAACCTGTCCAGCACCTCGGCGCTGGGCAACCGCGGCCAGGTCAACTACTCCGCGGCCAAGGCGGGCATGCAGGGCTTCACCAAGACGCTCGCGATCGAACTGGGCAAGTTCAACGTCACCGCGAACGCCATCGCCCCCGGCTTCATCGCCACCGACATGACCGCGGCGACCGCCGAGCGGATCGGCATGTCGTTCGAGGACTTCAAGGCGGCGGCCGCGTCGCAGATCCCGGTGCAGCGCGTCGGCACCCCCGACGACATCGCCAACCTCGCTTCGTTCCTGGTGAGCGACGGCGCCGGGTTCATCTCGGGCCAGGTCATCTACGTCGCCGGCGGACCGAAGGACTGAGCCATGCGCGAATTCGCCTCCCTGCAGGAGTTCGAGAACGCCGTCGGCGAGCACTTCGGCTACAGCGATTGGCTGACGCTCACCCAGGAGCGGGTGAACCTGTTCGCCGACGCCACCGACGACCACCAGTGGATCCACGTCGACGTCGAGAAGGCGGCCGGTGGCCCGTTCGGGGCGCCGATCGCCCACGGTTTCCTGACGCTGTCGCTCATTTCGGGCTTCGTCGGGAAGCTCTACCGGGTCCACGGGCTCAAGATGGGCATCAACTACGGCCTGAACAAGGTCCGGTTCCCGCAGCCGGTCAAGGTGGGCTCGAAGATCCGGGCGGGCGCCGAGCTGATCGAGGTCACCGACGTCGCCGGCGGCAAGCAGGCCGTCGTCCGGTGGACCATCGAGATCGACGGCGAGCCGAAGCCGGCGTGCGTCGCGGAAATGGTCGTCCGGCTGATCGCCTGACCGGGTGACCTCCGGCACCTCGCCGGACCACCCCTACCCGACATACCGACTGGTCGGTACTGTAACCGGAAAGCGAGACGCTGGAGGCACCATGAACCAGACCGACCTGCCGGGCCTCGACCTGGCCAGGCTCAAGGCCCACCTGGAAGAGCACCGGCCGGGTCTCGTCCAGGGCGACCTGAGCGGCGAGGTCGTGGAAGGGGGCCGGTCCAACCTCACCTACGTCGTGGGTGACGGCCGGTCCCGCTGGGTGGTCCGCCGCCCGCCGCTGGGCCACGTCCTGCCGACCGCGCACGACATGGGCCGCGAGTTCCGGGTGATCTCCGGTCTGCACGGCACGGCCGTCCCGGTGCCGGAAACGGTGCTGCTGTGCGAGGACACCGACGTCATCGGTTCGCGGTTCTACGTGATGGAGTTCGTGGAGGGCACTCCTTTCCGTTCGGACACCGAACTGGCCGCGCTGGGCCCCGCCCGGACGAAGGCGATCGCGGACGAGCTGGTCGACACGCTCGTCGCGCTGCACGCCGTCGATCCGGAGTCGGTGGGGCTCGGCGACTTCGGCCGTCCGGAGGGCTTCCTCGAACGCCAGCTGCGGCGCTGGAAGAAGCAGCTCGACGGCAACCGCAGCCGCGATCTGCCCGGCGTCGACGAACTGCACGACCGGCTCGCGTCGTCGGTGCCGGAATCGGGCAGGCCGTCGATCGTCCACGGCGATTACCGGCTCGACAACGTGCTGGTGAACGCGGACGACCGGATCACCGCGGTGCTGGACTGGGAGATGTCCACCCTCGGCGACCCGCTGACCGACCTCGCGCTGCTGGTGGCCTACGCCGAACGCGACAAGGTCTCCCTGCAGTTCGTGTCCAACGCCAGTTCGGCGCCGGGCTACCCGCGCAACGACGAGGTCATCGCGCGGTACGCCGAGCGTTCCGGCCGCGACGTCTCCCGGCTCAACTGGTACGTGAGCTTCGCCTTCTTCAAACTCGCGGTGATCCTGGAAGGCATCCACCTCCGCTACAGCAAGGGGCAGACCGTCGGTGCCGGGTTCGACGGCATCGGCTCGGGCGTCGTCCCGTTGATCGCGCACGGCAACGAGACTCTCAAGGAAGAGGGATAGAGATGGACTTCGCCTTCGACGCGAAAACCGAGGAGCTGCGGGAAAAACTCCTCGAGTTCATGGATTCGCACGTCTACCCGGCCGAGGCCGTCTTCGAGGCCCAGCTGGCCGAGCGTGACAGCGAATGGTCGCAGCCGCCGATCGTCGAGGAGCTGAAGGCCGAGGCCCGCAAGCGCGGGCTGTGGAACTTCTTTCTCCCCGGCGACCACGGCGCGGGCCTGACGAACCTGCAGTACGCGCCGCTGGCCGAGATCACCGGCCGCAGCCTGCGGCTCGCGCCGACCGCGCTGAACTGCGCGGCGCCGGACACCGGGAACATGGAAGTCCTCACCATGTTCGGCACGGACCAGCAGAAGAAGCAGTGGCTCCAGCCGTTGCTGGACGGCGAGATCCGGTCCGCGTTCGCGATGACCGAACCCGACGTCGCCTCCTCCGACGCGCGCAACATCGCCACCAGCATCCGCCGGGACGGCGACGAGTACGTCGTCGACGGCCGCAAGTGGTACATCTCCGGCGCGATGAACCCGAACTGCAAGATCTTCATCGTGATGGGCAAGACCGATCCGGACGCACCCGCACACAAGCAGCAGAGCATGATCCTGGTCCCCCGCGACACCCCCGGCATGACCGTGAAACGCGGCATGCACGTGTTCGGCTACACCGACGGCGACCACGGCGGGCACGCCGAGGTGCTCTTCGAGGACGTCCGCGTGCCGGCGGAGAACCTCATCGCCGGCGAGGGCGACGGGTTCGCCATCGCGCAGGCCCGTCTCGGACCGGGCCGGATCCACCACTGCATGCGCGCCATCGGCATGGCCGAACGCGCGCTGGAGCTGATGTGCCGCCGGGCGCTTTCGCGCGAGACCTTCGGCAAGCCGATCGCCGAACAGGGCGTGGTGCAGGACTGGATCGCCGAGGCGCGGGTCAAGATCGAGCAGCAGCGGCTGCTGGTGCTCAAGACCGCGTGGCTGATGGACACCGTCGGCAACCAGGGCGCGCACACCGAGATCCAGGCGATCAAGATCTCCACGCCGATCACCGTCGAATGGATCCTCGACAAGGCCGTGCAGCTGTTCGGCGCCGGTGGCGTCAGCCAGGACTTCCCGGTCGCCGAGATGTGGGCACAGGTACGGACACTGCGCCTGGCCGACGGCCCGGACGAGGTGCACAAGCGCTCGCTGGCGCACCGTGAACTGAAGAAATACTGCGGGGAGAAGAAGTGACCACTGTGGACGATCTCAAGCGGCGGGTGGCCGATCTGCTGGCCGCGTACCCGCCGGAAAGCGCACCGCGCCAGGACTTCCTCGACGCGCGGTTCGACGCCGGGCTGGCGTGGATCCACTTCCCCGAGGGCCTGGGCGGGCTGGGCGCGCCGCGTTCACTCCAGTCCGTCGTGGACAAGGAGCTCGCGGCGGCGGGCGCGCCGGACAACGACAAACGGCGGATCGGGATAGGCCTCGGCATGGCCGCGCCGACCATCCTCGCCTTCGGCACGCCCGAACAGCATCAGCGCTTCCTGCGTCCATTGTGGACCGAGCGGGAGGTGTGGTGCCAGCTGTTCAGCGAGCCGGGCGCCGGATCCGACCTCGCCGCGCTGGGCACCCGCGCGGTACGCGACGGCGACGACTGGGTGGTCACCGGCCAGAAGGTCTGGACGTCGGGCGCGCACAAGTCGCAGTGGGCCATCCTGGTCACCCGCACCGATCCCGACGTGCCGAAACACCGTGGCATGACGTACTTCCTGTGCGACATGACCGCGCCGGGCGTGGAGGTCCGGCCGCTGCGCCAGATCACCGGCGAGGCCGAGTTCAACGAGGTCTTCCTCAGCGAGGTCCGCATTCCCGACGCGCACCGCCTCGGCGCGGTCGGCGAGGGCTGGAAGGTCGCGCAGACCACGCTGATGAACGAACGGGTCGCGATCGGCGGGACCGAGTTCCCGCGCGACGGCGGGATGGTCGGCGTCGTCACGGAGACCTGGCGGGAGCGGCCGGAACTGCGGACCTCCGAACTGCACGACAGGCTGCTGAAACTGTGGGTGGAGGGCGAAAGCCTGCGCCTGGTGAGTTCGCGGCTGCGGCAGCAACTCGCCGCCGGTGCGCCGGGACCCGAGGGATCCGCGGTCAAGGTCGCGTTCTCGGAGCTGAACCAGGCCGCGTCCGGGCTGGAGATCGAACTGCTCGGTGACGAAGGCCTGCGCTACGACGACTGGACGATGCGGCGTCCCGACGGCGTCAACTTCCTCGGCCGCGAGGCCGGGTACCGCTATCTGCGCGCGAAGGGGAACTCGATCGAGGGCGGCACCTCGGAGGTCCTGCGCAACATCATCGCCGAACGCGTGCTGGGGCTGCCGTCCGAGCCGCGGATCGACAAGGACGTCGCCTGGAAGGACCTGCCCCGATGAGCGACCTGTTGTACTCCGAGGTCGAAGAGGACCTCCGGGCCAGCGTCCGCGATCTGTTCTCCGACCGCGTGGAACCCGCGTCCCTGATCTCCAGGACCGAGACGGCGGAGCCGTACGACCTGGCGTTGTGGCGCACGCTCGCCGCCGATCTCGGCACGGCCGGTCTCGCCGTCCCGGAGGCGTTGGGCGGGCATGGCGCGTCGGCGCGTGAAGTGGCCGTCGTGCTGGAGGAACTCGGGCGCAGCGTCGCCCCCGTCCCCTATCTCGGTAGCGCCGTCCTGGCGACGTCGGCCTTGCTGGCGACCGACACTTCGCAGCCGGAAGTGGCGGAAAGGCTCGGGAAACTGGCCGCGGGTGCGCTCGTCGGCGCGCTGGCCGTGCCGCTCTCGACCGCGCCGGGCGCCGAGTTCCCCTCGACGGTCACCGCGACCGCCGACGGCACGCTCAGCGGTCAGGTCCGCAGCGTGGTCGACGCTTCCGTGGCCGAGCTGATCGTCGTCCCGGCGGTGGGACCCGACGGTCCCGGTCTCTACACGGTCGACGCGGCTTCGGCGGGCGTCACGGTCACCGAAGCGGTTTCCCTGGACCTGACCCGGCGCATCGCCGACGTCACTTTGGAGAACGTGGCCGCGAAGCGCGTCGCCGGCTCCTCGACGGCGGCGTCCGCGCTGGACACGGCACTGGTGACGGCGGCGGGGCTGCTCGCTTCGGAACAGCTCGGGATCGCCGAATGGGCGCTGAACGAAACGGTGCGCTATCTGAAGGAGCGCTACCAGTTCGGCCGTCAGGTCGGCTCCTTCCAGTCGCTGAAGCACCGGCTGGCGAATCTGTACACGGATCTGGTCAACGCCAGGGCGACCGCACGCTACGCCGCCGACTGCCTGGCCTCCGGTGACGACATCGCGATCGCCGTCGCGGTGGCGCAGGCCCGGAACTCCCCCATCGCCGTCCACGCCGCCGAAGAGGCGGTCCAGCTGCACGGCGGGATCGGCATGACCTGGGAGCACCCCGCGCATCTGTACCTGAAGCGGGCGAAGAGCGACGAGATCGCATTGGGCACTCCTGGACGGCATCGCGCGGCCCTCGCGCCGCTGATCGACCTGCCCGCCTGATCCGCCCGGCGGGGTCCGGCCCGGAAAGTGTCGGACCCCGCCGGTATACCTGTTCGAACATCTGATCGAACAGGGAGTACTCATGAAACTGCTCGTGGCCACCTCGAAGACCCAGGGTGCGCGGGAGAACGATTTCACCCACTGCATCGAGGGCGAGCTGCTCTGGATCGCCCCGTGCTGCGACGACGGCGAGGAATCACCCGATTCCGAATGCGGGTGCAGCCGGTCGTTCGCCGGGCTGAACTCGCACCACGGGACGACGACGGCCCTCGTCGCGGAACTGCCCGGCTTCACCTTCTCCGATTACACCGAAGCGTTGCGGTCGAGCCTGGCCACCCAGGGCTGGCCTGCCGAGGCCGCGGATGAAGTGGCGCAAGGGCTACTCGCCTTCGCCGCCGGCTGGGAGGTGGGAACGGTGCTCGAACGCCGCAGCGAATGGTTCGCGGAACGGCTCGTGCCCACGCCACCGGGCTGAACGCTATTCGGGTCGCAGCGAGGCCAGCAGGAGATCGGCGAAGTGGTCGCCGATCTGCCGGGCCGAGAGCGCGCCACCACGCCGGTACCAGGAACCGAGATGGTGCACCGAGCCGAAGAAGAAGTCGACGATCACGTCGGCCGGTTTGTCCGCGCGGAATTCGCCGGACTCCTGGCCTTCTTCGATCAGCGTGCGGAATCGCTCGTGGTACTTGCGGCGTTCCGCGCGGACGGCCTTCTGCTTCTCCACGCTGAGCTGATGCATGGACTGCATGAAGATCGTGTTGTCGTCGAGGTTGTCGATCGTGCTGACGACGACGTCGGAGCCTGCGGACCGCAGCCGTTCCCGCAGCGGCGCCTCACTCGAGGCCACCTTTTCCAGTTGCTCGGTCTGCGCACGCAGCACCCGGGCGTAGATCTCGTAAAGGAGGTCGTCCTTGGAGCCGAAGTAGTGGTACATCGCGCCCTTGGTGACCCCGGCCGCCTCGACGATCTCCTGCACGGAGGTGCGGTCGAAACCCTTCTTGGCGAAGAGCTTCGTGGCGTGCGACAGCAGACGGCGCGGGACGGCGGCCTGGTCTTCGCCGCTCGCCTCGGCCTTCCGGGTGGTCGCTCGTGTCATGGCCGGCTCCTTCTCGTGCGGAGTCTCAGCATACCGGCCGGTTTGTCGACGGCCGGAGAACCGCCGGTACCCGGGAGGAATCACCGGTCACCGGTCGACTGAGACGCCCACCACGGCATGGTTCATACGGTTGGGTGACGGCCAGCCGGGCCCCGTCCTGGTGAACTGGGCGCATGAGCACCAGGCACCCGGGCGCCGGGACGGGACTGCGAGCCGATGTCCGTACCGAGGAGGTCAGGGCCCTGCGGGACGACGTGGTGCTCGCCGCGACCTCGTTGACAGTGCTCGCGGGCGAACCCGGCTGCGGCCGGGGCACGGTGCTCGACAGGCTCGCCGAGGAACTCACCCCGTCGGCCAAGGTGCTGGTGCTACGGCTGGCCGAACTCGACCGGACACTCCCGTACGGCGCGATCTTCCGGCTTCTCGTCCTCCTCGGCGCGGACCGGGCCGAGGAGGAGCCCGCGCGGCGATCCGTGCTGGCCATGCTCGCCAGGGCGGGCGAGACCACGCCGACCCCGGAAACCGTCGCGAAGATCGCGACGGCCGTGTTCGCCCTCCTGCGGACGCAGACCCCGCTGGTGGTGCTGGTCGACGACGCGCAGTGGCTCGACGAGCACACCGCCCGGCTGGTGAGCCCGCTCCTGCACCGGTGTTCGGCGGAGACGCCGATCAGCGTGGTCGCGACGGTGCGGATCGGCGCCGGGGACGACCTGTCCGGAAGTCCCGCGCTGCTCGGGGCCTTCGCACGGCTGCGGGCGGGCGGCCGCGCGAAGCTGCGGTTTCTCCGGCCGCTTTCGCGGGCCCAGTCGCGGTCCCTGCTGACCGGGCTGGTCTCGGCCATGCCGAACGACGGCCTGGTGACCGAACTGCACGCCGCGGCCCGGGGCAACCCGGCCGCGCTGACCGCGCTCGTGCACGGTTACCGGTCCGCCGGGGCCCTGCGGATCGTCGACCGCACCGCCTACCGAGTCGAACGGGTCGACCAGCCGGTGGCCACCGAGGACCATCCGCTCCTGCGGGCGGTGACCGAGGCGGGTGGCGGGGTGCGGGAGGTCGCCGAGACGATGGCGGCCCTCGGGCCGCTCGGCGCCTCGGCCGCCGGGCTGGCCGCGACCGCGCTCGGGTGGCGGGAGGCCGACCTCCGCGCGGTGCTGGACAAGCTCGTCACCGAACGGGTCCTGGTGCGTGACCGGGACGGCGGGCACCGGTTCCGGGTCCCCGCCGTCCGGGACGCGCTGCTGACCGGGATCGGCCCGTACGCCACGCGCAGCCTGGCCGCCCAGGCGGTCCACGCCGTGTGGTCGGGGTCCGCGTCCGTCTCCGATCCCGATCTGGTGCTCGACTGGATCACCCAGGCCGGATCGCTCGTCGACACGCGCCGCGCGTCGGCCGAACTCCTCGAGAACGGCAAGCGGGTCCTGTTCACCGACGGGGCCAAGGCGGAACGCTGGCTCCACGCGACGCTGTCCTGGGTGACCGAACCGCCCGAGCGGACGGTCGTGCTGATGTTGCTGAGCTCGGCCAAGGCGCTGCACTACCGGGCGGCCGAGGCCGGGGACTGCGCGCGGCAGGTGCTCTGCAAGCATCTCGGCCATCTGGACCCGGCTCAAGCGCAGGAACTGTCGACCGTGTTCATCTCCGGGCTCGCCGCCCGCCGCGATCTCGGTGAGCTCGCCGAGATCGCGGCGGGCGCGTCACCGGTGCTGCCGGACGACCCCGCCCTGATGGTGATCAACCGGGCGTACGCCCTGCTGCTGAGCCATCGCTGGATCGAGACGCGCGACCTGCTCGAACGGGAACGCGCGGTGTGGACCGCCAGCAACCACATCACCGCCGACTTCGGCACGATGTTCCTCGCGGCCTGCGGTGTCGTGCTCGGCGACACGTCCCAGCTGCACACCCTCGTGGCACATCCGGAGCTGTGGCGGGCGGCGCATCTGCCGCAGTACGAGGTCGAACAGCGCCGGTTCGAAGTGGAAATGCTGTTGCAGCTGGGAGAACTCCGGCAGGTGCGACAGCGGATCGCCGCGTCCGGACTGGTCGTCGGCGAGTTGCCCGTGGCGAACCGGTTCGCGCTGAACTACCTGGGCGGGGACTGGCCGGAGGCGATGGAGCTGGCCCGCCGGACGATGCTGGGCGGTACCGATCCGGCGCGGCCACTGCATTTCCTGCTGACGCAATGCGCGATCCGGATCCTCGGCGCGCAAGGCTGGCTTTCCCGGGCCAGGGCGCTCGCCGCCGACAGCCGCCCGTCCGGGATGCGGCACACGATCGACCACGCCGAGTTCACCGTGCTCAGCAAGCTCGGCGACACCGAAGGCGCCGACGCCTTGCTGTACTCGGCCGCGCGCAGCGCCGACGCGGGCGGCTACGTCCTGGGCACCGAGGACCTCTGGGCCGATCTGGCGCGTTCGGCGCTGGCGCGGAACAAGCAGCGCGAAGGGGAGCATTGGGTCCGGCGCGCGGCGCGCACGGCCACCCAGCTCGACACCGCCCGCGCGCACCAGAACCACCACCTGGCCCGGGCGGTGGTGTACCGCGAGCCCGCCGCGGCCCGGCGCGCGGCGGCCATCGCCCGCGAACGCCGCGACGTCCCCTACGAGTCGGCGATGACGCTCCTGCAGGCGGGCCTCGCCGGGCACCGGCCGGAACAGTCGTGGACCGAGGCGTACGAACTGTTCGGCGGGGTGGGCGCCTGGTTCTGGCGCGGCCGGGTGCGGAAGCTGTTGCGCGACAACGGCTTCGCCGGTCCCGGCCGGACGGAGACGACCGCCGAGAACGAACGGCTGCTGGCGATCCTCGTCGCCGAGGGACTCACCAACCGGCAACTGGCCGTCGTCCTCGAAACCAGCGAGAAGAGCGTCGAAGGCAGGCTGAGCAGGTTGTTCTCCCGGACCGGGTACGCGTCCCGCGTGGAGCTCGCGGCGGGGATCCTGACCGGCGAATACCGCACCTGAATCCCGCATTCAGAGGACTAATTGCGATCAGGCGGAGGTGCGCGGCACGCATTTAGAGGACGAAATGCATGGAGAGCCGCGCGCGTCTAGCAGTGGGAACGTCCACAGTCAACACATCGGGCGGTAACTGGCATCGTTCTCGGGTGCCACTGGCACCGAGCCAGTATCCGCGCCACAACGTTGTCGGGAGGCGGGGTGCGGGGCCACGGTGGAGATCGTCTTCGCAAGCCCCGAACAAGGTGGTGACCCCGTGCGTTTCGATCTACTCGGCCCCTTCAACGTCGTGCACGACGGACGTCCGGTCGTGCTGCGCGGGGCGACCCAGCGGGCCGTGCTCGCCTATCTCCTGTTACGCCACAACGAGGTCATCGCCACCAGCACCCTGCTGCAGGCGATCTGGGCGGACGAGATCCCCGCGACCGCGCGCAAGATGGTGCAGAACGCCGTTTCGGGGCTGCGCGCCACGCTGGCCCAGCGCACCGGCGCCGAGCAGGCGATGCTGCTCACCCACGCCCCCGGTTACCTGCTGCGCGTCGACAGCGACCAGGTCGACGTCTCCCGGTTCCGGCGTCTCGCCGCCGAAGGCCGGACGGCGCAGGCGGGTGGCGACGTCGACCAGGCCGTCTCGGCGTACCGCGACGCGCTCGCGCTGTGGCGTGGCCCGGTGCTCGCCGACCTCACCGAGACCGGCGTCGTGTGGCCCGAGCTGGTCGCGCTGGAGGACCAGCGGATCGCCGTCCACGAGGATCTCTTCGGGCTGGAGCTGGACCGGGGGCACCACCACGAGGTGCTCACCGACCTGCGCGGGATGGCGGAGGCCAACCCGAACCGCGAGCGGCTCAACGCCCAGCTGATGACCGCGCTCTACCGCTGCGGCCGCCACGTCGACGCCCTCGAGGTCTACCGCGCGACGCGCGCCAGCCTCGCCGAGGGCCTCGGCCTGGAACCGGGCAAGGAACTGCGCGAGCTGGAGCGCGCGATCCTCCAGCACGACGAAACCCTGCTCACCCGGCGCCCGGACCCGGCGCCGCGGCCCGCACCCGAGCCGGCGGCCGAGCCCGCCCCGGTGGCCGAGCCGCTGCCGTTCACGCCCGCCCCGGTGATCGCCCTGCCCCGGTCCGAGCCCGTCGAGAGCGAGCGCAAGCCGGTCGTCGCGATCGGTGTCGCCCTCGCCGCCACCCCGGACGACGACCCCGAAGAGGCCGTCGCGGTGCAAGCACGGCTGCGGACCGTCGTCGAGGAAGAGGCGCTCGCCGCGGGTGCGCATCTGCCCGGGGAATCGGGTCCGGTCGTGCTGGCCCTGTTCGGTCTCCCCCGCACCGATGACGACGACGCCGTCCACGCGACCCGGACCGCGCTGCGGATCCACGACCGGCTGGTCACAGCGGGCATCGCCACCCAGATCGGCGTCGACAGCGGCGACGTCCTCGTCGAGTTCACCGCCGCCGGTCCCGGTCAGGTGGCGGGTCCCGTGCTGGACCGCTGTGTCCGCTCGGCGCTGCGCGCGCCGGAAGGCCGGATCCGGGTGTCGGACGCGGTCCGCGAGGCCTCCGAACCCGCCGTGGTGCACGAGGCATCGGAGGACTCCCCTGGTTGGTGGCACGCCGTTTCCGTCCGCCAGCACCCGGTTGCGGAGCCCGCCGATCCAGGTGGCTTCGTCGGCCGTGACCACGACCTGGATCTGCTGAACCACCTTCTCGGCTTCGTCGAGCGCGGCGGCCGCCCGCATCGGGTGACGGTGCTCGGCGAGCCCGGGATCGGCAAGACCCGGCTCCTCGCCGAGTTCGCCGAGACCCTGTCCGAACAGCCCCGGATCCGGGTGCTGGACGCCGGTGCCGACGTCGCCGAAGCGTTCGCCGTCGTCCCGGGCCTGCTCCCCCAGACCGCCTCGCGGCTGCGCACCGAGGGCGGCGACTCCGCGCTCCGGGCGGCCGCCGGCGAACTGACCGCCTACGGCCCGCTGGTGGTGCTGGCCGACGACCTGCACCGCGCTGACGTCGAGACCCGGGACGCCGTCGACCGGCTCGGGGAAGCCTGTGCGGGGCTGCCGGTCCTGATCGTCGCGTCCGCCCGGCCCGGGCTGCTGGAAGCCGAACACGGCGAACGCTGCGGGACGACGGTCAGCCTCGCCCCGCTTTCCGACGACGCCGTCGGCAAACTGCTCGACAAGCTCCTTCCCGGCACCGCCCGGCTCATCCGCGGCAGGCAGGAACTGATCGGCAGGATCGGCGGGAACCCCCGCTTCGCGCACGCGTACGCCCAGGAGGTGCACGGCAGGACCACCCCGTTTCCGGGACTGGGCCAGGCGATGACACCCCCGCTCGTCCGCCGGACCCTCGCCGCGCAGCTCGACAACCTGCCCGCCACCGAGAAATCCCTCCTGAAGGCGGCCAGCCTCGCCGGGGACGCGTTCACCGCCGAGGACGTCGCCGCCGTCTGCGGCCGGGACACCGCCGAGATCGAGGGCACGCTCTCCCGGCTCGCGAGCCTTTCGGTGCTGCGCCGCGAGGACGACGACGCCGGCTACACCTTCCGCCGCGCGACCCTGCGGGAGCTGGTCTACCAGCGGATCCCGCGCGCGACCCGCACCGCGCTGCTGCGCCGTCCGGTCCCGCGCCGCGTCGAGGCCCTCGCCTGAGGGTTCCCGACCGGGCCCGAAGACGTGACTCGCGTGATTAAAGCCGGAACTCGCGTGATCGGACGAGTTCCGGCTCCGGTCACGCGAGTCACGGCTCCAATCACGTGAGTCACGGGCTTCAAGCACGCGAGTTCCGTGTCTGGTCACAACGAAAAGCCCCCGGTCACCGAAGTGGCCGGGGGCTCTTTCGCGGCGGGAGGGGTCAGCCGGTGGGGCGCTGCATCACGTCCGAGGTGTACTTGACCGACGAGGGCTCGTGCCGCGAGGTGAACGGGCACTTCCAGTCCTCTTCGGTCATCCGCCCGGAGAAGTGGCGGGACGGCATCTGGTACTCGTAGGTGGTGAAGCTCGGGTTGACCGAGCCGTTGTTGGTCGTCTCGCGTTTGCGGATCGCGTCCTGCATCGAGAAGAACTTGTCCCCCAGCAGCATGAACTGCATCAGCGAGTTGAACGCGATCGCCGGCCGCGAGAACCGGCGGCTCGCCCGGGACGAGCCCGGGTGCATGCCGACGACGAAGAACGAGTGCCCGGCGACGTGGAAGCCGAAGTTCGGTTCGTTCGGGTCCGAGGTGGCACCCTCGTCGAGGCCGTAGGTGCGGCTGTCGATGTCGTGGATGAGCTGGAGATGGCGCCACAGCAGGCGTTCGTACTCCTCCTCGTCGAGAACCCCGCCGGGTTCCTCGAAAGTCGACACGAAGGTGCGGAAACTCTTGTCCGACAAGGTGGATCGGATGCCGCGGGCGTAGCCGAGCATGTCGCGGTAGTGGGCACGCGCCGATTCCGGATCCCCCAGCGCCGGGTAGTGGCCGTGGACGATCGAGCCCTTCTTCAACGCCGCGCGAGCGCCGAGACAGCTGAACTCCGTGGTCTGGATGAACGCTTCGAGCTCCGCTTTCGGGTCGCTCATTTCACTCCGCCTTTCCGGTGCTCCCCGGCCGTGCGCTGCCTGCCGGGAAGCCAGTCGAAGGCGCGCACGGTGACCGGGCGCGCCGGGACGGCCAGCGCGGCCGCGTGGCCGGCGCCGGCGTCCAGTTCCGTGATCGTCCACTCAGGACGGTCGTCGAAGACGACTTCGCCGCCGGTGAGGGTGAACGAGGGCCCCGGCAGGCCGGCGAGGCCGATGCCGTCGACCTTGAGATAGGCCTCCTTGCAGGTCCAGTACCGGAAAAAGGTCAGCGGCTCGTGTACGGCGGCGGCCTCCTCCGGACGCAGCGTCCGCGCGGCCAGGCCGTCGTGGTCGACCGCCCGGACCTCTTCGACGTCCACGCCGACCCGGACCCCGGCGGTGACCGCGACCAGCGCCAGCGCGCCGGAGCGGGACAGGCTGAACTCGATCCCCGTCTCGCCCGCCAGTGCCGGACGATCGCCGTCGCGTGTGAACCGCAGCGCGGACGGCGGGATGCCAGTGTAGGAGGCGAGGACGTCGCGCAGGGCGACGTGCGAGGCCAGGAACCGGGCCCGTTCCTCGTCCACCGTGATGGCGGCCGCCCGGCGCAGCTCGTCTTCGGAGAGCGCGCCGAGCAGGCCGTAGACCTCGGCCGAGCCCGGGGCGAGCACCCGAGCAAGAGGGATCCGCCACACGTGCGCGTCCCGGCCGGGGCGGAGCCGTTCGCCCAGCGCGCCCGAAGGCTGTTTCCAGGCCGAGAACCACTGCGTGGTCATCGGCCCAGCTTCCGCTGGATCACCGCGAGCAGCTCCGGTACGCGCTGTTCGAGGTAGAAGTGCCCGCCCGGGTAGGTGACCATCGTCGAGTCGGCGGAGAGTTCGAGCCACGCCGCGAGTTCGTCCAGATCGGCCCGCGGGTCGCGGTCGCCGCCGAACACGGTCAGCGACACCGGCAACCGCTCCCCCGGCAAGTGCCGGTAGGTCTCGTTGACCGCCAGATCGGCCCGCATCAGCGGCAGGAACATCGCCAGCAGTTCCCGTTCGCGCCGCAGGACGCCCGGCAGCCCGCCGAGCGCGTGGAGTTCGGCGGCGAGCCGCTCGTCCGGCAGGTCCCGCAGCTGGAGCCGGGTGTCGGGCAGCTGCGGCGCCGCCCTGCCCGAGACGAACAGGTGCTTCGGCAGCGTGGCCCCGCGCTCGGCGAGCCTGCGGGTGAGCAGGTACGCGGTCAGGGCGCCGACGCTGTGCCCGAAGAACGCGAAGTCCCCGGTCAGCGCGTCACCGAGACCGTCGATGGCCGCCTCGACCAGGCTTTCGACGTCGCCGTGCGGTGTCTCGCGGCCGCGTTCGGCCCGGCCTGGCAGCTGGACCGGCAGGACGGCCAGGTCGTCGCCGGCCGCGGAGACCCATTCCCGGTAGACCGCCGCGCTCGCTCCCGCGTGCGGGAAGCAAAACAGCCTCGTCGCGCTGCCCGGCGGGATCCCGCCGGGCAGCCAGGGCCGCGCCGTGATCGGTTTGGTCATCGCAGCTCCATCGTCAGATAGGGCGGCGGCGGCTGGATCGTGCTCAGGTCGGACTCCAGGACGAGCCGCGCGCCGTCGCGCGAGATCTCGGAGAACCCCGCGAAGGCGTAGGTCACGTACATGACCCGGTTGCGCCCGGTCTCGACGAAGTCCGCGCGCAGCTTCGCGCCGTCTTCCTTCGCCAGCCCCATGATGTGGTTGAGCAGGACCGTGCCGACGCCGCGCGACATCACGCGGCACGACATCAGCATCATCCGCAGATGCCAGGCCTCCGCGCCGCGTTCGGCCAGCGCGAGCCCGATTTTGCCGTAACCGCCGTACTTGTCCGAAAGGGACGCGACGAGCAGCACGTGGTCGGGCGAGGTCCGCAGCTCGTCCAGTTCGTCGTAGCAGTAGGTGCGGCCGGTGGAGTTGAGCTGGTTGGTGCGGACGGTCAGTTCCTCGGCCCGCTGCAGATCCTCACGCTGGGCGCGGGCGATCGTGAACTTCATGTCCAAAGTGGACAGGAATTCCTCGCTGGTGCCCTCGTGGTCCTGTTCGACCTGCTCCCGCACGGCGGCCGCGCGGTAGAGCTCGCGGCGCACCCGCGACTCGTCGGTGACGAACTTGGGCCGGAACTCCTCCGACGCCAAGGTCTCTCCCAGCCTGGCCACGTCGACGGTCTTGACCGTCGGCAGCGCGTGCGCGACCTCCTCCAGTTCGAAGGGCTGGTCGTCGACGAACGCGATCGCGTCGAGGCCGATGTTGAGCGCCTTCGCGATCCTTTCCACCGAACCGGATTTGGGGTTCCAGCTGATCTGCGGGTACAGGAAGTACTCGTCGAGCCCGGCCGCCTTCAGCCGCGCCATCGCCGCTTCGTGGTCGTTGCGGCTGGCCACCGAATGCAGGACGCCCAGCTCGTCGAGCCGTTTGATCTCCGCCACGACCTCCGGCCGGACGGTGACCTCGCCGTCCTCCAGCAGAGTGCCGTCCCACAGCGTGTTGTCCAGGTCCCACACCACGCATTTGATGCGGCCCCGCTTCGGCTTTTCCAAGACCGTGCTGTCCCTGCTCATCCCGACACCTCCCGGTACGCCTCGTCCGCGATGGTCAGCTCCTGGATCTGGGTGCTGCCCTCGATGATCTCCATGACTTTCGCGTCGCGGTACAGCCGCGCCACCGGGTAATCCGGTCCGCAGCCGTTCGCGCCGTGGATCTGGACCGCGTCCGAAGCCGCCTTGGCCGCGGCCGTGGACGCGAAGTACTTGGCCACCCAGGTCGCCATGATGGTCGCCGGGTCGCCCGCGTCCTTGAGCCGTCCCGCCTTCTCGCACAGCAGGCGCCCGGCGTCACGCGCGGTGACCATTTCGCTGATCTTGGCGCGGATCTGCGGCAGGTCCCGCAGCAGCCCGCCGCCGGCCGATCGCGCCGAGGTGTAGGCGGCCGACGCGGCCAGCGCCGCCCGCACGATCCCGACCGAACCGCACGCCACGCTGTAGCGCCCGAGATCGAGCGCTCCGGTCATCACCGTTCCCGCGGCCCAGCCCGGCGGCCCGACCAGCGCGGACGGGTCGAGCCGGACGTCGTCGAACTCGATGGTCGCCAGCATGCTCGCGGTGGTGCCGAGCATGTGCCGGACCGGGGTCACCCGGACGCCCGGGTAGTCCGAGGGCACCAGGAACGCGCTCATCCCGGTGGCCGTGCCGGCGAACACCAGCAGCAGCCCGGCGACCTGGCCGCCGGTGATCCAGGTCTTGCGCCCCCGCAGTGTCCAGACGCCGTTCTCGGCGACCGCCGTCGTCCCCGCGGCGGTCGAGTCACTGCCGCTGAAATCCGGTTCGGACAGGCAGAACGCGCCCAGGGTCGTACCTTCGGACAAGGCGGGCAGCCAGCTGCCGCGCTGCTCGTCGTCGCCCCAGCGCTGCACCGTCGCGGTCACCATGGTGTGCACGGTGAGCAGGCTGCGCAGCGACGAACACCCGCGGCCGACCTCCTCGTGCAGCCGCCCGAGGGTGACCATGTCCAGCCCGGCGCCGCCCGCTTCGGCGGGGAGGAACGGGGCCCACAGTCCCAGCTCCCCCACCCGCCGCAGCACGTCACCGGGGATGTGCTCGGCCCGGTCCCACGCGTCCGCGTGCGGGCCGACCTCCTCGTCGACGAAACGCCCGACCACCTCGACTCCCACGCTTTCGGGCCGTGTCCTCGCCCTCATGTCTTTCTCCCCGTTCAGTGCGCGGCCGCGGCGGTGCGCCGCTCGACCAGCTCGGTCATCCGCGTGACGCTGCGGAAGTTGTCCAGCTTCAGCTCCTCGTTGGGGATCCGCGTGGCGAACGCCTTCTCGATGAACATGACCAGCTCCATCGCGAACAGGGAGTTCACGAAACCCAGTGCGAAGATGTCCTGTTCGTCGGTGAACGACAGGCTGGGGAACTTCGCCCCGATGAAGGCGCGGATCTCGCCGCGGACGTCCTGCGACATGGTGGATGCCTCTCTCGTAAAAGGAAGATGGTCGTCGGCCGCGGGTCAGCCGCTGTAGTTGTAGAAACCCTTGCCGCTCTTGCGGCCGTGCAGCCCGGCCGCGGTCATCTGCTTGAGCAGCGGGCAGGGGCGGTACTTGCTGTCGTTGAACTCGTCGTAGAGCACCTCGACGCTGTAGAGGATCGTGTCGACGCCGATCAGGTCGGCGGTCTCGAGCGGGCCCATCGGGTGCCCGAAGCAGCCGCGGAAGACCTCGTCGACCGTCTCCGCGTCCGCGACTCCCTCATGGACGAGGAAAGCGGCCTCGTTGACGGTGAGCATGAGCACGCGGTTGGAGACGAATCCGGAGGCGTCGTTGACCGGGATCGGCTTCTTCCCCATCGACAGCAGCAGCTCGCGGACGATGTCCTTCGTGGACTCGCTGGTGTGGTAGCCGGGGATGAACTCGCACGACGGCTTCATCGGCACGGGGTTCATGAAGTGGACGCCCATCACCTTGTCCTGGCGCTGGGTGAGCGCGGCGACCTTGGTGATCGGGATGGCGGAGGTGTTGACGACGAACACGGTGTCGACCTTGCAGGCCTCGTCGAGTTTCGGGTAGAGCCGGGACTTCAGGTCCCAGTTCTCGGTGATGTTCTCGATCACGACCTCGGCCTCGGCGAGGAGTTCGAGCTCGGTGCCGAAGGTGATCCGGCCGAGTACGGCCTCCGCGTCGATCTCCGGGCCGCCGAGCATGCGGCTCATCCGGCATTCGAGCTCGATCCGGTCGCGGGCGTCGGCCAGCTTGCCCGGGTCGACGTCGATGAGCACGGCCTCGTGCCCGCTGGTGGCGAGATTCTGCGCGACCCCGGTGCCCATCACACCGGCGCCGACGACTCCGACGAGGGTCATCGTTCCTCCTTGGCTGCGTTGCTCGTGGTCAGGTCCAGCACGCCGTCGAGCCGGCCGTGGGCGGCCCGCACCGCGTCGGCACCGCCGGGGTGCTCTTCGGCGAACAAGACGGTCGCGCCCAGTTCGGTGCCCAGGCGGGCGGCCAGATCCCGGGCGGTGACGTCCAGTTCGCCTTCGATCAGGTAGACCGGCCGGGTCGACCGGGCGCCGAGGGCGACGTCGGCGGCGGCTTCGGTCGGCTCGATCCAGTAGCGGTCGCGCTGGAACGGATAACCGGGCAACGTGGTCTTCCGCGGGTCACGGCCGTCGTGATAGGCCCGCCAGTCGATGTCCGCCCCGGAGAGCCAGGCCCGGCCGAGCGCTTCGGTGAGCACGGCCGTGTCCTGGCGGGGGTCGGCCTCGCCGGGCAGGGTGGGTACCAGCAGCGACCACGAAGTCTGGGGGAAATCGGGATGGCCGCGGAACATCGAGCCGAGCGACTGCCCGGCTCCCAGTTCCAGCAACACGGTATCCGGGGAAGTACTGGCAAGATGCTCGATCATCGCGGCGAAGCGCACGGGACGGCACATGTGCTCGGCCCAGTACCCGGGATCGTTCAGCTGCTTCGCGGTGATCGGCGCGCCGGTGACGTTCGACAGGTAGGGCACTTCCGGCTCGCGCGGGGTGAGGTTCTTCCGCGCCCACGCGGTCAGTTCGGCGGCGGCGGGGCGCAGGGCGCGCGAGTGGAAGGCGTGGGACGTGCGCAGCGGCCGGGCCGGGACGCCGTGTTCGGCGAGCGCGGCGGTCAGCTTCTCGACACCTTCGGCGGCACCGGAGACGACGATCATCCGCGGCCCGTTCACCGCGGCGACGTCGACACCGAACGCGGTCACGTCACCCACCAGCGCGGTGAGTTCCGAGGCGCCCAGCGGCACGGCTGCCATCGCACCCTCGGGCAGCTTTTCGATCAGTTTCGCGCGGGTGGCCACCAGGGCGGTCGCCTCCGCCAGCGTGAGAGCGCCCGCGAGCGTCGCCGCGGCGAACTCGCCGACGCTGTACCCGGCGAGCACCGACGGCTGGACACCCCAGGCGCGCAGCAGGCGGCCGAGCGCGTAGCCGAGGGTGAACACGGCGGGCTGGGTGACGGACGGCGCCGCGTCCTCGGCGTCGGTGACGCGGCCCAGCAGCCGGGCCAGGTCCCCGCCGTCGGCACCGCGTTCGCCGTGCAGGCTCGCCGTCGGGTCGGTGCCGAGATGGGCCTTGAACAGCTCGGCGCATTCGTCGACGGCGGCCTTGAACTCCGGCTCGCTGTCGTACAGGCCGCCTGCCATGCCGCGGTACTGCTCGCCGACCCCGGTCAGCAGGAAGCCCGCCTGCCTCGGCTTCGAGTCCGCCTCGGCGACCACGCGGGTCTCGGACGCGAACGCGTCGGCGGCGTCGTCCACAGAGGACACCACGATCATCCGCCGGTGCTCGAACGCCTTGCGGCCATTGTGCAGCGTGTAGGCGACGTCGGCCAGGTCCGTCCACTCAGGACGGTGGGCGGCGAGCCTGCCGGTCATCGCGTCGGCCGCCTCGGGAGTCCGCGCGGACCACGCGAGCAGCTGATGCGGCCGGGCGGCCGGACGCTCCGGGCAGTCCTCCGGCGCTTCCTCGATGACGACGTGGGCGTCGGTGCCGCCGAAACCGTACGCGCTGACCCCGGCCAGCCGGGGCCGTTCGCCGCGCGGCCAGTCACCCAGTTCCGTCTGCACGACGAGCTTGTCGCCGCTGTGGGCCAGCTGCGGGTTCGGCTTCTCGAAGTTGACCGCGGGCGGCAGCTTCTCGTGATGCAGCGCCAGCGCGGCCTTGATCAGCCGGGCGATGCCGCCCGCCTGGTTGATGTGCCCGAGGTTCGCGTCGATCGAGCCGAGCGTGATCCGCTCGACGGCGTCGACGTCGAAGATCTTCTGCAGCGCCGAGATCTCGGCGACATCGCCGAACGGAGTGCCCAAAGTGGACACTTCGATGTGGTCGATCTCGCCGGGTTCGACGTCGGCGGCGGCCATCGCCTCGGCGACGACGGCGGCCTGGCCGGGCACGCCCGGCAGGTTGAACCCCTGCCGCGCCCGGTTGCCCTCGTGGTGGATGGCCCAGCCGCGGATCACCGCGTAAACCCGGTCTCCGTCGGCCAGCGCGTCCTCCAGCCGCCGCAGCACGACGACGCCGAGACCGTTGCCGGGCACCTTGCCGTTGGCTCCCGCGTCGAGGATCCGGTTGATGCCGTCCGGCGCGAACCGGCTGCCCTCGCGGTAGAGATAGCCCGGTTCCTGGGGCACGACAACGGAAACCGAGCCGGAGATCACCAGGTCGGACTCGCCGGTGAGCAGGCTGGAGCAGCCCTGCGCGACGGCGGCGAGCGCGGTCGAGCTGCAGCTCTGGACGCTGACCGACGGTCCGGTCAGGTCCAGCGCGTACGACAGCCGGGACGCGATCAGGTCCTTTTCGTTCTGCAGGATCAGCTGGTCCGGTCCGACGGTCAGCGCGGTGACGTCGTTGGAGAGCAGGTTCGACAGCAGGTAGGTACTCGGGGCACCACCGGCGAACACCCCGGCGAGGCCTTCGATCCGGTCCGGGTCGACGCCCGCGTCCTCCAGCGCGTGCCACGCGCATTCGAGGAACAGCCGGTGCTGCGGGTCGAGCAGTTCGGCGTCGGTCCGGTTGTAGCCGAAGAAATCCGCGTCGAAGCGGTCGATCCCGGGGATCAGGCCCGCCGCGGGGACGAACGCGGGGTCGTCGGCCACTTCGGCCGGGACCCCGGCGGCGAGCAGCTCGGCGCGGGTCATCCGGGTGATGCCGTCGCGGCCGGCGCACAGGTCGGCCCAGAACTTGCCGATGTCGGCCGCGCCGGGGAAGTTCCCGGCCATGCCGACGATCGCGATGTCGTCGCCGGTATCCCGTTCTCGCGTGGTCATGGGGTGGTTCACCTTCCGGTCCGGCTCGGGCGCTTGCGGAGCTTCGCGGTGCGGGCGCGGCGGCGTTCGCCGCGGGCGGAGACGTCTTCGGCGACCCCGGCCGGCTCGGCGGCCGCCGGGGACTGCTCGCCGAGGAGCGTGACGAATTCGGCGATGGTCGGTTTCTCGAACAGGCTCGCCGGCGCGAGTTCGACGCCGAACTCCTTGGCGACGCGGCCGATCAGCACCAGGCCGATCAGCGAAGTGCCGCCGAGGTCGAAGAACGGGTCGTGCACGCCGACCTCTTCCAGGCCGAGGCAGTCGCACCAGGCGGCGGCGACCCGCACCTCCGCCGGGGTGCGCGGGGCGACGTACGCGGTGCGCAGCTCGGGCCGCGGATACCGCTCGCCGGTGGGGATCGCGGCGTCGGCGCCGACCAGCGCGTCGACCGAACCCATCCGGGCGAGCGCGGCCAGCACGTCGGTCAGCGGGAGCGGCAGCACGGTCACCAGCGGCTCGCCGGAGGCGACGATCCGCGACAGCAGTTCGGTGCCTTCCTCGGCGCCGATGCCGAACTCCTCGCGGAACTTGCGCGAGCCCTCCTGCGCTTCGGCGGAACCCGAGAGCCCGGACGCCGTCCAGGCGTCCAGCTGCCAGGGGCCCCAGGCGACCGACACGACCTGCTTCGCGGGACCCCGTCCCCCCGCCGAGGCCGAGGCGACCCCGTCGAGGAAGGCGTTGGCCGCCGAGTAGTCGATCTCGCCGACGCCGACGGTGAGCGTCACCGTCGAGGAGTACAGGACCAGCAGGTCGACCGGTTCGACGCGCAGCGCCTCGGTCAGGGCGAGGGTGCCGTCGATCTTCGGCGCCAGCACCGCGGCCGCCTGTTCGCGGGTCTTGTTCTGCAGCAGGCCACCACCGGCGATCCCGGCGGCGTGCACGACGCCGTCGAGGTAACCGAAGTAGCCGCGAACCTCCGCCAGCAGCGCGGCGGCCTCACCGGGCGCGCTGACGTCGGCGCGCAGCGTCAGGACGTCGGCGCCGAGGGCACGCAGGTCCCGGACCGCCAGCAGGACTTCGCTGGTGCGGTCGTCGACGCCGTGGTCGGAGATCCAGTCGTCCCAGGTCTCCTCCGGCGGCAGCTCGGAACGGCCTGCCAGCGCGAGGTTCACGCCCAGCGGCGCGAGCCGCCTGGCCAGCGCCAGGCCGAGGACGCCGAGACCGCCGGTGATCAGGTAGGTCCCGCCGGGCTTCCAGGCCAGCGCGTCGTCGGTCTCGGGCAGCTCGACGACGTCGAAACCGCGCAGCCAGCGCCGTCCGCCGCGCCAGGCGGCGACCGCGACCCCGTCAACGGTGTCCACTGTGGACGCCGCGAGCAGGTCGAGCTCGTGGACGGCCTGGGCGACCTTGTCACCGGCCCGCTCGAAGTCCGCGTACTGCGCGTGGACCAGCGGGTACTCGGCGGCGATCGCGTCGGTCGTCGCGGCGATGGTCGGGGCGAAGGCGTCGGTGGCGTCCCCGCCGAGGACGTCGAAGCCGTTGTGTCCCAAGGAAAGCAGGTCGACACGGCGGCCCGCGCATTCGGCTCCGATGGCCTTGCCGAGTTCCAGAAGGCTGTAGAAGCCGGATTCGAGGCCGCTCGCGGTGAGCCCGAGAGCGTGGACGATCCGGAGCGGTCCGTCCCCCGCGAGCACCTGGCGGTCCACAGCGTCCACATCGGAAGCGACCGTGACACGATGCCCGGCCGCTTCCGCCGCGGCCGCGAAACCGTCAGCGAACGCGCCCGGGTCGGCGAACAGGACCAGCTCGCCCGGGGTCGCGGGCACCCGGCGCGTGCTGTCCCGGCGCCAGGTCGGCGTGTGCGCGGCCAAACCGTCGCGGACCGGCGTCTCCGGCTGCGGCTCACCGGCGGACATCTGGTTGAGCGACCAGCCGGTGCCCCGCGAGGCGACGTCGGGCCAGTAGCGGGTGCGCTGGAAGCGGTAGCCGGGCAGGGAGACGAACCGGCGGTCCGGTCCGGCGCCGTCCGCCCAGCCGATCTGGACGCCATGCTCCCAGAGTGCGCCGAGCGCGGTCAGCCAGGCACTTCGTCCGGCGCCGGCCACCGGCTCCGGCAGCAGGGAGACCACCGGCGTCTGCGGCAGGTAGCGGCCCGCCGCCTCGGCGCCCTCGTCACCGAGTCCGGCTTCGACCAGGACCCCGGCGTACTTGGCCAGCGCCAGCAGGCCGTCTTCGAAGCGGTCGTCCGCGATCCGCCAATGCGCCGGATCGGCGGCCTCGGCTGCGGTGAGCACCGTGCCGGTGCGCGGCGAGATCACCGGCACCACTGGGGTTCCCGCCTGCGGAACTCCTCCGCCGAGCGCGAGTTCGAGGCCTTCTCCGAGGCCGAACAACCCGCCCGCGACGGCGGCGACACACTCGCCGGTCCCGCGTCCGAGCAGCACGGCCGGTTCGAGGCCCCACGCGGCCAGCAGCCGGGTGAAGGCGTACTCGACGGCGAAGACCACGGCCCGTTCGTCGGCCTCGGCCGTGCCGTAGAGCGCGCCGAGCAGGTCGGCGCGGCCGTCCAGCAGGGCCGCGCATTCGTCGATCGCGGCGCGGAACGCGAGTTCGGTGCGGTACAGCTCGTCGGTCGTGCCCTGCCACGCGCCGCGGGTGCCGGGCAGCAGCAGGCCGAAGCGCCGCTTGTCGGTGACGGCCGAGCCGTCGGTGACCGCGCGCAGTGCCGTGGCGGCGTCGGCGTGGTCGCGAACGAGCACCGCCTTGCGGAGCGGAAGGGCGCTGCGCCCGGCTTGGGTGGTGAAGGCGACGTCGGCGAGTTCGACGTCTTCGGTCAGGTGGTCGGCCAGTGCCTCGGCGTTGGCGCGCAGCCCGGCTTCGCTCTGCCCGGACACCGTGAGCAGCTGCCATTCCACGCCGGGAGTGGCCGTCGGAGCCGGTGCGGCCTGGTCGAGGACGAAGTGCACGTTGGAACCGGACCAGCCGAAGGAGCTGACACCCGCGCGCAGCACCCCGGCGGCGTTGGCCGGGAAGGGCCGCGCCTCGGGGACCGGGCGGACGGTGCCGTCCACGGTGACGACCGAGTTCGGCGTGCTCATGTGCAGGTTGCCCGGCAGGGTGCCGTTTTCCAGGGACAGCACGGTTTTGATCAGCCCGGCCATCCCCGCCGCGGCGAGCGTGTGGCCGACGTTCGTCTTGACCGCGCCGACGTAGAGCGGCTCGGGCGCGGTCCGCTCGCCGAAGATCTCGCCGAGCGCGGTGAACTCGATCGCGTCGCCGAGTTGCGTGCCGGAGCCGTGCGCTTCGACGTAGCCGATCTCGTCGGGGGTGACCCCGGCGTCGGCGAGCGCCGCGCGGATGACCGCGTTCTGCGCCGCGCGGTTGGGCGCGGTGAGCCCGTTGCTGCGGCCGTCCTGGTTGGTCGCGGTGCCGCGGATGACCGCGCGGGTCCGCCTGCCCTGGCCGACCTCGCCCGCCCGGCGGAGCACCACGACGCCGCCGCCTTCGCCGATGACGTAACCGTCGGCGCTCTCGTCGAAGGTCTTGGTGCGGCCGTCGGCGGCGAGCATGCTCATCTTGCAGGACTGGATGAAGACGTCCGGGTTGATCATCGCCGACGCGGCGCCGACGATCGCGATGTCGCATTCGCCGCGGCGGAGGCTCTGCACGGCCAGATGCGCCGCGCTGAGCGCCGACGAGCAGGCCGTGTCGACGGTCAGGCAGGGCCCGCGCAGGTCGAGCAGATGCGCGATGCGCCCGGCGGCGGCGGAAAGCGAGCTGCCGAGCCCGAAGTAGGGGTCGTCGGCCGCGTCCATGCCGTCGGCTTCGAGCTGCCGCATGCTGTACTGCATGGTGTCGATCAGCCCGGCGAACACGCCGGTGCGGCTGCCGCGCAGTTCGTCGGCGGTGAGCCCGGCGTCCTCGATGCCTTCCCACACCAGCTCCATGAGCAGGCGGAAGGTCGGGTCGAGCCGCCGCGCTTCCTGTGGCGACAGGCCGAAGAACGCCGCGTCCCAGCCGGCGATGTCGTTGACGAACGCGCCCTGCTGCGTGTACGCCTTGCCCGGCGCGGTGCGGTCGGGGTCGTAGTAGTCGGCGGCGGTCCAGCGGTCCGGCGGGACCTCTCGGACCAAGTCCTTGCCCTGAACCAGGTTCTGCCAGAACTTCTCCGGGGTGTCACTGCCGCCGGCGAAGCGGCACGAGAGGCCGACGACGGCGACGTCCTGGCCCGCGGCGGCCGGTCCGGTGACGACGGTCCGCGTCTCCTCGGCGGCCGGGGTGAGCGCGGCCAGCAGATGCGCGGCGAGCGCGGCCGGGGTCGCGTGGTCGAACACCATCGTCGGCGGGAGCGCCAGCCCGGTCTCGGTGTTGATCCGGCCGCGCAGTTCGATGGCGGTGAGCGAATCGATGCCCAGTTTGGTGAACTGCTGCCCGGCCGGGACGCCGTCGGTGTGCCCGAGCACGGCCGCGGTGTGGGTCAGGACCAGTTCGGTGATGACCCGTTCGCGTTCGGCCTCGGGCAGTCCGGCGAGGCGGGTGCGCCAGGCGTCGGCGGTTTCCGCGCCCTCGGCGGCTTGAGCGGCTTCGGCCTCGGCGATGGCGACGACCTCGGGAAGGTCGGCCAGCAGCGGGCTCGGGCGCAGAGCCGCGAACGGCGGGGCGAACTTCTCCCAGGTCAGTTCGGCGACGGTCAGTGCGGTCTCGTCGCGATCCAGCGCCTGGCCGAGCGCGACCAGACCGGTCTCCGGCGCCATGGCCGGGACGCCGAGCCCGCTGAGCAGTTCGTCGAGATCCGCGCCGACGCCCATGCCGACGCGACCCCAGCGGCCCCACGCGATCGACGTCGCGGGCAGGCCGTTCGCGCGGCGCCGCTGCGCGACGGCTTCGAGATGCGCGTTCGCGGCGCCGTAAGCGCTCTGGACCGCGTTGCCGATGGAGGCGGCGATCGAGGAGAACAGGACGAAGGCGTCGAGGTCGAGTCCTTCGGTCAGTTCTTCGAGGTTGCGTGTCCCGGCGACCTTCGGGCGGAGGACGTCGGCGTAGCGCGTGCGGTCCATCATCTCGATGAGGCCGAGTTCGAGGACACCGGCGAGGTGGAAGACGGCGCGGAGATCTTCACGGATCGGCTGGATGACGGCCGCGAGGGCATCCCGGTCGGCGACGTCGCAGGCTGCGATGGTGACCCTCGTCCCGAGGTCGCCGAGGAGTTCGTCGGCGCCGGGAGCGTCTTGTCCTTGGCGGGAAACGAGAACGACGTGCTCGGCGCCGTGGTCGACCAGCCAGCGGGCGACGATCCCGCCGAGTCCGCCGGTCCCGCCGGTGACGAGCACGGTGCCGCGCGGCTGCCAGGACCGCTTGGCCTCGGCGGGTTCGGCGTGCGCGAGCCGCCTGCCGAAGGCGCCGGTGACCCGGACGGCGACCTGGTCCTCACCGCGAGGACCGGTGAGGACGCCGCGCAGAAGAGCGACGGTCCGCTCCCCCGGCTCGGCCGGGACGTCGACGAGACCGCCCCACGCCTGCGGGTTCTCCAGCGCCGCCGCGCGGCCGAAGCCCCACAGCTGGGCCTGTTCGGGTGAGTCGGGTACGTCGTGGGCGCCGGTCGAGACCGCGCCGCGAGTGAGCGTCCACAGTGGACCCTGCGGGTCACGGGCGGCCAGCTCGCGGACCAGCGACATGGTGGCTTCGGCACCGAACGACAATCCGTCGGTTTCGGTCTCGTCGAGGGCCAGCAGGGACAGGATGCCGTCGAACGCCTCATCGGGCAGGGCGATGTGGTCGGGGCTCTCCACGACGAGCCGCCGCACCTCGGCACCGGCCAGGGCCTCGGTGGCGGTCTCGATCCACGGGTGCTCCCGCGTGGAGGTGACGAGCAGCCAGCGTCCGGTGGCCGTGGTCGTCGCGGGGGTGAAGGGCTGCCAGCGGACGTGGTAGGCCAGCGACGTCGCTTCGGCCGCCAGCGACCGGGCACGGCGATAACGTGACAGCGCGGGCAGGACGGTGCCGAGCGGAGCTTCGACGTCGGACAGCTTCAGTTCGGCGGCGAACTCGCCGACGTCGCCGGACTCGACGACCGACCAGAACCGGCCGTCCTCGGCGGCGACCACGTCCACACCCGGGTCCTCCAGCCAGAAACGCTTGCGCTGGAACGGATACGTCGGCAGCGTGACCACCCGAGCCCCGCTTCCGCCGAGGTAGGCGGACCAGTCGACGCGGGCGCCGTGGGCGTGGATCAGGCCCAGCGCGGTGACGAGCGTGGCGGCCTGGTCGCGATCCTTGCGCTGGGCCGCTGCGAAAACAGCGCCATCGGGGCGCACGGAACGGCCCATCGGAGTGAGGCCTGCGTCCGGACCGAGTTCGAGGAACGTGGTGACGCCTTGACCGTGCAGGGTTTCCACCGCGTCGGCGAACCGGACGGTACCGCGGACGTGCTCGGCCCAGTACTCCGGATCGGTGAGCCGGTCGGCGAGTTCGCCGGTCAGCGCCGACACGACCGGGATCGTGGGCTCGCGGTAGGTCAGGGTCCGCGCGACGGCGGCGAACTCGGCGAGCATCGGCTCCATCAGCGCCGAGTGGAAGGCGTGGGACACGGAGAGCCGGGTCGTGCGGCGGCCCGGGAACCGTTCGGCGACAGCGGTCGTCGCCGCCTCGGCGCCGGACAGGACGACCGCGCGCGGGCCGTTGACCGCCGCGAGCGCGACGTCGTCGGACAGGTACGGGCGGACCTCGTCCTCGGTCGCCTCCAGCGCGATCATCGCGCCGCCCTCGGGCAGCGCCTGCATCAAGCGGCCACGCGCGGAGACCAGGCGAGCGGCGTCCTCCAGGGAAAGCACCCCGGCGACGTGGGCGGCCGCGATCTCGCCGACCGAGTGCCCGGCGAGGAAGTCCGGGCTGACACCCCAGGACGTGACGAGCCGGAAGAGCGCGATCTCGAAGGCGAACAGCGCGGGCTGGGCGAATTCGGTGCGGTCGAGGCGCGCGGCGTCGGCGCCGAACACGACCTCCCGCACGTCGGGCAGGTGTGCGCAGGCCTCGTCGAAGGCCTCGGCGAACACCGGGAAGCAGTCGTGGAGACGGCGGCCCATGCCGAGCCGCTGCGAGCCCTGACCGGTGAACAGCACGGCCAGGCGGCCGGCGGTGCCGCTGCCGGTGACCGTTCCCGCTTCACCGCCCGCGAGGGCACGAAGACCGGCGGCCAGCTCGGCTCGATCGGCACCGGTGATGACCGCGCGGTGCTCCATCCCGGCGCGGGTGGTGGCGAGGGAAAGCGCGACGTCGACCGGTTCGGCGCCGGATTCGTCCACAGTGGACAACAACGCGGCCGCCTGTGCGCGGACGGCGGCGGGCGAGGCGCCGGACAGGACGTAGGGGACCACCGGCGGCGCCACGATCTCGCGGTCCGCGGCGCCCTCTTCGGCGGGCTGCTCAAGGATGACGTGCGCGTTGGTACCGCTGATCCCGAACGACGACACACCCGCTCGGCGCGGCCGGTCCGTCGCGGTCCAGGGGCGGGCCTTGTCGAGCAGTTCCACCGAGCCTGCCGACCAGTCCACGTGCGGGGACGGCGCGTCGACGTGCAGGGTCGCGGGCAGCGTGGCGTGCCGCATCGCCTCGACCAGCTTGACGATGCCGGCGAGCCCGGCGGCGGCCTGCGTGTGGCCGATGTTGGACTTCACCGAACCCAGCCACAGCGGCGTTTCCCGGTCCCGGCCGTAGGTGGCCAGCAGCGCCTGCGCCTCGATCGGGTCACCCAGCGCGGTCCCGGTGCCGTGTGCCTCGACGACGTCCACAGTGGACGCTTCGACCCCGGCGTTCGCGAGTGCGGCGCGGATCACGCGTTGCTGGGACGGGCCGTTCGGGGCGGTCAGGCCGCTGGAGGCGCCGTCGGAGTTGACCGCGCTGCCGCGGACGAGCGCGAGGACCGGGTGACCGTGGCGGCGCGCGTCGGAAAGACGTTCCAGCACCAGCATCCCGGCGCCCTCGGCCCAGTTCGTGCCGTCGGCGGCGGCCGCGAACGGCTTGCAGCGGCCGTCCGGCGCGAGGCCCCGCTGCCGCGAGAACTCGACGAACGCGCCCGGCGTCGCCATCACCGTGACCCCGCCGGCCAGCGCCAGCGTGCACTCCCCCGACCGCAGCGCGCGGGCGGCGAGGTGGACCGCGACCAGCGAAGACGAGCAGGCCGTGTCGATCGACACCGACGGTCCTTCGAGGCCCAGTGCGTAGGAGACGCGGCCGGACACCACACTGCCGGAGGTGCCGATGCCGAGGTAGCCCTCGTGTTCCTCGGGCAGCGCGGTCAGCCGCGACGCGTAGTCGGTGAACCCGACGCCCGCGAACACACCGGTGGCGCTGCCCTTCAGCGAAAGCGGGTCGATCCCGGCCCGCTCGACGGCCTCCCACGCGGTCTCCAGCAGCAGCCGCTGCTGCGGGTCGGTCGCCTCGGCCTCACGCGGCGAGATGCCGAACAGCTCGTTGTCGAACTCCGCGGCGTCGTGCAGGAAGCCGCCCTCGCGGACGTAGCTGGTGCCGGGGACGGACGGGTCGAGATCGTGGATCGCGTCGGTGTCCCAGCCGCGGTCGGCGGGGAACGGCGAGATCGCGTCACCGCCGCCGTCGACCAGCTCCCACAGCTGTTCCGGGGTGCGGACGCCGCCGGGGAACCGGCAGCTCATCGCGACGATCGCGATGGGCTCGGTCTCCTTCTCCCGCGCGTCCGCCAGCTCGCGGCGGCTTTCCCGCAGGTCGGCCGCCATCCGCTTGAGGTAGTCGACGTACTGCTCTTCCGAAGGCATGGGTCACGGCTCCTGAGTGTCTGTCGGCGGATGTCAGCGCGGGCCGAACTCGTCGTCGATCAGCGCGAGGAGGTCGTCCGGGGAAGCGGCGTCGAGGTCGGCGGTGGCGTGCGCGGGCTTCTTCGCCGTCCAGGCCGCCACCAGCCGCTTCAGCCGTCCGTCGATCTCCGCGTCGCCGGGGTCTGCCCCGTCGAGCAGCGCTTCGAGCCGGGTGATCTGTTCGGTCACCGCGGCGCCCGCGCCGGTCTCGGGGGCGAGTTCGGTCTGGAGGTACTTGGCCAGCGCGTCGGGCGCCGGGTAATCGAAGACGACCGTCGTGGGCAGGGTGAGGCCGGTCGCGGCGGCCAGCGCGGTCCGGAACTCGACCGCGGTGAGCGAGTCGAACCCGAGGTCGAGGAAGCCGCGGCCGGGGGCGATCGCGGCCGCCCCGGCGTGTCCGAGCACGGCCGCGGCCTGTCCTCGCACCAGGTCGAGCAGCGCGCGTTCCTGCTCGGACTCTGCCAGTCCAGTGAGCTTGAGCCGCAGCGCGCCGGCGTCGGCGGCCGCGGCGGTGCGCCGGACCGCGGGCACCAGATCGCGCAGGACGGGCGGGAGCTGCCCGGCAGCGGCGGCGTCGGCGAGACCGGACTTGTCGAGCTTCACCGGGACCGACGCGGCCACGTCCGCGGCCAGTGCCGCGTCGAACAGCGCCAGCCCTTCGTCCAGGCTGAGCGCGGGGAAACCGTTCCGGCTCAAGCGTTGCCCCGCCTGGGTGCCCAGCGCCCCGCCCATGCCGTCCGCCCAGCGGCCCCAGGCCAGCGAGCGGGCGGGCAGGCCGAGCGCCCGGCGGTGCACGGCGAGACCGTCGAGGAAGGCGTTGGCGGCGGCGTAGTTGCCCTGCCCGGCGTTGCCGAAGACCCCGGCGGCCGAGGAGAACAGGACGAACGCCGCGAGCTCGTGGCCCTTGGTCAGCTCGTGCAGATGCCAAGCGGCGGCGGCCTTGGGACCGAACACGGTCGCGAGCCGCTCCGGGGTGAGCGCGCCGACGAGGCCGTCGTCGAGGACACCGGCCGCGTGCACGACCCCGCTCAGCCGGGGGATCCCGGCCAGGACGGTTTCGACGGCGGCGCGGTCGGCGACGTCGCAGGCTTCGATCCGGACGCTCGCGCCGAGCGCCGTCAGCTCGTCGGACAACTCGGCCGCGCCCGGGGCGTCCGGACCGCGCCGGCTCGTGAGCACGAGTTCCGTGACGCCGTGTGCCTGGACCAGGTGACGCGCGAGGTGGGCACCGAGCCCGCCGGTGCCGCCGGTGACGAGCACCGCCCCGCCCGCCAAGGCCGGAGCCTCGGTGGCTTGAGCGCGCACCAGCGCCAGTTTCGGCGCGTACAGCCTGCCTTCACGCAGCAGCAGCTGGTCTTCGCCGGTGGCCAGTGCCTTGCCGAGGATCGCGGTGTCACCGTCGCCGTCGACGAGGACGAACCGGCCCGGGTTCTCCGACTGCGCCGCCCGCACCAGACCCCAGACCGCGGCGGCGGCCGGATCCGCACCGTCCTCTTCGGACAGTGCGACGGCACCGGCGGTCAGCACGACCAGACGGGTGTCCGCGTACTTCGGCTCGGTGAGCCACTCCTGCAGCGCGGCGAGCACGGTCGCGGTCGCCGAACGCGCCGCGTCGGCCACGTTCCCGGCCGGTTCGGCGAGTTCGAGCACGACCGCGCCGGGCAGTTCCGCGCCGACGTCCTCGCGGCGGGTCCACGACGTTTCGGTGTCGCCCGCCGGAACCGGCGCCCAGACGATCCGGTGCAGGGACTCGCTCGGCTCCGTCACGGCGGCCGGGCGCTCGCCGAAGGTCACCTCGGCGGACAGCACCGGGGCTCCCGCGAGGTCGAACACCGCCAGCTCCCCCGCCGGGCTCAGGTGCGCCCTGACGGTGGTGGCGCCGGTGGCGTGCAGGGTCACGTTCCGCCAGGCGACCGGCCAGCCGCGTTCGACCAGGACCGGGTCGAGCAGGCTCGGGTGCAGGCCGTACAGCTGCGCGCTGTCGTCCGGCAGGGTCAGCTCGGTCAGCGTGCCTTCCGGGACCCGCGGCGCCGGGGCCGGGGCGGCGACCAGGAATCCGGTGCCGTGCCGCTGCCAGCCGGCGCCGGACCGGGTGTGGACGGAGACCGGGCGGCGGCCGTCGTTCTCGGCGCCGACGGAGACCTGGACCTCGCGGTCGCCGGTCAGCGGCGCCTCGACGGCGAATTCGGCGAGGGTGCCCGCGCCGCTCTCGTCCCCGGCGCGGATTGCCAGTTCGACGAGCAGCGTGTCCGACGGGTCGGCGGGCAGGACACCGGTGCACAGGACCGAACCGTCGTCGGCCGAGGTCACGGCCGAAGCCAGGACCGGGTGACGCAGACCGCCTGCGACGCGTGCCACGGCGGGCTCGCGCAGCCAGTACCGCTCGTGCTGGAAGGCGTAGGTCGGCAGGTCGATCACGCGCGGCTTCGCGGGAGCGAAGAACGCGGGCCAGTCGACGTCGATCCCGCGGACGTGCAGCCGGGCCAGCGCGGTGACCGCGGTCCCCGGCTCGTCCTTCTCGTCGCGCAGGGCGGGGATCGCCTCGCCGGATCCCGCGGCCAGCGCCGAAAGCACCGCCGCCGGGCCGATTTCGAGGAAGGTGGTCACGTTCTCGGCCGAGAGGGCGGCGAGCGCGTCGGCGAACCGGACCGGTTCCCGCACGTGCCGCACCCAGTGGCCCGGGTCGGTCAGCTCGGTGGCGACAGCGCCGGTGACCGCCGAAACGACCGGGATCGACGGCTCGGCGTAGGTCAGGCTCCGCGCGACTTCGGCGAAGTCGTCGAGCATCGGGTCCATCAGCGGCGAGTGGAACGCGTGGGAGACGTCGAGCCGCTTCACCTTGCGGCCGCGGGCTTCCAGCGCCGAGGCGGCGGCGAGCACCGGCTCCTCCGCCCCCGAGAGCACGATGGCGTCCGGACCGTTGACCGCCGCGACGGCGACCCCGTCGAACTCGGCGACCTCGTCCTCGGTCGCCTGCACGGCGACCATCGCGCCGCCTTCGGGCAGCGCCTCCATCAGCCTGCCGCGCGCTTCGATCAGTTTCGCCGCGTCCTCCAGCGAGAACACGCCCGCGACGTGCGCGGCGGCGATCTCGCCGATCGAGTGCCCGGCGACGAACGCGGGGCGCACACCCCAGGACTCGAAGAGCCGGTAGAGCGCGACTTCGAGGGCGAAGATCGCGGGCTGGGCGGTCCCGGTCCGGCCGAGATCACCGTCGAGCGGAAGGAGTGCGGCGACCTCGTCGTAAGCCTTGGCGAACGCGGGGAAGGCCGCGTGGAGGCCCTGTCCCATGCCGAGCCGCTGCGATCCCTGTCCGGTGAACAGGAACGCGAGACGGCCGGAGGCGGGCTCGCCGGTGACGACGCCTTGGGCGGCTCCGCCCGAGGCGAGCGCCCGCAGCCCGGCGCCGGGCTCGCCGACGACGACCGCGCGGCACCCGTGGTGAGTACGGGTGGTAGCGAGGGAGAAGCCGGTGTCGACCGTGAAGTCCACAGTGGACAGGCGGGAAGCCTGTGCGGCCAGCGCGTCCGGCGTCCGCCCGGAAAGCAGCAGCGGCACCACGGGCAGCGGCCGCGAAGGCTCGGGCTCGGCTTCGGCCGGGGCCTGTTCGAGGACGACGTGGGCGTTGGTGCCGCTGATGCCGAACGACGACACCCCGGCGCGGCGGGGGCCACCGGTCTCCGGCCACGACGTCTGCTCGGTGAGCAGCGCGATGTCACCGGCGGTCCAGTCGACGTGCGGGGTCGGCTCGTCCACGTGCAGGCTCGCCGGGACGAGACCGTGGTTCATCGCCTCGACCATCTTGATGATCCCGGCGACCCCGGCGGCGGCCTGGGTGTGACCGATGTTGGACTTGACCGAGCCGAGCAGCAGCGGCCGCTCACGGTCACGGCCATAGGTGGCCAGCAGCGCCTGCGCCTCGATCGGGTCGCCCAGCGGCGTACCCGTGCCGTGCGCCTCGACGACGTCCACAGTGGACGATTCGACGCCCGCGTTCGCCAGCGCCGAACGGATCACGCGCTGCTGCGAAGGTCCGTTGGGCGCGGTGAGGCCGTTGGACGCGCCGTCCTGGTTGACCGCCGAACCCTTGACGACCGCGAGCACGCGGTGTCCGTTGCGGCGAGCGTCGGAAAGCCGCTCCAGCACCAGGATCCCGACGCCTTCGGCCCAGTTCGTGCCGTCGGCGGCCCCGGCGAACGGCTTGCAGCGGCCGTCCGGCGCTAGTCCGCGCTGCCGCGAGAACTCGACGAACATGTCGGGCGAGGCCATCACGTTGACGCCACCGGCCAGCGCCAGGGAACACTCCCCCGACCGCAGCGACTGCGCGGCCAGGTGGACGGCGACCAGCGAAGACGAGCAGGCGGTGTCGACGGAGACGGCCGGGCCTTCGAGACCCAGCGCGTAGGCGACGCGGCCGGACACGACGCTGCTGAAGGACGCGGTGCCGAGGAAGCCTTCGACCTGCTCGGGAATCGCGCTCAGCCGCGAGATGTAGTCGTTGGACAGGGCCCCGGCGAAGACACCGGTGCTGGTGCCGCGCAGGGAAGCCGGGTCGATGCCCGCCCGCTCCAGCGCCTCCCAGGAGGTCTCCAGGACCTGGCGTTGCTGCGGATCGATGGCCAGTGCCTCGCGCGGCGAGATCCCGAAGAACTCGGCGTCGAAATCGCCCGCGTCGTAGAGGAAAGCACCCTCGGAGGCGTAGGTGGTGCCGCGGTGGTCGGGGTCCGGGTGGAACAGCGAGTCCAGGGGCCAGTCGCGGTCGGCCGGGAAGTCCCCGACGCCGTCGCGGCCTTCGGCGACCAGCTGCCAGAGCTCGGCGGGCGAGGTGACCTCGCCCGGGTACCGGCAGCCCATGCCGACGATGACGATCGGGTCGTCGTGGGAACCGGACCCGGCCGTGGTGGGGGTGACCACGACCGGGGCCGGCGTTTCGTCCCCGACGAGTTCGCCGCGCAGGAAGACCTTCAGCGCGTCGGGCGTCGGGTGGTCGAAGACGAGCGTCGCGGGCAGCCGGAGACCGGTCGCGGCGCCGAGTCGGTTGCGCAGTTCGACCGCGGTGAGCGAGTCGAACCCGATTTCGTTGAACGCGCGGGTCGCGGCGATCCCGGCCGCGTCGGCGTGGCCGAGGACCAGCGCGACCTCGCGGCGCACCAGGTCCAGCAGCAGTTCGTCGCGGTCCGGCGCGGGCAGCCCGGCGAGTTTGCGCCGCAGTTCGCCCGCCTGCTCGGCGGTGGCGGTCTTGGCCTTCGCCCGGCCGGATCCGCCGACCAGCGCGCGGATGAGCGGCGAGATCGGGGCGTCGCTGCCGCGCACGGTCGCGCGGTCGAACTTGAGGCCGAGCAGGACGGCGTGGTCGAGGCCGACCGCGCGGTCGAACATCGCCAGGCCCTCTTCCGGGTCGATCGGCGGGAAACCGCTGCGGCGCATGCGTTCTTCGCCCGCGTCGCCGAGTTCGCCCTTCATGCCGCCGGACCACAGGCCCCACGCGACGGACTGCGCGGCAAGGCCTTCGGCGCGACGGCGGGTGGCGAGGCCGTCGAGGAAGGCGTTGGCGGCGGCGTAGTTGCCCTGCCCTGGGTTGCCGAGCACGCCGGCGGCCGAGGAGAACTGGACGAACCAGCGCAGCGGCAGGTCCGCGGTCAGCTCGTGCAGGTGCCAGGCGGCGTCGGCCTTCGGGGCGAGGACGCGGTCGAGGCGCTCGGAGTTCAGCGCGTCGATCGGGGCGTCGTCAAGGACACCGGCCGCATGGACGACGGCGGTGAGCGGATGCTTGCCGGGGATGGCGGCGAGCAGCGCGGCGACGGCGTCGCGGTCCGCGCTGTCACAGGCCGCGATGGTGACGGTCGCACCGAGGGATTCGAGCTCCTGCGACAACTCGGAAGCACCGGGGGCGTCAGGACCGCGACGGCTGGTCAGCAGCAGGTGCCGGACGCCGTACTCCGCGATCAGGTGCTTGGCGAGCATCGCGCCGAGACCACCGGTTCCGCCGGTGATCAGGACGGTGCCCTCGGGCTCCGGGCCGGGCGGGATGGTGAGCACGACCTTGCCGATGTGCTTGGCCTGGCTGAGCAGCCGGAACGCCTCCGGCGCCCGGCGGACATCCCAGACGCGGCGCGGCAACGGCTTCAGGACACCGCTCGCGAACAGGTCCAGCACTTCGGCCCACATGCGGGAGAACTGCTCGGGGCCCGCCTCGATGAGGTCGTAGGGCCGGTAGTGCACGCCGGGGTGCTGCGCGGCGACCTCTTCGGGATCGCGCAGTCCCGCCTTGCCCATCTCCAGGAACCGGCCGCCACGCGGCAGCAGCCGCAGGGACGCGTCCACGAAGTCACCGGTGAGCGCGTCGAGCACGACGTCGACGCCACGTCCTTCGCTGGTGGCGAGGAAATGCCGTTCGAAGTCGAGGGTGCGGGAGTTGGCGATGTGCCCGTCGTCCAGCCCGGCCTCGCGCAGCACGTGCTGCTTCGCGGGGCTGGCGGTGCTGTAGACCTCGGCGCCGAGATGGCGGGCGATCTGGATCGCCGCCATGCCGACGCCACCGGCGCCCGCGTGGACGAGGACGGACTCCCCCGCCTTCAGCCCGGCGAGTTCCTTGAGCCCGAAGTAGGCGGTGAGGAACACCAGCGGCACGGACGCGGCTTCCTCGTCGGTCCAGCCGTCGGGGATCCGCGCGCACATCGAGCGCTGCGCGGTGGTGATCGAGCCGATGCCGCCGATCGCGACACCCATCACCCGATCGCCGGGCACCAGGTCGTCCACTTCGGACCCGACTTCGAGCACGACACCGGCGATCTCGTTACCGAGCGGACCGGGCTCGCCCTCGAACATGCCGAGGACGTTGAGCGCGTCACGGAAGTTGAGGCCCGCGGCGCCGACGGCGACCCGGATGTGCCCGGGCTTGAGCGGTTCCAGGGCCTGGGGGCAGGGTTCGAGCCGCAGTTCCTCCAGGGTGCCGCGCGCGGCCATGCCGAGCCGCCACGCGGGTTCGGCGGGCGGGCTGAGTTCGTCGGTCCCGGGGACCGGCGATAGGCGCAGGGCGGCGAATCCGCCGTCGCGCAAGGTCAGCTGGGGTTCGCCGGTCGCCAGCGCGGCGGCGAGTTCGGTGCCGGTCAGGTCGCCGGTCTCGGTGTCGACGAGGACGACGCGGCCCGGGAGTTCGCTTTGCGCGGAGCGGCCGAGGCCCCAGACCGCGGCCGCCGCCGGGTCGACGCGGCCGGGACCGATCGCGGCACAGGTGACGAGGACGAGTTTCGCGTCGGCGAACCGGTCTTCGGTGGAGAACTGCTGCAGGACGGCGAGGACCTCGCGGGTGGCGATGCCGGCGCCCTCCGGGTCGGTGAACACCGGGAGGACGACGACCGGCGGCACGGCGCCGCCACCGACCCGTCCGTGGTACGCCCAGTCGATCTCAGCCGGGTCGGCCGGGGTGGGCACCGGGGTCCAGTCGAGGCGGAACAGCGAGTCGAGCCCAGGGGTCGCCGTGGTGACGGGGGCGAGTTCGCGCAGGGTCAGGGAGCCGATGGTGACGACCGGCGCGCCGGTGCCGTCCGCGGCGCGCAACGTGACGGCGCCGGACGCGGCCGGGGTGAGCTTCAGCCGCAGGGCGGACGCGCCGGTGGCGTGTAGGGTGACGTCCTGCCAGAGGAACGGCAGCTTGGCGCCGCCCGGCTCCTCGCTCATGAGGCCGATCGCGTGCAGACCGGCGTCCAGCAGCGCGGGGTGCAGGCCGAAGCGCTCGACGTCGGCCTTCGCGGTGTCTTCCGGCAACGCGGTCTCGGCGAAGATCTCCTCGCCGAGGCGCCAAGCGGACTTGAGGCCTTGGAAGACCGGGCCGTACTCCAGTCCGGCGGCGGCGAACACCGGGTAGACGTCGGCGACGTCGATCGCGACGGCGTCACGCGGCGGCCACTCGGCCAGCTCGAAGTTCGCGGCCGGGGCCTGCGGGGCCAGGGTTCCCGAACCGTGCAGCGTCCAGGCTCCTTCACCGGCGCGGGAGTAGACGGCGACGGCGCGGCGGCCGCCCTCGTCCGGGCCTGCCAGGACGACCTGGACGTCCAGCGGACCGGCCAGGACCATCGGCTCGCGCAGGGTGAGTTCTTCCAGATGCGCGCAGCCGGCTTCGTCACCGGCCCGCAGCGCGAGTTCGACCAGCGCGGTGCCGGGCACGATGACGGTGCCCGCGACGGCGTGATCGGAAAGCCAGGGGTGGGTCGACGGCGAGATCCGGCCGGTCAGCACGACCCCGGCGCCGTCGGCGAGCGGGACGGCCGCGCCCAGCAGCGGATGGGCGGCGTCGGCCAGGCCGAGCCCGCCCGGATCGCCGGTGCCGTGTCCGCCGCGCAGCCAGTAGTTCTCGCGCTGGAACGGGTACGTCGGCAGATCGATCGTGCGGGCACCGGTGCCCTCGTGGAACGTCGTCCAGTCGACGCGAGCACCGCGGACGTGCAGTTCGGCGAGCACGGTCATCGCCGTCAGGGCTTCGGGGCGGTCCTTGCGCAGCACCGGGACGACGAGGGTGCCTTCCGGCGGCAGCGTCCGCGCCGCCATCCCGGCCAGCACCGCGTCCGGGCCGATCTCGACGAACCGGGAAACCCCTTCGCCGCGCAGGAATCCGACGCCGTCGGCGAACCGGACGGGCTGCCGCACGTGGCGCGGCCAGTAGCCGGGCACGGTGACCTCGTCGGGTCCGGCGAGACGGCCGGTCACGTTGGAAACCACGGGGATCGTCGGCGTCCCGTGCGGGATCTCTTCGGCGATGGCGCCGAATTCGGCGAGCATGCCGTCCATCCGCGCGGAGTGGGACGCGTGGGAGATGTTGAGCCGCTTGATCTTCCGGCCGCGTTCGGCGAACTTCGCGGCCAGTGCCTCGGCGGCGGCCTCCTCGCCGGAGACGACGACCGAGTCGGGGGCGTTGAGCGCGCCGATGGCGAGGCCGTCGGTCAGTTCGGCGGCGACCTCCTCTTCAGTGGCCTGGATGCCGATCATCGCGCCGCCCGGCGGCTGCGCCTCCATCAGACGGCCGCGCGCGGTGATCATCCGCGCGGCGCCCGCCAGGTCCCAGACCCCGGCGACGTGGGCCGCGGCGAGTTCACCGGCGGAGTGGCCGACGACGTAGTCCGGCCGGGCGCCCCACGATTCCAGCAGGCGGAACAGCGCGACCTGCAGGGCGAACATCGCGGGCTGGGCGAAGGTCATCCGGTCGAGCAGCTTCTGGTCGTCGCCGAAGACGACGCCGGCCAGCGGACGATCGAGGTGCGGGTCGAGCGCGGCACACGCCTCGTCGAAGGCGGCGCGGTACGCGGGGAAGGTGTCGTAGAGCTCGCGGCCCATGCCGCAGCGCTGGGCGCCCATGCCGGAGAACAGGAACGCGGTGCGGCCGAGCAGCGGTTCGCCGGTGACGACGCCGGGGGCGGGTTCGCCCTCGGCGAGCGCGGTCAGCCCGGCCTTGAGGTCTTCCACGCCGGTGCCGACGATCGCGGCGCGGCTTTCCAGCGCGGTCCGCGTGGTGGCCAGCGACCAGCCGAGGTCGAGCGGGTCAACAGTGTCCACAGTGGACAGAAGTTCGGCGGCGGCGGCTTTCAGCGCGGCGGGACCACGAGCCGAAAGCGGCCACGTCTGGACGGCGGGCGGGGTCCGCTCCGGCTCCGGTGCCTCGTCCGACGGGGCCTGTTCCAGGATGACGTGCGCGTTGGTACCGCTCATGCCGAAGGACGACACCCCGGCCCGGCGCGGACGGTCGCCGGTGTCCCACGGCTTCGGTTCGGTGAGCAGTTCGACGGCTCCGGCCGTCCAGTCGACGTGCGGGGAGGGCTCGTCGACGTGCAGGGTGCGGGGCAGGACGCCGCGGCGCATCGCCTCGACCATCTTGATGATCCCGGCGGCACCCGCGGCGGCCTGCGTGTGCCCGATGTTCGACTTGATCGACCCGAGCCACAGCGGGGTTTCCCGCTCGCGGCCGTAGGTGGCCAGCAGCGCCTGCGCCTCGATCGGGTCACCGAGGGTGGTGCCGGTGCCGTGCGCCTCGACGGCGTCGACGTCGGCGGCGGTCAGCTTCGCGTTCTTCAGCGCGGCACGGATGACGCGCTGCTGGGCCGGGCCGTTGGGCGCGGTGAGGCCGTTGGACGCGCCGTCCTGGTTGACCGCGGAACCCTTGAGGACGGCGAGGATCCGGTGCCCGTTGCGGCGGGCGTCGGACAGCCGCTCCAGCAGGAGCATGCCCGCGCCCTCGGACCAGCCGGTGCCGTCGGCGCCCGCGGCGAACGCCTTGCAGCGCCCGTTCGGCGCCATGCCGCGCTGACGCGAGAACTCGACGAACGTCTCCGGCGTGGCCATCACCGTGACCCCGCCGGCCAGCGCGAGCGAGCACTCCCCCGATCGCAGCGCGTGCGCCGCGAGGTGGACCGCGACCAGCGACGACGAACACGCCGTGTCGATCGTGACCGCCGGGCCCTCCAGGCCGAGGGTGTAGGCGAGCCGGCCCGACAGCACGCTGTTGGACGAGCCGGTGCCCAGGAACCCTTCCACCTCTTCGGATCCGCCGTCGAACCCGGAGACGTACTCACTGCGCATCGCACCGGCGAACACCCCGGTGGCGCTGCCCTTCAGCGCGGCCGTGTCCAGCCCCGCCCGTTCGAACGTCTCCCAGGTGACCTCCAGCAGCAGCCGCTGCTGCGGGTCCATCGCGAGGGCTTCCCGCGGCGAGATGCCGAAGAAGCCCGCGTCGAATTCCCCGGCGTCGTGGAGGAATCCACCCTGATCGCTGTAGCTGGTGCCCCGGTGTTCCGGGTCCGGGTGGTACAGCCCGTCGGTGTCCCAGCCCCGGTTCGCCGGGAACCCCGTCATCCCGTCCCCGCCGCCGTCGACGAGGTCCCACAGTCCTTCCGGCGAGGTGACCCCGCCCGGGAACCGGCAGGCCATGCCGATCACGGCCAAGGGCTCGGAGCCGCTCTCCTCGGCTTCTCGCAGACGGCGCCGCGTCTCACGCAGTTCGGCGGTCAGTCGCTTGAGGTAGTCGAGCGTCCGCTCGTCGGTGGTCATGACGGTGGTCCTCCTCGCGGCGGCGGGCCGGGGGTCAGAGTTCGTTGTCCAGCAGGGCGAACATGTCGTCGATGGTGTCCACTTCCAGGTCGGCGTCGCCGCCCGACGGCCGGACGCGGTCCTGCCACAGGGACACCAGGTTCCGCAACTTCGCCTCGACCTCGGCCCCGTCCGCGCTCGCCAGGTCCACTGTGGACAATTCGGCGGCGAGCTTGTCGATTCCGGGTACCAGGCCGGTTTCCTCTGCCGCGGCCGGTCCCGCGGCGTCCATCTCGGACTGCAGGAACTTGGCGAGGTCGTCCGGGGTCGGGTAGTCGAAGATCAGCGTCGCGGGCAGGCGCAGCCCGGTGGCCGCGTCGAGCCCGTTGCGCAGCTCGACCGCGGTCAGTGAGTCGAAGCCCAGTTCGGTGAACGCCCGGCCCGGTTCGATCGAGTCCGCGCCGTCGTGTCCGAGCGCGGCCGCGGCCTGGCCGCGTACCACGTCGAGCAGCACCCGCTCGGCGTCCACCTGCGACAGCCCGGCGAGCCGTCGCTTGAGGCCGTCGGCCTGCGCCGCCGCGTCCACCGGTGCGGCGCGCCGCACCGAACCGCGGACGAGACCGCGCAGCAGCGGCGGCACCGGTCCGGTCATCGAGCGGAGCCCGGCGACGTCCAGCTTCACCGGCACCGAGACCGGTTCGGCCAGGCCGGTGGCCAGGTCGAACAGCTCCAGTCCCTCCACCGGGTCGAAACTGCCGACCCCGTCGCGGCCCATCCGGTCCGCGTCCGCCGAGTCGCCCATGCCGTCGGCCCAGAGACCGAAGGCGAGCGACGTCGCGGGCAGGCCGAGGCCGCGGCGGTGGTGCGCCAGCCCGTCGAGGAAGGTGTTCGCCGCGGCGTAGTTCGCCTGTCCCGGCGCGCCGAGCACCCCGGCGGCCGAGGAGAACAGGACGAACATGGTCAGGTCGTGGCCCCGGGTGAGCTCGTGCAGGTTCCACGCCGCGTCCACCTTGGGCCGCAGCACCTTTTCGAGCCGCTCGGGAGTGAGCGCGGTCAGCAGGCCGTCGTCGAGGACGCCGGCCGCGTGCACCACGCCGGTCAGCCCGGGCGTGCGGTCCAGTACCTCGGCGAGCGAGGCACGGTCCGCGGCATCGCACGCTTCGATCCGCACCGTCGCGCCCAGCCCGGTCAGTTCCGCCGTCAGTTCGGCCGCGCCGGGCGCGTCCGGACCGCGACGGCTGGTCAGCACCAGGTCCCGGATGCCGTGTTCGGTGACCAGATGCTTGGCCAGTACCGCGCCGAGGCCACCGGTACCGCCGGTGACCAGCACCGTGCCGCCGATCGGGCGGCGCGGCACGGTCAGCACGACCTTGCCGACGTGCTTGGCCTGGGACAGGAAGCGCAGTGCCTCCGGTGCCCGGCGCAGATCCCAGGTGCGGATCGGCAGCGGGGTGAGCGCGCCCTGGTCGAACAAGGTGATCAGCTCCTCCCACATCTGCGCGATCCGGCGGTTGCCCGCTTCGATCACGTCGAACGCCTGGTAAGTCACACCGGGATGGTGCCCCGCGCCGCCGCCGTCCGGACGGACGTCGGTCTTCCCCATTTCCACGAACCGTCCACCGCGCGGTAACAGGCGCATCGACGCGTCGATGAAATCGCCCGTCAAGGCGTTGAGGACCACGTCCACGCCGTTCCCGCCGGTGGTCTCGCGGAACCGCTCCTCGAACTCGAGCGTCCGCGACGAGGCGATGTGGTCGTCGTCCAGCCCGGCCGCGCGCAGGACGTCCCATTTGCCCTCGCTCGCGGTGCCGAACACCTCGGCGCCGAGGTGCCGGGCGAGTTGCGTGGCGGCCATGCCGACACCGCCCGCGGCGGCGTGGATGAGCACCGACTCGCCCTTCTTCAGCGCGCCGAGGTCGGTCAGCGCGTAGTAGGCGGTGAGGTACACCAGCGGCACCGACGCGGCCTCTTCGTACGTCCAGCCCTCGGGCATCTTCGCCAGCAGATCGCGGTCGGCGAAGGTGAGCGGGCCGAACCCGCCGTGCACCAGGCCCATCACGCGGTCGCCCGGCACGAGGTCGGTCACCTCGGACCCGACGTCGGTGACGACACCGGCGGCCTCGTAGCCGATCCGGCCGGCGTCACCCGGGTACATGCCTAGCACGTTGAGCACGTCGCGGAAGTTCGTCCCGGCCGCGCGGGTGGCGATCCGGACCTCACGCGGCAGCAACGGTTCGAGCACGTCGGGGTACGGCTCGAAGGAGAGCCTGTCGAGCGTGCCCTTGACGACGCTGTCGAGACGCCAGGCCGGTTCGTGCCACGGCGGAGCCAGGTCCGTCGACGACGCGGCGGTCAGCAGCCGGGCCGCGTGGACGACGCCGTCGCGGACGGCCAGCTGGGTCTCGTCGCCCAGTACGGCCAGCGCGGTGTCGACGTCGGCCTCGGCCGCGTCGAGCAGCACCAGCCTGCCGGGATTCTCGGACTGGGCACTGCGGACCAGGCCCCAGACCGCGGCCGAGGCCGGATCGACACTGTCCGAAGTGGACACCGCGACGGCGTTCTCGGTACGCACCACGAGCGTGGTGTCCTTCTCTTCGGCGAGCCACTCCTGCAGCTTCGCCAGCGTGGCGCGCAGCAGGGCGTGCGCGGCGGCCGGGGTGTCTTCGGCTCCCGGCACCGCCGAGAGCAGCTCTGTCGACGGAACCGGGGACCCGTTCGTGACCTGGGCCCAGCCGAGCCGGAACAGCGAGTCCGAAGTGGACGGATCCGCCGGGCCGAGGTCGGTGACCTCGCGCAGCAGCAACGATCCCACCGTCAGGATGGGTGCCCCGGCGCCGTCGGTGAGTTCCAGCCGCACCGAGTCGGTGCCGGAGGCGGCGACCCGGACGCGGGCGGCGGTGGCGCCGGCCGCGTGCAGGACGACGTCACGCCAGAGGAACGGCAGCCGGGTGGTCTCGGCGTTCCCGGGCAGCAGGCCGATGGCGTGCAGCGCGGCGTCGAGCAGGGCCGGGTGCAGACCGAACTTCCCGGCGTCGCCGTGCGCGACGGCGGGCAGTTCGAGATCGGCGCAGACCTCCTCGCCCACGAGCCACGCGGCGGTGAGGCCCTGGAACACCGGCCCGTACTGCAGGCCAGCGTCGGCGAGACCCGCGTAAAGCTCGGTGACGTCGAGGCTTTCGGCTCCGGCGGGCGGCCACGCGGTGTCCGAGGCCGCCGGGTGGGCGTCCCCGGGGGCGAGCAGGCCGGTGGCGTGCTCGGTCCAGGTGTCGGCTTCCCGACGCCGCGAGTGGATCGACACCGGACGCCGTCCGTCGTCGTCCGGCGCACCGACCACGACCTGCACGGCGAGCCCGCCGGTCTCCGGCAGCACCATCGGCGCGGCCAGGGTCAGTTCGGCCACGCGGGAGCAGCCGAGCTCGTCGCCCGCCCGGACGGCGAGTTCGACCAGCGCCGCGCCGGGGACCAGCACGGTGCCGAGCACCGCGTGATCGGCCAGCCACGGCTGCACGGCCCGCGACAACCTGCCGTAACCGACCAGGCCGTCCTCGCCCGCCGTCGGCACGGTCGCTCCGAGCAGCGGGTGCCCGGCCGCGGCCAGGCCCAGCCCGGCGGCGTCACCGGCGACGGCAGGCGGGTCGAGCCAGAAGCGTTCACGCTGGAACGCGTAGGTGGGCAGCGGGACTGCTTGAGCGTCGGTCCCGTCGAAGAACGCCGCCCAGTCGACCTCGGTACCCGTCGCAACCAGTCGGCTAAATGCGGCGGAGGCGGTCTGTCGTTCATCGCGGTCCTTGCGCAGCACCGGGACGAACACCGCGTCGGGGGCGCTGTCGAGGCCCATCGCGGAGAGCACGCCGTCCGGGCCCAATTCGGCGAACCGGGTGACTCCCGCTTCGGCGAGGGCGCGGACGGCGTCGGCGAACCGGACCGGCTCACGGACGTGCCGGACCCAGTAGCCCGGGTCGGTCAGATCGGCCGATTCGCTCACCGTGGACACGATCGGGATCCGCGGCTCGGAATACTCCAGCGACGCCGCCACTTCGGCGAACTCCGCCAGCATCGGCTCCATCAGCGCCGAGTGGAAGGCGTGCGAGACGACCAAAGCCTTGGTGCGGCGGCCATCCTGCGCGAACCGGTCGGCGACCTCGCGGACCGGACCGTCCACACCGGACAGGACGACCGCCTGCGGCCCATTGACCGCCGCCAGGCAGACCTCGTCGGACAGGTACTCGCGCACCTCGTCCTCGGTCGCCTGCACCGCGACCATCGCGCCGCCTTCCGGCAACGCCTCCATCAACCGGCCGCGCGCCTCGACGAGTTTCGCCGCGTCCTCCAGGGAGAACACGCCCGCCACGTGGGCGGCCGCGATCTCGCCGATCGAATGCCCGGCCAGGAAATCGGGCCGGATCCCCCACGACTCCACGAGCCGGAACAGCGCCACTTCCAGGGCGAAGATCGCGGGCTGCGCGGTGCCGGTGCGGTCGATATCGCCGTCGAGGGGAAGCAGCGCGGCGACCTCGTCGTAAGCCTGGGCGAACACCGGGAAGGCGTCGTAGAGCCCCTGGCCCATGCCGAGCCGCTGGGAACCCTGGCCGGTGAACAGCAGCGCCAGTTTGCCTTCGGTGGCACGCCCGGTGACGACGTCCGGAGTGGTCCCGCCACCCGCGAGGGCGGCCAATCCGGTGCGCAAGTCGCCGGTGAGCACCGCCCGCCGTTCGAACGCGGTCCGAGTGGTCGCCAGCGCGTAGCCGATGTCGGCCGGGTCGGCGAACCCGACCGTGCCGAGCAGCCGTCCTGCCTGGGCTCGCAGCGCGTCTTCGGTACGGGCGCTCAGCACCCACGGCAGCAGCGACGGCGGCGCCGGGGTCCTCGCGGGGACGGCCGGTTCCGGGACCTGCTCCAGGATGACGTGGGCGTTGGTCCCGCTGATGCCGAACGCGGACACCGCCGCGCGCCGGGGCCTGCTCGTCTCGGGCCAAGGCCGAGCCTCGGTGAGCAGCCGGACCTCACCCTCGCTCCAGTCGACGTGCGGGGACGGCTCGTCGACGTGCAGGGTCGCGGGCAGGACGCCGTGGCGCATCGCCTCGACCATCTTGATGATCCCGGCGAGTCCGGCGGCGGCCTGTGTGTGACCGATGTTGGACTTCACCGAACCCAGCCACAGCGGTTCCTCGCGGTCCTGGCCGTAGGTGGCCAGCAGCGCCTGCGCTTCGATCGGGTCGCCCAGCGCGGTTCCCGTGCCGTGCGCCTCGACGATGTCCACAGTGGACGATTCGACGCCCGCCGCGGCCAGCGCGCGGCGGATGACCCGCTGCTGCGAAGGACCGTTGGGCGCGGTCATGCCGTTGGACGCGCCGTCCTGGTTGACCGCGCTGCCTCGCACGACCGCCAGCACACGACGTCCGTTGCGACGCGCCTCGGAAAGCCGTTCCAGGAGCAGGAATCCGGCGCCCTCGGCCCAGGCGGTGCCGTCGGCCGCGGCCGCGAACGGCTTGCAGCGGCCGTCGGCGGCCAGGCCGCGCTGACGGGAGAACTCGATGAACGGGTTGGGGCTGGCCATCACGGTCGCGCCGCCGACCAGCGCCAGGCCGCATTCACCCGAGCGCAGCGCCTGCGCCGCCCAGTGCAGGGCGACCAGCGAGGACGAGCACGCCGTGTCGACCGACACCGCCGGGCCTTCGAGGCCGAAGGTGTAGGCGACGCGACCGGTCAGCACGCTGCTCGCGCTGCCGGTCCCGAGCAGGCCCTCCATCCCGTCCGGGGTGGCGGCCAAGCGGGAGGCGTAGTCGTCGTACATGACGCCGGCGAACACACCGGTGGCGCTGCCCTTGAGCGAGACCGGGTCGATCCCGGCACGCTCGAACGCCTCCTGCGCGGTCTCCAGCAGCAACCGCTGCTGCGGGTCGACGGTGACCGCCTCACGCGGCGAGATCCCGAAGAACTCCGCGTCGAAGTCGGCGGCGTCGTGCAGGAAACCGCCCTCGCGGGCGTAGCTGGTGCCGGGGTGGTCGGGGTCCGGGTGGTACAGCCCGTCGAGATCCCAGCCGCGGTCGGACGGGAACGGCGTGATCGCGTCGGTCCCTTCGGCGACCAGGCGCCACAGATCCTCCGGCGAGCTGACGCCGCCCGGGAACCGGCAGCTCATCGCGACGATCGCGATGGGCTCGTCCGGCTCGGCGACCCGTACCGGCTCGACGTCCACAGTGGACGAATCACCGGCGAGTTCGGCGCGGATGTAGGCCGCCAGCGCCGCCGGGTTCGGGTGGTCGAAGATCAGCGTGGCGGGCAGCCGCAGGCCGGTCGCCTCGCCGAGCCGGTTGCGCAGTTCGACCGCGGTGAGCGAATCGAACCCGAGTTCGGTGAACGCGCGGCCTGCCTCGACCGACGTCGCGGTGCCGTGTCCGAGCACGTCGGCGACGTGCCCGCGGACCAGGTCGACCAGATGCGAGAGCTGGTCGGCGGGCGAGAGCCGGGTGAGGGTCGCGGTCAGCCCGGCGGCGGCCGCGGCGTTGGCCGCGCCCCGTCGCTTCGGCACCCGGACCAGACCGCGCAGCGCGGGAGCGGGCTCGCTCGTGCGGGCCAGCGTGCGCAGCGTCGCCAGGTCGAGCTTGACCGGCACCGGGACCGGCGTCGAAGCGGCCAGCGCGGCGTCGAACAGCGCCAGGCCCTCTTCGTCGGTCAGGGCGCCGAATCCGGCACGGGCCAGCCGGTCCACATCGGACTGTCCGCCCATGCCGTTGGCCCACAGGCCATACGCGAGCGAGCGGGCGGGCAGGCCCTCCGCGTGACGGCGACGCGCGAGGTCGTCGAGCAGGGCGTTGGCCGCGGTGTAACTGGCCTGCCCCGGACCGCCGAGGATCCCGGAAACCGAGGACACCAGGACGAACTGCGTCAACGGCTTGCCGAGGGTGAGTTCGTGGAGCGCGAGCGCCGCCTCGGCCTTGGGCCGCAGCACGGTGTCGAAGCGCTCCGGAGTCAGTTCGGTGACGACGCCGTCGTCGAGCACACCGGCGGCGTGCACGATCCCGGTGAGGTCGTCGATCCCGTCGAGCAGGGTGGCGAGCGCGTCGCGGTCGGTGACGTCGCAGGCGACGACGTCGGCGCCGAGTTCTTCCGCCAGTTCCGCCGCGCCCGGTGCGTCGAGGCCGCGGCGGCTGGTGAGGACCAGCTTGGTGACCTCGGGCGCGAGGTGCCGGGCGATCGCGGCCCCGACCCCGCCGGTGCCGCCGGTGACGAGAACCGTGCCCTCGCCCCAGATCGCGGGTTCTCCCGCGGTGGCACGGGCCAGTCGCGGGACTTCCGCGACGCCGTCGCGGATCCGGACCTGCGGTTCGCCGGTGGCCAGCGCGGTCGCGACGTCCTCCCCTTCGAGGACGACGAACCGGTCCGGGTGTTCCGAAGCGGCCGTGCGGGCGAGACCGCGGACGGCGGCCCCGGCCGGGGTGTCGCCGGTGCGGACCACCAGGCGCGTCCCACCGTCGGTCAGGAACTCCTGGATCGCGGCGAGGGTCGCGGCGAGCGCGTCCCTCGGCTCACCCTCGGGTGCGGTGAAGACCTGGACGTCCTCGCCGGTTTCGCCGTCGGCGGGTACCTCGACCCAGGTCAGTTCGTACAGCGAGTCCGTGCCGCGCGGCCTCGGTGCCTCCGCGGTCCGGACGTTCACCGTGCCGAGGGTGGCGACCGGGGCGCCGGTGATGTCAGTGGCCAGCAAGGAAACCGTGCCGGGTCCGGTCGGCGTGACCCGGACGCGCAGCGCGGTGGCACCGGCGGCGTGCAGGGTGACGTCGCCGAACAGGAACGGCAGGCGGGTGCCCTCGCCCGGCAGGAGACCGAGGGTGTGGAGCGCCGCGTCGAGCAGCGCCGGGTGCAGGCCGAAGCCGTCGACGTCGGTGTGCTCGGGCAATTCGACCTCGGCGAAGACGGTGTCCCCGTCGCGCCAGGCGGTGGTGAGCCCGCGGAACGGCGGGCCGTAGTCGAGCCCGGCGGCCGCCATGTCCGCGTAGAGCCCGTCCAGCGGGACCGGCTCGGCGGCGGGCGGCCATGCGGTCAGCCCGGACGGCGCCGCGGCGGACTCGGGAGCGAGCGTTCCGGTGGCGTGCTCGGTCCACTCCCCTTGCGGGGCACGCGAGTGCACCGAAACCGGACGTCGTCCGCCCGTGCCCGCCGCGCCGACGAGCACCTGGACGTCCAGCGCGCCGTGCGGCGGCAGCACCAGCGGTGCGGCCAGGGTCAGTTCCTCCACGCCTCCGCAGCCGGCTTCGTCACCGGCGCGGACGGCGAGTTCGAGCAGTCCGGTGCCGGGGACGAGCACTTCACCGAACGCGGCGTGCCCGGCCAGCCACGGATGTGTCGCGACCGAAAGACGTCCGGTGAGGACCCAGCCGTCGCCGTCGGCGAACGGCACGGCCGCGCCCAGCAGCGGATGCCCGGCGGCCTGGAGCCCGGCCGTGGTGACGTCGCCCGCTCCGCTTCCGGCGGCGAGCCAGAACCGGCGGCGGTCGAACACCGACGTCGGCAGGTCGACGACGCGGGCGCCGGTCGGCCGGAACACCTCGGCCCAGTCGACGGTGACGCCTCGGGTGTACGCGGCGGCCAGGGTGGTGAGCGCGTTTTCCGCTTCGTCGCGGTCGGCACGCAGGAACGACGCCGCGAAGGTGTCCAGGCCGTCGTCGGCGAGCGCGGTCAGCACGGCGGCCGGACCGAGCTCGACGAACCTGGTCACCCCGGCCTCGCGCAGCCACGCCAGCCCGGCGGCGAACCGGACGGTGGCGCGGACGTGCTCGACCCAGTACTCCGGTTCGGCGACCCGGGCGGTCCGCTCGCCGTCCACTGTGGACACGAACGGAATCGTCGGTGCGGAGAACTCCAGTTCGGCCACCACGGCGGCGAACTCCTCGAGCATCGGCTCCATCAACGCCGAGTGGAACGCGTGCGAGACCTCCAGCCGCTTGGTGCGACGGCCGAGCTTCTCGAACTTCTTGGCCAGCTTCAACGTCGGCGACGCGGCGCCGGACAGCACGACGGAATCCGGGCCGTTCACGGCGGCCAGCGAGACCTTCGGTGTCAGGTGATCGCGGACCTCGTCTTCGGAAGCCTGGACCGCGACCATCGCGCCGCCCTCGGGCAGCGCCTCCATCAACCGGCCACGAGCCTCGACGAGTTTCGCCGCGTCCTCCAGCGAAAACACCCCGGCGACATGCGCCGCCGCGATCTCGCCGATCGAATGACCCGCCACGAAATCGGGGGTCATGCCCCAGGACTCGGCGAGCCGGTACAGCGCGACCTCCAGCGCGAAGATCGCGGGCTGCGCGGCGCCGGTCCGGTTCAGGTCACCGCCTGCCGGGAGCAGCGCGGCGACCTCGTCGTAGGCGGCGGCGAACGCCGGGAAGGCGGCGTAGAGCCCTTCGCCCATGCCGAGGCGCTGGGATCCCTGACCGGTGAACAGGAACGCGGTCCGCCCGGGCAGTACACGTCCGGCGACGACCGACGGCGTGCTGGTGCCCTCGGCCAGCGAGCCGAGTCCGGCGCGGAGATCCGCGTCCGTGGCGCCGAGCACGACGGCACGCCGTTCGTGCGCGGTCCGGGTCGTGGCGAGCGCGAAGCCGACGTCGACCGGCTCGCCGTCACGGTCGAGCAGGCGCCCGGCCTGCTGCCGCAGGGTGTCTTCGGCGCGGCCGGAGAGCACCCACGGCACGAGGGCCGGGGTCACGACCGCACGCGGCGCCGGGGTCTCGACCGGCGGCTGTTCGAGGATGACGTGCGCGTTGGTCCCGCTGATCCCGAAGGACGACACGGCCGACCGGCGCGGACGTCCGGTCTCCGGCCACTCCCGGCCTTCGGCGAGCAGCTCGACGTCACCGGCTTCCCAGTCGACGTGCGGGGTCGCCTCGCCGAGATGCAGCGTCGGCGGCAGGACGCCGTGGTGCATCGCCTGGACCATCTTGATGATCCCGGCGACACCGGCCGCCGCCTGCGTGTGGCCGAAGTTGGACTTCACCGAGCCGAGGTACAGCGGTTCGCCGTCCCGCTCGCGACCATAAGTGGCCAACAGCGCCTGCGCCTCGATCGGGTCGCCCAGCGTCGTGCCGGTGCCGTGCGCCTCGACGGCGTCCACAGTGGACGACGGGACCCCGGCGGCGGCCAGCGCCTGACGGATCACCCGCTGCTGCGAGGGACCGTTGGGGGCGGTGAGGCCGTTGGACGCGCCGTCGGAGTTGACCGCGGAGCCCTTGACGACCGCGAGCACCCGGTGGCCGTTGCGGCGCGCGTCGGAAAGCCGTTCCAGCACCAGCATTCCGGCGCCTTCGGCCCAGCCGGTCCCGTCGGCGTCGGCCGAGAAGGACTTGCAGCGGCCGTCGGCGGCGAGGCCGCGCTGACGGGAGAACCCGATGAACGTCTCCGGCGTGGCCATCACCGTGACCCCGCCGGCCAGCGCCAGCGAGCATTCGCCCGAGCGCAGGGCCTGCGTCGCCCAGTGCAGGGCGACCAGCGACGAGGAGCACGCGGTGTCGACCGAAACCGCCGGTCCCTCCAGGCCGAGGGTGTAGGCGACCCGGCCGGACAGCACGGAACCGGAGGTGCCGGTACCGAGGAAACCCTCGACGTCGTCGGGGACGTCGTTGCCGAGCCGCGTGCCGTAGTCGTGGTACATGACGCCGGCGAACACGCCGGTCGGGCTGCCCTTGAGCGCCGTCGGATCGGTGCCGGAGCGCTCCAGCGCCTCCCACGCGACTTCGAGCAGCAGACGCTGCTGCGGGTCCATGGCGAGCGCTTCGCGGGGCGAGATCCCGAAGAACTCGGGGTCGAAGTCGCCCGCGTCGTGCAGGAATCCGCCTTCGCGGGTGTAGGTCTTGCCCGGCCGGTCGGGGTCGGGGTCGTAGATGCCGTCGACGTCCCAGCCGCGGTCCTCGGGGAACCGGGTCACGCCGTCGCGGCCGCCGGCGACGAGGTCCCACAGCTCTTCCGGCGACGTCACGCCGCCCGGGTAGCGGCAGGCCATGCCGACGATGACGATCGGATCGCCGTCGGCGCGGGCGGCGGCGAAGACCGGGGTCGCGTCGGCGGGTTCGTCGAGCAGTTCGGCGAGCAGGAATTCGGCCAGCGCCACCGGGGTCGGGTGGTCGAAGGTCAGCGTCGCCGGGAGCCGCAGCCCGGTGACCGTGCCGAGTCGGTTGCGGAACTCGACCGCGGTGAGCGAGTCGAAGCCGAGGTCGCCGAACGCGCGGTCGGCTTCGACGGCGTCCGGGCTGGTGTGGCTGAGGACGTGCGCGGCCTCGGTGCGGACCAGTTCGGTCAGCAGCCGCGTGCGCTCACCGGCGGGCACGCCCGCCAGCCGCTGCCGCAGACCCGCGGCTTCCGCCTCTTCGGCCGCACGGCGACGCCGGGGCCGGACCAGGCTCCGCAGCACGTGCGGTACCTCGGCTTCCGCCCGCAGCGCGGCCAGGTCCAGCTTGGTCGCGACCGGACGCGGGTCGTCACCGAGGGCCAGCAGGTCGAACAGTTCCAGCCCGGCTTCGACGGGCAGCGCCGCTCCCCCGCGCCCCTCGCCCATGCCGGTTTCCCAGAGGCCGTATGCGATCGACGTCCCGGCTAGCCCCTGGGCACGCCGGAGCGTGGCGAGCCCGTCGAGGTAGCCGTTGGCCGCCGCGTAGTTCGCCTGACCGGGCGCGCCGAGCGCACCGGCGATCGAGGAGAACGTGACGAACAGCTTCAGATCGGTGGTCAGTTCGTGCAGATGCCGCGCGGCTTCCGCCTTCGGCCCCGCCACGGCGGCGAGCCGCTCGGGGGTCATCGAGGTGAGGACGCCGTCGTCGAGAACACCCGCCGCGTGCACGACACCGGTCAGCGGCTCCTCGGCGAGCGCGAGCACGGACTCGATCTGGGAGCGGTCGGCGACGTCGCACGCGGCGATCGTCACCTCCGCGCCGAGCGCGCGCAGGTCTTCCCGCAGGGCTTCGGCGCCAAGAGCGTCGGCGCCCCGGCGTCCGACGAGCAGCAGGTGCCGGACGCCGTGCCGCTCGACGAGCCGTCGCGCGACCTGTGCGCCGAGTCCGCCGGTACCGCCGGTGACCAGCACGGTGCCGTCGAGGGTCCAGTCCGGGTCGGCGGTGGCGCGGGACCGCGTCAGGCGGGGCACGCGAGGGCCGTCTTCGGTGAACTTGACCTCGGGCTCGCCGGTGGCGGCCGCGAGCCGGGCGTCTCCGGCGCCGTGGACCAGGACGAACTTGTCCGGGTACTCGGCCTGCGCGCTGCGCACGAGGCCGGCGACGGCGGCGTGCTCCGGGCTGTCGCCGGTGAGGTGGACGACGAGCCGGTCTTCGGCCGCCTGCACCGCTTCGAGCGCGGCCTCGACCGAAGTGGCTTCGTGCACAGCGACGTCTTCGGCCTCTGAAGGCAGCGCGACGGGAATCCAGTCGATGCCGAACAGCGCGTCGGTGGCGGCGCTGGGCAGCGGCCCGTCACCCCCCGGACGCAGGCTCAGCGACGCGACCGAAAGCACCGGCGCGCCCGTGCCGTCCGCGACCTGCAAGGAAACGGCGTCCTGCCCGGCCGGGGTGAGCTTGGCCCGCAGGGTGCTCGCGCCGGTGGCGTGCAACGCCAGCCCGGCCCACGAGAACGGCAGCCGCGCCGGGCCGCCGGTCAGGCCGACGGCGTGCAGGACCGCGTCGAGCAGGGCCGGGTGCAGCCCGAACCCGCGGACGTCGGTGCCCTCGGGCAGCGCGACCTCGGCGAAGACGTCGTCGCCTTGGCGCCAAGCCGCGCGCAGACCGCGGAACGGGTCGCCGTAGGTGAGCCCGGCCTCGGCCAGCGTGGCGTAGAAGCCCTCCAGGTCAACGGTTTCCGCGCCGGACGGCGGCCACTCCGTGATCGCGGCGGATTCCTCGGCGGTCGTGGTCAGCGAGCCGGTGGCGTGCAACGTCCAGTCGCCGTCCTGGGGACGGGAATGCACGGCCAGGGTCCGGCGGCCGTCACCGTCCGAAAGGGACACTCGGAGCTGGACCGGGGCCGACGTGAGCACCAGCGGTGCCTGCAGCGTCAGTTCCTCGACGGTGCCGCAGCCGACCTCGTCACCCGCCCGCACGGCCAGTTCGGCGAACGCGGTCCCGGGCAGCAGGACGGCGTCGCGGACGCGGTGCCCGGCCAGCCACGGCTGTTCGTCGAGCGACAGGCGTCCGGTGAGCACGAGTCCGCCGCGTTCGGGCAGTGCGACGGCGGCGCCCAGCAGCGGATGGTCGAGCGCGCCGAGGCCCAGCGCGGTGGCGTCGCCGGATCCCGGCGGGGCCAGCAGCCAGAAGCGGCGGCGCTGGAACGGATAGGTGGGCAGGTGCGCGGGCCGTGCGCCGCTGCCGTCGAAGAAGCGGTCCCAGTCGACGGGAGCGCCCGCCGCGTGCACCGCGCCGAGCGCGGTCATCGCGGTCCGGGCCTCGTCGGAGTCCTTGCGCAGCGCGGAAACGAAGACGCCGTCGGTACCCATCGCGGACAGCACCGCGTCCGGGCCGAGTTCGAGGAACGTCGTGACCCCCTCGGCGGTCAGGGCCGCGAGACCGTCGGCGAACCGCACGGTTTCGCGGACGTGCCGGACCCAGTAGCCCGGGTCGGTCAGATCCGCCGACTCGCTCACGGTGGAGACGATCGGGATCCGCGGCGCCGAGAACTCCAAGCTCCGCACGACCGCGCCGAACTCGTCCAGCATCGGCTCCATCAGCGCCGAGTGGAAGGCATGGGACACCACGAGATGCTTGGTGCGGCGGCCTTCTCCGGCGAACCGGGCGGCGACCTCGCGGACCGGACCATCCACACCGGACAGCACGACCGCGTCGGGCCCGTTCACCGCGGCCAGGCAGACCTCGTCGGTCAGGAACTCGCGCACCTCGTCCTCGGAAGCCTGGACCGCGACCATCGCGCCGCCCTCGGGCAGCGCCTCCATCAACCGGCCGCGCGCCTCGACGAGTTTCGCCGCGTCCTCCAGCGAAAACACCCCGGCGACATGCGCCGCCGCGATCTCGCCGATCGAATGACCGGCGAGAAGGTCGGGGGTCACGCCCCAGGATTCGAAGAGCCGGAACAGCGCGACCTCAAGGGCGAAGATCGCGGGCTGGGCGGTGCCGGTGCGGTCGATGTCGCCATCGAGCGGAAGAAGCGCGGCGACCTCGTCGTAAGCCGCGGCGAAGGCGGGGAACGTCTCGTACAGGCCCTGGCCCATGCCGAGGCGCTGGGCACCCTGACCGGTGAACAGGAACGCGAGCCGTCCGGTGACCGCGCGGCCGGACACGACGTTGGCCGCCCGGCCGGTGTCGGCGAACGCGGCCAGCCCGGCGTGCAGCACCGACGGATCGGTCCCGACGACGACCGCGCGCCGTTCGTGCGCGGTGCGGGTGGTGGCGAGCGTCCAGGCGACGTCGAGCGGATCGGCGGTCAGGCCGGCGAGCCGCGCGGCCTGTGCCCGCAAGGCTTCCTCGGACCGGCCGGACAACACCCACGGCAGCATCGCGGGCCGGACGGCCGGTTCCGTGACGCTCTCTTCGGCGGGGACGTGTTCGAGCACGACGTGCGCGTTGGTCCCGCTGAACCCGAACGAGGACACACCGGCCCGGCGAGGACGGCCGGTCTCCGGCCAGCTCGCAGACTCGGTCGCGACGCGGATCGCGCCGGCTTCCCAGTCGACCTGGGCCGACGGCGCGTCGACGTGCAGTGTCGCGGGGACGACGCCGTGGCGCATCGCCTCGACCATCTTGATCACCCCGGCGACACCGGCCGCGGCCTGCGTGTGCCCGAAGTTCGACTTCACCGAGCCGAGCAGCAGCGGCTCTTCCCGGTCCTGGCCGTAGGTGGCGAGCAGGGCCTGCGCCTCGATCGGGTCGCCCAGCCTGGTGCCGGTGCCGTGCGCTTCGACGACGTCGACGTCCGAAGTGGACAGTCCGGCGTTGGCGAGCGCCTGGAGGATCACGCGTTGCTGCGACGGCCCGTTCGGCGCGGTGAGGCCACTGGACGCGCCGTCCTGGTTGACCGCGGATCCCTTGAGCAGCGCCAGCACGGGATGCCCGTTGCGGCGGGCGTCGGACAGTTTCTCCAGCAGTACGAATCCGGCGCCCTCACCCCAAGCGACGCCGTCGGCGCCGTTGGCGAACGCCTTGCAGCGGCCGTCGATCGCCATCGCGTTCTGCTTGCTGAAGTCGACGAACGGGTCGGGGTTGGCCATCACGGTGACACCGCCGGCCAGCGCGAGGGAGCACTCCCCCGACCGCAGCGCCTGGCTCGCCAGGTGCATCGCGACCAGCGACGACGAGCACGCCGTGTCCACCGACACGGCCGGTCCCTCGAAGCCGAAGGTGTAGGAGACGCGACCGGACATCATCGCGCCGGACGTGCCGGTGCCGAGGAAGCCCTCGACCTCCTCCGGGATCTTCGTCAGCCGCGAGGCGTATTCGTGGTAGATCGCGCCGGTGAAGACACCGGTGTCGCTGCCGCGCAAGGTGCCCGGCGGGATGCCCGCGCGTTCGAAGGCCTCCCACGCGATCTCCAGCAGCAGCCGCTGCTGCGGGTCCATGGCGAGCGCTTCGCGGGGCGAGATGCCGAAGAACTCCGGGTCGAAGTCGCCCGCGTCGGGCAGGAAGCCACCGGTGCGGGTGTTCGAGACGCCCTGTTTGCCCGGGGTCGGGTCGAACAGCGCGGCCAGGTCCCAGCCACGGTCGGTGGGGAACTCCGTGAGACCTTCGCGGCCTTCGGAAACCAGGCGCCACAGGTCTTCCGGCGTGTTCACTTCGCCGGGGAAGCGGCAGCTGGTCGCGACGATCGCGATCGGCTCACCGTCATCGATGACGCGGGCACGGGTACGCGGCCCGGCGGTGAGGTCGCCGAGCAGTTCCGAACGCACGTATCCGGCGAGGGCGACCGGGGTCGGGTGGTCGAAGATCACCGTCGACGGCAGCCGCAGCCCGGTCACGGCACCGAGGCGGTTGCGCAGTTCGACCGCGGTCAGCGAGTCGAAGCCGGAGTCCATGAACCCGCGGCCGGGTTCGACGGTGGCGGCGCTGACGTGCCCGAGCACCAGGGCGACCTGGGTGCGGACGAGGTCGAGCAGTTCGCGGTCCTGGTCGGCCTCGGTCAGCCCGGCGAGCCGCCTGGCGAGCGAGGAATCCTGGCCACCGCCCGATTTCGCGGTCCGGCGGCCGGGTTTCACCAGCGCGCCGAGCAGCGGCGGGAGCGGTCCGGACGCGGCGAGCACCGGCAGATCGAGCTGGACGGGGATGGCCAGCGGCGCCCCGGCGGCGATGGCCGCGTCGAACAGCGCGAGACCGTCCTCGACGGCGAGCGCGGGGGTGCCCCCGGCGCGCAGCCGCGCCAGGTGCGCCTCGCCGAGCGTCTCCGCCATGCCGGCGGCCCACGGACCCCAGGCCAGTGACTGCCCGGCGAGACCGAGCGAACGGCGGTGGGCGGCGAGGCCGTCGAGGTAGCCGTTGGCCGCCGCGTAGTTGCCCTGTCCCGGCGCGCCGAGCACGCCGGCGGCCGAGGAGAACGTGACGAACAGTTCCGGATCGCCGGACAGTTCGTGCAAATGCCTTGCGGCGTCGGCCTTCGGGCCGAGCACGAAGTCGAGCCGCTCCTGGGTGAGCGCGTCGATGGTGCCGTCGTCCAGGACACCGGCGGCGTGCACGACACCGGTCAGGTCGACGCCGTCCAGCAGTGCGGCGACGGCGTCGCGATCGGCGACGTCGCAGGCGACGACCCGGACGTCGGCACCTGAATCGCCGAGTTCGGCGACGAGTTCCCGCGCGCCCGGCGCGTCGAGACCGCGGCGGCTGGTGAGCAGCAGCTTGCGGACGCCGTGCGTGGTCACCAGATGGCGGGCGATCAACGCGCCCAGCCCGCCCGTGCCGCCGGTGATCAGCACCGTCCGGTCCGGGTCGAGTGCCCTCGGCATGGTGAGCGCGACCTTGCCGATGTGCTTGGCCTGGCTGAGGAACCGGAACGCCTCCCGAGCTTCGCGCACGTCCCAGGTGCGGGTCGGCAGCGGGGCGAGCGCGCCGGAGGCGAACAGCGCGGTCAGCGCGTCCCACATCTGCGCGGTCCGCTCACTACCCGCGTCGATCAGGTCGAAGGCCTGGTAGTGGACGTCTTCGGGCTCGCGGATGTCGGTCTTGCCCATTTCCAGGAACCGGCCGCCAGGCGCCATCGTGCGGATCGAGGCGTCGATGAAATCCCCGGCGAGCGCGTTCAGGACGACGTCGATGCCGCTGAACCGCTCCTCGAACTCCAACGTTCGGCTGGAGGCGATGTGCGCGTCGTCGAGTCCGGCGTCGCGCAGCACGTATTGCTTGCTCTCGCTGGCGGTGCCGTAGACCTCGGCGCCCAGGTGACGCGCGAGCTGCGTCGCGGCCATGCCGACCCCGCCGGCGGCGGCGTGGATCAGGATCGACTCGCCCGCCTTGAGCCCGGCCAGATCGACCAGCGCGTAGTAGGCGGTGAGGAACACCAGCGGTGTCGACGCGGCCTGCTCGTAGGTCCAGTCCGCGGGTTTGCGGGTGATCATCGGCCGTTCGGCGATCGCGATCGGACCGGCGCCGCCGGAGACGAGGCCCATCACCTCGTCGCCGGGCCGCAGGTCGGTGACGCCGTCGCCGACTTCGAGGACGGTCCCGGCGAACTCGCTGCCGAGCAGCCCGGCCTCGCCGGGGTACATGCCGAGCGCGTTGAGCACGTCGCGGAAGTTGAGCCCGGCGGCCCGGACGGAGACCCGGACGCCCTGCGGGCCGAGCGGCTCGTCGGGCAGCGGCTCCAGGGTCAGATGGTCGAAGGTGCCCTTGCCGGACAGGCCGAGCCGCCAGTTCCCGGACGGCGGCAGCAGCCTGCCGGTGGATTCGGGCGTGACCAGGCGCGGCACCCGGAGTTCGCCGTCGCGGACGGCGACCTGCGGTTCACCGGCGGCCAGCACGGCGTCGGACAGCTCGTCGGCGTCGACAAGCAGGAACCGGTCCGGATGCTCGGACTGCGCGCTGCGCACCAGTCCCCACACGGCGGCGGCGACCGGGTCCACATCGGACCGTCCAGTGTGGACGAGGAGTTTCGCGGCGGAGAACCGGTCTTCGGCGAGGAAGGTCCGAAGGACGTCCAGCGTGGCACCGGTGACGGCGTGCACGTCGTCACCCTCGGCGCGGTACACGACGACCTCGGGAACCTCGCCGGTGACGTCGGCGAACCGCGCCCAAGCCGGTGCCGCGGTTTCCGGCGTGGCGATCGGGCGCCAGGCCAGCTCGTACAGGCCTTCGCGGGTGGCCGCCGGACGCAGCTGTCCCGCCGAAACCGGGCGGACGACCAGCGAGCCGACGGTGGCGACCGGCGCGCCGGTCCCGTCGGCCACGCGCAGCGTCACCGCGTCGGTGCCGGCCGGGGTGAGCCGGACACGCAGTTCGGCCGCGCCGGAGGCGTGCAGGACGACGTCGCTCCACGCGAACGGCAGGCGCGCGGGACCGTCACCCTCCGCCAGCGCGTGCAGCGCCGAGTCGAGCAACGCGGGGTGCAGGCCGAACCGGCCTGCCTGGTCGCGGGCGGCCTCGGGCAGCGCGACCTCGGCGTAGGTGTGCTCGCCGTCGCGCCACAAAGCGCGCAGGCCCTGGAAGATCTCGCCGTACTCCAGACCGGCCGAGGCCAGTTCGGGGTAGCGGCCTTCGAGGGAAACGGCTTCGGCGCCGGGCGGCGGCCACTCGGCCAGCTCCCAGTCCGGCGTGGCGGCGGCCGGGGCGAGCGCGCCGGTCGCGTGCAGCGTCCACTCCCCCGCACCATGCGGACGTGAGTGCACGGTGAGCGGGCGGTGGCCCGAGTCCTCCGGCGTCCCGGCCCACAGCTGGACCTGGACCGCGCCGCTCTCCGGGAGCACCAGCGGCGTCTGCAGGGTCAGCTCTTCCAGTGCCGCCAGGCCGGTTTCGTCGGCCGCGCGCACGGCGAGCTCGACCAGCGCGGTGCCGGGGACGACGACCTGACCGTGCACCATGTGGTCGGCCAGCCACGGGTGCGTGCGCAGCGAAAGGCTGCCGGTGAACAGGAATCCGCCCGCGTCGGCGACCGAGACGGCGGCGCCGAGCAGCGGATGGTCGAGCGAGCCGAGGCCGAGACCCGCCGCGTCACCGGCGGCATGGGTCGGGGGAAGCCAGTAGAACTCGCGCTGGAACGGGTACGTGGGCAGCTCGACCGGACGCGCGCCGTCGAACGCGGCGGCCCAGCCGACCTTCCCGCCGTGGACGTGCACGGCGGCGAGCGCGGCGACGAACGTCTCGGGTTCGGGCCGGTCGCGGCGCAGCGCGGGGACGAACAGGCCGTCCGCGCTCTCCTGACCGGCGGCGGAGAGGATGCCGTCCGGGCCCAGTTCGAGGAAGCGGGTCACCCCGGCCTCGGCCAGCGCCTCGACGCCGTCCGCGAAGCGCACGGCCTCGCGCACGTGCCGGACCCAGTAAGCCGGATCGAGGATCTCGGAGGTCTCGGCGATACGGCCGGTGACGCCCGCGATCAGCGCGATCTTCGGCGTCTTGTAGGTCACGCGGCGGGCGACGGCGGCGAAGTCGTCCAGCATGCCGTCCATCAGCGCCGAGTGGAACGCGTGGGAGACGGCGAGGTCCTTAGTCCGGCGGTCCTGCTCACGGAACACCGCGGCGACGGTCCGCACGGTGTCCTCGGTGCCGGAGACGACGATGGCGCGCGGGCCGTTGACGGTGGCGATGTCCGCGCCCGCGACCAGCGCGGCGCGAACCTCGTCCTCGGTCGCCTCGATCGCGCACATCGCGCCACCACGCGGCAACGCGCCCATCAGGCGGCCGCGCGCGGCGATCAGCCCGGCCGCGTCTTCCAGCGACCAGACGCCGGCGACGTGGGCCGCGGCGAAGTCACCGACGGAATGCCCGATCAGGAAGTCCGGGACGACACCCCAGGATTCGACCAGCCGGTAGAGGGCGACCTCCAGCGCGAACAGCGCGGGCTGGGCGTTCGCGGTGTCGTTCAAGGCGTCCGCGTCGTCGCCGAAGACGATCTCGCGGACACCCGGCAGCAGCTCGCAGACCTGGTCGAACGCGGCGGCGAACGCCGGGTACGCGTCGTACAGCTCGCGGCCCATGCCGAGGCGCTGCGAACCCTGACCGGTGAAGCAGATCGCGAGGCTGCCGTCGGTCGCCTCGCCGATGTCATGTTTTCCTTCGGCGACGGCCGTCAGACCGGCCCGCAGCGTGGCCTCGTCGCGGCCGGTGACGACGGCGCGGTGCTCGAAGACGGACCGGGTCGCGGCCAGCGACCAGCCGAGGTCCGCCGGGTCGCCCTCGACGTCCAGCAGCGCGCGGGCCTGAGCCCGCAACGCCGCCGGGGTGCGGCCGGACAGCACCCACGGGATCACCGGCGGCGTGACGGCGTCCCCTGTATCCACTGTGGACTCTTCGATCGCGGGCGCCTGCTCCAGCAGCACGTGGGAGTTGGTGCCGCTGATGCCGAACGACGAGACACCCGCGCGGCGGATCTTCCCTTCCGGCCAGGGGCGTGCGGACGCCAGCAGCTCGATCGTTCCGGGCGACCAGTCGACCTGCGGGCTCGGCGCGTCGATGTGCAGGCTCGCGGGCAGGATCCCGTTGCGCAGGGCCAGGACCATCTTGATGATCCCGGCGACGCCCGCGGCGGCCTGGGTGTGGCCGATGTTCGTCTTGACTGAGCCGAGCAGCAGCGGGCCGCGCTCACCGCGGTCGCGGCCGTAGGTGGCCTGCAGGGCCTGGACCTCGATCGGGTCACCGAGCGTGGTTCCTGTGCCGTGCGCCTCGACGACGTCGACATCCTTTGTGGACAGACGGGCGTCGGCCAGCGCCTGGCGGATGACGCGCTGCTGCGACGGACCGTTGGGCGCGGTGAGGCCATTGGACGCGCCGTCCTGATTGACCGCGGAGCCGCGGACCACGGCCAGCACCGGATGTCCGTTGCGCCGGGCGTCGGAAAGGCGCTCCAGCACGATCATGCCGGCGCCCTCGCCCCACGCGGTGCCGTCGGCCCCGGCGGCGAACGCCTTGACCAGGCCGTCGCGGGCGAGACCACGCTGGCGGGAGAACTCGATGAACGCGTCCGGGCTCGCCATCACGGTGGCACCACCGGAAAGCGCGAGGTCGCACTCTCCCGCACGCAGGGCACGGACGGCGAGGTGGAGCGTGACCAGCGACGCGGAGCACGCCGTGTCGACGGTGACCGACGGGCCTTCCAGCCCGAGGACGTAGGAGATCCGTCCGGAAAGGACACTGCCGGAGATGCCGGTGCCGAGGTAGCCCTCGACGCCTTCGACACCCTTGGGCAGGTCACGGCCGTAGTCCTGGCCGTTGGTGCCGACGAAGACCCCGGCGCGGCTGCCGGACAGCGACGCGGGATCGATCCCGCCGCGCTCCAGCGCCTCCCACGACGTCTCCAGCAGCAGCCGCTGCTGCGGGTCCATCGAGACGGCCTCGCGCGGCGAGATGCCGAAGAACTCGGGGTCGAATTCCCCGGCGCCGTCGACGAATCCGCCTCGGTCGACGTAGCTGGTGCCCAGATGGTCCGGATCCGGGTCGACGAGCGCGCCGACGTCCCAGCCGCGGTCTTCGGGGAACCCGGTGATCCCGTGGTCCCCGGCGGTCAGCAGTTCCCAGAACCGCTCCGGCGTGCGGACGCCGCCCGGGAACCGGCAGCCCATGCCGACGATCGCGATCGGTTCGGCGGCCCGGTCCTCCAGCGCGGCGAGCCTGCCGCGCGTGCGCTGCAGTTCGCCGGTGACTCGCGTCAGGTAGTCGCGAAGCTTGTCGTTCTCACCCACGGTGTCCCCACTCATCGGTCGAGGTCGCGTGCACCCGGCTCAAGCGCCGAGTTGCTGGTCAATGAAGGCGAAGAGTTCGTCGTCCGAAGACGGCGTGAAGCCGGGACCGTCCAGGCTCTCGGCGAGTTCCCGCAGGCGGGCACCCGCCTTGGCGTGGTCTTCGCTGCCCGGGTCGAGACGGCCGAGCGCGGCTTCCAGCCCGTCCAGCAGGCCTTCCACGTCGGCTTCTTCGGTGGTTCCGGCAAGCTCCTGCCAGAGGTAGGCGGCGAGGGCCTGCGGCGTCGGATGGTCGAAGACGAGCGTCGCGGGCACGGCGAGGCCGGTCGCGGCGTCGAGGCGGTTGCGCAGTTCGACCGCGGTGAGCGAGTCGAACCCGAGTTCGGTGAACGCGCGGTCCGGCCCGATGGCCGACGTGTCCGGATGGCCGAGCACGCGGGCCACGGTCTCGCGCGCGACCTTCAGCAGCAGTCGTCGCTGCTCGGGCTCGATCAGCCCGGCCAGCCGCGACCGCAGATCCGCCACCGGAGCTTCGGCGGCCGCGGTCTCCGGTCGCGGCAGCTCGGCGAGCATCGGCGCGGCACGGAAGTCCTCGAAGAACGACGGCCAGTCGAAGTCGGCGACGGTGACGCAGGTGTCGTCCGCGGCGATCGCCCGGACGAACTCCTCCGCCGCGGCTTCGGGGGTCATCGGGCGCAAACCCTTGCGGCGGACGGCGTCGTCGACGGCCTCGGCCATCCCGCCCTCGGCCCACGGGCCCCAGGCGATCGACACCGCCTTGACCCCTTCGGACCGCCACCGGGCCGCGAGCGCGTCGAGTTCCGCGTTCGCGGCGGCGTAGGCGGCCTGCCCGCCGTTGCCGAGCACCCCGGCCACGGAGGAGAACAGCACCAGCGCGTCGAGATCCTTCGTGAGTTCGCGCAGATGCCGCGCGGCGGTCACCTTGGGCCGGGCGACGGCTTCGAACCGCTCCGGGGTGACGTCGTCGAGCATCGCGTCGTCGAGGACACCGGCGGTGTGCACGACCACGCGCAGGTCTTCGAGGCCGGTGACCACTGTGGACAGTGCCTCGCGGTCGGCGGCGTCGCAGGCGTGGATGCTTACGCGGGCGTTGAGGTCTTCCAGCTTTCGGCGGAGGTCCGCCGCACTCGGCGCGTCTTCCCCGCGCCGCGAAAGGAGCACCACGTGTTCGGTTCCGGCACGGATCAGCCGTTCGGCCACGAGCGCGCCCAGCGCCCCGGTACCACCGGTGATCAGCGCGGTCCCCGAAGTCGTCCACGGCGTGGTGGGCGCGGGGGCGGCGGGAACGAACCGGCGGGCGAAGATCCCGTCCTCGCGGATCGCGACCTCGTCCTCCGGACCGCCGAGCACCTCGCCGAGGCGGACGGCCGCGGCAGGATCCTCGGGCAGGGTCACGCAGCCGCCCCAGCGACGGGGCTGCTCGATCGCCGCGACCCGCGCGACGGCGGCGACGCCGGGATCGCCGGTGGCGCACCAGATCTTCGCCGGGGAGTCCCTCAGGAGCGCGGCGAGCGCGGCCCCGTCCGCCGGGAAGGCGAGAACCGGCCCGTTCTCCGGGACTTCCGTCACCAGAGGCGCGTCGAGCGCCTTCGCGGCGGCTTCGGCCCACGCGTTGGTTTCGGAGGCGTAGACGGTCCAGGTTTCCTGCGACGCCAGGGGCTCGATCGGACGCCAGACGATTTCGTAGCGTCGCGCCGGAGGCGTGCTCCGATCGGCGGCGGCGAGCCAGAAGCGGTCGCGACGGAAGGGATACGTCGGCAAGTCGACACGGGCGGCGCCGGTGCCGTCGAAGATCCGGGCCCAGTCGAGCCGGACGCCGGCGGTGACCAGCCTTGCCCGGGCCAGGTCGGCGGCGGCCGCCTCGTCGCGGTCTTTCCGTTGCGTGGCGATGAACGTGCCGTCGCCGGCGCTGTCCGCGCCGAGCGCGGTCAGGGACGCGTCGGGCCCGACTTCGACGAAGCGCCGGACGCCGCGCGCGTGCAGGGTTTTGACGCCGTCGGCGAACCGGACGGCTTCGCGCACCTGCCGCACCCAGTACTCCGGGTAGCCGATCTCGGCGATGTCGCCGGTGAGGCCCGAAACGATCGGGATGCGCGGTTCGGCGTAACTCACGCTCGCGGCGACCTCGCGGAAGTCGTCGAGCATCCCGTCCATCATCGCGGAGTGGAAGGCGTGGCTGACCGAGAGCCGTTTGGTGCGGCGGTCCGGGAACGCCTCGACGACCGCGGTGACGGCGGCTTCCTCACCGGAGAGCACGACGGACGAGGGACCGTTGATCGCGGCGATGCTCACGCCGTCGGGCAGGTCCAGTTCCGCTTCGGTGGCCTGCAGGGCGATCATCACGCCGCCCGAGGGCTGCGCCTGCATCAACCGGCCGCGCGCGGCGACCAGCCGGGCGGCGTCGTCGAGCGACCACACCCCGGCCACGTACGCCGCGGCGAGCTCGCCGATCGAGTGTCCGAGCAGGAAGTCCGGTTCGACACCCCAAGACCGCACCAGCTCCGCCATCGCGACCTCGAAGGCGAACAACGCGGGCTGGGCGACGTCGGTCCGGTCGATCCTCGACTGGTCCTCACAAGAAAGGACTTCGGCGAGTTTGAAGCCGGTGTGCGCGTCGAGCCGTTCCGCGACACTGTCGAAGATCTCGCCGAAGACGGGGAACGCCGTGGCGAGCGCGGTGCCCATCGCGAGCCGCTGCGCCCCTTGCCCGGTGCAGAGGAACGCCAGTTTGCCGCTGCCCGCGCGGCCGGTGACGACGCCGGGGGCGGCCTCGCCGCGAGCCAGGGCGCCGAGGCCGGCGAGGAGTTCCTCGTGGTCGGCGCCGGTGACGACAGCGCGATACGGCAGCGGCGCCCGGCCGGTGGCGAGCGACCAGGCGATGTCGGCGGGGTCGCCGCCGGTCTGGAGCAGCCGGTCCGCCAGTTCGGGCAGGGCGGCTTCGCTGCGGGCCGAGAGCACCCACGGGAGACGGGTTCGCGTGCCGCTCTCGGTTTCGGCGGGCTGCTCAGGGGCTTGGCGGAGGATGACGTGCGAGTTGGTGCCGCTGATCCCGAACGACGACACGGCGGCCGCGCGCGGGCGGCCGGTCTCGGGCCAGGGCCGGTGCTCGGTGAGGAGTTCGACCGCGCCGGAATCCCAGGCGACGTGCGGGGACGGCTCGTCGGCGTGCAGCGTGCGCGGCAGTTCGCCGCGACGCAACGCCTCGACCATCTTGATGATCCCGGCGACCCCGGCCGCGGCCTGGGTGTGCCCGATGTTCGACTTGATCGAGCCGAGCCACAGCGGGTTTTCCCGTTCGCGGCCATAGGTGGCGAGCAGCGTGTCGGCCTCGATCGGGTCCCCGAGTTTCGTGCCCGTGCCGTGCGCCTCGACGACGTCGACGTCCGAAGTGGACAGTCCGGCGCTCTTGAGCGCGGTGCGGATCACGCGCTGCTGCGACGGCCCGTTCGGCGCGGTGAGCCCGTTGGACGCGCCGTCGGAGTTGACCGCGGAGCCCTGGACGACGGCGAGCACACGATGGCCGTTGCGGACGGCGTCGGACAGCTTCTCCAGCAGCAGGACCCCGGCGCCCTCGCCCCAGCCGGTGCCGTCGGCGCCCGCGCCGAACGACTTGCAGCGCCCGTCCGGGGCGAGGCCGCGCTGGCGGGAGAACTCGACGAAGGTGTCCGGGACGGCCATCACGGTCGCGCCGCCGGCGAGGGCGAGCGAGCACTCCCCCGACCGCAGCGCCTGCGCGGCCAGGTGCACGGCCACCAGCGACGACGAACAGGCGGTGTCGACCGAAACGGCCGGTCCCTCGAAACCGAAGGTGTAGGCGACACGGCCGGAAAGCACGCTGCCCGCCGTGCCGGTGCCGAGGAAGCCCTCGACCCCCTCGGGCAGCTCGGTGACGCCGGATCCGTAGTCGTGGTACATGATCCCGGCGAACACGCCGGTCGCGCTGCCCTTCAACGCCGAGGCGTCGAGTCCGGCGCGTTCGATCGCCTCCCAGCTGATCTGCAGCAGGAGCCGCTGCTGCGGGTCCATCGCGAGCGCCTCACGCGGGGAGATGCCGAAGAACTCGGGGTCGAATTCGGCGGCCTCGTGGAGGAATCCCCCCTCACGCGCGTAGGACGTGCCAGGATGGTCGGGGTCGGGGTGGAACAGCTCGGCGAGGTTCCAGCCGCGGTCTTCGGGGAACTCCGAGACCGCGTCACGGCCGGCGGCCACCAGATCCCACAACGCCTCGGGCGAGTCGACCCCGCCCGGGTAGCGGCATCCCATGCCGATGATCGCGACCGGCTCTTTCGCCGCTTCGACGAGCTCGCGGTTGCGCGCGGCCAGCCTGCTGTTCTCCTTGACCGATTCCCGCAGCGCGGTCACCAGCTCTTCGGGTGTCGCCATCAGATTCTCCGGACCGGACGAGACGGACGCAGCTCGGGCATGGCCTCATCCTGGGCGCGGGCTCCTCCTGTCCTGGGCGCTGTTCGCCACCCCGGCCCCATTCCCCGGTAACCGGGGGCCCACCCGTGTCCTGCTGGCGGGCGTTCGGTCCCGGTCGGGGTCGGGAGTGGTAGGCGGGGCTGTACCGAAGCCCGGCCGCTACCGCTGTCCACCCACCGACGCCCAGGCCGTCGATCATGAAGAGCGGTTGGCGGGAGAGCTCGGGGTCGAAGGCCGGTGGCCTGCCACTGGCCTTGCCTTGATCCCGCGTGCCCGCAGCGCTGTCCGGGTGCTCGGGTGGGTGTAGGCCTTGTCGGCCAGCACCGACCCGACCCGTATTTTCTGTCCGTCCACCTCGATGTCACGGATGTCGTCCAGCAGCGGAAGCAGTTGCGGGTTGTCCCCGGCCTGCCCTGGCGTGCTCGACGGCGAGCTCGTCGATCCAGTCCGCGCAGCCCCCTTTTCCTGGCGCCGACCGCGTGCTGATGCGCCCGGACACCCGTGGAATCGACACTGATCACAAACTCGACGTTGTCCTCGAGCGTCCCGAGGGAATCGTCTTTGACGATCACGTGCTCCAGCACCCGGTCCCACGTCCCGTCCGCGGTCCATCATCTGCACACGATCATGGAAAGATCCGCAGGACACGCCCTGGGTGTGGGCATGCCGAGGGGCCCGTCGCCGGTGGTGGTGGCGGGCTCCTCGGGGTTCAGTGGTTGTTGCGGCGGGGTGTTTGTAGCGGGTCGAGGTATTGCGGCGGGATGAACTCGGGTCGGCCGTCGGTGGCTATGTGGACTTTCCAGCCGGATTGGCCGTGGATGACCATGTGGTGGTAGCGGCACAACAGACACAGATTGTTCAGATCGGTGTCACCGAGCTCACCCCACGGGAGAATGTGGTGCGCTTCGCAGTGCTTGGGCCGCCTATGGCAGCCGGGGAAGGCGCAGCCGTGGTCGCGGAGGTTCAGGGCCCGTCGTTGGGCGGGGGTGACGGTGCGGGCCGCGCGCCCGATGTCGAGCGGTTCACTTTCGGACCCGAGCACCGCGGGGATGATCTTCGCGTCGCAAGCGAGCAGCCGGGCGTGGCGGGCGGTGATCTGGGTGACCTCGTCCACGCACGCCATCCCCAGTCCTGAGGTGAGGGTGTCCAGCGGGATGGTGACCACCACGGTCGTGCGGTCTCCGGACAGGGTCGGTGCCTTGTCGTTGGTCATCGCGTAATGGATCGCGTCAAAGAGCGCATCACCATGGCGCTCACCGGGAGTGCGGGGGTCGCGGTTACCGTCCTCGTCGACGGGTCTTCGCTGACCCCACGTCTCGAACAACGCATTCGCTCTCGCCCCGAACTCCGGATCCAACAGCCCATTCAGCCGCCACCAGCCATCGTCACGTTTCCGCAGATACACCTCACGCGACGGCGGTTTCAGGTCCTCGTCCTTGGGCTCGTTCCCGTCGGGATCCATATGGGCCAGGAGTTCCGCTCCGGCGTTGAGGATGGTTTGCGGTCCGGCGCTGCGGGCGAGATTGACCAGGATCTGTTCCGCTCTTGACCGGTCTTCCTCCGAAGCTTCGGCGGGAATCTTCCTCAGAACCGCCAGGATCGGATCCAGCTGCTGATGGCCGAGATCCCCCTCGGCCGCGGCGGCGCCCGCGATGGGGGCGAAAGCCGGTGCTGGAGTGCCGTCCAGATTCCGGCCCTCGTTCAACGCCACCGCCCGCGTCACGGTGACACCTGCTTCTTTGGGGCTGATCCTGGCCGTTTCGGCGAACCAGCCCGCGGTCGACCCATGCCCGAACAGCTCCATCGGACCCCGCGACTCGATCTCCACCAGGAACTGCCCGACCTCCGCCAAAGCCTGTCGTGCCAACGACATGCGCTCGACCACGCCGTGCGCGAGCTCCCGCGCACCGGCACGCCACAGCTCCTGCGGCGGTTCGAGGATCCGTTGGCTGGACACCCCACGAGAATACCAAGAATCGAACAAATGTGCGAATATGAACCATTTTACCGAAACCGAATTGAAGGTATTTATTGAGGGGTTAGTGCAAATGTGACGTGTTCTGTCGCTCGACCGCATACAGCCCCCACCTCCGCGACTCCGCCACCCACAAGGACCGAAAGCCCCAGGGCGAAGGGGACTTTCCGCGCATGCAATGCAGGGAAAGTCCCCTTCCCCCGCGGATCACCGCCGAATGCCAGTCCAGTGAAGGCCGAAGGGCGCTTTCCCCGCATCCCATGCGGGGAAAGCGCCCTTCACAGCGTCTAACGCGGGGAAAGTCCCCTTCAGCCCGCCTCGGAGGTAGACATCGCCCGGCTGATCAGGTCCCCCACGTCCAGATCATCGATAGCCTCGACGGACACCGCAGGCGCCGAGGAAGGTGCCTCCTCGGCCAGCTTGACCAGGGCTTCCAGCACCCCGAGCTCCCGGAACCGGTCGAGCGACGCACCGGCCAGAGCCCGCCGCAGCCGCGCCTCGTCCGGCACCACCACTTCGGGGAACAGCAGCGTGCGGAGGTGCGCCGTGAGGGCCGACGGAGTCGGGTGGTCGAACACCACCGTCGCCCCCAGCTGCTGCCCCGCCGCGGCCGCGAGCCGGTTGCGCAGGTCGACCGAGGTCAAAGAGTCGAACCCGAGGTCGGTGAACGCGTGCTCCGGATCCACCTCGCCCGCGGACGCGAAGCCGAGCACCTGCGCGGTGTGCGTCAGGACCAGGTCTTCCAGCGTGTCCGGTGTCAGCACAACAGACTCAGTGACCGGGGAAGCCGTCCGCCGCACGGGCAGCCGGACGAGCCCGGTGAGCAGCGCGGGCAGCACCCCCGCCCGGGCCTGGTCCCGCAGCCCGGCCAGGTCGAGTTTGACGGGCACCGCCACCGGACCGGGAGCGACGTCGAACAGCACCGCTCCTTCCTCCGGGCTCAGGGCGCCGAAGCCGTCGCGCCGCATCCGGTCGATCAGCGCCTGGTCGAGGACACCGCCCATGCCCTCGGCCGCCCACATCCCGTAGGCGAGCGACCGCGCGGGCAGGCCGTCGGCGTGCCGTCGTTCGGCCAGCGCGTCGAGGTAGGCGTTGGCCGCGGCGTAGTTGCCCTGCCCCGGTCCGCCGAGCACGCCGGACACCGACGAGATCAGCACGAATTCGGTCAGCGGCCGGTCGAGGGTCAGTTCGTGCAGGTGACGGGCACCGTCGGCCTTCGGGCCGAGGACCCGGTCCAGGCGTTCCGGGGTCAACGCGGTGACGACGCCGTCGTCCAGCACCCCGGCCGCGTGCACGACGCCCGACAGGTCGGGGATGCCGTCGAGCAGGGCGGCCACGGCGTCACGGTCGGCGACGTCGCACGCTTCGACCCGCACTTCAGCGCCCTGTTCACCCAGGCGCGCGGCCAGTTCTGCCGCGCCGGGGGCGGCGAGGCCGCGACGGCTGGTGAGGACCAGGCTTTCGACGCCGTGTTCGGTGACGAGCCGTTCGGCCAGCTGGGCCCCGACACCGCCGGTCCCGCCGGTGATCAGCACCGTGCCCGCGGACTCCCAGTCCGGCTTCGGACCGGGCTCGGCCCGGACCAGCCGCGGCACCTCGGCCCGGCCGTCGCGAACGCGGACCCGGGGTTCCCCGGTGGCCAGCGCGATGTCCACATCGGACACCTCACCGTCGAGGATGACGAACCGGCCGGGGTTCTCCGCCTGCGCCGACCGCACCAGCCCGGCGGCGGCCGCGTCGTCGAGACTGTCGCCGGTGACGACGACCAGACGCGAGCCGGAGAACCGGGACTCGGTCAGGAAGCGTTGCAGGACAACGAGGACGGCGTGGATCCCGTCCGGAGGAACCGGCAGGACGACCACCGGCGGCACCGGCTCGGTCACCTCGTCCCACCGCGCCCACGGCACCGGCGTGGTGGCCGCCGGCTCGGCCGCGACGTGCTCGACGCGGAACAGCGACCGGTCTTCCCCGGCCCGCAGCTGCTCACCGGTGACCGCGCGGACCACCAGCGAACCGACCGAAAGCACCGGCGCTCCGGCGAGATCGGTCAGGTCGACCGCGACCTCACCGGGCGCGAGGAACCGCAGCCGCGCGCGGACCGTCGTGGCGCCGGTCGCGTGCAGGCTGACGTCGCTCCAGCTGAACGGCAGCGCCCCGGATTCCTCACCTTCGCCGAGGAACATGCCGTGCAGGGCCGCGTCGAACAGCGCGGGGTGGATGCCGAAGCGGGCCGCGTCGTCGCGTGCCTCCTCCGGCAGCGAGATCTCGGCGTAGCGGTCCTCGCCGTGCCGCCACGCCGCCCGCAGCCCCTGGAACAGCGGGCCGTAGGCGAACCCGCGGTCGGCGAGGTCGTCGTAGAACGAGCCGAGGTCGATCGGCTCGAGACCGTCGGGCCACGCGAATCCCTTGACCGGCGGATTCGCCTCGGCCAGCAGGCCGAGCGCGTTGAGTTCCCAATCCTCGCCGGGGATCCGCGAGTGGATGGTCACCGCCGCCGCACCGCTGACCGCGACCTGCAGTTCGATCGGCCCGCTCTCGGGGATCACCACGGGCGCGTGCAGGGTCAGCTCGACCAGCCGCGGCCGTCCGGCCTCGTCACCCGCCCGGACGGCGAGTTCGGCGAGTGCCGCTCCCGGGAGCAGGACGGTGTCGTGCACGGTATGCCCGGCGAGCCAGGGATGCGTCGCGAGCGAAAGCCGTCCGGTGAGGACGGTGCCGTCACCCTCGGCGAGTGAGAGGCCGGCGGCGAGCAGCGGATGCCCCGGCGAGTCCAGCCCGGCCGACGAGAGGTCCGCGACCGGGGCCGGGTCCAGCCAGAAGTGCTTGTACTGGAAGGGATAGGTCGGCAGGTCGAGAGCACGCGCGCCGGGCAGGACGTCGTCCCAGCCGATACGGACACCCTGGACGTGCAGGGTGGCGATCGCGGTCATCGCCGTGACGGCTTCGTCGCGCCCCTCGCGCAGCAACGGAATGCCTTCGGTAAGCGCCGAGAGCACCGCGTCGGGCCCCAGTTCGAGGAACTTCGTGACACCGTCGGCGCGGAGGGTATCGACAGCCGAGGCGAACCGGACGGTCTCCCGGACGTGCGTGACCCAGTACGCCGGATCGGTCAGATCCGCCGATTCGGTCACCGTCGACACGATCGGGATCCGCGGCGCGGAGAACTCCAACTCCCGCACCACCGCGGCGAAGTCGTCCAGCATCGGCTCCATCAAGACCGAATGGAACGCGTGCGACACATCGAGACGCTTGGTCTTACGGCCGCTGAACCGTTCGACGACAGCGAGCGTCGGCTCTTCGGCACCGGACAGCACCAAGGAGGTCGGACCGTTGACCGCGGCCAGCGAAACCCCGTCCGGCAGCTCCCCGAGTTCGTCCTCGGACGCCTGCACCGCGACCATCACGCCACCCTCGGGCAACGCCTGCATCAAACGACCACGCGCCACCACCAGCTTCGCCGCGTCTTCCAACGACAACACACCCGCGACGTGCGCGGCCGCGATCTCACCGATCGAGTGCCCAGCCAGAAAATCAGGCCGGACACCCCACGACTCCACCAACCGGAACAACGCCACCTCAAGCGCGAAGATCGCCGGTTGCGCGAACTCCGTCCGCGACAAATCTTCGAACTCCGGCAGCAACGCGGTCACGTCGTCATACGCCGCCGCGAAAACCGGGAACGCCCCGTAAAGCTCGGCACCCATGCCGAGCCGCTGCGAACCCTGACCTGTGAACAGGAAAGCCAGTTTGCCCGGTTGCGCCTTGCCGATGATCCCGCCACCTTCGGCGACGGCTTCGAGCCCGGCGCGCAAATCCGCCGCGTCCGTGCCGACGACGGCGGCCCGGCGCTCGTGCGCGGTCCTTGTCGTGGCCAGAGAGTAGGCGACGTCACGCGGATCATGACCGTCCACAAGGGACAGAAGAGCGCGAGCACGTTCGGCCAGCGCCTGGTTGGTCTTCGCGGAAAGAACCCAGGGAACGACGCCGTGCGAGGCAGGCTCGGCGGGCGTTTCGGCCGGGACCTGCTCCAGGACGACGTGCGCGTTGGTCCCGCTGATCCCGAACGACGACACCGCGGCACGGCGCAGGCGACCGGCCTCCGGCCACGGCCGCGATTCACGAAGCAGTTCGATCGCGCCCGCGTCCCATTCGACCTCGGTCGAGGGTTCCGCCGCGTGCAGGGTCCGGGGCAGCGTGCCCCGCCGCATCGCCTCGACCATCTTGATGATCCCGGCGACCCCGGCGGCGGCCTGCGTGTGGCCGAGGTTCGACTTGACCGAACCGAACCACAGCGGTTCCTCCCGTTCGGCGCCGTAGGTCGCGATGAGTGCCTGCGCCTCGATCGGGTCGCCCAGCCGCGTGCCCGTGCCGTGCGCCTCGACCGCGTCGATGTCCGAAGTGGACAGACCGGCGTCGGCGAGCGCCGCGCGGATGACGCGCTGCTGCGAGGGACCGTTCGGTGCGGTGAGACCGTTGGACGCGCCGTCCTGGTTGACCGCGGAACCGCGGACCACGGCCAGCACCGGATGCCCGTTGCGCCGGGCGTCGGAAAGCCGTTCCAGCACGAGCACCCCGGCGCCTTCCGACCAGCCGGTGCCGTCGGCGTAGGCGGAGAAAGACTTGCAGCGCCCGTCCGGGGAAAGCCCGCGCTGGCGGGAGAAGTCGAGGAACGTCTCCGGGGTCGCCATCACGGTGACCCCGCCGGCGAGCGCCATGTCGCACTCCCCCGCCCGCAGCGACCGGGCGGCCAGATGCAGGGCGACCAGCGAGGACGAACACGCCGTGTCGACCGACACCGCCGGGCCCTCCAGCCCGAGGGTGTACGCGACCCGCCCGGACAGCACGCTGGCCGAGGTCCCGGTGCCCAGGAACCCGGCGACGCTGTCGGGGACGCTGGCGAGCTTCGCGGCGTAGTCGTAGTACATGATCCCGGCGAACACACCGGTGGCGCTGCCCTTCAGCGACGCCGGGTCGAGCCGGGCGCGTTCGAGGGCCTCCCAGCTGATTTCCAGCAGGAGACGCTGCTGCGGATCCATCGCGAGCGCTTCACGGGGCGAGATCCCGAAGAACTCCGGATCGAATTCGCCCGCGTCGTGCAGGAATCCGCCGTGCCGGGTGTAGGTCTTGCCGGGCAGGCCGGGTTCGGGGTCGTAGATGCCGTCGACGTCCCAGCCACGTCCGCCGGGGAACGGCGAGATCGCGTCGGTACCCGCGTCGACGAGGTCCCACAGGTCCTCGGGCGACCGGACCCCGCCGGGATAGCGGCAGCTCATCGCGACGATCGCGATCGGCTCGTCGGCGGCACCTCGTCGGGTCACCACCGGACGGGCCGGTTCCGGGGCGCCGAGCAGTTCGGTGCCGAGGAACGCGGCCACCGCCGCCGGGCTCGGGTGGTCGAACACGAGCGTCGCGGGCAGCCGCAGGCCGGTCTCGGCGGTGAGTTCGTTGCGCAGTTCGACCGAGGTCAGCGAATCGAAGCCCAGTTCGGTGAACGGTCGCGACGGCTCGACGGTCTCCGCGCCCGCCCGACCCAGGACGGCCGCGACGCGGGCCCGGACCAGCTCGATCAAGAAGGCTTCGCGGTCGGCCTCGGACAGTCCCGTGAGCCGTGCCGCCAGGCCCGAATCGGTACGGCGGGCGGCTTCGCGGCGCGTCCGGACGCGGACCAGACCGCGCAGCAGCGGCGGGACCCCGGCGTTCCGCACGGCCGCGAGGTCGAGCCGCACCGGCACGAGGACGTCACCGCCTTCGGCCACGGCGGCGTCGAACAGCGCGAGCCCTTCTTCGGCTTCGAGAGCGCCGAAGCCGTCCTTGCCGATCCGGTCCCGGTCGGTGCCGCTGAGCGCGGCGCCCATCCCGTCCCGCCACAGGCCCCAGGCCAGCGACTGGGCGGGCTTCCCGTCGGCGCGACGCTTGCGTGCGAGGGCGTCGAGCGCGGCGTTCGCGGCCGAGTAAGCCGCTTGCCCCGGTGAGCCGAACACCCCGGCGATCGAGGAGAACAGCACGAAGAAGTCGAGGTCTCCGGTGAGTTCGTCGAGCACGTGCGCGGCGGTCGCCTTCGCCCGGAAGACCCCGTCGAGCCGCTCCGGAGTCAGCGACGTGACGACGCCGTCGTCGAGGACACCCGCCGCGTGGACGACGCCGGTCACCGGCGGTTCGGCCCGGGCAAGCAAGTCGCGTACCTGGTCCCGGTCGGCGACGTCGCAGGCCTCGATCCGCGCCCCGAGTTCCTCGGCCAGTTCCTTGGCACCGGGCGCGTCCTCACCACGACGGCTGACCAGCAGCAGATTCCGGACGCCGTGCGTGGCGACCAGGTGCCGCGCGAGACGGGCGCCGAGTCCACCGGTTCCGCCGGTGATCAGTACCGTTCCGGAAGTGTCCAGTGTGGACTCCCCGGATCCGGCCCTGGCCAGGCGTGGCGCGGACAGCGATCCTTCGAGAGCGTGTACTTCGGGTTCGCCGGTGGCCAGAGCGGCGTCGACGTCTGCGTGGGTACCGCGGACCAGGACGATCCGGTCCGGATGCTCCGCCTGCGCGGCCCGGACCAGGCCTTCGACCGCGCCTTCGCGACCGGTCAGCACCACGAGCGGGCCGGGCTCGTCCGTCGCCAGGAAGTCCTGCAGCGCGGCGAGAGTGGCGTCGAGCGAATCAGCTTCGAGGACGGCGGCGGGTGTGACGTCCGAGGAGCCGGTGGGAAGCGGAACGTCTTCGACGCGATAGAGGCCGTCCTGCACCGAGGCCGTGGCCGTCACGGCGCGGACGCTGAGCCCTCCGATGGAGGCGACAGGTGCGCCTGTCCCGTCGGTGAGGTCGAACGCGAAGCCGTCGGCGACCGGCCGGGCAAGGACCCGCAGTTCGGTCGCGCCCCGCGCGTGCAGGACGACGTCACGCCAGGCGAACGGAACCGAGCCCTGGTCTTCCCCGTGGACGGCGGTCGCCTGGAGCGCGGCGTCCAGCAAGGCCGGATGCAGACCGAACTTCGCCGCCTGATCGGGATCCGGCAGGGCGACCTCGGCGAAGATCTCGGCGCCACGGCGCCAGACGGTGCGCAGGCCTTGGAACATCGGCCCATACGCCAGACCGGCGGCGGCGAGCCGCTCGTAGGCGTCTTCGAGGCCCAGGGCCTCAGCGTCCTGAGGCGGCCACGCAACGTCCATAGTGGACGTCGGCGGGTTCCCGAGGAAGCCGGTGGCGTGGGTGATCCACGGACGCTCCGGCAGCCGCGAGTGGATCGACACCGGGCGGCGGCCATGCTCGTCGGCGGCGCCCGCGATGACCTGGACTTCGGGCGCGGCACCGGGTTCGAGGACCAGCGGTTCCTGCAGGATCAGCTCTTCCACTCCCGCGCAGCCGGCTTCGTCGCCCGCGCGGACGGCGAGCTCGGCGAACGCGGTGCCGGGGACGAGCACGCGGCCCGCGACGACGTGGTCGGCCAGCCACGGGTGCCGGTCGAGCGAAAGCCGCCCGGTGAGCAGGACACCATCGTCCGCGGCGACGGACACCGCCGCCCCGAGCAGCGGATGGTCGGCGGCGGCGAGCCCGGCCGCGGTGACGTCGACGTCGCTTTCCTGGCCGAGCCAGAAGTACTCGTGCTGGAAGGCATACGTCGGCAGTTCGGTGAACCGGCCGCTGCCGCCGAGGTACGCGGTCCAGTCGACGGCGACACCGCGCGTGTGCAGGGTGCCCAGCGCGGTGACCAGCTGCCGGGCTTCGCCGTGACCGCGGCGCAGCGCGGGCACGCCGCCGTCGACCAGCGCGCTGAGCACGGCGTCCGGACCGAGCTCGAAGAACTTCGTGACTCCGGCGGCGGTCAGGCGTCCGGCCGCGTCGGCGAACCGCACCGTCTCCCGGACATGGGTGACCCAGTACTCGGGGTCGGTCAGATCCGCCGATTCGGTCACCGTCGACACGATCGGGATCTTCGGTGCCGAGAACCGCAAACTCCGCACCACCGCGGCGAAGTCGTCGAGCATCGGCTCCATCAAGACCGAGTGGAACGCGTGCGACACGTCCAGGCGCTTGGTCTTCCGGTCCTTGAACCGTTCCACGAAGGCGAGCGTCGGCTTCTCGGCGCCCGACAACACCACAGACGTCGGCCCGTTCACCGCGGCCAGCGAAACACCGTCCGGCAGCTCGCCGATCTCGTCCTCGGACGCCTGCACCGCGACCATCACGCCACCCGACGGCAGCGCCTGCATCAACCGGCCACGTGCGACGACGAGCTTCGCCGCGTCCTCCAACGACAACACACCCGCGACATGTGCCGCCGCGATCTCTCCGATCGAATGCCCAGCCAGATAGTCCGGCCGCACACCCCACGACTCCACCAAGCGGAACAGAGCCACTTCCAACGCGAAAATCGCGGGCTGCGCGAACTCTGTCCTCGACAAATCCCCGAACTCCGGCAGCAGCGGAGAGACCTCGTCGTAAGCCGCCGCGAAAACCGGGAACGCCTCGTAAAGCTCGGCACCCATGCCGAGCCGCTGCGAACCCTGACCCGTGAACAGGAAAGCGAGTCCGCCTTCGGTGACGCGGCCGGTCACACCGCCACCACCGGCCACTTCGGACAGACCGGCGGAGAGAGTCTCCCAGTCCATACCACTGACAACAGCCCGGTACGGCAGTGCCGCGCGGGTGGTCAGCGTGTGCGCGACGTCGATCGGCTCGGCGGTTCCGGCAGCCGACAGCAAGCGGGACGCCTGGGCGGCCAGCGCAGGTTCCGTGGCGGCGGACAGCAGCAACGGCACGATGGCGGGCGCGTCCTGGACAGGAGCGGCCTCCGCCGAAGGGGCCTGCTCCAGCACGACGTGCGCATTGGTCCCGCTGATCCCGAACGATGACACCGCCGCCGAACGCGGGCGTCCGGTCTCGGGCCACGGCGTGCGTTCGGTCAGCAGCGAGACCGGTCCGGCGGACCAGTCGACCTCGCGGCTGGGCGTGCCGACGTTCAGGGTGGGCGGCAGGACACCGTGGCGCATCGCCTCGACCATCTTGATGATCCCGGCGACCCCGGCAGCGGCCTGCGCGTGCCCGAAGTTCGACTTGACCGAACCGAGGAACAGCGGGCGATCGCGATCACGGCCGTAAGTGGCCATCAAGGCTTCGGCCTCGATCGGGTCGCCCAGCCTGGTCCCCGTGCCGTGCGCTTCGATGGCATCGACGTCCGAGGTGGACAGTCGCGCGTCGGCGAGCGCGGCACGGATCACGCGCTGCTGCGACGGGCCGTTCGGCGCGGTCAGGCCGTTGGACGCGCCGTCGGAGTTCACCGCGGTGCCCCGCACCACGGCGAGGATCCGGTGCCCGTTGCGCTGGGCGTCCGACAGCTTCTCCAGCACGAGCATCCCGACGCCCTCGGCCCAGGCGGTGCCGTCGGCGTCGTCGGAGAAGGACTTGCAGCGCCCGTCCGGCGCCAGCCCGCGCTGACGCGCGAAGTCGACAAAGATCCCTGGCGACGCCATCAGGTTGACGCCGCCGGCCAGCGCCAGGGTGCACTCCCCCGCGCGCAGGCCGCGCACCGCGGCGTGCACGGCGACCAGGGACGACGAACACGCCGTGTCGATCGACACCGCCGGGCCCTCCAGGCCCAGCTGGTACGCGATCCGTCCGGAGTGGACACTGCAGGTGGTGCCGGTGAGCAGGTAGCCGTCCACCGTGTCACCCGGGTTGTGCAGGCGCGGCCCGTATTCCTGCGCGGAAACGCCGACGTAGACACCGGTCGGGCTGCCGCGCAGCGCGGCCGGGTCGAGACCGGAGCGTTCGACGGCCTCCCAGCCGACCTCCAGCAGCAGCCGCTGCTGCGGCTCCATGGCCAGCGCCTCGCGCGGCGAGATCCCGAAGAACTCGGCGTCGAACCCGGCCGCACCGGGCAGGAAACCACCGGTGCGGACGTAGGTGGTGCCGCGCCGGTCGGGGTCGTCGTCGAACAGGCCGGAGGTGTCCCAGCCGCGGTCGGCCGGGAACTCGCCGATCCCGTCACGGCCGGATTCGACCAGATCCCACAGCGCGGCGGGGGTGTCGGCCCCGCCGGGGAACCGGCAGGCCATACCGACGATCGCGATCGGCTCGTGCCGTCCGTCCTCGGCGTCACGCAGCCGCTCCCGGGTCCGGTGCAGGTCCCCGGTCACACGCTTCAGCAGGTCGAGAAGCTTCTCTTGGTCCGCCATCACACCCTCGCTGGTCAGAAGATCTCGTCGGTGAGGAAGTCGAAGACCTTGTCGACAGCGGCGTCGAAGAGCAGGTCGTCGAACTCGTCGTCCTTGTCTCCGGCCGCGTAGGCCAGCAGCAGCTTCTTCAGCGGCTTGGCGACCTTCTTGCGGTCTTCGGGTTCCAGGTCGCCCAGGCGTTCGCTCAGCCGCTCGATGTCGGCGAGCACCTTGGCGACGGCTTTCTTGTCCGCCATCAGGAAATCCCCAGTTCGGTGGCCAGGAAGTCGACGACTTCGTCCGCGGTCGCGTCCTCCAGCCGTCCGCCGACGTCGGTTCCCGTCGTGGTCAGGCCGTCGAGCAGGATCCGCAGCCGTCCGGCGACCGCCGCCCGGCCGTCGTCGTCGCCGACCCCGGTCAGGCGCGCTTCGAGCGCGTCGAGTTCGGCGAGCACCGCGTCCGCCGCGCTGAGCGACGGCGGGGCGAGTTCGGCCAGCAGATGCGCGGCCAGCGTGGCGACGGTCGGATGGTCGAACACGGCGGTGGCCGACAACCGGAGCCCGGTGACGCCGTTGATCCGGTTGCGCAGTTCGACCGAGGTCAGCGAGTCGAATCCGAGGTCCTTGAACGCGCGCGCCGGGTCGATCATGCCGCCCGCCTCGTGACCGAGGACGGCGGCGGCGTTGTGCCGCACCAGATCGATCAGCAGGGCCGTGCGTTCTTCGTCGGGCAGCGCCGTGAGCCGCTCGGCGAGGCCGGCCCCGCCCGTCGTCGCCGGTCCGGCCACTCGCCGGGTGGCGACCTTCGCGAGGCCACGCAGGACCGGTGCCACCTCGGTGGTCCGGGCGTGGGCGCGCAACGCGGCCCGGTCGACTTCGATCGGCAGGACGGCGGTGAACCCGCCGTCGAGGGCGGCGTCGAACAGGCCGAGCCCGGTCTCCGCGGTCAGCGGCGGCAGCCCTTCGCGGGCCATGCGGTCGACGTCGTTCTCGGCCAGCCCGCTGCCCATACCCTCCCGCCAGAGCCCCCAGGCGAGCGAGACCGCGGGCAGGCCGTGGGCGCGACGGCGGGCGGCCAGCGCGTCCAGGAACGTGTTCGCGGCCGCGTAGGACGCCTGACCCGCGGAGCCGACGATCCCGGAGACCGAGGAGTACAGCGCGAACACCGCGAGCTCGTGGCCGAGGGTCAGCTCGTGCAGGTGCCAGGCCGCGTCCACCTTGGGACGCAACACTTTCGCGAGCCTTTCGGGGGTCAGGCCGGTCAGCACGCCGTCGTCGAGGACGCCCGCGGTGTGCACGACACCGGTCAGCTCGACGCCGTCCAGCAGCGCGGCGAGCGCGGCCCGGTCGGCGACGTCGCAGGCGACCACCCGGACTTCGGCGCCCAGGCCGGTGAGTTCGGCGGCGAGTTCGCCCGCGCCCGGCGCGTCCGGGCCGCGACGGCTGGTGAGCAGCAGCTTGCGGACCCCGTGCGCGGTCACGAGATGCTTCGCGACGAGCGCCCCGAGTCCGCCGGTGCCACCGGTGACGAGCACCGGCCGCTCCGGATCCAGGGCCCGCGGCAGGGTCAGCGCGACCTTGCCGATGTGCCGGGCCTGGCTGACGAACCGGAACGCGTCCGGCGCGTGCCGGACGTCCCAGGTCCGGACTGGGAGCGGGGTGAGCGCACCCTTGCCGAACAGGGCGGTGAGTTCGGTCCAGATCTCGGCGGTGCGCGTCCGGCCCGCTTCGATCAGGTCGAAGGCCCGGTAAGCGACGTTTTCGGGAGCGCGGACGTCGGTCTTGCCCATTTCGAGGAAGCGACCACCTGATGCGGTCACGTCGAGGGAAGCGTCGACGAACTCGCCCGCGAGGGAGTTGAGCACGACGTCGACCCCGCGTCCGCCGGTCGCGGTCCGGAAGGCCTCGGCGAAGTCGAGGGTCCGCGACGAGGCGATGTGGTCGGCGGGCAGTCCGGCCGCGCGCAGGACGTGCTGCTTGCCCTCGCTCGCGGTGCCGAACACCTCCGCCCCCAGATGACGCGCGAGTTGCGTCGCGGCCATCCCGACCCCGCCCGCGGCCGAATGGATCAGGATCGACTCGCCAGCCTTGAGTCCGGCCAGATCGACCAGCGCGTAGTAGGCGGTCAGGAAGACCAGCGGCACGGTCGCGGCCTGCTCGTCGGTCCAGCCGTCCGGCACCCGGGTCAGGAACGGGCGCTCGCCGATGGCGACCGGGCCGATCCCGCCGTGCACCATGCCCATCACGCGGTCGCCCGGCGCCAGATCGGTCACCTCGGCGCCGGTGGCCAGGACGGTCCCGGCGACCTCGCAGCCCAGCGGCCCGGCCTCGCCCGGGTACATGCCCAGGACGTTCAGCACGTCACGGAAGTTCAGCCCGGCCGCCCGGACGGCGATGCGGACGTCGTCCGGTCCGAGCTCCGGCTCGTCGATCGGCTCCAGGGCGAGGTTTTCGACCGTGCCCTCGCCGGACTTGTCCAGCCTCCAGGACCCGGCGGGCGGCAGCAGGACTCCCGCGCCCGCCTCGGCGATCCGCGGGACCAGCGGGACGCCGTCGCGCACCGCGACCTGCGGTTCCCCGGTCGCCACGGCCATCGGCACGTCTTCGGCCTCGCCGTCGACGAGGACGAACCGGCCCTGGTGTTCGGCCTGCGCGCTGCGCACCAGGCCCCAGATCGAGGCGGCCGCCGGATCGGTGGCGTCCGGTCCCGCCGCGTGTCGTGTGTGGACGACCAAAGTGGACTCTTCCCGGGTCACCCAGTCCTGGATCGCCTCCAGCACCCGGGCACCGAGTTCGTGCGCGGACACGACCGGATCGTCCTCCGGCAGCACCGAAAGCACGGCGGGTTTGCCGGGAACGACCTCCGGATACGCCGTGCACGCCACCGGTTCCGCGACCGCGACCGGCGTCCAGTCCACAGTGAACAGTCCGGTGGGGAGTTCCCGTCCGCGGGCGGCCGGACGGCGGACGACCAGCGAGCCGACGCTCAGCACCTCGGCCCCCGAGGGATCGACGGCGGTCAGCGAAACGGTGTCCTCCGCGTGGAAGGTGATCCGCAGCCGCAACGCGGTCGCGCCGCTCGCCCGCAAGCGGACTCCCGACCACGAGAACGGCAGCCCACCGGCGTTCTCCGCCGACTCACGGAGGAACATCGCGTGCAGCCCGGCGTCCAGCAGGGCTGGATGGATGCCGAACCCTCCGTCCTCGTCGGCGGGAAGCTCGACTTCGGCGTGGACGTCGTCGCCGTCGATCCACACCGCTTTCAGGCCGCGGAACACGCCTTCGTAACCGAAGCCGGGCAGGTCGTCGTAAAAGCCTTCCAGGGACTGGGATTCTCCCGGCGGTGGCCACGTGACGGTCTGTGCGGCGGCATCGGTGTCAGGAACAAGTGTGCCGTTCGCGTGCCGCGTCCAGTCCTCGCCGTGCTCCGGTCGCGAGTGGACGGTGACCGCGCGGCGGCCGTCGTCGTCCGCGGCGGCCACCACGACCTGGACCTCGACCGGCCCGGAAAGGACGAGCGGCGCGCCCAGGGTCAGTTCTTCGACGAGGCCGCAACCGGTCTCGGTACCCGCGTGCAAGGCCAATTCGAGGAAACCGGTGCCGGGGAACAGGATGTCGTCACCGACGCGGTGACCGCTCAGCCACGGCTGGTCGGTCACCGAGAGCCGGGCGGTGAACACCGTGTCGCCGCCGGGAACCGCGACCACCGCCCCCAGGAGCGGATGTTCGGCGCGGCGCAGGCCCAGCCCGCGCGCGTCCCCGCCCGGACCGGGGGTGAGCCAGTACCGCGACCGCTGGAACGGGTAGGTCGGCAGGTCGATCCGGCGTCCGCCCGGGGCGAGCGCCGCGAAGTCGGCGTCCACCCCGCGGACGTGGGCCGTGCCCAGCGCGGTCAGGAGTTCGGGGACCTCGGGCCGGTCGCGGCGGAGCAGCGGGCGCGCGACGCCGGCGTCGACCAGCGCCGACAGGACGCCGTCCGGGCCCAGTTCCAGGTAGGTGCCGCAGCCGGCGTCGCGCAGGACGCGCAGCGCGCCGGCGAACCGGACGGTCGCCCCGACGTGCTCGATCCAGTACCCGGCCGAGTCGTGCCCGCCGATCTCGCCGGTGACCGTCGAGACGATCGGGAGGTTCGCGGGGTGGTAGTCGGCGAGCCGCGCGATCCGGGCGAAGTCGTCGAGCATGTCCCGCATCAAGGGCGAGTGGAAGGCGTGGCTGACGTTGAGCCATTTGACCTTGCCGTCGAAGCCGGCGATCGCCGCTTCCAGCGCGGTACGCGCACCGGACAGCACAACGGCTTCATCGGCGTTGACCGCGGCGATCCCCGCCTCACGCTCGTGCCCGCTCAGGAGCGCGCGGGCCGTTTCCTCGGTGGCACGCAGGGAAACCATCGCGCCACCGTCGGGCAGCTCCCGCATGAGCCTGCCGCGCGCGGTCACCAGCATCGCGGCGTCGGACAGCGACAGCACGCCCGCGACGTGCGCGGCCGCGAACTCGCCGACCGAATGCCCGCAGAGGTAGGCGGGGACGACGCCCCAGGACTCCAGCAGCCGGAACAGGGCGACCTCGACGGCGAACAGCGCGGGCTGCGCGTAGTCCGTGCGGTCCAGCAGCGCCGCGTCCGCGTGGCCGAACACCACGTCCCGCAGCGGCGGATCGAGTTGCAGGTCTACGTGCGCGCAGACCTCGTCGAACGTCCTGGCGTAGACGTCGTAGGCGTCGTAGAGCTCCCGGCCCATCGCGATCCGCTGAGCACCCTGGCCGGTGAAGAGATACGCGAGTTCGGCGGGCTCGGGAAGCGGCCCGCCGCGCAGCACCCGGTCGTCGAAAGCGGCCAGGGCTTCCTTCAGGCTCGCGGCGTCCGATGCGACGACGAAGGCGCGTTCGGCCAGTGTCGCCCGGGTCTTGGCGAGCGAGAAGGCCAGGTCCGCCGGGTTCGCTTCGACGTCCGCAAGCTGGGCCGCGTGGGCGCGCAACGCGTCCGGGCCGGCGGCCGAGAACGCGACGGCGATCGGCGAAGGCACCGAGGGCACGGAGTCGTCGGGCTCGGCGGGCGCCGGTTCTTCGAGGATCAAGTGGGCGTTGGTGCCCGAGATGCCGAACGACGAGACGGCGGCCCGGCGCGGTTCCTCGCCGCGTGGCCAGTCCACTGGCTCGGCCAGCAGCGAGACCGCGCCGGAAGACCAGTCGACCGCCGGGGTCGGAGCGTCACCGTGCAGGGTGCGCGGCAGCCGGTCGTGCCGGAGCGCCATGATCATCTTGATCACCCCGGCCGCGCCCGCGGCCGCCTGCGCGTGCCCGATGTTGGCCTTCACCGAACCCAGCCACAGCGGCGTTTCCCGATCCTGCCCGTACGTCGAAAGCAGCGCCTGGGCTTCGATCGGGTCGCCGAGGGTGGTCCCGGTCCCGTGCGCTTCGACAGCGTCCACAGTGGACGCGTTGATCCCGGCGTCGGCCAGCGCCGCGCGGATCACCCGCTGCTGGGAAGGACCGTTCGGCGCGGTGAGCCCGTTCGACGCGCCATCGGAGTTGACCGCGCTGCCGCGGATCACCGCGAGGACCGGATGGCCGTTGCGCTCGGCGTCGGAAAGCCTTTCCAGGACGAACATCCCGGCGCCTTCGGCCCACGCGGTACCGTCCGCCGCGGCGGAGAACGGCTTGCAGCGCCCGTCCGGTGCCAGGCCGCGCTGATGAGAGAACGCCACGAACGGACCGGGCGTGCCGAGTACCGCGACCCCGCCGGCGAGGGCGAGGCCGCATTCCCCGCTCCGCAGCGCGCGGACCGCGAGATGGAGGGCGACCAGCGAACCGGAACAAGCGGTGTCGACGGTCAGCGCGGGTCCTTGCAGGCCGAGCGTGTACGCGATCCGGCCGGACACGACACTCGGCGCGCTGCCGGTGAGCAGGAGGCCGTCGAGGCCTTCGGGCGCGTCGGCCAGGCGGGTGCCGTATTCCTGCGGCTCGACGCCGACGAACACGCCCGTCCGGCTGCCGGTCAGGGTCCCGGCGTCGATCCCGGCGCGTTCCAGGGCCTCCCACGCCGTCTCCAGCGCCAGGCGCTGCTGCGGATCCATCGCCAGCGCCTCGCGCGGCGAGATCCCGAAGAACCCGGCGTCGAATTCGGCCGCGCCGGGCAGGAACCCGCCGTGGCGCACGTAGGTCCGGCCCGGGGTGCCCGGCCGGGGGTCGTACAGGCCGTCGACGTCCCAGCCGCGGTCGTGGGGGAACTCCGTGACGACGTCCCGGCCTTCGTCCACAAGGGACCACAGGGCGGCGGGCGAATCCGCGCCGCCGGGGAACCGGCAGCCGATGCCGACGATCACGATCGGCTCGCCGTAGGCCGCTTCGCCTTCCGCTGCGTCGGCGGACTCGGCTCCGAAGAGGCACTCGTCGAGGAAGTCCGCCAGCGCCTCCGGCCCCGGATGGTCGTAGGCGAGGGTCACCGACAGGTCGAGGCCGGTCTCGGCGCTCAGCCACGCGTGCAGTTTCACCGCCAGCAGGGAGTCGAACCCGAGGTCGGCGAAGGTGCGACCGGCCGCGAGCGGCCCGTCCAGCACCGCCGACGTCGCCCGTCGCACCAGGCCCAGCAGCGTGCGGCGCCGTTCGGCGCGCGGCCTGCTTTCCAGCCGTCGCAGGGAATCCAGCTCGGTCATGCGCGCACTCGCCACCTCGGGTCGCCTGGCACAGGGAAGTCGCGGTCCAGCTAGCCACAGCGGCCGTCGCGGGCGGGACGGAACTGTTCCACCGCCGGGTAACCGCCCGCTCCCTGCCGGGTTTCCGGGTCGTGGACAAGCGGTGGAAAAGGTATCCAGCGCGGCTGATCGGAATCGTTAACGTGGCTTTCGGCGAACCGGATTTCAGCGCCCCGATTTCAGCGCACGGAACCGGAGCCGCACGAGGACGCCGGCGTCCGCCGTGCCGGCCCGGGACCGTCAGCGCGACGCCACTAGTGCCGGAGGTAACGCCGATGACCATGTCTCCCGTCGAAGAACGCGTCCTGCCCCGCCAACGGGCCGAGGCGGCGCCGCCGACGAGCATGCTGTGCCCCGATTTCCCGTTCGCCTACGACGACTGGATCCGCCATCCCGCCGGCATCGGCCGTGTGCCGCGCCAAGCGCACGGCACCGAAGTGGCGGTGATCGGCGGCGGACTGTCCGGGATGGTGGCCGCCTACGAGCTGATGAGGCTCGGCCTGAAGCCGGTGATCTACGAGGCCGAACAGCTGGGCGGCCGGATGCGCTCGGTGAGCCTGCCCGGCTATCCCGACGCCGTCGCCGAACTGGGCGCCATGCGCTTCCCGCCGTCCGCCGGGGCGCTGTTCCACTACATCGACAAGGTCGGGCTGGAGACCACGCCGTTCCCCAACCCGCTCTCCCCCGCGTCACCGAGCACGGTGATCAACCTGCACGGCGAGAACCACTGGGCGCGGACGTCCGCCGACCTGCCGCCGGTGTACCGCGAGGTCAACGACGCCTGGACGAAGACCCTGCAGGAGCAGGCCGACATGTCGCTGATGGAGGACGCCATCCGGCGCCGCGACATCACGACCATCAAGGCACTGTGGAACCACCTGGTCACCAAGTTCGACAACGTGTCGTTCTACGGGTTCCTGACCTCGTCCCCGCTGTTCTCCTCCTTCGAGCACCGCGAGATCTTCGGCCAGGTCGGCTTCGGCTGCGGCGGCTGGGACACCGACTTCCCCAACTCCGCGCTCGAAATCCTCCGGGTGATCTGCACCGACACCAGCGACGAGCACCACCGGATCATCGGCGGCTGCCAGCAGCTGCCGCTCGGACTGTGGGCGGACGAGCCCGCCGACCTCGAATACTGGCCGTCCGGGACGTCGCTGAAGAGCCTGCACGGCGGCGAGCCGCGTCCGGCGGTCGTGCGGATCGACCGGACCGGCCGCGGGTTCACCATCGAAGACGCGAACCGCGACGTGCGCACCTACCCGGCGGCGATCTTCGCCGCGCAGAACTGGAACCTGCTCTCGGGGATGAAGAGCGACGACGCCCTCCTGCCGCAGCCGGTCTGGACCGCGCTGGAGCGCACCCACTACATGGGCGCGTCCAAGCTGTTCGTCATCACCGACCGCCCGTTCTGGCTCGACCAGGACCCGGCGACCGGCCGGGACGTGATGAGCACGACGCTCACCGACCGCATCCCGCGCGGGGTCTACCTGATCGACAACGGCCCCGACGAACCCGGCACGATGCTGCTGTCCTACACGTGGAACGACGACTCGCTGAAGGTCGCGTCGCTGAGCCCGGACGAGCGGCTCGACGTGATGCTGGACGCGCTGGCCAAGATCTACCCGGGCGTCGACATCCGCTCGCACATGATCGGCCCGCCGATCGCGATCACCTGGGAGACCCAGCCGCATTTCAAGGGCGCCTTCAAATCGTGCCTGCCCGGCAGCTACCGCTACCAGCGAAGGCTGTTCACCCAGTTCATGCAGCGCGACTCCGCCGACCACCACCGCGGCTTCTTCCTGGCCGGCGACGACGTCGCGTGGATCGCCGGTTTCTCCGAGAGCGCGGTCACCACCGCGCTGAACGCCGTGTGGGGCGTCGTCGAGCACCTGGGCGGCGGCACCCATCCGGACAACCCCGGTCCCGGCGACGTGTTCGACGAGATCGCCCCGGTGAGCCTGGATTGACAGCGGAAAGGACTTCCCCATGTTCGCGAAGATCTATTCCCCCGACGCGGTCACCGGCGGCGCGGCCTTCGAACAGCAGGCCCTCCGCGTCGCCGAAGTGCTGCGGGACCGGGGCGTCGGCTCCGGTGACCGGGTCCTGCTCAAGGCCGACAACACGCTGGCCTATCTGACGATCCTCGTCGCGCTGATGCACGTCGGCGCGTCCGTGGTGCTCGTCGACCACATGGAGCACGCCGACCGCACCGCCGAGACGATCGCCGGTTCCGGTGTCGTGCTGGCCGTCGTCGACGACGACGCGCCGATGCCGGTGGACGCGCCCGCGGCCTACACCTACGAGATCATGGTGGCCGCCGCCGACCGGGAGCCGACCGATGTCCAGCTGCGGTTCGACGTCTGGGAGAAGCTGCCCGACAGTCTCGTGATGTGGTCGTCCGGCTCGACCGGCGTCCCCAAGGGCGTCGCGAAGAACGGCGCGCGGTTCCTGAAGAACCTGGAACGCAACGCCGATCTCGTCGGCCACGTCGCCGACGACGTCCTCCTGCCGCTGCTGCCGTTCAACCATCAGTACGGCCTGTCCATGGTGATGATCGCGTGGCTGCGGGACTGCTCGCTGGTGATCGCGCCCTACCGCCGTCCCGACCGGGCCCTGCGCCTGGCCGGACGGGCAGGCGCGACGGTCGTCGACGCGACGCCGTCCACCTACCGCAGCCTGTTCAACATCATCGGCAAACGCCCGGCGCTCAAAGCGGAATTCTCTCGCGTGCGCATGCTGTGCAGCGGCGCGGCCCCGCTCGAACCCGGCGTCGTCGGCCAGTCGGAAGAGCTGTTCGGGATGCCACTGCTCGACAGCTACGGCAGCACCGAGATGGGCAACGTCGCCTTCGCCAACATCGGGAATCCGCGCGGCTGCGGGCAGATCGTCGAGGGACTCGCCCTGGAGGTCCGCGCCGACGACGGCACCGTGCTGCCCCACGACGAGGTCGGCGAGCTGTTCGTCCTCGACCCGGACCTCATGGAGGGCTACCTCGACGCCGCCGGACAGGTGCGTCCGGTCGACCGCGGCTGGTACGCCACCGGAGACCTCGGCAGGCTCGACGCGGACGGGAACCTGTTCGTCGTCGGGCGCAAACGCGCGGTGCACCGCAACGGGCACACCCTGCATCCCGAGGTGATCGAGCACCGCCTGGCCGCCGACGGCTGTTCCGCGAAGATCGTCGCGCTGCCCGACCAGCGTCGCGGGTCGAGCCTGGTGTTCGTCGTCGAGGACGACGCGCAGCGGGACTCGCGGTACTGGCGTGACCGCATCTGCGGGGTGCTGCCGCCTGCGGAGCAGCCGAACCGTGTCCTCGTCACCGATCAGTTCCCGTTGAACCGCAACGGGAAACCGGACCGGAAGCGGCTCGAACAGTTCGCCGCCGCCGAACAGCTCTGATCCCCACCACGAAACTGGGTGTGCACTGTGGACAATTCCACCGATGCCGTCCTCTTCCCCGGCATGGGCCCGGCCCGTGCTGCGGAACTGGGCCGGTTCCTCGTCATCGATCCCCTGGCCCGGAGCCTGCTCGGCGTGGCCGAGCACGCGCTCGGGCGCTCCCTGCTGGATCCGCTCGCCAGAGCGGACGAGGAGTACAACGAGCACACCCAGATCGCGTTCGTGCTCGCGTCGCTGGCGCTGGCCGAACGCGCGGAGCGGGAACACGGGCTGGTGCCGGTCGCGGTCGGTGGCGCCAGCTTCGGTGAACGCGCCGCCGTGGTCCGCGCCGGTGCGCTGCCGCTGGCGGATCTCGTCCGGCTCGTCGACGCCGTCGCGAGCCGGGAACGGGAGTATTTCGAGACGGCGCACCAGGATCTCGTCAGCCAGTTCATCGTGCGGACACCGGAATCGGCGCTCGGCGAGATCCTCGACGGGATCGGCCACGAGCTTTCCGGCCGCTTCGACGACGAGGTCCACCTGGTGACCCTGCGCGAATCCGAACTGGACGAGTTCGTCCGGCGGGTGCGGGCGGCGGGCGGGTACGCGCTCACGACCATGCGTCCCGCGGCGCACGCGCGGATGCTCGGCGGGCTGCGGGACAGGCTGGCGGAAGAGGTCTTCGGCGGGTTCGGGTTCGCCGACCCGGCCCTGCCGATCGTGTCCGATCAGGACGGAGAGCCGGTCCGGACCGGCGACGAGGCGGCGTCACTCCTGCTGGAGTCGACGGTCAACGCGGTGCGGCTGCCCGGGCTGGTCCACCGGTTCGCCAGGCTCGGCGTCGGCCGGGTCCTCGTCGCCGGCCCGGACCACCTGCTGCACCGGCTGCCCGGACTGACGTCGGCGTTCACCCTGCTGCGCGCCGACCTCCGGGACACCCTGAAACCGAAACCCCGGCCCCGGCTGCCCGAGGCGGTGGCCGCATGAGCAAGGCCCGCGACATCGCCACGATCATGGTGTCCTGCCTGGCGCAGCTGATGGTCGCGATCGACATGACCGTGCTGCACCTGGCGGTGCCGGCGCTGACCACCCAGCTCGGCGCGTCGGCCGAGGAACTGCTGTGGATCGCGGACGTCTACGGCTTCGCCATGGGCGGCCTGCTGGTCACCATGGGCAATCTCGGCGACCGGTTCGGCAGGCGGCGGGTGCTCCTGATCGGCGTGACCGCGTTCGCGCTGGGCTCGCTGGTGGCCGCCTACGCCCCGAGCGCTGAAACGCTCATCGCGGCTCGCGCGCTGCTGGGCGTCGCGGGCGCCGCCGTGCTGCCGTCGACGACTTCGTTGCTGCGCGCGGTTTTCACCACCCAACGGGCGCGGACCGCGGCGGTGGGAGTCACCGCCGGGGTGTCGGCCGCGGGTTTCGCGATCGGCCCGATCGTCGGCGGGGTCCTGCTGGAGCATTTCTGGTGGGGTTCGGTCTTCCTGGTCAACATCCCGGTGGCCCTGCTGATCCTCGGCGCGGCCCGGGTCGTCCCCGAATCGCGGTCCAGCGGCCGGTTGCGGCTCGATCTGCCCAGCGTGCTGCTGTCGATCGTCGGTCTGGTCGCCGTGGTGTACGCGCTGAAGGGCGCGTTCTACGTCGGCCTCTGGTACCCGGAGGTGCTCGGCGCTTTCGCGCTCGGTGGCGCTTCGCTGCTGTGGTTCGGGCGGCGCCAGCGACGTCTCGATCAGCCGCTGATCGACCTGGACCTGTTCCGGCGCCGCGGGTTCTCGGCGTCGGTCGGCTCGAACCTGGTGTCGGTGTTCACGATGTCGGCGTTCGCCCTGATCTCCAGTCAGTACTTCCAGCTCGTGCTGGGCTGGAGCCCGCTGCGCTCCGGGCTGGCGTTCGTCCCGGGCGCGATCGCCGCGCTCCTCGCGGGCGGTGTCCTGGCGGCCAAGGCGGTGCGCCGGTTCGGCCGGGCGCCGACGGTCTCGGGCGGGCTGGCACTGGCGTCGGTCGGTTTCGGGCTGTTCGGCGCGGTGAGCACGGACTCGCCGTATCTGCTGGTCCTGGCCGCGCAGGTGGCGTTCGGCGCGGGCGCGGGGCTCACCCTGACCGTCACCGGTGACACCATCCTCGGCACGGTCCCCCGTGACCGCGCAGGTGCCGCGTCGGCGATCTCCGCCACCGCCTACGAACTGGGCGGCTCGCTCGGCATCGCGGTGGTCGGGAGCGTGCTGTCGGCGGTCTACCACGCGAACCTGAGCCTGCCCGCCGACGTGCCGCCCGATCTGGCCGCCCAGGTGCGGGAGTCGTTCAGCGCCACCGCGGCGGTCGCGACCGGGCTGCCGGAACCGGTGGCGACGGCGGTCCGCACGGCGGCCGAGGAGTCGTTCGTCGGCGGCATCCGGACGAGCATGCTCGGCAGCGCGGCGGTGATGGTCGTCCTCGCCGTGGTGGCGCTGCGGAGCCTGCGAGGCGTCCCGAAGGTGATCGAAACGGACGTACCCCCTCAGCCCGACGCGGTCGCCGAGGCCCCGAGCACACGCGGTTAGTCCTCTGGATGCGGTGCTTGCACGCGCAAGGACCGCATCCAGAGGACGAAACGCGCCGAAAAGACGCTCCGTGGTCCGCCGGGGCAACTATGCTGGCCGAAGGTGCCCCGGCCGCCTGACCTCCCGACCGAACGGTCCTCCTTGCGCCATGCTCGGAGCGACCGTCGCCCGGCCGCGCCGTGGTCCCGCACCGGTCGAGGAGGGAAATGGGAGCGACGGCCGTCACGAGCGCCGGACCGGACGACGCGCAGGCCGCCTTGGACCGGGTCCTCGCCGGGTCCGGCGCGATCTGGGTGGTGCACGGACCGTCCGGCAGCGGCCGCAGCACCGTCCTCTCCGGACCTGCCCAGCGCGCCCGCCGCTCCGGCGCGGCCGTCCTGCCCGTGCCCGCCGGCCCCGAGCCGGAGACGGTGCTGCTCCGGCTGACGACCCAGCTGGTCGAGCTGATCACCGCGCTCGACCGGCCCGAGCTGGTCAGCATGCTCAGCGCCGTCGCCTGGCTCCGGGCAAGGCTCGAGTCGGGGTCCGGGACCGGACCGCAGACGACGGCCCACGATCTGATCACCGTCCTCGCCACCCTCGCCCCGCGCGGCCGGATCGTGCTGCAGTTCGACGACTTCGACCTGCTGCCGCCGGAGCTCGCCACCGTGCTCACCCTGGTCGCCGAGGGGGCCCGCGCCACCGGGACGGTCACCGTCGCGAGCGTGACCGACCGGGCGGGCGGCCCGGCGGGCAAACTGCTCGCGATCGCCGACGGCACGATCGGTCTCCGGCCGCTGACCACCGCGGAGACGACCGCGCTGCTGCCCGGCTGGACGACCCGGGCCGGGCGGATCGCGAGCGACCCCGCGCTCGTCACCTCGGTGCGCACCGCGCTCGGGCCGCTGTTCGGCAATCCCGGCACCGTCGCCGCGACGATCGCCGGGCTGCGCGCCACCGGCAGGCTGTCGGTCGTCGACGAGCACGTCTGCCTGATCGGCGCGGGCCCGCCGATCGTGCTGCCCGGCGGGCACCCCGAGACGCTCCGGCTGCGGCGGCTCGGGCCTCGCGCCCGGCGGCTGGCCGCCGTCCTCGCGGTGCTCAGCGAACAAACCGCCCCCACCCTCGAAAGGCTGCCGTGGCTGGCCTCCGCGGCGGCGCTGTCGCCGTCCGCCACGGGCCAGGCCCTCGACGAGCTGGTCCGGGCCGGGATCCTGCGTTCCGGCACGGACGGCGCGGTGGAGTTCGCCGTCCCCGCGCTGGCCGACCGGCTCCGGCTGGAGCACGGCACGCGCTGGCGCACCGTGCTGCACCGGAGGATCACCCGGGTCCTCCTCGACCGGAGTCCGGTCGAGGAGGCCGAGATCGCCCCGCATCTCGCCGAGCTTCCGCCGTCGCCACCGGATCCCGGGACGGCGGGTCTCCTGCTCGCCGCGGCCGCGGGCGCGAACACCGATCTGCCGACGGCCCGCCGCTATCGGATGGCGGCGCTGCGGCTGCTCGATCCGTCCGACGACCGGTTTCCCGAAGTGCTCCGGGCCCTGCTCGCCGACAGCCTCGCGGCCGGTGGGTACGGCACGCTGGCCGACGATCTCGCGACCCTCGTCGCACCGCGGCTCGACGGCGCGTGGCCGCATCCCCGGCTGTCCGCCACCGTGCTGATGTGCTGGCTCGGCGCGCTCGCCCACGAACAGCGGCTCGCCGAGGTCGACGTCGTGCGACCGCTGGCCGCCGAAGTCGCCCGTGCCCTCGACACGGGCGGCGAGTGTCGTCGTCTGCTCGACGCGGTCAACCGGGCGGACCGGCCGGTGGCCGCCGAGGCGGTCCGGGTGCTCGCGCGTGCTTGCGGCGCCGAGGACGATCACCTGTTCGCCCTAGGCGCCGGGATCCTGCTGGGCGCGCTGCCCGGCGACGGTGGCAGACCCGCCGAGGAATGGCTGGTACCGCCGGAAATGCCGCCGCACGAGGACGTCGCCGAATCCGCCGAGGTCCTCGACACGGTCAGCGTGCTGAACGTCTTGCTGCGCGGTCGCTACCAGCCGCCGACGACCGGTTTCTCGGTCGGCTGGCAAGCGGTCCGGCAGTCCTACCGCGAGGGTGATTGGGACGCGGCGTTGTCGCTGGCGCGACGGCTCGAAGGCGACCGGCTGTGGTGGGATCCGCCTCGCCGTCACCGGTTCGCGAGCGTGTTCGCCGCGGAGATCTGCGCCCAGCGGGACCAGCCGGACCGAGCGGCGGATTGGTTGCGCCGCTTGCCTTTCCGTACCTCGGCCGACGCCTGCGTCGCGTGGGTCCGGTGCCGGCTGCGCCAGTCCGCGGGACAGCACGACGAGGCGATCGCCCTGGGCTGGCGGGACTACACGGACTGCCGCGAACGCGGGGTGCGGGCGGGGATGGAACGGCTGCTCGCCCGGCTCCTGCACGGGGCGAGACGCCAAGGGGACACCGAGACCGTCACCCGCCTGCTGGCCGAACTCGAAGGCCTCGCCGTCCGCAGCCCGACCGCGTCGGTCCAGGAAGCGGCCCTGGTGTGCGGCGGGCTCGTGCGCGGGGACATGGAATCGGTGCGCGCGGGGGTCAAACTGGCCCGGCAGTCCGGTGACGCGTTCCGGATCGCCGAGGCGTGCACGGCGTTCGGCGAGGTGAGCCCGGTCCCCGCGCCCGCGCTGCTCGAAGCACACCGGACGCTGCAGCGGCTCGACGCCGTCGCGTCGCTGACGTCCGTCGCGGCGCTGCTCGATCAGCACCGGATCACCTTCTCGCCGGACCGCGTGGACCGGACCGGCCGGGCGACGCTGGATCCGTTGGAGCGCCACATCGTCGGCCTGATCGCGAACGGCCACACGAACCGGCAGATCGCGGCGGCGCTGCAGGTCAGCGAAAAACGCATCGAGGCCAGGCTGACGTCGCTGTTCGAGCGCACCGGCAGCCATTCCCGGGTGGAGCTGGCCGCGGCGTGGCTGCAGGGCCGCTTCGGCACGGCGGCGGCACTCGCCGACTCCTGACCGGGCTCACCCCGCCCGATGGCCGCGCATCGCGGCGGCCAGCTGAGCGCGGCCGGTGATGCCCAGCTTGCGATACGAACTGGTGAGGTGCTTCTCCACCGCGCGCACGGTGACCTCCAGCAGTTCCGCGATGTCGCGGTTGCGGCGGCCGGACACCGCGAGCTCCACCACGCGCTGCTCGGTCGCGGTCAGCAGACCGCCGTCCGACTCGGACGGCTCCGCGGACCCGGTGAGCCAGCTCGCCCCGCAGCCCGCCGCCAGGCTGCGGCCCTCCAGCAGCCGTTCGCGGGCGTCGGGTCCGGTGCCGCGTTCCCCGAGCAGGACCAGCGTGCGGGCGAGTTCGAGCCGATCTCCCGAGCGGGCGAGGGTTTCCGCGGCCTCGCGCAGCACCGGGACGGCGTCCTCGTCCCGGTCGAGCAGCGTCGCGCGGATGCGCAGGGCGCGTCCCACCGACGACGGCGCGCCCCAGGACAACGCCCGTTCGACCTCGCCCTGCGCGACCGCTTCGGCCCGCTTCGGGTCGTCGGTCGCCGCGAGCAGGAGGGCGATCTGGCCGCGCAGCGGCAGGAGGACCCGGTTCCCGAACCGCTCCAGCTGGTGCACGCAGTCGAGGAAGTACTCGGCGGCTGCGGTGTGATTGGCCTCGGTCAGCGCCAGGGTGCCGTGGGCCAGCGACCGCAGCCACGGGTCGTGGTCGACCTCCAGGTTGTCGACGATCAGCCGCGCGAGCGCCGGATCCCGTTGCTCCATGGCGATTTCGGCCAGTACCCGCATCGCCGTCATGGTGATCCCGACCCGGCTCGGCCCCGCCGACGTCAGCACCGCCTGCGCCCGGTCCCTGGCCACGCCGAGCAGACCCGTCGCGGACGCCACGAGCGCCTGCCCCGCCCAGGCGACCAGCGTCGGGAGGTCCGGATCGGCGGCGGGGCCGCACGCCGCGGCGAGCCAGGAGTCGACGCCGTCGAGCGAATCGGCGGCCGCGAGCACCAGCACCGTGAGCGGGAACGTGGTGTACATCTGGTCCGGTGAACCGGGTTCCCGTTCCAGCACCTGCCGGGAAAGGTCCACAATGGACTCCCGGGGCGCGGTGCCCGCGACGGTCATCAGGTACAACAGGACGGCGACCAGCTCCCGCTGGGCCGAGGAATCCTGAGCGGGCGCGGGGCCGAGCTCGGCCAGTCGGTCCGCGGCCGAGTCCCCGGCCCCCGGCACACCCCGTTCGTGGTACCGAAGCCGGGCCTCCATGCGCAAGGCCGCTTCGGCCGCTTCCGGGCCCGGGACCTCCCGCAGTTCCGCGAGCACCTGGCGGAGACGGCGGACGTCCGCGGCGAAGCGGACCCCGGCCACCACCGGGAGCAGGCCGAGCGCGAAGGCGCGATCGACCGGATCCCGCATCAGGCCCAGCGCCTGATGCAGATGCCGATGCGCGGCGGGCAGGTCGTAACCGCGCTCGACGGCGGCGAGATCGACGAGCAGTTCCGCGCGATCGGCCCCTGGATGCGCCAGCGCGTGCTGCAGGTACTGCGCGGCCGTCCGGGGCGACGAGTTCGCCAGCGCGGCACTGGCCGCGGTCCGCAGCACGTCCGCGGCCCACGGTTCGGGTTCGGCGACCGTGGCCAGCAGCTGCCGTCCGATCTGCTCGACCGGCCTTCCGTTGCGGTAGAGGACATTCGCGGCGCGCAGATGCAGCCGGTCCTGTTCCTCCGCGCTCAGCTGATCGGCGACGAGATCGCCCGCCATCTCCCCGGCGAACCGCAGCAGCCCGTCGGCGGGCGCCTCGACGAGACCCAGCCTCCGCAACGCGCGCAACGCCGCGTCGAAGTCCGGCGAGTCGAGACCGGCGAGTTCGGCGAGAACGCCGGTCTCGGTCGGTTCACCGAGCGCGGCCATCGCCTTGGCCACCGCGCGGACGTCGTCCGGCTGGGCGCGCAGGCACCGGGTCAGCCGGGCCGCCGCGGGCGAGGGCCGCAGCGCGGCGAGTTCGGCCGCGGCCGGGGCGACCGGGCGCAGACCGTGTCCGAGCATCGTGTTGACCAGCGCGTCCAGCAGCATCGGCGAACCGCCGGTGCGCGCGTAGCAGGTGTCCGCGAACTCGGGCTCGGGTTCGGCTCCGCACCGGGCGGTCAGGTAGGCCCGGACACCGGCGGACGAGAGCGGGGTGGCGTGCACCGTGCGCGCCGCGGTGCGGGCGATGTCCTTGACCACGACGTCGTCCGCCGAGTCGTCGCCCTCCAGCAGGGTCGCGACGACGAGGACCCGCAGCCTGCTCATCCGCTTGGCCAGATAGGCGAGCCAGCGCGCCGAGGCCGCGTCCGCCCATTGCAGATCGTCCACGAGCAACGCCACCGGTCCGGTGTCACGCACCATTTCGGTGAACAGCTCCAGCAGTTCGTGCAGGACGAGGTGTGCGCGGCGCGCGTCGGCCGGATCGCCGGGGAACTCGCCCTCGGCCCGGACCGCGGTGAGCAGTTCCCCGCGCCGGCCGGCCTCCAGCAAGGGTTCCAGCAGCAGCCAGACCACGCCGTGGGAGACCCCGCGCTCCAGTGGCGTCGCGGCCGCCCGGACCACGCGTAGGCCCCGCGCGGCGGCTTCCTCCCCCGCCGCGTGCAGCAGGGCGGACCGGCCGGCGCCCAGACCTCCCCGGACGACGACGAACTCCCCCGACCCGGCACGGGCCTCGGCGACCGCCCCGGCGATCGCGGCCAGCTGATCCGCTCGCTCGATCATCATGACGACGGATCAGAGCTCCTTGTCCAGCGCGTCGAACAGCTCCCGCAGTTCGGCCCGCCCGGTCACTTCGAGCTGCCGGTAGATCGCGGTGAGCCGGAGTTCGACGGCGCGTTTGCTCACGCCCAGTTCCTCCGCCAGTTCGGCGTTGGACGCGTTCGAGAGCACGCGGCGCACGAGGTCGGTCGCCGCGGGCGAGAGCGCCCGCCATCGCCGGGACGCCGTGCGATAGGACCGCCGCGGCCGGTCGGACAGCCGTTTCCCGAGGTCCGCGATCCGGGACGTCGCCCAGGCGAGCTGGTACGCGGTGGCCAGCCGTTCGGCCTCGCGCAGCAGCCGCGGCACACCACTGGTCTGGCCGCGGTTGAGCTGGGCGCCCGCGAGCAGCAGCACCGCCTCGACATAGAGCACTCTGGCCGGGGACTGCTGGAGCGCGTTGACCGCTTGGGTGAGCCGGAAAACAGCGTCCTCGGATCGGACCGCGACACCCGCGCTCAGGTGAGTGCGCCCGATCGCGGTGCGCGTTCCCCAGTTCTGCGCCAGCCGCCATTCCTCGCTGATCATCGCGGCGGCGGTGTGCTCGTCGCCGAGCGCCTGCGCCGCGATGGCGACGTGGGAACGCCACGGCACCAGGCCGGGATTCAGCCAGCCCGCCGCGTTCATCCGCCTGCCGCATTCCTGGAACAGGCCCAGCGCCCGCCGATGCCGCTTCAAGTCCAGTTCCAGCAGTCCGCGCATGAAGAGCAGATACGGCGCGGAGTACAACGGCCCGCCGTCGACCGACGCGTCGACGGCGCGCTGGGCGGCGTCGAGATCCCCGCGGGTGAGCGCCGACGCGATCGCGATCGTGCTCAGTGAATCGGAGACCGTCAGCGGCCAGCCGTCCGGCGGACCGGACGCGGCGGCCTTGGCGAGCGCCTCCTCGGCGGCCAGCACGCGTCCGCGTTGCAGATGGATCCAGGCCTGACCGGTGAGACCGAGCGCGACCGGCACGCCCGCCCCAGCGGCGCTCGCGTCCGCGATCACCTCTTCGTAGACTGAAAGCGCTTCCAGTACGTCGTCGGTCTGAGTGAAAGTGATGGCCAGCGCCAGCCGCGGCGAGTAGAGCGTCATCGGCTCGTTCGACGGATCCGCGGCCCGCCGGGCCAGCCGGCGGGCCGCCCGCCCGTCACGACAGGACGTCGTCGCCAGCCAGGACGCGGCGGCCGCCTGCGCCGGGGTCAGCGCGGCGGGGTCGACGTCCGCCGCCGCGGGGACGCCGAGCAGGGGCGCGCCGGCGCCGGTCCCTTCGGCCAGCCAGTGCAACGCCACCAGATCCGCGCGATCCCGGTCGTCGACCGCGGCCTCGCTCAAGACGGCCAGCTCGCGCAACGCGTCGTCCCGGGCTCCTCGCTGCATCATCAGGTCCACAGCGGACAGTCGCGTTCGGACGGTGTCGTCACCGGAAATCCTGGTGGCCCTTGCCAGTCGCAGACCGCCGGTGAACGGGCACGACGACGCCTCGACCGTTTCCAGTTCCAGGCGCAGCCGCGCGGACGTCCCCGGCGGCGCGGGTTCGGCGAGCGCGCGCCGGTAGTAGCGAGCGGCTTCGGTGTGGTCCCCGGCTTCGCGACGGCGCAGCGCGGCCGCGTGCAGGGTCTCCAGTGCCCAGGGCTCACCGACCGGCTGGGACCCGAGCAGCAGTCCGGCGACGTCCTCCTCCGGGGCGGCCCGGCGATGCCCGAGTTCCGCGGCCCGGCGGCGGGTTCCCGCCCGCTCGTCCGCACCGGTCGCGGCCAGCACCCAGGTGGCCACCTGGGGATTCATCGGTTCGGCCGGATCGGTCCCGATCAGGCCGGAGTCCGCCAGCACCCGCAGCGCCCGGCTCAGCGGCATGCCGAGCGGAGCGGCCAGCGGCCGCAGGTAGGCCTCGTCGAGGGTGCCGATCGCGGCGATCGTCCGCACCAGCGCGGCGAGATCGGACGGCAGCCGGGCGAGCAGGTCGAGCACGGTGTCCCGGCGCACGTCCGCGGTGATGGCGGTGATCTCCGCGCCGGGACCGGGACCGGCGGACGACCGGGCGAGCACCTCCGCGAGCAGGGCCGGGTTCCCCCGCGTGGCCGCGTAGACCTCGGCCACCGGCGGCCGTGGCGCCGGGACCGCGTGCACCAGCCGCCGGACCGCCGCCTCGCTCAACGGCCGCAGCCGCACGACGTGCCGGTTCTCCCAGGGCAGGCCGCCGAGACAGAGGGGCGCTTCGTCGCTGTCCGCGTCCTGCGGACCGGAATGCGCGGCGACGAGCAGCACGGGGTCGCTCCCCCGGCGTCGCTGCAGAGCGGCCAGCCAGGCCTCGGACTGCTCGTCGGCCAGGATCAGATCGTCGACGACCAGCAGGACCGGGCAACGCCGGGCCGATTCCAGCAGCCGCTGGCAGAGCAGTTCGTGCAGGACCTGGACATCGGTGCCGTCCGAAAGCGCGGCGTGCAGCCACGGGACGTCCGCGAGCTCCGGGATCGAGGCGAGCAGCTGGGAAAGGAGCCCGTACGGCAGCTCCGATTCGGTGGCGGATCCCCGCGCGGTGAACACCTGCAGACCCCGCTCGGCGGCCACGGACGCGACCTGGTCCAGCAGCGCCGTCCGTCCGCTGCCAGCCGGGCCGAGCACGAGCGCGGAACCCCCGTGGCCGAGTTCGAGGTCCCCGATGAGACGGGTGAGCAGGCGCAGTTCGGTCTCGCGCTCGACGAGTTCGTCCGCGCGTTCGGCTTCGAGCCGCCGGACCGCGCTCACCGGACGCCTTCGAGGACGGCCGGGCGTTCTTCGGTATGCCCCAGTACCGCGGCCAGTTCGGCGCGGCCGGAGATCCGCAGCTTCCGGTACACGCTCGTCAGATGCGTCTCGATGGTCCGGACGGTGACGAACAGCCGTTCCGCGATGACCCGGTTGCTGGCCCCGCGTCCGGCGAGCCGGGCGATATGCCGTTCGGCCGGGCTCAGCGACGCCAGCGGGGTCACCTCGCTCGGGATGCCGGCCTCGGCCGCGATCCGCTGGGCGCGGCGGAGCAGGAAACGGTCGCCCGTCCGCAGGCTCAGCTCCACACAGCGCCGCAGGCGGGTGCGCGCAGCGGCGGTGTCCCCCGCGTCGACGAGCGCGCGGCCGAGGTGGAACTCCGCCAGCGCCTCCTCCAGGCGGGCGGGTGATCCGGCCAGGATGGCCGCCGCCTCCTCGATCAGCCCGACCCGCTCGTGCCCGCGGGTGGCGACCGCGGTCGCGAGCTTGGCCATCCCGATCGCCCGCGGCGTTCCCCATCGCGACGCCGGTTCGGTTCCTTCGGCCGCGAGCTCGGCGGCGTCGTCGAACCGTCCCTCGTCGGCCAGCAGACAGGCGGCCTCGAACCACCACGGTGCCAGCAGCGGATTGGCGATGCCCACGTCGGCGAGGCTCTCCCCGCAGCGCTGGAAGAGCTTCAGCGCCGCCTCGCGATCTCCCGCGGCCCAGTGCACCCGCGCGTCGACGAGCTCGAACCACGGACGCATCACCGTGTGGTCCCACAACTGCGGGGAATCCGCTTCCCGCAACAACTTCATCGCCTTCGTGGTGTCACCCTGCTGGGCCGCGACGGTCGCGAGCGCGATACGGGGGACGACACCGCCGGTGCGCCCCTCGGCGCGGCGGCTGAGCGCGTAGGCCTGTCCGGCGTCGGCGGCCGCGGTGGCGAGATCCCCGCACCAATGTCCGAGCAGGCCACGGAAGGCGAGGTACTCGCTGCGCTGCGCCGGGACGAGTTCGACGGCCCTGGTCAGTTCGTCCCTGGCGACGTCGACCTCGTCGGCCAGCAGCAGGGCGAGCACGGCGGAGCTGACGGCCGAATCGTCGGTGGTCGGGGTGTACCCGCGGATCGCGCGCATCGCCCATTCGGCGGCTTCGCGCGGCCGGGTCCCGTCGAGCGCGGCGACGACGGCGCAGACCGCCAGATGCCGGGCGTCCACGACGGCCTCCGGGCCGTCCTCGTCGCGGGGCTGGATCCGGGTGTCGAGCTTCGCCAGGCTGTCGCGGTCTTCGATGCCGACCAGGCACAGCAGCCCTTCGAGGTGGCCGCGCAGTTGCTGGTCCATCTCGCCGCCGAGCACGGTGAGCACCCGGTCCAGCACGGTGACGGCGGTCCCGCACCGGCGGGCGACGAGCGCGGCGCGGCCCAGTTTCACCGCGGCCCTGGCCCGGTCGACGGGATCCTGCTGCAGTTCGAGCGCGCGGCGCAGGAGGTCGAATCCGCTGTCCGGTTCCAGCAACGCGACCGTCTCGGCGAGCTGAATCGCCAGTCCACCATCGGACGGCCTGGCCGCCGCGGCGGGACGGAGATAGCGCAGCGCGTCCCAGGGCGCGCCCCGGTCGCACGCGGCGTTCGCGGCGTCCCGCAGCAGGTCGACCATCCACGCGTCCAGCTCGGCGAGTTCGAGCAGATGCTCCGCGACCTCTTCCGGGGACCCGGCCGCGTCGCTCAGCAGGATCGCCGCGGTCCGGCGCCACCGGCCCAGCTCGGCGGGTTCGAGAGCGTCGAGCAGGCCGTCCCGAACCGGGTCGTGGCGAAAGGAAAAGCCGTCCACAGCGAGGATGTGCTGACTCCGCAGCAGTTCGACGGCGGTACCCGCGGTGCGGGCGGGCACCTTCGCCAGCCGGGCCACCAGGGACAGGTCCTGCCCGCCGAGCACCGCTATGGCGGTGGCGACCGTCCGGGCGTAGTCCGGGACACCGGCGAAGAGGGAGTGGATCAGTGCCGCGCCCGCCGCGGACCCGGCCACCGGAGCGATCCCGGAGGCGACCTTGCCCAGTTCGTCGAGCATCTCCCGCAGCAGCAAAGGATTTCCGCCGGACTGTTCGACGCAGTGCCGGACGAAGGCTTCCCCCGGCTCCGAACCGACCGCCTCGCGCGCGAGCGACGCGACCGCCTCCGCGGGCAGCGGGCCGAGGTCGAGCACCTCGGTGCCGTACCAGGATTCGAGGTCCGCCAAGCGTTCCGCCGCACCGGCCGGGCCGTCGGCGGCCGAGCGCACCAGGATCATCCGCACCGGCAGCCTGGTCGAATGACGGGCGAGAAGACTCAGCCACCGCACCGTCGGTTCGTCACACCATTGGACGTCGTCGACGGCGAACACGATCGCGGACCGACCACCCGCCCAGTCCGCGAAATCCTCGTACCAGGCGGCGAAGTCGTCCGGGTCCGAGACCCGGGCACCGGCCCGGCGCAGCTCCGCGAGCAGATCCCGGGAGGCCGCGGCCCCCTCGTCCGGCAGCCCGGCGCCCCGGCAGACGACGGTGTCCGTGAGCGCGGCCAGCGCGGCGTCCAGCAGGCTGGACTTGCCGATGCCCGCTTGCCCGCGCACGACGATGACGGAGCCTTCACCGGGCGCGCCGGGGCTCAGGCGAGCGGCGAGCCGTCGGAGCTCGTCGTCACGGCCGGCCAGCGCGCGTCCGGGTCTGTTGGCGTCCATCACCCTCGCCTCCCTGTCGTCCCATCGGAGTCGTTGCCGTCACACAGAGCGAACAATCGCTTACGTGCTTCCATCTCATCGTGTGATCGTCTTACCGAATAGAGCGTGCAACCTCGATAAGGGTTATCCCTCACTACAGGGATACCAGGCGCTCAGATGAGCAGGCCACTCGTCGATGAGGGGTTTCGAGCATGGAGCACCGCGGGCCCGTGCGCCTCGGCGCGCGAGCCCGGGCACGACGAAGAATGACAGATGTCCCACAAGAAGGAAACAGGGCGTGAATCGGCGACGTCGCCGGGGTTGCGGCCGGATGGCCGACCAGCGCGGTCAGCATCCGGCGCAAGCGCTCAAACGAGCGAAATGCCCTCGCGAGACATTACGAATTCTGCCGAAATACATGCAACCGAGGTGGCCGTTCACTGGGACCGCACCGTAACCGCACGAGCACGTCACGCCACGGCCACCCGCACGTCAAGTCCCGGACGATCAGCTCGCGCGCCGGGACTCCGGCACCCGCGGCGGCCAGGCCGTCGAGTCCAGGAGGCCGGTGGCGAAGGCCCGCGAAACCAGTTCGACCCGGTTGCGCGCCTTGAACTTCCGCTGCAGACGGGCGACGTGGTAGTCGATCCCCTGGCGGCTGAGGTAGAACTTGTCGGCCATCTCCAGACTGGACAGGCCGCTGGCGATCCCCTGGAGGATCTTCGCCTCGATGTCGGTGACCGAGCCCAGCTGCTCGGCGCGGGCCACGGCCGGTCCCGTCTCCGGGAGCATGGTCAGCAGGATCGCCGTCCCCGGCGCCCGCATCCGGCCCGCCATGATGGTCAGCCTGTCGGCACCGCCGGAACCGAGTCCGGTGACGCTGCCGCGGAACCGCTGCTCCCAGCCTTCGGCGACCCGGTTCAACCGGTCGCGCAGGTGATCGGGACCGGTGGTGACGAGCTCGGGGAACGATTCGCCGAGCACGTCGGCGGGACGGCGGCCGAGCAAGCGATAGAAAGCGGCGTTACCGCCACCGAGCCGCAGCCCGGCACTGAGCGCCGCCAGTGGCATGTCGGCGACTTCCACGAATTCACTGATGATTCCGGGTCGCGCGGTACGACCAGCGTCGAAAGCACGCTTGCCGATCGGGGAAATCGTTCGGATGCCGGCCATGGAAAGCCCCCTTCTGCCTGAGCCATATGTGTCCACCAAAGCCGTCCCTGCCCAAGACTCGGCAAACACTACGAACCGGCTGTCGACGGGGTCAACGAATTCCGGAGCAGTTCGTGGCCACCGAACCCACCGTGCGGACAGGCCGTACCGAAGGTTCGGTATCGGGGTCTCATCAGGAGAATCCTCAGCTCAGCGGCCGGTTCGGTGACCGAACCTCCACCGCGGGCCCACACCACGAGGACCGAAAGGCGAATTCCGCGTGAAGAAACTCTCGCGTTTTCGCTCAGTCAAGATAGCACCGAATCCGCCGATGCTTAAGATTGATTTAAGGTAGATCTCGCGGCACCCCGCGAACCATGTGACCGGTCATCGGTACACGCCCGCCCCGGCCTATCGATCGACCGAATCGCGAGCGACCGTTCGAAGCGATCGCTTGACCGGAATCGTACCGTCCATTGTAGACGCAGGAGAGTGACAGGGCCGCCCCGGGTGTTTCACCCCGAGGCGGCCCCGCAGGAATCAGACGGTTTCGCGCGTGGTCACCGCGTCCTTTTCGGCGGCCAGCGCGGTACAGGTGCGCACCCACAGCTCCCAGCCCGCCAGCGCCTGGTTGCAGTTCCAGCCGGTCCAGCGGCCGGCCTGGGCACCCTCGTTGCCGGCGCGGTTGCAGGAGGTCTTGCTGCTCCAGCCCTCACTCACCTTGCGGTACGGCGTGCACGAAGCCGCCGCGACGTCACCCGACGCGCCGGCCGCGCACGGTGCCGCGGCACTCGCCATCGCCGAGCCCGCGGTGAGCACCGACCCCGCCAGTGTCGCGGCGAGCACGGCACCACGGAGCACGAAGCGCTTGTCCATTGAGTTTTCCTTACCGCGAGCAAGACCCCACGACCACTCTGGCCGAATCCCCGACCAAGATCAACCTGGTTGCACCCCGCCCAAGTACATGAAGGCCCCCTTCCTTGCGCCTGGCGCAGGGAAGGGGGCCTTCATGTACTTCAAGACCGGCAACCGGTCCCAGCTCATGGGCACGGTTGCGCATGCGTGCATCCCGACGGTCCACTCGTCGCTACGCCAATCGGAAGGGGTACCCATGTCGGTCACCGACGAGCTTCTGGCCAACAACGCCGATTACGCCGCACGCTTTTCCGGGCCGCTGCCCTTGCCGCCCGCCAAACACGTCGCCGTGCTCGCCTGCATGGACGCCCGCATCAACGTCTACGGCGTCCTCGGCCTTCAGGAAGGTGAAGCGCACGTGATCCGCAACGCGGGCGGCGTCGTCACCGAGGACGAGATCCGTTCCCTCGCGATCAGCCAGCGCCTGCTCGGCACGCGCGAAATCATCCTCATCCACCACACCGACTGCGGAATGCTGACTTTCACCGACGACGGTTTCAAGAAATCCATCCAGGAGGACGTCGGCGTCAAGCCGTCCTGGGCCGCCGAAGCGTTCGGCGACCTCGACGAGGACGTCCGTCAGTCGATCGAACGCATCAAGAACAGCCCGTTCATCCCCGAGAAGGATTCCGTCCGCGGCTTCGTCTTCGACGTGGCCACCGGGAAACTGAACGAGGTCACTCGCCGATGACCTGCTCCACCTTCCGCTGCAGCTTGTTCATCCCGCCGAGCCAGCGGTCGGTCTGCGTGGCCCGCGCGGCGTAGTAGTCCGCGACCTCGGGATGCGGCAGCACCAGGAAGCGTTCGGCGGCGATGGCCTCGAACAACGCGTCGGCGACCTGCTCCGGCTGGATCGCCGACGCGCCCATCAGCAGTTCGCCCGCGGGTCCGGTGTTCTCCAGCATCGCCGTCCGCACCCCCTGCGGGCAGATCGCCTGCACGGTGATCCCGCGATGCCGGTAGGTCGCCGACAGCCATTCGGCGAAGGCGAGCGCGCCGTGTTTGGTCACCGAGTACGACGCCGAACCGAGGCTGGTCAGCAGGCCCGCCGCCGACACCGTCGAGATGAAGTGCCCGCGGCCGCGCTCGAGCCACGACGGCAGCAACAGCCGCGACGCTCGCACGTGCGCCATCACGTTGACGTCCCAGATCCGCGCCCAGTCCTCCTCGGGCGCGTCCACGCCGCCCATCGGCGCGATCCCGGCGTTGGCGCAGAAGACGTCGATCTCTCCGAGGGCTTCGCGCGCGGTCTCGATGAGCGACGCGACACCGGCCTCGCTCGCGGCGTCACCGGCGACGGCGGTCCCGCCGATCTCCTTCGCGACTTCGGCCGCGGCGTCCCCGTTCAGGTCACCGACGACGACCCTCGCACCCTCGGCGGCGAACCGGCGGGCGAGGACGGCGCCGATGCCGCCCCCACCTCCGGTGACGACGACACCGGACCCGGAGAACGAGGGGGACGACGCGGTCACAGGCCACCCGCCAGCGTCACGCCGCCGTCGAGGACGACCGTCTGCCCGGTGATCCAGCCCGACTCCTCCGAGAGGAGGAACGACACCGCGCCCGCGATGTCCGCCGGGACGCCGAGGCGTTTCATCGGGTACGACTCCGAGACCTCTTCCTCGCGCCCTTCGTACAACGCGGTCGCGAACTTGGTCTTGACCACCGCCGGCGCGACGGCGTTCACCCGGATCTTCGGGCCGAGTTCGAAGCCGAGTTCCTTGGTGAGCCGGATCAGCGCGGCCTTGCTGACGCCGTACATGCCGATCCCGGGCGACGCGCCGAGCCCGGCGATGGACGCGACGTTCACCACCGCGCCGCCGTGCTCCCCCATCCACGCGTCGCGCGCCCGGCGGGTCCACGAGAGCGGCGCGAGCACGTTGACGGCGAAGATCTTCGCGGCGGCCCCGGGGTCGATGTCCAGGGTCGGCCCGAACACCGGGTTGATACCGGTGTTGTTGACCAGCATGTCGAGCCGCCCGAAGGTCTCGATCGTCTTGGCGACGGCCTCGTTCTGGTGCTCGGTGTCGTCGGCCTTGCCGGGGACGGCGATCGCGACCGCCTCGCCGCCCAGTTCGGCCACCGCCTCGGCCAACGGCTCCGGCTTGCGCGCGGTGATGCACACCTTCGCCCCGCGCTCGACCAGGTCCTTGGCGATCCCGAGGCCGATACCCCGGCTGGCCCCGGTGACGATCGCGACGCGATCCTTGAACGAGTTCACTCTTCGATCTCCTCTGTGTTCACCTGCGAGTGTTCACCGGCGAGCGCAGCCACTAAGCGAGCGCTCACTTACAATGGAAAGGTCCGAAGGTGGTGTCAAGCCCACCATCGGAGTACGAGCGTCTGGGAGGATCTGCGGATGACCATGTCGCTGTCGGCCGAACTGTGGCCCGACGTCCAGCCCGAGACGGCACGACGGCTGATGCTGGCCGGGGTCGAATCCTTCGCGCGGCGCGGCTATCACGCGACCACGACCCGGGACATCGCCTCGGCGGCGGGCATGAGCCCCGCCGCGCTGTACGTGCACTTCCCGTCCAAGGCCGCGCTGCTGTTCGCGATCTCGAAGTACGGCCACGAGCAGACACTCTCGCTGGTCGAGAGCGTCGTGGCGCGCGAGACCGACCCGGTCGAGCGGATCCGGCTGCTGGTCGAGGACTTCGTGGCCTGGCACGCGCGACGGCACACCGTGGCCCGTGTGGTGCAGTACGAACTGCACGCGCTGCCGGACGAGGAGTTCGAGATCGTCGCGAAGCTGCGCCGCCGCATCGAGCAGGTCGTGCGCGAGGTCATCACCGAAGGATCGCAGGCCGGCGTCTTCACCGTCGGCGACCCGCACACCGCCGCCCGGGCCGTGCTCTCGCTCGGCGTCGACGTCTCCCGCTGGTACAGCGACCGCGCCCGCCAGACCCCCAAGAAACTGGGCCAGGAGTACAGCGAGCTGGTGCTGCGCATGCTCGGCACGAAACTCTCCTGACCAGTACTGATCGACCTCCGTCGGCGATACCGCCACCAGGGTGACATACCAACTGGTCGGTATCGAGAATTACCCGTTGAGACGTTGACCACATACTAAGCGGTTGTTAACTTGCCCGGACTGCATCGCCGCAGCAGCGCCGAGCGAAGGGCACACCGATGGCCGACAGCGCACCGAACGTCCCCGGAACAGCAGCTGAACCGACGATCACCGTTTCCCAGCGCAGAAGGGCCGCCACCGCGGCGGCGCTCGCGTCTTCGGTCGAGTGGTACGACTACTTCGTCTTCGGGATCGCGGCCGCCCTGGTGTTCGGGAAGACCTTCTTCCCCACCACCAACGCGGCGGCCGGCGTCCTCGCCTCGTTCGCGACCTTCGCGGTCGGCTTCCTCGCCCGCCCGCTCGGCGGGATCATCGCGGGCAGCCTCGGCGACAAACGCGGCCGGAAACCCGTGCTGGTACTGGCGATCGCGCTGATGGGCGCGGCGACGACGCTGATCGGCGTGCTCCCCACCTACGACACGATCGGCATCGCCGCGCCGATCCTCCTGGTACTGCTGCGGCTGGTGCAGGGTGTCGCGGTCGGCGCGCAGTGGGGCGGCGCGATGCTGCTCGCCACCGAGTACGCGCCGCCCGGCAAACGCGGGCTCTACGGCAGTCTCGTCCAGCTCGGTGTCCCGATCGGCGTGGTGCTGGCGAACACGGTGTTCCTGATCGCCGCTCAGGTCGCGCCGCCGTCGGACTTCCTCACCTGGGCCTGGCGGATCCCTTTCCTGGTCGGCATCCTCGTACTCGGGCTGGCCTGGTACATGCACGTCAAGATCGACGAAACGCCGGAATACCGCCGGGCGGCGGCGAAACTCACCGCCGAGGAACGCGGCCGGGCCAAGTCGCCGCTGCGCGACGTCCTGCGTAACCACAAAGGCACCGTGCTGCTGGCAGGCGGTTCGTTCATGGTCAACACCGCCACCTTCTACATCCTGCTCAACGGCGTCCTCGACTACACCACCCGCCATCTGGGGATGTCGCGGACGACCGTGCTCGTCGCGACCCTGCTGATCAGCACGCTGCAGCTGGCGATCATCCCGCTTTCGGCGAAGCTGTCCGACCGGATCGGCAGGCTCAAGATCTACACCTTCGGCGCCGCCGGGATCGCGCTCTGGGCGATCCCGATGTTCCTGCTGATCGACACGGCTTCGCTGCCGCTGCTCGTGGTCGCCTCGTTCGTCGGGTCGATGTTCCTCGGCATCATGTACGGCCCGCAGGCCGCGCTGTTCGCCGAGTTGTTCACCGCCGAGATGCGCTACACCGGCGCTTCGCTCGGGTACCAGATCAGCGCTGTGGTCGGCGGCGGGCTCGCGCCGTTCATCATGGTGCTGCTGCTCGAATCCACCGGGACCTCGATGTCGGTCTCGCTCTACATCATCGTGCTGGCGCTGATCTCGCTCGGCTCGATCGGCCTGCTGGCCCGGCGCGCCAAACACGCCGCACAGTCCACTTCGGACTCAGCGGATCGCTCGCGTGAAGCGGTCGGCGACCAGCCGTAGCCGCTCCTTGAGCTCGTCCGACGCCTCCTCCACCACGAAATCGACGTCCCATTGGGCGAAGTAGTACGGCACCGTGGAAAGGTTGGCGGCTCCGACGCGGACCCGGCTGGTGCGCTCGTCGATGGCCTCGATCGTCCCGACGGTCGGTGGCATCCATTCGGCGAGCGCTTCCGCCGGGGCGTCCACCCGCAGCACCATCTGATGCGGATACGGCGACGACGAGATCCCGCGGGAGACGTAGGCCGCGAGGTCTTCGGCGGGCGGTTCCCTCGGTGTGAAGCGGAAACTGGTGTCCGGGACGCCGTCGATCCGGTCGACGCGGAAGGTCCGCCAGTCGTCGCGGTCGAGGTCGAACGCGACGAGATACCAGCGACGTCCGGTGTGCACGAGGCGCAGCGGCTCGACGCGGCGCTCGCTGACCTCGCCGTTGTAGCCGCTGTAACCGAACCGCAGCCGATGATGGTCACGGCACGCGGACGCGATGACCGTCAGCGTCTCCGCGTCGATGACCGGACCGGCGCCGCCGAGCGGGATCATCGCGGTGTTCAGCGCGGCCACCCGGTGCCGCAGCCGGGCGGGCAGCACCTGCTCCAGTTTCGTGAGCGCGCGCACCGAGGTCTCCTCGATCCCCGAGATCGTCCCGTTGGCGGCCGTGCGGAGCCCGACGGCGACCGCGACGGCCTCGTCGTCGTCCAGCAGCAGCGGCGGCAACGCGGCCCCCGCGCCGAGCCGGTAGCCGCCCGCGACGCCGGGGGTGGCGTGCACCGGGTAGCCCAGCTCCCGCAGCCGCTCGACGTCACGCCGGACCGTGCGGACGTCGACCTGCAGCCGGTCCGCCAGGTCCGCGCCCGGCCAGTCGCGCCGGGCCTGGAGCAGGGAGAGCAGCCTCAGCAGCCGCGCCGACGTGCCCGTGGTCATCGGTTCGCTCGCTTCATGACGGTGAGTCTGGCAGACATCGCGGACAGATCCGGTCCGCATTGTGCTCGCGAGTGGTAAGGATGGTTAGAACCGTCCCTACCACTCACGAGGTCCTGTACCCAGCGTGGCCAGGTAGGAGCCAGTGCCGCGAACGCTCCGCTGCCGCAGTTCAAGTACTTCCCGCAGGGTGGGCGTTGTGAAGGCCACCTTCACAACGTTGAAGGTTGCGAAGGTGGCTTTCACAACACCACTTCTTGGAGTGCATTGGGCAGAGGTCCTCGTGAGCGATTTCCGCCTGCGCGGGGCTGAAGCAGGTCGCGATCGCGGGCCGGTCCGTGAAGGGGCCCTTCACGGACAGCCGCATCGCCTCAGGAACCTCAAAAACCCCAGAAACCCCACACGCCACAGCGGGTGCGCGTGAAGGCCCCCTTCACGCGGCTCAGCCGAGGAAACTCGACCTTCACGCCAGGCCCAAGTACATGAAGGGGTCCTTCACGGAGCCAGGCGCAAGCAAGGGGGCCTTCATGTACTTCAAGCGAGCAAGCGCCGGTACCCGAATCACCACTCACGAGGCCGTAAAGTGACCCGGGTGATCGATCCCGCGCGTCTGCTGTCCGTCGCCCGCGAAGAGGCCGAACTCGGCAAGGCCGAGGGCGGCGTCCCGATCGGCGCCGCGCTCTTCGACACCACGGGCGTCCTGCTCGGCCGCGGCCATAACCGCCGGGTCCAGGACGGCGACCCGTCGATGCACGCCGAGACCTCCGCGTTCCGGAACGCGGGCAGGCGGCCGCACTACCGGGACACCATCATGGTCACCACCCTGTCCCCCTGCTGGTACTGCAGCGGACTGGTGCGCCAGTTCGGCATCGGCCGGGTGATCATCGGCGAGGCGGCCACGTTCGAAGGCGGGCACGGCTGGCTCGAGGAGCACGGCGTCGAGATCACCCTGCTCGACGACCCGGCGTGCACCGCGCTGATGACCGAGTTCATCCGGGACCGTCCGGAACTGTGGTTCGAGGACATCGGGGTCCCGGCCGAGAACTAGACCGGCTCCTCGGCGTCGAACACGACGGTCCGGTTGCGCCCGGCCCCCTTGGCCGCGCGCAGCGCCTGATCCGCCGCGCCGACGAGCCTGTCGAGCGTCTCGCCGCCGGCGGGATGCGACGAGACCCCGATCGAGACGGTCGCCCCGGCGAACGTCCCACCCAATGAGACGAACGTCGAGGAGATCCGCAGCCGGATCCGTTCCGCGATGGCGTGCGCGTCGAACCGGCTCGTGCCGGGCAGCAGGACGACGAACTCCTCGCCGCCGAACCGGCCGACCAGGTCCGCCGCCCGGACCTCCGCGCGCAAAGTGTCCGCCACGGCGCGGAGAACGTCGTCCCCGACGTGCCTGCCGTGCTGGTCGTTGAGCCGGGCGAAGTGGTCGAGGTCGAGCATCAGCAGCGAAAGATCGGCGCCACGGCCGCGAAGCAGGTCGAATTGGGTGCGCGCACCGTCCATCCAGGACGACGCGGTCAGCAGCCCGGTGCCGGAATCCGTACCCGCGTGGCCGCGCAGCGCGCGCATCGTCCCGGCCCGGTGCAACACCACGAGCGCACCGGCGAGTACCACGGTGACGAACGGCCAGTCCACCGCCGACCACGCGAGCAGCAATCCGAACGCGACCATCGCCGCGTCGAAGGCGAATCCCGAGGGCTCCGCCCCGAATTCCGCCGCCGGCGCGGCCAGCGCGGCGTCGACGGACAAGAACACCAGCCCGGTCGCGAAAACCAGGGCGAAACTTTCGAAATCCCTTGTCGCGTCGGCGAACGGAGGCGCGCCCAGTAACACCGGGATGATCGAGGTGCCCAGCGCCGACAGCATGGTCGCGGACGCCGCGAACACCTGACGGTGCGGGATTCCACGCCGGATCCGGAACCAGCGGTACCCCGCCGAGACGACGACGAGCAGGGCGGCCAGCGCGGGCGGCAGCAGCAACGCGCCCGCGAAGATCCAGGCGGCGTCGAGTCCGGCGCCGAGCCGGGTGTCGGCACGGGACCGCTCAACGGAACGCGAAAGCTCCGAGCTGAGGATCATTCCGGCCAGCAGAGCGGAAAACGGGAGCAGTGACGACGGCGCGGGCGGCCGCAGCACGAAAAGGTAGGCGGTGGCGGCGAAGGCGGCGGCGTCGACGAGGAGCAGGTACCCGATGAGGCCCCGCCTGGGTAGTTCCCACAGGCTCCAGGACCCCAGTAGCCGACGCGGTGCGGCGAGCCGGCCTCTCCGGCCTCGGCTTCCGGTCGCCATCAGGGAGTCCCCCACCATTTCGGCAAACTAGCCCGTTCCGGCGGTGGTGTCGATCCTCTTTCCGGGTCATGACCCCCCTACTAAGGTCGGTCGTTCCGGCCAGGAATGCCGGTGAATTCTTGACAGTCCTCAATGGTCTAGTCCACTGTGAGGGAGCACACAGTGACCTCCCGGTTGATACGCCGCGTCAAGACGGAGGTGCTCCACACCTGCGCGCCTCACCGCGCGCGTACCAGTTGGAGGACCTATGAAATCCCTACGACGCTGGGCAACACTGGCCACCACCGTCGGCGCCGCTCTCGCCACGGCCGTCGGCCTCGCCCCCGTCGCCTCGGCGGCACCGGACGCGGTGCTCGCCTCGCCGTATCTGTACCAGTGGTCGGGACAGACGGACCCGATCGCGGCGATGAACGCCACCGGCGTCAAGGCCTTCACCCTCGCGTTCATCCTCTCCGACGGCGGCTGCAACCCGAAGTGGGACGGCAGCCGTTCGCTCACCGGCTCCGACGCCACCATGATCAACAACATCCGGGCCAAGGGCGGCGACGTCATCCCGTCGTTCGGCGGCTGGTCCGGCACGAAGCTCGGCACGAAGTGCACCACCCCCGCCGCCCTCGCCGGCGCGTACCAGAAGGTCATCGACGCCTACAAGCTCAAGGCGATCGACCTCGACATCGAGAACACCGACGAATTCGAGAACTACACCGTCCAGGACCGGATCCTGAACGCCGTCAAGATCACGAAGCAGAAGAACCCCGGCCTGCGCGTGGTCATCACCATCCCGACCGAGGTCGGCGGCCCCAACGCGACCGGGAAACGGCTGATCAACCAGTCGAAGGTGCTCGGCGCGGGCGTCGACGCGTGGTCGGTCATGCCGTTCGACTTCTCCAGCGGCGGTGACATGGCCGGCAAGACCCGCAGTGCCGTGGACGGGCTGAAGAACGCCGTGAAGTCCACCTTCGGCCTGAGCGACGACGCCGCCTACCGGCGCAGCGGGCTCTCGTCGATGAACGGGAAGACCGATGTGGCGGGCGAGACCGTCAGCGTCGCCGACTTCCGCGCGATCCGCGACTACGCGGCGAGCAAACATCTCGCCCGCCTGTCGTTCTGGGCGGTGAACCGCGACTGCAACAACTGCGCGGGGATCTCGCAGGGCAAGTACGACTACACGAAGATCGTGGCGGGTTACACCGGCTGACTTCCGTTCCCCACCGGTGTCAGCACTAGTACATGAAGGCCCCCTTCCTTGCGATAGGCGCAAGGAAGGGGGCCTTCATGTACTTCAGAGCCTCACCGGCCGCAGTCCGGCGCGGTGTTCAGCGGCCGTCCCCGCGACCAGACGAGGTCGACCGGATGCACCGAACCGTCCGGATCGATGGACAGGATCGGCAGCGCCTTGTCGAGCTGGTTCCCCGTCGCCTGGTCGAACGCGATGAACCCGGTGGCGCCGGGCACCGGCGAGTTGCAGTCGATGCTGCGCACCACGTTCGCCACCGAGACCGGATCCGCCGACACGTTCTGCACCGCGGCCTCGACCGCCGCCGCGACGGCGTCGTGTTCGATCATCGCGGCGCCGTCCCACAACTCCCCCTTGGGAAAACCGTGGGTGCCGGTGAATTCGGCGACGAAGTTGTCGTGGTTCTTCTTGTACGTCGGATACGCCGGATCGGCGGTGAACATATCCCACTGGTCGGGATAGGCGAGCGCCGTGTAGCGGAGCCGGACGCTGATGTCCTTGTTGAGCTCCAAGGGTTTCCCGGCGAGGGTGCTCGCGTCGTCACCGGTCATCACGGTCACCGAATCGAGCCCTTCGCAGGCGCCGTCGCCCGCCAGCGCCGCCACGAGGGCGCCGAGGTCGAGACCGCGGCCCGCGAAGTAGATCAGATCGGGTCTCGCGCCGCAGATGTCGTTGTGCCACCTGCTGAACAGCCCCCGCAGGTACGCCTCGCGCGAGGTGTCGGCGAGCGGCTTGACGTCGTAGGTCTTCGTGAAGACGATCGGGACCTTCGACGAGTTCTTGAAGGCCTCGGCGAGGGTGGTCGCGTAGGTGTCCTCCTTGCCGGCGCCTTGGATCAGCATCACCCGCTGGAAACCGTGCGCGGCGATGTACCCGGCGGCCGCACGGGCCTCGTCGGTGTTGGTCGGGCCCACGCGGAAGAAGTTGTCGATCCGCGCGCCCGTCAGGTCGGTGTTCATGTTGTCCGCGGTGACGGTCGCGCCGATCGTGGCGATGCCGTGCCGGGACAACTCGGCCACCAAGGCCCGGCTGTTCTCCGAACTGGTGCCGACGTCGGTGACCGCCACGATGCGCTGGGCGGCGGCCGCGGCGACGATCTCGTCGGCGACGACGCGCCAGTGGTCGGCGTTGCTCCCGTAGTTGGCCAGGAGCAGTTTGATCCCCGGCGGCCCGTTCTTCGGCCAGGCGGCGGTGATCGCGCCCTGGACCTCACGCCGCACGAACGGGAACGGCTGGCTGTCGACCTTCGGATCGGGGGCCAGGTTCTCCAGTACCACGATGGTCCTGAAGTTGTCGCCCGCCGACTCGTTGCGGCCCTTGATGAGCTTCTCCAGCGGATCGAGCGGGTCGTCGTCCCGCAGGGGGCCGGAGTCGAGGTTCAGCCCGACGCAGACGTACGACGAGCCGACGGACTCTTCGTCCGCGGACACGGTGTGCAGCCCCGCGCCGCACGACTCCCAGGGCGTGGTGATCGCCAACGTGGTCGCCGCCAGCAGGACCACGAGAGCGAGCAGCAGGGCGCGATAACGGCGCGCCCAGCCATGGGGCCGGACGGGCGGGCCCGTCTCGGCTCGTTCACGGGCCTCGGACATACGGGTTCTCAACGAATCGAGCCAGGGCATGACGGGCTTCCGTTCGGGTTCAGAGGAATTCGCCGCGGCCGGCGGCTTTCTTCGCCGACACGAGCGCGCCGACGTCGGGCTGGTGCGAGGTGGCGGCCAGCGCGGCGAAGGCGTTCGCGATCGCTTCGCGCTGTTTCTCCGCGCGGACGGCGAAGGGGTTGGCGGTCAACCAGCCCGCCGCGATGAGCCGGGCGACGTCGTTGCGGATCTTGGACCGGCCGGTGGGGCACCGCGCGTTGTCCAGATTCACCAGTTCGTCGTACAGCTCCGTGTGGTCCCGCCCCGGCGGCAGATCGTCCGGCGCGTTCAGGACAAGTTCGAGCTTCGCGATCCATTCCGCGTGCGGGATCCGGTTGAACTCGTCCTCGAAGAAGGTGACCACCTCGCCGATGTCTCCCAGCGCGAGGTTGCAGTACGCGAGGCGCACCGGGTCCTGCGCGGTGTCCGGGTCGTCGCGCAGGGCCTTGAACTGGTCGGTGTAGGTCGGCCCGTCCCCGTCGCCTCGCCGGGCCAGCGCGGACACCAGGTTCGCGGCGATCCACGGATGCAGGGCCGCCTGGTCCTCGGTCGTCCCGGCCGAGTTCTTCGCCGTCACCCACAACGAGGTGCGCAGTTCGGTCAGGATCCGCCCGACGTGCGGCTGGTCGATGCGGCTCTGCGCGGCGTCCGGGATCAGCCAGGGCGCGGTCGCGAACGGCGCCGCCGTCACGAAATCGTCGAGGTGGACGCCGTCGAGGTGATCGGTCAGCCCCAGCCCGGCCAGCCTGCGGTAACAGGGGTCCTGCTCGCCGCGGGGATCGGCGGTGAGCAGGTCGCGGTCGCCTTCGCGCACGTCGCTCGCCCGCAGCCGTTCCGTGAGCTGCGCGACGGCCGACGGCAGTCCACCGGTCGCCCGGTGCGCGAGCGTGACCTTCGGGCTCCGCACCCCGGAATCGAGCAAGCGCGCGATCCGCCCGACCGGCTGCGGCGCGATCCGGATGGGGTAATAGGGCGAATCGAGCGCGCCGTTGCCCGGGTTCGCCCAGTCTTCGTACGAGGCCTCTTCGCACTCCGCCATCGGCCGGACGGCGGGCGGGGCTCCCGACGCGGGTTTCCACGGCGCGAGCCACGCGGTGCCCCACTCGTCCTGCCATCGCCCGCTGGTCGCGATGATCAGCAGCGCGTCATGAGCGTCGCGGTCGTTCGGATGCTGGACCGCGTAGCGTTCCCGCGCGGCGACCAGGTCGGCGAGGAACTCGGTCCCGCCGGCGTGGTCCACGTCGTCGAGCACGACCACCCAGTTGTGCCGGTGCTTGCGCTGCTGCGAGATGTCGCAGTCGCACGGGCTCTTCTCCTCCGGTTTGGCCAGCCGTGGATGGTTCTCCCGGACGTCGGCGAGGAACGCCGCCATCACCCATTCGGTGACCGCCTTGGCATCACGGGCGCTGCCGTGCGCGAGCCGGTTGAGTTCGAGCAGCGCGTCGAACGGGGGTCTTCCCTCCGCGTTGGGGAAGTCGGCCAGCGAGCGCAGCGCCTTCCCGAGCCTCGGCCGGATGTTCCGGACCAGATGCGGGAAGAATTGCCGGAACAACTCCGCGTACGGAGGTTCGACGAGACCGATCGCCTTCGCCGTCTCGGCCAGTGTGTCGAGCGCGTTGTCGAGCGCCGGTTTCCAGATGATCCGGTGGAAACTGTTGATCAATGCCTTCAGTTGCGCCAGGTCTTCGTCACGATTTCGCCCGGAAAGTTCCGCCTGTACCGCGATCAGCGCAATGGTGAAACGAACGAACTGCGGTTTCGGCCGATTTCGCCATTTGCCCGACAACCCGTAGGCCAGTTTCGTGAGCACGTCGATCGTGCTCGCTCTGCCGCCTTGCCCGAAATCGAACCCGGCGTGCACGACACCCCAGCCCAGGTCGCGGCGGATCGCCTCCAGTGCCGTGGTCTTTCCCGAACCGACCGGTCCGAGCAGCAGTGTCACCGGTTGACGGCGCGACGGCCTGCCGGTCTCACGATTGATCAGCATTCTCCGGGCGAACCGCACCGCGGGAGAATGTCGGTCCACACTCATTTTCCTGTTCAGCCCCTAGCTGTGCTCCGGGAAGGGAATAGAGAGTGCGAACCATCGTAGGTACCCGGCCGGATCCGGGACACGGGAACAATGACACCAGACACGAAAGGACGAAATCCGGTAAGAATCGTAATTTTGTTTCGGCGGTGAGCGATACCGCCGCTCACCCGATCGGCGCTATCCGCCCCAGTGCGGCTGACGGCCGCCGCCCCGATACCCACCGGGATATCCGCCGCCGTAGTACCAGTCGTAGTACTCGTCGTGATCGTGATGGCCGGCGCGCGGATCCTGCCGTTCTTCGGGCTCGGGCTCCGGGGTGGGCGACGGGGTCTCCGAGCCGTGGATCGACGCGGTCATCGGCGGCGGGGGCGCGACACTGCCGCCCGAGGGTCCCGACGGGACGGGTGAAGACGCCGCGTCGTCCGGGACCACGATCGCCTGCGGGGCGATGGTCAGCGACGGCGGTGGGAGCGGTGTCCCGGGGACGACCTCGGCCGAGTCGGCCGGGGTGAGCAGCACGGCCAGCAGGCCACCGACGACGACACCACCCGCCGAAAGCGCCGAGATGCGCAGCAGCCTCCCGCTGCCAGGACCGACGGTGATCGGAGCCCGGTGCTTCGGCCCGCGCGGCCCCCGGCGACGGGGTACGGCACCGGCCGCCCGCATCAGCTCGCTCAGGGCGTCCCCACCGGCTTCGCGGCGAGCCGTCCGTGCCATCGGCACCTCCCAACCCCGGTCCGCCGATCGACTCGGCGGCCTCGACCCGGGGTGGATCCTAGGAACGCGGGAGGCGGTTGTAAACGGCCGTCGTCCACTGCGGACAGACGGTGCGGTGAAGGGTCAGGCCGCTGCGGTGACCGCGATGGCGGCTTCGCCGGCCTCGGTCAGTTCGGCGGGCACCCGGCCGGTGACCGCCGAGAGCCCGGTGGACTCGGCGGGGCGGATGTACCCGCCGTGGGCCAGGGCGTGCGCGGTCATCTGATCGCAACAGGCGAACCCGTCGATGAAGAGGTCCGGCTCGCAGCTGCACGACATCTCGGCACGACGGGCCGCGACCGCTCGCAGCATCGCCATCGCTCGATGGGACAGTTCGACCTCTGAACCGGACACCGGACTGGACCTCTCTCGATCAGCTACCCGAATCAGCAGCACTTACACCGTGTTATCGGTCGCTGCTCCATCAGTGTTAACAAGATCTCAGACGTTCCCGGGATTATCCAGGTTCCGTTCGATCTTCTGGCTTTTCGCCAGTGCCAGCGTGGGCTCCAGGACCCGTGCCCACTGGGCCACGATCTGCTTGCGGCGCTTCGTGTCGTCGGTCAGCAGATTCGCCAGGCCCAGGCCGCGGGCAAGATCGAGAGTGGCCTGGACCAGCTCACGGACGCCCTGGTGGGATTCGTCGACGCCGAGCAGTTCGACGGTCACCCGGTGTGCTTCCCGGCCGACCCGCGCCTCCAGCGGCACCAGGGTGGCGCGCAGGGCTTCGTCGGTCGAGGCCGCGACCCACAGGTGCAGCGCGGCGCGGAACATCGGCCCGCTGTAGAGGTTGAGCACCATGTCGACGGCCCGTTCGATCCGGGACCGCCCGGACGGCAGCTCCGCCGCCCGCGCGCGCAGTTCCACGATCTGGATCTCGCCGACGTGCTCGACCGCCGCCGCGACCAGGTCTTCCCTGGTCGGGAAGTGGTGCTGGGCGGCACCGCGCGAGACACCGGCGCGTTCGGCGATGACCGCGACCGTGGTCCCGTTCCAGCCCAGCTCCCCGATCGTCCCGACGGCGGCCTCGACCAGCCGCCGCCGAGTCGTCCGGCTGCGTTCCTGCTGTGGTTCGCGGATCATCGCCGCTCTTCGACCCAGAAGTCGAGCTGCAGGTCTTCCTCGCTCCCGCCGACGCGGTACTTCGAGAAGTCCGTGACGCCCTCGGCGGCCAGCACCTCGTCGTCGAGGTAGAAATTCCCCGTCGCTTCGGTGCTCGGTTTGGTGAGGATCGCGTGCGCCGCGTCCGCCATGATCTCCGGCGTCCGCGATTTCGCCGCGAGTTCGGCACCGACGACGTTGCGGATCGCCGCGGTGTCGATCGTGGTGCGCGGCCACAGCGAATTCGCCGCGATCCCGTACTGCCGCAGTTCCGCGGCGAGCCCGACGGTCACCAGGCTCATCGAGTACTTCGCGATGCTGTACGCGAGATGCCCGGCCTTGAACCACTTCTCGTCGAGGCTGATCGGCGGCGACAGCGTCAGGATGTGCGCGTTCTCCGCCTGTTTCAGGTACGGGATGGCGAGTTTCGACAGCAGGAACGACCCGCGCGCGTTGATGTCCTGCATCAGGTCGTAACGCTTCATGCTGACCGCTTCGGTCGGCGTCAGGTCGATCGCGCTGGCGTTGTTGAGCACGATGTCGATGCCGCCGAACTGCTCCGCGGTCCGCGCGATCGCGGCCTCGACCGACGTGTCGTCGCGGACGTCACCGACGATCGGCAGCGCCTGCCCTCCGGCGTCCTCGATCGCCTTCGCCGCGGTGTAGAGCGTTCCCGGCAGTTTCGGGTGCGGCTCGGCGGTCTTGGCCAGCAGGGCGATGTTCGCCCCGTCCCGGGCGGCACGGACCGCGATGGCCTCGCCGATCCCGCGGCTGCCACCGGAGATGATGATCGTCTTTCCGTGCAGCGTGCTCATACGCTCGCCTCTCAGTAGGACCTGGGCAGGCCCAGGCTGTGCTGGCCGACGAAGTTGAGCACCATCTCGCGGCTCACCGGCGCGATCCGGCCCAGCCGGACGGCCGCGACCAGGGTGCCCAGCCCGTATTCGCTGGCGAGGCCGTTGCCGCCGTGGGTCTGCACGGCCTGGTCGACGGAACGGATGGCGACCTCGGCGGCGGCGTACTTCGCCATGTTCGCCGACTCGCCCGCGCCGAAGTCGTCGCCGGAGTCGTAGAGCGAGGCCGCCTTCTGCGTCATGAGCTTGGCCAGTTCCAGCTCGATCTTGATCTCGGCCAGCGGATGCGCGAGGCCCTGGTGGGTGCCGATCGGCGCGCCCCACACCTTGCGCTCGTTGGCGTACGCCACGCCCTTGGCCAGCGCGTACCGCGCGATGCCGAGCGAGAACGACGCGCCCATGATGCGTTCGGGGTTGAGCCCGGCGAACAGCTGCGCGATCGCCGCGTCCTCCTCGCCGACCAGCGCGTCGGCGGGCAGGTGGACGTCGTCGAGGAACAGGCCGAACTGCTTCTCCGGCGAGACGATGTCCATCTCGATCTGCTTGTACTCGAAGCCGGGCGCGTCGGTCGGGACGATGAACAGCGCGGGCTTGAGCTTGCCGGTCTTCGAGTCCTCCGTACGGCCGACGACCAGGACGGCGTCCGCCTCGTCGACACCGGAGATGTAGACCTTCCGTCCACTGAGGACCCAATCACCGCCGTCGCGTTTCGCGGTGGTGGTGATCTTGTGCGAGTTCGACCCGGCGTCCGGTTCGGTGATCGCGAAGACCATCCGCCTGCTGCCGTCGGCGATGCCGGGCAGCCAGCGCTTCTTCTGCTCGTCGGTGCCGAACCGCGAGATGACCGTGCCGCAGATCGCCGGCGAGACCACCATGAGCAGCAGCGGGCAGCCCGCCGCGGCGAGTTCTTCGAGCACCGCGGCGAGATCCGCGATCCCCGCTCCCCCGCCGCCGTACTCCTCGGGCAGGTTCACGCCGAGGTAGCCCAGCCGTCCGGCCTCGGCCCACAGTTCCTCGGTCTTGAGCCCGGCGCGGGCCTGCTTGGCGTAGTACTCGTGCCCGTACTTCTTGCCGAGTTCGGCGACCGCGGCCCGCAGCGCGACGCGCTCCTCGGGCTCGGTGAAGTTCATCGCGTTCATTCGTCGTCTCCTACCACCGCGAGGATCGTGCCCACTTCGACCTGCTGTCCGACCACCACCGGGAGTTCGGTCACGACGCCGTCGGCGGGCGCCGCGATCCGGTGTTCCATCTTCATCGCTTCCAGCCACAGCAGCGGATCGCCGGTCTTGACGGTGTCGCCGGCCTCGACCGCGAGCCGGACGACGGTGCCCGGCATCGGCGCCACGAGCGAACCGGCGGCGAGCGCCGCGTCGGGATCGGTGTACCGCGGCACCACGTTCAGTTCGACGGTGCCTTCCGGCGAATCGACGTACACGGTGTCGCCGTACCGGGCGACGCCGAACTTCCGCCGCACCCCGGACACTTCCAGGACCACGCCGCCGGACTCGGCCGAAACCAGTTCGACGCCTTCGAATCCGTCCGCGCGCAGACCGTCGCGACCAAGGGTGTAGACGACCTCGATCTCGTCCTCTCCTTGACGAAAACGTTTGCGCTGCCCTTGTGAGCGGACATTCCGCCAGCCGCTCGGCAGTCGTCCCTGCACCCGCGCGTCCGCCCGGTTCACGGCGGCACCGGCCAAAGCGGCGGCGAGCGCGGAAATCCGTACAGTGTCCACAGTGGCCAGTGGCCGGGCCAGCGTTTCGAGACCGTGCCGGTCGAAGAACGCCGTATCGGTCTCGCCCGCGAGGAAGGCCTCGTGGCGCAGGACGTTCACCAGCAGGTCGCGGTTGGTCACCACGCCGTGGATCTCCGCGTCGGCCAGCGCTCCGGCCAACGCCCGCGCCGCGCTCCGGCGGTCCGGGGCGAAGGCGATGACCTTGGCGAGCATCGGGTCGTAGTGCACGCCGACGGTCTGGCCGCTGACGAAGCCGGAGTCGAGCCGGACACCCGGGCCGACTTCGAATTCCCGCTGTGCGGCGGGGAGTGCGAAGCGATGCAGAGTGCCGCTCTGCGGCTGCCAGCCCGCGGCCGGGTCTTCCGCGTAGAGCCGGACCTCGATCGCGTGCCCCCGCGTCTCAGGCTCGTCGATCGGCAGGTGCTCGCCCTCGGCGATCCGCAGTTGCAGCGACACAAGGTCGAGTCCGGTCGTGGCCTCGGTGACCGGATGTTCCACCTGGAGCCGGGTGTTCATCTCCAGGAAGTAGAACCGCCCGTCCGGACCGGCGAGGAACTCGACCGTCCCGGCGCCGACGTAGTCGATCGCCTGCGCGGCCTTGCGGGCGGCGTCGAACAGCGCTTCCCGCATGGCTTCGTCTACGAACGGCGACGGCGCCTCTTCGACGACCTTCTGGTGACGGCGCTGGATCGAGCATTCCCGCTCCCCCACCGCCCACACCGTGCCGTGGGTGTCGGCGAGCACCTGGACCTCGATGTGCCGCCCGGTCTCCAGGTACCGCTCGCAGAACACGGTCGGGTCGCCGAACGCCGACGCGGCTTCCGCGCTCGCCCCTTCGACGGCCTCGGCGAGCTCGCCGAGCGAGCGCACGACGCGCATGCCTCGTCCGCCACCACCGGCGGAAGCCTTGACCAGCAACGGAAGGTCGGCCTCGGTGACCTCGGCCGGGTCCAATTCGGACAGGATCGGGACACCGGCGTCGGCCATCATCCGCTTGGACTCGACCTTCGACCCCATGCTCTCGATGGCTTCCGGCGGCGGGCCGACCCAGGTCAGCCCGGCGTCGATCACGGCGCGGGCGAACGCGGCGTTCTCGGACAGGAAGCCGTAACCGGGGTGGATCGCGTCGGCGCCGGTCTCGACGGCCGCCTTGATCAGCAGTTCGGCGCGCAGATAGGTGTCGGACGGCGCGTTGCCCGGCAGCCGGACGGCGACGTCCGCCTCGGCGGTGTGCGGCGCGTCGGCGTCCGCGTCGGAGAACACCGCGACCGTGCCGATCCCGGCGTCACGGCAGGTGCGGAACACGCGGCGGGCGATCTCACCGCGGTTGGCGACCAGAAGTTTCTCGATCACTTTCGGCCCCTCACTGTCCTTACGCGAGATCGCGCGCGTCCGCGATCGGGTCGCCAGGGCGCGACTTCGCGTAGTACCCGCGCTGTCGGTCGACAAGCGCCCTGCCGCCCCGATAGCGGGGCCTTCGGCCGAACGCGCGCCTTTACGTGTATTTGGTTGCCGCGACATCAGTCTGCTCCGCCGCCCGTCACATACGGAAGACGCCGAAGCCCTCGGCGCCCTTCACTGGTCCATTGTGGATCACGGACAGGCTGAGCCCGAGCACCGTGCGGGTGTCGCGGGGATCGATGATCCCGTCGTCGTAGAGCATCCCGGAGAGGAACATCGGCATCGACTCCGCCTCGATCTGGCCCTCGACCATGGCGCGCATGGCGGCGTCGTGCTCCTCGTTGTAGTCCTGCCCGCGCGACGCGGCGGCGGCGCGGGCCACGATGGACAGCACACCGGCCAGCTGCTGCGGCCCCATGACCGCGGATTTCGCACTGGGCCAAGCGAAGAGGAACCGGGGATCGTAGGCGCGGCCGCACATGCCGTAGTGCCCGGCGCCGTACGAGGCACCCATGAGCACCGAAAGATGCGGGACCTTCGAGTTCGACACGGCGTTGATCATCATCGCGCCGTGTTTGATGATGCCGCTCTGCTCGTATTCCTTGCCGACCATGTAGCCGGTGGTGTTGTGCAGGAAGACCAGCGGCGTGTCGATCTGGTTGGCCAGCTGGATGAACTGCGCCGCCTTCTGCGATTCCTCACCGAAGAGCACGCCCTGCGCGTTGGCGAGAACACCGACCGGGTAGCCGTGGATGCTCGCCCAGCCGGTGGCGAGACTGCTGCCGTACAAGGGTTTGAACTCGTCGAAATCCGAGCCGTCGGCGACCCGGGCGATCACCTCGCGCGGGTCGAACGGCACCTTGAGGTCGGTGGGCACGATGCCGAGCAGGTCTTCGGCGGAGTACAGCGGCTCGGCGTAGTCCGGTTTCGGCGTCGGCCCCTGTTTGGTCCAGTTGAGCCGTTTGACGATACTGCGGCCGAGCCGGATCGCGTCCTCTTCGTCCGCCGCGAGGTAGTCGGCGAGGCCCGATGTGCGGGCGTGCATCTCGGCGCCGCCGAGCGATTCGTCGTCCGACTCCTCGCCGGTGGCCATCTTGACCAGCGGGGGCCCGCCCAGGAACACCTTCGCGCGTTCCTTGACCATGACGACGTAGTCCGACATGCCGGGCAGGTACGCACCGCCCGCGGTCGAGTTGCCGAACACCAGCGCGATCGTGGGCACCTTGGCCGCCGAAGACCGCGTGATGTCGCGGAAGATCCGGCCGCCGGGGATGAAGATCTCCTTCTGCGTCGGCAGATCCGCGCCACCGGACTCGACGAGGTTGATCACCGGCAGGCGGTTCTGCGCGGCGATGTCCGCGGCGCGATAGCTCTTCTTGGCCGTCCACGGGTTGCTCGCCCCGCCTTTGACCGTGGGATCGCTCGCCGAGATCATGCATTCGACGCCTTCGACCACGCCGATGCCGGTGATCACGCTGGCGCCGACCTGGTAGTCCGAACCCCAGGCCGCGAGCGGCGACAGCTCCAGGAACGGCGAGTCCTCGTCGAGGAGGAGTTCGATCCGCTCGCGGGCGAGCAGCTTGCCGCGTTTGCGATGCCGGGTGACGTACTTCTCGCCGCCACCCGCGATCGCCTTCGCCTGCTCGCCGTCGATCTCGGCGAGCTTGCCGAGCATGGACTCGCGGTTGGCCGCGAACTCCTCACTCCGTGAGTCCACTGTGGACCTGATCGTGCTCATGCGGTGTATCCCAATCGCTTCGCGGCCAAGCCGGTGAGGATCTCGTTCGTACCGCCGCCGATGCCGAGGATGCGCACGTCACGGTAGTGACGCTCCACTTCGGACTCTCGCATGTAGCCGAGTCCGCCGTGCAGCTGCACGGCCTCGTTGACCACCCATTCGGCGGTCTCGACGGCGGTGTTCTTCGCGAAACAGGCTTCGGCGATGACCTCTTCGCCCGCGACGTGCCGCTGCGCGACCTGCCGGGTGTAGGCGCGGGCGACGTCGATCTTGCGGGCCATCTCGGTGAGCTTGTGCTGCACCAGCTGCCGGGAGATCAGCGGACGGCCGAAGGTCTCCCGCAGGCGGCACCAGTCCAGGGTCAGGTCGAGCGCCCGCTGCGCGTGCGCGTAACCCTGCACCGCCAAGGAGACCCGCTCGGTGACGAACTGCGTGGCCACCTGCGCGAACCCGCTGTTCTCGGCGCCGATCAGGTTCTCCACGGGCACCCGGACGTCCACATAGGACAGTTCGGCGGTGTCGGAGCAGAGCCAGCCCATCTTTTCCAGCTTGCGGGATACAGTGAAACCCGGCGTGCCGCGTTCGACCACGATGAGCGAGATGCCATGGGCGCCGGATTCGCCGGTGCGGACGACCGTGGTCACGAAGTCCGCGCGGCAACCCGAGGTGATGAAGGTCTTGGCGCCGTTGATGACGTACTCGTCGCCCTCGCGTACCGCCGTGGTGCGGATCCCGGCGACGTCCGAACCGCCGTCGGGTTCGGTGACCGCGAGCGAGCCGATCTTGGCGCCTTCCAGCGTCGGCCGGACCCAGCGTTCGAGCTGCACCGGATCGCCTGCCGCCGCGATGTGCGGGACGGCGATGCCGCAGGTGAACAGTGAGGCGAAAAGCCCGCCGGAACCGCCCGCGTAGTGCAGTTCCTCGGCGATGACGACGGCGTCGAGGTAGTCGCCGCCCCCGCCGCCGACCTCCTCGGGGAAGCCGACGCCGAGCAGTCCGAGCTCTCCGGCCTTGCGATGCAGGTCGCGCGGCAATTCGCCTTCGCGCTCCCAGTCGTCGAGATACGGCAGGATCTCGGCTTCGGCGAACCGCCGGACGGTCTTGCGCAGCTCGACGCGTTCCGGCGTGGAGAAGGGGTCGGTCACAGGAGAGCCTCCGGGATGTCGATCTCGCGGGAGCGCAGCCATTCCCCGAGCGCCTTCGCCTGCGGGTCGAACCGCGCCTGCGACGCCACGCCCTCGCCGAGGATGCCTTCGACGACGAAGTTGAGCGCCCGCAGGTTCGGCAGGAGATGCCGCTGGACCTCGAGGTCCGCGGTCTCCGGGAGCAGCAGTTTGAACTCGGTGACGGTGAGCCGGTGCGCGAGCCAGCGCCACGCCTCGTCCGAACGCGCCCAGACGCCGACGTTCGCGTTGCCGCCCTTGTCGCCGCTGCGCGCGCCGATCACCCTGCCGAGTGGCGCCCGGCGGACCTCGGCCTGCGTGAACGGGGCGGGCAGCGGCTCATTGTCCACTTCGGACAGAGGAAGTGTTTCGGTGGCGGGCGCGATGTCGTGGCGCGTCCCGTCCGGCAGCACGGCGACGTGCGGAACCTCGTGCGCGTCGACGAAAGCGGCCCGGTAGACGCCGTAGGGCGACGCCGCCGCGGGCGGTGCGGTGACATGGAATCCCGGGTAGCTCGCCAAGGCGAGTTCGATGGCCGCGCCGCTGAACGCGCGCCCGGCGACCTCCGGGTCCGCGTCCTTCACCGCGACGTGCAGCAACGCGCTCGCCTGCTGCTCGGTTTCGGCGTCGGGCCGGTCGGTGCGGGCCAGCGTCCACCGGACGTCGGCGGGCGGCCGCGCCTTGAGCGCGCCTTCGAGTTGTTCCTTGACCAGCGCGGCTTTCGCTTCGACGTCGAGTCCCGTGAGGACGAACGTCGTCTCGTTGCGGAAACCGCCGAGACCGTTCAGGCAGACCTTGAGCGTCGGCGGCGGGGGTTCGCCGGTGACACCACTGATGCGGACGCGATCCGGGCCGTCGTCGGTGAGGGTCAGCGTGTCGAACCGCGTCGTGACGTCCGGCCCGGCGTAACGGGCGCCGGTGATCTCGTAGAGCAGTTGCGCGGTAACGGTTCCGGCGTTCACGATGCCGCCGGTGCCGGGGTGCTTCGTGATCACGCTGGAGCCGTCGGCGGAGATCTCGGCGATCGGGAAGCCGGGCACGCCGATCTCGTGCTCGGTGAAGAAGGCGTAGTTGCCGCCGGTGGCCTGCGTGCCGCATTCGATCACGTGCCCGGCCGCGACCGCGCCGGCCAGCGCGTCGTAGTCGTCGCGCGCCCAGCCGAAGTGCGCGGCCGCGGGGCCGACGATCACTGAAGCGTCGGTGACGCGTCCGGTCACCACGATGTCGGCGCCCGCGTTCAGGCATTCCGCGATCCCCCACGCGCCGAGGTAGGCGTTGGCGGTCAGCGTCTTGCCGAACCCGAGCTCCTCGGCGCGCTGGACGAGGTCGTCGCCCTCGACGTGCGCGATGGCGACGTCGACACCCAGTTTCGCGGCCAGCTCGCGCAGCGCGTCCGCGAGTCCGGCGGGGTTGAGCCCACCGGCGTTGGCGACGATCTTGACGCCCTTTTCCATGGCCAGCGCAAGGTTCGCCTCCATCTGGCGGAGGAACGTCTTGGCGTAGCCGCGATTCGGGTCCTTCATCCGGTCGCGGCCGAGGATGAGCATGGTCAGCTCGGCCAGGTAATCGCCGGTCAGCACGTCGAGCGGGCCGCCGGTGAGCATCTCGTGGACCGCGGAGAACCGGTCGCCGTAGAACCCGGACGCGTTGCCGATCCTGATCGGGGCGGGGGTCATGCGAACTGCCCCGGCCGCCGTCCCGCACCGGGAGGCCCGGCGAAGGCCTGCGCGATCCCGAGCCATTCCTCGACGTCGGCGCCGGTCGCGACCAGGTCGGTGTCGTCGGGATGACGGCGCTGGGTGATGACGAGACAGAAGTCGACCGCGCTCCCGGTGAGCCGCTGCCCGGCGTCCTCGGGCCCGAACGCCCAGGTGGTGCCGTCGGGCGCGGCCAGCTCGACGCGGAATTCCTCGGCGGGCGGGGCGAGCGAGTTGAGCTTGTAGGCGAAGTCGCGCGTGCGGGTCCCGAACCGGGCGATGTGCCAGATCCTGGACGAGTTCTCGCGCGTGAGGCCGAGCGCGTCGAAGATGTCCTGGCCGTGGGCCCAGGTCTCCATGAGGCGCGCGGTCACCATGGACGCGGCGCTCATCGGCGGTCCGTACCAGGGGATCTTCTGGCCGCTGGGCACTTCTTCGAGCGCCTTCGCGAGTTCCGCGCGGCCGGCGCGCCATTCGGCCAGCAGCTGACGGGGCGGCGTCTTCGCGCCCTCGGCCGCGCCGTCGTCGACGTAGGACTCCCCGGTCGCGAGGAGCCCTTCGATCTCGGCCTGCCAGTCGGCCTCGGATCCGCGCGCCGCGATCAGCGCCTTCTGGTCCGTCCAGGCCAGATGGGCGATCTGATGGGCGATCGTCCAGCCTTCGGCCGGGGTCTGCCGCGCCCAGTCCGACGCGGGCAGGTCCGCCACCACGTCGTCGATGGCCTGCGATTCCGCCGCGAGATCCCCAAGGATCACGCCCAGGTCAGCCATGCCCGCCTCCTCGCGTCTCTCCCCAGGCTGGCACCCTCCGCCAGAAAAATCAAGCACGCCTGATTGTTTTACTCGCCTGCGCCCACCGACCCAAACCGCATTCAGAGGACTAAATGCGTGACATGGCGTGACACGACGCCGCGCTCACGTGATCAGACACGGAACTCGCGTGTCTGGACTCCGCACACCAAGGACGGCGTCCAGACACGCGAGTTCCGCCTTCCGTCACGCGAGTCACGTGCTCAATCACGCGAGTCACGTGCCTGATCACGCGCGTCCGCTCGTCAGGGCCGCTCGAACTCCCGGATCAGCACCGGGTACTGCTCCCCGCCGTGCCCGGCCGCGATCGCGCGGTCGGCCATCGCCTTGATCAGCTTCGGCAGCTCGGCGTTCACGCCCAGCGCCTCGCTCTCCTCGACCATGTGCGCCATCGCCCGCGCGTCGGTCTCCAGCGCCGACACCTCCGCGGGGAAGGAACCCTTGTCGATCTGCTCCGCGTATCCGGGCAGCCAGCCGGCCACGCCGGCGGCGATCTGCTGCGCGAACGGCGCGTACGTCGCGGCGTCCACACCGGCCGTCTTGAGCATCGCGGTGCCCTGGAGCCACGCGTTCAGCACGCTCCACATCATCGTCAGACCCGCGACGTCGTACAGGGACGCGAGCCCGGGGTCCTCGCCGAGATGGCTGGCCGTGCCGAGCGCGCCGAGGTCGAAGTCCGGCCGCGGCCCGCTCAGCAGGATCACCGCCTCGGCGGTCCCGATCGACGACGGGATCGCCATGATCGCGCCGTCGAGGTAGCGGGCACCTCGTTTTTCGGCCCAGGCGGCGGTTTCCCGTGCTTGAGCGGAATCGCCCGAGGTCAGGTTGACCAAGGTCGCTCCTTCCAGCGCGGCATCGTCGAGCAGGTCGCGCACGGCCGAGTAGTCGGTGAGGCACACGATCGTCGTGCCGCCTGCCGCGAGCGCGTCACCGATCGTGGGCGCGAGCCGCGCACCCTCGGCAACCAAAGGGGAAGCTTTGGCGGCGGTCCGGTTCCAGACGGTGGTGGGATGCCCGGCCTTCAGGAACGCGCGGGCGAGCGCGGTCCCCATCAGGCCGAGGCCGAGAACTGTCACAGGTGCGGTGGTTTCGTTGTCCATGGCTGCATCGTCGACGTTGAGACCGGTATGAAGGTCAAGTGGGAAACACGATGAAAATCGGGGAACTGAGCCGCCGCACGGGAGTCAACACTCACCAGCTGCGCTACTACGAAGCACAAGGCCTCCTGGAGGCGGAGCGCGCCACGAACGGCTACCGCGAGTACGACGAGAACGCCGTCCTGCGGGTGAAACAGATCCGGCACCTGCTCGCCGCGGGCCTGTCGTCCGAGGACATCGCGTACCTGCTGCCCTGCGCGATCGGCGAGGAGCCCGAGCTGATCGGCTGCCCCGAGTTGCTGGCCGCGATGCGCGAACGACTCGGCAAGCTCGACGAACAGCTGGACAGGATCATGCGGTCCCGCACCGCGCTCGCCGGGTACATCGACGCCGCCGAACAGACCGGCAAGAAGACCTACGAGCTCTTCGCCTGAGCCTTATTGACACCTTGTCAACGGAGCCTTACTTTCACGTCATGAGCGCGTACGCCGAAATCACCTACGAGGTCGCCGACCGCATCGCGACGGTCACGCTCAACCGGCCCGAGGCCCGCAACGGCTACACCATCCGCATGGCCGACGAACTCGGCGACGCGATGGACCGGGCCGACCGCGACGAAGACGTCCGCGTGGTGATCCTGACCGGCAACGGCAAGGACTTCTCGGTGGGCGCGGACCTCTCGCAAGGCGGTTTCGACTTCGATCCGGAGGCCGGGCCGGACGCGGCGTGGCAGGAGCCGGCGGGACGCTGCTCGAAACGCGTCTTCACGATGAACAAGCCGGTGATCGCGGCCCTGCGGGGCGCGGCCGTCGGCGGCGGCGTCACGATCACACTGTCGTGCGACTACCGCCTGGCGTCCACGGATTCCCGGTTCGGCTTCGTGTTCGTCCGCCGCGGCATCTATCCCGAAGGCGCGTCCGCCTGGTTCCTCCCCCGGCTCGTCGGGATGGGCACGGCACTCGACTGGATGATCAGCGGCCGTGTCTTCGGCGCGGACGAAGCGAAAAACGCCGGTCTGGTCCACAGTGTCCACGAGCCCGGCGAGGTGCTCGGCAAGGCCCGCGAACTGGCACTGGAGATCGCCGCGACCACGTCACCGGTCTCCGTCGCGGTGACCCGCCAGCTGCTGTACCGGATGGCGAGCGCCGCGTCGCCGTTCCCCGTGCACGAGCTGGACTCGCGGCTGATCGGCGGCCTGGGCTCCAGCCCGGACGCCGTCGAAGGGGTCCTGTCCTTCCTGCAGAAACGACCACCGGAGTTCTCCATGCGCGTCGACACCGATCAGCCCGACTACCTGCCGTGGCGGAACGCGTGACCGCCTATCCCCCGGAGCCGTGGCACCTGGCGGGCCAGGCGTACCTGTCGGTCTGGCGTGTCCCGGTGAACGAACTGCCCGCGCTGCCCGAAGGCGCCGAACCGGTCGTGGCGGGCGGCCGCGCTCAGGTGTTCACCGCCTGGATCGACTACCAGGAGCCCGGGCAGCTCCAGTACCACGAGCTGCTGGCGACCGTCGCCGTCCGCGGCAAACGCCTCTCCAGCTCCATCACCGACATCTGGGTCGACAGCGAGGTCTCGCTCGCCGGCGGCCGCGCGCTGTGGGGCATCCCCAAGGACCTCGCCACACTCGACTTCACCCACGGGCGGACGTTCACCGCCTCGGCGGCCACCCACGAGGACTGGATCGCGACGGCGGCCTTCACCGTCCGTCCGAGCCTCCCGGTGAAGATGCCCGCGGCCTTCGACGTCGTCCAGATGCTGGACGACCGTCTCAAAAGGAGCCCCGTCCGGGCGAAGGCGCGACCGCGGCCGGCGGCCGCGGACTGGCGGATCAACGAGCACGGGCCGATCGGTTTCCTGGCCGGTCAGCGGCCCGTCCTGAGCGCCTGCCTGCGCGATTTCACCCTCGTTTTCGGCGGCTGACCAGCCGCACAGCGTGATCGTCTAACCCGCCAGGGTGAGACCACGACACGCCACCCATTGGGGCACGTGCAGCCTCCGACCCCTACATGTAGTCTCTGGGAACCGGCACCGCCCAGCGACGGGGAGACCGCTCGGGAGCGGTGGTCGGGCAGCTTTGTGAACCTGCAGCGCACGGCCTTGTGAGGCCTTGTGGTGCTTCAACGCGCCTTCTTGGAGTGATGCATGTCAGTCGATACCGGTCAGCGGCCACCTTCGTCTTCGGACACCACGCCCGCGACCGTGCGGGTCATCCGGCGGGACGGCAGCGTGTCCCCCTTCGACGCGAACAAGATCTCGGTCGCCGTGACCAAGGCCTTCCTCGCCGTCGAGGGCGGTGACGCGGCCGCCTCGTCGCGGATCCACCATCTGGTCAAGGAACTGACCGAGCAGATCGAGACCACCCTGCTCCGCCACGCCGGTCCCGAGACCGCGCTGCACATCGAGCAGATCCAGGACATCGTCGAGCTCGCGCTGATGCGCGGCGAGCACCACAAGGTCGCCCGCGCGTATGTCCTGTACCGCGACGAGCGCGCGAAGGCCCGCGAGGCCGAGAAGCCCGCGTCGTCCGACGTCGCGATCAGCGTCAAGGCGGCCGACGGTTCGCTCCGCCCGCTCGACTGGGCCCGCGTCTCGCACGTGGTCGGCGAGGCCGTCTCCGGTCTGGAAGACGTCTCGGCCGAGCCGGTGCTGGCCGAGGCCAAGCGCAACCTCTACGACGGCATCAGCGCCGACGAACTCGCCCTCGCCCAGATCATGGCCGCGCGCGTGCTCGTCGAGCAGGAGCCGAACTACTCCTACGTCAGCGCCCGGCTGCTGGCGGACAAGCTCCGCGGCGAGGCGCTCAGCTACCTCGCGGGCGTGCCGCAGCAGGCCAGCCAAGACGAGATGACCACCCGGTACCCGCAGTACTTCCGGGACTACCTCAAGCGCGCCATCGAGCTGGAGCTGGTCAACCCGGAGCTGCAGACCTTCGATCTGGACAAGATCACCGCGGCGATCCACGCCGAGCGTGACCTCGACTTCGGCTTCCTCGGCCTGCAGACCCTGTACGACCGGTACTTCCAGCACCACAACGGCGTCCGCTTCGAGCTGCCGCAGGCGTTCTTCATGCGCGTGGCGATGGGCCTGGCCATCCGCGAGGACGACCGCGAAGCCCGCGCCATCGAGTTCTACGAGCTGCTCTCGTCGTTCCACTTCATGGCGTCCACGCCGACGCTGTTCAACTCGGGCACCACGCGCCCGCAGCTGTCGTCCTGCTTCCTGACCACCGTCGACGACGACCTGGACTCGATCTTCCAGGCGTACAAGAACAACGCGCTGCTGGCGAAGTACTCGGGCGGTCTCGGCAACGACTGGACCCCGGTCCGCGGCCTCGGCGCGCACATCAAGGGCACCAACGGCCAGTCGCAGGGTGTCGTGCCGTTCCTCAAGATCGCCAACGACACCGCCGTCGCGGTGAACCAGGGCGGCAAGCGCAAGGGCGCGGCCTGCGCGTACCTCGAGACCTGGCACGTGGACATCGAGGAATTCCTCGACCTGCGCAAGAACACCGGTGACGACCGTCGTCGTACGCACGACATGAACACCGCGAACTGGGTGCCGGACGAGTTCCTCCGCCGCGTCGAGGCCGACGCGCAGTGGACGCTGTTCTCGCCGAACGAGACCCCGGACCTGCACGACCTCTACGGCACCGCGTTCGCCGAGCGCTACCGCGAGTACGAGGCCGCCGCCGAACGCGGTGAGCTGAAGGTGTTCCGCAAGGTCCGCGCGGTCGACCTGTGGCGCCGCATGCTGACCATGCTGTTCGAGACCGGCCACCCGTGGATCACCTTCAAGGACCCGTGCAACCTGCGTTCGCCGCAGCAGCACGTGGGCGTCGTGCACTCGTCCAACCTGTGCACCGAGATCACCCTGAACACCACCACCGACGAGGTCGCCGTCTGCAACCTCGGCTCGGTGAACCTGCTCAAGCACGTGACCCCCGAGGGCATCGACGCGAAGCGCCTCGAGAAGACCGTGCGCACCGCCGTCCGCATGCTCGACAACGTGATCGACATCAACTTCTACACGATCCCGGAGGCGCGCCGCTCCAACCTGCGCCACCGCCCGATCGGGCTGGGCCTGATGGGCTTCCAGGACGCGCTGTTCGAGATCGGTGTCCCGCTGTCTTCGGAAGAGGCCGTCCAGTTCGCGGACCTCAGCATGGAGCACATCAGCTACTACGCGATCTCGGCCTCGACCGATCTCGCGGAGGAGCGCGGCCAGTACCAGACGTTCGAGGGTTCCTTGTGGAGCAAGGGAATCCTGCCGATCGACTCGATGCAGCTGCTGATCGACGCCCGCCAGGGCGACGCGCTCGACGTCGACACCTCGTCCACTTTGGACTGGGCGCCGCTGCGTGAGCGGGTCAAGACCGTCGGCATGCGCAACTCCAACGTGATGGCGATCGCGCCGACCGCGACGATCTCCAACATCGTGGGCGTCGGGCAGTCGATCGAGCCGCTGTTCCAGAACCTGTTCGTCAAGTCGAACATGTCCGGCGACTTCACCGTGGTGAACCCGCACCTGGTCCGCTCGCTCAAGGCGCGCGGGCTGTGGGACGAGGTCATGGTCTCGGACCTGAAGTACTTCGACGGCAGCCTCGGCCAGATCGACCGCGTGCCGGACGACCTGAAGGCGCTGTACGCGACCGCGTTCGAGATCGAGTCGAAGTGGCTCGTGGACGCCGGTTCGCGTCGTCAGAAGTGGATCGACCAGGCTCAGTCGCTGAACCTGTACATCGCGGCGCCCAGCGGCCGCAAGCTCGACGAGCTGTACCGCTACGCCTGGCACAAGGGCCTCAAGACCACGTACTACCTGCGGGCGCGGTCCGCGACGCACGTGGAGAAGAGCACCCTGCGCGGTACCGACGGCAAGCTGAACGCGGTGTCGGCCACCCCGGCCCCCGCCGCTCCCGCTTCGCCCAAGCCCGCCGCCGCTCCGGCGCCCGCGGCTTCGCCCGCGCCGTCGGCTTCCGCCGCGGTCTCGCCGTCGCCCGCCGCCGCGGTTCCGGCCGTGCCGGTGACCGCCCCGGCCGCGGCTCCCGCCGCCAAGCCGGAGCCGAAGGAGATTCCGCAGGTCTCGGACGTCGACTTCGTCGCCACCGACGGCGCCGCCTGCCGGATCGACGACCCCGACTGCGAAGCCTGCCAGTGACCTCCGGTCGTGAGTGGCGATTCGTGTTCCAACCCGAATCGCCACTCACGACCCATCCGACCACCTCGTGAAGTGAGCCGCTCTATGACCACCTTTGACTCCTCCACCGACGCCACCGGGCTCGGTGAGATCGAAGTCGGCGCTGCCCGCATCAACGTCGACGACAAGCGGATGATCAACGCCCGCGCCGACGTCAACCAGCTGCTGCCGATGAAGTACACCTGGGCGTGGGAGAAGTACCTCGCCGGCTGCAACAACCACTGGATGCCGACCGAGGTCGCCATGCAGGCCGACATCGCGCTGTGGAAGTCGCCCGACGGCCTCACCGAGGACGAGCGCACCATGCTCAAGCGCAACCTCGGCTTCTTCGCCACCGCGGAATCGCTGGTGGCCAACAACATCGTGCTCGCGGTGTACCGCCAGATCACCAACCCCGAATGCCGCCAGTACCTGCTGCGCCAGGCGTTCGAGGAGGCCGTGCACACGCACACCTTCCAGTACATCTGCGAGAGCCTCGGCCTGGTCGAGGGCGAGCTGTTCAACATGTACCGCGAGGTCCCGTCCATCTCGGAGAAGGACGCGTGGGCGCTCAAGTACACGCAGAACCTGGAGAACCCGGACTTCGAGACCGGCACCCCCGAGGCCGACCAGAACTTCCTGCGTGACCTGGTCGCGTTCTACGTGATCTTCGAAGGCATGTGGTTCTACACCGGCTTCGCGCAGATCCTCTCGCTCGGCCGCCGGAACAAGATGATCGGCATCGCCGAGCAGTACCAGTACATCCTGCGCGACGAGTCGATCCACCTGAACTTCGGCATCGACTGCATCAACCAGATCAAGATCGAGAACCCGCACCTGTGGACCGAGGAGTTCCAGGCGGAGATCCGCGGCATGCTGACCGAGGCCTGCGAGCTCGAAGTCGCCTATGCCCGCGACACCATGCCGCGCGGCATGCTCGGGCTGTCGGCCGAGCTGATCGAGCAGTACATGCACTTCATCACCGACCGGCGGGCGCAGCAGATCGGCCTCGCGCCGATCTTCGGCGAGACGGAGAACCCGTTCCCGTGGATGTCGGAGGCGATGGACCTCAAGAAGGAGAAGAACTTCTTCGAGACCCGCGTCATCGAGTACCAGTCCGGTGGCGCCCTCGACTGGGACTGACAGTCCATCCAGAAGTACATGAAGGCCCCCTTCCTTGCGCCTAGCGCAAGGAAGGGGGCCTTCATGTACTTCCGCGGCCGACCGGTTCAGGCCCGGGCGAAGTACGGTTCCGCCGCTTCCAAGCGCGGTACCGAGACACCCAACCGACGGGCTTCGGCCAAGGTGTCCCGGCAGACCTCACGCGGCTCCTCGGCGTCGGGGTCGGAGTGCGCCGTGACACTCACGCGCGCCACCTCGACATGCGCGGTCAGCCACGCGAGCACGGGGGCCGTCAGCCAGGTGGGCGCCTGGAACGGCAGCACACCGACCCGATGACGTCGCAGGTCAAGGCCGCGTGCCTCAAGGAGCGGCAGCAGCTCGCGGCCGGTCAGCAACCCCTCGCGCAGGGCCCCCGTCGCCCCGGCCAGCCGGGACAGGGAACCCCGCCGCAGGCCCTGTGAGAGGAGGCCGGCATCCGACGCGAAATGGACCCACAGCCAGCCACGGAAGTCGGGCCGCTCCTTGATCCGGAGCCCGGCCTCGCGGAACGCCTGGCGCGCGGCCCGCTCCCGCTCGGTCGGAGGCAGGCCGAGGGTGCCGAAGATGACCGAGGGCATCATCATCCCCCGGAGCACGCCGTCCGCGTCGAAACCGCCTCCGGCCTGGGGAAAGCCCCAGGCGATCCGGTCGAGGGGAAGGGGACCGATCGCGTCCGTCGGCTCGGCCCAGATGTTGCCGAAGACCAGCACCGTGGCCTTGCCGATCCGCGGGGCCAGGAAGGCCGTCGCCTCCGGGAGGCGGTGGTGCGACACGCTGAGCACGATCAGATCGAAGTCGTGGTCCGGCTCCAGTGTCTCGTGATAGCGGACCGGCCACTTCTCGACGACGCGCTGCCCCCGCACCCGGCGCCGCGTATCGAGCAGGTCGAGGTCCACCGTGTCCCCGTACTCCGCCGCGCGGCCCGGCCGGACGTAGAACTCGACGTCATGTCCCGCCTTTTGCAGGGCCCAGCCGTAGACGGTGGCGATCACGCCGCGGCCGAACATCAGGATCTTCAAGCTGCACCTCACGGGGTACGATTCGATGTGGAGATCATCTCCACTTCGAAAATATGGAGATGATCTCCATTTGTCAACGCGAGGGAGCGCATGACCGCCGACAAGCCGTTGCGGGCCGACGCCCGACGCAAGCGCGAGGCCCTGCTCGCCAAGGCCCGGGAGATCTTCCAGGCCGGATGCTTCTTCGAGCTGCGCTTCGATGACTTCGCCTGTCTGGCCGGCGTGGGCACCGGCACGCTTTACCGCCACTTCCCCACCAGGGAGGCACTGGCCGAAGCGGTCTACCACGGGGAAGTCGCCGCGCTGTCCGATCGCGCCCGCCAGCTGCAGGCCACGCTGCCCGCGGCGGAGGCCTTGGCGACCTTCCTCCGCGAAATGGTCGACCACATCGGTGCCCATGAAGGCCTGGCCCGGACGCTGGCCACGCTCATGGCCGATCGTTCAGGGGCTCTCGCCGAGGGCAGCCGAGCGTTGGAAGAGGCCGTCACCGCCCTGGTGGCCGCCGCCGTGCGGGACGGCGCCGTCCGCGACGACGTGGACGCCGGCGCCGTGATGATGGCTCTGCACGGCATAGGCGCGGCCCATGACCGCCCCGGGTGGCGGGCCGAGGCCGACGGCGTCATCACCCTCGTGCTGGACGGGCTGCGCCGCCCGCTCTGACTTTTCTCACATTCGAGCAGTCCCGTAGCGGGCCTCGGTACGCTCCGAGGTGCTACTGGTTCGCCCGGCCCTCCAGGCCGGGCGAGGTAACAGGGAACCCGGTGTGAATCCGGGACTGCCCCGCAGCGGTATGTGGGAACGAAAGCCGTCACCGTGCGAGACACGGTAAAGCACTGGGAATGGCTCCCGGGAAGCGACGGCCGGTAGGAGCGAGCGCGTCGCCCACGAGTCCGAAGACCTGCCCGTGGTACGCGCGCCGACGGCGTGCGTGAGTCCGAGCCTCGTGGGATGGGCACGACCGAACGGCGGTCACTCCTGCGCGCGCTCCGGGCTTTGACGACAAGCTCGCGAGGAGAGAGCTGTGACCGAAATCGGCACGACAGTGCTGGGCTACCCCCGGATCGGCCCGGACCGGGAACTGAAGCGTTCACTCGAACGCTACTGGGCGGGCAAGATCGACGAGGCCGGGCTGCTGGACACCGGCCGCGCGCTGCGTACCCGAAGCTGGCGGGAACTCAAGGACGCGGGCCTGGACTCCGTCCCGTCCAACACGTTCTCCCACTACGACCAGGTGCTCGACACCGCCGAGCTGTTCGGGGCGCTGCCGGAGCGCTTCACGGCACTCGGCCTTTCGCCGCTCGACACCTACTTCGCCGCCGCACGCGGGGTCCAGGACGCGCCGGCGATGGAGATGACCAAGTGGTTCGACACGAACTACCACTACATCGTCCCCGAACTCGGCCCGGACACGACGTTCTCGCTCACCGGCACCAAGCCGCTGGACGAGTACCGCGAGGCCCGCGCGATCGGCGTCGAGACGCGGCCGGTGCTCGTGGGCCCGGTGACGTTCCTGCTGCTCGCCAAGGCGGCCGAGGGCGCGCCGGAGGGTTTCCGCCCGCTGGAGCTGCTCGACAACCTTCTCGACGGCTATGTCGAACTGCTGCGCCGCCTGCACGACGAAGGCGTCGAGTGGGTCCAGCTCGACGAGCCCGCCTTCGCCGCGGACCGCACCGAAAAAGAGCTCAACGCGCTCATCCGCGCCTATCACCGGCTCGCGAAGGAGACCGCGCGGCCGAAGATCCTGGTCGCCGGGTACTTCGGCGGCCTCGGACGCGGTCTGGGGGTGCTCGCCCGCTCCCCGATCGAGGCCGTCGCCGTCGACCTCGTCACCGATGAGTCCTTTGTGGACGCCGTCGTGGCCGAACCCGCCTTGCGGGACAAGGAGGTTCTGGCCGGGGTCGTGGACGGGCGCAACGTCTGGCGCACCGACCCGGCCCGCGCGCTCGGCCGGGCGGCGACGCTGCTCGGCACCGCGAAGTCGGTCAGCGTCTCGACGTCGTGCTCGCTGCTGCACGTGCCCTACGACGTCGAGCGGGAAGACGGGCTCCACCCGCGCCTGAAGAGCTGGCTCGCCTTCGCCAAGCAGAAGGTCGACGAGGTCGTCCTGCTCGGGCGCGCGTTGAAGGAGGAGGGCGTCGACCTGTCGGCCGCCCGAGCGGCGGTCACGGACCGCGCCACGGCGGCCGACCTTGCCGACGCGAGCGTGCGCGCCCGGCTGGAGGCGCTGCGTCCGGAGGACACCGTCCGCTCCCCCTACGCCCGGCGCGCGGCGGCGCAGCAGGCCGCGCTGGACCTGCCGCCGTTGCCGAGCACGACGATCGGCTCGTTCCCGCAGACCACCGAGGTCCGCAAAGCCCGCGCCGCGCACAAGGCGGGCTCGCTGGACGACGCGGGCTACGAGGCCGCGATGAAGGCGGAGATCGAGCACGTCATCCGCTTGCAGGAGGACCTCGGCCTGGACGTCCTGGTGCACGGAGAACCCGAGCGCAACGACATGGTGCAGTACTTCGCCGAGCGGCTGGCCGGGTTCGCCGCCACCGACTTCGGCTGGGTGCAGTCCTACGGTTCGCGGTGCGTGCGGCCGCCGATCCTGTACGGCGACGTCTCGCGTCCGGAGCCGATGACCGTCGCTTGGGCGCGCTACGCGCAGAGCCTGACCGGCAAACCCGTCAAGGGGATGCTGACCGGCCCGGTGACGATCCTGGCGTGGTCGTTCGTCCGCGACGACCAGCCGCTGGGCGAGACCGCCCGTCAGGTGGCGCTGGCCATCCGCGACGAGGTGCACGACCTGCAGGACGCGGGCATCCGCGTCATCCAGGTGGACGAGCCGGCGCTGCGGGAACTGCTCCCCCTGCGCGCCGGGGCGCACGAGGCGTACTTCGCCTGGGCGGTCTCGTCGTTCCGCCTGGCGACGTCCGGCATCTCCGACGCGACGCAGATCCACACGCATATGTGCTATTCGGAGTTCGGTGAGGTGGTCAAGGCGATCGACGCGCTCGACGCCGACGTCACCAGCATCGAGGCCGCGCGATCGAAGATGGAGGTCGTCACGGATCTCGGCGCGGCGGGCTTCGGGCGCGGCGTCGGACCCGGCGTGTACGACATCCACTCGCCGCGCGTCCCCGACGTCGACGAGGTCAGCGGGCTGCTGCGGACCGCCGTCGGCGCCGTGCCCGCCGAGCGGATCTGGGTCAATCCGGACTGCGGCCTGAAGACCCGCGGCTACGCCGAGGTCGAACCGGCGCTGCGGAACCTGGTCGCGGCCGCCCAGGCGGTCCGGGCCGAACTCGGCTGACGTCGCGTGAAGGCCCCCTTCCCTCGGCTGAGCCGAGGGAAGGGGGCCTTCACGCGCACCCGAGGTATTGTCAGAACGTCAATAAGGGTGCGATGGTGGAGCGGTAACCGGTCTCAACGGGGAGATGGTCACCATGGCGAACGCCGTCGAAAGGGTCACCGGGGCGCTGCGCGAGCGGGTTCCGCCGCTCACCTCGATCCCCCTGCCTCGTTCGGTGGACCGGCGCTGGCTCGGCGCGACCTGGCCGGTCCGCGAACTCGCGCCCGCCCCGCCGGGCCTCAAACCCGTCCTCGGCGACGAAGGCCCGCCGGTCATCGGGCACGCGCTGGACTTCATGCGCTTCGGCATCGACTTCGGTCTCAAACGCTACGAGACCTACGGCCCGGTGTCGTGGATGGGCGCGTTCGGCCGCCGCATCGTCGCCCTCTCCGGGCCGGAGGCCACTCAGATCGCGTTGGTGAACAAGGACAAGGCCTTCTCCCAGGAGGGCTGGAAGTTCTTCATCGAGCAGTTCTTCGACCGCGGCCTGATGCTGCTCGATTTCGGCGAGCACCATCTGCACCGCCGGATCATGCAGACGGCGTTCACCCGGCAGCGGCTCACCGGTTACGTCGATCAGATGGGGCCGGCTCTGCGCGACGGCGTCGCCGCGTGGACGGACCGGCCGAACCCGCGGATCTACTGGTCCCTCAAGCAACTCACGCTCGACGTCGCGACGCGCGTGTTCATGGGCATGCGGTCCGGTGACGACGCGGCCGCGATCAACCGCGCGTTCGTGAACTCCGTGCGCGCGGGCACGGCCATCGTGCGGTTCCCCGTTCCCGGCGGCCGCTGGGCCGCGGGTTTGCACGGCCGCAAGGTCCTCGAACGCTACTTCGCGGCGAATCTGCCCGCGAAACGGGCGAGCGACGGCGACGACCTCTTCGCCGCCTTGTGCCAGGCCACCACCGAGGACGGCGACCGCTTCACCGACTCCGACGTCGTCAACCACATGATCTTCCTGATGATGGCGGCGCACGACACGTCGACGATCACCAGCGCCGCCGCCGTCTACCACCTCGCCAAGAACCCCGATTGGCAGGAACGCGCGCGGCAGGAATCCCTCGCGCTCGGCGACGACGTGCCGGACATCGAGGCGCTGGAATCCCTGACGACGCTGGACCTGGTGATCAAGGAATCCCTGCGCCTGGTGGCCCCGGTGCCTTCTCTGGCAAGGAAAACAGTGAAGGACACCGAGGTTCTCGGGCACTTCATCCCCGAAGGTACGCTGGTCGGGGTTTCGCCCACCGTCAATCATTTCGCGCCGGAGCACTGGACCGATCCGAGGCGTTTCGACCCTGACCGCTTCGGCGAAGAACGCCGCGAGGACAAGTCGCACCGCTACGCGTGGATGCCGTTCGGCGGCGGCGCGCACAAGTGCATCGGCCTGCATTTCGGGACGTTCGAAGTGAAAGCGCTGCTCCACGAGATGCTGCGCGCGTATCGATGGTCGGTCCCGGAGGACTACACCGCTCGCTGGGACTACGTCTCCCTGCCCGTTCCCGCGGACGGTCTGCCGATCCGGCTGGCGGCGCGCTGAGGCCGGTCAACGGACAACCACTATCGAGCACTCTTGGTAACTTCCGGTCACCACTCGTGTAGTAGCGATCACCCTTTCAGCCGGTAGACACCCCGGATCGCGCGTGATGGCGTGGCACTACACCCGGTCGGCTCATACCCAGTGTGGGCCCATGCGCTCGGACACCCGGTCTGAGCTGGCCATTAACCGCGCATGAAGAGGTGAAGTGTGCCCGAGCCTGGTTCCGAGCCAGGGTTGGTGGACGTCGCTCGGAGATGGGCCGCGACGCTCGCTGACACTAAAGGAGTATCGCTTCCCCAGGAGCAACTCGAAGAGTTCTTGCTCGGCGTCGCTCAGGACGCCGTCCGGACCGAGCCCGACCACGAGCCCGCCCGGATGCGCTTCACCAAGCTCTATTCCGCCTCCCCCATCGGGATAGCGCTCGCCGACGCCGACGGCAAGATCGTCGAGGCGAACACCGCGCTCGGCAAACTCCTCGGCTGCCGCCCCGTGGCGCTGCGCGGCCGGACCATCCCCGAACTCGGCTCCGCCGAGCACGACGTCGCCCGGCTCCGGAACGGGCTCTCCCAGCTCATGACGCTCGGCCAGCAGACCCAGCAGGAACGCCTGCTGCTGAACCACAGCGAAGAAGGCACGCTCTGGGTCGACGTGACCCTCACCGACCTTCCCGGTGACCGGCCCGGCTCGGCGTACCCGGTGCTGATGGTCGCCGACGCCAACGAGATCCACCTGCTGCAGGAACAGCTGCTGCACCAGAACGTGCACGACGCGCTGACCGGCCTGCCGAACGCCACCGCGTTCGGGAACGCCCTCGAAACCGCGCTGGCCGGGCCGGGCGGCGAGCAGGTCGCGCTCGTCTACCTCGACGTCGACGGCTTCAAGGTGATCAACGACGGTCTCGGCGCCGGTGTCGGCGACCAGGTGCTGCGCGGGGTCGCGAACAAGCTGAAGTCCGTGTTCACCGGCAGCTACAACGGTTCCGTCGCCCGGCTGTCCGGCGACGGGTTCGCGGTCCTGCTGCGCGGCGAGTTCACCTCGCCCCAGGTGATCGCGCTGGTCGAGCAGGCGCTGGACGAACTGGTCGAGCCGATCTACCTCGGCGGGCACGGCATCGGGGTCAGCGCGAGCGCCGGCATCGTCGTCCGCCCGGTCGCCGACGGCGGACCGGAAGACCTGCTCCGGGCCGCGGAGATCGCGCTGCACCGCGCCAAGGAGGCGGGCAAGGCGCAGTGGATGCTGTTCGACCCCGAACTCGACGCGCGCGACCGCGGCCGGTACCAGCTCGGCGCGGTCATCGCGGGCGCGCTGGAGAACGGCGAGTTCTCGCTGATCTACCAGCCGACGGTGAAGCTCGCGAACCCGGACCAGCTGGCCGCGGTCAACGCCGGGCTGCGCTGGACCCATCCGGAGAAGGGCGAGCTGGACTCCGACGAGTTCTATCCGCTCGCGCAGATCACCGGGATGACCATCCCGCTCGGCCGGTGGCTGCTGGCGGAATCGCTCGCCGCCACCGCGCGCTGGCGGAACCGGTTCGGCGACGCGGCGCCGGACGTCTGCGTGCGGCTGCCGAAGCGGCTGGCCATCGATCCCGATCTGGTGCTGCTGGTCAAGGAACAGCTCGACCGGCACTGCCTGCCCGCGCACGCGCTGCGGCTGTGCACCGACCGCGAGTCCGTGCTCGACGCGGGAGGCGAGGTGCTGGACTCCTTCGCCGTACTGGCCGATCTGGGCGCCCAGCTGGTGCTGACGATCTCCGGTTCGGCCGATCTGGAGCTGATCCCCCAGCACGGCCTGCCGGTCCGCCACGTCATCCTGTCCGGCGCGGTGATCGACGCGCTGGCCGATGGCGAGCACGAGGCCGACGTCCGTCACCTGTGCCAGCTGGTCACCAGGGCCAAGGAGCTGAAACTGCGCATCGGCGCGGAAGGCGTCCGCAGCCACGAACAGGCCGAACGGCTGCGGCGGTACGGCGTGCTCGCGGCGCGCGGTTCGTTCGTCGCCGATTCCGCGACCGGGGACGAGGTCGACGAGCTCATCGAACGGCACGCCCACTGAGGTGGCAGGATCCACCCATGGACCAAGGTGACATCGCCCCGGACTTCACCCTGCCCGACGACAAGGGCGAGGAGCGCACGCTGTCGGACTTCCTCTCGTCCGGCCCGGTCGTGCTGTTCTTCTACCCCGCCGCGATGACGAGCGGCTGCACCGCCGAAAGCTGCCACTTCCGCGATCTGGCCGCGGAGTTCGCCGAAGTCGGCGCGCACCGCGTCGGCATCAGCCCGGACGCCGTCGCCAAACAGCAGGAGTTCTCGGCCAAACACGGCTTCGACTACCCACTGCTGTCCGATGTGGACGGTGTGGTGGCCAAACAGTTCGGCGTCTGGCGCAAATTCAGCCCGCTGCACGCCAAGCGGCACACGTTCGTCATCGACACCGACCGCAAGGTGCTCGAAGTGATCAAGAGCGAACTGAAGTTCACCGTGCACGCCGACAAGGCGCTCGCGGCCCTGCGCGGACGCAAGACTAAGGACGCTTGAGCCGCCAGATCCGGTTGACGCCCGCGCAGGCGGGGGCGAGCGGCGGTTCGGCGGCCTCGTCGCCGGTCAGCGTGAACCCCAGCCGCGCGGGCACGGCGCCGCTCGCGACGTTGTTCTCGTCGTGCCGGATCTCGACCTCCGGCGCGCCGAGGCGGAAGGCCTCGTCGGCCAGCAACCTGGCGGCCCTCGTCACCAGGCCGCGGCCGGTGTGACGGCGGCTGAGCCAGTAGCCGATCTCGATCCGGTCCGGATGGGTGATCATGCCCGAGCCGCCGACGACCTCACCGCCGGCGAAGATCGCGAAGTCGTAGGTCTTGCCATCGGCCCAGTTCTTCGCGGTGTTCTCCAGAAACTCGGCGGCCTCGTCGCGGCCGTAGCCGCGGGTGGCCCAGCTCATCCAGGCGCCGAGATGCTCCGCGGAATCCCCCGCGACGGCGGTCAGGGTTTCGAGCTGCTCCGGCTTCCAGCGGCGCAGCACGACGACGTCGTCGGCGAGGGTCTCGGCAGGCGCTTCCATCGGCCCATGGTGACTCGCCGTCGCCTTGAGCGCCTCCGATTTTCGGGCGCCGGACGGGCCACGCGGATGTCATGAAAGGGGCGTTCAGGACGTTTTTCGTCCTGAACGCCCCTTTCATGACATCTGGCAGCCCGCGGGGTCCATCAGGACAGGATGACGCTGTCCGGGACCTCCGTGTCGTTCTTCAGGGCGTCGAACAGCAGCTTCGACTTCGTCTTGTCCCAGTTCTCCGCCGAGCCGCTGGTCACCGGCACCGTCGTGGTGACGACGCCGCCCGACGAGATCCCGCGCATCGCCAGCGCGAGCCCCACCAGGTTGTGCACGTGGTCGCCGGTGTCCATGGTCAGCGCGTCGGGCGCGGTCGACAGCAGCGGGAACAGCGAGAACGGGTTCAGCAGCGTGCCGGGGCTGCCGATTTCGCTGACCAGCGCGCCGATGAACTTCCGCTGGTTGGCGACGCGGTCGAGGTCCGAACGCGGGGTGGCCGCGCTGTGCCGCATGCGGACGAACCCGAGCGCCTGCGGACCCTGGAGATCCTGGCAGCCCGGTTCGATCTTGATCCCCGTCATGGTGTCTTCCATCGGCTTCTCGACACACATGTTGACCCCGCCGATCGCGTCCACGATCTTGGCGAACCCACCGAAGCCGATCTCGGCGTAGTGGTCGATCCGCAGGCCGGTGGCGCCTTCGACGGTCTTCGCGAGCAGCGTCGGGCCACCGATCGCGAACGCCGAGTTGATCTTGTTCTTGCCGTGCCCCGGGATGCTCACCTGAGAGTCGCGCGGAAGGCTCAGCAGCGTCGGCTTGGTGCTGTTGTCCGGGACGTGCGCGACCATGATGGTGTCGGTCCGCTTGCCACCGGCCTCGTTGCCGGAACCGGTGACCAGTTTCTCCTGCTCCTCGGGCGTCAGCCCGTCCCGGCTGTCGGAGCCCACGATCAGCCAGTTGGTTCCCTCGGCGGCGACGGGACGGCCGGCGTAGTCGGCCAGCGCGTCGACGCGGTTGATGGAGAACTCCAGGTACACCCACACACCGGCGAGGAACACCACGAACACGGTGAGCAACGTCAGCAGCACCTTGCCGAAACCCCAGCGCTTGCGTCGCCGCGGCGGGCGCGCGTCGTCCATCGGGCGGCCCTGCGGGGGCTCCGGACGGCGTGGTGGCGGGCCGGCGGGGCGTTCGGCGCCCCCGTGCCCCATGGGCGTCGTCCGCTCGTCGTACGGGCTGCTCCCGCGACCCGGCAGCGGCATCATCTGCGCGGGCTGATGCCGCCGGGGGCGGCCGGACGGCGGCCGCTGTGGCGGCATCCGTCGCCCCCGGTCGTCGCCTCCATAGGTCATGCCGAATCACCCGTCCCGATTTCGCGTGTAGGGCCCAGTCAACCGCAGACCCTAGGTGAAGGACGTCCGGCACCCCGCATCGGTTGGGTGGCGTTCACTGTCCGTTTTCGGCGAATCCGAACTGGTGGACCTTGAGATACCCCGAACGGAACCCCGCTTCGGAGTACGCCAGGTAGAACTCCCACATCCGTTTGAAGACGTCGTCGAAGCCCAATTCGGTGATCTCGTCCCACCGCCGAGTGAACGTCTCCCGCCACAACCGCAGCGTGCGGGCGTAATCCTGGCCGAACTCGCGCACCCCCTGCAGTCTCAGCCGCGCGTGCTCCAGCAGGCCCTGCTCCACCGAGGTGGTCGACGGGATGAGCCCGCCGGGGAAGATGTACTTGTGCACCCAGGTGTAGGACCGGGCCGCGGCGAGCATGCGCTCGTGGTCCATGGTGATGGCCTGGAGCCCGAGCCTGCCGCCCGGCTTCAGCCGCTTGCCGATGGTCTCGTAGAACGTGGGCCAGTAGGACTCGCCGACCGCCTCGATCATCTCGACGCTGACCACGGCGTCGTACTCGCCGGTGGAGTCGCGGTAGTCGCACAGCCGGACGTCGACGCGGTCGGCGAAGCCCGCCGCCGCGATGCGCTCGGTCGCCAGCTTCGCCTGCTCCTCGGAGATGGTCAGTGAGGTGACCCGGGCCCCGCGCGCGGCGGCGCGGATCGCGAGTTCGCCCCAGCCGGTGCCGATCTCGAGCACGGTGCTGCCGTCGCGGACCCCGGCGTAGTCGAGGACGCTGTCGATCTTGCGGTGCTGGGCGGTGGTGAGGTCGTCGTCTGGCCCGAACAACGCCGACGAGTACATCATCGACGGGTCCAGGAAGGCGCCGAACAGTTCGTTGGACAGGTCGTAGTGACGGTGGATGTTCGCCCGCGACCCTTCGATGGTGTTCTCCTCGTCCGCGGGGTGGCCGCGGTCGACGAACCGGCGGAACCGTTGCAGCAGCGGCGGGATGAGCGTCGCCATCCGCTCCGCGAACGGGGTCAGCACCTCGGCGAGCGCGTCGCTCGTCCAGTCGCCGACCATGTAGGCCTCGCCGAACCCGATCTTCGCGTCCACGCCGAGGCGGTGGAAGAAGGCGGCGGGGCGGTTGAGCCGCATTTCGGGCGCGTCCGGGCCGCCTGCGCCCAGCTGCGAGCCGTCGGGCATGCGCACGCGGACGTTCAGCGGGCGCACCGCCTGCCGGAACAACTGCTCCGCGATCCGCGCCCGGAACGGGGAATGCGGCGGGGTGGCCAATCCCGGCCACCGGGTTTCGTCAGGGGTGGGCAGGTCGGCCGGACCCGCCGTCCGATCGACGCTCGATGTGGACATAGGTGCTCCCTCCCACCCGGTCTAGACCGGGATCCGCAGCCGCTCGGAGCTCGGCCGATCCCAGGCCGCGCTCACCGTTTCGTCAGTTCCACCGGCTTCGATCAGCTCGAGTGTGAAAGCCCGTACGAGACGGTTCCAGACGCGCGACCTTCGTAGCATCGCGTGCCCTTCGCCGCCGATTTCAAACCGCGCGGACCGCGATGTCACCTTTTCGGCACGTTCCGCGAAAGCGTGTGACGCCACCGGATCGGTCATCCGGTCCTTGGTCCCGTGTGCGATGAGCACGACGCGACCGTCGACGGCACCGATGGGTTCACCCGGTGGTGTCCACGGTGCCAGTGCGCAGACTCCGATGACAGCCGGATCGTCGGCGACACGCAAGGCGACCCGCCCGCCCATCGAATGGCCGACGAGGACCACCGGCACTCCAGGGTGGTCTTCACGGATGCGTTCCAGGGCCCAGCGCGCGTCGGCGAGCGCGTCGGTGCCGTGGTCGTTCCAGCCGTAGATCCGGTTGCGCAGGAGCCGTACCTCGACGCCGTGCTCACGGCCCGCCCGGTGGACCTCCTTCGCCAGCGGCACCATCCGCTGGTACGCCAGCCGCCAGGGCGCCACGCGGGCATGACTGTGCTCGGCGCCGCCGTGCAGCACCAGCACCACGGCTTTCACCTGGCCGCGTACTCGCCATGTCCGCACCGCGGGATCAGCCTCGCTCACCCTGGGCCCTCCAGTCTCCGAATCCCCGGCCACAGCGATCGGGTCAACCTCGATCATGACCCGATGTATTCCACTTCTGCCATTGGTCCACGCGATACATTCGTCGCTGATCTTCAGACGGAAGGGCGGATGTGGTGAGCACCACCGAACGTTATGCAGACGTCGCCGAACGGCTCGCGGAGGCCGAACGGGGTAACGCGGAGCAGATCCGGAAGTCGGCCGAGCTGATCCTGGGGGTCATCCGGGCCGACGCCCTGGTGTTCACCGCCGGGGCCGGGCACTCGCTGGCCGCGGTCGCCGAGACCTTCTATCGCGCGGGCGGGCTCGCCTGCGTGTACCCGGTTTACCACCCCGAACTGCTGCCGCTGCACGGCGCGCAGCACAGCACCAAGACCGAGCGCCGCTCCGGGCTCGCCGAAGAGGTGCTGGCCGAACGCGCGCCGGGGCCGGACGACCTGCTGGTGGTGTTCTCGACCTCGGGCGTCAACCCGTATCCGGTCGAGCTGGCCGCCGGGGCGCGGGCGCGCGGCGCGTCGGTCATCGCGGTGAGTTCGGCCGCGTCCGTGGCCGCGGCGCCGAAGCGCGCGGCGACGACGCTGATCGAAGAGGCGAGCATCGTGCTCGACTCCCACGTCCGGCCCGGCGATTCGAGCTACCCGCCGGACGCGCCGCGGACCGCGCCACTGTCCACAGTGATCAACGCGTTCCTGTGGAACCTCGTCCTCGCCGAGGTCGTGGACCTCGGCGCGGCACAGGGCGTCGACATCCCGCTGTGGCGCAGTTCCAACGTGGACGGTGGCGACGAGGCCAACGCCGCGCTGCTGGCCAAGTACGGCGCGCGGGTTCCCGCTCTCCGGTAGCGGTCGCCGCGCGGACGAGCCTCTTGACTCGTCCGCGCGGCACTCCTACGGTCACATACCGACTGGTCGGTGTCTCGCGGGAGGTCCGTGCCCATGACCGAGATCCACGGCGAATGCGCGGCGGGCTTCGAGCCCGTCCGGGCCGCCTTCGAGGAGAACTTCGCCGAGCGCGACGAGATCGGCGCCGCGTTCTCGGTGACCCGGCACGGTGAGACCGTGGTCGATCTCTGGGCGGGCTGGGCGGATCCGGACCGGACGACGCCGTGGCGGGCGGACACGCTCACCAACGTCTGGTCGACCACCAAGGGCATGACCGCGATCTGCGCCCACCACCTCGCCGACGCCGGTCTGCTCGACCTCGACGCGCCTGTCGCGGAGTATTGGCCCGAGTTCGCGGCGGCGGGCAAACAGGACATCCCGGTGCGCTGGCTGCTCTCGCACCGCTCCGGGGTGACCGGGATCGGCCCGGAGCGGCCGGTGGCGGTCGAGGAGCTCTACGACTGGGACCACCTCACCGGCCTGCTCGCCGCGCAGGCGCCGCTCTTCGAACCCGGCACGGTCAGCGGCTACCACGCACTGTCGTTCGGCTTCCTCGTCGGCGAGGTGATCCGCCGGGTGAGCGGGCTCGACGTCCGCGCGTACTTCGCGAAGCACGTCGCCGGTCCGCTGGACGCCGACTTCCGGATCGGCCTGGACACCGACGCCGACCTGGCGCGCTGTTCCACCCTCGTCGAACCGGTGCTCAGCGCCGAGACGGCGAGCGCGCTGGCACAGGCCTTCGCCAGCGCCGGCCCGCCCGCCCTCGCGGCACTGGGGAACCCGCGCGTCCAAGGGCGGGACTCCAACGACCCCGCGTGGCGGCGCGCGATCCTGCCCGCCCTCAACGGACACGGCACCGCGCGGGCCATCGCGACGATCTACGGCGCGCTCGCCTCCGGACGGCTGCTGTCGGACGCCGCGCTCGCGACCGCCCGAGCGGGGCAGGGCCGCGAGGTCGACGTCGTCGGCGGGCTGGGCACCGAATGGGCGCTGGGGTTCTACCTCGGCAGCGAGGAACGCGGTTTCGGGCCGAACCCGCGGGCGTTCGGGCACGACGGGTTCGGCGGCTCGTCCGGCGGCGCGGATCCCGAGAGCGGGATCGCGTTCGGCTACACGATGAACCGGATGGGCTCCTTGCTGCGGGACGATCCGCGGAAGATGGCGCTGGTGAACGCGACCTTCTCCTCGCCCGCCCTCGCCTGACCCTCGCCCTCGCGCGCGCTATGAAGGACGCTTTCATAGCAAAATTTGCCATGAAAGCGTCCTTCATAGCGTTTCCGGAGTCACGCGGCCGCGGGCTCCTCCGAGAACTGCGTCAGGTACAGAGTCGCGTAGCGCCCTTCCAGTGCCAGAAGTTCCTCGTGCGTCCCCCGCTCGACGATCTCCCCGTGCTCGATCACCAGGATCTGGTCCGCCGCCCGGACCGTCGACAGCCGGTGCGCGATGACGAGCGCGGTCCGCCCGTCCAGCGCGTCGGTCAGCGCCTCGCCCACGGCCGCCTCGGACTGCGAGTCCAGATGCGCGGTCGCCTCGTCGAGGATGACGACCCGCGGCTGCGCCAGCAGGAGCCGGGCGATGGTCAGTCGCTGCCGTTCGCCGCCGGAGAGCCGGTAGCCTCGCTCCCCCACCACGGTCTCCAGCCCGTCCGGCAGGCCCCGGATCAGCTCGGCCAGCCGGGCGCGGTCCAGCGCCGACCAGATCTCGGCGTCGGTGACGCCGGGCCGCGCGTATTCGAGGTTCGCCCGGATCGTGTCGTGGAAGAGATGTCCGTCCTGAGTGACCACACCGACGGTGTCCCGCAGCGAGGCGGAACTCAGCTCACGAACGTCCACATCGGACAGCTTGACCGACCCGGCGTCGACGTCGTAGAGGCGCGGCAGCAGCGAGGCGATCGTCGACTTGCCCGCACCGGAGGACCCGACCAGGGCGATCATCTGCCCGGGTTCGGCACGGAAGCTGATGCCGTGCAACACTTCTTCCCCACCTCGGTGATCCAAAGTGGACACGTCCTCCAGCGACGCCAGCGAGTACCGGTCCGCCGCGGGGTAGCCGAACCGGACGCCGTCGAACTCCACCGAAACCGGGCCTTCGGGAACGCGGCCGGGGTCAGGCTTCTCTTCGATCATCGGCTTGAGGTCCAGCACCTCGAAGACCCGCTCGAACGACACCAGCGCGGTCATCACGTCCACCCGGACGTTCGCCAGCGCGGTCAGCGGCGAGTACAGCCTGGTCAGCAGCAACGCCAGCGCCACGACGGTGCCCGGCGCGAGCGCCCCGGTCAGCGCGAGGTACCCGCCGAGGCCGTAGACCAGGGCCTGCGCGAGCGCGGAGACCGTGGTCAGGCTGGTCAGGAACCAGCGGGTCAGCATCGCCGTCCGCACCCCGATGTCGCGTACCCGTCCGGCCCGCGCGCCGAATTCGCCCGCCTCCCGGCCGGGGTCGCCGAAGAGTTTCACCAGCGTCGCGCCCGGCGCGGAGAACCGTTCGGTCATCTGTGTGGTCATCGCCGCGTTGAGCTGACCGGCCTCCCGCTGCAACCCGGCCATCCGCCGCCCGAGCCGCCGTGTCGGCAGGATGAACACCGGCAGCAGCACCAGTGCGAGCAAGGTGACCTGCCAGGACAGGGTCACCATGACCACCAGCGAAAGCGCCAGCTGGATCACGTTGGTGACCAAACCGGACAGTGTCGCGGTGAAGGTGCGCTGCGCGCCGATGACGTCGTTGTTGAGCCTGCTCACCAGCGCGCCGGTGCGGGTGCGGGTGAAGAACGCGACCGGCATCCGCTGCACGTGCCGGTACACCGCGAGCCGGAGGTCGAGGATGATCCCCTCGCCGATCCTCGACGACTGGGCCCGTTCCGCCAGCCCGAGTCCGGCGTCGAGCAGCGCCAGCGCCGCGATCACCACGGCCAGCCACACCACCACGGACACGTCGTGCCCGCCGACGATCGCGTCGACCACCTTCCCGGCCAGCACCGGTGTGCTCACCGCGAGGACCGCCGAGACGACGGTGAGCACCAGGAATATCAGCAACCTTCGCCAATGCGGCCTGGCGAACCTCGCGACGCGGCGGAGCGTGCCCTTGTGCAGCCCCTTCGGAACGTCGGCGGACTTCATCGCCGAGTTCATCAGCGTCCACGTGTTGTCCATGAGAACCCTCTCTTCGCCCCCAAAACCTCGATATTAGTCGAGAGTTTTCCCGGATATAAGCATCACCAACACCGCAGCACACCAGATGCTTCCCGGTTTCCGCGTCCTCTTTCCGGCGGAGCGGGCAGCGTCGGTAGCCTGAGTCGGTGACCAAGGATCCGGACCGGCGACGACTGACCATCGACTTGGTCTTCTACACGGGCTGCCTGATCTTCGCCGTCGTGAACACGGCCGTCGCGGAGTTCTACGGCTATCGCGTGTGGGCGAACTTCGCCGTGGCGGGTTACGGCCTCGCCGTGGTCCACACCTCCTGGCTGACGATCGCCGCCCGGCGCGGCAAGCCGCCGGCCGGAGCGCTCGGTTCGCGGTGGATCGGTATCGGCGCCATCGGACTGTTCGCAATGATCCTTCCGTTGGGAATGCTCGTCATTCGCCGTCTGACGGGAGTGGACTGGCTCGTCACGCCGATCTCGTGGGCCGCCCAGCCCGAGGTCTGGGTGATCGAGCGGTCGGCGAAACTCCTGCTGGAGAACGGAACCCCGTACGTCGACGTCACCGCGCTCGGTCGCGCGGTGGAAGTAAACGATTACACCCCTTACGGCCCGGTCATGACCGTCTTCGGCCTGCCGCGTGCGCTCTTCGGCGGCGGCCCGGTCGCGAACGCCCTCACCGACGCGCGCTGGATGTTCGCCCTGGCGGCCGTCGCGTGTGTACTGCTGACGCTGCGACTGCTGAAGTGGCCGAAGATCCCGGTCAGCGCGGCCCAGCTCGCCCTCGCCTGCCCGCTGACCGCGTTGACCTGGGCGGTGGCGGGACCGGACCTGGCCATCGTCGGCCTGCTGGTGCTGTCCTTCGCACTGGCCGCGACCGGCCGCGCCGTCCTGTCCGGCCTGATGCTGGCCCTGGTGATCAGCGCGAAACTCATCGTCGCGCCCGCGGTGGTGGTACTGGGTGTCCTGCTGATCACGCGGCGTGGCCCTCGCGCACTGGGCGGCTTCGCCGCGGCACTCGTGGTGACGACCCTCGTCCTGCACGTCCCGGTCTATCTCGTGGACCCGAAGGCGTTCGTCGAGCACGTCTTCCGGTTCCCGATGGGAATCGGCGCGATCAAGTCTCCGGCGGCGAGCCCGTTGCCGGGTCGTCTCATCGCCTCACTGGGCCCGGTGGGCACGGCGGTTTCCTTCGCCCTGCTCGGCATCGCGGCCGTCGTGATCCTCGTCTGGCTGGTGCGCCGCCCTCCCGCGACCGGATCGGACGCGCTGACACGCATGGCTGTCGGGCTCGTCGCGCTGATCCTGCTCACTCCGGCGACGAGATACGGATACCTGGTGTATCCGCTGGTCCTGCTCGGTGCCAGGCTGGTCTTCCTGTCTGCTGAAACCCGTGAAACAGCGGTCCCGGGAAAGGGAACTGCGCCCCCCGCGCAGCAGTCCGCTACTTCTTCGTGACTACTTCTTCTTGACCCTGGTGGCACCGCCACGCCCGCGCAGCTGGACGCCGGACTCCGAGAGGACCCGGTGCACGAATCCGTACGAGCGACCCGTGGACTCCGCCAGAGCGCGGATGCTCGAGCCCTTCTCGTATTTCTTCTTCAGGTCAGCGGCCAGCTTGTCACGCGTGTTGCCGGTGATCCGCGCGCCTTTCTTGAGATCAGCCACGTCGATCGCCTTCCCGCCGAGAGTGTTCTGGGCCACATAACGGCCCCTGTCGCCGCAATGATCGAACACTGAGCGCCGGAATGCCAGACGACGAGCGCAAAACTGCTGAAACCGCGATCACATTGGGCCATTTCAGTGGCCGGATGGCATCGATCAAGCACCCGAACGGACGCAGACCTCACGCAAGCTGGACAAGTTCCAGATAATCCGCAGACCAATGGTCTTCGGTTCCGTCCGGCAACAGGATCACGCGTTCCGGCTCCAGAGCCTCGACAGCACCCGGGTCGTGCGTCACCAGGACGACGGCTCCGGAGAAGCTGCGCAAAGCGTCCAGGACCTGCGCACGACTGGCCGGATCCAGGTTGTTCGTCGGCTCGTCGAGCAGCAAAACGTTGGCAGCGCTGGACACCAGCCCGGCGAGCGCGAGCCGCGTCTTCTCGCCGCCGGAAAGCGTGCCGGCGGGCTGATCGAGCTGCTCGCCGGTGAAGAGGAACGACCCGAGAAGGTTCCGGAGCTCTTGCGCTCCCGTGTCCGGCGCGAGATGACGGATATTTTCCCACACGGACGCGTCGTGGTCGAGTGTTTCATGTTCCTGTGCGTAATAGCCCAAACGCAATCCGTGACCTGGAATGGTCTCGCCGGTATCCGGAGTTTCCATTCCGCCGAGCAGCCGGAGCAAAGTCGTCTTTCCGGCACCGTTCAATCCGAGTACGACAACCTTCGAACCGCGGTCGATGGCGAGGTCGACTCCGGTGAAGATCTCGAGCGAGCCGTAGGACTTCGAAAGCCCCTCCGCGGTGAGCGGGGTCCGGCCGCACGGGGCGGGCTCGGGGAACTTGATCCGGGCGACCTTGTCGGCCTGGCGGGTCTCGTCGAGCGCGGAGAGCATCTGCTCGGCGCGGCGGGCCATGTTCTTGGCGGCCACCGCCTTCGTCGCCTTGGCACCGAGTTTCGCGGCCTGCTGCTGCAGCGCGGACGCCTTCTTCTCGGCGTTCGCGCGCTCGCGGCGGCGGCGCTTCTCGTCGGTGGCGCGCGCGTCGAGGTAGCGCTGCCAGCCCATGTTGTACAGGTCGAGCTCGCCGCGGGTCGCGTCGAGGAACCACACCTTGTTGACCACGTCGGCGAGCAGTTCGACGTCGTGGCTGATGACCACGAGACCGCCGTCGTGCTGCTTCAGGAAGCCACGGAGCCAGGTGATGGAGTCGGCGTCGAGGTGGTTGGTGGGCTCGTCGAGGAGCAGGATCGTCTCGGACTTGCCGCCCGCGCCCGCTTCGGCGGCGGCGAACAGGATCCGCGCCAGCTCCACGCGGCGGCGCTGACCACCCGAGAGCGTCTGCAGCGTCTGCGCGAGCACCCTGTCGGCGAGACCGAGGTTGGAACAGATCCGCGCGGCCTCGCTCTCGGCCGCGTAACCACCGAGAGAGGCGAAGCGCTCTTCGAGACGGCTGTAGCGGTTGACCGCCTTGTCGCGTTCCTTCTCGTCCACCAGCTCCGACATCGCGTTCTGCGCTTTTTCCATGTTGCGCAGCAAGGAGTCGAGGCCACGCGCGGAGAGCACGCGGTCCTTCGCGGTGACGGACAGGTCGCCTTCGCGCGGGTCCTGCGGCAGGTAGCCGAGTTCACCGCTGCGGCGGACCTCGCCGGCGTACGGCTCGCCTTCCCCCGCCAGGACCTTGAGCGAGGTGGTCTTGCCGGCGCCGTTGCGGCCGACCAGACCGATGCGGTCGCCCTGCTGGATGCGGACGTTGGTGTCGTCGAGCAGAATGCGCGAACCAGCGCGCAGCTGCAGGCCAGAGGCCGTGATCACGGGAACTCCCGGTAAAAGGGGGTGGATGAGCGGACAGCTTCGACTCGCCGGGCGAGGCCGGCGAGGAGCTACTCCAAGAGGATGTCCACGCGATCAGTGTACGGGCCGATGTCGAGCGGTTTTATCCGACCGTGCCCGAGGTCACGGCCCGGACAGGGTGATTTCGACCGCGACCGCCCGCTCGGCCGCGTCGTCGAGCACCGTGCGACGCGGTTCGGCGATGTCGAGAATCCAGGTTTCGGCGCGCCGGAACAACGGCGCCAGCCGCCTGTCCTCGCGCAGTGATTCCAGCGCCCGGCGGTCGCCGCCGAGCACGACGGCGTCCACTTCGGACAGTTGCGGCACGAGGACTTCGAACGCGTCCTCGGCGGCGGAACGAAGTGCTGTGCGCGCTTGTCCTTCCCGCCGTCGCGCGAACCGCTGTTGCGACCAGCCGCCCGCCGCGGACCGGCCTTGGACGAGGTGGCGATCGGTCCTGGACTGGACGACCACTCCCCCGCGCGCGATCCCGACGCTGTGCCCGCCGCGACGGACCAGCAGGAGCGCGATCCTCCGGGAGATGAGGGCGTGGTCGACGAGCGGGCCGACGGCCAGTCCCGCTGTCGCACCTTCCGCTTTCAGCGGTCCGAAAGGGACGGTCGCGACGGCGATGACTCCGTTTTCCGCGGTGACCGTGACGGTTTCCGGTTCGAATCGCGTCTCGCGGACGCCTTCGTTGCGGACGGCGAAGCGGGCGTACCAGCCTTCGAGGCGTTCCGGGGCGACCTCGACGGCGCGTCCCCCGCCCGCCACCTGCCGCTCCCTCGCCATGGCTCCAACCTACGGGTCCGGGCTTGGTTCGGCAGCCGGCACCGGAGCCCTTGCCCGCCTGAGGTACATGAAGGCCCCCTTCATGTACTCGGCAAGGTGTGAAGGTCGAGTTTCCTCGGCTCAGCCGAGGGAAGGGGGCCTTCACGCGCAGCTGTTGTGACTGCTGTGGCTGCTGGTGCGTCTGAGGTGAACGTGGGCGATAACGGAGTCCGTGAAGGACTCCTTGAGAGACCCAGAGTCCCTCAAGGAGTCCTTCACGGACCGACGAAAGGGCTAGACCGGCTTCACCGGACCAGTCCCGACCGACTTCCCGACACTCGCGGGCCGCTCAGCCGCCGTGGGCTGAGCGAAACCGTTGATGTGCAAGGAGATCGCGCGGATCGACCCGGTGTCGCCACCGGCGACGTCCACCGCGGTGAACTTCCAGGTGCCGTCGGCCGCGGCGCCGACGGTCAGGCCACCGAGCGGCTGCGCCGGCCGGTAGGTCCCGGTGAACGGGTTGTTCGCCGCGCTGACCGAGCTGAACGGGGTGGCCGCGTTGTCGGCGAAGACGACCTGGCACAGGTTGTTGCCCGAGCCGCCGTTTCGCTGGAACACGGTCGCCTTGGCGCCCGAGGGCGCGGTCAGCGTGCCGACCAGGTCACCGACGTACGAGTGGTTGATGCCCACGGTCGTCGAGGTCTGGTCGGTGTTGCAGGTCGCCCCGTCCACCGAGAACGTCAGCTTCGCCGCGCGCCCGACGCCGCTGACCGTGATCGGCACGGTCACACCCGTCGGGTCGCTGTCCGGGATGGCCACCGGCGCACCGGCGTAGGCGAAGTTCTGCGTCACCGGCGACGGGGTGCCGACCGGCAGCGAGAACGTCGACGTGGTCGGCGAGTACGAACCCGCGAAGGTCACCCTGGCGTTCAGCACCACCGGCACCCCGAGTTCCTGCGTGGGGGGAACGGTGATGGTGAAGTCGTTCACGCCGGTCTGCCCGGGGCTGATCGTGCCGTACGACTTCGACCGCGGCGCCACCGTGACACCGGGGGTCGGGCTGGAGAGCACGACGCTGGTCGACGTCGCGGTGCCGTCGCCGCGGTTGGTCACCGGCAGGGTCACCTTGGCGGTGTCGCCCGGGTCGAGCGCGGGACCGCCGTCGGCCGGGGTGACCGTCGGCTGGCCCGCGGTCACGAGCGGCTGCGGGCTGGCACCGGTGTAGGCGAGCACCTTGTCGGCGAGGATGACGCCCGCGCCGCTGGAGTTGTCGCGGCCCGGGGCCAGGATGTCGACGGCGGTGTTGATCAGCGCCTCGCGCACCTCGGCCGGGGGCAGCCCCGGGTTGCCCGAAAGCACCAGGCCCGCGATCGCGGCGGCGTGCGGCGCGGCGGCCGACGTGCCGTAGAACGTGGTGAACCCGGTGACGCTGGTGGAGACGCCGTCGGCCGCGGTGATGTCCGGTTTGGCGCGGACCTCACCGCCGGTGCCGGACACGTTGCCCGGGGTGATCGGGGTGCCGTCGGCCTGGTAGAACACGCGCCGCGGACCGTCCGAAGTGAACCGTTCGACCTTGCTGGTCGCGCCGAACGCGGCCGGGAACGGACCGGCCGGGTTGGCCGGGTCGTTCGGTTCGAGGGCACGCGGGAACGCCTTGGCCGCCGGGGCCGCCGCGACACTGAACGCGTCCCGCGCGGCCGAGTGGCCCACGGTCACGCCGGGTTTGGTGTAGGCCTTGAGGCCGTCCGGCGAGTCGGAGAAACGACCGCGCAGCGCCGACAGCGACAGGTAGCGGCCCTCACCGGAGAACTTGACGACGGCCAGCCGCAGCCCGAGACCGCCGGCGGCGGGCGTGTCCACCCGCTCGTAGGCGTCCTGGGTCCCGGTCTGGACGTCCTGGCTCAGGTCGACGACGTTGCCCGCCGCGTTGAGCAGGTACAGGTCATAGTCGTTGTTCGACCGGCCCAGCGGGTCCGACCAGAACAGCGTGACCGGCACGCCCGCCGACGACGCGGACGAAATCGGCTGGAAGATCTGGTTGCCCTCGGCCCCGGCGAAGTTGTGCGCGGTCCCGGCGAACTTGCCGACGCCCTTGCCGGAGTCGACGAAGTCGCCTTCCCAGTGGCCCGAGGTGCCGTCGGCGACGTTGCCCTCGTTACCGGCCGAGGAGAAGTACAGCGCGCCGTTGGCGGTCACGTCGTTCACGGCCTGGGCGATGATCCAGTCCTGGAACGGCGATTCCTTGAAGTACAGGACGTCGTCCACGATGACATCGCAGTGCGCGTCGAACCGCAGCTTGCGGATGTTGTCGGCGAAGCTGGCGTCGGAGTTGAACGCGGTGGCGAAACCGAGCGACGCGTTCGGCGCGAGATCGTGGATGATCTCGAGCATCGCGGTGCCCTCGTTGCCGCTGCCCTCCTGGCCGGGGATCACGTCGACACCCGGCGGGAGTTCGCCGCGCGCCTGCGAGGTCGCGAGCGAGTCGATGCCGTCGGACAACGCGCAGATCTTGGTGCCCACCCCGGTGACGCCGAACTGCTGGCGCGCGGTGTCGGCGTTGTGCGCGCGGTCGCCTTCGCTGTTGACCGGTCCGGCGGCGACGCCGACCTGTCCCTTGGCCTCGATGGCCTTCTTCAGCTCGTCCGCGATCCGGGCGGCCTTCTCTTCCTTGCTTTCCCGCTTCTCCTCGACCGCGGTGGCGGGCTCGGCCAGTTGGCGGGCGGTGAACGCCTCGTTGGCGGTCTCGACCCGCTTGACGTCGGCGCGGCCCGCGATCGCCGTGACCGCGTTCAGCGGCACTTCGGCGCGGACGCTGCCGTACCGCTGCGAGACCGCGCGAATCCCCGCACCGGATTCACGCAGACTTTTCAGGAGTTCTTCCGAGACCTGGCCCCGGATGTCCACGAGTACGGTGCCGGCGGCGGAGACATTCGCCCCAGACCCCAGTGCGGGAACCGCGGAGGCCGACATGCGTTGAGCGCGGAGTTTGTGTTCGACGAGAAGCCGGCTGTCCACTTTGGACTCTTCGGCGGTCTGGTTCTTCTTGATCGACTGCAGGGCCTCGATCTGCCGGACGGTGTTCTCCGAGAACGCGTCCGGGGATTGGGCGGTTTCCGCGGCCGAGACGGGTGGGCTGACCAAGCCGAGCGCCGCGACGAGTGCCGCCGTGCTCGCGGTCAGAATCGATCTTCTTCTCCTGTTAGAACGGGTTGGACGCACGTGCGCCTCCGATTCCTAGGCGCGTGCCCCGACTCACGCTGACCGACGCCGGCGATCACCGGCTGGATCAAGCTAAGTACCGGGCGTGCACTGGCGGGAGGCGCCGTTCGAGTGACGTCGGATGGGGATTTTCCGTTTTGGCCGCAAGTCGTAGCCTGTTCAGCGTAATCGTATGGTCACGATGTGATGACCTGACCGGCCTCAAAGGACGAACGAGTCCGACCAGGGCTGCGAAGCGCGACCGGACAAGCCGTCCAAAAGGGTCACGGCCTGCTTGTCGGTCAGTGACGCCACGAAGTCGACCACCGCCCGCCCCCGCGCCAGACCGCGCACGGCGTCGGCCCCGGTGACCGGTTCCCCGGTCGCTCCGATGAGCAGTTCCGGCGACGTCCGCGCGAGCCCGGTGAACTCCGCCTGCGCGAGCTCCACCAGATCGTGCAGCCGCCGCGGGAGCCGGTAGAACTCGTCGCGGTCGAGCAGCCACGCGTCGAGCGCGTCGACCAGCGTGGTCACGAGGCTCGCCTGTCCGCGCTGGTGCAGCGCGAGTTCCGGGCGGAGCAGCACGAACCTCCGGTGCACGAACTTCAGCACCTGCACCTCGTGCCATTGCGCGGGACGCAGCGTGAGATGCCCCGTCCGGGTCGAAGGCGACGACACCACCTGTACGCCGTCGACGAGCCGCGCGGTCCATTTCGCGGAAAAGGCGGCGGTCGCCTGCTCGGCCTCGATCGAACCGTCGAATCCGGTGGCGAGCAGCCCGTCGACGAGTTCGGCGCGGACACGGGCGACCGCGCTGGTGAACGCGTCGTCGTCGACTATCCAGCCGTCCTTGGCGTGCATCCGGCGGCGCAGCCGTTCCAGCGAACGGCCCGGCAGCCGCCGTTCGGCGGTCAAGGTCGCGTCGTCCAGCCCGGCCAGTTCCACCGCGTGGTCGACCCAGCCCGCGAACTCGGCCGCGACCGGCGCGTGCTGCAGGACACCGATCCGGTGGAAGTCCTGGAGGTCGTGGATGGCGTAGGCGATGTCGTCCGCGGTGTCCATCACGGACGCTTCGACGGTCTGCTGCCAGGGTTCGATCCGGCCGGCGAACGGCGCCCGCGCCTGGGTGAAGTCGTCGAGTTCGGTGCTGTAGGCGGAGAACTTGCTCGCGCCGGTGCCGGGCGCGTCGGCCGGTTCGGCCGCGCCGCGCGGCTGGACGTCCATCGACGTCGGATGCGGATCGGGTACGTGCAGGCGCGCCCACGGGTACTTCAGCACCGCGGCGCGCACCGCCGTGGTGAGGTCGAGCCCGGAGGCGGACGGCCCGCGCACGTCGGTCGTGGTGATGATCCGGAACGACTGCGCGTTGCCCTCGAACCCGTCGGCGAGGCCGAACCGGTGCCGGGCTATCCGGTCGAGGGTCTGCTCCCCCAGGTGCCCGAACGGCGGATGCCCGAGGTCGTGCGCGAGCGAGGCGGCCTCGGCGACGTCCGGGTCGCAGCCGCCCAGTTTCGCGGCGAGTTCGGCGGAATCGCTGGTCGAGTTGATCCGTTCGGCGATCGCGCGCGCGACCTGCGCGACCTTGAGGCTGTGCGTGAGCCGGTTGTGCAGCAGCCCGGAGCCGCCGGCGCTGACCACCTGGGTCACCCCGCCGAGCCGGGCGAAGAACGGCGACGCGGCGATCCGGTCCCGGTCGATGCGGAACGGGCTCGTGGCGAGGTCGGTGAACCCGGCGCTCTCGCTCTCCGGATCGCGCCGCCACGCCCTTGGATCCGTCTGTCCCATGCGTCACACCGTATCCGCCGGGGCGCTTTGAGACACTGCCCAGGTGGCGGACGTGGTGATCGCGGGCGGCGGCCCGGCCGGGCGCGCGCTCGCGCGTGCCTGCGCCCGGCGTGGCCTGGTGACGGTCTTGATCGACCCCGCACCGGCGAGGCGCTGGCGGGCGACCTATGGGCTGTGGGCCGACGAACTGCCGTCACTGCCCGGAAACGCCGTCGCCTGCGCGCCTTCGACGACGCTCGCGTTCGGCACCGCGCCGCACGTCCTCGATCGGCGGTACCTCGTGGTGGACAACGCCGGTCTGCGCACGTGGCTGGACGGCGGTTACGACGTCGTCGCCGGGACGGTGTCCGGCGTGGACCACGGCGGGCAGGGCTCCTCGGTGCGTCTCGAAGACGGGCGGGTCCTCGCGGCCGGTCTGTACTTCGACGCCTCCGGTGCCCGGCCGCGAGGCGACCGGTACGAACAGACGGCCTTCGGCGCGGTCCTGCCGGCCGAGGACGCGCTACGCCTGGTGGACAGCCCGGACACCGCCGTGTTCATGGACTGGCGCGGCAGCGAACAAGGCTTCCTGTACGTGCTGCCGCTCGGCGACGGCGCCGTCCTGGTCGAGGAGACCTCGCTGGCCCGCAAGCCCGGTCTGCCGCTGGAACTCCTCGCCGCGCGCCTGCGTGCCCGGCTGAAGGCCGTCGGGCTGACGTCACGCGGGCGCGAGGAACGCGTGCGGATCGTGCTCGACGTTCCGGTGCCCCGGCGCGGCCGGACGGTGCCGTTCGGGGCCGCCGCGGGCCTGGTGCATCCGGCGACCGGATACAGCGTCGCGACGTCGGTGCGGCTCGCGGAGCCTGTCGCCGACGCCGTCGCCCGGTCCTGGGAACGAGGACCCGGCGCGGCCGCGGCGGCCGCTCACGGCGCGCTGTGGCCGGCCTCGGCCCGGACGGTGCACGGGCTGCGGCGGCACGGGCTGCGGGCGCTGTGCGGAATGCCGTCCGAAATGGTCCCGGTGTTCTTCGATCTCTTCTTCACGCTGCCGATCCCTCTCCAGCGTGCTTTCACTTCCGGCCGCGAAGACGCCCCGGCGACCGTCGAAGCGATGTCGGCACTTTTCCGGATAGCGCCGTGGAAAGTAAGAAAACACCTGATCGGGTGGCGTGCGTTACGCCGTTCTAGGTAACCCAGGTGCCTGCACGATGAACATCAGTTGACACGTGTTTCGTTTCGTACCGTCACCGACGACCATGCGGTTGTGACGTTGCAGATCGCGGTCCGCTTCGCTTACCAACCGTTGTACAGCCTGCACACCGGTGGCGTCGTCGCGTTCGAAGCCCTGGCCCGGCCAGGCCGCGGCACCGCCCACGAACTGCTCGCCGACGCCCGGCGCAGCGGAAAGCTGACCGAGGTCGACGTGGGTCTGGCGGCGGAAGCGGTGCGGCAGCAGAACGAGGCGCAGGCGACCCTCCCGCTCCACCTGAACCTGTCCGCGCGGACCGTGGCGGCACCACCGTCCCGGTTCGAACCGCTGACCGAAGCGCTCACCCTGTCCGGCCGCCGGACCAGGGACGTCGTGCTGGAGATCGGGCCGCCGTTCACGCAGATCCCCGCCGATCTGCTGCTCACCGGGATGCGACGGCTCACCGAACTCGGGTTCCGGCTCGCGCTCGACGGTCTCGGCCGCGGTGACCTGCCGCTCACGCTGCTCGCCTCCGCGCCGATCGACCTGGTGAAACTGGACCGCAGCGTGCTGCGCGGCCTGCCGCACGACCCGGCCGCCGTCGCGATCGTCGAGGCGGTGCTGCATTTCGCGTCGCGCACCGACAACCGGCTGGTCGCGACCGGGCTCGAAACCACCGAACAGCTGGAGTCCGCGCGGCGGCTCGGGGTGCGGATCGCGCAGGGCAACCTGCTCGCCCCGCCGGACGGCGATCACGCGCCGCTGCCCGCTCCGGACGCGCCCGGCCCGTTCATCCCGGGAACCGCGCGTGCCCGCCGGGTCGGCGACTTCCTCAAGCCCGCGACGACCCTGCCCGAAGACGCGACCTGTGACGACGTGCGCGAGGTGCTGGCCGCCGCCGACGGACCGAGCGGCATCGTCGGCATCGACGACCGGCACCGTCCACAGTGGTCGATCGACCGGACCCGGTTCCTGGTCGCGGTCACCGGGTTGTACGGCCACGCCCTGCACGCCAAGCGGCCCGCGTCCCGGCTCGCCGACCGGCCGCACACGATCCACGCCGACGCGAGCGCGCTGGAGTTCCTCGAACTGGTCACCGACGCGGACTGGAGCCGCACCGGCGACGACGTCGTGGTGGTCGACGACCGCGGCCGATGCGTGGGTGTGGTGCTGGTGAACGAGGTTCTCCGCGGCGTCGCCGAGGCGAAGGTCGAGGAGGCCGTCTCGCTGAGCCCGCTGACCCGTCTGCCCGGCAGCGACGCCGTCGCCAGGGACGTCGACCGCCGGATCAACGCGCGGGAGCCGTTCGTCGCGGCCTGGCTGGACGTCGACTCGTTCAAGACGGTCAACGACACCGCCGGGTTCGCCGCGGGCGACGACCTGATCCGCACCCTCGGCCGGACGCTCACCGATCTGGAGGCCCGGCTGCGCCGGATGCGGGTCAGCCATGTCGGCGGGGACGATTTCCTGATCGCCTGCGACGTCGACGAGATCGGCACGGTCGCCGCCGCGCTGCTGGACACGCCGTGGTCGGCCGACGGGCTGCCCGTGACGGTTTCGCTGGCGACCCTGGTGTGCGGGAACGGCGCGATCCGGTCCTACAAGGACGCTTCCCGGCTCCTGGCGCCACTGAAGAAGCGGGCCAAGGAGGTGCCCGGGTCGAGCTGGGTGCTCGGCCGGCCGGGCTCGGACCGGGTCGAGGTGCTGCGCGGCATCACGACGCGGGGCCTGCCCGCGCAACGCGCCGCCGCCGGCTTCTGACCTCATTCTCGACACCCCGCATTTCGTCCTCTGAATGCGGTAGTTGCACACGCAAGTACCGCATTCAGAGGACGAAATGCGGGGGTTTCAGAGGGAGTGAGCCGCGCGGTAGGCGGAGAAGCGTTCGTCGACCTCGCCCGCGGTGAGCCCGAAGTCCGCGAGGTCGTACCGGTGCACGGGTTTCCTTTCCCCGGAACGGCTTTCGGCGTGCACGACGGTCATCGCGTCCCGTGCCTCGTCGCTCAGCGACAGCCCGAAGTGCTGGTAGACACCCTCGACCGTGCCGATCGGGTCGGCGACGAAATCCTCGTATCGGACGTCGCAGAACTGCGCCGGGTCGTGCCGTTTTCTCGCCTCCAGCGACCTTTCCGCGCCTCGCGCCCACAGATCCAGCTGGGCGCGCCCGATCACGTCACCGCGGAAGACGTCGGACCAGCCCTCCGAAGCCTGTTCGTTCAGGCTGCACACCGACGCGATGATCGTGCTGGGCGCGCGATGCGTCTGGACGATCAGCGCGTCCGGGTACACCTCCAGCAACGCGTCGAGCGCGAAGAGGTGACTCGGGTTCTTGAGCACCCAGCGGCGCCCGGCGTCGGGCAGGCCGATGAGCTGGAGATTCCGCCGGTGCCTGCGATAGGCGTCGGTCCAGCTCTGCCCGTCCAGCCAGCGCGAGTACGACGGCACGTGCGCGAGGCATTCGTAGGACACCGATTTCAGGGACTGCCGCAGGAGCTGCCAGCATTCCTCGACCTGGTCGGCGGACATGTGGTGCAGTCCCATGAACTCGGGATGGTCGACGTGATGCTTCTCGTAGCCCGCCTGGATCCCTTGGAAGACGGGGTTCTCCGCCCAGGTCTCGCGCGGCGGCCGCGGTTGCGGCACCTCGGTCAGCCACACCTCCAGCCCTTGGTGCGCCGGATCCTCGGTGAGCAGCCGGTGCAGCGCCGTGGTCCCGGTGCGCGGCAGGCCGGTGACGAAGATGGGCCGCTCGACGGGAATCTCGGCGTACTGAGGGTTCTGTTTCCAGGACGCCTCGCTCAACGACCTCGCCACGAGGGCACCGCGCAGGAACGCGCGATGGATCTTGTTGCCGTACGGTGTCAAACCCGCCTCTCCGGCATAGGAATCCAGCAGGACCCGCAGCCCTTCGAGATGGTCGTCTCCACCGAAGTCGTCCAGCCCGGTGAGTTTCGCCGCCGACGCGTGCAGATCCTCCACGGTGCCGACGTTTTCCCGCCCTGGCAGCATGTTCTCCCCTTCAGTGGTGGTATTCGCCGGCGTTGACGTCGAGACACTGGCCGGTGACACACCGGGCGAGCGACGAGGTCAGGAACACGACGGTGTCGGCGATCTCGTCCGGTTCGGGAAGGCGGCGCAGGTCGATCGTCTCCGCCGTCTCGGCGTACACCTGCTCTGGTGGCACACCGCGTTCCTTGGCCAGGTAAGCGAAATACCACTTCAGCGAGTCCGCCCAGATGTAGCCGGGCGCCACGGAATTGACCCGGATCCCGCGCGGGCCGAGTTCCGAGGCGAGGCTCTGGGCGAGCGCGAGCAGGCTCGCCTTCGCCATCTTGTACGCGCCGAACGTCCGCCGGGAATGCCGCAGCACGGCCGAATTGATCATCACCACCGAACCGCCGCTCTCTTCGAGCGAAGCCGTGAACAACCGCGTGAGCCGGAGCGCCGCGAGCACGTTGGTCTCGAACCCCGCCCGCACGGCGGCGAGGTCGACGTCGGCGAGATCCATGATCGGCGGGATGGCGAAAGCGTTGTTCACCAAGGCGTCCACCCGGCCGAACTCCTTCAGCGCGGTTTCGGCGAGGTTCGCCGCCGACGCGTCGTCGGTGATGTCGGTGGGCACGGTGACCGCGCGGCGGCCGAGCGCGTCGACCTCCTTGGCCACCTCGGCGAGCCGGGATTCGGTGCGCGCGGCGAGGACGACGTCGGCACCCGCCGCTGCGCTGCGCACGGCGATGGACCGGCCGAGTCCTGGTCCGACCCCGGAGACGACGACCACCTTGTCCCGCAAGAGATCCGTCATCCCAGCATCCTCCCCGCGACGGCCTCCTGGCGGGCCGCGATCCGGGCCGCCCATTCCTCCGGGCTCACGCGGGCGTCGTCGTGGAAGGGCAGCCTGTCAGCGAGTTCGCCGAACTTCACCACCTCGACCTCGGGACCGTCGGCGACGTCCAGCGCGCGAGACAGCCGCTGCCAGCGGATCTGGACGTAGCCGCGATCGTGCCCGGTGCGTTCGAGCCAGTTGGCCAGGCCGGGGTCGCGTTCGCTGATCACGAACCGGATCTTGCCGTCCGGGTCGACCCGCGCCTGGTCGGCGGTGAGGCTGGTCTGGTGGTTGATGTAGTCCAGCGAGAGGTACCAGACGCTGCCGAGCTGGATGCCCTGATAGGGCGCGTCCGAACGGGGCACCGTGACGATCATGACCTCCTCGTCGCCGAGTTCGTAATGCCCGGCTGAGGAGTACTGAGTGGTCAGGCCGCCCGGCGTCGGCCGCGGTTCGGTCATCGTGTTCGCCGGCAGGTTCAGGTAGAACCATTTCGGGAAGGCGAGGAAGGTGCGCAGCCTGCTCAGCAGGATCTTGCCGGAGACGCCGTAGCGTTTGGCCAGCCCGTCACGGGTGAGCGGCGCGGGCGCGCCGCCCGCGGTGTCGGCGCACTGGATCTGGATCGTGCCGCGGCGTTCGGTGGCCCAGTCGCTGTAGACCTCGCGCACCACGAGCATCGACGAACCCGGGCCGAGGACGAAGTAGTTCGAGGCACGTTTTCCCGCCGAGGACTCATCGGCGCTGTTGGGACCGGGATCCGGTTTGGCCGGTCCGAAGCGGAGTTCGAACGTGCCGTCGTCGGCGATCTCGATCTCGCGGTCGTCGAACGCGGCGAGACTGTCCGGCACCTCGACGGGTGAGTAGTCGCCGTTGAGGATCTGGAAACTGACGTCGGCCGTGCTCCCCCGCGTCCCGGTGACGACGTACTCGCGGTCCTCGCGGATGTTCGCGTTGAAGTACAGCGTGTCCGGGTTGTCCAGGCCCATCTTCGTGTACGGCCCGGTGGACTGGGTGAAGAACGGATAGTCCCGTTCGTAGGCCCACGCCATCTGCAGGGACGCGCGGATGCTGCCGGCGAGGTAGTCGTATCCCTCGACCAGATCCTGTTCGGTCCGGATGTGCGGCGCCTCCGCGATGACCTTCTCGGCTTCGACGATCGCGTCCGCGAACGGTTGAGTGAGCACCGGCGACTCCTCATGCTGGTACAAATACGTACCGACTTGGTACGTTCTTCCCGATATCAGACTAGAACGCGTTCTAAGGATGGGTCAATGGCCCGACGTTCCCCGCCCACCGAGCGAGTCGTGCGGCTGCTCGACTTCTTCGCCGCGCACCCCGGCCGCCGCTTCGGCCTTTCGGAACTCGCGCGCGCACTGGACCTGGCCAAACCGACCTGCCTCGGCATCGTGACCGAGCTGGCCGCGGGCGGCTACCTGGTCCGGGACCCGAGCCCGGTCACGTACCGCCTCGGGCCGGCGATGGTCGCCGCGGGCCGCGTCGCGGGCGAGGGTTTCGGCGCGAGCGAGGTCGCGCGACGGCATCTGGAGGACCTGAGCAGGCGATACGGCGCCACGTGCACGGCGTCGGCCGTCGTCGGGGACCGGATCCTGATGCTGCAGAGCGCCGGGCCCGGCCGGGTCAAACTCGGCGAGACCTACCCGTTCGCCCCGCCGGTCGGCCTGATGTACGTGCTGTGGGATTCCGACGCGGCGTTCGACGCGTGGCTCGCCAAGCCCCCGGCTGTACCGGTACGGCTGGACGAAGCGCACCTGCGTCGCGTCGTCGCCGAGTGCCGCGAGCACGGCTATCTGGTGGAGAGCCTGACCTCCGCCGGGCGACGGCTCTACACGCTGATGGCGGGCGTCGGCGCGGAGGAACTGCCGCCCGAAGTGCGGAGCCTGGTGGGCGAACTCGTGTCGAGCCTCGGCGAACGCGTCTACCTCGGCGCCGATCTGGAGCCGCGCCACAAGCACGCGGTGAGCCTGCTCGCCGCGCCGACGTTCGACGCTGCGGGCAGGCAGGAGCTGGTACTCACGCTGTCGGTCGGCGAACCGATCACCGGCGCCGAGATCGCGCGGCGGGGCGCGGCACTGGCCGCCAACGCCGACGCCGTCACCGCCGAATCCGGCGGCCGCGACCCGCGCGTTTAGTCCTCTGGATGCGGTAATGCGGGTCAGGAGGACCAGCGGTTCGCGGTGAGCTTCAGACTCGGCACGTCGTCCATCGACATCATCGTTTCGTACAGCCGGTCGTACTGGGTCGACGCGGTCAGCCACACGCCGTCCACCCGCCGGTAGGTGTCCTCGTAGTACGCCGCGCCCTCGATCACCACCCGATGCTCGGGCACGATCACCTTGTCGCGCATCAGCCAGGTGCCCGTCGCGGTGTCGCCGTCGACGTCGATCTCCGGCTGCCCGGCGAAATGCACCGTGGTGACGCCGGGACCGACGGCGTTCCGGAAGAACCCGATGATCGCCTCACGTCCTTCGAAGTTCAGAGGTTCGCCGTAGGACGGCGTGCCGAAGCGCGCGTGCGCGTCGGCCGTCAGGGTCCCAGGCATCTCGTCCCACAGCTTGAGGTCGAGGCACCGGAGGTAGCGGGCTTTGAGGCGACGGATCTCTTCGAGCGCGACCAGGTCCATGCCGACAGCGTCCTCCTCCCCTTGACCAAGCACAAGAACCTGTTCTACTTTTCTGATCTCGAACCACGGAGGTCACGATGGCGCCGCCGACCTACGAGCTCACCCATCTCGAAGCACTCGAAGCCGAAGCCGTGCACATCTTCCGCGAGGTCGCGGCGACCTTCGAACGACCGGTGCTGCTGTTCTCCGGCGGCAAGGACTCGATGGTGATGCTCCACGTGGCGGCCAAGGCGTTCTGGCCGTCACCACCGCCGTTCCCGGTGATGCACATCGACACCGGGCACAACTTCGACGAGGTGATCGAGTTCCGGGACCGCACGGTCGACAGGTACGGGCTCCGGCTCGTCGTCACCAGCGTCCAGGACGACATCGACTCGGGCCGGGTCGTCGAAGACCCGAAGGCGGGCCGCAACCGTCTCCAGACCGCCGCCCTGCTGCGCGGGATCCGCGAGCATTCCTTCGACGCCGTCTTCGGCGGAGCCCGGCGCGACGAGGAGAAAGCCCGCGCCAAGGAGCGCGTGTTCAGCTTCCGCGACGAGTTCGGCCAATGGGATCCGCGCGATCAGCGGCCGGAACTCTGGGATCTCTACAACGGCAGGCATCGCAAAGGCGAGCACATCCGCGTCTTCCCGCTGTCGAACTGGACCGAACTCGACATCTGGCAGTACATCGAGACCGAGGGCGTCGACCTGCCGTCGATCTACTACTCGCATCGGCGCCCGGTCGTCCAGCGGGACGGGATGCTGCTCGCGCACACCCGTTTCCTCACCTTGGGTGAAGGCGAAAGTCCTTACGAGGCAACGGTTCGCTTCCGCACCGTCGGCGACGCGACCTGCACCGGCTGCGTCGAGTCGACGGCGGCGTCGGCGGGAGAAGTGGTCGCCGAGGTAGCGGTCAGCAGGCTGACCGAACGCGGCGCCACCCGCGCCGACGACCGGATCTCCGAGACGGGCATGGAAGACCGGAAGAAGGAAGGCTACTTCTGATGGGCGCTTCACAGCTGGTCCGCCTCGCGACCGCGGGCAGCGTCGACGACGGGAAGTCGACCCTCATCGGCCGTCTGCTGTTCGATTCGAAGACGGTGTTCACCGATCAGCTCGAAGCCGTCGAACGCGCCAGCCGCGACCGCGGCGAGGCGTATCCGAACCTCGCGCTGCTGACCGACGGCCTGCGCGCCGAACGGGAACAAGGCATCACGATCGACGTCGCCCACCGGTACTTCGCGACGCCGCGCCGGAAGTTCATCATCGCCGACACGCCGGGACACGTGCAGTACACCCGGAACATGGTCACCGGGGCGTCCACGGCGGATCTCGCGCTGATCCTGATCGACGCCCGCAAAGGCGTGCTCGAACAGTCGCGGCGGCACGCGTTCCTGGCGAGCCTGCTGGGAATCCCGCATCTGGTGTTGTGCGTCAACAAGATGGACCTGGTCGACTGGTCGCAGGAGCGCTTCGAAGAGATCCGTGAGGACTTCCGGCGCTTCGCCATGAAACTCCAGGTGCACGACCTGACCTTCGTGCCGATGTCGGCACTGCACGGCGACAACGTCGTGCACCGGGGCGCCAGTATGCCTTGGTACGAAGGGACTTCCCTGCTGCATCACCTCGAACAGGTGCACGTGGCCTCGGATCGCAATCTCATCGACGCGCGATTCCCGGTGCAGTACGTGATCCGGGAGCACAGCCGGGACTTCCGCGGGTACGCGGGCACCGTCGCGGGCGGGGTGTTCAAACCCGGCGACGAGGTCGCCGTGCTGCCGTCCGGCTTCACCACGACGGTGCGCGCGATCTGGGGGCCGGGCGGCACCACGGTCACCGAAGCCTTCGCGTCGCAGGCCGTCACGATCGAACTCGCCGACGAACTCGACCTCGGGCGCGGCGATCTGATCTGCCGCCCCGGCAATCGACCGCACACGAGCCGGGACGTCGACGCGATGGTCTGCTGGTTCTCCGAACAAGGGACCTTGAAGCCCGGGAACAACTACGTCGTCCGGCACACCACCCGGGAGACCAAGGCCGAGATCCGCGACCTCGACTACCGGCTCGACGTCACCAGCCTGCACCGCGACGAGACCGCGAAGTCTCTGTCCCTCAACGAGATCGGTCGGATCCGGCTGCGCGCACGGCAGCCGCTGCTGTTCGATCCCTACCGCCGCAACCGGTCCACCGGCGGATTCCTCCTCATCGACGAACACTCCGGGGCGACGGTCGCGGCGGGCATGATCACCGGCCCGAGCGTGACGGCGTCGAACGTCGTCTGGCACACCGCCGCGGTCACCAGGTCGGAACGCCCGACGCGCGGGCTCACCGTCTGGCTCACCGGGCTTTCCGCGTCCGGGAAATCGAGCGTGGCCGTGGAACTGGAGCGGCGGCTCGTCGCGTCCGGCAGGCCCGCGTATCTGTTGGACGGCGACAATCTCCGGCACGGGCTGAACGGGAACCTCGGTTTCAGCCCGGCCGATCGTGCCGAGAACGTCCGGCGTGTCACCGAGGTCGCGAAGCTGTTCGCCGACGCCGGCGTGGTGTCGGTGGTCTCGCTGATCAGCCCGTACCAGGCCGACCGCGAACTCGCCCGCGCCGCACATGAGGCGGCCGGGCTGCCGTTTCTCGAAATCTTCGTCGACACCCCGCTCGAAGTCTGCGAAGACCGCGACCCCAAGGGGATGTACGCGAAGGCGAGGGCGGGCGAGATCAGCGGCTTCACCGGGGTGGACGCTCCCTACGAGCGCCCGGAGAACCCGGATCTGGTGCTGCGCCCGGACGACGGGGACCCCGCCGCGATGGCCGCGCTGATCCTCGCCGCGCTGGAATAGCTGAAGGACGCTTTCCCCGCATCCGATGCGGGTAAAGCGCCCTTCGCCTCGTCCTATGCGGGTAAAGCGTCCTTCAGCCCGCCGGCGTGACGAATCCGGTGTCGTAGGCCTTGATCACCGCTTGCGTCCGGTCCCTCGCACCGAGTTTCGCGAGGATGTTCCCGACATGTGTCTTCACCGTCTGCACACCGAGGTAGAGCTCACCCGCGATCTCCACATTGGACAGTCCCGCCGCCATCAGCCGCAGCACCTCGCGCTCGCGTTCAGTGAGCCCGGCGTCGGCGAGACCGTCCTGCGGGCGCCGATGGGCCTGCTGCGCGGCCAGCCGCCGGATCGCGGCCGGGAACAGCAGGGACTCCCCCGCCGCCACCGTCCGGATCGCCGCGACGATCTCCTCGGGCCTGGCCCGCTTCAGCAGGAAACCGCTCGCACCGGCGAGCAGGGCGTCGTAGACGTAGTCGTCGTTCTCGAAGGTGGTCACCACGATCACCTTCGGCGGATTGGCAAGAGTGGACATCAGATGTGCGGTCGCCCTGATCCCGTCGACCGAGGGCATCCGGACGTCCATCAGCACGACGTCGGGCCGGAATCGCGAGACCAGGCCCGGTACCTCCGCACCGTCGGCGGCCTCGCCCACGACCTCCAGGTCGGGTTCGGAGGCGACGATCGCCCGCAGCCCCGCCCGGATGAGCTGTTCGTCGTCGACCAGCAGCACCCCGATGCTCATCGCCGTTTCCCCCATGGCACCGCCACCTCGACCTTCCAGCATCCGTCCGCGCGGCCCGCGGTGATCGTGCCCCCGAGCACTTCCACCCGTTCCGTCATTCCCTCGAGCCCCCGGCCGCCCCCGTCCCGTGACGGCGCCGCGGCGCCGAGCGGGTTGGTCACCCGTAACCGCAGCAGCTCCGCTTCGGCGTCGACGAGCACCGTCACCGGCACCTTACCGGCGTGCCGCAGCGCGTTCGTCAGGCATTCCTGCAAGATCCGGTACGCCTCACGGGAGACGACCGGCGGCACCGACGCCGGGGCTCCCCGCACCTCCGCCGTCACCTCGGCGCCCGCCAGCCGCGTGGCCTCGACCAGCGCGGACAGCTCCGTCAGTCCCGATTGCGGCGCCCGCGACGACGCCTCCTCGCGCAGCAGGCCAAGCACGTGGTCGAGGTCGTCCAGCGCGGCCCGGGCCGAATCCTCGATCGCGGTGAGCGCCTGTTCGGTGAACTCCGGATCCGACCGCAGGGTCCGGCGCGCGGCCCCGGCCTGGATGGTCACGACGCTCAGCGCGTGGCCGACCGAGTCGTGCAGTTCCCGCGCGAGCCGGTTGCGTTCGGCGAGTTGTTCGGTGCGCTTCTCCAGCTGGGCGATCCGCTCGGCGGCCGAGATCCCCAGCAGGCTCTTGGCACAGCGGGTCAGCACCGCGCCCGCCGCCCAGACGACGTACACCAGCGCGACGAGGCCGACCAGGAGCGCCAGCGGGATCCAGGCGCTGGCCCAGCCCTTCGGCACCACGATCGGGTCCTCTGTGGACAGCGCGATCCGGCCGGTGAACGGCGCCGCGACCGAGAAGCCGAAGGCGACCGGGACGAGCAGGCTCACCAGGCTGACGACGCAACCGGTTCCCACGTGCAGCAGGAACATCGCGCTCGACCGCAGCCGGACGGGCCAGCTCCCCGCGGGCCCGAACGTCACCCCTGGCACCGGATCGTCCAGCAGTTCCCGCACGGCCGCTCCTTCGAGCACCCGGACCGCGGGGAGGAACGACGACGCGATGATCACCAGGACGAGGACGATCATCCCGATGACGATCCCGCGCCCCAGCGTCACGACGAGGGGCAGCAGCGACGGCACCACGATGGCGGCGAAGAGCAGATACGGCACGCTGAGGGCACCACCGAGGATGAAGTACACCCATCGCCGGTAGGTCGCCCGGTCCACGAGCGGGCCGAAAAGTCGCATGCGCTCTTTCTAGCGCGTGCCGGCTTCGCGCGGATCCCTCATCAGTATCTCCGCGATCTCCCTCGCGAGCGTGACCCGGTGCGAGTCACCGTCGATGCCGGTGTGCGCGACGGCGCCTTCCAGCAGGAGGAAGAGTTGCTCCGCGAGCCGCTCGGGATCGGCCGCGCCCGGGGCGTCCTCGCGGAGGAGTTCGGCGAACTTCGCCCGGACCGCCTCCTTGTGCCGCCGGATCACGTCGAGCCCGGGATGCCCGGCGGGCAGCTCGGCGGCCGCGTTGAGGAACGCGCAACCCCGGTCGCTGCCGAGCCGGGGATGGTCGACGTAGGCGTCGAAGACCACGAGCGCCCGGGGCTTGTCGGCCTCGGCCAGCCGCTCTTCGAGGTACGCCCACCAAACGTCGTGCCGGCGTCGGAGGTACTCGAGCGTGAGCTCCGTCTTCGAGCCGAAGCACGCGTACAGCGTCTTTTTCGTGACACCGGCGGCCTCGGCCACGGCGGCGACACCCACCGCGTTCAGGCCCTCCCGGTAGAAGAGCTCGGTCGCGGCCGCCAGGACACGCTCGCCGGCTGGAGTCAGCATGCCTCGACTATACCGATCGGTTGACCTGAGCGCGAAATGCAGGAACACTCCCTAGGTATACCGATCGGTATACGCATGGAGGCGCGCTGATGGTTTCTTCGTACAAACGCGAGCTGACGCTGACCGCGGCCGGGTTGTCGCTGATCGCGGTCACCTACGGACTCGCGAGGTACGCCTACGGGCTCTTCGCACCGACCCTCCGGACGGAATTCGACCTCGACGGCGGCACGCTCGGCGCCATCGCGGCGGGAAGTTACGTCGCGTACTGCCTGGCCGTCGTCGCTTCGACCGCCGTCACCACCCGCTGGGGTGCGCGGACGGGCGCGCTCGCCGCCGGGACGGCCGCCACCGCGGGAACCGCGCTGATCGCGGCCGCGCCGAACGCCGCCGTCCTCGCGCTCGGCGTCGTCCTCGCCGGGGCCAGCACCGGGCTGGCGTCCCCTTCGCTCGCGGACGCGGTCTCCCGCGTCGTCCGGGTGACCCGCCGCGACCGCGCCCAGTCCGTGGTGAACGCCGGGACCGGACTCGGTGTGCTGATCTCGGGCCCGGTCTCGCTGCTCGCGATCGGCGACTGGCGGCTGGCCTGGTGGGCTTTCGCCGCCGCCTCCGCGCTGGTGACCCTGTGGATCGCGCGGATCGTGCCGCCGGTCAAGGAGGACCGTGCGCGCGGCCTGCCGGCACCGCTGTTCCCGCCGGCCACCGGACGGCTGCTGCCCGCCGCCGCGACCCTCGGCCTGGCCAGCGCGGCGATCTGGACGTTCGGCCGGGACATCGCGGTGAGCGTCGGCGGGCTCGGCGAAACGGAGTCGACGGTGGTGTGGATCGTCCTCGGCGCGGTCGGCCTGGCCGGGGCGTTCACCGCCGAGCTGACCTCGCGGGCGGGACTGCGCCGCGCGTGGTCGGCGGGGATGGTTTTGTTCGCCCTCGCCACGGCGCTCTTCGCCCTCGCCACCCGGTCGTTCCCCGCGCTCGTCGTCGCGGCGGCACTGTTCGGAGCCGTCTACATCGGACTGACCGGCGTGCTGATCCTCTGGGGCACCAGGGCTTATCCGACGGCACCCGCGTTCGGTGTCGGCGTGGCCTTCCTGATGCTGGCGCTCGGCCAAGCCGCGGGCGCACCGCTCATCGGCCTGCTCGGCGACCTGATCGACCTTCGCGCCGGCTTCCTCGTCGCCGCGGCGACGGCCGTCCTCGGTGTCCTGTTCGCGCCCAAGGAAGCGACCACTACCTACAACTTCGGGGTCCGTTCCCTCTCGAGGGTGAGTACCGTCCCGCCGGAGCGGGAATCCCGCGCGGGCTGCGCGTGATGTCCTCATCGGCATGAACCTGCTGCTCGGCCTGCTCACCTTGCCTGTCTACGCGCTGATGCTGTGGCCGCTCGTGGTCGCCGCCCGCCGCGTACTGGGCGTCCGGATCGGCGTGATCCGCGCGTTCTGCGCCGCCGGCTTCGGCTGGCTGGTCGCGGGCGGCATCCTCAGCGCGTTCCCCCGGCCGTTGTACACGGGCGGCGCCGTCGCCGGGCTGATCGTCCCGGTGGCGGGCGGCGCGTTCCTGGCGACGCTGATCTTCCTGTTCGTCGCGGAGTTCGCCCTGCCGTCCGGCTCGGGGCTCGGGCTGATCGGCAGGATCCGGTCGCTGCGCCGCCGCGTTGCCCGGACACGGCGGTACTCGCAGATCACCCGCATCGCGATCAAGCACGGCCTCGGCCGGTACCTCACCGGCCGCCGCGAACCCGGCCTCGCCCAGGTCCGGCACGCCAAACTGGCGCGGTCGCTGCGACGCGCGCTGGAAGAGGGCGGCGTGACGTTCGTGAAACTCGGGCAACTGCTCTCGACACGGTCCGATCTGCTCCCGCCGGTGTTCATCGACGAACTGAGCAAACTCCAGGACCAGGTCGCCTTCGCCGACGCGGACGAGATCGCGACCGTGCTCAAGGAAGAACTCGGCGGCGATCCGGACGAGATCTTCGCCGAGTTCGATCCGGAGCCGATCGCGGCGGCGTCGATCGCGCAGGTCTACCGGGCGAAGCTGCGCGGCGGGCAGGACGTCGTCGTCAAGGTGCAGCGGCCCGGTGTGCAGGCCCTGGTCGACCGGGATCTCGACATCGTCCGCCGGGTCGCGGCCGCGCTGGACCAGCGCGCGGACTGGGCGCGCTCGCTCGGCGTCGTCGACCTCGCCGAGGGCTTCGCCGACGCACTGGTCGAGGAACTCGATTTCCGCACCGAGGCCAGGAACATCGAAGCGGTCGCCGCGGCCTACCCCGGCACCGAGGTCGCGCTCCCGACCGTCCACAAGGAACTGTCCACCGAACGCGTCCTGGTGATGCGGCGCCTCGACGGCAAACCGCTGGCCGCCGCCAAGGAGCAGGTCCCGGTCGCGGAACGGGCGAACCTCGCGCGCTCGATGCTGCGCTGCGTGCTCGGCCAGGTGATGGGCAGCGGCGTCTTCCACGCCGACCCGCATCCCGGCAACGTCCTGCTGCTCGCCGACGGCAGGCTGGGCCTGCTCGACTTCGGCTCCGTCGGACGGCTCGACTCGGGTCTGCGCGGCGGGCTGCAGAACCTCATCCTCGCCCTCGACCGCGGCGACCCGGCCGCGTTGCGCGACGGCCTGCTGGAGATCGTCGACCAGCCGGACGAGATCGAGGAACGGCGGCTGGAGCGGGCACTGGGTTCCTTGGTGGCCAAGCACTTCAACCACGGCCAGGCCCCGGATCTGGACATGTTCACCGACCTGTTCCGGGTGATCGCCGACTTCCGGCTCAGTGTGCCCCCGCCGATCGCCGCGGTGTTCCGCGCACTGGCCACTTTGGAGGGAACGCTGGCCGCGCTGGCGCCGGGATTCAACATCGTCGTCGAATCCCGCGCCTACGCCGCCGAGCAGGTGGGTGCCGGGTTGCGCCCGGAATCGCTGCGCTCCACGGCCACCAACGAACTGCTGGCGCTCCTGCCGGTGCTGCGCCGCCTCCCCCGCCGCGTCGACCGGATCGGCAACGCGCTGGAGCAGGGCAGGCTTTCGGTCAACGTCCGGCTGTTCTCCGACGAACGCGACCGCGACGTGGTGACCGGACTGGTGCACGAGGTCCTGCTGGCGTTCGTCGGCGCGGCCACCGGGCTGATGGCGGTGCTGCTGCTGGGCAGCGCGACCGGCCCGGAGGCCATGCCGGGTGTCACGCTGCACCAGATGTTCGGCTACAACCTGCTGGTGGTCAGCGCGCTGGTGGGACTGCGGCTGCTTTTCGTCGTTTTCCGGCGGACCGGACAACGATCACGATCGTCCCGATGACCCCGAGCACGAACAGACCGATGCCGGCGAACATCAGCAGCCGCGAGGTACGGAAACCGGTGTCGGACAAGGGATCGCCGGGAAGACCGGCCTCCACGAAAGCGGTGGTCTGAGGAAAGGGCTCGGCGGCGAAAGGACTCCCCAGTCCGACGACGATTCCGCTCAGCTTCGACAGGGGAACGGCGCCGTTGCCGGGCTCCTCGGCGTAGATGCGCGAGTCCCGGGAATTGTTCCGCAGGTCACCGGCGACGAACACCGTGCCCGGCGGCACCTGGACGCTGAACGGCCGGTATTCCTTGCGGCCGTACCCGTTGTCGTCGTTGGTGTAAGGCTCTTTGACCGGCTTCCCGTTGACGGTGATCAGGTTGTCCTTCGTACAGCAGACGACCTGATCACCACCCACGCCGATCACCCGCTTGACGGCCCGGCCCTCGCCGGGACTCGCGTCCGGGAAAGCGGACAGATCCATGAGGACCACCGCGCCGCGCGGGACCTCGGGAAGATCCGCCCAGCGGTACAGGACGACCTCCCCCGGCTGGATCGTGGGCATCATCGCTTCGCCGGGGACGCTCACCATGCGATAGCTCATCAGGGTCCAGAACCCGTATCCTCCGGTGCCCACGCCGACGATCGCCACCAGGATCATCACGAGCAGGAGCGGGGAGAATCTTCGCTTCTGCCCGGGCCTGTCGGCGGGCGGAGCGGGAAAGTCCATTTCGGTCACAGCGCAGACTAGCTCCGATGGCCGACAGTTTCCGGCGAACGCGTCAACCCCGGGGCGCGTACATGATGACGCCGACCCCGGCGAGACAGATCAGGGCGCCGATGACGTCGTAGCGGTCCGGCCGGTAGCCGTCGGCGACCATTCCCCAGGCCAGCGAGCCCGCGACGAACACCCCGCCGTACGCGGCGAGGATGCGGCCGAAGTTCGCGTCGGGTTGCAGCGTCGCCACGAAGCCGTAGAGGCCCAGCGCGACGACGCCCGCACCGATCCACAGGTAGCCACGATGTTCCCGGACGCCTTGCCAGATCAGCCAGGCGCCGCCGATCTCCAGGAGGGCGGCGAGGGCGAAGAGCCCGATGGACCGGAAGATCATCCCAACAGCTCTTGGATCGCCTGGCGCGCGTCGTGCACTTGGGACTTCACCGTGCCGACCGGGGCGTCCAGTTCGTCGGCGATCTCGGCGTAGGTGAGTTGGGAGATGTCGCGCAAGATGAAGGGCCGGACCACCTGCGGCTTGGACACTTCGAGCTTTTCGAGCGCGTCGAGCAGATCGAGCCGTGAGCCGGCGATGACGCTCGTGGTGCGCGGGTCCGGTTTCAGCGCGATCAGTTCGTCGGCGGAGAACTGCTTGGCGGAGCGGCGTTTGAGTGAGCGATAGGTGCTCAGCGCGCTGTTCGACACGATCGTGTGCAGCCAGGTGCCGAACTTCGACCGCCACTCGAAAGCGGCGAGATTCGCCGACACCTTGAGCAGGACGTCCTGGCACGCTTCTTCGGCGTCCTGACGGCAGGGCAGGAAGCGGCCGCAGCGGCGCAGCACCTCCGGTTCGATCCGGCGGAGCAGCCTGTCCAGCGCGGCGGGGTCGGCCGCGGCCTCGGCGGCGAGCCGTTCGAGATCGTCGTCCACCATCGCGCTCCCCCGGACTCGGCTGATCACCCCATCCGGATCGTAACCGGGGTGACCGGCGGGGCGAATCCTCCCCGCCGGTCACCGCGGATCAGCACTCGTTGAGCAGGGTGGTGTCGTTCGCGAAGCCGTAGTCGTCCAGGTTGACGTCCGGAACCCACACGTTCGCGTTCCCGGTGTCGTCGTCCGTGAGCAGCCAGATCGCGCTGCTGCGGTTGAAGGCACGCATGCGGGTGCCGACCTTCCAGCACTTGAAGTAGTTCGAGCCCGCGTAGAGCGTGCCGATCTTGTTCCACTCGTCGGCGTACTGGAGCTTGTAGCTCGGTTGGGTGACCAAGGTGGTGAAGTAGACGAGTCCGGCCTTGTCAGCGACCGCAGGCGAAGCGTCCGCAGTCCCCGCCGTGGCGATCACGGAGGCCACGACCATGAACATGGCCGTGAGGGTTTTGCGCGTTTTCATTTGTTCCCCAGTTCCGCCTGGTTTCGTCCAGGCTCGAAAAATCGTGGCGAAACGCCGCCGAGGTCCACAAGCATTTCCAGGACTTTCGAAGAAAGGTGGCCGGTCAGCGGGACATCGGGCTCGGTTAGCATCGTGGCCGGGGGTGAAGATCATCGAAGAGATCGGGCGCTACCGGGTCGAGCGCCTGCTGGGCACCGGCGCGTTCGCGTCGGTGTGGCTGGCCCGCGACGACATCCTGGGTTCTTCCGTGGCGGTCAAGGTTCTCGCGGACAACTGGTCGTCCAGAATGGACGTTCGCGACCGTTTCCGCACCGAAGCCCGGCTGCTGCGCCAGGCCGATTCGGACCGCGTCCTGCGCGTGCTCGACATCGGCGAGCTTCCCGACGGGCGCCCGTATTTCGTCACCCCGTTCGCCGATGGCGGCAGCCTCGAAGAGCGTCTCGACGGCCCGATGGCTCCCGAGGTGGCCCTGCCGATCCTGCTCGAAGTGGCGGAGGCGGTCTGCGTCCTGCACGGGATGGACGTCGTGCACCGGGACCTCAAACCGTCCAATGTGCTCTTCCAGGGCGATCGCGTGGTACTCGCGGATCTCGGCCTGGCGAAGGCGCTGGCCCAGGGTTCCGGCCTGACGCAGATGGCGGGTTCACCCGGCTACATGGCGCCGGAACAGGCGAAGCAGGCCGGAATCGTCGACGAGCGGACCGACGTCTATGGTCTCGGCGCGCTCGCCCACCGGCTGCTGACCGGCGCGGTCGTGGGCGATCCCTCGGCCGTCACCCTGCCCCGGACGCTGAACGCCGTCATCCGTAAAGCGCTTCAACCCGACCCGGCGAAACGATGGCCGACGATGCGGGCCTTCGCCGACGGCCTGCGCGGGAACGCGAAGCCGGCGAAACGCCGTTGGCTGCCGTACCTCTGCGCTTGCGTGATCGCGGCCGCGGGCGCGACGTGGTGGCTGGTCCCCCGCGAGACTCCGGCGGCTCCGCCCCCGGCCGCGACGCCTCCGGCGGTGGATCCGGCCCTGTGCCGCGCCGACGAACTGCGGATCTACCACAACGACGCGGACAACGGCACCGGCAACGAGAACCGCTGGTACGCCGCCCTGCTCATCGAAGCGACGACCCGCACCTGCGATGTTTTCGGCTACCCGCAGGACTTCCGGCTCGTGACCGCCACGGGACCGCTGCCCCGGAAAGTCGGCGACGGGACGGGTGAACCGAAACGCGTCACCCTCGTGCCCGGCGAGGGAATGGCGGAGGTGTCGATGAGCTGGTCGCGGGAGACCGTCGACGGCTCCGCGGCCCCGACGCCGGTCCGCGCGGAGTTCACCGTGCCGGGAACGGGCACCCGCTACGTCCTGCCCTGGGGTCTCGGGCCGGTCGGCGACGAAGGTCAGCTGGAGATCGGCCCGATCGGCCCGGCAGTGAACTAGATCACCCGATCGTGGTCCAACTCCCCCGCCCCGGGCGGCATCACACCCCATGTCCGGACCACCCGGTCCAGGAAGGGGAAAGATCATGGGGAAGACGGAGAAGTTCATCGGACTGGCGCTCGCCGGGACCACGGCCGCGTCGCTGATCCTGGCGGGGACCGCTTTCGCGAGCGAACCCGCGGGGCCGTGCCGTGCCGCCGAGGTCGAACTGTTCACGAACGAGGCCGGACAGCAGGGCACCGTGAAGGGATCCGGCCTGTTCTTCGGCACCATCGCCGAAAACGGCGAGTGCACGTTGACCGGCTACGTCCAGGACGTGCGCCTGCTCGACGCGGGCAAGCGGCCGATCCCGTCGGTCGCCACCCGGGACACCTCCCAGCCCGTCCGGCTCGCGCAGGTCGGTAACGGACCGGGCGCGGAGGTCGGGCTGACCTGGACCGACGGGACGACGGTGCCGGCGTACCTCGAGGTCCGGCTGCCGGGCGCCGACGAGACGAGCGTCGTGGACTGGAAGGGCGGCGGGATCGACACCGCTCAGCCGCTGCTTTTCACCGCCGTTCAGCCGACCCACGACTGACCTGCGGGCCGCGGTATAGGTCGTTATACGCTCCCCGGACCGCATCCAGAGGACTAAATGCGGTCCGGGGAGGTGAGCCTCAGACGGTGAAGCCGAGCGCCCGCAGCTGTTCGCGGCCGTCGTCGGTGATCTTCTCCGGGCCCCACGGCGGCATCCAGACCCAGTTGATCCGGAAGTCCTTGACCAGGCCCGTTCCCCCGCCGACGAGCGCGGCACCGGTCTGGTCCTCGATGACGTCGGTCAGCGGGCAGGCCGCGGACGTCAGGGTCATGTCGATGGTGGCGGTGTTGTCCGGCTCGACGTGGATGCCGTAGACGAGCCCCAGGTCGACGACGTTGATGCCGAGTTCGGGGTCGACGACGTCACGCATCGCCTCTTCGACGTCCTCGACCTTCGCCACGTCGGCGGTGTCCGGGGCGGCGGCGGTCTCGGCGTCGAGGTCGGCGGCCGTGCGCCCCTCGCGGGTTTCGGTCTGCTGTTCGGTCATGCCGTCTCAACTCCGTTGGTCGTGCGGGCGACGGCGTCCTTGAACGCCATCCATCCGAGCAGGGCGCATTTCACGCGGGCCGGGTACTTGGCCACGCCGGCGAAGGCGATGCCGTCCTCCAGCACGTCCTCGTCCGGCTCGATCTGTCCCTTGCCCTGCATCAGCTCGACGAAGGCGTCCATGGTGGTGAACGCCTCCTCCACGGTGTGCCCGACGACGAGATCCGTCAAGACCGACGTGGACGCCTGGCTGATCGAGCAGCCTTGCCCCTCGTAGGAGACGTCGGCGACCTTCCCGTCGTCGACCTTCACCCGCAGCGTCACCTCGTCGCCGCAGGTCGGGTTGACCTGGAACGACTCGGCGTCGAACGGCTCGCGCAGGCCACGGCCGTGCGGGTTCTTGTAGTGGTCCAGGATGATCTCCTGGTACATGCTTTCGAGGTTCATCAGGCGACCCCGAAGAACTTCTGCGCCTCGCGCACACCGTTCACCAGTGCGTCCACTTCGGACAGTGTGTTGTAGACGTAGAACGACGCGCGCACGGTCGCCGGGACCGAGCAGGCCCGGTGCAGCGGCCACGCGCAGTGGTGCCCGACGCGCACGGCGACGCCGAGGCTGTCCAGCACCTGGCCCGAGTCGTGCGGGTGGACGCCGTCGATGACGAACGACACCAGCCCGCCGCGGTCGGCCATGTCGGTGGGGCCGATGATCCGCACACCGGGGATCTCGCCGAGCCCGGCCAGCGCGGCCTCGGTGAGGACGTGCTCGTGCGCGGCGACGCGGTCCATGCCGATCGCCGACAGGTAATCGGCGGCCGCGCCGAGGCCGACGGCCTGCGACGTCATCGGGGTGCCCGCCTCGAACCGCTGCGGCGGCGCGGCGAACGTGGTCTGTTCCATGCGGACCAGCTCGATCATCGAACCACCGGTCAGGAACGGCGGCATCGCTTCGAGCAGCTCGCGGCGGCCGTAGAGGACACCGATGCCGTACGGGCCGACCATCTTGTGCCCGGCGAAAGCGGCGAAGTCGACGTCCAGCGCGTGCAGGTCCACCGGGAAGTGCGGCACCGACTGGCAGGCGTCCAGCACGACCAGCGCGCCGACCTTGCGGGCCTTCTTCACCAGGAACTCGACCGGGTTGATCGTGCCGAGCACGTTGGACTGGTGCGTGAACGCGAGCACCTTGGTCCGCTCGGTGATCAGTTCATCCACATTGGACAGATCGAGGCGGCCGTCGGCGGTGACGGAGAACCACTTCAGCGTCGCGCCGGTGCGCTGGCAGAGCTGCTGCCACGGCACCAGGTTCGCGTGGTGCTCCATCTCGGTGATGACGATCTCGTCGCCGGGACCGATCTTGAACCGCTCGGCCCCGGGACCGGCCGTGGCGGCGTTGCTCATGGCGTAGGCGACGAGGTTGATGCCCTCGGTGGCGTTCTTGGTGAACACCAGCTCGTGCGGGGAGGCGCCGACGAACTCCGCGATCCGCACACGGGCGGATTCGTAGGCGTCGGTCGCCTCCTCGGCGAGCTGGTGCGCGCCGCGGTGCACCGCGGCGTTCGAAGTCTCCAGGAACCGGCGCTCGGCTTCGAGCACCTGCGCCGGTTTCTGGGACGTCGCACCGGAATCCAGATACACCAAGGGTTTCCCGTCCCGCACGGTGCGGGTCAGGATCGGGAAGTCGGCCCTGATGGCCGCCACATCTAGCGGTACAGAGTTAGCCGTGGTGGTGGTCATCGGGCCAACTCCTCTCGGTGTAGTCGTGAAGTTCAGTGATCAGACGGAGGCGGTCTCGGCGGAGCCGGTGTACTTGACGTACCCGTTCTCCTCCAGCTCGTCCGCGAGTTCACGGCCGCCGGACTCGACGATCTTGCCGCCGGCGAAGACGTGCACGAAGTCGGGCGTGATGTGCCGCAGGATCCGCGTGTAGTGCGTGATCAGCATGACGCCGGCGTCGTTGTTGGCCTTGAACTCGTTGACGCCCTCGGACACGACGCGCAGCGCGTCGACGTCGAGGCCCGAGTCGGTCTCGTCGAGGATGGCGATCTTCGGCTTGAGCAGCGCCAGCTGCAGGATCTCGTGGCGCTTCTTCTCGCCACCGGAGAAGCCCTCGTTCACCGAACGCTCGGCGAACTCGGACGAGATCTCCAGCTTGCCCATCTCCTCCTTGACCTCCTTGACCCAGTGGCGCAGCTTGGGGGCCTCGCCACGGACCGCGGTGGCCGCGGTGCGGAGGAAGTTGGACATGGACACGCCCGGCACCTCGACCGGGTACTGCATGGCGAGGAACAGGCCCGCGCGGGCGCGCTCGTCGACGCTCATCTCCAGCACGTCCTCACCGTCGAGCAGGACCTGCCCGGAGGTGACTTCGTACTTGGGGTGACCGGCGATGGCGTAGGACAGCGTGGACTTGCCCGAACCGTTGGGGCCCATGATCGCGTGGGTCTCGCCCGACTTGATGGTCAGGTTGACGCCCTTGAGGATCTCCTTGGGGCCCTCCTCGGTCGTGACCGAGGCGTGCAGATCCTTGATTTCCAGCGTAGGCATTTCTTTCCTAAAGTCTGATGTGGACGGACGAGAGGGCTTAGACGCCCACGGCTTCGAGCTCGGCTTCGATGGCGGCCTCGAGACGCTCGCGCACCTCGGGAACACCGATCTTGACCAGGATCTCGTGGAAGAACCCGCGTACGACCAGGCGCCGCGCGGCGTCCTCGCCGATCCCGCGCGACTGAAGGTAGAACAACTGCTCGTCGTCGAACCTTCCCGTCGCGCTCGCGTGCCCGGCGCCTTCGATCTCGCCGGTCTCGATCTCCAGGTTCGGGATCGAGTCGGCCCGCGCGCCCGGCGTCAGCACCAGGTTGCGGTTGAGCTCGTAGGTGTCGGTGGCCTCGGCGGCCGCCCGGATCAGCACGTCGCCGACCCACACGGTGTGCGCGTCGTCGCCCTGCAGCGCGCCCTTGTACATCACCCGCGACTTGCAGTTCGGCACCGCGTGGTCGACGAAGAGCCGGTGCTCCTGGTGCTGTCCTTCGTCCGCGAAGTACAGGCCGAGCATCTCGACGTCGCCGCCCTTGTCGGCGAAGGTCGCCGTCGGCGAGACGCGGACCAGGTCACCGCCCAGGGTGATGACGATGTGCTTGAGCGTGGCGTCGCGGCCGAGCTTGAGGTGCTGCTCGGAGACGTGCACCGCGTCGTCGGCCCAGTCCTGGACGCTGACCACGGTCACGTTCGCCGAATCGCCGATGACGAACTCGACGTTGTCGGCATAAGTGCCGGAGCCGACGTGGTCGAGGACGATGACGGCCTCGGAGAACTGCTCGGCGCGGACCTGCACGTGCCCGTAGGCGACCTTGCCCTCGCCGGGGCCGGTGATCTTCACCGTCGACGGCTTCGACGTCTTCGTCTCCTTGGGCACCGTGATGACGGTGGCCTCGGTGAACGAGGAGTAGGCCTGCGCGGCGATCCGGTCGCTCGGGACGCCCGCGACGCCGAGGCGCTCGTCGTCCCGGCCGACCTTCTCGATCTTCAGTTCAGGGGCGGCGTCGGCGTCCACGGTGGCCGAACCCGAAACGGTGGCGGACCCGTCGTGCAGGCCGCGCAGCCGCTTCATCGGCGTGAACCGCCAGTTCTCCTCACGGCCGCCGGGGACCTCGAAGGCCTCGACGTCGTGGGAAGTGAAGCGCTCCGCGCGAGAGGTCGCCGGGATGACGACCCCTTCGCGCATCGCTTCGGAAACGTTGTTCTCGGTAACCGACATGACTAGCCGACGGACCCTTCCATCTGAAGCTCGATCAGGCGGTTCAGCTCGAGCGCGTACTCCATCGGCAGCTCACGCGCGATGGGCTCGACGAACCCGCGCACGATCATCGCCATGGCCTCGGCCTCGTCGAGACCGCGCGACATGAGGTAGAACATCTGGTCTTCGCTGACCTTCGAGACGGTCGCCTCGTGGCCCATCGACACCTCGTCGTTGCGGATGTCGACGTACGGATACGTGTCCGACCGCGAGATCGTGTCGACCAGCAGCGCGTCACAGACGACGCTGGACCGCGAGTGGTGCGCCCGCTTCGCGACCTTGACCAGGCCGCGGTAGGAGGTGCGGCCACCGCCGCGCGCCACCGACTTCGACACGATGGTCGAGGAGGTGTGCGGCGCCAGGTGCTCCATCTTCGCGCCGGCGTCCTGGTGCTGGCCCTCGCCCGCGAACGCGACCGAGAGGACCTCGCCCTTGGCGTGCTCGCCCATGAGGAAGACGGACGGGTACTTCATCGTGACCTTGGACCCGATGTTGCCGTCGATCCACTCCATGGTCGCGCCCTCTTCGCACTTGGCGCGCTTGGTGACCAGGTTGTAGACGTTGTTCGACCAGTTCTGGATGGTCGTGTAACGGCAGCGGGCGCCCTTCTTCACGATGATCTCCACGACCGCCGAGTGCAGCGAGTCGGACTGGTAGATCGGCGCGGTGCAACCCTCGACGTAGTGCACGTAGGCGTCTTCGTCGACGATGATCAGGGTCCGCTCGAACTGACCCATGTTCTCGGTGTTGATGCGGAAGTAGGCCTGCAGCGGGATGTCCACCTTGACGCCCTTGGGGACGTAGATGAACGAGCCGCCGGACCACACCGCGGTGTTCAGCGCGGAGAACTTGTTGTCCCCGGCCGGGATCACGGAGCCGAAGTACTCCTTGAAGATCTCCGGGTGCTCCTTGAGCGCGGTGTCGGTGTCCAGGAACAGGACGCCCTGCGCCTCCAGATCCTCGCGGATCTGGTGGTAAACGACCTCGGACTCGTACTGCGCGGCGACACCGGCGACGAGGCGCTGCTTCTCCGCCTCGGGGATGCCGAGCTTGTCGTACGTGTTCTTGATGTCCTCGGGCAGGTCTTCCCAGGAAGTGGCCTGCTTCTCCGTGGACCGCACGAAGTACTTGATGTTGTCGAAGTCGATCCCGGAGAGGTCCGCACCCCAGTTGGGCATCGGCTTCAAGTCGAAGAGCTTGAGCGCCTTCAGTCGCGCTTCGCGCATCCACTCCGGCTCGGACTTCTTCGAGGAGATGTCGACGACGACGTCCTCGTTCAGTCCTCGGCGGGCGCTGGCGCCCGCCTCGTCGGAGTCCGCCCAGCCGAACGCGTACTTGCCAAGGGACTCGATGGTCTCTTCCTGGCTCATGGGCGCGGTGGTGGGAGTGCGCTGCTCGGCAGCGGCAGTCATGCGGGTTTCCCTCCATTCGGGATCCGTGCTGTGCGCCCTGGGGAGGGCGCCGTGCTTCCCGGCGCGGGTGTGGCCGGGTGACCCGTCGGAACGACGGGTACGTGGGTGGTGCACACGTTGTCACCGCGTGCGATGGTCGCCAGTCGCTGCACGTGGGTACCCAGAAGTTCCGCGAAAGCCTCTGTCTCGGCTTCACACAACTGAGGGAACTCGGCGGCGACGTGGGCGACCGGGCAATGGTGCTGGCAAAGCTGTTCGCCGACACCGACCTGACGGGTCGACGCAGCGTAACCCTCCCTGGTCAGCGCCGCAGCGAGGGCCTCGGCGCGGGCGGCCGGGTCCGTGTGCTTGGTGATCGCGTCCTGATGCGGACCGACCAGGGAAGCGACACGGGCCTCCGCGAAGGCCTTCACCGCGTCTTCTCCCGCGTGCTCGGAGAGGAAGCGGATGGCCGAGGACGCGAGGTCGTCGTAGGCGTGCCCGAACCGGGCGCGGCCCGCTTCGGTGAGCAGGAAGTTCTTGGCGGGACGGCCGCGTCCGCGAGGGCCGCGGCGGGACGCGTCCCGGGTTTCGGCCTCGCCGTCGGCGAGCAGCGCGTCGAGATGACGGCGGACGGCGGCCGCGCTGATGCCCAGCTGATCGGCCACCTCGACGGCGGTCATCGGACCCTGTTCCAGCAGCAAACGGGCCACTTCGTGCCTGGTCCGGCCCTCGGGGCCGACCTGCGCGGGGACAGGCTGGACCTCGGCGCGGGGCATGTCGCCACCGGCCTCGTTCCGCGTCCCCGTCTTTTTCACAACACAAGTGTGACGTATTTCCGGGGAGACGGCAAAGAGGGGTGCCTCACGGAGTGGCGTGGGTCACGTCCGCCGGTGAAACCACAGGGGTAACCATGTACCCGCTCGGTCTGTTCCCGCGATCGCTACCCTTCGTTCGTGGCAGTGGGCGATCACCCGGCAGGGCGGGACACGGACGAAGCAGGCCCGGAGAAGTACCCGGCCGCGGGATCGGTGGCGACGCTCTCCCCCGGGCACCCGCGTGAACCGGAGCCGCTCGACGACAAGGAACTGCGCGGGCTGAACGTCGTCCGCCGCTTCGGCGCGGTCGGTTCCCTGTTCCTCGCCCTCGGCTCGCTCGGCGCGGGCGCCGCGCCGGTGATCAACCCGGTGCAGGAGATCCCGGTCCTGCGGCTGTTCACCCGCATCCCCATGGTCTCGCTCGCGATGGGCCTGGCGGGCATGGCGATCATCGTGCTGAGCTGGCTGCTGCTCGGCCGGTTCGCGCAGCCCGCGCGCCGCCGTCTCACCACCCAGGGCCAGCTCGCCCGGACCATCGCGCTCTGGTGCGCGCCGCTGCTGTTCATCCCGCCGCTGTTCTCCCGCGACGTCTACAGCTATCTCGCGCAGAGCGAGATCGTGGCCCGCGGGATGGACCCGTACTCCCTCGGCCCGGCCGAGGCGCTCGGCGTCTCCGACCCGCTGACCTCGGGCGTCTCCAACATGTGGCGCGAGACCCCGGCGCCCTACGGTCCGCTGCTGCTGCGTCTCGGCGGCTGGCTCGCCCCGCTGAGCAGCGGCAACATCGTCACCGGCGTGCTGCTGCAGCGCGGGCTCGCGCTGATCGGCGTCATCCTGATCATCTGGGCGCTGCCCCGGCTGGCCAAGCGGTTCGGCGTGCAGCCTGCCACCGCGCTGTGGCTCGGCGCCGCGAACCCGCTGCTGATCTTCCACTTCGTCGCGGGCGCCCACAACGACGCGCTGGCGATCGGGCTCATGGTCGCCGGGCTGGAGGTCGGTCTCCAGCGGATGCCGGTGCGGTTCAAGAACGACGAACCGCCCCCGCTTGCCAAGGGCGAGCTGCTGTACATCGGGCTCGGGGTCGTACTGATCACCCTCGGCGTCGCGGTGAAACTGAACGCGATCCTGGCGCTGCCGTTCTTCACGGTGATGGTGGCCAGACGCTGGCACGGCCGGATCAAGGACCTGCTCACCGCGGCGGTGCCGATGGCACTGCTGTTCGGGGTGGTGCTGGTGGCGGTCTGCTACGGCACCGGCCTCGGCTTCGGCTGGGTCGGCGCGCTCGGGACCCCGGGGCTGGTCCGCTCGTGGATCTCGCCGACGTCGGAGCTCGCGGCGCTCGGCGGTGTCCTTGGCATCGCGCTCGGTCTCGGCAACCACACCAACGCGATGGTGCCGATCCTCGGCGCGCTCGGGTATCTCGTCGCGGGCGCGGTGACGGTCAAGTTCCTGTGGGACAGCTTCAAGTGGCGCTACCGGCCGATCATCGGCCTCGGGGTCTCGCTGGGCGCGGTGATGGTGCTGCACGTGGCGCTGCAGCCCTGGTACCTGTTGTGGGCGATCATCCCGCTCGCCGCGGCGGCGGGGACCTCGCGGTTCCGCATCGCCGCGACGATCGTCACCGCCGTCCTGCCGTTCCTGCTGCCGACGACGGGCAGCACCTTCGAAGGCCGCGGCTTCGTGCTGCCGTTCGCGTGGGCCGCCGCCGGGGTCGTCACGCTTCTGGGACTGTTCATCGTCCACCGCCTCTCACCACTGCTGCTGTCCAGACCGTCCCCGGAGCATTCGGTCCCGGCGTGAGGCCGTATCGTGACCTGTCGTGAACGCCCCCGCCGTCGAGATCACCGGGCTGGTGAAACGCTACGGATCCACCACCGCGGTCGATGGACTCGATCTGCGGATGGACCGCGGCACCCTGCTCGCTCTGCTCGGCCCGAACGGGGCCGGCAAGACCACCACCGTCGAGATCTGCGAAGGCTTCCTGCGGCCTGACGGCGGCGAAGTCCGGGTCCTTGGCCTGGATCCGTCGCGGGACGGCTCGGCGCTGCGGCCGCAGATCGGCGTGATGCCCCAGGGCGGCGGCGCGTATCCCGGCGTCCGCGCCGACGAGATGCTCGGACTGGTCGCGGCGTGCGCGGCGAATCCGCTCGACCCGGCCTGGCTGCTGGACGTCCTCGGTCTCGCGGGAGCGCGCAAGACGCCGTTCAAACGGCTTTCCGGCGGGCAGCAGCAACGGCTCTCGCTCGCCTGCGCGCTCGTCGGGCGCCCTGAACTGCTCTTCCTCGACGAGCCGACCGCGGGGATGGACCCGCAGGCCCGCCGCCTGGTCTGGGACCTGCTCCAGGCGCTGCGCGCCGACGGGGTCAGCGTGCTGCTCACCACGCATCTGATGGAGGAGGCCGAAACGCTGGCCGACACCGTGGTGATCGTGGACCACGGCAAGGTCGTCGTCGAAGGCTCCCCGCAGTCGCTGACCGTCGACGCCGGCGAGACCGCGCAGCTGCGGTTCAAGGCCCGCACGCGGCTCGACACCGGATTGCTGACCGCGGCGCTGCCCGAAGGTCACCTCGTGCGCGAGTCGGCGCCGGGGACGTACCTCGTCGAGGGCGCGATCGATCCGCAGGTGGTGTCGACTGTGACGGCGTGGTGCGCGCAGCAGGGCGTCATGCCCGAGGAACTGCAGGTCGGCAGGCGCACGCTGGAAGAGGTCTTCTTGGAGCTGACCGGACGGGAACTGCGCGCATGACCACGACACCGGCACCGCGGTTCACCCCCGGCACGTTCACCCCGGCCCCCGGCCGCGGTTCGCTCGGCAGGATGCTGCGCACGCACGCGAAGGTCGAGGCGAGCCTGACCCTGCGCCACGGCGAGCAGATCCTGCTGACCCTGCTCATCCCGCTCGCGCTGCTGATCGGCTTGTCGCTGCTGGACATCCTGCCGTCGGCACAACTCGGCGATTCGTCCAAAGTGGACTGGATCACGCCGAGGATCCTGGCGCTCGCGGTGATGTCGTCCGCGTTCACCGGACAGGCCATCGCGCTGGGCTTCGACCGCCGGTACGGCGTCCTCAAACGGCTTTCCGCCACCGCGCTGCCCCGCTGGCTGCTCGTCGCGGGCCGGGTGGCCGCCGCGCTGGTGGTGGTCGCGCTGCAGGCGGTGATCCTCGGGGTCGTGGCCGCGCTGCTGGGCTGGTCGCCGTCGCTGGGCGGGATCCTCGGCGCCATCCCGTTCCTGATCGTCGGCACGCTCGCGTTCGGCGCGCTGGGCCTGCTACTCGGCGGGGCGCTGCGCGCGGAAGCCGTGCTGGCGCTGGCGAACATCGTCTGGTTCGTGCTGCTGCTCGCCGGCGGCATCCTGCTGGCGCCGTCGACGATGCCGGCCGGGCTCGCGACGGTCGTCGAGCTGCTGCCGTCGGGCGCGCTCGCCGAAGGCCTGCGCTCGGTACTGCTGGACGGTTCGTTCGGCTGGGGCCCGTTCGCGGTCCTCGTCGGCTGGGGCGTCGTCGCGGGCGCGCTGGCGAGCAAGACCACCAAGCTCACCTGAAGCTCTGTCGGCGGAGCTGAGATGGACCCGAAGAGGCGACCACACGCGTGAACCCGCCTCGGCCGAAGGCCCCGCTATCGCGGTGGCAGGACGCCCTGCCCGCCGTCGCGAGGTGGTCGACCAGGCAGCGTCCTGCCGACGTCGATCGCGGACGCGGGTTCACCACCAGACTCTGAGGCCCCCGACACACCCCACGTAGCCGGTGGAACGCTCTCAGGAAGGGCGTTCTAGCATCGGACGGTGCCGTTCCAGAGCCTTGTAGCGCGTCTGCCGTATCCCTCGTTCGCGGTTCAGCGAGCGGTCGCGATAGCGGCGGTGATCGCGCAGGCCGGAATCGGCGTCACCGGCTCGGTCGTCCGGGTCACGGGTTCGGGCCTCGGCTGCCCGACCTGGCCGCAGTGCGTCGAGGGCAGCATCGTCCCGGTGGCACACCCCGAGTTCGACGCGCTCACCCAGTGGATCGAGTTCAGCAACCGGATGCTGACCGGTGTCGTCATCGCCGTCGCCGCGCTGTGCGTGATCACCGCGTGGCGCGTGCAGATCGAGCACCCGAGCCGCCGCCGTCTGGTGAAGCTGGCCTGGACGATGCCCGCCGGCGTGATACTGCAGGCCGTCGTCGGCGGCATCACCGTGCTCGCCAAACTCGAATGGTGGACCGTCGCGCTCCACTTCCTGGCCTCCACTCCCCTGGTGTGGCTCGCGGTCCTGCTGCTGCGGGCGTTCAAGGAGGGTGACGAGCCCGCGCGCTGGCTGATCCCGGACGCGGGCCGCAAGACGCTGGTCGTGCTCGCCGCGGCGATGTGGGCCGTCCTCGTGGCGGGAACCGCGGTGACCGGGGCGGGCCCGCACGGCGGCGACCCCGGCACCCACCGGTTCCAGGCCCCGATCGAGACGCTCACCCAGATCCACGGTGGACTGCTGGTGGCCTACCTGATCGTGCTGGCCGTCTTCGGGCTCCAGCTGATGCGAGGCGAGACGCCGAAGCAGCTGTGGCGCCGGTACACCATCGTGTGGGTCATCGCGCTCGCGCAGGGCGTCCTGGGTTCGGTGCAGTACGCCCTGGGCGTGCCGGAGGCGCTGGTCTCGTTCCACGTCCTCGGCTCCGCGCTGGTGATCATCTCGACGGCCGCACTCTGGTGCGGTTCGCGCGATCGTGGTCCCGTTCCCTCCGCGACGGCGCCGGAACGCGAACTCGCCACCTCGAACTGACCCCGTGGCAAACCGGACGTAACCCCCAGGCGGCATACCCGCCAGACGATGCCCTTACGCTGCGCCTCGGTACCCCGTCCGGGAGTGACCGTCGAGTCCTAGGCACACGAGGTGTCGCATGACCGCCAGCACCGATCCCGCCCCTCCGGCAAGCCCGTCGAAACCGCTGATCTCGCACCGCCGGGGTTCCGGCGAGATGCTGATACTCAAGACCTTCCTGCTGGTCCCGTTCGTCGCGCTGCTCGCCGCCGTGCCGATCGTGTGGGGCTGGGGCATGACCTGGGTCGATCTCGTGCTGGCGGCGGTGTTCTACACGCTCGGGACGCTCGGGGTGACCGTCGGATACCACCGCTACTTCACCCACGGTGCCTTCAAGGCCGGGCGGCCGCTGCGGATCGCGCTCGCCATCGCCGGGAGTTTCGCGGTGCAGGGCTCGGTCATCTTCTGGGTGGCCAGCCACCGCCGTCACCACGCCTTCGCCGACCGCGAAGGCGACCCGCACTCCCCCTGGCTGTTCGGGACGTCGCCCGGGGCGCTGCTGCGCGGGTTCTGGCACGCGCACATGGGCTGGATGTTCAGCCGCGAGGTGACCAACTACGAGCGGTTCGCGCCGGATCTGGTGGCGGACAAGGATCTTCGCCTGGTGAACCGCTACTTCTGGCTGTGGATCACGCTCAGCCTCGCGCTGCCCGCTGTGCTCGGCGGACTGCTCAGCTGGTCGTGGTGGGGTGTGGTGACCGGCTTCTTCTGGGCGGGATTGGTCCGGATCGCGTTCCTGCACCACGTCAGCTGGTCGGTGAATTCGATCTGCCACCTGGTCGGGGAGCGCCCGTTCGCCAGCCGGGACAAGGCGGCGAACTTCTGGCCGCTGGCGATCCTGTCCATGGGCGAGTCGTGGCACAACTCCCACCACGCCGACCCGACCTGCGCGCGGCACGGTGTCCTGCGCGGACAGGTCGACGTGTCGGCGCGGGTGATCTGGCTGTTCGAGAAGTTCGGGTGGGCGCGGGACGTGCGGTGGCCGAAGCCGGAGCGTTTGGCCGCGAAACGCGTGAAGCCCGCCTGACGTTCTCGCATTTCGTCCTCTGAATGCGGTGGTTGCACACGCATCTACCGCATTCAGAGGACGAAACGCGTCAGGCGTCAGGCGAGTTGCTGCCGCACGGCGGACGCGAAGCGCCAAGCGGCGGCGGCATCGGTCTGCCGGAAACCGAGCGAAGGCTCGACGAGCTCCAGTTCCAACAGCAGCGGCCTGCCGTCCGGACCGGTGACGAGGTCGACGCGCGCGTAGAGCAGCTCCGCGCGCAGGATGCCGAGAAGCGCCGCTGTCGCGTCCAGGGCGTCTTCGGCCAGCGCGCGGAACGCGGCGGACGGCTGCACGGGCGCGAGCTTTTCCGTGACCCACAAACCGGATTCGTCGAGTTCCCGGCCCAGCATGACGGCCTTCGAGAACGCGTGCGAGTACACGCCGCCGAAGAACACCAGCGCCTGCTCACCTTCACTGTCCACACTGGACTGATACGGCTGCATCATCACGGTGTGGCCGTCGTCGTGGAGGGTCTTCAGATGCGACGCGGCGTCGTCGCCGGCCGAGAACTTCCCGACACCCCGGGAGCCCGCGCCGATCGCGGGCTTCAGCACGAACTCGCCCTTGGGCCAGCGCGGGGTGTCGCCGCCCGGCGCGATCAGGGTCGTCGGCACGACCGCGACCCCGGCGTCGCCGAGTTCGGCCAGGTAGGACTTGTCGGTGTTCCAGCGCGCGACCTCGGCCGAATTGGACAGCGCGGGCACGGATTCGGCCCAGGACAGGAACTCGTCGCGGCGCTCGGCGTAGTCCCACGCGGCGCGCAGGACGACGATGTCCGCGGCGCCGAAGTCGACGGTCTTGTCGTCCCAGGCGGCCCAGCGGGTCTTGAAGCCGAGGTCGGCCAGCGCCTCGGGAACGGCGTGCTCGTCGCCGTCGCCTTCCGGCAGCGCCGAGCAGGAGACGAGGATCGCGGAGCCGCTCACTTCCCCGCCATCCGGCGGCGGTGCTCGGCGCCGATCTTGGTGGCCTTCACGGTCTCGCTGTCCCATTCGGCGGGTTCGAGGTCCTGGACGGCCTCGACCAGCGCGTCGCCCGCCTCCGTGGAGGCGACGACGACGTCGCCGAGCGCGCCGTCGGCGCCCACGAGCACGACCCTGGCGCCGATGCGGCCGATGTTCTCCACCACCGCGCGCGACGGCTTCCCGTGCCGCTTCACGAAGTCGCGGGCGGCCGCGACCTGGCGCGACGTGGGGGCGGCGGTCTCGGTCTTCTCTTCGGTCTCAGCCACGGGCCGAGCTTAACCGCGAACGGCCCGGGACGCGGAATAACCGTGGCGTCGGCCATAGTTGTCCCGGTCGGAACGACCTTGAACGAGGAGGATGTATGCCCACGGCAGTGCAGATCCGGCGAACCGGCGGTCCCGAAGTCCTTGAGCCGGCGCAAGTCGAGGTGGGCGAACCCGGCGCCGGGGAACTGCTCGTGGACGTCGCCGCGGCCGGCGTCAACTACATCGACACCTATCACCGCGAGGGCATCTACCCGATCGACACGCCGTTCATCCTGGGGATGGAAGGCGCGGGCACGGTGGCCGCGGTCGGCGCGGACGTGACCGGGTTCACCGTCGGCGACAGGGTCGCCTGGCAGGGTTCGCTCGGCAGCTACGCCCAGCGCCGTCTGCTTCCGTCCTCGATCGCGGTGAAGATCCCGGACGGCGTGACCGAGGAGACGGCCGCCGCGACGATGCTCCAAGGTGTCACCGCGCACGCGCTGATCGCTTCGACCTACGAGGTCAAGGCGGGCGACGACGTGCTGATCCACGCCGCCGCGGGCGGGATGGGCCTGCTGCTGGTCCAGCTGGCCAAGGCACGCGGCGCGCGGGTGATCGGCACCGTCTCCACCGACGAGAAGGCCGAACTCGCCAAGCAGGCGGGCGCGGACGACGTCATCCGCTACGACCAGGTCGACTTCGCCAAGGCCACCCGTGACCTCACCGGCGGCAAGGGCGTCTCGGTGGTCTACGACGGCGTCGGCAAGTCCACTGTGGACGGCAGCCTGGCGAGCCTGAAGGTCCGCGGCCTGCTCGCCCTCTACGGCGCGGCCAGCGGCCCGGTGCCGCCGATCGACCCGCAGCTGCTCAACCGCAGCGGCTCGGTGTACCTCACCCGGCCGACCTCCGCGCACTACGTGCTCACCCGCGAGGAACTGGAGTGGCGGGTGAACGAGCTGTTCGCCGCCGTTCAGGACGGCTCGCTGAACATCCGGATCGGCGGCCGCTACCCGCTGGCCGACGCCCGCCAGGCGCACGAAGACCTCCAGGGGCGGCGCACCACCGGCAAGCTCCTGCTGATCCCGTGACAGCGCCTTGGCCCGACGACATCCGGCTCACCGGCGAGGGGCTCGTCCTGCGGGAGTGGCGCGAAGACGACGTCGCTTTCATGCCCGGGCTGTTCGACAATCCCGCGGTCGCGCGGTTCACGCCGCTGCCGTCGCCGTTCGACGAGGTGGCGGCGAAGGCTCACTACGCGAAGTACGTCGGCAGCCGCGCCGAAGGCAAGGGACTGCGGCTGGCCATCACGACCGACGGCGGCGAGCCGCTCGGCGAGGTGGTGCTGTTGCTGAAGGAGGGTCTCTCGGGGCCCGCCGAACTTGGCTACGCCGTCGGCCCCGCGCATCGCGGACAGGATCTGGCGGCCCGGTCGCTGCGGGTTCTCACCGCGTACGCGCTGGAGCTCGGGCTCAGCCCGCTGAGGCTGCAGATCGACTCCGAGAACGCGGCGAGCGAGGCCGTCGCGCGCCGGGTCGGCTACGCCCTGACCGACGCGCCGCCGGAGGCGAAGGTCGAGAAGGGCCTGGAGATCACCCTGCTCACCTGGGGATACAGCGGCTGACGGGAAGTACATGAAGGCCCCCTTCCTGTACCTAGGCGCAAGGAAGGGGGCCTTCATGTACTTCGGTCAAGCCGACCGCACCCAGACGGCCCGCAGCCGGAATTCGTCCTGTTCGGCGTGCTCGACGGTGAGCTCCACCTCGTCACCGACATGAAGCTCCCGGAACGCTCCGGGGCGGACACCGGTGATCATCGAATAGTGGACCCAGACGGGATCGGCGAAGTCGGCCGACTCGACCACTCCCCAGCCGTCGTCCACCAGCCAGGAGCGGACCCGGCCGCGGTGGACACGGCCGTCGGAAGTCCCCATCAGCCCTTGTCGGTCGGGACGCTCACCGCGTCCGTGACGAACACGAGGGTCTCGTTCGGCGCGATACCGCGGCCGCCCTCGCCGTAGCCGAGGTCCGGCGGGATGATCAGCAGCCGCCGCGCGCCCTGCTTGATCCCTTCGAGGCCCTGGTCCCAGCCCTTGATGACCATGCCGGCGCCGAGGGTCAGGTCGAACGGCTCGCCCCGGTCGAACGAGCTGTCCAGCTTCTGCTTGTTCGACCAGGTGACCAGCGAATAGTTCATCTTCAGGTTGGCGCCCGACTTGGCGCCCTCGCCGGTACCGGGCTCGAGGTCCTTGGTGATGAGCTTCTTCGGCGGGTCGCAGTCGTCCGGGATGGTGATGGTCGGCGCCTCGCCGAACTTCCCGGTGGTCTTCACGTCCTCCGCCGTGCACTCCTTGCCCGTCGGGGCCTTCGAGGCCGGGGCCGACGTCGAAGCCGACGCGGGGGCGGCGCCGGAGGTCTGGACCGAACCTGCGGTGTTCTGTTTCTCGCCACAGGCCGCCAGGGCGAGCACGCCCGCGCCGATGACCACGATCTTGCCGAATGTGCGCATGCGGCCGACCTTAGCCAAGACCTTCCAGCGCCGGAACCAGGTCACCGGTCTGCACTACGCCCATCCGACGGGTCGCCCTGGTCAGAGCCACATAAAGGTCGTTGAGCCCGCGCGGGGACCCGGCGACGACCTCGTCCGGGGCGACCAGCACCACCGAGTCGAACTCCAGGCCCTTCGCCCGCTCGACCGGCATCACCGAGACCCGGTCTCCCGCTTCACCGAGCACCTCGGAAACCGGTTCGATCATCGGGACCGGGCACAGCACGGCGACCGTCCCACCGTCCACAGCGGACAGTTCGGCGCCGACGATCCCCGGCAGCGTGCCGGCGAGATCCGCGGGTTCCACGGAACGCAGCCACGGCTCGAAACCGGTCTCCCGCACCGAAACCGGCGCTTCCAGTTCCGGGTTGACGTCGGCGAGCACCCGGGACGCGACGGCCATGATCTCCGCCGGGGTCCGGTAGTTCACGGTCAGCTCTTCGAGCCGCCAGCGATCGGCGACGTAGGGCGACAGCACCTCGCCCCAGGACCGCGCGCCGCCGGAAGCGCCGGTCTGGGCGACGTCGCCGACCAGCGTCATCGACCGGTTCGGCGACCGGCGCATCAGCAGCCGCCAGTCCATCGCGGTCAGTTCCTGTGCCTCGTCGACGATCACGTGCCCGAAGGTCCAGGTCCGGTCCTGGGCGGCCCGCTGCGCCGCGGTCATCTCACTGCGGCGATGCTGGCGCTCGGCGAACAGCTCCGCGTCGAGGACGTCGCCGACCCGCAGCAGTTCCTCGTCGATGATCTCCTCGTCCTGTTCGAGGATGTCGAGCACGCCTTCCGCGTACGCGCGGTCTTCCCGCTCGCGACGGGCGCTTTCGGCCCGGGCCTCGGTGTCGTCCTCGCCGAGCAGTTCGGCGAGTTCGTCGAGCAGCGGGACGTCCGACGGGCTCCACTTCGCGTCCGTCGGACTGTAGAGATGCTCACGATCGGTGTCCGACAAGGCTTTCCCGGCCGCGCTGCGCAGCCGTTCGCGGTCGGCGAACAGCTCGTCGAGGACGATCTCGGGGGTGAGCTGCGGCCACAGTCCGTTGATCGCGGTGGCCACGTTCTTGTCGGCGGCGACCTCGGCCCGGATGTCCTGGACGTCGCGCGCGTCGAGCAGGTCCTCCCCCAGCTTGCGGGCGGCCTGGCGGGTCAGCGCGTCGAGGAGGTCGGAGACGAAGATGCGCCGCGCGAGGTTGTGCGGACGGCGCGACCGCCGGGCCCGCGTCCGCGCCTCGGTGCAGGTCTTGCGGTCGAGCATGAGGATCTCGCGCTCGAACTCGATCTCCAGCACCGGTTCCGGGACGCGCTGACGGTCGCGGACGGCGTTGGCGAGCACGTCGGCCATCACCGGACGGCCCTTGATCTCGGCGGCCTCGCGGGTGACCGGCCCGGTGGCGTCCAGGCCCGGGTACAGCTGCCCCATCGTGGCGAGCAGCACCCCGGTCTCGCCCAGCGACGGCAGGACCTGCCCGATGTAGCGCAGGAACGTGCTGTTCGGCCCGACCACCAGCACGCCGCGCGTGGTGAGCTGCTGGCGGTGGGTGTAGAGCAGGTACGCCGCGCGGTGCAGCGCGACCGCGGTCTTGCCGGTGCCCGGACCGCCCTGGACCACCAGGACGCCGTTCGGCGACGCGCGGATGATGCGGTCCTGCTCGGCCTGGATGGTGGCGACGATGTCGCTCATCTCACCCGTGCGACGGCGTTCGAGCGCGGCCAGCAGTGCCGCCTCCCCCGCGAGACCGAGGTCTTGCCCCTGGTCGGCGGCCGAGAGGTCGAGGATCTCGTCGTCGACGCCGACGACCTTCCGGCTCAGCGACCGGATGTGGCGGCGCCGCCGCACACCTTCGGGTGACGCGGCGGTGGCGAGGTAGAAGGGCCGCGCGACCGGCGCGCGCCAGTCGACGAGCAGCGGGCGGTAGTCGTCGTCCTCGTCGAACAGCCCGAGCCGCCCGATGTAGGTGGTCTCTTCGGCGTGGCCGGGCAGGAAGTCGAGGCGGCCGAAGCACAGGCCCTGCTCGACGGAGCCCAGCTGGGACAGCCGGTCGGTGTACAGCGTCGTGGCGACGTCGCGTTCGGTGCGGGCCTGCGGGGTGCCGCCGGTCTGGCGCAGCGTCTGGTCGAGCCTGCGCTGGGCGTCGACGCGTTCGGCGTCGAGCTTGCGGTAGAGGGTGGTGACGTACTCCTGTTCGAGCGCGACATCACGCTCGAGCGCGTCGAGTTCCCGGTCCGGGGACACGGACAAAAGCAGCCTGCTTTCGGAGGTGGGACAGGGGCCGAAGAAACTACAACGGCGCCCGTCATCATCTCATTCCCGCTGTCGCACCCCGGGGGTCCGGCTCCCCGGGCGCCGGCGACACCCCTCTATGCAATTAGTCCTCTGGATGCGGTAGTTGCACGCGCAAGTACCGCATCCAGAGGACTAAATGCGAGCTGCCCTTAGAAAGGCAGCCCGATGGTGGGGAGCCCGATGGCCGAGTCCACGGCCAGCGCGACGAACACGATCATCAGGTACGTGTTCGAGCGGTGGAACAGCGACATCGGCTTGGTCTCCTCTCCGCGCCGCACCGCCGCGTTCAGGCTGTGCGCGTAGAAGAGGAACCAGCCGCCCGCCAGGATGGCGAACGTCGTGTAGATCCAGCTCGTCACCGGGACCAGCAGGAGCGTCCAGGCGACCATCACCCACGAGTAGATGACGATCTGCCGCGCCACGTGCTGCGGGGTGGCGACCACCGGCAGCATCGGGACGCCGGCGCGCTCGTAGTCGTCGCGGTACTTCATGCCCAGCGCCCAGGTGTGCGGCGGGGTCCAGAAGAAGATGACGCCGAACATCACGAACGCGGGCCATTCGACGGTGCCGGTGACGGCGGCCCAGCCGATGACGACCGGCATGCAGCCCGCCGCGCCGCCCCAGACCACGTTCTGTGACGTACGCCGCTTCAGCAGCAGCGTGTAGACGAAGATGTAGAACAGGATCGTCGCGATCGCGAGGATCGCCGAGAGCAGGTTCACCGTGAGATAGAGCACGGCGAACGAGAGGACACCGAGCGCGAGACCGAAGATCAACGCGCCGCGCCGGGGCACCGAATCCTTCACCAGCGGGCGGCGTTTGGTGCGGTTCATCACCTTGTCGATGTCCGCGTCGATGACGCAGTTCAAGGCGTTGGCACTGCCCGCGGCCATGGTGCCGCCCACGAGCGTCGCGAGCACCAGCCACGGCGACGGGATTTCCCGTCCTGCCAGGAACATCGCGGGAATCGTGGTGACGAGGAGGAGCTCGATCACCCTGGGCTTCGCGAGGGCGGCGTACGCGCCGACGACCTGGCGGATTGTTCGCCGGCCACCGTGCGGTCGTTCACCGGTCGGATGTACGGCGCTGGTGCTGTCACTGCGTCCGTGCGCAGCGTTCACCAACGACATTTCACTCCCTGCGTCAGTTTTCGGGGCGGGGCCCACCAGGCTTCCGGGTGATGTGGCGGCCCCGGATCCGGAGTGTTCTGAACCCTTCCCCGATGTTAGACGTGCTGTTTCCAGAGGGTGATCGCGGGTCCTCGACCGGCCGAACCATTAGGCTGGCCGCGGTGGCTCGCGGCGTGCCTCTGCGAACGGCCCGGAGCAGGAATATCGTCCCTTCCGGATCGATTGAGATTAGTAGCGGTACGCGTGGGCTACCCACGAGGGAAGAGAAGCCACAACCTGATGACGGGGAGTTCGAGTTCAGTGTCCGAAACCGCCTCTACCAGCGAGAAGAACCCACTCCTCGGGCGCAACGTGCCCGCCGACTGGACCGACATCGACACGCGGGCCGTCGACACCGTGCGGGTGCTCGCCGCGGACGCGGTCGAGAACTGCGGCAGCGGTCACCCCGGCACCGCGATGAGCCTGGCGCCGCTCGCCTACACGCTCTTCCAGCGGACGCTGCGTCATGACCCGGCGGACCCCGAATGGCCCGCCCGTGACCGCTTCGTCCTCTCCGCCGGTCACTCGAGCCTCACCCTCTACATCCAGCTCTACCTCGCCGGCTTCGGCCTGGAGCTGGAAGACCTGAAGCAGCTCCGCAAGTGGGACTCGAAGACCCCGGGTCACCCGGAGTACCGCCACACCAAGGGCGTCGAGACCACCACCGGCCCGCTCGGCCAAGGCCTGGCCAACGCGGTCGGCATGGCGATGGCGGCCCGCCGCGAGCGCGGCCTGCTGGACCCGGACGCCCCGCAGGGCGAGAGCATCTTCGACCACTACGTCTACGTCGTCGCCTCCGACGGCGATATCGAAGAGGGCGTCACCGCCGAGGCCTCCTCGATCGCCGGCCGCCAGGAGCTGGGCAACCTCATCGTCTTCTGGGACGACAACGAGATCTCGATCGAGGACGACACCAAGATCGCGCTGTCCGAGGACGTCGTGAAGCGCTATGAGGCCTACGGGTGGCACACCCAGGTCGTCGAGGGTGGCGAGGACGTCGTCGCGATCGAAGAGGCGATCAAGGCCGCGAAGGCCGAGACCGAGCGCCCGTCGTTCATCGCGCTGAAGACCGTCATCGGGTACCCGGCGCCGAAGAAGATGGGCACCGGCAAGGCCCACGGCGCCGCGCTCGGCGCCGAAGAGGTCGCCGCGGTCAAGGAGTACCTGGGCTTCGACAAGGACCGGGACTTCCAGGTCGACGACGAGGTCATCGCGCACACCCGCCAGGCCGTCGACCGCGGCAAGACCGCCCGCGCCGAATGGCAGGAGAAGTTCGAGGCGTGGGGCGCCGCCAACCCGGAGCGCAAGAAGATCGCGGACCGAATGGCCACCCGCTCGCTGCCCGAGGGCTTCGCGGACAACCTGCCGAAGTGGGAGCCGGACGCCAAGGGCGTCGCGACCCGCAAGGCCTCCGGTGAGGTGCTCAACGCCCTCGCCGACCCGCTTCCCGAGCTGTGGGGCGGTTCCGCGGACCTCGCGGAGAGCAACAACACCACCATGAAGGGGGCCGACTCGTTCGGCCCGGAGAAGGCTTCCACCGACATGTGGAAGACCAGCCCGTATGGCCGGACGCTGCACTTCGGCATCCGCGAGCACGCGATGGGCTCGATCCTCAACGGCATCGCGCTGCACGGCGGCACCCGCCCCTACGGCGCGACGTTCCTGATCTTCTCCGACTACATGCGCCCGCCCGTGCGGCTGGCCGCGCTGATGAAGGCGCCGGTCACCTACGTGTGGACGCACGACTCGATCGGCCTGGGCGAGGACGGCCCCACCCACCAGCCGATCGAGCAGCTCTCCTCGCTGCGCGCGATCCCCGGCCTCAACGTCGTCCGCCCGGCGGACGCCAACGAGACCGCGTACGCGTGGAAGGCCGTCCTGGAGGACGTCCACCACCCGTCGGGCCTCGCGCTGACCCGGCAGAACGTGCCGGTCCTGGAGGGCACCAGCGCCGAAGGCGTCAAGCGGGGCGGTTACGTCCTCGCCGAGGCGTCCAACGGCAGCCCCGAGGTCGTCCTGATCGCGACCGGTTCCGAGGTCCAGCTGGCCGTCGAGGCCCGCAAGACCCTCGAAGCCGACGGCATCCCGGCGAGCGTCGTCTCGATGCCGTGTGTCGAGTGGTTCGACGCGCAGGACCAGTCCTACAAGGACTCGGTCATCCCGCCGTCGGTCAAGGCGCGCGTCTCCGTCGAAGCCGGGATCGCCCAGTCGTGGCACCGCTTCACCGGTGACGCCGGGGTGAACGTTTCGATCGAGCACTTCGGTGCGTCGGCCGACGCCGCCACACTGTTCCGTGAGTTCGGTTTCACCGCGGAGGCAGTCGTCGAAGCCGCCCGTCGCTCGATCTCCAACACCAAGAACTGAAGGGGAAAGCAAGCATGAGCACCGACAAGCTCGCGCAGCTGTCCGAGGCCGGGGTGTCGATCTGGCTCGACGACCTGTCGCGTGAGCGCCTGAACACCGGCAACCTCGCGGGCCTGATCCGCGACAAGCACGTCGTGGGCGTGACGACCAACCCGACGATCTTCGCCAACGCGATGTCGAAGGGCGAGGCGTACGACGAGCAGACCAAGGAGCTCGCCGCCCGCGGCGCCGACGTCGAGGCCACCATCCGAGAGCTGACCACCACCGACGTGCGCAACGCCGCGGACCTGTTCCGTGACGTGTACACCGCCACGAACGGGGTCGACGGCCGGGTGTCCATCGAGGTGGACCCGCGGCTGGCCAAGGACTCCGACAAGACGGTGGCCGAGGCGCAGGACCTGTGGAAGACCGTGGACCGGCCGAACGTGCTGATCAAGATCCCGGCCACCGAAGAGGGGATCCCCGCGATCACCAAGACCCTCGCCGAAGGCATCAGCGTCAACGTCACGCTGATCTTCTCGGTCGAGCGGTACCGGGCGGTCATCGAGGCCTACTTCGCCGGTCTGGAGCAGGCGAAGGCCAACGGCCACGACCTCAAGGGCATCCACTCGGTCGCGTCGTTCTTCGTGTCCCGTGTGGACACCGAGATCGACAAGCGCCTCGATGCGATCGGCACCGACGCGGCCACCGCCCTGCGCGGCGAGGCCGCGATCGCCAACGCGCGGCTCGCCTACGCGGCGTTCGAGGAGCTCTTCGCTTCGGACCGCTGGAAGGCGCTCGCCGAGGCGGGCGCGAACCCGCAGCGTCCGCTGTGGGCCTCCACCGGCGTGAAGGACCCGCAGTACTCCGACACCCGCTACGTGGACCAGCTCGTCGTCAAGGACACGGTCAACACGATGCCGGAGAAGACCCTCGACGCCGCGGGCGACCACGCCGAGATCACCGGTGACACGGTGACCGGCAAGGGCCCCGACGCGCAGGTCGTCTTCGACAAGCTGCGTGTGGTCGGCATCGACATCGACGACGTGTTCCTGACGCTGGAGAACGAGGGCGTCGAGAAGTTCGAGAAGTCGTGGACCGAGCTTCTCGAGACCGTCACCGGACAGCTGGAAAAGGCGAAGGACTGATCTGGACCATGGCAGGGGAAACGACCGGCGTCGAAATCGTCGACGCCGCCCTGGCCGGCGAAGCCGCTCCGTTCGCGGAGCGGCTCGTCGCCGACCAGGTCGCATCGAAACTGGCGTCCCAGGACGCCACACTGTGGGGTCCCGAAGCCGAGTCCGAAGCGTCGATCCGTCTCTCGTGGACGACGCTGCACAAGTCCTCGAGGCCGTTGATCGGCGAGATCGAGGCACTGCGGACCGACCTGCGTTCCGAGGGCGTCGACCGCGTCGTCCTCGCGGGCATGGGCGGTTCGTCGCTGGCCCCCGAGGTCATCACCGCGACCGACGGCGTCCCGCTGACGGTCCTCGACACCACCGACCCGGGTCAGGTCGCCGACGCGCTCGCCGGTGACCTGGAGCGCACGGTCATCGTCGTGTCGTCGAAATCCGGCGGCACCGTCGAGACCGACAGCCACCGCCGGATCTTCGCGAAGGCCTTCGCCGACGCGGGCATCGACGCGGCCCGGCGGATCGTGGTCGTCACCGACCCCGGCTCGCCGTTCGCGGAACTGTCCGAAAAGGAGGGTTACCGCAAGGTCTTCCTCGCCGACCCGAACGTCGGTGGCCGCTACTCGGCGCTGACCGCGTTCGGGCTCGTCCCGGCCGGGCTCGCCGGCGCGGACGTCGCCCGCCTGCTCGACCAGGCCGCTTCGGTGGCCGACGAGCTGGCCGCCGACTCTGTCGACAACCCCGCGGTCAAGCTCGCGGCGGCGTGGGGCGCGGCGCACGAAAAGGGCGCCGAGAAGGTCGTCATCGCGGACACGGGATCGGGCATCAAGGGCTTCGCCGACTGGGCGGAGCAACTGATCGCCGAGTCCACCGGCAAGCAGGGCACCGGTCTCCTGCCGGTCGCCGTCGAAGGCCCGGACTCCCCCGGTTTCGCCGACGCCAAGGGCGACGCCACCCCGGTGGCCGTCGGCGCGGCGGAAGGCGCGGCGAAGATCTCCGTGACCGGCTCGCTCGGCGCGCAGTTCCTGCTGTGGGAGTTCGCCACCGCGCTCGTCGGACGGCTGCTCGGGATCAACCCGTTCGACCAGCCCGACGTCGAGGCCGCCAAGAAGGCCGCGCGTTCGCTGCTCGACAACCCGGACAAGCTCAAGGGCGGCGAAGAGCCGTCCACTGTGGACGGCGCGGTCGAGGTGTTCGGCTCGGAAGGCGTCGTCACGGACGGGAAGCTCGCGGACATCCTGCGGGCTTTCTTCGACTCCGCCCCGGAAACCGGCTACCTCGCGGTTCAGGCGTACCTCGACCGGCTCGACGACGCGTCGACGGCGATCCTGCGCGGTGAGATCGCCAAGCGCACCGGCCGCCAGACCACCTTCGGGTGGGGGCCGCGGTTCCTGCACTCCACCGGGCAGTACCACAAGGGCGGGCACCAGAACGGTGTCTTCCTGCAGATCACCGGCGGCGTCGAGCAGGACCTCGACGTTCCGGACCGGCCGTACACCCTCGGCGTGCTCCAGCACGCGCAGGCACTCGGCGACGGGCAGGTGCTCGCCGAGCACGGTCGTCCGGTGCTGCGCCTGCACCTCACCGACCGGGCCGCCGGCCTGGCCGAGCTGGTCCGCGCGGTACAGGAGGCAGGCGAGTGACCCGGGCCTGGAACAACCCGCTGCGCGACCCGCGAGACAAGCGGCTGCCGCGGATCGCCGGGCCGTCCAGCCTGGTGATCTTCGGCGTGACCGGTGACCTCGCCCGCAAGAAACTGATGCCGGCGATCTACGACCTCGCCCATCGCGGGCTGCTGCCCGCCGGGTTCTCCCTGGTCGGGTTCGCCCGGCGGGACTGGGAGCACCAGGACTTCGGCGAGCTCGTGCACGACTCGGTCAAGGAGCACGCGCGGACGCCGTTCAAGGAGTCGGTGTGGAACCGGCTCGCCGAAGGCATCCGGTTCGTCCAGGGCACCTTCGACGACGACGACGCCTTCGACAGGCTCGCGCAGACGGTCAAGGACCTCGACGCCGAACGCGGCACCGGTGGCAACACCGCGTTCTACCTGTCGATCCCGCCGAGCGCGTTCCCGGTGGTGACCAAGCAGCTCGCCCGCTCCGGCCTCGCCGACGCGAGCGACGACACCTGGCGCCGCGTCGTCATCGAGAAGCCGTTCGGCCGCGACCTCAAGAGCGCCAAGGAACTCAACGAGATCGTGAACGACGTCTTCCCCGAGGAGTCGGTGTTCCGCATCGACCACTACCTCGGCAAGGAGACGGTGCAGAACCTGCTGGCGCTGCGGTTCGCGAATCAGCTGTTCGAGCCGATCTGGAACGCCAACTACGTCGACCACGTGCAGATCACCATGGCCGAGGACATCGGTCTCGGCGGCCGCGCGGGGTACTACGACGGCATCGGCGCCGCTCGCGACGTCATCCAGAACCACCTCCTGCAGCTCCTCGCGCTGACCGCGATGGAGGAGCCGGTCTCGTTCGCTCCGCGCGCTCTCCGCGCGGAGAAGGTCAAGGTGCTCTCGGCGACGAAGCCCCTCGGCCCGCTGGACGAGACCACCGCGCGCGGGCAGTACGCGGGCGGCTGGCAAGGCGGCATGAAGGTGCCGGGCCTGCTTCAGGAAGGCGGCTTCGCGAAGGACTCGACGACCGAGACCTACGCCGCGGTGACGCTGGAGGTGCAGAACCGCCGCTGGGCGGGCGTGCCGTTCTACCTGCGCACCGGCAAGCGGCTGGGCCGCCGGGTCACCGAGATCGCCGTGGTGTTCAAGCGGGCGCCGCATCTGCCGTTCGACTCGACCTCGACCGAGGAACTGGGCCAGAACGCGCTGGTGATCCGGGTGCAGCCCGACGAGGGCATCACGCTGCGGTTCGGGTCGAAGGTGCCGGGGACCACGATGGAGGTCCGCGACGTCACCATGGACTTCGGCTACGGCCACGCCTTCACCGAGTCCTCGCCCGAGGCCTACGAGCGGCTCATCCTGGACGTGCTGCTCGGCGAACCGTCGCTGTTCCCGGTGAACGAAGAGGTCGAACTGTCCTGGGAGATCCTGGACCCGATCCTCGCCCACTGGGCCAAGAAGGGCGCGCCCGAGGCGTACCCGCCCGGTTCGTGGGGACCGCCGTCCGCGGACGAAATGCTGGAGCGTACCGGCCGGAACTGGAGGCGTCCGTGATCATCGACCTGCCGTCGACCACGACGTCGCAGCTGAACAAGAAACTCGTCGAGATCCGCGAACAGGGCGGGCAGGTGGCGCTCGGCCGGGTGCTGACCCTGGTCATCGTGGCCGACGACGACGATCGTCTCGAAGAGGCGATCGAAGCCGCCAACGAGGCCAGCCGGGAGCACCCCTCCCGGGTGATCGTGGTGGCCAAGGGCGCGCGGACCGCCGCACCGAGGATCGACGGCCAGATCCGCGTCGGCGGTGACGCCGGCGCGAGCGAGGTCATCGTCCTGCGGCTCTACGGTCCGCTGGCGGCGCAGGGACAGAGCGCGGTCGTGCCGCTGCTGCTGCCGGACGCGCCGATCGTCACCTGGTGGCCGGGCACCGGCCCGAAGGCCCCGGCCAAGGACCCGCTCGGTGAACTGGCACAGCGCCGGATCACCGACTCCGCTGCGGAAAAGGCTCCTATAAGAGCGCTCACCACGCGGGCGAAGTCCTATGTGGAGGGTGACACCGATCTGGCGTGGACCCGGCTGACCAGCTGGCGTGCGCAGCTCGTGTCCGCCTTGGACCTTCCGCCGCACGAGAAGGTCACCGGCGCGACCGTGACCGGCGAGGCCGACTCGCCGTCGACCGAGCTGCTCGCCGGCTGGCTGGCCGAGTACCTCAAGGTGCCGGTGAAGCGGGTCAAGAGCACCGGCGCCGCGGGCATCATCTCGGTGACGCTGGACCGGCGGTCCGGGCCGGTGGAACTGCACCGGCCGGACGGGCGGGTCGGCACGCTGACCCAGCCGGGCCAGCCGACGCGCCGGATCGCCCTGCAGCGGCGGGACAACAAGGACTGCCTGATCGAGGAGCTGCGGCGGCTCGACCCGGACGAGGTCTACGAGGCTTCGTTGAACGGGCTCGGCAAGATTTCGTCGGGAACGGCGGCCAAAGCCGCTCCGGCGAAGAAGGCCCCGGCCGCCAAGAAGGCAGCGCCCGCCAAGACCGCGAAGAGCTCGTCATGAGCAAGACCGAGGTAGTCGTCTACGAGAACCCGGACCTCCTGGCCGCCGCCGCGGCGGCCAGGCTGGTCACCCGGATCGTGGACGTCCAGGCCGCCAAGGGCTCCGCTTCGGTGGTGCTCACCGGCGGCGGCACCGGGATCGCGATCCTGCGGGAACTGCGCGAATCCAGTGCTCGTGACGCCATCGACTGGTCGCGTCTCGACGTCTACTGGGGCGATGAGCGCTTCGTCCCGGCGGACTCGGACGAGCGCAACGAGAAGCAGGCCCGCGAGGCGCTGCTCGACCATGTCCCGCTCGACCCGAAGCGGGTGCACGCCATGGCACCCTCCGACGGCGAGTTCGGCGACGACGTCGACGCGGCGGCCGCGGCCTACGCGGAGATCCTGACGCCCGACGTCCCGGCGTTCGACATCATGCTGCTCGGGCTCGGCGGGGAGGGGCACACCGCCTCGATCTTCCCCGAGAGCCCGGCGGTGTTCGAGAAGGACCGCTCCGTCGTCGCGGTGCGCGACTGCCCGAAGCCGCCGCCGACCCGGATCTCGCTGACCCTGCCCGCGATCCGTCGCGCGCAGGACATCTGGCTGGTCACCGGCGGCGAAGCGAAGGCGGACGCCGTCTCGCAGGCGCTGGCCGGTGCGGGCGAGGTCCAGATCCCGGTGGCGGGAGCACGCGGCAGCCGTCGCACGCTCTGGCTGCTGGACCGGGGCTCCGCCTCGAAGCTCACGAAGGTCTATCAGACTCCGACAGCCTGACCTTGTAACGCGCGAAGGCCCCCTTCCCTCGGCCCCGGTTTTGAACGATGGACCGAAGGAAGGGGGCCTTCGTGCGCATTCGGCGGTTGCGTGACACCCCCATGGCGGACGTCCGCGGAGCGACTTTTTCCCTACGCTGAAGAAACCCGAGCTCCAGTCCCCGGCCCACCGTCACCGTCCGAACGCGAAAAGTGACATAGATCAACTCTCGCCGGTTCCTCGTCAGAACGGGGCCACTCACCCGTCGAAGTGATCAGCGGACCACCAGCCCGAGTGGTCCGGTGTGGATCCGACCGACCGAACGTTCATGCACTTGTCCGCAGAACGGACAGTGACCGGACAGTCGCTAGCCCGACTGGGGGAAACTTACCGCCCTTGTACATCCACCCGTTAGCATCCGCACATTTGTTCGTTCCTGCGCGTCCCGATCGGGCGAAGAACACGTCTCACCATTCAAGTCCACAAGACGAGTGAGGTCGCCAGCGATGAGCACAGAGGGTCTCTCGATGCCAGGTATCTCGGTGGGCGGCTCCGGAGCGGACGCCGCCGACCGGATGCGCCGTGCCGCCGGGATCGTGTCGTTCGCCAAGATCAAACGTCCGGCGCTGGTCGCGCTGGGCATCGACACGCTCGCGATCTTCCTGGCGGCGCTCGACGTCTGGCTGGTGATCCCCGAGAAGGCCCAGCCGTACTCCATCTACCTGTCCGGCGCCGCGTGCCTCGGCCTCGCCTTCCGCCGCAAGCTGCCGTTCCTCGCGGTGATCGTCACCGTCCCCGGCTTCCTGGCGGGCTGGTCGCAGCTGGCCGCGATGATCGCCCTCGGCTTCCTCGCCACCCGCAAGCAGATGCACTGGCAGACCTGGACCGGGTTCGCGCTCGTCTTCACCTGCCGGTTCGTCCAGTGGCCGCTGGCCGACTTCGTCGAGCTCAGCTGGCGTGAACACGTCCTGGACGGGATCTACGGCGTCATCGTCGCCGGGATGCCGGTGGCCATCGGCCTGCTCATCGGAGCGCGGACCGAGATCTCACAGAAGCTGTCCGAACTCGCCGCCAGCCGCGACCGCGAACGCCGCTTCCACGCCGACGCCGTCCGCGCGGAGGAGCGCGCCCGCCTAGCGCGGGAGATGCACGACGTCGTCTCGCACCAGATCACGCTGATCGCGATGCAGGCCGGCGCGCTGCAGGCGCAGACCTCCGACGCCCGGTCGCTGGAGACCGCGCAGGTCATCCGGAAGCTGAGCACCAAGACGCTGGAAGAGCTGCGCTCACTCGTGAGCGTGCTCCGCTCGGGCTCCGAGGAAGACGGGCCGCGGCCGGGGATCAACGAACTCGACCGGCTGATCCGCGGCTCGGACGTCCCGGTGCACCTGACCGTCGAACGGATCCCCGAGCTGCTGCCCAGCCAGATCTCGGCGGCGGCCTACCGGACCGTGCAGGAATGCCTGACCAACGTGCACAAGCACGCACCGGGCGCCACCGCGACCATCCGGATCCAGGGCGAGCACGGTTCGCTCAAGGTCGAAATACGCAATGAGCGCGCTCGGACCCCCGGTGCGGCCCTGCCCTCGGGAGGGCACGGGCTGACCGGGCTGGCCGAACGCGCTCGACTGCTGGGTGGGAGCTTCGAGACCGCCGACACCGAGGACGGCGGGTTCCGGGTGCGTGCCCGGTACCCGCTCGACCGGTGACCAGCCGTCGGCGGAGCTGCGCTGAACCCGCCTGGCCGAAGGCCCCGCTATCCCGGCGGCAGGGCGCACCCACCACCTGTCGCTGGCATGCCAGCCTGGCGCCCTGGCGACGGGATCGCGGCCGCGGGCTCAGCCCCGAAATAGCAGAGTTCTAGATCTCCCGGCGCTGGCGCAACCGCTCCAGCGCCTCGGCGAGGATGGCCTCGCCGTCGGCGTCCGAACGCCGTTCCTTCACGTACGCCAGGTGAGTCTTGTAGGGCTCGGTCCGCGGCGCGGCAGGCGGGTTCTTCTCGTCCTGCCCACCGGGGAGCCCGCAGCGCGGGCAGTCCCACTCGTCGGGAATCTCGGCGTCCATCGAGAACGAGGGCTGTGCCTCGTGCCCGTTGGCGCACCAGTAGGAAATGCGGCGCCGCGGCGCCGACTCACCCCGCTCCGATTCGCCCGAAGGCCCGGCACCCACACGGGTGCCCCGAATCGCGTTACCGCCAACCATGAATCCTCACACCTATAGGGATCGGCGGCGCGCCCCCCATAGGCACGCCGAAACACCTGGATCGATCAGACCTTGAGCAGGAGCCCGAGGCCGATGATGCTGATCAGCCACACCGCGCCCAGCAGCAGCGTGATCCGGTCGAGGTTCTTCTCGGCCACGCTCGAACCGGACAGGCTGGACTGCATGCCGCCACCGAACAGCGAAGACAGACCGCCACCACGGCCGCGGTGCAGCAGCACGGCTACCACCAGGAAAAAGCTGGAGGCGATCAACAGGATTTGCAGGAACAGCTTCATGTCATCCTCTGCGCTCTTGGAGAATGCAGGAAAACGGTGTGCCACCGACAGCTTGTGACTGTCAGCACACACCGTACTCCTGGACTCGTCCACTGCTGTGTGACGGACCGGATACCCAGGTTACCCGGTAGGTGCCCCGATCAGGGCAGGGGCCCGCCCGCGGCGAGTGCGCAGAGTTTGGTGAACTCGTCACCATCCAGGCTGGCACCACCGACGAGCGCACCATCGATGTTCTCGCAGGCCACGAGGTCACTGATGTTGTTGGCCTTGGCCGAGCCCCCGTAGAGCACGCGGACCGAGGACGCGACCTCGGCGCCGTACTTCTCGGCGAGGGTGGCGCGGATGGCTCCGCACACCTCCTCGGCGTCGGCCGGGGTCGCGACCTTGCCGGTCCCGATGGCCCAGACCGGCTCGTAGGCGACGACGACGTCCTTGACCTGCTCGTTCTTGAGCCCCTTCAGGCCCTCGACCAGCTGGGTCGTGGTGTGGGTGATGTGCTCGCCCGCCTCGCGGACCTCGAGCTTCTCCCCCACGCACAGGATCGGCGTGATGCCGTGCTTGAGCGCGGCCTTGACCTTCTTGTTGACCAGTTCGTCGGACTCGCCGTGGTACTCACGCCGCTCCGAGTGCCCGACGGTGACGAAGCTGCAGCCCAGCTTCGCCAGCATCGGGCCCGACACGTCACCGGTGTAGGCACCGGAGTCGTGCGGCGACAGGTCCTGGGCGCCGTAGGTGAGCGACAGCTTGTCGCCGTCGGTCAGCGTCTGGACGCTGCGGATGTCGGTGAACGGCGGCAGGACCGCGACGTCGACCTTCGCGTAGTACTTCTCCGGCAGGGCGAAGGCGATCTTCTGAACCAGCGCGATGGCTTCGAGGTGGTTCTGGTTCATCTTCCAGTTGCCGGCGATGAGCGGTTTGCGCGCCACTAGTCGTTCTCTCCCAGCACAGCGACTCCGGGCAGTTCCTTGCCCTCCAGGTACTCCAGCGACGCGCCGCCGCCGGTCGAGATGTGCGAGAAGCCGTCCTCGGGCAGGCCCAGCCGCCGCACGGCCGCGGCGGAGTCCCCGCCGCCGACCACGGTGAAGGCGTCGCTCTTGACCAGCGCTTCGGCCACGGCACGGGTACCGCCGGCGAAGGACTCGAACTCGAACACGCCCATCGGGCCGTTCCAGAACACGGTCGCGGCGTCGGCCAGCTTGCCCGCGAACAGCTCACGCGACTTCGGGCCGATGTCGAGGCCCATGCGGCCGGCCGGGATGGCCGTCGCGTCGACGACGTCGAACTCCGCGTCGGCCGCGAAGCCCGTCGCGGCGAGGACGTCCACCGGCAGGATGAGCTCGACGCCGCGCTTCTCCGCCTCGGCGAGGAAGCCGCGGACCTGGTCGAGCTGGTCCTCCTGCAGCAGCGAGTTGCCGACCTCGTGGCCCTGGGCCTTGAGGAAGGTGTACGCCATGCCGCCGCCGATGAGCAGCCTGTCGACCTTGGTCAGCAGGTTGGCGATCACGCCCAGCTTGTCCGACACCTTCGCGCCGCCGAGGACGACGACGTACGGCCGGGCGAGGTCCTCGGTCAGCTTCTTGAGGACGTCGACCTCGGCCAGCACGAGGCCGCCCGCGTACGCCGGGAGCGCACGCGCGATCTCGTAGACCGAGGCCTGCTTGCGGTGCACGACACCGAAGCCGTCGGAGACGAACGCGCCGCCCGGGACGAGCGCGGCCAGCTCGGCGGCCAGTTCCTGACGCTCCGCCTCGACCTTGCTGGTCTCGCGCGCGTCGAAGCGCACGTTCTCCAACAGGGCCACCTGACCGTCGGTCAGGCCCGCGACGGTGGCCTTGGCGGACTCGCCGGCCAGGTCACCCGCCAGCGGGACGTCGACGCCGAGCAGCTCGGTGAGCTTCGCGGCGACCGGCGCGAGCGAGAACTTCGGGTCCGGCTCGCCCTTCGGACGGCCGAGGTGCGCCGTGACGACCACCTTCGCGCCCGCCTCGGCGAGACGCTTGAGGGTCGGCAGGGCCGCGCGGACACGGCCGTCGTCGGTGATGGTCTCCCCGTCGAGCGGGACGTTCAGGTCGGAACGCACGAGTACGTACCGGCCCGAAACGTCCCCGCTCAGCAGGTCTTCGAGGTTCTTCAGCGCCATCGGTCAGGAAAGCTTGTTGCCGACGAGCTTGACGAGGTCGGCGAGGCGGTTGGAGTAGCCCCACTCGTTGTCGTACCAGCCGACGACCTTGACCTGGTTGCCGATGACCTTGGTCAGCGGCGCGTCGTAGATGCAGGACGCCGGGTCGGTGACGATGTCGGCCGAGACGATCGGGTCGTCGCTGTAGCGCAGGATGCCGGCCAGGGGGCCCTCGGCGGCGGCCTTGTACGCGGCGTTGATCTCCTCGAGGGTCGCGCTCTTGGTCAGCGAGACGGTGAGGTCGGTGGCCGAGCCGGTCGGGACCGGGACGCGGACCGCGTAGCCGTCGAGCTTGCCGTTGAGCTCCGGCAGGACCAGGCCGATGGCCTTGGCGGCACCGGTCGAGGTCGGGACCATCGACAGCGCGGCGGCGCGGGCGCGGCGCAGGTCCTTGTGCGGGGCGTCCTGCAGGTTCTGGTCCTGCGTGTACGCGTGGATCGTGGTCATCAGGCCCTGCTCGATGCCGAAGGCGTCGTTGAGGACCTTGGCCAGCGGGCCGAGGCAGTTGGTGGTGCAGGACGCGTTCGAGATGATGGTCTGCGAACCGTCGTACTTGTCGTCGTTGACGCCCAGCACCACGGTCAGGTCCTCGCCCTTGGCGGGCGCGGAGATGATGACCTTCTTGGCGCCGCCGGCGATGTGCGCCTTGGCGGCGTCGCCGTTGGTGAAGAAACCGGTCGACTCGACGACGACGTCCACACCCAGGTCGCCCCAGGGCAGGTTGGCCGGGTCGCGCTCGGCGAGGGCCTTGATCGTCTTGCCGTCGACGACGATGCCCTCGTCGCTGACGCTGACCTCGCCCGGGAAGCGGCCGAGGATGGAGTCGTACTTCAGCAGGTGGGCCATGGTGGCGACGTCGCCGAGGTCGTTGAACGCGACCACCTCGATGTCGTGACCGGCGGCCTGCACGGCCCGGAAGAAGTTGCGGCCGATGCGGCCGAAGCCGTTGACACCTACGCGAACCGTCACTGCTGCCACTCCCTTGAGACTCGTCCGGGATCGCCCCGGTAAGACGTCCTTTACTCGGGCGCAACCCTAGCGTGCGTGCTCGGGCGACCCTCTTTGCCCTGACGAGACTTCCACCACTCGGTGGGTCAGGTCAAGAATCGATTAAGTGCGTCGCTACCAGGATGTCTTGGGAAAACTCTCAGCTTTGTTGTGCTAGCCGTCGCTCCAGCGGGGTGCGCATCCGTGGCGTGACTCGCACCTCTCCGAACCACTCGGCCAGGTGGTTCGCCTCCGCCTCGACGGCCCGTTCGACGTCCGAGCCGACGTCCTCCAGGAGGTGATGGACGACTTCGCCGTCCTGACGCTGTGCCCAGCCGCCGACGATCCGGCCGTCGGCCCAGACGGTGGGCCCGATGTTGCCGGTGCCGTCGAACAGCGGCGCGCGGTGCGGGCCGAGGTACCAGTCCCGTTCGATCCAGCCCATCGCCGTCGGGTCGAGGGACGGGAGCAGCGCGACCCAGGGCGCGGGCTCCGCGACCGGCTCCAGATCGTCGGCGAGCAGCACGCCGGGGACGCCGTCCAGGTCGACCTCGATCGGCTGAACAGCGGCGAGCGCCTTCTTCGTCTGCCCGACCGTCCAGCCCGTCCACCACCGCAGGTCCGCGATCGGCGCCGGGCCGTAGGCGAAGAGCCACCGGCGGGCGAGCTCGGCCCTGGCCTCGTCGGCGTCCCACTCGGCGAGGCCCTGGGGCAGCCAGTCCCCCATCGTGGCCCAGTAGTGCTGGCTGCTGATCCAGCTCCCGCGCGGGCGGCCGCGGACGATACGGCCGTCGACCGCGAGCTGGAACAGGACCCGGCTGGTGACGTTGGCGATCGCCTCGTACGGCTTTCCCTTCGCCATCAGGAGTCGCTGTTTGAGGCGGGGCTCGTCCTGCGAGAGTTGTTGTGCCGTGGCGGAACCGCGGGCCTTCAGGGCGCGCTCGGTCGCGTCCTCGACCTCGGCCAGCCAGCGGTCCGGCTCGGGCACGTTCTCCGGGTGTCCCTGCGTGCCGAGATGCTGTTCGAGCAGGCGGCGCTGTTTCTTGGCGATGTCCGCCGAGCACGCCGCCTGGACCAGTGCCGCGTTCTCGTGCCCGACCACGAAGACCGTGCGGCGCATGCCGAGCATCCGCACCAGCGCGCGCTCGTCGTAGAGAGCGTGTTCCACGTCCGTGACGCCGGCGCGTTTGAGCCGGGCCCACGTCGAGAGGTGGACCGTCGCCGGATCCGTGGCGTGCAGCGCGACGACCGCGTCCGCCACGGCGTGCACCGACGAGGCGGGCGTGGCCAGGTGGTGGCGCGCGGCGAGGCGGGCGCGGCGCTGCCGGACGTCGATCTTGGGGGTCACGGATCGGTTCTACCACCGGGCCCCGACAGAACCCCGGGATCAGTCCGCGTGCGGCCTGATCGCGTGCGTGGCGTCGGCACCGCAGACGAGGACGTTGACCGACGAACCCGCCAGCTCCCAGCCGGGACCGTCGTCCGGCTGCTCGCAGGGGCACTCGTCGTCCTGGCTCTCCGAGCTTTCCAAGGCCAGCAGGAGTTCGAGTCCGGCACCGCACTCCGGACAGGTCAGCGGGAACCCATCGGGGCCGGACGTCCACCAGAAGTTCAGGCCGCCGAGCTTGGACCCGGTGGCCAGCGGAGGCCAGGCGTCCTCGGCTTCGTCATCGACGAATTCGCCATGCTCGTCGACGAAGGGCAGCGTCGCCCGGAGTTCGGCGGGCAGCTCCGACGGGCGCGGGTGGTCGATGACCTCGCAGGGCGCGAACGAGCAGGGCCGCGCGGGCAGGTATTCGTAGTGGTCGGCCTGGAACGGCTCGGGCGGGCTCTCGAGCAGATCGGTCACTCCGGCGGAATTCCGCCAGACCACCTGGACACCCGGCCCCCAGTAGCCGGGGCCGTCGTGGGGATCCGGGCAGAACAGCACCTGCAGCAGGTCGGTGCCGCCGGGAAACGGCAGTTTCGGGAAGTCTCGCCGGAAGAACTGCGCCACACCCGCCAGCGGCATCGGCTTGTCGACGGGGTGTGCCGCTTCCAATTCGGCCGCCGGGGTATGGATCACGCCCGGCGCCGACTCGTTCCGCGCGGTGTCGAGACAGTGCGGCCAGGGCTCGCCGACGGGCCACAGCAACGGTCCGCCGATATGGCTGTCGCGCGCTGTCGGCGTACCCGCCCGGGGATGCAGCCGGACGGCTGCCCGGGTGAACGGGGTGAGGTCGGGGATTCCCTCGCCGGTTCTCGGCGGATCCGAAGGCATGCCGAGGATGCTAGAGATCGGGCAGTGGGCTTCGGGCGGGTTTCGGTGTTTCCTCACCGAGTGGCCGGGCGCACGACGCCGAAACCGCCGCGCGCCCGGCTCCCCCTCAGACCCGTTCCAGCTCGAAGACCGGGATGACCCGGGTGGTCTTGCGCTGGTACTCGGCGAACTGCGGCATGAGGGTGGACTGCCTGCCGTAGACGTCGTCGCGCTCGGTGCCGGTGAGCACCCGCGCGCGGACCGGGAAGGTCTCGGTGCCGAGTTCGACCTTGGTGTCCGGGTGGGCCACCAGGTTGTGGAACCACGCCGGGTTGTCGTCGGCGCCGCCCTTGCTGGCGAAGATGTAGATCCGGTCGCCCTCCAGGAGCGGGACGAGCGGCGCGATCCGCTCCTTGCCGGACTTCGCGCCGGTGTGGTGGACGAGGACCAGCGGGAAGCCTTCGAACATGCCGCCCGCCTTGCCCCCGGTCTCGCGGAACTCGGCGATCACCTTGCGGTTGATCCCGTCGAAGTCGAAGTCGATCGTTTCAGCCATGACCCTGATCGTATGACGCGTCGAGTGACCACATCGATGCCTGAAATCGCCATGGACATATCCATCTGTCGCACTACCATCGGCAGCATGGACCTCTTGGCCGAAACGCTCGCCGTCGGCGGCGTCCGGGGCGCCGCCGGGGCCCGGATCGAGGGGTCCGGACCGTGGGGAATCCTCTGGCACCGCATCGCGGGCGCGGCCTTCTATGCCATCACCTGCGGGACGGCCTGGCTGGATCTTCCCGGCCACCCACCGCGGCAGCTCATGCCCGGCGACGTCGTCCTCCTGCCGAACGGGCCGGAGCACACCCTGCGCAGCGCCCCGGACGCCCCGATCCTTCCCCAGCTCTGCACGGCGGCGGAGCGGGCGCGGAAATGCGGCGGCGTGCTGCGCCTCGGCACCGGGGAGGTGCAGACCCACGTCCTCGGCGCGTCCTACGACTACGACCCGGCGGTGTCCATCCAGGTGCTCGCCACGCTGCCGGACGTGGTGCACATCCGCGCGAACCGCGGCGGCGACGGGCTGGACGACACCGTCCGGCTGCTGTCACGGGAACTGGCCAGTCCGCAGATCGCCACCGACTTCGTTCTGAACCGGCTGGTCGACATCCTCCTGGTCCAGTTGCTCCGGGTGTGGCGGACCGAGAAACCGGCCGAGGCGCGGGGAACCTGGCTCGGCGTGCTGGGCGATCCGCTGGTCAGCGTGGCCCTGGCCAAGATCCACGAGGACCCGGCGAAACCGTGGACGACCGATCTGCTCGCGGCGGAACTGGCGACCTCGCGCAGCACACTCACCCGCCGTTTCCGCGAAACGACCGGCCGGACTCCCGGCGACTACCTGACCCAGTGGCGGATGGACCTGGCCGCTGTCCGGCTCCGCGACACCGACGAGACGGTGGACAGCATCGCCCACTCGGTCGGCTACACGTCGGTGTTCGCGTTCAGCCGGGCTTTCCGGCGCGCGCGGCGCCAGGCCCCCGGGCAGTACCGCACCTCGGCCCGGGAGGGGATCAGGACGGCCGAGTGACCGGAACGACGTCGAGAAGTTCTTTCAGGCCTTCGAAATCCTGTGGATTGGTGGTGTACAGCGGCATCCGGTGCGCGATGGCCACGCTGGCGATCATCAGATCGGCCACCCGGCGGCGGGGCGTCCTGCCCATCGCGAGCACGGACGCCGACACCCTGCCGAAGATCCGTGCCGCTTCGGTGCCGAAGGGCAGCGGGTCGAACTCCGACTCCACCCGTTGCAGCAGATCCGTGCGCCGGGCCCGTTCGGCCGGGTCTTCGGCGTAGTGCGGGCCCGCCGACAGTTCGGCGAGCGTGATCGTGCTGATCGACATCAGATCCGGCAGCTGGGCGTGATCGATCGCCCGCCGGAGGATGAGGATGTTCGTGTCGAGCAGGCCGTGGACCTCAGCGGCCATAGGGATCGTCCGCCTCCCCTTCGAGAGCGTCGTCGAGGTCCGCGCGGAACCTGTCCGGGTCGATGAGCGGAGCGTTCGCCGAGACGGCGGCGAACTGGTCACGGGACACGGCGTGCCGCCGACACAGCGGGACCAGCTGGGCGATGGGCGAGCCGCTACGTGTCACGGTGAAGCTTTCACCGTGCTCGACCGCGTCCATGATCTCGCCGGACCGATTCCGGAGATCACGCTGGGAGATCTCGTGCTGGACGCTCATACTCGCACTCTAACACCTTGTGCCCCTGTGTGCCACCGCGTGCCACACACCCGTCAGGCTGTCTCCTCTTCCTGCTCAGGCTCGTCGGCAGGCCGGGTGAACAGCCTCGTCGCCGAAAGCCGCGCGACGCCGTCCGGCTCCCCGAGTTCGTCGGTCGCGTTCCGGATCGTCGCGTCGACGGACAGGTACTTGCGGCCCGCCCGCAGATCCGCGTCGTTGCGCAGCCGCACGATCAACGGGAACTCGCTCAGCGCGCCGGCGTCGAACAGGCCGGTGGTGTAGATCAGCTGGACACCCAGCGCCTCCGCGACCGCGCGCTGCAACTCCAGCAGGTACCCGGCCGACGCGCGGCCGATCGGGTTGTCGAGGAACAGCACGCCGGAATGCCGGTTGCGGGCCTTGCCCCGGTTGTTCGCCCGCAGCGCCGCCAGGGTGCAGTACAGGATGATCGCCGCGGTCAGCTGCTGCCCGCCGGAGAACACGTCCCGGATCTCGGAAACCCGCTGCCGCTCGGTCCGCAGCACGGAGTCCGGCTTCAGCATGTCGACCCGGAAACCCTTGGGCGCGGCGGCCTGCACGCCCCGCAGCACGAGCGAAAGCCCGTCCCGCTTGACGTCCCGGCCGTCCGAGGTCTTCCCGATCGCGGCCTCGTCGACGACCTCGCCCAGCTTCTCGGCGAGCACGTTCTCCTCGAGTTCGGTGAAGCGGATCCGCAGGAACTCCTGGCCCGACCAGTCGCCGAGGCCGTCCGGCAGCCGCGAAACCCGTTGCGCGGCACGGAGAGTGCGCAACGCGCCGTCGACCATGCCCTGCAGGCGCGTGATGATGCCGCCGCGGTGCCGGTCGATCTGCGCGAGGTCGTCGGTCAGCGTGCGCAGCCGCGGCCGCAGTGCCTCGGCCCATTCCGCGGCGTGGGCGGGCAGCTGGTCGCGGCGGACCGAGATCACCTGCTGCCGCACCGGTGTGCTGAGCTTCTCGAACCGTTTGTCCGTGGCGTACTGCGCCAGCTGGTCGGCCGCGGCCCGCACCCGGCGGTCGCCCGCGTCGGCGGCGTCCTGCGCGTCGGTGAGCGCGGTGTTGAGCCGGGAGTGCTTGGCCCGCGCGGATTCGACGTCGCCGTCGAACGCCGCCTCGTCGTCTTCTTTGGCCAGCAGATGCGCCATCGACTCGGCCAGCAGGCCGAACCCGGACGCGGACGTCTTCGCGGACTCCAGTGTCGCTTCCGCGGCCGCACGGCGTTCCTGGAGTTCTTCCCATTTCCGCGCGGCGGCGGACACTTCGAGACCGGCGTCGTCGATCAGCGCCAGGCCGTGCTCGATGTCCTTCGGCCGTGCGTCGGAGGACATCGCGGCCAGGGCCGACGGCTGCTCCGGGAGCTGGCTCAGTTCCGCCTTGCGGGTCGCGACGAGACCGACGATCTCGGTGCGTTCCTCCTCCAGCACCGCGACCGCGCGGTTCGCCCGCGCCTGCGCGGCCGCCCGCGCCGAAGCGTCGGAACCGTCCGGCGTCTCCAGCAGCACCGAGGCCCGCTCACGGACGGCGTCGTCCAGCGCTTCGAGGGCCGCCCGCGCGGACGCCTCCACGCTCTCGGCCTGGTCGAGTTCGGCCCGGAGGTCGCTGCCGACCTCGACCTTCGCGTACGCCTCGGAAGCCGACGCGAAAGTACGCCGCAAAGCGTCCACCGGTTCGGCGGGCGCGGGATCGTCCTCGGTGACGTCGCTCGATCCCGGGACCTCGGCCAGCTCCGACTTCGCGGTCGTCGCCGTGCGCCGGTGCCCGTCGGCGGTGCGCTGTTCCTCACCGGCCTGCTCACGCAGCCGGGAAGCCTTCGTCGCGGCCTCGGACGCCGTCGTCTCGGCCCGCTCGGCGGTCTCCGTCGCGCGCTCGACGTCGTCCGTCCACTCGGGGATCTTCGCGGCGCGCGTGGCGAGTGTTTCCAGGCCGCGGGCCCGCTCCCCCGCCTCGGCCGAAGCCGTGCGCAGCTCGGGAACCCGCTCCCGCAGCCCGGTCGCCTTCTCACCGAGCCGCTGGAATTCCTTTTCCGCCTGATCCAACGCGGTCCGCGCGGTCTCGTGCGCGGTGCGCGCGGTCTGCAGCTGCTCGGCCAGCGTCGCGATGCTGCCGGGCGGGTAGTCCTCGCGCCAGGTCTTGAGTTTCCACGACAACGCGCTGTCGTCGGCGAGTGACGTCGTCAGCGCCTCCAGGCGGCGCTGACGTTCGGAGTGTCGGAGGGCGATCGCCTCGCGCTCGGCGTCGGCGGCTTCCTCGTCGTACATCGCGGGGTTGGGCGGCACGAGGAACTCGATGCCCGCCTCGCCCGGCAGGCGGTCGGTCGTGGTGGCCTCGGTGGTGGCGACCGGGATGATCGTGCTGGGCAGCAGACGCCGTTCGGCCAGGACCTTCTCGGCGAGCCGGACCTGTTCCGGCTCGTTGAGCAGGATCCCCGAGACCAGCTGGGGCGCGCGGGCCAGCACGGCCGCCCGCCGCTTCTTGTCCAAAGTAGACAGATAACGCCAGCCGGACCACGCGTTCATCCCGGCGGCTTCCAGCGCGTCCAGCGCGGCCTGGACCTCTTCGGGGGCGGGCAGGAGGCCACCCGAACCGAGCGCGGTGAGCGCGCGCTCGTCGACGGATTCCTCCATCCGCAGCGCGGTCTGTTCCTTCTCCGCCGCCGAACCCGCCTCGCGCAGCCGTTCCAGCAGCACCGGAAGATCAGTCTCCAGCGCGACGTCGTCCGCGCCGAGGAGTTCGCTCAGCCGCGGTTCGACGGCGAGCGCGTCGGTGCGCCGGTTGGCCCTGTCGAGTTCTTCGGCCGCGCGTTCCAGCCTGTCCTTTGTGGACCCCGTGAGCCGGTGCGCGTCGTTGACGGCGCCCTGCGCGGACCGCAGATCCTCCGCCACGCGTTCGAGTTCCTGCTCACGGCGGACGAGTTCCGCGGCGGTCGTCTCGGCTTCGGTCCGGGCCGCGCGCGCCGCCTCGGCGACGTCGGCCCCGGCCTTGAGCGCGCCGGACCGGACGGTTTCCGCGATCTCCTCGCGGATCTCCGCGATCCGCGCGCCCATGCCGCGGGCTTCCGCCCGGCGCGAGGCCGCGAGGTTCGCCGATTCGTCCCGTTCGGCTTGGGCTTTCTCCGCTTCGGCACGCAGGGCACCGACGTGGGCCTCGGCCTTCGCGGCCTGATCGGTGGCGTTCTTGGCCAGTGCCAGCAGTCCCCTGGCCAGTGCGGTGGCAGCGGAGTTGCGCGCCTTCAGCGCGGGCTGCGCCTTCTGCTCGCGATTCCCCACCAGCTCCCGGAAATCGCGGGCCTTGCGGGCGGCGTTGAGGTGGTTGAGCACGGTGGCGCATTCACGCCAGGCCTCGGCGGCGGTCTTGGCTTCGGCCAGTTCGCCGTCGATCCGCTTCTTGCTCTCCTGCGCCTCGTCGAGCCGCAGTTTCCCGACCAGGCGGCGGAGTTCGGTGACCCCGGCGGCGAGACGGCGGTGATCGCCCTCGGCCAGCTTCTCGGCGGACTTCACCTCGTCGACGTGCTGGTCGAGACCGCTCAGCCGCTCGTTCTCCAGCTTGTCGCGCGCGGCGACCTGACCGGCGAGCGTCCGCATCTCGGCGCGGGCCGCGTCGGCGAGCTTCCGCGACGCGGCGGCGACGCCTTCCTCCTCCGCCAGCGGCGTGAGCAGATCGAGCGCCCCGGCGACGAAATCCCGCTCGGACAACAGATCCCCGCGCTGGGCGAGGTTGTGCGCGTAGGTCGCGACGACCTCGGCGAGGTCCTTCGGCTCGTCTTCCGAGAGGACCGCGCGCAGCAGGAACTCGACGAACGCCTCGTCGGTGCTGAACGCGAAGGCGTCCGCCGCCTCGCCCTCGCCGGCGTTCATCGCGCGCTGGTACCGGAAAAGCTCGGTGTCGAGGCCGAGGCCGTCGAGCCGCGACGTCCATTCGTGGTGACGCCGGGTCCAGAACAGCTCCAGTTCCGGCTCGCCGCCGTGCACCTTGTCGAGCTGGTCGTGGAAACCGGACATCGTCAGCAGCCTGCCGTCCGACGTCAGCGGCAGCGTGTCCAGATCGAGCGAAGGCGTGGGGCGGAAGCAGTACCAGGAGTCGACGAGGTTCTCCGAGTCCGCCGACACCACGTGCCCGCGCCATTCCGACACCTTGCCGGTGATCACCCGGTGACCGGTCTCGACCTGCAGCCACTCCAGCACGACGTGCGAGACGTCCTTGGCGGCGACGAACTTTTCCAGCACCTTGGTGTTGGTCGTGCCGACGACCTGGCGGCGGCCGGGCAGCATGACCGAGAAGATCAGCTTGATCAGGACGGACTTTCCGCCGCCGTTCTCCAGGAACAGCACGCTCGCCGGGGACGGCCGCCGTGGCGGCCCCTCCCCCGCCAGGTGGATCCCGGCGCTGAACAGCGCGTCCTGCTTGGGCGCGGTGATGGCCGCGCCGACGCCGCTGAAGTCCAGCACGACGTCCTGGTACCGCGCGCCCGCCGGACCCACCGAGTGCAGGCGAACCCGCGAAAGCTCGTACATCGATTCCCCTCTAAAGCGTGTCTGACGCCGCCGCACGCAGAGTCCCGCCGCCGTTGGCGACCGAGACCACGTTCAGCTCCAGCAGATCGTCGAAGGCCGCGTCGGCGGCGAGTTCGCGCACCTGCACCTGATAGCGCGGTGTCGTGCGGTAGGTCCCGCCCTGTTCCCCGCTGACCTGGACGAGAAAGCCTTGGTCGGCGAGGAAACGCAGCGCCCGCGCGACCATGCCGCGGGTGGTGTCCGACGCCAGCCTGCCGTCCTTGGTCGCCGCCGCGGCCGGACGCCGGGCGTAGGCGCGCCAGGCCTGTTCGAGTTCGGGCGCGTCGGCCAGCGGGTCGTTGTTCGCCTCGGCCTCCGCCGCGCGCTCGTCGAGGATCCGGCAGGCCTCGCGCACCATCGCGTCCACCTGCTCGACGCTGACGCGGCCGATGTAGGTGTCGTTGGCGAGGTCGTCCGGGCGCGGATAGCCGAGCGCGGCGGTGGCGAGGTGCACGAGCCCGTGCAGGACCTTCTCGGTCTCACGGCGTTCGCGGATCTTGCTCTGCCGCGCGTAGCTGTCCATCTTGATCTCGAACACGGACTCGTCGGTGGCCGCCAGCACGGCACCGGCCTGGAGGTTGACCTCCAGCACCATCAGCCCGAGCCCGGCCGCGACCGCGTGTGTGAGCTGCTTGAACGCCCTGTCCTCGCCGTAGCGCCGGACGAGGTCGCCGTAGACGACGTCCCGCGACGGCAGCTGCTTGGGGCGCATGCCGAACGAGACGAGCCGGGCCGCGGATTCGACGTCCCCTGTAGAAATCCCCGTCGTCACGCGACCTCCTCCTCTTCCTGATCCTCACGATCGACCCGGGCCGACGAAAGCAGCAGATCCGCTCCGCCGAACTCGGGGTCTTCGAGCAGCGTGCCGTCGTCGACGGCCAGCAGCACCTGGTGCTCCCCCAGCCGAAGCGCCGCGCCGACCTCGGGACTGTAGGCGTGCACCGCCCGCAACGCGACCAGGGCGGGCAGCCCGGGATCGATCCGCCGGGCCTCTTCGAGCAGCCCGGACAGCCGTCGCGGCACCTCCGGCAGGTCAAGCAGGTCGTCGGCGAGGCGCCACTGCTCGTCTCCGAACTTGTCGGTGACCTCGGCGGGCATCAGCTCGGGTTCGGGGATCTCGCCGACGAGCTGGTCGCGTTCCGGCGCCGGCCGCAGCAGCAGCGACACCAGCGAGGACAGCGACGGCACCGTCGGCGGGGAGATCCCGGCCCCGGCGTGGAAGAACGACTCGGCGGGCGCGACGGCTTCGGCGATCGGCAGGCCCAGCGTCGGCATCAGGAGCTGGCCGAACAGGTCGATCGTCGCGCGCTGCGGCGGCCCGGAGAACTGCTGGCGGTCCTGTTCGGCGCGGAACACCGCACCGGCGTCGGCCAGCCTCGACTGGAGCCGCGTGTGGCGGCGGATGCAGTCGCTGACGATGTCGACCAGTTCGGCGGCCCGGCGTTTGCGGTCGAGGTCCTCGGTCTCGTCCCTCGACGCGGTGATGTTCTTGAGGATCGCGTTCTCGGCGCGGAAGCGGGACTCGATATGCGACAGCGCCTGGTCCAGCAGGTCCGGGACCTCGCGCTCCCAGTCGACGGCGCGCACGTCACGCCGGGTGGCGTCGAGTTTGGCGCGCAGGGTCTCGCCGTACTGGACGGTCCGGTAGCGGGCCTGTTCGGCGGCGAGCTTGGCGTCGGCGAGGCGACCGCGGTTGATCAGGTTCTCCAGTTTGACCTCGGCCGCGATCTGCGCGGACTCGACGTCGGTGTCCAGCGCGCCGACGAGCACGTTGATCGCCTCGTCGGTGGCGCGCAGGTAGACCTCGCCGTTGGGCGCGGCCAGCTCGACCAGCAGCTTGAAGTCGAACTGACGGCGCTGGTAGCCGCCGCCGGGACCGATGGAGCCGTAGACGCGGCGGAACCCGCGATCGGTGGTGCCCACGTTGATCAGGTTGTCCAGCACCCACCGGGCGACCTTGGCGTGCTCGTCCGGCGTCCGGCCCGGTGCCTGGAGCGCGACGAACGGCAGCAGCCGCACGATCACCTGTTCGTGGTCGGCGCCGGTGTCGAAGTCCATCGACACGGTGACCTGGTCGATCGTGTGCAGGGCGATCTCGGCCATCTGGTAGATCGTCGCGTCCGCCCAGTCCAGCTTCGCCTTGCGCGCGTCGAGGTCGTGCAAGGGCGCGGTGCAGGCCAGCGCCTTGAGGCGGCGGGTCAGCCCCTCGTCGGCCAGCCCCATCCCGGTCAGCTCGTCGTCTCGCACAGCAGGCCAGGCTAGTCGCCGCCCCCTGCGCCCCGCACGGGTGACCGGGGTGCCCGGCACCCGGGGCGGCGGTAGCGTCTGTTTCATGCGTGAAATGAGCCGGGACGAATGGTGGGCCTTCGCGAGCGAGGGGACGCGGACGGGCATGCTCGGCCTGGTCCGTGCCAACGGTGCGGCGATCGTCACGCCGGTGTGGTTCCTGCTGAACGAGGGGCCCGACGGGGACGAGCTGATCTTCACCACCGGCACCGACACGCTCAAGGGGAAGGCGCTGCGGCGTGACCCGCGGCTTTCACTGGCCGTCGACGACCAGAAGCCGCCGTACTCCTATGTGCAGTTCACCGCCGAAGCCGTGTTGCACCACGACTACGACGAGATGCTCGAATGGGCGACCAGGCTCGGTGGCCGGTACATGGGCGAGGACAAGGCCGAGGCCTACGGCAAGCGCAACGCCGTCCCCGAGGAGTCCTTGGTGCGGGCGAAAATCGTGAAGGTGATCGCGCGGGCGGACATCGCCGGCTGACCCCTCCTTCCTCCCTTCGCGTTTAGTCCTCTGGATGCGGTCCTTGCACACGCAAGGACCGCATCCAGAGGACTAAACGCGTTCAAAAGGCGTCGCAATCCCGCTGACCGCGACAGCTCGCGTGACCCTCCGTGTTGATGTTGGTCGACTATTGACACGAAGCACCCGCTGGTGTGTGATCTGAACCATAGATAGGAAAGTTTCCTAACTAAAACGATCCTCCGCCGGGTCTCGTCCCGGTCCGCCGTTGCACCTCCCGACCCCACTTCACGCATGGAGGCTCCAGTGGCACCCCGACCACCGTGGCGCGCGCTGCTCACGTGTGCCGCCGCGACGGCGACGACCCTCGCCGTCCTGCCGGCCCTTCCCGCCGGCGCGGCACCGACCGACTACGAATCCGAAGCCGCGACGATCTCCCAAGGCGCCGTCGAAAAGAACCACGCGGGCTATTCCGGCGCCGGGTTCGTGAACTTCGACAACGTCGTCGGCAGCTATGTCGAGTACACGGTGAACGCCGCGCAGGCCGGAACCCAGACGCTGACTTTCCGCTACGCCAACGGAACCACGGTCGACAGGCCGGTCTCGCTGAGCGTCGGCGGCACTTCCGCCGGGACGCTGTCCTTCCCCGGCACCGGCGCGTGGACCACCTGGAAGACCGTCACCAAGGACGTCACGCTGGCCGCCGGGGCCAACAAGATCCGCACCACCGCGACGACCGCGGAAGGCGGCCCCAACGCGGACAAGCTCACCGCGAGCGGAGTGTCCGACGCCGAAGCGCCGACCCCGCCCAAGAACCTGGCCGCCAAGGACATCAAGGCCCGGAGCGCCACCTTCACCTGGGAGGCCGCGACCGACAACGTCGGCGTGGTCCGCTACGACGTCATGCGCGGCGGCAACGTCCTCAAGAGCGTCGACGGGAGCACGCTCACCGCGACCGTCGACAACCTGCAGCCGAACACGGCCTACGACATCTCGGTCGGCGCCTTCGACGCGGCCGGGAACCCATCGCAGCAAAGCAATGTCGTGCAGTTCACCACGCCGTCCAGCGGGGACAACACCCCGCCGACCGTGCCGGGGAACCTGCGCTCGACGGCGGTGACCGCGAACAGCGTCTCGTTGGCGTGGAACGCTTCCACGGACGACAGCGGCACCGTCGCCGGTTACGACGTCTACCAGGGCGCCACGAAGGTCGCGACGACACCGTCCCTCGACGCCACGGTCACCGGGCTGACGGCGAACACCTCGTACACGTTCACGGTGAAGGCACGGGACCTCGACGGCAACGTCTCCGCCGCGAGCACCGCGCTGACCACCAAGACGAGCGGGAACGCCGGCGGCGGGATCCCGGAGTACGACAAGGACATCACGAAGGTCGACCTCGCCTGGTCGGTCGACTTCCTGCCGGACGGCAGCGCGCTGGCGACCGAACGGGACCGGTTCGAGATCCTGCGGATCACGCCGTCGGGTGAGAAGACCGCGGTCGGCAAGGTGCCCGGCGCGGTCGGCACCAACGGCGAGGGCGGCCTGCTCGGCATCGCGATCTCGCCGAACTACGCCACCGATCACGCGATCTACCTGTACCACACGGCTTCCGGCGACAACCGGATCGTGAAGATGACCTACGACAACAGAAAGCTGTCGTCGACCTCGACCCCGGTGCTCACCGGCATCGCGAAGAACCGTTACCACAACGGGGGAAGACTTCGCTTCGGCCCGGACGGCAAGCTGTACGCCACCGTCGGCGACGGGCAGAACAAGGACACCGCGCAGAACAAGGGCTCGCTCAACGGGAAGATCCTGCGGGTCAACCCCGACGGCTCGGCGCCGGCCGACAACCCGTTCTTCTCCACCGGCGGCAACGCCCGCTACGTCTGGAGCTTCGGGCACCGCAACCCGCAGGGCCTCGCGTGGGACTCCCGCGGCCAGTTGTGGTCCTCGGAGTTCGGCGACGGCAAGCTGGACGAGCTCAACCTGATCCAGAAGGGCGGCAACTTCGGCTGGCCCCAGTGCGAAGGCACCGACGGCAGCTGCGGTGGCACGGTCGCGCCGAAGAAGACCTGGTCGACCAGCTCCGGCGGGCCGAGCGGGATCGAGATCGTCAACGACTGGATCTACGTCGCGGCCGTCACCAGCGAGCAGCTCTTCGCCACCCAGATCAACGCGTCGGGCACCGGCGTCGGTTCGGTGCAGTCGCTGTTCTCCGGCCGCTGGGGCAGGCTCCGCTCGGTCACCAAGACCCCGGACGGCGGCCTGTGGGTCACCTCGACCAACGCGGACAAGAACGGCGGCACGCCGAGCGGGATCGACAACGTGGTGGTGCGGTTGAGGTTCCCCGGTGGCGGGCAGCAGCCGGGAGCGTTCAAACTGGCCAGTTCCGCGTTCGCCGACAACGCGTCGATCCCGGACAAGTACACCTGCGCCAGTGACGGCACCGCGGGCCAGGACACCTCCCCGCCGCTGGCGTGGGGTGCCGGGACCACCGCCGCCAAGGGATACGCGATCGTCTTCGCCGACGTGGCCAACAGCGGCAACAAACTGCACTGGGCGATCTGGGACATCCCGGCGTCCGCGGCGTCGCTGCCCGAAGGACTGGGCTCCGGCTACACCGTCCCGAACCAGAACGGCGCCAAGCAGAAGGCCATGGGCAGCGGGGCGAACACGCAGAAGTACTTCGGCCCCTGCCCCGGCGGTTCCACCCATCCCTACACGTTCACGCTCTACGCGCTGAACACGGCCACGGTGCCGGGGCTGTCCTCGTCCTCGACGATGGCGCAGATCGAGACGGCGATCAAGAACGCCTCGACGGCCAACGTCAAACTGCGCGGCAACTCCAAAGCCGCGTCCTGAGTCACGGCCGGGGTGTCCGGAGCGGCGCCGGGCACCCCGACCGTATCCAGTGTGAACTGGAGGAACGCCACCCCGTCCGGGTTTTCCCGGCGGGGTGGCGTTTTCACGCGAACCGCCTAGGCTTCAGCCGGTGAAGGACTGGACGTTCTGCCCGCGCTGCGGGGACCGGACGAGACTCGACGGCGCCGGCGAGGACACCCACGTCCTCTGCCCCGCCTGCGGCTTCACCAAATACGACAACCCGCTGCCGACCACGGTCGGTCTCATCCTCGACGGCGACCGGATCCTGTTGCTGCGCCGGGCACACGAGCCCCGCAAGGGCGCTTGGGACACCGTCGGCGGTTTCCTCTCCGGCGCCGAAACCGCCGAGGAGAACCTCGTCCGCGAAGGACTCGAAGAGACCGGCTGCGTACTCCGGAACCTCCGGTTCGCCGGATCGTATCCGTCGGTCTACGGCGACACCGGCCTCAAGACGATCGGGCTCGCCTTCACCTGCGAACTCCCGCCGGACGCGGAAATCGTGCTGTCGGAAGAGAACTCCGAGTACGCCTGGTTCCCGCTGACCGACCGCCCGCCGCTCGCCTTCTCCGACTGCGAGGCCGCGGTGTCCGACTTGGCCGCGCTCACCAGCCGAACAGGTTCCGCATGATCCGCGAGCAGCGTTCGGTCATCGCCGCGGCGTCCTGATCGGGCTGGTCGATCCACCAGCTGATCAGGGAATCGACCACCCCGGTCCACACCTGGGCGATCGCCTCGATGTCGCGTTCGTCTTCCAGCCCCCGCGAGTGCATCAGCTGGGCGGCGCCGACCAGCGCGAACCCGTCGAGCCGGTAGCGGTAGTCGACCGCGACACCGGCGATCTCACCGGTCGAGGGCACCGTCGGGTCGCGGAGCAGCTTCCACGCGTAGCGGTCGTTGTCGAACGTCTCGAAAATGGCCGAGAGCACCGCGAGCGGCATCCGCTCGGGCGGCTCGCCCTCTTCCGCCATCGTTTCGGCGACCCCTTCGGTCAGCCTGTCCCCCGCGCGGTGCAGGCACGCGAGGTACAGCCCGTCCTTCGAGCCGAAGTACTGGTACAGCAAGGGTTTCGTGACACCGACCCGGCGGGCGATCTCCACCATCGACGCCCCGGCGTACCCGTTCTTGCCGAACTCCTCCGTCCCGGCGCGCACGATCTGGGTCTCCCGCTCCTCGCGGGGCACCCCCTTCGTGCCGACGGCCCTTGCTTCTGTCACGGCGGTTATCTTACCCTGAGGTAAATGACCCTAGGGTAAGTTACCTGAAGGTCAGATACCGGGGGTCGAGACAGGGAGTGGTGCCGTGGCGGATTTTCTTGCCCATCTGAGTGACCCGGTGCTGATGGCGACGCCGGTGTTCCTGCTGTTCGTCGCGATCGAGATCCTCGCGCTGCACGTGCTGGGCCACGACGACAACGTCATCGGCTACAGCGTCAAGGACACCCGGACCAGCATGTCCATGGGCGCGGTGGCGGTGGTGATCAACGGTGTCTTCCGCATCGCCATGCTGTTCGTGTTCGCCGCGCTGTACGAACTGGCGCCGGTGAAGTTCAGTCCGCACGACTGGTGGACCTGGGTCCTGATGCTGCTGGGGCAGGAGATCGTCTTCTACGCCTACCACCGGGCGAGCCACCGCGTCCGGATCATGTGGGCGGGCCACCAGGTGCACCATTCGAGCGAGCACTACAACTTCTCGACGGCGCTGCGGCAGAAGTGGACCCCGTACTTCCAGCTGCCGTTCTGGTCGATCCTCGCCTTCGCCGGCATCCCGCCGTGGATGATCCTCACCGGCCTGTCGATCGATCTCGTCTACCAGTTCTTCGTGCACACCGAGAAGATCCGGAAGCTGCCGCGCTGGTTCGAGTACGTGTTCAACACGCCTTCACACCATCGTGTGCACCACGGCAGCGACAAGGAGTACCTGGACGCGAACTACGGCGGCATCCTGATCATCTGGGACCGGATGTTCGGCAGCTTCGTGCCCGAGGGCAAACGGCCGACCTACGGGCTGACCAAGAACGTCGACTCCTACAACCTGCTCAAGGTCGGCTTCCACGAATACGGCTCGATCCTGCGCGACGTCCGCGCGGCCGGGTCGTGGCGGGACAAGCTCGGGTACGTGTTCGGGCCGCCGGGCTGGCAGCCCGCGAAGGAGCTGAGCCTAAGCGGTCCTCCGCAACAAGGATGAGTTCACCGGCCGGATCTCCGGCGGGAGGCTCTCCAGCGGCGGCCGCTGCGTGAGGGCGACGTCGGTCAGCACGAGCTCCCGTTCAACGGCCTCCCCCGCGCCACGCCGGAACTGGGCGAGCGCCGTCGACGGAGGCACCGCCGAGATCACCCGCCCGCCGCGTTCCAGCCGGTCCATCAGCGTCAGCATGATCTGCGCGGCCATCCGCCCCAGAGCCTGGGTGCCCTGGTGGCGATGGGTCCGGTGACCGAGGTCGACCTGCGCGAGCGCGTCGAGACCGTGCAGTTCGAGCAGGTCGATCAGGTGGCCGACCTCGACGCCGTAGTGGGTGACGAACGGGATGCCTTCGAGCACTTCACGCCGCCCGGCGTATTCACCGGCGAGCGGCTGGACGAAACCGGCGAGCTCCGGCCAGTACATGTTGAGCAGCGGACGGGCGACGAGTTCGGTGACCCGGCCGCCGCCGTCGGGTTCGACGCCCGCCGCCCCGGCGAGCGGACGGTGGTAGAAGCCCTTGACGTAGGCGATCGCCGGGTCGGTCAGCAGCGGTCCGAGCAGTCCGGTCACGTAGTCCGCGGTGAAGTCGCGGAGATCGCGGTGGCGTCGGTGGAATGGCTGTCCACCACCAGGATCTCGTCCACCAGGGGAAAACACTCGACGAGTTCGCGCCGGATGGTGCCGACGATCGCGCCGACGGTCTCCTCCTCGTCGCGGGCCGGGATCACCACGGAGACCCGGGTACCGCGTTTGGCCGCGACCAGCTCCGCCGCCCACCAGTCGTCCGCCCGGCTGCTGCGCCGGGTGAGCCACGTGCCGACCTCCGCCGATACCCGCATGGCTTCCCCTTCCGTCGAAGATCACCTCACCGGTGAGCTTCGACGGCGGCTGTTTCCATCCGTCGTCACCGCGGAAACCGCCGCGTTACGCCTGCCGGGCGCAGGTTAACGACCGGGCCGGGTCACCGCGGCCGAGAGGACCTCGCCGGTCCGGCGCTTGGCGAGGTAGAACGCCGCCTCGTGCGGTTTCGCCCCGTTGTCGACGGTGTATCCGCTGTCCAGGACGCCGTCGGCGCCGGGGAACAGCGGGCCGAGGTCCGGTTCGGCGGCGACGACATCGTCCCGGTCGGCCAGGTTCACCCAGCGCGCGACACCGGGCGGGACGGACGGCGGCTGCGGGCGGGTCCGCTCGTAGACCACCGTCCGCAGGCCCAGCGGCGACCCCAGGGTGAGCAGCAACGGCAGCGGGCGGCCGTGCAGATGCGCGGCTTCGTAGGCGACGACGGAGCCGAGCGAATGCCCGATGATCGCCTCGGTCTCCGGGCCGACGTGCTCGGCGACGCGGTCCTGCACCTGTTTCCGGATCGTCTCGTCGGTGAGGTACAGCGTCACCTGCTTGAGTGCCTTGACCACCACGCGTTCGGCGAACGCCACCCCGAGCCTCGCGAACGGCCGCAGCCGCACCAGCGCGTTCAGCACCGGACGGGCGGCCGCGCGCACGCCTTGGTACTCGTCGGAAGACCCGCCGAGACGGTCCAGGTCGGTCCGCGCCCGGTCCCGATCGCTCTCGCGGGACGACCGGGAGGCCGCGTTCCGGAGCCACTCCCCCGCCAGCGCCTCGGCGAGCTCCCATTCGTCCGCGGTGAGTTCGTCCGCGCCGCCCTGCTGGCCGTCACGGAGGAAAAGGTCGCCGTAGAAGGCCATCCGCGCGTCGCCGGGGCGGGAGTCGCGCCACAGGGCGTCGGCCAGCGCGGGATCGCCGGCGAGCCGGACCCCGCCCGCCAGGCTCGGCAGCCATTCCGCCTCGAGGGTGTCCGCGGACTTCTGTTCCTGGGCGATGCCGTGCACGAGGACGATCCGGGCCATGGCGCACAGTATCGCCGAAGTGCTTGCCGGTGCACCGCCGATGAGACAAAGTGATCTCCGTGGGAGAGCGGAGGTCGTTGGTCGTCGCGTCGCAATGCGATTCGCTGAACCTTCTTTCGTTCCTCCCCGACGTCGGCCGCGACGTTTCGGCCGCCCTGCTGGATCCCGGCATCGGCGGCTGCGTCCCCGCGCTCGCGGACGGGCGCGGCCTGCTCGTCGACCCGACGATGGTCGAACTCGACGACGCGCTGGTGGAGGCGTTCGAACGCGCTTCCGAAGACGAGGCGACGCTTTTCCTGTCGCTCGTCGGGCACGGCGAATACGCCGACGACGACTTCTACTTCCTCACGAAGGAAACCAGCCTGCCGGTGGACAGCCGGAAATCGTTCCTGTTCGCCCAGCGGATCAAGGAACTGCTCGGTCGGTACTCGACGCTCGACGGTCTGGTCGTCCTGCTCGACACCTGCCACGCGGGGATCGGCGCGCTTCAGGCGGGGCGGCGCTGGCTGCGGATCGTCGGCGAGGCGGGCAGGCGGTTCGACCTGCTCACCGCGTCCGACGACCGTGTCGCCGCGAACGGCTGCTTCAGCCGCTCGCTGGTCACCGTGCTGCGTTCGGGGCACACGAGTTTCGGCGAGCACGTCCGCTGCGCGGATCTCAAACGGGTCATCACCGGTCTGTGCCCGGCGCAGACCGCCGTCCACCTCGGCTTCGACGGCACCCGAGAGATCATCGGAGTCGATCAGGGCCTGTGGCTCGCGCTCAACTCCTCCCCCGCCTGGCGTCGTTCGCCGCTGGCAGGCAACCCCGCGGCTCCGGACATCGAACGGCTGACAGCGAACTACCGGCAGCGGCCGGAACTCGGGGAGACCGTCGGGCACCTGCTCACCGGGGCCCGCCTGGTCGCGATCTCCGGGGAGGCGGGCACCGGGAAATCGACGACCCTGGCCGCGCTCGCCCGCCCCACGGTGGCCGGATCCTATGTGCCGCCGGACTTCCTGCACGCCGTACTGTTCGCCACCCGCGGGCAGACCGCGGAACAGCTCGCCCGGGAACTGGCCCGCCAGCTGCGGCACACGCTCCCTTGGTTCGCCGAGTCCGGCGAGGCGTTCCTGAACACCCTCGACGACAGCGCACGGAACGGCGCAAGCGCTTTCGATCTGGCGATCCTCGGTCCATTGCGGACGATCACTCCACAGTGGACGGAAAGCCCCGTACGGATCGCGATGGACGGGCTCGACGGCCTGGACCCCGACGTCGCCTCGCGGCTGATCGGTTTCCTGCACAGCCTGTCCGCCGATCCGGGCCTGTCGTGGGTGAAGACGGTGGTGGCGACGCGGACCCCTCGGAACCTGCCGTCCGCGACCGTGGTGCGCCTGACTCCGACGCCAGGTTTCCCTGGACAGGACCCGCCGGTCGTCGCCGACCCACGGCCGACACACGGGGGCGCGGAGCCCCTGCCCCGTCCGGTCGGGGACGAGGACCCCTGGACGAACCTGCCCGGAACCCAGCCCGGCTACGACACCGGTGCGGTGACGTCGCCGACGATCACACCCGCCACGCTGATCCTCGATGCCCCGGGACAGACCGTCGTCAATCACGAACTGTCCTTCGGGATCACCACCCTCGGCCGCAGCCGCAATGCCGATCTCCGCCTCGCCGACACGCGCGTCTCCCGGATGCACTGCAAAATCCGATGGGACGGCGAGAGCGCTTGGCTGACCGACCTCGGCTCGGCCAACGGCACCGTCGTCAACGGGGAGCGGGTGACGGAAGCCGTACTGACACACCGCGACGTGATCCGGCTCGGCGATTCGACGGTCACCTTCATCAGCGTGAGCCAAGAGGAGACCTGGCCGGAAGCCGACGAAGACACCGGCTCGATCGCGTGGCCCCGCCCGGCACGCGCGATCCTGCTGGACCTGCTTCACCTGGCGGCCCCGCGCGGCCCGATCCCGATCTCAATCCTGACCAAGGCGAGCGCCGCGAGCGGTGGCCCGGTCCGGACGGTGCGCGTCCGGGACGAGCTGGCGGTCCTGGGCGACGCCGTCCGCCGGACGCAAGCGGGACTGCCTGCCGAAACCGTCTTGTGGACCGATCCGCATCCCGACGTGCTCCCGCCCCTGCACGCCCGGCTGGCGGCGGCGATGGCGGAGATCGAACCGGCGTCCGGCGACGAGGAGCCGACTCCGGAACAGGCGTACGCGGCCACCAACGAAGCCGAGTTCCTGTGGCTCGCGGGCCTGCACGAGGACGCGCTCGCCGCCGTGGAACGACGCGCGTCCGGGATTCCGGTGGAGAACCGGGAGAACTGGGCGATGTGGGCGCGGCGGGCGGAGCGGGAACTCGGGGCGGCACACCGGATCACGCTGCGCTGCAAGGCCCGGCACGCGACATGGACAGGCAAAGCGGGCGACCGGGCCAGGGCGCTCGCGCTGTTCGAGATCCTGTCGCCGATCGCCGTCAACGCCTTGGGCGTGGGCGACGAGGACGTGCTGAGCATTCGCAACAACATCGGTCACCTGCTCGGCGAGCTGGGCCGCCCGGAGGACTCCCTGACCGCTTTCGAGGCTCTGGTCCGGGACGCGACCGGCGCGATGGGGCCAAGCCATCGGGAGACCCTGCACGCCCGGCATCTCCTCGCGGTCGCGACCGGCAAGACCGGTGACGGCGCGGCATCCCTGCGGTTGAGCCGGGAACTGTTGCCGCGGGCGAAGAACGCGTTGGGCGACGACGTGATCGTCATGCACATCCGGCACAACATCGCCTTCTGGAGCGCCTTGATCGAGGGTGCTCATCCGGCGGTGCGAGAGTACGAACAGCTGTTGGCCGAAGCCACGGAACGGCTGGGCGACAAGCATCCCGACGTCCTCGATCTCCGATTCGGGCAGGCACTGGTTCGCGCCGAAGCCGGTCAGATCACCGAAGCGCTCTCGGAGTGGGCGTTGCTTCTGGAAGACTCCGTCGAGGTCCGGGGCGAACGGCATCCGGAGACGGAGAAGGTTCGGGAACAGCTGGCGCTCTGGCGTCCCCGGGAAGCCTGACTCACGCATTTAGTCCTCTCGATGCGGTCCTTGCGCGTGCAGCGACCGCATTCAGAGGACTAAATGCGGGGAGTGGGTCAGGCTTCGTCTTCTTCCAGCATGTCCGGGGTCACCGCGGATTCGGTGTCCGGGATGCCTTGTTCCTTTGCCTTCTTGTCGGCCATCGCGAGCAGGCGGCGGATCCGGCCGGCGACGGCGTCCTTGGTCATCTGCGGGTCGGACAGCTGGCCCAGCTCTTCGAGCGAGGCCTGCCGGTTCGACAGGCGCAGTTTGCCCGCGGCGAGCAGGTGCTCCGGCGCGGACTCGCCGAGGATGTCCAGCGCCCGCTCCACCCGGGCCGCCGCCGCGACGGCCGCGCGGGCCGAGCGCCGGAGGTTGGCGTCGTCGAAGTTCGCGAGCCGGTTCGCGGTGGCGCGCACCTCGCGGCGCATCCGCCGCTCTTCCCACGCGAGCACGCTCGTGTGGGCGCCGAGGCGGGTCAGCAGGGCGCCGATGGCGTCACCGTCGCGCACCACGACCCGGTCCGCGCCGCGGACCTCACGCGACTTGGCCTGGATGCCCATCCGCCGGGCTGCGCCGACGAGCGCCAGCGCGGCCTCGGGGCCGGGGCAGGTCACTTCGAGCGACGACGAGCGGCCGGGTTCGGTGAGCGAACCATGTGCCAGGAACGCGCCGCGCCAGGCGGCTTCCGCGTCGGCGACGCCACCGGACACGACGGCGGCGGGCAGCCCGCGCACCGGGCGCCCGCGCTGGTCGATCAGACCGGTCTGCCGGGCGAGCCCCTCGCCGTCCTTGACCACCCGGACGACGTACCGCGTGCCCTTGCGCAAGCCGCTGGAGGAAATGACGTGGACGTCGGACTGGTGTCCGTACAGTTCGTGGATCTCCTTGCGCAGCCGCCTCGCCACCGAACCGGTGTCGAGTTCGGCCTCCACCACGACGCGGCCGGCCACGATGTGCAGCCCGCCCGCGAATCGCAGCATCGACGCGACCTCCGCGCGGCGCGGGCCGATCTTGGTGATCTCCAGCCGGCTCAGCTCGTCCTTCACGGCGGCGGTCATCGCCATCGCTGCCCCTCCATACCTTCAGCTCCTCCCCCGGTGAGACCGAGAGCGTCCCGCATGCAGCCCGCGAGCGCATCAGGATCATGCCGCCCCGTCACGACCGGGTCAGCCACCGCCCCCAGCAACGCCCGCGCGCCGAGTTCCCCCGCCGCGTCCCGCAACCGGGCTGGTGAGGGCACCGAGTCCCGGTCCGCGATGACCGCGTCCACCCGCAATTCCGGGGCGTGTTCGAAGAGTACGTCCAAATGCTTCTCCGGCGAGAATCCCGCCGTCTCCCCCGGTTGGGGGATCAAGTTCAGGATGACGACCTTCGTGGCCTCCGTCCGGAGCAGCGCGTCGTGCAGATCCGGCACCAGCAGATGCGGCAGCACGCTGGTGAACCACGACCCCGGGCCGAGGAACACCACGTCCGCGCCGAGCACCGCCTCGATCGCCTCGGGGCAGCCGCGCGGCGGCCGGTCGGCCTGCCCGGTCGGGTGCAGGCTGATCCGGTGCACCTGCCCCGGTGTCGTCGCCACCGCCACCTGACCGCGAATGCGCCGGAGCGCCTCGGGGTTCTCGGCGTCCAGCCCCGAGACCTCACCCTGGATCTCCAGGGGTTCGGGCGACATCGGCAGGACCCGGCCGGAGATGCCCATCAGCCTGCTCGCCTCGTCGAGCGCGGCGACCGGGTCGCCGAGCACCTCGAACAACCCGGCCAGCAACAGGTTCCCGACCGCGTGCCCGGCGAGCGCGCCGTCACCGCCGAAGCGGTGCTGGAACACTTCCGCCCACAGCGTTCCGCCGTCTTCGGCGGCGAACGCGGCGAAGGCCTGCCGCAGGTCGCCCGGCGGCAGCAGCCCGAGTTCCCGGCGCAGCCTGCCGGACGAGCCCCCGTCGTCGGCGACGGTGACCACGGCGGTGACCTGCGAGGTCACCCGGCGCAACGCGGTGAGGGTGGCGTGCAGGCCGTGCCCGCCACCCAGTGCCACCGCACGCGGCTCGCTACTCGCGGCCAAGGTCGCGGTGCACCACCTTCACGGCCATACCGTCCTCATTGGACAGACGCTGGGCGAGCTCCTCGGAAATGGCGACACTGCGGTGCTTCCCGCCGGTGCAGCCGACGGCCAGCGTCAGGTACCGCTTGCCCTCGCGCTTGTAGCCCGCGCCGATCAGGCGCAGCAACTGGTGGTAGCGGTCGAGGAACTCGTCCGCGCCTTCCTGGCTGAGCACGTAGTTGCGGACCTCGCCCTCCAGGCCGGTGTGCTCGCGCAGTTCCGGGATCCAGAACGGGTTCGGCAGGAACCGGACGTCCATCACCAGGTCGGCGTCCATCGGCAGGCCGTACTTGTAGCCGAACGACAGCACGGTGACCCGGGTCTGTGTGCTGGCCTCGGAGCCGAAGGCGTCCTCGATCTTGGCGCGCAGGTCGTGCACCGAAAGCGACGACGTGTCGAGCACGAGGTCGGCCTCTTCCCGCAGCGGCTCCAGGAGCGTGCGCTCGGCGGTGATGCCGTCGGCGAGCCTGCCGTCGCCCTGCATCGGGTGCCCGCGGCGGACGGCCTCGAACCGGCGCACCAGCACCGCGTCGGTGGCCTCCAGGAACAGGACGCGCGGCTTGTAACCGCGGGCGTCGAGGTCCTTGATGACGGACGCCAGGTCGTCGGTGAACGCGCGCGAGCGCACGTCCATCACCACGGCGACCTTGGTGATCGCGCCCCGCGCCTGCGCGCCGAGCTCGACCATGGTGGCGATCAGCTCGGGCGGCAGGTTGTCCACCACGAACCAGCCCAGGTCCTCCAGGCATTTCGCGGCGGTACTGCGGCCCGCGCCGGACAGCCCGGAAACGACCGCGACCTCCATCCCCGAACCGCGGCCTTCTTCTTGCGCACTCACGATGGTCCCTTCCCCGATCACGTACTGGACTCCCCCGCCGCCGCGGACTCCCCTGCGAGCGCCGCGACGACCGCCTCCGCGGTGCGCCTGCCGAAGCCGGGCACCGCCTCGATCTCCTCGAGTCTTGCTTCGCGGAGTTTCTTCACCGAGCCGAAATGCTTGATCAGCGCGGTACGACGAGCCTGCCCCAGTCCCGGCACACCGTCCAATGCGGACACCTGCATCCGCTTGGACCGCTTCTCCCGGTGGTACCGGATGGCGAAGCGGTGCGCCTCGTCACGCAGCCGCTGCAGCAGATACAGCGCGTCGGAGGTGCGCGGCAGGATCACCGGATCGGGATCGCCCGGCAGCCACACCTCCTCCAGCCGCTTCGCCAGGCCGACCACGGCGATGTCGGTGACGCCCAGTTCCGAGAGGACGTCCGCGGCGGCGGTGGCCTGCGGGCCCGCGCCGTCGACGACGAGCAGGTTCGGCGCGTACGCGAACTTGCGTGGCTTACCGGTCTCCGGGTCGATGCCCGGCCGGTCCGGATCGACTTCGACACCCTCGGCGTTTTCCTTGAGGTACCGGGAAAAACGGCGGCGGACGACCTCGGCGATCGACGCGACGTCGCCTTCCTCCGCGGCCTCGCGCAAGGCGAAGCGCCGGTACTCGGACTTGCGCGGGATCCCGTCCTCGAACACCACGAGCGACGCGACCACGTCGCTGCCCTGGATATGGCTGATGTCGACGCATTCGATGCGCAGCGGCGCCGTTTCCAGCGCCAGGTAGTCCTGCAGTTCCGCCAGCGCGGCCGAGCGGGCCGTGAGGTCGCCGGCGCGGCGCAGTTTGTGCTGGGTGAACGCCTCGCCGGCGTTGCGTGTCACGGTCTCCGCGAGCGCGCGTTTGTCGCCGCGCTGCGGCACCCGCAGGCTCACCCTCGACCCGCGCAACCCGGAAAGCCAGTCGCCGAGCGCTTCCGCGTCGGCGGGCAGTTCGGGGACGAGCACCTCACGCGGCACCGGAGACCCGAGGTCCGGATCGTCCGCGCGTTCGGCTTCCTCGCCGTAGAACTGCGTGAGGAAGTGGTCGACGAGGTCCTTGACGTCCATCTCTTCGGCCTTGTCGATCACCCAGCCGCGCTGGCCGCGGACCCGGCCGCCGCGCACGTGGAAGACCTGGACGGCGGCTTCGAGCTCGTCGTGGGCGAAGGCGACGACATCCGCGTCGGTGCCGTCGCCGAGCACCACCGCCTGCTTCTCCATCGCGCGCCGCAGGGCGCCCAGGTCGTCACGCAGCCGGGCGGCGCGTTCGAACTCCAGCTCTTCGGACGCGGCCGCCATTTCCTGTTCCAGGCGGCGGATCAGCGCGTCGGTGCGGCCCGCGAGGAAGTCGCAGAAGTCTTCGACGATCGCGCGATGCTCGTCGGCGGAGACCTTGCCGACGCAGGGCGCGGAGCACTTGCCGATGTAGCCGAGCAGGCAGGGCCTGCCGATCTGGCCGTGCCGTTTGAAGACGCCCGCCGAGCAGGTGCGCGCCGGGAAGACCCGGAGCAGCAGGTCGAGCGTTTCGCGGATGGCCCACGCGTGCGCGTACGGCCCGAAGTACCGCACGCCCTTCTTGCGCGCGCCGCGATAGACGTGCAGGCGCGGGAACTCCTCGTTCATCGTGACGGCGAGCATCGGATAGCTCTTGTCGTCGCGATAGCGGACGTTGAACCGCGGGTCGAACTCCTTGATCCAGTTGTACTCCAGCTGGAGCGCCTCGACCTCGGTGCCGACCACGGTCCACTCGACGCTCGCCGCCGTGGTCACCATCTGGCGCGTGCGCGGGTGCAGGCCCGTGATGTCGGCGAAGTAGGAGTTCAGCCTGCTGCGGAGGCTTTTCGCCTTGCCGACATAGATGACCCTCTTCGTGGCGTCACGGAATTTGTACACGCCAGGGGCGTCCGGGATGCTCCCCGGCGAGGGACGGTAGGTGGTCGGGTCAGCCACGCCACCAAGACTATTGGGCACCACCGACAGTCCTGCGAGCCCCCGTCCCTAGACAGGCTTCGGTCAACCCTTCGAGTGGCCGTTCCCACGATCCGGTCCGTATTTCACTACGTATACCGACCTAAGTCGGGTATTGGGCCGGAACCGACGTTCGTTGGTTCCTAGCGGGTGAACCGGGTGATTACTTTCCGTCCCAGTTCCACTTCACTCGGTTCTTCGTCAGATGACGCTCGAAAGGACTCCTGCACCGTGAGCCGTCTTCGTACGCTGGGCGCCGCCACACTCGCCGCCGCAGCCCTCACCATGACCGCCGGTGTCGCCTCCGCCGGCACGCCGACCGGTGTCCAGCCCAACATCGTGGGCGGCGGCACCGCCCCCACCGTGAGCTGGGGCGCCCAGGTCTACGTCAACACCCCGGGCCGTCAGTGGGACGGCTTCAACTGCTCCGGCAGTGTCATCGCCCAGCGCTGGGTCCTGACCGCCAAGCACTGCCTCGACTCCGACGGCAGCGGCATGCGCGTCCGCGTCGGCAGCAACGCCCTCCAGGGCGGCCGCGTGATCGCCGTCGACCGCAAGGTGTCCTCGCCCGCGGGCTCCGACATCTCGCTGCTGCACCTGGCCTCCGACGCCGGCGTCACGCCGATCACGCTGGCCAGCTCGAACCCGTCGGTGGGCAGCACCAACCAGCTCTACGGCTGGGGCCGGGAGACCCCGACCGGCCCGCCCGCCTCGGCGCTGAAGGTGGCCAACGTCCGCGTCAGCGGCAGCTCCTCGGACGCCTACGGCGGCCCGGCCATCCAGAGCGTCGGCATCAACGGTTCGGCGTGGAAGGGCGACTCGGGCGGCCCCCAGGTCTCCAACGGCGTCCAGGTCGGTGTCGCTTCGACCGTCCAGAACCAGAGTGGCTCGAACACCCGCGGCACCAACAACTACGGCAGCGTCGCTTCGGCCCGCTCCTGGATCCGCACGACCGCCGGGGTCTGACCTCACACCCCGGTGGGGCCCCTCCGAGACGCGACCCGTCTCGGAGGGGCCCTTTCTCGTCGTCGTGTCGGTGGGGTGTGGGACGCTCGCGGGCATGCGGATCGCGACCTGGAACGTGAACTCGATCGGGCCCCGGCTGCCGAGGGTCCTGGAGTGGCTCGGCTCGGCACAGCCGGACGTGCTGTGCCTGCAGGAACTCAAGAGCGGCACCGACGCCTTTCCCTTCGACGCCGTGCGGGAAGCGGGCTACGAGACGGCCGCGTACGGCATCGGGCGCTGGAACGGCGTGGCCATCGTGTCCCGCGTCGGCCTGGAAGACGTGACGCGCGGCCTGACCGGCGAGCCCACGTTCGAGGACAAGACCGACGCGCGGGCCATCGGCGCCACCTGCGGCGGGCTGCGGCTGTGGTCGGTGTACGTGCCGAACGGGCGTGACCTGGAGAACCCGCACTACAACTACAAACTCGCCTGGCTCTCGGCGCTGGAGGCGACCGTGCGGGAGGAGCAGGCGCGCGGGCTGCCGTTCGCCGTGCTCGGCGACTTCAACATCGCGCCGACCGACGCGGACGTCTGGGACATCGGCGTGTTCGCCGAATCGACGCACGTGACCGAGCCGGAACGGAAGGCGCTCGCGGCGCTGCGGGATCTCGGCCTGTCCGACGTGTTCCCGCGGCCGCTGAAGTACGACCACCCGTTCACGTACTGGGACTACCGGGCCGGGAACTTCCCGAACAACAAGGGAATGCGGATCGACCTCGTGTACGCCGACGCGACGGTGGCGGACGCGGTCACGGATTCCTATGTGGACCGTGAGGCGCGGAAGGGGAAGGGTCCCTCGGACCACGCGCCGATCGTGGTGGATCTTTCGCTTTGAGCGCGCGTTTCGTCCTCTGAATGCGGTACTTGCGTGTGCAAGGACCGCATTCAGAGGACGAAACGCCGTCGGTCGGAGTGGGGCGCGTCAGCCGTTCCAAGCTGCCTTGTGCAGCCGCCGCAACGCCCGCACCGCGGCCACCGCGCGGTCCCGGTCCACCGCCTGCACGGCCATGACCGAGTAGTACTCGTCGTCCGGCAGCTCCAGCCGCGCCCACGAGGCCCCGTCCGGGAAGCTCACCGAAAGCACTTCGCTCCACGCGAACTTCTTGGTCATCAGCACGTTCCGGACCTCGATGCCGTCGGCGTCGGCCTTCACGCGCGCGGTCGCGAACAGCATCGTGCCCGCGGCGAGCAGCACGCCGATGCCGATCATCGCCGCCTGGTCGGACGGCTGGAAGATCACGCCGGTGTCCGAGCCGCGCAGCAGGACCGCGACGACCACGAACGTCGCCAGCAGGATCACCGCCAGCACCGAGCACATCACCAGGGCGCGGCGGGGCCGCACCACCACGACCTCGGACTCTGTCATCACATCCGCCTCGACGCTCACACGAAGCCCCGCTCGGTCCACGGCTGGCGCAGGTTCCGAAGCGCGTGCGCGGCGTCCAGCGCGGCGACGGTCGCTTCGTAGCCCTTGTCCTCGACGGAGCCGGGCAGACCCGACCGGTCGAGGGCCTGCTGCTCGGTGTCGCAGGTGAGCACGCCGTTGCCGACCGGGGTGCTCTCGTCGAGCGCCACCCTGGTCAGGCCCGCGGTGACCGCGTCGCAGACGTACTCGAAGTGCGGCGTCCCGCCCCGGACGACCACGCCCAGCGCGACGACCGCGTCGTGCGTCCGGGCCAGCGCCTGCGCGGCGACCGGGAGTTCGACGGCGCCCGCGACGCGCACGACCGTCGGCTCCTCCTCCAGGTCGGCCACCTTGGCCGCCTCGAGGGCGCGTTCCAGCAGGGCATCGGTGATCTTCGTGTGCCAGCGCGTGGCCACGATCCCGAGCCGGATGTTCTTACAGTCGGACAGGTCGAGTTCGACGTCCGGACGGCCCTCGCCGCTCACCGTTTGCCTCCGTTGCCCTGGTCGACCTCGGCGCCGACCTGGTCGAAATGCTCCAGCTGGGACAGGTCGTGCCCCATCCGGTCCCGTTTGGTCTTGAGGTAGCGCAGGTTCTCCGGGTTCGGGGAGATCGGCAGCGACACCCGGCCGGTGACCCGCAGGCCGTAGCCCTCCAGCCCGACGCGCTTGGCCGGGTTGTTCGTCAGCAGCCGCATCGAACGGACACCGAGGTCGCACAGGATCTGCGCGCCGGTGCCGTAGTCCCGCGCGTCGGCGGGGACGCCGAGCTGCAGGTTTGCGTCGACGGTGTCCGCGCCGGCGTCCTGCAGCTGGTAGGCCTGCAGTTTGTGCAGCAGCCCGATGCCGCGGCCCTCGTGACCGCGGATGTAGAGCACGACGCCGCGGCCTTCCTTGGCCACCGCCTCCAGTGCCGCCTCCAGCTGCGGACCGCAGTCGCAGCGCAGCGAGCCGAAGACGTCGCCGGTGAGGCATTCGGAGTGCACGCGGACCAGGATGTCCTCGCCGTCGGCGATCTCGCCGTAGACGAAGGCGATGTGCTCGATGCCGTCGAGCAGGCTGTCGTACCCGACCGCGCGGAACGTGCCCGCCGTCAGCGGGATACGCGCCTCGGCGACCCGCTCGACCTGCTTCTCGGTGCGCCGCCGGTACGCGATCAGATCGGCGATGGTGATCATCTTGAGGTCGTGGTCCGCGGCGAAGACCTCCAGCTCGTCGCGGCGGGCCATGTCGCCCTCGTCCTTCTGCGACACGATCTCGCAGAGCACGCCGGACGGCGACAGCCCGGCGAGGCGGGCCAGGTCGACGGAGGCTTCGGTGTGCCCCGGGCGCCGCAGGACGCCGCCCTGCTTGGCACGCAGCGGGACCACGTGGCCGGGGCGCCGGAAGTCCGCCGCCGTGGACGCCGGGTCGGCGAGCAGGCGGACGGTGTGCGACCGGTCGGCCGCGGAGATACCGGTGGTGATGCCCTCGGCGGCGTCGACCGTCACGCTGTACGCGGTGCCGCGCTGGTCCTGGTTCGTGTGGTACATCGGCGGCAGGTCGAGCCTGTCCGCCTCGGCCTCGGTCAGCGCCACGCAGACGTAACCCGAGGTGTAGCGCACCATGAAGGCCATCAGTTCGGGCGTGGCCTTCTCCGCCGCGAAGATCAGGTCACCCTCGTTCTCGCGGTCCTCGTCGTCCACCACGACGACCGGACGGCCCGCCTTGATGTCGGCGATCGCCGCCTCGATGGCATCGACGTTCACAGCCACCCCGCCTCCACAGGGGGTCAGATCGGCCGACCCCGGAATCGCACTCGTCTCGCTCACGCCCGCTCCTCCGTGCCGCCATTGTCCCCCTGCGTGCGCAGGTGCGGCATGGCCAGCTTCTCGACGTACTTGGCGACCACGTCGACCTCGAGATTCACCAGGTCACCCGGGGTGTTCCGGCCGAGCGTGGTCAGTTCGAGAGTGGTCGGGATCAGGGCGACGGAGAACTCCTCGTCGGTCACCGCGGCGACCGTGAGGGAGACGCCGTCGACCGCGATCGACCCCTTCTCGACCACGTACCTGGCCAGCTTCCCGGGCAGGGCGAACGAGGTGAGCCCCTGTTCGTCCCGCTTGAGGAAGACGCCGGTGCCGTCGACATGGCCCTGCATGATGTGCCCGCCGAGCCTGCCGCCCGCCGGCGTCGCGCGTTCCAGGTTGACGACGTCGCCGACGTTCACCTTCGCGAGGCTGGAGCGCTGCAGGGTCTCGTGCACGACATCGACGGTAAACTCACCGCCCGCCACCGCGACCACGGTGAGGCACACGCCACTCACTGCGATGGAGTCGCCGTGACCGGCGTCGCTGGTCACCAGCGGCCCCCGCACGGTCAGCCGCGCGGCGTTGGGGACCTGCTCGACCGCGGTGACCTCGCCGAGTTCCTCGACAATGCCGGTGAACACTCCTGCTGCCCTCCTCCTGGGGTCGCACCGTCGCTGGAAGCGGTGCTCCCCTCATCCAACACCCATCAGGGCCGATTTCTTCTCCTGACCCGATGGGCGGATCAAGAGCCGGGATCAGCCGCGGACGCGGGCCGCCTGCTCGCGCAGCGCCGCGACGGCCTTACCAGGGTCTTCGGCGCCGTAGACGGCGGAACCGGCGACGAAACAGTCCACTCCGGCCTCGGCGGCCAGCTCGATGGTGTCGGCGTTGATCCCGCCGTCGATCTCGACGACGAGCTTGAGGTGACCGGTGTCGACCAGGCGCCGCGCGGTGCGCACCTTGTCGAGGACACCCTCGATGAACGACTGGCCGCCGAAGCCCGGCTCGACCGACATCACCAGCAGCGTGTCGTAGTGCTTGAGGGTGTCGAGGTGGTCCTCGATCGGCGTGTTCGGTTTGATCGACAGACCGGCCTTCGCCCCGGCGGCGCGCAGGTTCTTCGCCAGCATGACCGGGTCGTGCGCGGCCTCGACGTGCACGGTGACGTTGTAGGCGCCCGCCTCGGCGTACCCGATGGCCCACTTGTCGGGGTTCTCGATCATCAGGTGGCAGTCGATCGGCACGTCGGTGGCCTTGAGCAGCGACTGGACCACGGGGAGCCCGAGGGTCAGGTTCGGCACGAAGTGCGCGTCCATGACGTCGACGTGAACCCAGTCCGCGCGAGTGTCCCCCTCGCCGGCGACGGCGCGGATCTCGTCGCCGAGCCGGGCGAAGTCCGCGGAAAGGATGCTGGGGGCGATCAAAGGTCGGTGAGCCACGCGCCCGAGTGTAGGAGGACGCCGCTAACACCCGCTAACCGGCTGTGACCGGCCCGAGGAGGCCCCCGGTCTGGAGTATGACGCGAAATGGCCCCGCAGTGGGAGGTGCGCGCACGCGGCGGCGAATAACGTTCCCGTCATGGTCAACCCACTCGCGACACTGGTCCGGATCGGCAGCTACCGCAGCGTGCCGTTCGGTCTCCTCGGCATGGCGGCGACGGCGGTGCCGTTTCCGATCGCGCTCATCCCCGCCGTCCTCATCCCCGGCGACGCGAAAGCGAAGATCGTCTACGGAATGCTCGCGATGGCCTTGCTGGTCGGGCTGGCCGGGCTGCCGGGGCCGATGCGGCGAGTGAGCATCTGGTTCTCCAATCAGATGCTGGGCACCCGGATCGCGCAACCCCCGCCGCACACGAAGGTCGCCTGGGCGGAACGCTGGCGCTCGGCGGCCTGGCTGCTCGTCCACACCGGACTCGGCTGGATCCTGTTCGGCCTCGGCTGCTTCCTGATGGTCGGCTTCGTGTTCGTCGTGATCTGGATGGGAGGCGGTGGCAGCCCCATCGAGTTCTTCGGGGAGCGGCTGACGATCGAAGCCGGCACCGCCGGGCTGTGGACGGTGCCGATCGCGCTGGTCACGCTCGTCGTCATCGCCTACGTCCTCGCCGGTTTCACGAAGCTCTTCCAGCACAGCGCGATCTCGCTACTGGGCCCGTCGGCCGCCGAACGCGTCGCCGCGGCCGAGGTCCGGGCGAACCACTTCGCACAGCGCAACCGGCTGGCCCGCGAACTGCACGACTCCATCGGCCACACGCTGACGACGTCGACCATCCAGGCCGCCGCGGCCGCCGAAATGGTCGATTCGGAACCCCAACTGGTGCGCCGCGCGCTGGGCACGATCGAGGAATCGTCCAGGGCTGCACTCGAAGACCTCGACCACGTACTCGGCCTGCTGCGGGACGACCGGTCCTCCCGTGAGCCCGAACGACGGCTCCTCGAAGCCGGGACGCTGGCCGAACGGGCCCGCGCGGGCGGCGCGGTGATCGACTACGAACTGACCGGGCCCGCCGCCGAACTGCCCGCGACGCTTTCGCGGGAGGCGTACCGGATCGTCCAAGAAGGACTGACGAACGCGTTGCGGCACGCCCATCCCGGCCCGGTGACCGTGCGGGTCGCGGTACTCGCCGACGCGCTGCGGATCGAGATCGTGAACCCGCTCGTGGACCATGCGGTCGCGTCCGGCCGCGGCGGCAACGGGCTGCCGGGGCTGACCGAACGCGTCGAGGCGCTGCGCGGCGAGCTCATCGCGGGTCCCGCCGTCGACGGGGAACCGCTGTGGCGGCTGGTGACCACGATCCCGCTACGGTCGCGATCATGACCCTGCGAGTCCTGATCGTCGACGACGAACCGTTGCTGCGCGCCGGATTGCGCTCGCTGCTGGACAACCAGCCCGATCTGACCGTGGTCGGTGAGGCGGGCGACGGCGGCGAGGTGGTCGATCTGGTGCGGCGGGTGAACCCCGACGTGGTCCTGATGGACGTCCGGATGCCCGGGGTGGACGGGATCGAGGCGACCCGGCGGGTGCTGGCGGAGATCCCCGAGCCGCCGAAGGTGCTCGTGATCACGACGTTCGACAACGACGACTACGTCTACGACGCACTGCTGGCCGGGGCGAGCGGTTTCCTGTTGAAGCGGGCGCGCAAGGAAGAGTTCGCGCACGCCATCCGGACCATCGCCGCCGGGGAGACGCTGCTGTTCCCCGACGCCATCCGGCGGATGGTCACCGCGCGCCCGGCCCCGTCCGGCCTGGCGCCCCGGCCTTCTTCGCTGACGAAACGGGAAACGGAGGTACTCCGGCTCATCGCCACCGGGAAGTCCAATGTGGACATAGCGGCCGATCTGGTCATCAGTCTCGAAACCGTCAAAACCCACGTGGGCAACATCTTCGGCAAACTGGGCGCGGCCAACCGCAGTCAGGCGGTGGTGTTCGCTTACGAGACAGGCATCGTCGCACCGGGTCACAGCCTGCGCTAGCGGACCTCCGCTGTTCTTCCCGTGTTAACCCGAAAACCCCCGGCCGCACACATGCGCGGTGACTAATGGGACTGCCCTGACCCCCAGGTATCCCAAGGAGATTTTCGATGGCTTCGCTGTTCACCGGACGGCGCAAATGGCTCGCGGGCGGGGCGCTCGGCGTCACGCTCATCGCGCTGGCGCCCGCCGCGCTCGCCGCCGGCGACGACGCCCGCCTCGCGTCCGCGCAGGGTGACCGCACCCAGGACGTGCGCGCCGCGATCAAGGGCGGCAGCGCCCGCAACGTCATCCTGTTCATCGGCGACGGCATGGGCCAGTCCGAGATCACGTCGGCGCGCAACTACGAACGCGGCGCGGCCGGGCGGCTCGCGATGGACGGCCTCCCGCTCACCGGCGACTACACGACGTACGCGGTCGAGAAGAACAACCCGTCGAAGCCCGACTACGTGACCGACTCGGCCGCCTCCGGCACCGGCTGGGCCACCGGCGTGAAGACCTACAACGGCGCGATCTCCGTCGACCCGTACGGCAACGCCGTCCCGTCGATCCTCGAAATCGCCAAGCGTTCGGGCCTGCGCACCGGCGACGTCACCACGGCCGAGGTCCAGGACGCCACCCCCGCGGTGCTCGGCTCGCATGTCGTCAACCGCGACTGCAAGGGTCCCGACGAGACCAGCAAGAAGTGCGCGGTCAACGCCAAGGAGAACGGCGGCGCCGGTTCCATCGCCGAGCAGCTGGTCCAGACCAAGCCGGACGTCCTGCTCGGCGGCGGTGCGAAGTACTTCGACCAGAAGGTCAAGGCCGGGAAGTTCGCCGGCAAGACCGTGCTGGACCAGGCGAAGTCCGCCGGCTACCAGGTGGTGAACACCGCGGCCGACCTCGACGCGGCCAAGCCCGGCAAGCCGCTGCTCGGCCTGTTCGCCGCCGGCAACCTGCCGGTCAACTGGACCGGCCCGGCCGCGAAGCAGGGCGGCACCCCGCCGACCCGCTGCACGCCGAACCCCGCGCTGCCCAAGACCCAGCCGAAGCTGGCCGACCAGACCCGCAAGGCGATCTCGCTGCTCGACGATCGCCGCAAGGACAAGGGTTTCTTCCTCCAGGTCGAGGGCGCGAGCATCGACAAGCAGGACCACGCCGCCGACCCGTGCGGCCAGATCGGTGAGACGATCGACTTCGACCAGGCCGTCGCGGCCGGGCTCGCGTACGCGCGCAGCAACCCCGACACCCTGGTGATCGTCACCGGCGACCACGGCCACACCAGCCAGATCATCGGCAACGGCACCGTCAGCCCCGGCCAGACCGCGACCCTGATCACCAACGAGGGCGCGAGCATGACCATCAACTACGGCACCGGCCTGCCCGGCTCGTCGCAGGACCACACCGGCACGCAGATCCGCGTCGCGGGTTACGGGCCGCAGGCGGCGAACGTCGTCGGCCTGACCAACCAGACCGACCTCTTCGACACCCTGAAGCGCGCTCTGCGGCTGCGCTGACCGGTTTCGGAAAGGTGGGGTAGACCCCAGTGAGGGGTGGGGGTCTACCCCATGGCCCCCTGGCTTCGGCCTCCCTAGCTTGGGAGGTACCGAAACCAGGGGGTATTTCATGCGAAAGTCCTTACCCGGCAAGAAGATCATCGCTGTCGGTTCGCTGGTCGCGCTGCTCGCGGCCACCACCGCCACACCGGCGCTCGCGGTGACCGGGTCTCATCACGACGTCGACAGAGCGCTGAAGACGCTGGTTCAGGACGGTGTTCCCGGCGCGCAGGCGACGGTGACGAGCGCGTCCGGGCGGACGTGGTCGGAACGCGAGGGCGTCGGGAACGTCGAGACTCAGGCGCCGTTCCCGCACGGCCCGAAGTTCCGGGCGGCCAGTGTCACCAAGACCTTCGTCGCCGTCGTGGTGCTGCAGCTGGTCGCCGAGGGGAAGGTCCGGCTGGACACGCCGATCGACCGGTATCTGCCCGGCCTCGTGCGCGGCAACGGCAACGACGGCACCAGGATCACCGTCCGGCAGCTGCTCCAGCACACCAGCGGCCTCTACAACTACGTCCGCGATCTCGACATCGACGCGTGGCGGCATCGCGGCGCCGAACCCGAAGAGCTGGTGGCGATCGGCCTCGCGCATCCGCCGGAGTTCGAGCCGGGCGCGAAGTGGTCCTACTCCAACACGAACTACGTCATCGCCGGGATGCTCATCGAGAAGCTCACCGGCCGCTCCGTTTCCACCGAGATCCGGAGCAGGATCGCCAAGCCGCTCGGCCTGCGCGACACCTACCTGCCGCTGCGAGGCGACGAGAGCCTGCCGCTGCCGCACGCCAGGGGTTACGCGCCGGGTCTCGTCGACTTCACCGAACTGGACCCGTCCGCGGCCGGTGCTTCCGGCGGGCTCGTCTCGACCGGCGAGGACCTGAACCGCTTCTACGGGGCGCTCGTCGACGGCCGTCTCCTGCCGCGGCCCCAGCTGGCGGAGATGCAGCGGACCGTCCCGGCGAACCTGGGCATTCCCGGTGCCGGGTACGGGCTCGGGATCGGGTCGGTCCCGCTGTCCTGTGGCGGGACTTTCTGGGGCCACGGCGGGAACCTCGTCGGGTTCTCGAACATCTCGGGCGCCGTCCCCCATGGGAAGCGGGTGAACGTCATGGCCAACATGGACCCGCTGCCGGAGGGGGCGTCGGCCCATCTCGCCGCCGCCGTCGACACGGCGTTCTGCGCGCGCTAAACCGCCGGAAGCAGGTCCAGCACGGAGGTCCAGGACGTGTCGGGGGTGAGCCTCGTGGTGGTGACACCCGCCGATTCCAGGGTGTCCAGGTGCCGCCGCCACGCCGGGTGGTGCACCCGCGTGTCCAGGTGCCGCCGCCACGCCGGGTGGTGCACCCGCGTGTCCTGGATCTGGTAGCCCAGCACGATGGTGATTCCCGGCGTGCCGAGGACGTCGCCGAGCAGGGTCAGCGCCTGGTTGTCGGCGATGCCCAGGGCCAGTTTCGCCACGGAGTTCGCGGACGCGGGCGCGAACAGGAACACCGAGGGATCCGGATGCGGCCGGGGTTCGCCCGGCAGCCGGGAGGTGCTGCGGACCGGCAGCCCGGTGCACGCTTCGAGGTCACCGATCCCGCCGGTCTTCTCCAGCCAGCGGGCCGCGGTCGGGGTCAGCGTGATCGCGAGTTCCCAGCCGCGGTCCGCGGCCGGTTTCGCGAGCTGCGCGGCGAACCGGGTGTCCAGTCCGCCGCACGAGCTCGCGACCAGGCCGAGGACCCGGCTCACCCGGCGGAGTCCGGCTTCCGCAGGACGGCGCAGAACATCGCGTCCGTGCCGTGCCGGTGCGGCCACAGCTGGACGTACGGGCCGTTGCCGAGCTGCGGGACGCCGGGGAAGAACTCCCGCGCGTCGACGATCTCGGCTTTCGCGCGGCGCGCGGTCTCCCCCACGACGCCTTCGGTCTCGGCCAGATGCGGCGAGCAGACGACGTAGGTGACGATGCCGCCGGGGCGGACCAGGTCCAGCGCCGCGGTGATCAGCTGGCCCTGCAGTTTCGTCAGGTCCGAGATGTCACTGGGCTGACGGCGCCAGCGCGCCTCCGGGCGGCGGCGCAGCGAGCCGAGACCACTGCACGGCGCGTCGACCAGGACGCGGTCGTAGCCGGGTTCGAGGCCGGTCTCGCGGCCGTCGGCGACGTGGACGGTCACCGGAAGGCCCTGGACGGCGTTATCGATCAGCTTCGCGCGGTGCGGCGCCTTCTCGACGGCGTCGACGGTCGCGCCGCTGATCGACGCCAGCGCGCCCAGCAGCGCGGCCTTGCCGCCCGGACCGGCGCACAGGTCGAGCCAGCGCTCGTCGGAGCCGGTGAGCGGGACCTTCGTGACGGCGACCGCGCACAGCTGGCTGCCCTCGTCCTGGACCGCGGCCAGCTTCTCCTTGATCGGCTCGATGTCGCCGGGGTCGCCGGAGCCCGCGGGCAGCCGGACGCCGTAGGGCGAGTACGGGGCGACGTCGCCGCCGGTGATGGCGGCCAGTTCGTCGGCGCTGATCTCGCCGGGCCGGGCGACCAAGTGCACGTCGGGGCGGTCGTCGTCGGCTTCGAGCGCCGCCTTCAGATCGGTTCCCTTGTCCCCCAGCGCTTCCGCGAACGAACGCGCGACCCAGCGGGGGTGCGCGGTCCGCAGCGCGTAGGCGCCGATCGGGTCGGCGGCCTCGTCCGGGGCCAGCTCGTTCAGCCAGGTCTCTTCGTCCTTTTCGGACACCGAGCGCAGCACGGCGTTCACGAAACCCGCGATCCAGGAACCGACTTCGGCGCGAACGAGGTCCACAGTGGACCCGACGGCCGCGTGCTGGGGGATGCGGGTACGCAGCAGCTGGTACGCGCCGAGCCGCAGCCCGTCCAGCACGATGGCGTCGACCTTCTCCAGCGGGCGGTCCAGGCAGGCCGCGATGACCGCGTCCAGCATGCCGACCGCGCGGCAGGTCCCGTAGGTCAGTTCGGTGGCCAGCGCCGCGTCGCGACCGGAGATCCGGCGGTTGCGCAGCAGCTGCGGCAGCACCAGGTTCGCGTACGCGTCGTCTTCCCGTACCGCGCGCAGAACATCGAAGGCGACCTGACGAGCCGGATCGATCTGCGGCGGGCGGCTGGGCCCTTCCTTGCGCGGGCCGGGACGGCCTCGCTCCGGCCTCGACGGCCGGCGTTCCCTACGCTCGTTCACTGCAGGCGCTCTCCTTGTTCGATCCTCGTACCGCGCGCCCAGTCGGTGGCCGCCATCCGCTTCTTCCCCTGCGCCTGCACCTCACCCAGCCGCACCGGCTTCGACGCCGTGCCGACCAGGACCCGCTTGCGTTCCACGACGAGTTCGCCCGGCGGCGGCCCTGGCTCGTCGACGACCGTCACCGCGCCGAGCTTCAGCCGCTCGCCCCGGAACTCCGCCCACGCGCCCGGTTCCGGGCTGACCGCGCGGATCTGCCGGTCGACCGCGGCGGCCGGGTCGGCGAACGAGACGCGCGCGTCCTCGACGGTCACCTTGGGCGCGTAGCTCACGCCGTCACCGGTCTGCTCGACCGCGCGCAGCGTGCCGTCGGCGATCCCGTCCATCGTGGACACGAGCAGCTTCGCCCCGGACTCCGCCAGCCTGCCGAGCAGCTCCCCGGCGGTGTCCCCGGCGGCGATCTGCTCGGTGATCACGCCATAGACCGGGCCCGCGTCGAGTTCCTTGACGATGCGGAACGTCGACGCGCCGGTGATCTCGTCCCCGGCGCGGATCGCGGCCTGGACCGGCGCGGCGCCGCGCCACGCGGGCAGCAGCGAGAAGTGCAGGTTGACCCAGCCGTGCACCGGGATGTCCAGCGCGGCCTGGGGCAGCAGCGCCCCGTACGCGACCACCGGGCACGCGTCCGGCGCCAGCTCCGCGAGCCGGGCGAGGAACGCGGGGTCGCTCGCCTTCGGCGGGGTCAGCACCTCGATCCCGTGCTCGTCGGCCAGCGCGCCGATCGGGGACCGGACGACCCGGCGGCCGCGGCCCGCCTGCGCGTCCGGACGGGTGACCACGGCCACGACCTCGTGCTCTTCGGACGCGAGGAGCGCGCGCAGCGACGGGACGGCGGGTTCTGGGGTACCGGCGAAGACCAGGCGCATCAACGCACCTCCACCGGGGGGACGGGTACCTCTGACTGGGCGAACATCGTTGCTCAGTCTAGAAGGGCCCCACTCCCCCGGCGCGATCGCTCTCCCCGTGCGGTCTGGTGGCTGCAATGAAGGGGCCTTTCATAGCAAATTTTGCTATGAAAGGCCCCTTCATTGCAGCCGCGAAGGGCCTATCCGCGTGGCCAGGGCAGCACGACGGCCGCCGAGCCGCCGCCCCGCCGCGTGGGTTCGGCCGCGGCGAGCCACCGGCCGTCCCGCAGCCGCTCGACGCCGGTCGCGGCCCCGATCTCCGCGGGCGCCGTCGAGAAGCCCTGCTGCTTGGCCCTGAGGATCGCGAGCACGTCGGTCTGGTCGAGGAACGCCTGCTCGACCTGCGCGGCCGCCGAGTTGCGCTGCGAGACGCGCGGTTCGGCGATCGCATCGACCAGCTTCAGGCCACGATCGATACGGCCGGTGAGGACCTGCAGCACGGTGGTGATGATCGACGCGCCACCGGGCGAGCCGACAGCCAGGAACGGCTTGCCGTCGTCGAGCACGATGGTCGGCGCCATCGACGACCGCGGCCGCTTGGCCGGGCCCGGCAGGTTCGGATCGGGCACGCCGGGCGTCACCGGGGTGAAGGAGAAGTCGGTCAGCTCGTTGTTGAGCAGGAACCCGCGGCCCGGTACGACGATGCCGCTCCCGCCCTCCTGCTCGATGGTCAGCGTGTACGCGACGACGTTGCCCCACTTGTCGGCGACGGTGAGGTGCGTGGTGTTCTCGCCCTCGTACGGCGTCGGGGCGGGGTTGGTCCCCGCCACGCACGCCGCCGGCTTGCGCGGATCGGCGGGCGCGACCGGGCTCACCCCCGCCTTCGCGGGGTCGATCAGGCACGCGCGGCTGTCGGCGAACTTCTGGCTGATCAGTTCCTTCGCCGGGACGTCGACGAAGGCCGGGTCACCGATCCACCGGTTGCGGTCGGCGAAGGCGTACCGCGTCGACTCCAGGAAGTAGTGCAGGTAGTCGGCCTTCTCCAGTTTGGACAGCTTCGTGTTCTCGAGGATGTTCAGCGCCTCGCCGACGGTCAGCCCGCCGGACGACGGCGCGGGCATCCCGTAGACGTCGAGGCCGCGATACCTGGTCTTGGTCGGCTTCCGCTCGACGACGCGGTACTTCGCGAGGTCGGCGGCGGTCAGGTCACCCGGGCGGACCTTCAGCGTCGAAGCCGGGTCGACCGGCGGCTTCCGCACGGTGTCGACGACGTCCGTGCCGATCGGGCCGCGGTAGAGCACGTCGGTGCCCTTCGCGGCGAGTTGCGCGTACGTCCCGGCGAGATCCGGGTTCTTGAACGTCGTGCCGACCGCGGGCGGCGCCCCGCCGGGCAGGTACAGCGACCGGGTCGACGGGAACGCCGAGAAGCGGGCGGCGTTGTTGGCGATCTGGGTGGTGAAGGTCTGGTCGACGGTGAACCCCTTGCGGGCGAGGTCTTCGGCGGGCTTGATCGCCTTCGCCAGCGACTTCGTCCCCCATTTGCGCAGGGCTTCCTGCCAGGTGGCGGGCGTGCCGGGCACGCCGACGCCCAGTCCGCTGGTGACGGCTTCGGCGAACGGGATCGCCTTGCCGTTCTCGACGAAGAGGTTCTCGTTCGCCGTCGACGGCGCGGTTTCGCGGCCGTCGAGGGTGTGCACCTTGCCGGTGCGCGCGTCGTAGTAGACGAAGAAGCCGCCACCGCCGAACCCAGCGGAGAACGGGTCGGTGACGCCCAGCGCGGCGGCGGTCGCGACGGCCGCGTCGACGGCGTTGCCGCCCTCGCGCAGGATCTTCGTGCCGATCGCGGTCGCGTCGGTGTCGATGCTCGAAACGGCACCCAGGTAGCCGACGGCGACCGGGGACTTGGACGTCGGTGGTGGTGCCGCTGCGGCGGTGCCCGGCGCGAGGGTGACGGCCAGGGTGGCGATCGCGGTGACTGCGGTGATGCGTACCGGAGTGCTTCTGTGCGCGGCCATGGCGCGAGTCTGCCCCGCCTGTCCACCTCGGACAAGACCCGTCCGGCCCTGCGATCGTCGGTGGTGCGGTCGTGCCCGGATGAGAAGAATGCGGTCCATGAAGACTCCCGGCAGGCGGTGGGGCGCGTTCCTCCCGCTCCTCATCGCTCTCCCCGTCCTCGCGGTCCCCGGCGTCGCGCGAGCCGAAGGCGCGCGTGCCTGCTTCGACGACTCCGCGGCGATCACCGTCGAGGAGAAGCGGCTCACCGCGACCATGCCTTCCGGCGGCCCGGCGGTCGGACCGGAACTGGTCCGGCTCGCCGGCTTCGACAAGCTCGTCTCCGACTTCACGACGCGGCTCTGCGCGACGAAGACCGCGTTGCGCGCCGAGAAGCTCGCCGAGACCGCCGGTGACGGACTCTGGCGGACCGCGGTCGACCGCGCGCAGGGCCGCCGCCCTGATCTCGGCAGCATCGACAAGGCCGACGACCGGCCGCTCTATTGGGCGCGCCTCCAGATGAGCAAGGCGCTGCGCCAGTGGACGCCGCGCTTCCCGCTGTCCGCGCCCGCCCGCGCCGGACTGCTGAAGACGTTCGACACCGGCGCCCGCGGACTCGACGACTCCCGCTTACCGACCGGCCCGAAACTTCGCCGGGTGCTGGTGAGCGGATTCGACCCGTTCACCCTCAACGGCGCGGGCGTCCGCATCGCGAACCCGTCCGGCGCGGCCGCGCTGCACCTGGACGGCAAGGTGATCCAGACCCCGACCGGGCCCGCGCAGGTGCAGGCCGTGTCGTTCCCGGTGGTGTGGAGCTACTTCGACGCCGGCGTCGTCGAGGCGGCCTACGGCCAGGCGTTCAGGGACCGCCTCCGCCGCCCGGAACTGATCATGACGATCAGCCAGGGCCGCCCGGGCCGGTTCGACATCGAGCGGTGGGCCGGTGCCTGGCGCGGCGGTTCGCCGGACAACCTCGACGAGCCGGTGCGCGGTCCGGTCCCGCCCGCCGCCGGGTGGCCGCAGCCGGACGTCCAGTTCATCGAAACCACGCTGCCGTACGAAAAGATGCTCGCCGCGCCCGCCGGGGCGTACCAGGTGCAGTACAACCAGGCGTTCTGCGTCTGGCCGGACAGCACGAAACCGGGAACCGGGACCGCGGTCTGCCGGACGGACGCGCCGAAACCCGGCGAGATCGCCGCTTCCGGTGGCGGCGGCAACTACCTGAGCAACGAGTCCATGTACCGCAGCAACCGGCTGCGGACGGGACTCGGGCTGGACGGGATCGCGGGCGGGCACCTGCACACGCCCGTCCTCGGCACGCCCACCGACCCTTCGGCGCTGACCGACGCCGATTTCGAGGCGCGGCGGGCGGCGATCTCGTCGCAGATCGTCTCGCTGCTCACCGCCGCTCTCGGCGGCTCCGCCTCGAAGCCCGCTACGCCCGCTCCGGGCGCTTCTGACGCTTCGGCCCGCGCCGACGTCCTCGCCACCCCCGGCACCACCCTCTGATCTCACGCAATTAGTCCTCTGGATGCGGTAGTTCAGCCTCGAACCACCGCATCCAGAGGACGAAATGCGGAGAGGGCTAGATGAGTTCCAAGGGGTCCAGCTGGATCCGGATGGGCTCGGAGGCCTTGCGCGCGTCCCGGCGGCCCGCCGCGGCGTGGATCTCGGCGGCGAGCGCCTTCCCGTCCGGCCGCGCGACCCGCACCAGGGCCCGCTCCCGTTCCGCGTTGCCGTCCTCGTCGACGTCGCCGAGCGGCACCGGGCCCAGCACCTCGCCGGTCTCGGGCAGCTGGAGGTCGTCGAGCAGCCCGGCGACCGCGTCCGGGGTGCCTTCGATACTCGCCATCCGCATCGCGGGCGGGAAGCCGAGTTCGCGCCGCTCCGCCAGTTCCAGGCTCGCGTGCCAGCCCGGGTCCCAGCGCACCAGCGCCTGCACCACCGAGAGCCCCGCTTCCGCGCCGACGAACACGCGACCGCCGTCGGTCCCCGGCCGCACGAGGGCCGCCGCCGCCATCCAGCGGCGCAGGGTCTCCTCCCCCGCTCGCAGGTCTTGCCGCCCCAGCAACGCCCAGCCGTCCAGCAGCAGCGCCGCGCCGTAGCCGCCTTCCGCGACCGGCTCGGCGCCCGGCGTGCACACCACCAGTGCCGGTTTTCCGGGCACCGAAGCCAATACCTCCGTCGCGCCCGAGGTGCGCACCGGGAATCCGGAGAACGCGCGGCCGAGTTCCTCCGCGGTGCGCTTCGAGCCGACGACGACCGCCCGCAACCGCACGGAACCGCAAGCGGCGCAATGGAAGTTCGTCTCGGGGACGCCGCACCACCGGCAGGCGGGCGGCCTCGGCGCGCCGTCGATCAGCCCGCCCGGCAAGGAAAGCGGGCCCGCGCAGCGACGGCAGTGCGCCGACGTCCGGCAGTTGCCGCAGGCGAGCCCCGGCACGTACCCGCGACGCGGAACCTGCACCAGGACGGGGAATCCGCCGGCCAGCGACTGCCGCGCCGCCTCGAACGCGACCGACGGGAGCCGTGCCGCTTTCGCCGCTTCGTCCCGCGCGACGTCGAAGTCCTCGCCGACCGGCGTGACCCTCGGCGCGGCCGCCCGCAGTTCGGGGCGCGCCGCCACGAGAGGCTGCGCCCAGCCTGATTCCACCAGGAACTGGGCTTCGGCGGTGCGCGCGAAACCGGCGACGAGCATGGACCCCTTCGCGGCGTGCGCGCGGTCCATCAGGACGTCGCGGACGTGGGGATACGGCGCGTGCTGGTCGAGGTGGACGTCGTCGCCGTCGTCCCACACCACGAACAGGCCGGGGTCGGCGACCGGCGCGAACATCGCCGCGCGCGTGCCGACGACGACCCGCACCGCGCCACGAAGGACCGCGAGCCAGCGGCGGTACCGCTCGGCGGGGCCGAGCCCGGCGATCAGCGCGACCACGGATTCGGCGCCCAGCAAGGAAACGCACGCGTCGTGCAGCCGTGTCAGGTCACGATGGTCGGGGACGACCATGACGACGCCGCGTCCGGCGGCGGCCGCGACGGCGGCCGCTTCGGCCAGGCGAAGCGGCCAGTCCTCCCCCGGCAGCGCCTGCCAGACGGCGTTGGCCGGGCGCCGTTCCGCGACGGCCTCCAAGAACGCCGGACCGCTCTGGTATTTCTCCCAGGCCGTGGTCTCGGGTGCCGACGGCGCCGGCGCGGGTTCGGCGGGCGGCTCGCCCTCGGCTTTCGCGTGCCGGGACGGGATCGCGAGCCGCAGGACGTCGCTGAGCGTGCCGCCGTACCGGTCCGCGACGGACCGGCAGAGCGCGTGCAGCGCGGGCGGCAGGACGGGCTCGCTGGAGGTCACCCGGTCGATGTAGGCGAGCTTCCCGGTGAACTCCGTGGTGTCGGCGCGTTCGACGAGATACCCGTCGACGAGCTGTCCCGCGAATCGGACGCGCACCCGGCAGCCGGGCACCGCGGTCTCGTGGAGTTTCTCGGGGACCCGGTAGTCGAAGGTGCGGTCGAGATGCGTGAGCGGGATGTCCACGACGATCCGCGCGACCGGGTTCTCGGGCGCGGGGTTCTGCGCGCCGCGACGGCTGGCGCTCTTCGCGCGTGCCGGTTTGGCCTTCCGCGCCGGTCCGGCTTTCGGCGGAGGCTCCGGAAGGTCCCACAGCGGGGTCGGTTCGGGACTGCTGCTCACCCGGTGATCTCTACCAGACTCCCCCGCGACTGCCCGTCACCGCGTGCAATGAAAGGTCCTTTCCTTGCCAAATTTGCAAGGAAAGGACCTTTCATAGCACTACTGGACCGAGGAATCAGGCGCCCGCGGCCGACTTCAGGTCCGTGGCCCGCGCCGTGCTCTCCCAGGGGAGACCCAGCTCGGGACGGCCGAAGTGGCCGTACGCGGCCGTCGGCGCGTAGATCGGGCGAAGCAGGTCGAGGTCGCGGATGATCGCGGCCGGACGCAGGTCGAAGACCTCCGTGATGGCGGCCTGGATCTTCGTCGGGTCGACCGTCTCGGTACCGAAGGTCTCGACGAAGAGACCCACCGGGGCCGCCTTGCCGATCGCGTACGCCACCTGGACCTCGGCGCGCGTGGCGAGCCCGGCGGCGATGACGTTCTTCGCCACCCAGCGCATCGCGTACGCGGCCGAACGGTCCACCTTGGAGGGGTCCTTGCCGGAGAACGCGCCGCCACCGTGACGGGCCATGCCGCCGTAGGTGTCGACGATGATCTTGCGTCCGGTCAGGCCCGCGTCACCCATCGGCCCGCCGATGACGAACCGGCCGGTCGGGTTGACCAGCAGCCGCACGTTGGAGGTGTCGAGGCCGAGCTCGGCGATCTCCGGGGCGACCACGTGCTCGCGGACGTCGACGCCGAGCATCTGCTCGAGGTCGATGCCGTCCGCGTGCTGGGTGGACACGACCACCGTGTCGAGCCGTACCGGCTGGTCACCGGCGTACTCGATGGTGACCTGGGTCTTGCCGTCCGGGCGCAGGTACGGCAGCACGCCGTCCTTGCGGACCCGGGTCAGCCGCTGCGAGAGCCGGTGGGCCAGCGCGATCGGCAGCGGCATCAGCTCGGGGGTGTCCGAGCAGGCGTAGCCGAACATGAGGCCCTGGTCGCCGGCACCCTGGCGGTTGATCTCGTCCTCGTCCGACTCGACGCGGGACTCGTACGCGGTGTCGACACCCTGCGCGATGTCGGGCGACTGCGAGCCGATCGCGACGTTGACGCCGCACGAGTTGCCGTCGAAGCCCTTGGCCGAAGAGTCGTAGCCGATCTTCAGGATCACATCGCGGACGATGGTCGGGATGTCCGCGTAGGCCTCGGTGGTCACCTCACCCGCGACATGCACCTGACCGGTCGTGATCAGGGTTTCCACCGCCACCCGGCTACGCGGGTCCTTGGCCAGCAGGCCGTCCAGGATCGAATCGCTGATGGCGTCGCAAATTTTGTCGGGATGACCCTCAGTCACCGATTCCGATGTGAACAGTCTGCTCGTGGACGCGCTCACGGTGGCCGTCACTCCCTCACCTAGACGTCTGATGCCTAGAAAGTTAGGCACCCCTCAGCTTGTAATCAAGCGTACTGACTATCGTTGGAGGGACTCTCAACGCTTCATCAAGGTCACAACAGCGTCCCACAATGTGGACGCCAGTTCTGCCTTGGCACCCAGCGGGATCGGGATCTCGGTCCCGTCGGCCCCGAGCAACCAGCCCGAGTTGTCCTCGGTGCCGAACGCCTTCCCCTCCCCAACGGCGTTCACCACCAAAAGGTCCGCACCCTTGCGCTTAAGTTTGACCCGAGCATGGTCGAGTACGCCACCCTTCTCGTCCCCGGTTTCCGCGGCGAACCCGACGACCACCTGACCATCTGTCCGGTTTCGCACCAGTTCGGCGAGGATGTCCGCGTTACGCGCGAGCTCGACCACGGGGTCCGGAGCGTCGTCGGACTTCTTGATCTTGTGGTCCGCGCGGTTGGACGGGCGGAAGTCGGCGACGGCGGCGGCCATCACGAGGATGTCGGCGGAGGCGGCCTCGGCGTGCATCGCCCGGCGCATCTCCTCGGCGGTCGACACGTGGACGACCTTCGCGCCCGCGGGCTCCGGGAGCGCCACGGTGTGCGCGGCGACCAGGGTGACCTCCGCGCCGCGCTGGGCGGCGACCCGGGCCAGCGCGTAGCCCTGCTTGCCCGATGATCGGTTGCCCAGATAGCGGACCGGGTCCAGCGGCTCGCGGGTGCCGCCCGCGGAGATCGCCACGCGCACGCCTTCGAGGTCGCGCGGGAGGGCGTTCGGCACGGCGAGCAGGAGCCGGGCGAGGTCGACGATCTCGGCGGGATCGGCGAGCCGTCCCTTGCCGGTGTCCTTGCCGGTGAGCCTGCCCGCGGCGGGTTCGGCGACGACCAGCCCGCGCGAACGCAGCAGCGCCACGTTGTCGCGGGTGGCGGGGTGCTCCCACATCTCGGTGTGCATCGCCGGGAAGAAGGCGACCGGGCACCGGGCGGTGAGCAGGGTGTTCGTCAGCAGGTCGTCCGCGATGCCGTGCGCGGCCTTGGCGAGCAGGTTCGCCGTGGCGGGCACGACGATCACCAGGTCGGCTTCCTTGCCGACGCGGACGTGCTGGACTTCGGGCACTTCGGTGAACACGCCGGTGTGCACCGGGTTCCCGGACAGTGCCTCGAAGGTCGCCGCGCCGACGAAGTTCAGCGCGGCTTCGGTGGGGACCACGCGGACGTCGTGACCGGATTCGGTCAGTCCGCGCAGGACCTCACAGGCCTTGTAGGCGGCGATCCCGCCACCTACGCCCAGTACGACTTTGGGTTTACTCAACGGTGTTCTCGGCGGCTTTGCGCGGGACCGCGATCGGGCTGCCAGGGCATGTCACTTCAACCGCCTCGCTCACGCTGATCAACGCCCTGCCATCCCGATAGCGGGGCCTTCGGCCAGCCCGCGCTCAGTGGTCACCTTGACGGCCGCCGTGGCCATTGACTACCTACTCACCCTCGGTGTGCTCGAGCAGACCGCCGTGGATCTCGCGCAGGGCGATGGACAGCGGCTTCTCGCGCGGGCCCGGCTCGACCAGCGGGCCGACGTACTCCAGCAGGCCCTCGCCCAGCTGGGCGTAGTAGTCGTTGATCTGGCGAGCGCGCTTGGCCGAGTAGATCACCAGCGCGTACTTCGAGCTGACCTTCTCGAGGAGGTCGTCGATGGGCGGGTTGGTGATGCCTTCGAGCTCTTCGTGCAGCGTGGCCTGAGTCGTCACTCGTGGTGCTCCGAATCTTCGGTCTGATGATCGCCGGTTATCAAGTTTAGCAACTGCTCGGCGGCGTCTCGCACGTCGGCGTTGACGACGCGCTCGTCGAACTCCCCGGCGGCGGCCAGCTCGCGCTCGGCCTCGGCCAGCCTGGCCTTCACCGCGGCCTCGTTCTCGGTCCCGCGGCCGGTCAGCCTGCCGACCAGTTCGTCCCACGACGGCGGCATCAGCATCACCAGCCGCGCCTCCGGCATCGCCTTGCGGACCTGCCGCGCGCCCTGAAGTTCGATCTCCAGAACGGCGTTGCGGCCGGCGGCCAGGACCCGCTCCACGGGCTCACGCGGGGTGCCGTAGCAGTTGCCGGTGAACTCGGCGTATTCGAGCAGTTCGCCGTCGGTGACCATGCGGTCGAACTCGGCGCGGTCGATGAAGTGGTAGTGCTCGCCGTCCACCTCACCCGGCCTCGGCTTCCTGGTGGTCACCGAGACGCTGAAATAAATCTCCGGATCCAGCTTGCGCAGCTCCTTCGCCACGCTCGACTTCCCGACCCCCGAAGGCCCTGAGACGACCGTGAGCCGGTGCCGGGATTCGACTCCCGCCACCGGCTCACCGCCGCGGTCAGCGCCCGGGTTCACCGGGTGGTCCTGACCGATGCCGCTCACTCGCCGCTGAATTCGGCCAGCAGCGCCTTGCGCTGCCGGTCGCCGAGGCCGCGAAGACGACGGCTGGGTGCGATCTCCAGTCGTTCCATGGTCTGCTGGGCGCGGACCTTGCCGACACCCGGAAGAGCCTCGAGCAGAGCCGAGACCTTCATCTTGCCGAGGACTTCGTTCTCCTCGGCCTGCTTCAACACGTCGACCAGAGTGGTACCGCCCCGCTTCAGCCGCTCCTTCAGCTCAGCACGGATGCGGCGGGCGGCGGCGGCCTTCTCCAGCGCCGCAGCGCGCTGTTCCTCTGTCAGCTGGGGAAGTGCCACGTTTTCCTCCGGTAGTTCTCAAATCTGGGTGGGTGTGGCGACGGTACCCACCCGTTACCTCGGCCCACAATGCGGGGGTGGCTGGTCATGACGGATTCCCGGGCCTGCTATTGGTCTTTTTCCAGGGGTCCGAGGGAATCCCGTGTCCGCCGAACGGCCGCACGGAGGGCTTCGGGGTCCGGTCCGTGCTTGAGGACGTCGCGGGACGACGCGGGGAGCACACCCGGCAGTCCCGGCCCGAAAAGGGCCCGCAAATCGGCCGGAGTGGCCCCCTGGGCCCCGAAACCGGGTGCCAGGACGGGACCGTTCAGCGCGCTCAGATCGAGCTCTCCCGGCGCGATGGTGGCGCCGACGACGACACCGATGTCACCCAGCGGGCCGACACCCGCGTTATGCGCGGCCGCCGTGTCGACGATGTCCTGCGCCACGGTCTTTCCGTTGGGCAGCAAGGCGTTCTGCAGTCCCTGCGCCTCCGGGTTGGAGGTGCGCGCGAGGACGAACAACCCCTTGCCTTGCGCCTGGGCAACCTCGACGGCGAAATCCAGCGAGCCGAAGCCGAGGTATGGGGACACCGTTATGGCGTCGGCTTCGAGTTCCGCCCCGAGCGGCAGGAAAGCGGCCGTGTACGCCGCCATCGTGGAACCGATGTCGCCGCGTTTGACGTCCAGCAGGACGAGCGCGCCCGCTTCCCGGCACACCTTCATGGTCTTGGCCAGAACGGCGACCCCAGGAGGCCCGTAGGCCTCGAAAAAGGCCGATTGGGGCTTGATCACCGCGACTTCGGGCGCGATCGCCTCAGCGGCCGTGAGGGCGAACTTCTCCAGCCCGCCCGCGTCCGCCGGGAGACCCCACGCCTGGAGCAGCCCGGGATGGGGGTCGATCCCGGCGCAGAGCGGTCCCTTTTCGGCGACCGCCCGCGCCAGCCTCGCCCCGAACCGCCCGCTCACGCCTTGGCCTTCAACGCCGCCTGGAGGCTCTGCAGCGAGCGGACACCGATGTCACCCTTGATGACGGCCTCGATCCCGTGCACGGCCGCCGCGGCGCCCTGGACCGTGGTGATGCAGGGGATGTCCCGTGACACGGCGGCGGTGCGGATCTCGTAGCCGTCGATCCGCGGACCGCTGTTTCCGTAAGGGGTGTTGATCACCATCTGCACTTCGCCGCTGAGGATGACATCCACGACGTTTTGTTCGCCTTCAGCGGAACCCTCGTAGTGCTTGCGCACGACCGTGCAGGCGATCCCGTTTCGCCGCAACACTTCCGCGGTACCCGAGGTGGCGAGGATCTCGAAACCGAGGTCTGCCAGGCGCTTCACCGGGAAAACCAGCGAACGCTTGTCGCGGTTGGCGACGGAGACGAAGACCTTGCCCGAGGTCGGCAGCGAACCGTAGGCACCGGCCTGCGACTTGGCGAACGCCTTGCCGAAGGAAACGTCGACACCCATGACCTCGCCGGTGGACTTCATCTCCGGGCCGAGCAGCGAGTCGACACCGTGGCCCTCGGGCGTCCGGAAGCGGTGGAACGGCAGGACCGCCTCCTTGACCGCGACGGGCGAATCGGCGGGCAGGTGGCCCCCGTCCCCCTCGGCCGGGAGGACGCCGGATCCGCGCAGATCCTTGATCGACGAGCCGGTCATGATCAGCGCGGCGGCCTTGGCCAGCGGCACCGCGGTCGCCTTCGACACGAACGGCACCGTCCGCGACGCGCGCGGGTTGGCCTCCAGGACGTACAGGACGTCGTCCTTGAGCGCGTACTGGACGTTCAGGAGCCCGCGGACGCCGACGCCGCGCGCGATGGCCTCGGTGGAGCGGCGCACCGTCTCGATGTCGGTCCGGCCCAGCGTGATCGGCGGCAGCGCGCACGAGGAGTCGCCGGAGTGGATCCCGGCCTCCTCGATGTGCTCCATGACGCCGCCGAGGAACAGCTCGTCGCCGTCGAACAGCGCGTCGACGTCGATCTCGATGGCGTCGTCGAGGAAGCGGTCCACCAGCACCGGGTGCTCGGGGGTGACCTCGGTGGCGCGGTGGATGTAGCCGGCGAGCGACTCCTCGTCGTAGACGATCTCCATGCCGCGCCCGCCCAGCACGTAGGACGGCCGCACCAGGACCGGGTAACCGATCTTGTCGGCGATCCGCTTCGCGCCCTCGAACGAGGTCGCCGTGCCGTACTTCGGCGCGGGCAGCCCGGCGTCGGTGAGGACCTCGCCGAACGCGCCGCGGTCCTCGGCCAGGTGGATCGCGTCCGGGGAGGTGCCGATCACCGGGACACCGGCGTCGGCGAGGCGCTTCGCGAGCGAGAGCGGGGTCTGGCCGCCCAGCTGCACGATGACGCCGGCGACGGTGCCCGATTCCTGCTCGGCGTTGACGACCTCCAGCACGTCCTCGAACGACAGCGGCTCGAAGTAGAGCCGGTCCGAGGTGTCGTAGTCGGTGGAGACGGTCTCGGGGTTGCAGTTGACCATGACGGCCTCGAAACCGGCCTCGCGCAAGGCGATCGCGGCGTGCACGCACGAGTAGTCGAACTCGATGCCCTGCCCGATGCGGTTCGGCCCGGAGCCGAGGATCAGCACCTTCGGCTTCTCGGTCTGCGCGGTGATCTCCGACTGCGCGGCGGGATCGGTCTCGTAGGCCGAGTAGTGGTACGGCGTCTTGGCCGCGAACTCGGCCGCGCAGGTGTCGACCGTCTTGTACACCGGCCGCACGCCGAGACGGCGGCGCAGCGCGCGGACGCCGTCCTCCCCGGCCAGTTCCGGCCGCAGCGAGGCGATCTGGCGGTCGGACAGGCCGATCCGCTTGGCGCGCCGCAGCAGCGGCTCGTCCAGCACCTGGGCGTCGCGGACCTCGGCGCCGACCTCGCCGATCAGGGCGATCTGGTCGATGAACCACGGGTCGATGCCCGACGCCTCGTGCACCTGCTGCACGGTGGCGCCGAACCGCAGCGCGCGCTCGACCTCGTAGAGCCGCCCGTCGTGCGGCGTGCGCAGCGCCTCCAGCACGGACTCCAGCGTCGTGCCTTCGGGATCGGGGCGGGTCCAGAAACCGGTGGCCTTGGTGTCGATGGAGCGCAGCGCCTTGCCGAGCGCCTCGGGGAAGCTGCGGCCGAACGACATCGCCTCGCCGACGCTCTTCATGGTCGTGGTCAGCGTCGGGTCCGCGCCGGGGAACTTCTCGAAGGCGAACCGCGGCACCTTGACGACGACGTAGTCCAGCGTCGGTTCGAAGGCCGCCGGGGTCTCGCCGGTGATGTCGTTGCGGATCTCGTCGAGGGTGTAGCCGATGGCGAGCTTCGCGGCGATCTTGGCGATCGGGAACCCGGTCGCCTTCGACGCCAGCGCGCTCGACCGGGAGACCCGCGGGTTCATCTCGATGACGACCATGCGGCCGTCCTCCGGGTTGATCGCGAACTGGATGTTGCAGCCGCCGGTGTCGACGCCGACCTCGCGCAGCACGGCGATGCCGACGTCGCGCATGTGCTGGTACTCGCGGTCGGTCAGGGTCATCGCGGGCGCGACGGTGACCGAGTCGCCGGTGTGCACGCCCATCGCGTCGATGTTCTCGATCGAGCAGACGACCACCACGTTGTCGTGCCGGTCGCGCATGAGCTCGAGTTCGAACTCCTTCCAGCCGAGGACGCTCTCCTCGATGAGCACCTCGGTGACCGGCGACTCGTCGAGACCGGTGGAGGCGAGCCGCTCCAGCTCCTCGTCGGTGTGCGCCATGCCCGAGCCGAGCCCGCCCATGGTGAACGACGGCCGGATGACGACCGGGAGGCCGACCTCGGCGACGGTCGCGCGGACCTCGTCCATGTCGTGGCAGACCCGCGAACGCGGCACCTCGGCGCCGATCGTGCGGACGATGTCCTTGAACTTCTGCCGGTCCTCGCCGCGCTGGATGGCGTCGACGTCGGCGCCGATCAGCTCGACACCGTACTTCTCCAGGACACCGCGGTCGTGCAGGGCGACGGCGCAATTCAGGGCCGTCTGCCCGCCCAGCGTCGCGAGGATCGCGTCGGGGCGCTCTTCCGCGATGACCTTCTCGACGAACTCGGGGGTGACCGGCTCGATGTAGGTGGCGTCGGCGAACTCGGGGTCGGTCATGATGGTCGCCGGGTTCGAGTTCACCAGCGAGACGCGCAGTCCCTCTTCGCGGAGTACGCGGCAGGCCTGGGTGCCGGAGTAGTCGAACTCCGCCGCCTGCCCGATCACGATCGGCCCGGAGCCGATCACCAGCACGTGCTGGATGTCTGTCCTCTTCGGCATTACTTGGCCTTCTCCATCAAGCTGACGAACTCATCGAACAGGGGGGCCGCGTCGTGCGGGCCGGCGGCGGCCTCGGGGTGGTACTGCACCGAGAACGCGGGGACGTCGAACGCGCGGACACCTTCGACGGTGTCGTCGTTCGGGCAGTAGTGCGAGATCTGCGCGGCGCCGAACGGCGTCTCGAACCGCTGACCCGGCTCGCCTTCGAGGGCGAATCCGTGGTTCTGCGCGGTGATCGCGACACGTTTGGTCGCCACGTCGATCACCGGGATGTTGATCCCGCGGTGGCCGTAGCGCATCTTGTAGGTGCCCAGTCCCAGCGCGCGGCCGAGGATCTGGTTGCCGAAGCAGATGCCGAACAGCGGGATCTCCCGCTGCAGCACCGCTTTCGTCAGCTCCGTCGCGTGCGCGGTGGTCGCCGGGTCGCCGGGACCGTTGGACAGGAACACACCGTCCGCCTCGACCGCGAGCAGATCGTCCACAGTGGACGAAGAGGGCAGCACGTGCACCTCGATGCCGCGCGCTGCCATCAGGCGCGGGGTGTTGGACTTGATGCCCAGGTCCAGCGCGGCGACGCGGAACTTCCGCTCGCCCTGCGCTTCGACGACGTACGTCTGCTTCGTGCTGACCTCACCGGCGAGGTCGGCGCCCTTCATCTGCGGGCTGGCCTGCACCTGCGCGAGCATCTCCTCGTCGCTGCCGAGCGCGTCGCCCGAGAAGACGCCGGACCGCATGGCGCCCTGCTCGCGCAGGTGGCGGGTCAGCGTGCGGGTGTCCACCTCGGAGATCCCGACGACGCCCTGGCGCTCCAGTTCCTCGTCCAGCGTGCGCTTGGAGCGCCAGTTGGACGGCGTGCGCGCGGGGTCGCGGACGACGTAGCCCGAGACCCAGATGCGCGAGGACTCGTCGTCCTCGTCGTTCCAGCCGGTGTTGCCGATCTGCGGCGCGGTCTGGACCACGATCTGCCGGTGGTACGAGGGGTCGGTCAGCGTCTCCTGGTAGCCGGTCATGCCGGTGCAGAACACCGCCTCGCCCAGGCTCCGGCCGCGGGCGCCGTACGCGGAGCCGCGGAACACCCTGCCGTCTTCCAGGACCAGCGCCGCGGGGGTCCTAATGCTGTTCGCGGTGCTCATCAGGCACCTCCCTTGATGTCGTTGCGAGTGTCTTGCAAAGCTTCGATCCACTGTGGATAGTCGTCGACGTCGTCGCCGCGGAATCCGGTGTCCAGTTCGACGTCCCCGGCCAGCCAGGTGACGACGAGCAGCGCGTCGATGCCCATCACCTTCCCGGCCATCCCCTTGTCCTTGCGGACGCCGGTGACCGAGGCGCGTGGGATCCAGAAGTCCGGGGCGCCGCCGCGTTCGATGGCGATGCCGTCTTCGTGCAGGCGCCAGACCGCGCCGGTGCGGAGGCCGGCGCCGCGGGTGACCACGCGCTCCTGCCAGTGCCCCGCCGTCGTCGTGCTGATGTAGACGCCGGTCGACTCGAGCGACGCCTCGCCGGGTTCGGCGGGGATCTCGGCGAACGGCGGCACCTGGACGCTCTGCGTCCGGGACTTGCGCCGCCAGCCGCGCCACATCAGGAAGACGCAGAGGAGGAAGAAGGCGAAGACCGCCAGGGTCAGCAGGATCCGGTCGCTCATGATGCGATCTTCCCTTCCCGCGCGGTGATCCGCCCGCGCAGCAACGTCGCCGTCACCACGCCGGGGAGCCGCATTCCTTCGTACGGGGTGTTGGCCGCGATACTCGCGAACTCCGCGCCGCGCACGGTCCATTCGGTGTCCGGGTCGACCAGCGTCAGGTTCGCCGGTTCGCCGACCTCGATCGGACGGCCGTGGTCGGACAGGTTCCCGATCTCGGCGGGCCGTTCGCTCATCACCCGCGCGACACCGCGCCAGTCCAGCAGGCCGGTGCGGACCATGGTCTCGACCACGATCGACAGCGCGGTCTGGAGACCGAGCATGCCGGGCCGGGCCGAACTCCACTCGCAGTCCTTGTCCTGGACCGCGTGCGGCGCGTGGTCGGTGGCGACGCAGTCGATGACGCCCTCGGCCAGCGCGGCGCGCAGCTTCTCGGCGTCGGACTCGGTGCGCAGCGGCGGGTTGACCTTGTTGACCGGGTCGTAGGTCGCGAGCCGCTCGTCGGTCAGCAGCAGGTGGTGCGGCGTGACCTCGGCCGAGACCTTGGTGCCGCGGTCCTTGGCCCACTTCAAGATGTCGGCGGTGCCCGATGTCGAGACGTGGCAGACGTGCAGCCGCGCGTTCGCGTGCTGGGCGAGCAGGCAGTCGCGGGCCACGATCGACTCCTCCGCCGAAGCGGGCCAGCCGGTGTAGCCCAGGCGCGCGGCCTGCTCGCCTTCGTGCGCCTGCGCGCCGACGGTCAGCCGCGGCTCCTCGGCGTGCTGGGCGATGACCACGCCGAGCGCCGTCGAGTACTCCAGCGCGCGGCGCATGAGCAGCGGATCCGCGACGCAGAGGCCGTCGTCGGAGAAGACCTTCACCTGGGCCTCGGATTTCGCCATGGTGCCCAGTTCGGCGAGCTTCTCGCCCTTGAGGCCCACGGTGACCGCGCCGACCGGGTGCACGTCGACCAGCCCGGCCTCCTGGCCGCGCCGCCACACGTGGTCGACGATCACCGCGTTGTCGGCCACCGGGTCGGTGTTGGCCATGGCGAACACCGCCGTGTAGCCGCCGAGCGCGGCCGCGGCCGAACCGGTGGCGATGGTCTCGGTGTCCTCGCGGCCGGGTTCGCGCAGGTGGGTGTGCAGGTCGACGAAACCGGGGAGCAGCACCTGGCCGCCCGCGTCGATCACCTCGGCGCCTTCGGGGGCGTCCAAGGCACCGATGTCGGTGATGACCCCGTCCTCGACGAGCACGTCGACCGGGTCGCCCTCGCCGTAGGGTCGGGCGCCCTTGATCAGGACGGTGGTCACGCGGCGGCTCCTTCGCTGGCGAGCAGGTGGTAGAGGACCGCCATGCGCACGTGGACGCCGTTGCGGACCTGTTCGGTGATGGCCGAGGCCGGGGAGTCGGCGACCGCCGAGGCGATCTCCATCCCGCGCAGCATCGGACCGGGGTGCAGGACGACGGCGTGCTCGGGCAGGAGCTTCATCCGCCGCTCGTTGAGCCCGTAGGCGATCGAGTACTCGCGCGCAGAGGGGAAAAAGCCTCCGTGCATACGTTCGGCCTGGACCCGCAGCATCATGACCGCGTCGACCGCGGGCAGTTCGGCGTCGAGTTCGTGCGACACCGTGACCGGCAGCGTCTCGACCCCGGCCGGCAGCAGCGTCGGCGGCGCGACGAGCACCACTTCGGCGCCCAGCGCGGACAGCAGGTGGATGTTCGACCGCGCGACCCGGCTGTGCAGGACGTCGCCGACGATCGCGATCCGGCGGCCCTCCAGCGAACCGAGCCGCTCCCGCAGCGTGGCGGCGTCGAGCAGCGCCTGCGTCGGGTGCTCGTGCGTGCCGTCCCCCGCGTTGACGACCGCCGTCCCGGCCTCGGCGAGCCAGCCCGAAAGCCGCTGCGCCGCCCCGGAGGCGGGGTGCCGGATGATCACGCAGTCGGCGCCCGCCGCGGCCAGCGTCAGCGCGGTGTCCCGCAGCGATTCGCCCTTGTTGACCGAGGAACTGGACGCGGAGACGTTGATCACGTCGGCGCTCATCCACTTCCCGGCGATCTCGAACGAGACGCGGGTGCGGGTCGAGTTCTCGTAGAACAACGTGATGACGGTGCGGCCGCGCAACGTCGGCAGTTTGCGGACCTCGCGGCCCAGCAGGGTGTGCTTGAGCTCTTCGGCGGTGTCCAGCACGGCTGTCGCGAGCGCCGGGTCGAGCCCGTCGGTGGCGAGCAGGTGCTTCACGATCGGTCTCCTTCTGGTTGCGTGCGAAGCAGGACCGAATCCCGTCCGTCCACTTCGGACAGCAGGACCTCGATCCCTTCGGCACGCGAGGTGGGCACGTTCTTGCCCACGTAGTCGGCGCGGATCGGCAGTTCGCGGTGGCCGCGGTCGACCAGCACGGCCAGCTGGACCGCGCGCGGGCGGCCGTGGTCGCGCAGGGCGTCGAGGGCGGCGCGGATGGTGCGGCCGGAGAACAGCACGTCGTCGACCAGGATCACCACCGCGTCGTCGATACCGGTCGGCGGCAGCTGCGAATGTTCGAGCGCGCGGGGCGGGCGGCGGCGGAGATCATCGCGGTAGAGCGTGATGTCCAGGGCGCCGGTCGGCGGGCGGATGCCGGAGAACTCGGCGATCTTGTCCGCGAGCCGCAGGGCGAGCGGGGTACCCCGAGTGGGGATGCCCAGCAACACGGGCGGAGTCGAGCCACCGGCACCGAGAGCGGTCTTCTCGATGACCTGGTGGGCCATTCGGGCGATCGTGCGCGCGACATCGCCGGACGAGAGCAGCTCACGCTCTCCCGCCGGTTCCGCCGCGCCACGCGGGCGTGACGACAAGGCGGACCTCCTTCCCCGCCTCTCTGGACGGGTCCTTAAAGGACGTCGACTTCCTGCGTAGCGAGGAAATCGAGTCGACACTAGCAGGAGTCGGGCCTCATTCTTACGGGTGGCGCGCCCCAGGTGACGAAGGCCTCGTGAAAGCACCCGCTTGACCTGGTGACAACTATGCGTAACCATTACTCTGAGTATTCGACTCGAGGAGTCCCCTGGACCGGTCACCCCGACCGGTTGGGGGTGAGGAAACGGAGAACCACCAGATGGGCGATTACGCCAAGGCGCTCGGGGCCAAGCTCCGCGGGATCCGCCAGCAGCAGGGCCTGTCCCTGCACGGGGTCGAGCAGAAGTCCGGAGGCCGCTGGAAGGCCGTCGTCGTCGGTTCGTACGAGCGCGGCGACCGCGCCGTCACCGTGCAGAAGCTCGCCGAGCTCGCCGATTTCTACGGCGTGCCGGTCGTCGAGCTGCTGCCGGAGGGCCGGGTGCCGTCGGGCGCCGAACCCGCCACGAAGATCGTCATCAACCTGGAGCGCCTTCAGCAACTCCCGGCGGAGAAGGTCGGGCCGCTCGCCCGCTACGCGGCCACGATCCAGAGCCAGCGCGGCGACTACAACGGCAAGGTGCTCTCGATCCGCACCGAGGACCTGCGTTCGCTGGCGATCATCTACGACATGACCCCCGGCGAGCTCACCGAGCAGCTGATCGACTGGGGTGTGCTGCCGCCCGAGGCTCGACCGTCCAAAGAGGACTGAATGGTCCATCGCGCGACCGGAAACGCGTCTACGGGCCGTGCCTTGGCAAGGCACGGCCCGTTAACATGAAGGCGGCCCGCAGCCGCGTTTCCGGGGCCTGACGGCCAAAACGCGCGACTCCAAAAGATCAAAAGACCTTGGTCACCTGATCGTGGTCACCTTGTCAGAGGACCGCTCGGAGACGGTCGGCGATCGTGCCGATGCGGCCCAGCACGCCGTTGACGAACCGCGGCGAGTCGTCGGTCGACAGCTCCTTCGCCAGCCCGACGGCCTCGTCGATGGCGACCGGGTCCGGCACGTCTTCGGCCCACAGGAGCTCGTAGACGCCGACCCGCAGCACCGCGAGATCCACCGGCGGCATCCGGTCCAGCGTCCAGCCCTGAGCGTGCTCGGACAGCAGCTCGTCGATCGCGGCCTTGCGTCCGGTGACGCCCTCGACCAGCGAGATCGTGTAGTCCGCGATCGGGTCGACCTCGACCGAACCGACCCTGTCCGCCAGCAGCGTCACCGCGTCGGCACCGCGCTGGGCGGCCTCGTACATCATCTCGACGGCACGCTTGCGGGCCTGCCGGCGGCTGATCGGCCCGCCGCGATTCGGCGACTTGCCGGTTTTGTCTGAGCCTGCCATCAGCTGGAGACGCGGCCCAGGTAGCGGCCGTCACGGGTGTCGACCTTGATCTTCTCGCCGGTGGTGAGGAACAGCGGCACCTGGATCTCGGCGCCGGTCTCCAGGGTGGCCGGCTTGGTGCCACCGGTGGACCGGTCGCCCTGCAGGCCGGGGTCGGTGTGCTGAACGATCAGCTCGACCGAGGTCGGCAGCTCGATGTACAGCGGGACACCCTCGTGCACCGCGACCTGGACCTCGAAGTTCTCAAGCAGGTAGTTCGCGTTGTCGCCGACGGTCTCGGCCAGCACGGTGATCTGGTCGTAGGTCTCCGCGTCCATGAACACGAAGTCCGCGCCGTCCTTGTACAGGTACGTCATGTTGCGGCGGTCGACGGTGGCCGTATCGACCTTCGTGCCCGCGTTGAAGGTCTTGTCGACGACCTTGCCGGTCAGCACGTGCTTGAGCGTGGTGCGGACGAACGCGCCGCCCTTGCCCGGCTTGACGTGCTGGAACGCGGTGACGGTCCAGAGCTGGCCGTCGAGGTTGAGGACGAGCCCGTTCTTCAGGTCGTTGGTGGTGGCCACGAGTGTGCAGTCTCCTGTGTCGATCTTCCGGGCCGTCGTCAGACGACCACGAGTTCCTTGGTGCTCAGCGTGAGGAGTTCGGGCGTACCTTCCCGCACGACCAGCGTGTCCTCGATGCGCACGCCTCCGCGTCCGGGCAGATACACACCAGGCTCGACGGTGACGGCCATACCGGCGGACAGTGTACCGACGCCGGTGGTGGCGAGGCTGGGCGCCTCGTGCACCTGCAGTCCGACGCCGTGGCCGAGACCGTGGCCGAACTCCTCGCCGCGCCCCGCGTCGACGATCACCCCACGCGCCGCTTTGTCCACTTCGGACACTTCGGCGCCGGGGAGGACCGCGTCGCAGCCCGCCGCCTGCGCGCGCTGGACCAGCTCGTAGACCTCCTCCTGCCACGCCGCGGGCTTGCCGATGACGAACGTGCGAGTCATGTCGGAGTGGTAGCCGTCGACCGTGGCGCCGAAGTCGATCTTGACGAACCCGCCGGTCGCGAGCACGGCCGAGGTGGGCCGGTGGTGCGGGATCGCGGAGTTGGCGCCCGCCGCGACGATCGTGTCGAACGAGGGCCCCGTCGACCCGTGGCCGAGCATGCGATTCTCGAGGTCGCGGGCGACGTCCAGCTCGGTACGGCCCGGCCGGAGCCCACCGGCGGACACCAGGTCCTCCAGCGCCCTGTCGGCCGCCGCGCACGCCTGGCGCAGCGCCTCGATCTCCTGCTCGTCCTTCACCAGCCGCAGCTGCTCGACCAGGCCGGGCGTCCGGACCAGCTCGACGCGGTCGAAGCGCACCTTGAGGTCCTCGTGCTGCTCGACACTCACGTGCTGGCTCTCGAACCCGGTCTTGCCGAGCTTCTGCCCGGCCGCCAGATCGGCGAGCTTGGCCGCGCTCGCGCGGTCCAGCACCCGTTCGAGATCGGGGACCTCGGTCGCCGACTGGACCGTGTAGCGGCCGTCGGTGCAGAAGATCGTCTTGTCGTCCCCGCTCTCGTGGACGAGGAGAGCGGCGTTGGACCCGGTGAAGCCGGTCAGGTACCTGATGTTGAGCAGGTCCGTGACCAGCAGCGCGTCCACCCCGGAGTCGGCCAGCAGGGAACGCAGCGCCGCGCGGCGGCGAGAGAAGTATTCACGCACTGTCGCATTATGTCGCGCGCTTACGGAAACGTCTCGCAGGGCGCGGCCCCGTACGGAACTCACGTGAACGAGCAAGGGCGCCCTGCAATCCGTTTCCGTGGGCCTCCGGCCCGAAAGAGGGCGCGCGACGGTGAAGTCTTCTCGTCGCGCTGACGCGCTTCCGAGAAGACGGTCCGCCGGTCACCTGCGGCGGTCCCGTTGGCTAGGTGGCTCCATGGCGAGGCGGTGCCGCGTGAAGGCCCCCTTCCCTCGGCTGAGCCGCGTGAAGGGGGCCTTCACGCGCGGTCGTTGTGGCTGCTGGTGCACCTGAGGCCAACGTGGCGGGTCCCGAAGTACATGAAGGCCCCCTTCACGTACCTAGGCGCAAGCAAGGGGGCCTTCATGTACTGGGGACAGGTCGCCTGGCCGACCCGGCGTGAGAGTCGCTACTGGCGAGTTAAACTCCCCCAATGGCACCGTGGCTGACTCGTGGACTCGTGATGGCGCTGCTGCACGGCGCGGCCGTCACCGTGCTGGCCAAGTACGAGGTCTTCAACCCCACCGACAAGACCCTCTTCACCTCTCTCGCCCTCGCCGTCCTGGTCGGCGCGGCGGCGGGCTGGAGCGCGGTGGACGCCTGGCAGGACAAACCCGAACGCGGCAAGAACTGGTTCATCGCGGCGCTGATCGCCGGTCCGGTCTCCGGCGTGCTGTACGTGATCGGCCGCGCGGTGTTCGTCGACCAGACCGGCGCCTCCGAGCTCGGCGGCGCGCTCACCGGCGGTGCCGCCTTCTCGGCCCTGCTGGTGCTGATCCCGGCCGGGCTCGGCCTGTTCGTCGGCGGCCTGATCGCCAAGAAGGCCCCGGAAGACGACCAGGACGAGGACGAAGCTCAGCCCGCGAGCGGGAAGCCTGCCGGGAAGCCGTCCCAGGCCTGATCGCTGATCTCCTCGACGGTCGAGTCGTTCAGCCCCGCCGCGCCCGCGTCCGGCAGCACGTAGAGCTTGCCGTCGAGCACCACGCCGTACCCGCGGCCCGGCGCGCGCACCATTTTCGCCCCGGCGCTCAAGCGCGCGGCCTGCGGGAACCTGTCGACGACCTTGAGCCGCTGGTCCAGCACCTCGCCCGCGAGCGCCGCCGCCACCGAGCGCCGGTCGACCCGGACCAGCGCGCCGTCGGCGACCAGGTCGATGGTCCGCTGCGGCGAAGGCATCGCGACGCCTTCGAACGAGGTCCGGATCCGGGCGTCGCCGTCGCAGGCCCCCGAACCGCGGACGTCCAGGCCGAAATGCTTGAGGTCGGTCGGCGCCCCCGCGCCGCCGACGATCGTGGCGCGGACGACGTCGAACGGGACCCGGTCGCAGACGTCGCCCGAGGAGAGCGGCGCGTGCCCGTCGGGCCGCCGGACCAGGCCGGGGCCCTCCTTCCACGCGCCGGGGATGATCGCCGGCCGGTACGGCCGCGCGGTGAAGTCCTTGGTCCAGAAGGTGAGCGTGGTGCCGGTGTCGGTCTCGTGCGCGATCACGAAAGCGTCGAGCGCGCCGACCCACATCAGGTCGGTGCTGAACCCGTCGACCAGCGAGCGCGTGCGCGGCGAGATGGTGCTGGGTTTGGCGACGAAGCCCTGCTCCCCCAGCGTCTCCACGCCCTGGGTGAACGCCGCGTCCTTGGCGCGGAGCAGGAACTGACCGGCGCCGTTCCACCCGGCGCCCTTGGCCGTGGTGTCGGTGAACAGCACGTAGAACCAGCCGTCGAGGTATACCGCCGACGGCTGACCCGCGCCGTAGACGTTGGCCCGGTGCACGTCGTGCGCGGGCCCGATGATCGGCTGCCCGCCCGCCGCGCGGGTCCAGGTGACCCCGTCCGGGCTGGTGGCGAGCCCGATCGAGTTGCCGAGCGCGTGATCGCCCGCCGCGCCGGTGTAATACATGTAGTAGGTCGAGCCGACCTTGATCACCGACGGATCACAGGTGTGCATCCCGTCGAAACCGCCGGGCGCGCCGGAGAACACCGCCGCCGGGCCTCCACCGGACGGGCCCTTGAACGGACCGTCGATCGACGGCGACTGCGCGTAGAGGACGTCGTCACCGGGCGGCTGGGCGCTGCCGTACTGGCTGCACCACCACATCTTGAGTTTGCCGCCGTCCCGCATCACGGTCGGGCTGTAGTTGTAGACCGCGTCCTGATCGCCCGCGCCCACCACGCCGCCACTGGCCCGCGGATCGCTCGTCGCGAGCTCGACGTCCATCGGCCGCGGCTTCTCCTTGGGCGGCTGCTGGGCTCCGCCTATCCCGCCGCCCTTGCCATCGGCCTGGGACTGGACGTTCCCGTCGCTGCACGCCATGAGGACCGCGCCGGCCGAGAGGAAGGCCACCACGAGACGGGCGGGTCGCCGACCCCCACGAAAAAGGCGCATGATGGCCGAGTGTAGCGAGACTTAACCCAGCCGGGTGACATCAGTCCCCGGGAGGGCGACCAATTCCACTTCGAAGCCATCGATGTTTTCGAGGTAGGCGGCGTAGTGGTGATCACCCCCCGCATTCGGATACTTGTCCGCGAACATCGCCGACCAGCCGTGTTCGAGCGCCTTCGAAGCCAGTTCGTCCACCCGATCGGGGGACTCGACGTGCAGGGCGAGGTGGTTCAGGCCGGGCGCGGTCCGCTCGTGCTTTTCGCCGCTGAGCGCGGGAGAACGCTCGACGACGAGGTACGTCGCGCCGTGCTTCCAGCTGACGCCTGCGGGCCAGCGCTGGAACTCACGCCAGCCGAGTTCGCCGAGCAGCCAGCCCCAGCTCTCCTCCGCGCGGGCGAGATCCGGCACCCACAGTTCGATGTGATGGGTCTTGCCGTGGTCCGAGGGCAGTGCGACGAATACGCGATGCGGGCCACTGCCGTAGTGCTCGCCGCCGCCGACGTCCAGGAAACCCAAGCGCCGCACCAGGTTCTGACTGGCCACATTGGACTCGCCGACCAGCGCCCACACCGACGAAAGGCCGAGCCCGACGAGTCCGTGCTCCAGCAGGGCACGCGCGGCCTCGGTCGCCAGCCCCTGTCCGCCGTGCGCTCGCGACAGGTAATAGCCGATCTCCGGGACGTCACCCGGCAATTCCGCCGACGGCCGCAGATGCGCGAGGCCGATGACCTCACCGTCACGTTCGATCGTCCAGTGCCCCATCCCCGCCGGGCCGTCGTAGGCCAGCCTGCGGCCGACCATTTCGCGGATCTGGTCCGGCTCGGTCAGCGGGACCGCGAAATGCGCGCTCAGCGCCGGGTCGGCGAAAAGCTTGACGATCGCCTCGGTGTCGGCCTCGGTCAGCGCGCGCAGCCGCAGCCGCGCGGTCTCGATCCCGGGCGGGTTGTTCATGCCGCGTTCGCGGCCATCCAGCGCAGGGCCAGCGGGTAGCCGTCGACCCCGAGCCCGGCGACGACCGCGGTGGCGATGTCCGACAGCACGCTGTGGTGCCGGAACTGCTCGCGCTTGTGCACGTTGGAGATGTGCAGTTCGATCAGGGGCGCTTCGAGCTGGGCGGCGGCGTCGCGGACCGCGATCGAGTAGTGCGTCCACGCGGCCGCGTTGAGCACCACCGGCCAGCCCGCGTCGGCGGCCTCGTGCAGCCAGCCGACCATCTCGCCCTCGTGGTCGGTCTGCCGGACCTCGACGTCGATCCCGAGTTCCTTACCGGTGCCGACACAGGTCGAGACCAGGTCGGCGTGCGTCGTGGAACCGTAGATCCCCGGTTCGCGCAGGCCGAGCCTGCCGAGGTTGGGACCGTTGAGGACGAGCACCTTCACAGCAGCACGCTCCCGCCGGCCTTGGGGGCCTCGCCTGCCACCACCGAGTACGCCGCCGCGAGCAGCGACGGGTCGGGACCCTCCAGCCTGCCGGGCTTCGCGAGGCCGTCGAGGACGACGAACCGCAGCACGCCCGAGCGGGTCTTCTTGTCGCCCTTCATCGTCTCCAGCAGGTGCGGGAGCGCGTCCGGGTCGTAGGTGGTCGGCAGGCCCAGGAGCTTGAGGACCGCCGTGTGCCGCTCGGCGGTGGCGTCGTCGAGACGGCCCGCCAGGCGCGCGAGTTCGGCGGCGAACACCAGGCCGACGCTGACCGCCGCGCCGTGACGCCACCGGTACTTTTCGCGGCGTTCGATGGCGTGGGCGAGAGTGTGGCCGTAGTTGAGGATCTCGCGCAGGTCCGACTCGCGCAGGTCCGCGGCGACGACGTCGGCCTTGACCTGGATCGAGCGGCGGACCAGTTCGCCGATGACCTCGCCGGTGGTGTCCAGTGCGGCGGCCGGGTCCTGCTCGACGAGTTCGAGGATGCGCGGGTCCGCGATGAACCCGGTCTTCACCACCTCGGCCATGCCGGCGACGAGTTCGTTGGGCGGCAACGTCTCCAGCGTCGCGAGGTCGACCAGGACCGCGCTCGGCTCGTGGAAGACGCCCACGAGGTTCTTGCCGGCCTCGGTGTTGATACCGGTCTTCCCGCCGAGCGCGGCGTCGACCATGCCCAGCAGCGTGGTGGGCACGTTGACCAGGCGGACGCCGCGCATCCAGGTCGCGGCGACGAAACCGGCCAGGTCGGTCACGGCGCCGCCGCCGAGGCCGACGACCACGCCCTGGCGGTCGAGGCCGATGCGGCCGAGGACCTCCCAGCAGAAGCTGGCGACGGTGAGCGCCTTGCCGTCCTCGGCGTCCGGGATCTCGACCCGGTGCGCGTCGATCCCGGCCTCGGCCAGTTCGTCGCGGATGGCCTCGGCGGTGGTGGTCAGCGTCGGCGGGTGGATCAGCGCGACCTTGGAGGCGTCGGCGAGCTGCTCGGTGAGCTCGCCCAGCAGGCCGCGGCCGATGACGACGTCGTACGGCTTGGCGGTGTTGACGGTGATGCGGACCGGCTCGGTCATCGTTCCCCTCACTTCGGCGGAAGCCGCTTGGCCCTCGCGACCTCGCAGGTGATCTTGCCCTTGACCGGGGTGTCGCCCGGGATCTCTTCGGTCACCTTCTGGCCGGGTGTCATCCGGTTCTTCGCGAACAGCGCCTCACCGGATGCCTTGCCGTCGGCGTCCTTGATCGCGATGGTGACGGCGTAGCGCGCGTCCTCACCGGTGCTGTTGGTGACCTCGATGGTGACCTTCGGCGTATAGCCGCCGCTGTCGCATTTGGTGACCTTGACGTCGGCGGCGACATCCGCCTCGGGCCCGGCCGGAGCCACGGATCCGGTCGTGGCGGCGCCCGTCTGGATGACGTCGGCACCCGCGGGCTGCTTCTCCTCGCCGCACGCGGTCAGGGTCAGGGCCACGACGGCGAGCAGTACGCCGGTGGTGGTGCGCTTCATGCTCGTTCCTTGCCGATCTCGGCCAGCCCGATGAGGGCGGCCTCGACGACCTCGTCGGCGGTCAGCTGGTCGGTCTCGATCTCGAACGTGGCCACCTCGCGGTACACGGGCAGCCGCGCGTCGAGCAGCGCCTTGTAGGTGGCGCGGGGGTTCACCCCGGCCAGCAGCGGGCGCGCGGTCGACAGGCCGGCGCGCTGCACGCCCGCGGCCATCCCGACGTTGAGGAAGACCACGGTGTGCCCGGCCAGCCGCTCCCGGGTGCCCGGGGTGATCGGCGCTCCCCCGCCCAGCGAGAGGACGCCGTCGTGTTCGGACAGCGCCTTCGCGACCATCTCCTCTTCCAGCGCGCGGAAGGCGGGCTCGCCCTCCTCGGCGAAGATGTCGGTGATGGGCTTGCCCGCACTGGCGACGATGTCGTCGTCGCTGTCGCGGAAGGCGAGCCCGAGCCGGGCGGCGAGCGCCGGGCCGACCGTGCTCTTGCCCGAGCCCGGCGGCCCGATGATCACCGCGTGAGGAGTCACCAGCGCTCCTCGAGCGCCTTCAGGTAGGCCTCGGCGTTGCGCTTGCCCTCGGCCAGCGAGTCGCCGCCGAACTTCTCCAGCGCGGCGTCCGCGAGGATCAGCGCGACCACCGACTCCAGCACGACACCGGCGCGGGGCACCGCGCAGACGTCGGAACGCTGGTGGATGGCGACCGCGGGCTCACCGGTGGTGACGTCCACAGTGGACAGTGCTTTGGGGACGGTCGAAATCGGCTTCATGGCGACGCGCACGCGCAGCGGCTCGCCGTTGGTGATGCCGCCTTCGAGGCCGCCCGCGCGGTTGGACCGGCGGGTCACGCCGACCGGACCGGTGCCGCGGTCGATCTCGTCGTGGGCCTGGCTGCCCCAGCGCTGGGCCGTGGTGAAGCCGTCGCCGACCTCCACGCCCTTCATCGCCTGGACGCCCATGAGCGCTCCGGCGAGGCGGGCGTCGAGCCTGCGGTCCCAGTGGACGTGCGAGCCGAGGCCCGGCGGCAGGCCGTAGGCGATCACCTCGATCACGCCGCCGACGGTGTCACCCGCCTTCCGCACGGCGTCGACCTCGGCGACCATGGCGTCGGTCCCCTCCTGGCCGAAGGCGCGGACCGGGCTCTCGTCGATGGCGGGCAGGTCCGACGGCACGGGCAGCGGGCCCTCCGGCGCCGAAGCACCGCCGATGGACACGACGTGGCTGAGGATCTCGACCCCGAGCAGCTGCTTGAGGTACGCGCGGGCCACGGTGCCGAGCGCCGTGCGGGACGCGGTCTCGCGGGCGCTCGCGCGCTCCAGCACCGGACGGGCCTCGGGGAAGCCGTACTTCTGCATGCCGGGCAGATCCGCGTGGCCGGGCCGGGGCCGGGTCAGCGGCTCGTTGCGCGCCAGGCCTTCGAGCTCCTCGGCGGGCACGGGATCGGCCGACATGACCTTCTCCCACTTGGGCCACTCGGCGTTCTCGATCTGGACCGCGACGGGACCACCCTGGGTGAGCCCGTGCCGGACCCCGCCGGTGAACTCGATGTGATCGGTCTCGAAGCCCATCCGGGGGCTACGGCCGAAGCCGAGCCTCCGTCGCGCGAGCTGTTCGCTCACCTCGGCGGTGGTGACCTCGACCCCGGCGGGCATCCCTTCCAGGATGGCGGCGAGGGCGGGTCCGTGCGATTCCCCTGCGGTTATCCAGCGCAACACCTGACAGATCCTGTCACAACCTCCTCTCCGTCCCAGGACAGGCCGGGCTATCCCGGACCGGGTCCGGCGAAGACGGCGAGCGCCCACGCCGCGACCAGGAGACCGGGCCCGTGCGGCACCGCGGGATGCCGGGGCCCGCCCACCGCGAGCGCCACGCTCAGCAGCGCCGCGGCGACGGCGCCGAGCACGATCGACGGCCAGCCCGTCGCGGCCAGGACCGCGCCGAGGCTCCCGGCGAGCTTCACGTCCCCCGCGCCGAGCGAACGCGGCGACAGCGCGTGGACGAGCGCGTGCGCCCCGCCGAAGACCAGCGCGCCCAGCACGGCCCGCCAGGCGATGGCCGCCCCTCCCCCGTACGCGGCGACCGCCAGCGCGGCGGCCAGCGCCGGGTACGCGGACAGGGTCAGGACGTCGGGCAGGCGGCGGTACTTGAGATCGGCGAGCGCCAGCGGGACGGCGAAGACGGTCAGCACGGCGGGGACCGCGAGCCACCACGACGGCCAGGCACCCGCCTGGTACCGGAGGCAGACCACGACGAGGGCCGCCGCCGTGATGGCGGCCGCCCAAGCCGTCACCGGCGCGCCGGCCCGGCGCAGGCAGGAGCGTGTGGCGAGCGTCGATCCGGCGCCCGCCACCGCGAAGGCGATCGGCATGAACACAAGATCAAGAGTGCGCCCGTCGCGTTCGGTGAGGCAAGGATTTCTTTTCGTGACAGGGACTTTCACGCACTTTTCGGCAGACCTCGCGCAATTAGTCGACTACTTGCGCGAGTACCTGCGCGAGGTCCAGGCGTGGGCTGAAGGGGCCTTTCACCGCATGCCATGCGGTGAAAGCGTCCTTCAGGACCTTTGGCACCCACTGTGTGGGTTTTGGTGCGTTGGATGCACCGAAACCCACACAGTCCCACGTGACCGGACCAGACGCGAAGGGGTGTGTGGAAATAGGGACGTCGAACGTCCCTATTTCCACACACCCCTCACCCTGAGCGACACTTCGCACCCTCGTCGGCCAGGTCGACCGGACACCTTCGCCGCATGCCACGCGGGGAAAGCGTCGTCCTTCGGCCCAATCCACCCCGCATCCGGCTCCGAAGACCTGTCATGACACCGGGATCAGGGGCTCATCCGCAGCAGCGGGAGACCCGAGGGCGTGCGGATCTCCAGCGCCTTGATGTCTCCGGCGCGCATCGCGGTGCCGACCACGATGTGCGCGGTGTCCTTGGGCATCGCGCGCCAGGACGCGAGTTCACTGGTGCCTCCGTCCGCGCCGACGGCGACCAGGATGTAGTCCCCGGTGCGGTTTCCGCCGTAACTGCAGGTCATGTCGACCTTCGTGCCGGTGTCCGTGGCGGACATGGCGACCTCGGCGGTCACCGGGTAGTCGCCGAGCGGGGTCATCGGGTTGCCCGCCGTCGCGATCGGCCCGGTCAGGACGACCGCGAGCGTGACGCCGGCGGCGACGGCGAACCCGGCCGCGGTGGTGGTGATCGCCCGCTGGATCCGTCTTCCCCGGCGGACCCGTTTGAGCACGGCGGGCAGCAGTTCCGGCGAGGGCGCCGGTTCCTCTTCCCGCAGCGCGGGCGCACCGGCTTGGGCGAGCAGGCCGGGGATCCCGGCCAGATCGCGCACGGACGCGGCGCATTCGGCACAGCCGCGAAGGTGCCGCTCGTACGCGGACCGGTCTTCCGGGGACAACGCACCGAGCACGTAGGCCGCGTCGTAGGTGGCGAAGGGGTCGGTCATTGAGTCACCCCTCTTTCCTCCAATACGAGCCGCAACGCCCGCAAGGCGTAATGCGTCCGCGACTTGATCGTCCCTTCGGCCACACCCAGCCGCTTCGCCGCGTCGGCGACGGAGTAGCCCTGGAAGTAGCACAGGACGAGGACTTCTCGATGCCGCTGCGAAAGTTCGCCGAGGGCTTCGGCGACCAGCCAGCCCTGGACCGCCCGCTCGGTGCCGTCCGTGACCGCCGTTTCGGGCGGCTGACCGGTCACCACCTCCGGATGCGCCTCGGCCGCCCGCCAGTCGTCGATGGCGATCCGTCTCGCCACGGTGAACAGCCAGCCGCGCGCCGATCCCTCGGACTGGTCGAGCACCTTGGCGTTGCGCCAGGCCCGCAGCAGCGTCTCCTGGACGACGTCCTCCGCGCGGACCCGGTCGCCACTGGTGAGGTGCAGCGCGTAGGACCAGAGCGCCGCGGCGTGCTCGTCGTGCAGAGCCCGCATCAGCCGGTCCTCCGCGAATTCCTTCACCGATCCGTGCTTTCGCGGTCGCGAAGCAGCGGAAGGGCGAAGAGCACGCAAGCCGCCTCGGTGATCACGCCCCAGAGCTCGGCCTGGGAGGTGAAGCGCTCCGAGACGCCGAAGAACCCGGTGGTCAGCGAGAGCACGTACGCGCCCAGCGTCGCCAGGCCGAAGCCGACCGCCGCGAGCGCGGGAAGCCAGTGGTGCCAGGCCAGGACGGCGATCGCGATGACCACACCCGCCACGACATTCACCAGAAAGAGCGGTCCGACGACGTCCGTTTCGGACGCCCAGTCCTGCCATACGACGTAATGCACCCACGCCGAGCCGAGCAGGCCCGCCGCCACCACCGCCCGCAACAACCACCGGATCATGTCCGTATCTCTTTCCGCGTGTTCGGTTCCCCTATGCTTTTGAACACGGAAAATCGGCCCTTCCGGTTCAATCCCGCACCCGATGGTCGGCGAAATTGAACCGGATGGCGGCTCCGGCCGTGTGTATGGGCATGACTGCCGAACTCCACTCCCGCCGCACCGTCCTGACCACCGGGGCCGCCGTCGCCGGCGCGGCCGTCGGTGCCGTGGCCCTCACGGCCTGCGGAAGCGACGCCCCGTCGTCCGGCTCGGCCGCCGCACCACCCGCCGCGGCCCCGGGCGAGCCGCTGGCCGCGCTCGCCGACATCGAGGTCGGCCAGGCGAAGGCCGCCAAGACCGCCGACGGCAAGGACGTCATCGTCACCAGGACCGCCGAGGGCACGGCGGCCGCGTTCAGCGCGATCTGCACCCATCAGGGCTGCGCGGTCGTCCCGGCCGGCGCGGAACTCAAGTGTCCTTGCCACAACTCGATCTTCGACGCGAAGACCGGCGCGGTCAAAAAGGGACCGGCGGACCAGCCGCTGCCCTCGATCGCGGTCAAGGTCTCGAACGGCCAGGTCGTCACGGCCTGACGAACATACGAAAGGTCCCTTTAGGACGGAATTCCGTCCTAAAGGGACCTCTTTTGATCCAAAGGTTCAGCTGTCCCAGGTGAAAATCGGGTCGCCCGCTTCGACGTCGCCGCCGGTGAGCAGTCCCGAAAGGACTTCGGCCTTCGCGTCCAGCGCCACCACGGGCACGATCGGCGAGTAGCCGGCGGCCTTGACCGCGTCCGGGTCCCAGCCGACGACCGGCTGCCCGGCGCGGACGGCCTCGCCCTTGACGACGTGGAGGGTGAACCCCTCGCCCTTCTGCTTCACCGTGTCGATCCCGAGGTGGACCAGCACCCCGCGGCCGTCCTCGGTGGCCACCACGAAGGCGTGCGGGTGCAGGGTCACGACCGTCCCGTCGACCGGCGCGACCGCGTCCTGGCGCCCGCCCGAGGGCAGGACCGCGATGCCGGGGCCGACCATCGCCTGCGCGAAGACCGGATCGGGCACTTCGGTCATAGCGGTCGTCTTACCGCTCACCGGGCTGAGGATCTCCAGACTCACAGCAGATCCTCGATGTCACTGGCGATCGTGTCGGCCTCGGGCCCCACGATGACCTGGACACCGGCTCCCATCCGCACGACGCCCATCGCGCCCGCGGCCTTCAGAGCCGCCTCGTCGAGCAGGCTCATGTCTTCGAGCTCACAGCGGAGCCGGGTGATGCACCCCTCCACCTCGATGACGTTCTCGGCACCGCCGAGCGCCGCGAGGATCTTTTCCGGCCTGTCATCCGCCATCGCGGTCTCCTTGTTCCCTGTCGGTTTCCCACGTGCGAACCAGCTCTACTACGCCGTTCGCCGACTCGCACCCGATCCCTGGCCACGAACGCGTAACGGTGGTTGACACCCGCTCGTGCGACGGAGCATCCTGCCCCATCGGATCATTGGTCTAGACCGGAACGTACCAATCTTCCGGACCAGATGCGAGTACGGGTACCCAACCGAACGGACCGAAAGGACGGTGACCGTCATGAGCGCTTCGGCGCAGGTGCCGCCGTCCGACCGTGTGATCAACGGACCGACGCCCAAGCACGCCCAGCTGCGGGAGATTCTGCGCCGCACGGTGGAGCGTGAGCTACCCCCCGGCTCGCCTATCCCCTCGGAACGTGACCTCGCCGAGACCTATCAGGTGTCAAGGCTCACCGTCCGGTCCGCGATCGGCAAGCTGGTCGAAGAAGGACTCCTGTCGCGCGTGCGCGGCAAGGGGACGTTCACCGCCGCGAGGCGGATGGAATTGCAGCTCTATCTGATGTCCTTCACCGAGGACATGCGCCGTCGCGGGATGACCCCGACCACGGAGGTCGTCAAGACCGCCACCGAGGTCCCACCCGCCCCCTCGGCGCACGCTCTCGGCCTGACCGCCGGAACCCCGGCGCACCGGCTGGTGCGGCTCCGCCGTGCCGACGGGGTGCCGCTCGCGGTCGAACGTGGCTGGTATCACGCCGGGCGGATGCCCGGTTTGCTCGACCTCGATCTCACTCGATCGTTGTACGTCCAACTCGCCCAGTCGTATGACCTCCGCCCGGACCACGCGTGGCAGACGGTCTGGGCCGAATCCGCGGACCGCGAAACGGCACGCCTGCTCGGAATGCGCGCCGGCAGTCCGCTTCTTGTCTTCCGCCGGGTCTCCAGCGTCAACGGGGAGCCGATCGAAGACATGACTTCCTGGTACCGGGGCGATCACTACCAGGTCACCATGCAGCTCGACCGGAACACCCCGGATTCCGGTCACCATCCTCACTACGGAGGTACCCGATGAGCTCCACCACCGCCGAGGGGGCGAAGAGCAAAGGCAAGGGACTTGCCGGCCTTCAGCGCTTCGGCCGCAGCCTCATGCTCCCCATCGCCGCCCTGCCCGCCGCCGCGCTGCTGTCCAGGCTCGGTCAGCCTGACCTGCTCGGCAAGGACGGCCTCGGCTGGGACAAGGTCGCCGCGGCCATCGGTGCCGCGGGGGACTCGCTGTTCAACTGGCTGCCGCTCCTGTTCGCGGTGGGTATCGCTGTCGGGTTCGCCCGGAAGAGCGACGGTGCCACGGGCCTCGCCGCCGTGGTCGGCTTCTTCGTCTTCACCAGCGTTCTCCGCGTCTTCGCGCCGTTCGAGGAGCTTCCCGGCTGGGACCCCGAAAAACCCGCAGGCCTGATGCTCAACCCGATCAAATGGCCCTACAGCGTGCTGGCCGGTGTGATCGTCGGCCTCGTCACCGCGCTGCTGTGGCAGAAGTTCTACCGCATCAAGCTGCCGCCGTACCTGGCCTTCTTCGGCGGCCGCCGGTTCGTGCCGATCATCACCGCCCTGGTGCTGCTGGTCCTCGCGGTGCCGCTGGGCCTGGTCTTCCACTGGGTCAACGACGGCATCCAGGCCGCCGGTGAAGCGGTCACCGGCGCGCCCGTGGTCGGTGGCGGTATCTACGGCTTCCTCAACCGGCTCCTGATCCCGGTCGGTCTGCACCAGCTGCTGAACGTGCCGGTGTGGTTCATCTTCGACGGTGGCGACCTGACCCAGTTCTTCAAGGGCGACCCGACCCGCGGCACCTTCATGACCGGGTTCTTCCCGATCTTCATGTTCGCCATCCCCGCCGCGGCCCTGGCGATCTGGCAGACCGCGAAGCCCAGCCAGAAGAAGATCGTCGGCGGTGTGATGATCGCCGGTGCGCTGACCTCGTTCCTGACCGGTGTCACCGAGCCGATCGAGTTCTCGTTCATGTACGTCGCGTGGCCGCTGTACCTGATCCACGCGGTCCTGACCGGTACCTCGATGGCACTGGTGAACGCGCTCGACATCCACCTCGGCTTCGGCTTCTCCGCCGGCGCGATCGACTTCGGGCTCAACTTCAGCCACCCGGCGGCGAGCAGCAACGTCTGGCTGCTGATCCCGATCGGCCTGGCCTACGCGGCCGTCTACTACGTGATCTTCCGGTTCGTGATCACCAAGTGGAACCTGCGGACCCCGGGCCGCGAGGACGATGCGATCGAGGCCGATCTCGAAGCCACCGCGGCCAAGCCCGCCAAGTAGTTTCAGCTCCACAAGCACAAAGGCACGAAAGGGAAAGAACATGCCGGAGAAACGCGTCACCGTGGCCAGCAAGGTGGGCCTGCACGCCAGGCCCGCGGCGACGGTCGCCAAGGCGGCCGCGGCGCAGCCCGTCGCGGTGCACATCGCCAAGGCGGGTGGCGACCCGGTCGCGGCCGGCAGCGTGCTGAACCTGATGACGCTCGCCGCCGGTTACGGCGACGAGGTCATCATCAGTGCCGAGGGTGAAGGTGCCGAGGCCGCCGTCGACGCCATCGCCGAGCTGGTGGCGACGGACCTCGACGCCTGATCCCATCCCTGCGAAGCCCGGGCCGCCCCGACCGGCCCGGGCTTCGTAGGGTGTTGGCATGGAAAGCCTGCGCGAGATCGAACAGTGGCCGGTGGAAAACGCCGCCACGGCCGTGGTGACCGCCGCCGGTGACGTGCTGGGCACGCACGGCGATACGACGAAGGTGTACCGGCTGGCGTCGGTGACCAAACCGCTCACCGCCTACGCCGCGCTGATCGCCATCGAAGAGGGCGTCGTCGAACTCGACACCCCTGCCGGGCCGGAGGGCTCCACGATCCGGCATCTGCTCGCGCACACCTCGGGCCTGGCCTTCAACGAGCACAAGCCGATGGCCGCGCCGGGCAACCGCCGCCTGTACTCCAACGCCGGGTTCGAGCAGCTCGCCGACGCGCTCACCGAACATTCCGGGATCCCCTTCGCCGACTACCAGGCGGAGGCGCTTTTCCAGCCGCTGGGCATGAAGTCGACCAAGCTGACCGGTTCCCCCGCCTCGGGCGCGGAATCCACTGTGGACGACCTGGTCGCGTTCGCTGCCGAGCTGCACGCCCCGAAGCTCATCGCCGCCGAAACGGTGCGCGAGGCGACTTCCGTGGTCTTCCCCGGACTCTCCGGTGTCCTGCCCGGTTTCGGTCATCAGAAGCCGAACGACTGGGGCCTCGGTTTCGAGATCCGCGACCACAAGAGTCCACATTGGACCGGTTCGTCGAGCTCGCCGCGGACCTTCGGCCACTTCGGGCAGTCCGGCACGTTCCTCTGGGTCGATCCCGACGCCGGCGCCGCCTGCGTGGCGCTCACCGACCGCGCTTTCGGCCCGTGGGCGGCCGAGGTGTGGCCGCCCTACACCGACGCCGTGCTCGCGGAGCTGCGCGGCCTCACTCCATGACCCGGACCGGCGAACCCGCCCGGAAGGCCGCGATGTCCTCGACCGCGTCGCGGTAGAAGATCTCGTAGGCCTCCCGGGTGACGTAGCCGATGTGCGGGGTGAGCACGACGTTGTCCAGTGTCCGCAGCGGATGTCCGGACGGCAGCGGCTCGACGTCGTAGACGTCCAGCGCGGCGACCGCGATCTCTTTGCGGCGCAAGGAGTCCACCAGGGCGGCTTCGTCGACGATCGGGCCGCGTGAGGTGTTGACCAGGATCGCCGTCGGCTTCATCGAGGCGAGTTCGGGCGCGCCGACCAGACCCCGGCTGCGGTCGCTGAGCACCAGGTGGACCGAGAGGACGTCAGCGCGGGCGAACAGCTCGTCCTTCGGCACCGCCGTCACGCCGTGGGGGTCGGCCTTCTCCTGGGTGAGGTTCTGGCTCCACGCGATGGTCTCCATGCCGAACGCCTGGCCGATCTTGGCCGCCCCGGCGCCAAGCCTGCCGAGCCCGAGCAGGCCGAGGGTCTTGCCGGACAGGATCGTGCCGACCGTCGTCTGCCAGCCGCCCTCGCGCATGTTCTTCGACTCCACCGGGACGTTGCGCGCGGCGGCGAGGATCAGCGCCCAGGTGTGCTCGGCCGCCGGGGCCGCGATGTACCCCGTGGAGGAGACGACCACGCCGTTGCGCCGGGCGGCGGCCACGTCTATCGCGGCGTTGCGGTGGCCGGTGCTCACCAGCAGCTTGAGCGCGGGCAGCCGGTCGAGCACCTCGGCGGGGAAGCGGGTGCGTTCGCGCATCGCGACCACGACCTCGAAGTCCCGCAGGTGGGCCACCACGTCGGCGGGGTCCTCGAACGGCTTCGTGAACACCTCGATCTCGGCGCCGAGCGAGCCCCAGTCGGCGTAGTCGAGGGCGACGTTCTGGTAGTCGTCAAGAATCGCGATCTTCATGGGCCCAGGCTAGGGTTCGAACCCGAGAACCGCACAAGGGTGCCGACGGGGAGGAGAAGGCATGGACGTGGACGAGGGCAAGATCCTGGCCTGGACCGAGGCCGAGCGGCTGAGCTTCGCGGACCTGCTCGAAGAGCTCGACGAGAAGGACTGGTCGGCGGGCACGCTGTGTCCGAAGTGGACCGTCCACGAGCTGGCCGCGCATCTGGCGCTGTCCCCCAGGACCGGTCTCAAGGAGACCATCATCGGCGCCATCAAGGCCAGGGGCGACTGGGACCGGATGACCGCCGACCAGGCGATCGAGCACGCCACCCGGCACTCCCCCGCCGAACTCGTCGCCCAGATCCGCGAGGACGCGGGGTCGGCTCACCGCTCCCCCGGCGCCAAGCCGATCGACCCGCTCGCCGACGTCCTCATCCACGGCCAGGACATCGTCCGCCCGCTCGGCCGCACCCGGCCCATGCCCGAACAACCGACGATCGCGGCGCTCGAACACATCCTCGCGAGCCCGTTCTGGGGTGCGCGCAAACGCTGCAAGGGCGTGACGATGATCGCCACGGACGCCGGCTGGTCCGGCGGGTCGGGCCCCGACGAGGTGCGGGGCCCGCTCGCCGACCTGCTGCTCGCCGCGACCGGCCGGGGCACCGGCCTGGCCGCGCTCACCGGCCCGGGCGCGAAGCGGATCGGCGCCCACTGCAACCCGCCGGTCGAGGTCTGAGCCCTACCAGCGCGGGACGAACACGTCGACCCGCACCAGGTGGTGGTCCGAGGCGTCGTTGAGCCGGGCCAGCGGCGAATCCGGCAGCGGCCAGAACACCTCGGCGTGCCAGGGGAACAGGCCCTTGGACGGCAGGACGTAGTCGATCCGCAGGTTCCCCGGCGCGTTGTCGTTGAAGTCGCCGGTGTCGAAGTACGGGTCGCCCTTCTGGCCGATGTTGGCACCGGCCTGGTCCTGAGCCGCCCGTACGCCGCCTTCGCTACCCGGCCGGGTCTCGATGACGCGCGGCGCGTCCAGCAGGCGTGAGATCGCCCCTGGGACGCTGTCGCCGTCGAGCGGGTCGGAGTTGTGGTCACCGGCGATGACGAACTTCTCGTGCGCGCCCAGCCCGCCTCGGCGGCCGCGGTCGTCGTAGATGTAGCGGCCCTTGCCCGGGGTCACGTAGTCCGCCCAGAAACGGATCTCGTCGTTGTTACGGGTGCCGTTGCGGTCTTCGGGACCGTCGAAGGTGGGCGGCGTCGGGTGCGCGGCCAGGAAGTGCACGGTCGAGCGGCCGACCCGGATCGGGACGTCCCAGTGGGACTTCGACGACAGGCGCAGCACGTCGAGCGCCTGCGGCGAGTACCAGTCGTTCGGCGCCGGCGTGGCCGGGTCGTCCGGGAGCAGCGCGCCGGGCATGTCCTTCCAGCGGAACTTCTGGAAGGTCCGCACGCTCTTGGTGTCGATCGGGTACTTGGACAGCACGAGCATGCCGTACTGGCCCTCGAAGAGGCCGAAGCCGTGCGCGTCGTTGCCGCCGCCGACCTGGCCGTTGCGGTCGAGGTCGAACCCGGTTGCGACGCCGGTGTTGGACGGCGCGGTGAAGGCGTACGGGTAGTCGATCGGGGCCGCGCCGTTCTGGCCGCGCTTCAGGTAGTTCTCGCGGAACAGGTCGGCGGCGCGGTTGTCCGGCACGTAGTCGAACTCGTTGACCAGCAGCACGTCCGGCCGGTTGCGCTGGATCACCTCGGCGACCTCGTTCGCCTGCGCGTTGCCCGGCTGCGACAGGTCGGTCACCAGCTGGCCGGCGGCGCCGCGGTTGAGCGAGGCGTTGAACGTCGCGAAACGGACGTTCTTCCCGGCGGTGGCTTCCGCCGGGGTGGCGGCCAGCAGCGTCCCGGCCAGCAAGGCGCCCGAGGTGAGCACGGCGGCGATGCGTTTCACGGTCTTGAACTCCCCGTTGTGAGGGCGGCGGTCGGTGCGACCTTACGCATCGACCGTGGCCGCCGGGGTGAGCTTCAGGTGAACAGCATCTCTTGAACGCGTTCAAAATCTGGGCTACGGTACTTCTTGAACACGTTCAAAAGGAGGTCCCCATGCAACCCGTCGTCGTGGCCTACGCGCTCTACCTGGCCATCACCGTCCCCCTGACCGTCCTGGTCGCCCGCACCCTGAGCAGGCACGGCAAGACGTTCCTGGAAGACGTCTTCCAGGACAAACAAGCGCTGGCGCATTCGGTCAACCAACTGCTCGTCGTCGGGTTCTACCTGGTCAGCCTGGGGTTCGTGACCCTGTTCCTGACCAGCAACGACACCGTCCTCGACGCGCGCGACGTCTTCGAGATGGTGTCGGTCAAGGTCGGCACCGTGGCGCTCGTGCTCGGCGTCATGCACGTCGGCAACGTGCTGGTGTTCAACGGCATCCGGCGCAAGCACCTCAACCACGCCATCCCGCGGCCCGCGCCGGTTCCGCCGCCCTACCCCGGCTACCCGGCGCCCGCTCCGCACCCCGCGCCTTGACCGGATAACGTGCAGTGGTGGCGAAGAGTGAGGAGACCAGGTCGCTGATCGTGGCGACCGCGTTGCGGCTGTTCGCGGAGAACGGCTACGACCGCACGACCATGCGGGCCATCGCGGGCGAGGCGGGCGTGTCGGTCGGGAACGCCTACTACTACTTCGCCTCGAAAGACCAGCTGATCCAGGGTTTCTACGACGAGATCGCCAAAGGGCACCTGACGATGGCACGCCAGGCGATCGAAGGTGAGCGGGACTTCAGCGAGCGGCTCAAGACGGTCCTGCTCACCTGGCTCGACGTCGCCGAGCCGTACCACCGCTTCGGCACCCAGCTCTTCGTCAACGCCGCCGACCCGGAATCGCCGCTGAGCCCGTTCAGCGAGGAGTCGACGCCCGCGCGGGAGGCCTCCGTCGGCCTGATGCGCGACGTCATCGCCGACTCCGACGCCAAACTCGACCCGGACCTGCGCGACGAACTGCCCGATCTGCTGTGGCTGTACCAGATGGGCGTCGTGCTGTTCTGGGTCCACGATCGCTCTCGCGGCCAGAAACGCAGCCGCGTGCTGGTGGAACGGACGGTGCCGCTGATCGCGCGGCTGGTGGGGCTTTCGCGGCTGCGGGTGCTGCGGCCGGTCAGCCGGGAGATCGTCTCGCTGATCCGGGACCTCTCGAAGCGGGACGACACCGTCTGATACGCATTTCGTCCTCTAAATGCGTATCAGACGGCTCGCATTCAGAGGACTAAACGCCGGGCTCCCGGACGGTCTTGAAGTACAGGAACCGCGGTTTCGTCCGCAGGACCGTGTACCACCGCGGGTCGGAGTCGGCGATCGTCTCCTCCGGCATCGGCTCCACCAGCCTGTCGACGGCGAACCCGGCGTCCCGCACCGCGCCGAACGTCCAGCTCAGCGGCCGCCGGTAGAACTGGACCTTCTGCCGGTACTCCCCCAGCGGGAACTCGTCGTCGAGCAGTTCGAGCTGGAAGTAGTTCTCCTTCTCGAACCAGCGCCAGTCCTCGCCGGGATGGTGCACCGAGAACACCAGCAGCCCGCCCGGCTTCAGCACCCTCCGGAACTCCGCCAGCGCCGGCGCCCACTCCTTCAGGTAGTGCAGCACCAGCGACGCGGTGATGACGTCGATCGAAGCGTCCTCGACGAACGTCAGCGGCCGCGAAACGTCGGCCGTCTCGAACTTCGCGACGTCCCCGAACTTGTCCCTGGCGACGGCGACCATGCCCGCGCTGGCGTCGACGCCGAGAACGTCCGCGCCCTTCGCGGCGAGCAGCGCGCTCAGATGCCCCGCCGCGCAGCCGACGTCCAGCACCCGCTTGCCCGCCACGTCCCCGGCCAGCTCGACGATGGCGGGACGGTCGTAGTGGGCGTTGGTGCTGCTGGTCTCGGCGTGCGCCGCGTAGAGCCGGGCGAAACCGTCGTACTGGGCGGCCCGTGCCCGTTCGATGATCTCGTCGATCACCTCGGTCTTGGCGTCGGCGTACTGCTGGATGTACTTCCAGGTGCGCGACGCCAGTTCGCGTTTCTTGGCCTCGTACAGTTTCAGCTCGTCCTCGTGCGCGATCAGGCGGTCGCGAAAGAGGCGGTAGCGCTCGGTCTGGCCGTTGTCCGGCGAGTAGACGTGCAGGTTGATGTTGGTGTCCGGGCCTTTGAAGCTGCGGTGCTTCTCCCACTCCGGTTCGCGGATGACGAGCCGGTACCCCGCCGCTTCCAAATCCGGCAGATAGGTGTCCTCGTCGTTCGAATCCGCGACGATCAGCATGATGTCGATGATCGGTTTCGCGCAGAGTCCCGGTACCGATGTGGAGCCGACGTGCTCCAGGACCAGTGCGCGTTCCCCCAGGATCCCCCTGATGCGCTTGGCTTCCCGGTCGAACAGCGCGGGCCATTCCGGATCGTATTCGGCCAGCGTGACGGTGGAATTCAGGACCGGAGCCTGACCGACCCACGCGCTGTGGATGTCTTCTTCGGTGTAGTCGTCTCGATCGGGTTTAGGCATGTGACCCCCTTGGTTCCTTGCTCAAGGCAGTCGGCCAGATTATCGAACTCGAACGATCTTGTCAGGCGTTTCCGCTCAAAGAATCGGCAAAGAAAGGATTCCGCCGGTCGCCTCGCGCAGCGCGTCCCGCATTTCGGCCCGCGGCGCCGGCTGTCCGGTGAAGTACTCGGATTGCCCGAAAGCCTGGTGCAGCAGCATGTCCAGTCCGGTCGCCAGCCGCCCACCCCGGTCGGCGACGGCTTCGGCGAGCGCGGTCGGCCAGGGGTGGTAGATGACGTCGAGGACGCAGCCGATCCCGGCCAGCTCCGTCAGATGTGGCCGGACGGCGTCCGGGGGGACGGTGTTCACCAGCACCGCCGAGTCCCCGGCGAGCTTCCCGAAGTCGGCGTCGGCCCAGCGCAGGACCTCGACGTCGAGCCCGGCCCGCTGAGCCGCCTCGACGGTTTCCGTCGCCCGCGCGGGATCCCGCACGACGAGCCGGACCGTCCGCACGCCGAGCGTGGCCAGCCCGACGACGGCCGCCGCGGCCGTTCCGCCCGCGCCGAGAACGACGGCCGCGTCGTCCGCACCGGGCGAGTACTCCCCCGCGATCCGCAAGGCCTCGGTGACGCCGTCGACGTCGGTGCAGTCGGCCAGCCAGCCGGTTTCCCGGCGCACCAGCGTGTTCGCCGCGCCGACGGCGGCCGCGCGCGGCGTGACCTCGCCGGCGTACTCCAGCGCGGCCCGTTTCCCCGGCATGGTCACCGAAAGCCCGGTCCACTCGGAACCCAGACCGTCGACGAACGCGGGCAGCCCCGGACCGTCCATCTCGACCCGCTCGTAGGTCCAGCCGTCCAGGCCCAGCGCCCGGAAGGCGGCGCCGTGCAGGACGGGCGAGAGCGAGTGTTCGACCGGTTTCCCGAGGATCGCGGCCTTGCGCTTAGTAGACACCGCGCCTCTGTGCGTCCAGCTTGGCCTTGTTGTGCTCGTCGTTCGTCACCGTGAAGCAGGAGAGCCCGTTCTTCTCGCATTTGACGAAGAACAGCCACTCACCCGCCGCCGGCTTCAGCGCGGCCTGGATCGCCTCCGCGCTCGGGACCGCGATCGGCGTCGGGGTCAGGCCGACGAATTTGTAGGTGTTGTAGGCGCCCGCTTTGTCCCGGTCTTCGGGTTTGGTGAGCAGGGTCGGCCGGTCGAGGACGTAGTTGATGGTCGAGTCCATCTCGAGCCGCATCTTCTCGTCGATACGGTTGTAGATGACCCGCGAGATCTTCCCGAAGTCGGCCTTCACCGCCTCGCGTTCGATGATCGAGGCGATGACGAGCGTCTCGTACGGCGTCTTGCCCTCGCCCTTCGACTGGTCGCTCAGCCCCGCGTTGAGGATGCGCTCGGCGGAGGTCTTCACGACGTTGGTGAGCAACTCCTCGGCCGTCCATCCGGGCTTGACGTTGAAGATGCCCGGCGCGATGAGCCCTTCGAGCCGCCGGTCCTTGTGCTCGGCCTTCGTGGCGGACTCGACCGCCCACGACGGCACGCCCAGCTTCGCCAGATCCGCGTTCTCGATCGTCTTCCGCAGTTCTTCGACCGGGATGCAGGTGCTCGTGCCGTTCAGGTCCGCGCAGGAAGCCTTGGACAGCAACGTGTACACGCCGGGCGTCTTTTTGCCGTCGGGCTGGGTGATGTCGTGGAACTGGGTGTACGGCCGGATCTCGACCTGGCCGACCTTCGACGTGGGCGCGATCATCTTCTCGACCGCGCTGGCCCCGGACATCTTCGTCTTCATGACGTAGTAGCCCTGCTGCAGCCGCGAGACGGCGGTGTTGTCCTCCCCCGCCTTCACGAACGCCTTGCCGCTGGCGACCACCCCGGCCGCCTGCAGCCGGTTGCCGATCGCCGACGTCGAGTCGCCCTTCTCCACCTGGACGAGGACGTCGCTCTCGCCGGTGCCTTCGTAGTCGTCGTAGCCGAAGATCTCGGTGAAGCCGTAGTAGGCGCCACCGGCGAGCAGCACGAGCACGGCCAGCGCGGCGATCCAGCCCAGCGCACGCTTCTTCTTGCGCTTCTTGGGCGGAGGCCCTTGGCGTTCCGGGCGTTCGTCCTCGATGCGCTCGGGTTCGGCGCGGTCTTCGTCGTCGAAGCCCTGCTCGTCTTCGTAATCCTCGTAGTCGTCGTACTCGTCATAGTCGTCGTACGCGTCTTCGCCGAAGATCTCGTCGTACTCCTCTTCGCTGCCCTGAGGCGGCGGAGGAGCGGCACCGGGGCGCCGGGCGATCGGCGCTTCCTGGATCGCGGGGATGATGTCGGTCGGCCGCTCGTCCGGGAGCGGGCCGTCGTCCTCGCGGCGCCTGCGGCGGCCGGGACGGGGAGGCTCTTCCTGGGCATAGGCGGGTACGCCAAGACCCCGGTCACCCGGCTGGGGGGACCGCCGCTGCGGTGCGGGAGGCGGTGGTGGCTGTTGTGGTGGCGGGGCCGCGGGTTCCGTGGCCCGCCGGTGCGGGGCCGGACGCTGCGCGCGGGGCGGCGGTTCGTCGGCGGCCCGGCGCGCACGCGGAGGAGGCTGCTCTTCGGGGGACCGGCGGGCGCGAGGCGGCGGTTCTTCCGCCGCACGCCGTACGCGCGGTGCGGGCGGGGCCTCGGGCGGCTCCTGCCGGATGTGCCGCCGTCCCGTCGGCTGGGGTTCGGGCCTGCGCCGGGGCGGGGCCGGTGGCGGGCCTGCCTCTTCAGGCTCCCGCAACCTTCGTCTACCGCCCTGACGGCGTTCGGGCCGGCCGTGGGGCTCGGTCATGTGTCGCCCTTCCGTGCGCGATGTGCCGCTACCGCGTCGATCCACGCCTGCAGGATCTCGACCGCGGCCGCCTGATCGACGACGGCACGTTGCTTACGTCCCTTCACCCCACGCTGCGACAGCATCCTGGATGCCGTCACCGTGGTCAACCGCTCGTCGGCCAGCCGCACCGGCACCGGAGCGATCCTGGCCGCGACCTTTTCGGCGTAGTCCAGCGCCGCTTCGGCCGCCGGACCGTGGCGGTCCTTGAGCGTCCGTGGCAGCCCGACGACGACTTCGACCACGTCGTGTTCCGTGACGAGTTCGACGAGCTGGTCGACGTCCTTGTCGCCAGTCGCGTCGCGAGTGAGGGTAACGAGCGGGCTCGCGAGGATGGGGTCGGGATCGCTGAGCGCGATCCCGACCCGGACGGATCCGACATCCACCCCGAGCCGCCTGCCGCGCCCCGGATCGGACTCCCCAGGCCGATCCGGGCGCCGCTGAGGGGCGTCGTCAGCCAACTTCGGCGACCGCCGCGCGCAGTGAGGCGATGGCCTGCTCCGCCCCCGCGGGGTTGGTGCCACCGCCCTGGGCCATGTCCGGCTTGCCGCCGCCACGGCCGCCGATCGCCTCGGCGAAGGACGGGACGAGCTTGCCCGCCGCGATGCCCTTCTCCTGCGCCGCCTTGGTGGTGGCGACGACGAAGGCGACCTTCTCGCCCTGGGGCGCGAAGAGCGCGACGATGCCGGGCCGGTTGCCGAGCCTGCCGCGGATGTCCGAAGCCAGCGCGCGCAGGCCGTTCGAGTCGACGCCCTCGCCGAGCTTCTCCGCGACGACGGCGATCCCGCCGATGTCCTCGGCCTTGTCCGCGAGCGAGCCCGCCGAACCGAGCACCTGCTGGGTGCGCAGCTGCTCGATCTCCTTCTCGGCGTTCTTGAGCCGGGTGAGCACGTCGTCGATCCGCGACGGCAGCTGCTCCGACGGCACCTTGAAGGTGTTCGCGAGCTGCGAGACGAGCAGCTGCTCCTTGCGGACGTACTTGAGCGCGTCCGTGCCGACCAGCGCCTCGACGCGGTGCACGCCGGAACCGATGGACGAGTCGCCCACCAGCTTCACGAGGCCGAGCTGGCCGATCCGGTCGACGTGGGTGCCGCCGCACAGTTCGCGGGAGTACTCGCCCATGTCGACGACGCGGACATCGTTGCCGTACTTCTCGCCGAACAGCGCGACCGCGCCCAGTTCGAGGGCCTTGTCCTTCGTGGTGACGAAGGTGTTCACCTCGACGTTGGTCTGGAGGTAGTCGTTGACCTCCTCCTCGACCTCGGTGAGCACGTCGGACGAGACGCCGCCGGAGGTGGTGAAGTCGAACCGCATCCGGCCCGGCGAGTTCAGCGAACCGGCCTGCGCCGCGCGCTTGCCGTACGCGCCGCGCACGGCCGCGTGGACCAGGTGCGTCGCGGAGTGGGACCGCTCGATCGACAGGCGACGGTGCTGGTCGACCGAACCGGTGAGCGTGCTGCCGACGCCGACCTCGCCGTCGACGACCTCGACGCGGTGCACGAACAGGCCCGGCACGATCTTCTGCACGTCGTGGACCTTGAGCTCGACGCCGTCACCGAGCAGCACGCCGGTGTCGGCGACCTGGCCACCGCTCTCGGCGTAGAACGGCGTGCGGTCCAGGACCAGCTCCGCCTTCTTGCCCGCGCCGACGCTGCGCACCGGGACGCCGTCTTCGAGCAGCGCGACGACCTTCGCTTCGGCCTGCAGGTCCGTGTAGCCGAGGAACTCGGTCTCGCCGCTCTGCTCCAGCACCTTGCGGTACTCGGACAGGTCGCCGTGCCCGGTCTTGCGCGACGCCGCGTCGGCCTTCGCGCGCTGCCGCTGCTCGTTCATGAGCGTGCGGAAGCCCTCTTCGTCGACGGTCAGGCCCTGCTCGGACGCCATCTCCAGGGTCAGGTCGATCGGGAAGCCGTAGGTGTCGTGCAGCTGGAACGCCTTGTCGCCGGCCAGCAGCGAGCCGCCCTCGCGCTTGGTCTCCTCGGCCGCGAGGTCGAAGATGCGCGAACCGCTGGTCAGCGTGGAGAGGAAGGCCTCCTCCTCGACGCGGACGACGTCCTCGATGCGGTCGAAACCGGAGACCAGCTCGGGGTACGTCGGACCCATCGTGTCGCGGACGACCGCGGCGAAGGCGGGCAGCACCGGCTCGTGCACGCCGAGCAGGCGCGCGGAGCGGACGATGCGGCGCAGCAGACGGCGCAGCACGTAACCGCGGCCGTCGTTGCCCGGGGTGACGCCGTCGCCGATGAGCAGGACACCGGTGCGGGCGTGGTCGGCGATGACGCGGAAGCGGACGTCGTCGGTGTGGTCGGAGCCGTAGCGGCGGCCGGAGAACTCCTCGGCGCGGCCGATCACCGGGCGGACGAGGTCGGTCTCGTAGACGTTCTCGACGCCCTGCAGGATCGTCGCGACGCGCTCGACACCCATACCGGTGTCGATGTTCTTCTTCGGCAGCTCGCCGATCGGCTTGTGGCCGTGCTTCGGGCTCTTGTCGCCCCGCACGTCCTGCATGAAGACGAGGTTCCAGATCTCGATGTAGCGGTCCTCGTCGGCGACCGGGCCGCCTTCGCGGCCGTAGTCCGGGCCGCGGTCGTAGTAGATCTCCGAGCACGGGCCACCGGGACCGGGCACGCCCATGTCCCAGTAGTTGTCCTTGCCGTCACGGGACTGGATGCGCTCGCCGGGCAGGCCGGTGAGCTTCTTCCACAGGCCCGCGGCCTCGGAGTCGTCCTCGTAGACGGTCGCCCAGATGCGCGCCGGGTCGAGACCGTAGCCACCTTCGCTCTGGGGCTTCGTGATCAGCTCCCAGGCCGCCTCGATGGCGCCTTCCTTGAAGTAGTCGCCGAAGGAGAAGTTCCCGGCCATCTGGAAGAACGTGTTGTGCCGGGTGGTCTTGCCGACCTCGTCGATGTCCGGCGTGCGGACGCACTTCTGGACGCTGGTCGCGCGCGGGTACGGCGGCGGGGCCTCGCCGAGGAAGTACGGCTTGAACTGGACCATGCCCGCGTTGACGAACAGCAGGTTCGGGTCGTCGAGGATCAGCGGCGCGCTGGGCACGCGCGTGTGTCCCTTGTTCTCGAAATGGCTCAGAAAACGCTGGGTGATTTCGTGTGTTTCCACGGGATCGTCCTTGTATACGGGCTCGCGCGAAAGCGCTGGGAATGCGGACAGGCCGGAACGGCGGAGGGCTGGGCTCTTCTGATCGCGGACGCGACCCGATCAGCCCTCCGCCCGGCGAGCTCGCCGGACCGGGCGACGCGGCTGGGCCGCGTGCCTGCCCGCAGGGCCTTCCGAGGCCGTGCTCAAACCGGTGCGTTCGGACACCATGTCGTGCAGCTCCTGTTCCCGTTCGTTCATCCCGGCGCGGACCTCCGCGCCGAACGAACCGACGGCGCCCGCGAGTTCCCGCACGGCGTCGCCCAGGTTCGAGGCTAACCCCGCCGGAGTGGCCTGGCGAGCGGTTTCCGTCGCTTTGCGTGACAGGGCGACGCCGGCGACGACGCCGACACCGAGCCAGAACAGGCGCTTCATTTGCGGCCCCGCTTCTTCGCCGGGCGCGCGGCCTTCGCTTCCGCCTTCTTGCGGCGGGCCTTGATCGCCTTGCTGAGGCCGTAGGACAGCGCGGCCGTCTTCACGAGCGGACCACCGAGCGTCGCGGTGAACACCGACGACAGCGCGGACACGTTGCCGGACACGGCCTGCGCGTTGGCGGTGATGCCGTCGACCCGCTCCAGCTGCGTGTTGACGTGCGTGATCGTCTGGTTCGCGCCGATCAGCAGCGGGTCGGTGTTCTCGTGCGCCTTGCGGATGGCGATCGTGGCCTCGTCCAGGGTCCGGCCGAGCTTGAACAGCACGATCGCCAGCAGCACGACGAGTACGACGAATGCTCCTGCGGCGATCAGCGCGGCGATCTGCCCTGCCGACACGGGCCCTCCTCAAGGGTCTGCGGTCTTGGTGCCCGTGAGGTTACCGTCCCGCCAGCCGTTCAGCGGTGTCACCCCGCCGGACCGTCACTCAGCGCAGTGAGCCGGGCCGGGGAGCGTGGCGAACGTTGTTCGCCGCCAAGACGACCTGTTCGGTTCTTGTGCCGTTCACATTGCTGGGATTAGGTCGCCCGCATGCCTGAACTGTCACGCCGTACGTTGCTGGGCGCCACCGGCGCCGCGGCCGCCACCACCCTTCTCCCGCCGTCCGTGCACGCCGCCATGGCCGAACCCATGCGCCGCGGCGGACTCGACGCCATCGAGCACGTGATCGTGCTGATGCAGGAGAACCGGTCGTTCGACCACTACTACGGCAATCTGCGCGGCGTCCGGGGCTTCTCCGACACGCATCCGCTCGAACTGCCGTCGGGGAGATCGGTGTTCGAGCAGCCGAACCCCGCCGGCGGCACGGTGCTGCCGTTCTCGGTGCGCAAGGCGGCCGAGCTCGCGGGCCGGAACACCGGCGACATCCAGTACCTCGGCGACCTCGACCACAGCTGGAACGGCAGCGGCAAGGCGTGGGCGCGCGGCTGGAACAACGGCTGGATCGCGGCGAAGACCCCCGCCACCATGACGTACTACGAGCGCCGCGACATCGCGCTGCAGTACGAACTCGCGGACACCTTCACCATCTGCGACGCCTACCACTGCTCGATCTTCGGCTCGACCAACCCGAACCGGAACTTCCTCTGGACCGGGACCACCGGCTTCGAACCGGGCAGCACGACCAACCGCGCGGTCTCGAACGCGGCGTACTCCTACGACCACGCGGGCTACGACTGGACGACGTACCCGGAGCGGCTCGAAGCCGCCGGGGTGCCGTGGCAGATCTACCAGGAGTGGGACAACTTCACCGACAACGCGGTCGAGTACTTCAAGCCGTTCAAGAAGGTCGGCACGAAGATCCTCGCCTCGGTCGAGCAGAAGTTCCGCACCACCGAGGAGTTCTACGACGAGCTGCTCAAGAAGACCCCCGAGGAGCGCGCGAAACTGCTCGCGCAGTTCGACGCCGGGGTCGCGAAGCTGACGCCCGCCGAGCGGAACCTGTTCAAGAAGGCCATGTACCGCAGCGAGCCGGAGACGCTGGTGACCCGGCTGAGGGCGGACATCCAGGCGCGGCGGCTGCCCGCGGTGAGCTGGCTGGTGCCGTCCGCGAAGGACTCCGAGCACCCCGGCGCGTCCACCCCGGTCGGCAGCGCGAACCTGATCTACCGCGTGCTCGACGCGCTCGCGTCCGACCGTGAGACGTGGTCGAAGACGGTGCTGCTGATCAACTTCGACGAGAACGACGGCTACTTCGACCACGTGCCGCCGCCGATGCCGCCGGGCGACGCGGCGAACGACGCGGACCACTTCAACGGCCAGCCGCTCGGTTTCGGCCCGCGCGTGCCGATGACGGTCGTCTCGCCGTGGTCGATCGGCGGCAACGTCGACTCCACCGTGTACGACCACACCTCGGTGCTGCGGTTCCTGGAGCGCTGGACCGGGATCGGCGAGCCGAACATCAGCAAGTGGCGGCGGACCGTCGCGGGCGACCTCACGGGCGCCTTCGACTTCTCGCGCCCGGGACGCCAGCCGCGGGTGAACCGGCCCGGTCCGGTGCCCGCGCCGATCAGCCGCTGGCGGCCGTCCGCACCGGCGGAGCAGAGCCTGCCGGTGGCCGAGCCCGGCAACCGGCCGTCGCGTCCGCTGCCGTACCAGGTCTCGGTGTCCGGCGCGGTGGACAAGTCCGGGAACCTGGCGCTCTCGCTGGCCAACAGCGGCTCGTCTTCGGCGCATTTCGCGTTGTACCCGTACAAGGGCGAATTCGCCGAGCCCGCGCACCGCGACGTCCGCGGCGAGGCGCCGGAGGTCGTGCGGCTGGCCGGTGACGACTACCGCGTCGTCGTCCAGGGGCCGAACCGGTCCTGGTGGGAGCTGCGCGGGAACCGTCGCGGGGCCGCCGCAGGCGTCGACGTTCGGACGCGGTTCCTGACCTGGCGCTCGGGGGTCGAGTTCAAGCTGTCCAACTCGGGCACTTCGGCGCTGACGCTGCGGCTGTCGTCTTCGCGGTTCACGCGCGTGGTGCGGGTCGGGGCCGGACGTTCGGTCACCGTGGACTGGCCGGTTTCGGGCGGTTGGTACGACGTTCGCGTGACGGCGGACGGGGACCCGTCGTTCCTGCGGACGCTGACCGCGCGGGTCGAGAACGGGCGGTCCGGCGTCTCCTGCTGACCGGGTCGGCAGTACATGAAGGCCCCCTTCCTTGCGCCTAGGTACAAGAAGGGGGCCTTCATGTACTTAAACCGGTTGCGAAGGGGGCGCGGTTGTTCTTAGCGTCGCTTATGGCCGTCACCTTGCAGGAGCTTTGTTTCGCCGCGCACGATCCGCACGCTCTCGCGCGGTTCTGGGACGGGCTTCTCGGCCGGGAAATCGAGGACACCGGCTTCCGTCTCTGTTTCGTCCAGAGCGAGGAACCGAAGACCCGCCAGAACCAGATGCATTTCGACCTGACGAGCGAGTCCCTCGATCACCAGCGGCGAACCGTGGCGAAGGCGCTCGAACTCGGCGGACGCCACCTCGACATCGGCCAGCTTCCCGAAGAGAAGCACGTGGTGCTCGCCGACCCCGAAGGCAACGAATTCTGCGTCATCGAGCCGGGCAACGATTTCCTCGCCGAATGCGGGTTCGTCGGCGCCGTCGCCAGCGACGGTTCGCAGGAGGTCGGCTACTTCTGGAGCGAGGCACTGGGCTGGCCGCTGGTCTGGGACCAAGACCAGGAGACCGCGATCCGGTCGCCGCACGGCGGCCCGAAGATCACCTGGGGCGGCCCGCCTTTCACTCCGAAGACCGGACCGAACAGGCTCCGTTTCGTCCTGAACGGACCCCTCGCGGAAGTCGACCGGCTCGTTTCGCTCGGCGCGACCCGCGTCGGCCTCGAAGAAGACGGCCGGGTGGACATGACAGATCCCGACGGCAACGAGTTTTCTGTCGTGGTGCTTGGTTAACCTCCGCCGCATGGACATGAGAGCCGCGGCCGAGACCCTCGCCGCAGGGGAGCGCTTCAACGCCTGGGATCTCGACGAGCCAGGCCGCGGTGCTCGACGCGTTCGGCCTGTCCGACGCGGAGCCGGTGACCATGTCGCTCGGCACTGAGATCTGGAACCAGCACCATTCCCCCATCGGACATCAGCGATGCGCGCAGGTCTACGTCAGCCCGGCCCTCGACGGCTGGACCCTCGTCTTCGGTTCCGCTTCACCGGACCAGCATCCTCGCGGCATCGTGGAAGAACGCGACACGTACGCGAACATCCTCGCGAACGAGGCCGTCTGGCGCCGGGTCACCCGGGAACGCTGCATCGACCTGAGCCGCCGATTCGGGACGGCGCATTTCTATTTCGTCAGCCACGGCGATTCGAGGACGTCGTGGTGCATCGCCGAAAAGGGCGAGCTGGTCCGGTGCTACGACGTCTCCGTCCCCGAGGAAGCGGTCGGCGAACTCGCGGCCGAGAACGGCTACCTGCTTCCCCATGAGGACACGCCGCTGCCCGAAGGCTGGGCCGACGACATCGAGCACACCGAGAATCCCTTGGACTGGCAACGGGAATGGTTCCGGCGCTACCGGCGGCTCAAGGCGGAACTCGACATCCCGGACCACTGCGACGCGGACATGATCGCCGAAGCGCTTTCGGTGCACCCGGGCAAGATCGGCCCGCACACCCGCGTCGAAGGGCACGGGGTCATAGCACTGACCAGATGTGGCCGGGAGTATGGCCGCCCGCGGACCCTGTTGCGGAGCCTCACTTACCGGCCCGCACCCGACCAGCCCTCGATCTTCGACGAAGACCAGACCTGACGGACCACAGGTACGCTCCGCCGTACGGCACAGGATGGAAATTGGTCTACACCTATTGACGCGCGTCTGGTCGGCGGCTCAAGCTGCTCTGACCGAGGGCCATCTTCCACTGTCGGAGGTTCGGCGTGCCAAGGAGAACCAGAAAACTACTCCCCCTGCTGGCGTCGCTCATCACGCTGGCCGGACTCATGATCGTCGTCATCAGCCCCTCCACGTCGAGCGCGGCAGGCCACGAGGACTGCCGTCCCGACGGGCTGTACCGGACACCCGGCGTCGACACCCCCTACTGCACCGTCTACGACACGAACGGCCGGGAAAACCTGGGAGAAGGGCATTCCCGCCGCGTGATCGGGTACTTCACCAGCTGGCGCACCGGCAAGAACGGGGCACCGGCGTATCTCGCGAACAACATCCCGTGGACAAAGGTCACCCACCTCAACTACGCGTTCGCCCATGTCGACGCGCAGAACAAGGTGTCGGTCGGCGCCGCGGGCCCGAACAACGAGTCCATCGGGATGGAATGGCCGGGCGTGCCCGGCGCCGAGATGGATCCCTCGTTGCCCTACAAGGGACATTTCAATCTGCTGAACAAGTACAAGAAGCAGTACCCGAACGTGAAGACGCTGATTTCGATCGGCGGCTGGGCGGAGACCGGCGGCTTCCTGAACCCGGACGGCTCGCGCAACGCGTCGGGCGGGTTCTACAAGATGACGCAAAGCCAAGCGAGCATTGACACCTTCGCGGATTCCGTCGTGAAGTTCCTGCGCGACTACGGATTCAACGGCGCGGACATCGACTACGAGTACGCGACGTCGGCGAACTACGCCGGCAACCCGGACGACTACTGGATCGCGCAGGCCAACCGCGGCACGCTGTGGGCGGGCTACGAGAACCTGATGCGCACGCTGCGCCAGAAGATCGACCAGGCGGGCGCCGCCGACGGCAAGCACTACCTGCTGACCGCGGCCGTCCCCGCGTCCGGCTGGCTGCTGCGCGGCCAGGAGGTCTACGGCGTCACGCAGTATCTCGACTACGCCAACATGATGAGCTACGACCTGCACGGCGCGTGGAACCAGTTCGCCGGGCCGAACGCCGCGCTCTACGACAACGGCAAGGACGCGGAACTCGCGCACTGGCAGGTGTACACGACACCGCAGTACGACGGGCAAGGCTATCTCAACACCGACTGGGCGTATCACTACTTCCGCGGCGCCATGCAGGCCGGCCGGATCAACATCGGCGTCGGGTTCTACACCCGGGGCTGGCAAGGCGTGTCCGGCGGGACGAACGGACTGTGGGGCACCGCTCCCCTGCCGGACCAGAAACAGTGTCCACCGGGCACCGGATCCCAGGTCGGTTCGACCGTGCCGTGCGGTAACGGCGCGATCGGCATCGACAACCTCTGGCACGACATGAGCCTGACGGGCGCCGAGGTACCGGCCGGCGCGAACCCCATGTGGCACGCGAAGAACCTCGAAAACGAAATCACCCCGGACTACCTGGAGAAGTACGGGCTGGACCCGAAGAACAACCCGAAGGACCGGCTCTCCGGGACTTACAACCGGTTCTACGACAACACGATGGTGACGCCGTGGCTGTGGAACAACGACAAGAAGGTGTTCCTGTCCACTGAGGACGAAGAGTCACTCGCCACGAAGGCGAAGTACGTGTCCGACAAGGGCATCGGCGGCATCATGATCTGGGAGCTGGCGGGCGACTACGCGTTCGACAGCGCCAAGGGCCAGTACTTCATGGGCGACACGCTGATCACGAAGATCAACGACGGCCTGCGTGGCGCCGCCCCGTACGGCGCCTCCAAGTCGTCGCGGCCCGCGCCTTCGTCGGTGCTCAACGCGAACGTCAACCTGACCGGATTCGCGCTGGGCGACGCGAACTACCCGATCACCCCGCGGATGCGCATCACGAACAATTCGACCACCACCATCCCCGGTGGGACGAAGATCGAGTTCGACTACGGCACGAGCGCACCCGGCAGCATGTCCGACCAGTCCGGCTTCGGCCTGTCGGTCACGAGCAAGGGCCACAGCGGGCCCAACGTCGGCGGCATGAAGGGAGACTTCCAGCACGTCGCGGTGACCGTGCCGTCCTGGCAGACCATCGCCCCGGGTGCCACGGTCGAGATCCGGCTGAACTACTACATGCCGATCGCGTCCCCGTCGAACTTCACGTTCACCTTCGGCGGGACGACCTACGCGATCGCGTCGGACAACCCGCGTGGCGGCGGCGCTCCGCCGACGACCACCACCACACCGACGACGGGGACCACGACCACGACACCCACCACCACGACGAGTCCGACGACCACCACCACCCGGCCGACCACCACCACGCCGACGACGACCACCTCGGTGCCGTCCGACGCGTGGAAGCCGAACGTCGATTACGCGACCGGTGCCCGGGTGACCTACAACGGCGCGGCGTACGTGTGCCGTCAGGGCCATCGGTCCCTGCCGGGCTGGGAGCCGCCGAACGTGCCTGCCCTCTGGACAGCCGCCTGACAGACCCCGGCAGCGCGCTAGGAAAGGTCCTTTCCTTGCAAATTTCGCAAGGAAAGGACCTTTCCTAGCACCCGGCGTGTCAGGAAAGGGTCGTTCAGGACGAAAAATGTCTTGAACGGCCCTTTCATGACATCCGGGGAGCGAAGGGTCAGTAACGCCCGGCGGTCAGGGCGTCGAAGTCCGGGAAGTCCCCTGCCAGCGTCGCGCCGGTGAAGTTCCCGACCCAGCCGCCGTCGTCGTGGAAGAACCGGACGGACACGTAATCCGGCCGCGTCCCCATGTCGAACCAGTGCGTGGTGTTCGCGGGCACGCTCAGCAGGTCCCCGGCTTCGCACAGCACGGCATGGACGCGCCCGCCGACGTGCAGGTAGAAGACACCGGACCCGCGCGCGAAGAAGCGGTCTTCGTCATCGTCGTGGGTGTGCTCGGCGAGGAACTTCTGCCGCGCTTCGGCGGCTTCGGCCGCCCAGCCGGGTTCGTCGGACGGCGTCATGCGGACGGCGTCCACGAAGGTGTAGCCCTCGGCCGCGGAGACCTTGCCGATCTGCTCCTCGTAGGCGGCCAGCACCTGCTCCGGCGTCACTTCGCGCGGCAGGTCCGCGACGAGATCCCACCGTTCGAACCGGACACCGAGCCGCCCCAATTCCGCGGTGATCACGGCCGGGTCCTCGGTCCTGAGCGCGATCTCGTCGGGCCGGTCGTCCGGCCACACGGTCAGCAAGGTCATCGCACTCCCCTTTCTTCACCTACGAGTCTTGTCTCTACCCGGAACCGGAGCAACCACTCCAAACATTCCAGACGATGACGCGCGTGGCGCAGGTCATCGCCCCAGACGTAGATCCCGTGCCGCGCGACGATCACCGCCGGCGTGTCGGCCCGGAACCCCGCCTCGAACGCGTCGCCGAGGACGCGCATGTCCTGGCCGTTGGCGATCACCGGGATCGTCACGAGGTCGTCGTGCGCGGCGCGGCCGAAACCCTTGAGCATCTCCAGGTCCCGCAGTTCGACGCCGTCGGGCCAGTGCTCGGCGGCCACCACCGGCGCGAGCGCGTGCACGTGGATCACCGCGCCCGCTCCCGACACCGCCGCGATCCGGGCGTGCAGCCCTGCCTCGGCCGAGGGGACCTTGTCCGGATGCGGCTGGTCGGCGACGGCCAGCCCGTCCTCGCCGACCACCACGACGTCGTCGCTGGTCAGCTCGCCTTTGTCCCGCCCGCTGACGGTGACGGCGACCCGCAGCGGATCGCGGCCGAGCACCACCGACAGGTTGCCCGAAGTGCCCCGCATCCAACCCAGCCCGGCGAACCTCGCTGACTCCTCGGCCAGCGCGCGGCCGGCGAGTTCCAAGACACTCAGCGTGGTCACTGTGGGGCGACCTTGATCTCGTCGAACGTCCGGATCGTCCGGTGCGTCCCGAAATCCGCGTCGCCGAACGGTTCGCCGTCGCGGGCGAGGCCGACGGTCTGCCAGCCGTCGGCGGCGGCGCCGTCGAGTTCGGCCGGGACGTCGGAGAAGAACACGACGTCGCCCGGCGCGGCCTCCAGCGCGGAGGCGATCGCGCGATACGACGAGGCCTCGCGTTTCGGACCGGCGTTGACGGTGTCGAAATGCTTCTCGAACAGGCCGGTGACGTCGCCGTCGGTGGTCCGCGAGAACGAAGCGACCTGCCCGGCGACCGAACCGGACGAGAACACCGCGAGCCGCAGGCCGGACTCGTGCCACGACCGCAGCGCCGGGGCGACGTCGCCGAAGAACTCCGTCGTGAGGTCGCCGTCGGCGTACCCGCGCTGCCAGATGAGCCCCTGCAACGTCTTCAGCGGCGCGATCTTCTGGTCCGCGTCCATCCAGCCGTGCAGCACCCGCACGACGTCCACTGTGGACGCGTCCGCCGGGAGCCCGCCGAGTTCCTTGATCCGTGTGACGGCGTCGGCGACGTCGGGGTCGTCCGGGTGCTCGTCGATCCACGGGCCCAGCCGCGGGCGCGCGTAGTCGTAGAGGGTCACGTGCACGTAGCTGGTGGCCGTCAGCGTGCCCTCGATGTCGAGGACCACCCATCGGGCGGTCAGCGTTGCGGTCACTGGTTCGCTTCCCCTTCTGCGTAGTACTCGCGGAGCCGTCCTGGTTCGAAGGCCCCGCGGTCGGTCACCACCGCGGTCACGAAACGCGGTGGTGTCACGTCGAAGGCCGGATAGTGCCCTCGAACGCGTTCGCTGGCGACACGGTGGCCGAGCGCGCTCAGCACCTCGTCGCCGTCGCGGTATTCGATCGGCACGTCGGCGCCGGTGGGCGTCGCCTGATCGGGTGCCTGGACCATCGCGTAGAACGGCACGCCGAACGCGTCCGCCGCCACCGCGAGCCCCAGGGTGCCGATCTTGTTGACGACGTGGCCGTCCATCGCGACCCGGTCGGCCGCCGTCACCAAGGCGCCGACCTCGCCCGACGACAGCACCGCGGCGCCCATCCCGTCGGTGATCAGCCGGGTGTCCGCGCCCATCTCGGCGAGGGTCTCGGCGGTCAGCCGCGCGCCTTGCAGGTACGGCCGGGTTTCGGTGCAGAGGAAGGAGAACTCCTTGCCCTGCCGCCGCGCGGCCAGCACCAGCTCGACCAGGTAGAGGTCCGCCCAGCAATGCGTAAGCACCGTCGCCTTGTCCGGCACCAGCTCCGCCGTGTGCGCGCCCAGCGCGCGGCTGCGCGACCGGTACAACTCGTCACCTGCTTGCGCCCCGGCCGTCGCGGCCTCGACGAGGTCGCCTGCCGATTTGTCCACTTCGGACAGTACGACAGCGACGGCCTTGCGCAGATGGTTGTTCGTCTTGCGCGTGGCGACGATCCGCTCCCCCACGCGCCGCAGATACGCGCGAGCGTCGGCGAGGCCGGACGCCTCACGGGCGGCGAGCACCATCGCGCCCAGCGCCGCGAAATACGGCCCGGACGACTGCGTGACCATCTCCTCGATGGCCACCGCGACCTCTTCCGAGGTCCGGCAGAGCACCCACTCCCGCTCAAACGGGAAGACCCGGCGGTCGAGGATGTGCACGCCTTCGTCGTCGAGGCGGACGCTTTCGGCGAGGATCGGCAGCGTCATCAGCTGTACCCCGAAAGGCACGGCGGGATCGCGTTGAGGAAATGGTCGCCGACCTCGCGGGCCTTGTAGGTCACGGGATCGTGCAGGGTCAGCGTGCGGGCGTTGCGCCAGAAGCGGTCGAAGCCGTACTTGGTCGCCGTGGCCCGCGCGCCGGTGAACTCGAAGACCTTGCTCGTGGTCTCGACGGCCGCCCGGCTCGCGACGATCTTCGCCGACGAGATGGCGATCGCGGCTTCGGCGCGTTCGGCCGGGGTCAGATCGAAACCGCGTTCGTCGGCCTCACCGAGGGCGGAAACCGCTGCGTCGACCGCGAATCCGGCGGCCCGCGCCGTGGCGACCAGCTCACCGTAACCGGCCAGGATGTACGGGTCCTGGGTCGCTTTGTCCACATCGGACAGTGTCCAGGCCCGCGCGGTCTCCCGCGTGTAGACCGCGGCGGCGTCCAGCGCGCCGAACGCGAGACCGACGTACACCTGCGCCAGCATGAGCTGAAAGCCGATCGCCGCCAGGGAGATCCTCGGCACCTTCGGATCCGCCTGGTCCTCCGGCTGGACACCAAGGACGTCGTCGCGCGCGACCCGGACGGCCTCGAACCGCACCGCGCCGCTCGCGGTGAGCCGCTGGCCGATGTTGTCCCACTCCCCGGGGAAGGTGATCCCGTCGGCCCGCGCGTCGACGACGAAGGTCAGCTTCTCGCCGTTGTCGGTCCTCGTCGCGCTGACCACCAGGCGATCGGCGACGGCCGCGCCGGTGGCGAAGGTCTTGGTGCCCTCGACGGTGAACCCGCCGTCGGCCGGGGTCAGCAGCAGGGCGGCGTCGAGCGGATTGCTCACGCCCGCCCAGAACCAGCCCGGTTCGCTCGCCGCTCGCGACCCGAACAGGCCGGTGCGCCACAGCTGCAGGTAGTGGTAGCCGAGCAGATGGCCGACCGAGGCGTCGGCGGCCGAGACGATCCGGGTGGCCTGGTTCGCGGCCGCCCAGCCGGCGGTGTCGAGCAGGGGCAGCAGCCCGGACTCGCGCAGCAGGCCGACCTCGCGCGCCGGAAGCCGTCCGGCGAGGTCTCGCTCGGCCGCGTCCGCCGCCAAGGTGCTCGCCAGTTCGAGCGCCGCCTTGCGCCACACCTCGGTCATTCAGTCCCCTCCAACTCGACCAGCGCGTCGAGGGCCACGCGGGTCGCCCTCGCCACCCCTGCCGCCACGACGTCGCGATGCGGGTCGTACGCGGACGGGTCGGGGTGCTCGGGCCGTGCGTCGCCGTCGATCACGAGCACACCACCGGCCCGCAGACCGCGCAATGCCGCGAACACCAGCAGGGTGGAGAGTTCCATCTCAATGGCGATCACCCGCGCGGCCAGGTAATCGGCCATCGGGAGGGTGAGCACCAGCGGGCTGAACGCGGCCCGTGTCCACACCACGCCCCGGTGTGCCTCCGGGGCGGCGCGGCTCAGCGCCACGACGGCCTCCGGGGTGGCGAACGCCGGGTACTCGGGGTGGATGAGCTGCTGGGTGACGCCGTCGTCGCGGACCGCCGCCTCGGCGATGACGAGGTCGCCGTCGGTGATCCCGTCGGCCAGCGAACCGGCGGTGCCGAGCCGGAGGAAGGTGCGGACACCCGCCTCGGCCAACTCGCCGAACTGGCACAACGCGCCCGGACCGCCGACGCCGTGCGAGGACACGACGACCGGGACGCCCTTCCAGGTGCCTGTGTAGCTGCGGTACTCGCGGTTCTGCCCGACGAGGACGGCGTCCTCCAGCGATTCGGCCACCGCGGTCGCGCGGTCCGGATCGCCCACGACGAGGGCGCGCGGCGGCAGTCCGTGCCGGGGGATCTTGGTGATGGGCAGGACGTCGCTCACGCGGGCTGTCCCTTCTTGCGTTTGACGTTGGACAGGAACAGCGCCACGAGGGTGACGACATAGGGGGCCGCGTCGGTGGCCTGCTGCGGCAGTCCGATGCCCTGGAGCCGGAAGCCGAACGCCTCGGCGAGGCCGAACAAGAGCGCCGCGAGCAGCACGCCGAGCGGATGCGCGCGGCCCAGCATGACCGCGACGACGGCGATCCAGCCGCGGCCGGCGGTCATGTTTTCGGCGAACAGCGTCACCGAGCCGAGGGCCAGTTGCGCGCCGCCGAGGCCGCACAGCGCGCCTCCGGCCAGGATCACGCCGTAGCGGTACTTGGTCACGTTGACGCCGAGGCTGGACGCGGCCTCCGGGCGTTCGCCGACGCCGCGCAGCCGCAGACCCCACGGATGCCGGTACAGCAGCACGGCGAGCGCGGGCACGGCCAGCCAGGACAGGTAGACCAGCAGCGATTGCCCCGGAATCGGGCCGAATTGGCCCAGCCCGCGCAAGGTGGGGTCGCTGAACGAGCCCTCCGTGCCGAAGACCGTCCGGATGAGGAAGCTCGTCAGCCCGACCGCGAGCAGGTTGCTCGCGACACCGAGCACGATCGGGTCGCCGTCGAAGGTGATCGACCCGATCGCGAGGATCAGCGAGTACGCCGTCGCCGCGATGACCGCCACGACGACGCCGATCCAGGCGCTGCCGGTGTACCAGCTCCCGGCGACGGCGCCGAAGCAACCGACCAGGAGCGACCCTTCGAGGGAGATGTTGAAGACCCCGGCCCGCTGGCACAGCGCGCCCGCGAGCGCGGCGAACAGGATGGGCGTCAGCGCGGTGAGCGCCGAGGAGAACAGGCTCGCGTCGATCATGCCCGCCTCGCCTTCCGCTTGAAGACCCCCGAAGCGGCCGCGAGGAAGATGATCAGCACCGCCTGCAGGACCGCGGTGAGTTCACGTGGCACCTGGGTGGCGCGTTCCATCGCGAACCCGCCGCTGGTCAGCGCCGCGAAGAAGACCGCCGCGAGCAGCGTCCCGAGCGGGCTGGCCCCGGCGAGCAGCGCCGCGAGCAGGCCGATCCAGGTGTACTGCGGCGTGATCAGCGCGCCGTCGATGAACCGGTACGGGAACCCGAGGACGGCGATCGCACCGACCAGCCCGGCCGTCCCACCCGACGCGGCCAGCAGCCGCAGCGTCAGTTTCGGCCGGTCGATCCCGGCGTAGGCGGCGAACTTCGGGGCCCAGCCGGTCACCTTGGTCTCGAACCCGGCGGGTGTGCGGGCGTCGAGCACCGCGTAGACCGCGATCACCGCCACCGCCAGGAAGATCCCGGTCGTCACGCCGTCGATTTCGGGCAGCCGCGCGCCTTCGGTCAGCTGCGGGCTCTGCGGCAGGCTGGAACCGGCGTCCTTCAGCGGGAACCGCACCAGATACCCGGCGAGTGACATCGCCGGATAGCTCAGCAGCAGCGTGCTGATCAGCAGCGGGACGCCGAGGCGGTTCTCGCAGACCGCGGCCAGCGCGGCGTACGCGGCACCGGCGAGAGCGCCCGCGAGCAGCGCGAGCACCACTTTGACCGGCCCGGGGCCGGGCACGTACAGGCCGACGGCGAGCGCGCTGATCGCGCCGAGCACCAGTTGTCCCTCGCCGCCGAGGTTGACCATGCCCGCGCGGAGCGGGATCGCGAGCGCGGTCGCCATCCCCGCGACCGGGACGGCGTAGGCGAGGGTGTCGCCGATGCCGTCGGGGCCGAACGCGCCGGAGACGATCGCGCCATAGGCGGCCAGCGGGTCGGTTCCGGTGGCCAGCAACAGGATCGCACCGAGGACGAGCGCCGCCACGACCGGGACGGCGATGAGGCGGACGCGGGTCATCCGGCACCTCCGGCCATCGCGAGGCCGACCGTATGCGGATCGGCCTCGTCCTTGATGAACTCCGCGACGATCCGGCCCTCGAACAGCACGAGCACGCGATCCGACAACGCCAGGACTTCGCTGAGTTCGGCGGAGATCAGCAGGACGGCGTGCCCGGCGTCGCGATGGGCGACGAGCCGGGCGTGGATGTTCTCGATCGCGCCGACGTCGACCCCGCGGGTGGGCTGCTCGACGAGCAGGAACGGGGCGTCGTGGGTGAGTTCGCGGCCGAAGATCGCCTTCTGCTGGTTGCCGCCGGACAGGGTGCCCATCGCGGCGGCGGGGCCGGACGCGCGGACGTCGTAGTCCTCGATGATCGCCGACGCGTGCTCGTCGATCGCCTTGCGGCGCAGGAATCCCTTGCGTACCAAGGGTTGCTTGCGGTGGAAGCCGACAGCCAGGTTCTCCCGGAGGCTCGCCGCCGGTGCCGAGCCGACCTCGGCGCGGTCTTCCGGAACGTGCGCGAGCCCGGCGTCCCTTCTGGCCCGAACCGACAGCCCGTCGAGGCTCTGTCCTTTGAGGACGATGGTGCCGCCGGTCTTCAGGAGGCCGGTGATCGCACCGGACAGTTCGGCTTGACCGTTGCCCGCGACCCCGGCGACACCGACGATCTCCCCCGCCCGAACGGCGAGGGAAACGTCGTCCAGCAACGGTTTTCCTTCCGCACCGGGAACGGTCAGGGAACGGGCTTCGAGGATGACGTCACCGGATGCCCCGGCCGGGTGGACTCGATCGAGGTCGACCTCGCGCCCGGTCATCGCTGCGGCGAGCCCGGCGGCGGTCTGGTCCGCCGTGCGCCCACGGGCGCTGACGCGGCCGTCGCGCAGCACCGTGACCTGGTCGCTGACCGCGAGGACCTCCTGGAGTTTGTGCGACACCAACAGGATCGTGCGGTCTTCGGCGGCGAGGGCGCGCAGTACGCCGAACAGCCGCTCGGTTTCGGGCGGGGTCAGCACGGCGGTGGGCTCGTCGAGGATCAGGACGTCCGCCTCACGGTACAGGAGTTTGAGGATCTCGACCCGCTGCCGGAGCCCGACCGGCAGGTCACGGACCCGGTCGCCGGGCCGCAGCCGCAGCTCGTGCCGTTCGATCAGCTCGGCGACGCGGGCCGTCGCCGCCTTGCGGTCCAGCAGGCCGCGGCGGGTCGGTTCGCTGCCGAACACGACGTTCTCGGTGACGGTGAGCTCGCCGAACAGCGCGTACCCCTGCTGCACCATGCCGACACCGGCGTCGATCGCCTGCGCGGGCGAGCCGAAGGAGACTTCCTTGCCGTGCAAGGCGATCGTGCCTTCGTCGGGCCGGTGCAGACCGTAGAGCACGGACATGAGCGTCGACTTGCCCGCGCCGTTCTCGCCCATCAGAGCGTGGATCTCACCCTTGCCGACGCCGAGGTCGACGTGGTCGTTCGCGAGCACTCCGGGGAACCGCTTGACGATCCCCCGGAGTGAGACGGCGTCAGGATTTCGCGGGGTCATCGACGACGATCGCGCCCGAGATGATCTGATCCCGCAGTTCGCCGACCTTGGCCAGCACGTCGGGGTGGCTCGCGACGACGCACTGCGACGTCGAGGCGTCCGGCTCCAGTCCGGTCAGGGAGATGCCTTTCTCCTTGACGCCATAGGACTTCGTCTCGCCGGTCTTGCCGCCGAGGATCGCGTCGACCCCGTCGCCGATGACGACGTTGGTGCGCTTGATGACGTTGTCCACGACCTGTCCCGGGCTGGCCGGGCACTGGTTGGCGTCGACGCCGAACGCGAAGAACCCGCCCTGCTTGGCCGCCTCGAACACGCCGAGGTTGCCCGCTGCCGAGGCCGCGCCCATGACGTGGTCGACGCCCTGACCGGCGAGGGTGGCGGCCAGCGCCTTCGCGCGGGCCGGGTCGTTGAACGGGTTCGCGCCGCCGATGAACAGCGGAGCCAGCGTGGTGCCGGGCTTCGCCTTCTCGGCGCCCTGCCCGAACGGGATCGAGTACCGGCGGAACTGGGGCGCGTCGAGCACGACGACCGCGCCGACCTTGCCGGACTTGCTCAGCAGCCCGGCTTCGGCTCCGGCGAGGTAACTGCCCTCGTGCTCACGGAACACCGCGCAGGTGACGTTCGGGAACGGCTTCGTGGTGCAGGAGTCCACGAACAGGAACTTCTGCCCGGGATTGCGCTCGGCCTCGGCCGCGATCGCGTCGGCGAAGTTGAAGCCGACCGCGACGATCACGGCGGGTTTCTCGCGCGCCGCGGCCGCGAGGTTCTGCTGGATCGACGCCGGATCGGTGCTCTGGAACACCTTCTGCGTCCCGTTGTGCTTCTTGGCCGAGTCCTCGATGCCCTGGACGGCGAGCTTGAGGAAGTCGTTGACCCCGACCGGGCTCGGCGTGATCAGGACGAGCGCGGGACCGGAGGCGTTCTGCGCGGCCGGGTCCTTGGCCGAGGCGTTGCACGCGGCGAGGAGCGTGACGGCGGAAACGGCCATGACGGCCCGCAGGAGGGTTCTCGGCGACATGTCCCGGACTGTATGTCCCCGGTCCACGATATGGCACCGAGTCTCACCATGCGAAACCGTGTAGGTCGTTATACGTCCCCAGGATCCGCGCCGAGGACGGAGGCCGCCGCGTACCGCGAACGGTGGAGACCGGCCGTGCGGCGCAGGGTGAACCGGTCGATCTCCGCGCCGTCGTTGCGCAGGGTGCGCACGGTCAGCGTCGTCCGGCGGCCGAACCAGGCGGGCTCGACGTCGATCGCGAGGAACGAGTAGCCGGTGTAGCGCACGCGGGACCACGGCACCGTTTCGGTCACCTTCTCACCGCCCTTGACCCAGTGGTACGACTGGAACTCCCCCGCGAACGTGTCGGGCACCGGGAAGCTGTAGAGGCTCTTCCCGCCGCCACCGCAGGTCGCGTACACGGTGCCGTCGCGGTCCGGCTCGACGGTGTCGCCGATCTCGACCTCGCGCGTCACCTTGCCGCCGCGCAGCGCGTCGGTGCGTTCGTAGATGTGGTTGTGCCCGTTGATCACGAGGTCGACCTGGTACTCGTCGAACAGCGGGACCCACTGCTCGCGGACGCCGCCCTCGGACGCGTGCTGGTTGGTCGTCGAGTAGGCACAGTGATGGAAGAACACCACGACGAAGTCGACGTCCGGCTGCGACCGCAGATAGCGCAGGCGCCGCTTGAGCCAGGCCGTCTGGGAACCGTGCGAGTAGCCGAGGTTGGCGGGGATCTCGTAGGAGACGTCGTTGGCGTCGAGGGAGATCACCCCGACGTTGCCGTAGATGAAGGAGTACACGCTGGGGCAGTCGTGCGGGCCGCTGCCGGGGAAGTCCCAGCGCTTGAGCTGGCCGCCGTAGCCGTCGGGCGAGTAGAGGGCCTCCATGTCGTGGTTGCCGGTGGTGACCATCCACGGCACCGACGCCGCGACCCCCTCGATCTGGTTGTAGTAGGCGTCCCAGACCTTGGGGTCGAACAGGTCGTGATCCGCGTCGGGCTTGCCGCCGGGCGGCTTGCCGGCGCCACTCGGGTCGGCGTAGGCGATGTCGCCCGCCAGCAGGTGGAACCGCGGGTTCTGCCGTGCTACCGCGCCGTCCTGCGCGAGCGCCGTCGTCGACACGCCCTGGTCGCCGAACGCGGTGAAAGTGAACTTGTCCGCCGGGACACCCCGCGCGGGCGCGGTGGTGAACGTCGAGATCGCGGCGGGACCGCCGTCGCCCGAAGCCGGGTCGAAACCCTCGTGCCCGACGGCGTAACGGTAGGTGCGGCCGGGCCAGAGATGGTCGGCCTCGGCGTGCAGGTAATACTGGTCGTACGGCGCGATGACCCCGGCGACCTCGGAATGCAGCGCGCGAACCTCCGCCGGGATCCGGTGACTCCAGCCGCCGTGGCCGTCGGCGATACGCAGGAACGGCTTCCGCACCGGCGCCGGCACCTGCCACGCGACCCGCATCGACGTCCGCGGGTTCCGGCCGAACGCGAGATGCCGCCCCGCCGGGACGACCTTGTCGCCGTCGGCGTACGCGGTGCCCTGGAGCAGCAGCGGGCCCGCCGCGAGGGCGACACCTGTCCCTTTGAGCATGGTGCGGCGGGTCAGGTACTCGTGTTGTTCGGCCATCGTCAGGCGCGAGGCCAGCGCGTCGGGAACACCGACCCTGGGGATTTCCATGCGCGCGATCCTCGCTGACGGACATGTTCGGCTCGCGACGGTGAAACGAACGCGGATGGTCCAGCTGCCCAGGGTGGGCTCAAGGGGTACTCAAGTGATCTTTACCGAACGTGGGTCTCGTGAGCAGAGCCCCGTGGCGAGGCCTGACACCGGCCTCAGGAGAGCTGAATGTTCTCTCGACCGTCCACAAGGGACAAAACCCCTAGCCAGAGTGCTCGACTTGGGCACCTTTCCGACGGGGCGTGAGTGACAAAGAGGGCTCTATTGAAGGGCAGGGTAAAGGTGGCATGTTCGTGGCGCGGGTCGGTGGTCCTGAGTGACGTCTCGGCGGAGGAACAGGCGCCCCGGCGGATCGCGAAGACCACGTACCTTGGCCCGGCGGGTCGGCGGCGTTGCGAAAGCCGCCTGCTTGGACGAATGCCGTCCACCCCGCCCCAGCACGACACGTTTGCCTTACCCCTCCTTACTACTCACGACCGCCGCACCGACTCCTCGCCCGCAGTCGGTCACTCAAGCATGGCTTCATTCCCACGCCATCACACTTCAGTGGGATTAACTCGAATTCATTGTTGCTTAAAATTACGAACACTTGTTCGATCTATTCGGGTATTCTGGAGAGGTGTCCGAGACCTATCTCCCTGAACTCCCGCAGGAGTTGTGGCGTGCCGGCAAGCTGGAGCTTGCCCATGGCGTGCAGCAGTTCTTGCAGGTGATGCGGGTCGCGTCCGCCGGACTGGGACAGTATCTGGCGGAGATCGAGTCCCGGGGCGTCAAAGACTTGTTCGGGTACGGCACCACAATCGCGTGGTTCGCTGATGTGGCGGGGCTTTCATGGGGTGAGGCCCGGCCGGTGGTGAATCAGGCGATCGCGTTGAATCCGACGCGGGCTCTCGATGGGAGTGCGGTTCCGGCTGTCGCACCCACTACCGCTGCCGTGGCGGCGGAAGGGTTGATCGGGGGCGAGCGGATCCAGCAGATCCTGGAGATCTTGGCGAGGATCCCTGCTGACACGTCCGCCGAAGATCGGGAAAGTGCGGAGAAGACCCTCGCCGACCTCGCCAGAAGCGCTGGGCCTCGTGAGCTGGTGAAGGCCGAGGCGAAGATTCTCGCCTGGCTCGACCCCGACGGCAACGAACCCAAAGATCCAGAACCGAAACAGCCGCGCCGCGAGGTCACGCTGGAGCGCCGTAAGGACGGCTTCTGGAAGCTGAACGGCCTCCTCGACGACGAGACCGGTGCCCGCACCGCCGCCGCTCTGGAGGCCTACGCGAAACCCCGCCCGGTCGACGAGTTCGGCCAGGCGGATCTGCGCATGAAGTGCGAACGGCTGGGCGACGCCTGGGCCGAACTCCTCGACCTCGCGATCGCCTGCCCCGATCAGCCCGGAACGAGCGGTTACCGGACGTTGGTGCACGTCACCATCGGCCTCGAAGAGCTCAAGTCTGGGATCGGGAAAGCGTGCCTGGACTTCGTCGGCACCATGACCGCCCGCGAAGCCCGCATGGCCGCCTGCGACTGCCTCATGCTCCCGGTCGTGATGAACGCCGCGGGTGAGCCGCTAGATGTGGGACGGCTGCGGCGATTCGTCACCCCAGGCCAACGCCGCGCCTTGAACATCCGCGACCGGGGCTGCGCGTTCCCGGGCTGCCATCGAAGACCCAAGAACTGTCACGCCCACCACATTCACCACTGGGCAGACGGCGGACCCACCGACCTCCGCAACCTGGTGTTGCTCTGCGGCTTCCACCACCGCCTGATCCACCACGGCGACTGGCAAGTCCGCATGGCAGCCGACGGACTCCCCGAGTTCATCCCGCCCCAATACCTGGACCCGCTACAACGATCCCGGCGCAACACCCTCCACCGCGCCTGAAACCCCCGCACGCCCCGAGGAGCCCGCCACCCACACCGGCGACGGGCCCCTCGGCATGCGCCCACCTCACCGCCACGCCTTGGTCAAGTGGGTCGTGAGTGGTAAGTGGGGTTAGAACGACACTTACCACTCACGACCCCCGGCACCGACTCACTACCGGAACTCCCGCCCGCGCACCATCCGTGAAGGCCTCCTTGCCCACCCTGAAGGTAGCGAAAGAGGCCTTCACCACCTTCGCGATCGCCACCTTCACCCCAGGCCCACCAACGACCACAGCGAGAGCGCGTGAAGGCCCCCTTCCCTCGGCTGAGCCGAGGGAAGGGGGCCTTCACGCGCTTAAGTAGGTGAGCGTGGCTATGGCGCCTTGGTCAAGCGGAACTCCCGCCCGCGCACCGTCCGCGAAGGCCTCAGTGCTTGTCCGCCTCGGCGGCGGCGAAGATGTCCGTTTCCAGGAAGGTTCGCCACTGCGCTGGGGATCCGCTGTCCAGAGCGCGCCGGGCGGCGGCCTGGACCTGGCTGCCGGCCCTCGCCTTCGACCAGATCTCGCGGACCAGCGGGCCTTCCTCGAGATACCTGGCGTATCCGGCCTCGATACCGACGACGGCCGCGGCTCGCACCTTGATGCCGTTCACCTTGTCCTTGGCCGCGGCCTCGAAGATGCCGGTGTCGATGAAAGCCCGCCACTGCTCCGGCGTCCGGCTTTGGTAGGCCTGGAACCAGACCTCCGAGTCATCGGGCACCACGTTCCGGGTCCAGATGTGCTCCACGAACCACTCGTCCTTCAGCCACGCGGCCAATTCCAGGTCCATGCCGATGACGGCGGCGGCCTTCACTCGCGCGTCGCGCAGTTTCTTTTCGGCGGCTTCCTTCTCGGCCGCTTCCTTCGCCGCGTCCACGTCACGCTGGTGCTCGACGAAGATGCCGCGAACGATGAAGTCCTTGTGCTCCGCCGGTGTTCCGCTGTAGATCTTGCCCGCGGCAGCCTTCACGAACGAGTCCTTGGCGGCCCGCTCCCACAACGCGAAGACGAAGTTCTGGTCGTCCTGCGCCAGCAGCATCGAGGTCAGCTCGAAACCGAGCAGCGCGGCGGCGGGCTGCCGCTCCGCGCGCCGGGCCTGGTAGAGCGCTTCCCGGTCCAGGTCCCGCTGATGTGCCTCGTAGATCCAGGTATTGAGGAACAGCGACCACGAAGTCGACCCGCGGTCGTAGGCGTAGAGCGCCTCGTACTGAACCTCCTGCGCGGTCTCTCCCTGGCGCTTCGCGGCCTGATAGATCTGGTAGACGAAGTCCCGCTCGCTCATCCGCAACAGTTCCGGAGTGATCGTGAGCCCGACGACCGCGGCGGCCTTGGTGCGCACCTCGTCCGGCGTCTGCGCCACGACGGAGGAGGACTCGGCCGGCGCGGCGGTCGCCGTCCCCGGGACGAGAACTCCGGTCACCGCGGCGAAAACCGCGACGGAGGAAGCCATGACCTTGCGAACTCTGAAATTTCCCCAGTTTGCCATAGGTAGAGGTTGTCAGTTTTGTTCTGCTCGCCATCGTGGTCGAGCACGGGGAACCCCACACAGCACGACAACCCAGAGATCCCCCAGCCACTCACGATATAGCCTCATGATCGACGGGCGTTACCGATTTTCCCGGCATTGCTCCGAATGCGAAACTAACGTTCACCCCGGATGGTGCGCCGCAGCTTCGGCACCCGCTCGTGCAAGGTCCGCTCCGCCCCGCGCTGTGTCGGTTCGTAGTAGTCCCGGCCGATCAGCTCGTCCGGCGGATATTGCTGCGCCAGCACACCTTCCGGCACGTTGTGCGGGTACCGGTACCCCTTCGCGTTGCCGAGCTTCTCCGCTCCCGCGTAGTGCCCGTCGCGCAGATGCGGCGGCACCGTCCCGATCCGCCCGGACCGGACGTCGGACAGCGCGGCGTCGATCCCGGTGATGACGGCGTTCGACTTCGGCGCCGTCGCCAAGTGCACTGTCGCCTGCGCCAGCGCGAGACGGCCTTCCGGCATGCCGATGAACTGCACCGCGTGCGCCGCCGCGACGGCCGACTGCAGCGCCGTCGGATCGGCCATGCCGATGTCCTCGCTGGCGTGCACGACCAGGCGCCGGGCCAGGAACCGCGGGTCCTCCCCCGCTTCGATCATCCGCGCCAGGTAGTGCAGGGCGGCGTCCACATCGGACCCGCGGATCGATTTGATGAACGCGCTGATGACGTCGTAGTGCTGATCGCCGTCGCGGTCGTACCGCACCGCCGCTTTGTCCACTGTGGACTCGACGATGGCGAGATCGATCGTCTTGGCCTCGGTCGCGCCCGCCGCGTCCGCGGCGGCTTCCAGTGCCGTCAGCGCGCGCCGCGCGTCACCGGAGGCGAGCCGCACCAGATGCGCCCGCGCGTCCTCGGTCAGGGTGAGTTCGCCGCCGAGACCGCGTTCGTCGGCCAGCGCGCGCTCGATCAGCGAGACGATGTCCGCGTCGGTCAGCGGCCGCAGCTGCAGCACCAACGACCGCGAGAGCAGCGGCGAGACGACTGAGAACGACGGGTTCTCCGTGGTGGCCGCCACCAGCAGCACCGTCCGGTCCTCGACCGCGCCGAGCAGGGCGTCCTGCTGGGTCTTGGAGAACCGGTGGACCTCGTCGATGAACAGGACGGTGTTCTCGGCGTTGTAGTTCCGGCGGCGCCGGGCCTCCTCGATGACCCCGCGCACCTCCTTCACCCCGGCCGACAGCGCCGACATCGCCACGAACCGGCGGCCGGTCGCGGCCGACACGAGATTCGCCAGCGTGGTCTTGCCCGTTCCCGGTGGACCGTAGAGCAGCACGGAAGCGGGTGCCGCGCCTTCGACGAGCCGCCGCAGCGGCGCGCCCTCGCGCAGCAGGTGCTGCTGACCGACGACCTCGTCGAGCGACCGCGGGCGCATCCGCACGGCCAGCGGCGAGCCGGCCGGTACGGCGACCTCCCTCGGCTCGGCCTCTTCGGGAGGCGGCCCGAGGTCGGGGTTCACGGTGAAGAGTTCGTCCTGTGCCACGGTGTCGACGGTAGCCGTAGCCACCGACGGTTCCGGCCACAGGTCAGCGCAGCCGCTCCCGGAACGAGTGCCACATGATCACCGCCGCGTACGGCACGAACTCCCGGCCCCGTCGCCACACCCACGGGACGCCCTTGAGCACCAGCCAGCCGAGGTGCCCGGCGGTGCTCGGCTCGACGCCTCCCGAGCAGGTCAGGCTGACCGGCCGCGGCACCGCGAAGCCGGCCTCGGCGAGCCGTTCGGTGAACCCGGTCGCCAGCATCCGGTGCCCGAGTTCCGACGGGTGCAGCCGGTCGACGCTCCACGCGGTCAGGTCGTAGGCGCCCGGCAGCAGTTCGAGGTCGAGACACGGCACGCTCTCGCGCTCGACGACGCCCTCGATGGCGGCGTTCAGCTCGGCCACCCGCTCGCTCAACGCCCGCCGCAGCGACTGCGGGAGGCGGAACACCTTGCCGTGGTCGTGGTAGCGCACCGGCACCACGGTGGTGCCGACGGCGGCCAGCGACCGGATCACCTCGGTGAGGTCCGCGGCGATCTTCTCGGCGCTGAAATCGGGACGCAGCGTGTCGTTCATGCCCGCCACCACCAGCGCGACGTCCGGCTGGTGCGCCACGGCCGCGGGAAGCTGCTTCGTCAGCACGCACCCCATGCGCGCCCCGGTGAACGACGGGTTCAGGTAGCCGTCCGGTTCGACGCCCAGGGCCTCGGCGACGAGCGGGCCGACCCCGCGCCAGCCGCCGCGGTTCGGCAACGGGTCACCCAGGCCCACGGCCGTGGAATCGCCGAGCACGACCAGTCTGCGAGCGGACCGGGGTACGGCCGGTGCAGGAGGAAGGAGAGGTTCGGGACACGGAGTGACTTCGACACTGATCACGGTCACGGTAGCCACCATCGGCCACGCAGACTCACCTGCGGTGATCCCTGGGTAACGCGACGAGGACGGTCGAGCGAAAAGTCCGTGCGGCGGTTACCGGAACGCCGGATAGAACGCGAGGTCCGCGTGCGGGCCCAGCCTGGCCCCGAGCGCCGCGGCGACCCGGGTGGCGTGTTCGGAGATGTCCGTCAGGCGGGCGCGCAGCGAGTGCTTGGCCAGTTCCCGCCACCAGGTGACCAGCGCGGCCTCCCGGCTGATCGGCGTGGCGTGCCGGTCCAGGTTCAGCTCCGGGAGGATCTCCCAGGTGATGACCCACAGCAGGAGCAGCTGACCGTCCATCAGGTGTTCGGCCAGCGCGTCCTCGTCCGCGAGCGCGGGCCAGACCGAGACGACCTCGGCCCGCCAGGCGGCGATCATCGCCTCGCTCATCCCTGGCGGCAGCGCCAGGGCGTCCGCGCTCGACGCGAACGGGAGCCGCAGGTACGCCGCGTCCATCAGGGTGCTGCGCACCCGGCCGCGTTCGAAATCGAGGAACCGCACTCCGCCGCTGGTCACGAGGTTGTTGTCCGGGCTGAGATCGACCGGGCTGAACGCACGGTAGGACGGCGAGCCCGCCCGCTCGGCGACCTCCATGACCCGCCGCTGCACCGGCTCCGGCGTCTCGACGTCGAGCAGTTCCTCCAGCAGCCCCGGAAGCTGCGCGCAGACCGCGGGCAGCGGCGCGTCCTCGTTCTTGACCGGGCCGCCCAGACGGCGCAGCAGCGCGTTGAAATCGGGCTCGCGGCTCGCGGTGCTCGCGTGCAGCCTGCCGAGCGACCGGGCCCAGGACAGGAGCGCGCGTTCGGCACCGCGGGCGTCACGGGCGTGGAGCTTGTCGTGCAGCGTCGGAACGCCGCCGAGGTCCTCGATCACCAGGACACGGGCCCGGCCGTCGTGCGCCAGCAGTTCCGGGCACATCCGCTCCTCCGGGGCGAGCGCGGTGAACAGCTGGTAGCTGACCGCCTCCTGCGCGAACGGATCGGGCCGTCCCGGTTCGGGTGGATCGGGGTAGTGCTTGATGACCAGGGTGCGCGGCAGCGCGAACGGTGACGACGCCACCCGCGCCCGCACCACCGTCGCCGGACCGCTGCCGGCGAGGTCTTCGGGGGCGACGAGGGTGATGGTGCTGCCGAACCGGCGTGAAAGGACCGCCTCGCCGGCGGCGACCGCGGCCGCGACGGCGAGGGTTTCGGCTCCAGCTCCGACGGTCGAATCGTCGGCAGAGGAGGTATCGACTGTCATTACCACCGACCCTACTCGTGACTGAGCAACCATGACCACTGAGATCCGGGCAACCGCGCGCACTGGCGCGATCCGGACTCACCCGCGTGAGAGCGGACGTTCCGTCACCCTCGATCGTTGCCCACGACGGCGCAATGTCAGCACAATGGCCGCAGCTGCAACGATTCCGATGAGATTGACCAGCAGCTGACCGGTCGAATACAGGCACCGGTCCCACTGACCGGCAACCCCGGCGACCACCGCGTACCCGGCCGCGGGCACAGTCGTCACCGAGATGAAGACACCCACGAGCGCGGCCGATTTGGCCGACGTCATGGAAAGCATTCCCGCCGCGCCCGCGAGCAGTGCCACGATGAGGGACGCGATTCCCACCTGGTAAACGAAATCGACTTCGTGGTTCTCCGCGAGCTTGCTGACCTCCAGCACGCCGGTGGCGTTGCCCACCAGCACCACACCGAGGGTGATCACCATCGCGATCGGGAACCCGCCGAGCAGCGCGATCCCGCCCTGCCGCACGAGATCCCAGCGGCGCAGCACGAGGCCGACCGCCATCGCCGCCAGCGGGCCGAATTCCGGTCCCACGACCATCGCGCCGACGATGGTGACCGACGAGTTCGTGATCACGCCGACCGACGCCAGCAGGCAGGCGATGGTCAGGAATGCCTGAAAAGTCCAGGTGAGCCGGGACTCCTCGCCAGAGCGGCCGACGAGTTCCTGCCACACCACGGCGTCCGCGGCCTCACCCGGCGCTTCCTCCTCGGCCTTGTCCGCGGCGTCGGACACCGCGGTGTCGAGGGCTTCGAGCGTGATCCCGCCGGTGTGGTCGAGGTCGAGCCCGCACAGCGACTCGACGATCTCGTCGGCCGCCTCACGGGCGACGTCGGCCTCGATCAGGTCGCCCTCGGGCGAGACCGCCACCCCGTGATGGACGATGAGATGCGCGGTCCCGGCGTGTGCCCGCAGGATCCGGATCGCTTCATCGGTCCGGTCCGGCGGGCACACGGCCCTGAGATGGAGCATCAGTTCTTGACGGGCGGCGCGGGCTTGGCGTCGATGCCCGCCTCCTTGCGCTGCTCCGGCGTGATCGGCGCCGGGGCCGCGGTCAGCGGGTCGAACCCGCCACCGGTCTTCGGGAACGCGATCACGTCACGCAGCGAGTCGGCCTTGGCCAGCAGCATGACGATGCGGTCCCAGCCGAACGCGATGCCGCCGTGCGGCGGCGGGCCGAAGGCGAAGGCGTCGAGCAGGAAGCCGAACTTCTCCTGCGCCTCCTCCTCGCCGAGACCCATCAGCTCGAAGACCTGCTTCTGCAGTTCCTGCTGGTGGATACGGATGGAGCCGCCGCCGATCTCGTTGCCGTTGCAGACGATGTCGTAGGCGTAGGCCAGCGCGTTGCCGGGGTCGTCGGCGAGTTTGCCGATCCACTCCGGGGTCGGCGAGGTGAAGGCGTGGTGCAGGGCCTTCCACTTGCCGCCGCCGACCGCGACATCGTCGGACTCGTCGGCCGAGATGAACATCGGGAAGTCGACGACCCAGACGAACGACCAGGCGTTCTCGTCGATCAGGCCGAGGCGGCTGCCGATCTCCAGGCGGGTGGCGCCGAGCAGCGCACGCGCGTCGGCGGGCTTGCCGGCGGCGAAGAAGACGCAGTCACCGGGCTTGGCGCCGACGGCCTCCGCGACCGTCTCGCGCTCCTTCTCCGACAGGTTCTTCGCGACCGGCCCGCCGAGCGTGCCGTCCTCGTTCACCAGGATGTACGCGAGACCGCGGTGGCCGCGCTGCTTGGCGAAGTCCTGCCAGGCGTCGAGGGTGCGGCGCGGCTGGTCGGCCCCGCCCGCCATCACGACGGCGCCGACGTACGGCGCCTGGAACACGCGGAACGGGGTGTCGGCGAAGAACGCCGTCATGTCGGTGAGTTCGAGGTCGAAGCGCAGGTCCGGCTTGTCCGAGCCGTACTTCTCCATCGCCTCGGCGTAGGTGATCCGCCGGAACGGCCGGGGGATCTCGGCGCCGATCAGCTTCCACAGCGCGGTCACGATGTCCTCGCCGAGGGCGATGACGTCGTCCTGCTCGACGAAGCTCATCTCGATGTCGAGCTGGGTGAACTCCGGCTGCCGGTCGGCGCGGAAGTCCTCGTCCCGGTAGCAGCGCGCGATCTGGTAGTACCGTTCGAGCCCGCCGACCATGAGCAGCTGCTTGAACAGCTGCGGCGACTGCGGGAGCGCGTACCAGGAGCCGGGCTTGAGCCGGGCCGGGACCACGAAGTCGCGGGCGCCCTCGGGGGTGGAGCGGGTCATGGTCGGGGTCTCGACCTCGACGAACTCCTGCGCGTGCAGCACCTCACGGGCGGCGCGGTTGACCTCGCTGCGCAGGCGCATGGCGGCGGCGGGGCCGTTGCGGCGCAGGTCGAGGTAGCGGTGCTTGAGGCGCACCTCCTCGCCGACGTCGACCCGGTCGTCGATCGGGAACGGCAGCACGGCGGCCTCGGACAGCACCTCGAGCTCGGTGACCAGCACCTCGATCTCGCCGGTGGGGATCTCGGCGTTGGCGTTGCCCTCGGGCCGCTTCGAGACCTCACCGACGACGCGGACGCAGTACTCGGAGCGCAGCAGGTGGGCGCGCTCGGCCATCTCGCCCTCACGGAAGACGACCTGGCTCACGCCGCTGGCGTCGCGCAGATCGATGAAGATGACGCCGCCGTGATCGCGCCGCCGGGCCACCCATCCGGTGAGGGTGACCGTCTGACCGGCGTGCTCGGCACGCAAGGTGCCGGCTTTGTGGGTGCGAAGCACTGCGGGTGCTCTCCTTCGGCATCACGATTCTGCGATTCGACGGCGCTGCGGTTCGACTGCTCTGCGCCGACGTCAAAGGCTAACGAATCGCCCCGGATGCCTCGCGACCAGGTACAAACCCGGCGTTTCGTCAGATCGTCGGCCACGCTTCCAGCGCCGCGACCATCCGGCGCGTATGAGCCAGGTAGTCGGGCACGGACAGGACCCTGCCGTCGATGTTCTCCAGCAGCCAGCCTGCGGCCGCCTCCTTCGAGGCGAAGAACTGGGTGCAGACCAGCGCCTCGACGTAGTCCTGGCCGAGGGTGAGGTCGATGCCGGACAACCGCGACGCGGCGACCACCGCGTGCGGCGGGTCGACGCTCAAGACCCTGTCGCGGGTGAAGTGGACACGGACGCGGGCCCCGGTCGCCGGGCAGACCGAATCCGCGTGCACGGGTTCGCCGGTGGCGACGGCCAGCAGGAACAGGTCCACCTGGTACCGGTCCGAGCCCGCCCTGGCCGGTCCGGGCCGGGAACCGCGGTCCATCACGACCAGGCCGTCACGGATGACGAAGCCCATCAGATCCATCAGCCGGTGGGCCTCGGCGGGGTCCATGCCGACGGTGGCGGCGAGTCTGCCGATGGCGATGGGGTGTCTGCCCGCTCTGGTCAGCTTGGTCGCGGCCCAGGCGATGCGGACAGCGGCGGTGCGATCCGTCCGGGTGGTCAACAGGCACCTCCTCGCCTTCCTCTTCTCTGAGATTAAGCACGAAAAGGATTTCCGCCAAGTGACTGCGCCGAACGGCCGAATCCGTTGTGGGGTAAGAAGATTCACATTGCGCGCCGCGGATCGGGAAGACGTTTCCTCCAGTGCCCGAAAAGAGACGATCTTTCGGTCGGAAGAGGCAAAAGTGGCGCGGCCTCACAGCAGTTTGAGCTGTTCCGCGGCGGGCACCACCTCCTCCGCCCGTTGCACAGGCATCGTCACTTGCATTCGTTCCCCGTCATCGGCACGGGAACCGAAACCGTGCCGGCGCAGCAACGGGCCGACGCGGGTGCCCAGCCGCTCCCGATAGGACTTCGGGAGGTAAGCACCGCGCGAGTACAGCTCCCGGTACTTCGGCACCAGTTCCGGATGCTCGCGGCCGAGCCAGCGCGCGAACCATTCCCGCGCGCCCGGCCGCAAATGCAACGGGAGGACGGTGACCCGCGTGGCACCGGCCTCGGCCAGCCGCGCGAACAGCGCGTCGAGCGCGGCCACCGAGTCGGTCAAGTACGGCAGCACCGGGGCGACCAGTACCGAACACGGCAGCCCGGCGTCCCGCGCCTTGCGGATCAGGTCGAGCCTCGCCCGCGGGCTCGGTGTCCCGGGTTCGAGGCGGCGCTGCAGATCCTCGTCCAGCAACGCGAGCGAAATCGCCAGCCCGGCGGGCACGTCCTTCGACACCGACTCCAGCAACGGCAGATCCCGCGCCAGCACGGTCCCCTTCGTCAGGATGGACAGCGGTGTGCCCGAATCCGCGAGCGCGGTGATGATGCGCGGCATCAGCTTGTACCGGCCTTCGGCACGCTGATAGGGATCGGTGTTCGTGCCCATCGCGACGTGCTCGCGGCTCCAGCTCGGTCGCCGCAGCTGCGCCGCCAGCACTTCGGGCGCGTTGACCTTCACGATCACCTGCGTGTCGAAGTCGCGGCCGGCGTCGAAATCCAGGTAAGTGTGGGTGTTCCGCGCGAAGCAGTTGTGCGTGACCATGCCGTCGGCGATGAAGTCGCCGGTTCCGGTGGTGATGTCGAACAGCGGCAGCTCGATGCCGAGCGCTTCGATGGACGACACCTTCCGCCTGGTCCGGCCGATCGCGAGCCCGTCGAGCGACCGTTTCCAGCCGACGGCGGGATCGGCGAGGTGGAAGAACCGCAGCTCCTCCGACGGCCCGCCGAGCAGCTGCACCGTCCACAACGGACGGAACTTGACATTTTCGGTTTTGACGTAACGGAAGCCGAAGTTGTCGAGAGCCGCGCAGAAGGTCGAGACGATGTCCTGCTCGTCATGGGTGACGCGCAGCGCGCCGTGCCGGTAGCTCCCGGCGAGGTCGAACAGTCCCGCCAGGAATCCGCGCTGCCAATGGGAATCCGGCGACGGCGGCACCTGCACGAAGCCGACCGACGCGCCGAAGTCGGGCAGGTACTTGAGCGCACGGTCCGCGGCGTCCTTCTCGGCCGAGAAACCGCCGGAGCGCAACATCCCGCAGAGGAACCCGGCACGGTAGCCGAGGGTGTCGTCCGGGGTGCGGACGAGTTTCCCGACGCCGACGAGTTCGGTGCCCCCGACCAGATGCGGCCGCTGCGCCGCGCCGAACCGGGTGCCGGTGACGTGCTTCCACCCGCGGCCGGTCAGGAAACGGTGGTCGCCACTGGCCACGATGGACGTTCCGTCGTCGAGGGTCACGCGGTACGCCGGTTTCAGCGTCGACCAGTGCGCGAGCACCTCCGTCGACACCAGGCGCCTGCCCGCGCCGCGCCCGCGCGTCCCGTAGATCGCGTCGCCCGGCGCCAGGTCCGCCAGCGGCTTCGTCCGGCCGTCGGCCATCAGGACCGGCGTGCCGCCTTCGAGGCAGTACGTACACGCGTGCGAACAGCCGCGGTACGGGTTCACGGTCCATCCGAACGGGACACCCGAGCCCTCGGGCACCTTGTTCAGCACGGATTTGGCGTGCACCTCGTGAAAGGTGACGCCGTCGAACTCGGGCGTGCGCACCGAACGCAGCAACCCGTCCAATCCGGGCAGCACCGGCTCGCCGCCGTCCGCCCGCTGTCGATCCCATCGCACGAAGCCAGTCGAACACATGTTCTAGACGGGTGTCAAACAGGTGTTCGAACACGGGTGATCTTCGGCGCGTTTAGTCCTCTGGATGGCGCGTTTCGTCCTCTGGATGCGGTAGTTGCGCGTGCAAGTACCGCATCCAGAGGACTAAACGCGAGCCAGAAGCCTCACAGCTTCTCAATCTCGTCCGTGACGTACCCAGCAGGCTGGATCAGTCCCGCGCACCGGCTCTGCCCGCGCGGCGTCGCCGACCGGCGCCGCACGGTCACCGAGTAGAAGTCCTCGCCGCCGCGCACGGTGACCACCCGGGCGTCGGATTCGAGCAGCGGCTCCTCCTGGACGGCGAGCACGTCGTCCAAACCGGACAGATCGAGCTGCCGCCGGATCGCGATCTCGGCGAACTGCGCCCACGCCGTCCGGGCGGAGGTCCGGCCGCGGAGCTGCTCCGGTTCGACGTGCCCGCGCAGGGCGGCCTTGGCGACCAGCGCCGCCTCGGCCGGATTGAGCTGGCCGTGCAGGAAGCCGTCGGGGACCACGAGGAGGTTGCCCGCCCAGCGGTCGCCGCCGACGTGGCTGACCTCCCAGGAGCGACCCGGATGGTTGGTGTTGAGCGCCGAGGCCAGCGGGCGCCCGAGTACCGCGCAGCACATGTCCTTGGTGCCGTGCGTGCAGACCAGGAACAGCGGTCCGTCCACTCGTTCGCCGAGCCCGCCGACACCGTCCACGACCAGGTCGAGGTCCAGTTCGGCCAGTTCGCTCAGGTCGTGGATCTCCAGGCGTTCCAGCCAGCGGTTGCCCGGTTCGCCCCCGCCGACGTACACGGAACGGGGTCGATCCGGATCTCGCTGGTGTTTGCCGGGGCGGCGGATCAGCAGCGGCCGGAGCCCGTGTGACCGTCTCAGGCTCTCGAGCAGCTCGCGGCGCTCGGCGGGGAAAGCCTCATCGAGGACGTTTTCCAGCGCGTCCGCGGGCCAGGGACCCGGCTGCTCGATGAGCAGCCAGCAGCGCATGTCGGCCGCGGTGCCGGCGGGGCTCGCGCCCAGCATGCGCGCGACGGTCGCGCAGCCCGGCAACGCGGCGGGCGGCGCTGGAGTGTCCGAAAGCTGAGCGGTCATCGGCTGACCGCTCCGGACTTCACCTTAGGCATGCCTTAGCTTACCCCGTCCGAGCTCCCTTCACACTTGCCGTCTCCTGTGAGATTCAGCCGATCGAGAGAAGTCCCTGCGTGGTGAGCTCGCCGAGGAAGGCCCGGACGGTCCCCCGATCGAGTTCGGACAGCTCGGCGAGTCGCTTGATGGCCTGCGGTGTGCCGTCGATCAGCGCCTTCAGCAGCGGGGCCGCGGCACCCGCGAAAACGAACCGCTTGCCGTCCGCGAGCAAGGTCACCCTGCCATCGCTCTCTTCGAGCACCGCCCTCGGGACCAGGAACCGGACCTCGGTCTCGTCGCCGTCCGGCAACAGGTCCGGGGTCGCCGCCCAGGGCAGCCCGACCCGCGGATGCGCCGGGGCCGACGAGTCGCGCTCGGCGAGGAACCGGTCGACGACGTCGCCGGTCAGCGCGGTTTCCAGTTCCGCGCGCAGGGCGGCGGCACGGGCCGCGCGGTCCTCTTCCGTCCCGAACCTCGGGAGGTCCTGACGGAACGCGGTGCTGGACCGCAGCTTGTCGGCGAGCCAGGACACCAGGTCGATCCCGGTGGCCGGGCTGAACCCGAGCGTGAGGTGCAGCGACATCTCCCCCACCGCGGTGACGTCGTGCCAGTGCCCGCGCGGGACATAGAGGACATCCCCGTCTTCGAGGATGAAATCGTCGATCGGCTCACCGGGCCGCTCGGGCTGCTCGACGTCGCGGTGCAGCGGGGCGGGCCTGGTCGGGCCGTGCATCCGCCAGCGTTTGCGGCCGGCGACCTGGATGATGAACGCGTCGTGGTCGTCCCAGTGCACGTCGAAGCCGTGGGTGACACCCCAGCCCGCGTACAGGTTGACCTGGACGCTCTCGCGGAGGTCGTGTTCGAGCCCCCTGGCGAGGTCGCCGATCGGGTCGCTGAGTTCCTGGATGGCGTCGAGCACCATCGTCGCGCCGCCGCGGAGGTGCTCGGTGAACGGAGCGGCCTGCAGGCGGGGGACGGTGCCACTGCGGCGGGTGGGGACGAGATCGGTGTAGCTCTCCATCGGCACCGGGGTGCCGTCGAGGGCCAGGCGCAGCCGCGGGAACTCCAGGCGATGCTGCCGGAGGATCGCGTTCAGCGCGGGCCACGGCAGCAGGTCGGCGAACCGGCCGGCGGGGCCTTCGAAACGGCGATAGGTCTCGCCCTGGACGTCTCGGAAGAACTGGCTGACCCCGAGCGGAGCCACGAGGTCAGCCAGTGTCGGCGTTCCGGGCACTCAGCCGTCGTTACCGTCGTTGTCGGCGGCCGCGCCGTTGGCCTTCCCGCGGTCGACCGCGGTCGGGATCTTCTCGACCTCCAGCAGCAAACCGCTGTCGGGAGCCTGCGTACCTGACTGTTCCTGTGCCATCCTGCCACCTTTTCTCAGACGAGCGGACGGACCGAAAATCGGCCTGGAGCGCCGCCAAGCCTACGACACGTTTCGGGAAAATTCACTGTCCAGCAGGGAAAAACGGTCTTGTGAGCGATCTTCGACACCGTGGCGCGAGTTCACCCGGACAGCGGTTCTAAGCTGCCATCCATGGCTGATCCGGCATCCTTCGCCCGACCGCGCTGGGACGTGCTCGCGGCCGTCGGCGCGGGTGGCGCGCTGGGCAGCCTGGCGCGCTACGGGCTGTCGGTCGCGATCCCGCATTCTCCGGGTCGATTCGCGCTTTCCACCTTCACCACCAACGTTTCCGGCTGCCTGCTGATCGGCGTCCTGATGGCGCTGCTGAGCGCGACGACCGACCCGCACCGGCTGCTGCGGCCGTTCCTGGGAGTCGGGATCCTGGGCGGCTACACCACGTTTTCGACCTACGCGACGGACACACTCGATCTCGTGACGAACGGGCGTCCGTTCACCGGGTTGGCGTACGCGTCCGGCACGGTCGCGGCCGCCTTGGTAGCGGTCTACGCCGGGCACGAGATCACCCGGGCGGTGAAGAAATGACCGTCCTTTTCGTCGCGCTCGGCGGCGGCCTCGGCGCGATCCTGCGTTTCCTGACCGATCTGCGGGTGCGGACGTGGCGAGGCGCCACCTTCCCGTGGGGCACCTTGACGGTCAACATCGCGGGCTCGGCGATCCTGGGCGTCCTCACCGGCTGGGCGCTGCACGGCGGCGAGCCGGACGGGATCCGCGCGCTGCTGGCCGTCGGCTTCTGCGGCGGGCTCACGACGTTCTCGACCTTCGGCTACGAAACGCTGCGCCTGTTCACCGAGAAGACGCGGGCGCGCGCCGTGCTGAACGTCGGCCTCACGATGGCCGCCGGGATCGGCGCCGCGGCGGCGGGCCTCCTGCTCGCCGCCGCCGTCTGGCACTGAGCCGGTCTTCGGGCGGTCAGTCTTCGGGCGCCATCCGCCACGCGGCCGCCGCGATCGCCTCGCGCTGCTCGGCCGGGAGACCGGCCGCCATCTCCTCCAGCTTGTCGACGACGCCTTCGTGAGCGGCGTTCGCGAGCCGGAGGCCCTCTTCGGTCAGCGTGATCTTGAGCGCGCGGCGATCGCAGGAATCCGCGACCCGCTCGACGAGCGCGCGCCGCTGCACCCGGTCCACCAACCCGGTGACACTGGATTTCTCCAGGTTGAGCATCTTGCCGAGCTCGGTCATCCCGACGCCGGTCTCCCCCTGGGCCAGCACGCAGAGCAGCTGCGCCTGCTGCGGCGTGAGGTCGTGGGACCGGCCGACGTCGATGAAAGCCCGCTGCACCAGATGCGAAAGCCGCACCAGCGCCGTCGCGAATCCGAGGTCTTCGGCCGTGGTCATATCCGCAGTCTACTTGACGATGGTTCGGAGTACGAACTACTGTAGTTCGCAGTACCAACATTACGTACTACGAACTAGGGGACTCCCATGAGCAAGACCGTGGCCGTCATCGGCGGGGGATACGGCGGGACCACCGTCGCGAAGGAACTGGACCCGATCGCCGACGTCGTCCTCGTCGAACCACGCGAGGACTTCGTCCACCACGTCGCCGCGTTGCGGGGACTCGTCGATCCCGAGTGGACGGATCGGCTTTTCTACCCGTACGCCCGGCTTCTCGAACGCGGACGGGTGCTCCGCGACCGCGCGGTGAGAGTGGACCAGGACGGCGTCACCCTCGCGTCGGGCGAGCGGCTCACACCGGACTACGTCGTGCTGGCGACCGGTTCGGCGTACCCGTTCCCGGCGAAGATCGATTTCCAGGACAGCGCTTCGGCGAAGGCGAAGATCCGGGCCACCCGGGAGGAACTCGCGGGCGCGGAGAGGGTGCTGCTGCTCGGCGCGGGCCCGGTGGGCCTCGAACTGGCGGGCGAGATCAAGGCGGTGTGGCCGGAGAAGGCCGTGACGATCGTCGACCCGGCACAGGAGATCCTGCCCGGGTTCCCGGTGGAGTTCCGCGCGGAGATCCGGCGCCAGCTCGGCGAACTGGGCGTCGAACTCCTGCTCGGCACTTCGCTGGCCGAGGCGCCGGTCTCGGAGCCGGGGCAGGCGAAGACGTTCACCGCTTCGTTGAGCTCGGGCGGAGAGGTGACCGCCGACCTGTGGTTCCAGTGCTACGGCGGCGCGCCGCACACCGCGTACCTCGACGGCTCCCTCGCTTCCGCGCGCCGGCCGGACGGACAGGTGACCGTGGACGCCGACCTGCGTCTCCCAGGGCAGCCGCGGGTGTTCGCGCTCGGTGACATCACCGCGCTGCCGGAAGGGAAACTGGCGAAGGTGGCCGGTGACCACGCGGAGGTCGTCGTGGCCAACATCCGGGCGCTGATCGAGGGCGGCGAGCTGCGGACCCACACCCCGGGCGGGCCGATGATCTCGTTGCCGCTCGGACCTTCCGGCGGCGCGACCTACGCGGAGGAGGCCGGGATCCTGGACGCGGCGACGACGTCGGAGATCAAGGGGTCGCACATGATGGCCTCGCGGTACGACGAGCTGTTCAACGTCGGCTGAGTGCCCCCACGCGCGCTATGAAGGACGCTTTCATTGCAAATTTTGCAATGAAAGCGTCCTTCATAGCAGCCGGTGACCCGATCAGGAGCGAGGAGCCAGACCCCGCACGTGCGCGAACGGATCCTCACCCGTCGGCAGCAGCGCGATGATCGGCGTCGTCAGCCCGTTGTCCACATAGGACTGGACCTGCTCGCGGCACGAGTCGAGACTGCCGTGGACGATCAGGTCGTCGACGACCTGGTCCGGGATGACCTGGTTCGCCTTCTGCCGGTCACCCGCGGCCCAGGCTTCGTGCATCGGCGCGAGCGCCTCGCCGCGGCCAAGCCAGTCGTGGAACGCCGCGTACACCGGCACGGTCAGGTAGCTCGAAATGAGCATCCGGCCGAGCCCGCGCGCGGCGGCCTTGTCCTCGGTGGGGCAGACGAAGATCCGTGCGGCCAGCTCGACGTCGGGGCCGATTTCGGCCCGCACCTTCGGCACGTCGGAGGCGGCGAGCCAGTTGGTGATGGCACCGTCGGCCTCTTTCGCGGCCAGCCGCAGCATCCCCGGCCGCAGCGCGGCGAGCATGATCGACGGCGGCGGGTCGGCGGGCCGTTCCAGCCGGAACTTGCTGACGGAGAAGGACTCGTACTCCTCGGAGACCTTCTCCCCCGCCAGCGCCGACCGCAGGAACCGCAGGGTGTCCCGTGACCGTGCGAACGGCGCCTCGAACTCGGCGGCGTTCCAGTTCTTCACGATCACCGGCGACGACGCGCCGATGCCGAGCACGAACCGGCCGGGCGCCAGTTCCGCGACGGTCGCCGCGCTCATCGCCAGCAACCCGGGCCCGCGCGTGTACACCGGCACGATCGCGGTGCCCAGCCGCAGCTGCGGCGCCCACTGCGAGGCGAGCACGAGCGGGGTGAAGGCGTCGTTGCCCGCCGTCTCGGCCGACCACGCGTCGGTGTAGCCGAGGTCCGGCAGTTCCCGCACCATTTCCTGGTGCGCCGCGAGCGGCACCCCGGTCAGCGGAATGGTGATGCCCCACCGTTTCATGCGTTCTCCTCGCTCTTGACCGCGTCACCGGACAGCTCGCGCACGATCCAGTCCACCTGCGTGCGCATCAGGTTCTCCGCGACCTCTTCGGCTTGCGGCGTCATATGCGTCGCGCCGGCCAGCGGCAGGAACACGTGCGGACGTCCCTTGGCCAGCAGTGCCGACGAAAGGCGCAACGAGTGGGCGACGAAAACGTTGTCGTCGGCCAGCCCGTGGACGATCAGCAGTGCCCGGGAAAGGTCACCGGCGCCGGCGATCAACGAGTTGTGCTCGTACGAGGCCGTGTCCTTCTGCGGAAGCCCGAGGTAGCGCTCGGTGTAGTGCGTGTCGTACAACGACCAGTCGGTCACGGGAGCGCCCGCGACACCGGCGTGGAAGACGTCCGGGCGGCGCAGGACGGCCAGCGCGGACAGGTAGCCGCCGTAGGACCAGCCGCGGATCGCGACCCGCTCCAGGTCCAGTTCCGGACGCAGTTCGGCCGCCGCGTGCAGGGCGTCGACCTGGTCGGCGAGGGTGACGTCGGCGAGTTTGCCCGCGATCTCCTTCTCCCAGGCGGAACCCCGGCCCGGTGTCCCGCGACCGTCGGCGACCAGCACCGCGAACCCCTGGTCCGCCAGCCATTGCGGGGTCAGGAAGGCGTTGCGGGTCTGCAGGACACGCTGGGCGTGCGGCCCGCCGTACGGGTCGAGCAGCACCGGGAGCTTGCCTTCGCTCTCCTCGTACCCGGTCGGCAGCACCAGCGCGGCCCGCAGGCCCCGCTCCCCCAGCGTCAGCCAGGTCAGGTTCGGGACGACGTCGGGGTCGACGGTGTGGGAACCGATGCGCGCCACCGTCTTCTCACCGGAGACGAGGGTCACCACCGGGCCGCTGCGTTCCAGGCTCCACGACGAAAGCACGGCCAGCGAAGCGTTCCCGGACCCGACGTGCACACCGTCCTCAGCGGACAGACGGCGGAGCTCGCCGCCTTCGGTGCGGAAGACGTGGATCTGCGTCGGGTCGGCTTCCGACGCGCTGAACAGCACCTCGTCGCCGACGTGCAGGACCGACCGCACCTGCAGTCCGGGCGGGGTGACCGCGACCCCGTCGACGACCAGCCGGTGGTCGCCGTCGGCGGCGCTCTCGCGCACCAGACGCCCGTCGGCGGTCCACGCCGGGACACCCGCGGCGAGTTCGACCCAGCACTCGTCGGTCTCGGTGTGCAGCACCTCGACCGAGCCGGTCGCCGGGTCGACCGCCTGGATCTCCAGCGTGCGCTGGTCCCGCGACTGCACGGACAGCAGCGGCTTGCCCGCCGCCGACCAGTGGACCGCCGCCAGGTACTCCCAGTCGGTCTTGGCGACGTCCACGCGCGAGCCGTCGAGGCCGAGGATCGCCAGCGTCACGTCCGCGTTCGTCGTCCCCGCCGCCGGATACGCGACGACGTTCGCCGCCGACTGCGGGTTGGCCGGATCGGCGATCGTCCAGCGCGGCACCTCAGCCCTGTCGGACCGCTCGACCAGCAGGCTCTTCCCGTCCGGGGCCCACCAGTACCCCCGCGTGCGGCCCATCTCCTCGGCCGCGATGAACTCCGCGAGCCCCCAGGCGATGTCCTCGCCGTCTTCCTCGACGAGCGCGCGGTCCGCGCCGGTGGCCCGGTCGATCACCCGCAGCCGCCGGTCGCGGACATAGGCGACGTGAGCGCCGTCCGGGCTGGGCCGCGGGTCGACGACCGAGCCCTCGACCAGCACGGACACTTCGCCGGTGACCAGATCGAGGGTGTGCAGCTTGCCCGAGAGCGAGAACGCGGCGACGGTGAAGGCGGCGTCGACCGCGTAGCCGACCACGCCACCGCCGGTCTCCCGGCTGCGCTCGCGGCGGGCCCGCTCCTCGGGCGGCAGGTCTTCTTCACCGGGCAGCAGCTCGGCCGCGTCGACCAGCTTCGTCTCCTCGCCCGACGCGACGTCGAACGACCACAGGCTGTGCCGCGGGTCGGTGCCGGACTCGGACCGCAGGAACAGGACACGGGAGCCGTCCGGGGCGACCTTGAACTCTTTCGGCGCGCCGAGGGTGAAGCGCTGAGTACGGGCCTGACGACGGAGGAACGGGAGATCTTCGAAGCTGGTGTCGGTCACCTCCGCACTCTTTCAGAAGATCAAGCGGGTACGCCAACGCCTTCGAGCTTCTTGAGCTCCGTCTCGGGATCGAAGCCGGCGGGCGGGAACTTCGGGTCCATCGCCTCGATCGTCTCGATCAGCAGCCGCGCGACCAGGTAGTTGCGGTACCACTTGTGGTCGGCGGGGACGGTATACCAGGGCGCGGTCGCCGTCGAGGTCTTGGCGAAGATGTCGGCGTAGGCCTTCTGGTAGTCGTTCCATTGGGCACGCGCGTCGAGGTCGGCGGGGTTGTACTTCCACCACTTCGCCGGGGTCTCCAGCCTCGCCTTGAGCCGCTTCAGCTGCTCCTCCGGCGAGATGTCGAGGAAGACCTTCACGACCGTCGTGCCCGCGTCGGTGAGCTCCTCCTCGAACGCGTTGATCTCGGCGTAGCGCTTCCGCCATTCCGCGGCGGGCACCAGCTTCTGCACCCGCGGGACCAGGATGTCCTCGTAATGGGAGCGGTCGAAGACGCCGACCTGCCCGGGCACGGGGAGCTGCTTGCGGATCCGCCACAGGTAGTGGTGGCGCCGCTCGGCCGCGGTCGGCTTCTTGAACCCCGCGTACCGCACACCCATCGGGTTGACCAGGCCGAGGACGTGTCCCACCGTGCCGCCCTTGCCGGAGGTGTCCATCCCCTGCAGGACCAGCAGCAGGCTCCGGCTCCCACCGCCGACGCCCTCGGCGTAAAGGGCCTCCTGCAGCTTCGCGAGCCTGGCCCCGGCGTCGGCGAGTTCTTCGAGCGCCTTGGGCTTCTTCTTCGGCCCGATCGGGAACGTGCCCGGGTCGTGCCGCTCGGTTCCCTTGCCGATCCTCAGCGTGTCCCGGACGGAGACGGTGTCCTTTTTCGCCATCCGGCGACGATAACCGCGGTCCGGCTCCCGCGCCTGCGGTGATCAAGTACGCGTCTGCATGATTTCTTCGCTCGAACGAGTCGATACGCAACGAACAACGGGTCAAAGCAACGTTTCCCGGATGAAGTCCACCACTGCGGCATCTAACCTGAACGCATGACGACCGCCGACTTCATCGCGCTCGACGAGCAGTGGAGCACGCACAATTACCACCCCCTGCCCGTGGTGATCGCCACCGCCGAAGGCGCTTCGGTCACCGACGTCGAGGGCAAGACCTACCTCGACTTCCTCTCCGGCTACTCCGCGCTGAACTTCGGGCACCGCCACCCGGGGCTGATCGCCGCCGCGGTCGAACAGTTCGGCCGGGTGACGCTGACCTCACGCGCCTTCCACCACGACCAGCTCGGACTGTTCTGCCGGGAACTCGCCGAGCTGACCGGTACCGAGATGACCCTGCCGATGAACTCCGGCGCGGAGGCCGTCGAATCCGCGGTGAAGATCGCCCGCAAGTGGGCGTACCGGGTCAAGGGCGTCCCCGACGGGACCGCCGAGATCGTCGTCGCCGGCTCGAACTTCCACGGCCGCACGACCACCATCGTGTCCTTCTCCACCGACGAGACCGCGCGCGCCGACTTCGGCCCGTTCACCCCGGGCTTCGTCACCGTCAAGTACGGCGACGCCGAAGCGCTGCGCGACGCCATCACCGAGCGCACCGCCGCGATCCTGCTGGAGCCGGTGCAGGGCGAGGCGGGCGTGATCGTGCCGCCCGCCGGCTACTTCGCCGAGGCGCGGCGGCTGTGCGACGAGCACAACGTCCTGCTGATCGCCGACGAGATCCAGTCCGGTCTCGCGCGCACCGGCACGGTCCTCGCCCTGGACCACGAGGGCGTGCGCGCCGACGTCTACACCCTGGGCAAGGCGCTCGGCGGCGGGATCATGCCGGTCTCGGCCGTGGTCGGCGGCAAGGACGTGCTCGGGGTGCTCCAGCCCGGCGAGCACGGCTCCACCTTCGGCGGGAACCCGGTCGCCTGCGCGATCGGACGGGCCGTGGTCGGGCTGCTCAAGACCGGCGAGTTCCAGGAGCGCTCGCGGGAACTGGGCGCCCACCTGCACTCCCGGCTCGGCGAACTGGTCGGGAACGGGCTGGCCGAGGTCCGCGGGCGCGGGCTCTGGGCGGGCATCGACATCGCGCCCGGCGGGCCGACCGGCCGGGAGGCGTCCACCGCGCTGGCCGAACGCGGCGTGCTGTGCAAGGAGACGCACGACCACACGCTGCGGATCGCGCCACCACTGGTGATCAGCCGCGAGGAACTCGACCGGGGTATCGACGCGATCACGGAGGTCGTCAGGACCCGGTGAACCTTTCGGGCGGCCGGTACGTTGGCTGTCCATGGGAGAAGCGCGGGAGTGGGTGGAGCGGCCGCTGGTCGGCACCGAGACGGTGACGCCGGAGGACTGGTTCGCGAAGGGCAAGGCACTGCGGGACAAGGCGCCGTCGTCCGCGCACGATCACGCGGCGGCGGGCGACGGCCGCCCCGGCGTGGCCGAGTTCTTCGCGCGGACCAACGAAGGCCGTCTGCCGGAGCTGGTGGAACTGCGGCGTGAGCGCATGCTCGCGTCGCCGTTCACTTTCTACCGCGGGGCCGCCGGGCTGATGGCCGCCGATCTGGCGGGCTCCCCGGCGTCCGGGCTGACGGCGCAGCTGTGCGGGGACGCGCACGCCGCGAACTTCGGGCTGTACGGCACGCCCGAAGGCCAGATCGTCATGGACATCAACGATTTCGACGAATCCGTGCCGGGCCCGTGGGAATGGGACCTCAAACGGCTCGCGGCGAGTCTCGTGCTGGCCGGGCGCGAGGGCGGCATCGGCGAGTCGGGCTGCCGTGAGGCCGCCGAGGACGCCGTGAAGTCGTACCGCCGCACGATCCGGGGCCTGGCGGAACTGCCGTTCCTGCGGTCGTGGAACGCGCTGCCGGACGCGTCGGTGCTGAGCAAGGTCCGCGCGCACGACCTGATCGACGACTTCGAGGAAGCGGCCGAGAAGGCGCGGAAGAACACCAGCGCCAAGGTCACCGCAAAGTGGACCCGGCGGATCGACGATCGCGAGACCGGCCTCGAACGGCACCGGTTCGTGGAAGACCCGCCGGTGCTCACCCACGTCGACGACGCGACGGCGGAAGCGGTCGTCACCGGCCTGGTGTCCTATGTGGACACGTTGCGCGAGTCGCGGCGGACGCTGATCTCGCGCTACCGGGTGTCCGATGTGGCCTTCCGGGTGGTCGGCACCGGCAGCGTCGGACTGCGCAGCTATGTCGCGCTGCTCCACGGGAACAGCGGCGAAGACCTTGTCCTGCAAGTGAAGCAGGCCAATCCGTCGGCGCTCGCGCCGTATCTCGGCCTGGCCGCGCCCGAGCACGAAGGCCGCCGGATCGTCGAAGGCGCGCGGCTCGTGCAGGCCGAAACCGACATCCTGCTCGGCTGGACGACCATCGACGGCGTGCCGTACATCGTGCGGCAGTTCCGCAACCTCAAGGGCGACATCGATCCGGCAGAGCTGAAGAAGGACCACCTCGACGACTACGGCCGTCTGGCGGGCGCGCTGCTGGCGCGGGCGCACGCGCGGTCACTGCATCCTCGGATGCTCGCGGGGTACTTCGAGGACGACGAAGACCTCGACGAGGCCATCGGGGCGTACGCGGTGCGGTACGCGGATCAGACCGAAGCGGACCACAAGACCTTCGCCGCCCTCTGACCCCTCGCGCCCCACGCATTTAGTCGACTAATTGCGTGGCTGGGAGGGCGTCACACGAGGGCCAGGACGTCGTCCGCGCATCCCCAAGCCAGCGTGATCCCCGCTCCCCCGTGCCCGTAGCAGTGCACGACGTCACCGTCCCGCTCCAGCCGCACCTGCGGGCGGAACGGCCGCAGGCCGACCTTCGCGCCCAGCACCGGCGCGCCGGCCAGCGCGGGCACGAGCTCCCGGCACCGCCGCACGATGTCCGCGGTCACCCCGGGATCGGGCTCGACGGAGTCGCGGCCCGGCTCCTGCGTGCCACCGCAGACGACGTGCCGCCCGTGCGGGATCACGTGGCGCAGCACCGGGGTGGACCCGTCGACGATCCATTCGGTCAGCCCCGGGTCGGCGAGATGGACGACCTGACCGCCGACCGGCACCACGGTGCTGTCGCCCGCCAGCCGCCCGGCGCCGAGCCCGGCCGCGTTCACCACGAGATCCGCGTCGAGGTCGTCCAGCCGCGAGACGGCGCGGTACTCGGTACGCACGCCCAGCCCGGCGACCCGGTCGGCGAGCCACGCGAGGTACACCGGCGTGTCGATCAGCGCGGTCGTGAAGGTGAGCCGTCCGGGTTCGTGGTCGAGGCCGGGCATCGAGAACGCCCAGGACGGCATGGGCGCCTCGCGGGGGATGAAGAAGGTCCCCCGCCTCAGGTGAACGCCGGGCGCGCCGAGCGAGCGGTAGTCCTCCAGGCTCGTCGTGGTCCAGCGATCGACCTGGTCGGAGCGCACCGAAAGCGGCGGGAAGAGCACGCCGCCCGCCACCGCCGACGTCGTCTCGCCGGGCGGGTCGGCGGTGATCACCGTGACCTCGTGCCCGGCCCCGGCCAGCCGGTACGCGCAGCTCAGCCCGATCACCCCGCCGCCGACCACCGTGATCCGCATCGAAAGCCCCCTTCCGCAAGCCGTCCCTGCATGGTGACTGATCGTCCGTCACGTAATCTCGCCGGATGAGCGGAAAGGCGCCGTACGGGCTCGTCGCGGTGACTTGCGCGGTGATCATGGTCGTGCTCGGGGTGCTGGTCTCCGGCGAAGGCCGTTCCGTTCCCGACGAACTCGCGGGCAAGTGGGTGGAACACGCCTTCGGCCGGGAACCCGACCTTCTCGGACTGCTCGTGCTGCCGACCGAGGCCTACGTCCTGATCCCCGTCGCGGCCATCGCCGTCGGCCTTTGCCTGGCCGGTCGGCGCAGGCTCGAAGCGGTGCTCACCGTCGTGGGACCGCTCCTCGCGATCCTCGCGAACAGCTGGGTGCTGAAACCGCTCTTCGGCCGGTGGAAGTACACCTACCTCGCCTATCCCAGCGGGCACACCGTCGCGCTGGTCGCGGTGCTGACCGTGCTCGTCCTGCTCGCCCGCCCCGGGCTCGCGACGGCCGTCATCTCGATCGTGGGCGCGGTGGTGCTCGCCGGGGTCACGATCGGCATGATCGGCTTCGGCTACCACTACCTGACCGACGTCGTGGGCGGCACGCTGTTCGCCGTCGCGACCGTCTGCGCCACCTGGGCACTGCTCAGCTGGGCTGCGCGGCGTCGCGAGCCAGTGCCGTCAGACGGCTGACGGCGCGCAGGTACTTCTTGCGGTAGCCGCCGTTCACCATCTCCTCGGTGAACAGCAGCGGCACCGGCTCGCCGGAGACCACCAGCGGGATCGCGCGGTCGTAGAGCCGGTCGGCGAAGGCGACCAGCCGCAGGCCGACGTTCTGGTCGGGAACCGGGTGGATGTCGCGCAGGTGCACCCGGGTCACGCCGTCGAGAAGCCTGCCGTAGCGCGAAGGGTGCAGCCCTCCCAGGTGGTCGCACAACGCGTCGAAATCGTCCACAGTAGACTCGGGATGCGCGGCGGCGGAGGCTTCCAGCTCCGCCGGGCTCGCGGGCGGCGGCGCGTCCGGCAGGCCGCGGTGACGGTAGTCCGGGCCGTCGACCCGGCAGACACCGAACTTGGCCGACAGCGACTGGATCTCCCGCAGGAAGTCCGCGGCGGCGAACCGGCCCTCGCCCAGTTTGTCCGGCAGCGTGTTGGAGGTCGCCGCCACGAACACCCCGGCGGAGATCAGCTCCTGCAGCAGCCGGGTGACGAGCATGGTGTCGCCGGGGTCGTCGAGTTCGAACTCGTCGATCGCCAGGAACCGGTGTTCGGACAGCCGCCGCACCGCCTCCGCGAACCCCAGGGCGCCGACGAGGTGGGTCAGCTCCACGAACGTCCCGTACGCCTTGGGCGAGGGCGTCTCGTGCCACGTCGAGGCGAGCAGGTGCGTCTTGCCGACGCCGAAGCCGCCGTCGAGGTAAAGCCCCCTCGGCCCGGACGGCGCCTCGTCCCCGCCGCCGAACAGCGCGCGCAGTTTCGACTTCGGCTTCCGGTTCGCTGTCTCCGCCACGCGCTTCGCGAACGCGCCACAGTCGACGACGGCCTCGGCCTGGCTCGGCTCGTCCGGATTGGGCACGTAAGTGGAGAACCGGACCGCGTCGAACCGGGGCGGCGGGACGAGCGCGGTGATCAGCTCGTCGGCGGACAGCTCCGGACGGCGATCGATCAGGCGGGCGGGCATTCGCCGAGAGTAACGGCACCGGGGTCGGCCGTTCACTCTCCCTGACCGGGCGTATCCCCCGCTCAGCGGTGCCGTCGGGCCCGTGCTGGGATGGTCGCGTGCAGCTTTTGTGGCCAACGACACCGGCGGATCCCGTCTCCGACGCCGATCTCGAACGGCTTTACGGGTACCCCGAGGACATGAGCGGTCCCTGGGTCCAGGTCAACTTCGTCAGCTCCGCCGACGGCGCCGTGGCGGTCGACGAGCTGTCCGAAGGGCTCTCGCACCCCGCGGACAAACGGATCTTCCTGATGGGGCGCCTGCTCTCCGACGTGATCCTGGTCGGCGCCGGCACCGCGCGCGCCGAGGGCTACCGCGGCGCGCGGATCACTCCCGCACGCGCCGCCCGCCGGGTCTCGCTCGGGCTGTCGGAGGTCCCGCCGATCGCGGTGGTGACCCGATCCGGTGATCTGGACCCCGAGGGCCCGTTGTTCACCGACACCAAGGTCGCCCCGATCGTCATCACCACCGAGAAGGCGCCTCGGTCCGCGCTGGAGCGCGCGGGTGCCGAAGTGCTCGTCGCCGGGACCGACGACGTCGACCTCCACCTCGCGCTCGCGCTGCTGGCCGAACGCGGGCTGCGCCGTGTCGACTGCGAGGGCGGGCCGGCGCTGTTCGCCGACCTGATCGCGGCCGACCTCGTCGACCAGCTGTGCCTGACCGTCGCCCCCCTGCTGGCGGGCGCGGGCGAGCGCCGGATCGCCGACGGCCGCCCGACGCCGGAACCGCGGCGGATGGACCTCGCGTCCGTGCTCTTCGAAGACGGCTTCACCATGCTGCGCTACCGCCGCCGGGAGGGCGGGTGAGAGAGCCCGCGCCGGTTCCGGACGAGGAACTGGCGGCCCGGGCCGCCGCCGGGGACCACGGTGCCTTCGACACCTTGGTGCGGCGGCACACGGCCCGGATGTACCGCGTGGCGCTGCGGATCACCGGCAGCACGGCGGAGGCCGAGGACGTCGTCCAGGAGGCCTGGCTTTCGGCGTGGCGCGCACTGCCCGGGTTCCGCTACGAGTCCGCGGTGTCCACCTGGCTCTACCGGGTGACGACGAACGGCGCGCTCAGGCAGGTCCGGCGCCGGAAACCGACCGTGCCGCTCGACGAGGGCGACGCGGGCATCGTGCCCGGTCCGGAGGGCCAAGTGGTGAGCGCCGAACAGGTCGACACGGTGCTGCGGGCGATCTCGGAACTCGACGTCGGCCAGCGGATCCCGCTGATTCTGCGAGAATTCGAAGGGTTGACCTACGAAGAGGTGGCCGAGGTGCTGGAAGTGAGCGTGCCCGCGCTGCGCGCCCGCCTGCACCGCGCGAGGGTGGCGCTGCTGGCGAAACTCGGCGACAACTTCCGACCCCGGGAACGGTGATGAGCGAGGATCCGCGCGACGACCCCCGGTGGGAACAGGTGCGCACCGCCGCGAGCCGCCCGGTGCCGACGCCGCCAGGCCTCGTCGAACGGGTGCTCCGCTCGGTCGGCGGCGTGCGCGGCAAGCACACGACCCCTCCCCTCGACCTGCCCTCGGCGGGCGGGAAGACCCAGGTGTCGGAACGCGCGCTGGTGCTGATGACCAGGAAGCTCGCCGCCGAGATCGGCCGCGAGCTCGGCGGGGTCCACGTCTCGGCCGTCGCGCTCGAGGGGGACGTGCTCCAGGTGCTGGTGACGGTCCGGTTCGGCGTCGAGGCGGCGGTCGCGGAACTGCTGCGGCACCGCGTCGGCGCGGCGCTGACCGAACAGCTCGGCTCGGCGCCGCCCGCGATCAACGTCCACGTCGTCGACGTCCACCCCGACTGACCACAGGTGGGTCGACCCCGCCGGTCCAGGACAGAAGTGGCGCGGGTGGCTCCGCCGCGTGAAGGCCCCCTTCACGCGGCTCAGCCGTGGAAACTCGACCTTCACACCTTGCCGAAGTACATGAAGGCCCCCTTACTTGCGCCTGGCGCAAGTAAGGGGGCCTTCATGTACTTCGAGGGCCGAGTCGCCGGTGCACCCCGCCCCACCTCCGGAAGGTGAACCCCGGAACTGATTACCCCATCCGGGGGACATCGCGTGACGACTCGGCATGCGCGCGTGTCCTGGTCGGTGAGAGCGTAGGGACCGCCGCGCGCGCAGGTCGCGCGGCACAGGCCGAGAAGGAGCGAACTTCATGGCGCAGCCGAGCGCGAGCAAGCCCGACACCCCCTCGGTGGGGGCGGGGTCGGGGTCGTCCCTGAACGAGGAAGGAGCCGCCGGCAAGACCACGATCTCGTCGGTGGTGGTGCAGAAGGTGGCGGGCCTCGCCACCCGCGAGGTCACCGGGATCCACGCGCTGGGCGGCGGGGTTTCGCGGGCCTTCGGCGCGATCCGCGAGCGCATCCCCGGTTCCGGCACGGTCACCACGTCCGGTGTCTCGGTCGAGGTCGGCGAGAAGCAGGCCGCGATCGACCTCGACGTCGTCGTCGAGTACGGCGCGCGCATCGTCGACGTCGCCCGCGCGGTGCGCCGCAACGTGATCGGCCAGGTCGAGCAGATCACCGGCCTCGAGGTGATCGAGGTCAACATCGCGGTCAACGACATCCACCTGCCCGACGAGAACGGCGGCGAGACCGAGACCTCGCGGGTCGAGTGATGAACGGGACCCAGACCGGCCTGCTCGCCGGCCTCATCCTCGGCCTCGCCGCGACCCAGGGCTTCACCGCGTTCCTGGTGACGCTGGCCGTCGGCGTCATCGGCCTCGTCCTCGGCCGCGTGCTCGACGGCGAACTCGACCTCGGCGACCTGTTCGGCCGGGGCCGCGACAAATGACCGTCCCGTCCGAACCGGAGGACCGCGGCACCCTCACCATCGCGCCGTCCGTGGTCCGCAAGATCGCGCAGCACGCCGCGGACCAGGTCGACGGGACCACCCGCGCCGAGCGGCGGATCGCTGGACTCGGGCTGGGGACACACGGCGCGAGCGCGAAGGTCGGCGGTGAGGGCAACGACGTCGACCTCGTGCTCGACGTCGCTCTGCACTACCCGGCGCCGGTGCGGCGGATCGTCGGCGATCTGCGCACCCGGGTCACCGAGGAGGTCGAGCGGATCACCTCGTACCAGGTCCGGGACATCTCGGTGACGGTCTCCGCGCTCCTGCCCGACATCGCGCCCCGCGTCCGCTAGAAGGAGCACCGGTATGCGTTTGTTCGTCCGCCTGCTGTCCGCCCTGATCGGGCTGGCGCTGGCCGCCGCCGGGGTCCTGCTGGTCTTGGAGGTGGGCTGGGGCTGGTGGCGGCCCGGGCGAGGGCCGCTGTTCGTCCCGTGGGACGACTGGCGCGACAGGCTCGCGGCCCTGTCCTGGAACACCGATGAGGTCCGCTACGTCGCGATAGCCGTCGCGGTCGTGGGGCTCCTGCTGATCCTGGCGTCGGCCTCGGCCGGGCGGCGCGCCATCCGGCTGACCGATCCGGCGAACGAGGTCAGCGTGACCACGTCGCCGCGTTCGCTGGCTCGGCTGGTCGGGGTGACCGTGCGCGCGCAGGACAACGTCGCGGGCGCGAAGGTCACCGCCACCGCCAAGAAGATCCGTGTCCGCGCGACGAGCAGGCTGGAAACCGAAGGCGAGCTGCGGCCGCGGCTGCTGGAAACGGTCTCCGGTCTGCTCGACGACGTCCCCCTGGTGCGGCGGCCGAAGGTGTCGGTCGTCGTCGACTCCCCGAAGGACCGCCGATGACCCGTTCGGTCTCCGCCAAGGCACTCGGCCGGTCCACCGGCACGGAACGGACGCTGACCGTCCTCATCGGACTGCTCGCGCTGCTCGGCGGCGCGGCGGTCCTCGTGATCGGCGCCGGCTGGCTCGGCACGTACCGCGCGAACCGTTCGCTCGTCGACCCGATCGCGCTCGACTGGCTCGTCCGGAACGCGCTCGCCGCCCGGATCGGCGCGATCGTGCTCGGCGTCCTCCTGCTGTGGCTGGGATTGTGGTGGTTCTTCCGGTCGCTGCGCCCGGAAGGCCGTCCGGACCTCGAACTCGACGACGACCTCGTGGTGACCTCCTCGGCCATCTCCGAGGCCGTCCGCCTCGACGCCGAGACGATCGACGGCGTCGGGCGCGCCCGGGTCCGCGCGGTCGGCGACAAGGAGAACCCGGCGTTGCGGATCACGCTCTGGCTGGGCGAGGGCACCGACCTGAAACGGGTCTGGGAACAGCTCGATCTCACCGTGCTGGCCAGGGCCCGGGAGTCACTCGGGGTCGACGTGCTGCCCACCGCGGTCCGGATCGAACTCGACACGGCAGCACCGCAACGGGTGCGCTGACCGCGTCCTTGCGGCAAGAATGGCCGTCATGTCGCTTCCCTTGACGCCGCCGGTCAAACCGATGCTCGCCAAACCGGCGAAGGCGATCCCCGATTCCGGCGGGCTGTTGTTCGAGCCGAAATGGGACGGGTACCGATGCCTGGTGTTCCGCGACGGGGACGAACTGACGTTGCAGTCGCGGTCGGAGAAGCCGCTCAACCGCTACTTCCCCGAGGTCATCGAGCGGCTGAAGGCGACGCTGCCCGAGCGGATCGTGCTCGACGGCGAACTCGTCGTCGGCCGGGACGGGAAGCTGGACTTCGACGCGCTGACCGACCGGATCCACCCCGCCGAGAGCCGGATCAAGCTGCTGGCCGAGCAGACCCCGGCGGAGTTCGTCGCGTTCGACCTGCTGGCGCTCGGCGACGAGTCCTATCTGGACGAACCGACGTCGAAGCGGCGGGAAAGGCTGGAGAAACTGGCCTCGGACGGCATCCACCTGACCCCGGCCACCTCGGATCCGGCGATCGCGCGGCACTGGTTCGAACTGTTCGAGGGCGCGGGGCTCGACGGCGTCATCGGCAAGCCGCTCGACGAGCCGTACACGCCCGGCAAACGTGTCCTGCTGAAGTACAAGCACTCGCGCACCGCCGACTGCGTGCTCGCGGGACTGCGCTGGCACGTCGACGGCGAAGAGGGCGAGATGGTCGGCTCGTTCCTGCTCGGGCTCTACGACGAGGACGGCGTGCTGCACCACCCCGGTGTCGTCGGATCGTTCCCGGTCACCCGGCGGCGTGAACTGGCCGAGGAGCTGGCGCCGCTGATCACCGACGGCGCCGATCACCCCTGGCTGGGCGACAACGTGCGGGAGCACCAGCGGATCCCCGGCGGGATCACCCGGTGGAAGTCCAAGGAAGCCCCGTGGGTGCCGCTGAAGCTGGAGAAGGTGGTCGAGGTCGGCTACGAGCACACGGAGGGCGGATACCCGTCGCGGTTCCGCCACACCGCGCAGTTCAAGCGCTGGCGTCCCGACCGCGAGCCGGACTCCTGCACGTACGCGCAGCTCGACGAGGTCGCCCGCTACGACCTGGACGCGGTGTTCCGCGGCGAGGTGAAACGCACCCGCTAACGGTGTCCTGACACGTCACCTGCGAAGCTTTCCACTGAGCTTTTGTCATGCCCGGAAAGTGAGGACCAGCCCGTGCGCCCCGCCAGCACCGTCCGCCGCAGGCCACGGCTGATCCTGATGACGACCGTGGCCGCGGCCGTGCTCGCGGGCTGCACGGCCGGGCCGTCGGTCCGGCCTGCGGTGATCGACAACGACGGCAAGCCCGACCCCGGTAACGCGACGTCCGCGCAGCCGGTGCCGCTGCCGCCGCTCACCGAGCCGCAGTCGCCGTCGATCAAATGGGACGACTGCGACGAGGCGACCCGGCAGCGGCTGGGCCAGCCGTCCGTGCCGGACACGCTGAAGTTCTCCTGCGCCAGGGTGCCCACCACGCTCGACGCGCCGGACCTGCCCGGTCGCGGGCTCTCGCGGCTGTCGGTGGTCAAGACCGGGGGCGGGCCGATCCCGCTCGTCGTGGTCAACGACGTCGACGGTGAACCGGGATCGCTGTACGCCGCGCGGCTGGCCGCGACGCTGCCGCCCGAGTTCCTGCAGAAGTTCTCGCTGATCGGCGTGGACCGGCGCGGAACCGGCACGTCCGCGCCGGTGCAGTGCGTCCCGGCGGAGATCCGCACTGACCTGCTCGGCGGCGACCCGGCGGCAGGCGACCTCGAAAGCGTCGTCGACGCGGCGCGCAAGGCGGGCCAGCAATGCGCCATCGAACTGGACGACTCGCAGGTCGCGATGGACAGCTGGCGGGCCGCGGGCGACCTCGAAGAGCTCCGGCAGCAACTGGGGATGGACAAGCTGCACGCGCTGGGACGCGGTGACGGTTCGAAGGTCCTCGCCGAATACGCCGTGCGGTTCCCGGCGCAGGTCGGCCGGGTCATGCTCGACGGGCTGCCCGACCCGGCTCCCGACGGCGCCGCCGTCCAGGAATCCGTCGCCGCCGGCGCGCAGGCCACGCTCGACGCGTTCGGCGCCGACTGCATCGCCAGGGGCTGCCCGATCGGCGACGCGCGTTCGGCCGTGACCGCCGTCGCCGACAGGCTTCGTTCCGCGCCCGCGACCACCACCGACGGGGCGGAGATCACGCCGGGGATCGCGCTGTACGCCGTCTACTCCGGGCTCGCGCAGCGCTCGCGCTGGGTGGAACTCGCCGAAGCGCTCAAGTCCGCGCAGGCAGGCGACGTCACGCCGCTGGCCGCGTTCGCCGAGCCGGTGCTGAAGGACACCCGGGCACGGCCGTCGCGGCTGGACGGCACGCTCGCGACCAAATGCAACGACAGCGCGACCCGGCTCTCGGCCGAAGAACTCACGCGGGTGACCACGACCCTGCGCGACAAGCACCCGCAGTTCGGCGTCTTCGCCGCGCAGCAGCTGGCGTGGTGCAGCCCGTGGCCCGTGCGCCGCGAACCGCTCCCGCCCGCCGGCGCCCCGGGTGCCCCGCCGATCCTCGTCGCGGGCACCGCGACCGACCCGGTCACACCGGAACAGGGCACCGGCCGGGCCGCCGATCAGATGCCGAGTTCGGTGACGATCACCTGGCAGGGCGCCGGGCACGGCGCGCTGAGCCTCTCCCCCTGCGTCGCCGACGCGACGCGGGCGTTCCTGATCGACGGGAAGGTCCCCGTCGACGGCACCCTCTGCCCGGCCTGATCACTCAGGCTCTCGGTGCCCCCGCACCATTGTGAGATGAAGGACGCTTTCATTGCGAAATTTGCTATGAAAGGCCCCTTCATTGCGCGTGTGAGGGCGCCGGCCAGGGCTGAAAGCCGCTACTGCCGGTAGGACTCCACCTCGGAGATCGGCCGCGTCGTGGCCCCGTCCGGGTCTTCGTCGAACTCGACGCGAGCCCGCCGCTGCCGCAGCAGGTCCCAGCACTGGTCCAGCTGCTGCTCCACGCTCGCGAGCCGGGACCGGTCGTCCGAGCTGAGCCCGGTGCCGATCGCCCGCGAACGGAGCTCGTGCTCCACGCTGACCAGTTCGTCGATCCGGCTGAGGATGTCCCCGTCGGCCATGCGCACCTCCTGCGAAACCTGGGTTACTCCATCGGAGACGCTACGCGCAATCACGGGAATGTGCGTAGCACCCGATCCGTTATGCCCGGCATGAGCACTGTGGAGCTGACCGCCGCGAACTTCGATCAGGTCGTTTCCGAGAACGACTTCGTGATCATCGACTTCTGGGCGGGCTGGTGCGTGCCGTGCCGCCAGTTCGCGCCGACCTACGAAAAGGTGTCGGGCAACCATGACGACATCGTGTTCGCGAGCGTCGACACCGAGGCCGAGCAGCAGCTGGCCGCCGCGTTCGACGTGCGCTCGATCCCCACGCTCGCGGTGATCCGTGACAAGACGGTCATCTACGCGCAGCCGGGCGCGCTCCCGGAGAAGACGCTCGAAGACCTCATCCAGCAGGCGCGCGACATCGACATGGACAAGCTCAAGGAAGAAGCGCAAGAAGCCTGACACAGGGGAAGAAGGGGCCCTGCCCGGCGGATTTCGCCGGGCAGGGCCCCTTTGTACTTCAGCGGAACTGTGCCACCGAGGACCGGGTCAGCCCCGGGTGGCGAGTCCGCGCAGGAAGAACGCCAGGTTCGCCGGGCGTTCCGCCAGCCTGCGCATGAAATAGCCGTACCATTCGTCGCCGTAGGGGACGTAGACGCGCATCGTCTTCCCGTCGCCCGCGATCCGGCGCTGCTCCTCGGGACGGATCCCGTACAGCATCTGGAATTCGTGGTCGTCCGCCTTGCGGTCCGCGTCCATCGCGAGCTTCTCGGCGATCGCGATCATCCGCGGGTCGTGTGAGGCGACCATCGGATAACCCTTGCCCTGCATGAGGATCTTCAGGCAGCGCACGTAGGACTTGTCCACTTCGGACTTGTCCTGGAACGCGACCTCTTCGGGTTCGGCGTACGCGCCCTTGCACAGCCGGACACGGGAGCCCTCGCTCGCCAGTTCGCGGCAGTCCTGCTCGGTGCGCCGCAGATAGGCCTGCAGCACCGCGCCGACCCACGGGTACTCGGTGCGCAGTTCCCGCAGGATGCCCAGCGTCGAGTCGGTGGTGGTGTGGTCCTCCATGTCGAGGGTGACCGTGGCGCCGACCGCTTCGGCCGCCGCGCAGATCTTGCGGGCGTTCTCCAGCGCGACCTTCTCGCCGTCGGCGGGCAGGAACTGGCCGACCGCGGACAGCTTGACCGACACGTCCGCGCCGAACGCGAGGCCGTCGGCCGCCAGCGCGGACAGCAGTTCCTCGTAGGCGCGGACGGTCGTCGCGGCCTGCTCGGCGTCGGTGGTGTCCTCGCCGAGGTGGTCGAGGGTGACCCGGAGGCCGTCATCGGCCAGTTCGCGGACCACCCGAGCGGCGTCGGGCGTCTTCGAACCGGCGACGAACCGGCTCACCACCGATCGGGTGGCGGGGACGACCTCGACCAGCTTGCGCATCCGCCGGGATCGGGCGGCGGCGAGCAACGGGGCACGCAACATCACGAACTCCTGGTTCTCAGCCCTGGTGGGGGTAACGGACGCCGGTGGGCGGAACGAACGTCTCCTTGACCGAGCGCGGGCTCGTCCAGCGGAGCAGGTTGAACACCGAACCGGCCTTGTCGTTGGTGCCGGACGCGCGACCGCCGCCGAAGGGCTGCTGGCCGACGACCGCACCGGTCGGCTTGTCGTTGACGTAGAAGTTGCCGGCGGCGAAGCGCAGCGCCTCGGACGCCTTCGCGACGGCCGTGCGGTCGTTCGCGATGATCGCGCCGGTGAGCGCGTAGTCGGCGGTCTCGTCGACCAGCTTCAAGACAGTGTCGAAGCCCTCGTCGGTGCTGTCGTCGTAGACGTGCAGCGCGAGGATCGGGCCGAAGTACTCGGTGCGGAAGATCTCGTGGTCCGGGTTGTCCGACACGAGGATCGTCGGGCGCACGAAGTAGCCGACGCTGTCGTCCGCGGTGCCACCGGCGATGACGTCGATCTCGGCGTCCTCGGCGGCGCTCTTCAGCACGGCCGCGTGCTTGTCGAACGCACGGCGGTCGATCACGGCGCCACCGAAGTTGCTCAGGTCGTTGACGTCTCCGTAGGTGATGGCCTCGGTCTCGGAGACCAGCTCGTCCTTCAGGCTCGCCCAGAGCGAACGCGGGACGTAGGCGCGGGACGCGGCCGAGCACTTCTGGCCCTGGTACTCGAAGGCGCCGCGGATCAGCGCGGTGCGCAGGATGTCGACGTCGGCCGAGGCGTGCGCGAGCACGAAGTCCTTGCCGCCGGTCTCGCCGACCAGGCGCGGGTACGTGCGGTAGCCGGAGATGTTGGCGCCGACGGTGGCCCACAGGTGCTGGAAGGTCGCGGTGGAGCCGGTGAAGTGGATCCCGGCCAGGTCGCGGTGGGTCAGGGCGACCTCGGAGACGGCCTTGCCGTCACCCGGCAGCAGGTTGATGACGCCCGGCGGCATGCCGGCCTCTTCGAGCAGGCGCATCAGCAGGTGCGCGGCGTAGCTCTGCGTCGGCGACGGCTTCCACAGCACGACGTTGCCCATCAGCGCGGGCGCGGTCGGCAGGTTGCCGGAGATCGCGGTGAAGTTGAACGGGGTGATGGCGTACACGAAGCCCTCGAGCGGGCGGTGCTCCATCCGGTTCCAGATCCCGGGCGAGCTGACCGGCTGCTCCGCGAGGATCTGACGGCCGAAGGCGACGTTGAAGCGCCAGAAGTCGATCAGCTCGCAGGCGGAGTCGATCTCGGCCTGGAAGGCGGTCTTCGACTGGCCGAGCATGGTGGCGGCGTTCAGCTTGGCGCGCCACGGGCCTGCCAGCAGGTCGGCGGCACGCAGGATGATCGCGGCGCGGTCGTCGTAGGACAGCGCGCGCCAGCCGGGGGCCGCGGCCTTGGCGGCGGCGATCGCGTCGTGGGTGTCCTGCGCGGTCGCGCTGTGGATGACGCCCAGCACCGCCTTGTGGTTGTGCGGCTGGACGACCTCGATCTTCTCGCCGCCGCCCTTGCGCTGCTCACCACCGATCGTGGCGGTGATGTCGATGGGGTCGGCGTCACCCAGCGCTTTGAGCGCGCCCTCGAGTTCAGCGCGCTCAGCGCTGCCCGGTGCGTAGTTCAGCACCGGCTCGTTCTTCGGGGCGGGGGTCTGGGTCACGGCGTCCACTGACTGCTCCTGACTTCACGTCGCCGGGTAGGTCTCACCCCGAACGGTAGACCGGACGAGCGCTCCACGGCTTGTCCGACTGGCTAGAATCAGGGTGACCATCTTGTCCGATCGGCTTAATTCGGTGATGACCTCGACTACGGAAACGACCACCGGCGCGTCCCTGCGGCATGTCCTCGCCACACTCGGGGAACCGCTGGTCAGAGTGCTCGCGGCGCCCGGCGGACTGGGCGTCGAAGTGGCGGATGTCGTCATCCACGATCCGGAGGATCCGCCCGACGCCCATCCGGGGGATCTCGTCCTGGTGATCGGAGCCCGCGGACGGTCGGCCGCCGGGGCGATCCGGGCGGCGGGACGGTCCGGGGCCGCCGCCGTCGCGATCAAGAGCGGCTCGCCCGTCGTGAACGTCGCGACGGACTCGGGCATCGCGCTGATCGAGGTCGGCCACGAAGCCCGCTGGGAACAGGTCGAGGCACTGGCCAGGGGCGTCGTCGACGCGGCCCGCGCGGGCGGTGAGGCGGACAGTGGCGAGGTGCTGGGCGATCTGTTCTCGCTCGCGCAGACCATCGCGACGCTCACCGGCGGCCTGGTCAGCATCGAGGACACCGCGAGCCGCGTGCTGGCGTATTCGCGGGCGGGCGACGAGGTGGACGAACTGCGCAGGCTTTCGATCCTCGGGCGCGAAGGCCCGGAGCGATACCTCGCGATGCTCCGCGAATGGGGTGTCTACCAACGGCTTCGCGCCGGGGAGGGGATCGTCCGCATCGAGGAGCGGCCCGATCTCGGCATCCGGCGGCGGATCGCGGCCGGGATCCACGCCGGATCGCAGCCGCTGGGCACGATCTGGGTCCAGGAGGGCGCGCATCCCCTGACCGAGAGCGCGGAAATCGCGTTGCTCGGCGCGAGCCGGGCGCTCGCACCGCAACTGATCCGCCACCGGACCCTGCCCAGCCCGGAACTCCGGCTGCGCGAAGACCTGCTGGCAGGATTGCTCGACGGCCGTCTCGACGTCGAATCCGTCGCCGACGACATCGGCGCGGATCCCGGGAAACCGGCCATGGTGCTGGCGTTCTCGCTCCCCCGCGACCGCGCGGCGACCGACCGGCAGCTGCGGCGCGCGGAACTCGTGCACCTGATCACCGTGCACACCGCCGCGTACCGGCGCAGCGCGCTGGTGAGCGTGATCGGCGGCCGGGTCTACGCGCTCCTTCCCGACCTCCCCGAACACGCCGAGACGCGGATCCTGGCGCTGGCCAAGGAAATCGTCGGCACCGCGCAACGGCATCTCGACGTCCGGGTGCGCGCGGCGCTGGGCGGTGTCGTGCCGCGCCTGTCCGACGCGGCGGCCTCGCGTGGCGACGCGGACCGTGTGCTGGCGACGATGGCGCGCGGGCACGGGACCGCGGACGTCGCCTCGCTGGCCGACGTCCGCGCCGAGGTCCTGCTCTCGGAAGTCCTCGCGTTTCTCGGTGAGCAGCCGAGGATCCGTGATCCCCGGCTGACCGACCTGGTCGCGCACGACGCCGAGCACGGCGGGATCCTGGTGCCCGCCGTACTCGCCTACCTCGACGCGTTCGGCGATGTCCGGCGCGCGGCGCGCGAGCTGAACATCCACCCGAACACGGTGCGCTACCGGGTGCGCCGCGCCGGCGAGGTGTCCGGGATCGATCTGGACGACCCCGCGCAGCGGGTCCTCACCCAGCTTCTGTTGCGCCTCTAGAACGCGTTTCATCCTCTGGATGCGGTCCTTGCGTGTGCAAGTACCGCATCCAGAGGACGAAACGCGCGAGGCGGCCAAGTCACGACACCGCGGCCAGGCTCCGGATTCCGGCGACCTCGGCCAGTCCGCGATAGGACTCCAGCCGCTCGGCCTGGTCGAAAGTGCTGGTGGTCACCAGGATCTCGTCCGCGCCGGTCTTGGCGACGAGGTCGGCCAGCCGGTCGCCCACCTCGTCCGGGGTACCGGCGATCTGGCCGTCGAGCGCGCGGTCCAGCCGCTCCCGATCGCGGTCCGGAAGCGGCGCGGCGAGGATCTCGTCCACCGGCGACAGCGGCGGGAAGACGCCGTGCGTCCGGGAGTAGACCGTCGACCACGCCTCGGGGATCAGCAACCGCCGGGCCCGTTCGGCCGTTTCGGCGACCGCGATCGCCGTGGACACCACGACATACGGCCGCGAAGCCTGCGCGGACGGTTGGAAGCCGGAGCGATAACCCTCGATCGCTTCGAGCAGCGGACCTTCGCCTCGGACCGGCGCGATCACCAGCGGCAGCCCCAGTTCCGCGGCCAGCCGCGCGCCGGCGCCGGTGGCCAGCAGGAACGCGGGCACGCGAAGGCCTTCGGCGGGAATGGCGTGCACACCCGGATACGTGGTCTGGTCGCCCGCGAGAAAGCCCAGCAGATCCCGGACCTGCTCACCGAAACGGTCGGCGTCGTCCTTCTCGTGCCCGAGCGCCTGCCGGACCCCGCCGGTGAACCCGACGGACCGGCCCAGCCCCATGTCGATCCGGCCGGGGAACAGCGATTCGAGCACACCGAACTGTTCCGCGACCACGAGCGGCCGGTGGTTCGGCAGCATCACACCGCCCGTGCCGACCCGGATCCGCTCTGTCGCCGAAGCGACGGCGGCCGCCAGCACCGTGGGCGCCGATCCGGCGACGCCGGGCACGCTGTGGTGTTCGGAGACCCAGAACCGGTGGTAGCCCAGCGCTTCGATGTCCCGCGCGAACGCGACCGTGTCCCGCAGGGCGCGGGGCGCGTCGCCGCCGCGACGGGTCGGGGACCGGTCCAGTACCGAAAGCGTGATCACCTTCGGGTCAACGCGTCCGGACCCGGCGGGCATTCCCCGCTCAGGGGCGCCAGCGCTCGCTGTAGTCCGCGTGGTCGGCGTACGGCAGGGCCAGCAGCCGCAGGGTCAGGCACCAGTTCGTGCCGGCCTCGTCGGCGGGCACATGGCAGGTCTCGCACCAGTACTCGTTGCCGTACAAGGGAAATCCCGGGACCTTCTCCGAGACCGTGGTGCGGTGCGCCTGCAGGAGCCGCCGGGTCGCCTCGATCTCGTTGATCATCTGATTGACCGTGTCGAGTTCGATGTCGTTCAGCGAACGGATCTTCTTTTCGATGACGACCTTGGTCTCACCGCGATTGAGCGATTCGCTGATCTCGGTTTTCTTGACCGCCTGCATGATCAACGCCTGGCGTTGCCCCACACGCGCGGCGAGAAAGGCGATCAAGTCGTCCACAGGTACTCCTTCGTCTCCCCCAGCCTAGTGTTCGGAGGGAAATGTCGCTGGCAGGAAGCTTGCCGTTACGGCAAGGTCCCGTGCGTCACACAGTCTCGTATCGGTCCGCCGCGGAGCGGTAACAGGTTTCTAGATCGACACGAAAGCGCAATCACTCCGCGAGCAAATCGAAGAAGAGACGGATGACGAGCACGAATTGGTCACCGACACCGCACGCGTCGTCACGAAATGCGTTCCGCCTCGTGGCCGGACTCGCCGTCGCGCTCACCTTGGGCGCGGGCGTCGGCGTGGTGGCGGCCACCCACCCGAGAGCGCCCGGCGCGGGCGCGGCACCGGCGGTCCCCGCGACGGTGACCGTCACGGCCGAAGCCGCACCCGCGCCGACCGTCACGATCCCGGCACCCCCGGTCACTTCGGGGCGCGCGGCCGCGGCCACCCCGGCGGACCGGTTCGCCGACGGGACCTACCTGGTCGGCACTGACGTCGAGGCGGGCTCGTACCGCTCCCCCGGACCGGCACCGGGCGGTAACGGGCACTGCTACTGGGCGAGGCTCCGCGCCGTCGGCGCGTCGAAGATCGTGGCCGACCAGCTGACCACGGGCGCAGCCCGGTTCACCGCGCGCAAGGGCGAGTACGTGCAGGTCGCGGGCTGCGAGTTCACGCGCGGCTAGATACGCAGGCAACATTGCGCAGTTTCAACTGCGGAAGTTAGCCTGCGATCATGACCGAGAACGCCTCCGCGTCCAGTGCCCGCGCGGCCCACGACATCCGCGTCGCCTTCAGCCGGCTGCGACGCCGCCTGCGGGAGAACTACGGCAGCGGTGATCTCACGCCGTCCCAGACGTCCGTGCTCAGCCGGCTCGACAAGGACGGCGAAGCGTCGGTCAGCGACCTGGCGGCCCTGGAAGGCATCCGCCACCAATCGATCGCCACCACCGTCGGTGTCCTGGTGGAACGAGGGTTGGCCGCCCGCCGCCCGGATCCCGAGGACGGTCGGCGTCAGCTGGTCTTCGTCACCGACAGCGGCCACGTCTTCCTCGAAGAACGCCGTCGCGCCGGAGAGGGCTGGCTCGCCCAGATCCTGGAGGCGCGGTGCACCGAGGCCGAACGCCGCACGCTGATCGAAGCGGCGGCGCTGCTGGAACGGGTCGTGCGCCGATGAACACCACGACGGAAACCGGTTTCGACCGGCGGCTGCTGCCCCCGATGATGCTGGGAGCGGCCCTCAACCCGGTCAACTCGTCGATCATCTCGGTGTCCCTGGTGCCGATCGGCGTGGCCTTCAGGGCGCCGCCCGCCGAGACGGCCTGGCTGGTCTCCGCGCTGTACCTGGCCACCGCGATCGGCCAGCCCGTGGTGGGGCGGCTCATCGACCTCTTCGGCCCCCGCCGCCTGTTCCTGGCCGGGGCGGCGCTGACCGGGATCTCCGGTGTCGTCGGGATGCTCGCCCCGGGCTTCGGCGTGCTCGTCGCGTCCCGGGTGCTCCTCGGTTTCGGCACCTGCGCCGGCTATCCGGCGGCGATGCACCTCATCCGGAGCGAAGCGCGGCGCACCGGGAAGGACAGCCCGGCCGGGGTCCTCACCGCGCTCGCCATCACCACGCAGACCATCGCCGTCGTCGGGCCCAGCCTCGGCGGCCTGCTGATCGGGATCGGCGGCTGGCGCGCCACGCTGGCGATCAACATCCCGCTCGCCCTGGCCGGCCTCTACCTCGGCTTCCGCCGCCTCCCCGCGACACCGGCCACCCGCCAGGACGGCCGCGGTCTCGTCCGCGAACTCGACCTGCCCGGCATGGGCCTGTTCGCCGCGGCGCTCGTCTGCCTGCTGCTGTTCCTGATGGACGTCCGGGGCGGCGACTGGTGGCTGCTCGCCGTGACCGTCGTGGCGGGCGCCGGTTTCGCCTGGCGCGAGCTGCGGGCCCGGCAGCCGTTCATCGACGTGCGCCTGCTCGGCGGCAACCTGCCGCTGCTGGCCACCTACGGCCGGGCCCTGCTCAGCTTCGTCGTCAGCTACGCCTTCCTCTACGGGTTCACGCAGTGGATGGAGCAGGGGCACGGGCTGTCCGCGTCGGAAGCCGGGCTGGTGCTGCTTCCCCTGTTCGCCGTCGGGATCATCGCCTCCACCGTCACCGGGCGCAGCAAAGCCGTCCGCGGCAAGCTGCTGGCCGGTTCGCTCGGCCAGGTCGCCGCCTGCGCGCTGCTGCTGTTCCTCAACGACGGCAGTCCGGTGTGGACACTGCTGGCCGTCGTCATCGTCCTCGGGATCCCGCAGGGGCTGAACAACCTCGCGCTGCAGAACTCCGTGTACCACCAGGCCCACGCCGAACGGATGGGCTCGTCGGCCGGGTTGCTCCGCACCTTCGGCTACCTCGGCGCCATCGTCGCGTCCGCGGCCAATGGGGCCTTCTTCGGCCAGCGCGCCGACAGCGGCGGGCTGCACCATCTGGCCGCGTTCCTGCTGGTGGTCAGCGTGCTGTTCCTCGCGCTGACCGTCGCCGACCGCTCTTTGTCCCGCGTCGGCCGGGCCTAAGTGTCGTCGCGCGCCTTGCTGGGTTGAACACGCTTCGGCTCCCCGGGCATTTTCGGATAGTCCGGCGGGTACGGCATCTCGCCGAGGCCGTGGTCGCGCTCGTCCCGCGCGTACCACTCCAGCAGGGTCTCGATGCCGAACGCCTGCTCGTCCATCGGCGCGTGGAGGTCGCCGCGCTCGGCGTAGAAGGCGCCCGCGGTCAGGACGTCGAAGTCGTCCGGGTCGACCTCGGTCAGCAGGTCCCAGGTCAGCGGCGTCGACACCGTCGCGCGCGCGGTGCCCCGGACCGACCAGGCCGACGCCACCGTGCGGTCGCGCGCCGCCTGGTTGTAGTCGATGAAGACCCGCCCGCCGCGCTCTTCCTTCCACCAGGCGATGGTCGCCTTGTCCGGGATCCGGCGCTCGACCTCGCGGCCCAGCGCGATCACCGCGTGACGGACGTCGATGAAGTCCCAGTCCGGCCGGATCCGCACCAGGACGTGCACGCCGCGGCCGCCCGAGGTCTTCGGGTAGCCGACGAGGCCCGCCGAGTCGAGGACCTCGCGCACCACACCGGCGACCTCGACCGCGTCGGAGAACCCGGCCTCGTCCGGCGGGTCGACGTCGATGCGGAGTTCGTCGGGGTGGTCGACGTCCGGCCGCCGCACGGGCCACGGGTGGAAGTCGAAGGTGCCGAGGTTCGCCGCCCAGGCGAACACGGCGGCCTCGGTCGGGCAGACCTCTTCGGCGGTCCGGCCGGACGGGAAGGTGATCTTCACCGTCTCCACCCACTCCGGGGCGCCCTTCGGCACACGCTTGGCGTAGAACCAGCCGCCCTCGACGCCGTCGACGTAGCGCTTCAGCGTCGTCGGCCGCTCCCCGATCGCGCGCAGCAGCGGCTCGCCGACCGCGACGTAGTGCTCGACGACCTGGCGCTTCGTGATCCCGCGGGCCGGGAAGTACACCTTGTCCGGGCTGGACACCCGGACCTTGCGCTCGCCTACCGCGACCTCGATCGGCTCACCGTTCTTGGGCATGCGCCCACCGTAGCCAGTCCGGCGCCGCTCAGGGCCGCGGATCGTTCTTCAGGATTGCCATCGTGATGACGTCATGCCACTCGCCGTCCCACCACAGCGCCTCCCGCTGGAGCCCCTCGCGAACGAACCCGGCCTTCTCATAGGCACGCCGAGCACGCGGGTTGTAGTCGAAGACCTCCAGCGAGACGCGATGCAGGCCGACGACGTCGAACGCGTAACCCAGCAGCAGCTTGGTCGCCTCGGTGCCGTAGCCCTTGCCGTAGAACGCCGGACCGTTCAGCGCGATGCGGAAGGCGCTGGAGCGGTTGTCCTTGTCGACGTCGGTGAGCGCGAGATCGCCGACGTGCGCGCGATCGGACTTGCGCACGATCGCGTAGTCCGCGCGATCGTCCAGGCCCGGCCGTCCGGCCAGCCAGGTCCGGACCTGTTCTTCGGTGAAGTCGGTGTGCGTACCGGTCAGCCTGCGGCTTTCCGGTTCCCGCAAGGCCTCCCAGCCGGTCTCGAAGTACGTCTCGTCGAGTTGCGTGAGCAGGACGGTCTCGCCGGTGAGGTCGGGTTGGGTCCGCAGCGCCTCGGTATCGATCACGGCGAATACCGTACGGTGGACGCAGTGTCCGGCCGTACCAAATTAATTCTCGCGCTCACCGTGCTCGCCCTCTTCGTGACGGCCGCGGTGCTGTTGCCGATCCCGAGCCCGGCCGGGCTGCGGGCCTGGGCGGCCGAAACCGGCCCCGCGACGCCGCTGGTGTTCTTCCTGGTCTATTCGGTGCTGACCGTGGCGCCGATCCCGCGCACCGTGTTCAACCTGGCGGGCGGGCTGCTGCTCGGGGCCACGACGGGCATCGTCGTCGGCATCCTGGCGACCACGGTCGCCTCCGGGCTCTCGTTCGCCCTTTCGAGGGCGCTCGGCCGCGATCTGGTGACCCGGCACCTGCACCGGGCCAAGGTCCGCGCGGTCAACGACCGCCTTTCGGACGGCGGGGTCCTGGCGATCACCTCCTTACGGCTGATCCCGATGGTGCCCTTCGCTCCGTTCAGTTACTTGTGCGGAGTGTCATCCGTCCGTTTCGTTCCGTATTTGATCGGGACCGCGCTCGGCAGCCTGCCGGGCACGATCGCGGTCGTCGTCCTCGGGGACGCGCTGACCGGGGAAACGCCTCCCGCCCTGCTGATCTGTTACGCCGTGTTCGCCGCCGCGGGGGCCATCGGGCTGGTCAAGGTCTTCCGGCGGAAAGCCGCTCCGGTGCCCGAATCGAGCGGCGAGGAAGAATTGCCCGCCTCCGCACCGGCGAGCTGACGGGGAGCCGAAACCGCCGCCCGCTACACTCGATCGGGTGCGCGGGACCTTTCAGGCCGCGTAACGCCACCATCACCCGGGATGTGTTCGTCAAAGAATGTGTCAGGAGCAGTCGCCATCGACACCGGTCAGCTGATCGCTGGGCACTACCGCCTGGTAGAGCAAATTGGTAGCGGTGCCATGGGGGTGGTCTGGCGCGCCATCGATGTCCGCCTCGAGCGCTCGGTGGCGGTCAAGCAGATCCTCCCGCAGCCCGGTGTCTCCGAGGCCGAACGCGACAACATGCGCCAGCGCGCCATGCGCGAGGCGAAGAACGCGGCCCGCTTCCAGCATCCGAACGCGATCGTCGTGTTCGACATCGCCGAGCACGGCGGCGACCCCTGCCTGGTGATGGAGTACCTGAACGGCCCGAGTCTCTCGGCGATCATCTCCGACGAGGGCACGCTGCCGCTGGGGCGCGTCGCGAAGATCGGCGAGCAGGTCGCGTCGGCGCTGGTCGCCGCGCACCGCGCCGGGATCGTGCACCGCGACGTCAAGCCCGGGAACATCCTGATCGACGAGTCCGGCACCGCGAAGATCACCGACTTCGGCATCTCGCGCGCGGCGGGCGACATGACGCTCACCCAGACCGGCCTGATCGGCGGCACCCCGGCCTACCTCGCGCCCGAGCTGGCGCGCGGCTCCGACCCGGTGCCCAGCTCCGACGTCTTCGCGCTCGGCGCCACGCTCTACCAGGCGATCGAGGGCCAGACGCCGTACGGGAACAGCTCCAACCAGCTCGCGCTGCTCTACGCGGCCGCGAACGGGCAGATCAACCCGCCGCAGCAGGCGGGCGCCGCGACGGCGCTGCTGATGAGCCTCCTGCGCACCGAGCCGACCGAACGCCCGAGCATGGCCGAAGCCCGGGAGCGCCTCGCCGCGCTGGCGGCGAACGAATCCGGCTCGGGCATGGCGGCCTCGCCGCGGCTCTTCGGAGCGGGCGGCGGTAGACAGCCCGCCGCCCCCGACACCCCGGGCGGCGGCAACCCTCTGGGTGAGCGGCCGCCGTGGCAGCGGACCGAGAGCCCGGCCCAGTCGGCCTCGGCGCCACCACCGCCTCCGCCCGTCAAGCAGCACACCCCGACGGCCGCGTTCATCCCCATGCGCTCGCAGGCCGCCCCGCCGAACACGCCGCCGCGCCCGGTCCCCGCGGCGACCCCGCCGCCGTCCGCGGCCGCCCCGATGCGGCCGTCCCCGGCCAAGGCCCCCGACGCCAAGCGCAAGGCCGTCCTGTTCGCGGGTGCCGGCGCCGCGGTCGTGGTGATCGCCGTGATCGTGTTCCTGGTGCTCAATTCGAGCAACGGGGGCAGCGGCAACCAGGCCGGGGGCAACACGGGGGCCAACCCGCAGCCCGGCACCTCGGCGCCCAAGTCGAGCGGCTCGTCTTCATCCGCTCCCGCGCCCGCTGGCCTGGGGAAGACCCCCAGTGAAAAGGTCACCAGCTATTCGAGCGTGGGCGGCTTCCTCCTGGACTTCTTCGACACGGGCAAGATCGGCACGACCGCGAGCTGGAACAAGCTCACTGACGCCGCGAAGGCCGTGTACGGCTCCGAGCAGGCCTTCGCCGAGTACTGGGCAGCACACAAGGTCACCGGCTCCGAAAAAGCACGAGCCGACAGCGGCGGCGGAAACCCCGACGGGTCGATCGACATGAACATCACGATCAACGGCGGCCCTCGCCCGGCACTGCGCGTGGTCCAGGTCGGCGGGCAGTACTACATCGACGCCGACACGCGAGTACTCGGCAACTGACGCAGCGTGGCGGTGGTGAGACCCGCCTCGCTGGTGGTAGGCCAATCGCCGCTCTTGGCTTACTGTTGCCGGTATGGCCGATAGCGGACCTTTCGGACCTGGCCAGAATCCTCGTTTCGAGGAGGACCTGGTAGGCCTCGACCCGTACGACCCCGAAGCCCGTGCCTTCGCCGAGCATCTGGACCGCATCGAACGCTGCGGCCCGAACTTCACCGTCGAAGCCTGCATCGACGGCGTCTCCGATTTCGCCGACTCCAGCAACCGTCTCGGCGGCCTGCGCTGGTGGATCTCGGCACTCGTCGTGGTCCTCATCGTGCTCGGCGTGATGGTCACCGCATGGGACATCATCGGCCGGGCCATCGCGTGGCTCGCGGGGTAACGTGGAACCAGTGAAAGGTATGAAACCCGTTGTCGGAGCCACGCCGCGCGTGGTCAAGTCCGAGCAGGAATGGCGGGAACAGCTCAGCCCCGACGAGTACGCCGTGCTCCGCCAGGCGGGCACCGAGCGTCCCTTCACCGGCGAGTACACCGATGAGAAGACCACCGGTGTCTACCAATGCCGCGCCTGTGGCGCCGAGCTGTTCCGCAGCGACACGAAGTTCGAGAGCCATTGCGGCTGGCCGTCGTTCTACGACCCGGCCGACACCGACGCCGTCCTCCTCCGCGAGGACACCACGATGGGGATGCGCCGCATCGAGGTGCTGTGCAAGTCGTGCCACAGCCACCTCGGGCACGTTTTCGAAGGCGAGGGCTACGCCACGCCGACGGATCAGCGGTACTGCATCAACTCGATCTCGCTGAAGCTCGTCCCCGAGTCCGAGTCGTAACCGAACCGAGCGAACCTCCGCCCTCTCCGACGCGTTCACTGAGAACTGGAACAGCGTCGGGGAGGGCGGTGTTTTGTGAACGAACCCTGGGGAATCTCCGGACCGGCTTTCGCCTGGATCTACGGTGTCTGCGCCGTACTGCCGGTGGCACTCGCCGTGGCGAACGAACTGTGGCTGCGCCGTGACACCGGCGTCAGGAAGGTGCCCGGTCTCTATCACCTGGCCGCGCTGGCGGACGGCGTGGAACGGGTCACCGACACCGCCGTCGCCGGGCTGATCGAACGGCACTCGCTCCGGCCCGACGGCCGCGGGCTCCTGCATCCGATCCGGCCCGCCCCGGAGGATCCCTTCGAGCGCGCGGTCGTCTCGCTCGTGCACGGCCACGGGGTCACCTTGCGTGAGCTGCGCTCCGGAATGTCCGGGCACGAGGTCGTCCTGGAGCTGCGCGCCGACCTGGAGCGGAAGGGCCTGTTCGTCGCCGAAAACCGGCGACGGACGGGCTGGCTGCTCGCTCTTGCCCTCTACGCGGCCGTCCTCGCGCTGGGCATCGCGCGGCTGGCGAACGCCGTACCGCTGGAGCGTCCGCACACCATCCTCGTCTTCCTGTTCGTCGGCGTGGTCTGCGCGCTGGGCGTGACCGTGTGGCGGCAATGGCCGGACAGGTCCGGCCGCGCGACCGCCGCGGGCCGGCTGGCGCTGCGGTACGGCGACTGGGACCGCGACCTGGCACGCACCGTGACCGGGCGGGTGGCCCTCAACGGGGTGCAGGCCTTCCCCGACCAGGTCGTGGCGCTCACGCTGATCAGGACCGGCGACACGAAGGCGAGGTTGTTCGGCGGCACGGCGAGCACCTGCGGCGGAGGCGCGGCCTCCTTCGCCGCGTCCTCGTGCGGCGGCGGCTCTTCCTGTGGCGGGGGCTCCTCCTCATGCGGCGGCGGAGGGGGTTGCGGCGGCTGACGGCCCAAGTGCCGTCGTGAAAGGCCACCCCGGCTGCTCGAATCACGGAACCACGACCGGACGGAACGACGTCCGACTACGGTAAGTGCACCTGCTCGTGAAAGGCCCGTGCGATGGAAGACACCTGGGGCATCCCCGGACCCACTTTCCTGGCGATCTACGCCGTACTGCTGGTGTTTCCCTTGGTCGTCGGTGTCTTGTGGACGATCGCGGTCAAGCTGGGACGCAAGGCGCCGCGCGCCGCCGTGAGCGGACCGCAGCCGACGGTGTACGAGCTCGCCTACCTCGCGGGCGGCCCGGACCGCGTGGTCGACACGGCCATCGCGGCCCTGGTCGAGCGCGGGACGTTGCGGGTCAGCAGCTCGAAGCAGCTCCAGCTGGCGGGCGCCGAGCCCGCCGACCCGATCGAAAGGGCCGTCGCGAAGGGCGCCAAGCCGGGCTACAACGCGACGACCCGCGGAATGCGTGACAGGCTGCGCATGTCCGGGCCGATGCAGGCGCTCGCCAAGGGCCTGGAGGCGCGGGGGCTCGTGGTCGTCAATCAGGCGCCGCGGATCCGCCGGGTCGTGTTCTTCCTGTACGCCGCCGTGCTCGTCCTCGGTGTGGTGCGCCTGTTCGCCGGGCTCGGAACGAACCACCCCATCGGCTTCCTGATCCCCCTGCTGATCGCGGCCGGGGTCGCGACGCTGATCGCCCGGTCCGTCAAGAACAAGAAAGCCGGACCGCGTCCGACCAGCGAAGGCAACCGGATCCTCGGGAGCGCCAACAGCGCCCTGGCGCGCGAGCGCAAGCGCGGGATCCCCAACGAACCGGCCGTGGGCGGCGTGGGCCCCGGGCTCCTGCTGGGCGGCGCGGCCGCGGCGGTCGCGCTCGGCGGGCTCGCCTTCTACCCGGACGAGGAACTGAGCGAGGCGCTGATCCCGCCGCCGATCCCCGGCGGTTTCGGCGGCGGTGGTTCGTCCAGCGGCGGCAGCACCTGCAGCACCGGCTCCTCGTGCAGCAGCGGAAGCTCCTCTTCCTGCGGTGGTGGGGGCGGCTGCGGTGGCGGCGGCTGCGGTGGCTGACGGACCGGGCCGCCTCGGCATCGGGATCGGCTGGCGGCACGAGCTGGACCTGTCGATCGCTCGGCTGCCCGGCGTCGACTGGGTCGAGGTCGTCGCCGAGAACCTGCACGCCGGGCATCTTCCCGAAACCCTGGTCGCCTTGCGCGACAAAGGAACGCCGGTCCTGCCGCACGCGGTCTCGCTGTCGCTGGGCGGGGCCGAACCGCTGGACACCGCCCGCGTCGAGCATCTCGCGGAGATCACCCGCGAACTCGGCGCGCCGATGGCCAGCGATCACGTGTGTTTCGTGCGCGCGGGCGGCCTCGACTCGGGACATCTGATGCCGCTCCCCCGCACCCGGGAAGCGCTCGACGTCCTGGTGGACAACGTCAAACTGACCCAGTCCATCGTGGAGGTCCCGTTCGCGCTGGAGAACATCGCGGCGGTGCTGGAATGGCCGGGCGCCGAGTTCACCGAGTCGGAGTTCCTGCGGGAGCTGACCGACCGGACCGGCTGCCTGCTGATCATCGACGTCGCCAACCTCTACGCCAACGCCCGCAACCTCGGCACCGATCCCGAGCGGTTCCTCGACGAGATCCCGTGGGAGCGGCTGGCGTACACGCATATGGCGGGCGGTGTCGAACGCGACGGCGTCTACCACGACACGCACGCCCATCCGGTGGTCCCGGAAGTCCTGGACCTGCTGCGGGAACTTCGGAAGCGGGTCGAGCCGCCGGGTGTCCTGCTGGAGCGCGACGACGACTACCCGACCGACGCCGAACTGGCGGCCGAGCTGACCGCGCTCAGGGAAGCGGTCTCGCCGTGACGTCGCCCCGGGAACGGCTCGCCGGACAGCAGGCCGAGCTGCTCAAGGCGCTCCTCGCCGACGGCGACGCCCCCGCGGGTTTCGACGCGGACAGGCTCCGTATCGAGGCGAACGTGTTGCGGAATAAGCAAAGCAGGCTGGCCGCGTACCTGCGGCCGGACCTCTCCGAGGCCCTCGGCGACCGGTTCGCCGCACTGTTCCGCGAGTACGCGACAGCGCACCCGAAGACCGACGCGATCCGTGCGAGGGCCTACGCCGACGCTTTCGGCACGTGGCTCGTCGAGCGCGGCGAAGTCCCGAAACCCCCGGGCCGGTTCACCCGCTGGCTACGCCGCATTTAGTCCTCTGAATGCGTACGGTGCCTGGGACGACGTCCCGCATTTAGTCCTCTGGATGCGGGTTTCACCAGACGGCCCGGTCGCTTCCGGCGACGCGCGTCCCCTCCACCCAGAAGGGATTCGAGCCGGGCAGCGTGCCCGCCATCTTGACCCGGGTGAGCCGGCCGAGCGGGCTGTCGGCGTCCTCCAGGAATTCGGCGCCATCGAAGCCGGTAGGCCCGGCTTCCTTGCGCCCCAAGGAGTTCAGCCACTCCCCGGTCCCGGCGAGCGAAGTGCGGACGTGCTGGCTGCCGCCTTCGGTGGCAGCCCGGCGGACGGCCGTCATGATCGCCGCCGCGGTGAGCCAGCCGGTCGCGTGGTCGAGCGCCTGCACCGGGAGCGGTCCGGGGCCGTCGATCCCGGCCGTCTCGCCGCCCTCGGCGGCGATCCCCGACGTCATCTGCACGAGGCTGTCGAACCCGCGCCTGCGCGCCCACGGTCCTTCCCAGCCGTAGGCCGACAGGTCCGCGATCACGATCCCCGGTCGCAGCTCGGCGATCGCCTCCGGCGAAAAACCCTTGGCCACCAGCGATCCCGGCCGGAACCCCTGGAGAACGACATCGGCGCGCGCGATCAGCTTGCGCAGCCGCGAGCGCCCGGCCTCGGTCTCCAGGTCGACGTACGCCGAGAGCTTGCCCATCCCGGTGTCGACGGCCAGCGGCGGCACGGTCGGCAGCTGCGCCGACCCGATGTGCATGACGGTGGCGCCGTGCGCGGCGAGCACGCGGCCCGCGACCGGCCCGGCGATGACGTGGGTCAGGTCCAGGATCCGCACCCCGCCCAGCGGCCGGTCGGACTCGAACAGCCGCACCGGTTCCGACGGCCCGAGCGGGCGGATCTCGGCGACCGGCAGCTCGCTCGACGCCTGCCCTTGCTTGTGCGCCAGCCACTCGTCGCGGGTCCGCAGTACGGCCGCGGCACCGCCGGCGCCGATCACCGCGGACTCGACCTCGTACTTCGACTTGGCCGCGACGACCTTCTCGAACGCCGCCCGGGTCGCGGGCACGCCGAGACCCCAGCAGACGGCGGAAACGTGACGCGGGTAGTTGCAGTGCAGCCGCACCCAGCCGTCGTTCGCGCGGTAGTCGCCGGACAGCGGCGCGCTGAACGGCACCGGCTCCCCGTCGACCCGGATGTACTGCTCGCTGTGGAACGACGCCGCCGCGTGCCGAGTGTCGACCGAGACCCGGCCGGGTTCGATTCCCCGCAGCCGCAACAGTTCCCCGGCGGCCAGCGTCGCCGCGGCGATACTCGTCGTCGCCGCCTCCTCGACCCGGAAGGTCCCGGGCAGCACGGAATCGGGGCCGGTGACCTCGACGGCGTCTTCGGCGAGCTTGTCACCGGTGAGTGTGGTCCAGACGCGGGCATCCACTGGTGCGTTCACTAGGGCAGGAGCGCGATCAGCTCGGCGGGTTCCACCTTGGTCCCGGTGTAGAACGGGATCTCCTCGCGCACGTGGAGGCGGGCCTCGGTGCCGCGCAGATGACGCATCAGGTCGACGATGCGGTGCAGTTCGTCGGCCTCGAAGGCCAGGATCCACTCGTAGTCGCCCAGCGCGAACGACGCGACCGTGTTGGCGCGGACGTCCGGGTAGTCGCGGGCCTCCTTGCCGTGGTCGGCGAGCATCTTGCGGCGCTCGTCGTCCGGCAGCAGGTACCACTCGTAGGAGCGCACGAACGGATAGACGCAGATGAACTTGCGGGCCTCTTCACCGGCGAGGAACGCCGGGATGTGGCTCTTGTTGAACTCGGCCGGGCGGTGCAGCGCGACCTGGCTCCAGACCGGCACCGAGGCGCGGCCGAGCGGGGTGTGCCGGAAACCGCTGTACGCGGCCTGGACCTGCTCGATCTCCTCGGCGTGCCACCAGACCATGTAGTCGGCGTCGGCCCGCAGCCCCGACAGGTCGTAGAGACCGCGGACGACGACGCCCTTGGCCTCCAGCGCGTCGAGGTACTCGGTGGTCTCCGCGGTCGCCTTCGTGCGGTCCTCGCCGAGCTTGCCCTGCTCGGCCCGGAAGACCGACCAGGCGGTGTAACGGATGGTGTCGTTGAGCTCGTTGTAGTTCAGCCGCGCCATACCGCCATCTTGGCACTGCCGGTGCTCAGGAGCCCTCGTGGGTCGGTGTGATCCCGGCGATGCGGCGGGCGGCCGCGTCGGCGGTGGCGACGCAGGCCGGGAGCCCGACGCCGTGCAGTGTCGCGCCCGCCACGGCGAGCCCTCCGACGTCCGCGACGGCGCGCTCGATCCGTTCGACGCGTTCGAGGTGACCGGTGCCGTACTGCGGGAGCCCGCCACCCCACCGGGTCACCAGCGTCTCGATCGGCTCGGCGGTGACCCCGGTCAGCCGGGCGAGATCGTCGCGGACCACGCGCACGAGTTCGTCGTCGTCCGCGTGCAGCGCGCCCGGCTCACCGAAACGGCCGACCGAGCCGCGGACCAGCACCGGGCCTTCGCCGTACTGCGCCCATTTGCGGGTGGAGAAGGTGAACGCCTTGGCGGCGAACGGCTTCCCGGCCGTGTCCCGCTCGCCGGCGCCGATCAGCACGCCGGACGAGTCCGGCAGTTCGGTCCCCGGCGGGAGTGCGAGCGCGACCACCGCCATCGACGCGAGTTCGACCTCCGCGAACGCCGACGACGCGACCCCCGCGACGCCGTCGAGCAGCCGTCGTGCCGAAGGCGCCGGGACGGCGAGCAGGACGGAGTCGGCGTCGAGGTCGTCGACCTTCCAGCCGGTGGCGGTGCGCTCCAGCGCCGTCACGGTGGTCCCGGTCCGGATCTCGGCGCGCGACAGTTCCGCGAGCCGGTGGATCAGCGTGCCGAGGCCACCCAGCAAGGTCCCGAAGACGGGCGCTGTACTGGGTGATGCGGGCATGAGTGAGGCCGCGCCTTCGGTCAGCGAGCGCGCGCCGCGGTCCACCGCGGACGCGAGGCCGGGCATCGTCGCGCGCAGCCCGAGCCCGTCCGCTCCCCCGGCGTAGACCCCGCCCAGCAGCGGGTCGACGAGCCGGTCCACGAGTTCGTCGCCGAAGCGCTCGCGCAGCAGCGGGCCGAGCGGCACGTCACCGGCGGGCAGGTCCACCGGCGGCAGCGACGACTCGGCCTCGACCAGCGCGCGGCCCTTCTCCGACAGCACCCCGGCGACCGCGTCCGCGGCGGCGGGAACGCCCATGACCGTGCCCGGGGGCAGGCCGAGCACGGAACCGCCGGCGTGGATCTTCGCGCGGGCCTTGGTGGGGTGGACGAGGCTTTCGCCCAGCCCGACCTCCTTCACCAAGGAGAGCGCCTCGGGGCGGCGGGCGAGGAAGGCCTCGGCGCCGACGTCGTAGCGCTCACCGGCGAGTTCGATCGTGCGGAGTTTCCCGCCGAGGGACTCCGTCGCCTCGAAGACGACGATCCGGGCGTCCTCACCGAGCAGCGTCCGCAGCCGGTACGCCGCGGTCAGTCCCGAGATACCGCCACCGACGACGGCGACCGTTCTCACTGCCGGATCTCGTGCACCAGCCCGACCACGCGCGTCAGGACGTCCGGGTCGACGCCGGGCAGCACCCCGTGGCCGAGGTTGAAGATGTGGCCGTCGGCCGCGCGGCCCTCGGCGAGGATCCGCCGGACCTCGGCTTCGAGCACCGGCCAGGACGCGTGCAGCAGCGCCGGGTCGAGGTTGCCCTGCACGACTCCGCCGCCGAGCCGCCGGACGGCCTCGTCGAGCGGGATGCGCCAGTCGACGCCGACCACGTCGGCACCCGCGTCGCGCATGGCCACCAGCAGCTCGCCGGTGCCGACGCCGAAGTGGATCCGCGGCACGCCGTAGCCCGCGACCGCGTCCAGCACCTTCGCCGAATGCGGCAGGACGAACTCGCGGTAGTCCCGCTCAGACAGCGCGCCCGCCCACGAGTCGAACAGCTGGATCGCGTCGGCCCCGGCGTCGAGCTGCGCGCCGAGGAACGTGATCGCCATGTCCGCCAGGCGCCCGGCCAGCTCGTGCCACAGCGCCGGCTCGGAGTGCATGAGCGCCTTGGTGTGTTCGTGGTTGCGGCTCGGCCCGCCCTCGATGAGATAGGAGGCCAGGGTGAACGGCGCGCCCGCGAAGCCGATCAGCGGCGTCTCGCCCAGCGACCCGACCAGCAGCCGGACGCCGTCGGCGACCCGCTCCACCTGCTCCGGGTCCAGGACCGGGAGCGCGCGCACGCCCGCGGCGTCGCGGATCGGCTCGGCGACGACCGGCCCGGTGCCCGCGACGATGTCGATGTCGAGGCCCGCCGCCTTGAGCGGGACGACGATGTCACTGAAGAGGATGGCCGCGTCGACGCCGTGACGGCGGATCGGCTGGAGGGTGATCTCGGCGAGCATCTCGGGGTCGAAGCACGCTTCGAACATCGAGGTGCCCTCGCGCAGCGCCCGGTACTCGGGCAGCGACCGGCCGGCCTGGCGCATGAACCACACGGGGGTGCGGGCCGGACGTTCGCCGCGCGCGGCGGCCAGGAACGGCGAGCCGGGCAGGGCACGACGGGCCGCGGGGACGGTCTGCGCGGGAGAAGCAGGTGAAGGAGACATCACGGTTCATGGTGCCATGGGTGCTCGGAGGCCTTACTCTCGGCGCGCCTGCGCCCCGAACCGGACGATCGCGTCTTACAGTCGGTTGGTGACCGCGATGACATCAGTACCCGATCTCTTCCGTGAAGCCGTCGCGGCGTTGCAATCGGTCCGGCCCCGCCCGGAAGTCCAGCTGGAGACGATGCGCCCGCCGCAGCGCCTGGCACCGTGGTCCTACGCGGTGAGCTGCGAGGTCGAAGGGCCGGCGGACGTACTGGCGTCGGGGCGGCTGGTACTGCTGCACGATCCGGAGGGCCAGGAAGGCTGGGACGGAGTCCTGCGGCTGGTCATGTACGTCCGCGCCGAACTGGACCGGGAACTGGCGACCGATCCCTTCCTGCCCGCCGTCGGCTGGTCCTGGCTGACCGACGCGCTGGAGAGCTCCGGCGCGGAGTGGACGGCGCTGGGCGGCACGGTCACCGAAACGTCGTCGGCCCGCTTCGGCGACATCTCCGGCCCCGCGCGCACCGACGATCTGGAACTGCGGGCGTCCTGGACGCCGACGGACGCCGCGCTGCGGCCGCACGGGCAGGCCTTCTGTCAGGTGATGGCGAGCGTCGTCGGACTGCCGCCGGTCGGCGTGACGCTCTTCGAGCAGCGCCAGTCCTCCTGAGACCCCGGCCGTCCGTCCCGACACGCCGGATTCCCATCAATCGAGACATAGCATTCGGGTTATTTTGCGATTTCCGGCCAGCTAGTGCCGCTAGGAAAGCTGCCGATACTAAAGGTCCCTTGCTCCCCCGCCGGATCGGCGGCCGGAGTACGTGAAGGCCCCCTTCATTGCGCCTAGCGCAAGCAAGGGGGCCTTCACGTACTCACGAAGTATCCGCGAAGCGGCCGAGAGCGCCTTCGCTTACCCCATTCGCAAGCCCCTCAGGGCGTCCGTATGCCGCCGAGAGGCCCTTCGGGGCCATCTGGACTAGACCAGCCCCCACCTGCGCGGAGCCGTCCGCTCAGAGGTCTGGACCACCCCGTTCGTGCTACCCACCCTGTCACCGTCAGCAACAAGATCAAGTTCGCCGAAAACACCTCCGGGGACACCGCCGGACGCCTCCGGAGCGTTACGATCACGGTCACCCAGCGAAGCGATCATGACGCTGAGCGAAGTTGATCAAGCCCCATGCCGGAGGCGGTTTCCGGCCTCCGTCACACTGGCTTTCGAGGCTCCCGAGCAGAGGCACCGGCAGGTGCACGCCCCATCTGCACAGTCGGTTGGACCCCGGTAACCCCAGTGCATCGCGTTCTTTCGGCGATGCGTTAGCCACCGGCTGTGTACTAGCCCGATCGTGTTACAACGAACTCCCTGAGTAACTACTCGTTTGAGATAGATACCCATTCGATCCCCCCGTGAAGGCCTCAGGGCGGCTACAGTGCCATCGACGACACCACTTTCGGTCTAAAGCTGGCGCGGCTAAACGGCCGAAAGTCCCGGTGCCGGTCGGGGGGCACGACCGACTCCAGGGAGGTAGTGACGTGGCTACCGTCGGCATTTCTCAGGCCGTCCGATCCACGCCAGCCGGTTCATTGCCGGCGAGCATGGTTCCGCACCCGCGGGAAGAGCTGTTTTCCGTGTTGGTGGTCGATGACCACCCGCTGTTGAGGGAGGCAATCTCAGCAAGACTCGCACAGATGGGTGCGGGCACCGTCCACGAGGCCGCCACGGTGGCCGAGGCGAGGGCGCGAGCACAGGCCACCGGGCCTTGTGATCTGGCGATCCTCGATCTCGGACTGCCGGATGGCAGCGGCATCGAGCTGGTTACGGAACTCCGTAGCCACGGCTGGCCTCGGGTAGTGGTGCTCGCTTCATCAGACGACCCGTACGCGGTCAGGTCGGCGTTCCAGGCCGGCGCCCAGGCATACCTGCTCAAGTCGGCATCGCCGGTCGTAGTGACCGACGGCGTCCGCAGGGTGCTCGAGGGCGGCGTCTACGCGGACCCGAGCGTCGCACCGGTCCTGGCCACCGGCACCCGAGTCGCCGGCACCGACAACACCCCGCGCGAGCTTTCCGCGCGCGAGGTCGAGGTGCTGCAGCTCGTCGCCGACGGCCAGAGCAACAAGGAGATCGGTGAGGAACTCAGCCTCTCCGCTCTCACGGTGAAATCCCACCTCTCCCGCATCGGGCGCAAGCTCGGCACGGGTGACCGGGCTCAGATGGTGGCGCTGGCGATGCGTGCCGGTGTGATCCGCTGACAAAGGCGAACTGCCCTGCGGGGCGGGCGGACCAGGCGCGGCCCGCTCGTCCCGTAGGGTCTTCACCCATGGAAGGCGACCGACCCGGAGATCCGCAGGCAGACCCGAAGACCGGCACCGATGACACCGGTGGACCGGTTCTGCTGCGCGAGCCCGCCGAGGGCACTCCGCCGGTGATCGCCGACGCGACAGCCCTCGCTGAAGCCTGCGCGAAGATCGCGGGTGGCAGCGGGGCCATCGCCGTGGACACCGAACGCGCGTCCGGCTACCGGTACTGGCCGAAGGCCTATCTGGTCCAGCTGCGCCGCGAAGGTGCCGGCTCCTTCCTCATCGACCCCATTCCGCTCGAAGGGCAGCTCGCGCCCCTCGCGGAAGTGCTCAACGACGCCGAATGGGTGTTGCACGCGGCCTCTCAGGACCTGCCGTGCCTCGCCGAACTCGACCTGCACCCGAAGAGCCTGTTCGACACCGAACTCGCCGGACGGCTCGCCGGGTACGAACGGGTCGCCCTCGGCACCCTCGTCGAACTTCTCCTCGGCTACCAGCTGGAGAAGGGCCACAGCGCCGCCGACTGGTCGAAGCGCCCGCTTCCCGTCGACTGGCTGAACTACGCCGCCCTCGACGTCGAGCTGCTCATCGAACTGCGCGAGAAACTCGAAGCCGACCTCGCCGCCCAGGGCAAGCTCGAATGGGCCCAGCAGGAGTTCGAGGCCGTCCGCACCGCACCGCCGCCCGCCCCGCGGGCCGAACCGTGGCGCCGGACGTCGGGCGTGCACAAGATCCGCAGCGCCCGCGGCCTCGCCGCCGTGCGCGAACTGTGGCAGGCGCGGGACGAACTGGCCCGCAAACGTGACCGCGCGCCGAGCCGGATCCTGCCCGACAGCGCGATCATCAACGCCGTCACTGCGGACCCGAAGACCGTCGAGCAGCTGCAGGCGCTGCCTGTGTTCAGCGGCCGGGTCCAGCGCAAGTACACCGCGAGCTGGCTGCGGCATCTGCAGGCCGCCCGCGCGCTCCCCGCCGACGAACTGCCCACCCCCGCGCAGCAGACCGACGGCCCGCCGCCGGTGAACCGCTGGTCGGACAAGGACCCCGACGCGGCCGCCCGGCTCAGCGCCGCCCGTGCGGCGCTGGCCGCCATCGCCGAGGACCGGCGGCTGCCGGTGGAGAACCTGCTGCTGCCGGAACTGGTGCGCCGCACCTGCTGGCGGCCGCCCGCGGACCTGAGCGAGGACGCCGTCGCCCAGGTGCTCCGCGACGCCGGGGCCCGGCCGTGGCAGGTCGAGCTGACCGTGGCCGCGCTGAGCAAGGCCCTGCACGCCACGGCCGCCTCGGACTGACCGGGCTAGTCCTCCAGTAGCGCCCGCGCGGAGTCCCGCAGGGCGGCGTCCGGCTCCCCGAGACCGGCGAGCCTCAGTACGCCGTCGGCACCCTCGACGGCGTGCGCTTCGACGTCCAGATCCGGCTGGTCACGCCGGACGATCGCGATGCTCTCGACGAGCCCGAACACGAGGTCTGTCCGGATGCCGATCAGCTCGCCCGGGACCCCCGCCGCCGCGACGAGCGAGCCGTAGACGCGTTTGAGCTCCGCCCGCTCGGCCCGGAAGCGGGCCAGCCTCGGCGAGGAGATCTCGGGCAGCAGGTACAGGGCGCCGAGGTTGTGCCGTGCGCTGCCGAGCAGGTGGATGTCCGCGTAGGCGAGCGCCCACAGCCGCGTGCCGACCGGCGCGAGCTGGGCCGACAGCCCGCCCGCGACGTCCAGTGACGGCCGGACGGTGTCCTCCAGCAGCGCCGCGAGAATGTCCTCTTTGGACGGAAAGTGGTAGTAGAGCGACGCCTGGCGCAGACCCGCGCGTTCGGCGATGGCTCGGGTGGTCGTCGCCGCATACCCGGCGCCGGTGAACAGCTCCCCCGCGGCGTCCAGTACGGCGAGCCGCGCTTCCCGCTTGCTCGCCGCCGCGCCGCTGGCTCTCGGCCTTCCCACCCCGGTCGTTTTTGTCATCTATCCGATCCTGCCATTTCTCCGGGAAGATCTTTGTTACGTCCGGTGGTCGGCCCAGGTTACCGAATCCGGTATCTGTTAACACCGCGCTTACCCCGCGGAGATGAGAAGGATCCCGCATGCGCTTAATTTCGGTCAGCCGATCGAAATTCGGCCCTTCAGACAGGAGCCCCCGCGATGCCCTCCGAAGACCTTTCCGCCTTCGGTTACCGTCAAGAACTTCGCCGGACGCTGGGCGGTTTCTCCGCCTTCGCCGCCGGTTTCTCCTTCGTTTCCATCCTGACCACGGTCTTTCAGCTGTTCGCCTTCGGCTATTCCTTCGGGGACACGCTCTTCTTCTGGACATGGCCGCTGGTGATCGCCGGGCAATTGCTCGTCGCGCTCAACTTCGCCGAACTCGCCGCCCGATTCCCGCTGGCAGGATCGGTTTACCAGTGGGCGAAACACCTCTCCCCCGGATTCGCGGGGTGGCTCGCCGGCTGGATGATGCTGGTGGGCTGCGTCGTCGCGCTGGCGGGCGCGGCGATCGCGCTCCAGGTCGTCCTCCCGTCGGTCTGGAGCGGCTTCCAGCTCGTCGGCGGGGATCCGGCGATCACGTCGCCGACCGGGGCCAGCAACGCCGTCCTGCTCGGCACCCTGCTGATCATCGTCACCACCGCGATCAACGCGGGCGGCGTGCGGCTGATGGCGCGGATCAACGACATCGGGGTGGCGGCCGAACTCGTCGGCGTCCTCGTGCTGATCATCGGGCTCGCGTCGTTCGCGGTCCGCGGCCCGCAGGTCGTGCTCCAGCCCGCGGGCGAGAGCCCCGGCGTCGGCGGCGTTCTCGCTTCGGCGCTGATGGCCGCGTACGTCCTGTACGGTTTCGACACCGCCGCCTCCGTCGCCGAAGAGACCAAGAACGCGCGCCGCACCGCGCCGCGCGCCGTCCTCCGCGCGCTGTTGATCTCCGGGGTGGGCGGTCTCGCCGTCGTCATCACCGCGCTGATGGCGGCCCCGAGCCTGACCGACGGGCAGCTGGCCGGGAAAGGCCTGCCGTACGTGATCACGGCGGTCTTCGGTGACACGCTCGGCCGGGTCTTCCTCGCCGACGTCGCGATCGCCGTCGTCGTCTGCACCCTGACCATCCAGACCGGCACCGTCCGGTTGATCTACGCGATGGCCCGCGACGGCGCGCTTCCCGGCGCCAAACGCCTTTCCGCGGTGAACGCCCGCACCGGCACCCCGATCGCGCCCGCCGTGCTGTCCGGGCTGCTCGCGATCGGGCTGCTGCTGCTCAATCTCGGCAATCCGACCATTTTCAGCACCATCACCGGCACCTCGGTGGTCGTGGTCTACCTCGCCTATCTCCTGGTGACCGGACCGCTGCTGCTCCGGCGGCGTCAAGGCCGTTTCACCGCCGAACCAGGCCATTTCTCCCTGGGGCGATGGGCTATTCCGGTCAACGTGGCGGCAGTAGGGTACGGCGCGATGATGATCGTCAACATCGCCTGGCCACGAGCCGACATCTACGACCTGGCGGGCACCGGCTCCGTCTGGGTCCTGTTGTTCCCGATCGAGTTCGTCGGCGCCGCGCTGCTCACCGGCTACCTCTGCTGGCGCCGCCGCTCCGCGCTCACCACGGTTCCCGTCCCCGCGACCTGAAGGAAGGTTCCATGAGCACGACATCGACCACGTACGGCGCTCGCGACCACGCCCGTGCCCAGGCGGGCACGGTGACCGAAGCCATGCCTGCCATCCCCGCGTCCGGCTGGCCGGATCCGCCGTCCGGGATCGACCCGGCGAAGCTGGTCTGGGCCGAGACCGTCGCCGGCGGCGGCTACACCCACAAGGTCCTCGCCCGCGGCACCGAACTGCGGCTGACCGACGTCGACGGCGACGCCTGCGCGCATCTGCTGCTGTTCAACGCCGATCAACCGTGGGAGCGGCTGAACGTCGCCGACACGGTGAAGGTCCAGTGGAACGCCTATCTCGGCGAGTCGATCGCGCTGCTGTCGGACCAGGCGCGGGTGCTCGCGACCGTCGTCACCGACGAGAGCGGCAAGCACGACGCCCTCTGCGGAACGTCCACTGTGGACGGCAACGCCGAACGGTACGGTGACGGGAGCCCGCAGGGCGCCTCGCCGTCGGGGAACGCGTTGTTCACCCTCGCCGCGGCCAAACACGGCCTCGGCCCGCGCGATCTCCCGCCGAGCCTGTCCTTCTTCCAGGGCGTCCACGTCGAGACCGACGGCGGCCTGACCTTCACCGGTTCGGCCGGAGCGGGCAAGTCCGTAGTCCTGCGCACCGAACTCCCGGTCGTCGTCCTGATCGCCAACGTGGCGCATCCGCTCGACCCGCGCCCGGACTACACGGTCACCCCGCTGCGCGTCTTCGCCCAGCGAAGCGAACCATCCACACCGGACAGTCCTGAGTGGACAGCGTCACCCGAGGCACAGCGCGCCTTCGAGAACACCGCCGACTACCTCACCGCTAGGGGCCTGGCATGACCATCGTTTCCGACACCGAAGTAGCCGCGCGGGCACCGTATTCCACCGTGCTGCGCAAGGGCGAGACACTCGCGATCATCGACCTCGGCGGCAACCAGGCCGTCGACTTCCTCTGCTACGACGCGGCCGACACGGCGAAGAGATACAGCGCGGCGGCAACGATTTCGGCCCAGCGCAACATCTTCCTCACCACCGGCAGCGTACTGCGCACCGGCGAGGGCGCTCCGCTGCTGACCGTCGTCGCGGACACCTGCGGACGGCACGACACGATCGGCGGCGCCTGCAGCAAGGAGTCCAACAGCCTCCGCTACGGGCAGCACACGCGGTACCAGCACGCCTGTGTCGAGAACTTCCTGACCGAGGGCGCGAAATGGGGTCTCGGCAAACGGGATCTGGTCAGCAACGTCAACTGGTACATGAACGTGCCGGTCGAACAGGACGGCACGCTCGGTATCGTCGACGGCATCTCCGCGCCCGGCATGGAGGTAAAACTGCGTGCCGAAACCGACGTCCTGGTACTGGTGTCGAACTGCCCGCAGATCAACAACCCGTGCAACGGATTCGACCCGACTCCGGTCCGCATGATCGTCACCGGCGGTGACGCGTGAAACTGCTCGTCGCCAACCGGGGGGAAATCGCGGTCCGGATCATCCGGACCGCAAGGGAGATGGGCATTCCGACGGTCGCCGTCTATTCCGACGCCGACCGCACGGCCGCGCACGTACGGCTTGCCGACGAAGCCGTACGCCTCGGCCCGGCGCCGGCGAGGGAGAGCTACCTCCTCGCCGACGCCCTCATCGAAGCCGCGCTGAAGACCGGCGCGGACACGATCCATCCCGGCTACGGCTTCCTGTCCGAGGACGCCGCGTTCGCCAGGGCGGTGGAAGCGGCCGGCATCCGGTTCGCCGGTCCGGCAGCGGACCACCTTGAAGTCTTCGGCAGCAAGCACACCGCACGGGAGAAGGCCGTCGAGGCCGGTGTCCCGCTGCTGCCGGGCACCGGACTGCTGGACACCCTCGCCGACGCCGAGACTGCGGCCGCCTCGATCGGCTACCCGGTGATGCTCAAGGCCACCGGCGGTGGCGGCGGGATCGGCATGCGCGCCTGCGCCGGCATCGACGAGTTGCGCGACGCCTGGGACGCGGTGCAGAGCATCGCCGCCAAGAGCTTCTCGACCTCGGGCGTGTTCCTCGAACGGCTCGTGACCCACGCGCGGCACGTCGAGGTCCAGGTGTTCGGCGACGGCGCGGGTGAGGTGCTGGCGCTGGGCACGCGGGACTGCACGCTGCAGCGGCGCAATCAGAAGGTGCTCGAAGAGTGCCCCGCCCCGGGGCTTCCCGAAGCGGTGCGGGAGAAGCTGGTCTCGGCCGCCGTCGAACTCTGCGCTTCGGTGCGCTACCGGTCGGCCGGGACGGTCGAGTTCATCTACGACCCGGATCGTGAGGAAGCCGCGTTCCTCGAAGTCAACACGCGGCTGCAGGTCGAGCACCCGGTGACCGAGGCGGTCTATCGCATCGACCTCGTCGCATGGATGCTCCGGCTCGCCGACGGCGACACCGGGATGTTCGCCGGCACGCCGGAACCGCGCGGGCACGCCGTCGAGGTACGGGTCTACGCCGAGGATCCGGCCGCCGGGCACCGGCCGAGCGCGGGGCTGCTGACCCGCGCCGACTTCCCCGACGATGTCCGGGTCGACACCTGGGTCGAAGCCGGCGCGAAGGTGACGACGCATTACGACCCGCTGCTCGCCAAGGTGATCACCGTCGGCGCGGACCGCGCCGAAGCCCTAGCCGCGCTGGGCGCCGCGCTCGGCGAGAGCCGGGTGGACGGGGTGCGCACGAATCTCGGGCAGCTGCGCGCGGTCGCCGCGGATCGGCGGCTGCACGACGTCACGCACGACACCGCGACGCTCGACACGATCACCGATCCCGAACCGCGGATCGAGGTCCTGCGGGGCGGCACGATGACCACCGTCCAGGACTGGCCGGGACGGCTGGGGTTCTGGCACGTGGGTGTCCCGCCGAACGGGCCGATGGACGATCTGTCGCTGCGCCTGGGCAACCGCGCGCTCGGTAATCCCGAAGGCGCGCCGGGCCTGGAGTGCACTGTGGACGGTGTCTCGCTGAGGTTCACCGATGACGCAATCGTTTGCGTCACGGGATCCCCGTCCCCGGTCACCGTCGACGGCCGCGAAGTTCCCCAGTGGACGCCGGTCGAGGTGCCCGCCGGCAGCGTGCTCGACGTGGGCACCGGCACCGCCGGGCTCCGCGCGTACGTCCTCGTCCGTGGCGGGATCGACGTACCGGACTTCCTGGGAAGCGCGGCGACGTTCACGCTCGGCGGTTTCGGCGGGCACGCCGGTCGCGCGCTGGCGACCGGCGACGTCCTCTCCCCCGGGCCTGCTCCGGAGCACGCGGTCGCGGGCCCGGTCCCGGAGGCCGACCGCCCGGTGTTCGCGACGCACTGGGAGATCGGCGCGTCCGAGGGACCGCACGCCGCGCCGGAGTTCTTCACCCCGGACGACGTCGAGACGTTCTACGCGACCGACTGGGAGGTGCACTTCAACTCCGCCCGGACCGGTGTCCGGCTCGTCGGGCCCCGGCCACGCTGGGCGCGGGAAGACGGCGGCGAGGCGGGGCTGCACCCGTCGAACATCCACGACACGCCGTACGCGATCGGCGCCGTGGACTACACCGGCGACCTGCCGATCCTGCTGGGCCCGGACGGGCCGAGCCTCGGCGGGTTCGTCTGCCCGGCGACCGTGGTGACCGGGCAGCGCTGGAAGCTCGGCCAGCTGCGGCCGGGCGACACCGTGCGGTTCGTGCCGATCACCATCGAGCACGCCGGTGCGCTGCGCACCTCGCCGGGCGCGGCGGTCAAGGCGACCCGGAAGCCGATCGACGACGGCGGCATCCTCGGCCGTCTGTCCACATCGGACGAGAACCCCGAGGTCACCTACCGGCGCAGCGGCGACGACAACCTGCTGATCGAGTACGGGCCGATGAAACTCGACCTGGCCCTGCGGATGCGGGTCCACGCCCTCGCCGACCGGCTGGGCGCGGAAGGACTCGACGGCGTCGTCGACCTGACCCCGGGCATCCGCTCGCTGCAGGTCCATGTCGACCCGGACGTCCTGCCGGTCCCGAAACTGCTCGGGCTCGTGCAGGAGGTGGAGCACGATCTGCCGCGCACCGGCGATCTCGTGGTGCCGAGCCGCACCGTGCGGATGCCGTTGTCGTGGGACGACCCGGCGACGCGCGAGGCGATCGAGCGGTACATGGCGGGGGTGCGCGACGACGCGCCGTGGTGCCCGTGGAACATCGAGTTCATCCGGCGCGTCAACGGTCTGTCCAGTGTGGACGACGTCTACCGCACGGTGTTCGACGCGGAATATCTGGTGCTGGGCCTCGGCGACGTCTATCTCGGCGCGCCGGTGGCCACTCCGCTGGACCCGCGGCACCGGCTGGTCACCACCAAGTACAACCCGGCACGCACGTGGACGGCGGAGAACTCGGTCGGCATCGGCGGTTCGTATCTCTGCATCTACGGGATGGAGGGCCCCGGCGGATACCAGTTCGTCGGGCGGACCGTGCAGGTGTGGAGCGGCTGGCGGCAGCGTGGCTCCTTCGAACCGGGTTCACCCTGGCTGCTGCGGTTCTTCGACCGGATCTCCTGGTACCCGGTGACCGCCGAGGAACTGCTGGACCTGCGGGCCCAGAGCTCGGCGGGGGAACTGGAACTCGACATCACCGACGGCGAGTTCGCGCTGGCGGATCACGAGCGGTTCCTGGCCGACAACGCCGCCGACATCGCCGCGTTCCGGGAGAAGCAGAGCGCGGCGTTCGAGGCCGAGCGGCAGGCCTGGGCGGCGGCGGGCGAGTTCGACCCGCGGCCGGAACCGACCGGGGCGAAGGTCCCGACCACGAAGGTCGAGGCCCCGCCCGGTGGGCACGTCGTCGAGGCGCCGTTCGCCGCGACCGTGTGGCGAGTGGACGTCGAGCCCGGCAAGAAGGTGGGTGCGGAGGAGACGCTGGTGATCCTCGAAGCGATGAAGACCGAGGCGCGGATCCCCGCGCCCGCCGCCGGGGAGGTCGTCGACGTGCTCGTCTCGCCCGGCTATCAGGTCGCCCCCGGCACGCCGCTGGTGGTTCTGGGAAGGAGCGCGGGATGAGCGTGACGGAGCGGGTGCGCGCCGCGTATCACCGGATCGCACGGGTCGACCGGCCCGAGATCTGGATCGACCTGCGCCCCGAAGCGGACGTGCTCGCCGACGCGGAGAACCTGGATGCTCGTCGCGCGGCCGGGGAATCCTTGCCGCTGTACGGGAAACTCGCCGCGGTCAAGGGCAACATCGACGTCGCCGGGCTGCCGACGACGGCGGCCTGCCCCGAGTACGCGTACCTGCCGGGTGAGGACGCGCCGGTGGTGGCGCGGCTGCGCGCGGCCGGGGCGCTGATCCTCGGCACGACCAATCTGGACCAGTTCGCGACCGGGCTGGTCGGCACGCGCAGTCCGCACGGCGCGGTCCGGAACGCGATCGACCCGGCGTACGTGTCGGGCGGGTCGAGTTCGGGGTCGGCGGTCGCGGTGGCGCTCGGGATCGCGGATCTCGCGCTGGGCACCGACACCGCGGGCTCCGGCCGGGTCCCGGCGGCGTTCAACGGGATCGTCGGCCTGAAACCGACGCGGGGGCTGCTGCCGACGACCGGTGTCGTGCCCGCGTGCGCGAGCATCGACTGCGTGACCGTGTTCGCGCGGACGGTCGACGAGGCGACGGCCGCGTTCGCCTGCCTGAGCGAGCCCCGGGACCTCCCGGTCGTGCACCGTCCTTTCCGGATCGGTGTACCTCTGGAGCTGGGGCCTCTCCAGGACGGCTGGGCCGAAGCGTTCACCGCCGCGGCTCGCTCTTTTGGCGAGGCGGGCGCGGAGCTGGTCACTGTCGACATATCGCCGTTCCTGGCCGCGGCGCGCCTGCTGTACGAGGGCGCTTTCGTGGCCGAGCGGTATTCGGCGGCAGGCGAATTCATCGACGCGCACCCGGACGCCGTGGATCCGGCCGTGCGGCAGATCATCAGTGCGGCCAAGGACATCCCGGCGCACCGGGTGTTCAGTGACCTCGCGACACTCAGCGGTCTCTCACAGGAAGCGTCCGCCGTTCTGTCCTCTGTGGACTGCGTTCTGCTGCCCACGACGACGGAGCATCCGACGATCGCCGAGGTCGAGGCCGATCCGCTGGGCGTGAACGCCCGGCTGGGCCGGTTCACGAACTCGACGAACCTGCTGGGCCTGTCGTCGCTGGCCGTGCCCGCCGGGACCGTCGGCGGGCTGCCGTTCGGGGTGATGCTGGTCGGTGCCGCGAACGCCGACCGGATCCTCGCCGACGTCGCCCGCCTGGTGCCGCGGCGGACGCGGATCGCCGTCGTCGGCGCGCATCTGCGCGGACAGCCGCTGAACCACGAACTGACGTCACGGGGTGGCCGGTTCGTCGCGGCGGGGCCGACGGCGGCCGAGTACCGGCTGTACGCGCTGGACACCGTGCCGCCCAAGCCCGGTCTCGTGCGGGTCGGCCCGGGTGGCTCTGACGGCCCTGACGGCTCTGCGATCGAAGCCGAGGTCTGGGACCTGCCCATGGCCGGGTTCGGCGAGTTCGTGGCGGGCGTTCCGGCGCCGCTGGCGATCGGGAAGGTGCGGCTGGCCGACGGGAGCGAGGTGTCCGGGTTCGTTTGTGAACCGGCCGCGGTGGAGGGGGCGGAGGACATCACGTCGTACGGAGGGTGGCTCGGGTACCTGAGCCGCTGAGCCTCCGGTCGTGAGTGAAAGTGTCGTTAGAACGGCCCAAAGCACTCACGACCACCTGGACCGACTCGGTACCGGCGCTCGCCCACCTGCGGTACATGAAGGCCCCCTTCCTTGCGCTAGGCGCAAGGAAGGGGGCCTTCATGTACCTCACAAGGCGTGAAGGTCGAGTTTCCTCGGCTGAGCCGAGGGAAGGGGTCCTTCACTACCTTCAGGGTAGGCAAGGAGGCCTTCACGGACCAACGGTCAGACCACCTGGACCAGCGTGTTTCCGGTTTGGTTGGCTTGCCGCGGCATTCTGGGAACAACGTCACAAACCCTGGCGGCCCGCCAGGCGCGAGGTAGCTTCGGAGTGGTGTCCACCACATCCACCTCCAGCCGCAGGACCGCGATCAGCGTGCTCGTGGCGCTGGGCCTCGTCGGGATCGCGATGGTGACGCTGGGCGCCACAGGCTTCGCAGTCAAGCAGGTGAACGGGCAGCCGCTCGCGATCCTCGAAGAGGTCCCCGGCCCTGATTCCGGCCCGACGTGCGCCGTCGACAAACGGTACGTCGACGAGGCGACCTCCGGTATGCGCCCGGATGTGGTCGAGGCGTGGAAAGCCCTGCTCGCCAAGGCCAAGGCGCAGAACATCACCCTCTGCGTGAACGACGGCAAACGCAGCCGGGCCCAGCAGCAGCGCGAGTTCGACAAGGCCGTCGAGCGGTTCGGTTCCGTGGAGCAGGCCAAGAAGTGGGCGCTGCAGCCGGAGACGTCCATGCACGTCAAGGGAATCGCCGTCGACATCCAGCCGCTGAACTCGGCCTCCTGGGTGGACAAGAACGGCGGCGCGCTCGGCTGGTGCCGCCGCTACGACAACGAGAAGTGGCACTTCGAGTACGACCCGGCCTGGATCACCGGCGGCTGTCCCGCCCTGCTCCCCAGCGCCACCGGCAACTAACGCGCTACTCGCGTGATCGGACGCGGGACTCGCGTGCTTGAAGGCGGAACTCGTCCAAGCACGTGAGTTCCGGCTCCAAGCACGTGAGTTCCGCCTTCAGACACGCGAGATACGGCTCCGAACACGCGCGTTCCGGGTTCCGTCACGCTAGCTTCTCGGCCACGTACTTCGCGGCCTCCGCGAGCAACGCCTGGTCGTACGGAGCGTCTTTCGCCGCCTTGCTGGACATGACGGCCAGGACGATCGGTGCCTTGCCCGGCGGCCACACGACGGCGATGTCGTTCAGCGTTCCGTAGTCACCGGTCCCGGTCTTGTCGGCGATGGTCCAGCCGGGCGGCAGGCCCGCGCGGATCCGTTCGGCGCCGGTGGCGTTGCGCTGGAGCAGATCGCGGAGGAAGTCGCGTTTGCCGCTCTCCAGCGTGTCACCCAGCAGGATCCGCTGATAGTCGGTCCCGAACGCCCGCGGCGTGGTGGTGTCGCGCGGATCGCCCGGGGTGGCCTCGGTGATCAGCGGTTCGATCCGGTCCATGCGCGTGACGGTGTCGCCGAGGCCGCGGGTGAACGCCGTCAGTTCGGCGGGGCCGCCCAGATCCCGCAGCAGCAGGTTGCCCGCCGTGCCGTCGCTGTACCGGATGGCGGCGTCGCACAGCTGGCGGATCGTCATCCCGGTCGCCACGTGCTGTCCGGTGACCGGGGCGTGCTTCATCAGGTCGTCCCGGGAGTAGCTGACCCGGGTTTCCAGGTGTGACAACGGATTGCGCTGCAGGACCGCGGCGGCCGCGACCCCTTTGAACGTCGAGCAGAACGCGAACCGCTCGTCCGCGCGGTGCTCGATCGTGCCACCGCCCCCGGTGTCGAGTGCGTACACGCCGAGCCTCGCGTCGAACTTCTTCTCCAGCTCCAGCAACCGATCGTGGAACTGCCGGGTGGACGACGGCGGCGGTGGCGGCGGCGGTGGCGGCACGGGGTCGGACGACGGCGGCGGCGAGGTCGCGCGGGTGCAGGCGGCCAGCGGCACGAGGACCGCCATCCCCAGAAGCGCACGACGGGTGACGGCCGGCCCCGGCGTAGTCATCGTGATCCCTCCCCCTGATCACTTCGAACATAGCAACTTCTCCACGCCGGCCGGATCGGCCAAGCGGCCGAGGACCGCGCCCCGCTCGGACACGGGAGTGTGCCTTCCCCCACTCGACCGGGCCACCAACCTGGTTACCGACGGGTAACCGGGGCTAGGGTGCGGTCAGGACTACCTCTACTTCAGGAGCATTCGTGGCCGCAGGAGCAACACCGCTCGCGCCGAACGCGCGGTCGGTACGCAATGTCGCCTTCGTCGAAGGGGTGCGAACGCCCTTCGGCAAGGCAGGCGAAAAGGGCATGTACGCCGGCACCCGTGCCGACGACCTCGTCGTCAACGCCATCCGTGAACTGCTGCGCCGGCACCCTGAGCTGCCGCCGGAGCGCGTCGACGAGGTGGCGATCGCCGCCACCACCCAGATCGGGGACCAGGGCCTGACCATCGGCCGCACCGCCGCGCTGCTCGCGGGCCTGCCGAAGTCGGTGCCCGGATTCGCGCTGGACCGGATGTGCGCGGGCGCGATGACCGCGGTCACCACGACCGCGAGCGGGATCGGTTTCGGCGCTTACGACATCGCCATCGCCGGCGGCGTCGAGCACATGGGCCGCCACCCGATGGGCGAGGGCGTGGACCCGAACCCGCGCATCATCGCCGACAAGCTGGTCGACCCGACGGCACTCGTCATGGGCCAGACCGCGGAGAACCTGCACGACCGGTTCCCGGCGATCACCAAGCAGCGCACCGACGCCTTCGCCGCGCGCAGCCAGGAGAAGTACGCCGAGGCCGTGAAGACCGGCAAGATCGGCCCCGAGCTGGTCCCGGTCGCCACCCGCTCGAAGGAACTGGGCTGGGGTCTCGCTACCGAGGACGAGCCGCCGCGCCCGGGCACCACCGTCGAGCAGCTCGCCGGGCTGAAGACGCCGTTCCGCCCGCACGGCCGGATCACCGCGGGCAACGCGGCCGGTCTCAACGACGGCGCCACCGCGGCGCTGCTCGCCGACGAGGACACCGCCCGCGAACTCGGCCTGCCGATCGGCATGCGCCTGGTGGGCTACTCCTTCGCCGGTGTCGAGCCGGAGGTCATGGGCATCGGCCCGGTGCCCGCCACCGAGAAGCTGTTCGCGCGCACCGGCCTGTCGATCGACGACATCGGCCTGTTCGAGATCAACGAGGCGTTCGCCGTCCAGGTGCTCGCGTTCCTCGACCACTTCGGCATCGCCGACGACGATCCCCGCGTCAACCAGTGGGGCGGCGCGATCGCCTGCGGTCACCCGCTCGCGTCCTCCGGGGTCCGGCTGATGACGCAGCTTTCGCGTCAGTTCGCCGAGCGCCCCGACGTGCGCTACGGCCTGACCACCATGTGCATCGGCATCGGCATGGGCGGCACCGTCATTTGGGAGAACCCGGCGTTCGAGGGGGCCAAGTAGCCATGACTTTCACCGCTGAGCAGGCGAAAGCCGCCTTCCCCGACGAAGTCGTCACGAACGCGGTCACGCGTCTGGTGAAGGTGCCCGGGCTCGACAAGCCCGTCGCGCTGATCACCCTGGACAACGGCCACGACCACACCCGGCCGAACACCTTCGGCCCGCAGGGCCTGGTGAGCCTCAACGCCGCGATCGACACCGCCTTCGCCGCGGAGCCCCCCGCGATCGCGGTCACCGGCAAGCCGTTCATCTTCGCCGTCGGCGCCGACCTCTCCGGTGTCGAAGCGGTCGCGGATCCGGCGCTGGCGCGGGAGATCGCGCAGACCGGGCACGACGTCTTCCGGCGCCTCACCGAAACCGAGATCCCGACGTTCGGGTTCATCAACGGCGCGGTGATGGGCGGCGGGCTCGAACTCGCGCTCTCCTGCCACTACCGCACGCTTTCGGAGAACACCGCCGCGATCGCGTTCCCCGAGGTCTTCCTCGGCCTGTTCCCGGGCTGGGGCGGCACGCAGCTGCTGCCGAACCTGATCGGGCCGGACGCCGCGGTCACCGTGATCATCGAGAACGCGCTGGCGCAGAACAAGATGCTGAAGGTCGCGCAGGCGGCCGAGCTCGGCATCGTCGACGAGGTCTTCGGTTCGGCCGACTACCTCGAACAGTCCCTGCTGTGGCTGGCGAAGGTCGTCAACGGCGAGATCACCCCCGCCCGCCGCGAGATCGACCGCGGCGCGGGCTGGGACGCCGCGATCGGCCGCGCCAAGGCCATTGTGGACGGACGGACGAAGGGCGCGTCCCCCGGCGCGACCAAGGCCGTCGAGCTGCTGGAGCTGGCCCGTGAGAACGACCTCGACCGCGGCTACGCGGCCGAGACCGACGGCCTCGCCGAACTGCTCATGGACGACACGCTGCGCGCCGGGCTGTACTCGTTCAACCTGGTCAACAAGCGCGCCAAGCGGCCGGCGGGCGCGCCGGACAAGTCGTTGGCGCGCAAGGTGAACAAGGTCGGCATCGTCGGCGCGGGCCTGATGGCCAGCCAGATGGCGCTGCTGTTCGTCCGCCGCCTCAAGGTGCCCGTGGTGCTCACCGACGTCGACCAGGAGCGGGTCGACAAGGGTGTGTCCTATGTGCACGGTGAGATCGACAAGCTGCTGGCCAAGAAGCGGGTTTCGCCGGACGGCGCGAACCGGCTGAAGGCGCTCGTCACCGGCTCGCTCGACAAGTCCGCCTTCGCCGACGCCGACTTCGTGATCGAGGCGGTGTTCGAGGAACTGGGCGTCAAGCAGAAGGTGTTCGCCGACCTGGAGAAGTACGTCTCCCCCGAGGCGATCCTGGCGACGAACACCTCGTCGCTTTCGATCACCGCGATGGCGTCGCAGCTGAAGCACCCCGAGCGCGTGGTCGGGTTCCACTTCTTCAACCCGGTCGCGGTCATGCCGCTGCTGGAGATCGTCCGCGCGGAGAAGACCGACGACGCCGCGCTGGCCACCGCGTTCGCGCTCGGCAAGCAGCTCAAGAAGTCGAGCGTGCTGGTCAAGGACGCGTCCGCGTTCGTGGTCAACCGGCTGCTGCTGCGGTTCCTCGGCGAGGTGCTGGTGACCGTCGACGAGGGCACGCCCTTCGAGGTCGCGGACAAGGCGCTGGAGCCGCTGGGCCTGCCGATGACCCCGCTGACGCTGATGCAGCTGGTCGGCCCGGCGATCGCCTTGCACGTCGGGGAAACCCTGCACGGGGCGTTCCCGGACCGGTTCACCGTCAGCGAGAACCTCGACCGCTTCGTCAAGGCGGGCAAGAAGGGCGTCTGGCAGTGGGACGACAAGGGCAACGCCACCGTCGACCCGGAGGTGGACGAGCTCTGGCAGCGCGGCGACTCGCCGTCGACGTCCGAGCAGGTGCGTGATCGCGCGCTGGCCGCGATCGCCGAGGAGATCCGGATCATGCTCGACGAGGGCGTGGTCGCCGAGGCGCAGGACATCGACCTGTGCCTGATTCTCGGCGCGGGCTGGCCGTTCTGGCTGGGCGGCATCACGCCGTACCTGGACCGGGCGGGCGTGTCCGAGAAGGTCAACGGCAAGTCGTTCCTGGCCCCGGGTGTGGCGAGCGTGCCGCTCTCCTGAGCCCTGCGCACAAGGCCACCGTCGGCGATCCCCCGATCGCCGACGGTGGCCTTGTGCGTTTTTCGTGAGTTTTGTGGCGCCGTCCTGCGATTTCCGGAACACTCGGCCTACGCCTGGTTTCCCAGGCACTGGGGAAGACTGAAGAGAACTGGGAGGAAACCCGATGAAGAAGATCGCCAACCGGGACTTCTAGCCGGGAGGCCCGGCTCCCCTGCCATCCTCCGGGGAGCCGGGCTTTCAGCGTTTCACCCTGAGCGACCGGCGGGACGCTCTGGGTCTTCTTCCACAGGGACGATCATCACACGGCGCCGTTCGTTGGCCGTCCGGACATCGCCCGTTCAGCGAGGCTCTTTAGCGTGCGGCCGGTGAACAGCGAAAAACCGGGCGTGGACCGCCGCGGATTCCTCAAGCGCGCGGGCCTCGTCTCCGCCGCGGCCGCGGGTGCGCCGCTCGCCGCCGCCGCGCCGGCGGAAGCCCTCGATCTGAACCTCGACCTCGATCTCGGCATCGATCTCTCCTGGCTCTTCGGCCGGGACCGCTACCAGTGGCTGGTGGGCGATCACCACATCCACACGCAGTACTCCTACGACGCGATGTACACAGTGGACGGAATCGCCGACGGCGCCCGGCGCCACGGGGCGGACTGGGCGGTGATCACCGATCACGGCCACGCGTCGCACGAGAAGTCGTCGGTGGAGCGGACGAACGCCGCGATCCGGGCGGCGCAGCGCGAACACCGTGATCTCCTGCTGTGGCAGGGCATGGAGTGGAACGTGCCGGGCGCCGAGCACGCGACCCTGTTCTTCCAGGCGGGCGCGGACCAGGCCGCGAAGCTGCGCGAGTTCGAGCGGGCCTTCGACTGGCGGCTGACCGGGACCGAACCGGGCACGCCGGACAACGAGGCGCTGGCCGTCAAGGCGATCCGCTGGCTGGCCGCCGAAGAGCGGGCCCGCCGGATCCACGCGCCGGTGGTGGTGATCAACCATCCGCTGCGCAACGGCCGGGTCGCACCGCACGAGATCCGCGCGCTGCGCGACGCCGCGCCTGGCATCGTCATCGGCATGGAGGGCGCGCCGGGAGCGCAGGCCGACGGCTTCCCGAAGCCGCTCGGAAGCGGCGGTGGCGCGCGCGGCGGGTACGGCAACTCCCCCGGTTCGAACTCGTGGCCGGGCTTCCCGGCGTCGGCCTACCGCACCTACGGCGGGTTCGACTGGAGCACCGCGACCGTCGGCGGGCTCTGGGATTCGCTGCTGGCCGAAGGAAAGCCGTGGTGGATCACCAGCAACTCCGACTCGCACTACAACCGCGGCGACACCCTCGTCCGACCGGGCGTCCCCGACGGCTACTACGACGAGCACGGCAGCTACCCGGACCCGATCGACACCGGTGTTCCGCAGACCCTGCCCCCGTACGCGGACTTCGCGCCCGCCGAGTTCAGCCGGACCGTCGTCGGTGTGACCCGCCGAAGCCACGAAGGCGTGTTGGAAGGCCTGCGCGCGGGACGGGTCTGGGTGGTGCACGGCGGGCTCGCGCAGGAACTGGAGTTCGGCGCGTACAGCGGCTGGAGCTCGGCCACGATGGGCGGCAGGCTCCGGGTCCGGCGCGGGGACGACGTCACGATCGTCGTCTCGGCGAAGCTGGCGGCCCGCCCCAACGGCGGCGGCTCGATCCCCCGCCTCGCACGGCTCGACCTCGTGTCCGGTCCGGTGACCGGCCCGGCCGCCGACCGTGACGCGCAGACCGCCCCGGGCACGCGGGTGGTCCGCTCCTTCGAACCGCGCTGGGCACCGGGGCGGCGGGTCGCCTTCCGGCACACCTTCCGTAACGTGCGCGAGCCGTTCTTCGTGCGGACGCGCGGGACGGACGGCCGGAAGCACGTGCCCGGCGGGATCGAGCCGAGCGCGGACGTGATCGGGCAGTCGAACCCGTTCGAAGACCTGTGGCTGTACGGGAACCCGATCTTCGTGGACGTGCGGTAGCCGTCTCTCGCGGATGTCATGAAAGGGCCTTTCAGGACGTTTTTCGTCCTGAAAGGCCCTTTCATGACATTTCCGGAAGCCCTACGCGCCCAGCCTGTCCGGATCCGGGCCCAGCCGCTTCCCCTGCTCCAGGGTCGCGATCGCGGCGGTGTCGTGCGCGTCGAGCGCGAAGTCGAAGACGTCGATGTTCGCTTTGATCCGTTCCGGCGTGACGGACTTCGGGATCACCAGGTGGTTCATCTCGATGTGCCAGCGCAGCACGACCTGCGCCGGCGTCTTGCCGTGCTTCTCCGCGATCGTGGTGATCTTCTCATCGGCGAGCAGCTCCCCGCCGCGCGCCAGCGGGCCCCACGCCTCGGTGGCGATCCCGTGCTTTTCGTGGAACTCCCGCAGCAGCGGCTGCTGCAGCCACGGGTGGCACTCGATCTGGTTCACCGCGGGGACGGTCCCGGTCTCCTCGATCAGCCGTTCCAGATGCGGGATCTGGAAGTTCGAGACGCCGATGGCCTTCGCCCGGCCGCCGGAGGCGATCTTTTCCAGCGCCCGCCACGTTTCCACGTATTTGTCCTGCGACGGCAGCGGCCAGTGGATCAGGTACAGGTCGACGTACTCGAGGCCGAGTTCCTCCAGGCTCGTGTCGAAGGCGCGCAAGGCCGAGTCGTAGCCGTGCTCGGTGTTCCACAGTTTCGTGGTGACGAACAGTTCCTCGCGCGGCAGTCCACTGGTGCGGACGGCATCGCCGACGCCGCGTTCGTTGGCGTAGAGGGTCGCCGTGTCGATGGCGCGGTAGCCCGCCTCGATGGCGGTGCGGATCGCGCCGGCGACCACGTCGTCGCCGATCTTGTACACCCCGAACCCGAGCTGGGGCAGGGACGTTCCGTTGTTCAGCCGAATACCGGTCACCATGGTTGAACCGTAACCCCGGGGCCGGGTCAGGGCAGCGCGGGGAGGTGGACGGTCACCGAAAGACCGCCGCCCACAACGGGTTCCGCCGACACCGTGCCACCGTGGGCCTGGACCGCGGCCCGCACGATCGAGAGCCCCAGCCCGGCGCCGGTGCGGGCGGTCCTGGCGACGCCGGCGCGGCGGAACGGTTCGAACAGTTCTGGGACGGCCGCCGGATCGAGCAGCCCGCCGGACGACCGCACCCGCAGCACCGACCACTGTGGACCAGCCTGCGTGACGACGTCCAGCCAGCCGCCGTCGACGTTGTGCCGCACGGCGTTCTCCAGCAGATTGCCCGCGATCCGTTCCAGCAGCGCGGGATCGCCGAACGTCGGCGCCCCCGGGGTCGCGAATTCGACGCGGAGGCCGCGTTTCTCCGCGTCCGGGCGCGCCGCGCGCCACGCGGTCGCGACGATCACCGCGAGATCGACCGGCTCCCGCGCGACCAGTCCCGCGCCGTCCGTGCGCGCGAGCAGCAGCAGCGAACCGACCAGCCGCTCGGCCCGCTCGGTCGCGTCACGGACGACACCGGCCATCCGGCGTAATTCGGCTTCGTCCGCGTGCTCGTCGGCCAGGGTGACGTCGAGTTCGGTGCGGATGACCGCGAGCGGTGTCCGCAATTCGTGACTGGCGTTCGCGACGAAGTGCCGTTGCGCGTCGAACGCGGCCTGCAGCCTGTCGAGCATGTCGTCGAAGGTCTCGGCCAGTTCGGCGAGTTCGTCCTTGGTGCGGACCTCGCCGATCCGCTCCCCCATCGATTCGATCGACAGGCGGCGCGCCGTCCCGGTGATCTCGCGCAGCGGCTGCAGGACCCGCGCGGTGAACGTCCACGCGAGGATCCCCGCCGCCAGCACGACGAAACAGAAGGCGACCGCGCCGAACAGCAGTACCCGGTTCCGGGCGTAGACCCGCAGGTGCTCGGTGACGGCGGAGGCGTCGACGTCGACGCCGTCGACCCGCACGGTGGTGCCCGGCGGCAGCTGCGGGACGGCGGAAACGGCGTCCCCGACCAGGTTCCAGGTCAGCCAGAGCAACAGGACACTGACCAGTGCCACCAGCCCGGTCGCGAGCAACGTGACCCGCGCGCGCAGGCTGCGGGCACCGGACAGGTTCACCCCCGCGCGTTCCCCTGCTCCGGCACCCGGTAACCGGAGCCGACGACGGTCTCGATGATGCCCGGCTCGCCGAGCTTCTTCCGCAGGGTCATCACGGTGACCCGGACGGTGGTGGTGAACGGGTCGGCGTTCTCGTCCCATACCCGTTCGAGCAGTTCCTCGCTGCTGACCACCGAACCGGCGGCCGACAGCAGCACCTCCAGCACGCCGAACTCCTTGCGGGTCAGCTCGACCGGGCCGCTCGCGCGGCGGACGGTCCGCCTCGCCGGGTCCAGTTCGACGTCACCCGAAGTCAGCAGCGGCGGCGCGGCCGGGGTCGCGCGACGGCCCAGCGCGCGCACCCGCGCGACGAGTTCGGGGAAGGCGAACGGCTTGGCGAGATAGTCGTCGGCGCCGAGGGAAAGCCCGTCGACGCGGTCCGAAACGGAACTGCTCGCGGTGAGCATCAGCACCCGGGTCAGCTCGCCGGACGCGACGATCTCGCGGCACAGGTCGTCACCGGACATCCCGGGCAGGTCGCGGTCGAGCAGCACGACGTCGTACCGGGTGACGGCGGCCTTCTCGTGCCCGTCGTCACCGGTGAGCGCGATGTCCACCGCCATGCCCTCGCGCCGCAGGCCGCGTGCGATCGCGTCGGCGAGGGGTTCTTCGTCTTCGACTACCAGAATTCGCACGACCCTACGTTGCCATATTTACCTGAGAGTGACCTGATTGGACCAGCGGAGGGCGAACCACAGCCGCATCCGGACCTCCGGATCCGCCAGATCCACCCCCAGCGCCCGTTCGATCTGCCCGATCCGGTGCCGGACGCTGTTGCGGTGCACGCCCAGTTCGGCGGCCGTCCGGTCCCAGCCGCCGTGGTGCGCGAGCCAGATCCGCAGCGTCTCGACCAGTTCGCGGTCGCCCTTCCGGTCGAGTTCGCGCAGCGGCGCCAGCGCCTGGGCGGCGAACCCGGCCGCCGCGTCCGGCGCGATCAGCGCGTCCAGTCCCAGCCCGGACGCTTCCGCCACCACCGGCCGTCCGAGCGCCCCGGCCCGCGCGAGCAGCAACTCGACTTCGCCCGCCGCGTCGGGGAGCCGCTCGGGTGGCACGGGCGAGCCCACGACCGCGAGCCAGCCGTCGGCGCGGAGCCGGTCGAGGTCGCCGATCTCCGGCGCCTCGCGGACGATCGCGGTGAACCGCGGCCCGGGCAGCAGCCGCACCAGCGGGGTGTCGAGCCGGGCGCGCAGCCAGTCGTAGCGCGCGGCGGCCTCGCTCGGGCCGCGCCGGTAGGCGATCCCGGCGACCAGGCGGCGTTCGTCCCCGCCCACCACGTCGGTCTCCCCCAGCAGCAACGCCGTGGCGGTGGCGCCCAGCCCGGCCGCGTCCGAACCCGCGCGGCCCGCCAGTCCGAGCAGCGCCGCCCCGACCGACAGGATCGAGCGATCCGCGCCGTCGAATCGCGCGACGCGGCCGACCACCACCAGATGCGACGCCGTCGCCTGCGGGTACACCGGCTGCGCGACGACGTGCGTACCGTCGGCCAGTTCCGTCGTCGCGCTGCGGATCCCGCGGCCCGTCCGCAGCGTGGCGACTAGTTCCCGGACCTCGGCGGGCAGTGGCGAGGGCGCGCCGTGGTCCGCGGCGAGGACGTCGCCGACGCCGACCAGCGCCACCCACGCCCGCAGCCGTCCGGCCAGCGCGCTCGCCAGTTCGCCGAGCCCGTCACCGGCGGCCCGGGTCAGTGCCTCGCGCGCGACCGCGATCCGCCGCTGTTCCCGCTGTCCGGCTTCGGCGAGCGCGACCGACACCGCCCGGCTGATCGCCAGGAACGGCGTCCGCGGCTGGACGATCAGGAGCGGGAGGCCGTGCCGGACACACGCCGTCCGCAGCGGCGGCGGCAGCGTCTCGTAGGCGCCGGGGGTGAGGCCGAACCCCAGCGCGGAGATCCCGCTGTCGGCAAGCCGCCGGACATAACGGTCGATTTCGGGCGGCTCCTCCGGCAGGTTCACCCCGGCGGTGAGCAGCAGTTCCGCCCCGAGCAGGTACGGCGCCGGATCCCGCAGCTCGCTGACGTGCGCCCAGCGCACCGGGGCGTCGAGCGCGCCCGGCCGCAGGGTCTCCACGACCGGGTCGAGTGCCAGTTCCGGGTTGCCGACCACGGCCCGTAACGGGACATTCACATCCGAGTCGAGCGGATCGTGGGTTTGGGTCATTCCATCCTCGTTTTCACAAGACTTCGGATGGATCATCCCATGTCGTTCAAGCTGCGAACGAACCTACGGTGACCCGAACGAAGCGAACAGCCCCAAGGCAAGGAGGACACCGTGGCCGGTGACTACGCGGTGATCGCGCTCTACATAGCGGGCATGATCGGGGTCGGCTGGTTCGGGCTGCGGCTCGCCAAGACCAAGTCCGACTACCTGGTCGCGGGCCGTCGCCTCGGCTGGTTCATGTACTCGGGCACGATGTCCGCGGTCGTCCTCGGCGGCGCTTCGACGGTCGGCGGCGTGAAGCTCGGCTACACCTACGGCATCTCCGGCGCCTGGCTCGTGATCGCGATCGGCGTCGGCATCCTGGTCCTCCACACGCTGTTCGCGCGGCGGCTGGTGAAGCTGCGCGTCTACACCGTCGGCGAGATGCTCGACCTGCGCTACGGCGGCTCCACCAGCGCCATCTCCGGCGTCGTCATGTGGGGCTACACGCTGATGCTGACCGTCACCTCGACGCTGGCGTTCGCCACCATCTTCAAGGTCCTCTTCAACGTGCCCAGCTGGGCGGGCATCGCCATCGGCGGCTCGATCGTGGTGCTCTACTCGGTGCTCGGCGGCATGTGGTCGATCACGCTGACCGACATCGTCCAGTTCGTCATCAAGACCATCGGCATCCTGCTGATCCTGCTGCCGGTCTCGATCGTCTCGGCGGGCGGTTTCGACGGGATGGCCGCGCGGCTGGACGAGAGCTACTTCGAGCTGACCGCCATCGGCGGCGACACGATCTTCACCTACTTCCTCATCTACAGCTTCGGGCTCCTGATCGGCCAGGACATCTGGCAGCGCGTGTTCACCGCGCGGACGCCGGGCATCGCCACCGGCGGCGGCGTGATCTCCGGTGTCTACTGCCTGGTCTACGGCCTCGCCGGCGCCCTGATCGGCACCGCGGCCAAAGCGCTGTACCCGAACCTCGCCAGCGCGCAGGACGCGTTCGCGACCATCGTCGAGCAGCAGCTGCCCGCCGGGATCCGCGGCCTGGTGCTCGCGGCGGCGCTGTCGGCGATGATGTCGACCGCGAGCGGCGCGCTCATCGCCTGCTCCACGGTCAGCACCTCCGACCTGCTTTCCAAGCTGGGCCTCAAGAAGGCCGTCAACGAGGTCGCAAGGAACCGCGTCACCACCCTGGTCCTCGGTCTGGTCGCGATCGGCATCGCGATGATCGTGGACGACGTCGTCAACGCGCTGACCATCGCCTACGACATCCTCGTCGGCGGCCTGCTGGTCGCGATCATCGGCGGGCTGGCCTGGAAACGCGGCACCCGTCAGGGCGCGCTCGCGTCGATGGTCGTCGGCACCGTCGTGGTCATCACCTTCATGTTCGTCGACGGCGTCGAAGCCAACAGCCCGATCTACTGGGGCCTCGGTTCGAGCCTGGCGGTGTACCTGGTGGTCAGCTTCTTCACCCCGCGTACCTCGGACGAGATCCTCACCGTGTGGACCCGCCGCCTGAACGGCAGTGCGGCCGCCGAAGAAGAAGAGGCGAAACTCGCTTCTTCGCAGTCCTGAAACCCCTTCACACCAAGGAGATACCGTGCCTCACCAGAGCCCGATCGGACCCGTCGACTCTTCGAGGGTGCCCCGGTTCGCCGGTTTCGCGACCTTCGCGAGGCTGCCGCGGCTCGATCAGGTCGAGCGCGCCGACGTCGCCGTCGTCGGGGTGCCGTTCGACGCCGGGGTGTCCTACCGTCCCGGCGCGCGCTTCGGCCCCGCCGCGCTCCGTGAGGCCAGCCGGCTCCTTCGCCCGTATCACCCGGAACTCGACGTTTCGCCGTTCGCCGAAACGCAGGTGGTCGACGCGGGCGACATCGCGCTCAACCCGTTCAACATCGGCGAGGCGATCGAGACCCTGCAGGACGAGGCCGAGGCGCTGACCGCGGGCGGGACGCGGCTGGTGACCGTCGGCGGTGACCACACGATCGCGCTGCCGCTGCTGCGGGCGGCGGCGAAGAAGCACGGACCGGTGGCGCTGCTGCACTTCGACGCGCACCTCGACACCTGGGACACCTACTTCGGCGAGCCGTACACGCACGGCACCCCGTTCCGGCGGGCGTCCGAGGAAGGCCTCCTCGACACCGAAGCGCTGTCCCACGTCGGCACGCGCGGCCCGCTGTACGGCAAGCGGGACCTGGAAGAGGACCGCCGCCTCGGATTCGGCATCGTCACCTCCGGCGACGTCATGCGCCGCGGGGTCGCCGAGACCGTCGACGCGCTGCGCCAGCGCATCGGAGGCCGCCCGCTCTACATCTCGGTCGACATCGACGTGCTCGACCCGGCCCACGCGCCGGGCACCGGCACCCCCGAAGCGGGCGGGATGACCAGCCGCGAACTGCTGGAGATCCTGCGCGGGCTGCGCGACTGCAACCTCATCGGAGCGGATGTCGTCGAGCTTGCCCCGGCTTACGATCATGCCGAGATCACCGCCATCGCGGCTTCCCACGTCGCCTACGACCTGGTGAGCCTGCTCAGTTTGGGGAAGGGCGCATGACCAGCACTGAACGGATAGGCGGCGACGTAGTCGTCGAAACCCTCCACGCGCTCGGCGCGGACACCGTGTTCGGCCTGCCCGGCCAGCACGCGCTCGGCCTGTTCGAAGCGTTGCGGCGCACGGACGACCTGCGCGTCATCAGCTCGCGGGTGGAGAACAACCTGGCGTTCGCGGCCGACGGGCACGCGCGTGCCCGGCTCGCGGCGGACCCCGAAGGCCCGGTCCCGGTGACGCCGATGATCGTGTCGACCGGTCCCGGCGCGCTGCTGACTTTGGCTTCGTTGCAGGAATCCCGGGCCGCGTCGGTCCCGGTGCTCGGGATCTCCAGCCAGATCCCGGTCGCCGGGCTCGGCGGCGGACGGCACGGCTACCTGCACGAACTGCCCGATCAGCAGGCCAGTTTCCGCGATGTGGTGAAGTCGGTGCACGTGGTGCGCACCGTCAGCCAGATCCCGACGGCACTGCGCGAGGCGTGGGAATCGGCGGCGACCGCGCCGTACGGCCCGGTGTGGGTCGAGATCCCGCAGGACATCCTGCTGGCGACGACGGATCTGCCGCAGATCACCTCGGTGACGGCACAGCCCGCGCCGCTCGCCCCGTTGCCGGAACTCGTCACCGAAGCCGCGAATCTCCTTGGCGCGGCGAAGAATCCGGTGATCCTCGCCGGTGGAGGCGCGCTGCGTTCGGGCGCGCGGGCGGAGCTGAAGGCGCTCGCGGAGGCGTTGCGCGCGCCGGTGCTGTCGACGTTCGGCGGCAAGGGCGTCTTCGGCTGGGACCATGAACTTTCCGGGCAGTCCTGGCTTGAGGACTGGCACAGCACCGAGTTCCTCTCCGACGCGGATGTGCTGCTGGTGCTGGGTTCCGGGCTCGGCGAGCTGTCCAGCAACTACCGCGAGTTCGCCCCGCGCGGCCGGGTGATCCAGGTCGAGGCCGATCTCGGGAAGCTGGAGTCGAACTACCCGGCGCTGGGCATCCATGCCGACGTCCGGCTCGCCCTGCAAGCGCTTCTGGAGCAGGTGCCGTTCCGCCAGGCCGACGGCGTCGCCGAAGCCGCGGTGGCGGATCTGCTGGCCAAGGTGCGCGAACGCCTCGACGGCCAGCCCCTCGAAGCCGAGCGCAAGCTCATCGACGACATCCGCGCGGCGGTCCCCGAAGGCACGCAGACGTTCTGGGACATGACGATCGCGGCTTACTGGGCCTGGTCGGCGTGGAACCCCGAGGGCGCGCCGATCCACACCGCGCAGGGCGCGGGCGGCCTCGGCTACGGCCTGCCCGGCGCGCTCGGCGGCGCCGCGGCGACCGGCGGCCCGGCGCTCGCGGTGTCCGGCGACGGCGGCGCGATGTACGGCGTCGCGGAACTGGCCACGGCGGTCCAGCACGGCTTGAACGTCACGTGGCTCGTCATCGACGACGGCGGCTACGGCATCCTGCGCGAATACCTGACCGGCGCCTTCGGCCAGTCCACCGCCACCGAACTCGCGCGGCCCGATTTCGCCGCACTGGCGAAGTCTTTCGGCGTAAGCGCCACCGTGTCCTCTTTGGACACCGTCGGGAAGGACCTCGTCGACGCGCTGGGCACCCCCGGCCCGTCGGTGGTCGTCGTCCCAGCCCTGCTGAAGATGTTCGAGCCGACCCACCTGGAGAAGAAATGACTCAGGTCCTGAATTTCGTCGACGGCGCCGAGGTACCGGCGGCGGGCTCGCGGACGCTCGATCTGGTGGACCCCGCCACCGGCGAGGTCTTCGGCACCAGCGTCCTGTCCGAGCAGTCCGATGTGGACGCCGCGCTGGAGGCCGCCGAACGGGCGTTCAAGGTGTGGCGCAAGAGCACTCCCGCGCAGCGTCAGCTCGCGCTGCTGAAGATCGCCGACGCGGTCGAAGCCCGCGCGGAGGAGTTCGCCGAACTCGAAATCCGCGAGACCGGCAAGATCCGGGACGTCGTGCTGGAGGAGGAGATCCCGGAGTGCGTCAGCGCCCTGCGGTTCTTCGCCGGCGCGGCACGGCAGCTCGAAGGCACCGCGTCCGGTGAGTACCTGCCGGGGCACACGTCGGCCATCCGCCGTGAACCGGTCGGTGTCTGCGCGCAGATCGCGCCGTGGAACTACCCACTGATGATGGGCGTCTGGAAGATCGCCCCGGCGCTGGCGGCGGGCAACACCGTCGTGCTGAAACCCGCGGAGACCACGCCGTCGACGGCCGTGCTGCTGGCGAAGGTCGCGGCGGAGTTCCTTCCACAGGGCGCCTTCAACGTGCTGTGCGGAGACCGCGACACCGGCCGCGCGCTGGTGAAGCACCCGATCACCGAACTGGTGTCGATCACCGGGTCGACCCGGGCAGGCATCGACGTCGCCACCGTCGCGGCGGCCGACCTCAAGCGCACGCACCTGGAACTCGGCGGGAACGCGCCGCTGCTGGTCTTCGGCGACGTGAACCTCGCCGAGGCGGCCGAGGGCATCGTCGGCGCGGCGTTCTACAACGCCGGGCAGGACTGCACCGCGGGCAGCCGGGTGCTGGTGGACGCGGCGATCCACGACGAGTTCGTCACGGAGCTGACCAAGGCCGCCGCCGCGCAGAAGCCCGGCGCGGACTTCGGCCCGCTCAACAGCGAGGCACAGTTCGGCCGGGTCCGCGGGCTCGTCGAACGGCTGCCGTCGCACGCCCGCGTGGAGACCGGCGGCACCCCGGCCGGTGATCGCGGGTTCTTCTTCTCCCCCACCGTGATCTCCGGCCTGAAGCAGGACGACGAGATCGTGCAGGAGGAGATCTTCGGCCCGGTCATCACCGTCCAGTCCTTTGTGGACGAAGACGAGGCGGTGCGCCTGGCGAACGGCGTCCCGTACGGGCTCGCGTCGTCGATCTGGACCCATGACCTCGGACGCGCGACCCGCGTTTCGGGCGAACTCGACTTCGGCTGCGTCTGGGTCAACACCCACGGGCCGCTGGTCTCGGAAATGCCTCATGGCGGCTTCGGGCACTCGGGCCACGGAAAGGACCTCTCGTCCTACTCCTTCGCCGAGTACACCCGCGTCAAGCACGTCATGACCCGCTTCGCCTGACCGCGTTTCGTCCTCTGAACGCGGTAGTTGGCAGTACGAACCACCGCATTCAGAGGACGAAACGCGCGTACTTGGAGGTCCCCATGGGTGACAAGGTCACCGAAGTCGAGCAGCACGGCATCGCGCCGATCCCGCCGGAGGAACAGACCTCGCGTCCGCGCGACCTGTTCCGCATGGCGTTCGGCGGCGCGAACACCTTCGCCACCATCATCCTCGGGACCCTCCCGATCGCCTTCGGCCTGAGCTTCTGGGCGGCGGTGGCCGCCACCGTCGCGGGTGTGGTCGTCGGCGCGCTGGTGCTCTCGCCGATGTCGCTGTTCGGGCCGCTCACCCGGACCAACAACGCGGTCTCCTCCGGCGCGCACTTCGGCGTCGTCGGCCGCTGTGTCGGTTCCTTTCTCTCCCTGCTGACGGCGATCACCTTCTTCGCCATCTCGGTGTGGGTGAGCGGCGACGCCGTCGCCGGTGCGGCACAACGGCTTTTCGGTTTCGACGGCGGCGAAGTGCTCCGCGGCGTCGCGTACGGCGTCATCGCGATCGCGACGCTGGTGGTGTGCATCTACGGCTACCGGTTCATGCTGCTGGTGAACCGGGTCGCCGTGGTGCTGGGCACGGCGATCATGCTGCTCGGGATCATCGCCTACGGCGGCACGTTCGACCCCGGGTTCGCCGGCACCGGCGCCTACGCGCTCGGGGACTTCTGGCCGACCTGGATCCTCGCCGCGCTCACCACGATGGCGAACCCGATCTCGTTCGGCGCCTTCCTCGGCGACTGGACGCGCTACATCCCCGCGCGCCACAGCCGCCGTTCCCTGCTGGCCGCGCCGTTCCTGGCGCAGGTGGCGACGTTGCTGCCGTTCGGGTTCGGCATCGCCACCGCGACCCTGGTCGCGGATCCGGCCGACTACATCACCGGCCTGACCGCGATCTCCCCGCTCTGGTACGCGATCCCGCTGATCGTGGTCGCGCTGATCGGCGGGCTGTCCACCGGGACGACTTCGCTCTACGGGACCGGCCTGGATTTCAGTTCGATCTTCGTGAAGCTGAGCCGCGTCCAGGCGACACTGCTGATCGGCTCGCTCAGCGTGGTGTTCATCTTCGTCGGCAATTTCGTGCTGGACATGGTGTCCAGCATCAACGCCTTCGCCACGCTGATCGTGCTGTGCACGTCGCCGTGGATGGTGATCATGATGATCGGTTTCGTGCTGCGGCGCGGATTCTACGATCCGGACGACCTCCAGGTTTTCAACCAGGGTCGCAAGGGCGGGCGCTACTGGTTCACCCGCGGCGTGAACTGGCGCGCGATGGCCGCCTGGATCCCGGCGACGACGCTGGGCCTGCTGACCGCCAACACCCCGATGATCGCCGGGCCGCTCAAGGACATCGCGGGCGGCGTCGACATCAGCATGGTGGTGACGCTGTGCACGGCGGCGATCGCGTATCCGGTGCTGGTGAAGCTCTTCCCCGAGCCGCGCGAGGTCTACTCGTACGCCGAGCCCGTCACGGAACCGGCTGTCGCCGCTTAGGCGAAGCGGCGCAGCGCCCCGAGGAACAGCGCGTCGAAGGCGCGGTCCGGGAGCACCCGGCGCACGAATAGGATCGGCTTCGCCCCGAAACCCGCGGCGTAGCGGGTCTTCGGGCGCCGGGCCCGGACGGCCTTCAGGACGACGTCGGCGATCACCTTCGGATGGGAACCGCGCGCGGCCTGGCCGAAGAACTTCGCCAGCGCCTTGGCCTGCGGCGCGTACGCGGTGTCGCCCGAGGTCTTGAGCAGGTTCTCGACGGCGATGCCGCCCCATTCGGTCTTGATGGCGCCGGGCTCGATCACCACGACGTCGATGCCGAACGGCTTGAGCTCCAGCCGCAGTGAGTCGCTCAGGCCTTCGACCGCGAACTTGGTCGAGTGGTACCAGCCGCCGAGCGGTTCGTAGATCTTGCCGCCGATCGAGGAGATGTTCACGATCTTGCCGGAGCCCTGGGCGCGCATCTGCGGCGTGGTCAGCTGGACCAGCCGCGCGAGGCCGAACAGGTTGACCTCGAACTGGTACTTCCCTTCCGAGAGCGGCACGTCCTCGAAGGCTCCGTACGAGCCGTAGCCCGCGTTGTTGACCAGGACGTCGATGCGGCCGGACTCCTCGATGATCCGCTCGATGCCCGCGACCATCGACGCGTCGTCGGTGACGTCCATCGCGAGGACCTTGATCCCGCGTTCCGCGAGCCCGGCCATCCGCTCGACGCGGCGCGCGGCACCGTAGACCGTGTAGCCCGCCTCCCGCAGCGCGAGGGCCGTGGCTTCGCCGATTCCCGCGGATGCGCCCGTGACCAGTGCGACCTTCATGTCCCTACTCCTAACTAACCAGTTGGTTGCCAATTCAGATTGCCACGGCCCCCGGCTAGCTGTCAACCAACCAGTTAGTTAGACTGGGTCACATGGTCAGGGACAAGGAAGCGACCAAGCGGAAGCTGCTGGACGCGGCGACGACCGAGTTCGCGACGTACGGCATCGCGGGCGCCCGGGTGGACCGCATCGCGAAGAACGCGGGCGCCAACAAGGCGCTGATCTACGCCTATTTCTGCAGCAAGGAGTTTCTGTTCGAGACGGTCGTGCAGGAACAGGTGGACGCGGCGATCAAGGCCGTCCCGATCACCCCGGACGACCTACCCGGCTACGCGGGCAGGCTGTTCGACCGCTACCTGGAGCATCCCGAAGTCCTGCGGCTCATGGGCTGGCTGCGGCTGGAGAACGGGTTCGACGCCGTTCCGGAAGCGGAGGTCCGGGCACACGCGGACAAGGTGGCCGCGATCCGGGCCGCCCAGCGTTCGGGTTCCGTGCCGGACCACTTCGACGCCGAGGAACTGCTGAGCCTCGTCCTGCACCTGTCCTTTTTGAGCTTTTCCTCTCCCGCCGCGACCCGCGACCTCGTCGTCCGCTCGGTCGCCCGGCTCACGGGAACCTGACGCGGTTTCCGCGCGACCACTGGGTACATCACCTCTGATCACCGGCGGCGGGATCACCACGGGACTCGAGGTTTCACTGTGGCTCGTGGAGCGGTTCTTGGGCGCTCAAGCCGCGCAACGGGCCGAAGTGGTGCTGGAGTACGAGCGGCGGGGCACCGTCTGGCGGGCGTAGCGCGTGCCCCGACCCCCAAGTGTCATGAAAGGGGCGTTCAGGACACTTTTCGTCCTGAACGACCCTTTCATGACAGACGAGAAGGGGCCAACCGGCGTACGACTCAGCGGTGCGTGTCCTCCGGCGCCGGCGTCCGGCTCGACAGGTTCGCCGACCACTCGGTCACCCGCCGCGCCACGTCCTGCGCGGTCAGCCCGACCCTGGCCAGCACCTCCTCGCGCGAACCGTGGTCGTGGAACACCTGCGGCACCGCGAGATCCCGCAGCGGGACATCGCATTCGGCGTCGCGGAACAACGCGGCCAGCGCGGATCCGAAGCCACCGTGGCGGCCGCTGTCCTCGACGGTCACGACGAGTTTGTGCTGCTCGGCCAGCGCGACCAGTTCGGCGGGCGCCGGGACGACCCAGCGCGGGTCCACCACGGTCACGCCGATGCCCTGGTCGGCCAGCCGGTCCGCGGCGGCGAGCCCGAGCATCGCGAACGCGCCCACCGCGACGAGCAGGACGTCGGCGTCGCCGGTCGGTTTGCGCAGCACGTCCACCACGCCGACGCGTTCGACGGCGGGCACGGAGTCGATCACGCCGCCCTTGGAGAATCGCAGCGCCGTCGGCCCGTCCTCGACCGCGACGGCCTCGCGCAGTTCCTCGCGCAGCGTGCCGGCGTCGCGCGGCGCGGCGACCCGCATGCCCGGCACCATGCCCAGCAGCGACAGGTCCCACATGCCGTGGTGGCTCGGCCCGTCCGGTCCGGTGATGCCCGCCCGGTCCAGCACCAGCGTCACCGGCTGGCGGTGCAGCGCGACGTCCATCAGGACCTGGTCGAACGCCCGGTTCAGGAACGTCGAGTAGACGGCGACCACGGGGTGCTTGCCGCCCATCGCGAGACCGGCGGCCGAGGTCACCGCGTGCTGCTCGGCGATGCCGACGTCGTACCAGCGGTCCGGGTACGCCTCGGCGAACTTGTGCAGCCCGGTCGAGCGCAGCATGGCCGCGGTGATCGCGACGACGTCTTCGCGGTCGGCGCCGATCTTGACCAGCTCGTCGGCGAAGACGCCGGTCCAGCTCGGGCCCTTGACCGGCGGCAGGCCGGTTTCCGGGTCGATCGGGTCGGTCTGGTGCATCTGGTCGGCCTGGTTAGTCACCGCGGGCTCGTAGCCGTGGCCCTTCTCGGTGACCACGTGCACGATGACCGCGCCGCCGAAGTCGCGGGCGCTCTGGAACGCCTTCTCCAGCGCGGCGAGGTCGTGCCCGTCGACCGGGCCGAGGTATTTGAGGCCGAGGTCGGAGAACATCATCTGCGGGCTCAGCGCGTCCTTGAGCCCGGCCTTCGCCGCGTGCAGCGCCGCGTAGATCGGCTTGCCGACGAGGGGCGTGTGCCGCAGCAGTTCCTTGCCGCGGTCCAGGACGCGCTCGTAGCCCGGCTTGAGCCGCAGCGACGCGAGGTGGTCCGCGACGCCGCCGATGGTCGGCGAGTACGAGCGGCCGTTGTCGTTGATGACGATGACGACCGGGCGGCGCGGGTTCGCGGCGATGTTGTTGAGCGCCTCCCAGCACATGCCGCCGGTCAGCGCGCCGTCGCCGACGACCGCGATCGCGTGCCTGCCGCCACCGCCGAGTTCGAACGCCTTCGCCAGACCGTCCACATAGGACAGCGCGGTCGACGCGTGGCTGTTCTCGACGAGGTCGTGCTCGCTCTCGCCGCGCGCCGGGTAGCCGGTGAGGCCGCCGAGCTGGCGCAGCTTGTCGAAGCCGTCGTGACGGCCGGTGACGATCTTGTGCACGTACGCCTGGTGGCCGACGTCCCACACGATGGCGTCGCTCGGCGAGTCGAAGACCCGGTGCAGCGCCATCGTCAGCTCGACCACACCCAGGTTCGGGCCCAGGTGACCACCGGCGAGCCGCACCTTCTCGACGAGGAAGTCCCGGATCTCCGCGGCCAGCTCGCCGAGCTGCTCCGGGTTCATCCGCTTCAAGTCGGCCGGTCCGTGCACGGACTCGAGCAACGTCACTCTCCCACCTCGCCTGGTTCCTCTTCCGCCGTTCCGGCCAGTCTACGGAGGGCGGCTGAGAGTCTTCCGTCCCCCGCGTCACGGGTCACATGTCAGAAAATCACCACACCACACCCGACGGTGTGAACATGGTCTCTTTTGCCAAGTAGCGGTCACGTCGGGTGGCCGCGATAATCGCTGATCGACGGTTGAGCAGGAGCCGGTTCCGGAGGGTTCGATGGCGGATTTTTTCATCGGTGGCGAATGGGTCGACGCGGTCGGCGGTGGCCGCCGGGAGATCCGCTGCCCCGCTGACGGCTCTCTGGTCGCGGAGGTCGCCGAAGGCACCCGCGAGGACACCGAAGCGGCCATCGCCGCCGCAAGGAAGGCCTTCGACACCGGCCCGTGGCCCGCCACCCCCGCGCCCGAACGCGGTGACCTGCTGCTGAAGGCCGCCGACCTGCTCGACCGCGACGCCGCCGCCTTCGCCCGCGCCGAGTCGCTCGACACCGGGAAACGGCTGGTCGAGAGCGAATACGACATGGCCGACATCGCCGCTTGCCTGCGCTACTTCGGCAAGCTCGCCGCGAACGACGCCGGCCGCGTGGTCGACACCGGCAACCCGGACGCGTTCAGCCGGATCGTGCACGAGCCGGTCGGTGTCTGCGGGCTGATCACGCCGTGGAACTACCCGCTCCTGCAGACCATCTGGAAGGTCGCCCCCGCGCTCGCGGCGGGCAACACGTTCGTCCTCAAGCCCAGCGAACTGACCCCGCACACGTCGATCATGCTGATGAAGCTGCTGACCGAGGCCGGACTGCCCGGCGGCGTCGCGAACCTGGTGCTCGGCGCCGGCGCGCAGGCCGGGGCGCCGCTGTCCGAGCACCCGGACGTCGACCTCGTCTCGTTCACCGGTGGCCTCGCGACCGGGAAGATCATCGCCGCCTCGGCCGCCGCCACGATCAAGAAGGTCGCGCTGGAACTGGGCGGCAAGAACCCGAACGTCGTCTTCGCCGACTCGGACTTCGACACCGCCGTCGACTACGCGCTGACCGCGGTCTTCCTGCACTCCGGGCAGGTCTGCTCGGCGGGCGCCCGCCTGATCGTCCAGGAGGAGTGGCACGAGAGGTTCGTCGACGAACTCGTCCGGCGCGCCGAATTGATCCGACTGGGTGGTCCTTTCGACCCGAAGGCTGAAACCGGTCCGTTGATCTCGGCCGCCCATCTGGAAAAGATCGAACGTTACGTCGCGAAGGCACTGGAAGAGGGCGCCGTCCTGCGCACCGGCGGCAAACGTCCCGACGATCGCGAGCTCGCGAAGGGGCACTACTACCTGCCGACCATCCTCGACGACGTGAAACAGGGCAGCAGCGCCGTCGTCGACGAATCGTTCGGCCCGGTGCTCACCGTCGAGACCTTCACCGACGAGGACGACGCCGTCCGCATCGCCAACGACACGCACTACGGCCTCGCGGGCGCGGTGTTCACCTCCGACGCCTCCCGCGCGCAGCGGGTCGCGAACCGGTTGCGGCACGGCACGATCTGGATCAACGACTTCCACCCGTACCTGCCGCAGGCGGAATGGGGTGGCTATAAGCAGTCCGGCTTCGGGCGGGAGCTCGGCCCGACCGGACTCGCCGAGTACACGGAGGCGAAACACATCTACCAGAACCTCCGGCCCGCACCACAGCGCTGGTTCTCCGGGGAGCCCGCCGCATCCAACTGAAGAGGGGAAACTGCCGATGAGCACTCCTTCCGATGACGGCTTGGCCGGTTTCGGCTACAAACAGGAACTCGAAAGAACGCTCGGCAACTTCCACACCTTCGCCGCGGGGATCAGCTACATCTCGATCCTGACCGGCACCTTCCAGCTGTTCTACTTCGGCTTCAGCTTCGGCGGGCCCGCCTACTGGTGGTCGTGGCCGATGGTCTTCGTCGGCCAGCTGATGGTCGCGCTGTCCTTCGCCGAACTGGCGGCGCACTACCCGGTGGCGGGCTCGATCTACAACTGGTCGAAACGACTCGGCAGCCCGCACGTGGCGTGGCTGGCGGGCTGGATGATGCTCACCGCGTCCATCGTCAGCATCGCGGCCGTGGCGCTGGCGTATCAGATCACGCTCCCCCAGATCTCGTCGTTCTTCTCGTTCTCCGGTGACAGCGCGGTGAACGCGGTCATCCTCGGCACGATCCTGATCCTGTTCACCACGCTGGTGAACGCCTGGGGCGTGAAGCTGATGGCGCGGATCAACAGCGCCGGGGTGTTCATCGAACTGATCGCGGCGGTCCTGCTGATCGTGGCGCTCGCGGTGAACATCACGCGCGGCCCCGAGGTCGTCATGCAGACCAACGACACCGGCGCAGACCAGCCGTGGGGCTACTTCGGGGCGTTCCTGGTCGCCTCGCTCGCGTCGACCTACGTCATGTACGGCTTCGACACCGCCAGCTCACTCGGCGAGGAAAGCCACGACCCGCGCAAGAACGCGCCCAAGGCGATCCTGCGCGCGCTGATCGCGTCGTTCGTCATCGGCGGGCTCATCCTGCTGCTGGCACTGATGGCCGTCGGCGACATCAACAACCCGCAGATCGCCACCGGTGGCCTGCAGTTCATCGTCCTCGACGTGCTCGGCAGCACCGTCGGCACGATCTTCCTGCTGGCGGTGGTCATCGCGATCACCGTCTGCAACCTGGCCGTGCAGTCGGCGGCGATCCGGATGATGTTCGCGATGGGCCGCGACAACAACCTGCCCGCCGGCAAGCATCTCGCGCGGGTCTCTCCGAAGACTAAGACCCCCGTGGTCCCCGCGATCGTGTCCGGGGTGATCGCGGTGCTGATCCTGGTGGTCAACGTCGGCCAGCCGCAGATCTTCACGGTGATCACCAGCATCGGCATCATCATGATCTACCTGGCGTACCTGCTGGTCACCGTCCCGATGCTGGTGAAGCGGTTCCGCGGGCAGTGGCCGCCGCCGAAGGTCGAGGGCGCCAAGTACTTCTCCCTCGGCAAGCTGGGGCTGCCGGTCAACATCGTCGGCGTGCTGTGGGGCGGGGCGATCGTGGTGAACCTGGCGTGGCCGCGACGCGAGGTCTACAACGCCACCGAGCCCTACCACTGGTACCTCGAATGGGGGGCCGTGCTGTTCGTCGGCGCGGTGGCGGTCGCCGGTTTCGCGTATTACTGGTTCGTCCTGCGGCACAAGAGCGGCGTCCTCGCCGATCACGCCGCGGAAGCACATCCCGAGGAGGCAGCACAGTGACCGGAGAGTTCGACTACATCGTCGTCGGCGGCGGGACGGCGGGTTCGGTGGTCGCGGCGAGACTCTCGGAAGACCCGGACGTCACCGTGGCACTCCTGGAAGCCGGACCGTCCGATGTGGACGATCCGGCGGTGCTGGAACTGACGAAGTGGATGGGCCTGCTGGAATCCGGCTACGACTGGGACTATCTGGTCGAACCGCAGGACTCCGGCAACTCGTTCCTGCGCCACGCCCGCGCGCGGGTGCTCGGCGGCTGCTCGTCGCACAACTCGTGCATCGCGTTCTGGGCGCCCGCGGAAGACCTCGACGAATGGTCGTCGCTCGGCCTGCCCGGCTGGTCGGCCCAGGACATTTTCCCGCTGTACAAGCGCCTTGAGACCAACGACGGCCCCGGCGACCACCACGGCCGCTCGGGCCCGGTGACCATCCGGTCGGTGCCGCCGAACGACCCGACCGGCGTCGCGCTGCTGCAGGCCTGCGAGCAGGCGGGCATCCCGCGGACGGAGTTCAACTCCGGCAAGACCGTGACGCACGGCGCGAACTGGTTCCAGATCAACGCACGCGAGGACGGCACGCGCTCGTCGGCGTCGGTGTCGTATCTGCACCCGATCATCGGCAAACGGCCGAACCTGGAGATCATCACCGGCGCCCGGGTCCGGCGGCTGCTGTTCGACGGCAAACGCTGCACCGGCGCGGAATACCTGGCCGACGACCTGATCCACGGGGTGAAGCTGCGCGCACGGCGCGAGGTCATCCTGTCGTCGGGCGCGATCGACACGCCGAAACTCCTGATGCTGTCCGGAATCGGCCCGGCCGACCATCTGCGCGAAGTCGGCGTGGACGTCCTGGTGGACTCCCCCGGCGTCGGCGAGAACCTGCAGGATCACCCCGAGGGCGTCATCCAGTGGGACGCGCTGCAGCCGATGACCACCGAGTCCACGCAATGGTGGGAGATCGGCATCTTCACCACCACGGAGGACGGCCTCGACCGGCCGGACCTGATGTTCCACTACGGCTCGGTGCCGTTCGACATGAACACCCTGCGGCACGGCTACCCGACGACGGAGAACGGCTTCTGCCTGACCCCGAACGTCACCCGGTCGCGGTCGACCGGCACGGTGCGGCTGCGCAGCCGCGACTACCGGGACAAGCCGAAGGTCGACCCGCGGTACTTCACCGACGAGCACGACATGCGCGTGATGACCTACGGCATCAAGCTGGCCCGCAAGATCGCCGAACAGCCCGCGCTGGACGAATGGGCGGGTACGGAACTGGCACCCGGCAGGGACGTCAAGACCGACGACGAGATCGCGGACTACCTGCGCAAGACGCACAACACCGTCTATCACCCTTCGTGCACCGCGAAAATGGGCGGCGACGGGGATCCGCTGGCCGTGCTGGACGCCCGGCTGCGGGTGCGCGGCGTCGAAGGCCTGCGGGTCGCCGACGGTTCGGCGATGCCGTTCCTGGTCGCGGTGAACCCGTGCATCACGACGATGGCGATCGGTGAGAAGTGCGCGGACATGCTGAAGGAGGACGCGCGCTCCTGAGCTTCTTCGGGAAGGCCCCCTGGCTTCGGTCAGGGGGCCTTCGCTTTGCCCGAAAACCAGTGGAACGGTCCCTCCGGCGCCATTACCGTGCTGCCGGACCACGTCGTCGTACCCACCTGCCTGCCTTCGGTCCTGCGCCGTTGCCACGCTTGCGCCTCCGAACGTTTCCGGGCGAACGGCAAATTCCGCGTCAACGCCAACCACAAACTCCTCGACGTCTGGCTCCTCGTGCGCTGCACCGGATGCGGGGACACCGCGAAACTCACGATCCTGGAGCGGGTGAACGTACGCTCCGTACAGCCTGAGCTGCTGGACCGGCTGCACGAGAACGACCTCGGCCTGGCGGCCGAACTCCTTGCCGATCCGACCGTGCTTCGCCGTAACCGAGTTTCCCTCGATTGGGATGGCGCCTGGCGCCTCGATACCGGCGGGCCGGTTTTCGGGGACCCGCTCGAAGTCGCGGTTCGCTTCGCGGCACGGATCCCGGTCCGTCCGGTACGGCTGATCGCCGAAGGATGCGGTCTTTCGCGGGGCGAGGTCGAGAGGCTCCTGGAGGAAGGGAAGGTGGTCTCGGCGGTGCGGTTGAGCGGAAAGGTCTCGGGCGACTTCACCTTCACACTGAAACGCTGAGGCTTGGTCCGTGAAGACTGGGCGTCACAATGCCAGCCGGGTCAATTCACTCTTCAGTGGTCATCCTGCAATTAGTATTGTCGCTTAAAATTACGAACAATCAATGGTTGTATTTCGGTAATATGGAGGGGTGTCCGAGACCCTCATTCCCGAACTGCCGCAGGAGTTGTGGCGCGCCGGCAAGCTGGAGCTTGCCCACGGCGTGACGCACCTGGTGCAGGTGATGAGGGTGGCCTCCGCCGCGCTGGGGAAATACCTGGCGGAGATCGAGACACGAGGCGCGGAAGACTTGTACGGCCACGGGAGCGCGGCGTCCTGGTTCGCCGAGATCGCGAGGTTTTCCCCGAGCGACGCGCGGGAGACGGTGAACCGGGCTTTGGCGTTGAACCCCGTCCCGGAGGTCGGTGGCGCCGTGACGGTGTTCGCGCCCGCGACCGCCGCCGCGGCCGAGGACGGCGCGATCGGGGACCAGCACATCGACCTGATCCTGGAGATCCTCCGGAAAATCCCCACCGACCTCCCCGCGGGCGAGCGCGAGGGCGCGGACAAGATCCTCGCCGACCTCGCCCGCCACGCCGGCCCCAAAGAGATCGCCCAAGCCGGCGCCGACCTCCTCGCACACCTGGACCCCGACGGGAACGAACCCCGAGATCCCGACCCCGCCCCGCCACGGCGGGAGGTGTTCGTCGAGCGCCGCAAGGACGGGTTCTGGAAACTCTCCGGTCTGCTGGACCCCGAAACCGGGGCCCGCACCGCCGCCATCCTGGACGCCTACGGGGCGAAGCGGCCGGTCGACGAGTTCGGTCAGGCCGACCACCGGACCATGCCGCAACGTTACGGTGACGCGTGGGCCGACGTCCTCGACCTCGCCGCCGCCTGCCCGGATCAGCCCGGGACGTCCGGGTATCGCACGCTGGTGCACGTCACTGTCGGCCTCGACGCCCTCAAGACCGGGCTCGGGACCGCGTGCCTGGACTTCGTCGGGAAGATCACCGCCCGCGAAGCGCGCCTGATGGCCTGCGACTGCCTGATGATCCCCGTCGCGCTCAGCGCTGCCGGTGAACCGCTGGACGTCGGACGGATGCGACGATTCGTCACCCCCGGCCAACGCCGAGCGTTGAACATCCGCGACGGGGGCTGCGCGTTCCCCGGCTGTCATCGGGCGCCGAAACACTGTCACGCGCACCATATTCAGCACTGGGCGGACGGCGGCCCCACCGACCTGCGGAACCTGGTCCTGCTCTGCTCCTACCATCACCGGTTGATCCACCACGGTGACTGGACAGTCCGGATCGCCGGAGACGGACTACCCGAATTCGTACCGCCGCAGTATCTGGACCCGCTACGACATCCCCGGCGCAACGTCCTCCACCGCGTCGTCACCTGAACTCCGCATGCCGAGGAGCCCGCCGGCCACACCGGCGACGGGCCCCTCGGCATGCCCACGCCCGCACAGACCCGGAGAGATTCGCCCACCGCCCCGGAGCGCAGGTGCTCACTGCCTGACGGGTGATGTTCCGGGCGCGATACTGGGCTTCATGACTCCAGCGAACCGCCCGGACAACGTCCACTTGAGGGCGTTCACCGAGACCGACCTCGCCTTTCTCGACCGCCTCTGCACGGATCCCGATGCGCTCGGCGAGTTCGAGTGGCCCGGGTTCGGTGATCCGAGGGCACGCCGCAAGCGATGGGAGCTCGACGGGTACATCTCCGCCGAGTCCGCGGCGGTGGCGATCGCGCGGGCCGACGACACGGTGATCGGCATCGTCTCCTGGAAGCCCCGCGGCTTCCCCTTGGGTGTCACCTACGAGATCGGCGTGGGGGTGCTGCCCGAGCATCGTGGACAGGGGGTGGGCACGGTGGCGCAGAGGCTGCTCGTGGACTACCTGTTCGGCCGCACGACCGCGAACAGAATCGAAGCCCTCACCAATGGCGGCAACCTCGGCGAGCAGAAAGCCCTCGAACGCCTGGGGTTCCGCCGGGAAGGGGTCATGCACGGCAGGTCCTTCTACCACGGCGAGTATGTCGATGTGCTCGTCTACGGCCTGCTCCGCTCAGAGCATCGCCCCGGAACGTAGGATCGGACCATCCCCTCGACGGTGAAGGAACCGGGAAGTTGAGTGTCCCGATTCCCTCACCGTCGCCCACGCCACCACTCAGGGAACCGATTCCCGGATGGCGGCCGGAGTGCCGCGATTCCCCGTGATCTGTTCCAGCGCCCACGCTTGCCCGAACTCGGCCAGTGCGGGCCCCGACCAATAGGCGGGAATCCTGATTCCCGACCACAGTGGCATCTTCGGTCCGCTCAGGGTTCCGTGACTGACCTGCACCTGGACCGCGCCTTCCACCCAAGTGAAGACGAAATGGGCGTACATGAACATCCATGCCTGCCTGTCCATCACGTCCCGCACCAGCACCGGCCCTTCGGACGGATACGGTGCCGTGTAGATGATCTGTTTTCTACCGTTGCGATAGCTGACCTCCTGTGCCGTGACACCCGGAGGAAGCATGGAGGGGAGCACTCGGTCAGTCCTCCACAATGGTGATCGTGCCGTGCCCGTCGCAGCCGACACAGCCTTTTCCGTCGCAGTCACCGCAGACTGAAGTAAGATAGTCCATAGCCGAAACCCATTCGCGTCGAAAGCCCGTCAGGAGTCGCGAAACAGACCTTGGAAATGACCAAGGCCAAAGAAATCCCACGACTCAGGAAAAGTGTCCGAAGTACCCGCGCTGCCCCGTGGACACGAAACACAAGTTAGCGAGCACTCCGGCACCCGGACAAGCCGAACGAAGCCAATCCATTCCGACGGTCTACAAATACACCGTTATTGCAACAATGCAACACATTCGACGTGATGTGTCATCGGGAAGGCGTCGAAAGCACGCAGATCCACCAATCCGTATCCGTGCTCCTTGAACAGCGCGATGTCCCTGGCCAGCGCCGCCGGGTCGCACGCCACGTAGACGATCCGGTCCGGCGAACCCTCCACAATGGACTCGACGACGGCCTTCCCGGCACCCTTGCGCGGCGGGTCGAGGACTACGACGTCGACGGGTTTCGGGGCGTCGGCCAGCAGGTGCTCGACGCGGCCGGAGCGCCAGCGGACCTGCGGGAGGTCGGCCAGGTTCTCTTCGCCGTCGGTGACGGCACGACGGCCGGATTCGATGGCCAGGACACGCCCACGCGGGCCGACCTGCGAAGCGAGCACCGAAGCGAAGAGACCGACACCGGCGTAGAGGTCCCACGCCACGCCGTCACGCGGCGCCTCGGCCCATTCCGCGACGACGGCGGCGAGCGTGTCCGCGGCGGCCGGGTGGACCTGCCAGAAACCGTGGGCGTCGAGGCGCCACTCGCGGCCGGCGGCGTGCTGCACGGCGAGGCCACCTGTCAGCTGCCGCGACCGGGTCTTCCCGTGGACCGTCGAAAGGTCGCGAAGGTGCACCTGGCCCTCGCCGTCCTTGGTGACCTCGATTTCGCTGCCGGGCCGCCAGTTCCGCGAAACGACGTCGTCGAGCGCGCCGGGGACGGTGATCGGGCAGTCGTCGATCGCGATCACGCGGTGGCTGTGGTGCGCCCGGAACCCCGCGCGCCCGTCCTTGCCCGCGACGAGCCGGACGCGGCTGCGCCAGTCCAGCGGGCCGCCGTCGAGCGCCTCGACGACGACCTCGCGGTCGATCCCGGCCAGCCTCTTCAGCTGCTCCATGACCACCGCGGCCTTGAGTTCACGCTGGTACCCCGGGGTGGCGTGCTGCCAGTCGCAGCCGCCGCACTCCCCCGGCGCCGCGAGCGGGCACGGCGGCTCCACGCGGTCCGGTGACGCCTCCAGGACCTCGATCGCGTCCGCGCGGCAGAACGAGCCGCCCTTGTCCTCGGTGACCGAGGCCAGCACCCGCTCGCCGGGCAGCGCGTGCCGCACGAACACGACCCGGCCCTCCGCCCGGGCGACGCAGTGCCCGCCGTGCGCGACCGCGCCGACCTCCAGCTCGATCGTCCGTCCGAGCCAGGTGCCGGTCGACGCGTCCACACTCATTCTGCTTTGTCCTTAGTTTTTTCGGGCTTGGTCTTTTCGGGTTGCTTGACGACCGGGGAGAACCCGCGCCGGACGTCGCCTGCCGCCGGACGTGCCTTCCGGTCGCGTTTGATCGCCTTCTCCGACGATTCGAGCTGCCACGGCACGCTGGTCACCATCACACCGGGCTGGAACAGAAGCCGTCCCTTGAGCCGCAGCGCGCTCTGGTTGTGCAGGACCTGCTCCCACCAGTGCCCGACCACGTACTCGGGGATGAACACGGTCACCACGTTGCGCGGATTGTCGCCGCGGACGCGCTTCACGTAGTCCAGCACGGGTTTCGTGATCTCGCGATACGGCGATTCGATCACCTTCAGCGGCACCTTGAAATTGTGGTCGTCCCATTCCTGGACGAGTTTGCGCGTCTCGACGTCGTCGACGTTCACCGTGACGGCTTCCAGGACGTCCGGCCGCACGGCCTTGGCGTAGGAAAGGGCGCGCAGGGTCGGCAGGTGCAGTTTCGAAATCAGCACGATCGCGTGGTTGCGCGAAGGCAATACGGCCGGTTTGCGGTCCATCTCGCGCAATTCCTCGGCGACCCGGTCGTAGTGCTTGCGGATCGCGGTCATCAGCGCGTAGATCGCCACCATCGCCGCGATCGCGATCCAGGCGCCGAGCAGGAACTTCGTGACCAGCACGATGACCAGCACGGTGCCGGTCATGGTGAGGCCGATCGCGTTGACCGTCTGCGAACGCCGCATCCGCCGCCGCACCGTCGGATCGGTTTCCCTGGCCAGCAGGCGATTCCAGTGCCGGATCATGCCGGCCTGGCTCACCGTGAACGAGACGAACACACCCACGATGTAGAGCTGGATGAGCTTGGTGACCTCGGCGTCGAACGCGATGATCAGGATCAGCGCGAACGCCGACAGGAACAGGATGCCGTTGGAGAACGCCAGCCGGTCGCCCCGGGTGTGCAGCTGACGCGGCAGATAACGGTCCTGCGCGAGGATCGAGCCGAGCACCGGGAAACCGTTGAACGCGGTGTTCGCGGCCAGCAGCAGGATGATCCCGGTGACGAAGGAGATGTAGTAGAAGCCCGGGGTGAAGTCGGCGAACACCGCGTGCGCGATCTGCGCGACGATCGTCTTCTGCTCGTACCCCGCCGGCGCGCCGGAGAGCTGCGTCTCCGGGTGCTCGGCGAACTTGACCTCGGTGATGATCGCCAGCGTGATGATGCCGACCAGCATCGTGACCGCGAGCACGCCCATCATCAGCAGCGTGGTCGCCGCGTTCTTCGACTTCGGTTTCCGGAACGCCGGGACACCGTTGCTGATGGCCTCGACCCCGGTCAGCGCGGCGGCGCCGGAGGAGAACGTCCTCAGCAGGAGGAAGAAGAACGCGAATCCGGTCAAGGACGCTTCTTCGTGCAGCCCGAAATCGGCGCTCTCGGCGCGCATGTCGGCGCCGGATGCGGCCTCGATCAGCCCCCAGATCACCATGCCGAGAATGCCGATGATGAAGCCGTAGGTCGGGATCGCGAACGCTTTGCCCGATTCGCGTACTCCGCGCAGATTCAGCGCGGTCAGCACGACCACGATGACGACCGCGGCGATCACCTTGTGCTGCGCCACCCACGGAATGGCCGACCCGATGTTCGCCACACCGGACGACGTCGACACCGCGACGGTGAGCACGTAGTCGACCAGCAGCGCGCTGGCGACGGTGAGACCGAATTTGCCGCCCAGGTTGGTGTTCGCGACTTCGTAGTCGCCGCCGCCGCTGGGATAGGCGTGCACGTTCTGCCGATAGGACGCCACCACGACCAGCATGACCAGCGCGACGGCGACGCCGATCCACGGCGCGAACGCGTACGCCGACAAACCGGCGACGCTGAGGGTCAGAAAGATTTCCTCAGGCGCGTAGGCGACGCTCGACAACGCGTCGGACGCGAAAATCGGCAGCGCGATGCGCTTCGGCAGCAGCGTATGCGAGAGGCGGTCACTCCGGAATGGACGTCCGAGGACGAGCCGCTTCAATACGGTCGGGAACTTCGACACCACGGAAGCATACGGGCGGTGCTCACGGTAGGTTCGGCGCTGGTATGTCTGGGTACCTGCGGACGGGTGAACGTCCGACGACGAAGGAGGCAGGGCGTGCACGTGGTGATCATGGGATGCGGCCGGGTAGGCGCATCCCTTGCCGCGGCGCTGGAGCGGCTGGGGCACGAAGTCGCCATCATCGACAAGACCCAGCAGGCGTTCCGGCGGCTCGGCAGTGATTTCCACGGTCAGCAGGTGGTCGGCGTCGGCTTCGACCGGCAGGTGCTGATCGAGGCCGGGATCGAACGCGCGGGGGCTTTCGCGGCGGTGTCCAGCGGCGACAACTCCAACATCATCTCGGCTCGCGTGGCCAGGGAGAACTTCGGCATCGACAAGGTCGTCGCCAGGATCTACGACCACAAGCGCGCGGCGGTCTACGAACGGCTCGGGATCCCGACCGTGGCGACCGTGCCGTGGACGACCGACCGGTTCCTGCGCACCCTGCTGCCCGACGGCGTCGCCTCGGAGTGGCGGGACCCCTCGGGCAGCGTGGCGCTCCTGCGGCTCCCCCTGCACGAGGGCTGGGTCGGGCACAGCGTGCGCGACCTGCAGGACACCACCGGCGCGCGGGTCGCGTTCATCATGCGGTTCGGCACCGCCGTCCTGCCCGACACCAAAGCCGTGATCCAGGCGGACGACGTCGTGTACGTCGCCGCGAAGTCAGGCACCGTCAGCGACGTGACCAGCGTCGCCGCTCGCGAACCGGAAGAGGAGAACTGATGCGGGTCGCGATTGCCGGGGCGGGCGCGGTCGGCCGGTCGATCGCCGCGGAGCTGATCGACGGGCGTCACCAGGTGATGCTCATCGAACGCGAGGCCGACCAGTTCGAGCCGCACACCGTCGAGCAGGCGGACTGGGTGCTGGGCGACGCGTGCGAGGTGTCGATCCTGGAGGAGTCCGGGATCGAGCAGTGCGACGTCGTGATCGCCGCGACCGGCGACGACAAGGCCAACCTCGTGGTGTCGCTGCTGGCGAAGACCGAGTTCGCGGTGCGCCGGGTGGTGGCGCGGGTGAACAACCCGGCCAACGAGTGGCTGTTCAACGACGCCTGGGGCGTCGACGTCGCCGTGTCGACCCCGCGGATGCTCGCGGCGATGGTCGAGGAGGCGGTGAGCGTCGGCGATCTGGTGCGGCTGATGACGTTCCGGCAGAGCCAGGCGAACCTCGTCGAACTCACCCTCCCGGAGGAGACCCCGCTGGCGGGCAAGGCGGTCAGCGAGATCAACCTGCCGAGGGACGCCGCGCTGGTGACGATCCTGCGCGGGGACCGGGTGATCGTGCCGCAGCCCGAAGACCCGCTGGAGCCGGGTGACGAGCTGCTGTTCGTGGCGACGTCCGATGTGGAGCCGGAGATCCGGACCGCGTTGGGGTACTAGTTGTCCGTGGCGGGCGCCTGCGCGTACTTCGCGCGCAGGCGAGCCTCGACCTCGGCGTCGGTCTCCTCGGCCGGAGCCTCTTCGGCCAGCGCCTTGAGGTGCTTGTCCGACCGCCGCACCGCCCAGACGACGGCGAGCAGGCCGAGCGCGTACAGCGGGTAACCCATCGCGATCTTCGCGAAGGCCAGCCAGCCGGTGTAGTCCTCGTTGTACAGCCAGCGCTGCACGACGAACCGGGCGCCGAAGATCAGCGCCATGGCGCCGGTCGCGATCGAATACGCGATCAGTGACTTCTTGTCCTTGCGCCAGGCGTGGCCGCTGCCGTTGAGCGCGTTCCACACCACCCCGGCCAGCGGCCAGCGCACGACGATCGACAGCACGAAGACGCCGCAGTAGACCAGGCTCGTCCAGATGCCGAACAGGAAGAAGCCCTTGGCCGATCCGGTCCGGTACGCGATGAACGCCGCGATCGCCACGCCGAAGAAACCGGAGATGGCCGGCTGCAGCGGCTCCTTGCGCACGATCCGCAGCACGGTGATCGCCACCGCGCTGCCCACCGCGGCCCAGATGCCGACCGTCAGGCCGAAGATGGCGTTCGCGATGACGAACACGATGACCGGCAGCGAGGAATAGAACAGTCCCGACAGCCCACCCATCTGTTCGAGCAGGGTGGGCTGCGGCTTGTCGTCGTCGTCCGGTTCCCCGGTCTTCTTCTGCTCGCCGCCGGCGGATTCAGTCACGATGCGGGATCAACTCACAGGGCTCTGAAGTTCGTAATAAGGGTTGTAAAGCACCTTCTGGCCATCACGTTCGGCCATCCGGCCGCGCACCTTGATGGTTCGCCCGGGTTCGATCCCGGGGATCCGGCGGCGTCCGAGCCAGATTAGCGTCACACCCTGTGTGCCGTCGAACAGCTCGGCCTGCAGTGTCGCCGCTTCGTTGGTCGGGCAGAGCTCCACGCTGCGGAGTCTGCCGAGCACCGTCACCTCTTGTCCCGACCGGCAGTCGCAGGCGCGCTGCGCTCCGCCGGCCTCGGATTTTTCGGACAGATCGTCGGCGTCGAGATCCTCGACGTCGCTGGTCAGCTTGCGAACCAACCGGCTGAAGTAGCCGCCGTCTTTGGCGGGCATAACGGTGCTCCTGTGCTCCGGGGCCCCCGACTTGAACGGCCCGTGCGTAATCCAGCGTAACTGTGCTCGGACCAGGACAACGGGTTTGGGAGAAGATCGCAACGTGACCTCCGCTATTCCGCCTACGACGGCAGTAGTACTCCCCGGCACCGGGTCCGACGAAGTGTTCGTGCGCGGCGTGTTCGCCGGGCCGCTGCGGGCGCTCGGCGTCCGGTTGCTCGCCCCGCCACCGCCCGCGGGCGACCGCCTCGCGGACGGCTATCTCGCGGAGCTGGACAGGCTGTCCGCCGAGCACGGTCCGCTGCTCGTCGGCGGCGTCTCGTTCGGCGCGCACCTCTCGGCGGAGTGGGCGGTCCGCAATCCGGGCCGCTGCACCGGCCTGCTGGCCGCGCTCCCGGCCTGGAACGGCCCTGCCGGGCGAGCACCCGCGTCGCTCGCCGCGCGGCTGTCAGCGGATCTGGTGGCCGAAAACGGGGTCGACGGCGCGCTGGCGAAATCGTCGGATGGCGTCCCGGAATGGCTCTCCGCGGAACTCGGCCGCGCGTGGCGGCGGCACGGTGACGGGCTGGCGGCGAGCCTGCGGACCGCCGCGTCCCATCCTGCCCCGTCGCTGGAGGACCTCAAGGGTCTCGACGTGCCCGTGGGGATCGGCACGTGCGTGGACGATCCGATCCATCCGGCGGAGGTCGCCCGCGCCTGGGCGGACGCCCTGCCGTGCGCCGAGGTCGGCGAGTCGACGCTCACCGCCCTCGGCGCGGACCGGGAATCCCTGGGCCGGGCGACCGTGCTGGCCTGGTTGCGGGCTCGCTAGGCCTGCTGTTCGGCGATGTGCTGCGCGACGGCGTCGGGCAGCGTGATGGTCAGCGGGGTGCGGACCGGCATCGGCGCGTCACCGCGGTCGACGATGGTGTGCCGCACGATCTCCCGCAGCACCGCGGGCGCCTGCGACGCCTGCGACTGCGGCCCGGCGATGACGCCGCGGAGCATCCAGCGCGGGCCGTCGACCCCGACGAACCGCAACGCGACGTCGCCGACGATCGCGGACAGCTCCAGCCCCCACTCCCCCATGCCGACCGAGACCTTGGCGCCGTCGGCCCGCAGCTGCTCGGTGAGTTCGGTGCTGACGTCCTTCCACAGGCCGCCGGACCGGGGCGCCGCGTAGCCGCTGACGGTGATCTGGCCCTGTTCGGTGACGACGTGCACCGCGCGGACGCCGCCGCTCTCCGGGTCCATCTCGACCTGGACCTGGGAACCGTCGGGCACCGGCACCTTCACCGAACCGAGGTCGATCCTCGGGATGCCGTCCTCGGGCGCGTCGGCGAGGTCGAACGGGCCGTCGGCGGTCTCCGACAGCTGCGACTCGATCTCCTCGGCGTCGTCGGCGGCGCTGCCGGGGCGCTCCTCGACCTCGGGCGCGGCGTGCCGTCCGCTCGGCTTCGCGCGCTTGCGTCCGAAAATCCCCACTAGTTCTCCGTTCCTTCCCTGGCTCCGGCTCCCAGTGTGGCGTGTCCGCCCGTGGAGCCATACCCTCCCTCGCCGCGCTCGGACGACTCGAGTTCGGCGACCTCGACGAACTCGGCCTGTTCGACCCGTTGCACGACCAGCTGCGCGATCCGGTCGCCGCGGGTGAGCACGACCTTCTCGGAGAGATCATGGTTGATCAGGCAGACGCGGATCTCACCGCGGTACCCGGAGTCGATCGTGCCGGGGGTGTTGACGACCGAGAGGCCGACCCGGGCCGCGAGACCCGACCGCGGATGGACGAAGCCCGCGTAGCCGGGCGGCAGCGCGATCGCGACGCCCGTCCCGACGACGCCGCGTTCGCCGGGCGCGAGGACGAGATCCGAGGTGGTGACGAGGTCGGCGCCCGCGTCGCCGGGGCGCGCGTAGGCGGGGAGGGGGACCGAAGGATCGATCCGGGAAAGCAGTACCTGAACGGTGGACACGGGCGGCGAGACTACCCTGAAGGCGTGGGTGAAAGCGTGAACGCGGCCGAAGGCAGCACCGTCGAGCATTCCGAGCGGCTCTACGTCCCGTGGTGGGGCTGGCCGTTGCCGCTGCTGGGCGGCGGGCTGCTGGCGGCGGAGATCGACATGGGCTATCCCGGGCTCCGCGGCTGGCTGCCGTACGTGGTGCTGATCCCCGCGGTGATCGCGCTGATGGTCTCGCTCGGCCGGTCTCGCGTCCGGGTGACCGGAGGAGCCGAGCCGGAGCTGTGGCTGCGCGACGCGCATCTGCCGCTGAAGTTCGTCGGCGACGTCGAGGTCATCGACAAGGAGGCGAAGCGCAAGGCTCTCGGCCGCGACGCGGACCCGGCCGCCTTCGTGCTGCACCGGGGCTGGGTCGGCCCGGTCGTGCGGGTCTGGCTCACCGACCCCGACGACCCGACGCCGTACTGGCTGTTCAGCACCCGGCACCCGGAGAAGGTGGCGGCGCTGCTGCGCCGGACCGCTTCGAACTCTTCGACCTAGGGCGTCCAGGGCATGGGAAAGGGGGCCGGCCACGTGGCCGGCCCCCTTATTCCTGTTTAGACCCCGAAACCCCTGTCGCGCCGTCCCCTGTGCCCGTAGGCTCAGGCGCAGTCGCGGCAGATGAGCCGTCCGCCACTCTCCTCCGCCAGCCTGCTGCGGTGATGCACCAGGAAACAGACGGAGCAGGTGAACTCGTCGGCCTGCTTGGGCACGACCTTGACGGTCAGGTCCTCCCCGGAAAGTCCGGAGAGGTCCGCGCCCGGCAGCTCGAAGTTCTCGGCGGTCGCGTCCTCGTCGACGTCCACGACGCCGGACTGGTTTTCGTTGCGCCGTGCCTTCAGCTCTTCCAACGAGTCTTCGGCCAGCTCGTCGGCTTCGCTGCGGCGCGGAGCGTCGTAGTCGGTCGCCATTAGTCCCTCACCCCTGCGATGCTTCGATGTCAGATGGCCCGGACCCGCGAGCGCGCGGCTCGTGAGTCCTTCGTGCCGCTGGTTAACGTCCCAGCGCCCCTGTTTGTGCCCGGCTGGGCAGTGAGCGAGGTCTCTCTTTTGCGCCTCTTACTGCCGCCTGAGCCCGCGAAGGGTAGCTCACCTCGATACCGGCTCTGCAACGAGTCAGACATTGCCGCGATTACGTCACCCAACAGGGGGAACGCCGTGTCAAGACGCCTGTCGTCCGAATGGGTTGCCCCCGGGTCGGGTACCTCACCCCTTGGGCCCGGCCGCTTGCCCGGAGTGGCCATCGCGTGGTGCTATCCGGAGGCCCGCGCCGATCACCTCCGCCGCAACGCATAGGCTGATCGGACACGATGGTGAGATGAAGCACCGTCCGGGGATCCGGGCTTTGGGGAAGGGACTGGCAGGTGGCGTCGGGGAACGGCATCGGGGACCGCGGGGCGAGGCCGTATCGCAAGCACAAGCCGCTGCCCGCGCTCATCGTGATCGGGGTGCTGGCACTCGGCGCGGTCATCGTCTGGGTGAACGTCGTGGCGAGCAACGCCGACATCGACGCCAAGATCCAGTGCACTCCTCCGCCCATCCCTCAGGAGGGCGTCACGTACACGCCGCTGGCGCACGACGGCCTCGACGACCGCGCGCCGGTGCCGCCGGACAAGGTCGCCCTCCAGGTGCTCAACGGCTCCCAGGTCCGCGGCCAGGGCGGCATCGCCACCAACACGCTCCGGGAACTGGGCTTCAGCCAGATCCTCGACCCGGCCAGCGACCCGGCCTACAAGAACGCCGAGGCCAAATGCCGCGGCCAGATCCGCTTCGGCGAGAACGGCGCGGCCGCGGCCCGCACGCTGAGCCTGGTGGTCCCGTGCGCCGAACTGGTGAAGGACAACCGCAAGGACGCTTCGGTCACGCTCACCACCGGCACCCTGCTCGGCGACATCCGCCCGAAGGCGGAGGCCCGCAAGGTCCTCGACCAGCTCACGCAGTGGTCGAAGGCGCAGCAGGGCAGCGGCGGCGGTGAGCAGTCGGCGGGCGGCGGCGCCCCGGTGATCGACCAGGCGCTGCTGAAGGCCGCGCGCGAAGCTCCCTGCTGACCCACCCTCAAGCGCTATGAAGGACGCTTTCATTGCAAATTTTGCTATGAAAGCGTCCTTCATAGCGCTTACCGGAGCTCAGATCGTGCCCACGCCCGACTCGAGCAGCGCCTGACGCAATGGCGCACCGATCGACGGCGCCACCGCGAACGTCGCGTCCGGCCCCAGTTCGGCGTCCTCCCCCGGCAGCGACACCAGCGCGCCCGCCTCGGCGGCGATGAGCGCGCCGGCGGCCCAGTCCCACCGTCCGAGGCCGTGCTCGACGTAGGCGTCCAGCCAGCCCGCGGCGACCGCGCACAGGTCCAGTGAGGCGGCCCCGTTGCGCCGGACGTCGCGCACCCGCGTCGCCAGTTCGGCGACGAACCGGGCCTGCTTCGTCCGCCGTTCGACCTTGTAGGCGAACCCGGTACCGACGAGCGTCAAATCCAGCCGGGAAGGGGCGTTGACCGACAGCGGCCGCCCGTCGAGGAACGCGCCCTGCCCGCGCGCGGCGGTCCAGCGGCGCCCGCTGACCGGTTCGACGACGGCGCCCGCCACCGACACCCCGCCGACCTGCGCGGCCACCGACACGGCGAACCACGGCAGCCCGTAGAGGAAGTTCACCGTCCCGTCGATCGGGTCGACCACCCAGGTCACCCCGTCGCCGGCGGTCCCGCCGTGCTCCTCGCCGAGCACGGCGTCGCCCGGGCGCAGTTCGGCGAGCCGGGCGCGCACCAGCCGTTCCGACTCGTGGTCCACGGCGGTCACCACGTCGGTGTCGGCGGATTTGGTGTCCACCCGCACCTCGCGGCCCGCGTTCATCCCGGTCCAGGCCTCGTGGACCAGCTCGGCGGCCTCGCCCGCGACACGCTCGGCGACACTCTTCAGCAACGTCTCGTCAACTCCCACGTCCGCCATGTCACCACATCCGGTTAAAGTCTCCGAGGCAGGCTTCTGAATCGTGCGAGAAGGGACCACGTCCGTGGTGGAGGCGACCCGAGGTTTCGGTATCGACATCGGCGGCAGCGGGATCAAGGGCGCGCTGGTGGACTTGGCGCAAGGGCAGCTGATCGGCGACCGGATCCGCATCGACACGCCGAAGCCGTCGACCCCGGAGGCGGTGGCGGACGTCGTCGCGGAGATCACCGGCCAGGCCGGCTGGGACGGCCCGGTGGGCGTCACCCTGCCCGCGGTGGTCAAGCGGGGTGTCGCGCACACCGCGGCCAACATCGACCACAAGTGGATCGGCACCGACGCCGACGCCCTGTTCGCCAAGCGGCTCGGCCGCGGCGTGGACCAGATCGCGATGCTCAACGACGCGGACGCCGCCGGGATGGCCGAGATCCGCTGGGGCGACCCGATCGCGCGGCGCGGCGTGACGGCGCTGCTGACCTTCGGCACCGGCATCGGCAGCGCGGTCTTCCAGGACGGCAAGCTCGTGCCCAACACCGAGTTCGGCCACATCGAGGTCGATGGTCACGATGCGGAAAAGAAAGCCGCGGCGTCGGTGAAGGACAACGAGGAACTCTCGTATCCCGAATGGGCGGAACGGGTGAACAGGTATCTCTCCGTGCTGGAAAACCTGATCTGGCCGGATCTGTTCATCGTCGGCGGCGGCGTCAGCAAGAAGTCGCACAAGTGGGTCCCGCTGCTGGACATCCGCACGCCGGTCATCGTCGCGTCCCTGCAGAACAACGCGGGCATCGTCGGCGCGGCGGCCGCCGCCGCGGAAGGCATCGAGCACTGACGCGACCAGGCTGACATCCACGCCACGGATGTCACTTCGGCGGGTCGCACGGCGTGTCGCGCCCGCCGGGTGGTGGGTTGCGCCGCGACGCTGTCACGTATCGTCGTTACAATGGAACACGGCCCACGGCGGCGGCACCCATGAGATCGAGGGAAACCGCAGGCCGAGGGGTGTTCCCCGAATTTGAGGCAGCCGAGACCATCACGCCTCGGCTCGTCATGATCGACCGCTGCGAAAGGGCGTAAGTGGCAGCCGCAAGAACCGCAACCCGAAGCGGGACGAAGACAGCGACCGCAGCCGGCGAGCCGGCCGACGAGGCAGCCACCGACGCGGCGAAGCCCGCGGCGCGCAAGACCGCCGCCAAGGCGGCCGGCGCGAAGAAGGCCCCGGCGAAGAAGGCTCCGGCCAAGAAACCCACCACCAAGGGTGCCAAGACCGAAGACGGCGATCCGGAAGACGGTCCCGGCGACCTCGACGAAGCCGACCTCGAAACCCCGGATCTGTCCGACCTCGAAGAAGTCGAGGTGGACGTCGTCGACGCTTCCGTCACCGAGGAGACGGAAGAGGACGCGGAGTCCGAGGAGGACGTCGAAGAGACGCCCGCCCGCGGTCGCCGCACGTCGACCGACAAGAACGCCGGAAAGTCCTCCGACAACCCGGACTTCGTCTGGGACGAGGAGGAGTCCGAGGCGCTGCGCCAGGCCCGCAAGGACGCCGAGCTCACCGCTTCGGCCGACTCGGTCCGCGCGTACCTCAAGCAGATCGGCAAGGTCGCCCTGCTGAACGCCGAGGAGGAGGTGGAGCTCGCCAAGCGCATCGAGGCCGGGCTCTACGCCGCCGAGCGCGTCCGCAACGCCGAGGAGGAGGGCGAGAAGCTCGTCACCCAGATGCGGCGCGACCTCAAGTGGATCGTGCGCGACGGTGAGCGGGCGAAGAACCACCTCTTGGAGGCGAACCTCCGGCTCGTGGTCTCGCTGGCCAAGCGCTACACCGGCCGCGGCATGGCGTTCCTGGACCTGATCCAGGAAGGCAACCTCGGCCTGATCCGCGCGGTCGAGAAGTTCGACTACACCAAGGGCTACAAGTTCTCCACGTACGCCACCTGGTGGATCCGGCAGGCGATCACCCGCGCGATGGCCGACCAGGCCCGCACCATCCGTATCCCGGTGCACATGGTCGAGGTCATCAACAAGCTCGGCCGTATACAGCGCGAACTGCTGCAGGACCTCGGTCGCGAGCCCACTCCCGAAGAGCTCGCGAAGGAAATGGACATCTCCCCGGAGAAGGTCCTCGAGATCCAGCAGTACGCCCGCGAGCCGATCTCGCTCGACCAGACCATCGGCGACGAGGGCGACTCGCAGCTCGGTGACTTCATCGAGGACTCCGAGGCCGTCGTCGCGGTCGACGCGGTGTCGTTCACGCTGCTGCAGGACCAGCTCCAGTCGGTGCTGCAGACGCTGTCCGAACGTGAGGCGGGTGTGGTGCGGCTGCGGTTCGGCCTCACCGACGGCCAGCCGCGCACGCTCGACGAGATCGGCCAGGTGTACGGGGTGACCCGTGAGCGCATCCGGCAGATCGAGTCGAAGACGATGTCGAAGCTGCGTCACCCGTCGCGTTCGCAGGTGCTGCGCGACTACCTGGACTGATCCCAGGCTCACGGAAGACCCCGTCACCGGATTCGGTGGCGGGGTTTTTCGCGTCCGGTGTCGATTCGCGGCCCGCCCGCCCGACGGGCACCCGCCGGTCCCGCAACCTGGCCGGGAACCCGGCGTGCGCCGTTTCGGTGCGCCTGCGCGGTATCGACCTCACGCTGGAGGGTGAGGCGCACCGGGTCACCGCCTCACCCTGCGCCGCGCCATCGGCGTCGCGGGCGCCGAACCGCACGGCGCCACCCGCTGGGACTTCGCCCCCTAGAACGCATTTAGAGGACGAAATGCGTTCTAGGGACGGCCGGTCAGCGTCGTCCACGGGACGTGCACGGTCACCCGTTCCCGCAGCTGCTCGTTCATCAGCCACAGCTCCCCCGTGGCGGGCCAGTACGACAGGTTCTGCGAGTTCACCGGCGCCTTGCCGCTCAGCCTCGACGTCGAGGTGCCGCCGACCCCGCCGTGCAGGCACGACGGATGATCGCCCGCCACCCCGGCGTACTCCGGGCAGACGCCGGTCATCACGAAATACCCGTTGCGCGCCACCGCTCCCTGCATGCCCCACACCGGCGACACGAACCCTTCCTTCGCGTGCACGGTCCCGTCGGCCGACACCTGGGGCAGGCCGGTCGTGCGGTCGAACGGCCACCGCAGGACGCGGCTGCCCGCCGCGTTGGAGAGGTGTTCGGAGGTCACGATCGAGCCGTCGCTGTGGTCGAACGACATCGTCGAGAGACACGGGCGCGGCCCGGGGGCGTTGGTGCAGGCGCCGCCGCCGGGATACCAGTACGCGCCGATCTGCGGCATCGCGTAGTCGTAGAACGCCGCGTGGTACTTGCCGTCCGGGCCCTTCCCGACGACGCCGGAGCTGTCGTCGACCTTCCAGAAGTGCGTCGTGTCGAAGACCCGCACCACTCCCCCGGTGGTCGCGACGAACAGCCGGTTCCCGATCCAGGTCATGCCGTGCCCGTGGCCCTGCACGACGGCGAAGTTGTCGTCCGACGTCGGTTCGACGAGCAGCACATGCCGGTAACCCAAGCCGGTCGCGTCCACAAAGGACAGACGGACCATGGTGTCGCCGGGGGTGTGCCAGGACGTCGCCACGACCCGCTTGCCGCCGACCTTCCCGGTCGCCGCGTCGGCGTCGCCGGAACCGGTCAGTCCTTGCGGGATCCAGTCGTTGGTCTTGTCGTCATTGGCGTCCTCCCAGCAGAAGCCCGCCGGTTTCAGCGCCGCCGCGAGATACGTGCCGTGGCACAGCGGCCGCGCCTTCCGGTTCGCCGACGACAGGATCTCCGGCAGGCCACGCGCCGGGAGTTTCTTCTCCAGCGCAGCGATCCGCGCGCCGTAGGTGTCGAAGGTCGATCCGGACGTCCAGCGGAAGCCGTCGACCGTGGCCGCGTCCATCCGGGGGAAGGCGGCCGCGGCGGAGGCGACCCCGGGGATGAGCGCGAACACCAGCAGGAGCGAAGCGAGAAGTCCCAGCCTCTTCATGCCCGCGAGCCTTCCCGCCGCGCGCATACTTTCGATACAAACCGCGTCAGGACACCGAAAGTCCGCGCTCGGCCAGGGAATTCTCGACGCGCAGCCGTTCGATCCCGCGGTCGAAACCCTCCGGCAGTTCATCCAGCCGATGGTCGACCTCGACCTCCCGGCAGGCCTGGACGAGCAGCGCGTCGGGCACTTTCAGCGCGCACCAGAAAAGCACCGACGGCGCCACGGCGACAACGGTGTACAGCGCGACAGGCCCGGTGGCCACGACTTCAGGGTAATCCCCGAGCGGAGCACCGGAGAACCCGCGAATCCGGGCTATATTCGCGGCTGTGCTGACCGAGAGCTACCGCTACCCGGACACCGGCGACCACGTCACCGGGATGTTCATCCGACGGCACGAGCCCTATGACGGCTACTGGACGGCCAGCGAAGACCGCGCGCTCGGGAAGGTCGCCGAACAGCTCACCGCGCCCCTCGGGCGCCGCGAAGAGGTCAAGGCACTCGATGCCGGTTGCGGGGAAGGCAGGCTCCTCCCCTGGGTCGCCCGGTTCTCCGCCGACGTCACCGCCGCGGACCCCGACCCGGACAGGCTGGCGAAAGCCCGCGAGACCGTCATCGAGGACACGAAGCTGTCCTTCGCCGTCTCGCCGATCACCGAACTCGACGGCGGACCGTACGACCTCGTGGTGTGCAGTCACGTCGTCCAGCACGTGCCCACACCGGACGTCGCGCCGATCCTGCGGCGGCTGGCCGAGGTCACCGCACCCGGCGGGGCACTGGTCCTGGCCCACAGCCGGTCGCCGATCGGGCGGGGCGCGTTCAGTCTCGACAGCGTCGAAGCCGGCGGTGTGGTCCGGTCCCGCCGCGTGTCGCGCGAAGAGTTCGACAAGGCGCTGCGAGAGGGCAGCGGCCCGGCGCTCCCGGTGCGTTACCTCGACCCGGCGGAGATCGCCGCGGAAGCCGCCGAAGCGGGCTGGCGCACCGAGTGGGAGTGGACCTACCACGTCCTCGACGACCTCGGGCCCGCCGACGAGCACATCGACCGCGACGAACTGGTCAACGCCTCCGGCCCGCTGCGCCGCCACCTCGGCCGGGACCTGATCACCCTGCTGCGCCGCGCACCCGCATGACCGCGCTGCTCCTCACCTTCGCCTGGGCCGTCCCGCTGTCCGAGAAGGAGGCGGAGCTGGTGCTGGACGGCGGCCGGGACCGGGGGCTGCTGGTCCACCTCGACGGGAAGCTCGGCGAGGAGTGGACGGCCGCGGAGGACTTCCTCGCCAGTTACACCACCCCGCCGCGACGCCGGGTGCTGCGCAAACGCACCGGCGGCTCGCGGCTGTCGATCCGGATCGGCGCGGTCAGCCTGCCGTGCGAACTCGTCGTCACCTGGCATCCGGCCTATCACGCGATGACGCTGGTCCTCGCCACCACGATCACCGGGCCGGCGGCGGACGGGCCCGCCGCCGAGTGCGATCTCGCCATCGCCGTCCTGCAGAGCCTACAAGGCCGCGAGACGGCGAACGGGGCGGACGGGCTGCGCGGCGGCTACGGCGAGAAGTCCTTCCCCTCGCTGCTCAAGGCCGTCACCCACATCTTCGAGGACCTGACCAAGGGCTGCGGCCTGACCGAAGGGCTCAGCCGCAAGGGCTGGTGCGTCGAACTGCGCTCCCACGACGGGCATCCGCCCGCCCAGCGGGTCGCCGCCGATCCCCGGCCGTTCTACGGGATGGCGACCAGCGACGAGGGCTGGCGATTCGTGCCCCGCGAGGTCGCCAGGGACGCGCTCGGCCCGTCGTGGGGCACGCGCTCGTTCGTCGCCGCCTACACGATGGCGGGCGGGATCGTCTGCCTCAACAGCAAGGATGCCGACTACGTCGAGCATCAGGACGAGCTGATGCGCGGCCCGTTCGGCGCGGCCGAACCGTACTTCGGCATCGACAGCGACGTCGGCGGGCTCGACCACGGGATGCTCTTCATCCTCGAACGGGTCCTGATCCGGATGGCGCTGGCCGACCAGTGGCTGCGCACCGCTCAGCGGGAGATGCGGGCACTGGCGGACAGGAAGAAGTCGCCGAGCCGCACCCGGCTGCTGCGGGGCTCACTCGACGACATCCTCGAAATGCTGCACTCGGTGCTCCCGCCCGAGATCGACTCGCTGGAACGCCGTCTGGTCACCAGCATGGGCGTGGAGCGGATCATCGCCCAGCTCGACCGCCAAGCCGAGGCGATGGACGAGGAGACCAGGTACTCCTACGAGAACACGGTGAGCGCGCGGGTCACGCGGCTCACCGTGGTGACCGTCGTCCTGACGATCGTCACCATCGTCCTCGGGGTCCTGCAGGTGCTCGTCTCACTCTGAGCGGCGGCGCTGCTTGCGAGAACGCTCGGCGAACAGCAGCCCGACCCCCGCGGCCACCATCAGCGCGCTCGCCACCACGTGCATCCCCGACGGGAGCACGTGGAGCTGGACGAACCAGCTCGGGTTGGTGCTGCCCAGCAGCCGGTTGATCAGCCCGCCCCCGCCCTGCACCAGCAGGAGGATTCCCAGTAGTTCGATCATCGCCGCGCCCCTTCCTTGACCCGGTCGTCGTTCTTGGAGAGCTCCTGCCACAGCGGTCCCGTGGCGAACCAGATGGCCGTCACGACCCCCATCCTCGGCAGCCAGTCCCACAGCGGCGCGACCTGATCGGTGTCGCCGACCATGAAGATCAGCAGGAGCAGCACCCCCGAGGCGAGCCCGCAGGCCAGCACGCATTTGAACCAGTCACGCCATTCGGCGCGCAGCTTCGCCCGGCCCATCGGCTTGGGCGGCGGTGGCGGCCCGCCCGCGAACCGATGCGCGAAACGCACGTCGGCCCACTTGATCATCGAGTGGCCGAACACCACGCTGAAGCCCAGGTACACCGCGGCGAGGCCGTGCACGAAGTTCGCCGTGGCGCCGTTGCGCAGGTCGATGACCGTCGCGACCAGCACGACCAGGTCGATCACCGGGGTCAGGAGCAGCAGGAAGACACTCGTCCGCTTCAGCTTGAGCAGATAGCGGGCCACGAGGCCGGCGACGATGGCGACCCAGAATCCGATCTCCCCACCGGCGACCACGGCCGCCATGGGGTTTTCCGCGATGAAGTCCCAGATCTTGTTCACGGGGTAAGCCTCTCCGAACGCGCTGGTCCTCCGCGTCGGCGTACGGACCGAGATCGCCGTCATCAGTTAGTAGGACCCCGCCGCGCGCCCTGGTGTGCTGGGATGGGGCGGTGCCCACGTTCGTCCCACGCCTGAACCACCTCGCCGAATGGAAACAGGACCTCGTCATCGCCTTCGGCACGTGGGTCCTCGGCGTGCTGGTCTACGTGAGCGGGATGCAGGTACTGCTGAACGGCCCGGACGAAACGCCACTGTGGATACGCCTGAGCGAACTGACCGCGATCTGCGCGCTGGAGATGCTGCGCCGCAAGATCCCGCTGGCGCTGATCTGCGCGCTGGCCGTGCTCGCCGTGGACATCACGTTCGGCCCCTCGCTGCCGATCCTCATCGTCTTCACCGACTTCCTGTACGCGACGACGCTCTACGGTTCGCGGCGCACCAGCAGGCTGATGATCGGGGTCGCCGCGATCGGGACCATCGCGGTGGTCTGCATCGCGCTCATCTTCGCCGCGCAGTGGCGCACGGCGGTGCTCGCCGCGTTCGCGCTCCTGCCGTTCCTGGTCACGCCGGTGTGGTGGGCGGCCAACGTGCGCCAGCAGCGGGACATCGCCGACAGCGAGCGGGCGAACGCGGTACAGCTGGCCACGATCGGCGAACTGGACCGCAAGGCCGCCGTGGCGGGGGAACGGTCGAAGATGGCGCGGGATCTGCACGACGTCATCGCCGGGCATCTCTCGGCGATCGCGATCCAGTCCGAGGCCGCGCTGTCGATGGCCACCGCCGACCCGAAACTGTCCAGGAAGGTCCTGGAATCGGTACGGGAGAACAGTGTGAGCGCGCTCGACGAGATGCGCGCGATGATCGGGCTGCTGCGCGCGGATCCCTCCACAGGGGACACCGACTTCGAGACGACCGCGCCCGCCCGGCTCGCCGAACTGTCCAAACTGGTCGAATCCGCGCGAGCGAGCGGGCTGGAGGTCGAGATCGGCTCCGTCCCGGACCTGTCTCCCCAGCTGCCCGCCGCGGTCGACCTGACCGCGTACCGGATCGCGCAGGAGGCCCTCACCAACGCGGCCAAACACGCCGCGGGTGGCCGGGCCGTCCTCGACATCCGTGCCGACGGAGGCATACTCACCGTCGAAGTGCGCAACGATCTCCGTCCCGGCTCAGGCTCGGCGGACGACGGCGGGACCGGACTCGGCCTGCTGAACATGCGGGAACGCGCCGCCGCGGTGGGCGGCACTCTCGCCGCCGGGCCGTCCGGCGGTGGCTGGCTGGTCCGTGCCGAACTGCCTCTGGAGGGGACTTGAGCGACGGGAACATCAAAGTGCTGGTCGCCGACGACCACGGCGCCATCCGCGCCGGGTTGATGATGATCCTCGGCAACGCCGAGGGCATCGAGGTGATCGGCGAGGCCGCGGACGGCGCCACCGCCGTCCGCCAGGCGAAGGCGCTGAAGCCGGACGTCGTGCTGATGGACGTCCGGATGCCCGGCGTCGACGGCATCGCGGCCACCCGGGAACTGACCGCGGAAGGCCTGTGCGAAGTCCTCGTGCTGACCACCTTCGACCTCGACGAGTACGTCCACGCCGCGCTGCGGGCGGGCGCGGCGGGGTTCCTGCTGAAGTCGGTGGAGGCGTCGCGGCTGATCGAGGCGGTGAAACTGGTCGCGGCGGGCGAAGGGGTGCTCGCACCGCAGGTCACGCGGAAGCTGATCGCCGCGTTCGCCGCCGGCACCCGCGAACCCTCCCTCGTCCCCGACGGGCTCGACGAACTGACCGACCGCGAGCGCGAAGTGCTGGCGTGCCTGGGCGGCGGCCTGTCCAACGCGCAGATCGGCACGCGGCTGCACATCGGCGAGACCACGGTGAAGACGCACGTTTCGCGGGTGCTGACGAAACTGGAACTGCGGTCACGGGTGCAGGCGGCGATCCTGGCGCAGGAGAACGGCGTCGTCCTGGAGGGCTGAAAACTCCTTTCGCCTGCCGGGCGCCGATGTTGTGAAAGCCACCTTCACAACGTTGAAGGTTGTGAAAGCCACCTTCACAACATCAGGCCCGGCCCACTGCGCTCCGGCGGGCAAGGCCCGGCCGGCTGAAGTCCCACCGATCTGCGAGGTGGGCGGCGATCTTCTAGCGTGAGCCTTCATGCGGCGAACTCTGGACGTGGACGAGGTCCTGAAACGGCAGGACTCGGGCGAGCTGAAACGCCGCCTCAAAGGGCGCGACCTGATCGGTTTCGGGGTCGGCATCATCATCGGCACCGGGATCTTCACCCTCGCCGGTGTCGAGGCGAAGACGCACGCGGGCCCGTCGGTCACGCTGTCGTTCGTGCTCGGCGCCGTCGTCGCCGGGATGGCCGCCCTCTGTTACGCCGAACTCGCCTCCAGTGTGCCGACGGCGGGAAGCGCGTACACCTACGCCTTCGCCACCCTCGGCGAGACCTTCGCCTGGATCATCGGCTGGGACCTGCTGCTCGAGTTCGCGCTCGGCGCGGCCGTCGTGTCGCGCGGCTGGTCCGGTTATCTGGCGAATCTGATGGGGCTCTCCCCCGAGTGGTTCGGTGAAGACGCGAAGGTGAACATCGGCGCGGTCGCGATCATCGCCGTGCTGACCGTGATCGCCGTCATCGGGATCAAGGAATCCGCGCGGGTGACGAACCTGCTCGTGCTGGTCAAGGTCGCGGTGTGCGTGCTGATCCTCGCGGTCGGCGTGTTCTACATCCGCGGCGAGAACCTCACCCCGTTCATCCCGCCCGCCCAGGCTCCGACCGAGACGGCCGGGACCCTGCACCAGCCGATCGTGCAAGCCGCGCTCGGACTCGAACAGTCCGTCTACGGCATCGCCGGGATGGTGACGGCCGCCGCCGTCGTCTTCTTCGCCTACACCGGTTTCGAGGCGCTCGCCAACCTCGGCGAGGAGACCGTGAACCCCAAACGCGATCTGCGGGTCGGTATCCTCGGCGCGCTCGGGGTCTGCGCGCTGCTCTACATCGGGGTCTCGCTGGTGCTGACCGGGATGGTCCCGTTCACCGACATCGACACGGGCGCCCCGCTCGCCGACGCCTTCGACCGCGTCGGGCAGCACTGGGTGGGCGCGCTGATCTCCCTCGGCGCGGTCACCGGGCTGACGTCGGTGATGATGGTGGAACTGGTGACGATCGGCCGGATCGGGTTCGCGATGGGCCGCGACGGCCTGCTGCCGAAGAAGTTCGGCACGGCGCATCCGCGCTGGGGCACCCCGCACCGGATGACCATCGCCGGTGCCGTGCTGATCGCGGCCCTCGCCGCCTTCGTCCCGATCTCCGAACTCGCCGACATGGTCAGTATCGGCGCGCTTTCGGCGATGATCATCGTCGCGCTGGCCGTCCCGGTGCTGCGCAAACGCCGCCCGGACCTGGAGCGCCCGTTCACCGTGCCGTTCTCGCCGTACCTGCCGATCGTGGCGGCGCTGGCGTGCTTCTACCTGATGCTCAACCTGGACGTGATGACCTGGCTGCGGTTCGCCGCGTGGCTGCTGCTCGGCCTGCTGATCTACGTCTTCTACGGGCGCAAGCACTCCCGTTTCGCGAAGGACGAACTCAGCTCCACAGACCTGCCGTCGTGATCGCGGCGACGGCGGCCTCGGTGTCGCCGTCGTCCACCACGACCAGCAACCGCTTCAGCGCGGCGGCCACCCATTCCACCGGCTGGTCGTGCAATCCGTTGTCCCCCAAGGACGGATATCCATCCATAATGGACACCAGGGTTCCTTCGGCGCCGATCCGCAGGCCGGCCGCCAGCACGAAATGTCCCTCAGGAGGACGCCAGCGGGACGACCACAGCGGCGGGATCCCGGTGTCGAGGTAGTCGAGCAGCGCCCGCGCGGGCGTGTCGTGCGCGCCGAATTCCGCCGGGTCGACCTCCGCGATCACGGCGACTCGCGACAGCCTCCACAACTCGGCCAGGAGCATGAACAACGACTGTGGCGACCGATTCCCGGCGGCGGGCACCGCCACGAGCCGTCCACCCGAGAGCGTCTCGATCGCTCGCGACAGGCCATCCGGCGTGGTACCCGCCAGCGCCGCGACGTCGTCCTGGCTCGCGACGTCGAACCCCGCGGCGCGCAGGGCGGCCAGCGCCGTGAACGGCCCCGCGAGTCCGTCCTTCTGCGGGAGTTCGGCGCGCGCGACGGCGACCAGATGCTCGCCGCCGGGCAGCCAGCGGCGACCGGACAGCCCCGTCCGGTCGCCGTCGATTCCGGAGGACATCAGTCTTCGAACGTCCACGACTGCATGATGAACGGTCCCTCGTTCGCCGCTCCGGCCGCGGCGTAGGTCGCCAGCGCGGCTTCGTTGTCCGTCTCGACACCGACCCACATCCCGCGGCAGCCGCGCTCCCGCGCGAGCCCGGCCAGCGCGTCGACCAGGTCGCGGCCGATCCCGCGCCGCTGGTAGTCCGGGCTGACGTCGAGCTCGTTGAGGAACATCTCGGTGCCCTTGTCCGGATGCGTCACCTCGGTGCCGGTGATCATGCCCGCGGGTTCGCCGTCCTCGTACGCGATCAGGAGGTGGTTCTCCTCCCCCGCGAGGAACTTCTCGGACGCCGCCCGTCGCGCGGGCCCGTCGAACAGGTGCTGGGCGGCGACGACCTCTTCGACGGTCCTGGCCCGCCGGATCTCGGTCACGTGTCCTCCCGGTGCTGAAAGCGCCACAGACTGGTCAGTATCCCGCTCAGAGGGGCGCGGAGTCATCACGTTTCCCCGGCGAGCGCAGCGCCACCCCGGCGACGACGGCCAGCGTGCCGAGCGCCTCGGGCAGCGACGGGACCTGCCGGAGCCAGACGAAGCCGATCACGCCCGCCGTGACCGGCAGCAACGCGAGCAGCAGCGCGAACCGCGCCTGCCCGGCCTTGCGCAGGACCACCTGGTCGAGCGCGTACGGCACGACGGTCGCGAGCACGGCCATCCCGACCCCGAGAACCAGCAGACGTGGCGAAGCCCACACGGCGCCGGTACCGAACGCCAGCGGCGACAGGACCACGGTGCCGACGGCGAACCCGACGGCCAGCCCGTCGATCCCGTTCCCGCCGTCCGCGACCCGCTTCCCGAGCAGGATGTACCCGGCCCAGGCGGCCGCCGCGCCCAGCGCGAAGAGCACGCCGAGCAGGCTGCCTTCGAGCCGGACATCCGCGATGGCGATCACCCCGGCCGCCACCAGCAGCAGTGCGAAGACGTCGCGCCGGGTCCGCGAGCCGAAAGCCGCCACGACCACGGGCCCGGTGAACTCGAGGGCGACCGCGGTGCCGAGGGGAAGCCTCGCGATCGCCTCGTAGAAGAGCACGTTCATCCCGGCGGTGACGACGCCGAAGGCGCCCGCGAGCACGAACGCGCGCCCGGTCCACGCCGAGCGGGGTGGCCTGCGCCACGCGAGGAGCACCGCCGCCGCGCCGAGGCACCGAAGCCAGGCCACCCCCGCGGGGGAGGCGACCGAAAAGAGACCTATGGCGATGGCCGCGCCGGCGTACAGGGAAATTCCGCTGAGAACGAACAAGACCGGCGCCGGCACACTCGGGAGCCGGCGCCGGACGACTGCGATAACCACTCCCGCATGGTGCCTGACGTGGGAAAAGGCGGTTCAACGGGGAGTCTTCTCCTACGTTGCGTGATTACGCTACGACATCCGAGGTAATTACCAGTGACAAATGAGACACCCGCACGGGAACACTTGCGGGCCGCCAAACGTCTGGAAGAGTGGAAGCACGAACACGGCGGGGCCGGGAACGAACGTTTCCGGTATCAGTGCCGAAGTGGTCGTAGCTGGATCGATGGCACCGGGCGACCGGTGCCGGGACGGAGGGAGACTCCAATGACTTCACCGACGCTCACCCGCCCCGAACTGACCGCTGCCGACCGATGCGACCGGTGTGGAGCTGCGGCCCAGGTTCGAGCCATTCTCAGCACCGGTGGCGAGTTGCTCTTCTGTGGTCACCACGCCCGCGCACACGAGACGAAGCTCAAGGAAATGTCCGCGGACATTCAGCGGTAGTCCACCAGTCCACGACCACCCGGCGGCCGGCTACTCCCCAGGGAGAGAGCCGGCCGCCCTGTTTTTTGCCTGCGGCCGCCCTGGTTTTGCCCTGGAAACACATACAGACAGTATGTATGTTACTTGTCATGACTACCGACCTCCTGGGCGAGACGCACGAGGTGGACCTCGGCGGCGCCCGCATCCGCTACCGCGACCGCGGCGAAGGCCCTCCCGTGGTCTTCGTGCACGGACTGCTGACCGACGGCCTGCTCTGGCGCAAAGTGGCCCCCGCGATCGCCGACGCCGGCTTCCGCTGCCTGACCCCGGACTGGCCACTGGGATCGCACGAGATCCCGGTCCCCGGCGCCGACCTGAGCCCGCCCGGGGTCGCCGCGCTGATCGCGCGGTTCCTCGAAGTGCTCGACCTGACCGACGCCACCCTGGTCGCGAACGACACCGGCGGCGCGCTCACCCAGCTGCTCATGACCACGTCCCCGGAACGGGTGGGCCGCGTCGTGCTGACGCCGTCGGACTGCTTCGACCACTTCCTGCCGCCGGCGTTCTCGGCACTGAGCCCGCTGGCACGGATCCCCGGCGGGACGTGGGCGGCGATCCAAGCCTTGCGCTGGCACTGGCTGCTCAAGAAGACGGACTTCGCCTGGCTCACCAAGCGCCCCGTGCCGGACCACGTCCTCGACGCCTACCTGCTGCCCAGCAGGCGGAGCCGGGAGATCCGGGACGACCTGCGCCGGTTCATGGCGAGCGTCGACAAGCGCTACACGCTGACCGCGGCCGAGCGGCTGCCCGCGTTCGGGAAACCGGTCCTGCTGCTCTGGGCACCCGAGGACCGGCACTTCCCGCTGTGGCTGGGTTGCAAGCTCGCCGACGTGCTGCCGAACGCCGAGCTGAAGACGATCGAGGACTCCTACACCTTCGTGCCGGAGGACCAGCCGGAGCGGCTGGGCGACCTGGTGGTGGAATTCATGCGTGCCCACGCCACGACGTAGCCAGACCGAACGATCGCAGTCGACGCAGACCGCGTTGATCACGGCGGCGCGGAAGCTGTTCGCCGACCCGGGCTACGCCGCCGTGCCCGCCGACGAGATCGTCCGGGCGGCGGGCGTCACCCGCGGTGCGCTGTACCACCACTTCGGCGACAAACAGGGGCTGTTCCGCGCCGTGATCGAGCAGATCGAAACGGAGATCACCGAGGAGCTCCGGGCGTTCGGGCAGCCGTCGGACGATCCGTGGTCGGCGGCCATCGGCGCGCTGGGCCACTTCCTGGACCTGTGCCTGCGGCCCGAGGTGGTGCGGATCTCGCTCACCGACGCCATCTCCGTCCTCGGCTGGGCGGAATGGCGCGAGCTGGAGAACCGGTACGGGCTGGGCCTGATCACGGAGTTCCTGGAGTCGGTCGCCGCGGAAGGGCGGCTGGTCGACGGACCGATCCCGGAGCTGGCCCAGCTGGTGCTGAGCGCCTGCGCCGAGGCGGCGTTGATGATCGCGCACGCCGAAGACCGTGAAGCGGCGAAGGAGAAATCCCTCACCGCTCTGGTGGCGCTGCTGTCCGGCCTCGTCAAAGAACGCGTTTAGTCCTCTGGATGCGGTAGTTGCGTGCGCAAGGACCGCATCCAGAGGACTAAACGCGAGCTAGACGGTGTCCAAAATCATTTCGAACGCCGCCTCGGCCGCCCCGAGCAGCTTCACGTCCGCCCCGAGCGCGGAGCTCACGATCTGCGTCCCGCCGACGGCCCGGCTGACCAGGCTCCGCCGCCGCACCTCGGCCGCCACCGACCGGACGACCGAATCGGGCAGTACGGTGAGCAGATCGCCCAGCACGACCAGCTGCGGGCCGAGCAGGTTGACCACGTTCACCAGGCCCAGCGTCAGCCATTCCGCGAACTCGGAGAGCCGTTCCTCGGCCGCGTGCGGGTCGCGGCCCAGTTCACGCAGCTCGAACAGGATCGCCCCGCGCGGGGTGTCCTCGGGCAGGTCGAGCGCGCGGCACAGCGCCGCTTCGCCGACCTCGGTCTCCCAGCAGCCGCTGGATCCGCAGTAGCAGGGACGGCCGCCCGGCCGGATCGCCATGTGCCCGATCTCGCCGACGTAGCCGGCGCCCCCGCGCAGCGACGAGCCGTCCGCGATGATCCCTCCCCCGACACCGACGTCGGCGGAGACGTACACGGCGTCGGACGAGCCCCGCGCGGCGCCGCGCAGATGTTCGGCGATGGCCCCGAGTTCGGCGTCGTTGCCGACCAGGATGGGGATGCGCAGCACACCGCCGAGCCGTTCCCCGAGCGCCACGTCGGTCCAGCGCAGGTTGGGCGCCTCGTGGACGTGCCCGTCCGCCCGGCGGACGACGCCGGGCACGGACACCCCCGCGGCGATCGGCTGCACGCCGAGGTCGCCCGCCAGCACGGTGGTCGACTCGATCACGTGCGTGATCACCTCGTCGGCCTCCCGCATCCGGCCGCGGAGGTTCCAGCTGTTGCGCCCGAGGATCTGGCCGCCGAACCCGACCAGCGCGATCGCCACGTGTTCGACCTGGAGGTCGACCGCGAGCACCACCGCCGCGTGCGGCTGCGGCAGGACCAGGAGCGAGGGGCGGCCCGCCCCTCGTCCCGGCCTGGGGACCCGTTCCTCGACGACACCCGCTTCCGCGAGGCCGTCGACGAGGGTCTTGATGGTGCTGCGGTTGAGCCCCAGCTCGGTGGCCAGGGTCGCCCTGGTGCTCGGGCCGCTGACGTGCAGCAGCCGGAGCAAGGTCGTGCGGTTGTGCCTGCGCACCTCGTCTGGTCGTGCAACGGGTGTGCTGGTCACGGACTTCATCATTCCATGCGGACTCAGCGCGGCGACGCAGCCGCGCGGCGCCGGGACAGCGCGTCCACCGTTGCCGCGAGCAGCAGCACCAGACCGGTGACGATGTTGACCACCGCCGCCGACTGTTTGAGCAGGCCGAGCGCGTTCTCGACGACCGCGAGCACGAGGCCACCGATCACCGCGTCGACGACCCGGCCCTTGCCGCCGAACAGCGACGTGCCACCGATGACGGCGGCGCCGACCGCGAACAGCAGCGTGTTGAGGCCACCGGCCTGCGGGTCGACCGAACCGACCTTCGACGAGTAGACGATCGCGCCGACCGCCGCCACCGCCGAGCAGATGACGAACACCGAGGCGCGGATCTTCTCGACGTTGATACCGGCGCGGCGGGCCGCCTCGCGGTTGCCGCCGACGGCGTAGATGTGGCGGCCGTACTGCGTGCGGTTGAGCACGTAGGTGCCGAGCACCAGCAGCGCGAGCACGATCGGCACGACGTACGGGACACCCGAGATCACGATGTTCGGGTTGGGCGCGCGGTTGAGCGTCAGCAGGTACGTCGCGATCGCGGCGACCACGGCGATCGCGCCGACCTTGAACAGCACCATCGGCGTCGGCTGGGTGACCAGTCCGCGCTTGAGCCGCGAGAAGTGCTGGCCAAGGGACACCGCGGCGAAACCACCGGCGGCGATCAGGAACAGGACCCAGCTGCCCACTGTGGACAGATTGCCGTTGGCGACCTTGAACAGCACGTCCGAGGTGCTGATGCCGAGCGTGCCGCCCTCACCGATGAACTGGAGGATGACCCCTTGCCAGGCGAGGAAGAGCGCCAGCGTCACGACGAACGACGGCATGCCGATCTTGGAGACGAGGAACCCGGTGAGGACACCGATCGCGCCACCGACGCTGATCGCGAGCAGGATCTCGATCCACGGGTTGGCCGCGGTTCCCGAGAGCACGAGCGCGATGGCGAGCACGGCGAAGCCGACGCCCGCCCAGATCCGCAGGATCACGCCGAGCAGGGCGGCGATCGCGAGCACGACGAGGAACGCGATGAACACGCCGTTCCCCATACCGCCCAACAGGTTTCCGTTGCGCACGTAGTGCATGGCGAGCACGGCGGCGGTGACCCCGGACGCGGTGCCCGCGGACAGGTCGATCTCGCCGAGCAGCAGCACGAACACGATGCCCATCGCGATGATCGCCTTGCCGGCGCCCTGCGCCATCAGGTTCGCGATGTTGTTCATCGTCAGGAAGGTGTCCGACAGCGAGGCGAACACGATCACCAGCACGAGCAGGCCGAGCAGCGCCGGGAGCGAACCCAGCTGTCCCGCCTTGAGCCGGGAGATGTAGTCACCGACGGCCTCGCGCGTCGACATCGATGTCGTGTCGATGCCGAAGTCCGTGATGGCCGCCGACGGGTTGAGCGCGGCGGCCGCCGACTTGCCCCCCTCCGGCGAGGCGGGCTTTGCAGGTGTCTCAGTCATTTCCGGTTCTTTCTCGCCTCGTACTAGAGGACGGCGGCTTCGGGGCGGGCAAGGCCGAGGTCGCCGGAACGGCCGGCGGTGATCAGTTCCACGACCTGGCCGTGGGTGACGTCCTTGGTGTGCACCTCGGCGACGAGACGGCCGAGGTAGAGCACGGCGATGCGGTCGGCGACCTCGAAGACGTCGGCCATGTTGTGGCTGATCAGCACCACACCGAGGCCCTGTTCCGCGAGGCGGCGGACGAGGTCGAGCACCTGACGGGTCTGCGCGACACCGAGCGCGGCGGTCGGCTCGTCGAGCAGGACCACCTTCGAGTCCCACAGCACGGATTTGGCGATCGCGACGGTCTGCCGCTGCCCACCCGAGAGCGCCGAAACGGGCGTGCGGACGGACTTCACGGTGCGGACCGAAAGCGAGGCGAGCGTCTCGCGGGCCGCCTTCTCCATGCTGGCCTCGTCGAGCAGCCATTTGCTGCCACGTTCCCGGCCGAGGAACATGTTCTGCACGATGTCGAGGTTCTCGGCCAGGGCGAGATCCTGGTAGACGACCTCGATCCCCAGGTCCGCGGCGTCACGCGGGCCGTGGATGTTCACCGGCTTGCCCTGGAACGTCACCGTTCCCGAGTCGTAGCCGTGGATGCCGGCGATCGACTTGACCAAAGTGGACTTGCCGGCACCGTTGTCGCCGACCAGCGCGGTGACCTCACCGGCGCGCACGTTGAAGTCCACGTCGTGGAGGACGTGGACCGGCCCGAAGCTCTTGTTCAGCTGCTTCAGTTCGAGGATGGGTTCACTCATGGGGGTTCTCGAATTCTCCCGGCTGGATACCGGGCCGGGGCGCGCTGTGTCCGAGTGCGCCCCGGCCCGGTGGTCTGGGTTTGACGGGTCAGGAGATACCGAGCTGCGTGCAGGCCGCGGCCAGGTCGCCGCCGCAGATCTCGGCCGCCTTGACGTAGCCCTGCGTCACGACCTCCTTGACGCCGTCCTTGGTGGTCAGCTTCGGCTCGAGGAGCACGGACTTGACCTCACGGTTGCCCTTCGGGTCCTTCGCCTTGCCGGTGGCCAGCGCGTCGGCGCCCGCCTTGTCGCCCTTGGCCAGCAGGACGGCGAGCTTCGCCGCGGCCTCGGCCTCTTCCTTGATCGGCTTGAAGACCGTCATGTACTGGTCGCCGCGCAGGATCGCCATGAGGCCGTCCGCGGTGGCGTCCTGGCCGGTGACCGGGACCTTGCCGTTGAGGCCGTTCTTCTTCAGCACGGTGATGACCGCGCCGGCGAGACCGTCGTTCGCGGCGACGACGCCGTCGACCTTGCCCTTGTTGTCGGTCAGGATCTGCTCGAAGGTCTGACCGCCCTTCTGGTTGTCCCAGTTGTCGATCGCCTGCTCGCGCACGAGCTTCAGGTCGTTGCTGGCGAACTTCGGCTGCAGGACGGACTTCTGGCCGTTGGCGAACAGCGTCGCGTTGTTGTCGGTCGGGGCACCCTCGATCATGACGACCTCGGCGCCCTTCTTGTCCTTCAGCGCGTCGGCGAGGCCCTGGCCCTGGAGCTGGCCGACCTTCTCGTTGTCGAACGAGACGTAGTAGTCGGAGCTGCCGCCGAGGTTCAGGCGGTCGTAGTCGATCGTCGGGATGCCCGCGGCCTGCGCCTTGCGGGCGACCGCCGCGCCGACCTCGCCGTTGATGGCGGCGATGATCAGGACCTTGACGTTCTGCGCGATCATGCCGTCGGCCAGCGTGGTGAACTTCTGGACGTCGCCCTGGGCGTTCTGGACGTCGGCGTCGAAGCCCGCGTCCTTGAGCGCCTTGGTCAGGAACGGCTTGTCGAAGGACTCCCAGCGCGCGGAGGTGGCGGTCTCCGGCAGGATGACGCCGACCTTGCCGCCGGCGGCGGCGCCACCCGGGGCGGGCGCGGACTGCGAGGAGTTGCCGCTGTTGCCCGAGTCGGCGGTGTTGGCGCCGCAGGCGGAGAGCACCAGGCCGGCGCCCACCGTCGCGGCGAGGAGGGTAAGGGTTCTGCTGCGCATCCTCGTTCCTTCCGGATCTTGCTCGCGGGCGGCGATCCAGAGGGACCGGTCGCACCATCGCGCATATGTTGTGGGCGACAACATATGCCGCCGAACGGGTTTCGCGGAAGACGGCTGAATCGATTAAGCCTCATCAAATGGACACGGTTTGGCAACGTGGCCGTAGCAAGACGTACGAAGTCTAGGTCCGCTGACGGTGTGACCGCCACCACTCACTCAGTGTGATCGGCGCTGTTGATCGCCTCGGTCCCTGGATGCAATGAAGGGGCCTTTCATAGCAAAATTCGCTATGAAAGGCCCCTTCATTGCGCTTGGTACGGAGAGGTCACCAGGAACGCAGGGTGACGATCCGCTCTTCGAGCTGTTCCACCGAAGCCATCGCGGTCGGCGGTCCGCCGCAGACCCGGCGCAGTTCGTTGTGGATCGCGCCGTGCGGCTTCCGCGTCCGGTGGTGGTGCACGCCCACCAGCGCGTTCAGCTCCTTGCGCAGGGCACCGAGCCGCTCGCTGACCGACTGCGGGCGCGCGACCGGCGCGGCCTCCTCGGCCTTGGGCTTGCGCCGCTTCTCGTCGGAGAGCTGCTCCTCCTGCCGCTTCCGCAGCAGGGCGCGGACCTGGTCCGGTTCGAGCAGCCCCGGCAGGCCGAGGTACTCCTGCTCCTCGTCGGAACCGGAGAACACCGCGGTGCCGAAGGAGTTGCCGTCGTAGATGACCTGGTCGAGTTCGGCGGAGGCGCCCAGCGAGGTGAACGCCTTCTCCTCCTCGCCCGGCTCGTCCTCGGTGCGGTTGGCCTGGGCGAGGAGTTCGTCGTCCCAGCCGTCCTTCTCGCGATGCGGCTTGCCGAGGACGTGGTCGCGCTGCGCCTCCAGCTCACTGGCCAGTTCCAGCAGCACCGGCACGCTCGGCAGGAAGACCGAAGCCGTCTCGCCGGGTTTGCGCGAACGCACGTACCGGCCGATGGCCTGCGCGAAGAACAGCGGGGTCGACGCGCTCGTGGCATAGACGCCGACGGCCAGGCGCGGGACGTCGACGCCCTCGGACACCATCCGGACCGCGACCAGCCAGCGGTCGGTCGAATCGGAGAACTCCTTGATCCGCCCGGACGCCTTGGGGTCGTCGGAGAGGACGACCGTCGGGTTCTGGCCGGAGATCCGCTGCAGGATCTTGGCGTAGGCGCGTGCCGAGTCCTGGTCGGTGGCGATCACCAGACCGCCGGCGTCCGGGATGCCGTTGGCGCGGAGCTGCGCGAGACGCGTGTCCGCGGCCTGGAGCACCGAAGGGACCCACTCGCCCGCCGGGTCGAGCGCGGTGCGCCAGGCCCGCGCGTTCTGCTCGGCGGTCAGCGGCTCGCCGAGCCGCGCGGTGAACTCCTCCCCCGCGCTCGTGCGCCAGGAGGCCTCGCCGGAGTAGGCGAGGAAGACGACGGGCCGGACCACGCCGTCGGCGAGCGCGTCGGCGTAGCCGTAGGAATGGTCGGCCTTGCTGCGCTGGAAGCCCGAACCGTCGGGCTCGTAGGTGACGAACGGGATCTGCGAGTCGTCACTGCGGAACGGCGTCCCGGTCAGCGCGAGCCGCCGGACGGCGGGCGTGAACGCCTCGCGGACCGCGTCGCCCCAGGACTTCGCGTCCCCGCCGTGGTGGATCTCGTCCAGGATGACCAGCGTCTTGCGGTTCTCGGTGCGCACGCGGTGCAGCGTCGGATGCGCCGCGACCTGCGCGTAGGTCACCGCGACACCTTGATAGTCGCGCGAGGTGACCCCGGTGCCGTTGCGGAAGTTCGAGTCGATCGCGATGCCCGCGGCCGCCGCCGAGGCGGCCCACTGGTGCTTCAGGTGTTCCGTCGGCGCGACGATGGTGATCTTCTCGATGGTCCGGTCGCTCAGCAGCTCGGCGGCGATCCGGAGACCGAACACCGTCTTGCCCGCGCCCGGCGTCGCGACGGCCAGGAAGTCCTGCGGTTTCTTCGTCAGGTACTTCGTCAGCGCTCGCCGCTGCCAGGCACGCAGCGGTCGGGCGGTGCTGTCCTTCGCCGCAGGAGGCGCGCCAAGCTCGCCTCGACCGCGTTCAACCGTTTCCGACATGCCGGTTCCCCACCTCCTTCACCGAAAACCCCTGGTCATCCGCCTTGCTACAAGCGAAAACCCCCACTTGGGTATCCGGCCGCGACGCCGGCGCCTGAGGTGAGGGCACTCCGAAGAGCCTACCTGCCGGGCCCGTGGAACGCCTGAAGCGCCACCCCCGTTGTCGGGTTACTCACCCGAAAAACCAGGGGTGGCGAGCCGAATGCCGCAGCATGGACCATGCTGGACACCGTCAAGGGCGCTCGGCGCCGGCGGAGGAGCTGCATGAGCGAGGAGAACGGCCGTCCCGAAGCGGCCGCCGAGGTCGCGAAGGCCCGCAGAGGTCCGTTGCGCCTGCTCAGCCGCACGCTCAACAAGGCCTGGGAAGGCAACATCTTCTCCGAGGCCGCCGAAGCCGCGTTCTGGCAGACGCTGTCACTGCCGCCGCTGCTGCTGGGACTCCTCGGCTGCCTCGGCTTCGTCGGCGACTGGTTCGGCCAGGAGGTCGTGGTCGCGGTCCACGACCGGATCATCACCTTCAGCAAGACGATCTTCAGCGACAACGCCGTCCACGACATCATCGAACCGACGGTCAACAGCATCCTGTTCGTCGGCAAGGGCGAGATCGTCTCCGTCGGCTTCCTGATCTCCCTGTGGGCGGGTTCGTCGGCGATGTCGTCGTTCGTCGACGCGATCACCGTGGCGCACGACCAGTACGGCGTCCGCAACGACGTCTGGCAGCGGATCTTCGCGCTGCTGCTGTACCTGGCCGGACTGGTCATCCTGGTGGTCGGGCTGCCGCTGCTGGCGATCGGGCCGGACCTGCTCCCCCAGTTCTTTCCCACCGACTGGCGCGACACGGTGTCGTACTGGGTCGGCACGCTGTACTACCCGGTGCTGGCCGTGATGATCGTGCTGGCGCTGACCACGCTGTACAAGCTCGCCCTGCCGCGACGGCTGCCGTGGCACCGCGGGCTGCCGGGCGCGATGCTCGCCATGGTCGTGTTCCTGCTTTCCAGTATCGGGCTGCGGATCTACCTGAACTGGATCACCAAGACCGGGTACACCTACGGCGCGCTCGCCGCGCCGATCGCGTTCCTGCTGTTGATGTTCTTCATCGGGCTCGCGGTGGTCGGCGGCGCGTACTTCAACAGCGCGATCCAGGAACTGTGGCCCGCCAAGGCGACGAAACGGCAGCGCCGGAAATGGCGCAGGCTGGAAATGGAACGCGCCAGCGAACGGATCCGCGCCGAGGAGGGCCGCAAACTGTGGGAACGGACGACGGTCCCGCTCCGCCGTCCCCGCCAGAACGGCGATTCTCCCGACAGTGACGGCGAACACGCATCGGAACAATCGGTGAACGAAGAAACGCAGAGCGAAGCCGATCAGGTGACGGAACGGCGAAGTTGACTCCGTTCGGTCGCTGAACTCATCCCGAAGTCGTACTCCGATTCCACCCGTGGTGTGAATCCAGTCCACCCCCCGCCATGAAAAGCTCGCGGTAATCCGTACGTTCCCGAGTTGTCTTTCTGGGGGATCCCGTCATGTCCACGCTGGCCAGACTGAGCCTGCGCAACCGAAGTCTCATCGGGCTGCTCGCCCTGGTGGTGATCGGCTTCGGCGCGTTCGCCCTGCCGCAGCTGAAGCAGCAGCTGTTCCCGTCCCTGCAATTCCCGCAGGCGCAGATCATCACGCCGTATGCGGGCGCGTCACCGGACGCGGTCGACCGTCAGGTCACCGAGCCGCTCGAAAGCGGCCTCCAGGGCCTGAAAGGGCTCGAAGAACTGAACTCGACGTCATCGGAGGGGCTGTCGCGGATCACCGCGCAGTTCGAGTTCGGCACGGACATCGACGCGGCCGTCGGGCAGATCCAGCGCGTCGTCGACGGGGTCGAGGCCCGGCTGCCGCAGAACAGCGAGCCGTCGGTGTCGGCGGGGTCCACCGACGACCTCCCGGTCGTGCTGCTCGCCGCCGGGACCACCGGCGACCCGCAGGCGCTCGCGCCCGCGCTGACCGGGGAGGTCGCGCCGGAGCTGCGCAAGATCGACGGCGTCCGCGACGTCGAGGTGACCGGCGCGCGGCAGCCGCGGGTCACGATCGCGCTGGACTACGCGAAGCTGGCCGCGGCGGGTGTCGACCCGTCGTCGATCGCCACCACCCTGCAGACCGCCGGTACCGCGGTCCCGGCCGGGACGCTGACCGAGGGCGACAAGACGCTCACCGTCCAGGTCGGCGGGGGGCCGACCACGGTGGACACGATCAAGAACCTCTACCTGACGCCGTCGGCCACCCCGGCGTCGCGCCCCGGGGCCCAGGCGCCCAAACCCGCACCGGTCAAACTCGGTGACGTCGCCGACGTCCAGGCCGGGTTCGCGCCGGCGACGTCGATCACGCGCACCAACGGCAAACCGAGCCTCGGCCTGTCGATCACCATGGTGGAGAACGGGAACGCGGTCGCGATCTCGGAAGCGGTACGGGACAAGCTGCCCGATCTGTCGAAGAAGATCGGCGCCGAGATGAGCGTCGTGTTCGACCAGGGCACCCCGGTCAAGGACGCGATCAGCGGCCTGACCACCGAAGGGCTGCTGGGGCTGGCGTTCGCGGTCGTGGTGATCCTGCTGTTCCTGATGTCGCTGCGCTCGACGCTCGTGACGGCGGTGTCGATCCCGCTCTCGGTGGTCGTGGCGCTCCTGGCGTTGTGGACCGGCGATCTGTCGCTGAACCTGCTCACGCTCGGCGCGCTCACCATCGCCATCGGCCGGGTCGTCGACGACTCGATCGTGGTGCTGGAGAACATCAAACGACATCTGGCGTACGGCGAGGGGAAGCAGCGCGCGGTCCTCGACGGCGTACGCGAGGTGGCGGGAGCCGTGACCTCGTCCACCCTCACCACCGTCGCGGTGTTCCTGCCGATCGCGTTCGTGGGCGGGCTCGTCGGCGAGCTGTTCTCGCCGTTCGCGATCACGGTCACCGTGGCGCTGCTGGCGTCGCTGCTGGTCTCGCTGACCATCGTGCCGGTGCTCGCGTACTGGTTCCTCAAGCCGCCCAAGACTCCCGCGAACGAGCACGAAGCCGAGCTCACGCGGCAGGCGGCCGAGGACAAGGAGCGGCGCGGGCTGCTGCAGCGCGGGTACGTGCCGGTGATCCGGTTCGCCACCCGGCGCCGGGTGGCCGTGGTCCTGCTGGCGCTGATCATCTTCGGCGGCACGGTCGGGCTGGCGTCGCAGCTGAACACGAACTTCCTCGACCAGTCCGGCTCGACGACGCTGAGCCTTTCGCAGAAGCTGCCGCCCGGCACCAGCCCCGAGGCCAAGGAGAAGGCCGCCGGCGCGGTGGAGCAGGCGCTCGCCGCCGAACCGGCCGTCGAGACCTACCAGGTCAGCATCGGCGGCGGGAACTTCTTCGGCGGTGGCGGGACGGCGACGAGCATCCAGGTCACCGTCGCCAAGGACACCGACCTCGACGCGCTCTCGGATCGCTTGCGGGGCAAGCTGGACAAGCCGGAACTCGGCGAGGTCAAGATCGGCGCGGAAGCGGGCGGGTTCAACTCGGACCAGGTGTCGATCACCGTCACCGCACCCGACGAGGCCGCGCTGAAGCCGGCCGCCGAGCAGATCCGCCAGGCCCTGTCCGGGGTGCCGGACCTGACCGAGGTGACCAGTGACCTCGCGCAGGGCGCGCCGCGTGTGCAGGTCGAGGTCGACGCCGCCAAGGCCGCCGCGAGCGGGCTTTCGGCGACCACGATCGGCCAGATCGCGAACCAGGCCATCGCCGGCCGCACCGTGACCCAGCTGCCGGTGGACGGCCAGCGCACGGACATCGTGCTGCGCGCGGGTTCGGCCCCGGTGTCGGTCGACGCGGTGAAGGCACTGCCGATCCCGGGCGCGGCCGGCGTCGTCCGGCTGGATTCCGTCGCGAACGTGTCCACTGTGGACGGCCCGGTCGCGGTGCACCGCACCTCGGGTGAGCTGAGCACCACGGTCACCGCCAAGAACACCGGCGCGGACCTGGCCGCCACCACGAAGGCCATCCAGTCCAAATTGGACGGACTGACCTTCACCGGTGGTGCGGCGTACAAGCTCGGCGGGGTCAGCGAGGACCAGCAGGAGGCCTTCGGGAACCTCTTCCTCGCGCTGCTGGCCGCGGTCGCGATCGTGTACCTGATCATGGTGGCGACGTTCCGCAGCCTGATCCAGCCGCTGATCCTGCTGGTGTCGATCCCGTTCGCGGCGACCGGCGCGATCGGGCTGCTGCTGGCCACCGGGACCGCGCTCGGCCTGCCCGCGCTGATCGGGATGCTGATGCTCGTCGGCATCGTGGTGACCAACGCGATCGTGCTGATCGACCTGATCAACCAGTACCGGGCTTCGGGGATGAGCGTCGCGGACGCCGTCGTCGAAGGCGGCAGGCGGCGGCTGCGGCCGATCCTGATGACCGCGGCGGCGACCATCTTCGCGCTGGTCCCGATGGCGCTCGGCCTGACCGGCCAGGGCGGGTTCATCGGGCAGCCGCTGGCGATCGTGGTCATCGGCGGGCTGGTCAGCTCGACCCTGCTGACGCTGATCCTGGTGCCGACGCTGTACACGACGGTCGAGACGCGGAAAGAGAAGCGTCGAGCGAAGAAGGAGGCCCGCCGGGCGCGGACCTCTTCGGAGGCGCCCGCTTCGGAAACGCTGACGCCGGAGCCGTCCGCGTAGACCTGGGGGCGGGGGGGCAGGAAGGCACGCCGGGCCTGGTGGGGGCTCGGCGTGCCTTTCGCTCTTTGACCGAACCCGGAACTCACGTGCTTGGAGCCGTGACTCACGTGATTGGAGCCGGTACGCGTTCGATCACGCGAGTTCCGCCTTCAAGCACGCGAGTTCGGCGTCTGAGCACCGGTCAGGACTTCCGGAACCGCCAGGTCTTGCTGTCGAAAGCCACGCACCACGAAGGCGACAGCACGACCACCCGCAGGGTCCCGTCGGCGGCCACGTCGATGCCCTCGGTCTCGAAGTTCCCGCTACAGGTGCTCTTCAACGGCAGCTGCCCCAGCGAGGTCACCCGCCCGGTCACGTCCGAACCGGACAGCGCCCCGGAGAGATCCACCTGCAGCAACGGCTTGGTCGTCCCGAAGAGCGAGCCCTCGGGGTCGTCGGACGAGCACAGCAGGCGCGTCGCGGTGGCGAAGTCGCAGCCCTGGATGTCCCGCACCGGCCTGTCGAGCCGGATCGCGGACGAGTACGGCAGGTTCGCGGACGGGTTCGTGTGCGCGACGCCGGGCATCGGGTGCACGAGGAGCCGGTCCATCGTGCCCCACTCACCCGCCACCATCCAGCGCGCGTCGGGCGTCACGGCGGCGAACGAGTTGTTGTTCGCTTCCCACGACTCCAGCGCGTGCTTGTAGTTCGCCCATTTCCCGTCGGGCGACTCGACGCGGAAGAGCTTCTCTCCCCGGTCGTCACGCTGGTACGGCTCGACGTACCAGCCCTGGGCGGAGCCCGGGTCGCCGACGTGACCCCAGCCCTGGGAGGAGAGGTCCACGGGGACGGTGGTGATCCCGGTGTAGCGGTAGACGGTCCCGGACGGCCGCTCGATGGTGGCCAGGCCCTGGCCCTCGTCGAGCGGGCGGGCGTTGTCCGAACCGACCGTGGTCCAGCCGGTCACGGCTTGGGCGGCGGCGGGTGAGAACACCGCGACCAACGCGGCGATGGCGAGCACGATCCCGGTTCTACGCATGAAGGCTCCGTCCCGGCGGGGTTTCGCTGGCGGGTACTGATTACCAGCGAATACCGGGACGGGCAGCCACCATGTGAAGGATTTTCAGATTTTGTCCGGTTTCGGACACCGGACGGCCATGGCTCAGTCGCCCGGCTTGAGCCCGTCGTAGATCTTCTTGCAGTCCGGGCAGACCGGCGAACCGGGCTTCGCCGACTTCGTCACCGGGAAGACCTCGCCGCACAGCGCCACCACGTGCGTGCCCATGACCGCGCTTTCGGCGATCTTGTTCTTGCGCACGTAGTGGAACATCTTCGGCGAATCGTCGTCGGTGCCGTCGGTGCCCTCGGGACGGGTATCCGGCTTCGGAAGGGTCTGTGTACTCACCCCTCCATAATGCCCCAAATCCTCCTGCGCACACCGCCGACCTGGCAGGATCTCGCCCATGTTCCAGAAGGTGCTCGCGACATTCGGTTCGGGCGGGGCGAAGATCGACGCCCGGCTGCTCGACCGCACGGTCTCCCCCGGCAGACCCTTGCGCGGTGAGGTCCTGCTGCTCGGCGGCGAAGTCGATCAAGAGATCAACGGCCTTTCGGTGAAGCTGCTCGCCAGGGTCACCCTCCCGGACGAGCGCGCCCCCGGTGTCGAGGACCTCGAGTTCGGCACCCAGCAGCTGGCGGGCAGCGAGCGGATCGGGCCGGGTCAGCAGGTCCGGATCCCGTTCGAGGTCGCCCTGCCGTGGGAGACGCCGATCTCCAGCGTCTTCGGCAAACCGCTGAACGGCATGGCCGTCGGCCTCCAGACCAGCCTCGACATCGCGAACTCCGTCACCGATCCGGTCGACGTCGACGGCGCCGCGATCGAGCCGCTGCCCGCGCAGAAGCGGATCCTGGACGCCTTCAGCCGGATCGGCTTCGTCTTCCGCGAGGCCTTGCTGGAACGCGGCCGGATCAACGGCGCGACGCAGCAGCTCCCGTTCTTCCAGGAGATCCGGTTCACCCCCTCGCCGCGATTCGCGACCGTCTTCACCTCGGTGGCGGTGACCTTCCTGTCGTCGCCGTCGGAGACCCAGGTCGTGCTGGAGGTGACCAAACGCGTCCGCGTGTCCAAGAGCGGCGGGTTCGGCGGCCGCGGCCAGGAGTTCCTCGGCCTGTTCAAGGTCGACCACGCCGCGCTGGACCGGGTCAACTGGGAGCCGCAGCTCGAAGGCTGGCTGCACGAGGTGGCCAAAGCGCGCGGAATCTTCGACTGATGGACTGGCCGACCGCGATCACCAGGCTCGGTGGCGATCACCTGATCGCCGCCGTGGCGTGGAACGACCTCCAGACCCGCTACGCCGAGCCGCATCGCCGCTATCACGATCTGCGGCACGTCACCGCCGTCGCCCGCGACAGCGGCGCCCTCGCCGTCGCCTTCGGCCTGAGTGCCCGCGAGCGGGCCCTCGTCGCCGTCGCCGCCTGGACGCACGACGTCGTCTACGACGCCCGCCCCGGCGAGGACGAGCAGGCGAGCGCGGCCTGGACCCGCGACGAGCTCACCAACGCCCGGGTACCGGCGGCCGAAGTCACCCGCGCGGAGGACCTCGTGCTCAGCACGATCCACCACGCCGCCCCGGACGACGACCTCCTCGCCACCGCCCTGCTCGACGCCGACCTCGCGATCCTCGGCTCTTCGCCGGAGAGCTACGACGAGTACGCGAAGGGCGTCCGCGAGGAGTACTCGATCTACTCGGACGAGGACTGGCGCGCCGGCCGCGCGAGCGTGCTGGAGAACCTGCTGGCCCGGCCGCGGCTGTACCGCAGCGACATCGCGCGGGCACGCTGGGAAAGCAAGGCGCGCGAGAACCTGGCGAACGAACTGACCCGCTGGCGTGGCGCGGAGCCGGATCACCGATGATGTTCGTCCGTGACTCCGCAACTGTCCCTTCACGAAGAGGTCGCCTCCGCCCTCGCCGACGGTGATCCCGTCGTCGCGCTGGAGAGCACCATCCTCTCCCACGGTCTCCCGCCCGGCCGCAATCTCGACGTCGCCCGGCGGCTGGAGAAGGTCGTCCGGGACGGTGGCGCCGTCCCCGCGACCATCGCCGTGCTCGACGGCGTCCCGCTGATCGGCCTCACCGGCGAGCAGCTGGAACGCGTCTGCGCGCCCGGCGCGGACCTGGACAAGCTCTCCCTGCGCGACATCGGCCCGGCCGTCGGCCTCGGCCGCTCCGGGGCGACGACGGTCGCGAGCACCGCGGCGCTGGCCGCCGCGGCCGGGATCGGCATGTTCGCCACCGGCGGGCTGGGCGGCGTACACCAGGGCGCGGCGCTGAGCTGGGACGTCTCGGCGGATCTGGGCGTGCTCGCGAAGGTGCCGACCACGGTCGTCTGCTCCGGGGTGAAGTCGGTGCTCGACATCGCCGCGACGCTCGAACTGCTGGAGACCAACTCGGTGCCCGTGCTGGGTTACCGCACCGGCGAGTTCCCCGCGTTCTACCTCCGCTCGTCCGGTTTCGAGGTGCCGTGGCGGGTCGACGACGCCGCGCAGGCCGCCGCCGTCATCGCGGCGCACCGCTCGCACGCGGATTCCGGTGTGCTGCTGGCGAATCCGATCCCCGAAGCGTCCGAAATGGACAAAGAACTGCACGACCGGCTGCTCGCCGAGGGGCTGGAGTTGCTGAAGTCCCAAGGGGTGCACGGCAAGGAGGTCACGCCGGTGCTGCTGGAGCACTTCCACACCGCGAGCGGCGGGGTGAGCCTCGACGCGAACGAGGCGCTGGTGCTGTCCAACGCGGAACTGGCCACCGCGGTGGCCGTCGCGCTCGCCGGGAACGCGGCATGAGCGGCAACGGCGGCATCGTGGTCGTCGGCGACGTCGGCCTCGACGTGGTCGCGCGCCACGAGGGCCCCATCCCGCACGGCGGCGACATCCGCGCGAAGGTCCACTTCACCAGTGGCGGCGCGGGCGCGAACACCGCGCTCTGGCTGCGGGCCGAAGAGGTGGAGACCACGCTCGTCGCGCGGATCGGCGACGACTCCGGCGGCCGCATGGTGAAGAGCGAGCTGGAGGCGGCGGGCGTCCGGTGCGAGTTCGCCGTGGACCCCGAGGAGCCGACGTTCTGCGTCGTCGTGCTCGTCGACGGCGCCGGTGAGCGGAGCATGCTCGCCGACCGCGCGGCGAACGCGAGGTTCAGCCCTTCCGACATCACCGAGCAGGCGCTGCGCGGTGCGAGCCACCTGCACCTCTCGGGCTACGTCCTGCTGTACCCGTCGTCCCGGCCCGCGGCGCTCGCCTCGCTGGCGGCGGCGAAGAAGGCCGGGCTGACGACGTCGGTCGACCCGCAGGCGGCGACGCTGATCACCGATCCGGCGGCCTTCCTCGACGACGTGCGCGGCGTCGACCTGCTGATGCCGAACACGAGCGAGCTGGTCGCGCTGACCGGGTCGAGCGATCCCGAGGCGGCGAAGGAACTGCTGGACTACGTGGGCGAGGTCGTGGTCACCGCCGGTCTCGACGGCGCCAGCTGGGTGGACGCGAGCGGGACCATCACTTCGGTGCCTTCGCAGCCGGCGGAGTGCGTCGACTCGACCGGTGCGGGGGACGCCTTCGACGCCGGTGTACTGGCGGCGTGGCTGCGCGGCGAGTCCACCGTGGAGGTCCTGCGCGCGGGCACCCGGCTGGGCGCCCGCGCCGTGGCGAAGGTCGGGCCGCAGCCGTAGTCCCTCACCGAACGCTATGAAAGGCCCCTTCATCGCAAAATTTGCAATGAAGGGGCCTTTCATGTCGCGCGGCTGCACGCGCGAAACGGGTCAGCCGCCGTCGATGACGCGGTGAGTGGTGCCTTCGATCCGGGTCGGTTCGGCCTGGTAGCGGTTGACCGACTCGCTCTTGCGCGGCGGCCGGTCGTTGGCGACCAGGACGGCGATCCACGGCAGCGGGATCGAGATGGCGATCAGCGCCAGCGCCAGCCACCAGGTCTGGTAGAAGATCCCGGCGAGGATGAGGCACGGGATGCGGAACGACATCATGATGATGTACTTCCGCTTCCGTTTGGCGAGCTGGTCTTCGTAGGACGGGGCGGCTTCGGTGATCAGCACCGGAGCGGGTTCCCTCGGTTCGGGACCGTGGGCGGGCGCGTTCACAGCACCACCTCCGGCTTCCATGCTCCCACTCCCCGGGCTCATCCGACACCTGGGTGGGTGAACCGGTGCAGGGCCGCGACCACGAGCGTCTCGACGCCTGCCGAAAGCGTCGGATGCGGGATCGGTGCGAAGAGCGGCGAGTGGTTCGACGGGATGTCCTGTTCGAACCGCCCGGCGGTCATCGCGGCGATGACCTGCTCCGCGTCCAGGCCGCCGACCAGCCAGAACACCGACGGTACCCCGGCGGCGCGGCCGAATTCGCTGAAGTCCTCGCTGCCGGTGATCAGCGGCGCGGGCATCACCCGGCCCTCGCCGAAATGGTCGAGGAAAGCCGCGGCGAGGCCTTCGGTGGCCTTCTCGTCGTTCTCGGTGACCGGGAACGTGCCGATCCGCTCGATCTCCGGCGATTTCGGCGCGCCCGCGGTGGCGGCCTCGCCGTGGACGATCCGCTCGACGGCCGCGACGACCCTCTCCCGCACCGCCTGGTCGAACGACCGGATGTTGACCTCGAGGACGGCCTGGTCGGAGATGATGTTGTGCGCGGTCCCGACGTGCAGCGAGCCGACGGTCACCACCGCCGACTCGGTCGCCGAGATCTCCCGCGAGACGATGGTCTGCAGTTTGAGCACCACCGACGCGGCGAGCACGGCGGGATCGACCGTGGTCTCGGGGCGCGAGCCGTGCCCGCCCCGGCCGTGCAGGGTGATGCGGAGCGCGTCCGTGGCCGCCATGATCACGCCGGGCCTGGTCAGCACCCAGCCCGCCGGACCCGGGACGACGTGCTGGCCGAGCACGACGTCGGGTTCGCCCGCGGGCCCGAAGACCCCGTCCCGGACCATCCCGGCGGCGCCGTCACCGGCCTCCTCCCCCGGCTGGAACACGACCATCAGCGTGCCGGACCAGTGCTCGCGCCCGGACGCGAGCAGCGAGGCGGCGCCGGAGAGCCAGGTGGCGTGCATGTCATGGCCGCAGGCGTGCATCACCGGGACGTCGCGGCCTTCGGCGTCGACCCCGCGCGCGGTGCTCGCGTACGGCAGTCCGGTCTTCTCCTCGACCGGCAGCGCGTCGATGTCGGCGCGCAGCATCACCTTCGGGCCGGGCCCGTTGCGCAGCACGCCCAGGACGCCGGTGCGCCCGATGCCGGCGTGCACCTCGTACCCGTCGGCCTCCAGGCGCCGGGCCAGTTCGGCGGCGGTGCGGGTTTCGGCGAACGACAGCTCCGGGTGCCGGTGGAGGTCGGTGTACAGGTCTTCCAATCCGGGCAGCGCCGCCTGCAGCGGTGCCAGGACACTTTCGAGGCTCACGACCACATCCTGGCAGTATTACCGACTGTGAGCACACGAGCGGCCCTTCCCGACCTGTCCGACGACGTCTGCGCGAGGCTGCGGGACGCCTTCCGCCGGACCGGTTACGACACCGACGGCGTGGTCGACGCCCTCGGACCGGCGCACGCCGCCCTCGGCCGTGGCGAACCCGAACTCGCCTACCGCGCGACCCGCGACGCGGGTGAGCTCGGAACGCTGATCCGGCTGTTCCTGCTGGGGTCGACCGAAGCGGAGAAGGACGTCGAGGCCGCTTTCGCGCCACTGTCCCTCGATGACGCGGTGGCCGCCACGCTGCTCGTGCCCGCCACCGACGGCTACCGGGCCGGTCTCGACGTCCGCCCGCACGGCGACGACGAAGGCTCGTGGTGGGTCGTCAACGACCTCGACGCCGACATCCTGGGCCAGCTCGTGCCCGAGGACCACGTGCTCGGCGTCGGGCACGCGTCGCTCAGCCTGATCCGGGCCACCAGCCGCCGCGAGGTCGGCAGCCTGCTCGACGTCGGCACCGGCAACGGCGTCCAGGCGCTGCACGCCACCCGGCACGCGAAGAAGGTCACCGCGACCGACGTCTCGGCCCGCGCGCTGGCACTGGCCGCGGCTACCTTCCGGCTCAACGAGCTGGACGTCGAACTCGTGCGCGGCGAATGGTTCGCGCCGGTCGCGCGGCGCCGGTTCGACCAGATCGTCTGCAATCCGCCGTTCGTGGTGGGCCCGCCGCGGGTCGACTACACCTACCGCGACTCCGGCCTCGCCGGTGACGACGCCAGCGCGCTCGTGGTGCGGCAGCTGCCCGGGTTCCTCAACGACGGCGGCACCGGCCAGCTCCTGGCGTCCTGGCTGCACGTCGAGGGCGAGGACTGGGGCGATCGGGTGACCCGCTGGCTGCCCGCCGAGACCGACGCGTGGTTCGTCCAGCGGGACATCGCGGATCCGGGGCTCTACGTCGGCACGTGGCTGCGCGACGCCGGCATCGACCCCCGCTCCCCCGAAGGCCGCGCGAAATCCGGCGCCTGGCTCGACTGGTTCGCCGAAAACGACGTCCAGGGCATCGGTTTCGGCTTCGTCACCCTCCGCCGGGCGTCCGGCGCGACCCCGACGATCGTGTGCGAGGACCTGCGCCAGGCCTACGACGACCCGCTGGGCGCCGAGGCGGCGAACTGGCTGGATCGGGTGGAATGGCTGCGCGCCAACGGCGATTCCCTCCTCGATGTCCGTTTCCGGGTCCCGGAAAGCGTTCTTCTGGAGAGCGTCGCCGAGCCGGGCGAAGAGGGCTGGGCCACCACCGTCCAGCGGTTGCACCGCACCGACGGGCCCGGGTGGTCACACGAGGTCGACGAACTCGCCACTCGGCTGCTCGCGGGCTGCCAGGGCGCGCTGCCGCTGGAGGACCTGATCGTGCTCCTGGCGGCCGCTCAGGGCCTCGAACCGGGCGAACTGGCCGAAGCCGCGCTGCCGGTGGTGCGTGAGCTGGTCCGGCACGGCATGCTCCTCCCCGCCGCCTGATGCGGGCGGTGGTGGCGAGGGTCACGGAAGCGAGCGTGACCGTCGGCGACGAGGTGACGGGCGCCATCTACGAGCCGGGTTTGCTGGTACTGCTGGGAATCCACGTGGACGATGAGACATCGGCCGCGTCCAAGGTGGCGACGATGGCCCGCAAACTGCACGAAGCTCGCATTCTTCGCGACGAAGAGTCCTGCGCCACCACCGGCGCCCCTCTGCTCGTCGTAAGCCAGTTCACCCTCTACGGGGACACCCGCAAAGGCCGCCGTCCGTCGTGGACGGCGGCCGCCCGCCCCGAAATCGCCGAACCCCTCGTGACCGCCGTCGTCGACGCCTTGCGCGAACGCGGCGCGCGGGTCGAGACGGGCCGTTTCGGGGCGATGATGGCGGTGCGGAGCGTGAACGACGGTCCGTTCACCCTCCTCATAGAGGTCTAGACCACATCGGTTTCTCCCGCGCGCGGGCATTCTCAGGAAAAGCTCAGGGTTGGTCGAGCAACGCCCCAGGTCAGCCACCCGTCTCTCCTGTAGCGGCCGGGAACGTTTTCGGACCTCCCGGCGTTGAGCCAAGTGTCCAGCCAAGCTGGGCCGACGAGGAGTAGCGGGTTTTCCACAGGGCTTGCTACGCCGAGGCGGATCCGGCGGACACACCGCAGCACGTTCAGCCCGTGACCGGGGAGGCAGAATGTCAGTCCAGACTCTCGAACGCGAAGCGCGCGGGATTCGCGAGCGCCGTATCCCGGCGCAATCCACCCAGGAGCCGGTGAGCGCGGGGGCGCTCACCGACGCCGACCTCGACGCCCAGAGCCCGGCCGCGGACCTCGTTCGCGTGTACCTCAACGGAATCGGCAAGACGGCGCTGCTGTCCGCCGCCGACGAGGTCGAGCTGGCCAAGCGCATCGAAGCCGGTGTGTTCGCCCAGCACATGCTCGACACGGCCGAAGGTCTCACGCCCAAGCGGCGTTCGGAGATGTCCGCGCTCGTGCGTGACGGCCACGTCGCGAAGAACCACCTGCTGGAGGCCAACCTCCGCCTCGTGGTCTCGCTCGCGAAGCGCTACACCGGCCGGGGGATGCCGCTGCTCGACCTGATCCAGGAGGGGAACCTGGGTCTGATCCGCGCGGTGGAGAAGTTCGACTACTCCAAGGGGTTCAAGTTCTCGACCTACGCCACCTGGTGGATCCGCCAGGCCATCACCAGGGGGATGGCCGACCAGGGACGCACCATCCGGCTGCCGGTCCACCTGGTGGAACAGGTGAACAAGCTGGCCCGCATCAAGCGCGACCTGCACCAGCAGCTCGGGCGTGACGCGACCCACGAGGAACTGGCCGCCGAATCGGGCATCCCGGCGCACAAGATCTCCGACCTGCTCGACCACTCGCGTGACCCGGTGAGCCTCGACATGCCGGTCGGCACCGAGGAGGACGCCCCGCTCGGTGACTTCATCGAGGACTCCGAGGCGACCGACGCCGAGAGCGCCGTGATCTCCGGGCTGCTCCAGGACGACCTGCGCCGCGTGCTCGCGACGCTGGACGACCGCGAGTCCCAGGTGATCCGCCTGCGCTACGGCCTCGACGACGGTCAGCCGCGCACGCTCGACCAGATCGGCAAGCACTTCGGGCTGTCGCGTGAGCGCGTTCGGCAGATCGAGCGAGAGGTCATGTCGAAGCTTCGTCAGGGTGAGCGGGCGGACCGCCTGCGTGCCTACGCTTCGTAATCTTTGACTGAGCCTTTCGGCGAGGAAAAAGCAACACCCGTTCGGCAGCGTTGACTTATGACCTGCGTCACGAGACCGTCGAGCAGGTCAATCAGTCTTCGCGGTCGGGTGTTCGCGCCCGGATCGCTTTCCCCGGGAGGTCGGGTCCGTCGGGGTGGGCCCGGCCTCCCGAACTAATTTGTGGGGATCGGCGACAAAATACCCCGGCGACAAGACAACCCCCGGCGACAAAGTGCACTGCGGGAATTGCAGTCGGTCCAGGTGGTCGTGAGTGGTAAGTGACGTTAGAACGTCACTTACCACTCACGACCCGCTCGCGCGGGCACCCACCGGCAGTGGCCCCGGTTACGTCGGCCATGGCCTCTCGGGCGCCTGGCCCGGGCTTGGGTACCGTGGGCGGGTTCCCGATGCCGGCAAAGGAGCCCGCGCAGTGGCGCCCACCACGTTCCAGCACACCGAAGTCCTTCCGCTCGCCAAGGACACCCGTACCGAATACCGGCTTCTCGGCACCGAAGGTGTCGAGGTCGTCGAGGCCGCGGGCCGGAAGTTCCTCAAGGTCGAGCCCGAGGCGCTGACCAGACTCGCCAAGACCGCGATCACCGACATCCAGCACCTGTTGCGCTCGTCACATCTGGCGCAGCTGCGCGCGATCGTCGACGATCCCGAGGCCAGCGGCAACGACCGGTTCGTCGCGATGGACCTGCTGCGCAACGCGGCGATCTCCGCCGGCGGCGTCCTCCCGATGTGCCAGGACACCGGCACCGCGATCGTGATCGGCAAGCGCGGCGAAGGCGTCCTCACCGGCGCCGACGACGAGCGCGCGCTGTCGCGGGGCATTTTCGACGCCTATCAGGAGTTGAATCTGCGCTATTCGCAGATGGCGCCGGTGAATTTCTGGGATGAGCGAAATACCGGCACCAACCTCCCCGCGCAGATCGAGCTTTATCACAAAGACGGTCAGGGCGACCCCAGCTACGAATTCCTGTTCATGGCCAAGGGCGGCGGCAGCGCGAACAAGACATTCCTCTATCAGGAAACGAAAGCGGTCCTGAATCCGAAGCGGCTCGCGAAGTTCCTCGACGAGAAACTGCGCAGCCTCGGCACCGCGGCCTGCCCGCCGTACCACCTCGCGATCGTCGTGGGCGGCACGTCGGCGGAGTTCAACCTGAAGGTCGCGAAGCTGGCCTCGGCCCGCTACCTCGACGACCTCCCCACCGAGGGTTCCGAGCTGGGCCACGGTTTCCGTGACGTCGACCTCGAACAGCAGGTGCTGGAGATGACGCGCCAGTTCGGCATCGGCGCGCAGTTCGGCGGCAAGTACTTCTGTCACGACGTCCGCGTGATCCGCCTGCCGCGCCACGGCGCGTCCTGCCCGGTCGGCGTCGCCGTCTCGTGCTCGGCCGACCGCCAGGCCAAGGCGAAGATCACCGCCGACGGCGTGTTCCTGGAGCAGCTGGAGCGCGACCCGGCGCAGTTCCTGCCGGACGTCTCCGAGGACGACCTGTCCGACGAGGTGGTGACCGTCGACCTGAACCGCCCGATGGCCGAGATCCGCGCGCAGCTCTCGCAGCTGCCGGTGAAGACGCGCCTGTCGCTGACCGGCCCGCTCGTCGTCGCCCGCGACATCGCGCACGCGAAGATCGCCGAGCGGCTCGACACGGGTGAAGAAATGCCGCAGTACCTCCGGGACCACCCCGTGTACTACGCGGGCCCGGCGAAGACGCCCGAGGGCTACGCGTCGGGTTCCTTCGGGCCGACCACCGCGGGCCGGATGGACTCCTACGTCGAGCAGTTCCAGGCCGCGGGCGGCTCGCTGGTGATGCTGGCGAAGGGCAACCGGTCCAAGAAGGTGACCGCCGCGTGCAACGAGCACGGCGGGTTCTACCTCGGCTCGATCGGCGGCCCGGCCGCGCGGCTCGCGCAGGACTGCATCAAGAAGGTCGACGTCCTCGAGTACGCCGAGCTGGGGATGGAGGCGGTCTGGAAGATCGAGGTCGAGGACTTCCCCGCGTTCATCGTCATCGACGACAAGGGCAACGACTTCTTCGAGGCGACCTCGGAACCGGTGCTGCAGATCAGCTTCCGCTGAGACTCGCAATGAAGGGGCCTTTCATCGCAAAATTTGCGATGAAAGGCCCCTTCATTGCACGGCGGAGAGGTTCCCCGGCGCGTTACCGCATCTGCTTCAGGACGACGGTCCGCTCCCCCAGCGGCGCCGCCAGCGCCACCGAGATCACCGGATGCCGGATGTCCATGGTGCACATCTGGCCCGTCTGGCCCTTCAGTTCGGTCAGGTTGACGGTGACCCTGTTCCCGTCCTGCTGCGTGGCCTCCGCCGTCGCGTGCCCGCAGCCGCCTTCCTGGCCGCGGACGTTCAGGATCGTCCCGCCGTTGCTGGTGTACACCTCACGCGGGTAGTCCGCGGGCAGCGCCGACGCGTCGAGCTGCTTGTCCGGCAGCTTCGTGCTGCCTTCCGGGACCTCCTGCCGCGGCGCGCCCGGCTGACCGGGCTGGCCCGGCTGCCCGGGCAGGCCGCCCGGCACGGACGGCGCCGAGGAGGACGGCGGCACGGACGGCGACGGCGGCACGGTACTCAGGGTGCCGCTCCCGGGTCCGGCCGCGGGTTCCGCCGCCTGGTTCTGCGCCCCGCAGGCGGATACCGCAACGACGATCAGGCCAAGGCCGATGACATTCGTTAAGTACCTCATGTGGCTAGGACGGAACGGGGCCGCCGTGGGGTTGCACATGATCTCAACCCGCTTCCAGGACGACGGTCCGCGAGCCGAGCGGCTCGGCGAGTTTCACCGGCAGGACGGCGTAGCGGATGACCTGTGGGCACATCTGGCCCGGCTTGCCGTGGTCGATCTTCACCTTGACCACGACCCGCTGCGCGTTCTGGTCGGCGAGGTTCGCCGTCGCCTCGTCGCAGCCGCTCAGTTCGAGGTGCACGTTGATGCCGCCGTTCTCCGCGCTGACCTGCGCGGGCACCTTGGCGTCGACCTGGGACGGCGGCAGCATCTTGTCCATCGGCGGCGGGCCGACGGTCGGCCGCGACATCGGTGGTTTCGCGACCGGCGGGCTCGCCGGGAGCGAGGTGGGCAGATCCGAGGGTGTGGTGACGACCGGTGGGGTGCTCGTGTTCGCCGGTGCTCCGGGGCCGCCCGCGCCGCAGGCGGCCGTCGCGGCGAGCACGAGCCCCACGCCCAGCGTCTTCGCTGCGTTCTTCATGGCGGCAAGACGGCGTGAACCCCGCGAACGGTTGCATCAACGCCGTGTCGTTCAACGCTGGGCGGCCCGCCCGCGGGCCAGTCCGAGGATCACCACCCCGGCGAGGGTGACGGCCAGCAGCAGCACCGTGCTCGCCGAGGCCAGGAACACCTGTCCCCGGTCCGTGAGCGCGAAGATGCTCGCGGGCAGCGTGCGCCAATCCGGCGGGTACAGCATCATCGTCGCGCCCAGTTCGCCCATCGACATCGCCAGCGCGAGGCTCGCCGACGCCGAGATCGACGGCAGCAGCACCGGCAGCCGCACTCGCAGCAGCACGCGGACCGGCCCCGCGCCGAGGCTCGCCGCGGCCTGCGCCAGCAACGGGTCCATCCGCGCGATCGCGGCGGAGACGGTGCTGTAGGAGAACGGCAGCAGGATCATCACGTGCCCGAGCAGCACGATCCAGCGCGTGCCGTTGAAGGCCAGCGGCGGACGGCTGAACGCGACCAGCAGCGCCAGTCCCAGCACCACCGACGGCACCGCGATCGGCAGATGGAACAGGGTGTCGACGGCCTTCCGCAGTTTGGACGGCGCGGACGGCGACGCGAGCGCGGCCCAGGTCCCCAGCAGTACCGAGACCACCGACGCGATGACACCGGTCTGGATGCTCACCGAGAGACTCGCGAACGTCTCCCCGGAGAACGCCTGCGCGAAATGCGAGCCGGTGATCGCGCCCGGCAGCAGGCCCGTCCAGTTCCCGGCGACCGACGCCAGCACGATCATCAGCAGCGGCGCCAGCACGATCGCGGTGAACAGCACCGCGAACACCGCCCACAGCAGGAAACGGCTACGCCTGGTCCACAGCAGCACGACGGCCTCCCTTCGTCAGTCGCCGGTAGGTTCCGTACAGGGCCAGGGAGAACAGGACGTTGACCACCGCGATGACACACGCCTGCGGGAAGTCGAAGGTGACGATTCCCTTGCCGTAGACCAGCATCGGCAACGTCGTGACGTCCTTGGCGCCGAGGAACAGCACGATGCCGAACTCGTTCATCGCCAGCAGCATGGTCAGGCAGGCACCGGAAGCCAGTGACGGCAACGCCTCCGGCAGGATCACCTGGCGCAGCACGTGGCCGGGTTTCGCGCCGAGACTGGCCGCGACCTCCATCTGCGCCGAGGACACCTGGCCGAACGCGGCGAGCGCCGGCCGCATCACGAACGGCGTGTAGAAGGTGATCTCCGCCAGCAGGATCCCGAACGGCGAGTACAGGAAACCGCCCGCGCCCAGGATGCCCGCGCTGCCGTAGATGAAGGTGAACGCGAGCGCGATGAGGAACGACGGGAACGCGAGCACGGTGTCCACCAGCCGCGAAAGCGTCCGCGCGCCGGGGAACGGCACGAAAGCGATCACCAGCGCGAGGAACGTCCCGAGCACCACACAGCCCGCGGTGGCGCCGAGCGCGAGCGCGACGGTCTTCCAGGCGGCGTCCCGGAATTCCGCCGAGCCCACGACGTCGAGCCACACCGAAAGCCCGAATTCGCCGGTCTTCGATTCCAGGGACTGGAGGACGACCAGCACCAGCGGATAGCCGAAGAAGCCGAGCAGGACGAGCACCGGCGGCAGCAGGAGCCAGCCGCGGCCGGGCTGTTTCTCCCGCCGCCGCGCCGGTGCCGCCGTGGTGGCGAGCGCGAGGCCGGTCATCCGACGCCCACCAGCGGGCAACCGTCCGGAATGGACACTCCGACCCGCTCCCCCACGCCGGGCAACCCTTCGACGTCGGGCACCTCGGCCCGGACCTCGTTCCCGTCGTGCGCGAGTTCGAGGTCGAGCCGGAAACCCGTGCCGCGCCACTGGACGCCACGCAGCACGGCGGGCAGCGCGCCCGGGGCGTCCACCGCGGTGATCCCGACCCGGTGCGGCCGGACGCCGAGCGCGACGGACTGCCCGGCCCGGAACGTCCCGGACGGGTCGGCCGCGAGTTCGCGGTCGCCGAGCCGGACCCGGGTGCCGTCGGCCTGGATCAGCTCCACCGGGATGAGGTTGGACGCGCCGAGGAAGCTCGCGGTGAACTCCGTCGAGGGCCGTTGGTAGAGCTCACGGCTGGGCCCGATTTCGACCAGCTTCGAGTCGCGCATGACGGCGATCCGGTCGGCCAACGCCAGCGCCTCGCCCTGGTCGTGGGTGACGTAGATCAGCGTGGTGTCGGGCAGTTCCGCCCGCAGCCGCAGCAGTTCCGCGACCATGTCCTCGCGCAGGGCGGCGTCCAAAGCGGACAGTGGTTCGTCCAGCAGCAGCACCCGCGGCCGGATCGCCAGCGCCCGGGCGAGCGCGACCCGCTGCTGCTGCCCGCCCGAGAGCTCACGCGGGTAGCGCCGGGCGTACTCGCCCATCCCGACCAGTTCCAGCGCCTCGGTGACCCGGCTCGCCGTCTCGGCACGCGGCGTTTTCCTCGCCTTGAGACCGAAGGCGACGTTGGCCTCGACCCGCATGTGTGGGAACAGCGCGTAGCTCTGGACGACCACGCCGAGGCCGCGCCGGTGCGGCGGCAGCCCGGTGACGTCCTCGCCGTCGAGCAGGACCCTGCCGGTGCTCGGCACGACGAAGCCCGCGAGTGCCTTCAGGGCCGTCGACTTGCCAGAGCCGGACGGTCCGAGCATGGCAAGGGTCTCCCCTCTCGCCACGGTGAGGTCCAGTGGCGAGAGGGCGGTCGTCTGTCCGAAGCGGACGGACACCCCGCGGAACTCGACCGCCGGGGTCATCGGCCCACGGCCTTCTTGTACGCGGCGAGGTCGGCGTCGAGCTTCGCGAGGACGGCGTCCCAGTCCGGCTGCCAGATCTCGACACCGTCGAGGGCGGCCTTGACCTTGTCCGCCCGCGGCCCGGACGGCGTGACGTCGGTCCGCGACGGGGCACCGAAGGCGTCGACGGCCTTGCCCTGGACCTCGGGTGAGAGCAGGAAGTCGAGGAACTTCTTGGCGTTCTCGGCGTGCGGCGCGTTGTTCACGAGACCGGCGTAGTACGGGAGCGCGAACGTGGACCGCTTGCCCTGTGCGTCGGCCGGGAAGAAGACCTCGAAACCGCCGCTCTTCTCGATCTCGGCGAGGTTCATCTGGACGTCGCCGTTGGCCACCAGGATCTCGGCCTTGGCCACCTTCGGCTGGAGCTTGCCGGTGGACGACGACGGGCCGACGTTGTTGGCTTCGAGCTTCGCGAGGTAGTCGAGCGCGCCCTGGTCGCCGAGGACGTGCTGGAGCTGCAGCAGGACCGCGGTGCCGTCGCCCGCCTCGCCGGGCGTGGAGTACTGGAGCTTGCCCTTGAGCGCGGGGGCCAGGAGGTCGTCCCAGGTCCTGGGCGAGGCCTGCGGGTTGCGGATGAAGGTGAGGTAGTTGTTCATGACGGCGAAGTAGCGGCCCTGGGCGTCCTTCTGCCCGGCGGGGACCTGGTCGATCCCGGCCGGTGCCGTAGCGGCGAGCAGGCCCTGCGACGCGGCGCGCTGGATGAACGGCGGGAGCGTGACGAGGATGTCGGCCTGGGTGTTGGCCTTCTCCTTCTCCACCCGCGAGGCGACCTCGCCGGATCCGGCGGTCACCGCCTGCACGGTGATGCCGGTCTTGGCCTTGAACTCCTCGACGCGCTGGGCGTACCAGTCTTCGAGACCGTCCACCGTGTACATCGTGACGGTCTGGTCGCCGGACGCGCCGCCGGCGGTGCCACCACAGGCGGCCAGGGTGATCGTGAGCAGCCCGGTGAGGGCGGCGGCCGCGAGTTTCTTCATGTCGTCAAAGCTCCTTTTAGGACAGCAGGGTGGGGAGATCGCGGACGGATTCGAGGACGTGGGTGGCGCCGGCGGCGTCGAGTTCCGGCTTCTTCGCCGAGCCGGTGAGCACTCCGGCGACGATCGACGCGCCGGCGGAGAGCCCGGTCTGGACGTCGGCCGGGGTGTCACCGGCGACGGCGATCCGGCGGACGTCGGTGATTTCGAGCCGCAGCGCGGCGGCGAGAACGAGGTCGGGGAACGGGCGTCCACGGACACCCTCGCCCGGCGCGAGGACCGTGTCGGCGAAGCCGTGCCAACCCAGCGCGTCCAGGATCGCGTTCTGGGTGGTGGCGGCGAAACCGGTGGTGAGCGCGACCTTCACCCCTTGCGCGCGCAGCTCCTGGATCGTGTCCTCGGCGCCGGGGATCGGCTCGCAGTGGCCGTCGGCGACGAGTTTGCCGTAGGCGTCCTGAAAGGTGGAATTCGCGTGCTGCGCCAGCTTTTCGTCCCCGTCCAGCAGGGCGCGGAAGACGACGATCTTCGACTGGCCCATGGTTTCGACGACGTAGTCGAGCATCCCGGGGAACCGGCTGTCCTCTTCGGACACCCCGGCGGCGGCGATCGCCTCGGTGAAGGCGCGGATCACCAGGCCGTCGTCGGCGACGGTGGTCCCGGCCATGTCCAGGACGACGAGTTCGGTGTTCACCATGAAAGCTCCTCTGCGGTGTCTTCGGCGATGGCGGGGGAACAGGTCATGCCCCGGCCGCCCGGCCCGGTGACGAGCCAGGCGTTGTCCGCGACGCGGGCGCGGTGGACGATCAGGGAGGTGTCGGTGGTCTGGGCGTAGACCCCGGCCCAGCGGCGGGCGATCCGCGGGAGCGGCCGTCCGAGCAGCGCGCCGGCGACCTCGGCGAGGTGGTCGTACGGGTCTTCGGTGGTGTCGAAGGAGAACGGCTCGTCGTATTCGTGGGTGTCGCCGATGGTCAACGAGCCGTCGAGGCGCTGGACCATGAGCAGCTGCATCTTGTTGACCGCGGCGATCTCGCCCTGCGGCTGGCCCGCGTTGAGGCCGTCGAGCGCCTCGCCGCGGTACGCCGGGTAGTAGCGGAAGCTGTCCGCGTCGGCGACCGTGGTGGTGAGGGTTTCCCCGAGCGGCTCGGTCTGGGCCATCTGCAGCCGCACCCGGCGGACCGGCGCCTGCCCGGCGAGTTCCTTGACCAGGCCACCAGTCCAGGCGCCGGTGCACAGCACGACGACGTCGCCTTCGTGGGTCTCGCCGGTGTCGTCGACGACGCCGCGATCGGTCAGGTCGCGGATCTCGCGGCCGGGCACCCAGGTGTAGCGGCCGGATTTCGCGAGTTCGGCGCGCAGCGCGGGCTGGGCGACACGCGGTTCGACGGCGGCGTCGCGATCGCACCAGAGCGCGCCGAGGAAGTCGCCGCGCAGGGCCGGGTTCAGCTCGCGGGTCTCGGCGGCGTCCAGCAGCTTGAAGCCGCGGTCCTCCTGGCTCGCGGCCGCGGCCGCGGCGACGGCGAGTTCGGCCTCCGTGCGGACGACGGTGAGTGAGCCGTTCGGCCGGAAGCCGATCCCGGCGACGCGTTCCCCGATGCGCTCCCACAGCACCCGCGCCCGCGCGGCCGTCTCCAGTTCGGGGCCACTGGCGCGGCCACCGACCCAGACCAGCCCGAAGTTGCGCACGGACGCGCCCCGGGCCTCGGGTTCACGTTCGATCTGGACGACGTCGTGGCCGCGTTCGACGGCCTGCCAGGCGTGCTGAGTGCCGAGCACTCCGCCGCCGATGATGAGGATTCGCACACCGCAGACGTTCGCCTGCGCGCACCAACGCTCCGTGACCCCGGTTCTAACTCCAGGTGAAGTACCTCCGAAATGTGGACCAGACCTGTTATCTTCGCGTTATATTACCCCCGCGTTTCGTCCTCTGGATGCGGTCGTTGAATGTGCAAGTACCGCGTTCAGAGGACTAAATGCGCGAGGAGGTCACTCCACGCGGCCCAGGCGGGTCTCGAAGGAAAGCCGGTCGCCCCGGAACAGCGACCGGACGCGCTCGAACGGGACGCCGTCGGCGCCCCAGGAGGTCCGGTGCATCAGCAGCATCGGCAGCGCCGGGTTCGTCCCGATCAGCAGCGCCTCCCGCGGGGTGGCGAGCACGGTCTCGACCCGCTCCTCGGCGCCGTCGAAGACCACGCCGAGCTTTTCCCGCAAACAGGCGTAGAGCGATTGTGTGGGATCGAACACATCCATCAACGTCGGGAATCGCGCGGCGGTGAGATAGGTCGATTCCAGCCCGACCCGCTCGTCGTCGGCGAGCAGCACCCGCTCGATGTGGATGACCTCGTCGTCGGGATCGATTTCCAGTTCCGAACCCAGCGACGGACCCGCCTCCCGGCGTTCCAGTGAGATCAAATTCCGGCCGGGCTCAATGCCCTGCCTCCTGAGTCCTTCCGTGTAACTCACCAAAGCGAGCGGCTGGACGAGCTTGGGGCCCGCGACGTAGGTACCGCTCCCCTGCCGCCTGCTGAGACGGCCTTCGAGCACGAGTTCGCCGACGGCCTGGCGTACCGTCGCGCGGGAAACCTCGAATCGTTCGGACAGTTCCCTTTCTGTGGGAAGTACCGCTCCCTGACCTAATTCGGAGATCACGTCGAGCAGATCGACTTTGACCGCGTAATAGCGGGGAATGCGGCCGTGCTCGGGAATTCCGTCCCGGACGGGGCCCTCGGCGGGCGGATGAACTCTGGGCGAACGCGCTTTCACGATCCAGATCCTAGAGCGATTCCCCCGTGCCTGTACTGACCCGAACGAAGTGTTCATGCCACGCTCACACTCGTGGACGAAAAGGGCACACTCATTCGGCGGATCGGCACCCGCGACGCGGTCTTCATCGGGCTCGCGCCGGCCGCCGGCGCCGCCGGGGCGCGGCTGCCCGCCGGGCTCACTGTCGCCCGAACATCCGGTGATCCCCGCCCTCGGTCCGCCGGTCGCGCCGTACCCGCTTTCAGCCTTCCGGCGGTTCCGGTGCCCACCGGTCGCGGAGTACCGGCATTGGGCGCTCTGGGCTACGCCATTCGTCGGCAATTCGCTTCGAACGTCCGTTAATCACCACCATCGGCCGAAAGATCCGAAGAAAGTTGGTTGTCCGGGCACATCCCCACCTGCTGTAGTCAGTTAGCCGCAGTCAGTCTCCCTGCCTCCACTGTGGACAGCCGGAAGGAATGAACCCTTGGACATCAAGCGTCGGTTCAGCCTGCTCAAAAAGACCCTGATCGCCGTCGCGGCGGCCGGAACCCTGGCGGGTCTCGCCACGGCTCCCCCGGCCGCGGCCGCTCAGCCGCCGTCCACGGACGTGGTCGGCGGAACCCGGGCCGCTCAGGGCGAATTCCCTTGGATGGTCAGGCTTTCCATGGGCTGCGGTGGTGCGCTCTACACCCCGCAGATCGTGCTGACGGCCGCGCACTGCGTGTCGCGCACCGGGGCCAACACCAGCATCACGGCCACCCTCGGCGTCGTGGACCTGCAGAGCACCTCGGCCAAGAAGGTCAAGTCGACCTACGTGCACCGGTCGCCGACCTACCCCACCTCCACCGGCGGTGACTGGGCCCTGATCAAGCTCGCGAGCCCGGTCACCGGGATCCCGACGCTGCCGATCGCCACCACGACGGCCTACAACAGCGGCACGTTCACCGTCGCGGGCTGGGGCGCCGCGTCCGAGGGCGGCGCGCAGCAGCGTTACCTGCTCAAGGCCAACGTCCCGTTCGTCTCCGACGCGACCTGCAAGGCGCAGGGCGGCAGCTACGCCGACCTGATCGACAGCGCCGAGATCTGCGCGGGCAACGTCAACTCCGGTGGCGTCGACACCTGCCAGGGTGACTCGGGCGGCCCGATGTTCCGTCGCGACTCCGCCAACGCCTGGATCCAGGTCGGCATCGTCAGCTGGGGCGAAGGCTGCGCTCGGGCGCACGCTCCCGGCGTCTACGCCGAGGTGAGCACCTTCGCGACCGCGATCAAGAACGCGGCCGCCGGGTTGTAGGTCCGTCGCACGGCATGCGCTGAAGGTCCCCTTCACCACAACGACGTGGTGGAGGGGACCTTCTTCTTGCCGCGGGTGTCAGCGGGTCTTGTCCAAACGCGACAGTGCCTCTTCGTAGCCAGAGACGAGCTCCGCGATCACCTCGGTCACCGGGCGCACCCGGTCCATCCGCCCGACGATCTGTCCCACCGGCATCGAGACGACACTCGGGTCCGCCGCGTGGTGGATCCGGTTGTGCGCGTGGGAGACCAGCAGGTTCTGCAACGGCATCGGCAGCGGTTCGGGCGCGTCGGGCGCGGCCCACGCCTCGGTCCACCGCGTCTTGAGCAGCCGCGCCGGTTTGCCGGTGTAGATCCGTGTCCGGACGGTGTCGGACGACCCCGCCGCGACCAGTGCGCGCTGCATCGCCTCGGAATCCCCCATGGTCTGGAGGTATTCCTCGGTGGCGAGCCAGAAGGAGCCCATCCACACCCCGGACGCGCCCAGCGCGAGCGCCGCCGCGACCTGCCTGCCCGAGCCGATCCCGCCGGCGGCGAGCACCGGGACACGGTCGCCGACGGCGTCGGCCACCTCGGGCAGCAAGACCATCGACGCGATCTCGCCGGTGTGCCCGCCCGCTTCGTACCCTTGTGCCACAACGATGTCGACGCCGTTCTCGACATGCCGGACGGCGTGCTCGGCCTTGCCCGCGAGCGCGGCGACCGGCACACCCTTCGCGTGACACTGCTCGATGACGTCCACCGGCGGTGACCCCAGGGCGTTGGCGATCAACCGGATGGGGTGTTTCAGCGCGACCTCGACATGCGCCCTGGCGACCGAATGCAGCCAGCCCAGCACTCCCGCGCGTTCGTCGGTGTCGTCCGGCAGCGGCGGCACCGCGAGGTCACGCAGCGTCCGCTCGACGAAGTCGCGATGCCCCTGCGGGATGTGCTTCGCGAGATCGATCGACGTCCCTTCGGCCGGGATCTTCGCGGGCATCACGATGTCGACGCCGTACGGTTTGCCGCCGGTGTTCTCATCCATCCAGGACAGGACGGAGTCGAGTTCGGCGGCGTCGTTGAACCGCACGCAGCCGAGCACGCCCAGGCCACCCGCCCGGCTGATCGCCGCGGCGACGTGTTCGGACGGGGTGAACCCGACGATCGGCAGGTCGATCCCGAGCCGGTCGCACAGTGGTGTCCAAATCCGCGACGTCCGCATGAAACTCCTTTACGCCGGTTGGATGGTGACGGGCTCGTGCTCGGAGGCGTAGCGCTGCGCCCAGGGATAGTCCGGTTTCCCGCTGGGCGACCGGCCGATCTCCTCGGCGAGCCAGAGGCTGCGCGGCACCTTGTACCCGGCGATCTCGGTCCGCACATGCGCTTCGAGCGAGGCGAGGTCCACTTCCTTGCCCACCCTCGGCTGGATGACCGCGGCCACGCGCTGGCCGAGCCGGTCGTCGGGGATGCCGATGACGAGCGCGTCGAAGACGTCGGGATGCGACTTCAGCGCACCTTCGACCTCTTCCGGGTACACCTTCTCGCCGCCGGTGTTCACGCACTGCGATCCGCGGCCGAGCAGCGTCACCGTGAGGTCTTCTTCGTAGCGCGCGTAATCGCCGGGGACGACGTACCGCTTGCCGTCGATCTCGACGAAGATCTTCTCGGTCTTCGCGGGGTCCTTGTAGTACCCGAGCGGGACGTGCCCGCGTCGCGCGATCAGCCCGATCGCCCCCGGTTTCGGTTCGACGAGCGCGCCGTCGTCGTCCACCAGGATCGCGTCCTTGCCGAAGTTGACCCGCGGCCCGGCCGAATGATCGCTGTCCTTGCTGACCATGCCGATCCCGGTGAACCCGCTTTCGGACGAGCCGATCGCGTCGGTGATCACCACGTGCGGCAGCAACGCCAGGAATTCCTGCTTCACCGACTGGGAGAACAGGGCTGCGTGACTCGACACGGCGACGATCGACGACGCGTCGTAGTCGCCCTCGCGATAGGCGTCGATCAATGGCCGCGCCATCGCGTCCCCGACGATGGTGAGCACCTGGACCTTGTTGTCCTGCACGGCTTTCCAGACGTCGTGCGCGTCGAACCGCGGGACGAACACGACCGGGCTGCCGGTGAACAGCGCGCCGAACGCGGCCCACTGCGCGGCGCCGTGGATCAGCGGCGCAGCCGGGAGCCGGACCAGGCTGCCCGACTTGCCCTGTTCGGCGAGCGTCCATTCGTCCGGGACATACTCGCCGGTGACGAAGTTGATGCCGCCGCCGAGCGCGCGCCAGATGTCCTCGTGACGCCACAGGACGCCCTTGGGATAGCCGGTGGTCCCGCCGGTGTAGAGGATGTAGATGTCGTCGGCGCTGCGCTCGGCGAAGTCGCGCTCGGGTGAGCCTTCGGCGAGCGCGGCTTCGTAATCCACGCCGTCGTAGGACGAGTAGTCGCCGTCGCTTCCGTCGTCGACAACGACAACGTGTTTCAGTTTCGGCGCTTCCGGGAGGACCGCGGCCACCTTGTCCGAATACGCGCGTTCGTGGACCAGCGCCACGAGGTCGGCGTTGTCGAACAGGTACCGCAGTTCCCCGTGGACGTACCGGTAGTTGACGTTGACCGCGATCGCGCGCAGCTTGTACGCGGCGATCATCGATTCCAGGGCCTCGATCGAGTTCCGGGAATAGACACCGATGTGGGATCCGGGTCCCACGCCGTGTGCGGCGAGGTGGTGCGCCAGCCGGTTGGCGCGCTCTTCCAGTTCGGCGAAGGTGACCCGCCGATCGCCGCAGACGACCGCGATGCGCTCCGGCACGGCGTCGACGGCGTGCTCGAGTAGATCCGCGATGTTGAGTGCCACTTCCCCAAAGTAGAACATGTTATCGTTCTGGGCAATGGCCGCTCTTTTGACGGAGGCTGAGACTTTGAAAAACGTGGTGGGCGAACCGCACGCGCTGGTGGAAAAAATCGACCACACCCTCGTGGTCACGATGAACCGGCCCGAGGCCCGCAACGCGCTCAGCGGCGAGATGCTCGGGATCATGGTCGAAGCGTGGAACCGGGTCGACGAGGACGACGACGTACGCTGCTGCGTGCTCACCGGCGCGGGCGGCGCGTTCTGCGCGGGCGCGGACCTGAAGTCGATGTCGAAGAACTCGCCGTCCGACTCGTTCGAGAAGGGCACGTTCGACCCGAGCAGGATCGAGGGCCTGCTGAAGGGGCGACGGCTGACGAAGCCGTTGATCGCGGCCGTCGAAGGGCCGGCGATCGCGGGCGGGACGGAGATCCTGCAGGGCACGGACCTCCGCGTCGCGGGCGAGAGCGCGAAGTTCGGGGTGTCCGAGGCGCGGTGGAGCCTGTTCCCGATGGGCGGTTCGGCCGTGCGGCTCCCCCGCCAGATCCCGTACACCGTCGCCGCCGACCTGCTGCTGACCGGACGGCACATCACCGCGGCCGAGGCATTGGAGATCGGCCTGATCGGGCACGTCGTCCCGGACGGCGCTGCGCTGGACAAGGCGCTGGAACTGGCGGGCAAGATCGCCGCGAACGGGCCGCTTGCCGTCCGCGCGATCCTCAAGACGATGCGCGACACCGAGGGCATGCACGAGGAAGAGGCCTTCAAGCTCGACGCCCAGTACGGCATCGAGGTCTTCGCGAGCGAAGACGCGAAGGAGGGCCCGCGCGCCTTCGCCGAGAAGCGCAAGCCCGTCTTCCGGGGCCGCTGACCCCCGCATTTCGTCCTCTGAATGCGGTAGTTCGCCGGTGAACTACCGCATTCAGAGGACGAAATGCGGGGGTCCGAAATGCGTCAGGGGACGCGGTGGCCTTCCCAGTACGGGTCGCGGAGCTTGCGCTTGTAGAGCTTCCCGTTCGGGTCACGCGGGAGCTCGGGCAAGTAGTCGACGGAACGCGGGAGCTTGAACTTCGCCAGCCTCGACGCGGCGTACTCGAGGATTTCCGCGGTCAGCTCGTCGGAGGGCTCGACACCGTCCGCGGGCTGGACGACGGCCTTGATCGCCTCGCCCCAGTCCTCGTGCGGGACGCCGAACACCGCGACGTCGGCGATCTTCGGGTGCATCACCAGCTCGCCCTCGATCTCCGCCGGGTAGATGTTGACCCCGCCCGAGATGATCAGATCCGCCTTGCGGTCGTGCAGGAAGAGGTAGCCGTCCTCGTCGAGATGCCCGACGTCGCCGAGGGTGAACAGGTCCCCGACGCGCGCTTTGTCCGTCTTGGCCCGGTCCTTGTGGTACTCGAACTTCGAGTCGCCCATCTTCATGTACACCGTGCCGGTCTCGCCGGCGGGCAGCTCCGTGCCCTCGTCGTCGAGGATCTTGATCGTCGAACCCGGCCACGGAAGCCCCACCGAACCCGGCTTCTTCAGCCAGTCCTCCCCCGAGATCGCCGTCCCGCCGCCTTCGGTGGCCGCGTAGTACTCGGTGACGACCGGGCCCCACCAGTCGAGCATCCGGCGTTTGACCTCCAGCGGGCACGGCGCGGCGCCGTGGATCATCACGCGCAGTGAACTCATGTCGTAGGCGGCGCGGACGTCGTCCGGCAGCCCGAGCAGGCGGCGGAACTGCGTCGGGACCATATGGCTGTGCGTGACGCGGTGCCGGTCGATCAGCCGCAGCATGTCCTCGGCGTCCCAGCGGTCCATCAGCACCGCGGTATGGCCCAGCTGCAACGAGATGGCGACGAAGTTGAGCACCGCCGTGTGATAGAGCGGCGAGCCGCACAGGTGCACGTGATCGTCGTGCGGCGCCAGCCCGAAGATGCCGAAGAACCACGTCGACGCGGCGGGAACGGAGTCCGGGTCGGCGCCGGTCAGCGGACGGCGAACGCCCTTGGGCCGTCCCGTGGTCCCCGACGTGTAGAGCATCGGCGAGCCCGCCGTGCGCCCCTCCGGACGGCCGTCGCCCTCACCGGACCCGAGTTCCTCGATCCGGCGGAAGCCCTCGACGTCGCCGACGGCGAACCGCCCGCGTTCGGGGATCCCGGCCTCGTCGGCGGCGGCGATCGCGACGTCGGCGAACCGTTCGTGCGCGAGGAAGGCCTTGGCACCACTGTCGGAAAGGATGTACGCGACCTCCGGCCCGACCAGATGCCAGTTGACCACGACGATGTACAGACCGGACTGGATGGCGGCGAAGTAGGCCGCCACGAGTTCGTCGCCGTTGGGCTGCAGGACGACGACCACGTCCCCGGCCTCCAGCCCGAGGGCCCGCAGGCCCCGGGCGTACGCGTTCGCTTTCGCGGCGAGGTCCCCGTAGCCGATCGAGCGGCCGTCCGGATCGACGAGCGCGACCCGTTCCGGTTCCTGCGCGGCGATATTCCAGACCCCAAGGGTCCCGGTGGCAGTCGACATACCCGCGAATCTAGAACGCGTTCCACTCAAGGGCAACCGCCAGCAAGGCCGAGATGGCCGATCTTGCCGAGAAATCGAGAACGTGTTTCACTCAGATCGTGAGCGCACCTGAACTCCCGCTGTCGGCCCCGCTCAACGTGGGCTTCGACTACACGCGTTCGGTCGGCCCGGTACTCGGCCGGTTCGTCAACGCCCTGCGCGAGCGCCGCGTCGAAGGCGTCCGGGGCAGCGACGGCCGCGTCCATGTGCCACCGCTGGAATACGATCCCGTGACCGCCGAGGCGCTGTCCGAGTTCGTCCCGGTGGCCTCCGAAGGCGAGATCGTCTCCTGGTCCTGGATCGCCGAACCGGTCGACGGCCAGCCGTTGTCGCGGCCGTTCGCGTGGGCGCTGGTCAAACTCGACGGCGCCGACACCTCGATCCTGCACGCCGTCGACGCCGGCGACCCTTCGAAGATCCACACCGGGCAACGCGTACGGATCCGCTGGGCGGAGGAGACCGTCGGCCACATCCGGGACATCTCCTACTTCGTCCCCGCCGACGGCCCCGACACCACCCCCACCGAGGAACCTCCCCCGGTCGCGAAACGCGAGGACGACGCGCCGGTCAGCGTGGTGATCACGCCGATCCACCTGCGCTATCAGCATTCCGCGTCACCGGAGGAAAGCCGGTACCTGCGCGGGCTCGCCGAAGGGAAGCTGATCGGCCAGCGCTGCCCGTCGTGCGAGAAGGTCTACATCCCGCCGCGCGGCGCCTGCCCCACCGACGGCGTGCCGACCACCGACGAGGTCGAGCTGCCCGACACCGGCATCGTCACCACGTTCTGCATCGTGAACGTGCCGTTCCTCGGCCAGAAGATCAAACCGCCGTACGTGGCCGCGTACATCCTGCTCGACGGCGCGGACATCGCGTTCCTGCACCTCGTCCTCGGCTGCGACGCCGCCGACGTCCGGATGGGCATGCGCGTCCGGGCCGCCTGGAAACCGCGGGACGAATGGTGGACGTCGCTGGAGAACATCGGCCATTTCGAACCGACCGGCGAGCCCGACGCGCCGTACGAATCCTTCGCCCACCATCTGTGAGGACACCGTGCCAGATGTAGCAGTCGTGGGCTTCGCGCAGGCCCCCAACGTCCGCAGCACCCCGGGCACCACCAACGGCGTGGAAATGCTGGTGCCGATCTTCGCCGAGGTCTTCGAGCGAACCGGACTGTCCAAAGAGGACATCGGGTTCTGGTGCTCGGGTTCCTCGGACTACCTCGCCGGCCGCGCGTTCTCGTTCATCGCCGCGGTCGACGCCATCGGCGCCTTCCCGCCGATCCACGAGTCGCACGTCGAGATGGACGCCGCCTGGGCGCTCTACGAGGCGTGGCTCAAGATCAGGATGGGCGAGGTCGACACCGCGCTCGTCTACGGTTTCGGCAAGTCCTCCGCCGGGCAGTTGCGGCGGGTGCTGGCCCTGCAGATGGACCCCTACGTCGTCGCGCCGCTGTGGCCGGATTCGGTGAGCGTCGCCGGGATCCAGGCGCGGCTGGGGCTCGAAGCGGGACTGTGGTCGGAGAAGGATCTCGCCGAGGTCGCCGCGCGCAGCCGCGCCGACGCCGCCGGGAATCCCGCCGCCCAGGTCTCCGGAACGGTCGAGGTCGCCGACCTCCTCGACGCCCCGTACTTCGCGGATCCCTTGCGGGCCCACGACATCGCCCCGGTGACCGACGGCGCCGCCGTCCTCGTGCTCGCTTCGGCCGAGCGGGCGGCGGACCTGGTCGACAGCCCCGCCGTGATCACCGGCATCGAGCACCGGGTCGACTCCCCCGCGCTCGGCGTACGGGATCTCACCGTCTCACCGTCCACAGTGGCCGCCGGGCGGGCACTGGACCTCGACGGCGTCGAGGTCGCCGAACTGCACGCGCCGTTCACCCACCAGGAACTGATCCTGCGCGACGCGCTGGGCCTCGGGGAACAGGTGCGCATCAACCCCTCGGGCGGTGTCCTGACCGGCAACCCGATGTTCTCGGCGGGGCTGGCGCGGATCGGCGAAGCGGCGAACCGCATCCTCGACGGCAGCGCGCGCAAGACCCTCGCCCACGCGACCAGCGGCCCCGTCCTCCAGCAGAACCTGGTCGCGACCTTGGAGGTCCTCTCGTGAAGCACCTCGCGGCCGTACTGGGAACGGGCCAGACCCACCACAAGGCCAAGCGCACCGACGTGTCCATGCCCGGCCTGCTCCGGGAGGCCATCGACCGGGCGATGCTCGACGCGCAGACCGGCTGGGACGACATCGACGCCGTCGTGCTCGGCAAGGCACCGGACCTGTTCGAGGGCGTCATGATGCCCGAACTGTTCCTCGCCGACTCGCTCGGCGCGAACGGGAAACCGTTGCTGCGCGTGCACACCGCGGGCTCGGTCGGCGGGTCGACCGCGCTCGTGGCGGCGTCGCTGGTGCAAGCCGGTGTGCACAAGCGGGTCCTGACGGTCGCCTTCGAGAAGCAGTCCGAGTCGAACGCGATGTGGGGCCTTTCGATCCTGCCGCCGTTCCAGATGCCGGTGGGCGCCGGCGCGGGCGGCTACTTCGCGCCGCACGTGCGGTCCTACATCCGGCGGTCCGGCGCGCCCGACCACGTCGGCGCGATCGTCGCCGCCAAGGACCGGCGCAACGGCGCCCTGAATCCGTACGCGCATCTGCGGCAGTCCGACATCACGGTGGAATCGGTGCAGGCGTCACAGATGCTGTGGGACCCGATCCGCTACGACGAGACGTGCCCGTCCTCGGACGGCGCGTGCGCGATGGTGATCGGGAACGAGGCGGCGGGCGACGCCGTCGACGGTGGCGCGGCGTGGATCCACGCGACCGCGATGCGCACCGAACCGACGACCTTCGCCGGACGCGACCAGGTCAACCCGCAGGCGGGGCGCGACGCGGCCGCCGCGTTGTGGCGTGACGCGGGCATCACCGACCCACTGTCCGAAGTGGACGCCGCCGAGATCTACGTGCCGTTCTCGTGGTTCGAGCCGATGTGGCTGGAGAACCTGGGATTCACCGACGAGGGTCAGGGCTGGAAGCTCACCGAGGCGGGTGAGACCGCGCTCGGCGGACGGCTGCCGGTCAACCCGTCGGGTGGCGTGCTGTCGTCGAACCCGATCGGCGCGTCCGGCATGCTCCGGTTCTCCGAGGCCGCCAAACAGGTGATGGGCCGGGCCGGGGACTACCAGGTCGACGGCGCCCGGATCGCGCTCGGGCACGCCTACGGTGGCGGTTCGCAGTTCTTCTCGATGTGGGTGGTGGGCTCGGCGAAACCGAGCTAAGGACGGCGGCGGGGCCGGAGGCGTTGCGCGGCCAAGGTCGCGACCACTCCGGTCACCGCCCCGACCAGTGCGGGCTTGAGGCCGTGCCGGTCGGGCTGTTCCACCACCGGCCGGACCACCACGGGAGGCGGCGGCTTGACCGGGTCCGGCGGGGCGTCGCGCGCCGTCGCCGTCCAGGCCGTGACGAACACCAGCATCCGCGCCACCAGCGAGATGAAGAAGATCAGGCCGATGATGGAGCCGAACGCGACCCCGGTCGGCGAGTTCCCGATCAGGCGCAGGTAGATCCCACCGGCCTGCTTGAGCAGTTCGAAGCCCACGGCCAGCGCGACCGCGCCGCGCATCGCGCTGCGGACCCCGACCGGTTTCCGCGGCAGCCGGGTGAGCACCCAGAGGAACACGAGCCAGTTGGCCAGCAGCGCCAGCGGGATCGAGATCGCCGAGAGCACGTTGTGCCCCCAGGCGGTGTCGTCCACCCCCGCCAGGCCCAGCAGGTACCGGCCGAGCGCGGACCCGGAAATGGTGATGGCGAAGGAGACCAGCAGCGCGCTCGCGAGGCCGAGCAGCGCGAGCAGGTCCGCGCCGATCGTGCGCAGCAGCGGCAGGTCCGACCGGTTCTGGCCCCACAGCGCGGTGAGCGCGTCCCGCAGCGAGTTCATCCAGTTCCAGCCGGAGTACAACCCGATGATCAGACCGATGAGCCCGACGCTGGTGCGCTGCTCCACGAATCCGGTGAGCAGTTCCCCCGCCTTGTCGCCGAGGCCGCCGGGCAGCGTGCCGGTGATCGCGTTCAGCATCGACTCGATCAGCTGCGGCTGGCTCGCCAGCACGAAGCCGGCCACCGACACCGCGACCATGAGGATGGGCACCAGCGAGAACAGGCTGAAATAGGTGATCGACGCGACGTAGTGGTACCCGCCGTACTCGATGTAGCGGTTCACCGCCCGCGCCACGTGGTCCAGCCAGCGGTAGCGGGCGCGCAGCCGCTTCCATTTCGTCGGTGCTTGCTTCTCCCTCACACGCCAATGTCTACCTCAGGCAGGTCACGGCTCGTGGGCAACACGCGATCAGGCGAGCGCGATCAGCTCCGAGCCGTCGTCCTCCGGCAGCGACGGGCCGGCCGTCGCCAGCACGGTGTTGCCGAGAAAGTCCAGTTCACAGCCGAGCGTGGAGAGGAAAGCGGTGTCGGCCGCGTCCCGTCCGGTCGCGATCCGGCTCAGACTCTGCCTCGGCGCGAGACCGGTCGCGTCGAACACGTACCAGCGGCCGTCGATCGCGGCTTCGAACACGGCGTGGAAGTCCATTGGGGACAGTCCGGGCGCGTAGACCGCGGCGAACCGGGCGGGGATGTCGATCACGCGGCACAGCGAGATGCAGACGTGCGCGAAGTCGCGGCAAACCCCTTCCCCGGCCAGGTAGGTGTCCACGGCGTCGTCGGTCGGGGAACCGGAACCGACCACATAGGACAGGTGCTCGCCCACGTGCCGGACGATCGCCTCGACCTGGGTGCGCGCGTCGGGCAGGCCGCCGAAGCGGGACAGCGCGAGCCCGCCCATCCGGTCCGAGGGACAGTACCGGCTGGGCCTGGTGTAGCGGATGAGGTCTTCAAGGCTGACACGCCCGGCTTCGACCGGGCCGAGCGTGCGTTGGGCCCGGTATCGCACGACGTGCTCGCCCGCCAGGAGATCGAGTACCTGGGCCCGGGTGCCGTGTTCGAACGCCACCTGGCGCGGCGGTGCGGGGTAGGTGAACTCCTCCTGGTCGGCCCCGCCCGCGAACGCGACCACGAACGCGGCGGGGCCGGGTTTCGTGACCCGGAAGGACATTTCGACGTCGACCTGTACGTGGGGACCCATGGCCCTATGGTGCCCCACGGCCTCGTTTCGGGCTGATCAGGCGTAACGGACCTGGTAGTGCTTGATCCCGTTGAGCCAGCTCGACCGGAGCCGGTCAGGTGCCGAGACCTCGCTGATGTCCGGCATGACGTCGGCGATGGCGTTGAAGATCAGGTCGATCTCCAGCCGCGCGAGGTTGGCGCCGATGCAGTAGTGCGAACCCGTGCCGCCGAAGCCGACGTGCGGGTTGTCCTCGCGGAGGATGTCGAACTTCTCCGGCTCGTCGAAGTGATCCGGGTCGAAGTTCGCGGAGCTGTAGAACATCCCGACCCGGTCGCCCTTGCGGATCCGCTGCCCGCCGAGTTCGGTGTCCCGGGTCGCGGTGCGCTGGAAGGCGACCACCGGGGTGGCCCAGCGGACGATCTCGTCCGGCGCGGTCTTCGGGCGTTCCTTCTTGTACAGCTCCCACTGATCGGGGTGATCGAGGAACGCCTTCATGCCGTGGGTGATCGCGTTGCGCGTCGTCTCGTTGCCCGCGACGGCGAGCAGGATGACGAAGAAGCCGAATTCGTCGGAGGCCAGCGATTCGCCGTCGACGTCGGCCTGCACCAGCTTCGTGACAATGTCGTCCATCGGGCACTTGCGCCGTTCTTCGGCCATGTTCCAGGCGTAGCCGACGATCTCCGCCGACGCGGCGAGCGGTTCGACCTCGTACTCGGGGTCGTCGTAGGAGACCATCTGGTTGGACCAGTCGAAGATCTTCAGCCGGTCTTCCTGCGGGATGCCGATCAGTTCGGCGATGGCCTGCAAGGGAAGCTCGCACGCGACGTCGACGACGAAATCGCCGGAGCCCTTCTTCTTGGCCTCGCTGACGATCCGCTCCGCGCGGTCGCGCAGGGTGTCTTCGAGCTTCGCGATCGACCTCGGCGTGAAGCCCTTCGACACGATCCGCCGCAGCTTCGTGTGCTGCGGGGCGTCCATGTTGAGCAGGACCAGCCGGTTCGCTTCGAGGCTGTCGTCGGTCATGTGCTCGTCGAAGCGGATGATCGCGGTCTTCTCCCGGGAGGAGAACAGCTCGCTGTCCCTCGACACCGCCTTGACGTCCTCGAGCCGGCTGACCACCCAGTAGCCGTCATCGCGGAAGCCCGCGGTGTTGTGCGGCTGCGGGTTCCACCAGACCGGTGCCGTGCGGCGGAGTTCGGCGAACTCCTCCAGAGGCAGTCTGGTGGCGTAAAGGTCCGGATCGGTGAAATCGAAACCGGCGGGGATCAGGGGAGCGGCCACGGGCTACCTCCTACGCGGTTCGCCAATGAAACACGTTCTAGGCCCGATTGAAGCATATGGTGTCCGTCACGTGAAGGGTTTTAGTGAAACCTGTTAACTCAACCGCGTCCGATCATGGATTCCCAGCAAGAAGCGGAAACCGCGACCAGTGATCAAAATCGAGCCTTTCCTGGGGCGACTTGCCCAGATCAAGAACGTGTTCTACTTTTCAGGTCAGTGAACGGTGTTTCCCAGGAGGCGAACGTGGGTAGTCCGGTGATCGTCGAGGCGGTCCGCACCCCTGTCGGCAAGCGCAGGGGCCACTTGGCGGGCCTGCACGCCGCCGAGATCCTCGGCGCGGCGCAGCGCGCCCTGCTCGAACGCGCGGGACTGGCTCCCGAGCTGGTCGAACAGGCGATCGGCGGTGCCGTGACCCAGGCAGGCGAGCAGGCGGGCAACGTCACGCGGACGGCGTGGCTGCACGCCGGGCTCCCCGAGACCACGGGCGCGACCACCATCGACGCCCAATGCGGCTCCGCGCAGCAGGCGACCCATCTGATCGCCGGGCTCATCGCGGCCGGCGCGATCGACGCGGGGATCTCCTGCGGCGTCGAGGCGATGAGCCGGGTACCGCTGGGCGCGAACCGCGGCGAAGGCATCGGCACGCCACGACCGGAGTCGTGGTCGATCGACATGCCGAACCAGTACGGCGCGGCCGAGCGGATCGCGGAACGCCGCGGGATCACCCGGCAGGACGTCGACCGGTTCGGGACGGCGTCGCAGGCCAAGGCCGCCGCCGCGTGGGCGGCGGGACACTTCGACCGCGAGGTCGTCGCGGTGAAGGCACCCGTGCTCGGCGAGGACGGCACCCCGACGGGCGAGACGCGGCTGGTGACCCGCGACCAGGGACTCCGCGAGACGACCGTCGAAGGGCTCGCCAAGCTCAAGCCCGTCCTCGAAGGCGGCGTGCACACGGCCGGGACGTCCTCGCAGATCTCCGACGGCGCCGCCGCGCTCCTCCTGATGGACTCGGACCGGGCCAAGGCACTGGGCCTCAAGCCGCGGGCGCGGATCGTCTCGCAGGCCTTGGTCGGCGCGGAGCCGTACTACCACCTCGACGGTCCCGTCCAGGCGACCGAACGTGTCCTGGCCAAGGCGGGGATGACGATCGGCGACCTCGACCTCTTCGAAGTCAACGAGGCGTTCGCTTCGGTCGTGTTGTCGTGGCAGCGGGTGCACCAGCCCGACGAGGACAAGGTCAACGTGAACGGTGGCGCGATCGCGCTCGGGCATCCCGTCGGCAGCACCGGCGCCCGCCTGCTGACCACGGCGTTGCACGAACTGGAACGCCGCGACGCGAGCACCGCGCTGGTGACGATGTGCGCCGGCGGCGCGCTGTCCACCGGCACCATCATCGAACGGATCTAGCCTAGTCCGAGGCGACCTCGACCACCGGACCGTTGTCCGGCCTCGCGAGGCGTTTGCTCCCCTGACCCTCCTTCCAGAAGTCGAAATAGATGGTGTTGCCCTCGACCCAGGTCAGCACCGCCTCGGTGAGGTCGAGGCGGAACACGTGGGCTTCTCCGTCGTCGCCCTGCAGGCGGGCGACCTCCGCCGGATCCGTGATCTCGACGGCCTTTCCCGACACCTTCGCGTCCGCGCCGCCCTCGTCGATCGCCGAGGCGGCGTGGATCGCAAACCTGCCGTCACGCTGCAGGTCTTTCGCCTTCATCGCGCCGATCATCGAACCGATCAGCAAGTCCTGTTCACGGAAATCGACCTCACTGCCACTGACCCGGGGTGAGCCGTCCCGCCGGACCGTCGCCAGCACGTGCGACTTCGTCGCGGTGAACCGCTCCTTGATCTTCTCCGCCAGTGCGGGTGCCTCTTCACTGAACTGCTGCCACGTCGCCATGCGGAACAGCGTCCCACCGGGGTCCGACAGTTTTGAGCGGTCGCGGCTCTCAGGGACGAGGTGCACCCATCGGGTTCGGCAGCGGGATCGCCCCGGCGTCGAAGATCCGGCGGCTCAGCGGGACGGCGATCCGCACGACCTCGGCGGCGCCGTCCTCGCCGAGCGCGTCGAGAGGGCCGGCGGCGAGGCGGTCGGTGTCGTCCTCGATCCGTTGGCGCAGAACGATTCCTGATTCAGTGAGCTTCAGGTCGCCGTCGAGGATGCCTCGTCCGGTCAACCGCCCGACGCTCTCGTCCCAGTCTTCGTCGGACCAGCCGCGGTTGATCTGGATGACCTCGCGAGTCACCGCCCCGCTGCCGATGTGGGTCAGCGTCGTGTCGAGCCCGCGCAACCCGGCGGCGACGGCGGAGAGCACGTGACCGTCCCCGCGATGCTCGCGCAGCACCGTCGCGGCGAGCCAGATCCTCCCGATCGGCGTGGCGGGCCTGGCGACCGAAGACCAGGCGGCGGCCAGCGGCCTGGCCGGGTAATCGCAGCCGGTGACGGCTTGGTCGAGTAGGTCGGCGAGTTCCTCGAAAGGCGCGTCCTCGGGCAAGATCCGCTTCAGGGCCGTCTCGACGGCGTCCATCCGGCTCTGGAGCACGACGGCGGGCTCGGCGTATTTCCACGCGTCGGGCAGGGATCGCGCGACCATGCGCGGGGCGAACCCGAACAGCATGGCGGTCACGGGTGGTTCCGGCAGCGGCCCGAGCGGCGCGACGCGTCCGGCGAAGTAGCCCATCCACCAGCTCGGCAGGCCTGCCGCCTTGGCCGCGGCCGCGGTTTCCGGCGCGAAGTAGACGACGGCGTGCAGCGGCTCGACCGCTTCCCAAAGACGGCGCTGAAGTGACGTCACGTCCCCCATCTTGGCCCCGCCGAAAACCGGATGCGACTCCTCGCGGGGTGGTGTGTGATCACGGGCATGGCGATCACCGTGGAGAAGCCGGGCATCGACGGCCTGAACGAGGCCGTGGCCGCGTTGCGGGAGTGGCAGTCCGAAGGGGTGGCGTGGCAGCTGCATCCCGGTGACCTCGGCTGGTTCTGGCGTAACGGGGCGGACGCGACGGCCGCGGCGGTCCGGCTCTGGCGCCGGGACGGCCGGATCCTCGCCGTCGGGTTCCTGGACGGAGCCGACCTCCTGCGGCTCACGACCGCGCCGGACCTCCGCCGGGACGAGGAACTGGCGCGACAGCTGGCCGAAGACGTGGCCGCGCCGGAGCGCGGTGTCCTGCCCGAGGGGCAGGTGTCCGTCGAGGCGCCGATGGACGCGCTGCTCCAGGACGTGCTGCCCGGGCACGGCTGGCACGTCGACGAGGAGGAGCCGTGGACGCCGCTGAGCCTCGACCTCACTGAGCCGGTGAAGGCCCCGGACCTGCGGATCGAGACGGTCGGAGCAGACCTGGCGGCCGAGTGGGCCGAAGTGATCGGGGCGTCGTTCACCCGCTCGACGTTCACCGCGGAGAAGTGGCGGACGATGGCGGCCGGGGCGCCGTACGCCGATGCCCGGTGCCTGCTCGGCTATGACGGCCAAGGCGCCGCCGTCGCGGCCGTGGCCGTGTGGTCGGCGGGTCCCGGCAAGCCCGGGTTGCTCGAACCGATGGGCGTGCACCGGGACCAGCGCGGCCACGGGTACGGCCGGGCGATCACCGTCGCCGCGGCGGCCGCGCTCCAGGAGCTCGGCTCGTCGAGCGCGACCGTGAACACGCCCAGTTCCAACGTCGCCGCCGTGACGACCTACAAGTCCGGCGGGTTCCGGCCGTGGCCCGAGACCCGGGACCTGACGAGGGACGCCTGAGCGCGGGCCCCGAAACTCAAGCCCCGTAGACGGCTTCAGGGACCGGAGCCTCCGCCAGCAGCTCCGCCACCACCGGCCCGAGTTCGGCGGGCGACCACCGCGATCCCTTGTCCCGCACCGTTCCGTGCCGCCAACCCTGCGCGATCGAGACGCGTCCGCCGTCGACCTCGAACACCCGGCCGGTCACCTCGGAAGACTCTTCGCTGCCGAGCCACACCACCAGCGGCGACACGTTTTCCGGTGCCATGGCGTCGAAACCGGCCTCCGGCGCGGCCATGTCGGCGGCGAACGCCTCTTCCGTCATCCGGGTGCGGGCGGCCGGGGCGATGGCGTTCACGGTGACGCCGTAGCGCGCGAATTCGGTCGCGGCGACCAGCGTGAGCCCCAGGATGCCGGACTTCGCGGCCGCGTAGTTCCCTTGCCCGACGCTGCCGAGCAGCCCCGCGCCAGAGCTGGTGTTGATCACCCGCGCGGCCCGCGTCCGGCCCGCCTTCGACTCGGCCCGCCAGTACTCGGCGGCGTGCCGCGTCGGCGCGAAATGACCCTTCAGGTGAACGCGGATGACGGCGTCCCATTCGTCCTCGCCGAGGTTGACCAGCATCCGGTCGCGCAGGAACCCGGCGTTGTTGACCAGGACGTCGAGCCCGCCGAAGGTCTCGACGGCGGTCCGCACCAGCGCCGCGGCGCCGTCCCAGGACGCGATGTCGTCGGTGTTCGCCACCGCCTTGCCGCCGAGCGCCTCGATCTCGTCGACGACGTCCTGCGCCGGGCCCGCCGACCCGCCGCTGCCGTCGATGCCGGCGCCGAGGTCGTTCACCACCACCCGCGCGCCCTCGGCGGCGAACGCGAGCGCGTGCGCCCGTCCGATGCCTCGACCGGCACCGGTCACCACCACGATCCGGCCGTCGGCGATCCCGCTCACACCGGCTCCTTTCGTTCTGTTGCCTGGGAATTGGATGCGGCGAGGAAAGCGGGCAGCTCTCCCCCGCCGTGCACGGTCAGGCAGGCACCGCTGACATAGGAGGCCAGCGGAGACGCCAGGAACACCGCGCAAGAACCGATCTCGTCAGGGTCGGCCAACCGTCCTAACGGGACTGTCGCGCCCACGGCCGCGATCCCCGCCTCGTCGCCGTAGTGCAGATGCGAGTGTTCGGTCCGCACCATGCCGACGTCGAGCGCGTTGACCCGCACCTTCGGTGCCCACTCGACGGCGAGCGTCGCGGTCAGGTTGTCCAGGCCCGCTTTCGCCGCGCCGTAGGACGCGGTGCCCGGCGACGGTCTCGTCGCGCTGACACTGCTGATGTTCACGATGACGCCACCGCCGTCCTGACGCTGCATGAGCGCGTTCGCCGCGCGGGCGACGGTCAGCGGCGCCAGCAGGTTCAGCGCGACGATCTTTTCGTGGAACCGTGGTGACGCGTCCGACGCCTTGGCGTACGGCGCGCCGCCCGCGTTGTTGACCACGACGTCGAGCCTGCCGTGCCGCCGGACGATCTCCTCGAAGAGCGCGTCGACCTCTTTCGGGTCGCGGACGTCGCAGGAGATGAACGTCGACGCCCGGTCACCGGCGCACACCGGCCGCTCGGGTTCGGTGCGGGCGCAGGTGACGACTTCGGCGCCGGCGCGCAGGAAAGTCCTGGTGACACCGGCGCCGACGCCGCGTACCCCGCCGGTCACCAGCACCACGGCGCCGTCGAGCCGGAGTTCGAGTGCCATGCCGGTCCTCCTTCACGGTCGCTGTACCCGGGCCGGACGTCCTGCTAACGTACCAAGCAAGTGCTAGGTTTGGTAGCGGAGAAGGGTGCAAGATGACCGTTTCCACCCACTCACCGGAGCCCGGCATCGCCGTGGTCACGGTCGACGCGCCCCCGGTGAACGCGCTCAGCGTGAAGGGATGGTTCGCCCTCGCCTCCGCTGTCACCGACGCCGGACGCGATCCCGCGACGCATGTCGTGGTGCTGCGCGCCGAGGGCCGCGGGTTCAACGCCGGGGTCGACATCAAGGAGATCCAGCGCGATCCCGGGTACGGCGCGCTGATCGGCGCGAACGAGGGCTGCGCGGCGGCGTTCTCCGCCGTGTACGACTGCGCGGTCCCGGTGATCGCCGCGGTGCAGGGCTTCTGCCTCGGCGGCGGGGTCGGCCTCGTCGGCAACGCGGACGTGGTGGTCGCCAGCGAGGACGCGACCTTCGGGCTTCCCGAGGTCGATCGCGGCGCGCTGGGCGCGGCGACGCATCTCGCGCGGCTGGTCCCCCAGCATCTGATGCGGGCCTTGTACTACACGGCTTCGACGATCACCGCGGCTCAGCTGCACCACCACGGTTCGGTCTACGCCGTGGTCTCGCGGGACGAACTCGACGAGACCGCGCTCGGCGTGGCCCGGCAGATCGCGGCGAAGGACACCCGCGTGATCCGCGCCGCGAAACAGGCCATCAACGGCATCGACGTCCAGCCCGTGCACCGCAGCTACCGCTTCGAGCAGGGATTCACCTTCGAACTCAACCTGGCGGGCGTCTCCGACGGGGCGCGCCAGGAGTTCTTGGACGGTAAGGGGAAGTGATGGCCGACAAGCGGATGACGCCGGACGAGATCGTCGCCGAACTCGAGGACGGCATGACGATCGGGATCGGCGGCTGGGGTTCCCGGCGCAAGCCCATGGCGCTGGTGCGCGCGATCCTGCGCTCGCCGGTCAAGGACCTCACCGTGGTCTCCTACGGCGGTCCGGACGTCGGGCTGATGGCGTCGGCGGGCAAGATCAAGCACCTCGTCTTCGGCTTCGTCACCCTGGACACGATCCCCTACGACCCGTGGTTCTCCCGGGCGCGGGAAACCGGGGCGATCACCGTCACCGAGTACGACGAAGGCGTTTTCGGGACCGGCCTTTCCGCCGCCGCGCAACGACTTCCGTTCCTTCCGACGCGCGCGGGACTCGGCTCGGGCGTGATGGACCTGAACCCGTCGCTGCGCGTCGTCCGCTCGCCGTATGAAGACGCGGAGGAGCTCCTGGCCGTACCCGCGCTCAAGCTCGACGCGGCCTTCGTCCACCTCAACCGCGCCGACGCCCGGGGCAACGCGCAGTACCTCGGCCCGGATCCGTACTTCGACGAACTGTTCGCGCTCGCCGCCGAAAAGTGTTACGTGTCCACGGAAAAGATCGTGGAGACGGCCGAACTCGCCGAGGCGGGACCAGTGCAGAGCCTGCTGCTGAGCCGGATGCTCGTCACCGGGGTCGCCGAAACCCCGAACGGCGCGCATTTCACCACCGCCGCCCCGGATTACGGACGCGACGAACGCTTCCAGCGTCACTACGCCCAAGCCGCCAAGGATCTCGAAGCGTGGCCGGACTTCGTCGACCGGTTCCTGTCCGGGGACGAAGCGCAGTACCAGAAGGCCGTCGCCGAATTCGGGGAGTCCGCATGAGTGACATCAGTCGTGCCGAAGTGGCGGTCGTCGCCTGCGCCGAGTTGTTCCGCGGCGACGGCGAGATCGTGGTGAGCCCCATGGGTTTCATCCCGTCGCTGGGCGCCCGGCTCGCCAGGCTGACGTTCGAACCGGACATCCTGCTGTCCGACGGCGAGGCGTACCTGATGACGCCGGACGCCGTCGTCGAAGGCTGGCAGCCGTTCCGCAAGGTCCTCGACACCGTGGTACCGCGCGGAAAACGCCATGTGGTGATGGGCGCCAATCAGATCGACGGCGAGGGAAACCAGAACATCTCGGCGATCGGCGAGCATTCCCGGCCCAAGAAACAACTTCTCGGGGTGCGCGGCGGTCCGGGCAACACGGCCAACCACCGCACGAGCTACTGGGTTCCCCGGCACGGCAAGCGGGTCTTCGTCGACCAGGTCGACATCGTGTCCGGCGTCGGCTACGCCAGGGCTCGCGAGGCGGGTCTGCGGCATCACGACGTCCACCGCGTCGTCACCAACCTCGGCGTCCTGGACTTCGGCGGCGAAGACCACGCGCCGAGGCTGCTTTCCGTGCATCCGGGGGTTTCCGTGGACGAGGTCGTCGAGGCGACGTCGTTCCCGCTGATCACCGACGGCGTCACGGAGACCCGGCTGCCGACCGAGTCCGAACTGCTCCTGATCCGGACCAGTCTCGATCCGAAGTCCGCGCGGGACAAGGAAGTCCCGTCGTGAAGACCGCGCTGACCGAACTGGCGGGCATCCGGCATCCGGTCGTGCAGACCGGGATGGGCTGGGTCGCCGGGCCGCGGCTGGTGTCCGCGACGGCGGAAGCGGGCGGCCTCGGCATCCTCGCCTCCGCGACGATGACCTACGACGAGCTGGCGGCGGCGATCAAGGAGGTCAAGAGCCGCACGTCGCGACCGTTCGGGGTCAACCTCCGCGCGGACGCCGAAGACGCCGGGCGCCGGGTCGAACTGCTCGTCACCGAGGAGGTCAAGGTCGCTTCCTTCGCGCTCGCGCCGAAGAAGGACATGATCGCGCGGCTGAAGGACAACGGCGTCCTCGTCGTGCCCTCGGTCGGCGCGGCCAGACACGCGGAGAAGGTCGCGGGCTGGGGTGCCGACGCCGTCATCGTGCAGGGCGGCGAGGGCGGCGGGCACACCGGCGGGGTCGCGACGACGCTGCTGCTGCCGTCGGTGCTGGACGCCGTCGACATCCCGGTGGTCGCGGCGGGCGGCTTCTTCGACGGCCGCGGGCTGGCCGCCGCACTGGCCTACGGGGCGGCCGGGGTCGCCATGGGCACCCGGTTCCTCCTGACGAAGGAAAGCACCGTCCCCGACGAGATCAAGCAGGCCTACCTCGCCCGTGACCTCAACGGCACCGTCGTCACCCGCAAGGTGGACGGGATGCCGCATCGCGTCCTGCGGACGGAGCTGGTCGACGCGCTCGAGTCCGCCGGTCCGGTGAGCGGGCTCGCCAGGGCGGCCCGCAACGCCGCGAAGTTCCGGAAGCTCAGCGGTCTCTCGTGGCGTTCGCTGGCCGCCGAAGGGCTGCGGATGAAACGCGGCGGCGACCGGACGTGGTCGCAGGTGCTGATGGCCGCCAACACGCCGATGTTGCTGCGCGCCGGGCTCGTCGAGGGCGATCGGAGCGCCGGCGTGCTGGCGTCAGGGCAGGTCGTCGGCCTGCTCGACGACCTGCCCGCGGTCGGCGAGCTGATCGAGAAGATCGTGGCCGACGCCGCCGACGCCCTGCGGCGACTGGGCTCCGAGTGAAGGACCGGGCACGCTGTGCTTGACTTCGGCCATGATCTCGGAGAGTCGTTGTCCGGTCGAGGACGGTGAGCTGTACGTCCGCAGTACCGGCGAAGGGCCGCTTCTGCTCCTGATCGCCGGTGGGCTGGGCTCGGCGGACACGTTCCGGGCGATGACGAAGCTGCTCGCCGACGACTACACGGTCGTCACCTATGACCGGCGCGGTCACTTCCGCAGCACCGACACCAGCACCGGCCCGGTCAGCGTGCCGAAGCAGGCCGAGGACGCCCACGCCGTCCTCCAGCACGTCGGCGGCGGGCCGGCGAGCGTGTTCGGGACCAGCGCGGGCGCCTTGATCGGCCTCGACCTCGTCGCCCGGTACCCGGACGCGGCGAGCGTCCTGGTCGCGCACGAACCGCCCGCCGTCCAGCTGCTCCCGGACGCGCTGGGCTGGCTCGACGAGGCCAACGCGCAGGTGCGGCTCGCGCAGGCGGGTGACCTGATGGGCGCGTTCAAGCGGTTCACCGACGGCATCGCCGGTGCCGCGCTGCCCGAGCTGCGCGCGATCCGGCTGCCGAACGAGGAGGACTGGAAGCGGCTGTTCGGCCGCGAACTGGCCGAGATCCTCGACTACCTGCCCGATCTGCGGGCGCTGCGGAGGGCCAGGACCGAGATCTTCCCCGTCGCGGGTGTCGGCAGCCGCGGGCATTACCACTACCAGCCCGCGAAGGTCCTCGCGCTGGAACTGGGCCTGCCGTTCACCGAGGTGCCCGGGGCGCATCTGGCGCCGCAGCGGAACCCGGCCCAGTTCACCGAAGCGCTGCGGGATCTGCTCGACGGCTGAGCGTCACGCCATCAGGGGCAGCTTCCCGATGGTGGCCTGCGGGAACGCGGCGTGATGCTGCCGGAACTGGGTCAACGCGCTGCCCGACCTTCGTGATCGACAAGCTGACCGAGCGCGCGGAGGTGGCCGACGTGCGGACCTCCATGGTCTTCGAGCACAGCAGGCGCACCCGGATCACGCCGGTGGACCGCTGAGCGTCTACAGCTCCCGGATGACGCGGGCCGGGTTGCCGGCGGCGAACACCTTCGACGGCAGGTCTCGCGTGACGACGCTGCCCGCGCCCACCACCGTGTCGTCCCCGACGGTCACCCCGGCGCAGACGATGACGCCGCCGCCGAACCACACGTTGTTCCCGATGGTGATCGGCGCCGCCGACTCCCAGCGCTGCCGCCGCAGTTCGTGGTCCTCCATGGGATGCAGCGCGGTCAGCAGCTGACAGCGCGGGCCGATCGAGCAGTCCGAGCCGATCTTGATCGGGGCGCAGTCGAGGAGGATCGCGTCGTAGTTGAGGAAACTGTTGGCGCCGATCTCGATCAGATAGCCGTAGTCGCACTGGAACCGCGGCATGATCCAGGAACCCTCACCGAGTTTTCCCAGCAGCTCGCGCAGAATCGTGTCCCGCTCACCGGTCTCCTCGGCGCCCGTGCCGTTGAACTTGTCCACCAGGGCCTGTGCGCGCCTGCGGTCCGCGACCAGTTCGGGGTCGTTGTCCCGGTACAGCTCGCCGCGCAGCATGCGGTCCTTGTGCTCACCCATGCCGCCAACCTACCGAAAAGGACCCTGCCGGTGGGCCTCCCTGGGGAAGCCCGCCGGCAGAGCGGGTAAACGCTTGCGGAGCGTTCTTCAGTTGTGTCGATCGGTTTCAGGTAGGGCCGGCCCGGCGGGTGGGTGAGGTGTAGGGGGGACCCGCCGAGCCGGAGTATCTTCCTTTCTGTTCGCCGGTGCACAGTTGGCGTTGAACCGCCTCGGCCGTCGGAGTGAGCCGAGGACGCTCGAGGTGGTCGCTCAGCGCCTCATTCGCGGCACTCGCGACCTTCGTTGACGCAGTCGACGAGCCGGTCCATGATCCGGTCCGGCATCACGTTCGCGAAATCGTCGTGGTCGGAGAAGGGGTTGTGCTCCTCTTCGGGGAAAGAGTCCACTTTGTACTGTCCGTTGACCTGGATCTGCCGCGGGATCTCGTAGGTCAGCGAGATGGTGAGCTCCGGGACGGCGGTCAGGCCGTTCGCGCACTCGCCGTTCTCCTCGGGATACTTGATGTGGTCCCGGTGGTTCTCGCTGTCGATGTTGTTCCCGTCAAGACAGCTCGGGAACGTGTGCACCCGCTTGACGTCACTGCCCTCGGGACAGATCGGGTACTGCTTGATGACCCGGTTCTCGAAGCCGGTGCAGGTCCAGCTCTCCCGCGCGTTCGCGGGCCCGTTGGTGGTGACTTTCGCGTCCCCGTAGAGGATCCGGAGGAACTTCGGCATCTCCTTCACCTTCTCCTGGGCGTTGCCCTTGAAGGTGATGTCGACGACCGCGGGGCGCTGGATCTCACCGTCGTTGCCCGCGAGTTCGTTGTCCGCGTTCGGTTCGTCCAATCGAGCCTGAGCCTGATCCTGGTCGGCGTCGTTCCGGTCGCCGTCGCGGTTCTGGTCCTGATCCCGGCCCTGGTCCTGCTCCTGTTCGGTGTCGATCCGGACCACCGGCCAGAAGTACGCCGATTCGTCGCCGTTCGCACAGGTGGTCCCGGCGCCCAGCAGGCTGTCGTTGTCCGAGTCCGCGTTCGTGGAAAGGTTCCCGACGTAGTCGTGCAGATGCTGGGCGCCGTTGCGGATACCCGGCTGCGCGATGAAGTTGTCGGGATTGAAATGCCCGTTCTCGTTCCGTCCACAGTCGACGGTGAACGAACCCGTGGAAGCGTTCCGGCCCTGCCGCGGTTCGTCGACGTTCGGCCGGACCTTCGTGATGTCCACGAACTGCGACTTGTCCACCTCGTCCGCGGAGGCACGGTCCGGGTCGCCGGTCGTGGTGGCCACCACCAGTCCGCCGACCGCGATCGACAGACCCAGCAACGCGGTCGCGATCTTGGTCCTCCGGGCGATCCGGTGGCGCCCTTGATTTCGTGCCATTGGCTGCTCACCTCATTCCTTTCCGGACGCGTCGAAACGCAGGCCCGGGGATGAGTTACCCATTCACCGGATTTCGATCCGGTTACTGGTGAATACGGTTCCCGCCGGAAACCGGTTCAAAAAAAGATCGAAAAAAGCTACCGGCGCACGACGGCCAGCACGGTGCCGTCCTGCTTGTGCACCTCGAAACGTTCGATGTCGGCTTTCCGCAAAGCCGTCGAACCGGTGATGACGAGCGGATCCGGGGAGCCGGGGACTCCGTACCCCTTGGCCGGAACGCTCCAGTTGTTGACGACGTAGGCCTCTCCACCGTGGGAGTAGGCGAAGAGCTGACAGGTCATCGGCCCGATGAGGCCGCGCATTTCGAGCTCGACGGCGCTGCCCCATTCCTTCTCCTGGACCGTGACCTCGGCGGCGACCGCGTTGCCCGCCTCGGACCAGCCGAACGGGGCGGCGCCGCCGTCCGGTCCCGCTTCCCTGGACGACGGCGGAGGCCGCACCACCGACGTGACGACCGTGGGAGCGGCCTGCGTGATGACGGGTTCACGGTTCGTGAGCGAAAGGACGACGAGCGGCCCGCCGACGACGAGCACGAGGACGGCGGCGGCCGTCGCGAGCCGGACGACCTTCCGGCGGCGGTTCGCCTTGGCGGCGTCCGCGAGCAGCATCCGCAGCACGCGCGGCCCCGGCCCCTTCACGGGCGGATCCGGCCAGCTCTTCTTGACCATGTCCAGAATGTCCGGCAGGTGGTACATCTCCACCAGCTCGACCTGACACTCGGGACACTCCAGCAGATGCGCCTCGAACCTGGCGTGATCCTCCTCGCCGAGGACGCCGAGCACGTAGGCGGCGATATCCGTGTGCGGAGCTCCGGACACCTCGCTCACCCCCGCTCCTGCAGCGCCCTGCGCAGCGCGCGCACAGCGTGGTGGATCCGCGATTTCACCGTACCCGGCGGGACCCCGAGCGTCGCCGCGACCTCGTTCACGGTCCGGTCACGCAGGTAGGTCTGCTGGACGGCCTCACGTTGTTCCGGGGAAAGATTGCGCAGGGCCTCGTAAACGATCATGGCCGCCAGCGTCTTCTCCGATTCGTCCGGCACTCCGATCGAATCCGACTCCAGTTCCTCCACCTCTTGAGGGCGGGCGCTCCGGCTCCGCCAGCCGTCGATGACGATGCGCCTGGCCACGGTGAACAGCCAGGCGCGCAGCATCTCCGGCTGCCGGTCGAGCTTGCCGGCGTTGCGCCACGCCTTGATGAGCGTCTCCTGGACCACGTCCTCGGCCCACTGACGATCGTGGCCGGTCAGCTTCAGCACGAACGCCATCAGGCTCGACCCGAACTCCTGGTACAACGCCCTGATGAGGTCGTCATGCCCGTTCGACGCGGGTTCATGATCGACAATTGGCTGCAGTATCCGAGAGTGGCGTCCCACGCGGCACATCTTTGTGTGCCCAGGGGCGATAAGTCCAGTACCAAAACCGTTCGGTACCGGTTTCTCCGCACGGTGAAAGTTTTTTGAACCGTTCCCGACTCGTGACCGTATCCCCTACCGAAGACCCCGACCCGGCGGTGTCCCCCGCGCCGCCGAATCCACTGTGGATCATGAGCGTCCGGCATGACTGTCCACAGTGGACTTGAACCTGCCTGCACACCATCTCCCCGCGGGGATGGCGTTCTCCTCTGGCCCCGACAGGAGGATATCTGTGAACCCCGTGTCACGCTCGGTCATACCTCTGACCCTGACCCTGTCCGCGATCGCGCTGACCTCGGCCTGCACCACCGGTACCGCGGGACCGAACGGCTCTCCGGGTGCGGCCCCCGCCGCCGGAGCCGCCCAGATACCGGGCATGCCCGACCCGGCGGCCGAACCGGCCCCCGGTGTCACGGCGGCGATCCTGTTCGACCTCGGACCGATCGTCACCGACACCAATGGCTTCACGCTTTACCGCTACGACAAGGACACGATCGATCCGCCCAAGTCGAACTGCGCCGAAACCTGTTCGCGCGCCTGGATTCCCGCCAAGGCGGGCGGCGACCTCGTGGTGACCGGGATCGATCGCGCCCTGGTCGGCACCGTGACCAGGGACGACGGCACCGAGCAGCTCACGCTCGCGGGCTGGCCGCTCTACCGCAACGCCAAGGACGCGATGCCCGGCAACACCGGCGGGCAGGGCGTCGACGACGCGTGGTTCCCGGCCAAACCGGACGGTACGAAAGTGCTGCTCACCGCGGACACCTGGCAGGCCGATGACCTCGGCATCTGACCACCCCCGATTCTCCCGCCCGCTGCTGGTCCTGCTGATCACGGCCGCGGTGACCCTGTTCGGCCCCGTCGGCGACGCGCACGCCCAGGAACTGTCCGCGGCGGACAAGAACCTCATCGTCAACGTCAAACTGGCCGGGTTGTGGGAAATGCCCGCCGGCATGTGGGCGCAGGAACGCGGCAAGAGCAAGCGGGTTCGCGAAGTGGGCCGGACGCTGATGATCGACCACGGCAGGCTCGACACCGCGACGCACGGCATCGCCGACCGGTTCGGCATCACCCTGCCGGCCGAGCCGTCGGACCAGCAGTCCGCGTGGCTCGGCGAGATGAAGGCCGCCCGCGACGACACCGAGTTCGACCGGATCTTCGCCAACCGGCTCCGGTACGCGCACGGCGTGCTGTTCCCCATCATCGCGCAGGTCAGGGCCGGTACCCGCAACGACGTCGTGCGGGACTACGCCACCACGGCCAACCAGGCGGTGCTGCGGCACATGACCCTGCTGGAGAGCACCGGCGTCGTCGACCAGTCGCTGATGCCGGAAGCCCCGGCACCGCAGTCGAACACGGCCAACGCCGCGATGGACGTCGGCTTCGGCGACCTCGCCCTCGGCCTGCTGCTCGCGGTCGCGCTCGGCGGCGGCCTGTTCTTCGCCGTCCGGACCCTGCGCGCCAAGAACACCCGGACCCGCAAACGCGCGGCCGCCGCCGAACCAGACCTGGTTCCCAGTGCCCCAGGAGAGATCAATGTATGACCAGTGGTCCGAGGTGGTGATCGTCCTGACCCAGAAGACGAACACGGACCCCGGCATCAAAGGCATGGCGCAGACCTCCGCCCGGATCGCGTACGGCTTCATGTGCCTGACCCTGTGCTGGGGCGTGCTCACCGCGACCGGCTGGATCAAGTCGCTGACCGGGCGGAAGGCCCTGCGCAACTCGCATATGGTGCTCGGCATCCTGACGCTGTCGTTCGGTGTCGTGCACGCGATGTCGTTCGTGTTCCTGCCCGACGGGTTCACCTTGGCGCAGATCTCGATCCCGCTCCTGCCGGGCACGCTCGCGCGGCACGAACTCGGCGTCGTCGGGCTCGAGGTCATGATCGCCGTCGCGCTGACCGGCGGGATCAGCCGGTTCAGCTCCTACCGGCGTTTTCTGTGGATCCACCGGCTCGCCTATCCGGCGGTCGCGATCACGGCACTGCATTCGTTCTTCGGCGCCATGGCCAACGGGCACCTCGGTCTCCTGTGGTTCGGCGGGATCACGCTGCTGGTCCCCGCGCTGCTGCTGAGCGCGCTGCGGTTCACGCCCACCCGGTACCTGGAGCGGCTGGGCCTCGTCGAAGAACTGGTCTGACAGCCGCACGAAACGACTGGGAGAGAAGAAAGATGATCTTCGGAAGCGTACGGCGCGGCACTCGGATCAGCGTCGACAACGAACGGTGCGAGATCTTCGGCTTCTGCGAAATGGAGGCGCCCGCCACGTTCAAGATCGGTCCGGACGGGAAGCTCCGCATCCGCCGGATGGTCGACCGGGACGGCCTGGACCAGGCCATTTCGGCGGCGAGGCTCTGCCCGAAACAGGCCATCAGAGTCAAGGGAGAAGGAGCGTACGACGATGAGTGACGGAGATCGGATCGTCATCGTCGGTGCGGGCGTCGCCGGGCTCCGTTCCGCGGAACGCCTGCGGGAACTCGGTTTCGACGGCGAGATCGTGCTGGTCGGCGACGAGCCGCGGAAGCCGTACCACCGGCCGATGGTGTCCAAAGAGCTCATCACCGGCGGGGTGAAACCGGTGGCCGCGAGCCTGGAGCCGTATCTCGACCTGGACGTCCACTGGCGGCTCGGCACCCGCGCGACCTGGCTCGACAGCAAGGAGCGCACCGTGCACCTGCCCGGTGGGGAATCCCTGTGGTACGACGGTTTGATCATCGCGACCGGCGTCCATCCACGGCATCTCCCCGGCTCGCCGCGCCACGACCCCCGGGTCCGCGTGCTGCGCACCGTGGAGGATTCACTGGCCGTCCGGCGGGCGCTGGGGAACAGCAACAAATCCGTCGTGGTGATCGGCAGCGGCCTGATCGGGAACGAGTTCGCCGCGTCGATGCGGTACATGGGCCGCGACGTCACGCTCATCGGCCACGCGAAGGCGCCTTTGCACCGCTTCGGGGAGCGGATCTCGTCGGCGCTCACCAAGGAACACCAGCACCATCGCGCCAAGCTGGCGATGAACACCGAGGTGCGGAACTGGATCAGCACCAAGGAGACGGTCGGGCTGCATCTGACCAACAACCAGTTCCTGGTGGCCAGTTGCGTGGTGCTCTCGATCGGCAGTGTGCCCGCCGTGGACTGGCTGCGCGGCTCGGAACTGACCATCGAGGACGGCGTCCTGTGCGAGGCGACGCTGTTCGCCGTCGGGGCGGAGGACGTCGTCGTCGCCGGTGACGTCGCGAAATGGCCGAACCTGCGGATCGACGAGACCCCTCGCCGGGTCGAGCACTGGATGAACGGCGTCGAATCCGGGCGCGCGGCGGCGGAAAGCCTGATGCTGGGCCGCGGCAACGCACGGCCGTACACGCCGCTCCCCCGTGCCTGGTCGTCCCTGTACGACGCGCGCCTGCAGACCGTCGGAATGCCGTCACTGGGCAAGGACACGATCGAACTGTCCGACGGGGTCACCGGTTTCGTCCGCGACGGCAGGCTCATCGGCGCCGCGGGCTGGGACCGGCCGAAGGCGATGATCCACTGGACGGCCGAACTCGACCGGCGGCTGCCGGTCCCCGAGCCGGTCTTCCCGGCCCCGGCTCCCGCTCCCGCTGTCGCGGAGCCCTCGTTCGCCGCCGCTCTCGGGGAATCGACGCCGATCGGGGAGGACGTCCTCGCCCCGTTCGAGCGGGACTTCCTGTCCGACACCCCGACCGCGGCCGTACCCGCACAGGAGGAGATGCCCTGGGCTCGCGTTCCCGCCGGGTGACCCGGGATCGCGACCGGACCGGGGCCGCGCGCGGCGGCCGCGGTCCCCTCAGGTGGCGGTGGGTAGCTGGGCCTCCGCGCCCACCGCCACCCCCTTGGGGATGCCGGGAGGATCCCGGGACCGACGGTGATTCGGGCTCCGTCGGATACCGCCCTTCAGGCTTCCCGCATCCGGTCGGGGCCCTTCCAGGCTTGACTCACCTGGGAGGGCCCCGATCCGTGCGCCTCGTGATCAGAGACGTGATTCGCGTGATTGGAGACGGAACTCGCGTGCTTGGGCGCGGAACTCGCGTGTGCGGAGTCTGATCACGCGAGTTCCGCCTTCAACACGCGAGTTCCGTCTCCAATCACGTGAGTGCGGGATCGCCGCACGCTCGCGACCTACGAAACCGGCGCCTTCACCACCACCGTGTCGTCCGGACCGACCGGGCGTCCGTCCGAGGCGTGGACTTCCAGCGCCCGCAACGGAAGCCCGCCGTCACGATCCACCAATTCGGACCGCGGTTCCCCCTCGGCGAAGAAGTGCGCCTCGCCCCATTGCCGCAGCGCGACGATCACCGGGAAAAGGTCGCGCCCCTTCGCCGTCAGGACGTACTCGCTGTAGGTGCTCCCGTCCGAAGCCGGGACCACGTCGAGCACCCCGTGTCCGACGAGCGCCCGCAGCCGGGCGGACAGGATGTTCTTCGCGACGCCCAGGCCGCGCTGGAACTCACCGAAGCGGCGGACGCCGTCGAACGCGTCTCGCACGATCAGGAGCGACCACCAGTCGCCGATCGTGTCGAGCGAGCGCGCCACCGGGCACGGGGCTTCGTCGAACGTCGTCCGCTTCACCATGGTTGCATCTTACTACCGGATTGCCCTACCGTCGCCAGTGGTAGCAAGTTGAAACCATCTGGAGGGGTAGTGCGTCTCGGAGTCGTCCTGTTGTTCGCCGTGGCCGCCGGGACGGCCGTCGCCACGATCTACTTCGCCCAGCCGTTGCTCGTCACCATGGGTGCCGATCTCAGGATCGCCGCATCGACCGTCGGCGGCATCGTCACGCTCACGCAGCTCGGCTACGGCCTGGGCCTGTTCCTCCTGGTCCCGCTCGGTGACCTGCTCGAACGACGGCGGCTCGTCGTAGGGCTGCTGATGCTGCTCGCGATCGCCGAACTGGTCGCCGCCACCGCCGCGAACGGCCTGGTGCTGCTCGCCGGGATGGCGTCGATCGGTGTGCTCGCGGTGGTCACGCAGCTCCTGGTCGCGTTCGCGGCCTCGCTCGCGGACCCGGCCGGACGCGGCCGGGTGGTCGGCCTCGTGACCACCGGCGTCGTCCTCGGGATCCTGCTGGCGCGCACGGTTTCCGGAACGCTGGCCGACCTCGCCGGCTGGCGCGCGGTGTACGTCGTGTCCGCCGGCGTGACCGTGCTGATCGCGATCGTGCTGTACCGCGTGCTGCCTGCTTCGGCACCCGCCGGGAACGACATGAGCTACCGGCGGCTGCTGCGTTCCACGTTGTCCCTTTTCGTCGAAGAACCGGTCTTCCGGACGAGCGGGACACTCGCGCTGCTGATCTTCGCCGCGTTCGGCACCCTGTGGAGTTCCGTCGCCCTGCCGCTCAGCGAGGACGGCCTGTCGCACACCGCCATCGGCGCGTTCGGGCTGGCCGGGGCGGCGGGCGCGCTGGCGGCGGCACCCGCCGGACGGCTCGCGGACCGCGGCCGGGCACAGTGGACGACCGGGCTCGCGCTCGGACTGCTCCTGGTGTCGTGGCTGCCGCTGGGGTTCACGCGCACGTCACTGTGGGCCTTGGCGGCGGGCGCGATCCTGCTCGACCTGGCCGTCCAGGCCGTGCACGTCACGAGCCAGACACTGATCTATCCGCTGCGGCCGGACGCCGGCAGCAGGCTGATCGGCGGGTACATGATCTTCTACTCCGTCGGCAGCGGTGCGGGAGCCATCGGCTCGACAGCCGTTTACGCCGTCGCGGGCTGGACCGGGGTCTGCCTGCTCGGCGCGGCTTTCAGCGCTCTCGCGTTGGCCGTGTGGGGCGTCAAAGCCGCTCGATGATCGTGACGTTCGCCGTCCCGCCGCCTTCGCACATGGTCTGCAGCCCGTAGCGGCCGCCGCGGCGTTCGAGTTCGTGCAGCAGGGTCGCGAACAGTTTCGTCCCGGTCGCCCCGATGGGGTGACCGAGCGCGATCCCGCCGCCGTTGACGTTGACGCGGTCCGGATCGGCGCCGGTCTCCTCGATCCACGCCAGGACGACGCTCGCGAACGCCTCGTTGACCTCGAACAGGTCGATGTCCTCGATGCTCAAGCCGGTCTTGCGCAGCGCGTGCGCGGTCGCCGGGATCGGCCCGGTGAGCATCCACACCGGATCGGCCGCCCGGACCGAAAGGTGGTGGATCCTGGCACGCGGGGTGAGGCCGTGGTCCTCGACGAACTTCTCCGACGCGATGAGTGTCGCGCTGGCACCGTCCGAGATCTGGCTGGCCACGGCCGCGGTGATGCGCGAACCCTCGCTCAGCGGCTTCAGCCCGGCCATCCGTTCCAGCGTGGTGTCGCGCCTGGGCCCCTCGTCCAGGCCGACACCGGCGAACGGCGCGATCTCGGCGGCGAACCGGCCTTCGTCGATGGCCGCGATCGCGCGCTGATGGCTGCGGTAGGCGAATTCCTCCATCGCCTCCCGGGTCAGGTCCCAGTGCTCGGCGATCATGTCGGCACTGCGGAACTGCGAGACCTCGACGCTGCCGTACCGCTCCTGCCAGCCCTTCGAGCCGGAGAACGGGTCTTCGAAGCCGTACTCCCGCCCGGCCAGCATCGCCGCGCTGATCGGGATCGCGCTCATGTTCTGCACGCCGCCGGCGAGGACGAGGTCCATCGTCCCGGACAGCACCGCCTGCGCGGCGAAGTGCACGGCCTGCTGGCTCGAACCGCACTGCCGGTCGATCGTCACGCCCGGGACGTGGTGCCCGAATCCGGCCGCGAGCCACGCCGTCCGCGCGATGTTCCCGGACTGCGGTCCGAGTGTGTCGCAGCAGCCCAGGATGACGTCGTCGACCAGGTCGGCCTCGACCCCCGACCGTTCGACGACGGCCTGGATGACGTGGGCGCCGAGGTCGGCGGAGTGGACGCCGCTGAGCGCTCCCCCGCGTTTGCCGACCGGGGTCCGGACCGCGTCCAGTACGTAAGCTTCAGCCACGGCGTTTCCTTGTCTTCGTCGCGATGCCGTCCAGCAGGATCCCGAGGTATTGCTGCGCGACGTCGTCCGCGCTCAGCGATCCGTCGGGGTTGTACCAGCGCACTGCCACCCAGACGGTGTCGCGGATGAACCGGTAGGTGAGTTCGACGTCGAGGTCCTCGCGGAACACGCCGGCCGCGATGCCGTCGGTGAGGATCCCGTTCCACAGTTTGCGGAATTCGGTGTTGCGGTCGTTGAGGTAGTCGAAACGCGGCAGCTGCATCAGATGCTTCGCTTCGGACTGGTAGATCGCCACCTCGGCGGGCCGCCGGTGAATGGATTCGAACGACGCCACGACGACGGCTTCGAGCGTTTCCCGCGGTCCTCTGCCTTCCGCGACGATCTCGGCGTAGGCGCCGAAGAGTTCGTCGAGGAACACGGTGAGGATCTCGTCGGCCATCGACTCCTTCGAGTCGAAATGGTGGTAGAGGCTGCCCGAAAGGATTCCCGCCGCGTCCGCGATGTCCCGCACGGTGGTGGAGACGTAGCCGCGCTCGGCGAACAGCTTCGCCGCGAGGGCGAGCAGTTCGGCGCGGCGGGACCCTGGGCTGGCTTTCATCGGAACCTCACGCATGCTGGGAACTCACGGACAAGACCTCGCCGGTGAGGTACGACGAGTACTCACTGGCGAGGAACACCATCACATTCGCCACTTCCCAGGGTTCCGCCGCCCTCCCCGAGACCTCGCGGGCGGTGAGTTCGGTGAGCAGTTCGTCGCTGGTCACCTTGGCCAGGAACGGATGCATCGCCAGGCTCGGCGCGACGGCGTTGACCCGGATGCCGTGTTCGGCGACGTCGACGGCGGTGCAACGGGTGAGCGCCATGACACCGGCCTTCGCGGCCGCGTAGTGCGCCTGCCCGGCCTGCGCGCGCCAGCCGATCACGGACGCGTTGTTGACGATCACCCCGCCGTCGCCCTGTGCGATGAACCGGTTCACCGCGGCCCGCGTCGCACGGAACGTGCCGTTGAGGGTCACGTCGATGACCCGTGACCACTCCTCGTCGGTCATGTCCACAATGGACTTGGTGCCGCCGAGCCCGGCGTTGTTGACGAGCACGTCGATCCGGCCGTAGTGCGCGGCGGCTCCGTCGATGAGCGCCTGGACCTGGTCTTCTCGCGTGACGTCACAGGGAATCGCGTGGACGTCGCCGAGTTCGGCGGCCTTCTCTCCCAGGCGACGCTCGTGCCAGTCGCTGATCACGACCCGGGCGCCTTCCTCCAGCGCGCGTTTCGCCACCGCGGAACCGATCCCGGTGCCGGCCGCCGCCGTCACCACGACCACCTTGTCCCGCAGGAGATTCGCCCCCTCGGGGTATTTCGGCACCGGAATCACGGTCGCACCTCTCGGGGAAGGCCGAGCACCCGCTCGGCGATGACGTTGCGCTGGATCTCGTTGGAGCCGCCGTAGATCGTGTCGGCCCGGGTGAAGAGGAAAAGCCGTTGCCAGGCGTCGAGCCCGTCTTCCGCGAGCATGCCCCGCGCGCCGCGGACGAGCATCGCCAGCTCCCCCAGGTCGCGGTGCCAGTTCGCCCAGACCAGTTTGGACACTTCGGCGACGCCCGGCGAAGAGTCGCCCAGGGTGCGGATCGCTTGTGCCCGCATGACCTCCAGGCCGACCCAGGCGCGGTCGATCCGCTCGGCGATCACCGGGTCGTCCGGCGCGATCCTGGTGAGTTCTTCGAGTTCCCGGCGGAAGCCGACCTGCTGCCCGAGCGTCGCGACGCCGCGCTCGAAGGCGAGCGTGCCCATCGCCACTCGCCAGCCGTCGCCGGGTTCGCCGACGACCATGTCCTTCGCCGTGCGGGCACCGTCGAAGAAGACTTCGTTGAACTCCGACGTCCCGGTGAGCTGCTGGATCGGGCGGACCTCGACCCCGGGTTGTCGCATCGGAACGAGCAGATAGGACAGTCCTTTGTGGCGCTTCGAGCCGGGCTCGGTCCTGGCGAGGACGAAACACCAGTCGGCCACGTGCGCGAGCGACGTCCACACCTTCTGGCCGTTCAGCACCCATTCGTCGCCTTCGAGGGTCGCGGTCGTCGACACCGCGGCGAGATCGGAGCCGGCACCGGGTTCGGAATAGCCCTGGCACCACAGTTCCTCGACGGCCACGATGGGCGGCAGGAACCGCTTCCGCTGTTCCGGCGTGCCGAAAGCGATCAGGGTCGGGCCCAGGAGTTCCTGAGCCAGGTGACTCACCCGCGCCGGCGCTCCCGCTCGCGCGTATTCCTCGTGGAAGACGACCTGCTGTTCCAGCGTCGCGCCCTGCCCGCCGTGCTCGACCGGCCAGCCGACGCAGGTCCAGCCCGCCGCGGCGAGCCGTCGTTCCCACTCCACCCGTTCGTCGAAGGCCTCGTGCTCCCGCCCGGGACCGCCCAACCCCCGCAGTTCCGGCGGCAGGTTGTCCGCCAGCCAGGTGCGCACACGGTCGCGGAAACCGTCCTGAGCCACACGTGCCTCCTCTAGCCAAACCAGAGCCTGCTGCGTAGGCTACCCTACCAAGCACTTGCTAGGGAGACTTCGATGACAGAAGGAACCATTCCAGCGGCGCTCGACCAGGCCGCGGAACGCTTCGCCGGACGGGAAGCACTCGTCGACGGCGAAGTCCGGTTCACCTATGCCGAACTCGCCCGGCGGGTGCGGCAGGCGGCACGGTTCTTCGAAGGCCACGAACGGGTCGCGATCTGCTCCCCCAACACCTGGCATTGGGTGGTCGCCGGGCTCGGCGCGCTGTACGCCGGCGCGACGCTGATCCCGGTCAACACCCGGTTCACCGCCCGCGAGACCATCGACGTCCTCGAACGCGCGGAGGTCTCCGCGCTGGCGATCACCGGCACGTTTCTCGGCACGGACCGGCTGGCGGAGCTCGGTTCCTCCCGGCCCCGCACGGTGCTGCGGATCCCCGTGGAAGGCACGGAAGAACCGGTGGACGGCGTCACGGAATGGGACTCGCTCGCCGGTCTCGACAGCGATTTCGTCAGCCACGTGGAACCCGGCGACGTCAGCGACATCCTGTTCACCTCCGGGACCACGGGCCGCAGCAAGGGCGCGATGAGCAGCCACCGGCAGGCGCTGAGCGTCGCCGAGGCCTGGGCGGACTGCGGCGGCCTGACCGAGAACGACCGCTACCTGGTGGTCAATCCGTTCTTCCACAGTTTCGGCTACAAGGCGGGCATTCTCGCCGCGGTGCTGCGTGGCGCGACCTTGCTGCCCCAGCGCACCTTCGACGTCCGGGAAACCCTGCGGCTCATCGAATCCGAGCGGGTCACGGTGCTTCCCGGCGCACCGACGATCTACCAGGTACTGCTGGACGCGCCCGAACGCGCGGACCATGACCTGTCCAGCCTCCGGCTCGCCGTCACCGGGGCCGCCACCGTGCCGGTCACGCTCGTGGAGCGGATGCGCGAGGAACTGAATCTCGACACCGTGCTCACCGCGTACGGCCTCACCGAAGCCGTGGTGGCCACGATGTCCCGCCCCGAGGACGACGCCGAGCTGGTGGCGAACTACTCCGGCCGCGCGACGGCGGGCTTCGAGGTGCAGCTCGGCGAGCACGACGAGGTCCTGCTGCGCGGTCCGAACGTGATGCTCGGCTATCTCGACGATCCGGAGGCCACCGCGAAAGCCGTCGACGCCGACGGATGGTTGCACACCGGCGATGTCGGCGTGCTGAACGAACGCGGCTATCTGAAGATCGTCGACCGGATCAAGGACATGTACGTCAGCGGCGGGTTCAACGTCTACCCCGCCGAGATCGAGCAGGCGCTGAGCAGACTGGACGGTGTCGCGGAATCCGCCGTCGTCGGCGTGCCGGACCACCGGCTCGGCGAGGTCGGCAAGGCCTTCGTCCGGTTGCGCCCCGGAGCCGAACTGTCCACAGAGGACGTACTGGCGTGGTGCAAGGCCGAATTGGCCAACTACAAGATTCCTCGATTTGTCGACTTCGTGGCGGAACTTCCGCGAAACCTGTCGGGGAAGGTGCTGAAACGCGTGTTGCGGGAGGAGAACGGATGACCGTCGAGTACGAGCGACGCGGGCCGGTGGCCGTCGTCACGATGAACCGGCCGGAGTACCGGAACGCGCAGAACTCGGCGATGACCTACGCGCTCGACGCCGCGTTCAGCCGCGCGGTCGACGATCCCGAGGTCAAGGTGATCGTGCTGGCCGGGGCGGGTAAGCATTTCTCCGCCGGGCACGACATCGGGACGCCGGAACGCGACGTCGACGTCTCGTTCGAGCGCAAGGCGGTCCTGTGGTGGGATCACGTCGGCGCCGAGGGCGGCGACCAGCGGTTCGCGCGCGAGTCGGAGGTCTACCTCGGGATGTGCCGCCGGTGGCGCGAGATCCCGAAACCGACCATCGCGAGTGTGCAGGGCGCGTGCATCGCGGGCGCGCTGATGCTGGCGTGGGTGTGCGACATGATCGTCGCCTCCGACGACGCGTTCTTCGCCGATCCTGTGGTGCGCATGGGGATTCCCGGTGTCGAGTACTTCGCGCATCCCTGGGTGCTGGGTCCGCGCGCGGCCAAGGAGGTGCTGTTCACCGGTGAGCGCTTCACGGCACAGCAGGCCAAGGAATGGGGCATGCTGAACCGCGTGGTCCCCCGCGCCGACCTCGAAACCGAGACCATGGCGCTGGCGGAGAAGATCGCGGTGATGCCGCGGATGGGGCTCGCGCTCGCCAAGAAGGCCGTCAACCAGGCCGAAGATCTGATGGGCCTGCGGTCCGGAATGGACTCCGTGTTCGGGCTGCATCACTTCGCGCACGCGCACAACGCCGAGATGTCCGGTGGTGACTCGCTGGGCGGGCAGGACGCGCGCTCGATGCGCGACGCGAACAGGACCTCGTGATGGATCTCGATCTCGACGAGCGCACGCTCGCCTTCCGTGACGAAGCACGGTCTTGGCTCGCCGCGAACGTTCCGGCCGAGCCCTTGAAGTCGTTCGACACCGCCGAAGGATTCGCGCAGCACCGCGAGTGGGAAACCCGGTTGGCCGAAGCGCGCTGGTCGGTCGTCTCGTGGCCGCGCGAGTTCGGCGGCCGGGACGCGAGCCTCCTGGAATGGGTGCTGTTCGAGGAGGAGTACTACGCGGCGGGAGCACCGCTGCGGGTCAACCAGAACGGCATCTTCATGCTCGCCCCGACGCTGTTCTCCCACGGCACGGAAGAACAGCAGCGCCGGATCCTGCCGAAGATGGCGCGCTCGGCGGAGGTCTGGGCGCAGGCCTGGTCGGAACCCGAGGCGGGCAGCGACATCGCCGCGCTCCGGAGCACCGCGACCCGCTGCGACGGCGGCTGGCGGGTCAGCGGGCAGAAGACCTGGAGTTCACGGGCGACGTTCGCCGACCGGGCGTTCGGCCTGTTCCGCAGCGACCCGGAGTCGGTGCGGCACAAGGGACTCACCTATCTGATGGTGGATCTGCGGTCCGAGGGGGTCATCGTCCGGCCGATCCCCCAGCTGGACGGCGAACCGGGGTTCGCGGAGATCTTCTTCGACGACGTCTTCGTCCCCGACGAGGACGTGATCGGCGCGCCCGGCGAGGGTTGGCGGGTCGCGATGACGACGGCGAACAACGAACGCGGCCTGTCCTTGCGCAGTCCCGGCCGGTTCCTCGCCGCGGCGGACAGGCTGGTCTCGCTCTGGAACGACGCCGGCCGTCCCGCGCACACCGCCGACAGGGTCGCCGACGCGTGGATCGGCGCGCGGGCCTACCAGCTGTACACCCTCGGCACGGTCACGCGGCTCTCGGACGGCGCCGAGCTCGGCCCGGAATCGAGTGTCAACAAGCTTTTCTGGTCCCACCTCGACGTCGAGCTGCACGAAACCGCGCTCGACGTCCTCGGCCCGGACGCCGAACTGCGGGGCCGCTGGAGCGACGGCTGGCTGTTCTCCCTGGCGGGCCCGATCTACGGCGGGACCGACCAGATCCAGCGGTCCATCGTCGCCGAACGACTACTCGGCCTGCCGAAGGGGGCACGATGAGGTTCGCGCTTTCCGGTGAGCAGGAGCAGTTCTCTCGCAGCCTGCACGATCTGCTGTCCGATATGGACACCGATTCGGCCAACCGGTCCTGGGCGACGGGCGATCACGGCCCCGGTCTCAAGATCTGGCGACGGCTGGCGGAACTCGGGGTGACCGCGCTGGCCGTCCCCGAGAAGTACGACGGGCTCGGCGCGACACCGGTCGATCTGGCCGTCGGCTTCGAACGGCTCGGCTACCACTGTGTGCCCGGCCCGTGGACCGACACGGTGGCCGTCCTGCCGTCGCTGCTGGACGACGAGCTGCTGATCTCGGTCGCGTCCGGTGAGACGCTCGCGTCGGTCGCGTTCGCACCGCATGTGCCGTACGCCTTGGATTCCGACGTCGCCGATGCGCGTCTCACCGTCGAGAACGGCAGGTTGCGCGCGTTCGCGCCAGGCACACTGTTGTCCTCTGTGGACGGTTCGCGACGGCTGTTCCCCCCGGTGGCGGGAGACGATCTCGGTGTGGCGCTCGACGCGGACCGCGCGTTCGAGCTGGGCTGCCTGGCCACCGCCGCGCATCTCCTCGGCGCGGGACGGTGGCTGCTCGACACGGCCGTCGCGTACGCCGCGCAACGCAAGCAGTACGGGCGGGAGATCGGCGGGTACCAGGCGGTCAAGCATCTGCTCGCCGACGTCGCGACCAGGCTCGCGCTGGCCGAGCCACTGCTGTTCGGCGCGGCCGTCACCATGGATCCGCGCGACGTCTCGGCGGCCAAGGTGGCGTGCGGCGACGCCGCGCATCTCGCCGCCCGGACCGGGCTGCAGGTGCACGGGGCGATCGGTTACACCGCGGAACACGCGCTCGGCCTGCGGCTGACCAGGGTCCGCGCGCTGGTCGGCGCCTGGGGCACGCCGCGGTTCCATCGGGAGCGGGTGCTGTCGTGACGTTCACCGCCGAACAGGACGCGCTGCGGGACAGCGTCCGGAAGCTGCTGGACCGGGAGGCGGTTCCCTGGCCTGAGCTGTGCGAACAGATCGGTGTGGCGGCGCTGGCCGTTCCCGAGCGGTTCGGCGGGCTCGGCGCCGGGACCGCGGAACTGCAGGTCGTCGCGGAGGAGCTGGGCCGGGTTCTCGCCGATGTCCCGTTCCTCGGTTCGGCCGTGCTCGCCGTGCACGCGATCCTGGCCACCGGCGACGACGAAGCCTGTGAGCGGCTGCTTCCCCGCCTCGCCGAGGGTGTCGTCGGCGCGGTGGCCTGGACCGACGCCGACGGCCGGTGGGACGCGCCTGCCTGCCGTGTCGTCGACTCCGTCGTGACGGGCGAGGCGCACTATGTCCTCCACGGTGACGAGGCCGAAATCCTCCTGGTCGTGGCGGACGGCTCGCTGTACGAGGTCACCGACGCGGTGGGAGTGCGCACTCCGGCGATGGACGAAACGCGGCGGCTGGCCCGCGTGACCTTCGACAGTGCCTCGGCCCGGCTGCTCGGCCCGGTCGACCTCGGCGCGCTGCGGGACGTCGCGTTCGCCGTCCTGGCCGCCGAACAGGCCGGGGCCGCGGCCCGTGCTTTCGAACTGACGGTGGAGTACAGCAAGCAGCGCCACCAGTTCGGCAGGCCGATCGGCGGGTTCCAGGCGCTGAAGCATCGGATGGCGGATCTCCACGTCCTGGTGGAAACGGCGCGATCGGCGGCCTACGCGGCTCCGGAGTCGAGCAGGCTGGCGGCGGTGGCGAAGGTGCACTGTTCGGAGGCGCTGGCGACGGTGGCGGGCGAGATGATCCAGCTGCACGGCGGGATCGCGATCACCTGGGAACATCCGGCGCACCGCTATTTCAAGCGGGCGCACGGGGCGGCGCAGTTGTTCGGGGCGCCCGGCGAGCACCTGAGGCGGGTGCGACCGCGGCTCACTCCAGAAACCGGGTGACGGCCCGGACCCGGTCCCTGTCGAGGGTGAGAACCATCAGCCCGGCCGGTGTCCCGCCGTGGCGGCACTGGAACGCGGGCTGGTTGTTCGCCCGCGTCGGCGTCATGGTGAAGCCCTCGGGGGCCGGAACGGCCATGGACACGCGGAGGAAGCCCGCGATCGCTTCGAGGCCGTGGTACTCGTGCGGCGCCGGCGGCATGGCGAGCCACGCGTCGTCGGTGAGCAGGGCGAGGACGCCGTCCAGGTCGCCCGCGGTGAAAGCGTCGGCGAACCGCTTGGTCAGCTCGCGTTCCCGCGGTGAGGGCCGGTGCCCGGTGTCGCCGCGATGCTTGTCGAGCGAGGCGCGGGCACGTTGGAGGATGCCTTTGACCGCCGTCTCGGTGGTGCCGAGCATGCTCGCGACCTCACCGGCGGGGAAGCAGAGGACGTCCCGCAGGACGAGCGCGGCGGCCTGTCTCGGTGGGAGGAGCTGGAGCCCGGTGACGAAGGCGAGTTCGATCGCCTCCCTGGCGGTGTAGCGCGCTTCGGGGCCGGGTTCGCTGTCGGCGACGCGCTCGAGGAGCTCGTCCGGGTACGGCTGCAACCAGGTCATCTCGCCGCGTCGGCTGGGCACCGGCGGGTCGAACGGCGGCACCGGCTCGGGTGGACGGCGGCGGCCCGCGTCCCGCAGGGCGTTGAGGCAGCGGTTGGTGGCGATGCGGTACAGCCAGGTGCGAAGCGACGAGCGGCCCTCGAAACCGTCGAGGCCTCGCCACGCGGCCAGGAGCGTCTCCTGGACGGCGTCCTCGGCGTCGATGAGGGAGCCCAGAATGCGGTAACAGTGCAGGTGCAGCTCGTGCCGGTAGGTGTCGGTGAGCTCCCGGAAGTCCCGCTCGTCCGTGCTCCTCGTGCTCATGGGCCGATCGTGTCACTTTCGCGGCGCACCGTTCCGTTCGGGGCGGGGCCGGTGTCTGACGGGGTGAAGATCGACGAAAGGAACCATCATGACCAGTCCCGCCTTGGACATCGCGCTCTCCTACCACCGCGCGTGGACCGGCAAGGACTTCGAGAAGGCGATGACCTACGTCGCCGACGACATCGTCTGCCACACGCCCGGCGGGCCGCTTTCCGGCGCGGAGGCGTTCCGCGGGTTCATGGGCCCGTTCACCGAGATCCTGACCGGGTCGACCCTGCTTTCGGCCTTCGGGGACGAGACGACGGCGCTGCTGATGTACGACACGGCGACGCTACCCGTGGCGAGCGCGCCCGGGGCTGAGCTGCTGACCGTGCGGGAGGGGAAGATCGTGGAGTTGCGGATCGTGTTCGACCGGGCTCCTTTCGATGCGGCGCGGGAGGCGGCTGCGGGGTCTTAGCGGGGCGCGCGGGGTCGCGGGCCGGGCGCGCCCCTGGGCATAGGCCGAAGAGTCTGCGTACTCGAATCGGCGGCGGGACCTGTTCTCGCGGGGTCTGTCCATGATCACGCAGAATCCGGCAGATCACCGTTCGCGTCAGGCCACCACCGCCTCCGCCATCACCGCACCCGAAGTGAACGGTGGTGGCGAGAGGCGGGTGGCTCGGCAAGCGGATCCCGCCTGTGCCTTCGCCACAGGCTTCCCGAAGATCGGTGTCCTGTTCACGATGTCCTGAAACATGGCATCGGCAGAACACGACACCCACCCACGACCGCGCCGGCGCGCGGGGTTGAAGCCACCCGGTGTCGCGCATCCTGGCGGCTGTAAGGACGTTCGTGCCGGTCAGAAGGGCGGGGTGTCGTCCTCCGGCTCGGGCCGCGGGTCGTGGAGTGGTTCCGGTGACGCGTCGTAGGTACGTCCGGACGGGGTGGTGATGGTCATGCCGCCGTTGCCGGTCGGCGCAGCGGACCAGCCGGGTTCTTCCTTGAGCAGATTGTGGATCTTGCAGGCGGCGTGGCAGTTGTGATGATCGGTCCGGCCGTGGCGAGCCCAGGTGATGATGTGGTCGATTTCGGAGAACTCGGCCGGTCGGTGGCAGCCGGGATGAGTGCATTCGCGATCCCGCGCCCTGATCAATCGCGCCAGCGAGGCCGGGGACCGGTACTTGTCGGCACCGGCCTCCAGAAGTTGCCCGGTGGCGGGGTCGGTGATCAACCGCGACCAGGTCGAGCCGGGATCGGAGGCGATCTCTCGCACGAGCCAGTCCGGGATGGGCCCGTACCCGGCCAGGGTCGCGGGATCGTCGCGAGCGCCGGCCAAGGTCAGGAAGTCGACGTAGACGTGGATGTGCGCGCGAGGCTTACCGTGACCGTCCTCGGCCAGCAGCCGTTCGGCGAAAATGTCGGCGCGGTGCTGATCCAGGGTCCGGGACTTGTCCTTCGCCCGGCGTGCTTGAGCGGCGCGGCTCATCGACGCGTAAATCGAGCCGGCCACCTCGGACGGCAGAAAACCGGAGAGGGTGGACATCGTCTCGTCTTCGTGTTCCAGCGAGATATGCCGTCGCGCCCGTTTCTTTTCCGACCGTTCTTTATAGCCCGCCCGGTCGAACTTCTGCACCGCACCGTTCACTGATTTGCCGATCGCGGTGGGATCACGGCCGGCGAGTCGTTTGACCATGAACGCGTCCACCTGCGCGGCGACTTCGTCCGAAACCTCGCGGGTCAGCTGGCTGACCTTCGATGCCTTGTACAGGTCGATGTCGCCTTTCTCCAGTGCCGCCAACGTGTTCGGCAAGCGCGCCACGAGAGCGCAGGACGTTTCGACCAGCAGGAAGGCCTGATTGCGAGAGACCGAGAAGCACAAGGCGACCTCCTCGGTCACCGATCTTCGCGAGCCACCCACGGCGGCGAACTCGGCTATGAACCGCACCTGACGACTCTGCGCCTGCCGAAGCGAGACTTCTTCGTCGTAGGCGGCATCGAGAATACGAGCGGCTTTCGGATTGAAAGCAAGAGTTGTGGTCATGACCAAGATCATACTCGAACATGCGTTCGAGTGCCACTAATCTCACCGAGACTCGGTCACCTTGCCCATGCCTCAATCTTCTACACGACCGTCCCTCCCGCATTGCGGATCAGCCGTTGCAGCACCTTCACCGTGGTGACGTAGTCCGCGTCGTCGATACCCTCATGGAGGACGGCACGGATGGCGGGAGCGTTGCGCGCGAGGTCGACGCGGGCCTGTTCTCCCTCTTCGGTGAGCCACAGCCGGTTCTCGGCGTCCCGAGTCAGCCAGCCACGTTCTAGGAGCACATCGGCCTCCGCTGCCAGATCGTCCTCGGGACGGATATAGGAGACCATCGCCTCTCGCAGTTCGGCGTCGGACATCGGCCGAATCGTCATGTCATTCCTCCCCTGGGTACTTCTCATACCGAGACGGTAGAACCTCAAGTGCGGTCGAGGGCAAGGGAAGCCGTTCCATCGCCGACGAGGTAGGGCCAACCCCCGCACCAACCCACCGGCGCACCGCATTCACCCCGCCCTCCCCGGAAACCAGACTCACACCGGTGACCGCAAACCTCCGCACAGGCAGCGATTTCGCCCGCCTGTCCCGCCGCGTCAGCGAAGCGGGCCTCCTCGACCGCCGTCCCGGCTACTACGTCTTCCGCATCGGCCTGGTCGCCACCCTCTTCGTCGCCGGCTGGATCGCCTTCTTCGCGATCGGGGACTCCTGGTGGCAGCTGGGCATCGCCGTCTTCCAGGCGGTGATGTTCGGCCAGATCGCCCTGCTGTCGCACGATCTCGCGCACCGTCAGGTGTTCCGGACCCGCCGTCCGAGCGAGATCGCCGGCCGGATCGCGGGGAATCTCGGGGTCGGCATGAGTTACGGCTGGTGGATGGACAAGCACACCCGCCATCACGCGAACCCGAACCACGAGGACCTCGACCCCGACGTCGATCCGGACATCCTTGTGTGGTCGAAGGACCAAGCGAGGGCCAGTAAGGGGCTCCCCCGGTTCATCGGCCGCTATCAGGCGTTCCTGTTCTTCCCGTTGCTCACCCTCGAAGGCCTGAACCTGCACTTCTCCGGCATCCGCGCGGTCTCGAAGCCGGGCATCCGGCGGCGTGGGCTCGAAGCGGCCTTGCTGCTGACGCATTTCGCGCTCTACTTCAGCGCGCTGCTCGTCGTCCTCTCACCCGGCAAGGCACTCGTGTTCTTCATCGTCCACAAAGCACTGTGGGGCGTCTACATGGGATCGATCTTCGCGCCCAACCACAAGGGCATGCCGATCCTGTCGGGCGACACCGAACTCGACTTCCTTCGCAAGCAGGTGCTCACGTCCCGCAACGTCCGCGGCGGCAGGGTCGTCGATGTCGCGCTCGGCGGGCTCAACTACCAGATCGAGCACCATCTGTTCCCGAGCATGCCGTCGCCGCATCTTCGCCGCGCCCGGCCCATCGTCCAAGGATACTGCGAGGAAATCGGCGTCCCGTATCACGAGACGGGGCTCGTCGAGTCGTACCGGCTCGCGTTGCGCAGTCTGCACGAAGCGGGTGAGCCGATCCGACTTTCGGAGGGTTCACCGGCTGAGACGACCGCCGGACGTCGTTGACACTCCAGATACGGCTTCTTACTTTCAGTGCATGACGCCCTCGAAGATCTTCCCCGGCGCCACCCTGCGTCCAGATCCGTTCCCGCAAGCCCTGCGCGCGGCGATCACGGCCAGCGGGCTGCCGCTGGACCGGATCCGCCATCGCCTCGAACTGCGCGGCGTCTCCATCAGCGTGCCCACGCTGAGCCATTGGCAGTCCGGCAGACGGAGACCGGAACGTCCGGAATCCCTCCGGGCACTGGCCGAGCTCGAACAGCTGTTGTCGTTGCCGCCCTTGGCCTTGCGCTCGCTTCTCGGCCCGCCTCGGCCACGCGGACGGAAAAGCTCGGTCCCGGCGCAACGCCGGGACCGAGCCACCACCGAGGGAACCTACCCGACGTAGAGCGTGCGGTTCGGGCTACCGCTACCGGGGTTGGTGACCAGCCCCGGAGTCGAGGCGCTGATCAGCGCCTGGGCCACCTGCGCCGCGGTGGCGCCGGTGTTCGACGACAGGTACAGCGCGGCGGCACCGGCCACGTGCGGAGCGGCGAACGAGGTGCCGTCGCCGGTGTAGGTCGCGGTGTCGTTGTCCTTCCAGGCCGAGGTGATCGAGACACCCGGCGCGAACAGGTCGATCACGGAACCGTAGTTGGAGAAGGAAGCGCGGCGGTCGGTGCGGTCCGCCGCGGCGACCGTCAGCGCTTCGGTGACCCGGGCGGGCGAAGTGTTGGCGGCGTTCACGTTCGAATTACCAGCGGCGACCGTCCAGGTGATCCCCGCCTTGATGGAGTTCCGCACCGCGGTGTCCAGCGCCGAGGACGCGCCGCCACCGAGACTCGCGTTGGCCACGGCGGGCTTCTTGGCGTTCTGGGTGATCCAGTTGACGCCGGAGATCACGCCCGCGGTCGTGCCGCTGCCGTCGGAACCGAGGACCCGCACCGGGTACAGCGAAGCACCCTTGGCGACACCGTACTTCGTGCCGGCGATCGTGGCCGCGACATGCGTGCCGTGGCCGTAACCGTCGTCCGCGTTCGTGTCGTTGTCGATGAAGTCGTAGCCCTGCTTCACCCGGCCACCGAAATCGGTGTGCGTGGCACGGATTCCGGTGTCGAGAACGTACACGTTCACATTCGACGCGGTGGTCGAGTAAGTGTACTTGTTGTCCAGCGGAAGTTTACGCTGATCGATCCGGTCGAGCCCCCACGACGGCGGATTCGTCTGCGTCGCTTCGGCGTGCAGCACCTTGTTCTGCTCCACGAAGGCGACCGCCGGGTCGGCCGCGAGACGCTTGGCCTGCCGCTCCTTCAGCGCCACGGAGAAACCGCTGAGGCCCTGCGTGTACTGCCGTCCGATGGTGCCGCCGAACTTCCCTGCCAGCGAAGGCTTGTCGGCGGTGGAGCCGTCCTTGAGCACGACGATGTAGCTGTCGGCGATGACGCCTTCCGCTCCGGCGCCGACGATCGCGCCCTCGGCGGCCTGCGCCGGCGTCACGCCTGCCAAGACCGTGACGACGGCGGCGGCCAACCCGATTCCGGCCAGTCTGCGAGAATTCACGTTGCTGTCCCCATTCCTTGGTGAGCTTCCGCCGAAAACGCTAAGCGGAAGCACCAAGAAAGGACAGCTTTACATTTTTTCAGTTATACGATTATCCAGTTATACGGTCAAAGCCAATCATCCGGGCGCGGCCACGGCATCAGCGCGGCGAGCGCGTCCGTCACCGGTTCCGTCACCGTGTACCGCCCGCGATGGAACAACAGCGGCCGATCGTCGGACGGTTCCCCGAGCGCGGTCACCCTGCCGACGACGACGTAGTGGTCACCTGCTTCGTGCACGGCTTCGAGCGTGCAGTCGATCCACGTCAAAGCCCCTGCCAGCAAAGGGGATCCGGACGGCGCGGGCGTCCAGTCGATCGACGCGAACTTGTCCGCGCCCCGGGCACCGAACACCGCGCTGACCTCCTGCTGGTCCTCGGAGAGCACGTTGACGGCGAACCGGCCGGACTCGGCGAGCACCGCCCACGTCCGGGAAGTCTTGGCAGGACAGAAAAGCACCAGTGGCGGATCCAGTGAGAGCGCGGCGAACGACTGGCACGCGAAGCCCACCGGCGCCTCGCCGTCGTGCCCGGTCACCACGGCGACACCGGTGCAGAAATGCCCGAGCACCGTGCGGAACCGCGCGGCGTCGATCTCCGCAGCGCTGTCCGGGCTGACTTCCGTCACCGGGGTCACGACTGCCCCGGCGGACGGGCGCCGACTGAAAAGTCGTGTCCCCACAACGAAACCGCCGTACTCTCTCGGGCGATCCAGCTCTCGTCGTCCACTTGCCGACCCTCGCAGCCGTATTCGACGTCGAAGCCGCCGGGAGTCTTCATGTAGAACGAGAGCATCAGATCGTTGACGTGCCGCCCGAGAGTGGCCGACATCGGCACCTTCCGGCGGATGGCCCGGTCGAGGCAGAGGCCGACGTCGTCGGTGTTCTCCACTTCGACCATGAGATGCACGATGCCGCTCGGCGTCGGCATCGGGAGGAACGCGAGACTGTGGTGACGCGGGTTGCAGCCGAAGAACCGCAGCCACGCCGGCGCGCCGTCGGCGGGCCTGCCGACCATCTGCGGCGGCAGTTTCATCGAGTCCCGCAGCCGGAACCCGAGTACGTCACGGTAGAACCGCAGGGACGCGTCATCGTCGTGGGTGGACAGTACGACGTGCCCGAGTCCTTGCTCCCCGGTCACGAACTTGTGGCCGTACGGGCTCACCACGCGCCGATGTTGCAGCGCGACGCCGTGGAAGACTTCGAGTGTGTTGCCGGAAGGGTCCTCGAAGGACACCAGACCGTCGACCCGCCGATCGGCCAGCTGATCCGGGGTGCCTTCCTTGTACGGCACAGAGTGCGCGTCGAGTGAGGCGCGGATCTCGTCGAGTTCGCCGGCGTGGGCGACCTCCCAGCCCGCCACCGCGAGCCGGTCCTTTTCACCGGGGAAGACCACCAGCCGCGCCGGGAAGTCGTCCATGCGCAGGTAGAGCGCTTCGGGATTCGTGCCGGAGCCCTCGACCATGCCGAGGACCTTCAGCCCGTATTCGCGCCACGCGGCCATGTCGGTGGCTTCGATGCGGAGGTAGGCGAGCGAACGGATACCCATCAGGAGGCTCCCAGGAAGTCGAGTGCCAGCCGGTTGAACTCGTCGAACTTCTCCAGCTGCGCCCAATGGCCGCAGCCGCCGAAGACGTGCAGCTGGGCACGCGGGATCGTCTTGAGCGCGAGCAGCGCACCGTCGAGCGGGTTGACCCGGTCCTCCCGGCCCCAGATGAGCAGCACCCGCTGCCGCAGGCGATGCGCCTCGCGCCAGAGCATGCCCTCTTCGTAGGTTTCGGGCTGGGCGAACGACTTGCCCATCGCCTTCATCGCGGCGAGCGACTCGGGCGCGCTCGCGACGGCGAACCGCTCGTCGATCAGCTCGTCGGTGATCAAGGACTGGTCGTGCACCATGACCCGCAGGAAGGCTTCGAGCTTCTCCCGGCTCGGCCCCGGCGGGGCACTGAACCGGCCCAGGTTCTTGATGCCCTCGGTCGGATCGGGCGCGAACAGGTTGACGCTCAGCCCGCCCGGCCCCATCAGCACCAGCCGTCCGGCGCGTTTCGGATGGTTGAGCGCGAGCCGCACGGAAGTCCCGCCGCCGAGCGAGTTGCCGACGAAATGCGCCCGCTCGATGCCGAGTTCGTCCATCAGCCCGACGACGGCGTCGGCGCTGTGCCGGAAGTACTGCGGATGCTCGGTCGGCTTGTCAGACCTCCCGAATCCGGGCTGGTCGATGGCCAGCGTCCGGTAGTTCTTGCCGAACACCGGCAGGTTGCGGCCGAAGTTGCTCCACGCCGACGCGCCGGGACCGCCACCGTGCAGGAGGATCACCGTCTCCGGATGCTCCGTGCCCGCTTCGTGGTAGTGCAGCTTCAATCCACCTTGGACGGTGGCGTACTTGCCCTCGGTCATCAGACCATCGCATTCTCGACGGGCAGCCCGAAGGCGCCGGTTCCGAACATGACGTAGGCGCGCTCGGCGTCGTTCGCCGCGTGCACCCGGCCGGCGTGGGCGTCGCGCCAGAACCGCTGGATCGGCGTTCCGGCCTTCAACGCCCGGCCGCCGGAGTTCTCGAAGAGCCTGTCGATCGCGAAGATCGCGCGCTCCGTGCCGCGGACCTGGTCGCGGCGGACCCGCAGCCGCGTGGGGAACGGCAGCTTCTCCCCCTTGCACGCCAGCTGGTACAGCTCGTCGATGTTGTGCGTCAGCTGGAGCCAGGCCGCGTCGATCTCGCTCGCCGCTTCGGCGATCCGCACCTTGGCGAACGGGTCCTCTTTGGACTGTTCGCCCGCATACGCCGCACGGACCCGCTTGCCCTGATACTCGACGTGCGCGTCGTAGGCACCCTGGGCCATGCCGATGATCGGCGCGGTGATGGTGCTCGGATGCACCGAACCGTACGGCAGTTTGTACAGCGGCCCGGGGTTGATCTCCTGGCCGGGCGTCTTGCACTTCGACGTCGCGATGAAGCTCAGCGCGCGGTGTTTCGGGACGAACACGTCGTTCACGATGATGTCGTTGGACCCGGTGCCGCGCAGGCCCACGGTGTCCCAGACGTCTTCGATCGTGTAGTCGGAGATCGGCACCAGGTAGGTGCAGAAGTCGACGGGTTTGCCGTCCTTGAACGTCGGCCCGCCCAACAGCACCCAGGTCGCATGGTCGCAGCCCGAGGAGAAACTCCAGCGCCCGCTGAGCCGGTAGCCGCCCTCGACGACGTCCGCCTTGCCCATCGGCGCGTACGACGAGGAGATCCGGACATCGGCGTCGTCGCCCCAGACGTCCTGCTGCGCCTGCGCCTCGAACAGGCCGAGGTGCCACGGGTGGACGCCGAGGATGGAGGCGACCCAGCCCGTGGACCCGCACGCGCTCGCGACGAGTTTGACCGCGGTGTAGAAGCTGACCGGGTCCGCTTCGAGCCCGCCGAAGGTCTTCGGCTGCAAGAGCTTGAAGAAACCGGTCTCCTGCAGGGATTTGACGGATTCCTCGGGAACGCGCCTGGCGTCCTCCGCCTCCTGCGCCCGTTCCCGCAGGACCGGCAGCAGCTCCCGGATCCCCGCGATCACGTCCTGCGCGGCGTGCTCGCTCATATGCGTTCCCTCTCTCGACATACTCCGTGAACCGGATTCAAGACTAGAACACGTTCTCGTTTTTGTCGACCGATCCCCGGTCGAGGGCACTGTGCGCTCCAGCACGACGCCCGGAAAACACGCAGTCCGCCAGCGACAGACCGCTCACATAGGACCTAGAACAGATTCCCACCGCGGTCCGGCCCGCCGCGTACAGACCGCGGATCGGGACACCGGAGGACGACCGCACGGCGCCGGTTTCCTCGTCCACGACGAGACCGCCGAGGGTCAGCATCGGGCACGGATAGCCGAGGTTCGGCTTGATCGAGACGTCGATCAACGAGTACGGCGCCCGGTCCAGCGGGCGAGCGAACTCCGCGGGTTTGCCGGTCGGATCCGCGCCGGAACGCGACGCCTCGACACTGGCGACCAGCCCTGCCGGGTCCACCCCGGCCTTGCGTGCGACGTCTTCGAGCGAGCCCGCGACGACGCGCTGCCGCAGCAGATAGCGCACCTGAAGCCCTTGGAACCACTGGCTTTGCCCCCGCGCGTCCCGTTTGACCTCCCGGACGATGGCGTCGTCGACCAGCAGCCAGCCACGCCCCTCATGGTCGGCGATCATGCGTTCGCCGACGGCCGCGCCGTACCGGGATTCGTCGATGATCCGGCCGCCTGTCCCGCTCACGAGCAGGCCGCCGAGGAACGCCGACGGCGGGGTGATGAACCGCCAGGCCGAGATCCGCCCGAGTTCCGCGGTGGCCCCGCCCGCTTCGACCCCCATCCGGATCCCGGATCCGTCGTCGGCGGAGGTCCCGAGCGCCAGGCCACCGCGATACGCGGGTGCGTGTTCGCGCACCATCTCGCGGTTGGCGATGAACCCGCCCGCCGCGAGGACGACCCCACGCGAGGCGGATATCCGCAGCTCACGGCCATAGCGGCGTTCGATCCGCTCCACCCGCCGATGCAGCGACTTCCGCAGCGACGGCACGTAGATCCCCGGCTTCGCGGCGTACGCGGCCAGCTTCCGATGCGTCGCCCGCACGCGCGCGGGTGCGTCCCGCAGAGTGGACACGACGACACCGGTCACGGTCCCGTCGGCGTCCACGATCAGGTTCTTCGCCGCGGTCTGCGGCAGCACCTGGACACCCCGGCTGCGAACGGCCTCCATGAGGCGTTTCATCAGCAGCTTCCCGGAGGTCCCCGGGCCCTTGACCCGATGCCCGCGCGGCGCCGGCTTGGCCGCGTCGCGGAAGCCGCCCGCCGCCTCGCTGCCCGAGTAGTACAGATAGTGCTTGTCGCTCGGATACGACGTCTTATAGGGACAGAGACTGCCCTCGAAGGGCACGCCGTTGCCTTCCAGCCAGGAGATCATCTCCGTACTCCCCGCGCAGAACCGCCGCAGGGTCTCCTCGGAGACGACGTCGCCGACCTCCATCCGCAGGTAGCCGTACATCGCGTCGACGCTGTCGTCGACGCCCGCGTCCCGCTGATGCGCAGTCCCGCCACCGGCGTAGACGACACCTCCGCTGACGGCGCTCGCGCCACCACCGGAGAACCGGTCCAGGACGAGCACCTTGGCTCCGGCGTCGGCGGCTTCGATCGCCGCACAGGCGCCGGCCGCCCCGAAGCCCACGATCACCACATCCGCGACGAGGGAGTCCATGACCCCACCCTAGAACTAGAACACGTTCTCGTCTATGGTGACTGGAGCAGCACGAATGCTGCTACATGCTTCCTACAACGTGTTTCAGGTGAGGGGCGTATGGACTACGACGTGATCGTGGCGGGCAGTGGTGCCGCCGGGATGACCGCCGCACTGTCCGCAGCCCATCGGGGACTCGACGTCCTGGTCGTGGAGAAGGCCGCCCACTTCGGCGGCTCGACCGCGCGATCCGGCGGCGGCGTCTGGATCCCGGGCAACCACGCGCTGCGTGCGGCCGGGATCTCCGAACCCCCGGAGCGGGCGCACGAATACCTCGAGTCGATCGTCGGTGACGCCGTCCCGGCGGAACTCCGGTCGGCCTTCCTCGACCGCGGTCCCGAGGTCTTGTCCTTCGTCTGCGACAAGACGCCGCTGCGCTTCCGCTGGGTCCGCGGTTACTCGGACTACCACCCGGAGGCCCCCGGCGGGCGTCCCGGCGGACGATCGGTCGAACCGGCCGCGTTCGACGGCAACCTGCTCGGGCCGGAGCTGGCGAATCTGGAGCCGCCCTACAGCGCTCCCCCGCTGGGCGTCCCGATCACCCAGGCGGACTACCGGTGGCTGAGCCTGCTCGCCCGGCATCCGCGCGGGATCCTCCGCGTCCTCGGCCTCGGCGGGCGCTGGCTGGTCGGCCGGATCCGCCGTCAGCGGCTCCTTTCCATGGGGCAAGCGCTTGCGGCCGGGCTGCGTGAGGGCCTGCGCCGCGCGGACGTCCCGGTCTGGCTGAACACGCCGCTCGTGGACCTGAAGGTCGAGGGCGATCGCGTGGTCGGCGTCGTCGTCCGCCACGAAGGCGAGGAGAAGCTGATCCGCGCGCGGCTCGGCGTCGTCCTCGGCGCCGGCGGGTTCGAACGCAACGAAGAGATGCGGGTCAAGTACCAGCGGGCGCCCATCGGCACGGAGTGGACCGTCGGCGCCGAAGCCAACACCGGCGACGCCATCGACGCCGGGCTCAAACTGGGCGCGGCCGTCGACCTGATGGACGACGCCTGGTGGGGTCCGTCGATCCCGCTGACCGGCGGCCCGTGGTTCGCGCTCGCCGAGCGGTCGCGCCCAGGCTGCCTGATGGTCAACACGCGGGGCGAGCGCTTCGTCAACGAGTCGGCGCCCTACGTCGAGGCCGTGCACGCGATGTACGGCGAAGGAGACGGGCCAGGCCGGAACATCCCGACCTGGCTGGTGTTCGACCAGCGCAACCGCAACCGGTACATGTTCACCGGCCTCGGCCCGCGTCAGCCGCTGCCCGGCCGCTGGTTCAAAGCGGGCATCGCGGTCAAAGCGAGCACGATCGCGAAGCTCGCCGAGCGGATCGACGTCCCGGCCGACGCGCTGGAGAACACCGTGCGCCGGTTCAACGGCTTCGCGAAGAGCGGCGTCGACGAGGACTTCCACCGCGGGCGCAGCGCGTACGACCACTACTACGGCGACCCGCGGAACAAGCCCAACCCGAGCCTGGGCCCGCTGGACGTCGCGCCGTACTACGCGGTGAAGATCGTGCCCGGCGACCTGGGCACCAAGGGCGGCTTGAGGACCGATCCGCACGCGCGTGTCCTGCGCGAAGACGGTTCGGTGATCGACGGGCTTTACGCGGCGGGCAACACGAGCGCGGCGGTGATGGGCCGCACCTACGCCGGTCCCGGCGCGACGATCGGCCCAGCGATGGTGTTCGGCTACCTTGCGGCCGAGCATCTCGCGAAGCAAGATCACGGTCAACCGGGAGGCAGCCGATGACGACGGAATCCGTAAGGCAGATCGACGCGGGCGCGCTCCCTTCGCGGTTCGCGCGCGGCTGGCACTGTCTCGGCCTCGCCGAGCAGTTCCGCGACGGGAAGCCGCACGCCATCACGGCGTTCGGGACGAAACTGGTGGTCTTCGCCGATTCGTCCGGCAAGCTGAACGTGCTCGACGGCTACTGCCGCCACATGGGCGGTGACCTCACCCAGGGCGAGGTCAAGGGCGACGAGATCGCCTGCCCGTTCCACGACTGGCGCTGGAACGGCAACGGCAAATGCGTCTCGATCCCCTACGCCAAACGGGTTCCGCTGCGCGCGCGGACGAAGACGTGGCAGGTGCTGGAGGAGAACAAGCAGCTGTTCGTCTGGCACGACCCGGAAGGCAACCCGCCGCCCGAGGACGTCGTCATCCCGCGGATCGAGGGCGTGTTCACCGGCGAGTGGAGCAACTGGACCTGGGACTCGGTGCTGATCGAGGGCTCCAACTGCCGCGAGATCATCGACAACATGGTCGACATGGCGCACTTCTTCTACATCCACTACGCCTTCCCGACCTACTTCAAGAACGTGTTCGAGGGGCATATCGCCACCCAGTACCTGAACACGAAGGGCCGTCCGGACAAGGGGATGGCGTCCAACTACGGCGGCGAGGAGAACCTGCTGCGGTCGGAGGCGTCGTACTTCGGGCCCTCGTACATGATCAACAAGCTGCTCAACACGTACCAGGGTTTCGAGATCGAGAACGTGCTGATCAACTGCCACTACCCGGTCACGGAGAACTCGTTCGTGCTGCAGTGGGGCGTGAGCGTGAAGAAGTTCGAGGGCGTCTCGGACGAGCACGCGGACAAGATCGCCGGCAAGTTCGCCAAGGGCATCGGCGTCGGGTTCCTGCAGGACGTTGAGATCTGGCGCAACAAGACGCGGATCGACAACCCGTTGCTGTGCGAGGAGGACGGGCCGGTCTACCAGCTGCGCCGCTGGTACGACCAGTTCTATGTGGACGCCGCCGACGTCACCGAGGACATGACTCAGCGCTTCGAGTTCGAAGTGGACACCAGCCGTGCCAACGAGGTCTGGGCGGCGGAGGTGGCCGACAACCTGGCGAGGCAGCAGGCGGAAGAGGCCGGGGTGTGAAGCCCGAGACCGTCGAATTCCTCACCGCCGGGCTGCGGCCGCTGAACTGCCGCGCGTGCGGGACCTGCGTGCTGGTCAAGAAGAACAGCATGCAGCACACCAGCATCCAGTGGACGAGTGACGCGTCCCGCAGTTGCCCGGTGTTCGCGGAGCAGAAGGCCTCCGGGGCGCAGACGGCGTTGCTCGACACCTGCGGCAATCTCAGCGAGAGCATCGAGGTCGCTTTGAAGGACGGCTTGCTGGAGGTACCCGAATGAGCGGTCCCGTCACCGTGACCGTGGCCGAGGTGATCACCGAGACGGCCGACGCGCGGTCGATCGTGTTCGAGATCCCGGCCGAGCACGTCTCCGTTTTCGCCTACACGCCAGGGCAGTTCCTCACCGTCCGGGTGCCGAGCGAGCGGACCGGTTCGGTGGCCCGCTGCTATTCGCTCTCCAGCGCGCCGCACGAGAACCGGGTCCAGGTCACCGTCAAACGCACCGCCGACGGCTACGGCTCGAACTGGCTGTGCGACAACCTCCGGGCGGGCCAAGAGGTCCAGGTCCTGCCGCCGACCGGGGTGTTCAGCCCGGCGTCGCTCGACGAGGACTTCCTGCTGCTCGCGGGCGGCAGTGGCATCACGCCGGTGATGTCGATCCTGAAGTCCGCGCTGGAGCACGGAACCGGCAAGGTGGTGCTGCTCTACGCCAATCGCGACGAGCGGTCCGTGATCTTCGCGAAGGAACTCGCGGACCTCGCGGTGAAGCATCAGGACCGGCTGGTCGTGGTGCACTGGCTGGAAAGCCTGCAGGGCCTGCCGGCCGAGGCGCACCTGCGCGCGCTGGTGAGGCCGTACACCGCGCACGAGGCGTTCATCTGCGGTCCCGGCCCGTTCATGGACGCCGCGCGCACGGTGCTCAAGGATCTCGGATTGCCGCGCAAGAGGATCCATCTGGAGCGCTTCCTCTCCCTCGGCGGGAATCCGTTCGAAGTGGCCGAGCCCGTCGCCGTCGAAGAGGCCGAGGCCCCGGCGTCGGTCGAAGTCACCCTCGACGGCGAGACCAGGAAGCTCGACTGGCCGCGCCGCACGAAACTGCTGGACCTGTTGCTGGAGAAGGGCTTCGACGCGCCGTACTCCTGCCGCGAGGGCCAGTGCAGCGCGTGCGCCTGCCGGGTCACCGCCGGCGAGGTCAAGATGCTGAACAACGAGGTCCTCGACGGCGACGACATCGCCGAAGGCATCGTGCTGGCGTGCCAGTGCCTGCCGCTGACCGACGACGTCACCGTCACCTACGAGTAGGAGTTCCCCCGTGCCCATCGATCCTTCGGTCGCGATCGGCGCCGACCTCGGCGAGGTGAGCTTCGCCTGGACCGCGTCGGACGTGCAGCTCTACCACCTGGCGCTGGGCGCCGGAGCGGATCCGATGAGCCCGCGGGAGCTGCGCTACACCTACGAGGACGGCCTCCAGGTGCTGCCGACGTTCGCCACCGTGGCGGCGAACCTGCGCGTGTTCGAACCGCCCGCGGTCTCCTTCCCCGGTGTCGAGGTGGACCTCGGGAAGGTGTTGCACGGCAAGCAGGAGGTGATCGCGCACCGGCCGATCCCGACGTCGGGCAAGGCCGTGGCGCGGACGCGGATCGTCGACGTGTTCGACAAGGGCAAGGCGGCCGTGATCGTGAACGAGACGGTCGCCACCGACTCCGGCGGAACTCCACTGTGGACGCTGCGGTCGAGCATCTTCGCCCGTGGCGAAGGGGGTTTCGGCGGCGAACGCGGCCCGTCCGACCGCGTCGAGCTCCCGGCACGGGAGCCGGACGCGGTCATCGACACCCCGACGTTGCCGCAGCAGGCGCTGCTCTACCGGCTCTGCGGGGACCGCAACCCCCTGCACGCCGATCCCGGGTTCGCCGCGGCGTCCGGGTTCGACAAGCCGATCCTGCACGGCCTGTGCACCTACGGCGTCGTCGCGAAGGCCGTCACCGACGAGTTCCTCGACGGCGACACCGCCCGCGTCGCCTCGTTCTCGGCCAAGTTCGCCGGCGTCGTCTTCCCCGGTGAACCGCTGCGGACCCGCGTCTGGCGGGAGCCCGCCGGGCTGCTGATCACGACGTCGGCACCGGATCGGGACGACGCGGCCGTTCTTTCCGACACTTTCTTGACCACGACAGACTGAATCATCGTTCCCGCTGGTAGCGGGTCTGGCTACACTCGGCCGGGTGCGCCCCTTGATCTCCGACCCTTATGCCGAACTCGGCCGGGACTACGCACGATCAAGACGTCCGGACCCCCGGATCGCGGCCATCGTGACCGCCGCTCTCGGCGACGCGCGCTCGGTGGTCAACGTCGGCGCCGGCGCCGGTTCCTACGAACCGGGAGACCGCGACGTGGTCGCCGTCGAGCCGTCTTCGCGGATGATCGCGCAGCGTCCGGCCACCGCGGCCCCCGCCGTCCAGGCGTGCGCGGAAGGACTGCCCTTCCCCGACGGCGCCTTCGACGTCGGGCTGGCCGTGCTCACCGTGCACCACTGGACGGACGTGACCGCCGGGCTGGCCGAGTTGCGGCGCGTGTCCCGTCGCCAGGTGATCGTGACCTGGGACCAGGCGGTGTTCGCGCGGTTCTGGCTGGTGCGGGACTACCTGCCGGAGATCGCCGAGCACGAGAGCAGGCTGGCCTGCCTCGACAGGATCGTCGAGGAGCTGAGCGCGGCGGGCGGGACACCTGCGGTCGCTCCGCTGCCGGTGCCCTCGGATTGCGTCGACGGGTTCCTCGGCGCGTATTGGCGCAGGCCGGAGGCTTACCTGTCCGAGCGGGTGCGCGCGGGGATGTCCGGAGTCGCGCTGCTGGACCAGAACGTCGTCGCCGACGCCGTCGGCCGGTTGCGCGCCGACCTCGCCGACGGGCACTGGCACCGGCATCACGTCGGCCTGCTGGGGCGGACGGAACTCGACCTGGGATATCGCGTCGTCACAACGTGATTCAGTACACAGTGGACATCTCCCGTGGCTTGGACGGCGGTCGACCGCCGATGCGAGGCGTGGTATTCATGGCTTTCGTGACAGCGAGGACGGGGGCGGCATGACGGCGGAGTACTTCGTGGTCCGTGGCCAGGTGGAGCAGGGCGATCAGCGGGGCCGGGAACTGGGCTTCCCGACCGCCAACATCGCGCTGCGCGACCAGGACGGCCAGGTCGGCGACGGAGTGTGGGCGGGCTGGGCCGAGCGCGCGGACGGCACGCGGATCGCGGCCGCGGTCTCCGTCGGCAGGCGTCCGACGTACTACGGCGCGGACGGCTACCGGCTCGTCGAGGCGCATCTGCTGGAGTTCAGCGGCGATCTGTACGGCGAGGTGCTGACCGTGTGGCTGGGGCACCACCTGCGGGAGCAGAAGGCGTACCCGTCGTCGGAGGCGCTGATCGCCGCGCTCGACAAGGACATCGCGGACGCGGGCAAGTGGGCCGCGGACAACCCGGCCGAAGGCCTGCCGGACGTGGGAGACGCCGAGAACGGGGTCGTCCGTCACGTCCGCGTTTAGTCCGCTGAACGCGCTCGGCCGCTAGAGGGCCGCGCCCACCAGCATGTAGCCCATCCCCGCGCCCATGATGACCCGGCACACCCGCCGCGACACCTGACCGGATTCGCCGCGGGTACCCGGGTCCCTGGTGCCCCTCGCCGCGAGGACACCGGCGCGTACCGCGTCCACCGCGAAATACCCGGCCACGGCACCGAAGAGCAGCGAAAGCCACAGCGCCGAGCCGCCGCCGGGGCCGGACATCACCAGCCACGGACCGTGAGAAACCTCGCTGTGTGGCATGAACGTCACCATGAACAGCATCGCGACGGCGGAGACCGCGTGGTGCCCGCAGGCGGCGTGCCCGGACCGCCTTCCCTTCCACCACGAGACGGCGAACCAGCCCGCGGTCAGCGCCAGCACCGCCTGCCAGCCCGCCGCGGGGATCGGGCCGCCCACCGGGGACAGCATCGCGACCATGGCGACGACGAGCAGCAGTTCGGCCAGGTCACCATTGCGGACCGCCGCGCCCTGGCGCCCGTAGTCCAGCCGGACGAGTCTCAGCACGCACGGCAGGACCAGCGCGGCGAACACCGCGGTCAAGGTCCACGCGACGATGAGTGGTCCAGACATGTCACCTCCTGGCCGGTATGCCTCTCACCGTCGCAGGTGGCGCACTAGTACACCATCGGGCATCGGGGTGATCTCACCTCGCGGTCAGGACCAGTCCGCTCGTAGGTACGCCGGTACCGGCGGTCACGAGCACCCGGGAGGCCCCGTCGACCTGGTTGACGGCGTCGCCCCGTACCTGCCGGACCCCCTCGGCGATCCCGTTCATCCCGTGGATGTAGGCCTCCCCCAGTTGCCCGCCGTGCGGGTTGAGCGGGAGTTTCCCGTCGAGCTCCAGTGCGCCGCCGGCGATGAAGTCCTTGGCCTCGCCCTTCCCGCAGAAGCCGAGTTCTTCCAGCTGCATCAGGACATAAGGGGTGAAGTGGTCGTACAGCACGGCGAGGTCCATGTCGCCGGGCCCCAGCCCGGACTGCGCCCACAGCTGCCGTCCCACGAGCCCCATCTCGGGCAGTGCCGGGAGGTCGTCGCGGTAGTAGCTGGTCATCACGTATTGATCCGGACCACTCCCCTGCGCGGCCGCCGCGATCACGGCCGGCCGGTGCGGCAGGTCGCGCGCCCGCTCGACACTGGTGATCACCAGCGCGACGCCGCCGTCGCTCTCCTGGCAGCAGTCCAGCAGGTGCAACGGTTCGGCGACCCAGCGGGAAGCCTGATGGTCTTCGAGCGTGATCGGCTTGCCGTGGAACCAGGCCTTCGGGTTCGTCGCCGCGCGGGCACGGTCGATGACGGCCACCCGGCCGAAGTCTGCACTGGTCGCGCCGTACTCGTGCATGTAGCGCCGGGCGAGCATGGCGACGGTCGCGGCGGGCGTCGCGATCCCCATCGGGTAGTGGAACGCGTTGTCGACGCCCGAGGAGTTCACCTGCCCCGCCGCGGCCGAGGACACCTGCCCGAACCGCATCCCGGACCGCTCGTTGAACGCCCGGTACGCGACGACGACGTCCGCGACGCCGGTCGCGACGGCCATCGCGGCCTGTTGCACGGTCGCCGCCGCCGCACCACCGCCGTAGTGGATCCGGCTGAAGAACTTGAGTTCGGGGATGCCCAGTTCCCGCGCCACGGCGATCTCGCTGTTGCCGTCCATGGTGAACGACACCAGACCGTCCACATCGGACGGCGAGAGACCGGCGTCCTTCAGCGCACCCGAAACGGCCTCCGCCGCTAGACGAAGCTCGCTGCGCCCGGAATCCTTGGAGAACTCCGTCGCGCCGATTCCGGCGATCGCCGCCCGTCCGGACAGGGTCATCACTCGCCTCCCAGCGTGATCGCCACGGTGCCCATCACGTGCTCACCGAGACTGTCCACTCCGGACACCGAGATCACCACGTCGTCACCGTCGCGTTCCGTGACCCGGCCGGTGAAGGTCAGGGTGTCGTAGGCGTAGCAGGGCACGCCGAGCCGGATCTTGATCGACCGCACGAACGCCTCCGGTCCCGCCCAGTCGGTGACGAAGCGTTGCACCAGGCCGGTGTCGGTGAGGATGTTGAGGAAGATGTCCTTCGACCCGCGCCGCACGGCGGCGTCACGGTCGTGGTGGACGTCCTGGAAATCCCGGGTCGCCACCGCGGTGCTCACCACGAAGGTCGGGGTGGCCTCGATCGTCAGCGGCGGCAGCTCGGTGCCGACCGAACAGTCCTTCATCGCGCGACCCTCCAAGCGGGCAACGTCAGTTCGTCGTCGATCTTCATGAACGCGGCTTCCACCGAGAGTCCGATGTGGACGGAGTCGGGGTCGGCGTCGAGCAGTTCGCCCATCACCCGGACGCCCTCCTCCAGTTCGACGAGCGCGACCACGAACGGCAGATCCTTGCCGGGGACCTTCGGATGGTGGTGCACGACATAGCTGTAGACCGTCCCGCGGCCGCACGCGACGACGTAGTCCGGCTTCGCGTCGAGGTCGCCGTCGGGCGGCATCGGGCCGGGCGGATGCCGCAGGGTCTCGCCCCAGCGCTGGATCCGCAGTTCCCCGTCCCGCAGCCCGGCCCAGAAGAACTCGGTGTCCTTGCTGATCACCGGCCGCAGGACCGGCGCCGCCTGCTTCACGGGCTCGGCGCCCGGCGGGCGGAACTTCAGCACCCGGAACACCATGTCCGCGACGGCCTCGTCGCCGACGTACCAGGTGGTCTTCGTGGTCACGAACCAGCCTTCGCCCAGCGCGGTGCGTTTCGGCCCGACGACGCTTTCGAGTTTCGCGGTCGCCTCGACCCGTTCACCGTGCCGCAGGTAGCGGAAGTAGTTCTGCTCGGAGTTGGTCGCGACGACCGAGGTGAACCCGGCCTCGTCGAGCACCTCCATCATCGCGCCGAGCGGATCGTCCGACGCCCTCGTCCAGTGCAGCCCGCCCATGGTCCACACCTGCGCCATCGCGGGCGGCGCGACGAGTCCCTTGTGGACGCTCTTGGCGGCGAACTCTTCGTCGACGTAGACCGGATTGCGGTCACCGATGGCTTCGACCCAGTTGTTCACCATCGCCTGGTTGACCGTGTCGCGGGCGGCCCTCGGCGCGGATTCCCCGCGCGCGGCGATGCGTTCGGCGGCTTCCTGGATGCTCATCGCGGCACCCTCGGCAGGCCGAGCCCGGCGGTGGCGATCAGCTCTCGCTGGATCTCGTTGACGCCGCCGCCGAAGGTCAGCACCAGATTGCGTTTGGCCACCACGTCCAGCCACCGCGCCAGATCCGCGGTCTCGGTGTCGGCCTGATCGCCGTGTCGTGCCACGATCTCCTCCAGTCTCCTGGCCAGCCGCTGGATCCGTTCGGAACCGAAGATCTTGGTGGCCGACGCGTCGGCCACCGCCACCGGCCCGGTCGCCGACGACGCCGCGACCTGCCAGTTCAGCAGTTCGTTGATCCTGGCGGCCGCCAGGGTTTCCGCGAGCACGCCGCGGACGTCGGGCAACTGGAGCAACGGCGTGCCGTCCGGGGTCTTCCGGGACGCCGCCCAGTCGCGGACGCGGTCGTGGAGACCACCGATCCGACCGGCGGGGCCGAGCATGACGCGTTCGTGGTTCAGCTGGGTGGTGATCAGCCGCCAGCCCTCGTTCTCCTTGCCCACCAGCATGTTCGCGGGCACCCGGACGTCCGAGTAGTAGGTGGCGTTCACATGGTGCGCGCCGTCGCAGGTGATGATCGGCGTCCAGGAGTAGCCCGGATCGCGGGTGTCCATGATGAGGATCGAGATCCCCTTGTGCTTCGGCGCGTCCGGCGCGGTCCGCACGGCCAGCCAGATGTAGTCGGCGTCGTGCCCGCCGGTGGTGAAGATCTTCTGGCCGTTGACGACGTACTCGTCTCCTTCACGCACCGCGGTCATGCGCAGTGACGCTAAGTCCGTGCCCGCTTCGGGTTCGGTGTAGCCGATGGCGAAATGCACCTCGCCCGCGAGGATCTTGGGCAGGAACAAGGACTTCTGTTCCTCGGTGCCGAAAGCCTGCAGCGTCGGCCCGACGGTCTGCAGGGTCACCGACGGCAGCTGGACGTCGGCCCGGGCGGCCTCGTCGACGAAGAGGTGCTGCTCGATCTCGCCGAAACCCCGGCCGCCGTACTGTTCGGGCCAGCCGACGCCGAGCCAGCCGTCACGGCCCATCCGCCGGACGATCTCGCGGTACACCGGCCCGTGCCGCTCGCGCAGCATCGCGCGCCGCTCGTCGGCGCTCACCAGGCAGGCGAAGTACTTTCGCAGTTCGGTGCGCAGCTGCTGTTGCGCCGCGGTCAGTTCGATCAGCATGTTCACCCCGCCACCAGTTCGCCCAGCGCGGCCAGCCGATGCGAGGCGCCGCCGAGCGTTCGTCCCAGATCCTTGACCGCCGACGAGAACCGGTGCAGTGGATACGTTTCGTCCACGCCGATCCCGCCGTGCAGGTGATGGCAGACGGCCAGCGCCTCGGGCGCCTCCTCCGCCAGCCAGTACGCCGCGATGTCGAGTTCCGCGTCGGCGTCGAGCCCCGCCGCGAGCCGCCAGACCGCCGACCGCGCGGCCAGCTGGACCGTCCTCGACGCGACATAGACGTCCGCGATCTGTTGCGCCACCGCCTGGAACGCCGCCAGCGGGCGCCCGAACTGCTCCCGTTCGCCGACGTGCTCGGTGGTCAGCGCGAGCGCGCCGGCCAGCAACCCGTCGCCGAACGCCACGGTGCCCGCGAGCGCGAACCGGTGCAGCGTCGCGATCGACTCGCCGGGGCCGTGCCCGTTCAGGAGATCGGCGTCGGTGACGGTCACGGAGTCCAGCGTCATCGTGTGGTCCGGCGTACCGGACGACGTTGTGGTCGGGGTCAGCGTCACGCCATCGGCCCGGGGATCGACGAGGAAGACGCCGGTGCCGCCGGGCAGCGAGGCGGGCGTCAGGATCCGGGTGGCCTCCGCCGCGAACGGCACGCCGACCTTCACCCCGCTCAGCCGCCAGTCCCCGGCCGATTCCGCGACGGTCGCGGGCCGGGTGGTGAACGGCGCGGAAGGCTCGTGCAGCGCGGCCGTGAGCACCGAGTCGCCCGCGGCGACCGGCGGGAGCAACGCCGCGCGCTGGTCCGGGCCGCCGAGCGCCGTGACCGGCAGGACCCCGAAGGCCAGCGACGCCAGCGCGGGCGTCGGCGAGGCGACGCGGCCGAGTTCGGTCAGCACCAAGGCGACTTCGGCGACACCGAGGCCGTCACCGCCGAGTTCGGCGGGCAGCGCCAGGGCGAGCAGACCGGCGTCGGCGAGCGCGCGCCACGTGCCGCCGGGCTCACGCTCCTTGCCGAGTACGCGCGCGGTCAGCGCGGTGACCTCGGTCTGCGTCTCGTCGAACTGGAAGTCCACACTGGCTCCTCACCGGGGCGAACGGGCACAATATTGAAACCTGTTCTAGTCTTATCCGGAAGGAGGCGTGACGGCAACCCCCTCGGGAAACGGGGGGTGCGGGAAGAGGGATCTACGGCGTGGCTTTGAGAAGTTCGCCGAGAGCGTCCGGGAAGTGGTCCGCGAGCGGCCACAGCTCCCCGGTCAATTCGCGCGCGCCGAGCAGGCCGACGTCGACCCGGCCCGCGTTGGACAGCACGGTGACGTTGAGCCCGGCGCCGTGGAACACCGGACCGAGCGGATAGAGCCCGGTGATCCGGCAGCCCAGCAGGTACAACGGCATCTGCGGACCGGGCACATTGGACACCACCAGGTTGTGCACCACCGGATGCCGTTCGGCCAGGCGCAGCGCGGAATACGCGCGCACGGCGAGGCCGAACATGGTCGCGGCCGAGAACTGGGCCCAATCCTGGAGCATGTCGGCGTCGATGTCGTGATGGTGGTCCTTGGAACGCCGGTTCGACTCCGCGAGCATGAACACCCGCGCAGCGGGATCCTCCAGATGCGTGGGCAACGAGGCGAAGAACGCCGAGACCTTGTTGCTGCCGTGGTCGCGTTCGGTGCGTTCGTGCACCGACACCGGCACGGTCGCCACCAGCGGGTCTTCCGGCAGTTCGCCGCGATCGCGCAGGAACCGGCGCAGCGCACCGGAAACGACGGCGAGGACGACGTCGTTGACCGTCACCCCGAAGGCGTTCTTGATCCGTTTGACCTCGTCGAGGTCGAGCGAGGTGTAGGCGACGCTGCGGTGTGCCGTGATCGTCCCGTTGAACGACGTGCGCGGCGCGGTGAACGGGACCGGCATCCCCTTGCCCTGCAACGCCTTACCGAGCCATTTCGGGACGAGCCCGAGCAGGTCCGGGAGCAGTTTCGCCACCTCGACCGGACGTTTCGCGAACGACGTCAGTCCCTCGCCGAGCAGCGCGCGCCTGCCGGGGACGCCTCCGTTGTGCCGTTCGTCACGCGCGATCTCCGGCGGGGCCGCGTCCGGTTCGAGACCGGCGAGATAGGTGATCAGGCTGGCGCCGCTGACGCCGTCGACGCTGGCGTGGTGCATCTTCAGCAGGACCGCGATCCCGCCGTCGGCCAGGCCTTCGATGACGTAGAGCTGCCACAGTGGTTGTGCGCGGTCCAGGCGTTGTCCCGCGATGTGGGCGCAGAGTTCGGCCAGTTCCCGCCGGTCGCCGGGTGCGGGTACGCCGATCCGGTGAACGTGGGCTTCCAGATCGAAGTCCTCGTCCTCGACCCACACCGGATGCGTGAGATTCCAGAGTGGATTGTGCAGCTTGCGCCGGAATGCCGGGATCAGCTGGACCCGTTCGGCCAGTTTCTCCTTGAAGCGCTCGAAGTCGTAGCCGCCGGGCATGGTCGCGCCGTCCAGGGTGAGCAGCCCGCACACATGCAGGACCTGGGTCGGTGTCTCCAGGTAGAGGAAACTCGCGTCCAGACCACTCAGTCGCTGCATAAGAATCACCTTAAGTGAACTTTGCAACCGGTTCTAGGCGGTCACCCGGCGGTAGGATCGGTGCCCATGCAGCCGAGTTTCGTCGTCCGCCAGGCACTCCAGCTCGCGCTCACCGCGAACGCGCTGAAGCCGCCGAGAGGTGCCCGGACAGCGGTACCGGCGTTCTTCGCGGGCTGGCTCACCGGGGAACTCGCCCCCCATCTGCTCGCCCTCACCGCGGCCGACACGGCGGCGCATGTCGCGCGGCACCGGGGCGGGTCGAGCAAGGCCGGTCTCGCGCTCGCGACGGCGTCGGCGGCCGGGCTCGGCGCGCTGATCGCGCAGTCCCAGCGAGCCAGGGGCGAGATCGAGACCGCACTGACCGAAGGCATCGGCAAGGCCTACGCCGACGAGCTCGAGCACCCGCCGAGCCCGACCGACCTCGCGACCCCGTGGGGCCAGCTGGCCATGCCGTTCCGCATGCGCGACCCGCAGGTCCGGCGGACCCGCGACATCGCCTACGCACCCGGCGGGAAGCGGTTCCTGCTCGACGTCTACGCCCCGCGCGAACCGGTCACCGGCGCGCCGATCCTGCTGCAGGTGCACGGCGGCGCGTGGGTGATCGGCAACAAGGACCAACAGGGCCTGCCGCTGATGCTGCACATGGCCAAACGCGGCTGGATCTGCATCGCGATCAACTACCCGCTCTCCCCCGCCGCCCGCTGGCCGGCGCATATCGTCGCGGCGAAACGCGCGCTGGCCTGGATCCGGGACAACGCCGAGTCCTACGGCGGCGACCCGTCGTTCGTCGCCGTCACCGGGGGTTCGGCGGGCGGGCATCTCGCGGCGCTGCTGGCACTGACCGCGAACGACCCGGCGCTGCAGCCCGGTTTCACCGAGGCGGACACGAGCATCCAGGCCTGCGCCCCGCACTACGGCGTGTACGACTTCGCCGCGACCAGCGGGCGGCGCTCCAGCCAGACCCGGCTGAAGACACTGATCGCCCGGCACGTCTTCGAGGCGGACCGCGATCCGGTGAACTTCCTCGACGACTACATCGCGGCGTCACCGCTGGACCGGATCACCGAGGACGCGCCGCCGTTCTTCGTCATCCACGGCGTCCACGACTCGCTGGTGCCGGTGGGCGAGGCCCGCGAATTCGTGCGGCGCCTGCGGGAGAAGTCCCAGCGTGAGGTCGCGTACGCGGAGATCTCCGGCGCTCAGCACGCCTTCGACGTCTTCCCCTCGATCCGCAGCGCGCACGTGGTCCGCGGGGTGGAGCGGTTCCTGGAGTGGAGCCACCGCACCTGGCGGTCCGGGGAGGCACCGCACTCACGTGATCAGACCCGGAACTCACGTGCTTGAAGCCGGGACTCACGTGATCGGAGGCCGCACACCCGAGTTACGGCTCTGATCACGCGAGTCACGCCTTCAAGCACGCGAGTCACGCCTTCACCTCGGCCGAGCCGCCGGTGTCAGGGTGGGTAGAGCACGTCTGTCGGCCGCGCGGACGCCGGGCCGTCGACCCGCCAGCCCTCGCCCTCGCGCACGAAGCGGTACCAGCGTTCGTCACGGCCGTAGCGCAGTTGCAGGTCGCCCTGGGTGATCCGGTTCCGCCAGGTCTTCGGCGTTCCCGGCAGCCCCGACTCGGCGAAGTCCGCCTTGGCCTGTGCGAGCGGCGCCTGCGCCGGCCGCCAGACCTCCCGGACGGCCGCCATCCCGCCCCGGCCCGCCTCACGCCAGGCCTGTGCCCAGACGGCGAGCTCCCGCGCCGCGACCCCGGCCGCCTCGGCGAGTCCGGCGACCTCGCCGGGATCGCCCGCCGCCGCCCGGCGCGCGAGGTCTTCCTCGAACGACAGGTCCGTCTCGCGCTCGGGCCCCATGACCAGCAGCTCCCAGGCCCTCGCGGCGGCGTCGGCAGCCAGTTCCGCGAACGTGTCGCTGCTCCAGCCGGTGCGGTGCGGCGGGTCGATGTCGAGGACCGCCGGTGGTCCGACCGTGCCCGGGACGGCCAGCCGCGGCGGCAACGCGGCGATCCGCCGGGTGTAGGCGCGTTTCGGGTCCACACCGGGCGCCGCGGGGGCGCGCACCCGCTTGCCCGGCCGGCTCGCGGGAGCCCGGCGGGCCCGCAGTTCCGCGAGCACGGCCTCCCTCGGCCTGCCGCGCAGCAGGAACAGCACGAACGGATCGGCGTCGACCTCGTCCGCGACCAGGTAGTACACCGCGGCGACGTGCTTGCACGGATTCGCGCTGTCGGGACAGGAACACTTCGGCCGGAGATCGCCGGGGCCGGGAAGCAGGTCCGCGCCGGCGGCCCGCGCGTCCTCGGCCAGCTCGCCGGGCAGTTCGCCGTCGAGCAGGGCGGCGACGTGCCCGAGCCGGGTACCGGCCATGCCGAGCAGGCTCTCCCATTGCTCGTCGGTGAACGCCTTCATGTGGATGGTCACCCGGTACGGCACCGCGCGGCTGCCCTGCACCCAGGCCGTCACCTCGCCCGCGCCGACCGCGAGCTTGCTGACCGTGCCTTTGCGCGCGTACGTCCGGCCTCGCGGCAACCGGTTCGGGTCGAGCTTGGCTCGCTCCTCCAGCGCCTCGACCCACGCCGCGCCCCACCACGTGTTGCCGAAGGTGCGCCGTTTCCGGCCGGTCACGCCGGGCATCAGGTCTCCCCGAGCCGGACGAGGTCGGCGAGTTCGTCGTCGGACAGTTCGGTGATCCAGTTCTCGCCCGCACCGATGACCGCGTCGGCCAGCCCGCGTTTGGTCTCCAGCATCGTGGCGATGCGCTCTTCCAGGGTGCCCTCGGCGATCAGCCGGTGCACCTGGACCGGCCTGTCCTGCCCGATCCGGTACGCGCGGTCGGTGGCCTGGTCCTCGACGGCCGGGTTCCACCAGCGGTCGTAGTGGATCACGTGGGTGGCCTTGGTCAGGTTGAGCCCGACGCCGCCCGCCTTCAGCGAGAGCAGGAACACCGGCACCTCACCGGCCTGGAACCGGGCGACCATGTCTTCGCGGTCCTTGGGCGTGCTCGACCCGGACAGCAGCATCGTCGGCAGCCCTCGTTCGGCGAGGCGTTTCTCCAGCAGGCGGCACAGCTGGACGTACTGGCTGAACACGAGCACGCTGTCGCCCTCGTCGAGGATGACGTCGAGCAGTTCTTCGAACGCGGCGAGCTTGCCGGACCGGCCGTGCAGCACCCCGGGTTCCTTGAGGTACTGCGCCGGATGGTTGCAGATCTGCTTGAGCTCGGTGAGCAGTTTGAGCACCTGCCCGCGCCGGGCCGCCCCGTCCAGCTCGCGGATCATCGCGAGGTTCTCCCGGACCACGGCCTCGTACAGCGTGGTCTGCTCGGCGGTGAGCGGGACGAACCGGTCGGTCTCGGTCTTGCGCGGGAGTTCGGGGGCGATGTCCGGGTCGGTCTTCTTGCGGCGCAACAGGAACGGCCGCACGGTCGTGGCCAGCCGCTCGGTGACCGCGACGTCCCGGTTGCGTTCGATCGGGCGGGCGACCTTGCGGCGGAACCCGTCGAGGGAGCCGAGCAGGCCCGGCGTCGTCCAGTCCACTATGGACCACAGCTCGGTGAGCCGGTTCTCCATCGGCGTCCCGGTCAAGGCGACCTTCGCGGCGGCCGGGATCTTCCGCAGTTCCTTGGCGGTGACCGAAAGCGGGTTCTTGACATGCTGGGCCTCGTCGGCGGCGATCATCCCCCAGTCCACTTCGGACAGTGCTTCGCGATCCCGGCGGAGGACACCGTACGTGGCGAGCACGACCTCGTCCGGCGCGACCTCGTCGAGATGCCGTCCGCCGCCGTGGAACCGGCGCACCGGGATGTCCGGCGCGAACCGGGCGAACTCACGTTCCCAGTTGCCCAGCAACGACGTCGGGCACAGGACGAGCGTGGGGCCCTCCCTGCGCGGGCGGCGGTGCAGATGCAGGGAGATGAGCTGGATCGTCTTGCCCAGCCCCATGTCGTCGGCGAGGCAGGCGCCGAGACCGAGGCCGGTCATCGTCGCCAGCCAGGCGAGACCCGCCTTCTGATACGGCCGCAGGGTGGCCTTCAGTTCCGCGGGCTGCTCGATCGGTTCCCCGGCGCTTTCCCGGATGCGCTGGAGCAGCCCCGTCATCGCCGACGGGACGGTGAACTCGACCTTCTCGCCGTCCAGTTCCAGTTCGCCGGTGAGCGCCGCGGCCAGCGCCTCGGCACCGGAGAGCTTCTTCGTGCGATGAGCGCGCACCTTGGCGATCAAGCGTGCGTCGACCTTGACCCATTTGCCGCGCAGCCGGACCAGCGGCCGTTTGGCCTCCGCGAGCGCGGTGACCTCGGCGTCGGTGAGCTCCTCGTCCCCGAGGCTCAGCCGCCAGCGGAACTGCAACAGGCTCTTGAGCGTGAACTCGGGCCCGGTGACACTGCCCGGGGCCTGCGTCGCGCTCGCCTTGGCCTTGAGCTCGCCCGAGAAGAGATCCTTCGGCCACTGCACCTCGATACCGGCGCCGCCGAGCGCCGCGTCCCCGTGGGTCAGCAGGTCGACGACCTCGTCGTACTCCAGCGCCAGCTCGGTCGGCGCGGCCGACCGGAGGATGCGCCCCAGCGGCGCCCACGCCCTGGCGCCCCGGCGCAGACCGAGCAGCATCTGGGTCTCGACCTGCTCGCCCATCCGCTCCAGGACGGCTTCGGGTGCGTCCCACAGCGTCGCCGCCTCGACGATCAGGCTCGGATCCGCGGCGCTCCGCACGGCGACGACGGCGGAGAACGTCGGCTCGTCTTCAGGAACCTCGGGCTCATGCACTTCCATGCGCAGCACGAGATGCGCGCCCTGCGCCTGCCGGGAGCTCAGTTCCGCGAGCCACGCGGCACCGTCCGGCCCGACCAGCGTTGGCTCAGCCGCGGCGAACGCCGGACCGCCCGCCGCGACGCTCGCGGCGGGCGTACGGACCAGCACGTCCGCCGTCGCGTCCCAGAACGCGCGGATCAACGACTCCGGCGAGTGCAGCCTGATCCGTTTCAGCCCGGACAACGGCAGCGCGTGCGCCTCGGGCGGCAACGCGGCGGCGAGACCGCGCAACATCTCCTCGTCGGTGACGTCGAGCGGGCCGACCCGCCACGAATCCACCCCGCCGGGTGAGGCGGCGGGCAGCAGCCTGCCACGGGCGATGAGGTTCACCCCGGCCTCGGCGACGGCCGACCACGCGGCGATGGCCGGGCTCAGGTCGCCGTCCGCGGTCAGCAGCCGGGGAATCACGCGTGACAACGGGACGAGCGCCGCGTCGACCTTCGTGCGCCGGAAGACCTTCCCCACCGGCAGCACGAGTTCGATCGCGGTGTCACCCGCTACGCCGTCTCCCCAGAGCGCCAGCACGCCGTCCCGCGGGGGATCCGAGGGGACGAAGGTGGCTTGGGTTCCTGTGCCGAACTCCACGACCCGCACGCTAGAGCACGGGACCGACAGCCGTCGGGCGGCGGTGTCGTGAAAGGGCCGTTCAGGACATAAAACGTCTTGAACGGCCCTTTCATGACACTCGAAACGGCCGTGACAGGGACTTTCGCGACACGGCCGTCAGGAGCGTGGAAGCCCCAGCAACCGCTCCGCGGTCAGCGAGAGCAGCACCTGCGTAGTGCCGCCGGCGATACTGAGGCACCGCGTCAGCAGGAACTCGTGCTGCGCGGGATCCCCGGCCACGAGAGCGTCCTCACCGAGCGCCTCCAGCGCGAATTCCGCCACCGCCTGCCGGTGCCGGACGCCCAGCAGCTTGCGCACGCTCGACTCGGCGCCCGGGTCCTGGCCGTCGAGCCGCCGCAGCGTCGCCCGCAGGTCCAGGACCGAGCACGCGCTCCCGTCGGCGATCAGCTCACCGAGTTTCTCCAGGTCCGCCTCGTCGCCCAGGGTGGCGAGCAGGTTCTCGACACCCTCCCCCACCGCGGACCCGCTGCCGAGGGCCACGCGCTCGTTCGCCAGCGTGGTCCGCGCGAGTCGCCAGCCGCCGTCGACCTCCCCGACGACCATGTCGTCCGGGACGAAGACGTCGTCGAGGAACACCTCGTTGAAGACGGCGTCACCGGTGATCTCTCGCAGGGGACGCGTGCTGATCCCGTCGGCGGTCATGTCGACGAGGAAGTAGGTGATCCCCTTGTGTTTCGGGACGTCCGGGTCGGTGCGCGCCAGGCAGATCGCCCAATCGGCTTCGCGCGCGAGCGAGGTCCACACCTTCTGGCCGTTCAGCAGCCACCCGCCGTCGGCACGCCGGGCCGTCGTGCGGAGCGACGCGAGATCGGAGCCCGCCTCGGGCTCGCTGAACAGCTGGCACCAGGTGATCTCGCCGCGCAGCGTGGGCGCGGCGAATCGTTCGCGCTGGGCCTCGGAGCCGTGTTCCAGCAGTGTCGGCACCGCCCAGGCGCCGATGACCAGATCCGGGCGCCGGACGCCGGCTTCGGAGAGCGCGGCGTCGATCCGCAGTTGCTCGGCCGCCGTGGCGCCCCGGCCGTACGGCGCGGGCCAGTGCGGGGCCAGCAGCCCCGAATCGGCCAGCGCGACACGCCGTCCCGCTTCGGGCAGGGCGGCGATTTCGCCGACCAGGTCACGGAGTCCGGCGTCTTCGCCGACCTCGACGCGCAACGTCCGGCGGTCACCGCGCAGCGCGAGTTCGGCGGCGCGGCGGCGCCAGCGGGCGGCCCCGCCGAGCCAGTGCCGCAGGGCCACGGCGCGGCGCAGATAGAAGTGCGCGTCGTGCTCCCAGGTGAAGCCGATGCCGCCGAGGACCTGAATGCAGTCCTTCGCGTTGGCCACGGCCGCGTCGAGGGCGTAGGCAGCCGCGGTCGCCGCCGCGAGGTCGTGCTGCGCGGGATCGTCGGCAGCCCTCGCCGCGTCCCACGCGAGCGCGTCGGTGGCCTCGGCCCGGCAGAGCATTTCCGCGCACAGATGCTTGATCGCCTGGAACGACCCGATGGGACGACCGAACTGCTCTCGCACCTTGGCGTACTCGACGGCGGTCCGAAGACACCATCGCGCGATCCCCGCGGCTTCGGCCGCGCCGAGCGTGGCGGCGTAGGTTTCCACCGGCAGGTCGTCGAAAACCGCCTCGGGCCGCACCTTCGTACAGCGGACGCGGCCGACCGGCCGGGAGACGTCGAAGGGGTCGCCCGGCTCGATGTCCACTCCGGACGTCCCAGGTGGAATGAGCGCGGAGACGTCACCGTCGGAGACCAGCGACCACGCCGACGGGTGAACGTCGAGAGCCGGTCCCGACTCGCCGTCGACGACCGAATCCGCGATGCGGAAGCCCCGGCCGAGCACCACCGCCAGCCGTTCGGTCCCGTCCGCGAGACCGGGCAGGATCTCTTTGGCCGCTTGGGGAACCGTCGCGAGCAACGCGCCGCCCAACGCCGTCCCGAGGACAGGACCGGGCACGAGCGCTTCGGCCGCTTCGGCGAGCCCGGCGGCCAGATCGGCGAGTGTGCCTCCCGCGCCGCCGACGTCTTCGGGAATCGCCACGCCGAACAAGCCGAGTTCCGCCAGTCCTGGCGGCGGCTCGGCGATCCGGCCACTCCGGACGGCGTCGACCGGGCGGGCGGACGCCGCCCAGGCCCTGATCGACGCGGCCAGCGCCGCCTGTTCCTCGGTGAGCGCGATCGACACGGATGGACCTCCTCGCGGTGACCTACCCGCGAGTGTAGAACGTGTTACAGTTTCTTGCCCAGTGGGTCACGTCTTGAACAGTTCGTCCGCTTGGGTACGCTACGCGAGGAAAGTGGAACAAGTTACGAAGATCGTTCGATGAAGGGGGACGTGGCGATGCCAGGGAAGGCCAAGGCACCCACGAGCGCGAAGGCACGAAGCGGCAACGGTCTCTCCGCGCTGGGCGGCGAGGAACTCGGCTCCGCGGCACAACGCGACCGGCGGCGCCGCATCATCGACGCGACCCTCACCCTCGCCGCGAAGGGCGGGTACGACGCGGTCCAGATGCGGGCGGTCGCCGAGAAGGCGGACGTCGCGCTCGGCACGCTGTACCGCTACTTCCCCTCGAAGATCCACCTGCTGGTCTCCGGACTGGCCAGGGAATTCGAACGCGCGCAGGAGAAACTCGACCGCGCGGCCATCCCCGGCGAGACCCCGAGCGAGCGGCTCATGTTCGTCCTCGGCCGCAACACCCGGATGATGCAGCGGGACCCGCATCTCACCGAGGCCATGGTCCGCGCGTTCATGTTCGCCGACACCACCGCGGCCGCCGAGGTCGAGCAGGTCGGGCGGCTGATGGAGAACATGTTCGCCAAGGCCATGGGCATCGAGGACCCGACCGAGGCCGACCGCGACATCTTCCACGTCATCGCGGACGTCTGGATGGCGAACCTGGTCGCGTGGGTGACGCGGCGCGCTTCGGCGGCCGACGTCGCGAACCGGCTGGAACTCTCGGTGCACCTGCTGCTGGACAAGAACGCCTGAAGTCCCTGCGCTCGTGCAATGAAGGGGCCTTTCATAGCAAATTTTGCTATGAAAGGCCCCTTCATTGCAGCGCTGGCGCGCGTTACGCGGTCAGCTTCGGCAGCACGTCCCGGCCGAAGGTCTCGATGAACTCGTCCTGGTTCCGGCCCACGTTGTGGATGTAGATCCGGTTGAAGCCGGCGTCGACGTACTTCTGCAGCGCCGCGCGGTGCACGTCCGGGTCGGACGAGACGACCATGCGGCCCTCGAAGTCCTCGCGCCGCACCAGTTTCGCCATCTGCGCGAAGTCGAACGGCGAGCGGATGTCGGCCTTCGGGAACTTCATGCCGCCGTTGGGCCACTGGTCCATCGCGTTGGCCCACGCCGTCTCGTCGTCCTCGGCCCACGACAGGTGCACCTGCAGCAGCTTCGGCATCGAGTCCGGATCCTTGCCCGCCTTGCGCGCGCCGGTGCCGAAGTTGTCGAGGATCCCCGCCAGCTTCTCGATCGACGCGCCGGGCGTGATCAGCCCGTCCGCGAGCTCACCGGTCTTGCGCGAGGTGTACGGGCCCGCCGAAGCGATGTAGATCGGCGGCGGTTCGTCCGGCAGCGTCCACAGCCGCGTGGTGTGCAGCTTGAAGAACTCGCCGCTGTGCTTGACGTCCTTGCCGGTGAACAGCTTCCGGATGACCTCGAGTGCCTCGAACATCCGCCGGACCCGCTCGGGCGCTTCGGGCCAGTAGCCGCCGATGATGTGCTCGTTGAGCGCCTCGCCGGAGCCGATGCCGAGCCAGGTCCGGCCGGGATACGTCGCCTCCAGGGTCGCCGCGGCCTGCGCGACCATCGACGGATGCAGCCGGAACGACGGGCAGGTCACGCCCGGTCCGAGGTCGCCGGTGGTGTTCTCCGCCAACGAGGCGAGCACGCTCCACACGAAGGAAGCTTCACCCTGTTGAGGGACCCACGGCTGGAAGTGGTCGGCGGCCATCTGGCCGGAGAACCCGTGTTGTTCGGCCAGCGCGGCCAGCCGGATCGACTCGCGCGGCGAGAACTGCTCCAGCGCCGCGGCCAAGCCGATTTGCACCTCAGTCACGCCTGCTGCCCCTTTCGAAAGCTCTCGGCGACCTTCGCGAACTGGTCGAGTCGTTCCAGTGTCGCCGCTTCGGGCTCGGTCGGCAGGAAGAGCGTGGCCTCGTCGACGCCGCCGTCGGCCAGCTTGCCGAGCGCGTCCTCTTCAGGCGTGGCACCGAAAGCCGAGAACTTGATGTCGCTCCGGCCCTGGTCGGCCAGCCACTGGCGCGCCCGGCGAAGCTCTTCCGGCGGGGTGTGGGCGTGCGGCAGCCAGCCGTCGCCGTACTTGGCGATCCGCTGCATCGCCTTCTCCCCCGCACCGCCGATGTAGATCGGCGGATGCGGCTTCTGCACCGGCTTGGGCCAGGCGAAGATCGGGTCGAAGTCGACGAGCTCGCCGTGGAACTCGGCCTCGTCCTTGGTCCAGATCTCCTTCAGCGCGGCGAGCTGCTCGTCGACGAGCGCGCCCCGGGTGCGTGGATCCGTGCCGTGATTGCGCATTTCCTCCCGGTTCCATCCGACGCCGACGCCGAAGACGAACCGGCCACGGGAGACCAGGTCCAGCGAAGCGACTTCCTTCGCCGTGTGGATGACGTCGCGCTGCTGCAGCAACGCGACGCCCGTGCCCAGTTTCAGGTTCGACGTGGCCCCGGCCGCCGCGGTCAGCGCGACGAACGGGTCCAGCGTCCGGTAGTACACGCGCGGCAGGTCGCCACCGCCCGGGTACGGCGATTCCCGGCTGACCGGGATGTGCGAATGCTCCGCGATGTGCAGTGAGCTGAACCCGCGCTCTTCGATGGCTGCGCCGAGGACGTCCGGCCTGATGCCTTCATCGGTGATGAAGGTGGCGATTCCGATCTCCATGTTCGGTAACTACCCGGACACGCCTCGCCATATTCCCGGTCGCTACACGTTGCGGCGGTACTGCCCACCCACCTCGAAGAACGCCTCGGTGATCTGGCCGAGCGAGCACACGCGCGCCGCGTCCATCAGCACGCCGAACAGGTTGCCGCCGCGGGTCGCCGCCTCGCGCAGCGTCTTGAGCGCGACCTGCGCCTCGGCGTGGTGCCGGTGCTGGAAGTCCTCCAGCCGGTTCAGCTGCGACACCTTCTCGTCCTCGGTCGCCCGCGCGAGTTCGACCTCGACGTCGTTCTCGCCGCCGTGCGGGTTGCGGAAGGTGTTGACACCGATGATCGGCAGCGTGCCGTCGTGCTTCTGGCGTTCGTACAGGATCGACTCGTCCTGGATCTTGCCTCGCTGGTAGCCGGTCTCCATCGCGCCCAGGACGCCGCCGCGTTCGGAGATCCGGTCGAACTCCAGCAGGACGGCCTCTTCGACCAGGTCGGTCAGCTCGTCGATGATGAACGAACCCTGCAGCGGGTTCTCGTTCTTCGACAGGCCCCATTCCTTGTTGATGATCATCTGGATGGCCATCGCCCGGCGCACCGAGCTCTCCGACGGCGTCGTGATCGCCTCGTCGAAAGCGTTGGTGTGCAAGGAGTTCGCGTTGTCGTACAGCGCGCACAGCGCCTGCAGTGTGGTGCGGATGTCGTTGAAGCTCATCTCCTGCGCGTGCAGCGAACGGCCGGAGGTCTGCACGTGGTACTTGAGCTTCTGCGAGCGGTCGTTGGCGCCGTAGCGCTCCCGCATCGCGACCGCCCAGATCCGGCGCGCGACCCGGCCCAGCACCGAGTACTCGGCGTCCATGCCGTTGGAGAAGAAGAACGACAGGTTCGGCGCGAAGTCGTCGATGTTCATCCCGCGCGCGAGGTAGCTCTCGACGTAGGTGAACCCGTTCGACAGGGTGAAGGCCAGCTGCGAGATCGGGTTCGCCCCGGCCTCGGCGATGTGATAGCCGGAGATCGACACCGAGTAGAAGTTCCGGACGCCGTGGTCGATGAACCATTCCTGGATGTCGGCCATCATCCGCAGGCTGAACTCGGTGGAGAAGATGCAGGTGTTCTGCCCCTGGTCCTCCTTGAGGATGTCCGCCTGCACGGTGCCGCGGACGTTGCGGAGCGCCCACTCGCGCAGCTCGGCGGCCTCGGCTTCGGACGGCTCGCGGCCGTGCTCGGCCTTGAACGCCTCGACGCGCTGGTCGATCGCGGTGTTGAGGAAGAACGCGAGGATCGTCGGCGCGGGGCCGTTGATCGTCATCGACACCGAGGTGCTCGGCGACGTCAGGTCGAAGCCGTCGTAGAGCACCTCCATGTCCTCCAGCGTCGCGATGGAGACGCCGGAGGTGCCGACCTTGCCGTAGATGTCGGGGCGGGTGTGCGGGTCGTGCCCGTAGAGGGTCACGGAGTCGAACGCGGTCGAGAGGCGCTTCGCCGCGGAGTCGGCCGACAGGAGCTTGAACCGCTTGTTGGTCCGGAAGGGGTCACCCTCGCCGGCGAACATGCGCGCCGGGTCCTCGCCCTCGCGCTTGAACGGGAAAACGCCCGCGGTGTAAGGGAAGTATCCGGGCAGGTGCTCGCGGCGCAGGAAGGACAGCAGCTCGCCGGACTCGGTGTAGCGCGGCAGCGCCACCCGCGGGATCCGGTTGCCGGACAGCGTGTCGCGCCAGAGCTGGGTGTGCAGTTCCTTGTCGCGGATCTTCACGACCAGCTCGTCGGCCCGGTAGGACTCGGCGAGTTCCTGGAAACGGGCCAGGAGATTTGTCGACTCACCGTCCACATCGGACTCGGCGGCGGCGAGGAGCCCGTCGAGCGCGTCGGTGCTCGCGTCGACGGCGGCCAGCGCCTCCTTGGCAACGGCGAGGTGTTCGCGCTTGCGGAGCGCGGCGACCTGCTGCTCGGTCTTGGCGTGGTAACCGCGGACGGTCTCGGAGATCTCCGCGAGATAGCGCGTCCGGTTGGCCGGGATGATCGTGCTGGCGTCGGTCGACACCTTGCCCTCGACCTTCGGGAGCACGCCTGCCGAAACGGTCAATCCGCGCTCGGCGAGGGTGTCGCGCAGGTGCTGGTAGAGCGCGGTGACGCCGTCGTCGTTGAACTTCGCGGCGCTGGTGCCGTAGACCGGCATGTCCTCGGGCGAGGAGCTGAACGCCTCACGGTTGCGGACGAGCTGGCGCGCGACGTCACGGCGGGCGTCTTCGGCGCCGCGGCGCTCGAACTTGTTGATCGCGACGGCGTCGGCGAAGTCGAGCATGTCGATCTTCTCCAGCTGCGACGCGGCGCCGAACTCCGGCGTCATGACGTACAGCGACTGGTCCACGTAGTCGACGATCCCGGCGTCGCCCTGGCCGATACCCGGCGTCTCGACGATCACGAGGTCGAAGCCCGCCGCCTTGCAGGCGAGGATCGACTCAGAGAGCCCGGTGGGAATCTCGCCGCTGGTGGTCCGTGTGGCCAGTGAGCGGAAGTAGACCGGGCTGCCGTCGAGGCAGTTCATCCGGATGCGGTCGCCGAGCAGCGCTCCCCCGCCCTTGCGGCGTGACGGGTCGACGGCGAGCACGGCGATGCGGAGCTTGTCCTCCTGGTCCAGCCGGAACCGGCGGATCAGCTCGTCGGTGAGCGACGACTTGCCCGAACCACCCGTACCGGTGATGCCGAGAACAGGCACCGTGCGCGATTTGGCGGTTTCGGTGATCTTGTCGAGCCAGTCCTGCGGCAGCACCTCACGCTGCAGCTGGGTGATGACCCGGGACAGCGCGGGAATGTCACCCGACAGCAGTTTGTCGACCGAATCCGGCGGCTGCGTCGTCAGGTCCGTGTCGCAGGCCTTGATCATCATGTTGATCATGCCCGGGAGGCCCATCTCGTAGCCGTCCTCGGGCGAGAAGATCCGGGCGACACCCCGCGAGTGCAGCAGGTCGATCTCCTCCCGGACGATGACGCCACCGCCGCCACCGAACACCTTGATGTGCCCCGCGCCGCGCTCGTTGAGCAGCTCGACCAGGTAGCTGAAGTACTCGACATGCCCGCCCTGGTAGGCGCTGATGGCCACACCCTGGACGTCCTCGGCGATGGCCGCGGTGGCGACTTCGTCGACCGACCGGTTGTGCCCGAGGTGCACCACCTCCGCGCCCTGCGACTGCAGGATGCGCCGCATGATGTTGATGGACGCGTCGTGCCCGTCGAAGAGGCTCGACGCCGTCACGAAGCGAACGGGGTTCACGGGCCGGTGCAGGTCGCTGCTCATCTCTCCAAAATACTTGGACTTCCTACTGTTTTAAACCCATCCACTCGCGTGACGGCGCTCTCACTCGTCCTTGACAGATCAACTCGCACCAGTATATTCAACCTTAGAGTTAAACAACCGATCGATTGAGCAGCGATGACCACTGATCAGCTGAGCGCCACGTTCGCCGCCTTGGCGGACCCCACCCGGCGGGCGATCCTCGCCCGGCTATCCACGGGCGAGGCCAGCGTCAACGAGCTGGCCGAGCCCTTTCCGGTCAGCCTCCAGGCCGTCTCCAAACACCTGAAAGTCCTCGAACGCGCGGGCCTGATCAGCCGGAGCCGGACGGCGCAATGGCGGCCCTGCCGACTGGAGGCGGCCCCGCTCGGCGAGGTCTCCGACTGGGTCGAGCGCTACCGGCGGTTCTGGGAAGGCGGTTTCGACCGCATGGAGCAGCACCTGGCCGAGCTGCGGAAAGGCGAGAAGGATGACTGAGACCATGACCCTGCCGGAGGTCGTCTCGCGGGACGACTGGCAGATCGCGCGAGACGCGCTGCTGGCCAAGGAAAAGGAACTCACCCGGGCCGCGGACGCGGTCGCCGCCGAACGGCGACGGCTGCCGATGGTCCGCTTCGACGGCACGTACGAGTTCGAAGGTCCCCAGGGCCGGGTCACCCTGCTGGACCTGTTCGAGGGACGACGCCAGCTGATCGTCTACCACTTCATGCTCGCCCCCGGGCAGAAAGCGGGCTGCCCCGGCTGCTCGCTGCTCGTGGACAACATGGGCCACCTCGCCCACCTGCACGCCCGCGACACCACGCTGTACGTGGTCGCGCCGGCGTCCTTGCCCGAAATCGAGCGGTACAAGGAGCGGATGGGCTGGACCGTCCCGTGGGTCTCGACCAGCGACGGCTTCAACCCGGACTGCGGGATCGACGGCGGCTTCGGTGTCAGTGTCTTCCTGCGCGAGGGCGACGACGTGTTCCGGACGTACTTCACCACCGCTCGCGGCGGAGATCAGCTGGTGGGGACGCTGCGCTACCTGGACCTGACCCCGCTCGGGCGGCAGGAGGCCTGGGAGGAGTCGAGCCGGGGAACCGACGGTCCCGGTCACTGGTGGAAGCGGCACGACGAGTACTGACACTCACGCATTCAGAGGACTAAACGCGTGAGGGGATGTCGAGAAGCCCGCGGCCGCTCCGACCCCTCGGTGTCCGGCGCCCGGAAGGCGGGCGCCACACCGAGAGGGAGCACCCCGTGCGCAAGCTCGTCTACTTCGTCCACACCTCGATCGACGGCCACATCGAGGGCCCGAACGGCGAGTTCGACTGGCCCGAGATGGGCCCCGAACTGTCCGGCCACTCCAAGGAACTGGCCGACCGCTCGGACACCTTCGTCTACGGGCGGCGCGTCTGGGAGATGATGGCGTCGTTCTGGCCGGAGGCCGAGAAGCACTCGACCCACCCGCACGTCCTGGCTTTCGCGCCGATCTGGCGGGAGACGAAGAAGATCGTCTTCTCCCGGACCCTGGAAAAGGCGGATTGGGACACCGAGGTCATCGACGACGACCTCGCCGGGCGCATGGCCGAACTCAAGGCGAGGCCGGGCAAGGATCTCCTGCTCACGGGCGGGACCGAACTGGCGACAGCGTGCGCCCGCCATGGCCTGGTCGACGAGTTCCACGTCGTCGTGCACCCGGTGGTGCTCGGCGGTGGGAAGCAGGTGCTCGCGGGCGGTGCCCGGGCGAACCTGCGGTTGACCGGCACCCGCACGTTCGACGGGCGCGCGGTCCTGCTGACCTACGAAACGGCGTGAAACCGGGGCGGCAGCCCCTACGCTGCCGCCGTCGGGGTCACCTCGAGTTGCTCGCGCGCAACGCGATCCACTGCCGCATCGCGTACTCGACCAGCGTGATCAGCGTCTGCTTGGTCGACTCCCGCTCCCGGGCGTCACACCGGACGATCGGGATGTTGGGGTCGATCGACAGCGCTTCACGCACGTCGTTGATGTCGTGTTCGAGGATGCCGTCGAAGGTGTTGACCCCGACGATGTAGGGCAGGCCCCGGTCCTCGAAGAAGTCGATCGGCGCGAACGAATCGGCCAGCCGTCGCGTGTCGGCCAGCACCACGGCGCCGATCGCGCCGCGGACGAGGTCGTCCCACATGAACCAGAACCGCTGCTGCCCGGGCGTGCCGAACAGGTAGAGGATCAGGTCCGCGTCCAGGGACACCCGGCCGAAGTCCATCGCGACCGTGGTGGTCGACTTGTTGGGCGTCTGGTCGAGGTTGTCGATCCCCCGACTCGCGTCCGTCATCATCGCCTCGGTGGTGAGGGGGACGATCTCCGACACCGAACCGACGAAGGTCGTCTTGCCCGCACCGAAGCCACCCGCCACGACGATCTTCGCGGAGGTCATGGTCGGGGGCGCGGTGTCCCGCGGTGCCTTAAAGCCGACGGAGTCCACTCAAAACCCTTTCCATCAACACCAGATGTGCCTCGGCGCCGTCATTGCCCGAAATCGTCTTGTGCACGCTGACCAGCCCCGCGTCCGCCGCGTCGCTGATCAGCACGCGTGCCACACCCAGTGGTACGCGCAGGGTAGCCGCGATCTCGGCGACCGAACGCGGGGTACGGCACTCCTCGATGATCGAAACGCATTCGATCTGGTCCGCGGCCATCGCGGGAAGGCTACCCGCGGCGACGTGGTCCTTGGTGGAGATGAGGGTCTCCAGCTCGAGAGCGTAGTTCGCCTTGGTCCGGCCGCCGGTGAGGGCATAGGGACGGACGATAGCCGTCTCTTCGAGCGGCGACGGCGCCTGCTCGAAGACGGCGGGCATGATGAACTCGCCACTGGGTGGACCCGGGTCGAAAAGACCACCTGGTCTCGGCCCGACGGCACCTGCGCCGCTGTCGGGTGGAGAGGCAAGTGAGGTCACGCGGTCTCCTTGATCGGTCGGCTGCGGGACTGCCGATTCCCCCGCGGCGTGTGCACCGCCGGCCTGGGGAACAGACGCATCTTCGGACTGCTTGTTCTTCTTGCGCTTCCGACGACCACGGCCCGAATCCAGGGTGAAGCCGTTCAAGACGTCGGCGAAGGTGCCGTCGTCCCGTGAACCGGCAGCATGGGCAGCCCCCGCGTACGGAGGCTGGTGTTCACCCGTCCCCGGCGGTTCGCCGAAGGATCCGGATCCGGTGCTCATCGGGACATCATCCCACCGGTTCGCCGATCAGCGACCCACCGGCGCCCTGCAATTGTGCGCGGAGTTCCGGCGTGAGGATCTGACCGACGCGGTCGACGAGCATCGTCATCTCGTAGGCGACCTGCCCGATGTCGCAGTTCGGCGCGGCGAGGATGGCCAGGCAGGAGCCGTCGCTGATGGACATCAGCACCATGATGCCGAGTTCCATCTCGACGACGGTCTCGTTGACCGCGCCCGCTTCGAAGCAGCGCGCGGCGCCCTGGGTCAGGCTCACCAGGCCGGACGCGACCGCGGCCAGCTGGTCGGCGCGGTCCAGCGGGAGCCTGCTGGACGCGGTGAGCAGGAGGCCGTCCGCCGACACGACCACGGCGTGCGCCACTCCGGGTACCCGCTCGGCGAAGTCATTGACCAGCCACCCGAACTGGTTCTGCTGGGGCTGGGCCGGGTTCGGCGAGGTCATTCACCCTCCAGGGTTTCGTGGTTGGCTTCGGTCGCCTGGGCTGTGTGGTGCCGTCCGCGCTGGATGCCCTGCTGGAAGCTGCTCAGGCGACCGCGCACGTCGTGCGCGTCTCGCTGTGGTCGGGGGGTGACCGCCCCGGCGGGGGGTCCCGCGCTGCCCGGGAGCAGTTGCTCCCCGCGACGGCGCCGGGGTAATCCTGCCGAAGTCATCCTCGAGGGCACAGACTGGGACACCGCTTGGGCGGCTTTCCAGCCTTCGTCGGAGCCGAAGTTCCAGGCATCGGTCTCCTCGACAGCGGAGACCGGTTCCGGTTCCGGGGGCGCTGCCTGCGGTTTCTTCTCGGTTTTCCGGCTCGGCAACGCGGCGGGCGGTGCCGCCGGCCGCGCGGCCGTCTCCGACGACGTCGAAGACTCCGGAGCCTTCACTGCCTTCGCGGGCTCGGGCGCCGGAGCGGGCTCCGGGGTCGTGTCCGGCTGAGTGGCGGTGACGGCCGGAGCCGCCTTGTCCGCCGCTTCCTTCCGGCCTCGCCTGACCCCCTGCTGGAAGCTGCTCAGCCTGCCGCGCACGTTCGCCGGGTCGCGGACCGGCAGGTCCGACTTGGCGGCGGGCTCGGCGGCCGGGACCGACGAGGCCGCGCTGCCCGGCAGCAGCTGTTCCCCCTTGCGACGGCGCGGCAACCCGGCCTGGGTGAACGTCGACGGGGCGTGCTGGGAGACCTCCTGGACCGTGCGGAAAGCCTTGTCACTGGCGAAGTCCCAGTTGCGGGCTTCCTGCTCGGCGGCGGAGCCGGTTTCGGCGGCGGGTTCGGCCGCCTTCGTCTCCTCGGGCTCCTTCTTCCCCGGCTTCTCCTTCTTGACCGCGGGTTTGGCCGCGGGCTTTTCCGGAGCGGGCGCGGGCGAACGGAACCACGCCGAGAGCATCTCGTCGAAGATCGGCGTCGTCTCCGACGCGGTGGGCGGCTCCGGGGCGGCCGGAGGCGGCGTGGTCGCCTGGTTCCACCACTCGCTCAGCGTGGTGGAGTTCTTGGCCTCGAACAGTTCCTTGCCGCTGGGCAGCTCGTCTTCCGACTGAGCCGACGCGGGCTTCGCCGTCTCCTCGGCGACCGGCTCGGGCTCGGCGGCGGGCTCCGGTTCGGGCTGACGCGGCTGCGGGGCAGGCGGCTGCGCGGGAGGCTGCGCCGTGTCGTCCCTGGGGATCGGGCTGAACAGCGCCGTTCCCGAGATCTCCACCTGCGACGGCGGCCGCGGCTCCTGGGTCTGGCTGTGCCCGTTCAGCCCGGGTTTGGTGTGGCCCGCCAGATCGTTGGCCGACGGCCACCGCTCGCCACCCTGCGGCGGGACACTCGGCACCGCCGGTCGCGAGCCGTTCGTCGCGGGGCGCTGGCGGCGGGGCAGGCCGCCCGGCTGCTGCGGCGGCACCGGCGCGAGGCGCTGGGTGATCGGGCCGGTGGCGGGGCCGGGGTCGCCCCCGGCCGGGATCATCACGAGGTCCGCCGGGACCGAGACGGTGGCGCGGACACCGACGATGTCCTTGCCGCCGTGCAGCGAGACACCGATCCGGTGCCTGCTCGCGAGCCGTCCGACCACGAACAGGCCCATCCGGCGCGAGGTGGTCAGGTCGACGTTGGGCGCCTCGGTGAGCCGGGCGTTGGCCTCGGCGACCTCGGCCTCGTTCATCCCGATGCCCTTGTCGAGGATGTCGATGCCGAACGAGCCGTCCTCGACGAGCCGGGTCGCGACGGTCACCTGGGTTTCCGGGGCGGAGAACGCGGTCGCGTTGTCCAGCAGTTCGGCGATCAGGCGCATCAGGTCGTTGGCGGCGTATCCGACCAGCCGCACCGGCGGCGGGTTCTGCACGGTGACCCGCTGGTACTGCTCGATCTCGGACACCGCCGCGCGCACCACGTCGGTGGCGGTGACCGGCTGGCCGGACCGCCTGCCCGGCTCGGCGCCGGAGAGGACCATCAGGTTCTCGTTGTTGCGGCGCATGCGGGTGGCGAGGTGGTCGAGCTGGAACAGCGTGGCGAGCTGGTCGGCGTCCTCTTCGTCGCGCTCCAGCCGCTCGATCAGCTGCAGCTGCCGCTGCACGAGACTCTGGCTGCGCCGCGAGAGGTTGACGAACACGTTGCTGTAGCCGGTGCGCATCGAGGCCTGCTCGGTGGCCAGGCGCAGCGCCTGGTGGTGCACCTTGTCGAAGGCCCTGGCGACCTCGCCGATCTCGTCGTCGCTGCCGACCGGGACCGGCTGGACGTCGGTGCCCTGCGAGCGGCCCTCCTGGATGTTGCGGACGGCGTCGGGCAGTTGTTTCTCGGCGACGTCGAGGGCGCTGGCGCGCAGCACCTTCAGCGAGCGCAGCAACTGGCGGGTGATGAGGAAGACGACGGCGACGGCGAGCACCATCGCGCCGAACAGCAGGACCGCGAGCAGGCCGGCGCCGCTGCTGGCGTCGTCGACCAGTTCGGCCGACACCGCGCTCGTCTCGCCGCCGAACTTGTTCGCGACCTCGCCGACCTTGGTGATCACGGCGGCCGAGGCGTCGGTCCAGCCCTGCGCGGACATCGTGCGGAAGGCCTGCGCGGAGGGGGTGCCCTGTTCACCGAGCGCGGTTTTCGCGAGCCTGTCGCGGTTTTCCATCGCGTCGTCGGTGACGGCGGCGCTGAACTCCTGGCGCTGCTGTTCCGAAGCGGCGGCCTTGAAGTCGGTGAAACGGTCGGCCAGCCGCAGTTCGGCGGTGCGCAGCTGGTCGAGTTCGCTCGGCGCGAGGCTCGACCGGGCGATGCCGAAGGAGACCAGCGCCTGGCTCAGCGACAGCTGTTCCTTCATCACGGCGAGGTCGTGCAGCGCGGCGGGAGTTCCGCCGAGGACGTTTTCACTGGCACCGGCGGACAACGCGGTGTCGACGGCGAGCAGCGCGGTGGTGATGTCGGTGTACTCGCCGATCGCCTGGACCGGGTCGAGCTGCCCGGCGGAGGCCCGCTGGCGGATGTCGGCCAGCTTGTCCAGCTGGTCCGCCGCGGCGTCCCGCGCCTGGCGGAGCGAAGGCTCGTTCTCGACGGCCCTGGACGCGGCGGCCGTGTACAGCGGGATGGCGGTGTCGACGTCGGCGCGGGCCGAACCGAGTTCGAGGGTCCCGCCGACGGTGCCGGCGGTCAGCCCGGCGGCGGACTGGGTGCGTTCGCGGCCGAGCCCGTCGGCGAGGGTGCGGATCTGCCCGCTCAGCGCGACGAGGCGGTCCAGCCGCTGGTAGCCGTCGGAACGGCCGACCTGTCCGGCGATGGTGGCGATGCCCAGCGCGAGCGCGATGAGGATCGGCACCAGCGTCACCGCCGACAGCTTCACCGGCAGGCTCCAGTCCCGCCAGCGCACGAGCGCACGCCAGCCGGTGGCCCACCGAGATGGCCGGGGAGTGCGTCCCAGCAGCTCCCCGACCGGCACTTGGCCTTCTCCTGCAACGGTCACGTAGGTGACTCCCTGTCCGGCGTCCTGGCACGGTCTGAGGCGTCCGTTCCCGCGAGGTACCTGCCTGCGGGGAACTCGGCCCCGGTCTGACCACGTGATCCATCACGACGAGAGAGGCCCTGTCCGGCGATCCAGGTGTCCCCAGGAACACCGGTCCGCTTCGGGAGGTCTTGCACCTGCACGTGCAGGTCGCAACCTGCGAAGTGCAAGGTCGTCGAGATCAACTTTTCTTTGCCAATCGATCACTGCGGGTCAGCCGGGCCAAAGAATCGTACACCAATGCGGGTGCCGTCAATTCTGTTCGGCTTACGGGTGCTGACCTGGGAAAAGTGTGCGCTTGAACGATGGACAAGGCCCGAAATCCGTCTTCGTGTCACAAACGAGGGAATTCCGGTTACAAGTTGCGCCGATACACAGGGTGCCCTCTTCACCCGATCAGCCTACGTACGGTAGCCAAGTCGCCCGGTCGAACTACTTTCCGTGCCCCCAACGGGTGGGTCAAGCCCAAATATGTGCCCGATGTTGTGGCCTTGCCGTCCGGGTGGGCATGATGTCGCCCGACACGGTGATTTCTTTCGAGACGCCCGGTGAAGCGGGGGATCTTCCCCGGTCCGGGATGGCGGGCACGGTATCGGAGCCCGGCGCGGCCGGGAAGCGAAACTACGATCTGTCACCGAAATGAGGGACAGAGCGTGGTCATGGTCCATCGTTTGCCGCAGTGGGCCGTTCGGGCGACGACCGCGCGTGACAATCCGCCTCACTATTACGAGTGAGAAAGCCGGATCATTTCGGCCGAAACGAATTCCGGGAACACTATTCCGAGGCGAAAGCGAATACCGGCCCCCACTGTCGTGGAAGCGGGGTCGCCTATTCAGAGCGCGTGAAGCCGTAGTTAGTATGTGCGCTCCCGTACCGCGCCACGGATGCAAGCAAGCCCCGGAGGAACCCATGCCCGACGTCGCGCGTCCTTACGCGGCGAGCAACGCCCTGGAGGACACCGGGCAGATGCCCGCGCTGTTCGCCCGTGAGCGCCAGCCCGCTCCCCCGCAGCCGCGCAGCACCGGTCCGGACTTCGACCGGATCCAGCACGGCAAGGAGTTCGTCTCGCTGCGCAAGACCTTCCGGCGGTTCGTGTTCCCGATGAGCCTGCTGTTCTTCACCTGGTACATGACGTTCGTGCTGCTGGCGGCCTACGCCCACGACTTCATGAGCCGGAAGGTGTGGGGCGAGATCAACGTCGGCATCGTGCTCGGGCTCGGCCAGTTCGCCAGCACGATCCTGATCACGATCGCCTACCTCAAGTTCGCCAACAAGCGGCTCGACCCCAAGGTCGAACGGTTGCGGGCCTCGGTCGAGGCGGGTGAGCGATGAGCATCCCCGACAACGACCCGGTCCTGAACATCGCGGTTTTCGCCTTGTTCGTCGCGATCACCCTGTACGTGGTGTATCGCGCCAGTACGCGCAATTCGTCCACTTCGGACTACTACGCGGCGGGTAGCGCCTTCACCGGGCGACAGAACGGCATCGCACTTTCGGGCGACTTCCTCTCGGCGGCCTCGTTCCTCGGCATCGCCGGGGCGATCGCGATCCACGGCTACGACGGCTTCCTGTACTCGATCGGGTTCCTCGTCGCCTGGATGGTCGACCTGCTGCTGATCGCCGAACTGCTGCGCAACACCGGCCGGTTCACCATGGGCGACGTGCTGAGCTTCCGGATGAAGCAGCGCCCGGTCCGCGCCGCGGCCGCGACGTCGACCCTGGTGATCTCCTTCTTCTACATGCTCGCGCAGATGGCGGGCGCCGGCGGGCTGGTGGCCCTGCTGCTGGACATCCACGGCGGCATCGGCCAGGCGCTGGTGATCGGCGTCGTCGGTGTCGTCATGGTGCTCTACGTGCTGGTCGGCGGGATGAAGGGCACCACGTGGGTGCAGATCATCAAGGCGACCATCCTGCTGCTGACCGGTGCGCTGATCACCGTGTTCCTGTTCGGCAAGTTCGGCTTCAGCTTCTCGAACCTGCTCGCGGCCGCCGCCGACAACAGCCCGCTCGGCGACGAGCTGCTGGAGCCGGGCGGCTCGTACGGCAAGAGCGAGGTCACGAAACTCGACTTCGTCTCGCTGGCGCTCGCGCTGGTCCTCGGCGCCGCCGCGCTCCCGCATGTGCTGATGCGGTTCTACACGGTGCCGAACTCGCGCGAGGCGCGGCGTTCGGTGGTGTGGGCGACGGCGTGCATGACGATCTTCTACCTCTGCACCCTGGTCATCGGCTTCGGCGCGGCCGCGCTGGTCGGCCCGGAGGCGATCAAGAACGCGCCGGGCGGGGAGAACTCGGCGGCACCGCTGCTCGCGCTGAACATCGGCGGCACCCTGCTGCTCGGCATCGTCTCGGCGGTGGCCTTCGCGACCATCCTCGCCGTCGTCGCCGGGCTGACGATCACCGCGTCGGCCTCGTTCGCGCACGACGTGTACGCCAACATCTTCAAACGCGGCAAGGCGGAACCGGCCGCGGAGGTCCGGGTCGCCCGGCTGACCGCGGTCGCCGTCGGGGCGCTCGCGATCGTGGGCGGCATCCTCGCGAACGGACAGAACATCGCGTTCCTGGTGGCGCTGGCGTTCGCCGTCGCGGCGTCGGCGAACCTCTCGACGCTGCTGTACTCGCTGTTCTGGAAACGCTTCAACACCACCGGCACGCTGTGGGGCATCTACGGCGGACTGATCGCGAGCCTGGTGCTCGTGTTCTTCTCGCCGGTGATGTCCGGGGCCGCGGACTCGATCATCAAGAGCGTCGACTTCCACTGGTTCCCGCTGAAGAACCCGGGCCTGGTGTCGATCCCGTTCTCGTTCCTGTGCGGGTTCGTGGGCACCTTCGTCGGCCGGTCGAAGGCCGATCCGGTCAAGCACGCGGAGATGGAGGTGCGGTCCCTCACCGGGATCGGTTCCTGACTGCCGCGCTCAAATGTCATGAAAGGGCCGTTCCTGACGTTTTTCGTCAGGAACGGCCCTTTCATGACACTCGGAGGCCGTCCAGCACGATCGTCAGGAGCCGCGTCGTGTCCTCCCCCGACGCCTTGCTCGCCGCAGAGCCCAGCCCGTGCCCGAGCCGCAGGATGTCGGGGCCGGTGACGTCGGCCCGGATCGTGCCCTCGTCCTGAGCCGCCTTCACGATCGTGTCGGCCGCGGCGTGCAGCCGCGCCCGGCACCAGCCGAAGACTTCGGACCCGGCGTCGACGGACGCCTTCAGCGTCATCGCGAGCCCGTGCTTCTCGACCACGTAGACGACGTGCGTGGCCAGCCACGTCTCCAGCGCCTTCCCGGGCGGCAGCTCTTCGAGCAGGTCGTAGGCCTGCTGCGCCAGCCCGTCGATCTCGTCGCGGTAGACGGCCTCGATCAGTTTGTCGCGCGTCGGGAAGTGCCGGTACAACGTGCCCGCGCCGACCCCGGCGCGTTTGGCGATGTCGTCGGCGGGCACGTCCACGCCGTCGGCGGTGAACGCCTCCTTGGCCACAGCCACGATGCGCTCGTAGTTGCGCCGCGCGTCCGCGCGCATGGGGCGGGCCGGATCGGCCGTGACCATCTGCACCTCCTCGGGCGACAAAAACGGAGACGTTCTCCGAATTCACTTGCGTAAGCGGAGACACTCTCCATATCATCGCTCACGACCTCAAGTGGAGAGTCTCTCCGCTTCATCTCGTTACGTCTTTGGAGTATTCCTTGACCGAACGAACCCTGCGTATCGAGCCTAGGCCGGAGACGGCCCAGGCCCCACCTCCGCACCGGCTGGTCCTCCCGATCGTCCTGACCTGCCAGCTCATGCTCATCCTCGACGCGACGGTGATGAACGTCGCGCTCCCCCGCATCCAGTCCGAACTCGGCTTCACCGACACCGGCCTGTCCTGGGTGATGACGGCGTACAGCCTCGTCTTCGGCGGCTTGCTGCTGCTCGGCGGCCGGGCGGGCGACCTGTTCGGCAGGCGGCGGATGTTCGTCGTCGGCGCGGCCGTGTTCACCGCCGCCTCCCTGCTCGGCGGCCTCGCCGGCTCGGCGGAGCTGCTGATCGCGGCCCGGGTCCTGCAAGGCGTCGGCGCCGCGCTCGCCGGGCCGAGCACCTTGGCCCTGATCACCAGCACGTTCACCGAGGCCAAGGCCAGGGTGCGCGCGCTGGCGCTGTTCTCGGCGATGTCGAGCGGCGGTTTCGCGATCGGCCTGCTGCTCGGCGGGCTGCTGACCGAATGGATCTCGTGGCGCGCGGCGCTGTACATCAACGTCCCGTTCGGGCTCGCGATCGTCCTGCTCACCCCAAGGTACGTCGCCGATCCGCCGCGCAGGCGCGCCCGGCTGGACCTGCCCGGCGCGTTCACCGGCACCCTCGGCGTCGGCTCGCTCGTGTTCGCCTTCACCCACGCCGCTTCCGACGGCTGGGGCGACACGATCACCCTCGGCACCCTCGCCGCCGGCTTGGCCCTGCTGGCCGCGTTCGTCACCATCGAGAGCAGGGTGAGCGAACCGTTGATCCCGCTGCGCCTGTTCGCCGAACGCGACCGCGCCGCGGCCTACGTCAACTTCTTCCTCGGCCCGATGGCCATGATGTCCATGTTTTTCTTTCTGACCCAGTTCCTGCAGGACATCGCGGGTTTCGCCGCCCTGGAGACCGGCTTCGCGTTCCTGCCGATGGCGGTCTGCATGTTCGGGCTCAGCAGGCTGATCCCGAAGCTGCTCCCCCGCTTCGGGCCGAAACCGCTCGCCCTGACCGGGACCGCGCTGATGACCGGCGGGGTCGTCTGGCTGACCACGCTCACCACGGACAGCGGGTACTTCTCGCATCTGCTCGGGCCGATGCTGCTGATGGGCGTCGGCGCGGGGCTGGCGTTCTCGCCGCTCAGCGTGATCATCATGGCGACGGTGCCCACCGACGACGCGGGAGCCGCGGGCGGCGCGCTCCAGACGTTGCAGCAGGTCGGGGCGACGCTGGGACTGGCGATCCTGATCACCGTGTTCGGCGCGGTCACGCGGACCCCGTCGGGAAGCCCGGCGGAGACCACGGTCGACGGGATGACCTCGGCCTTCACCGCCGCCGCCGTGGTGACGGCGGTGTCGTTCCTGGTGGCGTTGAGTTTCCGGCGCCGGGCTTAGAGCTTCACGCCCGCCTGGACCTTGTGCGTGACCTTGCGCTCCATCACGAAGGAGAAGAATGGGATGCATCCGGCGACCAGCACGAGGAGAGTGCCCTTCATCGACCAGCGGGCCTTGATCGCGAGGTCGACCGCGAGCAGCAGGTAGATCAGGTAGAGCCCGCCGTGGACCATGGGGATCATCTTCACGAACTGGGGAAGCTCCACGCGGAAGACGTACTGCAGCAGCATCTCGACGACCAGCCCGAGCAGGGCCACACCGGTGGCGTACGCCGCGACGCGGAACCGGATCAGCGGTCCGCCCAGCGAGACCGGGCGGGCCGGGGCGGCGTCGTCAGTTCGGGTGGTCATAGGGTCTCGAACCTCTCTGGGGACTACTTGTCGCGGGCGTTGAGTTCGCGCAGGTACCGGTTGTAGGCGGCGAGCTCGTCGTCCTCGGGCGGCTGCGGGGCCGGGGCGCGCCGCTGCCGGGGCGCGGGCACCTCGGGGACGGCGGTCTCGGCCACCGTCTCCTGGGCGTCGGCCTCGGCTGCGCGGCGACGGAGTTTGCGGATGCGCCAGAACATGAACGCGGGGAACAGCCCGAACAGCGGCCACTGCAGGACGTAGCCGAGGTTCTGGAAGGTCCCGCTGGCCGAGGAGAACCGCTCCCACTGCCACCAGGCGAGCCCGCAGCACAGCGCCAGGCTCACCAGGCAGACGCCGGCGATGCCGAGACGGCGCAGGGTGACGGACGATGCGGGCACGCATCGACGCTAGCACTGGGCGCGCGGCGAAAGTTCGGCGACCGGGCCGGTCGGGACCTTGGTCCCGACCGCTCCTCCGCGTTCCACTCGCTGGGCTCGAAGGCGTGACTCGCGTGCTTGTGGACGGATCTCGCGTGCTTGAACCCCGCACTCGGGTGTCCGGCGCTCAAGCACGCGAGTTCCGTCTTCAAGCACGCGAGCGCGGCACGCGCGGGTCACTTGGTCGCGGCGACGGCCTTCGCGTAGTCGTCCGCCAGCCCGAAGACCTTCTGCGCGTACTCGGTCGAGTTGTTGTACGACAGGATCCCCTGCCACCACCCCGACGCCGCCGACATGTCGCGGTTGTTCACGCACAGGTAGCGCGCCGCGGCCAGCGTCGCGTCGTCGATCTGCTGCGGGTCGCCGACGCCGTCGCGGTTGCCGTCGGCGGCGTACCGGCGCCAGGTGCTGGGGATGAACTGCATCGGGCCGACCGCGCGGTCGACGGCCGGGTCCCCGTCGAACTGGCCGCCGTCGGTGTCGCCGATGGCCTTGACCCCGGGCGACCCGTCGAGCGGGACGCCGATGATCGGCTTCGACGGCCGTCCGTCCTGGCCGAGGACGGCTCCGCCGTACTGGCCGTGGTTCGACTCGATCCGGCCGATGCCCGCCAGGGTCGCCCACGAGACCTTGCAGTTCGGCTGCATCTGGCGCATCGCCAGTTCGGCGTTGCCGTAGGCGAGCAGCGCCCTGGCCGGGATGCCGGTGGCCTGCGCCGCCCGGTCGGACCAGGCGGCCAAGGGGTCTTTGCCCGGTTTCGGCTGCGCCTGCTGCGGCGTGGTCTGCTGGGTGGCACCGCCCGCGACGGTGGCGTTGACCGGGGCGACCGAGCCGGGTTTGACGTCCGCCGCCTTGACCTGCAGCGCGGGGATCTCCATCGTCGTGGGACTCGCGACCGGGGCCGACGCCTTGGTCACCAGCCAGACCCCGCCCCCGGCGAGGCCGAGCACGGCCAGCACGATCACCAGCCTGCCGAGTACGGCGGCGCCCACTCCGCGACGCGGCGGAGCGGGCGTGGCCGGGTCGGCGACGAGTTCGTCGTTTTCCGGGGTGGTGCGCACGAAGCGGGTCCTCCAGCGTGGGCGGCGATCACGACCGATGCTCGAACAACGAGCCCGCGCAGGTTAGCGTTACGCGGTAGCCGAGATCGCCCTTGCCACGCCGGTTCACCCGCGCGTGCGCGAAGTTCTCATCAGGCGGACTTCTGCTGCCTCGCCAGTCGCGCGACGCACCAGGCCGGGGCGCTGCCGCGGCGGAGGTGCTGCAGGACGGTCATCGGGCCGAGACGACGACCCAGGTCGGACGGCGTGAGCCCGGCCGCGCGGTAGTCGAGGGCGCGCTGGTCGAGCGGGCTGATGCCAGCGTCCCACCAGGCTTCGGCCTCGGCGACCCCGCCGACCATCTGCCACCAGCCTGCGGCGGCGACGAGCAGGTCACGCGGGACATCGGGAAGACGGCTGCTCATGGCGTCGACGTAGCCGGGGTCGGCGGCCTCGACCGGCGCCCAGCGCGCCTGGCCGGACTGCTGACGCTGACCCGGGATACCGGGAGCCTGACGGGGTGCGTCAGCGAGCCACGCGGACGCGATCCTGTCCGTCTCCCGCTCCTCGGGGGTTTGCTCACGCTCGGCCGCCCACTGCCGGATCAACGCATCGACTCCGGGATCTCCGGTCATCCCTGCCTCCTCATGATTCCCCGACTGACAAGTCCTGACTTACTTGCCCGGCTGAAAGTTTCCGCTGCTTTGGGGCTTGCACCTGCGGAAACGTTCGCCCAGGAGGCCGGCTCCGGCGCCTGGAGGACCAACCGATCACGCAATGTGAGCACCGTAGGGGCGCGGAGGTCTATTCCGCCAGAGCTTCCAGGGCACGAATTCGTCGACCAGCGGGTTTTCGGGGGCAATCCACCCGGATGGTCGAGTCGTCCGACCGAAATCCGAGGTAGGTGACGCTGAGTGATATTCGCTGGTGAACGCGCACAGTGATCACCGGCGTCGCGAAAGGACACCGGTTTGCGTGGCGACGGATCAGGAGAAGAGGCTCCGGACGAACGTCACGATGGCTTCGGCACCGGACCGGAGCCAGCCGAGCGCGGTGTGCACGGCGTCGGCGGACTGGGTCGGCTTGCTGATCAGAAAGAAGAGCACGAGCGCGACGACAGCGATCACAACGAATTTCTTCAAGCCGGGCGACATGGCTCCATCCCATCACACCGTAGTGTCCAGACGATGACTCCGCGCGCACTGCGGACTTTGTCACCACTTTAAGGAAAACCGGGCCTGGTTGCCCACTCTGTTTCACCGAGGGAGCGATCGATGAGCGAAAGCGTTCTCGTCCACCGAGAAGGACCGGTGACGACGATCACGCTGAACCGGCCCGGCGCCCGCAACGCGGTGGACGGGCCGACCGCGGCGGCGCTGGCGGACGCGTTCCGCGCCTTCGACGCCGACGAGGACGCCGCGGTCGCCGTCCTCACCGGTTCGGGTGACGCCTTCTGTGCCGGAGCCGACCTGAAGGCCGTCGGGACCGACCGCACGAACTCCCTCAGTCCATCGGGTGACGGTCCGATGGGGCCGACGCGGATGACGCTGTCGAAGCCGGTGATCGCCGCGGTCCACGGGCACGCCGTCGCGGGCGGCCTGGAACTGGCGCTGTGGTGCGATCTGCGGGTCGCCGACAGCACGGCCGTCTTCGGCGTGTTCTGCCGCCGCTGGGGTGTCCCGCTGATCGACGGCGGCACGGTGCGCCTCCCCCGGCTGATCGGGCATTCGCGGGCGATGGACCTGATCCTCACCGGCCGTCCGGTCGACGCCGTCGAGGCGCTCGCGATCGGGCTGGCGAACCGGGTCGTCCCCGACGGCGAGGCACTGGCGGCCGCGCAAGCCCTGGCGCGTGAACTGGCCGCGTTCCCGCAAGCCTGCCTGCGCGCGGACCGCGCGTCCGCGTACGGCCAGTACGGGCTCACCGAGGAAGAGGCGATGCGGGCCGAGTTCTCGCACGCGCTGACCGGCGGCGGACTCGCCGCGGAAGCGGTCGAAGGCGCCAGCCGGTTCAGTGACGGCGCGGGGCGTCACGGCAGCTTCGGCGGCTCGCGGCCCTAATCTCTATCGGATGAACGAAACCGGAGTCGCGCTCAGACCGGTGTCCGAAGAAGACCTGCCGATGCTCGAAGCGCTCACGAACGATCCCCAGGCCACGGGCAAGTTCGAGTGGCACGGCTGGCACGACCCGCACTTCCTGCGCCGCCGCTGGGCCGAGACCGGCATGCTCGCGGCCGACAACGGGATGCTGATGATCGAGCTCGACGGGCGGCGGCTCGGTTTCGTCTCGTGGCACAAGACCAGGACCGGGTCGACGTCGTACTGCTGGAACGCCGGCCTCGTGCTCATCCCCGAGGCCCGCGGGCACGGCTACGGCACCGAGGCCCAGCGGTTGCTGGTCCGCTACCTCTTCGCGCACACGCAGATGAACCGCGTCGAAGCGTCGACGGAAGCGGGTAACACCGCCGAGCAGCGCTCCCTGGCGAAAGCGGGCTTCACCAGGGAGGGTGTGTTGCGCGGCTACGGGTTCCGGGACGGGGCCTGGCGCGACCACGTCCTCTATTCGATGCTGCGGTCCGATCTGGACCCCGGCCCGGAACGTCCTTAGACGATGGCGCCCGCGGCCTTGAGCCGCTCGATCCCATCAGCGTCCACACCGAGTTCCGCGAGGACACCGGCGGTGTCGGCACCCTTGGGCCGCGGCGGTTCCGGCGTCTCCGACGGCGTGCGGTCGAACCTCGGCGCGGGCGCCGGCTGCATCATGCCGCCGACGTCCACGAAGGTCCCGCGCGCGACGTTGTGCGGATGCGACGGTGCCTCCCTGGGCGCGAGCACCGGCGTCAGGCACGCGTCGGTGCCCTCGGCCTTCGCGACCAGTTCGTCGCGAGTGTGCTTCGCGACGGCCTCGGCGACGATCTTGCGCAGCTTCGGCCACTCGTTCTTGTCGACGTGGACCGGCGTCTCCTCGGGATCGAGACCGAGCACCTTCACCAGGTCGCCCCAGAACCGCATCTCGATCGCGCCGATGGCGACGTACTTGCCGTCGGCGGTCTCGTAGGTGTCGTAGAACGGCGCGCCGCCGTCGAGCATGTTCTCGCCGCGCCCGCCGGGCCAGAGCCCGGAGTCCAGCATCCCGTGCAGGCTGGTGGTCAGCAGGGCCGCGCCGTCCACCATGGACGCGTCGACCACCTGTCCCTTGCCCGACGACGTGCGTTCGTACAGCGCCGCCAGCACGCCCATCGCGAGCAGGAGGCCACCGCCGCCGAAGTCGCCGACGAGGTTGAGCGGCACCACCGGCCGCTCCCCCGCGTGCCCGATGGGTTCGAGCGCGCCGGAGATGCCGATGTAGTTGATGTCGTGCCCGGCGACGGTCGCCAGCGGCCCGTCCTGGCCGTAGCCGGTCATCCGGCCGTACACCAGCCGCGGGTTGCGGGCGTGGACCTGTGCCGGCCCGATGCCCATCCGCTCGGCGACGCCGGGACGGAACCCTTCGATGAGCACGTCGGCGCCCTCGGCGAGTTTCAGCACCAGTTCGACCCCCTCGGGGGTCTTGGTGTTGATCCCGATCGACCGCCTGCCCCTGGCGAGCGGATCGTTCGGGAAGCCGATGACGTCGTTGCCCGGTGTCGCCCGGTCGATCCGGACGACCTCCGCGCCGAGATCGGCGAGGATCGTGCAGGCGAACGGCGCCGGGGCGAGCCCGGCCAGTTCGACGACCTTGAGCCCGCTCAGCGGCCCAGCCTTCATCGCCACGTCCTTTCCTGATACGGCAACGGTTTCACAGCGTGCGGGAGATGATTTCCTTCATGATCTCGCTGGTGCCGCCGAAGATCCGGGAGATGCGGATGTCGGCCCACGCGCGCGCGATCGGGTACTCGGTCATGTAGCCGTAGCCGCCGAAGAGCTGCAGGCAGTCGTCGACCACCTTGTTGACCCGTTCGGTGGTCCACAGCTTCGCCATGGCCGCGCCCTGCACGTCGAGTTCCTTGCGCAGGTGCCGTTCGATGCACTGGTCGAGGTACGCGCGCGAAACGGCGGCTTCGGTAGCGGCCTCGGCGAGTTTGAACTTCGTGTTCTGGAAGTTGTAGATCGGACGGCCGAACGCCTGGCGGTCCTTGGTGTAGGCGATGGTCTGGTCGATCGCGGCCTCCATCCCGGCGACCGCGGTGACGGCGATGATCAGCCGTTCCTGCGGCAGCTGCTGCATGAGCTGGATGAAGCCGAGGCCTTCCTGGTCGCCGAGGAGGTTGGCGGCGGGCACGCGGACGTCGTCGAAGTTCAGCTCCGCGGTGTCCTGGCCCTTGAGCCCGATCTTGTCGAGGACGCGGCCGCGGCTGAAGCCCGGGGTGTCGGTCTCGACGGCGATCAGCGAGACACCCTGCGCACCGGCGTCGGGGTCGGTCTTCACCGCGACGACGACGAGGTCGGCGTGGAAACCGTTGGTGATGAACGTCTTCGCGCCGTTGATCACGTAGTGGTCGCCGTCGCGCACCGCGCGGGTCTTGATGTTCTGCAGGTCCGAACCCGTGCCGGGCTCGGTCATCGCGACGGCGCCGACCATCTCGCCGGAGGCGAACTTCGGCAGCCACGCCTTCTTCTGTTCCTCGTTGGCGTACTCGAGGATGTAGTGCGCGACGATTCCGTTGTGGACGGTGACGCCCCAGGCGCTGTCGCCGGACCGGGCCTGCTCTTCGTACAGCACGGCCTCGTGGGCGAACGTGCCGCCGCCACCGCCGTACTCCTCAGGGATGGACAGGGCTAGCAGGCCGACCTCGCCCGCCTTCGTCCACAGCTCACGGTCGACCTTCTTCTCCGCCGCCCAGCGCTCCTGGTTCGGCGCGAGTTCCTTCTGGCAGAAGGTCCGGGCGAGGTCCCGGAGGTCTTCGAGCTCCGTCGTGCTCCACGAACTCTTCTGGATCTGCAAGGGCACGGCCTACGCCTCCTGATCGGACCTGGAAAACATGACGCTTAGGATGTAAGTTCCATTCGGAATGTACATCCGTACCGAGCTGCACGTAAAGGGGGCCGGATCCGGTGAGCGTGCTCGGCAGGACACACCGCACCCAGGCCGAACGGCGTGCGCAGACCCGCACCGCCCTGCTCGACGCGACCATCGACTGCCTGGTCGACCTCGGGTACGCGCGCACCTCGGTGCAGGAGATCTGCGCCCGCGCCGGGGTCTCCAAAGGCGCCGTGCAGCATCACTTCTCCGCGAAGGCCGAACTCATGGCGGCCGCCGTCGAACATCTGACGGAGAAGCTGCGCGGACGGCTCGCGACGTCGATCACGGAACTCCCCGGCGGCGCCTCGGGGGTCGCGGCGGCGATCGACCTGCTGTGGGAGGGCTACTCGGGCACGCTGTCCACGGCCGCCACGGAACTGTGGGTCGCGGCGCGCACCGACCCCGAGCTCCGCGCGGCGATCCGCCCGGTCGACAAGGCCTTGGGCCGCTCGACGCTGGAGCACATCACCGCGGTCGCCGGCGATCTGCCGAAGGAACGCGCGGAGATCCTGTTCTGGCTGACCGTGAACCTCACCCGCGGGCTCGCGCTGGACGCCGAGCTCGGCGGCGATCCGAAGCGGCGGCGGCAATTGCTCGACGAATGGAAACGGGTCGCGGTCATGTTGTACGAGGACGCGTCCCCGTAGTCTTCGACCATGGGGAGATCGACGGCGTTCGCCGTACTGACCGCGGCCGTGCTCGTACTGACCGGCTGCGCGGCCGCACCGCCCGTCGCTCCGGCACCTCCGCCTTCGAGTCCTTTGACGCTGCGCGAAGCGCTCGGCGATCCCACGACCGTGGACTTCTGCGGCCTGCTGGACCTGCCCGATCTCGACGACGCGCTCCCGCTGGAATCCAGGCCGTCACCAAGCATGGGCTCTTGCTCGTTCCGGACCAAGAACGCGCTGATCAGCTTCGGTTTCCCCGAGGACCGGGCACAGGAACGCCTGGCGGGCGCCACCCCGGTCGCCCGGCAGGACCTGAGCCGTGACCTGCGGGTGGTCCGCACGGACCTCGAGGGCCAGCCCCTCCTGCACCTCGTTTTCGCCGACGACTCCTCGATCCGGGTCGGCACGTTCTTCACCTCGCCCGGAAGCGCTTCCGAGGCGCTCACCGCGGCGACGAAAACCCTGGAAGGCGCCGTCCGCTCGCTCGTGGCGGGCAAGCAGGCGGCGCATCTCGGCTACCGCGAAAACTCCCTGGCGCGACTGGACGCCTGCTCCGCCTTGTGGTCCGACGCCGAGGTCTCCGCCCGGCTGGGCACCGCGGTGGCCGGGAAGGGCGATCTGTCCCGGCACCGGTGCTTTTGGGGCGAGCAGGCGGCGGACCGGCTCGTCCGGCTGGAGTTCGGTCTCGGCCCGCGCCCGAAGGCGGCGGCGAGCGTTCAAGAAGAGACACTGGGCGGGCGCAAGTCCTTCGTCCAAGAGATTTCCGGTGGCTGCACGGTGCGGACCAGCCACATCGAAGGTCCGGGCGCGAGCCGGAACCAGGTCGAGCACGCTCTTCTCGCCGTACAGGCACCGAACGCGTGCGACGTCGCCAGGGAATTGGCGAACGTCGCGTGGCCGAAACTCCCCGCGTAGCACGCGCGTAAGCGGTTGACCAGAGCACAGGTGACACTTATCTCGTCGGCCGATCCGTGGTGGAATTCCTTGCTGGACAACAAAACCGGCGGAGGAGCCGACCATGAGCGCGCCGCAGCAGCAGCCGTACCAGCCGAATGGCCCGTTCGGCGCAATGCAGCCCGTCCACACTCCCGTCGCGGCACCGCGTCCGCCGTCCGACGCCCGGCTCCCCCGGCTGTTCGCCGCGATGATGGGGGTTTTCGCCGGACTGCTGGTACTCATCGCGACCTTCCTCCCGCAGTCGACGTACGAACAGCTCTCCGAGGGCAAGACGGTGTCGAAGTTCGCCGAGACCGGCTGGACGCGAAGCTTCGACATCGAGCCGTCGGCGGAGGAGAAAGAGTTCTACGACAAGACCCACGTCGCCCGCTACGGCATCCCGCTGTCCGCCACCGCGCTGGTCCTGTTCGCCGGGGCGGCGGTGGGCTTCGCCTCGTACCGGCGCAGTTCGACCTCGCCCGCCGCGACGGCGTCGAGGACCCTGCTGGTCGCCGGCGGGGCGGGGACCGCGATCGGCGTCTGGATGCTCGGCATGGACATCTCGGCGAGCCTGAGCTTCGGACAGGACACCGGCCGCTTCGTCTCGCGCTACGGGACCGGGAGCGGATTCTGGATCCTGCTCGCGGGCGGGCTCGTGGCGTTGCTCACCGTCGGACTGGCGATCTTGGCCAACCGGCGTGAACCGGCGGTGCCCCAGCAGGCCCCTTACCCGGCCGCCTTCGTCCCTTACGCGCCCGGCGTCCCTCAGCAGCAGCAACCGCCGCCATCACCGCAGGCCTACGAGCCGGCGCCGCCACCGCCGACGCCTCCCGCGGGATCCGCGTTGCAGCAGCAGGACATCCTGCGCCCGTCTCCCGACAATCCGCCCACGCCCGGCAATATGTGAAAGTTATTCATATCAGCGGTGGACAGTCTCCATACCGGCGGTATGCTGTACTCGTCGGTAACACCTGGGCTCTGCGTGGCGCCTCCCGGCTCCGCGCGGCATGGAACGGAGACGGCATGACGAGCACGACACCGGCGAACGCGAGCCACACCGAAGGACCGTCCACCATCGGCGGCGTCCCCGGCGCCCCGGCCATGACGAGGGCGGAACGGCTCGTGCGGCGGGTCGTGGGCGGCGCGGATTCCGCGCCGGTCCAGATGCGCGCCCCGTTCACCGGGCAGCCGATCGCGACCCTCCCCCAGGCCACCGACGCCGACGTCCGAGCCGTGTTCGACCAGGCCCGGGAAGCGCAGCGCTCGTGGGCCGACCGGCCGGTCGAAGACCGCCAGCGCATCCTGATCCGCCTGCACGACCTGGTCCTGAAGCGGCAGGAAGAGGCGCTCGACCTCGTGCAGATAGAGGCGGGCAAGGCACGGATGGACGCCTTCGACGAGGTCAGCGCCACCGCGCTCGTGGCCTCCTATTACGGCAAGCACAGCGCGAAGATCCTTTCGCCGCGTCGCGCCGCCGGGCTGATCCCGGTGCTGACGAAGGTCGGCGAGCTCCGGCATCCCAAGGGTGTCGTCGGGATCATCTCGCCGTGGAACTACCCGCTCGCGCTGACCGCGATGGACGTCCTGCCCGCGCTCGCGGCGGGCAACGCCGTCGTGCAGAAGCCGGACAACCAGACCGCGCTCTCGGCGCTGTGGCTGCAGGAGCTCGCCGAGGAGGCCGGGCTGCCCGCCGGGGTCTGGCAGATCGTGCTCGGCCGGGGTTCGCGGATCGGCGACGCGCTGGTCGAGGAGTCGGACTACCTGTGCTTCACCGGATCCACGCCCACCGGCAAGGGTCTGGCCGCGCGGGTGGCGGAGCGGCTGACGAGCTACTCGCTGGAACTCGGCGGCAAGAACCCGATGATCGTGCTGCCCGACGCCGACATCGCCAAGACCGCCGCGGGCGCGGTGACCGCGTGCTTCTCCTCCGCGGGCCAGCTCTGCGTGTCGGTCGAGCGGATCTACGTCCACGAGTCGATCCGCGAGGAGTTCACGCGGGCCTTCGTCGCGAAGACGGCGGCGGTGCGGCTCGGGGGCGCACTGGATTACCAGGCGCAGATGGGCTCCCTGACCTCGGAAGACCAGCTGGCGACGGTGTCGGCGCATGTCGAGGACGCCCGGTCCAAGGGCGCGACGGTGCTCACCGGCGGCAAGGCCCGGCCCGACCTCGGCCCGCTGTTCTACGAGCCGACCGTGCTCACCGACGTCACCGAGGACGTCAAGCTGTTCGCCGAGGAGACCTTCGGGCCGGTCGTGTCGATCTACGGCTACACCGACGTCACCGAGGCGATCGAGCGCGCGAACGACACGAAGTTCGGGCTGAACGCGAGCGTGTGGTCGCGCAACGGCCGGGCGGGCTGGGAGGTCGCGGCACGGCTGAAGGCGGGGACCGTCAACGTCAACGAGGGTTTCGCGGCGACCTTCGGGACCGTGGGGCTGCCGATGGGCGGGATGAAGGAGTCCGGTGTCGGACGGCGCAACGGCGCCGAAGGGCTGCTGAAGTACACCGAGGCCCAGGCGATCGCGGTGCAGCGCGGGATGCCGCTGCGCCCGGGCAAGGGAATCCCGCCGAAGCTGTGGGCGCGGAGCCTGAGCTTGAGCCTCAAGGCGCTTCGCCGCCTCCCGCGCCGCTGATCCCCTCCATGCGTTTCGTCCTCTGAATGCGGTACTTGCACACGCAAGGAACGCGTTCAGAGGACGAAACGCGTCAGGAGGAAGAGGTCGGGGCGGCCAGCAGACCCCGGTCGTAGGCGATCGCGACGGCCTCGGCCCGTCGGCTCGCGCCGAGTTTCGCCATCACGCGCGAAAGATGGACGCTCACCGTCTTCTCGCTGATGTACAGCTCCTCGCCGACCTGCCGGTTGGTCCGGCCGAGCGCGACGCGCTCCAGCACGTCCCGTTCGCGGTCGGTGAGCGGATCGACGACGTCCCGACGCGGCGCGGCCGGCTCCCCGGGCAGCTCGACGCGTGCCCGGTGACCGAGTTCCCGGACGGCATCGCGCAACGGGCACGCGTTCAGCCGATCGGCCACCGCGTGCGCGGCCAGCAGCTCCGACGCCGCGAGCTCGGTGTCGCCATCGGAAGCAAGCAGGGCCTTCGCGTGCTGTAAGCGGCACATGGCCTGCTCGTACACGGCGCCGTACCCGAACGCCTCGACCGCTTTGGCCCACAACGCCGGATCGCCCGCGCCGCCCAGGCAGCTGCCGAGCGCTTCCAGCCGGGCGAGCCAGGCCACCGCCTCCGGCCCCAGCGACACCGAACGCGGGATGCCGTGTTCGGCGCAGTGGCGTCCGTGGGCGAGCAGCTTCTCGCCCGACGCCACGGCGGCCTCGACGGTCGCCAGGTCCCCGCGCACCCGGGCCGCGGCGGCCTGCGCGACAGCGGCCGCGAGGCCGTGCACGCTGATCCTGATCCCGCCGAGGACCGCGGGTTCGATCTCTTCGAGCCAGTCGATCAGCTCGATCGCCTCCCGCACCGCGCCCGCGTGGTCCCCTCGCCACGACGCGAGCTGGATGGCGGCGTCCCCCGACGCGAGCGCGATCGAATAGTCGGCTTTCCAGTGCTGCCGCAGGCTGGGCAGGATCTTGTCCGCGTCCGCGAACCGGCCCCAGCCGACGACGAACTGCGCCCAGATCCCCAGGAACCGCCCGGCCACGACACTGGAGACACCCCGGGCGGCCCGGCCCGCGTCGTCGTCTTCCGGCCAGTCCCCGCTGACGTACCGCAGCATGAGGTGCTTGGTCCGCAGCTCGATCCCGAACGAACTCCAGGTCAGCCCGGTTTCCTTGGCCCGGCTGATGCCCTTGGCGTAGTACTTCAGCGCGGAGTGGATCTCGGCCCTGTCGTCGTAGCTCAGCCCGAGGAAGTGCAGCGCCCGCAGCTCGCCGTTGAGGGCGCCGGAATCCCTGGCCTTCCGTTCGGCCTGGCGCAGCCGCTCCCGCGCCTCCTCGACGTCGCCCGCCGAATCGGCCAGCGTCCCGAGCGAGACCAGCGCGGCCGCTTCCGCCCCGCCCGCGCCGACGGCCCTGGCGTCGGCGACCGCGGCCAGCGCGCACTGCAGCGCCTCTTCGTGCCTGTCGATCAGCCGCAGGATCCCCGCCCTGGTGGCGAGCACCCAGGCCCGCGCGGAACTCGCCTCGGTGTGTTCGACCAGCTCCCAGGCCTTGTCGATCGCCTCGAGGACCTCATCCAGGGTGCCGTCGACCGACAGCAGCGCCTCCGCGTGCCGCCGCCAGACCTTCGCGGACCGCTCGTTGCCGGTGTCCGGGCCGAGGGCCTCGGTCGCGGACCGCGAATAGGCGACCGCCCGCTCCGGCTCCCCCGACGTGCTCGCGAAGTACGACGCCTCGTGCAGCAGCCGCAGCTCGTCGACGTCCGACGGCCGGTCCGCCGCGGGTACGGCGTCCCAGATGGACAGTGCCTGCTCGACGTGCCGCAGCGCGGCGCCGGGCGCGCCCAGCTTCTCCGCCTCGTCCATCGCGCGCAGCAACGCGGCCAGCGCGGTGACGAAATCCTTGCTCTCCAGGCTGTGGTGCGCGAGCCGCGCGTCCTGGCCACGGCCCTGCGTCCGGGTGCGGATCCGCGTCGCGTAGGCGGCGTGCATGCGCACCCGCTCCCCCGGCAGCAGATCCCCGTAGACCGCTTCCTGCAGCAACGCGTGGCGAAAGGTGTAGAAACCGTTCTCGATCACCAGCACGTGATGCTGCACCGCCTCGCGCAGTGCCTCGTCGAGTTCGAGTTCGTCCAGTCCGGAGATCTCGGCGAGGGCGGCGTGCGCCACCGAGTCCTTGGCGACCGAGACCACGCGCAGGATCCGGCGCGTGATCGGGGAAAGCTGCTCCACCCGCGCGAGGAGTACTTCGGCCAGCCCTGCCGGGAGCTCGCGGCAGTCTTTCGCGGACGCGAGCAGCTCCTCGACGAAGAACGGATTGCCCTCGGACCGGGCGACGATGTCGGCGATCATGTCCTGGCCGATCGGCTCGTCGGCCAGTGCCTCGACGAACGCGCGCGCGTCCTCCGCGCCGAACGGCTTGACCTCGACGCGTTCGACCGCGCCCAGGCGCACCACCTCCGACAGCAGCGCCCGCAGCGGATGCCGCCGGTGGACGTCCTCCTCGCGATAGCTCGCCACCACCAGCAGCCGCTGGGTGCGCAGCCTCGTCAGCAGGAAGGACAGCAGGTTCCGGGTGGAGCCGTCGGCCCAGTGCAGATCCTCCAGCAGGATGACCACGGGCCGGCGCTGAGCGATGACGGTCAGCACCCCCAGTACCGCGTCGAACAGCTGGAGCTGGCCGAGGTCCTGTTCGGGCCCGAGCCGTTGCGTCGACACCTGTTCGCTCGCGGTGAGCTGACCGTCTTCGATGGCGGGGTACTCCTCCGCCTGCTGCATCTGCGGGAGCAGCCTGCCCAGCGCCGGCCGGGCCCGGACCGCGGCCGTGACCGCGGGATCGGACGTCGTCGCCAACGGCGCGAGGGCCTCGGCGAACGGAAGATAAGGAAGACCGCCCTCATGGACGTCGATACAGCGCCCTGTCAGCACCAGGGCGCCCGCGCCGGCGGTGACCTCGCCGAGCGCGGTCAGGAGACGGGTCTTGCCGACCCCGGCGTCACCGGAGAGCAGCACCGCGCCGGCCTCGGCCCGTTCTGCACGGGCGAAGGCGGCGCGGAGCTGCCGCATCTCCTGAGTGCGGGCGACGATCGGGATACCGGAGCCAAGACGGGGCACGAGGTGCATTCTTGCCTACCGGACCGACAACTTCGCCTGGGTTTTCGCCGAGAGCTTCATCGCACTCGACCTCTACCGGGTGATCTCGCCGCTGCGGGCGGGCACCTGTCCGGCCTCGCGGCGCTGCTGGGCGGGCACCCGGACGTCGGCGCGCTGGGCGCGGATCCGCTTGCCTGCCCGGCGGGCCCGATCGACCCACACGCTGCGGCCCGCTCGCTGAAGCTCTTCGCGGCGGTAGTCGACCTCGGCCAGTACCGCGGTGAGCAGAGCGTCGTTCGTGTTCATCATTTTCCCCTTAGGAACTCACTGCCTTGTTCGGTAGTGATCAGATTCGTCCTGAGGGGTGCCCTGAGGCATCGGGTGATCACCTACACCCGGACGTGATTCGACCCCTTACGCCGGCCCATCCCCTGCTCGGGGGGCGTAAGGGGTCGAGTCTCAGTGTCTCTAGGCGTGAGCCGGGCCACTCGGGCGCACCGCGCCGAGCAGCCCGCTCCAAGCCTGTGGCGACAGGCGGAAGGCACCACCCTCAGGGTCCTTGGAGTCCCTCAGGGCGGCACCGGAACCGGTGAAGGCGACCTCGACACAGTCGTTGCCGCCACCACTGTGGCTGCTCTTGAACCACCGGGCCTGGGAAAGATCATCGTTGGGCGTCATGCTCCCCACTCCTTACTCGTTTCCGGGGACTTTCTTCGGCAGGGCGGCCTCTTCGGCGAACCTGCCGGCGGCCTCGGCGATCACCTCGACCGAGTCGTCCGGCTTCAACGCGGCGGCACGGAGATGGTCGAACATCAACGCGTATCGCCGGACGTCCGGGGGTTCCTCCAGGTAGAGCCCGCTGGAGGTGCTGTCGACGTAGACCACGTCGGTGTCGGCCAGTTCGGGGAAGCCCATGATGAGGAACGGACCCTCCATCCCGGGATGGGCACCCGCGCCGAACGGCACGATCTGGACGGTCACGTTCGGCTGCGCCGCCATCGTGACCATCCGGTACAGCTGTTCCGCCATCACCTCGGCGCCGTCGACCGTGCGATGCAGGATCGCTTCGTCCATCACGGCCCAGTACTCCGGGGGCGAGGGGTCGGTCAGCAGCTCCTGCCGCGCCATCCGCGCCGCCACCCGGCGCCGGATCTCGGCGTCCTCGGCGTCGGGCCGCATCGCCCTGATCACGGCCTTGGCGTAGCGCTCCGTCTGCAACAGGCCCGGCACCAGCAGTGCCTGGAAGGCCCGCAACGAACTCGCGTCCGCCTCCAGGCCGACGAAGGTGCCGGTGAACACCTCGTTGTACGCGTGCCACCAGCCGCGTTTGCGGGCTTCCCTGGCCAGCTGGACGAGTGCTTCCTGCTCGTCGCCCGCGATGCCGTACAGCTCGAGCATGTCGCGCGCGTCGCGCGGGGTGACACCGACGTGCCCGGTCTCGATGCGGCTGACCTTCGACGCCGAGCATTCGAGCTTCTCGCTGACCTCGTCGATGGTGAGGTCGGCCGCCTCACGCAATCGCCTCAGCTCGCTCGCCAGCCGACGGCGGCGCACGGTGGGTCCCTGACCCCTCGTCATCACGGCACCTCCACAAGCTGTCCGAGCAACACCGATCACGACGCGGCGAGGAGAACAGTGTTCAGTAACCCCGCACGAAGCACATCTAACCAGCCCGGGACACATTCGGTGAGATGGTCACACGACCATTTTCCGACGCGGCCGGTCTTTCATCCTGCAATTTGCAGATTGCCGTTGTAGGTTGAGCATTGTGCAACGCGGAACGCCCGCCTTCGTCGGCGGCAGCGGATCCGCTCGCGGCACGGGCGCGGGGCCGCGAGCTGCACCGACAGGCTTCCGCGAGGATACCTGTCGAGCCGGATTCACCCCCGGTGCAGGGCCGGAGCCGTCCCCCGATCGGTTCCGGCCCTCCCTTTATTCCCGATCATTCAGCAACACTCTGATCCCAGATGTTATTGCCTTTCGCCATTCCCTCTAAAGGGTGGACAAGACGCTTCCCGGATGCGGAACGTCACCGTTCACACCACCCGGAGAAGGCCTTCCTGCACAACGGTGGCGATATGCGTTCCATCCGCCGCGAAAAACCGTCCGGTGGCCAGACCGCGGGCACCCGACGCCGTCGGCGAAGCGCTGTCGTACAGGAACCACTCGTCGGCCCGGAACGGGCGGTGGAACCAGAGCGCGTGGTCGAGGCTCGCGCCGATCACCTTGTCGAGGTCCCAGTAGACGCCGTGGCGCGCGAGGACCGAGTCCAGGAGCGTCATGTCGGAGGCGTAGGTCAGGACGCAGACGTGCAGCAGCTGCTGGTCCGGGAGCTTGCCGTCGGCCCGCATCCAGACCTGGTTGCGAGCGGGCAGCTCGCCGGACTTCCTGGTCACCCATGGCGGGTCGTTGACGTAGCGCAGGTCGATCGGGCGCGGCCGGTCGTGGTGGCCGATGAAGTACCCCTCGGCCCGCTCCTGCAGCGTCGGGAGCGACTCGGGCTCCGGGACGTCCGGCATGCCCTCGGAATGCTCGATGCCGCCCTCGTCCTTCTGGAACGACGCGGACAGCGAGAAAATCGCCTTGCCGTGCTGGATGCCCACGACGCGGCGGGTGGTGAACGAGCGGCCGTCGCGGATGCGGTCGACCTCGTAGACGATCGGGACGCTGGGGTCGCCGCCGCGGATGAAGTACGCGTGCAGCGAGTGGACCTTCCGCTCCTCGGGCACGGTGCGGCCGGCGGCGACCAGCGCCTGCCCCGCGACCTGCCCGCCGAACACCCGCACCGGCGAATGCGCCGGCGAGACACCGCGGAAGATGTTCTCCTCGATCTTCTCCAAGTCCAGCAGGGCGACCAGCTTGTCGAGCACCGGCTGACCGCCGACGCCGCCGGTGCTGTCGAAACCGGCCGCGGCTTCCCTGGCCGTCTCAGTCATGACCTGAACTTTAGGCCGTAAGGGTGCCTCGGGCCTCCGTGAGGCGGGACGTTTGTCGCGAAGGCCACCTTCGGCACGAAGTACATGAAGGCCCCCTTCCTGTACCTAGGCGCAAGGAAGGGGGCCTTCATGTACTTCAGACAACGTCAGGCGTGGTCGTCCTCGCCGAGGCGGTGCACCCGGATGAGGTTGGTCGAGCCGACGGTCCCGGGCGGGGAGCCGGCGACGATGACCACCAGGTCACCCTTGGCGTACTTGCCCATTTCGAGCATCGCGTGGTCGACCTGCTGGATCATCTGGTCGGTGGAGCCCACCTTCGGCACGATCCGCGTCGTGGTGCCCCAGGTCATCGCGAGCTGGCTGCGGACGCTCTCCTCCGGGGTGAACGCCAGCAGCGGCAGCCGCGTGTGCAGCCGCGCGAGCCGCCGGACGGTGTCACCGGACTGGGTGAAGGCGACCAGGGCCTTGGCGTTCAGCCGCTCGCCGATGTCCCGGGCCGCGTAGGAGATGACACCGCGCTTGGTGCGCGGGACGTGCGACAGCGGCGGCACGACCGGCGAGTCGGTCTCGACGGCCTCGATGATCCGGCCCATGGTCTTGACCACGTCGATGGCGTAGCGGCCGACGCTGGTCTCACCCGAGAGCATGAGGGCGTCCGCGCCGTCGAGCACCGCGTTGGCGACGTCCGAGGCCTCCGCGCGGGTCGGGCGGGAGCTGTTGATCATCGACTCGAGCATCTGCGTCGCGACGATGACCGGCTTCGCGTTCTCGCGGGCGATCTGGATGGTGCGCTTCTGCACCAGCGGGACCTGCTCCAGCGGGAGTTCGACGCCCAGGTCACCGCGCGCGATCATCACCGCGTCGAAGGCCAGCACGATGGCTTCGAGGTTGTAGACCGCTTCGGGCTTTTCGATCTTCGCGACCACCGGCAGGCGGCCCTTGCCGACGCGGTCCATCACCTGGTGGACCAGGTCGATGTCGGCGGGCGAGCGGACGAACGACAGCGCGATGAAGTCCACGCCGAGTTCGAGCGCGAACTCGAGGTCTTCGATGTCCTTTTCGGACAGCGCCGGCACCGAGACGTCCATGCCGGGCAGGGAGACGCCCTTGTTGTTGCTGACGGGGCCGCCTTCGGTGACCTCACAGACGACGTCCGGGCCCTCGACCTGCTTGACGACGAGGCCGACCTTGCCGTCGTCCACCAGGAGACGGTCGCCGGGCTTCGCGTCGTCGGCGAGCCCCTTGTAGGTGGTCGAGACGCGGTCGTGCGTACCCGCGACGTCCTCGACGGTGATGCGCACGATGTCGCCGTTGTGCCACTCGACCGGGCCGCCCGCGAAGGTGCCGAGACGGATCTTCGGCCCCTGGAGGTCGGCGAGGATGCCCACCGCGCGGCCGGATTCGGCGGCGGCGGTGCGGATGAGGTCGTAGACCTGCTTGTGGTCGCTGTGCGTCCCGTGGCTGAAGTTCATCCTCGCGACGTCCATCCCGGCGTCGACGAGTTGCCGCATCTTCTCCGGCGTAGCGGTCGCGGGGCCCAGGGTACAAACGATCTTCGCGCGTCGGCTCACGTTCGCACAGCGTAGTCCCTCATCGGACGTACGTCTTTACCGATACCGAAAGTTCAAGAAAAGTGTCAGTTCACCAGGGCAGGACATAACCGTCGAACAAGATTCGCCGGTTATCGACGCGGCTTCTCGCTCGGCCCGACGCGGTCCCGCGCCCACTCGTTGAACGTCCGGACCTGCCGCCACGCCTTGCGCACCCTGTCGAGCGCGCCGCGTTCGTGCAGGACGTCGTCCGGCTCCCAGCCACGGACGGCGTACACCGAGCGGTACTTCAGCAGGTCGATGCGCGGGTGGTCCTCCGCGAACCCGCGCGGCTTCGACTTGAGCCTGTCCCCTTTGACCTCCCAGCCCGCTTTCTCCAGCTTCGCGAGGATCTTGGCCAGCTCGGCACCCCGCAGTTCGGTGTCGACGGCCTTGCGGAAGCGGGCGAGCTGATCGGACTCGAAGTGGAAGCAGCCGCCGCCGACGCGCAGCCCGGGCGGGCCGACCTCGACGTAGTACGCGCCACCGCCGCGCCCCTGTTCGATCACCGCGCCGCAGTGGGTCTTGTAGGGCGTCTTGTCCTTGGCGAACCGGACGTCGCGATACGGGCGGAAGACCTTTCCCTCGCCGAAGCCGTCACCGAACTCCGGGACCAGTTCCGCGAGCAGCGCCTCCATCGGCGCGCGGACGTCGGCCTTGTAGGTGGCGAGGTTCGCGTCCCAGTAGGACTTGGAGTTGTCGGCCTCCAGACCGTCGTAGAAGTCGATGGCGTACTCGCCGAAACCCTCGAAACCCATGGGGTGACCGTAATCCCCGCCACCGACAGAAGCGCGTGAAGGCCCCCTTCCCTCGGCTGAGCGAAGGGAAGGGGGCCTTCACGCGCGCCCGGAAGGGCTTACTTGGCCAGAGCGGTGATCAGCTCACCGTCGGCCGTGTCACCGGACAGTTCCCAGAAGAAGGCGCCGCCGAGCCCCTGGTTCTTGGCATAGGCGACCTTCCCGCCGATGGTCGCCGGGGTGTCGTAGCTCCACCAGTCGCTGCCGCACTTGGCGTAGGCGGTGCCCGCCACGGTCCCGGTGGCCGGGCAGGTGGTCTTCAGGACCTTGTAGTCCTGGATGCCCGGCTCGGTGCCCGCCGCCGGACCGGTCGCGGTGCCGCCCGGGGCCTCCTGGGTGACGCCGGTCCAGCCGCGGCCGTAGAAGCCGATGCCCAGCAGCAGCTTGTTCGCCGGGACGCCCTTGCTCTTCAGCTTCTGGATCGCCGCGTCGGAGTGGAAGCCGGCGGTCGGGATGCCCGCGTAGTCGTTCAGCGGCGAGTGCGGGGCGGTCGGGCCCTGCGCGGCCCAGGCGCCGAAGTAGTCGTAGGTCATGACGTTGTACCAGTCGAAGTACTGCGCCGCGCCGCCGTAGTCCGCGGCGTCGATCTTGCCGCCGTCGGTGCCGTCCGCGGTGATCGCGGCGGTGACCAGCTTCGAGCCGAACTTCTCCCGCAGGGCCTGCGCGAGGTTCTTGATCGCGGCCGCGCCACTGGTGTCGCAGGAGAGACCGCAGGCGTTCGGGTACTCCCAGTCGATGTCGATGCCGTCGAAGACGCCAGCCCAGCGCGGGTCGTTGACCAGGTTGTAGCAGGACTCGGCGAACTTGGCGGGGTTCTTGGCCGCCTCGCCGAAGCCGCCGGACCAGGTCCAGCCACCGAAGGACCACAGCACCTTGAGGTTCGGGTACTTGGCCTTGAGCTTCTTCAGCTGGTTGAAGTTCCCGCGCAGCGCGCCGTTGTCCCAGCTGTCGGCGACCCCGTCGACACTGCCGGCGGCGTCGTAGAACTTGCTGGTCGCCGCTTCGGCGTCACCGAGGGCGCAGCCGCCGCCGGTCACGTTGCCGAACGAGTAGTTGATGTGGGTCAGCTTGCTCGCCGAACCCGACGTGTCGATGTTCTTGACGTGATAGTTCCGCTGGTAGACGCCCCATTCGGCGAAGTACCCGAGGACCTTGCCGACCGAGGCGTCCGGCGCCTCGGGAGCGGCGGTCGCCTGCTGCGCCGGTGCGGCGACGGCCAGCGCGCCCAGCGCGACGGCCGCGGCACCGACGATCGCGGTGAGCCTGCTCGAACGGGACATGCGTTCTCCCTTCACGGTCACCAGCGGTGACGAGAGGACTGCGGCGGGACACGCACAAGCTAAGTGGACTAGACCACTCCGTCAATGGTTCAGACCAAGACTTTCGGATGGACATTTTCGAACATTCCTTGACGGAAATATGCCGCACAAGGCACATTTCCCGGATGATGCAGACTTTCGAGATCCTCGCCGAGCCGCGGCGGAGGACCATCCTCGACCTCCTGCGCGACGGCGAACGGTCGGTCAACGAGCTGGTCGAGGTCCTCGAATTGAGCCAACCGGCCGTATCGAAACACCTGCGTGTCCTACGCGAGGCGGGTCTGGTCACCGTCCGCGTCGCGGCCCAGCGCCGCTGCTATCGGCTGCGCCCGGAACCGCTCGCGGAGGTCGACGCCTGGCTCGCGCCGTACCGCCGGTTCTGGGAAGACCGGATCGACGCGCTCGAACGGCATCTGGACGAGGACGGTCAGTGAATAGGTAACGGCTCGAACGTGATGCCGCGGTCGGCCGCGCAGTGATACCGCTTCATCGCCACTCCCGTTGGCACGCACCGAAAAGTAAGCGGTTGTCCCGCGCGATCCGAGGTGGTTGCCTTGCCGGACGTGGAGAACAGCACCGCTGGGAGGACCCTACGTGACCGAGACGCCGACGTTGTACGAATGGGCGGGCGGGCTGGCCGCCCTGCGGCGGCTGACCACTGTCTTCTACGGCCACGTCCTCAAGGACCCGTTGCTGGAGCCGGTCTTCCGCGACATGGATCCCGGGCACCCGGAGCACGTCGCGGTCTGGCTCGCCGAGGTGTTCGGCGGCCCGGAGTCCTACAGCCGCGACCACGGCGGGCACCGGCACATGGTCGGACGACATCTCGGCCGGGCCATCACCGAGGAGCAGCGCCGCCGCTGGGTGAACCTGCTCTTCGACGCCGCCGACGAGGCTGGGCTCCCGGCCGATCCCGAGTTCCGCTCCGCGTTCGCCGCGTACGTCGAATGGGGCAGCAGGCTCGCGGTGATGTTCTCGCAGCCCGGCCGCGAGGTCACCGTGCCCGAGCCGATGCCGAAGTGGGACTGGGGCAACCGGCCGCCCTGGCAGCCGCCGTCGGACTGACGGCGTTCATAGTGGGGCGGTCGTGAAAGGAGGCCGCCGTGATCCGGGTGGACGGCCGGACCCTGCGCTGCGCGGACGTCGTGACCGCCGCGGGCACCGAGGGACCGCTGGGCATCGACGTGTCGATCGCCGCGCTGCGCGGCGCGGAAAGCGCGTGGAAACTCGCCGAGGAACTGAGCACGCGCCGGATCGTCTACGGCCGCACCACCGGCGTCGGCGCCAACAAAGAGGATCCGGTCGGCGAAGGCGAGTCGCCGGATCACGGGCTGCGGCTGCTGCGCAGTCACGCCGGCGGCAGCGGCGACGTCATGTCCCCCGGCCAGACCAGGGCGATGATGCTGATCCGGCTCAATCAGCTGCTGGCCGGACGCGCCGGGCTCAGCCCCGACCTGATCGGGGCGCTGGCCACCGCGGTGCGGACCGGGGCGCTGCCGCTGGTGCACCGGCTCGGCGCGATCGGCACCGGTGACCTCGCGCCGCTGGCCGAGACCGCGCTCGCGCTCACCGGCGAGCGGCCGTGGCTTTCGGGCAGTGTGCCTCCGGTGCCGGTGCAGGCCGGTGATGCGCTCGCGTTCATGAGCAGCAACGCCGCGACGCTGGCCGAAGCGACCCTCGCGGCGATGCGGCTCGACACCCTGACGCGCGCGAGTCACGTCGTCGCGGCGCTGACGTACATCGCGCTCGACGGGAACCCCGAGGCGTACGCGACTCCGGTGCACGAGGCGCGTCCGCACGCCGGGCAGGTCGCGTGCGCGGCGGAGATGCGGCGGCTGCTCGGGATGGAGGGCACGCCCAAACCCGGCAGGCGCATCCAGGACCCGTTCGGGCTCCGCGCGTTCCCGCAAGTGCAGGGTCCGGCGCTCGACGCGATCCACTACCTGCGCGACGTCCTCGCGGTGGAGATCAACGCCAGCACCGAGAACCCGATGATCTCGACGGTGCATCAGGACGCCTACCACCACGCGCATTTCCACACGGCGTACGTCTCGACCGCGCTCGACCAGGTGCGCGCGACCGTCCATCAGGTCGCCGAACTGTCGGTGGCGCGGCTGGGCGACCTGGTGGAGCCGGAGTTCACCGGGCTGCGGCCGTTCCTCGCGGCCGGGCCGTCGGGCAGTTCGGGTGTGATGATCCTGGAGTACGTCGCCCACGACGCGCTCACCGAACTGCGGCAGGCCGCGCTCCCGGCGACGCTCGGCACCGCCGTCGTCTCACGCGGGATCGAGGACCACGCGAGCTTCTCCACGCAGGCCGCGCGGGCGGCGACCGCGGCCGGGGCGGCGTACCAGCAGGTGCTGGCGTGCGAGCTGGTCGCGGCCGTCCGGGCGCTGCGGATGCGGAAGGCCGAGCTCGTCGCGCTGCCCGCGCGGGACGCGTACGAGACCGCCGCGGCCGTGCTCGAACCGAGCGTCGAGGACCGGCCGCTCACCGAGGACATCGCGCGGGCCGTGTCGCTCCTGGACACCCTCGCGCTCGTCTGACCTCCCGCATTTCGTCCTCTGGATGCGGTAGTTCGCCACCGAATTACCGCATCCAGAGGACTAAACGCGGTGGTTGGCGACACGAACCACCGCATTTAGAGGACGAAATGCGGGGAGGATGTCGAGAACGGCGGAGCGGCGTCGTCCCTGGGGCGCAAGCACCACAGCGAGGGAGACCACCAGCATGAGCATCCAGCGGATGGACCACGTCGGCGTCATCGTCAGCGACCTCACGGCCGCCATCGAGTTCTTCGTCGAGCTCGGCCTCGAACTCGAAGGCCGGATGACGATGGAGAACGACCTGGCGGACCGCATCACCGCGGTCGACAAGGCCAAGTCGGAGATCGCGATGGTGTCCGTCCCCGGCGGCGGCGGACGGCTCGAACTCATCCAGTACCTCACGCCCGAGGCCCACCCCGGCGACTCCCGCGCGCCGGCCAACACCCGCGGCCTTCGCCACCTCGCCTTCGAGGTCGACGACCTCCAGGACGCCCTCGACCGTGTGCGGCCGCGCGGCGCGACGCTCGTCGGCGAGGTCGTGAACTTCGAGGGCAGCTACCTGCTCTGCTACCTCCGCGGCCCCGACGGGATCATCATCGAGCTGGCGGAAAAGCTCTAGCAGCAACAACCCCGGCGAGCCAGGGCCTGAAGCCGGGCGCTCGTGACGGGCCTGTTCGCGGCGACCTCGACGGCGTCCAGCATCCGGTGCCGCGCGGTCTTGTCGAGGACACGGCCGCGGGTGATCACCAGGTCGATCTTCGCGATGTTGCGGATGTCGGTCGCCGGGTTCGCGTCCAGCAGCACGAGGTCCGCCTCCTTCCCCGCCGCGACGGTGCCCGACGTCGCTTCCCTGCCGAGGAACTTCGCCGCGTCGCCGGTCACGGTCTTCAGCGCGTGCACCGGCGAGAGCCCGGCCTCGACCAGGAAGGCGAGTTCCTCGTGCAGCCCGCTGCCGGGGAAGGTGTACGGGTTGAGACAGTCGGTGCCGCCGATGAGCCCGACGCCCGCTTCGTGCGCGACGCCGACCAGCCGCAGCGTCTCCTGGTAATACCGTTCCTGCAGAACGATTTCCGCCGGGGTCTTCGGCGCGAACTGCTCGATGCCCACGACCCAGCTCTGCCGGATGTCGGCGGGCAGGTACTTCAGCCGCGGGTCGTGCTTGTGGGTCTCGGCGGGCTGCGTGACGACCCGGTTGATCGTGAGCGTCGGCGAATGCCAGGTGCCGTTGCGCCGCAGCCTGCCGAAGTAGGACCACGCGGCGCCGGGGTTGTACGTGGACACCGAGTCGAACTCCAGTCGCCGCGCCAGGTTGAAAAAGGCGCGCGGCGCCGCCGGGTCGTACGGCGTCGCCTTCAACCTGGCGAGGATCTCGTCCCGCCGGGACGAGCAGTGGATCGAGACCCCGAAGAAATGCTCGAAGCTGTGCTGGCCGAGGTCGCTCGCCTCGCTGTGGGACAGCTTGTACGGCCAGTGTCCCGAGAACCGCAGTCCCAGCGCGCGGACCTCGTCCGCGACCGCGCGGACGGCGTCGGGGCCGAGGTAGGAGTAGGTCTTGACGAACTCCGCGCCCGCGGCCTTCTCCGCGCGGACGACCGCGCGCGCCTCGGCCGCGTTCGACACCTGGAGCACCGGCGGGCTCAGGAGCGTGACCGGCCCGTCGACGATCCCGCTTCCCATCACGACGCGCGGGCCGAGCAGCTCACCGCGTTCGATCTTGTCCCGGGCCGCGCGGGTCTCCGCGTAGCCCCACATCTCGCGGGCGCCGGTGACGCCGTGGGCCAAATGCAGCGGCGGGATGATCTCTTCGAGGTCCAGGCCGTGGGTGTGCATGTCCCACAGTCCTGGGACGAGGTACTTGCCGCGGCCGTCGATCACCCGCGCGCCACCGGTTTCCGGGACCTGGCCGGCGGCGCCGACCCACGCGATCCGATCGCCGGCGAGCACGACCGAGATGTCGCGCCGCGGCGCCGAACCCGTGCCGTCGATCAGCGTGACATGGGAGATGACGATGATCTCGTCCGCGGCGGCGGCGACGCCGGGCACCAGTCCGGCGAGCGCCACGCCGGTCCCGCTCGCGGCCAGCCATCTCAGGAACTCGCGCCTGCTGGATCCCGCTGCCGCCATGAGAACCCCCGCCCTTCCACCCAAGATCCCCCGGGTGGCCCGATTCAACTCGCCGCCGGGGCGGGGCCGCAAGGAAAGGGAAGGCCCCTTACCCGAGCTGAGCACAAAGTAAGGGGCCTTCTCCTGAAACGCGGCTCAGCCGAAGAAGACTTCGGCCTCTTCGTACCGCTCGACCGGGACGGTCTTCAGTTCGGCGGTCGCCTCGGAGAGCTTGACGCGGACGATGTCCGTGCCGCGCAACGCGACCATCACGCCGAAGTCGCCGTCGGCAACGGCGTCGACCGCGTGGAGGCCGAACCGGGTGGCGAGCACGCGGTCGTACGCGGTCGGCGTACCGCCGCGCTGGACGTGCCCGAGCACGACCGCGCGGGACTCCTTGCCGGTGCGGGCGGCGATCTCGTCGGCCAGCCAGGTGCCGATGCCACCGAGCCGGACGTGCCCGAAGGCGTCCTTCTCACCGGTCAGCAGCTTCTCCTCGCCGCCCTCGGGCAGCGCGCCTTCGGCGACCACGATGATCGGCGCGAACTCCTTCTCGAAGCGGCGCTCGACCCACGAGACGACCTGGTCGACGTCGAAGTGCCGCTCCGGCACCAGGATCACGCTCGCACCGCCGGCAAGGCCGGAGTGCAGCGCGATCCAGCCCGCGTGCCGTCCCATGACCTCGACGACCAGGGCACGGTGGTGCGACTCGGCCGTGGTGTGCAGCCGGTCGATGGCCTCGGTGGCGATCGAGACGGCCGTGTCGAAGCCGAAGGTGTAGTCGGTGGCGCCGAGGTCGTTGTCGATCGTCTTGGGCACCCCGACGACGCCGACACCGTCGTCGGTGAGCCGCTTCGCGACACCGAGGGTGTCCTCGCCGCCGATCGCGATCAGCGCGTCGACCTGCTGCTCGGCGAGCACGGCCTTGATCTTGTCGACACCGCCTTCGACCTTGTACGGGTTCGTCCGCGACGACCGCAGGATCGTGCCGCCGCGGGTCAGGATGTCCTCGACGTCGTTCAGGCCGAGCGGGCGGCTGTCCCCGGTGAGGGGACCGTTCCAGCCGTTGCGGAACCCGACGATGTCCCAGCCGTGCACCTCGATGCCCTTGCGCACCACACCGCGGATCACCGCGTTGAGCCCCGGGCAGTCCCCACCGCCGGTCAGCACACCGACACGCATCAGAAGCCTCCGTCTTGTGTTCCGTAGAGATGACAGTCACATGTCCCGACGCCAGGGTAGCGGGAGTTCTCTGGATCGGTGCAGGGCGGACCACCTCGGGAATCGGTCCACGTGACGGATGTGCTAGCTTGGCGCCGTGCAGCGCTATTTCTGGTTTACGAAGCCGGCCCCGGGTGGGCACGGCGGCGTGAACCTGCGCTGACCAACCACCCCGAGCCGGAATCACACCGGCTCGGCGAGTTCCCGCGGGTCGGTATCCCTTTCGAAAGGAACCAGACCCGCGATGTCTCCCTCCGCTGACACCCTGATCGCCCTCGACGGGCACCGCACGGCGGCCATCAACCCGCTGCTGTCGCCCGCGATGCTGCGGCACGAACATCCGATGACGGCGGAAATCGCCGATACCGTCCTAGCCGGGCGGGCCTCGGCCGTCGACATCCTCGACGGCCGGGACGACCGGCTCCTCGTCGTCGTCGGGCCCTGCTCGGTGCACGACGCGGACGCCGCGCTCGACTACGCCCGCCGCCTCGCTGCCAAGGCCGAAGAACACCGCCGCGACCTGCACATCGTCATGCGCGTCTACTTCGAGAAGCCGCGGACCACGCTCGGCTGGAAAGGCCTGATCAACGACCCGGGCCTCGACGGCACCTACGAGGTCAACCACGGCCTCCGGATGGCGCGCAAACTGCTGCTCGACATCTCCGCGCTCGGCCTTCCGGTCGGCTGCGAATTCCTCGACCCGATCACCCCGCAGTTCATCTCCGACACCGTGACCTGGGGATCCATCGGCGCGCGGACCGCGGCGAGCCAGGTGCACCGGCAGCTGTGCAGCGCACTGTCGATGCCGGTGGGGATCAAGAACTCGACCGAGGGCGACGTCCAGGTCGCCGTCGACGCCACCCGCGCGGCCGGCGCGAGCCACGTGTTCGCCGGCATCAACCCCGACGGGCTCGCCGCGCTGATCACCACGGCCGGGAACGAGGACTGCCACGTGATCCTGCGCGGCAGCTCGGCCGGTCCGAACCACGACCCCGCGACGGTGGCCGACACGCTGGCCCGGCTGGCGAAGTCGGGGCTGCCGGAACGCGTGATCATCGACGCGAGCCACGGCAACAGCGCGAAGGACCACGTGCGGCAGGCTTCGGTGGTGCGGGAACTGGCCGGGCGGATCAGTGCCGGTGAGCGGGGCATCGCGGGGCTGATGCTGGAGAGTTTCCTGGTCGCGGGGCGACAGGACCTGACGCTCGGCGAGGCGGCTTCGCTGACCTACGGGCAGTCGATCACGGACGCCTGCCTGGGATGGGACACGACCGCGGAGCTGCTGGACACCCTCGCGGAAGCCGTCGACTCACGCCGCTGACTCAGCCGCGCGAGCGCAATGAAGGGGCCTTTCATCGCAAAATTTGCGATGAAAGGCCCCTTCATTGCACGCGAGAGAGGACTAACGCTGCCAGTAGGACTCGATGATCTGCCACCGCTGGTAGTTGTGCCGCGCGTCCGCCAGGGCGTCGTGCTGGTCGTCCGGGGCCGCCGGCAGCTTCGGCTTGCCCGCGTCCTCCCAGCGTTGCCGCAGGTCACGGGTGAAGCGGGGCAGCTGGCGCGGCAGCGCGGGCATCGGCCCCCACAGCTGCGCCAGCGCGACGTGGTCGTAGGCGGCGAACCAGGCCCACAGTTCGATCCCGCCGGGCGGCTTGCCGAAGAATTCGAGCAGATCCGCGCGGATCTTCTCGCGGCTGCGCCACGCCGGGTCGGCGGGCGACGGGAGTTTCGGGAGCACGTTGTCGCGGACCCAGGGGCCTGCCTTGCCGGGATCGAAATCGGTCGAGACCGCGTAGAACTCGCGGCCTCTTTCGTCCACGACACCGATCGACACCAGATCGATGGTCACGCCGTCCTCAATGAATTCGGTGTCGTAGAAAAAGCGCACCGCAGAACCCTAGTGGGGGCTCAGCCGACCTTGGTGTCCGGGATACGGGCGACGTCCTGGGCGGACGGCTGCGCGGGCACCTTCGGACGGAGTCCCGCCTCATCGGCGGCGAGCAGTTCCTTCGCCTTGGCGGCGTAGATGTCGACGTACTCCTGGCCGGAGAGCTCCATGAGCGCGTACATGATCTCGTCGGTGATGGACCGCTCGATGAAGCGGTCACCGGCGAGGCCCTCGTAGCGCGAGAAGTCGAGCGGCTTGCCGAAGCGGATCTCGAGGCGGCGCGGCCACCACATCTTCGAGCCGATCGGGTTGACCTTGTCGGTGCCGATCATCGCGACCGGGACCACGAGGCCGCCGGACTCGAGCGCGATCCGCGCGACGCCGGTCTTGCCCTTGTACAGGCGGCCGTCCGGGGAGCGGGTTCCCTCGGGGTAGATGCCGAGGAGGTGCCCTTCGCGGACCAGCCGGGTCGCGGTGTCGAGCGCGGCCTGCGCCGCGTTGCCGCCGGAGCGGTCGATCGGGAACTGGCCGACGCCGGTGAAGAACCACTTCTTCAGCAGGCCTTTGAGGCCCTTCTCGGTGAAGTACTCCGATTTCGCCGGGAAGGTCACCTTGCGCTTGACCCGCAGCGGCATGAAGAAGGAGTCCGCGACCGCGAGATGGTTGCCCGCGAGGATCACGCCACCGTCGTCGGGGATGTTCTCCGCGCCGACGACTTTGGTGGGCCACAGCGCCTTGAGCAGTGGCCCGATAAACACGTGTTTCATGAGCCAGTACAGCACTGCGAAAACTCCTCCTAGCAGCTCAACCCCTGTGCCCGATGGTCAAGACTACGAACCGGGCACCCCCGGCACAACGAAGTCCACCCGGTTACCCGCACCCAGCGACGGATCTCACACCCGATCCGGCCGGATTCCGGCGGTGGCCGGGGGCCCACAAGCCGCTCCGGTCGTGCGAACATAGTAGACCTACCCAGCTCTCACGGAAGGCGATCGCATGGCCGTCCTCGCCGGCGCGGAACCGTTCGCTCACACCGGTTCGACCGAAGCAGGTTTCCTGCTGTGCCACGGGTTCACCGGCACGCCCGCGAGTATGCGGCCCTGGGGCGACCATCTGGCCGAGGCCGGTTACACGGTGCGCTGCCCGCTGCTCCCCGGGCACGGGACCCGGTGGCAGGACATGAACCGGACAGGCTGGGAGGACTGGTACGGCACGGTCCGCGAGGAGCTGCTGGCGCTCTTCTCGACCTGCGAGTCGGTGTTCGTGGCCGGGATGTCGATGGGCGGGACGCTGACGCTGCGGCTCGCCGAGGAGTTCGGCGACCGGATCGCCGGGATCGTCCTGGTGAACCCGTCGGTCCTGACGCTGCGGTGGGACGCCAAACTGCTGCCCGTCCTGTCGAGGATCCTGCCCTCGGTGCCGGGCGTGGCCAACGACATCGCGAAACCGGGCGAGACGGAGGTGGCCTACTCGCGCACGCCCGTGCGCGCGGCGGCGAGCCTGGCGAAACTGTGGAAGGTCACCCGCGCGGAGCTGGCCAAGGTGACCCAGCCCGTGCTCCTGCTGCACTCGGCCGTCGACCACATCGTGGAACCGGTCAACTCCCAGGTGATCCTCGACGGGGTCGGCAGCGAAGACGTCACCGAGGTGGTGCTGGAGAACAGTTTCCACGTCGCCACCCAAGACCACGACGCGGGCCTGATCTTCACGCGTACGGTGGACTTCGCCCGGTCCGTGCACCGGGCGGGACAGGTGGACGCCGGATGAACAGAGGCAAGGACGGGCCGGAGGACGTCGACGCGACGTTCGCCGAGATCGTGGCCGACCTCCGTGCGGAGGGCGTGGGGCTGTTCCCCGACGAGGACCTGGAGAAACCGGCCGGGAAATCCGCGGAGAAAGCCGAGAAGCCTTCGGAGAAGGCGCCCGGCCCCGAGACCCCGGACGCGGAACCCGAACCGGGCTGGCGCGGCGGCGGCACCAGCTGGGACAAGACCCTCTTCGAGGACGACCCGGCCGGGCCGGACGACGAGGGTCACTTCGTGCCGCCCGAGCCGCCTCCCCTGCCGCGGCCGCGCAAGGGCGCGTTCGTCGTCCTGTTGTTCTTCCTGCTCGGCCTGCTGCTCCTGATCGCGCCCACCCTGATCGGCATGGGCACGCGGCTCGGCACGCCGCTCGGCATCCTCGCCCTCGCGACCGCGATAGCGCTGCTCCTGCTGCGGGTGCGCCAGGGGCCGCCGCCCGGTGCGGATCCGCACAACGGCGCGCAGGTCTGAACTACCGGACAATTCCGACCATGAAGATCGACTTCACTCCTTCGCGCCGTTCGACGGTCGGCGCGGAATGGGAGCTCGCCCTCGTCGACCGGCGGACCGGTGAACTCGCGTCCGTCGCGGAACAGGTGCTCGACGCCGTCCGCCCCGACGGCGACGAGGAGCATCCGAAGATCAAACAGGAGCTGCTGCTCAACACCATCGAGGTGATCAGCGGGATCTGCGACACGATCGCCGAGGTCAAGGCCGATCTGAACACCTCGCTCGACGCCGTGCATTCGGTGCTCGACCCGCTCGGCGTGGAGCTGTTCTCGGCCGGGTCGCATCCGTTCTCGACGTGGTACCAGCAGAAGGTCACCGACAAGGAGCGGTACGCCAAGCTCATCGACCGGACCCAGTGGTGGGGACGGCAGATGCTGATCTACGGCGTCCACGTGCACGTCGGCCTCGACCACCGCGACAAGGCCCTGCCGATCCTGGACGCGCTGCTCAACTACGCGCCGCATCTGCAAGCGCTTTCGGCGTCGTCGCCGTACTGGGGCGCGGAGGACACGGGCTACGCGTCGAACCGCGCGCTGATGTTCCAGCAGCTGCCCACGGCCGGGCTGCCGTTCCAGTTCCGGAAGTGGGAGGAACTGGAGAGCTACGTCGACGACATGTTCACCACGGGCGTGATCGACCACTTCTCCGAGATCCGCTGGGACATCCGGCCCGCCCCGCATTTCGGGACGATCGAGATGCGCGTCTGCGACGGGCTGCCGACGCTGGAGGAGGTCGGCGCGATCTCCGCGCTGACCCAATGCCTGGTCGACGACTTCAGCGGCCGCCTCGACGACGGCGAGATCCTGCCGACGCTGCCGCCGTGGCACGTCCAGGAGAACAAGTGGCGGGCGGCGCGCTACGGCGTCGACGCGATCATCATCCTCGACGCGGCGGGCAACGAGCGGCTCGTCACCGAGGACACCTACGACCTGCTGAACCGGCTCGAACCGGTGGCCCGGCGCCTGGACTGCGCCGACGAACTGCGGTCGGTGGAGAAGATCCTGCATCACGGGCCCAGCTACCTGCGTCAGCGCGCGGTGGCGAAGCAGTACAACGGCAGCCTTCGCGCCGTCGTCGCTTCGCTCATCTCGGAGATGCGGGAAGGGACGATCCCGCGCACCTAACTTCGCATTTCGTCCTCTGAATGCGGTAGTTGCGCGTGCAAGGACCGCATCCAGAGGACTAAGTGCGGTCGAGGTGCCCCAGGAGGGTGCCGGGGCCGAAAGCGGTAGCGCCCAGGGCCTCGACGCGGGAGCGGAGTTCGCGGTCGGCGGTCACCACGACGACGTGGTCCTCCGGACCGGCCTCACGAGCGGACCGGACGACGGCGACGATCTTGTCGTCGCCTTCCCCCTCCGCCTCGACGACCTCGACGCCGGGTACGGCGGCGACTCCCCGCGCCTTGCCCTCGACGACCAAGACGATCTCGGGCCACCACGACCATCCGTCGCCACCGGGCAGCGCCGGATCGGCGAGCCCGGTCGCCGCCAGGGCCGCGAGCTTGTCCCGCAACCGTTCCGCGGCGCCGCGCCGGTCGCGCCACCAGCCGTCCGGCCGCGACCCGACGACGTTCGCGCCGTCGACCACCAGTACCAGCCTGCGATCCAAGTGTTCCCTCAATCCCGGCCACGCCACCGCGAAATCCCGGTGCAACCGGAAATCCGCGACCTGTCCCGCGTGGACCCAGCGCAGTTCGGCGCTCTCGGCGTTCTTCACCCGGGCCGCGAGCGTGCCGATCGGCGCGGCCAGGATCGTGGTGTAGCGCCAGTTCCCGTGGTCGACGTGCGCGGCCGACAGCGGACGGACCCTGGCAGGCGGGATGTCGGCTTCCTCGTGCGCCTCGCGGGTGGCGGCCTCGCGCGCGCTCTCCCCCGCCTCGACGGCGCCCCCGGGCAACGCCCAGGTGCGTCCATGGTGGACCCACCACGCCCGGCGCTGCAGCAGGACACCGCGCGCGGGATCGGACAGCAGCAACCCGGCGGCGCCGTTCAAGCCCCAGTGAAGATGCCCGAAGTGGCACCTCACGAAGCCGTTGCCGTCCTCCCGGGTCACGCCTTCAGCCTGTCACACCGACCTCGGCCCCGGGAGCCTTCGCCGCGTCGACGGCGAGTGCCGCGGCACCCACGATCGTCGAATCGTCGCCATGGTGCGCGGCCCGGATCCGGGCGAGCGGACGGTGCCCGGCTCCGGTGATCTTGTCCGCGTAGCGCTCACGCGCCTCGTCGAGGAACAGCGGGGCCGATTCGGACACGCCGCCGCCGATCACGATGATCTCGGGGTCGAAGACGTCGGCGACCAGCGCCAGGCCTTCGGCCAGCCATTTCGCGAGTTCGGTCATCGCGCGCTGGGCGATCGGGTCGCCGTCGCGGGCCGCGCCCGCCACCCGGCGTCCGGTCACCGAGCCCGGGTCTCCCCTGGTCTCGCGCGCCAGCACGGTCGAGCGGCCGGGGTGCCGCGCGAGCAGTTCCACCGCCGTCGCGGCCAGCGCCGTCCCGCTGCAGTACCGCTCCCAGCAGCCGTACTTCCCGCACGGACAGGGCCGCCCGCCGGGAACGACGGTCAGATGCCCGAGTTCCGGCGCGACACCGTACGCGCCCCGGTAGATCCGGCCGTCGAGCAGCAGGCCCGCGCCGATCCCGGTCCCCAGCGCGATCAGCGCGGCGACCTGGGCGCCGCGGGCGGCCCCGAAGCGGTACTCGCCGACCGCGGCGGCGTTCACGTCGTGCTCCAGGGTCACCGGCAGGCCGACGCGCTTCTCGATGCGATCGGCGACCGGCGCGGCACGCCAGGACAGATGCGGCGCGAACATCACCGTCCGCCGGTCCTTGGCGACGAACCCGGCGACCGCCAGCCCGACACCGGAGACGTCGTGCCGGTTGCGGAGGTCCTCGACGACCCCGGCGATGGCGTCTTCGAGCGCGTCCTCCTCGCCGGGGGTTCCGACCCTGGCGGTGTCCATCAGCGAGCCGTGCTCGTCCACCACGCCGGCGCGCACACTCGTGCCCCCGACGTCCACCCCTATCGTCAGCAACTCAGTTCTCCCGGTCCGGCTGCCAAGCGTCGCGCCTGGTCACCGTGATGTGCTGGACCCGCGAAGCTCCCACCGGCGCATCTTCCCGCGCGGGCTCCTTCCGCGCAGGCTGGAAGCCCGGCATGTGCACCCCGCCCTCGGGCTCCCAGCGATCGGCCAGCACCGCCCGCAGCAGCGCGACGAGCTGCGCGGCCTGCTCCATCAACCGTGCCACGAACTCGGGCCGTTCCCCGCGGAAGACCCCGACGATCGCGCAGAGCGGGCACCAGCCGCCGTCCGCTCCTCGATCAGCACCGTCATGCTCCGAGCAGCCGTGCCCGGCGGAGATCAGGCCCTCCAGCCACGGCGCGGCGTGCTCGACGACCAGTTCGACCAGCAGCCGGATCTCTTCGGCCAGTTTCAGGCCGTCGGTCCGCGTTTGTTCGCTGTTCTCGCTCACCCGGGTCCCCGGTTCCCGGCCAGGCTCACGACCAGGCCGTGCGCGTCGGATTCCGCACCGGTGATCCGGCACGGGCGCAACATCTCCGGCAACGCGATCAGCCGCCGGAAACCGTCCACGGTGACGGCGAGATCATTGTCCACTCTGGCCAGGTCCACTTCGGAATCACGGTGCAGCGGCACCGCGATCCGCAGCTGGTAGCCACTGTCCGATTCGGACACCTGCAAGAGCGGGGTGACACCTTTTTCGTTTCCCGCCAAGGGATCCAGGCCTTGATAGAGCTCGTACGCGATTTCCTGCAAGGCTTCCAGGCCGACGGGTTCGACGGCGCGGTGCTCGACGGGCTTCACCTGGCCGGGCCCGAATCCCGCGTCGCCGAGTTCGGCGAGGACGGCGTTCTGCTGCGTGCGCCGGGTCCGCATCCACGAGGCCGCGGCGCCGCGCCAGAACCCGGGCGCGGGCATCAGCCGGTTGACGATCAGGCCGTCGACCAGGATTCCGCGCAGGGCCAAGGAACTGAGCGTGCGGCGGGCTTCCGCGACGACGACGCGTTCCGGGGTCAGCACGAGCCGCACGGTGGTGGTGGCCGGATCGGTCAGCAGGGTGCGCAGCGACTCCAGATGCGCGCCGAGCCGCCGGACCGCGGCCGCGGTCCGGCGGGCGCCCGGTTTGAACATCCTCGACAGGTACCCGGAAACGGCCTCCGGCAAAGCCAGCAGGCGCAGGGTTTCCGCGGTCGGCCCGCAATCGACGACGACCGTCTCCCAGGGACCGTGCTCGGCGAGGCGCTGGACCTCGGTGAGGGCGAGGAGTTCGTCGACCCCGGGCACCACGGTGAGTTCTTCGGCGTCGAGCGAGTCGAGACCCGCGCCCGCGAGCGCGGCCTGCAGTTCCTGCCGGAGTTCGCGCCAGGTGCTGTCGACGAGGCCGCGGGTGTCGATCTGGACCGCATGCAGAAGGGTGTCTACTTCGGACGGTTCAGCGCCGAGCGCTCGGCCGAAGGCGTCACCGAGGGAATGCGCCGGGTCGGTCGAGACGACCAGTGTCTTCCTGCCCCGCCCGGCCAGGGCCGCGGCCGTCGCCGCGGCCAGCGTGGTCTTGCCGACACCCCCCTTGCCGGTGAACAGCAGGATCCGCATGCCTACCCTTCGACTCAGGATGCCTCAGCGCGCTTCTTGAGCTCCTTGAGCGCGGTGTCCATGACCATCTTCTCGGCCTTGCGGCGCAGCAGCCCGATCATCGGCAGCGCCAGCTCGACGGACAGCGTATACGTCACCTTGGTGCGGCCGGCGCCCAGCGCTTCGAGGGCGTAACGACCGTTCTGGGCCTTCTGCATCTGCCCCTTGACCAGGTGCCAGCTGACGCCCTTGCCGTCGGTGTCCCAGTCGTACTCGAGGGTGTAGACGTCCTTGATCGGCCCGGCGTCGAGAGTGAGTTTCACCTGCTTGGCGCGGCCGTCACCGTCCTCGCCGAGCACTTCGGTCTCCCGGACGGCCTTGGCCCATTCCGGGTACGCGGGAAAGTCGGCGATGACGGCCATGACCCGCTCGGGCTCGGCGTCGACCTCGATGGATTGCGTGGACTGCTCGGCCATGACGCGAACTCTAGCTGGGACCGACCGTCACCAGCGAAGCACGTACGGCTGTGCCGTCTCTTTGAAGTGACCGACGTTACGGCATTCGGTCCTGCCGACCCTCGTCCGCGCGGAGAGGGGCTGGTGGACGTGCCCGAAGACCGACCAGCGCGGGCGCTGCTCGCGGATGAGGTCCACCAGCGCCGCCGACCCGATCTCGGACCGCCGCGCGACCACGTCGTAGGTCAGTTCCGGGATGGCGGGCGGGATGTGGGTGCACAGGACGTCGATGTTCTCCAGCCCGCCGACGGCGACGTCGTACTCCTCGCGGGTGCGCAGGTACGGCCGCCAGAAGCCGTTGCGGCGCGGGACCACGTTCGGCGGGAGCAGCGCGCCGCCGATGAACCCGAACCGCAGCCCGCCGAACTCGGCCACGCCGCCGTCGAGGACGGAAATGCCGTCACCGGCGAACTCGGGCCACAGCGAGGGGTCGTCGACGTTGCCGGGGGTCGCGAACGTCGGCGCGGTGAGGGCTCCGAACAGGACGGAGTACTGGTCCTGGATCGCCTCGCCGACGGCGGCCGCCGGATCGGCCAAAGTGGCCCACAACGATCGCGAGAAGGCAACGGTCTCATCACGAGTGCCCTCACGCCGCAGCCGCGCGAACTCGCCGACCTTCTCGGCGCCGAACAGCGCGCCCATGATGCCCTTGTCGTGCTCGCGGTAGTCGACGAAGTCCAGCAGGTCGCCCAGCACGATCAGCGCGTCGGCGCCGTCGCCCGCGCGTTTGAGCGCGTCGGCGTTTCCGTGCACGTCCGACACCACGTGAACCCGCATGCTCACCCCTAATCGGCCCGGGGACCGACCCCGGGCTCGCGCCCGTCTTCCAGGACCTCTTTGAGCCCGAGCGCGATCGCCTTGGCGGCACGAGCGCGCCGATCGAACTCCCGCCGCAGGTCCCGGGCCTGGAGCGCCCTCGGCTCCCCGTCCGGACCGGCGGGAGTGGCACGCAGGAAGTAGTGCAGCAGAGTGCCGTCGAGCACCGGCTCGAGCCAGACCTCCATGGTACCGATCAAGGCACCGCGCACGGTCCAGCGCAATCCTTCGTCACCGCGGTCGGTGTAGACCTCCAGGACGAGGTCCGGCCAGTAACGTGACCAAGATCGCGGATCGGCGAAAGCGGCGGCCACGGTGGAGGGCGGGACCACGAGGAAAGTCTCGTCAACGATGTCGAGAGCTGGCGGCGCCTGGTTCACAAGCGGCAGAATGTCATGCCCTCGGTATGGCCGATTCGTCAGCATGGTCTTAAGGTGCACGGCACGCTAAGTTGACTGGCGGGTAACACCGGTCACACCACTTTGCACGCGAACACGGAGGTTCCTCGTGCGCGAATACAGCGCCCCCGCCGCCAATCCGGTGACCGACGACGAGAACCTCGCGGACGTCGTCTGGGCGAACGCCGAGCGGTTCTCCGATGTCGTGAGTTTCCGCCGCCAGGTCGACGGAACCTGGTTGGACGTCACCGCCAAGGACTTCGCCGCCCAGGTGCTGGCCGTGGCCAAGGGAATGGCCCAGGCGGGCATCGCACCGGGCGACCGGATCGGGCTCATGTCCAAGACCCGCTACGAATGGACCCTGATCGACTTCGCGATCTGGGCCGCCGGCGCGGTCACCGTCCCGATCTACGACACCTCCTCGGCGGAGCAGGTCCACTGGATCCTGTCGGACTCGGCGGCGAAGGCCGTGTTCGTCGAAACGGACGAACACCTCGCGACGCTGGAATCCGTCAAGGGACGCCTCGACTCGCTCGAGCACACCTGGCAGATCGAGTCCGCCGACGCGCCCGCCGTCGACCACCTCACCACGCAGGGCGCCGAACTGAGCGACGACGATCTGCACGAGCGCCGCCGTTCGGTGAAGGCGGGCGACCTCGCCACGATCGTGTACACCTCGGGGACGACCGGCCGCCCCAAGGGTGTCGAGCTGACCCACCGGAACCTCCTCGCCGAGATCCGCGCCGACATCGCCGCGTTCCCGCAGCTGATGGAGCAGGGCAACTCGCTGCTGGTGTTCCTGCCGCTCGCGCACGTCCTCGCCCGCGCCATCGCGGTGACCGCGCTCAGCGCGCGGGTGACCCTCGGGCACACGTCGGACGTCAAGAACCTCGTCGCCGACCTCGGCACCTTCCGGCCGACGTTCGTCGTCGCCGTGCCGCGCGTGTTCGAGAAGGTCTACAACAGCGCGAAGCAGAAGGCGCACGGTGACGGCAAGGGCAAGATCTTCGACGCCGCCGAAGCCACCGCCGTCGCCTACAGCCAGGCTCAGGACACCGGTGGCGCCGGGCTGGGCCTCAAGGTCAAGCACGCGCTGTTCGACAAGCTCGTGTTCAGCAAGCTGCGCGCGGCCCTCGGCGGCCGGTGCGTCGCCGCGGTGTCCGGCGGTGCCCCGCTCGGCGTGCGGCTGGCGCACTTCTTCCGCGGCATCGGCGTCCCGGTGTTCGAGGGCTACGGCCTGACCGAGACGTCCGCGGCGGCCTGCGTCGGCACCCAGGACGGGTTCCGCGTCGGCACCGTGGGACGGCCGGTCGCCGGCACCTCGGTCCGGATCGCCGACGACGGCGAGATCCTGCTCAAGGGCGACGTCGTGTTCGGCGGCTACTTCAACAACGCCGAGGCGACCGCCGAAGCGCTGGAAGACGGCTGGTTCCACACCGGCGACCTCGGCGAACTGGACAGCGACGGGTTCCTCAAGATCACCGGGCGCAAGAAGGAGATCATCGTCACCGCGGGCGGCAAGAACGTCGCTCCGTCCGGTCTCGAAGACACCATCAAGGCCAGCCCGCTGGTCAGCCAGGCGATGGTCGTCGGCGACCAGCGGCCGTTCATCGGCGCGCTGATCACCATCGACGAGGAGTACTTCCCGTCGTGGAAGTCCCAGCACGGCAAGCCTTCCGACGCCACCGTGTCCGATCTGGCCGGCGACGCCGAACTGCGCGCCGAGATCCAGGAAGCGGTCGACCAGGCCAACAGCGCGGTGTCGCAGGCCGAGGCGATCAAGAAGTTCACGATCCTGTCGAAGGACTTCACCGAGGCCGGCGGGGAGATCACGCCGAGCCTGAAGCTGAAGCGCAACATCGTGAACAAGAACTACGCGAACGACATCGAAGCCCTGTACAAGAAGTAGCCCGTCGACGCGTGAAGGCCCCCTTCCCTCGGCTGACCCGAGGGAAGGGGGCCTTCACGCGCTACGCTCGCGAGTACCGAGCGCATTCAGAGGACTAAATGCGGGCGGCAGAGATCTTGGCGTCCCACTCGATGTGGTGCCGGTACAGCCAGTTCCGGTCCCTGTCGGACGTCGTCGCGGTCGACACCGAGGCGCTGCTCTCCACCAGCTTCTCCACCCGCGCCCGCCGCAGCCGTTCATAGGCAGCGAAAGCCGTTGGCGCGTCAGGAAGATCCCGCAGGCACTGGGCCAGCACGACACTGTCCTCCAGCGCCATCGACGCTCCCTGCCCGGCGGCGGGCGAGGCCGCGTGCGCCGCGTCTCCCACGAGGACCATCGAGTCGGTGAACCACACCGGCGTCGAGGGGACGTCGTAGGAGTGACCGCCGAAGACGTCGTCCCCCGTCGACTCGATGATTTCCGCGGCGGGCAACGGCTCCCCGTCGAAAGTGACGAAAGCCGCCGTTCGCCATTCCGCCGGGGTCAGACCGGATCGCACCCCTTCGGCTGCGGGTAGCCGCGCGAACCAGTACGTCGAACCATCGGGGGCGCTCGTGTAGCCGAAGAAGGCGTGCAGGCTCTGGATCATCCGATAGAGCGACGGCGCCTGCGGGACGCTCGTGTCGGTCGTGTAGCCGTAGACGACGTCGAGGCCCGTCGAACGCGGAGGCGGGCACGACGGGTCGATGATGGTCCGGACGACCGACCGCAGGCCGTCGGCGCCGATCAGGATGTCGCCCTCGGCCGTGGTGCCGTCCTCGAAGCGAGCGACACCCGGCGAGGCGGAGACCAGCCGCTTCCCGCGCTCGAAGGCGATCCCGCGCGAGATCGCTTCCTCCTGCAGCGCGCGATAGAGCACCGCCCGCGTCAAGGTGCGCGGCCCGGCGAGACCGTCCACGACGAACGACCGCTGGTCGACCGTCTTCCCGTCCGGCGTGACGAGCTCCAGCCCGTCGGCGGCGAAGGAGTTCTCGACCACCGGTCCGTCGGCGCCGATCGCGCGCAGGGCGTCCATGCCGTTGTGCATGATCGTCAGGAAGGCGCCCGCGTCCTCACCGCCGGACGGGTACGCCTCGTGGACGCTCGCTTCGATCCCGGCCCGCCGCAACGCCATCGCCGTCACCGTCCCGGCGATACCGCCGCCGATGATCACTGCCTTCACCGCGAACCCCCTGTCGTGTCACCGGCTCCTGACGGTACCCGGGAGACGGCGACACGACAGAGGGGAATCACGCGCCGCCGCTGGCGACGATGTCGCCGTTGACGCCCTTGGGGAAGAACCCGCCTTCCTTCACCGGGCCCGGGTTCAGGTAGACGACGTTGAGCACCCGGTCCGCGCCGCGGCCGAAGCAGACACCGTTGTTGTCGGTCGGCACGATGTTGGCCTGGTTCCCGAGCAGGATGCCCTGATCGTCGTCGCCGGGCCCGTCGAGCGCGTCGCGGGCGTTGGAGATCTTGGCCGCCGCGTCGCCGAGGTCCCGGTCGAACAGCGACGTCCGGATGGTGGCGGCGTGGTAGGCCTCGGCGGCCAGGATGCCGGCGGCCGCGTCCAGGAACGTCTTGTTGGTGATCAGCGGGGCAGCGCCCTTGTACGCCGTCACGCCGACGTCCTCGAACAGGAACGCCGCGAGCAGGAAGTTCTTCTCGTTGGCGAAGGGATCGAACTGCTGGTACCCGCTGATCAGCCCGGCCGCCTTCGCGGCGGCGGTGAAGCTGTCCTTGAGGTCGATCTGGGGCCGGGACACCGCGGCCTCGCCGAGCGCGCCGCGCAGGAACTTGACGTGCGCGACCTCGTCGCCCGCGATCTCCTTCGCGAACTGGTGCAGTGCCTTGTCGTGGAACATCACTTTCTTGCCGCCCGCCACCCCGCCCTGGGTGCCGACGCCGCCGGTGAGATCGTCCGGCAGCCCGTGGCCGTAGACGGCGAAGGAGTAGAACTCGGCTTCGAGGTACTCCAGGTTGAGCGCGAAATTGAGCACGGCCGCGTCGCTGGGGGCGGCAGCGGCCTCACCCGTCGCCGAAGCGGACGAAGTGGCCTGCACCCCGAGGTACGTCGCGCCGACGACGCCGAGGCCCGCCGCGCCGGCGGCCTTCAGGAACCGCCGTCGATCCGTGCGGTTCTCGGCGCTGCGCGTTATCAGGGTGCGAACGAAGGGCTTTCCGAACACGAGTGGTTCCTCTCGTCTTTGCGGTGCACACCCACCCACTCGGACGTTCGGAACCACCCGTGACCCGGATTGGAGAAGATCTCGAACTTATTTCTTCGTCGCCGCCGCAAGGCGGACGCAGACGACCAGACCGCGGATGGCCTCTTCGACCTCGGCCAGCTCGGGGTACGTCGGGGCGATACGGATGACGGCGTCCTCGGGGTCGTCGCCGTAGGGGTGCGTCGCACCGGCGGGGGTCAGGGCGATGCCCGCCTCCTTGGCCAGCCGCACGACCTCCTTGGCGGTCCCCGACGGCACGGTCAGCGAGATGAAGTACCCGCCGGTCGGCTTGGTCCAGGAGGCGAGGCCCGATTCGCCCAGTTCCTTGGTCAGGATCTCGTCGACGGCCGCGAACTTGGGCCCGATGAGCTCGGCGTGCTTGCGCATGTGCTCGCGGACGCCGTCCTCGTCACGCAGGAACTGCGCGTGGCGGAGCTGGTTGACCTTGTCCGGGCCGATGGTCCGCTTCCCGATGAGGCCGGTCCACCAGGCCAGGTTGGCCTCGGACGCGCCGAAGAAGCCGACACCGCCACCGGCGTAGGTCACCTTCGAGGTGGAGCCGAAGACGAACACGCGGTCGGCGTTGCCCGCCTCGCCCGCCAGCGCGAACAGGTCGGCCAGCGGCGCCTCGGCGTCGGTGAGGTGGTGCACGGCGTAGGCGTTGTCCCAGAAGATCCGGAAGTCCGGGGCGGCCGTGGTCATCGTGGCCAGGCGGCGCACGGTGTCGTCGCTGTAGGTGACGCCGGTCGGGTTGCTGTACTTCGGCACGCACCAGATGCCCTTGACCGCGGCGTCCTCGGCGACGAGACGCTCGACGACGTCCATGTCCGGGCCGGTCTCGGTGAGGGGGACCTGGATCAGCTCGATGCCGAAGCGCTCGGCCAGCGCGAAGTGGCGGTCGTAGCCCGGCACCGGGCACAGGAACTTGACGCTCGCCTCGTCGGCCCAGCGGCGCTCGGCGCCCGGGAGCTTGCTGAGGAAGGCCTGCACGATCGAGTCGTGCATGAGCTCCAGGCTGGAGTTGCCCGCGGCCAGCAGCTGCTCGGCCGGGACCTGCAGCGGTCCGGCGAAGATGCGGCGGAGCTCGGGCAGGCCCTTGAGGCCGCCGTAGTTGCGGACGTCCGTGCCGTCCTCGGCCTTGCGCACGTCCCCGGGGAGGGCCAGCAGCCCGTCGGCGAGGTCCAGCTGGCGGGGGGACGGCTTGCCGCGGGTGATGTCCAGGGAGAGGCCACGGTCGACGAGGGCCGCGTAGTCGCGGCGGGCGCTCTCGACATCGACAGGTGCAGTGGTCATGCCTAACGCTAAACCCGGCGGCGGATCGGCGTGAGACGAGGGTGGCCCTGGCACCTCGCGCACAAGGTCGGGTAACGGTTCCGGCGCGTTTTCCACTATTCGTAACGAGGCCTAATCCCCTAGTGACGCCACCGCGCTTTCCCGCATTCTCGGTATCACAAGGAAAAGGGGAGAGAAATGGAAACGAAGAAGTGGGCGGCGGTGACACTCATGGTCGCGGGCGCGGTGGCCGCGTGCGCGGTACCCAATCAGGGAACGGCCGTACCGGCCGTCGCGGTGGCCGCTCCGCCGAACACGATCGTGATCCAGCCACCGGCGGCCGCGGCGCCACCGCAGACGGTTTATGTCGCACCGCCCGCGACGCAGACCGTCTATCCCGCACCGGCGGTTCCGGTGGCGCAAACGGTGATCGCCTTCTACGACGCGATCAACCGGCGTGATTTCCTGACCGCGTGGAATCTCGGGGGTCAGCGACTGGCGAAAGGGGGCACTTACGCGTCCTGGAGCAACGGATACGCGACGACTTCGTGGACGGCGCTCACCGTGCGGAGTACGAGCGGGAACACCGTGTACGTCGATCTCTCGGCACGGCAGACCGATGGTTCGATGCGCGTTTTTTCCGGTTCCTACACCGTTTCCGGCGGCACGATCACCGCGGCGAACATGAAACGCGTCTCCTGATCAGAGCGCGGTCAGCTGCGAGATCTTCCACCGGCCGTCGACGCGCTGCGCGGTGACCGAGAGCTGGGACACCGTCGACTGCGGGACGCCTCCCCCGGCCGCGATCGTCTGCTGGTCGAGGAACAACAGCACTTCGGCCTGGTCGCCGCGCAAGGACCGGACACCGAGCGAGCGGACCGTCGTCGTCCGCACCAGTTTCTGCTCCTCGGCCCGCTTCCGCGCCGAGGCGAACTGGTCCCGGTACTGCCCGGTCGCCTCGCCGATCAGCACGTCGGCCGCGGCGCGCTCGGTCCGCGCGAGATTGCTGTAGTCGTAGGAGAAGACGGCCTTCACCCCGGCGCCGACCTGGTCGGCGACCTCGGCCGTGGCGGCCTGGTCCACCAGGGCCGCGTTGCCGTCCGAACCCAGCGAGGCCGCCTGGAGGCCGAACCACACCGCGCAGCCGGTGGCCAGCGCGATGATCGCGATCAGGAGCCGCGGGGTACGCCCGGTCACGAGCCCGCCGCCTGGACCGCGCTGACCTTCCAGCCGTCCTCGACGCGCTGGTAGTCGACGGTCAGCCTGCTCACCTTGGGCGCGGCCGAACCGCCGCCGGTGCTGACCCGCACGTCCAGCACGGCCATCAGCCTCGCCGTGCCTGCCTTCGCGTCGAGTTCGGTGACCGCGGCCTGCTTGAGCTTGGCCGTGGCGACGGTCTTGCTCGTGTTCGCGCGGTCGATCTGGATCTGCCGGTCCCCGGTGAGGTCCTTGCCGAGCCGTCCCGTGGTGACGCCGAGCCAGCGGTCGACGTCCTTGGCCCCGCTGCGGTAGTCGATCGTGTTGAGCACTTCGAGCTGGCCGGACGCCGCGGTGAGGACCGCCTCCCGTTCGCGGCCCCTGGCCAGGCCGTCGTCCCGGGCGGAGCTCCACCACGACCAGCCGAACCAGGCGGCCGCGAGGACCGCCAGCGCGGCGACGACGGTCAGGGCACGGGTGAGCACTACTTGCCGCCCAGCAACGCGCCCAGTCCGCCCGGCGCGGATCCGGTGAGCAGGTTCAGCACCCCCGGCAGCTGGGCGGATTCCGCCGCCTGAGGGGTCTGCTTCGGCTTCTCCGGGACCGCGGGCGGCTTCCCGGCGTACGGGGCGTTCTGCGAGCCTCGCACGCCTGTGGGGCTTCCCGGCGGCTCGGCGCAGTACGCCTGGGTGTTCACCGGTGCCTCGGTGGTGTCGTTGGCGGGACGTTGTTTCGTGCCCTCGTAGCCCTTCGTGCACGAGACCGGGTCGAAGAAGTTGAACACGACGCCGAGGTGACCGGTGCCGTCCGGCGACGTCGACCGCGAGAACGCCGAGATGATCGGGTACGCGACGAGGAGTTCCTCGATCGCGTCGGTGCGGGCGGAGGTGATCTGCGCGGTGGTGAGCGTGTTCGCGAACAGCACGCCGAGGTCCGTTCCCGAGACCGCGAGCACGTCGCTGATCTGGCGGCTCAGCTTGGGCGCCTCGTCGATCACGCGCCGCAGATCCGGGTCGGACGACTTCAGCTGCGCCGCGATCGTCTTGAGCCCGCTGGAGAACTGCGTGATGCTGTCCGCCTGCCGCCGCTGGGTGTCCAGCACCGTCCGCGAGTTCGCCAGCAGGCCCTGGGTGTCGGGCAGGTACTGGGTCGCGGTCGCGGTGAGCGAACCGGTGCTGTCCAGCAGCTGCCGCAGGTCGGGGCCGGCGTTGGCGAACGCCTCGTAGGTCTCGTCGACGACGGTCTTCAGCGATTCCGGCTTCACGCTCGACACCAGTTTGTCCAAATTGGACAGCACGGTGTCCGGCGCGAGCGGGATCGACGTCTTGTCCCGCTTGATGACCGAACCCTCGGCCAGGTACGGCCCGTTTTCGTGCATGGGCAGCAGATCGACGTACTGCTCCCCCACCGCCGACCGGTTCGCGACCGCGGCCTTCGTGTCCGCCGGGATCTTCGGCGCGCCCGAATCGATGTCGAGACCGAGGTCGATGCCGTGCTCGGTGAGCGTCATCGACGCCACCTTGCCGACCGCGACGCCGCGGTAGGAGACCTCGGCGTTGACGAAGATCCCGCCGGAGTCCACGAGCTGCGCGGTGACGAGGTAGCCGCGGGTGCCGAAGAGCCGGTCCAGCCCGGCGTACTTGCCGCCCGCGTAGACGACCGAAACGACCGCGATGACGATGAACACCGCGAACTGGATCTTGGTCTTGCGCGTGATCACCGGCCACCTCCCAGGATCGGCCCGAGGATCCCGCCGAGCACGCCGCCCAGGACGTCCCCTTGGGGCGACTGGGGTGCCTGCGGCGCCTGCGGGAGATCGCCGCTGGGCAGCGGCAGCACCGGCGGCGCGGCGCCGCCAGAGAACGGGATCGCGCCGGGCGCGCCGGTGCCCTGATTCCCCGGCAGCTGGATGATCGGCTGCGACGAGTTGTTCATGTTCTCCAGGAAGGTGTCCAGGTTCAGGTCGATCTTGGCTTCCACGTTCGCGTAGTCGCCCTTGATCACGTTGCCCGCGTAGTCCGGGAACGGGTACGTGAGCAGGATCCGCAGCGCGGTCGGCAGATCCTGGCCCGCCTCGGTCAGCTTCTTGAGCGTCGGCTGCAACGCGCGGAGGTTCGCCACCAGCGAGTCCTTGCTGGCGTTGATCGTCTCGGTCGCGACCCCGGACAGGGTGTTCAGCGACTGGAGCATGCCGACGAGCTGATCGCGTTGCTCGGTCACGATCTTGAGCCCCGGCGAGAGGTTGTCGAGCGCGTTCGTGATGTTCTGCGTCTGGCCGACCAGGGTCTTGGACAGCCTGTCGATGCCGTCGATGGCGCGCAGGATCTCGCCCTTGTGCCCGTCGAGTTCGGTGGCCAGCTTGTCCACTTGCGACAGCAGCCCGCGGACCTCCGCCTCGTTGCCGGTGAGCGCTTCGTTCAGTTCGTGGCTGATCTTCTGGATCTGCTCGACCCCGCCGCCGTTGAGCAGCAGGGAAAGCGCGCCGAGGACCTCTTCGACCTCGGGGTTGCGGTTGGTGCGGTCCAGCGGGATCTTCGCACCCTCGGCGAGCGTTCCTTGCGGCTTTTCGGGGGCGTGCAGGTCGACGAACTTCTCCCCCAGCAGGCTCGACTGCCGCAGTTCGGCCCGCGCGTTCGCGGGCAGCGCGATGTCGCCGTTGACGACCATGCTCACCCACGCCGAGCGGGTGTCCGGCGCGAGGTCGATCTTCTCGACCCGGCCCACCGGGACGTCGTTGACCTTCACACTCGCCTGCGGCACGAGGTCGAGGACGTCGGAGAACTGCGCGGAGAGCCGGTACGGATGGTCGCCGAGATCCGCGCCGCCCGGCAAGGGAGTGTTGTACAGCCCGGAGAAACCGCCGTCGCCGCAGCCGGCGAGCACCAGGACGCCCGCCATCACCCCCGCGATCTTCTGCCGTTGCCGCCTCATTTCGGGAGCCCCTTGGCCATGACGTCGATCAGCGGGAGCGGCAGCGGCGGCAGCTCACCGCTCTGCAGCGACGCCAGCACCTGCGGGATCGACGGGAGTTTCAGCGTGCCGTCGAGGACGGGCGCGAGCTGCTTGCAGATGCTGCCCAGCGCGTCCGGGATCGGTTTCGGCGTGCTCGCGCTGATCAGGCGGCACACGGTCAGGATCGGCGGATGTGTGAGCTCGTTCAGGTTGTCCCGCACCGCGATCGTGCCGGACGCCGCGTCGTAGGAGTTGATGAAGTTGGTCGCCCCGGTCGGCGCGATGTCGATCACCTCGGCGAGCGAGGCCCGCTGATCCACCAGCACCTTCGTCAGCCCGGCCAGTTTGTCCACATTGGACGAGAGTAGCTCCTTGTTCTCCGCCACGAACTTCTCGACGTCGCCCATCGCCGTCCCCAGTGAGCTCAGCGCGGCACCCACGTCGGCGGAGTCCGCGGCGAGGAATCCGCTCACGTCCGCGGCCCGGCGGTAGAACTCGTTGAGCTGCTTGTCGCTTTCGGCCAGCGCGCCGGTGAAGGAGTTCAGGTTCTGCACCGTGGTGAACAGGTCGCCTTTGGAGCTGTCCAGGGTCTTGGCCAGCTCGGACAACCGGGTCACCGTGGTGTTGAGGTTCTTCCCGTTGCCGTCGAGGTTCGCCGCCGCCGTGTCGAGCACGTCGGACAGTGCGCCGTTCTTGTTGGCACCGTTGGGGCCCAGGCTCGTCGAGAGCTTGTCGAGGCTCGTGTACAGGTCGTCGAGTTCGGCCGGTGTCGCCGTCTTCTCCTTGGCGATCACCGTGTCCGTGGCCATTTCGGGACCGCTGTCGTAGGCCGGGGTCAGCTGGACGTACCGGTCGCTCACCAGGCTCGGCGCGACGACGACGGCGCCCGCGTCGGCCGGGATCGGGGTGCCGTCGTCGATCCGCATGTCGACCCGGACCGCCTCGCCCTGTGGTGTGACCCCGGTGATCTCGCCGACCTTCACCCCGAGCACCCGGACCGACGAACCCGCGTAGAGCCCGACGGTCTTGCCGAAGTAGGCGCTGATCCGCGTCCCGCCGGGTTCCTTGAACACCAGCCACAGACCGGCGGTCACGATCAGCACGAGGACACAGGCGAACGCGACCCAGGTGTAGAGCGTGCGCCCGGTGCGGGTGTGGATGGTCATCGTCCGCCCACCCCCTGGTTCGGTGCCGCGATCGGCGGGGTGCAGCCCTCCGGGTTGACCTGGAACGCGCCCGCGATGATCGTCGGCGGCAGCAGACCGCACAGGTAGCCCTCGAACCAGCGCCCGTTCCCGGTCGCGTTGGCGCCGACGCGGGCGAACGGCGCCATCAGCGCGAGGCTGCGGCTGAGGTTGTCCTGGTTGCGCTGCAGGATGTCGGTGACCTTCCCGAGCTTCTCCAGCGTCGGCTTCATCTGCTGCCGGTTGTCGGCGACGAGCCCGGACAGCTGCGCGGAGACCTGGTGCGTGCCCTTGAGCAACGTGCTGATCGCGTCCTTCCGGTTCTGCAGTTCGGTGAGCAGGAGATTGCCGTCGTCGAGGATCCGTTTCAGCTGGGCGTTGCGGTCGGACAGCGTCTTGGACACCTTGCTCGTGTTGGCCAGCAACGTCTTCAGGTCGCCGTCGCGGGAGGACACCGTCTTGGACAAGGAGGACAGCCCGCCCAGCGCGTCCTTCAGGTACTGGGGACTGTCCTTGAGCGCGTCGGAGAGGACGGTGAAACTCGACGCGAGCTGCGCGGTGTCGATCTCGCCGACCGTGCCCGACAGCTGCTGGAACGCGTCCTGCAGTTCGAACGGCGTCCGCGTGCGGTCGAGCCCGATGGTGGTGTTCGGGTCCTGGTTCGCCTTGCCCTTCGGCGTCAGCGCGAGGAACTTCTCGCCGAGCAGCGTCTTGATCTCGATCGACGCGGCGGTGGCGTCGCCGACCCGGACGTCCTTGACCCGGAACTTCACCAGCACCTTCTTGCCCGCCAGCTCCACCGAGCTGACCTGGCCGACCTTGACCCCGGCGACCTGGACCTCGTTGTCCGGCGCCAGCCCGGCCGATTCGCCGAAGTACGCGGAGTACGTCGTCCCGCTGCCGAACAACGGGATCCGGTCGGAGAAGTACGTCGTCATCGTGATCAGCACGATCAGGATGAGCGCCACTCCGCCGACCACGGCCTGGTTGCGTTCCTTGAGCGGCTTCACGGCCCGCACCTCTCCGGTCGCTGAGTGCCGGGCAGCGGCGTGATCGGCAGTTCGATGTTGAGCGATTTGATGCCGATGCTGCCGGAGATCCCGCACAGGTAGTAGTTGAACCAGCTGCCGTAGCTCAGCGTCCTGGTGAACTTCTGCAGGTTGCCCGGCAGCACCTGCAGCAGATGGTCGAGCAGCTGTTCCGAATCGCCGAGGTTCTGCGACAGCGCGCCGAGCTGCGCGACGTCGTCCTTGAGGGCGGGGCGCGCGTCGGCGAGCAGGCCCGTCGTGGTGACGGTGAGGTCGCCCAGCGCTTTGACCGCGTCCCCGATCGGCTGCCGCTGCTCGGCCAGCCCGGTGACCAGCCGCTGTGTCTGGTCGATCAGCTCGCCCAGCTGCGGCGAGCGTTTCTCGACCGTGCCGAGCACGGTGTTGAGGTTCGCGATGACGTCGCCGATGATCTTGTCCTTGCCCGCGATGGCCGACGTGACCGACGCGGTGTGCGCGAGCAGGCTGGTGATCGTGCCGCCCTCGCCCTGGAAGACCTGGATGATCTCGTAGGAGAGCTTGTTGACGTCCTCGGGGTTCAGCGCGCGGAAGAGCGGTTTGAACCCGTTGAAGAGGACGGTCAGGTTCAGGGCCGGTTTGGTGCGTTCGGGCGGGATGATCCCGCCGCGCGGCAACGACTTCTCGTCGCCGATGTCCGTGCCGAGCGAGAGGTACCGCTGCCCGACGAGGTTGCGGTACTTGATGGTCGCGGTCACCGACGCCGGCAGCCGGTGGCTGGTCTGGACGTCGAAGTGGACCTGGGCGAAGTTCTTCTCGCCCTCCTCGACCTCGATCTTCCCGACCTGCCCGACCTTCACGCCGACGATGCGGACGTCGTCGCCCTCCTTGAGCCCGGACGCGTCGGTGAACTTGGCCGTGTAGCCCGAGGTCTCGCCGAAGTTCGTGTTCGCGATGGTGGCGCCGAGGATCGCGGTGAGCAGCACGGTGACGACGGCGAAGACGAGGATCTTGATCAGATCCGGGACGAAGGACCTCATCGGACAGCCCTCCCGGCGTGGGGGCCGAAGGACGCTTTCCCCGCATCAGACGGGGTGAAAGCTCCCTTCGCCACGTCGCATGCGGCGAAAGGCCCCTTCAGCCCGGCCCCATGGCCAGCGGGTTGTGAAAGCCACTTTCGCAACGTTGAAGGTTGCGAAAGTGGCTTTCGCAACGTCGCCCGAGCGGACAGATGGTGCCCTCGTGAGTGGCAAGGCCGGTTAGAACCGTCCTCACCACTCACGAGCCCCGAGGTCCTCTCCGCGCCCACCACGAACGTGTCGCGAAAGCCACTTTCGGGACACCTGATGTCTCGAAAGTGGCTTTCGCGACATGGCCGATGCCTCGTGCCCGGCAGATCCGGCAAGTGACTCATCGGAGTTCCACCTCCGCCCCGCGGTACAGCGGCCCCACCAGCAGGCTGCCCCAGTTCGGCACCTGGTCCGGCGTCGTGCCCAGCGCCGGCGACACGAGCAGGTCGATCAGCCGCTGCTCGTCCGGCGTGTTCACCACCGAACCACCGGCGCTCCCGCCCGCGGGCACGGCGCCGTTCGAAGGCAGCGTGCCGTCGGGATCACGCGGCGGCGCGGGTTTCGAGGACCCGTCGTCGATGGCGCCGTCCGGCGGGTACTGCGGCCAGCGTCCCGGCGGCGGCACCTCCGGGTAGCAGCGCGGGCCGCGTTTGTCGTTGTACTTCGGCTCGTCGACGCCGGGCAGGTACTTGCCGCGGCTCGGCGTGAACTCGATGGTCACCCGGCTGACCTCGGGATGCGCGGTGCCCTTGCCGAACGCGAGTTCCGCGCGCGGCACCGATCCGGCGAGCTGCTTGAGCAGGCACGGGTACTCCGGCGCGTACTTCGCGAGGACGTCCAGCGTGGGCTGGAGGTTGGTGGTGAGGCGGATCAGGTTGTCCTGGTTCACTTTCAGGAAGCTCGTCAGGTCGATCGAAGCGGCGGTCACGGTCGAGTAGACGTCGGCGAGCCCGCGCTGGCTCTCGACCAGCGTCTTGCTCGTCGTGGTCAGATCCGACAGCGCGGCCAGCAGATCCGGCGCGGCCTTGTCGTAGATCTTGGCGGCGTCGGCCAGTCCGGAGATGTCGGCCTTGAGGTCGGGCAGCGACGGGTTCACTTTCCCGAGATACTCCGAAAGTCCCGCCATCGTCGCGCCGAGCCGTTTGCCCTGACCGTCCAAAGCGGACGCGACGGCGTTCAGCGTGCTGGCCATCTTCTCCGGCTGGACGGCCTGCAGCAACGGCATCACGTTGCCGAGCACGGTTTCCAGTTCGATCGCGCTGCTGCTGCGGTCCTGCGGGATGACGTCGCCCTCACCGATGTGCCGCTCGGGCTTCTCGGGGATCTGCAGTGCCACGTACCGCTCGCCGAACAGCGTCTTCGGCAGCAGCCGCGCGGACACGTTCGACGGGATGACCTTGGTCTTGTCCGGTTGCAGCGCCAGGTCCATCGTCGCGCGGTCGCCGTGGGCCTGGATCGACCGCACCTCGCCGACGACCATCCCGCGCACCTTGACGTCCGCGCCCTCGCGCATCTGGTTGCCGATGCGGTCGGTCTCCAGTTTCACCAGGGTCACCGTGGTGAAGGCCTTCTGGTAGAAGGCGATGGTGGTGACGAAGAACAGCACGACCACCACGAGGAAGACCAGCCCCAGCACCTGGTGCCGGAGCCGCCGCAGCAGAATTCCCCTGTTCACCCGGAAATCCTCACCGTCGTCGTGGCGCCCCAGATCGCGAGGCTCAGGAAGAAGTCGAGTACCGAGATCAGCACGATCGACGTCCGCACCGCGCGGCCGACCGCGATCCCCACCCCGGCGGGCCCACCGCTGGCGGTGTAGCCGTAGTAGCAATGGGAAAGGATGACGAGCACGCTGAAGATGATTACCTTGAGGAACGACCAGAGCACGTCCTCGGGCGGCAGGAACAGCGTGAAGTAGTGGTCGTAGGTGCCCGCGGACTGGCCGTAGAGCCAGATGGTGATCTGCCGCGAGGCCAGATAGGACGAGAGCAGGCCGACGGCGTAGAGCGGGATGACCGCGGTGACGCCCGCGATCACCCGGGTCGTCACGAGGTAGGGCAGGCTGGGCACGCCCATCACTTCGAGCGCGTCGATCTCCTCGGAGATCTTCATCGCGCCGAGTTGCGCGGTGAACCCGCAGCCGACGGTGGCCGAAAGCGCGAGCCCCGCCGAAAGCGGCGCGACCTCACGGGTGTTGAAGTAGGCCGAGATGAACCCGGTCAGCGCGGCGGTGCCGAGCTGGTTCAGCGCCGAGTAGCCCTGCATGCCGACGATGAGCCCGGTGAACAGCGTCATCCCGATCATCACGCCGAGCGTCCCGCCGATCACCGCGAGCGCGCCGGTGCCGAAGCTGACTTCGGTCAGCAGCCGGAAGATCTCGCGGCCGTAGCGCCGGATCGTGCGCGGGGCCCAGGCCAGCGCCCGGAAGTAGAACGACAGCTGGCCGCCGAAGCCTTCCAGCATCGCGCCGGGACGCGCGATGATCTCGAGCGTGCGGTCCGAAACCGCGGGTTCACCTGCCATGTCACATCGCCTTCGGCGGCACGATCCGCAGGTAGATCGCGGTCAGCACGACGTTGATCAGGAACAGCAGCAGGAACGTGATGACCACGGCCTGGTTCACCGCGTCGCCGACGCCCTTCGGCCCGCCCGCCGGGTTCAGCCCGCGGAAGGCCGCGACCACCCCGGCGACGAAGCCGTAGAGAAGCGCCTTGATCTCGCTGATCCACAGGTCCGGCACTTGCGCGAGCGCGTTGAAACTGGCGAGGTACGCGCCCGGCGTGCCGCCCTGCATGACGACGTTGAAGAAGTAACCGCCGAGCACCCCGACGACGCTGACCAAACCGTTCAGCAGCACCGAAACCACGATCGCCGCCAGCACACGGGGCACGATCAGGCGCTGGATCGGGTTGACCCCGAGGACTTCCATCGCGTCGATCTCTTCGCGGATCTTGCGGGCGCCGATGTCGGCGCAGACCGCGCTGCCGCCCGCGCCCGCCACCAGCAACGCGGTGATCAGCGGGCTCGCCTGCTGCACGATCGCGAGCGCGCTCGCCGCGCCGGTGAAGGACTGCGCGCCGATCTGCTGGGTCAGCGAACCCAGCTGCAGCGCGATGACCGCGCCGAACGGGATCGCCACCAGCGCCGTCGGCAGGATGGTGACGCTCGCGAAGAACCAGCACTGCTGGATCCATTCGCGGAACTGGAACGGTCGTTTGAAGATCGCGCGCAGGACTTCCCACGACAGGGTCGCGAGCCTGCCGACCTGTGTGAGCGCACCCGTACCGGGGAAGGACACCGTCGCTCCCACAGAACCTCCCAGTCGCCTGCCCCGAGTCTTACTCCACCCGCTGACGCACCGTTGCGTTAGCGGTGTTCACTTTGCTCTCGGCATCTCCGCTCTAGATCTTGAGGGCGTGCGTCGCGGTCGCGCCGCCGTCGGCGACGAACTCCGAGCCCGTGCTGTACGAACTGTCGTCACTGGCCAGGAATAGGACGAGTTTCGCGATATCCTCCGGTTTACCGACGCGGCCCAGGGCGACCTTCTTGCCCACCCACGACATGTCGATCTTCTGCCCACCGGCCGCCGCGGCGACCATCGGTGTGTCGATCGCGCCGGGATGGACCGAATTGACCCGGATGTTCTTCGCGCCGAGTTCGAGCGCGGCGACCTTGGTCATCCCGCGGATCGCGAACTTGCTCGCGGTGTAGGCGACGAGGTACGGCATCCCGGCGAGTCCTTCCACAGAGGACACGTTGACGATGGAGCCGCCTCCGGCCCCGGTCATCGGTTCAACGACCGAGCGCATGCCGAGAAACGCCCCGATCTGATTGACCCGCATGACGCGTTCGTAGTCGGCGAGCGTGGTCTTCCCGAGTTCCGAGAAGTGGAGGATGCCGGCGTTGTTGACCAGCACCGTCGGCGGGCCGAACTCGGTCCGTGTCCGCTGGATCGCGGCGTCCCATTCGGCCTCGTCGCCGACGTCGAGGTGCTGGTAGACGGCGGATTCGCCGAGTTCGGCGGCGAGTTTCTTCCCGTCGAGGTCGTTGATGTCGGCGATCACCACGCGCGCGCCCTCGGCGACGAACAGCCGCGCGGCCGCCTCGCCCTGCCCGCGGGCGCCACCGGTGATCAGGGCTACCTTGCCGTCGAGCCTGCCCATCGTCATCTCCACCTGTTCCTGTCGTTCACGGCAGCGACATGATCTCGGACGCGGCGAACATGCGTTCCGGGTCGCGGTCGGCGAAATAGCCGCCCACTCCTGCGACGAGTTCGTCGGCGGTCCAGGTGCCGTTGACGGTGTCGAACCGCTGCTCCACCGACGGCGGCCGCATGAGCGCGACCATCCCGCCGTAGACGAGGAAGACCTGACCGTTGACGCGGTCGGACTCGGGCGAGCAGAGGAACGACACGAACGGCGCGACGTGGTCGACCGACAGCGGGTCGATCCCTTCCGGCGCGTCGGCACCGAAGACGGCTTCGGTCATCGCGGTGCGGGCTCGCGGGCAGATCGCGTTGGCGCGGACGCCGTAGCGGGAGAGGCCGCGCGCGGTGGAGACGGTGAGCGCCGCGATCCCCGCCTTGGCCGCGCCGTAGTTCGGCTGGCCGGGAGCACCGAGCAGGAACGACTCCGACGCGGTGTTGACCACCCGGCCGTACACCGGCGCGCCGTCCGCTTTGGACTTGTCGCGCCAGTACGCCCCGGCGTTGCGGGAAAGCAGGAAATGCCCGCGGAGGTGGACGCGGAGGACGGTGTCCCATTCCTCGTCGGACATCGAGAACAGCATCCGGTCGCGCAGCACGCCCGCGTTGTTGACCAGGACATGGAGTCCGCCGAAGTGGTCGACGGCGGCGGTGAGCAGCGCGTCCGCGGTCGAGGACTCCGAAACGTCGCCGGTGACCGCGACGGCCTTGCCGCCTTCGGCCTCGATCTCGTCGGCGACCACCTGCGCCGCGGTCGACACGTCGTTGACCACCACCGACGCTCCCGCCGCGGCCAGCGCCAGCGCCTCGGCCCGGCCGAGTCCCGCACCGGCCCCGGTCACGATGGCCGTCTTGCCATCCAAGCTCACTTCGGGCCTCCCGCTTCCAACCACACGACCTCTCCGCACACACTAGAATCTGTTCTTGCTGCATGCAAGGTCCAAATAAACGGTGCTAACCACGTATGAGCAGGGCGTTTTTCGGGCAGCTCGCCACAGCTTGAGTAACACGTTCTACTTGATTCTGCGGAACTTCGGCCGAAGTGAGGACCAGCTCCTCGTCATCGTCGAGATCGAAGACCTCGGGTGCGAAGCCGACACAGATCGCGTTCGCCTCGCAGAGCGAGCGATCGACGTCGATCTCCATATTCCCTCCTCGCCGCCACACCTGGTACAACTAGAACAGGTTCTACCCTACCGCCGCGAGCGGCCATGGCACCAGTAACGAGCACCGACGGCAGAGGTGATGGATGCGGATCGACTACACGCCGGAGCAGCGGGCACTGGCCGGGGAACTCCGGGAGTACTTCGCCGGGCTGATGACCCCCGAACGCCGCGACGCCCTGGCCGGCGACGGCGGGGAATACGGCGACGGCCTGGTGTACAAGGAAATCGTCCGGGACCTGGGCAGTTCGGGCTGGCTCGCGCTCGGCTGGCCCCGCGAGTACGGCGGGCAGGACCGGCCGATGCTCGACCAGCTCATCTTCACCGACGAGGCGGCCGCGGCGGGGGTGCCCGTCCCGTTCCTCACGGTGAACACCGTCGGGCCGACGATCATGCGTTACGGCACCGAAGAACAGAAGGCGTTCTACCTGCCGAAGATCGCCGCCGGCGAGCTGCATTTCGCGATCGGCTACTCCGAGCCGGGCGCGGGGACCGATCTGGCGTCCCTGCGCACCCGCGCGGTCCGTGACGGCGACGACTACGTCATCAACGGCCAGAAGATGTGGACGAGCCTGATCGAGTACGCCGACTACATCTGGCTGGCCGCCCGGACCGACCCCGAGGCCCGCAAGCACAAGGGCCTGAGCATGCTGATCGTGCCCACGTCGGCGCCGGGCTTCTCCTGGACGAAGGTGCGCACGGTCGCCGGGCCGGGCACGAGCGCGACCTACTACGACGACGTGCGCGTACCGGTCACCTCCCGGGTCGCCGGGGAGAACGAGGGCTGGCCGCTCATCACCAACCAGCTCAACCACGAACGGGTCGCGCTGACCTCGGCTGCGCCGATCCAGACGGCGTTGCGCGACGTGCGGATCTGGGCGCAGACGACCAAGCTCCCCGACGGCACCCGCGTCGTCGACCAGCCGTGGGTCCGGCTGCACCTGGCCCGGATCCACACGCACGCCGAATACCTGAAGCTGCGGAACTGGCGGATCGCCTGGGCGGCCGCGAGCAGCGACCTCGGGCCGGCGGAGGCGTCGGCGACCAAGGTGTTCGGCACGGAGTTCGCGACCGAGGCTTACCGGCTGATGATGGAGATTCTCGGCGCGGGCGCGGTGGTCCGCGAGGGCTCCCCCGGCGCCCAGTTGCGCGGCCGGATCGAACGACTGCACCGCTCGTCCCTGATCCTGACCTTCGGCGGCGGCACCAACGAGATCCAGCGGGACATGATCGCCGCGACCGCCCTCGGCCTGCCCGTCACGCGCTAGGAGATATCGATGGACTTCACGCTCACCGAAGCGCAGCAGGATCTCGCGTCGCTCACTCGCCGGATCCTCACGGACAAGGTCACGCCCGGCGTGCTGGGACCGCACGGTTCCGGAGGCTTCGACGCTCCACTGTGGACAGCGCTCGCCCAGGCGGGCGTGATCGACGCCGCGCTGCCGCAGTCGGTCGGCGGCGGCGGGTTCGGGCTGCTGGAGCAGTGTTCGGTGCTGGCCGAGATCGGCCGCGCGGTCGCACCGGTGCCGTACCTGACGTCGGTGGTGCTGGCCGCGGCCGCGGTGGCCGAATTCGGGGACGGGCGGCTGGCCGAACGCTGGGTCGTCCCGGTCCTGCGCGGTGACCACGTCCTCGCCGTCGCACTGCCGGACTACGGCGTGCCGTGCGGGTTCACCGCCGAGACCGACGGCGACGGCTGGCGGCTGACCGGCGCGCAGACGGCGGTGGCGTCGGGCGCGTTCGCGCACGGCTTCCTCGTCGAGGCCGCCATCGACGGCGGCCGTCAGGTGTTCCTGCTCGACCGGGACGCGGTGACCGTCTCGCCGCAGCGGACCGTCGACCACGCCGACGCGGCGCTCGTCGAACTGACCGGGGCGAAGGCCGAGGTCTCCTTGGGCGACATCGGCGAATGGCTGCGGCTGCGCGGCACGATCGGCACCTGCGCGCAGCAGCTCGGCGTCGTCGAGCGGGCGCTGGAACTGACCGCGGCGTACGCGCGGGAACGCAAGCAGTTCGACCACCTCATCGGGAGTTTCCAGGCGGTACGGCAGCGGCTCGCCGACGCCTACGTCGACGTCGAAGCCGTCCGGCTGACGTTGTGGCAGGCAGTCTGGAGGCTGAGCGAAGGCCTTCCGGCGGCCGAGGAGGTCGCGACGGCGAAGTTCTGGGCGTCCGAAGCCGGTCACCGCGTCGCGCACACCGCCGTGCACATCCACGGCGGGGTCGGCATCGACGTCGACCACACGCTGCACCGCTACTTCGTCGCGGCGAAGCGGCTCGAATTCACCTTGGGCGGCGCGACCGCGCAGCTGCGGGGACTCGGCGATCTCCTGGCCGCGGACCCGGCATGACCGCCACGGTCACGGAGCTCCTGCTCGCCAGGGCGGAGGACCATTCGACCGGGCTGCTGTTCGAAGACCGGCGCTGGTCGTGGGCCGACCACGTCCGGGCCTGCACCGGGTACGCGGCCGCGCTCACCGGCGTGCTGCGTCCTGGCGGGCATTTCGGGCTGCTGGCCGACAACGTCCCCGAGTTCTCGTTCCTGCTCGGTGGTGCCGCGCTCTCGGGACACGTCCTGGTCGGCCTGAACCCGACGCGCCGGGGCACGGCGCTGGCACGTGACGTCGCGCTGGCCGACTGCGAGCTCGTGTTCGCCGAGGAGAAGTACCTTCCCCTGCTTTCCGAGTCCGGTGTTCCGGTGCGGCCGTTGAGCGAGCTCGAACCGTCGCGGGAGACGGTCGTTCCCGTGGCCGCGAAGCCAGAAGACCTGCTCATGCTGATCTTCACCTCCGGCACCAGTGGCGATCCGAAGGCCGTGCGGTGCACGCACGACAAGGTCGCCCATCCCGGCGAGATGCTGGCCGGCCGGTTCGGTCTGTCCACACAGGACACCGTGTACGTGTCGATGCCGATGTTCCACTCCAACGCCATCATGGCCGGCTGGTCGGTCGGGCTCGCCTCGGGCGCGGGGATCGCGCTGCGACGGCGGTTCTCCGCCTCCGGGTTCCTGTCGGACGTCCGGAAGTTCGGGGCGACCTACGCCAACTACGTCGGCAAGCCGCTGTCGTATGTGCTCACCACTCCCGAGCGGGACGACGACGCCGACAATCCGCTGAAACTGGTCTACGGCAACGAAGGCGCGGAAGCCGACCTCGCCGTGTTCGGCAGGCGGTTCGACTGCCACGTGGTCGACGCGTTCGGCTCGACCGAGGGCGGCGTCAACTTCGGCCGGGACGCCACCACCCCGTCCGGTTCGCTCGGCCGGCTGCTCGACGGTGTCGCCGTACTCGATCCGGAGACCGGGAAACCCTGTCCCCCGGCGGAATTCGACGAAGGCGGGAAACTGCTCAACGCCGCCGAAGCGGTCGGTGAACTGGTCAACACCGGCGGAGCGGGCTTCTTCGCCGGGTACTACGGCGATCCGGCCGCCGAGGCCGAGCGGATGCGTGACGGGATGTACCACACCGGCGATCTGGCCTACCTCGACGCGGACGGCTACTGCTATTTCGCGGGGCGGCTGGGTGATTGGCTCCGTGTCGACGGCGAGAACCTCGGCACGGCCCCGATCGAACGCGCGCTCCTGCGGCATCCCGCCGTCCAAGAGGCCGCTGTGTATGGCGTGCCGGATCCGCGAGTGGGCGATCAGGTGATGGCCGCGCTGGTCTGCCGGTCACCCATCGACGCGGACGAGTTCGCCGCTTTCGTGGCCGCTCAAAGCGATCTCGGACCGAAGCAGCGGCCCCGGTTCGTGCGGGTGGTCGACGCGCTGCCGCGGACGGCGACGCACAAGGTGCTCAAACGGGAACTGGCCGCGGACGGGCCCGGCCAGGCCTGGGAACTCCGCTACCCCCGCGTTTAGTCCTCTGGATGCGGTAGTTCGCGTTGACAACTACCGCATCCAGAGGACGAAATGCGGGCGTCACCGAAGCAGCGCGGCGACGAGTGTGTCCTTGAGCCACGCCTCGTAGTCGTCGTGACTCCACCCGGCCTCGGCGACGAGGCTGGTGTGGACGTCGGCGCTCATCAGGGCGACGGCGATGTCGGCGGCCCGCGGCACCACGGCGCGGCCGCCGCCGCGGACCCGGTCGACCACCATCTCGACCCCGAGCCGGTTGCGGCGGGCGCCCTCCGCTTGCGTCGCGGCGATGTCCGGATCGACGGCGGCACCGGAACTCAGCATCGTGACGATGTCGCCACAGCGTTCCCGGACCTGGCGCGCGACCGTGGCCAGCAGGCCGAGCAACGCGACCTGGTCTTCTGTGCGCGACGCCTCGGCGACGAGGTCGGGAATCCCGGCCTCGTCGTCGAGGAGGTCGACGAGCCCGCTCAGGACACCGGCCTTCGAACCGAAGTGGGCGTAGATGGTCTGCGGGGACACCCCCGCTTCCTGGGCGATGACACGGATCGGGGTCCGCGCGTACCCGCGTTCGGCGAACAGCCCCCGGGCCGCGGTCAGGATCGTGCGCAGCGTCAGCGCTTCGCGGCGATCGCGCAACCGGACGATGCCGGGAAGGTCCGCTGACATGTATGCTCCTCGAAAGTTGGAACGTTGTTCTAAGTAATGGATCGATGTTACAGGAGGATGGCGATGACCACCGAGGAGATCATCACCGCGCTGGAACGCGCCTGGAACACGGGCGACGGCGAGGCGTGGGCCGCGAACTTCGCCGAAGACGCGGACTTCGTCGACGTCGTCGGCCGCATCCAGCGCGGCCGGGCGACCATCGCCCGCGAGAGCCAGAACATCTTCGACACCATCTACCGCGGCAGCACGCTGAAGATCCGCCACGTGTCGAGCCGTCCGCTCGGCGGCGGGATCGACCTCGTGCACACCGCGACCGTGCTGACCATCCCGGCCGGTCCCCTCGCCGGGGAAGCACAGGCGGTGCAGACGATGCTCGTCCGAGACGGGCGGGTCGCCGCCTTCCACAACACGATCCGGGGCGATATCGCGGCGTTCACCGGTCACGACGCGGATCTCGCCGCCCGCTCGCCCCAGGAGTGGGATTCCTGACCGGCGGCTCAAAGAGGGGCGTTGATCGGCCGCAGCCGCCGCGGTCCGGTGTCGGGGCGGGACGGCGGCGGGCCCAGCACGATCCGGGCGTTGGCGACGAAAGCGCCGTCCGGCGAGGCCAGGATCGGGTCGAGCGTCATCGAGCGGACCTCGGGGTTGTCCTCGGCGAGCGCCGCGACGCGCAGCACGATGTCCTGGAGCGCGGCCAGATCCGCCGGTTCGTCGCCGCGGTATCCGGTGAGCAGCGGCGACGTCCGCGGTTCGCGCAGCAGGGTGGCGGCGTCGACGTCGGTGAGCGGGACCGCGCGGTAGGCCCGGTCCCCCAGCAGCGTGCTGACCAGCCCGGAGAGCCCGAACGACACGAGCGAGCCGAACGACGGGTCGTCCTGCAGCCCGATCACGCACGACAGGCCCTTCGGCGCCATCCGCTGGACGTAGACCTCGTCGTCACCCGAGATCTCCCGCAGATCCAGGTAGGCCCGGCGCACTCCGTCCGAAGAGGACAGATCCAGCCGTACCCCGGCGAGGTCCGGCCTGCCGCGCAGCCGCTCGTCGACGGCCTTGAGGGTGACCGGGAAACCGAGGTCCTCGGCGGCTTTCACCGCCTCTTCCGCCGAGGTCACGACCTGGAACGGGACGACGTCGATGCCGTAGCAGCCCAGGAGCCGGACCACGTCGTCGTCCGACAGCAGGGTCGTCTTGCCGTCCTCCCCGGACAGGAGCTCGCCGACGATGACCTGCGCCTGTTCGGCGTGCAGGCCGGCGGGCCGCACCAGGTTGCCCTGCGGCCGCTGCCGCCAGGCGGCGTAGCGCACGACCCGCGCGAGCGCGTTCACCGCGCGTTCGGGGCTGGGGTACGACGGGACCGAACCCCGCGTCGGCACGCCGTCCTCGGACAGCACGGCCAGTTCGTCCGGCACGCCTTCGACGGCGAGGAACGTCGACACGATCGGCTTGTTCTTGTCCATCTCGACGACGGCTTCCCGCAGCGCGCGGGCGTAGGCGGTGCCCGGGATCGCGAGCGGAGGCACGAAGACCACGACGAGCGCGTCGGTCTCCGGGGAGTTGAGGGCTTCGCGCACGGCGGCGGCGAATTCCTCCGGGCTCGCCTGCGGACCGACGTCGACCGGGTCGGCGGTCAGCCGGAGACCGTGGGCCCGCGCGGTGTCGGCGGCGAGCAGCCCGATGGCGCTGGAGTTGCCGACGATCGCGATCCGCGGCCCGGCGGGCAGCGGCTGGTGCGCGAAGACCAGCGCGGTGTCGAAGAGTTGCGCGAGGGTGTCGACGCGGACGACGCCCGCCTGTTCGAACAGGGCCTGGACGCTGGACTCGTCGACCTCCGCCGAGGTCGCGGCTAGCTGGGGACGGACCGCATGCCTGCCGGATTTCACCGCCACCACCGGTTTCGTCCGCGCCAGCCGCCGGGCGAGCCGCGCGAACTTGCGCGGATTGCCGAACGATTCCAGGTACAGCAGGACGAGGTCGGTCGCCGGATCGGTCTCCCAGTACTGGAGCAGGTCGTTGCCGGAGACGTCGGCCCGGTTGCCCGCCGAGACGAACGTCGAAAGGCCGAGGCCGCGCGCTTCGGCGTCGGCGAGGATCGCGGTGCCCAGCGCGCCGGACTGGCAGAAGAAGCCGGTGCGCCCGCGTGCGGGCAGGCGGGGCGCGAGGGTGGCGTTGAGCCGGACCGACGCGTCGGTGTTGAGCACGCCCAGCGCGTTCGGCCCGACGACACGCATGCCGTGCGCCCTGGCCTCGCCGACCAGCCTCAGCTCGGCGTGCAGCCCGTGCGGCCCCGCCTCGGCGAACCCGCCCGAAACGATCAGGAGGGTCTTGACCCCCTTGGCCAGCGCACCGTCCAAAACGGACTCGACGGCCTCGGCGGGCACGGCCACGAGGGCGAGGTCGACGGCGTCGGGAATGTCCACGACGGACGGATACGCGCGGACGCCGCGCACGGACTTGTGCTCGGGGTTGACCGGGTAGACGGTGCCGGCGAAATCGGCGCTCAGCAGGTTCGTGAGGGCGACGTAGCCGATCTTCGTCGGATCGGTGGACGCGCCGATCACCGCGACCGACTTCGGGTGCAGCAGGTTGTGCACGCTGCGCGCCTCGGCGGCCTGCTCCCGGGACCGGGCGACCGCGAGGGACTCCTCGGTCGGGTCGATGTCGAACTCCAGGTGCAGCACGCCTTCTTCGATCTCGCGGCTGACCTGGTAGCCCGCGTCGCGGAACACGCGGACCATCGCCGCGTTCTCGGCCAGCACTTCGGCGACGAAGCGGCGCAGCCCGGATTCCGAAGCGGCGGCGGCCAGGTGCTCCAGCAGGATCGAACCGAGCCCGCGCCCCTGGTGGGCGTCGTCGACGACGAACGCGACCTCGGCCGACGGCCCGTGTTCGAGCCGTTCGTACCGGCCGACCGCGACGATGTCGTCGCCCAGCAGCGCGACGAAGGCGACCCTGTCGTGGTGGTCGACGACGGAGAAGCGTTCGAGGTCCCGCTGCGGGATCCGCGGATAGGCGCCGAAGTACCGGAAGTACCGGGTGCGTTCGGACAGCCGCCCGTGGAAGGCGACGAGGCCGTCGGCGTCGCTGGGGATCACCGGGCGCAGGTGCACCGTGCCGCCGTCGGAGAGCAGGACGTCGGCCTCCCACTCGCGCGGGTAGTCGAAGGGGTCACGCTTGGTGTCTCGCGTGCTGTCCTCACTGGCCATGTCAGTCCCTCGGATCGTCCGGATCGAGGCCGTGCAGCGGGAAGATCGCGCGGCGGGTGTCGCGGATGGCGATGTCGACCGGTTCGTCGGCCCCGTCTCCCCACGGGACGAAGGCGGTGTCGCGGCCGTCGGACATGCCGGGCGGGATCTCGGCCTTCGGCGCCGCCCTGGAGATCGACGCGACCCAGTTCGGCGGCAGGGCCGTCGCCGGGTCGACGTCGCGGTCGAGCACGGTGGCGAGCAGATGGGTCCACGACCGCGGCACCACCCGGATCAGCTGGTAGCCACCGCCGCCCACGGCGATCCAGCGGCCGCCGGCGTGCACTTCGGACAGTTCCCGCAGCCGCCGGTAGATGGCGCGATGACCGTCCACCGAGAGCGAGAGATCCGCCAGCGGGTCTTCCTCGTGCGAGTCGACGCCGCACTGGGTGACGAGGACCTGCGGCCGGAACTGCTCCAGCAGCGACGGCACCACCGCCTCGAACGCCCGCAGCCAGCCGCCGTCGCGAGTGCCGGGCGGCAGCGGGAGGTTGACCGCGGTGCCCTCGGCCCCGCCCTTGCCGGTCTCCGCCGAGTAGCCCGTGCCCGGCCACAGCGTGAACGGGTGCTGGTGCAGGGAAACGGTCAGCACCCGGGGGTCGTCGTAGAACGCCGTCTGCACGCCGTCGCCGTGGTGGACGTCGGTGTCGACGTAGGCGACGCGGTCGAAACCGTGGTCCAGCAGCCACGAGATCGCCACCGAACAGTCGTTGTAGACGCAGAAGCCCGACGCCTTGCCCGGCATCGCGTGGTGCAGCCCGCCGGCGATGTTCACCGCCCTGGTCGCCTCGCCGTCGGCGATCTTCCGCGCGGCCAGCAGCGTCGAACCGACGACCAACGCGGAAGCCTCGTGCATGCCGGTGAACACCGGGTTGTCCTCGGTGCCGAGCCCGTGCGCGAAATCGGCACCGGTCATCGGCGCCTGCCGCACGGCCTCGATGTACTCGTCCAGGTGGACGCGGCGCAGCTCGTCCTCGCCGGCTGCGTCAGGGACGAGCAGCTCGACCCCGTCGAGCACGCCGAGTTCGGTCGCGAGCCGGATGGTCAGTTCGAGCCGCACCGGATTGAACGGATGCTCGCCGCCGAGGTCGTAACCCAGCAGCGAGGAGTCCCATACGACGGCCGGTGCTCGCATGGTCCGAACTCTAGTGCCCTGCCGCGGCTCGTGCCCCCGTTCCGGCCGCCCGCGGGTCAGCCGGGCAGGTCTCCCGTGGCCACCGGGCGCTCCGGATCACGGGACCAGTGCGACCACGAACCCGCGTACAGCGCCGCGGGCACCGGGTGACCGGAGACCTCGAGCGCGAGCACGACGGACGAGGCGGTGACGCCCGATCCACAGTAGACACCGACCGGCGTCTCCGGCGTCACGCCGAATCCTTCGAACCGCTCGGCCAGTTCCGAGGCGTCGCGCCAGCGGCCGTCCTCCGAGAGATGCCCGGAGAAGGGCGCGTTGACCGCGCCGGGGATGTGCCCGGCGCGCGGGTCGATCGGCTCGGTCTCCCCCGCGTACCTCGGCTTCGCCCGCGCGTCGAAGAGCAGCCCGTCCCTGGCGAGCGTGGCGGCCTCGGCCGCCTCCAGCACCGGCATTCCGCCGGGCTCGACGACGATGTCCCCCTCCGCGGGCGACGGGACCTCGGTGGTGAGCGGACGCTCCTCCTCGGCCCAGGCGGCGAACCCGCCGTCCAGCACGGCGACCTCGGCGTGCCCGGCCCAGCGCAGCAGCCACCACGCGCGGGCCGCGACCGACCCGTCGGAGTCGTCGTAGACCACGACCGGGTGCCCGGCGCGAACCCCGGCCGCCCTCAGGTGCCGCTGCAAGGTCTCCGGTGCGGGCAGCGGATGACGGCCGCCGTCACCCGGCTCCCCGGCGAGCGCCGTGTCGAGGTCGACGTACACCGCGCCCGGGAGATGTGCCTCACGATAGGAATCGGCGCCGGGCGGGCCCGCGAGCCGCCAGCGGACGTCGAGGACTACGGAGCGTGCCGATTCCGGGCCGGAGAGCTGCGCGGCGAGTTCGCTGGTGGTGATCATGGGGCGCATGCGGCCATCTTCCCGCGCCGGACGGCTCCGCGCCCAGCTTGGGGGGACTTTTCCCGGCAGGGCGCTTGTTGTCCCCACACCTGCGTCGCTGTCGGTGCCAGCGACTACGATGAGCAACGCGGACGAAGGGGACAGCGTGAACGATCTCATCGACACCACAGAGATGTACTTGCGTACCATCTACGAGCTCGAAGAAGAAGGTGTCGTCCCGCTGCGGGCCCGGATCGCGGAGCGGCTGCAGCAGAGCGGCCCGACCGTGAGCCAGACCGTCGCCAGGATGGAACGTGACGGCTTGGTCGTCGTCGCGGACGACAGGCACCTGCAGCTGACCGAGCACGGGCGCGAGCTCGCCATCGCGGTCATGCGCAAACACCGCCTGGCCGAGCGCCTCCTGGTCGATGTCATCGGCCTGGAGTGGGAGCACGTCCACAACGAGGCCTGCCGCTGGGAACACGTGATGAGCGAGGCCGTCGAGCGCAAGCTGGTCAAGCTGCTCGACCACCCCACCACGTCGCCCTACGGCAACCCGATCCCGGGACTGGACAAGCTCGGCGACGGCGATCCCGCCCCGCCGGCCGAGGCCGACCTCGTGCGGCTCGACGAATTCGCCCGGATGGGTGGCGGCGAGGTCGAGATCCGCCGCATCGCCGAGCATGTGCAGCTGGACGAGACGCTGATGACCGAGCTCAAGTCGGTCGGCATCGTGCCCGGCAGCCGGGTCAAGGTCGGCAAGGCGGCACCCGGCGGGACCATCGAGGTCACCGGGGGAAGCAACACCGCCCAGGTGGCCACCTCGGCCCTGCACGCCGTCCTGGCGCAGGCCAGGTGAGCGCCGCGTCCGACGCCGCGGCGACCTTCCGGACGCTTCACGGCCGGGCTCCGGCCGGGGTCTGGTCGGCGCCGGGCCGGGTGAACCTGATCGGCGAGCACACCGACTACAACGACGGTTTCGTGCTGCCGTTCGCCCTCCCGCACCGGCTCGCCGCCGCGGCGGCCCCGCGCGAGGACGGCGTGCTCACCGTGGCCACCCTCGGCTCGGACGGCCGGGTCCAGGAATCGGGCCCGCTCACCATCGGCGACCTGGAGCCCGGCTCGGTCGAGGGGTGGGCCGCGTACCCGGCGGGGGTCGCCTGGGTGCTGCGCGACCAAGGCTTCGGTGCCGGCGCGGACGTGGCGATCGCGGGGGACGTGCCCTCGGGGGCGGGACTGTCCTCCTCCCACGCACTCGAATGCGCCGTCGCGCTCGCCCTCCTCGGGCTGGCCGGCGTCACGCCGGGGACCGGCGCGGATTCGCCGGGCCTGCACGAGGTGGCCCGCTGGGTGCAGCGTTCGGAGAACGACTTCGTCGGGGCGCCGACCGGTCTGCTCGACCAGACCGCGTCCCTGTGCTGCACGGAATCGAACGTGCTGTTCCTCGACGTCCGCTCCGGCGAGCTGGAGCAGGTGCCGTTCCCGCTGGAGGAATCCGGCGTCCGGATCCTGATCATGGACACCCGCACGAAGCACTCGCACGCCGAGGGCGGCTACGGCGAACGCCGCCGGGGCTGTGAACGCGCCGCGGAACTGCTCGGCGTGAAGGCTTTGCGGGACATCGACGTCGACGGTCTCGACACCGCGCTCGCGAAGCTGCCGGACGAGCTGGTGCCGCTGGTGCGCCACGTGGTCACGGAGAATCAGCGGGTCCTCGACACCGTGGACCTGCTGCGCGCGGGCCGGATCACCGAGATCGGCCCGCTGCTGGACGCCTCGCACGTCAGCATGCGCGACGACTACCGGATCTCCACCCGCGAACTCGACCTCGCCGTCGATTCCGCCCGCGAGGCCGGGGCGCTCGGCGCGCGGATGACCGGCGGCGGCTTCGGCGGTTCGGCGATCGCGCTGGTCCGGGAGTCCGATGTGGACACCGTGGGGCGAGCGGTGAAGGCGGCGTACGAGGCGGCGGATCTGCGCCACCCCAGGCTGTTCACCGCCGTGCCGTCGCGCGGCGCGGGCCGCGACGAGCTTTAGGACCCGTCGCGGCGAGACCCCCGGGCGGGCCGTGTGCCCGGGGGCGAGGACACTGGGCCGCGACCGCATCCGCAGCAGAAAGGCGCGAACGTGACCGACGAACCGACCAAGGCCCTGAAACTGATGGTGACGGGCGGAGCCGGTTATGTGGGCAGCGTCTGCGCGGCCCGCCTCATCGAGGCTGGGCACGACGTCACCGTGGTCGACGACCTCTCCACCGGGCACGCCGACGCGGTGCACCCGGACGCCACGTTCGTCGAGGGCGACGCGGCCGAGGTCGCCCAGCGCCTTCTCGGCGACGGTTTCGACGGTGTCCTCCACTTCGCCGCCAAGTCGCTGGTCGGCGAGTCGATGACGGATCCGGCGAAGTACTGGGAGGGCAACGTCCTGACCTCGCTTCGCCTGCTCGAAGCGATGCGCGACCACGGCACGAAGCGGCTGGTGTTCTCCTCCACCGCGGCCACCTACGGCGAGCCGGAGTCCTCCCCCATCCCGGAGACCGCGCCGACGCGGCCGACGAACACCTACGGCGCGACGAAACTGGCCATCGACCACGCGATCACCTCGTTTTCGCGTGCCCACGGCATCGCCGCCGTCAGCCTGCGCTACTTCAACGTCGCCGGCGCCTACGGCTCCTTCGGCGAGCGGCACACCACCGAAACCCACCTGATCCCCCTCGTGCTCCAAGTCGCCACCGGGGACCGCGAGCGGATCCAGATCTTCGGTGACGACTACCCGACCGCGGACGGCACCGCCATCCGCGACTACATCCATGTGGTCGACCTCGCCGACGCGCATCTGCTGGCCCTGCGGCACGCCGTCGACGGCGAGCACCGCATCTACAACCTCGGCAGCGGCACAGGTTTCTCCGTGCTCGAAGTGATCGAGGCGTGCCGCCGCACCACCGGTCACGAGATCCCCGCCGCGGTCGCGCCGCGCCGGGCGGGCGACCCGTCGGTGCTGGTGGCCTCCAGCGAACGGGCGGGCGACGAACTCGGCTGGAAGCCCGAGCGCACCGACCTCGACGGCATCGTGGCCGACGCGTGGACGTTCACTCAGTCCCGCCAGACGGTCTGAGCCTGAGCGCGGGCGGCTCCTCCGCCCGCTGCCGCAGGACGATCCTGGCCACTTCGGACGGCGCCAGCATCCCGTCCAGGGCGGCCGCCAGCAGCCTGGCCATCCGGTGTTCCGGATCGACTTCGCGGGCCCTGACCAGCGCCATGTTGGCGATGGTCAGGTCACCGCGGGCGTAGGCGGCGTGCGCCTTCAGGCACAGCGCCTCGGCGGATTCCGGTTCGGGGAGCTCACGGGCGAGACGGAGCCAGAGAGCCTCCGCGGCTCGCGCCAGAGGTGCGCCCGCGGGGGCCGCGGTGAGCAGGCAGGCGTCCCGGACCTCGACGAGGGAAAGCGCCCACGCCAGCCGGACGGCCTGCTCGTCGGTGGTCACCTCGTCGCCCCGCTCGGTGCGGGCCAGCGCGGCGTTCACCTCGGCGAGCCCCGCTTCGACGAGGTCGTCGTCTCCCCAGGGCGGGCCGCCCATCCTGGTCAGCATGTCGGCCCGGCGCGCGAGCGTTTCCGGCGGACCGGCTTCGAAAAGGCGCTCCAGGTCCTCTCTGCTCTCGTAGGTGATGTGCCCCTCGCTGGTGGTGACCGCGGCGGCCACCGACTTGCGAGGGTCGGGCAGGAGACCGCCGCAGTCCCGGTCGCGGTAGCACCGCCACCGCGCGCCCTCGGTGATCGACGGCGCCCACAGCGAGTGCAGCAGAGGGATGCCGTCTTCGGCGAGCGAGGATTCCAGGCGCCGGAGGAAGCGGCGGCGTGGTGGCCGCCCGGCCGGATTCGGGGAACCGCCGCCGACGACGGCCACCGTGGCGCCGGTGTGCCCGGTGACGGAGAGCCTGGCCGCGAGGTCGAGCGCCTGGTCTTTCTCCAGGGCGGGCGGTGGGAGGTCCACGCGCATCGTGAGGCCCTGGCTTGTGCGGTCCGGCCCCTTCTGCCCGAAGACGACGACGGAGTTCTCCGGGTGGAACCCGAGGATGTACGGGATCGCGGCGAGCAGGTCCGCCGGATCCTTCAGATCGACCTTGGTCCTGCCGGTCGGGGTGGTTGTGGTCATGCCCCCACCCTGCGGCGGGAACAGGGCCGCTGGGTGGGGGCGGGACACATCTGTGGACAGCCGGGACCGTTGTGGACAGCGCCACCGGGACCGGCCGCGAGCACGCCGGATTGTCGGTGGGGTGATCTACAGTGCCCGGCCCCGCGGGGTCAGTCGCAGTGTTCGAACGGGCTCTCGTAGGTGTTCGACCCGACCGATCCGCCCCACTTGACGCAGGTCGACGCGGCCGTCTTCTTCACCGGCCCGGCGTAGTAGGTGAAGCTGCCGGAGTCGGTCGTGCGAGCCGAACCCTGGACTTCGAGGAAGGCCGACACCGGCGATGCGGTGCCGAGCGAAACCGCCTTCAACGTGGTCACGCAGTTGGCCTTGGTCGACGAGTTGTAGAGCAGGTACGCGGTGCCGGAGCCGCCGGCGAGCGCCTGCGAGTCGACCACCGAGAACCCGCTGCCGCAGACCTCGGTGGCCTCGTACGGGTTGCCGCCGCAGGAATTCTTGCTGGTGAAGTTGGTGTGGCCGTAGTAAGGCACCGCGACGCCGTTCAGCTTCGCCTTCTGCGCCACGCCGTTGAGGCGCTCTTCGAAGTGCAGGTGCGGACCGGTCACACCGCCGGTCGACCCGGCCGTGCCGAGCTGCTTGCCGAGGCTGACGGCCTGGCCGACCGACACCGACTGCGTCGAAAGGTGCGCGTACCGGGTGGTCCAGCCGCCACCGTGGTCGACCTCGACCCAGCGTCCGTAGCTCGTGCTGCCTTCGTTGGCGACCCGGCTGACGGTGCCGCCCGCCGCGGCCACCACCGGCATCCCGGTGATCCCCGACTTCTGGAAGTCGACCGAGTTCGCCGGGCTGTGCCCGCTGAAGGTGGCGGCCGTGACCGTGACACCGCATTTGAACGGGACCTGGAAGTTCGGGGCGGCCGACGCCTGCGTCGTACCGGCGAGGGTCAGGCCGAGCGCGGGGACGACGGCCGCCGCGGCGAGCACGGCGAAGCGGCGCAACCTGGACATGGGGAGACCTCCATCGGGTGGGGAAGCCGGACGCGGCGAAGCAAACCCGGAGGAAATACATTTTCCATACAAGCGCGAGGTCCGGTCGGTGTTTTCCGGCCGGAAAACGCCGGATGCCACGTCCCGGGGCGGGACGTGGCATCCGGCGTGGACAGGGCTCGGCCTCAGCCGAAGGCGGCGCGCAGCGCGGGCTTGCCTCCCGCCACCGGCAGCACCAGCGAGGTCCGGTTCAGCTCGACCGAGACCCCGGCGCCGGGCTTCGGCCGGAGCGTGTAGTCGTGGTCGCTGGAGGCCACCAGGAACTCGATCTTGTGCCCGGCCGCGAGCAGGTAGTCCTTCGCGACCAGTTCCACCTCGACCTTGTAGTTCTCACCAGGGGTGATCGGGTCGGTCTTGGCGGGGTCGCGCCGGTTCTGCGGGTCGGTCCAGCCGCGGGTGATCACCTTCGCCGTCCCGTTCGGGGCCCGGTCGATGAGCACCGCCGTCACGTTCGCGGCCGGCTTGTCGAAGGACAGCGAGAGGTCTGCCTTCACGGTGCCGGAGAGGCGGACGGGCTGGCTCGCCGCGGTCGTCGAGTACAGCAGCCGGTTGCCCGACGAGGCCGCGTTGGCGAGCTGTTCGACGGTCTTGCTCGCGTCGTCGGCCAGCTTCTCGACGGCGGCCTTGCCCGGAACGGGGTTCCGGGTGTCGAGCTTGCCCTTCGAGGAGCCACCGGGCCACGGGTAGAGCTTCACGTCCTGGGCGCCGGGCAGCGGCCACTCCGGCTCGTCCACCCACGACTTGTCCTCGCGCTGGATGGTGGCCTTCGGCTCGCGCTCGATACCGTTGTCGATGCCGTAGAGATAGTGCGACATCCACTTGTTCAGCGTGGTGAGCCAGACGTCGCGGCGGAGGCTCAGCGGGTCGGCGTGCCCGGCCTGGTGCAGCCAGATCTTGTGCTCGACGCCGTGCGCCTTGAGCATTTCGTACCAGCGGGTCCCCTGGTCGGTCTTGACGTTCCAGTCGCCGAGGCCGTGCACCACGAGCACCGAGGCCCGCACCTTGTTCACGTCGTTGCGGTAGTTGCGCACGTCCCAGAACGGGCTGTAGTCGCCGGTCACCCGGTCCTGGTCGACGGCGATCTCGTCGATCAGCGGGCGGCAGACGGCGCGATCCTGGCGCGTGTAGACGTAGTCGGCGAGCACGTCCGCGTCCTCGCCCTGAAAACCGCCCGCCGCGACGACCGCGCCGTCGTTGCGGTAGTAGTCGTACCAGCTGGAGATCGCCGCGATCGGGACGATCGTCTCCAGCCCCTTGACGCCGGTGCTGGCCACCGCGTTGGGCAGCGTCCCGTTGTAGGAGACGCCCATCATGCCGGTCTTGCCGGTGCTCCAGTCCGCGACCGCGGCCTTGCCCGCCGCGTCCCGTGCCGTCGCGCGGCCGTTCAGCCAGTCCACAATGGACTTGGCGCCGATGGTCTCGTTGACGTCGCCGGTGCTCGGGCAGCCGGTGGACTGACCGCTGCCGAGCGACTCCCCGTACACCACGGCGAAGCCGCGGGCGACGAAGTAGTTCTGGTAGCTCCAGTTGATCGGAGCCGGGTTCGGGCCGACGGTCTTGGTCGCGATCTTCGGGCCCGCGGGGGCGCGCTTGGCGCCGGGCACGTACAGCTCCACGTCGACGTTGTGATTCGCGACGTCGTTGCCGCCCGCGTAGTACGGGCTGGCCTGGTAGACGACCGGGACCTTCATGCCCTGCTGGGTCGCGCGGGGCCGCACGACCTCCGCGTGCACGAGGTCGTCCTTGCCGTCGTGGTCGCTGTCGACCGGCGCGGTGACCCAGACGTTCTCCCGGATGACGTCCGCCGGGTCGAACACCGGTTGTGCCTGGCCGTCCTTGAAAACCGGCGTCGGTGGCGCGTCGGCTTGAGCGGGCAGCGCCGTCGCCGGAAGGACCAGGACGGCGGTGAACAAGGCGGCGAGTCTGGCGACTCTCACGGGACCCCCAAAAGGCGGGCGGGCAAGACCCAGCTGAGGTTTCCGGCCCCCCGAACGGGTGTCAAGAGACTAACGTCGGAGGCATGCCGAGCACCGTGGAAGCACCGATCGTCGCCGTCACCGTCTATCCGCACCATGCCCGGATCACGAGGCGGGCATCGGCACGCCTCGACGGGGAAACGCGCTTCGCCTTCGCGGGCCTGCCGTGGAACCTGGACACCGATTCGGTCCGCGTCACCGGGTCCGGTCCGGCGGTCATCGCCGGGGTCGACGTCGCCGTCGAGCGTCATCCCGCGCCCGCGGACGCGTCGCTGCGCGCGCTGACCGAACAGCGGAAGACCGATCAGGCCGTGGTCGACGAGGTCGCGGACGCGGTCTCCGCGGAGACCGCGAAGGTCGATCTGCTGACCGGGCTGGCCACGCGCAGCGGCAAGAGTTTCGCGAAGGCGCTCGCGGCGGGCACGGCGGAACCGCCCCGCGTCGCCGAAGTCACCGACGCGCTCGGCGCCCAGCTGGCCGAGGCGCTGGGGAAACGCCGCGAACTCGGCATCCGCCTGGCCCGGCTCCGTGACGCTCTCAAGGCGCTGGACCGGGAGATCGAGGCGAAGCAAGGGGTGTCCGAAGTGGACAGCGCGACGGTCACGGTCGAGCTGGAAAGCCGCGAAGACGGCGCGGAAATCGGTCTCGAACTGTCCTATGTGGTCGCGAACGCCAGCTGGGAACCGGGTTACGACGTGCGCGTGCGAGGGGAAGACGTCGCGGTGACCTGGTACGGGCGGATCACCCAGCACACCGGCGAGGACTGGCCCGAATGCGAGCTGGCCCTGTCCACGGCGCGGCCGGCGAACACCGTGGAGGTGCCGGAACTAGAACCGTGGTTCCTCGACCGGGTACGAGAGTTCAAACCGCTGGCGGCACGTGTCGCGTACGGCGGCGCGTCGCCCGCGGGCGGCGGGATCCCGGAGTCGGTCGGCATGCCCGCGCCTGCCGCGCCCGCGATGGCGGCGCGGACCGCGTCCGTCGAACAGGGCACCACCGCGGTCACCTACCGGCCGGGACGCCCGGTGGCGGTGCCGTCGGGCGCGCAGGGCCACCGCACGACGCTCGCGCAACTCGATCTGACCGCGAAGCTGGGCTACCTCACCGCTCCGGCGGTGTCCCCAGAGGCGTTCCTGCGGGCGACCGTGGTCAACACGTCGGAGCACACACTGCGGCCGGGCAAGGCGTCGGTGTTCCACGAGACGGAGTTCGTCGGCACCACCCGGCTCGACGTCTGGGCGCCGGGCGAGGAACTCGAACTCGCCCTCGGCGTGGACGACCGGATCCGCGTCGACCGCGAACTCACGCACCGCACGGCGAGCAAGGCGACGCTGTCCGGCGTCCGCAAGCGGGAGGCCACCTACACCACCACGATCACCAACCACAGCCCGCGCGAAGCCGTCGTGACCGTGCTGGACCAGGCGCCGGTCTCCCGGGACGACGCGATCACCGTCCGGGACGTCCGCACCGCGCCGGAGCCGGTGGAGCGGACCGAGCTGGGCGAGTTCACCTGGCGGGTGACGCTCGCCGCCGGCGCGAAGGGCGTCGTTACGCTCGGGTACCGGGTGGACGTCGCGAAGGGTGTCGAGCTTTCTGGGTGGCGCGAGTAGCCCGTCCCAAGTGCAATGAAGGGGCCTTTCATAGCAAATTTTGCTATGAAAGGCCCCTTCATTGCACTTTCGCGAGGCGGATCAGCCCTGCGAGATGTAAGCCTCCAGCTGTTCCTGGCTCTTCTCCAGCTGTTCCATCCGCGTCTTCACGACGTCGCCGATGCTCACGATCCCCGCGAGCCTGCCGTCCACCAGGACCGGGACGTGCCGGATGCGGCGTTCGGTCATCAGGACCGACAGCTGGTCGACCGAGTCCTCGGGGGTGCAACTGGCGACCAGCTTCGTCATGATCGCGGCCACCGATCCGTCGAGCAGCTGGGGTCCGCGCTCGTTGAGCCGGCGCACCACGTCCCGCTCGGAGACGATCCCGACGATCCCGCCTTCGTCGTCGACGACCACCAGCGCACCGACGTTGTGCTCCGCGAGTCTCTCGAGCAGCTCGGTTACGTTCGTCTCCGGCGAGACGGTCGCGACGGCCGCCCCCTTGTTCCGCAACAGATCGGAAATCCGCATACGCGCTCCTCCCGGATGGGTGACCTGAGTCACTCCAGGTTATGGCCTCAGTGGCCTACGCGAAAGTCCGGAGAGTCCGATTCGAGTCCGAGCCTGGTGGCAAGAGCGCGATACGCCTCGATGATCCCCGCGCCGTAGGGGTCGTCGCCGAGCGCGCCGAGTGTCCCCTGCCCGAGTTCCCACTGGGTCTTCGCGGCCTCGTGATCACCGAGTTTGCGGTAGTCCTCGGCGAGGTTCAGGTGCAGCGACGGGTAGAACCCGCGCACGGCCAGGGTCGCGTGGTACTCCTGCGCGCGTTCGTCGGTGAGCGAATCGGCCGCCGCGAGCGCGCGCAGGTCCCAGGCGAGTTCGTCGGCCGGGTCGTCGCAGACGTCGGCCATGTAGTGCGCGAGCGCGCACCGGTGCAGCGGGTCGCCGTCCTCGCCGATGCGTTCCCACAGTGCCGCGAACTTCTCGCGGGCGCCCGCCCGGTCACCGGAGATGTGCAGCTGGAGACCGGTGTTGATCTCAGCCATCACGTCGTCGGTCATTTGACCTCCGAAGCGGGCGCCGCCCAGGTGTTGCACGCCGACGTCGCCTTGCCGGAGAACCCGGCCTTCGCCCATTTCAGCTGGTTGCGGCGGCTGCCGTGGGTGTCGCTGTCGTCGGCGCGGCCGTAGTCGGCGAGCGCCGCGTTGGCCAGCGACGTGCTGATCGAACCGCGCCCGGCGGCGGCCGCGAGGGCGAGCGCGCCGAAGCAGTTCGCCTGCAGTTCGATGCGGCGGACCAGCTCCTTGTCGGCAGGCGAGTCCTCGTCCGGCGACGACATCTTCTCCGCGGCCGCCGACAGGATCCCGCTGGAGCGCTGGACGTGGTGGCCGTACTCGTGGGCCATCGTCGCGAGGTGACGAGACCGTTCGAGGCCCGCGTCGCTGAGCATCCACTGGGTCGGCGCGTAGATCGTGGTGTCCCCGCCGCAGTAGTAGGCGACGGCCTCGTTCTCGCTCGGTGCCTTCCCGCAGGCGCTGCTCTCGGGCAGCGTCACCTGCACGGTCGCCGTCAGGTTGGGCTCGTTCGCCTGGTCAAGGGCGGGTTTCCAGGCCTCGGCGAGACAGGAGGCGAAGGTCTTGTAGTAGGTCTCCAGCTTCGCGGGGTCACGGCTGATCGCCGGCAGGCGGCAGGTGACCGCGCCGAGGGCGACCCCTTCGGCCAGCAGCGGGTTCGTCTCCAGCTCCCGGACCTCCTTGGGCGCGGGCCGCACGGTCCCGGCCGGGGCCTTGGCGCCTTCCGAGGTGAACGCGCCGGACACCGGGAGGGCCTGGCCGTCGATCTCCCGCGGTCCGCCCGCCATCGCCATCCCGGCGGCGGTCAAGGCGGCGACGATGAGCAGGCCGACCACGGCGGAACCCGTGTTGCGGGGGCTTTCGGGACGAGGCGGCGCGGGCGCGAACGGTCCGGGTACCTCGTCGGTGCCGGTCATGATGTCCCCCAAACGTGCGAGCACCCAGCATACGGAGGAGGGCCCGGTCAGGCGAAGACACGCGCCGAAACGGGATCCTGGTGGCGCCGGGACGGAAGCCCCGGCGAGACTGTCGGCATGAGCGACGAGGACCCGTACCTGTGGTTGGAAGACGTGACCGGCGAGGAAGCGCTGGATTGGGTGCGAGCCCGCAACGCCGAGGCGCTGGCGGAACTGTCCACCGGTGACCGGTTCGCCGGGATCCGCGACGAGGTCCGCGAGGTCCTCGACGCCGACGACCGGATCCCCTACGTCCGGCGCCGCGGCGAGTATCTGTACAACTTCTGGCAGGACTCGGCCAATCCCCGAGGCCTGTGGCGCCGCACCACCCTCGAGCAGTACCGGCTCGACACACCGGAGTGGGAACTCCTGCTCGACGTCGACGCGCTGGCCGAGGCCGACGGCGAGAACTGGGTGTGGCAGGGCGCGGCCGTCCTCCGGCCGGGCTATCACCGCGCGCTGGTCGAACTGTCGCGAGGCGGCGCCGACGCGACCGTGGTCCGCGAGTTCGACCTCGACGAGCGCCGTTTCGTCGAAGACGGGTTCTTCGTGCCCGAAGCCAAGACCCGGATCGGCTGGATCGACCGCGACCGCGTCTACATCGGCACCGATTTCGGCACCGGGACGCTGACCAGTTCGGGCTACCCGAGGCTGGCGAAGGAATGGCGGCGCGGTACCCCGCTCGACGAGGCGACCGTGGTCTTCGAGGGCAAACCGGACGACGTCTCGGTGTCCGCCCACCACGACCCGACCGAGGGCTGGGAGCGCGACTTCGTCTACCGGTCGATCGACTTCTACCGCACCGAGCGGTACCTCCGGACGCCCGGCGGCCTGGAGCGGATCGAGGTCCCCGAAGACGCGCAGACGTCCTCACACCGCGAGTGGCTGCTGATCCGGCTTCGCTCGGACTGGACCGTGGGAGACACGACGTACTCCTCGGGCACCTTGCTCGCCTCCGGCTTCGACGCGTTCATGGCGGGTGAGCGCACCTTCACGACTGTCTTCACCCCGGACGCGCACACGTCGCTGGAGTACTGGGTCTGGACGCACAACCACCTGCTGCTTTCGACGCTGTCCGACGTCCGGACCGAACTGCGCGTGCTCACGCCGTCGGACGGCTGGACTTCCCGGCCGCTCGCCGGCACCCCGGACCTGGGCACGGCGCAGATCACCGGCACCGACCCCGACGTCAGCGACGAGTACCTGCTCGACGCCAGCGGCTACACCCAGCCGTCGACACTGAAGTACGGGCACGTCGGCGGTGACGTCGAAGTCGTCAAGCGCGCTCCGTCGTTCTTCGACGGCGAAGGCATGACGGTCTCGCAGTACTTCGCGACGTCCGAAGACGGCACGAAGATCCCGTACTTCGTCGTACGCCCCTCCGGCGCCGAAGGCGGACCGACGCTGCTGACCGGTTACGGCGGCTTCGAGGTCTCGCTGACCCCCAGCTACAGCGGTGTGATCGGCCGCGGCTGGCTTTCCCGTGGCGGCACGTACGTCGTCGCGAACATCCGGGGCGGCGGGGAGTACGGGCCCGCCTGGCACACCTCGGTGACCAAGGCCAAGCGGTACAAGGTCTACGAGGACTTTTCGGCGGTCGCCGCGGACCTCGTCGAACGCGGCATCAGCGAGCCGTCCCGCCTCGGCATCCAGGGCGGCAGCAACGGCGGGCTGCTGATGGGCGTCATGCTCACGCGCTACCCGCACCTGTTCGGCGCGATCGTGAGCCAGGTGCCGCTGCTGGACATGAAGCGGTATCACAAGCTCCTCGCGGGCGCGTCGTGGATGGCCGAGTACGGCGACCCCGACGACCCGGCGGAATGGGACTTCATCGGGAAGTACTCGCCGTATCAGAACGTCCGGAGCGGAGCCGGGTATCCGCCGGTCCTGTTCGTCACCTCCACCAGGGACGACCGGGTGCATCCCGCGCACGCGCGCAAGATGGTCGCGCGGATGCTGGAGCAGGGACACGACGTCCGCTACCACGAGAACATCGAGGGCGGCCACGGCGCGGCGGCCGACAACGAGCAGCTGGCGTTCAAATGGGCGCTGATGCTCGAATTCCTGTGGGAGAAGCTCGCCTGACGTGTCATGAAAGGGCCGTTCAGGACATCTTGTGTCCTGAACGGCCCTTTCATGACACTCGGAGCTACTCGGTCACCTTGGCGAGCACCACCCCTCCCACGATCAGCGCCATCGCGGCGAACCGGCCGAGGCTCACCGGGTCCTTGTGGATCACGATGCCGAACACGATCGCGCCCACCGCCCCGATTCCGGTGAAAACGGCGTACGCGGTCCCCACCGGAATCGAGTCCATCGCCTTCGACAGCAGGTACACCGCGGCGACGCCGAGCACGAAGCACAGCACGGTCGGCCAGAACCGGGTGAAGTTCTCCGTCGGCTTGATGCTCTGCGACCAGGCGACCTCGACGACCCCGGCCAGCAGCAGGATTCCCCAGCCCATCAGGCTCCCCTCCCGTTCGCGGCCAGCTTTTCGGCCGCGAGGAGCGCCTGTTCCCGCGACGCGATCCGATCCGGGTCGCGCGGGCTCAGCCGCGGGTCGACGAGGGCGTTCGTGAATTCGGAATGCAGGAACGTGACGTCGTGGACGTCGTAGTGCCCGGCGAAGAAGTCACGCAGGTAGCGCTCGTGATGGTCGACAGGCTCCCGGGGCGTGCCCGGCAGGTAGCTGCCGCCACGCGCGCCCGCGACCACGAAAGCCTTGCCCGCCAAGGACATCTTCGGGAACGTCACCTGGTCGATCCACAGCTTGAGCGTCGCGGGGATCGAGAAGTTGTACATCGGCGCCCCGATCAGCACGACGTCGGCGGCGAGCAGTTCGGCCAGCAGCGGCTCGATGACCGCCCAGGCTTCGCGCTGCTCCGGCGTCTTCACCACCGAGGCGTAACCGGCCGGATCGGTGATGCCCGCGGTGAGGAGGGCGTCGCAGATCTCGGTCCAGGCCTGGCCGATCGGCGGCACCGGGGCGGCCGCCACGTCGCGATAGGTGTACCCCGCGCCGGGGTGCGCGGCACGCCAGGTCTCGGCGAAGCGAGCGCTCAGCTCGCGGGAGAACGACGCGGTGCGGGCGCTGGAGTCGAGGTGGAGAAGGTGGCTCATCGGGGCCTCCCGGACCAGGAAGTGGACACGGCGTCCACTTGCTTCGCCGGGTACAAGTGGACGGCACGTCCGGATATTCCCTAGGCTTCGGACATGCCGACGGAAGATCTGCTCGCGAACGGTCCGGGACGGGAACGCTCGGACGCCGCCCGTAACCGCGCGAAGATCCTGAAGGCCGCCGAAGAGCTCTTCGCCGCACGCCCGGCGGCGGACGTCACCATGGAGGACATCGCCAAAGCCGCCGGAGTCGGCCGCGCCACGCTGTACCGCCGGTACCCGGACCGCTCGGCGATCGCCGTCGCCCTGCTGGACGAACACGAGCGGGAACTCCAGGAGCGGCTGCTCACCGGCCCTCCCCCGCTGGGCCCCGGCGCGCCACCCGCCGAACGGCTGGCCGCGTTCTACGCGGCGATGATCGACCTGCTCGCCCGGCACGCGCATCTCGTCCTCGGCACCGAGGTCGGGCATTCACGGTTCACCACCGGCGCGTACCGGCTGTGGCGCACCCATGTCCGCCTCCTCGCCGAGGAGGCGGGGACGAAGGACCCGGACGCGCTCGCCGACATCCTGCTGGCACCGCTCGCGCCGGACGTGTTCCTCCGCCAGACGGGCGAGCTCGGCCTGAGCGCCGAACGGATCACCGATGCGCTGAGCGAGCAGGCGCGGCGAGCGCTGTCCTGATCAGCCGGCGAGGCCGTCGACGACGAGCTTCATCACGGTCTGCCAGTGCTCGCGCTGCGCGGCGCGCTCCTCCGGTCCGGTGAGCCGCTCCTGATGGAAGACCACGGTCGTCTTGCCCGGACCGGCCGTACGGAGCCCCACCTGGACCGTGCTCTCGTGGTCCCAGTCCTTCGGCCGCCAGGTGAGGCGGATCTTCTCGCGCTCGCGGCAACCGCGGACCTCGCCCACCGTGCCCTCGGCCGTCTCGTAGGGCGCGCCCTTCTGCGGCTCCAGACGCACGTCACCCAGCCAGGTCGCCAAGCCCGGACCCGAGAGATAGTCCCAAACCCGCTCCAGCGGATAGGCCACCGTCTTGGACACGCCGATTTCCCAGCCCGCGTCCTTCGTCTTCCCGATCATCACGCCTCCGCCGTAACCGTCTTACCTGGTTTCGGAAACCGACTATAGTGGTTACATGACTCCGGGAACAAGACTGCTCGTCAACGCCCAGGGTGAGCGGTACCGGTTCGATCCGGGCAGCCTCAGCCTCGAACTGATGCTGACCGGCGGCCCCGGCCCGTACGAGCGCTACGAGATCGCGCATACGCCGTCCGCCCTCGCCGAGTGGTTCACCGGCTCCCGGCTGGCGCTGACCGCGCCCCTGACCGACGTCCGGATCCGCCCCGCCGAACTCACCGCCCTCAAGGAACTCCGGGACACGCTCTACCGCGTCGCGCCTGCCCTCGCCCGGGGCGAGGCGCCGTCGGACGACGACCTCGCCCTGCTGAACAGCGCGACCGAAGCGACCCCGAGGCCGCTCGTGGACCCGAAGACCCGGAAACTCGCCTGGGCGCTGCCGGTCACCGGCAAGCAACTCCTCGGCGCTGTCGCCCGCGACGCCATCGGCCTCGTCGCGGGCGAACGGTCCGGCCGCGTCCGCGAATGTTCCGCGGACGACTGCCATCTGCTGTTCTTCGACACCTCGCGGTCGGGCAACCGCCGCTGGTGCTCGATGGAGCGCTGCGGCAACCGCGCCAAGATCCGGGCCTACCGCGCACGCTCCGAAACCGCCTGATCGCTAGGATCGCCGTGATGCAAGGTGAGGCGAAACTGGAACAGCGCGTCGTCGAGACGGCGGAAAAGCTGCTGGCCAAGCGGAAATCGGTGACCGCGCTCGACGTCTTGACCGGGATCGGCTGGCTGACGGACAACGTCGTCGACGCCTGGCACCGCGGCCGGGTCCCTGTGCTGACAGCGGCGCTGTCGGTGCCCCCGGAAAAGCTGACCTTCGCCCTGAACGCGCTTCAACGCTGGGCGAAGGGAAAGGCCCTCGAAAGCACGGAGATCGAGCACGTCGGGGCAACCCGCGACCGAACTCCGCTGAAGGCCACGTCGGGCGAGCTGGCCGGTCTCGAACCTCTGTTCCGGACGCAGTGGATCATGCCGGGGCTGTCCGAGGCCAAACGGGCACAGGTTGTCGCCCGGCAGAAGAAGGCGCCGGATCTCGTCGTCTCGGTGGCGCTGAAGGACTGGGTCTGCGCCGACTGCGGCGGCACCGGCGACCTCTTGTTCTTCGAAAAAGAAAAGCCGTACTGCCTCGACTGCGCAGACCTCGGGCACCTGGTCTTCCTGCCCTCGGGCGACACCGCGCTGACCCGCCGGGCGAAGAAGGCGAGCCGGCTCTCCGCCGTCGTCGTCCGGTTCAACCGGTCGCGGAGGCGCAGTGAGCGGCAAGGGATCCTCGTCGAGGACGCGGCGCTGCGCAGTGCCGAGGAACAATGCCTCGCCGACGAAGACGTCCGGGAACGACGCCGCGGCCGTGATCGCGAGCGGCGCGCGCGGGAAGACGTCGAGTTCACCGCCCGGTTCTTCGCCGCGATCACCGAGATGTTCCCCGGCTGCCCGCCGGAGCGGGCGCGCGCCATCGCAGAACACGCCGGCCTGCGCGGCAGCGGCCGGGTGGGCCGATCCGCCGCCGGGCAGGAACTGGCCGAACGAGCGGTGTTCCTCGCCGTCGTCGCCTCGATCCGGCACCTGGACACCGATTACGACGATCTCCTCATGGCGGGTGTGGAGCGGCAGGCCGCGCGCGACCGGATCCATCCCGCCATCGACGCCGTGCTCGACCGCTGGCGTTCCTGACCGCTGTCACGTTCCGGGCGCGGGCTTCGTCCGGAAAGCATGAATTCCGCCTACCTCACCGTGGCCATCGTGACGATCGTGCTCAACGCCGGGATCGCCGCCGCCGACTTCGCGCGGGTCCCGTTCGTGCTCAAGAACTCCGGCGAAGTCGACGTGCCCTCGTCCTGGATCCCGCCGCTGGCCACGCTGAAGGCGGCGGGCGCCGCCGGACTGCTGCTCGGCCTTCTCGGCGTGCCGTTCATCGGGACCGCGGCGGCCGCCGGGCTCGTGCTGTTCTACGTCGGCGCCGTCATCACCCATGTGCGCGCCCGCGTCCTCTACAACATCGCCTTCCCCGGGGGCTTCCTCGCGCTGGCGGTGGCGACCTTCGTCCTCGATCTCGCTCAGGCCAGGTAGGGAGCGAAGTGTGCGGCGACGACATCCGCGACCGCGTCGGCGTCTTGTGAGCCGTCGATCTCCAGCACCCGGATGCCGAGCCCTTTCGCGGCGCGGACCGCGTCCTCGGCGACAAGCCGATCCCGCTCGATCCGGTTGCGCTGCGCCCGCGCGGGATCGCTGACCCGCTGTACGACCGCGGCGGCGCGAGGCAGGACGCGGAGCTGGTGCTCGCGGAAGTCGCCGGTGGGCACCATGACGATCATCCGTCGCGGCGAATCCAAGAGCGGCGCGACGAGCTCCGGGCGCAATCCCCAGCCCTCGGCGAGGATCGGACGTCCGGAGACCAGCGCGCGCAGATCGTCCAGCGCCCACTCGAACCGCGCAGGGAACCCGGCGATCGTGTCGGCCGCCATCCGCTCGGGCGTGGTGTCGACCCACACGGTGTCCGGGTCGGGATCTGCGGCGGGCAAACCGTTGTGGACGCGATGGGCGACGCGGCGATCCTGGTGGGCGCGCGCGTCGTGGAAGTCGTAGTGGTAGACGGTGATGCCATGGCGGTGCGCCAGCAGCCGGGAGACGGTGGACTTTCCCGCCCACTGACCGCCGCAGATCCACAACGCCTGGCCGAGGGTGCCGAAGGGATCGACGACCGGACTGTCCTTTTCCGCCACGTACTCGCCTCCGATGTCAGGAAAGGGTCTTTCAAGACACTATTCGTCTTGAAAGACCCTTTCCTGACATTCGCCGAAGATCAGCTGCAGCCGGAGGTCGCTCCGCACCCTTCACAGGCATAGCACGAACCGGCGGGCCGCATCTTGGTGCCGCAGGTCATGCAGAGCGGCGCGTCGGAGGCGGTGCCGAGGTTCAGTTCCACCAGTTCCGCCGTCGAATGCGCCACCTTGGCGGGTTCCGCGGCGGATGAGTCCACTGTGGACCGCAGCGCGTCGATGTCGACGTTCTCCGGTTCCGCGGCGGGAGTGCTGCCATAGGTCGCCTCGACCTGCGCCGAGCGCTCGTCGGCGGTGAAGATGCCGAGCTGCGAACGCTTCTCGTACGGCAGGTAGTCCAGCGCCAGCCTGCGGAACAGGTAGTCCATGACGCTGGTGGCGATCCGGATGTCCGGGTCGTCGGTCATGCCGGCGGGCTCGAAGCGCAGGTTGGAGAACTTCGAAACGTAGAACTCCAGCGGGATCCCGTGCTGCAGGCCGACCGAGATCGACATCGAGAACGCGTCCATGACGCCGGAGAGGGTCGAACCCTGCTTGCCGAGCTTCACGAAGATCTCGCCGAGCCCGTCGTCCGGGTAGGACCCGGCGTGCAGGTAGCCCTCGGCGCCGCCGACGGTGAACGACACTGTCTGGCTCGGGCGCTTCTTCGGCAGGCGTTTGCGGACCGGCCGGTACTCGACGACCTTCTCGGCTTCGGGCTCGGCCTTGTCCTTCTTGCCGGTGGACAGCGGCTGGCCGACCTTGCAGTTGTCACGGTAGATCGCGAGCGCCTTGAGGCCGTACTTCCAGCCCTGGAAGTAGATCTCCTCGACCTCTTCGACGGTCGCCGACTCCGGCATGTTGACCGTCTTGGAGATCGCGCCGGACAGGAACGGCTGCACCGCGGCCATCATGCGGACGTGCCCCATCGGTGCGATGGACCGCTCCCCCACCGCGCAGTCGAACACCTCGTAATGCTCCTGGCGAAGACCGGGGGCGTCGACGACGTGGCCGTGCTGGGCGATGTACTCGACGATCGCTTCGACCTGCTCGGTCTGGTAGCCGAGCGCGGTCAGGGCGCGCGGGATGGTCTGGTTGACGATCTGCATCGAGCCGCCGCCGACCAGCTTCTTGAACTTGACCAGCGAGAAGTCCGGCTCGATGCCGGTCGTGTCGCAGTCCATCATGAAGCCGATGGTCCCGGTAGGCGCGAGCACCGAGGCCTGCGCGTTGCGCCAGCCGCTCGTCTCGCCCAGTTCGATGCCGCGCTTCCACTCCTGGGTCGCGAGCGCGCGGACCGAAGCGTCGTTCGCGTGGTAGGTCCGCACCAGGTCGTTGGCGGCGGCGTGCTTGCGCATGACCCGCTGGTGCGCCTCGGCGTTGCGGGCGTATCCCTCGTACGGCCCGACGGCGGCGGCGAGTTCGGCCGAGCGCCGGTACGAGACGCCGGTCATCAGTGACGTGATCGCGGCGGCGAGCGCGCGGCCGCCGTCGGAGTCGTAGGCGTGCCCGAGCGCCATCAGCAGCGCGCCGAGGTTCGCGTACCCGATGCCCAGCTGACGGAATTTGCGGGTGGTGTCGCCGATCGCCTCGGTCGGGAAGTCGGCGAAGCAGATCGAGATGTCCATCGCGGTGATGACCAGCTCGACGGCCTTCGCGAACAGCGGCGCGTCGAAACCGCCGTCCTCGGTGGCGAACTTGAGCAGGTTCAGCGAAGCGAGGTTGCAGCTGGAGTTGTCCAGGTGCATGTACTCCGAGCACGGGTTGGACGCGGTGATCCGGCCCGATTCGGGGCAGGTGTGCCAGTCGTTGATCGTGTCGTCGTACTGCAGTCCCGGATCCGCGCACTCCCAGGCGGCCTGCGCGATGGTGCGGAACAGCTTCTTGGCGTCGACCCGGTCGAGGACCTCGCCGGTCATCCGCGCCCGCAGGCCGAAGTCGCCCTCGCTCTCGACGGCCCGCATGAACTCGTCGGAGACGCGCACCGAGTTGTTCGCGTTCTGGTATTGGACGGAGGTGATGTCCGAACCGGAGAGGTCCATGTCGAACCCGGCGTCGCGGAGAACCTTGATCTTCTCCTCTTCGCGGGCCTTGGTCTGCACGAACTCCTCGACGTCCGGGTGGTCGACGTCGAGCACGACCATCTTCGCCGCGCGCCGGGTGGCACCACCGGACTTGATGGTGCCCGCGGAGGCGTCGGCGCCGCGCATGAAGGAGACCGGGCCGGACGCGGTGCCGCCGGAGGACAGCAGCTCACGCGAAGAACGGATGCGGGAGAGGTTCAGGCCGGCACCGGAGCCGCCCTTGAAGATCAGGCCTTCCTCGCGGTACCAGTTGAGGATCGACTCCATGGTGTCGTCAACCGAAAGGATGAAACACGCCGAGACTTGTTGCTTCGACGTCGTGCCGACGTTGAACCACACCGGCGAGTTGAAGCTGAACACCTGGTGCAGCAGCATCCAGGTCAGCTCGTGCTCGAAGACCTCGGCGTCGGCGGGGCTCGCGAAGTAGCCGTGTTCACGGCCCGCGTTGACGTAGGAGTGGACGACGCGGTCGATCAGCTGCTTGAGGCTCTGCTCGCGCTGGGGTGAGCCGACGGCGCCGCGGAAGTACTTGCTGGTGACGATGTTCGTCGCGTTGACCGACCAGAAGTCGGGGAACTCGACGCCACGCTGCTCGAAGTTGACCGTGCCGTCGCGCCAGTTCGTCATCACGACGTCCCGGCTCTCCCAGGTGACCTGGTCGTACGGGTGGACGCCCTCGGTGGTGAAGACGCGCCGCACGGCGAGCCCCCGGGTCTGCTTCTTCTTCCCAGTCGTCCGCGCTGTGGCCGGGTCGCCGGTTCCCACGGTCTCGGTCATGGGTCTTCCCTCACTCCCACGCGGGAGGCGGCATCAGCCGTCTTTCGCGTCTTGATCGCTCTCGTCCGGTGCGGCAGCCATGGCCTCACGAAGGTCCGAGATCTCCTTCTCGAAGTCCTCGACCGAGGAGAAGGAGCGGTAGACACTGGCGAACCGGAGATAGGCGACGCCGTCGAGTTCGCGCAGGGGGCCCAGGATCGCCAGGCCGACCTCGTGACTCGGGATCTCCGCCAGCCCCGCCGACCGGATCGACTCCTCGACCCGCTGCGCGAGCTGCTGCAGCGCGTCGTCGTCGACCGGCCTGCCCTGACAGGCACGGCGCACCCCCCGGACCACCTTGTCCCGGCTGAACTGCTCGGTGACCCCGGACCGTTTGACGACGGCGAGCACCATCGTCTCCGAAGTGGTGAAGCGCCGGCCGCAAGCGGCGCACGAGCGCCTCCGCCGGATCGCCTGACCCTCATCCACCTCTCGGGAGTCGACGACCCGAGAGTCCGCATGCCGGCAGAACGGGCACCTCATCCGCCGATCACCTTCCCCTCCGCGCCGGCCGGTCCCGAGTGGACGCCCGCTCCCCGTCGCCACGCAACGACGGAAAAGATCGACATGTGGATCGATCTGTGGACATCCGGTGGGTGAACACCGGCCAGCTGTGGACAACTGGTACCGAGTCTACCCCAAGCTATGGACCAACTACAGCCATGTAACTACTACATATAGCGGTGGAGACTAGATCGCAGGTCGGGCGCACGCAAGCGCAACGGCCGGGTCGATCGGACACGAAAGGGGAGGTCACCCACGGCGGGTGAGAGCGGCTTCCAGGCTCACCTCCCGCCCTCCGCGACCCCGGCCGCGATCGGGACCGTGAGCGGCAGTCCGGGCACGAGAACGACGTCTTGCAGGGAATTGAGTTCCTTGATCTTGTCGACGACCGCGCCGGTGTCACTGCCTGGCGCGAATCGCGCCGCGAGATCCGTGAGCGTCTCCCCGTCGGAAACGGACACCGTCGTGGTCCGTTCGGGCACCGCGGCGCCCGGGACACCGGCCAAGAACAGACCCAATCCGGTGACGACCCCGGCGACGAGCAAGGCCATCCCGGCGAGCGACGGCCACCGGAGCGGGAGCCGCCGGGGCTCCGGACACGCCGGGGCAGGAGTGGCCACGCCAGGACGGCGCCCCGCCACGACTCGCGCCCTGGTCGGCGGGCGCAGGGGCTCGGCACGCCTGCCCCGCACCACCCGCACGGGCCGGGTGACCCCTGCCGGAACGGGCCCGGGGGAACTGGGCCGCACCAGTCCTCGATCGGCCAGAATCGACATCGGAACCTCCTCGCAACTCCTGCTGCACTCGGCGCCGGGCCGGAACCCGGCGATCAAGATCGAACACTCGTTCTATCGAACGTCCGTGCGAATGTGTACCACCTCCCACCGACAAAAATCGAGCGACACGGCGTGTCCATCGAACAGATGTTTGAAATCGCCGCCCCGGCGGGCTAACGTCGTTGACCAGGGCGTCTGCTGCGCGGACGCCGCCGGTGCCGTGGGCGGGGAAGATCGTCCGCCACCGGCGAAGACACGCGAAGTCGGTCCGGGGGAACCGGACGCACTGGGAGGCGACGCAGAGATGAAGGAGCGAGACGGTGGCTAAGGAGAGCAAGGCGGGGAACGCGCCTAGGGGCTCGGGCAAGGTGCGCGCCTTGCCCGAGGTCTACGAGGTGGACGAGACCCTGACCGTGCGTCAGCAGCAGGTTCTCGACGTGATCAAACTGTGGGTGAGCCGCTTCGGCTACCCGCCGAGTGTGCGTGAGATCGGCGAGGCGGTCGGGCTGACCTCCACCTCGTCGGTGTCGCACCAGTTGCAGGCCCTGCAGCGCAAGGGTTATCTGCGACGCGACCCGAACCGCCCGCGTGCGGTGGGTGTGCTCGCCACGACGGACGACAACCCGATGGGCATAGACGTCGAGCAGCCGCAGTCGGCCGCGAAGGCCGCGTACGTCCCGCTCGTCGGCCGGATCGCCGCCGGTGGGCCGGTGCTGGCGGAGCAGGCGATCGAAGACGTCTTCCCGCTGCCGCGGGAGATCGTCGGTGAAGGCGAGCTCTTCCTGCTCAGCGTCACCGGTGACTCGATGGTCGACGCCGCCATCACCGACGGCGACTGGGTCGTCGTGCGCCAGCAGCCGACGGCCGACCCCGGCGAGATCGTGGCGGCGATGATCGACGGCGAGGCGACGGTCAAGACCTTCAAGCGCAAGGACGGCCACATCTGGCTGATGCCGCACAACGAGGCGTACGAGCCCATCCCGGGTGACGACGCCACGATCCTCGGCAAGGTCGTCGCCGTTCTCCGCAGGCTGTGATCTCCGCCGCGCGCTAACGAACCGGAGCGCGCCGGGATCCCGGGTCGTTCGTGGCCCGGGTCAGACTCGGCAAGCTTCGGTCAGGCGCGGCGTTTGCGGAGTTTGCCGACCAGCAGCAGGCCGCCGATCACGACGATCGCGGCGATACCGACCTGGACGTACGGGAAATCGGACCCCTGGCCCGTGCCACCGGCCGCGGACGTCCCGCCCGACGTGCTGCCCTCGGATTTCGCCGCTTCAACGGCGAGTGCCGCCGCGCCCTTCACCGCGCGGATCTGCTCCCCGACGCCCTCCCCGCCGGAAAGCAAGGTCCCGTCGGGATCGAAGGCGATCGCCTCGCCCTGCTTCTCGTTCGGCAGGGGCACCCGCACGGGTTCGCGCTGCAGCGCGCTCTTCAGGTCCCCGTCGGTGACGGCGTAGAGGTAGGCGTCGGTGTAGGTCCGCAGCGCGACCACCGAGCCGTCGGCCATCGACGCCGCCCCGGTCACCGTCATCGACCCGATCGAGCCGACCGGGCCGCCCGGCGTCGAGGTTTCCTTGATCTGGAGGGAACCCACGCTCTCCAGCGGGGTCGGGCCGGGGCTGGCGAGCGGTCCGGTCGGACGATAGACCTTCGCGTCGCCGAAGACGTCCTTGGTGATCAGGTACGGCGTGCCCGAGCGATCCATGATGAGCGCTTCGACGTCGTGTTGCCCGTCGGGATAGGTGAGGCGGTGGATCTTCGCCTCACCCCGCGGGGTCAGTGAGATCAGCGCGACCGTGTCCCGCCGCTTGCGGTTGTCGCCGGTGTCGGAAAGCCAGAAGGTGCCGTCGGCGGTGCGGGCGAGATCTTCGGGGTCGTAAGGATCCGTCGAGGACGAGATGACCTTCTGGACCTTGCAGTCACGGCCGAGGACGAAGACCTGCGTCTTGGTGCCGCCGTCGTTGAGCGCGTACAGGTGCTCGCCGTCGGAGACGAGGCCGGAAAGTTCGCTGAGCCGGGAGTCGCTGTTCTTGCACATCGGCTGCGGTGCCGGGGCTTCCTGTGCCACGGCGGGAGCCGACCCGCCGATGAACGCCGCCAGCACGAACGCCGCCGCGATAAGCCCCCGCACATCCACCTCCGTACCTGTGGAACCCCTGAAGCCCCACACTACGGAGACGTCCGGGACGGCGCGCAGTTCGGTGCGAACGCCGAGATGAGGCGGAATGTCGCGAAGGCCACTTTCAACCGCGAACGACTCGTGAGCGGTGCCGGCGGAGGCGTGATTCGCGTGATGGAACACCGAACTCGCGTGTTTGAAGGCGGAACTCGCGTGACTGGAGGCCGCACTCAGGTGTTCGGCGTCTGATCACGCGAGTTCCGGCTCCAAGCACGCGAATCCCGTGCCTGATCACCTGAGTTCGGCAAGTACGTGAAGGCCCCCTTCACTGCGTCTAACGCAAGGAAGGGGGCCTTCACGTACTTGCTTACAGAGCCGAGCCGTCCGTCTGGAAGTCGCTCAGCGCCGCGGCCAGCTCGGGCCTGCCGCGGACGAGCAGCCGCGTACCGGTCTCGACGTGCTCCTCTTCCAGCACCTCGCCGTCGGCGTGGGCGCGCGAGACGAGTTCGCCCCGCGAGTACGGGATCAGCACCTCGACCACGACCTCCGGCCGCGGCAGCCGTTCCGCGATCACCTCGGCCAGCTCCGTGATCCCGGTGCCGGTCCGCGCCGACACCTGCACCGAACCGGCGAGCTGGTGCCGCAACCGGGCCAGCGACACCTCGTCGGCGGCGTCGGCCTTGTTGATCACCAGCAGCTCCGGCGGGAGCGGCTCGGAACGGCGCTTCGTGATCTCGGCGAGCACTTCGCGTACCGCGTTGACCTGCTCCTCCGGCGTCGGGTCGGAACCGTCGACGACGTGGACGAGCAGGTCGGCGCTCGCCGCCTCCTCCAGCGTCGACCGGAACGCGTCCACCAGCTGGTGCGGCAGGTGCCGCACGAAACCGACGGTGTCGGTCAGCGTGTAGGTGCGGCCGTCGGGGGTCTGCGCCCGCCGGGTCGTCGGATCCAGCGTGGCGAACAGCGCGTCCTCGACCAGCACCCCGGCGCCGGTCAGCGCGTTGAGCAGGCTCGACTTGCCGGCGTTGGTGTAGCCGACGATCGCGACGCTCGGCACCTCGTTGGCCACCCGGCGACCGCGTTTGGTCTCGCGGATGGTGTCCATCGCGGCGATCTCGCGACGCAGCTTCGACACGCGCTTGTTGATCCGCCGGCGGTCGGTTTCGAGCTTCGTCTCACCGGGACCACGCAGACCCACACCACCGTTGGCGCCGCCCGCCCGGCCACCGGCCTGCCGGGACAGCGCCGCACCCCACCCGCGGAGCCGCGGGATCAGGTACTGCAACTGGGCCAGCTCGACCTGCGCCTTGCCTTCCTTGGAGCGGGCGTGCTGCGCGAAGATGTCGAGGATCAGGGCGGTGCGGTCGATGACCTTCACCTTGACCTTCTCCTCCAGCTGGCGCAGCTGGCCCGGCGAGAGCTCACCGTCGCAGATGACCGTGTCGGCGCCGGTGGCCGTCACGATCCCCCGCAGTTCCTTGACCTTGCCCGAGCCGATGTAGGTGGCGGGATCCGGGCGGATCCGCCGCTGCACCAGGCCTTCCAGTACCTCGGAGCCCGCCGTTTCGGCGAGCCGGGCGAGTTCGGCGAGCGAGGCCTCGGACTGGAGGGCAGTGCCCTCGGTCCACACACCGACCAGAACGACGCGCTCCAGGCGCAGCTGCCGGTATTCGACCTCGGTGACATCCGCGAGTTCGGTGGACAGGCCCGCTACCCGGCGGAGCGAGGCGCGGTCCTCGAGCTCCAGTTCGCCGGTCGAAGGGTCCATGTCGTTCAGATCGTTGTGTGTCAGTTCCGTCATCGTGCCTCCATGGTCCCACGTTTCGGCGGCGGGACCGAATTCATTACCTGCTGGGATACTTCGACAGGTAGATGGCCGTGCGTTTCGCGTCCGGGTCGATCGGCCGGGCGATGAAGTCGTCGACCAGCTCCATCAACCGGGTTTCGAACTCGGCGACCTGCTCATCCGGTAGCTGGACCACCAGACGCGTCTGCTGAACCTCGTCGAATCCCACATCGGCGATTTCGGCCAGATAAGCCTCGAAGATCGCCTGATCGATCCCCCTGTCGCTGGAATCAAGATGCCAGGACAACCCGGTCGAGCGATACGGAATTTCTTTCGCACCGCGCGTGCCGCGTCGTGGCGGGAGCGCTTCGAGGAACCCCGTGTCGACGAGTTTGCGCACGTGGTGCAGCGTCGTCGCCGGGTCGCGATCGAGTCGTCCGGCGAGTTCCTTGTTGGTCAGCGCCTCGGAGAAGGTCAACCGGATGATGCGCAGCCTTATTCCGGAGGCCATCGCGGCGATCTCGGCCTCGGTGGCGGCACGTCGTGGAGTGGGCACCGCGACAGCCTAGAGCCGAAAGTGATTGACAGTTTCCAATCACTCACGCCAAGGTGGCGTCGTGCGCAGAGACTCCCTCTTCTTCCACGCGGACTTCCGGCGGCTCTGGGCGGGCGACACGGCCAGTCAGGTGGGCGCTTTCGCGGGCCACACCGTGATTCCCCTGCTCGCGGCCACGGTGCTGGCCGCGACGCCGTTCGAGATGGGACTGCTGACCGCGGCCGAGGCCATCGCGTTCCTGATCATCGGGCTGCCCGCCGGGGTCTGGGTGGACCGGATGCGGCGACGCGTGCTGATGCTGCGGGCCGACTTCGTCCGCGCCGCGCTGCTGCTCACCATTCCGCTGGCGTGGTGGGCGGGGGTCCTGTCGCTGACGCAGCTGATCGTGGTCGCCACGCTCGTCGGGGTCGCGACGGTGTTCTTCGACGTCGCCTACCAGTCGTATCTGCCGTCCCTGGTCGGCCGGGAGCATCTGCTCGAAGGCAACGCGAAACTCCAGGCCAGCCAGTCGGTGGCGTTCCTGAGCGGACCCGGCATCGGCGGCGCGCTGGTGCAGCTGGCGGGCGCGGCCAACGCCGTGCTGATGACCGGGGTCGGCTTCCTGACCTCCGCGTTGTGCCTGCTGCGGATCCGCACCGTCGAAGAGGTGCCCGAACGCCACGATGAAGCCCGCTTGCTCCCGCAGATCGCCGAGGGACTGCGGTTCGTGTTCACCGACGCCGCCCTGCGCTCGATCGTCGCCTGCACCGCGACCGCCAACCTGTTCAACGGCGCCTTCACCGCGGTGGAGATCCTGTTCCTGAACCGTGAACTGGGTCTTTCACCGGCGGTCATCGGCGTCGTCCTGGCGACCGGTGGCGTGGGCGGAATCGTCGGGGCGTTCTTCGCCAGGACCATCACCCGCCGGATCGGGCAGGCGCGGTCGATCTGGCTCGTCCCGCTGCTGACCTGGCCGTTCCAGCTGCTGCTCCCGCTCGCCGCGCCGGGCTGGCGGATCGTGCTCTTCCCGGCCGCGCTGACGATCGCGGGATTCGGGATCATCGTCTACAACGTCGCGCAGGTCTCGTACCGGCAGGCCGTGTGCCCGGACCGGCTGCTCGGCCGGATGAACGCCAGCGTGCGCTTCGTGGTCTGGGGAATGCTGCCGCTGGGCGGGCTGATCGGTGGCGTGCTGGGTGAGGCGATCGGGATCCGCGGGACGCTGTGGTTCGTCGCGATCGGCGAGACGGCCGCGCTGCTGTGGGTGGTCTTCTCGCCGATCCGGAAGCTTCGCGACCTGCCTCGCGAACCGATCGCCGTCGGCTAGGCGCCGAGCCCGGCCCACCAGGTTTCGTCGAGTTCGCCGCGGGCGACGATCTCCGCCGGGCCGGTCAGCGTCGACGCGCCGCGGCTCACCCCGACCACCACACGGCCGCCGGGGATGTCGACGGTCGCTTCGCCGGTGTCGGTGCCCGCGAGGTGCAGGGCGGCGGCGACCGCGGCGACCGTGCCGGTGCCGCAGGACCGCGTCTCGCCGACGCCGCGTTCGTGGACGCGCATCTTCAGCGCGTTCTCCCCCAGCAGGTTGATGAACTCGAGGTTCACGCCCTCCGGGAACACGTCGGCGTCGAAATCGGGCTGGTCACGCAGGTCGAGCTCGTCGACGTCGTCCTCGACGACCGACACCAGGTGCGGATTGCCGACGTTCACCGCGACACCGGAGAACGGCTTCCCGGCGACGACGGTGACCGAGGTGCCGGTGATCGTCGCCGGCCCCATCCGCACGGTCACCGACCCGTCCGCGTGCATCTGGACCGGCCGGTCGCCCGCGCGGGTGCCGATGACGAAGTCGCGCTCGGCCACGAGACCGGAATCGACCAGGTAGCGGACGAAGACCCGGACGCCGTTGCCGCACATCTCCGCGATGGACCCGTCGGCGTTGCGGTAGTCCATGAACCACTCGCCTTCGGACTCCATGCCGATCGCGGCCGACCGCACGACACGCAGCACACCGTCGGCGCCGAGACCACGCTGGCGGTCGCAGAGCGCGGCCACCCGTGCCTCGGTCAGCTCGAGGCGGCCGTCAAGGTCGGGAAGCAGCACGAAATCGTTCTGTGTGCCGTGTCCCTTAAGGAATTCGATGCCGCCCATGGCATCCAGATTACTGGTCCACCACCGCGAGGACGCGCTCGGCCAGCCGGTCCGAACCGCCGTCGAACCACTCGATCCGTTTGTCCCGCCGGAACCAGGACCGTTGCCTGCGCACGAACCTGCGGGTGGCCTGCGCGGTCGCCTCGGCGGCGGCCCGGAAGTCGCCGTCGCCGTCGAGCGCGGCGATCACCTGCTGGTAGCCCAGCGCCCTCGACGCGGTGAGCCCGTCACGGAGTCCCTGCCCCAGCAACGTCTCGACTTCGCCGACCAGCCCGGCCTCGAACATGATCTCCACCCGGCGGTCGACGCGGGCGTCGAGTTCGGCCGGTTCGCGGTCGATGCCGATCAGGACCGTGTCGTAGCGGGCGGGCCCCGGTTTCGGCAGGTTCGCCGAGAACGGTTCGCCGGTGATCTCGATGACCTCCAGCGCGCGCACGATCCGGCGCGTGTTGGTCGGCAGGATGGCCGTGGCGGCGATCGGGTCCAGTTCGGTGAGCCTCGCGTGCATCGCGGCGACGCCGATCTCGTCGGCTTCGGCGGTCAGCCGGGCGCGCACGGCGGGATCGGTGCCCGGGAACTTGAGGTCGTCGAGCACGGCCTGGACGTAGAGCCCCGACCCGCCGGTGAGGATCGGCACGCGACCGGCGCCGAGGAGCTGTTCGACGCGCTCGCGGGCGTCGCGCTGGTACGCGGCGACGGACGCCGTCTCGGTGACGTCGAGGACGTCCAGCAGGTGATGCGGCACCCCCCGCCGCTCTTCGAGGGTCGCCTTGGCCGTCCCGATGTCCATCCCGCGGTACAGCTGCAGCGCGTCGGCGTTGACCACCTCACCCCCGAGGGTGAGGGCGAGTTCGACGGCCAGCGCGGTCTTCCCGGTCGCCGTGGGCCCGACGACCGCGACCGGCCGGATCACGCCCGCTCCCAGACGGCGACGTGGTAGCCGACGCCGAACGGCGCGGCCGAGTAGAGGACCTCGGCGGTCCAGGCCCCGTCCGCCGCGAGCCCGGCGAGGACCTGCCAAGGCGCGCGGCCGCCTGCCCCGAGTTCGGCGGCGAGGGACGGGTCGAGGGTGGCCAAGGCGCCGGTGTCGGCCTTGGCCAGCGCGTCACGGATCCCGGTGTCGAAGCCCTCCGCGCGTTCGTCCTCACCACCGGGCGAACGCGGGCCGTGCCGGCTCGACCCGTCACCGAGGACGAGCACCGCGGCGTGCTCCCCCAGCTCACGGGCGAACTGTTCGCACTGGTCGGCGGGGGCGGCGGGGTCGACGAGGTGGACCCGGACGGAGGACGCGCCCCCCTGCTCGCGCAGCCAGCCGGCCATGAGCGCGGGCAGCGGCAGCTCGGTTTCGGGCGCGGTCACCCGGCTGAGTGAGACGCCGAGGTCGACGCCGAATCCGCGGAACGAGCCGTTCGCGTGTTCCGGCACCTCAGGGGCGCCCGGGGCCGCGCCGACGACGATCCAGTCCGGGGAGGCGCTGGTCAGGCGCCGCACGGCCGCGAGGCAGGCTTCGCGCAGCTCGGCGCACTCGTCCGCCGCTCCGGCGGCCAGTTCGGGGATGAGCAGCGGGGGTTGCGGGAGCACGGCGACACGGTGGATCACGGCCGCCGACGTTACCTTCCCCGCCATCTACGTCCTGCAACCGACCGACACGGAGCGTCCACCGGAAGTAGGATCACTGCCCTCTGGTGATTCATCTGGTTCCACGGTGGACGCTGAGCTGCTTGAATGCCGCAAGGGGTTGATGCCCCCGAAGCAAGACGGCAACGCATTACCCGGCCCCGCCGCTAGGCGGGGCGCCCGCGCCAGCGGGCGTACAGGCGATAAGGAGCCTGCGATGGCCCAGGAGAACACGTCCACCGGTACCCCGGCACCGCACCCCGTGCCGCACGCGCTCGGTGGCGGGCACGCCGCACCCCCCGTGCCGCCCGCCGAGCCGAGCCCGTCCGCTTGGGGCAGGGTCGACGAAGAAGGAACGGTCTACGTCACCACGGCCGACGGCGAACGCGCGGTCGGTGTCTGGCAGGCCGGGAGCCCGGACGAGGGTCTGCTCCACTACGCGCGTCGCTTCGACGACCTGCGCACCGAGGTCGAGCTGCTGGAGACGCGGCTGGAGTCCGGTGCGGGCGACCCGAAGCACGCGCTGGCGACGGCCACGCAACTGCGCGACGGCCTCGCCGAAGCCGCCGTCGTCGGCGACATCGCCGCGCTGAGCGGCCGCATCGAGCAGGTCATCGCCCACGCCGAGAAGGCGCTGGCCTCGGCCAAGCAGGAGCGTGAGGAGGCCCGCGCGGCCGCCGTCGTCCGCAAGCAGGCCCTCGCCGACGAAGCCGAGAAGCTCGCCGCCGAGTCGACCCAGTGGAAGGCCGCCGGCGACCGGCTGCGCGCCATCCTGGACGAGTGGAAGACCGTCAAGGGTGTCGACCGCAAGACCGACGACGAGCTGTGGAAGCGGTTCTCCAAGGCTCGTGAGGCGTTCAACCGGCGCCGCGGCTCGCACTTCGCCGAGCTCGACAAGCAGCGCGCGGGTGCCAAGCACCGCAAGGAAGAGCTGATCGCCGAGGCCGAGTCGCTCTCGGAGTCGTCGGACTGGGGCGAGACCGCGGGCCGCTACAAGGACCTGATGACCGAGTGGAAGGCCGCCGGTCGCGCGCCCAAGGACAGCGACGAGGCGCTCTGGCAGCGTTTCCGCGCCGCGCAGGACAAGTTCTTCGCACGCCGGTCTTCGGTGTTCTCCGAGCGGGACGCCGAGTTCGCGGCCAACGCGCAGCAGAAGGAAGAGCTGCTGGTCGAGGCCGAGAAGATCGATCCGGCCGCGAACCTCGACGGGGCGAAGCAGCACCTGCGCCGCATCCAGGAGCAGTGGGACGAGATCGGCAAGGTCCCGCGCGAGCGCATCCGCGAGCTGGACGGGCGGCTGAAGGCCGTGCAGGACGCGGTCAAGTCGGCCGAGGACAGCAAGTGGCGGCGGACCGACCCGGAGGCGCAGGCGAGGGCCGCGCAGTTCCGCGAGCGGGTCGAGCAGTTCGAGTCGCAGGCGGCGAAGGCCCGTGCGGCCGGTGACGAGCGGCGCGCGAAGAAGGCGGACGAGCAGGCCGCGCAGTGGCGTGAGTGGCTCGAAGCGGCGGAAGCGGCCATCGCGGACCGGTAGGTTTTCGCGGCTCTGTAGTGCTATGAAAGGTCCTTTCCTTGCGAAATTTGCAAGGAAAGGACCTTTCATAGCGTTCGGCGGGCGAGACTCGCGTGTCACTCCATTGTGGAGCGACGGCTAGCACCTTCGTGCGTATTCGGGCGCTCTCCGCGCCCCGCCGTGCTCAACTTCGACCATGAACCAGACACTGATTCCCCCAGTACGCCGGGCGTTCGCCGCCCTGGCGATCGTTTGTGCTCTGGTGGCCGGGCTCGCCCCGGCCGCGGCGGCGACCGGTACCCCGGCACCTGTCCCGGCCTCCCCCGAAGCCGGGAAGAAGAAGGTCAAGCTCGACGCCTCGCTCAGCAAGAAGGAGGCCAAGGTCAACGAGAAGGTGACCCTCAAGGGGAGCCTGCGAGCCGATGAAGGGGCCCGGTCCGACGGGACGGACAGCCTCGAGGCGATCATCGTGCAGCAGCTGCAGGGCAGTGTCTGGGTGAACATCGCCGACACGACTTGCCGGCCGAACTCGACGTTCTCCCTGAAGCTGAGCTTCTCCCTCAGCGCGGTGGTCACGTTGCGGGCGTACCACCCCGAAACGACGCTTTACGCGAGCGCGTACACGTCCAGCAACCTCACGCTGCGCGTCAGCTAGCTGCGGGAGAACGCGGCCCGCATCCAGTAGATGGCCAGCGCGACGGTGGCGAACCAGGCGAGGAGCATCCCGAAGCCCGGTCCGCCACCGGCCGCGCCGGTCGCGTGCGAGGACTGCTGGGACCAGATCGCGAGCATGCCGTCGACGGAGGCGAACCAGCCGCCCGCGGCGCAGACCCAGGCCAGCCACCAGCGCCGGGTCACCAGCGCGACGGCGCCGGCGAACACCCCGATCCCGGTGGAGGTCGCGGCGAACAGCTGCGGGATCCCGCCGCCCCTGCCGAGCAGCACCTCCCAGCCGGCGTGTTCGCCGACCCACGGCAGCAGCTGCGCGATCAGCAGCACGAACACCAGCACGGCGATGGAGAACCCGCGCCTGCCCAGCTCGATCGTCTTGGCCGCGCGCTGGCCGACCTCGTCGATCTCGGCGGCGAGTTCGTCGATTTCGGGATGGTTCTTCGGTTCGGTCACAGTGCACACCCGCTCACCGGTTCCGGCGTGACGGCCGGGGCGCCGAAGCCCGGCAGGCCCAGCGTCACGCCGTTGGTCTTCGGCCGGAGCCCGGCCTCGGAGTTGTCGCCCGCCTTGGTACGCCGGTGCGACAGCAGGTCACCGTCGGCGACGAGGTGGTGCGGAGCGCCGTAGGTCACCACGGTCTCGACGATGTCGCCCGGCCGCACCGCGCGGTCCACCAGGGACCCCGTCGGCGTGAAGTGGACGAGCCTGCCGTCGCGGGCGCGGCCGCTCATGCGCTGGGTCTCGGTGTCCTTGCGGCCTTCGCCGGAGGCGACCAGCAGCTCGACGCGCCGTCCGACGATCTTCTTGTTCTCGTCCCAGGAGATGTCGTTCTGCAGCTGGACGAGCCGTTCGTAGCGCTCCTGCACGACCTCCTTCGGCAGCTGCCCGTCCATCTCGGCGGCGGGCGTGCCGGGCCGGATCGAGTACTGGAAGGTGAACGCGCTGGAGAAGCGTGCCTGCGCGACGACGTCGAGCGTCGCCTGGAAGTCTTCCTCGGTCTCGCCGGGGAAGCCGACGATGATGTCGGTGGTGATCGCGGCGTCGGGCATCGACTCGCGCACGCGGTCGAGGATCTTGAGGTAGCGCGCCGAACGGTAGGACCGTTTCATCTCGCGCAGCACCCGGTCCGAACCGGACTGCAGCGGCATGTGCAGCTGGTGGCACACGTTCGGGGTCTCGGCCATCGCGTCGATGACGTCCTCGGTGAACGCCGCCGGATGCGGCGAGGTGAAACGGACGCGTTCCAGGCCCTCGACCGAACCGCAGGCCCGCAGCAGCTTCCCGAACGCGAGCCGGTCGCCGAATTCGACGCCGTAGGAGTTCACGTTCTGGCCGAGCAGGGTCACTTCGAGCACGCCTTCGGCGACGAGCGCCTCGACCTCGGCCAGGATCTCGCCGGGGCGGCGGTCGCGCTCCTTGCCTCGTAGCGCCGGGACGATGCAGAAGGTGCAGGTGTTGTTGCAGCCGACCGAAATCGACACCCAGCCCGCGTACGCCGAGTCGCGCTTCGCCGGCAGCGTCGAGGGGAAGGTCTCAAGCGATTCGAGGATCTCCACCTCGGCCTCGGCGTTGTGCCGCGCGCGTTCCAGCAGCGTCGGCAGCGCGCCGATGTTGTGCGTGCCGAACACGACGTCGACCCAGGGCGCGCGTTTGACGATCTCGCCGCGGTCCTTCTGCGCGAGGCAGCCGCCGACGGCGATCTGCATGTCCGGCTTCGCGGTCTTCTGCGGGCGCAGATGGCCGAGGGTGCCGTACAGCTTGTTGTCCGCGTTCTCCCGCACCGCGCAGGTGTTGAACACGATCAGGTCGGGTGTGGCCTCGCCGTCACCCGGGACGTAGCCTGCGTCCTCGAGCTGCCCGGCAAGACGTTCGGAATCATGCACGTTCATCTGGCAGCCGAAGGTGCGGATCTGGTAAGTGCGCGCGCTCATCTCGCCTTCGAGGGTACGCGGGCGGGGTTCCATGGCACGATCGACCCTCATGAGGAGACCAGGGGTACTGGCGGTGGTGATCGCCGTCGTCTGCGCCCTGGTCACGGGGTGCGGACCGGATCTGTCCGGGACGAAGGTGCGGATCGCGGCCGGGCTCAACGGCGGCGTCTACGACAAACTGGCCGAGGCGCTGGCCGACGCGTGGGCCGCCCAGCTGGACACCGAGCGGCCGGAGATCCAGGAGACACACGGCTCCCCGGACAACATCGACCGGGTGCGCGCGGGGAAGGCCGACGTCGCGTTCGTGGCCGCCGACGTCGCCGCCGCGAAGAGCGCCGGGCTGGCCGCGCTGGCCCGGGTCCACGACGACTACCTGCACGTCATCGTGCGGGCCGACTCGCCGGTCAAGTCGTTCGCCCAGCTCCGCGGGCGCAAGGTCGCGATCGGCTCACCGGACTCCGGCGTCGAATTCCTGTCGAAACAGTTGCTGACGGCGTCCGGGCTCACCGGCGCGATCGACCGGCGGAACCTGGGGATCGACGAAGCGCTGCCCGCGCTGAGGGACCGGCAGATCGACGCCGTCATCTGGTCCGGTGGGGTGCCGACGCCGTCGATCACGGAAGCCGTCCAGACGTTCGGCGTACGGCTGCTCGACATCACCGACCTCGCGGACGCCCTGCGGGCCTCCAGCCCGGTGTATCGCACGGCGACCATCCCGGTGACGGCCTACAACCTGGCGGAGCCGGTGACCACGCTCGTCCTGCCGAACTTCCTGGTGGTGCCGACGTCGATGCGCGACGACGTCGCCGAGGCGCTGGTCCGGGGGTTGTTCGACGCGCGGGATCAGCTGGTCAAGGCGGCCGGAGCGGCGCTGTCGATCGACGTCCATCCCGCCATCGAGACCTCTCCCCTGCCGCTGCATCCCGGCGCGCTGCGGTACTTCCGGTCGCTCAAGGACTAGGCGCGGCCACCGGCAGGGTCACGGTCACTTCGAGGCCGCCGCCCTCGGGTGAGCCCAGCCGCAGGGAGCCGTCCGAGCGGACCATGATCTCGGTGACGATCGCCAGGCCGAGACCGGATCCCGGCACGTTCTGGTGCGCGGTGCTGCGCCAGAACCGGTCCGCCGCGCGGTCGAGTTCGTCGTCGCGGAGGCCGGGCCCGTGGTCGCGGACGGCGATCTCCACCTTCCCTTCCACGACGACGACGGTGACCCGGACCTCCGTGCCCGGCTCGGTGAACTTGAGCGCGTTGTCCAGCAGCGCGTCGAGGACCACTTCGAGGCCGCGCGCGGGCGTGAGCACCCGCAGTCCGCCGCCCAGCCCGGACGCGACCAGCGAGATGTCGCGCGCCGCGCCGACCACGGTCCAGTCGGCGACCCTGGCGCCCACCACGTCGTCGATCCCGACCGGGACCAGTTCGCCGCCCGAGGCCTCGGCGCGGGCCAGGGAGAGGAGTTCGTCGAGGATCTGGTTGAGCCGCCGGGCGTCCACGACGGCGGCTTCGAGATCGGCCGCGGCCAGGTCGTCGTCGACATGCCCGTCGAGGTTGCCGAGCCGGATCTTCAACGCCGTCAGCGGGTTCCGCAGCTGGTGGGAGGCGTCGGCGACGAACGCGCGCTGCGCCGACAGGGCCTCGTCGACGCTGGCCGCCATCCGGTCGAAGGACCGTTCGAGCTGACGCAGTTCCGGGGGCCCGCCGGACTCCTCCACCCGTTTCACCTCGCGTCCGCTGACCACGGCGGCGACCAGCGCGCCGGTGGCGTCGTCGAGCCGCCGGACCGGGCGCAGGATCCAGCGCACCACCGGCACCGCGACCAGCAGCGCGAACCCGAAGGCCAGCACCGCGCCCGCCGCGATGAGCAGCCACCACCACAGCAGTTCGGTACGGGCCTTGCCGGTCGACGACACGGTGATCACCGCACCCCGCACCTCACCGTCGATCAGGATCGGCTCGGCCAGCACCAGCGGCTCGCTGGTCCACGGCATCAGCAGCGGTCCAGGCTCGGAACGCCGTCCCGCCAGCGCTTCCTGCAGATGCGAGGCGATGACGGGGTCTTTCAGATCGATCCCCACCTCACCAGGCCCCCGGGCCACGGCCTCGCCGTCCTGGTCGGCGATCGCCACCGGCACCCCGTAGACCTCGGTGTAGCGGCGGAGCTCGTCCACGATCAGATCCGGCCGGTTCTCCACCAGCGTGCGCTGGGCCAGCGACGCGAACCGCGAGGTGTCGGTGAGGCGATCGAGGAAGAGGTCGAGCTGCACACTGGCCGCCACGCTGAGCGCGAGCGGGATGCCCAAACCGAACACGAGCGCCGCGACCAGCGTCAGCACGATCGCCTGGAGCCGGACGCGCACCGGCTCAGCCCTCTTCGGCCGGGCCGTAGGCGCCGCCGAGGCGGTAGCCGACGCCGCGGACGGTCTCGATCAACGCGGGCCTGCCCAGTTTGGTCCGCAGGGTGGCGACGTGGACGTCGAGCGAGCGGCTCTCCGCCGGTCCCCGATGCCCCCAGACCTCGTTCAGCACGTGGTCACGGGCGCAGACCGCGCCGCGGGCGGTGACCACCAGCGCGAGCACCTGGAACTCCTTGCGGGACAACGAAACCGGCCGGCCGTCGACCTGCACCTCGTGGCGCCCGATATCCACCGAGACATCACCCGCCCGGATGACGCCCGGCGGTTCGGGCGCGGCCGGGCGCTCGCCCCGGCGACGGCGCACGGCCTCGACCCGGGCGACGAGCTCGTCGACGTCGTAGGGCTTCACCAGGTAGTCGTCGGCGCCGGACCGCAGGCCCTGGATCCGGTCGTCGACCTCGCCCCGCGCCGAAACGACGATCACCGCGACGTCGCTGACCGCGCGGATCCGGCGGCACAGCACGATCCCGTCGATATCGGGCAGCCCCAGGTCGAGCAGGATCACGTCGACCTCGTGCACCAGATCGAGCACCCCGGCACCGGAGGCCAGGCGTTTGATCGTCAGGCCGCGCCGGGCCAGCGCGGGCGTCAAGGCACCCGCGACCCGGTCGTCGTCCTCCACCAGCAGTACCCGCACCCGTGTCTTCCCTTTCGCGCCGTCCCCGCACCGCGACGACTTGAAGAACGACTCTATGGGGTGAGTCACCCCTCGCGCTGCCCGTACCACCGGCCGCCCGGCCTCGTGAGGGATCCGTCGCAGGCGGTAATGGTCACGATGCGTCACAGATCTTGTGTGACCCCGGTTACGGAAGACCCCCGCCTTGTCTAGGCTGATCAGCGCCGGACGGCGGCGGATCGGGCCGTCCGGTGGCTTGAGAACGATACGGACTTGAAACCCTAAGTATTGGTCAAGCCGCCTTTACAAGCGGTCCGACGGGAGTAGGTTTCCGCCATCGCGTGGTGCCTGACCCCGCAGTCCCCTGCAAACGAACGCTCCTGGAGGCCAGATGACCGCGGAGGTGGCGGCGCCGATGATCAAGGCGGCCGCCGTGAACAAGTACTTCGGCGACCTGCACGTGCTCAAGGAGATCAACCTCGAGGTGCCGCGTGGGCAGGTCGTGGTCGTGCTCGGGCCGTCCGGGTCTGGCAAGTCGACGCTGTGCCGGGCGATCAACCGGCTGGAACCCATCAACTCGGGCGAGATCGCGGTGGACGGCGTTCCGCTGCCCGCCGAGGGAAAGGCGCTGGCCGCGCTGCGCGCCGACGTCGGCATGGTGTTCCAGTCGTTCAACCTGTTCGCGCACAAGACGATCGTCGAGAACGTCATGCTCGCGCCGATGAAGGTCCGCAAGGTCAACTCGGCCGAAGCCCGCAAGACCGCGATGGACCTGCTGGAACGCGTCGGCATCGCCAACCAGGCCGACAAGTACCCGGCGCAGCTGTCCGGCGGGCAGCAGCAGCGGGTGGCGATCGCCCGCGCGCTGGCCATGCGCCCCAAGGTGATGCTGTTCGACGAGCCGACCTCGGCGCTGGACCCGGAAATGGTCCAGGAGGTCCTCGACGTGATGACCACGCTCGCGAAGGACGGGATGACGATGCTCGTCGTCACCCACGAGATGGGCTTCGCGCGGCGCGCGGCGAACCGGGTGGTGTTCATGTCCGACGGCGAGATCGTCGAGGACTCCACCCCGGACGACTTCTTCACCAAGCCGAAGACGGACCGTGCCAAGGACTTCCTCGGCAAGATCCTGACCCACTAAGCGTTTCCGCGGCGCGGGCTCGTGCCGCATCGACGGAAGAAACAGGAGAGGTTCACATGAGGATCCGCACCCTTGCGGTGGGACTGCTCGTCGGCAGTCTCGCACTGACCGCTTGTGGCAAGGAAGGCACGCCCAGCTCGCCCGGCGGCAGCTCCGAGGGCGCGAACGCCGGTGCGCAGCTGCCCCAGTACACGGTGGCGTCGAACGTCGACCTCCCGGGCTCCCCGGTCTTCGCCAAGATCAAGGCCGACGGCAAGCTGACCCTGGGCGTCAAGGACGACCAGCCCGGTCTCGGCAAGAAGGACCCGACCAGCGGCAAGTTCGCCGGTTTCGACATCGAGATCGCGAAGCTCGTCGCCGCCAGCCTCGGCTTCGGCGAAGACAAGATCACCTTCAAGACGGTCGACTCCGGTGCCCGTGAGCAGGCCATCGTGAACGGCGACGTCGGCTACTACGTCGGCACCTACACCATCACCGACAAGCGCAAGGCGCAGATCTCCTTCGCCGGCCCGTACTTCGAAGCCGGCCAGGACCTGTTGGTGCGCAAGGACGACACCTCGATCACCGGCCCGGAGACCTTGAAGGGCAAGAAGGTCTGCTCGGTCACCGGTTCGACCCCGATCCAGCGCGTCCGCGACCAGGGCCTGACCGAGCCCGGCAACATCGTCGAGTTCCAGAAGTACTCGCAGTGCGTCGAGAAGCTCACCACCAAGGAGGTCGACGCCGTCACCACCGACGACGCGATCCTCAAGGGCTTCGCCTCGGAGGACTCCGACGCCCTCAAGGTCGTCGGCAAGACCTTCTCGAAGGAGCCGTACGGCATCGGCCTGAACAAGGACGACAAGGTCCTTCGCGACAAGATCAACGACACGCTGCAGAAGGCGCTGGACGACGGCACCTGGCAGAAGATCTACGACGCCACCCTCGGCAAGTCGGGTTCGGCGGCGCAGAAGCCCACCCTGCAGAAGTACTGATGTAACCAGCGGCCGGTGGACCCGTGACGGGTTCACCGGCCGCTCCACACCCACCTCCAGTCGACGGCAGCGGGGAAAGGCTCCATGAACGTCCTGCTCGACAACCTGGATCTCTACGGTCCGTTCTTCCTCACCACGATCGAACTGTTCCTCTGGTCGGCGGTCGGCAGCCTGATCTTCGGCACGATCCTTGCGATGCTCCGCGTGAGTCCGGTCCTGGCGTTCCGCGCCGCGGGAACGACCTACGTGACCCTCATCCGCAACACCCCGCTGACGCTGGTGTTCGCGTTCTTCGTGTTCGCGTACCCGCTGCTCGACATCGTCAAGCTCAGTTTCTTCAACGCCGCGATCGTGGCGCTGATCGTGTACACCTCGGCGTTCATCTGCGAGGTCGTCCGGTCCGGCATCAACACGGTCCCGGTCGGCCAGGCCGAAGCCGGGCGCGCGCTCGGCTTGACGTTCGGCCAGATCCTCGGCCAGATCGTCCTGCCGCAGGCGCTGCGTTCGGTGGCTCCGCCGCTGATCAGCACGCTGATCGCGTTGCTGAAGAACACCACGATCGCCGCGGGCTTCTCGGTCGCCGAGGCCGGCGCGATCCGGTCGTACCTTTCCGAGCGGGGTGACAACCAGCTGATCGGCCTTCTGTGGGTCGCGCTGGGCTTCATCATCCTGGTCGCCGTACTTTCCTTCATCCAGCGGAGCCTGGAGAAGCGCTGGAGCGTGGCCCGATGAGCAGTGTCCTGTTCGACACCCCAGGCCCCAAGGCCCGGATGCGGCACCGCCTCTACGCGGTCGTCGGCATCCTCGCCATCGCCGCGTTCATCGCGTTCGTCGTCTACCGGTTCTACGACACCGGCCAGTTCACCGCGCGCAAGTGGGAATGGCTCCAGTACCAGCAGGTCCAGATCGACCTGCTCAACGCGGTGCTGGAAACACTCCGCGCGTTCGTGGTGGCAGCGGTCCTCGCACTGATCTTCGGTGCGGTCTTCGCGGCCGGACGGCTTTCCGACCACGCCTGGATCCGGCGCGTCTCCGGCGCGATCGTGGAGTTCTTCCGCGCCATCCCCGCGCTGATCCTGATGTTCCTGTTCTACTTCGGTCTTCCCGCCGTGGGCGTTCCGATGACGCCGTTCCTCGGTGTGGTCTTCGGTCTCACGCTGTACAACGGCTCGGTGCTCGCCGAGGTCTTCCGAGCGGGCATCCAGGCCCTTCCGAAGGGCCAGGCGGAAGCCGCGTACGCGCTCGGCATGCGCAAGACCCAGGTGATGTTCTTCGTCCTGCTGCCGCAGGCGATCAGGGCGATGCTGCCGACGATCATCAGCCAGATGGTGGTGCTGCTCAAGGACACCGCGCTCGGCTTCATCATCACGTTCCAGGAACTGCTGTACTACGCGCGCTACATCGGCACGCAGGGCGAGTTCGGCCGCCCGATCGTGCCCTCGACGCTGGTCGCGACCGGCATCTACATCTGCCTGTGCCTGCTGCTGACGGCGCTGGCCACGTACCTCGAGAAGCGCAACCGGCGCAGCAAGAAGCACATCGAGCTGACCAACAACAAGGCCGAGGAGACCATGCTCGGTTCCGCCTCTCACACCGGCGGTGTCGGCGGTGGCGCCGGCTAGACGCCGGACTCAAGTACATGAAGGCCCCCTTCCTTGCGCCTAGGTACCGGAAGGGGGCCTTCCTGTACTTCGGGATAGGCCTGTTGGTCCTGTCGGGACGGCGGTCCGGTCGACTAGCGTCGGCCGTATGGCGGACCAGGCCGCGGCGTTGCTCGAAGCGCTGCCGGACCTGGCGGGCAGGGCGGTCCTGGTCGTCGGGTGCGGCGATGGCCGCTACCCCCGGTTGCTGCGCAGCGAGGGCGCCCGCCGCGTGGTCGGGGTCGACGCGAATCAGGCACTGATCGCGGTCGCGCAACGCGAAGAGGAACGCGACCCCATCGGGATCTCCTACGAGCTCCACCGGCTCGCCCGGCTCCCGGTGATGGGGGCCTTCGACGTCGTCGTGGCCTTGCTGGACTCCCCCGAGCATCTCGGCCGCGTCGCCGCGAGCCTGGTGACGGGCGGCCTGCTCGTGGTCGTCGCCACGAACGGATTCAGTCCAGAGGAAGCCTTGCGGGACAACGACTTCCAGGACATCGTGCTGCATCGCCACGAAAGCGGCGACGTGCACAGCGCTCGCAAGACTTCCTGAGTCGCGCACCCTGGTGTCGAGCCAGGCTGGCCGGGGCTATGAATCCCGGCCGGTCGCCGGACCGTGCGCGTCTGGCGGTGTGGAACGCACGGACCCCACACCGCCGCACCGGTACGACGGGACAGGTTTCCCCGCCGTGCCGGGGGTTTGGCCTGGAACACGCCTCCGGCGCGCACTGCGCACCGGAGGCGTTTCGTTCCAGCGGTACCCCTGCCAGGAATCGAACCTGGACCCCGGCGTTCGTAGCGCCGTACTCTTTCCGTTGAGCTACAAGGGTTCACGAAAAAGCCGCCCGGTTCGGTTTCCCGAAGGGCGGCTCCATGGTCTGCGACGTCGTGTCAGGACGTCGGCGGGGAGCCGTGTTTCTCTTCCATGCCAAGGAAAGGACAAGCCATGCGGTGCTGGGTCATGCGTCCTCCCTCGGTGGTGTGCGGTAAGTGTGCGTCAGATGCAGCAGCGGGGGCAAACGATTTAGGACTCGTGAGTGGTAAGGCCGGTTCTAACCGTCCTTACCACTCACGAGGCGTCGGCTATTTGTCCCGCCTGAACAGTTTGTTCCCCAGCCACACGATGGGGTCGTACTTCCGGTCCGCGACGCGTTCCTTCATCGGGATCAGCGCGTTGTCGGTGATGTGGATGCCCTCCGGGCACACGTCCGAACAGCACTTGGTGATGTTGCAGTAGCCGAGCCCGTGCTCCTCCTGCGCCTCGTCACGCCGGTCGGCGACGTCGAGGGGGTGCATTTCGAGTTCGGCGATCCGCATCAGGTACCGGGGCCCGGCGAAGGCCTCCTTGTTCTCCTCGTGGTCGCGCACCACGTGGCAGGTGTTCTGGCACAGGAAGCATTCGATGCACTTGCGGAACTCCTGCGAGCGCTCGACGTCGACCTGCTGCATCCGGTACTCCCCCGGCTTCAGCTCCGGAGGCGGCGTGAACGACGGGATCTCGCGGGCCTTGGTGTAGTTGAACGACACGTCGGTCACGAGATCCCGGATCACCGGGAACGTCCGCATCGGCGTCACGGTGATGACCTCGTCCTCGGTGAAGGTCGACATCCGGGTCATGCACAGCAACCGCGGCTTGCCGTTGATCTCCGCCGAGCACGAACCGCATTTGCCCGCCTTGCAGTTCCACCGCACCGCCAGATCCGAGGCCTGGGTGGCCTGCAGCCGGTGGATGATGTCGAGGACGACCTCGCCCTCGTTGACCTCGACGCTGTAGTCCTGCAGCTCACCCGAATCGGCGTCACCGCGCCAGACCCGGAAACTCGCCTTGTAGCTCATACCTGGCTCCCGGGGTGCGACGTCAGTTCTTCGTCGGTGTAGTACTTCCCCAGCTCGGACAGCTCGAACAACTCCAGCAGGTCCTGCCGCAGCGGGAGCTGTGCCTTGACCTCGATGCCGATGTCCGGCACCACCGGATTGTCGCCCGGCGTGGCCGAGCAGACCAGGAGTTTGTTGCGCCACTGGGGATCCATGCCCGGGTGGTCGTCCCGCGTGTGCCCGCCCCGGCTTTCGGTCCTGGTGAGCGCGGCCCTGGCGACGCATTCGCTGACCATCAGCATGTTCCGGAGGTCGACGGCGAGGTGCCAGCCGGGATTGAACTGCCGGTGCCCCTCGACGGTGACCCGCTTGATCCGCTCGCGCAGTTCCCCGAGCTTCTCCAGCGCCCGCTCGATCTCCTCCGCTTTACGGATGATGCCGACCAGGTCGTTCATCGACTGCTGCAGTTCGGTGTGCAGGCTGTACGGGTTCTCCTCGACGCCGTCGCCCGGCGGGTCGAACGGCGCGAGCGCCATCGCCGCGGCGGCGTCCACATCGGACTGGCTGACCTTGGGACGTTCCTTCAGTTCCGCGACGTAGGACGCGGCCCCGAGGCCCGCACGGCGGCCGAAGACGAGCAGATCCGAGAGTGAGTTTCCGCCGAGCCGGTTCGACCCGTGCATCCCGCCCGAGCACTCACCCGCGGCGAACAGCCCCGGCACACTCGACGACGCGGTGTCCGGGTCGACCTCGATCCCGCCCATCACGTAGTGACAGGTGGGGCCGACCTCCATCGGTTCCTTGGTGATGTCGACGTCGGCGAGTTCCTTGAACTGGTGGTACATCGACGGCAGCCGCTTGCGGATCTCCTCCGCGGGCAGCCTGCTGGCGATGTCGAGGAAGACCCCGCCGTGCGGCGATCCCCGGCCCGCTTTGACCTCGGAGTTGATCGCGCGCGCCACTTCGTCGCGCGGCAGCAGGTCCGGGGTGCGCCGGTTGTTGTCGGCGTCGGCGTACCAGCGGTCGGCTTCTTCCTCGCTGTCCGCGTACTGCCCCTTGAACACCTCGGGGACGTACTCGAACATGAACCGCTTGTCCTCGGTGTTCTTGAGGACACCGCCGTCACCGCGGACGCCTTCGGTGACCAGGATTCCCTTCACACTCGGCGGCCAGACCATGCCCGTCGGGTGGAACTGGACGAACTCCATGTTGATGAGCTTCGCCCCGGCCCGCAGCGCCAGCGCGTGCCCGTCACCGGTGTACTCCCACGAGTTCGAGGTGACCTTGAACGATTTCCCGATGCCGCCGGTGGCCAGCACCACCGCCGGCGATTCGAACAGGATGAACCGGCCGCTCTCGCGCCAATAGCCGAAAGCGCCCGAGATCCGGCCGTCTTCGGTCAGCAGCTCGGTGATCGTGCATTCGGCGAAGACCTTGATCCTCGCCTCGTAGTCACCGGTCTCCTTGAAGTCCTCTTGTTGCAGCGAAACGATTTTCTGCTGCATCGTGCGGATCAGTTCGAGCCCGGTGCGGTCCCCGACGTGCGCCAGCCGCGGGTACGTGTGCCCGCCGAAGTTGCGCTGGCTGATCCGGCCGTCGGCGGTGCGGTCGAACAACGCGCCGTAGGTCTCCAGTTCCCAGACCCGGTCCGGCGCCTCCCTGGCGTGGAGCTCGGCCATCCGCCAGTTGTTGAGGAACTTCCCGCCGCGCATGGTGTCGCGGAAGTGCACCTGCCAGTTGTCGTTCGAGTTCGCGTTGCCCATCGACGCCGCGCAGCCGCCTTCGGCCATCACCGTGTGCGCCTTGCCGAACAGCGATTTGCACACCACCGCGACGCTGAAGCCGCGTTCACGGGCTTCGATGACCGCGCGGAGGCCGGCACCGCCGGCACCGATCACCACCACGTCGTAGTTGAGCCGTTCGACCTCGGTCATAGAAAGAGCCACCTCAAAGCTTTGTCGCCGGGGACGGGAGAATCCCGCGCCGCTAGTTGATGAACCGCAGATCCGAGATCGCGCCGCTGGACACGAGCATCACGTAGAGGTCGGTCAGCACGAGCGTGCCGAGCGTCGTCCACGCCAGCGCCATGTGGCGGGTGTTGAGCTTCGTCACCTGGGTCCAAATCCAGTAGCGGACCGGATGTTTGGAGAAGTGCTTGAGCCTGCCGCCGGTCACGTGCCGGCACGAATGGCACGACAGCGTGTACGCCCACAACAGGATCACGTTGCCGGTCAGCACGATGTTGCCGAGCCCGAAACCGAACCCGCCGTCGATGCCGTGGAACGCGGTGATCGCGTCGTACGTGTTGATCAGCGAGACGACCACGGCCACGTAGAAGAAGTAGCGGTGGACGTTCTGGATGATCAGCGGCAGCCGGGTCTCCCCGGTGTACTTCGCGTGCGGTTCGGCGACCGCGCACGCGGGCGGCGAGAACCAGACGGCCCGGTAGTAGGCCTTGCGGTAGTAGTAGCAGGTCAGCCGGAAGCCCAGCAGGAACGGCAGGACGAGGAAGCCGAGCGGGATGAAACCCGGCAGTTCACCGAACCAGGCCCCGAAATGCCGGGAGCCTTCGACGCAGGATTCCGAGACGCAAGGCGAATAGAACGGCGTCAGGTAGTGATACTCGGGCACCCAGTACGCAGTGCGCACGAAGGCCCTGATGGTCGCGTAGATGATGAAGGCGGAGAGACCGAGGACGGTCAGCAGCGGGGACAGCCACCACCGGTCGGTGCGCAGCGTTTTCTCGGCGATCCGGGCCCGCGACGGTGCGCGGACCCCCGTACCCCGTCCGGCTTCCTTGCCGGCGGGGGCGCTCACCGCTGGTCGCGCTTGTAGCCGCCGACGCCTTCGTCATCGGCGCCGTGCCAGAGCGCCGGGTCGTACGGCGTATCGGGCACAGGGACGCGTTCGGCGGCCTTCGCCTGCGCGGGTACCGCGTGCGGGGTCGTGTCCAGATCCGTCGCGTCGATGTCGAGCCGCTCCACGTCGTTCGCCAGGCGCCGTACCGCCGACGCGTCGCCGTATCGGGATCGCAGCGCGCCGACGCACTGCCTCAGCTGACCGATGGCTCGCCGAAGCTCGGCGATCTCTGTGGTGGACATCGGTACCTCCCGATGGTCGGTTCGGTTGGCCGCTTGAGCCTTCGAGGGCAAGCGATCCTCGCCATCTCGACTCTGCCGCGCGTTGTGCAATGTGACAAGTAGCACAGTAGAACCTAAGGGCGTGACGGAGGTCACGCGAGTCGATCTTCTGTATCGATTTTGATTCGGGCTTTCCCCTAGGTTACTGTGGCCACTGTCACGACCCAGCGACGTCAGCGTTGCCGTCCCGCGGACCACCACGACCAGTGATCCGGAGCCGGACATGAGCACCGCCCCGAACGTCCACCCCATCATCGCCGAAGTCACCGGGCGCATCGCCGCCCGCAGCTCCGAGACCCGCGCCGCGTACCTCGAGCGCGTCGCCGCCGCCCACGAGGAAGGGCCGGTCCGGCGCGGGCTCGACTGCAGCAACCTCGCCCACGGCTTCGCCGCCATGGAAGGTGTCGACAAAGCGGCACTGCGCGCCGCGCGGGCGCCGGGCGTCGCGATCGTCTCGTCCTACAACGACATGCTTTCGGCGCACCAGCCGATGCAGGAGTATCCCGCGATGCTGAAGGGGTCGGTCCGCCAGGCGGGCGGCGTGGCCCAGTTCGCCGGCGGTGTGCCCGCGATGTGCGACGGCGTCACCCAGGGCCGCCCGGGGATGGAGCTCTCGCTGTTCAGCCGCGAGGTGATCGCGATGTCGACCGCGATCGCGCTCTCCCACGACATGTTCGACGCGGCGCTGCTGCTCGGCGTCTGCGACAAGATCGTCCCCGGCCTGTTGATCGGGGCGCTGTCGTTCGGGCACCTCCCGGCGATCCTCGTACCCGCCGGGCCGATGAACTCGGGCCTGCCGAACAAGGAGAAGGCGCGCGTGCGCCAGCTCTACGCCGAGGGCAAAGCGACCCGCGAAGACCTGCTGGACGCCGAAGCGGCTTCGTATCACTCGGCGGGAACGTGCACGTTCTACGGCACGGCCAACTCGAACCAGATGGTCGTCGAGGTGATGGGCCTGCACCTGCCGGGAGCCAGCTTCGTGCAGCCGAACTCCCCGCTGCGTCGGGTGCTCACCGAGGAGGCCGGGCGACGCATCGTGAAGCTCGCGCGCGGCGAGGAGTACACCCCGGTCTCGCGGGTGATCGACGAGAAGGCCGTCGTCAACGGCGTCATCGCGCTGCTCGCCACGGGCGGTTCGACCAACCACACGATGCACCTCGTCGCGATCGCCGCGGCCGCGGGCATCCAGCTGACCTGGGACGACTTCTCGGATCTGTCGTCGGTGATCCCGCTGCTGGCCCGCGTGTACCCGAACGGCAGCGCGGACATCAACCACTTCCACGCCGCCGGGGGCATCCAGTTCCTGGTCGGCACGCTGCTCGACGCGGGCCTGCTGCACGAGGACGTCCAGACCGTCGCCGGCCCGGGGCTGGACCGCTACCGGCAGGAACCGATCCTCTCCGACGGCGAGTTGGTCTGGCGCGACGTGCCGACGCGCAGCCTCGACGAGGACGTCCTCCGCCCGGTGTGGCGTCCCTTCGCCGCCGACGGCGGGCTGCGGATGGTCGCGGGCAACCTCGGCCGCGCCGTGATCAAGGTGTCCGCGGTGGCTCCGGAGCACCGGACCGTCGAGGCCCCGGCGCGGGTGTTCACCGACCAGAAGTCCTTCAAGGACGCTTTCGAAGCGGGCGAGCTGAACCGCGACGTCGTCGTGGTCATCCGGCAGCAGGGCCCGCAGGCCAACGGGATGCCGGAACTGCACGGGCTCACCCCGGCGCTCGGGGTGCTGATGGATCGCGGATACCAGGTGGCGTTGCTCACCGACGGGCGGATGTCCGGCGCGTCCGGCAAGATCCCGGCGGCGATCCAGGTGACCCCGGAAGCCGCCGTGGGCGGCCCGATCGCGCGGATCGCCGACGGCGACGTCGTCCGCCTCGACGCCAAGGCCGGGACACTGGACGTCTTCGTGGGTGACGAAGAACTCGCCCGCCGTGAACTGGTGGACTCCCCGCCTTCGGAGGCATCCTGGACCGGCACCGGCCGGGAGCTGTTCGCGGCGCTGCGCCGCGCGGTCGGCCCCGCCGATCAGGGCGCGAGCGTGTTCGGACCGCTCACGCCGGAACACTTCGGCGCTCCGGCGCACACGTTGACCCCTGTGGAGGTAACCCAGTGACCACCGGCGCAGACCTGCTCGGCCTGTCCCCCGTGATGCCCGTCGTCGTGCTCGACGACGCCGCCGACGCGGTGCCCACCGCGCGGGCCCTGCTCGCGGGCGGGATCGGCGTGATCGAGCTGACCCTGCGCACCCCGGCGGCCCTCGCCTCCATCGAGCGGATCGCCGCGGAGGTCCCGGAGATCGTCATCGGCGCCGGGACCGTGACCGCGCCCGAGCACGCCAAGCAGGCCGCCGACGCGGGCGCGAAGTTCCTGGTCACGCCGGGCTGCACGGACTCGGTGCTGGACGCCGCGTTCGACACCGGCCTGCCGTTCCTGCCGGGCGCGAGCACGGTGTCCGAGGCGATGCGGCTGGCCGAACGCGGACTGACCGCGCTGAAATTCTTCCCCGCCGAGGCCAGCGGCGGTGTGGCGTACCTGAAGTCGATCGGCGGTCCGCTGCCCGGGCTGCGTTTCTGCCCGACCGGCGGAATCACCGTGAAGACCGCGCCGGACTACCTCGCACTGTCCAATGTGGGCTGCATCGGTGGTTCGTGGCTGACGCCGAAGGACGCGTTGGCGGCCAAGGACTTCGGGAAGATCGAGGCCTTCGCGGCGGAGGCTTCAAAGCTCTGATCGTTTTCGTGAAGGCCACCTTCTCGGAGGTGGCCTTCACTGTTTTCAGAGCGGGAGCTGGTACTGGATGAAGCCCCGGTTGACCGCGACCTGGTCGTACAGGCGCCGCGCGGTGGCGTTGGATTCCTTGGTGTGCCAGTAAACGCGGCCGCAGTCACGGTCGCGCGCCCAGTCGGCGACCGCCTCGATCAGTGCCCGCGCGACACCTTTGCCCCGGGATTCCGGCGCGGTGAACAGATCCTGCAGGTAACAGACGTCGGTGAGCGCGGAAGTGCTGGGATGCACCAGGAAGTGCGTGATCCCGACGAGCTCGCCGTCCACGCGGGCGCCGAGCGCGTGCATCCGCTCCCCTACGCGGAATTCGTGCCAGGCGCGGTCGTAGACCTCTTGGTGCGCAACACGTTCGTAGAAGGCGATGTACGCGCGGAACAGCTTTTCCCAGGCTTCGCGGTCTTCGGGCTTCAGTGGCTCGATGGTGATCATGTCGTCCTCCCAGTGATCACCCGAGCCTAGGGTTTCGCCGCTGTCCCGCGTGTGGCCACTCACGCGGTAAAGCGAGCTGCCACTCTCAGCTGACGGCTTGTTTCACCAGGGCGGCGACGCGCTTCTTCACCGCGGGGGTGGCTTCGGTCAGCGCGAAGGCGGTCGCCCACATCGCGCCGTCGTCCAGCTGGGCCTCTTCGTTGAAGCCGAGCGTCGCGTACCGCGTCTTGAACTTGGCCGCCGCCTGGAAGAAGCAGACGATCTTGCCGTCCAGGGCGTACGCGGGCTGGCCGTACCAGAGCTTCGGCGCGAGCATCGGGGCGTTCGCCTTCACGACCGCGTGGACCAGTTCGGCCAGCACCCGGTCCTCGTCGGTCATCTCGGCGATCTTCTCGACCACGTCCTGCTCCGCCGCAGCCGCTTTGTCGGCGGCCGAGCCACGGCGCGCGGCCTTCTTCATGTCCCGGGCGTGTTCCTTCATCGCGGCCTTCTCTTCGGCCGTGAATCCTTCGTACGTGGTGGTGGTCATGACGGTTTCTCCTTGATAGGCGGCGAGCGGGGGCATCCGGAAGTGGCACATCAGGACTGGGCGGCGAGAGTGGAGGTCTCCCAGGCGAAGCCGTCCGGGTCGGTGAACGGGGCGGGGCCGCAGATCGCGATCCGGTGCGAGCCGGTGCCCTCCGGGGCGACGCCGGCGTCCTTGGCCAGGGCCTTGCGCCGGTACAGCGCCAGCTTGACCGGGTCCGAGCCGGATTCGAACTCGACGTACATGCGGCCGAAGCTCTTCCCGACGGTGAGGCCGTGCTCGGCGTAGAACTTCTTGCTCGCGGCCACGTCGGCGACGCCCAGCAGCAGGACGATGTCGTCGAACTCGCGGGCGGCCGGGCCGGTGTTCTTCTTCGCCGAGGTGGCGATCTTCCAGATCGCGCCGTCCGGGGCCTGGACGGTGCCGCCGTAACCCCACATCGACTTCGTGGCGGGCTTGATCACGGTCGCGCCGCCGGCGACGGCGGCTTCGATGAGCGCGTCGGCGTTGGCGGGCTGGGAGACCGTGAGGGAGAGGGTGTAGCCGCGGAAGCCGGTGGAGGGCTCCTGCGAGGCGCGCAGGCGCAGCTGGGTGTCGAGCCCGAAGGCGGTGGAGTAGAAGCGTTCGGCGGCCTCGGTGTCGGCCACTTCGAGGGTGATGGCGTCGATGAAGTTCATGCCGGTAACGCTATTTCCGGGCGGGCTTCCGGTGCTTCTTGATTCCTGATCGGTCTCATCGGCGCTGGTCAGGACACCGTGGATGCCCTCCGAGACATGGCGGTCAGGGTGGTCGTGAGTGGCAAGTGTCGTTCTAACGCCACTCGTATTTGCTTACCTACTGGTGTGGCTGGCGAGTGTGGAGAGATTCGGGGGCACGAACGTCTCAGATCCGGTCAGCGGCGGAGCCCTGCTTCGCCTCGGTG
>NZ_BNAY01000002.1:993727-1244740 GCF_014654365.1 Amycolatopsis oliviviridis
TCGACGGGGGAAGATTCCGGGCGTTGAACGTTCGAAATCTTCCCCCGTCACCTCGTCTGCCACCGGTCGTGACCGGCACGGCCTTGATCAACGGAGGATCGGGGACGTTGAGTGTCCCGGATCTTCCGTTGATCAAGGTCCGCGCCGGGGCGTCCCTGGTGACGGTGCGGGAATTGAGACATCCAACGTCCCAATTCCCGCACCGTCGAGCCCGGCAGCGGCGGAACCGCCACCCTCGCGCAGCTCAGGCGTAGGTAGGTAAATGCAGGTCCGCTCTAACGCCACTTACCACTCACGACCCACCCGGCCGACTCGGTCCCGCCGCCCTCACTCACCTGGAGTACATGAAGGCCCCCTTCCTTGCGTCTGGCGCCAGGAAGGGGGCCTTCATGTACTTCGGGAAGTCTGAAGAGGAGCTCAGTCGAGGGCGGCGTCGTCCAGGAGTGCCGATTCGGCGTCGAACTCGCGAAGTTCGTCGCGGATCACGGTGTAGGCCAGCCCCTGGGAATAGCCCTTGCGGGCGAGGAAGCCCAGCAAGCGGCGGATCGCCGTCTGCTCGTCGACGTTGCCCAAGGAGCGCATGCGCTTCCGTACCAGCTCTCGGGCGCGCTGCTCCTCTGCCTCTCGGTCCACCTCGTCGGCGGCCTGGACGGCGATATCCCCATCGATTCCTTTGCGTTTGAGTTCGGCCACGAGTGCGTTCCGTGCCAGGCCCATGTTGGCATGGCGGGAACGAACCCACATCTCGGCGAACTCGGCGTCATTGATGAGCCCTGCCTGGTCCAGCTTACCGAGCAGGGTCTCCGTCGTCTCCTCGTCGAAGCCTTTGCGTTTGAGGGCCTGACGCAGTTCCTCCGTGGAGCGCGGGCGCGCGGCCAGGAGATCGAAGCAGATCTCCTTGGCCTTCTTCCTCCGCTCGTCCGGCGGCAGTTCCGCCGGATCCACCTTGGGCGCTCGCATTTTCAGCTATCACTCCAGTCGAAACGATCGATCGGCCACCTTCACCCTTTGGCGGGCGCGGAACTCAGAAGTCGACCGGCGCGGGGGCGGCTTCGGCGTCGACGGCGGCACCGATGCCGAGCTTCTCCTTGATGCGCTTCTCGATCTCGTTGGCGATGTCCGGGTTGTCCAGCAGGAACTTGCGGGCGTTCTCCTTGCCCTGGCCCAGCTGGTCGCCCTCGTAGGTGTACCAGGCGCCGGACTTGCGCAGGATGCCCTGGTCGACACCCATGTCGATCAACGAACCCTCGCGGGAGACACCCTTGCCGTAGAGGATGTCGAACTCGGCCTGCTTGAAGGGCGGCGCGACCTTGTTCTTCACGACCTTGACGCGGGTGCGGTTGCCGACGGGCTCGCCGCCGTCCTTCAGCGTCTCGATCCGGCGGACGTCCAGGCGGACCGACGCGTAGAACTTCAGCGCCTTACCACCGGTCGTGGTCTCCGGGGAGCCGAACATGACGCCGATCTTCTCGCGCAGCTGGTTGATGAAGATCGCGGTGGTGCCGGAGTTGTTCATCGCACCGGTCATCTTCCGCAGCGCCTGGCTCATCAGCCGGGCCTGCAGACCGACGTGGTTGTCACCCATCTCGCCCTCGATCTCGGCGCGCGGCACGAGCGCGGCGACCGAGTCGATGACCAGGATGTCGAGCGCGCCGGAGCGGATCAGCATGTCCGCGATCTCGAGCGCCTGCTCACCGGTGTCCGGCTGGGAGACCAGCAGCGCGTCGGTGTCGACGCCGAGCTTCTTGGCGTACTCCGGGTCCAGCGCGTGCTCCGCGTCGATGAACGCGGCGATGCCGCCGTTCTTCTGCGCGTTGGCGACCGCGTGCAGCGCGACGGTGGTCTTACCGGAGGACTCCGGACCGTAGACCTCGATGACCCGGCCGCGGGGCAGGCCGCCGATCCCGAGCGCGACGTCGAGGGCGATGGCGCCGGTGGGGATGACCTCGATCGGCGCGCGGCCCTCTTCGCCCAGGCGCATGACCGAGCCCTTGCCGTACTGCTTGTCGATCTGGGCGAGGGCCAGTTCGAGCGCCTTGTCCTTGTCGGGTGCTGCTGGTGCCATGGAGTCCACCTCGTTGGTTGAGCCGGGTAGGGCTTGTTCTGTTCTGAGCTGTCGGGTCCGACGCTACGGGCGACCACCGACAATTCCAGGCCTCGCGCCCAAGCTGTGGATCGCTGACCCCGTTGTGGACAACACCATAGACGAACGTGTGTTCGAGGCCGTGGCCGACACGCCGTTGCGCTAGAGTTCTTGCCCTTTCACCGAGGTCAGCGCCGCTCCGGCGGGATCTCGAAGGCGTCGCAGACCGCCCGCCAGACGTCCTTGGCCGAGGTTCCCGCGTCGAGGGCCTGTTCGACGGTCCGGCCCCCGAGTTCACCGAAGACGTGATCCCTGGAGAGGGTTTCCGCACGTCCGGGACCGAATTCGTCGGCCATCAGCCGCCGGAAGACCGTGATACGCATCGAGCGGAAGTCTAGCCCGGCACCCGGCGGGAAACGCGTGAAGGCCCCCTTCCCTCGGCTCAGCCGAGGGAAGGGGGCCTTCACGCGCGACCGGGGCTACTCGCCCGGCTGGACGCTCTTCTCGAAGTAGTCGGCCAGTTCGCCCGGCGTCGGGGTCTGTCCTTCGGCCGGGACCTGGTAGATGAAGCCGACCAGCGGCCGGTCGGTCACGGTGAACACCAGGACGGCCGCGTTCCGCCCGGCGGCCGAGGAGTACTGGCCCTCCAGGGCGTTGCCCGTCCACTTGGCCTCGGTGCGGTCGCCGCCCGCCGACTTGAGCAGTCCGTCGGTGTAGGCCTTGAGCTTGTCCGCCGAGGCGCTCTGCAGGTAGGTCACCTGGGTCCCGGCACGTCCCGGCGCGGAGCAGGTCGACGTCACGCCGAGATCTTCCGCCGGTTTCGCTGGCCCGTTGCCCATCCCGGGCTTGCAGTCGCCGGTGTCGGCGATCTTCCCGGCGAGCTGGCGCAGGCAGCCGGTGAGGCCCTTGTCGTCGGCCGCGGCGGGTGTCTTGCATTCGTCGGCCGTGTAGGTCGTCACCGACGAGGAGGTCAGGAAGTACGCGAGCCCGGCGGCGATCAGCACGACGACGGCCACGATGGCCCCGATGACGAGCGGCTTCTTCTTGCTCGCGGGCGCCTTCTCCGCCGTGGTCTGCCCGGCGAGGGAGTACGTCGGGAAGTTCGTCGGCGCGGGCTGCTGTACCTGCTGCGGGCCGCTGTTCGGGTAACCCGACTGGGGGAAACCGCCGGACTGGCCGGGACCGCCCGCCTGATAACCGGGGATCGAGGCGACCGGCGGCGCGTACGGACCCGAGGCGCCGGGGCCGACCTGGTGCGCGCCGGTTCCCGCCGCGACCTGCCCTTCGACACCCTGCGTCCGCGTGCTGATGCCGTCGGAGGCGACGTGCTGCGCGCCGAGCGCGACCGCGGTCTCGGGCTGGTCGAGGCTGCCGGGGACGACGCCGAGCTTCTCCGCGATCAGGCTGCCGACCAGCGGAAGCCTGCTCGAACCACCGACGAGGTAGATCCCGGCGAGGCGGTCCGGGGTCATCCCGGCGGACCGGACCACACGCGACATCAGCTCGACACTGCGCAGCATCGACGGCCGCACCAGCGCTTCGAGTTCGCCTCGCGTGACGAGGACGTCCTCGAACGGCTCCGGCATCGGGACCTCGGTCTGCGGGTGCCGCGACAGAGCCTCCTTCGCCGCCTTCACGTCCTCCTGCAGCGCGCGTCGCGTACGACGGTCCGGAGTGGACTCGGGCCGCAGGACCCGCTGCCAGCGCTGGGGATCCTTGTGCGAGACCTCGCGGCCGACGTGCACCAGCAACGCCTGGTCGACGTCGAGGCCGCCGAGGTCCGGAAGGCCGTCTTCGGCGACGACGGTGAAGCCGCCGTTCGGGGTCGCGCCGACGATCGCGACGTCGAAGGTGCCGGCGCCGAGGTCGTACACGGCGAGGGCCTGACCGGGCGCGAGCGTCTTGCCGGGGAACGACGCGAAATGCGCCGCCGCGGCGACCGGCTCGGGCACGAGCACCAGGTTGCCGCCCATCCCGGCGAGCCGGGCGGCGGACAGCAGTACGTTGCGGCGGGTCTGACCCCACTGCGCGGGGTGGGTGAGCCGGACCTCGTCGGGCAGTTCGCCGCCGAGCTGGCGGGTGGTCTCGTCGAGGACGCGGCGCAGGATCGCGGCCAGCACCTCGGTGACCGGGATGACGTCGGTGCCCAGCAGGAGCGTCTGCTCGTCGATGCGGCGTTTGGGGTTGGGCTCGAACCGGGTCGGGTCGAGGCGGGCACGGCGTTCGGCGTCCCGGCCGACCATGATCGTGCCGTCCTCGGTGGCGAACACCGCGGACGGCATGTTGGCCGAACCGTCGACCTCGACCACCCGCGGCGGCCTCCCGTGCGCCGAAAGGACGGCCACGGTGTTGGACGTCCCGAGGTCCACCGACAGGATCCGCACAGCTCATACCCCTTCAACAGACGAACGGCGGCCGCCCCAGTACCGATCCGGCCGCGCTGGCCGTGATGCTCCCACGAGCGAGGTCGCCGCACGTGCGGAACCCGCCGAACTGGTCCCCGACCGAGTGCCGGGTCACCGGGCCCGGAGCGAAACTGTCGGTGGTCCGGCGCAGTATGGAGGGCGTGGCAGACGTACTCGACCTCTTCTCCCCCGCGACCAGGGACTGGTTCACCGGGGCCTTCGCCGCGCCCACCCGCGCGCAGGAGGGGGCGTGGCGTGCCGCGCACGCGAAGGAACACGCGCTGGTCGTGGCCCCGACGGGCTCCGGCAAGACGCTCTCGGCCTTCCTCTGGGCACTGGACAGGCTGTCGGTCGAGCCGCCGCCGTCCGAGCCGCGGAAACGCTGCCGTGTGCTCTACGTCTCGCCGCTGAAGGCACTGGCGGTCGACGTCCAGCGCAACCTGCGGGCACCGCTGGCCGGGATCTCGCAGGCCTCACGACGGCTGGGGCTGCCGGTGCCGGACATCGGCGTCGGCATGCGCACCGGTGACACCACGGCCGCCGAGCGGCGCTCGTTCGGCAAGACCCCGCCGGACGTGCTGGTCACCACGCCGGAGTCGCTGTTCCTCATCCTCACCTCGTCCGCGCGGGATTCCCTGCGCGGTGTGGAGACGGTGATCGTCGACGAGGTGCACGCGGTCGCGGGCGGCAAACGCGGCGCGCATCTCGCCTTGTCCTTGGAACGGCTCGACGCGCTCTTGGAGAAACCCGCGCAGCGGATCGGCTTGTCGGCGACGGTCCGGCCGATCGACGAGGTCGCCTCGTTCCTGGCAGGCGGCAGGCCGGTCACCATCGTCCAGCCGAAACTCGCGAAGACGATCGAGGTCCGCGTCGAGGTCCCGGTCGAAGACATGTCCAATCTCGACGGTCCGCAAGGGCCGAAGCAGAACGAAGACCTCGACGCGGGCCTCGCACGGCTCCCCGGATCGCTGGAGGAGGCCGACGGCACACCGCGGCGGCCGTCGATCTGGCCCGCGGTGGAGGAGCGGGTCCTCGAACTGATCCAGGCGCACCGGTCGACGATCGTGTTCGCCAACTCGCGGCGGCTCACCGAGCGGATGACCGCCCGGCTCAACGAACTCGTCGCGGAACAGAGCGAACTGGAGCCGGAGCAGCGGTATCCGGCCGAGGCGATCGGCCAGTCCGGGCTCACCACCGGCGCGGCACCGGTGATCGCGCGGGCCCACCACGGGTCGATGTCCCGCGAGCAGCGCACGCACGTGGAAGAGGAACTCAAGTCCGGGCGGCTGGCGTGCGTCGTGGCGACGTCCTCCCTGGAACTGGGTATCGACATGGGCGCCGTCGATCTCGTCGTGCAGATCGAGGCGCCGCCGACGGTCGCTTCGGGACTGCAACGGGTCGGCCGGGCCGGGCACCAGGTCGGCGCGGTGTCGAGCGGGGTGATGTTCCCGAAGTTCCGGGGCGACCTCGTCTCCTGTGCGGTGGTCGCGGAACGGATGGCGTCCGGGGCGATCGAGGCCGTGCGGTATCCGAGGAACCCGCTGGACGTACTGGCGCAGCAGATCGTGGCGATGGTGGCGCTCGAATCGTGGACGGTCGACGAACTGGCCGCCCTCGCCCGCCGCGCCGCGCCGTTCGCGTCCCTGCCGGACGACGCGCTGCTGGCCGTCCTCGACATGCTCGCCGGCCGGTACCCCAGCGAGGAATTCGGGGAACTGCGCGCCAGGATCACCTGGGACAGGGTCAGCGGCGAACTGCACGGCCGTCCGGGTTCGCAGCGGCTGGCGGTGACCTCCGGCGGCACGATCCCCGACCGCGGCCTGTTCACCGTCATGACGCCGGGCGCCGACGACAAACCCGGGTCGCGGGTGGGCGAGCTCGACGAGGAGATGGTCTACGAGTCCCGCGTCGGGGACACGATCCTGCTCGGCACCTCCTCCTGGCGGGTCACCGACATCACCCACGACCGCGTGATCGTGGTGCCCGCGCCGGGTGAGCCCGCCCGGATGCCGTTCTGGAAGGGCGACGCCCCCGGCCGTCCGCTGGAACTGGGGCGGGCGCTGGGCGCGTTCGTCCGCGAACTGTCCACTTCGGAGCCGTCGGCGGCCAGGGAACGCGCCGCCGTCGCCGGGCTGGACGAGTACGCGTGCGACAACCTGCTGGCGTATCTGGAAGAACAGAAGTCGGCCACGCGGCATGTGCCGAACGACAAGACCGTGCTGCTGGAACGGTTCCGCGACGAACTCGGTGACTGGCGGGTCATCCTGCACTCGCCGTTCGGCGCGCAGGTCAACGCGCCGTGGGCGCTCGCGATCGCGGCCCGGCTGCGGGAGAACCGCGGGGTCGACGCCCAGGTGGCGCATTCCGACGACGGCATCGTGCTGCGGCTTCCCGAGGCGCTGGACATGGACGGCGCCGAGGTCACCATCGGCGTCGAGGACGTGCTGCTCGATCCGGAAGAGGTCGAGCAGCTGATCGTCGCCGAGGTCGGCGGCTCGGCGGTGTTCGCCGCGCGGTTCCGGGAATGCGCCGCGCGGGCGCTGCTGCTCCCCCGCCGGGATCCGCGCCGCCGCACACCGCTGTGGCAGCAGCGGCAGCGCGCGTCGCAGCTGCTTTCGGTCGCCGCCAAGTACGAGCGGTTCCCCGTGGTGCTGGAAGCGATGCGGGAAGTCCTGCAGGACGTGTACGACGTCGGCGGGCTGCGCGAACTCATGGCCGACGTGCGGTCGCGGAAGGTCAAGCTGGTCGAAGTCGAGACTCCGTCGGCCTCCCCGTTCGCGCGCAGCCTGCTCTTCGGCTACGTCGGGATGTTCCTGTACGAGACGGACGCCCCGCTCGCGGAACGGCGCGCGGCGGCGCTGGCGCTGGATTCGACGCTGCTGGCCGAGCTGCTCGGCACCGAGGCGATCCGGGAACTGCTGGACGCCGAGGTCGTCGCCGAAGTCGAACGCTCGTTGCAGCGCCTCGACCCGGACAGGCACGCCCGCAACGCCGAAGAGGCCGCGGATCTGTTGCGGTTCCTCGGGGATCTCTCGATCGAGGAGGCCGCCGCCCGGGGCATCCAGCGGGAATGGCTGGAGGAGCTGGAGGCCGCGCGGCGGGTGATCAGGGTGCGCATCGGCGGTGGCGAACGCTTCATCGCCATCGAGGACGCGGGCCGGGTGCGGGACGCGCTGGGCACCGCGCTGCCCGTCGGCGTGCCGGAAGCGTTCACCGAACCGGTCGAGGATCCCGTGGGAGACCTGCTTTCCCGCTATTCGCGCAGCCGCGGCCCGTTCAGCGCCCGTCAGGCCGCCGAGCGCTTCGGGCTCGGGACGGCCGTGGTCACCGGCGTGCTGGACAGGCTGACCGCTCAAGGCAGGCTGGTCAGGGGCGAGCTGAGCCCGGTCGGGCATCCGGAGACGCACGGCGTCGGGCTGGAGTTCTGCGACGCTTCGGTGCTGCGCAGGCTCCGGAGGGCGTCGCTGGCCCGGCTGCGGGCCGAGGTCGAGCCGGTCGAACCGGCGGCGCTGGGCCGGTTCCTGCCGTCGTGGCACGGCATCGGTGCGCGAGTGCGGTCGGCGCCGACGGCGGACGACGTGCTGTCCGTGGTCGAGCAACTGGCCGGGGCGCCGCTGCCGGCGAGCGCGGTCGAATCACTGATCCTGCCGAGCAGACTGCCCGGCTATACGCCGTCACTGCTGGACGAACTCACCACGGCGGGCGAGGTGACCTGGTGCGGCTGCGGTTCCCTGTCCGGCGGGGACGGCTGGCTGGCGCTCGCGCCCACGGACGTCGCCGATCTGCTGCTGCCCGATCTGGAGGACGATCTGCCCTCCGGTCCGCTGCACCGGGCCATTCTGTCCACTTTGGAGGGTGGGGCGCAGTTCTTCCGCCAGCTCGTGGAACGCGCGTCGCCCTTGGCCGAAACCCCGCCCAACGACGGCGAAGTCGTCGCTGCGCTGTGGGATCTCGTCTGGGCCGGGCTGGTCACCGGCGACACGCTGGGCCCGCTGCGGGCGCAGGTCTCCGGTTCCGGCGCGGCGCACAAGCCCCGCCGTCAGGCTCCGCGCGGCCGGTACGCGCGGCTCCGGGCCGGGCGTCCGGCGATGCCCTCGCGTACCGGGCCGCCGACGGTGGCGGGGCGCTGGGCGCTGGCCCCGGATCGCGAACCGGATCCGACCAGGCGGGCGCACGCGCGAACGGAGGCGTTCCTGGAACGGCACGGCGTCCTCACCCGGGGAGCACTCGACACCGAGCGGGTGACCGGCGGTTTTTCCGGGATCTACAAGGTTTTGCGGGGGATGGAGGATTCGGGCCAGGTCGTCCGGGGCTACGTGGTGGAAGGGCTCGGTGCCGCGCAGTTCGCGGCGAAGGGCGCGGTCGACAGGCTGCGCGCGCAGTCCGGGAACCAGCGCACCACCACCGAGGGCGCGGTCGTGCTCGCCGCCGCCGACCCCGCCCAGCCCTACGGCGCCGCGTTGCCGTGGCCCGCCGCGACGGGCGACACGAAGCACCGTCCGGCCAGGAAAGCGGGTGCGCTGGCGGTGCTCGTGGACGGTGTCCCGGCGATGTACGTCGAACGCGGCGGCCGGTCGCTGCTGAGCTTCACCGAGGATCAGGAGACACTGCGGTCGGCCGCGCGGGCACTGTCCACCGCGGTGCGGGAAGGCTGGCTGGGTCAGCTCGCGGTGCAGAAGGCCGACGGCGAGGTGGCGCTCACCTCGGAGCTTTCGACGGTCCTTCAGGAGGCGGGATTCCGGGCGACTCCCAAGGGGCTGCGGCTACGGGCCTAGAATTGCCGCTCAGACCTGCGGAGAAGGACGTTCGAACATGGTGATGCGCGACCTGCGCTACTTCGGGGATCCCGTGCTCAAGACCGTATGCGATCCGGTCACGACATTCGACAAGAAGATCGAGTCGCTGGTGACCGATCTGATGGACGGGGTGAAACCGGCCGGGCGCGCGGGTCTCGCGGCGCCGCAGATCGGGGTCGGGCTGCGGGTGTTCAGCTACGACGTCGGCGGGCTGAGCGGGTACGTGATCAACCCGGAGATCGTCGAACTGTCCGAAGAGACGCACGAGATCGGCGAGGGCTGCCTGTCCGTGCCGGAGCTGTGGTTCCCGGTGGTCCGCGCGAAGCACGCTGTTGTGCGCGGGGTCGACCTGCGCAACGAACCCGTCGAAGTCGAAGGCGTCGACGTGCTCGCCCAGTGCCTGCAGCACGAGACCGATCACCTCGACGGCAAGCTGTACCTGGAACGGCTCACGCCCGAACGCAAGAAGCGCGCGTTGGGCGAGGCCCGCGGCAAAGACTGGTTCTGGAACCGCTGACCCACTTCCCGCATTTCGTCCTCTGAATGCGGTGGTTGGTAGCGCGAACTACCGCATCCAGAGGACTAAACGCGGGGGCCGGGGAGCCGGAAGCGCAGGGTGCCGGGGTCGCCGGGGGCGCGTTCGGGGCGGAGCCCCACGCGGGTGGCCGTGCGGTAGAGGGAGTCGTCGCCGGGCAGGCAGACGGCGGCGAGTTCACGCTCCCCGTTGGCCACCGCGAGAACGGCGAGCCGGGTCAGCAGGGCCGTGCCGATGCCTTGGCGCTGCCAGGAATCCTCGACCAGGAGCGAGACTTCGGCCGCACCGCCGTCGGCCGACGGGATCAGCTGGCCGAGACCGATCACGTCACGGCCGCAGACAGCGAGCAGGCTGATCCCGCGCGGCGGCATCAGGAGCCGGTGCAGCCAGCGACGCGGTACAGCGCGCATTCCGGTGTGATAGCGGTGGAAGAGCGTGGTCATCGAGCATCTCTGGTGCAGCGCGGACACCGCCTCCGCGTCACCGGGGACACCCTTGCGCAGGACGACGGCGGCGCCGTCGGACCGGTCGAGCACGATCGGACCGGTCACGTTGTCGCGGACGGCGGTCATCAGCCCGGTCAGCGCGACGGCCCGGCTCAGTTCCAGTTCGACGAACGGCGACCACCGGCGGCGCGCGACGAACGCGGTGCCGTCCCCCGCCGGGAACACCGCCCGGTGCCCGCCTTCCGTCCGGGCCGGGTTCGCCTCGATCGACGGGACCTTCGTGACGACGTCGGCCGCGAGGACACCGCGCAGCACTTCCGCGAGGCCACCGGGCTCCTCGACGGCTCTCTTGGCCGCGGTGAGGGTCGCGGTGGCCGGATCGACCAGTTCGGCCAGATCCGCGTCGATGACGGCGGAGCATTCGCAGCCCTCGTCGCGGATCGCGTCGATGAGCAGTTGCCGCGGCAGGCCGGTGGCCGGCCGCAGGACGATCTCGTCGAGCACGCCGCCCGGGACCGGGAGCACCGACAGCCCGAGGATGTTGCACTCGAGATCGGCCAGCCGGATCGCGATCCTGGCCAGGGTGCCGGGCCGGTCGTCCACGCGGATCCGGACACGCCAGGCCGACGCGGCCGCCGTCTCTTCGCCGGGGTGGATCTCGATGGGCCGGACTCGATAGGTCTCCATGACCTCAACGGTCCCGGCCGGTTGTTGCCTGCCCACGGCACGCGTGTTTCGCGCAGGTCAGCGTTCGGCGCCGCGACGCAACCCGGACGAAACAACTCAGCGTGGCGTGAGCACGCTGAACTCGTTGCCCTCCGGATCCACCATGGCCACGGAACCGTGCCTCGCCGAGCCCTGTCCGGGAGCGCCCAGCGCCCGCAGGCGCCGGACCTCGGCCGCCCGGCTTCCGCCCCGTCGCGGCGCGATCTCGAACCGCAACCGGTTCCGGCGCAGTTTATCGTCCTGGGACGCCAGGAATTCCACCCATGGACCGCGGCCGTCCGGCGGCCGCAGGCCCACGATCGACTCCTCCCGGACGCCGATCTCCCAGCCCAGCGCGGCCGCCCAGAACCGCGCGAGCCGCTCCGGGTCGAGGGCGTCGATGACGACCGACGCGATCGCACCGGTGCCCTCGTACTGCTCACGAGGCTCCAGGACACAGAATTCGTTGCCCTCGGGATCCGCGAGCACCACCCACGGCACCCGTTTCTCCTCCGGCGGGCCCTGGCCGACGTCGATGTGCCGTGCGCCGAGGGACAGCGCACGGTCCACCAGTTCGGCCTGGTGCCCGGGCGACCGGCTCGCCAGATCCAGGTGCAACCGGTTCTTGCCCTGTTTGGGGCCCGCCTCCGAGCGGAAGGCGAGCTCGAACGGGGCGTCCCAGCCGAACAGCCCTTCCCAGAAACCCGCCAGATCTCTGGGAAGGGCCGAGTCGAAGACCAGGTTCACCAGCTGCGAAGTCACACCGGTGAACCTAGACGGAACCTCTGACACTTTTATTCGTTTGGGTGAACCCGCGTACGGTCACCTCTCCGGCACATCTTCGACTCCGCCGACTGGTTTTGACCGGTTTGGCTTCCCCACCGACCGGTCATCGGGTCGCGAGCCGCAACAGGGCCCAGAGTTGTCCCGCCATGTCCTGGTCTCCGCTGACCGTCACCGCCGTCGGACCCGCCCGGCCCCAGAGCCAGCGGTAGATCTTGTCCGGCTGCCCGGTGATCAGATCGTCCGCTCGCCGGGCCTCTTCGGCCGAGCACCGCCAGGCGATCGTCTCCGTGGGCCCGGCTCTGGCGATCCAGGTGTGCCCCGCGGTGCGCACGCCGACCGAGCCGGTCTTGGTACCGGACAGTCCCAGCAACGGCAGCCGCTGGCCGAACCAGAGCACCAGCGCCTCGTCGATCCCGTCGAGTGCCACGTCCTCGGGGATCTCCGACACCTCCCGGCCCGCCGCGCTCTCCGCGTCGATCCGGTGGATCGTCGTCTCGTGCGCCGTCCGCCGCCGCCAGAACCCGTAGCTGCGGTCCGCCGGCCACCAGGTCGGCGCCAGCTCGTCCGGGTCGTGCGCGGAAAGTTCGGCGACGAGCTCGTCCCGGCCCTCGCGGAAGTACTCCTCCAGAGTCTGTCCCGGCCCCGGTTTGCGCTGCCAGTGCTCGGGACGCCGCCCGTCGGTGATCCAGCGGCGGGTGACCCGGCACACGCTGCCCACGTGCCGGAGGACCTCGCCGAGCGTCCAGCCGGGGCAGGTCGGGACCGGCGCGTCGGCGGACGCGGTGTGCGCCACCTGAGCCATCAGCTCGGTTTCGACGCCGATCACCTCCAGGAACCTGCCCTGGTCGATCATGGCCTGCCCGGCCATCGGGCACCCCCTCTCCGCGGTGATTCAGGCGACATGCGCCGAGTCATCCATCGGTATCCCGTGCACCACCCGCCGCACCAGTTCCAGGAACACCGTGGCGGCGCGTGTCAGCTCGTCCGCCAGTTCGACGGTGACCTTGCCGGTGATCCCGGCCTGCGCGGCGGCCCGCGTCGCCGAGTTGGCCGCGAAGAACGCCGCCCACTCCTTCAACTCGGGTGCGACGGAGTCGAGCAGCACCCAGCCGCTCGCCGGCCGAGCGCGGCCCCGGTGCGGACGGCCGCGGGCCTCCAGGACCGCGGCCGCGCCCCGCAGCGCGGCGAGATAGGCCCCGATGAACCGCTCCGCGGGATCGCTCTCCCGCTCTGCCTCGGCGAGACCCCGCCTCGCCTGTGCGTACAAGGAGACCGCCGCGGGTGGTGCCGGCGGGCGCAACGACATCGGCAGGGCGGGCTGCGCGGTGCCCCCCGGCCTCTCGGCTTCGTCGGGGGACACGACCGAAACGGACATGACGACCCTCCTCCTGTACGTGAGCGCCGGCCGGTGCCCGGAGCCGAGGCGCTTCCCCCGCCCCCGCGCCGGGCACCTACCGGTGCGCGCTCACCGAATGTCGAACGTCTGTTCGAACAAGACCAATGTAACCCCGACCTGCCCACTTCTTCAACCCCGTAGCGGGGTGATCGCCGCATGTGGCGCGGGACACGGGATCGGCCACGTGATCTCATAGGCGTATGAGCACCATCGACCAGTCCGGTCATCCCTCGGTGGCCAAGGTCGCGGCCGCGCTCGCCGAAGCGGGCCAGCAGGCCGCCGCGGACGGGATCCGGATCCTCCCCGCCGAAGTCCGCACGGCCGCGCAGGCCGCCGAGGCGCTCGGTGTCGAGGTCGGCGCGATCGCGAACAGCCTCGTGTTCCGCAGCCGCACCGGTGACACCGAGACCGCCCTGCTCGCCTTGACCTCCGGCGCGCACCGCGCCGACACCGGGCTCCTGGCCTCGCTGACCGGCGCCGACGAGATCGGCAAGGCGGACGCGGATTTCGTCCGCGCGCACACCGGCCAGCCGATCGGCGGCGTCGCGCCGGTCGGTCACCCGACGGCGTTGCCCACCCTCGTCGACACCGCGCTGCGCGCCCACGACGTCGTCTGGGCCGCCGCCGGGCATCCGAAGTCGGTGTACCCCACCACGTTCGACGCCCTCGTCTCGCTGACCGGGGGCACTCCCGCGGACGTCGCGGGCGACGGGCAGGATGGGCGCCCGTGACCGCGATGTCCTCGGAATGCACCCGTTTCGTCCAGCTGTCCGCGGACGAGTTCCGCGCCCGGCTCCCCGAGGCGCTGACCATCTACGTCAACGCCATGCGCTACCCCGAAGGCACGGCGGAACAGCGCGCGCCGATGTGGCTCACGCACGCGCTGCGCGAAGGCTGGCGCTGCATGGCCGCGCTCGACGCGGACGGCGTCCTGCTCGGGCTCGCCTACGGATACAAGGGCCGCGGCGGCCAGTGGTGGCACGAACAGGTCCGCCACGGCCTGACCCGCCGGGACGGCCAGGCCGCCGCCGAGCACTGGATGTCCGACTACTTCGAGCTCACCGAGATCCACGTCAGCCCCGAAAGCCAGGGGAAGCGGATCGGCGAGGACCTCCTGCGACGGCTGCTCGACGGCGTGCCCAGCGCCCACGTCCTCCTTTCCACGCCGGAAGGCACCAGCCGGGCCTGGAACCTGTACCGGCGCGTCGGATTCGTCGATGTGCTGCGGGACTACCACTTCGCCGGGGATCCGCGGGCGTTCGCGATCCTCGGCCGGACGCTGCCGCTCTAGGGTTTCGAGTAGGCGACGGCGAGCGCGGCGATGAGCACCGCCGCGCCGCACCAGCCCACGGCGCCGAGCCGTTCCCCGAGCACGGCCATCGACAGCAGCGCGGCGGTCAGCGGTTCGAGCAGGGCGGACAACGCCGCGAGCACGGGATGCGCGCCTTCGAGGCCGCGGAAGTACGCGGCATACGCCAGCGCCGTGGGCACGACGCCGAAGTAGAGCACCAGCGCGAGCACGTCGACTTGGAACGGCACGGCCATCCCGAACCACAATGCGGCAGGGGTGAGCAAGGCTCCGCCGATCAGGCAGCCGAATGCCGTGGTGGGCAAGGGATCCAGCCCTTCGACCCGGGTCGCGGTCACCAGGGTCAGCGCGGCGAACCCGGCCGCGGCGAGGAGCGCGAAGAACACTCCGGCGGCGTTGACCTTCTCCCCCGGTGTCCCTTGCAGCAACGCGAGTCCGACGAGGGAACCGGCCAGGGACACCGCCGTCCACGCTCCGGGAAGGCTGCGCGTTTTGACGAACGTCGCGACGGCGAGCAGGACGGGTGCGCTGCCGATGGTGGTCATGGTCGCGACGCTCACGGAACTCAGGGAGACCGCGGCGAAATAGCTGGTCTGGAAGAGGGCGAACAGGCCGCCTACGGTGAGCAGACGGCGGCGGACCCGGGAAGTCCGGGGAAGACCGCGGAGACCTCCGGTGAGCCAGAGATAGCCGGTGGCGATCACGCCGCCGATGAGCAGCCGGTACGCGGCGACGCTCAGCGGATGGAGCCCCGCGCGGGAGGCGAGCAGGGATCCGGCGAGGCCGCCGGTTCCCCAGAGGACGCCGGCGAGGACGAGCGCGGCCGACGATCGGGCGCGCGTGGGTACGGCAACGGACATGGGGAAACGCTCCTGCGTCTGTGTCTGTCGGAAAGGACGTCGACGACGCGGGGTGCTTCAGTGCAGCACGGATCGGCCGGGCGGCGGGAACGCCACGCGGCCGGAGACACCCCGCTCAGGAGGCGGGGGGTGGGGTGACGAGAAAGATCCGGTGCACGAGGGGAACGTATCAAGGCTCCGGTGGCGGAGGCACGTGAATTGCGGCACCCCGTCTTGAGCGAAGGGACTCGCCCAAGAGGTCTCCCCAAGGGCGCCCCGCGCCCGACGGAGACTTCACCGTCGAGCGCCCTCTTTCGGGCCGAAGGCCCACGAAAACACGATGAAGGGGCGCCTCCGCGAACAACGTGAGTTGCAAGCGGCTCGGCGCCCCTTCGGCGGGTTTTCGTCAGCGCTCGACAGAAATTTCAGCTCAGTCGAGGGCGGCGAGCATCTCGCGAAGGGTGTCCAGGCCCATCCCGCCCAGCGCCAGCGCCCGCGTGTGGAACTGCTTGATGTCGAACGCGTCGCCCTGCCGGGCGCGGGCCTCGTCGCGTGCGGCGAGCCAGAGGCGTTCACCGAGCTTGTACGACGGCGCCTGCCCGGGCCAGCCCAGGTAGCGGTCGATCTCGTCGTGCACGTGGGCCGGGTCGGTGACGGTCCGGGTGAGCATGAACTCCAGGCCCAGTTCGGGCGTCCACCGCTCGCCCTCGTGGAAACCGGGGCCTGCCGGGATCTCCAGCTCCAGGTGCATGCCGATGTCGACGATCACGCGCGCGGCGCGGAACAGCTGCTCGGACAGCATGCCGAAGAGCTCACCGTCGTCGGAGAGGAAACCGAGGTCCTGCATGAGCCGCTCGGAGTACAGGGCCCAGCCCTCCGCGTGCCCGGACGTGAACGCCAGCAGCCGCTGGTACTTGTTGAGCGAGCCCGACTGGTCGACGGCGGTCGCGATCTGCAGGTGGTGGCCCGGCGCGCCCTCGTGATAGACCGTGCTGACCTCGCGCCAGGTGGTGAACTCGTCCCGGCCCTGCGGCAGCGACCACCACATGCGGCCGGGGCGCGAGAAGTCCTCGCTGGGGCCGGTGTAGTACGCGCCGACGGTCCCGCCCGGTGGGGCGATCTTGCACTCCAGCCCCATGACCTGGTCGGAGATATCGAAGTGCTTGCCCCGCAACGACTTCAGCGCGTTGTCGGACAGGTTCTGCATCCAGGCCTGGAATTCCGCCCGGCCGCGCACGACGTACTTGGGGTCCGCGTCGAGCGCGGCGGCCGCCTCGGCGAGGGTGGCGCCGGGCTTGATCCGGCCGGCGACCTCGCGCATCTCCGTTTCGATGCGGGTGAATTCGGCCCAGCCCCAGGTGTAGGCCTCGTCCAGGTCGAGGGTGGCGCCGGTGAACACCCGGGACCACAGCTTGTAGACCTCGGCGCCGACGGCGTCCTTGACCGGGGCCAGCGGGGCGAGCTCGGCGCGGAGGAATCCGGCGAACTCCGCGTACGCCTCCTGAGCGGCGTGAGCGGCCTGGCCGAGTTCGGCGCGGAGCTTCTCGTCGATGTCCTTCGCGCCCGAGACGAGGTTCTCGAAGAAACCGGCGTCGTCCTTCAGCCCCGCCCAGGTTTCGGCCTGCTCGGCGACCTTGCCGACCTGCCGCAACGCCGACACGCGGCCGGCGCCCGCGGCCGCGAGCAGCCCGGTACGGAGACTGTCGAGCGCCTCGGGCACCTTCGCCATCCGGGCGGCGATCGTCGCCCAGTCCTGCGCGGTGTCGGTGGGCATGAAGTCGAAGACCATGCGCAGTTCCTGCACGGGGCTTTCGATCACGTTCAACGCCGCGAGGTCGAGCCCCGCCTCGTGGATCTCCAGCTGCAACCCGATCCGCTCGGCGAAGACCGCCTTGGCCGCGCGTTCGCCGTCGTCGGCGGGTTCGGCCGCCTGGATGTCGGCCAGCGCACGGGCGGCGATGGCGGACCGCGCCGCGTGCCCGGCGGGCGAGTAATCGGTCAGCTGGTCGTCGTATCCGGCGATGCCGTACGTCGTCGCGGCGACCGGGTCCGCCGCCGCGATCTCCTCGACGTACCGGTCACAGATCTGGTGTACACCCTGCGCAGTTGAAGCCATGACCGGCACGCTACCGGGACCGCGGGTACCTCCGGTACAGACTTACGCCCGGGCCGGGACCAGCCCGAGCCTGCTGACCACCTCGCGCGTGGCCTTGGACCGGTTGAACGTGTAGAAGTGCAGGTCGGGGACGCCTTCGGCGATGAGCCGCTCGCACAGCTCGGTGACCGTGTCGATTCCCGCCGCGCGGAACGCCTTCGGGTCGTCGGCCAGCGGTTCGAGCCGGTCCAGCAGCCGCCGCGGCGCGGGCGCGCCGGACAGCTTGATCGACGTGTGCAGCGTCCGCAGCGTGGTCAGCGGCATGATGCCGGGGATGACCAGCGCCTCGCAGCCGGTGGCCGCGACCCGGTCCCGCAGGCGGAGGAAGTCTTCCGGCTCGAAGAACAGCTGCGCGATCGCGAAATCCGCGCCCGCGCGGAGCTTGCGCACGAGGTACTCGGTGTCGGCTTCGAGGTTCGCCGACCTCGGGTGGCCGTACGGGAAGGCCGAGACTCCGACGCAGAAGTCGCCGAGGGAACGCACCAGTTCGACGAGCTCCTCGGCGTAGTTGAGCCCGTCCGGATGCGGGACCCAGTCGCCGTAGACGTCACCCGGCGGGTCTCCCCGCAGCGCGAGGATGTTCCGCACCCCGACGGCCGCGTACCAGCCGATGACGTTGCGCAGCTCCGCGACCGAGTGGTTCACGGCGGTGAGGTGCGCCATCGGCACCAGCGTGGTTTCGGTGGCGACGCGGGCGATGCTGCGGATGGTGCCGTCGCGGCTGGAGCCGCCCGCGCCGTAGGTGATCGACATGTACGCCGGGTCCAGTGGCTCGAGTTCCCGGATCGACTTCCACAGAACGGCCTCGTCAGCCGTGTCCCGAGGCGGGAAGAACTCGATGGAGAACACGGGTCCATCACCCTGCAACCGCTCGACCACGGACGTCATACCGCCCATGTTAAGGGGGAAAGTCCGCTGGCTGGGAGCCCCCTCTCAGGCTATGGGCGTGCGACTTCAGCCACTTCCGAGCGGTTGCCGAGTGGCGCTCGCCTGGGGAGACTCAGGGGCGGACACAGGGAGCCGCCATGAGCGCCGAGCACGACACCAGCTGGGACGAGGACGTCCGCGTCGCGGTCTACCGCGCGTTCGCCGAGCACGGGAGGCCGCCGACGGCGCCGGAACTGGCCGACGCCGCCCACGGATCGCTCGCGGTGGCGAAACAGGCGCTGCACCGGCTCGCGGAGCAACGGCACGTGGTGCTCGACGACTGCGAACACGTCGTGATGGCTCACCCGTTCGCGGCGATCCCGCTGGGGTTCTCCGTGATGGGCGCCAACACGCTGTGGTGGGGCGGGTGCGCGTGGGACGCGTTCGCGATCCCGCATCTGGTCAAGGCCGAACCCGAGGTGCTGGTGGCCACGCGCTGCCGCGGCTGCGGCGAACCGCAGGCCCTGATGGTCGACGCCCAGACCCCGCCGCCGGGTGATCTGGTCGCGCATTTCCTCGTCCCGGCGGCGCGGATGTGGGACGACGTCGTGCACACCTGCGGCAACCAGCGCCTTTTCTGCGGTGAGTCCTGTGTGGACGGATGGCTCGCGGAAACGGGGCAAGCCAAGGGTTACGTGATGGATCTGCGGACGCTGTGGCGGCTCGCGGCAGGCTGGTACGACGGCAGGCTCGACCACGGCTACACCCGCCGGGACCCGGCCGCCGCGGCCGCGTACTTCGACCAGGCCGGGTTGAGCGGCCCCTTCTGGAGCTAGATCAGGAACCGCAGCGCGGCGGTGACGACGACGCCGCACAGGATCGCGGCGAGCGCCGGCACGCGCAACACGTAGGTCACCGCGATCGCGGCCAGTCCCGCGCAGAGCGTCCAGTCGACGCCCGACCAGGCCGGGCCGGTCACCTCGGTGAGCACGAGCCCGGCTAGCAGCGCGGGCGCGAGCAGCGCGATGACGCCGGCCACGCGCGGCGGCATCTCCCGGTCACCGAGCAGGACCGGGCCCGCCGCCTTGAACCCGATGCTGATCAGCGCGACGAGGACGATTCCGAGCCAGAGCGTCATCGCCGCACCCCCAGGCCCACCAGCGCGGCGGCCGACGCGCCGATCAGCGCGAGACCGACCGGCACGAACAGCACCAGGATCCCGGCCAGGCAGGCGGCGAGCGCGGCGGTCCGGATCGCCTGGCGCGAACGGCGCAGCTCGTCGACGAGCAGGACTAGGAAGAAGCCCGGGAACACGACGTCGAGCCCGAACCGCGCGACGACGTCCGGAGGCGGCGCGGCCAGGACGCCGAGCACCGTGCCCAGCACCCACGCGGGCAGTTGGACGAGCGTGCAGCCGATGAGTTTTTCGCGGTCGAAGCGGCCTTCGCCGAGGTGGGCGGCGACCCACGAGCCGTCGACGACGGCCTGGCCCTCCCACGCGCGGCGCAGGCGCCCGCCACGCAGGTCCGCGGCGACGGCGGCGCCCATCGGCAGGAAACGGGCGTTGATCAGGGCCGCGGCGCCGACCGCGACGGCGAGGTTGCCGCCGCCCGCGAGCGCGGTCGCCATCGCGAACTGGGCCGAGCCGGAGAACACGAGGATCGACGCGACGATCGGGGCGGCGATCCCCCAGCCCAGGGTTTGGCTGTAGGCGCCGAAGGTGACGCCGAGGACGAAGGTCGCGACACCCAGCCCGAGCCCCACGCGGGCGCCGGCCAGGTAGTTCCGCCGGAGCGTTGTCATGCCTTCGACCCTAACAAGCTAAACTGAGTTTGACCATTAGGAGGATCTGTGGACGGCCACTGGGACGGGTACGACAGCATCGGCGGGAGTGTGCCGTTGGACCTGGTCAACACCGTTTCCTGGCGACGCGATCCGGCCAGGCGGGACGATCGGCTTTCGACTCCGGAACGACTGTCCGAATGGGTCGTCCTGGTCGGTGCGGGCACCGAACGGCTGGAGATCTCCGAGGCCGTCCTCGAGGAGGTGAGGTCCTTCCGCGAGACGCTCTATGGCGTCCTCGTGTCGGATCCACCGGATGTCACGGCGCTGCGGAAGCCGCTGCTCGCGGCGTACCGGTACGCAGAACTCACGCCTGTTCTCCCGCTGAAGTGGACGGTGCCGTTGAACGACGACACCGCGTTGCCGCACTTTCTCGCGCTGGAGGCCGAGGAACTGCTGCGCTCCGGGGACCTGGCACGGATCCGGGAGTGCGAGGGGCCGGGGTGCGGCTGGATCTTCACCGACCGGACGCGCAACCGGTCGCGGCGCTGGTGCAGCTCGTCGGACTGCGGAAACCGGGCGCGGGCCAAGCGGCACTATGACAAGGAAGCACGCGACAAGGGCCGCGTTTAGTCCTCTGGATGCGGTCCTTGCGCGCGCAAGGACCGCATCCAGAGGACTAAACGCGAGCGGGGGTGCGTCTGATTCGCCACATTCGGAGGCACCCGACTGGGTCACGGCGGCGTCCTTCACGGAGGATGTGCTCATGAACACGTCCGCCTACGACGCCGATCTGCCCGCCCACGTCGAGCGGGCGCTGGCCGGGTTCCTCGAGCGCGCCGGTGCCGAGATCCGCCGCACCGAACCGACCGTGGGGGCCGGGATCGACGCGCTGGCCGGGTTCGTGCTGGGCGGCGGCAAACGCCTGCGCCCGACGTTCGCCTGGTGGGGCTGGCGCGGCGCGGGCGGCGATCCGGCCGGGCCGGACGTCGAAGGCGTGCTGCAGGCGGTGGCGAGCCTGGAGTTGATCCAGGCGTGCGCGCTGATCCACGACGACCTCATCGACTCCTCCGATTCGCGCCGCGGTTCCCCGACCGTGCACATCGCGGGCGCGAAGCTGCACGCCGACAGCGGCTGGCTGGGTTCGCCGAGCACGTTCGGACTCGCGACCGCCGTCCTGGTCGGTGACCTCGCGCTGGCCTGGGCCGACGACATGTTCGGCGAGGCCCCGCTCCCGCCCGCGGCCCTGGCGGCGGCGCGGCCGGCGTGGCGCGCGATGCGCACCGAAGTACTCGCCGGCCAGTACCTCGACGTCCGCACCCAGGCCACCGGCGACGCCTCCCCCGAGGCCGCGCTGCACATCTGCAAGCTCAAGACGGCCGCGTACACCGTCATGCGCCCGCTGCACCTCGGCGCCGCGCTCGGCGGCGCCGACGACGCCCTGATCGCGACGCTGCGCGAGTTCGGCGACGAGGTCGGCGTGGCGTTCCAGCTGCGCGACGACCTGCTCGGCGTGTTCGGCGACCCGTCGGTCACCGGCAAGCCCGCGGGCGACGACCTGCGTGAGGGCAAGCGGACCCTGCTGGTCGCACTGGGACTGGAGCGGGCGGCCGAGCAGGGCAAGGACGCCGCGGCGAAGGTCATCTCCGACGCCATCGGCGACGCGCACCTGTCCGAAGACGCCGTCGAGACCGTGCGCGAGGCGCTGCAGGACGTCGGCGCCGTCGACGCGGTGGAACGCCGCATCGACGAGCTCACCGAGTCCGCCATGGCCGCGCTGGACCGCGCCCACCTGGCCGAACCCGCTCCCGCCGCGCTGACCGGGCTGGTCGTCAAGGCGACCCAGCGGACGTACTGATGCGCACTGTCACCGGTCCGAGTGACCACGTGGTGGTGATCGGTGGCGGGCTCGCCGGGCTGTCGGCGACGCTGCACCTGCTCGGCGCCGGACGCCGGGTGACCTTGCTGGAGCAGGACAAGACTCCCGGGGGCCGGGCCGGGCAGGCGGATTTCGGCGGCAACACCGTCGACACCGGGGCCAGCGTGCTGACCATGCCGGAACTGCTCGACGAAGCGTTCTCGGCGGTCGGCGAAACCTTGGCGGACAACCTGACCTTGACGCGGCTCGACCCGGCGTACCGCGCGAGGTTCGCCGACGGCAGCACGATCGCCGTGCACACCGACGCGGCGGCGATGGAGGCCGAGATCCGCGCGGCCGCCGGTCCGGCCGAGGCCGAGGGGTACCGCCGGCTGCGGCGCTGGCTGACCGAGTTGTACGCGGCGCAGAAGGACCACTTCATCGGCGCGAACTTCGACTCCCCACTCGATCTCGTCCGCCCGGAACTGGCGAAACTGGCCGCGCTGGGCGGATTCGGGCGGCTCGGCCCGAAGATCGGCGGGTTCCTGCGCGACGACCGGGTACGCCGGCTGTTCTCCTTCCAGGCGCTCTATGCCGGACTCGACCCGGCCCGCGCGATCGGCGCGTACGGCGTCATCTCCTACATGGACACCGTCGGCGGGGTCTACTACCCGTCGGGCGGGATGGGCGAGATCGCGCGGACGATGGCGAAAGCGGCCGAACGCGCGGGCGCGGAAGTGCGGTTCGGCACCGAAGCCGCTTGGCTGGAAAGGGTTTCCTCGCGGGTGCGCGCGGTGCGGACCCGCTCCGGCGAGCGGATCCCTTGCGACACCGTGGTTCTCGCGACCGAACTCGGCACCGCGTACCGGCTGCTCGGCGCCCGCCCGCGGCGTCCGCTGCCGCTGCGGTACTCGCCGTCGGCCGTCGTGCTGCACGGGCACGCGCCGAAATCGTGGCCGGATCTGGGCCACCACACCATCTTCTTCGGTCAGGCCTGGGAAAAGACGTTCTCGGAGATCATCCGCGAGGGCAGGCTGATGAGCGACCCGTCGCTGCTGGTGACCCGGCCGACCGCGACCGAACCGGGCCTCGCGCCCGGCGGCGACCAGGTGATCTCGGTGCTGGCCCCGGCGCCGAACCTGCGCCGCGGGAAGATCGACTGGGGCCGGGTCGGTCCCGCGTATCGCACGGAACTCCTGCGCACACTGGAAAAGCGCGGCCTCACCGGCTTCGCGGACGGCTTCACCGTCGACGAGACGATCACCCCGGCGGGCTGGGCGGAGCGCGGGCTCACCGCGGGCACCCCGTTCTCGCTCGCGCACACCTTCGCCCAGACCGGACCGTTCCGGCCGGGGAACCTGCTGCGGGCGGCGGACAACGTCGTGCTGGCGGGCTGCGGGACGACACCGGGCGTCGGCATCCCGCCGGTGGTGATCTCCGGCAGGCTCGCGGCGGGAAGGGTCACCGGCCGATGAACGAACTCGACGCCGCGGGCATCACCGAACCGGCGTTGCGGGCCGCGTACACCGAATGCCGCCGCATCAACGCGCACTACGGCCGCACCTTCTTCCTCGCGACCCGGCTGCTGCCGTCGCGGACGCGGCCGTTCGCACACGCGCTGTACGGCTTAGCGCGGATGGCGGACGAGGTGGTCGACAACCCCGCGCCCGGCACCGATCCCGCCGTCGCACTGGACGACGTCGCCGTCATGGTCGGACAGGTCTTCGACGGCGGCACCCCCGCCGATCCGGTGCTGGCCGCGCTCGCCGACACCGTGCGCCGCCACGACCTGGACCGCGACCTGTTCGACGCGTTCCTCCGGTCCATGGCGATGGACCTCAAGATCACCGAGTACGCGACCTACGCCGACCTCAAGGAGTACATCCACGGTTCGGCCGAGGTGATCGGACTGCAGATGCTGCCGGTCTTCGGCACCGTCGTCCCGGTCGAAGAGGCCGTGCCCGGCGCCGCTGCGCTGGGCGAAGCGTTCCAGCTGACCAACTTCCTGCGCGACGTCGGCGAAGACCTCGACCGGGGACGGCTGTATCTGCCCACCGAGGAACTGGCCGCGTTCGGCGTCGACCGCGAGCTGCTCGAATGGTCGCGCGCCCGAGGCCTGCCGGACCGGCGCGTGCGGCGCGCGCTCGCGGTGGCGGTGGCGCGCAACCGGGCGGTGTACCGCCGCGCCGAAGCGGGAATCCCGTTGCTGCGTGAGGAATCCCGGGACTGTGTGCGGACCGCGCTCGCGCTCTACGAAGGCATCCTCGACGAGATCGCGGCCCTCGGTTACGACGTGCTGGACACCCGCGCCGTCGTGCCGCGTCGCCGTCGGCTGGCGGTCGCCCTTCCGAGACTGCTGGCGAGCGTCTGGAGCAACTCCAGGCTTAGAGTGCGATCATGACGACTGCTGCGAACAGGAAGATCCGGATCGGCGTCCAGCTGCAGCCTCAGCACGCCGAATACAAGGCGATCCGCCGGGCGGCCTCGGAGGCCGAAGACCTCGGTGTGGACATCGTCTTCAACTGGGACCACTTCTACCCGCTCTACGGCGAGCCCGAGGGACTGCACTACGAGTGCTGGACCATGCTGGGCGCCTGGGCGGAGTCCACGTCGCGGGTCGAGATCGGCGCGCTGGTGACGTGCAACAGCTACCGCAACCCCGAACTGCTCGCCGACATGGCCCGCACCGTCGACCACATCTCCGACGGACGGCTGATCCTCGGCATCGGCTCCGGCTGGTTCGAAAAGGACTACGACGAGTACGGCTACGAGTTCGGCACCGCCGGCGGGCGGCTCGACAACCTCGCCGAGGCGCTTCCGCGGATCGAGAGCCGGTTCGGCAAGCTGAACCCGGCGCCGACCCGCAAGATCCCGGTCCTGATCGGTGGTGGCGGCGAGAAGAAGACGCTGCGCCTGGTCGCGAAGCACGCCGACATCTGGCACGGCTTCGGCGACCCGGAGGTCGTGGAGCGCAAGGTCAAGATCCTCGACCAGCACTGCGCCGACGTCGGCCGGGACCCGAAGGAGATCGAGCGTTCGGTCGCCGTCGAAGGCGAGCCGGAGGAGCTCGGGCCGAAGCTGCTGGAGCAGGGTGTCTCGCTGTTCACCGTGGCGACCGGTGGCCCGGACTACAACCTGGACAAGCTGCGGTCCTGGATCCAGTGGCGGGACAAGCAGCAGTCCTGACCCGCTCGCAAGTGTCATGAAAGGGCCGTTCAGGACGTTTCTTGTCCTGAACGACCCTTTCATGACATCCGGGACCGATCGCGACGGTGAGCCGCCACCCGCTCCCGGGTGGCGCACCGCGTCGAGCAGTACCGCCGCGGACTCCCCCCGCCCAAGTGCGCGAAAGGCTTCCCGCAGCCCGAGGCGGCACACAATCCACCCGGCGGAGCCTGACGGTCCGCCAGCAGCACCGCCAGCGCCAGCGCGGACGACGTCACCAGCCATGCGCCCCACGGCCCGTCGTCGTCGGCGTCCACGTGCAGATGCCAGCCGAACCCGTCGGCATGGTCGGTCAGCCTCGGCGCGTGCGCGTACCGGGCCAGCAGCCGGTTCAGCACCCCGGCCGCTTCCGCGGCGTCCCGTGCCGCGAAGACGTCACGCAGCTCCGAAGCCGCCTCACGCAACGACGTCAGGTCGGAGGGCCCCAGCTCGACGAAGGTCTCCCCGTGCGCTTCCAGCACCGACCGGACGGCCGGAACCGAGGGCTCCGGCACGAGCAGGACTGCCAGCAAGTCCACCGCCCGCTGCGCCGCCGCCCGTGCCGAACGACCGGGCAGGAAATCCCGCTGCGCTGAAGTCATACCCCACTGTAACGTCTCAGAAATGAGAAGCCGTTACAGGCTCGCCGTCTATCTCACCGGCGCGACGCTCGCCAGGACCGGCGACGAGCTGTCCGGGCCCGCGCTGCTCCTGCTGGGACTCAGCGTCGACGGCTCGGCCGCAACCGGGTCCGCGCTGCTCGCGGGCCTGACGATCTCGGCCGCGGCAGGCGGGCCACTGCTCGGCGCGCTGCTCGACCGCAGTCCCCGGCCGGGACGCCTGCTGGCATGGGCGCTGCTCGCCTACGCGGGCGGGCTCGGCGCGGTGCTCGCGCTCGTCGAGGTCCCCGCAGCGATCACGGTGGCCGTCGCGGCCGGGCTGCTCAACCCGGCCTTGGCGGGCGGATGGACGGCACAGGTACCCAACGTCCGAGGCCGGACGCCACTGGCGAGGGCGAGCGCGCTGGACGCGATGACGTTCACCGCCGCGAGCCTCGCCGGACCGGGACTCGCCGGGTTCGTGGCCGCGTACGCCGGTGCTCCGGCCGCGATGGCCGTCGCGATCACGCTGGTCACGGCCGCCGTCCCCGCGGCCTGGTCGCTGCCCGCCGTCGAGGCGAAGCCCGCAAAACCGATCCGTCGCCGGCTCGCCGACGGCTTCTCGGTCCTCTTCCGCAACCGTTTCCTGCTCCGGGCCACCGCGACGTCCACGGTGTCCTTCGCCGGGATCGGGATCGCCGTGGTCTGCTACCCGCTGCTCGGCGCCCAACGGCTGGGGAACCCGGGTTTCGGCGCGCTCCTGCTCACCGTGCTGGCCGCCGCGTCACTGGCCGCGAACGCCGTGCTGGCCCGCAAGCCGCCACCGCCGGACCGCACCGTGCTCGCCACCACCGTCCTGCTGGGCGCGAGTTTCCTGCTCGCGGCGGCAGGGCACGACACGGTGACCCTGCTGGCCGCCGCCGTACTCGCCGGTTTCGCCGAAGGACCACAACTTTCGTCCCTTTTCGCCATCCGGCACCGTGAGGCGCCCGCGGCCGTACGGGCGCAGGTCTTCACGACGGCGGCGAGCGTGAAGATCACCGGGCTCGCGGCGGGAGCGGCGGCCGCGGGGCCGTTGAGCACACTCTCCGTAACCGCCGCACTGTGCGCGGCGGCGGGCTGTCAGCTGCTCGCGGCTGCGACGTATGTACTGGTCAGAACGTCCGGCCGGACTAGAACGCCATCGCCTGCGCGCGCCGCTTGACCTCGGTTCCGTGGCTCGTGCGGAGCGCGTTGACCGGCGTGGTCCCCGGCAGCGTCTCGTCCTCGGCGAAGAGCCAGCGCAGCATCTCCGTCCGGCTGAAGCCCGAGTCCGCGAGCACCGTGATGGTGCCCGCCAGGCCCTTGACCACGCCGTCCTTCACCAGGAAGTCGCCCGGGACGTACAGCTCGCCCTTGCGCCGGACCGCGATCAGATGGCCGTCGCGCAGCATCTGACGGACCTTGTTGGCCGAAACGTTCAGCGCGGTCGCGACCTCCGGAAGCGGGAGAACGGCCACATCTGCGTCGAGAACGTCGTCGGCGACGGGAATACCACTCACAGGTGACACTGTGCCACATTCCGTCTCCGGCTCCGTTAGTACGCATGGGTGACGACGTCGCCAACACGGAGAGTGCCCAGCCGATCACGTATACCGCCGATTCGACGAAATGCCGCGAATCGTGATCCCCGGCGAGCCAGGTCCCGTACACCAGAACATGGGCACTTCCGTACGATCCATAGCCGTGACACGCACGGACCCCACGCTGGTGGGCACTCTGCTCGAGGGCCGCTACCGGGTGGACAAGCTGCTCGCACGCGGTGGGATGTCGTCGGTGTACCGCGGCGTCGACACCCGCCTGGACCGCCAGGTCGCCATCAAGATCATGGACCCGCGGTTCGCCGACGACAGATCGTTCGTCGAGCGCTTCGAACGGGAGGCCCGGTCGGCGGCCCGGCTGCACCACCCGCATGTGGTCGCCGTGCACGATCAGGGCTTCGACACCCCCGGCGGTGAGGAGTCCGGCCGCGCGTTCCTGGTCATGGAACTCGTCGACGGCGGGACCCTGCGCGAACTGCTCGCCGAACGCGGCCCGCTGGACGTCGCGCTCGCGCTGAGCATCGCCGAACCGGTGCTCTCCGCGCTGGCCGCCGCGCACGCCGCCGGACTGGTGCACCGCGACGTCAAACCGGAGAACGTGCTCATCGGCCGCGGCGGCACGGCGCTTTCGGGCGGCGTGGTCAAGGTGGGCGACTTCGGCCTGGTCCGCGCGATCGCGAGCGCGGGCACCACGAGTTCGAGCGTCATCCTCGGCACCGTCGCCTACGTCTCCCCCGAACAGGTCGCCACCGGCGCGACCACGTCGAGCGGCGACGTCTACTCGGCGGGGATCCTGCTGTACGAAATGCTCACCGGACGCGCGCCCTACACCGGCGACACCGCCCTCTCGGTGGCGTACCGGCACGTCAACGACGACGTCCCGCGCCCGAGCGAGCTGCGCCCGGACATCCCGCCGATGCTGGACGAGCTGATCCTGCGCGCCACCCGGCGCGACCCCGAGCAGCGCCCGGCCGACGCCACCGCGTTCCTCGCCGAACTGAACCACCTGCGCACCGCCGTCGGGATCCCGGCGGTCCCGGTGCCCGTACCGCTGCCCGCGGACGCCGACCGGGAGTCCGACGCCGAGCGCACCACCCCCGGCATCCCGGCCGTCCCGGCGAGCCCGACCGCGGCGACGACGGTGCTGACCCCGGTCGCCGAAGCGACCATGCCGGTCTCTGGGCCGCGCGGTACGCAGGCGATGCAGCGGGAGCAGCAGTTCCCCGCCGTCCAGCCGCCGCGAACGCCTCCCCCGCGTCCCAAGCCCTCCGCGGACGACGACCAGCCGCAGTCGCGCAAACGCCTCTACGTGATGATCGCGGCCGCGGCGCTGGTCCTCGGCGGTCTGATCGGCGCGTTCGCCTTCATCCTCAACGACACCGGCCCGACCTCGTCGTCGGTGCCGAAGCTGGCCGGGATGAACCAGGCCGCCGCCGGTGACGCGCTCCGGACGGCGAAGCTGACCCCGGCCTACACCGAGGAGTACAGCGACACCGCCGCGCAGCACACGGTGATCCGGTCCGACCCCGCGGCGGGCACGTCGCTCGCGCCGGGCGCCACGGTCAACGTCGTGCTGTCGAAGGGCCGCCCGATCGTGCCGGACATCCAGGCCGGCACCAGCCAGCAGGACGCGGAGACGGCGATCAAGGCCGCCCAGCTGACCCCGGCTCAGGGCGAGCAGGAGTACAGCGAAGTCGCCAAGGGCAAGGTGATCCGCGTCGACCCGAGCCCCGGTTCGCAGCTGAACATCGGCGGGCAGGTCACGATCATCCTGTCGAAGGGTCCCGAACCGCTGCCGCCGGTCCCGGACGTCACCGGCCAGGCCAAGGACGCCGCCTTCCAGATCCTGCAGCAGGCGGGCTTCCAGCCGTTCCAGGCGGGCGAGGAGTTCTCCGACCAGTTCGCGGCAGGCCAGGTGATCCGCACCGACCCGAAGGGCGGCGGCAAGGCGAGCAACCGCCGGATCGGGGTGTTCGTTTCGAACGCCGTCGAAGTACCGAATGTGACCTTCAAACGGATGGAAGAGGCCATCCAGATCCTGCGCCAGGCGGGTCTGGACGCCGACCGTGAGGGTCGGGGCAACGGCAACGGTCACGGCGGCGGAAACGGTGGTTTCGACTTCGTCCTGCAGCAGGATCCGCAGCCGGGCACGAAGGTGCCGAAGGGCACGAAAGTGAAGCTCAGGGGCTTCGGGTGACGCGAAAGGTGCGGTGAAACCGTTCAGTACCGGCCTGTTCATCGGATACCGTGAACCGCATGGTGGTCGTTGACGGCGTGAGCGGCAGGTCGGACAGGTTCACCTCGCGTTCGTTCGCGCCCGGACCACGATGAGCTTCTTCACGGACGGTCCGCGCAGCCGTCCCCTCTTCCCGGTGCCGGAACAGGAGCTGTTCGGCTACAACGGCCGCCCCTGGGTGGAGCCGCCGCACGAGTACATCGTCCCGGCGATCCTGCCCTGGTCGATGCCGCTGGGGCGGGCCGAACGGACCATCGTGGCGCTGCGCGGCATCGAGGTGTGGCCGGAGTCGGTGTCCTTTCAGCTGTCGGTGTACGCGCGGGATCTCCTGCTGGACGAACCCGGCGAAGGCCTGATCGACCACCGCCGGGTCCCGGACTACAACGCGCTGCTGGTCGGGGTGCTCTTCCCCGACGGCCGCCGGGCCAGTTCGGAGACCATCTCCGTGCCGTCCGCCGCCAAACCGGACCAGCCGGTGCTGCGCGCGCAGGGGCTGGGCGGTTCGGCGTTCCACGTCGACCACGAGATCTTCCTGTGGCCGCTGCCGCCCGACGGGCCGCTGGAGTTCATCGTCCAGTGGCTCGACCGCGACATCGAGGAGACGCACACCTCGCTCGACGGCACCGCGATCCGCGACGCCGCCAAGGAAGCGAGCGAGATCTGGCCCGGCCTGCCCGCCAGGGAGGCGCACGGGCTGCCGTTCCGCCGGGTCGGGACGCAGGCGATGATCACCCCCGCCTGGCCGCGCGAGTCGCAGGCGCCGCCTCCGCTGCCGCAGCCGAAACGACCGTCAGCGCCGTCCTCGCCGCCTGCCCAGGCTCCCGTTCAAGCTCCCGTTCAGGCGACGGCTGACCAGCCGCGGCGTGGTGCGCCGCTGCCGACCCGCCTCCCCCGCCGGGCTCGCTGACCCACCGCATTTCGTCCTCTGAATGCGGTAGTTCGCGACGCCAACTACCGCATCCAGAGGACTAAACGCGCGGGTGCGTCAGCGGAACGCGTCGGCGTTCGCCACGGCCCATTCCGCGTACGTGACCCCGGGCCGTCCGGTGAGCTCCTGGACGACGCCCGTCGGCTTGTCGGGGTTCTCGGTGAAGTACGCGAAGCCGTCGAGCAACCACTCCGCGATCTCCGCCGGGATCCCGGCGTCGGCCCACTGCTTGTTCGCCTCCTCCCGGGTGAGTTCCTGGAAGGTCACCTCCTCGCCGAGCGCGGCGGAGATGGCGGCGACCTGCTCGCGCTGGCTGATCGCCGTGGGCCCGCTCAGCGTGTGCTTCTTGCCGACGTGCCCCTCGGTCAGGAGGACGTGCGCCGCGACGGCGGCGATGTCCCCGAGGTCGATCGGCGTCGTCCTGGATTCGGGGTAGGCCTCGCGGACCACCCGCTCGGCCTTGATCGTCTCCACCCAGCCGAGGGTGTTGTTCATGAACGCGCCCGGCCGCAGGAACGTCCAGTCGAACTCCGCCTCCCGGATCGCCTTCTCGATGATCGCGTACGCCACGCCGCTCGAGCCCTCCGACGGGTCGTCGGCGTTGCTGCCCGACAGTGCCACCACCCGGCGCACCCCGGCCTCCTTCGCCAGCTTCACGAAGTCGTCCACCGTGTCCGCCAGCGGCGCCAGGTACACGGTCTCGACGCCTTCGAGGGCTGCCGGCAGCGTCTCCGGCTTGCCCAGATACCCCTTGGCCACCTCGACCTGCGCCGGCAGTGCCGCCTTCGCCGGGTTGACGGTCAGCGCCCGCACCGGCGCCCCGGCTTGCACCAGTTCGTCGACCAGCAGCCTGCCGACGCTTCCGGTCGCTCCGGTCACCAGGATCGTCACGATTCCCCACTCCTTTTCGTACGTCCTACGGGAATGAGTTAACCGTACCTGATACGGGAATGTAGAATCCAGTTTCACGGCCGAGTGGAGTGTGGATGGACTTCGAGCGCAGCCTCGAACTGTTGTGGCGTGACCGCGGCGAGGCCCGGCAGCCGACCAGGGGGCGGAAGCCGAAACTGACCCTCGGCCAGGTGATCGCCACCGCCGTCGCGCTCGCCGACGGCGCGGGCGAGGCGACCGTGTCGATGAGCCGGATCGCCGAGGAACTCGGCGTCGGCACGATGACGCTGTACACCTACGTCCCCGGCAAGACCGAACTGCTGGACCTCATGGTGGACACGGTGCTCGCCGAACGGGGCCTTCCCGGTCCCGGCGATCCCCGGCCGGACGGCTGGCGCGAGCAGGTGCGGCTCTACGCCGAACGCACCCTGGCCGTGTTCCGGGCGCATCCGTGGCTGCGTTCGACGTCGATGGTGCGGCCGGTGCTCGGACCCGGGCTGATGGCGGGCCAGGAGTACCTGATCGCGGCGGTGTCCGACATCGGGCTGGCGCCGCGCAAGGCGGCCGCGGCCGCGAACAGCATCGAGATCTACGTGCAGGCGAACGCGACGCTGTTCGCCGAGACCGTGCAGGTCGAGCAGCAGACCGGGCAGTCGACGGACGCCTGGTGGGGGCAGCGGTCGGTGTTCTGGGAGAAGTACTTCGACGTCGAGCGGCATCCGGCGATGACCCGGATCTGGGAAACCGGCGGCTACGACGCGGAGACCTGCGAGGCCGCCGACGAGACCTTCACCTTCGGGCTGGAGCGCATGCTGGACGGCATCGAAGCGCTGATCCCCCACTGAGCGCCCCGCGTTTCGTCCTCTGGATGCGGTAGTCGGTAACGCGAACTACCGCATCCAGAGGACGAAACGCGTCAGGAGACGGTGGGCAGATCCGGTGCGGAGACGTCGAAGACCTTGCCCTCGCGGGTGAGCAGCGCGGCCAGGACCTTCGCCTTGCGTTCGGTGTCGGCCGAGGTCCCCCACCGCACGGTCTTCCCGTCGGCCAGCGCGAACTCGACGCTGCCGGGCGTCTTCGCCGTCGCGGTGGTGACCTGCTTGAGCAGCTGCTGCGGGATCACGCCGAGGACGCCGGTCACCGCGCGGGTCACCGGATCGTCGGCCGACACCGAGGGCAGCTTGAGCTCGGGCAGCCCCGCGGGCCGTTCCTTGACCGTCTTGAACACGACGCCCGCGCCGTCGACCAGGTGCACGCCGTCGCCGCCGGGCCCGCTGTCGAAGAACGCGATCGCGGCGCGTTCGGTCACGGTGATCTCGAGGGTGTTCGGCCAGGATCGGGCGACGTCGACGGTGGCGATGCCGGGCATCTGCGCCACCCGGTCCCGGATCTCGTCGGTGTCCAGGCGCAGCATCGGCTTCTGGTCCGGTACCGCCGCCGTGCCGCGGATCTGGTCCGCCGGAACGGAACTCGCCCCGACGACGTCGACCTGCTGCACGCCCAGCATCGAACTGAACCACAGCAGATAGACCAGCGCGGCGACCGTGAGCACCGAAAGCAGCGCGACCCAGCGCCGCCGCATCTCCTTGCGCCTCACGGGCCGGGCGGTGCGGCGGCGGTCGTACACGGACCGCCTGCCGCGCCGCTCCTTCAGCCGTTGAGTCCGTTCGGCCCGCGGAGTCCGCTTGACCCGTTCGGAGCGTTCAGAGCGCGGACGCCGACCGGGTTCGGCCGGGCGGCGGCGTTCCCCGGTCTGTGTCATCCGTCAGCCTGCCCGCCGGTCCAGCTCGGCCAGGATCTCCGGGCCGAGCTGCGTGACGTCGCCGGCGCCCATGGTCACCAGCAGGTCGCCGGGCTTGACCAGATCCGCCGCGAGCTTCGCCGCGACGTCGAACGCGGGCTGGTAGTGCACGGGGACACCGGAGATCTGGTCGGCGATGAGCGCGCCGCTCACCCCGGGTTCCGGTTTCTCGCGGGCCCCGAAGACGTCCAGCACGACGACCTCGTCGGCCAGCGACAGCGCGGCCGCGAACTCCTTCGAGAACGTCTTCGTGCGCGAGTACAGGTGCGGCTGGAAGACCACGACGACCCGGCCCTGGCCGGCGGCCGTCCGCACCGCGCGCAGCTGCGCGTCGACCTCGGTCGGGTGGTGCGCGTAGTCGTCGTACACCCGCACGTCGCCCGAGCGGCCCTTGAACTCGAACCGCCGCCGGACCCCGCCGAACGCGGCGAGCCCGTCGGCCAGCCCGTCGACCGGGGCGCCGAGTTCGATCCCGGCCAGCAGGGCGGCGATCGCGTTCAGTGCCATGTGCTCGCCCGGAACCGCGACCTGCAGGGCGATTTCCTCGCCCTGCAAGGAGATCCGGACCACGCCGCCGTCCGGGGTCGGCACGAAGTCCAGGACCTTGGCATCGTCCGCGCCGGTGACCGAACGCCCGTAGCGGCGGACGCGGATGCCGCGTTCCTCCGCCTGCGCGCCCAGCCGATCGGCCCCTTCGTCGTCACCGCAGACGACGAGCAGCCCGCCCGGCTCGATCCGGCCGAGGAAGTCGGTGAACACCGAGACGTAGGCCTCGGCCGTGCCGTGGTGGTCCAGGTGGTCCGGCTCGACGTTGGTCACCACGGCGACCGACGGCGAGTAGGCCAGGAACGACCCGTCGCTCTCGTCGGCCTCGGCGACGAACAGCCCGCCCTCGCCGTGGTGCGCGTTCGCGCCCGACTCGTTGAGGTCGCCGCCGATGGCGAACGACGGATCGAGACGGCAGTGCTGCAGCGCGACGGTGAGCATCGACGTCGTCGACGTCTTGCCGTGCGTCCCGGCGATGCAGGCGACGCGGTGGCCCTCCATCAGCCCGGCCAGCGCCTGCGCGCGGTGCAGCACGGTGATCCCGCGGTCCCGCGCGGCCGCCAGTTCCGGGTTGTCGTCCTTGATGGCGGTCGACACGATCACCGAGGACGGGCCTTCGGGGAACGCGTCGAGGTTCTCGGCGCTCTGGCCGACCGCGATCTCGGCGCCCTGGGCACGCAGCGAAAGGAACGCGCGCGACTCCTTGGCGTCGGACCCGGAGACCTGGGCCCCGCGGGCGAGCAGGATGCGGGCGATGCCGCTCATCCCGGCGCCGCCGATCCCGATCAGGTGGGCACGCGTCAGCGTGTCGGGGAGTTGATCAGGCACCTGCGGCCTCCAGCACGATCTTGGCAAGGGTCTCGTCGGCCTCCCGGTGGCCGAGGCCGACCGCGGCCGCGCTCATCTTCGCGATCCGGTCGGCGTCGGACACCAGCGGGATGACCAGTTCCGCGACCTTGGCGGCGGAGAGGTCGGCGTCGGCGAGCATCAGCCCGGCACCCGCGTCGACCGCGGGCCGGGCGTTGACCGCCTGTTCGCCGTTGCCGTACGGCAGCGGGACGAACACGGCGGGCAGGCCGACGGCGGAGACCTCGGCGACGGTCATCGCGCCGGAACGGCACAGCACCGCGTCGGCGGCGGCGTAGGCGAGGTCCATGCGTTCCAGGTACGGCACCGGGACGTACGGGGGCTTTCCGGGGAACTCCTGGACGACCAGTGTGTTCTTCGGCCCGTGGGCGTGCAGGACACCGACACCGGCGTCCGCGAACTCCTTGGCCGCGCCGGAGACCGCGCCGTTGATCGACACCGCGCCCTGCGAACCGCCGAAGACCAGCAGCGTCGGGGCGTCGGGGTCGAGCCCGAAGTGCTCGCGGGCCTCGGCGCGCAGCGCGGCCCGGTCGAGCGCGGTGATGGAGTGGCGCAGCGGGATGCCGACGACCTCGGCCTTCGCCAGCGGCGTCCCCGGGACGGCGACCGCGACGCGGGCGGCGAACCGCGCGCCGACCTTGTTCGCCAGGCCGGGCTTCTCGTTGGCCTCGTGCACCACGATCGGCGTGCGCCCGCGCGCGGCGAGATACGCCGGGAGCGCCACGTAACCGCCGAAGCCGACGACGACGTCCGCGCCGACGCGCTCCAGGATCTCCCGGGTGCGCTTGACCGAGTCGCGGACCTTCAGCGGCATCTTGAGCAGTTCGGGCGTCGGCTTGCGCGGCATCGGCACCGGCGGGATCAGCTCGAGCGGGTAGCCGCGTGCCGGGACGAGCTTGTTCTCCAGCCCGCGCTGGGTGCCCAGCGCGACCACCTTCGCGTCGGGACGCAGGCGCATCACCGCGTCGGCGAGGGCGAGTGCCGGTTCGATATGCCCTGCGGTACCGCCGCCGGCGACCACGACCACCGGCGCCTTGCCTTCGACTTCGGCTCCGGCGCCACCTCTGACGGGGTTGTTCACCTATGACCTCTCCGGTTTGCGGTACCCCGTTTCGCGGTACCGCGGCTCACCGCGGTTCGCGCGGCCGTCCTCCTGCCGGGCTCCCGCACCGACCGGCGCCGTTCCTGGGCGGGCGAAGGCCTCGCCGTCCTCGGCGCGGGCCTCGCCGCCTTGGTGGCGCCTCCGCGGGCCGCGGTGCCCTTCCGCTTGGCGGGCGGGCGGTACGGCTCGGGCGCGGGAAGCCTCAGCAGGCGTCCGAATTTACCTGGCCCCTGCGAACGCAGTGCGGCCACCGCCTCCGGTTCGTGCCGGGCGGCGTTGGCGAGGATCCCCATGATGAGCATGGTGATCACCAGCGACGTCCCGCCGTAGGAGATCAACGGCAGCGTGACCCCGGTGACCGGCAGCAGGCCGACGACGTAGCCGATGTTGATGCCCGCCTGCGCGACCAGGAAGACGGTCAGCGTGCCCGCCACGATGCGGATCCACGGGTCGAGGTTCCGGGTGGCGATCCGCAGGCCCACGACGGCGACCCCGGCGAACAGCCCCAGCACCACCGCGCAGCCGACGAAGCCGAGTTCCTCGCCGATCAGGGCGAAGATGAAGTCGTTCTGCACGTTCGGCAGGTAGCCCCAGTTGGACTGTCCCTGGCCGAGGCCCTTGCCGAACAACCCGCCGTCGGCGAGGGCGAGTTTCGCCTGGTTGGCCTGGAAGCCGTCCGCGCTGGTGTCCGGGTCGCCGGAGACGAACGACATGACCCGCGCGAGCCGGTACGGGGCGATGATGGCCAGTACCAGGACCCCGACGAGACCACCCGCGAGGATGACGCCGAACAGCCGTTTCGGCGCGCCCGCGAACCACAGCAGGGCCAGCAGCACCACCGCGAGGGTGACCGTGCCGCCGAGGTCGGGCTGCATCATGACCAGCGCGAACATCAGCAGCGCGATCGGCACGACCGGGACGAGCAGATGCCGCCACTGGTTGATGATGTTGTACTTGATCACCAGGATGTGCGCGCCCCAGAAGGCCAGTGCGACCTTGGCCGCCTCGACCGGCTGGAAGGCGAACCCGCCGAGCCGGAACCAGCCCTGCGAACCGTTGACCGTGGACCCGAGCGGGGTCAGCACCAGCACGAGCAGCCCGAGGCAGATCACCGTCGCCGTCGCCGACAGCCGCCGGACGCGTTCCAGCGGGACCCGGAGCCCGATCCAGAACACCACGGCGCCGATGGCGACGAACATGATGTGCTTGCTGAACTGGGCGTACACACCGGCGCCGGTCTTGGGGTTGACCGAGGCGACCGACGAGGCCGACAGCACCATCACGATGCCGATCACGGTCAGCACGCCGGTCAGCGCCAGCACCAGGTGGAACGAGGCGAGTGGCCGCGAAAGCCACGCCGTCAGCGCGGTGCGGAAGGCGACGAACGGGCTTTCCTTGCGCTCCCGCCGGTCACGAGACTTGCGCTGCCGGGGCGGCTTGCCGGGCTCGGGCTTTCTTTCCTCAACCGCCGTCACTGGTCTCCCCCGCACCGTCGCGCAGGACACGGACCGCACGCGCGAACGCGTCGCCGCGCTCGCCGTAACTGCGGTACATGTCCAACGACGCCGCGGCGGGGGCCAGCAGCACCACATCTCCAGGGCGCGCCAGGACGCGGGCCGCCTTCACCGCCGCAGTCATGGTGTCATCGTCACCCGAAGGGAGGCTGTTGACCGGGACATCCGGCGCGTGTCGCGCAACAGCGGCGGCGATCACGGGTGAATCCACGCCGAAGAGGACGACTCCGCGCAGCCTTCCGGCGATCGAGCCGACGAGCTCGTCCACGGAAGCGCCCTTGAGCTGGCCACCGGCGATCCAGACGACGGAGAGATGCGCGCGCAGCGAGCCACTCGCCGCGTGCGGGTTGGTCGCCTTCGAGTCGTTGATGTAGCGGACGCCGTCGAGCTCGCCGATCTCCTCCGCTCGGTGCGGGGCGGGCCGGTACTCGCGCAGGCCCTTGGCGACGTCCTCGCCGGTGACGCCGTACGCGCGGGCCAGCGCGGCCGCGGCGAGCGCGTTGGAGACGTTGTGCGGACCAGGGGGACGGACGTCGGCCAGGGTGCCGAGTTCGTCCGCGGTGGTCGCCGGGTCGGCGACGAAGGCGCGGTCGACCAGCAGGTCCTCCACGATCCCGAGTTCGCCGGAACGCGGGGTGTCCATGCCGAAGGCGACGTGGCGGGCGCCGGCGGGCGCGTGCTCCTCGGCGAGCCGGATCGACCAGTCCTCGTGGAGGTTGCGCACCACGTTCCGGGAGTGGGTGTGGACCCGTCCCTTCGCGGCCGCGTACTCCTCCATCGAGCCGTGCCAGTCGAGGTGGTCCTCGGCGAGGTTCAGCACCACCGAGGCGAGCGGGGCCAGCGTGGACGACCAGTGCAGCTGGAAGCTCGACAGCTCGACGGCGAGCACCTCGTGCCCGGCCCGCACCGCGTCGAGTACCGCGAAACCGACGTTCCCGCAGGCCACGGCGTCGACACCGGCGGTGCGCAGGATCGACTCCAGCATCCCGACCGTGGTGGTCTTGCCGTTGGTGCCGGTGATCGCGAGCCACACCGGCGGCTTGTCGCGCAGCTGCCCGACCCGCCACGCCAGTTCGACGTCGCCGATCACTTCGAGGCCCGCCTCGGCCGCCGCCACCAGCAGCGGCGACGTCGGCTTCCAGCCGGGGCTGGTCACGACCAGCTCGACGTCTTCGGGCGGCTCCGTCAGGCCCGGCACGAGTTCCGCGCCGAGCCCTTCGAGTTCCGCCAGCCGTTCGGCGTTGCCGTCGGTGACGGTGATCCGCGCGCCCAGGTCCCGCAGCACGGGGACGATGGACTTGCCGGTGACCCCGGCTCCGGCGACTAGGACGTGACGCCCGGCTAGCTCCACTTCTTAACCCCCGAAGCTGAGCTGTTCGCTGTAGAACAGGCCCAGGCCGAACATGCAGCAGATGGCCGAGAGCAGCCAGAACCGGATGATGACCGTGGTCTCCGCCCAGCCCGCCAGCTCGAAGTGATGATGGAACGGCGCCATCCGGAACAGCCGTCGCCGGGTCGTGCGGAACACCGCGATCTGCGCGACCACCGAGATCATCTCGACCATGAACAGGCCGCCGATGACGATGGCGAGCAGTTCGGTGCGGGTGGTCATCGACAGACCGGCGACGAGACCGCCGAGGGCCAGCGAACCGGTGTCACCCATGAAGATCTTCGCCGGGGCCGCGTTCCACCAGAGGAACCCGACACAGGCGCCGGTCGCCGCGGCGGCCACCACGGCCAGGTCCAGCGGGTCACGGACGTCGTAGCAGGCGGTCTGCGGGGTGACCGCGCACGAGAGGCGGGTCTGCCAGAAGGCGATGACGACGTAGGTCGCCAGGACCATCGCCGCGGTGCCGCCCGCGAGACCGTCGAGACCGTCGGTGAAGTTCACCGCGTTCGACCAGCCCGAGATGACGATGTAGCAGAAGATCACGAAGAACACCGACGGGAAGGTGATCAGCGCGAGGTCCCGCACGTAGGACAGGCTTTCCGACGCCGGGGTCAGCCCGCGCTCGTCGGCGAACTGCAGCGCCAGGATCGCGAAGGCGATCGTGACCACCAGCTGGCCGACCAGTTTCGCGGTCTTGTTCAGCCCGAGGTTGCGCTGCTTGCGGATCTTGATGAAGTCGTCGAGGAACCCGACGAGGCCGAGGCCCACGGCCAGGAGCAGGACCAGCAGCCCCGAAGCGGACGGGCCGCCGGTGCCGTTGCCGCCGCTGAGCGCGCTGATCAGATGAGCCACGAAATACCCGACGACCATCGCGACGATGATCGCGACACCACCCATCGTCGGGGTACCGCGTTTGGATTTGTGTCCCTGCGGTCCTTCCTCCCGGATCTCCTGGCCGAAGCCCTGCCGGGAGAAGACCCGGATCAGATAGGGAGTGAGGAGGATGGAGACCAGCAGGCCCGCCGCGGCCGCGATCAGGATGCTGATCACGCGTCACCACCGTTCGAGCGTTCTTGAGAGGGGGAAGGGGGTACTACAGGGGATTCAGCATCGGTTGCGGGAGCGGCGAGCACGGCGTCGGCCACCCGCCACAGAGCGGCGGCCTTGGACGCCTTCACCAGCACCACGTCTCCCGCGCGGAGCTGATCATGCAGCAGGGCGATGGCGGCCTCGACGTCGGGTACCAGTACCGACTCCTCGCCCCAGGAACCCTCCTGCTGGGCGCCCTGGTGGGTGGCCGCGGCGGCTTCGCCGATGACCACGAGCTTGTCGATGTTGAGCCGGACGACGAGCCTGCCGATGCCGTCGTGCGCCGTGACCGAGTCCTGGCCGAGGTCGCCCATCACGCCGAGCACGGCCCAGGACCGGCGCGTCGCGCTCATCGACGCGAGCGCCTTGAGAGCGGCCCGCATCGACTCGGGGCTGGCGTTGAAGGAGTCGTTGAGCACCGTGACGCCGTCGGCGCGCGTGGTGACCTCCATGCGCCGCTCGGAGCGCCGTTCGAGGCTCGACAGCCGGGCCGCGACCTCCTCGACCGTCGAGCCCATCTCCAGCGCGACGGCGGCCGCGCTGAGCGCGTTGCCGACTTGGTGCTCGCCGTAGAGCGGCAGCTTCACCGGCGCTTCGCCGTCCGGGGTGACCAGACGGAACGACGCGCGTGCTTCGTCGTCGAGGGTGATGTCCACGGCGCGGACCTGCGCGGACGCGCTCTCGCCGACGAACACCACCCGCGCGGTGGTCCGGCTCGCCATCGCCGCGACGTACGGGTCGTCGAGGTTCAGGACCGCGACACCGCCGTCTTCGGCGCTCGGCAGCGCTTCGACGAGCTCGCCCTTGCCCTTGGCGATGCCCTCGCGCGAGCCGAACTCGCCGACGTGCGCGGTGCCGACGTTGAGCACGACCCCGATGCGCGGTGGCGCGATGGCGGCCAGCTCGGCGATGTGGCCGGGTCCGCGGGCGGACATCTCCAGCACCAGCTGCCGGGTCGAGGAGTCGGCCCGCAGCGCCGTCCAGGGGTGGCCCAGCTCATTGTTGAACGATCCCGGCGGCGCCACCGTCGGGCCGAGCGGCTCCAGCAGCTGGGCGATGATGTCCTTGGTCGAGGTCTTGCCCGCCGAACCGGTGACCCCGACGACGGTCAGGCGGTCCCCGGAAAGCTTCCGGACCACGTGCCGGGCGAGCTTCGCCAGCGCGGCCAGCACCGCGGCGCCCGCCCCGTCCTTGTCCGAGACCAGCGCGAACGCCCGGTCGTGGGCGACACCGGCGTCGAGTGGCGGCACGATGACGGCCGGGGCGTCGACCTCGCGGGCCGCGAGCACGGCGACGGCGCCGGACTCGACCGCCCGCGCGGCGAAGTCATGGCCGTCGACCTTCGCCCCGGGCAGCGCGATGAAGAGGCCGCCGGGGGTGATCTCGCGGGTGTCGAATTCGACGCTTCCGGTGACCTCGGCTGTCCCGTCGGTCCGATGCAGCCTGCCGCCGACGATGGCGGCGATCTCGGCCAGGCTGAGCACGATCACACTGTCTCCAGACGTCTGCGGATGGCGGAGGCCAGCTCTTCCCGGTCGGAGAACGGGTGCACGACACCCTGGATCTCCTGGCCGGTTTCGTGGCCTTTGCCCGCGATGAGCACGATGTCGCCGGGCTGGGCGAGCTCGACCGCGCGGACGATGGCGTCCCGGCGGTCGGCGATTTCGAGGATCTCGCCGCCCAGGGCGGGCCCGGCGTTGCGGGCACCGGCCAGCATGGCCGCCCGGATCGCGGCCGGATCCTCCGACCGCGGGTTGTCGTCGGTCACGATCAGCACCTCGCTGCGCCGGACCGCCGCCTCGCCCATCACCGGGCGTTTCGCGGTGTCGCGGTCCCCGCCGCAGCCGAGGACGGTGATGATCCGGCCCTCGGTGCGGGCGCGCAGCGCGTCGAGCCCCTGCGCGACGGCGGCGGGCTTGTGCGCGTAGTCGACCACCGCGGTGAACGGCTGGCCGAGGTAGACCCGCTCCATCCGGCCCGGGACCTCGACCGAGGCGAGCCCGGCGACGATGGCTTCGAGCGGGACGCCGGCGGTGTTGAGGATCGCGGCCGCGAGCACGGCGTTCGCCACGTTGAACTCGCCCGGCAGCGGGATCTTCGCCGGCGCGGTGAGGCCGTCGGGGCCGTGGAGGACGAAGGTCTGCTCCCCCGCCGGCGTCGGCGTCAGCTCGGTCGCGCGCCACAGCGCGTCCGTGCCCGGCTCGGTGGAGACGGTCACCGTGTGCGGGGTGAGCAGCGCCTGGCCCCAGGCGCTGTCGACGACGATCACCTCGGCGGTGGAGCGGCCGTCGAACAGCAGCGACTTGGCGGCGAAGTACTCCTCCATGTCCTTGTGGAAGTCCAGGTGGTCCTGGGAGAGGTTGGTGAAGGCCCCGACCGCGAACCGCGTGCCGTTGACCCGGCCCAGCGACAGCGCGTGGCTGGAGACCTCCATCGGGACGTGCGTGACGCCGCGTTCCACCATGACCGCCAGGAGCGCCTGCAGATCCGGCGCCTCGGGGGTGGTGAACCCGCTGGCCAGCCGCTCGCCCGCGATCCGGGTCTCGACCGTGCCGATCAGGCCGGTGGTGAGCCCGGCGGCCTTGAGCCCGGCGTCGACCAGATACGACGTCGTGGTCTTGCCGGACGTCCCGGTGATCCCCAGGACGGACAGCTCCAGCGACGGCTCGCCGTAGATCCAGGCGGCGATCTCGCCGAGGGCGGCGCGCGGGTCCGGGTGCACCAGGATCGGCACGCCCGCGTCGCGCAGGACCGGGCGCTCGGCACCGGCCTCGTCGGTGAGCACGGCGGCCGCACCGGCGGCGATGGCCTGGTCGCTGAAGTCCGCGCCGTGGGCGCGGGCGCCGGGAAGCGCGGCGAAGAGGTCACCGGGGAGGACGTGCTGCGCGCGCAGCGTGCTGCCCGTGACCGTCAGCTCGGCCGCGGCCGTGTAGTCGTCGTCACCGACCACGAGCCGGGCGCCCGCCCTGGCGAGCAGTGTGCCCAGCGGCATCGGCTCGATCCTGGCCGGACGAGGGGGCGCGGCGACGGCCTTGACCGGGCTGTCCGGGACCTGGGCAGCCGTCGCGCCGGACCCGCTTTCGACGGCGGGACCGCTGCGGGGATCTGAAGTAGGCACCGACACAGCCAAGGAGGTTACCGGCGTGGCATTCGGGTGACTGAAGCGGTGCGGGGTGTGAGCGTGACGATCATGCCCGTGGTAATGGGTTGCGCGAGCTCTCCTTGGCACGCAAGGGCTTCCGACTGTCGCTTGAGGACTCCCGGTCCGGTCTTCCGGACGGTGCCCGGCACCGGGAAGGTGTTCACGCACAGCGACGACCACACCGCTCCGCCGGAGCCGAAACTCGCGTGATTGAAGCCGGAACTCGCTCATCCGGCTGGAGACACGTGAGTTCCGGCTCCAAGCACACGAGTTCCGGCCTCAAGCACGCGTGTTACGTCAGGAAAGCACCAGCGGCACCTGGGGCGACGGGCCGTTCGACAGCGGGATCTGGAACCGCTGCGCCAGGTAGGCGGCCACCGAGTGGAACAGCGGCGCGGACGAGCCCCCGCCCGGCAGCGTGGTGTCCGGCGCGTCGAGCCGGATGCCGACCACGAAACGCGGGTTGTCGGCGGGCAGGATCCCGGCGAAGGTGATGTTGTACAGCTGGTTGCTGTACTTCTTCGTCTGCGGGTCGACCTGCTGGCCGGTGCCCGTCTTGCCCGAGATCTGGTAACCCTCCAGCGCCGCCTTCGGCCCGGTGCCGCTCTGCTGCCCTCGGCCGCTCTGCGTCACCGCGCGCATCATGTCGCGCACCGTCTTCGCCGCCTCCGGGCTGATGACCTGCACGGTCTTCGGCGCCGGTTCGGGGACGACGGTCCCGTCCGGGTTGACCTTCGCCTTGACCACCCGCGGTTCCACGCGGAGCCCGTCGTTCGCGATGGCCTGGTACATCCCGGCCATCTGCACGACGGTCATCGAGAGCCCTTGCCCGATCGGCAGGTTCCCGAAAGTCGTGGCGTACCACTGGTTCCGCGGCGGCACGACGCCCGGACTCTCGCCGGGGAGGCCGAGACCGGTGCGCTGGCCGAGACCGAACTTCTTGAGCAGGTCCGCGTACTTGTCCTCGCCGAGCTTCTGCGCCAGCAGCAGGGTCCCGACGTTCGACGACTTCGCGAAGATGCCGGTGGTGGTGAACTGCTGCGTGCCGTGGTGCCAGGCGTCCTTGACGATCTTGTCCGCGACCTGCAGCGAACCCGGTACCGCCAGTGACGACTCCGGCGTGGTGATACCCGCGTCGATCGCGCCCGCGGCGGTGACGATCTTGTTCACCGAACCGGGTTCGAACGGCGTGGTCACCGCGCGGTTGTTGAGGTTCTCCGTCTCACTGCGCGAAGCCGGGTCGTTGAGGTTGACCGTCTTGTCGTTGGCCAGCGCGTAGACCTCGCCGGTCTTGGAGTCCATGATGACGGCCTGGCCGCCCTTGGCCTTCGACTTGACGACGTACTCGCTCAGCTGCCGCTGCAGTTCGTACTGCAGATCGGTGTCGATCGTCAGCTGCAGGTCCGAACCGGGGACGGCGTTCTGGATGTCCCGTTCGGTACCGGGGATGACGAGGTTGTCGTTGCCGTTCCGGGTGTTGACGATCTTGCGGCCCGGTGTCCCGGCGAGGTCGTTGTCCCGGGAGGCTTCGAGTCCGTAGCCACCGTGCAGGTTGTGCTTGGAGACGTCCTTGTCGTCGGTGCGCCAGTTCGCGTAACCGATGATGTTCGCGCCCACCGAGTCGCCGGGGTACTCCCGCTTCGAGCGCTTCTCGACGCTGATCCAGGGGAATTGCTTGACGATCGCGTCGGCGACCGACGGCTCGATGTCGTGGACCAGATAGGTGAACGCGTCCGGTTTGTGGAACTTGTCCAGCAGTTCCTTCTCGGTGATCACGCCCGGCAGCTTGGCCGCGATCACCTTCGCCGCGGCCGCCACGTCGGCCTCGAAGGTATTGCCCTTGGCCGGGTTCTTCACGGCGAAGTCTTCCCTGGTCTTGTGGAGCCAGTTCAGGCTCACCGCGAGGGTCCGCACCTCGATGCTGAACGCGATCTTCGTCCCGTTGCGGTCCAGGATGGACCCGCGCTGCGCGGGACTTTCGATCACGGACGCCCGCTGCCGTTCCGCGGCTTCGGACAGCGCGCCGGCCTCGAACCACTGCACCTGCACCAGTTTGAGGCCGGCGAGCACCATCACGACGATCAGCAGGATCCGGACGCCGGTGAACCGGCTCCGGTTACCCCCGTTGCCCCGCCGGGCGGTGGCGCGACGGGTCCCGGCGGCGTAGGTCCGCCGGGCACTCCCCGCCGACCGGGCCCTGGCCTGCGCCGGACGGCCGGGTGACATCACTGACCTCCCTGCGCCGGGGGCGGCGCGTTCTCCTGCGGCACCGCGGGCTGGTCACCTTCGATGGGCGCGCCCTGCTGCGTGCCCTCGGCGGGCGGCACCGTCACGGGCGGAGCGGCGGGCGCGTCGCCGGTGGCCTTCTTCGGCTCACCGACCACAGTGGACTGCCCGTCCGGGGCGACCACGATGTGCGCGGGGTCGCCGCCGGGCACCATGCCCAGTTCCCTGGCCTTGGGCGCCAGGGAGGCGGGCGACTCGGCCTTCGCGACCTCGCGCTGCAGCCGTTCCTTCGTCTCGGCGAGCCCCGCGTTGGCCGTGCGGAGCTGTTCGAGCCGGTACGAGTCGGCGATCGCCTGCGTGGTCAGCCACAACGTGCACGCCACGCCGACGGCCAGCATGCCCATCATCATCAGCACGAACGACGCGCGCGAGCGCGGCCAGCGCAGCTTGAGCTTCTTCTTCGGCTCTTCCTTGCCCGCACCGCCTTCGGCGTCGGGACGGTTGCGCTGCTGGTCCCGCTGAAGCAGATCGGCACGCTGGGCGCGGCGGGCGTAGGCGCGTTCCGCCGCCGACGTCCGGCCGCGGGAGGCGCGGGTGGACTTCGTGGTCTCGGTGGTGTCCGGCGTTTCCTCGACCGTGCTGGTCGCGCGGGCACGCCGTCCGGGCGCCGGTGTCCGGCGGCCGCGGGACTTCGCGGGAGCGGTCATCGTGCTCGGTCTCCGATCCGTTCGGCGGCTCGCAGCCGCACGGAGGCGGCCCGTGTGTTCTGTTCGGTCTCCGCCTCGCCGGCCTTCTCGGCCCCTCTGGTGAGCAGTTTCAGTTCCGGGCCGTGGCCCGGCAGTTCGACCGGAAGCCCTTCCGGGGTCCGGGATTTCGCCAGTTCCGCGAAGGCCTGCTTGACCAGCCTGTCCTCGAGGGACTGATAGGACTCGACGACGATGCGGCCGCCGACGGCGAGTGAGGACAGCGCCCGCGGCATCGCCCGCCGCAGCACCTCCAGTTCGCCGTTGACCTCGATCCGCAGCGCCTGGAAGGTGCGCTTCGCCGGATGGCCGCCGGTGCGCCTGCTGGCCGCGGGGACCGCGTCGTACAGCAGTTCCACCAGCCGCCCGCTACGCGTGAAGGGTTCCTTCTCTCGTTCCGCCACAACGGCTTTGACGATCCGCTGGGCGAAGCGTTCCTCGCCGTAGTCGCGCAGGATCCGGATCAGCTCGCCCGGCGCGTAGGTGTTGAGCACGTCGGCCGCGGTGATCCCGGTGGTCGGGTCCATCCGCATGTCGAGCGGGGAATCCTTGGAGTAGGCGAAACCGCGTTCGGCGCGATCCAGCTGCATCGAGGAAACGCCGAGGTCGAACAGGATCCCGTCCACTCTGGACAGTCCGAGACCCTGCAGCGCGGACGGCATCTCGTCGTAGACGGCGTGCACGAAGTCGACGCGATCACCATGCGGCGCAAGACGTTTCGCGGAGAGTTCCAGCGCGTTGGGGTCACGGTCGAGCGCGACCAGGCGCAAGGAGGGGAACGCGGTGAGCAGCGCGTCGGAATGACCGCCGAGTCCGACGGTCGCGTCGACCAGCACGGCCTCGCGGTCGGAGAAGACCGGCTCGAACAGCTCGACGATTCGGTCGAGCAGCACGGGGACGTGCTCGTGTTCGTCTGCCATGTCTTCCCCCCTTTCCTGTAGTGCCGGGGAAGATGCCGGATGCCGTCAGGTCCCTGTCCGCCCGCCTGCTGACCTGGTACCGGGGAAGGTGTACCAGGGCCACTGAGCGGACAGAGGCCTCACGGCATCCGTGTGGGCGGTTCCCGGCGTGCCCGAAGCGTGAACCCGCGCCCCCCGACGGCGTGGGTGCTTCCTCGGTCACGTCTAGAAGACGCCCGGCAGAACTTCCTCTCGAGCCTTCGCGTAGCTGTCCTCGTGTTCGTCCAGGTAGCCCTGCCACGCTTGGGCGTCCCAGATCTCCAGCCTGGTGATCGCCCCGATCACCACGCACTCCTTGTTCAGCCCGGCGTAGCGCCGGAGCTCGGACGCGATCGCGATACGTCCTTGCCCGTCCGGGCGTTGTTCGTCCGTCCCGGCGAAGAGATAACGCTGATAGGCCCGGACCGCCTCGTTCGTGAACGGGGCGTCGGCGACCTTTCTCGCCATCTGCTCGAACTCGGCCCGGGGAAAGACGAAGAGACAGTGATCCTGTCCCTTGGTGACCATCAGCCCACCGGCGAGCGCGTCGCGGAACTTCGCGGGCAGCGTGAGCCGCCCCTTGTCATCCAGTTTCGGGGTGTGGGTGCCGAGGAACACCGGCTCCACCTCCCTACCGATCCCGGATGCGAACAACCGAGCTCGGCCACGGGGCTCCCTTCTGCCCCACTGCGCACCACCGTACCCCACTTTTCACCACAGTCAACGCGGCAAAAGCCGCCACCACTCCGTCGTGTCAGACGTTTTCGCTGGTCAGCCAGGTGGGGCCAGGTGGGGGCGTGGTGGGGGACGGTGGCCAAGATCCCCCTCTGCGGGTATCGAAGCAACCTCACCCATGCCTGATGCGTCCGGATATCGGCAGCCGGAACCCTGCCGTGGGGCGGAGTGGGGGCGAAAGTGGGGGAATCCGGTGGGGAGCGGTGGGGGCATTGTGGAGCGTCGCCCACGACGGATTCCGTACCTGGTGGGACTTCCACGCCCTTCGAAACCCGCCTGTCGGCAAAGGACGATCGTTGCCAACGAGCCTCGTGAGTGGTAATGACGGCTAGAACCGCGCTGGCCGTTCACGAGCCCGACGCGGCCGGCGACGTCGTCGGTTCATCCCAGGTTTTGCTTCGTCCTAATCGGACACCTCAGCGTCTGCGCCTGCGGCGTCCGTTCATCCCGGACGCGGTGCGACGGTTGACGCCGCGCCAGTCCTTGGGCTTCTCCTTCGGTTCCGGCAGGAGCCGGTCGACGCGGCCGCCCACCCAGAACCCGGCGAGCCAGCCGGGGATCACGCTCACGAAGACGAGCAGGATCCACCAGCCGTCGGCGATCGGCCACGACGGCCGGTCGACCGGGACCACGGAGAGTCCGCTGCGCGAGCTGTTCTTCTTCCAGTACTTGAACTCTTCGACCGCCACACGGCCGGTCAGCGCGGAGACCGAGGTGACCGTCGTACCGGAGACCTTTTCGCCACCAGGGGAAACGGCGTCCCACCGGACTTCCGCCTGACACGAGTACGTCATCCAGGTGTGGACCGCGGTCCTCTGACATCGCTCGACCTGGGCGGTGCCGCTCCTGGTGAGCGTGCCCCAGGGCTCGAAACCGACCACCCACTGCAGGGAGAACATCAGCCACAGCGTGAGAAGAACACAGAAGGCGCCCATCACGCCGGGCGGCCACCACCGGGTGCGCCGGGCCCTGACAGGTTGTCCGGGCAGATCAGTCATCGTCGTCGAGCGAGCCGCTGATCCGGCCGCTGGTGGGCGGTGTGACGCGGCCGCGTTCGGACGAGCCACCGTCGTATTGGTTGTAGTCCGCGGCGGCCGCTTTTCCCGCTTCCTTGGCGACCTTCAGACCGGTGTTCTCGGCGATCTTGCCGCCGACGGTGTTCTCCATCCGGTCTTTCGCGCCACGGAGGTACTTGAGGTTGTCGCCCTTGAGTCCGTCCAGCGTCTTGTCACTCGCCTTGATCGCCTTGTTCGCCTCGCGCCCCAGCTCGGAGGACTTCCGTCCCAGCGCTCGCGCGGCCTCTCGGGCACGCTCACTCGAACCTTCGAACCGCTTCACGAACCGCTGGATGGCGCCCAGCAGCTTGCCGAGCTTCTTCTGGATCTTCGCCATGACCTTGACCGCGTCGGCGAAGATGCTCGCGGTGAACGCGGCGACCGAACCGCCGAGGGTGAACCACGACGACGCGAGCGCGAGGAGCGCGCGAGTGATCACGTCGCTGATGAAGCCTGCGATGATGTCGAAGATCAGTGCCCGCGCGGTGGCCACCACCATGCCGCCGGTGGTGATCCACTGCGCCGAGTCCTTCGCTTCCGCGGCGACGTCACGCAAAGACTGTGTGTACTGAAGCGCGACACGGCGATAGGCGATCGCCGCGTCACCGTCCCAGCCGGAGGTCGTGCTCAGGGAACTTTCGTAGTCACCGGCCACGGCTTCGAGTTCGGCCGCGATGTTGTTCCAGGTCTGCGCCGCCTGCTGGACCGACTCGGGATCACCGGTGAGGATCTCCAGTGGCTCGCGGATGAAGTCCAGGTTCTCCATCAGCCAGCCGACACCGGCCTTCACCAGCTCACCCAGCGGGTTCAGGACCATCGACAACACGTCCAAGCCGAAGGAGACGCCGTCCATCGCGACCGCGAACGCGTCGAGATCTTCGCCCTTCGCCCCTTTGTAGATGTCGCCGACCACGCTCGCACCGCTGTCGAAGACGCCTCCGCCCTTGAACGGCTCGGACTTCTCCTCCTTCTTGGCGACCAGGTCCTCGCTCACAGCTTCTTCCCCAGGTCCCGGCTGAGCTGCGCCGCGTCGTCGTCGATCTTCGTGTAGTCTGTCGCCGCCTTCTTCAGCGCGTCGGACAACGCGTCGCCGAGGTTCGCCGCGCTGGTCATCAGCTCGTCCGCGTCGCCCTGGGCGATCTGCAGGACGCCGCCGACGGGCACCGCACACAGCAGGCCGTAGCCCGCGAAGCCGCCCATGCCGACCTGGTTCGCCGCCGACGCCGCGCCGCGGATGCGGTCGGCGAGATCGGAGACCTGGTCAGCGTGCGCCTTCAGCCGTTCCGGCGAGACGCCGTATCCCGGCCCGCTCACGAGCGGCCGGTCCAGTCGACGTTCTGGAAGTCCTCGCCGTCGTCCTCATCGGACGCGGGACGGGAAGGACGGCGCTTCGGCGGTTCGGGCGCGGGCTGCGCCTCGGGCGCGATGAACCGCGCGGAGTCGTCCGGTTCCGGAGCGGTCTGGGGTTCTTCCCGGGGCGGCAGCGTGCTCTTGATGAAGTCGACCGCGTCGGAGTCTTCGCCGGTCAGCCCGGCCATGATCTCGAGAGTCCGGTCCGCGGCCCTCGTCGTCGCCTTGCGGTAGGTGCTCATGATCAGCGACGCGAGCTGGGCGGGCGGCCGTTCCTGCGCCTGCGGGGACAGCGCGAGCGACATCAGGCCACCGCCGGGGTTGACCGTCACGGTGACCAGCCGGTCCGGGCTGCTCAAGGTGACGACGTTGTTCTCCAGCTCGGACTTCGCCTGCTCCGCCTTGGCGAGCAGCGCCGCACTGCGCTGTTCCTGCTCGCGCATCCACTCCCGCGGATCACGCACTTGGCCGCCGAACGGCACCGTCATTCCGGACCCCCTCTTCCCCGAAGGCTTCTCGGGCTCCTGACAACTTAGCGGTCCTGGTCCAGCAGCGACGCCAGTCGCGCCGCCAGCCGGGGACCGTCCACAGGGGACACGTTCACCCACGCCTGCCCGCCGCGCCCCTCGGTCCGCGCGGCACAGTACGCGCCGACGTCGGTGTCGAACCAGGTCAGCCCGCCGGCCCGGTGCGAGCGGCCGTCGCGGTCGCGGGTCCGCACGGTGAACTGGCCCGCGCTGTAGACCGGCCGCGCCTGGATCGCGAGCACCTCGCGCAGCTGACTGTCCGAGGCCGACGACCGGCCGCCGTCGCCGAACACCGGATCCTCCAGGTCACCGCCGAAGCGCGCGGCGGGCAGGCTGATCCCGTAACCGGGACCGGGCCGCAGCTCCGGCAGGACGTCGACGATCGCGCCGAACACCTCGCCGTCGCCGATCCCGGACAACGCGATGGTCTGTTCGGGCTGGGTGGCCAGCACGCCGTGCCGCCCGCGCGCGGCCGCGACCGCGCGGAACGGGGCCTCGGCCGTCATGTCGGCCAGCGCTTCGCATTCGACGTAGACCTCGGCGCGCGCGAGCAGGTCCAAGCGCGCTTCGAGGGCGGCGTCGAGCCGGTCCCCGTCATAAAGGCCTCGTTCGGCGAGGTTGTCGTAGACCACGCCGCGGATCTCGTCGCGTTCCGCCTCCGTGGCACCGACACTGCGGACGGACAGCGGCCAGGGCGGGGCCGCGTGCCCCAGGTCGGACCAGAGGACGTCGAACGCCGACGCGGAAACGCGGATCAAGACCGCCCCAGCTCGGGGGGCTTCCCGAAGGAGACCTGCGGAGTCAGCGAACGCAGCGAGGCATCGCGGGTGTTCATGACGTCGACGGCCTTGCGGCGGGCCGCCTCGGCCTCCGCGTGCTTGGCCTCCATCTCGTCGGCGAGCGCGGCGAGCGCGGCGAGGTTCCCACCGGCGGCGGCGCCGCGGATCATCGCGCCGGGGTCGTAGTCCACCGGCGGCGGCATGTCCGCGCGAGCCCGCGCGGCGGCCTCGGCCTGACCGGAGACCGCCTGCCCGAGCACGGACGAGAGATCGGCGGACCAGGTCAGCCAGCCGGACGCCGTGGAGAGCACGCCGCGGAGCGCGTCACCCGCTTCCCCACGCCAGTTCTCTTCGCTGCTGCCGACCAGCCCGGCCAGGTCGGACGTCGCGTCGTGCATGCGCCGCGCGAGCGCGTCCCAGGCTGCGCCGATGCCACCGGCCGCCTCGGGATCGTTGCCCGCTTCGACTTCGGCGGCCAGCGCCTCGTGGCTGTAGGCCTCGTACCGCGTGGCCGCGACCGGGACCTCGCGGCCCGGCGTCTCTCCTTCAGGCACGACAATTCTCCTGATTATCGGCGGTGAACCCGCGTCCGCGATCACGTCGACAGGGCGCTACTTGGTCAGACCTCTCACGACCGCGGACAAAGGCGCCCTGCCACCGCGATAGCGGGGCCTTCGGCCTGGCGGGTTCACGCGTCATGTCATCTCCCGAGTTCGTCCTCAGCTCCGCCGACGGGCGCTAAGGCAGTTTGGGTTCGGCCAGTCCCGCCACCTTCACCGCGCGCTCGCAGGCGAGCGGGGTGTCGGTGAAGTTCGTGTTGCTCACGTCGATCTGGACGCTCGCCTTGTCCCCCATGCCGAGCAGGACCGCGCAGGTCCCGTCGGCGGCCTTCTTGTCGGCGACCTTGAGTGCTTCCCGGTCGCCGACCTTGGTCTTGGTAGCGGTCTTGCGCGCGATCTCGAGATCCGCCAGCCCGTTCCGCTCGTCCACGGTGATGGTGACGCCGAAGGTCGCGGGCACCGTCCAGTCGCAGGCGCGGGCGCCGTTGATCTCCTTCGGCACGCCGAGCACGTTCACCCCGGCCGTCGACCGGTCCATCGGATCGAGCAGCGTGCACGGATCCACCCCGGCCTTCTGCGCGGGCGCCGAGGACGAGGGAGCCGGGTCCGCACCGCCGTCGGCGGCCGGAATCCGCGCCTGGCCTGCGGCCCCTTGCCCGCAGGCGGACACTGTGAGGACGGCGAGCGCGCCGGAGAGGACGAGGAGAGGGAGGCGGGAGCGCATGGGGTCAGCCGCCGACACAGTCCACGTCCGCCGCCGCTTGTTCATCCTGTCGGGTGTACCGGGCGAGCGCCTTCTCGATCCGGTTCTTGAGCGCCTCGAGTTCCTTGCCGAATGCGGTGAGCGCCTCGACCGCGGAGCCTTCGGCCCCGATCCCGTACTGCGCCATGAACTTGCCGACCTCGTCCGCGTATCCCCCGCCGAGGGGAACCGTGCGGCCGAGCACCTTCGCTTCGCGGACCATCTGCCCGACCACGTCTTGCAGGGCGGAGATCTTCACGTGGGCGTCCGCCGCCAGCTCCGGGGCGACCGCGAACCCGCTCAGATCGAACCTCGGTTTGGCGGTACTCACCTCGCTCATATGCGAATACGCCTCTCCGTAGTCGGACGACCTCGCATCGGAGCATACGACAAAACCCGGCGTCAGCGGGAGCACCTGAAAACGCGCTCAACTCACCCGATCGAGGTAAGGTCTTTGGTTGCACAGAGTCATCGACTGGGGTTGGCGGGGTTCCCCCCACGAGTTCGCCCGAGTTTGACACACTTCGTGGGAGGCTGACCGCTGCCCGGGGGACCCGAATCGGTCCGGCAGCTGACCCAGCGGACATCCAGCCACGCGGCATCAGGAGGTCGAGTGACGTCGAGAATCCAGTCTGCGACGCCCGGCGAACAGCAGGGCGAGCAGGCAACCGGGCAAGCGCCGTATCCCACGGCCGCGGGCACGGTCAGCGGACTGCAGAACGGCCGGGCAGGCCGCGCGTCGCTGGACGAACTGCACGAGACGGCGCGGCGGATCGCCGCCAACGTCGAGCGGGTACTGGTCGGCAAACCCGACGTCATCCGCATCGCGCTCGTGACCCTCCTCGCCGAAGGCCACCTTCTCGTCGAAGACGTCCCCGGGGTCGGGAAGACCTCGCTGGCCAAGGCGCTGGCCCGCTCGATCGACTGCACCGTCAGCCGGATCCAGTTCACCCCCGACCTGCTGCCCAGCGACGTCACCGGGGTGTCCATCTACAACCGGCAGAGCGGCGACTTCGAGTTCCGGCCCGGCCCGGTGTTCGCGAACATCGTGGTCGGCGACGAGATCAACCGCGCCTCGCCGAAGACGCAGTCGGCGCTGCTCGAATGCATGGAAGAGCACCAGGTCACCGTCGACACCTCGACGTACCACCTCGAAGAGCCGTTCATGGTGATCGCCACCCAGAACCCGATCGAGATGGAAGGCACCTACGCGCTGCCCGAGGCCCAGCGGGACCGGTTCACCGCGCGGGTGTCCATCGGCTACCCCGACCAGCAGGCCGAGCTGGCCATGGTCGACGAGCACGCCGGGCACAACCCGCTGGCCGACCTCGAGCCCGTCTCCGACCGCGAGTCGGTGCAGCGGCTGATCGAGACGGTGCGGTCGGTGCACATGTCGCCGGAGGTCCGCCGGTACGCCGTCGATCTGGTCTCCGCGACCCGGCAGGCACCGGAGATCCGGCTCGGCGCCTCGCCCCGGGCGACCTTGCAGCTGGTCCGCGCCGCCCGCGCGCAGGCCGCGCTCTCCGGCCGCGAGTTCGTCGTCCCGGACGACCTGCACACGGTCGCGATCCCGGTGCTGGCGCACCGCATGGTGCTCACCACCGAGGCGCACGCGGCCCGCCGTTCGGCCACCGACGTGGTCCGCGCGATCCTGCACCGCGTCCCCGTTCCGCAGGGCTCCTCGGGCACGAACCACCGCTGACAAAGGAAAACGGCGCATGCTGCGTGCTCTGTCCGGCCTCACCACACGCGGCCGCTGCCTCCTCGCCGCCGGCGTCGCCGCGGCGGTGTGCTCGTTCGTGCTCAACGAACGGGACCTGCTGCGCGTCGCGATCTTCGTCGTGGCCCTGCCGCTGCTGGTCGCCTTCTTCATCTCGGCGACCCGGCTGAAGCTGGGCGCGGCGCGCGCGCTGCGCCCGGACCGGGTCTCGGTCGGCGCGCCCGGCGAGGTCCAGCTCGAACTCTGGCGGAACGGCAGGCTCCCGGCGGGCGAGGTGCTGCTCGAAGACGGTGTGCCGTACGCGCTGGGTACGCGGCCGCGGTTCGTCGTCGAACGGCTGCCGCACGACCGGCGGGTCGCGCTGCGGTACCCGCTCCAGCCGGTGCTGCGCGGGATCCAGCAGGTCGGCCCGTTGCGGGCGACGATCACCGACCCGTTCGGGCTGTGCGAGTTCGAACGCGAGCTCATCGGGCATTCCCGGCTGGTCGTGGTGCCGAAGGTGGTCGGCCTGTGGGGCCTGCCCAGCGGTGCCGGGATCGGCGCCGGCGACGACGGCAGCATCCGCCTGCACGCCGGGCAGGGCGAGGCGGACGTGATCGTCCGGCAATACCGCCAGGGCGACGACCTGCGGAAGGTCCACTGGCGTTCGACCGCCCGCCGCGACGAGATCATGGTCCGCGTCGAGGAGAAGCCGTGGCGTGGCGGCACCACCGTGCTGCTGGACCACCGCGCCGCGGCGCACCACGGCACCGGCCCCGCCGCGAGCCTCGAATGGGCGGTCTCCTTCGCCGCTTCCGTCTCGCTGCACCTGCGCCGCTCCGGTCACCGCGTCCGGCTGATCACCGAACACGGCCAGACCCTGGCCGACACCCCCGGTGAGGGTGGCGAGCACTACGACAACGTCGTGCTCGACGTCCTCGCCGCGCTCCAGCCCGCGCACCAGCGCGACATCACCCTCGGCCACGACCCGGCCGAGGGACAGGAACTCATCGCGGTGCTCGGCACCGTCAGCAACGAATCCGTGCACGAGCTGTCCCGGTACCGCCCGCGCGGGATCCGGAGCCTCGCCGTGCTGCTCGACACCCCCGGCTGGTCCTCCGGCGTCAACCGGCCCGAAAACCGCGCCGCCGCCACCGAAGAATCGGTGGCGCTGCTCCGCGCCGCGGGCTGGGGCGTGGTCGTCGCCGGTCCCGGATCGCCCATGCAGCAGGTCTGGGCCGAGCTCTGCCAGACCGCGACCCGCCGGGGCACGCTGATCGGAGGCGGCCTGTGACCGCGACCGCGCCACCCCTGCCGCACACCCCCAAACCGCGGCCCCCGGCGCCACCGCCGGTCTGGACCAGCAGCGTGCTCGCGCCGATCGCCGCCGGGCTCGCCACGCTGTTCGCCTCGACCTCGCTCACCGGCGTCGTCTCCGGCTGGGCGTGGTTCGGCTACCTGCTGGTCGCCGTCGTGCTGATCGCCTCCACCGGGCTCGCCCTGCGCTCGCTGCGCGCGCCGACCATCGTCGTCGGCTTGGCACAGCTGCTGGTGCTGCTGTTCCTGATCACCGGGGCGTTCACCACCAGCGGGATCCTGAAGATCGTCCCCGGCCCGGCGGCGCTCGAAGAACTGCGCGGCGTACTCGGCGCGGCGGCCGAGCAGATCCGGGTCGGACTGCCACCGGTCGAGGGCACGCCGCCGATCCTGTGCCTGATCACCATCGCGATCGGCCTGGTCGCGGTGCTGGTCGACACCCTGGCCGTGGCCGCCGCCGCGCCCGCCGCGACCGGCCTGGTGCTGCTGTGCGTCTACGCCGTTCCCGCCGCGCTGGCCGAGGACATGCTGCCGTGGTGGACGTTCCTGCTCGGCGCGGCCGCGTTCGCCGGGCTCCTCGCCGTCGACGGCAACCACCGGCATCGCCGCTGGCGCAACCGCGACGCGCCCGGGCTGGGCAATTCGGCGAGCACGCTGTCCGCCCCGGTCGGCGTCGTGGCCGCCGCGATCGCGATGGGACTGGTCATCGGCACGGCCGTCACCGGTGTCGGCACGGTCGGCAGGCTCCCCGGCGCCGACGGATCCGGCCGCGGCGGGGCGGGCGGCTTCGGCGTCGAACCGTTCACACAGTTGCGCGGCCTGCTCGACCAGGGCGAGAACGTGGAGCTGTTCAAGGTCTACGGGATGGGTGCGGACAAGCGGCTGCTGCGCGCGTTCACCCTCGACACCTACACGCCGAACAAGGGCTGGGGCCTGGCGCAGAACGGCCGCGCCCAGCAGGGTGTGCAGGCCAACCAGCCGCTCCCGCAGGTCAGGGGCGACGACGGTACCGGTCCTGGACGCGAGATCCGGATCGAACCGACGAACTGGGTCGACAACTGGCTGCCCATCTACGGGGTGCCGCGGATGCTCAACGGCCTGGCCGACAACTGGCTGTACGACCCCGTCGGCGGCGCCGTGTTCACCACGACCAAGCAGAGCGCGCCCGCCTACACCGAGACCGCGGCCATCAAGGAACCGTCGAAGGACGAACTCCGCAACGACGATCCGAACCTGGCCGAGGTGCCGCAGCAGTTCGTCCAGGTCGACCGCGTCGACCCCCGGGTGGCCGCGAAGGCCAAACAGCTGACGGAGAACGAGTCCAACAACTTCGACAAGGCCCAGGCGATCTGGTCGTTCTTCACCGCGCAGAACGGCTTCGTCTACGACACCAAGACCGCCGACGCCACCGACTCGGACGCGCTCGCCGACTTCGTCCTCAACGGCAAACGCGGGTTCTGCGAGCAGTTCGCGTCCGCGATGGCCGTGATGCTGCGGGCGGTCGGCATCCCGTCGCGGGTCGCCATCGGCTTCACGTCCGGGACTCCCAAGGGCGATCACCTCTCGATCAGCTCCGAGGACGCGCACGCGTGGGTCGAGGTCTACTTCCAGACGAAGGGCTGGGTCAGCTTCGACCCGACCCCGCTGATCGACGGTCGCGCGGTCGTCCCGCCGTACCTGCAGACCGACGCCAGCAGCTCCGCGACCAACGACACCCAGGAAGTGCCGAGCGCGCCCGCGTCGAGCGCCCCCGCGACCGGCACGCCCCGTGACCCGGGCGCGGACCTCGGCGCGGACGGCACCGGCGACCAGCAGGACGAAGAGCCGCTGTGGCCCGCGATCCTCGCCGGGATCCTCGGCGGACTGGCGGCCGCGCTGACCGTCGTCGCGATCGTGCGGTCGCGGTTGAGATACCGGGCGCTGATGCGCTCGTCGTCGTCCCCGGACTCGCCCGCCCCGGACCACGGGTTCCTGGACAACCAGAACGTGACGAACTGGCTGCCGCTGATCGCGATCGGGTTGTGGGTGGCCGCGTTCGCGTTCCTGGCGGCGTGGGTCTCGTGGTGGTTCGCGCTGGCCCTGGTGCTCGTCCTCGGCGGGCTCGGCACGCCGACGGCGATCCGGGAGATCAAGCGGCGGCTGCGGCTGCAGAAGATCGCGTCCCACTCCCCCGCCGCGGCCGACGCGGCGTGGCGCGAGCTGATGGACGAGTGCGCGGACCGCGGCCTGCCGCTCTCCGACGGCGACACGGTGCGCGCGGCGGGCCGGAAGGTCGTCGAGAAGCACCGCCTCGACGAAGAGGGCCGTTCCGGACTGCGGACGGTCATCGGCGTCGTGGAGACGTCCTGGTACTCGGACAAGCCGGCGGACGGCCAGGCGCTGGGCCCGGCCTTCGACGAGGTCCGCAAGAGCCTCAAGCGGAACGCGCCCATGTCGTGGAAGGGCCGCCTGTTCCCGCGGTCGCTGCGACGCCGGGACAAGTAGCCGACCGCCTGCGGGGCCCCCGAAGCGCGTGAAGGCCCCCTTCCCTCGGCTGAGCCGAGGGAAGGGGGCCTTCACGCGCTTCGGAGCGCTGGGAGTACGCGAGTAGCCGGCGGAACGCGCATGACAACGCGAACATGCCGACGGGGCGAGGCCCCGTCGGCATGTTCGCGTGTGTGAGAGCTATTGCTCCTCGAAGCGCTGGCGGAAGCGCTCTTCCATGCGCTGGGTGAACGAACTCCGGCGCGGGGACGACTTACCGCCGCCACCTCCGCCGGCTCCCGGGCCACCGCTTTCCTTACCGCCTTCCGATTCGGCTCCGTGCCGAATCGATGTGACGGCCATCATGACTCCGAAGAACATCACGAGGAACCCGAGCACGCTGATCACTGGGATCTCGGCAACACGGATGTTGACCACCACGCCGAGCACCAACAGTGCGACGCCCACTACGAACAGGGCGATGCCCTGCAAACGCCGTCGGCGGGCGGGGCGGCGCAACCGGGTGCCTCGCACCGTGGATGCGAACTTGGGGTCCTCGGCATAGAGCTCGCGCTCGATCTGATCGAGCAGCCGCTGCTCATGCTCGGAGAGTGGCATCTTTCCTCCTCCGGCACAGCTGTCGCGGGCGCCGGGCCGCGCAACGTCATGGACCCAACAGACAACCCCAGGCGGGGTGTCTCTGTCCAGGATACGAGCCCCGCGCTCGTCCGACTACCCGATCCCGTATCCGGAAGGGATCGAATTGGCCGAAACCACCCGACTCGGCTCTCTCGAAGACGGCCGAGCAGGCAATGTCACTGGTCACGGGGGGTCAGCAGTGACGCGGGCCGCACCGCCGCGGCGCCGAACTTCGACCTCGCGACGTCGGCGGCCACTTCCGCATCCCGCCAACGGGGTTCGGGTGAGTCGAAAAGCAGCTGCTCTCCATCACTCTCCGTGTCCAATCCTTCGACTCTTACGCCGATCAGGCGGACTGCGCCCGTCGGCGCGTGCTCGGCGAGGAGTTCGACGGCGGTGCGGTGGATGTCGCGGGCCACATCCACCCCGACGGCGGTTGTCCTGGCGCGGGTGATGGTCTTGAAATCCGCGAACCGGACCTTGATCGACACCGTCCGCCCGCGCAGCCCGCGGCGGCGCAGGGTCGCGGCGACCCGTTCCGACAACCGGAGCAGTTCCAGCCCGAGCGCCGAGCGGTCGTGGAGGTCGACGTCGAAGGTCACCTCGGCGCCGATCGACTTGTCCGGCGTCTCCGGGACCACCTCGCGCTCGTCGTGCCCGTTCGCGAGCGCCCACAGGTGCTCCCCCAGCGCCCGGCCGAGCGAGCGCCGCAGCCGGGGCAGCGGCGCGGTGGCGACGTCGGCGATCGTGTCGAGGCCCTGCTGCCGCAGATGCTCCTCGGTGCGCTTGCCGACACCCCACAGCGCAGACACCGGCAGCGGGTGCAGGAACGCGAGCGTCTCGGCCGCCGGGACGACGACCATGCCGTCCGGTTTCGCCATCCCGGACGCCAGCTTCGCGACGAACTTGACCTTCGCGACACCGACCGAGCAGCTGATCCCGAAGTCGGCGGCCACCCGCTCCCGGATCCAGGCGCCGAGCCGCGCGGGCGAGGAGTCCAGCCGCTTCAGCGCCCCGCTGACGTCCAGGAAGGCCTCGTCCAGGCTCAGCGGCTCCACCAGGGGCGTCAGCTCGCGGAAGATCCCCATGACCCCCTGGGAGACCTCGCCGTAGAGGCCGGGCGTGGGGGTGATGCAGATCAGCTGCGGGCAGAGCCGCTTGGCCGTCGAGAACGGCATGGCCGACCGGACACCGAACTCGCGCGCCGCGTAACTCGCCGCCGCGACGACCGACCTCGGGCCGCCGCCGGAAACGACCACGGGCTTGCCCTCCAGCTCCGGGCGCGTACGCAGTTCACAGGACACGAAGAAGGCGTCCATGTCGACGTGCAGCAGGCCGCACCCGGTGTCGTCGGGCCAGGTGGTGGCCCCGGTCGTCACCCGGTAGCGGGCCATCCCGCCCGGCAACTCGGTGTTCCTCCCCATTATCTGTCGCGCGCTGCCAGAAACGCCCCGGCAGGGCGCATCTTGTCGATCTCAGCCGCGGTAGCCATGCAAGCGCCCTGCCAAACCGTTTCCGGGGGCCTTCGGCCCAAAAGAGGCGCGCGACGGTGAAGTCACCGTCGGGCGCGGGGCGCCCTCCGGCGACCTTGCGGGCACGCTAGCCCGGACCACCGACAGTTTCGGCTCCGGCGTGCCACGCACCCTTCCCCGAGTGTCATGAAAGGGCCGTTCAGGACGAAAAATGTCCTGAACGGCCCTTTCATGACATCCGGAGAAGCGCGTCCGCGAGCGCCAAGCCAGGCGCCGAGGGTCAGGCCAGGGGCCGAGGGTCAGGCCGGGCGCCGGGCGAGGACGTGCAATCGGCTGGAGATGTCCCGCAGCGGCGACACCGAAGCGGCCGCCAGCTCGAATTCGGCCAGATCCTCTTCCCGCACCCCACCGGGCACGAAGTCCGCCACGACGCCGTCGCCCTGCAGCGACGTCACGTCGAGCCCCACGGCGATCAGCTGCGCGCGGAGGGCCTCGGCGTCGAAGCGCCGCAGCACGGTCTCCCGGCCGCCGCCCAGCACACCGCTCTCGGCCGCGAGCAGCTCCCGCGCCTCGCCGAGCCGTCCGGCCAGCGCGCGCTGCAGGATCGCCGCGTGGCGGTTCGCCACCAGCACCGAGACCGCACCACCGGGTTTGACCGCGGCGGCCAGCGCGGCGAGCACCAGCGCCGGGTCGTCGACGACTTCGAGCAGCCCGTGCGCGAGGACGAGGTCGGCCGATCCGGCCTCGACGTGGGCGCCGAGCGCGTCGGAGTCGTCGGCGATCACGGTGATGCTGCCGGAGACGCCCTCTTCCTCGGCCCGGCGGCGCAGGGTGGCCAGCGCGTTGGGATTGGGCTCGACCACGGTCACCAGGCAGCCCGCCGAGGCCAGCGGCACCGCCCAGCCGCCGCTGCCGCCGCCCACGTCGACGACGTGCGGCTGGTGTTCGCCTCGCGCCCGGGCGGCCCGGAGTTCTGCTTCGAGAACCCGGCGAACCGCCCCCGATCCCCGCGTGGCCACGGTGTCCGTCTTCATAAACGCACAGGGTAATGCCCGCCTTCCGGGCGCCGACGGGTGTAGTCCGATGCGGTGTTCGACACCTTGCCGAGCAGCCGCCCCGCCGACTGCCCGTAGGCTGTATCGAGTGCACACGGTCGCTGTTCTCAGCCTGAAGGGTGGCGTCGGTAAAACGACGGTAGCCCTCGGTGTCGCGTCCGCCGCGCTGCGTAGGGGCGCCCGGACTCTCGTGGCCGACCTCGACCCGCAAGGCAACGCCACGACCTCGCTGGACCCGCCTTTCACCGACCGCACGCTGGCCGACGTCCTGGAGACGCCGGTGCGCTCGGTGCTCGAACGGGCGATCGCGCCCAGCGTGTGGAGCGACCAGATCGACGTCCTCGTCGGGGCCGAAGAGCTGGAGATGCTCAACGAGCCCGACGCCGACAGCCGCCGCCTGGAGAACCTCTCCCGCGCGCTCGACGAACTGCACACGAACCCGCTGCGCGAGGAACCGTACGAACTGGTGATCCTCGACTGCCCGCCATCGCTCGGCAGGCTGACCCGCTCGGCGCTGGTGGCCGCGGACAGCGCCCTGATCGTCACCGAGCCGACGATGTACGCCGTCTCCGGCGCCCGCCGCGCGCTCGACGCGATCGAGAAGATCCGCGAGGAGCAGAACCCGGGCCTGCGCCCGATCGGCGTCGTGGTCAACAAGCTCCGCGTGCGCTCCTACGAGCACCAGTTCCGGGTGGCGGAACTGCGGGAGAACTTCGGCCCGCTGGTGATGCCGACGGCCATCCCGGACAGGCTCGCCGTGCAGCAGGCGCAGGGCGCGTGCAGCCCGATCCACGAGTGGCACTCCCCCGGCGCGCAGGAGATCGCGCTCACCTTCAACATGGTGCTGGCGAAGGTCCTGCGCTCCAGCCGCGCCGGACGGCATCGCGTCCGCGGCGAGGAAGAGCCCGAGACCACCGCCGAAGAGTCCGCCAAGCTGAGCGACACCGGCACGGGGTAGGCGCCGATGCCCGAAGGCGACACCGTCTTCCTCGCCGGCAAGGTGCTGGACAAGGCACTCGCCGGGAAGACGCTCGTCCGAGGCGAGTTCAGGGTCCCGCAGCTGGCCACGTCGGATCTCGCCGGACGCGAAGTGCTCGGCGTCGGCACGGTCGGCAAACATCTGTTGACGCGTTTCTCCGGCGATCTCACCCTGCACAGCCACCTGCGCATGGACGGCAAGTGGGACGTCTACCGGACGGGGGCGCGCTGGCGCAGCCCGGCGCATCAGGCGCGGGTCATCCTCGCCACCGAGGATCTGCAGGCGATCGGGTTCCGCGTGCACGATCTCGAACTCGTGCCCACCGGCGAGGAAGACCGCTTGGTCGGGCACCTCGGCCCGGATCTCCTCGATCCACAATGGACGGACGAACTCGCGGAGCGGGCGGCGGCCGCGCTGGCCGCGGACCCGGGCCGCGAACTGGGCGACGCCTTGCTGGATCAGCGGATCATGGCGGGCATCGGGAACATGTACAAGGTCGAAATGTGCTTCCTGCTCGGCGTCACCCCGTGGACGCCGGTGTCCGAAGTGGACCCCGCCAGAGCCGTCGCGCTCGGCCGCAAGTTGTTGAAGACCAACGCCTGGCGCACGTCGCAGACCACCACCGGGGATCTGCGGCGTGGCCGTGAGCACTGGGTCTACGAGCGGACCAAGCTGGGCTGCTTCCGCTGCGGAGGGCGGCTCAAGGTCGCGTCCCAAGGGCCGGGACACCAGGCGAGGCCCACCTGGTTCTGCCCGAAATGCCAGTCTGGCCCCGCTCCCAGCGGTTAAACTGGGCCTCGTGACGCTGTTCAAGCTCCCGCTCTACGGGGCCGACACCGAACGCGGCGACCTCGCTCCCTGAGCCGTCCGCTCCCTCCGCACGTCACCCTTCACTTTCCTTTCCCAGGGAGCTTTGTCATGCCCGGAATCCTCACGGGCGAGGCGCTGCGCGCGTTCGTGCACGCCCTGCCCAAGGTCGAACTCCACGTCCACCTCGTCGGTTCGGCAAGCCTGCCCACGGTGCTGGAACTGGCCCGCCGCCGCCCGTCCGCCGGGGTGCCCACCGAGCCCGCGGACCTCGCCGAGTTCTTCACCTTCCGCGATTTCCCGCATTTCCTCCGCAACTACCTGGCCGTGACGTCGCTGGTGCGCGACGCCCGCGACATCCACACCCTCGTCACCGGGCTGGCGGCCGATCTCGCCGCGCAGAACGCCCGCTACGCCGAAGTGACCGTGACTCCGTACAACCACGTCCTCGACGGCATGCCGGCCGACGATCTCCTCACCGGGCTCGCCACCGGCCGCGCGGCGGCGCGGGCGGACCACGGGGTGGAACTGGCCTGGTGCTTCGACATTCCCGGTGAGAAGGGGATCATCGCCGGACGCGAAACGGTCGTGTTCGCGCTCCGCGAACGCCCCGAGGGACTGGTGTCCTTCGGGCTCGGCGGCCCCGAGGTCGGCGTCGGCCGCGCGCAGTTCGCCCCGTTCTTCACCGCGGCCAGGGAGGCGGGGCTGCACAGCGTCCCGCACGCGGGCGAGACCACCGGACCGGCCACCGTCTGGTCGGCGGTGCACGATCTCGGCGCCGAGCGGATCGGGCACGGCGTCGGCGCGTACACCGATCCGGCGTTACTGGAACACCTTGCCACGCAAAGGATCCCGCTGGAGGTCTGCCCGACGTCGAACATCAGGACCGGCCAGTTCCCGTCGATCGGAGCGCATCCCGTAAGGCGCCTGCTCGATCACGGCGTGCTGGTCACGCTGAACACCGACGACCCGCCGATGTTCGGCGCCACCCTCGACGGCGAGTATGTGGCGGTGGCCGAAACCCTGGGCCTGACCGCGGGCGAAATCGCCCGATTCGCGAAGAACGCCGTGGAAGCGTCTTTTCTGCCGTCGGCGGACAAGACCGCCCTGCTGGCGGAGATCGAAGAAATCTTGTTGCAGGACCCCGAACTCCTCGCATAGCGTGGCGGTACACGAGAGAGGAGGTGGTCCAAAGTTGTATTCCAACAGGACTCGTGAGGTGACTGTCCGCTAGCGGACTGCACGCGTAGGACTTTCGAGCAGCGATACAACGCAAGTTGGAGCCACCTTCGGCTCGTCGTCTCTGCTTTCGCGTGGTGCCTGATAGCGAATACCAGGCAGTCACCGGGCCCCCGAGGTTCCCGAGCACCGGTCCGGCTCGGGCCCGGCCGCCGATTCCGGCGTCCGGGAGCCGCCTCGGGGGTACCCTTATTTCCGGCCCTTTTCCGAGTTGTTGCCCCTTTTGCGAGGTCGGTGGGGACCACCCACCGCCCCGGAGAACCGTCCGCCGCTGTTCCCGCCCCGGGGACCCCGCAGACTGGATAACCTGACGCCATGTTGAGGCCCGACTTCCCGATCACCACCCCGCGCCTGACCCTCCGCGCCTTCACATCGGCGGATCTCGACGAGCTGAACTCCTTCCAGTCCCGCGCCGACGTCGCCCGCTACCTCTACTGGGGTCCGCGCAGCCGGGCCGAATCCGCCGCCGCGCTCGCCAAACGGGTGCACAGCAGCAGCCTGTCGAAGGAAGGCCAGCTCCTCGCGGTGGCCGTGGAACTGACCGAGACCGGGCAGCTGATCGGCGACCTGAACCTCGAATACCTCAGCAGCGAGCACCGCCAGGGCGAGATCGGCTTCGTCTTCCATCCCGATCACCACGGCAAGGGGTTCGCCGCCGAGGCCGCCACCGAACTGCTGCGGCTCGGTTTCGAAGACCTGGGCCTGCACCGGATCATCGGCCGCTGTGACGGACGCAACCTCGCTTCGGCCACGCTGATGGAACGCCTCGGCATGCGCAAGGAAGCGCATCTGCGCGAGAACGAGGTCGTCAAGGGCGAGTGGACCGACGAACTCGTCTTCGCGATGCTCGAAGACGAGTGGAAGGCAAGGGGCTAGAGCTCACCAGGCATGATGGGGCCGTGTTCTTCGACAAGATCGTCCGCCCCGCTCTCTACCGGGTCTCCGGCAGCGACCCCGAAACCGTGCACGAACGCACCATCGGCACGCTCGCCAGGCTGAGCCGGGTCTCCCCCGCGCTCGCCGCGCTCGGCCGCGTCTACCGGACGGACGATCCGGTCACCTTCCTCGGGCTCCGCTTCCCGAACCGGGTCGGCCTCGCCGCCGGGATGGACAAGAACGGCCGCGCGCTGCACGCGTGGCCCGCGCTCGGCTTCGGCTTCGTCGAAGTCGGCACGGTCACCCGGCATCCGCAGCCGGGCAACGACAAGCCGCGGCTGTTCACCCTCGCCGAGACCGACGCGGTGATCAACCGGATGGGCTTCAACAACGAAGGCGCCGAAGCGCTCGCCGCCCGCCTCGCCGCCGGCGGGAAGCCGCCGGTGCCGCTCGGGGTCAGCATCGGCAAGTCCAAGGTGACCCCGCTCGACGAAGCCGTCGAGGACTACCGGTTCTCGCTACAGGCGCTGTACCCGTACGCCGACTACTTCGCGATCAACGTCAGTTCGCCGAACACGCCGGGACTGCGGGCGTTGCAGGACAAGTCCGCGCTGGCGGAACTGCTCGCCGAGCTGCGGAAGACCTCGACCGAACTCGCGGGTGGGAAGAAACCGACACCGGTGCTGGTGAAGGTCGCCCCCGACCTCACCGACGAAGCGCTCGCGGAACTGCTGGAGGTCTGCCTCGACCACGGCGTCGCCGGGCTGATCGCGACCAACACGACGTTGTCCCGCGAAGGGATCGCGCCGCCCGAGGCTTCCGTCGGCGAGCAGGCGGGCGGGCTTTCCGGCCGCCCGCTCACCGCGCGCTCGGTCGAGGTGGTGCGGTTCGTGCACGACGAGACCGCCGGCGAGCTGCCGATCATCGGCGTCGGCGGGATCTTCGACGCCGGCGCCGCCGCACGGATGCTCGACGCCGGCGCCGGTCTCGTCCAGCTCTACACCGGTTTCGCCCTGCACGGACCCGGTCTGGTCAAGCGGGTCGCCCGAGGTCTCGCGGCCCGGCCGTACTGACGAACCGCAGATAGGCCCGCCAGCACTGGTACCGCGTCAGCTCCGTCGCCGTCGTCGCGGCGGACTGGTCACAAAGGACGGCGAGTGGCGTGTCGCCGTTCTCCAGCCGGATCCGGCCCAGGACGAACGGTTCGGGCAGCGTGGCCGCGAAGGCTCCGAGCGCGGCGGGCGAGAGCCGCCAGCGTTCACCCGAAAGCATCGTGTGTTCGCCCGCGGCGCTCACCGGAACCACACCCGGCTGGGGTGGCTCGGTGGGCAGCAACACCATCCGATAGCCCTCGCCGGTCTGGACCAGCCCGGTGAACCGCGCCCCCGCGCCGACCAGACGCTCGTTCAACGGCTGCCCGCGCAGATGTGCGCCGAACACCACGAGATCCGCACCCGGTGCGGGGTAGGGGAAATCGGCCTGTTCGTCGGTGAGCACGGCGGCGAGGTCGATGGCGACCTGGTCGTCGAACGGCCGCACCACCACCGAAACCCCGTACGGACCGAGGTCCGACGGCGACGACGGCACCGTGACCGCGGCGAGGTCGAGCAGATTGACGAACGCCGTGAACCGCTCCAGCCTGCTCGCGACGCCGTCCGGATCGGACAGCGCCTCGGAGACCTCGGGATGGTCCGCGACGGTCGGGAGGACCAGGGCGTCGTACTCGGACAGCATCCGGAGCGCGAGCATCCCGGCCTCGGCGACGCGCGGCCTGTCGGCGATGAAGCCGTCGTCGTGGATCAGCTCGCCCACCGCCAGCAGTGCCGAGACCTCCACCGTCTCGACGAGCGCCCCGGATGCCCGCAGCGCGGAAACCGCGCCAAGGAAAGCGGATCGGGACTGCAGGGACAGTCCGGTGAGCGTCCCGGAGCCCGGGATCGCCACCTTCGGCCTGTCCCCCGCCGAAAGCCGGACGTCCGGGGGCCAGTCCCGCGCGAGCGGGTCGGCCCCGTCGGGACCGGTCATCAACCCCAGCGCGCGCTGGCCCAGCGTGAGGCTGCGCGCGAACACCGCGATCCCGCCGCACGGGGCGACACCGGTCTTGGGGATGAGGCCCAGCGTCGGCTTCAACCCGACGATCCCGTTGAGCGACGCGGGAACCCGGCCCGCTCCCGCGGTGTCCGTGCCGACCGCCAGATCGACGAGGCCGAGCGCGACGGCGACGGCCGCGCCGCTGCTCGCGTTGCCGGAGACGCGGGCGGTGTTCAGCGCTGCGCTCACGACGCCGTACGGGCTGCGGGTGTGGTCGAGATCGCTGCCGAACCGGTCGCAGTTGGTCTTGCCGATCACCACCGCCCCGGCCGCGGTCAGCCGCGACACGGAAGTGGCACCGGTACAGCAGAGCTCGTCGTCCGCCCCGGGAAGACCGGCGACGTCGATGACGTCGGCGACCGCCACCAGGGTTCCGGCGAGCGGCAGGTCCGCGCCCGCGCGGACCCGTTCATCGACCGCCTTCGCCTCCACGAGGGCGTCTTCCAGGGGACGGAGGGCGATCCAGACGTCGGGCCGGTCGACCTCGGCGATCCGGTCGTAGGCGGCGATGACGCGCTGGTACGAGCTGGGAGGTGGTGCGGGGATCGGCTCTGGTTCCGGGGGAAGCGTCGTCACTGGGCGTCCTTTCCTCGGCGGGGACGAGAAAGACCACTGCGCGAGATCCACTGTGTCCGGTCCACCACCCTGGAACGCCCGCTCACGCGGGCTGGGTTCAGGCCCGAGCTGGGAAAAGCACTGCGTGCATGAGAGAAACGTTAAGCATCGCGAGTTGCCGTCACCAGCGGTTTCGGCTTACGCGAGCGTTTCGGTATCACACAGTGAGCAGGTCGTTACGCAATGGAGTATTAGCGGCGACGAATGAGACGATTGTCCAGGAAAGCGCCTGCTCAGCCCGCGTGCTCGAAGACCGAACTCACGTGCTTGAAGCCGTGACTCACGTGATTGGAGGCGTGACTCACGTGATTCGAGGCGTGACTCACGTGATTGTAAGCGGATCTCGCGTGATCAGGCAGGCACCGGTGAGATCCGCCTTCAAGCACGCGAGATCCGTGTCCGAGCACGCGAGTCACGGGTTCAAGCACGCGAGTTCCGGGTTCAGGAGAGTTCGCGCAGGGCCATGGCGAGTCCGGCGAGCTTGTCGGTCGCGTCGGAGAGCGATTCCTTGGACGACGTCATGCCGTCCGAGCTCGCGGCGACGGTGTGCCCGGCGGCCGCGACGAGACCGCCGTAGCCGTCGAGGCCGTCGTCGAGCTGCTCGCGCAGTTGCTTGACGGCGGCGTCGAGGGCGCCGCGTTCCCGCTCGGGCGCGGCGTCGCGGCCGCGTTCGATGGCCTGGATCCGGCCCGCCAGGCCGCGCAGGGCCTGCGCGGCCTCAGCGGCGGTGGTCCGGGCGTCCGCGACGGCGATCTCCGAGACCGGCATGGTGCCGAGCGACGTCGGCTGCGAAAGCTGGCGAAGCAGCTCCGCCAGCGAAGCCTCGCTCTCGGCGAGACGCTCCATCGGCTCCCGTGCGACGGACCGTGCCGGGGGCAGCGGCGGCGGGGCGGCGGGCGCCGCGGGCAGCACGGTGCGGTTGAGCGTCCGCAGCCGCAGCCCCGACTTCACCCCGAAGGTGCCGAAGATGATGGTGAACGCGCCGCCCGCGATGGCCTGGAGGACGTCGGCCTGGCCCGCCTTCAGCAGGCCGGCGCCCGCGACGAACGCGAACAGTCCACAAAGGACGGTGAGGAGGATCCAGAAGGTCAGCGCACGGGACGTGCGGCGCTTCTGTCTCTCCAGTTTGGCGGCGGGCTCGTTCCAGCGGGCCCACTTGGCCTTCGCCTCGGCGACCACCGGGATCTGCCCCGACGCCATCGACGTCAGCTGCTGCGAGATCTTCGGCATGGCCGGCATCTGCGGCATCTGGGGACGCGGCCGCGGCGGCTGGGCTGGCCGAGGCTGGGCGGGGCGTGGAGAAGAGCCCTGCTCGGAGGGCGGGATGTAGCGCTGCAGCTTCTCCTGCGCGCGTTGGGCGTAGTCGGGCAGCTTCTCGATGTGCTTCTCAAGCTTGGCGGTGAACTCCCCGAAGTCCTTGCGCCTGCCCTGCCCCATTGCCCTCTCCCCTGTCTTCAGGTGAGACCGGTCCCGCACCGCGGGCGCGGGACCGGCTCCCGTTGTCGTATCAGGCGGGGTTCTTGCCCTGTTCGGCCTGAACCCGTGCCTGGATCTCACGCTGGATGTCCGCCGAGCTCGACGCCTTCGGCGCGGCGGCGGTCTTGCCGTCGGTCACCTGAGCGACGGAGTCACCCTTCATGGACGCGCGGATCTGCTCCAGCCGCGAGTGCCCCGCGAGCTGGGTCGTGGAGGCCTGGACCTCCATCATCCGGCCCTGGACGGAGTTCTGTGCGAGTTCGGCCGAGCCGAGCGCCGTGGTGTAGCGCTTCTCGATCTTGTCGCGAACGTCTTCCAGCGACGGGGTGTTGCCCGGCGCGGCCAGCTGGCTCATCTGGTTCAGCGAAGCGGAGACCTGCTCCTGCATCTTCGCCTGCTCCAGCTGCGAGAGCAGCTTGGTGCGCTCGGCCAGCTTCTGCTGCAGCATGGTCGCGTTGCGCTCGACGGCCTTCTTCGCCTGCTCCGCAGCCTGAAGCGACTGGTCGTGCAGGGTCTTCAGGTCCTCGATGCTCTGCTCGGCGGTCACGAGCTGCGCGGCGAAGCTCTCCGCCGCGTTCTCGAACTCGGTCGCCTTCTGCTCATCACCCTTGGCACGCGCCTCGTCGGCGAGCACCAGCGCCTGACGGGTCGAAGCCTGCAGCTTCTCCACGTCGCCGAGCTGGCGGTTCAGCTTCATCTCCAGCTGACGCTGGTTACCGATCACCGAGGCGGCCTGCTGGGTCAGCGCCTGGTGGTTGCGCTGCGCCTCCTCGATGGCCTGCTGGATCTGTACCTTCGGGTCGGCGTGCTCGTCGATCTTCGACGAGAACGCCGCCATCATGTACTTCCAGAACTTCACGAACGGGTTGGCCATCTCCTCCGCCTGCCTTCTCGCATCCCACGGGCTGTTACCTCGAGGTGGGGCGTCCCCTCTGTGATGTTGCAACGTCCCGACCCCGGCGTTGAGTTCCATCGTGTCAGGTCGGCGTCCCGCGTTCCAGGCGACCCCGACGGAATTCAGGGATCCCCCTGACTGTGATGTCCACGACCTTTCGGGTTCACCGTCCGGTGACCCTGGGTGAAGACGGCCGGATTCAGCGGCGCAGCGCGGTCTCCTCTTCCATGCGTGACAACTTCTCGGGGTTGCGCACGGCGTACAGACCGGTGATGAGGCCGTCCTCCACGCGCAGCGCGACGACGGTGTCGACCTCGCCGCCGAACCGGAGGATCAGCGCGGGATGCCCGTTGACCTGCGCGGTTCGCATCGACACCGCGTCGTCCCGCACCGGACGGCTCGCGGCCAGCAGCGGCGCGACCCGTGCGGCCCCGACCACCGGTTCCAGCACGGCCTGCACCACGCCGCCCCCGTCTCCGAGGAAGACGACGTCGGGCGAGAGGACGTCGAGCAGGCCCTGCAGATCACCCGTCCGGACCGCCCGGTGGAAGGCGTCGAGCACGTCCCGGGTCTCGCCCGGGGACGTGGCGCCCCGTGGCCGCCGGGCGGCGACGTGAGCCCGGGCACGGTGGGCGATCTGGTGGACCGCGGCCGGGGTCTTGCCGACGGCTTCGGCGATCTCGCCATAGGCCACGTCGAACACCTCGCGCAGCACGAACACCGCGCGCTCGGTCGGGGTGAGCGTCTCCAGCACCAGCAGCATCGCCATCGAGACGCTGTCGGCCAGTTCGACGTCGTCGGCCACGTCCGGCGTGGTGAGCAGCGGTTCCGGCAGCCAAGGGCCGACGTAGGACTCCTTGCGGCTGCCGAGCGTGCGCAGCCTGCCCAGCGCCTGCCGGGTCGTGACGCGGACGAGGTACGCCCGCGGGTTCTCCACGGTGCCGAGGTCGACGCCGGACCAGCGCAGCCAGGTCTCCTGGAGGACGTCCTCCGCGTCGGCGGCCGAGCCGAGCATCTCGTAGGCGACGGTGAAGAGCAGATTGCGGTGGGCGACGAACGCCTCCGTGGCGGGATCGCGCTCGTCGGACATGGGTGGCTCCTGTTCCTTCTCGACGCTGTCCTCCACCGGACACCGGGACTCGCCGGTTTCTGACACGTCCACGACGTGGCGCACGTCACGTCCTCCCGCTGTCAGCGTGCCCCGGTCACCGGCATCTGGTGGTCGTTCACTTCAGCCGACGACCACGAATGAGGACGAGGTCACCCAGGAACTGGTGTCGCTGCGGGCCAGCCAGCTCAACGGCTGCGGCTTCTGCGTCGACGCCCACGCCAAGGACCTGGCGGCCGCCGGCGAACCCGCGGTGCGCGTCAACCTGGTCGCCGCCTGGCGCGAATCCACCGTGTTCACCGAGGCCGAGCAGGCCGCGCTGGCGCTCGCGGAGGAAGGCAGCCGGCTCGCCGACGCGCACCAGGGCGTCTCGGACGAGACGTGGGCACTGGTGCGAAAGCACTATGACGACGATCAGGTCGCCGCGCTGATCTACCTGGTCGCGATGATCAACGCCGCCAACCGGCTGCTCGTGATCACGCATACCAAGGGCGGCTCCTACCAGGCGGGCACGTTCGACAGCGCCGCGAGCTGACCAGGGCGAACGAGGGAAGGCCCCAGGCGATTCGCCTGGGGCCTTCCCGCTTCGAGCTTGTTAAGCGGCGACCATCTTCGGTGCGGAGATCGTCGTCCGCAGCGCGGGGCTCATCCGCGGCGGCGGCGAGATCCGCAGGTCGGCCAGGTCGTTGCCGATCAGCTCGGACACCAGTCGGCCGCCCTCGAGGCCCGCTTCGGCGCTTTCCCGCTCCGGAGCGCGCCGCTTGCCCGCTTCGACCTTCTCGTCCACCGGGGCGACCTCGACGTTGTCCATCGCCGAGACGTCCGCCGCGACCTTGTGCAGGAGTTCGCCCAGCGGAAGGTCCAGGGCCTCGCAAATGGACGCCAGCAGCTCGCTGGACGCCTCCTTCTGCCCGCGCTCGACCTCGGAAAGGTAGCCGAGGCTCACCCTGGCGGCGCGGGAGATGTCCCGCAGCGTTCGACGCTGGTTCGTGCGGGCGTGTCGGAGCCGGTCGCCGATCGCCTCGCGCAACAGCACGGTCATCACGCGCCTCCCTTCCAGGACTGACTACCCCCTACGTTACCCAGAGCGGTGCCCCGGGCGCAGGTGTTGACACGGCAATACGCCAAGGGCGAACGCGGCGATCATGCGAGATGTTCCCCCAGCAGGGCGAACGCGCCGCGGACCGCACCGTCCCTGACCGAGGCTCGATCGCCGCTCAAGCGCAGCGTACGGACGGTGAGCACGTCCGGCCCGGCGAGCCCGACATGGACGGTGCCGGGTGCGACGCCGTCCTGTCCGGCCGGACCCGCGACGCCGGTCAGGCCGAGGCCCCAGGTGGCACCGCACCGCTCCCGGGCGCCGGCGGCCAACTGCGCCGCGACCTCGGGATGAACCGCGCCGTGCGCCGCGAGGAGGTCCGCGTCGACCCCGGCGAGCGAGGCCTTGAGGTCGGTGGCGTAGACGATCAGCCCGCCCCGGACGACGGCACTCGATCCGGGGACCTCGGTCAGCGTCGCGCAGACCAGCCCGGCGGTCAGCGACTCGGCCGTCGCCACCGTCTCCCCACGCTCGATCAGGTGAGTGATCAAGGTCTCAGCTTTCATGCGCCCGCGGCACGCCTCCCGGCCGAGCGCAGCCGGACCGCGCGCACGACGTAGTCGAGTCCGGTCACGACGGTCAGCACGAGCGCGAGCCCCATCAGCACCCAGCGCACCGGCTCGGCGGACACGGGCAGCGGCAGCAGGTACGCGGTGATGGCCGCGATCTGCGCGAGCGTCTTGGCCTTGCCGCCCCGGCTGGCCGGGATGACGCCGTGCCGGATCACCCAGAACCGCAGCAGCGTCACGCCGATCTCGCGGATCGCGATGACGATGGTGACCCACCAGCCCAGTTCGCCGAGCACGCTCAGCCCGATCAGCGCGGCGCCGATCAGCGCCTTGTCCGCGATCGGATCGGCGATCTTGCCAAAGTCGGTGATCAGCCCGTACTTGCGCGCGACCCAGCCGTCGACCTGGTCGGTGAACGACGCGATCGCGAACAGTGCGGTGGCGATCGCCCGCCAGAAGGTGTCCGCCCCGTCCCCGGTGAACAGCGCCATCACGAACAGCGGCACCAGCACCAGCCGCGACATCGTGAGCAGATTCGCCAAGTTCAGGGTCGGGACCGGGGTGGCCTCGGGTACCCGGGCGTGCTCGCCGCCCGTTCCCTCACCGGCCCCGGCGTCGCTCGGGGCGGCATTCACCGGTCGGCCTCGGGCGGCGCGGGCCGCACGATCAGGTCGACACCTTCGGAGTCGACGACCTCACAGCGCACGAAGTCCCCCACCGCCAGCCGGGGCAGGTCGTCCGTTTCGATCAGGACGCATTCACCGTCGACCTCGGGGGCCTGGTGCGCGGCGCGGCCGATCGGGTCCTCGCCGTCCTCGGCCTGCTCGATCAGGACGTCGACGAAGTCGCCGATGCGGTCCTCGGCCCGCTGCGAGGTCAGCTCCTCGACCAGCGCCGAGATCCGCGCGACCCGTTCGGCCACCACGGACTCGTCGAGTTTGCCGTCGAAGGTCTCGGCCTCGGTGCCGTCCTCGTCCGAGTAGCCGAAGACGCCCACCGCGTCCAGCCGCGCGCCGTTGAGGAAGCGCTCCAGCTCGGCGACGTCCTCTTCGGTCTCGCCGGGGAATCCGACGATGACGTTGGTCCGGATGCCGGCGTTGGGCGAGTGCTCGCGGATCTGGTGGCACAGCGCGAGGAACGAGTCCGTGGACCCGAAGCGGCGCATGCGGCGCAGCACGGTCTCGCTGGAGTGCTGGAAGGACAGGTCGAAGTAGTCGGCGACGCCCGGCGTGGTCGCGATGGCCTTGACCAGGCCGGGGCGCGTTTCGGCGGGCTGCAGGTAGGAGACGCGGACGCGTTCGATGCCGGGCACCGCGGCCAGGCGCGGGACCAGCAGTTCCAGCGCGCGGGCGCCGTCGCGGCCGAAGTCCTTGCCGTAGGAGGTGGAGTTCTCCGAGACGAGGAAGACCTCCTTGACGCCGTTCTCCGCGAGCCACATCGCCTCGGCGACGATCTCGTCCGGCTGCCGCGACACGAAGGAGCCGCGGAACGACGGGATCGCGCAGAACGAGCAGCGGCGGTCGCAGCCGGAGGCGATCTTCAGCGCGGCCACCGGGGAGGTGTCGAGCCGGGTCCGCAGCACGCGCGGGCCCCAGCCGTGCTGCGCGTGTCCCGGCACCTCGACCGACTCGGCGGCCGTCGGGCGCTGGACCGGGCTGATCGGCAGCAGCTTGCGGCGGTCGGACGGCGTGTGGGACTCGACCTTGCGGCCCGCCACGACGTCGTCGAGGCGCTCGGCGAGGTCGGCGTAGTGATCGAACCCCAGGACCGCGTCGGCCTCGGGCAGGCTCTCGGCCAGCTCGTTGCCATAGCGCTCGGCCATGCAGCCGACGGCGACGACCTTCTTGCCGGTGTCGGACGCCGCGAGCAGGGTGTCGACCGAATCCTTCTTGGCGGACTCGACGAAGCCGCAGGTGTTGACGACCACGACGTCGGAGTCCTCGGGCTCGGTGGCGAGCTCCCAGCCGCCCGCCGCCAGCCGTCCGGCGAGTTCCTCGGAATCGACCTCGTTGCGGGCGCAACCGAGGGTCAGCAAGGACACGCGGCGAGTGGCGACAGGATCAGTGGTGGGAGAAGGCACGTGCCTTAGGGTAGCTGGCCTGTTCGCCGGGTCGGCGATCGCTCGCTCGGGCGAGCCCTCGACCGGGTCGGGCCCCAGGGATGGCTTAATGGTGGACGTGCCGTCAGAGCCTCTCCTCCACCGCCGTCCCACCGTCCGCCGGGCCAGGATCGCGGACGTCCGCAAGATCAAGGCGCTGGTCGACTCCGACGCGGGGACGGTGCTGCTGGAGAAGGATCTCGTCACCCTCTACGAGAGCGTCCAGGAGTTCTGGGTGGTCGAGGACGGTGACGACGTGCTCGGCTGCGGCGCGCTCCACGTGCTGTGGGAGGACATCGCCGAGCTGCGCACCATCGCCGTCGACAAGGACACGCGGGGCCGCGGGATCGGGCACGCGCTGGTCGACCAGCTGATCGGCTTCGCCCGCGAGATCGGGCTGAAACGGCTGTTCGTGCTGACCTTCGAGACCCACTTCTTCTCCGGGCACGGCTTCGTCGAGATCGACGGCACGCCGGTCACCCAGGAGGTCTACGAGGAGATGCGGCGCTCGGCCGATCCCGGTGTCGCGGAGTTCCTCGACCTGCCGTACGTGAAGCCGAACACCCTGGGCAACAGCCGGATGCTGCTGGAGCTTTAAGGGGCCTTCTTCGCGTGGCGGGCGACCCGGACCCGGTTGCCGCACAGCGAAGGCGTGCACCAGACCCGCCTGCTGTTGGCCGCCACGAACAACATCGAGCAGTCATGCGCGCCGCATCGCCGCAGCCGGTCGGCGCGCGGCCCGGACACCAGGTCGATCGCGGCGACCGCGACGGCGGCGAGGGCGATCTCACCGCCGTCTTCGCCATGCCACGTCGTCTCGGCGCCCTCGGCGGTCAGCCGCGGACTGGTGGGGACGGCGGCCGCGGCCGCGTTGACCCGCTCGACCGCCCACGCCTCAGGCTCCCGTGAGGCCACGGCCGCCTCCAGCACCTCACGCACCGCCGACCGCAGCCGCCGTGTCTGCTCGGCCGACGGCGGCCGGGCGCCTTCGGGCAGCAGCGCCGCCTGAGTCGCCCAGAACCTGGCGTGGCCGTCGTCGAGCAGATCGATCGACGGCGAGACGGCCAGCATGACGGTGTCGGCGAGGTTCACCGCGAGATCGTCACCGGGGAGCGAGTCGAGATCGAGCATGCCTTGACACTATCAGGTACTAATGGTTCAAGACAGTTCTAGCCATTAGGAGTGCTCATGACGACCATCCGGCACCGGTCCGTCCAGCTCGGCGACGTCGAGGTCTTCTATCGCGAGGCCGGCGATCCCGAAGCGCCGGTTTTGCTCTTGCTGCACGGCTTCCCGACGTCATCGCACCAGTTCACGCGGCTGATGCGCCGCCTCGCCGGGCGGTGGCGGCTCCTCGCGCCGGACCTGCCCGGGTTCGGCGAGACCGTCACGCCCGAGGGATTCACGTTCACCTTCGACCGGCTCGCGGAGGTGGTCGGCGAGTTCGTCGACGCACTGGAACTGCGCCGGTACGCGCTCTACGTCTTCGATTTCGGCGCCCCGACGGGCCTGCGGCTGGCGGTCTCGCGGCCGTCCCAGGTCACGGCGCTGATCACGCAGAACGGCAACGCCTACGTCGAAGGGCTCGGGCCCGCGATGCCGGACTTCCCTTCCCTGACGGACGAAGCCGAGGCACGGCGCGGGTTCGAGGCGATCCTCGAACCGGAGCAGATCAGGTACCAGTACACCGGCGCCCGCGATCCGGAGACGATCGATCCCGCGAACTACCAGCTGGACCAGTACTTCCTCCAGCGCCCCGGGCGCGCGGACGCGATGCTCGACCTGTTCTGGGACTACCGGAACAACCCTCCCGAGTACCCGAAGTTCCAGGCGTGGCTGCGGGAAGCCCAGCCGCCCGTGCTCGCCGTGTGGGGCCGCAACGACCCGTTCTTCATCCCGGCGGGGGCCGAAGCGTTCCGGAATGATGTTCCCTCGGCGGAGGTTCACTTCTTCGACACCGGGCATTTCGCGCTGGAAGAGGATCTCGAACCGATCAGCGAGCTGATCGACCGCTTCCTGGCGGCGCATCACTGAAAGGCGGCACATGGACACCTCCGTCACCGATCACCTGCTCAGCACGACGCGCGCGGTCCGCCGCAAGCTCGACCTGGACAGGCCGGTGGAACCCGAGGTGCTCGAAGAGTGCCTGCGGCTCGCGTTGCAGGCGCCCACGCCGGGCAACCAGCAGGCGTGGCGCTGGCTCGTCGTCCGGGACCAAGGGGTGAAGGACCGGCTGTCCGAGCTGTTCAGGCGGGTCGGGAAGGCGTACCTGGAAACGAACGCGGCCGCGCTCGGCGAGGCGATCAACGAGCCTTCGGTGGCGCGGGCGCTGGCTTCGGGGCAGCACCTGATCGACGTGATCGACCGGGTCCCGGTGTACGTCATCCCGTGCCTGACCGGCAGGCCGAGCGGCGACAACGCGACCGACGCCGCGTTCTACGGCGGGATCTTCCCGGCGGTGTGGAACTTCCAGCTGGCGCTGCGGTCGCGAGGCCTCGGCTCGACGCTCACGACGTACCACCTGACCCACGAGGCGGAGGCGGCCGAGATCCTCGGCATCCCCGCCGACGTCACGCAGGTCGGGCTGCTGCCGGTCGCCTACACGACGGTGCCGGACTTCAAGCCCGCGTCGCGCGTGCCGTTGCCGGAGGTCGCGTACCTCGATGGCTGGGGTAACGCGCTTTAGGCTTTCGACACCCGCAGGGTGACCTGGTCGCCCCCCGAACTCACAGCGACCAGGTCCACCCGGCAGGCGGCGAACTCGACGGACTGCCTGCCGCTCCGGCCGGTGGAGGCGACAACCGCCGTCGTCCGCTCCCCGCGTCCCGGTTCGGCCAGGGTCAGCTCGACCACGGCCTCCCCTTCCCAGACGCAGACCATTCCGGCGGCACAACGAGAATCGGACACCAGGCGCGCGAAGCGGATGCTGACGTCCTTCGACGCGACCTCGGTCGTGTCACCGACCTTGAGGACGACGGTCTCCCCGAGCTCGACGGTGCCCTGGGGCTTCTCTTGCGGCTTTTCTTGCGGCTTGGGGACCGGCTGCTGGACCGGCGCGGGCTGGGTCACCGTGGGCCGGTCCGCCGCGGGTTGTTCGCGCGCGGCCGAGCTGCCGGCCCCGCAGGCGAGGCCGACCAGGGCGCAGAGGACGACGAGCAGCTTCTTGGGGTCCACGGAGTCAGGACGTAACGGAGGCTCCGGTCCGTTGCATCGGGTTTCAGGTGATCTTTTCGACCAGGGCCCAGACACCGGTGGACGGGTTGCGGCCGTGCTCGGAACCCAGCTCGACGTCGTGTTTCTTCGCGCGCAGGACCGCGGATCCGATCCCGCTCTCGTAGTCCGCGAACCGCAACGCCGACTTGCTGAACCCCGGAACATGCTTGACCAGGCGTTTCGCCACGTCTCCGTAGCAGGTCAACGGCGCCGAGCACGCCTCGAAATGCAGCAGCAGCCAGAACTCGAAACAGGGATTCGAGATCGCCAGGCTGACCCGGAGGCGGCGCGCGGTCGCGGCCGCCTTGTCGAGGTCGAACTCGTCGACGTCGACCACGCACCACACCTCGTCGTGCGTTCCCTCGGCACGGTCGCGCATTCCCGCCGCGTACTTGACCACGGCTTCCGGGTCGCCACGCTTCGCTTTGATCTTGATCGTGATGGCGGGGTTCCGACGAGCCCGCTTGAGCCCTTCGAAGTACGCGGGCTCCGTGGCCTCGGCGCCACAGACGACGAGGATCGACGTGCGCTGTTCCCGAAACGCCGATCGCCTCCGGCCGCTGTTCTCCCGGCGGGTCATCTGCCCAGCACTGCCTCGGTGAAATCGCCCAGTACCGGCACGGCCCCGTAGCTACCGGCGAGATAGCGCCGTTCGGTGTTCTGATCCTTGCGCGGTTTGAAGTCCGTGAGCGGGTAAAGCTCGCTGGCGCCTTCGGCGTTCTTGTCGACGAACCAGATCTGGTCCCGGTCCAGCACGTTGTCGCCGAGCATGGTGCCCAAGAGGCTCGTGTCGTGCGTGGTGAAGATGAGCTGGGCGCCGTGGGGATTGGTCTCTTCTGATTGGAACAGGCCTACCAATTCCGCAGTCAGCATGGGATGCAGGCTCGCGTCGATCTCGTCGATCACGAGAACCCAGCCTTCGTCGAGAACATCCAGAACGGTCGGAAGCAAGCCGAGCCAGTTTCGCGTACCCGCGGACTCGTCACGCAATTCGAAAGCCGCGTCCGCGTCACTGTGCCGGAAGGTCAGCCTCCACCGTGGCCGATGCAACCCCACGCCGGCAGCTCGTCTGGCTGTGAACTGCGGCCTTCGGTGCTCGACCGGCTCCTCGATCGACTCCGCGATGACATCGGTGATCCCCACGTCGGCCGCTGCCAGAAGGGAAAGCAGGCGGCGGCCATTACGCGCGTCGCGCCGAAGGAATTCTCCAACCCCGTTCGCGAGTTCACCGGAGGCCCAGGCTGAGTCGACCCTGACGATTCGGAGCCACTGCTCGAACCAGCGGTAGGCAGGCATCAAGGGCCCGAGCTCAAGCTCCGAGCACAAGCTCAAGATGAGCACGTCCCCCCGGACAAGCTCCTCCAACGCCGCGAACTTGCCTCGCAGATCCGAGGACGTGGACCCGAACTTGAGCTCATCACGGCTTCGCTCGAACACCACACGCCGACGCTTTGCCGGGTAGGCGTAGAGCCACTCGTCCTCGATTCCGTCGTCGTCGACGCTGAAACCATAGGTATACCGGCCCCCGTCGGCCACTATCTCGACCACGAATGTCGTCGGACGCTCCGCAGCCTCGGGGTCAAGCCGGAAAACACCGCGGCCGTTACCGACGATCCGAAGCCCGACGACCGCCGCGGCCATGTAGATGAGCCCGTCGAGCAGGTTCGACTTGCCGGAGGCGTTCGCCCCGTAGATCGCGGCCACCGGAACCGCCCCACGCTCGTCCCCCGGCATCGCGGGCATCAGGAGCAGCTCCTGCTCGTCACGGAACGAGCGATGGTTACCCAACCGGAAGCTTCGGAGCACCCTGACCACCTCCCTGGCAAAGTTTCAGGCCGTTCCGTACCAGTAAACCGCACAGAACGACCTGAAGCACCACCCAGGGCCAGGTCAGTCGTCGGAGACGTCGCCGCCGTTCGCGTCCCCGCCGCCGCGGATCATGAACAGCACCGACTCCAGCTCCTCCGGCTTGATCAGCACGTCCCGCGCCTTCGAACCCTCCGAGGGGCCGACGACGCCGCGGCTCTCCAGCAGGTCCATCAGGCGCCCGGCCTTCGCGAAGCCGACCCGCAGCTTCCGCTGCAGCATCGACGTCGAACCGAACTGCGAGGTGACGATCAGCTCGGCGGCCTGCAACAGCACGTCGAGGTCGTCGCCGATGTCGGAGTCGATCTCCTTCTTCTCGCCCGCCTTCGCCGCGGTGACGCCGTCCTGGTAGTCCGGCTGCGCCTGTTCCTTGGCGAAATTCACCACCGCGGCGATCTCTTCGTCGCCGACGAAGGCGCCCTGGATACGGACCGGTTTCCCGGCGCCCATCGGCAGGTACAGGGCGTCACCCATACCGATGAGCTTCTCCGCGCCGGGCTGGTCGAGGATGACCCGCGAGTCGGTGAGCGAGGAGGTCGCGAACGCCAGCCGCGACGGCACGTTGGTCTTGATCAGGCCGGTCACGACGTCGACCGACGGGCGCTGGGTCGCCAGGACCAGGTGGATACCGGCGGCCCGCGCCTTCTGGGTGATCCGGACGATCGCGTCCTCGACGTCGCGCGGGGCGGTCATCATCAGGTCGGCGAGCTCGTCGACGATCGCCATGATGTACGGGTACGGCGCGTACACGCGCTCGCTGCCGGGCGGCGCGGTGATCTCGCCCGAGCGCACCTTCTTGTTGTAGTCGTCGATGTGCCGGACCTTGTTGACCTGCATGTCCTGATAGCGCTGTTCCATCTCCTCCACCAGCCAGGCCAGCGCGGCGGCGGCCTTCTTCGGCTGGGTGATGATGGGCGTGATCAGGTGCGGGATGCCCTCGTACGGGGTCAGCTCGACCATCTTCGGGTCGATCAGGATCATCCGGCACTCGTCCGGCGTCGACCGTGCGAGCAGCGACACCAGCATCGAGTTCACGAAGCTCGACTTACCGGAACCGGTGGACCCCGCCACCAGCAGGTGCGGCATCTTCGTCAGGTTCGCGGTGACGAAATGGCCTTCGATGTCCTTGCCGAGCCCGATGACCATCGGGTGGTTGTCCTTGACCGTCGACGGCGCGCGCAGCACGTCGCCGAGGCGCACCATCTCGCGGTCGGAGTTCGGGACCTCGATGCCGACCGCGGATTTGCCGGGGATCGGCGCCAGCAGCCGGACGTTGTCGGTCGCCACCGCGTAGGCGATGTTCTTGGTCAGCGCGGTGATCTTCTCGACCTTCACGCCGGGGCCGAGCTCGACCTCATACCGGGTGACCGTCGGGCCCCGGGTGAAGCCGGTTACCTGCGCGTCGACGTTGAACTGCTCCAGCACGCCGGTGATCGCCTCGATCATGGCGTCGTTGGCCTTGCTGCGGGACTTCGGCGCGTCGCCGAGCTTCAGCAGGTCCGGCGGCGGGAGCTTGTAGTCGCCTTCGACGGTCCTGGTGACCGCCAGTGGCGCCTCGGCCTTCTTCGGCTTCTTCTCTTCGACAGGCTTGGGTGCGGGCTTCGGCGGGCGCAGCGGCGTCGGAGCTTCGGCCAGCGCGGCCTCGATGTCGAGTTGCTCGCCGTCTTGGTCACCCGAGGCCTGGCGGCGCCGCGACGGCTTCCGCAGGCGGACCGATTTCGGGTCTGCCTCGGTGACGGCGTCGCGTTCCTCGTGGATGGCCTTGCGCTCGGCCTCGGCCTCTTCGATCTCTTCGGGGTCGAGACCCCAGTTGCGCAGCCGGTGCGGGATCTCCCGGACCGGGGTCCCGGTGAACACGAGCGTGCCGAACAGCAGCGCCAGCACCAGCAGCGGAATGGCGACCCACGTCGTGACGCCCATGGTCAGCAGGCCACCGGAGAACGCGCCGATCACCCCGCCGGCGTACATCCGGCCGTCGTTGGTCTCGGGCAGCGCGGTGAAGATGTGCAGCAGGCCGAGCACGGCCAGGACGACCAGGATGGTGCCGATGACCATCCGCGGCCGGGCTTCCGGCACCGGTTCCGAACGCATCAGCGCGACGGCGACGACGGTGAGCACGAGCGGCAGCGTCACCGCGCCCGCTCCCAGCAGTGAGCGGGTGCCGACCTCGACCCAGCCGCCGATCGGGCCCGCGGCCCGCCACCAGACGCCGAACGCGATCACCAGCGCCAGCGCGATCAGGCCGAGCGCGAGACCGTCGCGGCGGTGCTCGGGTTCGAGTTCGCGGCCGCGCCCGACCGTCCGCGCCAGGGTCCCGAGGCCCTTCGCGAGCAGGTTCCAGGTGCCGCGCACGCCTTTGGCGAACGTGCCGGACGAGCGCTTCCGGGGCGCCGGACGCCGTGGAGCGGGCTTCCTCGCAGCCGTTGACCTGGGCTTCGCCGGGGTACGCGGCTTTCGCGCCGGCCCCTTGCTGCCGCCGCTTCGCGCCGTACTCCGTTTCCTGGTCGTCGACCCGCTAGCCATGCCTCCACGGTAACCGCCTCGACCCTCCAGCCCCGGCTGCCACTCGGAGCACATTCGGAACATTCGTCTCAGGTCACAGCTTGAGCGGCCATCCGGGTGAAATGCGGTTCATGACATGCTCTGCCCCATGTTCGCGCTGCATCAGGATGAGAATTCGGCTCGCCGCGCCCCCGCGATCTGGCGCACGATGCTGAACATCGACCGGGGGCTGGTCAACTTCGTCGGCAAACTCACCGTGACCGGCGGTGTCCCGGCGGAACTGCGACGGCGACCCCTGCTCATGACGGCCAACCACATCGGCGTTTTCGACGCCTTCGTGCTGATGGCCGCCTGCAAACGGATCGGCATCAACCCGCGGTTCATGCTGGCGGGCGGCATCCTCGACGCGCCGGTCATCGGCCCCGCGCTGCGGGTCAGCGGTCACCTGCGGGTCGACCGCAAGGAGGCTTCGACGGCCATCGGCCAGTTCGCCGAAGCCACCGAGGCGCTGCGGACCACCCGCGACCCGCTGATCGTCTACCCCGAAGGCCGGATCAGCCACGACCCCGGCCTGTGGCCGGAGCGGGGCAAGACCGGCGCCGCGCGGCTCGCGCTGGCGGCAGGCGTCCCGGTGATCCCGATCAGCCAGTGGGGCGCGCACGAGGCCGTGTACTGGGGGACGGAGACCGTCAACGGGCCCGCCGACCTGGTGCCGCTCGCCAAGTCCGGGCTGAGCGCGCCCATGCGGCGCCCCCGGTTCAAGGTGCACTTCGGCGACCCGGTGGACCTTTCCGACGTCGAGCCGGAACGGCCGGGCGCCGGGGTCCGCGCGCACGCCAAGATCATGCAGGCGATCACCGACGGCCTGGTCCCGCTGCGCCGTGACGAGCTGGACAAGCCGCGGTTCCACGACCCGACGCGGCCGACGGACACGGTCAGCCCTTGGAAGAAGCACTGAAGTTCCGGATCATGGGACGGGTGCTCACGCTCGCCTAAGGTCGGCGGACGTGAGCACCCGCATCCTCGTCGTCTACTACAGCGCGACGGGCAACACCGCGAAATTGGCGTCGGCCCTGGCCGACGGCGCCCGTGAGGCCGAGGCCGACGTCCGTGTCCGCACGGTTCCCGAAACCGCCCCGCCCGGTGCGGTGGCGAGCAATCCGCGCTGGCAGGCGTGGGTGGACGCGGGGCCGCACCACGAGCTCGCGACACTGGAAGACCTGGAATGGGCCGACGGGTTCGCCGCCGGGAGCCCGACCCGTTTCGGCGGCCCCGCCGCGCAGCTGAAGTCCTTTTTGGACAGCACCGGTGGCCTGTGGGCCAAGGGAAAGCTGGTGAACAAGGTCGCGACGTCGTTCACCACGGCGTCCACCGCGCACGGCGGGCTCGAAGCGACGGTCCTGGCGACCAACAACGTCTTCTACCACTGGGGCGCCATCGTCCTGCCGCTCGGCTACACCGATCCGCGGCTGCTCGAATCGGGCAATCCGTACGGCGGCTCGTTCGTCTCGCGTAAATCCGCCGAACCCGACGAGCTCGCCCTGGACGCCCTCCGCCTGCAGGGCCGACGGCTCGCCACCGTCTCGCGCTACGTCGCCGACGGCCTTTTCAAGGACGGGTGAACGGAACCGCGCGCCGGTCTCCCGCGTCGTAGTGTGGTCACACAGCGTCACTCCACGGGGAGGAAGCGGGATGGCCGGCGGGTACGAGGTGGTCCTGGAGACGATCGGCGCCGCGTCAGGCGCGGCGAAACGGGCTTCGGACGACGTCGGGAAGGTGGACCTCGCGGCCACGCTCGCCGATGTCGCGGCGGGTTTGCCCGGTGGTGTGTCGGGTGAAGCGGCCCGGCTGCTCGCGGACGCCTGGGGCCGCGCGGCACCGGGCTGGGCCGAGAACACGTCGGACTACGCGACGCGGCTCGACGAGGCGGCCGTCCGCTACCGCTCGAACGAGCGAGAGGCGTCGAAAGACCTGCGCGCGACCGGGACACCGGTCTGATGCTCACCTGGGGTGACGTGCGCCGGTGGGATCCGGCCGCGATCGGGCGGGTGGCCGACGCGCTCAACGTCGGCTGCGCCCGGATCATCGCCGCGAACGACGACGTCGAAGCCATGGCCCGCTTGACGGGCTGGACCGGGGACGCCGCCACGGCCGCGTTGACGCGGGGCGAATCACTGACCTCCACCCTGGAGCGGTTGGTCGCCGAGGCGGCCGCGGTCCGGCGGGGCGCGCACGAGGTGCAGATCGCGCTGGACCGGATCGTCGCGTTCGTGCGGGAGACCGACGAACTCGCTTCCCGGCACGGCCTGCTCATCGGCGCCGGGGGCGAGATCGCGCTTTCGGGTGGTTCCGCGCGGCCGGATCAGCCTCGGGTGAAGGCGGAACTCGCCGACCGGATCGAGCAGCTGCTGCGCCGCGCCACCGACGTCGACGCCGATTTCGCGGACATCATGCGGCGGGCCTTGCGGGGCGAGATCACCGAACAGGGTGGCGACACCCTCGCGCAGGCGGCGGACGCCGGAGCCGCGCAAAGCGGCCTGTCGATCATCGGCCCGCCGGAGAACGGCTCCCCCGGTGACAACAAGGCGTGGTGGGCGAGTCTGTCGGACACGGCGAAAGTCGCTCTGCTGCAAGGAAATCCGGGACTCGTCGGCAATCTCGACGGGATCCCGGCGGCCGACCGCGACGCCGCCAACCGAGCCGTCCTCGCCCGTGAGATCGCACGGCTCCAAGGCGATCCCAAGCTCAGAGGCTTGGAAGCCATCCAGCAGCGGCTGGACCGGTCGGACCCGCAGGCGTTCCTGCTGGGGCTGGACACCGGCGGCGACGGGAAGGCGATCGTTTCGGCGGGAAACCCCGACACCGCGGTGAATGTCGCGACGTATGTGCCGGGGACCGGTTCGGAGCTGTCGAAGATCGGCGGCGATCTCAACCGGTCCGACAAGATGTGGGCCGCGGCGACGACTTCGGGCTCCCCGTCGACCGCCGTGATCACCTGGCTCGGCTACGACGCGCCGAACGAGATCACCGACGCCGCGAGCGCCAAGTACGCCGACGGCGGCAAGGCCGCGCTCGCCGGATTCCAAGACGGGCTGCGGGAAACGCATCAAGGACCGCCGTCGCACAACACGGTGATGGGCCACAGCTACGGCACCACGGTCGTCGGTCACGCGGCTCGCGACGGCGGTCTCGCCGCGGACGAGCTCGTCTTCGTGGCGAGCCCCGGCGTCGGCGCGCACGACGTGAGCCAGTTGCACCTCGATGGGGTGGATCCGGGCGAGACCGGCAAGCACGTGCACTCGACGGTCGCCGAACACGACATGATCAACCTGGCCAACGTCGAGATCGCCGGATACGACCCGATCCTCGGCCAGGACCCGACCGACGCGGACTTCGGCGGGCAGGTGTTCACCTCGGCGCCGGGCACGGACGGATGGGGCGGGTACAGCACGGAGGCGCACAGCGAATACTGGGAAGACAACAACCCGTCGTTGAACAATCTCGGCCAGATCATCGCCGGGAAACCGACGACGTGACTCGCCGGGCACTCGCCTCGACCCTCGTCCTGCTGATGCTCTCGGCGGCCTGTTCATCTGGAGACGACATGAAAGCGACGATCACCGAGCAGCAGGCTCGCGACAAGGTCGAGCAGTACATCCAAGGCGCGCTGTCGGCGTTGCCCGCCGAGGCCGAGCTGAAGCCGTTCACGCGCAACCGTTCGGAGTGCACGGACCCGACCGACAAAGGACCGCAGGGCCGGTTCGAGATCTCCGCGACCTACGAGATCACCGGCCTGGACCCGGCCCACTTCCCCGAGAATTTCACGGCTGTCATCCAGTGGTGGGAGTCGCACGAGTTCAAGATCCTCACCGACGCCCGGCCGACGGATCAGTACGTCTTCGCGCGCAACACCGGTGACGCCTTCGACATGTCGCTCAAGGCGAACGATCTCGGCAAGTTCTACCTCGGCGCGACCTCCCCCTGTGTCTGGCCGAACGGCACCCCCGAACCCCAGGCCCTCGAAGCCGGCGAACCCGGGCAGCCGGTCGCCGCTCCCCCGGAACCCGAACCGGAACCGGCGCGCAAACCGCGTCGCGCCCCCGTGGACGACGAGGACTTCGCGCAGACCGACTGGACCGACGGCGGCACCTCCTACTGACCCGGACGTCCCGAGCGCCACGCTTGAGACGCTCACTGTCCCGAGCGTGGCGCCCGGGACACCCGGAGCATTCGGAGCGGAAACCAGCCGCTGGGAAAACGGGTCGCCGCGGCGACGCCCGGCCTCTACCCTCCGGCCGTGACCGCCGAACTCGCCACCGCCCCCACGCACCACGTCGCGCATCGCGGCCGGGGCATCACGCTGATCCTGCTCGCCGCGCTGTTCTTCGGGACCTCGGGCGTGCTGGGCAAACCGGCGATGCAGGCGGGCCTGTCGCCGGAGCAGGTCGCGGCGATCCGCATCGGACTGTCCGCGCTCGTGCTCCTCGGTCTGGTCGCGGTCTTCCGGCCGAAGCTGCTCAGGGTGACGAAGCGCGAATGGCCGTTGCTGCTGGCCTACGGGTCGCTCGGCGTCGCCGGCGTCCAGCTCATGTACTTCCTCGCGGCGGGCCGGATCCCGGTCGGGATCGCGATCCTGCTCGAGTTCACCTCACCGGTGCTGATCGCGCTGTGGGTGCGGTTCGTGCGGCGGGTGCGGTTGCCGAAGGCGATGTGGGCGGGGATCGCGCTGGCGATGACCGGGCTCGTCCTGGTCGCGCAGGTCTGGGAGGGCCTCAGCCTGGACGTCGTCGGGCTGCTCGCCGGGCTCGGCGCGGCCGTCTGTTCGGCGGGCTACTTCCTGCTCGGCGAGCGTGGCGTCGCGGACCGGGATCCGCTCGGCATGGTCACCTGGGGGATGACGATCGGCGCGGTCCTCGTCTGCGCGGTCGCCCCGCCGTGGACGATTCCGTGGGGCGTCCTCGGCGACGAGACGGCGTTCGGGCCGTGGCGGCCGCCGGTGTGGTCGCTGCTGGTCGCGCTGGTGCTGATCGCGACCGTCCTCGCCTACGCGACGGGCATGGCGGCGCTGCGTCATCTCCCGGCGTCGGTGGCGAGCGTCGTAGGACTGGTGGAACCGTTGATCGCGGCGGCCGCGGCCTGGCTGCTGCTCGGCGAAGCGCTCAGCTGGGTTCAAGCCGCGGGCGCGGTCGTGCTGCTGACCGGCGCGTACATCGTCCAGTTGACCACGAACGTCGTCCAGACGGACTCAACCGTTCTGGAGGCCCCGTAGGTCCGTGATCTCCTGCTGCTGCGAACGCGCCGTCGTCGCGGCGAGATCGCGGGCGTCGGGATTGCGGCCGTGCTGGGTTTCGGCCTCGGCGATGCGGACCCCCGCCTCGCGCTGACGCAGCAGCCGCGAGACGAACTGACGGTCGAAGTCCTTTCCGGACAGTCCGGCCAGTTGCGCCAGGTCTCCCGGGCTGATGTACCCGTCACGCTGGACGTGCTCCAGGTTCGGATCGTCCGGCGCGGGCTGGCCCCAGGACTCGATGAGCCCGGAAAGCCGCGCGATCTCCGGCTCGTGCGTGTCGATGACGCGCTTCGCGAGGGCCTTCAGCTGCTCGTTCCCCGCGCGGGTTTCCGCCAGTGAAGCCAGATCCACGCCCTGCTGGTGATGCGCGAGGGCCTGCCGCGCGAACGTGAGGTCGGCGTCGTTGAACGGAACCGCCGCCTGCTGCGCCACGGGCGAGGTCCCGGGAGGCGCCGTCTGCGACTGGGGTGCCTCGTCCGAGCAGCCCGCGAGCACGACGGCGGCCAGGGCGGTGGCCAGGGATCGGAGGACGGCGTGCGGCATCGAAGAGCTCCTCGGAAACGCGCGGTGGAGGTGCCTAGGTTGGCAGAGTCCACTTCGGCCTGTTCACCGGGGGTTGCGCAAACACTTTTCCTCTCGCGCTCACGGTGCGACAATCCCGCGATCCGCCGCCACTCCGACAGGAGGTAACCGCGAATGGGCGCAGAAACCACCCCCGAACGGACGACCGAGCGGGCGGGCCTGCGCCCGGACCTGCGGCAACGCCACGTCCGGATGATCGCGCTCGGCGGGATCATCGGCGCGAGCCTGTTCATCGGCAGCGGCGCGGTCATCCACACCGTCGGCCCGGCGGCCGTCCTCTCCTACGCCATCGGCGGTTTGATCGTCGTGCTGGTGATGCGGATGCTCGGCGAGATGGCGACCGCCTCGCCGTCCCAGGGTTCGTTCATGGAATACGCGAGGACTTCGCTCGGCGGCTGGGCGGGTTTCACCGTCGGGTGGCTGTACTGGTACTTCTGGGTCGGCGTGGTCGCGTTCGAGGCCGTCGCCGGGGCGAAGATCCTGCAGACCTGGATTCCCGTTGTGCCGCAATGGATCTTCTCCCTCGTGCTGATGCTGCTGCTGACCGCGACCAATCTCGCCTCGGCCCGGTCGTTCGAGGAGACGGAGTTCTGGCTCGCGTCGGTCAAGATCGCCACGATCGTGGTGTTCCTCGTGGTGGGCATCCTGTTCGTGCTCGGGGCCTGGCCAGGAGGATCGTTCTCGGTCGGCAACATCGCGCAGGACGGCTTCCTCGCCAACGGCCCGTTCTCGGTGGTGCACGGCGTGGTGATCGTGATCTTCTCCTACTTCGGCGCGGAGATCGTCACCATCGCCGCCGCCGAATCGCGGGAGCCCGAAACGGCCGTGCGCAAGGCGACCTCGTCGATCGTCTGGCGCGTCATCGTGTTCTACGTCGGTTCGGTGACGCTGCTGGTGATGATCACCGGCTGGCGTGACATCCCGACCACGACGAGCCCGTTCGCCGCCGCGTTCGGCCGGTTCGGCATCCCCGCCGCCGAGACGATCGTCAGCGCGGTGGTGCTGACGGCGGTGCTGTCGGTGCTGAATTCAGGGCTGTACACCGCTTCCCGCATGTTGTTCGCGTTGCGCGGCAACGGCTGGGCCCCGAAGTGGATCGCGGACACGAACCGGCGTGGCGTGCCGTGGAAGGCGATCCTGGTGTCCACCTCGGTCGGTTACGTGGCCGTGGTGATGAATTTCGTGTCACCGGACAAGATCTTCTACTTCATCATCAACTCCGCCGGCGCGGTCGCGTTGTTCGTCTACGCGATCATCGCGGGCTCGCAGCTGCGGATGCGGCGCCGTTTGGAGGCCGAGGCACCGGAACGGCTGAAACTGCGCATGTGGGGCTACCCGTGGCTGAGCTGGCTCACCCTCGCCGGGACGCTGGCGGTGGTCGCGTCCATGCTGTTCGTGGACGCGGACACCCGCGCCCAGCTGTACCTGAGCCTGATCAGCCTGGCGGTGATCCTCGGTGTCTACTTCATCCAGCGCCGGCGATCCGGCCGAGAGCCCCGTAAAACACCTCTCCGATCTTCGCGGGATCACGGCTGAGGAAGACCTGGCCGCCGGTGGGCGCGACGAGCTGCGCGAGCTCGGTCTCGTCGGCCTCCGGGCCGATCCCGACGGCGATCAACGGCACCGGACGGTCCGGGTCACGCAGCTTTCCCAGTTCCGCCATCAGGTTCTGGCGGCCGACGCCCGCGGGATCGGTGTCGCGGCCGTCGGTCATCACGATGACCAGGTTCAGCTGCCCCCGCGCCCATTCCTTGCGTGCCAGCCGATAGACGTCGAGGACGCTGTCGTAGAGCCCGGTCCGCCCGTCCGGGACGGCGCGGACCGCGCGCAGCCGCTCCACCGCGGCCAGCTGCCGTCCGACCGGCGCCATCGGCAGGATCTCCCGGTAGTCGCGCTCACCGTCCATTTTGGTCGCGAACGCCAGGAAACGGATCTGTGACGCGGGTTTGAACAAATGCAGCGCGTTCTCCGCCGCCTCCACCGTGACCCGCAGCCGGGACTTGCCGGTTCCCGGGACCGGCGCGCTCATCGACCCGGAGACGTCGATGAGCACCTGGGCCCGGGCGGTCACGTTCACCCCCGCCCACTGGGTGAGCGCTTTGTCGACCTCCTCGGCGGCCGGGATCTCGGCGCTGCGCTGTCCTTGCGCCTCGACGCGCTGATCGGTTTCGGTCAACCGCAACGCCTGCCCGCCCGGAGCACGGAGACCGGCCGGTGTGCCGGTCGCCGAACCCTGGAGCAGAGCCCGTTTCAGCGCGGCGACGGCCCTGCCCTGCTGCTCCGTCGCGCTCGCGATCTCCACGAACGGGTAGTCGAGCGAGAGGGACGCGGGGGAATACGCGGCCACCAAGGCGGTCCCGCCGGCGGAGAGCTGCGCGTTGTGCCGCAGCACGGCGTTCTCCGACGCGGGGAACACCGTCGCGCCGGAAGCGGTGGCGGTGAACTTCCGGAGCAAGGCCACGTACGCGCCGGTGGGATCCGTGGCTTCGCCGGCGACGTCACGGAGCGCCAGCAGTGCGGAAACCCCGACCGGGTCGCGTACCGGATCCGGCATACCGCCCACGATTCCGGTGCTGCCGAGCACTTCCGGCCAGGTCAGCGGTTTGCGGGGCCAGCCGAGCCCGGCCGCGACCGGCTCCGCGACCGCGAGCACCACCGGCGAACTGGCCACCGACGGGCCGGAAACGGGAACCCCGTGGGCACGCCGCAGGAACAGCGTCGAGGACGGGATCCAGGCCTGGGGCCGCGGCGCGGTTCCGGCCAGTTCGTCCGCCACCTGAAGGGAATCCCTGGGCTGGACGTCGAAAGCGACACAGGCGAGCTGCAGGTCACGGGCGGTCCGCACGACGGCGGGGGCGATGTCGGGCGACGCGGCCACGACCACCCGGGCGGGCTCGCAGCCGGGATCGGAGCGCGCCCGGGCCACGGCCACCCAGGTGGCCGCGCCGAGCACGGCCGCCAGCGCGAGCGCCAGCAGCGGGATCAGCATCCGTCTTCGGGTCCGGGCGGTGGCGTGGCGGCCCATCGACTCTCCCGGCATGGGGGTGCGAGGAGCGTCCGAGGGTACGCCGCCCGCACCCCTAGGGGAAGGCTGCGACTTTCGTCGTAGAAGAACCACACCAAGGCGGGAGGTGTCCGAGATCTGATCACGGAACACTTGCCCCGTAAGGAAAACACTCGAAACCGGGGGAATCAGTGACGAACCGGCCCACTCGTGCGGAACAGCGCAAAGCCCGCAACGCCCTCTTCGGTCAGACGGTCATGATCGCCTTCGCTCTGCTGCTGACGGCGGCCGCCGGTCGGTCTTCATCGGGATGAGCCGCGCGTGAGCGACCGGTGAGTTGGCCCAGGCACGCCAGGGTGGCGGCCAGGAGTGCGCGGCGTCAGGTCGCTCCACCCGGGCGTCCGTGAAGTCCACGCGGCCTTCGAACCCGGCCTCGGCGAACGTGGTCGTCCCGCCGAACAACGCGCCGCTGAAACTGACGTGCCTGGGGAAGGCCGCCGCGCGGAAGTCGGTGTCGCCGGTGAACCAGGTCCGGTCGAAGTTCGCGAAGCGCAAGAACCGGGCACCCCGGAAGTTCCCGCCGACGATCACGCCGTCGCGGACGTCGACGCCACTGAGGTCGCAGTCCTGGAAGTCCGGCTCGACGAGCACCGCGTCCTGGAGTTCCAGTTCCTCGACCTCCCAGAACTCGGCGCCCCCGGATCGCCGGAGGTGCCGGGTGAGCAAGCCCTGCGCGGCACGCCGGATCTCGAACTCTTCCTCGTCTTCGACCGGGAAGCGGAAGGGCCTGCGCAGGTAGGCGCACGTCAGCTCGATGACCTCGTCTCGCACGTCGGGGGTTTTCGCGCCCGCACCGCTCCAGGTCCCCGAGGCCCGAGAGACGCTCGGCGGCGTCCTCGCTGTCCAGCTTCTCGGAGAGGCTGTCCACCGTCGCGGCGAGACGTTGCCAGTGATCCGCCTGCCGCGCGTGAGCCCTTTGCTCGGGCCGCAGCCGCCGGTCGCGCCGGATCCCCTCGATCGCGATCCAGCCCACGTAGACCGCGCCGACCCCCAGCGCGACGCCCGCCAGCGCCGCCACGACGTGAACCCCCACCATCATGGGGTGATTATGCGCGAGAAGGCCCCCTCACTCGACTGAGTAAGGGGGCCTTCTCGCGCGTTCGAACTAGGCGCTGTCCTGCAAGTCATGTTCGCGGTCTTCGCGCCCAGGCGGCCCCTGACGGCACGGGCGGATGCGCCCGAGTACAACCCGGTACGAGGCCGATCCGCCCGCACCGTCAGGAACCACCTGGATCACGAAGCCCATCGAACAGACTTACAGGACAGCGCCTAGACGGGGATGACCGTCGGCACGATCATCGGGCGGCGCCGGTAGGTGTCGGCGACCCAGCGGCCGACGACGCGGCGCACGGCCTGCGCGATGCGGTGCGTGTCGGTGATGCCCTCGGCCTCGGTCCTGGCGAGTTCCATCTCCACCATCGGGAGCACGGCGTCGAGCGCCTTGGGGTCGTCGGAGAACCCGCGTCCGGACACCGTCGGACGGGTCACCGCCCGGCCGGTGCTCGTGTCCACGGCGACGGTGATGGCGATGAAGCCGCCCTCGCCGAGCACGAGCCTGTCGGACAGCGTCGACTCGCCGACGTCGCCGACCGAGAGGCCGTCGACGTACACGTGCCCGACCTCGACCCGGCCGGTCCGCGAAGCCTTGCCGTCGACGAGGTCGACCACGACACCGTCTTCGGCGATGACCACGTTCTCCGGCGCGACACCGGTGCGCACGGCCAGTTCGCCGTTGGCGCGCAGGTGCTTCCACTCGCCGTGCACCGGCATGACGTTGCTGGGGCGCACCGCGTTGTACAGGTACAGCAGTTCGCCCGCCGACGCGTGCCCGGACACGTGCACCTTGGCGTTGCCCTGGTGCACGACGTTCGCGCCGAGCCGGGTGAGGCCGTTGACGACACCGAAGACCGCGGTCTCGTTGCCCGGGATCATCGAGCTGGCCAGGACGACGGTGTCGCCGGCGCGGATCGAGATCTGCCGGTGCTCGCCGCGCGCCATCCGCGACAGCGCCGACAGCGGCTCGCCCTGCGAACCGGTCGACACGAACAGCACCTTGCTCTCGGGCAGGTCGCTGGCCTGGTCGAGGTTGACCAGCAGGCCGTCGGGCACGTTCAGCAGGCCGAGGTCGGCGGCGATGCCCATGTTGCGGACCATCGACCGGCCGACGAAGGCGACCCGGCGGCCGTGCCGCACGGCGGCGTCGAGGACCTGCTGGACGCGGTGCACGTGGCTGGCGAAGCAGGCGACGATGACGCGCTGCCCGACCTTGCGGACGACGTCGTCGAGCACCGGGCCGATGTCGCGCTCCGGCATGACGAAGCCGGGCACCTCGGCGTTGGTCGAGTCGACGCAGAACAGGTCCACGCCCTCGTCGCCGAGCCGGGAGAACCCGGCGAGGTCGGTCAGCCTGCCGTCGAGCGGGAGCTGGTCGAGCTTGATGTCACCGGTGTGCAGCACGACCCCCGCGGGCGTGCGGATGGCCACCGCGAGCGCGTCCGGGATCGAGTGGTTGACCGCGAAGAACTCGAGGTCGAACGCGCCGACCTTGCGGCGCTCGCCCTCGCGCACCTCGACCAGGTTCGGCCGCTGGCGGTGCTCCTTGGCCTTGGCCGCGAGCAGCGCGTTCGTGAACCGGGAGCCGTAGATCTTCAGGTCCGGGACGAGCCGCAGCAGGAACGGGACGGCGCCGATGTGGTCCTCGTGCCCGTGGGTGAGGACGAGGCCGTCGATGTCGTCCAGGCGGTCTTCGATCGCGCGGAAGTCGGGCAGGATCAGGTCGACGCCGGGCTGGTCGTCTTCGGGGAAGAGGACCCCGCAGTCGACGATCAGCAGACGGCCGCCGAACTCGAAGACGGTCATGTTGCGGCCGACTTCGCCGATCCCGCCGAGCGCGACCACGCGCAAGGCGCCTTCGGGCAGTGCCGGCGGCGGCGTGGTCGGTCCGGGTCCGGTTGGCAATGAACTCACCGAGGCATGGTCCCTACGCTGGTGTGTGAGGTCGGCGCCGTGTAGGCCGCCGCTGAATCTGCTTGTGCCACTCGTGCACCATGCCAGTCACTGGCATCGCTGTCGCCGAGCGGCACGCCCCCCTGGGCGAGATCGGCGGAAATCGCCTGGAGCTGGTCTTCGCTCGCGGCCACGATGGGCAGCCGCGGGTCGCCGATGTCGAATCCGCGCAGCCGCAGGGCCGCCTTCGAGAACGCGACGCCGCCGACGCGGGACATCGCCCGCAGCACCGGCAGCATCCCGCGGTGGTTGGTGCGCGCGGTGGAGGTGTCGCCGGATTCGTAGGCGTCCATCATGCCGCGGATGCGGCCGGCCACGACGTGCCCGATCACGCTGACCACGCCCGCGCCGCCGACGGCGACCCACGGCAGGTTGAGGCCGTCGTCGCCGGAGTAGTAGGCGAGCTGCGAGTTCGCGATGACCTCGGAGCCGGCGATCAGGTCGCCCTTGGCGTCCTTGACCGCGAGGATGCGCGGGTGCTCGGCGAGCCGCAGCAGCGTGTCGACCTCGATGGGGACGATCGAGCGCGGCGGGATGTCGTAGAGCATCACCGGCAGGCCGGTCGCGTCGGCGACCGTGGTGAAGTGCGCGTAGAGCCCGGCCTGGCTGGGCCGCGAGTAGTACGGCGTGACGACGAGGACACCGTGGGCACCGGCCGCTTCGGCCTGCTTCACCTGCTCGATGCTGTGCGCGGTGTTGTTCGTGCCGGCCCCGGCGACGATCGTCGCGCGGTCACCGACGGCGTCGACGACGGCGCGGACGAGCTCGGCCTTCTCGGCGTCGGTCGTGGTCGGGCTCTCCCCGGTCGTGCCGTTCACGACGAGACCGTCGTTGCCCAGTTCCACGAGGTGTTCGGCGAGCTCCTGTGCCCGCTTCAGGTCCAGCGCCCCGTCGGCGTCGAAGGGGGTGGCCATCGCGGTGAGCACGCGCCCGAACGGTCTTCCCGGCGCTGCGGTGGGTGGAGTGGACATGCTGTGAAGGTACCTCCTGCGACCGCCGAACCCCTTGCCGACGTGGTCGTTCACTACGAATGCGGGAGATTTTCCGCGACGAAGGCGAACTCGGCGCAAACTCTCTGTGAGCTATTTGACCTTGGTGGTGATCTGGGACGGGATCTGGCTGCCGTCGGTCTTGGCGAGCAGGCAGAGGAAGCCCCGCGAGTAGTTCCGGTCCTCGTCGCTGGGCGGCCGGTTCCATTCGGCTTCGGTCGGGACGACCGGCCGCCAGATGAGGGCCGCCCGCTGCTGCGCCGGCACGGCGTTCGAGTTGAAGGTCGCCGAGCAGAGCGCCTCGGCGATCCGGTTGACCGCGTCCGCGCCGGGATAGGTCACGGCCTGGGCGTCGTCGTCCGAAGAGGACGCGACGTCGAGCAGGTTCCCCTTGGCGAAGACCTCCAGCAGGTGGTCCTTGTCGCAGCTGACCCCGTCGTTCAGGTTGATGCCCTCTTTGAGCGGCACGTTGTAGCAGTCCCCGGACGAACCGAGCTTGACCTGGCCGTTGATGCCGTAGGTCAGCGTGGGCTGCGCCTGCGTGTTCCCCTCCGGCGCGGCCATCCAGCGGCCCAGGAAGATCCCGCCGACCAGGGCGCCGATCACGGCGACCGCGGCCAGGCTGAGCCACAGTGGACGGAGGTTGCGCTTGGCGGGCGCGGGCGCGAGCCGGGTCATCGGCTGTCCGGGCTGCATCATCGCGGTGCCGCCCGAGGGCGGGGTCGGCTGGGCCTGGATCCCCTGCGCCGCCGCGAGCAGGCTGCGCACCTGGTCGTACGACATCCGCGCTTCGGGTTTGACGACCAGGAGACCGAGGATCGCGGCGGCCAGCGGCCCTTGAACCCGGGTCAGGTACGGCGCCTCGGTCATGATCGCGTGCAGGGTGGCCGCGGTGGTCGACCGTTCGAACGCGACGATGCCTTCGGCGGCGAAGAACAGCGTCGTGCCCAGGGACCAGAGGTCCGATTCGGGCATCGCGTCGCGGCCTTCGACCCGTTCCGGCGCCATGAACGCGGGCGAGCCGACGATCATGCCGCTGGTGGTCAGGCGCGGGTCGTCGGCGGCGTGCGCGATGCCGAAGTCGGTGAGCTTCACGCGGCCGTCCGGCGCGACCATGATGTTCGCCGGTTTGACGTCGCGGTGCACGATCCCGGCGGCGTGCGCGGCCCGCAGCGCGGACAGCACCCGCTCCCCCACCTGCGCGATCTGCTGCGCGGGCAGGGGTCCGCGCTCGCGGACCAGGTCGGCCAGTGTCGGCGCCTCGACCAGCTCCATCACGATGTACGTGGCGCCGTTCTCGGTGACGACGTCGTACACGGTGACCACGGCCGGGTCGTTGAGACGGCCGCCGGAGCGGACCTCGCGCAGCATCCGCTCCGAAAGCACCGAAGCGTCCTCGGGCGCGTTCGGGAACTTCAGCTCCTTGATCGCCACCTGGCGGCCGATCACCTGGTCCTGAGCGCGCCAGACGATGCCCATCCCGCCGCGGCCGAGCTCGCCCAGCAGGGCGTACCGTCCGGCGACGATCCGCCCGCCGGCGGCCTGATACGTCTGCTGGGGCGGCCCGTACGGACGGGTCTGTTCGTCGGTCAAGGTTCGGTGCTCCTTCGGTTCGCGCAGGATGCTAACTCGGACCCGTTCGCGCACCGAAGGGTTCCTCGGACCCGCTCACTGAATCAGACCGTGACCTCGTGCCCGGACTCCTGGAGCGCCTTCACCGCGCGCTCCAGTTCGGAAGCCCGGACCAGGACGTGGTCGGTGTCGAAGGTGGACAGCGAGAACAGCGCCACCCCGGCGGCGGCGAGCTCGCTCGACAGCGCCGCGATGATGCCGGTCAGCGTGAACGCCAGCGGCCCGCGGACCGACAGCAGCCGCCAGCCGTCCTCGACCGTGGCCCCGGCCGGCGCGAGACCGGCCGGGCAGATCACCGACAGTTCCTCGGGTGTCCGGGTGACGGAGATCAGCACGGGCTCGCCGGGGTCGAGCAGGTTCGCCGGGACCGGCGCGTCCGGGGCGAGGCGGGCGACCGCGTACTCGCCGGGCCGGACGTCGATCGCGAGACGTCGCATCAGCCTTCGAGGACCTTCGGGCTGGACGCGACCTCGGTGCCGTCGGGCAGTGCGGAGATGGTGAAGTCCGCGAACACGTTGCCCGAGGCCTTCTGCAGCTCGCGCAGGCAGTCGATGGCCAGGGCGCGGATCTCGACGTCGGCGTGCTCGGTGGCGCGCATCGCGATGAAGTGCCGCCAGGCGCGGTAGTTGCCGGTGACCACGATGCGGGTCTCGGTCGCGTTCGGCAGCACGGCGCGGGCGGCCTGGCGGGCCTGCTTGCGGCGCAGGGTCGCGCTCGGCACGTCGGCGAACTTCTCCTCCAGCCCGGCGAGGAGCTCGGTGTAGGCGTCGACGGCGGCCTGGGAGGCGGCGAGGAACTTCGCGTGCAGCTCCGGGTCCTGCGCGATGACGTCGGGCTCGACGAACGCGGCGTCGCGCTCCGGCACGTAGCGCTGCGAGAGCTGCGAGTACGAGAAGTGACGGTGGCGGATCAGCTCGTGCGTCAGCGAGCGGGAGATCCCGGTGATGTAGAAGCTGACGGACCCGTGCTCCAGCACCGACAGGTGGCCGACGTCGATGATGTGCTCGAGGTAGCCGGCGTTGGTGGCCGTCTTCGGGTTCGGCTTCTTCCAGGACTGGTAGCAGGCCCGGCCCGCGAATTCGGCCAGCGCCTCACCACCGTCGGCATCGGTCGACCACGGTACGTCCGACGGCGGGAAGAACTCCGTCTTCGCGATCAGTTGAACCTTGGGTGACACGGTCTCGGCCACGTTCGCACTCCTTTTCGACCCCTGCTCCACGACTCCAAGCAGCGTAACCGCCGCACTCACTGACACCCCGGCGACATCACGGTGACGTCATGGCCGCCTTGACTGACGTCACAGATGACGTCATAGTGGTGTCATGGATCTGACGCCGTACATCACAAGCCTTCGCGAGGACCTCGCGAACACGGCTTCGGCCGGCGACGAGCAGACGCGGCGCGCTGCCGCGCTGCTGTCGTCGGCGCTGGAGCCCGCCGCCCGCCTGACCATCATGAACGCCCTCGCCGACCTCGCCGCCGAAGTGACTTCGGCGCTGCCGGGGCACGTCGTCGACGTCCGGCTCGACGGACGCGACGTGCGCGTCGTCGTCACCGGCTCCGGCTCCGCGGAGGGCGCCGAGCGGTCCGCGCCCCGCCAGGAGGCGCCGCGGGAGACCCCGCGCGCGCCCAAGGTGGACACGGGCGACATCACCCGCATCACGCTGCGCCTGTTCGAGCAGGTCAAGGGCCAGGCGGAAGCCGCGGCCGCCTCGCAGGGCGTTTCGCTGAACACGTTCGTCTCGCAGGCCGTCCAGGGCGCGCTGGGCAAGAGCGGCGGCGAGCACTGGCAGCACAAGCAGAAGCCTGGCGGCGGTGCCGGTTCGCACCTGCACGGCTGGGTCCAGGGCTGAGGGGACGGAAAATGACCGAGGAAAACACTCCCGCCGGTGAAGAGATCGTACGCGTCGAAGACTTCGAGGCCGAGGGCCCGATCGAGATCGACGTCAGCGTGGCCATCGGCCGCGTGACCATCGAACTGACCGGCGAGGACGGCGTCCACGCCGAGGTCCGCCGCGACGGCGGCGAGCAGCAGCCGTGGGTGGACGGGATGACGAGCCTGCTCAGCTGGGTCGGGGAACGCTTCGGCGACCAGCTCGGCGCTTCGCCGGGAGCGTCCGTGGGTGACGCCGTGGCGCAGACGCGGATCGAGAAGGTCGGCAACCGGCTCGTCGTCCAGGCGCCGAAGGCCTGGCAGCTGAAGAACGTCCCGCTCGCCGTGACCGTCCGGGCGCCCGCCGGTTCGCATCTGGAAGTGCGGGCCGGGGCGGCCGACGTCACGGTGACCGGTACCGCCGGGCGCGCCGACATCCTGACCGGCTCCGGCAAGATCGGCCTGGAGCGGGCCGACGGATCGGCGATCGTCCGCACCGGCACCGGGGACATCAAGCTCGGGCCGACGCTGTCCGGTCTGCAGCTGCGCACCGGCAGCGGCTCCGTCGAAGCGGCCTCGGTGAACGGCTCGGCCACGGTCGCGACCGGCACCGGCGACGTCTGGCTCGGCGAGATCGCGGGCGAGGTCCTGGCGCGCACCGGCAGCGGTGACCTCTCGGTGGCCGACGCCGCCTCCGGGTCGCTGGAGCTGACCACCGGATCGGGCGAGGTCCGGGTCGGGATCCGCGGCGGCGTCCAGGCGGAGATCGACCTTTCGTCGACGACCGGGTCCGTGTCGAGCGAACTGGACGTCGCGGAGACCGCGCCTGCCGAGGTCTCGCTCAAAGTGCGGGCGCGTACCGGCACCGGCGACGCGAAGGTGACCAGCGCGGCCCGGTGAGGCCGCGGAACCGCAGGGGGATCGAGGGACCTTTGCTCTCACTTTTCCACGGGGGTGGGAGCGAAGGTCCCTTGCTCAGACGAGTGTCATGAAAGGGCCGTTCAGGACGTTTTTCGTCCTGAACGGCCCTTTCATGACACTTGGGCCCGGACGCTCCCCGCCCCAGACGCTATGAAGGGGCCTTTCATAGCAAATTTTGCTATGAAAGGCCCCTTCATAGCAGCCGGGAGCGGGGCGGGATCAGCGCACGAGGCGCGAGAGCACGGGAGCGAGATCGCCCCGATCCCCCACCGCGACCCCGTCCAGCCCCTGCCACTCGGCCATCAGCCTCAGCTCGCCCGCCAGCTCACTCGCGACCCGCGCGACGTCCACCCCGGGCTCGCTGAAGGCGCCCTGGACGCGAAGCACGCCAGCAGCCCGATCGCATTTGAGGTCGACCCGGCCGACGAGTTCGCCGTCGAGCAGGAACGGGAACACGTAATACCCGTAGATCCGCTTGGGCTCGGGAACGTAGATCTCGATGCGGTAGAAGAAGTCGAAGATGCGCTCGGTCCGGGCACGTTCCCAGATCAGCGGGTCGAACGGCGAAAGCAGCGCCCGGCCGGTGACCGTGCGAGGCGCCTTCGCCGCGACGTGCCGGTACGCCGGGGCGGGCCAGCCGTCGACGGTCACCGGTTCCAGCACCCCCGCGTCGACCAGTTCGGCCACCGCCCGCTTGCTGACGTCGGGGCCGAGCCGGTAGTAGTCCCGCAGGTCCGGTTCGGTACCGATGCCCAGCGCGACGGCCGCGCGAGTGATCAGTTCGCGAGCGCCCTCTTCGGGGCTCACCCGCCGCGACAGGATCTCCGGCGGCACGACGCGTTCGGTCAGGTCGTACAGCCGCTCGAACGACCGGCGCGTGCCGGTGGTCAGCTGCCCCATGCCGAACAGCCACTCGCAGGCCTTCTTGACCTCCGACCGCTCCCACCACGAGCCCGGCTTGTACCCGCCCGACTCGCTCTCCAGCGCCCGCTCGATACCGCCCGCGCCGATCGGTCCCTGTTCCTTGACCACGGCGAGGATGTCGTCCACCAGCTGAGGCGTCTGTTCCAGCACGCGCGCGTAGTTCGTCCACCAGCCCATGCGCTTCGCCCCGGACCGCAGCAGCGGCCAGTCCGCCACCGGCAGCAGGCTCGCCTCGTGCGCCCAGGATTCGACCAGCATCCGGGGTTTGCGCGCGGAATGGGACCACGCCGCGTCGTCCACCAGCGCGGGCTCGTACGCACCGAGCCGGGAGAAGATCGGCATGTAGTGCGCGCGGACCGCGACGTTCACCGAATCCAGTTGCAGCAACTGGGTTCGCGACAGCACGCGCTGCAGATGCCGTCTCGTCACCGCCCCGCTCGGACGTGCTTCGGCGAATCCCTGCGCGGCCAGGGCGATCCGGCGCGCGACCGGCCCGCTGATGGTCGAAGTGCTCATCGTGCGCATGGTGCCATCCGCCACCGACAGTTTTCGGCCCTCCGGCTACATTGCCTGCCATGGCCGCCGCCGAAGTCCGCCCAGCAGTCTTGTCCGACGCCCCCGAGATCGCCCGCATCCAGCGCGATACCTGGCAAAGCGCCTACACGGAGCTGCTCGGCGAAGCGGCCGTCGCCGAGCTCGACGTCGTGGAACTCGAAAAGACCTGGGCCGAAACGATCGAATACCCGGGCACGCGCGTCTTCCTCGCCACCGAAGGCGAGTTCACCGTCGGTTTCTGCGTCGCCGGCCGGGCTCCGGAGAGCGAGGTGGCCACCGCCGACGGATCGCTCCCCGACGACGCCTCGACGACCGCGCTCATCACCTCGCTGCTGGTCGAGCCCCGCTGGGGACGGCGCGGGCACGCGGGACGGCTGCTGGCGAACGCGTCCGCCTGGCTGCGCTCGGACGGCGCCACCCGCGGGATCAGCTGGGTCGCCCAGACCGATCACGCGTCACTGGGCTTCTTCCGCCGCGCGGGCTGGTCCCCCGACGGAACCGTCCGCATCCTCGACACCGGCAGCACGAACGTGCGCGAAGTCCGGCTCACCGGCGGCCTCGACCTCGAACTCACTCCCTGACTTCGCGAACACGACCCAGCGCATCACCGAGTACATGAAGACGCCCTCGCACGCCCCGGCGATGAGCCGGGAAAGGCGGTAGTCGACGCCGAGCGCGGCCAGTCCCGCGCCGACGCCGAGCAGGAACGCCAGATAGTTGATGACGATCGCGATGACGTAGAGCACCGCCTGCCTGCCGACGGGCGCGTGCGAGCGGAAGTTCATGCTGCGGTTCAGCACGAAGCTCAGCCCGAACGCCACTCCGTAGGCGAGCGTGATCGCCAGCCACACCGGCAGCCCGAGCCAGCCGCGAAGCAGGGTCAGCAGAAGCAGGTCGACCCCGAAGGTGAACCCGTTGATGAGCGCGAAACCGAGGAAACTCGGCGCCACCAGCCGGGAAAGCCCGAAGGGGAGGCGCCGGACCACGGCCGCGCAGAAGTCGGCGAAACGATCCGCGAAACCCTTGCCGCGGACCGCGTCGTGCACGTCGGCCACGGCTTCAGCATGGCAGCGGCAGGTGGCCGCGAGCCGACGAACAGGTGATCTTCTGGTGCGCGCCGGAGTCCGGTAACGGGGGCTGGCCCCAGTGCGACCCGTATTTCAACTGATAACTTGGAGAGAACGAAGATAACGGGGAGGCAACGATGGTGGGCTGGTTGCTCCTGTCGTTCGGCGTCGCCTTCGGTTCCGCGATCCTTCCCATCGTCAGCATCGAGATGTTCCTCATCGGCCTGTGCGCGAGCGAGCCGACGCTGCCGTGGCTACTGCTCGGCGCCGTCGTCGCGGCCGGTCAGGTCGGCGGGAAGACGCTCTACTACCTCGCCGCGAAGGGCACGATCAAGCTGCCGAAACCCCTGCACGACCGGCTGCACCGGGAGCGGCCGCCCACCCCGCGCCGGGAACGGTGGCGGGCGCGCACCAAGAAGATGCGGGCCCGGCTCGACGCGCTGCGTGAACGCTGCCACCGGCATCCGCACTGGATGGCGGGCACGTACGGGGTGAGTTCGGTCCTCGGACTGCCGCCGTACATGGCCACGAGTGTGCTCGCGGGGCTGGTGCGGATGCCGCTGGCGAGCTTCCTGGCCACCGGCTTCCTGGGCCGCTGGCTGCGGTTCAGCCTGCTGGCCGCCTCACCCGCCCTGTTCGCCGGCTGGTTCCACTACTGACCTCACGCATTTAGTCCTCTAAATGCGTGACCTGCGGGTAGCCCCCTCACGCATTTCGTCCTCTAAATGCGGGGCCTCGGGGTGCCCACTCGCGCATTCAGAGGACTAAGTGCGGGACTTTCCTTCAAGTTCCACAGCACGCCGCATGGTCGCGCGGGCCCGCTTCCGGTCCCCCGCGATCTCGTACGCGTAGGCCAGCCGGTACCAGACGCGCCAGTTCTCCTGATCCGCCTCGACCTCGGCCCGGCGCTCGTCGAACCAGGCGTCGGCGGCGTCGCGATCCACCCGGCCCGAGGGCCGCCGGGGCAGGTCGGACACGTCGGGCAGGCCGCCTTCTTCGTCCAGCCGCCGCGAAAGCCGCTGGATCTGGACGCCGGACCGCCAGGTGGTCACGATGATCCAGATCCCGAGCAGCGGCAGCAGCAGGACACCGACGCCGAAGAGCACCGGCACCGTCTCCCCGGTGCGCACCAGCGCGATGCCCCGGCCCGCCAGCAGGACGACGTAGACGGCGAGCGCCGCCGTCATCACCAGCGCGAAGTTGCGGGCCCTCACAGGTCGAGGATGTTCTCGAGACCGACCGTCAGGCCGGGCCGTGTGAGCACCGAGCGCACGCCGAGCAGCACCCCGGGCATGAACGACGTGCGGTGCAGCGAGTCGTGCCGGATGGTCAGGGTCTCCCCTTCACCGCCGAACAGGATCTCCTCGTGCGCCACGAGCCCGGGCAGCCGGACCGAGTGCACGCGGACGTCGTCGACGAGCGCGCCGCGGGCACCGTCCACTTCGGACGTCGTCGCGTCTTCACCGGGCGCGAGACCGGCTTCCGCGCGGGCCTCGCCGATCAGCCGGGCGGTGTGCGCGGCGGTACCGGAGGGCGCGTCGGCCTTGCGGTTGTGGTGCAGTTCGATGACCTCGGCCGAGTTGTAGAACCGGGCCGCCTGTTGGGCGAAGCGCATCGCCAGCACCGCGCCGAGGGCGAAGTTCGGCGCGATGAGCACGCCGAGCGACGGGTCGGCGGCGAGCCAGGTGCGCAGCTTCTCCAGCCGTTCCCCGCTGAACCCGGTGGTGCCGACGACGGCGTGGATCCCGTTGCCGGTCAGGAACTCCAGGTTGTCCATCACCGCGTCGGGATGGGTGAAGTCGACGACGACCTGAGCCTGCTTGAGCGCCGAGAAGTCGTCCCCGGCGTCGAGCGCGGCGACGAGTTCCATGTCGTCGGCGCCGTTGACGGCGTTGACCACTTCCTGGCCCATCCGGCCGCGTGCGCCCAGCACACCGACGCGAATTCCAGCGGTCATGATGCGATCACCTCGTGCAGATCGTCCGGCAGGTCGTCGGCGTGAGCGTACGGCCCGACGACCGCCGCCGCCGACACGCCACCAGGACGATGCAGCAGAGTGCGAGCGAGCGCACAGACCTCTTCGGTGGTGACGGCGTCGATCCGCGCCACCGTGTCGTCGACGCCGAGATAGCGGCCGTAGTTCAGTTCGTTCTTGCCGATCCGCGACATCCGCGAGGAGGTGTCCTCCAGGCCGAGCACGAGCCCGCCCCGCAACTGCCCCTTCGCCCGCGCGACCTCGGCTTCGCTCAGCCCGTCCTTGCCGACGAGTTCGAGTACCTCGCGGATCACCCCGGCGACCTCGCCGAGCTTCTCCGGCTGGCAGCCCGCGTACACGGCCATGTGCCCGGTGTCGGCGTAGCTCGCGACGGACGAGTACACCTGGTACGCCAGCCCGCGCTTCTCGCGGACCTCCTGGAACAGGCGCGAGCTCATCCCGCCGCCGAGCGCGGCGTTGAGCACCGACTGCGCGAACCGCCGGTCGTCGTGCCGCGACAGCGACCGCAGGCCGAGCATCACGTGCGCCTGTTCGGTGTCGTCGGTGTGCAGCGCGAGTTTCGGCGCCATCGCGATCCGCGCGCGGCCGCCGCGCGGCGGCACCGGTGTCGCCGACCCGGTCAGCCTGTTCCGCAAAGCCTTGCGCACCAAGCGAAGCACCTGGCCGTGCTCGATGTTCCCGGCGACGGCGAGCACCATCCGCGGCAGCGTGTAGCGGCGCCGGTAGAACCCGCGCAGCGCCGACGACGACATCTCGATGATGGACTTCTCGCTGCCGAGCACCGGACGGCCCAGCGCGTGGTTGCCCAGGATCGCGCCGACGAACGTCTCGTGCAGCAGGTCTTCCGGATCGTCGTCCCGCATCGAGATCTCTTCGAGCACGACGCTGCGCTCGGTCTCCACGTCCTTGTCCGTGCACAGCGCCTCGAACACGACGTCGGTGACGAGGTCCATCGCGAGCGGCAGGTCCTCGTCGAGCACCTGCGCGTAGTAGCAGGTGTGTTCCTTCGCGGTGAACGCGTTGAACTCCCCGCCGACCGCGTCGATCTCCTCGGCGATCTGGGTGGCGTCGCGGTTCGTGGTGCCCTTGAACAGCAGGTGTTCGAGGTAGTGCGCCGCGCCCTCGACCGACGACGGCTCGTCCCGCGATCCGATGCCGACCCACAGCCCGACCGTCACCGACCGGGACGCGGGCACGTGCTCGGTGATGACCCGGAGGCCACCGGCGAGCACACTGCGCTTGACCACCGCACCGTCCGAAGTGGACTCCAGCGTGCGGGTGCTGCCGATGGGCTGTTCGTGCCCGGAGATCTGACGAGCCAACGGATCCCTTACTCACATGTCAGGAAAGGGTCGTTCAGGACGAAAAATGTCCTGAACGACCCTTTCCTGATGTTTCACATCGGTTCTGGCAGGACTACTACGCGTCGGCCTTCGGGGCCTCGGCCTTGTCGCCCTCGGCGGGCTTCTCGGCGGCGTCGTCTTCCTTGACCACGATCAGGCTGATCTTGCCGCGGTTGTCGATGTCGGCGATCTCGACGCGGAGCTTGTCGCCCACGTTGACCACGTCCTCGACCTTGGCGATCCGCTTGCCGTTGCCCAGCTTCGAGATGTGCACCAAGCCGTCCTTGCCCGGCAGCAGCGAGACGAACGCGCCGAACGCGGCCGTCTTCACCACGGTGCCGAGGAAGCGCTCGCCGACCTTGGGCAGCTGCGGGTTGGCGATGGCGTTGATCTTGTCGATCGCCGCCTCCGCCGACGGGCCGTCGGCCGCGCCCACGTAGATCGTGCCGTCGTCCTCGATGGAGATGTCGGCGCCGGTCTCCTCGGTGATCGAGTTGATCATCTTGCCCTTCGGGCCGATGACCTCGCCGATCTTGTCCACCGGGATCTTCACGCTGGTGACGCGCGGGGCGTACGGGCTCATCTCGTCCGGGCCGTCGATCGCCTCGGCGATGACCTCCAGGATGGTGAGGCGAGCGTCCTTCGCCTGCTTCAGCGCGGCCGCGAGGACCTCCGACGGGATGCCGTCGAGCTTCGTGTCGAGCTGGAGCGCGGTGATGATGTCCTTGGTGCCGGCGACCTTGAAGTCCATGTCGCCCATGGCGTCCTCGGCACCGAGGATGTCGGTCAGCGCGACGTAGCGGGTCTCGCCGTCGACCTCGTCGGAGATCAGGCCCATGGCGATGCCGGCGACCGGCGCCTTCAGCGGGACACCCGCGTTCAGCAGACCCATGGTCGAGGCGCAGACCGAGCCCATCGAGGTGGAGCCGTTGGAGCCCAGCGCCTCGGAGACCTGGCGGATCGCGTACGGGAACTCGTCCCGCTTCGGCAGAACCGGGACCAGGGCGCGCTCGGCGAGCATGCCGTGGCCGATCTCGCGCCGCTTCGGCGAACCGACGCGGCCGGTCTCGCCGGTGGAGAACGGCGGGAAGTTGTAGTGGTGCAGGTACCGCTTCGTGGTCTCCGGGGAGAGCGAGTCGATCTGCTGCTCCATGCGGAGCATGTTCAGCGTGGTGACGCCCAGGATCTGGGTTTCACCGCGCTCGAACAGCGCGGAACCGTGCGCCCGCGGGATCACGGCGACCTCGGCGGCGAGCGAGCGGATGTCGGTCAGGCCGCGGCCGTCCATGCGGATCTTGTCCGTGAGGACGCGCTTGCGCATGATCTTCTTCGACAGGGCCTTGAACGCCGCGCCGATCTCCTTCTCACGGCCCTGGAAGGCTTCGCCCTCGCCCAGGCCGATCTTCTCCAGCACCGCGGTCTTGACCTGGTCGGTCGCGTTGTCACGGTCCTGCTTGCCCGCGATGGTCAGGGCGTTGGCGAGGTCGTCGGTCGCGATGGCGGCGACGGCGTCGAACGCGTCCTGCTCGTAGGCGAGGAAGACCGGGAACTCACCGGTCGGCTTGGCGGCCAGCTCGGCCAGCTGCTGCTGGGCCTCGCACAACACCTTGATGAACGGCTTGGCGGCTTCGAGGCCCTCGGCGACGGCGATCTCGTCCGGCGCCTTGCCACCCGCGGCGATCAGGTCGAGCGTCTGCTCGGTGCCCTCGGCCTCGACCATCATGATCGCGACGTCGTCACCGACGATGCGACCGGCGACCACCATGTTGAAGGTGGCCTCTTCCAGCTGCTTCCAGGTCGGGAACGCGACCCACTGGCCGTCGATCAGGGCGACGCGGACGCCACCGACCGGGCCCGAGAACGGCAGGCCGGCGATCTGCGTCGAGGCCGAGGCCGCGTTGATCGCGAGGACGTCGTACGGGTCCTCGGGGTTGAGGCTCTGGACGGTGATGACGACCTGGATCTCGTTGCGGAGACCGTCGGCGAACGACGGGCGCAGCGGCCGGTCGATCAGGCGGCAGGTCAGGATCGCGTCGGTCGACGGGCGGCCCTCGCGACGGAAGAACGCGCCGGGGATGCGTCCGGCGGCGTACATCCGCTCCTCGACGTCCACGGTCAGCGGGAAGAAGTCGAAGTGGTCCTTCGGGTGCTTCGACGCGGTGGTCGCCGAGAGCAGCATGGTCTCTTCGTCGAGGTACGCGACGACGGCGCCGGCGGCCTGACGGGCCAGGCGGCCGGTCTCGAAGCGAACGGTGCGGGTGCCGAAACGGCCGTTGTCGATCACGGCTTCGGTTTCGTGCACGGTGACTCCGGTGGAGTCGGTCATAGGGTGTATCTCCTCTTTTGATCCTCTGTAACGGCGCGAGTCTCCCACCCTGGGACCTGTTTCGCCTGCGGACGCTCGAGGAGTGAGGCCGGTCTTCGATCGAAGCCCCCGGGCCGTTGCCCGGGAACCACTACCGAGGACCGGCGGACGGTTCCTCGTGCGCGCTCGCGCCGTGTGTTTTCTTAGACCGAGGGGGAGCGACCGACGTGGTCACTCCCCCTCGGGTTCAAGCTATCGGCGCAGGCCGAGGCGCTGGATCAGCGCACGGTAACGCTCGATGTCCACCTTCATCACGTAGTTCAGCAGCCGGCGGCGGCGGCCGACCAGCAGCAGAAGCCCGCGACGGGAGTGGTGGTCGTGCTTGTGAGCCTTGAGGTGCTCGGTGAGGCCGACGATGCGCTTGGTCAGCAGCGCGACCTGGGCCTCGGGGGATCCGGTGTCCGAGTCGTGCACGCCGTACTCGGCAAGGATCGACTTCTTCTCTTCGGTGGACAAAGCCACAGTGGTGCTCCTAGATATTCTGTGCCGTGCGGCCCGGACGATGCTTCACGCCGGGTGAGACGGTCACGGCCGCCACGGACTGCAGCCGGACCCGATCATCGAGGTTACCAGCCTCGTGATCAGCGGCTTCAGGCGCGGGCGTGGTTCAACGCGTACGACCGGATCACCCGGTAGCGCGACACGCCTTGCTCACGGTCACTGCTCATCAGCACGGCTTCGGTCGCCGTCCAAGTCTCACTGGTGAACCCGGCCAGCCGCTCCTCCCACGCGCTCGCGGCGTCCGGCCGGTCGCGGGGGAAGCGGGCCAGTGTCAGGTGGGCCACGTACGGCCTGCCCTCACTCTCCGCGCCGGCCTTGACGGCCAGCTCGTGGAGCCCGGTTCCGGTGACACTCAACCACAGGACCCCGGGGAATGTCGCGGCCTTTTCCAGCCGGAGGTCGATCGGCTCCGCGCCGGCCAGCCTTCCGGCCAGCCATTCGCCCCGCTCGGCCGCGTCGCCGGCGCCGTAGAAACCGAGGGTGACGTGCCAGTTCTCACGCGCCGACCAGCGGAAACCGTCGTCTTCGGGCGTACCCACCGCGGCCGCGGCCTCGTCGAGGACGCCGTCCGGCGGGAGCAGAGCACTGAAAAGCAGCATGGCGTCAGGAGTGCTTGGCCGCCCGGCGCAGCAGATCCGCCAGGGACGGGAAGTCGTCGTCGAGCAGCTTCGCGGCCTCGGTGAGGTCTTCGTCCTCGCCGATGTCGCGCAGCGCCACGAGCACGCCCTGGTCGTCGGCGACGGCGCCGACCGGGATGTTGTCCCGGCCCACCGTCGGCCGCGAGTCGCGGACGTCTTCCAAGGCCTCCTGCATGGCCTTCCGGTCCCCCGCGGCGACCGCCGGGACCAGGACCTTGCGTTCCAGCATGATCATCTTGGCGAGCACGACCGGGTTGCCGATCTTCGCCCGGCGCCCGCTCATCACCTGGCTGAGCATGGGCGCGCTGATACCGAGGACCTCGGCGAGGAAGGCCTGAGAGATGTCGAAGGCGACGACAAGCCTTCGCACCCGATCGCCGAGTGGCTCCCCGTACCACTCCCTCTGCAGCGCGATGTTCCGCTGGACGATCTTGTGGTCCTCCACCTGGTCCGCTCCCCTAACCGTCGAACGCCCTGCGCGGTCCGTGACATCTTGCCACCGAAACGCACCGTGACGGGTGTGTTTGTCGATTCTCGTCCGGCTCCGTCCGGCGCCGGTCAGTCCTGCTCGCCCAGCATTTCCCTGGTCCGCGCGACGTCCTCGTCGATCTGTTCCACCAGACCTTCCGACGTCGGGAACCGGACCTGATCCCGCAGCTTGGCAACGAAATCGAGCGCGACGTGCTGTCCGTAGAAATCCTCGTCGATGTCGAGGACGAAGGCCTCGACGGTGCGTTCCCGCCCCGAGAAGGTCGGGTTCGTCCCGACCGAGACGGCGGAGCGAAGCCGTCGGCCAGGATCCGACGAACGGGTGAACCAAGCGCTGTAGACACCGTCGGCGGGCACCGCCGCGAACCGCGGCGTCGACAGGTTCGCCGTCGGGTAGCCGAGGTCGTGTCCCCGGCGGTCGCCCCGGACGACGATGCCCTCCAGCCGGTGCGGCCTGCCGAGCGCTTCGGACGCCGCGACGACGTCGCCGGCGTCGATGCACGAGCGGACGTAGGTCGAGGAGAACGTGATCTCGTTGTCCGCCTGTTCCTGCGCGAGCAGCCCCTGCAGTTCCGCGCCGTGCGCCACGAAACCGAACCGTTTCCCCAGGGTGCGCAGCAGGTCGACGTCACCGGCGGCCTTCGCGCCGAAGGTGAAGTTCTCCCCCACGATCACCGCGGCCGCGTGCAGTTTGTCCACCAGGACCTCGTGCACGAACTCGTGCGCGGTCAGCCGCGACAGTTCGAGGGTGAACGGCAGCACGCAGAAGACGTCCACGCCCAGGCCTTCGACCAGTTCAGCCTTGCGGCGCAACGTGGTCAGCTGCGCGGGATGGCTGCCCGGCCGGATCACCTCCGACGGATGCGGGTCGAAGGTCAGCACCACACTCGGCACGCCGCGTTCGGCGGCGGCGCGGACCGTCCTCGAGATCAGCTCCTGATGCCCGCGATGCACGCCGTCGAAGACGCCGATCGTCACCACGCACCGTCCCCAGCTCCCGGGGAGGTCACCCAAACCACGCCAACGCTGCACTTGTAGCCCCGTCTCCTCCAGGCCTGCTCCGGTCACCACCCTAGGCCGGGAGCAAGACGACCACAGACCGGGCCAGTTCGCCTTCGTCCGCGGCGAGCGCGAGCACCCGGCCGTCGGGTCCGAACATCCCGTACGTGCCTTCGATCCCCGCCGCGGGCACCCTCTGTCCATATCGGACCGCCTGCGCCGCGCGGGCGTCGAGATCGCGGCGCGGGAACGCGGCGGCGACGGCGGCGTCGAGATCGAGCGAGAGCTCCGGCTTGTCTTCGAGCTGATCGAGCGTGCGGGCCTTGGCGAGCGTGAACGGCCCGACCGTGGTGCGCCGCAACGCGAGGAGGTGGCCGCCGACGCCGAGCCCGGCGCCGAGATCGCGGGCCAGCGCCCGGACGTAGGTCCCCGACGAACACTCGACGACGGCGTCGAGTTCGATCCGGCCCGCCTCGCGGCGGGTGGCGAGCAGATCGAAGCGGTGCACGGTGACCGGACGAGGCGGGATCACGACCTCTTCGCCGGCGCGGACGCGGGCGTACGCGCGCTTTCCGTCGATCTTGACCGCGCTGACCGCGCTCGGCACCTGCTGGATGTCACCGGTCAATGCGGCGATCCCGGCGGCGATCTCGTCGTCGGTGATCTTCCCGACGGCGTCCGCGGCGGCTTCGGCGATCGGTTCGCCCTCGGCGTCGTCGGTCGTCGTCGACAGTCCCAAAGAGAGGGTCGCGAGGTAGGTCTTGCGGTCCAGGGCGAGATGGCCGAGGAGTTTCGTCGCGCGTTCGATGCCGAGCACCAGGACACCGGTGGCCATCGGGTCGAGGGTGCCGGCATGCCCGACCTTGCGGGTGCCCATGAAGCGCCGCGCCCTGGCGACGACGTCGTGGGAGGTCATGCCGGACGGCTTGTCGACGATGACGAGACCGGGCGGCGGGGCGGGACGTTTCTTGGCTTGAGCCTGATTGGGGCGCGACACGGGCCGAACCCTATCTTTCGGGCCTTCGCCTAGGACGAGACGGGCAGCGGCGCTTCGGCGTCCCAGCGGCGGCGCCGGATCTGTACCGGGATCCGCTCGCCGCGGGCCTCGGCCTCGAACAGCGCGGCGCGGGTGCGCCGCCACCACACGAGCATCCGGAAGGTGCCGAACGCGAGCACCGCGATGACCGACAGCAGCGCCAGGCGGAACGCGCCGCCCGTCCACTCCAGCAGCACGCCGACGGCGAGCGCGGAGATCGTCGTGGCGACGAACCCGCCGACGTTCACCACCCCGGTCGCGGTGCCGACGCGCGAGAGCGGGTTGTAGTCCCGCGCCAGCGCGAAGCCGATCATCGACGCGGGTCCGCCGAGGGAAAGGAACGCGAACACGGGGACCAGGACCGCGATCGGGGTCGTCCCGCTCCAGCCGAGCAGGATCGCCCACATCACCGCGGCGCCGCCGATGTACCCGCCGACGAGCGGCATCCGCAGCGACGGGCGCCGTCCGATCAGACCGCCGATCACCGGGCCGCCGAGCATCGAGCCGAACACGAAGACGATCAGCAGTGAACTCGCGGTGGACTTCGGGAAACCCTGTCCCTGCACCAGGAACGGGACGCCCCACAGCATGGTCAGCACGTTGGGCGCGAACATCGTGCTGAAGTGGACCCAGAATCCCAGCCGGGTGCCCGGGGTGCGCCACGCGTCGGCGACCTGGCGGCCGAGCAGTTTCGGATGCACCTTTTCGCGCACGGGCTCCGGCTCGCCGACCGGGTTGTCCTTGACCCGGAGGGCGACGACGGCGGAGTACAGCGCCGTCACCAGGCCGACGGCGAGGAACGTCGGGGTCCAGCCGGGTCCGTCGAGCAGCAGGCCGAGCGGGACGGTCGCGGCGAGGTTGCCGACGTATCCGATGGCCCCGGTCAGCGCGGCGAGCAGGGCGTACTGGCGGCCGGGGAAATGCGCGGCGATCAGCCGCATGATGCTCACGAACGTCAGCGCGTCCCCGAAGCCGACGACGGCGCGGGCGAGCAGGCCCAGCGGGTACGAATCGGCGATCGCGAGCAGGATCTGGCCGAGCCCGAGGAAGAGGACGGCGGCGGTGAGCACCCGGCGCGGGCCGTAGCGGTCGACGAGGACGCCGGTGGGGATCTGCATCGAGGCGTAGACGCCGACCTGCAGGACGGTGAACGTGCCGAGCGCGGCCGCACCGACGCCGAAACGGTCGGCGGCCTGGAGCCCGGCGACGCCGAACGAGGTGCGGTGGAAGACACCGAAGAGGTAGACGGTGACGGCGGCGAACCAGATGAACCAGGACCGGCGGGTGGCTCGGCCTGTCACAGTGTTTCCTCCTCGAGAACGGTCTTGGGCACAAGAAGACGCCCGCGTTGCCGCCTCATATAGTTGTAGCGCCTAAGCAACGGCGAAACATACCCGTTACCCGGGTGGTTTTCGCCACAGCACGTACCGCTACCACCGCATTTCGTCCTCTGAATGCGGTAGTTGCGCGTGCAAGGACCGCATTCAGAGGACGAAATGCGGAGTGGGTCAGGCCGTGCGGACGGCGCCTTCCACGGCCCACCGGCCCGAACGCCATCGCACCAGCAGGGTCACCAGCCGCAGCAGCATGAACAGCGAGAGCCCGGTCCAGATCCCGGCCAGCCCCCACCCGAACGCGAGCGACAGCCAGACCAGCGGCAGGAACCCGAGCGCCGCGCTCAGCAGTGTCGCGTTGCGCAGGAACGCGGCGTCGCCCGCGCCGAGCAGGACGCCGTCCAGCGCGAACACCACCCCGGCGATCGGTTGCAACGCGACGAAGAACCACCACGCGTGCGGGATCTCGCCGAGCACGGCCGCGTCCGAAGTGAACACCTTCGGCAGCACACCGGCCAGCGACGCGAAGACGACGCCGAGGAAGCAGCCGAACACCAGTCCGTAGACGGTGATCTGGCCCGACACGCCTCGCGCCCGTTTGCTCGCGCCGGCGCCGAGGGCGGCCCCCACGAGCGACTGCGCGGCGATCGCGAGCGAGTCCAGCACCAGCGCGAGGAACGTCCACAGCTGCAGGACGACCTGATGCGCGCCGACCGCCTCGGTGGACGTCCGCGCGGCGACCGCGGCGGCGGAGACGAAACACGCCTGGAAGGCGAGACTGCGCAGCACGAGATCCCGGCCGAGACCGAGCTGGGCACGCATCACCTTCGGCTCCGGGCGCAGCGGGACCCGCTCCCGCACGAGGGCCACGATGAACAGCGACGCCGAGATCACCTGCGCGACGACGTTCGCGATCGCCGAACCTTCCAGCCCCCAGTCCGCGCCGTACACCAGCACCGGGCACAGGACCGCGGAGATCCCGTTGCCCGCCAACACATAGCGCAACGGTTTCGCGGAATCCTGGACACCGCGCATCCAGCCGTTACCCGCCATCGTGATCAGGATGAACGGCGTCCCGAACAGCGCGATCCGCAGCCAGGAGACGGCGGCGTCGGTGATCGCGGCGTCCCCGGACAGGACTCGCGCGATGGGCGCGGCGAGCAGTTGCCCGGCGACGATCACGACCAGCCCGACGATCACCGCCAGCCAGGTCGCCTGGACGCCTTCGCGGACCGCGTCGCCCCGGCGTCCGGCGCCGTGCAACCGGGCCGTCCGCGACGTGGTGCCGTAGGAGAGGAACGTCAGCTGGCTCGAAACCTGCGACAGCACGACACCGCCGACGGCGAGCCCGGCCAGCGGCAACGCGCCGAGATGCCCGACGACGGCCGTGTCCACCAGGACGTACAGCGGTTCGGCGGCGAGGACGCCGAGGGCGGGCACGGCGAGACCGAGCACGCGTTTCGGCGGGACGCGCTCGTCGAGTTCGGAAGCTTCAGGCACCGATGCAGACTAAGCGATTGGTACGACAGTCCCAGTCGCCGGGAAACCCGCCGGGCCGAAGCGGGCGTGCTTCGTGCCGGTGGCGAACGCCCAGTACCGGTCCCCGTAGGACCAGTGCCACCATTCGCTCGGGTAGTTCACGAAACCGGTCGTGGTCATCGCGTCGATGAGGGTTTCCCGGTTGGCCCGCGCCTCCGGGCCGATCGAGGCCGACCCGGTGAAACACTCCGTCCCGTATTCGGGCGGGGTCGCGTTCAGGTCGCTCCCCATCGGCAGTTCGACGCCGTCGACGGTGCACAGGGTGAGGTCCACCGCTCCCCCGGCGACATGCGGTGCGACTTCGGGCGGCGACACGTAGGTGGCGGCTTCGGCGGCCACCCGCTCGGCGGGCCACCCGGGATTGGCCCGCGCGATCCGGGCCTTGCTGTCCGCGAAGTACCGCTCCTGCACCTCCCGCGGCCGGAACCCCTCGACGACGAGCAGGCGCAGTCCGCGCGGAAGCTGGCATTGGGCGGCGACGAGCCGGTCCGCGACGCTGAGCCGCACGTGCGCGAAGGCGCCCGGTTCGTCGGCGAGCCTGGGATCGATCCGGATGGCGCCGGTGTCCCGCAGGTCCACCAGGGGTTCCCCGCATTCCCGGACGGCGACGGCTGCGACACGGGGATCCGACAACGACACGAACGACGACATGGGCCCCACTGTCCACGAGTGTCCTTCAAGAACGCTGTAACCGGGTTACAGCGAGTTCCTGGTACTCGCGGGCCCCATAGGCACGGAAGGTCTCCAGGGCCTCGGCTGTCATCCGCTGCCCGGCGGGCGCGTCGCCGAGCGCGTCGTGCACCTCGGCCAGCGTGCGCAAGGTCCGCGCCCTGAACAGCTCGGCGCGCAGGTCGGTCCACCGCCGCAGCGAGTCCTCCAGGCAGTCCTTCGCCTGGTACAACCGGCCGTCCGCGAGGTGTGTCTCCCCGACGACGCGGAGGGTGCACGCGTGGCCGAAGGCGTCGCCGAGCTCGCGGCAGACCTCCAGCGCGTTCTCCGCCAGCCGCCGCGCCGTGACCGAGTCCCCGCGCCGCAGCAACGCTTTGGCCAGCGCGCGTTCGCAGTACGCGACCAGCATCCGGTCCTCGGTCCCCTCGAAGATCGCGAGCGCCGCACGCGCGGACTCCTCGGCTTCCGCCCATTCGCCACGCGCCCGGTGATACAGCGACAGGCTGCGCAGGGTCAGTCCTTCCCCGCGCCGCGAGCCCGCCGCCGTGAACGAGGTCCGTGCCTCGGTCAACGCGGCCAGCGTTCCGGGGTAGTCGCCCATCTCCAGGCGCACCGTGCCCGCCAGCCGGTGGACGTGCCCCATCGCCGCCGGATCGTCCAGTCCGGACCACATCCGCCCGGCGCGGTCCAGGAAATGCACCGCCTCCGGCAGATAGCCCTGCTCGCGGCAGGCGGCACCGAGCGCGGCGAGCGTGGTGGCCTCACCCCGGACGTCACCGGCGGCGCGGAACATCGACAGCGCCTGGCTCAGGTGGGCGCGGGCACGGGGGAAGTCGTCGTGCTCGTAGTACAGCTGCCCGAGCCCCGCCAGCAGGGTCGCCTCGCCGAGGGCGTTTTCGTTGCGACGGGCCGCGGTGAGCGCCGCGTCGTGGGTGCGGCGCCAGGACCCGAGCGAATCGTCGAGGACCCGGTTGTGCCCGCCGAAAGCGGTGCCGCACAGGGCCGAGGCGAGTTCGACCGCGATGTCGACCAGGTCCAGTGACACCGCCAGCTCGACGGCGGTGGTCATCGCCTCTTCTTCGGCACGGAACCATTCGTACGGCCTGGCCACGACGCGCTGGGCGATCTCCTGGTCGACGGGACGGCCCAGCCGGAAACTGCCCTGGATCGACGGCACGACCGGCGGCATGGTCTCGGTGATCCGCCCGACCAGCCAGATCCAGCCGCCGAGCACCCGTTCCACCGTGGCCGCCCGGTCCGCGGGACTTTCCTCGTCCCTGGCGCGTTCCAGCGCGAACAGCCGGACGAGATCGTGCAGCCGATACCGCATGAGCCCCAAGGGATCCACGCCGTCGACTTCGAGCAGGGACACGTCGACGAGGTCTTCGAGCACCCGCTCCGCGCCGCCGAGATCGGTCTCCATCGCCGCCGCGGCGACCCAGGCGGGAAAATGCGCCAGGCCGAGCAACCCCAGCCTGCGCAACGCGGTCCGCACGGCCTTGGGCAGGAGCGTGTAACTCAGGTTGATGCTGGCCCGCACCTCCTGGTCGCCGACCACCAGTTCGTCGAGGCGGCGCTGTTCCTGGGCGAGGCGGCTCGCCAACCGGGACAGCGACCACTGCCGCCGGGACACCAGCCGCGCTCCGGCGACGCGGATGGCGAGCGGCAGCTGCCCGCACAGCTCGGTGATCTCGGCCGCGGACGCGGGCTCGGTACTCGCCCGGTCGTTGCCGACGATGCGGGTGAACAGGTCGAGCGCGGCCTCCGCGGGCAGCACCCCCAGTTCGCAGTAGGTCGCGCCCGCCAGCGCGGGCAGCCGGTTGCGCGAGGTGACGATCACCGCGCACCCCGGGCCGCCGGGCAGCAGCGGCCGGACCTGGGCCTCGTTCGCGGCGTCGTCGAGCACGACGAGCGTGCGGCTGCCGGCGAGCAGGGTCCGATAGCGGGCGACCCGCTCTTCGAGTGATCCGGGCGCCGCCGCCGCGGGGTCGAAGTCGCGCAGGACGCGACCGAGGACCTCCTCGGCGGTCGCCGGGGCGTCCGTCGAGCCGTGCAGTTCGAGGTGGACCTGACCATCGGGGAAATGCTCGGCGAGGGCGAGCGCGAGGACGGCCATGATCTGGTCGCCGTCGATGAGCTCGCCCGAGGCGTCGACCGCGACACAGCGGTCGGCGTCACCGTCGTGCGCAGCTCCGCGAGTTCGGCTGCCCGGCCGGTGAAGTCGGGCGGCGGCGACGGCAACTGCCGCGGGGTGCGGGAGGCGACGGCCGGCAGCAGCGCCGGGTCGCACCGCAGGATCGCCTCGTGCACCTGACGCAGCTCCGGGCCGGGATCGATGCCCAGTTCGTCGATCAGCGCCTTGCGGCCGCGTTCGTACACCTCCAGCGCGTCGGCCTGGCGGCCGGACCGGTACAACGCGACCATCAGGCCGCCTCGTAACCGCTCCCGGGTGGGATGCGAGGCGACCAGTTCGGTGAGTTCCGCGAGAAGCCGGGGTCCCTGCCCCATCGCCAGATCCGCGTCGATCCGCTCCTCGGTGACGGTCAGGCGCAGCTCGTCGAGCCGGTCCGCCTCGGCGCGAAGGAACGCCTCGCCGATCCCGCCGAGCGCGGCGCCCCGCCACAGGGCGAGGCCGGTGCGGAAGAGGTCCGCCGCTTCGGTGTGGTCACCGCTTTGCGCCGCCCGCCGTCCCCGCTCCACCAGGTGCTCGAACACCCGCACGTCGAGGGCGTCCTCGGCGATCTCGGCGCGGTAGCCGTTCCGGTCGGACACGATGACCGGCGGCAGCCCCGCCGCGTCGAACGCCCGGCGCAGGGTCGCGACATACGTCTGCACCACCGCGCGGGCGGTGGCGGGCGGCTCCTCGCCCCACACCACGCCGATCAGCCGTTCGGCGGGCACCGTCCGGCCGTACCCCAGCAGCAGCGCGGCGAGCAGCGTGCGCGGCTTCATCCCCGGGAGCGCGATCGGCCCCGACGGACCGGCCACCTCCATCGGCCCGAGCAGAGAAAACCTCATCCGACCCTCCCCAGAGCGGATCCCGTACAGCGCGCCGCCTCGCTGTAGCCCGCGTTGAAGCGTGGTTACAGCGGCCTCCCGGAGCGTCTGTGCTGTCCAACTCCACATCATGCTCAGGAAAGGTCGTCATGAACAGCTCCGGTTCTCCCAGAGCGGTCCGGTTCGCCTCCGCGCTCATGGCCCTCGTGACCCTCGTCGCAGGCTTGCTCACGTTCGGCACGCGAAACGAGGCGAGCGCGGCGTCCACAGTGGGCGGCGCGATCACTCGCGCCGAGATCATCGCCCGCGCCAAGTACTGGTACGACCGGGGCGACACCTGGTACAGCCAGGATCAGGCGGACGCGATCTCCGACGGCACCGGCGGCAAGTACCGGCCGGACTGCTCCGGTCTGGTCGCGATGGCCTGGCATCTGCCGAAGAAATCCGACGGCTGGGACCTCAACACCGGCGACTTCGAGTCCTACTCGCACAAGTCCTGGCTGCCGAGCCTGCACGATCTGCTGCCCGGTGACGCGCTGCTCAAGAACGGTCATATCGAGCTGTTCGAGAAGTGGGTCGACCCCAAGGACCACTCGGCGGGCGCCTGGGTCTACTCCGAGAACGACTACGGCCAGAAGACCAATCACAACACCAACTCCTGGTCGGAGATGACCACCTACCGTGGCATCCGCTACGACAAGGTCCTCGAAAAGTCCCTCGACGGCGGGGACTTCGACGGCAACGGCGTCGGGGACATCTACGCCACCGGAACCGGAACCCTGACCATCTGGAACGGCAAAGGCAGCAACGACTTCGCCGCCGCCGACGCGGTAGGTGGCGGCTGGGCGGACTTCACCCGCCCCGCGGCCGGTGACTTCAACAAGGACGGAAAGACCGACCTCGCAGCAGTCAAGGAAGGCATCCTCTACGTCTGGAACGGCAAAGGCGGCAACAAATTCGGCGCCGCCGACGCCGTGGGCAGCGGCTGGGAACCCTTCAGCGCCCCCGTCGCGGGCGACTTCGACAACGACGGCATCAGCGACCTCTCCGCGGTCAAGGACGGCACCCTCTACATCTGGAACGGCAAAGGAAACAACCACTTCACCCCGGCTGACACCGTCGGTGGCGGCTGGGCGTCGTTCACCGCACCCGTCGCGGGCGACTTCGACAACGACGGCAAGACCGACCTCGCCGCGATCAAGGACGGCACCACACTGACCATCTGGAACGGTAAGGGGGACAACAGGTTCGGCGCCGCGGACGCGGTCGGCGGTGGCTGGAACGACTACCACCGCACGCTGATGTCACTCGGCGACGTCAACAAGGACGGCCACAGCGACATCGGCGCCATCAACCAGACCACCGGCACCCTCTACCTCTGGAACGGCAAGGGCGGCAACAAATTCGGCCCCGCCGACGCCCTCGGTGGCGGCTGGCTCCCGCATTTCTGAAGTGGTCACGGTCCGCGCCCGTACCCCGGGCGCGGGCCGTTCGCTCAGCGGAGAAACGGTTCGTATCGCTTCCGCTGTCGCAGTGACTCGATCTGCCGCACGGTGTCGAGCGTGACACTGACGAGGAACACGAGAACCACCAGCAGGGCCACCGCCGCGAAGGGAAACCTCGGGCTCACGTCCAGCAGGCCCAGGCCGACGGCCGGGATCAGCGCGACCACTCCCGAGCAGACCGCTCCGAAGGCGACGATCCGGCGGCGCACGTAGTCGAGGTACTCCGCGGTCGGGGTTCCCGGCCGGATCCCGGGGACGAAGCCACCCGTCCGCACCAGATCGACGGCCACCTTGTCCGTGTCCTCGCTCACGGCCGCCCTGGCGAAGGCGAAGAGGCAGACAAGGACGAAGTAGACCGCGATCCGCCCGCCGTTCCCCTCGTCGCGCAGCCAGCCCACCCCGGGCCAGAACCCGGGCAGGGACACCAGCACCGCGGCGAGCACGGCCGGGCTGTTGGCTTGCGGGAACCGGAAGGGGAGGTAGGCCGGGGTCCCGCCGTAGGCACGCACCCCGATCATCCGCTTGGCGTACTCCACCGGGACGCGGCGCTGCGCCTGCGCGAAGACGACCGTGAGCACCGTGACCGACAGCGTCACCGCGGCCATGACCACGATGGCGGCCCAGCCCCTCGTTTCGTACAGGCGCGCGAGCTCCGCCGGCAGCACCGCCAGCACCTGGGCGAGCAGCAGGATCCGGACGCCGTTCCCGAATCCCCGGTCGGTGATCACCTCGGTCAGCCGCAGGACCAGCGCCGCACCCGCGGTCAGGCACGCCACCGCGACGGCTCCACCGAGGACGTCCGGACCGCGGAACGCCACCACGGCGACGGCGCCCAGCAAGCCGAGCACGACCACGAGGCGTCGCCGGTAGCGCGCCAGCACCCGGGCGCCGGCTTCGCCCTCGGCCCGGAGCGCGGCCGGCCGCGGGACCAGGACGGTCAGCGCCCGCAGGACCGGCGGCGCGGCCAGGCAGGGAAGGACACCGAACGCGAACACCGGCAGGGTGGCCAGGCCACCGCCGGTGACCAGGTCGAGGATCCAGCGCAACGGCTGATCGGCTTCCGGCGCGCGGACGGTCAAGTGAGGAGCGGGCAGGCTCTGGCCCAGCCGGAACACCAGGATCACGCCCAGCGTGACCAGGACCCGGCGGCGGAGGGAAGCGCTCTCGTTCATCGGGGATGACGCTAGGAACCGCCGATGAAATTACGATGACACCGCCCGTCACCGCCTCACAGCAGGGGCGCCCGCGCCAGTGCCTCCCTCAGCTTGCCGAGCACCTCGTCCGCCGTGCCTTCGGCGGTGCACCCGGCCGCCTGGCGATGCCCGCCGCCGCCCAGTTCCCCGGCCGCGGCCGAGACGTCGACCCCGCCCGCCGAGCGGAGCGAGACCGTCCACCGCTGCCGCGGCCCGATCGGCTCGGCTTCCTTGAGCACGACGGCGACCCCGGCCTCACGGGTGGACCGGATGACGTCGATGACCGCCTCGACCTCTTCCGCGCGCACGCTCCGCGCGGCGTCGAGGGTCACGACGGCGTGCGCGAGCCCGAAGCCGCGCGCCTCGTCCGGTTCGAGCCGGGCGCCCGCGAGGACGTCCGAAAGCATCGGCAACCAGGCGAACGGGTGATCGTCGACGATCTCGCGGACGACCTTGTCCGGATCGACACCGGCTTCGAGCAGCTTCGCGGCCATCAGATGGGTGGACGGCCGGGCGCGGCGGAAGCCGCTCGTGTCGGTGACGAGCCCCGCGTACAGGCAGCGCGCGATCGGCTCGTCGATCTCGGTGCCCAGTTCCTCCAGCAACGCGAAAACGAGGACGGCGGTGGCTTCGGCGGTGTCGTCGACGACATGTGTCGTGCCGAAGTAGACGTTGGACGCGTGATGGTCGATCACCAGGACGTCGCCCCCGGCCGCGCGGACGGCGTCCACCCGCGGCGCGAGTTTCCCGAGCCTGCCCGGGGTGGGCGTGTCGAGGGCGACCAGCAGCTGTTCGCTCTCCGGCAGTTCGCTCGCGGGGACGTAAAGCCCGCCGACGTCGAGGCTCCGCAGGGTCTCCGGCATCTCTTCGGGCTCGCCGACCGAGACGCGGACCTCGACGCCGCGGAGCTGGAGGGCCCGGCCCAGTGCCAGCGCGCTGCCGAGCGCGTCGGCGTCCGGCCGGACATGGCCGAGCAGGGTCACGTCGTTCGCGCGCGCCAGGAGCGCGGCGGCTTCCTTGAGGTTCGGCACTGAAGTCGTCGTCACAATCAGTCAAGCTACGCTCTACCGGATGTCCGAGTACGCGATCCTGGTCTACCCGTCCGCCAACCGGGTCTACACCGACTCCACCCCGGCTCTGCTGCGCGCGGAACTGGCGGTGTTCGGCCTGTCCGCGCTGGAGACCGAGATCTCCGAGATCTCCGAAACGGAACTCGGCGGCGTCGGCTACCTCACCTTCACCACTCCCGCCCCGTTGAGCGAACGCGACCTCGCGCTCCTTTCGAACCTTTCCGCGCTGTACGCGCTGTTCGAACTCGGCGACGGCGTCCTGAAGCCGGTCACGATCGGTCCGCTCGCGAACTTCGACTCGGATCTGCTGACCATCCAGAAGTACCCGGGCAAGACGAACGAACTGTTCACCAAACTCCTCGTCAACGTCACCCTGCTGTCGACGGCGAACCCGGCCGCGATGCTGGACAAGCCGCTGCACCTGCTGGATCCGCTGTGCGGCCGCGGCACGACGCTGAACCAGGCGATGATGTACGGCTTCGACGCGACCGGCCTCGACGTCGACGGCAAGGATTTCGACTCCTATGAGATGTTCATCAAGACCTGGCTGAAGCAGAAGCGGATCAAGCACCTCGCCGAATCCGGTCAGGTGCGCCGCAACAAGGTCCGGCTCGGCAGGCGGCTCGACATCGGCTTCGGGATCACCAAGGAGCGGTACAAGGCGGGTGACGTCCGCAAGCTGAGCTACCTCAACTGCGACACGCTCACCACGGACGAACTGCTGCGGCCGAACTCGGTGGACCTCATCGTCACCGACGCCCCGTACGGCGTGCAGCACGGCAGCCACCGCACCCAGGACGCGACGCTCGCACGCAGCCCGCGCGACCTGCTCGCGGCCGCCGTCCCGGTGTGGACACGGGTGCTGCGGCCGGGCGGCGCGCTCGGCATCTCCTGGAACACCAACGTCGCGCCGCGGGAGGAACTCGCCGCGATCCTGGAGAAGGCGGGCTTGGACGTCCGTGAAGAAGGCCCGTACGCCGGGTTCGCGCACCGGGTCGATCAGGCGATCGTGCGGGACCTGATCGTCGCCGCCAAACCCGTCTGATCCCGCATGTAGTCCTCTGGATGCGGCCGGTCCCGGGTCCGTGAAGGGTCCCCTCGCCCCCTTCAGGGTAGGCCAGGAGGCCTTCGCGGACAGCCGAGCGGCCTGACACACCGGTGTTGTGAAAGCCACTTTCGCAACGTTGAAGGTTGTGAAAGTGGCTTTCACAACACGCCGCCTTTGCCTTCTCTCGCTGCCAGTGCGCCGAGGTGCTCAAACGCTGGAACCTGAGCACTGAGGCCGTGGAGGCTTCGCGGATCAACCCGCCGGGCCTCCCGCGCAAGTAGTCCTCTGGATGCGGTAGTTCGCTTCGCCGACCACCGCGTTTCGTCCTCTGGATGCGGTAGTTCGCGTCGCCAACTACCGCATCCAGAGGACGAAACGCGGGGTCAGGCCAGGCGTTCCCCGACGAACTTCATCATCTCGGGCATGATGCCCCGCCAGTAGTCGTCGTTGTGGGCGCCTTCGGACATCTTCCCGACAGCGGGCCGCACCGCCTTGATGAGCTTGCGGTCGGCGCGGGCGAAGGGATCCCCGTTCCCGCACCACACCCCCGTCGACGACGCGGTGAGATCACCGGCGTGCAGCAGCGGCTCATGCGATTCCCACTGCTCGCGATCCGCGAAGACCTTGCGGGACTTGGCGTCGGGCCAGCTCACGAACAACGCGGCGCTCGCCACGGCGACGGCTTTGAGGTTCTTGTTCTCGCGGGCGTAGCGCAAGGCGCCGAAACCGCCCATCGAGATCCCGAACATCGCCGACGGCGGCTGCAATTGGCGCTGGGCGAGCCAGCCGGGCAGTTCGTCGGACAGCATGCGCTGCGGGTCGTCGGCCTTGCCGACGTCCACCCAGTAGTTGTCCCCGTCGACGGCGGCGACCGCGAAGGCGGGAAGGCCGTCCGCGACGACCTGGTTCAGCGCGTTCTGCACCCCGAGGTCCAGGAACGTCCGGGCGTCCGCGCCGCGCCCGTGCAGGGCGGCGCAGACCGGCATCCCGACCCGGGACACGCCGTCGGGGGCGATGATGACGAGGTTGACCTCGCGGTTCCGGGCCGCGGACCGCATCCTTTGCACCGTGACCGCTTCGGTGAGCGGGGTCGGACGGGTGGGCGGGGCCACCGGCGGCGGCCCCATCAATGGTGGTTTCTCGGCGCCGCAGGCGGAAAGCAGCGCCGAGCCGCCGAGAGCCGCGGCTCCCAGCAACAGGCCACGCCGGTTCAGGGCGTGGCCCGTTCCCTCAGCTCCGGGTCTCCTCATCGGCGAACTCATCGTCTGTGGCCTCTTCCCGTGGCGGTTTGTACGGGTCGGCTTCACCGGCGTGCTGTGCTCCGGTCGCCCGGCGGGCGACCTCCGCATCGGCTTCCCTGGCCTTCGCGAGAAGGTCCTCGATGTGCTTGGCCTCTTCAGGGATGCTGTCGGCCACGAAGGCCAGCGTCGGAGTGTAGCGAACTCCCGTGCCCTGGCCGACCTTCGTGCGCAGCACACCGCGGGCGGATTCGAGCGCCGCCGCGGCACCGGCGTGATCGGGTGTGGACTCCAGGTTCTCCCCGAGCACCGTGTAGTAGACCGTGGCGTCGTGCAGATCCGCCGTGATCTTCGTGTCGGTGATCGTCACGTGGTTGAGTCGCGGATCCTTGATGTCGTGCTCGATCGCGTGCGCGACGATCTGTGAGATCCGCTTGGCGAGCTTGCGAGCCCGAGCGGGGTCGGCCATGGGATTCGTCTCCTCGAAATTTCCGTCAGTCATCGGGGCCGAGCAGCCGGCGGTGGGCGGAGAGCAGTTCGAACTCCGGCCTTCCGGCGACGAGGCGCTCACACGAGTCGAGCACGTCACGAATGTGCTCGCCACTCGCCGCGACCACGGCCACACCGATCAGCGCGCGCCGGTGCAGGTCTTGATGACCGGCTTCGGCGACGGAGACGTCGAAACGCCTGCGTACCTCGGCCAGCACCGGCTTGATCACAGATCGCTTCTGCTTGAGCGAGTGGACGTCGCCCAGCAGGATGTCGAGCTCAAGAGCTCCTACGTACATGTTGGGTTCTGGGTTGTTCGGAAGGTGAAGCGGCGCTCCCCCGCCCAGATGCGGAGGAGCGCCGCCGTGTCACTTACGCACGCGGCTTTTCGCGCTGCTCGTAGGTCTCGATGATGTCGCCGACCTTGAGGTCGCTGTACGACCCCAGAGTCAGACCACACTCGTACCCGTCGCGGACCTCGACCACGTCGTCCTTGAACCGCCGCAGCGAGCTGATCGGCAGGTTCTCGGCGATGACGGTCGCGTCGCGGAGCAGGCGGGCCCGCGCGTTGCGGCGGATCTCGCCCGAGACGACGAGACAACCGGCGATGGTGCCGATCTTCGACGACTTGAAGACGTCGCGGATCTCCGCCTTGCCGAGCTCGACCTCTTCGTACTCCGGCTTGAGCATGCCCTTCAGGGCCTGCTCGATCTCTTCGATCGCCTGGTAGATGACCGTGTAGTACCGGACGTCGACGCCTTCGCGGGTGGCCCGCTCGGTCGCCTTGCCCTGCGCACGGACGTTGAAGCCCAGGACGATCGCGTCGGACGCGGTCGCCAGGTCGATGTCGGACTCGGTGACGCCACCGACACCGCGGTGGACGACGTTGAGTTCGACGTCGTCGCCGACATCGAGCTGCACCAGGGAGGCTTCGAGCGCCTCGACGGTACCGGAGTTGTCACCCTTGATGATCAGGTTGAGGCTGTTCGTCTCCTTCAAGGCGGAGTCGAGGTCCTCGAGGCTGACCCGCTTGCGGCGCGACGCGTTGAGGGCGTTGCGCGTCCGGGCGGAACGGCGCTCGGCGATCTGCCGGGCGACGCGGTCCTCGTCGACCACCAGGAAGGTGTCGCCCGCACCCGGCACCGAGGTGAACCCGATGACCTGGACGGGACGCGACGGGTACGCCTCGGTGACGTCGACGTTGTGCTCGTCGACCATCCGGCGGACGCGGCCGTAGGCGTCACCCGCCACGACCGAGTCACCGACGCGCAGCGTGCCTCGCTGGACCAGCACCGTGGCCACCGGACCGCGACCGCGGTCGAGGTGGGCCTCGATCGCGACACCCTGTGCCTCCATGGCCGGGTTGGCCCGGAGGTCCAGCGCGGCGTCGGCGGTCAGCAGGATCGCCTCGAGCAGGCCGTCGATGTTGATGTTCTGCCGCGCGGAGATCTCGACGAACATCGTGTCGCCGCCGTATTCCTCGGCGACCAGGCCGTACTCGGTCAGCTGCTGCCGGATCTTGTCCGGGTTCGCGCCTTCCTTGTCGATCTTGTTGATCGCGACCACGATCGGCGCCTTGGCCGCCTGCGCGTGGTTGATCGCCTCGACCGTCTGCGGCATCACACCGTCGTCGGCCGCCACCACGATCACCGCGATGTCGGTCGAGTTGGCACCACGGGCACGCATGGCGGTGAACGCCTCGTGACCGGGGGTGTCGATGAAGGTGATCAGACGCGGGTTGCCCTCGAGCTCGGTCTCGATCTGGTAGGCGCCGATGTGCTGGGTGATGCCACCGGCTTCACCTTCGCGCACCTTCGTCTTGCGGATCGTGTCGAGCAGGCGGGTCTTACCGTGGTCGACGTGACCCATGATGGTCACGACCGGCGGGCGGACCTGCAGATCCTCTTCCTCACCCGCGTCTTCGCCGTAGGTGATGTCGAAGGTCTCGAGCAGCTCCCGGTCCTCTTCCTCGGGACTGACGACCTGAACGTTGTAGTTCATTTCGCCGCCGAGCAGTTCCAGGATGTCGTCGGACACCGACTGCGTCGCCGTGACCATCTCACCGAGGTGGAAGAGCACCTGCACCAGCGAAGCCGGGTTGGCGTCGATCTTCTCGGCGAAGTCGGTCAGCGAGGCACCGCGCGGCAGCCGGATCGTCTCGCCCTGGCCCTTGGGCAGGCGGACGCCGCCGACGCTGGGCGCCTGCATGTTGTCCATGTACTCCTGGCGCTTCTGCCGCTTCGACTTGCGACCCTTGCGCGAGGGACCACCCGGACGCCCGAAGGCACCCGCGGTACCGCCACGGCCACCGGGGCCGCCACGGCCGCCGCCACCGCGGAAGCCGCCGCCACCGGCCGGGGCACCGCCGCCGCCACCGGGGCCACCGCCACCGGGACGGAAACCGCCGCCACCGCCACCACCGGGACGGAAGCCGCCACCGCCGCCGCCGGGACCGCCGCGGAAACCTCCGCCACCGCCACCGGGACCGCCACGAGCGCCGCCACCGGGCCCACCACGGGCGCCGCCGCCGGGGCCACCACGGCCGCCACCGGGACCGCCGGCCGGACGGGCCGGGCGGCCCGGCATCATGCCGGGGTTCGGACGCGGGGGCATGTTGCCCGGGCTGGGCCGGTTACCACCGGGAGCGCCGCCACCGGGACGCGGGGCCGGACGGTCGCCGCCCTGCCCGCCACCGGGACGCGGCGGACGGTTGTCGCCGCCCTGCTGGTTGCCACCACCGGGACGCGGGGCGGACGGGCGCGGGGCCGGCGCACCGGAACCCACACCGAACGGGTTGTTGCCGACGCGCGGGGTGCGCGGGCCGGGCTTCGGACCGCCGGGCTTGGGGCCCTGCGGCTTCGGCGGCACGACCGAACCCTGCGACGGCGCCTGGGACGCCGGCGGGGTGGCCGGGGCTGCCGGGGTCTCCTTCTTCGGCTCGGCCGGAGCGGCCTTCGCCGCCGGAGCGACCTCTTCCTTCGGCGCCGGCGGCCGGGGGCCGGGGCGCGGACCCGGGCGGGCACCCGGGGCGGGCCGCGACGACTGGGCAGGAGCCGGAGCCGACGGGGCCGGGGTGGACGCCGCGGGGGCGGCCGGGGCCTCGGTCTTCGCCACGGGCGCGGGCTGAGCCGGCTTCGCGGCCGGAGCCGGGGCTGCGGGCTTCGCGGGCGGCGCGGGACGCGCCGGCGGGCCCGGGTTCGGGATCGGCTTCTTGCTCTTGCCGTCCTTGGACGGATACGCGTCACGGAGGCGGCGGGCGACCGGGGCCTCGACGGTGGACGACGCGGACTTCACGAACTCGCCCTGTTCCTTCAACTTGGCGAGAACTTCCTTGCTGGTGATGCCGAGCTCTTTCGCGAGCTCATGTACTCGGGCCTTGCCTGGCACAGCTCTCCTCATCTGGGGAGGCCGGCGGCAGACCCGCAGACCTCGTCCTATTGTCGCGCGTTCATTGATTCAGCTTCACGGCTGACTCATGACGGGTCGACCTGCTTCCTGATTCCATCCGGCACCGGGGATGTCCCGGCGCCCTTCATTCCTCGGCGAGCCGCTCCAGGCGTTCGTGGACACCCTGGGCGTCGAGCGACCCCGGAACACGAAGTGCTCGGGGAAACGCTCTGCGCCGCTCGGCCTTGGCCAGACAGTCCGGCACGGGGTGCAACCAGGCACCCCGGCCCGGCAACCGCCGACGTTCGTCGACGATCAGCCGCCCGTCCGCCGCGACCACTCGCAGCAACTCGCCGATCAAGGCCCGCCGACGGCAACCCACACAGGTGCGGACCGGGGCTACCCGGTCGTGCTGGGGGTCGGTTCCCGGCGGCGGACTCTGAACCACTCGTAAGTCTAGCGCTTCGACCTTCACTCAGCCGAACCGGTTGCCGCGGCGGGCCGCGCCTCACCGGCGTGTGCTTCGTCACCCTGCTCAGGGGCGGCGTCGCTGCGGATGTCGATCCGCCAGCCGGTGAGCCGGGCGGCGAGGCGGGCGTTCTGCCCTTCCTTGCCGATCGCGAGTGAAAGCTGGAAGTCGGGGACGACGACGCGAGCGGTCTTGGCGCGCTCGTCGACGACCCGGACCGATACAACCTTCGCGGGCGACAGCGCATTCCCGACGAACTTCGCCGGGTCTTCCGAGAAGTCGATGATGTCGATCTTCTCGCCCGCGAGTTCGCTCATCACGTTCCGCACCCGCGCGCCGACCGGGCCGATGCACGCGCCCTTGGCGTTGACGCCGGGCACCGTCGAGCGGACCGCGATCTTGGTCCGGTGTCCCGGCTCGCGCGCAACGGCGGCGATCTCGACCGTGCCGTCGGCGATTTCGGGGACTTCGAGGGCGAACAGCTTGCGCACCAGGTTCGGGTGCGACCGCGACAGCGTGATCTGCGGACCGCGGTTGCCGCGCGCGACGGTGACGACGAAGGCCTTGATGCGGCTGCCGTGTTCGTAGGACTCGCCGGGCACCTGCTCGATCGAGGGCAGGACGCCTTCGATGTCACCCACCTGGATGACGACCATGCCGCGGGCGTTGGCGCGGGCGTCGCGCTGCACCACGCCCGCGACGATCTCGCCTTCCTTGGCGGAGAACTCGCCGAAGGTCTTCTCGTGCTCGGCGTCGCGCAGGCGCTGCAGGATGACCTGCCGCGCGGTGGTCGCGGCGATCCGCCCGAAGCCTTCGGGGGTGTCGTCCCATTCCTCGTCGGTCTGGCCGTCCGGGGTCAGGGTGTGTGCGAGGACGCGCACCAGGCCGCTCTTGTGATCGATGTCGATCCTGGCGTGCGGCTGGTGGCCCTCGGTGTGCTTGTACGCGGTGAGCAACGCGGTTTCGATCGCTTCGATCACCGTCTCGAAGGGGATGTCCTTGTCCCGCTCGATCGCGCGCAGCGCTGCGATGTCGACGTTCACTTCGGCTCCTCCTTCGGCTCTGTGGTGGCGGCGTTCAGGGCCGACGCATCGGTTTCCAACAGTTTCAGGTCCTCGGCAGGTGGTTGCTTGAACTCGATCTCGATGACCGCTTTGGCCACCGAGGTGTAACCGACGTCCCGGATCTCGCCGTCGACGAGCACGCGCGCGGACTTCTCCCCCGCGTGCCCGACACGGCCGATGAACGCGGCGCCCTCGGCCGGGGTGACCTTCACGAGGCGGAACTTCGCGCGGCGCCAGTGCCGTTGCAGGGTCAGCGGCCTGTCGAGACCAGGCGAAGTGACTTCGAGCGTGTACGCGCTGGCGAGCACGTGCTCGTTCTCGTCGAGCGTGGCGGAGACGGCCCGGCTGACGCTCGCCACCTCGTCCAGCCCGACTCCGTCGTCCCCGTCGACGACGACCTTGACCAGCTGACGGCGGCCTGCCTGCTGGACCTCGAAGGAATCGAGGTCGAAACCCGCGGCCTTGACGGCTTCGGCCACGATGGGCTCCAGCCTGCTGGCGAGGTCGTTGGGCACGGTGGAGCGCTCCTGTTCGGCTGTGGGCGACCCGGTGGCGTGGATCCGGGTTCGGTAGTGGACCAGCTTATCTGGTGACCCCCGCGTGACGCGCGAGCGGCGGCCCCGCACGGGGTACTGGCAGGATGGGGCGGCGTGACCGGAAGATCGACAGAGCCCACCTCGCCGAGCCGTCGCGCTTTCCTGCGGCTGGGAGCGCTGGCCGCCGTGGCCGTGCCGCTCGCCGCCGCCTGTTCCCCCGGGTTCGACGAAACCCCCGACCCGCTGGGTCCGCTGCTGCGCGCGGCGGAGACCGACGCGGCGGGCGCGAAGGCGGTGACGGGCGCCGAAGGCGAGGCGGTCGCGGCGGCGCGGGCCACGCACGCGGCGGCGCTCAAGACCGAGGTGGACCGGCTCAACCGGCCCAAGCCGGAGCAGTCCGGCCCCGCGGAGACCCCGCCGTCATCGGTGGACGGGCTCAAGGAACGGCTCGCTGCGGCACGCAAGCAGGCCGAGGGTCTCGTGCCTTCGCTGCCTCGCTACCGCGCCGGGATGGTCGCCTCGATCGCGGCGGGCTGCGCCGCGCTGCAGCAGAGTTCGGAGAAACTCGGCCGCGGCGACGACGCCGGAGCCGTCGAAGTGCCCGCCGGCGTCCAGTTCGCCGGGGAGACCGCGGACGCCGTCCAGCAGGCGCTGGGCGCCGAACACGCGGCGATCTGGGTGTACGGACTGGTCAGTGCCTATCTGCCCGCCGCCTTCACCGGCGCGGTGTCCCGGGGCACGGCGGAGCACGTCAAGCGCCGGGACGTCTGCGAACGGATGCTTTCCGCGGCGGGACAGACGCCCGCGGGACCGGAGGCCGCGTACGTGCCGCCGAAGCCGGTGACCGACGCGAACACGGCGATGGAACTGGTGGCGACGGCCGAGTCCGACGCCGCGGCGGCCTGGCTCGGTGTGATCGACCGGACCGACGACGGGGCCTTGCGGACGACGGCGCTGAACGCGCTGGTCGGATCGGCGCGGCGGGGGACGGCTTGGCGGGCGGAGTTCGGCGCGAAGCCGGTGGCGGTCGCCATGCCGGGCCAGTCGGTCTAAGGCCTCTTCGCTCAGCTTCGGTCCTTTAGCGCGCTATGAAAGGCCCCTTCATTGCAAATTTTGCAATGAAGGGGCCTTTCATAGCGCTCGGCTCAGCGGCGCAGATCACCCGAGAGCCGCAGGGCGTCGGTCGCGATCCGCTCCAGCAGCGGCTTGTCCTTCTGCTTGTCGTAGAACCCGGCCAGCACGATGGCCACCTCGGCCCCGGTGACGTGGGAGTCGTACGCCGCGTCCTGTCCGGAGATCTTCGGGACGCCTTGGCCCTTGAAAGTGCCGTCGCGCACCAGGTCGGACACGTTGCCCGTGCCGTCCTTGTCGGTGAGCGTCTTGAGCTGGCTCGCGGTGACCTCGCCCGGCATGGTCACCAGGACGACCGACACCAGTGCCTTCTTCCCGCCGGACTCGGTCGTGTACAGCGCCCGCGACAGCCGCGTGCACGGCGTCTGGGTGAAGAAGGCCTTGGTGTCGCCGTAGGCCTTGCTCGCGCAGTCGCTGGTGACCTGCGGCCCCTCGGCCAGCGTGTACTGGAACTGCCCGGTCTTCGCCGGTGTGTCCGCGACCGGGGCCGTCTCCGGCTCGTGCCGGATCAGCCACCAGAGCAGTGACGAGACGACCGCGATGGCGACCAGACCGGCGCCTTTCAGCGCCAGGGCCTTGGTGTCCCTTGACGGCTTAGGCGCAGGCGGCGGCCCTCCTGGCCCTGCCGGTCGCACCGGCTGAAGCCGGGCCGTTTCCGTCGGTCCCGGAGTAAATTGCGCACCAACCACGGGAACATACGGTAGTTCACGCCGGTCCGGCGGTTCACCTGAACGTGCTTATCACGCGTTCGACGTCGTCAGCGGTGTTGTAGAGGTGGAACCCGACACGCTGCCGTCCGGCCCGGGTACCGGCCACGATGCCCGCTTCCCGCATCTTGTCGGCGTCAGCGTCGAGCGAGACGATCGCACTCCCCTGAACGGGTGAGCCGAGCGCTTCGAGGAGTGAGTCGGCGAGACCTGCGCAATGCGCGCGGACGGCGTGGAGGTCCAAGGACCCGAGGTAGTCCAGCGAGGCGGCGGCTCCGACGAACGCGAGCCAGGCCGGGGACAGGTCGAGCGACCGGACGCCCTCCGCGAGACGTAGCGGGAGACCGTAGACGGTCTGCCAGCGGTCCTCCCCGGCGTACCAGTTCGCCGCGACCGGCACCGCCCGCTCCAGCACCCGCGGATGGACGGCCAGCCACGCCGCCCCGCGCGGCGCGAGCAGCCATTTGTATCCGGCGGCGACCACCCAGTCGGCCCAGCCGAGGTCGAGCGGCTGCCAGCCGGCGGCCTGGGTGGCGTCGAGCAGGACCGCCGCGCCCGCCGCCTCGGCCGCGGCCCGGAGCCTGTCGAGGTCGACCTGGACGCCGTCGGCCGACTGCACGACGCTGACCGCGACGAGATCGTGCCCTTCGACGCGTTCGGTCAGCTCGGCCAGCGGGACTTCGGTGACCTTCACGCCGCGATGCGCCTGGGCCGCGAACGGGAAGGTGACACTGGTGAAGTCGTTCCCGGCGACCAGCACGCTCGCCCCGTCGGGCAGCCCGGCCGCCACGTTCGCGATCAGCTGCGAGACGGATGCCCCGATCGCGACCCGCTCCGCCGGGACCCCGATCAGCGCGCCGAAGCCCGCGCGGGTCCGCGCGACGTGCTCGTCGAAGTCCGTCGGGCGGGCTTCGCCGCGGCGCCACCGCTCGACCGCCTCCGCCACCGTGTCGGCCACGTGCGCCGGCGGGATGCCGATGCTGGGCGTGTTGAGATAGCCGGGCGGGACGGTGAATTCGGCGCCGAAGGTCTGCATGCTCCCGAGGTTAATGAGATTCGGGGAGCAAGGCCGCGACGTCGGCGTAGGACGGCGGGGTCAACGGGAGCTCGCCGCCGTCGCGAACGGCCTCGACGGTGCGCAGGGTGGCGGCCAGCGCCATCCGGTACGGCAGCGAACCGAGGCTGACGCGCGCGACACCCAGCCCGGCCAGGCCGGCGACGGTGACCTTTCCGGGCAGGAACAGCAGGTTCACCGGCACCCCGACGGCCGTCACCAGCCGCTCGACGTCCGCGGGATCGGCGAGCCCCGGCACGAACACACCGTCGGCGCCCGCGTCCACATAGGACAGGGAGCGCTCGATCGCGATGTCGATGTCAGGCGCCCCCAGCCAATGTGTGTCCGTACGCGCGTTGACGAAGAGCCCGGGAGCGTGTTCCTTCGCCGCCGCGATCTTGGCGGCGTGCCGCACGGGGTCACCGAGGGCGTCTTCGAGGTTGATGCCCGCGACACCGGCGTCGGCGAGCTCCGCCGCCAGCGCGCCGACCTCGCCCGGGTCTTCGCTGAACCCGTCGGCGAGGTCGACACTGATCAGCGCGTCCAGCCCGGTGAGCCGCCGGGCCAGCCGGACGGTGGCGTCCTTCGAGGACGGGGCGCCGTCCGGCTCGCCCTCGACGGCGGAGACCCCGAGACTGGTCGTGCCGAGCGCCGGGAAGCCTTGCGCGGCGAGGAAGGCGGCCGAGCCGAACTCCCAGACGTTCGGCAGGAGCAGCGGGGAACCGGGGACGTGCAATGCGGCGAAGGCGGTCATGACACGACGGTAGCCAGCGATCACTTCGGCCGCGGCCGAAGCGTCGGTCTTCGAAGCGCGTGAAGGCCCCCTTCCCTCGGCTGAACCGAGGGAAGGGGGCCTTCACGCGCTAAGCCTGCTCCAGGAACGGCGTCAGCAGGTCCGGCACGGACTCCTCCGCGAACAGCAGGCCCTGCTCCTCCCCCGCGTCGTACACCGAGTACGCCCCGGTGCCGGCCGCCGTGGTCGCCACGACGGTCAGCAATCCCTTGCGCCGCTGGAAAATCGACTGCTTGACCGTCCAGCCGATCACGCCGTCGCGCTCCAGCGCGAACGTGCTCCGCCGCACGGTCCCGTGCCGTCCGACGAGGTACCGCCCGGTGATCCCGTGCCCGAGGTTGCGGTAGGCGTCCAGCGCCAGCAGTACCGACACCGGCAGCAGCACGACACCGAGCGCGGCGCCGATCACCAGCAGGACACCGGTCAGCAGGAAGCCGAGGGTCGCGAAGATCGCCAGCAGGACCACCACCGAACCGACCCACCAGCGCAGCAGTCGTCCCCGCGCGGCGCGCGGATGCCCGGCGAGCCGGACGGCTTCGGTCGGCGAGATCGGTTCGCGCAGCACCACCGCGCCGATCCGGTTGGCCGTCGCGACCGGCGCGGCGGGCAGGAGCGTGTGGTAGTCGACGTTGTCCTTGTCGTCGCTTTGCCGCATCCCGGTGGCGATCGCGTCGACACGGGCCGCGCCGGAGATCCGGTTCCCGAGCGGCTCGACGAGCTCGATACCGCGCATCCGGCGTTCCTCGATCGAGATCGAGCGCGTGGTGAACAGGCCGCGGCGCACTCGCAGCGTGCCGCCGGCTTCACGGTCGAGCCGGTAGTTCCACCACATCTCGACCCACAGGCCCAGCGCGCCGATCACGCCGACGATCATCGCGATCGCCAGCAGGATCAGGATCGCCACCACCAGCGGGATGCCGCGGAACAGGCCCATCACCCAGTCGATCAGGCCCTTCTGCAGCCCCGCCCATTCGGAGATCTGCATGAGCCCGCCGCCCGCCGCGAGACCGAGCGCCGGGGAGAGGAAGGACATCGGGGCGTAGCGGATCCACTTCCGGTCCAGCTCGGCGAGCGGCGCGTCATCGTCGGTCTCCGCGATTTCCGCGCGGCGCAACAGATCCGCGCGCAGCCGATCGGCCTCGGCGCGCGAGACGGGGTTGAGTTTGATCCTGCCCTGCCCGCCCGACTCGTGCGAACCGGTGCCGATGGTCACCACGGCGACGCCGAACACCCGCTGCAGCGGGTTGGCGGTCAGGTCGACGTTGCGGATCCGTTCGCGCTGCAAGGATTTCCGCGACCGGAAGACCAGGGTGAACGCCGTCTCCAGCCGGTCCGGCGTGACCCGGTACCGCACCCCCTTCCAGTAGAACAGTTCCGCCAGCACGCCGCCGCCGACGAGCACCAGGCCGCCGCCCACGACCCACGCGAGCGCGACCCAGAGCCGTCCTCCGCCGCCGACGATCGCGGCGGTGGTCGGGATCGCGGCGCCGACCGCCACGCCCGCCATCGTCAACGCGGTGACGGGGAGCGTCCGCTTGTCGAGCGTGCTCCAGCCCTCGAACTCACCCGAGGTCATGTCGCGTCCCCCGGCGTCGCTTGCGTCGTCTCCGTGAGCTGCTCCGCCAGGCTCGCGGCCAGTTCGTGGTCGAGCCCGCGGATCTTGACCGCGCCCCGCGCCGACGCCGTGGTGACCGTGACGGTCGCGAGCTTGAACATCTGCTGGAGCGGTCCGCGCAGGGTGTCCACGGTCTGGATCCGCGACATCGGCGCGACCCGCCACTCCTGCCAGAAGAACCCGGAACGCGCGTACACCGCGGTCTCCGTGACCTCCCAGCGGTGCACCTTGAACCACCACACCGGCATCGCGAGCACCCAGACCAGGCCGAGCACCGCGAACACCGCCGCCGGTGTCAGCAGCCAGAACCGCGCGGGCGGGATGAGCAGCCCGAGCAGCACCAGTACCAGCACCGGTGAGATCCAGAAAAGCGTTCCCTGCAGCCGCCACCAGCCCACGACCCGCTGATCCAGCGCGTTCCGCGGCGGCCTCAGCCGCACCTTCCCCCGATCGGCTTCCACCGAAATCCTCCCCCGACGAATCGTTTACAATGCGATCGCATCGTAATAGCGTGGCACAGTAGTGGCAATGCGATCGCATTGCAAACGGCGGAACGGATGGTGAAGGTGCCGAAGCAGGTTGATCACGCCGCGCGGCGCGCGGAGATCGCCGAGGCACTGACGCGGCTGACGGCCACGCGCGGTCTCGAAGGGGTCAGCCTGCGGCACGTCGCCGCCGAGGCGGGCATGTCGATGGGCTTGGTGCAGCACTACTTCAAGACCAAGGACGAAATGCTGCTGTTCGCCGTCGAACGCCGCTCGCAGGTCTACGAAGAGGGCATCAAGGCCCGGCTCGAGTCGGGCGAACTGCCGTCGACCCCCAAGGCGATCATCCGCGCGATCATGACCGAGATCCTGCCACTCGACGAACGCGGCCGCGGGAACTGGCTGATGGGCGTCGCGTTCTTCATCCGCGCGATCTCCGATCCCTCGTTCTCGGCCGCGTTCAGCGACGGCGTCCCCCAGCTGTTCGAACTGTTCGCCACGCTGATCCGCCAAGGCCAGGAGACGGGCGATGTCGACAAGTCGGCCGATCCGATGCACGAGTCCGCGATCCTGTGGGCGCTCGCCGACTCGCAGGGCACCAACATCGTGATGGACCACCGGACGCCGGACGAGGCGCTGTCCACTGTGGACTACTACCTCGACCGGCTGTTCGGCTCAGCTACCACCGGATGACACCGCCGACGCCCGCACCGCCCGCAGTTCCCGGAACAGCTTGCGCAGCGCGGGAAGCGCGTCCCCGCCCCGTTCGGCCAGTTCCTCGATCCGGTCCTTGTACCGGCGCCGGTCCTTGCCGGGGATGACGTCGCGGAGTTCGACGGCGGCGGCCAGCGCGGTGAGGGCGGCGTCGCCCGCGTCCACGTCGGACGCCGGTGACGGCCCGCGCAACGCCTGGTCGACCGAAGCGCGCAGCCTGTCGACGGTGGCGGTGTCCCGCACGATCGGGTTCCGCGACGGGAACAGGCCGAGCACCCGGCCGGTCTTCATGTCGATCACGCCCGCCGTGTCCAACTGGGACTCCAGCGCCTCCAGGGTGCCGCGCGCGTCCTTGCGCACCCACCATTTCCACTTGCGGGGACTCTCCCCCGCGATCTCGGTGAGCATCTCGTCGAGGACGAGGTCACCGGTCGGCCCGGCGCCCGACACCGCGACCTTGCCGTCGTCGTCGGCGACGCGGCCGCGCAGCACGAGATCGGTCAACGCGGCGCCGCGGATCATCAGGCCGGTGCGCTGCCGATCGCGCAGTTTGTTCTTCCCGACATCGCAGGCGAGCAGATACGCCTTGGCGGGCAACGAAAGTTTGGTCATCGTCAGTGCCTTTCCAGCTTGGGCCAGATCTCGTCCCAGGAACCTCGCCTGCCGTCATACCGCCACAGCAGTCCTTCCACCACCGGGGTCACCGTGGTGAAGTACGGCTTGAGCAATCCCGGATCGAAGCCGAGGAACAGCACGCTGTCCGCGGACTCCGGTGGCCGGTCGAAGTACCAGTAGCCGCGGTGGCCACTGTAAACGTGATCGATGCCGTACCGCTGACCGTAGAACTCGGTCGCGGCGGCGAACGGATAGATCTCGGCGTAGACGACGGTGCGTGCGCGCTGGTCCGGCGGCAGCGCCGCGTAGGTCTCGCCGATCGCCTTGACCAGCTCCTGTTGCGGCAGTTCACCACCGGCGAAGGAACTGCCGAGCGTGATCGGGCCGAAGCTCGTCCGGGTCATGGTCGCCGGGAAGATCGGCAGGCCGGCGAGGGTGATCACGGCCGAAAGCACCATCGCGGGCCAAGCCACCAGCCGCCACCGGGGAACGTGCCGGGCGAAGCCGCTCGCGGCCGCGGCGAACGGCAGCGCGAAGACGCTCATCAGATAGTAGGAACGGCCGTGCAGCAGCAGGAACGCCACGATGAGCGCGATTATCGCTACCCCCAGGAAGCGATAGCCGCGCAGTTCCCGCGAAAAGATCAGCCGGACGAGGCCGTAGACGAACGCGAGCACACCCGCGCCGACGCCGGCCGTCAGGAAACCGTCGCGCAGGAACGGCCAGGGGCCGGGGAATTCCGCCGAGACGACGTCGTTCATGATCAGGTACGGCCAGCCGTTCGACGCCTGCCAGACCAGCGTCGGGATCGTCGCGACGACGGCGATTCCCGCGCCCAGCCACAGTTTCGGCCGCCGCAGGAGGTCCCTCGGCCCGAGCACGAGCGCGGCGAGCAGGGCCGGCGCCCAGAAAGCGGGGATGAGGAACTTCGTCTCCAGCGAGATCGCGGTGACGACACCGGCCCAGACCAGCAACCCGTCACGGCGGACCCGCACCCAGCGCACGACCAGCCAGACGATCACCGTCCAGAGGAACGGATCGAAGACGTAGGTGCCGATCCAGTGGCTGACGATGATCACCCCGGACGACGCGTAGAGCGCGGCCGCGAGCACCTGCGCGCCGCGTCCGCCGCCGAGTTCCCTGGCGATCAGCGCGGTGACGACCACCCCGGCGGCCGCGGCCAGCGTCATCGGCAGGCGCAGCATCACCAGCGAGCCGGGGAACAGCGTGTCCATCGCCCCGGCCAGCGCGGGGATCAGCGGCGGCTGGTCGAAGTACCCCCACGCCAGGTGTTCCCGGCCCGCCATCAGGAAGTACAGCTCGTCGAAGCCGTGCGCGTACCGGCCGCTCGTGGCCAGCAGCGCGGCGGCGGCCAGCGCGGCGACGGCGAACACCGGCAGCCGGGCGAAAGCCTGCTCCTGTCCTGTTCGGACTGTTTGGGTCGCGATGCTCATGGTCTCCAGTCCAGCGGAGACGGTCGCGGCCGGAAACCGGGTAAGGAGGGTGAACGGATAGACGAAAGTTGCGGATCTCCCCGCCGCCGGCGGGCGGCTGGTTACCGTGACCGGGTGGAGAGAAACAGGCCGTTCCGGCCGGGACCGGTCGACATTTTGTGGCTCACGCTGGCCTCGCTCGCGTTCGTGGGCCTGGACATCACGCTGTACGTGTTCGGCGAGCCGACGACGGGCTGGGCGGGCCCCGCCGCGGGCGTCACTCTGCAGGTGCTGCTCGATCTCTCGCTGATCCTGCTGTTCCGGTACCCGAAACTGATCGCAGGCCTGGTCACCGCGGGCGGGCTGCTGATGCTCGCCTCCGATCTGTTCTCCCCCGGGCTGCTGGTGCCGGAGCGGCAGCTGACGCTGATGACCGTCCCGACGATCACCCCGGTGGTGCTGAGCCAGCTGGCCCGGCTGATCGACCGGCGGACCCTGCTCTGGCTGACCGCGATCCTGGTGGTCTGCGCGTCGCGGCCGTGGGACGCGCAGTGGAACACCACCCCGTTCGGGCTGCTGGGCACGGCGCTGCCCGCCACGCTTTCGCTGTACTTCGAGGCGCGGCGCCAGTTGCTGCGCTCGCTGCGGGACCGTGCCGAACGCGCCGAACGCGAACAGCATCTGCTCGCCGAACGCGCCCGCGCCGAGGAGCGGCGGAAACTGGCCGAGGAGATGCACGACGTCGTCACGCACCGGCTGAGCCTGATGGTGCTGCACGCCGGCGCGCTCGGTGTCGTCTCGGCGGACGAGGCGGTGCGGACCTCGGCCGAGGACATCCGGCGCGAAGGCGCGCTGGCCCTGGACGAACTGCGGGATCTCGTCGGGGTGCTGCGCAACGGCGCGAACGCCGGGCCGCGCACCCTCACCGACGGCGCGGCGGGCGATCCGGCGACGCTGGTCGCGGAATCGGCGTCGGTGGGCATCCCGACCGAACTGACCGTGCACGGCGATCCCGGGCGGATCTCCCCGACCGTCGCCCGCACGGCGTACCGGGTCGTGCAGGAGGCGCTGACGAACGTCCGCAAACACGCGCCGGGCTCGACCGCGACCGTCGAACTCCGTTATCACGCGGGCGGGCTGGACATCGCGGTGGAGAACACGCGGGCGGGGATCGCACCGGATCCGGCGCTCGCGGGAAGCGGTTCCGGGGCAGGGCTCGCCGGGCTGCGGCAGCGCGTCGAGCTGATCGGCGGCCGGTTCGACGCCGGGCCGCGAACGAGCGGCGGGTACCGCGTCGGTGCGATACTTCCGGCCTACGTCCCGACGGCGGAAGGAGATCGGTGATCCGGGTGGTCGTCGTCGACGACGAACCGATGGTCTGCGCGCATCTGCGGACGATCCTCGGTTCCGCGGCCGACATCGAGGTCGTCGCGCAGGCCCAGGACGGCGCCGAGGCGGTCGAAGCCGTGGTCCGGCACCGGCCGCGGGTGGTGCTGATGGACCTGCGGATGCCCGGTGTCGACGGGCTGACCGCCATCGAACGGATCGCGAAACTCCCCGAGCCGCCCGCGGTCGTCGCGCTGACGACGTTCGACGCGGACACCTACGTCATCCGCGCGCTGCGGGCGGGCGCGGCCGGATTCCTGGTGAAGTCCACGCCGCCGGAAGACCTGATCGGCCTGGTCCGGGTCGCCGCGGACGGGCACACCGTGCTCTCCCCCGAAGCGGCGCAACGGCTCGTGGCGATGTCGGCCGACGGACGGCGTCGCGGGGACGACGCGCGCCGGAAGACCGACGGGCTGACCGAACGCGAGACGGATGTCCTGGCCTGCCTCGGCGAAGGACTGTCCAATGCGGACATCGCGGTGCGGCTGCACCTCGCCGAGGCGACGGTGAAGAGCTACGTATCGCGGATGCTGGTCAAACTGGACTGTGCGAACCGGACCCAGGCTGGTCTGCTGGCGCACGAGGCCGGTCTGGTCAAGCGGTGAGCTGGCCGTCGTAGTTCTTGCGGGCGTCGAGGACCTCGCCCATGTGGACGCGGGCCCACTTGTCGAGCATGTCGAGCGGTTCGGCCAGGTTGCGGCCGAGCGCGGTCAGCTCGTACTCGACGTGCGGCGGGATCTCCGGGTACGCGGTGCGCGTCAGGATGCCGTCGCGGACGAGGCTGCGAAGCGTCTGGGTGAGGACCTTCTGCGAGATGCCGCGCACGCGTTTGCCGATCTCGGTGAACCGGAGCGGGCCGTCGCCGAGCACGCCGACGATCAGCACGGTCCACTGGTCGCCGATGCGGTCGAGCAGCGCGCGGGTGGGGCAGTCGGGGTCGTACGGGTTTCCTAGCACGTGACCTCCTCACTCTCTCCGAGAGAGTAACACGCCTAGCGAGAGGGAGCGGGCTGCATCAGCGCCTCGAACAGCAGGATCAGGTGACGGCGGCCGCGCTCCCAGCGCGCCTCCAGCTCGGTCTGATCCCGGGTCGCCCAGCTGGCGATGAGGATGCCGCGGACGACGTCCATCGCCGTGTACACCGCGTGCAGGAACTCCGGATGCGCCGAATGGTCCGGCAGCAGCGCCTTGCCGAACTCGACCAGGCTGCTCGTCGCGATCGGCTCGACCACCGCCATCTGGGCGCGCAGTTCCGCGTCCGTCCGCGAGGCCACCCACAGCTCCACGGTCGCCGAGAAGACCGGGCCCTGGTGCATCTCCCACAGCAGCTGCAACGCGTCCCCGACCGGGTCGGCCGACGCCTTGAGCCGGTCGATCTCGGCCATCGCGACCTCGGTGCGCTTGGCCGCGAGATGCCGGATCGCGGAGGTGACGAGGTCGGTCTTGGTCGGGAAATGGTGCACCTGCGCGCCGCGGGTCACCCCGGCGCGATCCGCGACGCGGGTGGTCGTGGTGCCCGCGTAGCCGTACTCGACCAGGCAGTCGATCGTGGCGTCGAGCAGCCTGACGCGCATCGCGGCGCTGCGTTCCTCCTGCGTGCGTCGTGGGGCTGCCATGCGCCTACTTTATGGTGCGCCTCGCGAGGCCCGCGCCACGAGGCCGTCGACCATGCGCCCGAAGAAGCGGCCGAGGAACCGGCGATAGAGCCCTCCGGTGCCGGGGATCTTGGGGACGAACGACGCGTGCCAGTGGATGTCGGTGCCGCCGAGCGCGGGCGTGAGGTCGACGTACGCGCGGTAGTCGCGCAGCGGCATCCCCTTGCGCAGCGTGTAGCCGAAGCGTTTGCCGGGGTCGAGCGCGATGACCTCTTCGCAGGCGTTGACGCCGTTCGTGCTGAAGACGCCGATGGCGCCGAGGCCGTTCTGGTCGCCCTTCTCCAGGAGGCGGAACCTGCCCAGCGGGGACCAGTCGGGCCAGTGCTCGCGGTCTTCGAGGAGGGCGTAGACGGCTTCGGGGCTCGCGCTCGTGTGGCCGTTCGCGGAAATGCGCTGGATCTTCGCCATGCGGTCTCCTTCTCTCGTCCAGGGGTGTCCCACCTCCGCATTCAGAGGACTAAATGCGGATGGTCGCCCCGCGTTTCGTCCTCTGAACGCGGTGGTTCGCGGCACGAACTTCCGCATCTAGAGGACTAAACGCGGGGGGCGACCGGGACCGAAAGCGAAGTCCCGCCCAGTTCGAAGGTCACCCGGGCACCGGGCGCGGGCAGCGCCGGGTCGAACATGTCCGCGTCGGTCCCGCCCAGCACGAGCGCCAGCCGGTGCCCGGCCGGGACGACGTGGTCGAGACTGCTCAGCCGGAACGTCATCGTGTACGCCTTGCCGGGTTCCAGCGGCTCGCCCCGCCACAAGGACCGGTGATGGCCCAGGTCCGCCCAGCCGGTCGCGACGATCCGCTTGTCCACGCCGGTCAGATCCGCGACGGTGTCGAGGAAACATCCGGTGTCCGCGGCCGTTCCCGCGCCCCAGCAGGATCGGCTCGTCAGATCCTTGGTGCCCAGCGCGGGGAATTTCGTGTTCCGCACGGTCGCGGGACCGTAGTCGACCAGCACCGCGCCGAGCCGCGCGCTCGGCTTGTCGGAACGAGCGGTCACCGTCACGGTGGCGGTCCCGGCGATCCGGGTGTCCGCGCGCACGGGCTCACCCGCGAAAACGAGACGGTCCGGGGTGGCCTGCGACGGGTTCTCCACCCACTGCGACGCCCCGCGCGCCGGGTCTTCGGTCACCGAAGCCGCACCCGGCGACGGACGGCTCGCCAGCCCGCCCGACACCGAAGGCCACAAAGTGCGCGACTGCCCGGCAGGCGGCCAGCGGCGTTCATCGGCCCACCGGTCCGGGGTGTGCTCGATCCGGATCGCGGGTTCGGTCTCGACGCCGTTGCGGACGCCGAGCAGCCACCGGTCGAACCAGCGGTGCAGGGTCCGCACGAACAGCGACCGGTCGAGGTCGAACGGGTCGACGTGCGCCGCCTGGTGCAGCCACGCCTTACGCGGCACGCCGTACGCGTTCAGCGCCTCCCACCAGGGTCCGAACTGGATCGGGTTGACGTTGAGATCGTGGAAGCCCATCGACGCGAAAACGCTTGCGCGCACCTTGCCGGTCTTCGCGACGTAGTCGAGCCCGCGCCAGTACTCGTTGAAGTTCCCGTCCGTGCCCGCGCGCCGCGCGCTGTCCTCCTCGAACGGCCGGCACAGCTTCTCGGCGCGCTCGTTGTACAGCCCCGGACCGCCGGCCCAGCCGAAGTACGCGCCGTCCGCGTTGTGCACCTCGTAGTACGAACTGACCCCGGCGATCGGCACGATGGTCTTCAAACCGTCGATCCCGGACGCGGCCATCCCGATCGCCGTCGCCCCGTCCTGCGACTTCCCGATCGCGCCGACCGAGCCGTTCGCCCAGCCCGCGCGGACCCGCTCCGGCCCGAACGGCGTCCGGAACGCGTTCGCGCGCCCGTTCAGCCAGTTCACGACCCCGTTGCCGGAGGCGACGTCGTCGAAACACCCGGACGAGCGATTCGTGCCTCCGACGTCGACCAGTACGACGGCGTATCCGCGCGGCACGAAGTAGTTGTCGTAGAAGAGCGGGAACTGCGACGGCGTGCCGTCGGGAAGGTAGGTCTTCGGCTGACGCTCGTTGCCGCGCCCGATCTTCTCGAAGTACGGGCTGACGTCCATGATCACCGGGACGCGTTGCCCGCGCGCCGCCGGTTCGGCCGGGCGGATGATGTCGGCGGCGACCCGGTCGACCCGGCCGTCCCGGTCGAGGTCCTGGCCGGTCTCCACCCAGGCCGTCTCCCGGATGGCCTTCTCGTAGGAGAACACCGGTTCGCTGACGCCGTCCCGCAGGACGAACGCGGGCGGTGACGCGATGGCGGGCGCGGCGGTGAGCAGCAACGTCGCCACGACGGTGGCGGTCAAGGTCTTCAGCCCCATCGTCCGAGTATCGCTTACAGAACCCGAACATTTCCCCCACATTCCTCGTACCCGCCCGCGCGACGCTCTTCGCATGCTGAAACACACCATCGCCGTCTGCCTCACCGCGGCAGGTCTCGTCGCCCTCGCCCCCGCCGCCTCGGCGCAGACCGCGCCGATCACGCTCAGTCCCGAAGAGTCGCAGCAGCTGTGTGCCGAATGGCTGCCCAAGCTCACCGAGCGCACCACGAAGCTCACCGACCGCATCAACGGCGGCCCCGAGGTCCGCGGTTCCGTCGCGAACCTCAAGGCCAGGGCCGAAGACCAGCGCAAGAAGAACCACAACGACACCGCGGACAGGCTTCAGAAGCGGGCCAACAAGCGCAGCGGTCGGCTTCCCGAACTCGCCGCCGCGAAGCAGAAGCTGGACGCCTTCGCGGGCGCGCACTGCAAGGCGGGCAAGTGAAACGCCTCCTGGCCGCGGCCCTGACCTCGCTCGCGCTGTTCGGCGCGGCGGCGTGCACCGACGAGAAACCGGCGTCGAGCTCAGCGCCGGGTTCGACACCAGGCTCGACGCCGGGCGAGCTGAGCGATGTCCAGCGCACCCTCGACTCGATCGAGCAGGACATGGCCGACGACCCGGCCCCGTGACAGGATCTGCCGGTGACGACACAACCGGGACGCGGGCTGGTGCTGGTCGTCGAGGACGACCCCGCGATCGCCGAACTCGCCACGCTGTACCTGCGGCGGGACGGGTTCGGCGTCCAGGTCGAAGCGGACGGCGGGGCGGCGCTGGCCACGATCCGGCGGCTGCGCCCGGTCGCGATCGTCCTCGACATCGGACTGTCCGGAATGGACGGTATCGAGATCTGCCGGACGCTGCGCGCGGACGGCGACTGGACGCCGGTGCTGTTCGTGACCGCCCGCGACGACGAACTGGACCGCTTGCTGGGCCTGGAGATCGGCGCGGACGACTACCTGACGAAACCGTTCAGCCCGCGTGAGCTCTCGGCCAGGGTCCGGACCGTCCTGCGCCGCGCCGCCGGAGCGGCACCGCCCGCCGAGACCTACGCGGCGGGCGGTGTCCGCGTCGACGTCACCCAGCGCCGCGTCTGGGCCGCCGACACCGAGGTCACGCTGACGTCGACCGAGTTCGACCTGCTCACCCATCTGGTGAAACGGCCCGGTCAGGTGTTCAGCCGCGAGCAGCTGCTCAGTTCCGTCTGGGGCTACGCGGCGTCGGCGGGAACACGGACCGTCGACGTCCACATCGCCCAGCTGCGCGGGAAACTGGGCGGCCACAGTCCGATCAGGACGGTCCGCGGGATCGGCTACGCGGCGGACGCCGGATGAGGCGTACGTCGCTCGCGCTGCGGATCACCGTGGTGTGCCTGGCGATCGCCGCGGTCGCGGTGGTGGTCGCCGGGCTGGTCGCGGCCCGGCTCATCCGCACCACCGGGACCGACGTGCTCCGGCAATCGCTCGCGGCGCAGGCCGACGTGGTCGCGAGCCAGCTCGACGAGACCGGGATCGGCAACCGGCTCGGTATCGGCAAGGCCGCGGAAGTCGTTCGAGGGCAAGGGATCGACGTCGTCGTCCGCCGCCCGAACGGCACACTCGACGGCGCCGGGACGGTCGCGGCCATCGCAGCGACGAAGGCAGGATTCACTCGCTCGGGCACTGTGGTCGTCGAAGGTCAGCAGTACCTCGTCGAGGGCCGCGCCGTCGGCGCGAAGGGCGCCGCGTTCGCGCTCGTCCAATCGGCCGAGCTCGGCGAGGCACGCGGACGGATGCTGGTACGCAACACCGTCTTCGCGCTCGGCGCCGGTCTGGCGGTCGCCGCGATCGCGGGGCTGGTGCTGAGCCGGATGCTCTCGCGGCCGCTGCGCCGGGCCGCGTCGGTGGCGAACGGCATGCGCTCCGGACGCCGTGACCTGCGCGTTCCGGTCGAAGGACCGTCCGAGGTCGCGGACGTGGCGAAGTCGGTCAACGAACTCGCCGACGCGCTCCAGTACAGCGAGGGGCGGCAGCGCGAGTTCCTGCTTTCGGTGTCGCACGAGCTGCGGACGCCGCTGACCGCCGTCACCGGGTTCGCCGAGGCGATCGGTGACGGCGTGGCCGAAGGCGAGGACGCGCGCCGAGCCGGGCAGACCATCCACCGCGAGGCGGCCCGGCTGGAGCGCCTGGTCAGCGACCTGCTGGAGCTGGCGAGGCTCGGTGCCGACGAGTTCCGGCTCGACCCCGCCCGTCTCGACCTCGCCGCGCTGGTCGGCGAATGCGCCGACGTCTGGCGGCTGCGGTGCGCGCGGCAGAACGTCACGCTGCTGGTCGAGCGGCCTTCCGGCGAGGTTCCGGTCATCGCCGATCCGCGGCGGCTCCGCCAGGTCGTCGACGGGCTGGCCGAGAACGCGCTGCGTGTGACCCCGGCGGGCGCGCCGATCATGTTCTCCCTGGTGGCCGCCGAGGGGCAGGCGCGGCTGTCGGTGCGGGACGGCGGTCCCGGCCTGGCGCCGGAGGACTATCCGGTCGCGTTCGAACGCGGTGTGCTGAACAAGCGGTACCGCGGCAGCCGTCCGGTCGGTTCGGGGATCGGGCTCGCGCTGGCCCACGGCCTGGTCACCCGCATGGGCGGGACGCTCACGGCCGGTCCGGCGCCGGAAGGCGGCGCGGCGTTCACCGTCGCGTTCCGGCTAGGGTGATCACGTGGAGATGTTGCACCTGCGGTACTTCGTGGCCGTCGCCGAGGAACTGAACTTCTCCCAGGCGGCCCGGAAACTGCACATGGCCGCCTCCCCGCTGAGCCAGCGGATCAAGGATCTCGAACACGAGCTCGGCCACCGGCTGTTCGACCGCAGCACGCATCACGTCACGCTCACCGCGGCGGGTTCCGCGCTGCTGCCGATCGCGCGGGACGTCCTCGACCAGGTCAACGCGATTCCCTGGCGGCTGCAGGAAGCGGTGAAACCGCGGCGGAGCACCGTGTTCGTCGGCATGCCCGCCGGGGTGCACCCGGCGCTGCGGGAACGCGTCAAACAGCTCGAAGAACGCTGTCACGACCGGTTCGAACTCAAACGCTGGCCGGGGACGACGCCGGATCTGGTCGCCGCGGTCCACGAGGGCAAACTCGCGTTGTCGCTGGTCCGGATGCCCGTCACCGATCCCGCTCTGGAGTTCGTCCCGGTGCAGGTCGAGCGGCTCGGCGCCGTCGTGCCCGCCGACAGGTTCGACGGCCGGGAAACGGTGGGCATCGCCGAATTGAGTGACCTTTCCTACATCCCGTCCGCTTCGGAAAGCATTCCCGCTTATTCGGACGACATGGACCGGAAATTATCGAACGCGGGAATCAAGAAAAGACTCAAAGTCGGCGGAACCGAGTATTCGGGCATTTCCGAACTGGTGGCGAACGGTTCGTCGTTCTCGATCACGATGCTCGATCCGGCCAGCCCGATGCATCTGTTCCTGGTCGACGGCGCCACCATCCTGCCGTTCGCCGATTTCCGGCCCCAACTGGAGACCGCCCTGGTCTGGCGCCGCGATCGCGCGGAAGACGGCGACCTCGCCGAGCTGGTCGCCGGGGTCCGCGAGATCTTCGCCGAACCGCTCTCGACGTAGCGAGCAACCGCTCACCTCTCGCCTCGGCCAGGGTGGTCGTGAGTGGTAAGTGACGTTAGAACGACACTTACCACTCACGACCACCCCGACCCACGCACTCCTGCACTCTTCCAACAATTCGGACTATAAATGGTATGACCACCGCGGTCATACCATTCTTCGTTTCTTGATCATTCCCTTTCCCGCTATTCGCGCCTAACTTCGGTTGTAGAGCGAACAACGGCGAAGGGAAGCAAAATGACGGACCACGCCACGGGACCACTGGACGGCGTTCGCGTGATCGACCTTTCGACGGTCGTCATGGGCCCGTACGCCGCGCAGATCCTCGGCGACCTCGGCGCCGACGTGATCAAGATCGAGTCCCCCGCCGACACCGTGCGGGTGGGCAAGTTCCGCACGACGCCGGGGATGACGCCGCTCAACCTGAACGTCAACCGCAACAAGCGCAGCGTCGCCCTCAACCTCAAGGACGAGGAGCAGCGCGAACAGGCGCTCAAGCTGATCGACACCGCCGACGTGCTGATCACGAACATGCGCCCGGGCGCGCTGAGCAGGCTAGGGATGAACTACGCCGACGTCGCCGCGCGCAACCCCGGCCTGGTCTACGCCCACGCGCAGGGCTTCCGCGGCGACTCCGACCGCGCCGGTCACGCCGCTTACGACGAGACCGTGCAGGCGTCGTCCGGGCTGGTCGACGTCGCGAACCGCGCGCTGGGCAGGCCGGTCTACCTGCCGACGATCATCGGCGACAAGGTCTCCTCCCTGACCATCGCCTACACCGTGCTGGCCGCGCTGGTGCACCGGGACAAGACCGGCGAAGGGCAGCGGGTCGAGATCCCGATGACCGACACGCTGATCGCGTTCAACCTGGTCGAGCACCTCGCCGGGCACGTGTTCGAGCCCGCGGAGAGCCCGACCGGCTTCGGTCCCTCGATGAACCCCGGGCACCAGGCCGTGCACACCAAGGACGGCATGGCCTGCGTGATCCCCTACAACCCGCAGAACTTCCGCGACTTCTTCCACGCCGCCGGTCGGCCGGAACTGGCCGAGGACCCGCGGGTCAACGGCGACGCGATCGACGGCGCGGACCACGAGGCACTGGCCGCGATGATCGCCGAATGCGCTCCGGCGCTGACCACCGACGAGTGGACCGAGGTCTGCGCGAAGCACAGCATCCCGATGGCCCCGGTCCTCGAACTGGACAAGGCGCAGGACGACGAATACGTCCGCGACGGTCATCTGCTCGACGTCGTCGAGCACCCGAGCGAGGGCTCGATCCGCACCATCGGCATCCCGGTGAAGTTCTCCGCGACCCCCGGTTCCGTCCGGCGCCTGGCTCCGCTGCCGGGCCAGGACACCGAAGACGTCCTGCGCGAACTCGCCGCTGCGAACTGAGGAAAGAACCATGAGCACCAACGAAGTAAGGACAGAACGGGTCGGCACCACACTGCTGATCACGATCGACCGGCCGCGGGCCCGCAACGCGGTGAACGCCGCCGTCGCGGCCGGTCTCGCGGAAGCGCTCGACCTCCTGGAATCCGATCCGGGCCTGCGGGCCGGGGTCCTGACCGGCGCGGACGGCTCGTTCAGCGCCGGAATGGACCTCAAGGCGGCGCTGAAGGGCGAGTCGCCGGAGATCCCCGGCCGCGGGTTCGGCGGGCTGACCGAGGCCGAACTGTCGAAACCGCTGATCGCGGCCGTCGAAGGCTGGGCCATGGGCGGCGGGTTCGAACTGGCGCTGGGCTGCGATCTGATCGTCGCCGCCGAGGACGCGAAGTTCGGGCTGCCCGAGGTGAAGCGCGGGCTGATCGCCGCGGGCGGTGGCGTGATCCGGCTGCCGAAGCGGATCCCGCATCACCTGGCGATGGAGTTCCTGCTCACCGGCGAACCGATCGGCGCCGAGCGCGCAGGGCAGCTGGGCCTGGTGAACCGGGTCGTCCCGGCAGGCGAGGCCGCCGCGGTCGCCTTGCAACTGGCCGACCACGTCGCCGCCAACGCTCCCCTGGCGCTGGCCCTGGTCAAGAAGATCGTCCGCGCGGCGGACGGCGTCCCCGACGCGCAAGCGTTTGCCTCCCAGCGTTCGGCGATGCCGGCGCTGATGAAGTCGGCCGACGTCCGCGAGGGCATGCAGGCCTTCGCCGAACGCCGCGCTCCTCAGTGGACCGGTGAGTGAAATGAAGCAGCAAGAGGTCCTCCGGCACGTGACCACCCCGCTCACGAACCCGGCGTACGCGCCGGTCGTGCCCCGGTTCACGAACCGCGAGTACCTGAACATCGTCTACCGCACCGACGCCGACGCCCTGCGCGCCGTCGTCCCGGAGCCCCTGGAAATCGACGAGCCGCTGGTGCGGTTCGAGGTGATGAAGATGGGCGACGTCAGCGCTTACGGGCCCTACACCGAGTCCGGGCAGGCGATCCCGGTGAGCTTCGAGGGCGAACGCGGCGAATACCTGCACGCGATGTACCTCGACAACTTCCCGGCCACCGCGTCCGGCCGCGAGATCAGCGCCTACCCGAAGACCATCGGCTCGCCGAAGCTGTTCGCCGAGAACGGCGCGCTCGTCGGGACACTCGACTACGGCAGCCAACGGGTCGCGACCGCGACCATGGGCTACAAGCACCACCGGCTGGACGTCCGCGAGGCCGAAGCGCAGATCACCGTGCCGACGTTCATGCTCAAGACCATCCCGGACTACGACGGTTCGCCGCGGATCTTCGAACTGGTCCGCACCGAGATCACCGACGTGGTGGTCAAGGAAGCGTGGACCGGACCCGCGCGGCTGCAGCTGTTCCAGCACGTCCTGGCCCCGCTCGCCGATCTCCCGGTGCTGGAGGTCGTCTCCGCGAGCCACATCCTCACCGACCTGACGCTCGCCCCGGTCAAGCCGGTCTTCGACTACCTGAAGGGAGCACGGTCATGACTTTCCGGACCGCCGCGGTGATCGGCGCGGGAACGATCGGCCTGTCGTGGACGGCGTTGTTCGCCGCGCACGAGATGGAGGTCTGGGTCTCGGACCCGCGGCCGGATCTCGCCGACGCCGTCGCCGGCGCGCTGGAGGCGTTCGCCCCACATCTCGGCCGGGACGTCGCGGACCTCGCCCCTCGCGTCCACCTCGTCGCCGACGTCGCCGAAGCCGTCCGGCACGCGGATGTCGTGCAGGAGAACGGACCGGAGAGCGTCGAGTTCAAGAAGGACCTGTTCGCGACCCTGGTCCGCGAGGCGCCGTCACACGCGCTGCTGCTCAGCTCGTCCTCGGCGATCCCCTCGACGGCGTTCGCGACGGACCTCGACGACGCGTCGCGAGTCCTCATCGGGCACCCGTTCAACCCGCCGCATCTGATCCCGCTGGTCGAGGTCGTGCCCGGCGAGCGCACCGGCACCGAGGCGGTGGACCGCGCCGTCGAGTTCTACCGGTCCGTCGGCCGCACGCCGGTAGTGGAACGCAAGGAGATCCCCGGCTTCGTCGGCAATCGCCTGCAGAACGCGCTGAGCCGCGAGGCGATCTACCTGGTGGAACAGGGCGTCGTCTCACCGTCCGAAGTAGACGAGGTGATGACGAACTCGCTCGGCATCCGCTGGTCCACCGTCGGGCCGTTCCTCGGTTCGCATCTGGGCGGCGGTCCCGGCGGCTACCGGCACATGGCCGAGCACATCGGCAAGTCGATGAAGAAGATGTGGGCCGGCCTCGGCCAGCCCTCGCAGAACCCCGAAGAACAGGAACGGCTCATCGAAGCCGTGGAATCCGCTTACGGCTCCTCCACGTACTCGGAACTCACCGAGGCGCGCGACCGCAAGCAGCTCGCGGTGCTGTCCGCTTTGGACAGTGCCCGTACGGAGGAGAACTGACATGAGCATGGAAGACCAGCTGATCGCCGACTTCTACGACTACGAAGCCCTGCTGCCCGACGAGGAGCGCAAACTGCTGCTCAAGGCCCGCGACTTCATGCGCACCGAGGTCAAGCCGCTCGTGAACGAGAACTGGGCCAAGGGCGAGTTCCCGCACGAACTCGTCGGCAAGTTCCGCGAACTCGGCCTCGCCGGGCTGCCCTACGAGGGCTACGGCGAGCACCTCCCGGCCACCAGCCACCTGCTCAACGGCATGATGGCGATGGAGATGACCCGCACGGACCCGTCCGTGGCGACGTTCTTCGGTGTCCACAACGGACTCGCGATGTACAGCATCTACTCGGGCGGCGACCAGGAACAGCGTGACCGCTGGCTCCCGTCGATGGCGGCGATGGACAAGATCGGCGCGTTCGCGATGACCGAGCCGCTCGGCGGTTCCGACGTCGCGGGCGGCATGCGCACCACCGCACGGCGCGAGGGTGACACCTGGATCCTCAACGGTGCCAAGAAGTGGATCGGCAACGCGACCTTCGCCGACCTGGTCGTCGTCTGGGCCCGGGACGAGGAGGACGACAACGTCAAGGGTTTCGTCGTCGAGAAGGGCTCGCCGGGGTTCGTGCCGGTGAAGATCGAGAACAAGTTCGCGTTCCGGATCGTGGAGAACGCGGAGATCACGCTGACCGACGTCCGGGTGCCGGAGGCCAACCGGCTGCACGGCATCGACTCGTTCCGCGACGTCGCCGAGATCCTGCGCGCGACCCGCGGTGGCGTCGCCTGGCAGGCGCTGGGCGTGATGATCGGCGCGTACGAGCTCGCACTGGACTACGCCAAGGAGCGCAAGCAGTTCGGCCGTCCGATCGCGCGGTTCCAGCTGGTGCAGGACCTGCTCGTGAAGAGCCTCGGCAACATCACCGCGTCGTGGGGCATGCTGGTGCAGCTCGCCCGGCTGCAGGACGCCGGGATCTTCAAGGACGAGCACTCGTCGCTGGCCAAGGCTTTCGTGACTTCGCGGATGCGGGAGGTCGTCGCCTGGGGCCGGGAGATCTTCGGCGGCAACGGGATCGTGCTGGACAACGACATCATGCGGTTCTTCACCGACGCCGAGGCGATCTACTCGTTCGAAGGCACCCGGGAGATGAACACGCTGATCGTCGGGAAGGCCATCACCGGTCAGAGCGCCTTCGTGTAAGCCCCGCTTCGCGCGTGAAGGCCCCCTTCCCTCGGCTGAGCCGAGGGAAGGGGGCCTTCACGCGCGTTCAGCGGTATTTCTTGCCGCAGGTGTCCTGGTCGCCGGAGGAGAAACCGTCACGGAAGGCGGCGACCCTGGCGAAGCCCGCCGGGAGCGACCGCCCCTGGACGTCCGCCGCGATCAGGCTGTTCCGCGTCAGCATCTCGGCGATGGCCTCATCGAGGTCGCCCGGCGACAACGTGAGCGACCCGCTTTTCCCGTCCACGATGGTCGAGGCCCAGTAGCCGGTGAGGCATGCCGTGCGCTGCGCCGCCACCGGGCCGTCGAGCCGGAACCCGCCCTCCTGCTGGACGGCGAGGGTGTAGCGCGACGCGACCTCGGCGAACGCGGCGAAGTCGCCGATGCCGCCCTGCCGCCCTTTGCGCGGAGGGGTCCCGATGCGGACGAGGCCGTCGAGGTCGAGATCGATCTGGTTGGACTCCGAGCAGTACGACGCGAGCACCTCCTCCGTCGTCGCACCGCAGGCCGCTCCGGTGGTGAGCGTCGGCGGCGTGGCCGCGAGCCGGAAAGCCTGCCGGAGACTGGCGGTGAGGTCGGCCAGGGCCTGCCGGTCGTCGAGGCGGACGTTCCCCGCCGCCGCTCGTTCGTTCGCCGCGGCCGAACCGAAGCCGCCTTGCGTGCTGCGGCCCTCGATCTCCCGCTCGTCGATCATCGCGCAGCGGGCGGGCCCGTCGGTGAACCCGAACTGGAACGCCGAAACCCGGTCGAACGCGTTGCCGTGCGCGCCGTCGTCGGAGAAAGCGACCCCGGCGGAGTCACGGATCTGGAACAACGCGGTGAGCACCTCGTTGAGCCCGCGGCCGGTGGAGACCTGGAACATCGACGACTTGCCCTCGGCGACCCAGCGGAAGTACGCCCCGGTGTAGCAGTCGGCCTGCTGCTCCTTGACGATCGACGGCGTCGCGGCCGGGACGCCCAGCCGGAACTGGACAGCGTGGCCGATCTCGTGGGCCAGCACGGCCATCACCGCCGCCGAACCGAGGGAATCGTTGAGCATGGGCAGCAATTCCCCGCGATCCCACGCGACGACGTCCTCCCCCGCGCAGTAGAACGCGTTCACCAGTCCGGCCGTCGAGGCTCCGCAGAGCACCCGGCCGCGGCCCGCCGAATCGTACGAGGCGAGCGTGCGCAGCGGCCGGAAATCACGGTTGAAGATCGCCGGCAGATGCTCCCGCCAATACCCCTGGACGTCGGAGACGGCGTTGGCCGCGAGCTTGTCGATCTCACCGCCGTCCCCTCCGTCGACAGGGAGAGCGGCGTCGAGCCCGCCGGGCTTGAGACCACTGGGGCCGTCGGTGACCTCGAGCCCGGCGACGCGGGTGGGGTCCACCGGTTGTGCCGCTCCCCCTACAGTCGCGGCACAACCGGTGAGGAACAGAGACAGGCTCGCCAGGATCACCCAGCCGGACCGACGCTTCATCACACCATTCCCGTCTCTGCTGTCTGTCAACCGAAGAAGACTGAGCTGACCGTGTCGTCGAAGCCGAGCTTCGCGAGGTCCTTGACGTCGCCGTCGATGACGAGCGACTTGCCCTTGCAGTCCTTTTCGGACCACAGCTTGAGCGAACCGGAGGCGGAGACCGACGACGTCACGTCCGGGCGGGCGACGTTCTGGCAGCCCTTGCCCGCGAGCCCTTGCGACGGCTCGTCGTCGCCGAAGTTCTTGCCGTCGAAGAGGATCGCGCTGGACGCGGGCTTCTGCGGCGACGTGCTCTCCTCCGGCTGCCCGCCCTGCGCTTTCTGGCCGTTCGGCGCGAGCCCGAACCACGTTCCGCCGACACCCTGGCCGAAGGTGTCACCGGGCCTGGTGTCCTTCGCGAACCGGTAGGCGGGCCAGCCGCCGACGGTCAGCTGCAAGGTCCCGTCGTCACGCTTGACCGTGCCGACGGCGGATTTCTTGATCCCTGCCAGGAAAACCTTGCTTCCGGGCGTGATGAGCACCGGCGGCCAGGTCTTGGCGCAGTCGCCGTTGCAGGTCGACTTCGACGGCTTGGCGGTGTCCTTGTCGAAGCGGTACAGCGTCAGGCCCGCGCCGTTGACGACCACCGGATCGAGGTTTCCCGCCTTGGAAGCCTTGAGCTGCACCCATTTGCGGGCGACGTTCTGGTCCGCGGTGTTGGGCGTTCCGTCGGAACCCGTTGCCCAGTCACCGGTCTTGGGCTGCGCGTTGTTGGCCTTCGCCGTCCCGGTGAGGAAGGACAGCTCGGTGGCGGCCTGTTCGACCGGCGCCGATTCCGGCCGCGGCGCGGCTTCCTGCGTGCCGCAGGCGGCGAGCGACAACGCCCCGGCGGTGACGAGCACCGCGACCGACACGACCCGCTTGCCGAGCTTTCGCTTGCTGAGCACGATTCCTTCTCCCCTGCACCCTGGTTCCAGCTTCTCTGGAACTCCCCTACGCCATCGACACGGACGGCGCCGCGATGCGGTTCAAAAGAATCTTGGGAAAGTTTCGGGACGGCCCGAAACCGCAAGTAGAGGACTAAACGCGGCTCAGTTGACGCAGCCGTCCAGCGCGGGCGGCGCGGAAGACGTGGACGACTTCGAAGACGTCGACGACGAGGCAGACGAAGAAGGCGGAGCGGCGACCGATGACGTCGCCGCCACCGGCTTGACCCCGATCCCCCCGGTCGGCTCCCCCACCGCGGCGACGGTCGTCGACGACAACGCGGACTTCACGAACGCCTTCACCTGGGCCGGATCCACCTTCACCGCGTCGCCGTCGGACGGCGTCGGCAGGGAAAGGCTCTGGACCGGGATCGTCTGGAACTTCAGCGCCCCCGAGCTCATCCCCCGCAGCTGCTGCGCGAAGCTCAGCACGTCCCAGCCGCGGTCGAGCACGACCGAACCCTGGATCGCGCCGACCAGGGCGCTCAGCCTGGAGGGATCGGTGAACGTCCCGGCGTTGAGCACGGTCTTGGCCATGCTCGAAAGGAACGCCTGCTGCCTCGCGATGCGGTCGAGGTCGCTGGGCAGCCCGTGCCGCTGCCGCACGAAGGCGAGGGCCTGCGGGCCGGAGAGCAGCTGCTTGCCCGCGGGGAACGAAGCCCCGGAGAACTTGTCCTGCACCGGTTCCTTGAGGCAGACCTCGACCCCGCCGACGGCTTCGCTCAGTGCGGAGAACCCGGCGAGGTTGACCGCCGCGTAGTGGTTGATCGACAGCCCGGTGAACTGCTCGATCGTCTGGATCGTGAGTTTGGCGCCCGCCTCGTTGGCCTTGACCTCCAGCTGCGCGCCGGTCAGGCCCTGCGCGCGCAGCGAGTTCATCGCGGCGTTCTTGCCGCGACTGTACGCCGAGTTGATCTTGTGCTTGCCGAAGCCGCCCGCGATGTCCACATAGGAATCACGCGGGATGGAGATGGCCGTCGCCGCGGCGCCGCCCGCCGGGATGTGGACCACGATCATCGTGTCGGTGGTGTCGCCGCCGTCTTCACTGTCCCCGGCGTGCAAGGCGTCGAGGACGTTCTGCGGCAACGGGTTCCCGTCGGGTCCGGTGCGCGAGTCGATTCCGACGAGCAGGATGTTCTGCGCCACCTGCAGCGGCTCCCCCACCGGACCGTCGGGAAGCTGTGCGGACGGCGCGATCACGTCGGCCGTGACGATCCCCGCGTCCAACCGGCTCAACTGCGTCCACGCGTAGCCCGTGACCCCCAGCACGGCCATCGACACCAGGCCCAGTGCGACACGGCCGCCGATCCGCCGTCCTCGCGACGTGAGCAGCACGACCCTCTCCCCGCTTTCGTGAATGATCCCCCGCATTCGAGGATCACCGCGTTAGCTGGGAATTAGCTGAGAAACCTGTCATGAACGGGTCTTAAAGCCCGATCGGCCCAGCAGGAGTGACCAAGGAGACAGCCGGCCGCGACACCGCGTACCGGCTTGATCGCGCAGCGCTTCCCAGGCCGCGGGCCTAGCGCGGCATCCGGCGCCAGATCGCCCGCGGCACCACGCGCATCACCGCGAACACGAGCCTCAGCAGTCCCGGCACCCACACCGTTTCCCGGCGTTTCCGGAGTGCCGCGACCGTCGCGTCGGCGACCTGATCGGGCGTGCTCGAGAACGGCGCGGGCGACATGCCCTCGGTCATCCGGCCGATCACGAAGCCGGGCCGGACGAGCAGGAGATGCACGCCGGTGCCGTGCAAGGCGTCGGCCATGCCACTCGCGAAACCGTCGAGCCCCGCCTTCGCCGATCCGTAGACGTAGTTCGCCCGCCGGACCCGCACCCCGGCGACCGACGAGAACACCACGAGGTTCCCGCTTCCTTGCCCACGGAGCACCTTGGCGACCTGCGTCAGAACACTCACATGAGCCACATAGTCGGTGTGCACGATGGCGACGGCGTGCCCGGCGTCCTCTTCGGCCCGCGCCTGGTCGCCGAGGATCCCGAAAGCGGTGACGACGACGTCCAGCGGACCGTGGTCCGCGACGACCTTCTCCAGGAACGGACCGTGCCCGGCGAGGTCGTCGGCGTCGAACTCGACGACGTCGACCGTCTCCGCTCCCGCGGCCCGCAGCCGCTCGGTCTCCGCGCCGAGATCCGCGCTCCGCCGCGCGGCCAGCACGATCTCACGTGCCCCGCCCTTGGCGAGCCGTTCCGCGACCGCGAGGCCGATCTCGCTGCGTCCGCCCAGTACCAGCACCGTTCCGCTCACCCGCCGCAGTCTGCCAGGCGGTAGCCCGCCGCGCGCGAGTGGCACGGTTCACAAACTGCAATTTTGCAGTATCTGCACCTTTAGGCGTATCGTCGTGCTCATGCCCGAACCCGTCCTCGGCCTCCGCGAGCGCAAGCGCCTGGAAACCCACCGCGCGCTGGCGACCACCGCCGTCCGCCTCGTCGCCGAACGCGGTCTGGACCAGGTGACGGTCGAGGACATCAGCGCGGCGGCGGGGGTTTCGCCGCGGACGTTCTTCAACTACTTCCCGTCCAAAGAGGACGCTGTCGTCATCGCGCACGCCGACAACGCCGAGCGATCACAGCGCATCATCGAGAAATTCCTTGCCACCCCGAAAGAAGTCAGCACACCGCGTGCCTTCGTCGACGCGTTGAAGGAGGACTTCGCCCAGGTCGACGAGAACCGCGAAGAGTGGCTCGGCCGGATGAAGGCGATCCACGAGAACCCCACCCTGCATTCACGTGCGGTGGCGATGAACCACGACACGGTCGCGCCGACGATCGAGGCGATCGCGCGCCGCACCGGGCTCGATCCCAAGGCCGACCTGTACCCGACGCTGCTGCTGTCCACACTCGGCGGCGCCATCAACGCGGTGCTCAGGCTCTGGTACCAGCACGACGGCGAGGTCTCCGCGATCGAGCTGCTGGACGAAGCCGTCGAACTGCTTCTCGCCGGGCTCCCCGAGCCCGGCGGCCGCGCGCGCTGACGCGCCCGGCCACACGGAACACGAAGGGGGACATCCATGTCCGTATCCACGACAGAACCACGAGAACCGGAGGCCCCGGCGGGCTCGATGGACCGCAAGCAGGTCCTCGAAGCGATGTCGGGGCTGATGATGGGCATGTTCGTCGCCATCCTCGCCTCGACGGTGGTCGCGAACGCCTTGCCTCGCATCGTCTCCGAACTGGGCGGCTCACAGGCCTCCTACACCTGGGTGGTCACCACCGAACTGCTCGCGATGACCGCGACGGTTCCGCTCTGGGGCAAGCTTTCCGACCTGTATAACAAGAAACTGCTGATCCAGCTCTCGCTCGCGCTGTTCGTGGTCGGTTCGCTGGTGGCCGGGTTCGCGGGCAACATCGAACTCCTGATCGCCAGCCGGGTCGCACAGGGCATCGGCGCGGGCGGGCTCACCGCGCTCGCGCAGGTGATCATGGCCGCCATCGTCTCGCCGCGGGAACTCGGGAAGTACTCCGGGATCTTCGGTGCCGTGTTCGCCGTCGGGACCATCGCCGGCCCGCTGATCGGCGGCGTCATGGTGGACACCTCCTGGCTCGGCTGGCGCTGGTGCTTCTTCCTGGGGGTCCCGTTCGCGGTCGCGGCGATCCTGCTGCTGCAGCGGACCCTGAACCTGCCGACGATCCGGCGGGACGTGAAGGTCGACTACCTCGGCGCGTTCCTGATCATGGCGGGTGTCTCGACGCTGCTGGTCTGGTCTTCGCTGGCCGGGCACCAGTTCGCGTGGGGCTCTTGGTGGACCGTCGGCCTGGTGACCGCCGGGGTGGTCGTCCTCGCCCTCGCCGTCTACGTCGAATCGAAGGTGGCCGAGCCGATCCTCCCGCTGGGCCTGTTCCGCAACCGCACGGTCAGCCTGACCACCCTCGCGAGCTTCCTGGTCGGTGTCGCGATGTTCGGCGGGACGGTGTTCCTGTCGCAGTACTTCCAGCTGTCGCTCGGCAAATCGCCGACGGTGGCCGGGCTGCTGAGCCTGCCGATGATCTTCGGCATCCTCGTGTCCTCCACGGTCTCGGGCCAGCTGATCAGCCGGACCGGCAAGTGGAAGAGCCATCTGCTGCTCGGCGCGACGCTGATGACCGTCGGCCTGGCCCTGCTGGGCACGCTCGACTCGAAGACGAACCTCGTCGTCCTCGGCGCGTACATGGTCGTCCTGGGGGTCGGCGTCGGCATGCTGATGCAGAACCTGGTCCTGGTGTCGCAGAACGACGTCGACGCACACGACCTCGGCACGGCGACCTCGACGCTGTCGTTCTTCCGCAGCCTCGGCGGCTCGATCGGGGTGAGCGCGCTGGGCGCGGTGCTGGCGAACCGGGTCACCGCGCTGATCACCGAGAAGCTCGGCCCGCTGCCCGGCGGGGGTGAAGGTGGCGCGGTGCCGAACATCGCCGCGCTCCCCGAACCGGTCGCGAGCGTCGTCCGCGACGCCTACGGGGAAGCGACCAGCGAGCTGTTCCTGATCAGCGCGCCGATCGCGCTGCTGGTCATCGTCGCCGTCGCCTTCCTCAAGCACAAGCCGCTCAAGACCCAGTCGGGCAACGAGCGGCTGGCCGAGGAGACGGCCGCCGACGCCGTCGCCTGACCCACCACGCGACAGGGGCCCGGTTCGCCGAACCGGGCCCCTTTTCGCGCGCACTGAACACACCTGGAAATTCAGTCGCGTGATCGCGTGGTTTCAGGCGGCGATGCCGGCATGAATCAGCCGACGTCGTTCACTACCGGTCAGCCCGCCGAAAACGCCGTGGGCCAGCCCGTTGTCCACGGCATAGGCCAGGCAGGCCGAAATGACCGGGCACCGGGCGCAGACGGCCTTCGCCCTGGCGGCCTGCCGCGCGCCGGGACCGGTTTCGGTGACCGGAAAGAACAGTTCGGGATCCTCACCGCGGCAAGCGGCCTCGGCCAGGTCACCCACCATCCTCGTTTCCATTTTCCTATCACCTCCTTTTCTTCCGATTTTCCCTTCCTCGTCAAACGACTTCCGCTCGCGGCCGGGTATCCGCCCGGGCACGGACCGCAAACATCACCTTGACCGAATCGTTACACTCAGCGGCCCGCTCGCTGCACCTGTTCTGGTGAGGGCATTCGCGTCAGGCGGCTGAGAGCGGTGAGTGCGGGTGATGGGCCACCATGAGTTCGACGAGTTCTTCCACGCCGAATTTCCGCTGCTCACCGGCTTTCTGTGCAAGATAGGGTTCGCGCTCGACCCCGCGCGCGACGCGGCCGCGGAAGCGATGCTCAACGCCTACGAGGACTGGCGGACCATCGCCCAGCCGAAATCATGGGTCCGTCGCGTCGGGCACCGGCGGGCCAAGGAGCAGACAGCGGTCCGGGCGGACTGGGCTTTCGCCGACGCCGGGCGGGAGGACAAACTCACCGTTCTCGCCGCCGAGGCGTCGTCCGTCCTGACCATGCTGGGGCGGCTGCCGAAACGCCAGCAGCTCGGCATGGCCTGGGCACTGGACGGTTTCACGCCGCACGAGATCGCCGGGGTGCTCGGGATCGCGGACGAGGCGGTGAGCGCGACCCTGCGGCACGCACGGGACCGGCTGCGGGAGCACGACCCCGAGTCCACCGACCGCCTGGACAGCGCCAACGGCGCCTTCATCGACGCGCTGCGCGTCGGGCTCGACGGCGAAGACATCCTGACCCGGATCAAGAACCGCGCGATGATCCGGGAACTCTCGCTGGTGGAGCCGGGCGCCCCGGCGGGGTCGGAACCCGAGCAGGTGACGCCGTCCCAGTGGTACACCCTCGACGAACCCGTCGCGGCCGCCGGACGGGGTGACCGGCGGGCGCTGGACCACCTGCTGTCCACCATCCGTCCGCTCGTCATCCGCTATTGCCGGTCGCGGATCGGCAGACAGGAACGGACTTACGCCTCGGCGGACGACGTCGCGCAGGAGGTCTGCGTGGCGATCCTCCGCGCGCTGCCCACCTACCGCGAGCGAGGACGGCCCTTTCTCGCCTTCGTCTACGGCATCGCCCAGCACAAGGTCGCCGACGCCCGCCGGGCCGCCGCGCGCAACCGCAGCGAACCCGTCGCCGAGGTCCCCGACGGCGTTTCGGAAACCGCCGGCCCGGAACAACAAGCGCTGCACAACGAATTGAGTGACCGGCTGGGCGAATTGCTGCGAATCCTGCCGGACAAGCAGCGGGAAATCGTCGTATTGCGCATCGTCGTGGGCCTGTCCGCGGAGGAGACCGCCGGAGTGGTCGGGTCGACGGCGGGCGCCGTCCGGGTTGCGCAGCACCGCGCTTTGGGCCGGCTTCGCAAAATCCTCACGGAGGAATGAGCACTTCGCGGACACCTGATCGTTACGCCGTTTTCGTAACGTCCGATCGTCTTGGTGCGCGCGAAAATCGCGCACGATGAGACGTAACACGGGAATACGTCACACCGATCTCCACGCGAAGACACGCGAAAGGATCATCGTGACCACTCCCTCCCCGTATCCCTATCAGGCGGCACCCGTGACCACGCCTCCGCGTAACGGGTTGGGCACCGCAGGGTTCGTTCTCGGCCTCGTCGGACTGCTGTTCTCCCCGATTCCGTTCATCGGCGTCATCGCCTGGCCGCTCGTCATCGTCGGACTCGTTCTCGCCGGTATCGGCTACTCCCGCGCGAAAAGCGGTGTCGCGACCAACAAAGGCCTCGCGCTGACCGGCGTCATCCTGTCCGCGGTCGGCCTCGTCATCTGCATTCTGTGGACCGTCGTGTTCAGCAAGGCCGTCGTGGACGCGGCGAACTCGCTCCCGACGGCACCGCCGTCGGCGCCCGGCGCACCGCTGGGCAACGACGCGGGTACGCAGGCGGGTGCGCCGGCGCAGGAGCCCGCCAAAGACCAGGCCGCCGAGCACACCGTGGTCTACCGGGTGACCGGGACCGGCGGGGCGAAGGCAGGCAGCATCACCTACACGACCGACGGGATGACGACGACCAACCAGGAAGCCAACGTCAAGCTCCCGTGGGAGAAGACGATCAAGCTGCCGGGCGGCGAGGCCCTGCAGATGGTGAGCATCATGGCGCAGGGCAGCGGCAAGGGCGCCATCAAGGTGACCATCGAGGTCGACGGCAAGCTCATCAAGGAAGCGAGCGCCGAGGAGTACGGCATCGCGCACGCGAACGAGAACATCGGCTCCCTCGGTAACTGAGCCGACGGCGCAGGCCTTTTCGCACCGCGAAAGGGCCTGCGCCGCACGAATCACGGGCGGCAGCGTGCGGCGGTCGCCGCGGCCTTGGTCAGTTCCGGTGAGTCCAGGACGGCCTTGACGGGGTCGAGCGCGCCGTGCGCGTCTTTCTGGGCGGCCATCAGACCGTCGACAGCGCGGCTTTGCGCGGCCGTGTCACTTCTCTTCGCGGCGTCCAGATCGGCCTTCGCCTTCGTGACCTTGTCGCGCGCCGCGGTGTATTTCCCGAGGAAATCCTTCTCGGCCGCGTCCGCGGCGGGGACCGGCGCGGGCGGCAACGCGTTGAGCGCGTCGACCGTCTTGCCCAGGATGCCCGCGTAGTGCCCGAGTTGATCGCTGGTGCTCTTCGTGATCGCCTCGACCGTGTCGCCGCCGGCCGCGGGCATCTTGTTGTTGCCGTCGATGAAATCGTGGACGGCACCGCAGAACCCGTTCATCCAAGCCTCCGTGGCGGCCGGGTCGGCTCCGGACGGCGAAGGCGCGGACGCCGGCTGGGCCGCCTGCGGCGCCGGATCGGAAGAGCAGCCTGTCAGGGCCAGCGCGATTCCGATCGCGGCCGCGACGACGGCCGGCGCTTTCTTGACAGTGAGCATGTCCTTTTCCCCTCTCTTTCCGGCTGGTGTTCCGGCCGGCGCGAGGACTTTGACACGGTGGGACCGGCGCGGTCTGCGTCATCTGACTCAGAACCGGCACTCCCGCGCTCGGATTCGTAACGTTCGAAGCACGGCGGCCGGATTGCGTAACAGGGTGCGGACAGACGGCGAGTACCGCATTACCCCTGTTCGCTCAGAGGACACCCAGCCGAAGAGGTGACGCCATGGCCATCAAGATCATCGCAGCGCGGCTCGAAGGCGGGAAGTTCCACGAGAGCATCACGAAGCTGCGCTGGGTCAACCCCGGCAGCGGCGAAACCGGCGAGAGTTTCGTTTCGGCGATCGTGGCGTGGATCGAAGACGACGACGGGAAGGCCTACGTGGACGAGGGAATCCATCGGGTGGCCGTGGAGATCATCAAACCGACCTTCGGCCCGAAGTTCCTCCGCACGCGGGCGGACGGGATCTGGAAGAACAACCTCGTGGAGCTGCCCCGCTTCTGAGGCGGACTTGTCCACAATGGAGAACGGGACCTCTCATCCCGGGCCGGGCTCACGTCGACCACGGTGCCCGGCCGGTCGAGGCCACCAATGCCGCGCAGCGTGACAGCGAGATGTGCCGACGGCGCGCCATCTCCCTCAGCTCACCACCAGCCCGCTCACGGTTGACACCTCGAGCGACCAGAACGGCCTCCGCCCGCTCGACATCACCAACGGGCACGATCGCTTTCCTGCGAAACAACACTACGTTTCCTCCGGCTGCACTTCACGACGACTCCCGACATCTACCCACGCGCCGCGAACCTCAACCGTGGAACCTGACGGCCGCGGGCCCGGTTTCCCGACATGAAGGAGAAATCCTGTTCGGAGGCGTTTGGCGGGACGCCGATGCGGGCATCACCAGCCCAGTCCCCATCGTGGCCGCGATTCGTTTCGGCCGCTCCAAGAAAGTGAGTCACCATGATTGTGCTCGGAGTCATCATTCTCGTGATCGGCCTGATCGTCGGGATCCCCGTGCTGACCACCATCGGCGCCGTTCTCGCCGTCGTGGGCGTGGTTCTCGCGATCCTCGGCGGCACGGGACGCAAGGTGGGCGGCCGCGCCCACTGGTTCTGAGTCGACCGTCGTTCGAACCGACGGCCCCGGTCCGCGTTTCACCGGACCGGGGCCGCGTTCTTCCTCCTCCCCCGCACTATTTCCTTTCCACCGCACCTGCGAGGACCGCGATGCCTGAGCCGACGACCCCAGAACCCGTCCCGGCGGAACTACGAGCCCTGGCGGCCGAGGCCGACGCTCTCGCCGAGCGGACCGCGGAGATGGCCGCTCGGCTGGAGGCCGCGGACGACGGGCACTTGCAACGGCTGGCGCAGCCGATGAGCAAAGCCACCGGCGATCTGGCCGACTACACCGGCGAGATCGCCAAGACCGCCGCGTACCTGACCCGCGTCCGGGTATCCCGCGATCCCCATCTGTGCGACGTCCCCTGGGGTATCTGCCCGATCCACGGCGTCACCCTGCACTCGCTCGGAGACCGGGCTTGGTGCACCGCCACGGGCTGTGGCAACTCCTGGGACTATGACCGGCTGCACACCCCCTGCGCGGAACCGGCTGTGGCGATCGCCACCGATCGTGACGATGTGACCGGCTCGCTCTGCTCGGCCCACGCCTCGGACGCCGAGCGGCGGCTGGACGGATGCCGCATCGAATATCTCGATCACCGGGCGAAGAACGGTTGAGGCCGTGACCGCTGCTCATGCCGCCTTCCCAGACCCGGTGCTGCGCAGGTATCCCGGGTTCTCGGCATACCGAAGTCTGGCGGGCAAGGCCTGCAGTTCCCGCTCCACCGGACAATCAGGGGAAGCAGCGCAGGGGATCGCATCAACTCAGCGCTCGGCTTGCTCAGTGGCGGAATCGGCTTCCCGGGAAGAGACAACCCGTCCTCTGTCGCCGTCGGTCTCGGCGGGGCGGTGTCAGCGGTCAGAGGCCTTCCGAACGACTGTAATATCACCCTCCACCAAGCTGCAAAAATGGCTCTCGTCGATAGCAACGGAGGAGCGCCGTGGGAAACGACACAACCCCAACGTATCGACAGCTTGCTTTCTGGACAGTTCCGGGAATAGCGTGGACCATTATCGGCGCCTTCGGGACCGGTCCTGGAAATGGCTTGGTTTTCGTCGCATTGGGAATCATCTGCCTGCTGGCAGTCTTGTTCTATGCGGTTCGACGCCGCAAGCACGACCGAGACAGCAAAGGAACAAGCTGACCAATAACCCAGATGGAATTCCTGTCACCGGACACCGGGCAGTCTGGCACCCTCGCATCTTGCCGCCTTGACCGTGGCGTGCGCAGCTCGACGGAGGCGCGCGGCCGATGGAGCCTCGCTCGATGAGCAACCGGCGTCCGTGCAAGATCAACGGGCGTTACGGTGGGACACGAAGACCTCCGTTGTGATCGGTGATGACGTCAGACACCAGCACCCCACACGGAGGTCTTCTTCCTGATCAACTCAAAAGGAACAGCTGCGGACCAGTCCGTACATCATCACCCCCTGACGACCGGGTCCACGGCAAGGACGACATCAGCGATGTCCGAGACACCGCGCCGGAATGACAATTTCTTCCGAGTTCGCTATCACTCGCCAACGCAGTTCTCCCCCGCGCAAACGTCATACTCGTCGATACGTGTTTTCCACGACGCTCAGGTGAATGCATTCCTCTATACCTGGAACACCGTTCCGGCGTCGGAGCGGTTCTTCCGAGAGGACATGCGCCATGAAGCGTCGACCACACCGGGCCGCCGCGATCGCCGGTGCGATGATCGCACTGCTGGTCGCTGTGCCGGGAACATCGGGTCTGCCCGTCGTCGGAGTCGCGTCGGCGGCATCCGCCGAAGAGAGTCCCTATGCTCGCGGTCCGGCTCCGACGAAAGCCACCGTCGAGGCGGCCCTCGGGTCGTTCCGTATCGCGACCGAGAAGGTCCCGTCCGGACAAGGATTCGGTGGTGGAACGATCCATTATCCGACCGACACGGACCAGGGCACTTTCGGTGCGATCGCGGTCGCACCCGGCTTTCTCGAGACCGAGGCCGCCGTCGCCTGGTACGGCCCTCGGCTGGCGTCCCAGGGCTTCGTCGTCATCACGTTCTCGACCAACGGCACCTGGGACACCCCGGACGTCCGATCGGACCAGTTGCTCGCAGCGCTGCGGTACGTCACGGACAAGAGCCAGGCCAAAAGCCGGGTGGATCCCCACCGGCTGGCCGTCATGGGGCATTCGATGGGCGGCGGTGGATCCCTGATCGCCGCGCAGAAGGCGCCCACCCTGAAGGCGGCCATCCCCCTAACCGGCTGGAATCCGAACACGATCTTCTCGGACTTGAAGGTCCCCACCTTCGTCGTCAGCGCGCAGAACGACTTCATCGCACCGGACGGCTCGCATTCGCGCCCGTTCTATCAAAGCCTTCCCGCGTCGTTGAACAAGGCGTACATGCTACTCGCGGGTGCCGGGCACATGGCGCCGACGAAACCGGACGTGACCATCGCCAAGTACAGCCTTTCGTGGCTGAAGCGCTTCGTGGACGAGGACACCAGGTACGACCAGTTCCTGTGCCCCCTTCCGGTGAACGATCCGAAGATCGCCGCCTATCGGGGAACGTGCCCGCTCACCTGAGCGCCCCGCACCCGGCCGAGCCGACCTCCGGGTCACCGCGGCCGGGTGCGGGCCCTGTTCTCGACCCAGATTGCCAGCTGGGTCCGGTTGGCGAAGTCGAGCTTGTTCGAGATGTGCTGCAGATGCGTCTCCACGGTGCGACGGGCGATGACCAGCCGTGCCGCGATCTCCCGGTTGCTCATTCCGGCCGCGACCAGCCGCGCGATCTCCGACTCGCGTGGTGTCAGCGGCGGCAGGACACCATCGGCGCCGTCGTCCCGGCGCGCGCTCGTGCCGCTCAGCGCGTCGTGCGGACTCCGCTGGCGCCCTTCTTCGAAGGCGGCGTCGAACTTGTCGTCCCCCAGAGCCTTTTGAGTGGCTTCGCGGAACTCCCGGTGAGCCGTCGACACGGCCACGCCGGGTTCGGCGCCGCAGCGATCCCAGAGTGTCGCGGCTGTTCCGAACAGGCCCGCCGCCCGCGTCCATTCCCCGCGTCGGGCGGAAACCCAGGCCAGACCGTCCACCCGATAGGCCGCGGACAGCACATCTGACGCACGGAGGTCGATCTCCAGTGCCGCACGGATGGCTCGTTCGCCTTCGTCGACGTCGCCGCCGAAGCAGACCTCGGCGACGCCCAGACCGAACAGGGCCATGGACCGGTACCGGTCCTCCCCCGCCGCCTGACATTGCCTGAGCATCGAACCCAGGAGTTCCCGCGCTCCTGACAGCTCTCCCCGATAGGCCAGAGCGACGCCCTGGATGAACAGGGGGTGCATCTGACGTCGTACATCGCCCCGCTCGCCGAAGATCCGGACGGCGGTCGCCGCGTGGACACTCGAATCCGGCTCCGCCGACAACATCACCACGAACGCCCGGGCGTGGGCGACGTACGGCGCCGCCTCGTCGTCCTCGATCGCCTCGGCAGCGGCCAGCCGCTCCCTGGCGAGCCGGAGATCCGCGTGCAGCGCGGCGCAGAGCGAGGAGATCGCCAGGCCGCGGGCACGGCCGGGGGCCGCTGGAGGGACCACGTCGAGCGCGCGATCGATCCAGTCACGCACCTCCCACGCGGCTCCGCGGGCCACCCAGTACTCGATCATGGCGGTCGCCATCGTCAACGCCGCCACCCCTTCGCCGGGCGTACGCAACGACCACGACAACGCTTCCCGGACGTCGGCGTGCGCCGCGGTCATCCGCTCGAACGCCTCGTCCTGCCCCGGTCCGAACCAGGCGCCGGCGGCCCGCTCGATCAACTCGGCGTAGTGATCACGATGCCTACCGGCCACCGCTGGCTCGTCACCGGTTTCGGCGAGCAGCCGACCACCGAATTCACGAAGCAGCCGCAGCATCCGATAGCGCACCTTGTCCACCCCGTCGACGCGGATCAGCACCGACTTGTCGACGAGACCGGCGACGGCGTCCAACACCTCGTTCCCCGGCCGGCCACAGACAGCCTCGGCCGCCGCCAGATCGAAGTGCCCGGCAAAGACGGAGCAGCACGCCCAAGCGGCTCGCTCATCGGCGGTACACAGCGAATGACTCCACTCGAATGTGGCGCGCAGCGTCCGATGCCGCTCCACGGGAAGCCGGAGACCTGTGACCAGCACCCCCGAACCCTGTTCGACCAAGTCCGCGATCTGCGACGGCGACAGGACGCGAACGCGTGCCGCGGCCAGTTCGATCGCCAGCGGCAGGCCGTCCAGTCGCCGGCAGAGCCGGACAACGGACGCGACATTGCTTTCGGTGACTTCGAACGAGGGCAGCAGGCTCGTGGCCCGTTCCGTGAACAGGCGCACCGCGTCGAACGTGAGCGCCTCCTGGGGCGTGCCGACCTCCCCGGATGGCACGGGCAGGGGCTGGATCGCCAGAAGGTGCTCGCCGTCGAGCCCCAGTGAGCACCGGCTGGTAGCCAGGACGGCCAGATTCGGGCAGTCGCGCAGCAGCGCGGCGACCAGGCCGGCACTGCCCTCCAGCAGATGCTCACAGTTGTCCAGGAACAACAGCGATCGCCGGGGACGCAGGTACGCCACCACCGCATCCAGGTCCCTACGCCCCGCGGTGTCGTGCAGCCCCAGGCTGTCGGCCACGGCGCGCGCGACCAGCCGTTCGTCCCGCAATTCGCCCAGCTCCGCGACGGCCACGCCGTCGGGGAAAACGCGGGTGAGCGAACTGGCCACCTGGGCGGCCAGCCGGGTCTTGCCCACGCCGCCGGCGCCGGTCAAAGTGACCAATCGGCCCAGGCCGAGCAGCCGCCGCACTTCGCGCTCGTCGTCCGTACGGCCGACGTAGCTCGTCAGTGCCCGCCGCCGTGCCTCGGCTTCACCCGCCGTCCGTCTCATCGCCCACATCGAAGCATGTTCACCGGGATCGCGTATCCCCACGCGCCAAGTGCCGCCTCGATGGCCTTCAATCCACTCGGACGATTCACCGGCCGACGCCGGCGGTCATCGGCGCACTCATGGTGTCGTTCTGTGTCATGAGACCGTGGCCCGGAGATAGGTCAAGACGGCGAGCACTCGCCGGTTGGTGTCCTCGGTCGGTGGCAGGTCGAGCTTGGCCAGGATGTTGCCGACATGCTTGCCGACGGCCGCCTCGGTGACGACCAGCCTGGCCGCGATCGCCGCGTTCGAGCGGCCTTCGGCGACCAGGGCCAGCACCTCCCGTTCGCGCGCCGAAAGCCGGGCCAGGGGATCACGCCGGCGAACCAAGAGCTGGCGGATCACCTGCGGGTCGACCACCGTGCCGCCCGCCACCACCCGGCGCAGCATCGCGACGAAGTCCTCCACGTCGACAATCCTGTCCTTGAGCAGGTATCCGACCCGCACACCGTCACCGGAGTCCAACAGTTCGGCGGCGTAGCTCCGCTCCACATACTGGCTCAAGGCGACGATCGCAAGTTTCGGATCGAACTCACGCAACGCCACGGCGGCTCGCAAGCCCTCATCCGTGAATCCCGGAGGCATGCGGATGTCCGTGACCACAAGGTCCGGCCGGGTCTGTTCGACCGCCACCGTCAGCGCATCCGCGTCGCCGACCTGTGCGACGACCTCGAACCCGAACCGTTCCAACAGCCCGGCCAACCCAGCCCGCAGCAACACTCCGTCCTCGGCCAGCACGACTCGAATCAGATGCACGGCAGCTCCACGCGCACCACGGTGGGGCCGCCCGGTGGGCTGGACAGCAGCATCCGACCGCCCACCACGGCCGCGCGATCGGCCAGCCCGGTCAATCCGGTGCCACGCGCCGGGTCGGCACCACCACGACCGTCGTCGCTGACTTCCAGTACGAGTGTCCCGGGCTCACGAGAAGCGGAGACAGTGGCAGCGGTCGCATCGCTGTGTTTGGCCACATTGGTCAACGCCTCAGCCACGACGAAGTACGCGATCGCCTCCACCGGGGCGGCAAGGCGGCCGGGCACGTCGGAGCGCACACTCACCGGAATGGGCGCGCGGTCGGCGAGTTCACCCAAGGCCGCCGGAATGCCACGGTCGGTGAGAACCCTGGGATGGATACCGCGGACAAGCTCACGCAACTCTGTCATCAGTTCCTTGGCCTCGTCATGCGCGGCTGTGAGTTCCGCGTATGCGGGTGAATCGGGCGGGAGGTCCACTTTGGCCAGTCCGAGCCGGAGGGTGAGTCCGACGAGTCGCTGTTGCGCGCCGTCGTGCAGGTCACGCTCGATACGGCGGCGTTCGGTTTCGAACAGGTCCACCAGCCGGGCTCGTGATCGTGCGACCTCGACCAGCTCGGCGCGCAACGGTGCGCTGTCGTCGCGGAGGAGGACACGAGCCACCGCGCCGTGCGCCGACACCAGGAAGGCCACCGGGTACGGCGAGAGCAGGAGTGCCACGCCGGCGGCCACGGCGTACGGGATCGCCGCGTCCTGCGTGGTGACGGTGGTGAATCCGAGCGTCACCTGTGAGGTGCCGTCCACCAAGTAAGGCGATCCGACCAGCAGGGCGAGAAACAGCAGCAGGCCACAGGTGGCGACCGACAGTAGCGCGCCCACCGTCACCAGCAGGACCAGGTACGCGACAGCCCGCCAGGTCGCGGACTCGGCGTACTTGAGGGGCCCGCGTGGCGGCTCGCCCAGCGGACGGCCGTCCACCAACCGCAGCCGACGTCGCTCGAGCCGGGCTATCGGGGCGGCCACCCAGGGCAACGCCGCGGCAAGCAGCAATCCGCCGACGAGCACGAGCAGCAGCACGATCGTCCACGGCATCGACGCCGTCCGCCCTGCTGCCACCACCAGCCACGGCGTCGCGGGTACCGTCAAGGGCAGCACCGCAAGGAACGCGATCATCGGCGTGCCGAGCAGGTGGGCGTACGCGCGCCACGGCCAGGCACTGAACAAGAACCGCCGGGTCGTCAGCGCTTCACGCACCGTTCGCGGTTCCCCCTTGATCACCCGGTCAACCGTATTCCATTCGGTGGAGCGCGTCCCGCCCTTTCGCCATAGTCCGGGGGTATGCCTGGCACTACCTCCGAATGACCCCTTGCTGTCAGTGACCTCGCCCGTGTCCCGGTGATCTTGTGGGCGGCATGACTGTTGTGAAAACTCGTGCAAGCGGGCTGCCGGTCTTCCTCGGCCTCGCGTTCGGCCTTGCCTGGCTGGGCATGGTCGGAGCTTGGGCGCTCGGCTTCTCGTTGGTGAACCCGTTGGTGCAGCTGCCGTTCGCGTTCGCGCCGGCGTTGGCCGCGTTAGTCGTGCGTCGGTGGGTGACCGGTGAGGGGTTCGCGGACGCGGGGCTGCGGTTGCGGCTGCGTACGGCCTGGCCGCAGTACCTCATGGCGTGGCTGGGTCCGGCCGCTCTCGTCGCGGCCACCGCTGCCGTGGCCGTGCTGTTCGGCGCGCACCTTGCCCCGTTGGACGGCCGGTTCGGTGGTCTGCCCGGCTGGGCGCTGGTCGCAGTGCTCCTGCTCGTCGTCCCGCTGCTCACGCCGATCTACTGGGGCGAGGAGTTCGGATGGACGAGTTACCTGCGGCAGCGGGTGTTCCCCGGCCGGCCGGTGGCGGCGACGCTGTCCACCGGTCTGATCTGGGCGGTGTGGCATTACCCGCTCGCATTCGTCGGATACATCGAGTTCGAGAACGTCGCGTTGGGTCTCGCCGTGTGGACAGTGTCGTTCGTATGCCAGGAGATTCTCCTGAGCTGGCTACGAGTGCGCAGCGGCAGTGTGTGGACGGCGAGCCTCGCCCACGCCGGGAACAACATGGTGCTGGCCCTGCTGGTCGGTCTTCTGCTGGCGGACGTGAGCGTCACGACCGTCACGGTGTTCACGACGATCCCGATGGCAGTCCTCGCCGCCTGGGTGCTGGCGACCGGGCGGCTGCGGCCGTGAACCGTCCTGTGGTGGAACTCTCTCAGGTCAGCCGACTGTACGGACTCAGTTCACATCACGTCGCGGCGTAGGGCACGTGAATCTGGCCTGCCGGCAGGAAGCTGGGCCGTTGTTCTGGGGAAATGCAGCGGGTGCTCGGCGATGTCGCGGTCACCGGTGATGGTCAGGTTGCCTGATCCTTCGCGGCCGTCCTGACCGAGTTCTTCACCCGACGATCACCCACGCGCAGCGCTCACGGGACACGGTGATCAGCGAGCGGCACGCACGGATCCGTGTCCTGACAGTACGTCCGCGCGAAGAACAGAGTCACTCCGAAGACGTGCGGCGCCGCCGTCCTCTCCACCACTGGACCAGAATCACGCCGGTGAACGGGCCCAGCCCGGCGATTCCGTGTATCCAGATGTCTGTCGCGCCGAGAACATAGTTGATCCCGACCACGCCGAGGTAGCACAGCGCAGCCAGCCCTGCCAGCCCTACGAGCACCACTAGGCGGGGAGGTCGCGGCCTGGCTGAGGAACGTTCATTTTCGGCTGTCGGCATGCTGTCCAGCATGGACGTGACCAGCCGCCCCGCGCACGAAAACAGACAGGATGCCCTCGGCCATGCCGATGGCCGCGCGAGCGGCGAACATCCGCCCACTCGATTCGGTCGCCTGCTCCAGGAGGTCGAAAGCCTCGCCTCCGCACTGATCGGCAAGACCGCGGGCTTGTCGACGCCGCTGGGTCAGGCCGTTCGGTCTAACGCGGATGGAGCGATCATCGCAACATCACAACGATGCGACGCTGCCGGGTTTGGCGGCCGGACGACACGGGCATCTGCGCCTCACCCCGTAATCTCGATCAAGGAGTCGGCTAGTGGCTTCGTACAGAGTGAAACCGTCCAAACCCGTCGCGGTCCTCGGCGCGCTGATCGGCGTCGCGATGCTTGTTGTCGTGTTCGTCAACGGGATCGGTCGTCACAGCGGTTTCATCTGGCTGTGGGCGACGGCGTGCGTGGCCATCGTCGGGTTCAACCTCTGGGCGGCGTTCAGCAAGAACGGAGCCACGGAAGTGGTCGAACGCCGGACCGCCGAATAGCCCACTCGCGAAGCAACACGAGCGTGGATCACGCTAGCCGAGACCACCCATGACGCGCCGCGGCCTTTCCCCATCAACGCCTCAAGCCGGGCGAGCCTTCTCCACAAGCCGGACCTCAGATTCACACCGCGCCGTCCCCAGCCTTCCTTCTTCGCCACTGCCGTGCCCGAGGTACCAGCAGCGGGTCTCGATCCAGATCGCACCTGCGCCGCCAGTGACGAGCACGAGGTTCGCGTTGTCGGCGGGCGGCTGCACGACCGCGACCTGGGCAGGTTCGCTGTGCGAGACGTGCTGACGGCCTGGCGCCTCGTCGCGGATGACGGGCGTCAGGCCGGGGGCCGCCGACTACCTCGCCGAAGTCACCCAAGCCCTCGGGTCGGTCTCGAATCCCGCACCGTCGACAACGACAGCCCCGTCTCGGCCTACGTCGCTCTCGACCACAGGCTCCCCAGCCACCCCGACCGGGACAGAGCCCTGCCCTGGGACGAAGCCCACGGCTGGGCCATCGCCATCGAAACCCACTCCGGCGAAGACCTCGTCATCATCCGCGTGCACGCAGGGCCGGAAAGGCGATGCGCATCTCCATCCGCGCCGGCGGTGCCCCCAGGCAGTGGTGCACACCATGGCCGAACGCGGCGGGCGAGATCTTTCGGGAAGATGACGGGAACGCGCGAAACGTTGTCCGAGTTGGAGCCCTGATGTTCCGATGCTCCCCGACATCGGCACTGGAGGGAAACATGGAACTCATGAAGGAGCCGTCGGCCCATTCGAAGCCGCGGCGCAAGATCCTGGCCCTGACGCTTTTCGCGCCTCTCGTGGCTTTCGTCGCGGTGCCATCGGCGGAGGCCGCCGAGGCCCCGGCCGAACGCACGATCGAGGTCGTCACGTACAACGCGGGGGACGCGGGCGGTCTCAAGGCCGACCTTCTCCGGCTCATCGAGACCGAACGACCCGCCGTCATCGGGCTGCAGGAGGTCGCCGACCGCGAGGACGTGGTGAAGGAGGCCGCGGCCGCGGCGGGATACGTCGCCCTCTACGAGACGGACCGCCGGGCGGTCAAACACAACGCCATCCTGGTGCGCGGGAACATGACCCTCAAAGGCCATGGCGCGACCGAGATCTCGCCCGCGTCCAAAGTGGACCCTTCCACGCCCGGAACGGGCCCCGCGGAGCCCGGTGACTGCGGCTGCTGGGTGCCGCCGAAGTACGTCAACTGGGTTCGGGTGGAAGGAGCGGGCTTCGAGTGGGTCGTCGGGGTCGTGCATCTCACCCCGTCCGCGCAGCGGTTCGACCTCAACCGTGAACTGCACAACCGGCAGGTCCGCGAAAGCGCGGACTGGTTCTCCTCCCGCACGGCCGAGCCGGTGGTCATGGGTGACTTCAACGCCGAACCGGGCTCGGACCTGATGGCGGGGCTGCGTCAGGTGGCCGAGCCCTTCAGCGCCCCGAGCCACGGCACCAGGTCCATCGACCACGTATGGGCGAAGAAGGCCGCGACCGGTTCCGAGGTCGACGCCCTCTCCGGCTACGGAAGCGATCACCGTCCGGTCCGCGTCCGGGTGACGGTGACTCGATGAGACGGGTCTCGTGGCGGCGTGCCCTGGTCGCGGTCGCGGTTCTCGCCGGCTCGGTGGTGGCCGTCCCGGATGCGGCGGCGGGCCCGGCCGAGACCGGGCCGCGCGACGAGTCGCTGGACTTCCGTTTCCCTGCGGCGGACCTGGTGCGGGTGCCGGAGACGAACACCTACGTCGCGGTCGGCGCGAGCGTCCCCGGTACCAAGCTGCCCTATACGAAGGTCGAGTTCGCCGGCGGGGCGTTCCAGCGCCGCGGTGCGATCGACGGTGACGCCTGGGAGGACGTCACGTTCCCCGCCGGTTACTGGGCGAGGCCGGACTCTCCACTGTGGACACCAGCGATGTTCGCGCGCCAGGAGGACGGCCGAGTCGTCTACTACGTCTTCTACAGCGCGGCACTGCCAGGCCCCGAACCCGCGGGCCAGGCGAAACACTGTATCGGTTACGCGACGTCGTTACACGCGACGGGAGGGTTCGTCGCGAACGCCGATCCGCTGTTCTGCCCGGAGCGCGGGTGGGCGATCGACGCCGACGTGAGCAGAGGGCAGGGCGAAGCCTGGCTGACCCTGCGCAACGGGGCGTGGACGCAGAACCGCGTCACGGCCCTGGGCGCCGCCAAACTGGACTTCGACCGGTCTCGCCACGTGCGGCGGTTGTCGGAGGCCGACGCGAAGAAGCTCATCGACAACGCGGATCTCGAGTGGACACACCACAACAGCCCGCCGGACGACGTCCTCACGATCGAGAATCCCAACGCCGTGCGCATCGACGGGGAGTGGTACCTCTTCCATTCAGGGAACAACTGGTACGCGAACCGCTATTCCACCGGCGTCGCCTATTGCGGGACGGCGTTGACCGGCAACCGGTGCACTCCGATGTACCACCAGCGCGCGTACTTCTCCTACGAGCCCGACCCCGACGGCGAGCCGAGGTTCCGGCCGGGCCTGCCCGAGCGTCACCGCAAGAAGAACCTGCCGGGCAACAAGCGAGGACCCGGTGCCTTCGACGCGTTCCAAGCACCGGACGGCTCCTGGTGGGCCGCGTGGAACTACATCACCGACGCGAGCCCTCTCCCCCACGAAGACCCGTCTCCGGAGCGACGAAGCAGAATCGGACGGCTGACCAAGACCGGCGGCGGGGCCACCGCCGAGTTCACCGTGAACTGGTGACCCGAGGACCGCCCGCAGTTGACCGGCGGTCCGCATGGTCACGCACGCCGGTTGTCGTAGTGCTCCTGGGCGGCGAGGAGTTCTTCGCCGTGCCGTCCGAACCATCCGAGGAGATCGGTCAGCGGTCCGGCCAGGCTGACGCCGAGTTCCGTCAGGCTGTAGGTCACCTGGGGCGGAGTGGTGGACGCCACCTCGCGGGAGACGAGCCCGGCTCGGCCCAGTGCTTTGAGGTTCTGCGACAGCATCTTCTGGCTGATTCCGCCGATTCGGGCGTGCAGACGCGCGAAGCGGTGCGGACCGCTGACGAGGGCCGACACGATGAGTGTCGCCCAGCGGCTCGTGGTCTGGTCGATGATCGGCCTGAGCGCGCACTTCTGGTCGAAGGTGTCGTGGGCCAGGAGCCTGTCGGCCGTCGCCCTTTGTTCGGTTTCCATCACCGCAGCAGGTTACAAAAAAGTACGTACTTCCCGAAGGAAAGCAGCTTTATTACGGTGACTCTCACAAGATCGAACCGGCAAGGAGTCACTGTGAGCAGCAACAACGCGCGTACGGCGATCGTCACGGGCGCTTCGAAGGGCTTGGGTGCGGGGATGGCCAAGGCCTTGGCCGAGACCGGCGCCGCCGTGGTGGTGAACTACCGAGAGGACGTGGAGGGCGCCGACCGGGTGGTCGCGGAGATCACCGCGAAGGGCGGCCAGGCTGTCGCGGTCCAGGCTGACGTGTCGAGCGGAGACGACGTACGCCATCTCTTCGGACAGGCGCGCGAGGCGTACGGCCCTGTCGACGTGCTCGTGAACAACGCGGCTGTCGCCACCTTCGCGCCACTGTCGGATATCACCGAGGACGAGTTCCAGCGCGAGATGACCACGAACCTGCTGGGCACGATCCTGACGACGCAGGCCCTGGCCGCTCAAGACGACATCGACGCCGCGTCGATCGTCAACGTCTCGACGGCCGGCGCGGTCACCCTTCCCCAGTACGCCTCGCTGTACGTCGCCTCCAAGAGCGCTGTCAACGCCTTCACCATCGTCGCGGCCAAGGAACTGGGTCCACGGGGCATCCGGGTCAACGCGATCATGCCCGGACCGTCCGACACCGAAGGCACCCGGGCCATGGGATACGCCGGGTCGGATCAGGAAGCACAAGCGATCGCCGCCACGCCCCTGGGCCGTTCGGGCACCCCCGGAGACTACGGCCCGCTCGTCGCCTTCCTGGCCTCCGACGACGCGCGCTGGATCACCGGGGACGTCATCCTCGCTTCCGGTGGCCTGCGCTGACACATCCGCGACCACACCCAGCTTGTCCAGCGGTGGAAGTGAAGAAGCCCAGAACTACTGAAGTCCCCACCGCAGCGGTTGTGACAAGGAACCAGAAAGACCGCTACACCAAAAACCGGTCCGCAGCGGACTTCTCCTATTATCGGCACACCAGAGCAAACGGAGCCCGACCGCGATTGACACCAAAGCGAAATTGCCGCCGAAGAACCACTATCCCTGCGGGCCGGAAGCGATGTCGATGTTGTGGGCCGGGTCGGGCTCGAACCGACGGCCAAGGGATTATGAGTCCCCTGCTCTAACCAACTGAGCTACCGGCCCCAAGGGTGTCCTGACACCTCCGCGGGAGCCGCCCCGGCCCGGATCAGCCGGGTTTGCGAACGCACAGAAGTCCCAGTTCGCTCCAAGTTATCACAGCGCTCACCTGCCACGATCGCCTGGTCGTAAGACTCGCGAGAGGCGGTCTAGGCCAAACAGCTGGTTTCCGGCACAGGGCAAAGCCTGCTCGTCTAGGTTGCAAAGACCAACGCCGAGCGGCTCGCCGCCCGGGACACGCTGACCATCGGGACGGGCCTGGACGTCATGCCCGTCGGCAGGGAGGCGCTCGTGGCGAGTTCGGTCGCCATCGGGCTCGGTCTCGTGGCCGCCCTCGGCGCCGCGTTGTCACTGAGGGCGAGCGTCCGGGCACTGCGGCGAGCCAGTCTCCGTGTCGACACGATCCTCGCCGACGAACTGGACGACCGGCCGCCGCCGCAGCCCTAGCTTCAGTGTCCTTTTTGGATGGTCAGCTGCCCAGGCCCGAGCCGCCACCAGGAGGACTGGTCGGCGCTTCGGTAGTCGTCGTCGGTACAGGCGTCGTAGTCGGCAGAGTGGTTTTCGTCGGGGTGGTTGACGACTTCGGCGGTGTCTGTGTCGTCGGTGGCGTCGGTGTCGTCGGTGTCGTCACCGGCGCACCGCCGTAAGCCGCGTAGCTGAACCAGATCGCCCCGCCCGCCTTCGGCGTGGTCTGGTTGAACATCGCCCGCACCTGGAACGTGGTCGCCGTGTACGAACCCTGCACCGTGTTCAGCATGTACGCGTTGAACTGTCCCGGCGTGTTCGCCGACACGACCACCACCGCCGGGACCGCCCCCAGCGCGTGCTGCACGGTGCACATCCCGGCGCTGTCGGTCACACACGACGTCTCAGCGGCCTGCACACTCGGTGCCGGCGACGGGCCGATTGCACCGGATGTCCCGGCGAACACCGTGCCCCCGGCCGCGGCGACCGCCAGCCCCGCCACGGCGAGCGCGGCCCTTTCCCTGGTCCTCATGATCGTCCTCCCTCTGTCCGGGCCTGAGGGCCCAACAGCAGGGGTCGACCGCCGCGGCACGATCGTTACGCCACCCCGAGCCGCCGCAGCGCCGGTCGCCACCGGTTCCCGCCGGTCGCCAGCCCCAGCGCCACCAGGCCCGCGCAGTACTTGCTCACCGACTGCTCCCGGATCCGCAGTTTCGCCAGCGCCTCGGTGACGCTGTTGCGCTCGGAAGCCGACTTCACCTCCAGCAGCACCAGGTCGCCCCCGGCGGCGAGGCTCCGCGAACCCGAACGCCAGACCAGCGACGTGTCGCAGGTGATCCGGGCGTCGGCGGTGACGAGGGTGGTGCGCCGGTAGTCGGTGACCAGCGCGGGAGCCAGCGGCCGGGGCGCGGGGCGGCCGTAGGCGGCGGTGAGGGCATCGTCGAGGAACGTCAACGCGGGCGCGGTCAGGCCGTGCGCGGCCTCGGCCGGATGCGGGCGGCGGACCTTGACCGTTTCGTCGCGCCGTCCGCTGACCTTGAGCTCGCAGTAGGTGTCGGCCGAGTCGGTGTAGGTGCGTGTGCGGATCTTGAACCGGCGCCGCCGGTCCTGCCGGTGCGCTCGGAAGATCGCCAGATCCGGTGTGTCGAAGTAGGTCGACGAGTAGCCGAACACCCGCTGCCCGTCGATCTCCAGGCACCGCGACGACAGCGCCTCGATCACCGCCAGGAAGTCGTTGAGCGACAGGACGTACTTGCGGTCCGTCCGGCTCATCAGCCCGCTCGTGGCGACGACTTCGGCCAGCGAAAGCGACGGGAGTCCTTTCGCCACCGCCGCGACGGTGGCCGTTCCACGCCCGCTCACCGATGCCCCGCCGGAGCGCCGTGGACGACCGGGGCGGTGTCCGGCCGGAACCGGACGTCGACGACGGTGACCTCGCGGACATAGTCCACTTCGGACACAGTGTGCCGCACGACCGTCCCGCCGAGCCGTGCCCGCAGTTCCATCAGCATGGTCTGCTCGTCGGGATACACGGTGTCGAGCACGACCGTCCGCCGCTGCGGGCCGCGCGTGCGCGAAGGGTGGTCGGCAACGTACATGACGCCGAGCAGCAGCACGTTGAACGCGGCGACGATCCGCCAGTCCGCGGACGGCAGCCCGTTCACCAGCCCCAGTACCAGCGCGACGAAGTAGTACGCGACCTCCTGCTGGCTGATCGAATCGGACCGCAGGCGGATGATCGACAGAACGCCGAACAGGCCGAGTCCCAGTGCGCTCGCGGTCGACACGGACAGCAGCACCGCGACCGAAACGCAGACGCCGACGTTCAGCGCGAGATAGGCGCAGGCGAGGTCACCGCGGTGGTGACGACGAGCGTAGATGCCGTAGGCGAGAATGACGGCGACGACGAGGTCGACGGCCAGATGAAGCAGTGTCGTGGTCATGAAAACCACTGTGCCACTGGAAGAAGAGACCGTCGTGAGAGCCGGATGAGAACCGTCTCATCCGGACTCACCGAGCCGGTACCCCATCCCCCGCACGGTTTCGATCCGTTCCGCACCGATCTTCCCGCGCAGGTAACGGATGTAGACGTCCACCACGTTCGATCCCGGGTCGAAGTCGAAGCCCCAGACCCCGCCGAGCAACTGCTCGCGGGACAGCACCTGACCGCGGTTGCGCAGCAGGGTCTCCAGCAGCGCGAACTCGCGCGCGGTGAGATCCTTCTCCTCCCCCGCCACCGAAACCTTCCGCGTCCGCAGATCGAGCGAGAGCTCTCCTGCCCGCAGCACCGCGGGCTCCGAGTCGGGATTTCCCCGCAGCCGCAACCGGATCCGGGCCAGCAGTTCTTCGAACGCGAAGGGCTTGGCCAGATAGTCGTCGGCGCCGCCGGACAGCCCGGCGACCCGGTCGACCACGCTGTCCCGTGCGGTCAGGATGATCACCGGCACCGTCCGGCCCGCGGCGCGCAGAGCGCGCAACAGATCCGAGCCGTCGAGGTCCGGGAGCCCGAGATCGAGGACGACCAGGTCGTGCGCGCCGGTCAGCGCCTCGGTCAGCCCTTCGGAGCCGGTCCGCACCCAGCGGGTCGCGAAACCCTGTGCCCGCAGGCCCTTTTCGACGAACGCGCCGATCCGGGCGGAGTCCTCCACCACCAGCACACTGGTCACCGGTCCGTACCTCCCGCGACAGGGATCTCCATGGTGAACCGCGCGCCTTCGCCGGGCACGGTGTCGAGCAGGACGCGGCCGCCGTGCGCCTCGGCGATCGCGGCGACGATCGCCAGGCCGAGTCCGGCGCCGTCGTCGCCGCTCGAATTGCTGCCGCGTTTGAACCGTTCGAAGATCCGGCTCCGCGAATCGGGAGGGACGCCTTCCCCGGTGTCCCGGACCCAGAGGCGCGCCGTCGCCGCGGTGACCTCCGAACCGAGGGCGATCTCCTGTCCCGGCGAGGTGTGCCGGACGGCGTTGGAGACCAATTGCAGCAAGGCTTGCGTGAGCCGCTGGCCGTCGGCGCGGACGGTCACCTCGGCGACGGCGTCCAGCCGCCAGACCCGGTCGGCGAGCGGACGGGACTTGGCGAGGGTCTCGACGGTGAGATCGGCGAGGTCGGTGTCGCCGGGCGCGAGGAAGTCCGGGCTGCCGGATTTCGCGAGTACCAGCAGGTCGTCCACGATCCGTTGCATCCGCCCGAGTTCGTCGAGGACCAGATGCCGGGTGGCCGCGTTCTCCTCGGGGTCCTCCCCCATCAGCTCGATGTGGCCGCGGACGATCGTGATCGGCGTACGCAGCTCGTGACCGGCGTCGTCGATGAAGTCACGTTGACCGGCGAAGGCGCTTTCGAGCCGGTCGAGCATCGTGTTGAAGGTGCGTCCGAGCGCGGCGACGTCGTCCGAACCGCGGACCTCGATCCGGCGGGAAAGGTCGGTCTCGCCGATCTGTTCGGCGGCCAGGCGGACCTCCCGCACCGGCGCGAGGATGCGGCCGGCGACCAGCCAGCCGATCAGCCCGGCCAGCACCAGCGCGGCGCCCGACATCGCGGCCATCACGCCGACGACGTCGTTGATCTCGCCCGCGGCGTGGTCGACGAACTCGACGATCACCAGGGCGCCCCGGCCGGGCGCACCGTCGATGGTCACCGGGACGACTCCGTATCGCGCGGAGCCGACCGCCGTGGTGACCGTGCCGTACGCCGGGCTCGTCACCCGGGAGAGGTCGGCGACGAACTTCGGATCGGTATCGAGCCGGACCGGGGGCTCGATCGCGCTCCGCCTCGACGCGGCACCGTCGATGATCGAGAAGAACGTCTCGTACTTTTCCGGCAGATTCCGTTCCAGATGACGGCCGAGGACGGCCTCGACGGTGACGGGCTGCCCGGCGGGCCGGGCGTCCGGCGACGCCAGGAAGGCCCGGAGCTTTCCGGTCTCGTGCGCGATCTCGTTGTCGAGCCGCTGGTCGAGCTGGTTGTGCAGGACGGTGCGGGTCGCCAGCAGCGAACCGGCCAGCGCGAGCAGCACGACCAGCAGGACCCAGGCGAGGATCCGGGCGCGGGCGCTCATCGGCCCCGCTCAGTCGTCGAGGTCGAGGTCGAAATGGTCGTCACCGTCGTCGTCATGGTCATCGACATCATCGGGGTCGTCGTCGTGCCCGGCCAGCCGTGGTGGGACGACGGCGGGCGGGGCGCCTGCCTCCCCCGGCCCGGTGACGGCCTGCCCGGCCGGGGCGACGACGGCGGGGCCGAGGTCGGGCGGCGAGGCGGCGGTGGCCGCGATGACGGCGAACGTGCCGGTGGCCGCCACCACGACGGCGGCGACCCCGGCCAGGACGATGATTCGGACTCGCATGCCGTCCAGGCTGCCCGGCGCGGGTGAGCCGCCGATGACGACTCGATGAGAACTTTCTCATCCGCCTCGGGTGGGTCGTGAGTGGTCGCGGGACAGGTCCGTGAAGGCTCGGCGCCCCACATGCACCAGCAACCACAGCGGCCGCGCGTGAAGGCCCCCTTCACGCGGCTGAGCCGAGGGAAGGGGGCCTTCACGCGCTTCAGGTAGGTAAGTGTCGTTCTAACCCCACTTGCCACTCACGACCCCCTGTACCGAAGACTCACCGGCGCCCCTCGCGTCATGGCGGCCGCGCGGTCACTTGAACGCGGCCGCGTTCCGGGCCGCCCACTCCGCGAAGGTCCGCCCAGGCCGTCCCAGCACCCGCTCGACGTCGGGGCTGACCCGCTGTTCGTCCTCCGTCGGCTCGCCGAGGATGGCGAGGGTGGCCTCCACGACCACCGGCGGCATGAACTCCGACATCGCCGCCCGCGCCTCGGCTTCGCTCAGTTCGGCGAACCGCACCGGCTCGCCCAGCGCGTCGGCCAGGTCCGCCGCCTGCCGCCGGGGCGAGATCGGCTCGGGTCCGGTCAGCACGTAGGTCCGGCCGTGGTGGCCGGATCCCCGCAGCACGGCCGCCGCGACGTCGGCGATGTCGGCCGGGTCGATGACGGGCAACGCGACGTCGCCGAACGGCGCGGCGACGACGCGATCGGCCTGGACTGCGGGTGCCCATTGGAAGGCGTTCGACGCGAATCCGCCCGGCCGCAGCACTGTCCACTCCGGACTCGACGCCTTGACCGCCTCTTCGTACGCCGACGCGTGCCGCCCGCTCCCGACGCCCTGAGAGGACAGCAGCACGATCCGGCCGACACCCGCGTCCTTGGCGGCCGCGACGACTTCCGCGACGTCGCCGCCCGCCGCCAGGAATTCTCCCGACGTCAGAAGGAAAACCCGGTCCGCGCCGTCGAAGACTTCCTTCAGCCCATCGGCCCGCGCGAGGTCCGCCTGGACGGTCCGCACGCCATCGGGCACGTCCGCGGCGGTGATGCGGCGCGACACCGCCGTCACCTCTTCCCCTTCGGCGGCAAGGGTTTCCACCAGCCGACGGCCTACGTTCCCGGTCGCTCCGGTCACCACGATCATGGTCGCTCCTCGCTGCGTTCTTCGTTGACGCGGCCGAAGCTACCTTCCTGGAGACAGTAGGTACCTAAAGGAAAGTAATGGGAAAACCGGCCTTTCGTGAGCGTGATCACAACTTCGAAGCCGCCAGAGGCCGCTTAGGGTCGGGCTCATGCCCGAAACCGCACTCGGCCCGCTGCGCGTCCTCGACTTCTCGCGGGTGCTCGCCGGCCCGTTCGCCACGATGCTGCTGGCCGATCTCGGCGCGACGGTGATCAAGGTCGAGCGGCCGGGTACCGGTGACGACACCCGTAGCTGGGGGCCGCCCTACGACGCGGCGGGCCAAGCGACGTACTTCCAGTCGGTGAACCGGAACAAGACGAGCGTGGCACTGGACCTCGCCGATCCCGCCGATCTCGGCCGAGCTCGCGCGCTCGCGCTGGAGGCCGACGTCGTGGTCGAGAACTTCCGGCCAGGTGTGATGGACCGGCTCGGTCTCGGCCCGGAAGCCCTGCGGGCGGCGAATCCCGGCCTGGTCTATTGCTCCGTAACGGGTTTCGGCTCCGGCGGCGGCGCCGCGCTGCCCGGCTACGACCTGCTCATCCAGGCCGTCGGCGGGCTGATGAGCATCACCGGCGACCCGGCGGGCGAGCCGCAGAAGGTCGGTGTCGCGCTCGTCGACGTGCTGGCCGGGCTGTTCGCGAGTGTCGGCATCCTCGCCGCGCTGCGCCATCGTGACCGGACCGGTGAGGGGCAGCGCGTCGAGATCGACCTGCTGTCCAGCCTGCTCGCCGCGCTGGTCAACCAGGGCAGCGCATACACCTCGGGCGGCACGGTCCCGGCGCGGATGGGCAACCGGCATCCCAGCATCGCCCCGTACGAGCTCGTCCCGTGCGCCGACCACGAACTCGCGCTCGCCGTCGGCAACGACCGGCAGTTCGCGGCGTTGTGCGAGGTCATCGGCCTGCCGGAACTCGCGGACGACGTCCGGTTCACGACCAATCCGGCGCGGGTCGAGCACCGCGCCGAACTCCGCACGCTGCTCGAAGACCGCTTCGGCCGCCGTCCGGCCGCCGGCTGGGCGGCGGACCTGAGCGCGGCCGGGGTGCCGGCCGGTGAGGTCAACGACGTCGCGGGCGCGTTCGCCCTGGCGGAACGGCTCGGCCTGCACCCGACGGTCGAGCTGCCCCGGCCCGACGGCACCTCCGTGCGGCTGACCCGCAACCCGATCGGCCTGTCGGCGACGCCGCCGCGCTACGAGACCGCGCCGCCGGACGACCCCGGTCAGCTCACCCTCCCGTTGCCCGGCTGGAGCTGACGGACGACCGTCAGCGGACTGTCAGCGCTTCGTCAAGGCCGGCCGCGAAGCTCCTGCCATGACGAACAGGACAGTCCTCATCTCCGGCGCCGGCATCGCCGGCCCCGCCCTCGCCTTCTGGCTCTCCCTCCAGGGCTACGCGGTCACCGTCGTCGAACGGTCGCCGGAGCTCCGCACCGGTGGCCAGGCCGTCGACTTCAAGGGCGCCACCCACCGCACCGTGCTGGAGCGGATGGGCATCCTCGACGAGATCCACGAGCACCAGACCGGCGGGCTGGACCAGACCCTCGTCGACGCCGACGGGCGGGCGCTGGCCGTCCTGCCCGGCGAGTTCACCGGCGGCGACGTCGAGATCCGGCGTGGCGACCTGGCCCGGATCATGTACGAACGGACCGCTCAAGACTGCGAGTACGTCTTCGGCGACTTCATCACTTCGCTGACCGAGACCGACGACGGCGTCGACGTCACCTTCGAACGCGGCGCCCCGAGGCGGTTCGACCTCGTCTTCGGCGCGGACGGCATCCACTCGGCCGTGCGACGGCTGGCGTTCGGCCCGGAAGCCGATTACGTGGAGCACCTCGGCCACTACTACGCCCTGGTCGAGACCGACGAAACCGACGGCGGCCCGGCCGTGATGTACAACGAGCCCGGCCGCATGGCCGCCACCGGCGGGCCCAAGGCGACCGCGTTCTTCGTGTTCGCCTCCCCCGAGATCGACTACGACCGCTACGACACCGGCCGGCAGAAGGAGATCCTGGCCGCCGCGTTCGAGGGCGGTGGCTGGCGGCTGCCCGAGCTGATGGAGCTGGTGAAGCGCTCGGACGACGTCTACCTGGACTCGATCGCCCGGGTCACGATGGACGGCTACTCCACCGGACGCGTCGCGCTCCTCGGCGACGCGGCGTACGGCAACACGCTGGGCGGCTTCGGCACCGGGCTGGCCGTCGTGGCCGCGTACGTCATCGCGGGCGAGCTAGCCGCGGCGAACGGCGACCACGACCTAGCCTTCCGCCGGTACGACGAGAAGTTCCGCGGCTACGCCAAGATCGCCCGCAAGGCCAACGCCGGGCCGTTCCTCGCACCGCCGACCACCCTGCGGATCAAGCTGCGCGACCAGATGTTCAAGCGACGGCTCCTGCTGCGCGGGATGCTGTGGGTGACCGACAAATTCGCCACCGACATCACCCTCGACGACTACCCCGCGCTCGCCCGTCAGGGCTGAGTCGGCGCCAAGTCACCAGGGCGGTGCGGCGCCCGTTCCGTGGTCGTCACCCGCGTCGTGCTCGGCGACCTGGAGCAGCAGCCCCGCCGCGACCCGCACGATCTCCTGTTCGGCGGGGGTCAGCGCCGTGTCCATGGCCCGTGCCAGCCACCGGTTGCCGTCGCGCACATGTCCGCGCAAGGCCGCGTGGCCCGCTTCGGTGATCACGATCCGCTGGGCCCGCCGGTCGCGCTCGTCGGGACGCCGCGCGACGCGGCCTTCGGCTTCGAGCGCGTTCAGCACCCTGGTCAGGGACTGCGGCTGCAGTCCTTCGATCGCGGCGAGCACGCTGACGGTCAGGGGTCCGCTGTGCCGCAGGTTCGCCAGCACCGACGCGGCCAGCCTGCTCAGGGTTCGGTCTTCGCCGGGTTGTTCGGCGCGAAGACGGGACGACAACCGCGAAACGGCCCATCGCACCGACTCCGCGGTCTGCGTGGCTTCAGTCACGGTACAACGCTAACACTTATCATTATCCTCACGAAGCCCGGCAAATGCAGCAAGTAATTAAGCGTACGCTTCGTATATGACTCCGAATCCGTGGCGAGTGTTCTGGGGCCTGCTGGAGCACGATCTGCTCATCACGCGGAAGCAGCTCGGCGGGGTGCTGGCCCAGGTCCTCATGCAGCCCTTGCTGATGCTGCTGGTGTTCGGGAAGGTCCTCGGCGCGCTCGGCTACACCCCGCCCGGCTACGCGCGGCTGCTCCTGCCCGGGCTCGTCGCGCTGAACGCGTTCTTCGCCGCCGCCCAGAACGCGTCCTTCCCACTGGCCATGGAGTTCGCCACCCGCACCATCGAGAACCGGCTGAGAGCACCCGTGCCGCTCGGCTGGATCGTCGTGGAGCGGATCTTCGCGGCTGCGTCGCGCGGTCTCGTCACCGCCGTCCTCATGGTCCCTGTCGGCGCGCTCGTGCTCGGCGACCTGTCTTGGCGGACAGCGGGTATCCCGGCGGCATTCGGGTACACCGCGCTCGGCGCGCTGGCGGGCGGCGCGGTGGGGACGACGATCGGCTCACTCGTCGCCCCCGCCCGGATCGGGATCACCTTCTCACTGGTGATGCCCCCGTTGCTGTTCACCGGTTCCGCGCAGTTCCCCTTCCCCGAACTCGACGCCGTCCCGTGGTTCCGGGCGCTGTGCGCGCTGAACCCGATGACCTACGTCAGCGAAGGCCTGCGCGGGGCGCTGACCCCGCGGATCGCTCATCTGCCCGCTTGGCTCTGCGTCACCGGCCTGGCCGTCGCACTGCTCGTTTTCACCCCCGCGAGTCTCTGGACGTTCCGCCGCCGGGCGATCACCTGACTTCCGAGTGCGCGATCCGCCCGGCCGTGGTCGGCTGGTTCCGGTTTACCGCGTGACGTTTCCGGGGAAGCCGTGTCTTACGTGTTGTCACCCGGGACAGGTGGCAGGAGGGAGCTTCGGCATGGCGGCACTGCACAGGTGCGCTCGATGACGACATCGGCGAGAGAAGACGCACCGGCCGCCGGCGAAACGGTGCTGGACGACGCCACGCTCGTGGCCCGGGCCCGTGACGGCGAGATCCGCGCGTACGAGCAGCTCGTCCTGCGGTTCCAGGGGCCGATGTACCGGCTGGCGCTGCGAATGCTGGGGAACAAGGGGGACGCCGAGGACGTCGTCCAAGAGGTGTTCCTCGGTGCTTGGAGGCGGCTCGACCAGCTACAGGAGGACGCGGCGTTCGTGGGCTGGCTCTACCGGACGACGACCAACCGGTGCCTGAACGTGATCCGTGCCAGGAAACCGGTGGCCGACGTCGAGCTGGACCAGCGAGAATCCACCGGCTCGGCCGGGCGGCCGGATCGCGAGGCCGAGACGAACGCGCAGCTGACGGCGCTCACCGGGGCGCTGGGCGAGCTGACCGCGGAGCAACGGGCCTGCTGGCTGTTGCGCGAGGTCCACGGCCGCTCCTACGACGAGATCGCCCAGACGATCGGGGCGACCACCACCGCGGTGCGCGGACGCATCGCGCGAGCACGAGCACAGTTGGCGGAGGTGATGGCGCCATGGCGATGAACCACGCGACCCAGGACTACCTGCTGCCGTGCGGCCGTGATGTGGAACAGGTCTGGGAACGGCTCGACGAGGTCGACGCCGGCCGGGCGGACGCGCACGAGCTCGACTGCCCGGACTGCCGGGCGACCCGCGAGAGCCTCCGGGTGCTGCGCGGGCTGACCCAGGAACTCGCCGAAGACGACACCGAGCCGTCGCCGGATCTCACGAGCCGGATCATGTCCGCCGTCCGTGCCGAGGTGCGGCGCCGGGATCTGGTGCCGCTGGCCAGCCCGGAACCGGGTGAGGTGCGGGTGAGCGATCAGGCGGTCGCGGCGGTGCTGCGGTTCGCCGCGGACTCGGTGGACGGCGTCCGCGCACGGCGGTGCCGGGTCCTGCGCTCACCGGACATCAGCACCGGCCCGCTGGCCGTGGACGTGGAACTGAGCATCGCGATCGCCCATGATTTCGACGGTGACTCGCTGGACGTGGTCCGCGAGCGGGTCACGGCGGCGGCGGGTGCCAGGGTGGGCCTCCGCCTTGCCCGGCTCGACCTGACGGTGGAGGACATCTATGACGCGTGAGCAGGCCCCGGCCAGACAACTGGTCGAGACGGTGATCTCCCCGCCGGTGATCGCGGCGGTTTCCGCGCATGCCGCGGCGCAGGTCCCCGGCGTGGTACGCCTGGAACCCGGGCTGCGTGGGCTGGCAAGCTCACTCACCCGGATCGCGCGGCAGCGGATCAAAGGCCTCGAACCGGCGCCGACCGAAGGGGTCCGCGCGTTCGTCGAGCACGATCCGCCCGACGTCCGGGTGGAGATCGACCTCTCGGTCTCCGGGCTGGACCAGGCCGCCGCGACGGCGCAGGCGGTGCAGCGTGCCGTCGCCAAGGCGGTCACCGAGGCGACCGGGCTCACCCCGTCCGCCGTCTCGGTGTCCATTTTGGACATCGAAATCCGTGGAGGACTGTTGTGACCGCACGTTCCGAACTGACCGCGTCGCTGCTGAGCACGCTCCGCGACGTACCGGGGCTGCGCGCGGCGACACCGTCCACCACGGCCGCCGCCTCGGCGGTGCCGTGGGATCTCGACGTGATGGCCGTCGACATCTCCGAGAACGTCGTGGAGATCCGCGTCGTCGCGCTGGAGGTGCCGATCCCGCCACTGACGGAGGTCGCCGGGGCCGCCTTGCGCGCGGTGCTGACCGGTACCCCGTGGGAGAACGCGAGCCTGCGGATCGTGGTGACCGACGTGGACGCCGCCGCGCTGACTCCTTGACCACGAAGATCGCGGTGGCCACACCCGAGGGTATGACCACCGCGATCGTCGCGTTGGGGACCTAGTTCTTGTTGGTGCCCGGGGTCAGCACCTTGTCGATGACGAAGACGGTGGCGTTCTTGGTGGGGATGTTGCCGCACAGGATCTTCGCGCCGTTGACGGTCATGTTCTCGCCGGAGCCCTCGATCTTGAGCGGGCCGCCCGCGGTGTTCAGGCTCTCCAGCGACTTGGCCGATTCCAGGCCCTTGGCGTCGTAACGCTTGCTGACGACGTGGTACTGCAGGATCGGGGCCAGCTGGTCCGGCTTGCCGGCCAGCTCGTTGAACTTGGCGTCACCCAGTGCCTGGAAGGCCGGGTCCGCCGGGGCGAACACGGTGATGGCCGGCTGGCTGTTGAGCGTGTCCACCAGGTTGGTGGCCTTGACCGCGGCGACCAGCTTGGTCAGCAGCGGGTTGGTCGAGGCGGCGCTGGCGACCGGCTGCGGGCCCATCGAGTCCAGCGAGCCGGGCGCACTGCCCTGCGGCAGCTGCGAACAGGCCGGGCCGAACACGTCGGCGTTGGTGGTCACGCCGTCACCGGAGGCGGCACTGGACATCGGGGCCGACATCGACGAGGACGGGGCGGGCGCGGAGGCGCTGTTGGAGCTGCCGGACGAAGCGCTGTCGTTGCTGCTGCAGGCGGTCAGGGCCAGCGCGGCGACCGCGGTGAAACCGATTCCTGCGACGCGAAGCTTGCTCACGGAAAATCACTCCATTTGTTTTTCGGGTTCTTACCGGGTATTCGAGACTGCCGCGAAGTCGGATTGCCACTCTTTCGAGTGACGCCGATCACCGCGCGGTGAAACTGATGACATGCCAACCCGTCGCACCGTCCGGAACGGTTCCGGCGCGGGCGTCGGTCTGGGTGTAACCGGATTTGTCGACAGCCCGGACGGTGACCTGATGACTGCCCGCCGGGACCTCGAATTCGGTCCACCACATCCGCCAGGTGTTGAGCCCCACTTCACGGGAAAGCGTTGCGGGCTGCCACTTCCCGCTCGCTCCGAGCCGGACTTCGACTCGCTCCACACCGGTGTGCTGTGCCCACGCGACGCCCGAGATCCGGACCTTGCCCGCGGGCACCGTTTCGAATCCTTTCGGACTGTCGATCCTGGACTGCGTCTTTATCGGGGCCTGTTCGCCCCAGCCGCGGTCGAGCCAGTAGGCGCGGCGCGCTTTCCAGGTGGTGATCTCCAGATCTTTGACCCATTTCGTCGCCGAGACATAGCCGTAGAGTCCGGGGATCACCATTCGAGCGGGAAAACCGTGCTCGACCGGCAGCGGTTCCCCGTTCATCCCGATCGCCAGCATCGCACCCCGCTCCCGATCGAGCGCGGCGAGGACCGGGCTGCCGGCGGTCCAGCCGTCGACGCTGGTGGAGAAGATCTGCTCGGCACCGGGAAGGACTTCGGCCTCCCGCAACAGATCCCCGAGGTCGACGCCGATGAAATTCGCCGTGGACACGTAGGTCCCGCCGACCTCGTTGGAGACACACGTCATGGTGATCGTGCGCTCGATCAGCGGACGGTTGCGGATGTCGTCGTAGCTGAACCGTTTTTCGTTGCGCACCATGCCGTGCAGCTTCAGGCTCCAGTCCTCGGCCCGGACCTGCGGCACCGACAACGCGGTGTCGACGCGATAGAAGTCGCGGTTCGAGGTGAGGAACGTCGGCGTGCCCAGCTTGGCGAAATCCGCGTCGGCCGGGATCGGCGGCGCCGGCGTGGCGGGGACCAGCCGTCCGATGGCCTCGCGGGAAGACTCCGCGTCCTTCGTCCCGGCGAGGAGCTGACCGCCCGCGCCCGCCGCCCCCGCGGCCACGAACGCACCCGCGCCCGCCAGCAGCACCGACCGGCGTGACGGGGCCACCCCGGGCGTCTCATCCTCGGCTTGAGACCTGACCACGGCCAGGCGGTGGAGCCAGAAGAAGACGCCGACCCCGGCGATCAGGCTGGCCAGCGGCGCCAGCAACGCGACCGCGGTGAGGTCGGGACGCTGCGACACGGCGAACCCGCCCAGCAGCCCGAACGCGGCGATCAGCACGATCCCCGGAACGGGTGAACGACGGGAGGCGATCCCGGCCACCGCGGCGGCCAGCACCATCACCACGGCCATGCCGCCGAGCAGCACGAGTTTGTCGTAGACCCCGAACGTCCGGACCGCGAAATCCTTCAGTTCCACCGGCGTCAGGTCGATCGCGCCGTTGCCGACCGCGAGATACGGCGAGGCGTTGGCGCCGATGAACCCGGCCACCAGATGACCGGCCGCCAGGGCGGCGGCGAGGGCGACGACACCGATCAGCGCCGCCCCGAACAGCGGGAGACGTGGCCCCTGATCGGCTCGCGAAGTCTTCATGCCAGGTATTCGCGGCCGACCGTTGAGCGGACTGGTTTCCTTTTCCCGCAAGGGAAATCGCCGATTTCCCGCAGAGGCCTTCGCTAGATATTCGTGACGGAGGCCCGCGTGGACAGGTCACGAAACGGACACGGCCCCTGCCGCCCCGCACGCACCAGTAGCCACGGGCGCCAAGTACATGAAGGCGAGTAAGCGCAGGTGCCGCGTCGGCCCAGGTGGTCGTGAGTGGCAAGTGACGTTAGAACGACACTTGCCACTCACGACCACCTGGGCCCACCACCCAGCCGAGTTGCCCTGCCCACCCCGGCTTGCATGGTCATACACTCCTATGCATATACTTCCATCATGTCCAAGGTACTCACCTCTCTGCCTGTCGGCGAACGCGTCGGGATCGCCTTCTCCGGCGGCCTCGACACCTCGGTAGCGGTCGCGTGGATGCGCGAGAAGGGTGCAGTGCCGTGCACCTACACCGCTGACATCGGCCAGTACGACGAACCCGACATCGAGTCGGTCCCGGGCCGGGCGAAGGCCTACGGCGCCGAGATCGCGCGGGCCGTCGACTGCAAGGCCGCGCTGGTCGAGGAAGGGCTCGCGGCGCTGGCCTGCGGCGCCTTCCACATCCGCAACGGCGGCCGCACCTACTTCAACACGACCCCGCTCGGCCGCGCGGTCACCGGCACCCTGCTGGTGCGCGCGATGCTCGAGGACGACGTCCAGATCTGGGGCGACGGCTCCACCTTCAAGGGCAACGACATCGAGCGGTTCTACCGCTACGGCCTGCTCGCGAACCCGTCCCTGCGGATCTACAAGCCGTGGCTGGACGCCGCGTTCGTCAGCGAGCTCGGCGGCCGCAAGGAGATGTCCGAGTGGCTGCAGGCCCACGGCCTGCCCTACCGGGACAGCACCGAGAAGGCCTACTCCACGGACGCGAACATCTGGGGCGCGACCCACGAGGCCAAGTCGCTCGAACACCTCGACACCGGCATCGAGATCGTCAACCCGATCATGGGCGTCCGGTTCTGGGACCCCGAGGTCGAGATCGCGCCGGAAGACGTCACGATCGGCTTCGAGCAGGGCCGCCCGGTGACGATCAACGGCAAGGAGTTCGCCACCGCGGTCGACCTGGTCCTGGAGGCCAACGCCATCGGCGGGCGGCACGGGCTCGGCATGTCCGACCAGATCGAGAACCGGATCATCGAGGCCAAGAGCCGCGGGATCTACGAGGCGCCGGGCATGGCGCTGCTGCACGCGGCCTACGAGCGGCTCGTCAACGCGATCCACAACGAGGACACCCTCGCCAGCTATCACAACGAGGGCCGCCGTCTCGGCAGGCTCATGTACGAAGGCCGCTGGCTGGACCCGCAGGCGATGATGCTGCGCGAGTCGCTGCAGCGGTGGGTCGGCGCGGCCGTCACCGGCGAGGTCACGCTGCGGCTGCGGCGCGGTGAGGACTACTCGATCATCGACACCAACGGCCCGTTCTTCAGCTACCACCCGGACAAGCTGTCGATGGAGCGCACCGAGGACTCGGCGTTCGGCCCGGTGGACCGGATCGGCCAGCTGACCATGCGCAACCTCGACATCGCCGACTCGCGCGCCAAGCTCGAGCAGTACGCCGGGCTCGGCATGGTCGGCGGCGGGCACCCGACGCTGATCGGCGCCGCGCAGGCCGCGTCGACCGGGCTGATCGGGGCGATGGACGCGGGTGGCGCGCAGGTGATCGCCTCCCGCGGCAAGGCTTCGGGCGACGACGAGCTGCTCGACCACGCCGCGATCGAATACGGCACGGACTGACCCGAACCGACGGGACGCGAAAGCGCCGGGCGCGCGGCATCGAAGCCGTTCGCCCGGCGCTGTTCTTCTATGTCGTCAAAGACTGCGTGCCGAGGACGGTGAGCAGCGCGAGCCGCTCGGCGGCTTCGGAACCGGGCTCGGCCGTGTAGACCATGATGTGCAGGTCGCAGCCTTCGACGGTCAGGGCGTCGCAGTCCAATTCGACCGGCCCGACCGACGGATGGTCGATGATCTTGCGCGTGCTCTCGTGCCGTCCGACGGCGCCGGACTCCCACAGGCTCGCGAACCGGGGACTCCCGCCGCGTAGTTCCGCGATCAGCCGCGTGAGCCGTTGGTCGGCCGGATAGCGCGCGGCCGCCGAACGCAGGTCCGCGACGAGGACCGATTCGAAGGTCCGCAACGATTCCGGGGTGTGCCGCGCACGCGTTCCCGGACCGAGGAAATGCCGCCAGACGGCGTTGCGCTCGAACCCGCGCGCCGCGGGCGGATCACCCATCAGGGCGGCATACGGCGGGTTCGCCGACAGCAACGTCCACATGGCGTCGAACACCGCGACGGGAATCCCGGTCATGCGATCGAGCAGCCGGGGGACGCCGGGCGTGAGGTACGCGGAGATGACGTCCGGTCCCGGTGCCGCCAGCCCGGCGAGACCGAACAGGTGGGCTCGTTCGGGTCCGGAGAGCCGGAGCGCCCTCGCCAAGGCCTCGACCACCTGATCGGACGGATGCGAAGCGCGGCCCTGTTCCAGCCTGGTCACGTAGTCGACAGAATCCCCGCCAGCAGGGCCAATTCCTCCCGGCGCAGCCCGGCGGCGCGCCGCTGACCGCCTTCGGGCAGACCGACGTCCGACGGGGAGACGCGGTCACGCCAGCGGCGCCGCCCGCCGCCTCATCGCCGACGGGCACACCGTCTACCTCGGCAGCCGGGACGCCGAACGCGGCCGCCGTGCCGCCGAAGCCCTGGGCGCGCGCCTGATCCTGCTCGACGTCACCGACGACGCGTCCGTCGATGCCGCCGCGAAGACCATCGAAGCCGAAGGCGGGCTGGACGTCCTGGTCAACAACGCCGGCATGCCTCGATCGGACCGGACGGCCCGACCGGCAGCTACTTCGACGTCTCGGGGCCGCTCCCCTGGTGACCCGGCGTCACTTGCCGCCGAGCTTCGACCGCCGCTCCGACAGTTCGTCGACGAGCCGGGTGATCTCGACCTGCCCGATCGCCTCGGCCGTCACGGAGACCGCGGCGATGCTCTCGATCCGGTACTGGACCGGCACCCCGCCCGAGGCCCGCGACTGCGCTTCCGCGTCGGCCTTCTTCTCCGCTTCGACCGCCGAGAAGACCCCGCCGGCCCCGCTGTTGACGCAGCTGATCGAGCCCGTGCCGTTCAGCGGGAGGGTCGCCGTGTTCCGGCAACTGCCCGCCGCGCGGCCGCCGATGGTCACGTTCGCGGTCATCGAGGCGTTGACCTGGCCGGTGACCTTCCCGCCGCTGTTCGCCGACGCGGAGCTGGACACGTTCGCGGTCACCGTGCAGCCCGCGCCGCTGCACGCGACCGTGGCCGCGCCGTCCATGTCGAACCGCACCCCGGTGTCGACGGCGCCGGACAGCTTCTTGGTGTTCGACATCAGATCTTCGTAGACGGCGACGGTCTCTTCCGGCGTCAAGGCGTCCACATCGGACTCTCCGAGGCCCGCGCCCGAAGGCATCGGCGGCCGTGACCCCGCGTCGGGGATCGTCGGCACCCTCGGGACGGACGGCATCCCGCCGGGCACCTTCAGGGAGAAACGGAGGATCCGGTGCGGCGCCTCCTTCGAGACGTACAGGTCGCCCGCGGGCGTGCTCGCCTTGAGCGCCGGGACGTCCCGGACGGTCTCGTTCTGGTCGTCCGGGATGTCCGCCCGCTCCAGCGCTTCCCGCAGGCGGGTGGCGAGTTTCTCCGGGACTCGAACTGCTGCAGGACCGGGCCGAACAGCTCTTCCTCACCGGTGATCCAGCGGTCCTTGAGATCCTCGGTCCCGGACGAATCCGCTCGCGCTCCGGGCAGCAGGCCGTCGGGTGCCTTGAAGTAGACCTTGCCGCCGACGGCCAGGATCTCGATCTTCTTGCCCTGGAAGGACATCGTGCCGGACGTCTCGCCGTAAGCGGTGGTCTTGACGTCGGTCTTGATCATCCCGCCGATCCCGGAGGTGCTGTTCCGCACCGCCGGTGCCGAGGAAAGCCCGGCCAGCGCCTGCTCGAACGGCTCGCGACCGGCTTTCGACGGCCACAGCAACCAGGTCGTCAGCCCGGCGAGGAGTACCACCACGAGTCCGGCGATACCGCCGAACAACGGCCACCGGGGCTTCCGGGCGGGCGGCGCCGGTACCGGTTGCGGGACCCAGCCCTGCGGCGGCGGCCATTGCGCGCCTCCGGGTGGGAATTGTTGCTCCACGTCGCCCTCCATAGCCGTATCCACCTGAGGTGCGTCACGCTAGGGAGGGATGATGAAAACTTGATGAAACGCGATCAGGTGAAGCGGTAGGGCGCGGGAGCAGGGGCGCTCAGCGCGTACCGGACGGCTTCGGCGCGGGAATGGAAGCCCGCCTTCGCGAACAAGTTGTTGATGTGGGTCTTGACGGTGGCTTCGCTGATCACCAGCCGCTCGGCGATCTCCGGGTTCCGCAGGCCTTCGCCGATCAGGCCGAGGATCTCCTTCTCCCGCGCGGTGAACCCGAACCGGTCGATCTCCTCCACGGCCCGCGATCGGCGCGACGCGAGGGTGAGGAGCCGCCGCTGGACCTCCGGGGCGAGGACGACCTGGCCATCGGCCGCGGTGCGCACCGCCTGCTCGATCTTCGCCCGGTCGGCTTCCTTCGTCAGGTAGCCGCTCGCGCCCGCTTCGAGCGCGGCGAGGATCGACTCGTCGTCGTCGAGGCTGGTCAGCACCACCACCTGGACCCCCGGTGTCGCGGCCTTGATCCGGCCGGTCGCTTCGACGCCGTTCAGGACCGGCATGTGGAGGTCCATCAGCACGACGTCCGGGGTGTGCCGGGAGACCGCGGCGACGGCCTCCTCGCCGTTGGTGGCCGTCGCGACGACGGTGATGCCGTCGGCGATGTCGAGCATCACCGCCAGTGCCTCCCGCATGGAGGCCTGATCGTCGACGACGACGAGGGACACGGTCACCTGGGTACCTCCGGTCAGCGGCGGGTCATCCTGGCCTGCAGATCGTCGAGGAACGGCGAGGTGGTGTGCGCCTTGCCGTCCTCCCCCTTCTTCCAGACGATACGGCTGTCGGTGCGCACCGCCCTGGCGAGCACCACGACTCCCTCGACGAGCATCCCGACACCGATGGTCAGCATGACACTGTTCCCGCCGGAGGCCACCCCGGTGATCAGGCCCAGCAGCAGGTTCGCGCCGACCTTGGCGGCCACGTTCAGGACCCACAGCGCGATCGTGAGCCAGGTGTAGCGCATGTGCGCGACGCCGTCCTGCTGGTAGATCCGGATGCTCGCGCCCCGCAGGACTCCGAACAGGACGCTCACCGCGAGCGTACCCACCAGGAACGCCACCGCGGTCGCGGACGCCACGCTTTCATCCACATTGGACAGGCCGATCACCGCGAGGATCGCGGGCAGCAACAGCATCCGCTTGGCTTCGGCGACGTCGCCGGCCAGGCGGCGGATCAGGACGTATCCGACCGCGGCGACGATCAGGACGATCTCGACAGGAGTGCTCATCGTTTCCCCCTTGGAGAGGCTTTCGAAGACACTCCGACGCTAAGGCGGTGAACGCGGGACGTCGTGCGGCGGCGGCCGTATCTTCGGGTGGAGACCCCTCTCCACCCTCAGGAGCCCCGATGACCGGAAACGCGACGGTGCTCCGCCGCGCACGGCTCGCCGACAGGCTGATCCGGCCCGCCCTGATCACGGCGGCGATCGTCACGACCGGGGTCGGGATCTTCACCCAGGAGGTCCATGCCCGGCCGCTGACCACGGCGCTCTACGCGCTCGTCACGCTCTTCGCGCTGGTGTCGTTCCTGCCGTGGGACCGGATCCCGCAGCGGACGCAGCTCCTGCTCGCGAGCGGATACGCGGTGGCCGCGGCCGTGCTCCTCCCGCTGGCCCCGCACACCTTCGCGCCGATGTTCGCCTACCTCGCCGCCGCGGTCGCCGGGATCAAACTCGCGTCGCGCACCCTGGCGGTCGCGGTGGCCGTCCTCGACGCCGTCTGCTGCGCGGTGGCGGTCGCGGTGGTCGGCGCGGTGACGCCGGACGCGGACGTGTGGCCGTGGTGGCTCGCGCTTTCGGTGGGCCTGCCGGTGCTGCTCGGCATCGCGCGCCGCGACCGGCAGGACGCGCTCCTCAACGCCGAACGCGCCGCGGCCGAGGCCCGGCGCGCGGCCGCGTCCGAGTCGCGGGAGGCCGCGCTGCTGGAGCGGACGCGGATCGCGCGGGAACTGCACGACGTCCTCGGGCATTCGCTGACCGGGATCGCCCTGCAACTCGACATGGCCGACGCCCTCGGCACGAAAGGCAGGGACGCGGAAGCGGGCGACGCCGTGCGCCGGGCCCGGTCGCTGGCGGTGGACGGCATCGGGCGGATGCGGCGGGCGGTGCACGAACTGCGCGAGGACGCCTTGCCGCTGGAACAGACCCTGGCGTCGTTGTGCGCGAACGAGGCGGTGCCCTTCGAGGTGGACGGCGCTGCGGGTCCGCTCGGCGGCGGTGTCGCGCACACGCTCGTCCGCGCGGCGCAGGAGGCGCTGACGAACGCGGCCAAGTACGCGCCCGGCGCGGCACGCGCGGTGAAACTCGGGTTCTCCCATGAAACGGTCACGCTCGTCGTCACGAACGGTGCCGCCGGAGAGCGTCCGGCGCCGGGCGCCGGCGGCGGGATGGGGCTGCTCGGGATGCGGGAACGCGCCACCGCGCTGGGCGGGTCGGCGCAGGCCGGACCCGCCCGGGACGGCGGCTGGACGGTCGAGGTCCGGCTGCCCCGGACGGGCTGAGACCCCGGCCGCGCCGGGCGGACGCGGCCGGGGAGTCTCGTCAGCCCTTGCGCGCGAACGAGATCCGGTGCAGGCCACCGGGGCGTTCGTCGGCCAGGTACAGCTCGCCGTTCTGGTCGGTGCCGAGCGTGGTGGCGTCGAGCGGGAACTCGCCGATCCGGGCGCTTTCGTAGGTGCCGTCGGCCTTCTTGCGGACGGCCCAGGCCGTTCCCTGGCAGAAGTCGGTGGCAAGGTAGGTGCCGCCGGCCAGCGCGGCGTACTTCTTGCCGCGATAGACGTGCCCGCCGATCACCGCGCAGCCCTCCGCGCCGGAGATGTAGTGGAAGACCGGTTCGGTGTAGGTCGCGCCGTCCTTGCAGCGTGTCTCGTCGAACACGACCGGACCCTCCTTGCAGGACCAGCCGAAGTTCGCGCCGCCCTTGCCCTTGGCGAGATGGTCGACCTCCTCGAACCGGCCCTGGCCGACGTCACCGATCCACAGCGAGCCGTCGGCCGGGTCGAAGGAGAAGCGCCACGGGTTACGCAGCCCGTACGACCAGATCTCCGGCCGCGCGCCCGCGACGCCCGCGAACGGGTTGCCCGGCGGGACGCAGTACCGCAGCGGAGCGCACGCGCGGTTGACGTCGACGCGCAGGATCTTGCCCAGCAGCGTGTCGAGCCGTTGCCCGCTGGCCAGCGGATCGCCCCCGCCGCCACCGTCGCCGATCCCCCAGTACAGGTAGCCGTCCGGGCCGAACGCCAGCTGACCGCCGTTGTGGTTGGGGTACTCGGCATGAGGCTGGGTGATCAGCTCGGTGAGCTCACCGGTGTCCAGCCGGACCCGCGACAGCGTCACCGCGCTGTCGGATTTGCGGGTGTAGGCGACGTAGACCCGCTTGTCCTTGGCGATCGCCAGCCCGAGCAGCCCGCGTTCGACGTCGGCGCCGTTCACCTTGGCGCTGATGTCCAGGACCGGTTTGGCGGCGAGCCCGGTCCTGGGATGGTAGGCGCGGACGACGCCTCTCTTCTCGACGACGAGGATCCGGCCGCTCCCGTCGTTGAGCGCCGTGATCGCGGTCGGATTGACCAGCCCGGACGCGACCTGGGTCGCCGTGGCGGTCAGCTCGCCGAGCGGAACACCCCGTCCTGCCTGGGATTCCTGGGGTTCCGCACTGCTCGCGGTCGGGAGCAGCGCTCCCGCCATGGCGAGCCCGGCCACCAGGGACAACCCCCGGCGGAGGTGCCGTCGCGTCATGGGGACTCCAATCACCGTTGAATGGTCTGGTCCAATTCAACAGCGACCGGAGCAGTGGCGGTACCTCCATCCGCGAGCTTTTCGTCGGTTTCTTTCCGTCGGGATCCGCCGCCTTCGAGCTATCGAGATGCATCGAAGCAAACCTCTGAATGGAGACCATGCACACCGAGGAAGGACGCCACATTCGGGTGGAGTACTCGCTTAGCGGTGTAAGTCCGAACCTCCGTGCCCTTGACTGGAGGATCGGGCTGAAGCTCGGCCCACCAGGGTCCTCATGTCGGAAGACGATCAATCACCTGCGCGGGGCGGCGATGATCCGATGACCGAAGACGATGGCGGCGCCGACGAACATACCGGCCCGGCTGAAGACGGGGATGCCCTCGGGTCGCCGGGGGATGAACTCGTCCGGCTCTACAACGGCGGCGAGACGATCGAGAACCTGGCCGCGCGCTTCGGGTTGAGCTACCGGAAGGTGCGGACCGCCTTGCTTGCCGCGGGCGTCAAGCTCCGTCCGCCGCGGATCCAGCTTCCGCCTACCCCGCCAGGGCTCGTCAATGCTTACTTCTCGGGCCGAAGCATCCGGCAACTGGCGGACATGCACGGCATGAGCTACAACCAGACCCGCCGGATCCTGCTCGCCGAAGGCGTCGTCCTTCGTCCCAGAGGGCGCCAGTAGCCACACCCGGCCCGGCGATCCAGGCCGGTTCCCCGAGCGGACATGGTCGCGCCCGAGGAACCGGGACCTACTCGCGGCCCGCGACGTTCATCGTCGCATCGCGTAGACGATCCAAATACATGGACTCACGCCGGCTAGCTCCTTCCTCACAGCTCGATACACGCCGGGCTCAGCCGGATGAGGTAAAATCTTTAAGCTCACGAAGAGTTTCCTCGGAGATTTATCAGGCGCTGACTGGGGGTCCCCTCGTGGGGCGACGGAGTCAGATTACTCATGCCCTCAGGTGCGTGAAAAGCGACCCACCACACCACCGTGGAGATTCGGACACACGATGGTTTGACGTGCTGCTTCACTCTGCGCAGGCGCAAGTTCTCAAAGTCGGACACCTGCATCCCAGCCGCGAGCCACCTGGTCAACTACTCCGCAAGATGCCCACCTCTCGACCTACCGATAAGTAGGTCAAGAAATTCTTTGAGATGCGAGAAATATTCGCCCGTTAATCATGCACGCCAGTACCAAAAACACCTTTGAGTAGCATTCTCAAGCGAGAGATCACTCCTTTAGGCGATTACTCGTCGGTACGAAATCAAGTCGTTCAGGCATGGCCACCGCGGAGGATCCGAAGATGCGGCGACGGCATCGCCACGGTGTCCCCGTCACCTTCGCGAGCCATCGGGACAAGCGGTCCGTGCGCGTCGAGTTCGGCCAGCAAGCCCTCGATCGCGTCGGCCTTGGCGGTTCGCGCCCGGCCGCGATACAGCTCCGCGGCGTTCCGCCACTGCCTCCGCGCTTCATCGGGATTGCCGTGATCGCAGAGGATCCTCGCCAAGACCGACAAGGCCCGCGCCTGACCGGTCGCGTGCTGCGATCTGTTCGCCAGATCGACCGCACGATTGGCGTGTCGCAACGCCGCCCCGTCGTCGCCTTCCGCGTGCCGCAACTGCGCGAGCGCCGTGTTGAGCTTCATCAAGCTCGGGAGGTCGTCGCTCGCCTCGGCCAAGGCCTTCCCGGCATGACATTCCACCGACGCCTCGTCCAGCCTGCCGAGCCGGACCAGCAAGGCCCCGAGGGTGGCGTGCACCCGCAGCATCTCAGTGACGTCGCCGGCCTCGCGCCAGCGCCGCAGAGCCTCCCGGTACAGACCGAGCGCCTCCTCGTCCTGCCCACCCATTTCGACCAGTGCGTCAGCGAACCGGCGTTCCGCGATGGCGCACAACATCGGCTCGCCGAGAGCACGAACGGACGGCAGCACCTTCCGGTACCTCTCGACCGCTTCGGCCGCGCGACCGGCATGAAGATGCACACGGGCCAGATTCAGCCTGACCGTCGCGCTGCCGACCGCTATCTCGTGGGCGTCTACCAGTTCGAGCGCACGCAGCAGGCACCGTTCGGCCGCGTCGTCGGCGCCGATGAGCATGTGGACGACCGCGAGATCATTCAAACACGAAGACAGTGAGCCCACGTCACCTTGCGCCGTCGCCACCCGGACGGCGATGGTCAGCCCTTCGACCGCGTCGGGAAACCTTCCCTGCAACATGAAGAATTCCGTTGTCATCGCGGGAAGAGCGCACGAAATCCCGTTCAAGATCCCTTCCGACGCCGCGATCACCGCCATGATCGAAGTTCTTTCCCGCAACACCCATTGCCTTGCCTCGGCGACAGTGCGGAACCCGGGTGTCGGCGTCGCCGCCGCCGTCGGCGGCATGTTCAGAAGTTCCTTGTGCGGGAACGCCAACCGGTAGGCGTCGATGACCATGCGCAAGTAGAACTCGAACATCCTCCGCCGCGCGAGGTCCACATCGGACAGTTGTGCGGCCAGAGACGCGGCGTACAGATGCAGAAGATCGTGTACGCGAAAGCGATCGAGGTCGGCAGGGTGTTCGACCAGGTGCGCGGCCGCCAGTATGTCGAGGGAGCGTCGCACCTCCGACACCGGGCGCCCGTCCGCGGCGGCGATGACCTCACTGGTCATCTCGGTGCTCGGATGCAGACCGATCAGCGCGAACACGCGCCGTTCGGCGAGATCGAGGTCCTGATACGACAGAGCGAAAGCGGACCTCAAGCTCGTGCCCGGCCAATCTCCTTCGTCGCCGAGGCTCAGCAACAACTCGGCATCACGCAATTGGCTCGCCAAGGTCCGCACCCGCGTGCCCGCCCGGGAGGCGGCGCGTTCCGCCACCAGGGTCAGCGCCAACGGATTGCCTCGGCACAGCCGCACCAGCTCTTCGACCCCCGCCGCGTCGTCCCGCGCGCGGTGCCCGATGCGCCGGGTCAGCAGGGCCGCGGAATGGTTGTCACCGAGAGGATCGACCTTGACCACCGGCGGGGTCAGCTTCGCCGACAAGGATTTCAGCCGCCACCGCGAAACGATCACCACCGTACAGGACGACAGCACTCCCAGCAGCGGCGCGACCTGATCGGAACTGCGCACGTTGTCGAGGATCACGAGCATAGACCGCCGGGCGAGCAGCGCGCTCAGTTTCGCTGCGCGCGCGATCGGATTGACCACTTGATCGACCGGGAAGTCGAGCAAGGACAACAGCGTGTCGACCATTTCGCCCGCGTCGGCCTTCGCGGCCTGGCTGTCACCGCGAAGATCCAGCATGACCGCTCCGTGCCGATACCGCCGCTCGGCACGATGGGCCCACTTGGCCGCCAACGTCGTCTTCCCCAGCCCGGGGCCTCCGTTCACCACCACGACGGCACGACGCGGGGCGCCCGCGGAATCGGTCGTGTACGCGTCGAGCAACGCGATCAGATCGCCCCTTCCTGCGACGTCATCGACGTCCGGCGGCAAATGCCGTATCACGTGCTCGGTTTGCTCAGCGGAATCAGGGGTCATCGGTTTACGCCGCGAAATCACCCGATCCGGCCGGATGAGTACCTCGTTGTTGACAGCCCGCAGCTCTTCCGCCGCCCTCGTCTCCCCCGCTTCCCGGTAGCGGGCATACATCCCCCGGAAGAAGTCGGCGGCTTCGGCTGGTTGATCGGCCTCGACCAGCGCGCGAATTCTCAATTTCGCGAAGCTCAACTCCATCGGGTGAGTCTGTTCGAGTTCCGCCAGTTTCCGCACCGCGGATTCCGCTTGTCCGAGCGCCAATTGTGTCGCAACGACGAACGCGTTGGCCGGAATCCACTCGCTACGGTCCCATCGGGTACGCCATCCGTCGGCGCGCTCGGTCCGGAGATCGGCCAGGGCATCGTCCCGGCACAACCGGACAGCCGACAGCGCTTCGCTCAGCGCGCGGTCATGCTGGTCCAGTTCACGAAATCGGCGAGCCTTGTCCATCATGGCCTGGAAGCCGAAGTGATCGATCAGCGTCGGCTCGATCTCCAGCAGGCAACCACCTTTGCCCACACTTACCTGCGCCGGCACGGATCTTTCGTTGAACACGTGCCGCAACTTCCCCGCGTTCTGGTGAAGCGTGGAATGGGCGTCTTGTGGCTCCCCCTCGTGTTCTTCCCATACCCAGTCCACGACGACGTCGAGCGGCAGACGCCGGTTCGGCGCGGTCAGCAACGCGGTCAGCACCTGCCTCGGCCGTCGAGCGGCCCAGTTCACATCCACATTCCCGTGCATTAGCATGGCCGTCTGCCCGAGAATTCCGAAAGCGATTTCCACGAGTGCGCCCCTTCCCCATGGCGAACCCGGGTTCGCCACCCCTGTCCCGCCGGATGATTTTTCCACTTTTCGGCAGGTAAGGCCAGGTCATCGCCATAATTGTCAAACTATCGCGATCACCGTTGATCATCTGTCAATGAACCGACCACCGGCCGAAGCCGTTTTCTCCACGCCCACTCCCATGCTGACTGCGGATACCGGAGTTCGAGCGAGGGGAAATGTCATGACCGAGTCATCGTGGGTCCGCAGTCCGGTGGGAAGTCCCGATCGGCACTGGGCGACACGCAAGGGCGTCAAATCCATACTGGTGATGATCCCGCACATCGTCGCGGGAAACCGGCTCCTCGATCTGCTCCCGCTCTTCGAGGCCGACCACCGTGTCCAACTGATCTTCACGGTGCCGGAGTGGGAGTCCTGGCCCGCCACTCACGACTTCGTGGCGGCCCAGGGCGGAATCGTCCTGCCCTGGGCCCAGGCACGGCGCGGCGAATACGACCTCGTCCTCGCCGCCAGTCAGCGTGGCATCGACGAGGTCGCCGGCCCGGTGCTGCTGATCCCACACGGCGGCGGGTTCGGCCAGTACCGGCCGTGGCGGCCCCCGGGCGCCGGACACGACTGGAAACCCCAGATCGGGCTCGAGGCGGGTCAGCTCATGCGGGAAGGACGGGTCCGCGCCGACTCGATCGTGCTCGTCCACGACCGCGAGATGGACGTCCTCACCGAGACCTGCCCTCAGGCGGTTCCCGCCGGGGTCGTTGCGGGCGACATCGCCCTGGATCGGCTCACCGCCAGCCTTCCCTTCCGCGAGCACTACCGGCGAGGCCTCGGCGTCTCCGATGGCAGGCGTCTCGTGGTGGTCACCTCGACCTGGTCCGACCGCTCGGCCTTCGGGCGTCACCACGACCTGTTCGAACGCGTACTCGGCGAGCTCCCGTCCGAAGAGTTCCAGGTGCTCGGAGTCCTGCACCCGCAGATCTGGTCACACCACAGCCTTTGGCAGGTTAGAGCGTGGCTGGCCGACTGTCTGCGGGCCGGGCTCACCCTCCTGCGACCGGAAGGAAGCTGGCGCGCGGCCTTGATCGCCGCCGACCACGTCATCGGTGATTACGGCTCGGTGACCGCCTACGCGGCCGGCATCGGCAAACCGGTGCTCCTCGCCGTGGACGGCACCCAAGCGTTACTGCCCGGGACGCCCAGCGCGGTCATCGCCGAACACGCGCCGCGGTGGACACCCGACAGTCCTCTTCTCCCTCAGCTGCGTGAGGCGGAGTCCGCCGGCGTGGCCGAGCAGGTTCACGCGTTGCTTTCGTCCAGGCCGGGGCGCGCTGGAGCACTCTTGCGCACCGAGTTGTACCGGCTCCTCGGCTTGCCCGAACCTGCCAGGGCGATCCCGGTGTCCCCGGTGCCGATGGCGGAGGTGCTGCCGTGCTGACCTCGTTCCTCCTGGCGGAAGCGGGTGACGGAACCCGTTCCACCCTCGTCGACGTGCTCGTCCATTCCGGACCGCATCCGGTCGCGAACGCCCGATCCGTGATCGCGAGGGACTTCGACCGGCTGCCCGGCCTCACGATCGTCGCCGTCTCTTGTTCCCCCGGGCTCTGTCTCGTCGGCGACCGAGCCGGGGACGTGGCCGTCATCCCGTGCGAGTCCCCGGAAGTGGCGGGTGCGGGCGCCTATTTATGGCTGCTCACCCGCCGCCGGCTCCGGTCGCTGCGGACGATCACTTCGTGCGTCCAAAGCAGCCAACCGGGTGCGGGCTTGGTCCAGCCGCAGCCCGCCGATCGGACGGCACAGGTCCAGTGCCTTGGTCAGATGGCCGCGAGCGGCGGCCAAATCACCCTCGAGCTCAGCGACCTCGGCGAACGCCACCAGCACATCGGACTGATAGACGGTCGAACCTGACCGGTCGAGCACCGCGGCGGCGCGTTCGAGCTCACGCTTCGCCGCGGTGATCTCGCCCGCCCGGGCGTTGATCCGCGCCAGCGGCACAGCGACCAAAGCCTCGGCCTTCACGTCGCCGACTCCGTTGAACATCTCTTGCGCGAGACGCAGATGCCGGGCGGCGTCGGTGGTCCGGCCCGCCTGGAGCAAGGCCTCGCCGATCCGGCGGTGCCGCTGGGCGACGCCGCGATCGATCCCGAGTTCCCTTTCGATCACGAGGCTTTCGCCGAAGTACTCGACAGCCCGCTCGAAGTCGCCGCGACCTTGCGCCGCCATACCCAGCTGGTCCAGGGCCACGGACTCGTTGTGGCGGCTTCCGGCTCCTCTCGCCAGTTCCGCCGCCTTCGAGCATTCGGTTGCGGCGGCTTCGAACCGTCCCAGGTCCAGATAGGCGCGAGCCAGCTGGCATCTCAACCGCGCTTCGGCGACCGCGTCGGCGCACCGGTGCGCCGCGGCGATGCCGACCTCGTGCGTCCGGATCCAAAGCTGATAGTGCTTGCGGTAGAGGAAGAGCTCCCAGAGAGCCTCGCATAGCTGCCAGGCCAGTTCGTCCTGCCCCAGCGCGAACGTCTCGTCGAGCAGTTCGATGATGTCCGGCAGCCGTTCGTCCAGCCAGCGAAGGGCATCGGCTCCCGTGCCGAACAACGGTGGTGCCCCTTCGTACCGGGCGCACACGGTGCTGATCCGCCATCGCATCGGGATCACGACCATGTTCGCCCGGGTCATCCGGTGCAGGTACCACTCCGCGATCCGCGGAGTGACTTCGAAGCGCTCGTCGTCGGGCAACGCCCGCGCGTGCAACCGCACCAGGTCATGGAATCGGTAACCGCCCACGCCGATCTCCTCGAGGAGACTGGCGTCCGCGAGCACTTGCAGCCCGTCCGCGGCCTCGTCGTCGGAAACCCGGGCGGCCGCGGCGGCGGCACCCACCTCGACCGTCAGCCCCGGGTGTTCACTGGCCAGCCGATAGAGCCGAGCGGCGTGCGGAGGCAGCGCGGCGTACGACGAGTCGAAGGTGGCGGTCAACGACGCCTCGCCCACCGGCGACAGCCTCGTCAACCGCAGCCGTTCGTCACGGAGCTCGGCCACCATCCTCGCCACCGGCCATTTCGGCCGCGACGCCAGCCTCGCGCCCGCCACGCGGAGCGCGATCGGAAACCGGCCGCACAGGGACGCCAGCTTCTTGACGTCGGGCAGCTCGTCGGCCACTCGCGACTTCCCCACCGATCGGGTCAGCAGCTCGATGGCGTGTTCCTGCGGCAGGGGCGCCATGTCGACGAATCGCGCACCCTCCGCGTGCAGACCATCCAGTCTCAACCTGCTGGTGACCACGACGACGCATCCCGACGAAGCGGGGATCAGCGGCCGCACCTGGGCGGCCGAGATCGCGTTGTCCGCCACCAGAAGCAGCCGCATCCCCGCGGTGGTGGTCCGGAACAGCGCCGCTTGCTCGGCCAGTTCGACCGGCACCCGTTCCGGAGGGACGCCGAGTGCGCGTAAGAACGCTCCGAGTGCCTCTTCGGGTGGGACGGCCGTCTCCGGGGAGAACCCACGGAGATCCGTGTACAGCTGGCCTGACGGGAAACGCCTGGCGTTCCGGACCGCCCAGGTGACGGCGAGCGCGGTCTTGCCCACTCCGCCCGGTCCGACCACGACGGTCACCGCGGGCAGCTGGTCGACCGAGTCGCCCTCAGGACCGGCGGCGGCCGAGTCGAGCGCTTCGAGCTCGGCGGTCCTGCTGGTGAAGTGGGCGGGCACCGGAGGCAGCTGCCGGGGAACCGGGGTGCCGGAGGGTGACGTCACGGCCGGTGCTGACGGCACCGTGCCGATGTCATCTCCCATGACGAGACCCAGACCGGCGACCGGCCGACACCGAATTGCCCGGCCACGATTCTTCGTCACCGATCACTGCACCCCATGACGAACAGGATCGCAGGTTACGCGCCGCAAAAAGCATGCTCGTGACTCCCCCTCACGGCCACATTCTTTTGTTCGCGCAAATACCCGGACACGAAGCCCCGCCGCGTCATTACGTCAAGCCACATCCGAGAACTCCCGCGCAATCCTCGAACCTCCCTGTCTACCTCGCCGAGCGGGGTCCACCCAGCAAGACTCGAACATCCACCCGAAAGAACCAAGCCCGAAGTCGGTGAGACCCCCGAACGAAGGAGGCGCGGACACCGTCGCCACATACTGTGACATTCAACACTCGGCGCCATTTGCGTTTCCATGCCCACGAATACCCGAAACCACCAGGTGTGCGGAGACGGAAATAATCCGGCGAATTGAAGCATTACCCGAATCGACAAGAAATTCACGCCGAGACATGCCGAAGTCCCCTTTTCGGGCAATCTTTCCGCCGGAGCAAATTACCCGCCACGCCAGGCCAGCCCCACCTCTGCGAGACGAGGACCGCTCCGGACTCCCGTCACGCAAGGTCATCTACTCGCCCAAGATCATTCTCCTGAAGTTCACTCTTCTTTCGGGGCATTTCGGACATGAGCCATACCCCGGAGTAGCCACGTGTATGACCTCTGTATGCTCCGCTCTCGCTCGATGGGATTACTGATCCCCCATGTGGGCGAGCCGTTGCGGTCGGGGCCTGTGGTCGCACGCGGCACTGGCATTCGTGGTCCGTATTCGGATGGGAGACACATGCACGGCAGGTCAGTTCTGGTTCGCGGCGGGATCGCGGTCGCCACCGCGGCCGTCGCGCTGACGATGGCCGCTCCGGCCGCCCTCGCCGAGGATGGCGCGGCGCGGGGCCGGGTCGTCGACAAGGCCGGCGAGCGGGGCTACAGCGTCAACTTCGGGGACCCCAAGCACTACGTCCCGGAGCTGTTCGAGCTGAAGCTCTCCGACGGCAGCAAGCTCAAGATGTACTGCGTCCAGATCGAAGTCAACATGCGCACCGATCAGGACATGATCGAGCGCCCGTGGAACAAGTACCCGGACGCCTCGTCGCCGTTCAACAAGAACAACGCGAAGATCAACTGGGTGCTGCACCACGGCTACCCGGCGGTCGGCCTGAAGGCCATCGAAGGCACGCTCGGCAAGAGCGGAGCCAAGCTCAACGGCGGACTGTCCACCGGTGAGGCCGTCACCGCGACGCAGGCCGCCGTCTGGCACTTCAGCGACGGCAAGGACTTCGACCGCGAGAAGCCGCTGATGGACGGGGACGCGGAGGCGTCGGCCGACGTGCTGGCCCTCTACGACTACCTCACCGGCAAGGAGAACGTCGGCATCAGCGCGCAGCCGAAGCCGACCCTCGACATCGGCCCGGCCAAGGCCTCCGGTGCGACCGGCAGCAAGATCGGCCCGTTCAGCGTGGCCACCACCGGTGACATCACCGAGCTGACCAGCAAGCTGCCCGAGGGCGTCAAGGTCGTCGACGCCGACGGCAAGGAGATCAAGGCCTCCGCCATCAAGGACGGCACGAAGGTCTTCGTCGACGTTCCCAAGGACACCAAGGACGGCGAGGGCTCGTTCTCGCTGAAGGTGAGCGGCCACCTCGACACCGGCCGCCTGTTCGTGGGCGAGAACTACGCCAAGGTCCCCGCTCAGTCGCTGATCGTCGCGGACTCCGAGAAGACCTCGGTCGTCGCGAACGCGACCGCGAGCTGGAAGCAGGGCGGCGCGCCCGCCACCGAGACCCCGGCCCCCACCACGCCCGGTGGCGCCGAGTCGGGTGGCGGCAACGAGCTGGCCAACACCGGTGCCTCCGCCACCATGCCGCTGGTCATCGGCGGCGCGCTCCTCGGCGCGGGTGTGCTGATGGTGCTGCTGGTGCGTCGTCGCCGTAGCGAGGCGTAAGACAGAACCGAACACCGAAAGCGGGGCCGGTCCATTGTGGACCGGTCCCGTTTTTGTGTGCCGCGAGAGGGAAAGCGCCGGTAGCAGTCGGTCGGGGTGGTCGTGAGTGGCAAGTGAGGTTAGAGCCAAGGGTGTCCTCAGGTACCTACCGGATTCTGGCTGCACTTGGTCGCTGGTCCGGTCTGTGAAGGCCTCCTTGCCTACTCTGAAGGTAGTGAAGGAGGCCTTCACTACCTTCGCGATCGCCACGTTCGTCCCAAGCGCACCAGCGGTGACAACTGGAGCGCGTGAAGGCCCCCTTCCCTCGGCTGAGCCGAGGGAAGGGGGCCTTCACGCGCTCCAGGTAGGTGATTGTGGCGGCGACGCCTCGGTCGGGGGTGGTCACCGGTCGAAGTGCGTACCCGGGGTGTGCCCGAAGGCCCGGCGGAAGACGTCGATGAACGCGCTGGTGGACGCCCAGCCGCAGGCGTGCGCGACAACGGTCACCGGGGTGTTCTCGGCCAGGAGCGCCAAAGCGCGGTAGAGCCGCAGCTGCGTACGCCATTGCGGGAACGTCATGCCGAGATCGGCCTTGAAGAGCCGCGCCAGGGTGCGATCGCTCGCCCCGACCCGCGCGCCGAGCGCGGCCAGTGTCCGGTTGTCGGCCGGATCGGCGCTCAGGATCTCGCACAGGGCACGCAGCCGCGGATCTTCCGGCGTCGGCAGGTGCACGGCCTGGTGCGGCGAAGCGCGCAGCTGATCGAGCAGGACCCCGCGCAGCCGTCGGCGTTCCGGGGTGTCGTCGTGCGGCGGATCGGTGTAGGCGCGGATCAGCTCGCGCAGGAGCGGGCCGACGGCCAGCACGCTCGGTTCGTCCAGCCGCAACGGGTTCACGGTCGCGGGCAGGCCGACCAGCCGGAGTTCGAGCTCGCCGTGCGCCTGATGGGCGTGCACGGTCCCCGCGGGCACCCAGATGGCCCTGGTGGCGGGCGCGACCCAGGAGCCCCTGTCGGTGGTGATCGCCAGGACGCCACGGGCCGCGTAGACGACTTGGTGGTCGTCGTGGCGGTGCGCGTCGATCGTCGTGCCGGAGGCCAGGGACTGGACCTGCGTGGGCGCTTCGGGCATATGGCGGATTTCCGTCATTGTCTGTCATTTTATCGGAAGCGCGACACCTCGCCCCACGACGAGCATGGCGGGGTGTCGAGGAACAAAGCGATCTTCCTGTTGTCGGCGGGACACGCGTGCGTGGACGTGTACCAGGGTTCGGTGGCCGCGCTGGTGCCGTTCTTCGCCGCCGAGCGCGCCTACGGGTACGCCGCGGTGTCGGGCGTCGTGCTCGCCGCGTCGCTGCTGTCATCGGTGGCGCAGCCGCTGTTCGGCGCGCTGACCGACCGATGGGCGATGCCATGGCTGCTGCCGTCGGCCACACTCCTCGGCGGACTCGGGATCGGCCTGGGCGGACTCTTCGACTCCTACGCGCTGACACTCGCTTTCGTCGCCGTGTCGGGCATCGGAGTGGCCGCCTACCATCCCGAGGCCGCCCGGGTCGCGAGAATCGCCGGTGGCGGCAGGCATACGGCCATGGGCTGGTTCTCCCTCGGCGGGAACATCGGCTTCGCCGCCGCCCCCGTGCTCGTCGCCGCGGTCATGGCCCTCGGCGGGCTCAGGATGTCTCCGCTGCTCGTCGTGCCCGCGCTGGCCGGTTCCGTGCTCTGCCTGCCCGTGCTGCGCGCGCTCGCCAAAACGGCCCGCCACGGTGGCTCCACAACGGACGTCGAGGGGGTCGACGACTGGAAGTCGTTCGCGAGGCTGTCACTGGCCGTCGTCTTCCGCTCGATCGTGTTCGTCGGGCTGAGCACGTTCGTCTCGCTCTACGCCCAGCAGCGGGTCGGCGGCGGCACGGCGACGGGCAGCGTCGCGCTGTTCCTGCTCTACCTCGGCGGCGCCGCGGGCACGCTGCTGGGCAGCAGGCTGGCCGGACGCCGGGACCGGGTCACCGTGGTGCGCCGGTCGTACCTGGTCACGATCGGCGCGGTCGCGGGAGTCGTGTTCGTGCCGGGGCCGGCGTTCTTCCCGTTCGTCCTCCTGGCCGCGGTGGGCCTGTACATCCCGTTCTCCCTGCAGATCACGCTCGCCCAGGACTACCTGCCCACGCGCGTCGGGACGGCCAGCGGCGTCACCCTCGGCCTGACGGTCAGCATCGGTGGCCTCGCGAGCCCCGTCATCGGCGCCGTCGCGGACGACACGTCCCTGCGGACGGCTTTGATCCCGTTGATCGCGCTGCCGTTTTTGTGCTGGATCACAACCAGGACCCTGTCCGAGCCGTGCTCCGTCCAAACCGGAACACCCCAGGCGGAAAAAGTGTCACTGTCGCGCGGATAAATGATGTACGGCTCTGTACACCATCGGTTACCGGCTGGTAGGTTCCGAGCATCCAAACGTGATCCACTTCATGATTCAAAGGGGAGTCATGACCCGAAAGCCCGCTCGCCTGCTGGCCGTCGCGATCGCTCTCGTCGTCGGTTTCGCCGCCGCGCCAGCCGCTTCCGCCGCCCCTGCGACCGATCCGTTCTACAGTTACGGCGGCAGCGAACCGCTGTCGTCCTACAGCCCCGGGACCGTGCTGAAAACCCGGACGCTGAATTACCACGTCGTCGGCATTTCCACGCCGCTCAAGGTGACCCAGCTGCTCTACCGGAGCACCGACGCGCAAGGAAAGCCGTCCGCCAACGTCACTTCCGTGGTGCGCAGCCTCACTGGTGACAACACCAAAGCCGTTTCGTACCAATCGTTCTACGACTCGCTGAATCCTGAACACGGCCCGTCGAGGGCGATCGCCGGCGACGTCTCGTTCGGCGGCCTGATCGCCAACGCGGAGGCGTTGTTCATCGCGCCCGCGTTGTTGCTGGGCTACAACGTCGTCATTCCCGACACCGAAGGCCAGAAGGCGAACTTCGCGGCCGGGCCGGAATACGGGACGAACACCCTGGATTCGATCCGCGCCGCGACGCGGGCCCCGGAAACGGGAATGAACGACAAGACCCGGTTCGGTCTCATCGGCTATTCGGGCGGGGCCATCGCGACCGGCTGGGCCGCCGCGCTGGCACCGGATTACGCCCCCGAGGTCAACAAGAATCTCGTCGGGTTCACCGAAGGCGGAGTGCTCGTCAAGCCGTCGCACAATCTCAAGTACGTCAACGGCAGTATCGCGTGGACCGGGGTCATTCCGATGGCGCTGATCGGGGTCTCGCGGTCCTTCGGCATCGATCTCAAGCCGTACGCGAATTCCTACGGTCTCCAGGTGCTCAAGGACATGGAGAAGGCGTCGATCGCCGACGCGCTCGGCCGCTATCCCGGGCTGACGTGGGAGAAGTTCGTCAAGCCCGAGTACACCAACCCGAACAAGGTGCTGCCGTACGTCGAGGCCGTCAACAAGATCAACCTCGGTTCCGCGCCGACACCCACCGTGCCCGGCTACATCGCGCAGGGCAACAACGGCGTCGTGGAAGGCACTTTCGGCAACCCGCCGGGGATCGGGACCGGCGACGGTGTGATGGTCGCCGGTGACGTGCGTTCGCTCGCGCGGCAGTACTGCGACACCGGCAACAAGTCGATCAAGTACGACCAGTACAACACGCTGAGCCACGTCGGGGCGGCCGTCGCCTGGGCGCCGCAGGCCATCGGCTGGCTCAACGACCGGTTCGCGGGCAAGCCCGCGCCGTCCACCTGCGGGAAGATCGCGCCCGGCAACTCCCTTGCCCCGGAGGTGCCGGTCAGCTGACCGCACAGGTCCGTGAAGGCCTCCTTCCCCACTCTCAAGGTGGGGAAGGAGGCCTTCACGGATTTCCGGACCGGTACGGTGCCGCACGTGACCGAGCACCGCAGGCTGCCGAAGGGGCCGCACAACCTCAGCCGCGACGAGGTCGCCGGAACCCAGCGGGCCCGGCTGATCGACGCCGTACTGGAGAACGCCGGCAAACGCGGCTACGTCGCCACCACCGTCGGCCACATCACCGCCACCGCGGGCGTGTCACGGACCTCGTTCTACGAACAGTTCACCGGCAAGCAGGACGCGTTCCTCGCCGCCTACCGCGAGATCACCGCCGAGTTCATCGCCCAAGGCGTCGCCGCGGGCGCCGAAGCCGCGACTCCGCTGGACGCCGTCGCCGCCTGCTGCGACTTCCTCGTCGACTACGTGCACCGGCGTCCCACGGCCGTCCGCGCCGCCCTGCTGGAGATCTACGCGCTCGGCGACGCGGGGCTCGAAGCGCGGGAGAAAACCTTGCGTGCCGGGGAAGCCGTCTTCGACCGGACGGCGGAATGGCTGCGTGCCACCGATCCCGCGCTGCCGTCGCCGCCGCCGTTCACCGCGCGGACGGTCGTCGCCGCCACCATCGAACTGATCACGCAGGCCATCTGGATCGGCACCGAAGACGCTTACGGCCAGGCGCGCGAAGCCGTCCGCTACACCTGGCTTCTCGGCCTGTTCGGGCACCGGGGCGTCGACGCCTAGCGGGCGAGACGCCGCCGTTCGAAGTCGACGATCAGCTTCGGGTAGAGACGCGGAAGGAGCCGGACCAGCCGGTCGACCAGTTTCGCGTCGTTTCCGACGAGCACACGCGGCTTCCCGGCTTCGACGCCGTCGACGATGATGCGGGCGGCCTGATCGGCGGGCATCTTCAGCAGCTTTTCGTTGTACACACGGACGCGTTCCCGCTGTTCGGCGGTGGGCTCGATGCCGCGGGCCTCCGCTTCCTTCAGCGCCGCCGAGGCGATGCCGGTCTTGACCCCGCCCGGGTGGACGACCGTCACCCGCACCGGATGCCTGCCCGCGATCATCTCGGTGCGCAGCGCCTCGGTGAACCCGCGGACGCCGAACTTGCTGGCGCAGTAGGCACTGAGCGTCGGCTGGGCCATGAAACCGTTGAGGCTGGAGACGTTGACGACCTGGCCGTCGCCGGAGTCGATCAGATGCGGCAGGAAAGCCTTGGTACCGTTGATGACGCCGAACAGGTTGACCGCGAGCGTGCGGTCGTAGAGCTCCCATTCGGCGTCGAGGACGGTCTGCCCGCCGCCCGCGATCCCCGCGTTGTTGTAGATCTGGTGCACCACACCGAACTGCCCGGCGACGGTGGCCGCGTACTCCTGGACGGCCGCCCGGTCGCTGACGTCCAGCACGGCGCCCTGCACCTCCGCGCCGAGGGCCTTGACCTCGGCGACGGTCCCGGCCAGCCCGGCTTCGTCCACATCGGACACCGCGAGACGCGCTCCGCGCCGCGCGAGTTCGTAAGCCAGCTGACGCCCGATGCCGGAACCGGCACCGGTGACGACGGCGACCTTGCCGCGAACGCTGCTCATCGGGATTCTCCTGCCGGATCGAGGGCCAGTTCGGCGGTGAGCTCGACGAGCCGGTCGACGAGGTCCGGGGCGATGTGGTGGCCCATACCGGGGATTTCGACGTAGCGGGCGCCATTCACGGCCTTCGCGGTCGCCCGGCCGCCGGTGTGGTGGACCATGCGGTCGCTGTCCCCGTGGACCACGACCGTCGGGCAGGTGACGCGGCCGAGTTCGGTGGTGCGGTCGCCGCTGGCCTGGATCGCGCCGATCTGGCGCGCGATGCCGCTGCGCGCCCGCCTTCCGCCCGCCCGTTCCCACAGGCCGATGGCCCACGCCGTCTCGACGTCCTTGTCCAGCGGGAAAGTGACCGAGCCGAGGTGCCCCATCATCGCCAGATGCCCGACGACCGATTCCTCGACCGTCCGGGCGGGCCGCCGCGCCATGCGCAGCAGCGTCGACCGCGCCGGCTGCCCGACCTTGCGGTGGCCGGTGGTGGAGAAGATCGACGTCAGTGAAAGAACGCGGCCGGGATTCCGGGCGGCGACGGTCTGGGCGATCATGCCGCCCATCGACATACCGACCAGATGCGCCTGCTCGATGCCCAGGTGGTCCAGCAGGCCGACGGTGTCCGCGGCCATGTCCCCCAGGTCGTAGGCATCCGGCAGGGGCCGGGCCAGCAACTGCCGGAGCTTGCCGGGATTCGGCGCCTTGATCCGGTCCGAACGGCCCGCGTCCCGGTTGTCGAAGGTGACGACCCGGAAACCGCGGCCGGTGAACCCCTCGATCATCGGCCGCGGCCACGACGTGAGATCCAGCCCGAGCCCGGCGATCAGCACCAGCGGCACACCGTCGGCGGGACCGTCCTCGCGGTAACAGATCCGCGGGCCACCGGGCAGGTCGGCGAAACTGTCGGTCACGAGCTCACCGCTTCCCGGACCTGCGCGCGGGTGAAGTGCAGCTCGGGATCGGTGATGTCGTCCGCGCGCAGCAGCTTGATGTCCGAGTGGTAGCTCATCGACGTCAGCCAGGGCAGGCGGTCACCCTGGCGCGGCAGCTGGTCGAGAGCACGCTGGACGTATCCGGCGGCGAAGTCCAGGAACGGCCGGGTCGGCATGTCCGGATCGGCGAGCACGGGACGGCAGACGTCGTAGCCGTGCGTGTCCATATGCGATAGCAGGCGGCAGAAGTGCTCGCACAGCAGGCCGATCTTGAGCGTCCACGACGAGTTCGTGTAGCCGATCGCGAACGCGGCGTTCGGCACGTCCGAAAGCATCATTCCCTTGTACGCGACGGTTTCCGGCAGGATCACCGGCTTGCCGTCGACGCTGAGCTTCGCCCCGCCGAACACCTGGAGGTTCAGGCCGGTGGCGGTGACGATGATGTCCGCCTCCAGCTCCCGCCCGGATTCGAGCAGGATCCCCTTCTCGGTGAAGGTCGCGATCTTGTCGGTGACGACGTCGGCCTGCCCCTTGCGGATGGCCGCGAACAGGTCGCCGCCGGGCACGGCGCACAGCCGCTGGTCCCACGGGTCGTACGGCGGGTTGAAGTGCTCGTCGACCGGATAGTCCTTGGGCAGCTGCTTCTTGTTGACGTAGCGGATGAGCCCGCGCGCGGTCTTCGGGAACTTCTGGCAGAACTGCCAGACCGCGAGTCCCTTGCGGATGTTCTTGCGGCGGGTGAGCGCGTACGCCCGCTCGTCGCCGAGGATCTTGCGCAGGCCGTTGGCGATCTTGTCCTCGCGCGGCACCGGCATGACGTAGGTCGGGGTGCGCTGCAGCATCGTCACGTGCGCTGCGGTCCCCGCCATCGCCGGGATCAGGGTGACCGCGGTGGCGCCGCTGCCGATCACGACGACGCGTTTGCCCGCGTAGTCGAGATCCTCCGGCCAGTGCTGCGGGTGCACGATCGTGCCGGTGAACCGGTCGCGGCCTTCGAAACGCGGGGTGAAACCCTCGTCGTAGCGGTAGTAACCGCCCGCGTTGAACAGCCAGCCGGCGCTGAGCCGGGTGCGCTCACCGGTGTCGGTCCGCTCGATCTCGAGCAGCCAGCGGGCCTCGTCACTCGACCAGGCGGCCGAGAGCAGCTTGTGGTGGTAGCGGATGCTGGGCTCGATGCCGTTCTCGGCGATCGTCTCGCGCAGGTACGACAGGATCCGGGGCGCGTCGGCGATCGACTGCTTGTCCCGCCACGGCTTGAACTCGTAGCCGAAGGTGTGCAGGTCGGAGTCCGACCGGATGCCGGGGTACCGGAACAGGTCCCAGGTGCCGCCGGACGCGCCGCGGGCCTCCAGGATCGCGAAGGTCTTGCCCGGGTTCTCGGTCTTGAGGTAGCGCGCGGCCCCGATCCCGGAAATCCCGGCACCGATGATGACCACGTCGAGGTGCTCGACGGGTGTGCTCGTCGTCATGCGGTACTCCAGCCTCGTCTCGGTTCTCCCCACCATGCGGGTGCGCGGGGGAATTGCGCTAGCACTATCTGCACCATCATGATGGGTCCATGGTGCAAAGTGCCGCATCTCCGTGGCCGACGCTGTCCGCCGAGGCGCGCGAGCTCTTCCGGCGGGGAGCGGAGATCGTCCTGCATCCGCGCGCCGAATGGATCGAGGAGCTGCACGAGGCCTCGCTCGGTGGGGACAGCATGCGCGCGGTCGCCGAGGACCCCGTGCTCACCGAGGGGACCAAACGCGCGAACCTGGCGAACCTGCTGCACTGGGCCGCCGCCAACGTGCAACATCCGGGTAAAAGGGTCACCGCCAACCTGAACCAGGAAGTGCTCGAAGGCGCGCGTGACATGGTGCGCCGCGGCTTCGACTCCGGCGGCCTCGACGCCTACCGGCGGGCGCAGGGCGTGGCCTGGCGGCGCTGGATCGAGATCTGCTTCGACCTCACGTCGGATCCGGTCCTGCTCCGCGAGCTGCTGGACGTCTCGTCGCTGTCGATCACCACGTTCATCGAGGACACCGTCGCCGCGGTGTCCGAACGGATGGCCGCCGAACGCACGGAACTGACCCGCGGCGCGCACGCCGAACGGCGGGCCACCGTCACGCTGCTGCTGGAGGGCGCGCCGATCAGCCGTTCGCGGGCCGAAGCCCAGCTCGGCTACCCGCTCGCCGGGCCGCATACGGCCGCGATCGTCTGGAGCGGCTCGGCCACCCCGTCGTCGCAGCAGCTCGAAACCGCCGCCGAGACGCTCATGCGGGCCAGTGACGCCTCACACCGGCTGACCGTCGTCGCCAGCGCCGCCGCCCTGTGGGTCTGGCTCCCCGGCCGCACCCCGCCCCGCGCGGACCGGCTCGCCGAAGACCTCGCGCCGCATCCCGACGTCCGGGTGGCGCTGGGACGGCCCGGCAGCGGGATCGACGGCTTCCGCCGCAGCCATCTGGACGCCGCCGCCACCCAGCGGATGCTCGCCCGGCTCACCTCACCGCAGCAGATCGCGCGCTACCAGGACATCCAGCTGCTCGTCCTGCTCACCGGCGATCCGGCCCAGGCGGGCGAATTCGTCACCGACACGCTCGGCGAACTCCGGCACGCCGACGCCGAAACCCGCGAGACCGTCCGGACTTATGTGCACGAACTGGGCAACACGACGCGGACCGCGGAACGGCTCTACACCCACCGGAACACCGTCGTGCGGCGGCTGGCACGAGCCGACGAGCTGCTTCCGCGGCCGTTGGTGGAGAACGCCGTGGACGTGGCGGTGGCACTGGAAACGTTACGGTGGTTGGGAAGCGGCGCTTGATCCCTAGGAGAACGGAAGGTCCAGGTTCCGGAGCATGGCGCGTTGCTCCGCGGTCAGCTCGCCCTCGACCGTGATGGTGAACGGCGGCATTTCCTTGCGGGAGCGCAGAAAATTGCCCCACGCGATACCGAGGTTCGCGAGGCCCGTCAGGGAGCCGATGGACATCCGGATGACCTCGAAGACCCCCATCTCCCCCGCGTCCCTGGAATCCGCCGTCCGGATCGTCGCGGACCGGGCGACGTCCACGTCGTCGCGGAGCCAGCTGTAGAACTCGTTCAGCGCCTCTTCGTCGCCGGCGGCGTTGATCGTCAGCTCCACGAGACCCTCCCTCGAAAGTGATTTCCCTGAAGATCGCGGCAGGACCCGAAGGCGTAACAGGAATTCTGTCCTGATATCTGACCGGTGGCCGACGTTGACCGGCCGGTGACGAAACCCGGATCATGAAAGGCGTCCCAGATCCGGTGCACGGCCGATCCCGAGGGCGGACAACGATGTCGTCGCTGATCCATCTCGTGCTTTGCCTGATTCTGACAGCGATTCCCGTACCGGCGGGGAAACCGGTGACCGCCGCGGCGGTGGTCTGTGTGCTGTCGTGCGACACTCTAGACCCTTCGAAGGCCCACCAGGACACCTTTCCGGTTCCGGACAAGTCACTCAACGGGCGCGTGCTCCGGCTGCATGTATCGGACGCCGACGGGATGGCCTGGGGCAGCATCGATCGCGGCGCGACCGGGGATTCGGTCTGGCTCGACCGCTCCTGGGACGGCGGCGCGACCTGGGAGGGGCTACTGGGCAAAGCGAGCATTCCCGGCACCTGGACCGGCACGAGAACGTTGATGTACAACGTGACCGACCCCGGAAGGCACCGGCGCGGCCTGATCCGCGCGTGCGGGGACGCCGCCGGGATCGCCTGTACGGAGTGGATCCACCCGAAGGTCTGCGATGTCGCCTGCGACGGCACGACCCAGCCGAACGGGGACAGCCTGCCGGTGCCTCCGACGACGTTGTTCGGGCGGACGATCCGCCTGCACGTCGACGGGAACGCGATGGCCTGGGGCACCATCGAGTCCGGCGCCCAGGGCGACGAGATCTGGCTGGACCGTTCCTGGGACGCGGGAGCGAGCTGGGCCGGCGGCTCGTCGCTCGGCCGGACGTCGGTCGCCGCAGGCGCGAGCACCGGCCGGACGGCACTGTTCGCGACGCGTGATCCCCGGGGCCGCCACTACGGCGGCGCCGTCCGCGCTTGCGGTCGTGAAGCCGGGCACCAGGAAGGATCCTGTACGGCGTGGGCCCGTCCGGCACCCGCCCGCGCGCAGGCCGCCGCCGACGCGCTCCTGTACTCCTACGATCCGTATCCCGGCTGGTGGCCGAGCAGCTGGTGGAACTCGGCGGCGACGCTGACGGCGGTCGTCGATCACGCGAAGACCACCGGGGACCGCCGCTACGACTGGGTCATCGCGCGCACCTTCGAGCAGAACCGCGGCGTCTTTCCCGCCGGTGAGCGAAGTTCCGATGCCATCGAAGGAAATTTCGCCAGCCGGGCCATCGACGACAGCGCCTGGTGGGGCCTGGCGTGGGTGGCCGCCTACGACCACACCGGAGACCCACGGTACTTGTCCATGGCGACCACGATCGCCTCCTACGTCCACCAGTACTGGGATCCGGGCACCTGCGGAGGCGGTGTCTGGTGGGACCGGGAACGGACTTACAAGAACGCGGTCACCAGTGGTCTGTACCTGCGGCTCGCGGCTTCCGTCCATCGCCGGACGCCGGGCGATTCGCTGTGGCTGCAACGATCCCGGACCGCCGCGGACTGGTATCTGGCGAGCGGGATGATCAACGCGTCCGGGCTGGTCAACGACGGCCTCACCCGTGACTGCCGCAACAACGGGCAGACGGTCTGGACGTACAACCAGGGCCTGGGCATCGGCGGCCTGGTCGAGATCTGGCGTGCCACCGGCGAGACACGCTGGCTCGACGCGGCCCGGCGCCTGGGCGACGCGGCGGTCACCGGCCCGGTGCTCACCAGGAACGGCGTCCTCACCGAATCCTGCGACGTCGGCCAGAATTCCTGTGACGACAACCAAAAGCAGTTCAAGGGCATCTTCATGCGCTTCCTCGCCGACCTGGCCGCCGCGACCAACTCCACGGCGTACCGCGACTACGCGAAGCGGCAGGCCGACTCGCTGTGGGCGTCGGACCGCGATCCGCTGAACCGGATCGGGCAACGGTGGGCGGGCGGGACACCGAACCAGGCCGACTGGCGGACCCAGGCGAGCGGACTCGGCGCCCTCACGGCCGCGTCTTGAGGCCTTTCATCTTGCGACAGCCTCTAGATTGAAGACATGGTTTCCATCGCCGAAAAGGCCACCCGGCTGCAAGAGCTGCACGCCGCCCCCGAACTGCTGCTCGTCGTCAACGTCTGGGACGCGATCACCGCGAAGGTCGTCGCCGAGACCCCCGGCACCCAGGCGCTCGCCACCCCGAGCCACGGCATCGCCGCCTCCCGCGGCTACCCCGACGGTGAGAAGATCCCCCGCGACGAGATGATCGCCGAGGTCGCGCTGATCGTCCGGACGGCGGGCGATCTGCCGGTCACCGCGGACCTGGAGGCGGGCTATGGCGACCCGGGCGGCACGGTCGCCCGCGCGATCGAGGTCGGCGCGGTCGGCTGCAACCTCGAAGACCAGATGAAGCCGCTGGACGAGTCGGTCAAGGCCGTCGAGGCCGCGGTCGCCGCCGCCCAGTCCGCGGGGATCGACTTCGTGCTCAACGCCCGCACGGACGCGTTCCTCCGGGCGGGTGACCGCGATCCCGAGGAGGTGCTGGCCGAGGCGATCACCCGCGGCCGCGCGTACCTCGACGCCGGCGCGTCGAACTTCTTCGTCCCCGGCAAACTCGACGAGACCCAGGTCGGCAGGCTGGTCGAGGCGCTGGGCGAGCGCAAGGTGAACCTGATCGGCGTCCCGGGCTCGATCCCGCTGGCGACCGCGCAGGAACTCGGCGTCTCCCGCGTCTCCTACGGGCCGTTCAGCCAGAACGTCGCGCTCACCGCGCTGGCGAAGCTCGCCGAGGACGTCTACGCCGGCGGCGGTCTGCCCGCCGACATGCGCAAACTGAACTGACCTCTCGTCGTCAGGCTCCGGGTGCCGCCCGGAGCCTGACGACGAGGTCAGGCGAGGGCGGCGGCCAGCAGGGCGAAGGCGGCGACGATGACGGCGACGCGGACGTAGTGGAAGCGGTCCCAGCAGTTCATCTGTTCCTTCCAGTCCTCGGGCCGGTTCTCGGGCGTCCACGTCTTGCCCCGGTTGTTGATCGGGACGAGCAGCAGCAGCGACATGATCACGCTCACCAGCAGCAGCGCGGCGGCGATGACGACGAGGCCAGTGCCGGGGTCCGCCCAGCCGGCGATCGCCCAGATCACGCAGAGCACGAGTGAGCCGATGTACCAGAACGGCATGACGGCGCCGAGCATCCGGCCGCCATGGGCGCGGCCGAGCTGACCACTGTCCTCGGGGAGCCCGTCGAGGATCGCCTTGAGGACGAAAGCGACGGCGAACTCCACCCCCACCATCAGGCCGACGACCACGACGGTGCCGACCCCGAGTGCGCTGAGCATGATGACCTTCCTCAGATCTAGTGTTGCTAGCTGTTGATGCAACGCTAGCTCTTCCGGCGCTCGCTTGTCTAGCGATGCTAGGATCCAGATATGTCGGTACAGGAACGCAAGGAGCGCGAACGGGCGGACCGCGAACGCCTCATCGTGGCGACGGCCCGGGAACTCGCCGAGCAGCAAGGCTGGGACGCGGTCACCACCCGCCGGCTCGCCGAGCGCATCGAGTACAGCCAGCCCGTCCTCTACAGCCACTTCCGCGGCAAACGCGAGATCATCGGCGCCGTCGCCCTCGAAGGCGCCGCCGAGATGGCCACGGCCCTGCGGTCCGCGACCTCCGCCGCGGACGGCCCGCGCGCCCGGGTCGCCGCCCTCGCCCGCGCCTACCTCGACTTCGCCGCCCGCAACCCGGCGGTCTACGACGCCATGTTCCAGCTCGACGGCGGCCTGGCGTTCGCACAGGACGACACCCCGGAACCGTTGAAGGACGCTTTCGCCGCGCTATTGGAGTGCCTCCAAGAAGTCGCCGGTGATGGCGTCCACCCGGGACTGTTCACCGAGGTGTTCTGGGCGGCCCTGCACGGGCTGGCGACCCTGTCCCGCGCGGGGCGGCAGCCGCCGGAGGACACCGATCGACGGACGGAGCTGCTGGTGGACCGGCTCGCCGTGCTCTGACGCACCCGCGCGAGCCCCTGCCCGCCTCGCGGCATCGCTGTAGGGTCCTCCCATGGTTCGCGGAGTCGGCCGGGTCGAAGGGACGCTGCTGGCAGGCGTGGTGCTCGCGGCGCTCGCGGTGACCGGGATCCTGGCCAAGTCGCCCGGAACCTGGCTGCTCGAAGTCGTCTGGGTCCTGATCGGACTGCCGCTGGTGGTCGCGCTGCGCGCACGCTTTCCCTTGACCCGGCTGCTCTGCTGGCTGCTGGTACTGCACGCGATCGTGCTCTGTTACGGCGGGCAGTACACCTACGCGGAGACGCCCGCCGGGGAATGGGTCCAGGACCTGCTGGGCACCCAGCGGAACAACTACGACCGATTCGCCCATGTCGTCCAAGGCTTCGTCCCCGCGATCGCCGTGCGTGAGGTGCTCCTGCGCCGGACGCCGCTGCGACCCGGTGGCTGGGTCACGTTCCTGACCGTCTGCGTCTGCCTGGCGATCTCCGCAGGTTTCGAGTTCGTGGAGTGGTTCAGCGCGCTCATCGCCGGGTCGGGTGCGGACGATTTCCTCGCCACCCAAGGAGATGTCTGGGACACCCAGTGGGACATGTTCCTCTGCCTGTGCGGGGCGGTGCTTTCCTTGCTGGTCTGGCGCCGGGTGCACGACCGGCAGCTCGCCGGGCGCGGGCAAGCGCAGGGAACGAATCGGTCCGGGTTGTCGTGAGTGGTAAGCGTTGTGAAAGCCACTTTCGCAACCTTGAAGGTTGCGAAAGTGGCTTTCACAACACCACAGTCCCGGCAGAGCCCATCGGGTCGAGTGGGTCGTGAGTGGCGATTCGGGTTAGAACACGAATCGCCACTCACGACCACCCGACCACCCTGTAAAGGGCGCCCGAGGCGGCAGATACGGTCGTCGGCATGAACCTGCGAGCCGCGGCGATGCGGCGGAAACCGGTCGCCGACCTGATCGCCGAGAGTGATCACGGCACGCTGAAGCGCTCCCTCGGTCTCAGCCAGCTGACCATGCTCAGCATCGGCGCGACCCTGGGCAGCGGGATCTTCGTCGTGCTCGGCGAAGCGGTCCCCGTCGCGGGCCCCGCGGTCGTGCTGTCGTTCGTGCTCGCCGGCGTCACCGCGCTGTTCTCGGCGCTCTCCTACGCCGAACTCGCCGGAATGATCCCGGTGTCCGGTTCGTCCTACTCCTACGCGTACGCCACCCTCGGCGAGCTCGTCGCCTGGGTCTGCGGCTGGTGCCTGGTGCTGGAGTACGGCGTCTCGGTGGCGTCGGTCGCGGTCGGCTGGGGGCAATATCTCAACGAGCTGCTGCGGCTGACGTTCGGTTTCGCCATCCCGGACGCGTTGAGCCAGCCGCCGGGTTCGGGCGGGATCGTCAACGTCCCGGCCATCGTCGTCGTCTTGCTCGCCATGGTCCTGTTGCTGTCCGGCGCGAAGGAGAGCGCGCGGGCCAACGCGATCATGGTCGTGATCAAGATCGGCACCCTGGTGCTGTTCTGCGTGATCGCGTTCACCGCCGTCCGGGCGGCGAACTTCACCCCGTTCCTGCCGCTCGGCCTGGCCGGGCTGAGCGCCGGTGGCGCGAAACTGTTCTTCTCCTACATCGGTTTCGACGCGGCCTCCACGGCGGGCGAGGAGGCGAAGAACCCGCAGCGGGACCTGCCGAGGGCGATCCTGCTCTCCCTCGCCATCGTCACCGTGCTGTACTGCCTGGTCGCCGTGGCCGCCGTCGGCGCACTGCCGTGGCAGGAGTTCGACGGTCAGGAGGCCGCGCTGTCGCACGTGCTCGGCGCCGTGTCCGCCAACCCGCTGTGGGCCGCGCTGCTCGCCGTCGGCGCGATCGTGGCGATCTCCAGCGTGGTGCTGACCGTCCTCTACGGACAGACCCGCATCCTGTTCTCGATGTCCCGTGACGGCATGGTCCCGGCGGCGTTGTCCAAAGTGGACGCGAAGACCGGGACCCCGCGGATCAACACCCTGGTGGTCTCCGGTTTCGTCGCGACGCTGGCCGCGTTCATCCCGCTCGGGAAACTGGCCGACGCCACGAGCATCGGCACCCTCTTCGCGTTCGGGCTGGTGAACGTCGCCGTCCTGCTGCTGCGACGCCGCCAGCCGGAGGCTCCCCGCTCGTTCCGCGTGCCGTTCTCCCCGGTCACGCCGATCCTCGGGGTCCTGTGCTGCGGCTACATGATGCTCAGCCTCGACGGCGCCACCTGGGTCGTCTTCGGCGGCTGGATGGCACTCGGCCTGCTGATCTACTTCGGCTACAGCATGCGCCGATCCCGGCTGGCCGCGGAATAGCCCGTTCGCCGCCATAATTCCTAGCCTGTCCAGCCGCAGTAGGGGCCGGATCATTGATGAAACGGTGACGATCAGGGGACACTGCGTTCCGACCCACGGAAAACCCCTACCGTGAACCGAGGTCCCCCATGCGCAATCGTATTACCCTACTGACCGCATGCCTCGCCCTTTCCCTCACTCAATTGACCGCCCCCGCGGCCGCCCAAGACACGACTAAAGTACGGGCGCCTATATGTTATGAAGAGCCGTCTCAACCGAAAGCCGATGTCAGTGACATAAAGGCCGCTTTCACGTCCTCGAAGTGGTTGCAGACGATCCAAGGCGTGTACAAACGGCGCTGGCCCAGCGGTGAAGGCCTCGCGATCGCCCAGGCCAAGGACAAGTACTTCAGCCAGTTCGTCACCAAGACCAGCTTCAACGGGCTCGCCGAGTCCCTCATGGTCGCGATCCACGAAGAGACCCACATGTGGGATCTGGACCCGTCGCGAACCTCGTGGGACGTCTACGTCTCCGCGTGGATCAACTCCTCCCGCAAGGCGATGAAGGTCCCGATCCACGGCGGCTTCGCCCGCCGCGAGATCCTGCCGCTGATCACGGACAATCTCACCAAGTCGATGGACGACATCTATCTGCGTGACCAGCAGCAGGGTTCGTACAAGATCCAGGGTGTCATCGCCGAACTCAACGCCGGGCTCATGGGATTGCCCGCGGCGTCCGTCGTCGCCGAGTTCATCCAGGGAATCGGCGCGAGCAACGCCAGGGACATCGTCGCCACCAACATTCGCTACCTTCAGCTCTACCTGCGCGTCGCCAAGGCGAAGTATCCCGATTACTGGGCCAAGATCAAGGGCCAGCCGGAACTGCGCGAATTCGTCCTCGTCGAATTCCTCCGCGCGGCGTATTGGCTGGATCAGTCCGAGCCCTACGCGGCCAAACTCGGCAGTGCGGACGTGGCCAAGATCGTCGCCAAGAACTACGCCCCGGAGAATGTCGCCATCATCGAGGAATTCACCGGAGCCAAGGTGAACACCGGTACGTCGAGGAACTGCACGGTCTGACGCCGTTCGCCGGTGACGGGCGCGAACTCGTCACCGGCGAACCGCTCGTCACGGCACGAACACCGGCTGGTCCAGCGCCCAGAGCCAGGACCCGTCCGGCTGACGGCGGGCGACCTCGACGGTCATCTCGCCGGTGGTCAGCGTGGACGCCGTGAGCGCCAGGTCCCCGCTCACCAGTGCCGGATGCTGCCTGCCCGGCAAGAGTTCCGGCGCGGCCGCCACGAACTCCTCGTACACCTTGCGGATCTCCGCGTGCCCGGTCGCGAGGTTGCCCGGCGGGAACGCCAGCACGGCGTCCGGTTCGTACAACGCCACCAGCCCGTCGACATCACCCGCGTTGCCGCGCTCGATGAAGAACCTGCCCAGATCGTTCGGCTCAGTGGCCACAGTCCTGCTTGTCATGAGGAGCAGCCTCTCAGCGAATACACGACATCCTGTGTCGTGTATTCCGTTAGAGTTTTCGCATGCGCGCCGACCGGCTGGTCTCCCTGGTGCTGCTGCTGCGCCACCGCGGCCGGTTGTCCGCCGCCACGCTGGCGCGCGAGCTGGAGGTCTCCACCCGCACCGTGCTGCGCGACATCGAGGCGCTGTCCGCGGCGGGCGTCCCGGTCTACGCCGAACGCGGCAGGCACGGCGGTTTCGCGTTGCTGCCCGGTTTCCAGACCGAGCTCACCGGGCTGAATCACGACGAGGCCCTCGCCCTGCTGATCACCGGGTCGCGGCGCGGCGCGCAGGCGTTCGGCCTCGGTTCGGCACTCGCTTCCGCGATGCTCAAGGTGGTCGACGCCCTGCCCGAAACCCAGCGTGACACCGCGGCGGGCGCGGCCCGGCGCCTGCTCGTCGACCCGGAGATCGACCTCCTCTCGCGCCGGGTGACCGCCGAGGAGGTGCCCGACACCATCGTGGCCGAGGTCCGGCGCGCGGTCTTCTCCGGACACAAGCTGCGCATCCACTACGCGGCCGCGGGCCGGAAGCCGCAGTGGCGCACGGTGGACCCGATCGGCCTGGTCACCGTCCGGGACCAGGGCTATCTGCTGGCCACGCGATCCGGTGAAGACCGCACCTACCGGCTGTCCCGGCTACGGGCAGCCGAGGAACTCCCCGAACCCGCGCAGCGGGCGGACCGGGTCGACCTGGACCGGGCCTGGCAGGAGCGCAGCACGCGGTTCCGGACCGGCGGTGACCAGGTCACGGTGCTCGCCCGGGTGAACCCGGCGCGACGGGACGAGCTGGCAGGCACCGCGCTGGCCGTCGTCGCCGAAGAAACCGGCGCGGACGGATGGCTGAGGATCGAGGTGACCTTCCAGGACGCGCGCCACGCGGAATGGGCGTTGTGGCAGCTCGCCTCGGACGCGGAAGCCCTGGCACCGCAATGGTTGCGCGCCTCGCTGGGTGACCGCGCCGGCACGATCCTCACCCGCTACGGAGCCCGGCCGGAGTGATCGCTGTCATCGGAGCGATCCCGGGATGCGTGGATAATCCGGCCCATGACGAACGCCGCCCCGAGAGGGGCAGCCACGACTTTCAAGGCGCTGCTGAAGGGTTACCGCGTTCGTGCGAACCTCACGCAGGAGGAGCTCGCCGAGGGATCCGGGGTGAGTGTCCGGGCCATCAGCGACATGGAGCGCGGGGTCGCCAAGAGTCCCCAGCGGCGGACGATCGAAGCGCTCGCCGCGTCGCTGTCCTTGACCGACGAAGAGCTGACCACCCTGCAGAAGGTCGCGAGGCAGGGGCGCGCCCGGCCGGTCGCCGCGCCCGCGCCCACCGGGATCTACGGATCACCGCTGATCGGTGTCCTGCCGACCGACGTCGACGACCTCACCGGACGCGAACGTGATCTCGACGCGTTGCGCGCCCTTTCCGCCGATCTGCGCGGCGGCCGCCGCCGGTCGGGCCGGGTCGCGATCCTGAGCGGGCCGCCCGGTACCGGCAAGACCACCCTCGCCGTCCGCGCGGCGCACGATCTCGCCGAGGACTTCCCCGACGGCAGGCTGTTCCTGAAGCTGCGCGGGATGTCCGCCGAACCGGCGACGGCGGCGGACGTGCTGCATCTGATCCTGCGCTCGCTGGGCGTCGACGCCGTCCGCATCCCCGCCGACCCGGAGGACCGGTCGAGTCTGTGCCGCTCGCTCCTGCGGGACCGGGCCGCCCTGATCGTCCTCGACGACGCGGCCGACGAAGCCCAGATCCGCCCGCTCCTGGTCGGCGGGCCCCGCTGTCTCACCCTGATCACCGGCCGCCAGATGCTGGTGGGACTCGAAGGAGCGAGCCGTCTCCCCCTCGACGTCTTCGACGAGGACGACGCGCTCGCCCTGCTGTCGTCCATCGCCGGGGCGTGCCGGGTCGCGCGGGAGCGGCAGGCGGCGCTCGAACTGGTCGAGCTGTGCGGGCGGCTGCCGCTGGCGCTGCGCATCGCGGGCAACCGGCTGGCGAGCCGCCCCACTTGGCCGCTGACCCGCCTGGTGGATCAGCTTCGCGACCGCAGCAGGCGGCTGACCACGCTGACCGCCGGCGATCTCGACATGCGCAGTGTGTTCGAACTGTCGTACCGCCAGCTCAGCCCGAACGCCGCCACGGTGTTCCGGCGGCTCTCGCTCGTCCCGGCCGCGGATTTCTCCGTCGGGGCCGCGATGACGCTCGTCGAAGCCGCCGACGAGGACGACGCCGCCGTCTTCCTGGAGGAACTGGCCGACGCGAGCCTGCTGCAGACGTCGCCGGAGAACGGCCGGTACCAGTTCCACGATCTCCTGCGGGTCTTCGCGACCGAACGGCTCGCCCGGGAGGAAGCCCCCGAAGTCGTCGAAGCCGCGGAGAACCGGCTGGCGAGCTGGCTGGTGCGCACCGCGACCGCGGCGGGCCGGTACTTCCATCCGACCGACGGGGTGAGCCCGCTCCCGGTCGCGACACCGTCGTTCGGCGATCACGCCAGGGCGGGCCGATGGCTGGAGGCCGAGCTGAAGAACTGGCTCGCCGCGGTCAAGAGCGTCGCCGCCCGGGGCGACCACCGGCCGGTCCTCGACCTCGCCGAGTCCATGCACTGGTACTCGGAGATCGGCGGGACGGCGAGCACCTGGTACGCCGTGTTCGCGCTCGCCGTGGACTCGGCCGTCGCGATCGGCAGCAAACGGGACGAGTCCGTCCACCTGAACTACCTGGCCTGGGTGCAGGCTTCCCTGGGCGATCAGGCGGAAGAATCCGTCAAGACGGCCCGGCGGGCCTGGGACGCCGCCGAAGAGGCGGGCGACCGGCGCGAACAGGGCTGGGCGCGGGTGTACCTGACCAGCGCCCAGGACCGCGACACCAGTCTCACCACATCGCCCGAGTTGTTCGACGAGGCGGCGCGCCTGTTCGAGGAAGCGGGCTATCCGCTCGGGGTCCATGTGGCGCGGACGATGCGGGCCTCGTACTGGCACCGGAACGGCCGGTTCGACGACGCCGCCGCGGAATTCGACGCGTGTGTCCGCTACTTCGCGCAGGAGCACGGCGGCTCGCGCACCCCGGTGGACGACACCAACTACGCGTACGTCCTGCTGCGCTCGGCCCGGAACCTGGCCGCGCTCGACTCGATCGACAGGGCGCTTTCCCACTGTGAAACGGCACTCGATCTGTTCCGCCGCCACGGCGCGGGCATGGGCCAGGCCCGCGCCCTGCAGGAATCCGGGAAGTTCCTGCGCCGCCAGGGCGAGCACGCGAACGCGCACCGCCGGTTGACCGAGGCCGAGGAGGTCTACGAACGCATCGGGCTGACGCAGGCCCAGATCGACACGGTGTGCGACCGGGCCGCCGTGGCCGAGGAGATGGGCGATCCGGCGTCGGCACGCGAAGACCGGGAACGCGCGCTGGGCCTCTGCGACCGGCTCGGCCGGTCCGAAGGCGGCAAACTCCGGGAGAAACTGGCCGACCGCCTCAACGCCTCCTAGACCTTTGGTTCCTTCGCCTCGCTAGGGTTCGGACCATGCCCACGACGTCTCCGCGTCCGCTCGTCGGCAGGACGGACGAGATCGATCGGCTTCTCGCCCTCGTCCGCGCCGCGGGTCAGGGCGAGGGTGGTGTGCTCGTGCTCCGCGGTGAGCCGGGCATCGGCAAGAGCGCGCTGCTGGACCACGTCGAGCACGCGGCCCCGGAGGGCTTTCAGCTCATCCGCGCGTCCGGGTCGGAGTTCGAGGGCGAGCTGCCGTTCGCGGCACTGCATCAGCTCTGCGTGCCGGCGCTGGCGCGTCTCGACACGCTGTCGGCTCCCTACCGAGACTCCCTCCTCGTCGCTTTCGGGCTGGCCGACGGCGCGCCGGACCCCTTCCGGGTCGGCCTCGCCGCCCTGGAACTGCTGGCGAACGCGGCGGCGGAACGTCCGCTGCTGTGCTTGGTCGACGACGCGCATTGGCTGGACACCGCGTCGGCGCGGGCGTTGACGTTCCTGGCGAGGCGCGTCGCGGCCGAGCCGATCGCGATGGTGTTCGCGGCCCGTGACCAGGATCCGCTCCGCGGGCTGGACGAACTGCCCGGACTGACGGTCACCGGCCTGAGCGACACGCAGGCGCGCGCCCTGCTGGCCGGGGAGAAGACCGTGACGCTGGACGAGCGGGTGCGTGATCGCCTGCTCGCCGAGGCACGCGGGAACCCGCTGGCCCTGATCGAGCTGCCGAAGGCGGGTGGTTTCGCGCCACCGGTGCCGTCGCCGATCGCGAGCCGGATCGAGCGGAGTTTCGGGGCCAGGATGGCGGAACTGCCCCGGGACGCCCGGGAGCTGCTGATCCTCGCGAGCGCCGATCCCACCGGCGACCCGGGTCTGGTGTGGGCGGCCGCCCGGCGGCTGGCCATCGACGTGCCCGCCGCGAGCGCCGCCGCCGAGGCGTCCGGGCTGATCCTGTTCGGCACGCGGGCGCGCTTCTGCCATCCGCTGGCGCGGTCGGCCGCCTATCGCGCGGCGGAACCGGAGCGGCGGCAGGCGGCGCATCGGGCGCTGGCCGAGGTCACCGATCCGGACTCGGCCGGGGACCGGCGGGCTTGGCATCGGGCGCAGGCCACGACCGGACCGGACGAACAGGTCGCGGCGGAGCTGGAACTGTCGGCGTCCCGGGCGCAGGCCCGTGGTGGCGTCGCGGCCGCCGCCGCGTTCCTCGAACGCGCGGCGGCGCTGTCGCTCGACCCCGGCCGTCAGATCGAGCGCACGCTCGCGGCCGCGCGGACGACGCTCGAAGCGGGCGGGACGGACGCGGCGGCGGATCTGCTGGCCAGCGTCGACACCGGCAAACTGGACGTTCCCCAGCACGCCGCCGTCGACCTGCTGCGCGGGCGGATCGCTTTCGTCCAGGGCGCGGACGGGGCCGTGCGGGGACCGGAACTCATCCTGAGGGCCGCGCAACGGCTCGCGGACGTCGACCCGGAACGGTCGCGCGAGTGCTTCATCGCGGCGCTGGAAATGGGGCTCGTCGTCGGCCGGGCCGCAGGGGTACTGGACCGGGTGCTCGACGCGGCCCGCTCGGCACCGGCGGCGTCGAGCCCACCGGATCTCCTCGACGCGCTGGTGCGGTTGACCGCCGAAGGGCACCACGCCGGTTTGCCGTCGCTTCGCCAGGTCCTCACCGGCGACGACGCCGGCTGGACCCGGACACCTGCCCTGGCCACCATGCTCGCCGGTGAACTGTGGGACATCGACCTGCACGCGACGATCGTCGACTGGCTGGTGCGGGCCGGGCGGGACACGGGCGCGCCGATGACCATCCGGCTCGGGCTGTCGCAGGTGGCGCTGCACGCGGTGCTCACCGGGGACTTCGGGCGGGCGATGGCCGCGATCGCCGAGGAGGAAGCGATCGCCGACGCCCTCGGCGATCCGCCGCAGCTCTACCCGCGAGTGCACCTCGCGGCGCTGCGCGGGCGCCGTCAGGAGGTGCTCGACCTGTCCGCCGAGGCGACGAACCGGGGCAACGGCCAGCTGACCGCGAACACCCACTGGGCGACCGCCGTGCTGTACAACGGCCTCGCCGAGTATCCGGCCGCGCTCGCCGCGGCGACGCGAGCCGTGGCGAGCGGTGACCTCTTCCTCGCCGGAATCGCGCTGCCCGAACTGGTCGAAGCCGCGGTCCGCTGCGGGGAGGACGCCGTCGCCCGATCCGCGCTGGACTCCTTGGCCGAGCGCACGGAGCCCGCGGGAACTCGGTTCGCCCTCGGGGTGCTGGCGGGCACGCGGGCGCTGGTCAGCGACGCGGAAGACGACTACCTGGAGGCGCTCGAACACCTGCGGAGCGGCCCGCTCGCGGCGCACCTCGCGCGGGAACACCTGCGGTACGGGGAATGGCTGCGCCGCGCGGGCCGCCGTCGCGACGCACGCGAACACCTGCGCACCGCGCACGAACAGCTGTCGAAGATCGGGCTGGAAGCGTTCACCCGGCGGGCCGCCGACGAGCTGCGCGCGACCGGGGAAGTGGCGCGCAGCCGCTCCGAACACTCCTACGACCACCTGACCATGCAGGAGATGCACATCGCGCGCCAGGTCGCGGCGGGTGCGACGTCGAAAGAGGTGGCGACGCGCCTGTTCGTCAGCCCCCGCACGGTGGACGCCCACCTCCGCAACATCTTCCGCAAACTCGGGATCACCTCGCGCAGGCAGCTCAGGGACATGCCCGACCTCGGTGCCGTGGGCTAACCCTTCCACGTCCGTCCATTTCGGACAGTCGATCCTCGTCGCCGGGATCCGGGTACTCTCGAATCGAGGGTTTCTCGGCATCAGGGGAGGCAGCATGTCGGAGAACGATTCGATCCCGGCGCGCCGGAGCGCCATCGCTCTCGTCACGAGCCAGTTCGGCGCGGAGCACCGGAAGACACTGAACGCCCGGAACCTCCTCGGCTTCGCCCTGCACCGGGCGGGCCGGATGGAGGAGGCCGAACGCGAATTGCGCGCCGCGAAGGACGACTGCTCCCGCGTTCTCGGTGCGACCGACCCGGAAACCCTGTTCAGCCAAAGCCTGCTGGCCTACCTCTTGCTCGACTCAGGCAACGTCCGCGAGGCGGTGCACCAGCAACGCGCGCTGGTCGAGGCTTCGGTGACCGCTCGCGGCGAGCACCATCCGATCACCCTCGGCCTCCGTGTGAATCGCGGCGTGATGCTCTACCACCTCGGCGAACGGGCAGCCGCCGAACGAGAACAGCGCTCCACCCTGGAACTCTGCGAGCGGATCCTCGGGGCCCGGCACCCCGCGACCACCAGTTGCCACAGCAGCCTGCGAACGATCCGCGAGGCCTCTTGAGGAGCCGTGCGAATACAGGCGCGTGATCCACGAAATCACGTGAGCGCGCCGTCCCATTCCGGCGCGTCGACGAAGTGGACGTCATACCGTTCGTGCATGCGCTCGACCTCCTCCGCCGAGACGTCGCCGCGCAGAACATCGGGCAGGACGCGAAAGTAGCCGAACCGGTCGACGCCCGGCGCCACCGTGATGAGGACGTCCGCCGCGATGTCCGGCGGCGCGGCGAAAGCGTGCCGGACACCCGGCGGGATCACCACGTAACCGCCGCGTTCGACCGTGACGATCTCGGCACCCACCAACATCCGCAGAGCGCCGTCGAGCACGTAAAAGGCCTCCGCGGATTTTTCGTGATAGTGCGGTTTCGTACCGGATTCCCCAGCCTGCAAGGAAAGCCGGTTCGCACCGAGAAACCCGCCCGTGTGCTCGCCGTCGGCCAGCAACCACAACGCGGGCTTCTCGACGACCTCCGCGTCCTTCTCCTGCATCACCCAGGCTTCGTTCGTCATCACGATCCCATCTAGTTGAAGTCTTCAACCAAAGCTAGACCGAAGTGGTTGAGGGCGTCAACTGTTACCGTGGGCACCGTGACCAACTGGCTCGACACCGATCAGCAACGCGACTGGCGTGCGTTCATCGAAGGATCCGTCCGGTTCGTCGACCTGCTCGACCGGCGATTGCGCGAGCAGCACGGGCTTTCCCTGGCGGAGTACGAACTCCTGGTGCGGCTGTCCGAAGCCGACGGTGGCTCGATGCGCATGGCGGACCTCGCGAAATCGGCGTACTACTCGCGCAGCCGGCTCTCACACCGCGTCAACGGGCTGGAGGTGCGCGGCCTGGTCCAGCGGGAGTCGACCACCGACGACGGCCGCGGCGTGCGCGCCCGGCTCACCGACGAAGGGCACGAGACCCTGCGCCGTGCGGCGCCGGACAACCTCCGCACCGTCCGCGCGCACTTCGTGGACGTCATCGAACCGGAGGACCTGCGGGCGGTCGGCCGCGCCATGCGCGCCGTCTCCGACCAGCTCGATCAGTAGTTCTGGCCGCGGCCGATGGCAGGCCCTGTCCGTGAAGGCCTCCTTGCCTACCCTGAAGGTAGTGAAGGAGGCCTTCACGGACCCTGGGTCCCTCAAAAGGAGTCGTTCACGGATCACCGCACCGCCTCAGGAACCTCAAGAACCCCAATAACCCCACACGTCACAGCCGGTGCGCGTGAAGGCCCCCTTCACGCGGCTCAGCCGAGGAAACTCACCCTTCGCGCCGCAACCCAAGTACATGAAGGGGTCCTTCACGGAGCCAGGCGCAAGCAAGGGGGCCTTCATGTACCGCAAACAACCTCAAGCGACTCTGCGCAGAACCAGGGCTGCCGGCCAGGTGGCCGCCGCCACCGATCAGGAGATCAAGTCTCCTGACGACTGCCGGCTGATGGTGCCGAAGGAGAAAACCGGCCTCGCTGAAGAGAACTAGCGATCCGGCCGGTCGGGAACGTCGGGGAGGGCGGCGAAGAGGAGGGCGGTACGCGACGGCGTGCCGCCCTCCTCCGTGTCACCAGGTGACCGGCAGTTCCCGCACCGTGTAGAAGATCGCGTTCTCGTCGAATTCCAGTTCTTCCAGCGGTTTCGCCAGTCGCAGGGTCGGTACGCGACGGCAGAGCGTGCTGTAGACGACCTGGAGTTCCACTCGCGCCAGCGGGGCACCCAGGCAGAGGTGCCTGCCGTGACCGAAAGCGAGATGGTGACGGGCCTCGCGGCGGACGTCGAGCGCGCCGGGGTCAGGGAACGCGGAGGGGTCCCGGTTGGCGGTGCTCTTCACCGCGATGATGCCTTCGCCGGCGCGGATGAGCCTGCCGCCGATCTCCAGGTCTTCCCGCGCGACACGGCGGGCTTCGGTGTGGGTGACGGACAGAAAGCGCAGGAGTTCTTCCACCGCGTTCGCCACCACCGCGGGATCGTCACCGTCCCGGATGACGCGGAGCTGGTCCGGGTGGGTCAGCAGCGCGACGATGCCCAGCGTGATCATGCTCGCGGTCGTGTCGTGCCCGGCCACCAGGAGGAGCTGGCCCAGCGTCGCGATCTCGCGGGCGGTCATCGCCCCGGTCCGGAATCGCCCGACGGCCAACCTGCTGATCATGTCGTCACCGGGCCTGGCATCCTTCTCCGCCACCAGGTTCTCGAGGTAGGTGTTCAGTTTTTCGCTGGCGGCCAAGGCTTCCCCGGGATCGCCTTCGTCCATGACGAGCGTGCGGGCCACTCCCTGGAAATAGGCGCGATCGGCGTAGGGCACCCCGAACAGCTCGCAGATCACCCGCGAGGGCACCGGTAACGCGAAGGCTTCGACCAGATCCACCGGTCCGGGGCCGGCGAGCAGTTCGTCGACGAGGTCGTCGGCGATCCGCTGGATCCGCGGCCGCAAGGCCTCCATCTTCCTGACCGTGAACTCGGACGTCAGCAGCCGTCGCTGCGCGGTGTGTTCCGGCGCGTCCATCTGCATCAGCGTTCTCATCCGGGTGTCGCGCGCCTTGCTCACCGCGTTGGTGTGCGGGAAGGCGGGGTGCGTGGCATCGACGCTGATCCGCGGGTCGGCCAGCACCGCCCGGACGTCCTCGTGCCGGGTGACCAGCCACGGCGTGCTGCCGTCCCACAGCCTCACGCGTGACACCGGATCGAGCCCGGCTCGCCGGGTCAGTTCCGCCGGCGGCGCGAGCGGGCAGCCCGCCGCGCGAGCCATCGGAAAAGGGGACGTTTTGTCGTCGGTCATCGAATCCTCCCGAAGTCGGCCATTCCTGCGTTCGCAGCATGTCGGCGCCGACGGCCCCGGTAATCGGACAAAAAGGATGTGAAACGGGTCATATTCGAAAGGGCCTGCCCGGACTCGTCCTCCATCGCGGCATCCGTTCTGCCCGATCACTTCCGAAGGCCCGAGTGACCGGCCGCGCTCCCCTTCTGCCCGTTCGGGCAATTCATCCCTTGACACAGACGAATTCCCACCGGTGGCCCGAGCCCGGACCGGGCCGTGATGATTCAATGACAAGGTTGTCGACGGCATCCCGATCATCCGAAGCGAGGCAAGTCACGTGTCCAATCCGTTGGTCGCGCCCACTGAGGATTCGACGAAGTGGTTCACCGGCGTCTCCTTGCTGGAGACCGCGGACGGGTTGAAGACCGCGATCGAATCCGGGGACTGGGCCGGCGTCGCGATGGGCGCTGTCGGCACCGCTCTCGACGCGCTGTCGATGGCGCTGGACCCGTTCGGGGCGATCCTGGCGGCCGGGGTGTCGTGGCTGATGGAGCACGTCGGTCCGCTCAAGGACGCCCTGAACGCGCTGACGGGCAACGCGGACGAGATCCAGGCGCAGTCGCAGACCTGGGCGAACGTGGCCAAGGAGCTGGGCGAGGTCAGCCAGGAGCTGACCGACTTGGTCAAGAAGGACCTGGAGTCGTGGAAAGGTGAGGCGGCGGACGCCTACCGCAAACAAGCCACCGACACCGCCACTTTGATCCAGTCGGCGCAGAAGGGTTCGGAAGGTGCCTCGTCCGGGGTGAAGACCGCGGGCGAGGTCGTCGCCGCGGTGCGGACGCTGGTGCGCGACATCATCGCCGAGCTGATCGGGCATCTGATCTCGTGGGCGCTGCAGGTGGTGTTCACCCTCGGCATCGGCCTGACCTGGGTGGTGCCGCAGGTGGTGGCGGCCGTGGCGAAGACGGCGTCGAAGATCACCAACCTCACGACCAAGCTGGTGAAGGCGCTCAAGGCCTTGGCCCCGCTGCTGAAGAAGGCGGGGACGCTGTTCGACGACGCGGCGAAGGCGTTGAAGAACATAAAGGGCGGCAAGGTCAAGCCCTCGGGGAAGCCGAAGGACCTGGACACGAAGCCCAAGGGGCCGCCCAAGGACAAGGACAAGAGCGGAGACGAGTCCACCTCGCCGTCGGGCGACCACTCGCCCCCGAAGGACCCGCCGAAGAACGACCCGCCGCCACCCAAGAACGACCCGCCGAAGAACGACCCGCCGCCGGACACTTCGCGCGGGCTCGACAAGCCGCCGGATGGCGGCTCGACCAAGCCCTCCGGCGCGAAGGACGGGAACGGCAAACGGAATCCGTCCGAAAGCAAGGAACAGGGCTGCAAGGACGGCAGCGGTGACCCGATCGACGTCCAGAGCGGAGACGTCCTGGTCACCGAGAGCGACCTGGTCGTGCCGGGGCCGCTCGGGCAGCTCGTCGTCCGCAACCACGTCTCGTCCTATCGCGGTGGGCGCTGGTTCGGGACGTCTTGGGCGTCGCTGGTGGACGAGCGGCTGGTCGTCGCGAACGGAACCGTCACCTACTACTCCGCCGACGCGATGATCCTGCGGTTCCCGGCGCCCGCACCGGGAACGACGGCCGTCGCCGTGCACGGCCCGCTGCGCCGGCTGCGCGGAGAGGGCGCCGACTACTACCTGACGGACCCGGGCCGCGGCACCGAACGCCGGTTCGTCCCGGCCGGCGGCGACCCGAGCCTGTTCCTGCTCGCGGAGATCCACTCCGAGGACGGCGCGTACGTCGAGCTTGAGCACGATGACGACGGCGCCCCATCGACGCTCAGGCATTCCGGCGGCGCTTGGATCGCCTTCGACGTCGCCGATGGCCGTATCCGCGCGATCCGCGCGCTGGCGGAAGCCACGGAAGTCCCCGTCGCCCGGTACGAGTACGACACGCACGGGCATCTCAGTGTCCGCGCGAACTCCTCGCCCCGCCCGGCCCACTACAGCCACGACGCCGACGGCCGGATCACCGGCTGGACCGACCATGTCGGCGCCTGGTACCGCTACGTCTACGACCAGCACGGCCGTTGTGTCCGGGGCGTCGGCGACCGGGGCTATCTCGACACCACGCTCACCTTCGGCGAGCGGACCACCACGGTCACCGATTCCTTCGGGCTGCGCACGGTCTACAGGTTCGACGAGGACGGGAACACCACCGGGCTGATCGACCGGCTCGGCGGCGTGATCCGCAGCGAGTACGGTCCGCATGACGTGCTGCTCAACCGCACCGATCAGCTCGGCAGGCGGACGGAGTTCGAGCACGACGCGGAGGGGCGGCTCCGCTCGGTGGTCCGCGCCGACGGCTCGCGTGTGGTGATCACGACCTGGACCCACACCGAGCTCGAGATCGAGGTGGCCGACGGCGACCAGGTGTTCCGGCGGCGGTACACCGCCCCGAACGTGCCGGATCCCTACACCGAACCGCTCGGTGTCACCGAGGATCAGCACCTCGAAGACACCTACGTCGACGAGCCCGGGCCGAGCGCCGTGATCCCCCGTCTCGAAGCCGATCTCTTCGGACGGCCGCGCGCGATCGTGAACTCCGACGGCCGGACCGTGTACTCGTGGACGGTCGAAGGCTCCCTGCGGGAGGTCGTCGCCCCGAACGGGGCCCGGCGGCAGTGGACGTTCGACGGCGAAAGCGAAGAAACGTCCCGGACGGACGAACTCGGCCGGGTGACCCGCACCGAGAACGGGCCGATGGGCACGATCACCGCCACGATCGACGCCGACGGCGCGCGCACCGCCTGGCGCTACGACACCGAGCTGCGGCTCGTCGCCGTGACCAACCCCGCCGGGCAGACGTGGCACTTCGGCTACGACGCCGAAGGGCGTTTGCTCACCCAGCAGGATTTCGCGGGCCGGATCACCCGATGCGACTACGACGCCGCGGGACAGCGGATGCGGCGCGTCGGCGGCACCGGCGAGACCGTGGAGTGGCGTTACGACCTGCTCGGCAACCCCGTCGAGCGGATCAGCCCGTCAGGCACCGAGACCTACCGGTACGACCCGGTCGGACGGCTCGTGCGGGCCACCGGCCCGGACGGCGACCTGGAGCTGGACCACGACGACGCGGGCCGGGTCACCCGCCAGGCCACCGCGGCGGGCGCCATCGCCTTCGGCTATTCCGCGGACGCCAAGACCATGCGCACTCCGTCCGGAGTGGACGTCCATTGGGGACAGACCGGCGACGGGGCGGAGCTGCTGCGGATCGCGGGCACCGAGCTGACCCTGCGCGAGGATTCGGCCGGGCGCACGGTCGCCCTCTCCGCGGGGGCGAACCCGTTGCTGCGGCAGGAATTCGATGCGGCGGGCAGGCTCGTCGCGCAGCACACCCCGGCCGGCACCAAGCGCTACCACCGGCGGCCGGACGGCAGTATCGCCACACGGGAGGATCCGGCGGGCGGGGTGCGGTACGAGTTCGACAACGCCGGCCGGGTCACCACGGCGTTCCACCACGGCGTGACCGAGCACTACTCCTACGACGTGCTCGGCAATCTCCTGTCCTCCTCGCCGGGGCCGGGACCCGAGACGGGACCGCGCCAGTACACCGACGGTGGCGTGCTCGCCGCCGCGGGCGCGGCGCGCTACGTCCACGACGCGCAGGGCAGACTGGTCCAGCGGACGCTGCCCGCGCCGGACGGGACCGAGCTGACCTGGACGTTCGGCTGGGACGCGCACGATCATCTGGTCACCGTGCACACGCCGGACGGCTCCCGGTGGCGGTACCGGTACGACGCGCTGGACCGGCGCGTGGCCAAGGAACGGCTGGAGCCCACGGGCGCGATCGCCGAACGGGTCGATTTCACCTGGGACGGCAACGATCTCGTCGAAGCCCGGCACACCTTCGGCGGTGTCCCGGTGGAGACCCTGACCTGGATCCACCACCCGTACGGGAACCGGGTGGTGGCGCAGGCGCGCACCTCGCCCGACGGGCGGACCGAGGTCACCGCGGTGATCACCGACGAGATCGGCACCCCGACGGAACTGGTCGGCCTGGACAACGGCCGGGTCAGCCCGGTCCGGACGAGCGTCTGGGGTCTCGTCGCGGCCGGTGCCCGCCCGGAAACGCCGCTGCGGTTCCCCGGGCAGTTCCACGACGCGGAGACCGGCCTGTACTTCAACGTCTTCCGCTACTACGACCCGGCCAACGCCCGCTACATCTCCCCGGACCCGCTCGGCCTGACCCCGGCGCCGAATCCGGAGACCTACGTCGACGACCCGTTCCTCGAAGCCGACCCGCTCGGCCTGACCAGGAACTCGGGCAAACAGCCCAACTACTCCGACGACCAATACGCCTACCTCGACGACGACGCCACCTTCAACGCCCCGGCCAAGTGCCCGAAGGGCAAGAGGAAAGCAGGGAATCAGAACCCGGGGCAGGGCAACGGGGGCCAGGGCGCGGGTTCGGCCAAGAAGAGCAACACGAACAAGTGGGAACCCCCGCTCACCGGCAAGGACAACGAGTCGCACGGCGACTCCGGCCGGACGGTCATGGAGGGCGGCGGCAAGGAGGGCAAGGGAACGCTCGACGGATCCGGAAGGGGCGAGTACCCCGGCGGTACCGAACCGGCGGGCAACCACCTCACCGACTCCGACGGGCTGAACGGCAAGGGCCACGCGAACTACGATCCGCGCCTGCGGGCCGAGCTCGACAAGCTGCGTTCGTCCGATCCCAACGACAAGGTCGGCTACAAGCCCGACCACCCCAGCGGCTACTTCATCAAGGGTCACCTGAAGAACCAGGTGCTCGGCGGCTCCGGCACCGCGGACAACATGACCATCCTGTCCCGGAAGGCCAACGCGCAGATGTCGGGCAACTTCGAGCAGAAGCTCAAGACCGCCGACACTCAGATCGCCCAGGTGAAGGACTCCGTCAACAAGATGAGTGACACGGAGCTGTCGCGCAAGCTGAACGACCTGGGCATCAACAAGACCCCGGCCCAATTCCGCCAGGAGGCCAATGGCCTGAAGGCGGACTATTCGGTCACCGCCAGCGACAAGGTCAAATGGAAGGACGCGATCAACCCGGAAGAGCGCGGCATCCGCGACCACGTCGTGCTCAACGCCGAGTACAAGGGACTGACACCCGACGTGCAGAGTTTCATCGACTTCCGGATGAAGCCGGGCTTCCTGACGCAGTTCCCGCCGGTGGGCACGAAGATGGACACGATCAGCGGCAAGTTCGACCCGGCGTTCTGACCTTCGACGACCGTTCACCGATGCGTGCCCACGGCCATCCACCTGACCTTTATGGACGGCTCTGCATCCCCGCTGAACTGCGGGGATGCGGAAACCCGGTGTCCAATCGGGACACCGGACGCATGATCCCGCAGGTCAGGCCACCCGCAGGCCTGTCCACGAAGTTCCCTTGGGCACCGGCGGTCCGTTCCGAGAAAAGCTCACCGATGGTCGCGGGGTTGCCACGCTGTTCTGGACGGTCGCGTGGCCAACGCGGGATCGATCAGGCCGAGCCAGGCGTCCTGGTCGTCAGCCAGCGGATGCCGCAAGGGAAGCGGGTGGAAGTAGCAGGCGAACGTCACGCCGGTGTCGCTGCCGTTTCCCTCGACACGATGTATCCAGTCATCGGCCGTGTCAGTGGTTGCCGACAAGTGGAAGTAGGTGGTGCGGCGTGGTTGTCCGGTCTCGGGGTGAGGTTTGTCTTCGGTAGTCAACGCCCGGACGATCACGATGTCGGCCAACCCCGTTTCCTCTGCGACTTCTCGCAGCACTGCCTCGGAAGGACCTTCGTCGGCATCGACTCCTCCGGCTGGGACTTGTCGTCCGGCTTCGGGGACGTCGACGTGCTCGAAGATGAGGAGTTCAGGCCGCGCTCTCTGGCGGATCACATAGGCGGCGACGCGGATTCTCGGCGGGGAGAAGCTCACCCAGGGGCTCCTGTCGTCCGCGCCGGGCTCCACGACCTGATGGAACCGATCCGGCTTATGTGACATCCTACCCCCAAGTGCCACATTGACCGGTGGGCGTCCGGGGAGCAAGGGGGCGGATCGATGAGTCCAGTCGGAGCGGGGTTCTTCGTGCGGCCGGATGCGGTGGACGGGCTCGCCGGCCTCGTGCGTAGACAGGGAGACGGGGCCGGCGACTTCAAACAGGCGTTCCGCAACACCATCGTGGAAGGCGGCCGCACCAACGACGACGGCGAGGGGCTGCTCGCGCGAATCTGGCCGAAGCTGGACGGCTGGCAGCACGACACGAGAAACCACCTCGGTATCGCGTTCGGCACGGGCGTCTCCGCCGGGGACGCACTCCACTGCGCGTCCGTCTGGTACCGCAACACCACCCGCGCCAAGGTGGAAGAAATGGACGGGATGCTCCCGGAGGTGAAGACCGAACGCGTCGGCCGGGACGAGGTCCGCGATCCCGCCTCCGCGGGAACGTTCCGGGAAGTGGCGCCCGTGGACTATCCGGGCCCGAGCAAGGAGAAGATCGACAGTCCGGACTGGTGGCCGGTCAAGGCCGGGGCAATGGTGGAGGAGATCCTCGATCTCGGCGGCGCGCTGGGCGACGTGGCCGGGTTCGTCGAAGGCCTCACCGGCGTCGACATCTTCCAGGTGGCCGCCGGCGCCGTGATCGGCGACTGGAAAGCGTTGCAGGAACAGGCGGTCCTCTTCCGTGACACCGAATCCGGGTTCGCCGGCATCGCCGCCAACATCAACCAGGGCCGGTACGGCATCCAGGACCAATGGATCGGCCGAGCGGCCGACGCCGCCAAAGATTGGCTCGACAAGTACCACCAGGCTTGCCTGGACCTGTCCGGATACTGCGGTGCGGCGGGCGACGCCATCGAAGGCCTGGCCAGGGCGGCGTACCACCTGATGCAGGAGCTCAAGCACGGTCTGGGCGCCCTGATCGACATCCTGCTGCTGATCTACGCGAAAGGGGCGACGGCGGCCGCGAAGTCCGGCAAGAACGTCGTCGGGTTCATCGTCGACGTCATCGATGCCCTCGCCACGGGCAAGAAGCTGATCGGGCTCATCAACGGCGACGTCAAACAGCTTGCCGCGCTCGTCATGGCCGCCATCGACCAAACCGGCGTCATCCGCATCACCGTCAGCGCTATCCTGGCCCTGTCGCACGAGTTCGAACTCGGCTGGGGCATCGTCGACGCGACCCGCGCCACCGCCCGCAACACCGAACTCCCCAGCTGGCCCTTCAGCTACGGTCACCCACACGCGGACTGCGGACAGGGAGCCCGGGTATGACCCACATCGATCCCGCGGACAATCCCCACTGGCCTGCCGCCCGGCACAACATGCTGCGGCTGCTGGCCGCGTCCGGAACGGGGGCCGGGGCCGATTTCGCCAAAGACGTCCTGGCAGGCATCCGGCAACCGCATCACCTGCTGTCGCACCGGCCCGTCGCCGACGAACTCGCCGAACAGGGTGCGGCCTTCCGGCGGCTCCTCGACAAAATCCCTCCGGCCGAGCTCCGGGAATTGCGCGCGCAGGCCCAGGAGGCGGTGCGTCGCGAGGTCGACGAGCTCGCGAGTCTGGACATCGAAGCCGCCGAGGCGGAACTGCGTGCCGCGGCCGAGCCGCCGCGGGAATCGCGGCCGGACCGTCGGCGCGACGAGGACGACGACTGGTTCGACCGGCCGGTCATGGAGGACCTTTGACCCGGGCGGCCATCGCCACGCGCCGACGGCGTGTGGCGATCGTGTCGATCACCGTGCTGGCCGGTCTCGGCGCGCTGTGCGGAGCCGCGTTCATCCCGAAAGTGGCGAACCACTTCGGCTACGCCCTTCCGGGAGAGAAGGGCCTTCCCTACCAGATCCAGTACAACGGCAGGGACTACCGCAACACCCTGACGTGCGCCGGCGCGCGATGGTGCGAAGACGAGAAAACCCCGGAACAGCGGACAAAGCCGTACTGCACGCCTCGTGCCGGACTGGGTCTGGGAGACGGCGGCACAGGGCTGGTGAAGGTCGATGACGTCTTCACCTTGTTCGGGCCTTCGCGCCCCGTTTTCACAGCCGGCGTCGTCGCGCAGGGAAAGATGACGGCCGGCGTCGTCGTCGAGGTGTCCGATGACTGCTACCTGGAATACACACTGGTGGGCGGCCCTTAGCTCCCCTGGTGCGCTAGGTTCGGCCGGTGAACCCGGCGGAACTGGTGGGACTCTGGTCGAGTAAGCCGTACGAATACGGCTCGATTGAGATGACCGAACTGGCCTTGCTGCCCTGACCGACGACACCACCGTCCTGGAACCTGACGGCTTCGTCGCACTTCACCTGAGCGAGCGCGTGGTGGTCCGGTCCCGCTTCGGTCTGCGACAGCGTGAAGTGACGGTCGAGGACGACCGGACCCACGCGGTCATTCCGTACAACTGACCGTTGAACGAGTGCCCGCTTGAAAAGTCGAGTGCGTGCTGGTGTCGGTGCGCGATACTTCATCCATGGGCGGGCACCGTCATGCGGATCTGGTCGTCGTTCCAGACGTCGTGGGAATGACGGTCAGTGACGCTCGCCAAGTCGCGACCGAGGCGGGAGTGGCGCTGGCACAGCCGGATCCGGACGGCCCTCCGCTGGGCGCCCTGACCTGGCCTGGGGTGTGGTTGATCACCGAGCAGGATCCGCCGCCAGGTAGCCGCGTATATCGCTGGGACAGCGTCAGGGTGCGTTTCCGCAGCGCCGGCCCTGGCGGATCGGCCGGTGTGCGAGAACCTCGGCGGCCTCTCCCGGACCCGGACGAGCTCTCTGCCGCGAAAGACCCGGAGGACACGACCGGCGACGTCAGTGAGGACAGAGCTCCAGAGCGATGAGCAAGAAACTGCCTATTGTCCTCGCAGCGCGGCCGTGAGGTGCTCGTAGGTGTCTTGGTCGAACGCGACCTGAATTCGTTGCTGTGCAGACAATGCAATGAGACGTGGCTCCGGATGGTCAGGCTCTAGGCGTCCTGTTCGATGCGTTCGAAGATGCCGATGTCGGTGGCCTGCTGCCACTCGGGCAGGTCGGCCCAGTCCGCGACATAGGACGGCTTCGGGTCGGGGAAGTGTTTGAAGATCTGGCCGATCCAGCACAAGGCTACGAAGCGGCCCTTCTGGTCTGGGGTGAGTTTTGTCGTGGCGCCGTTCGTGGCCGTGATGAACGACAGCACTTGGTCGTAGACGGCTGTGGCGGCGTCGCGCTCCCAGTCCGGTGTCTCGTCCCAGGGCGTGATGTACCCAGGTTTCGGCTCACCGGGGTAGTGCTTGATCACTCCGGCGATCCAGGCTTCGCGGAACACGCGACCACGGTCGTTCGGCATGTTTCTTCCTCCACTATGCGACGTGGCCACTGACGAGCTCCGCGATCTCGGCATCGAGTCGCTGAATGTTCTGATCCGCGAGCAACGGGACCAGGTGCGGCTGGAGGCCACGTAACTTGCGCGCGACCACCCCTGACCCGGTCTGGCGTGCGGTGGCCACGACGGCCTCGGCGTGGGTGATGACCTGGTCGGGATCTGCCCGGTGGACACCGATCATGGCCAGGTCGGTCAGGACTCCGGCCTTCCGACGAGTGGTGAGCGCGCCGTTGAGTGCGTCATCCAGTGCTGCTTCGGCCAGATCGAGGCGGCCGAGAGTGACGTAGCAGGTACCACGTTCCTCGGCCAGACGAGAGCCGTCGAAGCGAAGCCAGCCACCGTTGTGCACTTGCCCTGTCAGATCCTGGACTTCCGCCGCGGTGTCGAGTGCGCGCTGACAGGCGGCGAGGTCACCGAGGCCTGCGAAGGCTTCCGCTTGGACGGCGGCTACCCAGTGCCGGGTCGACAAGTCGGTGTCACCCCGAGACGCCAGCGTGGCGGCCAGATCGAGCAACGGGGCGGCGTCGGCGAACTCGCGTTCGTAGACGGCGATGAACGCGTGCCTGGTGAGAGCACAGGCCCACAGGTCCGGCGCTCCGGCTTCCTTGCTCGCGTCAGCGGCCAGGGTGTAGCAGTGAGCCGCGTCGGTGTAGCGGTCGCCGTCGAAGTAGATCTCGCCGGCCAGCTGGAACAGGTCAGCGGCCAGCTCGCAGAGCCGCTGGCGGATCGCGGGCGCCCGCGATTGGCACAGTGCGTCAGTGAGCACACCGAGCTGGGTCCGCACGAGCGGCAGCACCTGGCTCTTGTTCGACGCCAGCCCATACACCCGCCACAGATGGCTGGCGAAAACGGCGAATTCCTCCGCGCCCGCGGTGTCGACACTGCCGCTGGCCGCCGCGGCGGCGAGGTCGGCGTCGCCCACCGTCGGCGGCAACGCCAGCAATGCCCCTGTCGCGCTGAACAGGCGCAGCAGGTCAACGACGGTTCATGTCGTCGGCCTCCGCAAGGTCGGGTGGGACTACGGCCACGGTCGCGGCGTACCGCGCCGGAGCCGGGGCCTGCCCTAGCAACGTACCCAGTTCATGCAGGGTGACGTCGAGTGCCTTCGCGATCCGCGGTCTGCGAAACGGCTGCGGAGCCCCTGCTCCCCGTTCCCACCGGCTGACGGTGCAGGTCTCCACACCCAACTCTGCCGCGAAGGTCTCCTGGGTGTAGCCCATCGCCTCCCGCCGTGCGGCGAAGGCGGTCCGCTGATCGCCCATCGAACACCACCCTGCCCCGTTGTCACCGGTCACGATAGCCAGAAACCCGTCGGGCCTGATCGCCGCTCCACGAGCTGCACCCGATCGGACCACCATCACGAAAAGTGGAGTTCATGCAGGTCAGAGACGTCAACGCCTACTTCATGCTCAGGTGATGCGCAGTAGGTGCTCTGGTCGACAGCGGCCATCGGGACTTGTCTGAAACAGCAAAAGTCCGAGCGCTCGTCAGTCATGGAAAAGCCGCCGCGGGCGCTGAGTTCAAGCGAACTGACAAGGAGAAGTCGAGATGGACCTTGAGGCGATGTTCACCAGGAAACCTGGTGCTCGGTGTGCCCTCGGTGGAGGGGCTCTACTCCCCGAAGATGCCCGGTGACGCCGACGGCAACAACAAGGGCGACCACTGCGCCAGCTGACCAGCGACCATCTCTACCGCGGCTCGGGCAGCCAGCGCTGCCCGAGCCGCATCGCGGGAAGAAGAGTGATCACCATGCTGTCGTTTCGCCTGGCGCTGGGTGCACGCACAGACTCGACGTGGCAGTGGGACACCGACCGCTGGCGCCGCGGCGACAGCTGGATCCGACCGGTTGTCCATCCGGCACTGCGTCACGACATCGACAACCGAACAGGGGTCACCACTGTAGGAGTCCGCGACGTAGCAAGCCCGCTGACCCGGTCTGAGCTGACAGACCACGACCGCGGCCCTGAGAACGTGGCCGGTACCGCACGGGGCGACGCGCTACTCCTCCGCATACAGCCAGGACGGATCACCCTCACAGCGGGCGCCGGTGGCACCACGCCGCTCTATCTGACCGGCGACGGAGACATCTTGCACGGCACCTGGGATCTCCCCGCTCTTCGCCACCTCACACGGCAATCCAGCCTGCTCGATCGCGCCGTGGTCCGGGCCCTGACCAGACGGCACCGCTACAGCAGCGACACCCTGTTCACCGGCGTCACGACGCTGACAGAACGCGCGACCGCGACATTCACCGCAACTGGCTTGAACATCGCCTACCCGACCCCAGCCGAGCACGTCATGCGAGCACGGGACCTCCGCCCCGGCGTAGACGTCACAGTCGTGCTCGAGCGTCTTCTCACCGACGCGCTGCGCCCATGGCAGGAAAGCAAAACCACGCTGGGCCTCGAGTTGTCCGGCGGCTTGGACTCAGCCACCGTCGGGGTCGCTGCGAGTGTGACTGCCGCAGCACCGCTGCGTTCGTTCGGACTCATCGTCGACGGCGCCGTCGGTGCCGAGCAGAACCGTCGCCGCACGACAATCGCCAGCCGGATCGGCGCGGTCGACGACATCCTGCGAGCCCACGACCACGCACCATTCTGCGCGAGCGGTATCCGCGCCAGCGGCGCGGCACACGACCCTCACGGCGAGTTCTACCGCGAGGCGTTCGAGGCCCTCGCAGACACGGCCGCCCGCGGCGGCGTGGAGACCATGCTGACCGGCAACGGCGGCGACGAGATCATGGCACCCCGCGGCGACGAACTACCCCCGCCTCCACCCCAGCGCCTGACAGACGTGTCATGGCTCGGACCGCGCGCCCGGGAAGCCGTCGGCCAGATCGACGACAACCTGGCACCCTCCGCCGTGCTGCCCACACCGACGCTGATGGGGTTCGCCATCCATCACCCCGCCTACCTGAGGTCAGGAATCTGGCCCGTCACCCCGCTCACCCACCCGAGCCTGATCCGGTTCGCCGAACAACTCCCACTCGAACTCCGCCGAGGCAAAAAGCTCTTCCGCGACTTCCTCACCCGAGCCGGCCTGCCGCCCCTGGTCACCCACCCGCGGCGAACCGAGCACTTCCGGGACCTGATGCAACACGGCCTGCGGCACAACGGACTACGCCTGGCCGAGCATCTGCTCACCGACGGCATGCTCCTCGCCGACCAAGACTTCATCGACCCCGACGCACTCCGGCGCACCGTGCAGCATGCCCGCCGCAGCGCTACCGTGCCGTCCGTGCTGTGCGACACCCTCGTCCTCGAAATCGGCCTCCGCTCCCTACAGGCCCCGGACACCACCCCAGCCACATGAACCTGGCCGACAACAACATCGCCTACCGCCACCCCGACCTCTACGACGCACTGACCCAGGACAGCACCGCCGCCGCGACCTGCCAGCACCTCATCAACCACTACGGCACCACACCCACCGGAAGCGTCCTCGACCTCGGCTGCGGCACCGCCCGCGACCTCGCCGCACTCGCCGCCACCCACCACTGCGTCGGCGTCGACCTTCAGCCCGCCCTCATCAGACACGCACAACAGCGACATCCCGACCTCGACCTCCAAGCCGGAGACCTGCGAACCGTCCGGCTGAACGACACCTTCGACACCATCACCTGCCTCGGCAACACCCTGGCCTACCTACACCACAACAACGACATCCGCGCCGCGTTCCAAACCTTCGCAGCCCACGCGCATCCCGGATCGTTGCTGATCATCGTTACCCAAATCGCCCCCACCACCGTCACCACGCCAACCCGCAGCCGGATCGACACAGCAGGACTCGGCGCCCACGTCACCACCGAACACAGCTGGAACCCGCGCACACAAATCGCCACCGTCCACCGGACATGGCAACTCGACAACGGCACCACCCAACACGACCACATCGAACGCCGAGTCCTGTTCCCCCGCGAACTAGAGCTCTACGCCAGCCTCGCCGGATTCACCCCACTCGCGCTGTTCACCAACCCGCAGAACCACACTGGCCCACTGATCGGTTCCACCGCGCACTTCGCCGCCACCTACGACTCGGTTTAGCGCGACGAGGAGGCGGGTCGGCTCAGTCCTCGTCACCGGATGACGCCGGGTCGTTCCCGGCTCGCCGGGATTGTCGGTGCTGAATGCCATGATCTTCACGCCCAAGATCCTCTTGGGCTGGGTGGGTACCCGGCTGGGCTGCGCCGTTCCCGACACGCAGCCCAGCGCCCACGCCCGGCCTCACCGATAGAAGGAGCCGATCCCCTCAGCCGAGGAGGAGAAAGGGGCAGAGCGAACTGCTGCTTCCTATTGTCGATCCAGGAACAGCAGTTAGAGCCCACCGTTGCCGGTTCGGACAGGGCCTTCGTCGGGTCCGAGGCTATGCGCACATCGTGTCTCCTGGCGATGCCAGCTGATTTGGCAGCCGATGCCCGTCCGACTGTTTGATATGCGCGCCTGCGGCCGCGAGTTCGCTGTTGCGCGGCACAGGAACCAGAAGCCGTGACGCTGTCCGCCTCAGCCCTCGGGAACTGACCGTTATGCCGTTCACGACCGGCGCCGCCTCCTGACCAGCATCGAGGTCGGCCTGGGGTTTCGTCGTGGATGACGAGCGTCAGGTCGTGGGCCGCCGCCGGTTGTCCACCGCGTCTTGCCGTACTTGCCCGGCGTGCTCGCTGATCGCGCCGAGACGGTCGGCGAGGTGGAGGTGATCGGCCGTCAGGTGGTCTCGCAGGTCCGCCAGCGGGGTCAGGAGGTCGGCCACGTCGTTCTCGCCGAGTGCCGTGTTGAGCTTGTCGGCGCTTCTCCTGCCCTCCGCGCTCAGCCCTTCCACCGCGCCGGCCTGTCCGGCCAGTCCGCGCAGCATCGCCGAATTGCGCCGAGCCCACTCGGCGACCGCTCGATCGCCCGCGCGCCGGTCACGCTCGGCGTCCACCCTCGCCTCACCCGTCCGCTCGCCCCCGTCGGACGGCCTCAGCCGCAGGAACCGGCGTTCCGCCGCCTGACGGCTGGCGACTCCCAGCGCGGGGGCGAGCAGGGCCCAGCTGACCCCTTCCGCGCGGGCCGCCTCGATCAGTTCCGGTTCCCAGGAGGCGAGTTCCCCTCGTAGCACCCGCAAGGACTCCAGTGCGGCCAAGAGCGTCACCGGCTCGACGGCACTGGAGCGGGCCGCCATCACCACCTCGTACAGGGCACGCGACCGGCGCGCGAAATCAGCCTCGGTCATTGTCATCCTTTCGACGACGTGG
>NZ_BNAY01000003.1 GCF_014654365.1 Amycolatopsis oliviviridis
GAGGCGACCTGTCCCTGCGGATCTCGAACAACACACAACCCCTGAACAACTCAGGTGTTGCAACCACCGCTAGAACCCAAGGGGAAGGGGGCCTTCACGCGCTTAAGTAGGTGAGGGTGGGTGGCGATTAGGTGTCGGCGGGCAGGCCGAAGTGGCGGACGAGGTCGGCGAGCTGCTCGTACGGGGGCCGCCGCCCGCCGTCCAGCACGCACCAGGCGGCGGACCCGAGCATCTCGACCCGCGCGGCCGGCGCCCGCTCGGCGTGGGCAACCCCGCGCTGCGCGACGATCTCTTGCCCGACAAGGAGTCCATAGGGCAGGGCGGGCCGGGTCGGCCGATTCGAGCGGACACCGCCCCGCCTGCCGGGATGCACCGCGGCGAGCATCAGCCGCGCGCCGCCGGAGACCCGCTCGGCCAAGGCCGTGACGGCGTCCGGCCGCAGTGTCCCGGCACGGGGCCCGCTGAGCCTGGTTTCCTCGATCGTCCCTTCGTCCGTGCGCGACACCCGCAGTTGCCCGGTCACCCCGCGCCCGACCACGACCACCTGGGCGCGTTCGTCCCGGCAGCGCGCCGTGATCTCGTCCACCGACCACGGCAGGGTCGCGGGTTCGGCGTCCCCCCAGCCGAAAGGCGCGTCGCCGGTGAGGGACCGCAGCGCGGCTTCGGCGGCCGAGCCGAGCCGGAGCGGTTCCGCGGCCGGATGCACGGTGGTGATCCGCACCTCGAAGTCACCCGAGTCGATCTCCGGGTCGAACGGGGCCGCCGCGGGCAGGTCCGGAACGCGGGCGAACCTGGTCCCGTTCCAGCGCATCTCGAAGCCGCGGATGCCGTCGCGATAGCGGTCGGCTTCCTCCTGCACGACCCACTCGGCCGCGGAATCCCGGAGCAGCAGCTCCATCGGGTAGGTGATCCCGCTGTCCGCCGGGGTGAGCAGCTGGAGCACTCGCCCGCTCCGCACAGCGGACCGGGCCGCGTCGATCAGCCAGGTCGAAGCGGGGACCAGGGCGCGGGACTGTTCGACGATCAGGGCCTCCGCGGTGGCCCAGTCCGCGGCGGGATGCCCGGTCACCTGCTCGACCACGACAGTCCTCCGGTGCCTGCCAGCAGCGCGTCGGTGAACGCCCTGGCGACGGTCTCCGCCTCCGGGTCCTCCTCGAGGGCGCGGCTCTCCACCCACCACACCGGATCGGGCACGTCGACCTCGTCGCCGGCACCGAGCAGCCGCCGGACCTCGCCGGGGACCCGCACCAGCCGGGCCTCCTCGATGCTCAGCACCAACCGTCCGTCGCGGTGGAACACCTGCACCAGCGGACGTCCCTCCACGGTGGACGCGGTCAGCCCACCGCACAGCGGCAAAACCGCGCCGACGGCGGCACCCAGATCCGGCGGTTCCGCGCACAGGCCGATGATGTCGAAGGTCACGGAAGTCATTAGACGTCCGATCCGGCACCCGTTCCGCTCGCTGACCGGAACCTGTCAGAGCGGCGCCAGCCGGTACCCCGACCCGCGCACCGTGTGGATCAGGGGCGGGTCCTTGAGCTTCCGCCGCAGCCGCGCGATCACGACGTCGAGCACGTTCGACGCCGGATCCGCCATCTCGTCCCACGCGTACCGGATCAGCTCCCGCCGGGAGACCGGCCGCCCGGTCGCGGCCAGCAGCCGCTCCATGACGAGATACTCCTTGCGCGTGACGGTGAGCAGCACGCCCGCCCGCGAGATCTGGTGCCTGCCGGTGTCGAGTTCGAGATCCGCGCAGCGCAGCACCACCGCCTGTCCCGCCATGTCGCGACGGCACAGACTCCGCACCCTGGCCACGAGTTCGGGCATCGCGAACGGTTTGACCAGGTAGTCGCCGCCGCCGACGCGCAAGCCGTCGATCCGGTCGGCGACGCTGTCCCGCGCGGTGAGGAACAGCACGGGCATCGGCCATCCGGCGCCGCGCCGGTTGCGCACGTACGCCAGCGCGTCCCCCGAAGGCAGCATGCGGTCGAACACCGCGCAGTCGTAGGCGTTCACCATCAGCGCCTCGTCCGCGGCGGGCAGGTCGGCGGCGGTGTCCACCGCGAACCCGTCCCCGCGCAGGGCGAATTCGAGCGCCACCCGCAAGTTCTCGTCGTCTTCGGTCACCAGCACCCGCACGCCTTCACGTTAGCGTCCCGCGGCGATCTCCACGTCGGCCGCGTGCAACCCGCGCAGTTCTTCGACGCTCGGCATCCGGCCCAGCAGCCGCAACCGCTGCGACTGGGCCTTGCGCGCCCCTTCGAACAGCCGCCGCGCGTCCCGCGCGTTGCCGAAGTTGACGTCGCCCGAGATCCGCCGGAAGTAGTCGACGAGGACGGGCTCCGCGCCGGGGTCCAGCTCGTAGTCCCCCGCCGCGGCCATCCGGCCGAAAATGGAGAGCAGTTCGCCGGGGCTGTAGTCCTCGAACTCGATCGTCTTGCCGAAGCGGGACGCGAGACCGTGGTTGGCCGCGAGGAAGTCGACCATCTCGCCGGTGTACCCGGCCACGATCACCGCCACCTCGTTCCGGTGTTCCTCCATCAACGGGACCAGCGTGTCGATCGCCTCCTGGCCGAAGTCGCCACCGGATCCGGCGAGCCGCGAAAGCGTGTACGCCTCGTCGATGAACAGGACGCCGCCCTTGGCTTCCTCGAACACGGTCGCGGTCTTCTCCGCCGTGTGGCCGATGTACTGCCCGACGAGATCCCGGCGGGAGACCTCGAGGAACTGGCCGCGTGGAAGGATTCCCAGTGCCTTCAGCAGTTTCCCGTAGATCCGCGCGACCGTCGTCTTCCCGGTACCGGGCGCGCCCGCGAAGACCAGGTGGTGCGCGGCGACGCCGATCGGCAGCCCGGCGCGGCGGCGCCATTCGTTGACCTGCAACTCGTCGACGAGCGCGCGCACCTCCTCCTTCACCCCGGGAAGGCCGATCATGGCGTCGAGTTCGGCCAGCATCTCGTCGAGTGCGAAGTCCCCGGACGCGCCGGGACCGGCCGGAGCGGCTGCGGTGACGGTCGCCGTCGCGCTCTCGGCGATCGCGATCCCCGGTACGGCGGTGTTCTCGACCCGGCACGCGGTGACCGAACCGCCGCAGCCCGCCCCGAACGCGATCCCGGTGCCCCGGACGTCGCTGACCGCGCACCGCTCGATCACCGGGGTGCTGTGGTGCGCCACGGCGATGCCCTCGTGGCCGGTGCGCGAGATCGCGCAGCCTTCGATGGTGGGCCGCGCGTATTGGTAGACATAGAAACCGCGCAGTCCGCAGCCGGTCACGGTGCAGTCGCGGACGACCGGGGCGGCGCCAAACCCGATGGTGATCCCGTCGCCGGAGACGTCTTCGACGGTCGTGTCCTCGATCCTGCCGGGCGCGCCGTCGACGACGATCCCCTGTTCCGCGGCCGAGATCACGCAGCCGGTCAAGGTGAAGGCCGCGGCACCGCGGACGGCGATCCCCGGCCCCCGGCCGCCGGAAACGGTGCAGCGGTCCATGGTCAGTTCGGTGTCGTCGGCCACGACGGCGGACGACGTGTCGGCCAGCAGCTCGATCCCGGTCAGGACGACCGCGCCGCCGGACGCGCGGAACACCGGGCGCTCGGCGCCGCGGCCGTCGATGACCACGTCGGCGTCCTTCGCCGCGGCCAAGGTCACCCGCAGCCCGGTCAGTTCGACGGTCTCCGCGTACTCACCGGCCTCGATGGTGACGACGGCGCCGTCGGTCGCCTCCGCCAGTGCCTCGCCGATGGTGGGATAGGCACCGGGCCGCCTCGCGACGAGCAGGGCACGGCCGGGGATCGAAGTCGTCATCAGCCCGCCTTGGCCATCAGCCAGCCGCGGTCGACGGCCTTCGCCCCGGCCTGGAACCGGCTGCGGGCACCGAGCCGGTTCATGATGTCGGCGACCATCCGGCGCACCGTGCGCACCGAGACGCCGAGCCGCGCGGCGGCGGATTCGTCGGTCGTGCCGGAGAAGAGCAGGGTCAGGAGTTCCTGTTCGCGGCAGGTCAGGATCGAAGCGTCCTCGGGCTCCGCGAGGTCCAGGGGCACGAGCGGGGCGGCGGCCTGCCAGATCCGCTCGAACAGGCCGACCGTCGCGGTGACCACCCCGGGCAACCGGAACACCGCGGAACCGGTCTGCCGTCCCTCGGCGGGCAGCACGACGGAGGTCCGGTCGATCACCAGCGCGTCCATCGGGACCTCGGCGTCGGTCCGCACCTCCGCCCCGGCACGCGACATCCGGTTGAGCGCACCGGACATCCGCGCGGAATCGGGGAACAGCACCTTGTGACGCACTCCGGGGCGGACGTTCGCGAGCGCGATCCGCTGGAACACGGAGTCCGTCCCGGTGCTCATGACGAGCACCTCACCGGTCGCTTCCGCGAGCAGCTCGCCGAGCCCCGCCCGGTCACGGGCCGGACCCACTCCCTTGACCAGGCTGAGCTGGCCGGTCTGCGTGGTCATCGCAGGTACCTCCCTCTTCCCCGGCGCGGTCCCGCCGACGACGTCCTGTTCATGCCAGTTCCCGCCGTCCGGACGGGCCTGGGCGCCCGACGCGTTAGCGTTCAGGGGCGGCGCGGCCGTCGCGGCGGGCCGGTGCAACTGCATGCGTCTACTTTCGCTGTCCGAACATGAGGTTTTGATGACACGGGTGATGGTCGTCGAAGACGACGAGAATCTTCGGCTGGCGCTGGTCACGCAGCTGCGTTCGGCGGGCTTCGCCGTCGACGGCGCGGGTGACATCGCGGCCGCCGACCGGCTGCTGCGCTCGGCGCACCACGACTGCGTGGTGTTCGACCGCATGCTGCCCGACGGCGACGCGATCGAGTACGTCCACATGCGACGGCAGCTCGGCTGGCGGGCGCCGGTGCTGTTCCTCACCGCCCGCGACGCGCTCGCCGACCGGGTGGCCGGGTTCGAGCACGGCGGCGACGACTATCTCGTGAAGCCGTTCGTGATGGCCGAGCTGACCGAGCGGGTGGCCAACCTGTGCCACCGTTCCGCGTTCGACCGGCCCTCGGTGCTGCAGCACGAAGACCTGGTGATGGACTGCGCCCGGCGGGAAGTGCGCCGGGCGGGCGTGCTGCTCACCTTGACCAACAAGGAGTACGCCGTGCTCGAGTACCTGCTCGCCAAGGCGGGCCTGCCGGTGCAACGCGCCGATCTGATCGAGCACTGCTGGGACGCGCAGGCCGATCCGATGTCCAATGTGGTCGACGTGGTGGTGAAACGGTTGCGCCGCAAGCTGAAAGAGCCCGAACTGATCCACGCCGTCCGCGGTCTCGGCTACCGGCTGGGCGCCCGGTGAACGCGCGCTCCTCGGCCGACCGGCTGCGCAGGCTGCGCTGGACGCTGACCGCGTTGTTCACCGTGATGAACACGCTCGGGCTGGTCCTCTTCGCGTGGCTGCTCATCGCCGAGGACGGCGACCAGGGCGAGGAACGGATCGACGCCGCGCTGAGCCAGGTCACGTCGTCGGTCAGCAGACTGGTCTCGTTCGACGGCACCGTGGACTTCGGGCTGGTCAACACCGACGTCCTGAACGACCGTTGCCCGCAGTTCGCGATCCTGCCCGGTGGCGCGCCGGCGTTCCAGGCGCACCTTTCGCGGGCGGCCTGCGTCCCGATGAACCCACAGCTGCTGAACACTCTCGCGACCGAAGCGGTGCGAGGGGGCAAATTGGTGCAAGGCCATCAAAGGGGCACCGACGGCACGGTGGTCAAGGTCCGCGCCGAACCGTTGCGCGACAAGGACGGGAAGGCGTTCGCGGCCGTCGTCGCGGTGCAGTCCACCGACGCCGAGGACTCGGCGCACACGCGGTTCACCCTGCTGGTGCTCGGCGGCACCGTGCTGCTGGTCGCGGTACTGGGCTTCGCGGGACACCTGCTGTCCGGCCGCTCGATCCGTCCCGCGGCCGCGGCCTTGCAGCAGCAGGAAGTCCTGCTCGCCGAGACCGCGCACGATCTCCGCACCCCGGTGGCCGCCCTGCGCGCGCTCGCCGAAACAGCGATGGCCCATCCGGCGCAGTCGGCGGAACTGCTGCCTCGCACGGTGCGGCTGGCGTCGAGAATGGGCGGGATCATCGACGACCTGCTCGTCCGCGCCCGGCTCGCCGCGGGGGTGGAACAGCTGAGCATCCAGCCGATCTGGCTCGATCAGCTGGTGGTGGGCGTCGTCGAGGACACCACGACCGACAGCGCGGAGATCACCGTCACCGCGGCGCCGACGAAGGTCGATGCCGATCCCGCCCTGCTGCAGCGCGCGATCGGCAACCTTCTCGACAACGCCGTGCGCTACGGCCGTCAGCCGGGCGCGAAGGCGTTCGTGCACCTCACCGTCGCCGGCGGCACCGTGACCGTCGCGGACCACGGCCCCGGCATCGACGCCGCGATGGCGGACGACGCCTTCGACCGGTTCGCCAGCACCGGCGGCTCTTCCGGGCTCGGGCTGTCGATCGTGCGCTGGGTCGCCCAGTCGCACGGCGGCACGCTCGCGGTGTACAACGCCGACGAGGGCGGCGCGATCTTCGAACTGAGGCTTCCCGTCAGCGGCTCCTGAGCGGGTCTCGGGATGTCAGGAAAGGGTCGTTCAGGACGTTTTCCGTCCTGAACGACCCTTTCCTGACACACGCGGGGTGCCCGAGCCTGGACTTCTCAGCCGCCCAGGGTCTGGCGACGCGCGGCGGCCGGGTCGAGGCTCGGGCCTTCGGGCAGGCGCGCGACCAGGCCGGCGGGCAGCCGCACCGGACGCGCGGCCGGGTACCCGAGCATCTTCAGGACGTCGGAGGAAGCCAGCGGATAACGGCGCCCCATGTCGGTCACGACGGTCAAGGTCCCGGCGGGCGCCTGCGCCGAAGGCATCGCCTCGACGAGGATCGCGCTGCCCGGCGGCACGTGGACACGGTCCGCGAGCGGGGTCCCGCCCGCGGTCCGGCGAGCGGTGGTGGACATCGGATCCGCGGCGGGCAGCGTGGGATCGACGGTGAGCACCGGGGCCGCGGAACCGTCGCCGAAGGACGCGCACACGGTGGCGTCCTGATCGCGCAAGCGCGCGATGGCCGGACGCGTGGCCGGTGCCGTGCCCGCTTCGGTCTGGACCGGGGCCAGCTGCCGCGACATGGTCGCCAGCGAAGGCGGCAGCGGCACCGTCTTGGGTTCGGTACCGGGATAGGCGGCCATCATCTGGGCGCTCGCGCGCTGGACGTCGTACTGCAGTTCGGTGATCGGCCGCAGCGCGTCCCGTTCGGCGAGGTAGTGCTGCTGCCCGCCGCCGGAGGTCTGCACCATCAGCAGCATCCCGTTCCGGATGTCGGTCCGGCCCGGCACCGCGGTGGACACCTCGCCCGCCGCCGCCACCGGGAGCGGGCCGATCGGCGCGCCTTCCGGGAGGACGTCGAGCCACGCCCGGCCGACCCGCGCCCACGGCTCGGCGGTGAACGCCAGACCGGTGCCGACGGCGCCGTAGTCGTCGATCCGGTGCCGGTGCCCGCGCCAGACGACGAACCGTTCGCCGGTCGACGTCGACTCCACCAGCAGCGCCTGGTCCCCCAGTTCCGCGCCGCCGGACGGCGAGGCGCCCGCCAGCAGGACCGATTCCTCGATCCGGCTGCCCGCCAGGTCGCTCGCGGGCGCGGAGCACAGCGACCACGCCCCGGTGAGCAGTTTTTCGGGGCCGGGCAAGCCGTCCGGCGCGTCGGCGATACCGATCCTGGGCCCGCGCGGGACTCCGGCGAGCGAATCGCGCGAAACCCGTTCCGTGGTGCCGTGTTCGCCGAGCAGCAGCAGCGCGGACGCGTAGTTCGCCACCGGATGCAGCCGCTCGTCCAGGTAGACGTAGCGGGTGCCGCTCTCCTTCTCCACGATGACGGCGGCGTTCTTGCGCCAGGCGTTGTTCCCGCCGGGCACGATCATCCCGTAGACCCCGACGCACGCCAGCGCCACGATCGCCACCGCGATCCCGGCGAAGGTGGCGCCGGACGGGCGGCGGAACGGCGGCTGCTCCGGGTCGGTCTCCCTGGTCACGAGCGCGGAAATCGCGCGCTGCACCAGGAACTGGTACGCCTGCAGCTGATCTCGTTTGGACGCCATGGTTTCAGCCCCCCAGCCCGCGGACGTAGCCGTACAGGCCCAGCACCGAACACGCCACCGGGACGACGGCGATCATCACCAGGATCTCGAAGTACTCGGCGATCCGGCCGAGATACGGGTTCGCGGCGCGAGTGCTCAGCACGACACCGGAGGCGATCACACCAGCGGCCACCGCCAGCGCCAGCGGCCCGGCCAGCACGAGCAGCAGCGAGCGATCCGTCATGAGCGGACCCGCGAGCAGACATCCGGCGCCGAAGATCCCGGTCACCAGCAGCAGCGACCGCTGCCGCAGGATCGGGTACAACCTCGCCCGCATCAGGAAACCGGCCGCGAGCAGGGCGACGAGGACGACGGCGGCCTCGCTGTCGCTGCGGATCAGCTGCAGCTGGCAGTACATGACGACGATCGCCGCGCCGCCGAGCATGCCGGTGAGCAGCGAGTCCGCTCTGGCCACCGCGGCGTGCACGAGGTCGAGCGGCGGCTGGGGATCGTCGCGGACGAGGTCCGCGGTCGACCGCGGCAGCACCGGCATCGGCACCCGGCCGAGCCGCAGCGCCAGCGGCGCGAACGTGGTCGAGAGCGCGAGCACGCCGCCGCCGATCACCGCCGCCGACCGGTAGCCGGCCAGGTCGTCGAAGGTGGCCAGCCAGCCGCCGAGCACCCCGAGCAGGCCGACGGTGGCCGCCCCGGCGAACAGTTCCGGCGCGGCGGTCACCCCGAGATGGCCGACGACGGCCGCGAGCAGCAGCGCCGCGCTCCCCAGCAGCAGATGCCCGGCGGACAGCTCGCCGATCGGGTCGTCGCCCGCCAGCAGCAGACCGCCGCCGGTGAAGGCGAACGGAAGCGCGACGGCGGCGACCACCGCCCCCGCCCCGGCGTCACGCAGCGCCCGCGCGAGCAGGACACCCGCGGTGAGCAGCAGCGCGGAGACCGCCAGTGCCCAGGCCGCCGGTGACGTCCACGGCGGACCGGCGCGCAGCACCGCGAGCAGGCCGAACGACATCGCCACCGCGCCGGCGGCCAGCCCGGCCCACCGCGTGTGCCGCGGCCCCCAGGCCTTCCCGGTGCGGCCGGAACCGGTGGCGATCGCGTCCACGAGGTCGTCGTACTCGGGCTCCGGCCATTCGGCGCGGCGCGGCGTCAGATGGAGGATCTCCCCGTCCCGGACCCGGTGCGCGCCCAGCGTCCGGTCCGGATCGAAGGTGCTCCCGTCGGCGCGGCGCAACTGCCAGCCGCCACCGGCGACACCGTCGTCGGCCATGCCTTCGCCCGCCCGCGCGAGCAGTCCGGGGAGGATTTCGGCGACGGACGCGTGTTCCGGCAGCGCCATGTCGATGCGCCGGTGCGGAGTGCTGATGGTGACCCTGACGAGGCCGGCGGTCTGCATGGGGAAAGAGTCCGCCGCCCGCCGGTCCGCCGGGCCGTCACGGCAGGAACCTGCCGCCGGGAAAGCACGACGGATCCGGCCTTCTTGCGCGACAATGGGGTCATGGACATCGAGACCACCGGCGGACCGAGGTTGCTCGCCCAGGGCCCCGTCGCCACCGTGTACGCGGGCTGGGATCCCGCTACCGGCAACGACTTCGCGGTCAAGATGTTCCCCGGCTCCTTCGATCGCGAAACGGCGGCGTCGGTCGAACGCGAACGGAAGGCACTGGCCGCGGTGCGGTCGACGAGGTCGGTCCTGCAGATCGACGAGGTGCTCTCCCACCCCGACGGCCGCTCCGGATTCCGCCGCGAGCTGTGCCCGGGTTCCCTCGCGAACCTGCTGGATTCCGGTGCGCGGCTGGGTGTTCCCGACGTCCTCGCCCTCGGCGCCGCCGTCGCCTCCGCGCTCGCCGCGGCGCACGGGGCCGGCGTCGTGCACGGCGGGGTGAGCCCGCACAACGTGCTGTACCGCGCGTCCGGCGAGTTCGTGCTCGCCGACTTCGGCGTGGCTCTGCGGCGGCGATTCCCGCGCGATCCGATGTACTCGGTCGAGTACACCGCGCCGGAGACCCTGCGCGACGACACGCTTTCCCCCGCGTCCGACCTTTATGGACTCGGCGCGGTGCTCTACGCCGCGCTGACCGGGACACCGCCCTTTCCCCGGCACACCGGGCAGCAGCCCGGCGAGCGGATCCTCCAGGTGCTGCGGGAACCGGTCGCGCCGATCCGGGATCCGGCCGTCCCGAACGAGCTTTCCGCGACGATCCTCCGGTTGCTGGCCAAGGAACCGGCCGACCGGCCGCAGGACGTCGCGTCGCTGGCCCGGCTGTTCACGAAGCTGCGCCTGCCCGGCGGCGAGATCGCCGGTTCCGAATCCGCCGACACCCCCAGCGAAGAGGACGACACCGAGGTCGAGTTCGACGACTTCGCCGAAGTTCCTCGCCCCGCCGTTCCCGCCCGGCCGGTCCACGCGGCCCCGGCGCCGGTCCAGGTGGTGCAGGCGCCGCCCACGGGCGGCCGCACCCTGATCCGCGAATTCAGCGGCCCGCTCAAGACCCGGCGCGGGATTCCGTTGCGGCCCATCGCCTTGGCGGGCGCCGGAGTGCTCGTCGCCGGGCTGGCCGTGGCGCCGCTTTTCCTCGGTCCGGCGAAGATCGACGGTCAGGCCGTCCCCGTGGCGGCCGCGATCCCGCCGCCCTCACCGGTTTCCGCGCCCGCCCCGGACGTCAAACTGGCCCTCGCCCCGCCCCTGGATCAGAGCGATCACGTGCAGCTGACCTGGACAGCGGAAGGCGAACTGGACTTCGTCGTGATCATGGCGGGCGAGCGGCTCGAACCGAAACAGCTCGTCGCGCACCGGCAGCGCAGCCTGGACGTCCCGATCGATCCGGCGCGGCGGTACTGCTTCCAGCTCCGGGCGACCGACGGCCGCCACATCTACACGACCGAACCGGTCGCGATCCGCGGCGCGCGCTGCAACGCGTGAGCCCGCTTGCCGCCTGAAGTACATGAAGGCCCCCTTCCTTGCGCCTACCGCAAGGAAGGGGGCCTTCATGTACTTGGGTCGCCCTTCAGCCGCCTTTCCCGCCCCTCCCCTTGATCGGGACCAGGGTCCGCGGCTCGAGTGCCGCCAGCACCCGAGCCGCGAACGGTCGGGTGGCCAGCCCCCGCCGCAGCTCGCCGACTTCCTGCCACGCCCGCCGGACTGCGCCGTCGCCCACCGGCACCCCGGACCACAGGGTCACGTCCAGCACCTTGGCCAGCCTGGCGACGGGCTCGCGGATCCCCTCCCCGGCCAGCGATCCCGCGGACTCGGCGAGATCGCGCGGGGTCATCCCGATCCGGAACGGCACACCGTGCGCGCGCAACCGGTCGCGGATCTCGTCCCAGGCGCCGAGCACCCCTTCCGCACCGGTCCGGCGACGCCGCCGACGGGCACGGACGACCTTCGCCACCGGGACGCCGAGAAGCCACAAGAGTCCGAAAAGGACGATCGCGGCGGCCAACGAGACCCACCACCAGCCCGCGCCCGCTTCGGCGCTCTGGTCCTCGGCGGCGTCCGACGGCGTTCCCGGCGGCAGCTGCGGCGGCCGCAGCTCCTGTTCGGCGGGCAGCTGTGCCCGCGCCCGGGCGACGGCCTTGCCGGACGCGGCCTGATCGTGCCCCGACTTGCCTGCCGCGGCGGTCGGGTCGAGCGGCACCCAGCCCGCGCCGGCGACCGCGACTTCAGGCCAAGCCAGGACATCGCGGTTGCGGACGACGCGCATCCCGCCGTCGGTCTCGGCCGAACCGCGGAACCCGACGACGAGCCGCGCCGGGATGCCGCTCATCCGCGCCAAGACGACGTACGCGGCGGCGAACTGTTCGCTCGTCCCCCGTTTGCTCTCCAGCAGGAAGTGCCGCAGCTGCGGCCAGCCGTGCCCGGTCGGCAGCTCGTCCGAGCCCGCCGCGAGCAGATAGTTCGTGCTGAGGAAGCGTTCCAGCTGCAGCGCGGACTGGAACGTCGGACGCAGACCGCGTACGGCGTCCTTGGCCAGCTGCTCGATCTCGGGCGGCACCGCGCCGAGTCCGCCGAGCCCGCCCGGCGCCCGCGCGTCGACCTCCCCCGGGCCGAGATCGACCTCGGGTGAAGACCAGCTGAGCCGGTAGTCCCGTGCGAGCGACGGCGTTTCCGCCAGGAGGGTGCCCGCGGACTGGTCCACCAGCGGCGTCACACCGTCCACATCGGTCAGGTCCTGGTGACTCGGCAGCCACGGCCCGGTGAGTCCGCGCACCTTCAGTTCCGCGGTCCCGCGGGTACCGCCGGGAGTGCCGTCGATGCCCGCGCCGAACCGCTGGAGCCGGGAATCGGCCAGCCAGTTCGATCCGTCGAAACCGTTCAGCACGATCAGGCGCCACTGGTCGACCGGGACGTCGGCCTGGTAGCGGAAGACCTCCTCGCCCGGCCGGGAGAGCCGCTGGGCGATGTCGTCCAGCGGATTGCCGAGCCTGCTCCTCGGTGGTGGCGCGGCTTGGGTGTCCTTGAGTGTCAAGGGATCGCGGCCGACCGGGTCGAGCCCGGCGAGCGCCACCGATCCGGCGACGAGCGCGACCACAGTGGACAGCGCGGGCCAGACCGCCGATCCCGTGACCCGCCAGGTGAAGCGCGGCCCGCCGGGTGCCCTGGTCACCGACCGGGCGCGACGGCCCGACCACAGCAGGAGCCCCGCGGGCACCGTGTACCCGAGCGCCGCCGCCACCGCACCGGCACCCGTCAACGCCTGGTACGCCTGCGCGAGCCCGGCGACGAGCAGGCTCGGCACCAGTGCCACGAGCGGCTTCTTCAGGCGCAGCAGCAGTTCCAGCCCGAGCACGACGGCGAGCAGCACCGCCAGCGGGACGAACAGGAGCTGGTCGGGAACCGGCCGCGCGGGCCAGGTGGACTGCAGGGTGAGCTGCCAGCCTTCGGTGAAGCCACGCGCCACTCCCCGCAGGGAAGCGAGCGTCGGCAGGAAGGCGAGCGTGGTCGAGGTCAGCACCGTCTCGATCAGCCCCAGCAGACCGAGCAGCGCGACGAGCAAAGGCCGGTAGGGAACCAGCTTCGGGAACTTCGCGGTCAGCTCGACGCAGCCGTAGCCGACCAGGACGACCACGAGCACCGGGATCAGCAGCGGCCCCCAGCCGAACACCGGGGTGAACAGCAGTCCGGCGACGCCGGTCGCGCCGAGCAGCCCGGCGACCGCGATCCGGTCGAATCCCGCGCTCATGCCTTCGCCACCAAGGAATTCCACTGCGCCGCGGCACCGGCGGCGTCGACCGCGACGATCACGCCGCCGGAGCCCGCCGACGGCCTGAGGTCACCGAGGCGGACGACCGTGTCGGGCCGCCAGCGGGCGGCGTGACCGAGGTCGGCGTCCGGGCCGGTGATCAGCACCAGGACCCCGCCGGGGCGGTGGGCGGCGGCCAGGGCCGAAGGCAGCAGCGGCGCGTCGTCCGGCGCGTCCTGCGCGACGAGCGCGAGTTCGTCCAGCAGCGTCCTCGCCGCGCGAACCCCGCTGTCGGTCAGCACGTCGGCGCCCGCGGAGGTGATCAGGCGGCAGTGCTGTCCCGCCGACGCCGACGCGTAGAACAGGGACGCCGCCACCTCGACGGCTTCTTCGAAAACGGCCGGGCTCATCGCCGCGGGCCGGGTGTCGAGCACGGCGGTGAACCGAGGCTGGGCCGGGTCGGCGTACTCGCGCACCATGAGCCGGCCGGTCCGGGCGGTCGCCTTCCAGTGCAGATGCCGGACCTCGTCGCCGACGACGTACTCCCGCACCGCGCGCAGATCCGCGGAACCACGCAACGGCGGATCGGTGATCGGGCCCTCGTGGTGGTGGCGCGGATGCCCCGCCTGCGCCGCGCGCACCGAGTGCCGTCGCGGATGCACCCACAGCCAAGCGGTGCCGCCGACGGTCTGGTCGCCGCGGGCGAGATCGAACAGGTCCGGCCGGTGCACGACGAGCGGGCCGACCCGCAGTTTCCCGCGGGCCGTCGTCGGCAGTTCGTAGTGGTACGTCGCTTCCGCTCCAGGGGCGAGCGGGCGAACGCGCAGGCTGTGTGTTTCGGTCCCGATCCCGTCCGCCGCGGTGAACCCGCCGTGCCGCCGGACGTCGGCGTTGCGCACGACAAGCGTGGCCAGCGCGGGCTTCCCGCGTTCGACGCGGTCCGGCTGGACGGTCCGGCCGATCTCCACCTTCGGCCGGAACCTGGTGGTGGCCAGGGCGATCAGCACCGCGCCCGCCGCGATCCCCGCGAAGGCACGGAAAAACGTGTATCCCGCCAGCTCGCCGAGGGCGTAGAACCCGGCGGCGAAGGCGAGCACGATGACGCCGCGGCGGGTGAGCCGCACGGCCTACCTCCCCATCGCGGCCATGGGAGCGGCCGTCGCGCCCAGGAGTTCGTCGACGATGTCGGCGGTCCGCCGCTGGTTGAGTTCCGCGTCGGGCGTCAGCACGAGCCGGTGGTCGAGTACCGGATGCGCGACGTCCTTGACGTCGTCGGGGGTGACGAAGTCGCGGCCGAAAGTGGCGGCGAGCCCCTGTGCGGCCCGGATCAGCGCGATGCTGCCGCGCGGGCTCGCGCCGTAGCGGACGTCCGGATGCGAACGGCTCGCCGCGGCCAGCCGGACCGCGTAGTTGACGATCTCGGGCGCCAGGTTGGATTTCCGGACCTCGTCGATGACCGACTGGACGTCGGCGATGCTCAGCACCGGCTTCAGTTCGTCCGGCGTCACCCCGGCGCAGTCCCCCATCACCACCCGCATCTCGGATTCCAGATCCGGGTAACCGACCGAAATACGCATGAGGAACCGGTCCAGCTGCGCTTCGGGCAGCCGGTAGGTGCCCTCCAGTTCGATCGGGTTCTGCGTGGCCACCACGAGGAACGGCCGCGGCACGGCCTGGCCGACCGAATCGACGGTGACCCGGCGTTCGGCCATCACCTCCAGCAGCGCGGCCTGCGTCTTCGGCGTGCCCCGGTTGATCTCGTCCGCCAGCACCACGTTGGCGAAGATCCCGCCGGGGTGGAACTGGAAGCGTTCGGCGTTCTGGTGGTAGACCATCACGCCGGTGATGTCGCCGGGCAGCAGGTCGGGGGTGAACTGGATCCGGCTCCACCGGCCGCCGATGCTGGCGGCGACGCAGCGCGCGATCGTCGTCTTCCCGACGCCGGGCACGTCCTCCATCAGCAGATGCCCTTCGGCGAACAGTGCCGCCACGGTGAGCCGGACGACCTCCGGTTTGCCGCGCACCACCGATTGCACGTTCTCCGCGATCTGCTCGTAGGCGACCCTGGGAGTGAGCGTCACAGCTGTTCCTCTTCTTCCTTCCGTCGGCGCAGTCCCACCAGAGCCAGCGGGCCGAGCCAGACGGGCATGCCCGCCGACACCGTGGGCACCCCCCGCCAGGTGTCGGTGGCGGTGCCCGCGGAGGTGGTGATGGTGGCGGTGATCGTGATGGAGCCGATCCAGGCGACGCTGCCGATGGTCAGGGTCGTCGCTCCGGAACAGGCCGTCGGTTTGCCTTTGGCGAAGAACTCCGCCTGACAGGTCGCGGGGGCGCCCTTCCCGTCCGCCTTCACGGAAACGAACAGGGTGCTGTCGGTGCCCCGCACCTGGGTGATGGTGATCGTCGGCGGCCCCGACGCCACCGGCACGGTGACCTTCCGGCTGCCGGTGGCCCCGGTGAGCGTGGATCCCGAATCGAATTTCGTGACCGCGCGGACCGTGACGGTCGCGGAACCGGTGACACCGGTGAATTCCGTGGAGGTGGCCGAAAGCGTGCGCTGGCCCTTGCCCGTCAGGCTCACCAGGTAGTGCACCAGCGTCCCGCCGCGGAGGTCGGGCTGGGTCCAGCTCACCGACACCTTCCCGTCACCACCGGCCTTCGCGGTGACGACCGGTGCCCCGGCGGGGCGGTTCGCGGGTCCCGGTACGACCGCCTTCGCGCTGACCCCTGCTCCGAGTCCCGCCGAGTTCTCCGCGACCACGGTGATCACGTACGGCTTCCCGTTCGTCAGCCCGGAGATCGTGGTCCCCCGGGACGACCCGCCGACCTTGGTGGAACCACCGGGCCAGCTCACCCGGTAGCCGGTGATCCGCGCGCCGTTGTCCGCGGCCGGGCTCCACGAGACCTTGGCGGAGCCGTCCCCGGCGGTCGCGCTCAGCTTCCTCGGCGCGCCGGGCGGAGTCGCCCGCGCCACCGGCGGGAGCGCCTTCTGCGTGCTCGGCGGCACCTGCCGCTGCTCGGGATTCCGCGGCGGCGCGGGCCGCTCGCCGGACGGTTCCGGATCGGCCGACGGCGCGCCCGCGGTCTGGGTGTTGGCCGCCTTGTCGACGTCGACGTCGACCACCGTGCCGTCGTCCCCGTTGACGACCAGCACATGCGAGCCGTCGGAGCTGTCGACGTAGATCCGGTTGTCCTCACCCTTGGCCAGCCTCGGTGCGGCGGCCCCCTGGCTCGGCACCTTCGCGGTGGACTTGAGCTTGCCGTCGGCGTCGTAGGTCAGCACCTCGCCGCGGGTTTCGTCGACCATGGCGACGACGTTCGAGGAGGAGAGCGGGCCGTTGAACCGGCTGCCCTTGGTCAGCTCGACCGAAATCGGCTTCGCGGCCGGGCGGTCCTGGTCGAGGCCGCTGATGTCGATGAGGTGGAGCTGGTTGCGCTCCGGATCGGCGATGGCCAGCCGGTCGCCGACCGCGCTGTTGGCCACCTGTGCCGACGGCGAGAGTTTGATACCGAGGGGCAGGGCTTCGCCGAGCCCGTCCGGGCCGACCCGGTGGAGGCTGTCGCCGGTCATGTCGAGCACGACCGGGCGGTCGCCGACCAGTGTGAGCCCGCCGCCGTGTCCGGGCGGGAGCTGCGCGACGCAGGTCAGGACGGCGGCGCCCTTGGGCAGCTCGCAGATCGAGCCGCTGTCGACGCGGTGTGCCCACACCGTGCCGTCGCCGGTCGCGACCGGCCGGGACAGCGGCCCCCCTGCGGGCACTGTCGCGGCGGGGTCACCGAGCCGCACGATCTGGCCGGCGTTGCGGTAGACCAGGTACGGGCCGCCCGCGATCTCCATCACGAACGGCGTCTCCGGCGCGGGCGGCGGCGTGGACTCCTCCACGCTCAGCGTCGACTTGTCGAACTCCGTGATGCGGTTCCGCTCGACCACGTAACCCGAATCGTCCCCCTGCGCGACCTGGCTGCCGCTCGCCGCGCCGGGGACGTCCGCACGCGCGTCGACGCGGCTCGTCGAGCCGTCGATGTGGAAGGCGGACTGGGCGGCGTCGTTGTAGACCCAGTGGCCGACCTGGACGAACTCCAGCCGTTGCGGGGTCGTCGCCGCCTGCCCGGTCACCGCGAGGCCGACCAGCGCCAGGCAGCCCGCGACCACCAGCGCGACGGCCAGCCGTGTCCTGGCCACGACGCCGAAGCGCTTCGTGTCCCGCTCATCGGTGTTCACGCGATCAAGCTAGAGAGCCACCATGAAATTTCGATGAAACAGCCTGTCTCGCCGCCGGTGTCATCGAAACCTCATGTTCGCCGGACACGCTGGGGCGGACACGGAGGAGGCAGGACGATGACCGAGTTCGGCGCGGCCAGGACCGGCGGGCAGTACCCAGCGCCGCCCCCGCCGCTTCCCCGGGCGGCACCGGCCGTAGCGCGGCCCGCGGCCATGCCCGACCCTTTCGCCTACGCCGCGCCGGAGGCCCGGGCGGCCGCGCGTGAAGCCGCGCTGAACGCGCTGAACGCCGCTCGTCAGGCCGGACCCCAGCCGCGGTGGCAGGCGCAGGCACCTGTCCCCGCACCGGTTCAAGGGACGCCGCCGCATCCCGTGGCGCCCGTCCAGGCACGGCGCACCGGCCGGTTCGGTGGGATCGCGGTGCCGCAGATCCTCTGCTGGCAGCTCGTCCTCGTCGCGCTCGTCCTGGTGGCGGGGCGGCCCTGGCCGCTGGTGGCGGCGGTGATCACCGCCGCCGTGGTGGTCGTCGCGCTGACGGCCGTGCGGTTTCGCGGTCGCTGGCTCTACGCGTGGCTCGGTTCGGCGTCGGGATATCTGGTGCGCGACCGCGACCGGGATCTCCGGAACGCGGGCGAGGCGGGCCACGCGCTGTTGCGCTTGCTGTCGCCGGAAGCGGAGGGGACCACCGGCGAGATCGGCGGCGAGACGGTGTTCATGGTCAGCCGGATCGACGGGATCACCGCTGTGCTGCAACCGAAATCGGCCGTACGCGAGCAGCCGATGCCGTCGCCGCTGACGGTGCTGCCGCCTTCACGGGAACAGGACCTGGACGTCGCCGCACAGGTCATCCACCACGTCGGCGCGGACCGCTCGCGGCCGCCACGGGGCTGGGTCGCGCTGCAGGCGCTGCGCACGGTCGACGTCCACCGCGACGCCGATGTGCGGCAGGCACTCGGGAACACGGTCCGGCGTGTGCGGCGGCGGCTCCGTCGCGACGGGCTGCCGGTGCGGGCGCTCGCCGAGAACGAGGTCCTCGGCACGCTCGCCTCGCTGGCGCACGTCACGGCGGGCAGGGCGCACATCCGGGAGGACTGGCGGTTCTGGCACAGCGGCCCGATCTGCCAGGCGACCTTTCGGCTCGACGGCTGGGACACGCTGTCACCGGCGGTCGCGGCGGAGCTGCCGCGCCGTCTGCTCGCCGCCGCTCCTCGGGCCGCGGTGACCCTCGCCGTGACCGCGCGCCGGAGCGCGGGAGAGCCCGAAGCCCGGGTGAGCGCGGCGATCCGGGTCGCCGCCGCGGGCGCTCACGCGGTGGACCACGCCGTGCGGGACCTGGAACTCGCCGCCCGCCGGGGCGGGCTCACCCTGGACCGGCTCGACGGCAGGCACGCCAAGGGAGTGGCCGCCACACTGCCGATCGGGATCAGTTGAGCACGACGATCGCGACGGTGAGCGCGGTGGCGTACAACGACCAAGCGAGATACGGCAGGAGCAAGGCGGCCGAAACCCGGGAAGACCGGCGGAAGTACAGCGCGGTGACGACGACGGCGATGTCGAGCAGGACGATGTCGGCCAAGGCGAGCTCGTAGGCGCCGGCCGCGAAGAACAACGGCGTCCAAGCGGCGTTCAGCACCAATTGCGCCACGTACCAGGCCAGCGCACGGCGTTCGCCACCGGATTTCCAGTACAACCAGCCGGAGAAAGCGATCCCGATGTACAGCACCGTCCACACCGGACCGAACAGCCAGGCAGGTGGCGCGAACGGCGGAAGCACGAGTCCGGAGTAGACGGAGCGGGCGTCGGCCGCGGCGAGTCCGCCCACGACCGCGACGACCGCGACCGCGGCCAGGAACGGGAGGAACGCGAGTGGCGCACGGAGTCGTCCTGGGATCGTGGTCATCTTCCGAGGGTAAGGCCGCGCCCGGGCTCCCGCGCGTTCAAAAGCCGTCGCGGCCGTCCAGGAACGCCCCTAAGATCGTTCGCGCGATGAACGACGAGACTTTCCTTGCCCACGTGGCCGACAACCTGGCCGCGCTGCCCGCCGTGCACGCCGTCACCCTCGGCGGATCACGCGCCCAGAACACCCATGGTCCCGGCAGCGACTGGGATTTCGCCGTCTACTACCGCGGCGGCTTCGATCCGGCGGAACTGCGTGCCGTCGGCTGGGACGGCGAGGTCTCCGACCTCGGCGCCTGGGGCGGCGGCGTGTTCAACGGCGGTGCCTGGCTCACGATCGACGGCAAGCAGGTCGACGTCCACTACCGCGATCTCGACGCCGTCGAACACCACCTCGCCGAGGCGCGGGAAGGCCGGTTCCACTGGGAGCCGTTGATGTTCCACCTCGCGGGTGTCCCGAGCTACCTGCCGGTCGCCGAGCTCGCCGTCAACCGGGTGCTGCGCGGCGATCTGCCGCGACCGGAGTACCCGGAAGCCTTGCGGGAAACGGCTCCGCCGATGTGGCGGGGCCGCGCGGAGCTGACCTTGCGGTACACCCGTGGCGCCTTCGTCCCGCACGGGCAGGCCACGGAGGTCGCGGGGGCGCTGGCCACCGCCGCCATGGAGACCGCGCACGCGGTACTGGCGGCGCGCGGCGAGTGGGTCACCAACGAGAAGCGGCTGCTGCGGCGGGCGGGCTTGCGCGAGGTCGACGCGATCGTCTCCGGTCTGGGGGCGGATCCCGACGTCCTCGCCAGGGCGGTGGACAAGGCGGAGGCGCTGTTCCAGGCGGCGGATTTCGCCACTAAGTAGCCAAAATCGCCCGATGGGATTGTCGGAGTTGAGGTAGCGGGCCGACCGGGTTCTAGTTTCCGCCATGTCCACGACCGATGTCTCCGCCCTCGCGCGGACCACACTGGCCGCCCACCAGTCGCTGTACCTCGCCACCTCCGGCGAGTCCGGCCCCTGGGTGAACGGCGTCTTCTTCGCCGAGTCCGACCTCTTCACCCTCGTTCTCGTATTGGAGCGACGAGGCCGCACGCTCGCCGCGCTCCGGCGCAACCCGGTGGCCTCGGTCATCGTCTCCACCGGCTCGCCCGCCGACCCGTTCCTCCAGGCGATGGTCCGCGCCGAGATCCTGGACGGCGAGCGGGCCCAGGCCGCCCGCGACCTGCTCGTGGCGAAGGTGCCGTACGTGACGCCGTTCCTGGACACGCCCATCGAGACCGTCCAGCTGGCCGTGGACTCCTGGCGCGTCACCGACATCCCCAACGGGCTGCTGCCCGGCAAGGAGCTGGCGGCCGTCTGACCCGTTGTGGCGCGGGTCACGGAATGGCGGACGATCTTCGGCGGCTACAGAGAGATAAGACCCGTTCCGTACCCCTAGGGAGTGACATGTCCGCCACCGCCACGCCGGAAGAGACCACGCTGGCCGTCCCCGCGCTCGACGACTTCGACTTCCCGCTCACCGACGGTGCAGCCTGCCGCATCGACGACCCGGACTGCGAAGCCTGCCAGTAAAGCTGTGGTGAGTGGCGATCCGCCGGAACCCGGACCGCCACTCACCACCTCAGTCCGTACCGCGCCCGGTCTCGCGCTGAAGCTGTTCGATCTTTTCGGACGCTTCCGCCTTGGTCAGCTCCCTTGGCGGCTCTTCGCCCGCCTCTTGCGCGAGCGTCCGCAGGTACGACCGTTGCGGTCCGGTCATCGGCTCGTCGCCGGTGGTCCATTCCTCCGGGTCCTTCTCGGGGTTGGGCTGGGGGCTGTCCACCACGACGTGGTCCTTTCTCTCAATTCACTCGCCCGTCGACGGCCGCCACGACGAGCGCGGCGCACCGTTCGACCGTGAGACCCCGCTCCCGCGCCATCGTGTCGAGGGCGGCACGCGCGGCCTGCCCGTCCAGTCCTTGCGCGGCGAGCACCTTCATCGCCAAGCCGAAAACATCACTTGAGGGCGGGGAATCGGTCCTGACGCGCATCGGAAGCCTCCGGCTCACTCGGCGGACTGGCGAACGGCTCCTGATACCCGTTCCGCGGTGTGCTCACACCACCTGTTCGGTGTGAGCACGGCCTCGCCGGGTACCCGGCGGGAATGCGACCTGAACTCCATCTCGGCCTGCTGTACCCGACGCGGGACTGCGGCGAGGACGATTTCCTCGCGCTGGCGGGAAAACTCGATCCCGGCCTCGTTGTGGACTTCGCCTACGTCCCCTGGGGCGAGAAGGTCGGCAGGCTCGACGACCTCGACCAGGCCGGGAAGCACGAAGCCGTCCGGGAACTCGGAGAACCGGACCGGCTTTCGGCCGCCGCGCGGTTCGGCACGCGGCCGGACGTCGTCAGCTGGGCCTGCTCCAGCTGCAGCTTCACTCGCGGGCTCGGCGGCGCGCGCGAACAAGCCCGCGTGCTCGAAGATCGCCTCGGTGTCCCCGCGAGCAGTACGTCCCTGGCCTTCCTCACCGCACTCGCCCACTTGGACGTCCGCCGGGTCGCGCTCGCTTCGGTCTATCACCGCGACACGACCGCGACTTTCGCGGATTTCCTCGCCGAGGCGGGTGTCACCACCGTTCACTCGGTTTCGGCCGACGCGCCCTCGGACCGGGCACTCGCCGCCTGGGACGGTCACCGCATCACCGCGCTCGCGACCGCCGCCGACCACGCCGACGCGGACGCGCTGCTGATCCCGGAAACCGCCCTGCACACGACACCGCTGGTCGAAGACCTCGAAGCCGCTCTTGGCAAGCCCGTCCTGACGGCCACGGCGGTCACCCTGTGGGACGCCTCCCGCGCGCTGGGCACACCACCGGTCCGGCCTGGTTCGGGCGAGCTGTTCGCTATGCGTTGAGCCTGCCCCGCAGGTCCTGCAGGATCTTCGTGAGCAGACGCGAGACGTGCATCTGGGAAATCCCCAGGCGCGCCGCGATCTGGGACTGGGTCAGGCCGTCGAAGAACCGCATCACGATGATCGCCCGGTCCCGTTCCGGCAGCCGCTCCAGCAGCGGGACCACGGTGTGACGGTCTTCGATGTGCTCGAACCGGGAATCCAGCTCCCCCACCACGTCGGACAGCGGAAGCGAGCCCTCGTTGACCGGCTTGTCCAGCGACGACGTCTGGTAGCTGTTCGCGGCGAGCAGGCCTTCGCGGACCGTCTCGACGTCCACGTCCAGATGCCCGGCGAGTTCGGTCGGGGTCGGCGCGCGGCCGAGGAGCTGGGTCAGTTCCGTGGTCGCCCGGGAGAGCCGGGTGCGCAGCTCCTGCATCCCGCGCGGGACGTGCACCGCCCAGCCGGCGTCGCGGAAGTAGCGCCGTACCTCGCCCATGACCGTGGGCACCGCGTACGCCAGGAAATCGCCGCCCTGTCCGGGATCGAAGCGGTCCACCGCCTTCAGCAGCCCGACCCTGGCCACCTGGATCAGGTCCTCCCGCGGCTGGCCGCGCCCGCTGAACCGGACGGCGATGTGCTCCGCGATCGGCAAGAGCTCCAGGATCAGGTGTTCGCGCAGCCGCCGATGCTCCGGATGGCCGACGGGAAGGGCGGCCATCTCTTCGAACAGGGGACGGCAGTGCGAGTAGTCGCCACTCCGCCGCTTTTCTTTTAGGGACAGCGCGTTCATCGAGGTGTATCCCGTCACTCCGCCTGGGGGGCCCTGTTCCCGTCTTCTACATCCGCAGTACCCGGGCGCGGGGCCGGGCAAACCTCGAAGGCGGCTGAACCGGTTATCCTCGCCCCATGGCCTGCCGTATCACCGAACTCGTCCTCGACTGCGCCGACCCGGTCCGGATGGCGGACTTCTGGTGCGAGGTACTCGGCTACGTCGAGATCGGCAAAGAGGGCGACGACATCGAGATCGGCCCGCCGGGGACGGGCTTCGGCGGCCCGCAACCCACCCTGATCCTGAGCCGCAGCGACGACCCGAAACCCGGCAAGCTCCCGCTCCACCTCGACGTGAACCCCACCGACCGCGATCAGGACGCGGAGCTGGAGCGGCTGCTCGCCGCCGGAGCGCGGCCCGCCGACGTCGGCCAGACGGGCGAAGAGTCGTGGCAGGTGCTCGCGGACCCGGAGGGCAACGTGTTCTGCCTGCTCCGGGCCCGCGTCACCGCCTGAGAACCGTCCACAAAGGACCCTGATTGGGGATCGGTGTCACGGGGTATCCGCCCGGGGACACGGAACCCTACTGAAATGGTCACTGATGGCGGACGAACGACTGTGGCGGCGAGACAAGGCCGAATTCGGCGCGGGCGGTGACGCGTCCGCCGGCCCGCTGTCCGAGCAGTTCGTCGAGCTCACCCGCCTGTTGCTGGCCGCGTCGACCCCGGCCCAGGTCCTCGAACAGGTCATCGACGCCGCGTACCGGGTGGTGCCGGGCGCGGATCTGGTGTCGGTGACCCTCCGCTCTCCGGACGGGACCTTCCACACCCCCGTGTCGACCGGCGAGGTGGCGCTGGAGCTCGACGAGGTGCAGTACCGCGCCGGGAACGGCCCCTGCGTCGACGCGGCCGACAAGGGGAGCCCTGGTTACATCCGCAGCGAGGACCTGACGGCGGAGAAGAGGTGGCCGGACTTCTCCGAGGCCGCCGTGAGGCGCGGCTACACCGCGATCCTGTCCACCGTCCTGGTGCCCGACGCGAAACCACCGAGGCTGCCCGGGGCACTGAACATCTACAGCCGTCGCCCCGGCGCTCTCGACTCTTTGGCCCAGGACACCGCGCTGCTGCTGGCCACCCACGGCTCGCTCGCCCTGGCGGGCACGGCCGCCGTGAGCCGGGCGGAGCTGGAGGCGGGCCACCTCCGGCGCGCCGTCGAATCCCGCGACGTCATCGGCCAGGCGAAGGGCATCCTCATGCAACGACGCGGCCTGACCGCCGACGAAGCCTTCGACCTGCTGCGCCGCACGTCGCAGGACCTCAACGTCAAACTCGCCGAGCTCGCCCGCACGCTCGCCACCCGGCACACCGAACTCGACGTCCCCTGAAGCGCGTGAAGGCCCCCTTCCCTCGGCTCAGCCGAGGGAAGGGGGCCTTCACGCGCTATCGCGTTCAGAGGACCAAATGCGTCAGGCGAGGTCGAACCGGTCGAGCTCCATGACCTTCGTCCAGGCCGCGGCGAAGTCGGCGACGAACCGCTCGCGGGCGCTCTGACCAGCGTAGACCTCGGAGAGAGCCCGCAGCTGGGAGTTGGAGCCGAAGACGAGATCGACCGCGGTGGCGGTCCACTTCACCTTGTCCGTGGCCACGTCGCGGATCTCGTACACGTTCTCCTCGGACTCCGACACCTTCCATCGCGTGCCGGGCGAGAGCAGGTTGGTGAAGAAGTCGTTGGTGAGCACGCCCGGCCGGTCGGTGAGGACGCCGTGCCGGGTCTCGCCGTGGTTGATCCCGAGAGAACGCAGACCGCCGGTGAGGACGGTCATCTCGGGCGCGGTCAGGTCGAGCATGTAGGCGCGTTCGACGAGGAGGACCTCCGGCTGCTGCTTCTCACCGGGACGCAGGTAGTTGCGGAACCCGTCGGCACGCGGTTCGAGCAGGGCGAACGATGCGACGTCGGTGTCCTCCTGCGCGGCGTCGGTGCGGCCCGGGCGGAACGCCACGGTCACCTCGGTGCCCGCGTCGCGCGCCGCCTTCTCGACGGCCGCCGAGCCCGCCAGCACGATCAGGTCCGCCAGCGAGATCTTGGCGCCGCCCGCGTCGTTGAACTCGGTCCGGATGCCTTCCAGCGTCTCCAGGACGCCTTCGAGCCGCTTCGGCTCGTTGACCTCCCAATCACGCTGGGGTTCCAGGCGGATCCGGGCGCCGTTGGCCCCGCCGCGTTTGTCGGTGGACCGGAAGCTCGCCGCGGCCGCCCACGCGGTGCCGGCCAGCTGCGCGACCGTGAGACCGGATTCGAGCACCTTCGCCTTGAGCGCGGCGATGTCGGCGTCGCCCACGAGGTCGTGGTCGACGTCCGGCACCGGGTCCTGCCACAGCTGCGGCTCGGGCACCCACGGCCCCAGGAAACGGCTGACCGGGCCCATGTCGCGGTGCAGCAGCTTGTACCAGGCCTTGGCGAACGCGAGCGCGAACTCGTCCGGATGGTCGAGGAAGCGGCGCGAGATCCTCTCGTACGCCGGGTCGACGCGCAGCGCCAGATCCGTCGTGAGCATGGTCGGCTTGTGCTTCTTGGCCGGGTCGTGAGCGTCCGGGATGATCGCCTCGGCGTCCTTGGCGACGTACTGCTTGGCACCGCCCGGGCTCGTGGTGAGCTCCCACTCGTAGCCGAAGAGGATCTCGAAGAACCGATTGCTCCACTGCGTCGGCAAGTCGGTCCACGTCACTTCGAGACCGCTGGTGATCGTGTCGGTGCCCTTGCCACTCCCGTGGGTGCTCAGCCAGCCGAGGCCCTGCGCCTCGATCGGGGCGGCTTCGGGTTCCGGGCCCACGTGCTCGTCCGCGTCGCCCGCACCGTGCGTCTTGCCGAAGGTGTGGCCACCGGCGATGAGCGCGACGGTCTCCTCGTCGTTCATCGCCATCCGGGCGAAGGTCTCGCGGATGAAGTGCGCCGCCGCTGCCGGGTCCGCGTTGCCGCGCGGCCCCTCGGGATTGACGTAGATGAGGCCCATCTCCGTCGCGCCGACGTCCGACACCATCTCGGTCTCCCCGGCGTAGCGCTCGTCACCCAGCCAGGTGTCTTCCGGGCCCCAGAAGATCTCCTCGGGCTCCCAGGTGTCCACGCGGCCGAAGCCGAAACCGAACGTCTCGAAGCCCATCGACTCCAGCGCGACGTTGCCCGCGAGCACGAGCAGGTCGGCCCACGAAACCCGCTGGCCGTACTTCTCCTTGACCGGCCACAGCAGCCGCCGTGCCTTGTCGAGGTTGGCGTTGTCCGGCCAGCTGTTGAGCGGGGCGAACCGCTGCCCGCCGTCACCGGCTCCGCCGCGGCCGTCGTGGATGCGGTACGTGCCCGCGGCGTGCCAGCTCATGCGGATCATCAGGCCGCCGTAGTGACCGAAGTCGGCGGGCCACCAGTCCTGCGAGGTGGTGAGCACCTCGACGATGTCCTGTTTGAGCGCTTCGACGTCGAGCTTGGCGAACTCCTTGGCGTAGCTGAAATCCACGCCGAGCGGATTGGCCTTCGACGAGTGGGCGTGCAGCACCGACAGGTCGAGCTGGTTGGGCCACCAGTCCTTGTTGGTGCGCGGGCGGCCGCCCCGCTTCGGGGTGGGCGAATCGATCGCCGGGTTCTCGCTCTCGCTTCCGTGCGCTGTCACGGAGTCTTGGGCCACCGGGCAGCCCTTCTCCGGTGTGTCACTCATGGAACTTCCTTCCGAGCTGGTGAAACTTCACTGGACCGGTTCGGCCGCGCACTCGGGGCAGACACCCCAGTAGACGACCTCCGCCTCGTCGATCACGAAACCGTGGTCGCTCCCGGCGGTGAGACAGGGGGCGTGACCGACCGCGCAGTCGACGTCCGCGATCGCGCCGCACGAACGGCACACGACGTGGTGATGGTTGTCCCCCACCCGGGTCTCGTAGCGGGCGAGCGCGCCGGCGGGCTGGATGCGCCGGATCAGGCCGGATTCGGTGAGCGCCCGCAGCACGTCGTAGACCGCCTGGTGCGAGACCGTGGGGAGCTCGGCCCGCACCAATGCGATCACCGTTTCGGTGTCGACGTGCGGATTGTCACGCAGCGCCGCGAGCACGGCCAGCCGGGGCCGCGTCACGCGCAACGAAACCGCCCGCAGCTGCGCCTCGAAGTCGGACATCACCGAAAACGATAGGAGCGTGTCTGGACTCGGTCAAATCAAAGCGGGGAAACGAACCCCGCGTTTGAAAAAGATCAACCCCGGGTAATCGCCGACCGAGGCTCGACTTCGAGCGGGGTGAATTCATGACGAACACCGGGAACGGCGAGCCGCCGCGCCGAGTCGGGACCGCCGACGTCGAGTGCCTCGAAAACGCCGTCGATGTACTGCGCGCGTTGGACTACCGGCAGGGCGGTGCCTTCTGCCGGGACGCGGTGCACGTCGTGAAAACGGTCAGTCTCCTGCTTCATTGGAGCGCGGTTCCCGGCGCGCTCCGTTCCCGGTTGCTGACCGTGCTCGCCGATCTGCACAATCTGCTCGGCTGGACGGAGTTCGACATCGGCCGCCGGATACCGGCGCGAATCCGCTTTGATCGCGCGCTCACTCTCGCCGCCGAGGCCGGGAACGACAATCTCGTGGCCAATATCCGTTATCGCCTCGCGCGGCTGGCCCTGCACCATGACGACGTCGAAAGCGGGCTGGATCATCTCCGCCGAGGACAGTCCGCCGCGCACCGGTCCGGTTCCGGGCGGGCGCGGGCGATCCTGACGGTCAACGAGGCGTGGGCGCTCGCCATGACCGGTGACGAACGGTCCGCCCTCGCGTGCCTCGAACGAGCGGAAAGCCAGTTCGACAGAGCGGACACCTGGACTGCCGCACGTCCCTGGGAAGCCTTCTTCGGCACCACGGACATGGCGGCGATGCGCGGCACCGTCCTGACCGAACTGGCCAGGACGGCCGGCCCCCGGCACAGTGACGACGCGATCGCCCGGCTTCGCGACGCCACCGGCGGCTACGGCGCGGAAATGTCCCGCAGCCTGACCCTCACCCTGATCATGCTCGCGCAGAACCACGCGCTCCGAGGGGATCTCGACGAAGCGGTCCGCGCCGGGACCGAGGCCGTCGACCTGGCGCGCGGCCTCGGTTCCAGCCGGACGAAGGACAGGCTCGCGCCGCTGGCGGGGCTGCTGCGCGGGCGCGCCGGTGATCCCGGCTCACGCGACCTGCTCGAACGGATCGACGGCTATCGCGCCACCCCGGTCGCGAACCCGGCACACCGCCGTCCGAGTCCACAAAGGACTGACGAGCCCAACGGCCGCGGTCAGGGTCGCGACGAGCAGTGCCGACCGCAGGAGTGACCGGATCCGGCCGGAGCTTAATTGAAATGATTGTCCTTATCGCCACCTGCGCCCTTGTCCCGCTAAGCTGGCGCCGTGAAAAGAGCCTGGAGCGCCGAGGAAAGCCGCTCACGAGCGGAAGAAGTCCGGGATCTCCACGCCATCGCCCATCTCGCGACGGCAGGCCGCTCACCGGGACCGGCCGGCCCGCTGGCGGGCGTCCCGATGGTCGTCAAGGACAACATCCACGTCGCGGGCATGCCGAACACCGCGGGCACCCCGGCGCTCGCGGACCATGTCCCGCGCGAGCACGCGAGCGTGGTCCGGCGCCTGATCGACGCGGGCGCCACCGTCATCGGCAAGGCGACCATGCACGAGCTCGCGTTCGGCATCACCTGCGACACGACACCGGTGGGCCCGGTCCGCAACGCTCACGACCCGTTCCGCTTCGCCGGCGGAAGCAGTGGCGGGACGGCGGTCGCCGTCGCGGCCGGCATCGTCCCGGCGGGCCTGGGCACCGACACCGGGGGCTCGGTGCGCGTCCCCGCCGCGCTCAACGGGGTCTGTGGTTTCCGGCCGACCACGGGCCGCTACCCGGCCGACGGCATGACACCGTTGAGCGGCACCCGGGACACGGCGGGACCGATCGCCCGCACGGTCACCGAACTCGCGCTCCTCGACTCGGTCCTCGCGGCGGAGCGGCCCGAACCCCTCGCCGAGGTCCCGCCGCCGGCGATCCGGCTGGGCGTGCCGCACGGCTTCCTGACCGGCGACCTGGACGAGGAAGTCGAAGAACTGTGGGAATCCGCGGTGACCCGGCTGCGCGCGGCCGGGGTGACGATGGTGCCCGTCGACGACACCGCGCTCGCCGAGCTCAGCGCCGATCAGGGAATGTCCCTGGTGATCCACGAAGCGGGCACCGGACTCCGGGCGTACCTGGAGGAACACGTACCCGGCGTCTCGTTCGAGCGGCTCGTCGGCGAAGTCGCCGCGGCCGATGTCCGGGCGATCTTCACCGACTCGGTCGTACCGGGTGTCGCTCCGGCCGTCTACGAAGCGGCCCTCGCCACCCGCTCGGCCTTGCGCGGCACCTACGCGAGAGTCTTCCGCGAGTGCGGCATCGACGCGCTGGCGTTCCCCACCACCCCGGCGACGGCCAAGGAGTTCTCGGCCGTCGGGGACTTCGTTCTCCGCGGGCGCGTGGTCCCGACGTTCCCCACCTTCATCCGCAACTGCCAGCACGGCAGCATCGCGGGCTTCCCCGGCTTGACCGTCCCGATGGGGCGCGACCAGAACGGGCTGCCCGCCGGGCTGGCGCTCGACGGCGCTCTCGGCGAGGACCGGAACCTGCTGGCGATCGGGGCTTCCGTCGAGCGGACCCTGGCCGATCAGCAGGCTTCGATACTGGCCTGAAGCGCGCGGATGAGCGCCGCGGCGGCGGGCGGATCCGGCGGATCGCCGTAGGTGACGGCGTAGATCTGGCGAGGATCCTCGGCCAGTTCGGTGGCGTGGATACCCGGCAGCCGGTGCGCGCGCAGCGCCAGCCTCGGCAGCGTCGTGACGCCCATCCGGGCGGCGACCAGCGCCTGCATGACCACTATGTCGTCGCTGACCATGGAAATCCGCGGCGCGAACCCGGCACGCCCGCAGATCGTGACGAGTTCGTCCTGGCACCGGCCGCAGCCGCCGATCCAGGTGGAGTCCCGATGGTCGGCGACGGTCTGCCCGGGTTCGCTGGAGATCAGGTAGATCGGGTCTTCGAGCAGATGGACCAGCCGCAGCCCCTGTTCCTCGCGCGGTGTGTCGGCGTACCGGAAGATCAAGGCGACGTCGATCCGCCCTTCCCGCAGCATGCGCAGCGCTTCGCCGGGATGCTCGTCGACCAGGCCCAGCTCGATCCCGGGATGGGCGCGGGCCAGCGCGGCGGCCGCCCCGGGAACGATGGTGCTCAGGATCGACTGGAACCCGGCCAGCCGGACCCGTCCGGCCCGTAACCCGACCTGTGCGGCCAGCTCGGCCTCCGCGCCTTCGACCCGGCCGACGATTTCGGCCGCGCGGGTGGCGAGCAGCTTCCCTTCCGGGGTGAGCCGGATCCCGCGGCCGATCCGCTGGATCAGTTTCGCGCCGGTGGCGGCTTCGAGCCTCGCGAGCTGATGGCTCACCGCCGGTTGGGTGTAATGCAGTTCCTTCGCCGCCGCGGTCATCGAGCCGTGTCTGGCGACAGCCGCCAGTACCGTGAGCTGGACCAGATTCAGCATACATAAAGAGTACCTATGAGATCGGAACAACGTCGTCATTGGACGTCCACCGAAGCGCGGACCACGATGAGAAGCGACGGAAGGAGAACATCGATGACCGCCGCTTCCACCAATGTCAGACCCGGCCTCGCCGAGCTGATAAAACGGCTTCGCCTGTGCACCGGAAGAACGCACGAACCCCTTGTCACCGCGCAGGCCGTCGCCTCCGTTCTCACCGAACTCCGGCCGACCCCGGATCTGCTCACCGCGGAGGAACGCGAAGGGTCCGCGACGGGATACACCCGCAACACCCTGCACGCCGAAGCCGACTTCTCGATCACGGCCCTGGTCTGGCGGCCCGGCCAGCGCACCGAGATCCACGATCATCTGGTGTGGTGCACTTTTCTTGTGCTCCAAGGAACCGAGACCGAGAATATCTTCGACATCAAGGGCGATCGGCTGGTCCGGACAGCGCAGCGACAGCGCCCCACCGGCTCGGTCAGCGGGGTCGCGCCGCCCGACGACATCCACCAGGTGCACAACGCGGGCGACATCGTCGCCATCACTTTGCACGTCTACGGCGCCGACCTCAGCAAGGGCTCCAGCGTGCGCCGCAATTACCAGCTGCGCGGCGGACCGACCTATAATTCGTGAGCATTACTCCATTTCGACCAACGCGCTCGTCCGGAATTCATTTCGAGCCGGGAAAATCCGTCTCGGCCAATTACGCTACCGCCGGGCGGCGGTGGCCGACGGGAGTTCCCCGAACCGGGAACGATAGTCGCTCGCGAATCGGCCGAGGTGGGTCACACCCCAGCGATACGCTATTTCCCCGACCCGGTCGCCGGTCGAGAGCAGTTCGTGCCGGATCCGGTCCAGCCGGAGACCGCGGACGTAGCCCATCGGAGAGATCCCGAGTTCTTCCCGGAACACCCCGCTGATCGTCCTCGCGCCGCATCCGGCGGCCTCCGCGATCCGGCCGAGGGAGATCGGCTCCGCCAGATGGGCTTCGACGAAGGCGACGGCCACCCGCAGCGCCCGGGGATGCGGGGTCGCGGGAACGCCGCGCAGCGTGGCGCTGTGGGTGTGCGGCTGGGCCAGCAGCAACGCGGTCGCGATGCAGCGCAATTGGCTTCGCCGCAGTTCTTCCCGCTGGAGCAGCGGATCACCGGAGCCGAGCTGCTCGATCAAGGACCCGATCAGCAGCTTCACCGTCTTGCCCCGCGACCCGGAAAGGTCGAGCGGAAGGTCGAAACGCACGGCGGCGCTCACCGGGCGCCCGGTGAGCGCCGCGTACTCCCGGCGGACGAGCCCGGCGCCGATCCGCAGGCCGAGGCATTCCGTGCCCGGCCGCTTCGGGCGCAGTTCCTGGACGTCACCCGGGTTGACCACCCCGGCCAGCGTCCGGCCGAGAACGGCTCGCCCGTCACCGCTGCTCGCCCAGACCTCACCGGCGAGGCCCAGGTTCACGAAGTACGAATCCCTGCCGGGCACCGCGCCGACCCGGACGGCCAGCGGCGAGGCGAAGTAGCCGACGGTGAAGTCCGGGCCCGCGACACCGCGGACCTCGTGCTCACCGTCGGAGAAGGGACCGATCGGGCTGGTGGTGACCTCACCGCCGAAGAGCCGGGACGCCGCGTGGAGCAGGTTCACCGGATTGCCGGACTTCGTGATGACGAAATCGCGAAGAGGACCCGACGCCATCGCTCACCTCCCGGACGATCATGGCATCGGGTGATCCGTTGCCGGAACCGGACAGCCCTTGCCGGAACCGGATCACGAACGCGAGGCCGCCTGCCTAACTTGACCGGATGGACATCAAGAACGGCACGCGTTCGGCACTGATCGTCGGCGCCGGGATCGCGGGACTGACCGCGGCGAGTGCGCTCCGCCGCCGCGGATGGCTTGTCGAGATCGTCGAAAAGGACGCCGAGGGCACCTCCGCGGGCTGGGGGCTGAGTTTGACCGGCCCCTCGCTGCGGGCGCTCGACGACCTTGGCCTGACCGATCGGTGCCTCGCCGCCGGATACGGCATGAGCGTCGTCACCAACACCGCCCCGGACGGAGCGGAGAGCACGTTCGAATTCCCGCGCCTGATCGGCCGTGACCGCCCGGCGATGGCGGGGATCGCGCGCCCGGAACTGCACCGGATCCTGCGCGCCGAAGCACTGCGGCTCGGCACCCGGATCCACTTCGGACTCAGCGTTTCCCGCCTGGGCCTCGAAAACGGCCGGGCGCGTGCCGAACTGACCGACGCGACGACGCGGACCGTCGACCTGCTCGTCGGCGCCGACGGGATCCGCTCCGCCGTCCGTGACCTCATCGGCCGCCCCACCCCGATCCGCTATCACGGCCAGCAGGTCTGGCGTGCCCTCATCCCGCGCCCCGGATGGGCCACCGGCATCCACACTTTCGCCGGTACCGGCCATCAGACGGGAGTCGTGCCGATCTCACCCAGCCAGGCGTACGTCTTCCTCACCGAGAACGACGTCCGCCCGGAGGACGAGCCCGCTCCGCGGATGGAAGATCTGCTCGCCTCCTTCACCGGCCGTGCCGCCGAACTCCGTTCCCTGGTCGCGCGATCCGATTCGGTGATCCGGCGGCCCGTGCGGACCACGCTCGCCGCGTCGTCGTGGTCCGGCGGCCCCGGCGTCATCATCGGCGACGCCGCGCACGCGCCCTCGCCGCAAACCGCTTCCGGGGCCGCCCTCGCCATCGAGGACGGCGTGATCCTGGCGCGGGAGCTCGAAGATCGCCCGGACGTCCCGGAAGCCCTCCGGGCGTTCGCCGTCCGCCGCGGGGAACGGTGCGCGGCCCTGGTCGAGACCTCGGTCGCGATCGCCGCCTTGGAACGGCAAGGGCGGCACCACGAGTCGTATCCGCTCATCGAAGCCTGCCATCACCGGATGGCACTCCCGGCCTAGCTTGAGTTTATCGATGGGCGTGACTTTGCGAAGGGGCCGACGCCTCAAAGGCCGTACCGACCGGCGGACGTGTTGTGAAAGCCACTTTCGCAACGTTGAAGGTTGCGAAAGTGGCTTTCACAACACGCCACCTTTGCCTTTCCGCTCAATGACCCTCATCGCCACTCACGACCCCGTTCCTGGGGCCGGTGTCAGGCCGCGTCCTGGTTCAGCGGCCCTTGCGGAAGATCGCGGACACCTGCGCGCCCTCGTCGACCTCCATCGGCCCGGCCGCTCGCAGGGTCTCGACGCCGACCGCGGTCGCCAGCGCGCACCCGTACAGGTCGAGCGCGGACTCGGCCAGCCCGGTCAGATCGGTGATCGCGGCCCGGCCGCGGACCCAGCCCGTCGTGCCGATCACCACCGCCACCACGATCGCGGGCCACCAGAACACGCCGAGCAGCAGCGTCGGCCAGGCCCAGCTCGCGACCGTGACCGCCGCCGCGAACGCCCCGTTCGCGGCGGAGATCTCGGCCCGCGCGGTCTCCGGCATGGTGAGCCACAGCCGGGGCCACGCGAACGGGAGATCCAGGCCGTACCGCGCGGCGGCGATCGCTTCCACGGCGTGAATCCGGTCGCCCATCCAGGTCGGCCTGCCCGGCCGTGCCATCGCGACCGCGTTCATCCGCGCGGTGGCCCGATCGATCTCGTCCTGTGCCGAGGCGCTTCGGGCCGCCGCCGGTTCCGCGGCTTCCAGTTCCTGCCGGTGCCGCAGGCGCCGTTCCCACTTACGGACGCGCCGGGCGGTCAGGATCGCTCCCGGCCACCGGCCCAGCCACAGTCCGCGGGTGACCCCCGCCATCGCCTGGACCAGCAGGCCGACCCCGGCCGACGCGAGCAGCGCCGCGACCAGCACGACCACCTGCACGGCGCCCGCCCGTCCGGCGACCGACGTCGCGGCCGTCGTGAACACCCGCGACGCCATCGACAGGTCCAGCGCGTGCGCGTGCCCCAGCCGGACGCCGAGGAGCGCACCGGCGACGAACAACGCGCCGGGTACGAACAGCAGGCCGACCCACCGCTGCGCGAGGGTTTTCGCCAGTTCCTTGAAGAAGTCGCTCATCGAAGGCGTTTCATCGCCGAGTCGGTCAGCCGGCACCGGGGCACCGGCCCGGCCGGGACCGGCCGTTCCTCGCGCGAGCAATGGCCGTGCGGGCAGCCGAACAGTTCCTCGTGTGCCCGTCCGGTCCCGGCGCCGGGCAATCCGCCGTGCAGCGCACGGTTCCCGGTCGCCGGGTCGATGCCGAAGTACCGGCTGAGCAGGCCGGAGATCGGCCGCCCCTCGATCGCGGCCCGCTCTATCCTGGCCAGTTGCCCGATCTTCGTCTCGTCGAGCCGCGCGACCTCGGCACGCAGTTCCGGCAGTTCGAGGCAGAACCGGGCCACCACTCGCCGTTCGGCGTCATCCATCCGGTTCCTCCCCGCTCGCGCCTGGTTTGGGTACGGTATCGGCTGGTGGCACATTATGAGGCGCTGAACCGATTGTCCGCCCGGCTGGCCGAATACCAGCGGTCGGGCGAGCCGGGAACGTTGTTCACGGCGGAAGCCGCGGCCGACGCGGACGAAGTGACGCCGATAGCGTTGTCCGCCACGGACGACCGGTGGGCGGCGACGTGCCAGGTACTCGGCTGGTGGCGTTTTTTCCGTTGCTCCGTTCTGGGTACGGACGACAAATACGCGGAATTGGCCAAGGCGCTCACTTTTCTCACCCGGCTGGCGGATCAACCCGCCGCGCTGCCCGGACCGGTGCGGTCGCTGATCGGCCCGGCGGCCGAGGCGAACGCCCAGGCTGAGATCGGACGCGACCTGCTGCTCGCCGGATCGCGCTCCCCCGATCCGCAGTTGCTCGACGCCGGGATCATGCTGCTGTCGGCGGCGACCGACGCCGGCGATCCCCGGGCGGGCGGTCGCGTCGCGCTGCTCATCGTGGGATACCAGTGGCGTTACCGGCGCACCCGCCGGATGGACGATCTCGAACGGACCATCGAAACCGGGGAGCGGGCGATCCGTGTCCTCCCCGCGGATCATCCGGAACTCGCGGGCATCCTGTCGAATCTCGGCGTGGCCTATCGCTCCCGCCACGGACGGACCGACGCGCTGCCGGATCTGACCCGGTCGATCGAACTCACCACGGCGGCGGTGAACTCCAGTCCCGGCGACGCTCCCCTGCGCGCGGCGGGTCTGGCCAATCTCGCCGACACCTATTGCGACCGGTCGATCAGAACCGGCGACCTCGGTGACCTGGGCACCGCGATCGACCACGCCGAACAGGCCTTGGCTCTCGCCGGCCCCGGGGATCCGGACCACGCGAGCTGCCTGGCCAGGGTCGGCTCGATCCGGTTCCGCCGGTACGAGCGCTTGGGCGACGTCGCCGATCTGCGGCAGGCCATCGAATTCGAGGAACGGGCACTCGCGGCGGACCCGGACCTGTTCAAACCGCTGACCGACCTGTGCGTGCTGTATCGCGAGCGGTACCAGCGGCTCGGCGACGTCGCCGATCTGCGCCGTGCCGTGGAGTCGGGCGAGCGGGCGCTGGCGTCGCTGCCCGGCGACGACGCGCGCCGCGCCATCCCGGCGTCCATGCTCAACCTGGCCTGCCGTCACCTCTACGAAGCGACGCGGGACTTGGCGCAGCTACGGCGCGCGATCGACTACGGCAGGCAGGCGGTGGCGGCCAGCCCCGCCGGTTCACCGGACCGGGCGAGCGCGCTGGGCAATCTCAGCCCGGCGCTGCAACGACTCTACGAGCACACCGGCCTGCTTTCGGATCTCCAGCAAGCCATCGACGTCGACGAAGAAGCCCTCGGGCTGTTGCCCGACGGTCATCCGACCCGCGTCACGTCGCTGTCCAATCTCTGCGTCGCCTACGGGAGCCGGGCGGAGCACACCGAGGCGTCCGCCGACCGCGCGCACGCCATCGAAGTGGGTGAGCGGGCGCTGGCCGCCATCCCGGCCGACGACCCGACCCGGAACGTCACCGTCCGGACGGTGTCCGCCGCCTACCGGGAACAGTTCAAGCACCACGGCGGCATCACCAACCTGGACCGGGCGATCGAACTCGCCCATCTGGCGCTGGACACGCTGCCTACCGGCCACCCCACCCGGCATCGCTGCCTGTCCGACCTCAACACCGTCTACCAGCTCCGGCACCGGCATTCCGCCGACGAGGCGGACATGCGGCGCGGAATCGGGTTCCAGGAGCAGGCGCTGGCGTGCCTGCCCGCCGGTCATCCCGAACTGGCCAGGGTGGCCGCGAACCTCGGGCAGGCGCACCACCAGTTCGCCGACACGACGGGCCACCCCGTGGACAGGGACCGCCTCGGCCCGCTCATCGACGTGATCGTCGAGTCGGCCGCCACGGCTTCGATGACGCAGCAGGTCCGCTCCTTTCACGTGGCGGGCCGGGTGGCGACGGTCCTCGGCGACCATCGCCGTGCCGCGACACTGCTGGACTCGGCCACCGCGCTGTTGTCGTCGCTTCCGCCGTCGGGCGCGGACTGGCGCGACCGCGAATTCCGGATAGGCCAGTACACCGGGCTGGCGCGGGAAAGCGTCGCCGCGCACTGCGCCGTCGGCGATCCGGCGGGTGCCGTCGAGGCGGCCGAGCGCGGCCGGGGCGTCCTGCTCGCCGCCGAACTCGACGTCGGCGCGGATTCCGTTGCGACACCGAGGTTTCCCGAACTGCGGACGGCGGCGGCCGACGGCGTGGTGGTGCTGGTCAACACGAATCTCCGCCAGGGCGAGGCGATCATCGTCACGGCCACCGGCGACCCGGTCCTCGTCCGCCTGCCCGGCCTCGGCGGCGCCGGGCTGCACGAGCGGGTCCAGCACCTCATCGACGTCAACCAGCGAAGCGGGTTCGCCGCCGCATTGCAGCGGCAGCGGGTCATCCCGGACATCACCGGCTGGCTGTGGGACGTCGCCGTCGCCCCGATCCTGGCCGCTTTGCCCGCCGCGCAACGGGTCTGGTGGATGCCGACCGATCTGCTCGGCCTGTTCCCTTGGCACGCCGCCGGACGTCTGGGCGAACCGGGCGCGCTCGACGCCGTGGTGTCCTCCTACACCGCGACCCTGCGCACGTTGTCCCACGCCCGCTCCCGCCCGCCCTCGGCCGGACGACGGCAGCTGACCGTCGCCGTTCGCGACGCCCCGGACGCGATCCCGCTGCCCGCCACCGCCGACGAAGCGGAACACCTCCACGGCGCCCACCCGGATCTGCCGCTGCTGATCGACGAGCACGCCACGTCCGACGCCGTGCTCGGCGCGCTGCGCGAAGCGACGTGGGCCCATTTCGCCTGTCACGCCGACGCCGATCTGCTCGTCCCTTCCCGCAGCGGGATCCGGCTCCACGACGGGATCCTGACGCTGTCCGAGATCAGCCGCCTGCGGCTGGCCGACGCCGAACTGGCCTACCTGTCCGCCTGCTCGACCGCGAACCCGGGCATCACCCAGGCCGACGAGTCGCTGCACCTGGCGTCGGCGTTCCAGATGGCGGGGTTCCGCCACGTCATCGCCACCCTGTGGCCGATCGCCGACGACATCGCGGCCACCACCGCGCGCGAGATCTACCGGCACCTGGACGAAACGCCGTCCGCCGCCCACGCCGTCCGACGGGCCACGCTCGATCTGCGCGCCGAACACCCGGATCGCCCGGACCTGTGGGCTTCGCTCATCCACAACGGTCCCTGAGCCCGGCGGCTACCGGCGCGGGCGGCCGAGCTCGTGTTCGTAGGCGTAGATCGTGGCCTGCACCCGATCCCGCAGCCCGAGTTTGGCCAGCATCCGGGACAGGTGCGTCTTGACGGTCGCCTCGGACAGGAACAGCCGCGCCGCGAGTTCCGCGTTGGACAGGCCGTCGGTGAGCAGCACCAGCACTTCACGCTCGCGGTCGGTCAGCGTGGCGAGTTCGGAGGGCGGTTTCGGTGGCGCGCTGGACGTCTTGGCGAACTGGTCGATCACCCGCCGGGTCACCGTCGGGTCCAGCAGGGCCCGGCCCTCGGCCACCACCCGCACCGCGTGCACCAGTTCCTCCGGCGGCGCCTTCTTCAGCAGGAACCCGCTCGCCCCCGCACGCAGCGCCTCGTACACGTAGGCGTCCACGTCGAAGGTGGTCAGCACGATCACCCTGGTGGGTTCCGATTCCATCGCGCACAGCTGCCGGGTCGCCTCGATGCCGTCCAGCTCCGGCATCCGGATGTCCATCAGCGTGACGTCCGGCCTGGTCCGCTGCGCGCACTCGACGGCCTCGACGCCGGTGGTGGCCTCGCCGACGACCTCCAGATCGGGTTCACCACCGAGGATCAGCCGGAACCCGGCACGGACGAGGTACTGGTCGTCGGCGAGCAGGATCCGGATGGTCATCGTGCCGCTCCCGCCGTCGGAATGGTCGCGGCGACCCGGAACCCGCGTTCGGGCAGGGGGCGGGCTTCCAGGGTGCCGCCGTAGAGCGCGGCTCGTTCACGCATGCCGATCAGGCCGTGCCCGCCGCCGCCCGGTTTGCCGTTCGCCGCCGCCCCGTCGTCGGTGATCTCCAGACGCACCGCGCGCGGCTCGTAGCGGATCGTCGCGTCGACCCGGCTCGCCTTGGCGTGTTTGAGCACGTTGGTCAACGCCTCCTGCAGGATCCGGTAGGTCGACAGGTCCACGCCGGGCTCCAGGTCACGTGGTTCCCCGAGGACGCGCAGCCGCGCGGCCAGCCCGGCGGCGCGCGCGGGCCGCAGCAGTTCCTCCGCGTCCGCGAGCCGCGGCACGTCCACCGGCGGCTCGTCCAGCGGCGAGCGCAACAGCTGCAGCACCCGCTGCATCTCGTCCTGCGCCTGCCTGCCGGTCTGCTCGACGACCTCGAGAGCGTCGTGTTCGGCCCGCTGGTCGGAACGCAGGAGACGGCGGGCCCCGCCGGCGTGCAAGGTCATCACGCTGATGCTGTGCGCCACGACGTCGTGGAGTTCGCGGGCGATCCGTACTCTTTCCTCGGCCATCGACGCCGCCGCGCGCTGCTGCGACAACTGCGCCCGCAGGGCACCCATCTTCATGCTGTGCCCCACCAGCCAGGCCAGCACCATCAACGAGCCGTGATACACGAAGTCGCCGATCGGCGGCCGCAGGTCGCTCTGCGCGATGAGCAGGGGAATCCAGGTCATCAGCAGCGAGAGGACCAGCGCCAGGAAAGGCGAACGGGCGTAGTAGCCCGCCGAACCCACGACGACGAACGCGGTCAGCGTCTTGGTCAGGTTCCCGCTCTGCAGCGCGGGATCGATCAGCTCGGCCGCCTTGGGGCACATGAGCGCGACGATCAGCACCGCGAACGGCGCGCGGCGGCGCAGCAGCAGCGACAGCGGACCGGCCAGCCAGACCGCCACCGCCACCGGTTTCAGGTAGCCGTCCGGGCCGAAGTCCACCTGCGAATCGATCACGCCCAGCACGATCAAGGTGGCGACGACGAGCACTTCGGCCAGTGGCCGGAACCGGCGCAGCCGATCGAACCCGGCCGCCGAGAACGGCATCGCACCCATGTCCCTGCCTTCCGCCCTCGCGGTGGGACGACGCCCCGCGCGCGCACCAGCCCGGAACGTCCACAGTGGACGTTCCGGGCACGGTCGTGGAACCGGGCGTGTCAGCGGAGGTCGGTACCACCGCCGCCGGTAGTCTGCGTCACCCAGTCCTTGTAGGCCACCACCGAGGTGTAGATGGACGGTCCGGTCGCGCAGGTGGCGTCACCGTTGCCGCTGCGGCTGGTGTCGCCGATGAGCCGCCATTCCTCCCCGCTCTTGACGATCTGCGGTCCGCCGGAGTCGCCGTAGCAGGCACCCGAGTTCTGGTTCGGGTTGTCCGTGCACAGCTCGACCTTGCCGTCGATGTCGGTGCACTTGTCGGCCTCGAGCACCTTGGTGTCCAGCTGCTGCAGCTCGTCGGGAACCTCACCGCAACCCCGGGTCGGGCAGGTCTGGCCCCACCCGATGATCCGCGACTCGGTGCCCGGGTCGGCCTTGTCGGCGAGCTGGACCGGCTTGGAGGTGGCCTTCGCCGCCAGCTTGATCAGGGCGATGTCCCCGCCGGCCTTCTGGCCGTCGTAGTCCGGGTGCACCTTGATCTCCGCGGCCTGGGCCTCCTCGCCGCCCTGGGCCCAGGTCTTCGTGCCGATCCGCAGTTTCACCTGCTCCGGCTGGGCGTCCACCACACAGTGCGCGGCGGTGAGCACCCACTCCTCGCTGATCAGCGATCCACCGCAGAAGTGGCTGCCGCTGGACTGCAGGGAGACCATGAACGAGTAAACCTGGTCCGCAGGCTGCCCGCCGATGATCTTCGGCGTGATCGGGTCGGCGCTCGCCGGTACGGCGGTGATCACGGCGATTCCGCAAGCCGCGGCCGCGGCCAGGCCGGCGGCCATGAAACGTGCCTTCATAGTGCGTTCCTTCCGGGTCCCCTTGGACGAGACATCACGGAAGGTAGGGATCTTGAACCAACGAGTGACACCTACTCAGGTAGGTCACCGGTCAATCGTTCGGATGAGATCACGCCGTGAAGCGACTCCATCATCCGTCCGGATGACCGCGCCCCGCCGAAAGGCGCTGGTAGGGGCCCTCTCGACCGGACTACTTCTCGATACAGCCCCCGAGTCCCCTGCTCGAGGGCGACGACGAGAAGGAGATCGACATGACGAACGGCTCGCGCCGCATGGCGCTGTTGGTGGGTACGGTCGCGGTGGCGGCGGCTTCGATCGCCGCCACCGCGACCAGCGCCATCGCCGCCCCGCCGCCGCCTCCGGTCAAGCCGTTCGTGGTCGGCGGCGAGGACACCACCACCGAGGAGAACCCCTTCGCGGTCGCGCTGCTGAGCGCGGGCGGGCAGTTCTGCGGCGGCACCCTGGCCGCGAAGAACAAGGTCGTCACCGCGGCGCACTGCACCGTGGACATCAAGGACAAGCCGGAGCAGGTCCAGGTCGCGATCGGCCGCACCAAGATGTCCAGCGAGGAGGGCAAGGTCTTCAAGGTCAAGGCCATCTGGGTGCACGAACAGTACGACGCCGGCAAGACCACGGCCGACGTTTCGGTGCTGACACTGGAAAGCGACACCGACGCCAAGCCGATGGAGCTCGCCGGCAAGTCCGACGAGGGCTACCAGCCGGGCGCCGAGGCCGTGGCCCTTGGCTGGGGCCTGACCTCCGAAAACGGAGAGCAGTCGGACAACCTGAAGAAGGTCTCGCTCCCGGTCGTCTCCGACGACGGCTGCAAGACGGCGTATCCCGACGGCTACGTGGCGGAAGCCCACGTGTGCGCCGGTGTCGAGGAGGGCGGCAAGGACACCTGCCAGGGCGACTCCGGCGGTCCGCTGGTCGGTTCCGGCGGCAAGCTGATCGGCGTCGTCTCGTGGGGCGAAGGCTGTGCCCAAGCGGGCAAGTACGGCGTCTACAGCCGTGTTTCGACCTACCTCGACGACATCAAGAAGCAGCTCGACGGCGGCACCGACACTCCCTGATCCCGGACGTGCGGGGGCGGTCGCCGACCGCCCCCGCACGCTTTCCAAACGGCAAATGGGAATTTCCCGCACGCGACGGTCGACGAAAGTAGGTGGCCCCCTCGTCCCGGGTCCGTGAGGGTGAGTGACCTACTCAGTCGGACGGCGACCCGGGAGGTGTGTGGGCGATTCCCAAAGTCGCGAAGGGGGCGATCCTGCACGGTGTCGTGGTGACCGTGGTGACCGTCGCCGCCGCCGTCGCGGTGGGTGTGGCGGGCCGCCACCAGGGCGCCGGCGATCCGGAAGGGACCTCTCCCACCCTCGCCGCCGATTTCTCGACGTCGGGCCCGTGGGACGCCCGGCTGCTCACCGACGGCGACGAGCTGTGCAACGCCACGATCATCGCTCCGCGCTGGATGATCACCACCGCCCGGTGCGCCCGGCACCCCTCGGAGATCGAGTTCGACCTCGACAGCGAGAGCCAAGGCGCTTCCCGGACCGCGGTCGTCTCCGTCGACAGCGTCCGAACGCATCCGGACGCGGATCTCGCGCTGGTGCGGCTCGATCACGATGTCCCTGGTCCTTACGCACCGCTCGGCACCGAGAGCCCGCGAGCGGGGGGACAGGTGCGGACCTATGGCTGGTCGATGTCCTGCGAGGGCGACGAAGCGTTGTGCGCGACCGATCTGCAGACCGCGTCCAGCACTCGGGTGACCACCGAGAACTGCGGGGGAACCGCCACCATCTGTCTCGCCAGGGACGAGGGCTGCGCGACCGAGAACGACTTCGCCCGGCCCCTGTTCGCTTCCGGGCCGGGCGGCGCCTGGTACCTGATCGGGCTGTCGGGTGCCTGCCACCCGACCCCGGCTTACACCGACGTGACGCGGTACCGCGACTGGATCAGGCAGAACGCGGGCGTCTGAATCATCGTGGAGGCGGCGCTTCCCTACGGCTTGCGATGCTTCGCCTGGGGCAGGGTCAAGGTCAGCCGGACCGCGCGCTCCACCAGGATCGGGACGAAAGCGTGGATCCGCGCCCCGGCGAACCGGGACCGCTCGTGTTCCACCAGGTCGTGCAGGGCGGATCGGGTGATGCCGGAGTAATCGTGGGTCAGCCGGTCTTCCAGCTGCCGGAAATGAAGATCGAGCTGTTCGGTCGCCATCGTGTCCAAGGTCGGAGTGCTCATCCTGCTCTCCTTCGACGTCGCTGTCCGCTGCCTGCAAGGTTCCCCATCACATGGCACCGAGATGAACGTGGCGTGAACAACGGCTTGCGGTGGGATCGGCGTGTTTTCACTGGCAGGCCCCACGATGTCCGGCGACGCGGCGAAAGCACGGACGAGCGCCTCCATCACCGCTAGCAGCCACGCTTGCTTCGTGTCACCGATCGATACCCGCCGCACGAAGCCGTCGGGTGGCGCCGACGTCCACGCTGACCCTGGCCTGCGAACCACCCGGCGCGGTGCCGCCCCCGGTGAACGCGGCCGCGAGCACGGCGAGGAGGAGCAGCGGCATCAGCACCGTCCTGACCAGCATCGCCCAGGCCGCTCTCTTGCCGATCCGGCCGCCGTCCGCGATCCGCACGAGCCTGGTACCGGCGACAACCGCGCCGAGCGCGCGACCGTTCCCGTAGCAAACGCCGTACAGCGACGGCACCACGAAGAACATCGCCAGCATGGCGAGGGTGAGCACCCCGTCGTCGAGATTCGCCGAACGATCCACGACCGCCATGATGACGACGCCGACTCCCACGCCGAACAGGAAGACGACGAAATCGACCAGCCAGGCCACGAACTGTCTCCCGGCGCCGGCCTCCACATAGGACGTACCGTCGCGGAAGACCGTCACCCGCTTGGCGGCCCGAGGTCCCAGCACCTGCTCCGCCCGGTCCTTGAGGCCGCCCCGCCTCGGGAGCGGCCGGCTCGGCACCGGGACGGTCATGGTCTTCTCCCCGCATCGCCTACGTTTCCGGCCGAAGCCTTTCCTCTCAACGTATCCGATGCGCGCCACGGGCACTGTGGTCTGTTCGGCCCCTGATCGGACGAACTCCCTTACTGCCACTGGAGTCTTCCCTCGTCGTCGACCGAGGGGTGTTTCTCGCCATAGGGAAGTTCGGCTCGACGCGCGTAGGCGTCGAGCCGTTCGGCGATCTCGGTGAGCATCTCGGTCACGCTTCCCCAGTGGGTCGCGCCGAAGCCGTCCCCGGGCGCCATCTCCACGATCATGCCGTGATCGTCCCCGTCGCGCAGGTCCACGCACAGGCTGGAGCCGGTGATGTCGCGGCAGATGGGGACCAGCGCGGTGCAGAACGGGCCTCCGTCGTCGCCCGCCCGGTTCCGGTGTGCCCGGTCCGGGCCGCAGCAGGTCGGGTCCGGGGCGGTGGACTCCAGAAGCCGTTGGTACTCCTCGTGAGCTCTCCGCACGGCGAGGGGCACGTAGCCGTTCGGCACCAGGTTCCCGGCCCGTTGGTCGTACCGGTCGACGATGCCGTCCATGAGCGCCCACCAGCCGAGGAGATCTTCCGGCAACGGGAGCCCGACGAGGCGTTGAAGATCTTGGACATCCTCCGCGGGGCCGGGAGGACGGAGCTCGCGAGCGGTGGCCGGGGCGTGTTCCCGCAGCAGGTCCACGACGCGCTGCCATATCTCGTTCACCGGTGCGGTCACGAATGCCCAGCCTCTCGCCGAGGTGAGGTGTGCCCGGGCGAACCGGGCACACCTCACCGGTCAGAAATCCACCGTGCCGATTCTAGGGTGTGATCGGAACCCAGAAGCGTTCCTGATCATTCGGGTCCAGGATCTTGTTCCACGGCGGGATCAGGCGATCCACGTCGAGGATCCGATGGGTCTGGTAGAAGGAATGCAAGCGATTCCCGGCTTCCGAATTGTGCTGCCTGTTCACCCAGCGCACCGCGAATTCGTCCCGGTACTTGTTCGGGTCGGCGATCCCGCCCGGGTCGCGCCACCCGTTCGATCGAGCACGATGTCGTGTCCCTTGGCCCTTGCCGCCCGGTGCAGCGAGTCGGCATGCGACGGCGAGCCGCCGAGCAGCCTCTTGCCCGCCTTCGGGGGCCACGAGCCGTCCCGCACCGACGTCGAGGGCACGGCGCAGGCCACCGCTGGTCGCGCGGAAGCCACGGCCGAATTACCGTCATGACAACGAGAAATGTTGCCGCAGTTGGCTCGAGTGTAGGCACCCGCCTTGAAGTAGGCGCCTGAGAGCTTCTTGGAGATGGTCAGTCCATCTTCTCTTCCAGGCTCATCCTAAGCTCCCGAAGAGCAGCGGCCGCGTCAGCTGCAGCCGGCTCAGTTCCGGACTCCGCCGCTAAACGCCATGCTTCCGCGGCGCCTTCGATATCATCGAGAGCGTTAAGTACTTTACCCAGAAACAAGGCCGCTATCGGCCACAGCTTGGAATGTCGGTTGACCACTACCTCGCGGAACGCGACCACTGCGTTTCGGTACCGCGCGAACCAGTAGTGCAGTAATCCCATGTGAAACGCGGCTTCCACCCGATACTCGGGATGTCCCGAGTTGTACGCGGCTTCCAAGTGACGCATGGAGAGTCCTGGCTGGTTCAGTATCCCGTACAGTTGCCCCAGCGAGGACTGTGCCGCCGGGCTGAAGTCGGAATGCCCGGCGGCGATGGCCATCTGATAAGCCTGAATCGCGCCATCGTAATCTTCGCACACTTCCAGAAAGCACCCTAGGATCCATGAAGCCCTCGGCGCCACGTCTGCATGTTCCGATTCGCTCGCCACACGCAACAATGACAGGGCCTCGTCGGTCGGACCGTGCTGCCGGTGAATCGAGACGCCTAGTTCTATCAGCGCCAAAGGAGACCATTCCGGGGATCCCGCCTCGATCGCCTGCCGGTAAAAGCCATCGACCACGGCTACATCGGCGTCCTGGGCCTCGAGGATCTGCGCACTCAGAAGCGCGGCATGAGCCCGGCGATCCGGATCACCGTCCGCGAGGACCTGTTCGAGCTGTGCAATCGCCCCGGCCGAATCGCCGGTTTCCTGGCGCAGCAGCGCTATGTTGAACCGAGCCCGAGGCGCCAGTTCCTCGTCGCCGGCCTCCACGATCGTCATCCAGGCGCGTTCCGCTCCGGCAAAATCACCGTCCTCATGCAGGAGTTTCCCCAGCTCGAAGGCTGCCTCGATCGAGTAGCGTCCGTCACCACAGCGGACACACTGGTCCAACGCGGTGGCGGCGTCCTCCCGCGCGCCGAAAATGAGTGCTGTGTAGCCCCTGTCGAACAGGACCTCCGCATGAGTTGTTTCACCGGGCTCAGTCCGTTCAGCTGTCTCGGCCAGCTGCAGTCGCTTAGCGACGTAGCTCATGAGCTCGCGTTTGATCTCACGTTGAGCCTCCGTTTCCAGTGGGGTTTCGTCCGCGACCGCAGCGACCTCGGCCAAGCTCTCGGCTGTCGGACGCAACAGGAGAAGCAACATCGAGACGTGCTGTCGCATGGCGGGCTTCTCCCCCGAGAAGTCACGATCAAGGGCGGCCAGCGCCTTTTCCTTCTCGCCCTTCAGCGCGTAATGGGAACCCAGAGCCAGATAGGCTGCCAGGGAACTCCACTCGTCACGCTCGGCGGAATCGGTCCACCAGCGGACAGCCTTGTCGGTGTCGCCGCCCGCAGCAGCGAGATTGCCCAGCTCGTAGGCCGCATAGCAGGCCTCGGATGCGAGCGTGTCCCGGGAGGCGGCCCGATACGCAGCCATGAACGCCATCTGCGAAGCTGGACGATCTCCGAGGTCCCTGTACGCGACGCCGGCGAGAATGTGCGCTCGCGCCTCGACATCCGGAACACTCGCCGCCTTTGTGTGGGCTTGCGCGCCATACGCCAGCTGCCCCAGTTGCATCGCCCTGTGGCCTATCCCTCCGCACTCCCCGGGTGTCGCGAAGTCGATCAGCTCCGCCCACAGGACGTCGGGAATCGCCCGTTTCGGCTCCGCGCCGTCCACCAAGGTCCGAACGACGCTCCAGAGCCGATCGCCGTTCTTGAGGTGTGGAGACACTACGAACATCGCCTCCGCCTCCGAACCGACGCCCTGAGCCCAGGCGATACCCGATTCGAAAAGTTCGTCCGTCACAGCGAAGTTCCTGACGTCGGCGAGATAGTGCGGGAACACTCGCCGCAGCTCACCGTCGGAAACCGGACGCTCCAGTCCCGCACGGCGGTAGTCGATGGCGGCCCGCACAAGCGCCATGCCCGCGGGGCTGCTCGAACGCGCGGTGTTCAGGCGAAGGATCATCATCTCCGGGTCTGCGGGATCCTGGATCTCGCCGGCGTCGAACGATTCCGTGCCGAGCGAGGCATTGAGCATCACCTCCTCGATGATCTCCGGCTCATACGGCAGATGCAGGAGATACGTACTCCGCAGCGCGGCCCGTGCGATGGGCATCCAGTCTCGGGGGCCCTCGATGATGGTCGCGCAGTCGTCGGCAGCGATCGTCGCCACGATGAACGCCGTGCCGGCAAGACGTTCGAGCATCTCGCCGGTGAGGCGGTCCAGGTCCGCGGCGGTCATGCCGTCCACCCAGATCAGCGTCGGCCCGTTCGTGATCGTAGGCAGATCGGCGGCTTGAGCGAGGGCGGCTAACGCGTTTCGGTCCTGTGGCACGAGCACCTTGGTGCTGGGATCAAGAACCCTGACCACCGCAGCCCAGGCGGACGTGGATTTGCCCGCGCCGTCGTCGCCGTACACCAACACGAATGGGTATGGCGCCGACTCCGAGGCGAGAGCTTCGCTCAGCTCCTCATCGAAGTCGGGCCGAGGCAAGTACACGCCACCCGAGGGCTCCGGTCTGCCCTCCCAAGCCATTGTCAGCTCGTCCAGCGTAGGAAACGGTGGATGCCGGAGCTCGTCTGTCGGAAGCACCGAGAACGCCGTCAACAGCGCCGCCTGCCGAGCGGCCCGATCGGCTACCGCCTTTTCCATCGCCTCGACGAGGAGCTCGTGATTTCGCCGCCACTCCCCCAGGTCCGCCACCCGCGGATCCAGGTTCAGCCGGTTTTGACGAGCGTAGGCGAGCATCGCCGTGACAACGTCGGAGACGAGGTCCCACCTCGGAGCGTTCTTGCCACTGCCTGCGAAAAGCGCGCTCAGCGTCGCTGAGGACGGCTTCCTGTCGGTCAGTTTCTTGATCTCGCTGAACGACGGCCCACCAGCGTGCCGTTTGAGGGCGCGAAGACTCTCCGAGAACCGCCTTAGTGACCAAGGACCGTCTACGCCACCCTGTGTGCCCATTCCCTCACCCATGGCCGCCAGGGTAGTGCGGACGGCAGGTCATGCGTTCGGATTCGTTCGGCACAGGCCCGCTTTCGCCGCCCGAACCACACTAAATGCGCAGGTCAGCGGCATCCAATCGAAAGGGTGTGCGATCTTGTTCGGATTCAGCCACCACGCGTCCCAGGCCGGGCACCTTCGTTCTTGGGCCGCGACAAAGACGCGGCCGGCGAAACGAACGGAGGCCCCATGGAACTCTTCGATGCCAAAGCTGCGCTTGTCCTGGTCATGATGCTTGTTGTCGCTGCGATTACCGCTGGACTGACGATCGCGACCGGCCTCACCTGGCCCGCCGCACTGCTGGCAGGCGGAGGCAGCGCGATGGGCGTGCTCGCCACCGTGCCCGCGCTTCTGAAGTAGCAACCGGCCCGGGGAGCGGGACCTCCGCTCCCCGGCTCAGCTCATCCGGCGGCACGGGGCGACCACGATGAAACCGGCAATCTTGAGCGGGTCCCGTGTGGGTGAAGTCGATCGCCGAGCACGAGGTCCTCATCGGCAAGCCTCCGTACGGCTACAACCCCATCGCGGACCGGCTCAACGCCGACCTCCAGCGCTAACCACCGCAGAGCGACCACGTCCGAACACGAGCCCTTCAAGGAGGCTGGGCACTGAGGCCCGGTTCACGAGGCCTGATCTCCAAATGGATGCTCGACGAACTCAACAGCCGTCGCGCGGGCAAACGAGAGTCTCGTGCGGACGGTCAGCTGAACATCAACCCGAGCGCCGAACGTTCCTACTTCTTCCGCGGCACGATCTTCCACAGCTGCGGGCGGCGCATGGCCGGTGACACGAAGCAACAGGATTCTCTACTACCTGTACCGACCGGCACGAACAATCGCGGGTGACACCGGACCCCACGCAGGACTTCCGGTAGCGATCCGGCTCCGTGAAGACGAACTGCTCGCTGCCGTCTCAGTTTTTACACCGATCGCCTCTTCAGTCCGGCGCGGCGCGGCATCATCGAAGCCGAGCTGACCACAGTGGACGACAGCGCCGCCCAGGAACATCAGGCCGAACGGAAACTGCCGGTCGGCCAGGTACCGGAAACCGCTGTTGCCGCAGAAAGGATCACCGACGCCATGCCAGCTCCTGAAATAGCAAAAAGCGCCGATCAAAATGATCGGCGCTTTTTGCGAGTACCCCCGATGGGATTCGAACCCACGCTACCGGCGTGAGAGGCCGGCGTCCTAGGCCGCTAGACGACGGGGGCTAGGAACTTCCTCCTGCGAGAGGAGGTTTTTCAGTTGTTCGCCTGCTGTGTTGCTGTGGAGAAACTTACCAGACCGGGTTTCCCGCCTTCTCAGGGGGGTCACTCTGTGTTTCACTCCGGAGAGTTCTCCAGCTGGGGTACCAGGACTCGAACCTAGACTAACTGGACCAGAACCAGTCGTGCTGCCAATTACACCATACCCCAGTGAAGTGCCGTTCCGATCTTGACCGGCTCAGCACCGCACGAGAAGAAATACTAGAGCACGCTGTTCCGCACCGTGAAAGCGGGGGTCTCCGTAGCGCGCTGGGCCGGGACGCCGAGCTTCGCGAACTCGGAAACCAGCAGCTCAGGGAGCTCGTCGAGGCCGGAGATCGTGTGCACGCCCGCCGGGGCGCGCTCGGCGATGCCGTCCCGGTCGAGCCAGACGGCGCCCAGGCCGGCGTCGCGGGCGCCGATGGCGTCGGTGTCGAGTTTGTCGCCGACGTGGACGGCCTGCGCCGGGTCGCAGCCGAGGCCGAGGCAGACCGAGTGGAACATCGCCGGGTCCGGTTTGGCTACTCCGAGTTCACCGGCGATGGCCACGTGGTCGAAGAAGCGGGCGAGGCCGAGGTCGGCGATCTTCTTGCGCTGATGCGTGCCCGAGGCGTTCGTGACGGCCGCGACGAGGACGCCAGCGGCTCGCAACCATTCCAGACACGGGAGGACATCTTCAAACAATTGCCACGAACGGGTGAGGATTTCACGACGGCGTCTTTCGAAGCCGCTGACCTGCTCTTCGTCGGCGAAAATGCCGATCTCGGCGAGGAAGCATTCAGTACGCTTGTGATGCATGGTCGCGTAATCGATTTCACCCGCGACCACCAGCGCGACATGCTCTTCGGTGATGAGATCCCACAGCGGCCAAAGGTCGTTCTGGCCGGTGAGCGCGCGAAGGCTGAGCCGTATCGCGGCCGTGCAGTCGATCAGTGTGTCATCGATGTCGAGGCACACCAACCGTAACTCCGGGGGCTCCCAGGGGGCTCCATCCGGAGCGTCCGGCGTGGTTCGTGACGAGGTCCGGGGCACGAGAGCGAAATCCACCAAGTGAGGCTAGGGCACCCAGCGCGATCGCGACTCTGCCGATGAGGTGATAAAGGCTGCTCTGTTCCGGCGCGGGCACTCTACTCCCAGTTGGTGAGATGACGTTTTTTAGTTACCGGACAACAGGTAACGCGACCAGTCGGGTGAAATGCCGATACCCGGCCCGCTGCCCGGTCCAGAGTGCACACACGCAGTGACGACACCGGAAATCCTTGCGTGGCTTGAAGTACGGACCGTCCACAACGGCATTTCCGCGATCGCCGTCCATCGAGGACAGCTCCCGCGCCTCGGAGTCCTTTTCGGACAGTCGTCTCGATCGCCGGCAAGAGCACGCGAACCGGTGAGACCCGGGTCATAGCCCGATCAGCGTATCCGCCCGGATGGCGCTTGACGCGCCGGTCGGGCGGGTGCATCCTGACCTTATTCAACAAGTGATGAATAAGGGTTTCGAAGGGGTGGGACGGATGAACGAACGCACGAACTGCGTGGTCGTCGGCGGTGGCCCCGCGGGCATGGTCGCCGGGTTGCTGCTGGCCAGGGCCGGGGGCGAGGTCACGGTGCTGGAGAAGCACAAGGACTTCCTGCGGGACTTCCGCGGCGACACCGTGCACCCGTCGACGTTGACGTTGCTCGACGAGCTGGGCCTCGGCGAGAAATTCCTCAGCCTGCCGCACAGCGAGATCTCCTACGCGGGCTTCCCCGCCGAGGACGGCACGATGATGCGCCTGGCCGACCTGACCAGGCTGAAGGTCGCGCATCCGTTCATCGCGATGGTCCCGCAGTGGGACTTCCTGGACCTGCTCGCCGACGCCGGCGCGAAGGAACCCACGTTCACGCTGCGGCAGAGCACCGAGATGACCGGGCTGATCCTGGAGAAGGGCCGGGTGGGCGGGGTCCGCTACCGCACCGGCGACGGCACCACCGGCGAACTACGCGCCGACCTGGTGATCGCCGCCGACGGCCGCTGGTCGCTGGCCCGGCGCGAGGCCGGGCTGATCCCGAAGGAGTACGACACCCCGTTCGACGCGTGGTGGTTCCGGATCTCGCGCGACGACGGCGAGTACGAGGGCAGGCTGACCCCGAAGATGCGGAACCGCCGGTTCGCCGTGCCGCTGCCGCGCAAGGGCTACTTCCAGGTCGCCTACCTCGGCCCGAAGGGCGAGGACCTGCGGACCAAGGGCATCGAATGGTTCCGGGAGAACGTCGCCGACGTCTGCCCCGAGTTCGCCGATCGCGTGGACGAGCTCAAGACGACCGACGACATCAAGTTCCTCGACGTCAAGATGAACCTGCTGCGGACGTGGCACCTCGACGGGCTGCTGTGCATCGGTGACGCGGCGCACGCGATGTCACCGGTCGGCGGGGTCGGCATCAACCTCGCGGTGCAGGACGCGGTCGCGGCCGCCACCCTGCTCGCCGAGCCGCTGCGCCGGGGCAGGCCTTCGGGGTCGGACCTGGCGAAGGTCCGCAAGCGCCGTCTCGCGCCCACGATGATGGTGCAGGGGCTGCAACGGCTGTTGCACAAGAACATCATGCGGCCGGTCATGGAGGGCAAGCGCAACGGGCCGCCCGCGGTGATGGTGAAGCTGTTCAGCCGCTTCCCCGTGCTGTCCTACGTCCCGGCGCGGCTGCTGGGGCTGGGGCTGCGGCCCGAGCACGCCCCGGCCTTCGCGCGGCGGGCGATGGAGCCGGCCGACGGCTGACGGCCCCCGAACGCTATGAAAGGTCCTTTCCTTGCAAATTTTGCAAGGAAAGGACCTTTCATAGCACGCTCTAGACGTCCTGGACCGGATTGGTCAGGGTGCCGATGCCTTCGATGGTGATCGACACGGACTGGCCGTCCTCGATCGGGCCGACGCCCTCGGGCGTGCCGGTCAGGATGACGTCGCCGGGCAGCAGGGTCATCACACCGGACACGAACTCGACCAGCTCGGGAATCTTGTGCACCAGGTCCGACGTCCGGCCGTCCTGTTTGAGCACACCGTCCACCTCGGACTTGAGCGCGAGGTCGGCCGCGTCGAGCGAGGTCTCGATCCACGGGCCGAGCGGGCAGAAGGTGTCGAATCCCTTCGCCCGGCCCCACTGGCCGTCGGACTTCTGGAGGTCACGGGCGCTGACGTCGTTCGCCACGGTGTAGCCGAGGATCGCGCTCGCCGCGCGGGCGGCGGGCACGTTCTTCACCGGCTGGCCGATGACGATCGCCAGTTCACCCTCGAAGTCGACCCGGCCGACGCCGCTCGGACGGCGGATGGGCACGTTCGGGCCGATCACCGTGGTCGACGGCTTGATGAACAGCATCGGGTCCGACGGCACCTCGTTGCCGAACTCGGCCGCGTGCTTGGCGTAGTTCCGGCCGACCGCGATCACCTTCGACGGCAGGATCGGCGCGAGCAGCCGGACGTCGGCGAGCGGCCAGCGTTTGCCGGTGAAGTTGGGTTTGTTGCCGAAGGGGTGCTCGGCGATTTCCAGTACCTGGGCGTCGTCGCCGTCCCCTTCGATCGAAGCGAACGCGACACCACCGGGATGAGCAATTCGGGCTAGACGCACTCCCCCACTGTACGACTCCTCACGCCGGGCCCTCGCTGAGGGACTTGTGCACGAGCGCGTCGCACAGCGCGAGCCAGCTCGCTTCGACGATGTTGCCGTGCACGCCGACGGTGGTCCATCCCCGCTCGCCGTCGCTGGTCTCGACGAGCACGCGGGTGACGGCGTCGGTGCCCGGATGACCGGGCAGGATCCGCACCTTGTAGTCGGCCAGCTCGACACTGTCCAACCAGGACAGATGCGGGCTGAGCGCCTCGCGCAGCGCGGCGTCGAGCGCGTGCACGGGGCCGTTGCCCTCGGCGGTCGCGATCACGCGCTGCCCGGCGACGTGCACCTTGACCGTCGCTTCGGAGACGACCTCGCCGTCGGAACGGTGGTCGAGGACGACCCGGTACGACTCGAGTTCGAACGGCGGTTCGTCGAGGACGTCGCTCTGCGGGCCGTCGACCTCCCGCCGCAGCAGCAGTTCCAGTGAAGCGTCCGCGGCCTCGAAGGACCAGCCTTCGGATTCGAGCCGCTTCACCTTGCGGACGGCGCTCGTCAGCGCCTCGGGCTGGCCGGCAAGGTCGACCCCGAGCTCACGTCCCTTGAGCTCCAGGCTGGCCCTGCCGGCCATCTCGGTGACCAGTACCCGCATGTCATTGCCGACGAAAGCTGGATCGATGTGGTTGTACAGCAACGGATCCACCTTGATCGCGCTCGCGTGCAGTCCCGCCTTGTGGGCGAAGGCCGACGCCCCTACGTAAGCCTGGTGGGTGTAGGGGGCGAGGTTGGCGATTTCGGCAAGGGCATGGGAGACCCGGGTGAGCTCGGCGGCGCCTCCGGTCGGGAGGACCTCCAGTCCGAGCTTGGTCACGAGATTCCCTGTCACGGCGAACAGATCGGCGTTACCCGCCCGTTCGCCGTAACCATTGGCGGTGCACTGGACGTGCGTCACGCCGGCCTGCACGGCGGCGACGGAATTCGCCACCGCGCAGGAAGTGTCGTCCTGACAATGGATTCCGAGCCGGAATCCGGTCCTTTCCTTGACCTCGCGGACGGTTTCCGCGAGACCGAGCGGCAGCTGGCCGCCGTTGGTGTCGCACAGCACCGCGACGTCGGCACCGGCGTTCACTCCCGCGTCGAGCACCTTCAGCGCGGTGTCCGGGGAGAACGCGTAGCCGTCGAAAAAGTGTTCCGCGTCAAGGAAGACGCGACGTCCCTCGCCGACGAGGAACGCGACGGTGTCCCGCACCATCTCGCACGCTTCGTCGACGTCGACCCGCAGCGCGCGCTCGATGTGACGCAGATCCGATTTGGCCACCAGCGTGATCACCGGGGCCTGAGAGTCGAGCAGGGCCCGCACCTGCTGGTCCTGCTCCGCTTTGGCTCCGGCCTTCCTCGTCGCGCCGAAGGCGACGAGGGCAGCGTGGTTCAGTTTCAATTCGCCCGAAGCGGCTCGGGCGAAGAATTCCGTGTCCTTGGGCAGCGCGCCCGGCCATCCGCCTTCGATGAAGCCGACCCCGAGATCGTCGAGCAGCCTCGCCACCGCCAGTTTGTCCGCGACGGAGTAGGAGATGCCCTCACGCTGCGCACCGTCTCGCAACGTCGTGTCGTACAGGTGGAAGGCGTCGCCGAGCGGAGTATCGGCGGGCTCCTTGCGGGTCACTGGGGACTCCTCATGGTGGTGGCAAAACGTGTTCAGGCAACAAAAAAACCTCCCGCATGGGTGCGAGAGGTTGCGCGCCGGGGGCTCTTGTGGAGCTGTTATCCGGCGCGCTCGGCGATAATGATGGTGCAGGAGGTCACGGACGCATCATGGCACACGCCCTCACCGGACGTCCACAAGCCGGGCGATACTTCCCACGTTCCGGGAAGCCTGGGATGCAATGAAGGGGCCTTTCATAGCAAATTTTGCTATGAAAGGCCCCTTCATTGCGCCAAGGACCTACTGAGTGACCGGGCGCACGTTCGACGAGACGAGCGCCGCCAGCCGGTCACCGATCGCGTGTGTCGCACCGGGCGACGCCTGGTCGCGGGTCGCGAGGTCGAAGGCCACCGAGGCCTCGATCCGCCGCGCCGCTTCCTTCTGTCCCAAGTGGTCCAGCAGCAGCGAGACCGACAGCACCGCGGCGGTCGGGTCGGCGAGACCCTGGCCCGCGATGTCTGGCGCGCTGCCGTGCACCGGCTCGAACATGCTCGGGTTCCGCCGCGTGATGTCGAGGTTCCCGCTCGCCGCCAGCCCGATGCCGCCGGTCACCGCCGCCGAGAGGTCGGTGACGATGTCGCCGAACAGGTTGTCGGTCACGATGACGTCGAACCGGGACGGGTCGGTCACCAGGTGGATCATCGCCGCGTCCACATGGGAATACGCGACGGTCACCTCCGGGTGCTCCAGCGAGACCTCTTCGACGATCCGCGACCACAGCGAGCCCGCGTACTCCAGCACGTTCGTCTTGTGCAGGAGCGTCAGGTGCTTGCGCGGCCGCGCCTCGGCACGGTTGAACGCGTCGGTCACCACCCGCCGGACGCCGAACGCCGTGTTGACGCTGACCTCCGTCGCGATCTCGTGGTCGGTGTCCTTGCGCAGCAGGCCACCGTTGCCGGCGTAGGGGCCTTCGGTGCCCTCACGTACGACGACCATGTCGATCTCGCCGCCCTCGGCGAGCGGGCCGCGCACCCCCGGGTACAACCGGGCGGGGCGCAGGTTCACATGGTGGTCGAGCTCGAACCGGAGACGCAGCAGCAGGCCACGCTCCAGAATGCCGCTCGGCACCGTCGGGTCGCCCACCGCGCCCAGCAGGATCGCGTCGTGCTGACGGAGTTCACCGAGTACCGACTCCGGGAGCAGCTCACCGGTGGAGTGCCACCGGGCGGCGCCGAGGTCGTAGTTCGTGATCTCCGCCGTCGGTACGACCTCACCGAGCACTTTGAGCGCCTCGGAGACCACTTCGGGCCCGATCCCGTCTCCTGGGATCACCGCGAGCCGCATCCACACACCTCCGTAGACCAGGCCACCGGCAGTCCGGATGGCCCATCCGCAAGAAAACGCCAGCAGCGGAAGGTTACCGGCTGTAGCCCGGTAGCCGTAGCCGCACCACCCTTATGCCGGAGCCTCCCACAGAGCGAGACAGCCAAAAGAGTGAATACAAGAAGGGACGCCCTGGCGGAAAGCTTGCCGCCAGGGCGTCCCTCACCTCATCGAACGCGGGTTATCGCACTATCGCGTCAGCCCACACCGATCGGCTGACGGCCGGTGTGCCTGCCGCCGTTGCCCGGCCGGTCGGCACCGGCGTTGCCGTTGCCGTTGTTCGCCTGGATCTTCACCACGTTCGCCCGGTTGCCCGAGGCGTTGTGGTGATCGATCGCCAGCAGGCCCAGGACGGTGTCCTGCGCCGCGGTGTTGCGGTTGACCACCAGCGCCGTGCCCGGCTTCGCGACGTAGCCCAGCGCGGCGTCGCCGCCACCCTGGACCGTGTACGCGGGAGCCAAGGCATCGAACGAGAGCGGCGTGCCGACGTAGTCGATCGTCGACGAGTCCGCGCCCGGCGCCGCGTAGAACCCGGAGGTCCCGACCGTGTAGCTGATCTTGTGCGACGCGGCGTTCGGGTCGATGCCCAGCGCGGCGATGCTCACCGGCAGCACGACGACGTTGGTGTCGTACACGTTCGTGTCGACGTCGCCGAGCTGGCCGTTGACCGGCTGGATGTCCACCTGCGGGAAGCCCGGCTTCAGCGCCACCGTGACCGCGACCAGGACGTCGGTCGCCGTCACCTTGGTGACATAGGTCTCGAAGTCCGGCTGCCCGTCGCCCGTGGTGTCGATGTCCACGAACGGCGAGGTGTTGCTGCCCAGGTTGGCCAGATCGCTCCAGGTGGTGAGACCGAAGGCCAGCAACGCGTTCTCCGGCTCACCCTGCGCCTTGGCCAGCGGGGCCGTCGACGCCGCGCCGACGTAGCGCAGGTCGGCGCCCTTGGCGGTCTGGTTCAGCGTGCAGTCGGTGGTGACGTTGCCGTCGCACTCGGGCAGCTGCGGGGATTCCGCCTGCAGCTCGAGCACGCTGATCAGCGAGCGGTACCGCTGCGAACCGGTGCCCTGGTCCACGCCCTTGCCGGTCAGGTTCAGCACGGCCTGGTTCTGGCCGGCGCCGAAGTTGACGTTGCCCGGGGTGCTGATGGACGAGACGGGCTTCGGCGCGGAGTACACCGAGAGCCGCAGCGGAACGGTCGTGCCGCTCTTCGGGGTGAACGCGATCCGGCCGGAGGCGTCCGCCACGAACTGCCGGGCCAGGCCGACCTGCGTGGTCGCCATGGTCGGGTCGATGACCTTGCGGAGCGCCTTGGGGTCGGCGATCTTCAGGGTCACCTTCACCGTCGCGATACCGCGCGGGCTCAGCTTGACGGTCGGCTTGTCCACTGTGTACTCGACACCGGGAAGCGCGTTCACGGCTTCGTAGCCCACCGAGTACTCGACCGGCTTGATGCCCTTGTTGACCACCTTGACCGTCTTGGTCAGGGTGACCGGGCCGCCCGCTTCGACGACGCCGAAGTTGACCGTGACGGCGCCGGGGTTGTCGACGACGTAGGCCAGGACCTGGTTGTCCAGCGCGGCCTTCGCGTCGATCCGGCCGCTGCCGACGCGCTGCGGCGCGTAGGTGCGGCCCGAGGCGTCGTGGATGTCGTGCCCGGCGGTGTTGATGACCGAGGCCTTGACCTCCTCGACCGACCAGTCCGGGTGCGCCTGACGGATCAGGGCGGTGATACCCGAGGTGTGCGGAGCCGCCATCGAGGTACCGGAGATGACCAGGCGGCCCGTCCCGCTGCCCGCCAGCGCGGACGAGATCGAGTCACCGGGCGCCGAAACGTCCGGTTTGACGGCCGGTCCGCGCCCGCCGCGCGAGGTGAACGAGCTCGGGGTGTCCACAATGGACTGGTCGAAGGTCGGCACGGACACGCGGCCCTTGCCGGTCATGCGGACCTGCAGCGTGCCGGCGGCCAGCGCCGGGCGCAGCGAAGCGGTCGCGCTGCCGGTCAGCTGGAACGTCGGCGTGGCCGCGTTGCCCGCGATACCGGCCGAGAAGTGCTCCAGCGTGGACGAGAACAGCGCGCCCTTGGCACCGGCGGCCTGCGCGTTGTTCGAGCGGGCGCCCGAACCGCAGGCGCGGGTCGCGTCGTTGTCGTCCCATTCGAGCCAGACGATCTTGCCCGCGGCCTTGGCCTTGTCGGCTTCGGAGTACGGGTTGCAGCCCGCCGCGTTGGCCGCGGACAGGGCGACCACCGGCGCGGTGACGTCGAGCGTGTCGTAGGCCGCGTAGTTCTGGCTGAACTGGCCGGTCTTCGCGCCCTTGACCCCGGCGGGGGCCACGGCCTCGACGGCGTCGCGCAGGACGGACGCGTCACGGCTGCTGGCAACGGTCAGCGCCTCGGGCGTGTTGCCCGGCGCGCCGCCGACGTCGTTGAGGTCACCGCCGTTGCCCGCGGAGAACACCGGGACGACGTTGTTCGCGGCGATCTTGCGCACGAACAGCGAGTCCGGGTCGTCCGGGGTGGCGAAGTCGCCGCCCAGCGACAGGTTGACCACGTCGAGGTGGTCGGTGAAGTCGCCGTCGCCGTCCGGGTCGAGCGACCAGTCGAGCGCCTGCGAAGTGACGTTGGTCGAACCGTCGCAGCCGAAGACCTTGATCGCGTACAGCAGGGCCTTGGGCGCGGTGCCCGGGCCGATCTGCATCGCTTCGAGCTTCTTCTTGTTGAGCTTCTTGTAGTCGCCCGTGAACGTCTTGCCCGTTTCGTCCACGCCGAAACCGGCGACCGTGCCCGCGACGTGCGTGCCGTGGTGACCGCACGCGAGCGGGTTGGGGTCCGGCTTCGGGGTCTTGAGGGCCGGGTCGCTGCTGCCCGAGTCGTAGGCGTCGCCGACCAGGTCGATACCGCCGACGACCTTGTCGGTCGGGAAGGCCGGGGTGGCCTGGTCGCGGTTGATCGCCTTGTACGCCTCGACCGTGCCCGGACCGCCGAAGTCGGCGTGGGTGTAGTCGATGCCGTCGTCGATCACGCCGACACGGATGCCGTCGCCGTAGCGGCCGGTCTGCTGCCACGACGCGAGCGTGTTGGTGAGCTGGACCGCGCTGGAGTTCGTGCGGGTCTTCGGCACGACCTTCTTGACCGAGACGACGTCCGGCCGCTTGGCCAGCTCGCGGATCTTCGCCGCGTCGGCCGTGACGACCGCGCCGGCGACCGCGTTGGCGGTCTGGGTGACCAGCTGGGTGCCGGCGTCGGCGGCCTTCAGCTGGCCGACGACGGAGTTCACCGTCGCGGCGGCGTCGGCCTTGGCGTCCTTCGCGGCCTTCTTCGCCTTCTCCTTGCCCGCGCCCTTGTTCTGCTCGGCGTTGAAGGCGTCGACGGCGGGCTGCTTGGCCAGCTCGACGAAGGCGGTGATCTGCCCCTGGGCGGCCTTGAGCTTCGGCTCGACCTTGCCCTGGAACCCGTTACGGTCGATCTTCGCCGGCGTGATGCCGTCCGCGAGGGGGACATCCTGTGCGGCCGCGGTCGCCCCGGTCACGGACGTCGCGAGCAACGCGGCGAAGACCGCGGCCGACGAGCGGATGGCCCATCGGGGTACGCGGGATCTGTTCATGAGTTAATGCCCTCACTCGAGGCCTCGACTCGGAACCTGCCTGCCGCTCGAACACACCCCCGACGGTGAGCCCCGGCGCCGCGCCGTGCCCTTGACGGCGCGATGGTTCGGCCTCGCCGGAAGAACCTATCCGTGTACCAGCCCGACTTCAGTAGGCATTTTTCACCGTTATTGAATCTTGCTCTTCGCAACCCCGTGACTACCGGGGAGAAGTATTCCTGTAACGCCGGTAACGTGTTGCCATATAACGAAAGCCGCGTCCGTGGACGCGGCTTTCGTTATATGGCTTTCAGGTCAGCCGAAGTTGACGGCCCGGATCGTGTGCGCGCCCACGGTCGCGCCGATCGGCTCCAGCAGGTGCGAGTCCACCGAACGGTCCACACGCAACAGCATGACGGCGTCCGCGCCGTCGGTGGTCTGGCTGATCTGCGCGGCCTCGATGTTGATGCCCGCCTCGCCGAGCAGCGTGCCGACGCGGCCCATGATGCCGGGACGGTCCGGGTACTCCAGCAGCAGCACGTTGCCCTCGGCGCGGAGGTCGAAGTGGCGGCCGTTGACCTCGACCAGCTTCTCGACCTCGTCCTTGCCGGTGACCGAGCCGGACACCGAGAGCGTGGTGCCGTCGGCGTGCACCGCGCGGACGGTGACCAGGCTGCGGAACTTGGGGCTTTCGGTCTCGGTGACCAGATCGACCTGGACCCCCAGCTCCTCCGCCACCCGCGGCGCGTTCACGAAGGTGACCTGGTCCTCGACGACGCCGGAGAACACGCCGCGCTCGGCCGCGAGCGGCAGCACGCTGACGTCCTCGGTGGACAGCTCGCCCTTGACCACGACGGTGACCGAGGCCGGCGCCTTCGGGTTCAGCGCGGTCAGCACGGTGCCGAGCTTCTGGGTGAGCGAGAGGTACGGCCGGACGTGCTCGCCGACCGTGCCGCCACCGGCGACGTTCACCGCGTCCGGCACGAAGTCGCCGCGCAGCGCGAGCAGCACGGACTTCGCGACGTCGGTGCCCGCGCGGTCCTGCGCCTCGGCGGTCGACGCGCCCAGGTGCGGGGTGACGACGACGTTCGGCAGGCCGAACAGCGGGCTCTCGGTGGTGGGCTCGGTGACGAAGACGTCGATGCCGGCGCCGCCGACGTGGCCGGAGCTCACCGCGTCCGCCAGCGCCTGCTCGTCGATCAGGCCACCGCGGGCGGCGTTGACGATGATGACGCCCTGCTTGGTCTTCTTGAGCGCCTCGGCGCCGATCAGGCCCTTGGTCTCCGGGGTCTTCGGCAGGTGGATGGAGATCGCGTCGGCGCGCTCCAGCAGCTCGTCCAGCGTGACCAGCTCGATGCCGAGCTGCGCGGCGCGGGCGGCCGAGACGTAGGGGTCGTACGCGACGATCTTGGTGTCGAAGGCGGCGAGCCGCTGCGCGAACAGCTGGCCGATCTTGCCGAGGCCGACCACACCGACGGTCTTGCCCTGGATCTCGACGCCGGAGTAGGCGCTGCGCTTCCACGCGCCGCCCTGGAGGCTCTGGTCGGCGGCCGGGACCCGGCGGGCGACCGCGAGCAGCAGCGCGACGGCGTGCTCGGCGGCGGAGACGATGTTCGACGTCGGCGCGTTGACCACCAGCACACCGCGTTCGGTGGCGGCGGGGACCTCGACGTTGTCCAGCCCGACGCCGGCGCGGGCGACCACCTTGAGCGAGGTGGTGGCGGCGAGGACCTCGGCGTCGACCTTCGTCGCGGACCGCACGAGCAGCGCGTCCGCCGTCTTCACGGCTTCGAGCAGCGCGGGACGGTCGGTGCCGTCCACATGCTGGACCTCGACCTCGTCGGAGAAGACACTCACCACGGAAGGAGCGAGCTTCTCGGCGATGAGGACGACGGGCTTGTTCGGCTTGGTCACGATACGGCTCCCACTATCTGGTCTGTGCCTGCGACTCACTGTTTACGGTCACGCCGTTGTGCCCGGTTGCGCCGCAGTTTAGACCTGGTGACAGGGGATTGTTAACTCGCCCGTAATCCCGCGAAAACGAGATCGACGAGCCGTTCGAGCGCGTTTTCACCCGAAAGGTGTTCACTGGCCCAGGAAAGCGCGTGCAGCAGCACCAGCAGTTCGTCCACTGTGACGTTCGCCCGGAGCGCACCCGCGGCCTTCGCCCGTTCCACCAGATGGGATACACCGTCCCGCATGGCGTGACACGACGCGTACAGCGGCGAGGTCTCGTCGTCGAGGACGTCGACCATCAGCTCAGGCAGACCGCGGTAGCGCGCCGACTCCGTCCCCATCCCGGCGAGCCAGGTCCTCAGCGCGTCGAGCGGCTCCGGCGAGTCCAGGAGTTCGCGAGCCTTCGCGGCCTGGCCGTCGAATCTGTCGCGGAGCACCGTCTCGACCAAGGCCTCCCGCGTCGGGAAGTGCCGGTAGAGCGTACCGATGCCGACCCCGGCCCGGCGGGCGATCTCTTCCAGCGAGGCCTCGACCCCGTGCGCGGCGAAAGCGTGCCTCGCCTCTTCGAGGAGGCGCTCGTAGTTGCGCCGGGCGTCCGCGCGCAGCGGTTTCTTCTCCGTGTCCATCGCGCTCCAGAGCTTAGTCTCGACAAATCGGAGGCACCCTCCGTATAGTCGGGCAGGTAAACGGAGGCTGCCTCATGTTAGCTGGGGAGAACTGATGGACCTGATCGAAGAGACGCGCGACCGGTTGGGGCCGGTCGGCGTCTGGCTGCCGCTCGCGCCGCTGGCCTCACCGCCCGACGCGGAACTGCGCGCGATGCGACGGCTGGAGGAACTGGGGTATCGCACCGTGTGGGGCGGCGAGGGCCCGGGCGGCCGGGAGCTGTTCGCGCACAGTGCCATCGCGCTCGCTTCCACCGATCGTGTGGTGATCGGCACCGGGATCGCCAACATGTGGTCGCGACCGGCCTACACCACCCAGAGCGGCGGGCGGACGCTCGCGCACGCCTTTCCCGGCCGGTTCGTCCTCGGTGTCGGGATCGGCCACCCGAGCCAGGCAGCGAAGGCTGGTTCGGACTACCGGCCGCTTAAACAGACCAGGGAGTACCTCGCGGCGATGTCGGCCGCCGAGGCCGAATTCCCTTCACCCGTCCCGTTTCCGACGATCCTCGCGGCCGTCGGCCCGAAGATGCTCGAACTCGCGCGAGACCTGACGGACGGCGCGCACCCGTTCGCTCAGCCCTTCGAGCACACGCCGTACTCCCGCGAGATCCTCGGCGAGGACAAGCTGCTCGTTCCCACCCATTCGGTCCTGCTCGGCGACCGCGAGGAGGCTCGGGCGGACGTCGCGAAGAACATCGGCCTGATGAAGCGGTACGGCATCCCGCACTACTTCAACGGCTGGAAGCGGCTGGGCTACACCGACGCCGACATCGACGGCGTCAGCGACCGGCTCGTGGACGGGTTGACCGCGTGGGGCGACGAGGAGCGGATCGCCGGGCGGATCAAGGAACTCGTCGACGCCGGGGCGGACACCGTGCTCGTCAGCCCGGTGGGCGACGACCTCGACACGATGGTGACCCACCTGGAGCGGCTCGCGCCGTCACTGACGGAGGTGACCAGGTGAGTGTCGGGATCTGGACGTTCTCGTTCGACGGCAAGGAAATCGGCGAAGTCCGCGAGGCCGCCGCAGAAGTCGAAGAGCTGGGGTTCGACACGCTGTGGTTCGGGGAACACCTCGGGCGCGAGGCCTTCACGCAGGCGGGCCTGCTGCTGGCGGCGACGTCCCGGCTGAGGGTCGCCACCGGGATCGCGCGGTTCGACCAGCGGGAACCGGCCACCGCCGCGGCCGCCGGGCGGACACTCGCGGAGGCCTATCCGGACCGGTTCATCCTCGGGCTGGGCGGACACCGGCGGGGCACGAAACCGCTGGAAGCCATGCGCGGATACCTCGACGGCATGGACGGGGCCGAACTGTCCACACCGGACTCCCCGCATCGGCGGCTGCTGGCCGCGCTCGGGCCGAAGATGCTCTCCCTGGCGGCGGAACGCGCCGACGGGGCGCATCCGTACTTCGTCCCTGTCGAGCACACCGCACAGGCACGGGAGGTCATGGGACCCGAGGCCTTCCTCGCCGTCGAGCAGGCCGTCGTGCTGGGTTCGGACCGGGAGATCGCGCGGCGGCACGTGTCGGCGTATCTGGAACTGGCGGCCCATCATCAGGCGAATCTGCGGCGCTTCGGGTTCACCGAAGAGGATTACGGCTCCGAAAGCCTCGTGGACGCGCTGGTCGCCGTCGGGGAGGACGCGATCCAGGCGCGGGTGCGGGAGCATCTGGACGCGGGCGCGGACCATGTCTGCCTGCAGGTCCTGACCGGGGACGAGCGGATCCCGCTGGCCGAATGGCGGGTTTTGTCGGGGGTGGGCGGTAGCGTGCGGAAGCGTGACGTCACCGGCTGAACTCGCTTTCGAGCAGGCACGGGAATTGATCGACGCGCGGGACCTAGCCGGTCTCGCACGCCTGATCGGCGACCTGCCCACGCTCGTCCACGCCCACGGGAAGAACGGGAACGACCTGCTCGGCATGGCCACCGCCACCCGCGACGAGCGGCTGTGCCGGATCCTGCTCGATCACGGGGCAGATCCGGCGTCGGCCAACGTGCACGGCTGGACGGCGTTGCACCAGGCCGGCTACGTCGGCCTGCCGCTGCTGGTCACGATGCTGCTCGACGCGGGCGCCCCGGTCGACGTGCCCGCTCGCGGCGATGGCGGGACACCGCTGGTGGTCGCGTTGTTCTGGGGTCACCGCGAGGCCGCCGAGGTACTGGCCGCGCGGGACCTCGCCCCCGGCAACCTCCGGGTGGCGGCGGGACTCGGCCGGGCCGGCCTGCTCGACGAGTTGCTCGCACCGGACGGCACGCTCTCCCCCGCGGCGGGCGCGCACCGCGAATTCCACCGGCCGCACAGCGGTTTCCCGGAATGGCGGCCGAGCGACGATCCGGCCGAGATCGTCGACGAGGCGCTGTCTTGGGCCGCGCGGAACGACCGGTCTTCAGCCATACGGACCCTGGTGGCACGGGGCGCCCGGGTGGATGCCGACGTCTACCGGGGCACGGCCCTGACCTGGGCCGCCGCACAGGGGAAGGCTTCGGCGATCAGGACCTTGGCCGAACTGGGCGCTTCGGTGAACCGCCAGGGGAAGTTCGGTGGGCTTTCGCACGGTGAGGGCGTCACTGCGCTACACCTCGCCGTGCAGGGCGGGCACGTCGACGCGGTGCGCGCGTTGCTGGCGGCGGGGGCGGACCCCTCGCTGGAGGATTCTCTGTACTCGTCTTCGGCTTTGGGGTGGGCCGAGCACTTCGAGCAGGCGGAGATCTTAACAATGCTGCGGAGTGCCTGAGCTTTAACAGAAGCCTGCCCCATCTTCACTAAAGACAGACTCTCAAATTAACCAAATTACATTACGACTTCAATTACGCGAAATCCGGTCCATTAAAACACAAATTCACTCTTAAGTAAGCGATCTAATTCTCTTACGAAATCTCGGCAACAAATAGCACATTCCCTTACGCATCCATCTTTTACCGCCAATCGGTCACCGAAGACCTTAACTCCAACTAAATTCATCTTTTTTATTACCGCAGCTAAGTTGCCTCTCTGTCTCCTCGTAATCTTTCCAGCAGCATGCAAAGTCGCGTTTCGCACCTCTACATACCCTTCAATTTTTTGATAGACCCCTATCTTCAGAAAATCGATCTCAAGCCAGTTTACTGCAGCTTTTCTGATTGAATCCCAAGATCCGTCGATTGATTTCTTCTTATCCTTGTAAAGCGAATCAAGGATCGGATTGGCGACGTGCAAAACCCGAGAATCTATGCATTCCATAACCCTGTCGAAAGTAAATACCTCGACCGCACTCACGCATCGACTAATTTGCGTTAGCGACGCTAGCGTCAGATTCAAGGTTGCCCCGCCGACTGAGGCGCCTTGTAAACCTACACCTGCAAGTTGACCGCCAAAGCTTCTCTCCCACTCCGCAGCAACGAGCATGATCTCCCGAGTAGCCCGGTCCGCACTCTCACTCAAAAAGGGCATATCAGAGAATTCTCCTCCACCCATTCCACGATTTTCCGATCAAGAGCACTGGTCGGCCGAAGCGACCTGGGAGCCGCCGGTAAAATTCCGTTAAAAGCGGCCGCAAGATACGGGTGACCCAGCCGGGTCGCTCGCAAGCTCACATTGTTCCACAAGTCAACGCCCAAGTCACTATTCCGAGCCAACGCCCAAACTGCCTCTGATCGGTTTATCTCAAGAGAGTTTCTAGTCTCGCCTATTAGCCACTCATGAAAACTTTCAGGATAATTCCTCGGAATATTACCGCCCTCCGCCACCACATGTAGCAGCCAAAGATTTTGCCACTTTGTCAAAGGCAAACTCGCAGTCGCTTTCAGTATCACATCTTGCACTTTTCCAGGATACAATCCGGCCTGCGACAGCATGTAGCTCGCAACAGCGGGAGTTACCTGAGGCTCCCACCGAAGAACATCGTGACAAAAAGTCAATCCAGAGGAGTCATTCTCGCCCTGCAAAACATCGAAGGCAAGCTTCACTAATCTGATTATTTCAATCTCTTTACCTACGTCAACCTTATCAGCTTCCTTTCGCTCAAACTTCCAATATTCGAGTATTTTTATTGCCACATCCGAAGAAACGTCGGATGCGTCAGCAGTCAGGGCGCCGTCCTCGTAGCCAAGTAAAGTAAGGTCTTCTTCCACTTCGCCAGATATCTCCTGAAGGCGTTCAGCTGGCGCATTGACAATGCCCTCATATCGATCACGACCTACATAGAACGTCTTACGTTCATTTACAAATAAGCCGAGCGACCTTGCCTCTTCATCAAATATATCAAGCGCCACCACGCAATCGATCGCACTGGCGGCACCGATCCGAAAGTCGTCCGCATATCGCCAAACACTTAATCCACGAAGCAGTAGCCTTCGATGAAGCTCGCTTGCATAAACCTCCGCGACTCGAGTACTTGGCGGACTACCGTGGGGAATACCATTACGACCACCCGAAATACCTAGATAGAATCGCCTTAACCACTCAACTGCTTCCCAGCGTCCGGTGACTTGAACAAGTTCTTGCGCGATTCGATCGGTTGGTATCGAACTGTGGAAGTTAGCCAAGTCGGTCGAGACTATGAACCGCGATGCCGAATCCACGAGTGGCGCCTTGAGAAACTGGTCGTAATGATCGGCCGTTCTATTAACTGGTGTCAAATCAGCATCAAGATAACTAACTACCGCACGATATAGCACTCGTTCAACCAAGGGAAGTAGCGCAACTGGCCTTCTTCCATACCGCCACTTACTCGCCGATATCTCACTCATCTGAGACAAGTCGATTCCAGCCTGACCAATCTCCGAAACAAAGTCAGAAACAAAGTCAGGCTCATCGCTTGCAAAATCGTTCACCAACGGAGTTGGAACCAGGTCCGACTTCCAGATCGACTCGCTTAACACTGCCTCTTTGATATTTAAGTCTCGAAGAAGGCGGGAACCCAGCATAAGCATGAGAACATGCTACGGCCCAAGGCCGACAATATCTAGCGAATATCGGCAGATTTTGGACCGACACCGGTCGCGACAGGTTCAGCATCATGGCAGAACCAGGCGAGCAGCTGGCCGAACGCGCTTAGTAATAGATCGCGCACTCTTCGCAGCATCTCTAGTGCTCCTAGTTTCTAATGCAGGGCACGCCTTGAACGCCCTTATGCACCCTAACTCGACTCTTTCTCTAGCGAGATTCTGATCCACGCGGCGTTTGGCGTCTCGCAGCCCAGATCGCGAAGACCCACGGCGCGCAGGTGATCGACACGACAAGAGTGATCAAGCGCGAATTTCTCCCACAATCTCGACACTGATGAACTCACCGACTACCGACTGCGGACATCACAGCCGGGGTTCACCCGCCAAACTGGGCCCGCCTGCCACTCGTCCTGACCGCTCTCCTCGAGAACAGGCGACCCAGGCCTGTCAGCAACACTCTCCATCGCCTACCGGTGGACAAGTGGAGTCTGTAGTCCGTATCTTCAAAGACGGACTACAGACTCCGTTTCTTGTCTGACTGGGAGACCTTCATGACCACACCCCACGACGTCTTCGCCACGCTTTCCGAGCGCGTAACCGCCCGGAACTGGGAAGCACTCTTCGACCTCTACGCGGAAGACGCCGTCGTCGAAAACCCGCAGCGCCCGCCCGTCCCGGCCCGCTTCGAGGGCCGCGAGACGCTCCGCAAGAACTTCGGCGGAGGCTTCAACGTGCGCATGAGCAGGGCGGACGTCCTGATTCACGGGACGACCGACCCGGAGGTGATCATCGCCGAGTACCGCAACGTCGGCGAGGCGCTGGACTCCGGGAAGTCCTTCGACATCGCCAACATCCAGCTCCTCCGGGTGCGCGACGGGCTCATCGCCCACTCACGCGACTACCACGACTACCTGCGCCTCACCGCGGCGCGCGATGGCTTGGAGGACCTGAAGAAGAGTTACGACACCGCGGAGCGCGAGCTCACGCCGGTTCCGCCGCGCCCCGCGTTGACGGCCGATCCGAAGAGCCCGCGCGGCGTCTTCGAGCGGCTCGTCCATGGCGTCGCGGACGGCGATTGGGCCGGGCTGCCGGAGCTCTACGCCGAGGAAACCCATGTCACGCACCCGTTCCTGCCCGGAGCAGACACCTTGAAGACCCGGGAGGACCTGCGTGAGCACTTCAAGTTCGGCGAGCGGGGCAAGGTCCGGTTCCAGGTCCGGGACCTGGTGATCCACGAGACCCTCGACCCCGAGGTCGTGATCGGCGAGTTCAACTACCAGGGCACGGCCGGGGACAGCCCGGAGTTCCGGCTCTCCAACATCTTCGTGCTGCGCGTACGCGACGGGCTGATCGTCGAATCCCGCGACTACGCCGACCATCTCGCCATCGCGGCCGCCACCGGACGACTCGACGAACTGGTCGCCCGGGTCCAGGACGGCGTCTAACCGGGCAGGTCGAATTCGCCGTCCTGCACGCCTTTCACGAAGGCGTCCCATTCCGACGGCGTGAACACGAGGACGTCGCCGTCCGGGAGCGACGCCTGGCGCATCGCGGTGTAGGTGACGCCGTCGGTGTGCGGCACCATCGCGTACTCGACGCAGTCTTCGAGGTTCGCGCCGTCCGGTTCCGCCCGGATCCACTTCGCGTCGCTCAGGTCCAGTTCATGCCGGATGTGGGCCTTGTCGTCCACCGGCTGCTCACTCATGGTGCCCACGCTATCGCTTTCCGGCGCGCAAGCTGAAGGGGACTTTGCCCTCATCAGACGCAGCGAAGGGGCCCTTCACCGCATCGGATGCGGTGAAGGGCCCCTTCAGCCCAAAATCAGGCGGTCTCGGTGATCGGCCGGTCCACCCACGACATCAGGTCGCGCAGCTTCTTGCCGGTCGCCTCGATCGGGTGCTCGTCACCCTTCTTCTCGAGCTCGTTGAACTTCGGCCGCCCGGCCTCGTCCTCGGCGACCCATTCGCGGGCGAAGGTGCCGTCCTGGATCTCGCCGAGGATCTTCTTCATCTCTTCCTTGACCGCCGGCGAGATGACGCGCGGGCCGCGGGTCAGGTCGCCGTACTCGGCGGTGTCGGAGATCGAGTAGCGCTGACGCGCGATGCCGCCCTCGTACATGAGGTCGACGATCAGCTTCAGCTCGTGCAGCACCTCGAAGTAGGCGATCTCCGGGGCGTAACCGGCCTCGGTGAGCACCTCGAAACCGGTCTGCACCAGCGCGGAGGCGCCACCGCAGAGGACGGCCTGCTCGCCGAAGAGGTCGGTCTCGGTCTCCTCGGTGAAGGTCGTCTTGATGACACCGGCGCGGGCGCCACCGATGGCGGCCGCGTAGGAGAGCGCAAGCGCCTGCGCGTTGCCGGAGGCGTCCTGCTCGACCGCGATGAGCGCCGGGACGCCCTTGCCGTCGACGAACTGGCGGCGGACCAGGTGGCCAGGGCCCTTCGGGGCGACCATGGCGACGTCGACGTTCGACGGCGGCTTGATCAGGTCGTAGCGGATGTTGAAGCCGTGACCGAAGAACAGGGCGTCGCCGTCCTTGAGGTTCGGCGCGATGTCCTGCTCGTAGATGAAGCGCTGCTTCGTGTCCGGCGCGAGGATCATGATCAGGTCGGCTTCGGCGCTGGCCTCGGCAGGCGTGAGCACGCGGAGACCCTGTTCCTCGGCCTTGGCCCGCGACTTCGAGCCCTCGGGCAGCCCGATGCGGACATCGACGCCGGAGTCGCGCAGGCTCAGCGAGTGCGCGTGACCCTGGCTGCCGTAGCCGATCACGGCGACCTTGCGACCCTGGATGATCGAAAGGTCCGCGTCGTCGTCGTAAAAGATTTCCACTGCCATGAGGGGTACTACTTCCTTTCCTGACTTACGAACAAAGATTCTTAGCGGGCGGAGGTGGCGGTGATGGACCGCGATCCCCGGCCGACCGCGACCATTCCGGACTGGACCAGTTCGCGGATGCCATAGGGCTCCAGCATCCGGAGCAGGGCACCGATCTTGTCCGAGGTGCCGGTGGCTTCGACGGTGAGCGCCTCCGGCGACACGTCCACCACTTTCGCGCGGAAGAGCTGCACCGTCTCCAGGACCTGGCTGCGCACGGTGTTGTCGGCCCGGACCTTGACGAGCAGCAGTTCGCGCTGCACGGCTGTGGACTTTTCCAGTTCCACGATCTTGATGACGTTGACCAGCTTGTTGAGCTGTTTGGTCACCTGTTCGAGCGGTAGCTCTTCGACGGCGACCACGATCGTCATCCGGGACACCTCGGGATTCTCCGTGGGCCCGACGGCGAGGGATTCGATGTTGAAACCACGCCGGGAGAACAGTCCGGAAACCCGCGCGAGGACACCGGGCTTGTTCTCGACCAGAACGCTCAGGGTGTGCACGCTCATCGGGCGTCTCCTTCTGCCGCGGCGTTGATCTCGGCCTCGGCGGCGACCTCGTCGTCGTCGAAGAGCGGACGGATCCCGCGCACGGCCATGATTTCGTCGTTACCGGTGCCCGCGGCCACCATGGGCCACACCTGGGCATCCTTCCCCACCACGAAATCGATCACGACGGGGCGGTCGTTGATCTCCATGGCGCGCCGGATGGTGGCGTCGACGTCTTCCTTGGTCTCACAGCGGAGCCCGGCGCAGCCGAGCGCCTCCGCGAGGAGGGTGAAGTCGGGGATGCGGTGCTTGTGGGTACCGAGATCGGTGTTGGAGTACCGCTCCGAGTAGAAGAGGTTCTGCCATTGGCGGACCATGCCCAGGTTGCCGTTGTTGATGACGGCGACCTTGATCGGCGCGCCTTCGATGGCGCAGGTGGCCAGTTCCTGGTTCGTCATCTGGAAACAGCCGTCGCCGTCGATGGCCCAGACCTGCTTGTCCGGCACGCCGAACTTGGCGCCCATCGCGGCGGGGACGGCGAAGCCCATCGTGCCGAGGCCGCCGGAGTTGATCCAGGTGCGCGGGTTCTCGTACTTCACGAACTGCGCGGCCCACATCTGGTGCTGGCCGACGCCCGCGGTGTAGACCGCGTCCGGGCCGACGAGCGAACCGATGCGCTCGATCACGTACTGCGGGGACAGCGTCCCGTCCTCGGGCCACTCGTACCCGGCCGGGTAGTCGTCGCGCCAGGCGCTCGCCTGCGTCCACCAGTCCTTCAGGTCCGGCTTCGCGGACTTGTCGGTCTCGGCGCGGACGGCCTCGATGAGCTCGGTGATGATCTCCGCGCAGTCGCCGACGATCGGCACGTCCGCCTTGCGGTTCTTGGAGATCTCGGCCGGGTCGATGTCGGCGTGGACGATCGCGGCGTCCGGCGCGAACGAGGACAGCTGCCCGGTGACGCGGTCGTCGAAACGGGCGCCGAGGGCGATCAGCAGATCCGACCGCTGCATCGCGGCGACCGCGGCGACCGAACCGTGCATCCCCGGCATGCCGAGGTGCTGCGGGTGCGAGTCGGGGAACGCGCCGCGGGCCATCAGCGTGGTGACGACCGGGATCCCGGTCAGCTCGGCCAGTTCCATCAGCTGGCGCGAGGCGTCGGCCTTGACCACGCCACCGCCGACGTAGAGGACCGGGCGCCGCGACTTGCTGATCAGCCGCGCGGCTTCGCGGACCTGTTTGCCGTGCGGTCGCAGCGTGGGCCGGTACCCCGGCAGCCGCAGTTCCGTCGGCCAGGAGAAGGAGGTCATCTCCTGCAGGACGTCTTTGGGGATGTCCACCAGGACCGGGCCGGGACGGCCGGTCGAGGCGAGGTGGAAGGCCTCCGCGATGGTGCGCGGGATGTCCGCCGGGTCGGTGACGAGGAAGTTGTGCTTGGTGATCGGCATCGTGATGCCGCAGATGTCGGCTTCCTGGAAGGCGTCCGTGCCGATCAGCGCGCGGGACTGCTGACCGGTGATGGCGACCACCGGGACCGAGTCCATGTTCGCGTCGGCCAGCGGGGTGACCAGGTTGGTCGCGCCGGGGCCCGACGTGGCCATGCACACACCGACCTTGCCGGTCGCCTGCGCGTACCCGGTGGCGGCGTGGCCGGCGCCCTGCTCGTGACGGACCAGGACGTGGCGGACCTTCGTCGAGTCGAGCAACGGGTCGTAGGCCGGGAGAATGGTGCCGCCGGGAATACCGAACACGACTTCCGCGCCCACCGCCTCGAGCGAGCGGACGAGCGACTGCGCGCCCGTGACCCGCACCGGGGTCCCGGCCGGCGGCGCCGGCTTGGGACGAGCTCCAGGGGTGTTCGCTTCTGCTCGCGAGGTGGCACTAGTCATCGCTTGTCTGCCTCGTCTTGTCTAGTCACTCGTTCGGGTATTCATTGGCTGGCTGGGTAGTGAAATTGTTCCAGGCAACAAAAAACCCCCGCCGACCGGAGTGGTCGCACGAGGGTCGCGCGTCGACGCAGCGGAGAGTTCCCTAAGCGTCGACGCGCTTGGGAAGTACGAGGCCGGTCTGCGTTGTCACGAGAGTGAAGCTAGTCGGTCGCCGTCAAGAGTGTCAACTCTGCGGGACGGCGATTCCGCATGCTGGACACCTTCGGCACGTGACGCGACCCGCGTTCGAGGCCCGGAAGGCGGCGGTGCACCATCTTTGACGTGGCAGAAGAAAAGCAGTCGGAACAGGCGAACGAGGACCGCAAGGCCGTCTTCAAGATCCCGAACACGGCGTTGCTGGCGATCGCTTTCCTCGTCGTTTGTGTGACGCCTGTCGCGTTCGGCGACGTGCCGTATCTCCAGTGGCTCTACCTCTTCCCGATCGCGCTGGCCGTGTTCGTCATCCGGACCCGCACGACGGCGACGTCCCAGGGCCTGGAAGTCCGCACGATGTTCGGGCGGCGGGACCTGCCGTGGACCTCCCTCAAGGGCCTCGCCATCACCGACAAGGCGAAGGTGCAGGCGGTGCTGAAGGACGAGTCCAAGATCGCCCTCCCCGCCGTGCGCACCCGCCACCTTCCGGTGATCTCGCTGGTCAGCGCGGGCCACATGGCCGATCCCTCCGGGCTGACGGACGACATCGACAAGGTCGAGGAGAAGGCGCCGGAGAAGACCGAGGAATCCGGGCCGACCTCCGGGGAGTAGGATTGGTAGGACCAGTTTGGCGCCGGTTTGCCCGGCAAGGCCCTGGTCCCCATCCCGAACCTTGGAGTCAGCCGTGCCTCAACTCCGTTCCCGGACCACCACCCACGGCCGCAACGCGGCGGGCGCCCGCTCGCTCTGGCGCGCCACGGGAATGACCGACAGCGACTTCGGCAAGCCGATCGTCGCCATCGCGAACTCCTACACCCAGTTCGTGCCGGGGCACGTGCACCTCAAGGATCTCGGCGAGATCGTCGCGGACGCGGTGAAGGAGGCGGGCGGGGTCGCCCGCGAGTTCCACACGATCGCCGTCGACGACGGGATCGCCATGGGGCACAGCGGAATGCTGTACTCGCTGCCCTCGCGGGAGATCATCGCCGACTCGGTCGAGTACATGGTGAACGCGCACCAGGCCGACGCGCTGGTCTGCATCTCCAACTGCGACAAGATCACCCCGGGCATGCTGAACGCCGCCATGCGGCTGAACATCCCGGTGGTGTTCGTCTCCGGCGGGCCGATGGAGGCCGGGAAGGCCGTGGTCGTCGGCGGGGTCGCGCAGGCGCCGACCGACCTGATCACCGCGATCGCCGCGTCGGCCAGCAGCGAGGTCGACGAAGACGGCCTGTCCATTGTGGAGCGCTCGGCCTGTCCGACCTGCGGGTCGTGCTCGGGCATGTTCACCGCGAACTCGATGAACTGCCTCACCGAGGCGCTCGGGCTGTCCCTGCCGGGCAACGGCTCCACCCTGGCCACGCACGCCGCCCGCAGGGCGCTGTTCGAGGACGCCGGGCGCACGGTCGTCGAACTGTGCGAGCGCTGGTACGAACAGGACGACGAGTCCGTGCTCCCGCGCTCGATCGCGTCGAAGAAGGCTTTCGAGAACGCGATGGCCCTCGACATGGCGATGGGCGGTTCGACCAACACCGTGCTGCACATCCTCGCCGCCGCGCAGGAGGGCGAGGTCGACTTCACCATCGACGACATCGACGCCATCGGCCGCCGCGTGCCGTGCCTGTCGAAGGTCGCGCCGAACTCGGACTACCACATGGAGGACGTCCACCGCGCCGGCGGGATCCCGGCCATCCTCGGCGAGCTGTACCGCGGCGGGCTGCTGAACACCGACGTCCACTCCGTGCACTCGCCGGATCTGGAGTCGTGGCTGTCCACTTGGGACATACGCGCGAAGGAGCCGTCGGAGCGGGCGATCGAACTGTTCCACGCCGCGCCGGGCGGGGTCCGGACCACGAAGGCGTTCTCCACCGAGAACCGCTGGTCCTCTTTGGACACCGATGCCTCCGGCGGCTGCATCCACGACGTCGAGCACGCCTACACCAAGGACGGCGGGCTCGCGATCCTGCGCGGCAACCTCGCCGAGAACGGCGCCGTCATCAAGTCGGCGGGCATCGACGAGGAACTCTGGCACTTCGAGGGCCCGGCTCGGGTGCTGGAAAGCCAGGAGGAGGCGGTTTCGGCCATCCTCAAGAAGGAGATCCAGCCCGGTGAGGTGCTGGTGATCCGCTACGAAGGCCCGGCGGGCGGCCCGGGGATGCAGGAGATGCTGCACCCGACGGCGTTCCTCAAGGGCTCGGGTCTCGGCAAGAAGTGCGCGCTGATCACCGACGGCCGGTTCTCCGGCGGCTCGTCGGGCATCTCGGTCGGGCACATCTCGCCCGAGGCCGCCGCGGGCGGGACGATCGGCCTGGTCCAGAACGGCGACCGGATCCTGCTCGACGTCCACGAGCGCCGTCTCGAACTGCTCGTCGACGCGGACGTGCTGGCCGAGCGGCGCGCGAAGATGGAGGCGAGCGAGCGGCCCTGGCAGCCGGTCTCGCGGGAACGGCCCATCACGGCGGCTTTGCGGGCTTACGCGCGGATGGCGACTTCGGCCGACACCGGCGCGGTGCGGGACCCGAACAAGTAAACCCCCGCCACAAGCATGCATTTAGTCGACTGAATGCGCCCTTCGCTCACTCCAGGTGGGCGGAACGAGCGCATTCAGTCGACTAAACGCGGTCGTTGCGGGGGGCTAGCGGCACAGGACGATCACGACGACCGAAGCCGCCGCGGCCAGCAGCAGCCCGATCAGCCCGAACGAAAGCGGCCGCTTCCGCCACGGGGTGTTGACGTCCAGCGCGAGCCGCCCGGAGCCCGCGAGCAGCACGGTCAGCGAGGCCGCGCCCAGCAGGAGTTCGAACTCGAAACCCTGCCCGTCCTTCTGGAAGAACCCGCCGCCGAACTTCACGTACACGATGTTCGCGCAGACCCCGAGCAGCGCCGCGGCACCGACCGGGGTGAACAGGCCCACCAGGACGAGCGCGCCGCCGAGCACCTCGCTGATCCCGGTGATCCACGAAAGCAGCGTGGTCTGGCTGGTGTAGCCGAGGCTGCCGAGCACCCTGGCGAAGCCGCCGACCCCGGGCCCGCCGAAGGCACCGAAGAGGTGCTGGAGCCCGTGCGCGCCCATCGTCACGCCGAGCACCACTCGCAGGACGAGCAGACCGAGATCGATCCCGCCCCGGGTCTCCGCCGGGCCGGGGCCGCTGTCGGCGTCGGCCACGTCCGAGATCATGCTGGTCTGGTAGTCATCGCTCACGCGCGAAGGGTAGGCGAAACGCGCCCGTCAGGCGACTGAACCGCCGAAGCGGCTCAGAACAGTGTCGCGGGTTCGACCGGTTCGGGCTCGGGCAGCGGGTCGAGGCCGGGCACCAGGGCACGCACGTCGTCGTGGAACCGGCGGGCGAGCTCCGGCGCGTCGTCGTTGTCGGGGGTGTGCACGAAGACCGTCGGCGACCGGCCCTCACGCAGCCATCCGGCGACCACCTCGGTCCACGGCCGCCACCCTTCGACGGTCTCCTCGACCGAGTCCCGGCCCAGGTACCGGACGATCGGCCGGTCGGTCAGCGCCCGCGTCCGCCGCGGCAACCGGGGTTTCTTGGCCCAGGCGTCCTGCTCGGCCTCGCTGACCGGCGGGCTCCCGAAGAAGACCGTGGTGTCGAATGGCACCCACTCGGCTTCCGCGCCGGTGAGGGCGCTCTCCAGCAGCGACGTCGAACGGGTGCCGGTGTAGAACTCGGGGTGGCGCACCTCCACCGCGCGCCGGAGGCCGGCGGGGAGCCGCCGCAGGAAGCGGCCGAGGGCCTCGACGTCCGGCGGGCCGAACGAGCCGGGCAGCTGGGTCCAGAGCACCGCCCGGTCGCCGAGGGGTTCGATCGCGTCCAGGAACGCCCGCATCTCGGTCTCGACACCGGCGAGCCGCCGCTCGTGCGTGACGACCTTGGGCAGTTTGACCACGAACCGGAAGCCGGGCCCGGTCTGCTTCGCCCACGTCGCGACGGTGTCCCGCGCGGGTGTCGCGTAGAAGGTGGTGTTGCCCTCGACCGCGTTGCACCACCCGGCGTACGCCTTCAAGCGCTCACCGGCGGGCGCCGACCGCGGCAGGAACCGCCCGGCCCACGCCTTGTGCGTCCACATCGCGCAGCCGACGTGAAGAGTCGCCATGCCGCTCAGTATTCGCCGTGGACGAGGTTCTGCGGCAGTTCCCCGCTCAGGTAGTGGCTCAGCTCCCGGACCGCCACCGCGTAGGCGCGCTGCCGCCGTCCGCTCACCGCGCCCGCGACGTGCGGTGTCAGCAGCAGTCCCGGCACGTCCCACAGCGGATGCCCGCTGGGCAGCGGTTCGGGATCGGTGACGTCGAGCGCGGCGCGCAGCCGTCCCGACGCGAGTTCCGCGACGAGCGCGTCGGTGACCACGACCGGACCGCGGGAGACGTTGACCAGGATCGCGTCGTCCGGCATCGCGGCCAGGAACTCCGCGTCGACCATTCCCCGGGTGTGCTGGGTCAGCGGCACCATCAGCACCGCGATGTCGTGTTCGGGCAGCAGGACGGGAAGTTCGTCGCCGCCGTGGACGCCCTCGCGGGCGGTCACGCCCACCATCGTGCAGCGCACGTCGAACGTCTCCAGCCGGCGGCGCAGATGCCTGCCGAGGTCGCCCGCGCCGATGATGAGGGCCTTCTTGCCCTGGAGGGTGTCGGTGATCCGGCGTTCCCAGTGCTTCCGCCGGTGGTGGTCGGCGAAACCGCCGAGACCGCGGTAGATCGTCAGCAGGACCGCGACCACCCATTCGGCCGAGCTGCCGCCGTGCGCGCCGCGGCAGGTGGAGAGCAGGACACCGTCCGGCACCTTGCCGACCCAGTCCTCGGCCCCCGCCACCAGCAGCTGCACGAGTTTGACGTTCGGCAGTTCGCGCCAGAGTTCTTCGCTGGGCTGGTCACCGGTCACGAGGACCTCGGCCTGAGCGGCCTCGGCGGGCACTGGCTCCCCGCGGCGGTACACCACCGGACGCACGCCCTCGATCTCCGAAAGCGCGGTCACTCCCTCTTCGTCGGGTACGAGCACGGTCACCGTCATGATCGCCACGGTATCGATAGGCTCTTACCCGCGGCTCACGTATGCCCACCTAGGCTTGATCCCGTGCGTACCCGGTACCGGCGGAAATGGACCGCGCCGCTGGCCATGCTGGCCTGCGGTGCGCTGATGCTCTCCGGCTGCGCCGACTTCGACAACACGGCCGCCGGGCAGAAGTTCACCCCGGTCAATCCGCCGTCCCCCGAGGTCCCGCCGCAGGTCGGGCCCGGCGGTGACGCGGGTGATTCCGGCCCCGGTGGCCCGGGCCGAGGGAACGGACCGAACCAGTCGCAGACGCCGGTCCCGCCGCCGCAGGGCTGCAAGGACTTCGACAAGGCCGTCATCGCGACCTGTCTGGACACCGTCGCCGCCGTGGCCGCGATCCCCGGCGACGGCAGCTCGCCCAGCGCGCTCGCGGGCGAACGCAAGAGCGGCCGGATCATGCTCGCCGCCGCGGGGAAGGATCCCGCCGACTGGGCCACCATCCCGGTGGACGGCTCCCGAGACGGCGGTCTCACCTCGCTCGCTCTTTCCCCCGGCTTCGCCGAGGACCAGCTGGTCTTCGCCTACATCACCACGCCGACCGACAACCGGGTCGTCCGGCTGGCGAAGGGGCAGGCGCCGAAACCGGTGCTGACCGGCATCCCCAAGGGCGCCACCGGCAACCGCGGCGCGATCGGCACCGACGCGAAGGGCGCGCTCCTGGTCGCCACCGGCGACGCGGGCAACCCCGGACTGGCGGCCGACCCCGCGTCGCTCGCCGGGAAGGTGCTGCGCATCGACACCTCCGGCAAACCGGCGCCGGGCAACCCCACGGCGAGTTCGGCGGTCTTTGCGAGCGGCGTGCACTCCCCCGGCGGGATGTGCCGTGACCAGGCCGGTTCGCGCCTGTGGCTGACGGACCGGGTGGGCGACAAGGACGTCCTGTACCGGCTTCGCGCGGGCCAGCCGCTGAGCACCCCGGCGTGGAGCTGGACCGACAAGCCCGGCGTTGCGGGCTGCGCGGACTTCGTCGACGCCGTCGGCTACGTGTACGTGACGACGTCGACAGCGGGGAATCTGCAGAACCTGCCGGTCACCCCGGACGGCGCGGTGACCGGCAAGCCCAACGTCAGCCTGGACGGGAAGACCGGGAAGCCGCCGAAGACCTTCGGGCGCCTGGCCTCGATGAGCATGATCAACCCTCAGCTGGCCTTGGCGGGCACCGTCAACAAGGACGGCGGCACGCCGGTGTCGAGCGACGACCGCGTGGTCATCATCTCGCCGTCGATCGGTGGCGGCGGGGGCGGCAAGGACTAGCGGGGAGAGGGCTGGGCCGGTCACCCGTCGAGGTCGTACTCCGTCCGCCTCCCGCACATCCCGTAGCCGTCCTCTTTGGACGGACGAAGGACACGGACACCGGACTGTCCGAGATGACTCGCGTCGCCGTTCGCCAGTGCCTTCAGGTGTTCCCCGGTCAGCTCGGCGGCGGCCAGCGCACCGGATCGCCAGCGCGGGAACCAGGCGTCGATCTTCGGCGCGACCAGCGCGGCGGCGGCGCGGTGGAAGTCCCGCAGCGGACCGGGGTCCCCCGAGACGAGCGCGTCCCGGATCGGCAGGTAGCCCTCGATCGCGAGATCGCGGCGGCGGCGGGCCGCGTCGTCGCCGTCGGGCATCGCGGCGGCCTCGGCGTACGCGTCCGGGTCGGCGAGGACCGGCGGCGGGAAGGTGAAGACCGCGTCACCGGCCTCGGGCAGGCCGCTGTTCTGCATGAGCACGGTGATCCGCAGGTCGTCGCGCTGCACCATCCGGTGGACCGTGCCGGGGGCGAACCACGCGACGACCCCGGCTTCGAGGCCGGTCTCCCGGTAGCCGCCGGCGTCGAGCGTCTGCACCGCGCCGCGGCCGCCGGTGACCACGTAGGCCTCGGTGCAGGCGAGGTGCAGATGCGGGCTGCCGCCGCACACCCCGTCCGCCGCCTCCCATTCGTAGGCGCACAGATGGGAAAGACCGATGCCACCCGGCAACGGGAACACGGGGACCTCCTCAGAATCCATGGGTCTTCAGGTAATGCTCGACGCGGTCGCGGTCCCAGGCGCCGTCCGCGACCACCACGCGGTAGCGGTAGTGGAAACTCTCGCCGGGCGGCAGCGTGAACTCGTCGAAGAACGCCCACGAGAACGCCACCGTCGGGATGTCGTGCGACCGGACGAACCAATGCGACTCGTGGATCGCGTGCTCGTTCTCCGGCGCGTGCACGAAGACCAGCTTCGACTTCGCGTCGACCTCGTCGTGTTCGCCGACGAACGCCAGCCACGGCGCCTGGCTCCCCATCATCTCCTCGCCGCCCATCCCGCCGGGGCCGAGGATTTCGCCGCCTCTGAACTCGCGGGGCCCGCGCCAGTGCAGCCCGGTGTAGCCCGCCATCTCGCGTCCCGCCGTCGTCGGGCTACCGAATTCCAGTGGCTCGTCGCGGATGTTGGTCAGGGTGATCGCCCAGTCGAGGGCCCAGCTGCCGTCGTCCGGTGCCACGGAATGGACGACGAGGTCACGCCGTTCGCGCGCCCATTCCCCGCCGCCGTTCTCGACCCAGGTCAGTTTCTCGCCCAAGGCAAGGCTTTCGTCCTCGACGGCGAACTCCTCGAAGCCGTCGTGCCGCATCGAACCGACGAGATCGGGCAGGTCCTGGTACCACTCGCCGGGCACGTAGGTCCAGCCGCCCCAGAAGTTCTGGCCGGACAGATGACTCGACGTCATCTGGAGTCCCTTGTGCCAGCGGTGATCCGACGGCCGGTAGGCGCTGACCTGACGTCCGGCCAGTGTCCGCAGCGGATGCGTGTACGGCTTGCGCGACTCGAAAGCGGCGGGATCGGGTTTGTACACATAGGACAGAAGTTCGACGCCGCCGGCCTCGACGGTCACGCGTTCGCCGTACCGGTGGGTGACGGTGATGGGTGCGCTCACGATGCCCCGTTCATGGCTGCGTAAAAGGGATCCCCGGCGGTGATCTCACCCGCGTGGACCGGGCGTCCGGTGAACGCGGATTTGTACAGCGCGGCGATGAATTCGAGTGCTCGCCGTCCCTCGGCGCCGCTGCACGGCGGACGCTCCCCGGCCCTGATCGCGGCGAGGACCCGGGTCAGCTGAGCGGTGTGCGAACTGGCGATGTTCGTCGACGGCGCACGCCATTTCCCGGTCACGTGCGGCGCGGGCGTGTAGGTCCAGTCGTCGTTCTCATAGCCGTAGAGATGGGTCAGTTCGACCGTCGCGGCCGAACAGTCGATGCGGATCCGGCTGACCTCGTCAGGCGAGAGCACACTGTTGACCACCGTCACCAGCGCGCCGGATTCGAAGCGGGCCAACGCCATCGAGACGTCGTCGGTGCGGACGTCGTGCACGAGCCCGCCGGTCATCGCGCGGATCTCGGCCCAGTCGCCGAGCAGGTGCAGCAGGAGATCGATCTGGTGGATTCCCTGGCCCATCGCGGGTCCGCCGCCCTCGGTCGCCCAGTCACCCCGCCACGGGACGGCGTAGTACTCCGCGTCGCGGAACCACGTCGTCTGGCAGTGCGCGCCCAGCGGCCGCCCGAGTTCCCCCGCGGCCAGCAGCTCGCGGAAATGCCCTGCCGCGGAGCCGAACCGGTGCTGGAAGACGAACCCCGCGTACGGCCCGCCCTCGGACTCGGCCGCGGTGATCTCGTCGTATTCGGCGACCCTGGCTTCGTCGACGTCCGCCGCGGCGACCACGGTCACTTCCGACGGATGGGCTTCGTAGGCGGCTAGATGGCTTTTGGCGATTCCTCCGGTGCCGATGATGGCCGCCCGGAGGGGGTTCCCGGTCGTCACCCGTGACCTCCACCGTCCGTATGAGGCACTCATACGGTAGGCAGAAAGCGCTTTCTTACGCAACCCCCATGCATCCAGAGGACTAAACGCGAGGAGGGCTCAGCGGCGCGTACGGGTTTCCGCGCGCAGGAGCCGGACGTCGAGGAACGCGACGACGGCGGAGACGACAGCGGCGGCCAGGCCGAGATAGCGGCCGAGACCCACGCCGATCTCGACGCCGGCGGCGGAGAAGATCCCGCGCTGGTCGGCGTCGAACTGCCAGTCGAGGGTGGTCCAGCCGAGCACCATCAGCAGCAGCGCGCCGATGACCGCCATCAGCCACAGATGCGGCAGGCCCGCGCGGCGGACGGCGTCGACGCGGCCGAACAGCACGACGGCGAGGCCGGGCAGGAACACCAGGAAGAGCGGCGCCCAGGCGAGGAACCCGGCGTGCCACGCGTCCCGGGTGACGTCGTTAGCGGGCAACGACGTCAGCACGTCCTCGATCTCCGGACGTGACGCGGTCAGCTTCGTCCACGGCAGGAACAAGGCCACCAGCGCGAGCAGCCCGGCCGCGAAGCCGAGCCACTCACGCCAGGTGACCTTCTTCAAAGCGAGATCAGGCACCGACTCGCTCGATGATCAGTTCGCGCACGCGCTTGGCGTCGGCCTGGCCCTTGGTGGCCTTCATGACCGCGCCGACGATCGCCCCGGCCGCGGCCACCTTGCCGCCGCGGATCTTCTCGGCGACGTCCGGCTGCGCGGCCAGCGCCTCGTCGACCGCCGCGATGAGCGCGGAGTCGTCGGAGACGACCTTCAGGCCGCGCTTCTCGACGACCTCGGCGGGCGAACCCTCGCCGGCGAGCACGCCCTGCACGACCTCCTTGGCCAGCTTGTTGGTCAGCTCACCGGCGTTGACCAGCGCGATGACCTCGGCCAGCTGCGCCGGGGTGATCGCCAGCTCCGCCAGTTCGATCTCGCGGGAGTTGGCCTCCTGCGCCAGCGTGTTGACCCACCAGCTGCGGGCCTCGTCCGGCGTCGCGCCCGCCTCGACGGTCGCGGCGACCAGGTCGACCGCGCCGACGTTGAGCAGGTCGCGCAGCGCCTCGTCGGTCAGGCTCCACTCGCGCTGGATGCGCTTGCGGCGCTCCGACGGCATCTCCGGCAGCGTCTTGCGCAGCTCCTCGACCCACTCGCGCGACGGCGCGATCGGGACCAGGTCGGGCTCCGGGAAGTACCGGTAGTCCTCGGCGGTCTCCTTGGTGCGGCCGGACGACGTGGTGCCGTCGGCCTCCTGGAAGTGCCGCGTCTCCTGCTTGATCGAGCCGCCCTCGGCGAGGATCGCCGCCTGCCGGGTCATCTCGTAGCGCACGGCGCGCTCGACGCTGCGCAGCGAGTTGACGTTCTTGGTCTCGGTGCGCGTGCCGAACTCGGTCGCGTCCTTGGCCATCAGCGAAACGTTCGCGTCGCAGCGCAGGGAACCCTGGTCCATGCGGACATCGGAGACGTCCAGCGCGCTGAGCAGATCCCGCAGGGCGCTCACGTACGCGCGGGCGACCTCGGGGGCGCGGCCGCCGGTGTGCTCGATCGTCTTGGTGACGATCTCGATCAGCGGCACGCCCGCGCGGTTGTAGTCGAGCAGGGAGTGCTCGGCGCCGTGGATCCGGCCGGTGGCGCCGCCGACGTGCAGCGACTTGCCGGTGTCCTCCTCCATGTGCGCGCGCTCGATCTCGACGCGCACGACCTCGCCGTCGTCCAGCGTCACGTCGAGGTAGCCGTTGAAGGCGATCGGCTCGTCGTACTGCGAGGTCTGGAAGTTCTTCGGCATGTCCGGGTAGAAGTAGTTCTTCCGGGCGAACCGGCACCATTCGGCGATCTCGCAGTTGAGCGCCAGCCCGATGCGGATCGCGCCTTCGATCGCCTTGGCGTTCACGACGGGCAGCGCCCCGGGCAGACCGAGACAGGTCGGGCACACCTTGGTGTTCGGCTCGCCGCCGAACTCGTTGGCGCAGCCGCAGAACATCTTGGTGTTCGTGTTCAGCTCGACGTGCACCTCGAGGCCCAGCACCGGGTCGAACCGCTCGATGACGTCGGCGTAGTCCATCAACTCAACCACGGCGGTCACTTCTTTCCTCCCAGCTCCGGAACCTCGTGCACCAGCGAGCCGCCGTTGGCGGCGTCGCGCGCGACCTCGTAGGCGGCGCCGACGCGGTACAGCCGGTCGTCGGCCATCGCGGGGGCCATGATCTGGAGGCCGACCGGCAGGCCGTCCTCGTGCGACAGTCCACTCGGGACGCTCATCGCGGCGTTGCCGGCGAGGTTCGACGGAATGGTGCAGAGGTCCGCCAGGTACATCGCCATCGGATCGTCGACGCGCTCGCCGATCTTGAACGCGGTGGTCGGCGTGGTCGGCGAGACCAGCACGTCCACCTTCTCGTACGCGGCCTCGAAGTCCCGCGTGATGAGCGTGCGGACCTTCTGCGCCGAGCCGTAGTACGCGTCGTAGTAGCCCGAGGACAGCGCGTACGTGCCGAGCATGATGCGGCGCTTGACCTCGGGACCGAAGCCCTTCTCGCGGGTCAGCGACATGACCTCTTCGGCGCTGTGCGCGCCGTCGTCGGACACGCGCAGGCCGTAGCGCATGGCGTCGAACCGGGCGAGGTTCGACGAGCACTCGCTCGGCGCGATCAGGTAGTACGCGGGCAGCGCGTAGGTGAAGTTCGGGCACGAGACCTCGACGACCTCGGCGCCGAGCGCGCGCAGCTGCTCGACGGCGGCCTCGAATGACCGCAACACGCCCGGCTGGTAGCCGTCGCCGGCGAATTCCTTCACGACGCCGACACGGACGCCCTTGAGGTCCCCGGTCAGGCCCTGGCGGGCCGCGGCGACCACGGGCGGAACCGGCGCGTCGATCGAGGTCGAGTCCATCGGGTCGTACCCGGCGATGACCTCGTGCAGCAGGGCGGCGTCGAGCACCGTCCGCGCGCAGGGACCGGCCTGGTCGAGCGACGACGAGAAGGCGACGAGACCGTAGCGGGAGACACCGCCGTACGTCGGCTTCACGCCGACGGTGCCGGTGACCGCGCCGGGCTGGCGGATCGAGCCGCCGGTGTCGGTGCCGATCGCGATCGCGGCCTCGAACGCCGCGATGGACGCCGAGGAGCCACCGCCGGAACCGCCCGGGATGCGGGCGTGGTCCCACGGGTTGTGCGTCGGGCCGAACGCGGAGTTCTCCGTGGAGGAGCCCATCGCGAACTCGTCCATGTTGGTCTTGCCGAGCACCACGACACCGGCCTCGCGCAGCTTGCGCGTCACGGTGGCGTCGTACGGCGGGATCCAGTTCTCCAGGGTCTTCGAACCGACCGTGGTCGGGATGCCCTTGGTGGTCAGCACGTCCTTGAGCGCCAGCGGCACCCCGGCGAGCGCCGACTTCGGCGCCTTGCCCTCGGCGACGTCGGCGTCCACCGCGCGGGCGGCGTCGAGCGCGCCCTCGGTGTCCACGTGCAGGAACGCGTGGATGTGCTCGTCGACCTCGGCGATCCGGTCCAGGTGGGCCTGGGTGACCTCGACGGCCGAGACCTCACGGGACTGGATCTTCTCCGCCAGCTCGGCGGCGGTCAGCTTGACGATTTCGCTCACTGCTCTTCTCCCAGAATCCGCGGCACCCGGAAACGACCCTCTTCGCTGGCCGGCGCACCGGCCAGCGCCTGCTGCTGGGTCAGCCCCGGTCGGACCGTGTCCTCACGGAACACGTTGGTCAGCGGCACGGCGTGCGACGTGGGCGGGACGTCCTCGCCTGCGACCTCGCTCACCTTGGCCACCGAGTCCAGGATCTGGTCGAGCTGGCCTGCGAAGACGTCCAGCTCCTCTTCGGTGACGGCAAGCCTGGCCAGCTTGGCGAGGTGCGCGACCTCGTCGCGGGAAATGTTGGGCACGCGGGTGACTCCCGGGGTGTGCTGTGCGGGTTCTGTCGGAAGCTGCAAGTCTATGGTGGCGGTGTCGGCGGACTCGACTGGGTTACGCCAGGGCACTCCGGCCGCGGAGTGCCTGGTTCGTTATCCCGAAGGCCGGATGGCGGGCCCCATTACACCGTCCGGTCTGTCACAATCGGCGCCCGGCGTAGCGCGTTCCACGGCGAGGCTGGAACGCCTGAGGCGAGAGGGGCGCGTGTGTCGTTCCTGATCCGGGTCCAATTACCGGACACCCCGGGGACCCTCGGCGCGGTCGCCACCGCGCTCGGCACCGTCGGCGCCGACATCCTGAGTGTGGACGTGGTCGAACGAAGCGGCGGTCTCGCCATCGACGACCTCGTCGTGGAAATCCCCTCCGGCAGGCTGCCGGACGCGCTGATCACCGCGGCCGAAAGCGTCGACGGCGTCGAGGTCGACGCCGTCCGCCCGTACGCCGGGGTGCTGGACACCCATCGTGAGCTCGAACTGGTCGAGGAGATCGCCGCGAAGCCCGCTTCGGGGCTGGAGATCCTCGCCGAAGGGGTGCCGCGGATCATCCGGGCGGGCTGGGCCGTCGTCGTCGAGTACTCGGAGGCCGGCGCGCTGCGGCTGGCTTCGTCCAGCGCCGCGCCCGAGACGCCGATCACCGACCTGCCGTGGCTGCCGCTGGAACGCGCCACCATCCTGGACGCCGAGGAGGCCTGGGTCCCGGAGACGTGGAAGGAACTGGGGACCGAACTCGCGGCCACACCACTGGGGAAGCCGGGGAAGGCGCTGCTGGTCGCCAGGCCGGGCGGGCCGAACTTCCGGGCGGCGGAGGTGGCGCGTTTGGCGCACTTCGCGGGGATCGTCGCCGTCGTGCTGGACAGCTGACCTCGCTCCTTCGCGAGCCCCTGGGCGTGCAATGAAGGGGCCTTTCATAGCAAAATTTGCTATGAAAGGCCCCTTCATTGCACGGGCGGGAGAGGGTTCAGGTGAGCTCCAAGCGGTAGGCGATCAGCGTCACATCCGGATGAGGCTCCCAGTCCCGCTCGGGCAGCCGTACGAAGCCGAGCCGCTCGTACAGCCGGTGCGCCCGCGTCATGGTGACCAGGCTGCACAGCACCACCCGGTCCGCGCCGAGTTCCCGCGCCCGCGCGATGACCGCCCTGGTCAGCGCCTCGCCGATGCCGCGGCCGGTCGCCGCAGGAACGACGCCGAGCATCCGGAACTCCAGTTCGCCTTCGCGTGACAGCTCGGCGAACGGCGTCCCCGGCCGCGCGATGGTGACCGTGCCGACCAGGGTGCCGTCGCCGTCCACCGCGACGAGGAGTTCGGCCTCTTCCGCCCGCTTGGCGGCGTCGAGGAGTTCGGTGGCGTAACCCACGCCGTCGACGAGGGTCCGGTCCGCGGAGTACGCGGCCAGGGTCAGCTCCCCGACCGCCTTCAGTTCCTCGGTCCGGACGGGCCGGATCTCCAGGTCACTCACCGCTCTCCTCCTCTGTCGGCAGCGCCAGTTCCGCGGCGGCCTCGGGGCCGCTTTCCAGCAGCACCCGGAAGCCGTTCTCGTCGAGCACCGGCACGTTCAGCTGGACGGCCTTGTCGTACTTCGTGCCCGGCGCGTCGCCGACGACGACGAACGCCGTCTTCTTCGACACCGAACCGGCCGCCTTCCCGCCGCGGGCCATGATGAATTCCTTGGCCTCGTCGCGGGAGTAGTCGTTCAGCGAGCCGGTGACGACGATCGACAGGCCTTCGAGGTTGCGCGGGACGGACTCGTCGCGTTCCTCTTCCATCCGGACACCCGCCGCGCGCCACTTCTCGACGATCTCGCGGTGCCAGTCGACCTCGAACCATTCCTTCGCGGCCCGCACGATGGTCGGGCCGACCCCGTCGACGGCGGCGAGTTCCTCTTCGGAGGCGTTCTCGATCCGTTCCAGCGAACCGAATTCCCGCGCGAGCGCCTGCGCCGCCGTCGGGCCGACGTGCCGGATCGACAGGCCGACGAGCACCCTCCACAGTGGACGATCCTTGACGGTTTCGAGGTTCTCCAGCAGTTTCCGCCCGTTGGCCGACAGCTCCCCGGCCTTGGTGCGGAACAGCTCGACTTCGAGCAGCTTCTCCTCGTCCAGGTCGAAGATGTCGCCTTCGTCGTGCACGACACCGGCGTCCAGCAGCGCCACCGCGGCCTCGTACCCGACGACCTCGATGTCGAACACGTTCCGGCTCGCCAGGTGGAACAGCCGCTCCCGGCGCTGCGCCGGGCAGAACTGCGCGTTCGGGCAACGGATGTCGATGTCGCCCTCCTTCTGGTACGCCAGTTCGGTGTCGCAGTTGGGGCAGCGCAACGGCATGACGAACTCGCGCTCTTCACCGGTGCGCGCGTCGGCGACCGGGCCGAGCACCTCGGGGATGACATCGCCCGCCTTGCGGATGACGACCTTGTCCCCGATCAGCACACCCTTGCGTTTGACCTCTTCCTGGTTGTGCAGGGTCGCCATCGCGACCGTGGACCCGGCCACCTTCACCGGCTCCATCACCGCGAACGGCGTGACCCGCCCGGTGCGGCCGACGTTGACCTGGATGTCCAGCAGCGTGGTGATGGCCTCTTCCGGCGGGTACTTGTAGGCGATCGCCCAGCGCGGCGCGCGTGAGGTCGTGCCGAGACGGCGCTGCAGGGCGACCTCGTCGACCTTGATGACGACGCCGTCGATCTCGTGCTCGGCGTCGTGCCGGTGCTCGCCCCAGTACCGGATGTGCTCCAGCAGTTCCCCGCCCGAACCCAGCACCTTGCTGTGCGGCGAGACCGGCAGGCCCCACGCGGCGAGCGCGTCGTACGCCTCGGACTGGCGCTTCGGCTCGAAGCCCTCGCGTTTGCCGAGCCCGTGGCAGATCAGCCGCAGGTTGCGAGACTTCGTGATCTTGGGATCCTTCTGCCGCAACGATCCGGCGGCGGTGTTGCGCGGGTTCGCGTACGGGTCCTTGCCCGCCTCGACCATCTTCGCGTTGAGCGCCAGGAAGTCCTCGACGCGGAAGAACACCTCGCCGCGGACCTCGACCAGCGCGGGCACCGGGAACTCGTCCGTCCCGGTCAGCCTGTCCGGCACCTGCTCCAGCGTGCGGACGTTGAGCGTGACGTCCTCGCCGGTGCGGCCGTCGCCCCTGGTCAGCGCGCGGGTCAGGCGGCCGTTCTCGTACAGCAGGTTGATCGCGAGCCCGTCGATCTTCAGCTCGGCGAGGTACTTCGTCGCGCCGATCTCCTTCTGGACCCGCTCGACCCAGGTCTCGAACTCTCCCGAGTCGAAGACGTTGTCCAGGCTGAGCATGCGCTCCAGGTGGTCGTGCGCGACGAACTCGGTCGAGAACGTGCCGCCGACGTTCTGCGTCGGCGACTCCGGGGTCACCAGCCCGGGGTGCTCGTCCTCGATGGCCTGGAGTTCGTTGAGCAGCTCGTCGAACTGGCCGTCGGACACGATCGGTGAATCCAGCACGTAGTACCGGAACTGGTGCCCGCGGATCTCCTCCGCCAGCTCGGCATGCCTTTCACGGACGGCGGCGGGCACGTCGGTGACGTCCTGCGCGGACTCGAGGTTTTCGGGAAGTTCGCTGCTCACGGGGGTAACCCTAGTCGGGGGTACCGACATTTCCGGACGTCGGCGAGCCGAGTCGGCCGACCACTTCGCGCAGTTCCAGAAGCGTCAATCGCCCGTCCTGCGGCTCGGTCACCAGCTCGACCTTGCCCAGCCTTTCGGCCGCGACCCGCTCACCCAGCGTGGCGTCCAGCGGCAGGAAGGTCATGGTCGTCCGGGTCTCCGGGCGGAGTTCCCCGATCAGCGGATGGAACACGGTGACGTCCACCCGTCCGGCCGCTTCGTCCACCTTCGCGGTCACCCGGACGTCCGCGAGCGCGATGCTGGTCTCGCCGAGGTTGACGGTGACCTCACTCGGATCGGGGACCGGCGGCACCGAGTCGTGGTACTCCCAGATGGCGTCCTCCTCGGGCGCCGCGGCCTTCCAGGCGTCGGTGTACGGGCGGATCTCCGGATCCTCCTGACCGGTCAGCACCAGCGAGTAGATCGCGCGGTGCCCACGATCGAGGGAAAAGTGCAGCCGGGGGTGCAGCGCCTCGACGAGGGTGCAGAGGTCGTGTTCCACACGGTGCGGTTCGCGGTCGCCGAGCGCGGCGCTGACCTCCGGCAGGAGCGCGAACCACGCCTCCCAGAACTTCACCGCCGCGGCGGCCGCGTCCTCGGGGACGGGCTGCTCCGGCCAGGCGGTGCGGGGGTCGGGAACGTCCTCGGACTTGCGGGAACGGCGGAACAGACGCATGAGGGGCACGCTACCTCGCCGGTCACCAGCCTTCAGGCGGTTCGGTGAAAGCCTTGCCGGACTCCCGGCTGAGCGTGAGCGCGCGGCGCATCCACTCGGGGGTGGCGCCCGCGAGACCGCACGCCGGCGTCGGCACGACACGTTCGGCGAGGATCTCGCGGCGGAAGCCGAGCCGGTCGACGAGTTTGAACGCGGGCGTGACCACGTCACGCAGTTCCACCGGCACGCCGGGATCGGTCGTGGGGACGAGTCCGAGCATCAGCGTCGTGCCGGAGTCCAGCGTCTCGCCGATTTCATCGAGCAGCGCGGGCGAAGCGCCCTTCAACAGGGTGAAGTCGAAGGCGATCGCTTTCGCCCCGGCCGCGCGCAGCAACGAGATCGGCGGCTTCGCGGCGCAGCAGTGCACCGCGACCGGTTGTCCGGTGATGCGTTCCGCCCCTTCGATCACCCGCGACAGCAGTTCGCGGGCCTCGGGCGCGGGCACGGCGGGGATCGTGCCGTAGCCCGACGCCGTCGGGAGATCGCCGTCGAGGACCGCGGGCAGCCCCGGCTCGTCGAACTGGAGCATCACGGGCGCGCCGATCCTCGACTTCAGCTCCGCGACGTGCGCGGCCAGACCGTCCAGCAGCGACTCGGAGAAATCGCGCAGCGCGCCCCGGTCGGTGAGGATCCGGTGCCCGCGCGGGAGTTCGACGTTCGCGGCGAGCGTCCACGGTCCCGCGACCTGCGCCTTGAACACCGGCGGCGCGGCGCCCGCCTTCTCGCGCGCCTCCTGGACGGCGTCGAGGTCCCAGCTCATCAGGTCGAGGGCGCGGCGGTGGTCGTGCCCGGGCCGGGCGGTGACCCGGTAGCCGCTCGGCACCACTTCGACGGCGAGGTCGACCAGCAGCGCCGCCGTCCGGCCGATCATGTCGGCGCCGACACCGCGCGCGGGAAGTTCGGGCAGACAGGGGAATTCGGGCAATTCACCGAACACGATCGAAGCGGCCTCGACCGGGTCGGTGCCGGGCAGGGAACCGATCGCGGTCGCCGCGCCTAGAGGCCAAGGTCGTTCGTTCACACCCGGATTCTCCCCTTGGTCCGAGTGCGCGGGGCGGCGGGGCACGCGACGACACGGACATTCGCCGCAATTGCCGTCGGCAAGCCCGTGACGGCACCGAGCGCATTACGCTGACCTGCCATGACGAGCTCTCCACAGCCCGCCGGCTGGTATCCCGACCAGCAGAACTCCCGGATGTACCGGTGGTGGGACGGACAGGCCTGGACGGCCGACACGCGGCCCTCCCACGACGCCGAGATGATCGAGCTGGACATCGAAGGCGCGCACGACCCGGACAAGATCCGGGCGCAGGTGGCGAAGGGGACCCAAGGCCGGGGCGGCGGGGCCACCGGCGGCGGGACCCTGTTCTCCGAACCCGTGCTGGTGGTCAACCAGCGCGCGAAGCTCATCGAGATGTCGAACGAGTTCGGGGTGTTCGACCAGAACGGCAACCGGCTCGGCGGTGTCGTCCAGGTCGGGCAGAGCACGTTCAAGAAGGCCATCCGGCTGCTCACGAACTACGACCAGTTCCTGACCCACCGCTTCGAAATCCGCGACGCGAACCACAGCACGGTGCTGAAGGTGACGCGGCCGGCGAAGGTGTTCAAATCCCGCTTCCTGGTGACGAAGGCCGACGATTCCCCGATCGGGGAGATCGTGCAGGAGAACGTCTTCGGCAAGATCCGGCTGGGTTTCCTGGTCGACGGGCAGAAGGTCGGCGGGATCTTCGCGGAGAACTGGCGCGCGTGGAACTTCGTGATCAAGGACCACGCCGACGTCGAGATCGCGCGGATCACCAAGACCTGGGGCGGTTTCGTGAAGGCCGCGTTCACCACCGCGGACAACTACGTCGTCGAGATCCACCGGCCGCTGCGGGATCCGCTGGCGTCGATGGTGGTCGCCTCGGCGCTGACCATCGACACCGCACTGAAGCAGGACGACAAGGGCTGAGCGCCACGCGTTTCGTCCTCTGAACGCGGTCCTTGCGCGCGCAACTACCGCATCCAGAGGACGAAACGCGGGCGGGTCGAGTGACCGGGGTCTCACCCCGCTCAAGTGGACACTCGGCTTCCGGCGGCACAAAGTGGAAGACCTTGGGGCGGCACAGTGGAGTGCGTCCGGGACGGAGGTCACCATGGAGCCGTTGCCCGAAGACGGCGAACGGGACTGGGCCGAGCCAGGCGTCTACACGGTTTCGCCGGGGGTCCACCGGATCCCGCTGCCCTTGCCGCACGACGCGTTGCGCGCGGTCAACGTCTACGTCGTCACCGACGGCACCCGGCTGGTCCTCGTCGACTCGGGCTGGGCGCTGGAATCCGCACGCGAACGGCTTTCGCGCGGGCTGAAGGCGCTCGGCGCCGACCTCGGCGACATCGACGAGTTCCTGATCACCCACGTCCATCGCGATCACTACACGATGGCCGTGGAACTGCGCCGCGAGTTCGGCGGCAAGGTCGGGCTCGGGAAGCTGGAAGAGCCGTCGCTGACGCGATCCGGCGATCCGGACCGCTTCCCGATGGAGGCGCAGGTCGACCTGCTGAAGCGCTGCGGCGCGGGCCCCGTCGTCGACGTGCTGGCCAAGGCTTTCGGCGGGGTCCGGCACACCGAGGCGCATCTGTGGGAACAGCCCGACGAGTGGCTCGCCCCCGGCAAGCGCGCGATCGTGCCCGGACGCGAATTCGACGTCGTGCACACGCCGGGCCACACGGCCGGGCACGTCGTCTTCGTCGACGACGAAGCGGGACTGGTGTTCTCCGGCGACCACGTGCTGCCGCACATCACGCCGTCCATCGGATTCCAGCCGGTGCCCGCGGACCTCCCGCTGAGCGACTATCTCGACTCCCTGCGCCTCGTGCGCGAGATGCCGGACCGGCGCATGCTGCCCGCGCACGGCCGCGTCACCGACAGCGTCCACGCCCGCGTGGACGAACTGCTGGAGCACCACCGTGATCGCCTGGAGGTCATGGGCGCCAAGATCACCCCGGACGTCACGACGGCGTACGAGGTCGCGCTCCGGCTGGGCTGGACGCGCCGTAAGCGCGAGCTCGGCGAGATGGACCCGTTCAACCAGATGCTCGCCGTCCTCGAGACCGGTTCGCATCTGGATCTGCTGGTGGCCCAGGGGAAACTGACTGCGACCGAGACCGACGGGGTGCGCTGCTACCGATGATCACCATCCGCCGTGCCCGGTGTGAGGACGTCGCGGCGATCGTCGGCATGCTCGCCGACGACCAGATCGGCAGCACCCGTGATTCCACCGGCGACCTCACGCCGTATCTCAAGGCCTTCGAGGAGATCGACGCCGATCCGGCGCAGTTGCTGATCGTCGCCGACGACGCCGGGGAGGCCGTCGGCACGCTCCAGCTGTCGATCATTCCCGGTCTGGCCAGGAAAGGCGCGCTGCGCGGGCAGATCGAGGCCGTCCGGGTGCGCGCGAGCCACCGCGGTTCCGGCCTCGGCGGCGAGCTGATGACGTGGGCCATCGAGGAGTCCCGGCGGCGGGGCTGCGCGCTGGTTCAGCTGACATCGGACGTGAAACGCGAGGACGCGCACCGGTTCTACGAACGCCTCGGTTTCGAGGCCACGCACACCGGCTTCAAGCTGAAGTTCTAGCGGGTCCCCGCATTTCGTCCTCTGGATGCGGTAGTTGCACGCGCAAGGACCGCATTCAGAGGACGAAATGCGAGAGGTCAGCGGGTCCCGGAGATCTTCGCGCTGCCGAGCACCAGATCGCCTTCGGCCGCGTCGGTGCGGTACAGCACGACGACCTGCCCCGGAGCGACGCCGCGCAGCGGCTCCCGCAGCTGAATGGTGACCGAGTCGCCGGAGACTTCTGCGACGGCCTCGACGATCCCGCCGTGCGCGCGTACCTGGACGACGCATTCGGTCGGACCGTCCAGCGGCCGTTCGCTCGGCCAGATCGGGCGGTTCGCCTCGATCACGTTCACGCCGAGGTCCCGCGCGGAGCCGACCTTCACGGTGCCCGAAACCGGCTCCAGCGAAAGCACGTAGCGCGGCCGCCCGTCCGGCGCCGGCGCCTCGATGCCGAGTCCCTTGCGCTGCCCGACGGTGAAGCCGTGCACGCCGGTGTGCTCGCCGAGCACGGCGCCGGTCTCGGCGTCGACGAGCTGCCCGGGACGCTGACCGAGCCGCTTCTCCAGGAAGCTCTTCGTGTCCCCGTCCGGGATGAAGCAGATATCGTGGCTGTCCGGCTTCTTCGCCACCGACAGGCCTCGGCTCTCGGCCTCGGCGCGCACGTCGGTCTTCCACGAATCACCCAGCGGGAACAGCGAATGCCGCAGCTGCTCCGGGGTCAGCGAAGCCAGCACGTAGGACTGGTCCTTGCCCGAGTCGACGCTGCGCCGCAGCTCCGGCACACCGTCCACAAGGGATAGACGGGCGTAGTGCCCGGTGGCGACGGCGTCGAAGCCGAGCGCCATCGCCTTGTCCAGCAACGCCTCGAACTTGATCTTCTCGTTGCAGGTGACGCACGGGTTCGGCGTCCGGCCGGCGGCGTACTCGCCGACGAAGGTCTCGATGACCTCTTCGGTGAAGCGCTCGGCGAAGTCCCAGATGTAGAAAGGGATGCCGAGGATGTCGGCGGCGCGGCGCGCGTCGCCCGAATCCTCGATCGTGCAGCAGCCGCGGGATCCCGTGCGCAGCGTGCCGGGCTTCGCCGACAGCGCCAGGTGCACGCCGACGACCTCGTGCCCGGCGTCCACGGCGCGCGCGGCGGCCACCGCCGAGTCCACTCCCCCGCTCATCGCGGCCAGTACGCGCATCTTCCTCACACCTCTTGCTTCTGCGTCTGCTTGCGCATTCCGGCGAGTCCCGCCTGCCTCGCCCTGTCGACGACGCCCGCGATCTCCCTCGAAACCGCTTCAACGTCCTCCGGCGCCGAGGTATGCCCGAACGAGAACCGCAGCGACCCGCGCGCGGCCGCCGGATCGGCACCCATGGCCAGCAGCACGTGGCTCGGCTGCGCGACACCCGCCGTGCACGCCGATCCAGTGGAACATTCGATGCCCTTGGCGTCCAAGAGCATCAACAGGCTGTCACCCGCGCAACCGGGGAAGGTGAAATGGGCGTGCGACGGCAGGCGCTCGCCCTCGCCGCCGTTGAGCACCACGTCCGGCACCTCGCGCCGGACCGCTTCGATCAGGTCGTCCCGCAGTTCGGCGACGCGTTTGGCGTACTCCTCGCGGCCTTCGACCGTGGCCTTCACCGCGGTCGCGAACGCGATCACCGCGGGAACGTCGAGGGTGCCCGAGCGCACGCTGCGCTCTTGGCCGCCGCCGTGCAGCACCGGCACGCACGCGGTGTCGCGCCCGAGCAGCAGCGCGCCGACGCCGTACGGGCCGCCCAGTTTGTGCGCGGTCAGGGTCAGCGCGGCTGCGCCGCTCTCGGCGAAGTCGACCGGAACAGCGCCGACGGCCTGGACCGCGTCGGTGTGCAGCGGGATCTCGTGTCCGGCGCAGACGGCGGCCAGTTCGGCGATCGGGTTGACCGTGCCGACCTCGTTGTTCGCCCACATCACGGTGGCCAGCGCGACCGTCTCGGGCTCCTCGCCGATGGCCTCGCGCAGCGACTCCGGGGACACCCGGCCCGCCTGGTCGGCCTCGACCCAGACGATCTCGGCGCCCGCGTGCTGCTCCAGCCACTCGACCGATTCGAGGACGGCGTGGTGCTCGACGGTGCTGCACAGCACCCGGCGGCGTTTCGGGTCCTCGCCGTGGCGGGCCCAGAAGATGCCCTTGACCGCGAGGTTGTCGCTCTCCGTGCCACCGGCGGTGAAGATCACCTCGGACGGCCGGGCGCCCAGCGCCTCCGCGATCACCTCACGGGCCTCTTCGACCCGGCGGCGGGCCCGGCGGCCCGAGGAATGCAGCGCGGAGGCGTTGCCCACTGTGGACAGCGCCTCGGACATCGCCGCTACGGCTTCGGGCAACATCGGGGTGGTCGCCGCGTGGTCGAGATAGGTCATCGCCTTACCAGGGTAGACCGCTCCGGGGCGTGACCAAGCCCACCCTGGTCAGCGGGTGGCCCCGCTCATAGCCGAAGGCCACCGGCCGGTGAGCCGCACCCCGAGCAGCGCGATGCCGGTCAGCAGCACCGAAAGCACCAAGATCGCCACCGTCGGCTCCTTCGCCGACGCCAGCGAAGCGAGCAGAACCCCGCCCAAACCGATGGTCAGGGCCGATCCGACCCAGTCGCCGAGCTGGAGCGCCGAGGTGTTGAACCCGCGTTCGGCCTCCGGCGAGTAGCGGAGCAGCAGCACCGAGATCGCGGGCATCGCGATGCCCATCCCGGAGCCGCCGATCGCCGACGCCACGAACGCCATCCAGGCGGGGAACGAGGGCAGCGGGACGAAGACGAAGATCGCCAGACCGGCCGCGACCAGCGCGAATCCGGTCCGCAGGGAAGCCTCGCGCGACCAGTCGAGCATGCGGCCCTGCAGCATCGACCCCGCCGACCAGCCCAGCGCGGTCACCGTCAGCGGCAGTCCGGCCAGCGCGGGGCTGTACCCGTGGACCTCGGTCATCGTGAGCGGCAGGTACGCCTCCATCCCGGCGTACGCGCCCGCGATCAGCCCGCGCGAAGCGATCACTGTCGGCAACCCCGGCCGCGACGTCAGTGTCCCGGCGGGCAGGAGTTTGCGGAGCGCGTACGCCAGGGCCGCCAGTCCGGCACCGCCGTAGGCCAGCGCGGCGAGCGACGGGTGCTGCGCCGCCCAGGTGAGCGCGGCGACACCGAGGGCGGCGACCACCGCGGGCACGACCCCGGCGCGGCGCGCGGACTCGCCGGGCACGTGCCGGGGCAGTTTCCGGGTGACGACGACCAGCAGTCCGACGCCGATGGCGGTCAGCGGGATCAGCCCGAGGAACACCCAGCGCCAGCCGACGCTCACGGTCACCACGCCCGCGATCGACGGCCCGATCACCGCAGGCAGCACCCACGCGGCGGCGTTGGCGGCGTAGATCACCGGGCGTTCGCGGTCACTGAAGGTGAGCGCGATCAGCAGCGACACCGAGACCAGCAGGAGCCCGGAACCGAAACCCTGCAGCGCCCTGCCGAGCAGGAGCACCGGCATGTCGTGCGCGAGCCCCGCCACCAGCAGCCCGACCGCGAACAACGCGGTCCCGGCGAGCAGCGCGGGCGCCGGGCCCTTGCGATCACCCAGCCGCCCGGACAGGACGGTCGCGACGACGCTCGCGACCAGGAAGGTGGTGAAGGGCCAGGCGTACAGGGCGAGGCCGTCGAGATCGGCGACCATCGTCGGCATCGCGGTCGCGACACCCATGCTCTCGAACGCGATGAGCGTGACCATGAGCAGCAGCCCGACGGTGGTCACACGGTGTTCCGGCGTCCAAAGGACACCCTTCGGCTTCGCCTTGTCCCCAGTGATCGTCATACGACGAGCCTGCAACCTCCAGTTCGGTGGAGGTCAAGCACTGACGGGCGCCAGCCGCAGCTCCCGCGCCAGCACCGCGGCCTCGCCGCGTGAGGTGACTTCCAGCTTTCCCAGGATCTTCCGCACGTGGAATTTCACCGTGTGCTCGGTCAGCTGGAGCTCTTCGGCGATCTGCCGGTTCCGCTTGCCGAGCGCGATCCCGGCGAGGACTTCGAGTTCACGCGAGTTCAGCCTGTCCAGCGGGCGCAGCTCCGGGGTCTCCGCGACCCCCAGCGGCAGGATCGCGGTGATCGTGGCGCCCCAGCCGGGGACGGCGTCGACCTCCCAGCGGCCGTCGAGCGGGGTGATCCGCTCGGTGAGACCGGGGGAAGGCACGGCGCGGGCGACGTCCGGGCCGTCGTCGCGCACGGTGATCCGGAGACCTCCGCCGTCGATCAGCCAGGAAGCGCGGACGCGGGAGCTGCCACGTTCCAGCGCGGCGAGCACGAGGCCCCGGGTGACCGTGCGCGCGGTGTGCGCGATGTCCTGCGGGAGTGGCCGGTCGTCGTCGGGCCCGGCGAGGTCGACGGTCATGTCGTTGTGGCGCACCAAGGGATCCAGCTGCGCGGCGAGGGTGTCGAACGCCGCCGACGCCGGTTCCGCCGAGAGCTCCTGATCACGATCGGCGACCGAGCGCAGTTCGACGAGCGCGGCCGCGGCGAGGTCGGTCGCCGTCTGGCGGGCGGCGGCGTCGCCGAGCTGACGGGACCGCAACACGGCGAGCAGGGACGCCAGCGTGGTCGCGTGGGTCTGCCCCAGATCGGTGATCGTCTGCGCCCGCGCGGTCGCGGCCGCCAGGTTGCTCGCGATGATCTCGGGTTCGGGATCCGTGGCACGCTGGGCGGCGCTGACGCTGACGATGCCCCACAACTTGGCGGCGATCTCGAGCGCGTTGTCCGCGGGCGCGTCCTCGGTGGGGACGAGCGCGATCATGGCGCCCTTGCCGATCACCGGCGCCGACGTCAGGACGACGAGTTTCCGCCGCTTCCCGCCGAGCGTCTCCTCGGTCACCACCGCCTGCCCCGGGACGCCGAGCGCGGCGAGCCGCTGCAGCTCCGCGCTCGTGACCGCGGCGGTGATCACGGGATCGCCGTGGACCTTGATCGGGATCCGGGAACAGTCACCGGTCTCCATGGCGGCGGCCCGGTGCGGCAGGACGGCCGCGGCCGCGGCGGAGAAACGCGGCAGGAGTTCGGCGCGCGTGGCGGCGAGCATGTGCTCGACCTGGCTCAGCACGTACAGCGGATCCGTCCACTCGTCCATGACTCCACAGTAGGCGCGTCCATCGTGGGCGACGCTGCTCGCCCGGCTAGTGAACACTGCTCGTCCGAGTGGTTCGGGCGGGGTGCGGGCGGCGCTTGACTGATCGCAGCGAAGACAACCGAAACAGGAGTGAACATGCGAGCGATCACCATCACCCAGTACGGCGACACCGACGTCCTGCGGTCCGCCGAGGCGCCGGTGCCGGAGCCCGGCCCGGGTCAGGTGCGGGTCGCGGTCAAGGCCGCCGGCGTCAACCCGATCGACTGGAAGATCCGGTCCGGTGCCATGGTGGAGGTCTACCCGGTCGAGTTCCCACACATCCTCGGCCACGAATTCGCGGGCGTGGTGGACGCCGTGGGCGAGGGCGCCGGATTCGCCGTCGGGGACGAGGTCTTCGGCTGGGCCGACACCGGGTCCTACGCGGAGTACGCGCTGGCGAGCAAGCTCACCCGCAAACCCGCCGGGCTTTCGTGGGCAGAAGCCGCCGCGCTGCCCGTCGCCGGTGAGACGGCGTTGCGCGTGCTGGGCGAACTGGAGATCAAGCCGGGCGAAACGCTCGTGCTCCACGGGGCGAGCGGCCAGGTCGGCCGGGTCGCGACGCAGGCCGCGGTCGCACTGGGCGCCACGGTCATCGGGCTGGCGGGCGCTTCGTCGCTGGACGAGGTGAAGGAACTCGGCGCGGTTCCGGTGCAGTACGGCGACGGCTGGGTTTCGCGGGTCCGCTCGGCCGCGCCGGACGGCGTCGACGCGGTGTTCGACGCGGCGGGCTTCGGCGTCCTGGCCGACTCCGTCGACCTGCTCGGGTCACCCGACCGGCTGATCACCATCGCCGACCCGGCCGCGTACGCGCAGGGACTGAAGTTCTCGGCGGGCGGGGAGCAGACCGCCGCGGTGCTGGAGGATCTCGTCTCGCGTGGGCTGAAGCTCAAGCTGGGGACCGCTTACGCGCTGGCTGATGCCGCGGAGGCGCACCGGGAAAGCGCGACGGGGCACGCGGGCGGGAAGATCACGCTGACGCTGTCTTGATGCCGAGGTGTGTCAACCCCCAGCTGCAATGAAGGGGCCTTTCATAGCAAATTTTGCTATGAAAGGCCCCTTCATTGCACGCGTGGGTTACTGAGTGGGCACTTTCACGACGGGGGCAGGAGCGAAGGCGCGCCGCCGCCGCTGTGCCGGGATCTGCACCCGTCCCAGCGCCGCCTGCACCGCGGATTCCGCCAGCGCGGCCAGTTCCCGCCGGTCCGAAGCGCGGCCCGGCGCGATCTCCGGGCACACGTGCACCTCCAGCACCAGACCGCGCAGAGCCGCCACCCGCCGCAGCGAGGCGATGAGCGACTCCGGCCCGATGAACGCCGGCTGTGTCGTCTCCCGCCCGTCGGCGAGCCGGAAGCGCAGCGCGAGCGGCCGCACCGGGACACCGCCGTCGATCGCGGCCTGGAAGGTCGCCGGGCGGAACCGGCCCGAGCCCAGGCCGCACCACGTGGTGCCTTCCGGGGTGACGCTGACGAGTGATCCGCCGCGCATCGCGTCGGCGAGTTCGTCCATGGTCGCGGGCAGGCTCCGCAGGTTCTCCCGGTCGAGGAAGATGCTGCCGCCGCGGCGGACCAGCAGGCCGAGCACCGGCCAGGTGCCGACCTCCTTCTTGGCGAGCGCCCGCATCGGCTGGACGGCGTTGACCGCGATGATGTCCAGCCACGAGATGTGGTTGTTCACCACGAGCGCGCCGCGGCCCGGCACGGCGCGGAACCGTTCGTCACCGAGGACGCGCAGCCGTACCCCGAACGAGCGAAGGATCCCGGCGAACAGCAGGCGCACCAACCGTTCCCGGGGCATGCCGCGCAGCACGAGCACCAGCGGCGCGGCGAGGAAGGCGCCGAAGATGACGCCGATCGCCGCGGTGAACCGCAGGACACGCCGCGGGAACGCCACGGTCGGCGCCCCTTCGGTCAGGCAGCCGTCGCCACACGGCGACTTCGGCATCCAGGAGTGGGTCATCCCTGCTCCCCCAGGAAGAACTTGAGATACCGCTCGTCGACGTTGTGCAGATCCAGCAGGACGAAGAAATCCGCGACGCCGAAATCCTCGTCCAGCGCGGGCGGGCCGTAGGTTTTCGCGCCCAGGCGCGTGTAGCCCTTGATGAGCGGCGGGAGGATCGCGCGGCCGGGCCGCTCGACGCCTTCGGTCCGCCACGGGCGCAACGGCTTCACCCGAAGGGATTCGTCCGCGTAATGCTTGGCGCGCAGGACATCCCAGACGCCTGCCGCGTAGACCCCGCCGTCGTTCAGCGGTACGGACGCGCAGCCCGCGAGGTACCGGTGACCGGCCAGCAGCATGTAGCGCCCGATCCCCGCCCAGACGAGGCTCACCACGGCGCCGCTGCGGTGGTCGGGATGCACGCACGAACGGCCCGTCTCGACCAGCGAAGGACGCAGTGAATCGAGCGCCGTGAGGTCGAATTCGCTGTCGGAGTACAGCTTTCCCGCTCGCGCGGCCCGATCGGGCGGCAGCATCCGGTACGTGCCCACGATCTCGCCGGTGTTGTCGTCGCGCACCACGAGGTGGTCGCAGAACTCGTCGAAGTAGTCGACGTCGAGGCCGGGTTCGAGCGAATTGAGCGTCGCTCCCATTTCCTCGGCGAAAACCTGATGACGGAGACGCTGCGCGGCTACGACTTCTTCATTCCCGTTGGCCACGAGGAGGGAGTAGCGCGGCGCGTCGGCCGGGAGTTCGACACCTGCCTGGTCAGTACTGACGAGGAGCTGTGACGTCGTCATAACCAAGGTCTACCCCTGGAGGGGTACCAACGACAATGCGCCCGATGGCCGATTAGTGCACGTTCAGTTAATTGCGGGTTCTCAGGCTTCTCTCAGGGTGGAAGATCACTTCCGGGTCACAGAAAAGGGGCCGCCAGGGAAATTGATCCCGGCGGCCCCTTCGCTGAATGCGAGACTCAGCCCTTGCGCTTCTGGACCTCTTCGGTCAGCTGCGGCGCGACGTTGAACAGGTCGCCCACCACACCGAAGTCGGCGATCTCGAAGATCGGCGCCTCGGCGTCCTTGTTGACCGCGATGATGGTCTTCGAGGTCTGCATGCCGGCCCGGTGCTGGATCGCGCCGGAGATGCCCAGCGCGATGTACAGCTGGGGCGAGACCGTCTTACCGGTCTGGCCGACCTGGAACTGCGCCGGGTAGTAGCCCGAGTCGACGGCGGCGCGGGAAGCACCGACGGCCGCGCCGAGCGAGTCGGCCAGCGTCTCGACGACGTCGAACTTCTCGGCCGAGCCGACACCGCGGCCACCGGAGACGACGACCGAGGCCTCGGTCAGCTCCGGACGGTCGCCACCGACGATCGGCTCGACACCGGTGACCTTGGCGGACTTCGCCGGGTCGCCGGCGGGGACCTCGACGGTCTCCTCGGCGGCGGCACCGTCGGCCTGGGTCGCCTCGACCGCGCCCGGGCGGACCGAGATGACCGGGACACCCTTGGTGGACTTGGACTTCACGGAGAACGCGCCACCGAAGATGGACTGGTCGACGCTGCCGTCGCCGTTCACGCCGACGGCGTCGTACAGCAGACCGGAGCCGAGGCGGACCGCGACCCGGGCGGACACCTCCTTGCCCTCGGCGCTGGCCGCGACGAGCACGGCGGCCGGGGAGGTCCGCTCCGCCAGCGCGGCGAGGACGTCCACCTTCGGGGTGACCAGGAAGCCGGTGGCGTTGTCGCCCTCGGCGACGTACACCTTGGCGGCGCCGTGCGCGGCGAGGGCTTCCTTCGCCTTGGCGGCGGTGCCGGTCGGGCCGACGACGACCGCGGACGGCTCACCCAGTTCCCGAGCGGCGGTCAGCAGCTCGAGCGTGACCTTCTTGACTTCACCGTCGACGTGGTCGACGAGGACGAGTACTTCAGCCATTTCCCTATTCCTCCTCGTAACCTGTCTCAGATGAGCTTCTGCGCGACCAGGTAGGCGGCCACCTTGCTGCCGCCGTCGCCCTCGTCCTCGACGCGCTCACCGGCGGTGCGCGGCGGCTTCGGGGAGGCTTCGAGCACGGACGACCAGGCGTTGCCGAGGCCGACCTCGCCGGCGTCGAGGCCCAGGTCCGCGACGGTCAGCGTCTCGACCGGCTTCTTCTTGGCGGCCATGATCCCCTTGAAGGAGGGGTAGCGCGGCTCGTTGATCTTCTCGCCGACGCTGACGACCGCGGGCAGGTTCGCCTCGAGGTGCGTGACGCCGTCCTCGGTGTAGCGGTCGGCCTTGATCGAGGTGCCCTCGACGGTCAGCTCGTTCACGTGGGTCAGCTGCGGCAGGCCGAGCAGCTCGGCGATGATCGCCGGCACGGCGCCACCGCGGCCGTCGGAGGCCTCGTTGCCGGTGATGACCAGGTCGAAGCCTTCGACCTTCGAGATCGCGGCGGCCAGCACCTTGGCGGTGGCGATCGCGTCGGAACCGTGCAGGGCCTCGTCGGAGACGTGGATGGCCTTGTCGGCGCCCATGGACAGCGCCTTGCGGATCGCGTCGGTCGCGCGGTCGGGACCCACCGAGACGACGGTGACCTCGCCCTCGCCGGCTTCCTTGATCTTCAGGGCTTCTTCGACGGCCTTCTCGTTGATCTCGTCGAGCACGGCGTCGGCGGATTCGCGGTCAAGAGTGTTGTCGGCACCGGAGAGCTTCCGCTCCGAGTAGGTGTCCGGTACCTGCTTGACCAGGACAACGATGTTCGTCATGGGTCTACTTCGACCTCCCGTTAGTGGCCGGCGTCGGCCACGGGGCAACAGCTCTACTGGCCGGTAGATTAGGGCCATTTCAGTCCCGCGGCCCGCCGAGGTGACCTCATTCACCTGGATGCACGTTTTAGTGGGACCATCGTCCAGGTATTTCACCCGGAAGTGAGTGTAACCGCGCGACTAACCCGAACGGCCGTACTCGGGGGTACTCCCGGCAGAGGGGAAGGGTTAACCTGCCGCACCATGCGTTCCATGCCCGGCCCTGTCGCCGTGATCACGGACTCGACCGCCTGCCTTCCCGCCCCGGTCGCCGAACGCTGGGGAATCGGCGTCGTTCAGGTCCAACTGCAGGTCGGAGAGCAGTTCGACGAGGAGAACCGCTACGACCGCGAAGAGATCATCGACCATCTGCGCGCCGGGACGCCGGTGAGGACGGCGCCGCCCGAGGTCGCCGCGTTCTTCTGGGCTTTCCAGGACGCCGCGAGCAAGGGCGCCTCGGCGATCGTCAGCGTCCACATCTCGGGACGGATGTCGGAGACGGTGAACGCCGCCCGCGAGGCCGCCCAGCAGGTGAACATCCCCGTCCACGTCCTCGACAGCGGGACCACCGGGATGAGCCTCGGTTTCGCGGCGACGTCGGCGGCCAAGGTCGCCGCCGCCGGAGGGCAGGCCACGCGCGTCATCGACGCGGCCGAACGCCGCTTCCGCGGCAGCCGGGAGATCCTCTACGTCGACACGCTGGAGTTCCTGCGCCGCGGCGGCCGGATCGGCGCCGCGCAGGCGTTCCTCGGCTCCGCGTTCTCGATCAAACCCCTGCTGACCTTGAAGAACGGCGAGGTCGCCCCGCTGACCCGGGTGCCGGGCCAGCGGCGGGCCCTCACCAAACTCGTCGACCTCGCGGTGGACTGCGCGGGCGATCAGGACGTCGAGATCGCCATCACCCGGTTCGGCCCGGACGAACGCGATCTGGAGATCGGCGGGCGGCTGCGGGCGCGGCTGCCCAAAATGGTCGACAGCACCCTGGTCGACGCCAGCATGATCCTCGGTGCCCACCTCGGTCCCGGCGCCATCGGCATCACGGTGTCGCCGGTGTAGCCCGCTTCGACGGGATCAGCGCCACCACCAGCGGGAGCACCGCGCCCAGCGCCGTCGTCGCGACGATCAGCACCTGGTCCACCGGCTCGAAATGCGAGACGTGGCCCAGGTGGTAGAGGAAGTGCGGCAGCCCGAAGAGGAAGGTCGCGAGCGCCGCGAGCCTGGCCACGGCCGTCGTCCCGATCACGGCGGCGCCGATCAGGATCGCGGCGAGCGCCAGGTTGAGGCCGCCGAAGTCGCGGAGCAGGTGTTCGTTGAAGGGGCCGTCCATGGCGACCCAGCCGGTACGGAAGCCGGGGAAGTCCCGGTAGAAGCCGTCCGGGCTGAGCAGCGGCCACAGCCCGACGGGCAGTTCGACGAGGCCGAAGACGACGAGCAGTACGCGCGTGATTGTCCGTTGCATGTCTTCTGGACTGGACAGCGCCGCGAAACGTGACACGCGTTTCGTCCTCTGGATGCGGTAGTTGCGCGCGCAAGGACCGCATCCAGAGGACGAACTGCGACGGAGCGGGAAGTGACCGGCCGGTAGGGTCGCGGCGTGACCACCCCAGCCACCAGGGCCGAAGCGCTGCACCTCACCGGTGAGCGCACCGTGCCGGGCATCGCCGAGGAGAACTATTGGTTCCGCCGCCACGAAGCGGCGTACGCCCATCTCCTGCCGCTGTGCGAAGGCAAGACCGTCCTGGAGGCCGGCTGCGGCGAGGGTTACGGCGCCGGGCTCATCGCCACCGTCGCCGGGCGGGTGCTCGCGCTCGACTACGACGTCCCCACCACCGAGCACGTCGCCCGCCGCTACGCGAGCGTCGGCGTCGCCAGGGCGAACCTCGTGTTCCTGCCGCTGCGCGACGCCTCGGTCGACGTCGTCGCCAACTTCCAGGTGATCGAACACCTCTGGGACCAGGGCGCCTTCCTCGCCGAATGCCACCGCGTGCTCTCCCCCGGCGGCCGGCTGATCGTCACCACGCCCAACCGGCTGACCTTCACCCCGGACAGCGACACCCCGCTCAACCCGTTCCACACCAGGGAGCTCGCACCGTCCGAATTGGACGGACTGCTGCGTGACGCCGGGTTCGAGGTCGAGACCTTGCACGGCCTCCACCACGGCGAAGGGGTCGCGAAGCTCGACGCCAAGTACGGCGGTTCGATCATCGACGCCCAGCTCGACGTCGTCATGGGGCAGCTGCCCGGTCAGGCGACCTGGCCCGCGGAGCTGCTCGCCGACGTCGAAGGCATCCAGGCCGCGGATTTCGCCGTCCACGGTGAAGACCTCGACGCCAGTCTCGACCTGGTCGCCGTGGCGGTGCGCCCATGAGCGAGTACGAGGGCACGTTCTGCCTCGTCGTGCACAGCCACCTGCCGTGGCTGCCGCACCACGGGTCCTGGCCGGTCGGCGAGGAATGGCTTTACCAGGCCTGGGCGCACTCCTACCTGCCGATGGTCGACCTCCTGCGCCGCTTCGCCGATGAAGGTCGCGAGGACGTCCTCACCCTCGGCATGACACCGATCCTCGCCGCCCAGCTCGACGACCCGTACTGCATCGACGCCTTCCACGACTGGCTCGGACACTGGCAGCTGCGCTCATGGCACGCGTCCACGCTCTGGCGTGGCGACCCGCTGCTGCGCGACCTCGCCGCGAGCGAGTACCGGACGGCGGTCAAGGCGTCCGAAGAACTCGAAACCCGCTGGCGGCACGGTTTCTCGCCGATCCTTCGGTCCTTTGTGGACAACGGGACGATCGAGCTGCTCGGCGGCCCGCTGGCGCATCCGTTCCAGCCGCTGCTCGACCCGGCGGTCCGCGACTTCATGCTGCGCGGCGGCCTCGCCGACACCGCGTTGCGGATCGGGCGGCGCCCCGAAGGCATTTGGGCACCTGAATGCGGTTACGCGCCCGGAATGGAAACCGGGTACGCGGCAGCGGGGGTCCAGCGGTTCATGGTCGACGGGCCGTCGCTGCACGGCGACACCTCGGCGGCGCGGACCGTCGGCGATTCCGACGTCGTCTGCTTCGGCCGCGATCTCGAAGTCACGTACCGCGTCTGGTCGCCGAAGGCCGGATATCCCGGCCACGCCGCCTATCGCGATTTCCACACCTGGGCGCACGAGGTCGGCCTCAAGCCGTCGCGGGTGACCGGCAAGACCATCGAGCCACCGGACAAGGCGCCGTACGACCCGGCGATGGCGGCGGCCACGCTCGGGGGCCACGTCCAGGACTTCGTCGACACCGTCGTCTCCCGCCTGCGCTCGCTCAAGGCCGAGCACGGCCGCGAATCGCTCGTCGTCGCCGCGTACGACACGGAACTGTTCGGGCACTGGTGGCACGAGGGCCCGGCCTGGCTCGAAGGTGTCCTGCGCGCGCTGCCCGAGGCGGGTGTCCGCGTCACCACGCTCAAGGGCGCGCTCGAAGCGGGGCACCTCGGCGGGCGGGTCGATCTCCCGGCGTCGTCGTGGGGTTCGGGCAAGGACTGGCGGGTCTGGGACGGCGAACAGGTCGCCGACATGGTGCGGGACAACTCCGCGCTGCAGCACCGGATGCTCGACCTCGTCACCGGAATGGACACCACGACCCGTGACGCCGTCCGCGATCAGGCCGTCGCCGAGGCGATGCTGGCGCTTTCGAGCGACTGGGCGTTCATGGTCACCAAGGACTCCGCCGCCGACTACGCGCGGCGGCGGGCGAAGGCGCACACCGACCGGTTCGACACGCTCGCCGGACTGCTGCGCGACGGCGCGCACGAGCGGGCCCGGGAGACGGCGGCCGCGTTCCGGCGCGACGACGGGCCGTTCGGTCACGTCGACGCGCGTGATCTGCTGAAGAAATGACGAAAGGGGAACCATGGGGATCCACGACATCCCGCTGAAGACGCTGTCGGGCGAAGACACCACGCTCGGCGCGCTCGAAGGCAAGACGTTGCTGGTGGTGAACGTGGCGTCGAAGTGCGGCCTGACGCCGCAGTACACCGGACTGGAAAAGCTGCAGGAACGCTACGCGGGCAAGGGTTTCTCCGTCGTCGGGTTCCCGTGCAACCAGTTCGCGGGCCAGGAACCGGGCACCGCCGAGGAGATCCAGACCTTCTGCTCGACGACGTACGGGGTTTCGTTCCCGCTCTTCGAAAAGCTGGACGTCAACGGGGAGACGCGGCACCCGCTCTACGCCGAGCTCACCAAGGCCGCCGACGCGGAGGGCGCCGCGGGCGACGTGCAGTGGAACTTCGAGAAGTTCCTCGTCGCCCCGTCCGGTGAAGTGGTGGGCCGATTCCGGCCGCGCACCGAGCCCGAAGACGAGACGATCACCGAGGCGATCGACGCCGCGATCGGCGGCTGACACACGATTCGCCACGACACGGGCGGGTTGCCGGAGTGATCTCCGGTAACCCGCCCGTTTCCTTTTCCGGAAAACCGGTGACCAAAGTCCCTGGATGCCCCGGCCGCTCGCGCGATGGCCGGTGGATCAATCACAAAGCCTTGCCGCACAAGGGAATTCCTGCCATACACGGGTGAATCGGTGTACCCGATTGCACTATGGCGCGACCCCGCCACCCAGGGGAAGACTTTCGTCGGGGCTCTCCACAAACCACTGGGAAGACATTCGTCCGAGCCCGCACTTGTCAAAGCCGACAACCAGAAAAGTGTGGCCGACATGATCGAAAAGAACATGCTACCCAAGGAATTCCTCTCACTCGCCACCGTGCAGGCGGCCGAAGAGGACGCTCTTCTCGACAAGCAGAACGTCGTGGGTGTCGCGCTCGGCACGAAATGGTCGGGTGGAACGGACACCGGGGAAAAGGCGATCACGGTACTGGTCGACACGAAGCTGCCGAGCGAACTGCTCCGTGACGACGACCTGGTCCCGGCGGAACTGTCCGGTGTGCCCACCGACGTCCAGCAGGTCGGGGTGCTGCAAGCGGGCCGGACCATCTCGGCGCCGAAGACCAACGGTGCCTCCCCGTCGCTCGACGAGGCACCCGCGCCGTCACCGGCGGGCCGGGCCGAAACCTCCCGCGAGGCCGTCGATCCGTTGACCCTGGCCAGGCGTTTCCGCCCGGCGTTCGGCGGGCTGAGCGTCGGTCACTTCCAGATCACCGCCGGCACGTACGGCACGGCCGTCTACGACGCCACGTCGCTGCCCGGCATACCGCCGAGGTTCTACATCCTGAGCAACAACCACGTGCTGGCCAACACCAACGCCGCGGCGATCGGCGACCCGATCCTGCAGCCGGGCCCGTTCGACGGCGGCGTCATCCCCAGCGACATCATCGCCAGACTGAGCCGGTACGTGCCGATCAAGTTCATCACCCCCGGACAGCCGGTCCCGCTGAACTTCGTCGACGCGGCGGTCGCCGAAGGCCAGTTCCACGACCTCGACCGGCGGATCTTCTGGGTCGGCGACCTCCGGGGCGTCAACCCGGCGCCGACCGTCGGCCTGGCGGTGCAGAAGACCGGGCGGACGACCAACTGGACGACCGGGCGGATCACGAACATCAACGCCACCGTCGACGTCAACTACGGCGGCGGCCGGGTGGCCCGGTTCGCGAACCAGTTGCTCACCACCAACATGTCGGCCGGTGGCGACTCGGGCAGCGTCGTGGCGGAGCTGAACACCGACCAGGCCGTCGGCCTGCTTTTCGCCGGTTCTCCCGCGGTCACCGTGGTCAACCGGATCACGCTGGTCGAGGCCGCGCTCGGGATCAGGGTGTCCCCGTAGTGGCCGAAAACGGGTCCGATTCCGGCGCGGTCGACGCCGCGCTCGTCACGGCGTCGCGGTGGCTCGACGACGTCCCCGGAGTGGTCGGGGTCGGACAAGGCGAGGCCGAGGGGGCGCCCACCATCGACGTCTGGATGATCCCCGGTCACGACCCCGGGCAGCTGCCTTCTCAGCTGCTCGGGGTGCCCGTCCGGGTCCGTGATTCCGGCGGACCGGTGGAGGCTCAGCCGGACTGACCCGCCTCGATGACCGCGCGGTTGCGGGCGGCGACGGCGGGAAGATCCGCCTTCGTCACCCGACGGTCGTAGGTGAGCAGCCCGTTGACCTCGTTCTCGACGTCGGTGGTCTGGGTGAGGATCGCGCCGGAAAGCCCGGTTCCGGCGACGATCCGTTCGAGGTGCTCACTGACCTCGGCATAGCGCTTGGTCAGCTGTGCCGGGGTCGGTGTCATCTCGTAAGCCTGCGGTTCGCCCGGCCAGCGGTGTCCGTCGAGGACCAGGCCGAGGCCGCCGTACTCGCCGTCGACGATCACCCGATGGTCCGTCACCGCGGGCTTCCCCGGCCCGACATAGGTGTGGTCGTCGTAGACGTCGCCCGCGCCGGTGTCCGGCCGCGAGAAGCAGCAGTTCACCCCGCTGTTCGCGACGACGAGCCTGGTCGGGTCGAGGTCCTTCACCAGCTTCGCGATCCGCGCGGTGTCGAATTCGCCCCAGCCCTCGTTGAACGGCACCCAGCCGACGATCGAGGTCACCCCGCGCAGCTGCTCGATCATCTCGGTCAGTTCGGCTTCGAACCGCCCCTTCGCCTCGGGAACCGGGTCGGGCGCGGGCCCGGGCGGGCCGTCGAAGGAGACGGTCAGCGAGGGCATGTCCTGCCAGACGAGCAGGCCCAGCTTGTCCGCCCAGTGGTACCAGCGCTCCGGCTCGACCTTGACGTGTTTGCGGACGAAGTTGAAGCCGAACTCCTTGGTCTTCTCCAGATCGGACCGCAGCGCCTCGTCGGTGGGGGCGGTGTGGATCCCGTCCGGCCAGTACCCCTGGTCGAGCGGGCCGTGCAGGAAGGTGATCCGGTCGTTGAGCGCGATCCGCGGCCTGCCCGCGGTGTCGGTGACCGTCCCGATCGTACGGAGCCCGGTGTAGGACTCGACGACGTCGAGCACGGTGCCGCTCTCGTCCAGCAGGCGGACTTCGAGGTCGTAGAGGTAGGGATCGTCCGGCGTCCACAAGCGCGGCGAAGGCACCTCCGCGCGCAACGGCCGTCCCGCGTCCCCCGCGACGCGCGACACCTCCGGGCCGCCGGGCTCGCTGACGATCGCTTCCGCGTGAGCGCCACCTGTGACCTTCGGCACAACCGTCACCCCGGTGAGGTCCGGGGTCAGCAGGAGATCCGAGACGTGCGCGGGCGGCACCGGCTCCAGCCAGACGGTCTGCCAGATGCCCGACGCGGCGGTGTAGAAGATCCCCTTCGGAGCGTTCCGCTGCTTGCCGATGGGATGGATCGAAGCGTCGGTCCGGTCGATCGCCCGGACGGTCAGTTCCTGCGATCCCGACGGCCGCAGCACGTCGGTGATGTCCGCGCTGAAGGCCGTGTACCCGCCTTCGTGGACGGCGACCTCCTGGTTGTTGACCCAGACCGTCGCGGACTGGTCGACGGCGCCGAAATGGAGCAGCACCCGCTGTCCGTCCCAGTCGGACGGGACCTGGAAAACCTTGCGGTACCACAGGGTTTCGTCGCGCCTGCCGATACCGGAAAGCGCCGATTCCGGCGGGAACGGCACCAGGATCCGCTCGCCGTACCCGTTCCGGCCGGGCGATCCGTCCCCCGCGTACTCCCAGACGCCGTTGAGGTTCAGCCAGCGTTTCCGGACCAGCCGCGGACGCGGGTACTCCGGCAGCGCGTTGCCGGGCCCGACCTGCGCCGACCACGGGGTCGACAGGACCGGTTCGACGGGCTTGAAGGCCGGTTCGGCCGCGTTCACCGAGGACGTCATCGACCCGATGGTGGCAAAGATCGCCGCCCCTGTCGCCCTCGCCCGGCTTTCACCGATGGGTGATCGCCCCGTCCCGGTGACCACCGACTCACGAGTAACCTCCACCCATGCGCGTGCTGATGTTGTCGTGGGAGTACCCACCCGTGGTCGTCGGCGGACTCGCACGGCACGTCCACGCCCTGGCCAGGCACCTCGCCCGGCAAGGGCACGACGTGGTCGTCCTGTGCCGTCACACGGCGGGCACCGACGCCGAGACCCATCCGAGGACCGATCGCGTGGTCGAGGGCGTGCGGATCATCCGGGTCGCCGAGGATCCGCTGCACGTGACCTTCGAACGGGACCTCGTCGCGTGGACGCTGGCCATGGGGCACGCGATGGTCCGCGCCGCGACCGATCTGCTGCGCGGATGGCAGCCGGACGTCGTGCACGCGCACGACTGGCTGGTCACCCACCCCGCGATCGCGATCGCCGAGGCCGCGCGGGTCCCGCTGGTCGGCACGATCCACGCCACCGAGGCCGGACGGCACTCCGGCTGGCTCTCGCATCCGCTGAACCAGCAGGTTCACTCGGTCGAATGGTGGCTCGCGAACCGCTCGGACGCGCTGATCACCTGTTCGCAGGCCATGCGCCGCGAGGTGGCGCATCTGTTCGAGGTCGACGGCGACGCGGTCACCGTGATCCACAACGGCATCGAGGAACGCACCTGGCAGGTGCCCGCGGAAGAGGTCGCGCACGCGCGCGAGGTCTACAGCCCCTCCGGCGCGCCGCTGCTGCTCTACTTCGGACGGCTGGAATGGGAGAAGGGCGTGCAGGACCTGCTCGCCGCGCTCCCCCGGATCCGCCGCGCCAAACCGGGGACCCGGCTGGTCGTCGCCGGCAAGGGCAGGCATCTGGAGGAACTGGTCGACCAGGCGCGCAAGCTGCGCGTCCGCCGCGCCGTGGACTTCGTCGGGCACCTGTCCGACCGGGAACTGCGCGCCATCCTGGCCGCCGCCGACGCCGTCGTGCTGCCCAGCCGCTACGAACCGTTCGGGATCGTCGCCCTGGAAGCGGCCGCGGCGAAGGCGCCGCTCGTGGCGTCCACCGCGGGCGGGCTCGGGGAGGTCGTCGTCGACGGCGAGACCGGCCTGGCCTTCAGCCCCGGCGACGTCGACGCGCTCGGGGACGCCGTCGAGGCGGTGCTGGACGACGAGGTCGCCGCGGCGCGGCGGGCGCTGACCGCGCAATCGCGCCTGGCCGCGGACTTCGACTGGGGCCGGATCGCGGAAGCGACGGTCGCGGTCTACCGGCGGGCCCGGATCGGGGAACCGGTGGAACTGGGGCGGCCGAAGATCGCGACGGGCAACGCCTTCGAGCCGTAAACCGCGTTCAGAGGACTAAACGCGCTGGGGCGGAGGGGGAACCCGGTACGTCGGGGGAACCGGATCCCCCCTCCACGCATGTCGCGGGTCGCGAGGGGCGCGACCCCCGGGGCTGCTCTAGGTGACGAAGATCAGAAGTGGCAGGGCCGGACGCAGTCCGGCTGGGCCGCGACCGTCGCCGAGGCGGACACGGCCGGTGCGGAGAGGACGACGGCGAGGATTGCGAAGGCTGTGGCCAGGACGGTCCTCAACTGCTTCTTCATGGTGGCTCCTCGGGGAAACAGGCGGAATTCCCACCCGGCGCCGAGCATCCGCGCGCCCCGTCGCCGAAACAACGGGGGTATCACTAGGTACCGCTACCTATTCGCGGTACGTGACCGCTTCATCCCTTTCCGCCGGTCAACAGGCGCACCCGGACCGGCTCGACGAACGGGGCGTGCGGTGCCACGGCCACGCCGAGCCGTTCCTCGAATCCCGCGCGCTCGTCCGGGTTCGGCAGCAGATCCTCCGGCATCGCGGAGTACACCGCGCCGACGAGGTATTCCAAGGTGATCTCGTCCTCGTACTCGACGACCTTCTCGCCGGTGGTGAACCCGGCCGCCGCCAGGCTCGCGCGGTAGCGGTCCTGTTCCTCCTGCTCGGCACCGCAGGTGCGCACGAGCGGCTTCCCCAGCCAACCGGCCAGATACTCGCGCAGCGCGTTCGACCACGGGCTGTCGTGCAGCCACATCGGGGCGCCGTTGGTGATCACCGCGACGCCACCGCCCGGCCTCAGCAGCGGGCGCAGGGCGGGGAACAGGGTCTCGTGGTCCATCCAGTGCAGTGCCTGGCCGATGGTCACCACGCCGAGTTTCTCCTTGCCCAGCACTGCTTCCAGCGCGGGAACGTCACTGTCCGCGCCGACGAGCCAGGCGACGTTCGCGACCCCGGCGGCGGCCTTCCTGGCTTCCGCCAGCATGTCGGGTTCCGGGTCCATGCCGATGGCCGCCCGTGTCCTGGCGGCGAGCGGCAGGGTCAGCTGACCGGTGCCGCAGCCGAGGTCCAGGGCCGTGTCTTCGGCGGTGAGCCCGAATTCGGCGGCCAGCGTATCGACGACATCCGCCGGATAGCCGCGGCGATAGCGCTGATAGAACCCGGCGACCTCGCCGCTGAACTTCAGGATCGTCATCCCGCGATCATGACCGGCGAGCCGGTCCCCCGCCGCGGCTTTCGCCGTCGGCGGAAAAGCGTCGCGGAGACCCCGCTCACCGGGGTGTGAGGGTGAGCGGGGCCTCCGCGACGGAACGCACGCCCGACAGCGCTACCGGAAGAGCGCGCGCGTGAAGCGGGTCCGGCGGCGGGGAGCCTCCGCCGCCGGACCCGTTGGGCCACACCGTCCCAAACCGGTGTGGAACCCGGCCGCCCCGCGTCAGGTAGGGGCGGCCGGAGCTTCTAGTGCGTGGTCAGGTACCGCGCGTACGCGCCGGTGGTGAGGAAGCTCGGCAGCTTCTCGCCCAGCGCGGTCTCGGCGAAGATCTCGTAGGCGTCGCCGAGCCGGGTGTCCTCGCCCAGTTCGGCCCGCACCGACGCCAGCTCTTCGTCCAAATAGGACACGGCGAGTTCGCGGGTGAGCGCGGTGCCGTCTTCGAGCTTCGTGCCGTTGCGGATCCACTGCCACACCTGGCAGCGCGCGATCTCGGCGGTGGCGGCGTCCTCCATCAGGTTGTGGATCGCCGCCGCGCCGGTGCCGCGCAGCCAAGCGTCGATGTAGCGCAGCGCGACGTTGATGTTGGCGCGGACACCGGCTTCGGTGACCTCGCCGCCCGCGCTGGCGACGTCGAGCAGATCCTCGGCCGTCACGACGACGTCTTCACGCAGCTTGCCGAGCTGGTTCGGCCAGCCGCCGAGCACACCGTCGAACACCTCGCGGCAGACCGGGACGAGGCCGGGGTGCGCGACCCACGAGCCGTCGAAGCCGTCGTTCGCCTCGCGTTCCTTGTCCTGGCGCACCTTCTCCAGCGCGGTCGCGTTGATCTCCGGGTCTTTGCTCGGGATGAACGCGGCCATGCCGCCGATGGCGTGCGCCCCGCGCTTGTGGCAGGTGCGCACCAGCAGTTCGGTGTAGGCCCGCATGAACGGGACGGTCATCGTCACCTGCGCGCGGTCCGGGAGCACGAAGTCCGCGCCGTGCGAGGAGAAGTTCTTGATGACGCTGAAGATGTAGTCCCAGCGGCCGGCGTTCAGCCCGGCGATGTGCTCGCGCAGTTCGTAGAGGATCTCCTCCATCTCGAACGCGGCGGTGATCGTCTCGATCAGCACGGTCGCCCGGACGGTGCCGCGCGGGATGCCGAGTTCCCGTTGCGCCAGCAGGAAGACGTCGTTCCACAGCCGCGCTTCGAGGTGGTTCTCCAGCTTCGGCAGGTAGAAGTACGGTCCGCTGCCGCGGGCCAGCAGCTGGCGCGCGTTGTGGAAGAAGTAGAGGCCGAAGTCGACCAGGCTCGCCGAGACCGGGCGGCCGTCGATGCGGATGTGCTTCTCCACCAGGTGCCAGCCGCGGGGGCGGGCGACGATCGTCGCGGGCTCGTCGCCGATCGTGTAGCGCTTGCCCGCCTCGGTGGTGAAATCGATGTTGCGGCGGATCGCGTCGAACAGGTTGAGCTGGCCGTCGATGACGTTGTGCCAGGTCGGCGAGGTCGCGTCCTCGAAGTCGGCGAGCCAGACCTTGGCGCCGGAGTTGAGCGCGTTGACCGTCATCTTGCGGTCGGTCGGGCCGGTGATCTCGACGCGGCGGTCTTCGAGACCGGGCGCCGCCGGGGCGACAGACCAGCTGCTGTCGTCGCGCACGGAGCGCGTCTCGGGCAGGAAGCCCAGCGGCTTCTCACCGGACTGCAGCTCTTCGCGGCGCAGACGGCGGGCGTCGAGCAGCTCGCGGCGGCGGCCGGCGAACGCGTTGTCGAGTTTGGCCACGAAGTCCAGTGCGGCCGGGGTGAGGATCTCGTCGAACCGGTCACCGGCGGGTCCGCAGACGTCGATCCGGTAGTTCAGCTTCTCAACCATGGTGTGCCTCCGCTGGGCTTCGCGAAAGAAAGTCGGGGATGGAAGGGAGGTGGCGGTCCTCCGGGGTCGAAAGACCGCCACCTGTCACCTACTTGCGGTGGATCAGAACTGCTCGGCCTCGGTGGAACCCGCGAGCGCGGTGGTCGAGCTCTCCGGGTTCAGCGCGGTCGCGACGTTGTCGAACCAGCCGGTGCCGACCTCGCGCTGGTGCTTCGTGGCGGTGTAGCCGCGGTCCTCCGAAGCGAACTCGCGCTCCTGCAGGTCGACGTAGGCGGTCATGCCTTCGCGGGCGTAACCGTGCGCCAGGTCGAACATCGAGTAGTTCAGGGCGTGGAAGCCGGCCAGGGTGATGAACTGGAACTTGTAGCCCATGTGGCCGAGCTCGCGCTGGAACTTCGCGATCGTCGCGTCGTCCAGGTGCTTCTTCCAGTTGAACGACGGCGAGCAGTTGTAGGCCAGCATCTGGTCCGGGTACTTCGCCTTGATCGCCTCGGCGAACTGGCGGGCGACCTCGAGGTCCGGCTTGGAGGTCTCCATCCACAGCAGGTCGGCGTACTCGGCGTAGGCCAGGCCGCGGTCGATGCAGGGGTCGATGCCGTTGGTGACGTTGTAGAAGCCCTCGGCGGTGCGCTCGCCGGTGACGTACTTGCGGTCACGCTCGTCGACGTCGCTGGTGATCAGCGTGGCGGCCTGCGCGTCGGTGCGGGCGACGATCAGCGACGGCACGTTCAGCACGTCCGCGGCGAGGCGGGCGGCGTTCAGCGTGCGCTCGTGCTGCTTGGTCGGGATCAGCACCTTGCCGCCGAGGTGACCACACTTCTTCTCGGAAGCGAGCTGGTCCTCCCAGTGCACACCCGCGGCGCCGGCGGCGATCATGCCCTTCATCAGCTCGAAGGCGTTGAGCGGGCCACCGAAGCCGGCCTCGGCGTCGGCGACGATCGGGGCGTACCAGTCGATGTCGGTGTTGCCCTCGGCCCAGTTGATCTGGTCGGCGCGGCCCAGCGCGTTGTTGATGCGGCGGACGACGGCGGGCACCGAGTTGGCCGGGTAGAGGCTCTGGTCAGGGTAGGTCTGGCCGGAGAGGTTGGCGTCGGCGGCGACCTGCCAGCCGGACAGGTAGATGGCCTTGAGGCCGGCGCGGACCTGCTGCACGGCCTGGTTACCGGTCAGGGCGCCCAGCGAGTGGACGTAGTCCTCGTTGTGCAGGAGGTCCCACAGCTTCTCCGCACCGCGGCGGGCGAGCGTGTGCTCTTCGACCACACTGCCGCGCAGCTTGACCACGTCAGCCGCGGAGTACGAACGCTTCACGCCCGCCCAGCGGGGGTCGGTCTCCCACTGCTTGGCCAGTTCGGCGGCCGCCTGCTCCAGCTGCTGCGCGTGCTGAGTCATCGGATTCTCCCGGGTGTTGCGAAGTTTGCGAGTGATCGCCTTTCCTGATTCGACCCTGACACGGCAGGGGAAATCCGATCCAGGGCTCCAATTTGCCAATTTCTGCGAAGCTTCCGTAGCATCTTGCAAAGGTTGCGAATCTTGCGTTCGCAAGCGGAGCGAAAATCCACGGGCTTGACCGTTCACTGAATCGTTCAGGCCCGGAAACCTTGCGGACAGAGAGGCCTCAGTGGACAAAACCTTCGCCGGAGCGAAGCTGCGGCATCTGCGCGAAAGCCGGTCGATGAGCCAGGCGGATCTCGCTCGTGTGCTGGAGATCTCACCCAGTTACCTCAATCAGATCGAGCACAACTCGCGTCCGCTGACCGTCCCGGTGCTCCTTCGCATCACGCAGGCGTTCGGAGTGGACACCGAGTTCTTCGCGAACAACGACACCGCCCGGCTCGTCGCCGACGTGAAGGAGGCTCTGCTCGACGAGGTGCTCGGCGTCGACGTCACCAACAGCGAGCTCAACGACCTCGCCACCAACCTGCCGACGATCGCCCAGGCCCTGGTCAAACTGCATCGCAGCTACCGCAACGCCGTCGAGAACACGGCCGCGCTGACCATGGAGAACGGCCTCGGCCTGCACGGCAGCGCCGCCACCGCCCTGCCGCACGAAGAGGTCCGCGACTTCTTCTACGAGCGAGAGAACTACGTCGCCGAGCTGGACGAACGCGCCGAACGGATGGCGCAGGACATCCCGCTGCAGCGCGGCCAGGTGCTCGCGTCGCTGAAGGAGACGCTGATCCAGCGCTACGGCGTCGACGTCACCAGCGAAGGCATCGACGAGGCCAACGGCCAGCAGCACCGGTACGAACCGGGGCCGCGGGTGCTGCGGCTGGCGCCGAGCCTGCGTGTCGGGCAGCAGGCGTTCCGGATGGCCTCGCAGATCGCCCTGCTCGAATACGACGACCTGATCACCGAACTCGCCGACTCCTGGGCGTTCTCCGGGCCCGCCGCGCGGTCACTGGCCCGCGTCGGGCTCGCGAACTACTTCGCGGGCGCGCTGATCCTCCCCTACGGACCGTTCCTGGCCTGCGCGGAACGCTTCCGCTACGACATCGAGCGGCTGTGCGACCACTTCGGCGTCGGCTTCGAGACCGTCTGCCACCGGCTCTCGACCTTGCAGCGGCCGAAGAACCGCGGCGTGCCGTTCTCGTTCGTGCGCGTCGACCGGGCCGGGAACATGTCGAAACGCCAGTCCGCGGCCGGTTTCCACTTCTCCCGCGTCGGCGGCGCGTGTCCACTGTGGAACATCTACGAGGCGTTCACCCAGCCGGGCAAGATCCTCACCCAGATCGCGACCCTGCCCGACGGCAAGAGCTACTTCTGGATCGCGCGGACGGTGTCGCGCAACATCGGCGGCTACGGCAGCCCCGGCAAGACGTTCACCGTCGGCCTCGGCTGCGAGCTGCGGCACGCGAAACGGCTGATCTATTCGACCGGGCTCGACCTCGACGACCGCGCCGCCGCCACCCCGATCGGCATGGGCTGCAAAGTCTGCGAACGGCCGGCCTGTTCGCAGCGCGCGTTCCCCACGATCGGCAAACAGCTGACGGTCGACGAGAACACGAGCACCTTCGTCCCGTACCCGGCGGTACCCAAGGCGCCTTGAGCCGTCTTGATCTCCCTGGCAGGGTTGCCGACGACGGCCGCGGCGTGACCGCGGCCACCACACTGGGGAGAACTGCATGATCTTGGTGACCGGGGCAGGCGGGAACGTCGGCTCGGAACTGACCGCGATCCTGACCCGCGACGGACATTCCGTGAGAGCGCTGGTCCGCACGCCGCGGCCACTGCCCGACGGCGTCGAAGGGGTGATGGGCGACCTCAACGAACCGACGAGCCTGAAGACCGCGTTGGAAGGTGTCCGGGCGGTCTTCCTGCTCGGCGGCTACGACGACATGTCCGGCGCGCTCGCGGTGATGCGCGGCGCGGGCGTCGAGCAGGTGACGCTGCTGTCGTCGCGTTCGGTCGTGGGCGGGCGGCCCGACAACGCCGTCGCCGGGATGCACATGGCGGCCGAGGCGGCGGTGCGCGCGTCGAAGCTGGCTTGGACCTTCCTGCGGCCGAGCGGGTTCATGTCCAACACGCTGCAGTGGATACCGCAGCTCCAGGCCGGGGACGTCGTGCGCGAGCCGTTCGCGAACGTGCCGGTGGCGACGATCGATCCGTACGACATCGCCGCCGTCGCCGCGGAATCCCTGACCACGCCGGGACACGAGGGCCGGGCGTACGCCATCACCGGTCCGGGTTCATTGCGGCCAGCCGACCGGCTGCGCGTGCTGAGCGAACTGCTGGGGCGGAAGCTGCGGCTGGAACCGCTGCCGGACGCCGAGGCCCGGGTGACGATGAGCGCGGAGATGCCGGAGAAGTACGTCGACGCGTTCTTCCGCTTCTTCGCCGAGGGCGAGTTCGACGACTCCGTGGTCACGGGTGCCGTCCAGGACCTCACCGGACGGGAACCACGCCCGTTCGCGATCTGGGCACGAACCCACCTCGCCGCTTTCCGCTGATCGCGTTTCGTCCTCTGGATGCGGTCGTTGCACGCGCAAGTACCGCATTCAGAGGACGAAACGCGGGCGGCGGGTCACACCAGGAAGTGGAACAGCGGGCTGCCCGGTTCCACCCGCTCCACCTGCAACGGGCTCACCTCCAGCCGGTGCAGCAGTCCTTCGAGGTCACCCGGCCGCGCGAGTTCGACGCCGATCAGCGCCGGACCGGTCTCGCGGCTGTTGCGCTTCACGTACTCGAACCGCGTGATGTCGTCGTCCGGCCCGAGGACCTCGTCGAGGAACCGCCGCAGCGCGCCGGGCTCCTGCGGGAACCCCACCAGGAAGTAGTGCTTCAGTCCTTCGTGGATCAGCGACCGTTCGAGCACTTCGCCGTAGCGGCTGACGTCGTTGTTGCCGCCGGAGACGACGCACACCACGATCTGCCCGGGGTCGATCTTCACCGTCGTGCCCAGCGCGGCGGTCGCGAGCGCGCCGGCGGGTTCGGCGATCACGCCGTCGGACTGGTACATCGAGAGCATTTCCGTGCAGATCGCGCCCTCGGCGACGTCGGTGAGCTCGACACCGCCGTCGCGGACCAGCGGGTACGTCACCGATCCGGCCAGCGCGACCGCCGCACCGTCCACGAACGTGTCGACGGCTTCGAGCCGCACCGGCTCACCGGCCGCCAGCGCGGCGGCCATGCAGGTCGCGCCCGCCGGTTCGACCCCGACGATCCGCATCTCCGGCGCCCGTTCCGCGGCCCACGCGGCGATCCCCGCGAGCAGGCCGCCACCGCCGACCGGCACCACCATGACGTCCGGGACGAACCCGAGCTGCGCGACGACCTCCATCGCGACCGTGCCCTGCCCGGCGACCGTCTCTGGCGCGTCGAACGCGGGGACCAGTGTCGCGCCGGTGCGCTCCGCGTCCTGCTTCGCCGCGGTGAAGGCGTCCTCATAGGTCTCGCCGACGACGATGACCTCGATGTGCGAGCCGCCCAGCGTCGCGATCCGCTCGCGTTTCTGCCGGGGAGTCGTGCCGGGGACGTAGACGCGGCCGTCCGCGCCGAGACGGCGGCACGCGTACGCGACGCCCTGCGCGTGGTTGCCCGCGCTCGCGCAGACGACACCGCGCTCCCGGTGCTCCGCGTCGAGCTGGACGATGAAGTTGTAGGCACCGCGGATCTTGTACGAGCGCACGGTCTGGAGGTCTTCGCGTTTGAGCCAGACCCGGGCGTCGACCCGCGCCGAGAGCCGCTCGTTCGGTTCGAGCGGCGTGCGGGTCACCACCCCGGCCAATCGCTTGGCGGCCTCTTCGACCGTTCGGGCGCTCACCGTTTCGATCCCTTGCACGAATGCTGAATGTACTGACCGCCCCGGCCCACTGCGGAGAGTGGTCCAGTGGGTGGGCAACGGGGTTGTCGGTGGTCTGTGGTCCACTGGTCGCCATGGTGAGCAAGGTCGACGGAGTCCGGAGTCTCGATGCGTTGCGCGAGCTGGTCCACAGCGGCGCGGAGCCCGAGTACCAGCTCTTCTACGGCCACACGCCGCTCAAGAGCGGCCGGGTCAACGCGGCCTGCCTGAGCCAGTGGTGGATCGCGCCGTTCGTCGCGGGCGGCGAGCGGTACCCGACGGCCGAGCACTACATGATGGCGGGCAAGGCGGAACTGTTCGGCGATCACGAGGCCGCGGCGGCCATCCGTCAGGCGCCGGACCCGAAGACCGCGAAGATCCTCGGCCGCGAGGTCTCCGGTTTCGACGCCGAGACGTGGGAACGGCACCGTTTCGACGTCGTCGTCGACGGCAACCTGGAGAAGTTCCGCCAGCACGCCGAGGAGCGTGAGTTCCTGCTGAGCACGGGTGACAAGGTGATCGTCGAGGCGTCGAGGATGGACCTGGTCTGGGGCAGCGGCGTCGCCCGCGAGGACAAGAACGCCACGCGCCCCGACTACTGGCGCGGGCAGAACCTCCTGGGCTTCGCGCTCATGGAGGTCCGTGAGCAGCTGCGCGGCTAGCCGGCCGGTCAGCGCGAGGGCGTGACTCGCGTGATCAGACACCGCACTCGCGTGCTTGAAGACGTGACTCACGTGTTTGAAGGCGGATCTCGCGAGTTCCGTCTTCAAACACGCGAGTCACGAGTCCACGCCCAGGGTTTTCTGGAGCGCCTTGTTCGCCTTGCGCGCCATGTCCGCGACGGCCTCACGGCGGGCGGCGTCGGCGGCGTAGTCGTCCTGCCTGTTCCGGACGACGCGCGCCGGCGAACCGACGGCGATCGAGTAGTCCGGGATGTCGCCCCGCACCACGGCGTGCGCGCCGAGGACACAGCCGCGGCCGACCCGGGTGCCCTTGAGCACGGAGACCTTGGTGCCGATCCAGGTGTCCGGCCCGATCCGCACCGGCGACTTCACGATCCCCTGGTCCTTGATCGGGACGGTGATGTCGGTGGTGACGTGGTCGAAGTCGCAGATGTACACCCAGTCCGCGACGAGCGTGGCCGCGCCGAGTTCGATGTCGAGGTAGCCGTTGAGCACGTTCTGGCGGCCGAACACCGCCTTGTCGCCGATGCGCAGGGAACCCTCGTGGCAGCGGATGGCGTTGCCGTCGCCGATGTGCACCCAGCGGCCGATCTCCAGCCGTCCGTAGCCGGGACGGCAGTGGATCTCGACGTCCTTGCCGAGGAACACCATCCCCCGCAGGATGATGTGCGGGTTCGCGACCCGGAACTTCAGCAGCCGCCAGTACCGGACCAGGTACCAGGGCGTGTACGCGCGGTTCCGCAGCACCCAGCGCAGCGAATCCTTGGTCAGGAATTTCGCCTGACGCGGATCACGACGGGCCTGGCCCCAGGCGCGGAGCCGCGTCAGCGCGGGCGCACCCCACATGGACGTCATACCGGTGACCGTAACCTGTGATCAGGCCGCCGACCGCAAAGGGGAGCACGCGCATGGGCACCAAGCTGATCATCGACACCGACCCGGGGGTCGACGACGCCTTCGCGCTGGCTTTGGCCACGCGATCCGAGGACGTCGACCTGCTCGGTGTGACCACGGTGTTCGGCAACGTCCCGCTGAGCCACACCACCGCCAACGCGCGCCGCCTGCTGCAGCTCTTCGGCCGCGAAGACGTCCCGGTCGCCGCGGGCGCCTCGCGGCCGCTGGTCTACGACAACGCCAAGCCCGCCGGGTTCGTCCACGGCGAGGACGGCCTGTCCGGCCACGCCGGCACGCTGCCGGAGGCGAAGCGCCCGCTCGACGAACGCGGCGCCGTCCGCCTGCTGGTGGACCTGCTGGAGGCCGCCGACGAGCCCGTGACCATCGCCCCGATCGGCCCGCTCACGAACATCGCGCTGCTGCTGGCGGCGCATCCGGAGATCCGCGAGAAGATCGGCCGGATCGTCATCATGGGCGGCGGGGTGACCAAGGGGAACTCCACCACGGCCGCCGAGTTCAACATCTGGAGCGACCCTGAGGCCGCGCGCCGGGTGCTGGTCGACGGGGACATCCCGACCGTGCTGGTCCCGCTCGACATCACGCACCAGTGCTCGGTCGACACGGATTGGCTCGGCAAACTCGCCGCGTCCGGCCCGCTCGGCGCGGCGCTCGAAGCGCTGACCCCGACCTACGTCCGGCACTACACGCCGATCCTCGGCATCCCCGGGATGGTCATGCACGACGCGGTCGCGGTGGCCGAAGCGATCCGGCCGGGCATCCTCCACACCGAGTCGTACCCCGTGGACGTCGAGTGCGGCTTCGGCCCCGCGCGCGGCGCGACGCTCGTAGACCGGCGAAGGCTGCGAAGCACCGATCCGCAGGCCGTGCCGGGCCGCACCGTCGACGTCGCGCTGACCACCGACGTCGACGCCTTCCGCGAGTTCGTCCTCGGCCGGATCACCGGGGGCCGGTGATGGAGCAGGAGACCTCCCGCCGCCGCAGACTCCCGGTGATCATCGCCGCCGTGGTCGTCGCGGGCGCCGCCTTGATCGCCGCCATCACCTTCGCGCCGAAGGACGAGCCGAAGACGGAGGCCGCCGCCGTCCAGTCGTCGGCGCCGCCCTCGCCGCCGCCTTCGACCGCCCCCGCCGAGATACCGAAGGAACAGCCGAAGGTCCCGCAGCAGATGGGGCAGGAGTTCGACGCCTGGGTGTCGAAGACCAGCGGCTGGCTCGACATCCCGCTGCGCGCGATGACCGGCTACGCGAAGACCACCGTGACGCTGAGCAAGGAGACGCCGGGCTGCCGGCTGTCCTGGGTGACGCTGGCGGCGCTCGGGAAGATCGCCTCGGACCACGGCCGCGCCACCGGTTCGAGCGTGAACGCCGACGGCGTGCTGACCGTGCCGCTCGGCGCGGTCGAGGTCCGCGACTTCTACAACAAGGTCGTCTCGTCCGCGAACGCCAGCGGCCCGCTGCAGCTGACCCCCGCGGTGTGGAACCAGTTCCAGGCTTCGGCGAGCGGGGCGAAACCGAACCCGCAGAACATCGACGACGCCACGCTCACCGCCGGACGCGCCCTGTGCGCGGGCGGGCGCGACCTCGGCCAGGGCCAGACGTGGTGGAACGCGGTCAGCACCCTGCAGCCCGCGCCGCTGCTGATGCACCGCACCCTCGCGACGGTGAACGTCTACGGCACCGTCGGCCAGAGCCCCCAGGCGCCGAACGCGGCGGCGCTGAGCGCGGTCAACTTCGCCATCGACAAGATCGGCCTGCCCTACGTCTGGGGCGGCAACGGCACCGGCGGCGGCGACCCGGGTTTCGACTGCTCCGGCCTGACGACGGCCGCGTACGCGAGCGCCGGCGTCAAGCTCATGCGCACCGCCCACACGCAGTACCACAGCGTGAACAAGGTGACCGATCCCCAGCTGGGCGACCTGATCTTCTACGGCGAGCCGAACACGAAGATCCACCACGTCGGGCTGTACATCGGGAACCAGCAGATGATCGACGCCCCGCAGACCGGGCAGGCGGTGCAGGTGCACACCTACCGGAAGCAGGGCGACGACTATGCCGGGGCGGGCCGCCCGACGGCCTGAAGTCGTGGCCCGCGGCCCGCCGCCGCGCCGGCCCTGCCAACCGCGATCCTGGTGCTCATCGAGGCAGAAGCGGTGTGACGGCGTCCGCCGCAGCCTCACCAGAGCGCACCGCGCCCTCGATGTAGCCGTACCAGCGCGTCGAGGTTTCCGTTCCCGCCCAATGGATCCGGCCGCAGGGTGCACGCAGGGCCGAGCCTGACCCGGTCCAGGCACCCGGCGGGAACACCGCCGAGTAAGCGCCTCGTGTGAACGGTTCCTCGTTCCAGTTCCGCTCGGCGAAGCCCAGGGGCGCACCGGCTCGTGAACCGAAGAGGCGGGTCAGCGCGTCGAGCAGGATCCTTCGGCGGACGGCTGGGGAACGCGTCCCGAGTTCCCTGGCCGCCGCGCCGGTGACGAACCCGATCAGGACACCCCTGCCGCCGGATCGCGGGCTGCTGTCGACGGTCATCGCGATCGGGCCGCGCAGGCTCAACGCGGCACCGCTGAGATCCGCCTGCCGCCAGAACGGCTCCGTGTACGTGGCGACGCATTTGAGCACGCTGCCCATCGGAAGCCGCTGCACCAGGTTATCGCGCGCGGGCGGAAGCGGTGGGTGGAAACCGATCCGGGCAGCGAGCGGCGGTGCCACCGCGACCACCGCGTACCCGGCCCGCCAGGCGGTTCCGTCCTCGGCGGTCACCGTGACACCGGAATCGTCCTGCTCGATCCGCCGGACCGGCTCGCCGAGCCGCAGGACCGGGCCCAGCCGCTCGGCGAGCTTCCCGGCGAGGCCGTGGGCGCCGCCGTCCAACCGGTCTTGTTGCGCGCCGCCTTCGACGTCGGTCAACGCCGACAGGCTGCCCGCGGCCCTGATGTAGAACAGCGCGTGCAAGAGCGACAGTTCACTCGGTTCGCAGGCCCAGATGGCCTGGCAGGCGAGTGTGAGGAACCGGCGCCCGCCCCGGGTCTTCGCGGTGCGATCGATCCAGGTCCGCAAGGTCTGCCCGTCGAACGCGTCCGGGCCGCGCCAGGGCGTCTCGGTGTCGACGGAGCGGGCGAGCCTGTCGAGACGGGACTGGGCTCGCCCGACGTCGAGCAGCGTCAACGGGCCGAGTTTCGGCACCATGCCACGAAACCCGCGCAAACGCCCGGTCTCGGTTTCGAGAAGGTTCGCCCCCGCCGTGTACGTCTGGAAGACGGCCACGCCGAGTTCCTCGGCCAGCGCGTACACCCGGTCCTGACCTGGTCCTATGAACTGGCCGCCGAGATCGACGGCCTCGCCGCCGACTTCGGCACCGACGGTGCGGCCGCCTGCTTGAGGGCAGGCTTCGAGCAGAAGAACCCGTACTCCGCGACCGCGGAGACGATGCGCGCAAACGAGACCTGCCATACCGGCGCCGACCACGACGACATCGATCTCGGAACTGTGGTGGGACACGAACCCTCCTGGTAGGTGAGTCGTGTTCGCGGCCAGCACGAACACGACAGCGCACCCACCTACCACCACGGCGCTGACTTGGATTGTCTTCAATTGTCGGCGCAGATCATTTCCATTCGGCGCCACGGTGTCAACCGGTCAGGCGGTGCAGGTGCACACCTACCGGACGCCGGGCGACGATTACGCCGGAGCCAGCCGCCCGACGGCCGGATCCGCCTAGAGTGACCGCGTGTATTCACCGATCCCGGTCCTGAACGAACTGAAGGATCTCTACGACTCGACCCGCGACTACCTCGCCGACGGCTTCGAGCTGTACGGCTACGACGACAAGGAACGCTTTCCCCAGGAACTGGACGATCCGGAGTTCCTGTCCCGGTTGATCCCCATCGCCCAGGCGAACGGAAGCGGCTCGACGTACGCGATCTGGCGGTCCTCCGACGAGCCGGACCTCGCCCTGCTGCCTGTCGTGGTCTTCGGCGACGAAGGCGGCGAGCACGTCATCGCCCGCGACTTCCGGGATTTCCTGCGCCTGCTGGGCCACGACACCGAAATCACCGTCGACCACGACTCGGCCTACTACTTCCGGGACGAAGACGACGATCACAGCGGCTCGCACGAGATGTTCGTCGCGTGGCTCCGGGAACGCGGCCTGGCACCGGCAGAGGACCCGGACGCCGTGATCGCCGCCGCCCAGGAGATCCACGGGGAGCGGTTCCGGGCGTGGCTCACCCCGTTCTACGAAAAACTCGGCTGGGCCTGACTCAGTCCCGCCGCTCGAAGATGTTGAGCAGCTGCTGGGGGATCTCGTCGCCGAAGATGCTTTCGAGCAGGAAGTCCTCCTCGAGGGGCGTCTCACAGCGGATGAACATCGCCAGCTCGTACTCGGCGAGCGCGGCCTCGACGTCGCCGGGACGCGCGGCGAGGGCCTTGCCGAGCTCGGCGCCGTCGAGCATGGCCAGGTTGGCGCCTTCCCCGTTCGCCAGCGCAAGATGGGCGGCGTCGCCGAGCAGGGTGACGCCCGGGACGCGTTCCCACCGCAGTCCGGACGGCAGCGCGTAGGCGGGACGGTGGATCGGCGCGATGTCGCTTTCGGTGATCAGCGCGGTGAGTTCCGGCGACCAGCCGTCGAACTCCGCCGCGATCCGCGCCTTGGCCGCTTCCGCGTCCGTGAAGTCGATGGCGTCGAACCACGCCAGCGGCTTCGCGAGTTCCACGTAGGCGTGCAGGGTGTCGCCGCTTTCCCGGTGGGCGTTGATGCTCAGGCCGGGTTCGATCCCGTTCCCGAACATCGACCCGCCGCCGACCGTCTTCGCCACGTCCGCGTGCCGGGTGTCCGAGTCGAACAGATAGGTCTCGACGATCGACGTCCCGCTGTATTCGGGCCTGGCGTCCGTGAGCAGCGGCCGAATCCGCGACCACGCGCCGTCCGCGCCGACCAGCAGCTCGGCGACGACGGTAGTGCCGTTCTCGAAAGTCACCTCGTGGCGGCCGTCGTCGAGTGTCCGGGCACCGACGACCTTGTGTCCCCAGCGGACGGTGCCTTCGGGGAGCGAGTCGAGCAGCATCCGCCGCAGGTCACCGCGCTGCGCCTCGGGACGGCCGCCGGTGCCGTCGTCCTCTCGCTCGAACAGGACGGTCCCGTCGATGTTCAGGACCCGCAGCGCCTGGCGGCCTTCCAGGACGATGCCGCGGAACTCGTCCATCAGTCCCGCCGACTCCAGGGCGAGCTGGCCGTTGTAGTCGTGGATGTCGAGCATCCCGCCCTGCAGCCGCGCGGTCGGGGACGCTTCCGCCTCGTAGACCGCGGACGGGATGCCGTGGACGTGCAGGACGCGGGCCAGGGTGAGGCCGCCGAGCCCGGCGCCGATGATCGTGACAGGGGTGTTCATGGTGACTCCTCGGATCGCGACTGGAATGACATTCCAGAGACTGTCGCGGTCCGCTGGCAGGCCACGCACACGGCGCTGGCACCGGCCTGGCACGTCCTGTCAGCCGAAGAACTCGACGGCGTCGTATTCGGCCCAGCCTGGGTCGCCGGTCCTGGCGAACGCGACCCACGCGCCGTGCGTCCTGGCCGCGAGCCCTTCCGGGACGGGATCGGGGCCGAGGAGACCGGTTTCGCCGTGCAGCCACGGCTCGTCGGCGACGTCGAAGACGAACGGCAGCTCGACGGTGTGAGCGGCGCCGAGCCGTCCGCTCAACGCTGTCGAGCGGTAGCCGAACGAGTAGACGTACGTGCGGCCTTCCGAGACCCGCGCGTGCGCCCGCGCCATCCGCGCCGTCCCGGCCCCGAACAGCGTTTCCCCGAGTTCGGCGGGATTCGCCGTGCCATAAAGGTTTCCTTCCTCGGTAGTGGTGCCGATGAGCAGGTCGACGTCGCCGCCGAGGAGCCCGTCGGCGGGCTGGACCGGCAGCACCAGGCTGAACGGGCTCAGCCCCGCCAGCGGATCCGGCGCGGTCTCGGTCCGCAGGTCGAGACCGGCCAGCGCGGGCAGGACCTCCAGGAACCGCTCGTCCGGGAGCTCCCCGAACGCTTCCGCGGTGGGCTCGACGTTCAGCGCCGAAGCCACCGCCGCGGTGACCCGGCCCGCCTGCTCCGGCGTGAACGCGCCGATCCCGCTGCCGCTCTGGACGATCGCCCGCCGGAACAGCCCCTTGGCTTCCGGCGCCGCCAGCAACGCTCCGGTGAGCGTGGCGCCCGCGGACTGCCCGAAGACGGTGACGTTGCCCGGGTCTCCGCCGAACGCCGCGATCGTGTCCCGCACCCAGCCGAGCGCGGCGATCACGTCGAGCAGGCCCCGGTTGGCCGGAGCGCCCGCCAGGTCGAGGAAACCGGGGACGCCGAGGCGATAGTTCACCGTCACCAGGACGACGCCGTCGCGTGCGAACGCCCTCCCGTCGTAGAGCGCGGCGCGGTTCGAGCCGGTGACGAAACCGCCGCCGTGCACGAAGACCATGACCGGACGCTTGCCGTCGTCCGCCGCGGGCGTGGAGACGTCGACGGTCAGGTACTCCTCGCCGCGCACCCAGCCCGGCCCGAAATACGGCGTCAAGTCGAGCGCGCCGAAGTCGCGCACCGGCTGGGGCGCCGTCGGTGACGGCCGGGTCGCGTCGCGGACGCCGGACCAGCCGGGGTGCGGAACCGGCGGCCGGAAGCGGCCGGGACCGAGCGGAGCGGCCGCGTACGGGATGGCGCGGTAGAGCTCGCCGAAGGAATCGCGGCGGCCGCGGACCGAGCCAGCCGGGGTTTCTGCTCGCGGGTACACGAAAACGGTCCTTTCAGGAGAGGTGGGAGAAGCCGGCCCATCGCGCGATCGCGAACTTCGACCCGCGGCGTTCGACCCGCACGGCGCCCTGGGCACCGAAGTGCGCGGGGAAGAGGAGCGCGTCGCCGTCGGCGGCCTGGCCGAGCAGTTTGTGCCGGGTGGCCCGGGAACCGGCCGGGTCTTCGCAATAGGGCGAATTGGTGTCCGGCTCGACGATCTGCAGCGCGGTGTGCACTAGGTCCCCCACGAACAACGCCCGCTCCCCGCCCGATTCCAGGGTGAGCACGGAAGAGCCGGGAGTGTGGCCGGGGGCGAGGTCGAGCCGCAGGTTCCGGTCGATCCGGTACGTGCCGTCCCACAGGTGGGTCAGCCCCGCCTCGTGGACCGGCGCGACACTGTCCTCGAAGACGTTCTGGTTTCCGCGCCCCAGCACGGAATCGTGCGCTTCGGCGGGGTTCCAGAATTCGAAGTCGGGCCGCGCCATCAGGTACGTGGCGTTCGGGAAGGTCGGCACCCAGGCGCGGCCGTCGAGCCGGGTGTTCCAGCCGACGTGGTCGATGTGCAGATGGGTGTTCACGACGACGTCGACGTCCTCGGGCCGCACGCCGGCGGCCGCGAGGTTGTCCAGGTAGGCGGTGTCGAGCCGGTTCCAGACCGCCGCGTAAGGCCGTTCCTTGTGGTTGCCGACGCCGGTGTCGACGAGGATCGTGCGCCCTTCGCTGCGGATCAGCCAGGACTGGAGCGCGGCGCGGCATTCGTTGGTCTCGGGGTTCCAGAAGTCGGGCGCGAGCCAGCCTCGATGTTCGTCCCACGAGCCGTCCGGGCTGTCCGGCAGGAATTCGGCCGGGGTCATGCCGAGTGAGCCGTAGAACTCCTTGACGCGGGTGACCGTGACCTCTCCGATGGTGATCTCGTCCATGCCGTCGAGCCTGGTCACCGGGCCGGGCGCGAACCACGCCCGCCTTGTCCTCCCACTGGGAGGGTGTGGCTGCGGCGGGGCGGGCCACGGATACTCGGGATCATGGACGGACCTGGCCCGCTCGGCGACTTCCTGCAGGCGCGAAGGGCTCGGCTGCGCCCGGAAGACGTCGGCCTGCGCGACTTCGGGGCGCGCCGCCGGGTGGCGGGGCTGCGGCGCGAGGAACTGGCCCAGCTCGCGGGTGTCAGCGTCTCGTATTACGCGCGGCTGGAGCAGGGCATGTCACGCGGCGCCTCGGCCGAGGTGCTCGACGCCATCGCCCGCGCCCTGCGGCTCGACGGCCACGAACGCGAACACCTCGACCGCCTCGCCGGCGCCGCCCGCCGCACGCCACGGGCGCGCCGTCCGCGGCCCGAGAAGCTCCACGACGAGACCCGGGACCTCCTCCGGACCGTCGACGCGCCCGCGCTGGTGCTCGGCCGCCGCTCCGACGTCCTGGCGTGGAACCCCCTCGGCCACGCCCTGCTGGGCGGGCACCTGGATTTCCACGCCCCGGACGACCCGGCGCGGCGGCCGAACATGAGCCGGATGCTGTTCCTGGACCCGCACAACCGGGAGCTGTACGTCGAGTGGAAGCGGAAGATCCGCGCGGCGGTCGGGAATCTGCGGATCTCCGTCGGCAGGCATCCCGACGACCCGCTGCTCGCGGAACTGATCGGCGAGCTGACGATGAAGAGTCCCGAGTTCGTCTCGCTCTGGGGCGATCACCGCGTGCAGCCCTGCGACGCGGCGGCCTACGAGCTGCGTCATCCGGTCGTCGGCACGGTGACGGTGACCCAGCAGACCCTGTCGATCGCCCGCTCGCCGGACCAGCTGCTGATCGTGTGCACGACCCCCGCGGACTCTTCCGACGCGCGGGCCCTGGCGCTGCTCCGGCAGGTGAGCTCAGGCCTTGTCGTGCAAGGTGATCGCGTAGCCGTCCGGGTCGGCGAAGGTGAACGTGCGGCCGAACGGCCCGTCGAACGGCTCCGTGAGGATGGTGACGCCCGCGTCGACGAGCCGGTCGTGCAGCGCCTGGGTGTCGTCGGCGTGCAGCCACAGCGCCACTCCTGACCCCGGCCGCGGGGTGATGGCGTCGAGATCCGTCCCCGGCACGGGTTCCCGCACCGCGAACGGGATCGTCTTGGTGCCGAACACCACCGCGTGGGGTGGTGCGACGGGCAGCCTGGTCAGTCCGAGGTGGGTCTCGTAGAACGCGGCGGCTCGGTCGAGGTCGCGCACCTGCAGCGAGAAGAAATCGGGTCCGGTCACGGTCATGTCGTCCTCCATGTCAGTGTGTTGACATCGCAAAGGTATGTCATGATGCTGACATGAGTCAAGGCGAGACGGTCGGCCCGCTGGAGCAGTCGGTGGGGTACCTGCTGAAACGAGCGGCGACGGCGCTGCGCACGGCCATGGACACCGCGTTGCGCCCCCTCGACCTCACGGTGCCGCAGTACTCCTGCCTCGAAGTGCTGTCACAGCGGCCGGGCCTGTCCAACGCGGAACTGGCCAGGGCCGTGTTCGTCACCCGGCAGTCGATGAACCTCGTGCTGCGCGGCTTGCAGGACCGCGGCCTGGTCACCCGCCCGGCGACGGCGCCGCAGGGCCGCGCGCTGCCCAGCACCCTCACCCCCGCCGGACGCGCCCAGCTCCGCGCCGCCAGCGGTCTCGTGCGCGAGGTCGAGAAGCGGATGCTCGAACCGTTTTCCGCGCCCGGCCGGGATCGGCTGCTGCACGACCTCGCCGCCTGCGTCGGCGCGCTGTCCCCGCAAGAGTGACTCAGGACCGCGTGCTCACCATCGTCTCCGGCTTGAACGCGAACACGTCGTCGCCCTGGACGAGCACGTGCCATTCGCCGCAGACCTTGTCCGTCCGGCTCTCCTGCCCCTCCGGCCACCACTGGGCGGCGAGCGTGGCCGCCTGCGTCGCGGCCGCTCCCGGCGCGCATTCGGCGGGCAGCGTGCCGCCGGTGAACCGCAGGATCCGCTCCGAACCCGTCGTCCGGATGACCTCCGTGACCGACCTCGCCCGGTCCGGGACCCAGTCCGGCAGCCGGGCGTCCTTGTCGCGCTTGCCCTCCGCGCCGGTCGTGTAGCCGACCGTCTTGACGTGTCCGTTCGCCTTTTCCGTCAGGCCTTCCTTGAGTCCGCATCCGGACAGCGCGACAGTGGCGGTCGCGGCGGCGAGGACGGCGGCGGTGATCTTCGTGTTCATACGATCGAGTCAACCTCGCCGGAGCCCTCGCGGGATCGGACTTTCGGCCCGGCCGGGGCGGCCATCCGGCCGATCTTCACGGCGAACTACCATTCCGACGATGACCGCCTACCACGATCTTGACGTGTTCGAGGAAGCCGCTTCGCTGCCGGAGCGCCAGCAGAAGATCCTGCTGACCATCCGCGAATGGGTGGTGGAGCACGGGTACTCGCCGAGCACGCGCGAGATCGGCGAAGCGGTCGGGCTGCGCTCGACGTCCTCGGTGTCGAAGCATCTGGCGGCCTTGGAGGAGAAGGGTTTCCTCCGCCGCAGCAGCTCCATTTCCCGCCCCATCGACGTCCGCGCCTTCCTGCACGGCACCGCGTCGCGGGAATCCACAGAGGACTCCGTACCGGTTCCCGTCGTCGGTGACATCGCCGCGGGAACGCCGATCTCGGCCGTCGAGCACGTCGACGACGTGATGACCCTGCCGCGCGAACTCACCGGGCGGGGCAACGTCTTCGGGCTGCGGGTACGCGGCGACTCGATGATCGACGCGGCGATCTGCGACGGCGACATCGTCGTGGTGAAGCAGCAGCAGGAGGCGCATTCCGGGCAGATCGTCGCCGCGATGATCGACGAAGAGGCCACCGTGAAGGTGTACCGCCGCCGCGACGGTCACGTGTACCTCGAACCGCGCAACCCCGCCTACGACGTCATCGACGGTGATCGCGCGGCCGTGCTGGGCGTCGTGGTTTCGGTGCTGCGCAGCGTCTGAGACGGTTCTGTCGGTGGTCCGGAGTAGCTTCCGGCCCATGTACGAAATCGACTTCGTGGAGTTCCCGTCCGGTTCGGCGGCGGATTCGAGCCGGTTCTTCGAAAAGGCCTTCGGGTGGACGGCGACGGCGTACGGCCCGACGTACACCGACGTCCAGAGCGGCGGCGCGGTCTCGTTCGGCTTCCAGCAGGACACCGCGCAGCAGACGAGCGCGCCGCTGGTGACGATCCGCACCGACGACCTCGAGCGGGCGAGGGGTTCCGTCGAGGCCGCGGGCGGGGTCGTCACGGTCGAACCGTTCTCGTTCCCGGGCGGGCGCCGGTTCCACTTCCGCGAGCCCGGCGGCGCCGAACTCGCGGTGTGGTCCCCGGACTCCTGACCTCAGGCGGCGAACCCGAGCACCAGCGAAGCGGCGACGGGCGCCATGTACATCAGCGGGAACGCGACGTGCGACGCCCAGTGCGCGCGGAGCACGGTGATCACGGCGCCGGCGAAGTAGAGCACCAGGCCGATCCCGGCGGCGACCCCGAGCGCGGGCACCCACAGGCCGGCGATCAGGCCGAGCGCGCCCGCCGCCTTGGCGACGCCGAGCGGGGTCCACCAGGTGCGCGGAACGCCGTAGTCGGCGAGCGGCTGCACGACCCACTTGGCACGGAAGAAGATCGAGGCGGCCGAGAAGGCGGCCATGAACGCGCCGAAGACGGTGACGATGACGTAAGCGGTGTTCATTTCGGTTTCTCCTTGCGGTCTCGGTGATTCGCCGGGTTGACCCCGGCCACCGGACCGATGTGACAGCTCGGCGCGTGAAGCGGCTCACACTCCCGGACGGCGCAGTTTTGGAGCAACTGCTCTGTTATTCTCGCCTGATGGCCCGCCCCCGCGTGCACGACTTGGACCGGCTGCTCGACGTGGCCGAGCGTCTCGTCGTCGAGCGCGGCGCCCGAGGCGTCACCGTCCGGTCGCTCGCGGCCGCCGCGGGGGTCCCCAATGGCACGATCTACCACGCTTTCGGCTCACTCGGCGCCTTGCTGGCCCGCGTCTGGCTCCGCGCGGCGAGCGGATTCCTCGACCTCCAGACCGAACTGGCCGAGCAGGCGGCGGACCCCGTCGCGGCGGTCGCGGCCGCGGCGGACGCGCCTGCCGCGTTCGCCGACGGCAGGCCGGACGCCGCCCGCCTGCTCATCACCGTCAAGAAGGAGCATCTGCTCGGCCCGCAGGTCCCCGACGACCTCGCGGGCGACCTCCTGGCGCTCGACAAACGCCTGGTCGCGCTGCTGGTCAAGCTCGCCGAACGGCTCTGGGACCGGCGGGACGCGCGAGCGGTCGAGGTGCTGACGACCTGCGTGGTCGATCTGCCGACCGCCCTGTTCCGCCGCGCGTTCACCGCGGGCGAGCCGATCCCCGAAGACGCCCGCGTCCGCCTGGCCGCCGCGGTTCACGCCATACTCCTGCTCCCACCCCCACGAAAGGACTGACCATGCCGACCCTTCGTCACGACGCCCCGGTGTTCCTCCTGGACCTCGGCGACGACGAAAACCGTTTCTCGCCGTCCTGGCTGGAAACCGTCCACAGCCAGCTGGACACCGTCGTCGCCTATCCGGATCCGGCGGTCCTGGTCACGGTCGGATCCGGGAAGTTCTACTCCAACGGCCTCGACCTCGAATGGCTCACCAGCAACCCCGCGCAGGCCGCGCAGTACGTCGCCGACGTCCACGAACTGCTGGCCCGCGTGCTCACCCTCGGCGTGCACACGGTCGCCGCGATCAACGGGCACGCGTTCGGCGCCGGGGCCATGCTGGCGATGGCGCACGACTTCCGGGTGATGCGCGCCGACCGCGGGTTCTTCTGCTTCCCCGAGGCCGACATCAACATCCCGTTCACGCCGGGGATGGCCGGGCTCATCCAGGGCAAGCTCACCCCCGCCGCAGCGATCGCGTCGATGACCACGGGGCGGCGCTTCGGCGGCACGGACGCGCGGGATCTGGGGCTCGTGGACGCCGTCGCCGAGAAATCCGCGCTGCTGGAGTACGCGGCCGACCTCGTCCGCCCGCTGGCGGGCAAGGACCGTGGCACGCTGGCCGCGATCAAGACGACAATGTTCACCCCGGCCCTCACCGCGCTTCGCGCCAAGTAAGGGCACAATCATCGACTGTGAGCGAAGATATCCTGCGCGCCGAGGACCCGGACGTCGCCGAAGCCCGTAACGGGGACGACGCGGCGTTCAACCGCCTGGTAGAGCCGCTGCGCCGCGAGTTGCACGCCCACTGCTACCGCATGCTCGGCTCGACCCACGACGCCGACGACGCCCTCCAGGACGCGCTCCTGCGGGCCTGGCGGGGGCTGGACCGGTTCGAGGGCCGGAGCTCGATGCGGACCTGGCTCTACACCGTCGCCACCCGCACCTGCCTCGACACCGCCGCCGCGCGCGGCAAGCGCGCCCTGCCGATGGACCTCGGCCCGTCGAGCGAGCGGGCGGTGCTCGAACACGCCCCGGTGACCGAGGTCGCGTGGCTCGGCCCGTACCCCGACGGGCGCCTCGGCCGGGGCCCGGCGGGTCCGGACACCCGGTACGAGCAGCGCGAGGCCGTCGAGCTGGCGTTCGTCGCCGCGCTGCAGCACCTGCCGGGCAACCAGCGGGCCGCGCTGCTGCTCTTCGACGTCCTCGGCTTCTCCGCCGCCGAGATCGCGTCCATAATGGACACTTCGGTCGCGGCGGTGAACAGCGCGCTGCAACGCGCGCGGGCGATCGTGGCCGAGAAGGTCCCGTCGCCCAGCCAGCAGCAGACACTGCGGAAGCTCGAAGACGCCCGGGTCCGCGAGATCGCCGCGGATTTCGCCTCCGCGCTGGACCGGGGCGACGCCGAAGCGCTCGTGGCGCTGCTGACCGAGGACGTCACCTGGTCCATGCCGCCGCTCGCGCACTGGTACCGGGGCATCGAGGCCGTCTCCGACTTCGCCGTCGAGGTCCCGATCAGCCGGTGCCCGAGCTGGCGCAACGAGGTCATCACCGCCAACGGCCAGCCGACCGTCGCCTGCTACGTCGGCGAGTCGGCGGACGCCGTCCACCACGCCTGGTCGATCAACGTGCTGTCGCTGCGGGACGACCGCATCCACGAGATCACCTCGTTCCTCGACCCGGCGCTGTTCGCGGAGTTCGGTCTTCCCCCGACCAAGCCCTGATCACCCCTCAGCATGACAACGGCGGCCGAACCGGCCCCGGCCTGCCACGATGGCCGCCATGCCAAAGATCACGCCGGTGTTCAAGGTCGTCGCTCCCGTGCTGGCCGTGGTCATCGCCGCCGGGCTCGGCCTGTGGCTGTACGCCGCGGACCGGACCGCGGGCGACACCGGGCACTGGGCCGGCTCGCACGCCCCGGACCGGATCGAGGTCAACGCGTCGGTCCTCAAGGTGGACGCCGCCGCACGGGAGGCCGTGCTGCGCGTGCTGGTCGTCCCGCTCGGGCGATTCGGGGAGGACGACGGCGTCGCGCCGACCGCCGAACTGCGGCTGCTGACCTCCTCCAGTCTTCGCGACGACCGCGTCTTCCCCGCGCACCAGCGGATCTCCAGTCTCGACATCCCGATCGCACTGACCGGCGGGACCGTCACGGACTACCCGTTCGACGGCTACGAGGCACGGATCGAGTTCGCGGCCGTCCACGGCGGGGAACCCGCCCCCGTACTGTTCACACTGGACAAAGTGGACAGTCTGTTCTCCTTCTCCGTCAAGGACTATCGCGCGGCGGAGGACCAGGGCGGCCTCGACGTCCGGTTCAGCCGCTCCACCAGCGTGCTGGTCTTCGCCCTGTTCATGATGATCACCATGTGGGGCCTGGCCATCGCGGTCTTCTTCGGCGCGCGGCATCTGATCGCGCGAAGGAAGGGCCTGGTGTGGCCGTCGTTCGGGTTCATGGCCGCGACACTGTTCGCGCTCGCCGGATTCCGCAATCTGGCCCCGGGTTCGCCACCGATCGGCTCACTGCTGGACTACACGGCCTTCCTGTGGGCCGAGGTCGTCATCGCGCTGTGCGTCGTGGTCGCGGTGGTCGCCGGCGCGATCACCGAACAGCGCGAACCGGACGCCTGATGAGCATGATGGAGGCATGCGCAAGCGGATGGTGATCGGGACGGCGGTGGCGGTCACCATCGTCTGTGTGGTCTTCGCCGGGGCGTTCGCTTTTCAGCGCAAGCTGATCTACCTCCCCGAGAGCGGTCCACTGCCCGGCGCCGCCGACGTCCTGCCCGGCGGCAGGGAGGTCACGCTCGCCACCTCGGACGGGCTGCGCCTCGCGAGCTGGTATTTCCCGGTCGCCTCCGCGAAGGCGGCCGTACTGGTCGCGCCGGGCAACGCCGGGAACAGGTCGTACCGGGCGCCGCTGGCCCGCGCGCTGACCGCACGCGGGCTCTCGGTGCTGCTCCTGGACTATCGCGGGTACGGGGGCAATCCCGGCGAGCCCTCCGAGGACGGGCTCGCCCTCGACGTCCGCGCAGCCCAGGAATTCCTGGTGCGTGAGGCCGGGGCGCCGCTGGTGTATTTCGGCGAGAGCCTCGGCTCGGCGGTCGTCACCGAACTGGCCACCGAACGTCCGCCGTCCGCGCTGGTGCTGCGCTCGCCGTTCGTCGACCTCGCGTCGGTCGGGCAACGGCACTACCCGTTCCTGCCGGTCCGGTGGCTGCTGCGGGACGAGTTCCCGACGCGGGACCACGTCGCGCGGGTGAAAGCACCGGTCACCGTCGTGTACGGCTCCGCGGACTCGATCGTCCCGGCCGAGCAGAGCCGGGACGTGGCGCTGGCGGCAGGCGCCGAGACGGTCGAAGTCCGCGGTGCCGATCACAACGACCCGGCGTTCTCCGACGGGCCGGAGCTGATCGACGCGATCGCGAACGGCTCAGGCGCTCCGGCGCAGTGACAGGGTGTGGCCGGGGTTGAGCTTGCGGCCGAGACGGCCGGCCTTCGGCCAGCGGACCTCGGTCGCCCAGCCCGCCTTCTCGAACAGCCAGATCAGCCGCGCGGAGATGTCGAGCTGGCCGCGGCGGACGCCGTGCCGGGCGCCGGTCGGGTCGGCATGGTGGGAGTTGTGCCACGACTCGCCCATCGAGGCGATGGCGAGCGGCCAGAAGTTCGCGGACTTGTCGCGGGCGGCGAACGGGCGGTCGCCGATCAGGTGACACAGCGAGTTCACCGACCAGGTGACGTGGTGCAGCAGCGCGACACGGACGAGGCTCGCCCAGAAGAACGCGGTGACCGCGCCCCACCACGACAGGGTGATCACGCCGCCGAGGACGGCGGGCGCGAGCAGGGTCACCACGGTGAGCAGCGGAAACAGCCTGTCGACCCGCGCGATGTCGCGATCGGCGAGCAGGTCCGGGGCGAACCTTCGCGCGTTGGTCTTCTCACGTTCGAACAGCCAGCCCATGTGGGCGTGCCAGAAGCCGCGGGCTAGAGCGGCCGGACTGGTGCCGAACCGCCACGGGGAGTGCGGGTCACCTTCGCGGTCGGCGAAGGCGTGATGGCGCCGGTGGTCGGCCACCCAGCCGATGACCGGGCCCTGCATGGCCATGCTGCCCGCGACCGCGAGGCCGATCCTGAGGCTGCGGTTGGCCTTGAAGGCGCCGTGGGTGAAGTAGCGGTGGAAACCGACGGTCACGCCGAGGCCGGTCAGGAAGTAGAACCCGGCGGCCAGGCCGAGGTCCACCCAGCCGAGTCCCCAGCCCCACGCGAAGGGGACGGAGGCGGCCAGCGCCAGCAGGGGAACCACCGCGAACAGCTTGACGAGGAGGTTCTCGGTGCGGGACTGCTCCCCGGACATCAAGGGCTGCGGTGCACGCCGCTCTTCACTGTCCGGGGGTCTCAAAATCGAGGTCATGTCGCCGTTTCTGGTCGAGGGCAGGGGCTTGTGTCAGCTACGGAAGCCTGATTCACGACGCGGCGCACGAAAAGGCATGCCCGCGACGAATTCTGCGCGAGCGTGCTTGGACAACACGACACCCAAAACGTTGGACCATTCGTTCAACGAACGGCGTCGGCCGAAGGTTCCCGTGCTGGCAAGGCCGCGCCCCGGGGCCGAAGCCCCAGGGCGTCCACCTCGATCAGCCGGGTGCCGTCACGTTGAGCGCCGTGACGACGGTTCGTTCTTCGTAGGCGAAATGTGCTTCCAGCTTGCCCGCGAGCTCGTCGAAGTCGTCGCGCAACCGGACCGGGTCGCTCTCGCCGTGAACGTAGCCCTCGACGAGTTCACGGATTCGCTTCTGCAGGGACGCGACGACGACATGGTCCTCACCCAACTTCGTCAACCTCGGCGCGAGCGCGGGAAACCGTTGCGCCAGCATCGGAAACGCGCCCATGTCCTCGCCGGTGTGATGTTTGGTCAGCGCCTCGCAGAACGAAACACAGTGCGCACGCAGGGATTTCTCCATGGTGAGCGAATCCGCGCGGCCGGCCACCAGGTCGTCGACCCCGGCGCGCAACGTCTTGAGTTCCTCCCGCAGCCACTCGTGGACCTCCACCAGGAAGTCCCCCATCCCCCGCACCCGATCGTCGATCCGATGCAGGATCACGACGGGCAGCTCGCGTATCGTTTTCGCCTGGTACTCGGCGAATCCCGGGTCCTCGGCGATGACCTTCGCGAACAGCGCGTCACGCTCCGCCGCGGGCGGAACGGCCGCGATCGCCTCGTAGCTTTCAGTCCCCGTCTCGATCGTGACCCGATGATCGTGCCGGATGTTGTGGTACCACCCAGGATGCCGCGACGCCCCCATGTTCGACGCCACGACGACGGTCTTGCCGTCGATTTCGAGGTGCCCCAAGGGATTCGTACGCCGTTCACCACTCTTGGCGCCGGTGGTGGTGAGCAGGATCAGCTTCCACCCCTCGAACATGCCACCGAGTTTTCCCTTGTTCTGCCTGAATTCACTGATCACTTGGTCGTTGAAGCCGGTCAAATGCGGTCCTTTCCCATCGTCTTGCCGACAGGAGGACGCGGAACGATCACCGAAAAGAGCGCACAAAGTCTTGGCACGCCCGGGGTCGAGCGCACCGCATGGAGGCGTCATCCCACGACGAGGGATGAGTGAATGCGAGAGACGGTGTGTGCCGATCTCTGGTGGCCGAGTAGCCGCTACCTCCATGCGTAGGCCCATACGGGGCTCGGGGACGACGTCAGCACACGGTCGGCCTGTCGCGCATCCGGCTTCCAGACTGCACGCTTTTAAAGGACTTCGTCGCCTTAAAGGACACTTCGCGCGTGCGATATAGTCTGAATATGCTATAGCACAGGTGTTCGACCACGAGTACCGTTGTTTACGTGGCCAGCAGCGACAGACCCCAGACGACGCGCACCGAGTGGTGGCGCGTCGACACGGCTGTGTTGCATGCCCGCAAACAGGAACTGGAAGTCCTCAAGCGTCAGCTGGATGCCGAGCAGAACGCGATCCTCGCGGAGATCAATACGCGCGGGGTTCGGGGATGCAGCGGGCATTCGACGTTGGCGGCGATGATCTACGAAGACTTCCACGTGACTGACAAAGAAGCCAAAGACCGTGCGGATCGGGTCCTGGCTTTGTATCCCGGCCCGTCTGTCGGTGGCGATCCTGTTCCGCCTTTGGCGCCTCTGAGTGCTGTGGCTTCGGCGGAGGGGGCGATCGGTGGGTCGCAGATCGACGCGATCATCCGCACCCTCGCCCGGATCCCGTCGTGGGTACCGGAAGAGGAGGTGCGGGGCGGGGAGAAGATCCTCGTCGACCTCGCTCGTCACGCCGGACCACGTGCTATCGCCCGAGCCGGGCGACGGCTCCTGGACAAGCTCGACCCCGACGGGCAAGAACCCCGCAACGAGGACCCGAAGGATGTCCGGCCGGAGTTGCGGTTCGTCAAGCACCGCGACGGAACGCTCGGCCTCAAAGCCACCCTGGACCTGGAAACCTACGCACGACTGAAATCCGACCTCGACCCGATGGCCAAACCGCACAAAGCCATCGACGGAGTCCGCGACCCTCGCACCCAGGACGAACGCTACGGGGACGCCTTCACCGACTACGTACGGCTCAAGACCACCAGCCGGAACTTGCCCGGCCAAGCCGGAGAGGCAACGCACATCCTGGTGACCATGTCCTACGACGATCTCATCCGGGATATCGGTGAGGCACACCTGGACCTGGTGGGGCCGATTAGCGCCACCGATGCCCGGATCCTGGCCTGCGATGCCCGCGTGCGGCCCGGTGTTCTCGGTACCGCAGGCGAACCCCTCGACATCGGCCGCTCAAAACGAACAGTGTCGTTAGCTCAGAAATACGCGCTGACCATCCGCGACGGAGGCTGCGCCTTCCCCGGCTGCGACATGCCGGTGCCACGCTGTACCGCCCACCACATCGTTTTCTGGCGACACCACGGAGAAACGAAAATCGACAACCTCGTACTCCTCTGCACCAAACACCACCGGCTGATCCACCACAGCGAATGGAAAGTCCGGATCGCCCAAGACGGACTCCCCGAATTCACCGCACCCACCTACCTCGACCCCACCGGACAACCCCGCCGCAACACCATGAACCTACGGACATAGGCCGACCCACGCGAAGCCTCTGGCGGCGGAATTCCTAGCCCAGCAAAAACTCTCCGACCGTCTGATCACCACTCGTCTCTCCCGTCGGGACGAATCCAAGCCCCAGGTAGAAACCCTCGGGGCCGTCTTCGCCCGGATGCCAGGTGGTGGTCATGCGGTTACCACCCCTGCGGCGGATCTCGGCGGTCTCCGTCGAAGATGAGCCGGGGCCACGCGACGCCGGGGTACACGTATGCCTCGGCCAGGGACTTCACGACCGGCGCCACCAGATGGTCCTGATCAGGATGAACCTTCAGCTCGATCGCGGCGTCGAAGTTGGCGGCGGTCACCTCGGCCAGCCGGAACATCCTTGTCATGCCGCAACCGTAAGCAGCGCATCAAGCGGTTTCCCGAAGAACCGCCCGGATCACGTGCCGCGCATTGCCCGCCATCGCCGGGTTGGTGTTCCGGTAGTACGGCAACGCGATCAACGCCTGCGAAAGCGTCCGCGCACGGCCTCGGCCCCAGGTCGCCTCATCCGCGGCTAACGCCTCTCGGAAGACCTCCCTCGCGTCCGCGGGCAACAGGTTCCACGCCGGGAACAGGTCACAGGCCGGATCACCCGCCCCCATACAGCCGAAGTCGATCACCGAGGAGAGCCGATCACCAACCACCAGCAGATTGCCCGGCATCAGGTCGGCGCGCAGCCACACCGGCCGGTCCTGCCGGTCCGGGATTCGCGACGCCTTTTCCCAGACCGCGAGGACGGCGTCACAATCGACGGCCTCCTCCGGGATAGCGCGCAAACGTTCGATCGCCGACCGGGTCGCCGCATCGAGTTCCGCGAGCGGCCCGCCGCGGTATGCCCTCGGCGCGTCTGTGAGCGGGATGCTCCGCATCGCCAGCACGAACTCGGCCAGGTCTTCGGCCAACAGCACGGGATGCCCCAGCGCGTCCGGTCGCGGAGGTTCGCCCGGCAGCCAGCGATACACCGACCACGGCCATGAATAGCTTTCGGAAGGCCGTCCCGCCCCAAGCAACGCGGGGACGGCTGTAGGCAACCGGGAAGCGATGCGGGCAGGGAAACTGTGCCGCGATCAGCTTGCGTACGAGATTCTCGTCGATGGCTTCCCTCACCACAGACATCCAACCACCGCCACCCCGGACCGGGGCATCATCGGAGCCATGCCGATCCTCACCGGCCCCGAGCCGCTCACCCTGGACACCACCATCCGCCTGGCCAACCCGGGTGAGGAAGACACGGTGCTCGACCTCCTCGCCGAGGCCGCCGCCTGGCTGGCCGGGCGCGGAATCCACCAGTGGCCGCCACGCTTCCCTCGGGAATCGGTGAGCCACCAGATCGAACGGGGCGAGGCACTGCTGATCACCCGGCTCGACAGGTCGATCGCGACCGGAGTGGTCACGGAAGCGGAGCCGGATCTCTGGGGCGAAACCACGGAACCGGCCTATTACGTGGGCCGTCTCGCGGTCGCGAGGGAAGCGGCCGGGGCCGGGCTCGGAATCCGGATCGTCGACTGGATCGGGGAGAGGGCCGCGGCGCGGGGAAAAACATTCGTCCGGGTAGCGGCCACGCGCGACAATCCCGCCTTGCGCGCGATCTACGAACGCGCGGGATTCGAGCACGTGGCGGACCCGCCCGAGGCGAGGTGGCCCACCAGCCTCTACCAACGGCGAATCGGCAGGTGATCAAGTCAGGCCGAGAACCTCCGGCCGCACCGCGTACTTCCGCCAGTACTGCCCGGGATCCGCGACCAGCCGCCGACGGTCGAGATCCAGCAACCCGGACAGGCTTTCGACTTCGGCCACCACGGCACCGTCCGGTGCCACGAACTCCTGGACCACCCGCGACACCTTGCCCGGCTCCCAGACGAACCGGGTCAGGACGTCGATCCGCGCGCGGGCCCGGAGCTCCTGGCGGAACCGGATGGTCGTTTCGAGGTTGACCGGGCCGAGGTTCCCCGCTTTGAGCGCCAGCGGGTCCACCCCGGCCGCCCACACGCATTCCCAGCGCGCGTGGTCGGCGTACGCGAGGTAGGCGGGGCCGCGGACATGGCCGTTGATGTCGAGATCGTCGGTGCGGATGTCGATGGTGACGCGGAAAGGTTCGAGCACGTCCCGATCTTCGCCTCGACGGCGTGTCTCAGTCTGGAACGTTTCGGCCAGTCCACGATCGCACCAGCGCGCCGGGCGAGGCGTCCGACAGCCGGCGGCATTCGCGCCCGAGATGCGACTGGTCCGCGTAGCCCACTTCGGCGGCGACGTCGGCAAGTGACGAATGGTCCCGAGCGACGGCCTCGACCCGGTCGAGGAACCGGCGGAACCTCAAGACCCGCTGCAGTTCCTTGGGGCCGCCGCCGATTTCGTGCCTTACGTGACGTCGGAGCCCGCGCTCGCTGACGCCCAGCTCCGCCGCCACCCGATCGGTGCGGGCACCGGGCGAACGCAACGCGCGAGCGGCCGCGATCGAGAGGCCGTCCAGCTCGACGTCCCGGAGCCTCTCGGCGACCAGCTCCTCCAGCACCGACCGTGCCTCGTCCGGTTTCCCGCACTCGGCCAGCCTGGATTCGGCACGTCCGGCGCTGCCTGCCCACAGATCGCGCAGCGGAGTGGCCTCCGCCGTCAGGTCGGTCATCGGCAGCCCCAGCACCGCACCACCGACGCCGCACCGCAGGCGCAGCCCGACGGTCCACTCCGCCGACGGCAGGTCATGCCGCAGCACGCCGCGCACCGTGGTGACCGCGGCGAGCGCTCGCCCGTCCCAGACGAGATCCACGCAACCGTCCGGGAACACCCGCAGCGGACGGCTGCACCCCACCCAGCCCGTCCAAGCGCTCTCGACCACGCCGGCCACCTTCGCGACCGGCCTGGCTTCGCGGTACACCGAACGGCCCGAACGGCGACGCAGCGGAACACCCACGCCCGGCAGTATGCCCCCGCCCACCGACAAGAACGGCAAGCACGACAAGATGCGCGTCCCTTGATCTTCCTGAAGACTTGCCGTCGTGCTGCGGCCGGTACTCGACCCGTCCCCCGCCGGCTGGATCTCCTCCAGGCTCGGCGGGGCGTTCGGCGCGGCCTGCCGCACGGTCCCGCGTGGTTACGCCGCCTACGCCCGGCTCTGCCACCCCGCCGAACGCGACCGCGGCGGCTGGGCGAGCTGGCGCGAAACCGCAGCCGAAACGGGGCGGCGCGCCCACGGCGCCATGCAGTGGCACGCGCTCGTCGGCTCCCCGGATCCGGTGAACCTCACCGGCTCGCTCTGGAGAGGTTCCCCGCCGGGACGCGGCACTCTGCCGTCGCACACCCTCACCGCGCTGCTGGCCGTCCTCGGCGACCACACGACCGCTTCGGACGCCTGGTTCTGCCTATGGGAGGGCTACGGCTGGGCCGACGAGACCACGTTGTCCCGCGAGCACCTCGACGCGCCGCGCCTGCGCCATCCGGGACGCGACTACCTGGTGTTCACCGGACCGCTGGCCTCGGCGACGGAACTCGGCTGGCGGCCCCGGCCGAGCTGGTTCGAGGCGCAGTCCCCCAACCTGTTCTGGCCGGACGACCGCGCGTGGTGCGTGGCCACCGAGGTCGACTCCGATTCGACGCTCGTCGCGGGCGAGGAAGCCTTGATCGACGCGCTTCTCCAGGCGCCCGGCCTCGACGCCTGGCGGATCGAACCCGACACCTCGCTCGCCGCCGACGGGGACCGGATCAATCACCTCGCGTGACCGCAATCCAGAAGAACCAGCCTCATCTGCAATGAAGGGGCCTTTCATAGCAAAATTTGCTATGAAAGGCCCCTTCATTGCACGCCGCGTAGGGCGGCAGTCAGCGCTCTTCGATCGCGTCCACCTTCGACGGGTAGAACGCCACGTGGTCCTTGATCTCGGCGACCGCGTCGTGCGGCGCCTCGTAGGTCCAGACGGCGTTCTCGGCGACGCCGTCGCCGGTACGGATGCTGTAGTACGACGCGTCGCCCTTGAACGGGCAGTACGTCGAATGTTCGGTCCTCTCCAGCACGTCGAAGTCGACGTCGGCGCGCGGGATGTACTGCGCCGGCGGGTAGTTCGCCTCTTGCAGCGTGAGCGCGTTCGCGCTGTCCGCCACGACCTTCCCACCGACCGTGACGACCACTCGCGCCTTGTTCGGCGCCACCGTGATCGGGTGGCTCGCGCTGGGCTTCAACACCTTCTTGTCAGGCATGGATCAGCTCCCTCGGGGGTTTCTCCGCTACCAGGCACAGCGACACCGCCCGCGCGGATATTCCGTCAGGGCAGGTAGTACATCGGGTTCGGCAGCTTCACCGGGAACTCCGCGTAACCGCCTTCGAGGTCGCTGAACTGGTCGCCGAAGTTGGCCAGGATGGTCGCGCCGGTCGAGGCGATGTGCTTCCGCGTGCCCGACTTGTACTGGACGGTGGTGCAGGTCAGCCCGCACGGCAGGTAGTCCGGCGCGGTGGTCTTCGGCTTGAAGAACGCGCCCGCCGGCGCCGGGTAGCCCTCGTTCGCGAGGTTCTTGAGCGACTGCGGGCCCTGGAACTCGTTGCGGCCGGTCAGGAAGTAGACCTCGACGCCGCGCTGCGCCGCCCAGTTCGCCAGTTCCAGCACCGGCTTGTTCGCCACGAACGTGCCCTTGTCGATCGCTTCCTGCTGCTTCACCGGGTCGAAGCCGAAGTCGTTGTCGGCCTCCCAGCCGTAGGTGACCTCGGCGGTGTCGTCGACGTCGAATACGACGGCGGGCTTCTTCACCCCGCGGTCCAGCCGCCGGGCGAGGTAGCGCTTGGCGTCCTCGACCTGGCGCTTGGTGTCCGAAACGAACCGGCTGCCGTCCGAGTACCGGTGCTTGCCGTCACTGCCGATGACGTCGCCGTAGTAGGCCTTGACGTCGAGTTTGACCTGGCCGATGTTCGCGGGCTCGTGCCCGCGCCGCCAAGTGGCGTCGTCGGTGTTCGCGATGGCGGTGGCACCGCCCGCGAGGACGGCTCCGGCGGCCGCGGCGGCGGCCAGTTTCAGCAGACCGGTGAACCGGCTCATGGACTTGCTCCTCACGTCAGCTGTGCGCGGCAAAGGAACGCTACTCCAGAACGGCCGATTCTGGTCAGTACCAAAGTAGCTTCTTCACCACCGCGGGGTTTCAGCTTGCGCCGCAAGGCATCCGGGTCTATGTCGAGACCCCGGACGAGGATCTCCAGCCGACCGATATCGTGTTTTTTCAGCAGTACACGAAGATTCTTCTCGCTGTACGGTCCGTGCTCGAACACCCGGAACGCCCGGATTCCCGGTGGCGGAACGTCCCCGGTCAGGTACGCGATGCGTTCGTCGAGCTGCCACAGGCCGTGCCGCGCCGCGTAGTGCCGCACCAGTCCGGCCCGGACGACGGCGCCGTCGGGATCGACGATCCATTCTCCCGGCTCACGCAGGGGAATCCCGTCGGGATCGGCGTCGGTGACCGTCCACTGTGCACCGTCCGAACGCAACACCGTCGCGCGCCGGGACACCGTCGAACCGGCACCGCGCCACAGGCACGCCTCACGGACCTGACCGTCCAAAGAGACCAGTTCGACCTCGTCCGCCCAGGGCGCGATGGAGAAATCCAGACCCGGCGCGCATTTGACCGAAAGCTCGCGGCCGGCGTACGCCTCGACCAGGCCGTCCAGCGGCGGCAGGAAATCGGCGGGCTTCCACGACCGGCGCCCGGCGGAGTCACGGCGGGCCGGATCGGCGACGACGACCGAGGACCGGCTGACCGGCCGCAGCGCGTCGGCCCGCACCAGAACGGGCGACACCCCGGCGTCGGAGGCGTTGTGCCGCGCCATCGCCAGCCGGACCTCGTCCAGGTCCGAGCCCACCGCCCTGGCGGCGACGCGGGCGATCTCGACGAGGTCCGCGCCCACGGAGCACGTCACGTCGTGCACGTCGCGGCCCGCCAGCCGCGACGCCCGGTGCCGGGCGACGAGCGTGGCGCTGGCCTGCTGAAGGGCGTCGCCGGTGTACAGCCACGAGCCCGCCGAGTCCAGTTTGGACGACGACTTCCGCCGCAGCACCACCGTTTCCAGCACCGCGGCCGCGTGGCCGGGGGCGATCCGGCGGACGGTGGCGACGTCGGCGATGCGGGTCTTGTCCGTCAGCGGCAGGGAGGAGCATTCGGCGAGCGCCGCGCTTCCCGCACCGGAGCGCAGGAAGGCGACGTCGTCGAGGGTGAACCGATACGGCACGGACTACGGCCGCTTGGTACCGGTGATCATCACGTTGTAGAACAGCTCGCGCGGCAGCACCTTCGCGAGCAGCTTCTTGTCCAAAGCGGACAGCCGCAGCCACAGGCGGTAGGCGAACAAACGCCAGCGCAGGGTCAGCTTCTCCTGCGGCACGGCGGCTTCGAAGGTCCGGATCGGCCAGCCCGCGAGCGCGGCGGCGAACTCCTCGGTGACCGCGCGGACGTCCTGCGCGCCCGCGCCGCGGGCCATCGACTCGAGGTCGGACGGGTCGAACGTGTGGATGTCGACCACGGCTTCCAGCGCGGCCGCGCGGGAGGACTCGTCGAGTTCCTCCTGCGGGCGGCGCCAGCCGTTCAGCACCGGGAGCTTGGTCAGGTTGGTGGTGAGGTACCACGTGATCTGGCCGAGCTTGCGCGCGTAGAAGTCGCCGACCTTCGTCGGCTCGCCCGCGAAGACGAACCGGCCGCCCGGCTTCAGCACCCGCAGCACCTCGGCGAACGCCGCGCGGACGTCCGGGATGTGGTGCAGCACCGCGTGCCCGACGACGAGGTCGAAGCTGTTGTCTTCGTAGGGGATCCGCTCCGCGTCGGCGACCCGGCCGTCGACGTCGAGGCCGAGGTTCTCGGCGTTGCGCAGCGCGACCTGGACCATGCCGGGCGAGAGGTCGGTGACCGACCCCTTCTTGATCACCCCGCCCTGCATCAGGTTCAGCAGGAAGAATCCGGTGCCGCTGCCCAGTTCCATCGCGGTCGGGTACGGCTGGCCGTCCTCACCGGCGACGGCGTTGAACACGTCCGTCGCGTAGGAGATGCAGCGCTCGTCGTAGGAGATGGACCACTTCTCGTCGTAGGTCCCGGCTTCCCAGTCGTGGTAGAGCACGTTGGCGAGCTTGGGGTCGTCGAAGGCGGCCTTGACCTCTTCGGCGGTGGCGTGCGGGTTCGGCGCCGGGTCGTTCACCTGGGTCATCGTGCTTACTTCCCCTCGAAGGTGGCCTTGCCCGGGCCGTTCTCGATGAACGACTTCATGCCGTTGCGCTGGTCTTCGGTCGCCCAGAGCGCGGCGAAGAGGTGGGATTCGAGCTTGAGGCCGCTCGCGAGGTCGGTGTCGAGACCGCCGTCGATGGCGGCCTTCGCGGCGCGCAAGGCCACGGCCGGGCCGTTCGCGAACTGCGAGGCCCACTTGTGCGCGGCGGCGTAGACGTCGTCCGGCGCCACGACCTCGTCGAGGATGCCCAGCGCCAGCGCCTCTTCGGCCTTCACGAAGCGGCCGGTGAACACGAGGTCCTTGGTCTTGCTCGGGCCGATGAGCCGCGCGAGGCGCTGCGTGCCGCCGGCGCCGGGGATGACGCCGAGCTGGATCTCCGGCTGGCCGACCTTGACGTTGTCGCCGGCGATCCGGCGGTCCGCGGTCAGCGCGAGTTCGAGGCCGCCGCCCAGCGCGTAGCCGGTGATGGCCGCGACGACCGGCTTCGGGATGTTCGCGATGGTGGCCAGCGACGCGGTCAGCGCCGCGCCGAACTTCGCGATCTCGGGGTAGGTGCGCTCGGCCATCTCCTTGATGTCCGCGCCACCCGCGAAGGTCTTCTCGCCGCCGTAGAGGATCACCGCGCGCACGTCGTCGCGCTCGGAGGCCTCACGGGCCGCCTCGGCCAGCTCGGCCTGCACCTGGTTGTTCAGCGCGTTGACCGGCGGGCGGTCCAGCCTGATCGTGCCGACCCCGCCTTCGACCTCAAGGCTTACGAACTCTCCCACGCCAGTCCTCCTCAACGGGCCGTCCACAACGACAGATTGCAGGCTACCGGTCAGTACGACCCGTCAACGCCGTCGGGCGAAGAAGCGATCACCGGACCGTTCGAGCAGGAGGTCCTGGTCGAACGTCTTGGACAGGTTGTCGCTGGTCACGACGTCGTCCACGAGACCGGACGCGACCGCGCGGCCGTCGCGCAGCAGCAGCGCGTGGGTGAATCCCGGCGGGATTTCTTCCACGTGATGGGTGACGAGCACCATCGCCGGGGCCTCCGGATCGAGGGCCAGCTCGGACAGGCGCGCGACGAGATCCTCGCGGCCGCCGAGGTCGAGTCCGGCGGCGGGCTCGTCGAGCAGCAGCATCTCCGGGTCGGTCATCAGCGAACGCGCGATCAGGGTCCGCTTGCGCTCGCCCTCCGACAGCGTGCCGAAAGTGCGCTCGGCCAGGTGCGGGATGCCCAGCGCGGCCAGCAGTTCGCGGGCGCGGTCGGTGTCGAGACTGTCGTATTCCTCACGCCAGCGGCCGACGACGGCGTACCCGGCGCTCACCACGACGTCGAGGACGCGCTCCTCGGCGGGCACCCGCTGGGCGATCGCGGCCGAGGTGAACCCGATCCGCGGGCGCAGCTCGAAGATGTTGACCTTGCCGATCCGGTCGCCGAGCAGGTCGACCGTTCCCGAGGTCGGGTGGAGTTCGGCCGCGGCCAGCCGGAGCAGGGTGGTCTTGCCCGCGCCGTTCGGGCCGAGCACCACCCAGCGCTCGTCCAGTTCCACGGTCCAGTCGAGGTCGGCGAGGAGGTCGTTGCCTGTTCGGCGGACCCCGACACCGGTCATCCTCACCACGAGGTCGTCAAGTTCGCTGGGCTGGATCGGCTCGCTCACGCGCCCATTGTGTCCGCACAGGCGCGCGCGTGTGCACCGGGCCGCCGCTCGGGCGAAAGCGGCTGGTCCAGGGAGTGAGACGGAGCTCTCCGGAATAACCCCCGGAGCCCCGCCTGTGGCAACATCGGAGACGTGATCAGGTCCGTGGCCGCCGCCTTCCCCGTCATCGGGGGCTCTTTCTGGCGCCGTCGCACCATCGACCTGCTCCTCGTCGCCTCGTCCGGGTGTACCACCGCGCGACACGGCTGAATCCCGCCTGTTTCCCGGCACCCCTGAGTGCCGGGGTCTCCCGTGTCGCGCCGCGTTCGGCCCTGTCTTCCGAGCCCGCGAACCTTCACGAGGAGCCTCACCGTGACCACGTCCGTCTCGTCCCGTCAGGACTTCGAGATCCACCCGCAGCTGGTCGACCCGCTGCTGCCCGAACTGCTGCACCCCGAGCGCCTGCTCTGGACGCCGCGGGAGCTGGCCGACCTGACCTCCACCGTCACCACCGAACTGACCGCGGGCCTGCGCGGCCTGCTGCGCTTCGACGAGGACCGCCGATGGTGGGCGCGGCTCGCGCTGACCGACGGCGTCGAACTGTGGCTGCTGTCCTGGCTGCCCGGCCAGCAGACCAAACCGCACGACCACGGCGGCGCGTCCGGCTCGTTCACCGTGCTGCAGGGCGAACTCGGCGAGGAGTACCGCTACCCGGGCGGCCCGATCCGGCGCCGCACGCACGTCGCGGGCGAAGGCATCGGCTTCGGCGCGGGGCGCGCGCACCAGGTGACCGGCATCGGCACCGAGCCCGCCGCCAGCGTCCACGCCTACTCGCCGCCGCTGGTCGCGACCCGGGAGTACGGCACGCTCGCCGAAGTTCCCGCCGAGATCCCCTCGCTGGCCCCGATACTGGGCGCATGAGCGCGATCGAAGAACTGCTGGCCGCCGCCCGGTCCGGACTGAACCGGGCGGAGCCCGAGCAGGCACAGCGGCTGCAGCGTGACGGTGCCCTGATCGTGGACATCCGCCCGCACGTCAACCGGGTCGAAGAGGGCGAGATCCCGGGCTCGGTGGTCGTCGAGCGGATCCACCTCGAATGGCGGCTCGCGCCGGACAGCGAATGGCGGCTGCCCGAGGTGAAACCGGACTCGACGGTGATCGTCGTGTGCAACGAGGGGTACTCGTCGAGCCTGGCCGCCGCCGATCTTCAGCGGCTCGGCCTGCCCGGCGCGACCGATCTCGAAGGCGGGTTCCGTGCCTGGCGTTCGGCGGGTCTCCCGGTCCGCGAGGGCGGCACGCCCGCCGTCCCGTGACGCCCTAGCGGCGGATCGCCAGCCGCGCGATCGAATCCGGGGAGAGCGGGAGCGCCGCGTGGATCCCGGAGCCCCGCGTCGGCCTGGGGTTGACCAGCACACCCGTCGCCACGTCACGCCTGGCGGCCGCGAGCACGACCTCGCGGCCGGTCCGGGGACGGATCCGCGCCCAGCCGGCGCCGGTGAGCGCGCGGTACTCCGCCAGGAGGCGCTCGTCGGTGAAGACGCAGAGCCAGTCGCCGTGCGCGCCGAGGCGGGCCGGGACCGGCGCGCCCGCCTCGTCGGCCGGACCCCACACCGTGCCGTCGAGGAACATCCGCATGACCGAAGGGACGGGGTCGCGCAGGGCGCCGTCGGTCTGGTCCCGTTCCGGCCGGACGTTGCCGGAGATCCACCGCGAAGCGACCCTGAAGTCCTCGCCGGTGAGGTCTTCCTGGAAACCGTCCAAGCTGTTCTTGACGGTCCCCAGGAAGTCATAGAAGCGGCGGGTGCAGGTCCGCTCGGAAACCGCCACCCGGCCGCGTTTGACCATCGTCCTGATCCGGCCGACCATGCCCGCCCCGCCGTTCACCGGATCCACGCCGAGGTTGTAGGCGGTCCAGACGATTTCCGGCATGAGCGGATCGGCGAACCGCTCGAGAACGCGGTTCAGCCGCAAAAGGACGATCTCGCGCACCCGGCCAGGCTCGGCGTCCTCGGCGACTCCCCAGATGGCCCGCAATTCCGGGCCGAGCGCCCGGCGCAGCCCGTCCTGCTGGATCCCGGCGCGGGCGTGGATGTGGTGCAACCGGTCCTTGGCCCTGCGCGATGTTCTCGTCTCTTTCGCCGAAGCCACCATTCCTCCGCGATTCAGGATCGGCCCGGCAAAGTGTATTTCACCTGCCTGTTCCGCATTGTTCGGCGGAAATCGAGAATCGACGGTTTCTTTTGTTCGGTACCGGCTTGACGAAGGCCTACGCGTGGACGACTCGGGCGAGTTCCGCCGAAGTGGCCAGCAGACGGTGTTTCGGCAGCACTCGAACGGTGTAACCGATCGAGCCGGGACGCGGCAGTTTCAGCCGCGCGGCGAACGCGCCGATCCCGTCGCCGGACATCGGGACGGTGAGCGGCTCGCTCAGCTCGTCCCCGTCGCCCACCTTCCCGACGACGGCCTGAACGTCCACTTCGGACGGATCGAGACCGGCGAGGTCGATCCGGGCCCGGATGGTCACCTCGGTCCCGGTGACCATCGGCGCGGCGTCCTCGACGAGCAGTTCGGTGTCGAAGATCCGCACCCGCGGCCAGGAGACGTCGAGTTTGGTCCGGTAGTCGGCCAGGGACAGCGCGCCGCGATACCCGTCACCGGTCGCCTCCGCGACCATCCGGGAAGCGGGCAGGTACCCCGATTCGACGTACTCGCGCACCATCCGCGAAGCCTGCACCCGCGGCCCGAGGCTCTCCAGCGTGTGCCACACCATCGACAGCCAGCCTCCGGGGACACCGCCGGCGTCGCGGTCGTAGAACAGCGGCGCGATCTGGTGACCCAGCAGGTCGTAGAGCGCCGCGGCCTCCAGCTCATCACGGCGCAACGGGTCGGTGACGCCGTCCGCGGTCGGGATCGCCCAGCCGTTGCTGCCGTCGTAGCACTCGTCCCACCAGCCGTCACGGATGGACAGGTTGAGACCGCCGTTGAGCGCGGACTTCATCCCCGAGGTCCCGCACGCCTCCAGCTGCCGCACCGGCGTGTTCAACCAGACGTCGCAACCGCGGTAGAGGTAGCGCGCCATGGACATGTCGTAGTCCGGCAGGAAGACGATGCGGCGCCGTACCTCGGGATCGTCGACGAACCGGACGATCTGCTGGATCAGCTGCTTGCCGCCCTCGTCGGCCGGATGCGACTTGCCCGCGACGACCAGCTGGATCGGGCGCCGCTCGTCCAGCAGCAGCGCGCGCAGGCGCTCCGGGTCGCGCAGCATCAGCGTCAGCCGTTTGTACGTCGGCACGCGGCGCGCGAACCCGACGGTCAGCACGTCCGGGTCGAAGACCGTGTCGGTCCACCCGAGTTCGAGCGCGGACGCGCCGCGCTGCATCCACGCGGCCCGCACCCGGCGCCGCACCTCGGCGACCAGCTTCTCGCGCAGTTCACGCCGCAGCGCCCACAGCTGCTCGTCGGTGACGCCGTCGCGCAGCGGCTTCCCCTGCGCGCCGTCGAGACCCAGCTCCTCGTGGTTGCGCCCGAGCAGCGCGCTCAGTTCGCGCGCCACCCAGGTCGGGCCGTGGACGCCGTTGGTGACCGAGGAGACGGGCACCTCGTCGAAGTCGAATCCGGGCCACAGCCGGGAGAACATCCTCCGCGACACGCGGCCGTGCAGCGCGGAGACGCCGTTCGCGCGCTGGGCGAGCCGCAAGCCCATATGCGCCATGTTGAACAGGCCGGGGTTGTCCTCCGCGCCGAGCGCGAGCACGCGGCGCGGGTCGACGTCCGGGACCAGCCTGCCGTCGGTGAAGTACCGCTGGACGAGGTCGACGGGGAACCGGTCGATACCGGCGCTGACCGGCGTGTGCGTGGTGAACACGGTGCCGGCGCGGACGGCGGGCAGCGCCTCGTCGAACGCCAGCCCGTCTGCCTGGATGATCTCGCGGGCGCGTTCCAGCCCGAGGAAACCGGCGTGGCCTTCGTTGGTGTGGAACACCTTCGGCTGCGGATGCCCGGTCAGCTCGCAGTAGCGCCGCACCGCGCGGAAGCCGCCGATCCCGGCCAGGATCTCCTGCCGGATGCGGTGGTCCGCGTCGCCGCCGTAGAGCCGGTCGGTGACCGCGCGCAGGTCTTCGTCATTGGCTTCGGTGTCGGTGTCGAGCAGCAGCAGCGGGATCCGGCCGACGCGGGCCTTCCAGATCTGCGCGTGCAACGTCCGTCCGGCGGGCATGGCGACGTCGACCACCACCGGCTCGCCGCCGTCGGTCAGCAGCTCCAGCGGGAAGGCGTTGGGGTCGATCACCGGGTAGTGCTCGACCTGCCAGCCGTCGAGCGACAGCGCCTGCCGGAAGTACCCGGCGCGGTAGAGCAGCCCGACGCCGATCATCGGCACGCCGAGGTCCGACGCGGCCTTGAGATGGTCCCCGGCGAGCACGCCGAGGCCGCCGGAGTAGTTCGGCAGCGCCTCGGTGACACCGAACTCCATCGAGAAGTACGCGACGGCCGGGGGGAGATCGGCGTCGTCCTGCTTCTGGTACCAGCGCGGCTCGGCGAGATACCGGTCCAGATCGGCGACCGCCTCGCGCGCGTGGGCGAGGAAGGCGTCGTCGACGGCCAGCTCGTCGAGCCGGGCCGGGGGCAGGGCGGTGAGCATCCGCAGCGGATCGCGGACGCGGTTGAACAGCTCCGCGTCCATCGACGCGAACAGGTCGCGGGTGGGCGGATGCCAGGTCCAGCGCAGATTCGTGGCGAGCTCACCGAGGCCGGAGAGCGACTCCGGCAGGCTCGCGCGGACGGTGAACCGGCGGACTGCTCTCATGAGGAGCGACCATATCGCCACGGTCCCAGCCCCGCTCAAGACCCACTTCGGGGATTACCTGCACGCGAGCCATAAGCGCTGGGTAGGGTCCCTGCTTGCCGGTGTACCCGCGGCCCGGTCGGGGCCCTGACGACAAGCGAGTGAAGATGATCCAAGGGGGATTGCGGGGCTTTCGGCGCCCGGCTCTGATCGCGATCGTGGCGGTGGTGGCCCTCGGGCTCAGCGCTTGCAACGACAAGGGCGGCTCGACCACGGGCCAGCAAGGCAGTCAGCCGGGAGCCGGTGACATCGCCGGTCTGCCGGTCACGCACTTCGAAAGCGGGCTGAAGCCGGACGCGCCCAAGCCGGACCTGAAGGTCCGCAACGAGGACGGCTCCGAAGACGACCAGCTCGCCATCGCCGCGATCGCCGACGCGCAGACCTACTGGACCGAGGTCATGCCGCGCGACTTCGGCCAGCAGTACGAGCCGCTGAAGTCGCTGCTGTCCTACAGCGCGCGGTCCGACGACGAAGACACCGAGTGCGGCAGCGTCAAGGGCCTGGTCAACGCCTTCTACTGCCCGCCGGACGACTCGGTGGCGTGGGACCGCGGCGTGCTGCTGCCGATGCTGCGCGAGCGGTTCGGGAAAATGGCCAGCGCCGTCGTGCTCGCTCACGAACTCGGGCACGCCGTGCAGTACCGGCTCGGCGAGAAGGCCAACATCAAGAAGAACACCCCGTCGATCGTCAAGGAACAGCAGGCCGACTGCTTCGCCGGCGGCTACTTCCGCTGGGTCGCCGAGGAGAAGAGCAAGTTCTACAAGCTCTCCACCTCCGAGGGCCTGAACCAGGTCATGGCGTCGCTGTTCCTGATCCGTGACCAGGCGGGCACCAGCGCGACGAAGCAGGGCGCGCACGGCACCGCGTTCGACCGCACGTACGCGTTCCAGGTCGGGTTCGAGAAGGGCCCGAAGGAATGCGCCGCGATGAACGAGGAGAACATCAAGGCGCGCATCACCGAGCGCCCGTTCGACAAGGGTGACAAGGGCAAGGGCGACTCGAAGCTCGACGCCGAGATCATCGGGATCCTCAAGAAGAGCCTCGACGAGGCCTTCAAGGGCGCCGGTGTCCCGGGTCCGGAGATCACCGAGGACGGCAACGGCAGCTGCTCCGGCGGCCCCAGCACCCCGCCCGCGTCGTACTGCCCGTCGAACAACACCGTCAGCATCGACATGGCCAAACTCCGCGAACTCGCCCAGCCGGTCGACCAAGAGGCCGAGTGGAAGAGCGGGCAGAGCGAGGGCAAGGGCGACTTCGCCGCGTTCTCGGAAATCGCGTCCCGCTACGCCATGGGCATCCAGAAGGGCGTCGGCGCGTCGATCGACAACGCGAACGCCGGACTGCGCACCGCCTGCCTGGTCGGCGCGTGGGCGAAGGCCAGCACGGTGCCCGGTGCGACGCTGCGGCTGTCCGCCGGTGACCTCGACGAGGCCATCTCGGACCTGCTGAGCCCGGAGAGCCTGGTCTCGGCCGACGTCAACGGCAAGCGCGTGGACAACGGTTTCGAGCGGATCGAGGCACTGCGGAAGGGCTACCTGGAGAGCTCTTCGGTGTGCTCGACCCAGTACGGCTGATCGGTCCGGTCACGACTCCCTGAAGTGCTATGAAAGGCCCCTTCATCGCAAATTTTGCGATGAAGGGGCCTTTCATCTCATCTGGGGTACGGAACTCGGCCAAGCCCGCGACCCCGCACACCCCTGCACTCGCACATTGCCCCGCGCCCCGCGCCCCGCACCCCGCGCCCCCGAACCCGAACCCGAACCGAGTGTCATGAAAGGGGCGTTCAGGACACTTTTCGTCCTGAACGCCCCTTTCATGACACTTGGCGGCCCAGGCGCGAGGGGGTCGTGAGTCGTAAGGCGCGTTAGAGCGGACCGGTATCTACCTACCCACGCCTGACCTGCGCGAGGGTGGCGGTTCAGCGGCCGCCGGGCTCGACGGTGCAGGAATTGGGACATTGAGTGTCCCGATTCCTGCACCGTCGCGTGGATCGCCCGGCCTCGGACCTTGATCAACGGAGGATCGGGGACACTCAACGTCCCCGATCCTCCGTTGATCAAGGTCGTACCGGTCACGACCGGCCGCAGACGAGATGACAGGGGAGGATTCCGGACGCTCAACGGCCGGAATCCTCCCCCGTCGACCACACCGGCATCCAGCCCAAGCTCCACCCGACACCGAGACAAAGCAGAGCCCCGCCGATGACGGATCTGGGCACGTTCATGCCCCCGAATCCCTCACCAACGACACTTACCACTCACGACCCCCTCGCACCCACCAAGTCGCCGCCCCAAGTACGTGAAGGCCCCCTTCACTGCGCTAGACGCAATGAAGGGGGCCTTCACGTACCAAAGGAACCTCAGTAAAGCGCGCTCGCCAGGTCCCGCCGCGCCTTCATCACGCGCTCGTCCGCGGAATCGAACAGCTCGAACAGCGCCACCAGGTGCTCCCGCACCTTGTTGCGGTCGTCGCCCGCGGTCCGGCGCACGGCGGCGATGAGCCGCGCGAAGCCCGCCTCGGGCTGCTGCCCGGCGACTTCGAGGTCGGCGGCGGCGAGCTGGGCGTCGAGGTCGGCCGGGTCGGCGTCGGCCTTCGCGATCGCGTCCGGGCCCGCGGCCTCGGCGCGGGCGGTGAACTTGACCTGCGCGAGCGCGGTCTTGGCCTCCTCGTTCGCCGGCTCGACGTCGAGGATGCGCTCGTAGGCCGCCTGCGCCGCGGCGAAGTCACCGCGTTCGAAGGCCTCCTCGGCCTCGGTGAACCGCGGGTCTTCCGGTACCTCGACGCCGCCGCCGTTCTGCTCGGCGGCCTTGATCCCGGGCAGCCGGTCGCGCAGCGCGTCGAGCAGCGAACCGAGCCACTTGCGGATCTCGGGTTCGGGCAGCGCGCCGGAGAACGCGTCGACCGGCTGGCCGCCGCCGATGGCGATGACCGTCGGGATCGACTGCGCGCCGAAGAGCTGCGCGATGCGCGGGTTGGCGTCGACGTCCACCTTCGCGAGCACCCAGGCGCCACCGGACTCGGCGGCGAGGCGCTCCAGCACCGGGCTGAGCTGCTTGCACGGGCCGCACCATTCGGCCCACAGGTCGACGACCACCAGCTGCTGCAGGGAGCGCTCGACGACCTCGGTCTGGAAAGTCGCTTCGGTGACGTCGATCACGGCGCCGGCCGACGCGGGGGCACCCGGCGCGGCGCCCTCGGCTGCGGGGGCCCGGGGAGGGGCCGGAGGCTGTTTCTGGGGCGCTTCGGCACGCGCCTTGAGCGCGGAAAGGTCGACCGCGCCGGAAAGCGCGGCGGACAGGGCCGCCGTCTTCGATGCTGATCCGCGTGGGTGTGTCACGCGCTCCATCCTGGCACGCATCCCCGACCGTTTCACCGCATGCCCCCGCCTGCCCGCTTGGCAGGACGGTCCCCGTCCGGCAGGCTCGCCACGAGGGGGTGATCGACATTCCGACACGCAGGACCGCGACGGTGGCCGTGGCGATCGGCATCGCCGTCGTCTGGGTGAGCGTCATCACGGTGCTCATCGCCCACCAGCCCGACCCCGGCGTCGCCAGCCCGGGGCAACTCCGGGAGGGCCTCGCCGCCGCGCTCAACGAACACGACGTCGAAGCCCTCTCCGAGCTCATCGATTACCCGCCCGCCTCGGCGGACGACTTCGCGAAGTCCTATATCGACGCACTGTCGGGCCGCGGCGCCCACGACGTCACGGTGAAGTTCGCACCGGACGATCTGGCGCCGACTTCGGCGACCGTCAGCGGGAAACTGGCCGACGGCAGCTCGTTCGGTTACCCGGTGGCCATCGCGGTCAAGGACAAGCTGTGGCTGGTGTCCTTCACCCCGCCGCTCCCCTAGTCCGCCAGGTGCTTCTCGACGCGCTCGACCTTCGCGGTCAGCTGGCCCTCGTATCCCGGCCGGATGTCGGCCTTGAGCACCAGCCCGACCCGTGACGATCCCTCGCCCGCGGCCTCGACGGCGCGTTTGACGACGTCCATCACCTGATCCCACGAACCCTCCACATTCGTGAACATCGCGTTGGTCGAATTCGGCAGCCCGGACTCGCGGACGACTTTCACCGCGCGGGCGACCGCTTCGCTGACACCGCCGTCTTCCTCGGCGGCGGACGGGCTGACACTGAAGGCCACGATCATCTTCTGCTCCTCGTTCGGACACTTTTCCCACGCATAACACCCGGTCGCGCGGCATGGCACGGGTACCCGCTGGTAACTTCGAGCGCCATGAGCCGTCCGTTGCCGTTCGACCCGATCGCCCGCGCGGCGCAGCTGTGGGAGGCCCGCATCGGGCCGTCCGAAACCATGGCCGCGGTGACCGGGATCATGCGCGTGCAGCAGATCATCCAGTCCGCCGTGGACGGCGCGCTCAAACCGCACGGGCTGACCTTCGCCCGGTACGAGGCGCTGGTGCTGCTGACCTTCGCCCGCGCGTCCCACCTGCCGATGCGCGTGATGGGCGAGCGATTGCAGCTGCACCCGACGAGCGTCACCAACATCGTCGACAGGCTCGAAAAAGACGGTCTGGTCAAGCGTCTCCCGCATCCGACGGACCGCCGGACCACACTGGTCGAGATCACCGACGAAGGCCGCGCACGCCGCGAAGAGGCCACCAAAGCGGTCACCGAGATCGACTTCGGGCTGACCGGGCTCACCGGCAAGCAGACCGAGCAGCTGACCGACCTGCTCACCAAGGTCCGCAAGGCCACCGGCGACTTCACCGAATAACCCCGAAGCGCGTGAAGGCCCCCTTCCCTCGGCTGAGTCGAGGGAAGGGGGCCTTCACGCGCTTTGACGGAAGATCAGGAAGCGGCGGCGGCGGTTTCCGGGGTCCGGGTGAACAGGCCGACACCGCCGTGCGACAGCCGCTGCGGGCCGTCCAGCTTGCCGTTGCGCAGCGCCCAGGACTCGAACAGCCAGGTGAACAGCGGCGGAATGCTGGAGAGCAGCGCGAGGATCAGGGTCTTCGGGCGCCAGCCGAGCGGCTTCGCCACGGACAGGGAGACCAGCACGTAGAGGACGAACACGACGCCGTGCACCATGCCGAGGACGGGAACGCCGCCCTCGCCGAGCTTGACGGCGTACTTGAGGAACATCCCGACCAGCAGCCCGGCCCACGAAAGGGCTTCGGCTACCGCGGCCACGCGGAATACTAGAGCGGCCTTGCTGGACACTTTCTCCTCCTCATGCGTCTCACCACTGTGTGTGTCTACACATAACTACGTCCGACGAGCACTGTCCAAGGCGGACTCGCCAGGGACGTCAACAGCGCTGTCGGACGTGGTAAGACCAGTGTGAGGCGTGACGGCCCTCACCGGAACACCGGGGGTCGTGATGCTGCTCACGACCCCCGGTACGAACCGGTCTAAACCACTCGGATCACCCGGCGCACGGCGATTTCGGCGCGCCTTCCGGGCCGGTCGCCCACGTGGCCTTCGTCTCATCGCCGGTGAGCTTGAAGTCCAAAGTGGTCCCTCGCGTCAACTGCTCAAGGCCCACGTACGCCCGCTGCGAACCGGATCCCAGTCCTTGGACGTACTGCAGCTTCGACGCGTCGGCGCCGTCGGCCTTGATGGTGATGTCACGACCGTTCTCCAGGTGTACCACCGACTTCTCGAAGCGCGGCGCGTTGAGCAGGAACTGCCCGGTGCCCGGCACCGCCGGATACAGCCCCAGCGCGCTGAAGACATACCACGCGGACATGGTCCCCAGGTCGTCGTTACCGGTGACGCCGTTGGGCGCGTTGGTGAACAACGTGTGCGCCGCGCGGACGACCGCCGAGGTCTTCCACGGCTGCCCGGTCAGCGTGTACATCCAGGGCGAGTGCAGATCCGGCTCGTTGTTCGGGTTGTAGCGGAACTGGTTGTAGTAGTTGTACGGGCCGACGACCCATTCCTCGCGCACGGTCTTCGCCGGATCCTTGAGCAGATCGGCGTAGGCGAAGAAATCGTCGAGCCGCTTGCCCACGTTCTCCTTGCCGCCCATGCGCTCGACCAGACCGGGCACGTCCTGCTGGGTCAGCCATTGGTACTGCCACGACGTTCCCTCGTGGAAGCCGTCCGGGCTCTGCGGGGTGTACGGCTTGTCCGCCGGGCTGAACCACTGACCGTCTTCGAGCTTGGGCCGGTAGAACCCGGTGAAGCCGCGGTCGGTCACCGACGAGTCCCACAGCGTGCGATAGCTGCGTCCCTTCTCCGCCAATGCCTTCGCGTCATCCTTCTTGCCGAGCCCGGCGGCCATGACCGACAGCGAGCAGTCCGCGAGCGCGTATTCCAAGGTGGCCGAAGCACCGTGGTTCGGGTCGGTGTCCTGCCCCTTCTTCGGGAAGTCCTTGTCGTACTGGACGAATCCGTCCTTCTGGTAGCTCGCGTTCCCCGACCGGCCCTGGAACGGCGACGACGCGGGCGGGATCTCCCGCGAGTTCTGCAGAAGTGCCTGGTACGCCTTGAGCTCCTGACCGGACAGTGCACCGAAGCGCCACAGGTCGACCAGGAACGGGGTGACCGGATCGCCGGTCATCGTGTTCGTCTCCTGGTTCGCGTACGCCCAGCGCGGCAGCCAGCCACCCTGGTCGTGGATGGCGAGCACGGACTTCGCGACGTCCTTCGCCCGCGACGGCCGCAGGAGCGCGAGCAGCTGGTTCTGCGTGCGATAGGTGTCCCACAACGAGAAGAACTCGTAGTACGTCCAGCCCAGCGCGCGGTGGATCTTGTCGTCGAACCCGCGATAGCGGCCGTCGGCGTCGTTGCCGGTCAGCGGCTGCAGCAGCGCGTGATAGAGCGAGGTGTAGAACACCGTGCGGTCGTCCTTCGCCCCGCCCTTGATGTCCACTGAGGACAGTTCCTTGCGCCAGGCGCGCTGGGCGCCGTCGCGGACCGCGTCGAACGAACGGCTCTTCTCCGAAGCCAGGTTGAGCTTGGCACCGAAAGCGTCCACGTGGGAGATCGCCGTCGTCGCGGTGACCTGGCCGCCGCCGAAGGTCAGCCAAGCTCCGCGCAGGCCCTCACCGCCGGCGGACTCCTTCGAGCCCGGCGTGCCGCCCGTCGGCGACCAGGTACCGAAAGACTTGAACGGCTTGTCGAACGTCGTGGTGAACCAGGTCTTGTACGGCTTCCCGCCGCAGAACGCCTGCGATTCCACCATTCCTTCGATCGTCCGGTCCCCGACGACGCGGATCTGGCTCGCCGTCACGGGTTCCTTGTCGTTGGCCTGCCCGACGTTGACGAAGACATTCGCGTCACCCGTTTTCGAGAAGGTGTACCGCTCGACGCCGGTCCGCGTGGTCGCGGTGGTCTCCGCGTCGACGCCGCCGTAGCCGGTGAGCCGCACCTTGTAGTAGCCGGGCTTCCCGACCTCGCCCTCGTGCGTGTACGGCGAGGCGTACTTCTTGTGGTCGAAGGTGTCGGGTTTCGTGGTGTCGAACGCCGCGCCGGGCCCGACCGCGCCGGTGGTGGGCAGGGACGACACGAGACCGCCCTGCTCCCAGCAGCCCGCGCCGGACAGGAAGAAATGCCCGAAGCCGCGGATCGCGGTGTCGTCGTAGCGATAACCGGCGTAATGCGAGGAGATCGGGCTGACCTGCGTCATCCCGAACGGGGCGGAGGCACCGGGGAAGGTGTTGCCGTCGTCCTTGGTGCCGATGAAGGTGTTGACCGCGTCCACGGGGTCGCCACCGGGTGCCGCCGCCGCGACGGGCGTGAAAAGCCCGGCGGGGACGACGAGCGCGGTGAGCAACCCGGCGACGCGGGTCGAAGTGCGTGCAGGCATGGGAAAGGCCGCCTCCTGACAACGTTGTCGCTGCCCGTCCACCTTCGACAAGGACGGACCACCTGGTCAAGAGGTCTGTCAAACCCTGTCCGATTCCGGACAGGGACCACGCGGAAGGCGTAGCGGAGGCATCCCGCAGTAACGGTTCGACCTCGGAAGGCGTCTTCTGGACCAACCGGGCATTGACATCGACGCGTCGCTCGCGTTCAATTCCCGCCACTATGACAACGTTGTCTTCCAGCGGACCGGACAACGGCCACCGCACCACCAGCCGACGGGCCACGATGAGCGACGTGGCCCGGCTCGCGGGCGTGAGCATCAAGACCGTCTCGCGGGTAGTGAACGACGAGCCCGCCGTCCATCCGGACACCGCGGAGCGCGTGATGGCGGCGATCGAGCAGCTCGGGTTCCGGCGCAACCTCGGCGCGCGGAACCTGCGGCGCGGCTCGACGACCGGGACGATCGGCCTGATCGTCGAAGACGTCGGGAACCCCTTCTACTCCGAGCTCAACCGAGCCGTCGAACGGATCGCGACGTCGTTCGGCCGCCAGGTGCTGACCGGCTCGTCGGAGGAGAACTCCGACCGCGAACGCGAACTGGTGCTGGAGTTCTGCTCCCGCCGGGTCGACGGGATCCTCGTCGTCCCGGCCGGGATGCAGCACGGCTACCTGGTCCCAGAGATGCGCGCGGGCACGCCGGTGGTGTTCCTTGACCGGCCGGCCGGCGACATCGTGGCCGACACGGTGCTGGTCGACAACATCGGCGGCACCGTCGAAGCGGTCGCCCAGCTGGTGAAACACGGGCACCGCCGGATCGCGTTCCTCGCCGACAGCCCGGACATCTTCACCGCGGGCGAACGCCTGCGAGGGTTCCGGGAAGGCTGTGTCCGCAACGGGATCCCGTACGACGAGAGCCTCGTCATGATGCGGACCCCGACGGCCGAGAGCGTCGGCGACGCCGTGCGGCGGCTGCTCACCGGGCCGAACCCGGCCACCGCCGTGATCGCGGGCAACAACCGGGTCGCCGTGCACCTGCTGCGCGCGCTGGCGCACGCCGACCGGCGTCCCGCGATGATCAGCTTCGACGACTTCGAACTGGCGGACCTGCTGGATCCGCCGGTCTCCGTGATCGCGCACGACGTGAGCGCACTGGGCCGGGCGGCCGCGGAACTGCTGTTCGCCCGCGTCCAGGGAGATCAATCCGCACCGAGAAAGGTAGTTCTGCCCGTGCATCTCGTAGCCCGCGGTTCCGGGGAGGTCGCCCCTTCATGAGCGGTCACCTCGAACCGATCCGCCTGCCGGCGAATCAGCCGCCGCAGTTCTACCGGGGCGGCGACGCCATCGCCGCGTTGCGGGGCGCTTCCTCGGATTCCCGGTACGGCCCGGAGGACTGGGTCGGCTCGGCCACCACGATGTTCGGCCAGGAGACCAACGGCCTGACCAAGCTCCCCAGCGGAGTCTGGCTGCGCGACGCCGTCCGCGAGAACCCTTCGGCGTGGCTCGGCGCCAAGCACGTCGAGGCGCTCGGCGATTCGACCGGCCTGCTGGTGAAGCTGCTCGACGCGGGCCAGCGCCTGCCGGTGCACTTCCACCCGTCGGACTCGTTCGCGCGGCGGCATTTCGACTCGCACTTCGGCAAGACCGAGGCGTGGATCGTGGTCGGCACCTACGGCGACGACCCGCGCGTCTACCCGGGCTTCCGGGAGACCGTCGACAAAGCGACCGTCAACGAGTGGGCCCGCAGCCAGGACGCGCCCGCCATGCTCGGCGCGCTGAACAGCGTCGCGGTCACCCCCGGCGACACGGTCTACATCCCCGCCGGGCTGCCGCACGCGATCGGCGAAGGCGTGTTCGTCGTCGAGCTCCAGCAGCCGACCGACTTCTCGCTGACCCTGGAATGGCGCGACTTCCTGGCGAACCCGGAGAAGGCGCACCTCGGGATCGGCTTCGAAACCGCCATCGAGACGCTGGACACCTCGGGCTGGGACGAAGAACGCCTCGGCTCGATCGTCAAGCGCACCGCGGCCGACGACGCGTCCACTGTGGACTTGCTTGCCGACGGCAGTGACGCGTTCTTCCGTGCCGATCAGCTCCGTCCCGCTGCTTCCGGTACGACGACAACGTTGTCACTCGACCCGTCGTTCGCGGTGCTGGTCGTCATGGACGGTTCGGGAACGCTCCGGACCGAACACGGCGGCGAGTACGCGCTGCGCAAGGGCGAGACCTACGTGGTCCCGCACGACGCCGGTCAGGCGAGCGTGGAAGGCGACGTCACCGTCATCCGCTGCCGTCCGCCTGCCCCCGAGAAGAGGGAGCGATCGTGAGCGAACTCCTGCTCGACGCCCGGAACCTGGTCAAACGCTACGGCTCGGTGGAAGCCCTGCGCGGCGCCTCCTTCCAGGCCCGCGCCGGTGAGGTCACCGCGCTGATCGGCGACAACGGCGCCGGGAAGTCCACTTTGGTCAAATGCCTGTCCGGCGCGGAGCAGCCGACATCGGGCGAGATCCTGCTCGACGGTTCCGCGGTGGTGCTGGACTCCCCCACCACGGCCCGGCGGATGGGGATCGAGACGGTGTACCAGGACCTCGCGGTCGCGCCGGAACTCGACCCGGCCGCGAACCTGTTCCTCGGCAGGGAGATCCACCGCAAGGGGATCCTCGGCAAGCTGGGGATGCTGGACAAGAAAGAGATGCGCCGCCAGGCCGTGGACGAGTTCCAGCGGCTCGGCGTGACCCTGCAGAGCACCGACGTGCCGATCGGCTCGCTTTCGGGCGGGCAGCGCCAGAGTGTCGCCGTCGCCCGGTCGGTCGTCTGGGCGTCGAAGGTCGTGTTCATGGACGAGCCGACGGCCGCGCTCGGCGTCGTGCAGCGCGAACGCGTGCTCGACGTGATCAAGAAGGTGCGGGACAAGGGCATCGCGGTCGTGCTGATCAGCCACAACATGCCCGAGGTGCTGTCGGTGGCCGATCGCATCGAGGTGCTGCGGCTCGGCAAGCGCGTCGCCCGGTTCACCGGCGCGGAAACGAAACTGGAAGACCTGGTCGCCGCGATGACGGGCGCCCTCGTACAAGAGGAGGCGGCGTGACCGTGTCCACTCCGGCCAAGAAGGATCCCGGGATCCAGACCTCCGTGGACGGTGGCATCGGCAAGCGGTCGATCGGCCAGCGGCTGATCGGGGCCAACACGTTCTGGATCGCGCTGGTGCTGCTGGCGCTGATCATCGTGTTCACCGCGATCGCGCCCGCCGAGTTCGCGACGCTGTTCACCTTCCAGACGCTGCTCATCGAGACGTCGGTGCTGCTGGTGCTCTCGGTCGGCATGACGTTCGTGATCATCACTTCGGGCATCGATCTGTCGGTCGGCTCCGTGCTGATCTTCGCGGGCATGGTGGCAGGCAAGACGATGGAGGCGATGAGCCCGGGCGGCGACGCGACCAAGGCCGGGTGGGACGTGATCCTCGTCGGCCTGCTCGCCGCCGTCGTCGCGGGCACGATCTGGGGCCTGATCAACGGTTTCCTGATCGCGGTGGCGAACATCCCGCCGCTGATCGTCACGCTCGGCACGATGGGTGCCGCGCTCGGCGCCGCGTACCTGCTGAACAACGGGTCCGACGTGCGCAGCGTGCCGACCGAGCTCAACAAGACGCTCGGCTACGGGACGTCGTTCGGCGGGGTGCCGAACCTGGTGCTGGTGGCCGTGGTGATCACGCTGATCGGCGCCTGGCTGTTGCACACCACCAAATTCGGCCGCTACACCTACGCCGTCGGCTCCAACGCCGAGGGCGCGCGCCGGGCGGGCATCGGCGTGACCGCGCACCTGCTGAAGGTGTACACGCTCACCGGTTTCCTCGCCGGTGTCGCCGGTTTCCTCTCGCTGGCGTACTACGCGTCGACGACGATTTCGGCGCACACCACCGACAACCTCAACGCCATCGCCGCCACGGTGATGGGCGGCACGAGCCTCTTCGGCGGTGTCGGTTCGGTGCTGGGCACGGTGATCGGCGTGTTCATCCCGGCCGTGCTGAAGAAGGGCTTCAACATCACGCAGGTCCAGGACTTCTGGCAGATGATCGCGGTCGGCGCGGTGCTGATCGCCGCGGTCTGGTTCGACCAGCGGCGCCGTCGTCGCCGCAACTCTCGTTAGTTCTCCCTACGCACAAAGAGGTGCCATCCCCATGAAGAAGACCCTGCTCGTCACCGGCGCCGCCCTTTCCGCGGCACTCCTGCTGACCGCCTGCGGTGGCGGCACCGTCGGCCAGTCGTCCTCGGGCGACTCCGGCGCGAAGACCAACAACAAGAAGCTGTCGCTGATCCCGGGCGTGCAGGCCGAGCCGTTCTACATCTCGATGCAGTGCGGTGCCGAGGCCGAGGCCAAGAAGTCCGGCTACGAGATCACCACGCAGGCGCCGCAGAAGTTCGACGCGGCCATGCAGACCCAGCTGGTCAACGCGCTGGGCTCGAACCCGCCCGCCGCGCTGCTCATCGCGCCGACCGACGCGCAGGCGATGCTCGCGCCGATCCAGCAGGTCAAGACCCGCGGCGCGAAGATCATCGAGGTCGACACCGCGCTGAAGGACACCAGCGTCGCGGAGTCGTCGATCTCCTCGGACAACGCCGAGGGCGGCAAGCTCGCCGCGAAGACGATGTCGGAACTGGCCGCGGGCAAGACCGGCTCGGTGCTGGTGCTCGACACCATCGCGGGCACCTCGACCACGAACACCCGCGCGAAGGGTTTCGAGGACGAGCTGAAGAACTACCCGAACCTGAAGTCGGCAGGCGTGCAGTTCACCCAGAACGAGCCCGACCAGGCCGCGTCCAAGGTGACCGCCGCGCTGGCGTCCACCCCGGACCTGATCGGCATCTTCGCGACCAACCTCAACACCGGTGAGGGCGCCGCGACCGGCCTGCGGAACGCGGGCAAGATCGGCGCGGTCAACCTGATCGGCTTCGACGCCTCGCCGTCGGAGATCGAGGGCCTGAAGAAGGGCGAGTACCAGGGCCTCATCGCGCAGGACCCGGCCGCCATCGGGCAGCAGGGCGTGCAGCAGGCCATCGCGGCGCTGGAGGGCAAGCCGGTGACACGCAACCTGACCGCTTCGCTGCACTCGATCACCAAGGCGAACATGGACGCGAACGCGCAGTACTTCTACAAGCAGAGCTGCTGACCCGCTTTCGGTAGCGCGCCAAGTGTCATGAAAGGGCCGTTCAGGACGTTTTTCGTCCTGAACGGCCCTTTCATGACATCCGGGACGCGCTCACTCGGCGAACTCGACCACTCCAGCGGGCGCGAAGCGCGTGAGAGCCGCGTACAGCCGAGCGCCCCCGCCAAGGTGTCCCAACGCGTACGCATACTCGCCGTCCTCGAGCAACACTTCGGGCCCCGAGCCGGTCCAGTCGAGCCGGTAGTGCCACCAGTGCATCCACCGCCCCACCCGCCGCTTCTCCCGGTACACCCGCAGCCGGGTCACCTCGGTCCACCGGACCTCGAACACGCCCGGCACCGAGAACCCCACAGCGGAAATCACCAACGAGCTCGCCGACTTCCGGAGAGCGAGCAGGATCAGCGCCGCGAAAGCCACGCTGAGCAGGCTGAACACCACCCCGGACACCGAGCCGGAAAACAACGCCAGCACGACGGCCACCAGGCCGCCGACGCCGAACCCCACGAAACCGGCCATCGCGAGCCGTCGCATCACGACGTCCAAGCGCAGTACTACCGCATCACCGGGGAGCATGCCCGGAGCGTAACCGCCGGAACCACGCACCGAGGTTAGGATTCGATCCTCGACGTCGCGGAGGAGGCCGGATGACCACCCGTCTGCCCTGGCGTCCCGCCGCGAGCGCTGATCCGGTGCCGGTGCTCGCCGCCGCCCAGCGCGTCTCCGACGATCTCATGGACGGTCTCGCCGGACCCCGCGCCCGCCACGCCACGCACGGCCTCCGACGGCTGTTCGGGGTCCCCGGTCTCGGGCTCACCGACCTGTCCGGCTCGCTCCTCTGGTCCGGTCGCCCGGCGGCCGACGACGTCGTCGTCTCCGCGCTCGACGAGGTCCTCCATTCCGAGACGCCGGTGTCCGAGCGGGGGTTGCTGGCGCTGCCGCTGCACGTCCACGACGAACTGGCCGGCGTGCTCCTGATCACCGAAGCGACGAACACCCTCGCGAGGCAGGCCGCCGAACTCGTCGTCCACGCGCTCGAACGCGGTCGGCTGGAAGCGTCCGCCGAACAGGCCGCGGAGGCGGAACTGCGCGCGCTGCGAGCCGAGATCTCGCCGCACTTCGTCTACAACGCGCTCACCGTGATCTCGTCGCTGGTGCGCTCCGACCCGGATCGTGCCCGCGACCTGATGCTCGACTTCGCCGAGTACACCCGCTACAGCCTCGCCCGGCACGGCGAGTACACGATGGTCGCCGAGGAGTTCCGCGCCATCGAGACGTATCTGGCGTTGCAGCGCGCGGTGCTCGGCGAACGGCTCCGGGTGCAGGTGCGCGTCGCGCCGGAGGTGCTGGCCGTCGCGGTGCCGTACCTCGTGCTGGAACCGTTGGTGGAGAACGCCATCCGGCACGGGATCGAACCGCGCGCCGAGGCGGGGTTGATCCAGGTGCAGGGAATGGCGGAAGGGAACGACTGCGTGATCAGCGTCGAGGACGACGGTCTCGGCATGGACCCCGCCCGCGCGGCGGCGATCCTGGCCGGGCGCGGCGACGACGGCGGGGTCGGACTGGCCAATGTGGACAGACGACTGCGCAGCGTCTACGGACCGTGGTACGGCCTGACGGTCGAGACCGAGACCGGCGCGGGCACCAGGGTCGTGGTGCGCGTGCCCCGATTCCAGCCGGGGGTGCTGCCGTGACGAACGGGCTCCGGGTGCTGGCGGTCGACGACGTCCCGCCCGCCCTCGACGAGCTGTGCAGCCTGCTGCGCGAGGCCCCGGAAGTCGCCGAGGTGGTCGCGGCCGGTGACGCGCTCAGCGCGCTCAAGCTGTTGCAGGGCAGTCATTTCGACGCCGTCTTCCTCGACATCTCCATGCCCGGTCTCGACGGGCTCGAACTCGCGTCGCTGCTGGCGCGGCTCAGCGAACCGCCGGTGATCGTGTTCGTCACCGCGCACGACGGCCACGCCGTCGCAGCGTACGGCATCGGAGCAGTCGACTACCTGCTCAAACCGGTCCGCGCGGAACGGCTGTCCGCCGCACTGTCCAAAGTGGTCCGGATGGCGGGCAACCAGGGCGACGAGCCGAAACCCGCGCCGGACGCGATGTCCGCGCTGCCGGTCGAATCGGGCGGGCGCACCCGGTACGTCCGGCGTGACGACGTCCAGTTCGTCGAGGCGCACGGCGACTACGTCCGGCTGCACACGAAATCCGGCGTCCACGTCACGCGGATGCCGATCTCCCGGCTCGAAGAGTATTGGGAGGGAACGGGATTCACCCGGGTGCACCGGGGTTTCCTGCTCGCCGTGGACGCGGTGCTCGAACTGCGCAGCGACACCACCGGCGGGCTGCTCGCGCATACCGAGGCGGGCGACGTCCCGGTGAGCCGCCGTCACGCGCGCGACCTGCGGGACAGGCTGCTCGCCGCCGCGCAACGCGGTGAGCTGGGCCGGGGAAGCCGCCCGTGAGCCGCGTCAAACGGGTCGCCGTCACCAGCCCGCAGACCCGGCTCGCGCATTCGCGGCGCCGGGCGCGCGGACGCTGGCGGGTCCCCCGGCTGGCGGCGGGCGACGCCGAACGCGCGGACCTGCTGTACCGCGCCCAGCGCCGTCGCGGGCTCCCCGCGCTGGCCGGGATGTTCGGGCTGGTGTTCGGGCTCCCGCTGGTGTTCGGGCTGTTCCCCGGGCTGGATTCGGTGCGGCTGCTGGGGATCCCGCTGTCCTGGCTGATGATCGCGATCCTCCCGTACCCGGCCATGGCGCTGCTCTCGTGGTGGCAGCTGCGCCGGGCGGAAAAGATAGAGGACGAGTAATGGTGGCGGCGCTCTCGGTGGCCCCCGTCGTGCTGGTCACCCTGCTGATCGGCTTGCGCGGCGTCGCCGCCATGCGCACGACGTCGGACTTCCTCGTCGCCTCGCGCCGGATCTCGCCGCTGGTCAACTCGGCCGCGGTCTCCGGCGAATACCTGTCCGCGGCGTCGTTCCTCGGCGTCGCGGGACTGGTGGTGAAGGACGGCATCGGCGCGCTCTGGTATCCGGTCGGGTTCACCGCCGGGTACATCGCGATGCTGGTGCTCGTCGCGGCGCCGATGCGGCGTTCCGGCGCGCTGACCGTCCCGGACTTCGCCGAGGCCCGGCTCGCCTCCCCCGCGCTGCGCCGTCTCGCCGCGTTGGTCGTCCTCGTGATCGGAACCCTTTACCTGGTACCGCAATTCCGGACCGCGGGGCTCGTGCTGACCGCCGTCGGCGGGACGCCGTACTGGGTCGGCGTCGTCATCGCGGGCACCGCCGTCAGCGCGACACTGGCGCTCGGCGGGATGCGCGCGGCGACCTACGTCCAGGCGTTCCAGTTCGTGCTGAAACTCCTGCTGTTCATCGTCCCCGCGATCTGGCTGGTCTCCCAGGTCTCCCCGGAGGAACGCTCGGCTTCGGTGCACCCGGTGGAGTTCACCCACTTCGCGCGCGACACCAGCCTGTCCTTCGAGATCGAAGTGACGCTGACCCTGCGCGAGCCGACCACTTTGCTCACGCCGGAAAAGCGTGTCGTGCCACCGGGGGAACTGGTGGCCAGGAGCGGCGAGACGCTCGAATTCGCGGCGGGCACACCGGTTCCCGCCGTCCGGGGCGGCGCCCCGCTGGGCGGGCCGGACTGGCAGCGGCCGCTGCTCGACCTCGGCGACCACGGCTACCCGCTGCTCGGCACCTGGGCGATCCTGATCGCGACCATGCTCGGCACCATGGGCCTGCCGCACGTCCTGATGCGCTTCCACACCAGCCCGGACGGCCGCGCCGCCCGCCGGACCGCGGCGATCACCGTCGCCCTGCTCGGCGTTTTCTACCTGTTCCCAGGGGTTTACGGCGTCTTCGGCCGCGTGCTGGTGCCGGAGCTGTACGTCTCCGGCGCGACGGACACGGTCGTCGTCGCGCTGCCGGCTCAGGTCGACGACGGCTGGGCGGGGTCGCTGTTCACCGGATTGCTGACGGCGGGCGCGTTCGCCGCGTTCCTGGCGACGTCGCTCGGTCTGCTGCTGGTGATCTCCGGCGCGATCGCGCACGACCTGGCGCCCGGCGGGCTGCGGAGACTGCGATGGTCGGTGCTCGGGGCCGCGGCGGTGATGGTCCTGCTCGCGCTGCCGTCGGCCAGATTGGACGCGGGCGTCCTCGTCACCTGGGGCTTCACCGTGGCCGCGTCGACGTTCTGCCCGTTGCTGGTGCTCGGCATCTGGTGGAACCGGCTCACCGCGGCCGGCGCGATCAGCGGTGTCCTCACCGGACTCGTCGCGTCCTCGGGCTCGATCCTCGTGGCCCTGTTCGCCCCGAGCCTGAGCGGTCTTCCCGCGATCCTGATCTCACAACCCGCGCCGTGGTCGGTTCCACTGGCATTCGGCGTAATGATCGTGGTTTCCTGGCGGGGCAGGCCGCCCGCCTGGTCGACGGCCGCCATGCTGCGGCTGCATTTGGACGATCGCACGGCCGAGACCCCTTCGTCGTGGTCCGAGTACCGTTCGTCGACCGTTCGTCGTCTCGGCAGGCGTTTGAACCGCTGAAGGTTCCGGTCCTCATGCCCTCTCCCTAACGTGTCGCGGAACACATTCGCGGCGCGAGGAGAGCACGATGAGTACCGAAACGGACACTCAGGGTCCGCCCGACGTGGACTGGGACAAGGCCCACGACAGCCCTGAGTTCAAGGAACTGCGTTCGCGACTGCGCCGGTTCGTCTTCCCCGTCTCGGCGCTGTTCCTCGTCTGGTACCTGCTCTACGTGCTGCTCGCCGACTACGCGCACGGCTTCATGAGCACGAAGCTGGTCGGCAACATCACCGTCGGCCTGGTCTTCGGTCTGCTGCAGTTCGTTTCGACGTTCGTGATCACCGGCCTCTACGTCCGCTACGCGAACAAGAAACTCGACCCCATCGCGGAGAAGATCCGCACGGACATCGAGAGTGAGACCAAATGACACTCGCCGCCGGAGTCGAGGGAAGCAACCCCGTACTCAACATCACCATCTTCGGCCTCTTCGTGGTGGTGACGCTGTTCGTCGTGTTCCGCGCCAGCCGCAACACGAAGACGGCGTCGGACTACTACGCCGCGGGCCGCGCGTTCACCGGTCCGCAGAACGGCGTCGCCATCGCCGGTGACTACCTGTCCGCCGCGTCGTTCCTCGGGATCGCGGGCGCGATCGCCGTCTACGGCTACGACGGTTTCCTCTACTCCATCGGTTTCCTAGTGGCGTGGCTGGTCGCGCTGCTGCTGGTCGCGGAACTGCTGCGCAACACCGGCAAGTTCACCATGGGCGACGTCCTGGCCTTCCGGATGAAGCAGCGCCCGGTGCGGGCCGCGGCGGCGACGTCCACCCTGGCCGTCTCGTTCTTCTACCTGCTGGCGCAGATGGCGGGTGCCGGTGGCCTCGTCGCGCTGCTGCTCGGGATCGAGAGCAAGGCCGGGCAGGCCGCGATCATCGTGATCGTCGGCATCATCATGATCGCCTACGTGCTCATCGGCGGGATGAAGGGCACCACCTGGGTCCAGATCATCAAGGCGGCGCTGCTCATCGTCGGCGCGCTGGCGATGACGCTCTGGGTGCTCGGCATGTACGGCTTCAACCTTTCCGCGCTGCTGCAGGGCGCCGTGGACAAGGCGGGCAAGGCCGGTGAGGCGCTGCTCGGACCGGGCAACCAGTACGGCAAGACCGGCACGACCAAACTGGACTTCCTCTCGCTCGGCATCGCGCTGGTGCTCGGCACCGCGGGCCTGCCGCACGTCCTGATGCGCTTCTACACCGTGCCGACGGCGAAGGAAGCCCGTCGTTCCGTGGTGTGGGCGATCGGCCTGATCGGCGTCTTCTACCTGTTCACGCTGGTGCTCGGCTACGGTGCCGGCGCGCTGGTCGGCGCGGACAAGATCAAGGCGGCGCCCGGTGGCGTGAACTCGGCGGCCCCGCTGCTGGCGCTGGAACTCGGCGGGCCGATCCTGCTCGGCCTGATCGCGGCGATCGCGTTCGCGACGATCCTCGCGGTGGTCGCGGGCCTGACCATCACGGCGTCGGCCTCGTTCGCGCACGACGTCTACGCCAGCGTGATCAAGAAGGGCAAGGCGACACCGGCTTCGGAGGTGAAGGTCGCCCGGATCACCGCGCTGGTGATCGGCGCGGTCGCGATCCTCGGCGGCATCCTCGCCAACGGGCAGAACATCGCGTTCCTGGTGGCACTCGCGTTCGCGGTGGCGGCGTCGGCGAACCTGCCGACCATTCTGTACTCGCTGTTCTGGAAGCGATTCAACACCCAGGGCGCGCTGTGGAGCATCTACGGCGGACTCGCGGTCTGCGTCATCCTGATCATCTTCTCGCCGGCGGTCTCGGGTAAGCCCGTCGACGCGAAGACCGGGAAGAGCGCCTCGATGATCCAGGGCGTCGACTTCCACTGGTTCCCGCTCGACAACCCCGGCATCGTCTCGATCCCGGTCGCCTTCTTCCTCGGGTGGCTCGGAACGGTGCTGTCGAAGGAGCACAACCAGAAGAAGTACGCCGAGATGGAGGTCCGGTCCCTCACCGGCGCGGGCGCCGAAAAGGCGGTCGCCCACTAGTCGCCGGGGCGGTGCGGCCGGTATCCGACGCCCCCGGCCGCACCGCCCCGGTTCCCATTCCCTTAGTACGGCAGCTTCCCCGCTGCCACCCCGGCCAGTTTCGCCTCGATGTCCGCGCGAACGGACTTCCACAGCCCGGTGCCCAGCGAGATCCGCGCTACCCCCAGTGTGGTGAGCGCGGAAAGATCGGGGCCACCAGGAATCGGTGCGGCGTTGACCGCCCGCGGCCCGACCGCTTTCACGAACTCGCCGAGCACGTCCGGCGACTTCACCAGGATCGGGTAGACGCAGTCCGCCCCGGCCTCGAAGTACGCCTCGGCCCGCGCGACCCCCTCCTCCAGAACGGCCTGTTCGTCGGACGCGCCGAAGAAGACGTCGACGCGGGCGTTGATCACCAGCGCGTCCCCCGCCGCCTTGCGCAGTTCCGCGATCAGGTCCGCCTGCGCTTCCAGCGGACGGAGTCCACCGTTCGTGTGATCGGTGTCCTCGTAGTTGCAGCCGACGGCCCCTGCCTCGGCCAGCCTCGTCGCGAATTCCCCCGCTTCGAGCCCGTACCCGCCTTCCGCGTCGACGGTCACCGGGACCGAGACCGCCCGCGCGATCCTCGCCGCCGCCGCGAACATCTCGTCGACGGGTGCTTCTTCCCCGTCGTCGTAGCCGAGGACCTTGGCGACGGCGAAGGAACTCGTCGCCACGACCGGGAAACCGGCGGCTTCCACGAGACGCGCGCTGTCGGCGTCCCACGCGTTCGGCAGGAGGAGCGGCTCGCCGGCGACGTGCAGCTCCCGCAGCCGCGCGGCGGTCATTCGGCGCGCTCGGGCAGCGGCGCGTGGCTGGTCACGCACATCCGGTTCCAGCTGTTGATCGCGATGATCTCCCACGCGACCGCGCGGTACTGCGTCTCGTCGAAGACCCGCGTCGCCTCTTCGTAGACGTCGTCCGGGACGTCGTGGAGCGTGGCGACGTTGGTCATCGCCTCGGTCAGCGCCAGCGCGGCGCGCTCCTGCTCGGTGAAGAGCTCGGTCTCGCGCCAGCCCTGCAGCACGTACAGCCGCCGCGGCGACTCGCCCTGCTGCACCGCTTCGTGGGAGTGCATGTCGAGGCAGAACGCGCAGTGGTTGATCTGCGACGCGCGCATCTTCACCAGTTCGAGGATCTTCTGGTCGACCCCCGCGTTGGCGGCCGCCTTCTCGACTTCGGCCTGCAGTTTCGACATGGCCTGGTAGATCTCGGGCACTCGCTTGCCCAGGTGGATTCGCTCGGTCATACCTGCGAATCTAGCGGCGACTGGCCCACGAGTATGGTCCAGTCACATGGCGGAATCATGGTCCAGTTCGGGAATGGACGTCCACCTGGACTGGCGGCCCGAAAGCGGCCGGACCGGGCTGGCCGCGGCGATCCGCGCGGCCATCCGGGAAGGACGCTGGCAGGCGGGCGCCGCGGTGCCCTCGACCAGGGCGCTGGCGCAGGACCTCGGGGTGGCCAGGGGCACGGTCACCCGCGTCTACGCCGATCTCGCGGCCGAGGGGTACTTGCGGACCGCGCAGGGCGCCCCGACCAGGGTCGCGACGGCGGGCGCGCTGCCGGCGTCACCACCGCGGCCCGTCCCCCGCGACCCGGCACCGCGCTGGGACCTGCGTCCCGGCAGGCCGGACCTGTCCGCGTTCCCCCGGTCGGCCTGGCTCTCGGCGACCCGCCGGGCCCTGCACCGGGCGCCGAACTCGGCGTTCGACTACCCGTCGGACTCCGGTTCGGCGGAGCTGCGGGAGACGCTCGCCGCGTATCTGGCCAGGAGCCGCGGCGTGGTCGCGGATCCCGAACGCATCCTGGTGTGCTCCGGGTTCTCGCACGCGATCGCGATCCTGGCGCGGGTCCTGCGCGCACGCGGCGCGGAGGAGATCGCCTTCGAGAACCCGTCACTGCACATCTACCGGAACATCGCCGCCGCCAACGGTGCGCGGGTGGTCGGCGTCCCGGTCGACGACCACGGGATCGAAGTGTCCGCTTTGGACAGTCCGGCGGTGGTGGTCACCCCGGCGCACCAGTACCCGCTGGGCGTCACGCTCGCCCCTCGGCGGCGAGCGGAACTCACCCGATGGGCGGAGGAGACCGGCGCCGTCGTCATCGAGGACGACTACGACGGCGAGTTCCGGTTCGACCACCAGCAGGTCGGCGCGCTGCAGGCGCTGGCCCCCGAACGGGTCGTGTACGTGGGGACGACGAGCAAGACGCTCGCACCGGCGCTGCGCCTGGGCTGGATGGTGCTGCCGCGGTTCCTGGTCGAACCGGTGCGCGCCGAGATGGTCGCGAGCGGCGCGCGGCCCGCGTTGCTGGACCAGCTGGCGATGGCCGAGCTGATCGAATCGGGTGCCTACGACCAGCACATCCGCCGCTGCCGGGCCGAGTACCGCTCACGGCGCGACCGGCTGCTCGCGGCGTTGCCGGATTCCTTGCTGCCGCAGGGGATCTCGGCAGGCCTGCACCTGGTCCTGCAGTTCCCCGGTGAGCTGCCCCGGGAAATGGAGGTGCTGGCCGCCTGCCGCCGTCGCGCGATCGGGCTCGAAGGGCTCAGCGGCTACTGGATCGGAGAACCCCAGCGCGAAGGGCTCATCATCGGGTACGGCGCCGCCGCGAAGCACGCTTTCGGCGGCGCCACCGAGGCCTTGCGCGAGGCCATCTTCGAGGTCACCTGACGCGTTTCGTCCTCTGAATGCGGTACTTGCGTGTTCAAGGACAGCATCCAGAGGACGAAACGCGTGGGGGTGGTCAGCAGAACCAGGGGCGCGCCCGGAGGATGTCGGTCTTCAGGACGGGGGCGCCATCGACCGGGGCGGGGTTCTCCGGGGTCGGCTTGATCCCGCCGGCGGCGACGTCGTCGAGGGTTTCGAGGCCTTCATGGCCGACGGTGCCGAAGATCGTGTAGTTCGGGCGCAGCGCGGAGTCGCCGTACACGACGAAGAACTGGCTACCGTTGGTCGCCGGGCCCGCGTTGGCCATCGCGAGGACGCCGCGCGCGTACACCTTGCGCTCGCCGGTCGGGTCGGTCGGCGCGGGCGGCAGGCCGACGGGCAGTTCGTCCTTGTACTTGTAGCCGGGGCCGCCCTCGCCGGTGCCGCTCGGGTCACCGCACTGCAGCACCTTCAGCGTCGGGTACGACGTCAGCCGGTGGCACGTCGTGCGGTCGTAGAACCGGTGCGTCGCCAGGTGCAGGAAGCTCTGCACCGTGCAGGGCGCCTTCGCCCGATCGAGGGTCAGGTCGATCTTGCCCTGGTTCGTCTTGAGCTGCACCGGCACCTTGCCCCGGTTCGGCGTGCGACGGGGGTCCGGCGGCAGCGGGACCGGGCGCACGGCCGGGTCGTCCGGTGTCTCCGTGTACTGACAGGGGCCCTTCGTGACCTTCGGCGGCGTACCCTCCGCGGCCGCCGTTCCGGTACCGGCGGCGAGCATCAGCCCGGCCCCCAGCACTGCGACGAAGACTTTCGCGATCCTCTGCACGGTTCCTGCCTCCCAGCCGTGGACGAAGAGGAGAGCATAGGGTGAATCCCCGCCGCTCATACAGGTCCGGAAGTAGGTGCGCGGTTAGGGTCGGATCCGTGGAGATCGCCGAACGACACCAATGGCAGCTGAACGCGCTGACCTTCCTCTACGCGTACACGCAGTACGTCCTGGTGCACGAGAGGGTCATGGCGGGGCTGCCGCCGGAGAAACCGGCGGAACTCGACAAACCGCGCATGCTCCGGCTGGCCAAGGTCGTCGACGACATGATCCTCGACTTCCGCAAGGAGGACGGGCTGAGCGACCTCGAACGGCGCCGCGTCATCCGGCTCGCCAGGGAGATCAAGTCGCACGTCCGGGAGACGTGGCCACCACGCGAGCCGTCGCTGACCGAGTGGGTCGCCTCCGCCGCCGCGCACTTCTACTGCGAGGAGCACATCAACAACGGCTACGTCCGCATGGGCCGCGTCTTCGACCCCGACATGGCCGACAGGTTCCTGGAGCGCGTCGAGTTCTGCCGGGGGCAGACGGTCACGATCACGAACTACGCCCACAAGGTGGCCGACGGCGAGCAGCTCACCTACGGCGAGACCAACCAGCTCGAAGTCTGGAAAGAGGACGCGATCAGCCATTTGGACAACCTCGACAGCGACTTCGGCGACATCAAGATGTACGTCGAATTCTGATGCGCGTGCACGGACGGCCAGACTTGCCTGTCCCAAAGCACCCGGGAAACCGCCGGGAAATTGACACCGGCCGCACTTGATCGAGATGCTCGACAGCGCACGAAGCACGCTCCTTTTCCCCTCGCTAAAGGAGAATTCCGTGATCTCGTTCAAGAAGAAGGCCCGGCGCGTCCTGGCCGCGGCGGCCGCCGCTGCCGCCGCGTTCAGCCTGCTCGTCCCGACCGGCACCTCGTTCGCGATCGACCACATCCCTTGCCGTGACGGCGAGAACTTCCTGAAGATCTGGTCGCACCTCGGCGGGAGCAGCAGTGTCGACTGCTACGCCAACAAGGGAAGGATCAGTTTCGGGGGCTGGTGGATCGACCGGATCTACACCGGCAACAACGACCTGATCTATTACGACAGCAATGGGTCGGACGTCAGAATCAACCGGTGGACCGATATCAGTTTCCCGAATCGTCCGCCGAAGGTTCGCGTCATCGAAATCCTCTGAAGACCTCGTGAGTGGTAAGTGTCGTTAGAACGACACTTACCACTCACGAGTCCCGAAGGTCTCTGATCAATTCTTCGGCCGCCGCGAAGGGGTCGAGCTTCCGCGCCACCACGCGTTCGGCCAGTTCGGCGAGCCGGTCGCCGGAGCGCAGGTCGACGATCTCCGCGCGCAACCGCTGCACGGCGATCGCCTCGACCTCGTCCCGGGCCCGTGCCGCGCGGCGACGGGGCAGTTCGTCACGCTGGACCAGCCAGTCGTGGTGTTCGCCGAGCGCGCGGACGACGTCGCCGACGCCTTCGCCGCGCGAGGCCACCGTTCGCACGATCGGCTGACGCCAGCTCGGACCGCGGATCTCCCGGCGCACCAAGGAGATCATCTGCTTGAGGTCGTGGACGGTCGCGTCCGCGCCCTCGCGGTCGGCCTTGTTGACGACGAACACGTCCGCGATCTCCAGCACGCCCGCCTTGGCCGCCTGGATCCCGTCGCCCATCCCGGGCGCGAGCAGGACCACCGTGGTGTCGGCTAGTTTCACGACGTCCACTTCGGACTGTCCGACCCCGACGGTCTCGATCAGCACGACGTCGAAGCCCGCCGCGTCGAGCACGCGGACCGCCTGCGGCGTCGCCCACGAAAGCCCGCCGAGATGGCCGCGGGTGGCCATCGAACGGATGAACACGCCGGGGTCGGTGGCGTGTTCGGTCATCCGGATCCGGTCGCCGAGCAGCGCGCCGCCGGAGAAGGGCGACGACGGGTCGATCGCCAGCACCCCGACCCGCAACCCCTGCGCCCGCAAGGCGGTGAGCAGCGCGGACGTCGATGTCGACTTGCCGACACCGGGTGGGCCGGTCAGCCCGACGACCCGCGCGTTGCCGGTGTGCGGCGTCAGTTTCGCCGCCACCTCGGGCAACTGCGGATGAGCGTCCTCGACCAGCGACAGCAACCGGGCGATCGCGCGGGGGACGCCGTCCCGCGCGCGACCGACCAGTTCGTCGATGTCCAGCTGTACCGGCAAGGGCTTTACGGAACGCGGAGCAGCAGCGCGTCGCCCTGGCCGCCGCCACCGCAAAGGGCGGCCGCGCCGAGGCCGCCGCCGCGACGGCGGAGTTCGTGGATCAGGTGCACGGCGAGCCTCGCGCCGGACGCGCCGATCGGGTGGCCGAGGGCGATGGCGCCACCGTCGACGTTGACCTTCTCCGGGTCGAGCCCGAGCTTGTCGGCCGAAACCAGGCCGACGGCGGCGAACGCCTCGTTGATCTCGACGAGGTCGAGCGCGTCGGCGGTCAGCTTCTCCTTGGCCAGCGCGGCCAGGATCGCGTTCGACGGCTGCTCGTGCAGGCTGGCGTCCGGACCGGAGACCACGCCGTGCGCGCCGATCTCGGCGAGCGGAGTCAGGCCCAGTTCCTCGGCCTTGGCCTTACTCGCGACGATGACCGCGGCCGCGCCGTCGGAGATCTGCGAGGCCGAACCGGCGGTGATGGTGCCGTCGGAGGCGAAGGCCGGGCGCAGCTTCGCGAGGCCTTCGGCTGTCGTGTCGGCGCGGACGCCCTCGTCCTTCGAGAAGACGACCGGGTCGCCCTTGCGCTGCGGGATCGACACCGGCGCGATCTCGGCGTCGAAACGGCCGGCCTCGATGGCGGCGGCGGCACGCTGGTGCGAACGCGCGGAGAACTCGTCCTGCTGCTCACGGGTGAGCCCGTAGCGGCTGTTGTACTTCTCCGTCGAAGCGCCCATCGCTACCTGGTCGAAAGCGCAGAACAGGCCGTCGTAGGCCATGTGGTCGACGAGCGTGGTGTCGCCGTACTTGAAGCCCGCGCGGGACTTCGGCAGCAGGTGCGGCGACTGGGTCATCGACTCCTGGCCGCCCGCGACGATCAGGTCGAACTCGCCCGCGCGGATGAGCTGGTCGGCGAGCGCGATGGCGTCGAGACCGGAGAGGCAGACCTTGTTGATGGTCAGCGCCGGGACGGTCATCGGGATGCCGGCGGCGACCGCGGCCTGGCGCGCCGGGATCTGGCCCGCGCCGGCGGTGAGCACCTGGCCCATGATCGTGTACTGGACCGCGTCCGGGGAGACACCGGCCTGCTCCAGCGCCGCCTTGATGGCGAAGCCGCCGAGCTGCGCGCCCGAGAAGTCCTTCAGGGAACCGAGCAGTCGCCCGATCGGTGTACGGGCGGCACCCAGGATCACGGAACCGGACACGGCGTCCTCCAAGCATCGGCGCAAGGGCAAAGGGGGTCTTCGCGACCATACCCGGGTCGCGGGCGTCTTGATGGAGCCAGTGTGAGGCGGCGCACGCCGGTCCACCCGCCCGCGCGCCTATCCTGCTCTGCATGAACCAGGCGCTGAAACCGTTCGTGACCGCCATCGACCACGTCGGCATCGCGGTACCCGACCTCGACGCGGCGATCGCCTTCCACGCCGAGCATTTCGGCCTGGAGGTCGCGCACGAGGAGGTCAACGAGGAGCAGGGCGTCCGCGAGGCGATGCTGCGTGCGCCGGGCACCGCCGGGACCGAGACCGCGATCCAGCTCCTCGCGCCGCTGCGCGACGATTCCGCGATCGGCAAGTTCCTCGCCAAGAGCGGCCCCGGGTTGCAGCAGCTGGCATATCGAGTGTCCGATGTGGACGCCGCCGCCGCGGCGCTGCGCGCGCAGGGACTCCGGCTGCTCTACGACGAGGCGAAGCGCGGCACGTCCAACAGCCGGGTGAACTTCGTCCACCCCAAGGACGCCGGTGGCGTACTGGTGGAACTGGTCGAGCCCGCGAAGAACGGTCACTGACCGCGCGTCAACGCTTCGGCGATGAAGAGGACCTCGCGATCGATCTCGGCGGGGTCCCCGTCTTCGTTGTGCCGCGCCGTCGCGTGACGGTGGCTGACGGCCCGCGCGAGCAATCCCGACGCCGAATCGACGTCGGCGACCGCGAGTTCGCCACCGGTCGCGGCGACGATCACCGCCTTCACCTGGCGGACGAGTTGCTGGAACCGTTCGGCCAGCGCGTCACGGACCGCGCGGTGCGTGTCGGCCTCGCGCCACAACAGGTGTGACAGCGCCAAAGAGCGGTTGAACCGCCTGTCGAGTTCCAGCACCAGGCCGCGCAGGCTGCCCGCGAGGTCGCCGGGGACCACCACGACGGCCGGTTCGATGCGCGCGTCCGGCAGTTCGGCGACCAACGCGGCCAGCAGATCCGACTTGCGCCGGAAGTAGTAGTGCACCAGGCCCTTCGGCACGCCCGCCCGTTCGGCGATCCGTGACGTGGGCGTGGCGTCGAAACCGGATTCGGCGAACAGCGCCTCCGCGGCTCGCAGGATGCGCTGTTTCGCCGAATCCTCTTTCACACCGTCTCCTTGTGCGTCAGTGCTGTCCCGCCGTCTTGTGCGTCGCCTGGGCGATCGGCATCGCGGCCGCCCCGGCCACCACGGTCAGGACGCCACCCACCCAAGCGGTCCAGGACGCGCCCATGAAAGCGGCGAATCCCATCACCCAGGGCGAAATGAACAGCAGCGCGCCCAGGACGATCTGGATGCCTTCGCCGTAGACCATGCCAGGCATCGCGAGCGACGCGAGGCCGTCGAGGGCGATCAGCGCGCCCAGGACGATCAGCGACCACATGGCGGTGGTGTCCGTGGTCATCCAGAGGGGTGAAAGAGCGACGACCACACCGATGACCACCTCCGCCCAGTCATGGGGACGGGTCCAAGGGCGCGTCGTGGGTTCGTTCATGCGTGCTCACCTCCGAAATTCGGCTGAACCTGCAGGTCGGAGAGATCTCCATCGCCCATGCTCCGCTTGGTTGGCCGGCCGGTCAAGACCGGTCGATAACACTTCGGGATGTGTACGTGCTCCACGTCTCGTACAGTTGTGGTCTTGGTTACCGGTGAGTAATTTGAGGCGCCAACACGCCACCCCCATTCGCGGAGGTTCCGATGTCGCAGCTCGGCGAGATCCAGCAGGCCATTCTGAACGATGACCTCGGCGCCGTGGCGTCGCTCGACGTGCCGGAGTCCTACCGCGGGATCACCGTGCACAAGGACGAGGCCGACATGTTCCAGGGCCTCGAAAGCCGGGACAAGGACCCGCGCAAGTCGCTGCACGTGGACGAGGTCCCGACGCCGGAACTCGGCCCGGGCGAGGCGCTGGTCGCGGTCATGGCGAGCGCGATCAACTACAACACCGTCTGGACCTCGATCTTCGAACCGGTCTCGACCTTCAAGTTCCTGGAGCGCTACGGGCGGCTCTCGCCGCTGGCGAAGCGCCACGACCTGCCGTACCACGTCGTCGGCTCGGACCTGTCCGGCGTCGTGCTGCGCACCGGTGTCGGCGTGCACAACTGGAAGGCGGGCGACGAGGTCGTCGCGCACTGCCTCAACGTCGAACTCGAGGGCCCGGACGGGCACAACGACACGATGCTCGACACCGAGCAGCGGATCTGGGGCTTCGAGACGAACTTCGGCGGCCTCGCCGAGATCGCGCTGGTCAAGGCGAACCAGCTGATGCCGAAGCCGGATCACCTCACCTGGGAAGAGGCCGCGTCGCCCGGCCTGGTGAACTCCACGGCCTACCGCCAGCTCGTCTCGCGCAACGGCGCGGACATGAAGCAGGGCGACGTCGTGCTGATCTGGGGCGCCTCCGGCGGTCTCGGTTCCTACGCGACGCAGTACGCGCTCAACGGCGGCGCGATCCCCGTGTGCGTGGTCTCCAGCCCCGAAAAGGCGGAGATCTGCCGGAAACTGGGCGCGGAGCTGATCATCGACCGCAACGCCGAGGGCTACCGGTTCTGGAAGGACGACGACAACCAGGACCCGAAGGAATGGCAGCGGTTCGGCAAGAAGATCCGCGAGCTGACCGGCGGCGAGGACCCGGACATCGTCTTCGAGCACCCGGGCCGCGAGACCTTCGGCGCTTCGGTCTACGCCGCGCGCAAGGGCGGGACGATCGTCACCTGCGCGTCGACGTCCGGATTCATGCACCAGTACGACAACCGCTATCTGTGGATGAACCTGAAGCGGATCATCGGCAGCCACTTCGCGAACTACCGCGAATCGTGGGAAGCGAACCGGCTGATCTCGAAAGGTCTGATCCACCCGACGCTGTCGAAGACCTACGGACTCGAAGACACCGGCCAGGCCGCGCTGGACGTGCACCGCAACGCCCACCAGGGAAAGGTCGGCGTGCTCGCCCTCGCGCCGGAAGAAGGTCTGGGCGTCCGGAACCACGAGCTGCGCGAGAAGCACATCGACGGGATCAACGCTTTCCGGAACGTTTAACGCGCCGGAACGCACTTTCGCCGCGCGTTGCGTGGGTGCTCACCCTTCCGTGACCCCAGCTCGACTACGGTAGAAGGATGAGCCTTGGCGAGGAACGGGAGCTAGTGCCGCTGGGAGCCGGCTTCGACGTGGCGAAGCGCGGTTACAGCCGTGCGCAGGTCGACGAACATCTCGAACGGCTGGACGCCGATCTGAAGATGCTCACCGCCGATCGCGATGCCGCCATCGGACAGGCGGGCGACCTGGCACGGCAGCTGGAGATCGCGCGCGGCGAGATCGCGGACCTGCGCGGGCAGGTCGACAGGCTCGCCCAGCCGCCGACGAGCGTCGAGGGCCTGTCCGAGCGGCTGCAGCGCATGCTGCGGCTCGCGCAGGACGAGGCCGCCGACACCAAGGCGCGCGCGGAAGCCGAGGCCGGGCACATCCGCGCCAAGGCCGAGACCGACGCGAGCGCCATGCGGGCCCGCTACGAGCAGCTGCTCAACGAGCTCGACCTCCGCCGCAAGGAGATGGAGGCCGAGCACCGCGGGGTGCTGGAGAAGGCCCGCGCCGAGGCGAAGGACATCACCGACAAGGCGAAGGCCGAGCGCGACAAGCTCGACGCCGAGTCGCAGCAGCGCCGCACGCAGGTCGAAGAGGACTTCGAGATCGCGATGGCGTCGCGACGCACCGAAGCCATGCACGCGCTGGCCGAGCAGGAGGCCTCCAGCAAGGCCGAGGCCGCCCGCCGCGTCCGCGAGGCCACCGAGGACGCCGCCGCCATCCGCGCGAAGGTGCTCGAAGAGGAGACGGCGGCCAAGGCCGACATCGAGCGCCGTCAGCGGGAGTCGGTCGCCGACGCCAACAAGCGCAAGCAGGACTCGATCACCGAGGCCAACGCCCGGCTCGCCGAGGCGGCCGACGAGGCACGCCGCCGCGTCCGGCAGGCCACCGAGGAGTCCAACCGGCGGATCACCCAGGCCACCGAACGGGTGGAAGCGCTGCGCAAGGTGCGCTCGAGCCTGGCCGAGCAGGTCCGCACCGCGCGGACCGCGCTCGCCGAGGCGACGCACGTGCTCGGCGACGAACCGCACGTCCCGGCGGATTTGAAGGCGAAGCCGTCGCCCGACTCGGAAGCCACCGTGCAGCTCCGGACGGCCGATGTGCCGAAGGCCACATCCGGCGCGAAGCCTTCACCGCGACCTGCGGCAGCGCAGAAACCGACTGGCGAGTAACCTTTTCACCCGACCGAGCTCACGACGGCCTGCGGGGCCGTCCGCGAGCGGTTATCGTCGCTGCTCGCGCGCAGGTGCGGGCTGTCAGATCGGTGGAGGTTGCGGATGGCTGCATATCGGACCGTGGTCGTGGGCACGGACGGATCGGATTCCTCGTTCGCCGCGGTCGACCGGGCGGCGGGCGTCGCCGGGGACTCCGGAGCGACCCTGGTCATCGTGTGCGCCTACTACCCCGCCAACAAGGGCGACGTGGAGAAGGCGCAGGACGTCCTCGGTGACGAGGCGTACCAGGTGGTGGGCTCGGCCCCGGCCGAGGACACCCTCCTGTCCGCCCGCGACAGGGCGGGGAAGGCCGGCGCCAAGAACATCGAAACCGCCGCGGTCGTCGGCGACCCGGTCGACTCGCTGCGCAAGGTCGTCGCCGAGCGTTCCGCGGACCTGCTGGTGGTCGGCAACCGCGGGCTGAACACGCTCGCGGGCCGCATCCTGGGCTCCGTGCCGTCCGAGGTCGCGCGGAAGTCCGGTGTGGACGTGCTCATCGTCCACACCACCTGATATGCCCGAACCCGGCGAGATCTCGCCCGACGCGCTGCAGCAGCGCCTCGAACGGATCCTGCTCGGCGGGAAGCGCAAGTACACCCGGCTCGAAGTCGCCGAGAAGGCAGGCGTTCCCGAGGAACGCTCTCGGCGGCTTTGGCGTGCGCTGGGCTTCGCGACCGTCGAGGACGACGAGGTCGTCTTCACCGACGCCGACGTGGACGCGATCCGCACGGCGGACCAGCTGATGAGCTCGGGAATGATCGATCCGAGCATCGAGCTGGCGGTGACGCGCGCGCTGGGCCAGCATCTTTCGCGGCTCGCGGAATGGCAGGTCCACATGCTGTGGACGATGATCACCGAGAACAAGGAGATCGGCAGCAGCGAACGCCAGATCGGCAGGCTCGTCGAGAGGCTGCTGCCCGAACTGCAGAAGGTGCAGGACTTCGTCTGGCGCCGCCACCTCGCCGCCTACGCCGGCCGGGCGATGGCCCTGCCGGACGAAGACCTCGAAGCGAGGACCGAGGTCGTCGGGTTCGTCGACATGGTCGGCTACACCCGGCTGACCAGGCAGGTCGGCGAAGACGAGCTGACCGACATCCTGGACCGGTTCGAATCCGTCGCCACCGAAGTGGTCGCCGATCACCGCGGGCGGATCGTGAAGATGATCGGCGACGAGGTCCTGTTCGTCGCCGATTCCGCCGTCGACGGCGCCGAGATCGCCCTGGCGCTGTCCGAACGCTCCGACGCCGACGAGACCCTGCCCTCCGTGCGCGCCGGTCTGGCGTCGGGCCGGATCCTCAGCCGGTTCGGCGACGTCTACGGCTCGGTCGTGAACCTCGCCGCCCGCCTCACCTCGACCGCCCGGCCGGGCACCATCCTGGTGGACAAGGAGCTCGCCACCGAACTCCTGGCGTTCCCGCAGTACGAGGTGCGCACGCGGCGGCCGGTTTCGGTGCGGGGGTACAACCGGCTGCGGCCCTCTTCGCTGCGCCGGGCGAAAGAACGGCCTGCGGGCATGTTCGCGTCCTCGCAGCAGCTCGCCGCGGAGATGCTGGGGCTGGCCGAGACCGCTCCCGCCCCGGAACCTGTTCCGGACGAGGTCGAGGACGCCACCGCGGACTCCTTGCCGCCCCGGCCCAAGCGGCGCCGACGCCGCTGACAGCCCTGCCGGGGAGAGCAAGGGACCTTTGCTATCGCCTCCGCGAGGCCGAGGTCAGGCGGGCAGGACGGCGTACTGCCGGACGTAGAGGTCGGTGTAGGTGACCGGGCCGCGAGGGCCGGGGACCTTGTCCAGGTTGATGCCGGTCTCGGGGACGGCGAGGAGCTTGAAGCCGTCGAGCAGCCGGGTGGGCGCGTTCCAGAAGACACCGGTGCCGGTATACGCGTCGAAGAACGCGTCGGCGGCTTCGCTGCTTTCGGTGGCGATGCCGGCGGCCAGGCCCGAGGTGCGCTCGTTGGCGATCTCGGCCGCTTCGGGCAGGCTCGCGACCTTCGCGACGGTGACGGTTGCTTCGCGGTCGGAGTCGAGCGCCCATTCGTAGCCGATGGCGTGCTCGTGCGGCGCGAGCGACGGCGTCACGCCGCGTTCGGTGAGCGCGCCGGAGATGCCGGGCCAGACGCGGTCGTGGGCGTCCTCGTGGATCAGCAGCAGGTTCAGCCGGTTGCAGACGCCGAGCCTGTCGAGGCTGTTGAAGACCAGGTCACGCACCTTGTCGGTGTCGGCCGCTTCGTCGACATACAGGACACCGCCGCCGTCGGCGTGGGCCAGCGTGCGGACGCCGTGGACGGCCGCCTCGGTGGCCAGCGCGCGGGTGCTGTCACCGCTGCCGCGCAGGATGACCAGCGGCACGAGGTCGGGGAACCGGACCAGCGCGGAAGCCGCCTCGCGCTCGGCGCGCGGCACCAGCTGGACGACGTCCGGGTCGATGCCCGCTTCGGCGAGTGCGGGGGCGATCACGGTCTCGCGCAGGCGCTGGGCCGAGCCGAGCGCGGCGGAACCCGTGCGGAGGACGCCGCCGTTGCGCGACTTCACCAGCTGCGAGGCGACGTCGACCGTGACGTTCGGGCGCGCCTCGTAGTTCGCGCCGATCACGCCGACCGGACGACGGCGTTCCACCAGCCGCAGCCCGCCGTCCAAAGTGGACACGTCGACGGACCGCTCCTGATGCGGCGCGCCTGCCAGGAGACGGAGCTGCTCGGCCATGCCGGTCAGGCGCTCGGGAGTGATGGTGAGCCTGTCGAGCAGGCCCGCGCTCATGCCGTCCTCGCGCGCCTTGGCGATGTCGGCCTGGTTCGCTTCGAGCACGACGTCGGCGTGCTCGACCAGCTTGTCCGCCATGGCGTTCAGCGCGGCGTCGATCGCCTCCGCGGAGGCGGCGGCCAGTGACGGCGCGGCCCGTTTCGCCGATCGAGCGCATTCCTCGACGGCCTTGGCGACCTCGTCCATCTCCGACTCCTTCCGCGCGGAACGAGCCATCAGTCTGCCGTACCGCCCCGGTCAGGCGACGGTCGGCTCCAGCAGCCACAACCCGCCCGCGAAGAGGCAGCTCACCGTCAGCACGACCATCACCAGCACCCACAGCACCGCGGGCACCCCGGTGAGCCTGCCGAGCTGGTCGGCGTCGGAATCCCTCGCCCCGCCCCGGCGCCGCTTGATCTGCAGCTCGACCACCGGCCGGACGCCGCCGAACAACAGGAACCAGGTCAGCAGGTAGACGAAGATCGCCTGGAACCACGACGGCGCCACCAGCGCGACCAGCCCGAGCACCACCGAGCTGGTTACCACGGCGAACACGCCGTAGGTGTTGCGCACCATCACCAGCACGCCCAGCAGCATCAGCGCCATCACGATCAGCACGACGGTGATCAGGTCCGACGAGAGCAGTCCGGCGAACACCAGTCCGAGCACCGCGGCCGCCGGGTACCCGGCCAGCGCGGTGAACGCCATCCCCGGCCCTTCCGGCTTGCCGCGGGAGACGGTGACCCCGGAAGTGTCCGAGTGCAGCTTGATGCCCTGCAGCCGGCGGCCGACCAGCACCGCCGCGAGCGCGTGGCCCGCCTCGTGGACGAGCGTGATCAGGTTGCGGGCGATCCGCCAGGGCCTGCCCGAGAGCACCACGAGCAGTGCGAGACCACCGGTGACCAGGGTGATCGTGCCGGGCGGGGTGGACTGGGCGATGTCGGAAACCGTTTCGGCGGGAGACGAGCTCACCTCACCAGCTCACCACAAGCCGGATATGTCCTGTGTCAGGCGGTCATCGAACCTCCGCTCCCGCACGTGCGAGACTCCGGTCGTTCCGCAGGGTGAAGGCCACCCAGCTGCGGAACGGCCGCCACACCGCGGACAGTTCCTCCAGTTCCTCGGGCGGCGCCTCCGGCAGGTCGTACGCGACGCGCATGGCCTCCTGCACCCGAGGCTCGTCTGTGGGGAAGACGTCCGGATGCCCGGCACCCCGGATCAGGATCAGCTGTGCCGAGAACGGGCCGATCCCCGGCAAGCGCTGCAGCCAGCGCAACGCGTCCGGGACCGCCATCGCGCGCAGATAGGCGGCGTCGAGCAGACCGTCCTTGGCGGCGTTGGCCACCGCGCGCAGCCGCTCGGCCTTCACCTCCAGCAGTCCCCGCCCGGCTTCCGTCCCGGCCAGGACGTCCGGCGCCGGGAACGACATGAGGACCTTCCCGCCGACGTCCACCGGCCTGCCGAACTCCTCGGCGAGCCGTCGTTTCACCGCGGCGGCCTGCGACATCCGCGTCTGGTGACTGAGGATCGCCCAGCAGGCCGCTTCGTACGGCGAGTGGAACAGGACGGGCCGCAGCCCGGGGAACGTCTGCTGCAGGCGGCGGACCACCGGATCCGCGGTGCCGATCTTGGCGAAGCCGACACCGTCGACGTCCACCGAGAGGATCCGCCGCACCTGGGCGCCGACCTCGACGGCGAGCCCTTCCTCGGCGAAGACCTCCACTTCGATCGAACCGGGCGATCTCTGTCTGACGGCCGCGCCGACATGCTCCCAGCCCGCTTCGGCGGGGAACGCGAAGCGCAGGGTGCCGGGTTCGGCGGCGGCGTCGCCGCGGCACGCGGGCGGGAAGTCGGTCAGGAACCGGATGGACTTGTCGAGATCGAACGGACCGCGCACCGGGATGCGAAGCGTGGTCGAGGCGGTGTGCTGCAGGATCGAGCCGGTCATTTCCGGGCTCCTTCGGCTGGGGAACGGCGACTCCCAGGACGTTAGAGACGACCACCGACAGTTTCGGGTCGCGGCGGCGGGAATGTCGCGAACGGACCGGTCATGGCAGATTCTCGGGTGACACCGTGAAGGGAGCAGCCATGCCGGACCATCGCGAACGTCTTTCGAGCCTCCTTCGGCCGGGCACCACGACCTCCGGGCCGGACAAGGGTTTCCTCGATCTGCTGGGCGAAATCCCGCAGGCCGGGCCGCCGACCGGGCTCGCCCAGCGGCTGATGCGCACTTCGGCCGTGCCGATGATCTACGAGCGGTACTGGCGCCCGACGCTGGGCAGGGTCGCGAAAGGACTGACCGGCCCGAGCATGGCGGACGAGATCCGGATCGCGATCGAAGCGCTCGGCCTCGGCCCCGGCCGGGTCGCGCTGGACGTCGCCTGCGGCACCGGCCGGTTCACCCGCGCGTTCGGTGAGGCGGTCGGCCCGGACGGGCTGTCCATCGGGCTCGACGGTTCGGTCACCATGCTGGAGAAGGCACTTTCCGAGCCCAATCCCGCCACCGTGACCTACCTGCGCGCGGACGCCGTCGACCTCCCGCTCGACGATTCCACTGTGGACGCCGTCTGCTGCTTCGCCGCGCTGCACATGTTCGCCGACCCGGACGCGGCGCTGGACTCCTTCGCCCGCGTGCTGAAACCCGGTGGTTCGCTGGTGCTGCTGACCAGCGCCCGGCACAGCGACCAGCCGATGCGGCTGGCGGACACCTTCCTCGGCAGGCTGAGCGGGCAGCGGATGTTCGACCGCGGCGAGATCGCGCTGAAGCTGTTCCGGCGCGGCTTCGAGCACGTCGGCGAGCGGTACTCCGGCGTCACGCAGATCGTCACCGGCGAGCTACCGGTTAACATCCGGAAATGATCCGCTCTGAGCACGCTTCGCCGACTCCCCCCGACGACAGCTACCTCCGTTCGCTGGTCGACGCGACCGCGGACGCCGTCGCCGCGGCCGAACCCCTCGGCTCGCCACACGAGGGCGCGGACCCGGCCACCAGGGACGCGGTCGGCGCCGGGATCCGCGCGCTGACGGCGGATCTGGTGGGGCTGAGCCAAGACCTGCACGCCCATCCCGAAGAAGGTTTCGCCGAGCACCGCTCGGTCCGCGCGCTCGGGGACCTGCTCCGGAAGCACGGCCACGAGGTGACGATCGGCGCGGGCGGGCTGGACACCGCCTTGGTCGCGAGCACGCCCGGGAGCGGCCCGCACATCGCGGTCCTCTCCGAGTACGACGCCCTTCCCGGGCTCGGCCACGGCTGCGGCCACAACGTCATCTGCACCGCGGGCGCGGGCGGTTTCCTCGGCGCGGCGGCGGTCGCCGAACGGCTGGGCGGCCGGGTCTCGCTGATCGGCACGCCGGCGGAGGAAGGCGGTGGCGGCAAGGAGACCCTGGCCCGCGCGGGCGTGTTCGACGACGTCGACGCCGTGGTCATGCTGCACCCGTTCAGCCACGACATCGCCATGCACCCGTTCCTCGGCAGGCGGCAGCTGGAGATGGTGTTCCACGGTGTCGGCGCGCACGCTTCGGCCCAGCCGTTCATGGGACGCAACGCGCTCGACGCCGCCGTCGCCGCATACCAGGGTGTCGCGGCGCTCCGGCAGCATCTGCCCTCCAGCGACCGCGTCCACGGCGTCTTCACCGACGGCGGCGCGCGGCCGAACGTCGTTCCCGAACGCGCGGCGCTGCTGTTCTACCTCCGGTCCGCGCAGCCGGACACGTTGCGAGACCTCGCAGAGCGGGTTTCGGCGATCGCGCGCGGCGCGGCGGAGATGACCGGCTGCGGCGTCGAATTGCTGTGGGACGCCCAGCCCGCGTACCTGCCGATCCGGTTCAACACCACGCTCGCCGGACGCTGGTCGGTGCATCAGGTCGACGCGGGCCGCAAACCGCTGCCGCCGGGCATCGTTCCCGAATTCCTCACCGGTTCGACGGATCTCGGCAACCTTTCCTACCGGATGCCCGCGATCCACCCGATGATCGCCATCGCCGGACCGACGACCGCCTTGCACACCAAGGAGTTCGCGGCCGCGGCCGGTTCCCCGGACGGTGATCGCGCGGTCGTCGACGGCGCGCTGGGGCTGGCGCTGACCGCCGTCGATTACCTGGCCGACGCGAAACTCCGCGCCGCCGTGCACGAGGAATTCGAGGCCTCGGGCGGGGCGCTGGACGTACCCGCGTTCTTCGACTGAGGAAACGCTGAGATTTCTCAGCTGATTCTTCTCAGCAAAGCCAAGGGGTTTTCCACAGGCCGTTCACAACTACGGGCGCGAATCTTGTTCCATGACCGAGAACGAGAGTCGGCCCGGCCCCGCCTCCACCGGTGGGCACCAGCCGCCGCATCAGCAGCAGTACCCCGGTTACACCCCTTGGCAGGCCGCGCCGAATCCGCTCTTCACGCCGCAGCAGGCCCAGGCGCAGACGCCCGTCCCGCCGCCTCGTAAGAAGGGCGGCCGGGTCGCCGTCCTCGTCAGCGCGACGGCGCTCGCCGCCGCCCTCGTCGGCGGGGTCGGCGGCGCGGCGCTCGTCGGCTTCGGCCCCGCGTCGGCGGCGTCGGGCACGGGTTCGTCCACGGTCGCCACCGGGCAGCCGGTCGGGAACACCACTTCGGGTGACGTCAGCGGGGTCGCCGCGAAGGTGACGCCGAGCGTCGTCCAGGTGAACGTGACGACCGCGCAGGGCGAGGCCGTCGGCTCCGGCGTCATCCTGACCGCGGACGGGCGCATCCTCACCAACGCCCACGTGGTCGCCGACGCCCAAGGCGACGTCACCGTCACCCTTTCGGACGGCAAGCAGTACAAGGCGAGCGTGGTCGGCGCCGACACGAAGGCCGACATCGCCGTGATCCAGGCGAAGGGCGCGAGCGGGCTGACCCCGGCTTCGCTCGGCGATTCCAGCAAGCTCGCCGTCGGCCAGCAGGTCGTCGCGATCGGCTCGCCCGGCGGCCTCCAGAACACCGTGACCACCGGCATCGTGAGCGCGCTGAACCGCAAGCTCGACGAGCTCAGCAGCGGCCAGGAGCGGCGTTCGCCGTACAGCAGGACCACGAACGAAGCCGGGCCGAGCTACACCGCGATCCAGACCGACGCCCCGATCAACCAGGGCAACTCGGGCGGGGCGCTGGTGGACGCGCAGGGGAACCTCATCGGCATCAACTCGGCGCTGTACAACCCGACCTCGACCGGCAGCATCGGCATCGGTTTCGCGATCCCCATCAACGACGCGAAGAAGATCGTCGATCAGATCGTCGGCTGACCCGGCCGTCTGGACCGCTGTCAGGGGGCGGCCCAGCAGGCGATGTCCGTGAAGGCCTCCTTGCCTACCTTCAGGGTAGGGAAGGAGGCCTTCACGGATTTTCAGAGTTCGTAGGTGAGGGTGAAGGTGTGGTTGCCCTCGTCGTCCTGGACGATCTCCGCCGTTCCGGTGATGCCGGCCAGTTCGCCGTGACCGGAGCCCGGCAAGACGATCAGGTGATGGCCGTTCTCCCCCGCCGAGTGATGGAGGACGAAGCCGCCCTTACGCCCGTCGACGGACACGGCCAGCCGTTCGAAGGCGACGTACGCAGACGACGTCTCGTTCACCGCGGCGAGCATCTCGACGGCGCTGGTCCCCTCGACGGCTCCGGTGAACGTCTTGGTCAGCAGCACACGCGAGAACTCGGTGCCTTCGGGCTTCTCGGTGGACTGCGGATCCCAGCCGTCCACAGTGAACGACGCTGTCGCGGTGTTGGTCATGGCGCCGAGTCTGCCGGTCATACCTGACAGATCGCGTCAGGTATTCCTCACCGCCTCCGGTTCCCGAACAGGCCGCGCGTGATCTCCCGTCCGAGCGCGCTCGCCGCCGACCGGAGGAACGACTTCACCGCCGGGTTGCTCATCGCCTGTTCGACCATCCCCGGCGCTTCCTTCTCCGGTTTTGGAGCCGGGGGCGCTTCCGGCGGCGGAGCCTCACCGGCGGGCGGCGCCGCCACCTTCGCGGCGAGCTTCTCGTAGGCCGACTCGCGGTCGATCGTCTCGGCGTACTTCGCGTGCAGATCCGAAGACGCCGTCGCCGCGGAGATGGCCTCGGCGCCGATGGACCCCATCTTCGAACGCGGCGCGCGCAGGCGGGTCCACGCGACCGGCGTCGGGGCGCCCCGCTCGGAAAGCACGGTGACGATCGCTTCGCCGATACCGAGCGACGTCAGCGCCGAGTCCAGTTCGTAGTGCTTCGTCTTCGGGTACGTCTTCACCGTCTTCGTCAGCGCCGCCTGGTCCTCGGGCGTGAACGCGCGCAACGCGTGCTGCACCCGCGCGCCCAGCTGGGACAGGACGTTGTTCGGGATGTCCGTCGGGAGCTGCGTACAGAAGAACACGCCGACGCCCTTCGACCGGATCAGCTTCACGGTCTGCTCGATACGCTCCAGGAACGCCTTCGACGCGCCGTTGAACAGCAGATGCGCCTCGTCGAAGAAGAACACCAGCTTCGGCTTGTCGAGGTCGCCCTCCTCGGGCAGTTCCTCGAACAACTCGGCCAGCAGCCACATGAGGAACGTCGAGAACAGCGCGGGCTTCGACTGGAGGTCATCCAGCTCCAGCAGGGTCACCATCGCCTTGCCGTCGACCTCGCGCATCAGGTCGTGGACGTCCAGCTCGGGCTCGCCGAAGAAGTCCTCGCCGCCCTGGGCCTCCAGATTGGACAGCGACCGGAGGATCACCCCGGCCGTCGCGGCCGAGACGCCGCCGATGCCCTTGAGGTCCTCCTTGCCCTCGTCGCTGGTCAGATGCGTGATGACCGAACGGAGGTCCTTGGTGTCCAGCAACGCCAGGCCGCGCTGATCGGCCCAGTGGAAGATCAGGCCGAGCGTCGACTCCTGGGTTTCGTTGAGCCCCAGCACCTTCGACAGCAGGATCGGCCCGAAACTCGTGATCGTCGCCCGGATCGGCGCCCCCTTGCCGCCCGTGCCCAGCGACAGGAACTGCACGGGGAACGCGGCGGGCGCCCAGGCGTCACCCAGCTCTTCCGCGCGTTTGGCGATCTTGTCGTTGCTCTCGCCCTGCGCGGCCAGGCCCGACAGGTCGCCCTTCACGTCGGCCAGCACCACCGGCACTCCCGCGGCCGACAGCTGTTCGGCGATCAGCTGCAAGGTCTTCGTCTTGCCGGTACCGGTCGCACCCGCGACCAGCCCGTGCCGGTTCAGCGTCGCCAGTGGCAGCCGGACCGCCGCCCCGGCGTCGGCCTTGCCGTCGATCACGACGGCGCCGAGCTCCACCGCGGCCCCCTCGCTCACGTAACCCTGCGCGATCTCCTGGGCTGGACCCTGTTCGGCCACTGTCGCTCCCTGGTCTGTGATATGGCTCACCTGAGGATGCACACGCTGCCAGCAACGCGCCGAACCCGCACGTCGCGCGTCGTGAATCCCCGGGTCGGGTTAGGGTTTCGGGGTGAACGACCGCCTAGTCTGGATCGACTGCGAGATGACGGGGCTCGACCTCGGCAAGGACGCGTTGATCGAAATAGCCGCGCTGGTGACCGACGCCGAACTCAACGTCCTCGGCGAAGGCGTCGACATCGTCATCCACGCCGACGACGAAACCCTCGACGGCATGCCGGAGGTCGTCCGCGAGATGCACGCCCGCTCCGGCCTCACCGAAGAGGTCCGGCGCTCCACGGTCACCATGGAAGAAGCCGAGCAGCGCGTCCTCGAGTACATCCGCGCGCACGTGCCCGAGGCCAACGTCGCCCCGCTCGCCGGCAACTCCATCGCCACCGACCGCGGCTTCATCACCCGCGACATGCCAGCCCTCGACGAGCACCTGCACTACCGCATGGTCGACGTCTCGTCGGTCAAGGAACTCGTCCGGCGCTGGTACCCGCGGATCTACTACGCCAAGCCCGAGAAGGGCCTCGCGCACCGCGCCCTCGCCGACATCAAGGAATCCATCGGCGAGCTCGACTACTACCGCCGCGTCGCCTTCGTCCCCCAGCCCGGCCCGACCACCGAACAGGCCAAGGCCGCGGCCGCTGAAGTGCAGGAACGCCACGAACGGTAACCCGTTGCGAGCCCCCGAAACGGGCACGCTAATATAGTGCGGCCGAGGTGATGGGAAGCTTCCCGAGCCCGGCGATGGTGGGCGTAGCTCAGCTGGTAGAGCACCTGGTTGTGGTCCAGGAGGTCGCGGGTTCGAAACCCGTCGCTCACCCCATCACCCCAGTTTGGTCGGGCCCTGGCGGGCCCTCCACCAGACTGGGGTTTCGCCATTCTTTGGGGGCCGAGCCCCCAAGCCCCCGCCGGAGGGCTGCGCCCCCGGACCCCCATCCGTTCGGTGCCGTGGGTGACCACGCTCGATGTCGTGAGCGTTGAGCCCGCGGACTCGAAAGCGCCCTGTCCCGGAAATGACTGAGGGGTCCCATTGGGACGGCGGTCGTCCTAAGGGGACCCCTCATGACATCGGGTCAGTTCCGGTCGCCGCCGGTCTTCCAGTCGTCCCAGGACATCTGCCACACCGACCAGCCGTCGGTCGGCTCCAGCACCTGCGGGCCGGAGTTCGTGACCGTGATGATGTCGCCCTTCTTGGACGTGTCCATCAGCCACTTCGCGTTCTCGGTCGACAGGTTGATGCAGCCGTGGCTCACGTTCCGCTTGCCCTGCGAACCGACCGACCACGGCGCCGAGTGGTAGAAGATGCCGCTGTTCGACATCCGCACCGCGTACTTCACGAACGTCCGGTAACCGGCCTTGCTGTCCGTCGGGACGCCGTAGGTGCTCGAGTCCATCGTGTACCCGGTGTGCTCGCTCATCACCGTGTAGGTCCCGGCCGGGGTGCTGCTCGACGGCTTGCCCATCGAGATCGGCATCTGCTTGACCTCTTGGTCGTTCACCACGACCTTCATCTGGTGCGTGCCGCCGTCCGCCGTCGCGACCAGCTTGTCGCCGACGACCACCTTGGCCGGCTTGTCCTCGCGGCCGAAGGTGTTGTTGCCGAGGTTCTTGCCGTAGATCGCCGCGTTGACCGAGATCTTCGTGCCCGGCTTGAAGTACTCCTTGGGCCGCCACATCACGGTCTTCTCGCCGAACCAGTGGAACGCGCCCTCGGCCTGCGGCTCGGTGACGATCTTCAGCGCCTTCTCCGTCGCCGCCTTGTCCGGCACGTTGCCGGTGAAGGTGAAGATCAACGGCAGCCCCACCCCGACCGTCTCCCCTTCGACCAGGTTGATCGAGACACCGATCTGCTTGCCTGCCTTGGCCGTGGAGAACGTCGAGGTCGCGGTGACCGGCTTGCCGTCCGTCCCGGTCGCGGCCGCGGTGACGGTGTAGGTCTTGCCGTAGCCGAGCGGTTCCGCCGACTCCCAGCCCGAACCGTCCTCCTTCGGCTTGCCCGCGACGACCTTGCCGTCGGCGCCGGTCAGCTTGACCTCGCCCACCTTGCCGTCGGCGACGGCGACCGTGACCGGCTCGCCGGGCGCCACGTCCGCCGCACCCTGCGCGGGAGTCAGCGTCATCGCGGCGGGCTTCGGCGCGGGAGCGGGCGCACCGCTCTGCTGCGAGCCACCGGGCGCGCCACCCGGAGACGGTGTTTCACCCGACGGTGTACTGGTGCACGCGGCCAGTGTGAACCCGGCCACCAAAGCCACCAACGCCACCCGCGACCGCCCTGTCGCTCCCCAGACCCTCATGCACGCCGCCCGTTTCGCGTGGTACCAACCCCAACGTCTGGCTATAGTCTGCCTGACCGGGTGCAACGCCTGCGGCCGGATGGCCGAATCCGTCCCGGCCCGTCGTTAGGGGACCCCCCTGAAACGGGCCCCAGCAACCCTGTGTTAATGTTTTCCACGTCGCCAAGGGGAACACCAAAGCGGCGGAACAAGCAGGCGCCATTAGCTCAATTGGCAGAGCAGCTGGCTCTTAACCAGCGGGTTCGGGGTTCGAGTCCCTGATGGCGCACAGTAAGAAATCAAAGCCCACCAACGATTTTCCTGTATTTTCAGGGGTGTCGTCGGTGGGCTTTGTTGATGTGTGAGCCCGAGGTGGGGCCACCGTGAGCCCCGTCAAATGTTCCTCCACGATGAATGAGGCGCGGACCTCGTCCGCCGCCCTGGCCTCGTTGTTGTCGACCACGAGTGGCGCGCGACCTGCAGATCTTCTGACCGCGTTCGTAGCCGGCTCGCCGAACCAGGCTCGCGGTCGCTTCTGCGCTGGCGTGGGCGAGGGACGGGAGCACGCTGGTGTAGGTGTCCGCCGTCAGGACGATGCTGGCGTGGCCCAGCAGCGCTTGCACCGTCTTCAGATCGTTCCCCGCGGCCAGCGACAGCGTCGCCGCACCATGACGGAGGTCGTGGAAACGTACCGGCGGCAGCCCAGACTTGGTGATGAGCCGACGGAACGAATGCGATACGTAACTCGGGCTCTAATGCTGCCCATTCTCATGCGCGAAGACCCAACCGTCCGGAGCACCTCCGCCCGCCTGGAGTTGAGAGGCACGCAGCCGAGTCAACAGAGCTACCGTGCTTCGATCCAACGACACCGTGCGGCCACTGGCCGCGGTCTTCGGCAGGCACACTACCGCTTGCCCGTCCCGCTCTTGAATCTGATGAGTCACCGTCAAAGTCGCCTCGTCGAGATCGAGATCGCACCAGCGCAGGCCAAGGGCCTCGCCACGCCGTAGCCCGGTCAAGGCCGCGACATGGAACAAGGGATGCAGCGGATGCTGCCCGGTGAACTGGAGAAACGCCGCGGTCTGTTCAGCCGTCCAGACCGCCAGCGGTGGACGTTCCCCGGTCGCCCGCCATACCGCCACCCTCGCGTCCGTCCACACCACCGGACGCGGTCGCCGCGGCGAGGGCAGTTCCACCCAGCGCGCCGGATTGCTCGTGATCAGCCCTCGCCGGATGGCACCGTTCAACGCGGCACGCAGCACCTCCCGCATCCGCTGCAGTGTCGCCGCCGACAACGGCCGCGCCCGCGTCGCATTCGCGCGCAGCAGCCCGGTGAACATCGCCTGCACCCGCCCGATCGTCAGCTCTGCCAGCACCACGTTGCCGAGGCGAGGCTTCAAGTAGTCCCGGACGTGCTGGGTGTAGATCGCCCGAGTCGCCGGACGGATCGTATGACGAGTCGCCAGCCAGATATCCAGCCACTGCCCCACCGTCACCAAACTCAGATCAGGATCAACATCCTCACCCCGCCAATACCGCCGAGCTTGTGTGGCTGCCGCCCGTGAGGTGAATCCGCCGCGCCGCAACCGGCACCTCTCGCCATCCCGACGTCCGGGCAACTCCACCGTGAAATACCAGCTACCGTGCCCCCGCACCGGCAGCCGCGGACACCGAGGACCAAACCGACGTCCTGTCTCCTGATCGACACACCCACACCGCTTCCACACACCACGTTCGTTCATCACGACTCCCTGACGCTGACCGATTCGTCAGACCAGAGTGCGCTCTTCTTGAGCTGGTGGCGAAAGCCGAGTAGTAACGTCTTATGGCCGCACCCCAAAAGGATTCAGACCTCGCGCAGCAACTACGTGCCCAGCTCGAGTGGGTCGAACTTCACCTGCACAACCAGGCAAACCTCGTGGGCGGCGACGAAACCGACCCCGGAACAAGTGATTGGTGGGCCAGCGCAACCGTACGAGTCCTCCCGGACGAGGACGAGGCTGACGGCATCAACCCGTGGCACGAAATCGAAGGCACTGCGCTCTCGACAAAACCATCCGACGACAGCCTCGAAATCAAGATCTTCGAAGCCAACGGTCTGACTGTCGACCTCCAGCGGGTCGAAGGCGTACATGACGCGCTCGATGCCCGCAGCGAAGACTACGCCAAATTCATCCCACTCTTCGGTGGCCGCGATCAATTCGGCTTCGTCACGCTCCGGGATGATCTCGAAGACGAGGTCGAGTCGCTCGGCAGCCACGTCGTCATCATCGACCGAGTACGGCTCGCGCCGGCTTGGCGCGGCCTCGGTGGCGTCGGACGGCTACTCACTGGTCGCCTGCTCCGCTGGATCTGTGCCGACCCACGACTCGTGGCCGTACTACCGTTCCCCATCGACCTCGACCGCGACCTGCTCAAAGACGACGCGGCCTTCGAACCAGCGCTCGAAAAAATACGCCACACCTGGGCATCACTCGGATTTCGACCCGCCACCGAGCAACTGTGGATCATGGATCCCGCCATCGGAACACACCACAACGCCGTCGCTCAGCTCGAGAAAACTCTGGGGATCTAGCGATCACGGTTGCGCCCGCCCATGGTCGTCGCCCCAGCCACCGGATAGCCCAGCCAGCAAAGGCGTTCGGGACGCGGGTGCCGCAAACGCGGGAGCTCATCGCGCAGCCGCGCTGCGAACCAGCGAACCTCCAACTTTAGTATATCGTGCGCCAAAATACCCTCGGAAAGGTCTAGACAACCCAAGGCTACAGACGTAGCGTCCGCCGCCATCCCTGCAGCTCTACGTCTGGAGTACAGATATGCGCCGCTCCCTGCTGAGCCTTGTCGCGGCCGCGGCGGTGGGTTCGTCCATCGTCGTCGCCACCGGTCCTCCGGCCGCACAGGCCGTTCCGGAAAGCCCGCCACTCGCCGATTTCGCCGATGTCATCGACCGCACCGGCACGCCGGCCGATGCGGACAACGGGTTCGCGAGCAAGTTGAGCCCGTTCGCGGACCAAGGCTCGTATCACGGTTATGGGTTGCCTGCTTCCGGGGATTCGGCCTCGTACGGCGGGTTCACCGGCCCGTGGTACATGGCCCAGGAGTTCCCGTGGTTCCTGAGCAAGGCCTTCTCCCGGATCCGGTTGACCGACGCGTCGTCCGGCAAGGAACTGGCCCTGCCCGCACCCGAAGCCCACTCCTACCCCGGACGGCTGACCCAGCGCTACGCCGTCGACGGCGTGACGGTGAACCTCACGCTCCGGTTCGCCGCGCAACACACCGCGCTCGTCGTCGCGGACATCTCCTCGTCCACGCCACGGGATCTCAAGGTCTCGTGGGCCGGTGAGATTTTGCGGCCCGGCGCCGAACCCGCACGCTCGTCCCCGAGCGTCGCGGGGACGTCCAGTGGCGTGGAGGTCCGGTTCGCTCCGGCGAAGGGCGAGTCGTTCTACGCCGACGGGACCGAGCGTTTCACGGTCCGTCACGCGGAACCGGTCAGCACCAAGGTCGATGGGGACGGCTATGTCACCACCAGGACCGACGCGCTCGGTGTCTCGTCCAAGCCGTCGCGTCTGACCTGGGCGGAGTCCTTCACCTTCACCGACAAGGAACGGACTGGTGAAGAGAAGGCGCTCTCGGACGCGCTGGCCTCTCCCGACACCGTGGCCTCCCAGGTGGATGGACGCTGGCAGGGGTATGTCGAACGCGCGGTCCGCGGCGTCGCGCCGGAACGGCGGAGGCTCGCGGTCAAGGCGGTGGAGACCTTGATCGGCAACTGGCGGGGGCCGGGCGGACGCAACAGCCACGGCGGCATCGTCCCGTCGATGAGTCACCGCTTCTACGCGGGCGGCTACTGGCCTTGGGATTCGTTCAAGGAGGCCGTTGGCGCCGCGAAGTTCTCGCCCGAGCTGGCGAAGTCCGTGGTGCGGGCCCAGTTCGAGCATCAGATCAAGGCGGGCAACGAGGCGGGCATGTTGCCCGACGTCGTCGGCTTCCGTGATCCGGCCACCGGTACCGGCCATTCGAACCTGCGCAACACCAAGCCGCCGCTGGCGGGCTGGGCGGTGTGGGAGATCTTCGAGACCGACGGGGACAAGAACTTCCTGAAGGAGCTGTACGGCAAGCTGGTCGCCGAGCGCGACTGGTGGCTGCGCAACCGGGATCACGATCGCAACGGCGTTCTGGAATACGGCGCCACCAGCGATCCGGGCAACGATTCGGAGGATGCCGCCCGGTTGGCCGCCGCGTGGGAAAGCGGAATGGACGCCGAGCCTCGCTTCGACTTCGGCAAGGGCTTGAAGGCCCTGCGCAACACGAACGCGGACGGCACGTTCATCGGGTACACGCTGAATCAGGAATCTGTCGATCTGAACGCCTTCATGGCCCGCAACGACCGCTCCCTCGCCCGGATCGCGACCGCGCTGGGCAAGACCGGCGAGGCGAAGACGTACACGGATCACGCCGGGTTGCTGGACGAGAAGATCCGCACCACCATGTGGGACCCGGCTTCGGGCTACTTCTACGACACCCGGATCGGAACGGGGAAGCCTTACACCGAGGTCGGCAAGGGCATCGAAGGCATGGTGCCGCTGTTCTCCGGCTCGGCCACCCCGGCGCAGGCCGACACGGTCCGCCGGACGCTGCTCGACCCGGAACAGTTCAACACCCACGTCCCGTTCCCGCCGATCCCCAAGAACCACCCCGAGTACCAGCCCGGCCACTACACACACGGCAGCGCCTGGCCCGACCAGGTCGCGTTCGGTGTCGAGGGGTTCGAGGCCTACGGGTTCGGCGGGGACGCGGAGGCGTTGCGCGCCAAGCTTTTCGCGAATTCGTACGGTCTTCTCGACGGTGACGAACCGATCTGGGAGAAGTACAACTCGGCCACCGGCACGGGTGTCAACACCGGCAACTTCAGCTGGTCCGCCGCGGGCATCCTCACGATGCTGCACGGCAAGGCCGGACCGCTCAAGTCCGGCTACGGCAAGTGTGCGGACGTGACGAACGGGAACTCCGCCGACGGCACCGCCCTGCAGCACTACGGCTGCAACGGCACGGCTGCGCAGACCTGGAGCATTCCCGGTGACGGAACGGTTCGCGCGCTCGGCAAGTGCATGGACATCCGGGGCGGCGCGACCGCGGCCGGCACCGTCGTCCAGCTCTACACCTGCAACGGCACCACCGCCCAGCAGTGGACCCACGGCGGTGATGGCACGCTGAAGAACGCGAAATCGGGGCGCTGCCTCGATGTCGAGAACGGCGGCACCGCCGACGGCACGCGCCTGCTGCTCTGGGACTGCGACGGCGGCGTCAACCAGCGCTGGACGACAGCGCGCTGATCGGACAAGAGAATGGACCCTCCGCCGCGGCGGAGGGTCCATTCCTTCATTCCGTGGTCACTGGCGGACCCAGAACTCGATGGACGACGGCGGGACCGTCAGGGTCAGGGACGGGCCGGTCTTGAGCCCGAGCCTGAGGTCGTGGGTGGCCGGGCCGAACCGGTGTCCCTCGAAGGACGACGCGGTCTGGGTGTCGACGGTGTAGGTGAAAGCGCTCGTAGAACGGTTGGTGATGGCGAACACCGGCTTGCCCTGCGGGGTCTTCCAGGCCATGATCCGCTGGTCGCCCAGCTTCGCCGACTCGTCGACGCTGTAGCGGACCGAGTTCCATGGCATGTACTTGACGAACCCGGCGACCGCGTTCCAGTTGCGCGGGTTGAAGTCCCAGTGCCCGGGCTTGATATGCGGGTAGCGGCTGAAATCGGTGTCGGACGGCGGCCGCCAGAAACCGAGCGCGTAGGTCTCCGCCTCGGAGTTCGTCGTGGGCTTGAGTGCGTGCAGCCAGAACCAGGTCGGCGAATTCTGGAAGGTCATCCAGTTCATGATCGACTGGGCGGTGTTGATGCAGCGCCAATCGGTCATGGTGCCGTTGAGGTACTCGAACTCGTTGTTGAACACGGGCCTGCCCAGTGCGCCCGAAGTGAAGTCCTTGGTGAGCTGGTCGTTGGAATCGGATCCGATCCGATGATAGGTCCACGCGTCCACATAGGACATCGCCGCCGAGTCGCCCTTGAGTGCGACTCCGTACTTTGCCGCCCCAGCCGTCGAGGCTGTCGGCGTGGATGAGCACGTCCGGGTACTTGGCACGGATCTTCGGCGCGACGGCGGCGAAGGTCTTGCGGTACTCCTCGGCCGTATAGACGCAGCATGAGTAAGGCGTATCGCCGAAGACCGGTTCGTTCTGCAGGCCCCACATCGACACCGGGACACCTTGCGATGTCAGGTAGTCCAGGTCACCGACCATCGCGTCGCCGAGAGCGTCCAGATCGGCGGGGGCGAAGGATTTGAGCGCGCCCTTGACGAACGAATTGTTCGATTTCCAGCCGGGCGCGGGCGACCAGTACTCGGCGGAGATGCCCTCGATTCCGGCCTGCTCGATCATGTCGGCCAGCAGCGCGGTCTGCCCCGGCCACCGTCCTTTGAGGTGTTTGCCGGTGGGATCGGTGCCGCGGTAGTACAGGCCAAGCGCCAGCCGGCAGTAGCGGAAGCCACGGTCGTCGCGGATCTTGAGCATCTGCTGGTAAAACCGGGTGCGTTCGGACTCGACCAGGTCGTACGGGACGCTGCTGTGGCTCTCGGGCAGCCCGTTGTTCCCGGAGCCGATCGAGTCGGACTGGATTTCGAAGCCCAGCCCGAGGATGGTCTGTTTCGCGGGCTGGTCGAAGCGGATGGTGTAGCTGCCGGATGTCGCGGCTTCGGCCCAGCGGGGCAGAAACAATGCGGTGCCGGCGACTCCGGCGGCGGCCGCGCCGCGCAACAGTGAGCGGCGGTCGAAAGCGTTCATGTCAGAACCTCGCGATCGTGTAGTGGTCGACGACTGCGTCGTCCAGTTCGGCGCCGAGGCCGGGGCCCTGGGGGACGGACAGGGCCCCGGCCCGGAACTCGGGCGGGTTGCGGAGAATGCGTTCGCGGATCGGGTTGGGCAGGCGGTTGTACTCGTAGGTGCGCAGATTCGGCACCGCCGCGCAGAGCTGGAGCGCGGCGGCCAGGCTGACTCCCGAGCCGACGCCGTGCGGGGCGATGTCGACGTGAAAGGCCGAGGCGAGAGCCGCGATCCGCGTCGCCTCGGTGATCCCGCCGCAGCGGGCCACGTTGGGCATGAACACGTCGATCGCCCCGGCCACCAGCGAGTCGCGCAGATCGAAGCGGGTGAAGTGGGTCTCCCCGTTGACGATCGTGAGGCCGGTGCGCCGCCGGAGTTCGGCCAGGTTGGCGACGTCGTCGACCTGCAAGGGCTCTTCGAACCAGGCGATGTCCAGGTCACGCAGCACGGCACCGACCCTGGTGGCCTCGTCCAGGTCGTAGGCGCAGTTGACGTCGGTGAGGATCTCGACGCTCTCCCCCACTTCCGCCCGCACGGCGCTCAGATGCGCCCTGTCGGTCCGGGCACCGCGCCCGATCTTCACCTTCAGCGCCCGGAAACCGGCGTCGACATACTGCCGGGCGTGCTCGGCCGAGTCGTCCGGGTCGGCATGCAGCGCGACCGGGCTGGCGTAGCAGTCGACGCGTTCGCGCACCGGCCCGCCGAGCAGCCGGTGCACCGGCTCGCCTGCGAGCTTCCCCCGCAGGTCCCACAGCGCGAGGTCGATGCCGGCGATGGCTTCGAGGTAGAAGCCGCGGTTGTGGCCGCCCGCGGCCTGGCCCTGGAACAGCCGTTCCCAGACCGCGGTCCCGGCCAGGGCGTCCTGGCCGAGCAGCAGCGGAGTGAGCACCGAGGACACGACGGTGGCCGTGACCTCGGGCGCGGGCAGTCCATAGCATTCGCCGATTCCGACCGTGCCATCCTCGGCGTGGACTTTCACCAGCGTCGCGTACTGGCCCCGGCGGGGCAGGACATGGTGGCTGGCGGCGGGGAATCTCAGCCAGGACGGAACGTCGTCCGGCGAGTCGTAGAGGTCGTCGAAGCTGGCTGACAACGCCAGCGCTTCGATTTTGGCGATACGCAAAGTCATCCCGGTGCTCCCAAGGATTTCGAGAAAGGGTCAGGCGTCGCGCAGGTCGCGGTTCGCGGTCTCGCGTCCGGCGAAGACGGCGATCAGGGTCAGCACGCATCCGGCGACGACGTAGAGGGCGACGATGTCGATTGAGCCGGTCGCCGCGAGCAGGGCGGTGGCGACGAACGGGGCGGTGCCGCCGAAGATCGCCCCGCCGAATTCGCGTCCAACGCTCACCCCGGAATAGCGGACGTTGGCGTTGAACTGCTCGGCCACCAGCGCGGCCTGCGGCCCGAACACCATGTCCTTGCAGACCGGGATGGCCAGCACCATCGCGAGGAACACCAGCGGAGTGCTCTTCGTCTCCAGCAGCGCGAAGAACGGGAACACATAGGCGACGGTCAGCACCAGCCCGATCGTCACGGTGACACGGCGCCCGATCCGGTCGGAAAGCCAGCCCCAGAACGGGATCGCGACGATCTCCAGCGCGGAGGCCAGGGCGATCGCCCACAGCATCGTGGACTTGGGCAAGCCGAGTGTCTTGGTCGCGTAGGACAGCGCGAACGCCTGGATCAGGTAGCCCCAGACGAATCCGGAGATGGTGATCCCCATCGTCCGCACCACCGCGCCCGGCTGACGGCGCAACGTGACCAGCAGCGGGAACCGGGCGACCTCGCCGCGTTCGGTCAGGTCGGCGAACACCGGCGTTTCCTTGATACCGGTGCGCACCCACAGCCCGAACAGCACGAGCCCAACGCTGAGCAGGAACGGAATCCGCCATCCCCACGTCGTGAACTGCTCCTCGGGCAGCAGCGACACCAGCCCGAACACCGCACTGGCCAGGACGAACCCGGCGCCGGTCCCCATCGCCGGGATGGCACCGTAGAGGCCGCGCTTTCCCGGCGGGGCGTTCTCCACCGTCAGCAGGGTCGCTCCGGCGAACTCGCCGCCGACGGCGATCCCCTGCCCGACCCGCAGGACGATCAGCAGGATCGGCGCCCAGATCCCGGCGACGGCGTGCGTCGGCAGGACACCGATGAGCGTGGTGCACACCCCCATCGCCAGCATCGTCACCAGCAGCACCTGCTTACGGCCGATCCGGTCGCCGAGGTGTCCGAACAGGACACCGCCGATCGGCCGGGCGGCGAACCCGACCGCGAACGTGGCGAACGAGGCCAGTGTGCCGCCGACGGAGCCCGAGCCGAAGAACAGCGGCCCGAAGATCAGGGCCGAAGCCAGGCCGTAGAGGTTGAAGTCGTACCACTCCATGACCGTGCCGACGGTGCCTGCCACCATCGTCCTCCGGTCCACTGTGGACTCCTCAACCGTTTTCGGGCCGCTTTCGGCCACCACGGGCTCAATCATGGCGTCACCACCTCATCGGGGTCTTGGATGGTATGAAAGTAGACGATATACGAAATGAACTCAAGGGTCGGCGCCAAGATCTTTCGCGAACCCGGTTCAGCACTGTTCTTGCAGCTCAGAACCCATCTGATAGGCAATCGCGGCCGGAGCGGACACCAGGCTGGGGCGGGACAGGACCGCGCCCGCGAGCGGATCCGGTTCATCCATCCGATACCGCGCGGTCGTCACATAGAGGGCGCCTTGACCCAACGCGACACTCGTCGGCTGCGCGGTCGGCACGCGGATCCGGCGGACCAGCCTGCCGTCGGGCGCGTAGCGGTGGACCTCCCCCGCTCCCCAGACGGCGACCCAGAGATGGTCGTCGTCGTCCACGCAGAGGCCGTCCGGTTTCCCCTCGCCCCTATGCCATCGCGCGAACACTTCGGAGGCGTCGAGCGAGCCGGACACCGGGTCGACCTCGAACCGGCGGATCGTCCCGCGCGCGCTGTCGGCCAGGTACATCCGGGTTCCGCAGGCGGTGAACGCCGGGCCGTTGGGCACGCCGAGGCCGGTGAGCACCTGGTGCGCCGAGCCGTTGGGGTCGACCCGGTAGAGCGCACCGGCACCCACCCTGCCGTCGAGGGCCATACTGCCGGCCCAGAACCGGCCATAGGGATCGCAGACCGCGTCGTTCATCCGGATCTCGCCCGCTTGTCCGGCGCTGGCCAGCCAGGCCACCTCGCCGTCCCGGATCAGCGCGATCCCGGAGCCCGCGGCCGCTATCCAGCCGCCGCCCGCCACCGGCGCCACCGCGCCGAGCGAGGTCCCCAGGCTGAGCAGCCGCCGTGTTCGCGATCCCGCGGTGTAGAGGTTTCCGTTCCGCAGGTCCACGAACAGCAGACGGCCCTGATGCCAGCGAGCCCCCTCGGCGAGGTGAAAGCGTTCCTCGGTGACGATCTCCCAGCCGTCCACGTCAGCGCACCGCCGTTCCCGGCGCCAGGCCGAGGAGGCCGAGCTCGTTCCGCGTGGGGAGGCCCTCCCAATCACCCGAGGACGCGACGGCGAACGCGCCCAGCGTCGCCGCCCGCTCCAGCCGCCACTCCACCGGGTCGCCGTCGAGCAAGCCCGAGAGATATCCGGCGACGAACGCGTCCCCGGCACCGACGGCATCGACGGAGCGCACCGGGACGGCGTCCGCGCGGACGGATCCGTCCACTGTGAACACCTCCGCGCCGCGACTGCCCCGCTTGACCACGACCTCCCGGACTCCTTGGCCCAGTATCGCCTTCACTTGGTCGCTTTCGGACACTCCAGGCGCGACGATCGGCAGTTCTTCTTCCGAAGCCACCAGGATCGTCACCCGGGGCACGAGCGGGCGGAGCACGTCGGCGGCCTGCTCGGCACTCCACAACTTGGCCCGGTGATTGACATCGAGGCACACCACCGGCGCCCGGCACGCCAGTTCGACCGCGGACCGCGGCTCCGGCCCGAGGGCCGCGGTTATACCGGTGAGGTGGACGATCCGGGCGCCCTCCGCGAGCGCCGCCTCCACGTGGCCGGGAGTCAGCCTGGACCCGGCCGACCCGTCACGGTGGTAGGTGACCCGGACGACGTCCGCGACCCGAGGCTCGAAAACGACCAGGCCGGTCGGCGCCGTTCCGACACGCCACAAGTGGTTCAGGTCGACGCCTTCGGCGCGGAGCGTGCGCTCGACGAGCGCGCCGAAACCGTCTTCACCGACGAGACCCGCCCAGCGGACCGTGTGGCCGAGCCTGGCGAGTCCGATGGCGACATTGCTCTCCGCTCCGGCGATCGAAGACCGGAGCACACCCCCGAGATTCAGTGGGCCGGTCGCACGCAACGAGGCCATCGTCTCGCCGAAGGTCAGGACATCGATCATCACGCCGCCTCCGCAGCGGCGAGGAACTCGGCCGCCCGTGCCTCGAGTCCCTCCGCTCCGCCGTCCGTCAGTGGTCCGCCGACCCCGACGGCCAGCGCGCCTGCCGCCAAGTACTCGCGCATGGCGGCGACGTCGACTCCGCCGACCGGGATGAACGGCACGTCCGGGAAGGGGCCGCGCAGGGCTCGCAACTGGGCGGGACCACTCGCCGGGAACACCTTGACCGCGGTGACCCCGGCGGCACGCGCGGCGATCACCTCCGTCGGAGTCTGGGCGCCGGCGAGGACAGGAACGCCCAGGCGATAACACTCGTCCAGGGCTCGCGACAGACCAGGCGTCACCACGAACTCCGCCCCCGCGCCGACCGCTCGCCGGACGTCCTCGACCGAACAGACTGTCCCGGCTCCCAACCTGCCGTCACCGAGTACGCGCCGCGCCTTCTCCAGCACGGCGGGCGCGTCAGTGCCGGTCAGCGACACTTCGATGAGCCTGACCCCGGCCTGGTCGAGAGCGCGCACCGTCGCCAACGCGCGCTCCGGGTCACTGTCGCGGACGATGGCCAGCAGCCGCCGGGTCCGCAGTTCGGAGAGGAGTTCGTCGCCACGCAAGATGCCTCCAGTTGCCGCCATTTAGTAGATCGTATACTTTTTGGGAGTGTACATACCCGACTCGAAGGTGACGAGCTCATGACCAGAACCGCGCTGATCACCGGAGCCGCGGGCGGGATCGGCAGGGCCGTCGCGACCCGGTTCGCCGCCGACGGATACCACGTCGTCGGTGTCGACCTCGCCGACCCGGATCTGCCCGGGGTCACCGGTCACCGCGCCGATGTCACCGACGGCGCGCAGGTGGAGGCAGCGGTCCAGGCCACTGTCGATCGTTTCGGCAGACTCGATGCCCTCGTGACCTGCGCCGGTGTCACCGAAGGCCGACCGCTCGACGAGACGACGGACGAGCAATGGCACGACGTCCTGACCGCGAACCTGACCTCGGTGTTCCTCTGCGTTCGCGCCGCGCTACCCGCGTTGATGGCAGGCGGCGGCGCGGTCGTGACACTCGGATCGGTGCTGCATCGCACCGCGGCACCGGGCCTGCCCGCCTACGCCGCGGCGAAAGGGGCAATCGCGGCACTGACCCGCCAGCTCGCCGTCGACTACGGACGACACGGGATCACGTTCGTCACCGTCTCACCCGGCTGGATCCGTACCCCCGCGACCGAATCCCGGCTCAGCGGGGACACCGACCTCGAACGGCTTCGGGAGAGCAACCCGCTACGCACCCTGGGCACGCCGGAGGAAGTCGCCGCCGCGGTCGCCTACGCGGCATCGCCCGAAGCCGCCCTGCTGACCGGCACCGAACTGGTCCTCGACGGCGGGGCCTCGGTCACCAGCCCCGCCAGCCTGCTCCGCGACGGACACCGTGAACGGCTCGGCCTTCCGCCGAGGTGACCGGTCAACTCTCCGAGATCTCTTGACCCGCCTGGGACATGATGTGCGCTTCCGCAGCCGCCGCGGCCGCCGCGGAGTCCCCGCCCCGCAACGCCGCGATGATCGCGTCGTGCTCCGCCACGACCGACTCCCAGTTCTGCTCGTCGACCGGCGCCACCACCCGGTACCGGCGCACGGTCAGCAACAGCTGCTCGGTCAGATCGGCGAGTATCCGGTACCCGCTCGACTCGGCGAGCCTGCGGTGGAACTCCGAATTCAGCTCGGCCAGCCGGTCGACCCGGCCGGCACGCAGGTCGTCACGCATCTGCCGCTGCGTCGCCTCGAGATCGACCAGCAGACCGTCACTCACCTTGTCCGCCGCCAGCCTCGCGACCAGCCCCTCGATCGCTCCGCGAGCGAGGAAGACACCACGCATCTCGGTCTGATCCACCCTCGCGACGACGACACCGGAGTGCACCCGGGAATCCAGGAAACCATCGGACTCGAGCCGCTTCACCGCCTCCCGAATCGGGATCTTGCTGACCCCGAGCGTGCGGGACAGCTCGTCCATGTTGATCCGGTCACCGGGCTTCAAGACACCGTTGACGATGCCCTCCCGCAGGTTGTCGTAGACGAGATCGGCCTTACTCTTCACCGCGGGCAGCCGCATCGCCCAGTCCTTCTGCGCCATGACCACATCGTATGCGATATCCGGTCTTACCGGGGCGGGGCAGCTATCCCCAGGCAACGTGTCTCTCCAAGGCGGCCGGATCAGGCGACAGAACCCGACATCCGCGAGCCCGAGACGCGCCCGAGAGTTCCGAAACAGTCCGACACCAGGCGACATACCCCGACACAGCGGATGCCTCGCGACCAGACGAAAAGGTCTTGTCCGGCATCACTCGACACCATCCGACACGTCCAGGTGCCGACTCTTAACCAGCGGGTTCGGGGTTCGAGTCCCTGATGGCGCACAGTAGTAAATCAAAGCCCACCAGCAAGATTTCTTCGCAAGAGGATCTTGTCGGTGGGCTTTGATCATGCGCGGGGTCGAATGAGGCCCCACCCGCCACCCCTTTATTTCTTGGCCTTCTTGCCTCAGCTCCGCCTTTCCGTCGCCTGGTCTCTTTCTTGTCTGCCTGGCTTCGCAGTGAGGTCGCAGTTTTACGGGCCGCTTCCAGTACCAGCTCCGCCGCGTTGACGTGCCGGCTTCGTTCGGCAGGCCACCCGTGCGTCACCCGGCGGCCCAGTCGGCGCGGGTGTGCCGCAGATGGGTGTGCATCAGGTTCTCCAAGGCGTCCCAGTCCCTCGCTGCGATCGCAGCAAGGATCTCCCGATGTTCGCCGGCAGCTCCGGTGAGCCTGCCGCTTTCCGCCAGCTTCTCCAGGCCGTACAGCCGGGTCTGGTCGCGCAGGTTGGCGATACTCTCCAGCAACCGGCGGTTGCCCGCGAGCGAGAGAAGGGCCAGGTGGAACCGCCTGTCCGCTTCAAGGAAGCTGGCGACATCGCCCGCGCGAGCGGCGCGCTCGATCTCTCCGGCCAGGTCGCCGAGGCGCTCAAGGTCCGCCGGCCCCGCTTTCGCGGCCGCGGACAACGTGCCCGGCACCTCCAGGAGCTGACGCATCTCGTAGATCTCGTCGAGGTCTTGCTCCTCCATCGCCACCACCCGGTAGCCCCGGTTCCGCACAGGTTCCATCAGCCCCTGGTTCACCAACGTCAACAACGCTTCTCGCACCGGACTGCTGGACACGCCCAGCCGCGTCGCCAGCGCAGCCGCGGAGTAGATGTCACCCGGCCGGAGTTCACCGGACACCATCGCCTGCCGAACCACCTCGAGAACCTGGTCCCGCAGGCTCGTGTACTGCAGGCGAACGGCTCCGTTCTCCGTCAAGACCCACCCCCTTCATGCCACAGAGCTTGACTTCTCCACCCTCCGGGCGCATCTTACTCGTTACCGGCGAACGGTAACCGGTAGCCGGTTACTAAGGAGTAACTTATGACGGAGGCGTCTGAAGCTCGGGGTTACTGCACGTTGTGCCGCTCGCGGTGCGGAGCGGTCTACACGGTCGACAACGGCTTGCTCGTCAGCGCCCGGCCGGATCCCACGCACCCCACCGGGGCCGCCCTTTGCCCCAAAGGCAGGGCTGCTCCCGAACTCGTGCACTCCACCGAACGCTTGCGCGGTCCTTTACGGCGCACCACACCCAAATCCGATCCCGACCCGCGCTGGCGAGAGATCGGTTGGGAGGAAGCCATGACCGAGGTGGCCGAAAGACTGGGCACGATCCGGGCACGCGTTGGAGCGGAGGCGGTCGCCTTCTCCGTCACCTCCCCCAGCGGGACACCGATGTCGGACTCGATCGACTGGGTGGAACGGTTCATCCGGCGCTTCGGCAGCCCGAACACGCTGTATTCGACTGAGATCTGCAACTGGCACAAAGACTTCGCGCACGCCTTCACGTTCGGCAGTGCCCTGCCGGTCCCGGACTACGCGAACACCGATCTCGCTGTCCTGTGGGGTCACAACCCGGCGAAGTCCTGGTTGGCTCAATCCGCGGCGCTGGCCGAAGCACGCGCCCGCGGGGCGAAACTCGTCGTGATCGATCCTCGACGGTCCACGAGCGCGCTCCAAGCCGACCATTGGCTGCGAGTCCGCCCCGGGACCGACGGCGCCCTCGCTCTCGGAGTCGCCGAGCAGTTGCTCTCCACGCGAGGTCACGACGAGGCGTTCGTACGGGCGTGGACCAACGGACCGCTGCTGGTCCGGATCGACACCGGCAGGTTCCTCCAGGCGAAGGACATCGATCCCGGGCTATCCGGCCATGTGGTTTGGGACGAACCGGCGGGACGACCCGAACCGTTCGACACCACGCAGGCCGCCTCCCGACCGGAACGTTTCGCTCTGACGGGACGTCGACGAGTGGCCACCCGGACGGGGCCCGTGGACTGCGTGCCGGCGTTCGACCACTACGCCCAGGCGTGCAGTGCCTGGCCGCTGGACCGGACCGCGGCCGTGACCACGGTCGCCCCGGCCGCTATCGAGGCCTTCGCCACGGAACTGGCCACTGCTCAATCGGTTTCCTACGCCGCGTGGTCCGGCGTCGGCCAGCACACGAACGCCACCCAAACCGAGCGGGCGATCGCCACGCTCTACGCGCTCACCGGCAGCTTCGATGTCCCGGGCGGCAACGTGATCCTGCCCAAGCTTCCCGTCAACCCGGTGACCTCACCCGATCAGCTCGGCGAGCCGCAACGAGCCAAGGCTCTGGGACTGGACCGTTTCCCGCTGGGCCCGCCGGCACAAGGCTGGATCAACGCACGCGACTTCTGTCACGCGGTCCTCGAAGGCGAGCCCTACCCGGTACGCGCACTGGTGTCGTTCGGCGGAAACCTCCTGCTGTCGCAACCTGATCCACGGCGGACCGCGGAAGCGTTGCGCAGCCTGGACTTCGGTGTTCACCTCGACCTTTTCGAGAACCCCACCTCGCGGTTCGCGGACCTTCTTCTTCCCGTACAGACGCCTTGGGAACACGAGGCGATCAAGGTGGGTTTCGAGATCACCCGCGCCGCCCAGGAACGAGTCCAGCTGCGACCACGAATGACCGCTCCTGTCGGCGAAGCGCGTTCGGACACAGAAGTCGTCTTCGACCTGGCGGTACGGCTCGGATTCGAGGACGACTTCTTCGGCGGCCACGTCGAGGACGGCTGGGACCACCAGCTCAGCCCGCTCGGCGTCACCGTCGAAGAACTCCGTCGCCGGCCCGACGGAATCGATCTGCCGCTGAAAACCCGCCACCGCAAGTACGCCGAGGAGTCGGGGGATGGGTCCGTGGCAGGGTTCGCCACGCCCACGCGCCGGGTCGAGCTGTACTCCGAGCGGCTCGCCGAGTACGGGCAGTCACCCGTTCCGGACGCGCACCCACCGGCATCCGATTCCCGGTATCCGCTCGTGCTCACCTGCGCCAAGAACGGCTACTTCTGCCATAGCCAGCACCACGGGATTTCTTCGCTACGGAAGCGTTTTCCCGAACCGGCCGTCGAGCTGAGCGCCGAACTCGCCCACGACCGCGGGATCGTGGACGGGCAATGGGTCAACATCACGACCTCGCGAGCCACCATCCGGATGCGGGCGCGGGTCGACCCGGCGCTGCACCGCGACGTCGTCGTCGCCGAATACGGCTGGTGGCAGCCCGCGCCCGATCTGGCATTGCCGGGCTCGGACCCACTCGACGACGGCGGCACCAACTACAACCTGCTGATCGGTGACGAGGCACGCGACCCGATCAGTGGCTCCGTGGGCTTGCGCTCGACTTTCTGCGACATCCAAGCGGACGAGCCGGCGCCCTGGACGGCCCAGCGTGAATTCGTGGTCGAGAACACCGTCTTCGAAACGGACGAGATCATGTCCGTCGAACTGCGTCCCGCCGATGACGATCCGCTGCCGGCGTTCCGCGCCGGACAGCACGTAACGGTGGCCTGGCGCGATGATCCCGGACTTACCCGGAGCTATTCCCTCATCGGGGCCGCTACGGAAGCACACACCACATACGCGCTCGCGGTACGGCTGGTCGACGGCGGCAGCTTCTCCCCGACTGTCCACGAGCGGCTGCGTCCCGGCGAAAGGGTGCTGGTAACGCCACCATCCGGTGGCTTCGCCATCCCAGTCACCCATACGCGACCGATCGTGCTCCTGGCCGCCGGAATCGGCATCACTCCGTTCCTGGGCTACCTCGAAACCCTCGCCGAGCTGCCTGCGACCGCGCCCGAGGTCGTCCTGCACTACGGCAACCGGAACGGTGCGAGCCACGCGTTCCGCGAACGGCTCGCCGCACTTGCCGCGATACTCCCCTCCGTTCACATCGTCGACCACTACAGCCGCCCTGCCCCGGGAGACCGCTATGACGCACGTGGGCGGATTTCGGCAGGAAGTGTCGATGCCGCACTGATCCGCAAGCGTGCGCGCTTCTACCTGTGCGGACCCGAAACCATGCTCGACGAGGTGATCACCGGGCTCGTCTCGCGAGGAGTCCCGCGGTTCGACGTCTTCAGCGAGAAGTTCCACGCGCGGCCCGCGCCGATCCGGATTCCCGATGACGCCACCGCGATCGTGAGGTTCGCGCGTACCGGACGTGAGGTCACCTGGGCCAAGTCCGACGGCACGCTGCTGCAGCTGGCCGAGAAGAGCGGGATCTCGATGCCGAGCGGCTGTCGCGTCGGCCAGTGCGAGAGCTGTTCGGTCCCCGTGCTCGACGGGACGGTCTCACATCTCGCCACGCCCTCCGAGGACCTCCCCGACGACCACTGCCTCACCTGTCAATCCGTGCCGACATCAGACCTTGTGCTCGACGCGTGAACGAGAAAGGACCGCCGTGTACGCCGTCTCCGCCGAGGAAACCGCCGCCGCATTGCCCTTCGGCGCGCTGATTCCCGCCCTTCGCGAAGGTCTTGCTCGCGGGGCCGTCACTCCCCCACGCCATCACCACCAGATCGACGAGACGGCAGGCTCCACGTTGCTGCTGATGCCTTCCTGGCGCCCAGGTGGCCTGCTCGGAGTCAAGCTGGTGAACGTCTTCCCCGAAAACAGTGCGAGTGGCCGCCCCGCGCTGTCCTCGGCCTACGTTCTCGCCAGTGCGGACACCGGGGAACACCTCGGGATCATCGACGGGAACGAACTGACCCGTCGGCGCACGGTCGCCACCGCGGCACTCGCCTCCTCTTACCTCGCTCGTCCGGACAGCCGCGTCCACCTCGTGGTCGGCGCCGGCCATATCGGATCGCTCGCCGCCGAGGCCCACGCGGCCGTACTCGACATCCGCACCGTCCTCGTGCACGACCAGCGTCGCGAAGCCGCCGCGGCCTTGGTCGCCAGGCTCCGAGAGTCCAGTGTGGACGCCCACGTCGCCGACGACCTCGACACGGCGATCCCCCGGGCCGACGTGATCTCGTGCGCCACACTCGCCACCAGCCCGATCATCCGAGGTGAGCTGCTGACCCCTGGCACGCATCTCGACCTCGTCGGCAGCTTCCGCCGGGACATGCGCGAAGCCGACGACACCTGCCTGACCCGCGGATCGCTGTACGTCGACAGCGAGATCGCACTCGACGAGTCCGGCGACCTCACCCAGCCCCTCGTCGACGGCATCATCACCCGCGATGCCGTAGTGGCCACCCTCCCGCAGCTCTGCCGCAGGGAAGCACTCGGCCGCAGGGATGACCACCAGATCACCGTGTTCAAGGCAGTGGGAACAGCGCTGGCCGACTTGGCGGCCGCGGCCCTCGTCCATCGCAGCCGTGTCCAGCCGGCCGGTCGACCCCCTGGGAGCTCCGCATGACATCGTCCGATTCAGCATTCATCACCGAGCCGCCCCGCGGCCGTCTGGCACGCATCGCCACCCGCAGTGCGGCCTGGTCTGAAAAATGGTTCCCCAACACACTCGTCTTCGCGCTACTCACCGTCGCGGTCGTCGCTGTCGCCGCGATGGGGATCGGTTCGTCACCCGCCAAGGTCGCGACCGTGTTCGGGGACGGGTTCTGGGATCTGATCCCCTTCACCATGCAGATGGCCATGGTCGCCATCGGCGGTTACGTCGTCGCCACCGCCGGGCCGGTCCGCAAAGCCATCACCCGGCTGGCCCGCATCCCCGGCAACCCGCGCGCGGCCATCGCCATGGTCGCCGCGGTCAGCCTGCTGTCGGCGCTCCTGAACTGGGGGTTCAGCCTCATCTTCAGCGCGCTTCTGGTGCGGCGGCTCGCGGAACGGCACGAGCTGCGCATGGACTATCGGGCCGCGTCCGCCGCCGCGTATCTCGGCCTCGGCGGAAGCTGGGCGCTCGGTCTCAGCTCCTCCGCCGCGCAACTCCAGGCCAACCCCGCCAGTATCCCCCAATCGCTGCTCCCGGTCACCGGCGTCATCCCCTTCCGAGAGACCATCTTCACCTGGCAGTCCCTCTTACTCGCCGCGGTCGTGGTGATCGTGTGCGTGATCGTCGCGTTCCTGACGGCTCCTCGCGCGTCGGCCGCGCGCACCGCGGCGGATCTGGGCATCGACCCGCGTGATCCCGTCGAGGACGACACTCCGCGGTCACGCCCCGGCGAATGGCTCGAGTACAGCCCGCTGCTGACGATCGTCGTCGTCGCCCTGGTCGGAGGCTGGGCCGTTCAGGAGTTCGCCGACAACGACCCCATCGTCGCGATCTCCGGCCTCAACACCTACAACCTGCTCTTCCTCACGCTCGGGCTGCTGCTGCATTGGCGCCCGCGCCGATTCCTCTCGGCGGTCACCAAAGCGGTCCCCGCCACCGGCGGTGTCCTCATCCAGTTCCCGTTCTACGCCGGGATCGCCGCGATCATGACCAAGGCGACCGACAGTGCCGGCACGTCGATCTCCCATCACCTCGCCGCGATCTTCACCTCCGCGGGCAACGACACCACGTTCCCGCTGTTGATCGGGGTCTACTCGGTGGTGCTCGGCTTCGTGATCCCCTCGGGCGGCGGTAAATGGATCATCGAGGCGCCGTATGTGATGCAGGCCGCGAACGACGCGCACGTGAACCTCGGCTGGACGGTCCAGGTCTACAACGCCAGCGAGGCCCTGCCCAATCTGATCAATCCCTTCTGGATGTTGCCCTTGCTCGGGGTTCTTTCCCTCAAGGCACGCGACATCGTCGGTTACACGTTCGTCTATCTCGTCGTGTTGTTCCCGATCGTGCTCGGGTTGCTGACGTTGCTGTCGGCGACCTTGCCCTACCACCCGCCCATCCTGCCCTGACGCGGAGGCACAGTCATGACCCTAGACAGCTGGACCGACGACTCCAGGCGTGTCCAGGTCAACCGCGGCTTCCGGGTCGGCTTCAACTCGACCCTGGGGCCTTACAAAGGCGGACTGCGCTTCCACCGCGACGTCACCCTCGGCACGATCAAGTTCTGGCCTTCGAACAAATATTCAAAAACGCCCTCACCGGCCTCGGCATCGGTGCGGGTAAAGGCGGATCCGATTTCGACCCGACCGGCCGCAGCGATACCGAGATCATGAGCTTCTGCCAGGCATTCATGACCGAACTCCACCGGCACATCGGTCCCGCCACCGACGTACCCGCCGGCGACATCGGCGTCGGCTCACGCGAGATCGGCTACTTGTTCGGTCAGTACAAGCGGCTGACCAATCGCTACGACTCCGGCACGCTGACGGGCAAGGACCCCTTGCTCGGTGGGATCCCCGCGCGCCCGGAAGCAACCGGGTACGGCACCGTGTACTTCCTTCAGGCGATGCTGGCGGCCAGAGGAGAGTCCCTCGACGGCTACACGGCCGTCGTGTCCGGATCCGGGAACGTCGCCTTTCACGCGATCGCCGAACTCTGCGAACTCGGTGCGGTACCCGTCGTGTGCTCGGACTCGGGTGGCTATGTCCACGACCCGGCCGGGATCGACCTCGAGGTGCTCCGAGACCTCAATGTCACCCGCCGCGAACGGTTGTCCGCCTACCCGGAACACGTTCCGTCCGCGCGTTTCTTCCCCGGCGAGTCCCCTTGGGACGTGCCTTGCGACGTCGCTCTTCCCTGCGCCACCCAGAACGAACTCGGCGAACAGGACGCGCTCAGACTGGTCAAGAACGACGTGCGAGCGGTCGCCGAGGGCGCCAACATGCCCTGCACTCCTGCCGCCGTGCAGATCTTCCGCGAAGCGGGCGTCGCGGTGGCGCCGGGCAAGGCAGCCAACGCGGGCGGAGTGGCCACCTCCGCCCTGGAGATGAGGCAGAACGCGGCACGCGACCGCTGGACCTTCGACCAGACGGACCGGACTCTCCGGAAGGTCATGGAAGACATCCACACCGAATGCCTCAGCACCGACGACGAACACGGGCTGCCTGGCGACTACGTCGTCGGCGCCAACATCGCCGGATTCCGCACCGTCGTCGCCGCGATGGAGGCGAACGGTTACATCTGAAACCGTCAGTAGGATTTATCAACGGCCATGGATCATAGAACCATTCAAGGAGTTCCCCGCATGTCCGACACCACCATGTCCGAGGCCGCCACCGTGGTCAGGCGGTTCTACGACACACTGAGCACCGGCGACCTGACCGTCGTCGACGAAGTGCTCGCCTCCGGCTGGGAGGCCGTGCCCGCGCTGAGCGCCGACGGCCCCGAGGGCTGGAAGGCCACCGTCGCCTACCTGCGCGCGGCGCTCAGCGACCTCGAACTCGTCATCGAGGACGTCGTCGTGGACGGTGACCGGGTCGCCGTGAGCAGCACGTGCCGCGGGGTCCACACCGGCGAACTGCTGGGCGTGGCCGGGACCGGGCGCCAGGTCGAATTCTCGGCCATCGATGTCCACCGGCTGGAGCACGGCCGGATCGTGTGGAGCAGGCATCTGGAGGACCACTTCGGTCTCGCTCACCAAATCGGGCTCACCTTCACCCCGACGTCCTGAGCACGGCACTGGCCGGGGAGACCGCGCTGATTCCCTCTGTCGCAAGAGGAATGCTCAAGCTAGGGCTTCACCCATGATCAACCAGGGTCCTACCCCGCCTCTCAGACGTTATCGAGGGGTAAGGCAGAGGTGGGTTTTCACGGTGGAGATGCCGATGAACAGGCACCCGGCGATCTCGGTGTTGTTGAGTCCTCACGCGGCAAGAACGAGGATGTCTCGTTCTCGGCTGGTGAGCCGGGTGAGACGGTGGTCTTGGGAAGGTGCGGGATGGGCGGCAAGGTAATGTCGCATCATCCGGTCGACCACGGTCGGTGCGAGCACACGGTCCCCGCGTAGCACGGCTCGCAGCGCAACGAGCATCTCTTCGCCGGTCGCGTCCTTGAGCAGGAACCCGCTCGCACCCGCCCTTGTCGCGGCGAGGACGTATTTCGTCCACCGCTTCCGTATCGCCGTAACGCTTGCTCAGGTTCACTGCTTCGATCATGAAGCCACCGTGCTGCCAGGCGAAGGCGAAAACATCGGTTCGCGGGCCGGACCTGGTCGTACCCCAGGACGACGGCGTGACGCTGTACTTCGTCGACGCGCAGCGGCGATTGCAGCCTGATGAGCGCAGGAGCGGCAGACTGGGTTCGATCGCCGACGCGCTCGCGCTCCTGTTCAGCGGAGCCGCTCCCGGCCAGGGCCTGCATACCGAAATCGCGCTGTCCGCGCTCCCCCGGGTCACGGTGACGACCGAACTAGGACTCATCCAGCTCAACCTTCCCCTGGCGCGCAGAGAGGTGTCGCCGTTGGGGATCGATCAGATCGTCTGCACCGCGCTCGGCGTCCATGTGCAGGGGGCGGTGCGCGCACGGCGAAAGTGCGGCTCGGATTCACCATCGGGACACCGAAGCGGACACGTCGCGGACATGCCCCTTGATCAAGTGAACGGACCGAGCGGGCACGAGATCGCCACCGACAAAAGCCGCAATCGTCAGGTCGACCGCGGGTGCTCCCGAAGGGCGCGACCCAAACCAGGACGCCAAGCCGGAGAGCAAGGGCGAGACATTGCCGAACCCGAAGAGGAACGTCAGCCCCAACCACCCTGCCACCGTCGTGCTCACCGACACTGTCGGATCGCGTCGCTCCTGTACCAGCATCGTCCGCACAACCTGACGAGGTAGCATTTCAAGGTTGGCGACCAAGCGACAGAACCCGGCATCCCGCGAGCCCGAGACGCGCCCGAGACGCGCCCGAGAGGTCAGAAACAGTCCGATACCTGGCGACACTCCTCGACAGGCGGACACCTCGCGACCAGACGAAAAGGTCTTGTCCAACATCACTCAACACCATCCGACACGCCCAGGTGCCGACTCTTAACCACAGGGTTCGGGGTTCGAGTCCCTGATGGCGCACAGTTCCGATACGAAGCCCACCAACGGTTTTATCCCGAGTTTTTCGGGTGCCGTCGGTGGGCTTTGATCGTTCGTGCAGCCCGAGGGCAGTCGGTGTCACCTCGATCCAGTTACCGACCGCCACCAGCCGTACCCGCGATGACCCGCTGCGCTGCTGGGCCGTGTTCCCCTAAAGCCGAACGACCGCCGCGTTGCCCTCTCCTCTTCCTGCGAGTTACTCCGTTTGAAGTACCCCGTTACCGATGCTCGACCCACCAGCTGATCGCGGTGATGATCAGTCCGCCGCAACCGCTGACGAGCCCCTTCAGCAACGCGAGCGCGATCTCCGCACCTGCCCGCCGCCACGGGCGCTGCGACTGTTCAACCTTCTTTTCAACCATGACCGTTCCTCCTTGGCGTGTGTCGATGCAGGTCAGGCTGCCATCCGAGCTGATGTTGCATCGATTGCAACGTGTTGCGAAATCTGGTGCAACAGCTCGCCAAAGCACAACTGCTGAGGTTTACTTGACAAGTGCCGCATACCTCCGGTCACCTCGGCCCGCTTAAGCCAGACCTTCCCGCCGAGCGAACTGCGCTCGCGGTTGCGCTGCGCGCGCAGTTCGCGATGCTGCTTCCAATGTCCGTGCGTGAATACGCAAAGAAGCAGGCGCTCCAGGCGAGCACGGTTACTCGCTACTTCAACGGTTCGGTACTACCGTCCGAAGACTTCATCAACGACCTCGTCGACGAAGTTCAGCTACGACTCCGTGCGCCACAACTTGGGCAATCCCAAGAGCTGTTGAGCCTGTTGTACGCCGCTCAAGATGCTCAGAGCGGAACATGGGGACACGCGAAGCGCTTACAGAAGCAGGCGGCGGCTCTACGAGATCGCCTCGAGTCCCTCGAGCTGAGCCGCCAGGAGCTACTCGAAGAAAACCGCAAGCTCAGAAACGGTCAGTACTCGGCGAGTGAGTCCATACGTCAGCAGCTGCGGGTAGCGCAGAATCGGATCGCCGAACTCGAACTCGAACGCACTGTCCTCCTTGCGCGTCTTAACGGCTCGGCCACTGCCCACCAACCTGAAACACAGGCGACCTACGGAGGGTATTGGCGCTTCTACCGAGACTCCCTGCAGGCCCAAGGCTGGTCCGCTCAGGCGATCGCCACTGCCGATTCGGTCGCCACTTCGGTCCTCATGCGATTAGCAACACCTTCCACAATCACACCTGATCACCGCAGTGGCCTGGTGATCGGCCAACCGGGGAGCGGCCGAACGACCGCCGCTGTCGGCCTCATCGCGAAGGCTATCGACGCGGGATACCGCTTGGTAATCGTACTAGGCGGCAACCAGAACGCACTCCGTCGCCAGGTACAGGAACGCCTCGATGAGGCGCTCCCCTCATTGCCAGGCGAGCCCGCAATCATTCGTCTAACCGGCGCAGACCTCGACTACAGCAGGCTGGGCCCGCGTTTGCGCGCACTGGAGTTCGAGAAACAGCGGCCGGACCAGCCACTGAACTCACCGGAGAACCTGAATGGCACCGCGGTACGACTCCTCGTGGTCAAGAAAAATGCCGCGGTACTGCGGAAACTAAACGTCGACCTGAAGGCCGCTGCCTCGTTTGCCGAGGTCCCAACCCTCGTGGTCGACCTGGACACTGATATAGCGCAACCAGGCTCTGCCGTTGGCCGACACGTTCAAAATTTGCTTCACATCCTTCCAAACGCTCAGCATGTTGCCTACTCGTATAGTCCATTTGTCAACCATCTAGCCAGCGACGGGCTCGATTTCATCGTCGAGATGCCCAGACCCGCTGAATACATTGGCCCGAGCACCTTCCGTGACGCTGAACAAGATGTATCGGGCCCAGCCACATCGGGAGAGAGCGCCTTCGTCCGCCGCGTCGACCCGCGGGAGCGTGGACTCGTGGCCTCGATGGACGCGTTCGTGCTGACAGGTGCTATGAAGATTCACCGCGCCTCGCAAGTCGGTGAGGTATTCGCCAGACATATCCTATTCGTGCACGGACCCGCCCGGCTCGACGAGCAAGATGCCCTGCGCTCCCAAGTTGCCGCCCTATGGAAAAGCGCCAACTACGCGAGCACCGAAAGTATCGCCCGGTTACGCGAACTCTACGAAACAGACGTCTTGCCGGTGTCGCAAGTTCGCAGCACTGATGTACAGCTGCCGTCATCCTTCGACGAGCTGGTCCCAGCCATCAAGACAGCCCTGACTCGCATCGGCGAAGACCCGATCGCCCACAAACTGGGTACCGGCGCGGACCACCTTTGGAAAATCTTCGTTTCCAATGCCCGTTCAGCAAGTGAATCCGCCAGCGAAGGACTGACAATCCTGCACCTTCACCACTGCTCTGGAATAGCCACCATGCTCAAGCTATCGGACATCTGGTTTGGCTTCCGGCCACACTATACAGATCTAGTTCGCCTTTACATTCCTATGCCAAGCCGGCCTGACCACGATCTCTATGCCGATCTTTCCAACCTTTGGCAAGCATCAGAAGAATTTCGCACCGAAATAGGCGCCCTGACCAATTCCATCTCTCTCAAGACAAAAGAATCAGCCACACAAGGGGACAACGACACAATATTCCCCGACGACAAAATCCGCGAATAACAATCGAAGAGCAGGCAACATGAAGATCTACCGCAGGAGTTTCCCGCCTGCTCCGTAGCCGGAAAGTGACGGCGGCCCAACATGGTGGACGGAATCACGGAGCCGCGCCGCCATATCTGTCGTCCTCGCGTTACCGGTGGCCTCGCCGGGGCGGTCCTGGACGTTCCGGCTTCAAAGTCGAGTCGGGGTTGTAATCGCGGATACGGTCGGGATACGCCGTGATGACGCTGTTGTCGTCCTTGACGACGATCTTCAGGTGATCCAGGTCCTTCTGTTCGCGGACCCAGTCACCGCCGTCCTTCTTGTAGACCACGTCGCCGAACCACTGCTCGGTGTTCTTGTCCCAGGTGTCCCGCTTGACCGAGCCGTCGGGATGCCGATCGGGGACGCGTTCGTCGATGTAGCCGATCTTCTTGTTCATCGGAATGGTGTAGGCGGTGACCCCGCCGGACTGATGCTCGACGATGGTGCCCTTGTCGTTCCGCTTGGCCCATCCCTGGTCGATGATCTTCGAGATCTTCTTGTCGTCCCAGGGATTCCCGCCCTTCGTCCCGAAGACGCCGTGGTCGGCCTTGGTACCGGGATAGTTGTCCGCGTGGAGCTTGACGTGCTCGAAGCGGTTGCGCTCGCCGCGTTTGCCGTTCTGGGCCATCTGGTCGTACCGCAGACCGCCCACGGAGTTCTTGGCCTTGTCCTTGCCGCCCTTGCCGCCCTTGTCCGGGCGCAGGCCTCCGGTGCGGCAAGGCCCGACGAGTCCGAACGGGTCGCTCCAGAGCAGCGGGTTGGGCACGTAGGCGTGGGTGTTCAGGCCCCCGGTCAGCCCCAGCGGGTCGGCGCTGAGGTACCGGGCGGTCCGCGGGTCGTAGTACCGGTGGCGGTTGTAGTGCAGACCGGTCTCGGCGTCGAGGTACTGCCCGGGGAAACGCAGGGGCGTCGAGGGGCCGGACGTCGTCGCGCGCGGCGCTCCCCACAGGGTTTCGTCGCGGTACCAGGCGATCCGCCCGGCCTCGTCGACGAGTTCGGACGGCGTCCCGATGAAGTCCGTGACGATCGAGCAGAAGCGTTCGTCGACGCACCGGCCGTCGGCGTAGACGCGGTCGGTCTGCGCGACCGGGGTGTCCTGGCGGCAATCCCACTCCCAGGTCGTGCCCCGCGTCTCGCCGGCGGCCGTGGTCTCGACCTGCTCCGCGAGTACCTCGCCGTCCCAGGCGAAGCGGGTCTCGGCGACGACCACGTCACCGTCCATCCGCTGCTTCGCCACCCGGCGTCCCAGCGCGTCGTAGCGGTACTGCCAGCGCTGCCCGTCCGGCGTCGTGACACCGACGAGCCGGTCCTCCCCGTTCCAGGAGTAGGTCCAGCCCGCCCTGCTCACCAACCGGCCCTGCACGTCGTACCGCTCGGCCACCGGCGCCTGGATGGCCACCGAGTCGGACCGGTCGTAGGCGTAGTGCTCAGCTCCGCCCGGCCGCTGCACGTCCACGACCCGGCCGCCCCGGTCGAACGTGAACTCCTGACGGCCGAGGAGCTGGTCCTGGACCCCGGAGTACACGTCGTCCGGGCGCCAGTCGTAGACGCGCCGCTGCGCCACCGCGCCCGACGTGGTGGTCACGCTCTGGGCGCGCAGCCGGTGCCGCGGGTCCCATTCCTGGGTCAGTTCGGCGGCGCCGAGGCCACGCCAGACCTCCCGGCCCGCCGCGTCGTGCCGGAAGGCGATCGAGTGCCGTCCGGTCACCAGCGTGGCCGGAGCGTCGCAACCGTCGTAATCCCAGCGGCTTTCCGCGCCCGAGGGGGTACGGCGGAAGATCCGGCGGTCGGCGAGGTCGTAGCCGGAGATGACCGTCCGGCCGTCGCAGGTCTCGGCGACGACGCGGCCGAGCTCGTCGTAGGCGATGGTGACCTCGGCGTCCCGGTTGACCGCGCTGACAAGACGGCCGGCGCCGTCGTAGGCGTAACGGCAGACGTCGTCGGCCGTCCGCTTCTCGATGACCTCGCCGCGCAGGTCGTAGACGTACGTGGTGACCTCGCCCGCCGCGTTGGTGCGGGTGATGAGCTGGCCAGCCGCATCGTAGGCGTAGGTGAGGACACGGCCGTCGAAATCCTGTTCGCGAACCGTGCGTCCCTCCGCGTCGTACTCGAAGCGCCAGGTGCGGCCGTCGCCGTTGGTGGCGGCGATCATCCGCAGCTCGGTGTCGTGCTCGACGCGCAGCCGGGAGCCGTCCGGGGCGATCCTGGTGACCGGCTGGTCGAAGGCACCGAAATCGGTACGCGCGACCTCGCCGCGTTCGTCGTGCTCCTCCCGGACGTTGCCCTCCGCGTCGTAGACCCGGCGCTGCGTGGTTCCGTCGGGCGCGACGCGTCGCCAGCCGGCGCCCTCGACCGTCCACTCGTAGCGCGTCGTGCCGCCGATCGGATCGACCTCCTCGGTGACCCGGCCCAGCGCGTCGAAGGTCCGCCGCCAGGTCACGCCGCGCGGATCGGTGACCTCGATCGCCCGGCCGAACCGGTCGGACGCGACCGTCGTGCGGTTGCCGACCTCGTCGACGAGCTCGCGCAGGTTCCCGTCTTCGCCGTAGGTGTAGCGCGTGGTCGAGCCGAGCGGGCCCACACTCGCCGCGAGGCGGCCCGCCTCGTCGTACTCCCGCCGCCAGACCGCCCCGTCCGGCTCCACGAGCGACACGACCCGGCGGTCTTCGTACTCGAACAGGCGCTGCGCACCGTCCGGGAAGGTGTACGCGACCAGGTCGCCGCGCTCGTCGTACTCCCACCGGGTCGTGCGGCCGAGCTCGTCGGTGTGCGCGGTCACGCGGTCGTGGCGGTCCCAGGTGAAGTGGTTGGCGCCGCCGAGCGGGCCGACCTCCTTGACGAGCTGGAAGTCCGCGTTCAGGTGGTATTCGGTGGTGTTGCCCAAGGAATCGGTCGCGGTGTTCACCCGCGCCTCGCGGTCGTAGGTGAAGGTGTAGGCGAGGTGCCCGTCGGCACCCGCGCCCCTGACGCACCGGCTGAGCTCGTCGTAGGTGAATTCGTAGGACCGGCCGTTGCGGTCGGTCCACCGGACGACCCGGCCGAGCCCGTCGTAGTCGTAGCGCAGCGCCTGGCCGGAGGAGTTGGCCACCTCGGTGAGCCGCCTGTCGCGGTCGTAGCGGTAGCGGACCAGCTCCGTGCGGTCGGTCTCCTCGTCCCCGAGCAGGGTGAACGCGGTGACCAGGCCCTCGGTCGTCTCGACCTCGACCCGGGTGCCGCCGGAGTGCCGGATCTCCCGCAGCACGCCCTGGAGGTCGTGGACGAAGTGGATCCGCTGGCCGTCGTTGTCGAAGATCGCGGTCAGCGGCAGTCCCCCGACCCCGTCCGGGGTGAAATACAGCATCCGCTGGAGGTCCGGCTGCTCGATGACGTATCCGCCTTCGGGCGATCGCTTCAGCGGCCAGTACGGCCCCTCGACCGGCAGAACGGCGCCCTCGGCGACCGGGTAGGTCAGCAGCGTGCCGTCCTCGGCCGCGAAACCGACCTCGCCGTCCTCGACCTCCAGCCGCTGGTCCACAGTGGACGCCCACGTCGGGCCGAGCCCGATGCCCGCGCGGTAGGTCGAGAAGTGGCTGCGCCGCAAGGACAACGGAAGTGCGGCGTCGATCTCGACGTCGGTTTCGAGGATCATCATCCGGCCGGTCGTCATGTCGATCGGATCGCCGCTGCCGGGACGGCAGTAGGGCGGGCTGGAGTTCTCTTTGGGATTGGTGTTGTTGTCCTTGATGGAACGCGAACCGCCGCCGTCCGGAACCTTGGTGTTGTTCTTGGCACCGGAAGTCGTCGTGCCCTGGTCCCCCACGGACCCCGCCGGCGGGTCGTTCTTGGTCTCCCCCGGCGGTTTCGTGGAACTATCGCCGTTCTTCGTCGTCGAGTGATCACCCGACGGTTTGGTGGAATCGCCGCCCTTCGGGTTGTCCCCCGACGGAGTCGTGGAATCCCCGCCCTTGTCCCCAGCGGGTTTCTTCGACTTGACGTCGAGGTCCTTGGGCTTGCCCGCCGATTTGACCTTGCCGCCCTTGAGGCCCTTCAACGCCTTGCCCGCGTCGCCGAACAGCGCCCCGGCCTTCTTCAGCAGCGGGACCAGCGCTTTGAGGGCTTTGACCAGTTTGGTGGTGAGCTGGGCGATCTTCGACGCGGTCTTGGCCACGGCGGCGACGACCTGCGGCACCACCCAGGTCATCCCGATCCCGAGCGTGAAAACCACCTGCAACGCCCACGAGATGAGATGCCCGACCAGCTCGGCGATGATGTCGCGGACCAGTGTGCGGACCGCGGCCACCACCTCGCCCGCGGTCTTCACCCCGCTGGCCGCGCCCTCGCACCCCTTCTGCGCGCTGGCGATCAGCGCCGCGGTGTCCTCGGACTGGCCGCGGTAGGCGTCCGCCGCGTCACCCTTCCAGCTCTGCAGATCCTTTTTGACCAGATCCACCAGCTCCGCCGAGACACTCTCCAGTTCCTTGGCGACGTTCGTCCAGGTCTGCGCCTGCGCCGAGATCTCGTCCGCGTTCCCCGTCAGCGCGTTCAGCGCCTCCTTCAACGGGCCGACGTGCTCGATCAGCCAGCCGACCCCGGCCGCGAAGACCGCGCCGATCGGGTCCATCGCCATCGTCAGGGCATCCAGCGCGGTCCCCACCGCGCCCATCGCGACCCCGGCCCAGTCCTTGCTCTCGATCGCCGACTTCAGCCCCGTCGCGCTCTCCAGCAACGGAACGCCGGACACCGCCGTCGTCGAATCCTTCACCGGCGCGACCAGCGGATTGCTCACCCTGCCCCCTTTGAAACGACGATCCGGGGCCGATGACCCTCCGAGCCGGGACCTTAATCGTTCGTGGCGGTCGATCGACGCGAACGAACCGGACCTTGCCCGTTCATTCACTCCGGATTGATCGACAGTGCAGTGGCAGAGATAGCTCGTCGCGATTTTCCTGTAGTTTCAAGGATGTCTTCGGCGGGCTCACGGCGACCGGTGAAAGGACGGCTCATGAAAGTCCTGGTGACAGGCGGAACCGGCTTCATCGGACACCACATCGTGCGGGAACTCCTGGCACGCGGGCACGAGGTCGCGGTGCTGGTCCGCACGCCGCCTGCGAACCTCCCCGACGCTGTGACAGTCCACCTCGGCGACCTCGCCGATCTGTCCGAGGAACGACTCGAAACCGTTGTCACCGGCCACAAGGGCATCATCGTCGCATCGGCCGCCGCCGTCGCCGCACCGCGCGGCGCCGACGTCACCGCGTTCTTCCATGACGCCAACGTCGCCCCGGTCGCCAGGTTGCTCGCCGCCGGCCGCCGGGCGCGGTGCGACCGCGCTGTCATCCTCGGCAGTTTCTACGCGACCCTGCAGCGTGAACAACCGGCACTCCGCCTGGCCGAGCTCAGCCCGTACATCGCCAGCAGGATCGAGCAAGCCGAGCGCGCACGCGCCGCGGTCGACGCGAAGACCTCCGTGGCCGTTCTCGAACTCCCCTACGTCGCGGGTAAGACTCCTGGCAGGCAATCACCTCTCGAGCCCATGCTGCACAGCATGTCCGTCGGTAGCGCGGACATCCTCGCCTACCCGGGCACCACCGCAGTCGTCACCGTCACCCAGGTCGCGCGAGCAGCCGTCGCGGCGCTGGACCGCCGCGCCGACGGGAACTATCCGGTCGCCACCACGAACCTCCCTTGGGCCGACCTCTTCACTCGCCTCGCGACCGCGGCTGGCCGCCCTCCGAAACGCATCTGGAAGCTTCCCTCGAGCGTCATCGAACTTCTGCTCCGCAGGGAAGGAATCCGCCACCGCCGCCAGGGATTCACCCTCGGTTTCCACCCGGCACAATGGAGTGCCCTGCACGCCAACGCCATGGTCCTCGACCCGGACATCTCGCGCACCGCACTCGGCGTCGAGCCCGACGACCTCGACAGAGCCCTCCGAGACACCGTTCCGGCATCCTGAGCCGCCCGGGGCACCGATCGCGGCGGATCGGCGCCCCGGCGATCCGCTTCTACGCTTCGGGGTTGTACTGCCAGCCACTCCGGTAGCAGGTGTCCCAGCCCGCGTCGTCGACGCAGACCACGACGCGGACCCGGCTGAGCTTCGTGCCCGAGTTGTACTTCAGGTTGTTCCAGTGGTTCGTGGTGCCGCATCCGTTCTCGTTCCAGCGATACGGCGTCGGGTCGATGGTCCCCATGCCCAGGTCGGCCTCGAAGAACACGTAGACCGGGTTGCCGTCGCATTTCGTGTCCCGCACGGCCATGTTGATGTTCTTCATCCCGCTGAGCGTCCAGGTCCAGTTGGCCGAGCCGTAGACCTCGCTCCCGGATCCGGTGCCCGCGCCCGTCGACGCCGAGGCGGTGCCGGTGAACGCCAGCGTCGCCGCCGACACCACCACGGTCGCCGTGACCGCCCGCCGCAGGTTCCTGCTCAGAAGACCCTTCATGTTCCCCTCCGATGTGATAAATGAATGACGACTCCTGGGGGAGGCGTCATGCTTCGTATCCACTTCACCGACCGTGACCTGGCCCGTGTCCGCGTCGCAGCGGCACCGGATCCGCTGTGGGAGACGGTGCTGGCGATGCAGAAACTCGCGCTCGACGGCATTCCCGCCTTCGCGCGCTGGCGGCGCCGGGTGCGGGAAGACCTGCGAGAGCGTGACGCCCGGGCGGCGGTGCGGTTCCTGCAGGCGATCGCGCCTCCGGCCCGGTACTTCCCTGATTTCCTCACCCCCGCCGAATCCGCGGACGGGCTGAAGGCGGGGCTGACCGCGCTCCGCGGGACGCCGTCGGATCGGCTCGGGCGCGAAGTCGGGCTGATGGCACAGCACCGCCGTCTGCCCGGATGGACCCACCGGCTGGCGGCGGGTGCGGGCGCGGCGCTCGATCAGGTCGCCGAGGCCCTCGAGACCGCCCACGACACCCTGATCGCTCCACAATGGACAATCGTGCGGACCCAGGTCGACACCGACCGCGCCTTGCGTTCACGCCTAGCCGGCGAGAACGGAACACTCGGCCTGCTCGACTCGCTCCGGCCCGCCTTCCGTTGGGAGGCGCCGGTCCTGACCGCGCGCTACCCCGTCGACCGCGACCTCCACCTTCGCGGTCGCGGCATCCGGCTCGTCCCCTCCTACTTCTGCTGGGACACCCCGGTCGCCCTCGCCGACGACGACCTTCCCCCGGTCCTCGTCTTCCCGGTGTCCCACGAGCACGAACCCGCGCCGCTGCCGAAACACCTGGCGACCTTGCTCGGCCGGACCCGCGCCGCCGTCCTGTACTCGGTGGCGGGCTTCCCCACCAGCGGCGAACTCGCCGACCGGCTCGGGATTTCGGCGGCCGCGGTTTCGCGGCACACCACGGTGCTCCGCGACGCCGGACTCATCACGAGCCGACGCCACGGAGCCGTGGTGCTGCACAACCTCACGCCGGTGGGCGCGGCGCTGCTGGGCTGAACCTTCAGCGCACGATCCGCCACAACGAACAGCTGTCGTCTCCCGCGTCGTCCTCACAGACCCGGAATGACGTCACATCCGGGATCTTGGCGTGGCCGCAGCCGATCTTCGAACCATTGCTGTCGCCGATGGTCAGCTTCGTCCCGCCCTTCTGCTTGTACTCTGCGTAGACGCCGTTGCCGTCCTGCTCCTCGTCGCAGACCCAGGCGGAATCGCTTTGGGAGTCGTACTGCGCGTAGTCGAGTTCCTGCCAGATGGTGTAGCTGGTCGCCGCCTCCGCGGTCGAATTCCCCAGCACCAGCGCCGAGATCATCGCGCCACCGACGAGCATCGCTTTCCGGATCATCGTTCCCCCTCCCCTTGGCCCTTTGCGGGCACGGGAACAGCCTGCCGTCCCTCCCCGCCGACCGGCGAGACTTTTGCGCCAGAGCGGAAAAGTGCAGGCAGAGGGCTCAGCCGGGAGTCCTGGCGAGGACGAGGGACACGAAACCCCAGGTGTCCCGGTAAACACGAAGCCATTCGGTCCGGCGGAGATTCGCCGTCGCGAGTGCTTCGGCACTGTCCGGATCGCCGGGACGACCGAGCGCCCAAGAGGCCAGCGACCCCCAGCAGGACCACTCGTAGGCATCCAGTTCCTGGCGCGTGCTGACGTGTCCGTGGACCGGGGTCCATCCGTCGGCGACCACGCGATCCACCGTGGTGGCCAGGTCGGTGCCCTCCCCCAGCATGTCGACGGCTTCCGGCGACGGGGTCCGGTCCCAGAATCCGTCTCCGATCAGGACGCGGCCCCCGGGTGCCAGATGACGGCGGGCCGCGGCCAGAGTGGGGAGCAGGCCGCCGAAAGCGTGCGTGGCCCCGACGCTGATCACCAGGTCGAACCGGGCCGTCGAGGCGAAACTCGCGGCGTCCTGGTGGTGCAGGATCAGACGGTCCGTGACGCCACGATCATGCGCGGCCTGACGGGCTTGGCTCAAGGCATCGTCGGAGACATCCACGCCCTCGGCCAGCAGGCCCGGGCGTGCGGCCAGGGCGCGCACCAGCCATTCCCCGCTGCCACAGCCGAGGTCGATGGCACGTTCGTCGCCGCGGGGAAGTCCCGCGTTCAGCAGGCGATCGACCGAGGCGTCGTCGAGCGGTGACTTGATCGGGTGATCAGTGTGGGCGATCCGGGAGATCTGTTCGCGGTTCAAGTGCGAGGCCTTTCGAGAGGATGGGCGTGCTTGCCGAAATCGGGTTCGACGGCTCGACACTTGTGCGCATGTGCCGCACACCTCCTTCTCTTGTCCGGACCTGGCCGCCCGCACCCTAGTCAGCCGGGAAGCACGTCCACAACGCGTTTTTGGCTGAACCGCAGCATGTTCCCGGACGGATCGAGGAACGCGCAGTCGCGGACGCCCTGGGGCCGGTCGATGGGTTCTTGCATCACTTCGGCGCCGGTGGCCTCGATGTGTTCGAAGGTCGCGTCGCAGTTGTCGGTCGCGAAGGTGAGACTGCCCAGCAGCCGGTCTCCCTCCACGTCCGGCCTCGCGAGGACGATCCGCAGCTCCGGCTGGGACGGCGGGCTGACACTCACCACCTGACCGGCGGCACGGACCTCGAAACCGAGCACGTCACGATAGAAGCCGACCGTCTCGTCCAGGTCGTGAACGGCGAGGGCGCAGCACGAAAGCCTGAGATCCACGCGTCACTCTCCCCCGAGATAGACCATGTCGAGGTCACGGAGCAGGTCCGGATCCGCCAGCAGCTCGATGCCGGTGATCTTCCCGTCGGTGACGGCGAACGAGAAGACGACCTGCGGCCGGCCGCGGCGTGCCCAGACGGCGGCCGGGACACCGTCGACGAGGGCGAGCCGGGCGGCCTCGGCTCGCCCGGAGAAGACGGCCGCCACCGCGTCGGCGCCGCGGGCCTCGGCGGTCGCGCCCATCCGCACGGCCGCCGGGTCGGCGACGAGTACGGCGTTCGCGTCGAGCAGCGAGAGCAGGGCGGCGAAATCCCCGTCACGGGAGGCGGCCAGGAACGCCTCGACGACCTCGCGCTTCCGGGATCTCGCGGCGTCCGACGCGGCGGCCGCGCCCTGGACCCGGCGCCGGGCCCGGCTGGCGAGTTGCCGGGCCGCCGCCGGGGAGCGGTCGATGATCTCGCCGATCTCCCCGAACGACACGGCGAAGATGTCGTGCAGGACGAACGCGAGCCGCTCGGCGGGGCTCAGGGTGTCCAGCACCACCATCAGCGCCACCCCGACCGAGTCGGCCAGCAGCGCGTCGTCCTCGGGACCCGGATGCGGCGCGACAGGCTCGGGCGGCAGCGCCCCGGCGGGCTCCTCGCGCCGGACCTGACGTGCTTCGAGCATGTTCAGGCAGACCCTGGCGACGACGGTGGTCAGCCAGCCGCCCGGGTTCTCCACCTGACCGGTGTCCGCGCGGCTGACCCGCAGCCACGCCTCCTGCACCGCGTCCTCGGCGTCGCCGGTGGAGCGGAGCATCCGGTAGGCCACCGCTCGCAAGCGCTCGTGGTGCTCGGCGAACCGCTCGGTCACCCAGTCCTGTTCGACCATCTGTCACATTCCTCCGTCCGGGCCTGTCATTCCGATTGACCGGCGACGCCACGCCGATGTGACAGCACGAAGGAGACAGGGAATGAAAGCGCACGTCAGCTCGATCCTCCTCGCCGTCGAGGACATGGACCGGGCCAAGCAGTTCTACACCGACGGGCTGGGCTGGAAGATCAAGAACAACTACGGCGTCTCCGTGTTCTTCGAGTCGGACGGAGCGTCGCCCGTCGGCTTCTACCGGCGCGAGGGGCTGGCCGACCAGGTGGGCACGAGCCCGGAAGGCAGCGGTTTCAGCGGGCTGGTGCTCACCTACGTCGTCCGCAGTGAAGCGCGTGTCGACGAGATCATGACCGAAGCCGAGAAGGCGGGCGCCACCGTCCTCAAGCCCGCAGGCGCTCTGCCCTGGGGCGGGTACGGCGGCACCTTCGCCGACCCGGACGGCTACATCTGGAGCCTCGGCTACAGCTCCCAGGGAACAGACCAGCCCTACGCGGAATAGCCGGTCCGGCCCGCCGAGCCCGGCTCAACCGGACTCGGCGGGCCAGGTCCAGGCCATCCCCCGGATGCCGGGTGTCACCGCGCTCGCGAACGCGACCGCCGGGGAGAGCGCCGAGAGCGGCACGTCGGTGACGTCCCGCTCCGGGCCGGAGACGTGGTCCATCCGATAGGAGTGACAGCTCGACGGCATCGCCTCCGGAGCGAAGTGGATCTCCAGGAGGTACTCCGGCGTCGAGTGGCGGAATCGGCGATCGTAGCGATCGTCGGGAACACCGTCGGTGTACTCGAATTCGTACTCGAAGATCGCGGTCTCCCCGGGCGCGAGCATCCGGTTCGACACCAGTTCGCTGACGATGAGCGCCTGCTCGGGAATCACCTCGGTGCGGCCGGGCACGCAGTAGCGCGTCGCCACCAGCCTCGGCGGGCTTCCCGGCGCGCACCCGCGCAGGACCACGACCCTGGTCTGGACCGGCTCGTCGGTGGCACGGACGATCTCGCGCACCCGCTGCCGGGTCAGCGCCCGGTCCGCGCCGACGTGCAGGGACTCGTGCAGGCTCAACAGCACGACGGAAGGTTCGTCCGCCGACTCGAACGAGTGCAGCACGGAAAGCACCGGCTCTCGCGGATCCCAGAGCCGGTCCCAGCCGACGACGCGACGTATCGAGGGACGGTCGCTTTCCGGCCGGTGGAGCAGATCCCGCAACGATGCGGGGGGAAGACCGAGCAGGTCCTCCAGCAGGGCGACGGCTCGCAGCGACTCGGGGCGTTCGGGCCGGGTCCGCCCGGTCCGCCAATAGCTCAGCGTCGTCGTGCTGATCGACACGCCCGCTCTGGCGAGCCGCTCCTTCAGCCTGCCCAGTCCCAGCCCGCTGTGATCGATGGCCCGCGACAAAGCCTTGCTGAAGGGACCGGTGGCGAGCACGCGCACCAGTTCCTCGTCGGCGCGGGCACCCGGGGTGACGGCGAACAGCGACATCGGCTTCTCGACCTCCGCGGTGATCTTGGTCCTCTTTTCAAGAGAAGCGCAATCCGCAGAAAGTACTGTCCTGTTCCGTTGACAGGGATTTCTCTATCCGGCCCACATAATCCCCGGGCGCGAACCTTTCGAAGATGACCGTATTCCGGACAATTCGGAGAAACCATTCCACCGGAACGATTCCCGGCAGGACGACTCCCGATCCTGAAACGTGAACGTTCCGGGCTTTCGGCCGCGACGGCTTGCCGTCCAACGGAAACACTGAGGCGATCCGGCGTTCCGCGTGCCGGCCCCAGGGCGGAACGATCCGCGACTTTCGTCTCCCTACCTAGGACGGTATTCCGTCTCTCGCCTGGTCGGACATCTTTGATCGGCCGGCATCGAGCACCTCTGCCGGATTCCCCATCCCCTCACTCATCCACGACCACCAGGCGGCTTTGCCGCCCGATTGTGAGCAGACATGCGAAAACTGGCTTCAGTCGCTCTCGGGATCCTGGCGGCGGCACTCGCGGTGTCCACGCCCGGAATCGCGAACGCTCAGACGGACTCGGGTGTCCAGCCCTCGATCATCGGAGGGGGCACCGCCACCGAGACCTACAGCTTCATGGTCTCGCTCAGCAACGGCTGCGGCGGCAGCCTCGTCGCGCCCCAGTGGATCGTGACGGCCACCCACTGCGGCAGCGCGTCGCAGGGCCGGATCGGCTCGACGAACAAGAACTCCGGCGGCGAGGTCGGCAGGATCGACCGCCGGGTCAACAAACCCGGCACGGACCTGACCCTCATGCACCTGTCCGCGCCCGTCCGCGCCACCCCGGTCGCGATGGCCACGAGCAACCCGGCGCCGAACACCACCGCACGGCTCCTCGGCTGGGGCTGCACCAGCTGGCCGAGCTGCAGCACACCGACCACGCTGCGCCAGATCGATCTCCGGGTGCTGCCCAGCAGCTCCTGTTATGCCGGCGGTGGCGGCTCCGGTGACGTCTGCATCTCCGGCGACCGCACGCATTCGGCCTGCCACGGCGACTCCGGCGGACCGGCGGTCGTCGGCACCACCGGACGCTGGACCCTGGTCGGGGAGACGCACGGCCCCGGCGACAACGGCGGTGAATGCGCCACCAGCACCCTCTACACCGGCATCGCCCAGCACCTGAGCTGGATCAAGCAGCAGACCGGCGTCTGAGCACCGGAACACGGAGAACCGGCACGCCTCGGCCACCGAGGCGTGCCGGTTCTTTTTCGTCCATTTTGGACAATTTCGCGTGACGCAATCCTCCGAAAGAACTGTTCTTTCCCGTTGATCCGTTCGGATCTTCTCGCGGATATCCCGGGACACCTTTCCTGAATACGTTCGAAGTGTCCCTCTCCCCTGCGTTTTCCCGAGGAGTCCCCATGCGTGAAACCACTGGCAGCGTCGCCCGTGCGGTCGCCCTTCTCGCCGGTACCTGTGCCGCGTTCGCCACCCTCGCCGCGGCACCCGCGTCCGCGAGCGCCCCGACCGCTCCCGTCTCGCCCGATGCCTCGCCGGCGATCATCGGTGGCAGCACCGCCCAGAACCCCGGCTACATCGCCCGCTTCAACGGCCACGCCAACGGATACACCTTCTTCTGCACCAGCACGCTGATCAGCTCGCGCTGGGTCCTCACCGCGAAGCACTGCCTGTACGACAACAACGGGCAGCGCCTGAAGGACATCGACCTCTACATCGGGTCCAACAGCGCTTCCGGTGGCGTGCACGCGAAGGCTTCGGCGACCTACCTGTACTCCGGCGGCGACCTCGCGCTGATCAAGCTGAACGCCGACGGCGGGAGCACCTTCGCCCGCCTCGCGAGCAGCAGCTCCGACGCTCAGGAAGGCGACTCCGCCCGCGTGTACGGCTGGGGCGCGACCCAGGCCGACCACGAAGGCGACCACCAGTCGAAGGTGCTCAAGCAGGCGACGGTCCGCATCTCCGACACGAACGCCCAGGACAACTACGGCGGCCCGGCGATCGACGCCGACACCCCGAACGGCGCGGTCGCGGGCGGGGACTCCGGCGGCCCGATGATCGACGACGGCGTCCAGGTCGGCGTGTGCTCGACCAGCGACCGGTCCAGCACCACCAGCTACGGCAGCGTCGCCGCGGGCCGTGACTGGATCCGCCAGACCAGCGGGGTCTGACCGGCGCGAAGCGGGCCGCCTGCCGATCCACGCCGGCAGGCGGCCCGCTTCGTCGTTCGGCCTAGCGGCGGCTGAGGACGCGCTTCGCCAGCCAACCGGCGTAGACGGCCAGCCCGGCGACACCGGCCTTCCGCGTGGGACGGGCCGCGATCGCCAGTCCGATGGCGAGTTCGGTGGCGCCGTTGCGGTAGGTCCAGTTGCGGACGTCGTCGGCGAAGGCCATCTTCGTCACGGGTTCAAAAGCGGCGGGGGCGGCGAAGTGGGCGAGACCGGTCGCGGCGATGCCGAGGCCGAGGACCTTGCCGGTGCGTGCGGACATGGGTTGCCTTCCTTGTTCAGTCGAGGACGCCTGCGCGTCGCCAGAGCCGTCGGCTCGGGCCGCCGATGAGGCCGATTTCGGTGAAGTACTCGACGGCTTTGGTCGCCCATGACGCCTTGGTGCGGCGCCAGTGCGGGTTCGCGTCGGCGACTTGGCGGGCTTCGCGGGGGTCGAGTCCGACTGAGGTGTACGCCTTGGGGTGCAACAGTTCCGACGTCGCGACGTACGCCATCCCGGCGATCGCCCAGCGGATCAGCTCGCGACCGACCCGCCCATGACGGGCCCAGGCACGCCCCAGTTCGTCCTTGGCGAAGCTGATGTGGCGGGCCTCTTCGATGACGTGGATGCGGGAGATCATCCGGATCATCGGCTGCAGGCTGTCGTCGCGCATCATCTCGCGCTGCATGCCGTCGGCCAGTTCCTCGACGTAGATCGCCCCGGCGAACAGCAGCGCGGGACCGCAGACGGCGCCGAACACCTTGCCCGCCCGGTGCGCCGAGCGGCTCGGGCGCCGGACGACGCCGCCGCTCTTCTCGATCGAGCGGGCGAACATGGTGCTGTGACGGCATTCGTCGGCGATCTCGGTGAGCGCGTATTGGGCGTTGTGCGTCGTCGGGTCGCTGTTGTACACGTGGCGCACGAGGCCCTGCATCAGGATCAGCTCGAACCAGATGCCCGACGCGGCAGCGGCCGCGGCCTCCTGACGGCTCAGCTCACCGCGCTGGTCTTCGTCGAGGCGGTCCCATAACTCGGTGCCGTACAAGGAACATCGCTCCGGCGCCTTGCCGTAGGCGCCGTCGATCAGCGGTGCCTGCCAGTCGACGTCGACGTCCGGGTCGTAGGAAAGCCGCGCGGAGGAGCGTTGCAAGCGCTCGGCGACGCGTTCGCTTTCGGTGTTCGCGGTCATGACGACCTCCTAGGATCGGAGCTTCCCAGCGCGCGCAGGGTGAAGGTGACCAGATGCGGGATCGTGTCCGGGCCGCCGTCCCCGGCCAGCGGGCCGACCAGCGTTTCCGCGCCGGCGCCGACCAGCGCGGCTGCGGTGGCTTCCGCGTCCTGCGGAGGCAGCAATCCCCTCGCGACGCCGTCGGCGATGGCCTTGGCGATGACTTCGCGGAACGCGCGGCGGAACACCAGCCGTTCGGCCTCGACCACGGCGTCGACCGGCTCGGCCAGCAGCGCGTACGCCAGCCTCGGCGCCTTCAAGGCCCGCCCGGCGAAGGTCTCGATCACCGCGACGACGCGCTCACGGACGTCGCCCTGCGCCGCGGCCGCCTCGACACTGGCGACCTCGCGGGAGACGACCTCGCGGAAGACTTCGACGACCAGGTCGGCCTTGGACGGGAACTGCCGGTACACGCTGCCGGTGCCGACGCCCGCCCGCGCCGCGACCGCGGCCATGGAGCAGCCCGCGTAGCCGGTCTCGGCCAGCAGCGCGACGGCCGCGGCCAGGATCTCGCCTCGCTGCGAGTCCAGCCTGGCCTGCGTCTTCTCGGTACGTCGGTACGGCACGCAAGGAGTGAAGCACGGATTCCGCACTTCAGCAATGGGTCGTGTTCAGTCCTCTGGGTGCGGTCGTTGCACGCGCAACGACCGCACCCAGAGGACGAAATGCGGGAGGGATCAGTTACGGGTGAGGGTGAAAGTGCTCGTCTTGTTCCGGATGTCCTCGGAGTTGTCGCTCAGGGTGAGCCCGGTGAACGTCGCCGAGCCGACGGCGGGGCCCTGACCCGGTTCCGGCAGTTCGTTGGCCCAGATCCCGATCCCGGACTTCGCGTCGAACTCGTCACCGCTGCGGTGCGCGCCGGTGATCGACACGTTCGTCAGCGCCGTGTCCTCGACCGGATGCTCCGGACTGTTGCCGGTGTACTTGGTCTGGAACATGATGCCGCTGTACGTCGGGCTCTGGATGTCCACATCGGACACCCGGATACCCCTGAACTCCTTGGACGCGGAGAACATCCAGAGCGCGGGGAACGTCTGCTGCCCCCAGAAATGACCGCCGGCGCGGACCAGCGAGACGTTCTGGACGGTCGTCGGCTGCGGGCCGAACCCGAGGAACGGGTAGCCGAAGTCGAGCGAGCTGATCGTGATCCCCGAGTACGTCAGCGTGTCCGCGATGTACAGGTTCCGGAAGGTGTTGCCGTACCCGCCGTAGATCGCCAGCCCGGCCGCACGCCACGGGAGCAGCACGGTCAGGTTCTCGAACACGTTGTCGTACTGGTTGCCCTGATTCAGATCCGTGGCGGCGAACAGCGCGAAACTGTCGTCACCGGTCGAGCGGGCCTCGTTGTTCGTGACGCGGTTCCCCGTGCTGCCGTTCGTGAAGTTGACGCCGTCGGCGAACATGTCGCGGATCCGCGAGTTCTTCACCGTGGTGTTGTCCACATTGGTCGCCCAGAGCAGGCACATCTGGTGCTCCACCCAGATGTTGTCGATGGTCATGTTCGAGACGTTCGTGAAGTTGAAGACCTTCCCCGGCCCGTCGTTGCGGGAGGTGTAGTTCCCGAACACGGCGAACCCGCCGAACGTCGAACCGCTCGCGCTCGCCTGCGCGTCGAAACCGATGTCGGTGTTCTCCTGCCCGGCGGGCGCGGTGAACTTCGTGAACCACGGCCCGGCGCCGACCACGGTGATCGGCTTGCCGTACACGGTGACCTTGTTCGTCATCGGGTACTGCCCCGGCGGCAGGAAGACGCCGGTGAGGTTCGGGTCCTGGCGGACCTTGTCCAGCGCGGCCTGCACGTCCTGCTGCGTGAACCCGGCCGGGACGGCGTAGCGCGCCGGGTCGGGGTTCGCGGTCGCGGTGGCGAGCTCGAAGTTCACGAAGTCGATCGCGTAGTTCAGGCCGTTGCCCGCGTCCTTCTGCAGCTTGATCTTGTGCCCGGCGGGCACGGTGGTGCCGAGCAGCATGCTGGCCTCGTCGTAGACGTGCCGCGCCGGACCGGCTCCCGGCGAGTTCTGCGGAGAGGCCTCGGGGCCATAAAGCCACGCATGGCGCGAAGTCAGGTCGATGGCCTTGAGGAACGTGCCATCGACGTAGACGTTCAGCGTCGAGTTCTGCCCGCCACCGCCCGCGGCGTCCGGCATCGAGAACCGGGTCACCAGGGTGTTCGTCGCCGCACGAGTGGTGAATTCGACGGAGGAGCCGGTCGAGTTCAGCGTGACGGCCTCGCGGCCCGACGCCTCGCCCGCGAGATCGCCGATCTTCCGGTTCGGGCCGATCACGGACGCGCCGCCGGCGACCACGCCGTCCTCGGCCTCGTACATGTCGTAGGGCATGTTCGCGCCTCGTCCGACGAACAGCGCCTGCGTGCTCGTGTTGTTGGCCTGCTTGGCAGGCAGTTCGTTGGCGTCGTTCGCGACGACCGTCTTCACCGTGTACCGGCCGTTCCCGGCGGTCCAGGTGCCGACGTTCACCGGCGTCGCGGTGGCCCCGGCGGCGATCGCGCCGGTGTACGCGCCGCTGAGCGTCTTGACGACGGCACCGTTCTGATCGGTGATCGTCACCGTGACGCCGTGGGCCCCGCCCGCCGAAGCGACCGTGCCCTGGTTGCGCACCGTCGCGGTGAAGGTCACCGTGTCGCCCGCCGTCGGGTTGTTCGGCGACCACGCGGTGGCCCCGACCAGGTCAGAACTCTGCACCGGGCTGACGACGAGCGCCGTCGAACCGGTGTAGGAGTTGTTGCCCTCGTCCTGCTCGATGACGGCGTTGGCCTCGTCGACCTTCGCGGTGATCTGGTGACTGCCCGCCTCCCGGGCGCCGATGTTCGCCGACACCGTCGCCGAAGCTCCGGCCGCGAGGGCGCCGACCTGGGCGGTGCCTGCCTTCACCGTGCCCAGGTAGAGGTTCACGTTCGTCGCGCCCGAGGCCGCGGTCCCGGCGTTGCGGACGGTCGCCGACACGGTGATCGCGTCGGTCTCCACCGGGTTCTGCGGCGACCAGGACACGCCCGAGACCGTCAGGTCGGGGTTCGGCGCGGGGACGCCGAAGACCTGGAACTCGGCGGCCTGACCGCCGGGGGCACCGGAGTTGGCGGTGATCCGCAGGCGGACGTCGGCGGCGCGGCCGGTGACCGGGATCGTCACGGTGTTGCCGCTCGACGGGGCGAAGGTGTACGTCTGCGCGGGCGCCAGCGCGGTGAACGCCGTCGCGCCCTGATCACGCCCTTCGACCGCGATCGTCTGCGTCCGCTGGCCCCAGGCGGGATCCGGGTTGAGCTTGACCACGACGCGGTCCAGTTCGGCGTTCGACCCGAGTGCCACGGTCAGCAGGTTCGGGTACGCCGCGCCCTCCCAATACGTGGTCACGGAATCGTCGTTCGCGTTGGCCGCGACGTAGGTGTGCTGGACCGAAGACGCCGTGATCTGCTTGCCCAGCGCGAGATTCGTCCCGGCCTGGGTACCGGCCCGGGTCACGGTGCCGCTGCTGGGCGACTGGTTGCCCGCCGCGTCGCGCGCCCGCACGGAATAGGCGACCGTCGCGCTTTCCGGCTGATCGTCGGTGTAGGTCAGGACGTCCCCGGCGACATGGGCGCGAAGCTGCCCGTTGGCGTAGACGTCGTAGCCCGTGACGCCGGTGTTGTCGGTCGACGCCGACCAGCTGAGCCGGATCTTCCCGCTCGACGGCTCGGTGTAGGCGAGGTTCCCCGGCGCGGACGGCGGTTGAGTGTCCCCGCCCGCCGGGCCGTGGACCTCGAACTCCGAGAGCTGCGCGGCGGGCCAGCCGGTGTTGGCGGTGATGTTCAGCCGCACGAAACGGGTGTTCCCGGTGACGTCGAGGGTGACAGTGTTGCCGGTCGCCGGGTCGAAGCGGTGGGCGGCCGACGACGCCAGGTCGCTGAAACTCGTGCCGTTCGCGCTGCCCTGCACCGAGAAGGTCTGGGTGCGGGCCTCCCAGCCGGACGGCAGTTTGAGCACGAGCCTGGCGATGTCCGTGGCCGCGCCGAGATCGGCCTGGACCCACTGCGGGAACTGGTTGTTCGTGCTTTCCCAGTAGGTGGCCTGGTTGCCGTCTCCGACGTTGGCGACGGCGTAGCCGGCCAGCTGACTACTGGCGGTGTACGTCGCGTCGGCGGCTTCGACGGCGGCGGCGGTCACGGAGGCGGCTGGGGCCGGGGTCCCGCTCGCCGCGATGGCGGGCGGGGCCAGAAGGAGGGACAGGGCGGCGTACGTCATCGCGCGCGACAGAAGGCGCTTCGTTCTCATGACATTCCTCTGCTCCGGTGCGGGGACTGAGCGGAATCTTCCTGACTCTTGTCATGTTCTTGCGCTGAAATGTCCAAGAATTACAGCCCATGGCCCGCGTCAAGTCAACGCCCGGCCTTAAATCGCGTGACCGGCCGGAAACACGCTGCTAACGTCCGGCTGTCCAGGTGCTTCCCGAGAGAAGGAGAACGGCGTGCGCCGAGCTGTCGAGTTCCCCAGTCGTACGGACCTTTCGACAGCCCTGGAGCCGTTCATCCATGACGTACCTGAACCTCGGGATCCTCGCCCATGTCGACGCCGGTAAGACGAGCCTGACGGAGCGCCTGCTCCATCACACCGGTGCCATCGGCACCCTCGGCCGCGTCGACGCCGGGGACACCCGCACCGACACGATGGAGCTGGAACGCCGTCGCGGCATCACCATCCGCTCGGCCGTCGTGTCCTTCCGCGTCGGCGACCTGCGCGTCAACCTGATCGACACCCCGGGCCACCCGGACTTCATCGCCGAGGTCGAACGCGCGCTGCGGGTGCTCGACGGTGTCGTCCTCGTCGTTTCCGCCGTCGAGGGGGTGCAGGCGCAGACCAGGGTGCTCATGCGCGCGCTCGCGCGGCTGCGGATCCCCGTGCTGATCTTCGTCAACAAGGTCGACCGGGCGGGCGCGCGCGACGACGGCCTCCTCGCCGACCTCGCCGAACGCCTCGGCGTCGCGTGCGTGCCGATGTCCGAAGTCGACGGTCTCGGCACGGCGGAGGCGAAGGTCCGGCCGCGCGCGGTATCGCCGTCGTCCAGGCTCGCCGAACAGCTGGCCGAGCACAGCGACGCCTTCCTCGCCGCGTACCTCGAAGACACGGTGACGCCCGAGGACTACCGGGCCGAGGTCGTCCGCCAGACCCGGCTCGGCGTCGTCTCCCCCGTCTTCTTCGGGTCCGCGCGCAGCGGCGAAGGGATCGGCGAGCTGACCTCCGGCATCCGCGAATTCCTTGCGGGAGCGGGGAAACCCGCTCCGGACGGTCGATTACGCGCCTCGGTGTTCAAGGTCGAACGCGGCCGCGCGCACGAGAAGATCGCCTACGTCCGCGTGTTCTCCGGCGAGATCGGCGCACGGGACCACGTCGAGTTCCACCGTCCCGGCCCGGGCGGGACGGTCACGGCGGAAGCGAAAGTGAGCGCGGTCCACGTCTTCGAAGTCGGCGACGAAACCGTCGAGGGCCGCGCGCGGGCCGGGCAGATCGCCAAGGTCACCGGGCTCAAGGAGATCCGGATCGGTGACCGCGTCGGCGTCCCCGACACCGGAGGCGCCTCCACGCAGTTCCCGCCGCCCGCCTTGGAAACCGTGGTCAGTCCCGCGCGGCCCGCGGAGACGCCGTCGGTGTTCGCCGCCCTGCAGGAGCTGGCGGAACAGGATCCGCTGATCACCGTCCGGCAGGACGACGAGACCCGGCGGATCTCGGTGCGGCTCTACGGCGAGGTGCAGAAGGAGATCATCGCGGAGACCCTGGCCGGACAGCACGGCCTCGACGTCGGATTCAGCCTCACCCGGCCCGTTTGCGTCGAACGGCCGACCGGCACGGGCGCTTCGGTGTGGCTCATCACGGAGAATCGGAATCCGCACTTCGCGACGCTCGGCCTGCGCGTCGGCCCCGGCGAACCGGGCTCCGGACTGGCTTTCGGCCTCGACGTCGAACTCGGGTCGCTCCCGCTCGCCTTCCACAAGGCCATCGAGGAGACCGTGGACGCGACACTGCGGCGGGGCCCGTCCGGCCGGGAGGTGATCGACTGCGTGGTGACCGTCACCCACACCGGCTACTTCAGCCCGGTCAGCGCGGCGGGCGACTTCCGCAAGGTCACCCCGCTCGTCCTGGAGGAAGCGCTCCGGGAGGCCGGGACCGAGGTGCTCGAACCGGTCAGCCGCGTGGAGGTGGAACTGCCCGCCGACGCGGTGACCGCGACGCTGTCCAAGCTGGTCGAACGCGGTGGGACCGTCACCGGCTCGGTGGCGCGCGGCGACCGGTCCGAGCTGACGGGCACCCTTCCCGCGGGCGAGGTCGCGCGGTTCGAGCAGCAGCTGCCCGGGCTCACCCGCGGCGAAGGGGCGATGACCGCCGAACCGGCGGGATTCCAGCCGGTTAGTCCGAATCGGTGAATGCCCCGCCAGCCAGAACGAGTACGTTTTGGTGAGGCCGTCCCGACCGGGACGGCCGCGGGAAAGGGACACGATGGATCAGTTTCGCGACACCGCGTCGGCGTTGCGTGAGCTCACCGAGTCGATGCGGCTCGACGAGCCTCGCGACGAGTTGCTGGAACGGGTGGCGAAGAAGGTCGTCGGGCTGCTTCCCGGCGCGGACGCGGCCACGGTCACGCTGTACTCCGACGACGAGCCGAGCACCGTCGCCGCCACCGACGAGTCCCTGTTCCCCCTGGACAAGGCGCAGTACAGCGCGGACGAAGGCCCCTGTCTGAAGGCCGCTGAGAGCGGGACGATCGTCCGGACCCGGCTGGACATCGACGCGGCCGACCGCTGGCCGGAGTTCGCGACCGCCGCCGAACAGCTCGGTGTGCGGACCGCGCTGGCCTGTCCGCTGTTCGTCCCCGACGACTCCCAGCTCAAGCGGCGTTCCAGCGAGCCGCTGTCGGGCGCGCTCAACGTCTGGAGCTACCAGGAGAACGCCTTCGACCCGGTCGAGGCGGCCCTGGTCGCGATGTTCACCTCGGCGATCTCGGCGATAATCCTCACCGCTTCCCGCTGGGCCGCCGCCGAACGACAGGCGGAGACCCTGGTCGCCGCGTTGGAGACCAGGGACGCCATCGCCACCGCGAAGGGAATCGTGATGGCACGTCTGGAACTGAACGCCGAAGACGCCTTCCGGTGGCTCACCGAGGCTTCGCAGCACACGAACCGCAAGATCCGCGAGATCTCGGTGCTGATCGCCGAGGACCCCGGGACCGTTTTCGGGCGCTAGCCCAGGGAGATCCGGCGGCCCTCGCGCGAGGATTCGAGGCCGGCTTCCGCGAGCCGGATGCCCCGCACCCCCGCCATGAAGTCGTAGGGGTGCGGCGCGTCCTCCGCGACGTGGCGGACGAACTGCTCCCACTGGGCGCGGAAACCGTTGCCGAAGTCCTCGTTGTCGGGCACTTCCTGCCACTGCGCGCGATACGACCGCGTCTCGGCCAGATCCGGGTTCCACACCGGCTTCGGGGTGGCCTCCCTCGGCTGGAGGACGCATTTGTGCAGGCCCGCGACCGCGCTGCCCTTGGTGCCGTCGACCTGGAACTCCACGAGTTCGTCGCGGTGGACCCGCACGCACCAGGACGAGTTGAGCTGGGCGATGACGCCGCCTTCGAGCTCGAAGATCGCGTACGCGGAGTCGTCGGCCGTGGCGGTGTACCGCTCACCCTTCTCGTCGACGCGCTCCGGGATGTGCGTGACGGCCTTCGCGGTCACCGCGTTGACCGCGCCGAAAAGGTTCTCCAGCACGTAGTTCCAGTGGCAGAACATGTCGACGACGATGCCGCCGCCGTCCTCGGCGCGATAGTTCCAGCTGGGACGCTGCGCGGCCTGCCAGTCACCTTCGAAGACCCAGTAGCCGAACTCTCCGCGCACGGAGAGGATCTCGCCGAAGAAGCCGCTGTCGATCAGCCGCTTCAGCTTGAGCAGGCCGGGCAGGTACAGCTTGTCGTGGACGACGCCGTTCTTGACCCCGGCCGCCTCCGCGTGCCGCGCCAGCGCGAGCGCGCCTTCGACCGATTCCGCGACCGGCTTCTCGGTGTAGATGTGCTTGCCCGCGTCGATGGCGCGGATGATCGACTTCTCCCGGACGGCGGTCAGCTGCGCGTCGAAGTAGAGCGGGAGGTCGTCGTCGCCGAGGGCGGCGTCGAGGTCGGTGGTCCAGCGGGTCAGCCCGTGCCGGGTGGCGATCTCTTCGAGCTTGTCCGCGTTGCGCCCCACCAGGACCGGCTCCAGCTGGACCCGCGACCCGTCGGCCAGCTCGACCCCGCCCGCCTCCCTGATCGCCAGGACCGAGCGCACCAGGTGCTGCCGATAGCCCATCCGCCCGGTGACGCCGTTCATCACGACGCCGAGTTTCCGCGTGGTCATCCGTTCTCCTTTGAAAGCGCTTTCCTGCCCTCATCCTGAAAGCGCTTTCTCGTACTGTCAAGACCGGTGCGAGGAATGTCCCTCCGGCTCAGGACGCGGGGTCGTAGGCGCGGACGGCGTCGAGGTACTCGGTGATGGCGTCCCGGTTGCGGAGCAGGCATTCGGCGCGCCTGGTCATCCGGTCGCGTTCGGCCTCCAGGGTTTCGAGCATCTCCCTGGTCGCGTCCGGGAAGTAGATCTGCCGGGGTTTGTCCAGGCACGGCAGGATCTGCTTGATGATGCGGGTCGGCAGCCCGGCGTCGAGCAGGCCGCGGACCTGGATGACCCTGTCGACCGACGGCTCGTCGTAGTCTCGGTAGCCATTGGCCTGCCGCTGCGAGATGATGAGCCCCTGCTCCTCGTAGTACCGCAGCAGCCGGCGCGACGTCCCCGTCCGCTCCGACAGCTCCCCGATCCGCATGTGCGCCACCTCACCCCGGTCGACTTGACCTTCACATGTATGTGATGGTTCGAGCATACGGACCATGACTCCGAAACTCCCCCTCGGCGCACTGCTCGCGCTGACCACGGCGGCGTTCGTCACCGTCCTCACCGAAGCCCTGCCCGCAGGCGTGCTGCCCGCGATGAGCTCAGGACTCGGCGTCGGCGAAGCGGCGACAGGCCAGCTGGTGACGGTGTACGCGATCGGCACCGCCCTCACCGCGATCCCGCTGTCCGCCGCGACGGCGGGCTGGCGGCGCAAACGCTTGCTCCTGGCCGGAGTGGCCGGTTTCGCCGTCGCCAACACGGTCACCGCGCTGTCCACGAACTACCCGTTGACCCTCGGCGCGCGGTTCGTCGCCGGGATCGCGGCGGGCGTGGTCTGGGCGCTGCTGACCGGGTACGCCCGGCGGCTGGCGCCGGAACCGGTGCGGGGCAAGGCGATCGCCGTCGTGATGACCGGGATCCCGCTCGCGCTCTCGCTCGGCATCCCCGCGGGCACGTTCCTGGGCGGCGTCTTCGGCTGGCAGGTGACGTTCGCGATCATGTCGCTGCTCGCGCTCGGCCTGCTCGGCTGGATCGCGCTGGCCGTCCCCGATTTCCCGGGACAGGACAAGGGCGGCAGGCTTCCGGTGCGGCGGAGCCTCGCCGTGCCCGGTGTGGCCGCCGTCCTGTTCGTGACGCTGACCTTCGTGCTGGCGCACAACATCCTCTACACCTACATCGCCACCTTCCTCGGACACGTGTCGATGGGCGGCTCGGTCGAGGAGATCCTGCTGGTGTTCGGTGTGGCGTCGATGGTCAGCATCTGGTTCGTCGGCGTGCTCATCGACCGGCGGCTGCGCGCGCTGACCGTCGCGGGCACCCTTCTCGTGGCCCTCGGGGCGACGATCTTGGCTCTGCTGGGGGAAAATCCGGTGCTGGTCTATGTCGCGGTGACACTGTGGGGTCTCGGCTGGGGCGGCGTCCCGACGCTGCTGCAGACAGCCGCCGCGCAGGCGGGCGACAAGGGCGGTGCGGCCGATATCGCGCAGGCCATGCTGGTCACCCTGTGGAACGCGGCGATGGCGGGCGGCGGGATCGCCGGTGGCGTCCTCCTCGACGGCTTCGGTGCCGGGTCCTTCCCCTGGGGTGTCCTGGTGCTGCTGGTGCCGACACTGGCCGTGGTGCTGGTGGCGCGGCGGCACGGCTTCACAGTGGCAGCTCGGGATGACTCCGGATCGCTTCGAGAACCAGGTCGACAGCGGCGCGAGGCGCGGACCCGCGCCTGATCGCGGCGGTGATGGAGCGGTTGACCGGCGTCGCGAGCTCGCGGGTGGCGACGCGGTAGCGCTTGTCGACGGCGAGGCCGGGCAGGAGCGCGATCGCGAGCCCGGCCTCGACGTGCTGCAAGGTCATCATGTAGTTGCTGAACCTGGCGACCACACGCGGCTCGAAACCCGCTTCGCGGCAGAGCCGGGTGGCGAGGTTCGCCATGTACGACTGGGGGATGTCGAACACCCAGGGCTCGCTCGCGTAGGCGGCGAGATCGGCGGGGCCCCGGCCGGCGGCCGGATGGCCGGGCGGGACGACGAGCACGATCGGGTCGGTCGCGAGCGGCACGAGGTCGATGTCCGGCCCCAGCGGCTGTTCGACGAAGTCCGTGGTGGTGACGATGACGTCGGCGTCGCCGACACGGAGCGCGGGCATGCTGACGTGCGGTTCGAGTTCCAGCAGTTCGATGTCCAGCTGCGGATGCGAGCGGGCCAGCCGGGTCACCGCGGGGACGGCGATCGTGTGGATCGCGCTCTGGAAGGCGCCGAGGCGGACGAGGCCGGCCGGTGCCTCGCCGAGACCGCGCAACTCGGCCTCGACGGTGTCCATGTGGTCGAGGATCGCCCGCGCGCGGCGGGCCAGCATCAGCCCGGCGGGGGTCAGCCGGACACGGCGGCCGGTGCGTTCCAGCAGCTGCGTGCGTGTTTCGGCCTCGAGGACCGCGAGCTGCTGGGAAACGCTGGAGGCGCTCAGATTGGCCGCCTTCGCCACCGCGCGGACGGTGCCGAGCGTGTCCAGCCGGCTCAGCAGGCTGAGCCTCCACGGGTTGAGCATGACGTCCATTGTTGTACGGATCAGCCGAACAGCACAGCCGGAATCGTGAGATGGACGTGTCGCTCGGATCCGCTTTACCGTCGAGGCATGGCTGCTCCGACCACCGACCTGTCCACCGCCGACCGTTTCTGGGCCGACGCCGACCGGCACCTCGTGCGCTACGCCGGGGCCGGCGACTTCACCCGCGAGATCATCGACCACGCCGCCGGGAGCTACCTGTTCACCGAGTCCGGGCGGCGGATCCTCGACTTCACGTCCGGGCAGATGAGCGCGATCCTCGGGCATTCGCATCCCGAGATCGTCGAGACCGTCCGGCGGCAGATCGGCTCGCTCGACCATCTGTTCAGCGGGATGCTGAGCCGTCCCGTCGTCGACCTCGCGCGGCGGCTGGCCGAGACTTTGCCGTCACCGCTGGAAAAGGCGTTGCTGCTGACCACCGGCGCCGAGTCGAACGAGGCCGCCATCCGGATGGCGAAACTGGTGACGGGGAAGCACGAGATCGTGTCGTTCGCCCGGTCTTGGCACGGGATGACGCAAGCCGCGGCGAACGCGACCTACAGCGCGGGCCGCAAGGGCTACGGTCCGGCCTCGCCGGGCAACTTCGCCATCCCGGCGCCGAATTCCTACCGGCCGGACTTCCTGACCGCGGACGGGGGACTGGACTGGCGGCGTCAGCTGGACTTCGGGTTCGAGATGATCGACGCCCAGTCCGTCGGCAGTCTCGCGGCGTGCGTCGTCGAACCGATCCTCAGCTCCGGCGGGATCATCGAGCCGCCGGTGGGCTATTTCGCCGCCCTGCGTGAGAAATGCCGCGAACGCGGGATGCTGCTGATCCTCGACGAGGCGCAGACCGGCTTGTGCCGCACGGGAAACTGGTACGCCTTCGAACGCGACGGCGTCGTCCCCGACATCCTGACGCTGTCCAAGACGCTCGGCGCGGGACTCCCGCTGGCGGCGGTGATCACGAGCGCCGAGATCGAGCAGGAGGCGCACGATCGCGGCTACCTGTTCTTCACCACGCACGTCGCGGACCCGCTGGTGGCTGCCGTCGGGAACACGGTGCTCGACGTCCTCACCCGCGACCGCCTCGACGAACGCGCGACCGAACTGGGCGCGTTCCTCCGCCGCGGGCTCGACAACATCGCCGGCCGTCATGACGTCGTCGGCGACATCCGCGGACGCGGTCTGCTGGTCGGCGTGGAACTCGTCGCCGACCGTGCCACGAAGCGGAGCTCCGACGAACTGGGCGCGCTGGTCACGCGGCGCTGTCTCGAACTGGGGCTGCACATGAACATCGTGCAGTTGCCGGGGATGGGCGGGGTCTTCCGGATCGCTCCCCCGCTGACGGCCACCGAGGACGAGCTGGCGGAAGGACTGGCTGTGCTGGACCAGGCGATCGGGGACGCTGGCAGGTGAGGGACTCGTGAGTGGTAAGTGTCGTTAGAACGGCACTTACCACTCACGACCCACCCGACCGACCACCGACTTGCCACTCACGACCCCGAACTCCCGAAGCAACCGAGCCACCTCGCCCGGCCGCTCCAAGAACGGCGAGTGACCGACGCCTTCCACGACCTCCACCCGCGCCCCCACCGCCGAATACCGGGCGAAAGTCTTGTCACAGTCGTAAAACCGGTCCCGCCGCCCGAGGATCACCAAGCACGGCAACCCCAGCTCCGCCACCTGCGCGTCCAGAGGACGAAACGCGAGTCGCCGCGCGCGGTCCACGAGCACCACCCGGGCCATCGACGGCGCGGTGACGGCGTGATCGGCCAAGTCCTGCAAGGGATCGCCGAACCAGCTCACCCGGCGGAACCGGGAGGCGAACCGGATCCACCGCTGGCGGGCCAGCAGCCGCACGAGCGCGCTGGCCATCGGCAGCAGAACCGTGCTACCGGGCGGAAAGGACGCGTAGCTGTAGTCCGGGGCCTGCCCGATCAGCACCAAAGCCTTGACACGCGGCGAAATCTCGGCCAGCGCGAGGGCGACGTCGGCACCGAAGGAATGACCGGCGACCAGAACGTCTTCGACGCCCAGTGCTTCGAGGACACCCGCCACCATGCGCGCCTGCGACACCGGGTCGAGACCGGAAGAACCGCCGGTGCACCCGTGTCCCAGCAGATCCACCCGGATCACGCGGTGCGCCGCGGCCAGGCCGAGGGTGAGCCGGTCGAACCAGTGCACCGATCCGCAATACCCGTGCAGCAACAGGATCGGCGGTCCGGCGCCGTCCTGGCGGACATGGACGGGCACACCGTTCACGTCGAGGATGTCGCCGATGGGAGCACGCTGCACGCCCCCAACGTAACTCAGACCCGCGCGGTCTCCTTGCTGCGGGACAACGACAGTGCCGCGATCCCGGCGGGGAAGAACATGAGCACGCCGTAGATCCCGGCGGGCACGGCCATCGTCTTGTCGCCGAGGACGGAGATCGCGACGGCGATCGCGAGAGTGGCGTTGTGGACGCCGATCTCCATGGCGGACGCGATCGACTGCCCTCGGTCCACCCGGAACAACCGCGGCACGTAGTACCCGATCGCGAGGCTGAGCACGGAAAGCGCCAGCGCCACCGGTCCGAGCGTCCCGATGTTGTCCACCAGGGTCCGGAACTCCTGCGCGATCGCGGCCGCGATCACCAGCACGAGCACCACGGCGGAGCCGATCTTGACCGGTTTGCGCATCCGCTCGGCCCAGCCGGTGAACCGGCTCCGCACCGCCATCCCGAGCACGACCGGGATCAGCACGATCGCGAACACCTGCACGAACTTCGCGGGCTGGAGCCCGACCGAGGCGCCGCCGTCGAGGAATTCGGCCATCGACAGGCCGACCACCAGCGGCAGGGTGAAGACCGCCAGCACGGAGTTGATCGCCGTGAGCGTGACGTTGAGGGCGATGTCGCCGCCGGCGAGGTGACTGAACAGGTTCGCCGACGTCCCGCCGGGCGACGCGACGAGCAGCATCATCCCGACCGCGAGCACTCCGCCGAGGCCGAACACCAGGATGAGGCCGACGCAGATCACGGGCAGCACGATCATCTGGCACACCAACGCGATGACGGCCGCCTTCGGGTACTTCAGCACCCGCGTGAAGTCGCCGACGGTCAGGGTCAGTCCCAGCCCGAACATGACGAGCGCCAGTGCGACGGGCAAGAGGATCGAAAACATCGCCGAACCCATCGCGGGGCCTCCGTCCGATATGCCCTTTTCAGATCGGCAATCGTGTCAAGCGGCGGGGACCCGGTCAAGGCACGAAACCCAGCCGTGATCCCGCTTGACTTTTCCGAGAGCAGTGCTCACTATGGTTACAGGCTCTAACGGACACAACAAGCACTCAGGGAGATCGTGATGAACACGCTGACCGAGGTCGTACTGCCGGGCAAGGTCGAGCCGGAAGGCCTGGAGCTGCGGGAACGCCCGCTCCCCGCACCCGGCCCCGGCCAGGTGGTGGTCGCGATGGAGGCGACCGGGGTCTCGTTCGCCGAGCAGCAGATGCGCCGCGGCAAGTACTACGACCAGCCGCCCTTCCCCTTCGTCCCCGGCTACGACCTGGTCGGAACGGTCCTGACCACCGGCGACGGGGTCGACCGCGGGCTCGCCGGCCGCCGGATCGCCGCGCTGACGAAGGTCGGGAGCTGGGCCAGCCACGTCGTCCTCGACGCCGCCGACGTCGTGCCCGTCCCGGACGGCCTCGGCGCCGAAGAGGCCGAGACCGCGGTGGTCAACGGCATCACCGCCTGGCAGATGCTGCACCGCAAGGCCCGGGTGCGCGCCGGGCAGACGATCCTGGTCCACGGCGCGAACGGCGGGGTCGGCTCGCTGCTGGTCCAGCTCGCCGCGCAGGCGGGTGTCCGGGTGATCGGCACCGCGTCGAAGCGGCACCACGAAGCGCTGCGGCGCCTGGGAGTCACGCCGATCGACTACCGCACCGAGGACATCTCCGCCCGCGTCCGCGAGCTCGCCCCCGAAGGTGTCGACGCCGTCTTCGACCACGTCGGCGGTGCCAGCGTGCTCGCGTCGTGGAAGCTGCTCGCCCGCGGCGGCACCCTCGTCTCCTACGGCAGCGCCGCGACCCGCGACGACGAAGGCTCCAAGCAACTGCCCGTGCTCAAGATCCTCGCCCGCGTCATGGTGTGGAACAGCCTCCCGAACGGCCGCAACGCGTACTTCTTCAACGTCTGGGCGGGACGGTCCTTCGCCAAGAACCGGTTCCGTGCCCGGCTGCGCGAAGACCTCACCCAGGTCTTCGCCGCCCTGAAGGACGGCACGATCACCGCACAGGTCGCGGCGCGGCTGCCGTTGAGCCAGGTCGCGGAGGCCCTGCGGCTGGCCGAATCCGGGACGGTCGCGGGCAAGGTGGTGCTCACGCCGTAAGGGTTCGGTAACCGCGCGAATCCGGCGATCCGGACGGTTCGCGCGGTTGAATGACCTCCATGAAACGCAAGCGGGTGCTCGCCGTCGTGGCGGCCGGACTGGTGATGGCGGTGGCCGCGGGCCTCTACTGGTTCCAGCCGTGGAAGCTCTGGGTGAACGAAACGGTCCAAGAGGCACTTCCCCTGCCTCAAACCTCGGCTCAAAGCACCGAAAGTGCCGTGCCCGCCCCGAAAAAGCCCACGGTCGTGGCGACCGGGGAATTGATCAGCCACGAACACGAGACCAGCGGCGGCGTCCGGATCCTCCGCGCGGAAGACGGATCACTGGTGCTGCGCCTGGAGAATCTCGACACGAGCAACGGCCCGGACCTGCGGGTCCTGCTCACCGCCGCGCCGGTGCTCCCCGGCAAGGACGGCTGGTTCGTGTTCGACGACGGCGCGCACGTGAGCGCCGGGAAGCTCAAGGGCAACAAGGGAAGCCAGAACTACACCCTGCCCGCGGGCACCGATCTGGCCCGCTATTCGAGTGTCAGCATCTGGTGCGACCGGTTCGACGTCTCGTTCGGCGCGGCTCCGTTGACCAAAACCCCTTAGGCCAGCCGGTTCACGGCGTATTCCATCTCCGCGCGGACGGCGCGCAGGTCGATTCCGCCGGGATCGATGATCGTGGCCACGGCGATCCCCCGCAGCTGCCCGACCAGCGCCGCCGCGTACGCGTCGGGGTCGCGGACACCGGAGATGGAACCGTCGGCGATCCCGGCGGCGACGGTCTGCGCGATGGCGAACCGGTACCGGCGATCGGCCTCGGTCATCGCCGCCCGCACCGCCGGATCACCGACGGTCGCGTCCGTCCAGAGCACCACGAACGCCCGGTTCAGCGGCGGCATGTCGGTGAGCAGCTCGAAGAAGATGTCCAGCAACGCGCGCAACATGTCCATCGGGCCGGGCGTCAGCCCGCCGGTGCGGGTGGCGACGGCGGCGCTGAAGGCGTCGGCGAACTTCTCCGCGGCGAACTCGACGAGCCGCTGCACCAGCGTCTCCTTCGACCCGAACAGCTGGTAGACGACGCCGCTCGGATAGCCCGTCCTGGCACAGATCATGCCGATCTTGAGCCGGGCGAAGCCTGTCTCGCCGACCAGACGGGCGGCGGTGTCGAGAATCCGTGTCCTGGCGATCTCCTGGTCACGTTGGACCTGGCGCTCCTCCGCAGACGAGTCCACGACGAGATCCTCCCATGACTTCCGGTTCGTCACCTGTTGACGCGGCGTTACGATCCGGACATGAGGATCGCCTTCTCCGCCGACGACCGGAACGCCACCACGGACGCCGTCCAGGCCTTCCTGGCCGAGGCCGGGCACGAGGTGATCCACCCGGCGACGTCGGAACTCTGGCCGGAACTCGGCGCGGCGGTGGGCAAGGCGGTCGCCGACGGCGACGCCGACTTCGGCGTGGTCATGTGCTGGACCGGGACGGGCACGGCCATCGCGGCCAACAAGGTTCCCGGCGTGCGCGCGGCGCTGGCCTGGGACACCTGGATCGCCGCGGGCGCGCGCAAGTGGAACGACGCGAACGTGCTGGCACTGAGCCTGAAGCGGCTCGCTCCCGACGTCGCCGTCGAAATCACCGAGGTGTTCCTTTCCGGTATCGCGCCGGACGCCGACGAATCGGCGAATATCGCACGGCTCGGCGAAATGGACGAATTCCGTCGCTGAACGGCACCGAACCTGTGAACGGTTAACGCTGTCGAACGTATTAGGCCGTTCGCAGGAAAATCACCACTCTACGTAGTGATGCTTCCCATATTGGTCCAGACCACGTACCGTCTCCCGCAACAAAGCGTTCCGCATGGAGGTGGTCGATGAAGACGCATCCCCGCCTGCCCGGTTTCGGCCACGGCAACGCGATGTCGCCGATTTCCCTTTGACGAAATCTTCTCCAAGATCATTTCCCTGCACCGTGTTGTAAGGAGTGAAATGTCAAGAAAGAGATGGCATCTGGTCGGCCTGTTCACGGCCGTCGCGGCGCTGGCGGTCGGTCTGGTGACCGTGCCCGCGAACGCGGCGGGCGGGGTCGGAGCCACCCTGACCAAGGGTTCGGACTGGGGGTCCGGCTGGGAGGGCAAGTACACGATCACGAACAACTCGGGATCGGCCTTGACCTCCTGGACGCTCGAGTTCGACCTCGCGTCGGGCCACTCGATCGCCTCGCTGTGGGACGGCAGCTACACCGTCTCCGGCCAGCACGTGACCGTCAAGAACACCTGGAACGGCAACGTTTCCAACGGCGCGTCCGTCAGTTTCGGCTTCAACGTCAAGTACTCCGGCGCCTACACCGCGCCCGCGAACTGCAAGATCAACGGCGGCTCCTGCGACCCGGGTGGCGGCACCCCGACGACGAGCAACCCGCCCACGACCACGACGTCCAACCCCACGACGTCGAACCCGCCCACGACGACCACCACGAGCAATCCGCCGACCACGACGACTTCGAACCCGAACCCGGGCGCGAAGAAGAACCTCGGCTACTTCGTGCAGTGGGGCGTCTACGGCCGTAACTACCACGTGAAGAACATTCACACTTCTGGTTCCGCGGCGAAGCTGACGCACATCAACTACGCCTTCGGCAACGTCACAGGCGGTTCTTGCACCGCCAACGACGACACCTACGCCGACTACGACAAGTTCTACGACGCCGGGTCCAGTGTGGACGGTGTCGCGGACACGTGGGACGCGGGCGCGCTGCGCGGTAACTTCAACCAGCTGCGCAAGCTGAAGAAGATGTACCCGGGCCTGAAGGTGCTGTGGTCGTTCGGTGGCTGGACCTGGTCCGGCGGCTTCGGCCAGGCGTCGAAGAACCCGGCCGCGTTCGCGGAATCCTGCTACAAGCTGATCAAGGACCCGCGGTGGGCCGACGTCTTCGACGGCATCGACATCGACTGGGAGTACCCGAACGCCTGCGGTCTCACCTGTGACACCAGCGGCCCCGCCGCCATCAAGAACGTGGCACAGGCGCTGCGCACGAAGTTCGGCTCCTCGTTCCTGGTCACCGCCGCGATCACCGCGGACGCCAGCAGCGGCGGCAAGCTCGACCTCGCCGACTACGGCCCCGCGTCGGCGTACTTCGACTGGTACAACGTCATGACGTACGACTTCTTCGGCGCCTGGGCGGCGCAGGGCCCGACGGCCCCGCACTCGCCGCTGACCGCGTACCCGGGCATCCCGCAGCAGGGCTTCAACTCCGACGACGCCATCCAGAAGCTCAAGGCCAAGGGTGTTCCGGCGAGCAAACTGTTGCTGGGTATCGGTTTCTACGGCCGAGGCTGGACCGGCGTCACGCAGGACGCCCCGGGCGGCACCGCGACCGGTGCGGCACCGGGCACGTACGAAGCGGGCATCGAGGACTACAAGGTCCTGAAGAACAGCTGCCCGTCGACGGGCACTATCGCGGGCACCGCGTACGCGAAGTGCGGCAACAACTGGTGGAGCTACGACACTCCCGCGACCATCAACTCGAAGATGGGCTGGACCAAGAACCAGGGTCTCGGCGGCGCGTTCTTCTGGGAGCTCAGTGGTGACACCGGGAACGGTGAACTGGTCACGGCCATGCGCAATGGCCTGAACTGAGAGGTCTGAGAAGTGGCAAAGCGGACTTGGATCCAGGCCGTCGGCCTGGCCGCCGCTGCCGCAACGGCCGGCGCGGTCCTCGTGATCGCGCCGGCCTCCGCGGCCGGCGGCGTCGGCGCCGCCTTCAGCAAGGGCTCCGATTGGGGCTCCGGCTGGGAGGGCAAGTACACGATCAGCAACAACTCGGGATCGAGCCTTCCCACGTGGACGGTCGAATTCGACCTTCCCGCGGGACATTCGATCGCTTCGTTGTGGGACGGCAGCTATTCCGTCTCCGGTCAGCACGTGACGGTGAAGAACACGTGGAACGGCAACCTGTCCAACGGCGGGAACACCAGTTTCGGCTTCAACGTCAAGTACTCCGGGAGCTACGTCGCCCCGGCGAACTGCAAGATCAACGGTGGTTCCTGTGATCCGGGTGGCGGCACCCCGACCACGACGCCGACCACCCCCTCCACGCCGACCACCACCACGACGACGTCGAACCCGCCGACGACCACCACGAGCAACCCGCCGCAGCCCGGCGGTCGTGGCGCGCCGTATCTGTACATGGGCTGGGGCAGCCCGCCGAACCCGCAGACGGTCATGAACGCGACCGGGATCAAGTGGTTCACCTTGGCGTTCGTGCTGGCCTCGAACGGCTGCAACCCCGCGTGGGACGGCAGTCGTCCGCTGCAGGGCGGCGTCGACGCGAACGCGATCGCGCAGATCAAGGCCGCGGGCGGGCAGATCGTGCCGTCCTTCGGCGGGTGGAGCGGCAACAAGCTCGGCCCGAACTGCTCGACGCCGGAACTGCTCGCCGGCGCCTACCAGAAGGTGATCGACGCCTATGGTCTCAAGGCGATCGACATCGACATCGAGAACACCGACGAGTTCGAGAACGCGACAGTGCAGGACCGTGTCCTGAACGCGCTGAAGATCGTGAAGGCGAACAACCCCGGTATCCAGACCATCCTCACCTTCGGCACGACGACCAGTGGCCCGAACTCCTGGGGCAACCGGCTCATCGACCAGTCGAAGGCGCTGAACGCCGGCATCGACGTCTACACGATCATGCCGTTCGACTTCGGTGGCGGCGCGGACATGTACGGCAACACCATCAAGGCCGCGAACGGCTTGCGGGACAAGCTGAAGTCGACCTTCGGGTGGGACGACGCCACGGCGTACACCCACCTGGGCATCAGCGGCATGAACGGTCTCTCGGACCAGCGGGAACTGACGAGCCTGGACACCTGGACCAAGATCACCAACTGGTCCAAGACGAACAAGATCGCCAGGCTCGCTTTCTGGTCGGCCAACCGCGACCGGGGCTGCCCCAACGGTGGGGTCGCCGAGAACTGCAGTGGTATCGCACAGAACGACTGGGACTTCACGCGGATCACCGCGGGCTTCTGACGTCCCTCTCCCCGACAAGTACTCCCCGAAACCGCGGGCCCGCACCGAAGCTGCACGGTGCGGGCCCGCCCCTTTGCGCGTTCAGTCCTCTGGATGCGGTACTTGCGTACGCATCTACCGCATCCAGAGGACGAAACGCGTACCGGGCACGGCGGTACATGAAGGACCCCTTCCTTGCGCCTAGGTACAGGAAGGGGTCCTTCACGTACTGGGACACGCCTCCGGTGACGCGTTTCGTCCTCTGAATGCGGTGAACGCACGGGCGGCGATCGCCATTCGGCACCTTCTCGCATAGCCGACCGCACCCGCACCGGGATGGGGGTTGCGAAAGCCACTTTCGCAACCCCCATCCCGGCCCGAGCGCGTGAAGGCCCCCTTCCCTCGGCTGAGCCGAGGGAAGGGGGCCTTCACGCGCGATCGAAGCGCAGGATCAGGGCAGGGCGTTCAGGAAGGGTTCGTGGGCGTTCTGGAATTCCCAGCCGTAGTACCGGTCCCAGTTGATCGACCACGTCATCAGCCCGCGCAGCGCCGGCGAAGCACCGCCACGCAGGGAATACGACCCGCAGCCCGAGTTCTTCACCAGGCAGTTCAGCGCCGAGTGCACCGCCGCCGGGGCGGTGTGCCCGTTGCCCGCGCTCACCGCGGCGGGCAGGCCGAACGCGATCTGGTCCTCACGCAGCCCCGGGAACCGGAACCCGGTCGAGGACACCGTGAAGCCCGCCTTGATCATGTCGGTCATCGCGATGTGGAAGTCCGCGCCGCCCATGAAGTGGTACTGGTTGTCCAGGCCCATCACCGGTCCGGAGTTGTAGTCCTGGACGTGCAGCACGGTGAGCGCGTCCCGCATCGCGTGGATCACCGGCAGGTAGGAACCCGTCCGGTTGTCGGCGCCGCCAAGGCCGCCGTAGTACTGGTATCCGGTCTGCACGAAGAACGTCTCCGGTGCCATCGTGAGCACGAATCCCGCGCCGTACTTGGCTTTCAGCGTCTTCAGGGCCGAAATGAGATTGACGATCACCGGCGTGGTCGGATTGCGGAAGTCGTTGTCGCCGGAGTTGAGGTACAGCGAGTGTCCCTCGAAGTCGATGTCGAGCCCGTTCAGCCCGTACCGGTCGATGATCGCGGAGACCGAACTGACGAAAGCGTCGCGCGCCGCGGTCGTGGTCAGCTGGACCTGGCCGTTCTGGCCGCCGATGGAGATCAGGACCTTCTTGCCTTGCGCCTGCTTCGCGCGGATCGCGGCGATGAAGTCCGCGTCGCTTTCCACCGTCGGGCATTCCGCCACCGGGCACCGCGTGAACCGGATGTCGCCCGAGGTCACCGAAGTCGGCTCACCGAAGGCCAGGTTGACGATGTCCCAGGCGGCCGGGACGTCGGCCATCCGCGTGTACCCGGAGCCGTTGGCGAAGCTCGCGTGCAGGTAGCCGATCAGCGCGTGCTTCGGCAGTCCGGTGTCGACGCAGCCGGTAGTCGTGGCGCCCGCCTCCGCGCTCTTCGGCGATTCGCCCGCGCTGTTGTACGCGGCCACCGAATAGTTGTGCGAGGTGCAGGCCGTCAGCCCCGAGATCGTCGCCGAAGTCCCGGTCACCGTCGCGACCACGTTCCCGCCCTCGTACACGCGGTATCCGGTCACCGTGCCCGCCGAGGCTCCCCACGACAGCGCGATCGACGAGTTCGTCACCGTGCCCACGGCCGGATTCCCCGGCGACGGCGGTGCTCCCGGGGTCCCGCCGCCGGGCCCGTCGAGGCTGATGTCGTCCGCGTAGAAGGTGCCCGAGCCGTACCAGCCGTGGACGTACACCTCCGCCGTCGTCTGCGTGGCCGACGTCGTGAACGACAGCGAGAGCTGCGTGTACGAGGTAGCCGCGGTCCAGGTCGAAGGTCCGCCGGTGACCCCGAGGTACACGGGATTCCCGTTCACCCAGGCGGAAACCGCGTAGGTCGTGCTGGGCTTGACGGACACCGTCTGTGCGCACTTCCCGATCGTCGAGCCGGGCGTGACTGAAACGGCGTAACCGCCTGAGTACGCCGGTGTGGTGACGGCCGTCCCCGCCGCGCAGGACCAGCCGGACGTCGAACCCGCCTCGAAGCCGGGATTGAGAAGCAGGTTGGCCGCGCTCGCGGTGCCGCCCCCCGTTATCAGCCCGGCGAAGGTGAGCACCACAACGGCCAGAAAGGCCAAGGATCTGGAACGCCTCATCGCGATTCCTCCGGATCAAGGGCGGCCTGCCGCCGCGCTGGGCTAATTGTCTAGACCAATCTGGCGAAAGTCCATACCTCAGGGGCGCCAGGGCCGAAAGACCCGACCACTCCGGGCTCCTATACCGGTGTGACTCGCGAACGCGCTCCGTAACGTCGAAAGGGCCAAAAGAGGGCTGGGGGCTTTCGGGAGGTGGGGACAGTGGGAACGCACAGGGACACACCGAGAACGGCACAGCCGGCGTGACCGCCGTGGCAGAAGCCGTGCGCCCGACTACGTACAGCGCCGATGCGCACTCGGCGGGAAAGAGTGCCTCGCGCGTGCCCCGTCCGGGAGAACCGGACGGCGAATTGATCCGCGCGGCGATCCAGGGTGACCGGCGGGCCGTCGGGGGCCTGCTGACCCTGCTCCGGCCCATCGTGATCCGGTACTGCGCGGGCAGGCTGGGCGGGACGACGCGCGGCATCTCCAACGCCGAGGACTGCGCGCAGGAGGTCCTCATGGCCGTCCTGGTGGCCTTGCCGCGCTACAGCTACCAGGACGACAGCTTCCTGCCGTACGTCTTCGGGATCGCGTCGCACAAGGTCGCCGACATCCGCCGGAACCTCGCCCGCGACCCGTCCGCGCCGGTGCCCGATCCGGAGCCCGAGCAGGACGGGCCGTGGAACCCGACGTTCGAAGAGGTCGAGAGGGCCGATCGCAGCCGGCGGCTGTCCCGGCTGTTCGAGGTCCTTTCGGTGAAACAGCGCGACGTGCTGGTGCTCCGCGTGATCCACGGGTTCAGTGCCGAGGAGACCGCGAACGCGCTGGGCATGGCGAGCGCGGGCGCGGTCCGCGTCACCCAGCACCGCGCGCTCAACGAACTACGCCGGGTACTGCGCGAGGATCCCGGCTACGCGGGCGGGTTCACGTTCTTCTAGGAAGAGGGCTTGCGGCGTTGCGTGGCGTAGACGGCGGCGGCGGTGCGGCGTTCGAACCCGAGCTTGTGCAGCAGGGACGACACGTAGTTCTTGACCGTCTTCTCCGCCAGGTACAGCTTTTCCGCGATCTGGCGGTTGGTCAGCCCGTCGGCGATGTGGTCGAGCACCCGCCGCTCCTGCGGGCTCAGCTGTTCGTACCGCGGGTCCGGGAGGTCGCTCTCGCCGCGCAGCCGGTTCATCACCGACGCCGTCAGCGTGCTGTCCAGCAGCGATCCCCCGGCGGCGACCGTGCGGACGGCCTTGACCAGCGCACCACCGGAGACCTGCTTGAGCATGTACCCGGCCGCACCCGCCATGATCGCGCCGAACAGCGCGTCGTCGTCGGAGTAGGACGTCAGCATCAGGCAGGCGGGCGGCGGGTCGATGGACGCCCGGATCTCCCGGCAGACGCTGACCCCCTCACCGTCCGGCAGCCGGACGTCGAGCACCGCGACCTGGGGTTTGACCGCGGGGATCCGCACGAAGGCCTCGGCGGCCGTGGACGCCTCGCCGACCACGGTGAGATCGTCCTCGGCCTCGAAGACCGTCTTCAGCCCGGTGCGGACGAGTTCGTGATCGTCCAGCAGGAACACCGAAATCGTCATCCCACACTCCCCTGTCGGGCCGGCAACTCCACCGACCAGTCGAGCCTCGTCCCGCCTTCCGGCCTCGCTTCGACGCCGAACGACCCGTTCCAGCGGGCCGCGCGTTCGGCGAGGTTCGCGACCCCGCTGCGATGGCCGGGTTCGGCGGGCATGCCGACCCCGTCGTCCACCACCGAAAGTTTCAGCCACCGCCCGTCGCGGTCGACCGAGACGTCGACCGACACCGTCGTCGCCTCCGCGTGCCTGACCACATTGGACAGTGCTTCACGCAGGGTCGCGATGAGATCGGACCGCACCGTGTCCGGCACCGTCGAGTCGAGCGGCCCGTCGAACCCGACCCGGGGTTCCGAGGCGCAGCCCGCGTCCAGCGCGACGCGCAGCAGCTCCGACCGGAGGCTGCCCTGCGCCTCCGCCGGTTCCTGCAGCGAGAAGATGCTGTTGCGGATCTCGCGGATGGTGCGGTCGATCTCGTGCGCGAAGCCGGTCACGCGGTCGGCGACGGCGGGTTCGCTCGCCAGCCTGCTGAGCCCCTCCAGGCCGAGCCCGATCGCGAACAGCCGCTGGATCACCAGATCGTGCAGATCGCGGGCGATCCGGTCGCGGTCCTCGAAGACGGCGAGCCGCTGCCTGTCCTGTTGCGCGCGGGCGAATTCGACCGCGAGCGCGGCGTGCGCGGCGAAGGTCTCGGCGAGCTGGACGTCGTAGGCGGAGAACGGCGTCTTGTCGCGGAACTTCGCCACCAGCAGGACGCCGAGTTTCTCCTCGCCGACGAGCAAGGGGACGGCGATCGTGGAGTCCAGGTCCTTGATCGCCGCGGGCATCGCGGAGGCGTTGTCGCCCTGGTATTCGAGCACCTTCTCGCCGTAGTCCCGGACCACGACGGGTTTCCCGGTGGTGAACGCCATCCCGGTCGCGGTGCCCTCGGTGGGCACGGCGACCCCGGCGAGCCTGTCGGCGTCCGGCCCCGGCGGCTCGACGATCTCGAAGACCAGCCGCCCGTCACCGCTGGGCAGGGCCACCGCCCCCGCGGTGCCGCCGGCGACGACGCGGGCGCGTTCGGCGATGAGGTGCAGGGTCGCGGTCAGATCCTGGTCGGTCAGGAGCGCGCCGGTGACGTGGTAGGACGCTTCGAGCCAGCGCTCGCGCCGCTGCACCTGGTCGAACAGGGCCGCGTTCTCGATCACCACACCGGCCGCGGCGGTGAGCGCGATGAGCAGATCGTCCTCGGCTTCGGTGAACTCCTCGCCGCCCGGTTTCCGGGCGAGGTACAGCATCCCGAAGATGCGGCCGCGCAGGCGGATCGGCATGACCCGGGACTCGTCCTCCGACGGCGGCCGTTGCCAGGCGTCGCCGAAGCGGATGAACTCGTCCGAATCGAGCACGCTCAGCGCACCGAACGGGGCGCCGGTCAGCTCGCAGGCGGATTCCACCATCCGCCGCAGCACGTCGGAGAGGCTGAGATCGTGGGCGATCCCGGCCACCGCGTCCAGAATTCTGGGCGCCTTGGCGTCACTCGCCGCACTCACCCGCCGCACCGCCGTCACCGTCCCGGGTCACCGCTCCGGGCAGTGGGGTCAGGAGTGACAAACGCGCCCGGATCGCTCATCTGGTGCGTCGATCACGGACAGTGCTTCGTTACTGCACACGCCGAGGATCCTTCGTCCGGTTACCGACTCGATGGGGATCCGGAGGTACCGGGAGTCCGCCCGGCCGGTCCAGCAGCCCAGAGGCAGGGTTTCGAGCTCGGCGGTCACCAGCGGATCACGCACCTCGGAGGCCCTGCCGACGACGGTGACGAACCAACCACTCTTCAGGTCCTTGGCGAACTCGTCGACCGCGAACGCCACCACACTGTCGAGTATCCCGGCGAACAACGCGCTCTGTGAGGGCGTCCGCACCACGATCGCGCCATGGTGGAGCGCGAACCGGGCGGGCTGGATCGCCGGCAGGGCACGGGAGGTGAACACCACCCGGCCGAGCCCGGCGCCCGCGAGCAGTGCCAGGCACTGCTCACGGTCGAGCATCTCGAGACCCAAGGAGTCGGACATTCGGCATCCCCGCGTTCTCGTAGTCCACTGCGTCGAGATCCACGGTCCCTCGGCCTACCGACTCACCGGTAGGGCCAATGGACCCGCCTCGTGCGGGGGATCCCGGGCTACCCCTTGGGCGAGAGCAGGACCACGGGAATCTCCCGCTCGGTCTTGGTCTGGTACTGCGCGTAGTTCTTGTAATCCGCGGTGATCTTCGGCCAGAGGCGGGCACGCAGATCGGCGTCGGCGACGCTCGCGACCATCGGCTTCGCGGTCTCGCCCTTCAGGGTGACCTCGACCTCGGGGTTGTCGCGGAGGTTGAGCAACCACGCCGGGTGCTGGTCGTCCCCGCCCCGGGAGGCGACGATGACGTACGCGTCGCCCTCGCGCAGCGGCGAGGTCAGCAGCACGGTGCGCGGCTGGCCGGATTTGCGGCCGATGGTGGTCAGTTCCAGGACGGTCATCCCGGCGACCTGCCAGCCGGCGCGGCCGCCGCTGACCTTCTGGATGACGCGGTGGACGGCGTTCATGGTCTTCAAGGCGAAATCACTGGGCATGCGGAGAAGGCTACTCCGCTTTCATCGAGACTTCGATTCCGTCCAGGAGAACGGCCAGCGAGAGCTCGAAGGCCTCCCTCGCCTCCTGCTCCAGGTAGGACACCGTCTCGTCCTCCATCCGGAACGCGTGCTCGCCCTCCATCCAGGTCAGCGTCGGGAAACGTTCGGCGAAGTCCGGCGAGACCTCCTGTAGACGCGCCGACCGCGCGAGCCACCACTCGTCGTCGGACTGCCCCGTCGCCTTCTCCGCCTGCCGTGCCTCCGAAGCCGTCCTCGCGGGCTCGCGCACGCACGAGTACAGCGCGCTGACCAGCCGTCGCAGCATCACCGGGCCCAATCCGGTCCGGCGCAGGATCTTCACCAGCGCCTCCAGTACGACGTACTCGTTCGGCCCCAGCACCGGCCGCGCCTGCGAGATCTGCAGGACCCAGGGGTGCCGCAGATAGAAGTCCCAGAGATCCTCGGCCCAGCGCGTGGCGTCGGCTCGCCAGCCGTCCCCGTCATGGGAGACGCACAGCTCGGCGAGCGCCTTGTCGTACATGAGATCGAGCAGCTCGCTCTTGCTCGGGACATAGGTGTAGAGCGCCATGGCCGTGCGGCCGAGGGTGTCCCCGACGGCGCGCATCGACAGGCCCGCCATGCCCTCGGCGTCCGCGATGGCGATGGCGGTGTCGACGATCAGCTCCACCGAGAGCCCCTGCTTGGGACCAGGGCGTTCGACGTCCGGCGACTCCGTCCGCCACAGCAGCGCCATCGACCGCCGAGGGTCCCCTTGAGCCGCGTAGACGACCACTTGCCAACTCCTTACAGCATAAAGTAACCTCTGCTACCCTCACTTTACAGGCTAAAGAGTTCCAACCAGGGGAGAGCCATGCCTTCGGCCGCCGACAGCCACGACATGATCCAGGTGCGCGGAGCCAGAGAGAACAACCTCGCCGACGTCTCGGTCGACATCCCCAAGCGCCGCCTCACCGTCTTCACCGGTGTCTCGGGCTCGGGGAAGTCGTCCTTGGTGTTCGGCACCATCGCCGCCGAGTCGCAGCGGCTGATCAACGAGACCTACACCGCGTTCATCCAGTCCTTCATGGCCCCGGTCGGACGGCCGGACGTGGACACGCTGCGGAACCTGAGCGCCGCGATCGTCGTCGACCAGGAGCGGATGGGGGCCAACTCCCGCTCCACGGTCGGCACCGCGACCGACGCGCACACGATGTTGCGGATCGTCTTCAGCAGGCTGGGACAACCGCACGTCGGGACGTCGGGAGCGTTCAGCTTCAACCTTCCCGAGGGGATGTGCCCCGAATGCGAGGGGCTGGGGAAGGTCTCGACCATCGACATGGACCAGCTCGTCGACAAGGAGCTGTCACTGGACGAAGGGGCGATCACCGTCCCGAACTTCGCGCCGGGGAGCTGGTACTGGAAGGGGCTGGCGGAGTCCGGCTTCGTCGATCCCGCGGTCAAGCTGAAGGACTACACCCCACAGCAGTGGGAAGACTTCATGCACAAGCCCGCCACCAAGATCAAGCTCGCCGGGATCAACACGAACTACGAGGGCCTGCTGGTCAAGGTCCAGCGGCTGTTCCTGTCGAAGGACAAGGAAGCCACACAGCCGCACATCCGGGCCTTCGTGGACCGGGCGATCACCTTCCGGAAGTGCCCGGCGTGCGACGGCGCCCGGCTCAACGAGGCGGCACTGTCGTCGAAGATCGACGGACTGAACATCGCCGACTGCTCGTCGATGCAGATCAGCGACCTGGCCGACGTCGTCCGCAAACTCGACGACCCGTCGGTCGGCCCGCTGATCCAGACCTTGCGCGGCACGCTCGACTCGCTCGTGGAGATCGGCCTCGGCTACCTGAGCCTCGACCGCGAGTCCGGGACGCTTTCGGGTGGTGAGGCGCAGCGCGTGAAGATGGTGCGGCACCTGGGTTCCAGCCTCACCGACGTCACCTACGTCTTCGACGAGCCGACCGTCGGGCTGCACCCGCACGACATCCAGCGCATGAACGGCCTGCTGCTCCTGTTGAAGGACAAGGGGAACACGGTGCTCGTCGTCGAGCACAAACCGGAGACCATCGAGATCGCCGACCACGTCGTCGACCTCGGACCGGGCGCCGGGCCGCACGGCGGGCAGATCTGTTTCACCGGCGATGTCGACGGCCTGCGCGCGTCCGGCACGCTGACCGGACGGCACCTCGACCACCGGGCGCGGCTGCGCGCCGACGTCCGCGTACCGACCGGGCGGATCGAGATCCGGAACGCGACCCGGCACAACCTGCGCGGTGTCGACGTCGACATCCCGCTGGGCGTGCTGACCGTGGTCACCGGGGTCGCCGGTTCGGGCAAGAGCTCGCTCATCCACGGCTCACTGTCCACAAGGGACGACGTCGTGGTGCTCGACCAGTCGGCCATCCGCGGCTCGCGGCGGAGCAACCCGGCGACCTACACCGGCCTGCTCGACCCGATCCGCACCGCCTTCGCCAAGGCCAACGGCGTCAAGGCGGCCCTGTTCAGCGCGAACTCCGAGGGCGCGTGCCCGAAGTGCAAGGGCATCGGGCTGATCTACACCGACCTCGCGATGATGGCCGGGGTGGCGACGGTCTGCGAGGAGTGCGACGGCAAGCGGTTCACCGTCGAGGTCCTGACCTATCGGTTGCGGGGCAAGAACATCAGCGAGGTCCTCGCGATGCCTGTCGCGGAGGCGCGGGAGTTCTTCCCCTCGGGCCAGGCACGGACGATCCTGGACCGGCTCTCCGACGTCGGCCTCGGCTATCTCGGGCTCGGACAGCCGCTCACGACGCTGTCCGGCGGGGAACGGCAGCGGATCAAACTGGCCATCCGGATGGCGGAGAAGTCGGCGACCTACGTCCTCGACGAACCGACCACCGGGCTGCACCTCGCCGACGTCGACCAGCTGCTGGGGCTGCTGGACCGGCTGGTCGACGACGGCAACACGGTGGTGGTCATCGAGCATCACCAGGCGGTGATGGCGCACGCGGACTGGATCGTCGACCTGGGACCGGGCGCCGGTTCGGACGGGGGCCAGGTGGTCTTCACCGGGAGTCCGGCCGACCTGGTCGCCTCCGGTGACACGCTCACTGCACAGCACCTTCGCGCTTACGTGGGCCGCTAGCGCTTCCCTCCCTCCCCCCGCGAGTGTCATGAAAGGGCCGTTCAGGACAAAAGATGTCCTGAACGGCCCTTTCATGACATCCGGGAGCGGGTACGGAGCGCTTCTCGACCAGCACCGATCCCGACCAGCCCCAGCACCACCAGAGCCAGCCCCGAGGTCACCATCTCGACCGGCGACGCCGCCAGCGGCGAAACCCCGGTCACCGACTCGACCCCCACCACCGCGGTCAGCACGGCGTAAGCCCCGATCGCCACCCACACCAGCCGCACGCGCCGCCGTTCCGTCCAGTCCGCGAGCCGCAGCAGCCAGGCGAGGCCCGGCACGATGAGGATCGCGTGCATCGCCACCGCGTGCAGCGGCTTCAGCGCGCCGGCCGTGGTGTACGCGGCCTGCGGGTTCCCGCCCCGCGCCTCGACGACGCCGCTCGCGATCATCGCCGCGCCCGCGCCCAGCGCCACCAGCAGCGCCACGAAACCGAACCGCACCGCCAGCCGCATGCTCGCCGTCGTCTCCCCCTCACCGCGCATCGCCGCCGCGGTGAACGAGACCGCCGTCAGGATGAGGACGCCACCGCCCGCCGCGAGCGTCGTCGACACCACGTTGTCGAAACCGGTCTCGAAGTTGAAGTGTGACGGCACCCCGCGCCAGGCCTGCATGCTCACCAGCACCGTCTCGACGACACTCGCCCCGGTGAAAACGCCGAGCAGCACGGTGCGCACCCGCGGCCGCACCGCGACGTACGACGTCGCCCAAGCGACGGTCGCCAGCGTCAGCCCGAACGAAAGGCCGAAGGTGACCGCCTTCCGCATCGACAGCGGCCCGGTCCACGAACCGCCCGACACGAGCAGCACGACCAAGTGCACGAGACCGCTGAGGAACAGGATCGCCCCGGTCACGTAGGCGACGCGTTCGATCGTCCGAATCATGCCGACGAGTGTCTTCCGGGACGCCGGGAAAAGCGTCGGCCGTGAAGCGACACCTCGCGTACGCCCGCCTACGTAGCTGAGAGCCCCTCAGCGAAGACCGCGGTAGAGACCGACGGTCTGTTAGTCTGCCGTCATCATGCCTCGCATCCTTGTCCGCGTCGCCGCCTTGATCGCCGTTCTCGCCCTCCTGTTCGGAGTGCCGTGGTGGACGATCGTCGGCGCCCCCGAACTCCCGGCCGCGCTCGAAGTCCTCGGCACGATCGTGTTCGCCGCCGCGGTGGTCGCCGTGCCCGCGTGCATGGTCCTCGGCCACGGCCCGTGGCAGCGTGACGTCGCGGCGAAGATCGGCGACCTCTCCCTCGGGCTGATCTGGCTGCTGTTCTCGTTGTCGGTACTCGGGAACGTGCTGCGGCTCGTGCTCTCGGTGTCCGGAGTGGACAGTGCGGCGGGGATCGTGTCCGGCGTCGTCCTGGTGTCCTTCGCGGCGCTGGCGGCGTACGGGATGGCCGAAGCCCGGCGCGTGCCGCGGCTCAAGGAACTCGACGTCGTGATCCCCCGCCTCGGCGCCGGACTCGACGGTCTCCGCTTCGCGATCATCACCGACACCCACTTCGGCCCGCTGAACCGGACCAAGTGGTCGGAGAAGGTCGTCGAGGTGGTGAACGAACTCGGCGCCGACGTCGTGGCCCACGCGGGCGACCTCGCCGACGGCTCCGTCGCCAAACGCGCGCAGCAGGTCGCGCCGCTGGGCAAGGTCCGCGCGAAGCTCGGCAAGTTCTACATCACCGGCAACCACGAGTATTTCGGCGAGGCGCAGGCCTGGCTCGATCACATGCGCGACCTCGGCTGGGAGCCGTTGCACAACCGGCATCTGCCGGTCTCGCAGGGCGGGGACACCCTCGTCTTCGCCGGGATCGACGACCCGACCGGCGCCGCCTCCGGCCTGCCCGGTCACGGCCCCGACCTGCCCGCCGCGCTCGACGGCGTCGCCGCGAGCACCCCGGTCGTCCTGCTCGCCCACCAGCCGAAGCAGGTCAAGCAGGCCGCCGAGGCCGGCATCGACCTCCAGATCTCCGGGCACACCCACGGCGGCCAGATCTGGCCGTTCCACCTCTTGGTCCGGCTCGACCAGCCCGTTCTGGCCGGGCTTTCGCGCCACGGCGAGCGCACGCAGCTCTACACGAGCCGCGGCACCGGCTTCTGGGGACCGCCGCTGCGCGTCTTCGCGCCGAGCGAGATCACCCTCCTGACCTTGCGAAACGGCAAGTAGTCGACTGATCGCGACGCCTCCGGGTGTCGCGACATGCCTAACCGACAATTTTTTTTGTCTTGACAACTGGAGCGTTCGGAGCGAAGGTAGTGCCCAACGAACCCCGCTCCGGAAGGCCGAGACAATGACCATCGCCGCTACTCGAACCACCACCTCCGCCGTCCCGGCTCGCGCCCTGCTCGCCGCCGGCGCGGTCTCGGGCCCGCTGTACTTCCTGATCTCGCTCACTCAGGCCGCCGTCCGCGACGGTTTCGACCCCGCGAAGCACCCGGCGAGCATGCTGAGCAACGGCGACGCCGGCTGGATCCAGGTGACGAACTTCCTGGTCACCGGCGTTCTGATGATCGCGGGCGCGATCGGCTTGAGCCGGACGCTCGAGCCGGGCAGAGGCAGCACGTGGGGACCGCGGCTGCTGGGCGTCTTCGGCGTCAGCCTGCTCTTCGCCGCGGTCTTCAAGGCCGACCCGGGCAACGGTTTCCCTGTCGATACCAGCCCCGTCGGCACCGGCCCGGCCACCGTCAGCACCGCCGGGATCCTGCACATGGCCGCCGGCTCGGTCGGTTTCCTCTCGCTGATCATCGCGACCTTCGTGTTCGCGAGCCGCTTCTCGCGTGAGGGTCACCGCGGCTGGGCCGTCTGCTCCCGCGCCACCGGCATCGCGTTCTTCGCTTCCTTCGCCGGGATCAGCTCCGGCAACGCGAACGCCGTCGTGATGCTCGCCTTCTGGGCCACCGTGATGCTGGCCTGGGGCTGGGTCACCGCCGTCGTCCTCCGCACAGCCCGCGAATCCCGCTAGACAACCCTAGGAGAATTCCCGCCATGAGCACCGTGACCTCGCAAGACGGCACCTCCATCGCCTACACCCGCACCGGCTCCGGCCCCGCCGTCATCCTGGTCGACGGCGCGATGTGCCACCGCGAGTTCGGCCCGGCCAAGCCGCTGGCCGCCGAACTGGCTCCGCACTTCACCGTCTACACCTACGACCGCCGCGGCCGCGGCGAAAGCGGCGACACCGAGCCGTTCTCCGTCGCCCGCGAAGTCGAGGACATCGCGGCGCTGATCAAGGAAGCCGGTGGGACCGCCCACGTCTACGGGATCTCGTCCGGTGCCGCACTCGCCCTCGAAGCCGCGAAAGCCGGGCTGCCGATCACGAAACTGGCGGTCTACGAATTCCCGCTGGTCGTCGACGACACCCGTCCGCCGGTCCCGGCCGACTACACCGAGCGGCTGGAGAACGCCATCGCCACCGGCAAACCCGGCGCCGCGATCAAGATCTTCATGCGCGACGGCGTCCGCGTCCCGGCGCCGGTCGTGCTCATGATGCAGCTCATGCCCGCCTGGCCGAAGCTGAAGAAGGTCGCGCCGACCCTCCGCTACGACGCCGCGCTGTTCGACGGCCTGCAAGACGGCACCCCGTTGCCCGAGGGCTACTGGGCGAGCGTCTCCGTGCCGACCCTGGTCATGGACGGCGGCAAGAGCCCCGCCTGGATCCGCAACGGGGTCGCCGCGCTGGCGGGGGCGGTCCCCGGCGCCGAGCACCGGACGATCGAGGGCCAGACGCATATGCTCAAGCCGAAGGCGGTGGCCCCGGTACTGATCGAATACTTCAACGGCTGACGGAGCGGTCACGATGATCGAACTGGTCGAAGGCGACATCACCGAACAGCGGGTCGACGTCGTGGTCAACGCCGCGAACTCGTCCCTGCTCGGCGGCGGCGGGGTGGACGGCGCGATCCACCGCCGCGGCGGACCGGAGATCCTCACCGAATGCCGGGCGCTGCGCGCGGGGCACTACGGCAAGGGACTGAAGACCGGAGAGGCGGTCGCCACCACGGCGGGCCGCCTCCCGGCGCGCTGGGTGGTGCACACCGTCGGGCCGGTGTGGTCCGATTCCGAAGACCGGTCCGCGCTGCTGGCCGCGTGCCACCGCAACTCGCTGCACGTGGCCGCCGACCTCGGCGCGCATACGGTGGCGTTCCCCGCGATCTCGACCGGGATCTACCGGTGGCCGATCGATTCCGCGGCGGAGATCGCCCTCGAAACCGTGCTGAGCACGCTTTCGACCGGATCGTGTTCGGTGGAGCTGGTGCGGTTCGTGCTGTTCGGGACCGAGGCCTACGACGTCTTCCGGGAACAGGCGGACGCCCTGGGGCTGAGTGGGTCGTGAGTGGCGATTCGGGTTATTGAGGGGTAAGGCAAAGGTGTCTTGTCGGGTGCCAAAGTCCATGAAGGCCCCCTTCACGGACCAGTGTTCGTCGGCGATCAGCGGCGTGGAGGGGACTTTCGCCTCATCGCGCGCGCGAAAAGTCCCCTTCACCTCGGGTCCTTGCGTCGGAATGGGGCACGCCGTCCGAGGGTGTTGTATGCGCGAGTGACAGCGACCCAAGTACATGAAGGCCCCCTTCCTTGCGCCTATCGCAAGGAAGGGGGCCTTCATGTACTTCAAACGAGCGAGGGCGCCGGTACCACCTCGACCCGCTACACACCCGCAGGCGAACTCCCTCGCTGCACCAGCTCCCGGGCCGCCCCGCTCCCGTCGGCGGGCACCGCCCAGATCCCCGACTCCAGCCCGTAGGCCACGGTCCGGTCGTCGAGCCAGGCGGCCTGGTCGTCCACGCTCCGCGTCTCGGCCAGCAAGGTCTCCCGACCCGACGCCAGATCGAGGACCGCCAGCCGCCAAGGCGCCGCGAGATCGGCGGAAACCCGCTTCTTGAAGGCGATCCGCTTCCCGTCCGGCGAGAGCGACGGGCATTCGACGTTCTCGCGGATCATCCTCGCGACGAGCTTCTCGTAATCCGCCTCGACGAGGTAGGTCTTCCCCTTCGTCCCCACGGTGGCGTAGAACTTCTTGCCGTCGGCGGCGAAGGTGATTCCCCAGTAGTTCACGTCGGACGAGTAGTACGGCTTGCCGTCGAGCAGGAGCGTCATCTCCTCGATGCTCTTCGTCAGTTTCCCGGTCGTCAGGTTGAAGATGCCGGCCCTGGTCGAAAACCCCGTCTCCGCGTAGGAATCCCCGTTGACGAACAGCGTCCAGTAGGCGAGTTTGCCGTCCGGCGAGACGCGGCCGCGGCTGGGTGTGCCGGGCAGTTCGATCCGGCGGATCTCGGTGAGGTCCTTGTCCAGCACGATGACGTCGGTCATCGGCGGCAGCACCCCCGGCTGCGCGGCCAGGCACAGCGCGGTCCCCGCCGAAGCGGCGAACCGGTCGCAGCTCAGCCCCGCCACTTTCCGGGTCTCGCCGGGCCGGTCGGCCGGGACGGTGGCCAGATGCCCGAAGTCGGGGCCTTCCGCGGTGTTGCGGAACAGCAGCTGTCCCTTCGCCTGCACCGAAACCGGCTGCCCGGTCACGACGGCGACGGAGTTGACCTCCGGCCCGCGGTCCCGCGAGTAGAGGCCGTAGCCGATGGCCGCCGCGATCAGGACGACGACCGCCGCCACCACGCCCAGGATCCGCGCCCTCATGCGTAAGTCCGCAAAGGACGGAGGACGGCGGCCGCGGCGACCACGACGGCCAGCGCGCCCGCGGCGACCAGGACGGCCGCGTGCAGATCCCAGGTGGTCCAAGCGAGTCCGAAAAGGACGGACGCGAGCATCCGCGTCGTCGCCTGCCCGGTCTGCACCAGCGCCAGGCCGCTCGCCCGCTGGTGCTCGGGCAGCAGCGGCCCGGCGGCGGCCATCAGGACACCGTCGGTGGCGGCGTAGAAGACACCGTGCAGCACCAGCGCCAGCACCGCGAGGATGCCGCCGTCCACCGGGCCGAGCAGCGCCAGCAGCGCGACGACCAGCGCGACGTGCCCGCCGAGGAACACCTTCCAGCGGCCGATCCGGTCCGAAAGCCTGCCGAACGGCACGGCGAGCAGCAGGTACACGCCCGCGGTTCCCAGCGGCAGCAAGGGAAAGAAGACCGCGCCGAGTTCCCAGCGGCGCTGAAGCACGAGGTAGAGGAACGAGTCGCTGAGGGTGACCAGGCCCAGCAGCGCCGCCCAGACGCAGATCCGGCGGAACGGTGCCTGGCGGATCAGGCCGGCGGTCTCCCGCAAGGAGACCTTCGGCCGGTCGGCCCTCGGCGCCGGCTGATGGTCCTTGACCAGCACCAGCAGGATGATCACGCCGATGGCGGCGACGCAGAAGCTCGTGAAGAAGACCGAGTCGTAGCTGCCCAGGCTGAGCCACAGCACCGCCATCGCGACCAGCGGGCCCAGGAAGGCGCCGAAGGTGTCCATCGCGCGATGGACGCCGAACGCGCGGCCGAGGTGCTCGGGCTCGCTGCTCAAGGTGATCAGCGCGTCCCGCGGCGCGGTCCGGACGCCCTTGCCGGTGCGGTCGGCCGCCAGGACGGCGCCGATCGCCACGGTGGACGAACCCGCCAGCATCAGGCCGATCTTGCCCAGCGCCGAGAGCCCGTAACCGAAGCAGGCGACGGCTTTGAGCCGCTGCCACCGGTCCGCGAGATGCCCGCCGAGGAGCCGGACGACGGCGGTGACACCGGAGTAGAGGCCGTCGAGCACGCCGAACTGCAGCGGGCTGAGGCCGAGACCGAGGACGAGGTAGAGCGGGAGGACGGCGGTCACCATCTCCGACGAGATGTCGGTGACGAGGCTGACCAGGCCGAGCGCGACGACGTTCCCGGTGACGGCGCGTTTCACGCCGCTCTTCGGGACATCCGCCGCGGCGTCCGCTCCCCTGGTGGTTGCGATGTACACGGGAGACCTCCTGCGCCGTGAGGAGGTGCCGGGTCGCGGTGCACACGGCCGCGACCCGGCACCTGATCGCGAGGATCAGTGGCAGGTGTAGGTGGGAGAGGAGTCGATCGTCTTGCCGTCGAGACCGATCAGCTGGGTCGAGAAGGCGTTGTCCGACATGTTCAGCTTGAGCACGCCGTAGGTCGAGATCGCCTTCGCCGTCGCCGGGTGCTCGGTCTTGACCGGGTACAGGCTCGCTCCGCCGCCACCGCCGATGATCTGCACGGGGCCCGCCGGATCCTTGTCGCCGTCGGCGTTCTGCGGGTAGAACCGCTCGTAGTGGTGGTCGTGTCCGTTGAGCACCAGGTCGACCTTGTTCTGGACCATGGTCTCCCAGAGCGTGGCCATCTTGTCGTTGTCGCCGTGGTCACCCGAGGTGTAGCGCGGGTGGTGGTAGTACGCGGCGACGCAGGGTTTGGTGTTGTTCTTCAGATCCTGCTTGATCCAGTTCAGCTGCTCGTCGCTGACCGCGTTCGCGGCGAGACCGGGCGAGAACTCCGTGCTGTCGATGGCGACGAAGTGCCAGTTGCCCATTTCCCAGCTGTAGTAGGTCTTCCCGTTCGGCGTCGCGATCTTGCCGAAGTACTTCTTGTAGGCGCCCAGCGGGGTGTGGTCGTAGGTCTCGTGGTTGCCGGGGACCGGGTGCATGATGTTCTTGTACTTGCCCCAGGTCTTGTCGAAGTAGCTCGTGAAGTCCTCGATGTGGGCGTCGTCGTACTGGTTGTCGCCCATGGTGATCACCGCGGCCGGGTTCATCTGCCCGACCAGGTTGGCGGTCTTCGGGTGAATGCACGACGACGAGGACGCGGTGCACTGTTCCGCGATGTCACCGGAGGCCGCGAGGACGAACGACGAACCGCCGCCCGCCTGCGTGGTCACCTGGATAGCGCCGCTGGCGGCCGAGGTGTTGCCCGCGGCGTCCTTCGCCCGGACGCTGTAGGTGTACGCGGTCGCCGCGGTCAGCCCGGTGTCGGTGAAGGAAGCGCTTTCCGTGGTGCCGACGGCCTGACCGTTCCGCAGCACCTCGTATCCGGTGACGCCGACGTTGTCCGTCGACGCGGTCCACGTCAGGTCCACCGTGGACGCGGTGACCGAACCGGCCTTGAGGTTCGTGGGCGCGGTGGGCGCCTGCGTGTCGCCGGAGGAGTCCGACGTCCCGTAAACCTGCATCTCCCAAAGGGAGTAGCCGTAACTGGTGGCACGCTTGGTCCCGACGAGCCGCAGGTAACGGCCCTTGCCGGACAGGCCGGTGAGGTCGTCGGTCCCGCCGTTGCCGTTGGTGACGGACTTGATCGAGGTCCACGCCGAGCCGTCGTTGGAGACTTCCAGTTTGTACGCGGTGGCGTACGCGGCCTCCCAGTTCAGCTTGACCCGGTTGATGGCGGACGGGCCGCCCAAATCGACGCGGATGAACTGCGGGTCCACGCCTTCGGCACTCGCCCAGCGGGTGGTGGTCTTCCCGTCGACGGCGAGCGCGCCGGCGTAGGAGGACGACTCCACCGAGGAGACGATGACGGGTTTACCTTGGGACAGAAGGACATCAGCGGCTTGCGCGTTGCCGCTGAGCAGCGTCGGCAACAGGATCGCGGCCGCGCCTAGTGGCAGTAGTCGGGTTCGGGCCTTCACATCGATCTCCCCGGGAATCCGTGGCGGCGGGTTGAGAGGGACGGGTGCGCGGCGTTCACTTTGAGTACACTTGTTCGTTTGGTAACTTTCCTAACGAATGCGTACCGTAATCCGTACCACTCAGTGAGTCAAGACGTAGACTCGTCCCATGACCGGCGCCTTGATCTTCGACTTCGACGGAACGCTGGTCGACACGGAGGCGGCCGTCCTCGTGGCCTGGCAAGAGACTTTCCGCGAACGCGGCGGCGAACTCCCCCTCGACGTCTGGCACACCGTGATCGGCACGCAGAACACCGCGATCGCGATGTTCGAGCTGCTGGAGAAGGACGACGAGAACCTCGACAGGATCGCGGTCCGCACCGGCGTCCGCGCCCGGGTCACCGAGCTGCTGGAATCCGAGGGACCGCGCCCCGGCGTCCAGGAGTACCTCGACGACGCGAGGGAGCAGGGCCTGCGGCTGGCCATCGCGTCCAGTTCGACCGGCGACTGGGTCACCACGCATCTGAACCGGCTGGGCCTCGCGGACGCGTTCGAGGCCGTCCTGACCGGCGACCTCCACCAGGCGAAGCCGAGCCCGGACCTCTACCTGGCCGCGCTCGCCGCGCTGGACCTCCCCGCGGCCGAGGCGATCGCGTTCGAGGACTCACCGCACGGCGTCACCGCGGCGAAGGCCGCCGGGCTGAAATGTGTCGCGGTGCCGAACCCGATCACCGCGGTGCTGAACTTCGACCACGCCGACCTCGTCCTGGGTTCGCTGGCCGACAAACCGCTGGGCGAATTACTCGGTCCGTGAAGGCCCAGAACACCCCGCAGAAGTACATGAAGGCCCCCTTCCTTGCGCTAGGCGCAAGGAAGGAGGCCTTCATGTACCGCAGGCAAGCAAGCGCCGCGACCGAGCCTGTCGGGCCGGTCGTGAGTGGTAAGTCGCGTTAGAGCGAACGGGTATTCGCCTACCTACTCGTGCCCTGCGCGGGGGTAGCGGATGAGCATGTGCGGGGATCGACGCGAGGGTTTGCCCGACCTCGGACCTTGATCGACGGAAGATCCGGGACACTCAACGTCCCCAATCCTCCGTTGATCAAGGTCGCGCCGGCAGGCGAGTAGACACGAGTGCCGTTAGACCGGCCTCACCACTCACGACCACTGGACCGAAGCATCACCGGCGCGAATTACTCAGCCGTTGAGCAGCTCACCCAGTCGGACCAAGAACGGGCGCTGCCCTTTGAGTAGCTTCTCCTCCGCTTCGGCGAGCCCGAACCAAGCGGCCCTGTCGACCTCGGGGAACTCCTGCGTCCGCCCCGATCGCGGCGGCCACTCCATCTCGAAGGTGCCCGGGACGACCTGAGCCGGATCGAGGTCCCCCTCCACCGCCCAGACCGTCACGACCTTGCCGCCGGACTGCTTCACCTCGCCGAGCGGGAGGTACTCGCCCTCCGGCGCCGGCAACCCGAGCTCCTCCTGGAACTCTCGCCGCGCCGCGGCCTCCGGCGTCTCGTCCGGCTCGTACTCGCCCTTGGGCACCGACCAGCCGCCCGCGTCCTTCTTCGCCCAGAACGGCCCGCCCATATGCCCGAGCAGCACCTCGGTCACCTCGCCCGACCTGCGGAAGAGCAGGATCCCGGCACTCGTCTTACCCGCCATGGCGTCCAGTCTGACGCTGCTCCGAACGGGTGATGTGACCGGCCCGCGAAAAAAGTTTCCGCTCGTATGTCGATTGCCGTCGAGCCCGTCCGACGCATGGGCAGAAGCAACCAGACAGAACTTCCCGGAAGGACCGGAACCATGACGCAGACCATCACCCCCGCCAAGACCACCGCCACCGAGACCACCACCCCGCGCGCCGCCAAGGCCCAGGGCGCGATCCAGTCGGCCGTCCGGATCGTCGTCTCGTTCCTCTTCCTCTGCCACGGCTTGCAGGGATTCGGATTCTTCGGCGGTGTCGACGGCGCGGGCGGTGCCGTCGAACTCGGCTCCTGGCCCGGCTGGTACGGCAGCGTGATCGAGGTCGTCGGCGCCGCACTGGTCCTGGTGGGCCTGTTCACCCGCCCCGTCGCGGTGCTCCTCTCCGGCGTCATGGCCTACGCCTACTTCACCGTCCACGCGCCGGAAGGCCTGCTGCCGCTGCAGAACATGGGCGAGCTGTCGACCCTCTACTGCTGGATCTTCCTGCTGATCGCCGCGATCGGCCCGGGCACCTTCGCGCTCGACACGCTGCGCCGCCGCCGCTGATCGAAATCACGAGGCCCCCTTTCCTGGAATGATTCCAGGAAAGGGGGCCTTTATTGCGTACCTGTCGATTCGCTGTCAATAAATTCGGCCATACCATGGAATTACCCCCCGAAAGAAAGTTCCCTACAGATGGGGGTATCCGGCATCCTCTAGCACATCAATGGTTTAGACCACCTTGAGCCGGAAGGATGCGTCATGACCCAGACAGCCACCGCCACGACCACCGAGGTCGGCCCGACTTCACCGAAGTGGCAGGGACTGGCCCTCTCCGCGGTCCGTGTAGTGGTCTCGTTCCTGTTCCTCTGTCACGGTCTGCAGAAGATGGGCCTCTTCGACAAGGCCGCCGTCCCCGTCGGCACCTGGCCGAGCTGGTACGCCGGGGTGATCGAAGTGGTCGGATCGCTGCTGCTCCTGGCGGGCCTGTTCACCCGCCCGGTCGCGGTCCTGCTTTCGGGCACGATGGCGTACGCGTACTTCGTCGTCCACCAGCCCGACGCGCTGCTGCCGTTGCAGAACAAGGGTGAGACAGCCGCTCTGTACTCCTGGATCTTCCTGCTGTTCGCGGTGGTCGGTCCGGGCACCTACGCGCTCGACACAGTGCTCCGCCGCCGCCGTCGCGGAGCCTGAGCCCTCAGCCCCACCGATGCTATGAAGGACGCTTTCATGGCAAATTTTGCGATGAAAGCGTCCTTCATAGCGTTCCAGTGAGAGAAGATCAGCGGCCCTGGGGCAGCCCCGCCGCCAGATCGGACAGCGCCAGCACGTGCTCCATCAGCACGGTCAGCACCTGCTTCGTCGACTCGCGTTCCCGCGCGTCGCACAGCAGCAGCGGGACGTCCATGCCGACGTCGAGCGCCTGGCGGACCTCCTCGGTGCCGTAGCGGTACGCGTTGTCGAAGCAGTTCACGGCGACGACAAACGGAAGCCCGCGGCGCTCGAAGAAGTCGACGGCCGCGAAGCAGCTGTCGAGCCGCCGGGTGTCGGCCAGCACGACGGCGCCGAGCGCGCCTTCGGCCAGTTCGTCCCACATGAACCAGAACCGGTCCTGTCCCGGGGTACCGAACAGGTACAGGATCAGCTCGGGGTTGATGGTGATGCGGCCGAAGTCGAGGGCGACCGTGGTGGTCGTCTTCTTTTCGACACCGGTGAGGTCGTCGACGCCCTCGGACGCCGCGGTGATGACCTCCTCGGTGCGCAGCGGGGGAACCTCGCTGACCGAACCGACCATCGTGGTCTTACCGACCCCGAACCCGCCGGCGATGAGGACCTTGACCGCGTTCGCGGTCAAGGATCGCCGGGGCTCAGAGTTTCCGGATGCCATCAAGAACCGCCTGGAGTACGTGTTTATTGGGAGTGTCGGTGACCGGCGTCGCGGTGCGGAACAGCACGAGGTTCTGTTCGATCAGATCGCTCAACAGCACCTTCACCACCGGCAGCGGCAGATCGATGCGCGCGGCGACCTCCGCGACGGAGGTCGGTCTCTGGCACAGGTTGAGGATCCGCCCGTACTCCGGCTCGAAGCCGGCGACCTCGTGCGCGGAGCGCATGGCGACCACCAGCGTGATCAGGTCGAGGCCGAGCGTGTCCGAACGGGTGCGCCCGCCCGTGACGGCGTACGACCGGACCAGCGGCCCGGCCTCCTCCTCGAACCACGACTCGTGCCGCCCGCTCATGGCGAAAGCGGAGTCGCGGCGCGGGGCGCCGAAGTGAGTACCGCACCGACCCGCTTGACCATCAGGTTCATCTCGTAGGCCACCATGCCCATGTCCGCGTCCTCCTTGGCCAGCAGCGCGAGGCACGCACCGCGGCCCGCCGCGGTGACGAACAGGAAGGCGTGGTCCATCTCGACCATGGTCTGCCGGACGTTGCCGCCGCCGAAGTGCCGTCCCGTGCCCCGCGCGAGGCTCTGGAACGCCGACGCGACCGCGGACAGGTGTTCCCCGTCCTGCTCCGACAGGTTCCCGGACCGTCCGATGAGCAGGCCGTCGGACGACAGGACTACCGCCCTGTCGGCACCGCTGACACGCTTGACCAGGTCATCCAGCAACCAGTCGAGTTCACTGACTCCCGCGTTGGCCATCTAGTCACGATCTCCGTACATGTCGTGGTCGGTGTACTCGTCGGTGGGTTCGGTGTCCCGGCCGCGGCGCGTCCCCTGCTGGAACGCGGCGAGGCGGTTCCTGGCCAGCTCGGGGGTGTCCTCGCGGACCTCCTCGCGCTGGGCGGCAGGCCGGTCCTCCATCAGCTGGGGGACCAGGTTCGCCTGACGACGGCGCTGCGGCAGCGGTGGCCTGCCCGGCGCCTCGGGGCCGGGCCGCCGGGTCTGCGGCGGACGGCCGTCCTGCGGTCGGGTGTCGGCGGGCGGCCACGCGGGCGGCTGCACCGGCTGCGGCCGGGCCTCGGCACGCGCGGGCTCCGGGCGGATCGGCTCGGGCCGCGGCGTCTCGGGCCGGGGCACCCGGGGCTGACGCGCGGGCAGCGGCGGCAGGGCGCCGACGGGCTGGTCCTGCCGATCCTGGGGCTGGAGCTGCGGTTGCGGCTGGGGAGCCACCGGCATCGGCACGGGCAGTTCGGGCCGCTCCGCGGGGAACTCGGTGCGGTGGCGGGCACGACGGCCCGGGAGCAGCGGCGCGGCGTCCGGCACCTCGGTGCTCTCGGGGTCCACCTCGTCCTCCGGCTCATCAGACGGGACCGGCGCGAGCAGGTCGGTGCGGACGAGCACGATGGCCCTGGTGCCGCCGTACGCGGATTCGCGCAGGTGCACGGAGATCCCGTGACGCGCGGCGAGGCGCGCGACCACGAACAGGCCCAGCCGTGGCTCGGCTGACAAGGCCATGATGCCGAAATCCGGCGGATCGGCCAACATCGCGTTCAGCTCGGCGGCCTGCTCCGGCTCGATGCCGAGGCCCTGGTCCTCGACCTCGATCACGACGCCCTTGCCGACCACGTTGCCCCGCAGCTCGACGCGCGACTGCGGCGGCGAGAAGGAGGTCGCGTTGTCGATCAGCTCGGCGAGCAGGTGCACGAGGTCGCCGACGACCGGGCCCTGCACCGCGACCGCGGGCATCTTCGCCGTCTTCACCCTGGCGAAGTCCTCGGTCTCGGCCGAGGCACCGCGGGTCAGCTCGGCCAGCGTGACCGGCTTGCGCCACTGACGGCCGGGCTGGCCGCCACCGAGGATGATCAGGTTCTCCGCGTTGCGGCGGGCGCGGGTGGAGAGGTGGTCCAGCTGGAAGAGCGTGTCCAGCTGCTCCGGGTCCTCCTGCTTGCGCTCCGCCTGGTCGAGCACCTTGAGCTGGCGGTGCACGATGACCTGGCTGCGGTGCGCGATGTTGAGGAACACCGTCTTGGTGCCCTCACGGGTCCTCGCCTCTTCGACGGCGGCCGCGATGGCGGTCTGCTGCGCCTTGTTGAAGGCCTCGGCGACCTGGCCGATCTCGTCGTCGCCGTGGTCGAGGAAGTGACCCTTGTCGTCGAGGTCGACCGGTTCGCCCGCCCGCACCCGGTCCACCAGTTCGGGCAGCCGGATCTCGGCGACGTCGAGGGTGTCCTCGCGCAGCCGGGCCAGCCTGCCGATGAGCCGGTTGGACAGTCGCAGGGCGACGATGAACACGCCGATCGCCACCAGCAGCGCGATGGCCGCCGCGATGGCTGAGGTGATCAGCGTCCGGTCGGCCTCGTCGACCGCCTGCGTCGTGGCCGTACCGCTCTGCTCGACGAAGCCGCGCATCATGGCGTCACTGACACCGCGCGCGGCCTGCAGCCACGTCTGCTCGGGGATGGGGAGCGTGGCCTTGCTGTTCTGCAGGAAGGTGTTCTCGACCGTGTTGACGGCCTTCCACGGATCGCTGGCGACGAGCTGGTCGAACTTCGCCTTGACGTCCGGGATCATCCGCGAGACCGACGACTCCAGCTGAGAGCGGTAGGAACCGACCTCGGTGATGTAGGCGCGGTAGGTCTCGTCGGTGAAGCCGCCGCCCGCGACGGCCGCGGCGGCGAGCGAGTTCGCGCGCTGCATCTGGTCGATCGCGGTGAACAGCGGCACCGCGGTGATGCGCTGGTAGGCGTTCTCGGCGTTCGGCGCGTCCTGCGCGAGACCGGTGAGGCCTTCGACGAACTGGTCGAGGATCTGGTTGTAGAAGGCGAAGGCGTCCAGCAGCGGCAGCTGGCCCGAGTCGGCCGACTGCCGGATCTGCGGCGACTTCTGGAGGAGCCCGTTGAGCGTGGCGATGTTGCGCTGCACGCTGTCCGGCGAGTCGCCGACGAACTTCTGCAAGTGCGCGGCGACGCCCTGGGCGGCCGCGTCGGTCTTGGCGCGCTGCTCGACGAGCGTGGCGTGCTGCGAACGGTCGCCGGCGAGCTCGCGCAGCGTCAAGCGCCGCTCTTCCTGCACCTGGACGAAGAAGGGGAGGGAAGGGGCTTCCGAGTCACGGATCCGTTGCGCGTAGTCGCGGCCGTTGACCGCGTCGGAGATCAGGTAGCCGCCGATCGCGAGACCGACGAGCATCAGCGCGATACTCGGAATGAGCGCGATCGTGAGAACGCGCGAACGAATCGATGAGCCGCGGCCTCGTCGAAGGGAAATCTGCTTCACCGTGGTCCGTTTTCCTTCCGGCAGTTATTGGTGTCGGGTCGCCGGGGATGTCAATACCCGCGGGATCCGATAGCCGGATCAACACAGCGTGGTCCGCTCCGCCCGCGAAGACGCTAGGAGACCCAAACGGGTGAGTCAAGTCCGGACGCGAAGGGTAGTCGCGTATGGCCGTGACCAGGTGACGAGAGGCCGACGGACCTCGAAAGTCCACCACGTGGACCTGGGGACCCCGACAAGTGACTCGCCAGTAGATCACCTGGCGGTTTACCGCAGGCAGCGGCTTGATCGACCTTCGTCGGACTCGATCAAGTAACACCTCGGAGCGTTCATGGCACGGCCGGAAAGCCGGTGAAAACTACTCGCCGTGACCTCGCTCACGCTTTCGGACCAGGGCTCCACATACCGTTCGGTTTGCGAACGACATCACCACGGAGCAACGCCGCCGTTACCCCGTTCGAGCCACGAAATCGAGAATTCCCGAAGCTTTTCGCCGCCGTTTCGGTGAAATGATCTTCCTCGACCCGGCCGAGTTCGTCCTCGAGGAGCGCGTCGACCCTCCCGGACGCGTCCCGGAGCATCCGGACGCCTGCCCAGCACAACGTCGCCACGCCACAGATCAGGACCACGACGAGTGCCGTCTCGACCGGATATCGCGTGCCGAATTCATTCAGCAGGAAACCGGAGACGACACCGCACACGGCGACGGCGGTATAGGTGAACGACACGATCCCCTCCTTCTCCAGGCGCCGCTGCCCGCGCCTCGCCGCTGAGACGGGCGACGCGGGTTTCCCTTACGCCACAGGGGAAGGATCTACGTCACACTCGCGGCGAGAGCGAAGGTCGAGATTAACAGCGAATTCGCGAAGGATCACCGGATCTCCCCCGCTGGGGCGAGGTGATCACCTATTTGCCACCGATTCGCGAATGCGCTTCACCATTTTCGCCACCCCGAGTATCACTTCCGGAGGTCTCGAAGCGTCGTGACGGCGCGGAGCACCTCGCCGTAGGTCGTGTAGAGCGGCGCCAGGCCGAACCGCAGCACGTTCGGCGGGCGGAAGTCCCCGATCACCCCGCGGTCGATCAAGGCCGCCATCGTCTTGGCCGCGTCGTCGTCGACGACCGAGATCTGGTGCCCGCGATCGGCGCCACGCGGGGTCGCGATCTTCGCGCCGTCGAGGAGTTCGTCCGCGCACCGGAAGAAGAAGCCGCCGAGCGCGAGCCCCTTCTCCCGCAGCGTCCCGCGATCCACGCCGTCCCAGACGTCGAGGGACGCGTCCAGCGCGAGCAGCGACAGGATGTCGGGAGTGCCCGCCCGGCCCCGCGCGATCCCGGCGTGCGCCTCGTACGCGCCCCGCATCGCGAACGGATCGCGGTCACCCGCCCAGCCAGCCAGCGGCTGCTCGAACCGGTCCAGCCATTTCGTTGCCACGTAAAGGAAGGCAGGCGCCCCAGGGCCGCCGTTGAGGAACTTGTAGGTGCAGCCGACGGCGAGGTCCACGCCCGTCGCGTCCAGTTCGACCGGGAGCGCGCCGACGCTGTGGCAGAGGTCCCAGAGCGCCAGCGCCCCGGCGCGGTGCAGCGCCGCGGTCAGCGTGGCCATGTCGTGAGCGCGCCCGGTGATGTAGTCGACGTGGTTGATCAGCGCGACGGCCGTCCGTTCGCTCACCTCGTCCGGCAGGTCCTCGGCGACGACCCGGCGCACCGTGCGCCCGGTCAGGCGGGCGACCTCGTCGGCGATGTAGCCGTCGGTCGGGAACGTGTCCGCGTCGACGAGGATCTCGTCGCGGCCCGGGTTGAGCCGGGTCGCGGCGACCAGCGCCTTGAACAGGTTCACGCTGGTCGAATCCGCCACGACGACCTGCCCCGGCGCGGCGCCCACCAGCGGCGCGATCCGCTCGCCGACCCGCACCGGCGCCTCCCACCAGCCTTCCGACCAGGACCGGATGAGCCGTCCGCCCCATTCCTCGCGGACGACAGCGGCGACCCGCCCGGCCACGTGCTTCGGCGGCGCGCCCAGCGAGTTGCCGTCGAAATAGGCGACGTCCGCGTCGAGGTCGAATTCGTTTCGCTTGTGCGCCAACGGATCGGCCGCGTCCAGTGCCGCGGCCTCGGCTACGAGGTCAATCACGACCGCCATCGTCGGCGAGAGTGTTCCAGAAGTCCAGTTCGTACGCCTGGAACAGCCGCGCGTGGGTCCGGGCGTCCTTTTCGGACACCAGCTCGGCGTCGAGTGCGGCCTGCACGGCCTTGACGGCCAGCTCTTCGAGCTCCGGTGACGGCGCGCCGAAGAAGTCGAAGAAGGCGCACGCCTCGTCGTCGAAGCCGTACCGCTCCCGCATCGCGGCGGCGATCGCGGCGCAGTACCGGCCGAAGGCGGCGAAGTTGGCGACGATCGCCACGATGACGTCCGCCGGTTCGCCGTTGAGCGCGAGCCAGGCGACGAACGCCGGATACGCCTGGCAGCCAGCGCGCGGCTCGAAGCCGGGCGACTCCTCGGCGAGGCCCGGCAGCTTGCCGAGCGCCAGCCCCTCGCCCGAGGCCAGGGTCGCGAAGAACTCCCGCGCGTTCCGCTCCTGAGCGCGCGACGCGAGGTGGAGGAAGCTGCGCCAGTCGCTGCGGACGATCCGGTACTCCTCCGCGGCGATCGCGGCGAAGACCTCCCGTGGCGCTTCACCCGCCTCGACCAAGGGGACGAGCCGGTTGTCGTCGTCGTGGGGTGCGAGTTCCGCCTGCACCGCGTCGATCAACTCACGTGCCGAACCGGTCATCGCCGAGGTTCCTCCTTGTTCGGTGCTGACGCGCTGAAAACGGAAAAGGTGGACATTTCGCGTGGCCCAACCGTGGCCGCGATTCTCTATCCACCACTGACGAGAGCCCTTACAGTGTGCCTGATCAGGCAGCATCGAGGAGGCCAGCGTTGACCACCCAGCCGACCGTCGCCGAGCAGATCGAAGGCCAGACCATCCCCGCCCTGCTTCACCGCAACGCCCAGGAGTTCGGTGACCTGCCGGCGGTCACGTCACTCGACATCGAGGGCAAGCCGACCCTGAACTGGCGCGAATTCCACGCCGCCATCGCGGAGGTTTCGCGCGGGCTCGCCGGACTCGGGGTCGGCACCCGCGACCGGGTGCTGATCATGGCGCCGAGCAGTCCCGAACACCTGATCGCCGACCTCGCCGCCGCGCATCTCGGCGCGATCCCCTGCACCGCGTACGCGACGCTCAGCCCGGAGCAGATCGGGTTCGTCGCCCGGCACAGCGCCGCCGGCGTCGTCGTGCTCGCCGGTGCCGAGGAACTCGGCCGCTGGTCGCAGGTCCTCGACGCACTGCCCGCGCTGCGGCACGTCGTCCTGCTCGACGCGTCCGTGCTGCCGGCGGACGACAAGCGGTTCCTGTCGTTCGCCGATCTTCGCGCGGCGGGCGCGGAGGCGCACGCGGCCGACCCGGCTGCGTTCGAGACGGCGTGGTCCGCGATCCGCCCGGACGACCCGCTGTCGATGATCTACACCTCCGGCACCACCGGCGACCCCAAGGGTGTCGTGCTGTCGCACCGCAACGCGATCCACGAGGCCAACGCGGTCATGCGGCTGCACGACTCGCCGATGCACGCCACGAACATCGCGTACCTGCCGCTCGCGCACATCGCCGAACGCGAACTGTCGATCTACATGCCGATCGTGTGGGCCGGGCACGTGCACACCGTCGGCGATCCGGCCGCCGTCGTCGGCGCGCTGGGGCAGGTGCACCCGCTGAGCTTCTTCGGCGTCCCGCGGGTGTGGGAAAAGATGGTCGCGGGCCTGAAGAACCTGCTCGGTTCGCTGCCGGAGGAGAAGCGGGACGGCCTGATCGCCGCGAACGAACTCCTGCAGCAGGGCTACAAACTGCGCAGTGACGGCAAGGAGGTCCCGCCGGAGCTCGCGGAGAAGATCGCACAGACCGACGCCGCCGTGCTCGCGCCCATCCGGGCGATGCTGGGCCTGGACAAGATCGAGGTCGCTTCCAGCGGTGCCGCCGCGCTGCCGGTGGAGATCCTGTACTTCATCGCCGGGCTCGGCGTCGAGATCCAGGAGGTCTGGGGGCTGTCCGAGACCACCGGCGCGGTCACCTCGAACACGCCGTCGGCGTTCAAGGCGGGCTCGGTCGGCCGCCCGCTGGAAGGCATCGAGGTCAAGGTGGCCGAGGACGGCGAACTCCTCGTCCGCGGCGCGATCGTGTTCCTCGGCTACCTGCAGGAGGACGGCACGATCAAACCGGACGTCGACGCCGACGGCTGGCTCGCCACCGGCGACATCGGGACGATCGACGAACGCGGCTTCGTCACGATCACCGACCGCAAGAAGGAACTGATCATCACTTCGAGCGGCAAGAACATCGCGCCGACGAAGATCGAAGGGCTGCTCAAGGAGCACCCGCTGATCGGGCAGGCCGTCGCGATCGGCGAGAAACGGCCGTACGTCACCGCGCTGATCGTGGTCGACGACGAGATCGCGCCGGGCTGGGCGGCCGCGAACGGCATCGAGCTCACCGAGGGCGAATCGCTCGCGGAGAACGCGCGGGTGCTCGCGGAGATCGAGAAGGCCGTCGAGGCGGCGAACGCGCGGCTGGCGCGGATCGAGCAGATCAAGCGGTACCACGTGATCCCGAAGGCGTGGACGCCGGAAAGCGGCGAGGTGACCCCGACGCTGAAGCTGAAGCGGCGGATCATCAACGACCGGTACGCACCGACGATCGCGGATCTCTACGCCGCTTCCTCCGACGCCTCTACCGCTCAGGAGCCCGCTCCCGCCGCCGGTTCCTGACCCCCGCGAGCTGCTGGGAACGGTCCTTTCCTTGCGAAATTTTGCAAGGAAAGGACCGTTCCTGGCGCGCGACAGGTCGGAAAGACACGACCTGTGCGTCCGTCGCGAAATGGGTCGCCGTCAGAGCCGTGCCGCTGCTAACTTGCGCCCGTGGATCTCTTCTCCCGCTCCTGGGCGGCGCTCCTCGCCGCCGTCGCCGAAACCCCCGACGAAGACTTCGCCAAACCGTCCGGCTGCGCCGGCTGGCTGGTGCAGGATCTGGTGTGCCACCTGGTGATCGACGCCCAGGACGTCCTGATCACCCTCGCGACCCCCGCCGAAACCGAACCCACGCGTGACGCGGTCAGCTATTGGGAGGTCACCGGCACGCCGCCCACCGGCGAGGACGACCTCGACGCGCTGATCGTGCGGCTCGCGGCCGCGTATCAGGAACCGCGGCTGCTCAAGTTCCACCTCGACGACATCGGTTCCGCCGCGGGCCGGGCGGCAGTCCTCGCCGACCCGGGGGCGCGGGTCGCCACCCGCGATATCGTCCTGTCCGCGGGTGACTACCTGTCCGCGTACGTCCTGGAATGGACGCTGCACCACCTCGACCTCGTCGCGCATCTGCCGCGGGTCGACGGGCCCGCCGCCGACAGTCTCGCCAGGACGCGGCAGATCCTGGAGGAGCGGACCGGGGAGAAGTTCCCCGAGTCGTTCTCCGACACCGACGCGCTCCTGGTCGGCACCGGACGCCGCGAAGCGACCGACGCGGAGAAGGCCGCCCTCGGCGACCTTGCCGCGAAGCTGCCCTTCGTCGTCGGCTGACGGACGAGACCTGCGTGATCAGAGACGTGACTCGCGTGCTCAGACACGGGACTCGCGTGCTTGAAGGCGGAACACTCGAGTTCCGCCTCCAAACACGCGAGTCACGTCTTCAAACACGCGAGTCACGTCTCTGATCACGCAGGTCAGGCGGTCCGGGTCGACTCCGTCCATTTGCGCAGCCGGGGCGGGACACGCTTTTCGAGGCCGTAGTTCTCCAGATGCGCGCTGAAGACCTCGTCGAAGGCGCGCTGCACGGTCTCGGTGTCCCACACCGGCCGTTCGAGGATGGGCTGTTTCAGGAACGGCTGCCCCATGACGTGCAGTTGCGGCCCGTTGCAGCGGATCATCTGCCCGGTGATCCCGTCGGCCCCGGGGCCGAGCAGGAAGAGCACGACCGGCGCGATCCGCGACGGCGTCCGGTCCGGCGGGCAGGACCGCAGCGATCGTTCGGACTTCCACACCATCCGGGTGTGCGCGAGCGGGCAGACCGCGTTCACCCGGATCCCGCTCTCCTCCAGGTCCAGCGCCCAGGAGTAGGTGAGCGAAGCGACGGCTCCCTTGCTGGCGGCGTACACGCCGAGCTTGCGCTGGCCGAGCGACGCCCCGGACGAGATGTTGACGATCGAGCCCGGCCTCCCCCGCGCCACCATGGCCTTGATCGCGGCGAGCCCGGTGTACATGACGCCCAGCACGTTCACCTCGACCAATTCGCGGGCCCGGTCGACGTCGTCCTCCCACGGCAGCGCCTCGTAGTTCAGGCCCGCGTTGTTGACCAGCCCGTCGATCGCGCCGAACTCGTCGAGACAGAGGTCGACGATCTCCTGCGCCTGTTTCGGATCCGCGACGCTGTGCCCGCTGGCGACCGCCCGGCCACCGAACCGGCGGATGTTGTCCGCCGTCCGCTCGGCCAGTACCCCGTCGACGTCGTTGACCACGACGGATCCGCCCGCCCTCGCCACGTGTACCGCGAACGCCTCACCGAGGCCCCGACCCGCCCCGGTCACGACGACGGCCTTGTCGTCGAGCAAACCGTTCATCGCCTTCACCCCTTTGGCCCAGCCGGCCTTCCACCTCCAGGCCGGTCTCTACTCAGTGTTGGCCCATTCGGCCCAGCCGGAACTCAGGCGGCGGCGAACGGCGCCCCGGCTGCGCCGAGTGAGGCAGGGCCGATCGGTGCGCGGATACCGGCGGGCGAGTCAGCCCGCCGTCACTCGCCGGTCAGACGGCGTAGCTTGATCGGCCTAACAGGCGAAGGATTCACCGGTCTTCTGTTCGTCTCCCTGTAGTCAGAGGCATACTGAACGTTGTTCGGCGGGACGGTTACTGCGACTCCCTCGTCGGCCTCGGACCAGGACAGGCAAGAATGCGAGGGAGCTAAGTTCACCCGATCGGGGGGAGGTGGTCACGGAGTGAAGACGAACGCGGCGCCGCGGATGACCGCCGCCCTGGCGAACCGCGAGTTCCGTGCGCTCTGGCTCGCCGAGGTGCAGTCCCTCATCGGGGATCAGCTCACCATCGTCGCGCTGGCGATCCTCGTCTACGACCGCACCGGCTCGGCACTGCTGTCGGCGGTGGTCTACTCCCTGACCTTCCTGCCCGCGCTCGCCGGCGGCCTCGGCCTGTCCCAGCTGGCCGACCGCTACCCGCGACGCACCGTCCTCGTCTACTCGTCGCTGATCCAAGGCGTCCTGATCGCGGTCATGGCGATCCCCGGCACCCCGCTCCCCCTGTTGTGCGGGCTGGTGGTGCTGGCGCGGCTCGCGAACGCCCCCGGCAACGCGGCGCAGAACGCGCTGACCCGCGAGGTCTTCACCGACGACGACCTCTATCTCAAGAGCCAGGACATCCGGGGCATCTCGACCAACACCGCCATGCTGCTGGGCCTGGCGGGCGGCGGACTGCTGGTTTCGCAGGTCGGCGTGAGCTGGGCGCTGGCCCTGGACGCCACGACGTTCCTGTTGAGCGCGGTCTTGGTCCGCCTCTCGGTCTCCCGGCGGGCGGCGGCGTCCGACGGGAACGGCAGCTGGTTCGGCGCGGTGAAGCAGGTTTTCGGCAACCGTCATCTGCGGGTGCTGGTCTGGTTCTCGTGGCTGGTCGGCCTGGCCGTCATCCCCGAAGGGCTCGCCGCGCCGCTCGCCGCCGAGATGGGCGTGGGGAAACAGGCCGTCGGCTGGCTGCTGGCCGCCGACCCGCTGGGCTTCGTCGTCGGGGCCTTCCTGCTGTCCCGCTTCGTCTCGGCGGAACAACGAAGGAAGCTGCTCGGCGTGCTGGCGGCACTGCCGATGGTCGCGCTGATCGCCTTCGCGCTCAAACCGGGGCTGATCCCGGCGTTGCTCCTGCTGGCCGCGGCGGGTGCCGCCGGGGCGTACCTGATCACGGTGAGCGCCACGTTCATCACCTGGGTCCCGAACGAGCTCCGGGGCGGTGCCGGTGGGGTGTATCGCACAGGGTTGCGGGTGGCTCAGGGAGTAGGGGCGGGACTCGGCGGGCTCGCCGCCGATCGGCTCGGGGCGGCGACCTCGGCCATCGCGCTGGCAGGCGTGGTGGGCCTGCTGCTGGCCGTGCTGGTCGCGCTCAGCTGGGGGCACATCAACGGATCCAGTCCGGAACCGTTGCTGTCATGAGGAATCCACACTGGACGACCCTTGAGGCGGCACTGCCGCCCGGTGGGTTCGTACTCGGAAATCCTGTCGGAACACTGCTTCAGCGCTCCAACCTTCGGCACCTGGCTCTACGGCACTCGGTTGAAAAGAAACGACTCTCGATCAGAAGTCACGGCTCGACATGGTCTGACACCTCCCGGGAACCTCGCTGCGAACTAATACCTTGTCCGGGCTCAGAAGTCACGACTGGACACTATCCGTCACCCCTTCCGCACCGCGTCTCGAAAAACATTCAGCTGTCAAGATCAGAAATCACGGGACACGATTGCCACCTCCGGTCGGTGTTCGCGGGCACCCTCGCCGGTGTCGAACAACTGATGCGATGGGATGATACCGGCCGTGGAATACGAACGGTGTATCAGTCGGTACCGGTGAGATTACTCAACCGTGCCCTCCGCGCGGAAAAGAGGTAGCAATTGCCAGCCGAGACCGGCGACGGCCGCCAGCACGGCGACGGCACCGGCGACCTTGACGAGCGAGCGGCGGCGGCCGCCGCGGAGAGCGGCGCACCGGTGACCGAGCGCGGGCAGGCAAGCCCGGAAGGTGACCAGGACGAACCGCCGCAACGCCATCCGTACGATCCCAGGGCCTGGGCACTGTGGCAACGGCCGAAGCGATTCATCGCGTTCCTTTTCGCGATGGAGGCCATCGGGATCGCGATCATGGTCTTCGCGACGATGAATTCCACGAATCCGGGGAAAACGGACTGGGTTCGTTTCGCGATTCTCGCCGTCGGCGCGACGGCGCATATTCAGCTCACCCAGCGGCAAGAAGAAAGGCGACGGGATCGCAGCCGTACCGTCCTCATCGACCTCACTGCGGTATGGACATTTCCCGCCGCGGTGATCCTGCCGCTTTCACTGACGCTTTCCATCATCGCGCTCGTCCGGATCCAGCATTGGTTCATCGCCCGGCGTCCCGCGCACAACTTCGTGTTCTCGTCGGTCACTCATGGCGTTTCGGTGACCTTGGCGTCGCTCACCTTCACCGCGTTCGGACCGCATGAATGGGGACGGATTTCCGGTTGGGGCACCATCGGCGAATTCGGCGTCCTGATCATCACCGGGATGGTCTTCGAAGCGGTGCAGATCGCCTACATCGGCGGCATCCTCGCGATCGGCTCGCCGAAGCGGCCTTCGGTGTCGACCGTGCTGGGCAACGCGGCGGACAACCTGCTGGAAGCCATCACGATCGGCCTCGGCGCGGTCACCGCGGTGCTGCTGTTGATCATGCCACCGATGGTGATCGTGATGGCCGTGGTGACGGTGGTGTTCAATCGGCTCGCCGAGATCGACCAACTGCAAAACGACGCGCGGACGGACCCGAAAACCGGTGTTCTGAACATGCGCGGATGGTCGGAGTCGGCCGATCGGGCGCTCGGAAGGACCGCCCGATCGGACGACAACCTGGCACTTCTGATGATTGATCTCGACCACTTCAAGTGGATTAACGACACTTATGGACATCCCGCGGGCGACGACGTGCTCCGCGATGTGGCACAGAAATTGGACGAGGTCACCCGGCCCGCCGACGTCATCGGCCGGTTCGGCGGCGAGGAATTCCTCGTGCTTCTCCCGGATATCGACGAAACGGCGGCGAAACTCGCCGCCGAGCGAGTGCGCAGCGCTATCGCAGAACTGCATATAGTGACTACCGACAAACGCGGCAGCCGGGTCACCATCTCGGGCCGGACCACCTCGATCGGGGCGGCACTGTTCCCTCGTCACGGTGAATCCCTGGAAGAACTCTTGCACGCTTCCGACGCCGCCGTTTACGTCGCCAAGGAGAACGGCCGGAACCAGGTGCGGTTCGCCCAGGACGTGGAACGCCCCGCTCCGCCGGCCCTCGGCACCGAGGGCTGAAGGGGCCCATCACCTCGTCCCACGCGGCGAAGGGCCCCTCGGCCACGTCACATGCGGGGAAAGCGTCCTTCAGCCCCTGGTCACCCACCTGGGCGAAACCCGGGGGTTATCCGGATGTCGGCCCCGATCGGCGGATGGCACCCTGAACGGCATGCCAGCGACAGCCGAAGCCGACGGCCAGCCTGCCCGGATCCGGCGGCCCTGGTCGACTTCGGGCTGGTTGTTGCTGGTCACGGTGCTGGTGTTCGGCTTCGGCCTGATCGCGTCCCGGCCCGCCTCACCGCCGGACCAGGGGCCACCGACGGGTGACATCCTCGCCGCGCAGAAGGCGGTCGACGCGCTGGTGCGGCCGGGCCCGGTCGAGAACGTCATCGCCGAACTGCCCGCCGATTTCACCGCGGTCAGCGGGATCACCCCGGGGGTGATGACCGCGCGGGACGGCACCGTACGCGCGGTCCACACCGACGGTGGCTGCTCGGCGCCCTGGGGCGACGACAACACCAAATGGGACTACGCGATCCCCTGCAAGGCCCACGACCTGGGCTACGACATCCTCCGCTACGCCGAACGCAAGGGGCACCCGCTCGGCCAGGAGGCCAGGGCTTCGCTCGACGACCGGCTCTCGGCCGACATGCACCACGCCTGCGTCATCAACCCGATGGACTCGCGCGGCACCTGCGACGTCGTCGCCTCCCTCTACACCGCCGGTCTCGTGCTCAACTCCTGGCACCAGCGCTGGGGGCCGCCGGTCGGCGACCCGCTCGGCCCGATGATCGTCGGGGTGCTGGTGATCGGCGCGCTGCTGGTGTTCCGCCTCCGCGGCTGGGTCCGCACCCGCCGGACCGCCGTCACGCTCCCCCGCGAACCGCGGCCGGTGGCCCCGGTCGGCCGGTGGGCGCTGCTCGGGGTCTCCGGTGTCGTGCTGATGCTGCTCGGCGAATCCGCCGTGGCGCTCGCGCACTGGGCGGGTGCCCCGGAGCGGTCGCTGTGGCCGTTCACCTGGCTCGCGCAGCTCTGTCCGCTGATCTTCTTCGCGGTGGGCCGGATCAACGAGGCGGGCTGGCGCTCGATCCGCGCGAGGAACGGCCGCTATCCGCAGTACCTCGCCGACCGCGCGAGCCCGCTCCTGCGCCCGGCGCTGATCTTCGCCGTCGTCGCGCTGGTCGTCCCGCTCGCGCTGGAGGTGCTGGGGATCCCGGCCGGGACGAACGCCACCGTCATGCGGATCGCGCTGCACCCGCTCTGGCTGCTCGGCGTCTTCCTGCTGACCGTCGTCCTCGCGCCGGCGCTGCTGGCGCTGTACCGCCGGACGCGGACCGCCTCCGTCGCCGGGCTGCTCGTCTTGACCCTGGCGAGCGAGGTCGTGGCGCAGTCGTCCGGTTCGGCCGTCCCGCGCTACGCGGAGACGTTGTTCCTCGCCCTGTTCGTCCAGCAACTGGCGTTCGCGCACGCCGACGGCGTCCGGCCGCCGCGTGGCGTGCTCGTGGCGACGGCGTTGACCGGCGCCGCCGGGCTGGGCCTCGCGGTCGCCGTCCGCGGCGAAGGGCCGATGCTGCTCGGCGGCCCCGGCGCACCGGCCGCGTTGTCGGGCCCGCCGTGGGGCGTGCTCCTGCTCGGCCTGGTCCAGCTCGCGCTCCTCGGCCTGCTCGCCCGGCCGCTGGCACGGCTCGGCGCACGCCCCGCCGTCGCCGCCACCGCCCGGCTCGTCCTGCGTGCCCCGATGAGCCTCTACCTCGGCTTCCTGTCCGCGATGCTGCTGCTCGTGGCGGTCGTCTACCTCCCGGGCCGGCTCGTGGACGGGCTCAGCTGGCTGGCCCGGCCGCGCGTCCTGCTCGCGCTCGCCCTGCTGGCCGTGCCCGCCGTCCTGGTCTTCTGGTGGTTCGAGCGGCACTGGCACACTCAACCGCGTGGACCTCAGCAGCGCGCGGTCGACGAGCCGGGCCTGCGCGCCGCGGTGTTCTGCCGCGCGGCGGCGACGGTCGGGATGGCGTACGCGATGCTCGGCGTGTTCGGCTTCGCGCTGACCCGCTTCGGGGGCGCGTCGGCCGACGCCGACCTTCTCGGAATCCGGTTCGGGCCGGTCCAGAGCCTGGTCAACCTGCTGCTCGGGGTGTACCTGCTGCACACCGTCCGGAACGGCACCAGCCGGATGACCGGGACCTGGCTGGTCTGTGCGGTCGCGTGCGCGCCGCCGCTGATGAGCGCGCTCGACGGCAAGCAGGTGAGCGCCGCCTCCATCGCGCTGCCGGTCGCCACGATCGTCGTCGCGATGCTCGCGGCGGCCGCCACCCTGGTCCCAGCCCGCGCCGCCCGGCGGGTCCTGCCCTGATCCACCCGGCGCTGACCAGGCGATCTCCGTACGATTGACGGCAAACCGGTGGTGCGTGCCACATCTTCGGGGGGATGTGTAATCCTGCGACAACCCGCAACAGGCACCATGCGTCCCTTGAGAAGACCGTAGACCGGTGACGACCAGAAGGAGCAGACCGCGTGGAGTACCCGCCTCGGAATGGGCATGGGGATCGACGTCCCGCCCGGCCTAGGCAGGACGCGCCCGGACGCGTTCCTTCCCGACCGGCCCCGCCTCGGGGGGCTCGCCCGGCACCGGCAGGCCAGGCCGCCGGTCCGCCGCCCCGGCGCCCGGCCCCGCGACGCAAGTCGTTCCGCGGCCCCAAGATCGCCCTCGGCCTCGTCTCGCTGCTGGTGATGGGTCTGACCGGGTACGCGTGGGCCGCGATGGACGGCCTGACCTTCGCGAACGTCGGCATCGGCGCCGACGAGGGCGAGAAGCCCGCGGACGGCGCCCGCGACATCCTGCTCGTCGGCCTCGACAGCCGCACGGACGCCCAGGGCAACCCGCTGTCCAAGGAGGTCCTCGCCCAACTGCGCGCCGGGCAGGCCGACGGCGAGCTGAACACCGACTCGCTGATCTTCGTGCACATCCCGAACGACGGCTCGAAGGCCGTCGCGATCTCGCTGCCGCGAGACTCCTACGTCGACATTCCCGGCGGCTTCGGCAAGCACAAGATCAACTCCGCCTACGCCCGCGCGATGCTCGACGAGCGCAAGAAGCTGCAGGAGAACGGCGTCTCCGACCCGAAGGAACTCGACCAGAAGGCCAACGAGGCCGGGGCGAAGACGCTGATCAAGACGGTCGAGCAGCTGACCGGCTCGACCATCGACAACTACGCCGCCATCAACCTGCTGGGCTTCAGCGAGATCACCCAGGCCATCGGCGGTGTCGACGTCTGCCTCAACGACGACGTCAACGACCAGTTCTCCGGCGCGAAGTTCACCAAGGGCCCGCACACCATCTCCGGGGTGGAGGCGCTCGGCTTCGTCCGGCAGCGCCACGGGCTGCCGCGCGGCGACCTCGACCGCGTCGTCCGGCAGCAGGTGTTCATGGCCGGGATGGCGCGGAAGGTGCTCTCGGCGGGCACGCTCGCGAACCCGGGCAGGCTCAACGACCTGATCGCGGCCATCAAGAAGTCGGTCGTGCTCAACCAGAACTGGGACATCTTCGGCTTCGCGCAGCAGATGAAGGGCCTCACCGGCGGTCAGCTCGAGTTCCGGACGATCCCGATCGTCAACATCGAGTACAAGACCCCGAACGACGGCGTCGCCATCCAGGTCGACCCGAAGCAGGTCAAGGACTTCGTCCAGGGGCTCGCGGGCCCGCAGCCCGGTGAGCAGCCGCCGCCGTCCGCCGAGTCGCCCAACAAGGCGACCACGGTCGACGTCCGCAACTCCACCAACCGGGACGGCCTGGCCTCGACGGTGCTGAAGCAGCTCGTCGACAAGGGCTTCACCGCGGGCGACACGGCCACCGCGACAGCGCGCAAGAAGACGGTGGTCTGGGTCGCCAAGGGCGAGAAGGCGGCGGGCCAGGCGGTCGCGGACGCGCTCGGCGGCAATCCGACCGTCCAAGAGGACAAGAGCGTCGAAGCCGGGCACGTGATGGTCTTCCTCGGCTCGGACTTCAAGGCGCCGGGCGGCGCGGAGGGCACCGGTTCGTCGCAGAACGCCGCCGGTTCCCAGGCCGCCCCTCCCTCGCCCGAGCAGTCCGACGAGAAGCCGATCACCGCCGAAGGCGTGCCCTGCGTCAACTGACGCGCTCTCCGAACCGGTTTTCTTCACCCGTTCGGCCCAACAGGACAAAATCGGTATGAAAAGCACCCCCGAAACCGCGTAAGAGCGGGCGACCTGCCGACTTTCATACACGTGAGTGCGCTCGTCCCGCTTTTTGTCACAGGGACGAGCCGGTGGAGAAGGTTGGCAAGGCAGGGGATGGGGAGTGCTGATCGACGCTGAGAGCTATCAGCGGATACTCGGGGACGAGCTCCGCAAGCTCCGCCGTAAACGTGGCTGGACACGCAAGGAACTGAACCAGCATCTGCAGAGCGAGATCTCGCTCCAGACGCTGGCCACCTACGAGCTGGGCACCCGGCACTGTTCCGTGGTGCGGCTGGTGGAACTGTGCCTCGCGATGGACGAGCTGCCACAGGACCTGCTGGCCAAGGTGCATCGCCGGGTGTTCGTGGATGAACCGGGCCGTGTCCGGATCGACCTGCGCCTGGTGATCAAGGACGACCAGCAAGAACTGCTCCCACTGCGACGGTGGGCGGACGACCGGCTCAAGCGGTCGGGTGACAACGGCTCCGCCGAGGTCCATCTCGACTTCGCGGCGCTGGAACGGATGGCCGAACTCTGCGGCATCCCCACCGTCGATCTCATCGGAAGGCTTCGCCGGCTCAACCCCTCATGAGCGCGGCATTCCCCGGTCCGTGAAGGCCATGCCCCCCATCTTGGCTTTCACGGACCCTCCCCACTTCGCGTGAAGGCCCCCTTCCCTCGGCCATGGTTTGAATGACCAGCAGAGGGAAGGGGGCCTTCACGCGCGTTCGTGGTCCTCAGCCGAGGAGTTCGTAGTCCTCGCGGCGCACCTTGCGGGTGTCGAGCCAGTACCGCCAGGTGAAGCCCGGCCAGATCGTCCGGTTGACGCCCTTCGCGTCGAGGTACCAGCTCTTGCAGCCGCCCTGGGTCCAGATGCCCTTGGCGAGTTTGCGCTGGATGTCGCCGTTGAAGCGCTCCTGCGCCTCCGGCCGCGGGTCGAGCGCCTTGCCCCGCGCGAGCCGCAGCGCCTGCGCGACGTAGGAGATCTGCGCCTCGATCATGAACACCACGGAGTTGTGTCCCAGCCCGGTGTTCGGGCCGAGCAGGAAGAACAGGTTCGGGAACCCGGACACGGTGATGCCCTGATACGTCCGCATGCCCTCGGCCGCCCACTCCTTGCCGAGGTTGCGCCCGTCGCGGCCGATGATCTCCAGGTCGTCGAAGGCGTCGGTGACGTGGAAGCCGGTGCCGTAGATGATCGCGTCGACCTCGTGCTCGACGCCGGCGCCGTCGACGACGCTGTGCTCGCGGACCTCTTTCACGCCGTCGGTGACGACGTCGACGTTGTCCCGCGCGAGGGCCGGGTAGTAGTCGTTGGAGACCAGCACCCGCTTGCAGCCCATGGTGTAGTCCGGCGTCAGCTTCCGGCGCAGCTCGGGATCCTTGACGCTCTTGAAGATGTTGCGCTTCGCGATGCGCTGGCCGATCTTCATCATCCACGGCTGCCCGTTGAAGCCGATCGCCCGGGCTTCCAGGCCCCAGTAGAGGACGTCGCGGAAGGCTCGCTGAAGCAGCGGGACCGAGCCGAACGCCTTCCGTAGTGCTTCCGGCATCTCGCGGTCCGGTTTCGGCATGATCCACGGCGGGGTCCGCTGGAAGAGCGTCAGCTCGGCGACGTCCTTCGCGATCCGGGGCACGAACTGGATCGCGCTCGCGCCGGTGCCGACCACGGCGACCCGCTTGCCGGCCAGGTCGTAGTCGTGTTCCCACTGCGCGGAGTGGAACGCGCGCCCCTTGAAGCGCTCGATGCCGGGCAGCTTCGGGATCTGCGGCAGGTGCAGCGCGCCGACCCCGGCGACCAGCGCGGGCGCGACGAACTCCTCGCCCGACTTCGACGCGACGTGCCAGCGGTTCTCGTCGGCGTCCCAGCGGGCGCCGGTCATCTCCTGGCCGAAGCGGATGAAGCGGTGGAGGTCGTACTTCGCGGCGACGTCGCGCATGTAGCGCCAGATCTCCGGCTGCGGCGAGTACGCCCGGGACCAGCCGGGGTTCTGCTCGAACGAGAACGAGTACATATGCGAGGGGATGTCGCAGGCGCAGCCGGGGTAGGTGTTGTCCCGCCACGTGCCGCCCACGTCGTCGGCCTTCTCCAGGATGACGAAGTCCTCGCGGCCCTCTTTCCGCAGCTGGATGGCCATGCCCAGCCCGGAGAAGCCGGTTCCGACGATGACGACCCCGGTCTCGGTGCGGTTGCCCATGCCCGACCTCTCGCTCGTATTACCTGTTACCGGGAGTTCACCTTACTTGAAGTAGGTTACCTTCGGTAGAGTGTCGTGGTGACGACGGCGAAGCGCAAACGCATGCCCCGGGCAGACCGGATGCGACAAATGATCGAAATCGCCGAGGAAGTCTTCTCCGAACGCGGCTACAGCGCGGCGTCGATGGACGACATCGCGGAGCGGGTCGGGGTCTCCAAGCCGATGCTCTACGAGTACTTCAACTCGAAAGAAGGACTGCTGCTGGCCTGCATCCAGCAGTCGCGGACGGCGCTGCGCGAGGTCACCGAACGGGCGACCGTCGGCGCGACGTCCGCCGAGGACGCGCTGCGGCGCGGCCTGCTCGCCTTCTTCGTCTTCATCCGGGAACGACGGCAGGCCTGGTCGCTGCTCCGCCACGAGATGGTGCTGATCGGGACCGGCGCCGCCGACGAGATCGAGCAGACCCGGCGCCAGCAGACCGACCTGATCGCCGCGCTGATGAGCGGCTACTTCGACTCGGGCGACGACCTGCGCGCCGAGGCGTCCGCGGAATTCGTCGTCGGCGCGTGCGAACGGCTCGCGATCTGGTGCGAGCGACACGAGGACGTCAGCCCCGAACTGGCGACCGAATACGCGATGGACGTCCTCTGGTCGGGCCTGTCCGCGAGGGCCCGCTGAAACGACTGTGAAGATGCGCGTGCATTAGGCCATTCGGTCGTCACTCAGAGCACATTGCCGCCAGTGTCTTGTGACACAGAGTTGTCCTACTGTATCGATGACACTGTAGAAACTCTGATGGACAGTCACGGCCTCGGTCAGGAGGGGGCGCCACCACCCGAAAGTGGCGTCATGACGAGTGCGTGGCGAAGTCCACAGAGTGACGCATGCTCGCGAGGAGAGGGGTGAGGCGGATGACCGAACCGATCACCGCGTCGTACGTCCAGGAGGACGACGACTGGAAGGTCACGGTCAGCGGCTCCGGCAAGGAACTGACCGGTCGCGCGCCGGGCATCATCGCCGCGCGGGACCGGGCCGACCAGCTGGTCGAGAAACTGTCCCCGCCGGAACGGTCGACGGTGGTGCACCTGCTCAACGGCAGTGCGCTCGACTTCACCGCGGCCTACATGACGGCGAGGCTGACGCTCCCGGAGATCGAACCGCTCGAGGTTCCTCCCCCGGCGAACGGCAAGGCCAAGGAGAAGACCGGCGGCAAGCCCCCGGTGCCCCAGGGCAAGGAACTCCCCAAGGTCGTCGACGAGGCGAAGACCGAGCAGAAGCCCGAGCCTGCCAAGACACCCGCCAAGGCGGCCCAGACCTCCTGAGACCTACTTCAGGAGTTTGCGGATCAGCAGCACGCCGATCAGCACCGCCCCGCCGATGAGCGGGTACTTCACCTTGGGCTCGTCCAGCTTCGCGCGCAGACCGGTCTTCGCGGAATCCACCAGCTTCGCGGGGTTCGCCTTCGTGCCCAGCTGGTCGAGCGTGGCGACCAGCGCGCTCCTGGCCTGCTCGATCTCACGCTCGATGGTCTCGGGATCGCGAGCCACGTGTCCTCCTCGCCGCGACGGACTTGCTGGAAGCCCACGTTAGAGGACGCCGCCCTCTTCAGTGGCACCGGCCACGCCGAGAAGGGCCGATCGTGTCGCACGCTACGATTTCGGGGCAGCACTGGGGGCCCGTAGCCCAATTGGCAGAGGCACACGGTTTAGGTCCGTGCCAGTGAGAGTTCGAGTCTCTCCGGGCCCACCCAGCACGTCCGGCTTCGGAAGCGCCTTAAACGGTCAACCGCATGAGGTCCTTCCCCACGGTCACCTTCCCGCGATACCCGCCCCTGCGTGCGCCGAGCCGGGCCCGCCGCTCCCACGCCGCGTGCGGCTGGAAATCGCCGATGTGGCTGAGCACGAGGGAACCGGCACCCGACTGACGGGCCACCGTGCCCAGGTCCAGGACGTCGGTATGGGTCTCCCGGATGTGCTCCACGAACTCCTCCGAAGCTCCGTGCTCGTGCCACCATTGCGGGTCGTTGGCCTCGTGCACGAGCAGGTCCGCGCCGGCGGCCAGCGTGGGGATGTTCGGCGTCAGGGTGGTGTCCCCGGAGAAGACCACGGAGCCGCGCTCGGTCTCGAACCGGTACGCCAGGCTGGGGAAGACGGCGCCGTGCGACACCAGGATCGCCGTCACCTCGATGTTTTCGTCGCGCATCACGGGGAAGGGCTTCATGGCGGGCGCCGTGTCGCCGATCGGTGACACGCCCACGTCCGGCAGCTCGATCTCGTGCACCCGAAGCGTGGTGGCCGGGTCGAAGCCGATCCCTTCGGCGATGAACGTGTTGCTGGAGTAGGCGAAAGCCTCGTTGGAGAGCCTCGTCAGATCGGCGAGGCCGGGAGTCGGGCGGTGGGGCGCGACCCACTTCGCGCCGGGACGGTCGGGAAGCGCCCCTGCGCTGGGCGGGCCGTACACGTCGATGGTCGGTACACGGCCGGTCGTGGACATGATCAGAGGTGCCATGAACGACGCGAAGGTGAAGTAGTCGGCGATGTGATCGGCGTGGAGGTGGGTGATGAAGATGCCCTTCAAGCGCGCCGGGTCCAGCCCCGAACGCACGTACTGCGACACCGCGCCGAGCCCGCAGTCGATCAGGTAGACGTCACCGCGAACGACGAGCGCGCTCGAAATGCCGAATCGTCCACGCGAGGGCGTCGGGCCCGCGCCGGTCCCGAGCATGACCAGCTCGGTCCCGCCGGCCGGCGTGGTGCGCGGTTCCGCCGCTCCGGCCACGGCCGGGGACAAGGCTCCGACCGTGGCCATACCCGCCGCGAGGGCGCTCGACCGCAGAATCGTCCGCCTGGTCAGCGGACCTGGTACCTGGGGCTTCGGTTCGCGATTCATGACACGACGATCGCGCGGACGCACCCTGCCTCGCGTCGGCGAGAACCACCTAACTCCGGCGATCAGCGCCGCCATGCCTTGACGAGCTCGTCCGGGCCGAAAGTGGCCGCCAGCGGCAGTCCTTCCTCGACACCGCTGCGGGAGACGGCGACCAGCGGAGTGCTGTGGTCACGTCCTGGGATCGACATGGATCCGGCGATGAGGCTTTCCAGCTCGCGCTTCCCGAAAAGGTCGTTTTCCAGCCACTTGATCGAGCCGGTGAACGCGATGCGAGTCGCGGCGGGCCGTTCACGGTCGACGCCGACCAGGTCGATCTCCGGGTTGTTCTGCCTGTTCCACCAGCCACCGACGAATTCCGCTTCGGGCAGGCGGTCGTCGGGCAGCAGCCGGGAGAGACCGGTCCGGATGACTGGTTCGACGGCGCGGCCCCGCCACGATGTCCACGATCGTTCGATCCGTGCGGCGACCAGATCGCCTCGACCGCGTTCGACTTCGGCGATCCCCCGCTGCAGGAAGGCCAACCAGAACCGAAGGTACGAGTCTTCGATCCGGTAGCGCTTGTTCTTGGTATCGGGACGGATGGCAAGCGGATTGTCGACGGCGACGATGCGTTTGGCCGTCAAGCTGTTCAAGATGGGTGCGAGGGTGCCCGACGGGATCGGGTCCCCGGCTCCGATCCGGTTGGCGATCGTGCTGAACGTCCGTTCGCCGGTACCGATCGCCTCAAGAGCCGAGCGGCTGTGCGATGGCTCGGGGACTTCACCGAGCAACGAAAGCTCCCCGGCCATCAGCAAGGGAGAGAGCGGGTCCGCGAGCTGATCGCGCAAGAAGGCCTTCCGGTCGATGCCCGGCTTCCAGCGTTGGACGATCTCAGGAAAGCCTCCGGTGATCAGGAACGCGTCGATCGCCTCCGCCGATTCGAGCGAGGTCATCTCCTGCACGTCGCCGGGATCGAGAGGGCGGACAAGCATGCGGGCGGCACGACCATGAAAGGGGCGACCGTACTCCTGCAGGGACTCCATCATCGAAAGATCACTGCCGACGAGCAGCAGAAGCACAGGCTTGGCGGACAGGTACCGATCCCAAACGGTCTGAAGGGCACCCTCGAACTCGCTGTCCCGCTCAACGAGCCAAGGCACCTCATCCAGGACGACGATGCTCGGTTCATGTTCGGGAACAGCGACCGCCAGGGCGCGCAAGGTCTGGTTCCAGTCAGCGCCGGCCGCTCCGGCGACGAGATCAGCACCGGGGAGCGCGGACTGGGCCAGCGCCGCGATGAAGTCGCCGCGCTCGGCAGCCGGATTCCGGCCACGGGAGGCCTGAAAGACCACGTACGGCACATCTGAGCGGTCGCAGAACTCCTGAACCAAGCGGGACTTCCCCACACGACGGCGACCCGTGACGATCACGGCTTGCCCAGGGGTCGTCGCGACCGCTTCGCGAACCACTCGCAACCGCCTGCTCAGCAGCGCCAGATCGTTCGAACGCCCTTGAAATCTCACAAACTCTGACCTTACCTAAGTATGATTGAATCTTACTTAGATTGAATCATACTTTACCCGGCCCGGCGAGGCGATCCGCCCCATGCGAGCCGACGGTCCTCACTTCGGCAAGCCCAAGTAGTCGATGGTACTCTGGTACCCGAGGGTCAATCGGCCTCATTCGAGGAGGGGTCAGAAAATGGCTGCCGCCACCGCGCCCATCAAGGTGGATGCCGCGACCGATGAACTCGTGTCCCACGCGGCTCACTTCTTGTCGCGCTCGAAAAAGGACATCGTCGATGCCGCCGTCCGCGAGTACATCGACGCACACCGCGACGAGATCAACGCTGGGATCAAAGCCGCCCTCGGACAGCTCAACGGCACCGACGCGGCCGCGGTCTCCCTGCTCACCGGATTCAGCGGTGAGGAACTCGATGAACTCGGCGGAGTACCGAAGTAGCTCGGCTCGCATCGGTTGTTCCGGCCGACAGCCCGTTCTCTAGCATTTGATCATGACTCAGGTCACAGTCGGCGTCCGTCCGACCAAGAGATGCCTTGCCGATCTCGGACTTCCTTTGCCGGACCTCGGCCACCCGCTCGACGAGATCGACAATCCGATCGTCGTCACCGCTCAGGCTGTCCCGGCACTTCGCGACGCCGGTGGGGCTCAGCGGATCTTGTCACTGCACGACCGCGTGTGGTTCAAGGTCAAAACCAGCGATCGCCGAGCAGTCGTGACCCGGCTGCTCGGCGATGACCTGCCGGACGGACTTCCGCACGAAGTCGGCGCCTGGTGGATCGGCGCGGCCGGACATCGTCAAGCCGAAAGTCCGCAACGTGACTTCTACGAATCGATCAGGCGCGAGTGCACCGAAGGCAAGACCGTTTCGACCACTCGCCTCCTCCCCATCGTCTGGGATTGGAAGCGCCTCAGTGGCGAGCAAGCAGTGGCCTGGCGACGTGAGATGAAGCGACTTGTCATCCACCTCATCGCCTTGTCCCTCACCATCGGCGAACTCGCCGTGGCCGAATTCCAGCACCACCGCATCAAGGCTCTTGTCCGCATCGATGACGGCCACGAGGCATACCTGGCGATCATCGCCGAAGGAATCCCGGATCCGGAGATCTTCGCCCTGCTCCTCGACTGCGTTCCCGGCGTCACGAAGGACGATTGGCAACCCGAGCCGTCCGAACTGGCGGCGATGGAACCGGCCCCCGGTGAGATCGTCTGGTCGACTCTCTTCCCGTCGGAAATCGCGAGCACGATTCTCGAACTCGACGCGGATCAGCGGACGCGGTCGTAGACCAGCGCCATCTCTCCCAGTTCCCCGACCTCCTGATAAGCCAGCGTCCACTTCGAAGCCGGCAGGCCGTCGACGAACAGCCGCTGCCCGCCGCCGGTGATCTCGGGGCAGATCATCAGGTACAGCCGGTCGACGAGGTCGTCCGCCAGCAGGGCCTTGATGACGCTCGCGCTGCTGTTGACCAGGATGTCGCCCTCACCGTTCGCCTTCAGGTCGGCGATGACGTCGGCGGCCGGGGCGTCGACGATGCGGGCGCGGTCCCAGGGCGCTTCGGTCAGGGTCGTGGAGAAGACGACCTTTTCGGCGTCCACCAGCCATTTCGCGTAGGCGCGGTCGCGTGGGTCGGCGTTCTCGTCGGCGGCGATCGTCGGCCAGAAGCCCAGGAATCCTTCGGCGTTCAGTCTGCCGAGCACCGCGGTGGTCGCGGTTTCGTGAATGCGGCCGAGGTGAGCGCGGGCGACGTCGGTGGTGGCGTACGAAACGATCGCGCCCATGTCGCCGGGGCCGCCCGGGCCGCTGTAGTGGCCGTCGAGGCTGAGGCCGATGTTCGCGGTGACGCGGCGGCCGGTCGGGTTCGTCATGTCGTTCAGTCCTTTTCCTGAGTGAGCCGGGTTGCGAGGTTGTCGAGCACCTGGCCCCAGCCGGTTTCGATCCCGGCGATGAAAGGCACGGCCTCGACGGTGGTTTCGGTGATGCGCAGGTCGAGCCGGAGCCGGGTCCCGCCCGGCGCCTCGGTGAAGTCCAGGGCGTAGTGCCCGGTGAAAAAGGTGTCCCCCTTGGCGTCCAGCACCGAGAGGTCGAATTCGAGGTGTTCGAATTCGGACGCGGCGCGGACCTCGCCCGCAGAGCGATATCGCCCTTCCGCGTCGCGGTAGTCGAGCACCGCCCGGCCACCGGGCCAGGGCTCGATGACGCAGTCGGTGACGGTCATCGAGGGCGGCGCCCACCACGACGCCAGCAGTTCGGGCTCGATCCAGTGCCGCCAGACATCGTTGCGCGGGGCGGTGAGCAGCCGGTCGAACGAGAACGCCCGCCCGTCCGCCCACCGGTCACGGTCCGCGGCCGCCGCGCTCTCGCTGATCGCTGCCTGATAGCGCGTGAGGACATCGCGCTCGCCCTCGTTCGCCTCGATGGTCGCGATCAGCGCCCGCAGCCGGTCTTCGAAGTCCTTCAGCCGGGCGGCCTCGACCGCGTAGACGCGACGCTGCCCGAGCGGGAAGACCGTCACGAGACCGGCGCGCGCGAGGGTCTGGAGGTGCTTGGTGGTCTGCGGCTGCCGCAGACCGGTCAGCTCGGCGAGCTCACCGACGGACCGGGGCCGCTCGGCGAGAAGCTCGACGATGCGCCACCTCGCTCCGTCTCCCAGGGCTGCTGCGATCTGCTCCATGCCGAGAAGTATTCATGCAGCAGAATATTCTTGTCAAGGAATATCTTGGCGGTGGAACTCCAGCAGGCTGCGCTCCCCGGTCAGCGTGGTGAGGGAGTCGAAGACCAGACCGTGCGCGGCGGCGAGTTCGCGGAGCTCGTCGAGGCGCCGCTCGCGGCCGCCGTAGAGCACGAGCATGACCAGGTCCCACTCGGTTTGCGCCCCGAGCCCGCCGACGGCCTCGATGACCAGGACGCGCCCTCCCGGACGGACCGCCTCGGCACACCTGGCCAGGATCCGATGGGCGTGCTCGTCGTCCCAGTCGTGGAGGATGTCCGACAGTAGGTACGCGTCCGCGCCCGCCGGGAGCGGATCGAAGAAGCTGCCCGCGGTGACCTCGATCCGGTCTTCGAGCCCCCGCTCACGCAACTCCTTCTCGGCGGCGGCAGCGGTGGGCGCGAGATCGACGAGATTCCCGCGCACCGAGGGATTGGCCGCCAGGATCGCGGCGAGCAGACTGCCGTGACCCCCGCCGACGTCGACGATCGTGTCGAACCGGGACCAGTCGAAACCGGCGACGAGACCCGGCACCTGGGTCAGGAACCGCTGCGTCATCTGCCGGTCGAAGCTCTCCCGCAGCCGGGGCTGCTCGGCCAGATCGGTCCAGAAATCCTTGCCGTAGCGGCGGATGTAGCCCGCCTGGCCGGTGGCGACGCTGTGCGCGAGTTCGATGAACGCTAGTTCGCCCCGCCCGCCGGCGGCGTTCATGTCGAGGAGCCCGGCGAGTCCGTTTCCGGCGTCGGCGCGGAGTTTCGCTCCGTATTCGGTGGTGCGGTAGCCGTCCGGCGTCCGTTCGAGGACGCCGAGGGTGGTCAGGTGCCCCAGCAGCAGATCGAGCGCGAGCGGGGATTGGCCGAGTTCCGCCGCCAGTTCGGCGGCGGCCGCGCCTTCACCGGTCAACCGGTCCGGCAGTCCGAGGGTGACCGCGACCCGCAGCGCCATCGGCGTCGCGAGCCCGGCCAGCCGGAGGAATTCTTGCCTGTCCTTGTCATGAGTGGTCACGACTGTCGACTTTGGCAGTGCGGTCAAGCGAAAATCAGGCGGCGATTTCCCGGACCGCGGCGATCAGGCGATCGATTTCCTCCTCGGTGTTGTAGCCGTGCGGCGAGATCCGGAGCCCGCCGGATCTCGCCGAGCACGCGATCCCCCGCGCCTTGAGCCGTTCCGTCGGCAATGGAGCCGGTATCCCGTCGACGTGCACGGACACGATTCCCGAGCGATACCCGGCGTCGCGGTCCGAAAGCACTGTCGCACCGATTCCGGCGACGTTCGGCATGCCGCCTTCCAGCCTTCGGGCCGTCACGTCGGGAACGTAGGCCGGGTTGTCCCAGCCCTCCCGGTGTACGACCGAGTTCCAGCCCGGCTCCAGCGGCCGCAGCAGGTCCAAACAGGACTCCCGCACGTAGAACCGTGTCCACTTACGGCGTCAGCGTCCGTCCGGTCAGGCCCGCGGTCTCCACCGCCTCGACGTAGCTCCGCGCGACGACCGACGCCGGAGTGCCACCGTCCGGTTCGCCGAGCGCGGCGAGCGTTTCGCTCACCCAGCCGGGGCTGACGACGTTGACGCGGAGACCGCGGGGCAGTTCGCGGGCCGCGGTGGCGACGAACGCTTCGAGGCCTGCGTTGGTCAGGACGCCGAACGCGCTGCCGCGCAAGGTCTCCGGGATCCGCCCCGCGGTCAGCGTGACCGAACCGCCGTCCGGCAGACGCGGGATCGCGTGCCGCAGCAGGAACACCTGGCCGAGCAGTTTCCCTTGCAGCCCTTGGACGAACTCTTCGTCGGTGCCGCCGTCGACCGGAACCAGCGAGCCGCTTCCCGCGCAGCACACGACATGGTCCATCCCCGGTTCGGCGTCGAAGACCGCGTCCAGCGTGGCGGGCCGCTCGACGTCCACCCTGAGCTCGCCGGAACGGGACGCGGGGAACACGGTGTGCCCGCGTGCGGTGAGTGCTTCGGAGACCGCGGCACCGATCGTCCCGGTGGCGCCGACAACAAGGATCTTCATACCCGCACCGTAATGCCGTCGCGGCGCCGTAGTCGCAGAACAGCCAAAGCACCCAGGCCGGCGGTGACGACGGCGCAGACGTAACCCACCGTCGAGAAGGCGACGCCGAAGGCCTCCCGCGCGGCTCCGCGCACCGCCTGTCCGGTGTCCGGCGGCAGCCCCGCGGCGACCCGTTCGGCCACGGTGTGACTTTCCCGGGCGGCGTCACCGATTCCCGGTGGCAGCAGACCGTCCAGCCGCAGCCGGTAGACGGCGGTGACGAGGGTGCCCATGACCGCGATTCCCAGCGCCACGGCGAGTTCGCCGCACGTCTCCGAGAGCGCGGCCGCGGCTCCCGCATGCTCCTCCGGCGCCGCTCCCACCACGAGGTCCGTGGTGAGCACGGTCGCCGGGCTCAGCCCGAACGCGGCGAGCGCGCCACCCACGATGACCGTCCACAGTGGATCGTCCGAACCGGACTGCGCCAGCACGAGATAGCCCGCCAGCGAGACGAACGCACCGGTGGCGATCACGGTGGCGGCCCCCCAGCGGGCCGCGAGGGCGGGCGCGGCGAGGGAACCGCCGATCGCGGACAACGCCATCGGCGCCGTGAGCAGGCCCGCCCGCAACGGAGACAGCCCGACGGCCATCTGCAGGAACTGCGGCACCAAGAAGTTCACCGCCGTGATGGTGAAGATCCCGATCGTCAGCAGGGTCAGCGCGGCGCGGAAGACGCGGGACGCGAACAGGCCGGGCGCCACGAGCGGATTCGGGATCGCCCGCTGGCGCCGGACGAACACGGTGCCGGCGACGGCTCCGAGAACCAGCACCGAGACGGCGATGACGTCCAGGCCGCCGGCGACGAGTTCCTTGAGCGCGTAGACCAGCGCGATCATGGTGGTCACCGAGAGGACGACGCTGGCTGGATCGACCTTGTCCGGCGCCGCCACCCGGCTTTCGGGCAGGAGCGCGCGGCCGAGCAGCACGACCAGCGCCATCACCGGCACGGCGAACAGGAAGACAGACCCCCACCAGAACACCTGCAGCAGCGCCCCGCCGACCAGCGGCCCGAGCGCGACACCCACGGAGAACGTCGTCATCCAGACGGCGATGGCGGTGGTGCGCTGCCGGTCGTCGCGGAACATGGTGCGGATGAGCGCGAGTGTCGAAGGCATCAGCGTCGCCCCCGCCAGGCCGAGGACGGCTCGCGCGGCGATGAACGTCTCCGGGGAGGTCGCGAACGCCGCCAGTGCCGAGGCTGCGGCGAACGCCACGGAGCCGATCAGGAGCAGCCGCCGCCTGCCGATGCGGTCGCCGACCGCGCCCATCGTCACCAGGAAACCCGCGATCATGAAGCCGTAGACGTCCATCGCCCACAGCCATTGCGTGGGCCCCGGCGCCAGGTCCGCCCCGATGTGCGGCGCGGCGAGGAAGAGCACGCTGACGTCCATGGCCAGCACGAACAAGGGCAGTGCGAGCAGCGCGAGACCGAGCCATTCCCGGCGTCCGGCTTTCGGTTCCATCGTGCCCCCCATTCAGATACGATACGTACCGACTCGAAACCAACGGTACCCGGAAAGGGGCGAATCGGGCAATGAGGCAGGGCGGCCGTCCCCGGGACACGCACATCGACGAAGCGGTGCTGGACGCCGTCTCCGCGATCCTGGAGGAGACCGGATACCGCACGCTGGCCGTCGAACAGGTGGCGAAACGCGCGGAAGTGAGCAAGGCGGCGGTCTACCGGCGCTGGCCGAACCGGCAATCGCTCGTCCTCGCCGAGCTCCGGCGGCGGCTGGGCCGGGTCGTCACGCCGGACACCGGCTGCACCCTGTGCGACCTCACCGAGGCCCTGAACCTGTTCGCGCGGACCTTCACCTGCATGGGGCCGGAGTTCTTCAGCCCGCTGCTCGCGGACTGCTCGGCCGACCCGGACCTGCGGACCACGTTCATGGAGACCCTGTTCGACCCGCCGCGCGAGGCGGTCCGCGCCACGCTCTCACTGGCACTCGAACGCGGTGACCTGCGCGAGGACACCGATCTGACGCTGACCGTCGACACCTTGGCCTCCCTCGTCCACTACCGGCTGCTGTTCGGGCACGCGCCGGTCACCGAGGACGAGCTCGAGCGGGCCGTCACGAGCCTGCTCTCGGGACTGGCACGAGACTTCCCCGCGCTGCGGGCGAAAGCGGGGGTCACCCACGGGATGGCGTGATGCCGGGGATGGATTTCAGCTCGCCGAGGAGCATCGAGCTGACGGCGACGGGATAGTCGTCGAGCGCGTACACCGTCCCGGCGAGCTCGACCCGGACCGGGATCTCCCCCTTGTGCGCCAGCAAAGTCCGCTTCAGTTCGAGGACCACGTCCTCGGTCAGCCTCCCGGCGACGGCGTGCAGCGTCAGCGGCGGTTCCTCGTCCCCCGCCGTGGAAAGGTCGAGCGGGACCAGGCCGCCGCCGAACACGGACATCTTGTCCTCCCGCCAGTTCACCCGGCCACTGACGCGGACGGCGTTGTCCTCGGCCAGATCCGCCACGAACAACGCGTACGCCTTGGGAAAGAACAGCACTTCGAGCGCGGCGTCCAGATCCTCGATCGTGCAGATCGCCCACGGCTCGCCCTTCTTGTTCACCCGCCGCTCCAAGGACGTGATGAGCCCGGCGACGACCAGTTCCCCTTCCCGCGGCGGATTGTCGAGGATCGCTGCGATCGGACGGGGCGCGTGCCTGCGCAGGACGCGTTCCGCGCCGTCGAGCGGATGCGCGGAGACGTACAACCCGAGCATTTCCCTCTCGTAGGTGAGCAGTTCCTTGCGCGGCCACTCCTCGACGCCGAACCTGAGGTGAGCGAGCGGCGAGGTGTCGTCCTGGCTCTCCTCGTCCGCGCCGAAGAGATCGAACTGGCCCATCGCCTGCTTGCGCTTCAACGGCACCACGGCGTCCACCGCGTCCTCGTGCACCCGCAGGATCGAGAGCCGCGTATGCCCGAGCGAGTCGAACGCGCCCGCCTTGGCCAGGGACTCGACGACACGTTTGTTGCAGGCCACCAGTTCCGCCTTGTCGAGGAAGTCGGTGAACGACGCGTACTTTCCCTTCTCCCGCCGCGTCGCGATGATCGAGTCGACGACGTTCGCGCCGACGTTGCGCACCGCGCCGAGGCCGAAGCGGATCGCGTCCCCCACCGCCGAGAACCGGAGCCCCGACTCGTTGACGTCCGGCGGCAGCACCTTGATCCCCAGCCTGCGGCATTCCGAGAGGTAGACCGCCGACTTGTCCTTGTTGTCCCCCACCGAGGTCAGCAGGCCCGCCATGTACTCGGCCGGGTAGTTCGCTTTCAGGTACGCGGTCCAATAACCGACCAGACCGTAACCCGCGGCGTGGGATTTGTTGAACGCGTAACCGGCGAACGGCAGGATCGCGTCCCAGAGGGCCTGCACGGCCTCGCGGGAGAACCCGTTGGCGACCATGCCGTCCCGGAAGCCCTCGAACTCTTTCTCCAGCACCTCTTTCTTCTTCTTGCCCATCGCCTTGCGCAGCACGTCGGCGCGGCCCATGGAATAGCCGGCGACGTCGCGCGCGATCCGCATGATCTGTTCCTGGTAGACGATCAGGCCGTGCGTCTCGGCCAGGATCTCGCGCAGCGGCCCGGCCAGTTCCGGATGGATCGACTCGACCGGCTGCCTGCGGTTCTTGCGGTCCGCGTAGTTGTTGTGCGTGTTCATCGCGATCGGACCCGGCCGGTACAGCGCGTTCACCGCGATGATGTCGCCGAAACCGGTGGGCCCCATGCGGCGCAGCAGATCCCGCATCGCGCCGCCGTCGAGCTGGAAGACGCCGAGACTGTCGCCGCGGGCGAGCAGTGCGTAGGTCGCCGGATCGTCGACGCCGAGGGTGTCGAGATCGATGTCCTCGCCGCGGTTGTCCTTGATGTTGTCCAGCGCGTCCCCTATGACGGTGAGGTTGCGCAGGCCGAGGAAGTCCATCTTCAGCAGGCCGATGGCCTCGCACGACGGGTAGTCCCAGCCGGTGATGACCGCGCCGTCGTCCCGCCGCCACAACGGGATCGCGTCGAGCAGTGGTTCGCTCGACATGATGACGGCGCAGGCGTGGACGCCGGCGTTGCGGATCAGCCCTTCGAGCCCCCGGGCGGTCTCGAAGATCCTGGCCGCCTCGCCGTCGCCTTCCAGCAGCGCGCGGACCTCCGCGGCTTCGGCGTACCGCTCGTGGTCCGGCTCGACGATCCCGGCGAGCGGGATGTCCTTCGCCGCGACAGGCGGCGGGAGCGTCTTCGAGATCCGGTCCGCGATCGCGTAGCCGGTCTGTCCATAATGGACACGTGCGGAGTCCTTGATGGCCGCCTTGGTCTTGATGGTGCCGAAGGTGATCACCTGCGCGACGTGCTCGGCGCCGTACTTTTCGGTGGCGTAGCGGATCATCTCGCCGCGGCGCCGGTCGTCGAAGTCCATGTCGATGTCCGGCATGGAGACCCGTTCGGGGTTGAGGAACCGTTCGAAGAGCAGGCCGAGGTCGATCGGGTCCAGATTGGTGATGCCGAGCGCGTACGCGACGAGCGAGCCCGCCGCCGAACCGCGGCCGGGCCCGACCCGGATGCCGACCTGACGGGCGTGGTTCATCAGGTCGGCGGTGATCAGGAAGTACGCCGGGAAGCCCTTCTCCGCGATCACGCCGATCTCGAAGTCAGCGCGGGCGACGTAGGCGTCGGGGACGCCGTCAGGCAGCCTTCTCCGGAGCCCTGCCGCGACCTCCTCGCGCAGCCAGGACTCCTCGTCGTGTCCTTCCGGGACCTCGAAGACCGGCATGCGGTCGACGTGCCGGTAGACGTCGTCGTAGGGCTCGATCCGTTCGGCGACGAGCAGCGTGGAGTCCGCCGCGCCCGGGACTTCGGCGTCCCAGTACCGGCGCATCTCCTCCGCGGACTTGAGGTAGTAGCCGTCGCCGTCGAACTTGAACCGGCTCGGATCGTCGAGGGTCTTGCCGGACTGGACGCACAGCAGCGCCGAATGTGCGGGCGCCTGATCCTGGGTGACGTAATGCGAGTCGTTGGTGGCCAAGGGTTTCAGTGCGAGACGGCGGCCGATGTCCAGCAGCCCGTCCCGCACGGAACGCTCGATGGGGAGACCGTGGTCCATCACTTCCAGGAAGAAGCCGTCCGCGCCGAAGATGTCGCGGTAGTCCGAGGCCGCCTGGATCGCCTCGTCCGGCTGGCCGAGCCGGAGCCTGGTCTGCACCTCGCCGGACGGGCAACCGGTGGTGGCGATGACGCCTTCGTGGTGCCGGGCGAGGAGCTCCCGGTCCATCCGGGGCTTGCGGTAGTAGCCCTCCAGGCTGGCCAGAGAGGACAGCTTGAACAGGTTCCGCAGCCCGGTCGCGTTCTCCGCCAGCATGGTCATATGCGTGTACGCACCGCCGCCGGAAACGTCGCCGCCGTCACCGCGCCGCCCCCAGAACACCGGCTTCTTGTGGAAACGCGACTCGGGCGCGAGGTAGGCCTCGATGCCGATCACCGGTTTGAGCCCGGCCTGGACGGACTGCCGGTAGAACTCGTCGGCGCCGTACATGTTCCCGTGGTCGGTCATGCCCACCGCGGGCATGCCGAGCCGCTGGGCCTCGGCGAACAGCGGCGCGATCTTGGCCGCGCCGTCGAGCATCGAGTACTCGGTATGAACGTGCAGGTGCACGAAGGAGTCCACCGTTCCACTCCCGACAGTTGTACGATTCCGGTCCGACGCGGCGATTGGACCCAAGGCGCACCGGTGCTGTCCAACAAGCGACACGCGAGCGTCCACAACCGGAAGTTGTAGGGAGGGAACACGGTGGAGCTCGACCTGGGCGCAGTACGCGCGTTCGTCGCGGTGGCCGAGGACCGGTATTTCAGCGAGGCGGCGATCCGGCTGGAGGTGAGCCAGCAGGCGATCTCCAAACGGGTCGCCAAGCTCGAAGCCGATCTCGGCGTGCGGCTGCTGTCGCGGACGCGTGGCGGGGCCGAGCCGACCGAGGACGGCGAGGAGTTCCTCGTCCACGCTCGCGCGCTGATCAGCCTCGCGGACCAGGCCGTCGAACGACTTCAGGGCAGGCGGCGCCCGCTGCGCGTCGACGTCCTCGGCACCCGGCTGGCGACCATGGAGGTGATCCGGGCGTTCCACGCCGACCACGACGACGAACTGGAACTCGTCACGCCCGGCTTGGGCGCGCCGCGCCGGTCGATGCCGCCGGACTCGGTCGACGCCGCCTTCGCGCGCGTCAACACCGTGACGGACCCGGGGATCGGCCGTGTCCCCGCCTATCTGGAGCCGGCGAACCTGCTGGTCGGACGGCGGCATCCGCTCGCGCGGCGGCGGCGGATCGCGATGGCGGAGCTCGCCGGTCTGACGGCCTGGATGCCCTACAACGCGCGGGCCAGCGAATGGGCGGAGTTCTGGGCGGAACTGTGCCCGGCGTTCGGCATCCTCGTCGACACCGACGGCCCGAACTTCGGGCTCGAACACCACATCGAGGTCCTCGGCCGGTCGAAGGACCGCATCGGTTTCGTCGGCGCGAAGATGCACGTGCCCTGGCATCCGGACGTCGTCCAGATCCCGCTCACCGACCCGACGCCGGTGTACCCGTTCTCGCTGCTGTGGAGGCACGACAACCGGCACCCGACGCTGCCGCTGCTCATCGAGCACGTGCGGTCCTCCTACCGGCCCTTCGATCCGGAACGGCAGTGGCTCCCGGTGGCGGACCGGGAGGCCATGAGCACCTGACTGCAGGATGCGCGGAAGGCCGCCGGTGCGGAAAAGTGAGGCCATGGGGTTGATCGGCGCCAGGGTGACCCGGCAGGAGGACGTCCGGCTGCTCACCGGCCGGGCGCGGTACATCGACGACGTCCGGCTGCCGGGGATGCTCGAAGCCGCCGTCCTGCGCAGTCCTCATCCCCACGCGCGGATCGTGCGCGTCGACACCAGTGCCGCGGAGGCTCATCCCGGGGTGTTCTCCGTGGTCACCGGGGAAGACGTGCGGGCCGCCACGAAGGCGCCGCAACCGGTGATCTGGTCGAACCTGCCGGACATGCGGGTCTCCGAGACCCACGCGCTGGCCGTCGGCAAGGTGCGGTATCCCGGCCAGGGCGTCGCGGCCGTCGCGGCGATCGACCGGGCGACCGCCGAAGACGCGCTGGAACTGATCGAGGTCGAGTACGAGGAACTCCCGGCCGCGAGCACTCTCGAACACGCGCTGGCGGACGACGCGCCCAAGCTCTACGAGGACTGGCCGAGCAACGTCGCCGGCACCGGGACCATCCCGATGGGTGACGTGGCCGCCGCGTTCGCCGAGGCCGACGTCGTGCTCACCGAGTCGTTCCGCTTCGCGCGCCAGATGGGCACGCCGATCGAAACACGCGGTGTGGTGGCGACCTGGGACCCGTTCACCGACCGGCTCGACGTCTGGCTGGCGACGCAGGCGCCCACTCTCGCGCGGGAACTGTTCGGCGAGGTCTTCGGGCTCTCGATGGACCGCGTCCGCGTACGCACTCCCGACGTCGGCGGCGGCTTCGGGAACAAGTTCGACTTCTATGGCGAGGAGGTCGTCGCGGCGATCCTCTCGCGACGCACGGGGAAACCGGTCAAGCTCATCGAAGACCGGGCGGAGAGCTTCGTCGCCACCGCGCACTCGCGCGAGCAGAAGATCGACGTCGAGCTCGCGGCCAAGGACGACGGCACGATCACCGGCCTGCGCGCCACGGTGTACGGCGTCCTCGGTGGTGTGCTCGGGTCCGCCGGCGCCAGTCCGTGCTGGACGACGACAGCGTTGCTGACCGGGCCGTACGCGATCCCGAACGTGGAACTGACCCTCGTGGCCGTGATGACGAACCGGTCGCCCTACGGGTCTTTCCGCGGTTACGGGCTGCCGAAGGCGAACTTCGTGCACGAACACCTGGTGGAACAGCTGGCGAAACGGCTCGGCATGGACGCGCACGAGGTGCGGCGCAAGAACTTCATCCCACCGGAGGCCTTTCCCTACCAGAGCCCGGTGTTCGTCTACGACAGCGGCCGCTACGAGGACTGCCTGGAGCTCTGCCTGAAGGCCGTGGAGGACGCGGGCTGGGCGGAGCGCCGCGGAAACGGTGCCGGCATCGGGTACGCGTTCCACAACGAACTGACCGGGTTCGGGCCGAGCCGGATCGTCAACCTCGCCGGTTTGGGGCATTCCGGCTTCGACGAAGAGGTCGTGCGGGTCGACTCGACCGGGCACGTGACCGTCCACACCGGACTGTCCGCGATCGGCCAGGGGATCCACACGACACTGGCGCAGGTGGCCGCGCACACCCTCGGCGTCCCGCTCGACCACGTCACCGTCGTTTCCGGGGACACCGACAGCTGCCCGTACACCGGCTACGGCACGGCGGCGAGCCGCGGGGCGGCCGTCGGCGGCGCGGCCGTGCTGAACGCCTCGACCAGGCTGCGGGCGAAGATCCTGCGGGTGGCAGGCCACATCCTGGAGGTCTCGCCCGATGATCTGTCCCTTGAGGACGGTGTCGTGTCGGTGAAGGGCGTACCGGGCAAGGAGGTCACGCTGGCCGCGATCGGCGACGCGGCGTACCGGCGGCTGAACGGCGTCTGGCCGGAAGACGAGACGCCGACGCTGGAGGAGCGCGAGGTCTACGACCCGGTCAACGTCGCGACGTCGTTCGGCTGCACCGCCGTCCTCGCCGAAGTCGACCGGGAGACCGGCGTCGTCACGCTGCTGGACTACCTGATCGCACACGACTGCGGCACCGTCATCAACCCGACGATCGTGGACGGCCAGCTGCACGGCGGCGCGGCGCAGGCGATCGGCGGCGCGCTGTACGAGGAGCTGGTCTACGGCGCCGACGGGCGGATGGAGACCACTTCGTTCACCGGGTACCTGCTGCCGACCGCGACCGAGGTCCCGCCGTTCTCCGTGTCGCATATGGCCACCCCCGCCGAGCACGTTCCCGGCGGGTTCAAGGGGATGGGCGAAGCGGGCGTGATCGGCGGTGGCGCGGCGATCGCGCACGCGGTCGAGGACGCGCTGCGCGAATACGGCGTCGACATCACTTCGCTGCCGATCACGCCGCCACGGCTGCTGGCCGCGATGAAGCGGGGAGCGCGCCGGTGAAGGCCGCGCCGTTCGAGTACTTCCGGGCCACGTCGCTCGACGACGCCATCGAAGCGCTGGCGGGCACGCCGGACGCGCGGGTGCTGGCGGGCGGCCAGAGCCTGGTGCCGTTGCTGAACCTGCGTCAGGCCCGCCCCTCGCTGGTGGTGGACATCAACCGGGTCGGCGGGCTTTCCTTCCTGCGTGAGGAGAACGGACGGCTGGAGATCGGCGCGCTCACCCGGCACCGCGCCGTCGAGACGTCCGGCGTCGTCCGGTCCGCGGTCCCGCTGCTCGCCGAGGCTCTCGGTTTCGTGGGGCACGTGGCCATCCGGAACCGCGGCACGATCGGCGGCAGCCTCGCGCACGCGGACCCGGCCGCGGAGCTGCCCGCGGTGATGGTGGCGCTCGACGCCGAGTTCGCGCTGCACGGACCGGAGGGCGAACGGGTCGTCGCCGCGCGCGACTTCTTTCTCGGCCCGTATCGCACCGCACTGGGCCCTGGCGAACTCCTGACCCGGATCTCGGTGCCGCGGCACCAGGGCGGCTGGGCGGTCGAGGAACTGAGCCGCCGCAGCCGCGATCTCGCGCTGGTCGCCGTCTTCACCACCGTGACGATGTCCGGCGGCGCCTGCGAAACCGCGCGGATCGCCGTCGCGGGCGCGGGGCCCACGCCGATCCGGGCCACCGCCGCCGAAGAGTCCCTCGCCGGCGGCCCGCTGACGGACGACGCGATCGCTCTCGCCGCGGACCTCGTCGCGGCGGCGACCGATCCTCCCGGCGACCTCCACGCCCCCGCCGATTACCGGCGTGAGATGGCGGCCGTCCTGACCCGGCGGGCGATCGCGCGAGCCAAGGAGGGCGCATGATCACGGTCACGCTGACGGTGAACGGCCGGACCTACCGCGCCGCCTGCGAACCGCGGCGGACGCTGGCCGACTTCCTGCGCCACGACCTGGGATTCACCGGGGTGCACGTCGGCTGCGAACACGGCGTCTGCGGCTCGTGCACGATCACCCTCGACGGCGCGAGCGCGCGTTCGTGCTGCCTGCTGGCCGTCCAGGTGGACGGGTCGGAGATCGTCACCGTCGAGGGGCTGGCCGGGAACGGGGAACTGCATCCGCTGCAGGAGTCGTTCCGGAAGCACCACGGGCTGCAGTGCGGTTTCTGCACACCCGGGATGCTGGCGACGGCGAGGGAACTGCTGAGGGAGAACCCGGATCCGACGGACGCCGAGATCCGGCAGGGGATCTCGGGGAACCTGTGCCGGTGCACGGGTTACCAGTTCATCGTGGACGCCATCCGGGACGCGGCCGGAGATCCGTGAAGGCCTCCTTCCCTACTCTGAAGGTAGGGAAGGAGGCCTTCACGGATCTCCGGGCTCAGCCGACGATGTCGATCTCGAACTCCACGTTCGAGCTGTACTCGTAGTCGGCCCACACCGCACCCGGCAGCGCGTACCGCCGGTGCGACACGGTCTTCGGGTTGAATCCGGGTGTCTGCAAGGGATTCCCGCCGACGCCGACCTTGTCGCTGCCCCAGGCGTAGATGTTGCCCTGCCACACGGGCGCGTCGGTGATCCCGTCCCCGTCGATCCGGGGCCGGACGATGATCGCGGCCGACTCGCTGCCGGAGAGCAGCAGCCGCACCGACGTGGTCGAAGCACTCGCCGCAATGGTCCTGCGTTCCATGAGTTCTGTCGTCGCCTTCCGTTTCGGGGCGGCACCGCCGCCGGTCAAGTGGGCGTTCGTGTAGGACTCGTTGAGGTCGACACTGCTCGCACGGATCCCGGAGACGTGCCCGGAGTCCGAGAATTGGTGGATGTCGTAACGGCCGGCGGCCGGATCGGGTTTGGCTCCGTAGCGCGCGATCCAGATGACCAGGTCCTGCACGCCGAACTGGTCCGGGCGCAGCATCTTGGCGTGCGCGTTGTTCATGTAGATCCCGGGGCGGAACCCTTGTGCCGCCACGCGGTTGCAGAACCTGATCGAGAAGTCGCGCTTACGCCCGTCGGGGATGCTCGGTCCCGAACCGGGCGGGTTGTCCTCGAGGTCGAGCATCGGGACACATCCGGTCGCCCCGAGCCGCCGGACCTCCCCGATCAGCACGTCGGCCTGCGCCTCCGGCGAAGGAGTCGGCTGCGCGAAGTGATAGCCCCCCACCGGAATGCCCACCGATCTCGCGCCGGCCACCAGCGCGTCGCCGGTGTTGCGGCCGCCGTTCGGCAGGCCTCCACCGTCGGTGAGCTTGACGAAGACGAACGTCACCCCATGATCCTTGACGGCTTGCCAATTGGTAACGGTTTGAAAGCGACTGTAGATATCTATTCCCAGCGCCATCTCTACAGCCTGACGGGTGAACCTGTTGGACAAAAGGGCCTAGTGGGCGATTACAGGTACGTCCGATTCGCCCTTTCGGGCGGCCCCTCCCTGGCTGACCGCACTCACCCGTGCCCGTACTGTGAGTGTCATGGCGTCTCGAAGCCCCTTTCGCTGGATGACCCGGTGGGCGGACTGGTTCGAAGAGCGCGGCGTCTACGTCCCTGGCGAGGAGAGCCGAGCGGTCGACCCGATGCGCGATTTCGGCTGGTTGATCGTCGCCTGGGTGTCCGGTCTGGCGATCTTCATCCTGTTCTTCGCCTTCGCCGTCTGACCTTCACCGGTGTGTCACCGGGGTGACCACTGTCACTAGCCGTGCCCTTCCGATCACGGATCGGCCACGGCTGTACACCAGGTGCGCCTCAACCCGGCCGTGCCGCTCCTCTCGGCTGCGGAAGACCGTCACTCTGGACTCTTCGGCACTAATGACTACCTCGAACGGCCCACCCGCACCGCCGACTGGAGTAACCGCACATGGCGCCCCCGCGCACCCCGAAGGTCTTGATCGCCGCCTGCTCACTCATGCTGGCGGCCGCGTGTGGGGTGCAGGCACCGGAAAAGGGGGCCGCCGCGCTCGGCGCGGACGCCCCGGCGCAGGGGCTGGCCGCGACACACGCGGAAGGCGACCTCGCGTTCGGCGCCCCGCACCGGTTCCCGACCGGGGTGACGATCGCCGTGTCCGCGCCGAAGTCGTTCCGCCCCAGCGCCTCGGCGTACCCGCAGAGCCCGCGCGCGGTGGCCTTCGGCATCGAGGTGACGAACGCGGGCGACGGCACGTACCGGCTCTCCGGCCTTTCCGTGACCGGCGAGGTCGACGGCGAAACCGCGTCGGTCAAACAGGTCGTCGACCCGACGCAGGGCTACAACGGCATCGCGGACGCCGACAAGGACGTGGTGCCCGGCCGGTCGGTCCACCTGACCCTGGCGTTCGCCGTCCCGGACAAGCCGGTGAAGCTGCGCCTGCAGGTGCGGCCGAGCCCCGCGGAGCCCGTCGCCGCGAAGTACTGCGGAAAGGTCTGACGCCGCCGATTCGCTACCGTGTGCGTCATGACCGAGCAGCGACTCTCCCCCGGCGACAAAGCGCCCGACTTCACCCTCCCCGACAGTGAGGGCAACGACGTCAAGCTCAGCGACTTCCGCGGCAAGTCGGTCGTCGTGTACTTCTACCCGAACGCCGGCACGCCGGGCTGCACGAAGCAGGCCTGCGACTTCCGGGACAGCCTCGCGCAGCTCAACGACGCCGGCTACCAGGTCCTCGGCATCTCGCCGGACAAGCCCGCGAAGCTCGCGAAGTTCGTGGAGGCGGAAGGGCTGACCTTCCCGCTGCTCTCGGACACGGAGAAGACCGTCCTCAAGGCATACAGCGCCTTCGGCGAGAAGAAGAACTACGGCAAGGTCTACGAAGGCGTCATCCGCTCGACGTTCGTCGTCGACGCCGAGGGCAAGATCGCGGTGGCGCAGTACAACGTGCGCGCCACGGGGCACGTCGCGAAGCTTTTGCGGGACCTCTCCCTGGCGTAAGGCCTCGTGAGTGGCGATTCGGGTCAGAACCCAGTGGGTCTCAGGTACTTACTGGATTTGGCCGCTCGATCACAGGTCCGTTCCGTGAAGGACCCCTTCCCTCGGCTCAGCCGAGGAAACTCGCCCTTCACACCAGCCGAAGTACATGAAGGTCCCCTTCCTTGCGATAGGCGCAAGGAAGGGGACCTTCATGTACCTCAGGCGAGCGAGGGCGCCGGGACCGAGTCGGCTGGATGGGTCAACCGGCCAGCTTCCGCAGCTCTCCCACCAAGGCCCGCAACGCCTTCCCCCGATGCGAAGCACCGTCCTTTTCGGACGGGTCCAGCTCGGCCGAAGTCCGCGTCCCGCCTTCCGGCACGAAGATCGGGTCGTACCCGAAGCCGTTGGCACCACGGCGTTCCCGGATCAGCGAGCCTCGCCATTCCCCGCGCACCACGGTTTCGTCGCCGCCGGGGACGACCAGCGCGGCCGCGCACACGAAGGCCGCGCCCATGCGCTCGTCGGGCGTGTCGGACAGTTGCGCCAGCACGAGGTCCAGGTTCGCTTCGTCGTCGCCGTGCTTGCCCGACCAGCGGGCGGAGAGCACGCCCGGCATGCCGTTGAGCGCGTCCACGGCGATGCCGGAGTCGTCGGCGATGGCCGGGAGGCCGGTCGCGGCGGCCGCGTCCTGCGCCTTCGCGAGCGCGTTGCCCTCGAAGTCCGGGGCGACTTCGGGTGCTTCGGGGAACTCGGGGACGTCGGCGAGGCCGATGACCTCGACGCCCTCGATCCCTTCGGCCACCAGGATGCGCCGAAGCTCGCCGAGCTTCTTCGCGTTACGGGTGGCCAGGAGCAGCTTGGTCACTTCGCACCCTTCTTCTTGTCCGGGCGCGGCTCGGGGAGTTCGCCGGGATACGGCAGCGCGAGCGCCTCGGTCTGGAGCCGGGTCAGCTCCTCGCAGCCCGCCTGCGCCATGTCCAGCATGGTGTCCAAAGTGGACCGCGCGAACGTGGCGCCTTCACCGGTGCCCTGCACCTCGATCAGCGTGCCCGCGTCGGTGGCGACGACGTTCATGTCTACCTCCGCGCGCGAGTCCTCTTCGTACGGCAGATCGAGGCGCACCCGGCCGTCGACGACGCCCACGCTCACCGCGGCCACCGAAGACGAAAGCGGCTGCGGGTCGGCGAGGCGGCCCGCGGCGCCGAGCCAGGTGACGGCGTCGGCGAGCGCGACGTAGCCACCGGTCACCGCGGCCGTACGGGTACCGCCGTCGGCCTGGATGACGTCGCAGTCGATGACGATCGTGTTCTCCCCCAGCGCCGCCAGGTCGATGCAGGCGCGCAGGGACCGGCCGATCAGCCGGGAGATCTCGTGCGTGCGGCCGCCGACGCGGCCCTTGATGGATTCGCGGTCGCCGCGGGTGTTGGTCGCCGACGGCAGCATCGCGTACTCGGCGGTGACCCAGCCGAGGCCGGAACCGGCCCGCCAGCGGGGGACACCTTCGGTGACGCTCGCCGCGCACAGCACCCTGGTGTCGCCGAATTCGATCAGCACCGAGCCCGCGGGCCACCGCTGGAAACCCCGGGTGATCTTGATGTCGCGAAGCTGGTCGTCGTTCCTGCCGTCTTTTCTCGCCACGGCCGTCACTCTAGAACCCCGCGTCAGAGGTCGTAGACGGCGCCCTGTTCGACCAGCTCGGCCGCGGGGTACGCGACGGCGGCCTCGGCGAGGACTGCGGCGCGGTCGGTCCAGGGCGCGACGTGGGTGAGCAGCAACCGCCCCACCCCGGCCTTGCGCCCCAGTTCCCCCGCTTCCTTGCCGGACAGGTGGACTCCGGCGGGCCGGTCGGGCGAGTCGGTCCAGGACGCTTCGGACAGCAGAACGTCGACGCCGCCGGCGAGATCGGTGAGGGTGTCGCAGACGCCCGTGTCCCCGGTGTAGGCGAGGGTTTTGCCGCCGTGCTCGAACCGCAGGCCGAACGCCGGGGTCGGGTGGTCGACCGGGACCGCGGTGACCTCGAACGGCCCGATCTCCATGGGCTCGCTCCGCAGGGCGTCGAAGGCGAAGACGTCTGAGAGATCTGTGGCCGCCCGCTCCTCCTCGTTCGCCGCGTAGGCGTACGCGAGCCGCTCGTGCACGTCCGAGGGCCCGTACACCGGTAGCCGGGCAGGCCTCGCCGGGTACGGCAGCGCGGGGTGGTAGCGCCGCAGCACGGTGAGCGCGCTGACGTCGGCGCAATGATCGGGGTGGAGGTGCGAAAGGATCAGCGCGTCCAGGTCGAACGGATCTCGCAGCGCTTGCAGCCTCGCGAGCGTCCCGTTGCCGAGTTCGAGCGCCAGGACGAACCCGTCCGCCTCGAGCAGATAGCCGGACGCGGCGGCGTTGGGCCCGGGGATGCTGCCTGAGCAGCCGAGGATCGTGAGACGCACTGTGACACCTTAAGCACGGAATCGGCGATTTCACGCACTGGTGGGAGCGAGCACACCCGGTGCGAAGCCCATGAACCGCTGAGCCAGCCTGGTGAACGGCTCGGCGGATCCGGTGGCGACGAACTCGTGCCGAGGCGGGGTGTCACGCTCGGCGAGGAGGTCGTCCTCGGTGAGGACTCGCACGAGGTCACGCGCGGTCTCTTCGGCGCTGGACACCAGCGTGACGTCCTGGCCCATGACGATCTGCAGCACCCCGGACAGCAACGGGTAGTGCGTGCAGCCCATGACCAGCGTGTCGACCTGCGCGTCCAGCAAGGGTTCGAGATAGCCCTGCGCGAGCCCGAGCACCTGGCGCCCGGTGGTGATCCCGCGTTCGACGAAGTCCACGAACCGCGGGCACGCGACGCTGGTGATCCGGACGTCCGGCGCGGCGTTGAAGGCGTCGTCGTAGGCGCGGGACCGGACGGTGCCCTCGGTGCCGATCACGCCGATCCGGCCGGAGCGCGTGGCCGAGACGGCCCGGCGCGCGGCCGGGAGGACGACCTCGACCACGGGGACGTCATAACGCTCCCGCGCGTCGCGAAGACAGGCGGCGGAGGCGGTGTTGCAGGCGATGACCAGCGCCTTCACCCCGCCTTCGACGATGTCGTCCAAGGCCGCGAGCGCGTACTGGCGCGCCGTCGCGATGGGAAGCGGACCGTACGGGTTGCGGGCGGTGTCGCCGACGTAGCGCAGCTGCTCACCGGGCAACTGCTCCAGGATCGCCCTGGCGACGGTGAGCCCGCCCACTCCGGAATCGAAGACGCCGATCGGGGCGTCGGCGCTCGGCTTGGTCACCCGGCGAGGCTACCGGGACCGGTCGCTTTCCTGGCCTGGGACCTGTCCATCCGTGCCACCACCCAGGCCGCGAAGACCCCGGACAGCGCCCCGAACAGGTGACCTTGCCAGGAGACGCCGGGGTCACCCGGAAGCAGTCCCCAGAGCATCCCGCTCCAGATCCCGAGCAGCACCACGGCGACCAGGATCTGCCCGACCGCACGGTTGAAGATGCCCCTGACCAGCAGGAAGGCGAGCCAGCCGAAGGCGACGCCGGACGCGCCGACGGTCACCGTGCCGCTCGGCGCGATCAGCCAGACACCGACGCCGGAGAGCACCCAGATGATCGCGGTGACCAGCACCCACCGGCCGATGCCGGCGGCCATCGCGAGGAAGGCGAACACCAGGACCGGGACGGTGTTGGAGAACAGATGCCCCCAGCCCGCGTGCAGCAACGGCGCCCAGAGCACGCCGTCGAGCCCGGAGAAGTCGCGGGCGAGGATGCCGCCCTGGTCGAGGTCGGCGGGCAGGACGACGTCGACCAGCTCGACCAGGTAGAGCAGCACGGTGAAGGCCAGCGCCACGATCGCGGCGGCCTTCGGGTTCGGCGGCAGGACGCGTTTGGCCGGATCCGCACCGGGCGACTCGCTCGCCGGGACCGGCTGGGGAGGCAAAGTGGTCACCTCCCCAGGCTACGACGCGGGACGGCGGGATCGCCTCGGTGAGAACCCTGATTTGTCGGTGGGTCCCGCTACGGTCGCTCGCATGGGGATCCCTACTTCCGAGCGGGTCGACGTGCCCGCCTACCTCGCGCGGCTCGGCGTCGAGCACGAGCCGCCGAGCCTCGACGCGCTCTTCCGGCTGCACGCGGCGCACGTGGAACGGGTGCCGTACGAAGATTTCGAAGTCCAGCTGGGCCGGGTGACGTCGCTGGATCCGGCGGTGTCCTTCGGCCGGATCGCCGCCGGTCGCGGCGGCTACTGCTATCACCTCAACGGCGCGTTCTCGGCGCTGCTGCGCGCTCTCGGCTACCAGGTCACCCGGCATCCGAGCGGGGCGCAGCTCGCCGGCGAGCAGGCTGGGATCCACCTCAACCACCTCGCCCTGACGGTGACCGGGCTGCCCGAGACCCCCGAGGTCGGCTGGCTGGTGGACGTGGGGCTCGGGGACGGCATCCACGAGCCGCTCCCCCTGCGTGAAGGCGAATACAAACAGGGGCCGCTGGTGTTCCGCATGCGCGCCTCCGAGGTCACACCCGGTGGCTGGCGGTTCGACCACGATCCGCAGGGCAGTTTCGTCGGGATGGACTTCGCGCCGGAGACGGCCGTGATGCCGGACTTCGCCGAGAAGCACGTCGAGCTGTCCACCTCCGAGGACTCCGGGTTCGTCCGCACGCTGGTGCTGCAGCGGCGGGACGCCGAGGGCGTGGACTCGCTGCGCGCGCTGACCTTGAGCGGCCTGCCGGGCGGCAAGACCGTGCTGGAGTCACCCGGGGACTGGTGGACGGCGATCGAGGACGTCTTCGGCGTGCCTCGCGGTGGCTTCACCGGTGACGAACAGGACAGGCTGTGGCGGCAGGCCGTCGGCCAGCACGAACGTCATACGGCGGGAGGGAGCGAGGACTTGCCCAGCGCGTAGTCCACGGCCGCTTCGGCGTGCAGCCTGGTGGTGGGGAAGGTCGGCACTTGACTGTCCCCGGGACCGACGAGCAGTTCGATCTCGGTGCAGCCGTAGATCACGCCCTCGGCGCCCGCCTCGACGAGCCTCGCGATGACCTCGCGGTACCGCTCGCGGGACTCCTCGGTGACGACGCCGTGGACGAGTTCGTCGTAGATGATCCGGTGCACCGTTTCGCGGTCTCGTTCGTCCGGGACGAGCACGTCGAGCCCGTGCGCGGCGAGGCGGTCGCGGTAGAACGGCTGGGCCATGGTGAAGCCGGTGCCCAGGAGCCCGGCGCGACTGAGGCCGGCGGCCTTGATCGCGACGGCCGTGGTGTCGGCGAGGTGCAGGAGCGGAATGCCGAGGCCTTCGGTGAGCTGGTCGGCGATCTTGTGCATCGTGTTGGTGCACAGGACGACGAAGTCCGCTCCGGCCGCTTCGAGGTCGCGCGCGGCGCGGTTCAGCTCACGCCCGGCGTCGTCCCAGCGGCCTTCGGCCTGCATCGCCTCTATTTCGGCGAAGTCCACGGAGTAGAGCACGGTGCGCGCGGAGTGGAACCCGCCGCGCAGCTCACGGACGCGCTCGTTGACCAGCCGGTAGTACTCGGCCGACGATTCCCAGCTCATCCCGCCCAGCAACCCGATGACCTTCATGCCGCCATCGTGCCAGCGCGGCAAGCGCAATGAAGGGGCCTTTCATAGCAAATTTTGCTATGAAAGGCCCCTTCATTGCGCTTCGGGAGTCAGGCCCAGAGCTGCCCGTCGAGCCGCTCGGCCGCTTCGTCGAGCGAACCGGAGTAAGCGCCCGTCGACAGGTACTTCCACCCCGCGTCAGCGACCACGAAAGCCACATCGGCGGGCTTCCCCGCGGCGGCGGCCTTCTCGGCGACGGCCAGCGCGGCGTGCAGCACCGCACCGGTCGAGATGCCCGCGAAGATGCCTTCGTGCTCCAGCAGTTCGCGAGTCCGGCGAAGCGCGTCGTACGCGCCGACGGAGTACCGGCCGTTGAGCACGCTCGCGTCGTAGAGCTCCGGGACGAAGCCCTCGTCGAGGTTCCGCAGGCCGTAGACCAGTTCGCCGTAGCGCGGTTCGGCCGCGATGATCTGCACGTCCGGCTTCGCCTCGTGCAGGTACCGCCCGACGCCGACCAGGGTGCCGGTGGTGCCGAGGCCGCCGACGAAATGCGTGAGTGTCGGCAGGTCCTTGAGCAGTTCGGGGCCGGTGCCGCGGTAATGCGCGTCGGCGTTGGCCGGGTTGCCGTACTGGTAGAGCATGACCCAGTCCGGGTTGGCCTCGGCCAGTTCCTTCGCCCGGCGCACGGCCTCGTTGGACCCGCCCGCGGCCGGGGAGAAGACGATCCGTGCGCCGTACGCCTGCAGGAGCTGCTTGCGTTCGGTGGAGGTGTTCTCCGGCATCACGCACACCAGGCCGTAGCCCTTGAGCTTCGCGGCCATGGCGAGCGCGATCCCGGTGTTCCCCGACGTCGGCTCCAGGATCGTGGAGCCGCGCCGGAGGGTGCCTTCACGCTCGGCGGCCTCGATCATCGCCAGTGCGGGGCGATCCTTGATCGAACCGGTCGGGTTGCGGTCCTCCAGCTTCGCCCACAACCGCACGTCGTGGGTGGGCGAAAGCCGAGGAAGGCCGACCAGCGGGGTACCGCCGAGCGCGTCGAGCAGGGACTCGAAGCGAGCCATCGATCAGCCACCGGCCACAGCGGGCAGGATGGTCAGGGTGTCGCCGTCCTTGACCTCGGCTTCGAGACCACCGGAGAAGCGGACGTCCTCGTCGTTGACGTAGACGTTGACGAAGCGGTGCAGCTTCTCTTCCTTGACCAGGCGGGCCTTGAGGCCGCCGTGGCGGGACTCGATGTCGTCGATCACCTCGAGCACGGTCTTGCCGGTCGCCTCGACGGACTTCTCGCCGCCGGTGTGCGTACGCAGGATGGTCGGGATGGACACGGTCACGGCCATGGTTTTCTACCTCCGGTGGGTTCTCTCTACGCAGACGTTCGGGCCGGTCCGGGTTATTCCGGACAGGGGTTCAGCCGATGATCTCGACGGGCTCCTCGGTGATCTCCCCGTCCACGATCCGGTAAGACCGGAACTGGTGCGAATCGGGGTCCTTGGTGGAGACGAGCACGTAGTGCGCGTCGGGTTCCGAGGCGTACGAGACATCGGTGCGGGACGGATAGGCGTCGGTCGCGGTGTGCGAGTGGTAGATGACCACCGGGACCTCGTCGTTGGCGTCCATCTCGCGATAGAGCTTGAGCAGATCGCCCGAGTCGAATTCGTAGAACGTGGGCGAGCGCGCCGCGTTCAGCATCGGGATGTACCGCTCGGGGCTGTCCGACCCCTCGGGACCGGCGATCACCCCGCACGCCTCATCGGGATGGTCACGACGGGCATGGGCGACGATCTCGTCGACGAGTTCACGGCGGATCCGGAGCACATCGCACATCTTAGGTGCTGGACGCGGCCGGTCCACACTCTGAGATTGCCGCCACTCGATCCCGCGTTTCGTCCTCCGGATGCGGTCCTTGCGCGTGCAACTACCGCATCCAGAGGACGAAACGCGAAGTCAGTGGTCAGGTGAGGGCTTCGGGCCAGACGTCGCGATACGCGCGCATGTCCCCGGCCGAAGTGGCCGAAAGCACGCCGTGCACCATCGCCCGGCCGAACACCCGCGCGGCCGCGGAGCACAGCGTGTCCAGCACCATCGCGCGCCGCGCCGCCGCGACGGGACCCGCGCCGCCGGGCAATTCCCGGTCGCCGGTCGCCAGCGCGAACACCGTGTCGCCGTCGAACATCGTGTGCGCCGGGCGGACCGCCCTGGCGAGACCGTCCTGCGCGGCCACCGCGAGCCGTCGCGCCTCCGCCTTGGACAGCGCCGCGTCGACCGCGACCACGCCGATGGTCGTGTTGAGCCCCGCCGCCTTCGCCTCGACCTCGCCGGGCCGATCGGGCCAGCGGACGCCGAACTCGCCGTCGACCTCGTGATCCGCCGCGAAAGCGCGGCCCGTCGACAGGTCAACGGCCTCGCCGGCGGCGTTCACGGCGGCGACGACGCCGACGGTGAACTCCCCGACTCGTTCCGAAGCGGTCCCGATCCCACCTTTGAGCGATCCCGCCTTCGCGCCTGCGCCCGCACCGACGGTTCCCAGCGGCACTGGACCTCCGACAGCCGCTTCGCAAGCCGCGTAACCGAAAGAAGCGTCCGGACGGTTGCCCCAGTCACCGCGCGGCAGGTCGAACAGCACCGCCGCGGGCACGATCGGCACCACCTCGTGCGGTTGTGTGCCGACCGGGATCCCCAGGTTCCGCTCGGCGAGCCAGCGCATGACGCCGTCCGCCGCGGCCAGGCCGTACGCGCTCCCACCGGACAGGCAGATCGCGTTCACGTGCTGGACCAGGTTCTCCGGCTCCAGCAGGTTGGTCTCCCGCGTGCCGGGCGCGCCGCCGCGCTGGTCGACGGCGCCGACCGCGCCGCCGGGGACCAGCACGACCGTCGTCCCGGTCGCCCAGCCGTCGCCGACCCGCTCGTGATGCCCGACCAGTACGCCGGGAACGTCGGTGATCACGAAGTCAGCGACTGGATGAGGGTCTCCTGCACCCACGTCAGCCAGTGGTAGACGCCGAGATGCGGCGCGCGGGGATCGTCCTCGGGCAGTTCGTCGGGCATGTCCTCGGTGACGTCGAGCGCGGTGCCCAGCGCCAGCCGGACGTCGTTGAGCGCGCCCAGCCACGCGTCAGCCTGCTCGAAGGTCAGGCGCACGTTCCCGCCGTCCCGCGGCAGGGTGTCCAGCACGATCTTGGCGACGCCGACCTTCTTGTCCAGCAGCTCGGGCTCGTGGAGCGACCGCATCGCGGCGGCCGAGTCGATGTCCTCGCGGGTCGGGTTGTCCGGGTCCAGCTTGTGGAAGTCCGGCAGCAGCCGTGAGAGCACCGGGTCGTCCGGCGACTCCGTCGGCCCGGTGCGGATCCCGGTCAGCTCCGCCAGCTCGTCCTGCGGCGCCTCCTCGGCGCGCGCGGTGAGCATGTCCTCCAGCTGGCTGACCAGACCGCGCAGGACCGCGGCCTCCTGCTGTTCGAACCCGGCGACGATGGTCTCGCCCTTGCGGCGCCATCCGTTCATGAAGGCTGCTCCATCGTGGCCCAGAGCCCGGCCGCGTGCAGTTTCGCGACGTCGGTCTCCACCTTCTCCTTCGAACCGGAGGACACGATCGCCTTGCCCTTCTGGTGCACGTCGAGCATCAGCTTCGTCGCGTGGTCCCGGCTGTAACCGAACAGCTTCTGGAACACGTACGTCACGTACGACATGAGGTTCACCGGATCGTTCCAGACGACCGTCCGCCAGGGCTTGTCCTCAGAGACGACCTCTACTCCCTGTGGATCAACCTGCGTCTGCTCGGATGCGACAGGCGTGGACATGCACTCCATGGTGTCACGGGCCCAACCCGGTACGGGTTGGCAGGTCCGGCCATGTGGGTGAATAGGCTGGCGGCATGGGTTTCCCCGAGGCGGCCTCTGGCGCCAGCACCGCGCTGCTCACCGACCACTACGAGCTGACCATGCTGGCCAGCGCCCTGTCCGACGGGACCGCGGACCGGCCGTGCGTCTTCGAGGTCTTCGCACGTCGCCTGCCCGACGGCCGCCGCTACGGTGTCGTCGCGGGCACCGGGCGGGTCCTCGACGCGATCGCCGACTTCCGGTTCACCGACGCCGAGCTGAGCCAGCTGGAGGCGACGGCCGTCGTCGACGACGCCACCCTTTCGTGGCTCGCGGACTACTCCTTCTCAGGGAACATCGACGGTTATGCCGAGGGCGAGCTCTACTTCCCCGGCTCCCCGATCATGACCGTCACGGGTTCCTTCGGCGAGGCCGTCGTGCTGGAGACGCTGATCCTCTCGATCCTCAACCACGACAGCGCGATCGCCTCCGCGGCGGCGCGGATGTCGGGCGCCGCGCACGGCAGGCCGATCATCGAGATGGGCGGCCGCCGCACGCACGAGTACGCCGCCGTCGCCGCCGCGCGCGCCGCGTACCTCGCCGGATTCGCGACGACCTCCAACCTCGAAGCGGGCCGCCGCTACGGCATCCCGACGCGGGGCACCGTCGCGCACGCCTTCATGTTGCTGCACGACAGCGAAGAGGAGGCGTTCCGCGCGCAGGTCGACAAGATGGGCGCCGACACCACCCTCCTGGTGGACACCTACGACATCACCAAGGGCATCGAAACGGCCGTGCGGGTGGCCGGGACCGAACTCGGCGCGATCCGCATCGACTCCGGCGACGTGGGCCCGCTGGCGCGCAAGGCCCGCGAGCAGCTGGACTCCCTCGGCGCCAAGGACACCCGGATCGTGGTGTCCGGCGACCTCGACGAACACGCCATCGCGGCGCTGCGGGCGGAACCGGTCGACGCGTACGGCGTCGGGACCTCGGTCGTCACCGGCTCCGGCGCGCCGACCGCCGGGATGGTCTACAAGCTCGTCGAGGTCGACGGCAAGCCGGTCGCCAAGCGCAGCGCGCACAAGGAATCCCGCGGCGGACGGAAATCGGCGCTGCGGCGGCACCGCGACACCGGCACCGCCGTCGAAGAGGTGATCTGGACCGACGGCTCGGCGGTACCGGAACAGGGACCGAACGACCACGAATTGCAGATTCCGCTGGTCCGGGACGGCCGGACGGTGGATGATTTGCCCACGCTGGACGACGCGCGCCAGCGGCTCCGGCGGGCGCTGGTGAGCCTGCCGTGGGAAGGCCTCAAGCTCTCGCACGGGGAGCCCGCCATCCCGACCGTATTCGTCTAAAGAGAACTCAGGAGCAACACATGGGGACCGCCTTGATCGTGGTCGATGTGCAGAACGACTTCTGCGAAGGCGGGTCGCTCGGCCTGCCCGGTGGCGCAGCCGCCGCCGAAGCGATCTCCAAGCAGGCCGCGGAAGGCGGCTACGCGCACGTCGTCGCCACCCGCGACTACCACATCGACCCGGGCGACCACTTCAGTGAGACGCCGGACTTCAAGGACAGCTGGCCGCGGCACTGCGTCGCGGGCACCTCCGGCGCGTCGTTCCACCCCGCGCTCGACGTGGTCCCGATCAGCGAGGTCTTCTCCAAGGGCGAGTACTCCGCCGCGTACTCCGGTTTCGAGGGCAACGCGCGCGACGGCAAGACGCTCGACGCCTGGCTGAAGGAGCGCGAAGTCACCGAGGTCGACGTCGTCGGCATCGCGGCCGACTTCTGCGTCCGCGCGACGGCGCTCGACGCCGCGAAGGCGGGCTTCAAGGTCCGGGTGCTGCTGGACCTCACCGTCGGCGGTTCGCAGCCGACGGTCGACGCCGCGCTGAAGGACTTCGACGAGGCAGGCGTCACCTACACCGGAAAGGCGCCGGTCCCGGCCGCATGATCCAGCACGACCTTCAGGACACTTTGATCGAAAACCGGCTCGTCGCGATCCTGCGGGCCGCGGACGCGAGCCGGTTCGCCGACGCCGCCACGGTGCTGCACGCGGCGGGGGTGCGGGTGCTCGAAGCGGCGTTGACCACGCCGGGCGCCACGGACGCCATCTCGGTCATCCGCAAGAAGCTCGGCGACGACGCGCACGTCGGCGCCGGGAGCGTGCGCGAGGTGTCCGATGTGGACATCGCGGCGGACGCGGGCGCGACGTTCCTGGTCACGCCGACGGTGAACCCGCTGGTGCTGGAACGCGCGCACGAACGCGGGCTGCCGGTGATCTGCGGAGCGCTGACCCCCACCGAGATCGACCAGGCCTGGCGCCTCGGCGCGGCGGCGGTGAAGGTGTTCCCGATCGCCGCCGTCGGCGGGATCGCCTACCTGCGGGCGATCCGGGCGCCGTTGCCGGACATCCCGCTCGTGCCGACCGGCGGCGTCCACCTGGCCGACGTCGCGAAGTACCTGGAAGCGGGTTCGATCGCCGTCGCGGCCGCCACGCCGCTGCTCGGTGACGCGCTCACCTCCGCCGGGTCGCTGACGGACCTCGCGACCCGGGCGGGCGAGTTCGTCGCCGCTGCCGCGAAGTACGTCTCGCGCACCTGACGCGTTTAGTCCTCTGGATGCGGTACTTGCGTGTGCAAGGACCGCATCCAGAGGACGAAATGCGAGGGATCAGGGCTTCTTCTTGCCGTAGGGATCGCAGCGCGCGGTCCCGAGGTAGATGTCGCCCTTCGCCGGTCCGTCGCCCTGCGGGAACAGCTTGATGTGCAGCATGTGCGTCACGAGGCTCCCGTCGGGCGGCGCCGGCGTGACGGTCTCGTTGACCGTGAGCGACGCCAGCGCCGTCCCGCCCTTGCCACCGGCGATGGTCAGCCGGTAGTTCTGCGGGATGTTCTCCGGCAGCGTGAAGCCGGTGACGTCGCCGAACTCGATGTAGCCGAGGCTGCCGTCCTTGGTGGTACTGCATTTCGCCATGAACGTGCGGACCTTGATCACCGGGCCGCCGAACCGCTTGAGCAGCGTGGTCTCGAAGCGCCGCCCGGCCGCCTCGCCGATGGCCGCCGCACCGTTCCGGCCGCAGCGCGACTCTCCGCCGCCGAACCGGGCGAAGTCGCCGGTGGACCCGCCCCGGGTCGTCGCGGTCAAGGGCCCGTCGACGTCACACGGCGCGAGCTCGCCGGTGACCACGTGCTCGTCGCCGATCTCCACGTCGAGCGAACCCACCGACGCGGACGCCGTCGCGGGCGCCGGATCGGCCGACGCGACCGCCGGACCGCCCGTCACCAGCGCCCCGGTCAGCATCGTCACCGACAACAGCCTCGAAACGGGTTTCTTCATGTCCGGCAGCCTCCACCAAGTGCCAGACCCGCGCAGGTCCACGCCACCCGGACGAGTGGACGGGCGATGACCGTGAGGTGCCCGACATTCGGTCCAAGGCCCGTCTTCTGCCGTTAACCTCGGTTCACATTCGTGTACTCATAGGAGGTCTGAGTGTCTTCGCTGTCCGTGGCCGGCACCCGTCCGGTTCTCGCCGACCTCGTTCCCGGCGCACTGGTCCGTGACGCCGTCCTGGTCGCTGGTGGCGCCGCCCTGACCGGCGCGGCGGCCCAGATCCTGATCCCGGTGCCCGGCTCGCCGGTGCCGATGACCGGCCAGACGTTCGCCGCCCTGTTCGTCGGCGCGGCGCTGGGCTGGAAGCGCGGCGCGCTGTCGATGGCGCTGTACCTCGCCGTCGGCGCGGCGGGCTTCGGCTGGTTCCAGAACGGTTCGTCGGGCCTGTTCGGCGCCAGCGCCGGCTACATCGTCGGTTTCGTCTTCGCCGGCGCCCTGGTGGGCGCGCTCGCCGGCCGCGGCGGAGACCGCACGCCGCTGCGCACGGCGGGGACCATGGTGCTGGGCAACCTCGCCATCTACTCGATCGGCGTGCCGTGGCTGATGGCGTCGACCGGCTTCGGCCTGTCGACCGCGCTCGAAAAGGGTGTCGTGCCGTTCCTGATCGGGGACGCGCTGAAGATCGCCGTCGCGGCCGCGCTGCTTCCGGCGACCTGGGCGCTCGTCTCGCGCTTCCGTAAGGAGTCGTGACCGGCCCTTTCACCGCTCCACGCGCTGCAATGAAGGGGCCTTTCATAGCAAAATTTGCTATGAAAGGCCCCTTCATTGCACGGGGCGGACGATCTTGACGGTGCCCCCGGCTATCGTCTTGTCCCGTGCCCTCCCGTGCTGATTTCCCCGGTGTCCTCGAACTCCTGACCCACGCGGTCGAGTCCGTGGGCGGTGCCGAGCGCGAGGGCCAGGTCCAGATGGCGGACGCCGTCGGCCGCGCCATCCGCACCGGCGAGCACCTGGCCGTCCAGGCGGGCACCGGCACCGGGAAGTCGTTGGCCTATCTCGTTCCCGCGATCCGGCACGCGGTCGAGAAGGAGGCCACGGTCGTGGTCTCCACGGCCACCATCGCGCTGCAGCGCCAGCTGGTCGACAGGGATCTCCCCCGGCTGGCGAAGGCGCTCAAGAAGCCCCTCGGCCGCGAACCCACCTTCGCGATCCTCAAGGGGCGCCGTAACTATCTCTGCCTCCACCGGCTCGATTCCGGCGCCCCGGACGAGCCGGAGGATCAGCAGCTGTTCGACCCGTTCGCCGTCTCCCGGCTGGGCAAGGAGGTCACACGGCTGCGGGAATGGTCGTCCGACACCGAGACCGGAGACCGTGACGAGCTGGTCCCCGGCGTCTCGGACCAGGCCTGGCGCCAGGTATCCGTCACCGCCAAGGAATGCCTGGGCGCCTCACGCTGCCCCATCGGCACCGACTGCTTCGCGGAACGGTCCCGCGCCGAGGCGGGCAAGGCCGACGTCGTGATCACCAACCACGCGCTGCTGGCGATCGACGCGCTGCAGGGGTACCAGGTGCTCCCGGACCACGACCTGGTGATCATCGACGAGGCGCACGACCTCGTCGACCGCGTGACCTCGGTGGCGACGGGCGAGCTGACCAGCGGCATGGTCTCCGCCGCCGCGCGGCGCTGCGGGAAACTGGTCGACGACGAGGTCGCGGATCAGCTGCTCGAAGCGAGCGACGGGCTGGCCCTGATCCTCGACGACTTACCGTCGGGCCGCATGGACTCGCTGCCGCAGGCCCTCACCGGCGCCATCCCCGCCGTCCGCGACGCCGCGCACCGCTGCCTCACCTCGCTCGGCAAGGACCGGAAGGAGGACGTCGACGAGGCCACCGCCCGCAAACTGGCGCGGTCGCTGCTCGAAGAGGTCCACGACACCGCGGTCCGGCTGCTCGAAGCCTTCGACGACGACAAGGCGCATCAGCGCGACGTCGTCTGGCTGACCGGGGACCGCTTCTCCACGAACCCGCGTCCGCCCGCGCTGAAGGTCGCTCCGCTGGGGGTGGCAGGCCTGCTGCGGGAGCGTGTCTTCAACCAGCACACGACCGTCCTCACCTCGGCGACGCTGACCCTGGGCGGCACGTTCGACACCATGGCCCGGCAGTGGGGTCTCCCGCCCGGCGGGGCCAGGGTCGAAAAGGCACCGGGCGCGGCGACCGACAAGGCCGCCCCGGCCGACACCGACGACGCCGACGGCCCGAAGTGGACCGGACTCGACGTCGGCTCCCCGTTCGACCACAAACGCAACGGCATCCTCTACCTGGCCAAGCATCTGCCGCCGCCGGGCCGGGACGGGCTGCAGCCCTCGACGATGGACGAGCTGGCCGAGCTGATCGAGGCCGCGGGCGGGCGCACGCTCGGCCTGTTCTCCTCGATGCGCGCGGCGAAACAGGCCACCGAGGAGATGCGGGAGCGGCTCGACCTGCCGATCCTCTGCCAGGGCGACGACGCCACCGGCCTGCTGGTGCAGAAGTTCTCCGAGGACGCGCGCACCTGCCTGTTCGGCACACTGTCGCTGTGGCAGGGCGTCGACGTGCCCGGTCCGTCGCTCCAGCTCGTCGTGGTCGACAGGATCCCGTTCCCGCGCCCGGACGACCCGGTGTCGTCGGCGCGGCAGCGAGCCGTGGAGGCCAGGGGCGGCAACGGTTTCCTCACCGTCGCGGCCACGCACGCCGCGCTGCTGCTCGCCCAGGGCACCGGGCGGCTGCACCGCTCGGTCACCGATCGCGGCGTCGTGGCGATCCTGGACTCGCGGCTGGCCAACGCCCGCTACGGCGGATTCCTGCGGGCCTCGCTGCCGCCGTTCTGGCCGACCATGGACCCGAAAGTCGCCCGCGACGCGCTGCGCCGCCTCGACGCCGCCGCCCCGGCCTGAGTGGCCTGGAACACGGCCGAGTACCGTTAACGGAACGCCGAAGACAGGGAGAACCGGTTGTCCCACGAGTCGCCCAACGCACAATCCCGGACGGTCAGCGTCGATGACACCGGAGTGCGGCGCCAGCTCGCGGACGGAAGCGAGGAAGCCGTCAAGTGGTCCGAGCTGTCCGCGGTGGTGGTCAGAGTGATCCCTGAAGGCCCGTGGAAGGAAGACGTCTTCTTCATGCTCGCCGGCGCCGACGGGAAGGGCACCGCGATCCCCAGCGGCGACCCGGCCGCCGACGCGCTGATCGAGCGGCTGCAGACGCTGCCCGGCTTCGACAACGAGAAGTTCATCGAGGCCATGACCACCGACGCCGACGAGGCGTACGTGGTCTGGAGCGCCGAAGGCCACGCCGCCAAGCACTAGCCAAGTGCAATGAAGGGGCCTTTCATAGCAAAATTTGCTATGAAAGGCCCCTTCATTGCACGCGAGGGCGCTTACTCGGTCGGGAAGCTTTCCGTCACCGGGATGCCCTTCTTCAACGTCCGGCTCACCGTGCACAGCCGCTCGATGGCCCGGTCCACCGCCGTCGCCAGCGCCTCCCGATCCGGAGCGGACAGCGAGGACACGTCGACGTCGAAAGCCACATGGACGGCGTCGAGCTCCGAAGCGCCTTCGCGCCTGTCCGCGGTCACGCCGACCCGGAACTTCGAGTCCTCCCCGATCCGGCGCGTGATGAGGTTCTCGGCGGTGACGGCCGAGCAGCCCGCCGCCGCGATCTGAAGCAGTTCGGCGGGCGAGAACGCGCCCTCGGCGCCCTTGCGGCCGATCACGACCTCGGCACCGCGTTCGTTGCGGCCGATGAACCGGTGCTCACCGTCGCGCTGGACTTCCAAAGACACGCTCTACTCCTTCAGTGTCTGTCGACGAACCCGCATCCTTCAGAGGGGCGGCAGCCTGGGGGCGATCTCGCCGGCGAGCCGTTCCGCGGCCGGGCACATCTCCTCCGGCCGCTTGACCTTGTCCGAAACGTAGATCTCCACCGTCTCGATCATGGCACGACCGTCGCCGGTGAACGTCCGGTGCGGGATCTCCGCCTGACAAGCCTTCCACTCGGCCGAGACTTCGACGAAGGCTTCCCGCGATCCGAGAGCGACACGCCTGCCATCGTCCTGGAACGGTGCCCACTCCCGTTCGAACCGGATCGTCACCTCGGTCTCGCGATGGTTCCAGTAGCACTCCCAGTTGCCGAAGACCGGATCCGGCTTGGCCGGGCCACCGACGATCGCCTGCGGCAGGTCCCCGCCCAGCACGCAGGCGTCGAGGCTCCCGAGCGTCCCGGCGGCGAAGGGCGCGGGACGGCGCTTGAGCGGCTCCCGGTTCAGCACCTCGGCCGCGTGCGCGGCGACCGGGTCGACGTAATCGCACAGGTGGGCGTGCCAGTTCTGGAGGTGCCGCGAGCGCACCTCGATCTGGTTGCCGTCCGGCAGCTCGATACCCCGCTGGCACTTCTCCTCGGTGTCGCTCGGCCACTCGCGCACACGCAGCTGTCCGGGCGCGGGCTTCTCCAGCATCGGCGACCCGGGAATCGTCAGTTCGAGCCGGACGTCGACGACATCGCCCTCGTCAGGGCTCAGCCGCACGAGGACACCGCAACCGTTGTAGTTGCCCATGGCGGAATTCAGCTGCGGAGTCCCGTACTGCTTCAGCACGGACGGGTCGACCAGCGCGCAGGGATCAGCCGTTCGCGGATCGCCGACCGAGTCCATCGGGGTCGTGGCGGCCGCGATCGACGCCGGTTCCCTCGTGACGTAGACCAGCCCGGCGGCCAGCACCAGCGCGGCCGCGACGGCTCCGATCGCGACGGCACGCCGGGGCATCCGGAACCGTCGCGGCCGGACGGGAGCGGCGACGTCCGCGAACTCGGCCAGCAGTTCGGCGGCGCGGACGGCGTCCGGCCGCCCGGCGGGCCTGCGCCGCAGCAGCTCGGTCAGCACCGACGCCAGCGGCCCCGCCCGGCGGATCGGCTCCAGGGTGTACGAGGTCGCGCGCCGCAGCTGGACGAAGGGTCCGACGCTCGGGTCTCCCCACACCGAGGTGCCCTCGACGGCGGTGAACAGCGTCGCGCCGAGCGAGAACACGTCCGCGGCGGCGCCCGCCTGCTGCCCTTCGGCCATCTCGGGCGCGACGTAGCCGGGGGTCCCGACGTCGAGGCCGCCACCGGTCCGGGTGACCTCGGCCCACTGCGCGATCCCGAGGTCGGTGAGTTTGGCGGTGCCGTCCTCGGCCACCAGGACGTTGCCCGGTTTGAGGTCGCGATGGACCATGCCCTTCTCGTGCATCGCGGCGAGCGCCGCGGCGAGCTGGACGCCGATCTTCGCCACCTTGCCGGGCGAAAGCGGGCCGTCGGTGTCGATGATGTCGGCGAGGCTGCGCGAGGGCAGGTACTCCATGACGAGCCAGCGATCGTCACCGTCGATCACGGCGTCGAAAACGGTGACCACGTTCGGGTGATGCAGGCCCGCGCCGATCCGCGCCTCACGCCGGATCTGGCCGCTGTCCCCGGCCTGCGAGCGCTTGAGGGCGACGACCCGGCCCAGGTCCTGGTCGGTGGCACGCCAGACGACACCCATGCCCCCGGCGCCGATCCGCTCCTCCAAGCGGTAGCGCCCTGCGATCAGACGGTCACCCATGCGGGGAGTATATGAGGCTAAGCCCTTTGGGCTAGGACCGTGACTGTTCCGGGAACGACTTCGGTGAAGCCGGCGTCCCGGACCGCGACGACACCGTCACGGCGCCACGAGCCTTCGGGATCCTCGACCGGGCACAGCGCCTTCCAGGTCGCGACCGGCGGCGTCCGCACCGAGCACCGGAACCCGGTCTCGGCCCAGGCCGCCCGTTCGGCCTCGTCCAGCAGCGAGGCCAGGATCATCGTCGCGTGGCCGACCTGGGCCGCCCCCTTGCCGACGGTCATCGCGACTTCGGGGTTCAGCAGCAACCGAGGGAGTCCGCCGGGCGCAGGCCCCGGCTCGTCGGCGGGGAGTTCGCTACCGGAGATCTGGAGCCGCGAGACCTCTTTCGGGGAATCGGCGACGCGGCCGGGGACGAGCGCCCGCGCCTGGGCGCCGTCAACCTCGATCGTGATGCCCGGCAGCTCCTGGACCGCCTGCCAGTGCGCGCCGCGCGCCCGCCGGGCGACCTTGCGGATCCGGCCGTCGACCCACGCCTTGAGCGGTTCGTGCCATTCGCCCTCGGGCTCGGCGCGTTCGTCGAGACAGACGGCGATCGCGGCGGCCGCGGCGGCCTCCAGCAAAGCGGTCCGGGACGGCGGTTCGGCGCGTTCCATCCGCAGGATCACCGGCATGGCGCGGACCTCGGCGGGATCCTCGTCGGAGGTGTCCACCGTGTCCTCGGCGGGCAACCCCAGCCAGTACGCGTAGCGCGCGGCCAGCGGCTCCAGGACGCTCATGGCCGGGAAAGCTCGAGACCGTCGGCCGCGTCGGCCGCCTCGATCTCGCCCCTGGTGACCCCGAGCAGGAACAGCACGGCGTCGAGGTACGGGTGCGAAAGCGCGGTGTCGGCGACCTCGCGCAACGCGGGCTTCGCGTTGAAGGCGACACCCATCCCGGCGACCGACAGCATGTCGATGTCGTTCGCCCCGTCACCGACGGCGACGCACTGCTGCAGCGAGATCTCGTACTCTTCGGCGAAGCGGCGAAGCGCCTTCGCCTTGCCCGCGCGGTCGACGATCTCCCCGACCACCCGGCCGGTGAGCTTGCCGTCGACGACTTCGAGCTCGTTCGCGGCGGCGAAGTCGAGGCCGAGGTCGTCCACGAGGGACTGGATGATCTTGGTGAACCCGCCCGAAACGACCCCGCAGCGGAACCCCATCCGCTTCAGCGTGCGGATGGTCGTGCGCGCGCCCGGGGTGAGCTCGATCGACGCGGCGACCTCGTCTAGCACCGTTTCCGGGAGCCCTTCGAGCAGCGCGACCCGGCGTTCCAGCGACTCGCCGAAGTTCAGCTCGCCACGCATCGCGGCCTCGGTGATCTCGCGGACCTGCGGTTCGACGCCGGCGTGCGCGCCGAGCATCTCGATGACCTCGCCCTGGATCAGCGTGGAATCGACGTCGAAGACGACCAGGCGCTTGGCGCGGCGGGCCAGCCCGGCCCGCTCGACGGAGATGTCGATCCCGGCCTCGACGGCGGCGTCCGCCAGCGCGGTGCGCAGCGCGGCGTCGGCCTCCGGGGTGTCCTGGGCGAGCGAGGCGTACAGCTCCAGCCCGGTCACCGGGTAGTCGGCGACACTGCGGATCGAGTCGATGTTGACGTCCAGCGCGGCGAGGCGGCGTGCGACGTCGGAGAACGCCCGCGCGGTCACCGGGCGGCCGAGCATCAGCAGGACATGCGTCGAGTCCTTCTGGCCGATGGCGAACGGGTCGGCGCCGATGGCCGAGCCGATCTTCACCTCGACCTCCATGCCGACCGAGGCCATCGCCTGCTCGACGTATTCCTGCAGGCCCTCGGGGTCGCGGTACACCCCGGCGAGCACGCCGAGCACCAGCTGGCCGCGGATGACCACCTGCTCGACGTCGAGGACGTCGACGTCGTGGCGTGACAGCACGGCGAACAGGACCGAGGACACCCCCGGCTTGTCGGGACCGGTGGTGGTGATGAGAACTGGTGTCTGCGTCACGGGCCTCAGTCTTCCCTAGCCGGACACGAAAAAGGCGCGTGCCTTGCCTCGGTGTGAGGCAGGGCACGCGCCATTTCCGCTTATCGGGTCACTGCTCGCTGGCGTTGTCCTTGGAGTGATCACCCGGCATGGCCGCCTCGGTGAGCACCTGGGACGGCGCACGGTGGGTGTTGACCTTCTGCTTCCCGAAGAAGCCGATCTCACCCTCCTTGTGGATGCGCTCGACCATATGCGGATAGTGCAGCTCGAACGCGGGGCGCTCGGACCGGATCCGGGGCAGCTCGGTGAAGTTGTGCCGCGGCGGCGGGCAGGACGTCGCCCATTCGAGCGAGTTGCCGTAGCCCCACGGGTCGTCCACCGTGACGATCTCGCCGTACCGGTAGCTCTTGAAGACGTTCCAGATGAACGGCAGCGTCGAGGCACCGAGGATGTACGCGCCGATCGTGGAGATCGTGTTCAGCGTGGTGAACCCGTCGGACTGCAGGTAGTCCGCGTACCGGCGCGGCATGCCTTCGGCACCCAGCCAGTGCTGCACGAGGAACGTGGCGTGGAAGCCGATGAACGTGGTCCAGAAGTGCCACTTGCCGAGCTTCTCGTCCATCATGCGACCGGTGATCTTCGGGAACCAGAAGTAGATCCCGGCGAACGTGGCGAACACGATCGTGCCGTAGAGCACGTAATGGAAGTGCGCGACGACGAAGTAGCTGTCGGACACGTGGAAGTCGATCGCCGGCGCGGCCAGCATGATGCCGGTCAGCCCGCCGAAGAGGAACGTGACGATGAAGCCCATCGAGAAGATCATCGGCGTCTCGAAGGACAGCTGGCCCTTCCACATCGTGCCGATCCAGTTGAAGAACTTCACGCCGGTCGGGACCGCGATCAGGAAGGTCATGAAGGAGAAGAACGGCAGCAGCACGGCGCCGGTCGCGTACATGTGGTGCGCCCACACGGCCACCGACAGCGCGGCGATCGCCAGCGTCGCCCAGACCAGGCCCTTGTACCCGAAGATCGGCTTGCGGCTGAAGACCGGGAAGATCTCCGACACGATCCCGAAGAACGGTAGGGCGACGATATAGACCTCTGGATGGCCGAAGAACCAGAACAGGTGTTGCCAGAGGATCACGCCGCCGTTCGCGGGGTCGAACACATGCGCCCCGAGATGCCGGTCCGCCAGCAGGCCCATCAGCGCCGCGGTCAGGATCGGGAACGCCAGCAGGATCAGGATGCTGGTGACCAGGATGTTCCAGGTGAAGATCGGCATCCGGTACATCGTCATGCCCGGGGCGCGCAGGCAGACCACCGTGGTGATCATGTTGACGCCACCGAGGATGGTGCCGAGACCCGACACGACCAGACCGGAGATCCACAGGTCGGCGCCGACGCCGGGCGAGTGGATGGCGTCCGACAGCGGGGTGTAGGCGAACCAGCCGAAGTCGGCGGCGCCACCCGGGGTCAGGAAGCCGGACATCACGATCAGGCCGCCGAAGAGATACAGCCAGTACGAGAACGCGTTCAGCCGCGGGAAGGCCACGTCGGGCGAACCGATCTGCAGCGGCAGCACGAAGTTCGCGAATCCGAAGAGGATCGGCGTCGCGTACAGCAGCAGCATGATCGTGCCGTGCATCGTGAACAGCTGGTTGTACTGCTCCTGCGAAAGGAACTGCTGCCCGGGACGCGCCAGCTCGGAGCGGATCAGCATCGCCATCGCGCCGCCCACCATGAAGAAGGCGAACGACGTGACCAGGTACATGATGCCGATTTGCTTGTGGTCCGTCGTGCGGAACAACCGCAGCAGGTACGAACCCTTAACCGACTCGCGCGCGGGATACGGGCGCGTGGCGATCGGCTTGGGGGCTACGGCCGTCACTCCTGCCTCCAACACTCAAACCTTGTGGTGGTCAATGTTCTGCCGTCGGCCGGGTTCGGGACCCATTTCGGCGGCTAGTGGGGATCGTAGCCCTCACTACCGACCGTCGCGCGCACCGGCTGGCAAGATCGCGTCGTGACCGACCACTACACACGCGAGGGAGTGGCCGCGGCCATCGCTGTCGGTGACCGGTTCGGGCTTCCGACCGGGGCTCCCGAGGTCCTGCATTTCAAGTCGAACGTGCTGGTGAGGCTGGGTCCGGTGGTGGCGCGGGTGCCGGGCACGACGCGCTTCGCCCGTCCGTCCCCAGAGGACTGGCTCACGCGCGACGTCGAGCTGTCGAGGTACCTCACGGAAAGTGATGTGCTCGTCGTCTCACCCACCACGGATCCCCCGGCCGGACCGCATTTCGCCGACGGCCTGCCGGTCACTCTCTGGCACTACACGCCGCACGAGCCGGGCCACACCCTGTCTCCGCGCGAGGTGGCGGTTTCGCTCGCCCGGGTGCACGCCGCGCTCGCGGACTACCCCGGTGAGCTGCCCGAACTCGGACCGGTCCGTGAACTCCGGACCCTGCTCGACCGGAGCGGCTCGCTCCTGGGCGACGCCGCGCCCCGGCTGTACGAAGAACTCGAACGGGTCGCGGCCGCCCTGCCGGCGGAGGACGCCAGGCCGCTGCACGGTGACGCCCATCGGGGGAACGTCGTCGCGACGGCGGCCGGGCCGTGCTGGCTGGACTTCGAGGACACCTGGCGCGGACCGCTCGGCTGGGACCTCGGCGTGCTGTACGCGGAGGCCGGGCGCGAGACCTTGGACGCGTACCCGGCGGACGTCGCGCCCTCGTCGCTGGAGCCGTTCATCGCGGTGCGGCGGTTGTTCGAGCTCCCTTGGCGGTTCGTGATCGCGCAGCGGTTCCCGGAGCGGCTCGGGGAAGCCGAAGCGGCCCTGGAGCGCTACTTCTCCTCTCGCAATTAGTCCTCTGAATGCGGTGGTTGGCGATACGAACTACCGCATTCAGAGGACTAAATGCGGAGGTCAGGCGGCCGCCATCAGGAGTTTCGCCGCCACATCGACGCCGTCCGTCCGCACCTCGCCACCGACCTGACGCGCCCGCTCGGCGACGTCGGGCCGGAGCACCTCCTCCAACGCGAGCGTCAGCGCTTCGGCGGACGGTTCCCCCGTGATCGACGTCCCCACCCCGAGGTCGCGGACGCGCCGCGCGAAGTACGGCTGGTCGAACATCTGCGGAACGAGCACCTGCGGCACCCCGGCCCGGGTCGCCGCCGTGGTCGTCCCGGCGCCGCCGTGGTGCACGACCGCCGCGACGCGCGGGAAGAGCGCCTGCTGGTTGACGTCCCCGATGGCGAGACAGTCGGGCTCGTCGTCGATCAGCGCCAGATCGGTCCAGCCGCGGAACACGACCGCCCGCCGTCCGTGCGCCCTCGCCGCCTCGATCATCGCCTTCGCGATCTCCTCCGGCGCGCGGATGCTCCCGAATCCGAAGTAGACCGGCGGCTCCCCGTCGCCGAGGAACGCCTCCAGTTCCGGGGACAGCGGACTCCGGTCCGGCAGGATCCAGGCCCCGGTCTGGTGCACGTCGAGCGCCGACGGTCCCCGCCACGGCGCCAGCACCGGATCGGCGGCCAGCCACGGGGCCTCGGTGAAGATGTGCCCGCGGACGTCGTCGACCGGCGGCAGGCCGAGCAGTTTCCGCTGCGCGCCGAGCACGCCGGCCCACTGCTCGTTCCACCGTTCCGCGTCGTCGGCCCACAAAGCCGGGATGGTGGCGCCGGGATCCTTCGGCGCCCATCCCGCGAAAACGGGCGGACGATGGTGCAGAGAAGGCAGCGTTATCGGACAATAGGCGGTGAAGAAATAGGGAATGCCTTTTCGCTCGGCCACCGAATGGGCGGCGATGTTCAACGCCATTCCCGCGACTACGGCGTCGCAGCCTTCGGCCACTTCCGGCATGGTCGCGAACTGGCCGACGACCATGGCCTCGGCCATCTCGCGCCGCCCCTCGGGGGTGGCCATCGCCTTGGTCATCGCGGAGTCCGGCTTCGCGGTCGACCGGAGTTCCGGCCCCAGCGGGGCGAAGGGAATCCCGAGACCTTCGGCCCAGTCCCGGAAATCCGGCGGCGCGCAGAGCCGGACCTCCTGGCCGAGTTCCCGCAATCGCACCGCCAGCGCCACCAGCGGCTGTACCTCACCCCTGGTCCCGATCGTGGACAGGAGTACACGCATGGGAATCCCCCTTCGGCGAATACGTGAAGGCACGAATTGTGGACCGGGAATGGGGGCTTGCCGCAAGTCCCCCTGTCCGCTATACCTTTGAAGGGGCAGGAAAGCGTTTCTTACGCGGGGTACCACCCCAAGATCGCCTCGACGACTCCGGCCGGATCCTCCAGCGGCGTCAGATGTCCCGCCTCCGGCAGCACGACCAGTGTCGCGTCCGGCAGTGTTTCCACCAGCGTGTTCGCCGCTTCCAACGGGGTCAGGGCGTCCTCTTCGCCGACCACGACCAGCGCCGGAACGTCCGCCGCGCGCAGCGTTTCGAGCGAATCGGGCCGGGTCGCCATCGCACGCGCCGCCCACGCGATCCCCGCCGGCGGCTGCGTCGTGATCAGTTCTCGAAGCCGCTCCGCGACTTCGGGTGCGGCCTTTCCGGCGAGCAGCCCGGGCGTGACTGCTTCGGGCATCCATCCGGCGCCTTCCGCCTCGACCCTGGCCGCGACGTCGTGCCGGGCCCGCACGGCCTCAGGGGTGTCGGCCGTCGCCTTCGTGTCGATGAACACGAGCCCGCCCACGCGTTCCGGGGCGAGCCGCAGCACCGCCATCGTCAGGTAGCCGCCCATCGAGCAACCACCGAGGACGACCTTCTCCAGTCCGAGCCGGTCGAGCAGCGCCACGACATCGCGGGCGGCGTCGTCCAGGTCCGGCTCCCGGTCGGTTTCCGGCAGCGGGCTGCGGCCGAGGCCGCGCTGGTCGGGGGTGATCAGCCGCAGGCGTTCGCCGAGGGGCGCCCGCACCCCGTCCCACATCCGGGCGTCGACGGGAAAGGCGTGCAGCAATACCAGCGGGAGATCCTTCATGGCGATAATTCTGTCGCACCCCCGCGCTACCGTCAGATCCGTGCTGACAGAGATCAAGACGGAGAGGTTGCTGCTGCGGCGGCTGCGCGAGGCGGACCGCGAGAACATCGTCGCGCTGCAGGCCGATCCGGAGACGAACAAGTTCAACCCGGTGCCGCACACCGTCGAGGGCGCGAACGAGCTCTACGACGCCTGGCTGAAGCAGTGGGCCGAGCACGGATTCGGCTATCTCACGGTGTCCGCTTTGGACGATCCCGAGGTGATCCTCGGCTTCGGTGGCGTCCGGTATCACGAATGGAACGGCGAGCGCGTGCTGAACCTCGCGTACCGCTTCTGGCCGTCCACCTGGGGCAAAGGCTACGCGACGGAGATGGCGGCCGCCGTCGTCGACTGGGCCGAGCGGGAGATCCCCGATGTCCCGGTGATCGCCAACATCATGGTGTCCAACGAACCGTCGGTCCGGGTCGCCGAACGGCTCGGTTTCAAGGTCCACACGGAGGAGGAATACGAGGGAGAGCCTTCACTGCACCTGCGACGCTGAACCTTCGGCGTTCACCAGCGGCCCGGGCGGCGCCGGGACCGCGCTTCCCAGCACGGTTTGTGCCAATGGCGGCGGTCGGCGACCCCGCCGGTGTCGTCGGCGGGCCAGACGACCAGATGCGGGGTCCCCGGCCGGATCTCGTGGTCACAGCCGGGACAGCGGTAGTCCTTGGTGGCCTGCGCGCCGGGCACCGTCCGGACCAGCCATTCCCCATCGGTGGCCGATTCGGAGCGCGCCCAGCCGGTGGACGCGCCGAGGTCGGGTCGCCCACCGCGGTCGGGCCGATTACGTCGTGGCACCCCGAAACCGTAACCGGCGACCTGGTTCAGCCGTCGAAGTAGGCGCCCGGCGTCACACCGACCGCCCGGCGGAAGGCGACGACGAACGCGCTCGGCGAGGAGTAGCCGATCCGGCGCGAGACCGCGGTCAGCGGCAGGCCCTCGGCCAGCAGCGGCAGCGACGCGCGCAACCGGGCCTGCACCCGCCACGCGCCGAACGTCGTCCGGCATTCGGCGAGGAACAGCCGCGCGAGCGTGCGTTCACTCGCGCCCGCGTCGTGCGTGAAATCCGCGAGCCCGCGGCGGTCCGCCGGATCGGCGATCACCGCCCGCGCGACGGTCAGCGCCCGTTCGTCGGACGGCATCGGCACGGTGATCGGCACGACGTCCACGGGTTCGAGCAGGTCGAAGGCGACGGCTTCGGCCCGGCGGCGCGCGTCGTCGGTCAGGTCGGCCGAGCCGAGGTGCTCCAGCAGTTCCCGCAGCAGCGGCCGGACGGCGACGAGCGTCGGCGCGGGCCAGCGCACCGGGCAACGGTCCTGGGCGGCGTAGATCCCCCGCAGCACGGTCTGCGCGGTGGCGCCGGTCCGGTGGACGACACCGGCGGGGATCCACAGCGCCCGCGTCGGCGGCAGCACCCAGTGCCGTTCGCCGACGTTGACGCTCAGGATCCCGCGTGCCGCCCAGGCGAGCTGGTGGCCGTCGTGCTCGTGCCACGGGAGCCAGGTACCCGCGGGGAGGTCCATCTCGCCGAGCACCATCGCCGTCGACATCGGCGGAAGGAGTCCGATATGCGACATCACTTGGCAGCCTATCGCCTACCGGTCACCGTTAGCGTCGGATCCATGCCGATGAACCTGGTGCACCGCAAACTCTGCAGTTCCGCGCTGTGGGCGAAGGCCGTCGCCGCCGAGATGCCGGGCAACATCGCCGGTCACGACCTCGGCGACTCCGTACTGGAGATCGGGCCCGGCTTCGGCGCGACCACCCGGGCGCTCGTCGGGCTCGTCCCGCGGCTCACCGCCATCGAGATCGACGAGGCTTCGGCCGTCCTCCTGAAGCGTGAATTCGACGGCCGGGTGCGGATCGTCCAAGGCGACGGGGCCGCGATGCCCTTCGAGGACGGCGAGTTCTCGTCGGTCGTCTGCTTCACGATGCTGCACCACGTGCCGACGGTGGCACTCCAGGATTCGATCTTCGCCGAGGCGTTCCGCGTGCTCCGTCCCGGCGGTGTCCTGCGCGCGATCGACAGCCTGGAGAGCCTGCCGTTCCGGCTCCTCCACATCGGCGACACGATGAACACGCTCGACCCGGTTTCGGTCTGGCCCCGGCTCACCGACGCCGGCTTCACCGACATCAAGGTCGATCACGTCCCGAAGCGCTCCGTGAGCTTCTCGGCCCGGAAACCCGCCTGACGCGTTTCGTCCTCTGAATGCGGTAGTTGCACGCGCAAGGACCGCATTCAGAGGACGAAACGCGGGGTCAGCCGCGCGCGAGGACCAACGGGACGAGCTGTTCGGCCGGGGTCAGCGAGCCGTGCTGACCGACCAGGGAGGACTCGACGGCTTCGGCCAGTTCCCGCACCAGCCCGAAACGGCCCTTCGCCGCCACGACGATGTCGCCGATACGCGGGCGGACACGGTCGGCGACCGGCCCGAACCAGCCCGCCTCGACGGCCTCGTCACGCGGCAGGATCCACGCCCGGTCCCCGATCACGTCACGCCAAGCGGCCAGGACGTCGGCCTCCGCGCCCGGTTCGCTGTAGACGTGCCGCGCCCGGACCTCGCCACCGACGGCCCGGACGCCGCCGAGCAGCGCGGGGGTGTCGTCGATGTCGAGCGCGCCCTCGACGGTCACCATCCCGTGGTCGGCCACGACCGCGAGGAGCGCGCCGGACGGCAGGCCGTCCACGATGGACTCGACCAGCCTGTCGACCTGCCGCAGCTGCATCCGCCACGGCGACGAACCCGGCCCGTAGACATGACCCAGCATGTCGAGTTCGCTGTGATAGCCCCAGCAGAACGCCGGCCTCGTTTCGAGACAGTGCAGGACGCAGGCCGCCAGGTCGCCGAGCGCGTGGACGCCGACGTAGCGGGCGCCGGACTGCGTCGCGCGGGTCAGCGCGGTGTCGGCGAACTTCGCCGAAGACACGACGCTGGTCGCGATCCCCGCGGCCGTCGCGCGCTCGAACGTCGTCGGCAGCGGCTGCACCTCGCGCGGCGGCAACGCGCCGCGCAGATCCCCGCCGTCCACGTGGCTGCTCCACCGCAACGCGTTCAGGACGCCGGCGCCCGGTACCTCGAAGCTGTAGCCGACCAGGCCGTGCTCTCCCGACGCCAGTCCGGTGCCGATCGCGCCGAGACCGGCGGCCGTCGTCGCCGGGAACCCGACCCGCAGCGGCGACTTCGCCAGTTGCGTGAGCACGGGCGCGTCGGCGGCGTGCTCGGCCAGCAGTTCCCAGCCGAGACCGTCGATGAGCAGGACGCAAGCGCTGGAAGCCTCGACCAGGCTCAGCGTGTTGGCGAACTCCGCGGCACCGAGGGCGGAAAGCACGGACGGGACGACTTGGCCGAGGTGCGGCACATGCGCCGCGACAGGCAGTTCCACCCGGTCAGCTTGCCATCCCGAGCACGAAAAGGAGATGGGATAATGCCGGACATGCCGACTTACGCCTACCGCTGCCGCGAATGCGCCGGGACCTTCGAACTGCTGCGGCCGATGAGCGAATCCGGTGCGCCCGCGCCATGCCCGGAGGGCCACCAGGACACCGTCAAGCTGCTGACGACCGTCGCGCTGACCGGGTCGGCGTCCGGCCCCGCGCCCGTTCCCGCTGGTGGCGGCGGTGGCTGCTGTGGAGGCGGCTGCTGCAGCTGACCCACCCGTTCGGGTGGAGCAACGTGTAATAGCCCGTTCGGCGGGTACCCCCTTGCCACCAGTCTGGAAGCTCCAGTGGTGGGAAGGGAGAACGTCCAGTGGCCACATCAGCACTGGCGGCCGTCGATTTCGGTCAAGGCGTGTCCAGCGCCTGGAGTTCGGTCGCCACCTTCGTCCCGAAACTGCTCGCGTTCCTGGTCATCCTGTTCATCGGCTGGCTGATCGCCAAGGCGATCTCCAAGGCCGTGAGCGTGGTGCTGGAGAAGGTCGGGTTCAACCGGCTCCTCGAACGCGGGGGCTTCAAGCAGATGCTCGCGCGGAGCCAGTTCGACGCGTCGAGCATCATCAGCAAGATCGTCTACTACGCGATCCTCCTGATCGCCCTGCAGTTCGCGTTCGGCGTGTTCGGCCCGAACCCGGTGAGCTCGCTGCTCAACGACATCGTCGCCTGGCTGCCGCGCGCCATCGTCGCGATCGTCATCGTGGTGATCGCCGGCGCGATCGCCAAGGCGGTCAAGGACCTGGTGGGCAACGCCCTCGGCGGCGTCTCCTACGGCAAGGTGCTCGCCACCATCGCCTCGGTGTTCATCTGGGGCCTCGGCGCGATCGCCGCGCTGAACCAGATCGGGGTGGCCACCGCGGTCACGCTGCCGGTGCTGATCACCGTGCTCGCCACGATCGGCGGAATCGCCGTCGTCGGTGTGGGCGGTGGCCTGATCAAGCCGATGCAGCAGCGCTGGGAGACCTGGCTCGGCCGGGCCGAGGCGGAGATCCCCGCCGCGAAGGCGCAGGCCGAGGCCTACCAGCGCGGTCGTGAGGACGCCAGCCGCTCGGGTGACGTGCCGACCGAGCGGACGACCGCCCAGCCGGTGCCGGCCGGGCATCACGCCGCCGATCCGAACGCCATGGGTCAGCAGCCGGCGCAGCACCAGCAGTTCCCGTCCAGCCAGGGTCAGGTGCCGCAGCACCAAGATCCCGGCCAGCGGCCCCCCGGTGGGTCAATGCCCCCTCCGCCGGAGTACCGCTGACCTTCCACGGGAGCGGGTGGGGCGTCCGGCCGCCCTACCCGTTCCCGGTCGGCCGGGTCCGCTGCTCGTCCATCGTGACGGCCAGCGAGCACACGCCGACCAGGCGCGCGGTCAGCCAATCGCTGGTGGTCCAGGCGGAGAGATCGGCCGGGGCGCGGAACGTCCAGCCCTTGGCCTTCGCCTCGTCGAGCAGCCCGCGCGTGTAGCCGGCGAGCAGTACGACCCCGGCGACCGCCGCCGAACCTTCGACCCCGGCCGCGAGGATGTCCCGCACCGCCGCCGAGTGCTGATCGAAGACGGCCGAAAGCCCGGGAAGAGCCGCCGCGGCGGCCAGCCCGGCCACACCGATCTGCTGGTGCAGCCGGGAAAGCGTGCTACGAGCCGAAGATTCCACCCAGGACGAGACCAGATCTTTCACCCGACCAGGTTAGCCAGGTCAGGCGATTTGTCGACATCCCGGTGACCATGATCGCAGTGGACTCAGCAGGCCTTGAGCGCCTGATCCAGGTCGTGCCACAGATCCTCGACGTCCTCCAGCCCCACCGACATGCGGATGAGCCGGTCGGTGACGCCCGCGCCGCGCCGGTCGTCCTCGGCGACGATCCGGTGGCTGATCGACGCGGGATGCTGGATGAGCGAGTCCACGCTGCCGAGGCTGACGGCCGGGGTGATCAACCGGACCGCGCCGATGAGCGCGTGCGGATCGCCGTCGACCTCGAACGCGATCAGCGGACCGCCGATGCCCGGGTAGTGCACGGCGCTCACGTTCGCGTGGCCGCGCAGCCGCTCGACGAGTTCGGCGGCCGTCGCGGACGCGGCGTTGACCCGCAGCGGAAGCGTCGAAAGGCCGCGAAGCAGCATGTACCCGGCCAGCGGGTGCAGCACGCCGCCGGTGGCGAAGCGGATCTGCCGCAGCATCCCGGCGTCTTCGGCACCGCACGCCACCACACCGCCCATGACGTCGCCATGGCCGCCGAGGAACTTGGTCGCGCTGTGCAGCACGAACCGGGCTCCGTGGCGCCCGGGCCGCTGGAGCACGGGAGTGGCGAAGGTGTTGTCGACCAGCATCGGAACTTCGCCTGCGGCGCTCACGATCTCGGCGATGTCGACCTCGCGCAGGGTCGGGTTCGCGGGCGTTTCGAGCAGCACCAGCCCGGTGTCGGGACGCAGCGCCGAAGCGACGTCTTCCGGATCCGCCCAGGTCACCTCGGTGCCGAGCAGGCCTGACGTGAGCATGTGGTCGGTGCAGCCGTAGACCGGCCGGACGGCGACGACGTGCCGCTTGCCCTGCGCGACGGCGGCGAGCAGTGACGCCGACACCGCGGCCATGCCGGTGGCGAACGCGACGGCGTCGTCGAACCCTTCGAGTTCGGCCAGCGCCTTCTCGAACCGCTCGACGGTCGGATTGCTCAGCCGCCCGTAGACCGGGAGCCCGGACAGCGCGCCCGTGGCGGCGAACTCGTCGATGCGGCCCGCCTCGTCGACGCTGTCCCGCGACGGGTAGGTCGTGGACAGGTCGAGCGGAGCGGCGTGGACGCCGAGGTCCGTGAGATCGTCACGGCCGGCGTGGACGGCTCGGGTGCGCAGCGTTGCGGTCATACTCCAGATGGTGCGTTTTTCTCCGGATACGACGCAATATCCTCGGATATCATTCGCCAATGCCGGATTCTGTCGAACTGAGCACGGTCGACCTGCGGATTCTGCGGCTCCTGCAGAACGACGCACGGATCTCGAACAAGGATCTGGCGGCCGAGGTCGGCATCGCGCCCTCGACCTGCCTCGACCGGGTCAACCGGTTGCGCGAGCTCGGGGTGATCACCGGCCAGCGCGCCGAGGTGGACGCCGCCAAACTCGGCCGCCCGCTCGAAGCGCTCCTGTTCGTCCAGGTCCGCCCGCACCGCCGGGCGCTGGTCGACTCGTTCGTCGGGCATCTGCTCGCCCTGCCCGAGGTCCGCGCCGTCTACCACCTGACCGGCCCGGACGACTTCCTCGCGCACGTCGCCACCGCTTCGGCGACCGAGCTGCAACGGCTGGTCCTCGACGAACTGACCGCGCGCGACGAGGTCGCCCGGGTGCACACGAACCTGGTCTTCCAGCACTGGAGCGGGGGACCTTTGCTCCCGCCCGCCTGATCAGTCGATGCGGACCTTGACCGGATGCGTGACGTCGGCGGGGCAGGTGAAGATGTTCAGCACCCCGCGGCGGGCGAACGACCAGCACGCCGGTTCGTCATCGACGACCTCGCAGCCGCAGCCGACCTCGTGTTCCTCGGTGGCCAGCGCGATCGTCTGCCGCAGTTCCTCGCCGCACTCCCGGCAGCCCAGATCGGCGCGATCGGACCCGGACCAGGCCGTCCAGCCGCCGATCTTCGAGTACTGGTCCAGCTCCGGCCAGCCCTCCGGGTCATCGCTCGCGCCCTCGGGGATGCCGAGCGCGGCGCGGGTCTCCGCCGGGAAGTCGCAGAGCCGGGGCAGTTCGTCGATCGAGCACGGCTCGAAGACGCACTGCTCCGGCAGGTAGTCGGCTTCGGCGTCCTCGGGCGGGGGCGGCGGGTCCGCGATGTCCCCCACCTCGCCGGAATCGCGCCACACCAGCCGGACCGCGGGCCCCCGGTGGTACGGGCTGTCGTGGTCCAGCGGGCAGAACAGGATCTGCAGGACGTCGGTGCCCTCCGGGAAGGGCAACTCCGGGAAGTCATCGCGGAAGAACTGGGCCGCGCTGATCATCACCGGCACCGGGCCGTCGAGCGCGTGCCCGCTCCGCCACGCGTCGTCGGACGCGTCCGGGTCGGGCGGCCAGGTCACCGGGCACTCGGGCCACGGCTCGTCCGACGGCCAGAGCAGCGGACCGCCGAAATGGCTCTCGTCGGGACGCGGCTCCCCCGGCGCGGGGTGCAGCCGGATGGCCGTCCGGACCAGGTCGTTCAGGCCGGGGATGGGAACCCCGTCGTATGTCAGCTGACGCACCCAGGGGAGCTTAGAGGTCCGGCAGCGGATCTTCAGGTTTTGCCCCGTCTCGCATGATCTCGGCGTCGGCGGCGTGGACGACCGCGATGTACTCGTCGTCGATCTCGTAGTCGATGCCGTTGAACTTGAACCACGGGACGGTCGACGTGTCGACCGGTCCGATCCGCTGGTTCCGCAGGCCCGTCGAGACGACTTTCTTCGGTGTCTTCCGGCTCAGGTATCCGGTCGTCAGGACCGTGATCGTCTTGCGGGTCACCGCGAAGAACACGCCGGGGTTGGTACTGCCGAAGACGTCGGCCGGGAACACGTAGTGGATCTCGTCGTCCGGATCGAGGAACCCCGCGATCCGCTTCCTTACCCCCGAGGACACCGGCATGTGTCCAAGCTACCGACCTCTGGCGCAAGTAGTCGGCTACTTGCGCCAGAGACACCTACCGGGCCGAGTAGTCCTTGAAGCCCTTCCCCGTCTTCCGGCCCAGCCGCCCGGCGGTCACCAGGTGCTCCAGCAGCGGCGCGGGCGCGAAGCCCTCTTCGCGGAACTCGTTGTACAGGGTCCGCTGGATCGCCAGCGAAACGTCCAGCCCGACGACGTCGAGCAGTTCGAACGGCCCCATCGGCAGCCCGCAGCCCACCTTCATCGCGGTGTCGATGTCGTCGGCCTCCGCGTAGTGCGCTTCGAGCATCTTCACCGCGTCGTTCAGGTACGGGAACAGCAGCGCGTTGACGATGAACCCGGCCCGGTCGCCACAGTGCACGGGATGCTTGCCCACCGCCGCGCAGACGGCGTCGACGGTCGCGATCACGTCGGGCGCGGTGGCGATGGTCGAGACGATCTCGACGAGTTTCATCACCGGCGCCGGGTTGAAGAAGTGCACGCCGACCACGTCCGAAGGCCGCGAGGTGGCGGCCGCGCATTCGATCACCGGCAGCGAGGACGTCGTCGTCGCCAGGACCGCGCCGGGCTTCACGACGTCGTCGAGCGCGGCGAAGACGGCCTGTTTGACGGCCAGGTCCTCGGCCACCGCCTCGACGACGAGGTCGACGTCGGCCAGTTCGTCGAACTCCACCGCCGGCGAGATCCGGCCGAGCGCGGCGGCCGCGTCCTCTTCGGACAGTTTGCCCTTGACCACGGCCTTGTCCAGCGACTTCTTCACCCGCGCGACCGACGCCGCGGCCTTCTCCGCGCTCCGCGCCCGCAGGATGACCTCGTAACCGCGTTTCGCGAACACCTCGACGATGCCGGTCGCCATGGTCCCGGTCCCGACGACGCCGACCTTGCGCACCTCCCGCGGTGTCACGGAGTCCACTGTGGACTTCGTGATCGCGTCGGTCACCGTCGGCGAATCGGGTTCGTCGTAGGCGTAGAAACCCTGTCCCGTCTTCCGGCCGAGCAGCCCGGCGGTGATCATCTGCTTCAGCAGCGGCGCCGGAGCGTGGAGCCTGTTGCGCGACTGGTGGTACATCGTGTCGAGGATCTCGTACGCGGTGTCCAGCCCGATGAGGTCCAGCAAAGCCAAGGGCCCCATGGGATATCCGCAGCCGAACCGCATCGCCGCGTCGAGGTCCTCGCGGGTGGCGTAGCGCTGTTCGTACATCCGCACGGCGTGGTTGAGGTACCCGAAGAGCAGCGCGTTCGCGATGAACCCGGCGCGGTCGCCGATCACCACCGGTGTCTTGCCGAGACGTTCGGCGAACGCGACGACGTCGGTGACCACGCCGGGTTCGGTGACCACGGTGCGGACGATCTCGACCAGTTTGAGGATCGGCGCCGGGTTGAAGAAGTGCATCCCGACGACCTTGCCCGGCCGCGCGGTGTGCACGCCGATCTCGGTGATCGACAGCGACGAGGTGTTGGACACGAAGATCGTGTCCGGCCCGGTGATCTTGTCCAGCTGGGCGAAAACGTCGGATTTCGCTTCGAGGTTCTCCGGGATCGCCTCGATCACCAGGTCCACATCGGACAGTTCGCTCAGCGACGTGGTGTAGCGGATCCGGCCCAGCAGGTCACTCCGGCCGCCGGCGTCGAGCTTGCCGCCGGACACCGCCCGTTCGGTCGAATGCTCCAGATGACCCCGGCCCCGGTGCACGCCGTCGTCGTCGATCTCGACCGCGACGACGGATACGCCGCTCCTCGCGAGCACCTCGGCGATCCCGGCGCCCATGGTGCCGAGACCGATGACTCCCACACTCGAGATTTCCCGCGCCACAACCGGCCTCCGGAGGTTACTCGCTGGTAGTTTCTCCGATCGTGCCACGCCGGGGCGCGGAAAGCAGCCGCTGTCACCCACCGAATCGAGTAAGTGTCACTCCCCGAAGTTCTGGTCGACGAGGTCCTTGACCTTGGTGAGCGCTTCTTCGGCCTGCGCGCCCTTGGCCCGGACCTCGATCCGGTCGCCCTGCCGGGCGCCGAGCGCCATCAGCGCGAGCACGCTGTTGGCGTCCGCGGTCTCCTCGCCCAGCCGCACGGTGACCTCCGCGTCCAGCCCGGCGATGCTCCGGACCAGGACGGCGGCGGGCCGCGCGTGCAGTCCGACGTCGTTGCGCAGCGTGAGTTCGACACTGCTTTCGCCGTCCCGCACCCCGTCGTCCAGCGTCAGGTCCGGCGGAGCGCCCGCCGAAGCGGCGGCTTCGGAGACGGCCTTGCGGTCCGCCCCGCCCTGTGCCGCGACGGCGGCGGCGATCGCGCCCTCGACGAGCGGCGCGTCCACGACGAAGGCGGCCGACGGGTCGGCGAGCGATTCGACGGCCAGTTCCGCGGTCATCTGCGCGCTGCCGAGGTCGTACAGCAGGACGACGCCCGCGCCCGAATCGGCGCGCTGGGTCGCGGCGACGACCTCGTCGTAGTCCGTTCCGATCCCGCCGTCGGCGAGACCGCCCGCCGCCACGATGGTGACGTCCGGCGCCATCTGGGCGGCGAGTTCCGCGAGCCCTTCGGCGAGTTTGGCGCTGTGGGAGACGAGCACGATTCCGACGCTCACCGGGCGGCCTCCGCGAACGCGCGCAGCAGCAGCGCCGTCGAGCGGGCACCGGGATCCATATGTCCCTTGGCCCGCTCGCCGAGGTACGACGCGCGGCCCTTGCGCGGCACGAGGTCCACAGTGGACTCCGCACCCTTGTCGGCGGCGTCCGCGGCCGCGGCCAGGATCGCCGCGACGTCCGACCCCGCGGCCTCTTCGGCGGCCGAGACGGCGGGGATGAGCGCGTCGACCATGGTCGCGTCTCCCCCGACGGCCTTGCCGCGCGCCTGCACTCCCTCCAGAGCCGCGCGCAAGGCCTCGATCAGCAGCGCACCGTCCACTTCGGCCGCGTCGCCCAGTTTGACCGACGCGCGCAGGAAAGCCGTGCCGTACAACGGGCCCGCCGCGCCACCGACCTTCGAGATCAACGTCGTGGCGGCGAGTTTCGCGACCGCGGCCGGGGTTCCGGGGGTCGCGGTGTCCAAAGCGGACACGATGGCGGTGAACCCGCGGTCCAGGTTCTCGCCGTGGTCGGCGTCGCCGATCGCGCGGTCGAGGTCGACCAGCTCGGCGCGATGCTCGGCGATCACCGCGGCGGCCGCCCGCAAGGCGGCGGCGAGCGTCTCGGCGGTGCAGGCCATCAGACTCCCCACCTCAGGGCCGGGGTGTTCACCGGCGCGTCCCACAACTCGGTCAGCTCGTCGTCCAGTTTCAGCAAAGTCAGGCTCATCCCCTGCATTTCGAGGCTGGTGATGTACGGCCCCACCAGGCGCCGTTCGACCACGATCCCACGCTCGGCCAGCAGCCGCTCGGCGATCCCGTGGGCGAGGTACAGCTCCACCAGCGGGGTGCCGCCCATCGAGTTCGTGAACAGCAGGACCTTGTCGCCCTCGCCGAACGGCAGGTCCGTGACGATCGCTTCGACCATGCGGGCGACGAGCTCGTCGGCCGGGACCACGGCCGTCCGTTCGATGCCGGGTTCGCCGTGGATGCCGATGCCGAACTCGATCTCGTCGTCGGCGAGGTCGAAACTCGGCTCGCCCGCGTGCGGCACGGTCGGCGCGGTGAGCGCGACACCGATCGAGCGGACCTGGCCGATCACCTTGCGCGCCAAGGTCTCCACCGCGTCGAGCGCGTCGCCGCGTTCGGCGGCGGCACCGGTGAGCTTCTCCAGCAGCACCGTGCCGCCGACGCCGCGGCGGCCGGCGGTGTACGTGGAGTCCTTGACCGCGACGTCGTCGTCGATGACCACGCTGCGGACGTCGAGGCCCTCGGCGGCGGCGAGTTCCGCGGCGGTCTCGAAGTTGAGCACGTCGCCGGTGTAGTTCTTGACGATCAGCAGCGCGCCCGCGTCCCCGGTGGTGGCCTTGACCGCCGCTTCGACGGCGTCCGGCGTCGGCGAGGTGAACACCGCCCCCGGGACGGCGGCCGCCAGCATGCCCCGCCCGACGAAGCCGCCGTGCAGCGGTTCGTGCCCGGATCCGCCGCCGGAGATCACCGCGACCTTGCCCGCCACGGGCGCGTCCACGCGCACCACGATCGCCGGGTCGTCCTCCACGCGCAGGACGTCCGCGTGTGCCGCGGCGAGTCCGCGCAAGGACTCCGCGACCACCGTTTTCGGGTCGTTGATGATCTTCTTCAAGGTGGCCTCCGGCCGTCGGCGGGTGGGGTGTCCCCTTCCTACCTCTCCCGGCCGGATGCCGCCAGCGTCAGGCCTTCGGCAGCTTGGAGATCACCGATTTGGCGATCTTCCCCGCCTTCTCACAGGACGCGGCTTCGTCCTTCTTCTCGTCGTAGTTCGAGTAGACCAAGCTGACGATCTCGACCGTGTCGTCCACCCACGGCCGGTGCTGCCACTCCATCTTGCACTCGGCGGAGCTGCCGACACCCGCCTTCTGGTAGACGGTGACGCCCCCGACGTCGACCTTCTTGGTCCCGTCGCGCTCCTGCGGCGGCAGGCCGTAGCGGAAACCGATCGTGATCCGCGGGTTGGAACTCGGGGTCCAGTCGCAGGAGTGGAAGGTGGTCAGCGAGGTCGCGCCGTGCGGCACGACCTCGGAGAGGACGGCCGGGTCCGCGACGGTGCACGGGTCGACGGCGGTCAGCGTGCCCGCGGCGGCGGGGTACTTCGGCGGCGACGAGTGCAGGGTCTTCACGGCCTTCGCCGCCACCGCGCGGCCGGTCGCGCACGGGTCACCGCCGTCGTAGGTGACGGAGAAGTTCATCCCGCGCTCGGGCTTGCGCAGCGTCATGACGCCGACGTCGCAGGTCTTGCCGTCCTTGCCCTTCCGCTCGACCTGCGGCAGGCCGTCGACCACCGAAATGACCGCGCCGCCGCTGTCGTTCAGATAGGTCGACGCGCCGATGTCGACGCCGACCGTGAGCTGCTTGCCACCGGCGTCGGTGACCTTCGCCCGGCAGGTGCCGAACGAGGTGAGCGACGGCCGCGGGTCCTCGGGCGTGCCGAAAGCGCTCAGCGCCTCCTTGCCCACCAGCGGGCACGGGTCGATCGTGCGCATCACCGCGGGGGTGACCGCCGGGTCGTTGATGTCCCCGCTCGGCACCTCACCACCGGAACCGGCTTCGGCGGCGACGGTGGTGCGGGCGAAGTTGGACTTGCCGAGGTTCTGACCGCAGGCCGACACCGCGCCGAGCGCGGCGACCAGGGCCAGCGCGGACGCGATCCGGCGACGTCGAGCGTTGAGCAGCACGAAGTGCACGGTAGCCGGACCGCCCCGGCGCTGTCCGGACAACCCGGCTATTCGCCGTCTCCGCCGGTCTCGGACGTGGGCGGCACGACGATCGGCCGCAGCTTCGCCCACAGCACGAAGAGCGCCGCGAACACCAGCATGCCGATGCCCGCCCACAGGTTGATGTTGACGTCGGCGGCCTTCTTCAGCTCCTCCTCGGTGGTGAAGCCGATGCCCATGATCGTGAGCACCAGCCCGTAGCCGCCGATGAGCAGCGCGATGATCAGCCGGATGTCGAAGACGCCGGCCTTCTTGGGAGCTTGGGACGCAGCCATCTCCGGCCTCCTAGAAGATGATGTTGAGCGCGATGGTCAGGATCAGCACGATGCCCGCGAGCAGGCCCGGCTTGCGGTACCAGCCCGCGTCGTCGCCGGTCTCGTCGTGCTTCAGCGACTCCTTCGGGGTGAGGGAGTAGACGAGGCCGACGAGCTGCGCCTCCGGCTTCGGCGCGGTGGCGAGCGAGACCGCGACGCTGACCGCGATGTCGACGACGAACGCCGTACCGGCGGCCACGAAGCTGATGCCCTGCCCGGTGAGGCCGAGGACCCCGGCCTGCGAAAGCAGCCAAACGGTGATCGCGGACGCGGTACCGGCGACAAGGCCGACCCAGCCCGCCGTCGGCGTCATCCGCTTCCAGAACATGCCGAGGATGAAGGTGGCGAACAGCGGCGCGTTGAAGAAGGAGAACAGGTCCTGCAGGTAGGTCAGGATGTTCCCGGAGTTCGACGCGATGAACGCGGTACCGATCGCCAGCACGGTGCCCGCCGCGGTGACCACGCGGCCGAGGCGGAGGTAGTAGCCGTCCGACTCGTTCTTCTTCACGTACGACTGCCAGATGTCGTACGTGAACACGGTGTTGAACGAACTCAGGTTCGCCGCCATCCCGGCCATGAACGACGCGAGGAGACCGGCGATCGCGACGCCGAGCATGCCGTTGGGCAGCAGGTCGCGCATCAACAGCAGGATCGCGTTGTTCGCGGTGACGCCGCTGGGCGCGTCGCCGCCGTCGAGCAGGATCTGCTTGTCCTGGACGTACTCGGACACGGTGACCGCGGCGATCATGCCGGGGATGATCACGATGAACGGGATCAGCATCTTCGGGAAGGCACCGATGATCGGCGTCCGCCGCGCGGCCGACATGCTCTTCGACGCCATCGCACGCTGGACCTCGACGAAGTTCGTCGTCCAGTAACCGAACGAGAGCACGAAACCGAGACCGAAGACGAGGCCGAGGATCGAGAGGAAGCTGTTGCCGAATCCGGTGAGGTTGTCACCCGGCCAAGAGGACAGCTGCGCCTCGCCGCCGGGGTCGGCGCTGAGCTTGTCGACCAGGCCCTGCCAGCCGCCGACCTTGACCAGGCCGACGATGGTCAGCGGCAGCAGCGCCGCGACGATCACGAAGAACTGCAGGACCTCGTTGTAGATCGCGGCGGACAGGCCGCCGAGCGCGGTGTAGGAGAGCACGACCGCGGCCGCGACGATGATCGACACCCACAGCGGCCAGCCGAGCAGCAGGTTCACCACGCTGGCGAGCAGGAACAGGTTCGCGCCGGCGATCAGGATCTGCGCGCTGGCGAAGCTGATGCCGTTGACCAGGTGCGCGGGTTTGCCGAACCGGCGGAGCATGAACTCCGGGACACTGCGGACCTTCGAGCCGTAGTAGAACGGCATCATCACGATGCCGAGGAACAGCATCGCCGGGATCGCGCCGATCCAGAAGTAGTGGACGGTCGGCAGGCCGTAGAGCACGCCGTTGGCCGACATGCCCATGATCTCGACCGCGCCGAGGTTCGCCGAGATGAACGCGAGACCGGTGACCCAGGCGGGCAGCGAGCGGCCGGAGAGGAAGAAGTCGAGACTGCTCGAGACCGACCTCCGCGCCATGTACCCGATGCCGAGGACCAGCGCGAAATAGAAGGCGAGCAGGACGTAGTCGATCGGGCTTGCGTCGAGCCGCAGGTTCGCATCGGCCAGTACGTGCAACCGACCCACCTCCATAGTGAAAATGTCCACGAGAAACGCCGGTATCGCGTCAATCGCGGACCATACTGCATGGATTCAGGAACGGCAGTGCGGGTGGGTGACGACTGCCCCGAAGTGTCTGTTTCCGGGTGGTTCTTGACAATTCCTGTCCGGTTACCCGCCGAAAAGGGCCGCTCCGTCTCCGGAGCGGCCCTTTCCCGTGACCGGCGGGGGTTTACCGGTCCGTGGGCAGGCCTACTTCGCCGTCCTCCTTGATCAACCGGTCGAGGACGTCGTCCGGCATGAACGTGCGGTGCGGGTAGCCCGGCCCCCACGAGTTGAGGAACGGCACGGCGCCGAGCTCGTCGGCGCGCGGGTTGCCGAGGACTTCGTGCACCTCCTCGACCGTCTTCGCCCAGCGATAGGCCTGCAGACCGTTCTTCACGTCAGGCGTGTAGGCGGCCCGCTTGACGTGGTCGTCGTCGGCGTAGCCCTCCGCCCACGGGACGTGGCCCAGTTCGAGCAGCACCTCGGCCGCCGCGCGGACGGACGTGCCGTTGTTGTCACCGGGATTGGTCTCGTCCCATTCGTCGCGCAGTTTCGACTGGTCCCACAGCCACCGCGCGGCGTAGAGGTCGCCGTTGAACAACGTCATGCAACGCGACCAGCCGAAGCCGACGCAAGCGCCTTCCCGGCCCTGGTCGTAGAAGGCGTACTGCTTGTCGCCGTCGGTCGATTCACCGGGTTCGAGACAGACGCAGTGCCCGCCGCGGATCCGGGTGAGCGTTTTCGCGCCGCCCTTCGCGACGAAGAACTCGCCGGACTTCTCGTCCTTTTCCGGTACGTCGAATTCCTTGTACCAGTTGACGCCGATGACGACCGGGGACCGGGTGGGCCGGTCCTCGGTGGCCAGCGCGGTCAGCGGATAGCGCTCGACGTGGCGCCAGTCGTCCGGGACGAACCGGCCGAGACGGCCGTCCGCGGGGTCACTGCCGATCGGGCGATAACGCATGGGATCCTCCTATCCCTCGTCCCACCGGAATACCGCCGGCGAGTTCATTGCGGCACGATCTTTTCCAGGAACCGCCGCGCTGCCTCCCGCCCGTTTTCGAAGAGGCGCTTCTTCTCTTCGTCACCGAGCCCGAAGTCGACGGCGGAAACCCCGGTCGTGTCGACGTACACCGTCCTCCGGTTCACACCTTCCTCGTGCAACCGGTAACGATTCCAGTCCGACAGCAGGGTTTCGAGCGAACCGATGGCGATCCGCAACGCGCTCTTCACCGGCTTGTCCCTGCCGCCCACCGGTTCGCCGGAAAGCTTCACTCCCCAGGTCGGCCAGCGCGGCTTCTTCTTGTCGGTCCGGTCGAAGACGGTGATCGGGAAGTTCGACAGCAGACCGCCGTCGACCCAGGTGACCGTGCCCTCGGGGCGGACGTCGAACTGCACCGGCCGGAAATAGAACGGGATCGACATCGACGCGCGGACCGCGTCGACGATCTTCTCGGCCCCGGGTTCACGACCGTATTGGGAATAATCCCAAGGCAGCCGCACGAGTACGCGCCGGGTCAGGTCGCTGACGTGGACGACCAGGGAATACCGTTGGTACGGAGCCAAAGTCCCGTCGGGGTCGTCGAGGGCGAGATCGGCGAAAGTGCGCACGCCGACTTCGTCCAGCAACGGCGTGAGCCATTCGGCGAGATAGTCGCCGGTGTGCATTCCGTCGTGCAGGAGCAGGTCGACGCCGTCGCCGACCGGGCCGGTGATCCGATCGAGCAGGGACCGGTCCTGGAACCGGCGGCAGTCCATGTCGTGCATCACCGCTTCCAGGCCGCTGAGGTCTTTCCCGGCCTTCTGATAAGCGGCGACCAATGTCGCGACGATGGCGCCCGCGCTCGTCCCGGCGATCCGGGGGAACGAATAACCGGCGTCGTGCAACTCCAGCACCGCTCCCAGCAACCCGATGCCTTTGACGCCGCCGCCTTCCAGCACGAGATCCACGCGCTTCGAAGAATCAGCCATGGCACATCACCCCTGGACCGCGAACCGCCGCAGGTCGGCGATACCCCTCGCGGAAATCGAGTGTGGCACAACGTGAGACCGAACAATCCGGCGTTCACCCGAATGGCCCGGAAACAGCTGGTTCTTTTGCAGGACGAGCCGAGTTCGTTAATTTCCCGCCGCCCTTTGGGGCATTCTGTGGTGCGAGAAAGAATGCAGATACAAAACCGAGGACTCGATTCGATATCGGCTGTTCACCGGCCCCGGACCCGACGCGTTTAGTCCTCTGGATGCGGTGGTTGCGCGCGCAACCACCGCATCCAGAGGACTAAACGCGAAGCTTTGCTCAGAACAGCCGGAACTCGTCCGACTCGATGCCGCGCAGCGCGTCGTAGTCCAGCGTGAGGCAGCGGATGCCCCGGTCCTCGGCCAGCACACGTGCCTGCGGCTTGATGATCTGCGCGGCGAAGACGCCCTGCACGGGCGCCAGCAGCGGGTCGCGGTTGAGCAGTTCGAGGTACCGCGTCAGCTGCTCGACGCCGTCGATCTCGCCGCGTCGCTTGATCTCGACGGCGACGCTGGCCCCGTCGGCGTCACGGGCCATGATGTCGACCGGCCCGATCGCGGTCGGGAACTCCCGCCGCACCAGGGTGTAGCCGTCACCGAGGGTCTTGATGTGCTCGGCGAGCAGTTCCTGCAGGTGCGCTTCGACGCCGTCCTTCTGCAGTCCCGGTTCCGCGCCGAGTTCCTGGGCGTGGTCGTGGAAGATCTCGTCGATCGTGATGACGAGCTTCTCGCCCTGCTTGTTCTCGACGATCCACAGCTTGCCGTCCTCGATCAGCCAGCACGGCGGGCTCATCCAGTTCAGCGGCTTGTAGGCGCGGTCGTCCGAGTGCACGGACACCGAGCCGTCGGCCTTCACGAGCAACAGCCGGGTGGCCATCGGCAGATGGGCGGTCAGACGGCCGGCGTAGTCGACCTGGCAGCGAGCGATCACTAGGCGCACCCCGCGAGGGTAGGACAAGCGCGGCGATACTGTGCGCATGGACCCCGTTCAGCGTGTCAGCTCCCGCGAGGTGTACCGGAACAACTGGATGACCGTCCGCGAGGACGGCGTCCGGCGGCTCGACGGTTCCGAAGGGATCTACGCGGTCGTCGACAAACCCACTTGCGCGATCGTCATCCCCTTCGACGGCGCCCGGTTTCACCTGGTCGAGCAGTTCCGCTACCCGCTCGGACTGCGGCGCTGGGAGTTCCCCATGGGCACCGCGCCCGACCTGGCCGACGTCCCGCCGCCCGAACTCGCCGCCCGCGAACTGCGCGAGGAGACCGGGCTGATCGCGGGCTCGATGACCGATCTCGGCACGACCGACGTCGCCCCCGGCATAGCGAGCCAGCGCGGGCGCGTGTTCCTGGCCACCGATCTCACGCAAGGTGACACCCAGCGGGAGGTCGAGGAGCAGGACATGCGGACGGCGTGGTTCGAACGCGACGAGTTCGAGAAGATGATCGCCTCGGGTGACATCACCGACGCGCAGACGCTGGCCGCCTACACGCTGCTGCTCATGCGCGAACGCCGCTGACTCCCCACCCGCGCGTGCAATGAAGGGGCCTTTCATAGCAAATTTTGCGATGAAAGCGTCCTTCATTGCACGCCCAGGGCCGCTCAGTCGGGCCAGACGGGCGTGCGCTTCTCCAGGAAGGCCGCCATCCCCTCACGCGCCCCGGGGAGCTGCGACGCCGAAGCCATCACTTCCAGCGCCAGCGCGTAGGCGTCGGCCTCCGGCCGGTCCAGCTGCGCGTAGAGGGTCTGCTTCCCCATCGCCTTGCTCGCCCGGCTGCCCCGCGTCGCGCGCGCCAGCAGCGAGGCGACGGCCTCGTCCAGCGAATCGTCCGGGACGACGCGGTTCACCAGGCCCCAGTCCAGCGCGGTCGCGGCGTCGACGACGTCGCCGGTGAGCGCCAGTTCCATCAGCCGTTTCCGCCCGATCGAGCGGGCCACCGGCACCGCGGGCGTGTGGCAGAACCAGCCGCCCTTGCCGCCGGGCAGGGCGAATCCGGCGGACTCCGCGGCGACGGCGAGATCGCACGAGGCCACCAGCTGACAGCCCGCCGCGGTCGCGAGCCCGTGCACCCGCGCGACGACGACCTGCGGCACCGACTGCATCGTGCCCATCAGGTCCGTGCACAGCCGCAGCAGCTCGCGCACGGCCATCAGGTCGCGCGCGGCGACGTCACCGAAGTCGTGTCCCGCCGAGAACACCGGTCCGGCGCCCGCGAGGACGATCCCGGTGGCGTCGGTGTCCCCGGCCTCGCGGAACGCCGCGAGCAGCTCGGCGAGGTGGTCCGCCGACAGCGAGTTCCGCCGCGCGGCGCGGTTCATGGTGACGGTGACGGTGTCGCCGTCCCGCTTCACGAGGATGTGCTCGTACTCGGCCATGCTTCGACGGTAACCGACCGGAACGTCCGGCGATACGAATCGGGCCCGACGCCGACCTCCGCCCGGAGCCTTCGCCGCAGGTTGGCGGCGGTGCCGAGCCCGGAGCGCTGCGCGACCCGCTCGACCGGGAGCTCGGTCGTCTCCAGCAGCCGCCGCGCGAGCCGCACCCGCTGCGCGCGCAGCCAGCGTCCCGGCGTCACCCCGGTGGCCGCCGCGAACTCGCGATGGAAGGTCCGCTCGCTCAGCCCCGCGTGACCGACCAGGTCCTCGACGCCGATGTCTTCGGCGATCCGCTCCAGCGCCCAGTCCATTGTGGACGAAACACTCGGCCTCGACGGCTTGGGCGGCAACGGGTTGTCGACGTACTGCCGCTGTCCGCCTTCCCGTGCGGGCGGCATCACGAGCCGGCGGGCGAGCGCTGCCGCGACCTCGGCGCCGTGATCGCGCCGCACCAGGTGCAGGCAGAGGTCCAGCCCGCCGACCACACCGGCGGACGTCAGCACGTCACCCTCGTCGGTGAACAGGACGTCGCGCTGGACGACGGCGGCGCGGGCGGCGGTTTCGAGGTCGTCCAGCAGCCGCCAGTGCGTGGTGACGGAGCGGCCGTCGAGCAGCCCGGCCGCGGCGAGGGTGAAGGCCCCGGAACACAGCGACGCCACGGTGATCCCGGCCCGGTGCGCCTCGCGCAAAGCGGCGACGGCGGCCGCGGGCACCTCGGCGTGTGGATCGACCCGGCCGGGCACGAGGACGAGGTCGCAGCCGTCCAGTCCGCTCAGCCCATGGGTCGCCGTGACCTGGCCGAACGGGTGGATGGCGACCGTGCCGCGGCCGGGCGCGCAGAGCCGGACCTCGAAGGGACCGATTCCACTGTCGGTCCGGTCCACACCCCAGACCTCGCCGATCACGCCCAGGTCGAAGGACCGGCTGCCCGGCAGGAGGAGCACACCGACGGTTCGCATGGCAGAAAAGTACCGCATCGCGCGTCTTCTGCCACTCCCTGGACGCCTCCATCGGGAACGAGACTCGAGGCCATGACCACAGAAACCAAGGCCCTGCTCGTGATCGACGTCCAGCGCGGCTTCGACAAGCCCGTCTGGGGCCCGCGCGACAACCCCGGCGCGGAAGCCAACATCAAGGCGCTCGTCGACGCCTGGCAGGAACGCGGCCTGCCGATCGTGCTGGTGCACCACGACTCCGTGAAGCCCGGATCGTCGCTGCGGCCCGGGCAGGAGGGCAACCACTTCAAGCCCGAACTCGACGGAGTGCGCGCGGATCTGGTGTTCGGCAAGAAGGTCAACTCGGCCTTCCACGGCGACATCGATCTCGACGGCTGGCTCAAGACCCGCGGCATCACGTCGTTCGTGCTCGCCGGGATCCAGACGAACTTCTGCTGCGAGACCACCGCGCGCGTCGGCGGGAACCTCGGCTACGACGTGACTTTCGCGCTCGACGCCACGTTCACCTTCGACCTCGCCGGACCGGACGGGAGCGTCCTCACCGCCGCCGAACTGTCCAGGGCGACCGCGACGAACCTGCACGGCGGCGGGTTCGCCACGGTCACCTCGACGAAGGAGATCCTCGGCAGCCTTTGAGACCTCGCGGCCGGATGGGGCCGCAGTGATTTCGCGTGCCTGATCGGACGGCACGTGTGATCAGAGACGGAACTCGCGTGTCCAGAGGCGGAACTCACGTGATCAGACGCCGCACGCCGAGTTACGCCTTCAAGCACGCGAGTTACGCCTTCAAGCACGCGAGTCACGTCTCCAGTGGGCCGCTGTCTCAGGCTCACCTCACGCCCGATCGATCACCGCTTTGAGGAACCGCCGCGTCCGGTCGTGCTCCGGATCGTTGAACAGCTTGTCCGGCGCGGCGTCCTCCAGCACCTGACCCTCGTCGAACATCATCACCCGATCCGACACGTCCCGCGCGAACTGCATTTCGTGTGTGACACAGAGGATCGTGATGTCCGTGGACGCCGCGATCTCGCGCAGCACGCGCAGGACGTCGGCGACGAGTTCCGGGTCGAGCGCCGAGGTCACCTCGTCCAGCAGCAGCACGTCCGGCCGCATCGCGAGCGCGCGGGCGATCGCGACGCGTTGCTGCTGGCCGCCGGAGAGCCGGGTGGGATGCGCGTCCTTCTTGTCCGCGAGCCCCACCATTTCCAGCAGTTCGACGGCCCGCGCCTCGGCCTCGTCCCGGGGAACGCCGAGTGCGTGGATCGGTGCCTCGGTGATGTTGCGCAGCACGTTCATGTTGGGGAACAGGTTGAACTGCTGGAACACCATGCCGATCCGCTTGCGCATGTCCCGCAGGTACTTCTCGTCCGCGGGCACCAGCTTCTCACCGCGTTTCCTGTGGCTCAGGTAGTCGCCGCAGACCTCGATGGTGCCGCCGTCGACCTTCTCCAGGGTCATCAGCAGCCGCAGGATCGTCGTCTTCCCGGACCCGCTCGGCCCGATCAGCGAGACGAATTCCCCCGGCGCGACGGTGAAATCGAGGTCCCGCAGCACGACATGGTCGCCGAAGGACTTGACCACCTGCGAGAACCGGATCATCGGGGAATCAACTGTGGGCGGCACGGCGCTCCAACCTTCTCACCAGAATCGAAGCCGGCAGGCTCACCAACAGGAACAGCACCCCGGCCAGGGTGTAGGGCTCGGTGACGCGGAACGTTTCGGCACCGACCTCCTTCGCCCTCGCCAGCACGTCGACGACGCCGATCGCCAGCAGCAGCGGGGTTTCCTTGAACATCGAGATCGTGTAGTTGCCGAGCGCGGGCAGCACCCGCGGGACCGCTTGCGGCAGCACCACCGCGGTCCACACCCGCGACCTCGGCAGGTTCAGCGCGGTCGCGGCCTCCCACTGTCCTTTCGGGACGGCTTCGATCCCGGCCCGGTAGACCTCGGCCGAATAGGTCGCGTAATGCACGCCGAGCGCGATGACGCCGGTGACGAACGGGGACAGGGTCAGCCCGCCCACCGGCTGGATCACGTAGTAGAGGACGAACACCTGGATCAGCAACGGCGTGCTGCGGACGAACTCGATGAACAGTACGACCACCTGGGACAGCACGGGAATCCCCGTCCGGCGGATCAGCGCGAACACCAGGCCGAGCACATAGGCGACCACCGAGCCGAGCAGGGTGATCTCGATGGTGACGAGAAGCCCTTCCAGCAGCAGGGGAACCGAATTCGCGGCCGCTTCCCAGCTCCAGTCCATCAGACACCTCCCGCGGCGGCGGTCATCTTGGCCGGGGCCCGGCCGAGACGTCGTGCCGCGAACCGTTCCAGCAGCCGCATCCCGCCGGTGATCAGCAGGGCGAGCAGGAGATAGAGCACGAGTTCGGTGCCGTAGATCCAGCCGATCTCGGCACTGAACACCGGCCGCAGCAGTTCACCTTGGCGTGCCATCTCCGGGACGGCGATGAACGACAGCAGGGCGGTGCTCTTCAGCAACTGGATGAAGAGATTGTTGAACGGTGGCAGCATTTCCGCGAACGCCTGCGGCAGGATCACCCGCCGCATCCGCTGGGCGGGGGTCAGATTGAGGGCGATGGCGCCCTCGAACTGCGCCCGTGGCACGGAATTCACCGCGCCGCGGACGATCTCCGCGCCGTAGGCCCCGTGATTGAGGCCCAGCACCAGGATCCCGGCGAACATCGGCACCAGCTGAAGACCGACCAGCACCGGAAGCGCGAAGTAGAGCCAGAACAACTGGACGACTTCCGAGGTGCCGCGGAAGATTTCGACGTAGACGCGGGAGATCCCGCGCACCACGCGGGACGGCGATCTCAGCGCGAGCCCGGCGACCAGGGAGAGCACCACGGTGAGCGCGATCCCGCCGAGCGCGGCGGCGACGGTCGCGGTCAGTCCACTGAGGACGGTCGTGATGATGTGCGATACCGACGACGACATGAGGTCTGCCCCGTCACACCGCGCAGAGTTTCTCGGTGGTGACGTCGGACTTCGGCAGGTTGTCCGCCGAGAACCCGAACGGGGTCACGATCTTGGTCCATTCGCCGCTGTCGTGCAGTTTCTTGAGTTCGGCGTCGAACGCCTCGCGCAGCGGGTTGTCGTCCTTGCGGAAGACGAACGCGCCGGCGGAGACGACCGGCTTCCCGTCCTTGATCGGGTCGAAGCCCGGGGTCACTTCCGCCGCGGCGCCCGGGCTCTTCGCCAGGACGTCCTTCAGGGAGATGTCGGTCAGCGCGGCACAGTAGACCCGGCCGTCGGTGACCGCGCGGAGCATGTTGTCCTGCGAATCGAGGGTGACGATCTGATCCTCGGCGACGCCGGAGTCGGTGGCGTAGCCCTTTTCCACCGCCGCCGAGAGCACGGCGACCTTGACCTTCTTGGCGGCGATGTCCTCGAACTTCAGTACCTGCTGCGGATTTCCCTTGGGTACCAGCAAAGCCGTCAGGGCCGAGTAGTCGGGGATCGAGAAGGCCGCCGCGTCGCACCGCTCCTTCTTGATGTTCATGCCCGCCGCGACGATGTCGTACTTCCTGGCGTTGAGCGCGGGGATCAGCTGGTCGAAGGAAACCGCTTCGGCTTCCACGTTGTCGATCCCCATGGCCTTGAAGACCGCGCGGGCGACTTCGGGCGCTTCACCGGTCACCTTGCCGCTTTGGTCCGTGAATCCGTACGGTGCCTCGTTCGCGATACCGATCTTGATCTTCTTCGTGTCCTTGGCCGCCTGGAGCGCGTCCCCGGAGGACGTCGACGTGCACGCAGACAACAGCACCGGACCGCCGATCGTCACCGCCCCCAGAACCGCGGACCGCCGGAAGAACTCCCGCCTCGACCACTCGCCGTGCGCCATAGCCGCACCTCTTTTCGATTAATCGGTTTAATCGAAACGTAGGTGGGTACCTTTGCGCAGGCAGTGTGAGCGGGTCACGAACCAACTGCCGTTACGGTACCGAGATTTACGGTGACTTTACGTGCTCAGACCGTGGCGCTCCCGCACCAATCCGACAATTCCGTCCATGATGTCGGTGAGTTCGTAGTCCTTCGGTGTGAACACCTTCGCGATTCCCCGCTCCAGCAGGAGCTTCTCGTCGTCGGGCGGGATGATGCCGCCGACGATGACCGGGATGTCGCCCGCGCCGGCGGCCCGCAGCCCGTCCACGACCTGCGGCACGACTTCGAGGTGCGAACCCGAAAGCACCGAAAGCCCGACCACGTGCACGCCCTCCTGGACGGCGGCCGCGACGATCTGCTCCGGGGTGAGCCGGATGCCTTGGTACACCACCTCGAAACCGACGTCGCGGGCTCGCACGGCCACCTGCTCGGCGCCGTTGGAATGCCCGTCGAGACCGGGTTTGCCGACCAGGATCCGCAGCCGCTCGCCGATCTCGGTGCTCGTCGCCTTGACCCTGTCGCGGACGCGACGGATCTCCTCGTTGCCCTCGCCCGCGGCCGCCGAGGCGGAAACCCCGGTGGGAGCACGGTATTCGCCGAACACCTCGCGCAGCGCGCCCGACCATTCACCCGTGGTGACCCCGGCGCGGGCGCAGTCGATCGTGGCCTCGAACAGGTTTTCCGGCGTCTTCGCGATGGCCTTCAGCTTCTCCAGCGAAGACTCGGCGGCCGCGTTGTCGCGGTGCGCCCGCCATTCCTCGATCGCGGTGACGGCCTCCTTCTCGACGGCCGGGTCGATCGTCTCGATCGCCTTGGCGCCTTCGGCTTGCAGCGGCGAAGGTTCGGTGGTCTCGAACTTGTTGACCCCGACCAGGATCCGCTCGCCGTTCTCCATCCCGCGCCGGAGCTCCGCGAGCGAGGCGACGAGCTGCGACTTCATGTAGCCGCTCTCGACGGCCGTGACGGCGCCGCCGAGATCCTGCACCCGCGCGATCTCCTCGCGCGCGCCCGCCATGATCTCGTCGACCTTGGCCTGGATGACGTGCGAACCGTCGAAGATGTCCTCGTACTCCAGCAGGTCGGTCTCGAACGCCAGCACCTGCTGCATCCGCAGCGCCCACTGCTGATCCCACGGCCGGGGCAGGCCGAGCGCCTCGTTCCACGCGGGCAGCTGGATCGCGCGCGCCCTGGCGCCGCGGGAAAGCGAGACCGCGAGCATCTCCAGCACGATCCGCTGGACGTTGTTCTCCGGCTGTGCCTCGGTCAGGCCCAGCGAGTTGACCTGGACGCCGTAGCGCAGCCGCCGCGCCTTGGGATCCGTTACGCCGTAACGATCCCGGGTGATCTCGTCCCAGAGCGCGGTGAACGCGCGCATCTTCGACATCTCTTCGACGAACCGCACCCCGGCGTTGACGAAGAAGGAGATCCGCGCGACCACCTTGGCCATGTCGGCCTGCTCGACCTGCCCGGAATCCCGGACGGCGTCGAGGACGGCGATGGCGGTGCACAGCGCGTACGCGACTTCCTGTGTCGGCGTCGCACCGGCCTCCTGCAGGTGGTAGCTGCAGATGTTGATCGGGTTCCACTTCGGCACGTGGTGCACGGTCCACGCGATCATGTCGGTGATCAGGCGCAGACTCGGACCCGGCGGGAAGATGTAGGTGCCCCGGGAGAGGTATTCCTTGATGATGTCGTTCTGGGTGGTGCCGGTGAGCTTGGCGAGCACCTCGTCGACGTCCCGCCCCTCGGCCTCGGCCTGCTCGCGCGCCACGGAGACGTAGAGCGCCAGCAGCCACATGGCGGGCGCGTTGATCGTCATCGACGTGTTGGCCTCGGCGAGCGGGATGCCGTCGAAGAGCCGGCGCATGTCGCCGATGTGCGAGACCGGGACGCCGACCTTGCCGACCTCGCCCTTGGAGAGCTGGTGGTCCGGGTCGTAGCCGGTCTGCGTGGGCAGGTCGAAGGCGACGGAGAGCCCGGTCTGGCCCTTGGCGAGGTTGCGCCGGTACAGCTCGTTGGACGCGGCCGCGGACGAGTGGCCCGCATAGGTCCGCATCACCCAGGGGCGGTCCCGTTCACGGTCCGTGGGATAGGGCACGGCATACCTCCGGCGCTGGACGACCGCCTGAGTGTACCGGCCGGTAACATCGGTCGACCAGTTGAATCGAACACAGTCGGGTCATTCTCCGACGGCCTGGACCTCCGGGGGCTGCTGGCGCTGTCGTGCCTCGTCGACGGCTTTCGCGAGCTTTTCCCGCACCTTCGCCACCTCGCTGACACCCACGAGGACGACCGGCGGCTTGCGCTCCTTCCCGGTACCCGCGCCGAAGTTCGCCGACGCCCACGCCAGCACGCCGAGCCTGCCGAACGTGATAGTCCCGGTCTTGCCGGGCCCCGGGGTGACGACGGGATCCGCGAGACCGGCCAGCTCCGCGGACTCCTCCTTGCGGCGGATCAGCGAACTGGTCGCGATGACCCGGCCGTCCGTCACGGCGTAGGTGGTCGAGGCCAGCCTGAGATAGCGGATCAGCGGCCTGCCGACGAGGTGGAACACACCCGCGACGGTGAGCACGGCCCACGCGGCCTTGTGGAACGCCGTGTCGTGGTTGGCGGCGAAGAACAGCGTGACCCCGCCGAGCAGGAGCAGGCCGACGGGGACGTTGAAGTAGTCGCCGGGATTGAAGAGGGGCCTGCGCACCGGCTGCCCGGCCCAGATGACCCGTTCGCCTGGAAGGAGGTCGATCTGCCCCTCATGCATGGCACCGCACACTACCCGTCCGCGAGGCGGGCGGCAGTGTCCGATCGTCGGTGTTCTGCCGGGCGGAGCCGACCTATCCCGTGTCCCGCTGCGCGGAGGCGGCCAGGTCGCGAACCACCGTCGGATGCTCGATGTTGAGCAGCTCCGGGTACTTCAGCTCCACGTTCCCGATACCGAAGGACCGGTCCAGCCCGCTAAGCTCGTTCGCCGCGGCGATGTCCCCTCGTCCCAGGTTGAAGCCCACCGTTCCGGTGCCGTCCGGGTTCTCGCGGACGTACGGCGGGCCGAGATCCTTCAGGTAGTGGGCCGCCGACTGCCTTCCCCTGGTCCACACCACCACCCGCCGGTCCGTGATCCCGTACGTGACCGTCCGCAGCGCGAGGTAGTGGACGACCGGCCGCGAGAAGAAGGCTCCGGAGACCAGCACCAGGACGAGCCAGATGAAGGGCGAAAACCCGTTGCGCACGCCGAAGAAGACGGCGAGCCCGAAGAACAGGACCGCGGGCACCAAGATCACGTCCATCTTGGTCAGCAACGGAATCCGCTGGGGCTTCCCGGACCACAACAGGCGCTCGCCGGGCAGTAGATCGGCATTGAGCTGGTCCACGGCGCTACCTCCCCGGATGCTGCGCGGAGGCGATCAGGTCACGGACCCGGCGCGCCTCCTCGATGCCGACCAGCCGAGGTAGCGCCGACTCGGCGTCGCGGTTTCTCGTGCCGCCCAGGAAACCGGCGGCGAAACCACCGCCAAAGGTGATCGTGCCGGTTCCGTCCGCACGCTCCGCCAGTTGCGGCGGCCCCTGGCCGCTCCAGAGCAGCACGATCACCGTCGGGATCGCGTAGGCGACCATCGACATCGGCGCCCGATTCGCCGGGTAGAAGAAGAAGCCGAGGAACAGCAGCCCCGGCACGAGGACCAGGTCGCTCTTCTCGACGATCGGCACGTTCCGCGGCGTGCCCTCCCACAACAGGCTTTCCCCGGGCAGCAACCCCGTATCCCCCAGATACATGAGCGGACGATAAGCCCGCTTCCTCCCGCTGACCAGGGCTTCGCCGGAATCGTGACCGGCGACTGTGACCGAAATCCGCGAGACTCGCCCGCGCCCGGCGTCTAGCGTGAGTGACCGTGACGTGGAGTTCGTACAGCAGTTATCTGCTCATCGTCGTCCTGATCGTCCTCGCGCCGGGGCCGGACACGATGGTGATGCTCAAGAACTCGCTTTCGGGCGGCACCCGCGGCGGATTCCTGACCACGGCCGGGATCTTCGTGGCCAACTCGGTCCAGGGCACCGCCGCCGCGCTCGGCCTCGGTGTCGTCATCGCGCGGTCGCAGCCCGTGTTCGTGACACTCAAATGGGTCGGTGCCGCCTACCTGGTCTTCCTCGGGTTCCAGGCGTTGCGCGGCGCGTGGCGGGGCGACTACACCGGCGTCGCGGCGGTGAAGCAGCAACGGACGAGCGGGTTCCGCCGCTTCCGCGAAGGCTTCCTCTCCAACATAACCAACCCGAAGGTCCTCGTGCTGTACCTGTCGGTGCTGCCGCAGTTCCTCGACCCCGCGACGACCTCCGCGTGGGACGCGCTGCTGCTCGCCTACACCGTCGCGGTGCTGGGCGCGGTCTGGCTGCTGACGCTGCTGTTCTTCGTGCACCGCGTGCGGACCTGGCTGGAACGACGCAAGGTCCGCCGCGCGCTCGACGGTGTCACCGGAACCGCTTTGGTCGGCTTCGGCGCGGCCCTGGTGCTGGAAAGCTAGGCGCGCTCGGGCTCGCCCGAGACACGCTCGATCCGAGCGCCGAGGCGGTTCAGGTTCTCCACGAAATGCGGGTAGCCGCGGTCGATGTGGAAGACGTCCCAGACCTCGGTGACGCCGTCCGCGCACAGCCCGGCCAGCACCAGCCCGGCGCCGGCGCGGATGTCCGCGGCCCACACCGGGGCGCTCGACAGCTTCTCCACACCGCGGACGACGGCGTGGTGCCCGTCGGTCCGCGCGTCGCCGGAGAGCCGCATCATCTCTTCGATGAACCGGAACCGGGCCTCGTAGATGTTCTCCGTGATCATCGACGTGCCTTCGGACACCGCCGACAGCGCCACCGCGAAGGGCTGCAGGTCGGTCGCGAAGCCGGGGTACGGCAGGGTCACCCAGTCGACAGCCTTCGGGCGCTCGTTCTGGACGATGCGGAAACCCTTGTCGTCGAACGTCTCGACCTCGGCGCCCGCCAGGCGGAGCTTGTCGAGGACGAGGTCGAGGTAGTGCGGGTTGACGCCGCGGACGGTCAGGTCGCCCCGGGTCATCGCGGCGGCGAACGCCCAGGTCGCGCCGACGATCCGGTCGCCGATCACGCGGTGCTCGGTCGGGTGCAGCTTCTCGACGCCCTCGACGGTCAGGGTCGAGGTGCCCGCGCCTTCGACCTTGGCGCCCATCTCGGTCAGCATCGTGCAGATGTCGACGATCTCGGGCTCGCGCGCGGCGTTGTCGATGACCGTGGTGCCCTCGGCGAGCACGGCGGCCATCAGGATGTTCTCGGTGGCGCCGACGCTCGGGAAGTCCAGCCAGATCTGCGCACCGCGCAGGCCGTCGGCCTTCGCCACGACGCAGCCGTGCTCGATGGTGCTGGTGGCGCCCAGCTTGCGCAGGCCGTTCTGGTGCATGTCCAGCGGCCGCGAGCCGATGGCGTCGCCGCCCGGCAGCGCCACGACGGCCTGCTTGAGCCGTCCGACCAGCGGGCCCAGCACGCAGACCGACGCGCGCAGCTTGCCCATCGCGGCCGAATCGGCGCGGTGGGACAGTTCGGCCGGAGTGGTGATCTTGGCGGTGTCGCCGTCGATGACGACGTCGCAGCCGACGCTGCGCAGGACGTCGCCCATCAGCGGGACGTCCAGGATCTGGGGGCAGTTCGTGATGGTCGTCGTGCCCTCGGCCAGCAGTGCCGCGGCCATCAGTTTCAGGACGCTGTTCTTGGCCCCGACCACGTCGACCTCGCCGACCAGCCGTGCTCCGCCGTGCACGTCGAAGTGCTCGCTCATGGGCGCCAATCATGCCCTCTCGCCCGGATTTGCCTCACGCCGGGCCGGTAGAGTCGGCTTCATGGTCGTTCGCATCAACCGCGTGTACACGAAGGTCGGCGACAACGGCACCACGGCGCTCGGCGACGGCTCCCGCGTGCCGAAGACATCGCCGCGGCTGGCCGCGTACGCCGACGTCGACGAAGCCAACTCCGTCATCGGGCTCGCGCTCGCCATGGGCGGTCTGTCCGAGGAAATCGCGCAGGTGCTGCGCGGGGTGCAGAACGATCTTTTCGACGTCGGCGCGGATCTGTGCGCGCCGATCGTGGAGAACCCGCCGTACGAGCCGCTGCGGATCACCGAGCGGTACATCGAGCGGCTGGAAGGCTGGTGCGACGAGTTCAACGAGCGCGTGCCGAAGCTGACGTCGTTCATCCTGCCGGGCGGCACCCCGGGGGCGGCGTTCCTGCATCAGGCCCGCACGGTCGCGCGGCGGGCGGAGCGGTCCGGCTGGGCGCTGTTCGAAGCCGAGCAGGCAACGACCAACCAGCTGGCGATCAAGTACCTGAACCGGCTTTCGGACCTGCTGTTCATCCTGTCGCGGCTGGCGAACCCGGACGGCGACATCCTGTGGCAGCCCGGCGGCGCGAGCTGAAGGGGACTTTCCCCGCGTAAGACGCAGCGAAGGACGCTTTCCTCGCATCGGATGCGGGGAAAGCGTCCTTCAGCTCGCGTTCAGCCCTGTTCCTGTGCCGCCCAATAGCGCTCGAGGTCGACGTCGGGCGTGCCGTCCTTGCCCGGGTCGATCGCCTTCATCGTGATCGTGTCCTCCAGGGACACGGACTCGGGAAGGTGGCTCCAGCGGTTCGTGTCCTCGCTCTGAGTCATGGAGCGAGAATAGACGCGGATCACGTCCGAAGCCGGGTAGAAATGCCGGTTCGTGATGATCCCATGTTTTCCCGGACCGCATTCAGAGGACGAAACGCGTCAGAGGCCCCAGGAAGCCCGCAGAGACGCCAGGGCGTCGTGGAACCCCGGGAAGGTCTTCTTCACGCAACCCGGGTCGTCCAGCGTGATCCCGGGCGTGCGCAGCCCCGTGACACTGAACGCCATCGCGATCCGGTGGTCCCGACGGCACTTCACGAGAGCCCCCACCGGCGAAGCGGGCTGGATCTCGATCCAGTCCCGCCCGGTCTCGACCGGGACGCCCATCGCGCGCAGGTTCTCTTCGCACGCGGCCAGCCGGTCGCATTCCTTGATCCGCGTGTTGTAGACGTCCTCGATCCGCACCGGCCCGTCCGCGAACGGCGCGATCGCCGCGAGCGTCGGCACGGTGTCGGAGATGTCGCGCATGTTCACGGTGACGCCGCGCAGCCCGCCCGTCCCGGTCACGGTCACGGCGTCCGGGCCCACCTCGACGTCCGCGCCCATCTGCCGCAGGACCTCGACGAAGGCCAGATCCCCTTGCAGCGCACCCTCGCCCAGGCCCGGCACGGTCACCGACCGCCCGGTCAGAGCGGCCGCCGCGAAGAAGTAGCTCGACGTCGAAGCGTCGGGCTCGATCTCGTAGCGGCAAGCCCGGTACGGCGTGGGCGGCACGACGAACGTGTCGCCGTCCCGGACGACCTCGACGCCGAAACGCCGCATCATCGCGATGGTGATCTCGACGTAGGGCACCGAAACGAGGTCGGTGACGGTGATCCGCAGTCCCTCCGCGGTCAGCGGCCCGACCAGCAGCAACGCGGTCAGGAACTGCGAGGACAGCCCCGCGTCCAGGGTCAGTTCCCCGCCCTTGATCCCGGCGGCCCGCACCACCAGCGGATGGTGTCCTCGCGAGCCTTCGAAGGTCAGGTCGACGCCCAGTTCGAGCAGCGCGTCGGTGAGCGGCCCCAGCGGCCGGGCACGCATCTGTTCGGACGCGTCGAAGCGGAAGGTCCCGTGGCCGGCGGCGGCCAGGGCGGGCAGGAAGCGCGCGGTGGTGGCACCGTCGCGGCAGAAGACGTCGGCACTGTCGACGGCGGGGCCTTCGGGCCTGCCGGAGATGGTCCACTCCGGCTCGGAACGGGAAACCTGATAGCCGAGCTTGAGGAGGCCTTCGGCGAAGCCCTCGGAGTCGTCCGAACGCAGCGGCCTGCCCAGCACGGTCGTGCCGTGGGCGGCGGCCGCGAGGAACAGGCCTCGGGCGGTGATCGACTTCGAACCGGGGATGTCGACGATGGTCACGGCGCGAGCATACGGCGTGCGGCCGGAACCGATTCAGGAAGCGCGCGGGAGACGACGTCCCGGAGGCGCGGATTCGAGCCAGGAAAGAAAACCGGTGAGGGCGCCGGGGCCCATCGCGATCTCGATCGCCTCCTGCGTGGCGGACTCACACCGCAGGACGATCGAACCTTCGGGGACGGCGTACGCCTCCGTGCCGGAGGGATCGCGCCGGTCCGCGATCTCCATGCTCGCCCGCTGGAAGACCCGGTCCGGGCCGGTCCGCAGGCTCCACACCCGGAACCAGACGAACTCGTCGCCCTCGTAGCGGCCCAGCCCCAGATGCCAGCTGGACCGCGCCTCGTCCGGACGCCACCGCAGCGCGACGCTCACGCCACCACCGCGGCGCATCCGGACCCACCGCAACGAATACCAGGCCACGACCACGGCCAGAATGATCAGGGCCCCGAGAACACCCACGGCGATTTCCACGGCCCGGCCCCTGCCCGTCGCCCGGTCAGACCGACTGACCGGCCGCGCGAAGCTGGGCGGTCGCCCTAGCCCGCTCTTGCTCGTCTTCGCCGCCGAGCGCCTTCTTGGCCGCCTCGACGTCGATCTCGTCCGAGAGCTCGGCGCTCTCGGCGAGGATGCTCACGCCGGTCGCGGTGACCGACAGGAAACCGCCGTGCACCGCGGCGCAGACGGTCTCGCCGTCCGTGGTCGTCACCTTCACGACGCCACCCTCGACGAGCTGGCCCAGAACCGGCTCGTGACCGGCCATGATGCCGATCTCGCCCTCGGTGGTCTGAGCCACCACGAACGTGGCGGTACCCGACCAGAGACGGCGCTCGACGGCTACCAGCTCGACAGAAATCTCAGCCACGTAGCTTCCCTTCACCTCAGGTGCTGCCACCGAGTGTAATAGTCCATGGGACGACTAAGCGAACGGCGGGACCAGCGTCCACAGTAGACACTGATCCCGCCGCTCATCGGAACATCACTTCTTGGTGATTTCCTTGTACTTCTTCTCGAGGTCTTCGAGGCCACCGATACCCAGGAACGCCTGCTCCGGGTAGTGGTCGAAGTCGCCCTTGGTGATGCGGTCGAAGGACTCGATGGTCTCCGACAGCGGCACGGTCGAGCCCGGGATCTGCGTGAACGCCTCGGCGACCAGCATGTTCTGCGACAGGAACCGCTCGATGCGGCGCGCGCGCTGAACGGTCAGCTTGTCCTCTTCCGACAGCTCGTCCATACCGAGGATCGCGATGATGTCCTGCAGCTCCTTGTACTTCTGCAGGATCCGGATGACCTCGGAGGCCACCCGGTAGTGGTCCTCACCGACGATGGCCGGGTCGAGAATGGTCGACGTCGACGCCAGCGGGTCCACTGCCGGGAAGATGCCCTTCTGGAACACGCCACGCGAAAGCTCCGTGGTGGCGTCCAGGTGGGCGAACGTCGTGGCCGGGGCCGGGTCGGTGTAGTCGTCCGCGGGGACGTAGATCGCCTGCATCGAGGTGATCGAACGACCACGGGTCGAGGTGATCCGCTCCTGGAGCTGACCCATCTCGTCGGCCAGCGTCGGCTGGTAACCCACGGCCGAAGGCATGCGGCCCAGCAGGGTCGACACCTCGGAACCGGCCTGGGTGAACCGGAAGATGTTGTCGATGAAGAGCAGCACGTCCTGGTTCTGCACATCGCGGAAGTACTCCGCCATGGTCAGCGCGGACAGCGCGACCCGCATACGGGTGCCCGGCGGCTCGTCCATCTGACCGAAGACGAGGGCGGTGTCGTTGATGACGCCGTCCTCCGACATCTCCAGGAAGAGGTCGTTGCCCTCACGGGTGCGCTCGCCGACACCGGCGAACACCGAGGTACCACCGAAGTTCCGGGCGACACGGGTGATCATCTCCTTGATGAGCACCGTCTTGCCGACGCCGGCACCGCCGAACAGGCCGATCTTGCCACCCTCGACGTACGGGGTCAGCAGGTCGACGACCTTGAGGCCGGTCTCCAGCATCTTCGTCTTGCCTTCGAGCTGGTCGAAGGAAGGCGGGTTGCGGTGGATGCCCCAGCGCTCGAGGTCCTCGCCGTAGCCGGGCTCGTCGAGGCACTCGCCGAGCGCGTTGTAGACGTGGCCCTTGACCTTGTCGCCGACCGGCACCGTGATGGGGCCGCCGGTGTCGGTGACCTCGGCGCCACGCACCAGGCCGTCCTGCGGCTGGAGCGAGATGGTGCGGACGAGGTTGTCACCGAGGTGGCTGGCGACCTCGAGGGTCACCGTCTTGCGCAGCTGCTCGAACTCGATTTCGACCTTGAGCGCGTTGAACTGGTCGGGGACGGAACCGCGCGGGAATTCGACGTCGACGACCGGGCCGGTCACCGAGACGATGCGCCCCTTGGCACGGGCTTCAGTACTGGTCATCAGTCATCACTTCCTGCTGCGGTGAGAGCGTTCGCCCCACCGACGATTTCGGAGATCTCCTGGGTGATCTGCGCCTGGCGGGCCTGGTTCGCCTCCCGCGTCAGCGTGTTCACCAGTTCGTTCGCGTTGTCCGACGCCGCCTTCATCGCGGTACGGCGGGCCGCGAGTTCGGACGCCGCCGACTCCAGCATCGCCGCGAAGAGCCGCGTGTTGATGTACTTCGGAAGCAACGCGGCGAGCAGCTTCTCGGCGCTGGGCTCGAACTCGTAGCTCGGGAGCAGACCGGCGGGCTTCTCCTCCTCGCCCTCGGAGTACTCGACCTCGAGCGGCGCGACGCGCTTGGCGACCGGCCGCTGGGTGAGCATCGAGACGAACTCGGTGTAGACGACGTGGATCTCGTCGACACCCAGGATGCCGTCGGCGTTGCCCGCCTCGTCGTCGGCGCCGTTCAGGAACGACTCGACGATGAGCTCACCGGCCTCCGCGGCGTTGACGTAACCGGGCTGGTCGGAGAACCCCGTCCAGCTGTCGGCCACGTCGCGGCCACGGAACCGGTAGTAGCTCAGGCCCTTGTTGCCGGTCACGTACAGCACCGGCTCCTTGCCCTGCTCACGCAGCAGCGTGAGGAGCTCCTCGGTCGCCTTCAGCACGTTGGAGTTGTACCCACCGCACTGGCCCTTGTCGCTGGTGATCACGAGGACCGCCGCGCGCTTCGGGTTCGGGCGCTCGACCAGCAACGGGTGGTCGAGGTTGGCCGAGGCGCCTGCCAGGGCCGAGAGCACGTTCGTGATCTCGTCCGAGTAGGGCCGGGACGCCGCGACCTTCGCCCGCGCCTTGGTGATGCGCGCGGTGGCGATGAGCTCCATCGCCTTGGTGATCTTGCCGATGGACTTGGTCGCCTTGATACGCGACCGGAGTTCTCGGAGTTGTGCGGCCATGGACTACCAGCTCACTTCTTCGGCGCGGGCTTGTTGACCTTGACGGTCTCCTGCCCGACCTTCTCGGCGTCCATCGCGTCGGAGACCTCGACCAGGCTCTTGCCCTCGGAGGTGGTGAACTCCTTCTTGAACTCGTTCACCGCGTCGACCAGCCCGGAAGCGGTCTCCTTGGAGAACTTGCCCGACTCGCGGATGTCCTTGAGGAGCTCCCCGTGCTTGCGGCGCGCGGAGTCGACGAACTCGTCACGGAAGCGGCGCACGTCCTCGGTCGGGACCGTGTCGAAGTGGCCGTTGGTACCGAGGTACACGGTGACGACCTGCTCCTCGACCGGGATCGGCGAGTACTGCGGCTGCTTGAGCACCTCGTACAGGCGGGCACCACGCTCGAGCTGCGCCTTCGACGCGTCGTCGAGGTCCGAGGCGAAGGCCGCGAAGGCCTCCAGCTCGCGGTACTGCGACAGGTCGATACGGAGCGAACCCGAAACGTCCTTCATCGCCTTGACCTGCGCGGCACCACCCACGCGGGAAACCGAGATACCCACGTCGATGGCCGGGCGCTGACCGGCGTTGAACAGGTCCGACTGGAAGAAGCACTGACCGTCGGTGATCGAGATGACGTTGGTCGGGATGTAGGCCGACACGTCGTTCGCCTTGGTCTCGATGATCGGGAGACCGGTCAGCGAGCCCGCGCCCAGCTCGTCCGAGAGCTTCGCGCAACGCTCGAGGAGACGGGAGTGCAAGTAGAAGACGTCGCCGGGGAAGGCTTCACGGCCCGGCGGGCGGCGCAGCAGCAGCGAGATCGCGCGGTAGGCGTCGGCCTGCTTGGTCAGGTCGTCGAACACGATGAGGACGTGCTTGCCCTCGTACATCCAGTGCTGGCCGATGGCCGAGCCGGTGTACGGCGCGATCCACTTGAAGCCGGCGGAGTCCGACGCGGGGGCCGCGACGATGGTGGTGTACTCCATCGCGCCGGCGTCCTCGAGGGACTTCTTCACCGCGGCGATCGTGGAGCCCTTCTGGCCGACCGCGACGTAGATGCAGCGAACCTGCTTCTTCGGGTCGCCGGAGTCCCAGTTCGCCTTCTGGTTGATGATCGTGTCCACCGCGACCGCGGTCTTGCCGGTCTTGCGGTCACCGATGATCAGCTGACGCTGGCCACGGCCGATCGGGGTCATCGCGTCGATCGCGGTGATACCGGTCTGCAGCGGCTCGGCCACCGGCTGGCGCTCGACCACCGAAGCGGCCTTGACCTCCAGCGGGCGGCGCTCGGTGGTCTCGATCTCGCCGAGGCCGTCGATCGGGGCGCCCAGCGGGTTCACGACGCGGCCGAGGTAGCCCTCGCCGACCGGAACCGACAGGACCTGTCCGGTCCGCTTGACCTGCTGGCCCTCTTCGACGCTCTCGAAGTCACCGAGGATCGCGGCACCGATGGAGCGCGCGTCCAGGTTCAGCGCCACCCCGAGGACCCCGCCGGGGAACTCGAGCAGCTCGTTGGCCATCGCCGAGGGAAGACCCTCGACGTGGGCGATACCGTCACCGGCGTCGACGACGACGCCGACCTCTTCCCGGCTCACGTCCGGGGCGTAACTCGAGACGTAGTTCTCGATCGCGCTACGGATCTCATCCGAGGAGATCGTCAGCTCCGCCATTTCGTTCCCGCTCTCGCTTCGTTCGTGCCAGTGTGCAAAGTCGTTGTTGTGGGGTCAGCCGGCCAAGCGGCGACGCAGGGCGTCGATGCGCCCCGCGGTGCTGCCGTCGATGACCTCGTCCCCGACGCGGACGACGAGTCCGCCGCCGAGCCGAGGGTCGATCTCGACGTGCAGCGCGAGCTGCCGCCCGTAGAGGGCGTTGAGCTTCTCGCCCAGCCGGGCCTGCTGTTCCTCGGAAAGCTCGCTCGCGCTGGTCACCTGGGCGACCGAGCGGTCACGGCGTTCCGCGGCCAGCTTGACCAGCTGCTCGAGGGCGTTGCCGACCCCGCGGCCCTTGGCGCGCAGGACGACCTGCTCCACCAGGGTCTCGGTGACCACGTCCACCTTGTCGGCGAACAGGTTGCGGACGAGGGTCCGCTTCGCGTCCGCGGGAGCGGACAGGTCGGACAGAGCCCGTTCGAGCTCCGGCTCTCCCGCCACGATGCGGCTGACCCGGAACAGCTGGTCCTCGACCGCGTCGATGTTCCCGGACTTCTCCGCACTGGTGAGCAGCGCCGAGCGGCCGAGGGCTTCGAGCCCGTCGGTCAGTTCGCGCGGGCTCGACCAGCGGCTGCCCGCCACGGTGTCGAGCACCTGCAGGGCCGGTTCGGAAACCTTGCCCGCGAGGATCCCGCGGACGAGGCCGATCCGGGCTTCGGACGAAGCCGAACCGTCGGCGACGGCCCGGCGAAGGCCGATCTCCCGGTCCAGCAGGGCGACGACCGAAAGCAACTCGTCGCCGACCGTCGCCGGGTCCGTACCCGCGGCGGCCAGAACCTCGCCGAGACGATTCTCGGCGAGGTCGAGCGCTTCACGGCTCGCAGCATGCAGCGTCATTCTGGTCTACTTCCCCGCTCCGTTGGAGGCACCCGCGGTCTCCAGCTCGGCAAGGAACCGGTCCACGGTGCCGTGACGGCGCGCGTCGTCCTCGAGCGACTCGCCGACGATGCGGCTGGCCAGCTCGATGGAGTTACGGCCGAGTTCGGCGCGCAGCTCGGCGATGATCTGCGCCTTCTGGGCCTGCAGCTGAGCCTGGCCCTGGGCGACGATGCGCTGGGACTCGGACTCCGCTTCGGCCCGCAGCTCCGCCTTGATCTGCTCGGCTTCGAGCCGGGCGTCGTCGCGGATCTTCGCGGCCTCGGAACGGGCTTCCGCCAGCTGAGCCTTGTACTGCGCAAGGTTCTCTTCGGCTTCGGCCTGCGCCTTCTCGGCCCGCTCGATGCCACCCTCGATCAGCTTGGTCCGCTCTTCGTAGGTCGCCTCGAAACGCGGGACGACGTACTTCTTCAGGACGAACAGCAGCAGAAGGAAGGCGACGAACCCGAGGATGAGCTCGGGGATGTGCGGCAGGATCGGGTTGGGCTGCTCTTCGGCGGCCAACACCAATTCGGTCATCAGCACAACGTCTCCTTAAAGCGAGTTGAGTTGGGAAAACTCAGCCGACGGAGGCGAGGAAGTAGATGACGATACCGATCAGCGCGAGCACCTCGGTCAGAACGAAGGTCGAGAAGGCGATGCTCTGCAGCTTGCCCTGGGCCTCCGGCTGACGGGCGGTGCCGTTGATGACCGCGGCGAAGATCAGACCCACACCGATACCGGGGCCGATGGCGCCGAGACCGTAACCGATGGCGGCGAGACCCGGGTTGATGCCGGCGGCGGATTCGGCAGCCTGCGCAAGAACGATGTTGCTCACGTGCGTTTCCCTTCAAACTCGGTCCGCGCGACTCACGCGGATCGGGGGCTTTTGGTGTTTCTCAGTGCTCCGACGCCAGTGCGGCGCCGATGTAGCCTGCGGACAGCAGTGCGAAAATGTATGCCTGCAGGACCTGGATGAATGCCTCCAGGAACGTCATCGCGATGGCGAACAGGAATGCCACCGGCGACGCGGCCTTGACGATGCCTTCACCGTCGGTCAGCAGGAAGCTCCCGCCGAGCGTGAAGACCATGATGATGAGGTGACCGGCGAACATCGCCGCGAACACCCGGATCGCCAGCGTGGCAGGCGCGATGAAGAACTTCTGCGCGAACTCGATGGTGGAGTACAGCGGCAGAACGAATCCGGGAATGCCCGCCGGCGCCAGTTCCTTCTTCAGGTAACCCTTGAAACCGTGGCGCTTGAACCCGACGTAGTGGTACACCGGGTAAACGACAAGGAACGCGAGGGCGATCGGGAAGCCGATTCGCGCCATCGTCGGGAACTGGAAGAACGGGATGATCCCGAAGATGTTGTTCACCAGCACGAAGCTGAACAGGCCGAGCACGAGCGGGATGAACGGCTTGAAGTCGGCCGAACCGATCTGCTCACGCGCGATGTTGTTGCGGCCGAAGTTGTAAATCGACTCGGCGATGAACTGCCCCTTGCCGGGGACGACCTTCAGCCGGCGCGACGACACCATGAAGTAGGTGACGAGGATGATCAGGGAGATGACCACCAGCAGCATCGGCTTGGTGAAGCTCAACCAATAGCCGGAACCGAACAACGGCGGCAGGTTGAAGTCTTTGACGCCAGGCGGCGAGAACTCCGCACCCTCGGCTAGTACCAGCGCGCCCACTGGGCTCCTTCCGGTTCTCCCGGCCGGCGTTCACTCCGCCGGGGGAATCGTCACGATCTGGACTTAACGTACCCGACACGTATCGGGCCGTCGGAGGCGGCCACCCCACGATGTGCTGAACACGGTTTCACGTTCCGCACACGAGGATTCTCGATGCAGTGCTCCCGGGAGACAGACGCCTACCAGCGGGTAATGAGGGACGATTCAACGCCGCCGCCACACTGCTGTTCGGGGTTCGTCATCAGGAGCCGACAGCCGAGGCCGCCGCCCATACGCGGACCATATCAGCAGGATCCGACGGGCCGTACAGGCGTACTACATTGCCACCGATCGGCCGAGGACCTAGGTCCCGTCCCAGGTCAGGACCTCGGTCCCGGGATCAGCGGGAGGCGGGGATGATCGTCGGGATCTTGGTCTTGCGGAAGGCCGCGAACTCCACCGCGGCGGCCACGAGAATCGCGACGATCATGGTGACGCCCAAGGCCATCGGGTGGATCCAGGTCACCCCGCGAAGCAAGGTCAGCGCCGCGAAAAGGACGACGACCTTGAGCACGTAACCACCGAGAGCGATCACCATCACGAACATCGGGTCCATCCCCGCGCTGAAGCGCATGAGGCCCAGCGTCGCGAGCGCGGACACGAGGGCGAGCACGCCGCCGATGACCGAGCCGAACAGCCCCGGCTGTCCTTTGAGGATGGTGAAGACCACGATGCAGATCAGCACCGCCGGCGGAACCAGCTTCAGGGAAGCCTTCATCATCGCGTTGGCCGCCTGCAGAACCACCTTGGCGTGGGGGTTCTCCTCCGCCTCGACGGTCTTTTCGGTCTCGCTCACAGAAAGCTCCCTGGTCGTCTCAGCCCGCCAGTGTAGGCGCGTGCGGATCGTGTCCTCTAAGCGGTCCGGTTCCGCGACCGCAGCCGCGGGATGATCGACACGAGGGTCGCCAGCAGGAAGCCGAATCCGACAATCCAGAAAACCGCGGCATCGTCGAACAACGTCACCGACACGGCGCCGAACGCGAGCAGGCCCGCCCACAAGTAGATGAGCAGCACCGCGCGGCGCTGGGAATGCCCGATCTCCAGCAGGCGGTGGTGCAGGTGCATCTTGTCCGCGGCGAACGGGCTCTCGCCGCGACGGGTGCGGCGGATGACCGCCATGATCAGGTCGAGCAGAGGCACGAACAGCACCGCGGCGACCACGACGAGCGGCGAGAGCAGCGCGAGCGCGTCCTTGCCGCTGAACTGCGGGTACGGCACGCGGCCCGACGCGGACGTCGTCGCGCCCGCCAGCATGAGACCGATCATCATCGAGCCGGAGTCGCCCATGAAGATCTTCGCGGGCTGGAAGTTGTACGGCAGGAAGCCCAGACAGGCCCCGGCGAGCGTGGCGGCGATGAGGGCGGGCGGGTACGCGCCGACGTCGCCGCCCGAAGAGTCGAGCAGGCCGAGCGAGAACGAGCACGTCGCCGCGGCGGCGATGAACCCGAGACCGCCGGCGAGCCCGTCGAGGCCGTCGACGAAGTTCATCGCGTTGACCATGACGACCACCAGCACGACGGTCAGCAGCGCGCCCTGGTTCTTGTCCAGCACCAGCACCTGGCCGAAGGACTCGCCACCGCCGCCCCACGGCACCCAGAACGACACCCACTGCACACCGAAGATCACCAGGATCCCGGCGCACATGACCTGACCGGCCAGTTTCGTCCACGCGTCGAGCTCGAACCGGTCGTCGAGCGCGCCGATCAGGGAGATCACGCCCGCGGCGAGCAGGACCCCCAGCGAGTCGAAGGAGAAGTCGAAGCCGCGGCTCAGCGCGGGCAGCTGGTGCGCGAGCCCCATCGCGGCGGCGACGCCGAGGAAGATGCCGATGCCCCCCATCCGCGGGATCGGCGTGACGTGGACGTCACGCGCCCGCGGGTTGGCGATCGCGCCGATCCGGATGGCCACGCGGCGCACCACGCCGGTGAGCAGGAAGGTAACGGCCGCCGCGGTGAGGGCGACGAGGATGTACTCCCGGATCGGGAGGCCTTGCGTGGGAGGCATGGTGCGTTACGCCGCCGAGGTCCAAGTCACTCGAACACGCTACCGCGCTAGGGGGATACGGCGGCGCACGGTCCTAGGCGAGTGACTCCGCGGGCACTCCCAGTACTTCCGCGACGGCGGCACGGCTGACCGCGCCCTCTCGCAGGACGACCGGGTCGTCGCCGGTGAGGTCGACCATCGTGGACGGAACGGGCTCGCCGGACGAGCCACCGTCGAGATACACCGCGACGCTGTCGCCGAGCTGGTCGACCGCTTCCTGCGCGGTGGTGGCGGGCGGGCGCCCGGACACGTTCGCGCTGGAGACCGCCATCGGGCCGACGTCGCGCAGCAGCTCCAGCGCGACCGGGTGCAGCGGCATGCGCAGCATCACCGTTCCGCGTGACTGGCCCAGGTCCCACTGCAGGCTCGGGGCGTGCGGCAGGATGATCGAGAGGTCGCCGGGCCAGAAGGCCTCGATGAGCGCGCGGGCCTGCGGCGGCGTGCCGAGCACCAGTCCGTCCACAGTGGACCAGGAGCCGACCAGGACGCCGACCGGCATGTCCGGGCCGCGGTTCTTGGCCCGCAGGAGGGACTGGACGGCGCCGCCGTCGAAGGCGTCCGCGCCGATGCCGTAGACCGTGTCGGTCGGGAGGACCACCAGGCGGCTGGAGCGCACCGCGCTCGCCGCCGCGGCGAGCCCGTCGGCCCGGGATTCACGCTTGCTGCAGTCGTACACCGCGCTCATGGCAGGTGAGCGTAGTCCTGGAGCCGAAGGGGCCCTTCCCCGCCTGCGGTGCACCGATGGGGCCGTTCACCGCGGCTCGGCCACCCGGCCCGTGCAATGAAGGGGCCTTTCATAGCAAAATTTGCTATGAAAGGCCCCTTCATTGCAGCTTTCTTGCCTCTGCGCCCAGGCCGCGACCGCAGGCCGGCTCACGCCATGAACGGTCCTTTCCTTGCAAATTTGGCAAGGAAAGGACCGTTCATGGCAACCGCGTCCCCTAGAAGGCGAAAGCGGTGCAGTACGACGTAGCCGTCTTGCCCGGATCGGCGATCGACGTCGCGGTCAGCTTGATCTGCGCGACGTGGTCACCGCCCGCCGCCCGCTTGGCGTGCGCCGTCGCCGAAGACCGTCCGCCGAACGGGACGGTGGACAGCTCGTTCGGCAGCCGGACCTCCCAGCCCTTCGCGGTGGTGGACGCGCTCAGGCGGTAGGTGTCGGTGTTGTACGGCGCCGCCGCGCCCTTGGCGTCGCCGGTGTTGAGCACCGGGAACGAGCAGGTCGCGAGCCCGTTCTTGCCGAACGCGGGCACCGACGGCCACAGCGAGACACCGCGGGCCTGCGAGCCCGCGCCGTCGAGCGAAGCCACCGTGACGACGTAGGACAGCACGCCCTTGCGGTCACGCTCGATGTCCGAGACCAGGAACTTCAGCCGGTTGGCCTCGTCGGTGTACTCGTACTTGCTCGCCGAACCGGTGCCCACCTTGAACGCGGCGTCGTTGAGCTGGCGGTAGTCGCCGATCGGGATCGGGACCGGGGTGCCGTCCTGCTTCTTGTAGTCGGTCATGCCGATGTCGGCCGGGTTCGCGTCGACGATCCATTCGAACGGCGCGTTGTCCTGGTTCTTCGTCTTCGCGATGATGACGCCGGAATCGGGGGCGAAGGAATCGCTGCCCATCCGGTCGACGACCTCGACGGTGTAATTGTCGTAGCCGCCGCCGTCGCAGAACGGGTCCTTGGACCGGTCGCATTTCGGCGAAAGGTCCCCGCCGGGGAGCGCGATGTTGATCCCGCTGTAGGCGCCCTGTCCGGGAAGGACCGAACGTGCGGTGATCCGCGCGGAGACCGGTCCGTTCTTGGCGAGGGAGTTCCGGTCGAGTTTCAGCACGTCTTCGGTGTCGATGATGTCGAGCTTCATCTTGGTGCGCAGCATGTGGTGCGAACCCATCGAACCGCCCTGCGTCGCCGGGATCTGCCAGCGCGTGTGGGGTCCGCCGGGACCGTTGAAACTGCCGCGCGACATCATTTCCCACGGCCCGGTGTAGGTACGGGACGGCGGAGTGCCGAACGGGTTGTTGTAGTTGTCCCCGATGCCGAGGATATGGCTCAGTTCGTGCGCGTAAACCGCCTGCCCCGAGCTTTCCGCCTGGGTCGAGGAACCGGTGACCGCGTTCGGCCAGATGCTCGCCGCGGATTTCCACGACGTCCACGGGACATAGCGGGTGGACGCCGCGTTCGGCATTCCCGCGACACCCGGCCCGAATTCGTCGGGCACGTTCTCCTTCTCGCCGAACTTCATCACGCCGAATTCCTGCCAGGTCGCACTCTCATCCTGGCCTGCGGACAGATAGAAGATGAAGTCGAACTGCTTGGAGACGTCGCCGACGTCGGCCCGCCAGGCCGCGCCCGCGTCGGCGCGCAGGTCACGCTTGCAGTTCGCCCCCGGCGGACAGGCGTCGGGCTGGAACTCCATGCCGTACTCGAAGGCCTTGCCGGGCAGGCGGTACGGCCCGAACGCGGTGAGCTCGACGCCCATCCGGCCGCCGGAGTCCTCCATCCAGTACTCGTTGATCGTGTGGCCGTTGTTGAGCGCCTGCGGCTTGTTGAGGAAGTCCTGGTAGAACTTCGCGACGTCCGCGCGGGGAATGTTGCTGGCGGACGGACCGGGGTTGCCGAACACCGTCGAACGCGGGGGCTGCGTGACGGCGAATTCCTGGTCCGGGTAGTCCGCGAGCACCACGGCGCCCCTGAACGTCCGCTTGGTCGGCTTCAGCTTGGGGTCGGCCCAGTTGGTGCCGGGCGGCTTGCGGTAGTCGTCCCACGTCATGTGGTCCTGGTTCTCCCAGGTCGACCCGTCGATCGGGGCGGGCCAGCCCTTGACGGGAGCCGCGGCGGACGCGGGCTGGGCGACCAGACCCGGCAGCAGCGCGACGGCGGCGAGGACGGCGAGTGTTCTGAGTGGGGCTCGTCGGAGAGACGATCGCATCGGGGTACACCTCCCAGTCGGACCGCCGATGAGGCGGCCGTGATCGACGTTAGGAGGCGGGCTTTGCCCTGGGCACCGCCGGAAGTCGTGAGTCTCGCTAACCATCCGCCGAACGCCTCGCGTTTCGTCCTCTGAATGCGGCAGTTCACACCACGAACTACCGCATTCAGAGGACGAAACGCGGGGTTCAGGAGACGCGCAAGGCGGTGACGAACCGCGGGCGGCCCGCCAGGTCGAGGTGGCCTTGCACGTCGGTCAGCACCCGCCGCGCCCGCACCAGCGCCGGGACGGCGGACCCGTGCGTGTCGTCGTGCTCGATCGCCATCCCGCCGGTGGGCCGTAGCAGCCGCGCGGCGGCGGCGATCGCGTGCCGGATCACCGCGAGCCCGCTCTCCTCCGCGAACACCGCCCGCGGCGGGTCGTGCTCGGCGACCTCCGTCGGCACCGGGGTGCCCTCCGGGACGTAGGGCGGGTTGCACAGGACCAGGTCGACGAGCCCGTCGAGCTCGGCGAACATCGTGCTGTCCGCGACGTCGCCCGAGTACAGCCGGATGGGCGTGTCCCCCGCGTCGGCGTGGACGTCGGCGTTGTGCCGGGCCCAGGCGAGCGCCTGCGCGTCGATGTCGACGGCGTAGACGACGGCGTCCGGCCGCGCGTGCTGGACGGCCAGCGCCAGCGCGGCGGAGCCGGTGCACAGGTCGACCACGACCGGGTACTCGCGTCCGTGCAGCAGCTTGAGGCCCCATTCCAGGAGCAGCTCGGTCTCCGGACGCGGGACGAACACCCCGGCGCCGACGTTGACCGTGATGTCGCCGAGCGCGGCCCAGCCGGTGAGGTACTGCAGCGGGATCCGTTTGGCCCGCTGGTTCACGAGCTGGCCGATCGCGTCGATGACCGGCGGGTCCACCAGCGGCACCATCGGCAGGCGGCCACGATCGACGCCGAGGACATGGGAGGCGATCAGTTCCGCGTCCGAGCGCGGTGACGCCACACCGGCCTCGGTGAGGATGCGGGTCGCTTCCATGATGGCGAGGCGCAACGGCTGCCGGTTCACTGGTGTTCCTTCACAGAGTCAAGCCTGACACACGAGGCACGCGTGCCGGGGTCGATACACGCGGGCTCAGGGTATCGATTGCTTTCAGCGCACCCGCCACGAGAGCGACGACATCGTCAGCGCCGCCTCGGCCACTCGCCGCGCCAGGTCGGTCTTGAGGCTCTTCGTCGCCGAAGCGATCCACTCGTCGACGTTCCGCACGCCGACGTCGCGATACTCGACGGCTTGAAGCAGCATCTCGAGCTTGTCCGCGTCACGCGCGTACAGCGCCTCCGGGCTCTCCGCGGCTTCGTACTCGTCGACGGCGTCGCGTACCGAGTCCCTCGCGGCGCCGGGGAGCGCCGACGTCTGCGCGGCGGTGATCGCCCGGGGGTCCGGCTTCTCGACGAACCCCTTGATCGTGTGCGGGAGGTCGCCGGTCCGCGTCTCCTGCGTGTCGTGCCAGAGCGCGAGGTACGCCGCCCGCGCCGGGTCGGCCCCGCCCTCGGCCGCCAGCAGGCCGGCCAGCTGCGCGACCCGCGTGGTGTGCTCGGCGACCGATTCGGGGTCCCGGACCCCGGCCTGCCACCACCCGGCCCGCCGGATCCGCTTGAGCACACCCAGTTCGAACCCGAATCCGGCCAGGGCTTCCACGGCTCTCCTACGCGTCGACGACGGATGTCCGGTCAGTGTCCCGCGCCACCGGCGGGTGTGCCGACGCGGTCCGGAACTTCCCCTCCGCAAGTGTTAGAGAGGGTACGAACTGATCACCCTGCGGAATCTCTTAAGGTGGCGCGGGTGAAGATCCGGGAGATCCGACTGGCTTTGGGCGTGTTTTTCGCCGCGCTCGGGGTGCTACTCGTCCGTTTCCTGGTTCCCCGCCCGATCGGCATGGCCGACAACGGCGACGGCTGGCGCATCCTCTGCCAGCTCGGCGCCCGCGAACTCGACAGGCCTTCGCAGTATTTCGTCCGCTTCTCCTACGGCCCCGCGCCCGCCTGCAACAGCGAGTACATCTCCAGCCAGAGCTGGATCGACGAGATCGCCAGCGGGATCGGGCGGCTGCTCGGCTCGTCCGCGATCCTGAACCTGCTGGTCCTGGGCGTGCTGGGCTGCCTGCTGGTCTCGGCCGGGATCGCGGCGATCGTCGTGGGTCTGCGCCTTTCGGTTCGCGACAGCGTCATCGCCACGGTCGCGTTGCTGCTGGTCGCGGCCGACTCGGCCTTCTTCGGGTACTTCGCCTCGGTGCTGAGCGAGGGTGCCGCCTTCGTCGGGATGCTCCTGCTCGCCGGCGGGCTCCTGCTGATGCACCGCACCGGGCCCTGGCGCTACACCGGAGCCGCCGTCACCGTCCTCGGCGCCATGATCGGGATCAACGCGAAGTCGCAGACGCTGCTGCTGATCCCGCTGTTCGCGCTCGCGCTGCTGTTCGTCCGGCCCGCGGGCAGCCGCGGCCTGGCGCGCTGGGCGCTGCCGCTGGCCGTGCTCGCCGTCGTCGGCACGGGTACCGCGCTGGTGCAGGGGGCGGGCGACTCGGCCAACGCGGAGTACCGCGAGGCCAACATGTACCACGTCGTGTTCAACGGGATCGTGGACGGCGAGCACGACACCACCGGCGACCTCGCCGCGCTGGGTCTCCCGCCGGAGTTCGCGAAGTACGTCGGCACCGGCTGGTGGAGCCCGAACGCGGCCTGGCACGACCCCGCGTACGGGCAGTACCGCGACAAGATCAGCCGGCGCAACGTCGCCCAGTACTACCTGGACCACCCGGTGCGCGTGATCGAGATGCTGCACCGGTCCGCGCAGGAGACGCTGACCGCGCGGGTGCCGAACCTCGGCAGCTTCGGCGAGCACGCCGGGCAGCCGCCGCTCGCGAAGGAGTACCGCGTCCCGGTCCTGTCCGGGATCACCGGCTGGATCGCCCCGCTGGGGCTGTTCGCCCTGCTGCCGATCTGGCTGCTCATCGGCTGGGCGGGGCTGCGGGCCTTCCGGAACCGCACCGGACGCCGCGACGTCGGCATCGTGGTGCTCATGTTCCTGCTCTTCGCGATGGGCCAGATCCTGGTCTCCGGTCTCGCGGAAGGCATCGAGAACGTCAAGCACCAGCAGCTGACGATCTACCCGACCCTGCTGGCCGCCGCGTTCGCCGCGCTCTCGTTCCTGCCGAAGCGCAAGGAAGAGCCTTCGGCGGCCGAAGAACCCGAGCCGGAAACCGCGTCCGTCTCCGGCTGACCCTCACCGTGGCGGCGCCCAGAATCCGGCGAAACCGCCGCAGGCGACCCTCGCGCCCGTGAGCTTCCCCTTGATCCGCTCCTCGATACCGCTCATGGCGATCGTCGGCGCGTCCGGCGCGACGGCTTCGGGTACCGGTGCGCCCGCCGCCAGAGAAGCGGCTCGGACCGTCTGGAAGAGCACGAGATAATTCCCTTCCGCGGCAAGGCGTTCCGCCGCCTCGACCATCCTTTCCGGACTGTCGCCGGTGAGTTCCAGCGGGATCGGCCAGTCCAGCGGGAACGGATCGCGGACCCCGAAGACCGGCGCGACGAACGGATTGTCCGGCAGGACCGCCACCCTCGACGCCGGGTAGCGATCCAGGCAGCCGCGGATCTGGGAGACGTAGCGATACACGTTTGGGGTCGTGCGTACACCGCGCAACGACGGCGCGACGCTCCCGAGGTCCTTCGTCAGTTCGCCCTGGGGTCTGTCCGCGTACGGGGCCTTGTCGTGCGCGGACATCAGCATCAGCCCGGCGAGCACGAACGCGATGGCGCCGAGGACACCGCCCGCCAGCCGGGGCGGACGCGGCGGGGCGACGGCTTCCAGCACGCCCAGCGCGAAGATCCCGGTGAGCAGCCCGGGAAGCGGGTAACCCCAGGACAAGGAGGCCATCCAGCCCAGCGCGGCGATCGCCAGGTACCGCCACGGCAACCGTCTCCGGACCACGGCGTCGAGCAGCGCGGCGGCGAGGAAGAGCCACAGCAAGGTGATCGGCCAGCTGCCCGCGTGCTCGAACCCGCCGTCGGCCACGACGAACACCACCACGGCCACGACGCACAGCCCGGTCACCGTCCGGAGCCATCGGCCCGGCTCGCCGAGTCGTTCGCGGGCGGCCCACGTCACCGCGAGCACGAGAACCCCGAGCAGTACCGGGAAGACGTACGTCCTCGGGTCCGCGCGGCCCGCGAAGTCCGCTGTCCAGAACCGGGAAAGACCTTCACCCCAGGTCTGGGCGCCGCCGGTGAGCTGCGCGATCGCCGACTCCAGTCCGCCGGCGACGGTGACCATGCCGAAGTAGAGCAACGGTGCCGCGCCGAGGACGAGGAGATCACCCGGCAGGCGCGACCCTTTCTTCGGTGGCGCGGCGGGGTGGAACAGCAGGATCAGCACCCCGATCGGGGCCGCGAACAGGAAGCTCTGCTTGACGATGACCGCGAACCCGAGGCAGAACAGGCCGAGCCATCGCCGCCACCGCGCATCGGAACGCAGCCCGCTGTCGAGCAGCCACCAGCCGAGCGCGACCAGGAAGACACCGTCGACGGTGTGCCACGCCATCAGCGGATACATGTTCAGGCTGATCAGCGTGGCGGCGAAGACCAGCCCGAGGCGCAGCGGCCCCCAGTCCAGCGGCGAGGTCCCGGTCAGGAACGCGGCGAGGGCGAACGTGGCGACGGTCAGCTGCACCATCGTCACGAAACTCGAGCCGATCATCAGCGGCGCGGGGACGAGATGGTCGACCAGGTGCAGATAAGCCGAACCGAACGGCCTCGGCCCGAGGAAGTCGACCTGCGGTATCTCGCCGTGCAGGACCCGCCAGACCTGCGCGAGCACGAAACCCTGATCGGTCGGATTGAACCCGAACCGGCCGATCCTCGCGACGACGGCGACGCTCAGCACGACGATCCCGGCGGTGAGCACGGCGGCTCGCCGACCACGTTTCCGGGTCGCCGGAATCGATCTTTCGCCGATGTCCAAGTCGTCTGCGCAGGCCACGAATTCGTGTTCTCCCGAGACGGAATCCCTTACTGCCCAGGGACCGTAGCGGAAACGAGAAATCGACGACAGGCCCGATCAGACGCTCGTTCGGGCCGCCCGTAGGATTGCCGCACCCGCACTCGCCGAAGGGCCTGCCGAATAGTCATGGATCTCCGGGAAACGGAAGTCGTCACGCGGATATCCGCGAATATCGAAACCGATGATTTCGCCGCGGCCGCCGCGCTGAGCGAACGCTTCATCGGTGACTTCGAGGCCACCGAGCTGGAGATCTGCCGGGCGGATCCCGAAGGCGGCTGGAAGGGCTACCTGGTCTCCGTCGGCTATCGCACGCCTCCGGCGGACGGCGAAGAGCTCACCGAAACACTGCACCGAGCCGCGATGCCCGCGCTTTTCCACTTCGGCCTGAATACGGAATTCTTCGAAATCCACGGCACGCCGGACACCGGGCAATACGGAAGTTACGAGGCGTATGACACCCCGGCGGACGGATTCACGCTCTACTCGCTGATGGCCACTGTCGGCGGCACCGACCCCCGCGAGCCCGCGTACGTCACCAGGCACGATTTCACCCCGCGCGCGGATACCGACGTCATTTCCCGCGTGCATCTTTACGTCCCCACCGGCGATCTGCGTCTGGCCGTGGAGCTGTGCGGCCGTCCCGCGACCGACCTTTCGGCGTCGCTGGTCCGGATCAGCACGGACGCGGGGCCTTGCGAAGCGGTCCTGCTGTCGGCGTTTCCGGCGCTTGCCGGAGAAAGCGGTGAAGCGGCGCTCAGCCGGGTCACGAACGAGATCACCGAGAGGCTTTCCCAGGTGAGCATGTCCGTGCGGGCCATCCACACCGGCCTGGAGGATGATCCGTTCGCCACCGAACCCGACTAGCGGGCCGGCGGCGGACGTCTGTCAGCCGGCGTGGGCGGCGAGCCGTTCTTCGCGATCCGCGGTGATGAGCGCGTTCAGCACGCCGTCGAGGTCGCCGTCGAGGACCTGGTCCAGGTTGTACGCCTTGTAGTTCACCCGGTGGTCGGCGATGCGGTTCTCGGCGAAGTTGTAGGTGCGGACCCGCTCGGAGCGGTCGACGGTCCGGACCTGCGAACGACGCGCGTCCGACGCCTTCGCGGCGGCCTCTTCCTCGGCGATCGCCTGGAGGCGGGCCTGCAGCACCTGCAGGGCGCGGGCGCGGTTCTGGATCTGCGACTTCTCGTTCTGGCACGAGACGACCACGCCGGTCGGGAGGTGCGTGATCCGCACGGCCGAGTCGGTCGTGTTCACGCTCTGGCCGCCGGGGCCGGACGAGCGGTAGACGTCGATCCGCAGGTCGTTCGGGTCGATCTCGACCTCGACGTCCTCGGGTTCGGGGTAGATCAGCACACCGGACGCGGAGGTGTGGATGCGGCCCTGCGATTCGGTGGCGGGCACGCGCTGCACGCGGTGCACCCCGCCCTCGAACTTCAGCCGCGCCCAGACGCCGTCGACGTCGGCCGACCGGCTCTTGATCGACACGGTGACGTCCTTGAAGCCGCCGAGGTCCGAGTCGACGGAGTCGAGCACCTCGGCCTTCCAGCCGTGACGCTCGGCGTAGCGCAAGTACATGCGCAGCAGGTCGCCGGCGAACAGCGCCGACTCCTCGCCACCTTCACCCGATTTGATCTCCATGACCACGTCGGAGCCGTCGTACGGGTCGCGCGGCAGGAGCAGTTCGGTGAGCTTGGCTTCGAGCACGGGGATCTTGGCGGAGATCTCCTCGGCCTCGGCCGCGAAGGCCGCGTCTTCCGCCGCCAGTTCCTTCGCCGTTTCGAGGTCTTCGCGGGCGGTGTCGAGCTCACGAACGGTCTTCACGACCGGGCTCAGCTCCGCGTAACGACGGCCGAGCTTACGTGCGCGCGCCTGGTCGGCGTGCACGGACGGGTCGGCCAGCTGCTCTTCCAGCTGGGCGTGCTCTTCGAGCAGACCCTTGAGCGAACTCGAATCCACCACTCCACCTCTCGACGGCCCGGGCAAAACATGGCTGCAACACCAAAACGGCGCCTACCCGGACATGCGGGTAGGCGCCGTCGATCAAGCTACTTGGCGTCTTCGGCCTTCTTGCGCTTGCCGTAGCGAGCCTCGAAGCGCGCGACGCGGCCGCCGGTGTCCATGAGCTTCTGCTTGCCGGTGTAGAACGGGTGGCAGTTCGAGCAGATCTCGACGTGGAGGTTGCCGGAGGTCTTGGTGCTGCGCGTGGTGAATTCGTTGCCACAGTCACAGTTCACGTGCGTGACGACGTACTCGGGGTGAATACCGCTTTTCATGGTGTCCTCTCTCGTTGGCCCCGGGTCCCCGTACGGGGTGAACCGGTGCCGGACTTCAGCGGATGATTTTGCCAGATGTGCTGGCAGTGGCGTCAACGCACCCCTCCCCCGGCATATTCCACCACGTTGAGTTATCAACTATCGACGCCCGGTTGTACGAAATTTGTACTTGATCACGAGACCGTCCTCGCTGTTGGTAATTCCTCAACAGGAGGTACTGATCATGCGCACCATCCTCGCCAAGGTGGCGAAGCCGGCGTCCGTCGCCGCGCTGGCCATCGCGGCCCTCGCCATGGCTCCGGTCGCCGGGGCCGCCCCGGCCGCCCCCGAAGCGGGCGCCACCATCACCGCCGCCGACATCAACCCGGCCGCGGGAACGTTCACCACCGTGCCCGAAGGCGACCTCTCGATCCAGGGCGCCGGTGACGGCACGCCCGCCGGCGCCGTCCAGTGGTTCAAGAACCACGCCGGCTCCACCGCGTACCAGGGCCTCTGCGAAAAGGCCGTCGAAAACGCGTACGGGACCACCGGCGTCTGGGCCTCGGCCAACGCGCACTGGAACGGCGCGAGCCCGAAGCACACGACCGGGACGCCGCCGAAGGGCTCCTTCGTGTACTGGAACATCAGCCAGTGGGGCCACGTCGGCATCGCCGACGGCTCCGGCGGGATCTACGCCTCCAGCATCGGCGGCAAGATCGGCCACGCTTCGAGCGTGAACTACTTCAACAACTACCGCGGCTGGACCCCCGCGGCCGTTCCGCACCGCTGAGCACTCGGGTCTCTCAGTTGGCGCGCTGAAGCGCGTGAAGGCCCCCTTCCCTCGGTTGAGCCGAGGGAAGGGGGCCTTCACGCGCTTCAGGGAGTGGGGGGTGAGCTCCGGCTTCGGATGTTGTGAAAGCCACTTTCGCAACGTTGAACGTTGTGAAAGTGGCTTTCACAACGCGCCGCCCCACCAGACCGCGCCGAGCCGAGGGGGTCGTGAGTGGTAAGTGTCGTTCTAACCCCACTTACCACTCACGAGGGCCAGCCAGCGTTTCGTCGCGCGTGGCGAGGTCAGCCGCACCACCGGCACCGCCGGATCAGCGATCCAGCCGCGGATCGTGCGCCGTTTGCGGGCGAAGGACCGGAAGTGCCAGACGATGATCGAGTCGCGGGAGAGCATCCCCCGCAGCGTTTCGACGTTGCCGTTGCAGATTCGGCGACGCGTGACGCAGCGCACCACGGTCCGGCGCACCAGCCTGCTCAACGAGACCCAGCGCGGATAGTCGAGCGCCACGATCAGTTCGGCGCGGGGCAGCGCGATGTCGCGCCATTTCGCGAACATTCCGTCGATGATCCAGCTGTCCTCGGCGACCAGGAGCGCGACCCGGCGCCGCTGTTCGTCGTCGGGAACGGGGACCCAGCCCTGCTGCCAGGCGAGGTCGTCGTCGACCGAGTGGTACGGCAGCCCAGTCCGCTCGGCCAGTCCCCTGGCCAGCGTCGACTTGCCCGAACCGGTGACGCCGTACACGACGATCCGCCCCGGTACCGCACCCACTTGGCCTCCCCGCATCAGACGCAGCGAAGGGGCCCTTCACCGCATCGGATGCGGTGAAGGGCCCCTTCGGTTCAGCTACGAAACTCAGTCGTCGTCGTTCGAGCCGAGGGCCGTCTTCGAGACCTGCATGAGGAACTCGATGTTGGTCTTCGTCTTGCGCAGACGCGAGATGAGCAGGTCGATGGCCTGCTGCGAGTCCAGCGCGTGCAGCACCCGGTGCAGCTTGTGGGTGACCGCGAGCTCGTCCGGCGAAAGCAGCAGGTCTTCCTTGCGGGTACCGGACGGGTTGATGTCCACCGCGGGGAACACGCGCCGCTCGGCGATCTTCCGGTCGAGCTTGAGGTCCGCGTTCGCGGTCCCCTTGAACTCTTCGAAGATGACCGTGTCACCGGTGGACCCGGTCTCGACCATCGTCGTGGCGAAGATCGTCAGCGAACCGCCGTTCTCGATGTTGCGCGCCGCGCCGAGGAAACGCTTCGGCGGGAACAGCGCCGTCGAGTCGACACCACCGGAGAGGATCCGGCCGGACGCCGGGGCCGCCAGGTTGTAGGCACGGCCCAGACGGGTGATCGAGTCGAGCAGCACGACGACGTCGTGGCCCATCTCGACCAGGCGCTTCGCCCGCTCGATGGCCAGCTCCGCGACCGAGGTGTGGTCGGACGGCGGGCGGTCGAAGGTCGAGGCGATGACCTCACCCTTCACCGACCGCTGCATGTCGGTGACCTCTTCCGGACGCTCGTCCACGAGCACGACCATCAGGTGGCACTCGGGGTTGTTCGTCGAGATCGCGTTCGCGATGTCCTGCATGATCGTCGTCTTACCGGCCTTCGGCGGCGACACGATCAGCGCGCGCTGTCCCTTGCCGACCGGCATCACCAGGTCGATGACGCGGGTGGTGAGCTTGTGCGGCTCGGTCTCGAGGCGCAGCCGCTCGTTCGGGTACAGCGGGGTCAGCTTGGTGAACTCGGGACGGCGCTTGGACTCGTCCGGCTCCAGGCCGTTGATCGAGTCGACGCGCACCAGCGGGTTGAACTTCTGCCGCTGCTGCTCGCCGTCACGCGGCTGGCGCACGACACCGGTGATGGCGTCACCGCGGCGCAGGCCGTACTTGCGGACCAGCGAAAGCGAGACGTACACGTCGTTCGGCCCGGCGAGGTAGCCCGAGGTACGCACGAACGCGTAGTTGTCGAGCACGTCCAGGATGCCCGCGACGGGCAGCAGGACGTCGTCCTCGCGGATCTCGGTGTCGGGCGAACCGCCCTGCTCGCGGCCGCCGCCGGAGCCCCGGCGGCGACGGTCGCGGAAGCGACGGCCGCGACGGCCGCCTTCCTCGTCGTCGTCACCCTGCTGGCCCTGGCCCTGACGCTGGCTGTTGTCCTGGCCGCCGCCCTGCTGGTTGCGCTGGCGGTTGTCCTGGCCGCGGTTGTCGCGGTTGCCGTCACGACCGCCGTCGCGGTTGCCCTGACGGTTGCCGCCCTGCTCGCCGCGGTCACCCCGGTCGCCGCGCTCGCCACGGTCACGCTGCTGGCCGCCCTGCTCGGGCGAACCCGCGGCACGGTTGGAGCCGCGGCGACGACGGCTGCGGCCGCCCTCTTCCTGCTGAGACTGGCCGTCCTGCGGCCCGTTCTCCTGCTGCGCGGGCCGCTCGGCGGCGGGCGCGGAGCCGTTCTCCGAAGACTTTTCAGCCTTTTCAGCCCTATCGGCCTTCTCGGCGCGAGGGGCCTCGGCCGGGGCGGTCTCCGCCTTCGGCGCTTCGGCCTTCGGAGCCTCCTGCTTCGGGGCCTCCGTCTTGGGCGCTTCGGCCTTCGGGGCCTTGCGCGGTGCATCGATCCCCTCGAGCGGAAGCGTTTCGCTCGCCGCCGCGGGGGACTTGCGCTTGGTCTTGCCCTGGCGCTCGCGGATCGCCGCGATCAGGTCGCCCTTGCGCATCCCCGTGGTCTCGCCGATGCCGAGGTCCCCAGCGATCGAGCGCAGTTCGGCGACGGTCTTGCCGGTCAAGCCGCCGACCGTGCGCTTGGGAGCGACGGCGCCGTTCGACTCGGCGGCGCCACCTTCGACGTCGCTCAAAAGATCGGTGTTGCTCACAAATGTCCTTCCTGACCGATCCACGCCTCCAGGTGGATCAGCGGACCGCCGCTCGCGTCCGATTGCGAAACGGCGTAATTGGCCCCCGATACGGGCGAGCAACTCCTCGGCCGTGTTGAACACAGCTAGAAGGCCTCCAGCACAGGGATTTGCGTCCTCCAAATGGAGGAAGCGGAATTCGGCACCGCCGGAACCGGGAACCCGCCTGCGTCCATCCGCTACTCCCCGCTTGCCAGGCGGTGTGCGGAACTGGCGGATCAACGAAGGATGCGGGCCAAGGATGACACTGGTCACCTGGACCGGCACCGGGTGCGGAAACGCACGGTGATCGAACGCCCCCGAGGGTAGACCGCGCCACGGCCGGGTGCAACAACCACCCCCCGCGTGGCGGGACGGTGCTCCGGCATGTGACCGAGGCTTTACTGAGCCGCAACCTGCACGCCGCCCGGATCGATCGGCAGCTCGGTGACGTCGAAAGACGTAACGTCGACACCCGCCGGGAGTATTCCCCCGGTGGTCAGCGCGAGCACGGTCGGACCGGCTCCGGAGATGGCCGCCGCCACCCCTTCGGCCCGCAGCGCGCGCACCAGTTCGCTGCTCGCGGGGTACGCGGACGCCCGGTAGTGCTGATGGAGCCGATCTTCGGTCGCGGAGAGCAACAGGTCGGGGCGCGCGGTGAGCGCGTGCACCGCGAGCGCCGCGCGGCCCGCCGTGAACGCCGCGTCGGCGTGCGGGACCTGCGCGGGGAGCAGTCCTCGCGTCGCGTCGGTCGAGGAGCGCAGCGCCGGGACGGCGACCACGGGCCGGATGTCGTGATGCGGCTGGAGCCGTTCGGCGCGGAACCGCTCGCCCTCGTTCCAGGCGACCACGAAACCGCCCAGCAGGCTCGCCGCCGCGTTGTCGGCGTGTCCTTCGAACCCGGCGGCCAGCTGCAGCGCGTCGTCGTCCAGGGCCTTCTCCGCCAGCGCGTACGCCGCCGCGACGCCGGTCACGACCGCGGCCGCGGACGAGCCGAGGCCGCGGGCGTGCGGGATGGCGTTGAAGCAGCGCAGGTGGACGCCGGGCGGCCGGAGGCCGAGATGCTCGCAACCACGCCGGAAGGCCCGGATCACCAGGTGCGATTCGTCGGTCGGGACGTCGTCCACGTCACCGGCGCCGGCGTCGGTGACCTCGATCTTGAGCCCGGCGTCGGTGATCAGGAGTTCGACTCGGTCGTAGAGCGCGAGCGCCAGGCCCAGCGTGTCGAACCCCGGGCCGAGGTTCGCCGAGGACGCCGGGACCTTGATCTTGAGCAGCGTCATCGCAGGTCCAGCGCGGCGGCGACGGCGGTCGGGTCGACGGCGAGCGGTTCGACCTCGACGTTGCCCTCCAGCGCCGTGGCCGGGTCCTTCAGGCCGTGTCCGGTGACGGTGCACACGACGGTCGAGCCCTTCGGCAGGCGCCCGTCGGCGGCCGTGGCGAGCAGGCCCGCGACGCTGGTCGCCGAAGCGGGCTCGACGAACACGCCTTCCTTGCGGGCGAGCAGCCGGTACGCCTCGAGGATCTTCTCGTCGGTGATCGCTTCGAACAGCCCGGCGGACGCGTTCTTCGCCTTCATCGCGCCGTCCCAGGACGCGGGGCTGCCGATGCGGATCGCGGTCGCGATCGTGTCCGGATCGGTCACCGGCTCGCCGTGCACCAGCGGCGCGGCACCGGCCGCCTGGAAACCGAACATCCGCGGGGTGTTCTTCACCACACCGTCGCCCGCGTACTCGGAATACCCCGCCCAGTAGGCGGTGATGTTGCCCGCGTTGCCGACCGGCAGGCAGTGGATGTCCGGCGCCTGGCCGAGCACGTCGCAGATCTCGAACGCGGCCGACTTCTGACCGGCGATGCGCACCGGGTTGACCGAGTTGACCAGGGTCACCGGGTAGTCGATCGCGGTCTTCTGCGCCAGTTCGAGGCAGTCGTCGAAGTTGCCGTCCACCTGCAGGATCCGCGCGCCGTGCAGGACGGCCTGGGCGAGTTTGCCCATCGCGATCTTGCCCTGCGGGACGAGGACCGCGCAGGTGAGCCCGGCACGGGCCGCGTACGCCGCGGCCGACGCGGAGGTGTTGCCGGTGGAGGCGCAGATGACCGCCTTGAGCCCGCTGGCGAGCGCGTGCGTGATGGCCACGGTCATCCCGCGGTCCTTGAACGACCCGGTCGGGTTCGCGCCTTCGACCTTGAGGTGGACCTCGCAACCGGTCAGTTCCGAGAGGTGCGGAGCGGGCAGCAGCGGGGTGTTGCCCTCCCCGAGGGTGATCACCTTCGCGCCGGCCGGGACCGGGATCCGGTCGGGGTAGGCCCGGATGATTCCAGGCCACGGTTGGGAAATCACTGGTCTTCGCCTTCCACACGCATCACACTCACGACCTGGTTCACCACATCGAGCTTGGCAATGTCGTCCACAGTGGACCGCAATGCCGCGTCCGGCGCCAGGTGGGTGACCACGACCAGGCTGGCCGTGTCGTTGGCGTCGCGCTGCCGCACCGCGGCGATGCTGACTCCGTGCCCGGCGAACGCCTGGGCCACCTGGGCGAGCACGCCCGCTCGATCGGCCACGTCGAGACTGACGTGGTACCGCGTCGGCGTCTGGCCCATCGGCCTGACCGGGAGCGCGGCGTGCGCGGATTCGCGCGGGCCACGGCCGCCGACGACCCGGTTTCGAGCCACCGCGACGAGGTCGCCGAGCACGGCACTCGCGGTCGGCGCGCCACCGGCGCCCTGACCGTAGAACATCAGCTCACCGGCGGCGTCGGCCTCGACGTAGACGGCGTTGTACGCGCCGCCGACCCCGGCGAGCTGGTGACCGCGCGGGATCATCACCGGATGCACGCGCGCCGAAACGGATTCGGTGCCGTCGTCGGAGGTGACGCGCTCGCAGATGGCGAGCAGTTTCACCGTGCGGCCCAGCACGTTCGCCGCGGCGAGGTCCGACGCGGTCACGTCGGCGATGCCTTCGCGGTGTACCTCGGACGCGGTCACGCGGGTGTGGAACGCGAGCGAGGCGAGGATCGCGGCCTTGGACGCGGCGTCGTAGCCGTCGACGTCGGCCGTCGGGTCCGCCTCGGCGTAACCGAGCCTGCTGGCCTCTTCCAGCGTTTCCGCGTAACCGGCGCCGGTGGAGTCCATCGCGGACAGGATGTAGTTGGTGGTGCCGTTGACGATGCCCATCACGCGGGTGATGCGGTCGCCCGCCAGCGATTCGCGCAGCGGGCGCAGCAACGGGATCGCCCCGGCCACGGCCGCCTCGAAGTACAGGTCGACGCCTGCCGCGTCGGCCGCCTCGAACAGCTCCGCGGAGTGCTCGGCCATCAGCGCTTTGTTCGCCGTGACAACGGATTTCCCGGCCTTGAGCGCGTCGAGCAGCCACTCGCGCACCGGCTCGATGCCACCGACCAGTTCGACGACGACGTCGACGTCCGGGGAGGTGACGAGCTTCGTCACGTCGGAGGTCACCAGTTCCGGCGGCAGCTCGGGGTGCTTGTCGGGGCGCCGCACCGCGATGCCCGCCAGCTCCACCCTCGCGCCCGCCCTGGCGGCGAGCTCCCCGGCCTGCTCGGTGAGCAGCCGGACCACCTCGCCGCCGACCGTCCCGCAGCCCAGGAGGGCGACCCTGATCACGCGTCCGTCCACAGTAGACACTTGCTAGACCTCCAGGCGCAGCATGTCGTCCGTCGTCTCCCGCCGCAGCAGCACGCGGGAGCTGCCGTTGCGCACGGCCACCACCGCGGGCCGCGGCTGCCGGTTGTACCCGCTGGCCATCGAGTAGCAGTACGCCCCGGTGGCCGCCACGGCGAGCAGGTCGCCGGGAGCCAGGGTGTCGGGCAGCCAGCAGTCACGGACGACGATGTCGCCGGACTCACAGTGTTTTCCCACGACCCGGGACAACGCGGCGGCGACCTGGCCGTCGCCGTCGTCGTCGGACGTCCGGGAGACGAGACGGCAGTCGTACACCGCGTCGTAGAGCGCAGTGCGGATGTTGTCGCTCATCCCGCCGTCGACGCTGACGTAGCGCCGGGCGGCCTTGTCGCCGAGCGAAACGTCCTTGATCGTGCCGACCTCGTACAGCGTGATCGTGCCGGGACCGGCGATGGCGCGGCCCGGCTCACCGGCGATCTTCGGCACCGGGAGACCCGCGTACTCGCATTCCTTGCGGACGATCTCGCGGATCTGCGTGATCATCTGCGCGGGCGGCGGCGGGTTGTCCTTGTCGGTGTAGGCGATACCGAAACCGCCGCCGAGGTCGACGATGGCCAGCTGGTCGAGCAGCTCGGCGCCGTGCTCCTTGGCGAGTTCGGCCAGCAGGCCGACCACGCGGCGGGCGGCGACCTCGAAGCCGTCGGCGTCGAAGATCTGCGAACCGATGTGGCTGTGCAGCCCGATCAGCTTGAGCGAAGGCGCGTTGAGCACGCGGCGCACGGCCTCGGCCGCGTCACCGGAAGCCAGCGAGAAACCGAACTTCTGGTCCTCGTGCGCGGTCGCGATGAACTCGTGGGTGTGCGCCTCGACGCCGACGGTGACCCGGATCAGCACGTTCTGCACGATGTCGTGCCGGGCGGCCACATCGGCCAGCCGCGCGATCTCGAAGTAGGAGTCGACCACGACCGTGCCGACGCCGGCCTCGACCGCGGCTTCCAGTTCGGACAGCGATTTGTTGTTGCCGTGGAAGGTGATCCGCTCGGCCGGGAAGTCCGCGCGCTGCGCGACGGCGAGTTCGCCGCCGCTGCAGACGTCCAGGCTCAGCCCCTGCTCGGCCACCCAGCGGGCGATCTCGATGGACAGGAACGCCTTGGACGCGTAGTGCACGAGCGCCGGGTCGTCGAACGCCTCGGCGTAGTCGGCGCACCGGGACTTGAAGTCGGCCTCGTCGACGACGAACAGCGGCGTGCCGTACTTCTCGGCGAGTTCGCGGACGTCGACGCCCGCGATGCGCACGACGCCGTCACCGCCGCGGAAAGTGTTGCGGGGCCAGACTTTCGGGTACAGCCTGTCGAGTTCTTCGGGACTCGACGGCGGGAAACCGGAGGCGTCGGCGTGGGGGTAGACGTCGGCGTGGCGGGGGCCCGCGGGGTGAGCCATTCTTCGTTACATCCGTTCCGGAGCAGAGACACCGAGCACGTTGAGGCCGTTCGCCAGCACCTGGCGGGCGGCCTGGCAGAGCGCGAGCCGGGCGAACGTGAGGGGGGTGGCCTCTTCGTCGCCCTGGGGAAGAACACGGCCGACCGTGTAGAACTTGTGGTACGCGCCGGCGAGTTCTTCGAGGTACCGGGCGACGCGGTGCGGTTCGCGCAGCTGTGCGGCCCGGCGGAGGACGGTCGGGAATTCGCCGATCGTCCTGATCAGATCGCCCTCGGCGGGCAGCGTAAGCAGGCCGAAGTCGACGGCGCCATCGATTTTCAGGCCGAGGTCGGCGGCGTTGCGCTGCAGCGAGGCCAGCCGCGCGTGGGCGTACTGGACGTAGTAGACCGGGTTGTCGTTGGAGTGCTTGCGAAGCAGGTCGAGGTCGATGTCCAAAGTAGAATCGACGGAGTAGCGGATCAGCTCGTAGCGGGCCGCGTCGACGCCGACGGTGCCGACCAGGTCCTCCATGGTGATCACGGTGCCGGCGCGCTTGCTCATCCGGACCGGCTTGCCGTCGGAGACCAGGTTGACCATCTGGCCGATCAGCACCTCGACCACGGCCGGGTCGTCGCCGAACGCGGCCGCGGCGGCCTTGAGCCGGGCGATGTAGCCGTGGTGGTCCGCGCCGAGCATGTAGATGCAGAGGTCGAAGCCGCGCTTGCGCTTGTCCTGGAAGTAGGCGAGGTCGCCGGCGATGTAGGCCGGGTTGCCGTCCTTCTTGATGACGACGCGGTCCTTGTCGTCCCCGTGCTCCTTGGACTTGAGCCACCAGGCCCCGTCCTCGAAGTACAGGTTCCCGGAGTCCTTCAGCCGCTGGACCGACGACGCGACCGCGCCGGAGGAGTGCAGCGAGTTCTCGTGGAAGTAGACGTCGAAGTCGGTGCCGAAGTCGTGCAGGCTCTGCTTGATCTCGGTGAACATCAGCTCGATGCCGACCCGGCGGAACGTCTCGGCCCGCTCGTCCTCGGGCAGCGAAAGCGCGCTCGGCTCCTGGCGGATGACCTCGGCGGCGATGTCGTTGATGTAGCCGCCCGCGTAGCCGTCCTCGGGGGCGGGCTCGCCCTTGGCGGCGGCGATCAGGGACCGGACGAAGCGGTCGATCTGCGCGCCGTGGTCGTTGAAGTAGTACTCCCGGGTGACCTGGCCGCCCTGCGCGGACAGCACGCGGCCCAGCGCGTCGCCGACCGCGGCCCAGCGGGTGCCGCCGAGGTGGATCGGACCGGTCGGGTTCGCCGAGACGAATTCGAGGTTGATCTTGACGCCGGCCAGGGCGTCGCCGAGGCCGTACTCCGCGCCGCCGTCGAGCACCTGCTGGACGATCTGGCCCTGCGCGTCGGCGGCGAGCCGCAGGTTGAGGAAGCCCGGCCCGGCGACCTCGGCCGAGTCGATGCCGTCGGTGGCGGAGAGGGCCTCGGCCAGCGCGTCGGCGAAGTCGCGGGGCTTCATGCCCGCCTTCTTGGCCACCTGCAGCGCCAGGTTGGTCGCGTAATCGCCGTGCTCGGGGTTGCGGGGACGTTCGATCGTCACCTTCTCCGGCAGCACGGAATCGTCGAGGCCGCGCGCGGTGAGAACCTGCACGGCTGAGTTACGGACCAGGTCGGCGAGAGCTGCGGGAGTCACTCGCGGAATTCTAGGTGTCAGCAGGTCGGCGCCTCGCAGCGACCGCCGGAAGGTGTGAGCCAAGCCGGTGATCTTCTGGCTGTTCACGGTGATCAGACGCGCGGTCTCTACACTGGCCCGCGCAGGGACCACCCCCTTTGGAGAACGCAGGAGCCATGGCTAACGGGACAACCAGAAAAAAGGGCGCGTCGTCGAAGAACGCCATGAAGGCCGCCCGTAGTTCCGTCGTGTCCAAGAAGGGCACGCCCTGGGGCACGATCATCGCGGTCGTCGCGATCGTCGCCCTGGCTGCCTCGGTGGTCACCTATTACATGGTCGCTTCGGCGCCGAAGCGCGAGCAGAAGACCCGTGAAGAGGCCGCGGCCGCCTTCGCGCCTTCGCAGCAGGACCCGGATCCCTCCAAGCGGATCAACGGCGTGACCACGGCCACCTACGAGGGATCCGTGCACGTCACGGCCGCCGAGCGCGTCGCCTACGACAAGACCCCGCCCTTCGGCGGCCCGCACGACCAGGCCTGGGCCGCGTGCAACGGCGTCGTCTACGAGAAGGCCGTCCGCAACGAGAACATGGTTCACGGTCTCGAGCACGGCGCGGTCTGGATCGCCTACAACCCGGCGCAGATCTCCGGTGACGCGCTGGAGCTGCTGCGGGTCCGCGTCGAGGGCAAGCCGTACACGGTGATGTCGCCGTACCCGAACCTCGACAAGCCGATCTCGCTGCAGTCCTGGGGCCACCAGCTGAAGCTGGACAGCGCCTCCGACGAGCGGATCGACCAGTTCATCGCGGCGCTGCGCACCAACCCGTTCGGCGCGTACCCCGAGCGTGACGCCACCTGCGACGCGCAGATCGAGCCGGGCGACTTCGACCCGACCCCGCCGGGGCCGGACGCGAAGCCGATGGACTACAAGGGCACCGCGGGCACCCAGCAGGACCAGCCGGGCGCCGGCCAGAGCGGCATGCCGTCCGCGCCCGCCACCCAGCCCTCGGCGCCCGCGAGCAAGTAGTGAGCCAGATGGACCCCGATCTCCAGTACGTCGACGAACCCGGCGACGAGGTGCCGCGCTCGGCCAAGAGCCGGTGGCTGGTGATCGGGGCCGCCCTGGTCGTCATGCTGATCCTGGGCTTCGGCCTCGGCGCCCTGACGACCAGGCTGATCGACTCCGAGCCGGAGCAGACGACCCCGGGTGCGGGTTCGGTCGAGGTCGGCTTCGCGCAGGACATGTCGGTGCACCACCTCCAGGCCGTCACCATGGCGGGCTGGGCGCGGGACCACACGACCGATCCGGCGATCAAGACCCTCGCGTTCGACATCGAGCGCACGCAGACCGGCCAGGTCGGCCGGATGAAGGGCTGGCTGGGCCTGTGGGGCCAGCCCGAGCAGACGACCGGCGCCTACATGACCTGGATGACCGAGCCTTCAGGCCACGGCGGACACGGTGGCGCCGACATGAAGCCGTCGAACGGCGCCCCGATGCCGGGGATGGCGACGTCGGCCGAGCTGGCCAAGCTGCGTTCGCTGACCGGCAAGGAGATGGACGTCTTCTTCCTGCAGCTGATGCTGCGGCACCACATGGGCGGGACCGAGATGGCCCAGTACGGCAACGACCACACGTCCATCGCGGACGTGAAGTCGCTGACGCAGAGCATGCTCGTGTCGCAGGGCGCGGAGATGACGCTGATGAAGAACCTCCTGCAGGAGCGCGGCGCCTCACCGCTCCCCGCCTGACGCCACCCTGGCACTTCCGGATGTCATGAAAGGGCCGTTCAAGACGTTTTTCGTCTTGAACGGCCCTTTCATGACATCCGGCGGGGAGCGGCTACCAGGAGAGTTCCCGGCACCGTTGCGCGCATTGGGGCACTTCTATCTGCAGGGTCGCGTGCTCGATCGAGTAGCGGCTCGCCAGGAGGTTCTGCGCCTCCGTCAGTACCTCCGCCTGCTCCACGGTCGGCGCGATGGTGAGGTGCGCCGAGGCGACCTCCATCCCCGACGTCAGCGTCCAGACGTGCAGGTCGTGGACGTCTTCGACGCCCTTCAGCCCACCCAGTTCGGCCTGGATCCCGGCGACGTCGACGCCCTTCGGCGCGTGCTGGAACAGGATCCGCAGCGCGCGCCGGGCGAGCGCGTACGTGCGGGGCAGGACGAACAGGCCGATCGCGACACCGATGATCGGGTCGGCGTAGCGCCAGCCGGTCAGCAGCGTGATCGCACCGCTCAGCAGCACGCCTACGGAGCCGATCAGGTCGGCGAGGACTTCGAGGTACGCGCCCCGGACGTTGATGCTCTCCTCCGCGCCCTTGCGCAGGATCAGGAAGGAGACGATGTTCGCGACGAGGCCCGCGGCGGCGGCCAGCAGGACCGGCAGGCCGGGCACGGCTGGCGGGTCGCTGATCCGGCCGATGGCCTCGACCAGCACGTAGCCCGCGACGCCGAACAGCAGGATGGCGTTGCCCAGCGCCGCGAGCACCTCGGCCCGGTAGAAGCCGAACGTGCGGGTGAGCGTCGGACCGCTGCGCCGGGCCAGGAGGATGGCCGCCAGTGCCATGCCGACACCCAGGACGTCGGTGAACATGTGCGCGGCGTCGGAGATCAGCGCGAGCGAGCCCGTGGCGAACCCGACGATGAACTCCATCACCATGAAGCCCGCACCGATGACCAGGGCGATCGTCAGGCTCTTGAGGTAGCGGCCTGACGCGCTCGACGGCGAGGTCGTCCCATGCCCGTGCCCGTGACCCATTGCTCCGCCTCTCGTGAAGTCGACAGGCCGAATATATTGTCACATGCGCATATGTGCAATACAGGTGAGCCTAAGTTCACCATGTCTTAAGCCACACACGGAATCCATCCCCCAGGAGGGCCTTCCCGAAACCTGAAACCACCACGCACCGCTACCGGAGCGACCGGAAGAACCCCCGCAGCTGACCGACGAAGGTCTCCGGCTGCTCGAACGCGGCGAAGTGGCCACCCTCGTCCAGCACCTCGTACCAGCGAAGATCGGTGTAGCGCAGCTCCGCCCAGCGCCGCGAAGGGCGGATGATCTCGCGCGGGAAGATCGAGATACCCGAAGGAACTTCAATCGCGGAGACGTCCCGCTCCTTGTTCTCCCAGTAGATCCGAGCCGACGAAGCCGCCGTCCCGGTGAACCAGTAGACGGAGATCGCGTCGAGCATCCGCCGCCACGAGAGCGCGGTCTCCGGCGAGCCGTCGTTGTCGGTCCACTCCCAGAACTTCTCGGCGATCCACGCCGCCTGCGCCGCGGGCGAGTCGGTGAGGCCGTAGCCGACCGTCTGCGGCCGCGTGGCCTGCTGCTGCGAATACGCGGACCCGACCTCGCGGAACCGCGCGAGGTCTTCGATCGCCGCCCGCTCGTCCGCGGTCGGCTCACCCAGCTCGGCCGCGTCGTACGGGACACCCGCCATGTTCACGTGGACGGCGATCACCCGCTCCCGCGCGACCTTGGCGAGCATGTTCGTCACCCCCGCGCCCCAGTCGCCGCCCTGCGCGACGTAGCGCTCGTACCCGAGCCGCCCCATCAGCTCGTCCCACGCCCGGGCGATGCGCTCGACGTTCCACCCCGTCGACGACGGCTTGTCGCTCCAGCCGAAGCCCGGCAGCGACGGCGCCACGACGTGGAACGCGTCCGCCGGGTCGCCGCCGTGCGCCGCGGGATCGGTCAGCGGGCCGAGCACGTCGAGGAACTCGACAACCGAACCCGGCCAGCCGTGCGTGAGCACGAGCGGCGTCGCGTCCGGCTCGGGCGAGCGGACGTGCAGGAAGTGGATCCCGAGACCGTCCACAGTGGTCTTGAACCCCGGGAAAGCGTTGACCCGGCCGGCCAGGCCGAAGTCGTAATCCTCCGCCCAGTAGCGGCACAGCTCGCGCGCGAACTCCAGCGGGACACCCTGCTCCCAGCCGTCCACGGTCGCCGGCTCCGGCCAGCGCGTGGCACGCAGCCGGGCCCGCAGATCTGCGATGTCGGCTTCGGGAATCCGGACTTCGAACGGTTCGATCACGACGTCCTCCAGTTCGTTGGTCCCACCAACGCTAGCAGGGTTCGTTGGTCGCGCCAACGGTTCGGTACGCTGCCCCGATGAGCACCGCCCCCGCCCGACTCCGCGCCAAGGCCAGCTGGCTGGTCAACCAGGCCGCCACCGTGGCCCACCGGCTCGCCATGGACGAGTTCGCCCGCAGCGGCGCCCGCCGGTACCACTACGGGATCCTCGCCGCGATCGACGAGAACGGCCCGTCGAGCCAGGCCACCTTGAGCCGCTGCACCGGCATCGACCGCAGCGACGTCGTCGCCGTCATCAACGAACTCGCCGACGCGGGCTACGTCGAACGCGCCCCCGATCCCGCGGACGGGCGGCGCAACCTGATCACCCTCACCGACACGGGCACGCGACGTTTGGGACACCTGGAAGACCTGGTCAGCGAGACCCAGGGCGTCTTCCTCGCCCCGCTCGACCCCGCCGAACGGGAACAGCTGACCCGGCTCCTGGCCCGCGTCGTCGAGCACCACCAGGGTTAACGACCACCTCGCGCGAGGAGGCCGCGCGGGGTGCGCTAAGCTTCACGAGTCGCTCAGGCGGCAACGCCCTCGTAGCTCAGGGGATAGAGCACTGCCCTCCGGAGGCAGGTGTCGCAGGTTCGAATCCTGCCGAGGGCACACTTCCGATCAGATGAACTCCGTTCGCCAGACGGCAATCTGGAATTCCGACAGTGCGATAGCACTTTGTCGACCAGTCACAGCCGGTATCAATGCCAGCAGAATTGTCCGCACATTCGGAAATTCTTCGCACACCCATGTTGCTCCATGCGAGTGACACATGATTGCCATCTGTCACATCCAGCGAAGATCCTTGCTAGCTTCCGGGCAACCGACTTGAGGGGTCTGGGCGATGACAGGGGATCTCGGGCGACGGGCGGCCTTCGGGATGGCGGCGACCGCCGGCGGCGCGTTGCTGGCCGGTGGAACCGCGGGCGCGACGGAGTCCACTGCCGACTCCGCGATGAACGACAAGCACCAGGTGAGCCCGTCGTTCACCGTGGTGGACAAGCGAGGACGGCAGCGGTTCCTGCTCGACAGCCGCAAGCCGCCGCTGATCGTCGACGGCCAGACCTACCCGCCCGAGCGGCGCTCCGGGCCGGAGAACGGCTCTTATCTGATCTTCAACGACGAGACCGGAGACGAAAAGGGCGGCCTGCTCGTCCACCCCACCGGCGGCCACATCGCCTTCGACTATCCGCACGCGGTGGACGGGATCAACCTCAGCCTGTCCGCGAAGGACGGTGTGGGCGGCGCGGGCCTGACCATCAACGGCATTCCGGATCCCGACGCCGGACCCGGCGTCCGCGCCACGCCGCGCGCGCTCTTCGGCTGCCACACCGCCTTTGGCGCGCAACTGGCGTTGTGCGATTCCCAAGGGCGTCCGCGAATCGTGCTCCAGGTCGACGAGAACGACCGGCCGACCATCAAGATCCTGGACGGGGACGGCAAGACCGTCAACGAACTCGCCTAGGCGTCTCTCCGATCTTCGTGAATGCCCGGACGGGACGCCGGGATTGCCGCTACATTCCCCAGGTCCGATCGAACTGGGGGTTCGAATGAGGAGATTCCTCACCATCGGCCTGACCGCGCTGCTCACCTTGGGCACCGCGGCGGCCGTCAGTACACCGGCGCGAGCCGTTTCGCAGCTCGACTTCGGGGCCTGCCCGGCGGATGTCGCCCAGGCGTACCCGGCGCTGAAATGCGCGACGGTCAACGTCCCGCTCGACTATTCGCGGCCGTTCGGCGCGCGGATGGACGTGCTCGTCTCGAAACACACCAGCACCGACCCGGCGAAACGACGCGGCGTGCTGTTCGTCAATCCCGGCGGTCCGGCGGGTTCCGCGGTGATGCAGGCGGGAAAGCTGTCCCTTCCGGACGCGACCGGGTACACCCGGCTGCCCAAGGAAGTGCTGGAGGCCTACGACATCGTCGGCCTCGATTCCCGCGGCACCGGCCACAGCCAGCCGCTCAGCTGCGTCGGCGAGGACTACTGGCGCCAGCTGCAGCCCGACCCGGACCGGCCTGAGGAACGGGACAAGAGCTGGGATCGCTGGAAGGCTTTCGCCCGATCCTGCGCGGAAAAGAACGGCGACAAGCTGCAGCACACCGGCAGCCGCAACGTGATCCAGGACATGGACCGCGTCCGCACGCTGCTCGGCGAGGAGAAGATCAGCTACCTGGGCTATTCCTACGGCACCTATCTCGGCAGCGCGTATGCCGAGCGATATCCGGACCGGGTCGACCGGATGGTCCTCGACAGCTCGATGAACCCGGTGGAACCGCAGATGTGGTACGGGAACTCGACCGGTCAGGTCACCGCGGGAGTCGCTCGCGAAAAGGCCTACTTGAGCTGGATCGCCCAGTACGACAACGTTTTCCACCTCGGCAAGACCTACGAGGAGGTGAACGCGGCCTGGCAGAAACTGCTCGGTGACTTCCGGAAGGCGCCGCGCGGGCCGTCGAAGAACGTCGGCGCGGTGGAACTGTTGGACGTCTACATCGCCAACCTCTCCCACGAGCTCTACTGGGAGCCCCTCGCGAAGGCGATGGCCGACTACGTGCTGCGCGGCGACGATCGCGCCGTGCTGGACTGGGCGACCCCATCGGGTGGCGCGGCGGGCGAGAGCTTCATCGCGGGGATGATCTCGATCGCCTGTGTCGACTCCGACGCTCCGACGGACCGCACGAAGATCGAACGCGACTTCGGCGAGCTGGCCAAGACCAGCGATTTCGCCTGGTACAACGTGTCGATCCCGTCGGCCTGCGCCAACTGGCCGGTACACGACCAGCGGATCGTGCCGTCGGGGAAGAACCTGCCGCCGATCCTGATGTTCGGTGTCGAAGGAGACTCCGCGACGCCGTACGCGAACACGATCGCGATGCACCGGCAGTTGCCCACTTCGGTGCTGGTGACCGAACGCGGGGCGGGGACCCACTGCGTGTTCGGCAGCCACCCGTCGATGGTCAACCGGGAGGCGCAGCGGATCGGCAAGGAATACCTCGTCGACGGCCTGCTCCCGAACGGTGACCTCGACATCGCGCCGCATCCCCTGCCGGTACCGAAGGCGGGAACCGCGACGGCCGCGCGTCCGGCCGTCGTTTCACAGCACTCGTGACATCCGCTGGCCCGTCCCGGTTTTCGCCGGGGCGGGTCAGCTATGCGATTCCCTTGATCGGCTGATCCCAGTGCGAGAGCACGAGTTTCGCCAGCGTTTCGACGACCTCGGGGCGGCGGCGCGCGACCTCCCTCAGCGGCAGTGACCACGAGTCGTTCTTCCAGGCGCCTGCCAGTTGCTCGCAGGCCAGCTTGTCGTGCACGGGACCGTCGCCCAGCGCCGAGGCGAGACGCAGGTGCTCAGCGGGTTGTTTTCCCCCGTCGCTCCACGACTCCGAGATTTCGGCGGCGACATGAGTCGCGAGCAGGTCTTGCCCGCCTCGGGTCAGAACGGACACCAGTCGGGTCAAATACGCCGCGCGGGACTCGATTCCCCTGATTTTCAACGACCTGATCGTCGTCACCAGAGTCGACAGGTGCCCGGTGACGGATCCTTGCACGCTCTTGGGCAACTCGCAGAGGGCGCGGACGACGGCGAGGTACGCGTCCGGCTGCCGAAAGCCGGACAGGGAATGACACTGGTCGGCCGCGGCCCGCAGTCGTCGCTCCGCGTCGTCCGCCCGGCCGGCGACGGCGTAGGCGACCATTCCGTCGAGAACCGTGTCAAGTTTTTGGGCGGCCAGGTCCGCCGATCCGCTGTCGTCCATCGAAGCCAGGACTCGGTTCAAAGCCTCTTGCTCCCCCAGCACGGCCAGTTCCCTGGCCATCCTCGCCTGTGCGCCGAGCCTCGCACCGGCGGGAAGAGAAACGATCAGGGTTTCCCCTTCCTCGATTCGCCCGCTCTTGACCAGCATGACGACCAGATCGCGCACGGAAACGAAGGACGACACCGCGGACAGCTCTTTTCCCGCGGCGAGCCAGGCATCCGTGAAAGTGCGCTTCTCCGCGAAATGATAGCCCGGACGGCCGGCGAAGGACTCGGCCAGCGACTGGGCCTTGTCCCATGCTTTCGACACCGTGAAAGCGGCCATGCAGTAGTAGTACGAGGAATAGCGATCGTTTCTTTCCTCTATCCTGGCGATGGCCGTTTCGGTCAGCTTGACAGCTGTGTCGTGGTCGCCGAATTCAGCCGCCGCCAGCGCGAGCTGTCCCATCGCGGTGGCTCCGAGCCGGGGAGCGAGTTCGTCGAGATGCTTTCGGGCCAGTGCGATCGTCCGCCGGGTCAGGCTTTTCTCGCTCTCGGCCGTCACCAGCGCCATCGCCAGGTCACCGAGAGCGTAAGCCCGTTCTTGCAGGTTGTCCTTTGTGCGATGGATCTGTTCCGCCTGAGCCGTCCAGACCCGGGCCTGCCGCACCGCCTGTTCCGAGGGGGCACCGGTGGCCACGTCGAACGGTTCCGCCGTGACCAGGATCCTGGCCCCTTCGAGCAGACTTCCCGCCCGGATGCTGACGGTCGCATTAAGAAGATCGTGTTCTCGGTGATAGCTCGTCGCGACCACTTCGGCTTCGGTGATCAATTGCCTGATCCGAGGTTCGTCCGGAACCGGATCCAGACATCGGAAGACCGCGGCCAGCGCCTTGACGGTCGCATACGGATCCCGGAAAGAACGCGCCACTCGCAGAGCGTCTTCCCAGCGGCCGACGGCGGTCAGGCGCATGGCCAGCCGGACGAACACCCACTCTCGCGGCCCCGGGGCATTCGCCGAACGGATGTCACGGAGGGCCGATTCGTAGTCGTCCATGGCGATACGCGCCAAGCACAAGTCGGTGACCGTGTCGGCGTCTTTCTCCGGTCGCGGCCCGGTCGCAAGGAAGTCTTCGGCCCTGCCGAGCATCGGTTCGGCTTGTTCGCGGTCGGTCGGCATCAAACCGGCGGCGGCAGCGGCCAGCAGCCTGGCCTTGAGCTCGTTCGTATCTGCTCGGGCGACCAAGGCTTCGATACGACCTACGTCACCGAGTCTCACGAGGAGCTTCACCACCGCGACCGCGTGGTCCGGCTGCAGACCCTCCGTCACGGAATCCAGCAGTCGCAGGGCCTCCTCGGTCCGGCGCGTCTCGGCATGGCCCCGGGCCAGCGCGATCGTGCCCCACGGCCAAGCCGTCCGGTCGGCGAGCTCCCGCGCTTCGGCGTCGCGGTGAGCGACGGTCATGGCGGTGACGATGGCCATCTTCGCCACCCGGTGGGAGTTACCCCACGGCTCCTCCGGCACCTGTGACAGCCAGGCCACGGCAGTGTCGATGTCACCGGTCTCGGCCACTCTCGCTATCAGCCTGTCCCAGGCCCACGTAGTGTTTTCGGCGACCTCCGCGAGGCTTTTGGCCCTCCCCGGCTGACCCAAGAGCACCAGGATCGTCGGCAGGCCGGTCAGTGGCCTCTTGACATGGGTCTCGAGTTCGTCGCGGAAGAACGCGAGGGTACCGATGGCGGCCAGGTCCGAAGGCTCATCAGCGACGTACAGCGCCAGTGCGGTCTTGATCTCTCGCAGCGCGTGGACGTCGTCGCCGGTCTGTGCCAGCAGCCACTGATGTCGTGTGGGGTCGGTCGTCAACGACAGCGATCGTGCCCGGTCCTTCCGGTCGACGAGCATCGCGAGATACCCCCGCAGCAGAAACCGGGAAGGCGCGTCCGGCCAGCCCTGCTCCCGGTGGCGATCGATCCAGCGGTGAATCCGGTCTCGGTGCCGGTCGAGCTCTTGCGTCGAGTGGATGGCCAAGGCCGTCGTGCGGAGGTCGTCGTGGCCGAGCACGTACATGTCGTCGCGACGAACGAAGCTGCGACCGGTCCGGGTGCCGAGGCGATATTCGACGTCTTGAGCCGTCGAGCCGATCAGTCCGGCCAGTTCGTCCGCGGTCAGGCCACTGCCCGCCACGGTCAGCAGGCCCAGGAGATCCCGGTCGCGGGGCTCGCCTTTCAGGAGTCTCCGCAGTTCCTGTTCCATCTCCCGCCGCACGTCCCGAGCCGCTCGCGACGGGGACAGCCGCCGGACGATCGTGTCGTCGCGCAGCGGATGACTCGACGGGACATCGAGCGGTGCCAAGGGATTCGGGCGTCCGGTCACGATCACCCGCGTACCCGAGGGCGGCCGCGACGGCAGTAGCGCGGCGATGCTTCGCGCGTCCGGGTCGGTGGTCACCCCACTGTCTTCGTCGAGGCCGTCGACGAGGAGCACCAGCCGCTTGCCCACTGCTTCGCACCTGCTCGCGGCGTCGGCGAGCAGCTTCAGCAGGTAGGACTCCCGGGTGTTCTCCGTGAGGTCCCGCCGGTCGGCCCCGAGCAGTGCTTCGAGTTGCTCCACTACGTTCTCGACGAATCCCGCCCGGTCGTTGTGCCCCTGCAGCCGCGCGGTGACGAAGAAGGAGACGATCCGTACGTCTTCCGGGGGATGCAGGACGAACCACGACATCAACGCCGACTTGCCCGTCCAGGCCTCTCCCCGCCACCACCGGTAGGGGACGTCCACTTCCTCCGCGGTGCAGAACTCGGTGAGCGCCGCGAGTTCCTCCTCCCGCTCGGAGAGTTCCGCGGGTGCGATCTGCGTGACCTGGTGCCAGTAGCCGCTGTCTTCCGGCGGCCCGGGACCCGGGGGTGCGGTCCCGCCCGCTTTCACCGCTTCGGCGATTCCGGCGACGAAACGCTTGATCTGCCCGTAAACCAGGTCGTTCCGCTCGACCGGTTTGCAGATCTCGATGTGGTTCGCGTCCACCGGGATGGGTGTCTGGCCCGGGATGCCGGGATCGGCCGAGCCCGCGTCGACCACGTGCACACCGCGGGTCGACCGCGTCTCGTAGAAGATCTTGTGCCCGATTCGCACCTGGGGATCCGTGGCCCAGTTCCGGTACCGGGTGTTGAGCTGGCGCAGATGCGCGCTGTTGCGTTCCAGGGCGCCGACCGCCACTGTTCTCCGGAACACGACGCCCAAAGCCTTGACGATCGCCTTCGTGGCGACGTCGGAACCGGTGTGCGGGGTGGCCAGGAACACCACGCCGCGGGTGGCGGTGGCGAATTCGGCGTAGCCCGAGCGGCTTTCGGCCGCGTGCAGCAGCATCTCCTTGACCACCAGGCCGCCCATACTGTGCGTGACGAAACACAGCGGACGCTGCCCGATCCCGTCGTTCTCCAGCCGCGCGAGCAGGTTGATCGCCCGGTCCTGGATCGGCATCGCGTGCCCCAGCCAGCCACTCGACGCCGCGTCGTACCCCAGCGACCAGACGGCCAGCCCGCCGACCTCCTCCGCCAGCCACTCCGGCCAGAACGAATCGCTCGTCCCGGCAGACCAGCTCTCGCGGGCATCGCCGTCCAGACCGTGCACGAAGACGACGTCGACCACCGGGTCCTCGCCGACGCACACCTCGACGAGATCGGTCACGCCGCACCCCCGGACTTTTCCATCCCAGAACGAACCGCCCGACCCGGCGGTGCTGGGTAGTCGCTCCGGGCTTCGGGCTTGTTACGCACTCGATCACCGTCGATGAACGCACCGTCATCCGGGATCTCGACGACGTTCCCTCGTTGACACCACTCCCGTTTCGCTATAGGTTCTAACCATAGCGATATCCACTAACAAGACCGGAGGAAAATCTCATGTTCGGCATTCGCGCCGCCTTGCTCACCGTCCCGCTGGCCCTGACGGGCGTCCTCGGCGCCACGGCACCCGCCCAGGCCGCCACTCCCGCGCACGGCACGAAGCCGGCTTCGCTGACCTGCCAAGGCAAAGGCATCGACCGGACGGCCAAGGTGCACTACCGCACCGAGACCTTCATCAAGGCGCCGCTGCGCACCATCTGGAACCTTCAGACCGACGTCGAGGCCTGGCCGACCTGGCAGAACCCCGTCATCCCGGTCGAAATGAAGCGTCTGGACCCCGGCCCGCTGCGCAAGCATTCGCGGTTCCAGTGGACGATCCCCGTCCCGCCCGGCATGCCCTACCCGCCCGGTGACGTGACCATCGTGTCCACCGTCCGGCAGCTCCAGCCGGGCAAGTGCCTCCGCTGGACCGGTCCCCTCGACGGCCCCGGCGGCATGCACATCGACGGCGTCCACGTCTGGAACTTCGTCAAGGTTCCCGGCGGCGTCGTCGTCCGCACCGAGGAGAGCCACACCGGACCGCAGGTCGACAAGGACGTGCCGGGCTCCACCGAAATGCTCGGCCAGGGCCTCGAAATCTGGTTGAAGGACCTCAAGAAGGCCGCCGAAAACCGGTAGGGGCCCGCCCTGGCCGCTCCCTATGCTCCCGGACATGGAGATCATCGGGCCGGACGACGCCCTTCCCGGACGGCGGATCCGGCGGGCCGCGGTGGCGGGTCCCGCCGGATCCGGGAAGTCGACGCTGGCGCGAACCCTGTGCGAGCGCATGGGACTGCCGTTCGTCGAGTTCGAGTCCTTTTTCCACGGTCCGGGTTGGACGGTGCGGGAGACCTGGCAGGCCGACGTCCTGGAGTTCCTCGACGGCGAAGAGTGGGCCATCGAGTGGCAGGGCGAAGAAGTCCGGGAGCGGATGACCGCACGACTGGACGTGCTGGTCTGGCTCGATCACCCGCGGGTCATGACCATGACCCGCGCCGTCGTCCGGACGCTGAAACGCCGCGTCGGGCGTGGCTCGAAGATCGCCGGCGGCAACGTCGAGGGACCGCTGCACACGTTCTTCACCGATCGCGACCACATCATCAGGCTCGCCTGGCGCTATCACCCGATGATCCGGGCCCGCGTCCACAAGGTCATCGAGGAGAACCGTTACCCGGACCTCGTCATCGTCCGCCTGCGCGGGCAGCGTCAGGTCGACCGCTGGCTCGACGGGGCCCTCGCCCGGAATCTCCGCTAGCGAAGCTCCCGGACACGCCAAACCACGCCGAGCGCGGGGTCTCCGGTGGAACTCGGCTCGATCCTGTCCACTGTGAACCCTTCGCGCTCGTAGAACGCCCCGGCTCGTTCGTTGGCCGCGAAATGCTCGATGTACACCCGCTCGGCGCCCTCGGGCAACTGTCCTATGAGGGCGTCGAGCAGCCGGACACCCAGCCCGCCACCACGATGGCGGGGATGCACGTAGAGCTTGTAGATCACGTGATCGTCGCCGTGGAGACCACGCTGCCCGACGCCGGCCAGGTGCCCGCCGTCGTCGGCGACCACCACCGCGCCGCGGGCCACGGCACCGCCGATGTTCGTCTCGTGCCACCACATCCGGACCTGCTTGGCGGCGGCTTCCTCGCCGATCAGCGGCGCGTAATGCGCTCGGACGTGCTCCTCTCCGAAGCGGCAGATGGCCATGACTTCGTCCCGTTCGGCGTTCCGAACCACCGGTCCGGTTCCCATCACGCCGCCTTTCCTTCGCACGTCGTCCTGATCTGACACGCGCACGGACCTTTCGGGCAAACCCCGGTCATCGAGGGTTGTCCGGGTACCCGCGCGGTGGTACCGATACGAGCGAACCAGCTCCCGGCCGATCGCGAAAGGTCCGCAGGGCTTCACTGCGGACCGGAAACGACTGGTCTACCCTCCCGAGGAGAAGGCTGGGGTGTTTCCCGCGGCGTCTTCGGAGGCCGGTACCGACCTCTCGCGAACCCCATCATTCGTGCCCGATCCGAACCGAGCCAAGGCGACGCATGCAACCCAATTTCGATGCAGGTGAGGACTTCGCCCTTCTTCTGGAGCGAGAAGCCAAGAAACTCGAAGAGAAGGCCAAGGCCCTGTCCGAGGCGTTCACCGCCTCGGCGTCCACGGTGCAGTCCCCCGACGGCACGGTGAAGGTGACGGTCGAGGCCAACGGCTCGCTGAGCGCCATCGAGTTCGGCAACCGGGCGACTTCGATGAGCCCGGCCAAGCTCTCCTCGATCGTCATGCAGACCGTGCGTCAGGCGCAGCGCCAGACCGTCGAGAAGGTCACGGAGTCCTACACCGAGATCAACGGCGAGGACGAGGCAGCCCAGCTGGTCCGGACCTTCCTGCCGAAGGTCGAGGAAGAGGAAGGCGCCCAGGACGGTTCCGAACAGGACAAGTGGGCTCCGGAGGCGCACAACGAGGACCCGCGTCAGCAGGCCGGGTACCGGCCGCCGCCACCCCCGGGCTACCGGCAACCGCCACCCCCGGCGGGTTACCGGCCCCCGCAGCAGCCGGGCTACCCGCCGCAACAGCCGGGCCGTCCCGCACAGCAGCCGCCTCCCGCGTCTCCCCGGCCCCGGCGACCGGCCAATCCCGACGACGATGAAATGAGCCCCTGGTGAGCGGATTCGAAGTCAAGACCGAGGACATGACGGCGTTCGCCACGCATCTCGACAAGCTCGAGGACGCGCTGAAGAAGAGCGCCGACATGGTGGGCAGCTGTGTGGCGGACCCCGGAATCTTCGGCATCTTCGGCGGCCAGATCTACGGCGCCGGCGCGAGCATGCATTGCGGAAAAGCCCGGGACCACCTAAACAAGTACTCGGACAACGTGAAGGAGTTCTCCGACAGGGTGCGCGAAGCCGCGAAGAAGTACGACGCCAACGAAGCGGAAACCGAGAAGCTGATCACCGCGGCGGGCGACGGCATCGAGGAGGTGAAGGTCAAGTGAGCGACGAGTACCACCGTAACGATTTCGGGAACGGCAGCGGCACCAAGGCCGAGGACTTCAAGGACGAGAAGAACAACTTCCTCGCGGGCAGCGGCGACACCGCGGGCGCGGGCTTCTTCGACTCCGCCTTCGCGCTGAAGAAGGCCGTCGACTCCGGCGACCAGCTCAGCATCGGCCTGGCCTCCGCGGGTATGGCCATCGAGATCCTCGGCATGGTCGTCGACCCGATCGGGTCACTGCTCACCGCCGGGATCGGCTGGCTGATCGAGCACATCGTCATCTTCCGCTGGCCGCTGGACTTCCTGCTGGGTGACCCGAAGGGCATCGAGGCTGCCAAAGAGGCGATCTACAACGAGGGCAAGGAAGTCAAGCAGTGGGCGGAGGACCACAAGACCGCCACTGACAAGCTGGCGGAGAAGTGGAAAGGCGAGTCCGCCGACAACTTCATCTCCGACATGCAGGGCGTCAGCGCCCAGATCGACGCGCTGTCGGACTACCTCAACCTCGCCGGTAAGCAGATGGGGATCGCCGGTGCCATCATCGGCGCCGTCCGCGGCATCGTCCGCGACATCATCGCCATGACCCTGGCGGGCATCCTCAAGGCCGCGATCGTGGCGGTGGCGCTCGCGCCCGTCACGTTCGGCGGTTCGATCATCGCGGCGATCACCTCCATCATGACCACGGTCGGTGTGGCGATCGCCAAGATCGCCAAGCAGATCGCCGACTGCGCCAAGCGGCTCGGCGAGATGATCAAGATCCTGGTCAAGACGCGCGGCGCGGCCGACGACGTCGTCAAGCTGACGCTCGGTGGCGGCAAGATCAAGCTGCCCAAGCCCCCGCCCAAGGGGGGTCACCCGATGCCCCCCGGCAAGAAGCCGATCGAAGGCCCGCCCGGCAAACCGCCCGCCGACAGCACGCCGGACGGCAAGCCCCCGAAGCCGGACGGCAAGCCCGAGAAGCTCAGCGACATGCCGCTCAGGGTCGTGCGCGAGAAGCTGACGCAGTCGCTGGAGAAGCTGCCCAAGAAAGAGCAAGACGAGATCCTGAAGAAGTTCGACTACTGGAACTCCTTCCCGATCGGCGACCTGCACAAGAAGTTCCCCAAGGTCGCGGACGCGCTCGAGAAGACGGTCAAGGTCCTCAGCGACCCGACCTACGGCGCGTCGGGCATGGCCGGGAAGACCATCGTCGAACTGACGAAGGGCATCCCGCCCGCCGCGAACGAAAAGCCGCCGGAGGGCGACGAGTGACCGGGTAGGACTTCAAGCCCGGTGCGGGTGTCCACACAGGACATCCGCACCGGGCTTTTTATTGAGGGGCAAGGCCAAGGTGTTGTGTTTTGTCGCTCGCGCATACATCGACCCCCGGGTGTTGTGAAAGCCACTTTCGCAACCTTGAAGGTTGCGAAAGTGGCTTTCACAACACTCTCGGATGGAGTGCCCCTTGCCGACCGCAAGGACCCGAGGTGAAGGGGACATTTCGCGCGCGATGAGGCGAAAGTCCCCTCCACGCCGCTGATCGCCGACGAACACCGGTCCGTGAAGGCCTCCTTGAGGGCCCCAGAGTCCCTCAAGGAGGCCTTCACGGACTTTGGGCTTGACCCGTTTTGGCGGACATCTCGGATCAGGGGCGCGGGTAGCGTCGCTGGGAAGGATGTTCATGATGGTGTCCATGGGCAAGAAGAAGCCTCAGCGGGCTCGGCGGGTGTTCACACCGGAGTTCAAGGCCGAGATCGTGGGGATATGCCAGCGTGGTGAGCGGTCGATACCGCAGGTGGTGCACGATTTCGAGTTGACCGATTCCGCGGTACGGAAGTGGATCAAGCAGGCCGAGATCGACGCGGGGGCCCGGGCCGACGGCCCGACCAGCGGCGAGCTGGACGAGCTGGCGGCGTTGAAGGCCGAGAACCGCCGGCTTCGTGAAGACGTCGAGATCCTGAAACGAGCCACGGCTTTCTTCGCGAACGAGACCCGGTGAACGTGTATCCGTTCATCGAGGCGGAGAACGCCCGCGCCACCGGCAACGTGAAGCGTTCCTGTGAGCTACTTCAGGTCTCCCGAGCCGCCTATTACGCCCACCGCGCCACCGCCGGGTCCCGCCGCGACCGCGACGACACCACCCTCATCCGGAAGATCACCGAGATCCACGCCCGCTCCGCCGGCACCTACGGCGCCCCGCGGATCCACGCGGAACTGGCCGCGGGCGGGGACCGGCACGGACGGAAACGGATCGCCCGGCTGATGCGCGCCCAAGGCCTGCGCGGCCGGATGGCCCGACGCTGGCGCACCACCACGATCCCCGATCCCGGGGCCGGTCCCGCGCAGGACCTCATCCACCGCGACTTCACCCCAGGCGCCACCGTCAACCAGCGCTGGTGCGGCGACATCACCTACATCCACACCTGGGAAGGCTGGCTCTATCTGGCGACGGTGATCGACATCTCCTCCCGCCGCGTCGTCGGCTGGGCGACCGCGGACAACCTGCGCACCGACCTGATCGACCAGGCACTACGCGCCGCGGTCACTCAACGCCGACCCGGCCCCGGAGTGATCTTCCACTCCGACCAAGGATGCCAATACACCTCCAGCCAGTACACACGCCTCGCGCGCGAGCTCAACGTTCGCCTGTCGGTGGGACGCAAAGGCGAATGCTGGGACAACGCCGTCGCCGAATCATTCTTCGCCACCATCAAAACCGAACTGCTCGACCGGCAAGCCTGGCCCACCAAAACCTTGGCACGCAAGGCAATCTTCACCTATATCGAAGGCTGGTACAACACCCACCGACGACACTCCAGCCTCGACTACCACAGCCCAGCAAGCTGGGAAACCCTCCACAACCACACACAAGTAGCCTAACCACAACCCTCAACAACCCTGTCCGCCAAAACGGGGCAACCCCACTTGACACCCGACAAGACACCTTTGCCTTACCCCTCAATAGTGTCTTCTCGCTCAGCGCGCCCGGCGGCGGGCGTACCGCAGCATCCAGACCCCCGCCAGCAAGGCAGCGAAAGCCAGCGCCAGCAGATCACCGGTGTGCGAACCGGTGGAGGCCAGCGGTCCCGGGCCCGGCGGCCGGACGGGATCCGGCGGATCCACCGGTGGCGTCGGATCGACAGGCGGCGTCGGCGGCTCGCCCGGGGTGACCGGCGTTTCGGTCGAGCAGCCGGGTTCAGCCGCGGTGACGCAGTTGGCGCCGGGCGTGGTGGAAGTGACCGCGTTGCGCAGCTTGCCTTCCCCGGAACCGGCGGTGACCGAGTAAGTCACGACGACCTTCTGGCCGACGGCGAGCTTGCCGTGCCAGCGAAGCGTTTTCCCGGTCAGTGCGACCGATCCGCTCGTCGCTTTCGCGTCACCGTTGTACGTCGCTCCACTGAGGACACCGCTCAGGTCGTCGGTCACGACGGCGTCGTCGTAGACGCCGGTGCCGGTATTGGTGAGGGAAAGCGTGTAGACGACCTTGCCGCCCGGGGCGACGCTGCCCGACGGCGACGCCGACTTGGCGATGACCATCGAAAGCACCGGGGTGCGGGTGGAACAGGCGGGATCCGCCTGCCCCGACGGCGGACAGTTGGTCCCCTCGTCACCTGAGACGGCGTTGTCCAGGAAGTGGTCCCCGCGCGTGGGTTTCGCGACAGTGGCCGAGTAGGTGACGGTCACCGTGGCCCCTGGAGCGACAGTGCCGGTCCAGGTCAGTTTCGGTGCCTTGTAAGCGACGCTGCCCGCGGTGGCCTTCGCGTCCTCGTTGTAGGTCGCGTCGTCGAGGACCTTGGTCAGATCGTCCGTGAACGAAGCACCCGGATACGGCGCCTGACCGGTGTTGCGCACGACCACCGTGTACGTGACCTTGCCGCCCGGCGCGGCCACCGCCGGGTCGGCCGACTTCGTGATGCGCAACGCCGGTGTCGGCAGTTCGTTGCGGCAGTCGGGGTCTTCGGAGCCCTCTTCGCAGTTGGATCCGGACCCGGTGACCACGTTGACGAGGCGCTTGTCCCCCTTGTTGGTCACGACGACCGAATAGGTGATGGTGGCCTTGTCACCGGGAGCGAGCGAGCCGGTCCAGGTCAGGGCCGGTTTCACGACGGTGACGGTCACCGTGCCGGTGTCCGTCTTCGCGTCGCCGTTGTAGGTGGCGTCGTCCAGCACGCCGGAGAGGTCGTCGGTGAACGACGCGGTGGGATCCGTTGCCGCGCCGACGTTTTCGACGGTGACGGTGTAGGTGACCGTGTCGCCGGTCTTGACCTCCTCGGGGGTGGCCGTCTTGCGGATCTTCAACGACGGCACGGGAGTGACCGTCCCGCAGTCCGGATCGGCCGAATCCGGTGGGCAGTTGCCGTCCGGGGTCCCGACGACGGCGTTGGTGAGTTTCTTGTCGCCGCCGGGCGGGCTGTTCACGGTGACGGAATAGGTGATGGTCACCGTGGCACCGGCCGCGACGTCGCCGGTCCAGGTCACCACCGGGGCCTCGTAGCCGGTGGTGCCGCCGGTCGCCGTGGCGTCGTCGTTGTAGGTCGCGTCGTCGAGGACACCGGTCAGGTCGTCGCGGACCCGCGCTCCCGGATAGGCCGCGGTCCCGGTGTTCTCGACGCGCACCGTGTAGGTGAGCCGCTCGCCCGGCCGGGGCGCGGACGGCTCGGCGGTCTTGACGATCTTCAGGGAGGCGATCGGGGTGACGGCGGAGCAGTCCGGATCCGTCGAGCCGGGCGGGCACGTCGAGTCGTCGGTGCCGGTCACGGCGTTGCGCAGCGTCCGGTCCCCGGCGGGCGGCTTGTTCACGGTCACCGAATAGGTGATGGTCACCGTGGCACCCGCCGGCAGGTCCGCCGTCCAGGTCAGGTTCGGCTCCGCGTACGCGACGGTGCCCGCCGTGGCCCGCGCGTCCCGGTTGTAGGTCGCGTCGTCCAGTGCGCCGCTCAGATCGTCGGTGAACCGCGCGTCGCGGTAGACGCCGGTCCCCGGATTGCTCGCGGTCACCGTGTAAGTGACGATCTGGCCCGGCTTCGCGCTCGCCGGTGCCGCGGTCTTGGCCAGCACCAGCGCCCCGAGCGGGGTTTCGGTCGCGCAGTCGGGATCACCGCTGTTCTCCGGGCAGGTCGAGCCGTCCGGTCCGACGACGACGTTGGTCAGCCGCCGGTCCCCGGCGGGCGGTTTGCCGACGGTGACCGAGTAGGTGACCGTCGCCGTGCTCCCCGCGGCGACGTCACCGGACCAGGTGAGTTTCCGGCCCGGCTCGTCGAAGGTGGTGGCGCCCGCGGTGGCGGAGGCGTCGCCGTTCCACGTGGCGTCGTCGAGGACGCCGGTCAGGTCGTCGCTGAACGAGGCGCCCGGGTAGGCCGCAGAGCCGACGTTGCGCACCTTCACGGTGTAGGTGACCTTGTCGCCGGGCATGGCCGAGGCCGGGCTCGCGGTCTTCTTGATCTCCAGGGCGCCGATCGGGGTCACCGTGCCGCAGGCCGGGTCCGTGCTGCCCGGCGGGCAGGTCGAACCGTCCGGACCGGTGACCGCGTTGCGCAGCACCTTGTCCCCGGCCGGCGGCGTGCCGACCTTCACCGAATAGGTGATCGTGACGGTCTTCCCGGCCGGGATGTCCCCGGTCCAGGTCAACGTCGTGGTCGCGCTGTCGTAGCCGGGTTGTGCCGGGGTGGGCGTCCCGTCGGCCTTGGCGACGGCGTCACCGTTGTAGGTGGCGTCGTCGACGACCCCGGACAGGTCGTCGGTGAGCTTCACCCCTGCCGCGGCCGATCCGTCGAGGGTGCGCGCGGTCAGCGTGTAGGTCACGACGTCGCCGGGTTTGGCCGAGTCCGGGGCGGCCGACTTCGTGATCACGACCGCGTTGATCGGCTCGTCGGTGCCGCAATCCGGGTCCGTGGCGCCATCGGGGCAGGTGGAGCCGTCCGGTCCGACGACGGCGTTGGTCAGCCGCTTGTTCCCGCCCGGCGGGTCGGCGACGGTCACCGAATAGGTGATCGTGACCGTGCTGCCCTTCCCGACGGTACCGGCCCAGCGCAGGGTCTTTTCGGTCGCGGAGTAGGTCACGAGGCCGGTGGTCGCGGTGGCGTCGCTGTTGTACGCCGCGTCGTCGACCACATCGGACAGATCGTCGACGGCGGTGGCGTCCGCCCAGTCGGCCGTACCGTCGTTGGTGAGCTTGATCGTGTACGTGACCTTCTGGCCCGGCATGGGCTTCGCCGGCGCGCTGGTCTTGACGATCTTCAACGTCGCCACGGCGACCTGCGCGGTGCACTCCGGGTCATTTCCGCCCTCGGCGCAGTTGCTGTCCGGGACGGTCACGACGTTGTCGAGCTTCTTGTCGCCGCCCGGTGGCGAACCGATCGTCACCGAATAGGTGATCGTCACGGTCGCGCCGGGATCGAGGTCGCCGGTCCAGGTCAGCCGCTTCCCCGCAGCGTCGTAGCGGGGTTTCGCCAGCTCGGTGCCGCCGGACAGGGCTTTCGCGTCGTCGTTGTAGGCGGCGTCGTCCACCACTCCGGTCAGATCGTCGGTGACGACCGTCCCGGGCGCCGTCGCCGTTCCCTCGTTGGCGACCGTGACGGTATAGGTGACCTTGTCGCCCGGTTTCGCGTCGGTCTTGTCCGCCTTCTTGGCGACCACGAGCCGTTTCGTCAGATCCGGGGCGATCGAGCAGCTGGCGAGGTCGGTGATGGGCCAGGTCCCGCCGGATTCGGAGGTGATCCGGCCGACCTGGTTGGTGTGCGCGTTGCCGCCGGGCACCTGCCGGGAAACACCGGTGCGTGGGTCGACCTTGTACAGCGCGCCACCGTAGTAACCGAGGTAGATCGACCCGTTCAGGAAGGCCATGCCGTAGTTGTTGAAGCCGTTGGACGATCCGGGACCGGTGACCTTGACCGCTTGGGTGGTCTCGCCGGTGTCCGGATCGAAGCGGTAGATGTAGCTCTGGCCGCCGTAGACGATCCCGTAGTACACCCCGCCGGAGGAATCGACGAACAGGTCGGGGACGAGCGATCCCCCGGTGAAGACGGGGTCGTTCGCCGGAACGGGCTTCAGCGTGGACCCGCGGGAGAAGGTCTTCGTCGCGCCACTGGCGAGATTCATCGCGAACAACACCGGCGCCCCGCCGTTCTGCGCGCCGTAGAGCATCCCGGTCGCGGGATCGGCGCCGAGTCCGCCCCAGTTGACCCCGGCGGGGAGCTTGCGGGACTCGCCTCCGGCGATCTCGTCGGTGACGGTGTTCGTGCCCGACACGTGCTTGTAGAGCGTGAGATTCCCGGTGGTGTAGCTGGAGTAGAACGCGGCGACCCGGCCGGTGTCCGGATCCTTGCCCAGCGCCAGGTTCGTCGACCAGTAGTCCGGTGGGCCCGCGCCCGCGCGCTTGCTGATCACCGTGTTCTGGATCTCCGCGTCCCCCGCGGCGCCGGCACGGAACTGCATGCCGGAGCGGAAATTGCTGTAGTACAGGTGGTCGCAGTCGAACGTCGACGGATCGTTCTCGCCCTGCACCGGCCACGTCGCCGCTTGCGCCGTCCCCGTCGTGACCAGGGTTCCGAAAAGGACAGCGAGCACTGTGCCGAAGGAAAAGACCCTTCGTGACAACGGTTTCAGTGCACGACGCCGGCGCTGAGCGACGACCACGACGAGCCTCCCGGTGACGAGCGAACTCAGCCCGACGCTACAAGCCGCTCCGGGAGCCTCAACTCGAAAGCCGGGTCGCCACCTGAACGTGTTCGATCATGGGTGAGTCGAAACCGGTTCCGCTCCGGCCGCCACTGTGCTTTCGTTCGGGCATGACTGAACGGGTGAACATCTCCTCCGGCGGGGACTTCGAGCAGATCTTCGGTTACAGCCGGGCGGTGCGCGTCGGCGACCACATCCACGTTTCCGGGACGACGGCTCGCGAACCGTTCCGTTCGGGAGACGCGTACGAACAGGCGTCGGCCGTGCTTTCGATCATCGAGACCGCGCTGCGGGAGGCCGGTTCCAGCCTGGCCGCGGTGGTGCGCACGGTCACCTACGTCACCGACATCAAGGACGCCGAACTGGTGGCGCGGGCGCATCGCGAAGCCTTCGGCGACGTCCTGCCCGCGGCCACCATGGTCGAGGTCACGGCGTTGCTCGACCCGAAGATGAAGGTCGAGATCGAGGCCTACGCCATCGAGAAGTAACCAGTACATGAAGGCCCCCTTCCTGTACCTAGGCGCAAGGAAGGGGGCCTTCATGTACCTCAGGCGCGCGAGGGCGTCGGGACCGAGGGCTCACCTCCGCCGTCCTTCTCTGGCTGTCCGCGAAGGTCGGGTTTCTCCGGCTGAGCCGAGGAAAGGGGGCCTTCCCGCGCTCTCTCTGCGACCTCTGGTGCGCCTGTGGCGAACGTGGCGATCACCGAGTCCGTGAAGGCACAGAACCCGTCCGGCCGGGTTGGTCGTGAGTGGTAAGTGACGTTAGAACGACATTTACCACTCACGACCACCTCGACCCACTCCGTCTTACTTCCCGAAAGAGCCGACCAGCGCTTCGGGAGACTCCCGCGTCGCGTAAAGCTTCCAGAAGGCATCGGCGAAGACGTCCGGGTGGATCACCTCGGGCTCGAAGTCCAGCGGGCTCGATGTGAGCACCCGATGCGGGACGCTGCCCTCGATCAGCGCACCGACGTTGACGGCCCCGGCATAGATGCCCTTCTCGGCGAGTACGGCGTTCAGGTTGTGGAAGTAGTTCCGCAGCGCGGCCTGCGCCATGCCCGCGTTGCCGAGGAACGGCGCCGGGTGCAGGCCGGATTGGCCCGCGGTGAACAGGATCGCGCCGTCGCCGCGCTCGGTCATGCCCGGCAGCACGGCCCGGACCAGCGCCACCGCGGACACCAGGAACCGGTCCAGGATCAGCCGCAGGTTCTCCGGATCGACGTCGAGCACCGGCACGATCCCCTCGCCCATGCTCCCGCCGCCGGGGTTGAAGGCGACCGCGTCGATCCGGCCGATGGCGGTGACGGCGGCCTCGATTCGCGCCGGTTCGTAGACGTCGGCGACGAATCCGCTCGCTTCGATGCCGTCGCCGTCCAGTTCCGCGACGAGCGCGTCGAGATTCTCGGTGGTGCGCGCGACGAGGGCGATACGGAAGCCCTCGCGGCCGAAACGGCGGGCGAGCGACAGCCCCAGCACCGGTCCGGCGCCGAAGATCGCGAGCGTTTTGGTCATGGTTCCTCCCAGCGCAGATAAGTTGAGGATACCCTCAACTTCTTCGAAGGTACACACAACTTGAGGCCACCTTCAACTTGACTACGATGCGGGCATGACCAAACCCCTGCGGAAGGACGCCCAGCGCAACCGCGACCTGCTGATCGAAGCCGCCAGGGGGCTCTACGCGGTGCGCGGCCTCGACGTCGCGCTCGAAGAGATCGCCAAGACCGCCGGCGTCAGCATCGGCACGCTGTACAACCACTTCCCCCAGCGCGCGGATCTGGTGAACGCGGTGTTCGCCGACCGGGCCGAGACCGTCGCGAAGCTGGCCGAACACGCCCTGTCCCTCGACGACGCCTGGGCCGGGCTGACGTCGTTCATCGAACGGGTCTGCGAACTGCAGGCCGCCGATCGCGGCTACAACGAGCTGGCCTCGACGCGGCCGCCGCAGGCCGAGGACCTCGAACGCGGGTACGAACTCATGACCCGGGTCGTCGAACGCGCCAAGGAGAGCGGGGCGCTGCGCGAGGACTTCACCCTTGCGGACATGGCCTTCGTGACCTGGGGAATCGCACGCACCGTCGAGGCTACATCGGCCGTCCGGCCGGAGGTCTGGCGCCGCCATCTCGCCCTGCTGTTCGACGGGATGCGCGCGCCCGCCGCGAACCCGTTGCCGGAACCGCCGCTGCTGCCCGGCGAGCTGGCCGGGATCATGGGCGACTGCGACTGAAACCGGCAGGCAACCCAAGACCCCTCCGGGGCGTGTTCACCCCGGAGGGAAGGTCCTATGAAGACGAAAATTCTGTTCGCCGCCCTGCTGGGGGCTCTGTTCGCGACGACGGCTTGTTCGGGTGAGGCTGCTCCCCCTGCGACACCGGCGACGGTCACGGTCACCCCGTCGCCGACCCCGCTCCCGGGGCCGGACGCCAAGACGGTGGCCTGGCTGGACGGGATGTGCGGCGCGATCCACGGTTACGTGAAGGCCAGCAACGACCACGCGAGCAAGCAGGGTTCCGGCGTCGAGGTGACGAGGCCCTGGCTGAGCCAAGACCTCGGTGTCCGCGCCGAGCTGGCGGGCAAGGTCGTCGACGAGCTGAGCGCGCTGCCCGCGTCGCCGGTCCCTGGCGGAGACGCGGCAAGGAAGTCCCTTGTGGACAGTTACACGGCGGCGAGGGACGCGGCGGCGGAAGGGAAGCGGAAGCTGGACGCCTCCAAGAGCCAGGCCGCGCTGGACGCCGGTCTCAAGGCACTGGACGCGGCGCAGAAGCCGCTCACGGAGACCACCGATCCCTTCGCGTCGATCAAAATGGACACACCGGAACTGCTGGCCGCCGCGTCCGCCGCCAAGAAATGCGCTCCGGGCTCTTGAGTTTTCCAAGTACATGAAGGCCCCCTTCCTTGCGCCTATCGCAAGGAAGGGGGCCATCATGTACTTCAGCCGGGCGGGGTGAACCGAGCACGGCCGAAGCGATGTCCGTCGCCTCACCCATCCTCGGCAGGCCGTGAACGTTCAACGGCCCCCAAGCCTTCTTGAACTGCGCCCACTGGTCGTCCGGAACACCCGGCGGGCGCACCAGCTGGGTGTCGATCGTCCCCGGGTCGATCGCCAGCACCCGGATCCCCTTCGCGCCATAGTCCAGCGCCGCCGCGCGCACCAGCCCTTGAACGGCGCGTTTGCTCGACGTGTAGGCGGCGTGCCCCGGCCTGGTCTGCTCGGCCTGCGCGGACGCGGTGCAGACGATCACCCCGCCGCCCGCCTTCAGCAGGTGCGGTATCTCGTGCTTGATCGAGAGGAACACCCCGCGCGCGTTGGTGCGCTGCACGTTCTCCCATTCGTCGAGGGAGATCTCGTGCAACGGCTTGCCGAGGTGGATCCCCGCGTTGTTGAACGCGATGTCGAGCCTGCCGTACCGGACGGCGACACCGTCCACAAAGGCCTGGAACTGCTCGGGGACCCGGACGTCCGCGCGAAGGTAGGTCGCTCCCCCGCCCGCCCGGCGGATCTCCCGTTCGACCTCGCGGCCGAGGTCTTCCCGCCTGCCGCAGAAACCGACCTTGGCACCGGCCGCGGCGAAGGCGATGGCCGTCGCCCGGCCGATCCCCGACGTCGCCCCCGTGACGATCACGACCTTGCCCGCGAACCGCCCTTGCCCCCGCCGCGGCTCCTGCGCCGTGGCCGTGTTCGCCGCCAGCATCGCGACACCGGCCGCCGCCGCGCCCCCGAGCACCGCGCGTCTGCCCACTGCTTCGCCCACAGATCCCTCCAGGTGGATAGCTTCACCTTCCAAAATAGAAAGTAGAGCTATCCATCTGAGGGAATTCTCAAGAACCGATCACCGGCGCGATCCCGCCCGCCGCGGCGAGCGCGCGATGCAACGCGAGTTCCGCCGTCGGTCCCTCCGCCAGCACGATCCCGGTGCAGGACCGCTGATCCGCGAGGTGCCGGATCTCGTCACCGGGACTCGCCGTCGGATACCACTCCGGCGCGCCGGGCAGACCGGCCAGCCGGTCGAGCCCGGACCAGCCCTTGAGCACGCCTTCCGTGACCGGATAGGCCAGCACGAACCCGATCCCCGGTCCCCCGCCGATCTCCTGGGTGAGCAGAGCGGGCTCCTCGCCCAGCGCCAGGGAGATCATCGCGGAATACACGTTGGTGCCCAGCGACCGGCACAGCGCTTCGCCGAGCATCGCCCCGCCGATCCGGATGTTGATCTCGACGACTTCCGCTCCCTCGGCGGTGAGTACGAATTCGGTGTGGGCGAAGCCCTGTTCGTGCCCGGCGGCCTTGAGCACCTGGCCGATCCACTCGTCCAGCCCGGCGAGCTCGGCCTCCGGGAAGGCCACCGGGAACGCGGCGGCCTCCTCCCGCCGCACCGGTTCGGGTGACAACTGCCGGGAGAGGATCCCGAGCAGCCGGGTCCTTCCTTGCCAGGTGACGGTTTCCGCGCTGTAGAGCGGGCCCGCGAAGTACGGTTCGGCGATCAGATGCCCCTTGAGCGGCGTGTCCTTCGCTTCTTCCCTGGCCCGATCGAGTTCGGCCGCGTCGCGGACGAGCCAGACGCCGCGCGACGACGTTCCCGAGGAATCCTTGACCACCAAAGGGAAACCGAGTTGTTCGGCGGCCGAGGCCGGCACCGGCCCGCCGCGGGTGAGTCCGTGTTCGTACAGCAGCTCACGCACCGCGCCCTTGTCCCGCAGCACGCGGACGGCCGCCGCGTCCGGACCGGGCAGGCCGAGCCGGGCGGTGAGTTCGGCGCCCGGCAGTGCCCAGGTGTCGGTCGAGTTGATGATCCCCGCGAGACCCGGGATGGCGCGCAACGCGGCTTCGCAGGCCGCGATGTCGGTGGTGTCGATGTCGACGACCTCGACCCTGTCCGGCCCCAGGACGCCGAGTTCGTAGCGGTAGATGTCGCGGTTTCCGGTGAACAGCACCAGTTTCCGCCCGGCTTCCGCGGCGGCGTCGGCCAGCCTGCCGAGACCGAAGGTGAGTGCTTCCAACAGGACGACGGTCACGAGACGCGCTCCTTCCGGTACAACGGCTGCGTGGGTACCCCGAACCGGCGGCGCCGCCAGTCCATCGCCGCCCACGGCAGGGCGAGGTCGTCCAGCGAGGTGATCTCACGCGGCGCGAGTCCCGCCGGGTCGACGGCCTCGCGATGCCGGGCGAAGACCCTTGCCGTGTACCGATGTCCGGTGTCGGCACCGATCACGACGTGCGTCCGCTCCGGATTCCGCGCGGCTTCCCAGCCCGCGACGAGGTACGCGGCCCCGGTGGAGAGCCCGGCGAAGACGGCGTGGTCGCGCATGAGCCCGATGGTCGCGGCCATGGCGTGCACGAAGTCCAGCCAATGGATCCGGTCGTACAGTTCGTGATCGACGTTGCCGAACGGGATGGCGGACCCGATCCCCGCGATGATCGCGTCCGGATCGGTGAACCGCTCGCTGCCGAAGGTGACGCTCCCGAACGGCTGGACCCCGGTCAGCCGGACGTCCGGATCGCGTTCGCGCAGCGACCGCGCGATCCCGCCGGTCGACGCGCCGGTGCCCACGCTGCCGACGACGGTCAGCGGCCCGGACGGCAGCGCGCGGGCGACGAGCTCGGCGACCTCGCCGTACCCCAGGTAGTGCACGGGATCGTGGTACTGGCGCATCCAATGCATGTCCGGATGCCGGTCCAGGAGTTCGCGCACCCGCGCGACCCGGCGCCGCTGGTCGAGGCGGAGGTCCTCGGACGGCGGCATCTGGTCGACCGTCGCGCCCAGGATCTCCAGCTGCGAACGCATGGTGAGATCGACGGTGGTGGACGCGACGATGTGGCAGCGCAGCCCGTGGCGATGACAGGCCATCGCCAGCGCGAGCGCGTAGATCCCGCTGGAGCTGTCGATCAGCGTCTGTCCTTTTCGGACTGTACCGTTCGCGAGCAGCGAGCGGACGGCACCGAGCGCCGCGTAGACCTTCAAGGTCTCGAAGCGGAGCAGCACGATGTTCGGTTCCAGCCGGATCAACGCCGGTGTCTTGATCGCGTCGGTGACGTGGTCGTGGACCGGTACGGACATGGTGGTCACCGGCCGATCGAGCGCAGGTACGCCGCCAGTGATTCGGCGCCCGCCGCGTTGCGCGGGCCGCTCACGAGGTCCCCGTAGGAGACGACGTGGAACCGGTTGTCGCGCACGGCGGGCGTGTTCTTCAGCTGTGACGCGGATTTGATGAACGCGATCTTGTCCTTCGCGGGCTGGTCGGCGTAATCCACCACGACGATCACCTCGGGTTCGGCCTTCACCACCGCTTCCCAGCCGACGCTGCCCCAGCCGTCCTGGAGGTCCCGAAAGACGTTCGTCCCGCCCGCGGCGTCGATGATGTCGTTGGGAGCGGCGTGTTTCCCCGACGTGAAGGGCTGATCGGTGCCGGAGTCGTAGACGAACACCTTGGCGGGCGGCGTCTTCGGCGCTCCCGCGCGGACCTTGTCGAAGCGCCCCTTGAGTTCCGCGACGAGTTCGTCGGCCCGCTGGCGGACGCCGAAGATGTCACCGAGGTTGCGCAGGTCGGTGTAGAGCGCTTCCAGCGGTGTCACCTCCGACTTCGCGGTGGGATACTCCCAGCAGGTCTCGGTGTGCAGGTAGCTCGAAATGCCGACCTGCTCCAGCAGTTTCGGCGTGATCCCGCGTTCTTCGCTGAACCCGGAGTTCCAGCCCGCGATCACCCAGTCCGCCTTGGCGTTGACCAGGATCTCGCGGGTGACCCGGGAAGTGCCGAGCCGTTCGACCTTGGCGTAGTCGTCCTTCCACGGCGAACCGGCGATCGACGGATCGCCGAGCGAGTTCATCACGTAGCCGCGCATCCGGCCGGCGAGCCCGAGCGAGAACATCTTCTCGGCACCGGAAACGTCGTAGGCCACCGGACGCTGCGGCGCCGGGAAGGTGACCTGCGCGCCGCAGTTGGTCACCGTGGCCCGCGCCGGCGCGGCGGGTCCGGCCTCGACCTGGGCACCGCAGGCGCTCAGGAGCAGTGCCGCGGCGAAGAGCGCGGTCACCCTGGACGGCTTCATCGTGAGATCCCCTCGGTTTCGTCGGCGGGAAGGTCGTAAAGCAGCTGGAGCGCACCGGTCACGGGATGGGTGACCGGGGTGACGTCGACGCCGAACACGGCGCGGACCGTTTCCGGTGTGAGCACTTCGGCCGGGGTGCCGCAGGCGGCGAGCGAGCCGCCGCGCAGCAACGCGATCCGGTGGCAGACGGCGGCGGCGAGGTTGAGGTCGTGCAGGGCGACGAGCACGGTGAGCCCGCAGTCGCGCAGGAATTTCAGCAGTTCGACCTGATGCCGGACGTCGAGGTGGTTGGTCGGCTCGTCGAGGACCAGCACCTCGGGTTCCTGGACCAGCGCCCTCGCCACCAGGACCCGCTGCCGTTCGCCGCCCGAAAGCGTCAGCACGCTGCGCTGGGCGAGGTGGGTGATGTCCATGCGCCGCAACGCTTCCCGGCACAGCGCGCGTTCGCGGGCCGAAAGCCGGAGGTTGCCGCGCTGATGCGGGGACCGGCCGAGCGCGACGACCTCCTCGACGGTGAAGTCCAGATCCGCCCGGCTGTCCTGGGTGAGCGCGGCGATCCGGCGGGCGGTGTCGCGCAGGCCCTGCTCGGCGAGATCGGTGCCGTCGAGCAGCACCGCGCCGCCGGATGGCGTCAAGGCCCGGTAGACGCAGCGCAGCGCGGTCGACTTGCCGCTGCCGTTCGGGCCGAGGAGCCCGACGACTTCGCCCGCGCCGACGTCCAGCCGCAGTTCGCGGATCAGCGTCGATCCGGCCACCTCGACGGAAAGGTCGTTCAGGGACAGCATCAGCGACCTCCGAACGCGTAGCCGCGGCGCCGCATCACCACGAGGAACACCGGGACGCCGATGAGCGCGGTGATCACCCCGAGCGGCAGTTCCTCGGGCGCGACGAGGGTGCGGGCGAGCAGATCGACCCACACCAGGAAGACCGCGCCCACCAGCGGCGCGAGCGCCAGCACGCGGCGATGTCCCGAGCCGGCGACCATCCGCACCACATGCGGCAGGACCAGCCCGACGAACCCGATCGAACCGCTGACCGCCACCAGCAGACCGGTGACGACGGCGGTGAGCAGGAAGAGCCAGCGGCGCAACGCGGCCGCGTCGGTGCCGAGGCTCATCGCGGTCTCGTCGCCCATCGACAGGACGTCGAGCGCGGTGCCGTAGCGCAGCAGGACCGCGATCGCGACGGCCACGCCGAACGCGGCCAGCGGCAAGGACGCCCAGGTCGCCGCGCCGAGACTGCCGAGCAGCCAGAAGAGCACGGTCTGCGCGGCCTGACCGTTCGGCGAGAGGTAGACGAGCACGCTCATCACCGCCTGGAAGGCGTAGGTGAGCGCGACCCCGGTGAGCACGAGACGCAACGGCGTCAGGCCGAATCTGCTGCGGGCGGCCAGATAGACCAGCGCGGTCGCGCCCAGCGCGCCGAGGAAGGCGGCTGTCGACAGCGCCAGCACGCCGAGTCCGGCGAACAGGCCGAACACCACGACGGCGGCGGCACCGACCGAGGCGCCCGAGGAGATCCCGAGTACGAACGGATCGGCGAGCGCGTTGCGCACCAGGGCCTGCACGGCGACCCCGACCACCGCGAGCCCCGCGCCGACGACGGCCGCCAGCAGCACCCGCGGCGTGCGGACCTGCCAGACGATCGAGTACCCGGTGACCTCGTCGCCGGTGATCGTGCCGCCGGTGATCGCCTTTCCCAGGTAGCGCAGGACATCCGGAAGGGCGACGGTGGACGGGCCGAGCGCGACGCCCGCGATCAGCGAGATCGCGAGCGCCACCGACAGCAGGAGCACCGGGCCCGTGAGCCGGAGCGGCCGGGCCGTCTCGTCGTCCGGTTCCGCGAACAGGCGGAGCGGTTCAGCCGGCACGTTCACCGCGCACGATCAGGCGGCGTGCGTGATTGTCGTAAGGCGAGCCGTCGAAATCGCCGAAGCACTCGACGCCGGTGAAGCCCACCGACTCGAACAGCGCCTTCAGCTCCGCGGCGCTGTACAAGAAGGACAGGATCGACGCTCGCTTCGCGACACCGTCGCGGACCAGGGTCCAATCGGTCTTGAGCCGGGTCCAGTCGTCGAGGATGGTGTCGCGCATGAACACCGTCCCGCCGTCGACGTCGACCGCCTTCGGGCGGCCGACCCAGCCGGCCAGCACCTCCTTGCCGAGGACGTCGATCAGCAGCCTGCCACCGGGCGCGAGGCTGGCGTAGGCGTTTCGCAGCACGGCGAGGTTGTCGCCGGGCTCGGTGAAGTAACCGAACGACGTGTACATGTTGATGATCAGGTCGTACGCGCCGGGCTCGACGTATTCGAGCATGTCGGCCTGGACCAGCTTCACCGCGACACCCGCGTTCTCGCAGGCCTCGCGCGCGCGTTCGAGCATGGCCGGGCTGAGGTCGACGCCGGTGACGTCGGCGCCCCGCTTCGCCAACGGCACGACGTGGATCGCCGGACCACAAGCCAGATCCAGCACCTTCGCGCCGTCGGCGATCTCCAGCAGCGGTGACGTGGCCGTCAGGCGTTCGGCCTCTTCGGCCCGGCTGGGCGGGAACATCACGTCCGCGAAGCCGACCCACAGGTCGTCGTCCTCGTACCAGTGCATCTCACTCCGCTCGCCGGGCGACACGATTCAGCCCCACAAGTCGTCGGAGGGTCGTCCTCGGTTCCCGGCGTTCCCGGCTTTCTCGTGGAGTGATCACACGGGCACGGGGCCGGCGGTGCTACGGAGGCGGGATCAGGTCGATGAAGAAGGCTTGATCGGGAGCGCTGGAGCAGCGTTCCCGGACGACCTCGGTGCCCACGGCGGTGTCCAGATCACGCAGGCCGAGGCATTCGCTCGTACCGAGGGGACGGATGACGTAACGGCCCGTCTCCACCAGGTCCGCCGGACCGACGGTGAACAGCTGGTCCAAACCATCGTCGTCACAGTCGTCGCGGGGTTCGACCAGGTCGTGTCCCATTCCTTCGTTCACGACCGTGAGACAGCCGATCCCGGTCTCCGGATGGTGCCACTGGATCTGCACGGCGTTCTCCTCCCCGACGGGATCGATGAACACGCGTGGCGAGCCGGCTCCACCGCAGGGCTGCTGCGCGACGATGGTGCCGGAGTAGAGCTCGGTCCGGTCCTTCCCCTCGGCGAGGCAGAGCTCGGGAGTGCGGGCGGGACGGATCTGCGCCCAGCTGCCCACCTCTCGCAAGTCCAGCCCCGGCACCACGGCCCCGGCGGTCTTGTTCTTCGTCGAGGCACCGAAGGAACGGGTCAGATATCCCAGGACGCTGGCGAACATGACACTCACGACCGCGACGACGATGACCGGCACCCGCCAACGCCGCCGTCGCCGCGATTCCGGCTCCGGTCCGGGTTCCGGCGAGACGATCTTCACCGTCAGGTCGTCGACGAGCCGCGGTGGCGTCCCCATCGCGATCCGGGTCCGGGCCTCCACCCATCTCCGTACTTGTTCGTCATCGAGTCCGCACGCGTGTGTGAACGTCTCGACGAACGATTCCCTCGGCAATGTGGTGCGGCCGAGAGTGGTCGCGACCGTACTCGCCGGAAGTGTTCCCCCGAGTTCATTCGCCCGGGCCGCCAACTGACGATAAGTCAATCCGGACCACGTTCTCAATACGCGCAGTGCCGCTGTGAACTCAGCCGGTGAAACCATTGAGTCCGGTGGTAGAACCGCCGTCGGCGGCTCCCCGTCGTCGCCCCCCTGATCCACAATCATCGCTCTAGACTGGCTGAGGCGATCCGAGCCGCGATACCGCCGTTCAGCGGCGCCGAAATCTTCCGTTCGGGCTACTCGAACGATTTCGAACAAGGCCGAACTGGCCGAAGGTTGCCCAGGCGCTGGTCAGGAAGTCAGGCTGACCCCAGTCGGCCCGACACCGACCACGTCAGGAGCGGCCCGGAAAATGCCGGGCTCCGAAAAATGAGCAAACGAGAAGAATCCGCGAGTACATCGTCAAGGGCGACGGTGAACCCGGCGGAAACACCTGGTTCAGCCCGGAAGACATCCACTGAAATCTCCGTTTCGAAGACCGGATGACGCTTGCCGTCACCCATACCGGGCGGTCATTACGACGATTTTGGAGAGAATCCTTCGCTTGTCGCGAATACATGTGCGGGCAAGGAAAATCGCTGCGCTTTTCGCAGTGGACCGGCAGTTTGCGGACCGGCGGCGCCGGGTCGATCGTATCGACCCGATCACCGTGAGTCGACAGGTCGAGCGTGGCCGTCTTCATTCACCATGCCCGTCGCCGGAACGACCAGGTCCCGTTCGAACTCGGTCGACCACCAATGGCGAACATCGGATTATCTGGAGCGTTGCTGATGGACAGCGGGCAAAACGAGGTGACCGAAAGGCAGGTCGTCGTCGTCGGAGCGGGTAATGCCGGTCTCTGCGCGGGTATAGCCGCACTACAGGCGGGTGCGGACTCCGTCACCGTACTGGAAGCCGCACCGAAGGAAATGCGTGGCGGAAACAGTTCCTTGACCAGGACAATGCGTTTCTCCTGGCAGGGAAGCCCATTCATCGCCGCACTGCTACGGGATGAGGACAAAGACCGGGTCGGCGAAATTCTGGCAGGCCGGACGGGATACTCGGACGAGCAGTACCTCGACGACTGGCTCCGGGTGTCCGGCGACCAGGTGGACGCCGCCCTCATCGAATCGATCGTCCGCCGTTCGACGGACACGATCAGCTGGATGCGCGACTTCGGGCAGCGCTGGGCGCCGAGGCCGACGCCGCTGCCCGGCGACGTGCCGATCGTCCTCGACGGCGGCGGCCAGAGCCTGCAGGACCGGAACTTCGACCGGTTCGAACGGCTCGGCGGAACGGTCCGCTACGACAGCCCGGTCACCGGCTTCGAGCGGACCGCCGACGGCCGCTACCTGCTCCACGGATCCGGGCCCGCGTTCCCGGTGCTCGCCGGCGCGCTGGTGCTGGCGTCGGCCGGTTTCGAGGCGGACACCGGGTTGCGGGCGCGTCATCTCGGCGAGGAATGGCGGGACGTGAAGCTGCGCGGCGTCCCGTTCAACGAAGGTGCTCCGCTGACGGCGGCCGTCGGAATCGGTGCCGACACCGCGGGCAACTGGGAGAAGTGCCACACCACGCCGCAGGGCGTCGGCCTGCCCGACCACATGCTGCCGGGGCAGATGCACAAGTCCCACGGCCTCGCCCGGTACGCCTTCCCGCTGGGCGTCGTGGTCAACCGGGACGGACGCCGCTTCTTCGACGAATCCGGCGGCTACAGCAACCTCACCTACGTCTCGCTGGGGCAGAAGATTCAGGAGCAGCCGGGCAGGATCGCGTTCCAGATCTTCGACGACAAGGTCGTCTCGGCGGGCGCGCTCCCGAACGGCTACCTCGGCGACCCGGCGTCGGTGACCGTCTCCTCGATCGAGGAAGGCGCCCGGCGGCTCGGGATCGACGCCGCGAACCTGGCCGCCGAAATCCAGCGGCTGCACGACGGCCAGGCGGAGAAGCGTCTCGGCACGCCCCCGTTCCTGTTCGTCCCGGTGGTCTGCGGTCTGACCTTCACCTACGGCGGGCTGTCCGTGACCCCCGGCGCCGAGGTGCGCGGCGGCGGGGAACCGATCAGCGGCCTCTACGCGGCAGGCGTGATCGTCGGCGGCCTTTACGACCAGGGATATCCGGGCGGCACCGGGTTGATGGCGGGTGCCGTGCTGGGCAGGGCGGCCGGCACCTCCGCCGCGGCCCACGCCCTCCGGTCGCGAGAAGGGAAGGCCCGTGCCGTCACCGTCGCCGACTGAGAAGACGATCGTGATCGTCGGACTCGGCAAGATCGGGTCGCTGTACGCCGAGTGCTACGGGCAGGCGGGTCACCGGATCGGCACCGTGGACATCGGGAACGGCGCCGACTGGGACCGGGTGGCCCGGGTGCCGGATCCCTCGGGAATCGACGCCTGGGTGGTCGCCACCCCGACGGCCACCCATCTCTCCGTGGTCGACGAGATCCTGCGGCATCAGCCCGATGCGCGGATCCTGCTGGAGAAGCCGGCCTGCTACCCGGACGAGCTCGACGGCCTCGACCGGACGGTCCGGCGCAATCCCCGTGCCCGGATCCTCGTCAACGACGTGTATTCCCACAGCGAGGCCGTTCGGCGTTTCGCCACTTCGGTGCGGCAGCTCGGCGAATTCGACCCGATCAGGAAGATCACCGTCGAATTCACCAAGAACCGCGAGCTCGACATCGCGAACGGCAGATTCGTCGACACCCGGTACGGCGAGGCAGGCTACGAGGGCTTCCACATGCTGAGCATTCTGCGATCGGTCCTCCCGGCCGATCAGTACCGGACGTATCTCCGGACGATCCCGTCGTCGGTGACGGCGGAGATGCGCGTGCGAACCTCGGTGGCGGGTTTGCCGGACATCGAGCTCTACACGTCGTCGACCGGCGCCATCGCCTATCCCGGGCTGGCCGGATTCGCCTTCCCCGAAGCCGTTTCGAGGAACTACCTCACCCCCGCGGTGATCCCCTACGGCTCCGAGTTCCGGTATCGCTTCGCGGACGTGGAACTCCGGTCCGGGCAGCACGTCACCTTGGTCTTCGAACCGTTCTACGGCGCGGAACCCGATCACAAGAACATCCACGCCGTCCACGTCCGGGGCACGGCGCCCGCGCGCCATTTCCTCGTCGCCGTCAACCATTTCAAGGAGGCGCTTCTGACGCAGCTGAACCTGTTGCAGCACCTCGGTGAGGGCACGTCGCTGGTACGCCCGGCCGAGCACCGGTTCCTCGCCGCGCTGGGTTCGGCGATGTTCACCGGAACCTTCCCGCAGACAACGGAAAACGAGAAGTTCGCACGAATTGGGAGCGAGACATGACGCGAAGCCTGGAAGATCTTTCGACGCTGTTGCGACCGGCCAAGGACATGCTGCCCGAGGTCTCGGACCGCGAAACGGCGGTGGCCGAGGTCACGAGCCAGATCAAGAACGACGACGACGCCCGTGCCTTGTTCACGAAGGTGTGCCGATTCGAAGCGCCGTTCACGGCGAGCTGGGTCCACGGTCCCGGCGACGATTCCCCTTACCTGTCACTGGAACTGGCCGCCGCGTCCCTGGACGACGACCGGTACCGCGCCCTGCTCGCCGAGGTCGTGCTGTCGACGTCGACGTCGATCCCTTACGACTACCGGGCCTTGGCCGCCGAAAGGCTCGTCCGGATCGGGGCAGGCGAGTTCACCGGCGCACTCCAGGAAGTCGTCGACTCGTACACACCGCTGCCCAAGCGCAGTCTCCAGGCGAAGATCGCCGTCCCCACCGACGGCATCGACCACCTCTTCGACATCCCGGAGACGGTGACCGGCAGGCTCAATCTCCTGATCGCGGCCAGCCGGGCGAAAACGCTGGAGAGCAGGCACATGCTCGCCGTGCGGGTTCTCGCGAACGGCGTCGTGCCCGCGGAACCGGTGGGCGACGCGGAGCGGCTGATCCTCGAAGACGTCAAGACGACCATGGTGGCGCCGTCGGACTACCTGGTGCCGTGGGACCAGGAATTCCCCGGCGAGAACGGCACGAACCTCACGCTCGCGGAACTGGTGCGCATCACGCTGATGTGCGGGGAATACGGGCTGCCGGACACCACCGTCCGGCCGGTCCTGGTCGACTTCTACCGCTCCGTGCTGCGGACCGGTGGCCGTTCGATCATCGGCCTCGCGGCCGGGGTGTTCCATGTGGAGCACGGCACGCTCGCCACGCCCTCCTACTACTACCAGGGCCGTGACGCGATCCTCGGCAAGGGCTGCGTGATCGACTGCGTCGGCGGGGCGGTCCTGCAGGAGGGTTCGTTCCTCGGCGGTGGCTACATGCCGATCCTGATCCACACGCACAAGCACATCCGCAAGGGCGGTCAGGCCGCCGCCTCGGAGCGGAAGCAGATCCTGCCGTGCATTTTCGCGGCGGAGGCGGGCGCCCGGTACCCGATGGACGCGATCGGCCTGTTCGAAACGGTGGACTACCTCGGCAAGGAGACCCCGTACCAGGGGATCCGGGCGATCCCGCACGCCAAGTGACATACGGCTGAACACGAAATCCACATCTCGCGATGCCATCGGGCAGGGCGGCTCCGTCCTGCCCGATGGCCTCGAAAATCGGAGGGTAAGGGAAATGGGTGCATCGTTGGGGGCCAAGGTCGCCGTGATCGGCGCGGGCTATGTCGGGCTGACCACGGCCGCGTGCCTCTCGTCCTTGGGACACAAGGTCGTCTGCGCGGACGTCGACCAGGAGAAGGTCGACGCGCTACGGCGTGGCGAGGCGACCATCCGGGAACCGGGGATCTGCGAACTGGTGGTGGACGGGCTGGCGTCCCGGCGGCTGGAGTTCGTCCTCGGCGCGAGCGCGGCGGCGGCGGGCGCGGACATCGTGATCCTTTGTGTACCGACGCCGATGGGCGCGACCGGCGCGGCCGATCTGAGGGCGCTGGAGTCCGTCGTGACCGAGCTTCGGGAGCTGCTGCCGCCCGGCTGCGTCGTGGTGAACAAGTCGACGGTCCCCGTCGGCACGGCGGCTCGCGTCGCGGGCCTGATCGATCGCGCCGACGTCGCGGTCGTGTCCAACCCGGAGTTCCTGCGCGAGGGGTTCGCGGTGCACGATTTCCTGAACCCCGACCGGATCGTGGTCGGCTCGTCCGATCGCGACCCGGCCCCCGCGCGGCGGGTCGCCGAGCTGTACGGGAAACTCGACACCGCCGTCCTGGTGACCGATTCCGCGAGCGCGGAGATGATCAAGTACGCGTCCAACTGCTATCTGGCGACGCGTCTGTCCTTTGTGAACACCGTCGCCGAACTGTGCGAGTACCTCGACGCGAGCATCGACGATGTCACGGCGGGAATGGGCTACGACGGGCGGATCGGTGACGCGTTCCTGCGGCCGGGACCGGGCTGGGGTGGCTCCTGCCTGCCGAAGGACACTTTCGCACTGCTGCGCACGGCGGAATCGGCGGGAAGTGATTTCGCCCTGCTGCGGGCAGCTATCGAGACCAACGTCAAGCAGCAGGAACTGGTGGTTGGAAAGGTGCGCAAGGCCGTCGGCGGAGATCTGGCCGGTGCCCGGATCGGCTTGCTGGGCTTGACGTTCAAGGCCGGGACGGACGATCTGCGGGACTCCCCGGCGCTGGCGGTCGCACGACGGCTGGCCGCCGAAGGCGCGGAGCTGTCCGGCTACGACCCCAGCGTCCACGCACCGGTCGCGGGTGTGACCGACGACGTCCGGATCACCGGAACCGCCTATCACGCGGCGAACGGCGCGGCGGCGATCGTGCTGCTGACCGAATGGCCGGAGTTCCGCGACCTCGACTGGGCACGGATCGCCGACCGGCTCGGCGGCTCGTCCGTCATCGACACCCGCAACCTCCTCGACCCGCCGACCGTGACCAGGACCGGCCTCGCGTACCAGGGCATCGGCCGTCCGGACAGTGCCGGGACTCCGCTGTCGCGCACCGCGGACATGGTCGGGCAGGTCGGTTGACCCAGGGTGGACGACGGGTGGCCCTGCTTGAGCCCCGCTCGTCGTCCGCTCCCCGCCGGCGTCGGGAACAGGAGGACGGATGACGGCACGAACCAGGTCCTGGTCCGCGCTTTTCGCACTGTGCCTGGGTTTCTTCATGGTCATGCTGGACGTCAGCATCGTGAACATCGCGGTGCCGTCGATGGTGCGCGAACTCGGCACCGACCTGACCACGGTGATCTGGGTGACCAGCGTGTACCTGCTCGCCTACGCCGTCCCGATCCTGCCCGCCGGCAGGCTGGGTGACCGGCTCGGGCCGAAACGCGTCTTCGTCGCCGGGCTCCTGGTGTTCACCGCTGCCTCGCTGTGGTGCGGGCTTTCCGGCAGTGTGGAGACGCTGATCGTCGCCCGCGCGGTGCAGGGTTTCGGCGCCGCGTTGCTGACCCCGCAGACCACGGCCTTCATCACGCATCTGTTCCCGCCGGACGAACGCGGCCCGGCGATGGGCGCCTGGGGCAGTGTCGCGGGCCTCGCCATGATCACCGGCCCGGTGCTGGGCGGCGTGCTGGTCGACCGGCTCGGCTGGGAGTGGATCTTCTTCGCGAACGTCCCCGTCGGGCTGCTCGCGTTGACGCTCACCGTGTTCCTCGTCCCGGACTGGCGGCCGGGCAACTCGCACCGCTTCGACATCCCGGGAATCCTGCTCTTCGGCGCGGGTCTCGTGTGCGTCGTCTTCGGTATCCAAAATGGACAGACCTACGACTGGGGAACGGTCGTCGCGGGAATCGGGGTCTTCCCCATCATCGGGACGGGGTTGCTGCTCCTGGGGATCTTCGTCCTGTGGCAGCGGGCCAACCGCCGCGAGCCGCTGCTGCCGTTGCGGATCTTCCGCCATCGCGACTTCTCCCTCGGCGCCGCGTCCGCGGTGATGGTCGGGTTCGCGATGACCAGCATGCTCCTGCTGCTCGTCATCTACGTCCAGTCGGTGCTCGGCCTGTCCCCGGCCGACGCCGGTCTGCTCATCGCGCCACTCGCCGTGGTGTCCGGCTCCGTCGCGCCGTTCGCCGGCCGGTTGTCGGACCGGGTCAATCCCAAGTACCTGCTGATGTTCGGGCTGCTCTCACTGGGCTGCGGCCTCGGCGTCGTCTCGCTGGTGATCATCCCGGCGAGCTCGCCGCAGGCCCTCATCCCCGGGCTGCTGCTCTGCGGTCTCGGTGTCGGGTTCACCTTCTCCCCGATGAGCAACGTGACCCTCAACGCGGTCGAGCGTTCGCTGGTCGGCAGCGCCTCGGGCATCTTCAACACCGCGCGTCAGGTCGGCGGGGTGCTCGGGAGCGCGGCTGTCGGTGTCCTGGTTCAGACACGGACCGGCGAGGCGGCGGCGCTCACCGACGCGGTCAAGACCACCTTCCTGCTTCCTGTCGGCGTGTTGTTCCTCGGCCTGCTGTGCTCGGCGGGCATGCGGGCCGGGCAACGGCGGCCGATCGGGCGGCACAGATCGCCCGATCGGATGACCGTGACCCGGTGATCACCGGTCGTGGCCTGGTTACCGTCGAAGGATGACTCTCGTACCGACGGTCGACCTGAGCACCTGGGAAAACGGCGATCGCGCGAAGCTCGCGCACACCGTCGACGAGGCATTGCGGCGTGTCGGGTTCCTCCAGGTCGTCGGGCATGGAATCCCGCGGGCGACGATCGACGACATGTGCGAAGCGACCGCCGCGTTCTTCGCGCTCCCTGTCGGGGAGAAGCTCCGATCCGCGCCCGCCGACCGCGCCTCGGATCGCGGCTACGCGGCCGAAGGCACCGAAGGTCTGGCGTACAGCCTCGGCGAGACGACACCGCCCGACCTGTCGGAGTCCTTCGTCATCGGCGCGGAGCACATCGACGGCGAGGATCCGTACGGTTTCTTCGTCCCCAACATCTGGCCCGGCTCGCCGGAGCGGCTGCGGTCCGCCCTCACCGAGTACGAGGCCGAGGCACACCGCGTCGCGCGGGTGCTGCTGGAGATCTTCGAGCAGGCGCTCGGCCTCCCCGGCGGCCACCTCGGCGCGTACACCCGGCATCCGACGCGCACCCTGCGGGTCAATCACTTCGAGCGCCGCGCCGGAGCGCCCGAACCGCTGCCGGGCCAGATGCGGCTCGGCGCGCACACCGACTACGGCATCGTCACCGTCCTCTACGCCGATCCCGTCCCCGGCCTGCAGATCCACGGCCCCGACGGCGCCTGGCACGACGTCGTCCCCGACGAAGGCGCGCTCGTGGTGAACCTCGGCGACCTCACCGCGCAGTGGACCAACGACCGCTGGCGCTCCACGCTGCACCGGGTCGTGCCGCCGTCCGGGCCGGGGCCGTCGCGGCGGCGGAGCGTGGCGTTCTTCTTCGACGGCGACCACGACGCCCGGTTCGAATGCCTCCCGACCTGCCGATCTCCCGAAAATCCGCCGAAGTATCCGCCGGTCCTCGGAGGTGAGCACCTCTACGCGAAGATCACCGGCGGGCGCACCCTCGAACCGTCCGACGCGATGAACACCGCCGCCGATCGAAACTGAGGGAGAATCCCCGGAGAACGATGTCCGGTCCTGTCCGGCGGCTCCGACGTCTCCGGCAGAAGGCACCGGAGCGGTGCCCGCCGAGAGGAGACGACCGTGAAGTACATGATCATGATGATGGGGTCGCAGCAGGATCTCGAAACCATGGGCGGCAAGTGGAGCGCCGAAGACATCACGGCCCTGCACGAGTTCATGGGCAAATGGAACAACGACCTGGTCGAGACCGGCGAGTTCGTCGACGCGCAGGGGCTCTCCCAGCCGGCGCACGCACGCCGCATCTCGCTGCGCGACGGCGCTCCGGTGGTGACGGACGGCCCGTACGCCGAGACGCAGGAGGTCCTGGTCGGCTACACGATCGTCGACTGCGCGAGCTACGACCGCGCGACCGAGATCGCGGCCAAGCTGGCGGACACCCCGTTCCCGGAAGGCTTCGACCTCCAGCGCGACTGGTACGTCGACATCCGGCCGTGCGCCGACAGCTTCGAAGAACTGGAGCTCTAGGTGCCGGACAGCGGCGCCGAGGATCTGCTGCGTGAGCTGTCACCGCAGGTCCTCGGCGCCGTCGTCCGCCGGTACGGTCACTTCGACCTGGCGGAGGACGCGACGCAGGAGGCGCTTCTCGCGGCCTCGGCGCAATGGCCCGTCGAGGGGCGGCCGGACAATCCACGCGCGTGGCTGATCACGGTCGCTTCGCGGCGGCTGACCGATCTGCTCCGTGCCGAACAGGCGCGGCGGCGTCGCGAGGACGCCGTCGTCCAGCGGACGCTGCCGGAGGAACACCTCGCGCCCGCGGCGGACCGGCGGGCGGCCGATTCGGACGACACGCTCATCCTGCTCTTCCTGTGCTGCCACCCGTCCCTGTCGCCCGCGTCGCAGATCGCGCTGACGCTGCGGGCGGTCGGCGGTCTCACCACGGCGGAGATCGCCCGCGCGTTCCTGGTCCCCGAGTCGACGATGACGCGGCGGATCAGCCGCGCGAAGACCGGTATCAAGAGCAGCGGCGTCCCGTTCGGCATGCCGCCGGAAGCCGACCGTGCCGCGCGGCTCGACGCCGTGCTCCACGTGCTGTACCTGATCTTCAACGAGGGGTACGCCAGCACGTCCGGTCCCGATCTGGTGCGGACCGAACTCGCCGCCGAAGCCATCCGGCTGACCAGGATCGTCCATCGGCTGCTGCCGGACGACAGCGAGGTCACCGGGCTGCTCGCGCTGATGCTGCTCACCGACGCGCGCCGTCCGGCGAGGACGGGACCGGACGGCGCGCCGATCCCGATGTCCGAACAGGACCGGGATCGCTGGAACGGCGAGTACATCGCCGAGGGCATCGCGCTGCTGTCCGGCGCGCTGCCGCACGGGCCGACCGGGCAGTTCCAGATCCAGGCGGCGATCGCCGCGCTGCACGACGAGGCGCCGGGCGCCGAAGAGACCGATTGGCCGCAGATCGAGGCGCTGTACGAACTACTGCTGCGTCTCTCGGACAATCCCGTGGTGGCGCTGAACCACGCTGTCGCCGTCGGGATGGCGCGTGGACCGCGAGAAGGCCTGGCGGCCTTGGAAAAGCTCGGCGACCGGCTCCCCGGCGACCACCGGTTCCACGCCGCCCGCGCGCATCTACTCGAAATGGCCGGGGAAACCGCCGGCGCCGTCGAGTCCTATGTGGAGGCCGCGCGACGCGCGACAAGCCTTCCGCACCAACGCTACCTGCACTCGCGCGCCGCTCGCTTACGGTGACGCAATTCGGCACCTGCTTGCGGAGGTTCGTCGCAAGCAGGTGCCGAGTCGCGTTGTGCTAGCAGCTGAGCAACAAGCCGGTGATCGCCGTGCAGGTCGACGTCGACGTGTTGTTGGCCGCGTTCGGGTCCGCGACGGAACTCTGCGTGATCTTCGCGGTCGTCTTGACCGGCCCGATGGTCAGCAGCCCGGCGGCCACCGAGAACTTGGCCGTGACACTGGCTCCGGACGCGAGCGACGGGAAGTCGCAGTTGACGATCTTCGTGCCGCTCGGGTGCGAGCACGCGGAGGAGCCGGTGAAGCCCAGGCCGTTGCCGAGGGTCGACGCCACCCGGATCCCGGAAGCCGTGGCGGGACCGGCGTTGGTGACCTTGACCGTGTAGTCGATCGACGACGTCAGGATCCCGCGCGGGGACGCGGTCAGCGTGACACCGAGGTCGGCGGTGCTCGGCGTGCCGGTGACGGTGAGCACGGGACCGTCGAGGATCTCGAAGCTGTAGTTGTCACCGACGAACTGGTGCTGCAGGGTGACGCTGCCCAGCGGGGCGTCGTCCTTGACCCGGAAGGTGAACACCACGGTCTTGCTCTGACCGGGCGTCACGGAGCCGACGCCGCCGCGGATGCTGCCGCCGAGCATGTCGCAGGCGAACGCGCCCGGGCAGGACACCAGGTCGACGATCCCCGGCAGCGAGGATTCCTTGCCGTAGAGCGTCGCCTTGCCACCTTCGATGGTGGACGTCGCGTCGGCGTTGTAGACGGTCTGCGAGACGGTGAACGTCTGTCCACGTTGGACAGTGGTCGGAGATACCTCCACCGCGCTGGTCGGCGGGGCGGCGACGGCGGAAGGCGGCGTGACGAGCATGATCGCGGCCACGGCGGCCACGAGGGACAGCAGCGAGGCTCTTCGAAGCTTCATCCTGTTCTCACTATTCCGGTCGGGGGCGTTTCGCCGATCGGTTCGGACAACGATCAGTCGCCCCGGAACGGACATTCGTTACCAGTGTCTCCCGCCAGGTGGCCCGACGGTCTCACCCGCTCGGAGTAGTCACTTTCGCATTCCGGGAGCACAGCGCGGGTCTTCGGTCAGCAGTTCGATCATCGCTCGTTCCCAAGCTGTGACTAAAGCGGCCGGTCAAGGCGCCGTCGCCCCTTCACCGCGGAGCGCCGGGAGCAGATTCGCTTCCTCGTAGGCGAAATGCGCTTCCAGCCCGCCGGCGATCCGCTCGAACTCCCCGCGCAACGCGGCGCTTTCGACCGCCCCCTCGCCCCGCAGCAACGCGTCGAGGTCGAGCAGCGCGAAGCGGATCAAGATCCCCGAAGAACTCCAGTCGCTGTCGCTGGCACCGCGTCACTTGTCGCTGCTGTCGTACCTGCTCTTCGACGGGCCGATGACGGTGAACGAACTGGCCGAACGGCTCGAGGTCGCCCCGACCACGGTGAGCCTGATGGTCGGCGAGCTGAGCAAGAAGGACGTGCTCGACCGGCGCGAGGACGAGGCGGACCGGCGACGGCGGATCGTCGCCATCGCCGAACGGATGCGGCCCGCGATCGACGGCTGGCTCGCCCAGGGCGCCCGCGCCTGGCAGAAGGCGCTCTCGCCGCTGACCCCGGCCGAGCGCCGCCTGTTCATCGACACGTTGCGGGCTTACGAGGACGGACTCACCGGCTAGGTGATCCGGACGGTGACCTGGTTGTCCGCGTAGGTGTAGGCCACGTATTCGAATTCGACGCCGGTGCGTTCGACGTATTCCAGCCACGCCTTGTGTTCGTGCTGCTGCCAGCCCGGGTAATTGAAGAACTCGTCGAAGTGCACGATGCTGCCCGGCCGCAGGCGCGGGCCCGCCAGCTCCAGCACGGTTTTCGCCGAGCTGTACAGATCGCCGTCCACGTGCAGGAAATCGACGACGCCTTCGTGCTTCTCGAGAAAGCCGGGAAGGGTGTCGGCGAAGAGGCCGACGACGAGTTCGGCACCGGGGACGTCCGGCAGGTCGTCCCGCGCGAACGAACCGGCGGGCATCCCGTTGAGCCAGTTCTCCGGCAGGCCCTGGAACCAGTCGAACCCGTAGGTCTCGACGCCCCCGCGTGCCTTGGCGATCACGCGCAGTGTGTTCCCGCTGGCGACGCCGAATTCGAGCGCCATCCCGCCCGACGGGGCAAGGGAAAGCGCGTACGCGAGTGTCTCTTGTGGACGCGCGAAGTGCTTTGTCCCGGTCAGATGCTCACGGGCGAAACGATTGCTGTCCCGCGCCGCGTCCTGATCACCGGCGTAGATCATGTCGCGACGGCTGCGGATTTCGAACTCGATGACGCGATCGAAACAGCGATCCCCTTGCCGGACGATCTCCGCGCGCAGTTCCGCGGCGACGCGTTCCAGTTCCTCCGTATAAGGATCATGAAATCGCCGCGCGAGCCGGTGCAGGCGCCGGCCGACGGTGCCGCGGGCCGATCGGCCCAAGGTTTTCAGGGCTGATCGGGTACCAGGTGACGCATTCCGGGACGATACACCAGCACCGTTCGGGTGAACGGCTCCAGAACACCGGGACCGGTTTCGTTGCGGTAACCGAGGGGTCCGCTCCTAGCATCGCGTTCATCGCCGGTGATCGATCACCGGCACGGGAAACAAGGAGCACGATGAGCAGGATCGTCATCTTCGGGGCGGGCGGACGCGGAGGGCGACGCGCCGTCGCCGAAGCCGTGAGCCGCGGCCATCAGGTCACCGCCGCCGTCCGGGATCCCCTGCGGCACAAGGATCTCGCCGGGGACCGCGTCACCTTGACCACCGCGGACGTCACGGTCGCGGACGACGTCGCGAAGGCCGCCGACGGGCACGACGCCGCGATCAGTTCCCTCTACCGCGCGGATCTCCCGGCACGGGAGTTCTACCCGGCCGCCGCGCACGCGCTGATCGGCGGCCTCGGCCGGGCCGGTGTCCCGAGACTGGTCGTCGTCGGCGTCGGATCGGCGCTGGAGATCTCGCCGGGCGTCGCGTTCCACGACCAGCCCGGGTGGCCGCCGGAGCACCGGGAATTCTCGCTCGGGCACACGGCGGAACTGGAGGTCTTCCGTGCGTCCGGCGACGGCCTCGACTGGGTGATCGTCGCGCCGCCGCCCGTGATGCTCGACGAACACGCCGCCCGCACGGGCGAATACCGCAGCGGGGACCACCGGGTGCTGCCGCGCGCGGAGGACGCGGGACCGTTCTCCTACGCGGATCTCGCTGTCGCACTGGTCGACGAGATCGAACGGCCGAGGCATGCGAAGGAAATGTTCGCCATCGATCACTGATGGGAGACAACCTTCCAGCCGGGTTGTCCGTAAAGGGTTCACGTAACCGCGACAACTGGAAGGGTCCCAGATGCGAGGCGTAGCAAGACGATCCGCGCTGACCGTGTCCGGTCTGGTCCTCGGCCTGTCCGGCCTGCTCACGAGCACGGCCGCGGCGAGCGAGGGCTGGCAGCTGGAACAACCGCTGGACAGCACGGCGAACCGGATCTATTTCGGCGTCACCGCCACCGGCGCGAACGACGCCTGGACCGTCGGCAGCGCCTGGACCGGCAGCGCCGAAGTCCCGGTCGCGGTCCACTGGGACGGCACGAAATGGGCCGACACCATCACCGCCCCGGTCACCGGCACCCGGCTCTCCGACGTCTCCGCCTCGGCGCCGGACAACGTCTGGGTCGCCGGTGACCGGACCACCGAAGCGGGCACACGGCGACCGGCGCGCCTGCCCCGAGCGGCCGGCCCGCGCGCGGCCGCGTCGACGTCCACCGTGATCCAGCGGTGGGACGGCAAGGCGTGGACCGACGTCGAACACCCGAAACCGCCGGCGGGAATGGACGGTTTCCCCGTCGACATCGCCGCGTTCTCACCGAGTTCGGTCTGGCTGGTCTCCTCCGACTTCGATCCGAAGACGGGCACCTCGGCTTACCACCTCGAACACTGGACCGGGAAGGCCTGGGAGCCGGTCGAGATCCCGCAGGTCGGCGCCCGCCCGCTCCAGCCGACCCGGGTCAGCGGCACCGGGGACGACGACCTGTGGGTCTCCGCGGCCGCCACGACGGACGGCAAGGAGACCCCGTTCCTGCTGCATTGGGACGGCAAGAGCTGGCGGCAGGTCGAGGTCCCCGTGCCGTCGGAGTACCGCACCGGCTGGCTGGTCAACCACGTCGTCCCCGACGGCCGCGGCTCTGTCTACGTCGTCGGCCGGGTGAACGAATGGAACCCGACCGGCATCCCGGCGTTCGTCACGCGCTGGGACGGGCAGAAGTGGGCTCCGCTGGCGGCGAGCCCGTTCGACGAGATCAACGCGGCCGCGCTCGACGGCTCCGGGAAGCTGTGGACCGCGGGCTGGGTACCCGGTGACGCCCACATCCTGATGGCCGTGTGGAACGGGACGGAATGGCGGAAGGACGCGCTTCCGCCGGAGGTGGCCAAGACGGCCGAAGGCAGTTCGATCCTCGGGTTCACCGGCGTTCCCGGGACCCCGGGCGTGCTGGCCGCCGGGCTCGGCAGCTCGGGCGGGCTGCAGAGCACCTGGGGCGTGATCGCCTCACTGGGCCTGCGCTGACGCTGCTGTTCTCGCGTGAAGGCCCCCTTCCCTCGGCTGAGCCGAGGGAAGGGGGCCTTCACGCGCTGATCCCGGATGAGCCTCAGCGCTCCGGGGTGTCCCCGCCGTTCTGCTCGGCCAGGAACCGCTCGAACTGGCTGCCCAGCTCTTCGGCGGTCGGCATGTGCTCGACCGACTCCGCGAGCAGGCTTTCCTTGCTCGACGCCTCCATGAAGGTGTCGTACTGCTGCTCCAGCGCGCGCACCACGTCGGCGACCTTCTCCGAGCCGGCGACCTGGCGGGCGATCTCGGCTTCCGCCTCCTGCGAGGCCTCCCGCAGATCGCTGTCCGGCAGGTTCAGCCCGGTCGCCCCGGCGACGGCCTCGAGCAGGTGCAGCGCGGCGCTCGGGTACGTCGAGTCCGCCAGGTAGTGCGGCACGTGCGCGGCGAAGCCGGACGCGTCGTGTCCCCATTCGCCGAAGCGGAACTCCAGCAGCGCCGCGGCACTGCCCGGTACCTGCATCCGGTTGGGCAGCGGACGGTGGTCGCCGACCAGTTCGTCCCGGGTCGCGTGCGCGGTCACCCCGAGCGGGCGGGTGTGCGGCGCGCCCATCGGGATGCCGTGGAAACCGGTGGTGAGCCGGACGCCCCAGCGTTCGACCAGGCTCCGCACGGCCGTGCAGAACCACTCCCAGCCGTGGTCCGGTTCCGGCCCGGTGAGCAGCAGGAACGGCACGCCGTCGGCGTCGTGCAGCAGGTGGACGACCAGTTCGGGGGCGTCGTAGTCCTCCCAGCGGTCGATGGAGTAGGTCATCGTCGGGCGGCGCGAGCGGTAGTCGAAGAAGCGATCGATGTCGAAGCGCGCGATCACGCGGTGCTCGGAGGAGCTCAGGAGGTGTTCGGCGACGAGCTTGCCCGCCGACCCCGCGTCCATGAACCCGTCGAAGTAGTGCAGGAGCACGGCCCCGCCGAGGTCAGGGACGTCCGAGTCCACCTCGTACAGGTCTTCCGGGTCCAGCGCCACCAGATCCTCCAGGTTTCGTGCTTACAACCGTCTACGGGTGGCAACGCCCCGATAGGGGGTATCCATTCCGCCGACCGTGGCAGGAATCCTATCGGCCCGTGACAGGTGTCGTGGGCGGTCCGCGCCGAGGTGGTGCAGGCTGAAGGAGTGACTGAAGAGACAGCGACGGCGGAACGGCTCACCCTGCGCCCGCCCGCCAACCGGGTCAGCCGCCGGGCCATGGGCTACTGGGCGGTGTGGGCCGCTGTCGGCTGGGTGATCCTCGTCGGTGCGCAGGCCGTGTTCGTGTTCACCAGCGACGACGCGCCGACGTGGCTCGTGGTGACCTTGACCATCTCGTGCGTGCTGGCGCCGCTGCATCTGCTGGTCATGCCGCAGTGGCGGTACCGGATCCACCGCTGGGAGGTCACCGGCGAGGCCGTGTACACCCAGGAAGGCTGGCTCAAACAGGACTGGCGGATCGCACCGATCTCGCGGATCCAGACCGTCGACATCGAACGCGACCCGGTCGAGCAGCTGTTCCGGCTGGCGAAACTCACCGTGACGACGGCGTCGGCCGCGGGCCCGGTCAAGATCTCCGGTCTCGACCACGCCGACGCGCTGGCGCTGGCCGCGGAACTCACGAAGACCACGCAGGCCACCCCGGGTGACGCGACATGAGCACCGAAGCGCTCCCGGACGCCGCCGTCGATCACTGGCACCGCCTCGACCGCCGGATGCTGCTGATCCGGCCGGTGCTCGACGTCGTCAAATCGCTGCCGGTGCTGATCGGGACGGTGCTCCTCGGCCGCGGCAACGGCTGGGAGTGGATCGGGCTGGGCGTCACCGCGCTGACCGTGTTCGTCGGCGTCTCGCACGTGCTCACCTCGCGGTACCGCATCGCCGACGGGCAGGTGGAATGGTCCACGGGCCTGTTGCTGCGCAAGCATCGCGCGATCCCGCTGGACCGGATCCGCACGGTCGACGTCACCTCGGAGCCGAAGCACCGCCTGTTCTCCCTCAGCGCCGTGCGCATCGGCACCGGACGGCATTCACTCGGCCAGGGCGCGGGCGACGACCAGCTCGTGCTCGACGCCGTCAGCGAGACCGAGGCACACCGGTTGCGCACGGTTCTCCTGCACCGCAAGGAAGTCTCGACCGGCTCGGACGCCGAGGCCGCGCCGCCACCGGAGCAGGTGGTGGCGGAGGTCGACCGGAAGTGGGTGCGGTACGCGCCGTTCACGCTGTCCGGGCTCGCCGTGGTGGGCGCGGTGTTCGCCGCGGTCTGGCATTTCGCGCACCAGCTGAACATCGACCCGGAGAACGTCGGGCCGCTGCGGGACCTCATGGACGATCTGGCGAACACGGCGGTGTGGCTGATCGTGGTCGTCGCGGCGGTCGCCCTGCTGGTGGTCGTCTCGCTGCTTTCCGTCGGCGGTTACCTGCTCTCGTTCTGGAACTTCAAGCTCACCCGCGAAACCGAGGGCACGCTGCACATCCGGCGCGGGCTGGTCACCACGCGTTCGGTGTCCATCGAAGAAGACCGGCTTCGCGGCGTCGAGGTGAAGGAAACGCTGCCGCTGCGGATCGCGGGCGGGGCGCGGCTCACCGCGATCGCGGGCGGGCTGCGCGAGGGCAAGGGCGGGGACAAGGGCGGCGGGCTCCTGCTGCCGCCCGCGCCCGTCGGCCGGGTCCACGAGGTCGCGGCCGAGGTGCTGCGGGAGAACTTCGACCCGGCGACCGTGCCGCTGAACCGGCATCCGCGGCGGGCGCTGACCCGGCGGCTCACCCGGGCCGTCGGCGGCGTCCTGTTCCTGGCGGCGGTGCTGTTCGGCCTGTCCTGGATCGACTTCCTGCCGTCGTGGATGTGGCAGGTCGCGCTCGGCCTGGTGCCGTTCGCCGCGCTCGTGGGCTGGGACCGCTACCGCAATCTCGGTCACGCGATCGTCGGGCGCTACCTGGTCAGCCGGTCCGGTTCGCTGGCGCGCGAGACCGTGGCGATCCGGCGCGAAGGGATCACCGGGATGGTCGTCAGCCGCTCGTTCTTCCAGCGCCGCGCCGGCCTGATCACGGTGACCGCCCCGATCGCGGCGGGCACGGGCGGCTATCGGGTGGTCGACGTCGGCGAATCGGCCGGGCTGGCGATGGCGGAACAGGCCGCGCCCGGTCTGCTCACGCCGTTCCTGCGGCGGGAGACTCAGCGGTAGCCGGTGACGTCCGCCGGTTTGCCGGGATCCTGGACCTCGACGAGATAGCGCCAGCTGTCGGGACGGCTACCGTCGAGGTCGGTGAATCCGTATTCCTTCGCCAATTCACCACTGGAAACCGATTTCCCGTTCCAGCGCGCGACTTCCGGGTCACCGGCCAGCGCCGCGACCGCCCTCCCGACGAACGCCGGGCTTTCAGAAATGGCGAAGTGGGGCTGCACCTTCGTCGCTTCGCGCCAATTCTCTTCGGTGACCTGATAAGCGTCGAGCATCGCCTCGGAACGCAACCAGCCCGGGGTGACCGCGACCGCGGTACCGCCGTGCGACGCCAATTCGTGGGCGAGCGCGAACGCCATCCTGTTCACCGCGGTCTTGGCAAGGTCGTAGAAGAAGGAAACGCGGTAGTTCTCCGAGTTGTAGCCGGTGGTCCCGTCGTTGACCTCGACGACCAGCGCGCCCGGCTTCCTGATCATGAGCGGGAGCGCGAAATGGCTGGTGATGGCGTGGGTGTCGACGGCGAGCCGCAGCGTCCGCAGCCCGGTGTCCAAAGTGGATTCCCAGACGGTCTTGTTCCATTCGATGGGCGCGCCGTAGATATCGTTGACCAGCACGTCCAGCGCACCCTGTTCGGCGTCGATCCGTTCCACCAGTTCGCGGACCTCGTCGGCCACCAAATGGTCGACGGCGATCGCGATCCCGTGCCCGCCCGCCCGGTCGACGAGCGCCGCGGTCTCCTCGATCGTCTCCGGGCGATTCATTTCCGATCTGCGGGAACCGGTGCTGCGGCCGGTCACGTAAACGGTCGCGCCGGCGGCACCCAGCTGGACCGCTATTCCCCGTCCTGCCCCGCGGGTCGCCCCGGCGACCAACGCGATCTTGCCCGCCAATGGCTTTTCCATCGCCCGAACCTAGCAAGAAGTCAGCTTGTTCGTGGACCAAAGTCCCTGGCCCGCTATTCACACAATGTGCTACGTTCTTGACTCTTTGTGATTGCCCCGGCGAGAGGTCGAGATGACACCTGCCGCACGATCCCTGGACACCGCTCCCCCGAAACGCACCCCCGGCGCCAGCAGCTCACGCAAAGTACTTCAGCTGCTGCTCTCCTTTTCCGAGCGCCGCTGGGACGCGAGTGTCGCCGAACTCGCAGCGAGGATCGGCACCCCCGTGGCGACGACGTATCGCTATGTCGCGCTACTGAAGGAACTTCAACTCTTAGAGGAGGGAAAGACAGGGCGCTATCACGTGACAAGCCAGGTGATGCCGCTCGCCAGGGCCGCGCAACTGGCGAACGACCTCGCCCGGCTGGCACGCCCGGCGATGGAGGAGGCGGCACGCGACCTCGGTGAGACGGTGTTGCTGTTCCAGCATTTCGGCGATTCCGCGGTCTGCGCGGACCGGGTCGAATGCGAACGCGCGATGCGGTTCACCTTCCAGCCGGGCCATTCCGTCCCGCTCGGCGCCGGCGCGTCGGGCAAGATGCTGCTCGCGATGCTGCCGGAGGGCGAACGCGAAAGACGGCTTTCGTCGATCGTCCAGCGTCGCGGACCGAGCGTGCGGGAAGAGGTCAAACGCGCCGGGACCAACCGGTATTCGGTCAGCTGGGGCGAACTGGACGAGGGCGTCTGGTCGTGTTCGGTGCCGATCCCGAGCACCGGGCACCGGCCCGCGGTGCTGACCCTGGCCGCCCCGGCGACCCGGATCAGCGACGACGCGAAACGGGCCGCCATCGTCACGCTCCAGTCGTACGCGAGCAGGATCCACCGGGCCGTCTCGTCGTTTTCCCTCTGACGTGAAGGAAATTCGCGCGCGCCTGGTCCCCGCGACGCGATAGAACTCGTCCCGTGATCCGACTCGCCGTACCCGAAGACCTGCCCGTGCTCCAGGACATCGAGCGCGCGGCGGGCGAACCGTTCCGCGCGCTCGGCATGGCCGCGATCGCCGACGACGACCCGCCGTCGATCGAGGAACTCGCACACTTCCGGGACGCGGGCCGGGCCTGGGTGTACGACACCGGCGACGGCCCGGTGGCGTACCTGCTCGCCGAGGTCGTCGACGGCCACGGCCACATCGAGCAGGTGTCCGTCCATCCGGATCACGCGCGGCGCGGTCTCGGACGGCGGCTGATCGAGCACGCCGCGGACTGGGCCGCGCGCGAAGGACTCGCGGGGCTGACGCTGACGACGTACGCCGAGGTGCCGTGGAACGCGCCGTACTACGCCCGGCTCGGCTTCACGACTCTCGACGAGGAGAGTCTCACCGAGGGTCTGCGAGCCGTCCGGGCCCACGAGGTCGCCCGCGGACTGGACGCCTGGCCGCGGGTGACCATGCGGCGCTAGGCCTTGTCCTGCAAGGCTGAGGCGATTTCGCGGGCGACGCGGTGGCCGGATTCGGCGGCACCGTCGAGATAACCCGCCCAGCGCGTGGCGGTTTCGGTGCCCGCCCAGTGCATCGGCCCGATCGGCGCGCGCAGAGCGGGACCGAAACGGGTGAGCGTGCCGGGTGTGGTGAAGGCGCCGTAGCAACCGCGGCTGAACTCCTCCTCCGCCCAGTCGCGTTCCAGGTACGCGATCGGATTCCGGGCCCGCGGCCCGAAGTAGCCGGCGAGGTCGTCGAGCACCCGGGCGCGGCGGTCCGCGGGGTCCAGCCGCGCGCCGACGTCGGCGTGCCGTCCTTCGAGGAAGCCGACGAGCACCGCGGGCGACCCGCCGTGCGGGGTGTTGTCGAACACCGTGCCCAAGGGCCGCCGGTCGCTGTTGGCCTGGCCGCTCAACCCTTCCGCGCGCCAGAAGGGCTCGTCGTAGACGACGTTGACCTTGATCACCCGCCCCATCGGCATGCGCTGGACGAGCTGGTCGCGATCGCCGGGCAGGCCCGGGGTGAACCTCAGGCGCGCCGCGAGCGTCGGCGGCACCGCGATCACGGCGCGCCGCGCGCGGACGACCGTGGCACCGGCCCGGACCCGGACACCCGAGGTCTCCCATTCGATGTCCGTCACCGGGGCGCCGAGAACGACGCTGTCGCCGAGTTCTTCGGCGAGCGCGAGCGCGATGCGCTGCGTTCCGCCGACGACCCGGTCCTGCTGCGCGCCGCCCGCGGTCTCGATCATCATGTCCAGGCCGCCCGCCGCGTTGATGTACCAGGCCGCCCAGAGCGCGGACAGATCCTCGGGTTCGGCGGAGAACACCGCCTCGGAGATCACCCGGAGGAACGACCGGCCCGCCGTGGTGCGAGCGGTCCGCCGCAGCCAGGTCGCGAAGGTCTGGCCGTCCAGTTCCGCCGCCCGTTTGGCCAGCCATGGCTCGGCCGTCGGCACCCCTCGCGCGAGGCGGTCCAGCCGCAGCTGGGTCTGGCCGATGTCGGCCAGTGCCACGGGACCCAGGCGCGGGATCCGGCCGGTGTACTCGCTGCGGCGCCCGGCGAACTCGGCGATGCGCCTGCCCGTGTCGTAGGTGGGGTAGGTGCTCAGCCCCAGTTCCTTGATCAGCGCGAGCGCCTCGTGCTGACCCGGCCCCACCCACTGGCCGCCCACCTCGATCGGGCCGCCGCCGGGGAGTTCGCCGTTGAGCAGCCTGCCGCCCACCCGGTCACGGGCCTCCAGTACCAGCACCTCGGCCCCGGTCCGGGCGAGGTCACGCGCGGCGACCAGGCCCGCGATCCCCGCTCCGACGACCACCACGTCCACCGACCGCTCCATCGCCGCCCACCTTCATACAGTCAGTATCTGACATACAGAGTGTATGTGATAGTCATGTCGAATGGAATCGGTGCGCGTGAAGTACGCGGAGCACACCCGCCAGGCCTTGTTCGACACCGGCCTGCGCCTGTTCGCCGAGCGCGAGTACGCGAGCCTGTCCGCGGAGGAGCTCGTCCGCACGGCGGGGCTGACCCGCGGCGCGCTCTACCACCACTTCGACGGCAAACGCGGCCTCTTCGAGGCGGTCGTGGACGAGCTGGAACAGCAAGCGGCGAGCCGCATCAAGACGGCGATCGCCTCGTCCGAAGACCCCTTCGAGCGCACCGAACGCGGCGTCACGGAGTTCCTCGCCGTCTGCGCCGAACCCCGGTACCGCCACGTCGTGCTCCTGCAGGGGCCGATCGCGCTCGGCTGGCGCCGCTGGCGGGAACTCGACCAGCTGCACCTCGGCGGCCTGGTCGACGACACGGTCAAGGCGATGCTCGACACCTCGCGGATCCGGCCGCATCCGGCCAGGCTGCTCGCCGCCGCCTTCTACGGGGCGCTGACCGAACTGGCGCTGGTGATCGCCGAGACCGACGACCCCGACGAGGCGCGGACACAGGCCGCCGGCCTGGTCCAAGACCTGATCGCCGGCTTGTCCCTTTCGTGAGGCGCCGGCTCGCCTAGGTACGTGAAGGCCCCCTTCATGTACCTACGCGCAAGCAAGGGGGCCTTCATGCACCTCGGGATGACCCGCGCGGGGGGTCGGATTGGCCGCCGTAGTCGAACGTGTGTTCTACTGTCCGCGCCGGCCCCGGAGGGGGAAGCTCCGCGGGCCGGCACCGGACTTCAGGGAGGCACGGATGGCGGTCAAGATCACCCATCTCACCAACGGCCAGCAGGTGCGCTTCGCCAACGCGGACGGCGCCCGGCGCTACGCCGAGATCATGGGCGGCGGGGTCGACAAATGGCGGTTCACCGTGGTCAGCGGGCCTGAGCGCCCGGAATTGTCGGTGGGGGTCGTTAACGTGCCGGTATGGCGTATGACTTCCAGGTGACCGTCGACTCCTCTCATCCGCACGACCTCGCCGACTGGTGGGCCGAGATGCTCGGCTGGCAGGTCGAGGGGAGCAACGAGGAGTTCATCCGCGAGATGGTCGCGAAGGGGTACGCCCAGGAAGAGGCGACGACCACGCACAAGGGTGTCCTGGTGTGGAAGGACGGCGCGGCGATCGTCCACCCCGAGACCAAACAGCGGTTCCTCTTCCAGCTGGTGCCCGAGGGGAAGACGGTGAAGAACCGCCTGCACCTCGACATCCGGATGGGGGCGGACAAGATCGAGGCCGAACTCGAACGGCTGACCGCCCGCGGTGCGACGTTCCTGCACCGCGGCAAGCAGGGGCCCGCCGAGTGGATCACGATCGCGGACCCGGAGGGCAACGAACTCTGCCTCTCCTAGGGCGGGCCCACGAGGCCCCGCCACTGGGGGTGTCATGAAGGGACCTGGTCCCGTCGGCTGTTCCCTTCATGACCGAGCGCGCGGCCCTCGTGCGCGTCAGGCCCCGCGATTCGGTACCGAGTCGCGGGGTGTGACCTGAAGGGGCCTTTCGTGGCGGATTTCGCCAGGAAAGGCCCCTTCATCGCGTCGAACGAGATCGCCGCTCAATCACGCGAGTTCCGCCTTCAATCACGCAAGTTCCGCGTCTGATCACGCGAGTCACGCCTTCTCGCAAGACCGACGTCTCACCGCGAGTTGTTCTTCCGCCAAGCCACATAGTCCGCGACGGCCGCCGCGACGTCGAAAGCCGGTGCGAAGCCGGTGTCCTCGGCGAGCCGGGAGACGTCGAGGTGCGGCCCGGTCTGTCCGCCCGGCCGGAGGTCGAGCCGGAGTCCCGGGGTGATCGCTTCCAGCGCGCCCACGAGTTCCCGCTGGCGGAGCGGCCGTCCGCGGGACACGTTGTAGGTGTTGTGCCGCAAGGTTTCCGTGGTCATGAGCAAAGCGATCGCGCGGCCCGCGTCGGGCGCGTAGCAGCTGTCACCGCCGTCGTCGGCGAGCAGCGGCGACGGCCGCTCACCGCGGAGGACGGCGCTGATGTACGGCGGGATGGGGTTGAACGACGATTCCGGGTCCATCAGCGGACCCCAGACACTCCCGATCCGCAGCACGACCGGCCGGACCCCGCTGCCCGCGAGAGCGTGCGCGGTCAGCGCCTCCACCGCCTTCTTGAAGGCGATGATCAGATGCGGCAGATCCACGGAAGGCAGGGCGAGTTCTTCGTGCCAAGGGGAAACCGTCTGTCCGATGTAGACACCGAGGCTGCTGGCGACGGCGAACCTCCCGACACCCCAGGTGCGGGCGGCGTCCAGCGCGTTGAGCAGGGCGGTCGTGTCCGTGCGGAAGAAGCCGACCGGATCCTCGCCGGGGATGGTCCCGGCGAGGTGGACGATGTCCCCGATTTCGTGCCGGTCCGCGAGCGCCAGAAAGGCGTCCCGGTCGGTGACGTCGAGGGATTCGACGGTCACCCGGCCGTCGAGGAACGACGGGACCTCGGTGCGGCGATGGGCCGTGACCACGACGTCGTGGCCGAGGTCGGTGAGCGCGCGGGCGGTATGGGCACCGATCATGCCCAGCCCGCCGGTGACGAGGATCATCGGCCGACCCCGTAGTGGAGATGGGTCACGCCAGGCGCCGGGATCGCTTGCAACAGACGGAGTTCCACATGTTCCGGGAGTTCGTTGAAGAACCTCCTGCCCTTGCCGAGCAGGATCGGCACCTGATGGAGGATCACCTCGTCGACCAGCCCCGCGGCCAGCGCGGAGGTGACCAGACCGCCGCCCATCAGGCCGACGTCCTTGGTGCCGGCGATCTCGCGCGCCGTGGCGATGGCGTCCTCGACGCCGGTGGTGATCACCGTCTGCCCGCCACCGGATTCGGGCACGGGACAGTGCGTGACGAGGACCATCGGCGCCGTCGGATGCGGGCTCCCGCCACCGAACCGGCCGGAATGCTCGTAGGTGGTGCGCCCGACGACGATCGCGCCGATCCGGCTCGCGATGGTGTCGAAGAACCGCGCGCTCGGTTCGCTCAGCTTGAAGCCGTCGAACACCTCACTCGGGGTGTCGCCGTCGAAATACCAGTCGAACAGCGTCGGCGCGTCGCCGAGCCCGCTTCCGAACTCCTCGGCGCCCTCGAGCGGTTTTCCGCTGATGAAGCCGTCCACTGAGACGGCGAGGCCGGTGAAGACCTTGCTCATGTCATTCCTCCAGGATTCGTTTCGGCCGGCCGACGTGGGCGGCGATACCCCCAGCACCGCCGTCCACCTCGCGCACCGGCGGCCAGCCCTGTTCCTTCGCGTACTTCGCGACGCGGGCGGCCAGTTCGGCTCCCGGTCCTTCCCCCGCGACCAGCACCGGCCCCGGATCGGCCCCCAGGCTCCGGGCGTGCGCCGCCGCCCACTCCAGCAGCGCCCGCCACGCCGGGAACGCGGGCAATCCGGCGGCGATCACCACCGCCCCGCGGCCCGCGACCCGTTCGGCGCCTGCCCCGTCCGGGGCGAACCACAACACCAACGGGGCAGCGGCAGACTCCCCGGGAGGCCAGTGCACCCGCGCGACCCCGCCCCGCATCCGCAGCTCGGCGACGCGCTGACCTGCTGTTTCGGCCATGAACAACCCTGTCACGGGCGAGGCCGGAAAGGGAAAGACCGATCCCGCATGACGTTCTTGCGCGGAACGCATCACCACGGCCGGTGCGGGCGGGGATACTCGACGCCATGTCCGAACGTCCCGCCGGGCCGCGGCTGCTGGGCATGCCCTCGGCCGCCGACGCGATCGAGCTCAAACACCTGCGGGCGTTCGCCGCGGTCGCCGACGAACTCAACTTCAGCCGGGCCGCGAACCGGCTGTTCGTCTCCCAGCCCGCCCTCAGCCGCCAGATCAAGGCGCTGGAGCAGCTGATCGGCTGTCAGCTGCTGCGCCGCTCGACCCACCGCGTCGAACTGACCCTCGCCGGTGAGGCGCTGCTGGGCGCCACTCTCCCGTTGCTGTCCGACATGGACGACGCGATCGCCCTCACCCGATCGGTCGGTGGCGAGGTGAACGCCCGGGTCACGCAGCTGTGGAACTCGGTCGCCGAGGACGGCGGAGACGGTCTCGCGGCGATGCGTGAAGCCTTCGAAGCGCTCAACGCCCAGCTCCCCGTCCCGGAAGGCACCGTGGTGCGGCCGGTCCAGACCGACGGCGTGTCCTCACTGGTGGTCGCCCCCGGACCGGGGCACCGGCCGAGCGTGCTGCACCTGCACGGCGGCGGGTACATCGCGGGCTCGGCCTTCGGTTACCGCCCGCTGGCCGGCGCGCTGGCGGCGGCGACCGGCACCGCCGTGCTGGTGCCGGACTACCGGCTCGCCCCGGAGCATCCCTTCCCCGCCGCGCTGGAGGACGCGCTCCGCGCCTACCGCTGGCTGCTCGGCCAGGGCACGGATCCGGAGCGGCTGACCGTCAGCGGCGACTCGGCGGGCGGCGGGCTGGCCGTTTCCCTGCTGCTCAAGCTGAAGGAGGAGGGCCTGCCCCAGCCGGGCAAAGCCGTCCTGCTGTGCCCGGCGGTGGACGTGGTGGATCCGCCGGACGGCGGCACCCCGGTCGCGCGGTGGTTCTCGCTCTACGTCCGTGATCACCCGCCGACGGATCCCCTGCTGAACGTCTTCGCGGGTGACCTGTCCGGGTTGCCGCCGCTGCTCGTCCAGTCAGGTACCGAGGACGTGACGCTGCCCGAGACGCGCCGCTTCGTCGATCAGGCCCGTGCGCAGGGGCTCGACGTGCGCTTCGACCTGTATCCGGTCAGCACGCACGTCTTCCACCTGTTCTGGTCGTTCCTGCCCGAGGCCGCGGACGCCCTCGAACAGGTCGCCGGTTTCCTCGGCGCGGACGAAGGCGGTTCCGCGGCCGAAGCCGGCTAGGCCGCGTCCTAGACGAGCTTGTCCAGGGCGCGCGGCAAGGCCGTCGCGAGCTGGTCGAGTTCGGCCTCCCCGGCGATCAACGGCGGCGAGACCGCGATCCCCTTGGCCAGGTTCCGCACCAGGACACCTTCGTCGCGCGCCAGGCGCTGGAGCCGGTTCGCCGCGCCGGGGTTCGCCGCGACGACGTCGGCCTTCAGTTCGACCGCGGCGAGGAAGCCCAATCCGGCCCGAACCTCGGCGACCAGCGGATGCGAAACGAGACCGGAAAGCGCGTCCGCCAGCGGCTTCTCCAGTTCCCGCCCGCGCGGGATGAGCCCGTCCCGTTCGTAGATGTCCAGTGTCGCGTTGCCCGCCGCGCAGGCGACGGGATGCCCCGCGTAGGTCGCGCCGTGCCGCAGCACCGGCGCGCCCGGCTCGCCGGTGAAGAACGGCTCGGCCACCCTCGGCGCGACGATCAGCGCGCCCAGCGGGATCGTCCCGCCGGTGATGCCCTTCGCGGTCGTGATCATGTCCGGTTTCACGGCCCACCGGTCGATCCCGAACCAGGTGCCCAGCCGCCCGAACGCGGCGATCACGCAGTCCGCGACGAACAGCACGTCGTGCTTGCGGCAGATCTCGGCGACCGTCTCGATGTACCCGTCCGGCGGCAGCAGGACGCCGCCCGCGCCGATCACCGGTTCGCAGAAGAAGGCCGCGACCCGCTCGGCCCCGACCCGCAGGATCTCCGCTTCGAGCGCTTCGGCGCTGTCGTACGGGACGTGCGAGATGTCGCCCGGCAGCGGTCCGAAACCGGCGGCGTTGGCCGCGATGCCGCCGACGGCCGTGCCGAATCCGTGCGTGCCGTGGTAGCCCTGCACCCGCCCGATGACGTGCACCTTCTCCGGGCGTCCGGTGTGCGCGAAGTACGAGCGGGCGATCTTGACCGCGGTGTCGATGACGTCACCGCCGCCCGAACCGAAGAACACCTTCGAGCCCGGTTCCGGTGTCAGCTCGGAGACCCGCTCGGCGAGCTTCAGCGCGGGTTCGTTGGCGTTGTAGCCGAACAGGTTGTACGAGTCGAGCGTCCGCAGCTGGTCCGCGACGGCCCGGGCGATCTCCTCGCGCCCGTGCCCGAAGTTCGCGTACCAGAGCGACGCGGTCGCGTCGAAGTACCGCTTCCCCTCGTCGTCCCAGACGTAGCAACCCTCGCCGCGGGTGATGACGAGCCGGTCACCGTCGACCGCTCCCATGTCCGCGAAGGGGTGCCACAGCGGATTGCGCGCGGACGCCGACGAAACCATGTTCTTCCTCCTCGTGCTCGTGCCCCCATCCTCACCCGGATACGGCCGCGACGCGAACACTCCATCGTGCACAGTTCGCGGCGCAGACCTGTCCGGTCTGTCGGCGCTACCGCCGGTGAATTTCCCACGTCATCCCAACGGCCCTTGACCGGCGCCGGTCGATCCTGTTGTTTGATGATCGGGTTTGTTCAAAGTTGAGCATTCTGGGAGGAACTTATGCGTCGTCTCGCTGGCGCGCTCATCGTCGCTTGCGCGTTCACCGCTCTCTGCACCGTCCCGGCGACAGCCGCCGAAAGCCCGCCCCCACCGGTCGCGACACCGCCGATGGGCTGGAACAGCTGGAACAAGTTCGGCTGCGACATCACCGAAGAGCTGATCCGGGAATCGGCCGACGCCATGGTTTCGTCCGGGATGAAGGCCGCCGGCTACCAGTACGTCAACATCGACGACTGCTGGGCCGAGAAGAACCGCACCCCCGACGGCAAATACGAGCCGCACCGGACACGCTTCCCCAGCGGGATCAAGGCGCTGGCCGACTACGTGCACGGCAAGGGCCTGAAACTCGGCATCTACACCAGCGCCGGCACGGAGACCTGCGCGCGGACCATGCCCGGTTCGCTCGACCACGAAGACGTCGACGCGCGGACCTTCGCCGACTGGGGTGTCGACTACCTCAAGTACGACAACTGCAACAACCAGGGCCGCCCCGCGCTGGAGCGGTACACGAAAATGGGTGAGGCGCTGAAGAAGACCGGCCGCCCGATCGTCTACGCCCTGTGCGAATGGGGCGAGAACAAACCCTGGGAATGGGGCAAGGACGCGAGTGCGCAGCTGTGGCGCACCACCGGCGACATCAGCGACACCTGGTCGAGCATGACGAACCTCCTCGACCAGCAGGTCGGCCTGGAGGGTTACGCCGGACCGGGCGGCTGGAACGACCCGGACATGCTCGAAGTCGGCAACGGCGGCATGACCGACACGGAATACCGCTCGCATTTCGCGCTCTGGTCACTGCTCAACGCCCCCTTGCTGGCGGGCAACGACCTGCGCTCGATGTCCGAGGCGACCAAGAAGATCCTGCTGAACAAGGATCTTCTCGCGGTCGACCAGGACTGGGGCGGCAAGCAGGGCCACAAGGTCCGCGACGACGGCGACACCGAGGTCTGGGCCAAGCCGATGTCCGACGGCTCGAACGTCGTCGTGCTGTTCAACCGCGGCGCCGCGCCGGCGACCGTGTCCGCCACCGCCAAGGACATCGGCGCCCCGGCCTCCTCCGGCTACCGGGTCCGGGATCTGTGGACCGGCGGCGAGACCGAGTCCGCCGGAACCCTGCGGGCCGGACTGCCGAGCCACGGCTCGGCGACGTTCCGCGTCTGGCCGTCCGACCGGCCGCAAGCCGCACCGCATACGACACTTTCCTTGCGGTCCCCCGAGTACATCGCCGCGGACAAGCCGTTCACCACGACGCTGCGGGTGTACAACGACGGGCGGACACCGGTGCGGTCGGGCATGGCGAAACTGACGGTCGGCGCGGGCTGGAAGCCGGACGGCGGTACCGAAGTGCGGATTCCCGCTGTCGCGCCAGGGAAGTCGTGGGAGCGGAGCTGGACAGTGCGCCCGTCGTCCCCCACCGGTGACCGTGTCGAGGTCTCCGGGCGGATCGACTACCGGACGTCATGGGGTGCGCGCTCGTTGACCACGAACGGAAGCGCTCCCCTCGTGAAACCGCCTGCCGCCGGGACGAGCGCGCTGTCGAAAGCGGCGTTCATGGCGGCGGACAACGGCTACGGTCCGGTGGAACGCGGGACCAGCAATGGGGAGTCGAGCGCCGGTGACGGCCACAAGATGAGCGTCGGCGGCGTGACCTACGACGACGGGCTGGGCGTCCACGCGCCGTCGAAGGTCCGGATCTACCTCGGCGGCGGATGCGCGTCGTTCACGTCGTCCGTCGGCGTCGACGACGAGAAGGCCGGGGGCAGCGTGGCTTTCGAGGTCGTCGGGGACGGGAAGCGGCTGGCGAACACCGGCGTGCTCAAGCGCGGCCAGGCGGCGCAGAAGCTTTCCGTTCCGCTGAACGGGGTTCAGGTGCTGGATCTGGTCGTCACCGATGGTGGTGACGGGGTCGATTCCGACCACGCGGACTGGGCGGGCGCCGTTCTGAGCTGCTAGGGCTCGTGAGTGGCGATTCCGGTTCGGATGTTGTGAAAGCCACCTTCGCAACCTTCAACGTTGCGAAAGTGGCTTTCACAACGTGCCGCCCCACCAGATCGCACCGGGCCGAGGGGGTCGTGAGTGGTAAGTGTCGTTCTAACCCCACTTTCCACTCACGACCACCCCGACCCAGTGCGCTCTAACGGGAAGGCGGTGTCGCGAAAGTGGCTTTCGCGACATCCGGAGCCCGTCACGCGAGCGGGCGCCGTTTTCACCTGCTGCCCCCTTCGCGCGCGCTATGAACGGTCCTTTCCTTGCAAAATTTGCAAGGAAAGGACCGTTCATAGCGTTTCCGCCACCACTCACGAACCTCGTCGCTCGTAAGCCGCCAGCAGCTGCTTCTCCGCATCCCGCAGGTACTTCTCCAGCGCCGTCTCCGCGGGCCCGAACCGCCCCCGCTCCAGATCGCGCAGGATCCGCTCGTGCCGCACCAGGAAAGGCTCGAAGAACGCGCGTGTGTTCTCCGCCAGCACGAAGAACAGCCGCGTCTCCGCCAGCACCTGGCGCATCGTCGTGCTGACCCGCTCGCTGTCCGCCAGGTCGCCGACCGCCTGGTGGAAGGCGATGCTCGCGGTCCCGACGGCTTGCCAGTCGCCTTCGTCGGCGGCCGCACGGCCTTGCCGCACGGCGGCCGCGAGAGCGGAAAGATCCACAGTGGACAGTTCGGACGCGCGCCGTAGCGCGCCGCATTCGGTGACCCGCCGCATCACGTACAGATCCGAGATGTCCTGCGCGGTCAGCTCCCGCACGAACACCCCGCGGTTGAGTTCGTGCACCGCGAGCCGCTCGTGCGCCAGCAGCTGGAAGGACTCGCGCAGGGTATTGCGCGAGACACCCAGCGCGGCGCTGATCGACGGTTCGGAAAGCCTCGACCCCGGCGGGAAGACGCCTTCCGTGATGCGCTGTCGCAGGATCTCCGCGACCCGTTCCGCGGTCCCGCTCCGTTCGAGCAGGGGTCTGTCGCGGGCCAGTGTCTCCTCGGCGGCAGGAGTGGGCATGGCGTTACCTGACACCGAGTTCGAAGTCGAGACTGTACCGGTTGCCCGGCATCGCGCCGGCCGCCTTGGCGCCGTCGATCGGGAGCGCGACGCCGTTGATGAACCGCGATTCCTCGCTGGCCAGGAAAACGACGGCCTTCGCGACCTCCCAGGCTTCCCCGACCCGTCCGGCGGGCGTGCTCGCGGTCAAGTGGTGTTGTTTGGCCTCGAATTCCTCGGGTGACGCGAGGGTGCCGCGCAGCATGTCGGTGTCGATGGCGCCCGGGTTGACCGTGTTCGCGCGGATCCCCTGGTGCGCGTGCGCGACGGCGATCGACTTCGTCAGGCCGACCAGCGCGTGCTTGGTGGCGTTGTACACCGGGTCGCCGGGACGGCCCATCACTCCGCCGTTGGACGACGTCGTGATGATGCTGCCCGCCTTGTTCGCGATCATGTGCGGCAGCACCGCGCGCGTGCCGAGGAAGGCCGCGCGCACGTTCAGCGCGAAGATGTTGTCGAATTCCGCCAGCGTGGTGTCGGCCAGCGGCTTGCCGAGGTGGATGCCGACGTTGTTGAACAGCACGTCGATCCGGCCGGTTTCGGCGAGCACGCCGCGCACGAACTCGTCGACCTGGCCTTCGTCGGTGGCGTCCACAAGGGAGTGCGCGGCGCCTTCGACGGGTTCCGCGAGTTCACGGATGTCGCTGGAGAACACGGCCGCGCCTTCGGCGACGAACTCCTTCACGGTGGCGAACCCGATGCCCCTCGCACCGCCGAAGACCACCGCGACCTTGCCTGCCAGCCGACCCATGCTCATCTCTTCCCTCTCGACTCGATCGCCGTGTAGTCCTCCGGAAGCCGCACCAGTGTCCCGGGTTCTCCGTGATAGGTGACTTCGACGCCGTACAGTTCGCGCGCCGCCTCCACCGAGACGTAACCATCGACGACGTCGGCGAGCACGGCCTCCGGCGTCCGGTCGAACGGGTCGCCGTATCCGCCGCCACCGGGCAGGATCACGTCGACGACGTCGTCCGGCCGCAGATTCACCCGGCTCTTCGACGGCAGGCTCGCGCCATCGGAGAGCCCGAACCGGCCGACCGCGCCATCATGCCCCGAGTCCACACCGGACGCAGGACGGAGCACGCGATCCACGTTCCCGTTGACACTCCACGAAATCTCGCCACACGCCGCCATCGACGTCCGCTGGCCAAGGCCGCCGCGCCACCGTCCGGCGCCACCCGAGTCCGTGCGCAGCACGCGTTCACGCTGGACCAGTGGCGCCATCGTCTCGATGACCTCCGTCGGCGTGGACCGCAGCCCGCTCGGGAATCCCGTGGTGTTGAGTCCATCCTTTGTGGACCGTGCGCCGATTCCACCGGTCTGGAAGACGTTGAGCATGAACTCGCGGCCCTCGGCGTCGGTACCGCGCCAGATCGTCATCCACAACGCGTCCGCGCTGTGCGCCAAAGCGTTGCCGGGCAAGGCTTCGTGCAGCGCGGTGAGCAGGAGTGAGGGCAGGAAGTGCCCGATGAGGTGCCGTGACGCGACCGGTGCGGGTGGCGTGCAGTTGAGCACCGATCCCTCCGGCGCGGTGACGTGCACCGGCCGGAACGATCCCGCGTTGTGCGGCACCTCCGGCGAGATGGCCGCCTTGACCGCGAACGAGGCGTACGCCCTGGTGTAATTCAGGACGACGTTGATCCCACGACGGCTCTGCGGCGACGAGCCGGCGAAGTCGAGGTGGATCTCCTCGCCGTCGATGGTCACGGTGACCTTGAGGACGACCTCTTCGTCGTCGAACCCGTCGGTCACCAGTTCGCTGGTGTACGTGCCGTCCGGCAGTTTCGCCAGCGCGTCCCGCAGCGCGCGCTCGGACCGGTTCATGATCTCCGCGGCGACGTCGTCGAGGGTGTCAAGCTGGAATTCCTCCAACAGCCGCACCAGGCTGGCGGCACCGACCTCGTTCCCGGTGACCTGGGCGTACAGATCGCCGATGGTCTCTTCCGGGGTGCGGACGTTCGCGCGGATCAGCAGTTCGAGATCCGCGTTGACCTCACCCTCGCGGAGGAACTTCATGATCGGCAGGCGCAGGCCCTCCTCGAAGACCTCGGTCGCTTCCGCCGAGACCAGCCTTCCGCCGATGTCCGGGGCGTGGCAACAGGAAGCGAACCACGCGACCAGCCGTCCCCGCAGGAACACCGGTGTGGCCACGGTGATGTCGTTGATCTGCCCGGCCGTCTGCCATGGATCGTTGGTGAGCAGGACGTCGCCGGGTTCCAGGGCCCCGGGCGGATACGCGGCGGCGAAGTGGTGCATCCCGGTCGCCATCGCGTTGATGTGGCCGGGGGTCCCGCCGACGGACTGGCCGATCATCTCGCCGCGCGAGTCGAACACCGCGCAGGCCAGATCGAGCGATTCCCGCACCACGGAGGAGAAAGCCGTGTTGACGAGCGCGTTCTGCTGTTCGGCCAGGATCGAGTGCAGCCGGTTTCCCAGTACTCCCACCAGGATCGGGTCCACGCTCACACCGTCACCACCAGACTGGCGTCTTCGCCGACCACGCAGTGCGCACCCGGGGGAACGACCACAGTGGACTCCCGTTCCTCCACGATGGCCGGGCCCTCGACGCGATCACCCGGCTTGAGCCGGTACCGGTCGAACACGGCCGTGTCGACAAAACCACCTTCGGCGGGAAAGTACGCCGGGCGTGTCCCCTTGCGCGCGTCGCCGTCCGCCTCGGCGCCCGCGAGTTTCAGCGTGACCTCCGGTGCGGGACCGCTGGACACGACTCGCCAGTTGAGCACCTCGATCCCGACGTCCGGCCCGGTCCGCCGGTACAGCGTCCGATAGGTCTCGGTGAACGCGTCGATCAGCGACTCCGGCCACTTCCCCGTCTCGACCGGTACCCGGATTTCGTAGCCCTGACCCGAATAGCGCATCTCGGCGATCCTGCGATGCGTCACCCGCGAACCGTCCACACCGGACTTATCCAGCAGTTCCCCGCCCTCGGCCTCCATCTCGGCGAACAGCGCGTCGACCTGGCCCCACGAAAGATCGAGGACCGCGGAACGCGCCGAACGCACGAAATCGAAGGCCAGTGGCGCGGTGAGGAATCCCGCCGCGCTCAGCACCCCGGCCGCCGGAGGGGCGACCACTTCAGGGGCGCCGAGAGCGCGCGCCACGCCGACACCGTGCACCGGTCCGGCGCCGCCGAAGGTGAACATCGGCAGCTTCGCCGGTTCCTTGCCGCGTTCGACGGCGTGGACGCGGGCGGCGTTGGCCATGTCCTCGTTGACGCTGGTGTGGATGCCCCAAGCCGCCTCTTCGACGCTGACGCCGAGCGGAGCGGCGATCTTCGAACGGATCGCCTCGCGTGCGCCCTCGGCGTCCAAAGTCATTCCACCGCCGAGGAAATACCCCGGATCCAGATAGCCGAGCACGAGGTCGGCGTCGGTCACGGTGGGTTCGGTGCCGCCTCGTCCGTAGCAGACCGGGCCGGGCTCGGACCCCGCCGAATCGGGGCCGACGGTGAGCAGGCCGAGCGCGTCGATGCGGGCGATCGAGCCGCCGCCGACACCGATCTCGATCATGTCGGTGACCGGGACCTTGACCGGCAGCCCGGATCCCGGCAGCAGCCGGTACTTCCGGTCCACCTCGAATTCGTGCGTCACCAGCGGCGCGCCGTCGGAGATCATGCACAGTTTCGCCGTCGTGCCACCCATGTCGAAGGCCAGCAGATCGTCGACGCCCGCCGCGGAACCGATCGCGGACGCGGCCAACGCGCCGCCCGCCGGACCGGATTCGAGGATGCGGATCGGGTAGCGCGCGGCCGTGTCGACGGTCGCGATGCCGCCGTTGGACAGCATGATGTGCGGCGACGGCCGGACCCCGGCCTCGTGCAGGCGCCGTTCCAGATCGCGCAGATAGCGTTCGGTGAGGTCCTGGACGTAGACGTTGGCGACCGTGGTGGAAGCGCGTTCGAACTCGCGGATCTCGGGGACGACCTCGCTGGACAGCGCGATCCGCAGCCTCGGCGCGACGTCTTGAAGCACCTCGGCGGCCCGTCGTTCGTGCGCGGAATTGGTGAAGGCGTGCAGGAAACAGATCGCCACGGCGTCGATCCCGCGGGCGTCGAGCTCGCGGCCAAGCCGCGCGACGTATTCTTCGTCCAGTCCCGTGTGGACGGTCCCGTCGGCGAGGATCCGCTCGGGGACGTCGAAGCGCAGGTGGCGCGGGACCAGCGGCGTCGGCAGTTCGATGAGCAGGTCGTACAGCTCGTACCGATGTTCACGCCGCATCTCCAGCACGTCACGGAAACCGGCGGTCGCCAGCAGCGCGGTGCGCGCTCCCTTGCGTTCGATGAGCGCGTTCGTGACCAGTGTCGTGCCGTGCACGAACTGCTCGACGTCGCCCGCGTCCAGCCCCGCTTCGGCGAGCGTCCTTTTCAAGCCTTCTTCGACGGCGCGGGCGGGTTCGTCGTGTGTCGTCAGCACTTTGCCGACGGCGACGACCCCGGTCTCGTCGAGCACGCAGAGATCGGTGAACGTGCCGCCGATGTCCACGCCGACGCGGAGCGCGGTCACGAAGAACCCTTGCGGTACCAGCGCGGCGAGGTGTTCAGCGGCGGCGCCATCTTCGCGCGGACGACCAGGATGTTCGGCTCGTCGGACTCGACGAACTCGCCGAGCAGCCGCCGGAACGCGCGCCCGAAGCCGGAGACGCGATCCGCGTGCACGCCGAAAGACCTGGCCAGGCCGACGAAATCGGGGCTGTCCCAGTCGACGCCCCGGCGTGGCAGCCCGGCCCGGTCCTGGTCGTAGCGCAGCATCCCGTAACCGCCGTCGTCGACGACGATCGTCGTGACCGGCAGCTGTTCCTGCGCCAGCGTGTGGAGATCACCGCAGCCGAACAGGAAACCACCGTCACCGGTGACACAGATCGCGCGGCCGGCGCCCGCGGCGGCCGCGCCGAGCGCGGCCGGGAACCCGTAGCCGAGCGTTCCCCAGCCCATCGGATAGGCGAGCTTGCGCGGGGCGCGGACCCGGTGGAACCCGCCGATCCAGTACCCGGCCACGCACATGTCCGCGACCACGACGGCGTCGGGCGGCAACACTTCGTCCAAAGTGGACAGAAGATCGGCGGCCTGCGGCTCCTCTTCCCTGATCCGCCGCCGGACCCGGGCGGAGACCTTGGCGAGCCTGCCGACGAGGGCCGCTATCCCGGCCCGTTCCTCGACTTTCAGCGCCTCGGTGAGCACTTTGGCGTCCCCGACCAGCGTGATGTCCGGCTGGTAGTTCTTGGCCGCGTCGTCCGGGTCGACGTTGATCGCGATGAGCTTCTTCGGCTGCGGCATCAGCCAGTTCTGCGTCATCAGGCCGTCGAAGTCGGTGCCGATGGCGAGGACGACGTCGGCCTCGTCCCACAGCGCGCCGACCTCGGGCGCGTGCACCGGGTTCGGGGCGAGACAGGGGTGGTCGACCGACAGGAGCCCGCGCGCGCCGAAGGTGGTGAGCACCGGGGCGGCCAGCCGTTCGGCGAGTTTCCCGATCGCCTCGCCCGCCTCGGCGCGCAGCGCTCCGCCTCCCGCCCAGATCAGCGGCTTGTCGGCGGCCGCCAGCAGCGCCTCGGCCTCGGTGAGATCCGGGATCTCGGACGGCCGGGCGTGCGACCTCGGCGGACGGCGGGCGGGCGTCCGCTCCGACAGGAAGTCGGTGGGGATGCCGAGGTAGACGGGGCCGCTCTGCGGCTGGAGCGCGAGCCGGGCGGCGCGGTGGAGGGTGGCGGCGACCTGGTCTGCGCTCGGGACGGTGAACCCGGCCTTGGTGACCGGCGCGAACATCGCCTGCTGGTCCGACGTCTCGTGCAGTACGCCGCGGACCACGCCGGGCCGCCGCAGCGTGGACGGGATGTCGGTCGCGATGATCAGCACGGGCGCGGCCGAAGCCATGGCCTCGCCGACGGCGGCGAGCGTGTTCGCCGCGCCGGGTCCCGTGGTCACGAGCGCGACGCCGAGCTTCCCCGTCGCGCGGGCGTACCCGTCGGCCGCGTATCCGGCCGTCTGCTCGTGCCGGACCCCGACGAGCCGGATGTCCGTATCGGCCAGCGCCTCCCATAACGGCAGGTTGTGCACCCCGGGGAGACCGAAGACGACTTCGGTCCCCAGAGCGGTCAGCGCGTCGGCCAGATGCTGGGCTCCGGTGGGTGAAGGCACCTCGCCGATAGTGCCAGATCGTTCAACGATCCAGCAACGTCAGTAGAGCCCCGATGCGTACCGGCCCGGCTCGTAGTACGCCTCAAGGTCGGCCATGCTCTCCTCCGGGCGCTCGAAGGTCTTCGCGATCGCCGCGCGCGACGGTATCGCGTCGGGCCTCCAGCTCTCGGGCGACCAGAGCTTCGACCGCATGAACGCCTTCTGGCAGTGGTGGAAGATCTCGTCGATGTCGACCACCAGCGCGAGCTCCGGCCTGCTGCCCTTCACGATCATGTCGTCGAAGAACGGTGCCTCCCGCACGAGCCGCGCGCGGCCGTTGATCCGCAGCGTGTCGCCGCGGCCCGGGATCAGGTAGATCAGCCCGACGTGCGGATTCGACAGGACGTTGTGGAAGCCGTCGGCGCGCCGGTTGCCGGGACGCTCCGGGATCGCGATCCGCGTGTCGTCCAGCACCAGCGTGAACCCGGCCGGATCGCCCTTCGGCGAGACGTCGCAGGTGCCGTCCGCCGCCGACGTCGCGATCAGCACGAACGGCGACTCCGCGAGCCACCGCCGGTCCAGCTCGTGCAGCTTCGGCCGCGCCTTGTTCGCCGTGCGCTCCAGCGGTGGCGGCAGGATCTCGCGCAGCTCGGCGACGGTGGTGACCTCGACGAAATCGTCAGACAATGTTGTGCTCCCTCGTCACGGCCCGGTCGCCGTCGAAGCGGCGGACGTCGAGCCCGGTGATGTCGATGGCCGGGACCCGCCCCAGGTAGAGGTCCCGTACGAGCTCCCCCACGGCCGGCCCCATCTGGAACCCGTGTCCCGAGAATCCGGTCGCGTAGAAGAACCTCGACAGATGGACGCTCTCCCCCACGATCTGATTGCGATCCGGCGTGACCTCGTATAGCCCGGCCCACCCGCCGCGGATCCCCGCGTCGAGCACGGCGGGCACCCGCCGCGCGGCGATCTCGGCGAGCTTCGGCAGCCAGTCGCCCGGCTGGTACCGGGTGTCGAAGCCCGGGTCGCCGTCACCGTCGCAGAAGGACATCGCCAGGCCGAGACCCTCGCGGTGGAAGTAGAACGCCGACGGCATCTCGATGGTCAGCGGCACCGACGCGGGCAGGTCCGCGACCGGGCCGGTGAACACGACCTGCCGCCGGAACGGCCGCACCGGGAGGTCGACACCGGCGAGCTCGCCGATCCGCCCCGACCACGCGCCCGCCGCGCAGACCACGGCGTTCGTCCGCACGAAACCGTCGCTGGTCCGCACGCCCGTGATCTCGTCGCCGTCACGTTCGATGCCGACGACCTCGACGCCGGTCTTCAGCACCGCGCCGTGCCCGCGGGCGGCCCGCGCGTAGCCCTGGACCGCCGAATCCGGGGTGGCCTTGGCGTCGTCCGGCGACCACAGCGCCGCGACCACGCCTTCGCTGTCGACCAGTGGGGAGAACCGCCGCGCTTCGGCGGGCTCGACGAGCCGGCTGCGGACGCCGTAGGAGTTCTGCAACGCGGCGCAGCGTTCGAATTCGGGCAGATCCGCGGGGTCGGTGACCAGATACAGGTAGCCGTCGCGGCGGAAGTCGATCTCGGTCCCGTACGTCTGTGAGAAGGAGGCGTACTCGGCCAGCCCGCGCAGCCCGATCTCGATGTTGACGTTCGTGGTGAACGACGACCGGATCCCGCCCGCCGCCTTCGCCGTCGAGCCCCCGCCCAGGCTGTCGCGTTCGAGCAGCAGCACCGAGACGCCTGCCGCGGCGAGCCGGTACGCGCAGCTGACCCCGATGATGCCGCCGCCGATCACGACGACGTCGGTGCGTTCAGGAAGTGGCTCCATCCGTGTTCCCGATCCGTTCGTCCTCGGGCGGCGGTCCCGGCGGCGTGCCGTCGCCGAACGGGCGCCCGCCCAGCTGCTCCCGGTGATGCGGCGTCGTCCAGCCGGACAGGTCCGGTCCCAAGGGGACGATCCGCGTCGGGTTCACCTGCGCGTGCACCTCGTGGTAATGCCGCTTGATGTGGTCGAAGTCGACGGTGTCGCCGAACCCCGGAGTTTGGAAGAGGTCACGGGCGTAGGCCCACAGCACCGGCTGCTCGGTCAGTTTGTTCCGGTTGCACTTGAAGTGTCCGTGGTAGACGGAATCGAAGCGGACAAGCGTGGTGAACAACCGGATGTCCGCTTCGGTGATCGTGTCGCCGACGAGGTAGCGCTGCCTTTCGAGCCGGTCGGAAAGCGCGTCCAGCATGGCGAAAAGCCGGTGGAACGCGTCGTCGTACGCTCCCTGTTTGGTCGCGAACCCGGCCTGGTAGACGGCGGCGTTCACGTCGGCGAAGACACCGGCGTTGACGTCGTCGATCTCGCCGCGCAGCCGCTCGGGGTAGAGGTCGGGCGCGCCGGACCGGTGGAGGCTGGTCCATTCGGTGGAAAAATCGAGCGTGATCCGCGGATAGTCGTTGCTCACCAGCCATCCGCTCGGAATGTCCACAATGGCCGGAACGCTGATCCCGCCCATGTAGTGCGGATCGGCCGCGTGATAGGCCTCGGCCAGGTATTTGATGCCCAGTACCGGGTCCCGGTCACCGGGATCGAGGGTGAAGCGCCAGCTCTTGTCGTCCTGGATCGGGTCGGCCACGGCCACGCTCAGCGCGGACTCGAGCCCGAGCAGCCGCCGGACGATCAGCCCCCGGCTCGCCCAGGGACAGGCCCGGCTGACCACCAGCCGGTACCTCCCCGCCTCCACCGGCCAGCCGTCACGGCCGTCGGCGGTGATACGCGCGTCGAAATGGTTGGCGGACCGACGGAACTCTCCGGTCCGCGGATCGGTCGGGATCGTCATGTGAGCCACCCTAAAGCGTGAGAAGGTGGTTTCGGTGTGCGTAGACTCTGGCACCCGGCGTGCTCGCACGCCGCCGCGCGGAAGGTGGTCCCGACGATGCCGTTCATGCCCGTGACCGATTCGATGTTCCTTCTCGTGGAAACGCGCGAACATCCGATGCACGTCGGCGGTCTGCAGTTGTTCAAGAAGCCCGAGGACGCCGGGCCGGACTACCTGCGGGACCTTCGCCGGAAACTGCTCGATTCCGACAACATGCGCGACGTGTTCCGCCGTCGTCCCGCCCGGCCGGTCAACACCGCGGGCCACGTCGCCTGGGCGACGGACAACGACCTCGAACTCGATTACCACTTCCGCCATTCGGCGCTGCCCCAGCCGGGCCGGATCCGCGAGCTGCTGGAACTGACCGGGCGCTGGCACAGCACCCTGCTCGACAGGCACCGCCCGCTGTGGGAGATCCACCTGGTGGAGGGTCTGCAGGACGGCCGGTTCGCGATCTACAGCAAGATCCACCACGCCCTGATGGACGGCGTCTCGGCGCTGCGTCATCTGCAGGGCACGCTGTCGGACGACCCTGCCGACCTCGACTGCCCGCCGCCGTGGGGCCGGCGGCCCAGGCCGGACGGCGGCCGCAACGGCAAGGCGTCGCCCTCGGTCCTCAGCACCTTCGGCAAGACGGTCAACCAGCTGGCAGGCATCGCGCCCGCCGCGATGAAGGTGGCGCGGGAGGCGTTCCAGGAACACACGCTCACGCTGCCGGCGCAAGCGCCGAAGACGATGCTGAACGTGCCGATCGGCGGGGCCCGCCGGTTCGCCGCGCAGTCCTGGTCGCTGGACCGGGTGCGCAAGGTGGCGACCGCCGCCGGGGTGTCGCGCAACGACGTCGTCCTCGCGATGTGCTCGGGCGCGCTGCGGGACTACCTGATCGAACAGAACTCGCTCCCCGACACGCCGCTGACCGCGATGGTCCCGGTTTCCCTGCGGCGCAAGGACAGCGGGGACGCGGCGGGCAACAACATCGGCGCGCTGCTGTGCAACCTCGCCACCCACCTGACCGACCCGGCCGCCCGGCTCGCGACGATCAACGCGTCCATGCGGAACGGCAAGAAGCTGTTCTCGGAACTGACCCCGCTGCAGACGCTGCTGCTGTCCGGGATCAACGTCGCCCAGCTCGGCGTGTCCCCGATCCCGGGCTTCGTGAACAACACGAAACCGCCGTTCAACCTGGTGATCTCCAATGTGCCGGGGCCGCGCAAGCAGATGTACTGGAACGGCGCGTCGCTCGACGGCATCTACCCGGCGTCCGTGCTGCTCGACGGGCAGGCGCTGAACATCACGCTGACCAGCAACGGGGACAACCTGGACTTCGGCGTCACCGGCTGCCGCCGGAGCGTCCCGCACCTGCAGCGCATCCTGACCCACCTGGACACCGCGCTCGCCGAGCTGGAACACGCGGTATCGATTGGGCGCGGCTGACCCCGCATTTCGTCCTCTGGATGCGGTCCTTGCGTGTGCAAGTACCGCATCCAGAGGACGAATTGCCTGGGGTCAGCTGCCGTCGGAGACGTAGATGGCGCCCGGGGTGATCGTGTACAGCTGCCCGTCCGGACCGGCGGTCGCGTCACGCGTGCGGCCGAGGTTGGTCCAGAGCTTGCCGCCGTTGCCGTTCAGGTCGAGCTTGAACGTGCCGCCCTTGAGCGAAGCCATGTACAGCGAGCCCTTGTACGCCGCCAGCCCGCTCGGCGTCGCCGAAGACGTCGGCCACGCCTTGACCGGGTTGGTCATCCCCGCCGTGGTGCACGGGCCCTCGCAGGTCGGCCAGCCGTAGTTCTTGCCCGGTTCGATCTTGTTCAGCTCGTCGAGCTTGTTCGCACCGATGTCGGACACGTACAGCTGCCCGTTCGCCCAGGTCAGGCCCTGGACGTTGCGGTGGCCGTAGGAGTAGACGCGGCTGTTGAACGGGTTGCCCGGCGCGGGCGCGCCGTCGGTGGTGACGCGCAGGACCTTGCCGCCGAGGGAGTTCTTGTTCTGCGCGTTGGCGCCGTTCTGGCCGTCGCCGGTACCCGCGTAGAGGTAGCCGTCGGGGCCGAACCTGATCCGCCCGCCGTGGTGGAAGTTCGCGCCACGCGGGATACCGGTGACGATCGGCGTCGGCGTCTGGCCCAGCTTCAGCTTGGCGATCCGGTTGTCGGAGCTGGTCGTGTAGTAGATGAAGACCGTCTGGTCAGTGGCGTATTTCGGCGAGACCGCGATGCCGAGCAGCCCCGCCTCCGGGGTGACGCTGACCCCGGGAATGGTCTGGACCGTGGTGACCTTGCCCGCCTTGTCGATCTTGCTGATCGTCTTGGCGTCTTTCTGCGTGAAGAGACCGGTGCCGTCGGGCAGGAAATCGATCGACCAGGCCTGGTTGAGGCCGCTCGCGATCTGTTTGATCGCCTGGACCGACGGCACTTCGCTCGCCGCGGCCGGACCGGCCACGATCGACGCGGCCGTCGCGGCGGCGAACGCGGTGGTGAGAGTACGACGTAAGGACATAAGACGCCTCCTTCAGCTACACCCCTGGAGCTCGGATGGCGGCGGACGACGGGCGGTCGGGGTGCACCCGTCGCGTTGGATACAAACACACCGCGAGTGGAAACGGACACCACTGGACGGGCTAAGGAAAGCGTTTACCTTCCCGCGCCGTATGCGCCGAGCGTGACGATCGGGGCAGCTCGATCGGCCGTAGGTAGGAAACCTTACAAATGGCCGGCGAAACTTGGACCTTACGTCTGGTCAGAATCGTCGGCCCGCTTCTAGGGTGGCGGGGCTCGGCCCGGTTCTTTCCCATGTGGACGTTCCGGGGATTGGCGTCAGCGATCCGAGGAGTAGGAAATGATCGAAACCATCGAGGTATGGACCACGCCGGACTTCGTCGAGTACGAAACTCCCATGGAGGTCACCGCATACGCGGCGCGTATGGAGGACTGATTTCCCACTCGGTGGTGGGGGCCGTCCCCCACCACCGTGCCGCCGTCCCGATCAGTGAGCCGTTGGAGGCAGCACCGTGTCTCTTTCCCTTTCCGCCGCGCCGATGTCGCCGCCGGAATTCGTCGCGGCCTTGCGTGGTCTTTCTCACCGCTATTGGGGTACTCATCCCTTCCATCGGCGGATGCACGGCGGCGAGCTGTCCGAGTACGAACTGAAGGTCTGGGCCGCGAACCGCTGGTACTACCAGTGTGTCCTCCCGCAGAAGGACGCCGCGATCATCAGCAACTGCCCGGTGCCCGAAATACGCCGGGAATGGCTCGACCGGATCGTCTATCACGACGGGACGGAAGCCGGGGACGGCGGAATCGAGCGCTGGCTCCGTTTGTGCACCGCGGTCGGGCTAGACCGCGAAGAGGTTCTCGATCAGCGGCACGTCGCCCCCGGTGTCCGGTTCGCCGTCGACGCCTATGTGAATTTCGCCCGCACGAAACCCTGGCTCGAAGCGGTCGCTTCGGGACTGACCGAAATGTTCGCCGGTCATCTCATGCAACGGCGGGTCGCCGACATGCTGGCGAACTACTCGTGGATCGCACCGGAAGACCTCTCCTATTTCACGAATCGCATCGACAAGGTCTCCGGCGAAGGCAAGGGGACACTCGACATCGTCGTGCGGCACGCCGTCACCCGCGAACACCAGGAGAAGGCGATCGCCGCGCTGTCGTTCAAGACCGACGTGCTCTGGTCCATGCTCGACGCCATCGAGCGCGCCGCGGCCAAGGAGTAGCGATGACCACCCTCGAGATGGGCTCGGTGCCGCGGCTGCGGCGCGGAGTCCGGCTGAGCTATGACCAGACCAGGGAAACGCACGTCCTCCTGTTCCCCGAAGGCGTGCTCGTCCCGAATCCGACCGCCGCGGCCGTGCTCTCGCTCTGCGACGGTGTCGAAGACGTCGCGGCGATCGCTTCGGCCTTGCGCGAGCGCTACGCCGGTGTCCGCGAGGAAGAAATCCTGGATGTCCTGTCCCGGCTGGGAGATCGGCGGATCGTCGAATGGACCTGAACACCTCCACCGCGGCCCCGCCGCTGGGCATGCTGGCCGAGCTGACCCACCGCTGCCCGCTGCACTGCCCGTACTGTTCGAATCCGGTCGAGATGGTCGCCCGGGACGGCGAACTGTCCACAGAGGAATGGCTGTCCGTGCTCAGCCAGGCACGGGAACTCGGCGTGCTCCAGGTGCACATGTCCGGCGGCGAGCCGCTCGCCCGGCCGGATCTGCCGATACTGGCCGAGCACGCCACGAAACTGGGCTGCTATGTCAACCTGGTGACGTCCGGGCTCGGGCTGACCGAGTCCAGATTGGACGATCTCGTCGACCGAGGCATCGCGCACATCCAGCTGTCCGTCCAGGGCGCGACCGCCGAACGCGCGGACCGGCTCGCCGGCGCCCGGGCCCACGACCGGAAGCTGGTCGTCGCCGGCCTGATCAAGAAGGCCGGGCTGCCGCTTTCGGTGAATGTCGTACTGCACCGGCAGAACCACGATCAGCTCGCCGGGATCATCGACCTGGCCGAGGAAATGGGCGCGGACCGGCTCGAACTGGCCAACACGCAGTACTACGGCTGGGCGCTGCGGAACCGCGACGCCCTGATGCCGACCCGGCGGCAGCTCGACGAGGCCGAGCCGATCGTGCGCGCGGCCACCGAACGGCTGCGCGGCCGCGTGGAGATCATCTATGTCGTCGCCGACTACTACGAGCAGTACCCGAAGCCGTGCATGTACGGCTGGGGCGCGCGGCAGCTGACCGTGGCACCCGACGGGAACGTGCTGCCGTGTCCCGCGTCGACCGCGATCAAGACGCTGGAATTCGACAACGTCCGGGACAAGCCGCTGGCGCGGATCTGGTACGAATCCGGTTCCTTCAACGCCTTCCGCGGCGAGGACTGGATGCCGGACACCTGTGGCACCTGCGATCGGCGGTCGATCGACTTCGGCGGCTGCCGGTGTCAGGCGTTCCAGCTCACCGGTGACGCCTCGGCGACGGACCCGGTGTGCTCGCGTTCACCGGATCGCGGCGTCGTCGATCTCATCCTCGCCACACCCCCGAAAACGGACGAGCTCGTGATGCGGGGGCCGCGATGAGGGTGATCCTGCTCGGCACCGCCGCGGGTGGCGGTTTCCCGCAGTGGAACTGCGCCTGCGCGCTGTGTGTCTCGGACGCGCCGCCGCGGACGCAGGACTGCGTCGCGGTGAGCGCGGACGGCCAGGGCTGGTACCTGCTCAACGCGTCGCCGGACATCCGCGCGCAGATCCTCGCCACGCCGCCGCTGCGGGCCGGACCGGGGCCGAGGGAGATCCCGTTGCGCGGGGTGCTGCTCACCGACGCGGAGCTCGATCATTCACTCGGCCTGTTGCTGCTGCGGGAAGCCGGTGGGCTGCCGGTGTGGGCTCCGGACGCCGTTCTGGGCGCGCTGTCCGCGCAGTTCCCCGCGCGGTCGATCATCGACGGATACGGAGGCTGGGAGTGGCTGCCGTCGTCGGAGATCGCCATCGACGGTCTCCGGGTGAGCACTCTTCCCGTGAGCGGCAAGCGGCCGAAGTACGCGCGTTCGTCCACTGAGGACGGACCTTGGGTGATCGCGTACCGGATCGAAGACATCGAGACCGGCGGTGTCCTCGTGTACGCGCCTTGCCTGAAGAGCTGGCCGGACGGGTTCGGCGACTTCACTCGCGACGCCGGTCTGGTGTTGCTGGACGGGACCTTCTACGCACCGGACGAGATGTCCGGCGCCACCGCGGCCAAGGTCGGCGACGGTGCCCAGCTGGCGATGGGACATTTGCCGATCACCGGCAGTCTCGCGAAGCTCCGGCCCGGCCCGCGTTGGGCGTACACGCATCTGAACAACACGAACCCGGTGGTCGATCCGGCCTCGCCGGAGCACGCCGCCGTACTGGCCGGCGGCGCCTCGCTTCCCTTGGACGGTACCGAATTCAAGCTCTAGGCGATGCCTTCGGGACTCGCGCCCGCGACGGGGACGGCGTCGGCGGTGAGCCGGTCGATCTCCGCGAGCTCGTCCGAGGACAGGTCGATGTCGGCCGCGGCGAGACTGGCTTCGATGTTGGCCGCCTTGCGCGCGCCCACGATCGCGACGTGCACACCGGGCCGGGCGAGCGTCCAGGCGATCGCGAGCTGGCTGACCGAGATCCCCTTGCCCGCGGCGAATTCCTTGAGCTTGTCGACGACGGCGAGGTTGCGCCGGAAGGTCTCCCCGGTGAACGCCGACGACTGCGAACGCCAGTCGGTCTTCTCGAAGGTCGTCTCCGGCGTGAGGGATCCGGTCAGCAGGCCGCTGCCCAGCGGGCTGTACACGAGCACGCCGATGTCGTTCTCCCGCGCGTACGGCAGCGGGTCGATTTCGATGTCGCGACGGAACAGGTGATATGGCGGCTGGAGGGTTTCCACCGGACGGGCCTTGTCGAAGGCTGTCAGCGCCGCGGTGTCGTAGTTCGAAACACCGATGTGCCGGATCTTCCCGGCGTCGACGAACTCCTGCAGGATGCCCGCGGTCTCTTCGGCGGGAGTGCCGGGATCGGGCCAGTGGATCTGGTAGAGGTCGATGTGGTCGACGTCGAGGAAGCGGAGGCTGTCCTCGACCCCCTGCGTGAGCCACTCGCGCCGGGAGTCACGCGGCCGTTCGGAGCGCGGCCTGGTGCCGCCTTTCGTGGCTATGACGAGGTTGTCGCGGTCGCGCTTGAGTTCCTCGCGCAACGCCTTCCCGAGCAGTGCTTCGGATTTCCCGAAACCGTAGGCCTGGGCGGTGTCGAAGAAGGTGACCCCGAGTTCGCGGGCATGGTGGATCGCGGCGATCGCCGCGTCCTCGTCGAACGAACCCCAGCCCCCGCCGAGCTGCCAGGTGCCGAAGGCGATCCTCGACACCTCGAGACCGCTCCTGCCCAATGTCGTCGTACGCATACCTCACAGCAGAGCACAGACATCGGACCAATGCACCGGATCTCCCGGCCAACGAAACCCCCAAATAACTGTTTGACGGTCGATGTCCCGGCAGCCGATACTCGCCCTCATGCCCGAGTCCCCCGGCCTCGACGGCTTGCGCGTCCTCGCCCATCCCGTCCGCCTGCGCATTCTGTCGCTTTTGACCGGTGCCGCGATGAGTGCGGCCGAGGCCGCGCGCGAACTCGGTGAGACACAAGCGAATGTCAGTTATCACCTGCGGCGGCTGCACGAGGCCGGGCTGCTCGACGTCGTCGAGGAGGTCCGGATCCGGGGCGGGCTGGCGAAGCGCTACCGGCACGATCCTGAGTCGGGGTCCCGGTTCACGTCGGCGAATCCGCGGGAAGAACAGCTTCTCATCGCTTCGATGGCCGAAGAACTCAAGCGCCGCAACGCGTTGCGCGTTCCCGGCGAGAACGGGTCGAGGACGGACGCGGAGGTGTGGGTCGATCGAGAGACCTGGGAGAAGGCGCTCCGGCAAGCTCGCGAGCTGGGCGAGCTTCTGCACACGGCGGCGAGACCGCCCCGCACCCGGGGCACGATCCCGATCAGCGCGACGGTCTCGATGTTCGAGCTGAGGCGGCCGTGACGTCGCTGCGCGAGCCCTTGCGCCACCACAACTTCCGGTGGCTGATCGGCGGCCGCACGTTCGGGGAGTTCGGCAACGCCGTCGCCCCGCTCGCGCTGGCGTTCGCGGTGATCGACCTGACCGGTTCGGCCGTCGACATCGGCATCGTCGTGGGCGCGCGTTCGGTGGCGAGCGTGGTCCTGCTGCTGTTCGGCGGGGTGCTGGCGGACAGGCTGCCGCGGTCGGTGATCCTGCAGGGCACCGAGGTCGCCGCCACGCTCACCCAGGCGGTCATCGCGGCGAGCGTCCTCTGTGGATTCGCCTCGATCCCGTTGCTGGTCGGTCTGAGCCTGGTCAACGGCGCGGTGGCCGCGATCTCCGCGCCCGCCTCGGCCTCGCTGACCCCGTTGACCGTGCCCGCAGCGCTGCTGGCGCAGGCCAACGCGCTGGCCAGGCTGCTCTCGAACTCCGGCCGGATCGCCGGCGCCGGGCTCGGCGGCCTCCTGGTCACCGCGGTCGGCCCCGGCTGGGCGCTGGCCGGGAACGCACTGCTGTTCCTCGGCTCGGCGCTGTCCTACCGGCGTATCCGCCTCAATCGCCGGGAACGGGTCCCCGGCAGCCGCCCGCTGGCGGAACTCGCCGAAGGCTGGCGCGAGTTCCGGTCACGGACCTGGGTGTGGGTCGTGGTCGTCCAGTTCATGGTGGTGAACGCTGTCATCGCCGGCGGGATCGGGGTGCTCGGTCCTCTCGTCGCCGACAACAGTTTCGGGCGCACCGGCTGGGGATTCGCTCTCGCCGCGCAGACGATCGGCTCACTGGTCGGCGGGATCCTCGTGGCCCGCCGTCAGCCGCGGCGCGCGTTGTTCGTCGGGGTCGCGGTGATCCTCTTCGAAGCGCCGCCCTTGATCCTTCTCGGCCAGGCGCCGTTGCTGCCGCTGCTGCTGGCCGCGATGTTCGTCTCCGGCCTGGCGATCGAGCAGTTCGTGGTGGCGTGGGACGTCTCGCTGCAGGAGAACGTGCCCGAGGACAAACTCGCGCGCGTCTACTCCTACGACATGCTCGGTTCCTTCATCGCCCTGCCGCTCGGCCAGATGGCGGCCGGTCCGGCGGCGCAGCACTTCGGGGTCAGCACGACCCTGCTCGCGTGTGCCGCGCTGGTCGTGGCCGCCACCTGTCTCGCGCTGTGCAGCGGACAGGTGCGCGGCCTCGTCCGGAAGACCCACGCCGTCCAGCCCTGACCCCACGCTCCGGGAAGCGATAGCAAAGGTCCCTTGCTGTCTTTCCGCTGGTCACGGCCAGGGACGGACCTCTTCGAGGAGTTTCGCGACCGCGAGCACCAGGTCGTCGGAGTGCCGGGGGCCGACGATCTGGAGACCGACCGGGAGCCCGCCGGAGGTGCGGCCAGCCGGGACGCTGATGGCGGGCTGCTGGGTCATGTTGAACGGATAGGTGAACGGCGTCCAGTCCGGCCAGCCGCTCAGCCCGCTGCCCGGCGGCACCTCGTGCCCGGCTTCGAAGGCGGCGATCGGGAGGGTCGGCGTGATCAGCACGTCGTAGCGCGTGTGGAACTCGCCCATCAGGATGCCCAGTGCGGCCCGCTCGGCGTTGGCGCCGAGGTAGTCGCTGGCCGAGAAGGTCTTGCCGAACTCCCACACCTTCCGCAGTCCGGGATCGACCTTGGTCTCCGAACCGGCGGGGAACGTGTCCAGCCACTTCGCCGCCCCCGTCGACCACAGGATGTCGAAGGCGGGTTTGGGGTCGGTGAAACCGGGATCGGTCTCTTCGATGTGCAGGCCCGCGTCGCCCAGCGCCTGGACCGCCGACCGGACGATGGCCGCGATCTCCGGGTCGACGTCGACATAGCCGAGCGTCGGCGAATAGGCGGCGTTCAGCCCGCGCACGTCGCGGCGGACGGCTTCGCGGAAGGTCGAGACGGGCGGGGCGAGTGCCGCCGGGTCGCGGTAGTCGGGCATCGCGAGGACGTCGAGGAGCAATGCCGTGTCGTCGACCGAACGCGCCATCGGGCCGGCGTGCGAGAGCGGCCCGAACGGGCTCGCCGGGAACAGCGGGATCCGGCCGTGCGTCGGTTTGAGGCCGACGATTCCACAGAACGAAGCGGGAATCCGGATCGAGCCGCCGCCGTCGGTGCCGACGGAGAGCTCGCCCATCCCCGCCGCGACGGCCGCGGCGCTCCCGCCGCTGGACCCGCCCGCCGTCGTCGACAGGTCGTGCGGGTTGCGGGTGATCCCGGTCAGCGTGTTGTCGGTGACGCCCTTCCACGCGAGTTCCGGCGTCGTGGTCTTTCCCAGCAGCACCAAGCCGTTCTCACGCAGTCGCGCGGTGACCGGGCTGTCGACGTCCCACGGCTGGTCAGGGTCGATGCAGCGCGAGCCGCGCAGCGTCGGCCAGCCCTGCGTCAGGAACATGTCCTTGATCGAGGCCGGGACACCGTCGAGCCAGCCGATCGGATTGCCGTCCCGCCAGCGGACTTCGGACGCCTTCGCCTGTTCGATCGCGCCGTCGGCGTCGACGAGGCAGTAGGCGTTGGTCTCGCCGTCGCGTTCTTCGATGACCCGCAACGCGTTCTGAGTGGCCTCGACCGGCGACAGCTCTCCGGTGGCATACGCGGCGACGAGCTCGCTCGCGGTCAACTTGGTGTCGTTCATCCGGCCCCTAACCTTGGCGAAGCGTCTCCGACGGCACGTATCCGAGCTGCTTGTCCACGACGTTGCGCAGTGGCTCCCCCGCGCGCCAGCGACGGAAGTTGTCCGCGAACACCTCTACCAGAGTATTACGCCAGCCGATGAAGTCGCCCGACATATGCGGCGAGATCAGCACGTTCTCCATAGTCCACAAAGGACTCTCCGGTGGAAGCGGCTCGGTGTCGAAGACGTCGAGGGCGGCGCCGCCGAGGTGTCCGTCCCACAGCGCGTCGACCAGGTCCGGGGTGACGACCAGTTCGCCGCGGCCGACGTTGACGAACCGCGCGCCGGGTTTCATCGCGGCGAAGGCGCCGGCGTCGAACATGCCCTTCGTCTGCTCGGTCAGCGGCGCGACCGCGACGACGTAGTCCGCCTCGGGAAGACGGTGAGCCAGGTCCGACGAGGAATACACCTCTCCGAAGTCGGGGTCGCCGTCACGGGGACGGCGTCCGACGCCCGCCACCGACATCCCGGCCGCCCGCAGCGTCCGCGCGATCGACCGGCCGATCGGCCCGGTGCCGACCACGAGGACCCGGCGGCCGGAGATCCGTTCACTCTCCCGGTGCTTCCAGTGCTTCTGCCGCTGCAGTTCCCACGAACGGACGAAATCCTTGGCGAACGCGAGGACGACCCCGAGGACGTACTCGGCTATCGCCCCGTCGAACACACCACGCGAGTTCGTGAGCACGACGTCGCTCTCCTGCAGTTCCGGGAAGAGCACGGGGTCGACGCCCGCGCTGGCGATGTGCAGCCAGCGCAGCCGGTCGGCCGCGTGCCAGGCACCCGGGACGGCGGTCGAAAGGAAGTCGTAGACGAAGAACGCGTCGGCTCCGGATAACGCGTCGGCCAAACCGGCCGCGTCGGTGTAACGAACCACCGCTTCGGCTTCGATAGCGCGCATGTCCGGTGGCCGTGCGTCTCCGCAGAGCACCGCCAGCACAGGGGTCTCCGAGGCGATCACGTTGACACCGTAAAAGTGGCTCGTATGATTGTCAACAATCCGAGGAACGACCCCCGGAGCACCGGACCTGTGACAGCAGAAGCTTTCCGGAGGCTGAGACTTGGATTTCGACTTACTGGAGTTCGAAGGCCCGTTGGCGCAGCGCGGTATCGGCGTGATCGCTCCCTTCGACCTTGCCCTGGAACGCGAGCTGTGGCGCTGGGTGCCCATGGAGGTCTCCCTCCATCTGGCGCGGACGCCGTACGAGCCCGTCCCCGTCAGCATGGAGATGGCCCAGCTCGTCAGCGACAGCAGGCATCTCGCCGCCGCCACGAGAGACGTGCTCCACGTGGAGCCCGAAGTCGTCGCGTATCTCTGCACCTCCGGCAGTTTCGTCAACGGTGTGGACTACGAACGCTCCCTGACCAAGGCGATCTGCGACGCGGGCGCGCCGGACGCCGTCACCACCTCCGGCGCCCTGGCCGAGGTCCTGCACCAGCTCGACCTCCACCGGGTCTCGGTGCTCACGCCCTACGACGGCGACCTGACCGGGAAGCTGCACGACTTCCTGGGCGAACTCGGCGTGCGCACCGTCTCGAGCGATCACCTCGGCCTGGGCGGCGGCATCTGGAAGGTCAGCTACCGGACCATCGCCGAACGCATCCTCGCCGCCGACCACGCCGACGCCGACGCCATCTTCGTCAGTTGCACCAACCTCCCCACCTACGATCTGATCGAGCCGCTCGAAAGCGCGGTCGGCAAGCCCGTCCTCACCGCGAACCAGCTCACGATGTGGGCCTGCCTCCGGCGGATGAACCTGCCGATCGTCGGGCCCGGCAAGTGGCTCCGGGAGGTCGACTGACCTCTTCGCCTACGATTGTCGACAATCTGTCCTCCGGAGGTCCCGTGCCCGTCACCCCGTTCAGCCCGCCCGAACCGCCGTCCGAGACGACCACGATCGGGTTCATCTACCCCGATCACGCGGCCGAAGACGACTACCCGCTCGCGGAGCAGCTCCTCGGCGGCGACATGGCCGGGATCAAGCTGCCGGTCGAGCACATCTACGGGACCGATCTGCACGCCGTGCCCGAGCTTCTGGACCTCGGCAGCGAAAGCCGTCTCGCCGACGGTGCCGCGCTACTGGCCAAACACGAACCGGACGCGGTGGTCTGGGCGTGCACCAGCGGCAGCTTCGTCTACGGCTGGGAAGGCGCCCGCGACCAGGCCGACCGGCTGGCCGCCGTCGCCGGCGTCCCGGCGTCGAGCACCTCCTTCGCCTTCGTCCACGCCGCTCACGCGCTCCGTGTCCGGCGGGTCGCGGTCGCCGCCAGCTATCCGGACGACGTCGCCCGGCTGTTCGTCGAGTTCCTCGGCGCGGGCGGGATCGAGGTGGTCTCGATGGGCAGCGCGGACATCGACACCGCCGCCGAGGTCGGCGAACTCAGCCCGGAGGCCGTCGTCGAGCTCGCGGCGAGCGGCGACCACCCGGCCGCCGACGCGTTGCTCGTCCCCGACACCGCCATGCGGACGCTCGGCGAGATCAACACCCTCGAGACCAGGCTCGGCAAACCGGTGCTGACCGCCAACCAGGTCACTGTCTGGGAGGGCCTGCGGCTCACCGGGAAGGCCCCGCTCGTCCGCACCCTGGGCGCGCTGTTCGGGCAGAGGGGCAACTGAACCATGTCCTTGCCGGATATCGAGCCGGTCAGCCGGGAATCGACCGCCGGGATCATCGCGCGCCAGCTGCGGGACGCGATCATGACCGGCGCCCTTCCTCCCGGCACCCAGCTCGGTGAAACGGACCTGGCCTCCCGGTTCCAGGTTTCGCGGGGACCGCTGCGCGAGGCGATGCAGCATCTCGTTTCCGAAGGGCTCCTGCGCAGTGAGCGCCACCGCGGGCTGTTCGTGATCGACCTCGAACCCGGCGACGTCTACGACATCTACTCGGCGCGCTCGGCCATCGAACGCGCCGCGATGCTGCGGGCCCTGCGCGGCGACCGGGAACGGGTCGCCACCGAACTCGAACAGGCCGTGGCCGCCATGGCCGCCGCCGCGGACGACGACGATCCGACCGCGCTCTCCTGGGCCGATCTCCGTTTCCACGAGGCGCTGATCGCCGCTTCCGGCAGCAAACGGCTCGTGCGCATGGCCCGGACCCTGCTGATCGAGACCCGGATGTGCCTCACCGCGCTGCAGGGGACCTACCAGCGGGTCGAAGAACGGGTCACCGAGCACACCAGGATCATCGAGGCCCTGCGGGTGGGCGACGAAGAGACCGCGCTGTCGCTGCTGGAAGCCCATATGGAGGACGCCGTGCAGCGGCTGGCCCCGGGAACCAGCCTGCGAGAGGGCGAAGCTCCCGCGGTGCCTTAGGGATTCAGCCACGGCCCCGAGCCCCCAGCACCGGCTGGCCGCCCGTACCGCCGCGGAATTCCCTGTCCCACGGCCAATTTCCGTGCTCGTCCTCGTAAACCAGTTGCAGGGCACGGAATTCGTCGCCGTACATGAGGACGGCGGTGACCAGGTGCGCCGACGGCGCGCTGAGCGGAACCACCTCGAACGCGGGCCAGCCCACCGCGGCGGGCAGCACCTCACCCGGCTCCGGCGGCCCCGACCGGACCACGTCCTGGGCGAAATAGTTCAGCAGCTGACAGGATCTTCGCTCTCTCAGTCCGGTGACGACGAGCTCCGGCAGCCCGGCGTCGGTGAGCCCGACCGTGTACGCCAAGGCGGGTTGGCCGATTCCGCGCTCGACCGTCTGCACCATCCAGCCGTACTTCCGGATCAGCGGACGGACCTCCTCGGCGAGGTAGTCGTCGCGGGTCTTCCCGGGGTTGTCGCAATGCCAGCACATCGGCACTCCTCCAGTCGTCGAATCCGATGATCGACACTGTGCACCGGGGCACCGACAAAAACTCACGCCCCGGGCCGACGCGCGTGCGACAGAGACCCTTCACCCGGCGATTTCGCGCCGAGGTAAGTACATGAAGGCCCCCTTCTTTGCTTCTAGCGCAAGGAAGGGGGCCTTCATGTACCACTGCCATCCGAAATCATGAATGGGCCGTTCATGATTTCGCCGGACTTGACAAGCCACTATGCCGATGGTTCAAGATAGAGCTGCGACCACCGCGGACCCGAGTTCGGCGGTGGTGGACTTCCCGCCGAGGTCCGGGGTCCGCACGGTCCCCTCCTCGAGAACCTTTTCCACCGCAGCGTGAACATTCTGTGCCGCAACGGTTTCACCGAGATGGTCGAGCATCATCGCACCCGCCAGGATCTGCGCCACCGGATTCGCGATGCCCTGTCCGGCGATGTCGGGAGCGCTGCCGTGCACCGCCTCGAACATCGAAGGGAACTCGCCGGCCGGGTTGATATTGCCCGAAGGCGCCATTCCGAGCCCACCCGTCACGGCCGCCGCCAGGTCGCTCAGGATGTCGCCGAAGAGATTGGAAGCGACCACGACATCGAGCCGGTCCGGCGCCTGGACCATGCGCGCGGCGAGCGCGTCGACATGGCATTGTTCGGCGTGCACGTCCGGATATTCCGACGAGATCTCGGCGAAGATCTCGTCCCAGAACGGCATCGAGTGAATGAGCCCGTTGGATTTGGTCGCCGAGCAGACCCGCCCCGTCCGCGTCTTCGCCAACTCGAAGGCGTAGCGGATGATCCGCTCTACCCCGACCCGCGTGAACACCGATTCCTGTAAGACGAACTCGTTCCCCTGGCCACGATTGTGCCGGCCGCCGATCTCCGAGTATTCGCCCTCGGAGTTCTCCCGGACGATCACCATCTCCAGCTCTTCGGCGCCGCGGCCCGCCAGCGCCGAAGTCGTTCCCGGCAACAGCCGGACCGGCCGGAGGTTGACGTACTGCGTGAACGCCCGCCGCACCGGAATGAGAAGACCCCACAACGACACATGGTCCGGGACACCGGGAAAACCGACGGCACCGAGGAAGATCCCGTCGAACCGGGAAAGCTGCTCGATACCGTCGTCCGGCATCATCGCGCCGGTCTTGGCGTACCGCTCACAGCTCCAGTCGAATTCCTGCCAGGACAAGGAGAAACCATGCGACGCCGCCGCGCGGTCGAGGACCTTGCGGGCCTCGACGGTCACGTCGACACCGATCCCGTCGCCGGGGATGCTGGCGATCCGATAAGAAGAATTCACTGTCTCAGGACTCACAGAGCCACCGCGATGTACTTGGTCTCGAGGAATTCGTCGATGCCGACGGTGCCGCCTTCGCGGCCGAGCCCGGACTGCTTGATCCCGCCGAACGGAGCCGCCGGGTTCGAAACCAGCCCTTGGTTGAGGCCGATCATGCCGGCTTCCAGCCGTTCCGAAACCCGCAACGCCCGCTTGAGATCGGAGGTGTACACATAGGACACGAGACCGAATTCGGTGTCGTTCGCCGCCGCGACGGCCTCGTCCTCGCTGTCGAACGGAGTGATCGGGGCGACCGGCCCGAAGATCTCTTCCGAAGCGAGCCTGGCGTCCTTGGGCACGTCGGTCAGCACGGTGGCCTGGTAGAAGTTCCCCGGACCGTCCACGGTGGCCCCACCGGTGAGAACGCGCGCTCCTCGGCTGGTGGCGTCCGAGACAAGGCCGCTGACCTTCTCGACGGCGGCTTCGTCGATGAGGGGGCCGACGACGACACCCTCCTCGGTGCCGCGCCCCATCGGCAGGGCTTCCATGCGTTCGGTGAGGCGCCGGGAGAACTCGTCGACGATGCCTCGCTGGACATAGAACCGGTTCGCGGCCGTGCAGGCCTCCCCGATGTTGCGCATCTTCGCGGTCATCGCGCCTTCGATCGCCGCGTCGAGGTCCGCGTCCTCGAAGACCAGGAAAGGAGCGTTGCCACCGAGTTCCATCGAGGTGCGGAGCACCTTGTCCGCGCACTGTTCCAGCAGTTTCCGCCCGACACCGGTCGAACCGGTGAAGGACAGCTTCCGGGCACGGCCGTCCCGGATCAGCGGCTCCATCACGCCGCCGGAGTCCGACGTCGTGAGCACGTTCAGCACACCTTCCGGCAATCCCGCCTCGGCGAGGATCGCCGCGAGGGCCAGCATCGAAAGGGGGGTCTGAGCGGCGGGCTTGATGATCATCGTGCAGCCGGCCGCCACGGCGGGCCCGATCTTGCGGGTGCCCATCGCCATGGGGAAGTTCCAGGGCGTGATCAGCAGGCAAGGCCCGACGGGCTGCTTCGTGACCAGGAAGCGGCCTGTCCCGTTGGGCGCGACGGCGTAGCCACCGTCGATCCGGACGGCCTCCTCCGCGAACCAGCGGAAGAATTCGGCCGCGTAGGTGATCTCGCCCTTCGACTCCGCGAGCGGCTTGCCCATCTCGAGGGTCATCACCAGCGCGAGTTCGTCGGCGCGCTCGATGAGAAGTTCGTAGGCGCGGCGCAGGATCTCGCCGCGTTCGCGCGGGGCGACGTTCGCCCAGTCGGCCTGTGCGGCGACGGCGGCGTCGAGTGCGCTGACACCGTCCGCCGGTGACGCGTCGGCCACCTCACACAGGGCTTCACCCGTCGAGGGGTCGAGAACGGGGAAGGTCTTCCCACCCGTGGCGGGCACCCACTTGCCGCCGATGAACAGTTCCTTGTCGACCGCCGCGACTACGCCGGCCTCACTGATCGAGCTCATCCCAACGCTCCTCCATGTTGTCCCGAACGCCATGCTATGGATATTGTCAACAATCGACAACAGCTCAGCCGACCTAGGAGCGCAGCCCATGGCCCAGCTATCACCGCTGCTCAAGCAGGCAACGCCGGTCGTGGTCGACCACGGTGAAGGGGTGTACCTCTACGACACCGATGGCAAACGTCACCTGGACTTCACCGCCGGTATCGGCGTGACCAGCACCGGCCACTGTCACCCGCACGTGGTGAGCGCCGCGCGGGAACAGGTCGGCAAGCTCATCCACGGGCAGTACACGACGGTGATGCACAAGCCGATGCTGGAGCTGACCGAGAAGCTCGGCGGTGTCCTGCCGGAAGGCCTGGACTCCCTCTTCTACTCGAACTCCGGCAGCGAGGCTGTCGAGGCGGCGCTGCGGCTGTCGCGGCAGGCGACCAAGCGGCCCAACGTCATCGTCTTCCAGGGCGGGTTCCACGGCCGGACCGTCGCGGCGGCGACGATGACGACGTCGGGCACCCGGTTCAGCGCCGGGATCTCGCCGCTGATGTCCGGTGTGCACGTCGCGCCCTTCCCGTACGCCTTCCACTACGGCTGGGACGAGGAGACCGCGACGAAGTTCGCGCTGCGAGAGCTCGACTACCTGTTCGCGACGGTCTGCGCGCCGAACGAGACGGCGGCGTTCTTCATCGAACCGGTGCTCGGTGAGGGCGGGTACGTCCCGGCGAACCCCGCGTTCCTCGCCGGACTGCGGGAGCGTGCCGACAAGCACGGGATCCTGCTGGTGATGGACGAGATCCAGACCGGCTTCGGCCGGACGGGCAGGTTCTGGGGGCACGAGCACTTCGGGGTGCGCCCGGACATCGTGCTCATCGCGAAAGGACTCGCGAGCGGGTTCCCGATCTCGGGTATCGCCGCGTCCGAGGAACTCATGGCGAAGGCGCTCCCCGGTTCCCAGGGCGGGACCTACGGCGGTAACGCGGTGGCCTGCGCTGCGGCGATCGCCACCCTGGAGGTGATCCAGCAGGAGGGGCTCGTCGCGAACGCCGCCGAACGCGGACGCCAGCTGCTCGAAGGTGCCCGGGTGATCGCGGACAAGTCGCCGTCGATCGGCGATGTCCGAGGACTGGGCCTGCTGGTCGGTTCCGAGTTCACCACTCCGGACGGCGAGCCGGACACCGCGAAAGCCCAGGCGGCGCAGAAAGCCGCGTCTTCGAGCGGGTTGCTTCTGCTGACGTGCGGGGCGTACATGAACGTCGTCCGGATGGTGCCGCCGCTGATCGTCGACACCGAACAGATCGACGAAGCGCTGCGGATCTGGGGCGACGTCGTGGCGGGGGTCGAGTGATGGCCCGCTACATCACGATCACGCTCGACAAACGCGGGGTCTCCTGCCGGGCCCGGCTGCTCGACGCCGAAGCACCGCGGACCTGCCGCGCGGTCTGGGACGCGTTGCCGCAGAGCGGTTCGGCCTATCACGCGAAGTACGCACGGAACGAGGTCTACACCCTCGTGCCGCCCTTCGCCGAACCGAAACCGGGCCGCGAGAACCCCACGGTGACACCGATTCCGGGTGATGTCGTGTACTTCGGGTTCGAGGCGTGGGAGATCGGCAACCCGGCGTACGGCTACGACGAGGACAGTGAGGCGCACAGCGACCAGGGCGCGACGGATCTCGCGATCTTCTACGGCCGCAACAACCTGCTGATCAACGGCGACGCGGGCTGGGTGCCCGGCAACGTGTTCGCGACGATCGAAGAGGGACTGGCGGAGATGGCGGAAGCCGCGCAGGACCTCTGGCTGCGAGGCGTCGAGGGCGAGACGCTTTCGTTCGCACGCGCGTGAAAAGCCCGTGGGCGGCGAGGGTTCCCCACCCTCGCCGCCCACGGGCCGGCACCCCACCCTGGCTTATTGCTTTTCGGCGGCGAGCCGGTACTCGACGCCGCCGACCTCTTCGCCGCGCTGGTCGACCTGGGTCACGAGGACGGTGTACTGCCCACCGGCCGCCTCGGCGCCGGCGGTGAAGCTCAGCCTGGCGTCGACCTGTTCGCCGGACTTGAATGCCAGACCGCTGATCCGGGCCCGCTGCGGGTTCACGATGGCCAGCTCGGTCTCGCCGACCCGTTCGACGCCTTCACCCTTCGCCCCGCCTGCCCGCCAGCGTGCGGCGAGGTCGGGACCGAGATCGATGGTGATCCGTCCCGGGCCGGTGAACGGCCTGCCCGGCTGGGTGAAGACGATGTCGCCGACCGCGGTGGGGTCGGGACCATCCCAGCCGAACACGATCGGCCGGTACTCGGGGATCTTGATCTTGAACGGCAGGACGTTCACGTTGTGCCAGCCGATGTTGTTGTTGTTGCGCGCGTTGGCGGACGTGCTCAAGCCTTCGGTCGGCAGGTCGGTCGGCGAGAGCCACCGTGCCAGCAGGCAGAAGTGCGAGCCGACCGGGACCGTCCACGGGATGGCGACCGTCTTGGTGCCATACGGTACGGACACGCCGGTCTTCGAACCGATGTAGGTCCACTGGCTCGACCATTGGGCCACGGTGCCTTGTTTCGTGTAGTAGACCTGCAGTGTCCCCTTCTCGAGACCATCCCCGTATGGGCCAGGGTTGTTCAACGTGACATGGATGTAGACGTTCTCTCCCTGGTGGACCGGCTGGTCGGTGGCGCAAGGAGTCAATCCCTTGCACACCCGGATGTCGGGGCTGGAGTAGAGCGAGCCGGACGAAGGCTCGAACCCGACGTCGGACGGGTTGTCCCGGATGAAGACGTCGCTCCGGGCCTCGGGTGCGGCCTGCACCGCCGGTGCGACACCCGCGAACAACGTCGCGACGGCCAAGACGGCCGAGGCGAGCAGTGTCCGGCGGCGCCGCGGGTTCCTGCTGATCATGTACCCCTCCTTGGGCGAAACATTCGACCTGTCGACCGTCCGCCGATGCGGTTGTGACGGGGTTGCGGAGATCGTGTGCCCTAATTGGCCGATTTCGGTGAGTCTCCGCCCGGATACGCTCACCGAGGTCACATGCCGGAGGGAGCAGAGTGCCCGGGCCAGGGGAATTACGGGTGCTGGGCCCGGTCGAAGCGATCGGCCCCACCGGGCGGGCGGAGCTGCACGGCGCCCGCCAGCGAGCCGTGCTCGGCGTTCTCGCCCTGCACGCGGGCTCGGTCGTCCCGATCCCCCGGCTGGTCGACGTGCTCTGGGGTGAGGACCCGCCCCGGACCGCGGTGAAGACCCTGCACAGCCACGTCGCCAGGATCCGGCAGGCGCTGGAGGACTGCGGGTTCCCGCCGGTCCTGCTGACCCGCAAACCTGGCTACGTCCTGACGGTCGCTCCGTCCTCAGTCGACGCTCTCCGCTTCGAAGAAGAACTTCGTGCCGCCAAGCGGAGCAACGCCGGCCAAGCGGTGACCGCGTTGCGCGAAGCGTTGCGGACCTGGCGCGGCGAAGCGTTCGCGGACGCCGAACTCGACGGCTGGGGGCTACGCGAGGTCGAACGGCTTCAAGAACTTCGGCTGTCCGCCTGGGAAGAACTCTGGGACGCCGAACTGAGGCTCGGTGAACACGAGGAGGTCCTCCGGGAACTTCCGCGGCTTCGGGCCGAGCAGCCGTATCGCGAACGGCTCGCCGCGCTGCACATGCTCGCCCTGCATCGCTCCGGAAGACATGCCGAGGCGCTGGAGACGTTCCAGGCGGTGCGCCGGGGGCTGGCCGACGAGTTCGGCGTCGACCCCGGCCCTGAACTGGTCGAACTGCATACGGCGATCCTGCGTCGCGCGCCCGAACTCGACGCGCCCGCGCGGGGCACGGCACCCGCGCAACTGCCCGCGCGGGTCGGGCATTTCACCGGACGACAGCAAGAGCTCGCGTCGCTCGACAGCCTTCTCGACGAACCCGAGCCGCCGGTCGTCGTCATCTCCGGCGCGGCCGGGATGGGCAAATCCGCGCTCGCCGTGCAGTGGGCGCACCACATCGCGGACCGCTTCCCCGACGGTCAGCTCTTCCTCGACCTCGCCGGGCACGACCCGCACGAAGCGATCTCGCCGGGTGACGCGCTCGCTCATCTGTCGCGGGGGCTCGGCCTCCCCGATGACCGGCTGCCCGACGCGACGGCCGAACGCGCGGCGCTCTACCGCTCGCTGTTGCACGGCAAGCGATGCGTGATCGTCGCCGACAACGCGGGCGGTGTGGACCAGATCCTTCCGCTGGTGCCCGGGACGGCGAAAGCACTGCTGATCGTGACCAGCAGGCAGACCCTGGCCGCGCTCGGCAGCAGGCACGCCGTCCGCGTGTTCGCCCTCGACGCCCTGGCCGACACGGAATCGATCACCCTGCTCACCCGGGTGCTGGGCGCCGATCGAATCGCCGGTGAACCCGCGCAGGCCGCGCGGCTGGCCAGGCTGTGCGACGGGATGCCGCTGGCACTGCGGATCGCCGCCGCCCGGCTGAGCGGCGAGCCGGGCCGTCCGATCGCGGAACTCACCCAGGAGCTGACCGGCGCCGGCCGACTGGAAACCCTTGCCGTGCAAGGGGATTCCCGGACCGTCAAAACCGTCCTCGCGAGCGCCTACCTACCGCTGGACCACGGCCCGGCACAGCTGTTCCGGCTGTCCGGGCTGATCCCGGGGACGTCGTTCAGCCCGGCACTCGGCAGCGCGTTGTGCGGGGTGCCCGCCGAAGCGGGCCGGACCGCGGTCGCCGCGCTGTCCGCCGCGCATCTGATCACCCCGGCGGGGCGGGATCGCTATCGCCTCCACGATCTGATCCGTGAGTTCGCCGTCGCGTGCGCCCGCGCCGACGAGACGACGTCCGGCCGCGCCGAAGCGGCCGACCGGCTGATCGACTGGTATCTGCACGTCGCCGCGGAGGCGAACCGGGTCATCGATCCGAACCGCGATCTGGTCACCCCGGCGCTGCGTCACCCTCCTCCCGGGCGTCCGTTCCCGGCGGAACGGCGAGCGGCGCTGGCGTTCCTGGGCGCCGAACGCGCGAACCTGCTGCCGGTGGTGCGGTTCGCGCGTGAGCACGGCCGCAACACCGCCGCCTGGCAGCTCACCTACCTGCTGACCAGTTTCTACGACACCACGGGTGGCTGGAACGAGCGGATCGGGCTCTGCCGCGAAGGGGCCGCGGCGGCCGCCGAGCTCGACGATCCCTTGGCCGAGGCGGAAATGCTGCGTGCGCTGGGCGCGGCCTACTTCATGACCCGCAGGCTGACGGACGCGCTCGAAACCAACGCCCGCGCGTTGAAGGCCGCCCGTGCCGCGGGCGATCTCGAAGGCGAAGGCCATATCTACAACAACACCGCGAACGCCTACGCCGCGCTGCGCCGGTTCGACGAGGCGATCACCGCGTACCGGCTCGCGGTGGAGCGGTGCACCTCGGCGGGCAACCGGCTCGGGCGCGCGCTGTCCCAGCGCAACCTGGGCCACGCCTACATCCGCCGCGGTCAGCCGATGGACGGTCTCAGCCCGCTGACGGCCGCGCTGGAGACGTTCCGCGAACTCGGCAACGCCCGGCTGGAAGCCGCCACTCTGGACACCCTCGGCGAGGCATACGAGGAACTCGGCGATCATGAAGTCGCGCTGGACCACCTCGGCAAGGCACTGGCCGCCTCGCGGGCGATCGGCGACCGGTGGCAGGAGTGGGAGTCGCTGCTGCACGCCGGCCAGGTCCACCTGGCCCGCCGTGATTTCCGGGCCGCGCGGGACGATTTCGACCAGGCCTTGCTGATCAGCCGGGACGTCGGGAACCGGCACAGCGAGGCGGCCGCGCTCGACCGGCTCGGCCGGGCCCACCTCGGACTCGGCGACCTGCCCGCGGCACGGGAGAACCTGGAGCGTGGCCTCGCGGTCCGGGAGAGCGTACCGGACCCGTACGAGGAGGCTCACCTGCATCGTGACCTCGGCGACCTCGAAACACGATGCGGCGACACGGCCGCCGCGGCCGCCCACTGGGCTCGAGCGATCGAGCTGTACCGGCGGGCGAACGCGACGGCCGACGCCGACCTCGTCACCGGGCGGGGCTGATCACCACGGTCGAGGTCGAGTACACGAGCTTGCCCTGGGACGGCTCGAAGAACTCGACCCGCGCCTTCCCCGTTTGCCCCGGCGAGGGAGTGAATTCGGCGTACGCCCTGGTCTCACCACGCTGGAAGGTGACGACACCGTCCTTCACCGGCACGTGGCCGGAACCTTCGGTGCGGTAGCGGATCGTGAGCGGTCCCGACCACGGCCGGGAGAGCACGACAGGCACCTTGCAGCTCGCGCCCTGAGCGAAGTTGGGCGGGATCGACCAGCAGATCTCACCCTCCTGAGTGGTGGCCAGCGGTGCGGTCTTGACCGTGTCGTCGTCGGCCACCCAGGCGACTCCGACGCTGTGCCCGATCCGAACTCCCTTCTCGCCGTACAGGCGCAGGGAGAACATCTCGTCGTTCTCCACGAGGGAGTCGGCGCGGACCTTGACCGCGACGGTCTGCGGGTCGGTCCTGCCGGACCAGGTCAGCGTGCCCGCGCTCGGCAGGTAGTCGACCCCTTCCTTGGCGGTGAAGGCCGGATCGACCGGCGACCCGTTGCCTTCGATCGTCCGGTACTCGACCGATCCCTGCGGCGGGCAGCCACCGCCGGCGAGGGAAACGGTGAAGAGGAAGGTGGTGTACCCGGCGCTCGTCCCCTCGGCCTGGCTCACACCGCTGACGTCGGCCACGGGCGCCGTGCAGCCCGCTTCCCCGCCCTCGGCCACCGGTACCGCGATTCCGAACGTGATCGCGAGCGCCGCCCCCAGCGTCGTGATCCGTCTCATCCTTGGTCCCATCGAGCGTCCACCCCTTCCGGCGGGCCGCCGCGGCCCGCTGCGACATGGGTAACCGAGTGAGGTTGTCGTGAGGTTGTGACCACTCGAAGCAAACATGAAAATTATTCATGGCCATCGCTGCCCGCGACGTACTACGCTTCGGTAACCAGGCAAAGACGCGTGAGGAAAGGGCAGTCGATGGGCGATGTTGCGGCACGGTTCGCCGAGATCGTCGGGGACACGAATCTGCTTTCAGGCGAAGCGATCCCCGAGGACTACGCACACGACGAGGCTTTGACCATCAGCCCACAGCAGCCCGCCTACCTGGCGAAACCGGGGAGCGCGGAGGAGGTCGCGGAGCTGCTCAAAGCCGCGAGTGAACACGGCGTACCGGTGACGGCGAGAGGGTCGGGCACCGGGCTTTCGGGTGGTGCGCAGCCCCGCGAAGACGGCCTGGTGATCTCCTTCGAGCGCATGAACGCCGTGCTGGAGGTCGACACCGAGAACCACGTCGCCGTCGTCCAGCCGGGCGTCACACTGTCCGAATTGGACGAAAAGACCACCGCGGCCGGGCTCGGTTACACCGTCCACCCGGGTGAACTGAGCGCGAGCGTCGGCGGCAACGTCGGAACGAACGCGGGTGGCATGCGCGCGGTCAAGTACGGCGTCACGCGGCACAACGTCGTGGGCCTCCAGGCGGTGCTGCCGACCGGCGAGATCATCCGGACCGGCGGCAAGACCTCGAAGGTCTCGACCGGATACGACCTGACCCAGCTGATCATCGGCTCCGAGGGCACCCTCGCGATCGCGACCGAGGTCATCGTGAAGCTGTACCCGCGCCTGCCCCATGGCGCCACGGTGTTCGCCCCGTTCGAGACCTTCGACGAGGTGATGACCGTCGTCCCGAAGATCGTCTCCAGCGGGCTCTCGCCGCACATCCTCGAATACATCGACAACCTGACGCTCGCCGCGATCAGCTACAACGAGAAACTCAGCCTCGGCGTCCCGGACGCCATCCGCGACACCGCGCAGGCGTATCTGGTGGTGGCGCTGGAAAACCGGGACGACGACCGGTTGCACGCCGACATCGAGGAACTCGGCGGCATGCTGGGCGATCTCGGCGCGATGGACGTGTACGTGCTCGAAGGCAGTTCGGCACGCAAGCTCATCGAAGCTCGCGAGAAGGCGTTCTGGACTGCCAAGGCCGCGGGTGCCGACGACGTCATCGACGTGGTGGTCCCTAGGTCCGCGATGCCGGAGTTCCTGCGGCGGAGCAGGGAAATGGCACTCTCGCGCGAGGCGGGCGCACTCGGCTGCGGGCACGCCGGCGACGGCAACGTCCACCTCGCCATCTTCTGCAAGGACCCGGAGAAGCGGAAGCGACTGCTGACCGACATCTTCGCGCTCGGCATGGAACTCGGCGGCGCGATCTCCGGCGAGCACGGCCTCGGGAAGGCCAAGTCCGGCTACTTCCTCGACCTGGAGGACCCGGCGAAGATCGCGCTGATGCGCCGGATCAAAGAGACCTTCGACCCGGCCGGGATCCTCAACCCCGGCGTTCTTTTCGCCGAGCCCGGGGGCGGAGCAGAGGCGAAACAGTCAAACCGGCCGGCTACGACATGAACCCGCCCCGGCCGAAGGCCCCGCTATCGCGGCGCCAGGGCGCCGTGCGAGGCCAGGCCTGGCAGGTCCTGAAAGAGCGCCCTGTCGATGTGATCGCGGCCGCGGGTTCACCAGCAGACACTGAGAGGGCTTGAAAAGTGAGTGAGATGAACGGCGCCCAGTCCCTGATCCGCACGCTCGTCGACAGTGGCGTCGATGTGTGTTTCTCGAACCCCGGAACTTCGGAGATGCACTTCGTGGCCGCGCTCGACACCGTGCCCGAGATGCGCGGCGTGCTCGGCCTGTTCGAAGGCGTCGTCACCGGCGCCGCGGACGGGTACGCGCGGATCGCCGACAAGCCGGCGGCCACCCTGTTGCACCTCGGCCCGGGTCTCGGGAACGGGCTGGCGAACCTGCACAACGCTCGTCGCGCGCACACGCCGATCGTCAACGTGATCGGCGATCACGCGACCTACCACAAGCAGTACGACGCCCCGCTCGAATCGGACATCGAAGCCGTCGCCGGTTCGCTCCAGGGCTGGGTGCGCCGCTCCGAGCACACGAAGGACGTCGGTGCCGACGCCGCCGCGGCGGTCGCGGCCTCGCAGGACGCCCCCGGTCAGGTGGCGACGCTGATCCTTCCCGCCGACGCGTCCTGGGGTGAGGGCGGCGAGACCTGCGCGCCCATCCCGCCGAGGATCCCGCAGGTCGTCGACGCGACGAAGGTCAAGAACATCGCCGAAGTGCTGGCCAGCGGTGAACCGGTGGCACTGCTCGTCGGCGGCGGTGGCTGCCGTGAGGCCGGGCTGCGCGCGACCAGCCGGATCGCCGCCGCGACCGGGGTGAAGGCGTTCGTCGAGACGTTCCCCGCCCGGCTCGAACGCGGCGAAGGCCTGCCGACGATCGAGCGGCTGGGCTATCTCGCCGAGCAGGTCGCGTACCAGCTCGACGGGATCAAGCACGTGATCGTCGCCGGGACGAAGGCCCCCGTGTCGTTCTTCGCCTACCCCGGCAAGGCGAGCGACCTGGTACCCGAAGGCGCGCAGGTCCATGTGCTGGCCGAAGTCGGACAGGACGTCTCGCGGGCCCTGACCGACGTCGCGGACCTGGTCGCCGCCGAGACGGAACCGGTGCTGCAGGAGGCCTCGCGGCCCGCGCTGCCGTCCGGGCCGCTGACGCCGCAGAACTGGGTCGAGGTGATCGGCGCGCTGCTGCCGGAGCGCGCGATCATCGCCGACGAGGCCAACACCTCCGGTCTTCTGCTGCCCGCCGCGACCGCGGGTGCGCCGCGGCACGACGTGCTGACCCTGACCGGCGGCGCGATCGGTTACGGCATGCCCGTCGCGACCGGCGCGGCCGTCGCCGCGCCGGACCGGCCGGTGATCAACCTGCAGTCCGACGGCAGCGCGCTCTACACGATTTCGGCGTTGTGGACGCAGGCGCGGGAGAACCTCGACGTCACCACGGTCCTGCTCAACAACCGCGCGTACGCGATCCTGCGGCTGGAACTGCAGCGCGTCGGCGCGGACGCCAGCGGTCCCAAGGCGAACGAACTGCTCGACCTTTCCCGGCCGGACATGGACTTCGTCAAGATCGCCGAGGGCATGGGCGTCCCGGCGACCAGGGCGACGACCGCGGAAGAACTGGCCGAACAGTTCCAGCGCGCGCTCGCCGAGCCGGGACCGCACCTGATCGACGCCATCGTTCCGACGCTGTTCTGAGCGGAGCCCCCTCCTCGTGCGATGAGTCCTGTGCGATGAATCCCTTCATCGCACAGGCTTCACCGCACGCAGGGGCGCTAGTGGACCGACGCGACCAGAGGTTCGGGCTGGCGCTGCTTCGGGACGAAGGCGGTCAGGACGAGTCCCAGCAGTGCCGCGCCCGCGGCGACCATGAAGCTCAGCCGGAACCCCGTCGCGGACGGCACGGAGACCCCGCCGACGGTGACCGCCAGCGACGCGAGCATGGTCGCCATCACCGCGCTGGACGTCGACGTGCCGACAGAGCGCATCAGCGAGTTCAACCCGTTCGCGGACGCGGTTTCGGTGACCGGCACCGAGCCCATGATCAGCGCGGGCATGGCCGCGTAGGCGATGCCGACGCCACCACCGATGATGATCGACGCCGTGATCAGCTCGACGGCGTTGTCCATCAACACGGTCGCGAAGACGTACCCGGCCGCGATGGTGCCGGCGCCGACCATCAGCGTCGTACGCGGGCCGTAACGCTCGATGAGCCTGGCCGAAACCGGCGACAGCATGAACATGACCAGCCCGTTCGGCGCCAGGCAGAGCCCGGCCTGCACCATCGTCAGGCCGAGGCCGTAGCCGGTCGACCCGGGCGCCTGCAGCAACTGCGGGAACGACAACGCCATCGAGTACAGCGCGAACCCGATCATGATCGACGCGAGGTTGGTGAACAGCACTGGCCGCCGGGCGGACACCCGCAGGTCCACGAGCGGATCGCGGCGCCGCAACTGGTAGGCGCCCCAGACCAGCAGCATCACCACCGCGGTCCCGGCGAAGCCGAGGGTGCGGCCGCTGCCCCAGCCCCATTCACCGCCCTTGACGATCGGCAGCAGCAGGCAGACGAGTCCGGCTGTCAGCCCCAGAGCTCCGAGGTAGTCGAACGGCGCCGGTGTCTTCACCGGCGACTCCGGCACCACGAACAGGATCAGCAGGCCGCAGACGAGCCCCAGTCCCGCCGACGCCCAGAAGAGGACGTGCCAGTCGGCGTTCTGCGCGACCAGCGCCGACACCGGGAGCCCGATGGCGCCGCCGACACCGAGCGTCGAACTCATCACCGAGATCGCGGCGCCGACTCGTTCCGGCGCGAGTTCGTCGCGCATGATGCTGATGCCCAGCGGGATCGCACCCATCGCGCAGCCCTGCAATCCCCGGCCGACGACCATCAGCGCGAGCGAGCTGGTCAGCGCGGACACCACCGAACCGACGACCAGGAAGCCCAGGCTGATCAGCAGCAACCGGCGTTTACCGTAGAGATCGCCGAGCCTGCCGCTCACCGGCATCACCACGGCTCCGGCGATCAGGGTCGCCGTCACCACCCACGAAGCGTCCGACGGGGTCGTGTCGAGCAGCCGGGGAAACGCCGGGATGAGCGGGACCACCAGGGTCTGCATGAACGAGGCCACCAAACCGCAGGTGGCGAGTACGACGACGAAGATCCGGGGCGAAGGTGCCCGTCCGACCGGTTTCACCTTGTGCATCCCATGATCCGACCTTACACAGCACCACCCTCCTGAGTGAATGATTGTCCGACGGGATCACAACCAGGTGCGGACCCCACCGTGCCCGGAACAGGTACCGCGGCGATTCTGGCTGTAGCTATAGGAACCGTCTTTGCAGAGCGCGGTGGCGCCGTCGGCCGCGCCGGGTCCGGTCGCCGGCCGATGGACGCAGACGCCATCGGTGTTGCGGTAGTAGTCGCTTCCGCACTCCGCCGGATTCGGCGCTTTCGCCGTGGGTGTCGTCTTCGGCCGCGTTTTCGACGGCGTCGGATCGACCTGTTTCGGCACCGCGACCGCGGCTGTGGTCGTCGGCACGAACTGCTGAGGTGCCGGCGTAGACGTCGTCGGCGGCGGCGACCAGCTACTGCTCAGCGTCGGCGCTGTCGTTGTCGAAGCGCTCTGTGTTGTCGAAGTGCTCTGCGGCGTGACCCGCCCGGTGGGCACTGTCTCGACCCCGCAGCCTCCGGCGACCAGAAGCCCGATCGCCAGGGCCATGCCCAGCTTCGTTGTTCTCCTCGGCATAACGACCTCCCCAGCACGTGGTAGTGCCGCGTAGTCGGGAGATCGTTCGCCGGTGTTACTTCCGGCGGGGAGGTCAGTCGACCATCGTGCCGCAACTGATATTCAACGCCGTCGCCGTCATGCTGCGCGCATGGTCCGACGCGGCGAATGCGGCTACCCGAGCGACGTCTTCGAGTGATGCCGCCCTCTTGAGCATCGTCGCTTCGACCATGTCACGGATCGCGTCGTCGAGTCCGGCGCCCGCCGGGATGGTCTCCGGAATGCCGCCGGTACGCAGGGTCACGACACGGATGCCGTGCGGTCCGAGTTCGCATGCCAGTCCTCGCCGCAACGCTTCCATCGCGCTGAACGCGATCTGCAGCCCGCCGAGGTGGTATCCCGGCAACGGATCGCCGTCACCGCCGAACATCAGGATCACGCCGGACCCCTGCCCGATCATGTGCCGGGCGGCCGCCCGCGCGGTCAGGAAGTTGGTCTGAACCGCCGTGCGTACCGGGCTTTCGAGGTCCGCCAACGACATCTCGACCAGCGGGGTGCCCTGGACGTCGTTGTGCGTGATCACGTTCATCGAGATGTCGACACTGCCGGCCGAAGAAGCCACCGCAGCGGCGTGCTCGTCGATGGCCGCTTCGTCGAGCGCGTCGAACTCCGCCGTTTCCGCTTTTCCGCCCGCCGCCCGGATTTCGTCGGCCAGCACGTCGAGCTTCTTGAACGTGCGGCCGACAAGGTGGACTGTCGCGCCCTCCCCGGCGAATCCGCGAGCCACCGCGCTCCCGATTCCGCCCGCGGCCCCGTAGATGATCGCGTTCCTGCCTTCGAGCAACATCTGATCCTCCTATTTCCTGTCCTGCGTGATGAGTCCTTCGGGCGTTCCTTCCAAGTGGACGTCGGCCCACAGCGGCAACCAGCTGTCGATCTCGTGGAAACGGCGCAGTTCGGCCAAACCGCTGAGCCAGCCCATCCACGAGCCGTACGGCGGCTTCTCGTCCGAGAATCCACTTTGGACGAACGTCAGCTTCGTGCCACCACCGGAGTCTTCGAGTTCCCAAGTGGCGACGACGCCGTCCTGGTACGCGAGTGACATCCTGGAGTCGGGTACCAGGTCGACGATCTTCGCCGGATCCTGGTCCGTCTCCAGCGAGCCCATCGCCCACCGGCCGCCGACTCGGGGCTCCGCCTCGATCCGGGCGCCGAACCATCGGGTGAACACGGCGGGGTCGGCGATCGAGGTGTAGACCTCGCCGCGCGGCGCGTCGATCCGTACTTCTTCGCTCATCAGCGGAGAAGTGAGGTCGCAGCGGGCGGTGAGCGGGCGTCCCTCGACGTGATCGACGAGGTTCGCCACGGACAGCGCCCAGAACGTGTACATCATGCCGAGTGACGTATCCGGATCGGCGAGCATCGCGTCGTAGTCCGGCAATCCGCTCTGACTGAACGACAAAGACGTCGCGTCCCCGTCCTCCTCCAGCTTGAATTCGACGACCGTCTCCGTCCCGGTGACGGTCCAAGCGAACCGCAGGACGTGGTCCTCGGCCAGCAGCAACCGCTGGCGCGGAACGTCCCCGTCCGGCGTGTAACGGCCCCAGAACTCGTACCGGGACGGCAGGTCGACCTCCGCGTATTCGGAAAGCCACGCTCGCAGCGCCCCGGGATCGAGCAGCGCGTGCCAGACCTCGTCGATCGGCGCGCGCACGCGCACCAGGAACCTCGTCGGTTCAGTCACGGGCATCTCCCTTCGGGTAACAGGCCACGGCGAGTTTGAAGGCGTCGCCTTCCGCGCCGCCGTAGCGAGTGAACAGATCCTGCAAAGTCGTCTTCAGTTCGTCGAGGAACTCCTGGCGCCGCTCCGGCTCCACCCGGATCTCGCCCGAGACACCGATCGACGGCAGCTCCGGCGCGGTCCTGTCGAGCGCGGCGACGTCCGACTGGACCTCCTCCATGAGGTCCACCAGATAGCCGAGACTCAGTTCGTCCCGCGCCACCCGGGGGCCGATCCGGCCCACCAGCCCGGGCGACAACCAGTACGAACGCGCCGTCGCCTGGTACACGCCCTCACTGACGGCGCGCACCTTCCGCTCCGACACCTGCTTCACGAGCCCGGCTTCCACCAGGCGTTTCACGTGGTAATAGACCCGCTGGGGCGTCTGGTCCAGCACCGCCGCCACCTCGGTGCAGGACCGCGGCTCCGCCAGCTGCCGCAGGACGTCCACCCGCTGCGGCTTCAGCAACGCCTCCGCCTGCTCGAGCCGCTCCAGATACTCAACGTCTTTCACCGCATGTCCTTCACGGCGCCACATCCTCGATCACAAAAATGAGTTTGAACGTAAAAATCCATTTTGTCAATCGAGCCGGGTCGCGCTACTCTCGTCGTGTGGCGATCCTGCGGCGGTACGCGGCGGACATCGCGGTCACCGTGACGGTGCTCGCGAGTTCCGTCGCGGTCTCGCTCGGCGCGAGCGCGGAACCCCCGCGCAACGCGGTCCTCGGCTGGATCTGCGCGGTGCTCGCCTGCGCCGCGTTGTTCCTGCGGCACAGGTATCCGCTCCCGGTCACGATCTTCACCGCGGTCTGCTGCGCGATCTATTACCCGCGGACGGATCCCGACGGCTTCGTCCTGCTCGCGTTCGCCTTCGCGCTGTACAACAACGCCTCGACCGGACGGATCCGCAGCGCGGCGATCGTCGCCGCGGCCGCGATGGGCGGCGTCGCGATCGGAGAGCTGCAGGCCGGCGCCGCGCGGCAGGTGGACAACTTCGCCTTCCTGCTGATGGCCGGCTGGTTCGTCGCGCTGGTCGCGGTCGGGGCCATGACGTACTACCGCCGCGAAGCCGAGCGCACCAAGGAGGCCGAGGCACAGCGAAGGGCCTCGGACGAACGGCTCCGGATCGCGCGCGAACTGCACGACGCCCTCGGCCACAACCTGGCGCTCATCAACGTCCAGGCGAGCGCGGCGCTGCACGGCAAGGACCCGGCGAAGTCCGAGGAGGCCCTGACGACGATCAAGCAGACCAGCAAGGACGCCTTGCGCGAACTCCGCGCCACGCTGGGAATGCTGCGGCAGGCGGATACGCCGAGCCTGGCCAGGGTCGCCGAACTGGCCGAGTCGGCAGGCGCGCACGGGCTGACCGTCCGGACCGAGATCGACGGCACGGCGCGAGATCTGCCGCCCGACGTCGAGCACGCCGCCTTCCGGGTCGTCCAGGAGGCGCTGACCAACGTCGCGCGCCACGCCGCCGCGAACACCGTCGTGGTGCGGATCGGCTACACCCACCATGATGTGTCCGTGCAGATCGACGACGACGGCCGGGGAGGCACCGTGAAGCCCGGCAACGGGATCCGCGGGATGACCGAACGGGCCGAGGCCCTCGGCGGCGAACTCACCGCCGCCGCCCGCGAGGACGGCGGCTTCCGTGTGCGCGCCCGGCTTCCGTTGCGGGCAGAGAAATGATCCGGGTCCTTCTCGTCGACGACCAGCGACTGGTCCGCGCCGGGTTCAAGTCCATTTTGGACGGCGAAGACGACATCACCGTGGTCGCCGAAGCGGCGGACGGACGAGAGTCTCTCGAAGCCGCGCACGAGCACAGACCCGACGTGGTCCTGATGGACATCCGGATGCCCGTGATGGACGGGCTCACCGCGACCCGGCATCTGCTCGGAGACCCGGCGCTGACCGGGATCAAGGTCGTCATCCTCACCACCTTCGACCTCGACGAGGACGTCTACGGCGCGTTGCGCGCGGGCGCCAGCGGGTTCCTGGTCAAGGACACCGAGCCGGAGGAACTGATCCACGGGGTCAGGGTGGTCGCCCGGGGCGACGCGCTGCTCGCGCCGTCGATCACCCGCCGGCTGATCTCCGAATTCGCCGGCCGGGTGGCGCGCCCCGCCCCCTCACCGGTGCTGAACCGGCTCACCGAACGCGAACGCGAGGTGATGGGCCTGGTCGCGGCCGGTCTGTCCAACGACGAGATCGCGAAGGAGCTCGTGCTCAGCCCGGCGACGGCGAAGACGCACGTCAGCCGCATCATGACCAAAGTGGACGTCCGTGATCGCGCGCAACTCGTCGTGCTGGCCTACGAATCGGGCATGGTCACCCCTCGCTGGTTGACCCCGTGACCACAACCCCGGTAGTACGGGAAGCGCCTTAGGGGTACCCAGAAGTTGTGCCCGGAGTGTCCGCCGGAGCCCGACGATCCGAGGCCCGGAAAAGCCGATGCTTTCCGCCATGGACACCATCACCACTCGTTCCGGGACACAGCCCGAGAGGCGGCCTGGGGGCGGCCTCTCGAAGCTGGCGGGCTGGTCACAGCGCCACCGCTGGCTCGCCGTCTCGCTCTGGCTGCTCACCCTCATCGGCGTCACACTGGGTTCACAGCTCGCCGGAAGCGACTACCACGACGACCATTCCCTGCCGGGCACCGAATCCCAGCAGATCATGGACCTGTTCAAGGCCCAGGCTCCCGCGCGGACCGGGGCGACCGCCGAAATCGTCTTCAAGACCGGCAGCGGACTCGCGGCCGCGCGCGGGCCGATCGACTCGATGCTCTCCGAGGTCCGGAGCCGGCCGCACGTCAAGTCGGTGACGAGCCCCTTCGACAACCCGTCCGCGATCTCCCGCGAGGGCACGATCGGATACGCCGCGATCGTTTTCGACCTCGAGTCGAAAGATCTGCCCTACGACGACATCGTTCGCGTCGTCGACACCGCGAAGAAGGCCGAGTCCGCCGAGCTCCAGGTCGAACTCGGTGGCGAGCCGATCGAGCGGACCAACGAGAGCGGCGGTCCTTCGGAGGGTGTCGGGTTGCTGGCCGCGCTGGTGATCCTCGTCTTCCTGTTCCGCTCGATCCTCGCCGCCGGGCTCCCGGTGATCACGGCGATCTTCGCCGTCGGCAGCACGCTCGGCGTGATCGTGCTCGTCAGCGGGTTCGTCGACATCGCGAGTTACACGGTGCCGCTGATGATGCTGGTCGGATTCGGTGTCGGCGTGGACTACGCGTTGCTGATCTTTTCCCGGTACCGCACCGAAATCCTGGGCGGTCTCGACCGCGAACAGGCGGCACGGCGGGCACTAGACACCGCGGGCCGGTCGGTGCTGTTCGCCGGCGGCACGGTGATCATCGCCCTGCTCGGCCTGCTCGCTCTCGGCCTCGGTTCGCTGCGCGGGGTCGCGCTCGCGGTGGCGCTGACCGTGCTCGTGACGATGCTCGCGTCGATCACCCTGCTGCCCGCGTTGCTCTCCCTTTTCGGCCGCCGCCTGGAAAAGGGCATCCGCAAGCACGCCGCGAAACGGGACCACGGCAAGGCGTGGGGCAGGCTCGGGGACGCGGTCCAGCGGCGGCCGCTGGTGCCGCTCGCACTCGGGTTGCTCGTCCTGATCGGGCTCTCGCTGCCCGCGCTCGGCATGCGTCTCGGGTTCGCCGACGCGGGCACGGATCCGGAAACGTCGACCACGCGGCAGGCGTACGACCTGATGTCCGAAGGCTTCGGCCCCGGGTTCAGCGAGCCGCTGATCGTGGTCACGGAGAACGGCGACGGTGTCGCACTGCAACGGAAACTCGAAGCCACCCCGGGAATCGCCGACGTGACGCCGCCGATGGGGCAAGGCCTCACGACGGTCCTCGCCTTCCCCGCGTCTTCGCCGCAGGACGAGGCGACCGCCGATCTGGTGGAACGGCTGCGGACCGAGGTGCTCCCGGCTCTGCCCGGTGAGTACCTGGTCGGCGGGAGTGTCGCGGCCGCGGTGGACTTCGCGGACGCTGTCGGCGATCGGCTGCCGCTGTTCGTCCTGGTGGTCGTCGGGTTGTCGGCGCTGCTGCTGATGGTCGTGTTCCGCTCGATCCTGATCCCGCTCAAGGCGGCCGTCCTGAACCTGCTGAGCATCGGCGCCGCGCTCGGCGTGATGACGGCGGTGTTCGGCGACGGCCTGTTCGGGGCGCAACCGGGACCGATCGAGGCGTTCGTGCCGGTGCTGATCTTCGCGATCGTGTTCGGGCTTTCCATGGACTACGAGGTGTTCCTGGTGTCCCGGATGCACGAGGAATGGCGGCGCACCGGCGACGCGCGCCACGCCGTCCGCGAAGGGCTGGCCTCCACCGGCGGGGTGATCACGGCCGCGGCGGCGATCATGATCCTGGTGTTCGGGGCGTTCCTGCTCAACCCCGACCGGATGCTGGCGCAGTTCGGTCTCGGGCTGGCGGTCGCGGTGCTGGTGGACGCGTTCGTGATCCGCTGTCTCGTGGTGCCCGCGGTGATGCGCCTGCTCGGTGAACGCGCCTGGTGGCTGCCGCGTTGGCTGGACCGGCGGTTGCCGCACGTCGCGCTGGAACCGTCGTCCCGCTGACCCTCACCGGATGCCAGGAACGGTCCTTTCCTTGCGAATTTCGCAAGGAAAGGACCGTTCATAGCACGGGGTCACTCGTGGATCCCTGCTTCAGCCGAGACGACGAAGAGCCCGGCCGAAGACCCTGTCCGCGGGGAAGTACCCGTGGTGCCGCGAGTCCGCGCTGAGCGTCCGGTTGTCGCCCAGCACCACCAGGTGCCGCGGCGGGACGATCGCACCGGCCGCGACGGTGCCCGATGCTTCCTCGGGGACCGTATCCCCGCCGACCGCGACCACTCGTTTGACGGTCCGTCGCCTCGGCAGCGAGCCCGAGCCGGGAATCTCGAGCACGACGACGTCCCCCACCGCGATGGCTTTGGGCCGTTGCCGCGCCAGTAGCCGGTCCCCTTCGTGGAACGTCGGCGTCATGCTGGACCCCGTCACGGCGATCACCGCCCACCGGCGCCTCGCCCAGCGCAGCACCACCAGTCCGGAAGCCACAGAAGCCACCGAAGCCAGCCAGACCATGGTCTTCATGAAACCTCCTGGACGTATCCGTCGGCCTGCAGCCGGAAAAGCCGCGAGTAGGTGCCGCTCAGTGCCACCAGTTCGTCGTGGGTGCCCAGTTCCGCCACCCGCCCGTCGACGAGCACGGCGATCCGGTCGGCCGCCCGTACGGATCCGAGCCGATGGGAGATGAGCACACTCGTGCGGCCTGCCCGGTGCTCGGCGAGCGAGGCGTGGATTTCGTGTTCGGCTTCGGCGTCGAGCCCCGACGTGGGCTCGTCCAGGATGAGCAGATCCCGCTGGTCCCGCAGGAACGCCCGCGCGAGCGCGACCCGCTGCCATTGCCCGCCCGAGAGCAGGACACCGGTCTCCGGATCGTCCTTGTCCTCTTCGCTGACGAAGCTCCGCGAAAGCAGGGTCTGGTAACCGCGAGGCAGGTTCACGAGCGTGTCGTGGATTCCCGCCCGCTCGGCCGCGGCCGTGAGCCGCTCTTCGACGGGCCGCAGTTCGTTCGCGCCGTCGACGTCGCCCAGTGCGATGTTCTCCGCCGCGCTCATCTCATAGGTCATGAAGTCCTGGAACACCGCGCCGAGTCTGCGTCTCACTTCCTCGACCGGCAGGTCGCGCAGGTCGGCACCGTCCCACAGGACGGCTCCGCGGGTCGGGTCGTAGAACCGGCACAGCAGCTTCACCATCGTGCTCTTCCCGGCCCCGTTGTGCCCGACCAGCGCCATCGACTGTCCACAGGGGATGAACAGGTTCACTCCGCGCAGCACCCAGGGATGCCCCGGACCGTAGCGGAACCAGACGTCGCGGAACTCGATCCCTTGCCGTAGCGGCGAAAGCGTTCTCGGTTTCGCTGGAGCGGGAAGATCGGGACCTTCCGTCGTCACGCCGCGGTAGTGCTCGAACAACAGCAGGGCGTTGTGCGCCGCGCCGATCCGGCCGATCAGGCTGGCGAGGGACCCCTGCACTCCCGCGACGGCCGCGGTGAAGACCGCGATGTCGCCGACCGTCAGCTGCCCTCGGCCGGCCGCCAGCACCGCCCAGATCAACCCGGCACCGGCGACGACGGCGCTGAGCGCGCCCAGCAGCCCCTGTACTCCCAGTTCACGAAGGTCGGCACGACGACGTCGCGCGTTGGCCTTGCCGAGTTCGGTCAGCATCCGGCCCCGGAACAGCCTGCCCAGCCCGAGCAACCGGATCTCCTTGGCCGCGTCCAGGCCGGTCATCAACTGCATGTAGAAGAATTCACGCCGCTCGGTGGGGCTGAGACCGGTCAGCACCTGCGCGCGCCGCCTGCTCAGTTTCAGTTCCGCGACGAGCGTCGGGACCGCGGCGATCATCACGACCGCGGTGACCGGGAGGCTGACCGCGGCCAGCGACGCCAGGAATCCGACGGTGGTCAGCACGGCCTGGACACCGCCGACGACCGAATCCAGGATCACGCCGGGCCCCGAGTAACTGTGCTGCTGGGCCAGGTGCAACCGATCACGGTAGGCGGGCTGTTCGAGGCGGGCCAGTCCGGCCAGCCGCCCGGTCGCGCGATACAGCCGGTCCTTGGTGAGCAGGGTGACCTGCCGGGCGAGCTCGCCGGACAGGTACCGCCCGGCTTCGCCGAGCAAGGCGACCGACACTCCCGCGACCGCGAGGCCGACGGCGAGCAAGGTCAGCTCGTCCAGCCGGACCTCGGCGGCGACCACCCGGTCGAGAACCAGCTTGGTCAGCCACGCGACGACCACCGGGAGGACACCCGTCGCCACGCTGACCGCGAGACTGCCCAGCAGGATCAGCGGCGCGGCGGTCCAGGCGACGCCCAGCGCGACGACGGCCGACCGCGGGCCCGGAGCGCTCACCTGACCGCCAGGCGCGGCAGCACTTCCGGCTGGAAACCGGCGGCCACGACCCGTCCACCGGGGCCGAGCATGGCCACCACGGGCGTTCCGCGCACCTCGAAGGCCTTGCTGACCACGCCTCCGACCGGCTCGACGACGACACGGGCCACCGGTGCCAGCCGCGCGGTGAACTCGGCCGCGCCGGCGGTGTCTCCCTGGACCACGGCGAGAACGTGGTCCCGTGGATGGTCTTTCGCGTGCTCGACGAAGTCAGGAAGCTTGTCAATGCACGTGTCGCACTCGACGGCGAAGAACCCCACGAGCGTCTGTCCGGTGAAGCCGGACCGCGAAACTTCGGCACCGTCCACGGTCCGCGCGGTGAAGTCCGCGACCAAGTTCCCTTCGGCCACCATGACCGGCCCGGCGGGAACGCGGTTCTCGAGTGCTCTCCCGATCAGCTCGGAGTGCGTGCGCAGCCTCTTGATCACCCCGAACGTCAACACCAGATCGAGCACGAGCAGAACGCCGACCAGGACGAGAACGGCGATCAGGATCCCCATACCTACTCCTTGACGAGTTCCGGGACGCCCCGGAAGAGTTCCACGATGTCGTCGAAACGCACGGCGACCAGGCCTCCGACGAGACCGGCGCAAATCGCGACAGCCGTTCCCGGCAGGTTTCCTTGCGGTGATTCGACGAGGGAAGCCACCGAGCCGCTCAGCGCGATGCCCAGCACCAGGAGGTTGCGGACCACCTGGGGTACACCGAGTGGGGCCGCGCTCTTTCCGAAGCAGTGACACGGCGCGCGTTCTCCGCGCGACAACGACAGCATGATCGCCGCGGTGAACGCCGCGAGAAGCGATGCCGCTCCCACGAAAGCCGGGAAGAGGACACTCCACCACCGGCCCGCCGAACCGGTGATCAGCGCCGCCGCGATGACGAATTCGACGGCGACGACCATTCTCGCGACAATGGCGCGCCACGTGCGCGGAACCATCCGCAGTGGCCCCGCGGACGCCACAAAAGAACGAAATCCTTCGCCGCCGTATTTACCGGCGACGGAGATACCGAAAACCAGAGTCAGCAAGGCAGCGCAAGCGGTCGACAAGTACACGCGTTCCCCCAGACCAGGAAAGGGAAGACGGCGGCGGGAGCCGCCGTCTTCGGCGCACCTGTCAGCAGCGGGTGCTGACCTGGTAACAAAGGCAGCTCACGCAGTCCTTGTAGAACTGCCACCGGCGACCGGCCTCGTCCGGCCAGCACCCACAGTATTCATGCGCCGCCGCCGGCACTTCGGGCATCATTTTGCCCAGCAGCCGATCGCCGAGTTTTTGCACTAATTCGAGCATGACAAATACCACCTTCCCCAGTTCCAGTGAATTTGACGCGCATCAGTGGCAGAACAGGCGGACAAGGAGATCGAGAAGACAGACTTCAAGCCAAAGAAATCATTACCCCAACCCCCAGGTCGGCCGGCCCCCCACCGATTCGGTCACGATAGCCGGAGAAATACGGCAAGGCAACAGGCTGCGGACGCGCCACCCCTTTGCCGCACAGAAGGGGCCGTTCAGGACGATGTCTGTCCTGAACGGCCCCTTCGTGTCATTCCTGGCCGGGAAGCGGCTTACTCGTAGATCTCGCCCTTCGCGGCCTTCTCGACCAGCGAAGCGGGCGGGGTGAAGTGGTCGCCGTAGCGCTCAGCCAGCTGACGAGCGCGGTCGACGAAGCCCTGCAGGCCACCCTCGTACTGGTTGATGTACTGGATGACGCCACCGGTCCACGCCGGGAAACCGATCCCGAAGATCGAGCCGATGTTGGCGTCGGCGACGGTGGTGAGCACGCCCTCGTCGAAGCACTTCACGGTTTCGAGCGCCTCGGCGAACAGCATGCGCTCCTTGAGGTCCTCGAACGGGACCTCGGCGCTGCCCGACTTGAACGCGTCGCGCAGGCCCGGCCACAGACCGGTCCGCTTACCCGCCTCGTCGTAGTCGTAGAAGCCCGAGCCGGTGGAGCGGCCCTTGCGGTCGTGCTCGTCGAGCATCTTGTCGATGACGGCCTCGGACGCGTGCGGCGTCCAGGTGCCACCGGCGGCCTCGATCGCTTCGCGGGTCTCCTTGCGGATCTTGCGCGGCAGCGTCAGGGTCAGCTCGTCCATCAGCTGCAGCGGCGGGGCCGGGTATCCGGCCTGCGAACCGGCCTGCTCGATCGACGCGGGCTCGACACCCTCGCCCAGCGCGGCGACGGCCTCGTTGATGAACGTGCCGATGACGCGCGAGGTGAAGAAGCCGCGGCTGTCGTTGACGACGATCGGGGTCTTCTTGATCTGCAGCGTGTAGTCGAAGACCTTCGCCAGCGTGGCGGGCGAGGTCTTCTCACCGCAGATGATCTCGACCAGCGGCATCTTGTCCACCGGCGAGAAGAAGTGGATCCCGATGAAGTCCTCGGTCCGCTGCACGCCCTCGGCCAGCGAGGTGATCGGCAGCGTGGAGGTGTTGGAGCCGAGCACGGCGTCGGGGTTGACGATGCCCTCGATCTCCTGGAACACCTTGTGCTTCAGCTCGACGCTCTCGAAGACGGCCTCGATGACGAAGTCGACGCCGGCGAAGTCCTCCGCCTTGTCGGTCGGCTTGATCTTGGCGAGCAGCGCGTCGGACTTCTCCTGCGTGGTCTTGCCGCGGGAGAGTGCCTTTTCCTCCAGCTTGACCGCGTAGCCCTTGCCCTTTTCGGCGCCTTCGAGGGTGACGTCCTTGAGCACGACGTCGATGCCGGCCTTCGCCGAGACGTACGCGATCGCGGCGCCCATCATGCCCGCGCCGACGACGCCGACCTTCTTGGCGGTGTACTTCTCGAAACCGTCGGGCCGCGAGCCGCCGGAGTTGATGCTCTGCAGGTCGAAGAAGAACGCCTTCGTCATGTTCTTCGAGACCTGGCCGGTGGCGAGGCTGATGAAGTAGCGGGTCTCGACGGTGATCGCGGTGTCGAAGTCGACCGTCGAACCCTCGATGGCCGCGGCCAGGATCGCCCGCGGGGCGGGCATGTTCGCGCCCTTGATCTGCTTGCGCAGGTTCGCCGGGAACGCGGGAAGGTTCGCCGCGAAGCTCGGGTTCGACGGGGTGCCGCCCGGGATCTTGTAGCCCTTGACGTCCCACGGCTGCACGCCGCCCTCGGGGTTGGCCTTGATCCACGCCTTCGCGGCCGGGACCAGTTCCTCGACGGTGCCGACGAGCTCGTGCACGAGGCCGAGTTCCTTGGCCTTGGCCGGGCGGTGCCGCTGGCCCTGCAGCAGCACGTTCAGCAGCGCGCTCTGGATGCCCAGCAGGCGCACGGTGCGGACCACGCCACCGCCGCCGGGGAGCAGGCCGAGGGTGACCTCGGGGAGACCGATCTGGCTGCCCTTGACGTCGGCCGCGATGCGGTGGTGCGTCGCGAGCGCGATTTCGAGGCCGCCGCCGAGCGCGGCGCCGTTGATGGCGGCCACGACCGGCTTGCCCAGCTGCTCGAGCCGACGCATCTGGCCCTTCATCAGGGCGCTGCTCTCGGTGATCTCGGCCGCGTTCTCCGGCTTGGCCTTGATCAGGTCGTTGAGGTCGCCACCGGCGAAGAAGGTCTTCTTGGCCGAGGTGAGGACGACACCGGTGATGCTGTCCTTCTCCGCCTCGAGGCGGTCCACGACCACGCCGAGCGACTCGCGGAAGTCGGCGTTCATCGTGTTGGCGGACTGCTTCGGGTCGTCCAGGGTGAGCACGACGATGCCGTCGGCGTCCTGCTCCCAGCGGATGGTCTTCGCTTCAGTCATTGTCTCTTCCTCAGACCCGCTCGATGATGGTCGCGACGCCCATGCCGCCGCCGATGCAGAGGGTGACCAGGGCGCGGCGCGCCTGACGACGCTCCAGCTCGTCGACGACGGTGCCGACCAGCATCGCGCCGGTGGCGCCCAGCGGGTGCCCCATCGCGATGGCGCCACCGTTGACGTTGACCTTCTCCTCGTCGAGGTGCAGGTCCTTGATCCACTTGAGGACGACCGAGGCGAAGGCCTCGTTCAGCTCCCACAGGTCGATGTCGTCCGGGGTGAGGCCGGCGATCTTGAGGACCTTCTCGGTGGCCGGGGTCGGGCCGGTGAGCATGATCGTGGGCTCGGAGCCGACGGTCGCGGTGGCCACGATGCGGGCGCGCGGGGTCAGGCCGAAGTCCTTGCCGATCTGCTCGTTGCCGACCAGGACGACGGCGGCGCCGTCGACGATGCCGGACGAGTTGCCACCGGTGTGGACGTGGTCGATGCGCTCGACCGAGTGGTACTTCTGCAGCGCGACGGCGTCGAAGCCACCCAGCTCACCGATACCGGCGAAGGCGGGCTTGAGCTTGCCGAGGCCCTCGACGGTGCTGCCGGGGCGACGGTGCTCGTCGTGGTCGAGGATCGTGACGCCGTTGATGTCCTTCACCGGGACGACGGACTTCGCGAAGTAGCCGCCGGACCAGGCCGCTTCGGCCTTCTCCTGCGAACGCACGGCCCACGCGTCGACGTCCTCGCGCGAGAAGCCCTCGATGGTCGCGATCAGGTCGGCGCCGGTGCCCTGCGGGACGATGTAGTTGTCGTACGCGGTGGCGGGGTCCATGAACAGCGCGCCGCCGTCGGAGCCCATCGGCACGCGCGACATCGACTCGACACCGCCGGCGATGATCAGCTGGTCCCAGCCGGAGCGCACCTTCTGCGCGGCGGTGTTGGTGGCTTCGAGGCCGGACGCGCAGAAGCGGTTCAGCTGTACGCCCGCGACCGACTGCGGCAGTCCCGCGTTCAAGGCCGCGGTGCGCGCGATCACGGCGCCCTGTTCGCCGACCGGGGACACCACGCCGAGGACGATGTCGTCGATCACGGCGGGGTCGAGGTTCGGGTGCCGGACCTTCAGTTCCTCGATGAGGCCGACCACGAGATCGACCGGCTTGGTGCCGTGGAGGGCACCGCCCTTGTTCTTGCCGCGAGGCGTACGGATCGCCTCGTAGATGTAGGCCTCGCTACTCACAGAAAAACTCCTCCGCAGTACGGCGCTGTCTCAGAGCTGAACACAGCCGGATCGTACCGGCCAGTAGCCATGCTAATGGTCATTAACATAAACCGCGATAACCCCATGGTGTCAATGGGTTGCGATGCACGCAACCGGCGCTATCGTGTGTTCACCTATGGATCACCCGACCGAGCGTTCCCCGCGACCGCGCGACCGCAAGGCCCAGCTGGCCGGCCTCGCCGCGGAGCTGTTCCGCGCCCGCGGGTTCCACGGCGTCGGCATCAACGACATCGCCGCCGCGGCCGGGATCACCGGGCCCGCGCTGTACCGGCATTTCGCGGACAAGCAGGCGGTGCTGTCCTACGTCGTGCTGTCCGGCATCGACGACATGGAGAGGGCGACCACGGAGACGCTCGCCGACGTCGACATGCCGGTTCCCGCCCAGGTCAAGGCCCTGTTGGGCACCCTCGCCGCGCAAGCCGTGGAGCGGCGCGAGGTCGCCGCGCTCTGGCGCTGGGAGGGCAGGCATCTGCCCAGGGAGGGCCGCCGCGAGATCCGCCGCCGGTCCGGCGCGGTCCTCGACGCGTGGTCCAAGGCGCTGCTCGCGCTGCGCCCCGAACTGACCCCCGACGACGCCGAGCTGCTGTGCTGGGCGGGGCTGAGCGTCTTCGGCAGCGTGTCCGTCCATCACACGTCCGTGGCGAAGAAACGCTTCGCGCAGATCCTCGTGCAGCTCGCGGAGTCGGTGCTGCATGTCACACTGCCCGAACCTCTGGCCCCCGCCGAGGAGACGCCGTCGATCGCGCTCGGCGAGCCGTCCCGCCGCGAGCAGATCCTCGCCGCCGCGACCGAGCTGTTCGGGAAGCGCGGCTTTCGCGCGGTGAGCATGGAGGAGATCGGCGCGGCGGCCGGGATCGCCGGGCCCAGCGTGTACCGGCACTTCCCCAGCAAGGCCGCGCTGATGGTGGCGATCGGGCATCGCGCGGCGGACAGGCTGGCGCTCGCCGCGGAACGCGCGTTGCGCACCGACGACGAACGCGACGCGCTGCGCAGGCTGGCGGCGTCCTATGTGCACACACTGCTCCACACTCCCGAGCTGCTCGTCTCCTTTTCCGGCAGCCCCATGGAATTGCCGGAGCGCGACAAGGCCGACCTGATCCGGGTCCAGCGGGACTACGTCGCGCGCTGGATCGCGCTGGCCTCGGAAGTCCGTCCGGAACTGAGCCTGCGCGAAGTGAAGATCACCGTGCACGCGGCGCTGACCATCGCGAACGATCTCGCGCGCACCCGGCGGGTCAACGGCAGGCCGAACATCGAGGCCGAGCTGACGACACTGATGCACGCGGTACTGAAGGTCAGCTCTTAGCAAACTCGCGTGTCCCGCAAAGGGGTGACGGGCACGATGGGCGCGTGCCCACGAAACGCGGCCTGCATCTGGTGACCCGGGAAGAAGACCACAAGGTCACCACACTGGAGCTCTTCTTCGATCTCGTCTTCGTCTACGCCATCACCCAGACCACCCAGCTGATGGCCGATCACCTCACCCCGCTCGGCATCGGGCAGGGGGTGGCCATGATCGCCGTGCTGTGGTGGTGCTGGTGCGCCTACGCCTGGCTGGCCAACACCCTGCACGTCGACCGGGGCATCGCCCAGCTGGCGATGTTCGCCGCGATGGGGACGATGTTCCTGGTCTCACTGACGATCCCGGAGGCGTTCACCGACCTGCCCGGCGGCCTGTACGCGCCGCTGATGTTCGTCGGCTGCTATTTCATCGTGCGGCTGCTGCATCTGACCGCGTACTTCGGCGCCGCCCGGACGGATCCGGAACTGCGCAAGGTCGTCCTGAAGATGTTCGTCGGCCTGCTGCCGAGCGTCGCGCTGCTGACCGCCGCGGCCTTCTTCTCCGGCTGGGTCCAGCTCGGCATCTGGGCGGTCGCGATGCTGGCCGACTACGTCAACGTCTTCCGGACGCGGTCCTCGGACTGGCGGCTGCACCAGCCCGGTCATTTCGCGGAGCGGTTCGGGCTGATCGTGATCATCGCGCTCGGCGAGTCGATCGTGGCGATCGGCATCGGGATCAGCTCGTACCCGATGTCCTGGCCGATCACCCTGGCCGCCGTCTTCGGGCTCACGCTCGCGTCGGCGATGTGGTGGATGTACTTCGCCGTCGTCGCGCACGTTTCCGAGCACAACCTGAAGCGCGCGGAGGGCGTCGAACGGGTGCAGATCGGCACGGACACCTACACGTTCCTGCATCTCCCGCTCATCGCCGGGATCGTGCTCGTGGCGCTGGGCCTGAAGAAGTCGCTGCTGTACGTGTCCGACACTGAGCACCACAGCCTCTCCGACGGCCTGCACGGGACGCCGATCTGGGCGCTGACCGGCGGGCTCGCGCTGTACCTGATCGCGTTGAGCGGGCTGCGGCGGCGGAACCTGGGGTCGTGGAACGTGCGGCGGCTGGTGCTCGCGGTTGCGCTCCTGGCGGCGACGCCGTTGCTGGAGCTGGTGCCGGCGATCGTGCTGGTCGGCGTCGTGGCCTTGGCGGCGGTGGGACTGGTTCTGGTCGAGAGGCGCAAGATCGTGAGTAATCCGGTCCTGCACGACGGCTCAAATCACTCACCAGCGTGACGTTCGCCTCCCCCGTGGTGGCGTATCCGCCTCAAGGGAGTTAACCTACTCACGAGTAGGTAAGCGAGGCAGGGAGACTCACCGTGGGTGCGCCTAGGAAACGAGACGCGATGGGCCTTGGCCTGTCCGCGCTCACCCGGCTGGCCGGGAGCAAGGTCATCGAACGGGCCGGACTGCGGAAGCCCGTGCAGAACCTGGTCAGTGCCGGGACGCGCAACGGCTTCCGGGTCGCGGGCGCGGCGGGACGGACGTTCAAATCCGCCCAGAAGCTCGGCAAGCCCGCGCGGCTCGCGCCGGCCGAGGACACGGGACTGTTCGACCTCACCCCGAGTGAGGACCAGCAGCTCATCGTCGAGACCGTGACGGAGTTCGCGGCCGAACAGCTGCGGCCCGCCGCGGCCGACGCCGACGCCAAGCTCCAGGCCCCCGAAGGCCTGTTGAGCCGCGCCGCCGAACTCGGCATCACGCTCGTCGGTATCCCCGAGGAGCTGGGCGGAGTCGGCACCGAACGGTCGGTGGTCACGAACGCGCTGGTCGCCGAGGCGCTCGCGCACGGTGACCTCGGCCTGGCCGTCGCGGTGCTCGCGCCGTCCGCGGTCAGCACCGCGCTGGTGGCCTACGGCGACGAGCAGCAGCAGGCGGACTATCTGCCCGCGTTCGTCGGCGAGAACGTCCCGGCCGCGGCGCTCGCGCTCCAGGAGCGCACGGCGCTGTTCGACCCGTTCAAGCCGGCCACCAAGGCCCGCCGCACGCCGAAGGGCTACCAGCTCGACGGCGTGAAGTCGCTGGTCCCGCGTGCCGCGGACGCCGAACTGTTCATCGTGTCGGCCGACCTCGAAGGACGCGGTCCGGCGCTGTTCCTGGTGGAGTCGTCGAACGCGGGCGTCACCATCGAGACCGAACCGGCGATGGGCCTGCGCGGCGCGGCGACCGGGAAGCTGCACCTGGAGAAGGTCGCCCTGCCCGCCGGGGCGCTGCTCGGCGGCGGCAAGGCCGAGGTCTTCACCGAGGTCGTCCGGCTCTCGCGGCTCGGCTGGGCCGCGCTGGCCGCCGGTACCGCGAAGGCCGTCCTCGACTACGTGGTGCCTTACGTCAACGAGCGCAAGGCGTTCGGCGAACCGGTGAGCCACCGGCAGGCCGTCGCGTTCTCGGTGGCCGACATCGCCATCGAGCTGGAAGGACTGCGGCTGGTCGCGCTGCGCGCCGCCGCCCGCGCGGAACAGGGCAAGCCGTACGCCCGCGAGGTCGCGCTGGCCCGGAAACTGGCCACCGACAAGGGAATGCAGATCGGCAGCGCCGGGGTGCAGCTGCTCGGCGGACACGGGTTCGTCAAGGAGCACCCGGTCGAACGCTGGTACCGCGACCTCCGCGCGATCGGCGTCATGGAAGGCGCCGTCCTTCTCTAGGACTTTCGAAAGGCAATCATGATCAACCTTGAGGTTCCGAAGAAGGCCGGCACGCTGATCAACCAGGCGTACCAGGCCGCGGCCGAGGTGTTCCGGCCGATCTCGCGCAAGTACGACCGCGCCGAGCACACCTATCCGGCCGAACTGGACATGTTCGCCGCGCTGCTGGACGGGCTGAACTCCTCCGGTGAGGGCGGCGCGGGCGCGGCGGGTGTCCGCCGGTCCGAGAAGAACGAGAAACCGGGCAACCGCAACGGGTCCAACCTGAACATCGTGCTCGGCACCATCGAGATGTGCTGGGGCGACGTCGGACTGCTGTTGTCCATGCCGCGCCAGGGTCTCGGCAACGCCGCCATCGGCTCGGTCGCCACCGACGAACAGCTCAAGAAGTTCTCCGGGCTGTGGGCCGCGATGGCGATCACCGAACCGGACTGCGGCTCGGACTCGGCCGCGATCACCGCCACCGCGCGCCTGGACGGCGACGAGTACGTGATCAACGGCGAGAAGATCTTCGTGACCGCGGGCGAGCGCGCCGACGCCGTCGTCGTCTGGGCCACGCTGGACAAGACGAAGGGCCGCGCGGCGATCAAGTCGTTCGTCGTCGAGAAGGGCACGCCCGGCTTCGAGGTGGTGCGCGTCGAGCACAAACTCGGCATCCGCGCCTCCGACACCGCCGTGCTGCGCTTCGAGAACGTCCGCGTGCCCAAGGAGAACCTCCTCGGCACGCCGGAGATCGACACCGCCAAGGGTTTCGCCGGGGTCATGCAGACCTTCGACAACACCCGTCCGCTGGTCGCCGCGATGGCCATCGGCGTCGCCCGCGCGGCGCTGGAAGAGACCCGGAAGATCCTCACCGACGCCGGGGTGACCATCGACTACGACAAGCCCGTCCACAGCCAGCACGCGGCGGCCGCCACGTTCCTGCAGCTGGAAGCCGACTACGAATCGGCGTACCTGTTGACCATGGAATCGGCGTGGATGGCCGACAACCGCAAGCCGAACTCGCTGCAGGCCTCGATGGCCAAGGCGAAGGCGGGCCGCTCGGTCGTCGAGATCACGCTGAAATGCGTCGAGCTGGCCGGAACCTTGGGCTACACCGAGGAATCGCTGCTGGAGAAGTGGAGCCGGGACGCGAAGATCCTGGACATCTTCGAGGGCACGCAACAGATCCAGCAGCTGATCGTGGCGCGCCGGATCCTGGGCAAGACGAGCGCCGAGCTCAAGTAGTGCCGTGAAGGGGCCCGTGCAGCTGCACGGGCCCCTTTTTTGTTTATTCCCAACAGAACGACAACACCATCAAGTGAACCGCCGCGGCGCCCGATCAGAGGTACCCTCTTAGCCTTCCCAGCCCGCGAAGGCCGGAGTCGCGATGAGACTCGCCGCTCGACAGCTCTCCCCCGCCGCACACTGGTGCCTCATCGTCCTCTGCGTCACGGTCTGCTACTTCGCGGCGGGCCAGATCGGCATCCAGTGGGCGATCGTGCGGGATCAGATCTCACCGCTGTGGCCGGCGGCCGGGGTCGCGCTGGCGGTGCCGATGCTGCTGGGGCCGCGGTTCTGGCCGGGGATCTTCCTCGGCGCGCTCCTGACGAACATCGCTCTCGGGCCTTCGCTCGTCACGGTCCTGGTGATCTCCTCGGGGAACACGATCGGCCCGCTGCTGGCCTACGCGGTGTTGCGACGGCTGGGCTTCCGCAACCAGCTCGACCGGCTCCCCGACGCCGTCCTCCTGGTGGCGGTCGGGGCGGCCGGGGGCACGGCCGTCAGCGCCGTGCTGGGCACCGGCGTGCTGGTTCTCGACGGCGCGCTGAGCCCGGGGGATTTCTGGGCCACGGCGCTCGTGTGGTGGACCGGCGACGCGATGGGCGTCCTGACGATCACGCCTCTGCTGCTCCTGGCGCCGAGGTTCCGCTTGCCGGCCGAGGTTCCACTCGCCCGGTGGGGTGAGGCGGTGGCGCTCGCGTTCTGCGGCCTCGGTACGGCGATCCTCGCGACCGCCACCGCGTCCAAGCTGTTCCTGGTCTTCCCGGTGCTGGTCTGGGCGGCTTTGCGCTTCCGGCAGGCCGGGGCCTTGCTGTGCTCCCTGTGCGCCTGTTCTTCCACGGTCTTCGCCGCCGTGCACGGGATCGGCCCCTATGGCTCCTACGAGCTCGCCACCCGGATGCTGCACGTCCAGGCCTTCGACGCCACCGTCGCGCTGACGGCGCTGACGTTGTCGACGATCGTCCTCCAACGCGACCGCGCGACCGCCGAAATCACCGACGCCTGGCGTCAGATCACCGAAATGGTCGACCTCATCGCGCCACGCCAGTCCTTGCGCAGCGCGATGACTCCCCAGCGTGAACCGGACACGGACGACGAACTCGCCGGCTGAGGCTCAGGCGGTCTGTTCATCGAGGAAGCGGTCGAGGTAACGCCACGTGGTCCCGCGTGCCTTCCGGCCGGTGAGGACGCCCAGATGCCCGCCGGGCGCGGTCTCGAAGGTCACCGACGGCGAGTTGTCCAGCAGGCCGGTGAGCCGTTCGACGGCCGCGCGCGGGGCGATCGTGTCGTTCTGCCCGGCGATGATCAGGGTCGGCACCTTGACCCCGGACAGCGCGATGATGCGCCCGTTGAGGTCGACCGTGCCCTCGGCGAGGTCGTTGGCGCGGAAGAACCGGTGGTAGATCTGGCCGAACGTCCGCCCCGGGTAGGCGATCATGTTGTCCATGAAGTGGTCGACGGCCTCGATCTGCGCCAGGTAGTCCCGGTCATCGAGATTCTTCAGGATCGCGAGGGGTTTGGTGATCTCCTTGCTGATCCCGGTCGCACGGAAGACGCGGCTGACCAAATAGGACGGTGCGCCGCCGAGCACGCGGTAGATCGGAGTCAGCAGATGGCCGCCGGTGAGGTCCACCAGCGGGCGGAACGGGGCGATCAGCGGGATCGCGGTGAAGTCGAACGGCGACGCGATGGTCGCGATCGACTCGATCGGCAGCTCGGGCTGGTCGGCGGTGGTGAGCAGGGAGAAGATCCCGCCGAGGCACCAGGCGACGACGTGCACGCCCTGGCCGCCGGAGTCCTCGCTGACCTTGCGGATCGCGCGCGGGAGCACCTCTTCGATCCAGTGCTCGATACCGAGGCGCCGGTCCGAGAAGGCGACGTTCCCGTAGTCGACCAGGTAGGTGTTGCGGCCGCCGTCGACCAGGTGCTCGGCGAGGCTGCACCCGCGGCGCAGGTCGAAGCACAGCGCGGGCGCGGCCAGCGGCGGCACCAGCAGCACCGGTGGCCCGTCCGCCGGTTTCCCGTTGGTGCGGAGCCGGTAGACCGATCGGTTGGGGCCCTGGTCGATCAGGACGCGCGGAACCGGGCGGAGATCGGCGACACCACCGTGCAGCACCTTCCCGACGACGTTCGACGCGGCGGCGGCGAGCCGTGCCGGGGGTGTGGCCATGGTGTGCCTCCTGGGGAATCAACGCGGTAAGACGTAATCTTGCCGCTTGCGGGCGCACGGCTCAACACCGCCGTCGTCACAGGCCGTCCATTTCGGACAGTCGCTAGGCCGTCCGAGTTAAGAATCGGCGTCCTTTTCCGCCGCCGGGGCACTGCGCGCGGCACGCGATTCGTACTCCGCGCGAGCACTGGAATGCGTTGCGGAGGAAAGAATCTTGTCTCCCCCGAGCGCGCGGAGCAGCCCTTCTCCGAGCCGTCGCGGGAGCAGGCGTGTGATCCTGCCCATGGCGTCCAGCGATGCGGGAACGAAGACGTCGAACCTGGGACGGCGCAACGCATCGACAATGGCCTGCGCCACATCTTCGGGCTGCACCGACTTGAAGAATTTCGCCTCCCCGAGCCCGCTGGCCAGTTCCGTGCGCACCACGGCGGGCATCACGCAGGACACCAGCACCCCTGTCCCGTGCAATTCCAGATGCACCGATTCCGACAATCCGACGACGGCGTGCTTGGTGGCGCAGTAAGTGGCCGCGCCGGGGAAACCGGCCTTTCCCGCCATCGAGGCGATGTTGACGATATGGCCGGTGCCACGCGGGCGCATCCGCCGCACGGCCTCCCTGGTGCCGTGGATGACCGCGTGCAGGTTGATCTCGAGGAGCCTGCGGGTCGCCGCGTCCTCCTCTTCGTCGAGCGGCGCGAGCGGCATGATGCCCGCGTTGTTGATCAGCACGTCGATCGGGCCGACGCGCCGCTCGACCTCGTCGAGGAACTCGGTGAAGCCCTTCGTGTCGGTGACGTCGAGCGGCAGCGCCTCCGCGCCCAGCTCGGCCGCGGTCTTCTCGGCGAGGACCTGGTCCAGGTCGCCGATGACCACCTTCGCGCCGAGCCGGGACAGCGCCGTCGCGGTACTGGCGCCGATGCCCTGCGCCGCTCCGGTGATCACGACGACCTTGCCTGCCAGGGAACGTTCACGCTTGGCCATGGGGGCTCCTCTGCGACATCACTACTGGGGACTTCGCTGTCCGGGGCACTGTTGGCGATGTGTCAACTATGGTGCACCCGGAGCCGCGCGGACGCCAGTCCAGGACACGGCCTATGGTCGCTGCTCGAAGACCTGCCCGATCCAGCCCTTGACGTCGAAACGCTCGGTCGGCTTGAAGCCCTGGCCCTCGTAGTAACGCTGCAGGTCGCCGTCGCCGCCGGCCCAGCAGTCGACCCGCACCAGCCCGATACCTCGCTCCCGCGCCTCGGCCAGCGCGAACTCGATGAGCCGCGAGCCGACCCGGTGCCCGGTGAACCGGCGCGAGGTCAGCAGCAGACCGAGGTAGATCTCGGGCTCGTCGACCGGTGAGACGTGCGGAAACCGGTCACCGAGGATGATCGCGCCGGCCGCTTCGCCGCCGATCTCGGCGATGTACAGCCCCGGCCCGTCGGCCATCCCGCGGACCCGCTCGACCCGCTTCGGGATCGTGGACCACGGCTCGCTCCCCCACTGGCCTTCACTGCCGCGTCCGGCGAGCCACGCGACGACCTCGTCGAACATGTCCAGCAAGGTTTGGAAGTCCCCAGAACCACCCTGGCGGATGATGAAATCGCTCATGCATCCGTTCTACAACATCGTGAGAATGCGCGGGCCTTCTGTCGATGAGCCCCGGGTACATGAAGGCCCCCATCCTGTACCTAGGCGCAAGGATGGGGGCCTTCATGTACCTGCAGAGGCTCAGGCGACGCCGAGGTGCCGCGAGATCAGCATCCGCTGCACCTCCGAGGTGCCCTCGCCGATCTCCAGGATCTTCGCGTCGCGGTAGAAGCGGCTCACCGGGAACTCGTTCATGAAGCCGTACCCGCCGAAGATCTGCGTCGCGTCGCGCGAGTTGTCCATGGCGGCGTTCGACGCGACGAGCTTCGCGATCGACGCCTCCTTCTTGAACGGCTCGCCGCGCAGCATCTTCGACGCCGCCGCGTAGTACGCCAGCCGCGCGGTGTGCGTGCGCACCTCCATGTCGGCGATCTTGAACTGGATCGCCTGGTACTCGCCGATCTTGTGCCCGAACGCCTCGCGTTCCTTCACGTACTTCAGGCATTCGTCGACACAGCCCTGCGCGAGACCGACGCTCAGCGCGGCGATCGCGACCCGGCCTTCGTCCAAAATGGACAGGAACTGAGCGTAACCGCGGCCGCGTTCGCCGACCAGGTTCTCGGCCGGGACGCGGACGTCGTCGAACGAGAGCTCGTGCGTGTCCGAGCAGTTCCAGCCGACCTTGGAGTACTTCGGCGCGACGGCGAAGCCCGGTGTGCCGGACGGCACGATGATCGCCGAGATCTCCTTGCGCCCGTTCTCCTTCACGTCGGTGACGGCGGTGACCGTGACCAGTTTCGTGATGTCGGTGCCGGAGTTGGTGATGAACGACTTGCTGCCGTTGATCACCCAGGTGTCGCCGTCGAGTTTCGCGCGCGTGCGGGTGGCGCCCGCGTCCGAACCGCCGCCGGGCTCGGTGAGCCCGAAGGCGCCGAGCGCGGTGCCGGCGCACAACTCGGGAAGCCACTTCTCCTTCTGTTCCTCGGTGCCGAACCGGTAGATCGGCATGGCGCCCAGGGAAACCCCGGCCTCGACGGTGATCGCGACCGACGAGTCGACGCGCGCGAGCTCCTCCAGCGTCAGGCACAGCGCGAAGTAGTCGCCGCCCATGCCGCCGTATTCCTCGGGGAAGGGCAGGCCGAACAGGCCCATGTCGGCCATCTTCGCGACGATCTCGTACGGGAACTCCTCCCGTTCGTACAGGTCGCCGATGACCGGGGCGACCTCGGAGCGCGCGAATTCCTCGACCGTCTTGCGCAGCGCCTCGTACTCGTCATCCAGCCGAAAGTCGATCATGAGTCATCCTTTTGGGGTGTCACAACGGCTACCGTCTCGTCCAGCGCGACCTGTTGGCCCGCCCGGACGGGGAGTTCGCTGACCACGCCGTCGATCGGCGCGGTGATCGTGTGCTCCATCTTCATCGCCTCGACGACCACGAGCGGCGTCCCGGCACTCACGACGTCGCCCGCGGCGACCTTGACCACGAGCACGGTCCCGGGCATCGGGCTGGTCACCGGACCGGCCCCGCCCGCGGCACCGGCCGCCGAACGCAGCCTCTCGCGCTCGCCGATCGCGAAGCCGTGCCCGTCACGCGCGAGCCACACGGTCTTCCCGCTGCCGGCCGCGTGCCGGTAGCGGTGGAAACCGGTGGGATGCCGGACTTCCAGCAGATCGCCCTCGCGCCGCGCGGAAACCCGCACGGCTTCGGCGCCGTCGACACTTACGAGCGCGTTCGCCGGAGTGCCCTGGACCCGCACCATGGCCTCGGAACTTCCCGACTTCAAGGCGAAGTCGATCCCGCCGGACGCGCCGAGCCGCCAACCGTCGGGAACGTCCCACGGGTCGACGACGGATCCCTGCGGCTGCAGGGAAAGCAGCCTGTCGAGCGCGGCGGCCACGAAGAACTCCGGCGGCACCTCTTCGGAGACCAAAGTGGACAGCTGCCGGTCGACGAGGCCGGTGTCGAGCTTGCCGTCGCGGACGTCCTCGTCGGCGAGCAGCCCACGCAGGAAGGCGATGTTCGTGCCGAGACCGAGCAACGCGGTGTCCGCGAGCGCCAGATCCAGCCGGTGCAACGCGGCCGCGCGATCCGGCCCCCAGGCGATGACCTTGGCCAGCATCGGGTCGTAGTTCGAGCCGATCACCGCGCCCTCGCTCATCCACGAGTCGACGCGCACCCCCTCGCCGGACGGTTCGTGGACCGCGAGCACGGTCCCGCCCGTCGGGATGAATCCGCGAGCGGGGTCCTCGGCGTAGACACGGGCTTCGACGGCGTGGCCGTCCAGCCGGACGTCCTCCTGCGAAACGGTGAGCACGTCGCCCGCGGCGATCTTCACCTGCCACTCGACGAGATCGAGCCCGGTCACCAGTTCGGTCACCGGATGCTCGACCTGCAGGCGCGTGTTCATCTCCATGAAGAAGAACTCGTCCGGTGCCTTGGCCGACACGATGAACTCGACCGTTCCCGCGCCGACGTAACCGACCGAACGCGCGGCCTCGACGGCGGACGCGCCCATCTTGGCGCGCGTGGCTTCGTCCAGCAGGACCGAAGGCGCCTCTTCGATGATCTTCTGGTGCCGCCGCTGCAGGCTGCATTCGCGCTCACCGAGGTGGATCACGTTGCCGTGGGTGTCGGCGAGGACCTGGATCTCGATATGCCGCGGCGTCGTGACGAACCGCTCCATGAGCAGCGTGTCGTCACCGAAGGAACCCTTGGCCTCACGGCGCGCGGACTCCACGGCGGCGTCCAATTCGGACAGTTCGCTGACCAGCCGCATCCCCTTGCCGCCACCACCGGCGGACGGCTTGAGCAGCAGAGGGAACCCGACCTTCTCCGCGGCGGCGGCGAAACCGCCTTCGGGAATGTCCACATCGGACGCGCCCGGCACGACCGGGACACCGGCCGACGAGACCGTCGCCTTGGCGCGGATCTTGTCGCCCATGGCGTCGATCGCCTCGACCGGCGGGCCGATGAAGACCAGTCCCGCTTCCGCGCAGGCGCGGGCGAATTCCGCGTTCTCCGCAAGGAAGCCGTAACCGGGGTGGACCGCTTGCGCGCCCGTGTCGAGCGCCGCCTGGACGATCGCGGGAATGGACAGGTAGCTTTTCGCCGCCTCGGCGGGGCCGATGCGGACAGCCGTATGCGCCTCGCGGACGTGCCGGGCGTCGGCGTCCGCGTCGCTGTACACCGCGACCGAGCGGATGCCGAGCCCCTGCAGCGAACGGATCACCCGGACGGCGATCTCACCGCGGTTGGCGACCAGAACCGTGTCGAACATGCTCACATCCTGAAGACGCCGTAGTTGACATCGGAAAGTGGCGCGTTGGCCGCCGCGGACAGCGCGAGGCCGAGCACCGTGCGGGTGTCCGCCGGGTCGATCACGCCGTCGTCCCAAAGCCGCGCCGTCGAGTAGTACGGGCTGCCCTGCGCCTCGTACTGATCGCGGATCGGCTCCTTGAAGGTCTCTTCGTCCTCCGCGGACCACTCGCCGCCGCGGGACTCGATGGCGTCACGCCGGACGGTCGAGAGCACCGACGCCGCCTGCTCGCCGCCCATCACCGAGATCCGCGCGTTCGGCCACATCCACAGGAACCGCGGCGAGTACGCGCGGCCGCACATCGAGTAGTTGCCCGCGCCGAAGGAGCCGCCGATGACGACGGTCAGCTTCGGCACGCGGGCGCAGGCCACCGCCGTGACCATCTTCGCGCCGTGCTTGGCGATACCGCCGGCCTCGTAGGCCCGGCCGACCATGAAGCCGGTGATGTTCTGCAGGAACAGCAGCGGGATGGAACGTTTGTCGCACAGCTCGATGAAGTGCGCGCCCTTCATCGCGGACTCGGCGAACAGGACGCCGTTGTTCGCGATGATGCCGACGGGGTGGCCGTGGATCCGGGCGAACCCGGTGACCAGCGTCGAGCCGTACTCCTTCTTGAACTCGCCGAACCGGCTGCCGTCGACGATCCGGGCGATGACCTCGCGGACGTCGTAGGGCACGCGCGGGTCGGTCGGGACGACGCCGTACAGCTCGTTCGGATCGGCGACGGGCGCCTCGGTCGGGAGGACGTCCCACGGGCGCGGCGTGCGCGGCCCCAAAGTGGACACGATCGAGCGAACGATGCGGAGCGCGTCGGCGTCGTCCTCGGCCAGATGGTCGGTGACACCGGACTGGCGCGAGTGGACGTCGCCGCCGCCGAGTTCCTCGGCCGTGACGACCTCGCCCGTCGCGGCCTTCACCAGCGGCGGGCCGCCGAGGAAGATCGTGCCCTGATTGCGCACGATGACCGCTTCGTCGCTCATCGCCGGGACGTACGCGCCGCCCGCCGTGCAGGATCCGAGCACCGCGGCGATCTGCGGGATGCCGCGCGCGGACATCGTGGCCTGGTTGTAGAAGATCCGGCCGAAGTGCTCACGATCCGGGAAGACCTCGTCCTGCCTCGGCAGGAACGCGCCGCCGGAGTCCACCAGGTAGACGCACGGCAGGTTGTTGTGCAGGGCGACCTCTTGCGCGCGCAGGTGCTTCTTGACCGTCATCGGGTAGTAGGTGCCGCCCTTGACCGTCGCGTCGTTGGCGACGATCACGCATTCGCGGCCCGAGACCCGCCCGATTCCGGTGATGATCCCGGCCGACGGCGCCTCGTCGTCGTACAGTCCGGTCGCGGCCAGCGGGGACAGCTCCAGGAACGGTGAACCCGGGTCGAGGAGGGTGTCGACCCGGTCGCGTGGCAGGAGCTTTCCCCGCTCGACGTGCCGGGTGCGGGACTTCTCCGGGCCGCCGAGCCGGGCGGCGGCGAGACGTTTGCGCAGGTCCTCGACCAGCTCCGCGTGGGAGGTGACGCTGTGGGCGTACTCGTCGCTGCCGGGGTCGGCGGAAGTGCTCAGTACGGGTGTGTCCATGGCTCCTCGTCGCCAAGTTAGCCGTCGTTAACTCGTGCCGTCAGGTTAACGCCCACTAACGTCGCTTGTCCACCGCACCCCGGAAGTACATGAAGGCCCCCTTCCTGCACCTGGGCGCAAGGAAGGGGGCCTTCACGTACTTGGAGCGGAGCTAGCCGATCGCGGAGACCAGCGGGTTGTAGTAGCCGCCGCGCTGACCGGCGGCAGTCGGGTGGTAGGAGTTCACGATCGGCCAGGTGAGGCTGTGCAGGTAGTCGTCGGCCGACGAGCAGATGTTGTGCCCGGTGAAGGCACTCCGCACGTCGACGAACTTCGCGCCGTTGGCGGACGCGCGGGCCGAGAGCACCGACGCCAGCGCGTCGGAACCCGAGTTGATCGCCGAGCGTTTGGTGTCGCTCAGCCCGACCGAGCACGAACCCGGCACCGTGTAGAAGCGCGGGTACCCGAGGACGACCAGCTTCGCGTTGGGCGCCTTCGACTTGATCTTGCTGTAGACGTTGTTCAGCAGCCCCGGAAGCGTGTTGTTCACGTAGGTCTTCGCGGTGTTGACCCGGTTGATGCAGGTCTGGTCGCTGCCGGTGGTGCAAGTGGTCATGACGTCGGCGAACCCGGCGTCGTTGCCACCGACCGAGACCGTCACCAGCGTGGCGCTGGAGGTGACGTTCGCGATCTGGTTGAGGACGTCGCCGGTGCGCGCCCCCGAGCACGCGACGAACTTGAACGTGGTCCCGGCGTGGGCGTTGGCCCACAGCTGGGGGTAGGAGTTGGCACTGCGCATGCAATCGCCCGAGTTCCCGTAGCTGCCGGCACCGACGCCGGACGAGTACGAGTCACCGAGCGCCACGTAGTTGGTCGCCGCCTGGGCGGTGCCGGCGAGACCGAGAGTGGCGAGGACAGCGACCCCCAGGGCCGCACCTAAACGAGTGAAGGAAAGTGCTTTGATCCGAGCAGGGACGGACATGGTCACTCCTTTGTGACAAGTTAACGAGGGACAGCATTACCAGGTGGTAGGCCCACGCAAAAGGGTCATTTCCCCAGGTAACCCGCTTGGCTCAGGCTGGAAGTACGGCCACGTGTTAGCGCTCGCTAACACCCGGCCTTAATATGGCCAGATGCCGGCGAACCCCACCCCACTCGTGAACGGCGAGAAGGCGAACAGGCGCGAACAGATCATGGCCGCCGCCGCCGAACTCTTCGCCCACCACGGTTTCCACGGCGTCGGCATCGACGACATCGGCGCGGCCGTCGGGATCTCCGGCCCGGCCCTGTACCGGCATTTCCGCAGCAAGGACGCCATCCTCGGCGAGATGCTCAACTCGATCAGCCGCTATCTCCTCGACGGTGGCACGGCCAGGGCGAGCCAACGGGACGAGCCGGGTGAGGTTCTCGAAGCACTGGTGAATTTTCACGTGGACTTCGCGCTCGCGCATCCCGCGTTGATCACCGTCCAAGAGCGCAACCTCGCCAATCTCACCGACAGTGACCGCAAGCAGGTCCGCGCCATGCAGCGTCAGTACGTCGAGGTCTGGGTGCGCGCGATCAGCGACGCCGTCCCCGGGATCGGTGAGCGGCAGGCGCGCTCGGCGGCGCACGCGGTCTTCGGGTTGATCAACTCGACGCCGTACAACCGCCATCTCGGTGACAGCGAACTGACCGAAATGCTCTGCCGTCTCGCGCTGGGTGCACTGCACGCCGCGAAGTGACCACGTCCGGGTTTCGGCCTATCCCCACTTTTCCGTCCTCTGGTGTTTGATAGGCACGTGGAGCCGGACAGGAGCGAGTACGAGCGGAGGCTCGTCGAAAAGGCGCAGCGTGCGCTCGTGGCGATCAGCCTCGGGGAGGACGCCGAGGCGCTCGACGAGCTCACGCCTACCGCTGTCGAGCCCCGGGCCCGCTCCGAAGAGACCAAAGAGCTCGTGATGATGCTCTTCGGCGAATGCAGCGCCATGGTGTCGACGCTCGGTGATGGGGGAAGTGCGCCGGTCAAGGTGCAGGTGTTCGACGAGGACGGTGAAGAGGTCTCGATCGACCAGGCGGACCCGCCCGTGCGGACGGCCGTGCGCACGCTGCTGGCCGAGGTGCACGGCAACAGCGAGGCCGCGCAGGAACAGGTCGAGATCGCGCTCGCCAACGCCGCGCCGGACGAGGTGGACAGCCTGGTGCTGCAGGCGCTGCGCTGGACGATCCGGCTGTCGGCGGAATGCCTGGACCGGGACCTGCCGGTGGCACCCTGGATCTCGGACGCCGTCGCGGACTAGCTGTCGCGTCTGGGCGACTCGAGTTCTCGCGTTTCGTCCTCTGGATGCGGTAGTTGCGCGTGCAAGTACCGCATCCAGAGGACGAAACGCGTCAGCTCGGTCAGGCGAGCAGCGGCTTCACCAGCCGGGCGATCTGCTCGGTCTCGATCAGGAACGAGTCGTGCCCGTAGGGCGAGCCGATGACGGCGAACTCGGCGCGAGCGACCCCGTCCGCGATCGCCTGCGACTGGTACAGCGGGTAGAGCCGGTCACTGTCCACCCCGGCGGCGACCGTGCGCGCGGTGATCCGGCCGAGCGCGTTCGCGACGCCGCCCCGGCCGCGGCCGACGTCGTGGGTGTTCATCGATTCGGTGAGCACCACGTAGCTGCCCGCGTCGAACCGCCGGGACAGCTTCCCGGCGTGATGGTCCAAATAGGACTCGACGGCGAACCGACCGCCGCGCAGCGGGTCTTCGCCGTCTTGGTGACGGCGGCCGAAGCGTTGCGCCAGTTCGGCTTCGCTGCGATAGGTCGCGTGCGCGATGCGGCGGGCGACGCCGAGGCCGGCGTGCGGGCCGCCGCCAGGGACGTCGTGGTAGTCGCCGCCGTGCCAGCCCGGATCGGACCGGATGGCGTGCAGTTGCGGCGCGGCCCAGGCGATCTGGTCCGCCGACGCCTGCGCAGTCGACGCCAGGACGAGCAGCGCCGCGACCCGCTCGGGCTCGCCCACCGCCCATTCCAGCGCGCGCATCCCGCCCATGGATCCGCCGAGCACCGCGGCCCACCGGCCGATGCCCAGCGCGTCGGCGAGGACGACCTCGGCGGCCACCTGGTCCCGGACGGTCACGGCGGGAAACCTGCCGCCCCAAGGTTTTCCGTCCGGATGCGCCGACGACGGGCCGGTCGAGCCCTGGCAGCCGCCGAGCACGTTCGGGACCACGACGAAGAAGGCGTCCGTGTCGATGGCCTTGCCCGGTCCGATCAGGCCGTCCCACCAGCCGGGGCTGACGTGGCCTTCCTCCGCCGGTCCGACGGCATGGCTGTCCCCGGTGAGAGCGTGTTCGACGAGGATCGCGTTGGTGGCGCCCGGATTCAGTGTCCCCCAGGTCTCGTAGGCGAGCGTGAACGGGAGTTCGCGCCCGGTTTCGAGCGGCTGGACGCCGGTGACGAACCGGCGCCTGCCGGGCGGATCCCCCTCCCGCCACGCACCGGTGGCGGGAGGGGGATCCTGTTCCTGGGTCACAGAGCCGCCTTGGCCGCCCGGAATCCGGCCTCGAGGTCGGCCTTGAGGTCCTCGATCCCTTCCAGCCCGACGGCGAGCCGCACGAGACCCGGCGTGACACCGCTGGAGATCTGCTCCTCCGGCGTCAGCTGGCTGTGCGTCGTCGAGGCGGGGTGCACGATCAGGCTGCGCACGTCGCCGATGTTGACCAGCTGGCTGTGCAGTTCCGTACCGTCCACAAAGGCCCGTCCGGCTTCGACACCGCCCCGAAGATCGAACGACAGCACCGCGCCGGCACCCTTCGGCAGGTACTTCTTCGCGGCCTCGTGGTGCGGGCTCGACGGCAGCCCGGCGTAGTACACCTTCTCGACCTCGTCACGCTGCTCCAGCCATTCGGCCAGCGCCTGCGCGTTGGACACGTGCCGCTCCAGGCGCAGCGACAGCGTCTCGATCCCTTGCAAGATCAGGAAACTGTTCAGCGGCGCGATCGCGGCGCCGGTGTCGCGCAGGATCTGGACGCGGGCCTTGGCCGCGTACGCGCCCGGCCCGAGGGCTTCCCAGTACTTGAGACCGTGGTAGCTCGGGTCGGCCTCGTTGAAGCCCGGGAACCGTGCCGGGTCCTTGCCGAAGTCGAAGGTTCCGCCGTCGACCAGCACACCGGCGACCGTGGTGCCGTGGCCGCCGAGGTACTTGGTCGCCGAGTGGACCACGACGTCGGCGCCGTGCTCGATCGGGCGGACGAGGTACGGGGTCGGCACGGTGTTGTCCACGATCAGCGGGACACCGGCCTCGTGCGCGGCGTCGGCGACCTTGCGGATGTCGAGGACGTTGCTGCCCGGGTTGGCCAGCGTCTCGGCGAAGAACAGTTTCGTGTTGGGCCGGACCGCGGCCTTCCACTGCTCGATGTCGTCCTGGTCCTCGACGAACGAGACCTCGATGCCGAGCTTCGGCAGCGTGTAGTGGAAGAGGTTGTAGGTGCCGCCGTAGAGCGACGGGCTGGAGACGAAGTGGTCACCGGCGTTCGCGATGTTGAGGATGGCCGCCGTCGTCGCCGCGGTGCCGGAGGCGAACGCCAGCGCCGCGACCCCACCCTCGAGCGCGGCGAGCCGCTGCTCCAGCACGTCCTGCGTGGGGTTGTTGATCCGCGTGTAGATGTTGCCCGGCTCGGCGAGACTGAACAGATCGGCGCCGTGCTGGCTGTCACGGAACACATACGAGGTGGTCTGGTAGATCGGGGTCGCCCGCGCGCCGGTGGCGGTGTCGGGCGCCGCACCCGCGTGGATCTGCTTGGTCTCGAACGACCATCCGTCCGCGCTCATCGCGATTCTCCTAGCGGTTCAAGGGGTTCCAGCTGTTGCCGTCGAAGCTAACTCCGCCGAACGGAGCACCCAACCGCTCTCAGGAGATGGGATTCCGCTCCGAAAGAGCGAACCGGTTGCCCTCCGAATCGGTGAACATCGCCCACCAGCCCCACGGCTGCTTCTCCGGACGGGCCGGGAACTCGACTCCCCTCGACGCAAGCTCTTCGTACGTCTTCTCGATGTCGTCGGCGTAGAAGAAGAAGTTGGCCGTCGGGAGTTCGTCACGCACCTCAGGTTTCTCGGCGTGCTCCGACATGGTGCTCAAGACGAGAGCCGTCATCCCATCGGCTGAAGTGACTTCGACCCATCGGCCCCCGTCGTCACCGTACGGCGCGTCGGTGGTGACCTCGAATCCGACGACCTCGGTCCAGAACTTCTTCGCCCGTTCCTGATCGCTCACCTCGACGACGATCTTGTGCACGCCTCGAATCGCCATTTCCGGCTCCTTTGTATCAAGTATGGATATAACGAGATCGGAGTGTGTGCTCCCCGGATGGCCGACGGCAACCCGCAGCTCGCCCGCGAGGCGGAGTTCCTGAGCAGGCTCGTCGCGGTGGCAGGGCAGGCAGGGCTGGTGAAGCGGGCGAGCGCTTACGAGCGGTTCACCCCCGAGGACATCGACGCGAGGACCCCGCCCGAGGTCTGACGTGTGCGGCGGTCCCAGCTGCTGGACAATCGCACCATGGTCTCCGTACGCAGTGTCGTCGACAGGGTCGGCCCGACACTGCTGCACGCCCTCCAAATCCCCGAGGAGTCCCCCGCCGTCGGCGACGTCGTCATCGCCGAACCCGGCAACACCCTCGCCGCGGGCGACCTCGTCCTCGGCGTCGCGATCACCGAGACGCCCGAAGCCGCCGAGCTCGTCAAGCAGAGCGCGGCCAAGGGCGCCGCCGCCGTCCTGCTGAAGCCGCCGCTCGCGGCGAAACCGTCGGTGAAGCGGGCGGCGAAGTCGGCGGACATCGCGTTGATCGAGGTGCGCCCGGCGACGTCGTGGGCCCAGCTGGTCTGGCTGCTCAGGACGGTTCTCGACGCCCTGGCCGACGAGTCGGACGCGCTGGAGGACGGCGGCGGCCCCGGTTCCGGCGACCTGTTCCGGCTCGCGGACGCCGTGGCCTCGGTGGTCGACGCGCCGGTGACCATCGAGGACACCAACTCGCGGGTGCTCGCCTACTCGGCCCGGCAGGATCTGACCGACTCGGCGCGCGTGTCCACGATCATGGGCCGCCGCATCCCCGACGACGTGCTCGCGCGGTTCCGGTCACGAGGGGTGTTCCGTGAGCTTTCCCGCGGGCGGCAGACGATCTTCGTGCCCGCGCAGCGCGACGGCACGCTGCCCCGGCTGATCGTGCCGATCCGGATGGGCGGCGAGCTGCTGGGATCGATGTGGGCGGTCGTCGCGGGCCCGGTGTCCGACGAGCGCGCGGCCGCGTTCGCCGACGCGGCGCCCGTCGTCGCGCTGCACCTGCTGCGCCGCCGCGCGCACACCGATTCCCAGCGCCGGGTCTCGGCCGAGCTCCTGCGCGCCGTGCTCGAAGGGAAGGCCAGCCCGCGCAAGGCGATCGCGGAACTCGACCTGTCCGAGGAGCCGCACCGCGTCGTCGTCATCGAGGTCTCCGGTGGCGACGGCCGTGACGACGAGGGCCTGCGGCTCGCCCTGCTCGAACGGATCTCGCAGGGCGTCGGCAGGCGGCCGGTGGCCACGGAACTCGGCGGCATGCTCTACGCCGTCGTCCCGGACGGCGACGGCTGGGCGGAACTCCGCGCCGCGCTCGAAGCCCTGCCCTCGTCGCGAAAGGGCGGGACACCCCGTGCGGCGGCGGGTTCGGCCTGCGAGATCGGCGAGCTCGCGACGTCGCGCGCCCAGGCCGACGAGGCACTGAGCCTGCTGCGCGCGAAGCTCGTCCCTGGTCGTGTCGTGGTCTTCGACGAGGCGTGGACGGCGCTTTCGCTGCACCGCGGCGCGACGGCGGCGAGTACGGCGAAGGTGGCCGAGCTGGGTCCGCTCGGCTTGCTGCGCGCGCATGACGAAGCCCACGAGAGCGGCTACGTCGACACTCTCTATCAATGGCTGAGGCATCCCGGCGACCCGCGCGCGGCCGCGAAAGAACTTCGGATCCATCCCAACACCTTGCGCTATCGCATGCGGCGGCTGCTCGACCTCGTCCCGCTGGATCTCGACGATCCCGACGTCCGGCTGGCGCTCATCACGCAACTCGTTTCCCTGCGCTGGAGCTGACCGGCATTCCACGAGAAACTGTTCAGAAACGAACACTTTGTAGTGCGACAAAAAGACACGTAGACGTCAGGAAAGGGTCTTTCAAGACACATTCCGTCCTGAAAGACCCTTTCCTGACATCCGGCGGCTAGTGCGCGCTGGCGCGATATCCGTCCTCAATGGTCTGCCGTACCGCGGCGAGCAGATCGGCACCGGGGTAAAGCGGCAAAAGCACACCGGGGCCACCGTCGACCCGCAGCGCGGCTTCGTAGCCGTGTCCAGGGGTTTCGACAAGGCCAACGACGACATCGGCCGGATTGCCTTCGGTGTCGACGGTGCGGACACGCCGCTCCCGCCGCCAGTCCTGATTTGTCATGCGGAACAGAATGGCAGCTTACCGGCCAGTAAGATCAACATCTTGACTCGATCGGGCTGCATTTCCCGTTTCGCAGGTTGCACGGCCGCGCCCACCCCCAGCGAACGCGGCCGTGCGTCATACCCGATAACCGAGGTCGTCGGCGACGAATCGCTTCGGCACCATCCGGACCCAGACGGTCCCTTTCACCTCGGGATCATCGTGCAGGTAAGAAAGAAAACGCGCATCCCATTTGTCCTCGCGGGACCCGAGGTAGCGGCTCAGCAGCCGCCGTCCACGTGGGACGTCGAACGGCAGCACCTCCGCTTCGCCCCGCGCGAGCACCTGCCGCACCATCCCGGTGCCGACGTCACAGACGTCGACCGTCACCGCGATCGACGGCGACTCGCGGACGAGGCCGGCCAGCTTCGCCCACGGTCCGGTGAGGATCCAGAAGGCCTGGTCTTCCCAGAGGTACCAGGTCGGGCGCACGGTCGGCCCGGTCGTGGCGACCCTGGCCGTCAGCGGACCGGCGAGGAATTCGTCGACGTCGAACATCAGATCTCGAGCACCGTCTTGCCGATCGCGCCGCGCGACTGCATGACCGCGTGCGCGTCCGCCGCCCGGTCGAGCGGGAATCGTTGGCCGATCACGGGTTCCAGCCGCCCGGCGGCGGCTCCGGCGAGCGCGGACTCGGTGAACGCCCGCATCTCGGCCGGTCCGCCGAGGTTCCGGATCACGGTGACCCCGCGCGCGGCGGCGTCCTCTTCGGACACCTCCGTCCACGAACCACTCGAAAGCCCGTAGATCAGCATCCGGCCGCCCGGCTTGAGCAGCCCGAACGACGTCGTCCCGATCTCGCCACCGACCCCGTCGAACACGACGTCCACCTCGCCCGCCTTCGCCGCCCAGTCCGGTTCGCGGTAGTCGACCGCCAGATCGGCGCCGCGCTCATGGACGTGCTCGACCTTCGCCGGACCACCCGCCGCGCCGACGACCTCGGCGCCCGCGGCCTTCGCGAGCTGGACGATCAGCCCGCCGACACCGCCCGCGGCGGCCTCGACCAGCACGCGCTCCCCGGGCCGGATGCCCGCCGCCGTCACCAGCGCGGTCGCCGTGCGGCCGTCGGCGAGGATCGCCACCGCCGCGTCGAGGGCCAGGCCGTCCGGTACCTCGAAGACGGACTCGGCGGCGACCGCGACCCGTTCCGCGTACGCCCCGGAGCCGCCGGTCGAGGTCACGACCCGCGTCCCGACCAGACCGAGATCGACCCCGTCGCCGACCGCGCTGATCACGCCGCCGACGCCGTTGCCGGGGATCAGCGGCGGCTCGGCGCGGAACGGCCCGCCACCGCCGGCCCGGAACTGCGTCTCGACGAAGGTGATGTTGGCGAAGGCCACCTCGACCAGGACCTGACCCGCCGCCGGAACCGGATCAGGTGCCTCGCCCGCGACGAGCACCTCGGGCCCGCCGAACTCTCTCAACCACACGGCTCTCATGTGACCCAAGGTGCAAGCTCCAGTTGACTGGAGGTCAAGCGATTGTGCCGGGAAGACCATGATCGGTCATCGATCTTGTCCCCGGCACACGATGACACCGCCGTCCGGGTACATCACCGTGAGTGGCAGCACTTGTCGTAGACCCCGCCGCCAGGAGGCATCCCGTGCGTATCGCCGTCCCCCGTGAGATCAAGAGGCATGAGTACCGGGTGGCGCTCACCCCGGCGGGTGTGCACGAACTGACCGGGCGCGGCCACGACGTCTTCGTCGAGACCGGCGCCGGCGTCGGCTCGTCCATCTCCGACGACGAGTACGTCGCCGCGGGCGCGAAGATTCTCGCGACCGCCGAGGAGACCTGGTCCGAGGGCGAGCTCGTGCTGAAGGTCAAGGAGCCGATCGCCGAGGAGTACCCGCGGCTGCGCGCGGACCAGGTGCTGTTCACCTACCTGCACATCGCCGCGGACCGTCCGCTGACCGACGCGCTGCTGGCCGCGGGCACCACCGCGATCGCCTACGAGACGGTGCAGACCCCGAACCGCGCGCTGCCGCTGCTGGCGCCGATGTCCGAGGTCGCCGGGCGGCTGGCGCCGCAGGTGGGCGCGTACTCCCTGATGAAGCCGAGCGGCGGCCGCGGCGTGCTGCCCGGCGGCATCCCCGGTGTCCACCCGGCGCGCGTGGTCGTGATCGGCGGCGGCGTGGCGGGCCTGAACGCGGCGCGGGTCGCGCTGGGCCTCGGCTCGGACGTCGAGATCCTCGACACCAACGTCGACCGGCTCCGACAGATCGACAACGACTTCGGCGGCCGCATCCGCACGGTGACCTCGAACGCGCTTTCGGTCGAGCAGTCCGTGCTGGAGGCCGACATGGTCATCGGCGCCGTGCTGGTGCCCGGCGCGAAGGCGCCGAAGCTGGTCTCGAACGACCTCGTCTCGCGGATGCGCCCGGGCAGTGTGCTGGTGGACATCGCGATCGACCAGGGCGGCTGCTTCGCGGACTCGCGGCCGACCACGCACGACGAGCCGACCTATCAGGTCCACGACTCGGTGTTCTACTGCGTGGCGAACATGCCGGGCGCGGTGCCGCGGACGTCGACCTACGGGCTGACGAACGTGACGCTGCCGTACGCCGTCCAGCTGGCGGATCACGGCTGGAAGAAGGCGCTGCAGGCGGACGCTTCGCTGGCGAAGGGCCTGAACACCCACGCGGGTGCCCTCACCAACGCCCCCGTCGCCGCCGCGCACGGCCTGCCCTCCACCGACCTGGCCGCCGTCCTGGCCTGACCCGCCAGCTCCACCCAGGCTCCGCCAGCTCCACCCGCAAGCCACTTCTCCCACGCGAGGGACCTTTGCCACCCCAGTGCAAAGGTCCCTCGCTCCCAAGTACATGAAGGCCCCCTTCCTTGCGCCTAGCTACAGGAAGGGGGCCTTCATGTACAGAAACCTCCACGCACTCCGCGCCACACCCTCACCAGGCCACGGCGCCCTGCGCCGTAGGCCGACCCACCCGCCAACCGCCGCCGGACGCACCGTGGGGGTCCGGGGGGCTCGGCCCCCCGGGTGATACGACGAAGCCCTCACCGAGGGAAGGCGCGTAAGCGCCGACCAAGGTGAGGGAAGAGGGCTGAGGGCGGCCCGCTCAACCAACCTGGGGGTCATTGGGAGCGGGCCGCCTCCTACATCGTAGGTAATAAGTCGCCGTCGCGCTGCATGGGGTTGCCATGTCTTCCGAATTACTTCTTCACCGACCTTCGCCGCAGTCGGTGATTTTCCGCTCTCTACGTCGTATATCCGGTAGTCAGCGGCCATTCGGACCAGTCCCGGGTGCGCTGGGGGTCGGCATCGTCACCGCTCCGAACGTGACGAAGGTCGCTTTCGGCGGATTGACCCCTTCCGCGAGTGCGGACTCACCCCGTGAGGCAGGATGTCGCGTGATCGGCCTTCGTCAACAAAAGGGGACGGTATGCACGACGGCAGTGGCCGCATCGCGGTGCAGAATCTGAGCAAGCAGTTCGGTGCGGTCAACGCGGTCCAGAATCTGAGCTTCACGGTGGAGCCCGGTTCGGTGACCGGCTTCCTGGGGCCCAATGGTGCCGGGAAGACCACGACGCTCCGGATGCTGCTCGGTCTGGTGACGCCCACGAACGGCACGGCGACCATCAACGGGCGCCCGCACGACCAGCTGGGGAATCCGGCGCGGGTCGTCGGTTCGGTGCTGGAGAACGAGGGCTTCCACCCTGGGCGCACGGCGCGGAATCACCTGCGCGTGTACTCGGCGGCGATCGGGATGCCGGATCAGCGGGTGGACGAGGTGCTGGGCCTGGTCGGCCTTTCGTCGGCGGCGGATCGCAAGGCGGGCGGGTTCTCGCTCGGTATGCGGCAGCGGCTGGCGCTGGCGACGGCGTTGCTGGGGAATCCGCAGGTGCTGGTGCTGGACGAGCCGACGAACGGTCTCGACCCCGAGGGCATCCTGTGGCTTCGGAACTTCCTGCGCGCGTACGCGCGTGAGGGGCGCACGGTGCTGGTCTCGAGCCACCTTCTGAACGAGGTGGAGCAGACGATCGACCAGGTCGTGATCATCAGCCAGGGCATGACGCGGTACAACGGCTCGCTGGATCAGTTGCGCAAGAGCAACCAGTCGCGGGTGCTAGTGCAGTCCGCGGACGCGAACGGTCTCGTGGCCGCGTTGCAGGAGGCGGGCATCACGCAGGTCTCGCCGATGCCGGACGGCCGGGTCGCGGTGTCCGGTGCGACGGTGCAGCAGATCGGTGACATCTCGGCGAAGGCGAGCATCGCGGTCTACGGCATGCAGGAGGAGACCGCGGATCTGGAGCGGATGTTCTTCCAGCTGACGCAGGGCCAGTACTCCGCGCCGCCGCCCGGTTTCCAGCAGCAGGGCCCGCCGCCGGGCTACCAGGGTCCGCCCCCGGGTTATCAGGGCCCGCCGCCCGGGTATCAGGGGCCGCCTCCCGGCTACGCGCCGCAGAACACCCCGCCGCCCGGTTTCGCTCCGCCGCAGCAGTTCCAGCAGCAGGGTCAGCCGCCGCAGCAACAGCAGTACCAGCAGGCGCCGCCTCAGCAGCAGGCGCAGCAGCAGGGCCAGAACGAGGGCTGGGGAGGCCAGGGCTGATGGGCAACCTGATCAAGGCGGAGTTCCGCAAGACGCTCACGCTCAAGGCGTGGTGGGCGCTGATGATCCCCGCGGTGGTCTTCGCGTTCGCGTTCGCCCTGTTCTGGGGCATGGTCACGAACGACTTCAGTGACTTCCTCGGCCGCTCGGACACCCGTGAGCTGACCGAAGCGCTCGGCATCTCGACCGGCGAGCTGCCCGTCGGCCTGCTCGCGCTCGGGCACGGCATCAACATCGGCACGATGATCCCGATCATCTTCGGCGTCTTCGCCCTCGCCGGCGAGTACACGAAGAAGACGATCACCACGACGTTCCTCACCGCCCCGAACCGGGTTTCGGCGTTGAGCGCGAAGATGATCACCTACATCGCGTGGGGCGCGATCTACGGCGTCATCATCGTGGGCGCGGCGAGCCTCGGCACCGTGATCACGGTCGACAGCCAGCGGCTGCCGACGGCGGGCCAGTGGCTGGGCGTGCTGGGCGCGGGTGTCCTCGCGACGATCCTGGCGACGCTGTTCGGCATCGGTGTCGGCGCGGTCTGGCGCAGTGTGGTCGGCAGCATCATCACGCTGACCATCTGGATGCTCGTCGTCGAGAACGTCCTGGTGTTCGTCATGTTCGGCGCCGCGGACATCACCTGGCTGGGCGGGGTCCTGCCGAACGGCACGGTCAACGGCATCGTGGGCGCCATCGGCGCGGAGGCGTTCGGCGCCGCCGGCGTGAAGGTGCCCGGCCTCCAGGACGAGACGGCTTGGGCGCTGCAGTACGCGGCGGGCGCTCCCGGCGCGTTCTCGTGGTGGGCCTCGGCGCTCATCTTCTTCGGCTGGACGATGATCTTCTTCCTGGCCGGCTGGGCGGTAAACCAGAAGAAGGACATCACTTAAGTCACCACCGCACGTGACATGAAAGGCCCCTTCATTGCAAATTTTGCAATGAAGGGGCCTTTCATGTCATTCGGCCCTGGGCGAACCGGCCGATCTTGTCGGTCCGGCCGCCTACTCTGGCGGGGTGACTACTGCTCCACCTCGTCCGCGTCAAGCCAGTCCGGCTCGTGAGACCACCCCCGCACCCGCCGGAGGCTGGATCCGCCGTCTGGCCGCTTCGTGCTGGAAACACCCGTGGCTGGTCGTGCTGTCGCTGGGCGCGGCGATCATCGGCGTCGGGTTGCAGGCCGCCGGGCCGCTGCTGATCCGGGAGGCGCTCGACAGCGCGGTCGCGGGCGACACCTCGAACCTCGGCCTGCTCGCCGCCGTCATGGCGGTGCTGCAGGTGCTGACCTTCGGCAACGCCTTCGCCCGCCGGTACGTCGGCGGGCGGCTGGCGCTCGACGTCCAGCACGATCTGCGCCGCCAGGTGTTCAACGCGGTCTCCCGGCTCGACGGCGGCAAGCAGGACGCGCTGCGCACCGGGCAGGTCGCCTCCCGCGCGATCTCGGACCTGCAACTGGTCACGTCGGTCCTGATGCAGGTCCCGCTCTCGGCGGGTTCGGTGATCTTCGCGCTGCTCTCGCTCGGCGCGATGCTGTGGATGTCGCCGACGCTGACCCTGATCGCGATGGTGGTCGCCCCGGCGATCGCGATCATCATGGCGGTGAGCCGGAAGCGGCTCTTCCCGGCGACGTGGGCGGCCCAGCAGCGCGCGGCCGACGTCGCGCAGCAGGTCGAAGAGACCGTCACCGGCGTACGCGTCGTGAAGGGCTTCGGCCAGGAGGCGCGCGAAGTCGCGAAGCTGGAGAAGACGGCGAAGAAGCTCTTCGCCGAACGCATGCGCGCGGCGAGGCTGTCCGCTTTGCCCACGGCCACGACGGCGGCGCTGCCCGCGGCGGGTCAGGTCGCGGTACTGGCGGTCGGCGGCGTACTGGCGCTGAACGGCGAAGTCAGCCTCGGCACCTTCCTGGCCTTCGCGACCTATCTGTCCATCCTGATCGGCCCGGCGAGGATGATCTCCAGCCTCGTCGTCCAGGCCCAGCTCACCAGGGCGGGCGCGGAACGCGTCAACGAACTCATCGACGCGCAGCCGGACGTCGTCGACAGCCCGGACGCGCGGCCGCTGCCCGAAGGCCCGCTCGGCGTCCGCCTGGAGGACGTCTCCTTCGGCTACACCCGGTCGGAACCCGTGCTCGACGGGCTCACCCTGGAAGCCCGGCCGGGCGAAACCCTCGCGCTGGTCGGCACGGCCGGTTCGGGCAAGTCGACGATCTCCTTGCTGCTGCCCCGGTTCTACGACGTGCACAGCGGGTCGGTCCAGGTCGGCGACCTGGACGTCCGCGACGTGCGGCAGCACGACCTGCGCAGCGCCATCGGCGTGGTCTTCGAGGAGGCTTTCCTCTTCTCCTCGTCCGTGCGCGACAACATCGCCTACGGCAGGCCGGACGCGAACGACGAGGAGATCCGCGCGGCCGCGCGGGCGGCGGAGGCGGACGAGTTCATCCAGCGCCTCCCCGACGGCTACGACACGCTCGTCGGCGAGCGCGGCCTCACGCTGTCGGGCGGCCAGCGGCAGCGGCTCGGCCTGGCCAGGGCGCTGATGACCGACCCGCGTGTGCTGGTCCTCGACGACGCCACGTCCGCCATCGACACGGTCACCGAGGCGGCGATCCACGACACGCTGCGTTCGGTCACCGCGAGCCGGACGACCCTGCTGATCGCGCACCGCCGCTCCACCCTCGCCCTCGCCGACCGGATCGCCGTGCTGGACAAGGGGCGCGTCGTCGACGTCGGTACCGAGGAGGAACTGCTGGCGCGCTGCGCGCTGTTCCGCGAACTCGTCGCGGGACCGGGCGACGACGTCGAGGAACCCCATCGCTGCGAGGGTCTCGACTGCGGTCCAGCCGGGATCACCCCGGCCCTGTGGCCGGAGCAGGACAAGGCCGACGACCTGGCGAACGAACGCAAGGGCACCGGCGGCGAGTGGGACGTCAACCTGCCGCCGAGCGAAGAACTCATCGAGGGCGTCCGGAAGCTGCCGCCCGCGACGGACGTCCCGCACCTGCCGGGCACCGACGTCACCGCGCCCGAACCGAAGTTCCGCCTCGGCCGCCTGCTGAAACCGGTGCGCGGCCCGCTCGCCGTGGTGATCGGCCTGGTCGCGGCGGACGCGCTGGCCACCATCGCGATGCCGGCGCTGTACCAGCACGGCATCGACAACGGCGTGCGCGCCGGGGCGGAGGCGGTGATCTGGCTGGCCGCCGGGATCGGCGCGCTGGTGATCCTCGCGGACTGGCTGGTGGTCTACCTCCAGACCAGGATGACGGCGCGCGTCGGCGAAACGGTGCTGTATTCGCTGCGCGTACGCAGTTACGCGCATCTGCAACGGCTCGGGCTCGACTTCTACGAACGCGAACTGTCCGGGAAGATCATGACCCGGATGACGACCGACGTCGACGCGCTCTCGACGTTCCTGCAGACCGGTGTCGCCCAAGCCGTCGTGAGTGCGCTGACCCTCGTCGGGATCGCGGCGGCACTGATGATCACCGACATCGGGCTGGCGGCGTACGCGCTCGCGGTGCTGCCGCTCCTCGTCGTCGCGACGGTGATCTTCCGCCGGGCGTCGTCCAAGGCGTACACCGAAGCCCGGGAACGGGTCAGCGCCGTCAACGCGGACATGCAGGAGAATGTGAACGGGCTGCGGGTCGCGCAGGCGTACACGCGCGAGGAGCGCACGGCGGAGAAGTTCGCCTCCCGAAGCGACGAGTACCGGCGCTCACGGCTTCGCGCCCAGCGTCTCGTCGCGACGTACTTCCCTTTCGCGGCAATGCTTTCCGGACTGGCCGAAGTGGTCGTGCTGATCGTCGGCGCGAACCGGGTCGCGGCGGGCACCCTGTCGGCCGGTGTGCTGGTGGCGTTCCTGTTGTACCTCGGTCAGTTCTTCTCGCCGATCCAGCAACTGTCCTCGGTGTTCGACGGCTATCAACAGGCACGGGTCGGCCTGTCGCGCATCGGCGATCTCCTGCGCACACCGACTTCCGTTCCGCAAGCGGAGAAACCGCTCGCGGTCCCGGAGCGGCTGCGGGGCGAGGTCTCCTTCAAGGACGTCGATTTCGCTTACACCGCAACAGACGAACCCGCCCTGACACAGCTTTCGCTGGACGTCGCACCCGGGGAGACCGTCGCGCTGGTCGGGGCGACGGGCGCCGGGAAATCGACGGCGGTGAAGCTCGTCGCGCGGTTTTACGACGCGACAGGCGGCGTGGTCCGGATCGACGGCACCGACATCCGCGAGTACGACCTGGCCGCCCTGCGCACCCGAATGGGCGTGGTACCCCAAGAAGCGCATCTGTTCTCGGGGACCGTCGCCGACAATGTGCGCTACGGCAGGCCTTCCGCGACGGACGCGGAAGTCGAAGAGGCGGTCCGGTCGGTTGGCGCGCTCGACGGTGTCGCCGCGCTCCCCGCCGGTTTCCATCAGCCCGTCGGTGAACGCGGACGGTCGCTTTCGGCCGGGCAGCGGCAACTCGTCGCCCTCGCCCGCGCCGAACTCGTGGACCCGGACGTCCTCCTGCTCGACGAGGCGACCGCGGCACTGGACCCGTCCACCGAAGCCGCCGTCCTGCGCGCGACGGAACAACTCGCGCGCCGCCGCACGACCTTCGTGGTCGCGCACCGGCTCGCCACCGCCGCCAAGGCGGACCGGATCGTGGTGCTGGACCACGGCCGGATCATCGAACAGGGCACCCATGCCGATCTGGTCGCCGCGGGCGGCCACTACGCGCGCCTGTGGTCCCTGGGCTGAGTTTCTCGTGAGTGGGCAAGAGCGTCAGGGCGAACCAGCGTTACCTACCTACGTCTGACTTGCGTGTAAGTGGTGCTTCCGGCGGACGGCCGCGTGACGATGCAGGAATTGGGACGTCGGATGTCCCGATTCCTGCATCGTCGCCCGGCCGCTGGTCCTTGGATCTTGATCAACGGAGGATCGGGGACACTCAACGTCCCCGATCCTCCGTTGATCAAGACCGTGCCGGTCACGTCGCCCTTCCGCGCAAGCTCCGTCCGGCAGCGAGATCCAGCGGGAACTGCGCCCCCGGAGCCGTCGGCTCCCACCCGCGCTCCAGCGCCAGCCGGATCGCCCGCTCCACATCGGAAGGCAGCACCGCTTTCGACGGGAATCCCCGATAGTTCAACGGATGCGCGTGGTCCGTCTGGACCACCAGCACCGCACCCCGCGCGTCCTCGAGTTCCACCGCGTAGGACAGGGGACATCCGTCCTCCTGCGAGTAGGTCGGCTTACGCCGGACGATCCACCGGTAAGCCGTGTCGTCGACCACGATCCGTCGTGACCCCTTGCGCAGCAATGCCATGACGTCAGCATGCCCCGGCGGGCAAGGGAATTTCGGTCGCGTGCGAACCCCGCGCCTGTCACGCTGTACCGCAAATGAAAGAAGAGATCCCGGCGCGGCAGATCCGTGCCGTCCACACCGAAACCACGATCCGCGTCTATCAGGCGTATTCGCCGGCCATCGCCGACGCCGCGCTGAAGGCGGGCACGTTCGTGCCGCCGTTCAAACGCGAACGCATGACCTGGATCAAGCCGTCCTTCCTGTGGATGGCGTACCGCTGCGGCTGGGCCACGAAGCCCGGCCAGGAGCGCGTACTCGCCCTCGACATCACTCGCGAGGGATTCGCCTGGGCGCTCGAACACGCGGCGCTCAGCCACTACGACGCGGGCGTCCACGCCGACCAGAAGGCGTGGCGGACCGAGGTCAAGACCAGTCCGGTTCGCATCCAGTGGGATCCGGAACGCAGCATCCGGCTCGGCGCGCTGAAGCACCGGTCGCTCCAGATGGGGCTGAGCGGCGAGGCCGTCGATCGCTATGTCGACAAATGGATCACCGCGGTCACCGACGTCACCCCGGTCATGCGCGAGATCGGCGCCCTGGTCGCGGCCAACCGCATCGAAGACGCCGAAGCGCTGCTACCCGCGGAGCGCCCGTACGCCTAGGGCCGCCACTTGAGGCCGCTCATCCCGGCGACCTCCAGGTCGCGCTCCGAGGCCCACCGGAAGGTCCCGGGCCGGACGTGCACCCCGGCCGTCACCGCCCAGTCCGGCTCGTCGGGCTCGACGTGCTCCATCTCCTTGAAGTCGTCGAGTGTCGGCCAGACCGCCGAGCACGAGTCGCACATCAGGACGACCTTGCCGGACTCGGTGACCAACGGGCGCACACGCCCCTCGTCCCAGAACGACGGACACTCGTCCAGCCACATCGGCTGCCACCACCTCGGGGGCGATCGGCGGCCGGCACGACACCGGCCGCATCCTCCACCCAGCAAAACCCTCCGACGTGAACTCCAGGCTGTCCGGGCACGACCACCCAGCCAACCTTTACCGACCAATCAGTGACCTGACCTGCGCAGACGGTGAAACGACAGCAAAGGTCCCCCGCTCCCCCGAACGGCCGAGGCAGGGCAGGCGGGGTGCTCCGGTTTCGATCTCTTGATCGAGACAGTGACCCATCACCTAGTGCGCCACGCCTCACACAGGCCAGTTCCATCACACGGCTGCCACCGAGGGGGTTAGCCTGGTAGGCGCATCAGCGGTGTTCAAGATCTCGAGACGGATAGAGGCGAGTCCAAGCCGTGTCCAGCAGCAGCCCTGCGTCACAATTCGGCCCCAACGAGTGGCTTGTCGAGGAAATGTACGACCAGTTCCTCGCCGACCCCACCTCAGTCGATGCCGCCTGGCACGACTTCTTCGCGGACTTCAAGCCAACGCAGGACGCGAAGGCCAAGGCTGACGGCGCACGTCAGACGTCCACGGAGACGGCCAAGGACGGCGCGGGCACCAACGGCCAGGCCGCGAAGCCTGCCCCGAAGACCGAGCCCACCGCGAAGCAGACCGCCCCGGCGAAGCCCGCCCCGAAGGCAGCGGCCAAGCCCGCTCCGAAGGCGGCGGCGCCCAAGGTCGCCGAGAAGGCCCCCGCCAAGCCCGCCGAGAAGGACGCCGAGCCGGAGTCGAAGCAGCTCCGCGGCGCCGCGGCGGCGATCGCGAAGAACATGGACGCCTCGCTGTCCGTGCCGACGGCCACGAGTGTGCGCGCCGTCCCGGCGAAGCTGATGGCCGACAACCGCATCGTCATCAACAACCACCTCAAGCGCACGCGCGGCGGCAAGATCTCCTTCACGCACCTCATCGGTTACGCGATGGTCCGGGCGCTGAAGAACTTCCCGAACATGAACCGGCACTACCAGCTGATCGACGGGAAGCCGTTCGCGATCACGCCGGAGCACGTGAACTTCGGTCTCGCGATCGACATGAAGGGCAAGGAAGGCGCCCGCACGCTCGTCGTGGCCTCCATCAAGGCCACCGAGAACATGACCTTCATGCAGTTCTGGCAGGCCTACGAGGAGATCGTCAAGAAGGCCCGCAACGGCAAGCTGACGGCCGACGACTTCTCCGGCACCACGATCTCGCTGACCAACCCCGGCGGCATCGGCACCAACCACTCGGTGCCGCGGCTGCAGGCCGGTCAGGGCGCGATCATCGGCGTCGGCGCCATGCAGTACCCGGCGCACTTCGAGGGCACCAGCGAGAAGGCCCTGGTCGACCTCGGCGTGTCGAAGATCATGACGCTGACCTCGACGTACGACCACCGCATCATCCAGGGCGCGGAGTCGGGCGAGTTCCTCAAGCGCATCCACGAGCTGCTGCTCGGCGAGGACGGCTTCTACGACGACGTCTTCACCAGCCTGCGCCTGCCGTACGAGCCGATCCGCTGGGTCGCCGACATCCCGGACGGCCCGGTCGACAAGACCGCGCGCGTGATCGAGCTGATCGACGCCTTCCGCATGCGCGGTCACCTGATGGCCGACACCGACCCGCTGAACTACCGGCAGCGCAGCCACGCCGACCTCGACGTCCTCTCCCACGGCCTGACCCTGTGGGACCTGGACCGCGAGTTCCCGGTCGGCGGCTTCGCCGGCCAGGAACGCATGAAGCTGCGCGACATCCTCGGCGTGCTGCGCAACTCCTACTGCCGCACCGTCGGCATCGAGTACACGCACATCCTCGACCCCGAGGAGCGCCGCTGGATCCAGGACCGCGTCGAGATCCCGCACGAGAAGCCGGACCCCGCCGTCCAGAAGTACGTGCTCTCGAAGCTCAACGCCGCCGAGGCGTTCGAGACCTTCCTGCAGACCAAGTACGTCGGCCAGAAGCGGTTCTCCCTCGAAGGCGGCGAGACCGCGATCCCGCTGCTGGACACGCTGCTGGACAAGGCCGCCGAGCACGAGCTCGACGAGGTCGTCATCGGCATGCCGCACCGCGGCCGCCTGAACGTGCTCGCGAACATCGTCGGCAAGCCGATCGCGCAGATCTTCCAGGAGTTCGAGGGCAACCTCGACCCGGGCCAGGCGCACGGTTCCGGTGACGTGAAGTACCACCTCGGCGCCGAGGGCAAGTACTTCCGCATGTTCGGCGACGGCGAGACCAAGGTGTCGCTGACCGCGAACCCGTCGCACCTGGAGACCGTCGACCCGGTCCTCGAGGGCATCGTCCGCGCGAAGCAGGACATCCTCGACAAGGGTGGCGAGGGCTTCACCGTCCTCCCGGTCCTGATGCACGGCGACGCGGCCTTCGCGGGCCAGGGTGTCGTGGCCGAGACCCTGAACCTGGCGCTGCTGCGCGGTTACCGCACCGGCGGCACCGTGCACGTCATCGTCAACAACCAGGTCGGCTTCACCACCGCGCCCGAGCACTCGCGGTCGAGCCAGTACGCCACCGACGTCGCGAAGATGATCGGCTCGCCGATCTTCCACGTGAACGGCGACGACCCCGAGGCCGCGCACTGGGTGGCCAAGCTGGCCGTCGACTACCGCCAGGCGTTCCACAAGGACGTCGTGATCGACCTGATCTGCTACCGCCGCCGCGGCCACAACGAGGGCGACGACCCCTCGATGACCCAGCCGGCGATGTACGACATCATCGACACGAAGCGTTCGGTCCGGAAGACCTACACCGAATCGCTGATCGGCCGCGGCGACATCTCCGTCGAAGAGGCCGAGGCCGCGTTGCGCGACTTCTCCAGCCAGCTGGAGCACGTGTTCAACGAGGTCCGCGAGCTGGAGAAGCACCCGGCGAAGGCCAGCCCCTCGGTCGAAGAGGAGCAGCAGGTCCCCGCCAAGGTGCCCACCGCGACCACCTCCGAGACCATCGAGCACATCGGCGACGCTTTCCTCAACGTGCCCGAGGGCTTCACCCCGCACCCGCGGGTCAAGCCGGTCATGGAGCGCCGCCACAAGATGTCCCGCGAAGGCGGCATCGACTGGGCCTTCGGTGAACTGCTCGCCTTCGGTTCGCTGGCCATGGAAGGCCGCCTGGTGCGGCTGTCCGGCCAGGACTCCCGCCGCGGCACCTTCACCCAGCGCCACTCGGTGCTGATCGACCGCAAGACCGGCCAGGAGTACTCGCCGCTGGCGAGCCTGGCCGAAAACCAGGGCCGTGTGATGATCTACGACTCGGCGCTGTCCGAGTACGCGGCGGTCGGCTTCGAATACGGCTACTCCGTGGCCAACTCCGAAGCGCTGGTCATGTGGGAAGCGCAGTTCGGTGACTTCGTCAACGGCGCGCAGACCGTCATCGACGAGTACATCTCCTCCGGCGAGGCCAAGTGGGGCCAGCTCTCCGACGTCGTGCTGCTGCTGCCGCACGGCCACGAAGGCCAGGGCCCGGACCACACCTCCGGCCGCATCGAGCGCTTCCTCTCGCTGTGCGCGGAGGGCTCGATGACCGTCTCGGTGCCGTCGACCCCGGCGAACTACTTCCACCTGCTCCGCCGCCACGCGCTCGACGGAGTCAACCGCCCGCTGGTGGTCTTCACCCCCAAGTCGATGCTGCGCAACAAGGCCGCGACCTCGCAGGTCGAGGACTTCACCGGCCAGACGAAGTTCATGTCGGTCATCGACGACGCCGTCGTCGACCCGGCGAAGGTGCGCAAGGTCCTGCTGACCTCCGGCAAGCTCTACTGGGAGCTGGTGGCCGAGCGGACCAAGCGCGAGGCGAACGACGTCGCGATCGTGCGGGTCGAGCAGTACTACCCGCTGCCGAAGAAGAAGCTGCTGGCGGCGCTCGAGCGCTACAACGGCGCTCCCGCGGTCTGGGTCCAGGAGGAGCCGGAGAACCAGGGTGCGTGGCCGTTCTTCGGCCTCAACCTGCCGCGGAAGCTGCCGGAGGTGTTCTCCAGCTTGGACGTCGTTTCGCGCCGTCCGATGGCGGCCCCGTCGGCCGGTTCGTCCAAGGTGCACGAGGTCGAGCAGAAGGCGCTGATCGCGCGGGCCTTCGACTGATCGCCTGAGAAGTACGTGAAGGCCCCCTTCATTGCGCTAGACGCAGTGAAGGGGGCCTTCACGTACTTGGGGTGTCGAAAACGGCGGAGCCCGTTCGTGTAGGGGTCAAACGACCGAAGGAGACACCATGAACACCCTGCTCGACGGCCTCAAGCTCCCCGAATCCGCCCGCTGGCACGACGGCCGGCTCTGGCTGGCGAACTGGGGCGTCGGCGAGATCCTCGCCGTCACCCCCGGTGGCGAGAGTGAAGTCATCGCGACCGTGCCGAACGCGATGCCACTGACGTTCGACTGGCTTCCCGACGGCCGCCTGCTCATCGTCGACGGCCCGAACGCCAACCTGCTCAACGCGGACCTGAGCGTCTACGCGGACCTCGGCCCGGTCGCCGCCTTCTGCAACGAGGTCGTGACGGACGGCAGCGGGAACGCCTTCGTCAACGGCTCGCACGACCTCCAGGCACCCGGTGTCCTCGCCGTCGTCACCCCCGATGGCGAGGTCCGCGAGGTCGCCGAAGGCATCCTGTTCGGCAACGGCATGGCCGTCACCCCGGACGACAAGACGCTGATCGTCGCCGAGTCGTACGGAAACCGCCTCACCGCGTTCGACATCGCTGACGACGGTTCGCTGTCCGGCAGGCGGGTGTGGGCGGACCTCGGCGGCGATCACCCCGACGGCATCTCCCTCGATGCCGAGGGCGCCGTCTGGTACGCGGACGTGGCGGCCAAGCACTGCGTCCGCGTCCGCGAAGGAGGCGAGGTGCTGCAGAAGGTCGAGGCCGACCGAGGCTGCTTCTCCTGCACGATCGGCGGCGAGGACGGGCGTGAGCTCTACGTCCTCGCCGCCGAATGGCACGGCTGGGAGAACCCGTTCGGCGACGGGCCGACCGGGCAGGTCCAGGTCGAGAAGCTCGCCTAACCGATCGCCTCGGAGGTCGCCTTGGCGACCTTCAAGGCGTTCTCCTTGCACAGCTTCTGATCGATGGGCTTGGTCGGCTCGGCACCGCTCACGATGATCTGCGCTTCGACGTTGCCTTGGTAGAGCTTGATCGAGCACTGCCCTTCGGACCGGATGTTGTTGTAGCCGGCCTTGGTCGCCTTCGCGAGCGTAGGGATCACTTCCCCGCCGTCACTCATGGCGTTGTCGTAGCCCGCCTTCGCCCAGTCCTCACCGGAGCCCGTGCCCGGCTCCTTCGACTTCGCCAGGTACATGGTCACCAAAGCCGACGGAGCACCGTACTCACGCCAGGAGCACGAGGAGGACGTGTAGATGATGTCGTTGTTCGAGGTGCTCGCCGGTTCCTCGCCCTTCGGCGTTTCGAGCGGCGGCAGGTTCCGCACCCCGTTGCCGATCTTCTCGCATCCGGGCATCGACGTGTACTTGTCCGGCGGGCCGGTCTTCTTGGACGACGTCGGCGCCGCGGACGAGGACGAACCGGAGTCGTCGGACAGCACCAGGAAGGCCGCGACGCCGCCACCGCCGAGCAGGACCACGGCGCCGAGCACCAGCCCGATGACGAGCCCGGTGTTCGACTTCTTGGGCGGCGGACCGTACCCGGGTGGCGGGTAACCCGGGTAGCCCTGCGGTGGGTATGGCGGCTGAGGGCCCTGCTGGTAGGGCGGTCCGGGCTGCATACGCAGAGGGTAGAGCCCTTCGGCGGTCCTCAGTGGACGAACGCCCCGATTGGGCGCGAGTCACACCGTGGCCCCCGCCCCCGCCGGCTAGGCCTGCAGGTGATCTTGCATCCCAGCACCCACAGATTCCGGGTCACAGCCTGGCGAATGACGAACTTTTGACAAAGACACAGGTCCACTTAGTCTATTATGGACACACGGAAAGGCCCCCTTCCCAGCAGGAGGAAGGGGGCCTTCACGTACTCCAGGGGTGGATCAGACGGTCAGCGACCAGCTGTTGAGCGAGCCGGTGTCGACCCGGTACACGTCCTGCACCTTGAGCTTCCAGGCGCCGTTCGCGGCCTCGGCCGCGGCGTTGACGGTGTACGTGGTGTTGATGTTGTCGGACGAGTCGTTGCTCGAACCCTTCAGGCGGTACGAGGTGCCGTCCGGCGCGACCAGGTCGATGACCAGGTCACCGACGTAGGTGTGCGTGATGTTCACCGCGACCTTGGTGGTGCCCGAAGCGTTGCGGGCGCAGTTCGCGACGGTGATCGTGCTGGTCACCGCGGCACCGGCGTCGGGGATGGCGACGACGCCGCTGTTGGTCTGCGTGCCGCAGGGCGTCGGCTCGGGGCCGGGGCCACCGGAGCCGGTGTTCAGCAGCACGTTCGGCGAACCGGTGCCCGGGTTGGTCACCTTGCCCTTGACGCCGGCGTTGACCAGCGCGTCACGGACCTGAGCGGGCGTGGCCGACGGGTTGGCGGAGGCGTAGAGAGCCGCCGCGCCGACGACGTGCGGGGTCGCCATCGAGGTGCCGCTGATGGTGTTGGTGCCGTTGTTCAGCCAGGTCGACGTGATGCCGCTGCCCGGCGCGAAGATGTCGAGGCAGGTGCCGATGTTGGAGAAGTCGGACTTGGCGTCGGTGTTGGTGGTCGAGCCGACGGTGATCGCCTCGGGCGTGCGGGCCGGGGAGGTGTTGCACGCGTTCTGGCCGTAGTCGTTACCGGCCGCGACACCGTAGGTGATGCCCGCCGCGATCGACCGCTGGACGGCCTGGTCGAGGGTCGCCGAGGCGCCGCCACCGAGGCTCATGTTCGCGACGGCCGGCTTGACGGCGTTCGCGGTCACCCAGTCGACACCGGCGATGACGCCGGCGGTCGTCCCGGAACCGGAGCAGTTCAGCACGCGGACGGCGACGAGCTTGACACCCTTGGCCAGACCGTGCGCGGTACCGCCGATGGTGCCGGCGACGTGCGTGCCGTGACCCTGGCAGTCCGTGGCGTCGTTGTCGTTGTCGACGGTGTCCCGGCCGTGGGTCGCGCGCCCGCCGAAGTCGGGGTGCGTGGTGAGGATGCCGGTGTCGACGACGTACGCGGTGACGTTCGACGCCGTGGTGCTGTAGCTGTACTTCTGGTCCAGCGGAAGGCTCTGCTGGTCGACCCGGTCCAGGCCCCAGGACGGCGGGTTCAGTTGATCCGTCGAGATCGAGACGGTCTGGTTCTGCTCGACGTAGGCGACGGCGGGGTCGGCGGCGACGCGCTTCGCCTGCTTTTCGGTCAGCGCGCCGGAGAAGCCGCGAACCGACGACGCGAAGGTCTTCTCGACCGTGCCGCCGTGGCGGTTCGTCACACTCTTCGCGGTGGCCTCGACCGACGAGCCGTCCTTCAGCACGACGATGTAGCTGTCCTTGATCGCCTTCGCGCTGCCCGCGTTGACGATCGAGCCCTCCGCCGCCGACGCGACAGTGGTGCCGCCGAGCGCGGTCAGCACGGCGACGGCCGCCGTGACACCGAACACCGGCAGTCGTCTCTTCAAGGATCCCAGGGAATTGTTCAAGATATTCCTCCCAGGCAGGGTCGACCCACGGGCATGAATCGCCCGCCGGATCGTTGGGGTGAATCAGAGGTGAAGCGCGTTCACTGAGGAGCGCAGGCTGAGACTAAGTCGCGTTTTCACCCCAAGGAAGACCTTGCATTACGGACATCCGGGTAGTAATGGGCATCACATCGACGCAGCTCGGGCACCGTTCAGCCCCCGCCTTTAGTCGCGTTTAGCGCCCGTACGGCCCACGAAGAATGGGGAATCCGCACATCCAGTGGTCGCTTTCCGGCCCGCCGATCGTTTCAGCGGCGTGAAAGTACACACGGATGGCCGCCTACTAAAGTCGTGACCGGCCCGAGCGGAAATCGATTTCCATCCTACCTTCGGATGGAGCACACTCGGGCGCATGCTGCTCCGACAGGAAACCCCGGCCGACCGCGAGGCGATCCACGCCGTACATCTGGCCGCGTTCGCGAAACACAGTGTCCCGGTGGTCGAGGCGAAACTCGTCGACGAACTGCGCGCGGACGGCGATCTGATCGGCGCACTGTCCATCGTGGCCGAACGCGACGGGAAGATCGCCGGGCATGTCTGCTGCAGCCCGTCCCGGCTCGGCACCGACGAGAAGTCGACGGTCGGCCTCGGCCCGCTCGGCGTCCTGCCCGAGTATCACGCCGCCGGCATCGGCTCCGCGCTCATGCACGCCGTGCTCGGCGCGGCGGACGCGCTCGGCTACGGCGCCGTGGTCCTGCTGGGCGACCCGAAATATTACTCTCGCTTCGGCTTCGTCCTCGCCGCACAGCACGGGATCACGCCGCCGGTCGCGGAATGGACGACGGCTTTCCAGGTCCGCACCCTGAGCGCGTATACCCCGGAACTCCGGGGCGAGTTCCGCTATTCCCCCGCCTTCGACCGCCTCTGACCCTTTCCGCGTTTCGTCCTCTGGATGCGGTGGTTGCGCGTGCAACCACCGCATCCAGAGGACGAATTGCGTGGGTCAGGCGGGCGCGAGGAGGTTGTTCCGGCGCAGGAACTCCTCGGCGACGTCGAGCGGGTTGCGCTTTTCCTCGCTGAACTGGACGTTCAGCTCGGTGAGCTGATCGGTCGTGAGCGCCGCCGAAACCCGGTTCAGCGCGTCGGCTTCCTTCAGCGAAAGCGTCCCCTTCGCGACGAGCGGGACGATGTTCTGCGCGGGGAACATGTTCTTGTCGTCCACCAGCGGCACGAACCCGTTCGCGGCGATCGAGGACGACGTGCTGAACAGGTCGGCGACCTGGACGTCGCCGGACTTCAGCGCGGCGACGGTGACCGGGCCGCCGGTGTCGGTCGTGCGGATCTCGGCGAATTCGCAGCCGTAGAGCGTCTTGATCTTGTCCTTCCAGCGACTGCTCCACTGGCCGGGACCGCCGAACACGAACTCCTTGCAGCGCTTGCCGAGATCGGAGAAGGTCTTGATCCCGGAATCGGCGAGTTCCTTGCGCACCACCAGAAGATCCTTGTCCTCCGCGGGCGCCTGTTCGAGCACCTCGAACCCGGACGGCAACTTCTGCTTCAGCTGCGCGTAGACGTCCTGCGGAGTGGTGGCCTGGGTGTCCTTGTCGAAGTAGCGCAGCAGGTTCCCGCTGTAGTCCGGTACCACCGAAAGCGATTTGTCCTGCAGTGCCTTGACGACGACCTCGCGGCTGCCGACCGGCGGGCGCACGGTCACGTTCTCCGCGCCCGCGTTGCGCAGCGCGCCCGCGTAGATCTGGGCCAGCAGAAGGCTTTCCCCGACGTCGGACGCGCCGATGATGATGTCGCCGGTCGCGCCGCCCTCGGCACCGCCGGCCAGCGGGTTGCCGCAGCCCGCCGACAGCACAGCCAGCAACGCGATCCCGGCGAACAGCGCCGCCACCGTCCGCCTCATACCTTCGCCTTCTTCCCGCTCGCGGCCTGCGCCAGCCGAACCCCCTTGGGCACCAGCAGCCGCTGGACGCCCGCCAGGGCCAGATCCAGCACGACCGCGAGCAACGTCGTCAGGAGCGCGCCCGCGACCACCTGGGGATAGTCCAAAATGGCCAGTCCGTCGAGCAGGAACCGGCCGAGTCCGCCGAGCCCGACGTAGGCCGCCACGGCCGCCGTCGCGACCAGCTGCAGCACCGAGTTCCGCACCCCGCCGAGCACCAGCGGCAGCGAGATCGGCACCTCGACCTTCCACAACCGTTGCCAGCCGGTCATCCCGATGCCCTGCGCCGCGTCGACCACGCCGTGATCGGTCGCCTGCAGGCCCGCGTACGTCCCGGCGAGGATCGGCGGGATGGCGAGCACCACGAGCCCGATGATCGTCGAGATCTCGCTTTCGGTGAAGAGCAGGAACAGGAAGGTCACCAGGCCCAGCGTCGGCAGCGCGCGGATCGCGTTGCCACCGCTCACCAGCAGCACCGCGCCGCGGCCGGTGTGCCCGACGTAGAGCCCGAGCGGGATCGCGATGATCAGCGCGAAGACCAGCGCCAGCGCCGTGTAGCCGAGATGCTGCAGCAGCCGGGCCGGGATGCCGTCCGTGCCCTGCCAATGGGCCGGGTCGCCGAACCAGTTCAGGACGTCGCCGATCATTTCGCCCCCGCCGTTGTCGCCACCCGGTCCCAGGGTGTGAGGAGATTGCGGAGCTGGACCAGCACCAGGTCGACGATCAGCGCGAGCAGCAGGGTCGCGACGATCCCGACGACGATCGGCGAGAAGTACTCGCGCTGGAAACCGTCGGTGAACAGCACGCCGAGCCCGCCCGTGCCGATCAGCGCGCCGACGCTGACCAGGCTGATGTTGCTGACCGACGCCACCCGGACGCCCGCCGCGAGCACCGGCACCGAAAGCGGCAGCTCCACGGTGAGGAAGCGGCGCGCGGGTTTGTAGCCGACCGCCGTGGCCGCGGCGACGACGTGCGGCGGGACCGCGTCGAGCGCGTCCAGCACCGGGCGCACCAGCAGGGCGGCGGTGTAGACGGTGAGCGCGACGATCACGTTGACGCTGTCGAGGATCTTCGAGCCGATGATGCCCGGGATCACCACGAACAACGCCAGCGACGGGATCGTGTACAGCAGGTTCGACACCACCAGCAGCACGGACCGCGCCGGGCCGAACCGGTGGCCGAGCCAGCCCGCCAGCACCGCGATCACCAGGCCCAGCACCAGCGGGGCCAGCGAGAGATAGATGTGGTCGAGCAGGTCGCCGAAGAACTGCGAGCGGTTGTTGGCACTGCCCAGGTAGCGGCCGAGCTCCGCGAAGAAGTCCCCCATCAGGAACTCAGCGACGGCGCTTCGATCACCTCGAGGACTTGCTGGGCTCTGACCACCCCGAGGACCTTCTGGTCGGCGTCGACCACGACCCCGAGGCTCGCGGGCGACGACAACGCCGCGTCGAGCGCGCCGCGGATCGGCGATCCCTGGACGTACAGCGATCCGCCCGCGACGAGATCGGTCTCGGCCAGCTCACCGTCCACAGTGGATCCGGGGCGCAGCCAGCCGCGCGGCTGTCCTTCGGCGTTGACCGCGACCAGCCACTCGTCGGACGGCCCGGGGACCGGCTTGCCGACCTCGACCCGCTTCACCTCTTCGACGACGATCCCCTCCGCCGAAAGGAAGGAGAGGCCGCGGTAGCCGCGGTCCTTGCCCACGAACGACGCGACGAAGTCGTCGACGGGATGACGCAGCACCTCCGACGGCGTGCCGTACTGCGCGAGCACACCGCCGACGCGGAGCACCGCGATCTTGTCGCCGAGCCGCACGGCCTCGTCGATGTCGTGGGTGACGAACACGATCGTCTTCCCCAGCTGTGACTGCAGGCGCAGCAGCTCGTCCTGCAACTCCTCGCGGACGATCGGGTCGACGGCGGAGAACGGCTCGTCCATCAGTAGCACGGGCGAATCCGCCGCCAGCGCCCTGGCGACACCGACGCGCTGCTGCTGGCCGCCGGAAAGCTGTGCGGGGTACCGCTTGCCGAGTTCCGCGGGCAGGCCGACGGTTTCGAGCAGTTCGGCCGCGCGCTTGCGTGCTTTGCCCTTGTCCCAGCCCGACAGCAGCGGCACGGTGGCGACGTTGTCCAGGACTGTCCTGTGTGGAAAGAGGCCGGCGTGCTGGATGACGTAGCCGATGCCGCGGCGCAACAGCGCCGGGTCCCCGTCGCTGACGTCCTTGCCGTCGAGCAGGACGGCGCCCGAGGTCGGTTCGACCATGCGGTTGATCATCCGCAGCGACGTGGTCTTACCGCAGCCGGACGGCCCGACGAAGACGGTGATGGTGCCGTCCTCCACGGTGAGGTTCAGGTCGTCGACCGCGACCGTCCCGTCCGGATACCGCTTGGTCACGCCACGGAACTCGATAGTCACGTGTCTCTCCCCATGTCTGGTCGAAAAACCGTAGCCCACATCGGCCCTGTTGGCACGGTGTCTCAGGGATCGGTTCACTAGGCTGCGGGCTGTGAGTTCCTCCGTCGATGACGTCCTCGCGGCGCACGGTGTCCACGTGCGACCGCTCCATCAGGTGATTTCCCTGCTCCGGGCGGATTGGCGGGACCTCGGCGAACTGGTCCGGCTCAGTACCGCGCCCCGCCGGAGTGTCGAAGACGTCCTGAACGCGCTCGGCGACGACCTCGAACGGAACGAGTCCCGCTTGCGGCTGGCTCCCGCGGCCCGTGAGAAGTACGCGCGCTTCGAGACCCCGGACCGGAAAACCGACCCCGACCTGCTGAAGACCATCACCAGCTACGTCGAGAACGTGCCCGCTCCGCTGGCCGCGCTCGACCACGTGCAGGCGACGCCGGAGACCGTGCTCGACCGGGCGCTGTGGCTGGACCAGCGGTACGACCTCGACACCGCGAAACTGCTGTTCCTGGGCGACCACGACCTCACCTCGCTGGCCGTACGCGCATTGCGGCCCGGCGCGGACCTCACCGTCGTCGACCTCGACGATCGCGTGCTGGCCTACATCGACGAACTCAGCGAGCGGTCCATCCGGACCCTGCACACGGATCTGCGCGTCGGGCTGCCACCCTCGGTGACCGGCCGGATGGACCTCGTGTTCAGTGATCCGCCTTACACCCCCGAAGGAATGGGCCTGTTCGCCGCACGCGGGGTCCAGGCGCTCGCCGAACCCTCGGACGGGCGGCTGCTGCTCGCTTACGGGTACAGCCCGCGCCATCCCGCCTTGGGCGCGCAGGTGCAGCGGGCGCTCGCGACACTCGGGCTGACCTTCGAAGCGATCCTGCCGGACTTCAACCGCTACTTCGGCGCGCAGGCGATCGGGAGCGCGGCGGACCTCTACGTCTGCCAGCCGACCGCGAAGTCGAAGAAGAACCGCGGTGGCAAGGGGAAGGCCGCGATCTACACGCACGGCCCGCAGTCGGTGGAATCCGCGGGCGGAGCCAAGCCCTCACTGCTGGACAAGCTGCACGAAATCGCCACCGAGGGCGGGCTGGCGCTGGAGTCGCGGCCGGTCGACTGGTCCGTTTCCGGACCGGAAGGCGACGCGGTCGCCATGGACCTCTCGGCCGACCCCGGCCCGTGGCTGCTGCGGACCCTGCTGGGCACCAACGCGCGACGGCTGGCGCTGCTGGTCCCGAACTCGCATCCCGACCTGACGAACGCCGAGGCGCAGGGCGCGCTCAACCGGCTGATCGGGGCGAAGTACAAACTGCGGCTGCTGCGGAGCACCCCGGACAACCGGCACGCCGTCGTCGTCGCGGACGCCGTCGAACATCAGGAAGAACTGCTGACCCGGGCGCACGCGCGGCTGGCGAACGTCTCGCTGGACGTGCCCGCGGACCTGACGGACGCGCGGTTGATCGACCTGCCGCGGCACCGGCTGACGGAACTGCTCGGCTGAGGCTCACAACCCCCGCGCGCAATGAAAGGCCCCTTCATCGCAAATTTTGCGATGAAGGGGCCTTTCATAGCACTTGAGCGAGCGTGAAAGGGACCGTCACACCACGCCGTCGGCCTCAGCGGCCTTCGCGACCGCGGCGGCCACCTCAGGCGCGACCCGCGGGTCCAGCGGGCTCGGCACGATACGGTCCGGCCCCAGGTCGTCCTGCGCGACCGCGAAGATCGCCTCGGCCGCGGCCAGCTTCATGTTCTCCGTGATCGCCCGCGCGCCGGAGTCCAGCGCGCCGCGGAAGACACCGGGGAACGCCAGCACGTTGTTGATCTGGTTCGGGAAGTCGCTGCGCCCGGTCGCCACGATCTTGGCGTACCGCGACGCCACGGCCGGGTGCACTTCCGGGTCCGGGTTGGACAGCGCGAACACGATCGCGTCGTCGGCCATCCCGGCCAGCAGGGACTCGTCGATGGTCGCCCCGGACAGGCCGAGGAAGACGTCGGCGCCCTTGAGGGCCTCGCCGAGGCCGCCCCGCAGACCGGCCGCGTTCGTGGTCTCTGCGAGCTTCTGCTTGATCGGGTTCAGGCCCTCGCGCCCGGCGTGGATGATGCCGCGCGAGTCGAGCACGGTGACGTCCGCGACGCCGGCGTTCTGCAGGATCCTGGCGCAGGCCACCCCCGCCGCGCCCGCTCCCGAGACGACCACGCGCTGACCGGCGATGTCCTTGCCGAGGACCTGGTTCGCCCCGCGCAGCGCGGCCAGCGTGACGATCGCCGTGCCGTGCTGGTCGTCGTGCATGACCGGGCAGTCGAGGACCTCCTTGAGGCGGTCCTCCAGCTCGAAGCAGCGCGGCGCCGAGATGTCCTCCAGGTTCACCGCGCCGAACGACGGGCGCAGCCGGACCAGGGTCTCGATGATCTCGTCGACGTCGGTGGTGTCGAGCACCAGCGGGATGGAGTCGAGCCCGCCGAAGGTCTTGAACAGGACCGACTTGCCTTCCATGACCGGCAGCGAGGCGCTCGCGCCGATGTCACCGAGACCGAGCACCGCCGTACCGTCGCTGACCACCACGACCAGCCTGTCCGCCCACGTGTACCGCTTCGCCTTGGCCGCGTCCTCGGCGATGGCCCGGCTCACCTTCGCCACCCCGGGCGTGTACGCGACCGAGAGGTCACGGGGTGAGGAGATCGGGCGCGTCGCGGCCACGGAGAGCTTGCCGCCCTCGTGCCCCTCGAAGATCTCGGTGTCGGTCACTGGCGTGGTCATCGTGGTTCCCGTCATTGCTTCTGCCGTGTCTAAGGACGGCGAAGTCTCGATTCGAGCGAAGGTCATGGGATTCTCCTGGGACTGCGAGCGGGGGAACTGGCCGGTGAACAGGCCAAATGGGCATGGCCCGGCCACCTGGGGTAACTCGTCCTCCGACACGGCAGCCCAGCGCGGTAGCGCCGGCTGTCGGCGAAGCGTCCAATCGGCCATCGGTGCCGTGGGTGTGGCGACGGCCGCGGACGCAGCGGTCAGATCATTGTGACAGGCATGCGGACCAGTGTGCCCCTCTGGTGCGGTTCATGTCACAAAGGGGTCGGGCTTTCCGCAGCTCAAGAGAGGTTTCGCAAGACGTCCGTCCGGCTTGGGAACACGGCGAAGGCGCTGACTAGCATGGGTGGCATGCAAGCCAGGCGCCTCAGCATCGCGGACTGTTTCGAATTCACCCCGCGCGTTTTCCCCGACCACCGCGGCCTGTTCGTGGCGCCGTTCCAGGAAGAGGCCTTCGTCGAAGCGGTCGGGCACCGGCTTCGCCTGGCGCAGACCAACACCAGTGTTTCCCGGCGCGGCTCCGTCCGCGGCCTGCACTTCGCGGACACCCCGCCCGGACAGGCCAAATACGTGTACTGCCCGAGCGGTTCGCTGCTGGACGTCATCGTCGATCTCCGGGTCGGCTCGCCCACTTTCGGGGAATGGACGTCCGTGCTGCTCGACAGCACCGAGTACAAATCGGTCTACATCGCCGAAGGCCTCGGCCACGCTTTCATGGCGCTCGAAGACGACACGGTCATGACCTACCTCTGCTCCGAGCCGTACAACCCGGCGGCCGAGCACGCCGTCAACCCGATGGACACCGACCTCGCGCTCCCGTGGCCGCAGGACATCGAACCCATTGTGTCCGAAAAGGACACTGCCGCGCCCTACCTGAAAGAGGCCCTGGAGCAGGGAACGCTGCCGCGGTACGACGAATGTGTGGCGTACTACGAGAAGTTGCGGGCCGAGGGCTGAATCAGCGCCGTACGTCCTCGCGCAGCACCTGTTCCACGTTCCGCTCCGCCAGCGCGGTGATCGTCACGAAGGGGTTCACCCCGGTACTGCCCGGGATCAAAGAGCCGTCGGTGACGTAGAGGTTCCGATACCCCTTCACCCGGCCGTACAGGTCGGTGGCCTTGCCCAGCACCAAACCGCCCAGCGGGTGATAGGTGAACCGGTTCTCGAACGACCGCGTGTCCCCGAACAGGTCACTCCGGTAGATCGTGCGATTCGCCCGGTTGACCTTGTCGAACAACGACTTCGCCGCGTCGATCGACGGCTTCCCCTGCGAAGCGCGCCACTGGAGCCGTGCGGAGTCGCTCGCGGCGTCGTAGGTGAAGTGGCCGCGTTCGGGGTTCTTCGTGATCGCCAGGTACAGGCTCAGCCAGGTCTCGATCCCGGCGGGCACCGGCGCGACCTCGGCGAAGACCGGGTTCACCGGGTCGTCCCACGCGTCGATGCCGAGTGCGGGCATCCCCGATTGCAGTGATCCGCAGACGTTCCAGGCGTGGTTCGCGCGGCCCAGCATCACGTTGCCGTTGGTGCCCCAGCCGCGGCCGACCTCGTCGCCGAGTTCGGGCAGCGTCCCGGTTTCCCGTGCCCGCACGAGCAGTTCCGTCGAACCGAGGCTGCCGGCGCCGAGGAACAGGTACTTCGCGCCGAGCTGTTTCCTCGCCACGACCGCGCCGTCTTCCGAGGTCTCGTGCACGGTGAGGACATAGGTGCCGTCGGTCTGCCGGGTGATCCCGCGGACCTGGTGCAGCGTTTTGATGGTGACGTTGCCGGTGCCCAGCGCGGCCGCGAGGTAGGTCTTGTCGAGGGAACGCTTGCCGTGGTTGTTGCCGTAGATGACCTCCGACGCGAGCGCCGACCGCGGGACCGTGCCCGCTTCCTCCCGCTTCATGTACTCGAAGTCGTAGACGCTGGGCACGAACACGGTCTTGAGCCCGGCTCGCGCCGCCGCCTTCCGGGAAACCCGCGCGTAGCGATAGGACCGGCAGGTTTCGAACCAGCCCTGGTCGATGTCGTTCACGCCGAGCGCCTGGTTGGCGCGAGGAAAGTACGTCCCGTACATCTCGTCCGCGTCGACGTCGGGGAGTATCTCCTCGAAGTACGACCGCTTCGGCGTCACGGCCATCGCGCCGTTGACCAGCGATCCGCCGCCGACGCCGCGTCCGACGTAGACGGACATGTCGCCGTGGTCCACCCGGTCGAGGACACCCGGGTACCGCTCGACGTCCCGGTTGGCCACGTCCAGCCAGAGGAACGACGCGAGCGGGGCCTGCGTGCGGTCCTTGAACCACGCGGCCCGCCGATCCGGGCGGAGCATGTCGCAGAAGACCTTGCCGTCCGGCCCGGGGTCGGCCCACAGCTTGCCCATTTCGAGCATGACGGTGGGGATCCCGGCTTCACCGAGGCGGAGCGCGGTGACCGCGGCGCCGTAACCGGTGCCGACGACCACCGCCGTCGAGAAGCCCGGGGCCGCTTCTTCGGCCTCCGCGGTGGAAATCGTGGTGAGCCCGAGGGCGGCGGCGGAGTTGAGCGCGGTGAACCCGAGGAAGGTGCGGCGCGACAGTGGGGACATGGGCCGATGATCGCCCGCCGTTCACGCCGCCTTCAAGACCGAATCCGAAATGGATTCGCGTCAGCTGGGTAAACACCGTTTATTTTCACTCGAACGGGGTTATCTCCGGGACCCCCTGGGGGTCTTCCCCGATGTGATCGAGACCGCGGCAGACCACTCTTCCGAGTCATGAGACGTCTTCTCGCAGCGGCCGCGGCCGCGCTCTCCGCAGCCGCCCTCGTCCTCCTCCCCGGCCACGCCTCCGCGGCGTCGTCCCCCGTGCCCGAGTTCGACTTCTCCGCCTGCCCCGCCCCGCCCGCCGGCGCCGACCCCAGCACCTGGCGTTGCGAAGCCTTTGTCTCCCAAGGAGTTCTCACCGTCGGCGACCGCGAGATCCAGCTCGGGGAGATCCGGCTGACGTTCTCCGAGGGCAAAGTGGACGGGAAGTTCGCGCAGGTCTTCGGCGAAATGCGGCACGCACCCGCCCGGATCCAGGACGGTTTCGGCGCGAGCATGCAGCTGGAATACGGCGGCTACTCGGACTTCCTGTCGAACGACGAGCGTCGCGGGGAGCTGGACCTCTACGCGGTTCTACGGCATCCCTTGCTGCCCAAGGGATGCACGATCGGCACGCCGGACGCCCCGCTCCACTCGGTGATCAAGGACGATCCCGCGGTTCCCTTCGAGATGATCTCCCAAAACCCGAAGACGGTGAAGTTCGGCGTCGTCGACTCACAGCTCTCCCTGCCGCGAACGACCGGCTGCGGCCCGCTGGCGCGAGTGGCCGACCGGTTGCTCGGACTGCCGTCGGCGAGCGGGCGGAACACCTTCAAGCAGGTGACCTACGTCCAGTTCAAGCCCCTCTGACCATCGCATTTCGTCCTCTGAATGCGGTAGTTGCGCACGCAAGGACCGCATTCAGAGGACGAAATGCATGAAGGACCGGCGCTCTACTTCTTCTTGGTGACCCAAATGGTGATGGTCGCGGTCACGACGGGCTTCCCGTTCGTGTCCGTGATCGTCACCGGCACGAGCAGTTCGAAACCCTCGTCGCCGAATTCCGGCAACTCCGGCAGTTCCGCGACCGCGCGCAGGCTCGTTTCGGCCTTGGCCACGTACTCGACCGTCATCCCCTTGGGCAGCCAGCGATGGGTCGCCGGGACGGTCGCCTCGGCGAGCATGCCCATGGCGATCTCGGCGAGGTTGCATGCCGCGATCGCGTGAAAAGTCTTGATGTGGTTGTAAACACCCCACCACTTCGGGGAGGTCACCTCGCACCGGCCGGGCCCCAGTTCGCGCACCGACGGGAGCACCGTCCGGAAGTACGGCACACGCAGGCACATCGCCGCCGAGAACAGCTGTTTGCCGACCGGCTTCCCGGCCAGCCGGTTCCACATCGCGTAGGTCGGATTCTGCGCCATCACGGTCTCCTCATCATGTTACTCATCAGTAGCATAACCGGACCGCAGGCTATATTCGCAACGTGGCTCATCGGCTCTTCCTTCTCCGGCACGGTCAGACCGAGTGGTCCGTCAACGGACGGCACACCGGACGCACCGACATCCCGCTCACCGCGGCGGGCGAAGGGCAGGCCCGCTCGGCGGGCGGGACCCTGCGCGCGGTGCTCGGCGGCAACCCGGCGCTCGTCCTTTCCAGCCCCCGCACCCGCGCGCTGCGGACGGCCGAGCTGGCCGGTCTGCGCGTCGACGAGGTCACCGAAGAGCTGGCCGAATGGGATTACGGCGACTACGAGGGCATCACCACCCCGGTGATCCGCGAGACCGTTCCCGGTTGGACGGTCTGGTCGCATCCGATCCCCGGCGGCGAAAGCGCCGACGACGTCAACGCCCGCGCGGACAAGCTGATCGACCGCGTCCGCGAACCGCTCGGCAAGGGTGACGTGATCCTCGTCGGCCACGGGCACTTCAGCCGCGTCCTGGTCGCGCGGTGGATCGGCCTGCCGTCGACGGCGGGCGTCCACTTCGGACTCGACCCGGCCGGCGTCGCGGTGCTCGGCGACGAACGCGGCGAGCCGCAGATCGAACACCTCAACCTGCTCCCCACCACAGAGGACTGACCAGTGCCCGACGACCGCATCCGGCGAATCCGCGAAGAAGACGTGGACGCCGTCGTCCAGCTCGTCTACGACCTCGCCGAGTTCGAACGCGCCCCGGACGAATGCCACCTCACCCCCGAGCAGCTGCGCGTCGCCCTGTTCGGCGAAGCGCCGGGGCTGTTCGGGCACGTCGCCGAGGTCGACGGCGAGATCGTGGGCTACGCGCTCTGGTTCCTCAACTTCTCCACGTGGCGCGGCGTGCACGGCATCTACCTGGAAGACCTCTACGTCCGCCCCGAGCAGCGCGGCTCAGGCCTCGGCAAGGCGCTCCTGGCCACCCTGGCGGCCGTCTGCGTCGAGCGCGGTTACGCCCGTCTCGAATGGTCGGTGCTCAACTGGAACCCGGCGCAGGGTTTCTACAAGTCACTCGGCGCGGTGCCGATGGACGAATGGACCGTGGACAGGCTCACCGACGAGCCCCTGAAGGCGCTCGCGGCTCAGGTCTAGCCAAGGCGTGACTCGCGTGATCAGACACGTAACTCGCGTGTCTGGAGGCCGCACTCGAAGGTACGGCCTCGATCACGCGAGTTACGTCCCCAATCACGCGAAATCCGCCTCTGATCACGCGAGTGCGGCGTCAGGAGTCGCGTTCCTCGCGCTCACGGCGCGCCGCACGACCGGCGGCGCCGTCGCGTTCGGCGGCCTCTTCCTCGGTCTCGCCTTCCCGCATTCCGAGCGCCCACGCGCGCGACGGGCGGCGGAACAGCAGCACGAGGACGGCGATGCCGATCAGGCCCAGCGGCACGCCCCACAACGGCTGCCCGGACGGGCCCGCGCCGTACCAGCCGACCCCGACCAGGATCAGCGCGACGACGACACCGGGCGACCTCGCCCAGGTCTTCCCCATCACCAGCCCGGCCGCGCAGGCCACCGTCCCGGCGGCGAGAACGAGGTAATAGGCGACCTCGGCCAGCAGATTCTCCGGTCCGGCCTGGCCGTTGACCAGGAGCAGGACCGCGAACACGATCAGGGCGAGCCCCGGCAGCGCGGTGATCGCCCCGGCGATGCGGACTTCACGGGGCGCGGGCGAGAGCTTGTCGGCGATGGACACGGCGAAACAGCCTTCCAGGCTTCCGGACACGGCGCTCCACCAGGGCGGGTCACCGTACGTGAGCACTTTCGATCGTATGCCACCCGGTCGGCCGGTTTCCCCTGACCGCCGGATGGGAAGAATTGGCGGTAGTAGTCGTCGATGAGCGGGCGGTCGGCCCGGGTGCACTTGTCACGACGGAGCTGTCATTCACCGGCAGTGAAGGAGGGACGCCCGCCACAGGGGCCATACGGTGCTGCCTCGAGGACGTCGCGCGGCTGAGCTTCGCGTCACGTGAAGCTCCCACCTTCGAGCCGAAGTCACTTACCCTGCGGTATGTGCGTGCCATCCTCGTCGTGAATCCCCAGGCCACCTCGACCACCGCCGGTGGCCGTGACGTGCTGGCGCACGCACTGGCCAGCCAGGTCAAACTCGACGTGGTGGAGACCGACTACCGCGGCCACGCGATGGCCGTGTCGCGGTCCGCCGCCCGTGACGGGATCGACCTGGTCGTCGCCCACGGCGGCGACGGCACGGTCAACGAGGTGGTCAACGGCCTGCTCGCGGACGCCGACGGCGATCCGGCGAAGGTCGGCGACGTCCCCATGCTCGGTGTCGTGCCGGGCGGCTCGGCGAACGTCTTCGCCCGCGCGCTGGGCATCGCGCACGATCCGGTGGAAGCGACCCATCAGCTCCTCAACGCCATCGAGAACGACCGGAGCCGCAAAGTCGGCCTCGGGATCGCCGACGGGCATTGGTTCACCTTCAACGCCGGCCTGGGCTGGGACGCCGACGTCGTCGGCCGGGTGGCCAAGCGACGGGGCAAGCAGACCACCGCGGGGCTCTACATGAGGGCCGCGGTGGCGTCGCATCTACGGCCTCCGCTCGGCCGTCCGCCCCTCACCGTCAGGATCCCGGGTGAAGAGCCCACCGAAGTGCTGACCGCTTTCGTGTCGAACACCGATCCGTGGAGTTACCTGGGGGACCGTCCGGTCCACCTGAACCCGGGCAGCTCGTTCGACACCGGACTGGGCCTTTTCGCGTTGAGCGGTCTGCGATTGCCCACCGTGTTCAAGCATGTACGGCAGGCATTGCTCACGAAGAGCGACCAACGCGGACGACGTCTCCTTCGTCACGATGACCTTCCGATGATCCGCATCGACGCTGCTGAACCGGTAAACTTCCAGGTGGACGGCGACCTCGTCGGCCAGCGGAAGAGAGTGGAGTTCTTCAGCGTCCCGGAAGCACTGACGGTAATCGTCTGACGACCGGACCGCTGATCGCCTGCGGCAAAGTACGACCTGCCGCTCATCGACGCAGAACCTCCGCTCACCGCATCGGCCTTCCCTTCGGATGGCCGTTTCGGAACGAAACCGCAGGTCAGAAGCGTCGCTCGGCCGGGTGAGCTGACTCACCGATCTTCAGAAAACCCTTGTCGAAACGGGTGCTTCGTGAAAGCATTCACAAGCACCCAAAAAAACGACCGCCATGACGACTATGGCGCGGAGTACCGCGCCGTTATGAAGGAGCTCAGAAACATGGACTGGCGCCACGACGCGGCCTGCCGAGACGAGGACCCCGAGCTGTTCTTCCCGGTGGGAACCAGCGGTCCTGCTCTGTCGCAGGTAGCGCAGGCGAAGGCCGTGTGCCACCGCTGCACCGTCGCTTCCGACTGCTTGGCCTGGGCATTGGCCAGCGGGCAGGACGCAGGCGTGTGGGGCGGGATGAGCGAGGACGAGCGACGGGCCCTGAAGCGCCGTCGTACGCACATCGGCACGCGTACCTCCGCCTGAGTTTTTCAAGACTCAGCACGCTTCATCGCATCACCTAAAACTCAGCAAGACCCCAAGCTTCGGGTAATCCCGCGGCGCAGTGGCTGTATGGCCCTGCGTTGCGAGGTGACACCTACCCGACTTGAGCTTAACAAGCGAGGCCGACACGCCCTCACGGGGGTATGGCTTCCCGGGACTTTTTCAAGTCCTCCCGCGGCATCGTTAAAGGGCCGGCGCCATCTTTCTCTTCGGGCGCCGGCCCTAAAACGTGTCCGGGTGGGACTGTCCCTTGAGGACGATCAAACGGGACAGTCCACTCCAGACCCGCGACACGGAATTCACAGCCGCCGTGACAACGGGATCCGCAAGGCCGCTTCGGTTCCCGCCCGGCGGCCGCCGGTTTCCTCGGACTCCCCGCGCAGGCCGCGGATCGACAGCGAGCCGCGCAGTTCCGACTCCACCAGGGTCCGCACGATCTGCAGCCCCAGGCCGTCGCTGCGTTCGAGGGAGAATCCCGAAGGCAGCCCGCGCCCGTTGTCGCGGATGACGATGTCGAGCCGGCGGGCCGACCGTTCCACCACGAGTTCGACCTTGCCCGGCCGTCCGTCGGGGAACGCGTGCTCGATGGCGTTCTGGACCAGTTCGGCCAGCACCATCACCAACGGCGTCGCGATCTCGGCGACGACGACGCCGAACGAGCCCGTGCGGGAAAGCCCGACCTGTGACTCCGCCGTCGCGACCTCGCCGACCATCGGGAGGACGTTGTCGAGCAGCTTGTCGAGATCGACCCGCTCGTCCACCGAGATCGACAGCGCCTCGTGCACCATCGCGATCGACGACACCCGGCGCACGGACTCGCCGAGCGCGAGCCGTGCCTCCTCGCTGGAGGTCCGGCGTGACTGGAGCCGCAGCAGCGCGGCGACCGTCTGCAGGTTGTTCTTCACCCGGTGATGGATCTCGCGGATGGTCGCGTCCTTCGACAGGAGGGCGCGGTCACGGCGCTTCACCTCGGTGACGTCACGCACCAGCACCAGCGCGCCGGCGGCCTGCCCGGCGGGACGCAGCGGAAGCGCACGGAACAGCACGACGGCGCCGCGGCGGGAATCCGCCTCCGTGCGGCTGCTGGGCTTGCCGTCGAGCGCCTCGATGATCCGGTGCGAAACCTCGGTCGCGTCGAACGGGTCACGGATGAGCGACCTGGTCAGCGGCGCGAGACGCTGCCCGACGAGGTCGGATTCGTGCCCCATCCGGTGATAGGCCGACAACCCGTTCGGGCTGGCGAAGACCACCGTGCCGGTCGGGTCGAGGCGGATCAGGCCGTCGCCGACCCGCGGGCTGGTGTGCGTGTCCGTCTGGTTCCCCGGACTCGGGAAGGTGCCGTCGACGATCATCTGGCACAGGTCGCCCGCGCTGCCGAGGTAGGCGATTTCGAGCGGGCTCGGCACCCGGGAGGCCGCCAGGTTGGTCTCGCGGCTGAGGACGGCGATCACCGTGCCGGCGAACACCACCGGGATGGCTTCGCGGCGCATCGGCAGGTCGCGGTACCAATGCGGGTCTTCTTCCCGGCAGATCCGCACCTCGCGGCTCGCCTTGGCCAGCTGCGGGTGCTCGTCCTCGGTGAACCGGGTGCCGACGACGTCCTCCGGATGGGCTGTCGGCGCCGTCGTCGGGCGGGCGTGCGCGACACAGACGTAGTCGCCGCCTTCGGGCTGCAGCTCCCGGGAGACGGCGACCCAGAGCAGGAAGTCGGCGAAGGACAGGTCGGCCAGCAGCTGCCATTCGGCGACCACGGTCTGGAGGTGGTCCGCGGCTTCCCCGGACAGGCCGGTGTTCTCCGCGAGCAGATCGGAAAGGGTGGACACGTCCCCATCCAAGCAGGGTGGAGGCCTCATGACACACTGGAGAGGTTGACCCTGGCCCAGCGGTGTCGTATCACCCCGCGAGGGCCACTCGGACGAGGAGTGAAACATGTCGAAGCGCGCCCGCAAGCGTCGCGACCGTAAGAAGAACGGCGCGAACCACGGCAAGAAGCCCAACTCCTGATCATCGATCAGACAGCGAAGGCCCCCGCACCGATCCGGTACGGGGGCCTTCGTGTGTCCAGGGCCGGGCTATTCGAAGGTCTGCTCGATCTTGACCTCGGTGCGCTCGATCGTGATCGCGCCCTTGGTCTGCACGGTCTGGCGGATCGAGGCCCGCAGCCGGGACTTGAGGTCGTCCGGCGCGTGGTCACCACCGCACTTCCGGGCGAGCAGCTGCTTGATGTGCTCGTCGATGCCGTATTCCTCGAGGCATGGCGGGCAGTCCTCGATGTGCTTGCGCAGGGCGGCGTCACGCTCGGCGCTGCACTCCTTGTCGAGGAGCAAGTAGATGTCGGCGAGGGCTTCCTCGCACCTGACCTTGTCGTCCGCGCCGGAGCAGTAGTCCTCGGTCATCGCCCCGCCACCTCCTGCTGTTTGCCCGCGCGGATGAAGCCGCGTTCGCGGGCGACGTCGGCGAGCAGGTCACGGAGCTGGGCGCGGCCGCGGTGCAGCCGGGACATCACGGTGCCGATGGGCGTGTCCATGATCTCGGCGATCTCCTTGTACGCGAAACCTTCGACATCGGCGAGGTAGACCGCGAGGCGGAACTCCTCGGGCAGCTTCTGCAGCGCTTCCTTGACGTCGGCGTCGGGCAGGTTGTCCATCGCCTCGACCTCGGCCGAGCGCAGCCCGCTGGAGGTGTGACTCTCCGCCTTGGCGATCTGCCAGTCGGTGATCTCCTCGGTCGGCTGCTGCACCGGCTGGCGCTGACGCTTCCGGTAGCCGTTGATGTAGGTGTTCGTGAGGATGCGGTACATCCACGCCTTGAGGTTCGTACCCGCCTTGAAGGACGCGAAGGCCGCGTACGCCTTCAGGTACGTCTCCTGGACGAGGTCCTCCGCGTCGGCGGGATTCCGGGTCATCCGCATGGCGGCCGAGTACAACTGGTCGAGCAGGGGCATCGCGTCCCGCTCGAAGCGCTCGGCCCGCGCGGCCGCCTCTTCGGCGTCCGTGCCCGTGTCCGGCGCGGGATTCTGCGTGCTCGGCAAACCGTTCCCTTCCCGATCGGCGTCGATGCGCTTGTGCGCATGAGACGTCACCGAGTTTACGCGCGGACGGATCACCTGGCCGCCCGGCGTGCGCGGGATCAGGATTCGGGGAGCTTCGAGTGTGGTGGACACGTGCCTTTCAACAGTGCTGCCCGGCCGGGCATTCCCGGCGCGCTCGTAGACTCCGCCCATGGCAGGCAAGGGAACCCCGGCGACGGCGCTGCTGGCGAAGCAGAAAGTGGCGCACGTTCTGCACGCCTACGACCACGACCCGCGGGCCGAGTCGTACGGCCTCGAAGCCGTCGAAGCGCTGGGGCTGGACCCCGCGCGCGTGTTCAAGACACTGGTCGCCGAGGTCGACGGGAAACTCACCGTCGGCGTGGTCCCGGTCACGGGCCAGCTGGACCTGAAGGCGCTCGCGGCCGCCGCGGGCGGGAAGAAGGCGAAGATGGCCGACCCCGCCGCCGCGCAGCGCGCGACCGGGTACGTGCTCGGCGGGATCTCGCCGCTCGGGCACCGGAGCCGGCTGCCGGTGGTGATCGACGCCACGGCGGAGAAGTTCGAGACCGTGCACTGCTCGGCCGGGCGTCGCGGTCTCGAAGTCGAACTCGCGCCCGCCGATCTGGTGCGGCTCACCGGCGCCGTGGTCGCCCCCATCGCGGCCTGACTTTCCGGTTTCGCCCCTTTCGCGTTTCGTCCTCTGAATGCGGTAGTTGCACACGCAACTACCGCATTCAGAGGACGAAACGCGGAGAGTCAGGCGAGCGGCCGCAGCACACGTTCGAGCCACTCGGCGGCCGCGCGTGACACACCGTCGAGGTCGGCGCTGAGGTTGTGGTCGCCCTTGAGCACCACGATCTCGTGATGCGGCCCCGCCTTGGGCAGGCCGAACGGGTCACGTTCGCCTTGGACGACCAGCGTCGGGACCTCGACGGCGTCCAGTTCACCCTGCCGGGTCTTCTCCGGCTTTCCCGGCGGGTGTTCGGGGAAGGCCAGGCAGAGCACGGCCACCGCCTGCCCCGCCGCGGCTGTCCGGCAGGCGACGCGGGCCCCGGAGGACCGGCCGCCGAACACGATCGGGAGGTCGTCGAAACGTTCGGAGATCTCGTCGGCCACGGTGAGCCAGGCCGTGTCGAGTTGCGTGGCGGGGGCGGGAGCGCGGCGGCCCGCCACCCGGTACGGCTGCTCGACGAGCGCTACGTGTACACCCGCCGCCTGCGCCGCGCGCGTGACGGCGACCAGGTCCTTCGCGCCGATCCCGCCGCCCGCGCCGTGGCCGAGCATCAGCACTGCGGAGCCTTCCTCGGCGCAGTGAAGCTCGGCCCGCGCGGGGCCGTAGGCGGTGTCGATCTCCAGTGTCGTCATGAGTTCGGCACGTCGAAGAGCGCGCTTTCGGCGGCGGGCTCGACCCGGTCCAGCAGCTGGGGGCCGTTGTTGCGGACGCTGTTGACCAGGCTGGACACCGGCCGCAGCTCGATCGTGTCGACCAGGTCCACCGAGGGCGGGACGAGCAGGTCGGTGACGTCGGGCAGGTCGGGATCGAGCCAGGTGTCCCACTTCTCGCGCGGCATCAGCAGCGGCATGCGGTGGTGGACGTCGGTGAGCCTGCCGACCGAGTCCGTGGTGATCACCGAAAAGGTGATCAGCGGGTCCGCGTCCCTGTCGTCCTTCGGCCGCCAGGTCTCCCAGATACCGGCGAAGGCGAGCGAGCCGTCACCGGGTCCGGTCATGTAGAAGGGCTGCTTCTCCTTGCCGTCGCGCCGCCACTCGTACCAGCCGTCGGCGGGGACCAGGCAACGCCGTGCGGAGACCGCCTTCTTGAAGGACGGCTTCTCCTTGGCGGTCTCGGCGCGCGTGTTGATCATCTTCGAGCCCACGCCGGGGTCCTTCGCCCAGAACGGGACCAGCCCCCAGCGCATCATCCGCAGCGACCGGACGGTGGGCTCGTCTTCGAGCACCGCGCCGTCGGCGTCACGCGGGTGGCGCTGCACCACGGTCGGGACGTCCTTGGTCGGCGCCACGTTGTGATCGGTCCGGATCCGGCCCTCGGTCAGGTCCACGGCGGCGAATTCGTCGATCAGCGCCGCGGGGTCCTTGGTGGCGGCATAGCGCCCGCACATGCGAAAACCTCCCTAATCGACAGTCATCGTTACACGCCGGCCGGGCGATGGCGAGCAGCATGGGATCATTGACCCGCGTGTTCACAGAGCAGGAGGCGGTTTGGCTGGCAAGGACTGGCGCAGGCTGGACGAATCCGACGTGCGGATCCGTCCCGGCAAGGGCACCAGGCCGCGCAGCAAACGCCGTCCCGAGCACGCCGACGCCTCCACCGCGATGGTCATCGGCAAGGACCGCGGACGCTGGACCTGCGCGATCGACTCGGATCCGGATCGGATCGTCACCGCGATGCGGGCCCGCGAGATGGGGCGGGTCTCGGTGGTCGTCGGCGACACCGTCGGCATCGTCGGCGACGTCAGCGGCAAGCCGGACACCCTCGCCCGGATCATCCGGGTGGACGAACGCTCCAGTGTGCTCCGCCGGACCGCGGACGACACCGACCCCTTCGAACGGGTGGTCGTCGCCAACGCCGAGCAGTTGCTGATCGTGACCGCGCTGGCCGATCCCCCGCCGCGCACCGGGTTCATCGACCGCTGTCTCGTCGCCTGCTACGCGGGCGGCCTCGAACCGGTCCTGTGCCTGACGAAGGCCGACCTCGCGAGCCCGGACGAACTCCTCGCCGGCTACGCGGGTCTCGACATCCCGGCCGTGGTCACCCGCCACGACGAGCATCCGGAGGAGCTGACCGGGCGACTCAAGGGCCGGGTCACCGCGCTGGTCGGGCATTCCGGGGTCGGGAAGTCCACTTTGGTCAACCGGCTGGTGCCGGACGCCGGCCTGGCGACCGGCGTGGTCAGCGCGGTCGGCAAAGGCAGGCACACGTCGGTCGCGGCGGTCGCGCTCCCCCTGCCCGGCGGCGGCTGGGTGGTCGACACCCCGGGCGTCCGTTCCTTCGGGCTGGCGCATGTGACCGCCGACGACATCGTGCTCGCGTTCGAGGAGTTCGCCGAGGCCGCCGAGGAATGTCCTTCCGGCTGCGGCCACCTCGGGCCGCCTTCGGATCCGGACTGCGCGCTCGACGACGTGGTCACCGAGGGTGACGCGAGCCCGGAGCGGCTGGCCTCTTTGCGGCGACTTCTGGGGTCTCGGGCCGGACATGACGACGATCGGTAACTAAATCGACCTTCGCGCGATAACCCGTTCGGATTAGATCAACTTCTCTGAGGGGTCCTGTTGAAGCGCGTAACCATGCTCGCCGCCGTCACGACGGCCGCCGTCCTGGCGCTGTCCGCCTGCGGTGGCGAGAAGCAGCCCGGCGCGGCTGCCCCCGCTCCTTCCGAAGCGAAGAGCTCACTTTCGTCGCCGCTCGGCGACGCGATCCAGCTCGCGGCGCTGACCCGCGAGAGCACCAAGAAGGCCAAGTCGTCGAAGGTGGCGATGGAGATCGTCGCGGGCGCCGAGAAGACCACGATCTCCGGCCAGGGCCTGTACGACGGCGAGAACAGCAAGCTCGCGATGGTCATGGAGAGCGACGGCAAGAAGCTCGACATGACGTTCGTCGACAACACGATGTACTTCAAGCTCGACGCGGACGACAAGGCCGAGCTGAAGACCGACAAGGCGTACGCGAAGATCTCGCCCGACGGCCAGGACCCGATCTCGCAGCTGATCGGCAAGATGATGTCGAAGGCCATCAAGGAGGGCGACCCGGCCCGCGTCTTCGAAAAGATCTCGAAGGCGGGCAAGGTCTCGAAGTCGGACCAGGTCGAGCTGGACGGTGAGCGGACGAACCACTACGTGATCGACGTCGATCCCCGGAAGGCCATCGACCTCATCATGGGCGAGATCGGCATCCCGCTGCCCGCCGAGACCCGGAAGCAGCTCGACGCGAAGCTCGAGGGCAAGAACGCCTCCATCGTCACCGAGATGTGGCTCAACGCCGACCAGCTGCCGGTGCAGGTCATCACGGACCAGACCGCGTTCGTGAAGGCCATGGGCGCCCCCGGCGACGGTGTCGCCAAGACCACGGTCAAGTACACCGACTGGGGTGGCCCGCTGACCATCGCCGCCCCGCCCGCCGACCAGGTCGGCGACGTGGTGGAGATCATGAAGAAGAGCGGCCGGTAGATGCGCGCCTCGATCAAGCTCACCGCGGCCGCCGCGGCCCTGGCCCTGCTGGTCACGGGCTGCGGCACCCGCCCGAGCGAGCCAGGCGGGAACAAGGGCGGCGAGCTCGCGCTGGCCACCCCGTTCGCCGACGCGCTCGGCCTCGTCGAGGCCGCGAAGCAGGGGACGAGGAAGAGCAAGTCCTCCAAGGCGACCCTCGACGCCACACGCGGCGGCACCAGGGTCACGGGCACTTTGCTGACGTACTACGACGGCGCCGCCTCGAAGGTCGAGGCGAACCTGACCATCGGCGGGGAAGCCGGCATCCTGCGCCTGGTCGACCAGACCCTGTTCATCAAGCTGCCCGCGGCCGAGAAAGCCCAGCTCAAGACGGACAAGAACTGGGGGAAGATCGACCTGAACAGCGAGGATCCCCAGGCGAAGGCCATGGGGAAGGCCATGCTGAAGTCGTTCGAGATGGGTGACCCGGCGAAGCTGCTGGAGCTGGTCGAAAAGACCGGCCGCATCACCAGGTCGGAACAGACCCGGCTGGACGGCGTCCCGGCGAACCACTACTTCGTCGAATTCGACGCCATGAAGCAGTTCAATCTGTTCTTCGGCGAGGATGTCCCCGCCGACCAGCGAGCGAAGATCGAGAAGCGGCTCGAAGGCAAGGATCTGCGGATCCCGGCCGAACTGTGGCTCAACGCCGAACAGCTTCCCCTGAAGGTGACCATGGACATGACCTCGTTCATGAAGTCCGTGGGAGGACGCGACACCGGCGAGGCCAAGTCGACGTACGTCTACAGCGACTGGGGTCTGCCGGTGGAGGTCACCCCGCCGCCCGCCGCCGAGGTGGGCGACTACGCCGAAATGGTGAAGCAGGGAAACTAGGCCCTTTCGCGCGTGAAGGCCCCCTTCCCTGTGCTCAGCCGAGGGAAGGGGGCCTTCACGCGCTTCCGGACCATCGGACGGTGGAAATTCACGCGATAGGCGCTACGGTAGTGGTACAGACCATTCACCCGAGGGAGTCCTATGCGTGCCACCGGATTCGCCGTCGTCTGTACCGCTCTCCTGCTGCTGGGAGGCTGTTCCGGCGAAGAGAAACCGGCGGCGCCACCGGCGGCCACCGACGCGGCGCAGCTGGCCTCGGCCGCCGGCGCGGGCACGCAGAAGGCCCGGTCGTCGAAGATCGCGCTGGAGACCACCTCCGAGGACGGCCGCAAGGTCGTGGTGACCAGCTCCGGGCTCTACGAGGGCGCGAACAGCAAGTTCTCCATGGTCGCCGAGGTCGCGGGCGAGAAACGGGACCTGATCTTCGCCGACGGCGTCCTCTACTACCACCTGTCCGACGCGCAGGTCCAGGAACTCAAGACCGACAAGGAATGGGTCAAGATCACCGCCGGCGGCAAGGACGCGCTTTCCGCGGCCAACGGCGCGCTGATGACGGAAGTCGTCGAGACGATGGATCCGACGCGCACGATCGAGCGGATCTCGAAGTCCGGCAAGGTCACCAAGTCCGAGCAGGCCGAGCTGAACGGGACGGCCGCCACGCACTACGTCCTCGACCTCGGCGGCGCCCCGGCCGAGGTGTGGCTGGACGGCGAACAGCGTCCGGTGCAGGTCAGCCTGGGCAAGGCCACGGTCAAGTACGACAGCTGGGCCTCGGACGTGGTGATCATCGCGCCGCCGCCCGAGGCCATCGGCGACAGCCGCTGAGCCGTTCCCCCGATCGGGGCGAGGTCCCCGGCTGTGTTTCGCTTGAGTGCCCGCCTTGGAAAGCAGGTCCTCATGCGGAGAACGGCCCTGTCCGCCGTCGTGCTCGTACTCGGCGCGCTGCTCGGCGCGTGCGACGGTGAAACGGCCGTGTCGTTCGCCGACGCCCGCGCGCTCGCCGACGGGGCCGCGGCCGCCGCGGACGGCAAGGCCGCGAAGTTCGCCACCGAGGTCACGGCGGGCACGATGCGTTCGAAGAGCCAGGGGCAGGCCCAGGTCGCGCGGACGGGCACCGCGCTGGCCATGACCACGGACTTCCTCGGCGAGCCGCTCGAACTCCGGCTGGTCGACAAGGTCGTCTTCGCCAAGGTCCCCGAGAGCGCCCGCGAGGACGTTCCCGGCGGGAAACCGTGGGTCAAGGTCTCCCCCGACGGCGCCGACCCGTTCTCGCAGGTCGCCGGCGGCAGCATCGACCAGCTGGCGAAGCAGAACGATCCCGGCCGCGCGCTCGACCAGGTCCGGCGGGCCGGCACGCTCACCGAGTCCGGGCACGCCGAACTCGACGGTGTGTCCACCGAGCACTACCGGCTGGACATCGACATGGCCGCGCTGGGCGGTGACCTGCCCGCCGGGTTGTCGGCGGAGGCCGTCGGGGAACTGCACGGCAAGCTCGGGAAGATCCCGATGGAGGTCTGGCTCGACGACGCGCACCAGCCGCTGCGGATCGTGCTCGACCTCGCGCCCGTCCTCGCCGCTTCGGGTGTCCCGGACAGCGCGATGGCGCGGATCGTCACGAGCTACAGCGACTGGGGCACGCAGGCCGACATCCAGGCACCGCCGCCGGAAGAGATCGGGGAGATCCCGGCGGGCTGACCCTGTCACGTTCTCCGCGCCCGCCTCGTCCAGGTCGTGAAGGCGGACAGGAGGAGACGGACATGCGCGTGATGGTGATCGGGGCGACCGGGGTGCTGGGGCGCCCGCTGGTGCGGCGGCTGCTGGCCGAGGGCCACGAGGTGAGCGGGCTCGCCCGCGGTGAGGACCGGATCGCGGCCGTGCGCGCGACCGGCGCGAAACCGGTGACGGGTTCGCTGTTCGACGTCGATTCCCTGGCCGGGGCGCTGAACGGGCACGAGGCGGTGGTGAACGTCGCGACCCGGATCCCGGACGCGCGCCACGCGATGACAGCGTCCGGCTGGGCGGAGAACGACCGGCTGCGGATCGACGGCAGCCGGACGCTCGCGACCGCCGCGCGCCGGGTCGGTGAGCTGGGAATCGTGGTACAGGAAGGGATTTCGTTCGTCTACGCCGACGGCGGCGACGAGGAACTGGACGAAGACGCGCCTCTCGCGGCGAGCGGCCACATCGCGTCTTCGACGGTGGCGCACGCGAACATCGCGGAGCTGGCGGACGAAGGACGTACCGCGATCCGGCTGCGGATCGGGCTGCTGGTCTCCGACGACCCGATGACCACGATGATGCTGACGGCCGCGCGGCGCGGTTCGCCGCTGATCATCGGCCGCCGGACCGACTGGACCGCGGCGATCCACCCGGACGACGCGGCGGCGGGCGCGATCGCGGCGCTGCGGGCACCGAGCGGCGTCTACAACCTGGCCGCCGATCCGGTGCGGAAACAGGAACTCGGCGAGGCGATGGCGGCCGCGGCCGGTGTCCGGCGGCCGCGCGCGCTGCCGAAATGGCTGGCGAACCGGGTGGGGTCGATGTCGGTGCTGGCGCGTTCGCAGCGCGTCGTGTCGGCCCGGCTCACCGAGGCCACCGGCTGGCGGCCCGAACGCCCGGTCCCCGGCCCCTCCTGGTTCTAGCGTTTCGTCCTCTGAATGCGGTAGTTGCACGCGCAAGGACCGCATTCAGAGGACGAAATGCGAGTTAGAGAAGGGGGCGTCAGAGGAGTTCCAGCAGGAAGGGGAGCTCCTGCGGCGCGTACCAGGCGAGTTCGTGGTCCTCGGCGTCGCCGAGGGTGAACTCCGCGTCCGGGTCGCCGAGGTCGGCCTGGTCGATCACCGCGGCGGCGGCCTGGACCGACTCCGCGGCCTCGGCGGCGTCGACGTGGATCGCGGCGACGTCGGCGATCTTCACCGGCCCGGACAGCCGGACGACGGCGGCGTCGAGATCCGGGCGCAGGGTGACCTCGTCGATGTCGGCCGAGATCACCACCCGCCGCGGCTCGGGCTTCTCCTCGGCCGCGATCAGCCGGAGCGACGCCCTGGCGGCGTCGAGCAGCGCGGCGTACTCGAGTTCCTCGTCGGATCCGCTGGCGTAGGACTCCCGCAGCGCCGGGGTCAGCGCGAAGCCCGTGCCGCTGCGCGCCCGGAGCTCTCCGGCGGTTTCGAGCTCACGGAGCATCGCGATCGTCCCGGGTAGATAGACCCTCACCAGTGCGCACCCTTCAGCTCTTCCAACGATTCCTCGATCATCCCGGCGAGCAGGTCCACATCGGACACGGCCTTGCGGTCGCCGTTCAGTCCGAAGTAGACACCGCCGTGATACGAGGTGACCCCGATCGCCAGCGCCTGATTGCGCACCAGCGGCATGACCGGGAACATCTCCACCATCTTCGCCTGTCCCGCGTAGAGCGGCACCTGCGGGCCCGGTGAGTTCGTGATCAGCACGTTGAAGATGCGCCCCGACATCGACCCGGCCGCCCGCGCGCCCAGCGAATGCAGGGTCGCCGGGGCGAAACCGCCGACCGTCAGCAGCCCGCGCGCGGCGACCGATCGGCCCGAGTCGAGGTGGGCCGCCATCGCGTGGCCGATGTGCTGCAGCCGCAGGACCGCGTTCGGTTCCCCGACCGGGAGGTCGACCAGGTAGGCGTCGACCTGGTTCCCGAGCAGTGCCGGCGTCGAGTACTCGGCCGTCTCGGCGTCGCGGACGGCCATCGGCACCAGCGCGCGCACGGTGGTGCCGGCGGTCAGGGCCGAACCGCGGGAGAGCAGCCATTCCCGCAGCGCGCCGGTGATCGCCGCCAGCACGACGTCGTTGACCGTGCCGCCGTGCTCGGCCCGGACCTTGCGGAAGTCCTCCAGCCGGGTACGGACCACGGCGAACATGCGGCCGCCGGAGGTGCGGACGTTGAGCGGCCCGGACGGCGCGGGTTTCACCATGGTCTTCAGCGCCGACGCGACGTCGCCGACCGTTTCGGTGACCTTGCCCGCCATCGCGGTGGCGTCGTGGGCGATGGAGCGGACGTTCTCCACCAGCTCGGTCGGGCGCTGCACGGTCTCGGCGACGGCGTCGAGCATCAGCTGGGTGCGGCTCGGTTCCCGGCGCGGATGCCAGTTGTCGTCGAACGGTTCCGGCTCCTGCGGGGCGGTTTCGAGGATCAGCTGCCCGAGCTCGATGGTGCCGACGCCGTCCACAACGGACTGGTGCGTCTTGGTGACCAGCGCGACCTTGTCCCCCGCGAGCCCTTCGACGAAGTACGCCTCCCAGAGCGGCCGTCCCGGGTCGAGCCGCCTCGACATCAGCCGCGCCACGAGATCGAACAGCTGGCCGTCGGAGCCCGGCTGCGGCAGCGCGGACCGGCGGACGTGGTAGTTGAGGTCGAAGTCGACGTCGTCGACCCACACCGGCCGGGCGAGGTGCCCCGGCACCTCCAGCACACGCTGCCGGTAGCGCGGCAGGAACGCCAGCCGCTGCCCGATCAGGTCCAGCAGCTGCTCGTAGGTGAAGCCGTCGCGCGGCCGTTCGAAGATCGCCACGCCCCCGACGTGCATCGGGGTCGAGTGGTCTTCCACGTACAGGAACGAGGCGTCCAGCGCCGAGAGGCGGTCGGGCATGGGCCGATCCTTACATAGTGGGACACTCGCCGGTGTGGGTGATGAGTCGGTGATCTCGCCGAAGGACCGGTTCCTGACGGTGTACGGCCGGAAACCGGTGCTCGAAGCATTGGACGACGCGGCGCTCGAGGTGGACAAGGTGATTCTCGCCGAGACCGTGCGCGGGCCGAACGCCGCCGAGATCCAGCGCGCCGCCAAGGCCGCCGGGGTGCCGGTGCAGCGGGCGAGCGCGCATCGCGTCAAGGTGCTGGCCGGCAACGGCAAGCAGGACCAGGGGGTGCTGGCCGACGTCGTCGCCCCGCGGATGCGGTCGCTTCAGGCAGCCCTGTCCGGCGGCAGGCCGCCCTCGCGGGTGCTGCTGCTCGACGGCATCACCACCCCGGCGAACGTCGGGATGATCCTGCGCACGGCGACCGCCGCCGGGCTGGACGGCGTCGTGGTGCCGCGGCGCGGGGTCGCCGCCCTCGACCCGATGGTGGTCAAGGCCTCGGCCGGGGTCGCGTTCCGCGCGCCCGTGCTGCGGTGCGGCAGCGCGCGCGAGGCCGCCGAAATGCTCACCGAAGCCGGGTACGGCCTCTACGCGCTGGGCGCTTCGGCCCGCAGTTCGGTGTTCGACGTCGAGCTGCCGCAGCGCGCGGCCTTCGTACTGGGCGGGGAGACGAACGGCGTCGGCGCCGAGGTCGGCGAGCTGGTGACGGAGTGGGTGTCGATCCCGATGCCGGGCGAGGTCGAGTCGCTCAACGTGTCCGCGGCCGCCGCCGTGCTCTCGTTCGAGCTGGTCCGCCGCGCTGCGTCCCCCGGGAACCCCTAGGACTCCGGGAACAAGGCGCTGAGCTCGGTCAGCGTCTCCTCGACCGACGTGTGGTGCACGCCCGCCATCCCGGCCGCCACCGCGGCGCGGACGTTATGTGCGGCGTCGTCGACGAACACGCACCGGGCGGCGGGCAGGTCCAGCAGCCCCGCGGTGAGCAGGTAGACCTCGCGCTCGGGTTTGGCCACGCCGACCTCGCCGGAGAAGACGAGCGCGTCGAAGAACGGGTCCAACGACCGCTTGGCCTCGTCCGACGCGCCGGGTGCGTTCGAGAGCAAGGCCGTTTTGATGCCGCGTGCCCTGGCGGCGTGGAGGAAGGCGTACAGCTCGTCCGCGCCGTCGTCCGTGAGCACTCCGACGTAGTCGATGACCAGCCCTTTCAGCACGGGCCCACCGTACACAAGCGATCACCGCCCGATTCATCCTCTCGGGCGGTTCGTGTCGCGGCTCCGCCCCGCTCCGGCCCCTTAGTTGCTGGGCGTGGCCGAGGGGGCCGCGGAGGGGGATTGCCTGATGCGTTCGTACGTACTGAGACGGCTGAAACCGTGTGAACCGCCTTACCGGGCCCCGGGCAGGCTGGTGCACCGGGTGGCACCGCCGGACAACCAGCTCGTGCTGGACCTGCCGCTGTCCGGGGAACAGATCGTGGAGGAACCCAAGCCACGACCCGACACACCGGACCGGCGTCAAGTGGGCAGGCTGCTGACCACGATCCTCGAAGCCTGTGACGGGCGGCGTCCGGCGGTGCAGGTGCGGCCCATCCTCGACCCGGCGCTCCACAGCGCGCTGCTCGACAGCGGCCGCCGTCGTCCGCCGGGCGGTTACCGGCCGAAGTCGATCCACCTGTGCCATCCGGCGGACGGCGTCGTCGAGGCCTGCGCGACGGTCGAACAGAACGATCGCTGCCTCGCGCTGGCGGCGCGCTTCGAGCGGACCCCGGCGGGCTGGGTGTGCACCCGGTTCAATCTGCTGAAGCCACCGCGACGCGTTTCCGCGCTCCGGCTCGCGGCATGACAAAGGGGTCTTCGCGCGTGAAGGCCCCCTTCCCGCGGCTGAGCCGAGGGAAGGGGGCCTTCACGCGCTTGGACTGTCTAGCGGCGCGGGCCCTTCTTGCCCTTCTTCTGGGAAGCGCGCTGCGCGGCACGACGCTCACGGCGGGTCCCGCTCTGGTCACCGCCGTCGCTGCCGGCACTGTCCGAATGCGACTCGACGCCGCCGTCCTCGGACGGGCCCGACATGGTCAGCCCGGACCGCGCACCGCCGCCGAGTCCCTTGCCCCGCAACGCGGACGGCACGGATTCGGTGTCGGTCGCCGGACCCTGCGGCGGCGTCGGGCGGGCGTGCCGTCCGTCGCCGTTGGCGGCCTGGCCGTTCCCGGAACCGACACCGGCGGGCAGCGCGGACGCCGACTCGGGCGCCGGGGCGGCGGGTTCGGCCTGCTCGACCTGGAGGTTGAACAGGAAGCCGACGGCCTCCTCCTTCAGCGACTCCAGCATCGCGCGGAACATGTCGTAGCCCTCGCGCTGGTACTCGATGACCGGGTCGCGCTGCGCCAGGGCCCGCATGCCGATGCCCTCCTTGAGATAGTCCATCTCGTAGAGGTGCTCACGCCACTTGCGGTCGAGCACGGTGAGCATCACCTGGCGCTCCAGGCTGCGCATCGCGCCTTCGCCGACCTTGCCGTCGATCTCGACCTCGCGCTCGTCGTACGCGCGGTGAGCGTCGTCGAGCAGCGCCTCGCGCAGCCCTTCGGCGTCGAGGTCGTCTTCCTCGTTCAGGGCGTCCCAGGTGACCTTCACCGGGTACAGCGTCTTGAGCGCCGTCCACAGCTTCTCGTGGTCCCAGTCCTCGGCGTAGCCCGAAGAGGTCTCCTCGTTGACGTACGCGTTGATGACGTCGACGAGCATGTGCTCGATCTGCTCGCGGAGATCCTCGCCTTCGAGGACGCGCAGGCGCTCGGCGTAGATCACCTTGCGCTGCTCGTTCATGACCTCGTCGTACTTGAGGACGTTCTTGCGGATCTCCATGTTCTGCTGCTCGACCTGCGTCTGCGCGCTCTTGATCGCCTTGGAGACCATCTTGTGCTCGATCGGCACGTCGTCCGGCAGCCGCATGGTGGTCATGACCCGCTCGACCATGGTCGCGTTGAAGCGGCGCATGAGCTCGTCACCGAGCGACAGGTAGAACCGGGACTCGCCCGGGTCGCCCTGACGGCCGGAACGACCGCGGAGCTGGTTGTCGATCCGGCGCGACTCGTGCCGCTCGGTGCCGAGCACGTACAGCCCGCCGGCCTCGCGGACCTCCTCGGCCTCGGTCTTGGTGTCGGCCTGGACCTCTTCGAGCACCTTCGGCCAGGCGGCCTCGTACTCCTCGGAGTGCTCCACCGGGTCGAGGCCGCGGTCGCGCAGCACCTCGTCGGCGATGATGTCCGGGTTGCCGCCGAGCACGATGTCGGTACCGCGGCCCGCCATGTTGGTGGCGACCGTGACCGCGCCCTTGCGCCCGGCGCGGGCGACGATCAGCGCCTCCCGGTCGTGGTGCTTGGCGTTGAGGACCTCGTGCGGGACACCCAGCTTGAGCAGCAGCTTCGACAGGTGCTCGGACTTCTCGACACTCGTGGTGCCGACCAGCACCGGCTGGCCCTTCTCGTGCCGCTCGGCGATGTCCTCGGCGACGGCCTCGAACTTGGCCTGCTCGGTCTTGTAGATGAGGTCGGCCTGGTCGGCGCGGACCATCGGCCGGTTGGTCGGGATCGGCACCACACCCAGCTTGTAGGTCTGGTGGAACTCGGCCGCCTCGGTCTCGGCGGTACCGGTCATACCCGACAGCTTGTCGTAGAGCCGGAAGTAGTTCTGCAGCGTGATCGTGGCGAGCGTCTGGTTCTCGGCCTTGATCTCGACGCCTTCCTTGGCCTCGATCGCCTGGTGCATGCCCTCGTTGTAGCGGCGGCCGTGCAGGATGCGGCCGGTGAACTCGTCGACGATGAGGACTTCGCCGTCACGGACGATGTAGTCCTTGTCGCGCTTGTAGAGCTCCTTGACCTTCAGCGCGTTGTTCAGGTAGCCGACCAGCGGCGTGTTCGCGGCCTCATAGAGGTTGTCGATGCCGAGCTGGTCCTCGACGAAGGCGACACCCTTCTCGGTGACACCGACGGTGCGCTTGCGGATGTCCACCTCGTAGTGGATGTCCGCCTTCATCAGCGGGGTCATCCGGGCGAACTCGACGTACCAGCGCGAGGACTGGTCGGCCGGACCGGAGATGATCAGCGGCGTCCTGGCCTCGTCGATGAGGATGGAGTCCACCTCGTCGACGATCGCGAAGTTGTGGCCGCGCTGCACACAGTCTTCGAGGCTCCACGCCATGTTGTCGCGGAGGTAGTCGAAGCCGAACTCGTTGTTCGTGCCGTGCGTGATGTCGGCGGCGTACTGCTGGCGGCGGACCTCGGGCGTCTGGTCGGCCAGGATGACCCCGACCTCCAGGCCGAGGAAGCGGTGGATGCGGCCCATCCACTCGGCGTCACGTTTGGCCAGGTAGTCGTTCACCGTGATGACGTGCACGCCCTTGCCGGACACGGCGTTCAGGTACGCGGGGAGGACCTGGGTCAAGGTCTTGCCCTCACCGGTCTTCATCTCCGAGACCTGGCCGAGGTGCAGCGCGGCGCCGCCCATCAGCTGGACGTCGTAGGGCCGCTGGCCCAGCACGCGCCAGGCCGCCTCCCTCGCCACCGCGAAGGCCTCCGGCAGGAGGTCGTCGAGTGACTCGCCGTCCGCGTTCCGCTTACGGAACTCGTCGGTCTTGGCCCGCAGCGCGGTGTCCGAAAGTTCCTTGACGTCGTCTTCGAGGGTGTTGATGTGATCGGCGATGTTGCGCAGCCGCTTCACCATCTTGCCCTCGCCCGCGCGGAGCAGGCGGTTCAGCACCATCCGGTCGACCTCACTAGCTGATTGTGATCGCACCCGAGCCGGTCCCGGGCAATCTCGTACGCGGTGGCGCACTGGTAACGCACCACCGTCCGCCCCCATCGTAGGGAACACCTCGGTGTTCGCGCACGCACCGTCTGTCGGTATCTGACCTGGCCGGTGCGCATCCCGGCTGATCCGGACAGGAAGGTGGCCCGTACGCGTGCGCGTACGGGCCACCTCATAGGCGTTGTGGGTTGTCGGAGGGACCGGCTAGCTCAGCCGGATGACGCCGTAGTCGAAGCCTCGCCTCCGGTAGACGACGCTCGGGCAACCGGCGTCGGAGTCGTTGAAAAGATAGAAGTCGTGACCGACCAGTTCCATCTCGTAGAGAGCCTGGTCGACCGTCATGGGCTCCGCGTCGTGCTTCTTCTCGCGGACGACGCGACCGGGCTGGTGTTCGGTCACCCCGTCATCCCAGCGCTGCTGGGGCATCTCGAACTCTTCACCGCTCTCGACGGCGAAACCGTTGGCCAGGGGTTCGGCCTCTGGCGCCTCGAGCACAGCGGTACCCGCCAGATGTCGGGTGTCGGTGGTCATGCCACCGGCGGCCGCCATCGAAGTCGCCTCGGCGACGGATTCCGGGCGGCTGCGGCCGTAGTGCACGCGCCGGCGGTCGTGTGTCTTCCGCAACCTGTTCTCGAGCTTGTTGAGTGCGGAATCCAGCGCTGCGTAGAAGTCGCCCGCACACGCTTCGGCGCGCACGGCGGGGCCCCTGCCCTTACCGGTGATTTCGACGCGCTGGCAGTTCTTCGACTGCCGGCGATTGGGCTCGTGGAAGAGCTCCACGTCGTAACGGATGACCTTCTTGTCGTAGCGCTCTAGCCGGGCCAGCTTTTCGCTGACAAGTGCCCGATAGTGGTCAGGCACCTCCACGTTGCGGCCCTTAACGACGATGTCCATACACGACCTCCCTCGCTGAAATGACTGCGAGCTGTAGATGTGTTCACTAGGGCGCCGGTAAAGCGGGGACGAAGCCCGGATCGCGGGCGATGAGGGAACTCGGCATCAGGTCACGACGTCTCGTGGCGGATGTCCGAGCGCGGACTCAGCGCGGCTCCGGCGCCAGGGACATGGGCTGGTCACCTCCCTGCCTGCCGGGATTGCTGATAGCGCTGCACGTTAGCTGCATCACGCCCCGAGCAACAGCCCCCGAGCCGGGGGATATCAGGACGTGAGACCTCGTCACCGCACGCGACGACGGCAACCTGTCCAGCGGGACAATCCGGCTTGTCGGGCGTCGTCCCCGTGATTTGTTTTCACGCGGACGGCGCAAGCCTTCGGGCAGGAAAAAGCCGAGGGTGACGCCGCCAAGGGAATCCGCCGCCACCCCGGTGGAGTGGCGGGGCGTTCGAGCGTTCCCCGGAAGCTGCCTCATATCCCGTCAACGCCCTTGTACCCATTCCCGTTCCCGATCATTCATCACTCTTGTAGGTGACCCTTCGATCACCCGGCGGCGGCCAGTGCGATCACCGCGGAAACGTGAATTCCGCTTATGTCCAAAAGGCGCACACAAGCGGCGGCGGTTGCTCCGGTTGTGATCACGTCGTCAAGAAGAACGACCTTCTCCGGGCGGGCTCCCGGCATCAGGCGGACGCGGCCGTCGAGGTTCACCGCGCGCTCGGCGCGGGTGAGGCCCGCCGCGTCGCGGACCCCGGCCCCGAGGGCGAGGATCGGGGCCACGGTCGCTGGTTTTCCGTTTTCTGCCAACACTTTCACGCACTCCTCGGCGAGGCGCCGGACGTGCGGTCCACCTCGGACACGCGAGGCGTGCCGTCTCGAAGGGACCGGGACCAGGCAGGGTTCCTCGGCGGGCTCGGGCAGCTGGACCAGGGCTTCGGCGACGGCCCGGCCGAGGGACGGTGCGAGGTCGCGACGGCCGCGTTCCTTGTAGGCGAGGATCAGCCGCCGGGCTTCGTCGGCGTAGCGGGCCAGGGCGTAGACGGGGACTCGGCCGGCCGTGGGCGCGCGGGTGATCTCGCTGAGCGAACCCCAAGCCGTCTGACAGGTGGTGCAGCAAGGCGCGCCGGGTGCCCCGCAGGAGGCGCAGCGGGCGGGGATGAGGAGATCCAGGAGTTTGGTCATGCCTGCCACGGTCGCGCCTAGGTCCGACAGTTCCCGGTCCCGTCGTGTCATGAGGGGTCCCCTTTGGACACTTTTCGTCCTGAGGTGACCCCTCATGACAGCAGTCGAGGAGAAAGGGCCGGGGTTCGGTGGCTCACCGGGGATGCCAATCGAGAAGAACCCGGGACGACTACCGAGAAGAAGGCGCTTCAGCCGACTGGCCGCCTTCGCGACGCTTCGCGGCTCCCGCCTGGTCCGTGATCGCCGCGCTCGTCCCAGGCGCCACCGGCTGCCACATCGCTCACAGCTGAAGCGCGTGAAGGCCCCCTTCCCTCGGCTGAGCCGAGGGAAGGGGGCCTTCACGCGCTTCAGGTAGGTGAGCCGGTCCGGAGAGCTCAGCCCGGGTAGAACGGGTCCGCGTCGGTGACGGTGTGCGCCTGCGGTCGCCAGACCTCGCCCAGTTCCGAGGCGACCCACAGCCCGCCCGCGTCCGCGACCAGGTTCTGCTTGCTCGGCGCAGCGGTGACGCCGTGCACCGGCGGGGTCAGGTTCGAGCTGTTGAAGGCGTCCATCCGCTGCCCGTCCACCGGCACCTTGACCACCGGCAGCGTGTTCGACGACGTCGCGGCGATCAGGTGGTCCTGGGTCGCCCAGTCGACGTCGACGACGTCCTTGAGGTCGCGTTCCTGCAGCTTGCGCGGCGCGCGCAGCGCCACGGAGTCCGCCGTCCGCACGATCGAGGCGACCACCAGCTGACCGTTGACCACCGCGGCCAGCCGCGACCCGTCGCGCGAAAGCCGCAGTTCGGTGATCTGGCCGAGCCCGGTGAGCAGGGTCGCGTCGACGCCGGCCTTCACCCAGCGGCCGTCCGCGGCCAGGGTGACCCTGGCGACGGTGTTGTGGTCGACGACCGTCCAGACCTCGCCCGAAACCCCGCCGCCGCGGGAGACCGGGCGCCAGGTGGGGCGGCTCAGGCTGCCGCCGAACAGGTCCACCGATGCGAGCTCGTGCCCCAGGTCGCCGACCCGGAGCCACTGCCTGCCGTCGCGTTCTTCGACCACCGCGAGCCGTTTGCCGTCGACGGACTGGGCGGCGCTGATGACCTTGTAGCCACCGTTGCCCGCGGGCCCGCCGACCGGCTGGCCGTCGCCGAGCGACCGGATCCGCCCGTTGACGGTCATCAGCCCTTGCTCGGAGTCGGGCGCGATGTGCGCGTTGTAGTTCAGCAGTTCGCTGGCGCGCCAGTATTCGTGTTCCGGCACCAGTGCGGTGCCGTCGGCCAGCAGCCGGATCCGGCTCAACGTCACCGTCTGCAGCGAGAGGATGATCTGCGCGGCGATCAGGTTCCGGTCCACGAGGCTGGCCCCGCCGATCCCGGTCAGGGCGACGTCGAGTGTCCCGTCGTCCGTGCTGCGCACGTTGGTCTCGGTGGTGACCTGGTCGTTCAGCAGGTCCTTGACCGCGCCCTTCAGCCCTTCCGACGGCCCCTGCAGCACCAGGTCCATGACCCGGCCGGGCAATCCAGCCTGCGGTTTCGCCGCGACGTAGCGGAGGTCGGGGACGAAGGCGCCGGAGTCGGGCGAGTAGAAGCTGATCGGCACCCGGAAGTAGTTCGCCGCGAAGTCCTTCTCGGTGACGGCGAGTTCCTGCGGCGGGTCCACGATCCGCCACTGGCCGTTCTGCTGCTTCCGCAGCTTGAACTGCTGCGAGTACTCGGTCTTCACCGGGATGAACGCGCTGTCGGGGCTCAGGTTGCCGAGTTTGAACCCGCGGACGTTCACCAGCTGCTCGTCCGGGTTCCCGGACGGCGTCCCGGTGTCGTAAACGGTGCCGAAGGTGTCGTCGATGATCGCCAGCCCGGGTGACGGCTTCCAGTTTCGCCGGGCCTCGTCGTCGAGGTACACCCGCGCGTTGGCGTTCGCCGAGCCCGGGGTCGCGGAGTTGCGGATGAACTGGCGGATGACGGTGAGCGAGTCGATCCCGGCCGCCGGTTCGGGGACGTCCACCGGCGCCTGCCCGGGTTTGTCCCCGGGGACGACGGCGGGCTGGGATTCGAGCGGGATGTTCGCGCAGCCGGCGACCAGCAGGAACACCGTGAGCAGGGTCAGCAGCCGCTTCACCGGCCGACCTCCTCGGGCTCGGCGAGGATCGCGTCGGGCGCGGGCCGGACTTCGAGCAGCCCTGACGACGCGCCGTGCGTTTCGGTCGCCTTGTGATCGGGCGGGGGCAGGACCAGCGGGCTCTCCCCCATCGGCGTGTCCTGCCGCCGCGGCAGCACGAGCCGGAAGCAGGCACCGTGGCCGGTCTCGCCCCAGGCGTCGAGGACGCCGCCGTGCAGCCGGGCGTCCTCCTGGCTGATCGCGAGGCCGAGACCGGTGCCGCCGGTCCGGCGGTTGCGGGACGGGTCGGCCCGCCAGAACCGGTTGAACACCAGTTCCGCCTCGCCGGGGCGGAGCCCGACGCCACGGTCACGCACGGTGATGGCGACGGCGGTCTCGTTGACCGCGAGCGTCAGCACCACCGGGTTTCCTTCGCTGTGGTCGACCGCGTTGGCCAGCAGGTTGCGCAGGATCCGCTCGACGCGGCGCGCGTCGACCTCGGCGGGCGCCTCCTCGTCCGGCAGGATCAGCTCGACCGAACTGCCCGCGTTGCCCGCGATCACCCGGACCTGTTCGACGGCCCTGGTCGCGATCGGCCGGACGTCGATCAGCTCGGCCGAGAGCTCCTCGACACCCGCGTCGAGCCTGCTGATCTCCAGCAGGTCGCCGAGCAGGGCCTCGAACCGGTCGAGTTCGTCGACCAGCAGTTCGGTGGAGCGGGCGAGCCCGGCCGGGAACTGCTCGCGCGACGCGTGCAGCACGTCGGCGGCCATCCGGACGGTGGTCAGCGGGGTGCGCAGTTCGTGCGAGACGTCGGAGGTGAACCGGCGCTGCAACCCGCCGAATTCCTCCAGCTGGCGGATCTGCCGCTGGATGCTCGCGGCCATCTCGTTGTAGGAGACGGCGAGTTTGGCCAGATCGTCCTCGCCGAGCACGGCGAGGCGCTGGTCGAGATCCCCGCCCGCGAACTGTTCGGCCGCCGCGGCGGCCTGCCGGACCGGCCGGACCACCTGCCGGGTGACCAGGTTCGTGATCCCGGCCAGCAGGAGCAGCAGGACCAGACCACCGACGAGCAGCGTGTTCTGCACGGTCGAGACGGTGTTCTGCTCGCTGGTGAGCGGGTACAGCAGATAGAGCTGGAGCGGGTTGATCATCGTGCTCACCGGCGCGCCGACGATCATGTACGTCGTCTTGCCACCGTCGGGTTCGGTGGCCGTGTGGATCAGCCAGCTGAGCTGCTCGGTTTCCACGAACTGGCGCAGCCGGACCGGCACCTTGTCGTAGGGACCGGCGGCGACCGGCTTGCTCGACTGGTCGCGGCCGCCGGCGGCCAGCACCGGTTCGAAGGTGCCCGCCGTCGATCCCACGCCGTCCTGCGACGTCGTCGTGCTGGTGATCTTCTTGAGCGCGTTGTTCATCCGCGCCGTGAGCGCTTCCGAGCTTTCGGTACCGACGCCGACCAGCTCACTGGCCGCGGTCTCGACGACCGCCCGGGTCTGCGCGATCGCCGCGTTCTGCTTGGTCTCCATCAGCCGGTCGGTGATCTGGTTCTGCAGCACCATGCCCAGCACGAACACCACGGCCGACGACAGCGCCAGCGTCGACACGGTGACGCGGAACTGCAGCGAATACCGCCACAGTTCGTTGAACGAGACGATCTTGCGGCGCACGAAAACCACGATGCGCCGAACATGGCGCATCGTGGTCTGGACAAGCCTTCGCAAGCGTCCGCTCATGGGGTGATCACGGCGGGCCGGCCTTGTACCCGACGCCGCGGACCGTCAACACCACCTCGGGGTGCTCCGGGTCCTTCTCCACCTTCGAACGCAGACGCTGGACGTGCACGTTCACCAGGCGGGTGTCGGCGGCGTGGCGATAGCCCCACACCTGTTCGAGGAGTACCTCGCGGGTGAACACCTGACGCGGTTTACGGGCGAGCGCGACCAGGAGGTCGAACTCCAGCGGGGTCAGCGGGATGGCCTTGCCCTCCCGGGTCACCTCGTGTCCGGGGACGTCGATCGCGAGGTCGCCGATCGTCAGCGACTCGGCGGGCTCGGCCTCGGTGCGGCGCATCCGGGCGCGGACGCGGGCCACGAGTTCCTTCGGCTTGAAGGGCTTGACCACATAGTCGTCGGCCCCCGATTCGAGCCCGAGGACGATGTCGACGGTGTCGCTCTTGGCGGTGAGCATCACGATCGGCACGCCGGACTCGGCCCGGATCGCCTTGCAGACGTCGATGCCGTTCATCCCGGGCAGCATGAGGTCGAGGAGGACCAGGTCCGGTTTCAGCTCACGAAGCGCGGGCAGCGCTCGTGAGCCGTCGGCCACGACGGCTGTGTCGAACCCCTCCCCACGCAGCACGATGGTGAGCATCTCCGCGAGAGCAGGGTCGTCGTCGACGACCAGAACACGTGCCTTCATAAACCTATGTTCGCACTAGTTTCCCCGCGCGAGCGCGCGACCCGGCGATGTGACCACCAGAAAGATCATCGAAACGGGCAAATTGCTCCATCCGAGTAGGGTCTTCGGCCCCTAGAGAGCGCGCCGGAGCCTGGTGAACGGCCGCGGCGAGTCGATCGCGAAGACACCGGTCAGCGCGTCGCCGCGGTGATAGGCCGCGACGAAGCGCTTCGAAGCGAGGTCGCCTTCGACGATCCGCACGTCTTCCGTGGCCACTCCGGCGAATTGGAGCCGCCGTCCGTACTGATCGGACCAAAAGTAACCGTGTCGTGCGAAATGCGTGACGGTCGCGCCGGCGAGCAGGTTCTCCACCGCGACGCCCGCTTGCTCGTTCGCCGCGGTCCAGTGTTCCGCCCGGACACGCCTGCCGCGCAGACGGCAGCGGTATCGCGCGACGTCACCCACCGCGATCACCCGGGGATTCACTGTGACACAGCCGGAATCGACCAGCACCCCGTCGTCGACGGCGATCCCGGAGCCGGTCAGCCAGTCGGTGGCGGGCCGTGCCCCGATCCCGGCGACGACGAGATCGGCGCGGATCTCCCGGCCGTCGGCGAGCCGCACACCGGTGACGCGATCGGCCCCGGCGAACCCGGCGACGGCGACTCCCGCGATCAGCCGGACGTCGTTCTCGGCGTGCAGTTCCCCGCACACCGCGCCCATCCGCGCGCCGAGGACCGGGGCGAGCGGGACGGGCATCGCCTCGATCACGGTGACGTCGTGACCGAGCAGACGGCAGGCGGACGCGACCTCCGCGCCGATGAATCCCGCGCCGACGACGACCACCGAAGCGGGCCCGGTGGCGAGATCCTGTTTCAGCGAGACCGCGTCGCCGAGCGTCCGCAACGTGTGAACGCCATTCAGATTCCCCGCCGCGCCAAGGGTTCTGGCCACCGCCCCGGTCGCGATGACGTAGCCGTCGGCGGCGATCGTGGTGCCGTCGGAGAGCGTCACGCCTTCGCGGCCGAGCCTTTCGGCGCGGACGCCGAGGTGCCATTCGGCGCCCAGCGCGTCGAGGTCGTCCTGCCCGGCGAGCACGAGATCGCCGGCGGAAACCTTGCCCAGTAAGAAATCCTTCGACAACGGCGGCCGGTCGTACGGTGGTTCGGCGCCGATCATCACGAGCCGTCCGTCGAATCCCCTCGTGCGCAACTCCTGCGCCGAGCGGAGTCCCGCCAGGGAGGTGCCGACGACGGCGACGGTTCTCAAGCGACGTCCTGCTGCGCCCCGGTGTCCACGTAAATCACCCCATCGGCGACCACGACCGGGTAAGTGCGCACGGCGCTTTTCGCGGGCAGGCAGTCCGGGACGCCGGTCCGCAGATCGAACCGGGCGGCGTGCAGCGGGCATTCGACGAAGCAGCCCTCGATCCAGCCGTCGGCGAGCGACGCGTCCTGGTGGCTGCAGGTGTCGTCGAGGGCGTAATAGCCGCCCTCGGAATGGAAGACCGAGACGGGCACGGGGCCTTCGAGGCGAAGAGCTTCGCCCTCGGGGAGTTCGGAGACGGAGCAGGCACGGATCATCGGGGCCTCCGGGGAAAGGACCGACGGTGGTTGATGTTGCGTATTACGAGACAGGACGTGCTCTGCGCAACAATCGCGCCCGAGGGGCCGGTGCGTCAAGGGATTCGCCCACTCAGCCGAACGGATCGCGGCGAAACGGCTACTGTTGCGTCATGCGGAACCAGGACGCGGGGAACGCAACGCCCAGTCAGGTGCAGTCCGTCGATCGCGCGATCAGCGTGCTGGAACTGCTGGCGCGCAACGGGGAAACGGGGATCACCGAGATCGCGGGCGAACTCGGCGTGCACAAGTCGACCGCTTCCCGGTTGCTGAGCGTCCTGGAGAACCGCGGCCTCGTCGAGCAGCTCGGGGAACGCGGCAAATACGCGATCGGCTTCGGCATCGTCCGGCTGGCGGGTGCCGCCACCGGCCGGATGGACCTGGCGAAACTGGGCAGGCAGACGTGTCAGGGCCTGGCGGAGACGCTCGGCGAGACGGTCAACATCGCGATCGCGGACGACGGCGTGGCGATCAACGTCAGCCAGGCCCGCGGTTCGGCCGCGATCACCACGCAGAACTGGACCGGCCAGCGCACGCCCCTGCACGCGACGTCCAGCGGGAAGGTGCTGCTCGCGTACATGGGCGACGTCGAGCGCAAACGCTTGCTCCGGCGGAAACTCGAACAGTTCACGCCGCGGACCACGGTCGATCCGGACGAGCTGAGCGCCGAACTGGAGCGGGTCGCCGCGGACGGGTACGCGGCCTGTTTCGAGGAGCTGGAGCTGGGGATGCACGCGGTCGCGGTGCCGGTGCACGGTCCCGGCGGGGACGTCGTCGCGGCGATGAGCGCTTCCGGTCCTTCGTACCGGCTTTCGAAGCAGCGGGTGCGGCAGATCGTGCGGCCACTCACCGAGGCCTCCGCCGATCTTTCGGCGCAGCTGGGGTATTTCGCGGAGTGAGCCGACCGGCCCGGTCACACCCTTCGCGCGTGCAATGAAAGGCCCCTTCATGGCAAATTTTGCCATGAAGGGGCCTTTCATTGCACGCGCCAGTTGAAGAGGCGGACCTTTTCGGGCTCTTGACAGCGTGCCCGCACGTGCCGCACTTTGTTGCTGAAGACGGAACGACGTGCCTCATCCGCAACAGCGCCTGTCACCCCGATGCCCGCGTGTCCTTTGTGGACCTACTGGGCAGGCAGGAGGTTCCCTCACCATGCCCTCCGGACCCCGCGTCGTCGTGATCGGCGCCGGCATCGTCGGCTGCGCGCTCGCCGACGAGCTCACCGAACGTGGCTGGACCGACCTCACCGTCCTGGAACAGGGCGACCTGTTCACCACCGGCGGCTCCACCTCGCACGCGCCCGGTCTGGTCTTCCAGACCAACGCCTGCCGCACGATGACCGGGTTCGCCCGGTACACCGTCGCCAAATACGGCGCGCTCGACCTCGACGGGAGCCCCTGTTTCCGGCAGGTCGGCGGCCTGGAGGTGGCCACGACGCCGGAACGGCTCGCCGATCTCAAGCGGCGGCACGGCTGGGCGACCGCGTCGGGCGTCGAAAGCAGGCTGATCGAGCCGGGCGAATGCGCCGCGCTGCATCCGATGCTCGACCCGGCCAAGGTGCTCGGCGGGTTCCACATCCCTTCAGACGGCCTGGCCAACCCTCTGCGGGCAGCCGAGGCGCAGGCCCGCCGCGCGATCGGGCGTGGCGCGAAGTTCGTCGCGCACCAGAAGGTCGTCGGCGTCGAGCGGGCGGGCGGCCGGGTCACCGGCGTCACCACCGAGACCGGCACCTTCCGCGCGGACATCGTGGTCTCGTGCGCCGGGATGTGGGGCCCGCTGCTCGGCGAGCTGGTCGACCTGGTGATCCCGCTGGTCCCGATGGCGCACCAGTACGCGCGCACCAGTCCCCTGCCGTCACTCGCCGGAGCGACCGAGGAGGCCATCCTGCCGATCCTGCGGCATCAGGACGCCGACCTCTACTTCCGCGAACACACCGACAGGATCGGCATCGGCGCGTACGGGCATCGGCCGATGCCGTTGCCCGCCAAGGAGATCGGCAGCGGCGCGGGCATGCCGTCGGAACTCGCGTTCACGCCCGCGGACTTCGAGGAGTCCTTGGCCGCCGCCGTCGACCTGCTGCCCTCGCTGGGCGAGACCAAGGTCGAAGAGGGCATCAACGGCCTGTTCTCCTTCACCCCGGACGGCATGCCGCTCCTGGGCGAGCATCCGGACCTCGACGGGTTCTGGGTCGCCGAAGCCGTCTGGATCACGCATTCGGCCGGGGTCGCGCGGGCGATGGCGCGCTGGCTGGTCGACGGGCAGCCCGGCACCGACCTGCACGGCTGCGACCTCGCCCGGTTCGAGCCGGTGCAGCTGGCCCCGGACTACGTCATGGCACGCAGCTGCCAGAGCTTCGCCGAGGTCTACGACGTCGTCCATCCCCTGCAGCCCATGGAAGAGCCGCGGCCGCTGCGGACGAGTCCCTTCCACGAACGGCAGGCGGCGCTCGGCGCGTTCTTCCTCGAAGCGAGCGGCTGGGAACGGCCGCACTGGTACGAGGCGAACGCGGACCTCCCCGAGGTCGGCCTCGTCCCTGAGCGCGACGACTGGGCAGCGCGGTACTGGTCCCCGATCGGCGGTGCCGAGGCGCTGGTCGCGCGGCGGCGGGTCGCGATGTTCGACATGACGTCGTTGAAACGCGTGGAGGTCACCGGCCCGGGCGCCTTGCCGTTCCTGCAGACGATGACCACGAACCAGCTCGACAAGAAACCCGGCTCGGTCACCTACACGCTGCTGCTCGACGAGGACGGCGGCGTGCGCGGCGACCTGACCGTCGCCCGTCTCGGCACCGAACGGTTCCAGGTGGGCGTCAACAGCGCCATCGACATCGACTGGCTGCGGCGGCATCTCCCCGGCGACGGCGCCGCGCAGATCCACGAGACCACCCCGGGCACCTGCTGTATCGGGCTCTGGGGGCCGCTCGCCAGAGCGGTGCTGCAACCACTGTCCACAACGGACTTCTCACACCAGGCGATGGGCTACTTCAAGACGAAACGGGCGTACGTCGGCCTGGTGCCGGTCACCGCGATGCGACTGTCCTATGTGGGCGAACTCGGCTGGGAGCTGTACACGAGCGCCGACCTCGGCCGCGAACTGTGGGACACCCTCTGGGAGGCCGGGCAGCGGCACGGGATCATCGCCGCCGGCCGGGAAGCCTTCTCCAGTATGCGGCTGGAGAAGGGATATCGGCTGTGGGGCACGGACGTCACGGCCGAGCACGACCCGTACGAGGCCGGTCTCGGGTTCGCCGTGCGGATGGACAAGGGCTACTTCATCGGGCGGGACGCGCTGGCAGGGCGCTCGGAGGAAACGGCGACCAGGAAGCTGACCTGCCTCACGATCGACGATCCCCGGTCCGTCGTGCTCGGCAAGGAACCGGTGTACGCCGGCGGACGTCCCGCCGGATACGTCACCAGTGCCGCGTACGGCTACACCGTCGGCAAGAACATCGCCTACGCGTGGCTCCCGGCGGAGTACACCCAGCCGGGACGGCAGCTGGAGATCGAGTACTTCGGCGAGCGGATCCCCGCCGTCGTGGCGAGTGAACCGCTGTTCGACCCCGGCATGAACCGGATCAGGAGCGCCGCATGACCCACTACGACGTCATCGTCATCGGCCTCGGCGGGATGGGCAGCGCGGCCGCGTACCGGCTCGCCCGGCGGGGACACCGTGTGCTGGGCATCGACCAGTTCGCGCCGGCGCACAACCTCGGGTCCAGCCACGGCGGCTCGCGGATCACCCGGCAGGCGTACTTCGAGGATCCCGCGTATGTCCCGCTCCTGCTGCGAGCGCACGAACTGTGGGACGGCATCGAACGGGACTCCGGCCGGAAGATCTTCACCCGCTGCGGCGGGATCATGCTCGGCGGCCCGGACTCGCGGACGGTGTCGGGAAGCCTCGCCAGCGCCCGGAAATGGGAGCTGCCGCACGAACTCCTGGACGCCGCGGAGATCCGGCGTCGGTTCACGACGATGAACCCGGCGGAGCACGAGATCGCGCTGTACGAGGAGAACGCCGGTTTCGTGGTACCGGAAGGCAGTGTGGCGGCGCATCTCCAGCTCGCCGCCAGGGCCGGGGCCCGGCTGCACCACGAGGAGAAGGTCCTTTCTTGGCGGCAGACTTCCAACGGGGTCCGGGTCGGGACCTCGCAGAACTACTACACAGCGGAGCAGCTGGTGATCTGCCCCGGCGCCTGGGCACCGGGACTGCTCGCCGAACTCGGCGTCGGCTTCACGATCGAACGCCAGGTCCAGTACTGGTTCGCACCGTCGGGCGGGGCGGGACCGTTCCGCGCCGGACGGCATCCGATCTACGTCTGGGAAGGCGAAAACGGCCGCCAGTTCTACGGTTTCCCCTCCCACGACGACGCCGGGAGCGTGAAGGTCGCGTTCTTCCGCGGCGGGGAGACCTGCACGCCCGAGACCATCGACCGGACGGTGCACGCGGAAGAGGTCGACGAGATCTCCGAGTTCGTCGGGCGGAAGATGCCGTCGCTGCCGGGCGCGTTCCTGCGCGGGGCGACCTGCATGTACACGAACACCCCCGACGAGCATTTCGTCATCTCCCGCCATCCCGCGCACGATCGCGTGGTGGTGGCCTGCGGGTTCTCCGGGCACGGCTTCAAGTTCGTCCCGGTGGTCGGCGAGGTGCTCGCCGATCTGGTGACCGACGGCACCACCGGACATCCGATCGCCCTGTTCGACCCCGCCCGGCTGACGGGAGCGAAGAGATGACACTGACCGGACAACCCACCGGCCTGATCCCGACCCTGGGCGGCGGCTACTACACCGATCCCGCGATCTTCGCGGCGGAGCAGGAGAAGATCTTCGAACGCCTGTGGTTCTGCGCCGTGCGTTCGGCGGACCTGCCGTCGGCAGGTGACTACCGGACCGTCCGAATCGGACGCGAGAGCGTGCTCGTCGGCCGGGGACGGGACGGCGGGCTCCGGGCGTTCCTCAACGTCTGCCGCCATCGCGGGGCCCGGCTGTGCACCGAGGAGTCGGGCACGGTGAAACGCGCGTTCCAATGCCCGTACCACGCGTGGACGTACGGGCTCGACGGGAAGCTGATCGCGGCGCCGAACCTGGCGAACCTCCCCGACATCGACCGCGCCGAGTACGGGCTGCACGCCGTGCACCTGCGGGAATGGCTGGGTTACGCGTGGGTCTGCCTCGCCGCGGACCCGCCGTCGTTCGAGGCCGGCGTCGAGGGCGCGGTGCGGGAACGGCTGGGCGATCTGGAGTCGATCGAGCGCTACGGCCTCGACGGGCTCTCGGTCGGGCGCCGGATCACCTACGACGTCAAGGCGAACTGGAAACTGATCGTCGAGAACTTCATGGAGTGCTACCACTGCGCGACGATCCATCCCGAGCTGACCGAGGTGCTGCCGGAGTTCGCCGACGGGTACGCGGCGCAGTACTACGTCGGGCACGGCGCCGAGTTCGGCGAGGACGTCGAGGGGTTCACCGTCGACGGCGGTTCGGGTTTCGAGCGGCTCGACGGGGTCGCGGACGGACAGGACAGGCGGTACTACGCGATCACCATCCGGCCGCAGGTGTTCGTGAACCTGGTGCCGGACCACGTGATCTTCCACCGGATGTACCCGCTCGCGCCGGACCGGACGGTCGTCGAATGCGACTGGCTCTATTCGAAGGAGGTCGTGGCGGCGGGGCGGGACGTGTCACGCTCGGTGGAGTTGTTCCACCGCGTCAACGAGCAGGACTTCGACGCCTGCGAACGCTGCCAGCCCGCGATGTCGTCCCGTGCCTACCGCGGCGGCGGGGTGCTGATGCCGTCCGAGCACCACATCGGCGAGTTCCACACCTGGCTGCTCACGCGTTTAGAGGACGAAACGCGATAGTTGCGCACGCAAGTACCGCATCCAGAGGACGAAACGCGGTAGATGCGCACGCAAGTACCGCATCCAGAGGACTAATTGCGGAGGAGCTCGGCAGCCAACGCCGTTGTGTCGACACCGGCGACGCCGTCGAGAACGTGCCAGGGCGCGAGCCAGCCCGTCGCGGCGAGTTCGTCGTAGACCACCGAGCACCGCTTCTGGAGCGCGTCGTCGGTCTCGAAGGAGTCCCGCGCGCGGTCGGCGTCGCTCGCCGCGCGGCGCTGCGCGCGGTCGGCGGCGACGTCGGCGGTGACCCGGAGCAGCAGATGCGCGGCGGGCACCGGCAGGCCGAACCGGTCGATCTCCTGGCCCCGGAGCCACCGCACGAACTCGCCGTCCGCGCCCTGGTGGAGCCGGGCTGCGCCGTACGCCGCGTTCGACGCGACGTACCTGTCGAGCAGCACGACGTCGTGATCACCGAGCCGGGCGCGGATCTCGTCGGCGGCTCCCCGGCGGTCGAGCGCGTAGAGCAACGCCATGCCGTACACGGAGTCGATGAGGTCGCCGTGCCCGCGGTGCAGCGCTTCCTTCACCAGGTCGGCGTGCACGCTCTGGCCATAGCGAGGAAACGCGATGGACGTGACACTCGCTCCGGCCGCGTTCAGCGCACCGGTCAGCGCATCGGCGAGCGTGCGCTTGCCCGCGCCGTCCAGACCTTCGATAACCACGAGTCGACCCACCGCCACAGATTACGGGTGGTTGGTCGACCGGCGGGCCAGACGGGGTCAGCTCACGTCCGGCCCACCGGTCCGCTAGGGGACGCGCCTCTTCGAGTGCAGGAAGAAGCCGGCGATACAGATCAGCAGCAGGCCGCCGAAGATCAGCAGCGGGACGAACCCGGTGTCCTGCGCGTCGGGTGCGGGGCCGCCGTCGCCGCGGGGCATCACTTGGGCGTTGTAGCCACCGGCCTTGCCCTCCTGGGCGTACGGCGAGTTCGCGAGCATCGCGCCGTACCGGCCGGAGACCGTCTTCTGGTACTCCGCGAGGGTGGCCGTGGCACCGGCCGCGTAGCCGCTGGCGCCCGAGTCGAGCAAGGTCACCCGGCCATCGCGCAGCGCGTACCAGGCGTCGACCTGCGGTTCGTGGAGCAGCGTCGCGCCGGCGGGCAACCGCCGGGCCAGTGCGCTTTCCCGGTCGCCCGACGCGATGTTCCCGACGCGCCAGCCGCCGTCGTCACCGCGGACCGACCAGACCGTCGCGGTCTGCCCGTCGGACGCCGTCACCGGGACGGCGACGTAGGCGAGCTGCCCGGCGATCGCGCCGTCACCGGCGACGAAGTCCCTCGAAAGCTCGTAAACCGGGAAGGATTCGTCGACGACACTGACCGACGGCGTCCGACCCGAACCACCCGTCTGTGTGAGGAAGCGACCGATTTCGGCACGCAGCGTGGGATCGTCGGCAGCCGCCTTCGCGGCCGCGAGATCTTCACTCGACAGCGTGTCCGCGCGCGCTCCGGGCGCCGAGATCAGCAGCGCGACCGCGACCAGCCCGGCGAGCCCGAGGAACCGCCGCGCGCTCATCGCCGGATCCCGGTGAGCGTGTGGGTCCAGGTGAAGGACTTGTTGGCCGAGTAGAAGTCGTAGGTCGACCAGTTGTACCGGTTGCCGGTGGGCAGTGGATCCCCCCACGAGACCCACTTCCGGCCGGCGTCGTGGCCGTAGAGGACGTGCATGTGGCCACCGCCCGAGGCCCAGCCGACCCGGGTCTGCACCGGACGGCCGGCGCCGGTCTGCGTCTGGACGTCGGCGTAGGGGATGCGGCCCTTGAGGTAGTTCCCCGGGGCCGAGAAGCCGAGCTTGCCGAAGGCGCGCCGGACGTCGCCCAGCGTTCCCGGCTCGTCAGCGCACTCCCGGCGTCGCTCACCGTGGGCGATCCGGCAGAATTCGTTCTGCGTGACGGTCACACCGTGGTGGGCCGCGATGGTGTTGCCGGAAGCCACCCAGCACCACTGGGACTTCTCCTGCACCTGCATCGCGACGGTGTTCTGGCGGGCAGGCGGCTGGGGCAGCGCGCTCGCCGGGGTCTGGATCGCCAGCCACGCCACGACGGACGCGGCGCCGGCGGCGCAAACCCTCCTCGAGAACACAGGCACGACGGGCCTCCTGGTCACCATGGCGAACCAATGTGGTCACAACGGTGAACAGCAGGCTCACACAGAGCAAGATGGGCACTCGGCGGAACGGACCGTTCCGGGGCGTTTCCACACCCCGGAACGGTCACTCTTCCGGGGTCAACCACCCCGAACGGGGGACGTAGTGTTCACAGTGCGCTGCTAACGTGAACGTTCCGCGGCGTTCACGCTCAGCGCACACACTGGTCTGGTGAAGGGACGAGCGGTGACACGAGACGGTGCCGACGCGTTCTCGGCGGGAAAGCTCCCCCCGAGCGTGGACACCCCGACAATCATCGACGGAACGCGCCGTCAATCGCTCGAAACCCTGCCCAAAGAACTCGTCGAGGCCCTTCGCAGCGGCGAATTCCACCACGCGCTCCGGCAGGCGATCGCGTATCGCGGCCTGTCCCTTGCCCGGCTCCGCGCCCACCTCGGGTTACGCGGTGTCCAAATCGGACAGTCGACGTTGAGCTACTGGCAGCGCGGCCTGCGCCAGCCGGAGGTACCCAAGGCGCTCCCGGCGGTCCGCGCGCTGGAATCGGTGCTGCAACTGCCCGCGGACGCGCTCGTCGTGCTGATCGGACCGCGGACGACGCGGGCGCGCGGGCACCAGATGGCCGCGTCGTTCCACGACATCCGGTCCGGCGACATGGGCTCGATCGTCGATCAGCTGCTGGCCGAACTGGGCGCGTACCCGTCGTCCAACCGCTACAACGCCGACCTCGAAATGCTGGCGGTGCACGACACGATCACCTTCGACGCCGCGCACCGGCAGGTCGCCCTGCACACCCGGCTGGTGTGCCGGGCGCGGCGGCACGGGCCGGACCGGTACGTCACCGTCTACAACGGCGACCCCGGCTGCGACATCCGCGACGTCGAGATGATGACCAGCGAGGGCTGCCGCGTCGGCCGGATCCGGCGCAACGCCGGCGCCGAGACGATGGCCACCGAACTGCTCTTCGACCGGAAGCTCGCCGAGGGCGAGATCCACGTGTTCTGCTTCGAGGTCCGGGACGACTCCGGGGCCGCTTCGCCCGGGTACTTCCGGATGCTGCGGGACCAGTGTTCGAGTTACCTGGTGCAGCTGAAGTTCGCCCTCGGCGCCCTGCCCGCCCGCTGCACGCGGCAGTTCCGGACACGCGACGACGCCGTGCCCGTCGAGTCTGAAGAGCTGCCCTGCGACATGGGCGGCGTGACCAGCGGGTTCTTCAGCGACGCCGGGCCGGGGCTGGCCGGCATCGAGGTCGAGTGGGAGTAGCGCGACGCGCTATGAACGGTCCTTTCCTGGCAAATTTCGCAAGGAAAGGACCGTTCATAGCGGCGGCTCAGTACCGGTAGTGGTCGGTCTTGAAGGGACCTTCGACGTCCACGTCGATGTACTCGGCCTGGTCCTTGGTCAGCTTCGTGAGCTCACCGCCGAGCGCGTCGAGGTGGATCTTCGCGACCTTCTCGTCGAGCTTCTTCGGGAGGCGGAAGACCTCCTTGTCGTACTCCTCGTGCTTGGTGAACAGCTCGATCTGCGCGATCACCTGGTTGGAGAAGCTGTTCGACATCACGAACGACGGGTGCCCGGTCGCGTTGCCCAGGTTCAGCAGGCGGCCCTCGGACAGCACGATGATGCTCTTGCCATCGGGAAAGACCCACTCGTCGACCTGCGGTTTGATGTTGATCCGCCGGATGCCCGGGTAACGCTGCAAGCCGGCCATGTCGAGCTCGTTGTCGAAGTGGCCGATGTTGCCGAGGATCGCCTGGTGCTTCATCCGCGCCATGTGCTCGACGAGCACGACGTCCTTGTTGCCGGTGGTCGTGATGATGATGTCGGCCTCGGCGAGGACGTTCTCCAGCTTCTTGACCTGGTAGCCGTCCATCGCCGCCTGCAGCGCGCAGATCGGGTCGATCTCGGTGACGATCACCCGCGCGCCCTGGCCGCGCAGCGATTCCGCGGCGCCCTTGCCGACGTCGCCGTAGCCGCAGACGACCGCGACCTTGCCGCCGATGAGGACGTCGGTGCCGCGGTTGATGCCGTCGATCAGCGAATGCCGGATGCCGTAGCGGTTGTCGAACTTCGACTTGGTCACCGCGTCGTTCACGTTGATCGCCGGGAACAGCAGCTCACCGGCCGCGGCGAGCTGGTAGAGCCGCAGCACGCCGGTCGTGGTCTCCTCGGTGACCCCGCGGACGCCCTCGCCGATCTTGGTCCATTTGCCGGTGTCGGCCGCGACGGAAGCGCTCAGCAGCTGGAGGAAGACGCGGAACTCGTCCGAAGTGTCCTCGTCCGGGGAAGGGACGACGCCCGCCTTCTCGAACTCGGTTCCCTTGTGCACCAGCATGGTGGCGTCGCCGCCGTCGTCGAGGATCATGTTGGGACCCTCTCCGTCCCAGGTGAGCATCCTTTCGGTGCACCACCAGTACTCCTCCAGCGACTCGCCCTTCCAGGCGAACACCGGGACGCCTTTGGGCTCCTCGGGCGTGCCGTGCGGGCCGACGACGATCGCCGCGGCGGCGTGGTCCTGCGTGGAGAAGATGTTGCACGAGGCCCAGCGGACCTCGGCGCCCAGCGCGACGAGGGTTTCGATCAGGACCGCGGTCTGTACCGTCATGTGGAGCGAGCCCGAAACCCGGGCTCCCCGCAGGGGATACACCTCGGCGTACTCGCGGCGCAGCGCCATCAGGCCCGGCATCTCGTGCTCGGCGAGGCGGATCTCCTTGCGGCCGAACTCGGCGGCCTCGAGATCGGCGACGGCGAACTCGATGCCGTTGCGGGTGTCGTGCCGCTTGGCAACGCTTTCGGGGGTCATATGCGCGCTTCCTCCAAGGTTGGATGACAACGGAACAGTACCGTTGTCGGCTCAAAGCCCACTGAAACGGATTGGAGGCCTTCACCGTGGTCATGCCGGGTCCCGATACCCGCGTCGTCGAAATACGCGTACCCGGGCTAGTGGGCACGAGCGGTGAAAGCCTGCTGGATTCGACGTCGGTGGTCGACGTCGCGGGCGACGGGATCGGCAGGCTGATCCGGCCGTCGGACCGGCTGCGCCGTCCCGCTCCCGGTCCGGTGCTGCCCGCGCTCGGCCGTTCGATCCCGCGCATCCTCGAAGGCTACCTGTGGAGCGGGATGACGTCGGGGGGCGCGGCGAAGGCGACCTGGGCGCTGCTGTTCCCGTTCTCGCTGGCGAACGTCGCGCACTGGATGCTGCCGCCGGTCCCGGAGGGCAAGCGATTCGCGGCGGCGCTCGGCGCGATCTGCCGGGGGCTGCTGCGGGTGGCCTCGCTGCTGCTGACGATGCTGCTGATCAGCCAGCTCGCGGTGGTGTCGCTCGACCTGTTCGCCGCGCAATGTCTCGCGCCCGGTTCGGACTGCCTATCCGGGATCCCGTCGTTCCTGCGGGACTTCGCGCCGCTGCGGACGGCGATCGGGGTGGTCCCGCTGCTGGTGCTGATCTTCGTACTCGACCGGATCCCGTCGTCGGACTGGCGGTCGCGGAACCGGCTGCACCGCGCCCACAGTTCGAGCCCGCTGCAACCGCAGGACCTGCCGCGCACGCCGGGCCTGCGCACGCTGCACACCGTCGCCGCCTTGACCTGTGTCGCGCTTCCGTTGCTCGGCGGGCCGTTCCGGCTGCCCTCGACGACGTTCGACCTGATCGTCTGGATCTGCGCGCTGGCGCTCGCCGTCGCCTCGCTGCTGGCCTCGACGGTCGGTTTCTCGGCCGGACCGGTGATCCGGGGCGGGCTGATCGGGTTCGCCGTCGTGCTGGTCGGGATCGCCGTCGTGCGCCGGACGCCGCTGCCCGCGGGGCTGCCGGGCGGCGGGCTCGGCGGAGCGGACGGGACGGTCGAGGCGCTGGGCGGGTCGATGGTCGTGGTGACCGTGCTGTTCGCGCTGATCCTCATCCCCGCCGCCTTGTCCGGCCGGTCGGCCTGGAAGCACCTGCCTCGACGGCTGCGCCCCTGGCTCGGCGGCTGGGCCGCGGCGCCCGTCGTCGCGCTCGCCGGTCTGCTCGGCGGCGGCTTCGGCGCGGGCCTCGCGGTCGCGCTGCGGCAACTGGTCGGCGCGACCGAGCTCCGGCTGCCCGACACCTACGTCCTGGTGACCGTCCTGTGGGGCGCCGGGCTCGCGCTCGCCCTCGTCCTCGGTCTGCTGGGCTTCGCCGTGGCCGTCCCGCTGCGACGGCTGCGCCGCGGCGTCCCGGAGGTCGTCGCGCTGATGGAGATCAGCAAGGCGCAGGAAGAGGAAGCGGCCCGGGTCTGGGCGCGCGCCTCGTGGGAACGCAAGCATCTGCATCATCTCGCGCTCGCGGTGGCGCTGGCGATGGCGGCGGGCGGTGGCGCGCTCCTCGTGCTGCGCTTCGGTTTCGGCCCGCTCGCGAGCTGGTTCACCCCGATCTCGGGGATCGGCGTGTTCGCGCTGGGCGCGTTGGCCGCGGGATTGCTGCGCGTCGTGTTCGCCGCCGCGACCAAGCCCACGCGCAGCCGTCATCTCGGCGCGCTGGCGGATCTCGTGTGCTTCTGGCCGCGTGCCGCCCATCCGACCGTGCCGCCGAGTTACGCGCTCAAGGTCGTCCCCGAACTCGCGGACCGGGTCAAGGAACATCTGGCCGATCCGGGCACGCGGGTCGTGCTGTCCGGCTACAACCTCGGCAGCCTGCTGACCGTGCTCGCCGCCGCGCGCGTGATCGCCGATCTCCCGCCGGAGGACCGCGAACGCGTCGGGCTGCTGACAGCGGGCTCACCGTTGCAATGGGGCTACCAGCGCGCGTTCCCCGCGATGCTGCCGCAGGCGCAATTGGCCGGGCTGTACACCGATCTCGACGGCCGCTGGCGGGCGCTGTGCCGCGGCACGGACGTCTTCGGCGGCGGCGTCACCACGTGGCGGCATCGCGTGGTGGCCGGGAAACTGCTGGGCGACGGCTACCTGCCCGGCGGCGGGACCGGGCCGCTGGCCGCCGAACCCGACGAACAGGGCGTCCTGGTGCTCGGCGGCGATCACTGGCTGCCCGACCCGATGCGCGGGCCGACCGGGCGCCACCGCTGGGCGCCCGGCGTCCTCAAGCACACGGACTACGTCGTCGACTCCGAATGGGACAACGCCGTCGCGATGGCCGCCGGTCTCGGCCGTCCCCGCGCGAAGAATCCCTGGGGCGAACAGGGATCGCTGTTCGGGGACTTCCCGCAGATGCGCTGAAGTACATGAAGGCCCCCATCCTTGCGCCTGGCACAAGGATGGGGGCCTTCATGTACTCAGGGCTGGCTTCAGTCGGTCTTGCCGCGGCGCACGCGCAGCAGGACCAGGACGCCGGCACCGGCCAGGACCAGCAGGCCACCGGCCCACAGCAGCCAGGCGTTGTCGAAACCGGTGTCCGCGAGGCCGCCGCCGTTGCCGCCGTTACCGCCGACGTTCGGGGCGGGAACCGCGGTGCTCGACGGAGCGGAGGTCTCCGACGGCTTGTCCGTGGTGGTCGGCGCGGTCGTCGGCGGCTTGGCCGTCGAGGTCTTCGTCGGCTCGCTCGGCTTCGGCTGCTCGGTCGGCTTGGTCTTCTCGCCGCACGCGTACCACTTGTCGATGTTCGCCTTGCTGCCGTCGCGGTTGAACGGCGCGCGCAGCTCGGTCCACGGCGGGGTGTCGGCGAGCTTGCGCTTGCCCGGCTCGTAGACGTTGTAGCCGTCGTCGCCACCGAGGACGACGATCGCGGTCACCTTGACGCCTTCGCCGAGGCCGGTGATGTTCAGCCGCTTCTCACCGACGCCGCCGGTGAACTTGAAGTCCGAGTCGGACAGGGCCGAGCCGCCGGCCTTGACCTGCTCGCACTTGCTGATGTTGCCGGGGATCGGCTTGGCGCGGTCGTCGTCGGAGTGGCAGGCCAGCGCCGAGCCGGCGGTGCCGAGCAGGGCGGCGGTCGCCAGGGCGACGACGGTGACGGCGGAACGGACACGTCGTCCGGACATGATCTGCATTCAGAGCTCTCCTGTACCGATCGGGGGACAAACGAGCAAAAGCGCGATGCCTCTTCCGAGTGATGACGGTCAACTCGCGGTGTTCTCCACGAGTTCCGTTCACCCGACAGGGTGAGGCGAGAGACCGGACGCTATCGCACACCGATTTCACACGGAATCCGGGGCCCCCGACAAAGCGGCCCACCATCCACAGAGGAATGGTGGGCCGCCGAAACGAGAATGATCAGTCCGATACGGACTCCGCCTTCTCGTCCGCGTTCTTCTTGCCGAGCAGCGAATGGCGACGGCTGTAGACGAAGTAGATGACGACGCCCAGCACCATCCACGCGATGAACCGCAACCAGGTCAGCACGGTCAGGTTCAACATCAGCCACAGGCAGGCGAGGATCGCCAGGATCGGGATCACCGGCACCCACGGCACCCGGAAGGCACGCGGCAGATCCGGTCGCGTCTTGCGCAGCACCATCACGCCCGCGGAAACGAGAATGAACGCGAACAGTGTGCCGACGTTGACCATTTCCTCCAGTTTGTCCGCCGGGAAGAACGTCGCGGCGACGGCGACCAGTCCGCCGACGACGATGGTCGCCCGCTTCGGCGTCCCGTTCGCGCCGGTCTTCGCCAGGGCGCGCGGCATGAGGCCGTCGCGCGACATCGCGAAGATGATCCGGATCTGGCCGAGCATCAGCACCATGACGACGGTCGTCAGACCGGCGAGGGCGCCGACGGAGATGATGTTGGCCGCCCAGTCGACACCGTTGACCGCGAACGCGGACGCGAGCGTCTTCTTGCTGCCGTCGCCCGCCGAAGTGGCGAGATCCTTGTAGTTCACCATGCCGACGACCACGAGCGACACGGCGACGTAGAGCACCGTGACGATGGCCAGCGAGCCGAAGATGCCGCGCGGCACGGCCTTCTGCGGGTTGCGGGTCTCTTCCGCGGTGGTCGCGACGATGTCGAAACCGATGAACGCGAAGAACACCAGCGAAGCCGCGGCCAGCAGGCCGAAGACACCGAACGAGCTACTGCTGCTGCCCGCGAACACCGAGAACAGCGACTGGTCGACCCCGGTGGCCGACGACTCGGCGCCGGACTGGGCGTCCGGGATGAACGGGCTGTAGTTGGAACCCTTGATGTAGAAGATGCCGAGCACGATCACGAACAGCACCACCGCGACCTTGATCCCGGTGATCACCATCGAGAACCGCGAAGACAGCTTCGTGCCGACCGCGAGCAGCGTCGTCAGCACCAGCACCACGATCAGGGCGCCCCAGTCGACCGGGACACCGCCGATCTCGAACGTCGTCTTCGTGCCCTTGCCGAAAATGTAGGAGAGCACGGTTTCGAGGTAGGCCGACCAGCCCTTCGACACCGCGGCCGCGCCGACCGCGAGTTCCAGGATCAGGTCCCAGCCGATGATCCACGCCATGAACTCGCCGAAGGTGGCGTAAGAGAACGTGTACGCGCTCCCGGCCACCGGGACGGTCGACGCGAATTCCGCGTAACAGAGCGCCGCCAGCGCGCAGGCGATGGCAGCGAAGACGAACGAGAGCGACACCGACGGCCCCGCGTAGTCGCCTGCCGTGCGCGCGGTGAGCGTGAAGATACCGGCACCGATGACGACGGCGACGCCGAAGACGGTCAGGTCCCACGCGCTCAGGTTCCGCCTGAGCCTGGTCCCCGGTTCGTCGGTGTCCGCGATGGACTGCTCGATGGATTTCGTACGCCACAGACCGTTTCCGGGCACCCTTGACCTCCATAGACCTGACTGCGGTTCATCGGACCTTATCGCCCGGTCGTGACGGCAGCGCGGTGGGAGAGCAACGAAGTACGCGGAGGTCGCGACGGTAGTCGGCGATGTACGGACAGTTGCGCCGAACGGCGGTCGCGGCGATGTCGATCGCCGCTCCCGAATGTCATGAAAGGGCCGTTCAGGACGGAAAACGTCCTGAACGGCCCTTTCATGACATCCCGCCGAGCAGGCCGGAAACGAACCCCGGAGGCTCAGGCGTCAGGCTCGGACTCAGGCCAGCGAGCGGTCCAGGTCCGGCTCCAGGTAGATCAGCTTCGCCGTAGGCACCTTCGCCCGCACACGCGCTTCGGCGTCGTCGATGGCCTGCGCGACCTCGCCGGTCTCCAGCCCCGGCACCAGCGCGAGCTTCGCGGCCACCAGCATCTCGTCCGGGCCGATGTAGAGCGTCCGGATGTGGATGACCCGCTCGACCTTGCCCGCGGCGAGTTCGTCGACGATCGTGTCGAGGTCGGGCTCGGAGGCGCCTTCGCCGATCAGCAGGCTCTTCATCTCGATGATCAGGATGATCGCGATGACGCCGAGCAGCAGGCCGATCGTCACGGTGCCGATGCCGTCCCACACCGGGTCGCCGGTGATGACCGAGAGTCCGACGCCCGCGAGCGCGAACACCAGGCCGAGCAGCGCGCCCGCGTCCTCCAGCAGCACCACCGGCAGTTCGGGGGTCTTGGCCTGGCGGATGAACGCCCACCAGCCCGCGTCGCCCTTGATCTTCTTCGACTCCTGGATCGCGGTGTAGAAGGAGTACGACTCCAGCCCGATCGCGACCACGAGGATGCCGACCGCCACCAGCGGCGAGGTCAGCGGTTCCGGTTCGCTGATCTTGTGGATGCCCTCGTACAGCGCGAACACCGAGCCGAGGCTGAAGAGCATCAGCGCGACGATGAACGAGTAGAAGTAGCGGTCCCGGCCGAAGCCGAACGGGTGCGTGCGGGTCGCCTTGCGCTGCGAGGTCTTCTGACCGAGCAGCAGGAGCCCCTGGTTCGAGGTGTCCGCGAGCGAGTGCACGGACTCGGCGAGCATCGAAGACGACCCCGTGATGAGGAAGCCGGTGAATTTCGCGGCCGCGATTCCGGCGTTCGCCACGAGTGCGGCGATGATCGCCTTGGTTCCGCCACCTGCAGACACGTGCAACTCCCCAAATGGTGTCCCGATATGCCGGGTTCGAAGGCTAGCAGTGCAGATGAGCCCGTACGCGCGGGGCGGGACAGGTCACAGAATTGTCGGATCCCCTCGCTAGTGTCCCCCTCTCAGGACCTGGGAGGTGCCCGTGCCGCGATTCGGCGTGCTCGGACCGTTGACGATCGAGAGCCCGCCCGGGCGGCGCACGGCGCCGCGCGGCGATCATCAGCGCGCCCTGCTGGCCGTCCTGCTGCTGAACGCGAACTCGTCCGTCCCGGTCGACGCCCTGGTCGAGACCCTTTGGCCGGAGACACCGCCCAAGTCGTACACCTCGAATCTGCACACGTACGTCTCCCGCCTGCGGGCGCGGTTCGAAGGGCTGGAGATCGAGCGGGATCCGCACGGTTACCGGCTGGTGGTCGGCCCGGGCGACCTCGATCTGCTGTCCTTCCGCGAAGCCGCCGCGGCGGGGAAGGCCGCCGCGCGGGCGGGCGATCCGGCGGGGGCAGCCGGGCACTATCGCCGGGCGCTGGCGGAGTGGCGCGGGCCGGTCCTGTCCGGACTGCACATCCCCCGGCTCGACGCGGACATCGCCCGGCTCGAGTCGGAACGCCTCGCCGCGTTCGAAGACTGCGTCGACGCCGAACTGTCCGACGGCAGGCACGGCGAGCTCACCGGCGAACTCCAGGCGATGATCACCGAACATCCGCTGCGCGAGCGGCTGGCCGCGCAGCTGATGATCGCGCTGCACCGCGCCGGCAGGCAGGCCGATTCACTGGCCGTCCACCGCGAACTGCGCACCACTCTCGTCGAGGAACTCGGTGTGGAGCCCGGCGCCGAGGTCCGCCGCGTGCACGCCGCCGTGCTGCGCGGCGAGGATCCGGTGCCGCCGGCCAAGACCGCGCAGGTCTTCCCGATCTGCCAGCTGCCCCCGGACATCGCGGATCTCGCGGGCCGCGAGGGCGAGATCGCGAAACTCTCCGGGCTGCTCGGCGCGAGCACGGGCGTCCCGGTCGCGGTGATCACCGGCGAACCCGGCGCGGGCAAGTCCACCCTCGCGGTCAGCACCGCGCACCGGCTCCGCCGGTCCTTCCCGGACGGACAGCTGTTCGTCCCGCTGGCTGGCGCCTCCGACCCCCGCGACCTCGCCGACGTCCTCGGCGACCTGTTGCGAGCGCTGGGCGTCACCGGTCCCGCCATCCCGGACGACGTCGCGGCCAGGGCGGCGGCGTACCGCGGCCGTCTCGCCGATCGGCGGGTCCTGGTGGTGCTCGACGACGCCGCCGGCCCCGAGCAGGTCCGCGCGTTGCTGCCGGGAACGCCGGGCAGCGCCGTGCTGGTCACCAGCAGACGGCGGCTTTCCGGGCTCGCCGGGGCGGATCGCCTCCACCTCGCGCCGCTGTCCGGCGCCGAGGCGATGACGCTGCTGGAGCGGCTCGCCGGTCCGGACCGGGTGGGCGCCGAACGCGCGGACGCGGAGCGGATCGCCAAGGCCTGCGGCAATCTCCCGCTGGCGCTGCGGATCGCGGGCAGCAGGCTCGCCATGCGGCCGGGCCTGCCGCTCGGGAAACTCGCCGGGAAGCTGGAGGACGAGGTCTCGCGCCTCGACGAACTCCAGGTCAGCGATCTCCAGGTCCGCGGCAGCATCGCGTTGAGCTACGAGGCGCTGAGCCCGTCCGCGCGGCGCGCGTTCCGGCTGATCGGCCGCTGCCGCACCCTCGACCTTCCCGCTTGGGCGGTGTCGACCCTCATCAACGACAAAGCCGACAGCACCGACGAAGAAGCGGATGAGGCCATCGACGAACTCGTCGAGGCCAGTCTCCTCGAAGCCACCGGTCTCGATCCGACAGGTGAGCAACGGTTCCGCATGCACGACCTCGTGCGCGTGTACGCGACGGAACTCGGGCGGGAACTGGAAACCCGCGCCGAACGGGTCGCCACCGTCGCGAAGTTGTCGGACGCGGCGCTGTGCCTCGCCGACACGGCGGCCCGCCGTCTGCCGAGGACGGTGCCGATGCCGTTGTCGGATCAGGATCTGCCCGCGCAGCCCCTGTCCGGCGAGCTGGTCGAGCGGCTGCTGCGCGATCCCGGCACCTGGTTCTCCGTGGAGCGCGCGAACCTGGTCTCCGCCGTCTCGTCGATGTGCGCGGTCGGCTGGCCGCGAAAAGCGTTGCGGGTACTGGAAAGACTGAGCGCGTACCTGTATCTGCACAGTCATTACACCGACATGCGGACGGCGTACGAGATCCTGCGCGACGCGGCCCTCAAAGCCGGTGACAGGCACATCGTGGTCATCGCCGAGGCGAACCTGACGGTGCTGCTGCACGTTCGCGGCGAGTACGAACGCGCCGTCGAGGGTTACCGCGAGTGCTCGAAGGCGCTGGCGGAACTGGGCGATGTTTCCGCGCAGGCGTGGGTCGAGACGAATCTGGCGCGCTGCCTCGTCGGCCTCGGCAGGGCCGGGGAATCCCTGCACGCGGCGACCCAGGCCCGCGAACTGTCCCTTGTGGAGGAAACCGGGCCGGGGGCGTACGCGCTGCACGCGGAGTCCGCCGCGTTGCACCGGCTCGGCAAGGTCGCCGAGGCGCTGGAGATCGACAGCCGGAGCCTCGCGCACGCGCGGGAAAGCGGCGACGAACGCCAGCTCGGCGTTGCCCTGCAAGGACTTTCGTGGTCGCTGATGCTCGACGGTCGCGAGGCCGAGGCGCTGGAGACGATCGAGGAATCGGTCCGCGTGCTGCGCCGGACGACGGCGAAATCGGCACTGGCGAAATCGCTGCGCACGCAGGGCGCCATCCTCGCCGGCGCCGGGCGGCGCGCCGACGCGGTGAAGGCCTACGAGAACGCGCGCCGGCTGGCCGACGCGCTCGAAGAACGGCCGCGAGAGCTCTCCTGCACGCGGGCGATCGCGGCGAGCTGGATCGGCGACGGCCGGGCCGACCGCGCGATTCCCGTGCTGCGCCACTGCCTTGACGAATTCCGCGCCATGGGCGGGAAACCCGCGACGGCCCTCACCCTGCACGTGCTGCGCAGAGCGTACGAGGCCGTCGGGGAAATGGAGGCGGCCGAGGCGGCGGGTGAAGAGGCGAAGCGATTGGAAGTCCCCCACGACGCCAACGCTTCGGCCCTCGTCCGGTTGCTGTTGTCGCTCACCGAACCCGCCCCGGCCTGACCGGGTGGTGCCCGACCCCTCAGACGAGCACCACCCGGAAGTCTGATCAGTCCCCGAAGATCACGCGCGATTCGCGCCGCTGGGCGGAGAACCAGGCCAGCGCGATCACCAGCACCCCGTTGGCGGCGGCGTCCCACACCGGTGGCGAGGCGGATTCGAGCCGGGCGACCGCGAACATGTTGATCAGGCCGGCGACGGTCAGCATCACGCGGATGGGCTGCGTGCCGCTCACGACCAGCGCGGCGGTGAGCAGCACCTGAGCGCCGAGCGTGATCAGCACGACCAGCGGGAGGTTCAGCCTGTTCTCCGCGTCGACGGCGAGGTCCTGCAGGCCGGAACCCGCGGCTTTGACGGATTCGATCGCGTCACCGGCGAATCCCGCCAGCGCCGGCGCCGAACCTGCCAGGTCCTGGCCGTCCGGAAGCGGGAGCACCAGATCGACGACCGGGACGAGCGCGGCCACGACGACGATTCCGAGCGCGGCGAGCAAGGCGGCGGGGCGCACGGAGACCGGCACCCGGTAGGCGCGTCCGCTCACCGCGTCGGGATGGGAAGTCACTGCTGCTGCTCTCCTCGGCCATCGTCATCCGGGAGCAGCCGACGACAATCGCCGGGTCACCCGTAAGGATGATGGTCGCGGAACCCGCCACACGGAACGCACACACTTCGCCCCAGGGCACACGCGTTTCGTCCTCTGGATGCGGTCCTTGCACGTGCAAGGACCGCATCCAGAGGACGAAACGCGTAAGAGGGTCAGCAGGTGCCGGCGGTCGCCCGGAAGACCTGGGTGCGCTCGCCGGAAAGCGGCCGCACGCGGACGGCGGGGTCGGCGGCAGGGAGCCACACCGACTGGCCGCGGCGGAGTTCGACCTGCTCGCCGTCGTCGGCCGTCACCAGCAGGCTGCCGGCGGTGCACAGCAGGATCTGCGGGCCGACGTCGTGGACGGCGATCTCGCCGTCGTCCCCGGCCTCCCACTCGATCCGCGACAGCTCGAACTCCGGCGCGTCGGTGCGGTACACCGACAAGCGCTCCTCACGTTCCCCGCTCTGGACCGGCATCTCGCCGCACGCGAAGTCGACGACGCGCAGCAGCTCCGGCACGTCGACGTGTTTGGGGGTCAGCCCGCAGCGCAGGATGTTGTCCGAGTTCGCCAGGATCTCCACGGCGGTGCCGTGCAGGTACAGGTGCAGGTTGCCGGCGGGCAGGTAGATCGCCTCGCCCGCACTCAGGGTGAGGCGGTTGAGCAGCAGCGCCGCGAGCACACCCGCGTCCCGCGGATGCGCTTCGCCGAGTTCCAGGATGGTGCGGCATTCGACGTCGAACTCGCCGCGCTCCCGGACGTGCTTCACACACGAGTCGAGGACCTCGGGCAGCAGTTCGTCGAGCGCGGCCTGCGGCAGGGTGATCCAGGTGGTGAACAGCGCGCGCAGCCCGGCCGGGTCCGGCTGGGCCTCCAGCAGCACCGCGTACTTCGCCAGCCCGGGCGTCTCGATCGCCTTCAGCAGGGAGATCGTGCGTTCCGGGTCGCGGAAGCCCGCCAGCGCGTGGAACTCGGTCAGCGCGCAGACGAGTTCCGGCTTCGCCGTCGGATCCGGGTAGTTGCGGTTCGACGCGTCGCGCGGGATCCCCGCCGACTCCTCACGTGCGTATCCCTCCGCCGCCTGCGCGGCCGACGGGTGCGCCTGCATCGAAAGCGGCTCTTCGGCGGCGAGGATCTTCAGCAGGAACGGCAGCCTGCCACCCCAGCGGCCCGCGCAGCTCGTGCCGAGCTGGCCGACCGGGTCGGCCTCGACGAGCTCCAGCAGGCTCCGCTCGGTGCCGTCCGGGCCGATGACGTGGGACGGGTCACCGGGGTGGGCGCCCATCCACAGTTCCGCCTCCGGATGCGGCGCCGGCACCGGACGCCCCAGCAGCTCGGGGATCGTCGTTCTGGACCCCCACGCGTAGGGCCGCACGGCATTGCGCAGCAGCTCCACTGTCACCTCAACTCCTCGCCGGGCACGGGTTGTTTGTGCCGGCCCTCATTTCTTACGTCGCGCGCGGGGCTCACGCCGTTGCAGGCGTGTACCTCCCGGCGCCGCCGATGCTGCCGACGGCCAGTCCGAGATAGACCGCGGCCAGCTCGAAACGCAGCGCGAGAACGGCCGCACGCACGATCTCGTCCGTTTCGATCTCTTCGGCCGGGGCGATCACATCCGCACCGGGCAGCAGGTCTTCCGCCTGATAGCGGGCCGCCTCCGTGGCCGGCCCCGTCCGAACCGAGAGGAGCAACACCCTCGGCGCCGAACCGGCCCCCTCCTCCGGGTCCGCGAAGATATCGCGATCCACGCCCCCGGACAACGCCGCCCGCCGCAAGGCCGGCCTGGCCAGCGCCTGGCGGTAGTCCTCCACGTCACAGACGACGGCCGCGTGGGCGGCGAACGCGTGGGCCGCGTGCTCGCCGACGGCGACCGCGACCGGGTCCAGTCCCCACAGCAGCGGCTGACGCTCGGCCAGCTTCAGCGCCAGCGCCTTGGCCGGGTTCGCGAACGATTCCCTGGCCAGGTAATCCTTCTCGGCTTCCGCGTCGAGCTGGTCGGCGAGCTGCTCCAGATCGGCCACGAGCAGGCCGAGCGCGTTCGCGGTGAGCAGCGCCGCGGCGAGCCCGCGCGGGAAGGCCATCTCCGGCGGGACCGGCAGCCTCGGCGCGAGCAGCAGTCCCTTGCCCGCGACGGACGCGGCGACCGGGCCCTCGCCGGGCGCGGACAGCACGACCGTCGCCCCGAACCGGGCGGCGCGCTCCAGGGAGGCGGCCAGCTCACGGTCACCGGCGTCGTCGGTGTGCGCGAAGACGACGTCGAGTGCGCCGATCCAGCTCGGCACGACCTCGGCGACGACCACCGGCACCGGGCACGACGGGGTCAGGAGCGCGGCGACCAGCCTGGTCAGCGTCCGGCTGACGCCGGGCCGGTCGATCAGCACGAGCGAGCGCGGGCGCCCGACGTCCAGGCGATCGCTCAGCTCGAGTTCGGCCGCGGCTTCGGCGGTCGCCCGGACTTGGGCGCCCGCCATCGCGGCGGCACGGAGAAGTCCCGCGGTGTCGGCTTCGGCCAGCCGCGCGGGATCGTCGAGCAGGGAATCGTCAGGGACCGTCGGCATGGGCGCCATCCGGGGTCGTCGGCTCGGTGGCTTCGTCCAGCAACAGTACCGGGATTCCATCACGGACCGGATACACCCGACCGCATTCCGTGCAGGTCAGCGCGTCGGCCTCCGGATCGGCCGTCGTCCCCGTCTTCAATGGTGCGTGGTCGGGGGACGGGCAGGCCAGGATGTCCAGCAACTGTGCGTCAAGCGTGACGGCCATGGTTACTCCCTACCTGTGGGACGTCTCTATGTGTGTTTTCACGCCACATTCGTTACCCACGGACTATCGCCAATACGTCTTCGGTCAGGGCCCGGACGGCCTCGGCGTCGGCGGCCTCGACGTTCAGGCGGAGCAGCGGCTCGGTGTTGGACGGGCGCAGGTTGAACCAGCCGCCGCCGGGGAGCTGCACGGTGAGGCCGTCCAGCTCGTCGATCTCGACGCCGTCGCGCGCGGCGAAGGTGTCCTTGACCGCGAGCATGCGCGCGACCTGGTCGTCCACGGTCGAGTTGATCTCGCCGGAGGCCGCGTAGCGCGAGTACTCCGCGGTCAGCTCGGACAGCGGGCCCGTCTGCTCGCCGAGGGCGGCGAGGACGTGCAGCGCGGCCAGCATGCCGGTGTCGGCGCGCCAGAAGTCACGGAAGTAGTAGTGCGCGGAGTGCTCGCCGCCGAAGATCGCGCCGGTCTTGGCCATCTCGGCCTTGATGAACGAGTGCCCGACCCGGGTGCGCACCGGCTTGCCGCCGTGCTCGGCGACGATCTCCGGGACACCCTTAGACGTGATCAGGTTGTGGATGATGGTGCCGCCCGGTTCCTTCTCCAGCTCCCGGATCGCGACCAGCGCGGTGATGGCGCTCGGCGACACCGGCTCGCCGCGCTCGTCGACGACGAAGCAGCGGTCCGCGTCACCGTCGAAGGCCAGGCCCGCGTCGGCGCCTTCCTCGCGCACGCGCGCCTGGAGGTCGACGATGTTCTTCGGGTCGAGCGGGTTGGCCTCGTGGTTGGGGAAGTTGCCGTCGAGCTCGAAGTACATCGGCACGACCTCGATGGGCAGGCCCGCGAAGACGGTCGGGACGGTGTAGCCGCCCATGCCGTTGCCGGCGTCGACGACGACCTTCAGCGGACGGCTGCCCGACAGGTCGACGAGCTTGCGCAGGTACGCCGCGTAGTCCGCGAGGACGTCCTTCTCGGTCACCGAGCCGCGCTGACCGGCGAAGGCGGGCACGCCCTGCTCGACGGTGTCGCGGATCTCCGCGAGACCGGAGTCCTGGCCGACCGGGGCCGCACCCGAGCGGCACAGCTTGATGCCGTTGTACTTCGCCGGGTTATGGCTGGCGGTGAACATGGCGCCCGGCAGGTTCAGCGACCCGGACGCGAAGTACAGCTGGTCGGTGCTGGCGAGGCCGATCGTCACGACGTCGAGGCCCTGCGAGGTCACGCCGTCGGCGAACGCGGCGGCCAGCTCGGGTGAGGAGTCGCGCATGTCGTGGCCGATCACGACGGAGTCCGACTCCGGCTTGATCAGCAGGGCGAACGCCGAGCCGAGGTCGCGTACGAGGGCCGCGTCCAGCTGCTCACCGACAACGCCGCGAATGTCGTAGGCCTTCACGATGCCCGAAAGGTCTGGCACGCCTGCTCCCCGCCGATAGTCTCGTTCAACGCCCTCTGGCGCGCTCGAAAGCCTACCGGCGAGCCCTCGCGTCAGGCTCGGCCGGGCAGCACGCGCAGATGGCCGCGCCTGCCGGAGGGACCCTCGGGTTCGGGCTCCGGGGCGGGCTTGTCCGAACGGCCCGCTTCACGGACGGCCTCGGCCAGCGCGGTCAGCTCGTCGGCGGAAGGGTCGGGGGCGGCGAAGGCGCCCTCGTGCCGGACGACTTCCCAGCCCTTGGGCACGGTGAGCCGCAGGGCGTGGGCTTCGCAGAGGTCATAGGAGTGCGGCTCGCTCGCGGTGGCCAGCGGCCCCACGACAGCGGTCGAATCACTGTAGGCATACGTGAGCGTGGCGACAGCGGGTTCGAGACAACCCGTTCGCGAACACTTTCGTACGCTCCGCACGATCGAGAACGATAGCGCGTCGCGGGCCCGGCGTACCGGCGACACGCGCTTTGAATCGCCGAGCGCGTACCCTTCGATGCGTGGCGACGGCTCGTGATTCCCGACAGCGACGGCGGATGCGACGGGACCGGCACGGCCGGGGCCTGCGCGGAGCGCTGTATCCGTCGACCCTTCCCGCCGCCGCTAGCAGGGCGGAAAGGTTCGACGCGCTGGTTTTGGACGCGCTCGAACCGATCGAAGCGCGGTGGCGGCACGAGCTGACGAAGCTCGACGTCGCCGTCGACGACGTCCCCGAAGTTCGCTCGGATGGCGCACCGGCCGGAGTGGACGGCGTGTTGCACGACGGGGCCGTCCCGCTCTCGCGGCTCGTGCCCGCCGGCGTCGACCGCGCCGGCCTCCCGACGCGCGCCCGCATCGTCCTCTACCGCCGCCCGCTCGAAGCGCGCGCGAAGGACCCCGGCGAACTCGCGGAACTCGTCCACGACGTCCTCGTGGAACAGGTGGCGGGCTACCTGGGCGTCGAACCCGACGTCATCGAAGGCGACTAGCCCCCACCCTCACCCCACACCTTCGCCACCCCAGCCCTCGCCACCCCAGCCCCCGCCCTTCCCCGGGGGGCGTCCCCAGCCCAGCGTATCGCGGGGTACCGACGGGACCTGCGGAAACGGCTCCGGAACGCGAAGTTGTCCACAAGGGGATCGGCCTGTGGACAACTGGCGTGCGAGCGGGAGGTGAGGTGCCCCCAATGTGGCATTGGGGACGTTGAGCGTCCCCAATGCCACATTGGGGGCACCGAAGTCGGGCAGCGAAGCGAGCGGAGTGGGCGGAGTGGGCGGAGTGGACGGAGCACAGCGAAGTGGGTGAAGCGGGCCCAGTCCGCGTAGGAGCGGCAAGAAAGCAGCGGTCAGGAAGCTGAGGGGTGCCGCCGCGTAGGCACAGCGGTCAGCAGTGTGAACAGCACCGCGGCCACCTGCGCCAGCAGCAGAAGGTTCCGAGTGGTCCCCTGGTGCTCCACCACGACCTCCGAAGGCACGGGCGGCACCGAGACGGCCACCTGATGCCCCCAAGCCCGCACGATCGGCACGGCCTTCCCGTCCACGCTCGCCTGCCAGCCCGCCTCGAACTCCGCGGCCAGCACGAGCAGCCGTCCGGTCGGCCCGTCCGAGACGCGCACCCGCACGTCCGGCAGCCCGGCCTGCACCGGCGCCACCCCGGGCGACGCCCCCGGCGCGCCCTTCCCGGTCACGGCCGCCTGCGCCAGTTCCGGAGAGATCAGCGCCACCTGCCCACCGGCGGGCAGCAGCCGGAGCACCGGACGCCCGTCGGAGGTCGGCGCCGCCGGAGCGACCAGATCACGCGCGAGTTCGACGAAAGCACCGCCATCGGCACCGCTGGGCAACACGACGTACAGCGCGCCCGAAGCCAGAGCCGAAGCGAAGGCCTGCTTGACCGCGTCCGGTGAGCCCTGCAGAAGGTCCCGCCGCCACGAGGCCAGCCGATCGGCACTGCCGGGCGTCGGCGCGAGTTCGTCGTCACCGTAAAGCGGCAACCGCCCGCCTGTCTGCCGCACCGGCTCCGCCGAAGAACCCACCACCAGCGCCGAGCGACCGGTCGCCGCCAGCTCCGCCGAGATCTCCGGGGCCAGCGACGGACGCGCTCCCGACCGCAGCGGGCCCTCGCGTCCGGCGACGACCGCGCCGGTCGCCAGCGCCAGCAGCACGAGCACCCCGGCGACGGCCGTGACCTTCGCCAGCCACGGCGCCGGGTCGACACCGCTCCCGCCACGCTGCCAGGTCGCCAGCACCGTCCACAGCAGCCCCGCGCCGATCACCAGCAGCGGCACCCCGGCGTACCCGGTCGCGTGCGCGCCGCCCGACATCGGCGTCACCGCCACGAACCGCACCGCCACGAGCCCGAGCACACCCAGGACGACGACCGCGACACCGCCGCCCGCGCCCTTCGTCGGCCGCACCACCAGCGCGACGATCGCGGCCGCGACCAGCGCCACCCCGATCGGCCACGCGCCGGGACCGCCCGGGTCCAGCCCGGCGAGGTCGGCGCCGGACGCGGCCGTGGCACCGCCGCCGAGCCCGTGCAGCAACAGTTCCGGATGCCGCAGCAGCACACTCGGCCACGGCAGCAGCAGCGCCAGCGGCAGGAAGACCACGATCCCGACGGACGCGATCCGCCGCGCGAGCCCGGTCGGCGAAGGCAGCACCACGAACCCGATCACCAGCCCGACCACGGCCAGCGCGTGCGCCAGCGGCGAGAAGGCGCCGATCAGCGCCAGCCCGATCGCGCTCAGCGCGGAGACGTGCAGCCATCGCGAGTCGGCGCGGACCAGCAGTCCCACGATGCCCGCGATCACCGGCGGCAGGAGCAGGTGCACGACGACGACGTCGAGCCGTCCCTGCGCGACCGAAGCGGTGGCGGCCGGGAGCACGCCGTACGCCGCCGCGACGACGGCGCGAACCCAGCGGCGCACGCGAAGACGTCGAGTGGCCGCGTACGCGCTCAGCGCGGCGAGCGGGATGTCACCGATCAGCAGGATCGCGACCAGCGCCGCGGGGCCGCCGATCGGCGCGAAGATCGCGCCGAGGGTGCCCAGCACCGGCAGCGTCGCGGGCGCGGGACTCGCCGTCCCGCCCGCGATCGCGTGCCACGGCGCGAGATACGACGACCAGATCTCGCCGAGCCCGCCGACCGCAAGCAGTTTCCCGCCGAAGAGGTCCAGCCCGAGCCGGGAACCGTTGACCACGAAAGCGAGCGCGGTCAGGACGACGAGCATGATCACCGGCGGGGCGAACACGGTCGCGCCGAGCACGCGTTTCCGGTCGACCTCGACGAACACGAGTTCCGGCTCCGGCCGCCGCCCGCCGTCCCGCGGCACCGGCGACGGTTTCGGCCCGCCCGCGAGAGGTTTCTCGACGGGCTTCTCGGGGACGGCGACCGCGACGACCGCGCTGGGCCGCCGCAGGCCCGTCCCCCGCGAGCCGACCCCGCGCATCGCCCCGGCGGGCAACGCGCCGGGACCGACAGGACGGTCTTGCCCGGCCTTCAACGCCTCCGGCGTGATCCAGGCCCCTTCCTGTTCCGCGCTCTCCGGCACGGTCCCGAGGGCGAAGTCCCGTTCGACACCACGCCGGACGAGATCGACGACGCCGGCGCGGACCGCGTTGCGGACCCGGGTCAGCCGGCCCGTGAACAACCCGCGGACATCGCCCGTCCGGTCGGTCTTCCGGCGTTCGGCGCGGGCCGCGCGCAGTCCGCCGCGACCGCGCAGCAGGTACCAGGTCGCCGCGAGTTCCGCACCCGCTTCGCCGGTGCGCCGCAGCAGCAGGAACGCGAGCGCCCGGAACAACGCGAAGAACGGGATCCGCAGCAGCCCGAACCAAAACGACAAGGCGGAGCAGTTGACGAGGAACACCCGGAGCCCGTGCGCGCGGTTCGCCGCCGCCAGGGAAAGGCCGAGCGCGGCCGGATCCCGCTGCCCGGTACTGAGCGCGCGGGCGTGCCGGAGCCGGGCCGACGGCACGGAAAGCACCTTGCCACCCGCGGCGTTGGCCCGCCAGCCGAAGTCGAGATCCTCGCGCAGCAAGGGAAACCCGGGGTCGTAGCCGCCGAGGTCGTGCCAGACTTCCCGCCGTATCAGCGATCCCGCGCTCGGCACGGCGAGCACCGCGGTGTCGCTCTCCTCGGGTGAGACCTGCTGCCGGTGGCCGATGGCGTCGGTCGACAACCCGGCTTCGACGATGAGCCTCGGGTCGCTCCAGTCCACCGCGAGCGGGCCGAGCACCGTCGCCGCGGCCTCGTTTTCGGCCGCTGCCAACAGGTTTTCGAGACAATCGGGTTCCGGCGCGCAGTCGTCGTGCAGCAGCCAGAGCCAGCCACCGGGATCACCCCAGCGTTCGACGGCGTACTCGACGGCCTCGCCGACAGCGGCACCGAAGCCGACTTCACTCGAAAGCGTGAGGATTCCGTCAAGAACGGGTGCTTCGCCGGCGAGGCCTTCAGCGGCTGCCGCGTCGGCGAGGATCTTCGCCGTCCGGTCGGTGGATCCGGTGTCGACGGCCAGCACGTGTCGCGGCCGGACACCGGAGCGCCGCAGCGCGGAAAGCGCCAGTGGCAACCAGTTCTCGCCGTCGTGACAGACCACAATGGCCAGAACGGGGGCCGTGCGCGGCACAGGTGACGCGGCAGTGCGAGACAACGGGCACTCCAGAGGTGGCGGCGAAGTCGAGTGCCGCCACCCTACGACGCGACCCTGTCACCCGTTGGTGGCCCCACTGTGTGGAACGGCCAGAGACGCGGTGGAACGACAGAGACGCGGGCAGGAAGCGATCTCCGGCGCACTGGGGGTGCCGGAGATCGCCGTCACACAGCTCGCTTTTTCAGTTTCCTACGCTCACGTTCGGAGAGCCCGCCCCAAATACCGAACCGCTCGTCATGCGCGAGGGCGTATTCGAGGCACTCGTCCTTGACCTCGCAACCGAGGCAGATCCGCTTGGCTTCACGGGTGGAGCCGCCCTTCTCGGGGAAGAACGCCTCCGGGTCCGTCTGCGCGCAGAGGGCCCGCTCCTGCCAGTCCTGCTCTTCCGCGGAGGCATCGTCGAAAAGCTCGGTGAGATCGCCCAGTTGCTGCTCCGGGACCTCACCCCAACCCACGACTTGCCCCCATTCCCTTCCATCTGCTTCCAACCGCACGTCCGCCTCCTCGCTGTCCACGCACTCCCCAGGCTGGCGGTGTTGAAACACCATCCGCCGCCCCCTTCCAGCGACGAATGACATCACTGTGATTACACCCGTGTAGTGCGGTCAGGTCAAGCGGAGTAGCGAGTTCGGGGGATACTCGCGCTCGATCGCGCAAGGGGACACGCCGAGAACTTCACATCGGGCATACGGAAGACTGGTGGGGTGCAGAGATCAGCAGTGCGGCCAAGCCCGATCTTCCTCGGCATCCTCGCGGTCACCGTCCTGGGCGGAGTCCTGGCGGCTTTCGGCGACGCGACCACCATCTACAGCCAGAAGTACGACCCGCTCATCATCACCGGCGTCGTCCTGCTCGTCGCGGGCGGCTGGGTCGCGTCCCTGACGCTGCACGAGTTCGGCCACGCGGTCGTGGCGTTCCGCGGCGGCGACCACAGCGTCGCCCACAAGGGTTACCTGTCCATGGACGTCCGGAAATACACGGATCCGGTGCTGTCCATCGTCCTGCCGTTGGTATTCCTCATCATCGGCGGCATCCCGCTGCCGGGTGGCGCGGTGTGGATCGAGCACGGACGCCTGCGTTCACGCGGTGTCCAGTCGTGGGTCTCACTCGCCGGGCCGCTGAGCAACCTCGGCGTCGGTGTGGCGCTGACGCTCGTCGTCGCGCTGGTGCCGATGTCGAACGGGCTCGTGATCGGGCTCTCGTTCCTGGCCCTGCTTCAGATCGTCACGTTCCTCTTGAACATCCTGCCGATCCCCGGTCTCGACGGCTGGGGCGCCATCGAGCCGTACCTTTCGCCCGGCGCACGGGAGTTCGGCGCGAAGGCCCGGCCGTGGGCGCCGCTCGCGTTGTTCGCCGTCCTGTTCGCCGTGCCGGGAGCGAGCCCGTTGCTCTGGGACGTCTCCTACGCGATCTTCGACACCGTCGGCGGTTTCAAGCTCGCTGCGATGTACGGCCAGGACGCTTTCATGTTCTGGAAGTGAGCTCGACGGTCACCGGACTTCGGGATGTTCGGTGAACCACTCGTGCGCCCGTTTCCACACGCGTTTGAGGCCGGACCGCTCGCCGAGGTAGTCGCCCGCCATGCCGACCACCGGCAGCTTCCCGAGCGCCCGGTGGAAAAGACGGCCGCGCGGCCGCTTCTCCAGTTCCTCGACGATGCCCAGCAGTCCCCTGCCGAGTCGCCACAGGGTGCCCGCGGCGGCCTTCAGGGTGACTTTGCCGTGCTTCTTCTTCGCGTCTTCGAGTTCTTCGGTGAGCTTCGCCGCTTCGTCGTCTTCGGCGGTCTTGTCATGTTCGGCGTGCTTGCCGGCCGCGATCACCGGGTCGATGTCGCGTTCGAAAAGCACCCAGGCGATCAACCGGACCCGGGCGCCGACGTCGGTCACGCCGTACTCCCCCGCGATCGCGCACAGCAGCACCCCTTGCGCCGCCGAGCCGAGCGCGTCCTGCACGGGCAGCCTGTCCGCGAGCGCCCCGCCGATCCCGGGGATCGCGGTGACCAGTGCGGTGACCCGGCCGACGCGGTTCACCCACCACTCGGTCCGCTGATAGTTCGACATCTCCGCCCAGGCCGCGGTGCCGGGCACCTTGACCGAGGTGATCCCGTCGAGCAGCTTGTCCTTCAGCCCCGGCTCGACGTCCTCCAAGTCCTCGTCGCGACGGCCCCTGGCCTGCAGGCCGAACGGATCCGCGTCCCGCAGCGCGTCGACCATCGGCCCGCAGGCGCGGACGAACGGCCTCAGCGCCGCCACGACCTGGCGGTCCGAAATCGCCTCACCCACCGCTGTCTCCCTTCGCGGCCTTCGCCGCTATGCCAAGACCACCACCCAGCGCCAGCGCTCCCGGCAGGGCCCCGCCGCCGATCAGGAGCAGCGCCCGCCAGTCCTGCACCAGCACCAGATCACCACCGGGGCCGGTCATGCCCATCCCGAGTACGACGAGTACCCAGACGAGCAGCGGAATCACCGAAAAGGAGGGCCGGACCACTTTCGCGGTCGCCCGCACCAGCAGCGGCGTCGTGATCACCGCGAGCACCACGGTCACCGGCATGGGCGCGTCCCCGAGCTTCGGCAGCACGATCCCGTCGAGCCGGAGCGGCAGGAAGAACAGTTCGAGCAGTCCGAGCAAGAGCGCGTCGAAACACAGCAAGGCCAGCAGCAGACGCTGCCGCGCGGTGAGCGGTGGCGGCGCGGTCACTTCGCGAGGCCTCCGAACAGATCCGCCCCGGCACCCTCGGCCGGCCCGTGGGCGAGCACGAAGTACTCGTGGGGGGTGATCGGCTGCGCGACGTCGTTGCTCAGCGCGAAGTGGTCCGCGAGATGCGGCGGGGCGGGCACGCTGACCTGGGTCTCGTGCGCCCGCAGCGCGGCGGCCTTGGCCGGGACGTGCGCGCCGACGTCGAGGACGGTCGTGATGGTCTCGTCCGCTGTCACCGGCAGTTCGCCGTCTTCCGGGACCCGGAACGCCGAGCGCCCGCGCAGTGCGGCGAGCCCGGCCGTCACGGCGTCGCGAGAAGAAACGGTATGGAAGACCCGCTCGACCGACGCGGCCTTCGGCGCCGCGGCCATGGTGATCTCGTGCGCGCGGATGTGGTCGGGATGCCCATAACCCCCGAAAGCGTCATAGGTGACGACGACCTGGGGGCGGACCTCGTCCAGGATCTCCGCGAGCTGGGCCGCCTGCTCGTCGAGGTCGCCGCCGGAGAACGCGCGCGGATGGGCCGCGGACGGCGTCCCGGCCATCCCGGAGTCACGCCAGCGGCCGATGCCCCCGAGATAACGGTGCCGGGTGACGCCCAGCGCGGCGCAAGCCGACGCCAGCTCGCCCGCGCGGTAACCGCCGAGCTGGTCGGAAGCCCACGAACCGAGCCCGTCGAGGGAGGGCGGGATGATCTCGCCTTCCTCACCGAGAGTGCACGTGACAACGGTCACGTCCGCCCCCTCGGTGGCGTAGCGCGCGATGGTGCCACCCGTGGTGATGCTCTCGTCGTCCGGATGGGCGTGCACGAGGAGCAATTTGGGCCGATCGGAGATCACGGCTTGAAGACTAATTCGAACACGGCGCGCTTTCCTTTATAGGGTGTCGGGAACGGAAGCCCCGAGCACCGACCTTAGTCGGGCGACTCTCGGTTATCCTCGCGCGAGTCATGGGCATTGCCCCGTGACCATATGTACCCCCACGAAGGGCATCTTGGTGAGCACTGAAGCAGCATCGTCGGACCTCGGCGGCGTGTCGGGTTCGGTTCTGTCCATCTCCGACCTGAGCGTCTCGTTCCCGACCGACGAAGGCGTGGTCGACGCGGTCAAGGGCATCGGATTCGACGTCAAGCCCGGTGAGATCGTCGCGGTGGTCGGCGAGTCCGGTTCCGGCAAGTCGGTGACCTCGATGTCGGTGCTCGGGCTGCTCCCGAAGACCAGCCGGATCGCCGGCGAGCTCCGCCTCGGCGAGCGCAACCTCGCCGACCTCAAGGAGAAGGACCTCCAGAAGATCCGCGGCAACCAGGTCGCGATGATCTTCCAGGAGCCGATGACCGCGCTGAACCCGGTCTACACCGTCGGCTGGCAGCTGCGCGAAGCGCTCCGCTCGCACCAGGACATCTCGAAGGAAGCCGCCGACAAGCGCGCCATCGAGCTGCTGGAGATGGTCGGCATCCCGAACCCTCCGCTGCGCTTCAAGCAGTACCCGCACCAGCTCTCGGGCGGTCTGCGCCAGCGCGTCGTCATCGCGATGGCGATCTCGTGCGACCCGAAGGTGATCATCGCCGACGAGCCGACCACGGCGCTCGACGTCACCGTGCAGGCGGAGATCCTCGGCCTGCTGCGCAAGCTGCGCGACACCCTGAACACCGCGATCGTGCTGATCACGCACGACATGGGCGTCGTCGCCGACCTCGCCGACCGCGTGGTCGTGATGTACCAGGGCAACATCGTCGAAGAGGCGCCGGTGCGCGACCTGTTCGCCTCGCCGTCGCAGGAGTACACCCGCAAGCTGCTCGCCGCGGTGCCGGTGCTCGGCCAGCGTCCCGAAGGCCGCCGCCTGCTCGACGACGAGGGCATCTCGGCCGACAGCGACGAGGCCACGAAGATCGCCGAAGAGATCCGGCTCGAAGACTCCGAGCTCGCCGCCGTGATCGAGGAAAGCGCGCCCGCGCTGGAGATCAAGAACCTCGTGCTGGAGTACCCCGGCCGCCGCGGCCAGGCGAAGAACCGCGCGGTGGACGACGTCTCGCTGACCATCGCCAAGGGCGAGATCGTCGGCCTGGTCGGCGAATCCGGTTCCGGCAAGTCGACCGTCGGGCGCTGCGCGATCCGCCTGCTGACCCCGACCGAAGGCACCGTGTCCATCGCGGGCAAGGACATCACGAACATGTCGAACAAGGAGCTGCGCCCGCTGCGCCGCTACTTCTCGATCGTGTTCCAGGACCCGGCGTCCACACTGGACCCGAAGATGACCATCGGCGAGTCGATCGCCGAGCCGATGGTGCTGCACAAGTTCCTGTCGGGCAAGGCCCTGAACGAGCGCGTGACGTCCCTTTTGGACAAGGTCGAGCTCGGCGGCCACTACCGCAACCGGTACCCGCACGAGCTGTCCGGTGGCCAGCGCCAGCGCGTCGCGATCGCGCGGGCGCTCTCGCTCGACCCGGCGCTGCTGATCGCGGACGAGCCCACCTCGGCGCTGGACGTGTCGGTGCAGGCTCGCGTACTGGACCTGTTCCTGGACCTGCAGCGCTCGCTGCAGTTCGCCTGCCTGTTCATCAGCCACGACCTCGCCGTCGTCGACCTGCTGGCCGACCGCGTCGCGGTGATGCAGTACGGCAAGCTGGTCGAGGTCGGCACCCGTGACCAGGTGCTGCACTCGCCGCGCGAGGACTACACGCGCCGTCTGCTGTCGGCCGCGCCGGTCGCGGACCCGGTGCTGCAGGCCGAGCGGCGTGCGGCCTGGGAGGCGGGCAAGCTCGCCCCAGTGGCCGACTGACCCTCAGAGGTACGTGAAGGCCCCCTTCATTGCGCTAGACGCAGTGAAGGGGGCCTTCATGTACTTGGGGCCTGCGAAGCGCCAGTGAGGCTTTGGTACCGGCGCTTACCCACCTGCTGTACATGAAGGCCCCCTTCCTTGCGCCTATCGCAAGGAAGGGGGCCTTCATGTACTTCGGCAAGGTGTGAAGGTCGAGTTTCCTCGGCTGAGCCGAGGGAAGGGGGCCTTCACGCGCAGACGCTGTGACTGCTGGTGCGTCTGGGGCACGTGTGGCGATCGCCGAGTCATGGAAGGTCCCCGAGCGCCACGCCCGGGACGCTCAACGTCTCAAGCGTGGCGCTCGGGGCATTCTCATGAGCCCAAAGCGCGTGAAGGCCCCCTTCCCACGGCTGAGCCGAGGGAAGGGGGCCTTCACGCGCTAAAGAGAAGCGATCACGCCTTCTGGCGGCGCTGCCGCGGGTCGAAAGCGTCCCGCAGGCCGTCACCGATGAAGTTGATCGTCAGCGAGATCAGCACCAGCACGACGAACGGGCCGAAGAACAGCGCCGGCCGGTTCTGCAGCTGCGCGTAGTTCTCGAGGATGACGCGGCCGAGCGAGGTGTCCGGCAGCTGCACCCCCAGCCCGATAAAGGACAGCGCCGCCTCGATCAGCACGGCCTGAGCGACCGCGAGGGTGGCGTTGACCGTGATCAGGCCGACCATGTTCGGCACCAGGTGCTTGAACACGATGTGGAAGGTCCCGGCGCCGGACGCGCGGGCGGCGTCCACGAATTCCCGCTGGGACAACGACATCGCCTCGGCTCTGGCGATTCGCGCGATCGGCATCCAGCCGAACGCCGCCAGCACCATCGCGACGATGTACCAGCTGCCGCCACCGAACACCTTCGCCAGGATGGCGGCGGCGGCGATCTGCGGGACGATCAGGAACAGGTCCGTCACGCGCGAGATCGCGGAGTCGGTGAAGCCGCGGAGGTAACCCGCCATCGCACCGAAAACGGTGCCGATGGTGGTGGCGATGATCGACACCACCAGCGCGATCAGCAGCGAGTACTGGGTGCCGCGCAGGATCTGCGACACCATCTCCTTGCCGACCTGCGTCGTCCCGAGCGGGTAGTCCGCGCTGGGCTTCGCGAAGGACGGGAAGGAGCTGTCCTCGTAGCTGTGCGGCCAGAAGATCGGCATGATCAGCACGGTGAGCACCAGGAGCAGGAGCACTCCCGTGCAGATCATCGCCAGCTTGTGCCGCAGGAACTTGCGCAGGACCAGCTTGCCCTGACTCCGGGGTTCGGGCAGGGCCTCCGCCGGGAGCGTGCCATCGGCGGACTTGGAGTCTTCCGCCGCGATAAGGGAATTCAAGTCAGCCAACGCGAATCCTCGGGTCCAGGATGCCGTACATCAGGTCGGCGATCAGGTTGGCGACGATGATGCTGCTGGCGATGAGCACCAGCCAGCCCATCATCACCTGCGTATCGCTCTTGGTCACGGCCTCGACGAGCAGCTTGCCCATGCCGTTCCAGTTGAACACCGTCTCGGTGATGATCGCGCCCGAGAGCACGGCACCGAAGTTGACGGAGAACAGGGTGGTCACCGGGATGAGCGCGTTGCGGAAGGCGTGGCGGAAGATGACCCGGCCGTTGCCGAGCCCCTTGGCCCGCGCGGTCCGCACGTAGTCCGCGTTCAACGTCTCCAGCATCGAAGCGCGCTGGAACCGGCTGTACGCGGCGAAGCTGATCGCCATGATGGACAAGGTCGGCAGCAGATAAGCGCCGATATAACTGGCCAGGAAACCGCCTGGACCGTCCAAGTTCAGCGATTCCGGGCTCGTGGTGCGGATCCAGGGATTACCGAGCACATCGGACAGTCCCAGGTCCCGCACCCAGCCGTTGAACTCGATCGCGTACCGCTTGAGCACGATGGCGACGCAGAAGATCGGCATCGAGAAAAGCAGGAAGGCCAGCGTGGTGGCGATGTAGTCGATGATCGAGTACTGCTTGACCGCCGCGACCACACCGACGAGGACGCCGAGGATGAGCGCGAGGATCTCGGCTCCGACGACGAGCTTCAAGGTGACCTCGAACGCGGCCATGACCTTCGGGAACACCGGGGCCTGCGCGTTGCCCTGTGCGATGGAAACGCCCCAGTCGCCGGTGACGAAGTTGCCGAGCCAAGTGAAGTACCGGGGAACGATGCTCTGGTCCAGCCCGAGCTGTGAGGCCATCTGCGCGATGGCTTCCTTGCTCATGGCCGGATTGCTCTTCATCTCGGCGAGCGGGTCACCGGTGCCGGCGACCATGACGAAACACAGGAAAGTCCCGACCAGCAGGACGGGAATCGATATCGCCAGACGGCGAAGAATGTAGATCACCAGGTTCAACGAACTGCTCCTCATCCGGGCCTGGTCGCCGAAGTGCTGGACCGCTGCCCGGTTGTCCACCGTAGTGGCGGTAACCCTACGGTCAACAGCTACTTCCGGCGGGTACGGGGGCCCGGCTTGTGGCCGGACCCCCCTACCACCAGGATCGCGTAAGCGAGTGGTGAAAAAGCGGGGCGGAAGCCCTACTTCTTCTGCTCCCACTCACCGGCGTTCCACAGGACACCGTTGTACGACTGCATGTAAGTGCGGTCGATGCCCTTGAACGCCCACATGGACGGGGTCTGGAACAGCGGCAGGGTCGCGTACTCGTCCGCGATCGCCTGGTCGGCCTTCTGGTAGCTCTCCAGCTGGACCGCCTCGTCGGTGGCCTTCACGGCCGCCTCGAAGGAGGAGTCGATCGTCGGGTTCGAGAGACCCTGGTAGTTCTGGCTGCTGTCGTCGACACGGGTGATGTAGATCGACTTCTGCTCGGCCTTGAACGGAGCGGCGGACCAGCCGAAGAGCGCGGCGTCGTAGTCGCTGGCCGCGAGACGGCCACCCTTCAGGAAGTTGGCGTCCTGGTCGTCCGTGATCTCGATACCGGCGGCCTTGGCCTGCGAGATGATGATCTCGACGGTCTGCTGACGGCGGGTGTTCTGGTTGTGCGAGATCTTGAACGACGCGCGCTGGCCGTCCTTGGCGAAGATGCCGTCGCCACCCTTGACCCAGCCGGCGTCGGACAGCGTCTTGGCCGCGGCCTCGGCGCCCAGACCGGCCTTGCTGCTGTACAGGTCCTTGAAGCCCTGCTCGCCCGGCATGAACACGATGCTGTTCAGCGGGGTCGCGTCGGCCTGGACCTCCTTCAGCAGCTTGTCGGTGATCTCCTGGCGGTTGACGACCTCGAAGAACGCCTTGCGCAGGTTCTTGTCCTTGAACATGCGCTTGTAGTTGAGGTCGATGTGCTCGAAGGTCAGCTGCGAGGCCGAACCGTAGGTGACACCCTGAGCGGCGAGGCTCTTCATGGTGTTGGCGGCGGTGGCGTCGGGCTGGGTCGAAGCGGCGATGTCGATCTCACCGTTCTGCAGCGCGGTCGCCATGGCCTTGGTGTCCTCCATCGCCTTCACGACGATCTTGGAGGGGCCACCCTTGCCACCGATCCAGTTCGGGTTCTTCTCGAGCGTGACGGCCTTCTGGTTGGCGTCGAACGCGGTGATCTTGTACGGGCCCGAAGCCGGCATGTCCTCGGCCTTGAAGGCCTTGAAGCCGTTGGTCCAGAAGTCACCGGCGGCCTTGAGCTGAGCGGCGTCGCTGGTCGGCGTCAGCTTGGTGATGTCGGGGACGTTCGCCCGCTTCTCGACGATGTGCGCCGGCATGATCGCGGTCGAGTTGAACAGACCCTTGTAGTCCAGGTACGGCTCGGTGTACTTGGTCTCGAAGGTCAGGTCGTCCTTGCAGGTGGCCTCGTTGATCAGCTGGTAGCCGGTCGTCGAAGCGGCGAGGAAGGCCTGCTTGCCGTCGGCGGTCTTCGCCTTGCCGGAGTGCGCCAGCCACGACAGGTACATGTCGTCGCAGTCGAACGCCTCGTTGTCCGACCACTTGACGTTCGGCTTGATCTTGTAAACGACGGTCTGCGGCGACTTGGAGGTGACCTCCCAGGAGTCGAACACGTCGTTGTTCAGCAGCACCTTGTTGTTGCCGTCGAGCACATCGGCACCGGCGAGCACGGAGGTCAGGATGTAGGTGTTGTACGACGTGTTGGTGTCGGGCGTGTCGTTGTTGTAGCCCGAGTACCCGTCGTCGATGCCCACCGTGACGGTGCCTTCGTAGCCCTTGGTGTCCGCGAGCTTGAAGTTTTCGCCGTTCTGCGCCTTGCCGGTCGCCATGCTCTTGATATCGGTCGACGACCCGTTCTGGTCGGTACTGCCGCTGTCGCCACCGCTGCATGCGCTCAGCACAAGCGCGGAGGCCGCGACCAGCGACCAGGCGGAGACTGCCTTGGACTTCCTCATGAAGTGTGCCCTCCTAGCACTGGGCTCCTGAGATCGGAACAGGACCCCACACCGCTCCGGTGAGATGGCCCGGAGCCTATGACACGCCAAGCAACACTCATTTGGCGCACTGCGGGTGCACGCTAGAAAGGAAATGCACGAACAGTCACCAGTTCCGGGGCGATCGTGACCAAAGGGTAACTTGAAGCCGACATCAAGAAATACAGTGGTTACCTTGAGGAATCAGTCCGCCACTCGAACGTGCCGGGAAAGGTCACCCTCCAGGGGCGAGCTTGGACTCGAATCGGCTACTTCGGACCCCTCGTCCAGTTCACCGCGGACCCGAAAGGGCCCACCATAGGAGGACCAGCGGTTACTCCGGAAATACCAGAGCCGATGGCGAGGGTATCGGCCAGCTGGAACAACGGAATGGCAACATTCCGACGCCACAATTCCGGTTCCAGGGTCGAAAGCGCGTCGGCGGCCGGGGTGGTGCCGGTCAGGGCCGCGTCGATCGACGGCTGCAGGGCCGGGTCGCAGAAGCCCAGCGGGTTCCCCGGGACGACGGCCTTGGTCTTGTCGGCGAGCTGATCGGGGCGGCAGCCGAAGGTGGACGCCAGCGCAGACGCGACGTCCGCACCGCCGGTGGCCTGGCCGATCACCGCGATGTCGATGCCGACGTTGCCCGCGCCTTCCGGGGTCGTCTGCTGGACCCCGTTGAGCACCGGCATGGCCAGCAGTGTCGAGAACAGCTCCCTCGGCTGCGGCGCGATCGCGTTGACCTCGATCCCCGCGGCCACCAGCTGCGCCGTGAGTTCCTTCGCGATCGTCGCGTACGGCTCCTGTTTGGCGGGCGAGGCGACGACCAGCGAAAGGTTCTTCCCGTTCTTGCGCCAGGTCCCGGCTTCCTTGGTGTACCCGGCGGATTTGAGCAGGTCCTCGCCCTTGACCGGATCCGCCGCCGACGGCGGGCCCGGGGCCGGGATGGTCGGCTGGAAGCCCGGAGCCGACGGGACGCGGACCTGGGCGTCGGCGCGGAGCTTGTCCGACGGCCCGCCCTCCGCCGCCTCGGTGATCAGCTTGCCGCGGTCGATCAGCGCGGTGACGCCTTCGCGCACCTTGGGATCCGACAGCGTCGCGCTCACCGGCCGCAGGAGGATCTGCGCGACCGTGGGGCGGGCGACCGTGTGCAGCTGGACGGCCGAGCCGAGTTCGCCGAGCCGCTTCAGGCCGTTGCCGTCGGTCCTGGTCATCGCGAACTGGTCGTTGCCGCTGCGCAGAGCGGCCAGTGTGCCCTCCTGATCGGCCGCACGGAGCACGATCCGGTCGAGGGCGGAGGGTTTCTCCCAATAGCGCTCGTTGCGCTCCAGGACGACCTCTCCGCGCGCCGTGTCGAGGCCCTTGATCGAGTACGGGCCGGCGACGGCCGGGAACGCCGTCGCCAGCGCGCCCTGCCACCCGTTCGGGGCGTCCTTGAGCAGATGGGCGGGCAGGAGGTTGTCGAAGAGCGTCTGCCAGCCCGGATACGGCTTCGAGAAGGTGACCTCGACCCGCTTGCCGCCTTCGCGCGACTGGATGTCCGAGATCAGCCGGTAGCCCGCGGCGCCGATGACGCCGGGCTGGTCGCGCATCGCCTCACGGAGGTAGGCGAAGTCCTCGGCGGCGATCGGGGCGCTGTCGGACCAGGAGGCGTCCGGCCGGATCGTGTACGCGACCGTGAACGGCTGCTGCGAGACGACCTCGGCGGACTTCATCAGGTTCTTGTCCAGCTCGAAGCTGCCGTCGTCCTTCGGGCGGAACACCGACGGGAGCAGCAGCTGCGAGAGCGCCGACGTCACTTGGGAGGCGTCGGCGAGGTTGTGCGGGTTGTAGCCGCCGAGAACGTCGTCGACCCCCACGACGACCTGCGAGGGCGTCTTCGTGGTCGAGGTGCTCACCGGGGAGGCCGAGGAGCTGACCACGGGCGGGGGCGGGGTGTTGCTGCAGGCGGCGAGGAGCACGGCCGCGCACACCACCATGGGTGCCGCTGTGGTCGCTGAACGCACGCCTGGATCCTCCTGGTTTGTCCCTCGCCCCGTCGCCATAGAGCTATCACGCCGGACATGGCCTCGGCAGCGAGATTCCCATATCGGCCCGGTCGTCGCCCGACCGGATGCCACCCTCCTCCGGTGGACGTCCGGGAGGCCTCCGGGGTTCCTGACCGGACGACACTTTTCGGGACCCGCCGAAACAGGCCCGTTCGGCAATGGGTTCCGCGACCCGGAACATTCCGGAACGGCGGCCGGAATGTTCGCCACCGGACGTTTCGTCGAAGAAACGATCGCGATCACGAGTCCTATCCGGACACGTTTAGGATCTTTTGTTTCGCGCCGTACCCGATCCGCGTTCTCGGCGGGCCACACTTCCCGTCGTACCGTGAAGCCGTTCCGGCGTTGTGAACACCGTCCAAAATGGAGATCGCTTTCCCTTCGGAATTGTCGGGAAAGGACTTGTTCTCACGAGGAACACCCGATCGAATACGGTGCGTGATCGCTTTTGGCGCCGAAAACGCCGAAGGGCGCCTACTCACAGTGAGTGAGCAGACGCCCTTCGGCGTTTCGCTGAGCAGGTCAGCCGCGGTTCTTCATCTTGTTGCGCTCCTTGGCGCGCTGGTTGACGTCCAGCGTGACCTTGCGGATCCGGACGACGTCGGGGGCGACCTCGACGCACTCGTCGACGGAGCAGAACTCCAGCGCCTCCTCCAGGCCCATCTTGCGCGGGCGGGCCAGCGTCTCCATCACGTCGGCGGAGGACTGACGCATGTTGGTCAGCTTCTTCTCCTTGGTGATGTTGATGTCGAGGTCCTCGGCACGCGGGTTCTCACCGACGACCATGCCCTCGTACACCTCGGCGCCCGGCTCCACGAAGAAGGTGCCGCGGTCGGCGAGCTGGATCATCGCGTACGCGGTGATGGGGCCCGAGCGGTCGGCGACCAGGGAACCGGAGTGACGGGTGCGGATCTCGCCAGCCCACGGGAAGTACCCCTCGAACACGTGGTTCGCGATACCGGTGCCGCGGGTCTCGGTGAGGAAGTCGGTGCGGAAGCCGATCAGGCCACGCGCCGGGAGGACGTAGTCGAGCTTGATGCGGCCGGTGCCGTGCCCGCCCATGTGCTCCATGCGGCCCTTGCGGGCGGCGAGCAGCTGCGTGATGCCGCCGAGGTGCTCCTCCGGGGCGTCGATCGACAGGCGCTCGAACGGCTCGTGCAGCTTGCCGTCGATCATCTTGGTGACCACCTGCGGCTTGCCGACGGTCAGCTCGAAGCCCTCACGGCGCATCTGCTCGACGAGGATCGCCAGCGCCAGCTCGCCACGGCCCTGGACCTCCCAGGTGTCGGGGCGCTCGGTCGGCAGCACCTTGATGCTGACGTTACCGATCAGCTCCTGGTCCAGCCGGGCCTTGACCAGACGGGCGGTGACCTTGTCGCCGCCGCTGCGGCCGGCCAGCGGCGAGGTGTTGACACCGATGGTCATCGAGATGGCGGGCTCGTCGACGGCGATCCGGGGCAGCGCCTCCGGGTTCTCGACGTCGGCGAGGGTGTCGCCGATGGTGATGTCCGGGATGCCGGCGATGGCGACCAGTTCGCCCGCGCTGGCCTCGGTCGCCGGGACGCGGGTGAGCGCCTCGGTGACCAGCAGCTCGGAGATCCGGACGTTCTGGATGCTGCCGTCCTCGCGCATCCACGCCACGGTCTGGCCCTTGCGCAGGTTGCCGGAGTGGATGCGGATCAGCGCGATCCGGCCGAGGAAGTTCGACGCGTCGAGGTTGGTGACCAGCGCGCGCAGCGGGCCTTCCTTGTCCGCGAAGGGCGGCGGCACGTGGCGCAGCAGGGTCTCGAACAGCGGGTCGAGGTTCTCGCTCTCGGGCACGGCGCCGTCGGCGGGCTGCTCGAGGCTCGCCTTGCCGGACCGGGCGGAGGCGAAGACGACCGGGAGGTCGAGGATCGCGTCGAGGTCGGCGTCCTCGATGTCACCGGCCAGGTCGAGCAGCAGGTCGTGGGTCTCCTCGACGACCTCGGAGATCCGGGCGTCGGGCCGGTCGGTCTTGTTGACGACCAGGATCACCGGCAGGCCGGCTTCGAGGGTCTTGCGGAGCACGAACCGGGTCTGCGGGAGCGGGCCCTCGCTGGCGTCCACCAGCAGGACGACGCCGTCGACCATGGCAAGGCCGCGTTCGACCTCGCCGCCGAAGTCGGCGTGGCCGGGGGTGTCGATGACGTTGATCGTCACCGGGCCGTTCTCGGTCTCGCGGTGGATGGAGGTGTTCTTCGCGAGGATGGTGATGCCCTTTTCCCGCTCGAGCTCTCCGGAGTCCATCACGCGGTCGACGAGTTCGGCGCGCTCCTCGAACGCGCCGGACTGCCGGAGCATGGCGTCGACGAGGGTCGTCTTGCCGTGGTCGACGTGGGCGACGATGGCGACGTTGCGCAGGTCGGGCCGGGTCTTGCCGGACGAGCGACCGGCATCGACTGCGGTGGCGCTGGCTGCGGGCACGCGAAGGCTCCAAAGGTTTCAAGTTCGGGTGTGGTGCCCACGCCGCCCCGAGCGCTTCCAACTCACGCGATCGAGTAACGTCGGCCGACTTTGGCCATACGCGGACCACACCAGCGTACCTGTAGCCGAACTGTGAGCACCCCCACGCCCCAAGATCGGTTAGCCTCACCTAACGTGGAGGCGTCGCCGACGCAGTCCGACAAGGAGCGCGAGTGGGCAAGAAGCTACCCGACGACCCGCACAAGCTCGTGCGTAAATGGATGAAGTCAGGCAAGGTCAAGAAGAAATGCTGCCGCTCGAAGTCACGATGCGGCAAATGCCCCGTTCTCGCCCTCAAAAAGGCGAAAACGAAGATCGCGAAAGCGGCTTGACCGCGTCTTCGGCAATGATCGTCAGTGCACCACCGCCTCGTTGACCTGCCGCAGTTCCGGCGCGGTTCGGGTCGGCGAGAACTCGATCACCTCGTAGGCGGCCATGTGCTTGACCGAGAAGGGGTCTGTCGCGAGGATCGCGTCCAGCTTTCCCCTGGCCATGGGCCTGGTGATGATGACGCCACCGATGCGCGGGTTGCGCCTGCCGGAGGCGAGGAAATTGCCGTGCTCGTACTGCTTGGTCAGCCAGTCGGCGTGATCCGGGAGCACGTAGTCGATTTCTTCGATAGGGGCGGTGTAGGTCAGCAGGACGACATACATGAGATGAAGGTAGACCCGGATCTCCAATGTGACAGGCGTACTGGATCAGCCGATACGAAGTGTTGACGCTACGCGCCCGGAATGAGTGAAATCATCCCGCGTTTCGTCCTCTGGATGCGGTACTTCGACGTCGAAGTACCGCATCCAGAGGACGAAACGCGAGCCGCTCTGTAGGATGAATCCCATGCGCGCGCAGAACGCCCAGTGGTGGCCGCCCTCCGGCGGCCCCGAAGTCCTGCGCTGAACCAGACGAGCGCACCACCCAGGCCGCCCCACCGGGCGGCCTTTTTCGTGCCCGGTCCCGGGGCGGCCCGAATCCGGAAGGAAGAAGGCAGATGATCAGGTTGTCCGGGATCACCCCGTCCGGCCACGTCCACGTCGGGAACCACCTGGGGGCCATTCGGCGCTGGGCGGACGAGGGCGGGCCGGACGACCTGTACTTCGTCTCCGACCTGCACGCCATGACGAACGCGCACAATCCGGCGAAGCTGCGTTCGATGGCCTCGGAGCAGCTGGCCGTGCTGATCGCGGCCGGGATCGACCCGGACCGCGTGTTCGTGCAATCCGACCTGGCCCGCGAACTGGGCGCCCTCAACTGGGTCCTCGAATGCACCTGCAACTACGGCGAGGCCGCCAGGATGATCCAGTTCAAGGAGAAGTCGAAGGGCCAGGCCGGGGTCCGGCTCTCGCTGCTGACCTATCCGGTGCTGATGGCGGCGGACATCCTGCTCCAGGGCGCGGACGAGGTCCCGGTCGGCGAGGACCAGCGGCAGCACGTCGAACTGGCGAGAACGCTCGCGAAGCGGTTCAACTCCACCTACGGCGACGTGTTCACCATGCCGAAGGCGGTACTGCCGCCCGCCGGGGCACGGGTCATGGACCTCGCCGAGCCGACGCGGAAGATGTCGAAGTCGACGCGGGACGAAGCCGGGGTCGTCTTCGTCCTCGACGAGGCCGACCAGGTCAGGCGGAAGATCAAGCGCGCCAAGACCGACGGCGGGTCGAAGCCCGCGTACGCCCCGGAAAGCCGGCCGGGGATGGCGAACCTGCTGGACATCCTCGCGGCGTGCACCCGGGAGAAACCCGCAGACCTCGCCGACCGGTTCGACTCCTACGGCCAGGTCAAGGAGACCGTCGCCGAGGCGCTCATCGAGGAGCTGCGGCCGGTCCGGGAGGGCGCCCTGGCGCTGCTCGCCGACCCCGGTGAGCTGGAGCGGGTCCGCAAGGCGGGTGCCGTCCGGGCGGCGGAACGCGGGGAGCACCGGCTCCAGTCCGCGCTGCGGCTCATCGGCGCGGGCTGAAGTTCCGTGAAGGACTCCTTCCCTACTTTGAGGGTAGGGAAGGCGTCCTTCACGGACTTGAGAGCAGGGCGTGCAGGGCCGGGAGGAGGACGCGGTCCGCGGGGAGCCAGTCGAGGTCGTCGAGGTCGCGCGCGGAGATCCACCGGACGTCCTTGTGCTCCACCGCCCGCGGCTCGTCCCCCGCGCTGGCCAGCGAAGCGGCGTAGATCCGCAGCACCTTCCCCTTGGGCAGCGGGACGTCGTGGCCGACCCGGCCGCCGACCGTCACGGCGACGTCCAGCTCCTCCAGGCATTCGCGCGCCAGAGCGGCCTCGTCGCTTTCGCCGTCCTCGACCCGCCCGCCCGGCAGTTCCCATTGCCCGGCGTGGTCGGCGGGCCAGGCCCGCTGCTGCGCCAGCAGCTGTCCGTTCCGCACGATGGCGGCGCCCACGATCACCACGCGGCACACCCTACGACCGAGCGTGCCAGAACCCGGATCACGCGTGCCAGAACCCGGATCACGCGTGCTTGGAGCCGGATCACGGTGTTCCGCCTCCAAGCACGCGAGTTCCGCTTTCAAGCACGCGAGTCACGTCGAAGCGCCGGGCCGGGCCGCCTGCCAGACGATCTGGAAGCGCGCCCCGCCATCGGGTGATTCGCCGACGCGGACCCGGCCCCCGCGCCGACGGACGGCCTCCGCGACCATCGCCAGCCCCAGCCCGGTGCCGCCGGAGGACCGCGCCCGCGAATCGGAAACGCGGTAGAAGCGGTCGAAGACCCGTTCCCGGTGCTCAGGCGCGATACCAGGTCCGTCGTCGTCGACCACCACCCGCACCGAAGACCGCGACGCGAGCACCGACACCACGATCTCGCCGCGCGCGTACCGGCAGGCGTTGCGCAGCAGATTGCTCAGCACCAGTTCGACCTCGGCGTGCGTGGCCAGCGCCCACGCCGTCCCGACCGTGCCGGTCACCCGGACCTCCGGCGCGTCGGAAGGCATCCGCGCGACCGCGGCCCGTACCTCGCTCACCAGCTCGACCGGTTCGGCGGGCGGCACCTCCCCCGCGTCCGACCGCGCCAGCGCAAGCAGCCCGTCGAGCAGCGCGGAAAGCCGTTCCGACTCCTCCAGGATGTCGGAAAGCGTCTCCTGGGAGAGGTCCGGATCGGGGTTGGTGACGGCGACCTCGGCCTGCACGCGGATCGACGCGACCGGCGAGCGGAGCTCGTGCGCGGCGTCCCCGGTGAACCGTCGCAGCCGGTCCGCGCCCTCCTCCTGCCGGGCCAGCAGGGCGTTGAACTCCTCGGCCAGCGCACGGAGTTCGTCGTGCGAATCCGGCAGCGGCAGCCGCGCACCGGGCGGGAGCGCCCGCACCGAACCGCGCATCCGCGCCACTGGCCGCAGCGCGAACCGCACCAGCAGCCAGGTCGCGATCCCGGCGCCCACCGCGCCGACGGACGCGGCCGCGAACAGCCAGTAGCCGCCGGAATGCACCGCCGTCGCGAAGCCGACCAGGCCCGCGCCCGTGACGACCAGCCGTTGCTGCCCGTCCGGCGCGGTGATCACGGTGCCCACCCAGCGCCAGCTGTGCGCACCGCCGGTCGTGACCGATTCACCCGCCTTCAGCGCCCGGACCTCCGCGGGGCCGAGGTTCGCGGCGGGCAGGCCGTCCACCGGGCCGCCGCCGGTGTCGAGGACGCGGACGGTGACCGCCGACGCCGTCGGTGGCCGCCCGGCGGCGACATCGGCCTTCGCGATCTCCAGCTGGGCGCCGAGTTCGTCGTCGACCGAGCCGATGAGCAGCGGCTGAAGGTTGTCCCCGGCGACCGCCGCCAGCCCGAGCAGGAAGCCGAGCGTGACCGCGGCCGTGAGCAGGGTGATCCGGACCTGGAGCGAACGGCGGCGCCACCACGACGGTGAGCCGATCACCCCTGTCCCGCCGGGGCGATCACTTCGTCGAGCTGCGGGTCCGAAGCCAGGTAGCCGTGCCCGCGCACGGTCCGGACCAGCGCGCCCGCGCCGACGGCGTCGAGTTTGCGGCGCACGTAGCCGACGTAGACCTCGACGACGTTGCGGGTCGCGGCCTGCTCGTCACCCCAGACCGCGCGCAGCAGCTCGTCCTTGGTGACCACCGTGCCCGCCCGGCCCGCCAGCACCTCCAGCAGCGCGAACTCGCGGGGGCTGAACGCCACGTCGACCCCGTCGTAGCGGACCTGCCGCAGGCTCCGGTCGACTTCGAGCGCGCCGATCCGCAGCGGCCCGCGGATCGCGTCCGGCGACGCCCGCCGCAGCACCGCGCGCACCTGCGCGACCAGGACGACGAACGAGAACGGCTTCACGAGGTAACCGTCGGCGCCGAGGTCGAGACCGTCCGCCTGGTCGACCTCTCCGTCCTTCGCCGAGATCATCAGCACCGGCGTGGTGACGCCGAGCGCGCGCAGCCGTTCGAGCACGCGGTAGCCGGAAAGCCCCGGGAGCATGATGTCGAGCAGGACGACGTCGAACGAGCCCGTCTGCGCGAGCCGCAGGCCGCTGGGCCCGTCGGCCGCCGTGACCACGTCCATGTCCTCGGCGCGCAGCCCCCGCTGCAACGCCTTGCGGACGCCGGGCTCGTCGTCGACCACCAGTACTCGAGGTTTCACGTCCCTCATCATTCACGCTTTCACCAGCTCACGCGCGAGCTCTCAGCGCCATCTCAGCTCGGAAGGCGGAGTCTGAGTGGTATCTCAGCGTTTCCGGGGAAGCGTTGTCGCCAAGACCCGAGCACACCGGGGTTCGGGGAAACAGGGAGAGACAGCATGGATCCGAAGAGGAAGGCCATCACCGCGGCGGTGGTGGGGACGGCACTGGGCGTCGGCGGGCTCGCCGTCGTCGCGATGCCCGCCAGCGCGGGTGACGCACCGGTGCTGCCGCAGATCAGCGCCGAGGAGCTGGTGCAGTCCACGCTCAACGCGAAGCCGGCGGCGTTCGACGGGAAGGTCAAGGTCGACAACGACCTCGGCCTGCCGCAGATCGGCAGCACGCTGCCCGGCGCGGCCGCGCTGAACGTCGACTCCGCGCAGATCTCGACCGACGGCGCGGGCAAGAGCAAGGTGTCGCTCACCGAGGGCTCCAGCCAGCAGACCATCGTCCGCAACGGCCAGACCGTCTGGGAGTACAACTCCAAGGACAACTCCGCGACCAAGGTCACCATCCCGGACGACCTGGCCAAGGAGCACCAGAACAAGACCGACGGCCAGGCCGTCGACCCGGCCACGGTCGCGTCGGAACTGCTCGGCAAGGTGCGCGAGAGCAGCACGATCGCCGTCGACGGGACATCCTCGGTGGCGAACCGTTCGGCGTACGAGCTGGTGCTGACCCCGAAGCCGACCGAGCGGACGCTCCTGCGCGAGATCCGCGTCGCGATCGACGAGCAGACCCGGATGCCGCTGCGGCTGACGGTGCTGGCCAACGGCACCTCCTCCCCGGCGCTCGAGGTCTCCTTCAGCGAGATCACCTTCGCGGACCAGCCCGCGTCGAACTTCGAGTTCACCCCGCCGAAGGGCGCGAAGGTGACCGAGAAGACCGCCGAGGTCGACCCGAAGAACCGTGAACTCGCCGAGCAGGCCAAGTCCGACGTCAAGGTCGTCGGCGACGGCTGGGACACCGCGATCACCGGCAAGATCCCGGCCGACGCGCTGGCCAAGGCCGGTAGCGCGAAGGACGAGGAAGGCCGCCAGGTCGACCCGAAGGCGATGCTTTCGCGGTTCGCCAAGCCGGTCAGCGGTGCCTGGGGCAGCGGCTGGCTGGTGACCACCAAGGTCGGCAGCGGCGTGCTGACCGACGACGGCCGCTTCGCCGTCGGCGCGGTGCCGGAGCAGGTCCTCTTCGAGGCTTTGGCCGCGAAGTGACCACCACGTTCGAAGCCGGGACGGACGCCTCGCAGGAGGCGTCCGCTCCGGCGGTACCCATGGCGGCCCGCACCAGGGGTCTGCGCAAGGTCTACGGCCGCACGGTGGCCGTGGACCACGTCGATCTGGACGTTCCCGAAGGCGCCGTGCTGGGGATGCTCGGCCCCAACGGTTCGGGCAAGACGACGACCATCCGGATGCTGCTCGGGCTCGTGCGGCCCACCGAGGGCGAGGTCGAACTCTTCGGCAAGAAGATGCCCGACGAGGCGGCGCACGCGCTGCCCGACGTCGGCGCGCTGGTCGAGGGGCCGGGCTTCCACCCTTTTCTCTCCGGGCGGGAGAACCTGCTGCGCGTGGCCGCGGCCGAACCGAGGCTGGCCTCGGCGGGCATCCCGGCGGCGGTCGACGGCGCGCTTGAGCGCGTCGGCCTGACCGACGCCGCGACCCGGCGCTACAAGGGGTACTCGCTGGGCATGAAGCAGCGGATGGGGCTGGCGAGCGCGCTGCTCGTCCCGCGGCGGATGATCGTGCTCGACGAGCCGACCAACGGCCTCGATCCGGCCGGTACCAGGGAGATCCGCCGGATCATCGCCGAACTGCACGCGGACGGCGTCACCGTGCTGGTGTCGTCGCATCTGCTGGCCGAGGTCGAGGCGACCTGCACGCACGTCGCGGTGCTCCAGTCGGGGAACGTGATCGCCCAGGGCGAGCTCACGGAACTGCTGGAGTCGGGGAACGCGGCGCTGCTGGTGCGGACGCCGGACGCCGAGCTCGCGGTGGAGACGTTGCGGGAGAACAGGATCGGCAGCAGGCTCACGCCGGACGGCGTCCGCGTGGACCTCACCGCGGCCGAGGCTCCCGACGTGCTGCGTCAGCTGGTGACGGCCGGGGTGGCCGTGCACGAGGCGGCGCGGGCCCGGACCGGGCTGGAGGACCTGTTCGCCCGGCTGACCCAGCCGGAGTCCACTGTAGACGGTGAGGGGGAGTCGTGACCCACGCTCTGGCCGCGGCACCCGCGGCACGGACCGGCCGGGACAGTGTCGGCCTGCTCCGGTTGTATCGCGCCGAACTGCGCTGGATCTTCCGGCGGCCCCGCACGCTGGCCGTGCTGGGACTGCTCGCGCTGATCCCGATCGTGATCGGCGTGGCGCTGACCCTGGTCGACCCGGCGGAGGCGAACGACGGTGGCGGCGGCGGGGACGGCGCGCTGCTCGCGTCCGCGATGAACAACGGGTTCATCCTGCCGGTCGCGGCCCTGACCATGACGCTGGCGCTGCTCCTGCCGCTCGCCTCGGCGATGGCCGGGGCGGACGCGATCGCCGGCGAGGCGGCGCACGGCACCTTGCGGGGCTGGCTGATCGCGCCGGTCGGGCGGGGCAGGCTGCTCGCGATCAAGGCGTTCGGCGTCGCGACGGTGTCGGTGATCGCGGTGCTGGCGATGACGTTCACCGGTTTCGTCACCGGGCTGATCATCAGCGGTACCGACTCGATGTTCACCCTCACCGGTTCGACGCTGAGCGTATGGGACGCGCTGGGCAGGCTCCTGGTCGTGGCCCTGTGGATCACGCTGCAGCTGTGGGCGGTCGGCGCGGTCGCGCTCGCGATCTCGTCGTTCACCGAGCATCCGATGCTGGTGGTCGCCTCGGTGCTGGCCGGGACGATCGTGTTCACCATCCTGGGCTTCCTGGACGCGGTCTCGTGGCTGCATCCCTTCCTGCTCAACAAGGACTGGTCGATGGCGCCTGCCTCGGTGCTGATGGACCCGCTGGACACGACACTGCTCGGCGAAGGCGCCCTGCGCGCCGCCTGCTACATCGTCATCGGGCTCTCGATCGCCTACTCGCGCCTGACCACGCGGGACGGCTGACCCACCACGCGTTTCGTCCTCTGAATGCGGTAGTTGCGTAACGCAAGTACCGCATTCAGAGGACTAATCGCGTAGTTGGGCGACGCCGTCCGGGTCCAGGGCGAGCCGCACGGTGTCCCCCGGGCGCAGATCCGCGGTCACCGGCGCGACGGCGTCCACAGTGGACAGATCGCCGCCGGGCGCCACCACGAGCCGGACGTGCTCCCGCCGGTGCACCACAGCGGTGACCTCGCCCTCGACACCCTCCGGCGAGACCCGCAGTCCGTGCGGCCGCAGCCCCAGCCGCACCGCGCCGTCCTCGACGTCCGGCAGCGTGACCTCGCCGAGCGGCGTCCGCACCACACCGCCGGACGCCTCACCGTCGACGAACGTGGTCACCCCGAGGAACCGCGCCACGTCCTCGTCCACCGGCTGCCGCCAGACGCGGCGCACCGCGCCCTCCTGCCGGATCTCGCCGTCGTCGAGCACGGCGACCCGGTCGGCGAGGGTGAACGCCTCCTCCTGGTCATGTGTGACCAGCAGCGCGGTGATCTTGCTGCGCCGCAGCAGCGCCGCGAGGTCGATCGCCAGCTGTTCCCGCAGTCCGGCGTCCAAACCGGACAGTGGTTCGTCCAGCAGCAGCAACCGCGGCTCCGGCGCCAGCGCGCGGGCCAGCGCCACCCGCTGCGCCTGCCCGCCGGACAGCTCGGTCACCCTCCGCCGCTCGTAACCGCTCAGCCCGACCAGCTCCAGCAGTGCCCGGACCCGCTCCGCGTGCTCGGCGCGCGGGACGTCGTGCATCCGCAGGCCGAACGCGATGTTCGAGGCGACGTCCTTGTGCGGGAACAGCTGCCCGTCCTGGAACACGAGCCCGAATTCCCGCCGGTGCACCGGGACGCCGGAGAGGTCCTCGCCGTCCCAGCGCACGGTGCCCGACGTCAGCGGTTCCAGTCCGGTGATCGCCCGCAGCAGCGTCGACTTCCCCGAACCGGACGGCCCGAGCAGCGCCAGCACCTCGCCGTCGGCGATGTCCAGCCGGGCATCCTTCACGGCCGGGAAGGATCCATAGTGGACGGTCAGGTCCCGTACCGACAGCGACACTAGAACTCCCCTACCGAATTCTGCCCGCGGACCGCGCCGAACCGGTCGATCAGCACCACCGCCACCACGGTCACGATCATGAGCAGCGCGCAGGCCGCGTAGGCCATCTGGTTGTTCAGCTCCCCCGGCCGCGAGATCAGCGTCGCGACGGCGACCGGCAGCGTCGGCGCGTCCGGCCTGGCCAGGAAGCTCGTCGCGCCGAACTCGCCGAGCGCGACCACGTAACCGAATCCGGCGGCCGCGACCAGCGAACGCGCCGTCAGCGGCAGATCGATCTCCCGCCACACCCGGCCGGGGCTCGCACCGAGGGTCGACGCGGCCTGCCGCAGCCGGACGTCGACCGACCGCAGCACCGGCAGCACCATCCGCACGATCAGCGGGATGATCACCAGCGCCTGCGCGAGCGGCACCAGCAGTGGCGACGTCCGCAGGTCGCCGGGCAGCGCGTCGAGCGTGACGAGGTAACCGAAACCGACGGTCACCGCGGACACGCCCAGCGGGAGCATCAGCGCGGCGTCCATCGTCTCGCCCATGCCCCGCGCCAGCCTGCCCGGCGTGCGCCGCAGCGCGACCAGCACGACCGAGGCCAGCACGCCGATGATCATCGCGAGCATCGTCGCGTCGAACGCGGTCCGTAGCGACATCGACGCCGCGTCCCAGCCCGAGACCTGGAGCGCGCCGCGGGATCCGTGTCCGGCGAGCGCTTCGTACCCGGCGAGATTCCAGCCTTCCGAAGTGGACACGGACTCGACGAGCAGCGCCACGATCGGCGTCATCAGAAGCGCGATCACCGCGAGCCCGGCGCTCACGGCCCACCACTCGCCGCCCCTCGGCCGCCGCGCGGTCTCGCTCCCCGAACGCAGGCGAACCGCGTTCTCCCGCCGCCGCCTCGCCAGCGCGCCGACCACGAGCGCGGCGACGACGGCGGCGAACTGCACCAGCGACAGCGCGGCCGCGCCGGAAAGGTCGAGCAGCTCGACGGTGCGCAGGTAGATCTCGGTTTCCAGGGTCCGGTACTTCGCCCCGCCGAGAATGAGCACGACCCCGAAACTGGTGGCGCAGAACAGGAACACCACCGCGGCCGAGGAGGCGATGGCGGGGGCGAGCGCGGGCAGCGTCACCGAACGGAAGGCGCGCCAGGGTGACGCGCCGAGCGCTCGCGCCGCGTCCACGGTGCGCGGGTCGAGATGGCTCCACAGCCCGGAAACCGTGCGCGCGACGACGGCGACGTTGAAGAACGCGTTGGCCAGTACCAAGGGCAGAAGTCCGCCGTCGGGCCAGAGCGCGCGGAACGCCAGGCCGACCACGACCGTCGGCAGCACGAACGGCACCAGCACGAGTGTCCGGACCAACGAGACACCCGGCAGCTTCACCCGGGCGAGCAGGAACGCGACCGGGAGGCCCGCGAGCACCGCGACGATCGTCGAGACTCCCGCACTGGCCACGGTGAATCCGGCGAGTTTCCAGGTCAGCGGGTCGCCGATGGCCGTGCCGACGCCGCCGGAACCGAAGCCGCGGCCGATGATCGCCGCGACCGGCCAGGCGAAGAAGAGCACGAGGAAACCGAGCGGCGGCACGGCGAGTGCGGCCAGCCCGGCTCCCCGGAAGGTCAGCCCGCCGTTCTTCAGCCTTCGAGTAGCGTGCGCCACTGGGCGATCCACTGCTCGCGCCCGGCCTGGATCTTGGCCGGTTCGAGCGTCTTCGGCTGCTGCGGCAGCGGCGCCGCCTGCGCCCAGCCCTGCGGGAGCTCGACGCCCTGGCGGGCCGGGTACACGTACATGTTGCTCGCCACGGTCACCTGGAACTGCTGGGACAGCAGGAAGTCCACGACCTTGCGGGCCTTCTCCACCTGCTTGCCGCCCGCGAGCACACCCGCGTACTCGACCTGGCGGTAGCAGGTGTCCAGCAGTGCCTTCGTCCGCGGCTTGCCGTCGTCGCCGAGTTCGGCGGCGGGCGAAGACGCGTAGGAGACGACGATCGGGCGCGGGCCCTTGCCCGACGAGCCGGAGAACTCCTTGGTGTAGGCCTCTTCCCAGCCGCTGACCGTCTTGAGACCGTTGGCCTTCAGCTGCGTCCAGTACGCCTGCCAGCCCTGCTCGCCGAACTGGGCGACGGTGCCGAGCAGGAACGCCAGGCCGGGCGACGACGTCGCGGGGCTTTCGGCGACCATCAGGTCCTTGTACTTGGCGTCGGCCAGGTCCGTGAACGACTTCGGCTCCGGGATCCCCTTGTCCGCGAAGTACCGGCTGTCGATGTTGACGCAGACGTCGCCGAGGTCGACGGCGGAGAGCCGGTGCTCGGGGTCGACGGAGTAGCGCTGCGGGCCGCGATCGGCTTCGGGGCTGGTGTACTGCTCGAAAACGCCCTCGGTGAGCGCGCGGGAGGCGAACGTCGAGTCGACGCCGTACGCGACGTCCCCGATCGGGTTCGCCTTGGTCAGCACCAGTTTGTTGGTCAGCGCGCCCGCGTCACCCTGCTTGAGCACGGAGATCTTGATCCCGGACTGCCGCTCGAACGCGTCGAGGACCTCCTGCGGGGCGAGCCACGAGTCGTGCGTCACGAGAGTGACCGTCGCCGGCGCCTGCGGGTCGTTCCCCGTGTTCCCGGAGAGCGAGCAGCCCGCGACGAGGACGGCCACCGTGCCAGCCGCAACGACCGTGCGGAGGGCGCGTTTCATCTAGCCTCCTGCTGTTTCAAGGGGGGACCCGTGGCAAACGTGCAGCGTAGCCGACGGCGTACCACCATGGAGTCATGGCGGAAATCTTGAACGACAAGCAGGCCGACGAGGCCGTGACCAAGCTCTCCGGCTGGACGCGTGACGGCGTCACGATCGAGCGGACGGCGAAGCTGCCGAGCTTCCCGAAGGCCATCGAAGCGGTGGACAAGGTGGCAGAACTGGCGGAGGCGGCCGACCACCATCCCGACATCGACATCCGCTGGCGGACTGTGACGTTCCGGCTCAGCACGCACTCCGCCGGAGGGCTGACGGAGAAGGACTTCGCGCTTGCGTCGCAGATCGACGGGGTGCTCGACGCTGTGTGACGTCCGCGACGATCGCGCCACGACACCGCTCTTCGGACGTCTCCCGGATACGACCGAAGAGAAAAGGACGAATGATGACGCAGGCGATCGTGGTGGGTTTCTCCGCATTCGGCGCGATGGTGGCGGCCGCCGCCGGGGTGCTCTGGTACACGGCGCGCGACCGGCATCATCAGCACGATCAGTGAGCTTGATCACACTGACGTTTCAGAGGTAACGCGAAGCCTGATCAACGCGCTGTTCCCGGCGGACCTGTCGCTTCTCTCCCCCGGGGAACCGCCGTGAACAACGCTTCCATCACCGCCGCCCAGCGCGCCTGGGTGACCACGTTCGCCGCTGCCATCACGCTGCTGACGATCGTCGTGCTCGGCCTTCTCGGCTAACCCGAGTAGGCCTCGCGGGCGGCGACAAGCTCCGGAAGGTGCTTCGCCGCCCATTCACGGCATGCCTCCATCGGCTCGAACAACGTCCGGCCGAGCGGGGTGAGCTCGTACTCCACTCTCGGCGGCGTCTCGTCGTAGGCCGTCCGCGTGATCATGCCGTCGCGCTCCAGAGCCCTGAGGGTCTCCGTGAGCACCTTCGGCGTGACTCCCCGCAAGGGCACCCGTAGTTCAGAGAACCGGCGTGGTCCTTCTTCCAGGCACAGCACGACCAGGCCCGCCCATTTGTCGCCGATCCGGAACGGCGTCAGATTCGACGGACATTCGGGCGCGAACATGTCGGGACTCAACGGCTTCACCCGTTCGAAGTTACCCTCGCCCACCCGGCCAGCTCGACCGCGGCGTCTTGGTAGGTGCGCGAACCGGTGGACATCGCGATCACCAGGTCGTACGCGTCGTCTTCCGGCGCGTCGAGGTCGTGGCCATTGAGGCCGTAGAAGACGAACGTCGCCATCCAGGACAGCCGCTTGTTGCCGTCGATGAGCGGATGGTTGCGCACGACCGACTCCAGCAGCACCGCCGCCTTCTCGTGCAGCGTCGGATACGCGTCCTGGCCCATCAGCGAAGCCTGCGGGCGATGCGCGGCGGAATCGAGCAGCCCGAGATCACGGATCTTGGGCACCCGGAGGTCTTCCGCGAGCGCCAGCAGGTCTTCGACGGTGAGGTACTCGATCACTGGGCGAGGCGGTCGAGCAGGGCGGCGTAGCGCTCACGGCCGTTGTGGGACAGCGCCCGGACACGGTCGTCACGGACGCGGCGCGCGGCTGCCTCGGTGATGGCGCGAACGGTGGCTTCGTGCTTGCTCACACCATCGGCCTCCGCCAGCAGGGCAAGAGCGCGCTCCTGCTCGTCGTTCAACCTCAGGGTCATTGCCATAGAGTCGATGATACCACTCTGGTATCACTCAGTGGCGCGTATTTTCTGGCGCCCTCTTCGTCGGCGTCGCCGGCCTGATCATCCAGATCGCGTCGGGCGTGCCCGGATTCCCGGAGATCCCGCCCGGCCCGTTCGTGCTGGGCATCCCCGCGATCCTCGTCCTGACGTTGTCCGCCCGGTTCCGCTGGGTGCTCTTCCTCGGCATCGTCGCGGCGGCGGTCAGCGGCGTCGTCGCCGTCTCGCGGGCCTACCGCCGGGTCGCCGTGCGCTGAACCGGAAAAAGGGGACGATCGGAGGTTGTCCTGACACATCGGTGGCTATTGGCTACTCGGACGAAGGTTCTCCGAGAAGTGAGGGGTGTTCCATGGCAGGTCTGCGCAGACGTGAGGTGCTCGCGGGCGCGGTGGCACTGGCGGGCGCGGCGACGATCGGGTTGAACCCCGGCACCGCCGCCGCGGCCACGCAGCAACGTCCGGGCGCGCAGTTCCCGCCGTCGCTGGACTTCGGCGACTATCCCGTGATCGCGCGGGTCCGGTCGCGGCGGGCGCTGGAGCACCTGCGCGTGCTCAGCGACAAGATCGGCCCCCGGATCGCCGGGACCGAAGGCGAACTGCGGGCCAGGGACTACATCGCGAAGGTGCTGCGCGAACTGCGCTACCAGGTCACCCTGCAGCCGTTCCCGATCGCCGACAAGTTCCTGGGCGGCCTGTTGATCGGACGCGACAGCTGGCAGACCGGGTCCTCGCCGCAGGGCGCGCAGGACGTCACGCGCGAGGCCGTCGTCGTCGACGCCGGCGACGGCACCACCCTGCCCGACGACCTCACCGGCAAGATCGTGCTGATCGCCGCCGTGACGAACAAGGCCGACGCGTACCTGACGGCCGCGCAGCGCGGAGCGGTCGCCGTGCTGCTCGGCCGGGTCGGCGCCGACCCGGCGCGCAAACTGTCCGCGTTCTCCCCGACGCTCACCACCCCGGTCACCATCCCGGTACTCGGCCTGGCCCAGGTCCAGGTGGAACGCCTGCGCGAACGGCTCGCCAAGGGCACGGTCAAGGTGAAGGCGACGGCGACCCACCACAAGAACCTGACGTCGTACAACGTCATCGCCGAGCGGCCCGCCACCTTCCCCGGCAAGGACAACGGCGTGGTCATGGTGACCGCGCACTACGACAGCGTCCCCGGATCGCCGGGCGCCAACGACGACGGCAGCGGCACCGTGCTGTGCCTCGAACTGGCGCGTGTCCTGCGGTACCTGCCGACGAACAAGACACTGCGGTTCGCGCTGTGGGGTTCGGAGGAGTACGGGCTGATCGGCTCGCGGCACTACGTGTCGAACCTGTCCGACCCGGAAGCGAAGCGGATCGCGGGCTGCTTCCAGAACGACATGGTCGCCACCAGCTGGGACCCGGCGATCACCTACTGGCTGCTCTCGGTCGACGGTGCCGACAACGCCACGACCGCGGCCGTCAACGCCGCCGCCAAGCGGCTCGGCTACGACCCGCGGGTGAAGGGGCCGGTCGCGCGCGGTTCGAGCGACCATGTGCCGTTCTTCGAGCGCGGGATCGCTTCGGGCAACTTCAGCTGGCGTGGCGAGACCGGCCCGGCGCTGCTGGAGCCGACCTACCACACACCTGAAGACACCATCAAGGACAACGTTTCCCTTGAGCGGCTTCAGGTTTCGCTGGAGTTGATCGGCTCCGCCGCTTACAACCTGCTGCGGAAGTAGCCGCGCGGTCCATGTCATGAAAGGGGCGTTCAGGACACTTTTCGTCCTGAACGCCCCTTTCATGACACACGGAAGGTGGCAGGCTCACCGAGCATGAACGGTGTGCTGACCAGCGTGGTCGCGATATCCGGAACCTTGGCCGGCTCGACCCTCACCTACCTGCTCGGTCTGCTGAACTCCTCAGGCTCGTCGACGCCACCTTCGAGCCGATCGGGGCCTTGCATCGGGCACCGGATCTCGCCGCCGTGAAACAGCTCGAAGAACGCAGCCAGGAAACGCTGACGTCGTTCATCCAAGCCGCTGGGCGGCAAGTCCGGTGACACCCCGTGCGCGTATTCCGGGTCAGACGTTGAAGCGGAACTCCACCACGTCGCCGTCCGACATGACGTAGTCCTTGCCTTCCATCCGCACCTTCCCGGCGGACCGGGCGGCGGCCATGGAGCCGTTCTCGATCAGGTCGTCGTACGAGACGACCTCGGCCTTGATGAAGCCACGCTCGAAGTCGGTGTGGATGACGCCGGCGGCCTGCGGGGCGGTCGCGCCCTGCGGGATCGTCCAGGCGCGCGACTCCTTGGGGCCCGCGGTCAGGTACGTCTGCAGCCCGAGGGTGTGGAAACCGGCGCGCGCCAGCGAGTACAGGCCCGGCTCGTGCTGGCCGACGGACTCCAGCAGCTCGCGCACGGACTCCTCGTCGTCCAGTTCGAGCAGCTCCGCTTCGACCTTGGCGTCGAGGAACACCGCGTCGGCGGGGGCGACCATCTTAGCCAGCTCTTCGCGACGGGACTCGTCGGTGAGAATGCCTTCGTCGGCGTTGAAGACGTAGAGGAACGGCTTCGTGGTGAGCAGGCTGAGCTCGCGCAGCGCCTCGAAGTCGACCTCCTTCTGTGCCTGGAACAAGGTCCGGCCCGAGTCGAGGATCTCCTTGGCCTTGACCGCGTTGTCGAGGGCGGGCTTGGCTTCCTTCTTGGTCCGCGCCTCCTTCTCGAGGCGGTGCAGTGCCTTGTCGAGCGTCTGCAGGTCGGCGAGGATCAGCTCGGTGTTGATCGTCTCCATGTCGCTCGCCGGGTCGATCCGGTCGTCGACGTGGATCACGTCAGGGTCGTCGAAGACCCGGACGACCTGGCAGATCGCGTTCGCCTCGCGGATGTTCGCGAGGAACTTGTTGCCGAGCCCGGCCCCCTCGGAGGCACCCTTGACGATGCCCGCGATGTCCACAAAGGACACGACGGCGGGCACGGTCCGCTCGGAGCCGAAGACCTCGGCGAGCTTGTCCAGCCGCGGGTCCGGCAGCGGGACGACGCCGACGTTGGGCTCGATCGTCGCGAACGGGTAGTTCGCCGCGAGCACGTCGTTGCGGGTCAGCGCGTTGAACAGGGTGGACTTGCCGACGTTGGGCAGGCCGACGATGCCGAGGGTGAGACTCACGGGCCAGAAGTCTACGTGCCGCCCGCCACCGCATCCGCCGAGGCCTTGATCGCGGTGTCGGATTTCCGCCAGCCGCGTCCTCGACCTGGTGGCACGATCGAGGTCATGACCGAGCAGACCCTGGCCGAACGGGCCGTGTGGCGCGACACCGAACGGTGTTACCGCGCCGTCGCCGCCCGTGATTCCCGGTTCGACGGCCAGTTCATCATGGCCGTCGCCACCACCGGGATCTACTGCCGCCCGTCCTGCCCCGCGTCGACGCCGAAGCAGCAGAACGTCCGCTTCTACCCGACGTCGGCGGCCGCGCAGGCCAACGGCTTCCGCGCCTGCCGCCGCTGCCTCCCCGACGCCGTCCCCGGCTCGCCGGACTGGGACATCCGGGCCGATCTCGCCGCCCGGGCGATGCGGCTCATCTCGGACGGGACCGTCGAACGCGACGGCGTCCCGGGTCTCGCGCGGCGGCTCGGCTATTCCGAACGCCAGCTCGGGCGCGTCCTCACCGCCGAACTCGGCGCCGGGCCGCTGGCGCTGGCCAGGGCGCACCGGGCGCACTCCGCGCGGCTGCTGATCGAGATGTCCGGGCTCCCGTTGACCGACGTCGCTTTCGCGGCGGGCTTCTCCAGCGTCCGCCAGTTCAACGAGACGATCCGTGAGGTGTTCGCGACGACGCCTTCGCAGCTTCGCGCCGCGAGCCTGCGTCGCGGGCGTCGCAGTGTCGATCAAAAGAGTGCCTTGGAGACACCGACCGGGACCCGGCTGAGCCTGCGGCTGCCGTTCCGCAAGCCGTTCGACGCGGACGGCGTGCTGAACTTCCTGGCCGACCGGGCGATCCCGGGCGTCGAGCACGTGACGCGAGACGATTCCGGGGTGACCGGCTACGGACGCACGCTGCGGCTCGCGCACGGCGCGGGCGTGGTGTGGCTGACCGCGAAGGACGACCACGTCCGCTGCGACCTGCGGCTCACCGATTTGCGCGACCTGAGCAGCGCGGTGGCCAGGGTGCGGCGGCTGCTCGACCTCGACGCCGATCCCGAAGCGGTCACGCGGGTGCTCGGGGCCGACCCGGCGCTCGCGCCGCTGGTCGAGGCGATCCCGGGCATCCGCGTGCCCGGCGCCGTCGACGGGGACGAACTCGTGCTGCGCGCGTTGCTGTCCCCCGCCGAGACGGCGGAGCTCGCCGACGCCCTCGGTGAGCGTGTGCCCAGCTGCGACGAGTCGCTGGAGGGGCTGACCACGGTGTTCCCGACGGCGGCCCGGGTCGCCGGACACGGTCCGGAGCGGATCGCCGCCGTCGCCGCCGCGCTGGCGGACGGCGTCTCGGTCCATGTCGGCCGCGACCCCGATGAACTGCGGGCGGAGCTCCTGGAGCTCCCGGGAATCGAACCCCGGACCGCGGATTACGTCCTGATGCGCGTCCTCGGCGCGCCGGACGTCCTGCTGACCGGTGATCCCGCGCTGCGCCGGGGAGCGGCCGCGCTGGGCATCGCCGACGACGAAACGACGCTGGCCGAACGAGGGCGGGCCTGGCAGCCCTGGTCCTCGTACGCCGGCATGTACCTGTGGCGCGCTTGAAAGGAAGAACGATGAGCATCGCGTATTGGTCCACAATGGACACGAAGATCGGCCCGTTCACCGCCGTCGTGGCGGGTGACGGGGCCGTCCTCGCCTCGGGCTGGACTGGCGATGTCGGCGAGCTGACGCCGCTGATCTCGCCGTCGCTGGCCCCTGGCGAGGTGAAGCAGCGACGGGACCTGGGGCCGGTGAGCACGGCGATCCGCCGGTACCACGACGGCGATCTGGCCGCCGTCGCCGACATCGAGGTGCGGCAGCGGTCCGGCGCTTTCCGCGAGCACGCCTGGGAAATCCTGCGCAAGGTGCCCGCCGGCGAGCCGGTGAGCTACGCGGAGTACGCGGCGCTGGCGGGGAATCCTTCGGCGGTGCGGGCGGCCGCGTCGGCGTGCGCGAAGAACGCGGCGGCGTTGTTCGTGCCGTGCCACCGGGTGGTGCGGACCGGCGGGGGCGTGGGGAACTTCCGGTGGGGCGTACCGGCGAAGCAGTGGCTGCTGACCCACGAAGCCGCCTGATTTCGGTCTCCCCACAAGCGACATGAAAGGCCCCTTCATTGCAAATTTTGCAATGAAGGGGCCTTTCATGTCACGGGCGGGGCAGGGTCAGGCGGCGTGGATCTCCACCGAGGAGCCCGTACGCGCCTTCCGGACCCGCAGCCGCGTCGGGATCCGCTGCCGCAGTTCCTCCACGTGCGAAACCAGCCCGACCACCCGTCCACCGGCGCGAAGCTCGTCGAGGATGTTCATGACGATGTCGAGCGTCTCGGCGTCCAGCGTGCCGAAGCCCTCGTCGATGAACAGGGTGTCGAGTAGCGCTCCGCCGGTCTCGGCGGCGACGACGTCGGCGAGACCCAGCGCCAGCGAGAGCGACGCGAGAAACGACTCGCCGCCCGAAAGCGTCTTCGCGGGCCGGACGGTACCGGAGTAGTCGTCGAGCACGTCGAGACCGAGCCCGCCTCGGGTGCCACGGGCCCCGGCCGCGTCGGAGTGCACGAAGGAGTAGCGGCCCTGGCTCATCGTCCGCAGGCGGGCGGTCGCCGCGACCGCGACCTCCTCCAGCCTCGCGGCCAGGACGTACGAGCGCAGCGACATCTTCCGCGCGTTCTGCCCACGCCCGTTGACCACCTCGGCCAGCGCCTTCAGTTCGTTGTAGCGCTCCTCGACCGGTGCCAGATCCGCCAGCAGGGACGTCATCCGCTCGGCCAGTTTCACGAGGTCCGCGTGCCGCGAAGTGGCCGTCCGCAAGGCCACGAGCGCCTGTTCGGCCTCGCCCCGGGTGTCCCGCGCCGTTTCCTCGGAGACTGCGAGGTCGATCTCGTCCTCCGGCGAGATGCCGAACAATTCTGGCTGAGCCAGCTCTTCGCGAGCGGCCCGCTCCATCACCTTCGCATCGGCGAGGCCGGCCTCCAGCTTCGTGATCTGCTCGTCCGGCCGCGACGCGGCACGCATCTCGTCGAGATCGGCGAAACCCTTGGCCCGCAACGCTTCCTTGACCAGCTTCGCCTGCTCGTCGCGGCGTTCACGAGCCCCTGCGACACCGAGCCGCGCTTCGGCGAGCGCGTCCAGGCGCGTCGCGAAGCCGAGCAGGTGCCGTCGCTTCTCCCCGACGTCGGCGAACTCGCCGCGCGCGGTCTCGAGCCGCCGTTCCCGTTCCGCCAGCCGTTCCGTCAGGCCTCGGACCTCGGTGGCGGCCTCGGCCGCCTGCTGCCCCGCGACGCGACGGCGTTCGGTCAGCTGTTCGGCCTTCCGTTCCAGCTCGAGGAGCTGCTTCTCCAGGACGGGCTTGCGGCGCGCCGTTTCCGACAGCGACGCGCCCAGCTCCCGCGCCTCGCCGAGTTCGGCTCGCAGTGCCTCGGCGGTGCGCCCGCGCAACCGCTCGACCAGTACCTTCAGCCGTCCTTCGGCTTCCAGCAGCCAAGCCTGCGCCTTTTCGCGTCGCTTGTCGGCCTGCTGCTCGGCGGCTTCGGCGCGGCGTTCGTCCTCGGGGTCGACGAGACCGCCGGTGTGCGTGGCGGGCGCCGGATGCTCGGTCGCCCCGCACACCGGGCAGTCCTCACCCGCGGCCAGTCCGGCGGCGAGTTCGGCCGCCATCCCGTCGAGGCGGCGCTCGCGGAGGTCCAAACGATGCTGCCGCGCCTGCTGATGGGTGTCGACGGCGTCGCGGACCAGTCCACGCGCCTGCTCGACGGCCTGCTCCGCCCGAGGTGCCTCGTCGGCGTCCCGGACCAGCGCCGTCAGCTCTTCGAACCGGGTGCGGACGCCTTCGAGTTTCGCCTCGGCTTCGGTGGCCGCGAGCACCTCGGCCCGTAACGCCGTGATCTTCTCCGGCGTGGATTCGAGTTCGGCGGCGAAGTCCTCGGCCTGCTTCTTCGCCTTCTCAGCGGTGCTGTTCAGCTGGTCGCGGCGCACCAGATCCCGTTGCTGCTGCTCGCTTTCCGCCACGAGTTCGGCGAGAGCGCCCGCCTCTTCACGCACACCGCCGGCGCGAGCGCGAAGTTCGGCGGCGGAACTTTCCGCCGCGTCCGGCACTTCTCGAGCACGCAGCGCCTCCGTGGCTTCGGCCTCCGCGAGCTGGTCCAGCCTGCGTTCGAGGAGGTCGGCCTCCGCGACCACGCCCGCCGCACGGTGCGCCGCCTCGACCTCTTCCGCCCACTCCGCGCGCTGGTCCGCCTGTTCGGCGATCGCCGAAAGCCGCGTGTACGCGGTGCGCACGCGGCGGATCCGCTCGGCGGTCGACCGGTTCTCCTGCCAGACGGCTTCGGCCTTGTCGGCGGCCGCGCGGGCCTTCGCGTCCCGTTCCTGAGCCTGGCCGACGTGCTCAGCCGACTCGGCGAGCACCGCCTCGACCCACTCGGCCTGCCCCTCTTCAGGCGCTTCCTGCCGGGCCACCTGCGCGAACCGCGCGACCCATTCCCGCAGCGACTGCTGCCTGGCCTGCACCTCGCGGCCGCGTTCGGCGCGCAGATTCGCGAACCAGTCCTCGACGCACGCGAACCGCTCGGTGCCGAACAGCCGCTCCAGCAGTTCCTCGCGTTCGGCCGTGTTCGCTCGCAGGAACCGCGCGAACTCGCCCTGCGGCAGCAGGACCACCTGGAAGAACTGCTCGTGTGTCATGCCGATGAGCCGCTCGACCGTGCGCGCGACCTCGTCGATCCGCGTGATTCCTTCGGCCACGTGCCCGGCGGGCACCGTGCCGACCCAGTTCAGCACCGCCTTCGCCTGCTGGAGCGTCATCCCCTCGCCCCGGCGCTTGGGACGCTGGTACTCGGGGTTGCGCGCGATCCGCATCCGCTGGCCCTGCACGGTCAGTTCCAGGACGACCTCGGTGACCTGGTCGGGTTCGGCGAGATCGCAGCGCAGCCGCTTGACCTCGCCACGAGCGCCGGGGACCGTGCCGAACAACGCGAACGCGATGGCGTCGAGCAGCGTCGTCTTCCCCGCGCCGGTGTCACCGTGCAGGAGGAACAGCCCGTCGGCGCCGAGCACGTCGAAGTCCACCACCTCGCGGCCCGCGTACGGACCGAAAGCGGCGACCTCCAACCGGTGCAGCCTCATACTTCGCGCTCCCTGCCCGCCGCGCCCAGCGCCGCCAGCACCAGCCGCTCCTCGCTTTCGGACGGCGCAGAGCCTCGGCAGTCCTCCAGGAAACTGCGGGTGATCTCGACGTCGGATCGCCCGCGGACGGCCTCGGCGTACTTCAGCGCGGCCCCGTCGTGCCCGCCTTCCGGCTGCCAGTCCATGTGCACGGCGTACGGGAACCGCTCGCGCAGCTTGCGCATGGCGTCGATCGGGCGGACCCGGTCGGTGACCGTGAAGGAGAGGAAATGTTCGGTGAGCTCGTCGTGCTCCGGGTCCGAAAGGAGTTCCGCCAGCTCTCCGCGGAGCATCGCGAGGTGCCGCGGGACCGGCAGTTCATGGCGCCGGACCTCGGCCAGTCCGTCGGCGTCGAGCTCGACCAGCCAGACCGATTTCCGTTGGCGTGTCTCGGAAAACGAGTACGCCAGCGGACTGCCCGAATAGCGCAGGTGCTCGGCGAGGGTCTGTGGTCCGTGCAGATGACCGAGGGCGACGTAATCGACGCCGTCGAACACCGAACCCGGCACCTGCTCGACACCGCCGACCGCGATGGTCCGCTCGGATTCGGTCGGCTCACCGCCGGTGACGAACGCGTGCGCGAGCACCACCGACCGTGTTCCGGACGGCCGGGAGGCGAGATCCGCGCGGATCCGCCGCATCGCCTCGGTCAGGACGCCGGTGTGACCGCGGGCCTCGGGCACGCCGAGGGCGTGACGCGCGGGCTCGGGTTCGAGATAGGGGATGCCGTAGAGGGCGACGTCGCCGTGTTCGTCGGGCAGCAGCACCGGTTCGGCGAGACCGTCGATCGTGGCGCGCAGATGCAGCCCGCCCGCCGCGGCGAATTCGGCGAACGCGCCCAGCCGCGGCGCGGAGTCGTGGTTGCCCGGCGTCATCACCAGCTTCGCGCCCGCCTGCCGGAGCCTGCCCAGCGCGGTGGTGGCCACGCGGACGGCCTCCGCCGAGGGCACCGCGCGGTCGTAGATGTCCCCGGACACGAGCACGACGTCGACCGATTCGGCGACCACCAGGTCGGCGAGGTGACCGAGCACGGCCTCCTGTTCGGCGAGCAGATCGGCGCCGTGGAACGTGCGGCCGATATGCCAGTCGGACGTGTGCAGGAGCTTCACGCAGCCCAAGGTAGGGCCGCACACCGGCCGGGAAGGGGAGGCGCGCCCTTGGAGCCACTGCGCTTTCCGACACGCCGGAGATGGCGCAGGTCAGATACGGAGCGCGACCGCGCCGTCCGGTTTTTGTCGGTGGGTTCCGCCATGATGTCCCCGACTCGGATCCGGAGGGGAGGTACCGGTGGCGACGGTGATCACCACCGCGGCCGTCGTGCTCGCGCTTCTGCTGCTCGTCGCCGTCGCGTTGCTGTGGCGGCTGTACAACGACGGCATGCGGCGGGCGGACGCGGCGGCGAAACAGGTCGCCGCCGAACGCGCGAAGGCGGATCAGCAGCAGCTCGCGCTCCGCCGGTACGAGGTCGCCTTCGCCTCGATCAGCGGCCGCGGGGAACTGGGTGAACAGGTCCTCCTGGAGACCGCACGCGCGCTCGGGCTCCGCGAGGAGCTGCACTTCACGCTGCAAACTGACTTGGCGGGTGGCGGCGCGGCGAAACCGGACATGGTGCTGCGGGTCGGCGGCGGGCGGACGGTGCCCGTCGACGCGAAGGCGAGCATGGCCTGCTGGGCCGAGGCCGTCGAGACCGACGACCCCGAGGAAAGGCTCGACGCGCTGCGCGTCCACGTCCGGCAGATCCGGTCGCGGGCGGCCGAACTGGCGGGCAAGGGCTATCAGCGCTGGGCCGACGCGATCTACGGGACAATCATGTTCGTCCCCTCCGACGCGGCTGTGGTCGCCGCACTGGACACCGACCCCGAACTGCTGCGCTGGATGCTGGACCGGCGGGTCTTCCTCTGCGGGCCGACCGGGTTCGCCGTGCTGGCCTCCGCCGCGCTGTTCGCCGCGACCGAGCGGGCACTGGTCGAGGACGTCGAGCAGGTCCGGGCGGGCGCGGCGGCCGCGCACCGGGCCGCGGGCAACGCGGTCGACGCGCTGAACCTGTCGAGCACCCATCTCCAGCGCTTCATCTCGGCCCGGCGGCGGGAGCTGGAAGCGCTCGAGAGTTTCCGGAGCACGGTCTCCCCGCTGACCGACGCTTCGGGCAGTCCCGCACCCGTGCCCTTGATCAGGAAGGCGGACGAACTCCCGGCTTCGTGAGTGGTGGGAACAGTTCTAACCGGTCATGGCGGTAAGTTCTCTACCTGCGGTTTCCGGAATCAATGACTCCGTTTCGGCCCGCCCGACAACCTTGTCGCACCCCTACACGTAGTACCTGTGGACAGCGCTCGGACAGTCCGTCCGGGTGGCCCGGAATGACCACTACCAGGCGATAGACATACCGCCTGTTGGCGGTATGTCCGCAGCTTGGATATACGGTGGGGCCTGTGACCGCGATTCGCGATCGCCAGAGCGATCCTGATGCCGACGACGTTCCCGTAGCCTGGGACGAGCGTCCGCTCGTCGGCGCCAGGCGCGGGCTGCCCTGGTGGGCCGCCGTCCTGGTGGGCTTCGGGCTCGCCATCCTTGGCGCCTTCATCAACATGATGACGCAGAAGGACCTGGGCCTGCTGTTCAAGATCTTCTACGCGCTCGGCGCGGTGGCCGCCGTGGTCGCCGTCCAGCGCAGAGGGCTGTTCGGCCCGATGGTGCAGCCGCCCTTGGTCCTCGCTGTGACCGTCCCCGGAGTCATCCTCCTGACCTCGGACAACAGCGCCGGCTCCAGCATGTTCGAGAGAGCCTTCGACATCGCCAACCCGTTGATCAACGGCTTCCCGACGATGGCCATCACCACCGGCGTCACCTTGGCGATCGGCATCTTCCGGATCTACCGCGAACGCGATCCCAACGCCCCGGTGAAGGTGAAGGCAGGTGCCAAACCGGAAAGCCGCGAGGACGCCAAGCCCGCCGCCCGTCCCGCGGCCGCCGCCGCACCGGGCCGCGGCCGTCCGGCGTCCCGGACCGGCCAGACCCCGCCCCCGCCTTCCCGTCGCGGTGGTCCCCGCGATGGCGCGCCGCGCGACGGTGCGCCGCCCCGCCGCCGTCCGCCGGTCGAAGACGAGCGACGTCCTCGCCGCGACGCCGAGCCCGGCGCCCGCAAGCCGCCGCCTCCGGGTCGGCAGCCACGCCGTCCGAGGCCGGAAGACGGCGAACCCCGTCGCCGTGACCCTCGTGGCGAAAGCGCTCCCGGTGCTCCGCGCCGCCGTCCGCCGCGTGCGGACGACCCGCGCCGCGGAGGCCAGCCGCCGCGGCGGCGCCCGTGGGACGACGAGCGGTAGCAAGAGGCCTGAGTGGCGATGAGGGTTCTATTAAGGGGTAAGACAAAGGTGGCGTAGTTGCGGACGGGTCAGTTGCTCTGCGCGACGCCTGCCCCATGACACCGACTGTGTGGATTTTGGGGCGTGGCTTCAGGCGTTGTGAAAGCCACTTTCACAACCTTCAACGTTGCGAAAGTGGCTTTCACAACGCCGCCGGGACTCCACGGCCCACGAGGACCGCAAGCCCGGACTTCATACGCGACCTGACACGCTTGCCTTACCTCAATAAGCCGCTGACCAGCAGAAAGGGCCGCCCGAGAAACTCCTCGGGCGGCCCTTTCTACGTAGAAGCCGTCAGGCCTTCGCGGCCTTCCGCAGCTCGTGCGGGAGCGCGAAAGCGATCTTCTCGTTCGCCGTGGTGACCTCGTCGACGTTGCCCCAGCCGCGTTCGGCCAGCCACGCCAGCAGGTCCATGACCAGCACCTCCGGCACCGAAGCGCCACTCGTGACGCCGACGGTCTCAACGCCTTCGAGCCACGCTTCGTCGACCTCGTGCGCGAAGTCGACCAGGTGCGACGCGCGCGCCCCCGCCTTCAGCGCGACCTCGACCAGCCGCTTCGAGTTGGACGAGTTCGTCGAACCGACGACCAGCACCAGGTCGCATTCGGCGGCCATGGCCTTGACCGCGACCTGGCGGTTCGTGGTGGCGTAGCAGATGTCGTCGCTGGGCGGGTCGGCCAAGCCGGGGAACCTATCCCGGAGCTGGTCGACGCGCTCCATGGTCTCGTCCACCGAAAGGGTGGTCTGGGAAAGCCAGATGACCTTCGACGGGTCGCGGATCTCGACCTTGTCGACGTCCTCGGCGGTGTCGACGAGCTGAACCTTGTCGGGAGCCTCGCCGGCGGTGCCCTCGACCTCTTCGTGGCCTTCGTGGCCGATCAGCAGGATGTCGTAGTCGTCCTTCGCGAACCGGTTGACTTCCTTGTGCACCTTCGTCACGAGCGGGCAGGTCGCGTCGATGGTCCGCAGGTTGCGCTCGGCCGCCTCGGCGTGCACCGCGGGCGAGACGCCGTGCGCGGAGAACACCACCAGTTCGCCTTCCGGCACCTCGGAGGTCTCGTCGACGAAGATCACCCCGCGGTCGCGCAGGGTCTCCACGACATGCCGGTTGTGCACGATCTCCTTGCGCACGTACACCGGCGCGCCATAGAGCTCGAGTGCCTTTTCGACGGCGATGACCGCGCGGTCGACACCCGCGCAGTAGCCGCGAGGCTTGGCGAGCAGGACACGTTTGCCACCTGCCGGCACACCGGACTCGGTGATCGTCGGACTGCCGGCGGGCGTGATTCCGGGACTCGCAGAACTCATGCCCCCAGGGTACGGGCTGCCCCGGGGGCTCCTCGCACTCACGTTCAGGTGACCAGCGAACCCCTCTAAAGTATGTGCGTGGAGTCACGTCCTGTGAGCCGACACACCCGTTCGGTTGGGCAGGATGGACCAGATACGGCAGGCTAGGCGTATGAAGCCTCTCCCGCTCCCCCTCCGGGTCGCCGCGGGCCTCGCCGTCACCACCGCCGAGCGGGTTCGCGAACTTCCCAAGCAGCTCACCGGGCTCCCCGTCACGGTGGTCAGCCAGGTGCTCCAGTTCTCCATGCGCGTCCAGCAGCACGTCACCGAGCTCGCGATCAAGGGCGACGACGCGCTGTCGGGCCTTCGTCCGGTCGAGGACACCCCCAGCTGGGCCACCTTCGACGAAGACCTGCCGCCGGACCTGGGCGAGCGCCGGTACGAACGCGACTCGTGCGTGATCCCGCTGCACGAAGACGCCGAGGTTCCCGAACCGCGTGCCGAGACGAACGGTCACCTCCACGACCTCGAAGCGCTCACCGAGGACCCGTGGGCCGAGGAGGAGCGCGCGCTCGCCGAGGACCACCCCGACGGCGAGTTCGACAGCACGGGCGCACCCGTGACGTCCGGCCCCGCCGGGCTGGAGGACTACGACACGCTCACCCTGCCGCAGCTGCGCGCCCGCCTGCGCCGGTTCGACCTCGCACAGCTGGAAGAGCTGCTGACCTACGAGCGGGCGAACGCCGACAGGCCGTCCTTCGTCGGCATGCTCGCGCGGCGCATCGGAAACGTGAAGAAGGCCGACGGCGACGGCGCGGAAGGCCAGTGAGCGCCGAACCCACCGCGGCGGCGGGTCCGTCCACTTCGGCCGAGAACCCGTGGCCGGTCCGCACGGTCGCGCGCAAGGTCGGCGAGTGGATCAACCGGCTCGGCGCGGTCTGGGTCGAGGGCCAGGTCACGCAGATCTCGGCCCGCCAGGGCACCAACACCGCGTTCCTGACGCTGCGCGATCCCTCGGCGGACGTCTCGATGTCGGTGACCTGCCCGATGGGCCTGCTGCGCACGATCGAACCGCCGCTGCGCGAGGGCGCCAGCGTCGTGGTGCACGCGAAGCCGACGTTCTTCATGAACCGCGGTTCGCTGAGCCTGCGCGCCAACGAGATCCGCGCGGTCGGCATCGGCGAACTGCTCGCGCGGATCGAGCGGCTGCGGCGGCTGCTGGCAGCCGAGGGCCTGTTCGCGCCCGAGCGCAAACGCAAGATCCCGTTCCTGCCCAAGGGAATCGGGCTGATCACCGGCCGCGCGTCGGCCGCCGAACGCGACGTCCTGGTGAACGCTCAGGCCCGCTGGCCGCATGTCGCGTTCAAGGTGATCAACACCGCCGTGCAGGGTTCGCTCGCCGTCCCGCAGATCCTCCAGGCACTGTCCAAACTGGACCGTGACCCGGACGTCGACGTCATCGTGATCGCGCGCGGCGGCGGCAGCGTGGAAGACCTGCTGCCCTTCTCCGACGAGGCACTGTGCCGCGCCGTCTCGGCGGCCGGGACCCCGGTGGTCAGCGCCATCGGGCACGAGCCCGACACACCGCTGCTCGACCACGTCGCCGATCTCCGCTGTTCGACGCCGACCGACGCCAGCAAGCGGATCGTGCCCGACGTGCGCGAGGAGACCCAGCGCGTCCGCCAGATGCGCGACCGCGGCCGCCGCGCACTGCACGGCTGGGTGGACACCCAGGTCAGACTGCTGAACCAGATGCGCAGCCGTCCCGTGCTCGCCGACCCGCTCGGCCCGATCCAGCGGCGCTCCGACGACGTCGAGATCCACCGCGAACGCGGCCGCCGCGCGATGCTCACCCTGCTCGCGAAGGACCAGGCGGAGATCGCCAGCGCCCGTGCGCGGCTGACCGCGCTCGGCCCGGCGGCGACCCTCGAACGCGGCTACGCGGTGGTGCAGTACACCGACGACGAAGGCAACCTCCAGGTACTCCGGTCCGTCTCCGAGGTCGTGGACGGCGCGAAACTGCGCGTCCGCGTGGTCGACGGCGCGCTCGGCGCCGTCGTCTCGGGAAGGCCGGAGGAGGAGCGTTGACGGCGAGTTTCCTGCCATTGACCGTCGACGCCGCGAGACGGGCCGACGCCCCCGAGGTGCTGCGCAACGCGCTGCTGACCGAGCGTGCCGCCGCGGAATGCTGGACGGTGCTGCTGGCGGGCTGCGAACTCGTCGGCAAACGCGGCCTCGACGCCCAGCTGCGCAAACTCTCCGAAGCGACGGCCGAGCACGTCGGCACCCGATGGTGGTTCGCGGACGGCACCGTGCATCGGAAACGGGTGGCGAGAGCCCAGGAGAACCTCGTCACGGCGATCGCGGAGGGTGACGGCCAGGAGTTCGCTCTCGCCTTCGTGGGTTACGACAACGCCATGGCCGGCGCGGTAGTGTGCGCGGGTATCGGCAAGCACCGACGTCCGGTAGAAGGAAGCACAGCGTGAGCAAACCCGGTGGCGAGACCGCCGAACTCGGCTACGAACAGGCCCGCGACAGGCTGGTGGAGGTCGTCCGCGAGCTCGAAGCGGGTGGGCTGTCCCTGGAACAGTCGCTGGCCCTGTGGGAAAAGGGCGAGCAGCTGGCGAAGGTCTGCGAACACCACCTCGAAGGCGCGCGAGAGCGGATCGAGGCCGCGCTTTCCTCCGTCGAAGACGAGACCGGCAACGGTCAGTGACGTTCACCATGCTCCTGAGCCACCGAACCACCGTGGGTATCTGAGAGACTGGGACCCCGCCGAGTTCCCTGACCCGGGAGGCCGCATGCCCACCCCCACCTCGTCCGCCAGCTCTTCCCGACGCCCCGAGGCGCCCGATCGCAACCTCGCGATGGAACTGGTCCGCGTGACCGAAGCCGCCGCGATGGCCGCCGGCCGCTGGGTGGGACGCGGGGACAAGATCGGCGGTGACGGCGCCGCCGTGGACGCGATGCGCCAGCTGGTCTCGACCGTGTCGATGCGCGGTGTCGTCGTCATCGGCGAGGGCGAGAAGGACGAAGCCCCGATGCTGTTCAACGGGGAAGAGGTCGGCAACGGCGACGGGCCGGACTGCGACGTCGCGGTCGACCCGGTCGACGGCACGACCCTGATGGCCAAGGGCATGCCGAACGCGCTGGCCGTGCTCGCGGTCGCCGAACGCGGCGCGATGTTCGACCCGTCCGCGGTCTTCTACATGGAGAAGCTCGCCGTCGGCCCCGACGCCGCGGGCAAGGTCGACCTGGCCGCCCCGGTCGCGGAGAACATCCGCCGGGTCGCGAAGGCCAAGAACTCCAGCGTCTCCGACGTCACCGTGTGCATCCTCGACCGGCCGCGCCACGAACAGCTGATCAAGGAGGTCCGCGAGGCGGGCGCCCGGATCCGGTTCATCTCCGACGGCGACGTCGCCGGCGCGATCGCCGCGGCCCGGCCGAGCACCGGCGTCGACATGCTGCTCGGTATCGGCGGCACCCCCGAAGGCATCATCGCGGCCTGCGCGATGAAGTGTCTCGGCGGCGAACTGCAGGGCCGCTTGTGGCCGAAGGACGAAGAGGAGCGCGAGAAGGCACTGGCCGCGGGCCACGACCTCGACCGCGTGCTCGGCAACGACGACCTCGTCCGCGGCGACAACGTGTTCTTCTGCGCCACCGGCGTCACCGACGGCGACCTGCTGCGCGGCGTGCACTACCGCGCGGGCGGCGCGACCACCCAGTCGATCGTGATGCGGTCGAAGTCCGGCACGGTCCGGATGATCGACGGCTACCACCGGCTGACCAAGCTCCGCTCGTACTCGTCCGTCAACTTCGACGGTCACCTCGACGATTCACTGGAAGCCGACGTAGTTCCCCCGCTCCCCTAAGGAGAATCCGTGCTCAAGCGCGTGCTCGTGGTCCTGCTCGCGGCGATGGTCTTCACGCCGGTCGGGCAGGCCACGGGCGCGGGCGACCTCGTCGGCGGCAGAGAGGCCGACGAGCCGTATCCGTTCATCGCGTCGCTGCATTCGGCCTCCGGCAAGGCTTTCTGCGCCGGGGCGCTGATCGCGGCGGACTGGCTCGTAACGGCGGGACACTGCGTCGAGGGCAAGAACCCGGCGAACCTGAGCGTGCGGATCGGCAGCAACGACAACACCCAGGGCGGCGAGATCGCGAAACCCGCCGAGGTCGTCGTGAACCCGTCCTACAACCCCGACCCCGAGCACGCGGGCGGCGATCTCGCCCTGGTGCGGCTGGCCGCGCCGGTGAAGGCGGCGCCGATCACGCTCGGGGCGATCGTGGCGCCGGGGACGCCGACGCGGCTGCTCGGCTGGGGCCAGACCTGCCCGACTTCGGGCTGCGGCAAGGGCCCGGCGAAACTGCAGCAACTGGACACGAAGATCGTCGAAGGCGTGCGCTGCACCGCGAAGTTCGACGGCGCCGTCGAGTTGTGCACCGACAACCCCGGCGGAAAGTCGGGCTCGTGCTACGGCGATTCCGGTGGGCCGGAGATCGCCAAGGTGGACGAGAAGTGGGTGCTGCTGGGCACGATCAGCCGCCCGGGCAACGCCGATCCCGTTTGCGCGACTTCGCCGTCGATCGCGACTTCGGTGGTGGCTTACGCGCAGTGGATCGCGGAGAAGATCACTCCTCCGGTGCCCGCTCCCCCCGCCTGAAGTGTCATGAAAGGGCCGTTCATGACGTTTTTCGTCTTGAACGGCCCTTTCATGACACTCGCAGAGCCGTTCCTAGCGCGCGCTACTCCGCGTTACTGGAGTGCCCCGGGAACAGATGCGCTTCCGGGTTCAAAGCGACCGCGATGTTGTTGACCGCCGTCGCCGCTTCCCCGAACCCGGTCGCGATCAGCTTCACCTTCCCCGGATACGCCGCGACGTCGCCCGCCGCGTAGACCCGCTCCCGCGGCGTCGCCATGGTCGAGTCGACGGCGATCGCGCGGTGGTCGATCTGGAGTCCCCAGCTTTCGATCGGCCCGAGATCGGCGGTGAACCCGAGCGCGGCGACCACCGTGTCGGCGCGCAGCACTTCGGGCTCGGAACCCTTGATCTGGATCTCGACCTCGGCCAAAGCACCGTCGCGGTCGAGGAAGCGCGTGACCTCGGCGTCGGTGACGATCCGCACGCCTAGTTCCCGCGCCTGCCGCACGATCGACTCGGCCGCGCGGAATTTCGCGCGCCGGTGCACGAGGGTGACGCTCGCGGCGACCGGGTGCAGCGCGAGCACCCAGTCGAAGGCCGAGTCCCCGCCGCCGACGACGACCACGTGCTGCCCGGCGTGCGCCTGCAACGCGGGCACGAAGTGGACCATGCCGCGGCCGAGCCAGCCGTCGCCGGCGGGCAGGGGCCGCGGGGTGAACTCGCCGATCCCGGCGGTGATCAGCACCGCGCCGGCCCGCAGGACCTGACCGCCGTCGAGCGTGATGGTGATGCCGTCTTCGACGCTTTCGAGTTTCTCGGCCTTGCGCCCGAGCAGATACGCGGGCTTCCACGGCGCGGCCTGGTCGAGCAGGCCCTGCACTAGATCCCGGCCGCGGACCTCGGCGAACCCGCCGACGTCGTAGATCATCTTTTCGGGGTACATCGCGGTGACCTGTCCGCCCGCCTCCGGCAGTGAATCCACGACGGCCATCGAAAGACCGCGGAATCCCGCGTAGTAGGCGGCGAAAAGACCCGTCGGACCGGCCCCGATGATGACGAGGTCGTACGACGTTTCCCCAGCGGACTCGCTCATTCTGCACTCTCCCGGGCGGTGGTGGGCGGCGTGATCGAGAACACATTCGATCCTAGCCCTCGCGTGCCGAAAGACACGGAGCGCGCCGGGAGCCGCTGCGCGAGACTTGGGGTATGGCTGAACAGGAATACCGGATCGAACACGACACCATGGGCGAGGTGCGCGTCCCCGTCGACGCCCTCTACCGCGCGCAGACGCAGCGCGCCGTCGAGAACTTCCCGATCTCCGGCCGGGGCCTGGAGCGCGCCCAGATCCGCGCGCTCGGCCTGCTGAAGGCCGCGGCCGCGCGGGTCAACGCGAAACTCGGCGTGCTGGACGCCGAGGTCGCCGAGGCCATCGCGAAGGCCGCCGACGAGGTCGCCGAAGGCAAGCACGACGCGCATTTCCCGATCGACGTGTTCCAGACCGGTTCCGGGACCTCGTCGAACATGAACGCCAACGAGGTCATCGCGACGCTCGCGTCGAAGGCGCTCGGCCGCGACGTGCACCCGAACGACCACGTCAACGCTTCGCAGTCCTCGAACGACACCTTCCCGACGACGATCCACGTCGCCGCGACGGAAGCCGTGCTGTCCGACGTGATCCCGGCCCTGGAGTACCTGGCCGCCGCCATCGAGACGCGGGCGGCCGAATGGGCGGGCATCGTGAAGTCCGGCCGCACGCACCTGATGGACGCCGTGCCGATCACCTTCGGCCAGGAGGCGGGCGCGTGGGCGTCGCAGGTCCGGTTCGGTGTCGAGCGGCTGAAGTCGGGCCTGCCGCGGCTCGGGGAGCTGCCGATCGGCGGGACCGCGGTCGGTTCCGGGCTGAACGCGCCCGAGGGCTTCGGCGCGGCCGTCTCGCAGGAGCTGGCTTCGGTGACCGGTCTTCCGCTGACCGAGGCGCGTGACCACTTCGAGGCGCAGGCGACGCAGGACAGCGTCGTCGAGACGTCCGGGCATCTGCGCACGGTCGCGGTGTCGCTGAACAAGATCGCGAACGATCTGCGCTGGCTGGGCTCCGGTCCGCGCACCGGGCTCGCCGAGCTCGCGCTGCCGGATCTGCAGCCGGGGTCGTCGATCATGCCGGGCAAGGTGAACCCGGTGATCCCGGAGGCGACGCTGCAGGTGGTCGCCCAGGTGATCGGGAACGACGCGGCCGTCGCCTTCGCCGGAGCGGCGGGCAACTTCCAGCTCAACGTGAACCTGCCGGTGATCGCGCGCAACGTGCTCGAATCGGCGCGGCTGCTCGCGGCGGTGTCGCGGCTGCTGGCGGACAAGGTGTTCGCGGGCGTGACGGTGAACGCCGACCGCGCGCGCGAGTACGCCGAGGGTTCGCCGTCGATCGTGACGCCGCTGAACAAGTACATCGGCTACGAAGAGGCCGCGGCCATCGCGAAGCAGGCCCTCAAGGAGCTGAAGACGATCCGCGAGGTCGTGATCGAACGCGGTCACGTCGCGAACGGCAAGCTCACCGAGGCTCAGCTCGACGAGGCCCTCGACGTACTCCGCATGGCGCGCGGAGGCCGCTAAGCGCCGAGAGCGACCACTGCCGCGTGAAGTGGTGAGGCGAGCGAAGCCGCCAGCCCACCCGAAGGCCGTTTCTCGGTGAACAGGTGCAGCCAGGTCAGCACCGGGCCGAGCAGGATCGCGTGCACGAGAGCCGGATCGGGCCGTCGTGAGAGTTCCCCTCTCGCGACGGCCCGATCCAGCATCAGGGCCAGATATCCGCGTTCACGCCCGAGGAACACCTCGCCGAACCGTGCTTCCAGCGCCTGATCCGCCCGGACGTCGGCGAGCAGCGACGGCAGCGCCCGCCGCAGCTCCGCACTGTCCAAAGAGGACTGGATCACCCCGAGGACCGCCGCCACGTCACCCCGCAGCGAACCGGTGTCCTCCGGCGGTTCGAGGTCGACGGGGTGGATCACCGCGGCGAACACGAGTTCCGCCTTCGACCGCCATCGCCGGTACACCGCGGCCTTGCCGACGCCCGCCCGCGCCGCGACCGCGTCGATCGTGCAGCGCTGGTAACCGGTTTCGGTCAGCAACGCCCGCACAGCCTCACGGACCGCGTCGTCGATTCCTTCTTCCCTCGGCCTGCCTCTCGCCATGCACCCAGTTTACGAGACTGACAGTTCCGTATATCGTCCGGGTATGACCTGGACCAGGACCTCCCGCGAAATCCTCCCCTGCCCGCCGTCCGCGCTCTGGCCGTCGCTGGCCGGCTTCACCCGTTGGCCCGACTGGGATCCCGACCTCACCGGCGCCGAACTGCACGGCCCTGCCGCGGTGGGGACGACCGGTTTCCTCGTGCCTTCCGGGGCCGTGCGCGGCCGCGTGCACTCACGGGTCGCCGAGCCGTTCACGATCACGTCTTTCGTCCAGGACCGCGAGATCGCCATCCGCCAGCCGATTCCGCTCGGCGCCATGGATCTCGCGCTGAGGCTGACCGCGGTCGAGGGCGGGACGGAGCTCGTCCAGGAGATCACCCTCACCGGGCCGCTGCGCGCGGTCATGGTCGCGGTCATCGGCGGCGACGTCGTCAAGCACTTCGACGTCAAATGCGCCCGCCTCGCCGAGCTCGCGGCGGCGCAGGCCGATCACGACGCCTGAGGACACCAGCGCGACCCCGATCAGCTGGGAGAACCGGAAATCCTGCATGCCCAGCAGGAGCGAGACGGCCAGTCCGGACACCGGCATCAGCCCGACCAGCACGCCGGCCCGATCGGCACCCAGCGCCGAAACCGCCGAGTACCACAGGAGAAACGCGATCGCGGTGACGACGACCGTCAGGTAGCCGAGCGCGATCAGCTCCCGTCCGTCCGGCCACGCCCAGGCGCCGGACGGGTCGGCGACCGTACCGACCACCGCGCCGCCGACGCCCGCCGCACAGCAACCCCAGGTCGCGGTCGCCAGCGGTCCGAGGCGTTCGAGCACGCCGACGGCGAGCAGCGTGAACAGCGCCTCGCACACCATCGCGAGCGCCGCGAGCACCAGCCCCTGCCAGCGCGCGGCGCCGCCGCCGGACAGCACCGCGATCCCGAGCCCGGCGAGCACCGCCCCGGCCACCGGCGCCCACGACGGCCGTCTCCCCTTGGCCAGCGGGGCGGCGAGCGCGAGCACCAGCGGCGTGCCGCCGAGGAACGCGGCGACCAGGCCGGGTTCGGCGTAGCGCTGCGCGAACAGCAGGCACGCCTGGAACCCGATCATCCCGGTCGCCGCGAGGGCGATCAGCGCGGGCCAGTCGCGCCTGCCAGGCAGCGGCATCGGCTGTCCGCGCAGCCGCGCCCACGCCAGCAGGAGAACTCCCGCCAGCGCGTAGCGCAGCGCCTGCCCGGTGATCACCGGATAGCCGTCGAGCATTCCCGTCACCGGTACGGACGCGCCGACGACCAGCACCCCCAGTACGCCGAGCGTCACACCTCTTCGTTCGCTGTCCATGCCTCCACGATGTCGGCGATTTGGACCAGAACACAGATCCAGAACCACCCCTTTCAACTGGACCATAAGTCGCCGTCCCGGTACAGGTGCCTGCCCGCCTTCATGTACTCGGCAAGGTGTGAAGGTCGGGTTTCCTCGGCTGAGCCGAGGGAAGGGGGCCTTCACGCGCGGCCACGGTGACTGTTGTGACTGCTGGTGCGCCCGGGGCGGTCACGAAGGTAGTGAAGGACCTGAACCGCGACTGATCGCGGCCAGAATCCAGTAGGTACTCAAGACGCCCTTGGCGCTAACCCGAATCGCCACTCACGACCACCCCGGCCCACTCGGTACCGGCGCCCTCACCCGTGCCTGGGTCCGGCAGGACCAGGCACGGCCAAGCGGGCTCCGGGATACTTGTCGACATGACCGAGACGGCCGAACTGGGCGACTTCCTCAAGGCGCGCAGGGCCGCGCTGGATCCGGCCGACCTCGGCCTCCCGACCGGCTTCAACCAGCGGCGGGTCGCCGGGCTCCGGCGTGAGGAGCTCGCCCAGCTGGCCGGGATCAGCGTCGACTACTACACGCGGCTGGAGCAGGGCCGGGCGCGCAACGTGTCCGATTCCGTCCTCGAATCGCTGAGCCGGGCGCTGCGGCTGCACCGCGACGAGGAGACCTACCTGCGGAATCTGGCGGCGCCGAAGCGCAAACGCGTCGCGCGGCCGCGGGCGCAGCGGGTCCGGCCGGAACTGCAGCTGATGCTGAACGCGATCCAGTCCCCGGCGTTCGTGTTCGGGCGCTATCTGGACGTGCTGGCCTGGAACCCGCTCGGCGGCGCACTGTCCTTCGACTTCAGTGCCACACCGCCCGGCGAGCGCAACATCCCGAAGATGTTCTTCCTCGACGAGCACGCCCGCGAGATGCACCCGGAGTGGACGACGGTGGCGAGAGAGGTCGTGGCGAACCTTCGCTCCGAGAGCGGGAAGTATCCGGACGACCCGTACCTCGCCCAGCTCGTCGGCGAGCTCTCCCTCGGCAGCGAGGAGTTCCGCAAGCTGTGGGCGAAGCACACCGTGCGCGAGAAGGCGCACGCGTGGAAGGTGATGATCAACCCGATCGTCGGCGAGCTCCGGCTGCGCTACGAGACGCTGCGGCTGCCCGACGAGCCGGAGCTGGCCCTCGTGATCTACACCGCCGAACCCGGCTCCGACAGCGAACGGGCGCTCGGCCTGCTCGCCAGCTGGGTCGCCGATCCCGCGCACGCCTGAACGCGCTCGGCGGGAAACTGTCGGTCCCCGGGTCCATGATGGACCCATGTTGCTCACCGCGGTGGTGACCGCGTCGGCCGAACTGGCCGCCACGAGGTCCAGGAAGGCGAAGATCGCCACCCTGGCCGCACTGCTGCGCGCCGCGGGCGAGCCGGAGCTCCCCGCGGTCGTCGCGTTCCTCACCGGGCAGCCGACGCAGGGCCGCATCGGCACCGGCTGGCGGACGCTGGCGGAACTGGACGCGGCTCCGGCCGCCGAGCCGTCGTTGACCGTGGCCGAGGTCGACTCGGCACTCGGCACCGTGGGGGCGGCGTCCGGTGCCGGGTCGGTGAAGCTGCGCGCGGAAACTTTGCGGGCGCTGTTCACCAGGATGACGAAGAGCGAGCAGGAGTTCCTGTTCCGGCTGCTCACCGGCGAGCTGCGGCAGGGCGCGCTCGAAGGGATCATGGTGGACGCCATCGCGGCGGCGTCCGAGATCCCGGCCGAGGAGGTCCGACGGGCGTTCATGCTGTCCGGGCAGTTGCCGGTGACGGGGCTCGCGGCGATGACCGGCGGCCGGGAGCGGCTGGCGGAGTTCAAACTGGCCCTGGGCAGGCCGATCCGGCCGATGCTGGCGTCCCCGGCGGAGTCGCTGGAGGAGGCGGTCACCGAGCACGACGGTGCACTGGTCGAGTACAAAATGGACGGTGCGCGGATCCAGGTCCACCGCGAAGGCGACGAGGTGCACGTCTACACCCGGACGCTGCGGGAGATCACCGGCAGCGTCGGCGAACTGGTGGACCTCGTGCGCTTGCTTCCGTGTACGTCCGTGGTGCTCGACGGTGAGACGCTGGCCCTGACCGACGACGGCAGGCCGAGGCCGTTCCAGGAGACGATGAGCCGGTTCGGCAGCACACGCGAGGAGCAGGTCAAGGCGTTGCTGCTGCGGCCGTACTTCTTCGACTGCCTGCACCTCGACGGCGCGGACCTGCTGGACGCGCCGTTGTCCGAGCGGAACGCCGCGCTGCGGAAGGTCGCCGGGGCGCACGTCATCCCCGGCGAGATCGCGCCGTCGTCCGCCGCCGAGGTGCTGGAAGCGGCGATGGCCGCCGGGCACGAGGGCGTGATGGTCAAGGACCTCGCGTCGCCGTACGCGGCGGGCCGCCGCGGGCGCGCGTGGCTCAAGGTGAAACCGGTGCACACGATCGACCTGATCGTGCTCGCCGCGGAATGGGGGCACGGCAGGCGCACCGGCACGCTGTCGAACCTGCATCTCGGCGCGCGCGACCCCGACGGCGGGCCGCCGATCATGGTCGGCAAGACGTTCAAGGGCATGACGGACGAGTTGCTGTCGTGGCAGACGAAGACGTTCCAGGAGATCGAGACTCACCGCACGGACTGGGCGGTCCACGTGCGGCCGGAGCTCGTCGTCGAAATCGAACTCGACGGGGCGCAGGTGAGCACGCGTTACCCGGGCGGGCTGGCGCTGCGGTTCGCGCGGGTCGTGCGATACCGGCCGGACAAGGAGGCCGCGGACGCCGACACCATCGACACCGTGCGCGGCCTCCTCAAGCCCTAGCGCAACGACCGCATCCAGAGGACGAAACGCGTCAGTAGCAGCGGTCCGAAGAGATCTTGTAGGTGTAGTTGTTCGAGAGGTTGGAGGTCACCTCGAAGCGGATCTTGTGATACACCGGCGGCTCCCCGAGCACGCCGTGCTTCACCGTGCGCTCCTTGCCCGGCGCGATGGCCCCGCTCCAGAGGCCCTTGTCGAAGGTGTCGTCGATGATCTGGACGAGCATTCCCCGGTAGTCGTGGTTGTGCACGGTGATGTCGATGCTCTGCCCCGCGCTCACCTCGACGACCTTGGTCGACGCGCCCATCAGCGGCCCGCCCTCACAGACCTTCGAGGCCGCCGAAGCGGACGGTGCCATCAGCAGGGTGCCGGCCAGCGCGACCGGGACGACGGCGAGCAGTTTCTTGTTCATCGGTTCCCCACAACGGTCTTGACGACATTGGACTGGACGGCCAGGTCGAGGCCGATCTTCATGTTTCCCCCGCAGTAGGCCTTCTCGCCGTTCTTGAAATGCACCGTCAGATCCCCGGCGCATTCGAAGACCTTGACGTCCCAGGTGCGGGTGCCCGGCTTCAGGCAGATCGCGTCCTTCCCGGCCCGGCGCATCCAGCCGTGATAGCCGGACTCGCAGGTAATGATCGGATCACTGCCCGAAACGGGCGCCGGAGCCGCCTGTGCGGCGGTGACCGGCAGGAGTGCCACGGTGAGCGTGGCCCCGGCCAGTGCGGCGACCTTGACGTACGGACGCATGGATTCCCTTTCCGCGATGAATGTGAGAGTGTTTCGGAAAATCCCCGTCCGGAATTCCCGGACGCCGATGACGTTAAAGGCGTCCGCGGCCACTCGGAAAGCGATTCACGACCACGAAATGGCCATGGCCAAGGAAACAATGTCCACGCAGGTCAGCGCTTTGGCCACCGGCCCCGAAGGTCAAATGACGCGAACCGAGAAGAACACGGCGCGGGTGTTCGGCAGCAGGATGTGACCCTGTTCGTCGGCCATCTTCCAATACACCTGGCAATGCCCGGGACTGTCGGGCGCGCGGACCTCGACGGAGACGCGCACGTGTTCGCCGGGCGCGGTCTGCGGGACGGGAACGCGATCGGGCGTGCCGCATTCGCCGGGATTCCCGAACGAACCGGCGCGGACCAGATAGCGGCCGACCCATCCGACCGATCCCGCGTTCCGGAACTCCCAGGTCTTCACGAAGGTCGATCCGGCCGCGACCTCGCTGCCGTCGGGCACGGTCACGTCGGCGACGAACTCCGACGCGTCCCCGGCCGGTGCGGCAGAATCTCCGGAGAAGGGTGCGGCGAAGACGAACACCAGCGCCGCGACGAGCACGAGCGCGACGGCCCCGGCGAGGACGAACGCCGTCCGGCGCGATCGATCCGGAGCCGGTTCGGGCTCAGGCGCCACCTCGGCGGTCAGCGCGTCCCGCGCGCGTTCCCAGGCACCGCGCCATTCGTGGCGGACCTCGTCCTCGTCGCCGCCGAGTACCCCGACGGCCAGCACGCGGACGAACTCCCAGGACGTCTCCCAGCCGGGCAGACGTTCTCCGCGGGCGGCAGCCGAAAGCGCCGACTTCGAAGCGAGCGCGCCGTACTCGTCGCGCATCCGGTCGTACGACGGGTCACCGGCGGCACGTTTCAGCTCCCACAGCCGCCGCGCGAACCCGGCGACGGGTCCGCTGTCCTCCGCCGGACCCCGCGCGACCCGCCCGCGGCGTCCGGGCCTCCGCTCGACGTCCATCGATTCCCACGATATGACCCGGTGGCCGGGAAGGCCCGGCGGCGTCCCGCCCCCGATCGAGTGGCGGCGCGCGGTGGTGACGGGACGTCGCGGCATGATCACCCATAAAGTAGGCAGAATGCAGGCTTCCAAGATCGCGCGCGCCTGGTTCGGCGCGACCGCGCTGGTGGTGATCGCCGGTCTGGCCGCCCAGGTCCCGGTCTCGGCGGGCACCGAGGGCGGCACCTTCCACACCCCGGCCGGGCGGGTGGCCAACCTGCTGGCCTTCTTCACCATCGACTCGAACATCCTGGTCGGCATCGGCAGCCTGCTGCTCGCGCTCGGCGTCGCCGGCCGCTCGACCCTGTTCGGCGTGCTGCGGCTCACCGGCCTCGTCGGCATCATCGTGACCGGCGTGGTCTTCCAGGTCGCGCTCGCCGACCTCTACGAACTGCACGGCTGGGCCCAGTTCGCCGACACGATGCTGCACAAGGTGTCGCCGCTGATGTGCGTCGCGGGCTGGCTGCTGTTCGGGCCGCGCGGGCAGCTGTCGTGGCGAGTCCTGTGGTGGTCGCTGCTCTACCCGCTGGCCTGGCTCGCCGTCACGCTGGTGCGCGGCGCCATGATCGGGTTCTACCCGTACCCGTTCGTCGATCCCGGCATCAACGGCTATGGCGGCGTCGCTTTCAACTGCGTCCTGATCGGCGTGCTGTTCATCGGCCTCGCGGCGGCCGCGGTCGGTTTCGACCGCACCTTCAGCCGCAAGGACGAGGTGGACGACTACTTAGCCCCGGACCCGGCGGAAAGCGTTGAGCGGATCCGAGACACCGGCGCGTACTAGCGCCCGCACCGCGCCGAGCCGCCGGTCCACCGGTTTCCCGGCGGCCACCCGGTGCATCTGCTGGGTGTGCCACTGGATTTCGAGCAGGCTGTCGGCCAGCCGGATCCCCGTCTTCGGGGCCGTGCGCTGCGCGCGGACGTCCTCACCCGCCAGCAGACGGCCGGGCAGCGCGGGATCGACGACCAGCGGCCTGCCGAGCCCGATGACGTCCAGCGCGCCGGAACGCAGCGCGTCCGCCATTCCCTCCGGGCTGGTGAAGCCACCCGTGACCATCAGCGCGACGTCGGTGACCTGCCGCGCTTTCGCGGCGTAGTCGAGGAAGTAGGCCTCACGGCTGGCAGTGCTGGCCTTGCTCGCCTTGCCGGAGCCCATCATGGCGGCCTTCTCGTAGGTGCCTCCGGAGACTTCCAGCAGGTCGATGCCCGCTTCGCCCAGTTCGCGGACGACTTCGAGCGATTCCTCCTCGCTGAAGCCGCCGCGCTGGAAGTCCGCGCTGTTGAGCTTGACCGCGATCGGCACGCCGTCGCCGACCTCGGCGCGCACGCGGGCGACGACTTCGAGCAGGAAGCGGCGCCGCCGGAGAGCGTCACCGCCCCAGCCGTCGGTGCGCTGGTTGGTCAGCGGCGAAAGGAACTGCGAGACGAGGTAGCCGTGCGCGCCGTGGATCTGGACACCGGCGAAACCGGCCTCGACGACGGTGCGCGCGGCCACGCCGAAGCGGTCGATGATCGTTTCGATCTCGTCGACGGTCAGCGCCCGGGGCGTCGCGAACACCGATCGGATGCCGCGGTCGCCGAAGGGCACCGCCGACGGCGCGACCGGCTGACGGGAGAGGAAGCGCGGGCTCTGACGGCCGGGATGGTTGAGCTGGACCCACAGCCGGGTCTCGGTCCCGTCCGCCGACCGCGCCCACGGCTTGAACTCCGTCGCGTCCGGTTCCCGGGGCACCGCGACGTTGCGCGGTTCGCCGAGCGCCGTCGGATCGACCATGACGTTGCCGGTGATCAGCGTCCCGGCCCCGCCCCGGGACCACGTCCGGTACAGCTCGGTCAGTTCGGCGGTCGGCCGGTTGCGGCGATCGCCGAGCTGCTCGCTCAGCGCGGCCTTGGCCAGCCGGTTCGGCAGGGTCGCACCGCACCGCAGTTTCAGCGGCTCGGCCAGCAGTTCCTTGGGCTCGCTCATCCGCGCTTCCTCCGCCGTTACCTACTGATCAGTATCCCTACTCGAAGTAACATACTCTCGGTATGTCGAGTACTCAAGATGCGGCGATGCCGAAGGGGTTGTCGATCACGTAGCGCCAGAGCCCGTCCTCGCCGCGTCGCGCGACATCGGTGGCCGTCGCCGCGAGATGGCCCTCGATGACCCAGTCGACGATCAGCAGCGCCAGGTCGCCGGCCACCCGCACCTGGCGCGGCGTGACCGAGATGGGCTGCCCGAGCGCGAGGATCCCGCCGTTCGCGGCCCGGCGTTCCGCGCCGCTCACCTGCACGCCGTCCCGGCGGACGAACACGGCGTCCGGCTCGTAGACGGTGTCGAGGATTTCAGCGGATCCGGTGTTGAAGGCGGCTTGGAAGACGAAGGGGTGCTCGGCGGGATCCGCCGTCAACGGCACACTGGTGGAATGCGTCATGCGGACAGCGAAACCGACCGCGAAGCAGGTCACCAAACGGAAACCTTCGACGGCGAACTCGTCCCGGACGCCCGCGGCCGCACCCGCCGTCCGGAGCCGGACTGCCCCGTCGAGGTCGCGCTCGCCGCGATCTCGGGCCGCTGGACGACGCTGGTCCTCCGCGAGCTGATGGGCGGGGCCCGGTCCTTCAGCGAGCTTCGCGCGGCATTGCCCGACCTGTCGGCGAAGGTGCTGACGGAACGCCTCGGCGACCTGACCGCGCGACGCCTCGCCGTCCGCGAGGAGCTTCCGGGCTTCCCGAGCCGCACCAGCTACCGGCTCACCCCGGCAGGGCAGGCTCTGAGGCCGCTGCTGATCGAGCTGTACCGCTCGGGCTCGGTACTACTGGCCCAGTAAGCGAGGCGGGACCGGCTCGACCCGCACCCGCACCTTCACCTCGTCGGCCATCGCCCTCGCCCAGGCCTGCAGTCCCGGGATGTCGATCCCGTGCGGCCGGGCCTCGCGGAACGGCTCGATGTTGCCCGCGCCGCGCTCCAGCAGCGACGCCGCGCCGTTCCCGTTCCCCCTGGCCGCGTGGGTCAGGCCCACGGCGAGCTGCGCGAGGCCGCGCCACAGCTCCCGCTCCGGCCCGTCGGTCGCCTTCCACGCGTCCTCGAACACCTCGTGCGCGTGGAACGGACGGCCCTCGTCGAGCAGGCGCTGGGCCTCGGCGATGGTGTCCCCGGGGCTGCGTTCGATGCCCTCGGGCTGCCGTTCGACCCCGTCCGCGCCGTACGGGAGCGGCCTGCCGAGACCGTCCCGAGGGCGCGCGTTGCGGGCTCGTCCGGCTTCGTCACGGTCCCGGTCGGTCATGCCGACATTGTCCCACGCGGGTATCCTGGGGACTCGTGCGCTTTCTCGACGGGCACCGGCCCGCTCACGACCTGACCTACGACGACGTGTTCCTGTTGCCGAACCGTTCAGACGTGGAGTCCCGCTTCGACGTCGACCTGTCCACTGTGGACGGCACCGGCGCGACCATCCCGATCGTGGTGGCGAACATGACCGCCGTCGCGGGCCGCCGGATGGCCGAGACGGTCGCCCGGCGCGGCGGGCTCGTCGTCCTGCCGCAGGATGTCGACGCCACCGCGGTCGCCGAAATCGTCACCTGGGTCAAGAGCCGTCACACCGTGTGGGACACCCCGCTCGTGCTGACCGGCGGCGACGCGGTGGCCGACGCGCTGAACCTCGTCGGCAAACGCGCCCACGGCGCCGTCGTCGTGGTGGACGAGGACGGCAAGCCGGTCGGCGTCGTCGACGAAGCGGCCTGCGCCGGCGTCGACCGCTTCGCGCGGCTCGGGGACGTCGCGGAACCCGCGCTCGTCACGGTCCCGCTGGACACCCCGCCCCGCGAGGTGTTCGAGCGCCTGCACGCCCACGGCGGCGGTCTCGCGCTCGGTATCGACGAAAACGGCAGGCTCGCGGGTGTCCTGACCGAGATCGCGGCGCTGCGCGCGGAGATCTACACCCCGGCCGTCGACGACGGCGGGAACCTGCGCGTCGCCGCCGCGATCGGTGTGAACGGCGACGTCGCGGCGAAGGCCGAGGCCGTCCTCGCGGCGGGCGTCGACGTGCTGGTCGTCGACACCGCGCACGGCCACCAGGAGAAGATGATCTCCGCGCTCAAGGCCGTCCGGTCGGTCAGCCCGCGGGTCCCGGTGGTCGCCGGGAACGTGGTCACCGCGGAGGGCACGCGCGACCTGATCCACGCGGGCGCGGACGTCGTCAAGGTCGGCGTCGGCCCCGGCGCCATGTGCACGACCCGGATGATGACCGGCGTCGGCCGCCCGCAGTTCTCCGCCGTCGCCGAATGCGCCGCCGCGGCCCGCGAACTGGGCAAACACGTCTGGGCGGACGGCGGCGTGCGGCATCCGCGCGACGTCGCGCTCGCCCTGGCCGCGGGCGCGTCCTCGGCGATGGTCGGCTCGTGGTTCGCCGGCACCCACGAATCCCCCGGCGACCTGCGGTACGACGAGCAGGGCAGGCCGTACAAGGAGTCGTTCGGCATGGCGTCCAAGCGGGCCGTCGGCGCCCGCACGCGCACGGACAACGTCTTCGAGCGCGCCAAGAAGGGCCTGTTCGAAGAGGGCATCTCGGCGTCGCGGATGGCGCTGGACCCGGCCCGCCCCGGCGTCGAGGACCTGCTCGACTCCATCGGCTCCGGCGTCCGGTCGGCCTGCACGTACGCGGGCGCGCGGACGCTGGAGGAGTTCCACGAGCGCGCGCTGCTCGGCATCCAGTCCGCCGCCGGCTTCGCGGAAGGGCGCCCGTTGCCGTCGGGCTGGTGATCCGGCGTACCCGAAGCACTAGGGTGCACCGGGTGAGACGCCTCAGACGGATCGTGGCGGCGGCGATGGACCGCCGCCACGCGGAAAACGGGGAAATCGCCGAACTGCGGTCCGCGCTCGCGGACCAGGCCGCGGAACTCGAGCGGTTGCGCGCGGCACTGGAGCACCGCACCGCCTGGCTCGAAGATCATGGCGCGGCGCTGCGGGACGGCGACGCGCGGATCACCACCGTCGAAGCCAGGCAGGAAGCCCTCGGCACGCGCCAGGAAGCGCTCGACGGCTGGCTCGGAAGCCACGACACCGCCTTCGAAGGACTTCACGTGCGGGCCGAAAACCTCGAAGCCGCCCGCGATGTCGCCACCTTCACGCACTGGATCGAGCAGCACGAACTCGTGGCCTCGCCGAAGATCTCGATCGTCTTGCCGACGCACGACCGGGCCGCGCTGCTGCCCCGCGCGGTCGCTTCGGTCCAGGCGCAACGTTACGAGAACTGGGAACTGGTGATCGTCGACGACGCCAGTTCGGACTCCACGCCCAAGGTGATCGCCGGCTTCGAAGACCCGCGGATCCGGTCGATCCGGGTCGAGCACGGCGGCGTCTGCGCCGCACGCAACGCCGGACTGGCCGAGGTCACCGGGGACGCCGTCGCCTACCTCGACGACGACAACACGATGCATCCGTTGTGGCTCAAGGCCTTGGGCTGGGCGTTCGGCGAGCATCCGGAGATCACGGCGGCCTACGGCGGTTTCGTCATCGACGACATCGGCGGCCTGCCGACGCTGTTCCTGCGGCGCTACGACCGGGAGACCCTGCTGCGAGAGAACCTCGCCGACATCGGCGCCGTCGCGCACCGAACGGGTCTTCGCGAGGCGCGGTTCGACGAATCGCTGGTCGAGATGGGCGACTGGGATCTGCTCCTGGCGCTGACCGCGGACCGCGCGCCCCTGGTCGTCCCGGCGATCTCCTGTTACTACACCACGACTTCCGGGGACCGGCTTTCCCACGGGCCGACCTACGACGACGACTTCGCCGCCATCCGCCGCAAGCATTCAGGACCGGAGCACCGACCATGACCGGCAAGACCAAGATCCTCGTGGTCGCACTCGACGCGTGCGACCCGGCCACGATCCGCGATCTCGCCGCCGCGGGCGAGGTACCGACTTTGGCGCGCCTGCTCGAAACCAGCGCTTCGGCGACGACGCACAACCCTTACGGACTGTTCGTCGGCTCGCTGTGGAGCAGTTTCTTCACCGCGCGCACGGCGGCGCGGACCGGATTCCACTGCTGGGAAGAGGTCGACACCAAGACCTACGAACGGCGGCTGACCAGTCCGCTGGAGATCCGGGGCACCCCGTTCTGGGAGACCCTTTCCGACGCCGGGAAACGCGTCGCCGTGCTCGACGTCCCGCATTCCCGTGCGGACAAACCGCTCAACGGGGCCATGGTGAGCGAATACGCCTGCCACGACCGGCATTTCGGCTTCCACACTTCACCGCCGGAGCTGGCGAAGGAGATCGAGGCCGAGGTCGGGCTCACTCCCATCCTCACCGCGGAGCCCGATCTGGTACGCGACTGGGCGCCGGACGACTATCTCCACCGCGAAGGGCCGCACCGGACGGCGGACGAGGAACGCGCGCTGACGCACGGGCTCGTCGCCGGGATCCGGCAGAAGACCCAGGTGTCGGCCAAGCTGCTCGCCGAGGGCGACTGGGATCTTTTCCTTTCGGTGTACGGGGAATCCCACAGCATCGGCCATCAGCAGTGGCATCTGCACGACCCCGCGCACCGCGACCACGACGTCGCGCTCGGCGCGGAACTGGATCCGGTCCGCTCGGTCTACCGGGGTCTCGACGAAGCGATCGGCGAGCATCTCTCCCTGGCCGGAGAGGACACCACGGTGTTCGTGTTGCTGAGTCACGGCATGGGCCCGCGGTACGAGGGAAGCCATCTGCTGCACGAAATCCTGCGGCTTCTCGACACGGTGGAGACCGAAGGATTGCGTGGCGGCGGCGCGATGACGCGGGCCAAACGCGCCTACTCCGCGCTCCCGGGTCCTTTGAGGACGAAACTCGCGTCGGCCGCGATGCCCTTGCTGCGCAAGCGACTGGCAGCCGCCCCGCTGCCCGCGGTGCCGAACTGGGCGACCGCCGAACAGCGGTCGAAGCAGCGGTTCTACCTGTCTCCCAACAATTTCGTCTTCGGCGGGGTGCGGATCAACCTGGTGGGCCGGGAACCGCACGGCGTCGTCCGGCCCGGCGCCGAATACGAGGCCGTCTGCGCGCGGCTGACCGAGGACCTGCTCTCACTGGTGAACGTCGCGACCGGGAAACCCGTGGTGCGCGAGGTTTCCCGCACGAGCGATCACTACGACCGGGAGGCCGACGACACCCTGCCCGATCTGCTGATCGACTGGGCCCGCACCGGCCCGATCGAGACGGTCTGGTCGCCGAAGACCGGCGTCGTCTACGGCCCGGACGAGCATTGGCGCACCGGGGACCATCGACCGGACGGGCTCCTCCTCGCCAGCGGCCCCGGTTTCGGGCCGGGCGCGAAGCTGCCGGAACTGGACGTCGTCGATCTGGGCGCGACGCTTTCGGCCATGCTCGGCGTCGAACTCACGGACGACGTGGACGGCCGGCCGCTCCCTTGGGCGAAACCGGTGTCGTGAAGTGTCATGAAAGGGTCTTTCAGGACGAAAAATGTCCTGAAAGACCCTTTCATGACATACGCCTAGCCGTGGTCCTCCAGCATCTCGGTGACGAGCGCCGCGATCGGCGAGCGCTCGGACCGGGTCAGCGTGACATGGGCGAACAGCGGGTGACCCTTGAGCTTCTCGATCACCGCCGAAACGCCGTCGTGCCGCCCGACCCGCAGGTTGTCGCGCTGCGCGACGTCATGCGTGAGCACGACCCGCGAGGCCGTGCCGAGCCGCGAGAGCACGGTCAGGAGCACGTTGCGCTCCAAGGACTGTGCCTCGTCGACGATGACGAACGTGTCGTGCAGCGACCGGCCGCGGATGTGGGTCAGCGGGAGCACCTCGAGCATGCCGCGGTCGAAGACCTCGTCGAGGACGTCCTGGCTGACCAGCCCGCCGAGCGTGTCGAAGACCGCCTGCGCCCACGGCTGCATCTTCTCGCTCTCGGAACCGGGCAGATAGCCCAGTTCCTGGCCGCCGACCGCGTAGACCGGCCGGAAGACCACGACCTTGCGGTGCTGACGGCGTTCCATCACCGATTCCAGCCCCGCGCAGAGCGCGAGCGCCGATTTGCCGGTCCCGGCGCGGCCGCCCAGCGAGACGATGCCGACGTCGGAGTCCAGCAGGAGGTCCAGCGCCACCCGCTGCTCGGCTGACCGGCCGTGCAGGCCGAACGCCTCCTTGTCACCGCGCACGAGCCGGATCCGCTTGTCCGCGGTGACCCGGCCCAGCGCGCTGGAACTGCCGGCGAGCAGCCGGAGACCGGTGTGACAGGGCATCTCGCCGACCTCGGGCATCCCGAACTCGGCCGGATCCACCGAGGGCCCGCTGAACAGCGCGTCGATCAGGGTCTGCGGGACGTCCAGGTCCGCCATCCCCGTCCAGCCCGAAGGCGTCACCTCCTGCGCGCGGTACTCGTCGGCTTCGAGGCCGACTGCGCCCGCCTTGACCCGCAGGGGGATGTCCTTCGTCACCAGCGTGACCGACGCGCGTTCCGCCGCCAGATTGAGCGCACAGGCGAGGATGCGGTGGTCGTTGGAGTCGGTACGGAAGCCGACCGGGAGCACCGTGGGATCGGAGTGGTTCAACTCCACCTGCAGGGTGCCGCCGTGCTCACCGATCGGGATCGGCGCGTCGAGCCTGCCGTGCTGACGACGCAGGTCGTCGAGCATGCGAAGCGCTTCGCGCGCGAACCACCCCAGTTCGGGGTGGTGACGTTTCGCCTCCAGTTCACTGATGACGACCAGCGGGAGCACGACCGCGTGTTCGGCGAAACGGGTCACCGACCAGGGGTCAGAGAGCAGGACCGACGTGTCGAGCACGTAAGTGGACCGCTGGGATTCGGGCGAGATCGAGGCTTTCTCCGGGCCAGAGGCACCGGTCGAAGAACGGCCAGAGGCCTTGCGGGGTGAACGCTGCGCAGTCACGACGGCATCTCCCTCGTGGGCGTGGCACCACGCCCGCACTCGCTGGGCCGGGCACCTCCCTGGCTAACCGCTCCTTCTGACGCTGTCCGCGTCAGTCGGCACGGCCGCGAGGGCCGGGTGCCGGCCCCCTCGTGCATCCACTGGGCGGCTGTGCCGCCCTGTCGACAACCGCCACGACCAGGGCCTCCCGCGAGAGTCCGCATGGGACGCGAACCCTCACTTCCGGAAGGTACCTGCGTCCGGCCGATCGCGCAGGCAGCCACCACGGTGATTCGCCAAACCGTCATCTCACTGTCGGTCGCGTGACATCAACGCCTGGTCACCATCACCCTGCGTAGTGATGATCTCTATTCAGGGACGCTCGTCAACGTGACCCGGATGGATCAACGCGACAGAGGGCGTTCACCTGTTGGAAGCGAAGGTTCTACCACGCTTGGTAGCGGGTCGCATTTTGTGCCCGAGACAGAGAACCGTACCGAGTGAAACGAACCTTTTTCAGCTCACACAATGGGCTTACGAGACGGTCACAGAGCCTGAATAGCGAGTAATTTTCTCACTGCGGGACACCCCCACCGGATTCGGTGCCCCCGATCCCTGAATATCTCTACTTAGGAGTGCGAAGTGCTGAAGAAGGCTGGTTTCGTTTCCGCCGTCGCCGCGGGCATCATGATGGTCGGCGGGACCGCGTTCGCCGCCACCGGCGACACCACCGGCACCCCGGACCCGACGTTCGGCGACGCCTACAACACGTTCATCGAGGGCGGTGGCGCACTGGGCTACGGTGCCGCCTCGCTGGTCGCCGGTGCCTACACGGGCGTCGCCACCACCCCGGCCCTGATCCTCCACTCGCTGGAGCACCACCACCACTGATCTTCGGTGTGGATGTCGAAGGCCCCGGAAGTGCACTCCGGGGCCTTCGTCCTGTCCGGGGTCAGGAACCGAAGCGCCGGTGCCGCCACGCGTAATCGCGCATGGCGCGGAGAAAATCGACCCGGCGGAATGCGGGCCAATAAGCCTCGGTGAACCAGAATTCCGAATGCGCCGATTGCCAGAGCAGAAATCCGGAAAGCCGCTGCTCACCCGAGGTGCGGATAATCAGATCCGGATCCGGCTGGCCCGAGGTGTACATGTGTTCGGAGATATGGTCGACGTCCAGGATCTTCGCGAGCTCGCGGATCGAGGTGCCCTCGTCGGCGTGCTGGAGCAGGAGTTTGCGGACCGCGTCGGCGATCTCCTGACGCCCTCCGTAACCGACCGCGACGTTGACTTCCATCCCGGAGCGCCCTTCGGTGCGCTCCGCGGCCGCGCTGAGGGCCTTCGCGACCTCCGGCGGCAGCAGGTCAAGGGCTCCCACGATGCGGAGCCGCCAGGGCGTCTGCGGCGCGGCGAGCTCGTCGGTGACGTCGGTGATGATCTTCAGCAGCGGGCTCAGCTCCTCGGCCGCGCGGCCGAGGTTGTCGGTCGAGAGCAGCCACATGGTGACGACCTCGACGTCGGCCTCGTTGCACCAGCTCAGGAAATCGGCGATCTTCTTGGCGCCGGCGCGATGGCCGTCGGCGACGTCGGTGAAGCCCGCTTCGCGCGCCCAGCGGCGGTTCCCGTCCAGCATGATGGCGATGTGGCGTGGATGGCGCCCCTTGGCCTGCTGGATCAGGCGCCTGCCGTAGGCGCTGTACACGACGTCTGACAAGAAGGACCGAAGACTCACGCCAGTGGAGACTAGTCACCCCGCGAGCCCCAGTGGGACGCGCCACGGACACTGGCGAAAAACCTACGGTGCCGTAACCTGGCCGAGTGAGCGTAGCGACCGAACCCCAGCCGTCCGGCCCCACGCCCTTGGTGGACACGCGTCCTCGCCTGCGGGGTCACATCCACTTCTGGTCCTTCTTCGGCGCTGTCGCCGGAGCCGCGGCCCTCATCAGCCTCGCGGCGTCCACCGTGTCGGGTATAGCCGCTTTGTCCACTTCGGTCTACGGCCTGACCGTGCTCGGCGTCTTCGGCGTCAGCGCGCTCTACCACCGTCGCTTGTGGAGCCCACGAGCATACGAATGGATGAAGCGCGCCGACCATTCGATGATCTTCCTGTTCATCGCCGGCACTTACACGCCGTTCACCCTTCTGGCGATGTCCCAGCCGACCGGGTACATCGTGCTGGCCATCGTCTGGGGCGGCGCGATCGGCGGCGTCACCCTCAAGATGCTGTGGCCGAACGCGCCACGCTGGCTCGGCGTGCCGATCTACATCGCACTGGGCTGGGTCGCCGTCTTCGTCCTGCCCGAACTGGCCACGCACGCCGGCGTCGCGGCGCTCGTCCTGCTGTGCGTGGGCGGGCTGTTCTACACGCTGGGCGCGGTGTTCTACGCCGTCAAGTGGCCGAACCACTTCCCGGACACCTTCGGCTACCACGAGTACTTCCACGCCTGCACGGTGCTGGCCGCGGTGTCGCACTACATCGCGATCTGGCTGGCGATGTACGCCTAGCCCACAGTGACGCGCGTGAAGGCCCCCTTCCCTCGGCTGAGCCGAGGGAAGGGGGCCTTCACGCGCTTGGGTAGGTGAGCGAGACCGCCGGTGCCGCGTGGTCACCGTGGTCGGACACACGCGTGTTCCCTCTGGCACAAGAAAGTGCCTTCTTCCGCGCCCCCGCGGCGAAAGCCATGATCACCGCCATGACCAAGAAAGCACCGCCCCGTCCCCTCGACGACGCCACCCTCAGCGCCTTCATCGCCGAGCACACCTTCGGTGCCCTCGCGACCCTCAAGCGTGACGGCCGCCCGCACCTCTCCACGGTCGTCTACACCTGGGATCCCGAGACCCGCGAGATCCGGATCAGTACGACCGAAGAGCGCCTCAAGGTCAGGCAGCTCCGCGCCAACCCCACCGCCTCGCTCTACGTCTCCAGCGCCGATCACTGGAAATTCGCGGTCGTGGAAGGAAAAACGGAACTCTCCGAAGTCACGCGAACACCCGAAGGCGAGCAAAGGCTCTTCATCACCCTCAAAGCCGAGAAACTCTATGGAACAGCCCTCGACATCGCTTAACGTACGCACCTGGAAAAGGCCAGGTGAGGAGACGTCCGATGTGGGAAAAGCGGATGGAGTGGCCGCTCAACGCCGCCGCCGTGCTGTTCCTGGCCGCCTACGCCTGGCCGATCCTGCAGCCGTCGCTGGGGCAGACCGGCCGGGTCTGGTGCGAGGTCGTCACCTGGGTCGCCTGGGCGGTCTTCGCCCTGGACTACGGCGTCCGCCTCAAACACGCCGAGGACAAACGGGCCTTCCTGAAGAGCAACATCTTCGACCTGCTGATCATCGTGCTCCCGCTGATCCGGCAGTTGCGGCTGCTCCGGCTGGTCACGGTGCTCAACGTCCTCAATCGCAACGCCGGACTGTCGCTGCGCGGCCGCGTCGTGGTCTACACGGTGGGCGCGACGGCGCTCATCGTGTTCTGTTCGGCACTCGCCGTGCTGGACGCCGAACGCACTCAGGCGGACGCGCCGATCACCGACTTCCCCGACGCGGTGTGGTGGTCGATCACGACGATCACCACGGTCGGCTACGGCGACCGCTACCCCATCAGCGGCACCGGCCGCGTCGTCGCGGTCGGGCTGATGGTGGCCGGGATCGCCCTGCTCGGTGTGGTCACCGCGACGCTCGCGTCGTGGCTGATCCGCCGGGTGACCGAGGCCGACGAGAACGCGCAGGCCGTCACCCGCGAGCATCTCGACGAGCTGACCCGCGAGGTCAAGGCGTTGCGGGCCGAGCTCGCCGAGCAGCGCGCCGGGGTCAGTCCCGAAGCATCGGAGCCGCTAGGTACTGCTCGGGGATAGCGAAGGCGTCGACGAGGGTCCGCGCGTGCGGGCGCAGGTCGGCGCACAACGCGTTCACCGCGGCGGTGACGGCCTTCGAGCGTCCGGAGGTCAGGCGCCCGTGTTCGAGGAACCAGCCCCGGTCCGCCTCGATGTTCGCGAGCGCGTAGAGGTCGCAGACCCGCTCCAGCAGCTCGCGTGCTTCCGCGTCGGCACAGCGCTCGATGGCGTTGACGAACGCTTCGAGCACCACACGGTCGACGTGCACGCGCCCGGCGCGCAGCACGTGGTCCTGCGCGTCGTTGAAAACACCGAAGGGATCCGACGCGGCCTTACGCAGGCGTTGCGCGACACCGCCGAGTACGTGCTCTTCGCGGTCTTCGAACAGCTTCAGGTGCCATTCGCGTGAGAACAGCACGTCGCTGTCGTCGGCGTCGGTGAGCCGCTCGACGACCTTGCGCGCCGACGTCCGTTCGATCACGGCCTCGACGAGCTGCTCCGCCACGAACCGCGCGGTCGCGAGCGGGCTCAAGTCCTGGAAGTGGTCCTTGTAGCTGGTCAGCAGGCCCTTCGCGACCAGCTGCAGCAGCACGGTGTTGTCACCTTCGAAGGTGGTGAAGACGTCCGTGTCGGCCTTCAGCCCGGCGAGCAGGTTCTCCGACAGGTAGCCGGAGCCGCCGCACGCCTCACGAGCGGCCTGGATCGTGGCCGTCGCGTGCCAGGTCGAGACGGCCTTGATCCCGGCAGCGCGCGATTCCAGCTCCCGCTGCTCCTCCTCCGGCGCGTCCTCGGCGATGTCGTTCAGCGTCGCGACGAGGGCTTCCTGCGCGAAGTGCAGCGCGTACGACGTCGCCAGCGCGGGCAGCAGTTTCCGTTGGTGCGCCCGATAGTCGAGGATCACGACCTCGTCGCCGTCGGGCCGAGCGAACTGCCGGCGCAGCTCGCCGTATCGGACGGCCAGTGCCAGCGCGCGTTTCGTCGCGCTGCCGGCGCTGCCCGCGACACTGACCCGGCCGCGGATGAGCGTGCCGAGCATCGTGAAGAACCGGCGGCCGTCGCTCTCGATCGGGCTCGTGTACGTCCCGTCCTCGGCGACGTCACCGAACCGGTTGAGCAGCGCCTCGCGCGGAACCCTCACCTGGGTGAAGGTGAGCCGCCCGTTGTCGACGCCGTTGAGACCGGCCTTGCGGCCGCAGTCCTCGATCTCGACGCCGCTCGCGTTCTCGCCGCGGATCGGCACCACGAACGCGTGCACGCCGCGCGACTCCCCGCCGGTGATCAGCTGCGCGAACACGACCGCGAGTTCGCCGTCACGGGCGGCGTTGCCGATGTACTCCTTCATCGCGCCCCGGTCCGGCGTGTGCACGACGAACTCGCGGGTGGCCGGGTCGTAGGTCGCGGTGGTGCGCAGGTGCTGGACGTCCGAGCCGTGACCGTGCTCGGTCATCGCGAAACAGCCCAGCAGCTCCAGATCCTTGATCTCGCGCAGATAGCGCTCGTGATGGCGTTCGGTACCGAGCAACTGCACCGCGCCGCCGAACAGGCCCCATTGGACACCGGCCTTGACCATCAGCGAGAGGTCGCCGAAGCCCAGCATCTCGAACGACATCACCGAGCCGCCGACGTCGCCGCCACCGCCGTACGCCGGGTCGAAACCGAGACCCGGCCGGTCGGTTTCGGCGAGCTTGCGCAACCAATCGAGGACCTGGGCCCGGTGCGCTTCGACGTCGAGATCGACGGGGTCCTTGAAGTCCTCCGCCGCCATCTGCGCGCGCACCGCGCGGCGAAGCCCGGCCCACCGTCCATCGAGGACGGTGGTCAGCGCGTCCGGGTCGATCTTCGCGGGAAGTCCTGGTGTGTCCACGATTCCTCCGATGCGGTGCGTTCTGGCCTCAGCCTGCCGCACCGCATCGGCGGGCGCAGCACGAATCAGACCGGTTCGGCGTTGATCGTCGTGTTCACGAACCGCAGGTCATCGACGTGCTTCAGGGTGTTCTCCGTGCTAGCGACCCCGTCGAAGCGGCAATCGTTCACCCGCAGGCCCCGAACGTGTGAGTTGGGCAACCCCCGGACGTTGAACGCCGTTCTCGGTGAATCAGCCGCGCAGGGTGTTCGACTTGACGTACAGCGCGTACTTCGTCTCGCCGGTGACGGTGAGCTTGTACGCGTGGACGTCGCTGATGCCGCCGGTCTACTCGCTGCCGCAGGTGATCGCGCCCCGGTTGCGGTGCTCGCGTCCGTGCGGACGCCGTCGATCGTGACGTTCCGGCACAGTGTGGGATGCAGTTGCCAGAACACCGGGTTCTTGCCCTCGTAGCGGGTGAGCACGTTCGGGAACTTCGAGGCGTCGGAACCGAATCTGAGCACCGCGCCGGTGCCGAAGGTGCCCTTCGGCACGACGACATGCCCGCACCGCGTGCGTTGGCCGTCTCGATCGCTCGCTTGATCGCGGCGGTGTTGTCGCTCTTTCCGTCGCCTTTGGCGCCGAAATCGAGCACGGAGAACGTCCGGCCCGGGAAGACCGGACGTTTCGTCCGCGCGACGATGTCGTTGGCGGCGGGCCAGGGGAGCACGGGGACCGGTGCCGCCGAGGCGATGGGCGCGAGCAAGGGGCTCGCAGCCACCACCAGACCGCCCTTGATCAGCCAACGCCGGGAGAATCTGCCGTCCATGACGCCTTCTTTCGCAAGAGGACTTCGGTGAAGACGGCGGAATCCCGACTCTAAGGGCGGACCACGGCCTCAGGAAAGGTCGGGTCCCTGTGAGCGGAGATCGTCGACCTTGGTCATCGCCTCCCGGAGCTCGGCGAGCCAGCTGTCCGCGTGCTCCCCGACCAGCCGGACGGCCCAGGCCAGCGCCTCCGACCGCGACCGCGCGACGCCGGCGTCGACGAGGGTGTCGAGGACCAGGCGCTCGGGCTGCCGCAACCTGGTCATGACCGGCGCCGAATGCGTGGTGAACAGATGCCGCGTACCGCCGAGGCTCGCGCCCCAGGCGACCTTGCGCTGATACCGGTGCTCGGCCTGGCGCGCGATCTCGATCCGCTCGTCGCGGGTCTCCTCGCGGAACCGGCTGATCCGGCCGTCCTCGGCCGCCGCACGAGCGGCGTCGTCGGCGTACTCGCCGCTGAGCGGCTGGAGCTCTCCGACGATGACGATCTCTTCGCGATCCACCGTGACCTCGGGGTCCCCGGTGAACCAGCCCTCCGGGAGCCGCCCGCCGAACCACGCCGCCGCGTCGTCCGCCGACGGGATCTCCGCCTGCTGCCAGCCGCCCCGGCCCTTCCAGCCACCGCGTCCCATATGTCTCGCCGTCCTGAAGTAGGTGTGCATGCTCGCCTCCGCGATTACATGATTACAACGCTACCGACGCTACGCGCGCAACAGCCGACCTTCACGCGTGTTCTCCCCCAGCGAAACCCGAGGCAACCCGATGACCTGCGCGGACTCGTGAGTGGTCTGGCGGGGCGGCGGTGTTGTGAAAGCCACTTTCGCAACGTTGAAGGTTGCGAAAGTGGCTTTCACAACATCCGAATCCGGCGAGCGAGCATGACACCTTTGCCCTACCCCTCAACAGAATCGTCCCTACCACTCACGAGGACCTCAGCCGAGCTGCGAACGCAACTCCTCGGCGGTGGTGACAGGCCGCTCGCACACGTACCCACGGCACACGTAAGCGGCGGCGGCACCGTCGACCAGCGGGCGATCGGCCAGCAACGGAACGCCTTCGGCGTCGGAAGTCCCGCTCACGACGACGGCGCCATCCGGCAGCGACGCGACGGCCGCGGCCAGCAGCTCCGAACGCGCGGCGGCGTCCGGCCCGACGACGGCCACCTGGACCGGGCCGGCCGCCGCGGCTTCGGCGACCGTGAGCCAGTGCCCCGCGAACCGCGGCGCGTGGGCGACGAGCCGTCCCGCGCGCGCCAGCGCCTGCTCGGCCGCCTCGCGGTAGTGGCCCACCCGGTCGTGCCCGGCGAGCACGGACGCGGTCAGCAAAGCGTTCGCCAGCGCCGAAGCGCCCGACGGGCTCGCGTTGTCGGTCGGGTCGGACGGCCGCTGCACGAGGACTTCGGCGTCGTCGGCCGTGTCGTAGTACGCGCCCGGCGACTCCGGGACGCCGAAATGGGCCACGGCGAGATCCAGCAAGGTGACCGCGTCGGCGAGCCAACGCGGTTCCCCGGTCGCCTGGTGGAGTTCGAGCAGCCCTTCGGCGAGGCACGAGTAGTCCTCCAGCACCCCGGCGGTCGTGCCGACGACGCCGTCGCGCGAGGTCCGGCGCAGCCGTCCGTCGACGAAATGGGTGTCCATCAGGAAAGCCGCGGCACGCGTGGCCGCTTCGATCCACTGTGGACGATCAAGGCGTGAGCCCGCTTTGGCGAGCGCGCCGATCGCGAGCCCGTTCCAGGCGGCGATGACCTTGTCGTCGCGGGCGGGCTGGGGACGTCCGTTCCGCGCGGCCAGCAACGCGCCACGGACCCGCTCGTACCGCGTTTCGTCCTCTGGATGCGGCTCACGCAGCCGCAGGGTCGACGCGCCGTGCTCGAAGTTGCCTCGCTCGCTCACCTGGAACAGCTCCGCCGCCCAAGCGCCGTCTTCCTCGCCGAGGACCTCGGCGAGCTGCGCGGGAGTCCAGACGTAGGTGAGCCCCTCGACGCCGTCGGTGTCCGCGTCGAGCGACGCGGCGAAGCCACCTTCAGCAGTACCGAGGTCGCGAAGCAGGAATTCCGCCGTCTCCTCGACCGTGCGCCGCGCGTACTCATGCCCGGTCACACCGTGGAACTGAGCGTAGAACCGCAGAAGCAAACCGTTGTCGTACAACATCTTCTCGAAATGCGGCACTTCCCAGCGCGCGTCGACCGAGTAGCGCGCGAAGCCACCGGCGAGCTGGTCGTTGAGCCCGCCGAGCGCCATCGCCTCGGCCGTGTGCTCGACCGAGGCGAGATCGGAGCCGGTGCGCTCGTGATGACGGAGCAGGAAGTTCAACGCCATCGTCGGCGGGAACTTCGGCGCTCCCCCGAATCCGCCGCTCTCGGCGTCGTACTCCTTGCCCAGTGAGGCGACCGCGGACTCCAGCGCCGCACCGTCCACAACGGACTCGGGCAGCGGGCCGCTCTTCTCCGTCAGATGCGCGATGATCTGCTGGGCGCCGGAACGCAGCTCCTCCGGCCGCTCACCCCAGGCCTCCGCGACCGCGACCAGCAACTGCGAGAACGACGGCATCCCCGGCCGCGGCGACGGCGGGTAATAGGTGCCGCAATGGAACGGCTCACCCTCCGGGGTCAGGAAACACGTCATCGGCCAGCCGCCCTGACCGGTCATCGCCTGCGTGGCCGCCATGTACACCGAGTCGATGTCCGGGCGTTCCTCGCGGTCGACCTTGATGTTGACGAAGTTCGCGTTCATCAGCGTCGCGGTGGCTTCGTCCTCGAAGGACTCGTGCGCCATGACGTGGCACCAGTGACAGGCCGCGTAACCGACCGAAAGCAGGATCGGCACGTTCCGCCGCTTCGCCTCGGCCAGCGCTTCCTCGCCCCAAGGCCACCAGTCCACCGGGTTCTCGGCGTGCTGCAGCAGGTACGGACTGGTCGCGGCCTTCAGGCGGTTCGACATGCCACCAGGGTCCCACGCGGAAAAGCGGGCGCGCGGAACGCACCGTCTGCGCGACACTGACGCGGTGTTGCTGACCATGACGACCACCCGGAAACCCGCCACCGACCTGGGCTTTCTCCTGCACAAACATCCGGAGAAGGCGCAGCAGGTCACGCTCTCCGCCGGGACGGCGCACGTCTTCTACCCCGAGGCGTCCGACGAGCGCTGCACCGTCGCGCTCCTGGTCGAGATCGACCCGATCGACCTCGTGCGCGGCGGCGGGACGTCGCTGACCCAGTACGTCAACGACCGGCCGTACGCGGGCGGCTCGTATCTGGCGGTGGCGCTGCGGGCGGCCTTCACCACGGCCCTGTCCGGCCGGTGCGCGAACCGGCCCGAGCTGGTCGACGAACGTTTCCCGCTGGAGATCCATGTCCCGTCGCTGACCGCGCGCGGCGGCGCCGAGGTCGTCCACAAGCTGTTCGAACCCCTGGGCTGGCAGGTCGAGGCGAAGACGATCCCGCTCGACCCCGAATTCCCTCACTGGGGCGATTCCCGCTACGTCGATCTCCGGCTGACCGGGACCCAGCGCGTCGTCGACGCGCTGCGGCAGCTGTATGTCCTGCTGCCCGCTCTCGACGGCGACAAGCACTACTGGATCGGCCAGGACGAGGCCGACAAGTTGCTGCGGGTCGGCGAGGGCTGGCTCGCGGACCATCCGGAAGGGGACCTGATCACCAACCGGTACCTCGAACGACGTCGCCCGATCGTCTCGTACGCGCTCGCGCGGCTGGCCGAAGCGGGCGACGTGCCGGCCGAGACCGAAGCACTCGTCACCGAACTGCCGGACAGGCCGGAACCACTGGCCGTGCAACGCCACGGCAGCGTGCTCGCGGCGCTCCGGGCGGCGGGCGCGCGACGCGTGCTCGACCTCGGTTGCGGCGGTGGCGCACTGCTGCGCGTCTTGCAGAAGGAGCCGTCGTTCACCGAGATCGTCGGTGTCGACGTGTCCGCGAGCGCGCTCGACATCGCCGGCAAGCGGCTCAAGGACAAGTCGCGGATCACCCTGCGGCAGTCCGCGCTGACCTACGCGGATCCGTCGCTGGCCGGGTACGACGCGGCCGTGCTGATGGAGGTGATCGAGCACGTCGACGAGGAACGCCTGCCCGCGCTGGAGCACGCCGTGTTCGGTGTCGCCGCGCCGCGGACCGTGCTCGTCACGACGCCGAACGCCGAGTACAACCGGCACTTCGAGTTCCTCGAAGAGGGCCGGTTCCGGCATGCCGACCACCGTTTCGAATGGACACGCGAGCAGTTCCGGTCGTGGGCCGAGGGCGTCGCGTCCCGGCACGGCTACGACGTCCAGCAGCTGCCGGTGGGACAAGAGTCCCAGGAATCAGGACCGCCGACCCAGATGGCGGTCTTCACGTCTCGAAAGGAGGCCGTGGCATGAAACTGACCATTCCCGACATGTCCCTCGTCGTGCTCGTCGGTGCCTCCGGCTCCGGCAAGTCGACCTTCGCGCGGACTCATTTCGCGCCGACGCAGGTGCTGTCCAGCGACTACTTCCGCGGTCTGGTTGCCGACGACGAGAACGACCAGAGCGCGTCGGCCGCCGCTTTCGACGTGCTCCACTACGTCGCGGCGAAGCGGCTCGAAGCGGGCCGGATCACGGTGATCGACGCGACGAACGTCCAGCGCGCCGCCCGCGCGAGCCTGCTGAAGCTGGCGAGGGAGCACGACGTCATGCCGACGGCGATCGTGCTGGACCTGCCGGTCAAGGTCTGCCACGAACGCAACGCGTCCCGGCCGGACCGCGACTTCGGCGAGCACGTCGTCCGCCGTCAGCGCGGCGAACTGCACCGCTCGCTGAAGTCGTTGGAGCGCGAGGGTTTCCGCCGTGTTCATGTGCTGCGAGGCGAAGCCGAAGTCGCCGAAGCGGAGATCGTCGTCGAGCCGCTGCGCAACGACCGCCGCGAGCTGACCGGACCGTTCGACGTCATCGGTGACGTCCACGGTTGCCGTGAGGAACTGGACGAACTGCTCGCCGAACTGGGGTACGCCGACGGCGTGCACCCGGAAGGCCGGACCGCGGTGTTCGTCGGCGACCTCGTCGACCGCGGACCCGACACACCGGGCGTGCTGCGCCGGGTGATGGCGATGGCCGAAGCGGGCAGCGCGCTGGTCGTATGCGGGAACCACGAACAGAAACTGGTCCGCGCGTTGAACGGGCGCAACGTCAAGGTGACGCACGGCCTCGCGGAGTCGCTGGAGCAGCTTTCCGCACAGGACGAGGACTTCCGCGCGAAGGCGCGCGCCTTCTGCGAAGGACTCATCGCGCACTACGTCCTCGACGGCGGCAAGCTCGTCGTCGCGCACGCCGGCCTGCCCGAGAAGTTCCATGGGCGCGCGTCCGGACGCGTGCGGAGCACCGCGCTCTACGGCGATACCACCGGCGAGACCGACGAGTACGGCCTGCCGGTGCGGCTGCCGTGGGCACGTGACTACCGCGGTACCGCGATGGTCCTCTATGGACACACGCCGACGCTGGAACCGGAGTGGGTCAACGGGACCATGTGTCTCGACACGGGCTGCGTATTCGGCGGCAAGCTGACCGCTTTGCGGTACCCGGAGCGGGAAGTCGTCTCGGTCAAGGCGAAGAAGGTCTGGTACGAACCGGCGCGCCCGCTCGAACCGGAGCGGCCGCTGGGCGGACGCGAACCCGCGGTGCTGGAGCTGGGCGACGTCACCGGGAAGCGGATCGTCCAGACCCACCACCACGGCCGGGTCGGGGTGTCCGCCGAGCAGTCGGCGGCCGCCCTGGAGGTGATGAGCCGGTTCGCCGTCGACCCGCGCTGGCTGCCGTACCTGCCGCCGACCATGGCGCCGTGTTCGACGTCCTCGTCCGGCGACTACCTCGAACACCCCGAGGAGGCGTTCGCCGAGTTCCGCGCGGCGGGGGTCGATCACGTGGTGTGCGAAGAGAAGCACATGGGATCGCGTGCCGTCGTGCTCGTGTGCCGTGACGACGACGTGGCTCCCGCGCGATTCGGGATCCGGGGGCCCGGCGCGGTCTACACCCGCACCGGGCGGCCGTTCTTCACCCCGGAGCAGAACGCGCTGCTGCTCGCGGGCGTGCGGGAAGCCGCGTCGGGACTGTTCGAGGAACTGGACACCGGCTGGCTGCTGCTCGACGCGGAGTTGCTGCCGTGGAGCGCGAAGGCGGGATCCCTGATCTCGGGCCAGTACGCGGCCGTGGGCGCCGCGGCTCAGTCCGTGCTGCCCGCCGCCGTCGCTTCACTGGACGCGGCCGCCGCTCGCGGGATCGACGTGTCCGGGCTGCTGGCGCGGACGCGGACGCGAGAGTCCACTGTGGACGCGTACCGGGAGGCGTACCGGCGCTACTGCTGGCCGACCGACGGCCTCGACGGCGTCCGGCTGGCGCCGTTCCAGGTGCTGGCGTCGGAGGGGCACGCGTACCACGACCGCCCGCACGAGTGGCACCTCTCGCTGCTGGACCGGCTCACCGGTGACCTGTTCACCCGGACGCGGACACTGGCCGTCGACACCACCGACCCGGCGTCGGTGGCACGCGGGGTCGAATGGTGGCTGGACCTGACCGGCGCGGGCGGCGAGGGCATGGTCGTCAAACCGGCGGCGAACCTGACGCGCGGCGCGCGCGGCCTGGTGCAGCCGGGGGTGAAGGTGCGCGGGCGGGAATACCTGCGGATCATCTACGGGCCGGACTACACGCTGCCGGAGAACCTCGAACGGCTGCGCAAGCGCGGGCTGAACCGAAAGCGGGCGCTGGCGTTGCGCGAGTACGCGCTGGGGCTGGAGGCGCTGGAGCGGCTGGCGCGCGGGGAACCGCTTTGGCGGGTGCACGAGTGCGTGTTCGCGGTGCTGGCGCTGGAGTCGGATCCGGTCGACCCGCGCCTCTGACCCGCTTCAGGAGTGCAATGAAGGGGCCTTTCATAGCAAATTTTGCTATGAAAGGCCCCTTCATTGCAGCGCTCAGTCGGACTTGGCGGCCGGCTTCTCCGCCTTCGCCTCAGGCTCCTCGGCAGCCTTCTCCTCGGGAGCCTCCGCAGAAGCGGGAGCCTCCGCAGAAGAAGAAGCGGCGGGTTCGTCGAAACTCTCCGGCAGCCGCTTCAGGTGCTTGGTCATCGACCGCACCAGCAGCGCGACGGCGATCAAGAACAGGATCAGGATCAGGAAACCCACCGGCGAGGACTTGCCGAAGTCCTCACCTTGGCCGCCGTTGTCGCCGTTGCCCGGCTGCTGCGCCAGGAACTGCGACGACACCGTCACTCCGACGACGGCGAACGCCGGCACACCGAAACTCATCTAGCCCACCTTCTCCTTCAAGCCGGCGAACAGATCGTCCTCCGGCAGGGTGCTGTCCACCAGTGAGCGGACCAGCTCGTACTCCTCGGTCGGCCAGACCTCGCGCTGCAGGTCGCGCGGGACGGCGAACCAGCGGCTGTTCGGGTCGATCTGGGTGGCGTGCGCCTTGAGCGCCTCGTCACGCTGCTCGAAGTAGTCGCCGCATTCGACGCGGGTGGTCACCCGGTCCATGACGTCGGCCTTGTCCGGGTCCCACGACTTGAGCCACTCCTCGTACGGCGACTCCAGGCCGCGCGCGAGCAGGCCCTCGTGGAACACGGTCATCCTGGCGCGCGAGAACCCGTGCACGTAGTACAGCTTCATCGGCTGCCACGGCTCGCCCGCGTCCGGGTAGCGCCCGGCCTCGCCGGCGGCGTCGAAGGCCGCGACCGAGATCTCGTGCGTGCGGATGTGGTCGGGATGCGGGTACCCGCCGTTCTCGTCGTAGGTGACGATCACGTGCGGGCGGAACTCGCGGATGACCTTCACCAGGGCACCGGTGGACTCTTCGAGCGGGATGACCGCGAACGAGCCCTCCGGGACCGGGGGCAGCGGGTCGCCCTCGGGCAGGCCCGAGTCGATGAACCCGAGCCAGGTGTGGCTCACGCCGAGGATCTTGGCCGCGCGGGCCATCTCCTCCCGGCGAATCTCGGTCATGTTGGCCAGGACTTCGGGACGGTCCATGGCGGGGTTCAGCACACTGCCCGCTTCGCCACCGGTACAGGTGACGACGATGACCTCGTGCCCTTCGGCCGCGTACTTGGCCATGGTGGCCGCGCCCTTGCTCGACTCGTCGTCGGGGTGCGCGTGCACCGCCATCAGGCGGAGGCGTGACTTCGGCGGTTCATTGGCTAGCACCATGCTCCGAACGTCCCCTTCTCGTTCCCTATTCCCCTGCCACCCTGCCTGACGGCCCGCCCGGCCGGGCGCGGATACTCGAGGGGAACCACTCGCATACGACCCCATTGTCCCTGCGAGCACGACGACACCAACCGGGAGGCCCGGGTTGAGCACGGGACAGGACGCTCCCACCGCGGAAAGCACCCGGACGGACGTGCCCGGAGACCGATACGGGAAGACCCGCGCCGCGAAGCCCGCCCGCTGGCGACGCGTGGTGTTCGGGGCGATCGCGCTGCTGGTCAGCGGCGGTATCGCCTACGCCATGTACCTGAACTTCGGCAGCGCGCCCATCGACGGCGAGCGCGTCTCATTCGCCGAGAAGCCGGGCGACGCGATGGAGATCACCATCAACGTGACCAGGGACGACGTCGATCGTCCCGGCGTCTGCGTCGTCCGCGTCCGTGACAAGGCCGGGGCGGAAAGCGGACGCAAAGAGGTCTTGATTCAGCCTGGTTCGAAGAACAGCAGGGTGACGACCACCATCAAGAGCATCGGAAAGCCGGTCACGGCTGATATCTTCGGATGCTCATACGACGTACCACGGTACCTGTCAAGGCCATAGCGGCCAACGGGGTGAAACAGGCGCCCAACGCCGAGGCGCGACCGAATTCCTCCGGCGGCGATACCTCGCGCCGTGTTACTCTGATCTACCGGCACGGCCCAAGACGGGCCGTGTTTTTCCTTTATCTCAGCCGGGCCGGCACGCCATGCCGGTCCGGTGGCCGGCTTGTACATCCAAGCCTGGCAGGCCCTACTAGGAGATGGTGACCGTGAGCGACACAAAGGTGACCTGGCTGACCCAGGATGCCTACGACAGGCTCAAGCAGGAACTCGACCACTACATCGAGCTCCGCCCGGTCATCGCTGCGAAGATCAACGACAGCCGGGAAGAGGGCGACCTCAAGGAGAACGGCGGCTACCACGCCGCCCGTGAGGAACAGGGCCAGCACGAGGCCCGGATCCGCCACCTCCAGGAACTCCTCCGTTCGGCCAAGGTGGGCGAGCCGCCCGCCAACGACGGCAGCGCGGGACCGGGCAAGGTCCTCACCGTGCGTTACGACGGTGACGACGAGGACGAGAACTTCCTCTTGGCGACTCGCGAAGAGGGCACCGAGGGTGACCTGGACGTCTACTCGCCGGAGTCCCCCCTCGGCAAGGCGCTGCTCGGCGCCAAAGAGGGCGAGACGCGTGAGTACGAGCTGCCCAACGGCAGCATCCAGAAGGTGACGCTCGTCAAGGCCGTGCCCTACACCGGCAAGTGAGTGAGCCGCTGGTCTCCCCAAGGGCGCCCAGCGCCCGACGGAGACTTCACCCCTCGCGCGCCGCTTTGCGGCCGAAGGCCCCGGAAACTCGATGAAGAGGCGCAGTCAACTCACGCAGCGTGAGTTGACTGCGAACCGGCGCCTCTTCGGCGAGTTTTCGTCAGCGCGCGACAATCAACACTGCGCGCCCGGCCCGATATGGCCGGGCGCGCATATGAGCCGTTAGCGTGACCTCCGGAGAAATCTGGAGGGAAACGATGAGCGAGCTACCGATCTGCGTCGCCTGCGGCATGCAGTACGCGGAACCCCGGTCCGACTGCCCGATCTGCGAGGACGAACGTCAGTACGTCCCGCGGACCGGGCAACAGTGGACCGATCTGAACACCGTCCGTGCGAGCGGGACGTACACGGCTCGCATCGAGGAGCAGGGACCCGGTCTCATCGGGGTCGGGTCCACCCCCAACTTCGCCATCGGCGAGCGGGCACTGCTGGTCAAGGCCGGATCCGGCAACTTCCTGTGGGACTGCGCGGGCTTCATCGACGACGATCTGGTCGCGAAGGTCCGGGAGCTCGGCGGGATCACCGGCATCGCGATCAGCCACCCGCACTACTACACCACCGTGGTCGAGTGGGCCCACGCCTTCGACGTGCCCGTCTACCTGCACGAGGACGACCGGCAGTGGATCGGCAGGCCGGATCCGGCGATCAAGCTGTGGAGCGGTGCGACCCTCGACGTCGCCCCCGACCTGCGGCTGATCAACCTCGGCGTGCATTTCGCCGGCGGGACCGTGCTGCACTGGCCGGGCGGGGAGGACGGCCGCGGCGCGGTGCTCTCGGGCGACATCCTGCAGGTCATCCCGGACCGGCGCTTCGTCGGCATGATGTACAGCTACCCGAACCTGATCCCGGAGCGGCCGGAGATCGTCCGCCGCGCGGCCGAGATGCTCGAACCGTACGAGTTCGAGGCGATCTACGGTGCCTGGTGGGACGCGATCATCCGCACCGACGGGCACGAGGCCGTCCAGCGGTCGGCGAAGCGGTACCTGGCCCAGGTGAGCTAGGCCGTGTCCGGTAAGTCTGTTCGATGGGCTTCGTGATCCAGGTGGTTCCTGGCGGTGCGGGCGGATCGGCCTCGTACCGGGTCGTACTCGGCCGCGTCCGCCCGTGCCGTCAGGGACCACCTGGGCGCGAAGACCGCGAACAAGACTTGCCGGACACGGCCTAACTCCTCGCCAGCCGTTCCAGCAGCGGCCGTACGCGCGGCGGAACCGGCGTCGACAACGCGATCGACGTCGACGTCCGCCGCACGTACGGCGCGCCGACCACTTCGTCCACCACCCGCTGCAGGTCGTCGTTGTTGCGCGCCACCATGCGCACGAAGAGGTCGCCCTGTCCGGTCGTCGCGTGGACTTCGCACACCTCGTCGATCGCGGACAGCGCCTCCGCGACCTCGGCCCGGCGGCCCTGCGCGATCTCCAGGACGGCGAACGCGGTGAGGCCGTATCCCATCGCCGCGAGGTCGAGTTCGGGCGGGAACCCGCCGAGGATCCCGCGTTCGGTCAGCCGGTCCAGCCTGGCCTGCACGGTGCCCCGCGCGACCCCGAGCCGGCGGGCGCATTCGAGCACACCGAGCCTGGGCGAGTCGGTGAGCAACAGCAGCAGCCGCGCGTCCAGTTCGTCGAGCGAGTCCGACATCGTGCCTACCTCCTACGCAGGTTGTCCACTATGACTGCGCCGACCGGTCCCTCACTGGACATAGTGCGCAGCAAAATCTTTGACCGTTGCACATTTTGTCACGCCCTCCGATGCTTCAGGGCATGACGCACACAGCGGAACCCCAGGGTGCTCTTGACGACGTGAGCTACGACCAGCTGCGTCAGCTCGTCGGCCTCGTCGACCACGACTCTTCGACCGACCCCTTCCCGGTGAAGTCGATGGACGCGGTGGTGTTCATCGCGGGCAACGCCACGCAGACCGCCTGGTTCTACCAGGTCGCGTTCGGCATGCAGCTCGTCGCGTACTCCGGCCCCGAGACCGGGAACTTCGAGCGCAAGTCGTACGTGCTGAAGTCCGGCTCCGCCCGCTTCGTGATCACCGGCGGCGTCCAGCTCGACTCCGAGCTGCTCGACCACCACCGCCGTCACGGCGACGGCGTCATCGACCTCGCCCTCGAGGTCGCCGACGTCGACCGGTGCATCGACCACGCCCGCAAGCAGGGCGCGACCGTTCTCGAGGAGCCGCACGACGTCTCCGACGAGCACGGCACCGTGCGGGTCGCCGCGATCGCGACCTACGGCGAGACCCGCCACACGCTGATCGACCGGTCGAAGTACACCGGCGTCTACCTGCCCGGCTACGTGCCGCGCGAGAGCTCCATCGTCCGTCCCGAAGGCGCGCCGAAGCGGCTGTTCCAGGCCATCGACCACTGCGTCGGCAACGTCGAACTCGGCAAGATGGACTACTGGGTCGACTGGTACCGCCGGGTCATGGGCTTCGTGAACATGGCGGAGTTCGTCGGCGACGACATCGCGACCGAGTACTCGGCGCTGATGAGCAAGGTGGTCTCCAACGGCAACCACCGCGTCAAGTTCCCGCTCAACGAGCCGGCGGTCGCGAAGAAGAAGTCGCAGATCGACGAGTACCTCGAGTTCTACGGCGGCGCGGGCTGCCAGCACATCGCGCTGGCCACCAACGACATCGTCACGACGGTGAAGGCGATGCGCGCGGCGGGCATCGAGTTCCTCGACACCCCGGACTCCTACTACGAGGACCCGGAGCTGCGCGCGCGGATCGGCGAGGTCCGGGTGCCGATCGAGAAGCTCAAGGAGAACCGCATCCTGGTCGACCGCGACGAGGACGGCTACCTGCTGCAGATCTTCACCAAGCCGATCGGCGACCGCCCGACGGTGTTCTACGAGCTCATCGAGCGGCACGGTTCCCTCGGCTTCGGCAAGGGCAACTTCAAGGCCCTGTTCGAGGCCATCGAGCGCGAACAGGAACGTCGCGGAAACCTCTGACCCCGGCAGTTCGCAAGGCGTGAAAGGGCTCTTCATCGCACTTCGTGCGGTGAGGGGCCCTTTCGCTGTGTGATAGGTCCGACTTTGTCGTCCCGAGGTGGTACACCGGACGGGAACTAAACTTCGAGCACACGCGGAACCGGAAGCTCCTCCGGACCGTCAGTGTGAAGACGTCAGCATGCAGCTTGGAAGGGTCCCGATGCCGGACAACGTCGACGCCAGCGAACGCATGGTGGACAACTGGACGAAGCAGATCCAGGAGACCGCCGCGCGCTATCAGGCGATGGCCGCCCGCATGCAGGGGCAGACCGTGACGGAGCGGTCGAAGGACAACACCATCGAAGTGACGGTCGACTCGAAGGGCCTGCTCACGAACCTGGTCATCTCCGAAGCCGCGAGCGGCAAGCGGATGGCCGAGGTCTCGTCGCAGGTCATGCGGCTCGTTCAGCTCGCGCAGTCCCGGATCCCCGAGCTGCTGCAGCAGGCGATGGCCGAGACCGTCGGCACCGGTGACGAGACGGCGAACCGGGTGATCACCGAGGCGCAGAGCACCTTCCCGGAAGCTCCGCCGGAGGAGGACCTCGCCCCACCGGAGCCCGAGCGGCATCACCGCTTCGGCCCGGACGAGGAAGAGCCTCCGCCGTCCTCGCCGCCCGCGCAGGCGACGCCGCCGCAACCGAAGCCGATCCCGCGCCGCCGCCGCACGCGGGACGACGATGACGACGACTTCGGCGGCAGCATTCTTTCTTAGCACGTCCATCCGGCCTGGTAGAGGGGAGAAACCATGGCAGGCAAGGGTTACGAGCTCGGCGCCGACCTCGACGCGCACTCCAAGCAGATCGACGGCATCGCCGACGGGCTGCGCGGTGCGGTCGACGCCGCGCGGCAGGTGAGCATGCCGACCGACGCGTACGGCATCATCTGCCAGCCGTTCCGGATGATGCTCGACCCGGTCGAGGAGTTCGGCATCAACGCGCTGAACAAGGCCGTCGAGGCCGCGACGGCGGTGGCGAACAACGTGCGTTCGGCGTCCAACGCCTACCGGACGCAGGACGAGAACTTCGCCGCCGAGTTCAAGAACGCGCAGGTGCCTGACTGATGCCCGAGGGGAATCCGCTCGTCGCGAAGGCGCCGACCGACGGGGACGGCCCGGGGCCGCTGACAGCGGGGAACAGCGACTACGGCTACGGAGCGGGCATCGGCGTCGCCGAGTCGGCCATGGACGCCTTCAACGGCATCTCGAACGGCGACTGGATCGGCGGCGGGCTCGGCGTGCTGAGCCTCGCGGGCGAGATCGCCAGCGCCGCGATCGACCCGTTCGGCTATCTGATGTCGTCGGTGGCGTCGTTCCTGATGGAACACATGCAGCCGCTGAAGGACATGCTGGACGCCGTCGCGGGCGACCCGCCGGTCATCCAGTCGTACTCCGAGACCTGGGGCAACGTCTCCAAGAAGCTGGAAGACACCCAGGTCGAGTTCTCGAACGCGGTCAAGAACGGCACCACCGGCTGGACCGGGGACGCGGCCGACCAGTACCGCAAGCAGGCTGCGGAGCAGGCGGAGGCGATCAGCGGGGCGGCGACGGTCGCCGGCGCGATCAGCACCGTGGTGATGATCTTCGGCGAGATCGTCTCGTTCGTCCGCGAATTCATCCGCCAGCTGATCGCGGACGCGGTCGGCAAGCTCATCTCCTGGGTCATGGAGACGGTGTTCTCCCTCGGCTTCGGCACGCCCGTGGTGGTCGCGCAGGCCGTCACCGCGATCGCCGAGTGGGCCGCGAAGATCGCCGACAAGCTCAAGGCACTCTGCGACGCGATGCGGCGGGTCTCGCCGCTGCTGGGCAAGCTGGCCGACGTCTTCGAGAAGATCATCAAGGTCTTCGGCAAGATCGCGGGCAAGGTCACCGGCCTGGACGTGATCAACACCAAGAACATCAAGGCGGGCGGCTTCGTCCGGCGCGGCGGGTCCGGCGGGCCCGACGGCGGCGGTACGGGATCCGGGTCCGGGGACGGCCCGGACGGCGACGGTTCCGGCAGCGGCTCCGGAGACGGCCCCGACGGCGATGGATCCGGCAGCGGCTCGGGTGAGGGCTCGAACCGTTCGGGCGACGGCTCGAACGGCTCCGACGGGGACTCGGGCCGTTCCGGCGATTCCGGGCGCACGGGTGACGGCTCCGGCGATTCCGGCTCGAACGGCGGCGACTCCCCGTCGAGCACCACGCGCGGCGGCGACGGTGGCGGCTCATCGTCCACAAGGGGCAGTGGCGGTTCGCCGGCCCGCTCGGACGGTGGATCCTCCGGCCGCACCGGCGACGGCGACGGACCGTCCACTTCGGACAGTGGCGCCGGCGACACCGCGGACGGCGGCGGCTCCCCCAGTGCCGCACGCTCCGACACACCGGCTCCGCACACCCGTTCCGACGGCGGCTCTCCCGGCGATTCCGGCACACCGCACCGCACGCCCGACGGCGGCTCGCCGAGCCCGAACCGCGCGGACACCGGCGGTTCGCCCAGCCACACGCCCGACGGGGGCTCTCCGGCACCGCACACGCGCGCCGACAGTGGCGGCTCTCCGAGCCACACCCCGGACAGCGGTTCTCCCGCTCCGCACACACGGGCGGACAGCGGCGGTTCACCCAGCCACACCCCGGACGCCGGTTCGCCGGCACCGCATACCCGCGCCGACTCCGGTGGCTCCCCGAGCCACACACCCGACGCCGGTTCTCCCGCCCCGCACACCCGCGCGGACAGCGGCGGTTCGGCAGGCCACACCGGCGACGGCGGTGGCTCGCCCCGGACGCACGGCGGTGACGGCGGGGGCTCGCCCACACCGCGGTCCGACCCGTCGCCCGGTCACCACACCGGCAACGACGGCGGCAGCCCCACCCGGCCGACCGACAGCGGCACGACGACCAGCGGTACCGCTCCCACGGCACCGCGGGTCGGCGACGCGGGCCCGTCCCCTGTTCCGTCGCAGCGCGGCGGGACCGGCGGCGACGGTTCGCCCGGTGTCCCGCCGCAGGGTCAGCCGGTCGCCGGCGGCATGCCGCCCCAAGGCGCTCCGGGCGGTGCTCCCGGCGGCACTCCGGGTTCGCCCGGCGGCAGGCCGCAGGGCGGCGGCTGGACGGGCACGCCCGGCTCGCCGCGCACCCCGGACACGCACGGCCCGCGCACTCCCGACACTCACACCGGGCCCAGCCGCGGTCCGGGCCAGACCGGTCCCGGCGGACGGCCGAACCAGCCGCATCAGCCGCAGCCGGTCGCCCGCGGCAACGACTTCGGGCCCGGCGCCCAGCCGCACACCGGCACGCCCGGTTCACCGGGCACGCACGGCCCCGGCAACCGCCCCGGCGGCACCGGTCCCGGCAACACCGGACCGGGCGGCCGCGGCCCCGGTGGCCACTCCGGGCCGCCGCGTACGCCCGACGGGCACGGTCCCGAGGGACACGGTCCGCGCCAGGACCCGAACGGCCACCCCGACGGTTCACCGCACGACCGCGGCCCCGACGTCGAGCCGGACCGTCCGCTGACGCCGGACGAGGTCAACCAGCGGCATTCCGAGGGCACTCCCGCGGGGAGCTCGTACCACCGCGGCGACGCGGACATGGGCGACCTGCCGCACCGGGTCCAGCCGGATCCGGACGGCCGCTACACCGTCGACGTGCACGTCACGCCGGACGGGCACGCCCGCATCGGCAACCGCACCTACACCCCCGAAGAGTTCGCGGACATCCTGCGGCGCAACGGGGACTACGACGGCCGCCCGATCCGGCTGATCGGCTGCGACGCGGGCTCGAACGACTTCGCGCGCCGCCTGTCGCGTGAACTCGACACCGAGGTCATGGCTCCGAGCAAGCCGGCGTGGACCGACTCGAACGGACGGGTCTTCTCGTCCGACTACGAGATCGGCCCCGACGGCCGCACCCGGCCCAAGATCCCGCCGAACGGCGAATGGGACGTCCACAGCCCCGACGGCACCGCCCGCCGGGCGAGCGACGACGGCTTCACCCCGGACACCTCGCACGCGGACAAGCACGACGTGGACGCCGACAGCGCCCGCGACCGCGGCCGTCGTGAGATTCCGGACGAAGAGGTCGACATCGAGCGCCGTGACCGGGTGCCGCGCGCCACCATGCAGGAGAAGATCAACGACCCGGACTACCGCGCCAAGTACTACGACGGACCCCACAAGGACGGTTCGTACACGCGCAAGAACGCGGACCAGCCCGACGCCACCGACCAGCGTGTGCCGAAGATCCAAGAGACCCCGTCCAAACCGGACGGGGAAAAGTTCTCGCCGAAGTCGGATGATTTCGAGGAATCGCGTTACCACCAGGATCGCGAAGTCGAACACCCGGCCACCGCGAAACAAAAAGAGGACGCGCAAAAACTCATCGACGAACGCGCGAAGGCGAACGAGCGCGCCAAGACCGCGGAAAGCGACTATCAGGACGCGAAGGAAAAGGGCACCCTCACCGAGGAGATCGAGAAGGAACGCACCGACGCCCACCGGGGCCGGACCGACAAGGGCGAAGAACTCGGCGAACACGCGGGCGAAGACGCGATCCGGGACAAGTATCCGGACAAGGACTACGAACGCACACCGCTGCCGACCGAACGACACGGGGACAACACCCACCGGGACGGCCAAAAGCCCGGTTCCGGCCGGTTCGACCAGATCTACGAGGTCAAGAACAAGCACACGGGTGAGACCCATATCGTCATCGTCGAGGCGAAGGGACCCAACGCCGGACTCGGCGTCCGTGAGGGCGCCGGAAAACTCCGCTACGAACAGGGCCACCCGGAGTACGTCAAAAGCATCACCAAGAACATGGAGAACAACGGCACGCCCGCGGAAAAGGCGCTCGCCATGGATATCGATCGAGCCCAGCGAAGGGGCACTCTGGAGTACTCGGTCGCGAGGGCCCGAGTGCGCGAGGAAGACATGCTCGACCCCGCCGGGAAGCCGATTCCCGACCCCGACAACCCGGGCAAGAACCGGAAACGACCGGTGTACGGTGGCTACAACCTGAAGGAATTCGACCTGACGCCACGTCCGCCCAAGAACCGCAGGGAGTGACACCTCGTGCGCACTATCGCCCGGCATGACGTCGACGCGCCGAACGCGGAGGAGACCGTCGAGCTTCTCGTGGCCCGCGCCCACGAGGTACGCGAGGACCTGGAAGAGATTCCGCTCGGTCCTGGTTTCGCGATGTCGCGGTCGCTGAGCGAGTTCGGTAACCGCTGCGCGAGCGACCCGAGGGCGGCCTGGGCCGACACCTGGTACGCGCTGGTCCGGGCGATGCAGTCGTCCGCCGCGCTCTTTCAGGCCGCGAGCAGCACCGGCGGAGACGTCGAGTTCCGGTTCGGCGACGAGACGATCCGGCGGCAGGCGACCGGTCCGACCACCGACAGCAACGCCGCGAACTGGCTGACCGCCCTGTATCTGGCCATGGTCTGCCGCGAGCGGCCGCGGATCGATCTGCTGGCCGGTATCCCCGTGGACCTGCTCCGCGATTCCGGCCACGAGTACGACGAATTCATCTATTCCTGGGTACGCGCGCTCCAAATCTATTGGCGCGGCGAAGACAATCTGATCGACACGGTGCTGGAGGCGATGAGCGGCACCGATCCCGCGCGGCTGGAGCGGTTCGAGGCCGCTCCCGTCCTGCGGCTCTACTACCCCCCGATGGAGATGTTCTACCTCCTGACCCAGCGCGAGGACGCCAAGTTCAACGAGTCGCTCGCCAACGCGCTGGAGTTGCACAAGCGGTACTGGACAGCCGACGAAGAGCGCTTGCGGGATCCTGAGGGTTTCGTCGCGCTGGGGCCGCTCGCCATCGCCTGCCTCGCCCGCGACGCGGGGGTGACCATCGAGGTCGAATCGGACTACCTGCCGATTCACCTGCTGGACGGCACCCGGGTCGGCGAGATGTCGACATAGGCCTCCGCGACATGGTGTTGAGAGGATGAGGGGATGAGCAGGCCACCGGGACCGTTGAACCAGCAGCAGCAACAGCAGCTCGTCTGGCAGATCGGCCATGCCCTCGCGACGCCGCTGCCGCCCGGCTGGCAGCAGATGCGCGTCGAGTACCGGGCGGCGGGCAGGCATGTCGAGATCGACCTGCTCGTCACCGGTCAGGACGGTCTTCCACGCCCGGTCCAGCCGAGCCCGGAAGCGACGCAGCTGCTCGGGAACCTGCGCGCGGGCATGTACCAGCCCGGCCGGGGCACCTGGCTGAGCGCCATCCTGGTCTACGGCTCGACGACGGTGCTCAGTACGGACTTCCTCGCCGACGTGGAGCCGCCGTGGCGGCAGGCGCCGCCTCCGATCGGCTTCCAGGACGAACTGCGCTTCTTCCCGAGGGCCGAGCAGAGCATCCCGCCGTGGCTGCGGCAGCGTGCCGGGCTCGAACCCGCACCGGCGGCCGAGCCTCCGGTGGCGACTCCGCCCGCCGAGACCCCGGAGGCGCTGAAGTCACCGCGGGTCTACGACGGTCTCGACGAGTCCGGACGTCCGGTGGTGAACCGTGAGGCGCTGTCCCCGGCCGAACGGGACCGAGTGCTGGAGTACCTCGACGGCGCGCCGGTCGTGCTGGCGTCGCGGAGCTATGACGCCGACGCGTTCGATCCCGACCGGGAACCGTTGGTGCCGTTGAACTTCCGCACGGACGGCCGGTGGTACTGGCCGGGCGCGGTCGCCTACTACCTGCGTGAGCACGACGTGGCGCCCGATCCCGAACTGCTCGGTCACATCCGGGCCTCACGATTCACCCTGCCCGAGGTCGGCGAGCCCGAACGCGAACTCGCGGTCGCCGCCATCACCGGACAACCGTCCACTTAGGACCGGGCGATCCGGCGGGCCTCAGGGACCGCTGGACGTCCGGATAATGCCACCTGGCGGATACGTCACGTGACCGGTTCGCGGTCCGGGTACTCTTGATGTCGGCGGCGAAGGCGACCAGGGAGTGCGAATGGCACGGGGGAACATCGGCAGGGTCCAGACGACCCGCTCCGCCGGGCTGCTCCCGGTCGTGCTGGCGCTCACCTCGGCCGCCCTGCTGACCGGCGCCGCCGTCTACACGGTCGACCGCGCCGGATGCGTGGACCCGGGCCAGTACATCCGGCACGACAACCACATCGAACTCGTCGGCGGCTGCGTCGACGGGTCCGAGCTGCCCGCGACACCGCAGGGGACTTCGCACGAAGCGGAAGCGAAGAGCGGCGCGACACCCAGCAACTTCCGCCCGTAACCGGGCGCTTCCTCCCACCACACCGCGCTGACCAGCGCGAACAGAGCAAGGGACCTTTGCTGTCACTTAGTTAGCATGGGTACGCTAACGATAGCAAAGGTCCCTTGCTCCCGCCCTGGGCTCGGCGGCGGTCAGCCCAGGGCCTTGGCCAAGTCGTCGATCAGGTCGCTGCCGTCCTCGATACCGACGGACAGGCGCAGCAGGTTGTCCGGCACCTCCAGGGTCGACCCGGCGGTGCTCGCGTGGGTCATCCGGCCCGGGTGCTCGATGAGCGATTCGATCCCGCCCAGCGACTCGGCGAGAATGAACAGCTTCGTCTTCGACGCGACCTCGAGCGCGGCCTGCTCACCGTCGACGTGGGTGAACGAGATCATCCCGCCGAACCGCCGCATCTGCTTCGAGGCGACCTCGTGGCCGGGGTGCTCCGGCAGGCCCGGGTAGTAGACGCGGTCGACCTTCGGGTGCTTCAGCAGCATCCGGGCGATCAGTTCGGCGTTGTCGCTGTGCCGCTCCATCCGCAGTGCGAGCGTCTTGATGCCCCGCAGAGTGAGCCACGCGTCGAACGGGCCGGGTACCGCGCCCGCGGCGTTGCGCAGGTAGAACAGCTGCTCGCGCAGCTCGTCCTCGTTCGTCAGGATCGCGCCGCCGACGACGTCGGAGTGCCCGCCGAGGTACTTGGTCGTCGAGTGCAGGACGACGTCGGCACCCAGCGAAAGCGGGTTCTGCAGGTACGGGGTGGCGAAGGTGTTGTCGACGACCAGACGGGCGCCGGCGCCGTGCGCGACCTCGGCCAGGGCGGCGATGTCGGCGATCCCCAGCATCGGGTTCGTCGGGGACTCGCACCAGATCAGTTTCGTCTCCGGCCGGATCGCGGCGCGGACCTCGGCGATGTTCCCCAGGTCGGCGACCGTGTGCTCGACGCCCCACAGGCTGAGCACCTTGTCGATCAGCCGGAACGTGCCGCCGTACGCGTCGTTGCCGAGCACGAGGTGGTCACCGGGACGCAGGGTCGCCCGCAGCAGGACGTCACTGGCCGCCATCCCCGACGCGTAGGCCAGGCCGTGCCGGGCACCTTCGAGCGCCGCGAGCGCGACCTCCAGCGCGGTGCGCGTGGGGTTGGCGGTACGGGAGTACTCGTAATCGCCTTCGCGCGTTCCGCCGACGCCGTCCTGCGCGTAAGTCGAGGTCTGGTAGATCGGCACGATGACCGCGCCGGTCCGGGGATCAGGGCTCTGACCGGCGTGGATCGCGCGTGTCTCGAAGCCCAGCAGAGAGTAGTCGTCGGCCATACCTCCAGGGTACGACCACCCCCTCGAGATCCCATCGTCTGGGATCGAACTCACCACTGCCCGGGTGGCGGGCCCTGCGGCGGCGGACCGGGAGCGGGCGGGTATCCGACGGGCGGGTACCCGAAGTTCGGCGGCGGCACGGCCTGCTTCTTGGCCGCGATCCAGCGCCCGGTCGGCGGGATCAGCGCCAGCACGAGGGTCACGATCGCCGGGATCGAGACCGCGATGAGGAGCCAGCCGAACCCGAAGCCGAGGTGCAGGAGCGCCCCGCTGTACGAGAAGAAGAAAAAGGTGCCTGTCGACCGGAGCACGAAGACCAGCACCACGCAACCGAGCGTGACCCCGCCCCCGATCGCGGTGAGTACGCGTCCGGCGCCTTTGCGCAGGAGCAGCAAGATCCCGCCGCTCAGGAGCAGGGCCGAGGTGAGCAGGTCGAGCACCGCGCCGATGATGAGGAAGCCGGCGGTGAAATCGATCAGCTCGACGACGTGGAAGGCGACACCGGCGAGGAACCAGAGCCCGCCGAGAATCGCGAAGATCCCGGCCATGATCCCGGTGGCGCCGCTCGGTTGCCGCGCCATTCCCGGCGGCGGGTAGGCGCCGGGTGGCGGATACGCGCCCTGCGGCGGGTACTGCTGGAACGTCATTTCTCCCCCTGTCGAACTCTCCGGCTCATCCTGTCAGCCCGGCTACCAGCCGGGAAGCCGATCCTGCTTCGACGGTTCTTCGCCGTCACTCCGTCGTCCTTCGAGCCAATCCGAAGTCGACCGGATCACCGAAAGCACCAGGGCGGCGACGGCCATCGCGAACAACATGAAGGCGGCGAAGTCGCTCGTGATCAACGGCTCCCCGTCCACCTCGGCGAAGAAGTAAGGCCGGATGTCGCCGTTCGCGAGGATGGAGGCCGCGAGCGCGAGCGCCGCCCCGATGACCACGAGGGTGCGCCCGAGGACCTTCCGCATGAGCAGCAGGATCCCGCCGAGGAACAGGGCGGTCACCAGTAGCCCGTTCCAGACGATTCCCACGAAATAGCGAGGCTCCGGTTCAAAAACGGCGAGCTGCGCGACGAAAGCACCCGCTTCGGACAGGTATCTCATGCCGCACAGGAAGGCGAGGACGGCCGCGCCGATGGCGGTCCCCGAAGACTGATCAGAACTCATGAACTCCCCCAAGCCGAGCTGAAGGACCCACGATCTCACCAACCGCGTGGCTGGGGAAGCTGATTCTGTGGCCGGTAGGGCTGGGCGGGCGAGGGTCGCCAGCGCAGGTACTTCAGTGTCGGCGGGATGAGCGCGAAGATCAGCGTGAACGGGACGACCGCGAACATGACCACGCGCACGATCGCGACGAACGTCTCGAACTCGAACTGCATGCGGAAGTACAGACCATAGGAACCGTTGAACGCCAACGGTTCCAGCAGTACCGCGGTGATCACCAGCAGCGAGCCGAGCACCAGCAGGACGGCGCCGGCGACCGAGCGGAAGAACGCCGACAGCGCCCCGATCATCAGGAGCAGCGCGGCCAGCAGGTACAGCCCCAGCGCGGTGAGCACCAGGCCGGGCAGATCGCCGATGCTGAAACCGGATGGCAGTTCGAGGAAGAAGTAGACCGGGAGATACCCGGCGGCGCCCGCGGCGATCAGCCCGAGCAACGCCGCGATGATCGCCGTCGCCCCGGACGGGCGGGCCTGCGGCGCGGGATAACCGAATCCGGGCTGTGCGGGATATCCGTACGGACCGCTCACGTCGCCCCCATCGGCAGGTCTGGGTTAACGGCGCTCACCCTAGCCCGGCGAACCTGGCCGTGGCGGGAAAATCGGCGGACCCCGGCGAAAACGGAACGCCCCCGGCCGACGGGCCGGGGGCGTTCTGTGCGAAACCGTTCAGCGGTGGCGGATCACCACTGCTGCGGCGGCTGACCGGGCTGCTGGCCCGGCTGGCCGAAGCCGCCACTGGGCGGACCGGGCTGGCCGGGCTGCTGCCCGAAACCACCGGGCTGCTGCGGAGGCTGACCGAAGCCACCCTGCGGCGGCTGTCCGGGCTGGGCGAACCCACCGCTGGGCGGACCGGGCTGGCCGGGCTGCTGCCCGAAACCACCGGGCTGACCCTGCTGCGGGAAACCACCCGAGGACGGTCCCGGCTGACCGGGCTGGCCGTAGGGGCCTGGCTGCGGCTGGCCGTACGGACCGGGCTGGCCCGGCTGGCCGAAGCCGCCCTGCGGCGGGCCACCGAAACCACCGGGCTGGCCGCCCTGCGGGGCACCGAGCACCGAACCGCCGCCACCGAGGCCGACGAACTGCGCGGTCGCCGGGATGAGACCCACGACGCCCACGATCAGGATCAGGATGCCGAAGATCAGGTGCGGCAGGCCGATCCCGATGCTGACCCCGCTCGGGACGCTGTCGCCCGAGGCGGTCGTGGCGCCCAGGAGCAGGATGCCGAAGAGGAGCAGCAGCGCGCCGCCCGCGGTGACCGCGATCGGCACGATCTTCTTGATCGAGGCCGGGAGCTTGCCCGCCAGGGCGAGACCGGCACCGGCCGCCGTCGCGACGAGCGAAGCGACCAGCAGCAGGATCACGTAGAGCCAGACGGTGCCGGGCGAAGCCAGGCCGAACTGGTCGAGAGCCTTGTTGACGGCCTCCTCGCCCATCTTGGAGGTCTGGCTGTCGACGGCTTCGGAGAACTCGCTCGCGTCGCCGAAGTAGACGAAGGTGAAGATCAGCGCGAGAAGACCGAGAAGGCCGACGAGGCCACCGGCGATGAAGCCGAACAGCGGGTTCCCGCCACCGCCGGCGGCAGCCGGGCTGTAGCCCTGCGGCGGTCCGCCGAAACCGGGCTGCTGGCCGAAGCCGCCCTGGGGCGGTCCGCCGAAGCCCTGCTGCGGCTGGCCGAAACCGGGCTGCTGCTGGCCCTGCGACGGGTCGAACCCGCCCTGCGAGGGGCCACCGAAGCCCTGCTGCTGACCGAAGCCGCCACCCTGCGCGCCGTAGGCACCGGCGGCGGGGTTGTCGGCCGCGCTCGGCGGCGGGGCGTACGGGATGGCGGGCGGCTGCGAGCCCGGCGGCACGAGCTGGGTGGACTCGCCGGGGGGAGTATCCCCGCCGGAGCTCACCGGCTGCACGACCTGGGTCGCGTTCGCGTCGCCGGCACCCGGCTGGACCGGTTGCACGACCTGCGTGGGCTCCGGCGTGTCGCCGAACCCGCCACCCTGGGGCTGCTCATAGGAGGGCTGCTGCCCGTACTGCGGTTGCCCGTAGTCGGGCTGGGCCGGCGGCTGGCCGGGCTGCACCACCTGGGTCGGTTCCGGGGAACCGAACGGGTTGTCTTGCTGCGGCTGAGGGCCACTCGGGGGTCCCTGCGGTGGCTGGGCGCCACCCCAAGGCTGATTCGGTGGCTGCGGAGCACTCATTTGGGTCTTGAACCCCCTTGACGAGGACATAAAAGTTCAACTCAACCGACACGCTATCGGATAGCCGGGTGGGCCGCTCGTAACGCCCCGGCCCGGCCATCCGATGAAATGCTTCTTTAGCGTCCCGCGAGAAACGCGAGCAGGTCGTGCCGGGTGACGACACCCGCGGGCTTGCCATCGACCAGCACCAGCGCGCCGTCGGCCCCCGAGAGCGCGTTCATCGCCGAACCCACCTGCTCACCTGCGCCGATGGTCGGCAGCGGCGGCGACATGTGCTGCTCCAGCCTGTCCGCCAGCTGGGCCTTGCCGGTGAAGAGCGCTTCGAGCAGATCGCGTTCGTTGACCGCGCCGACGACCTCGGCCGCCATGACCGGCGGTTCCGCGCTGACCACGGGCATCTGGCTGACGCCGAACTCGGCGAGGATCGCCACCGCTTCCGCGACGGTCTCGTTCGGGTGACTGTGCACCAGGCTGGGCAGCGAACCCCTCTTCTTCATCAGGACGTCGCCGACGGTCGCGCCACTGGAGTCCGGCGGCAGGAAACCGTAGGAGGACATCCAGCTGTCGTTGAACACCTTGGTGAGGTAGCCGCGGCCGCCGTCGGGCAGGAGCACGACGACGACGTCGTCCGGGCCGAGGCCCTCGGCGAGCTTGAGCGCGGCGGCGACGGCCATCCCGCACGAGCCGCCGACGAGCAGCCCCTCTTCCAGCGCGAGGCGGCGGGTGATGTCGAACGAGTGCGCGTCCGACACCGCGATGATCCGGTCGGCGACGTTCCGGTCGTAGGTCTCCGGCCAGAAGTCCTCACCGACGCCCTCGACCAGGTACGGCCGCCCGGTCCCGCCGGAGTACACCGAGCCCTCGGGGTCCGCGCCGACGACCTGGACGCGGCCGTCGCTGACCTCCTTGAGGTACTTGCCGGTGCCCGAGATGGTGCCGCCCGTGCCGACGCCCGCGACGAAATGCGTGATCTTGCCCTCGGTCTGGCGCCAGAGTTCCGGGCCGGTCGAGTGGTAGTGGCTGGCCGGGTTCTCCGGGTTGGCGTACTGATTCGGCTTCCAGGCGCCCTCGATCTCGCGCACGAGGCGATCGGAGACGTTGTAGTAGGAGTCCGGGTGCTCCGGCGCCACCGCGGTCGGGCAGACCACGACGCGAGCGCCGTAGGCCTTGAGCACGTTGCGCTTGTCCTCGCTGACCTTGTCCGGGCAGACGAACACGCACTTGTAGCCCTTGCGCTGCGCCACCATGGCCAGCCCGACGCCGGTGTTGCCGGACGTCGGCTCGACGATGGTGCCACCGGGCTTCAGCTCGCCGGAGCGCTCCGCGGCTTCGATCATCCGCAGCGCGATGCGGTCCTTGACGCTTCCGCCGGGGTTGACGTACTCGACCTTGGCCAGGATGAGCGGTTGCAGCCCTTCCGCCAGTGCGTTCAGCTTGACCAAAGGGGTGTTGCCCACGAGGTCCACGATGTGCTCGACGTATTCCACGCCTGACAGCCTAAACGCCGCAGGTCGCGATGTGCCGATTCGACTTCCGGCGTGAACCCGCACAACCTTGAAAGAGTGGTGTGGATCGCGTTCGCCTTTGACCCGCACCTCCCTCCGGTGGAGGATGCGAGGTGAGCAACCGCTTAGCGCGTGTCTGGATCGAGAACAAGGGAGTGTCGTTCCATGCCCGAAGCCGTCATCGTCTCCACCGCCCGATCCCCGATCGGCCGCGCCGGCAAGGGATCGCTGGTGAGCATCCGCCCGGACGACCTCGCCGTGCAGATGGTCCGCGCCGCGCTCGACAAGGTTCCCGAACTCGACCCGACGCAGATCGAAGACCTCATGCTGGGCTGTGGTCTCCCGGGTGGCGAGCAGGGCTTCAACATGGGTCGCGCGGTCGCCGTCGAACTCGGCTACGACCACCTGCCCGGCTGCACGATCACGCGGTACTGCTCCTCCAGCCTGCAGACGACCCGCATGGCGCTGCACGCGATCAAGGCGGGCGAAGGCGACGTGTTCATCTCCGCCGGCGTCGAGACCGTCTCCCGCTTCGCCAACGGCAGCTCGGACTCCTGGCCGAACACGCACAACCCGCTGTTCGCCGACGCCGAGGCCCGGACCGCGCAGGTGGCGGCCGAGGGCGCCGAGAGCTGGACCGACCCGCGCGAGAACGGCGCGCTTCCTGACGTCTACATCGCGATGGGCCAGACCGCCGAGAACCTCGCGCGGCTGAAAAACGTGTCGCGGGAGGAGATGGACGAGTTCGGCGTCCGGTCGCAGAACCTCGCCGAGAAGGCCATCGCGGACGGCTTCTGGGCCAAGGACATCACCCCGGTCACCCTGCCGGACGGCACCGTGGTCTCGAAGGACGACGGCCCGCGCGCCGGAGTCACCCTCGAAGGCGTCTCCGGCCTGAAGCCGGTCTTCCGCCCCGACGGCCGGATCACCGCGGGCAACTGCTGCCCGCTCAACGACGGCGCCGCCGCGCTGATCGTCATGTCCGACACCAAGGCGAAGGAACTGGGCCTCACGCCGCTGGCCCGCGTCGTCTCGACCGGTGTTTCGGGGCTGTCGCCGGAGATCATGGGCTACGGCCCGGTGGAGGCGTCGAAGCAGGCGCTGGCGCGTGCCGGGATGTCGGCGAGCGACATCGACCTCGTCGAGATCAACGAGGCGTTCGCCGCGCAGGTCATCCCGTCGTACAAGGACCTCGGGATCGACCTCGACAAGCTGAACGTGAACGGCGGCGCGATCGCCGTCGGCCACCCGTTCGGCATGACCGGCGCGCGGATCACCTCGACGCTGATCAACTCGCTGCGGCACCACGACAAGCAGTTCGGCCTCGAGACGATGTGCGTCGGCGGTGGCCAGGGCATGGCGATGGTGCTGGAGCGCCTTTCCTGACCCCCTGACCCGCGAAAAGAGAGCAAGGGACCTTTGCTCACGTCAGTTAGCGTGCTAACGAACGTGAGCAAAGGTCCCTTGCTTCTTCCCGGGCCCTAGTGCGTCATGACCGGCGGGGCCGCGGCGACCTCGCCGCCGGCCACGCCCTCCGGCAGGGCCGGCTTGGTCTTCGGCAGGAACGCCGCCGGGATCAGGCACAGCGCGAGCAGGATCATCGACCACAGGAACGTCGTCGAGAACGCGTCCGCGGTCAGCCCCGAAGCGGCTTCGCGCGTCGCCGGGTTCATCACCGCGGCGGTCGCGGCCAGCTGCCCCTGCGCGGTCGGCACGCCGAACTTCCCGGCCAGCAGCGCCGCCAGGATGATCGACAGCACCGCCGAGCCGATCGCCCCGGCGGTCTGCTGGAAGATGTTCGTCGCCGTCGACGCCTTCGCCATGTCCTCCGACTTGAGCGTCTGCAACGCTGCCGAGGTGATGGGCATCATCGTCGCGCCCATGCCGAGCCCCATCACGAACAGCGCTGAAAGCAGCAGCCAATACGGCGTCGTCGCGGAGAGCTGGGTGAAGGCGATCAGTCCGGCGAGCATCAGCACGAGACCGGGCAGCACGATCTTCCGCGCGCCGATCTTGTCCGCGAGCCTGCCCGCGATCGGCATGGTCAGCATCGCGCCGAAGCCCTGCGGGGCGAGCAGCAGACCGGCGTTCATCGCCGTTTCACCGCGCGCCAGCACGAAGTACGTCGGCAGGAGCAACATCGCGCCGAAGAACGCGACGCAGAAGAAGGTCATCGTCACCATCGCGACGGTGAACGACCGGTTCTTGAACAGCTTCAGGTCGAGCAGCGGGTTCGTGACCCGGTTCGCCCGGAACACGAACGCCACCAGCAACGCGATCCCGGCCAGCGCGGGCAGCCACACGTCCACCGCGCCGACGCCACCCGCCGCCGGGATGTTCGAGACACCGAAGATCAGCGCCGCCAACCCCGGCGAGACCATCAGCATGCCGACGAAGTCGAACCGCTCGCTGGGCTCCGGCCGGTCCTTCGGCAGCACGCGCCAGGCCAGCACCATGGTGATCAGGCCGATCGGCACGTTGATGTAGAAGATCCAGCGCCAGCTCACCGCGTCGACCAGCCAGCCGCCGAGGATCGGGCCGCCGATCGGGCCGAGCAGCATCGGCACCCCGAGCACGCCCATCACGCGACCGATGCGGTGCGGACCGGCGGCCCTGGTCAGGATCGTCATGCCGGCGGGCATCAGCATGCCGCCGCCGAAGCCCTGCAGGACCCGGAAGACGATCAGCGATTCGACGTCCCAGGCCAGGCCGGCGAGCATCGATCCGATCAGGAACAGCCCGATCGCGGTCAGGTAGAGCCGCTTGGTGCCGAACCGGTCCGAGGCCCAGCCGGTGATCGGGATGACCGTGGCCAGCGCCAGCATGTAGCCGGTCGCGATCCACTGGATGGTGTCGAACGACGTCTGGAACTCGATGGTCAGTTTCTGGAGCGCGACGTTGACGACCGTCGTGTCGAGGATCGCCATGATCGCGCCGAGGATGACGACGCCGGCGATCTTGAGCACGCCGGCGTCGAGTTTGTCGCCGCCCGGTGCGGCCGGGCTTTGCGTTGACATGAGAAATCCGTCCCCTGATGCTCGGTGTTCCCCCGGACGCGACGACCCCCGTCGGTCGCGGCTATGGACTTGACACCCGGCGAGCGCGCCGGGCCTTCCCCAGTGAGCTTGTGCATTAATGCGCAAGCTCAGGCATGTAGCCGAGGGTAGCCGAACGCGGGTTTTACATGCCAACCTTTTCCCCGTATGCGGGCCGAAAGGGCAAGCCCGCATACGGAATGTCACGAAGAGTGATCAGCAGACGCTGTCCGTCGGGGCCGGGTTGCCCAGTCCGAACAGCGGCCGCAGCTTGAGCCCGATCCAGGTTCCGCCGAGTGCGAAGACACCCCACAGCCAGCCGTGCAGGCTGCCGACCGAGATACCGCCGAGGTAGGCGCCGATGTTGCAGCCGCCGGCCATCCGCGCGCCGACGCCCATCAGGACCCCGCCGAGCACCGCGGCGACGGCGGTCCGCCACGGAATCGAGCTGTGGATCTTCCACGCGCCCGCCGCCGCGGCCGCGACCCCCGCGCCGATCATGATGCCGATGTCGGTGAGGCTGTTCTTGTCCTTCCAGATCGGCCCGGCCAGCGAAGCGGCGTTCGCCTTGAGCCGCCAGAACTCCCAGGTCTCGGGGTGCAGGCCGAACACCTGCAGGATCTTGGCGCCCCACAGGCTGAACGCGCTCGTGACGCCCCAGATCCCGCCGGAGACGAGGAACACCGCTCCCGCGAGCACCCCGAGGACGACGGCGCCGACGAGGATCGGCCAGGAACCGCGGTAGATCCGGGCGAAGCCGCGCGCGGTCGGGACGACGTCGACCGGCGGCGGGTTACGGCGCTTCTGCACGAACCGGGTGCCCAGGACGATCGCGGCGAGGACGGCGATGGTGATCGCCCAGGAACCGAACCAGCCGACGTGGTCGGCGAGCAGGACGCCCTTGAACTCGGGCCAGCCCGAAAGCAGCGGATACGCCCAGGTGTAGAGGACCGAGCCGGTGATGAACCCGCCGAGGGTCAGCACGATCGTCGACTGCCCGGAACCGACCGCGAAAAGTGTTCCCGAGGCGCACGCGCCGCCCAGTTGCATGCCGATGGCGAAGATCGTCGCGCCGACGAACAGCGCGAGCCCCAGCCCACCGGCGGTCGGATTCGGTTTGCTGCCGAAGAGCCCGGATCCGGTCCCCACGATCAGCGCGATCAACGTCGCCGCCGTGCCGAGCAGCAAGGTGTGCGCCCGCAGGCCCTGCCCGTTGCCGACCGCGATCAGCTGTCGCCAGGCCGAGGTGAACCCGAAACGGGAGTGGAAGAGCGCGAGGCCGAGCAGCAGTCCGAGGATGAGCAGGACACCGAACTTCGCCCCGTGCGCCGCCCAGACGTACCAGGTCAGGCCGACCGCGAGGGCTCCCGCGACCGCCAGCGGCACGATCTTGACCGGCTCTTCCGGTTGCGGGACCGGGGCGGCGCAGGAGGTCGGGAAGTCGAGGAGTTTCTTCTCACCGGCTTGGGTTTCCGTCGTCGCCACCAGGACTCCAGATCGATCGGCGGGTTGGGGACGAGCAACGTTAGGACCGGTGACCGCCCGATCGCAGCCCGTCCCACACTGTGCGACGAACGGCGGCTCGCACGCGGCCGGATGGCGGCGGCGACACCAAAGGTCCCTTGCTCCCCCGACACGCGTGAAGGCCCCCTTCCCTCGGCTGAGCAGAGGGAAGGGGGCCTTCACGCGCTTGGGCCGGCTGGCTACGCCGTCTTGAAGCAGAGCGTGGTCGGCGGCGTCGAGTACACCGCCACCTTCGTCGCTTCGGTTCCCTCACAGGACGCCTTGTCGGCGGCACTGGCGACCTTCACCACTTCCGCGTCCTTGGCGGGGTCGGTGCAGGACACCTTCTGGTAGCCGGCGGTCTCCGAGTTGAAGCCCTTGAGGCAGTCACCCTGTTTGACGTTGATGACCATGCACAACTTGTACGACATCCGGCCGGTCATCGAGATGGTGTCGTAGTCGCCCTCCGGGCAGGACTCGCTGCCGCCCACGCGGGCGCCGATCTTGACGTTCGCCTCGGGCGCGCCGCAATCGATCTTCTTCGGGTCGTCGGCCGCCTTGGAGAACTCGGTCACGCTCAAGCAGTCACCGGCCTGGGCGCTGCCCGTCCCGGTGACGTAGTTGAAGAGGAACAGGCCGCCGCCGATCACGACGACGAGAACCGGGATGGCGAAGCGCAGCCAACCGAGCTTGGACCGCTTGGGCGCCACCGGCTGACCGCCGGGAGGCGGACCGAAAGCGTCGGGCTGTCCCACCGGCATTTGGCCCCCAGGGGCCGGCTGGGAAGTGGTCACCGAGAAACCTCACAGGTGTGAAGAGGAATGAGAACCCCGGTATCAAACACCGACCGTGATCAACCACTTAAACCGGACCCCCGAAAGAGTGAAAGCCCCTGGTCGAGGTCGCTATTTGGTGCTCTTGACGCAGACCGTCGACGGCGGCGTCGAGTAGCTCTTGAGATGAGTCGCTTCGGTGTCGTCACAGGTCGCGACGCTGTCGACGACCTTCACGACTTCCGCGTCCTTCGTGGGGTCCGAGCAGGAGACCTTCTGATAGGCCACGCTGTCGGCCAGGAAGTTCTCGAGACAGTCGCCCTGCTTCGCGTTGATCATCATGCAGAGCTTGTACGAAGCGAAGGTCTTGTCGACGACGAGCTGGTCGTACTCGCCCGCCGGGCACGCGCCGCCGGAGTCGGTCTTCGCCCCGGCCTTCGCGTTGGCCTCGATCGAACCGCAATCCGCCTTCGCCGGATCCGAGTCGACGTCGCCGAACGTCGTGATCGCGTAGCAGTCGCCCACCTGGACGTCGTCGGTGTTCGAGAGATACCCGACGATCCACGAAGACGCGCTGAGCACCACGATCGCGACCGGCACCAGGATGCCGACCCAGAACCATTTGGAGCGCCTCGGCCTGGCGGGTCCGTCACTGTGCTCGGTCATGGGGCCAGGGTATTCGCGGGAACGAGAAAGGGCGCCCCGATCGCTCGGAGCGCCCTTTCACGGAGAAACCCGCGTCAATCGTTTTGGAAGTACGACAGCAGCCGCAGGATTTCGAGGTAGAGCCAGACCAGCGTGGTCATCAGGCCGAAGGCGGCGAACCACGCCCACTTCGACGGCATGCCTTCGCGGATCATCCGGTCGGCCTGGTCGAAGTCGAGCAGGAAGCTGAACGCCGCGACACCGATCACCACGAGGCTGAAGATGATCGCGATCGGCCCGCCGTCACGCAGCGGGTTGAAGCCGAAGAAGCTGGTGATGAGGTTGACCAGCATCAGGATCGCGACGCCGACGACGGCGCCGATGATCCACTTGGTCAGCTTCGGGGTGACCTTGACCGCGCCGGTCTTGTAGACGACCAGCATCGCGATGAACACACCCGCGGTACCGATGATCGCCTGCAACGCGATCCCGGGGTACAGCGCCTCGAAGAGACCGCTGATCGCACCGAGGAAGACACCCTCGGCAGCCGAGTACGCGAGCGTGAGCGGACCGCTCGGCTTCTGCTTGAAGATGATCACGAGCGAGATGACGAGGCCGACGATCATGCCGCCGACGAGCGCGCCGATCACGCCGCCGCTGATACCGGTGACCCGGCCCGCGGCGTCCGTGGGCAGCTGGCTGATCGCCCAGATCGCGGTGAGCACACCGGTCACCAGTGCGGTGCCGAGGCTCAGCGCCGTCTTGATGACGACGTCATCGACCGTCATCGGACGGTCGTCGGCGCCGGCGGAGGTCTGCGGAGGGCCGTAGCCGGGCACGCCGCCCTGGGGTTGGTTGAAGCCTACGTTGGGTCCGTACTGAGCCGCGCCGCGCGGCAGGTTCCGGAACGCCGGGTTGCTACTGGATCGCACCTGATCCTCCTGGATCTACTGGCACCTGCATCGGGTTCAACGACCGCGCGGGCCGCCCGGTTCCCGTCGAAGTAAAGACGACTTTACTCACATTCGACGCGAGGCCCATCCCCCACACCGTATGCGGCGGAGATCACGACCGTTCACCGATACCCCACCTGATGCCCTATTGCCAAAACCGCTGATCACAGGACACCCTGCACGTTGCGTGTTCGGATACTCACCGAAGGCGTGTCGGGGAACCTATCGATCGTGTGACCTGCATCGACGTAAATGCGTCGGGGCAGAGCACGGCCAAAGGAGTCAACACACCATGGGGTGGACCACACGCCCGAGCGTGCGTTCGCGCGCCTTGACCAGCCTGATCGCGACGTGCCTGCTCGGCGCACTGTCCGCCACCGTCGCGGCGACACCGGCTTCGGCCGCCAAGGAAGAAGGCGTCGGCTACGCGGTCACGCCCGGCCAGACGGTCGCCGGCAAACCCAGAGAGCGGGACTGGCTCGGTTCCTACGTCGTCAACGGCAAGCACGTGTTCTGCGTCTCCTTCCAGCTGAAGGCGCCGGACACGAACGAGAAGTACCAGCCCGGTGACGAACTCCTCGACAAGTGGGGCGCGAAGCTTCCCGAGGACACCGCCGCCAACATCTCCTACCTGCTGCTGCGTTACGGCGGCACCACGAACAACGCCGAGGCGGCGGCGCTCGCGCACCTGCTGCACTCGTGGACGTCGAAGCCGCGCTCCGACGCCGACCTCAAGCCGGAACTCCCGCCGGAGAAGATCGGCTACGACGTCCAGGCCCACCTCGACAAGCTGAAGGCGCAGAAGCCCGACGCCGCCACGGCCGTCGAGAAGCTGACCAAGGACGCCGAAGCCAACCGCGGCCCGTGGACCACGTCGATCGCGCCGCCGAAGGAAGACCAGCACATCGGCACCGCGGGCGAGTGGACGATCAGCGTCAAGAACGCCAAGGGCAAGGGCGTCTCCGGGGTGCCGGTCCAGCTCACGCCGTCGAACGCGACCGTCGACAGCGGCGAGACCACGAAGCCCGCGTCGACTTCGAAGGCCAAGGCCGAGAAGGCCACCACGGTGAAGACGGGCGAGGACGGCACCGTCACGGTCAAGGTGACGCCGACCGGTGACCAGCCGAAGCTGGCCAGCTCGCTTTCGGCGCCCGCGGATCGGCCGTATGTGCAGTTCCCGGTCGAAACCGGTGTGCAGAAGGTCGTCTCGACAGGCGGCGAGAAGGAACTGAAGGCCCAGGGTGTCGCGGTCGTCTCGAAGCCGGGCAAGGTCCAGGTGACCAAGGTCGACGCGAAGACCGGCAAGGGCATCGCGGGCGCCGCGCTGCGGATCACCGCCAAGGACAAGTCCGCCGCCGCCCTCGGCCAGGACGGCAAGCCGCTCAACGGCGCCGACGGCAAGCCCGCCGTCGTCACCACCGAGGGCGAGAACGGGACGGTCACCGTGGAGAACCTGCGGACCCCGCAGGAGATCTGCGTGATCGAGGTCAACGCCCCGCCGGGCTACACCAACGCGTTCGACCCGAAGAATCCGCCATCCGCCTGCGGCGAGGTCAAGCCGGGTGAGACGCTGGCGCTCAAGGTCGCCAACACGCCCAACGAGGTACCGCGCACCATCCCCGCCGGCGACCGGCCGGTGGCGATGATGCAGGGCACCGTCGAGAACACGGCGTCGACCGCCGGGATCCTCGGCGTCGGCGCGCTCGCGCTGCTCGGTTCGGTGATGGTGGGCGTGGCCGCGCGGCGGTCCTCGCGACGCTAAAGAGGTTTCGGGAATGTCAGTACGACGCGGGTTCGCGCTGGGAGCCGTCACGGTCCTGTGCGCGGACCTCGTCGCGGCCTTGCTGATCTGGCCGCCGACGACCGTGGTGACGGGGACGGCTCAGGCCGTCTCCGTCGCCGTCGCGGGTGGCGCCCCGGCGGCACCTGCCCAGCAGGAGGTCCCGCCTCCGCCGGAAATCGTCCCCACGACGCCGACGGCCGCTCCGCCGCCCCCGAAGGAACCCGAGGCCCCGAAACCGCAGGGCCCGGGGACGATCCGGCTGCCCGCCGGCGGGGGCGCGAAGCTGATCCGCAAGGAACTCGGGCCGGGCGCGGAGCTGCCGGTGCCGGAGAACCTCGGCGAGGTGACCTGGTGGGGCGCCGAGCTGAGCTCGGCGACCGGGGCGACCGTCTTCGCCGGGCACGTGAACTGGAAGGGCGCGACGGGTCCGTTCGCGGAACTGTGGACCGAGCGGATCGGCGGCGCCGTCACCGTGGTCGACAAGGCCGGGAAATCCTGGCAGTACAAGGTTTCCCAGCTGATCACGCTGAAGAAGAACGAGCTGCCACAGCGGGCGGACGAACTGTTCGGCCAGTCCGGTCCACATCGGATAGTCCTCGTCACCTGTGGCGGCCGCTGGGTCGGCGGGGAGACCGGCTACGCCGAGAATCGGGTGGTCATCGCCGACCCCGCTTAGTTACCCGTGAGTAACTTCACGGGACGTGACGGTGGTCCTCGCCGTGATGATGCAGCAGAATGCCTGTGGACGCGGGCGAGCACGGTGAAGGGTGAAGCGGATGGCGACTTTTCTGGTGACCGGGGCGACCGGACTGATCGGGCGCCAGTTCACCCGGCTGCTGCTCGCCAGGGAGGACGCCGACAAGGTCGCGCTCGTCGTCCGCGCGTCCTCACGGGACAAACTCGCGAAACTCGTGAACGCCTGGCCGCATCCGGAACGCGTCACCCTCGTCACCGGTGATCTCGGCGAGCCGCTGCTCGGCGTCGGCGAAGAGGACCGAGAGAAGCTTCGCGGCGTCGATCACGTCGTGCACCTCGCCGCCCTTTACGACCTCACCGCCGACGACGAAGCCAGCATCAAGGCCAACGTCGAAGGCACCGCGCAGGTGATCGCGCTCGCCGCCGATCTGAACGCGGGCTGCCTGCACCACGTGTCCTCGGTCGCCGTCGCCGGTGATCACGAGGGCATGTTCACCGAGGAGATGTTCGACGTCGGCCAGCGGCTCGTCACGCCGTACCACCGCACGAAGTTCGAAGCGGAGCGTCTCGTGCGCGAGCAGCACGACGTGCCGTGGCGGGTGTACCGGCCCGCGGTCGTCGTCGGGAACTCCGAGACCGGCGAGATGGACAAGATCGACGGTCCGTACTACCTGTTCCCCGCGATCAGCAGGCTGGCCGGGCTGCCCGACGTGCCGATCGTCGGCCCCGACCTCGGCGACACCAACGTCGTCCCGGTCGACTTCGTCGCGAAGTCGCTGAACGCCCTGATCACCACGAAGGGTCTCGACGGGCGAGCGTTCCATCTGGTCAACCCGGAGCCCCAGCCGGTCGTCTCGGTCTACAACGCCTTCGCGAAGGCCGCGGGCGCGCCGACGATCTCCGTGCAGCTCAACGAGCGCGTGTCCAAGGGCATCGTCAACCTGGTGAAGCTGAGCGAGCACATCCCTGGCTTCACGATCGCGCGCGACGCCGTGATGGAACGGCTCGGCATCCCGCCGGTGCTGCTGGAGACCATGGCGTTCCCGTCGGTGTTCTCGTCGGCGTCGACGCGCAAGGCGCTCATCGGCTCGGGCGTCGAGGTGCCGCGGATCGAGGACTACGCGCCCACCCTGTGGCGCTACTGGCGTGAGCACTTGGACCCGTTCCGCGCCCGCAAGCACGGCCCGCGCGGCGAGCTGGACGGCCGTCGCGTGATCATCACCGGCGCGTCCTCGGGTATCGGCCGGGCGACCGCGATCAAGGTCGCGGCCGCGGGCGGGGTGCCGCTGCTCGTGGCACGGCGGCAGCACGAACTCGAAGAAGTGCGGGACGAGATCATCGCCGCGGGCGGCACGGCGTCGGTGTACCCGGCCGACCTGACCGACGAGGAATCGGTGCACAAGGCCGTCGACGCGATGCTCGCCGAGCACGGCCGGATCGACATGCTCGTGAACAACGCGGGCCGGTCAATCCGGCGCTCGATCAAACTGTCGTACGACCGGTTCCACGACTACGAACGCGCCATGGCGATCAACTACTTCGGCGCGGTGCGGCTGATCCTCGCGGTCCTGCCGCATATGTCCGAGCGGAAATTCGGGCATATCGTCAACGTCTCGTCGATCGGCGTACAGGGAATCGCGCCGCGCTTTTCGGCGTACGCGGCGTCGAAGGCCGCTTTGGACTATTTCTCCCGGATCGCCGCGACCGAGACCCACGGTGACGGGATCACTTTCACGACCATCCACATGCCACTCGTGCGCACGCCGATGATCCGGCCGACGAAGATCTACGACGCGTTCCCGACGAAGTCCCCGGATCAGGCCGCGGACATGGTGATGAAGGCGCTGAAGGAACGCCCGAAGCACATCGGTACGCCCGCCGGGCAGGCGATCGGGCTCGCGTACACGCTCACGCCGGGACTCACGGATGCCGTGGCTTACCAAGGATTCCGCGTGTTCCCGGACTCCGCGGCCGCCGGCGGTGGCGGCGGGCTCAAAATCGGCAAGGGTGAGCAGCATCTGTCCCGCGCGGCGATGGCCCTCGCCCGGCTCAGCCGCGGCTTCCATTGGTGACACTGCGCACACGGGTAGCGGCCGTTCAGGTGAGGGAACGCAGCTGAGAGCCGACACACGTCGGTGAATCACCAAGCCTGGCCACGGCGACGCCGGGTACGCAGGTACCGTCGTGGCCATGGTTCCCGAGCGAGACAACGGCCTGTTGCCCCTGCGGCGCGAGTACACCCAGGCCTGGCACGGCTTCGACCGGAACGAAGTGCGCCAGTATCTGGATCATCTCGAAGCCCAGCTGCATCGCGTGATCACCGATCGCGACGCCGCGATCGCGCAGGCGACTTCGGCCACGCGCGAACTCGAAACCGTGCGCCACGAGGTGGCGAAGCTGAACGCCAGAATCGAGGAGCTGAAGAAACCACCGGAGCGCCTCGAAGACCTCGACGAGCGGATGCAGCGCACCGTCACGCTCGCTCAGGCACGCGCGGAAGAGGTCACGAAGCGTGCCGAGGTCGCGGCCGAGAAGCACTGGGCGTCGTCGAGCGAGGCTTCGAAGAAGCTCCGTGAGCGCTACACGCGGCTCGTCGCCGAGTTGGACAAGCAGGCGGACGCGCTGCACTCCGAGCACGAATCCGCGCTCGCCGAGACGCGGGCCGAGGTCCAGCGGCTGACAGTCGAGGCCGCCCAGCGCCGGGAACTGCTGGACAACGAGGCCGAGCGCAAGCGCCGGAAGATCGAGCGCGAGTTCGACCAGACGATTTCGGCTCAGCGCGCTTCGCACGAGAAGCACATCGCCGACCAGCAGACGGCCAGCAAGAACCAGGCCGAACGCCGGATCGCGGAGGCCACCGCGGAGGCCAAGCGCCGCATCGACGAGGCGACGACCGAGGCCAAGCGCCGGCTCGACGAGGCCACGACGACGGCGGCTCAGCGCACGACCGCCGCCCAGCGGAAGGTCGAGCGGCTGGCGGAGATCCGCGAGCAGGCTCGCAAGAGCCTGATGCAGGCCGACGAGGTCCTGAAGGGCAGCGAGGCGATGCTCGCGGCTCTGCCCGAGGAGTCGGTGATCCCGCACGCTTCGAAGCTCGTCGGCGGCGACAGCAAGGCCGAGGAGACGAAGCCCGCGGGCAAACCCGCCGAGCCGCCCGCGTCGAAGGCCGCTGCCCCTGCTCCGGCTCCCGCCAAGCCCGCTCCCGCCAAGCCCGCTTCTTCGGCGCCTGCCGCCGCTGCGCCGAAGAACGGACAGGGCGAGCAGAACGGCCCCAAGGCGAACGGGCAGAAGCCGTCACCGGCCAAAACCGGCTCCTGACCAGCGCGAAGTAGCAAGGGACCTTTGCTATCACTCTCTTCCGGAGAGCGATAGCAAAGGTCCCTTGCTCTCTTTCAGGGCTGTCAGGAGACGGTGGTGCGAGGCCAAGGGTTGGCCGCTTCGAGCTGGGCGGCGAGGCCGAGGAGGAGCGCTTCCCCACCGGGCGCGGCGACGAGTTGGACGCAGGCAGGGATGCCCGAAGGGTGCACACCGACCGGCACCGACATCGCCGGATAGCCCGCGAGATTCCACAGGCCGGCGAAGCCCGCCACGCGCACCGACGGCAGCACGTTGGCGATCCACCGGCTTTCGTGCCACCTGCGTGCCTTGAGCGGCAGCGTCGCGATCATGGGCGTGACCAGGACGTCGTGGTCGGCGAAGAACTCCTCGGCACGCTCCAGCCAGCGCTCTCGGGTGCTCTCCCGGACCCGCTTGGCCAGCAGGCGCCCGAGCCGGACGTGCGTACGTGTGCGGGGCTGAAGCGCGGCGAAATCGAACTCGGCCGCTTGTTCGGCCGGGCCCGCGACCCAGCGCGCGAGTAGGCCACCGATCGCACCGGCGCTGTACCGGGGTGTTCCGGGCCCGACGGTGTGCCCGGCCGCACGGAACAGCTCTCCCGCCTGCGCGACGGCCTGCCTGAAGGCGCGCGGCAACGGCGCCCTCGTCAACGGGACCTGAGTGGACAGGGCGATGCGAGACCGCTTCGGGTCGGCGAGGTCCGCCAGGCCTGGCTGCTCGGCCAGGACCGACATCAGCACGGCCGCGTCGGCAACGGTGGTCGTCATCGGACCGTGCGTGGACAGGCCGAACCAGCCGTTCTCCCCCGGTACGCGGACCACGCCTTTACCCGGTTTGAGACCGACGATCCCGCACATCGCGGACGGCAGCCTGATCGAGCCCAAGCCGTCCGTGCCATGCGCGATGGGCACCAGTCCGGCCGCGACGGCCGCGGCGCTCCCGCCCGATGAACCACCCGCCGCGTAGGACGGATTGCGCGGGTTACGCGCCGTCCCGTCCGGATCGTCGCTCGACGGCCAGACGCACAGCTCCGGCACCCGGGTCAGGCCCACGATCACCGCGCCGGCGGCGCGCAGCCGCCGGGCTATCTCGCCGTCCTCTGTGGACGGTTCCGGCGAACCCGCGCGCGACCCCCACGAGGAGTACTCGCCCTCGACCGGCGCGACGTCCTTGACCGCGACTGGCACACCGGCCAACGGCAGGTCCGCCAAGTCCGCGCGTTCGGCGACGGCGGCGGCCTCGGCCAGCGCCTCGTCGGCCCTGACCCGGCGGAACGCGCCGACCACTCCGTCCGCCGCCGCGATCCGGGCCAGCGCCTCACGCGTCACGTCGACCGGGTCGAGTTCCTTGGCGCGCACAGCCGCCGCGATTTCCACTGCCGTCTTGACCATCCCCGCACTGTAGATCGGGCGGCGAAGATCAGCTGCGCGCCGAACAGGCGAACTTCGCCGAGTCCGGTTCGAACGCCGGGAAGTCGGTGTAGCCGTCGAGCCTGGCGCCGTAGTAGACATCGTGGTGCGCCTGGGCGAGCGGGGCGTCGAGCGCGAATCGGGCGGGCAGATCCGGGTTCGCGATGAACAGCCTGCCGAACGCGACCACGTCGGCCAGCCCGGACTCGATCAAGGACTCACCCTCCTCCCGGGAGGTCGGCTCCTTGGAACGCAGATTCGCGACGAGCGTCCCCGGCCACAAGGGCCGCAGGTGGGACAACGCCTCGGCGTCGGGCGTGTCGATGACGTGCAGGTACGCGAGCTCGTACCGACGCAGTTCCGTGAGCAGTCGTGAGTACACCTCCTTCCCATCGTCTTCCACGATGTCGTTCTCCGGGTTGCCCGGCGAAATCCGCAGGGCGACCTTGGCCGCGCCGATCTGTTCGACCACGGCCGCCACCACTTCGAGCGGGAACCCGAGCCGGGCGGCGACGGAACCGCCGTACCTGTCCTCCCTGCGGTTGGTGTTGCCGGCGAGGAACTCCTGGATGAGGTACCCATTGGCACCGTGGAGTTCCACGCCGTCGAAACCGGCTTCGACGGCCCGGCGGGCGGCCGCGGCGAAGTCCTGGACGACCTCGCCGATCTCGTCCTCGGTGAGCGCGCGGGGCTCGACCGTGTCCGTCCAGCCCCCGGCCGAGAAGATCCTCCCGGCCTGCCGGACCGCCGACGGCGCCACCGGCGTCCGGCCTGTCACACCGGGATGGGCGACCCGGCCCGCGTGCCACAGTTGCGCGAAGATGCGGCCACCTTTCTCGTGCACGGCCTCCGTCACCTCACGCCAGGCCTCGACCTGCCGCTCGGTCACCAGTCCTGGGATGCCCGGGCCGCTCTTGCCGGTCAGGTTGACCCAAACGCCTTCGCTCACGATCAATCCGGCACTCGCGCGCTGCGCGTAGTACTCGGCCGTCCTCGGATGTGGCACGCCTGTCGTGTCATCGGCACGTCCCCTGGTCATCGGGGCCATCGCGATGCGGTTCGGCAGCTGGAGCGCAGTGCCGCGGAATGCTTCGAGCAACCTCATGAACGCGAAGCTAAACCCTGACACCGGCGTCACGGTCAACCTCGGTTTCCGCGGCTACTGTGGACATATGCGGATCGGCGAACTGGCGGAGCGGACCGGGGTGAGCGTCCGCTCGTTGCGGTACTACGAAACGGAAGGCCTGCTGCGTCCCGATCGAAGCGGCAACGGCTACCGGACCTTCACCGAAGACGACGTCGCCCGCGTTCTGCAGATCCAGCTCTTCTACTCGGCCGGCTTGTGCAGCGGCAAGATCGCGGAACTCCTTCCCTGCGTTTCCGGGGACCACACGCACTTGGTGCCTTCGCCGGGGATGACGGACGAACTGGAGATCGCCAAGACTCGGATCCAGAACCAGATCTCCTTGCTCACCACCTCTCTATCGGTTCTGGAGCGTGTCCTGGCCGCGGCCAAGGGGACCGACACCGCCGAGGTACCGGTTCCTTCCCGGCCCGCCCGGCGTCACCGGGGGATCCACGTCTGACGCGGATCAGGCGTTCGGGTCCCGGCCCAGCAATCCGAGCAGCCTGTCCTGCAAGGGCGCGCTTTCGGGCACCTTCACTTCGGGACCGAAGACGACGATTCCAGGGCCGAAGGCGCCGGGGATCCTCATCTGATCAGGGATCGCCTGCGCTCCGGGCCACATCCGGGCGACCTCCTCCGGATCGATCGTGTCGTCCTGACCGGTGGCCCGGGCCAGGTCCCAGCCGTGGACCACCATGTCGGCGCTGACGACCTGATCGATGTGTTGTTCGGCGGTCATCTTCCCCGCCGGTGTCTCGTGTTCCGTGGCCGCGAGCACCGGGTCGGTGAGAATGGCTTCGACATCGGCCCGAGCCGCGCGGAAGGCGCCGAGCGGATCCTCCTCGATCGAAGGCGCCGGCCCGAGCGCACGTCCGACGGGGCGCAGCATCGCGCCGTGCATGTCGACGATGTGCCCGACGACATCCCTGGCGCTCCACTCTTCACACGGAGACCTGTTCTCCCAGCGTCCCGCCTCGACAGCGGCGACCTTGCCCTCGAAAGCGTCGGCCCGGGCGCGATAACGATCCGCGATGGCGTTCATCGAGCTCACGCCCTCGCCGGGGCGGCCACGACCTCGGCCAGCTTGTCGAAGCCCTCACCGACCCCGCGCTCCATCCCGGATTCGAGCACGGCGTCCCGGATCCGTTTCGAGCCGTACCGCACCACCTGGGTCAGGGTGGTGACTCCGTCGTGTTCGACGAACGTCAGCGTCGCCAAAGCCTGCCCTTCCGACGCTTCGCAGTCCTCGTTCGTCTCCAGGGAGACGAGTCTTTCCGGGCGATCGATCTCCTGGTAGACGCCCTGCAGCAGCATCTCCATCCCGCCACCGTGCCGTAGCCGGTATCGCCATCTGCCGCCGACCCGCAGGTCGATCTCGCATTCGACTACCTCGCAGCCGTGCGGACCGAACCAGCGGCGTACCAGCTCCGGTTTGGTCCACGCGTCGAACACCAACGTCCTCGGCGCATCGAAGGACCTCGTCATGAGGATCTCGAAATCGCCGGATTTCGTCACGCTGAGAGCACGTCCCATCGTGCTGCTCCTTTCCGCTCGTGCGGTGGTCATTCGGTCTCGTCCCGGTGTTCCGGGTGGCGCAGCTCCCCTTCGAGGACGAGGTCCAGCTTCGAGAAGGCCCCGTCCCAGTGGTGGCGGTACCCACCGAGCCATTCGGTGGCGTCCTTCAGTGGCTCGGCCACCAGCCGGCACGGGCGACGCTGGGCATCACGCCCCCTCGCCACCAGCCCGGCCCGCTCCAGCACCTTCAGATGCTTGGAGATGGCGGGCTGGCTCATCGCGAACGGCTCGGCCAGCTCCGTCACAGTGGCCTCGCCGCGCGCGAGACGAGCGAGGATCGCGCGACGGGTGGGATCGGCGAGTGCCGCGAAGGTGACGTCGAGCAGATCCTGTGCCACGGTCGCCCGCCTTTCAGTTCTCACGAGTTCGAGTTCTCACGTCGCGTTCCATCGGAGCCTGTCCGCGCGACCATGGATAACCTTGCGGTTCCATAACCATGTGGTAATGTAGGCCGCATCGGACCACCCTGTCAAGCTCGACCAGTCAGAACGAGGGAGAGGAAGGAGGTGAGACCAGGTTCTGGCCGGCCGGGAAACGCGCGAAAGGACACGCGAGCGTGTACTAAAGGGCACCTGGGGTTACCGTCGATGGCGGTATGGACGACGAACGAAACGAGCCGATGAACTCCGGGCGACCGAAGACGACGAAACGATGGTTGACCGTCATCCTGGGAACGGTCACCGTTCTGTTCACCAGCGTGCAATGCGGTACGCCGACCGAACAGGCCGGATCGGCGCAGCCCGCGGGGACCACACCCCCGCCGCGGACCAGCACCGCTTCGAGCCCGTCCAGCTCCAGCCCGCCCGCCTCCTCGCCGTCACCGAGGATCGAGCAGGCGCCCGCTCCGGACTGTGAAGCCACCATCGCCGGGATGAGCCCCCGGCAGCGGCTGGCCCAGCTGGTAGTGGTCGGCGTGAACGCCGGCGATCCGCAAGCGGCGGTGAAGCTGGTGCGCGATCAGCAGGTCGGCGGGATCTTCCTCGGCGGCAACGAGACGGCCCTGCTGCAGAACCGCGCGCTGGACGAGGTGCAGAAGGCGGCGAAGGTACCGGTGTCGGTGGCGATCGACGAGGAAGGCGGCCGCGTCCAGCGGATCGACGCCCTCGACGGCGACATGCCCAGTGCCCGGAAGATGGCCAAGACCATGACACCGGCACAGGTGCGGACGAAGGCCGCAGAACGAGGTCGGCAGATGCGGGCTCGCGGCGTCACCGTGGACTACGCGCCCGACGCCGACATCACCGGCCAGCCGGATCGTGACATCGTCGGTGACCGGTCGTTCGGCGCGGACCCGGAGGTCGCGCGAAAGTACGTCCTGGCGTTCGCACAGGGCCTGCGAGACGCCGGGGTGCAGCCGGTGCTGAAGCACTTCCCCTGCCACGGGCACGCCACCGGGGACTCCCACAAGGGATTGGTGCGGACGCCGCCGCTGGCCTCGCTGCGGAAGGTCGACCTCGTGCCGTACCGGGACATCGACGAGTACGGCGAGGTCGGCGTCATGGTCGGGCATCTGGACGTGCCCGACCTGACCGGCGGCACACCGTCGACCCTGGCGGCGCCAGCGTACCGGCTGTTGCGGCAGGACTACGCGTTCGACGGCCCGGTGATCACGGACGATCTCGGGGCGATGAAAGCGATCACGTCGCAGTACCCGCTGCCGACGGCGGTGCTCAAGGCCTTGAAGGCGGGAGCGGATCAGGCGTTGTGGTCCTCCGGAGGCAACGTCGGCACGGTACTGGCCACGCTGGAGCAAGCGCTTGCGTCCGGTGATCTCCCGGCCGCCCGGGTCGACGAGGCCTTGGCCCGGGTGCTCACGGCGAAACGGGCCTGCGGCTGACCGGCCGCGAGCCCCGGTGAGGCGGTCGATCAGCCGCCCGACGGGGTGACGGGGAAAGCGGTTCGAAAACTCAATGAACACAATGCTGACCAGGCTCGAGCCGAAGGTGACCCTGATCACCGCCCCGCCGCCCGATCAAGGAGGATCGCGTGCCTGGTCCCACGAAGTACCTTCGCCGTCTCGCGCTTACGGCCGCCGCCGCTGCCGGACTGAGCCTGCTCGCCGTACCGGCCGCGTCAGCCGCGCCGTCGCCGATCGACAGTCCGGTGCGGACCACCGGCTGTCATCGTCCGTCCCCGGTTCCCGCCGGGGCGACGACGTTGCGGACCTTGACGTCCGGCGGCCTGGTCCGCGAGTACACGGTGCACGTTCCCGCGCGGTACCAGCCGTCGCGGCCGTACCCGCTGGTGTTGTCGTTCCACGGACACAAGCGGACGTCGAAGTACCAGGAGGAGCTATCCGGGTTTTCCGCGTATGACGCGATTTCCGTCTACCCGCAAGGCCTCGTGGGCACCGACGGCGAGTCGGCCTGGACAGGCGCGCCGTATTCGGCGGCCGCCGACGACGTGCTGTTCACCAGCGATCTGCTGAACACCCTCCAACGGGAACTGTGCGTCGACTCCCGCCGGATCTACGCGACGGGCAAATCGAACGGCGGCGGGTTCGTCGGCGTCCTTGCCTGCCGACTGCCGGGCCGGATCGCGGCGTTCGCCCCGGTCGCCGGCGCGTTCTACCCGCAAGGCGGCGAGTGCCACCCGTCGCGGCCCGCCCCGATTCTCGACTTCCACGGGACGGCCGACACGACGATCCCCTACACCGGGAATCCCGCGAAGGGCCTGCCGACACTGCCGGACTGGCTCACCGCGTGGGCGGACCGGAACGGCTGTTTCCCGCGCCCGATCGAGTACTCGCCGAAGGCCGACGTCACCGTCCAGCGCTGGCTCGGTTGCTCGCTCCAGCACTACCGGGTCGAGGGAGCCGGACACGTCTGGCCGAGCACCGGACCGAACAACGACTCCGCCACTCCAACCGTCATCGACGCGACACCGGTCATCTGGAAGTTCCTGCTCGCCCACCGTCTGCGTTAAGAACCCGTCGATTTCCTTGCCGGACCCGTCCCTCCGGCGCTACCGTCGAACCTGACCGGATGACCAGATGAGCAAATCTGGTCACGAAGTCAGAGACTGGGAGCGCACGTGGCAGAACGTCCGGACCGCACCGCCGGCCGCGCCGATCGCATCCTCGACGCGGCCGGCGTCCTGCTGTCGCGGCTGGGCTATCGCAAGGTGACCATCGAGGACATCGCGAGCCAGGCGGGCATCGGGAAAGGCACGATCTACCTGCACTGGCCCACCAAGGAAAACCTCTTCCACGCGTTGCTCCTGCGCGAATCCCTCCGGGCCGCGACGAATCTTCTCGATCGGCTGGACAAGGACCCGGCGGAGGTGGTCCCGCATCGATTCCAGCGGGCCGCGTTCCTGTTCACCCAGCGCAATCCGTTGCTCGGCGCGCTCATCACCGGCAACACCGAGCTGCTGGGCCGGTTGAAGAGACATCCCTTGCAGGATCAGGACGCCGTCGTCACCGAGCGGTACCTGAAGACGATGACCGACCGGGGTCTGCTCCGGAACGACATCCCGAACCTGCTCTTTTCCCTGCGCGCCTCGGCGTTGGGGTTCTACCTGATGGACAGCTTCACCACCGACGGCACCGGCGTCACACCCGAGGAGAAGGCCGACGCTCTCGCGCACATCATCCGGACGGCGTTCGAGCCGCCGGAGCCACCGTCCACGGCGAATCTGGCCGTTGCCGCGGCCGAAGTGATCGAAGCGTTCCGGGATCTGATTTCGTCCTATGACGCCTGGATCTACCGAAAGGACGGCACCGGGGAGCCCGCGTGATCCGAGCTCCTCCCACCACGAAAAGAAGGGGGCAAGCCATGACCACGATCGCCGAAAACTGGGGCGTCCACGAGGCTCAGTTCTGGCTTCGAGGTGAATTCCCGGCCGAACCGGTCGGTTTCGAACCCGCGACGGGTGCGTGGAACGTGTACGGCCACGCCGAAGCGCTGAAAACCTTGAGTGATCCCAAGGTGTTCTCTTCCGACACCGCCCGCCTGATCCCCAAAGAGATGTCGCCGGAGAAGGACCAGTTCGTCGAGGGCAACCTGCTCCAGATGGACCCGCCGGACCACAAGAAGCTGCGCACGCTGGTCAGCCACGCCTTCACGCCGAAGGTCGTCGCTGACCTCGAACCGCGGATCGCCGCGTTGACGAACGAACTCCTCGACGCCGTGGAGGGCACGGACTCGATGGAATTGGTGACACATCTGGCTTATCCGCTGCCGGTGATCGTCATCGCGGAACTGCTCGGCATCCCGGCGAGCGATCGCGACCTGTTCAAGGAGTGGGTCGACACGTTGCTGCGGAACAGCCAGCAACGGTCGCTGACCGAGCAGACCGAGGAGGACAAGAAGGCCGCCGAGGAGACACAGGAACAGCTGAACAACCTCGTGAACTACCTGGGCGAGCACGTCGACGACCGGCGTAAGAACCCGCGCGAGGACCTGCTGACCAAACTCGTCGAAGCCGAGGTCGACGGCGCGAAACTCACGCAGAACGAAGTCGTCAACTTCGCGAACGTGCTGCTGCTCGCCGGGCACATCACCACCACGATGCTGCTCGGGAACACGGTGCTGTGCCTGGATTCCCATCCGGACGAGTACCGGCGCGTCCGTGAGGATCGTTCGCTGCTGCCCGCCACCATCGAGGAATCGCTGCGTTTCCTCAGCCCGTTCGCACTCGTCGCCCGCGCCACGACGACCGAGGTCGAGCTGGGCGGACAGACGATCCCCGCGGACAACATGGTCTTCACCTGGGTCGCGGCGGCGAACCGGGATCCGCGCACGTTCACGGATCCGGGCACTTTTGACCCGGCGAGGGCGCACAACCCGCACCTGGCCTTCGGCCGCGGGATCCATTTCTGCATCGGTGCCCCGCTCGCCAGGCTGGAAGGCAAGACTGCGCTCAACATCCTGCTGGACCGATTCCCCGACCTGCGCACCGATCCGGCCGTTCCGCCGTCGTTCATTCCCAGCCCGCACATGACCGGGGTGAACGAGCTCCAGCTGCTGCTGAAGCCCTAACGGTCGGCGTACCGGGAGGCGAGCGGGACCACCACCCGCGGAATCCGTTTCCCGGGCGTGTAGCGCAGTTCGGTGATGTTGCCGTTCGGCACGACGTAGGTGTCGGCGAACGTGCGGAATCCGCGCATGGCCTCGCTGTCCGGGGTGGTGATCCCGGTCAGCAGCGACCACATGACCGCGCGGATGAAGAGCCCGTGCGTGAAGACGGCGATCGGCCCGGGTTCCCGTTCTCCCAGCCGTGCGAGGAATTCCTGGGTCCGGGTGAAGAGAGCGGCGAAGGATTCCGCGCCGTTCACCGCATGGTGCGGATCGGCCCGCTCCCAATAGGCCTCCGTATACGGCTTACGGGTCGCGGTGGTGGTGACCTGTCCATGGAGTTCGCCGAGAAAGGTGAACTCCTGGACAGGCCACTCCTCGCGCGCCGCGACGGGGTACCGCTCGATCGTCGGCTCGGCGGTCTGCCGTGCCCGCAAGAACGGCGACGTCACGATCAGCCGAGGCGGCTCGGCCAGTGATTCCGCGACTTCGCGGGCTTGCCGTCTGCCGAGTTCGGTCAGCGCCGAAGCCCCCGGCTCACCGCCGGGAAGACCTGCGTTGGTTTCGCTCTCCCCATGCCTGATCAACCACACCCGTGCCACGATCGCCTCCTAGACCCCGTGTGTCCTCGACGATCGCATCGGGCGGAGTTGATCGCGACTCCCAGGATGCCCTGATCGTCGCGGGAACGGCACGGTTCTCAGCGGTCGAACTGCCCCGGCGCGCGACCTTCGCCTGCGGGGCCGCGGTACGCCTGCGCGATGTCCAGCCAGTGGTCCGCGAGCGCGCCTTCGGCACGGACGTCGAGGTCGTCGCGGTGACGACGCCGCGTGACCAGGAGGCAGAAGTCCTCCGCGCTCCCGGTGACCCGCTGCCGCGAGTCCTCGGGCCCGAACGTCCACAGCTGTCCGGACGGCGAGGCGATCTCGAAGCGGAACTCCTGCTCCGGCGGGGTCAGGCCCCGGGCCTCGTAACCGAAGTCCCGCACCCGGACGGCGAAGCCGACGAGGTACGCGAGCCGGTCGGTCCGCTCCGGCCGCACGCCCAGCGCGTCCGCGACGTCCTGGCCGTGGGCGAACAGTTCCATCATCCCGGCGCAGGCGAGGATGGCCGGCGGCAGCGGGTTGACCAGCCACGGCACGACCTGGTCCGCCGGGACCGCGGCGAGCGCCTTGATCCCGGCGTCGCGTTCGGCGCGCCAGCGGCTCAGCAGAACCTCGTTGGGGTCACCGAGGTAGTCGTCGAGAGCGGCGTTGACGGCGGCGTCGAAACCGCGCGCCATCGAAGTCTTCGCGAGTTCGGCGAACTTCTGCGGCTCCGCCGCGGACAACCCGGCGATCTTGAAGATGAAGGAGAGATGCGCGATCTGGTGCTTGACCGACCAGCCGACCGCGGGTGTGGGCAGATCCCATCCCGCGTCGTCCAGATCGGCCACCAAGGCGTCGACCTGTTCACCCTCCGTGGTGAGGTCCCTGATCACGTACCGGAAGTCAGTCACCGTGCCGTCCTCTCGCCGTTTCCACCCTTTCGAATGATGCGGACGCGCCGCGCCGTCGTCTTCTCCTCGCGAGCCCCGTCGAATTCGGGCTTGATTCTGGTGCCGGGTCCAAGTTCTACGCTCGGGACATGCGAACCGAAGCGGCGACGGCGTTGACGATGTCCCAGGTGACCTCTCGCGCCGGGGTCCGGCCGGACACTGTGCGCTACTACGAGCGCATCGGCCTCCTCCCGGTCCCGGCACGGACGAGCGGGGCGCACCGTCGCTACGACGAGGCCGTGATCGACAGGCTGCGGTTCATCCGCGGCACCCAGCGGCTCGGGCTGACGCTGACGGAGATCGGCGATCTGCTGAGCGTGCGCGATACCGGGGTGTGCCCGTGCGAACCCGCCGAAACCATGCTGGAACGCCATCTCACCGAGATCGAGGCCGAAATGGCTCGGCTCGTCGAGCTTCGTGCCGAGCTCACTTCCTTGCTGTCCGGGATGTCCGGCGCCAACTGCGCCGATCCGCTTCCCGGCGCTTGGTGCCCGCCTGACCGCGAACCCGAGGGAGGAGGTGGCTGACCATGCGGAACGACGACTGGTGCGACTGCGACTGCTGCGGCACCGGCTGCTGCTGACCCGCTCCGGCGGGACCGGCCGGGCTTGACGTCACCCGGCCGGTCGTCCGAGTCAGTCCCGCGGCAGGAGCACCGTCTCCCCGATCCGGTCCTTGCAGACTTCGGCCGAATACGCCATCAGGCCACCCGCCTGCGCGTCCCTGAACAGTCGCTGGATCGGCGAGGTGCGCAGGAAACCCGAACCGCCGCCCACTTTCAGGGCCAGCTGGGCGACGTCACGGGCGATGTCGTTCGCGAGCACTTTCGCCGTCATGGTCGCGGGCAGGAACTCGGGCGAATTCCGATCCGCCAGCCACGCCATGTGCCGGGAGTACATACGCGCCGCTTCGAGGCGGGTGTGGACGTCGGCGGTTTCGAACCGCAGCCATTGCATTTCCGCGAGTGGCTGCCCTGTCGCGGGAATGACGCGGCTCCGGGCATGCGAGATCAGCGCGTCCTCCGCCGCGTCGGCTATTCCCAGGGAAAGAAAGGCGAGACCGGCCCCGATGTGGTTCGGGCGCCGCTCGGTCGAGGGAGGGCACCTGCGGTCCTCCCGCAGAACGGTCCCTTCGAAGGAGACGAGCTGACTGCGGCTGGCACGCAGCCCCATCGTGTCCCAGATGGGCACGAAGGTCATCGTGTCCTCCGGCGCCACGCCGAAGAACGTGGGGACGCCGTCGACGAGCGCGTTGACCAAGAAGTGGTCCGCGACCTCGCAGCCGGATACGAACCGCTTGGCGCCGGTGAGCCGGTACCCGCCGTCGACGGGCTCGGCGATCTGCTGTGGCATCAGGAACATGTTCCCGCTGCTCGGTTCGGACAACGCGTTCGCGAACCTCACCGCCGAGCTCCACAGGCAACGTCGCCCTGTCGAGCCCCGTCGCGTGCAACGCGCGCAGGTTGGCGATGGGCAACTCGGCCGTTTCGTCGAATTCGGCGGCGCTCGCGGCGAAGTCCTTCGCCAATTCGGTGACGGTTTCGATCCAGCGACGTTCGTGGGCGGGCGGGGCGAACGGATGGGCGGGCTCGGTCATGTCCGCATCATGCCGGAAGCGCGAAGGCCTCCCCGCCACCCCGAGAATGGCGAAGGAGGCCTTTCACCGTCCGGCCGTCAGACTCCGGTGCAGGCGGCCGTGGCGAATTCCCCGGAAGCGGTCTTGGTGGAGACCACCGCGCCGTCGACGGTGATCTTGCAGGTGACCGATCCGCCGGTCTCGCCCGTCGAAACCGTGAGCGTCCCGCCCTTGTAGACGCCCTTGTTCTCGACTTCCTTGTGCCAGGGCAGCGCCGGAACCGTTTCGGTGAGGGGGTTGAGCACCTCGCCGTAGATGACCTCGACGTTCGTGGCGTCGCCGGTGATCTCGTAGGACACCTTCGCGGTGCGGTTGATTTCGTTGTTGACCTCGTCGACGGCCGCGTTGAACACGAAGATCCACACCACGCAGACCACGAGTCCGAGCGCGGACAACGCGATACCGGTGATGGAGAGTCCCTTGTTCGAGGCCTTTCCGTTCTTGACACGGATCAGCCCGATGATCGAGAAGATCAGGCCGAGGATCACCAGCGGCCAGGCGATGACGCCGATGAACGGGATCGGGGAGAAGACCAGCCCCACCAGACCGAGGACGAAGCCCGTGACACCGATGCCGTTGCGGGGTGGCATCGGGCCGCCGGGGGCTTGCGGGGCCGGCGTGTAGGGGGTTTGCTGGGTCACGGGTTTTCCTTTCCAAAGGGATGAACGACGCGGCATAAAACCAGCGATCGCGGGGTGTCCGCGTCGTCCTCGGCGCGTGGACCCGTTACGACGAAAGTCGTAATTCCCGCTCGTGGAAGGATCGGTTCCGCTGATGCGGGTGACCAAGCCTCCCTGCGTACGCTCAGCGCATGGCAAGACGTGTGCTCGGGGTGGTGCTCACCGTGGTGGCGGTCGCGGTGTGCGTGATCAGCAGCATTTTCGTCTTCAGCGCCCAGGGGTACCTCCCGGCGACGAAATCGTTCGATCCGACTTGGTGGTCCACGCTCGGGTTCTTCACCGGGATCGGGGCGGCCGTCATGCTCTGCTGGCGGCACAAATGGCCGGAACTCGTCCTCGGCATCGCCCTCGTGCCACCGCTTTGTTTCCGATCCGACGCGCTGGCCGCGCTCGTCGCGCTCGCCGCCGTGGCCGCGCGCCGTCGCGACAAGCTCACCTGGATCGGGTCCGTGCTGGTCTACCTCGCCACGGCGTGGGCGTTGTTCGGCGACGCCAACCGCCATCCCGACGTGACCGTCGCGGGGCAGATCGTCGGCAAGCAGCTTTCCGCCGTGCAACTGGTGGGAACGCTGACGGTCGCCGTCGTGATGACGGCCATCCCGCTCACCGTCGGAGTCGTCCGCGGGATGCAGGACACGCTCGCGACCCGTGAGGCCAAGGAAGAGGAACTCCGCGCCGAGATGACCCGCCGCGCGGAACGCACCCGGATCGCGCGCGAAATGCACGACGTCCTCGGGCACCGGCTCTCCCTGCTTTCCCTGCAAGCCGGCGCGCTCGAAGTCAGCAAGGGACCCGCGACGACGGAAGCGGCGAAAACCGTCCGCACGACCGCGCGCCAGTCCCTCGATGATCTGCGGCAGGTCATCGGCGTCCTCCGCGACGGCCAGGGTTTCGGCGAAAACGGCGAGAACGGCGCGCATCCCGAACCACCGCAGCCGACGCTGGCGGACATCCCCGAACTGGTCGCCAACGCCCGCCGGGCCGGACTCGGGGTCAACGTGACGATCCTGATCGACGACGCGGGCGGCGCGCCGGCGCTGCTCGGCACGACCGCGTACCGGATCGTCCAGGAGTCGATGACCAACATCCTGAAACACGCGCCGGACGCGGCGGCCGAGGTTTCGGTTCGCGGAGGGCCGGGGAGCGGGCTGACCGTCGAAGTCGTCAATCCGCTGTCCGCGGCACCCGACGCGGGGAAGCCACCGGGCGCGGGTACCGGGCTGACCGGGATCGGCGAACGCGTCACCCTCATCGGCGGGAACGTCAGCGCCGGCCCCACCGAAGAGCGCACATTCGCCGTCCGGGCTTGGCTACCGTGGGGACACCACTAACCTGTCCGGGTGAACCAGCGCCCACTGCGAGTGCTGCTCGTCGACGACGATCCGCTCGTCCGAACCGGCTTGTCGATGATCCTGTCCAGCACGGGCGACATCCAGGTCGTCGCGGAAGCGGGCGACGGGGACGAGGCCGTGCCGAAGGTGACCATGCACGCCCCCGACATCGTGCTGATGGACATCAGGATGCGGCGGATGAACGGCCTCGCCGCGACCGCGGCCGTCACCGCGCTGCCCAACCCGCCGAAGGTCCTCGTGCTGACCACCTACGACCTCGACGAATACGTCTTCGACGCGCTCGGCGCGGGCGCCAGCGGGTTCCTGCTGAAGGAAGGCTCGCCGCAGGAGATCATCGACGCGGTGCGCGTGGTCGCGGCGGGTGAGGCGATGCTGTCGCCGCGGACGACGCGGAAACTCATCGGGCATTTCGTCGCGACCCGGGTGAGCCCTCGCCGTCACCGTGCGCGGGCCGGGTTGAACACCCTGACCGAACGGGAACGGGAGATCGTCACCGCCGTCGCCCAGGGCTGGACCAACGCCGAGATCGGCGCGGAGCTGCATCTGAGCGAAGCGACGGTGAAGACCCACATCACCCGGATCTTCGCGAAACTCGACGCGACCAACCGGGTCCAGCTGACGATCTTCGCCTACGAAGCCGGGCTTGTGGCGCCCTGACGATCCGTCCCGAGCAGCCCGGCGACGACAGTCGCCCAGAGCACCACCGCACCGCCGAAGCCCGGCACGAGCTGCCACGCCGCCGTCCAGCCCGCGATCGCGAGCACGGCGGCCAAGACGGCGACGACGCACAGCAAGGCGCTCAGCACCAGGAAACGCCGCGAGCCGAACAACTTCGCGAACGGCAGGAAGTGCAAGCCGACCACGAAGAGCACCCATGCGGGCACGGCTTCCGGGAGTTCGAAGACCGCCGAGAGCACCCTCGCCCCGGCGAAGATCCCCACCAGCATGAGCAGAACGGCGATCCCGTACCGCTTGCCGAACGGGCTCTCTTCCCGGCCACCGCCCGCGGGCAGCCCGGCACCGCGGCGGGCGGTCAGCACGAGCCAGGCCCCGAATCCCAGCACCGCGGCGACGCCCACGACGACCAGCGCCGTCGATCCGCCGGAGACGGAGGAGGCACCGAAGAACCACCAAGCGGCCCCGAATCCCACTCCGATCGCGGAACTGATCAGCAACGTGATCAGATGCCCCTTGGTGAACTGTCCGTCCGTCATCTCTTCTGGGTCTCCTCCTCCCCCCGGCGGAACAGTACCTCGGGGAACTACGCGAGCCCGGCGAGGATCGCGGCCGCTTCCTGAGGGTGCATGAGGAAGCGGACGTGGCTGCTGTCGAGCGAACGCACGTCGGTCGGGTTGTCCGGGGTGAGCGCGTCCGCCTCCTTGATGAAACGGTCCTGCAGCGCGAGCGGCATCGACCGGTCCGCGGTGAGCCTGATGTAGGTGCGCGGGATCCGGCCCCAGGTGGCGGCGTCGGCGCGTTCGGTGCCCGCGTCGAGGCTCTCGTCCGGTTCGAGGGTGTTGAGGTAGGCGAAGAACTCCTGCTCCGTGCCGTCTTCGAGCATCGCGGTCTTGAGCGCGGCCAGCAGGGCGGGATCGGCCGTGCGCCAGTTCATCCGGAGCGCGCCGAGTTCGGCCGGGTTCGCGACGACGACCCCGCCGACGTCGTTGAGCGCGCTGCTCGCGTTCTCCGGTGCCTGCATGTACTCGCCCACCGTCGCGTCGACGCAGCACCACGCGGAGATGTAGACGATCCGGTCGATCAGGTCCGGGACGGCGTTGCCCGCCCCGGTGAGCGCGATCCCGCCGCGGCTGTGCCCGACCAGGATGACCGGCCCGTGCTCGGCGGCCTTGCGCACGACGTCCACCACATGCTCGACGACCTCGGCGGAGGAAACGCCTGCCTGGCTCGACGGCGCCGTGGCCAGCGTTCCCAGGTCCTGCGGTGCCTGGTAGGCCGCGTGGAAACCGGCGCTGAAGCCGTGGCCGGGAAGGTCGACGGCCAGCGTGCGGTGGCCGAGCAGGGCGAGTTCGCGTTGCAGCGGGTTCCAGGTGAACGAGTTGCTGTTGGAGCCGTGTACGAAAACATAAGTCGGTTTCACGGTTCGTATCCTGACATCCCGGCTTTGCCCGGATGGCCGCTCAGTCCGCGATGAACACCTGGCCCGCCCCGTCGAACCGGTAGCCGACCCCGCGCACCGTCGTGATCGGCGTCAGCGCGGGCTCCAGCTTCCCGCGGATCTTCCGGACGTGGACGTCCACGGTCCGCCCGTTCCCGCCGGACAGGCCCCATACCTGCGTCATCAGCGTGACGCGGTCGAAGACGCGGTCCGGATTCCGGCTCAGGAACAGGAGGAGGTCGAACTCCAGCCTGGTGAACTCCAGCACCTCACCGCGCAGCAGCACTTTCCGCGAATCCGGCTCGATCCGCAGTGGTGGCGTGGACTCGCCGAGCCGACGGCGTCGCCCGGCGAGTTCGACGACCTGACCGGAATTCGCCTCACCGGAGTGGAAAGTCCGTGCCGTCAGCGTCACGCCGACAGTGTCCTCAAAGGACTCAAGCAGACGCGCGGCGATCGCGGCGGCATGCTCTGAGTCGGTGCTCACCCGTAACGCCAGGGTCAACTCGACGGTCGGCTCTCCGCTCACCGCGACCGACTGGGTCATCTCACACCACCCGGACCGGATGCCGGACGACGGCGTCGAACAGGTAGCCCTGGGTGTTGAGCGGCGTGACGTCCGGCTGGGTGGCGCCGGTGATGTCCATGGCCCGTGCCCGTAGCGTGTGGACACCGGAAACGGTTGGGCGCCAAGGAATTTCCCAGCGTTGCCAACCCCGGTCCGCGGCCGCTCCCACGAACTTCGCCCGCCGCCAGCCGTCGCCCGCGTCGACTTCGACCCGCCGGATCCGGCCGGTGCCCGACCAGGACCGGCCCCGCAGGACGTGCCTGCCGCCGGCCGCGAACTCCGCGTTCCAGGCCAGTTCGAACGCACTCTTGACCACCTGGCCGGTCACGACCGTGCCCTTCGCCGGATAGCCCGGTCCGAGCAGCCGGTAGTACTGCGTGTTCCACGGCGACACCAGCGGCGTCTCCGAGACTTCGATGCGTCCCAGCCATTTGATCGACGAGATCCCGATCCAGGACGGCACGACGAGCCGGACCGGGTATCCGTGATCCGGTGGGAGCGGACGCCCGTTCATCTCGTAAGCCAGCAAGACGTCCTGGAGCGCTTTCGCGACCGGCAGCGGACGCCGCACCTTCCCGAGATTGGCCCCGCCGGTGACGTAGTCGGCGTCCAGCCCTTCCGGCAGGACGTCCACCGCGTGCCGGGTCAGCCCCGCCTTGGCCAGCACGGCGGAAAGCCGGACACCGCGCCAGCGCGCGACCCCGATCGCACCGAGCTTCCAGGCCGTGCCGGACACCGTCTGTCCTTGCTGGCTGGTGAAGTAGCTCCGGCCGTTGCCCGCGCATTCGATGGCCGAGGTGATCGTCTCCGAGGGCAGGCAGCGCAGATCGTGATAGCTGAATTCGACGGGCCGGTCCGCCGTCGGCGCACCGCGCAGCCCGGTTCCGAAAAGCTTCAAACGCCAAGTGCCGACGTCGATCGACGGGGTCGCGGTGTGGTTCCGCACGAAGAACCGTTCGACCGGTGTCAGGTAGCCCTGGCCGCTCAGCGCCTCCCAACGCGTCTCCGCGTTGGTGCCGTAGACCTCGAAGATCTCCGGCGGCAACGGCTTCACGATCGGCGCGGCGGCCGACGCCGTCCCTGCCGGAAGCGCTCCGAACGCGGTCAGCGCGAGCGATCCGCCAGCAGCCAGCCGAAGCATCCCGCGCCGCGATATCCCGTCGGCTCGCGCCTCCCCCGCACGCCACTGCGCGAGCCGTGTGCGGTCATAGGTGGCTTCGTCGGTCAGGCCGGTTCCGGTCATGCGGCTCATTGTCGGCAGCGGCCGTCCACCCGGACCAGCGCGTCCACAGAGCGGAACGTGTTGTGCCCCGGACGGGGATCGAACCCGCACTGTGTCGATTTTAAGTCGACTGCCTCTGCCAGTTGGGCTACCGGGGCACCGGCAAGCCTAGGCGATGGCCCTCAGCTAGCTGCATCAGTACGCCGATATTCGAGCCAGCGAAGTCCGAGTTCGTTCCAGACGGCCTGATACTCCTCGAACTTCTCGACGATCAGGCGGGGATCGACCTGATCGGGCGGGGTCGACGCGATGTAGAAGCTGAGTTCGTCGCGCAACCGGTAGAGCCGGAACTGAACTTCTTCCATCAGAACCCACAGGGAACGCCAGGCGAAGAAGGGCTCGAGCACGCTGATCACGGTCGTCACGGCCACGAGCGCGAAGGCGACACCGGTCCAGCCGTTGAGGTTCTGCAATCCGAGAATGATCGTGGACATCGCCGACAACGCGAGCAGCAGAAGCCTGATCGACACGGCGCGCCAGCGGAAGCGCTTCTTCCGGGAACGGGCGTGCGCGTTGTCGCGCTCGATCCGGTCCAGGACGTGTTTCGCCAGTTCTGCCGGAGCCAGGCCGGTGGCGAGTGGAACGGCGGGTACGGACTTCCGGAATGCCTGCACCGAAACACCCTAAACGCGGTGAAGGCCTCCTTCCCTACGCTGAAAGCAGGGAAGGAGGCCTTCACGGCGTTCTGCGAATCAGGACTTCGAGAGCCTGTCGAACTCCTCGCGCGGGTTGTTGATCTGGCCGAGCGAGATGACCTCGCGCCGGAACAGGCCGCCGAGCATCCAGTCGAACAGGATGCGGATCTTGCGGTTCCACGTCGGCATCGCCTTGAGGTGGTACGCGCGGTGGAAGAGCCAGGCCGGGAAGCCCTTGATCTTCAGGTTCAGCGCGTCGGCGACACCCTTGTGCAGGCCGAGGCTGGCCACCGCACCCAGGTTCTTGTGGTAGTAGTCCTTCGGCTTGCCGCCGCGGATCACCTTGATGATGTTCTTCGACAGCAGGCGCGCCTGGCGAACGGCGTGCTGCGCGTTCGGCGGGCAGGTCGCGGTCGGGTCCTGCTCGGTGCGCGAGAGGTCCGGCACGGCGGCGTTGTCACCGGCGGTCCAGACGTCGGGGTGCCCGACGACCTGCATCGCGGCGGTGGCCTCGACACGGCCGCGCTTGTCCAGCGGCAGGTCCGAGCTGGCGAGCACCGGGTTCGCCTTCACACCGGCGGTCCAGATGATCGTGTCGGTGTCGAACTCGGTGCCGTCCGAGAGCACGACGTGACCGTTCTCGAACGACTTCGCCGCTGTCGACAAATAGACTTCGATGCCGCGCTTTTCGAGCTGCTCGACGGTGTACACACCGAGCGTCTCGCGCACCTCGGGAAGGATCCGCCCGGCCGCCTCGACGAGCACCCAGCGGATGTCCTCGACCTTGAGGTTCGGGTAGTAGTTCTCCACCGCGAAGCGGGTCATGTCCTCGAGCTCGGCGAGCGCCTCGATACCGGCGAACCCACCGCCGACGACAGTGAACGTCAGCAGGCGCTTGCGCTGCTCGGGGTCGAGCGTGCTGGCGGCCTCGTCCAGCTTCGTCATGACGTGGTTACGCAGGTAGATCGCCTCGCCGATGGTCTTGAAGGCGATGCCTTCCTCGACCAGGCCCGGGATCGGCAGGATGCGCGCCACGGCGCCGAGGGCGACCACGAGGACGTCGTAGTTCAGCTGCTCGACGTGCCCGTCGGCGGCCTCGACCGTCACGGCCTTGCGCTCGTGCTCGATCTTCGTCACGCGCGCGGTGAGCACGTGGCAGCGCTTGAGCACGCGCCTCAGCGGCACGACCACGTGCCGCGGTTCGATCGCACCGGCCGCCGCCTCGGGCAGGAAGGGGGCATAGGTCATGTGCGGCTGCGGATCAACGACCGTCACGGACGCTTCGTTGGCCCGGAGCATCTTTTGGAGCCCGTACGCCGTGTAGAGCCCGACGTACCCACCACCGAGGACGAGGATCCGTGTCGGTTCCGACTTAACACCAGCCATATTTCTATAGTCGCACCCATCAGCTGAGATCGCTCGTGTACCCCATCCCGCTGTGACCAGCGTCGCCACGGTTTCCGCACCGATTCAGTTCAGCCCGGCCACCGAGGTCGCGGAGGCCAGGACATCGCACACCATGTCAAGCGTCAGCCTGCCGGTCTGGACATTGCGCTGCGACACGTGGTAGCAGCCGAAAAGGCGCAGGTCGCCGAGTTCCACTTCGGCACCGTGGCCGAATTTCGGGCGTGGCGCGGGCACCGGCCAGCCGGCCTCGGCGAGCACCGGCAGCAGCGCCTGCCAGCCGAAGGCGCCGAGCACCACGACGGCCTTCAGCGTCGGCTTCAGCAATCCGAGCTCGGCCGCGAGCCAGGATCGGCAGGTATCCCGTTCCTCAGGTGTGGGCTTGTTGGCGGGTGGCGCGCATCTCACCGGGGCGACCATCCGCGTGCCCCGCAGTTCGAGGCCGTCGCCCATTCGGGTCGACGTCGGCTGCGAAGCGACACCGACCCGGTGAAGCGCCTTGAACAAGACGTCACCGGACGGGTCACCGGTGAACATGCGCCCGGTCCGGTTCGCGCCATGCGCCGAAGGGGCCAAGCCGACGATGGCCAGCGACGCGTCCGGCGGGCCGAATCCGGGCACCGGCCGGGCCCAGTAGGTCTCGCCGGCGAAGGCCGCGCGTTTGACCACGGCGATCTCCTCGCGCCACGCGACCAGCCGCGGGCAGGCACGGCAGCCGACGACCTCGGCGTCGAGTTCGGCGAGGGAATTGAACCTCACAGCGCCTCCTTCAACGCGTCACGGGCGAGGCGGTCGGCGTGCCGGGTCGTCTCCGGCTGACGGAACGAGGGACACAGCCGCAGCACCTGACGGCACGCGTTGTCCAGCGAGATCTTGTGGCCGACGGAGACGTAAACGGGTTTCACGCCGTCCTGGGTACGCAGGACGGCGCCGACGACCTCGCCGTCGTCCAGCAGGGGCGCCTGTGACCCGCGTTCCGCGCCGGGCTCGTCGTGCTCGCCGATGAACCGGGTCTTGCCGACTCCGATGGACGGCAGACCGGTCACGACGCCGACGTGGCAGGCCAGCCCGAAGCGACGCGGATGAGCCAGCCCATGCCCGTCGCAGACCAGGAGGTCCGGGACGTGTTCGAGCGCGCGGAGGGCGTCGAGCAGCGGGGGCAGCTCACGGAAGGCGAACAGGCCCGGTTCGTACGGGAACGAGACCTCGGAAACGACGGAGCGCTTTTCCACGACGCGGAATCCGGTGGTTTCGAGCGTGACAGCGGCGGCGGCGATGAGGCCACTGTCCTCGTCGTAAGCGACGTCCAGGCCGGTGACCGTGACGATCTCTTGTGGACCGCGATCCTCGCGATCGACCAGGCCACGCAGGGCTTCCTGGATCTCGATCGCCTGGCGTGGCGTGTTCGGGCGATCATGCGCCGTGACGATGTCCACCCGTACAGACTGCCAGTAAGTTGGGGGCATGCCGGACACCAATCCCGATGAGAAGGCCGCCGACGAGAAGGACACCCCGTCGGTGGAAACCAAGGTCGAGCCGACCGACGACCTGGTCGCCACGAAGCACACGCTGACGCTCAAGCGGCGCAAGCTCGCCTATACCGCCCGGACCGGGCGGATCGTGCTGCGGAAGGAGGTCGTCACCGACGGGAAGTCCGAAGGCCACAAGGCCAAGGCCGAGGTGTTCGTGACCGCCTACACGCTCGACGACGCGGAACCCGGCACGCGCCCGGTCACCTTCGCGTTCAACGGCGGCCCCGGCTCGGCGAGCGTCTGGCTGCACATGGGCCTGCTCGGGCCGCGCCGCGTGCTGTCCGGCGATGTCGACGACCCGGTCGCGCCGCCCTACGGGCTGACCGACAACCAGGAAACCCTGCTGGCGCACAGCGACCTGGTGTTCATCGACCCGGTGTCGACCGGCTACTCACGTGCCGTGGACGGCGAGAAGGCCAAGGACTACCACGGGTTCACCGCCGACATCGAGTCCATCGGCGAGGTCATCCGGCTGTGGGTGTCACGGGAAAAGCGCTGGCTCTCGCCGAAGTTCCTCGCGGGCGAGTCGTACGGCACGCTCCGCGCGGCCGGGCTGGCGTCGCATCTGCAGGAACGCCACGGGATGTACCTGAACGGGCTCCTGCTGATCTCGTCGGTGCTGGACCTGGGCACGCTGCGGTTCACCGAGGGCAACGACCTGCCGTACTCGCTGTACGTGCCGACGTACGCGGCGATCGCGCACTACCACGGTTTGCACGGCGACCGTCCGCTCGACGATGTCCTCGCCGACGCCGAGGACTTCGCCGCCAAGGAACTCCCCTGGGCCCTCGCACGCGGCGCCCGTCTGTCCACACAGGATCGCGCTGAAGCGGTGGCGACCCTCGCTTCCCTTACCGGGCTGAGTGAGTCCTATGTGGATCGTGTCAACCTTCGGATCGAGCATGTCCGGTACTTCACCGAGCTGTTGCGGGACAAGGGCCTCGTCGTCGGCCGGATGGACGGCCGGTTCACCACCTGGGAACCCGACGGCGGCCGCGAGCACATGAGCGACGACCCGTCGATCTCGCGGATCATCGGCGCCTACACGGGCGGGCTGAACCACTACGTGCGCGACGAACTCGGCTACGAGAACGACCTGCCGTACGAGATCCTCTCGACGGACGTCTTCAAAGCCTGGTCGTACTCCGACTTCGAGGGTCGCTCGGTGTCCTCTGTGGACTCGCTGGCCTCGGCCATGCGGGCGAACCCGCACCTTCGGGTGCATGTCGCCTTCGGTCACTACGATGGCGCGACGCCGTACTTCGCTTCGGAGCACGTGTTGGCGCGTCTGCAGATTCCCGAGGAGCTGCGGGAGAACATCGACACGGCGTACTACCCGGCGGGGCACATGATGTACGTGCACGAGGAGTCGCGGGTGCGGCAGGCGAAGGACCTGGCGAAGTTCATCAAGGCCGCCTCCGGGAAGTAGCCCGCCCCGTTCACGTCCTGCCAAGAACGCTATGAACGGTCCGTTCCTTGCAAATTTTGCAAGGAACGGACCGTTCATGGCATTCGGGCGCCGAGTTCTGTCGGACCCGCCGAGCACCATGTCGGCATGTACCTATCTAGAGCTCCGCTTACGGACTCCCACTTACGTCAACACAGTCGGCACGGCGTCATCCGCGTAGCGACCCTGGAGAAACTTGGGGTCACGCAAAGCACGTCGTATCGAAGATGCCAGCCCGGCGGAAGGTGGACACACCTACTGCCGGGCATCGTCCTTCTTTCGAAGGAACAACCCACGGCCAGGCAAAGGATCGAAGCCGCACTGCTACTCATCGACGACCTGGGGGTCGTCACCGGCTTCGAGGCCGCACGAAGGTACGGCCTGCGGCAGGCCGGCCCCCACGGAACCGTCCACGTTCTCATTCCCGAACAGCGCAAAGTGCGAAGCGTCAAGTTCGCGATCATCGAGAGAACGATCGTCATGCCGGAACGGCGAGTGATCGAAGGGGTCCCGCTTGCCGCTCCGGCTCGGGCGGTCCTGGACGGAGTGAGACGCATACGCGACCTCGACCCAGTGCGATCCTTGCTGATCGAAACCGTCGAGGCGGGCCTGTGCTCGGTCGGTGAACTGAGCGCCGAACTCGAGTCGGGCAGCAGACGGGGAACCGCACTCCCCCGTGCCGTACTTCGAGAGCTCGCGGCCGAAGTCAAGTCTGTACCCGAGGCCGAAGCACTGGCGATCTGGAAGAGGGCGCAGCTGCCTCCAGCCGAGCAGAATGTCACGATCCTCGACGCTTTCGGCAACTACGTCGGCAAGCCCGACTCATGGTGCGACGAACTCGCCTTGGCGTGGGAAATCGATTCGTATGCCTTCCACTTCGGCAGGGAGGCATACAGGAAGACCCTCCACCGCAACAACCGATACGCGGCCGCAGGGATCGTCGTCGTGCAGACGTTGCCGTCCCGGATTCGCGAGGAACCAGAGAAGGTCATCGCCGAACTCCGCGCCGCGGCCACGGCCGCAGCAAGTCGCCCGAGACCGGCTGTGTCTGTAGTCCGCTCCGATGAGGCTGCATGACGACCGGCCCGTAACGCTATGAACGGTCCGTTCATTGCAAATTTTGCAAGGAACGGACCGTTCATAGCACTTGAGGGACCGAGGGATCAGCCTCGCAGGTACTGAGCACCCCGCGTGACGGCCGACCAGGCGTCAACGGCCCCATGGCCGTAGAAGCCGTTGAAGGAAGCGTCACCGGTGCAGGTCGCGGTGAACGACGCGTCCCGGCCTTCCTTCAGGTAGTCGACGGTCCGCGGCGTCGGGCAGGCGATGTCCGACGCCGTGCCTTCGAGCACTCGCTGCACGGCGTCCGGGTTCATCCCGAAGTCGCGCGACCCCTTGCCGTACTGCGAAACGATGAGCGCGGCGACACCGGTCGCGTGCGGCGACGCCATCGACGTCCCCTGCAGCCACTGGTAGTAGCCGACGCGGCCATCGGCGGCGGTCGCCTTCTGGACACCGGCGGTGACACCGGCGGGCGTGATGTTCCCGGCCGCGTCGATGGTGCCTTCCGCGACGCCGACGTTCCGCGGGTACGTCGAGAGGATCTGGTTCTCGACCGTGCGGTACCACGGGGTGCCGAAGTAGTCACGGAAGTAGCCGCCGGGAGCGGAGACCGAGATCTGCTCGACGCCGTAGTTCGAGTAGTCCGCCTTCGCCTGCGAAGGACCGAAGGACGAGACACCGATCGTGTGCGGGCCTTCGATGGGCAGCGAGAGGCAGCTGTTGTCGATCTGCCGCGGGTGCGCGCTGTTCGACGGGTAGCCCGGGCTCGACGCGTCCGGCTGCGGGGCGGCGAGGTCGCTGTGCTGGTTGCCCAGCGAGACGACCTGCGTGACGCCCTTGCGGTGCGCGTAGTTCAGCGCGCGGGTCGTCGCCTCGATGATGGTGCGCTGCTCCGCCTGCTGCTCCGGGGTGTCCGCGGGGTTCGCGGCGCAGTTGTACAGCCACGGGTCCGTGAAGAAGCTCATGTTGACGACGTCGATACCGGCGTCACCGGCGTAGGTGATCGCGTCCACGGTCGACTGCAGGAAGAAGAAACCCGAGTCCTGCCCGGCACGGATGTTCACCAGCGTCACGTTCGGCGCGACGCCCGAGACACCGAAACCGTTCGCGGCGGCGCCGATGGTGCCGGCGACGTGCGTGCCGTGCCCGTTGTCGTCGTGGTCCACCGGGTCGACACAGCCGCGGTATTCACACGGACCGTCGACGACGGCGCCGTTGACGTCGGAGACGATGTCCTTCGTGAAGTTCCGCGACGCCGCGCGGTCGAAGTTCGGCGCGATGTCCGGGTGGCTCGCGTCGACGCCGGTGTCGATGATGCCGACCTTCACCCGCTTGTCGCCGGGCTGCTTGGTGCGCGAGAGGTCCGAGCGGACCGACTTGAGACCCCAGAGCTGATCGTCGAGCGGGTCCATGCCGACAGATTGCGCCTGCGCCGGCTTCTTGGCAGGCGCCGCGCCGCGGCTCTCCTTCTCGACGACGTTCGGCTTGACCTTCGCCTTTCCGTCCTTCGGCGCGGTGCCGATCGGCTTCGCTTTGGCCGCACCGAAAACCGAGCGGTCGGCGGACACGCGTTCGGCGAAGCCGTTGGCGGGCGCGGTCGCGGTGATCAGGCCGACAGCGGCGTTGCTGGTCACGACGGTGCCCCCGGCGGCGCGGATCGCCCTTTCCACCGACGCGACGCTTTGGCCTTCACGCGCCAGGACGGAGAATTCGGTCGCGGTCCCGGAAAGCGCGGGTTGCGCTGATGCCACCGGAGCAGCGGCGATCGCGCCGAACAGCGGTACCGCCAGTGCGATGACGAGAGATCTGGGCTTTTTCACTTCCTGCCTCCTGAAGAAACGATTCACGCAAACTACGTCAGCGTTCTCCGCTAATCAACGAAGTCCCTACGAAAGTCAGGGGACGACGGTTTTCTCCTCCGCGAAATGACAGGCGGACAAATGCCCACCGGACCGGGTGATCAATTCGGGCTCCTGATCCGCGCAAATGTCCTGCGCCTTCCAGCACCGCGTGCGGAACCGGCAGCCCGACGGCGGATCCAGCGGGCTGGGCACGTCGCCTTCCAGGCGGATCACCTGCCGCTGCCCGCGCAACGCCGGATCCGCGACCGGCACCGCGGACAGCAGCGCCTGCGTGTACGGATGCGACGGGTGTTCGTAGATCTCCTCTTCCGTCCCCATTTCCACGATCTTGCCGAGATACATCACCGCGACTCGCGTGGAAAGGTGACGGACAACGGACAGGTCGTGTGCGATGAAAACGTAGGAAAGGCCGAATTCCTTCTGCAGTTCACCGAGCAGGTTCATCACCTGCGCCTGGATCGAAACGTCCAGCGCGGAAACCGGTTCGTCGCAGATGATGACCTTCGGCCGCAACGCCAGCGCCCGCGCGATCCCGATGCGCTGCCGCTGCCCGCCGGAGAACTGGTGCGGATAGCGGTTGATGTGCTCGGGATTCAGCCCGACGACGTCGAGCAGCTCCCGCACCTTCGCCGCCCGCGATCCCTTCGGCGCCACCTCGGTGTGGATCTCGAACGGTTCGCCGATGATGTCGCCGACCGTCATCCTCGGGTTCAGCGAGGTGTACGGATCCTGCAGCACGATCTGGATCTCGCGCCGCAGCTTCCTGAGTTCGGCTCCCCGCAGGGCGAAGATGTCGCGGCCTTCGAAGGTCGCGAGCCCGCCCGTGGGTTCCTCCAGGCGCATCAGCACCTGGGCCAGCGTGGACTTGCCGCAGCCGGATTCCCCCACCACACCGAGTGTTTCCCCCGGCATGAGATCGAAGGAAACGCCGTCGACGGCCTTCACGTGACCGATCGTGCGCTTGAAGAGGATCCCCGCTCGCACGGGGAAGTACTTCACCAGGTTCTCGACCCGCAGGATGGGCTCAGACACGGCCACTCACCACCTCGTCGGCGAAGTGGCAGGCGCTGACCCGGCCGAAACCGAGCGTGTGCAGGGCGGGCCGTTCGGACTCGCACCGGCTCTCCGCCCGCGGACAGCGCGGATGGAACGGGCAGCCGGGCGGGACGTTCAGCAGGCTCGGTGGCAGGCCCTTGATGGTCTCCAGCGTCTGCCCTTTGAGGTCGAGCCGCGGCAGCGAGGCCATCAGCGCCTCGGTGTAGGGATGCCCCGGCGAGCGGAACAACTCGGTGACGTCGGCCTGTTCGACGATCCGGCCCGCGTACATCACGGCGATCCGGTCGGCGACCTCGGCGACCACCGCCAGGTCGTGGGTGATCAGGATCAGCCCCATCCGCCGTTCGGCCTGGATCTCCGCCAGCAGGTCCATGATCTGGGCTTGCACGGTGACGTCGAGCGCGGTCGTCGGCTCGTCCGCGATCAGCAGATCGGGGTCGAGCGCGAGCGACATGGCGATCATCGCGCGCTGCCGCATCCCGCCCGAGAACTGGTGCGGGTACTCGCGGACCCGGCGGGCGGCGGCGGGGATGCGCACGATGTCGAGCAGTTCGATCGCCCGTTTGCGGGCGTCCTTTTTGGACATCCCGAGGCGGACCCGCAACTGCTCTTCGATCTGGAATCCCACGGTGAAGACGGGATTCAGCGCGGAAAGCGCGTCCTGGAAGATCATCGCGATCTCCCCGCCCCGCACCTCACGGCGCCGTTCTTCGGTGGCGGTGAGCAGATCCTCGCCGCGGTAGCGGACGGCGCCGCCGGTGACGACGGCGGGCGGGCTGTCGAGGATGCCCATCACCGTCTGCGCGGTGACGCTCTTGCCCGAACCCGATTCTCCCAGCACGGCGAGGGTTTCCCCGGCGTGCACGGAGTAGTCGACCCCGTTGAGCACGGTCGCGACGCCGTCGGACGTGCGGAATTCGACGTGGAGGTCTTCCACCTCTAGCAGCAATTCGTCGGACACAGCCGATCACCGGGCCTTCGGGTCGAGCGCGTCGCGGATCCCGTCACCGAGCATGACGAACGCGAGCACGGTGATGGTGACGAAGCCGGCGGGGAACAGCAGCATGTGCGGGTTCACCCGGAAGTAGTCCCGCGCGTCGCTGATCATCACACCCCACGAGACGACCGGTGGCCGCACGCCGACGCCGAGGTACGCCAGTGTCGCCTCCGCGCCGATGAACGCACCGAGCGCGATGGTCCCGTAGACCAGCACCGGCGCGACGGTGTTGGGCAGCAGGTGCCGGAACACGATGCGCGGCGTGCTCGCGCCGAGCCCGCGCGCGGCCTTGACGTAGTCGAGTTGTTTGGCCACCAGCGTCGCCGACCGCATGATGCGCATCGCCACCGGCCAGCTCAGCGCCGCGATCGACACGACCACCTGCACGATGATCGTGACCGCGCCGGGGTTCGAGCCGGGGGCGTTGAACGTGGTCAGGATGACGATCGCGCCGAGCACGAACGGCAGCGCCGCGAAGATGTCGCCCACCCGCGAGAACAGGCTGTCGACGAGGCGGCCGTAATACCCGGCGACGATCCCGACCACCGAGCCGATCAGGATCGTCAGCACCGTCGCGAACACACCGACCAGCAGTGACGCCCGCGCGCCGTGGATGGTCCGCGCGTAGACGTCGTAACCCTGGTTGTCGTAACCGAACCAGGCGTCCGCGGACGGTCCTTCGTTGGCGTGGAGCAGATCGCTGTACCCGGCGGGCCGGGAACTGAACAGGTCGGGCGCGATCGCGATGAGCACGACGAGCGCGATGATGACGGCGGAGATGATGAACGACGGCCGCTTGCGCAGCATCCGCCAGGCGTCGCCGCCGAGGCTGCGCGGTTTGTGCGCCGTCGCGGAATCGTCGGCGACACCGGCGCTCGCGACGTCCACAGAGGACACGCCACCGGCCACATTGGGGTCAGTCATAACGGATCCTCGGGTCGAGAACGGCGTAGAGCAGGTCGACGATGAGACTCACCAGCAGGTAGACCACCACCAGCAGGACGACGACGCCGGTGACGGTGGCGCCCTCCCGGTTCTGGATACCGCGGAAGATGAGCCCGCCGATGCCGTTGATGTTGAACACGCCTTCGGTGACGATGGCCCCGCCCATGAGCGCGCCGATGTCGGTGCCGATGAAGGTCAGCACCGGGATCACCGAGTTCCGGAGCAGGTGCACCCCGACGACCCGGCTGCGCGGCTGGCCTTTCGCGACCGCCGTGCGGACGTAGTCGGCGTGCCGGTTCTCGGCGATGCTCGTTCTGGTCAACCGGGCGATATAGGCCATGGACAGGCTGCCGAGCGCGATTCCGGGCACGATCAGTTCGCCGACCGTGGCGTCCTCGGACACGCTCGCGTCGATGATGCCCAGTTCCGAACCGAGGACGATCTGGAGCACGATCGCGGTGACGAACACCGGGATCGAGATCAGGAACGTGGTGGACATCAGGACGAGGTTGTCGAGGAAACCCTTGCCGCGCAGGCCGGTCAGGATGCCCGCGGACAGGCCGATGATCGCTTCGATGGCCACCGCGATGAGCGCGAGCCGGACGGTCACCGGATAGGCGTTCCCGATCAGCTCGCCGACCGAGACACCGTTGAAGGTCTCGCCCCAGTCGCCGGTAAACAGGTTGCCGAGGTACTTGAAGTACTGGACGAAGATCGAATCGTCGAGGTTGAACTTGTCGGTCATCATCTCGATGTAGGCGGGCGGGCAGGCGACCTGACCGCATTTGCCGGCGAACGGGTCACCGGGCACCGCCCACACGAGGGCGTAGATGAGGAACGTGGTGCCGAAGAAGACCGGGATGAGTTGGAGTAGGCGTCGAAGGATGTACTGGGGCATGGGCGTGCCGTCCTGGGATCGCGTGGTGGGAGCCGTGGGTCCGCACCGGCCGGGAACGGAGCGCTCCCGGCCGGTGCGACCACGCGATTACTTCGCCGCGACCTCGATGGACGAGTAGTCCGCGAGACGACCGAAGTCGAGCTTCGCGACCTTGAGCCGGTTCGACTTGCCGCCGACACCCTTCTCTTCCCACACGGGGATCTGCGGCAGATCCTTCGCGATCAGGTCCTCGGCCTGCTGGTACAGCTTGATCGCGGCCGCCTTGTCGGCGGTCTGGTCCGCCTGGGTCAGCAGCGCGTCGACGGCCGGGTTGTTGTACGTGGAGTCGTTCGACGAACCGGTGCTCTTGTAGCGCGGGTTCAGGTAGTTCTCGATCGACGGGTAGTCGGCGGACCAGTCGGAGCGGCCCATGCCGGTCAGCTGGCGGTTGTTGACGATGCTGCGCCATTGCCCGAAGTCGGTCGCCGGGACGAAGTCGCATTCGACGCCGAGCGCGTTCTTGATGCTGTTGCACGCCGCGACCAGCGGTTCCTTACGGCCACCGTCGGCGTTCGAAGCGATGGTCAGCTTGCCGGTGAAGCCGGACTTCGCGAAGAGCTCCTTGGCCTTGGCCGGATCGAACTTGCAGAACTCGCCGCAGACACCGGGCCGGTAGCCCTCGATACCGCGCGACACGTAGCCGTCGGCGGGCGCGTAGGTGTCGTTCATGACGGTCTTGACGATCTGCTCGCGGTCGATGGCCAGCGAGATCGCCTTGCGCAGGTCCAGGTTGTTGTAGCCCGGGACGTAGTACGGGATCGCGAGCGCGCTGATGCCGAGCAGTTTCCCTTCGACCAGACGCTCACCGAGGTCGGTCTTGTACTTCCCGCCCGCCTTCGCCGCCGGCGGGAGCGCCTCCATGAAGTCGAGGCGGTTGCTCAGCAGATCCTGGTACGCGGTCTCCTGGCTGGTGTAGATGCGGACTTCCAGGTCCTTGAACTTGACCTTGTCCTCGCCCTGGTACTCGTCGAAGCGCGTGAGCTTCATGTTCTGGTTCGGCGTGCGCGAAACGAACTTCAGCGGTCCGTTTCCGATCGGGGCCTTGGCGAACGCGTCCGGGTCGGCGAAGAACTTGTCCGGCAACGGCGCGAAGGCCAGGTAGCCGATCTTGGTGGCGAACACCGAGAACGGGCCCTTGAGGGTGACCTGGAACTCGTAGTCGTTGACGACCTTGAGCCCGGACATCTCCTTGACGGCGGGTTCCTTGGCGCTGATCTCGTCGTAGCCCTGGATCTGCTCGAAGAACGACGCGTTCTGCATGCCGTTCTTGCCGTTCGCGCTGTAGTTCCACGCGTCGACGAAGTTCTTGGCCTTGACCTCGGTCCCGTCGTGGAACTTCCAGCCCTTTTTGATCTTGATGTCGAAGACCTTCGAATCGGCCGTGGTGATCGATTCGGCCATCAGGTTGTACGGTTCGGCGGTGTCGGATTTGTAGCCGACCAGCGCCGAGAAGACGGGCTTGAGCGCCTTGGACCCACCGAGTTCGTTGGTGTTGGCGGGAATCAGCGAGTTCTCCGGCTCGGTGCCGTAGACCGAGACCGCCGCGTTGGCGTCGGTGGCGCCGGATCCCTTTTCGTCCTTGGACCCACCACCTCCACAGGCCGTCAGCAGCAGGGCCGCCGTGGCCACCACCGCCGTCGCTCCCCAGAACCCGCGTGAAGCCCGCATGTCCCCTCCAACTCTCGTCGTCGGATAGTCCGGCGGGCGCTGGTCGCGCCCTACCGCCCAGAAGGTGAGACGACGCTATGGGACAGGTGAAGGCGATCACAGTGCGTTGGTGTTGCAAATGGGTGACGGTATCCGGGACCACCCGGTCAGAGCACAACCTTGGTAGGAACCAGGCTGCGCCGAATGGTCTAATCCGGACTGGAGGTCACCACTTGATCACCGAAAGAAATGGCTTCACGCAAGAGAAAACTCGGTTCTCAGGCCAGTGACAACGCGATCCCGTCGAGGATGTCGTGCTCGGAGATCACCAGCTCGTCGGGACCACCGCGCGTGGCGAACTGCTCGGCCAATACCTGCACGATCACCGAGCCGCCGCCGATCACGTCGACCCGCCCGGGGTGGATCACCGGGTTCGCGGCGCGGGTCGCGTGGTCGGCCGTGAGAAGCGACTGCGCGACGCGGTCGATGTCGGCGTGGGAGAGCTTCGAAAGGTGAGTCCGCTCGGAGTCGTACTCCGAGAGTCCCTGTGAGACCGCGGTCAGGGTCGTGACCGTCCCGGCGACACCGATCCACGTCTTCGCGGTGGACACGTCCACCACGTCGAAGGCTTCGGTGAGCACCTTGGCGGCCAGCTCGCGGGCTTCGGCGATCTCGGCCGCGGTCGGCGGGTCGGACTTCAGCGCGCGTTCGGTGATCCGCACGCAGCCGATGTCGACCGATTTGGCCGCGATCACCTCGGCCTGGCGGCCGTCCCAGGTCCCGACCACGAGTTCGGTCGAGCCGCCGCCGACGTCGACCACCACGAAGGGACCGTCGTCGGGATCCTGCTCGCCGACGGCGCCGGTGAAGGACAGCCGCGCCTCTTCGTCGCCGCTGATGACTTCGGCCTCGGTACCGAGCACCTCGCGGGTCATCGCGAAGAACTCGTCACGGTTGCTCGCGTCGCGGGTCGCCGACGTCGCGACCATGCGGACCTTCTCCACGCCTTTGCGGCGTGCGGCGATCGTGTAGTCGGCCAGCGCCTTGCGGGTGCGCTCGAGCGCCTCGGGGGCCAGCTTGCCGGTGGCGTCCACGCCCTGTCCGAGGCGGACGATCCGCATCTCGCGGTGCAGGTCGCGCAGGTCGACCGTCCCGTCGTGACGGGGCGTCAGCTCGGCGACGAGCAGGCGGATGGAGTTGGTCCCACAGTCGATCGCGGCAACACGAGGCATGCCCCGGACATTACCGCGACGCCGCATTTCTCCGCCGAGGGTGATCCTGTCAGGGGGTCGTTTCGGCGGCCTTGCTGCTCGTCGAGGACACCGTGGTGGTCGTGGTGGTCGTCGTCGGCGAGGTACAGGTCGTCGGCGGCGGGGGTGTCGTGGTCGTCGGGCTCGTGCTCGACGTGGTCGGTTGCGTCTCCGTCACGGTGACCGTCGGGCAGGCGGGCGGCTTCGAACTGCTTGTCGACGGTTTCGGCGAGGACGAACCCGAATTCGTTCCCGGCAGAGTGCTCGACGGAGGGGTCGTCACCGAACCGGGCGGCGTCGACGGCAACGGGGGCGGCGGAACCGAGGTGGGCGGCGGCGCGGCCGCGGCGTTCGGGGCGCCGACGGGCACCTTGCTGTCCGGCGTCGGCAGCACACCCGTGCGGTAGGCCTCGGCCCAGATCAGCACGGTGTTCACATAGGTGTCGGAGTTATTGTAGCGGAACACGGCCGCGCGCAACTGGTCCGGTTTGGACAGATCGAGCCCGCCGGAGCAGAGGTACCGGCCGGTGCCCAGCGCCGCGTCGAAGATGTTGTTCGGATTGGACTCGCCATCGCCGTTCCCGTCGGAGGCGTAGCGAGCCCAGGTCGACGGGATGAACTGCGTCGGGCCGACGGCGCGGTCCCAGACCGTGTCGCCGTCGAATTTGCCGCCGTCGGTGTCCGGGATCGCCGCGAACGGTCCGGCTCCGTTGAGCTGCGGGCCGAGGATCGGTTCGAGGGTGTTGCCCTTCGCGTCGACGTAACCGCCGCGCGCGTGGTTGGACTCGATCCGGCCGATGCTGGCGATCAGCGCCCAGTCGATGTGGCAGCCGGGCTGTTCGGCGATGAGGATGTCGGCGGCGTTGCGGTACGCGGCGAGCGCGGTGACCGGGATGCCGAGCGGACCGTTGGGGAGTTCGTCCGCGGGGAGCGGGAGCGGGGTGGGCGCGTTCGGCAGGCTGCCGTCGACGCCGATCTGCTGGACGAGCGGGTTCTTCGGGTCATAGCCGCCGACGAGGGCGACGTTGTCGGTATGGACCGTGCTCGCCGTCGCGGCCCAGCTGCCGGCACCGACGACCGCGGCACCGGCCGGGACGATGGCGAGGACACCTCCGGTCACCGCGGCGATCGTGCGGTGCCGGAGACAGAGTCTCCGGACATGACCGGTCACCGCGCCTGGCACGTGCCTCACGCGCATACCTCAGAACCCTCCCGGCGGATCGCGGCTCGGCGATCCGGTACTTCCCCACCCCGACAACGCTCGACCGTGCCCAGCCTGCCGCATACGGTGACCGGTTTCACCCCATAGGGGACGACCAGTTTGCCGACAAAGGATGAATTAACCCACCTGGAGGAACTATCTGTGCACCGGGCGTCGGTGTTACCCCTGGCAGTCGCCCGACGGCCATCCGTTGGCCTTGAGCAGCGCGAGGGTTTCGTCCCCGAACGGGTTCACGCCAGGGCCGACGGCGAGCGTGTGCGCCAGGTGGACGTGCAGGCATTTGACGCGGCCGGGCATCCCGCCCGCGCTGACCTCGTGGCCGAGCGAGTCGATGGCGTCGCGTTCGGCGAGGTAGCTCTCGTGGGTCTTCTGGTAGGCGGCCGCCAGCTCGGGGTCCTCCGCGAGCCGGTCGGTCATCTCCTTCATCAGCCCGGACGCCTCCAGCGTGCCGACCATCGACGTCAGCTTCGGGCAGGTCAAGTAGTAGAGCGTCGGGAACGGGGTGCCGTCGTCGAGGCGGGGGCTGGTCTGCACGACCGACGGGTGGCCGCTCGGGCAGCGCGCGGCGACGGCGCGCAGCGCACGGGGTGCCCGGCCGAGCTGTTCCGCGATGATCTCGCGGTCGGCGTCGGTCACAGGCTCGTATGAAGACTTTTCCGTGCTGTTCACACCCCTAAGGCTAAAGGGGGAGCTTCAGCCGCCCGCGACCTGATCCCACAGCTTCTCGTACCAGGAGCCCGCGGGCACCGGCTGCTGATCTTGCGGCTGCCCCTGCTCGGGAGCCTTGTCCTCGGGGAGCTGCACGATGTACGGCGTCTCGCCGGGCTTCACGAAACCGAAGCGCTTACGAGCCTCGGCCTCGATCTGCGCGGGGTCGCTCAGCTCGGCCTTGCGGCCTTCCAGCTGGGCGACGCCGCGCTGCAGTTCGGACTGCAGCTGCTGCTGCTCGTTCACCTCGGACTTCTGGCTGAGGTACGTGCGCAGCGGGACGGCGATGGTGAACGCGAGCGCGCACACCACGATCGCCACCACCGCGGCCCGGCGGGTGGTGGACATGCCGAGCACCTTCGCGGCACCCGATGCCCTTTTCGCCGCCAGGCTGCGGCGCAGCCGGGTTCGGGCGCGGACCTCGTTCGTCGTCGTGCGGCGGGCACTTTCCGGCCGGCGGCCCCTTCCGGAGCCACCGCCGTCCGCACGCCCGCTACGACGGGTCCGCGCCCTCCCCCGGTCTGCCATGGCTGGTTACCCCTCCGGGCTGAACCGCGGGAACGCGAGGTCGCCGGCGTAGCGCGCCGCGTCGGCGAGGGTCTCCTCGATGCGGAGCAGCTGGTTGTACTTGGCGATCCGCTCGCCGCGCGCCGGGGCGCCGGTCTTGATCTGGCCGACGCCGGTCGCGACGGCCAGGTCCGCGATGAAGGTGTCCTCGGTCTCGCCGGACCGGTGGCTCATCATCGACTTGTAGCCGTACGAGGTGGCCAGCGAGATCGCGTCGAGGGTCTCCGACAGCGTGCCGATCTGGTTGACCTTCACCAGCAGCGCGTTGGCGGCGCGGCGGGTGATGCCCTCTTCGAGACGGTCCGGGTTGGTGACGAACAGGTCGTCGCCGACGATCTGGACCTTCTCGCCGACCTCGGCGGTCAGCTGGACCCAGCCGTCCCAGTCGTCCTCGCTCAGCGGGTCCTCGATGGACACGAGCGGGTAGTCGCGCAGCAGTTCGGCGTAGTAGGCCGACATCTGCTCGGCGCTCTTCTTGGCGCCTTCGAAGGTGTACGCGCCGTCGGAGAAGAACTCGGTCGCGGCGACGTCGAGCGCGAGCGCGACATCACGGCCCGGGGCGTACCCGGCCTTCTCGATCGCCTGAAGGATCAGGTCGAGCGCCTCGCGGTTGTTCTTCAGGCTGGGCGCGAAGCCGCCTTCGTCACCGAGGCCGGTGGCCAGGCCGCGACCCTTCAGGACCGACTTCAGCGAGTGGTAGACCTCGGTGCCCCAGCGCAGGGCCTCGCGGAACGACTCGGCGCCGATCGGCGCGATCATGAATTCCTGGATGTCCACATCGGTGTCGGCGTGCGCGCCACCGTTGAGGATGTTCAGCATCGGCACCGGCAGCACGTGCGCGTTCGGCCCGCCGAGGTAGCGGAACAGCTCCAGCTCGGCCGACTCCGCGGCGGCCTTCGCGACGGCGAGCGAAACGCCGAGGATGGCGTTCGCGCCGAGGCGGGACTTCGCCGGGGTGCCGTCGAGGTCGACGAGCTTCTGGTCGACGATGCGCTGGTCGACGGCGTCGGTGCCGACCAGGTCCGGGCCGATCTCGTCCAGGACGGCCGCGACCGCGCGCTCGACACCCTTGCCGTTGTACCGGCCGGTGTCGCCGTCACGCAGCTCGACGGCTTCGTGTTCGCCGGTGGACGCACCCGAGGGGACCGCGGCCCGCGCCAGCGTGCCGTCGTCGAGAGCCACCTCCACTTCGACCGTCGGGTTGCCTCGCGAGTCCAGAATCTCGCGAGCGCCTACCTGCTCGATGAGCGCCACGCCATGCTCCTCATGTGGGTCGTGCCTGCGGTGACGGGGCCCAGCCTAGCCGTCGGCGCCGTTCACCCGTTGGAGGCACGCGCCACATACGCCGTGACCCGTACCTAATCGGTGACTGGTTCACCTGCGCGAACTTCCCGCCAGCCCGACGGGAGCTCGACGGTGTCGGAGAACTGCTGCCAGAAAGTCCAGCTGTTGCCGCCGATGTCGGAGACGGTGAACACGCGGGCGCCGTAGGGCTGGTCCTGGGGCGCGTCGAGGTCGGCGTCGTCGCCCAACGCGGCGCGGACCCGCTCGTACTGCGCGTCGGCGTCGGCGACGTAAATGATGTTCAGCTGCCCGACCGGGCCGTCGACGCCCTTGGCCTGCCAGTACTCGGGGCCGACCCCGGCCAGCTGGATCTTGGCCGGGCCGGCGCACAGGGTGGCCTGGAACACCTCTCCGGAGGCGTCGGCGAAGCGCACCTCCTCGGTGAACCCGAACACTCTGACCAGCCACGCGACCGCCTCGGTGGCGTCGGCGTAGTAGAGGTACGGCGCGAGCCCGAGGTATCCGGGCTCGTTTTCGGGCCTATCCGCTTCGGCACTGCTCATGGCAGGACAGTCCACCATGACCGTTTCAGCAGTCGAGATCGGCCCTGCCCCGGCGTATCGTGGAGCGGACCATGATGGATGCCGAACCCGCCCCAGAACCCGGTCAGGACTCGTCCGGCGAGTCTCGGTTCCGCGCCTTCCGACAGGCGGAGGCGCTGGTCGAAAGCCGCAGGCCGCTCGACGCCCTCAAGGCCCTCGAGCCCTTGCTGGAGGAGGAAACCGACAAACCGAGTGTCCAGCTGCTCGCGGGCCGCGCGTACTTCCACTCCGCGCAGTTGCGGAGGGCGGAACGCGCCTTCACCCGGGTGCTGGAACTGGATCCGACCGATCATTACGCGCGGTTCGTGCTCGGACGGACCCTCCAGCGCCTCGGCCGGTTGACCGAGGCGCTCGCACAGATGCGGATCGCGTCGGCGATGCATCCGATCCCGGAATATCTCGAAGCGATCAGCGAGGTCAACGCGCGGATCGCGTTGCGCGACTGACCCGGGAGCAAGGGACCTTCGCTCTCATTTGGACCTGGCCCGCAGGTGGGCGCGCTCGCCCTGCTTGCCGAACAGCACCAGCAGTTCCACCGGCCCCGGCCCGGCGCTCCCGAACCAGTGCGGCACCCGCGTGTCGAACTCCGCGGCCTCGCCGGGCCCCATGGTGAAGTCCCGGTCGCCGAGCAGCGCCCGCAAACGTCCACTGAGGACGTACATCCACTCGTAGCCCTCGTGCGTCCGTTGCACCGGCTCGATGTCCTCCACCGGGATCAGCAGTTTGAACGCCTGCGGCTGCCCCGGCTGCGCGGTCAGCGCCCAGGCGGTGAACCTGCCGAACTTCTGCGCTTTCATCCGGACCCGGGGGTCGGACGGCTCGGGTTCGCCGACGAGTTCGTCGAGCGGGACCTGATGCGCGGCCGACAACGTGAGCAGCAGTTCCAGGGTGACCTTCCGGGTGCCCGATTCGAGCCGCGAGAGCGTGCTGGCGGAGATCCCCGTCGTCTCCGAGAGCGCGGAGAGCGTGGTGCCGCGTTCCTTGCGAAGCCGCTTGAGCTTCGGGCCGACCTCGGCGAGCCGCCGTTCGATGTCCTCCATGCCTCCAGTTTGCCAAATCGGCAATGAACTTTGCCAGATTTCGAACTACTGCGGATGCTCGGGAGCATGAACGAATACGACGTGGTGATCATCGGCGGTGGTGTCGCGGGCCTCAGCGCGGCGCTGGTACTGGGCAGGGCACGGCGCAAGGTCGTGGTGATCGACGGCGGGACCCCGCGTAACGCCCCGGCCGCGCACGCGCACGGTTTCCTGACCAGGGACGGCATTCCACCCAAAGAACTACTGGAGATAGGTCGTGACGAAGTCCGCGGCTACGGCGTGGAGATCGTCGACGACGTCGTGCACCGGCTGCGGCACGACAAGGCGGTGGAGCTGGCGAACGGCCGTGTCATCAGCGGCCGCAGGATCGTCGTGACCACCGGGCTGGCCGACGAACTGCCGGACGTCCCCGGCGTCGCCGAGCGCTTCGGCACCGACGTGCTGCACTGCCCGTACTGCCACGGCTGGGAGGTGCGCGATCAGCGTTTCGGTGTGCTCGCCACTTCCGACAAGGCGATCCACCAGGCACTGATCGTCTGGCAGTGGAGCAAGGACCTGACGTTCTTCACGCACACGCAGCAGATCTCCGCCGAAGACCGGGAGAAGCTGACCGCGCTGGGCATCCGGATCGTCGACGGGAAGGTGTCCGAACTCGCCGTCGAAGACGACCGGCTGACCGGCGTCCGGCTGGTCGACGGCGACTTCGTCGAACGTGACGTCGTGTTCGTCGGCCCGAAGTTCGTCCCGCACGACGAACTGCTCGCCCAGATCGGCTGCGCGCGCACCGAAACCGGTTCGATCGCGGTGGACGCGCAGGGCCGGACGAACGTGGACGGCGTCTGGGCGGCGGGGAACGTCGTCGATCCGATGGCGCAGCTGGTCGTCGCGGCGGGCGACGCCTACCGGATGGCGACGGTGCTCAACTTCGATCTGGTGCTCGAAGATCAGGGCGCGACGCTGGCGTCCGCGTAGGCGTCGGCCGCGCTGAAGACTTCCTGGACGTAGGGAACGGCCGAATCGAAGGTCCGCATCGACTTCCACCAGCCCTCCGGGGTGGCGACGTCGTCCCCCGCGGCGCACAGATACCGGGCGGTGGCGAAGGCGGCGTCGTCACGGTCCTTCGGATCCGGCTGTTTCCCGTCGCTCGTGGCCCTCGCGGAATGTTTCGCCCAGACGTCGGGCTCAAGGGTGATCGGACCGGGCCTGCCCTGCGCCGCTTCGACATGGGAGATGCCGGCGAGGGTGGCCCACGACAGGTGACAGCCCGGCTTCTGCCGCCGAAGCCACATCTCGGCCCGGCCGTAAGCGGACAGATCGGCGACGGGGAGCCGGGTCTTGGCGGCCACCCGGTTCGCCCACGTCTCGAGTTCGGCCGCGTCGGAAACGGTCGGCCGGTCGGGTGGCGCGGCGAGCCCGGCGCGCGGCGTCGCCACCCCCGGCTGCGGCTTCTGGTCGGGAACCGCGAGCGCGGGCTGCGGCTGAGGCGCCGGAGGCGGCGGCTCCGCCCCGTCCGGCCGGTTCACCCCGACGGTCATGATCAGGATCAGGCCGGTGAGCACGAGCCCGCCCGCGAAAGCGAGCCTGGGGACGTACGGCGGCAGAGGGCGCGCTGGATGCTCCGGGGCTTCGGTGCTCTGGGCGGTTTCGGCCACCCGGTCAGGTTACTTCGCCACACTTCCGGGCGATGACCCATTCGGCTTAAGAAGCCAACTGACGGTAAACCGGATCGGCGACCGGTCCTCGGCGGCCGATTCGTTATGTGAACTACACAGGTCACCCTGACCTGGGGATGCTTCCCGACATCTCGTCCGATCAAGACCTCCTCGAACGTTTCGTCCGCTTCCGGACCTCGTCACTCCCCCTGGACTTTCAGGGAAGCCTTACCTAAAACCAGGAGGTTCAGCCGGACGACCAGGGAGAACGACGTGTGGTTCGCGAGTGCGCTCATCGGCCTGCGTGAAGGCCTGGAGGCTGCCCTCGTCGTCAGCATCCTCGTCGCGTTCCTGGTCAAGACCGAACGACGGCACGCGCTGCGCTGGGTGTGGCTCGGCGTGAGCGTCGCGGTCCTGCTGTCGGTCGGGATCGGCGCGATCCTCACCTACTCCACCGCCCAGCTGACCTTCGAACAGCAGGAACTGCTCGGCGGCGGCCTGTCGATCGTCGCGGTCGGATTCGTGACGGCGATGATCTTCTGGATGCGCAAGGCGTCGAGGACGATCGCCGCGGAGCTGCGCGGGAAGCTGGACGAGGCGCTCGACGTCGGCCCTGTCGCGGTCCTCGTCCTGTCGTTCTTCGCCGTCGGCCGCGAAGGCCTGGAGACGGCGGTGTTCTTCTACTCGACCGTGCAGACCGCACAGGGCGAGGGCGGGACGACCGAACCGCTGATCGGCTTCAGCGCGGGCATCCTCGTCGCGATCGTGCTGGCGTACCTGATCTACCGCGGTGCCGTCCGGTTCGACCTCGGCAAGTTCTTCACGATCACCGGTGTGCTGCTGGTGTTCGTGGCGGCGGGCGTGCTCGGCTACGGCCTGCACGACCTGCAGGAGGCCGCCTTCCTGCCCGGCCTGACCACGCTCGCGTTCGACGCGTCGGCCGTCCTGCCGGAGACCAGCTGGTACGGCGCGCTGCTCAAGGGGATCTTCAACTATTCGCAGCAGACGACGGTCCTGCAGGCCGTCGCGTGGGTCGCGTACGTGGCGATCGTGCTGCCCCTGTTCCTCAGGCCCAAGAAGAAGGCCGTGGCGACTCCCGTCGCGGCCGCGATCAAGGAGTGAGCCCCGTGTCTCGTCGATTCCCGCTCGCCGCGCTCGCCGGCGTCGGCGCCCTGGTGCTCACCGCCTGCGGTGGTGGCGGGGAAACGCCCGCCGCGGCAGGCGGCCCCATCAAGGTCGAAGCCTCCGACAGTGCCTGCGCCGTCTCGGTGAACACCGCGAACGCGGGCAACGTGACCTTCGAGATCACCAACAAGGGCAGCAAGGTCACCGAGTTCTACCTCTACGCCGAGGGCGACCGGATCATGGGCGAGGTCGAGAACATCGCGCCGGGGCTGAACCGGCGGCTCATCGTCGAGGTCGCCGAGGCGGGCAAGTACCAGACCGCGTGCAAACCGGGGATGACCGGCACTGGCATCCGCGGCGACTTCACCGTCACCGGTGGCGGCGCCAAGCAGAACGACCCGAACTCGCAGAAGGCGCAGGCGGTCAAGAGCTACGCGGAGTACGTCGCGAACAACACCAAGGCGCTCGACGAGGAGACCATCAAGTTCGTCGCGCTGGTGAAGGCGGGCAAGGTCGACGAGGCGAAGGCCGCGTACGCCCGCACTCGCGTCTACTTCGAACGCGTCGAGCCGGTGGCCGAGAAGTTCGGCGACCTCGACCCGAAGATCGACGCGCGCGAGGCCGATCTCGAACCGGGCCAGAAGTTCACCGGGTTCCACCGGCTGGAGAAGGACCTGTGGGTGACCGGGCTGCAGTCCGACGCCGGCCAGATCGCCGACCAGCTGCTCGCCGACGTCAAGGAACTGGTCACCAAAACCGCGACGATCGAACTGAACGCGCTCGACCTGGCCAATGGCGCCAAGGAGCTGCTCGACGAGATCGCCACCGGCAAGATCACCGGCGAGGAAGAGGCGTTCTCGCACACCGACCTCTCGGACTTCCAGGGCAACCTCGACGGTTCGAAGGCCGCGATCGCCTCGCTGCGCCCGCTCCTCCAGACGAAGGACCCGGCCCTGGTGTCCACTTTGGACAAGGAGTTCGGCAACGTGCAGGCACTGCTGGACAAGCAGCGCGAAGGGGACGGCTTCAAGTCGTACCAGGCGCTGAGCCAGGACCAGATCAAGGAATTCGCGGCGGCGGTGGACGCGCTGAGCGAACCCTTGAGCAAGGTCGCCGAGGTAGCGGCGCAATGACCGGCGCGGAGCGCACCTCGGTCTCCCGCCGGAAGCTGTTCGGCATGGCGGGGGCTGGTGCCGCTCTCGTCGGAACCGGCGCGGCGGCGGGCATCGGCGCGAACCGGCTCCTCGGCGGGGACAGCCCGGCGCAGGCTGCGCAGAGCGTCGTCGAGTTCCACGGCGAACACCAGGCCGGGATCGTCACGCCGGTGCAGGAGAACCTGCATTTCGTCGCGCTGGACGTGACGACGAAGGACCGCGAGAAGCTGGTCAAGCTGCTGCGCACCTGGACGGACGCGGCCCGGCGGATGACCGCGGGCCAGGAGGTCGGGACAGGCGGCGCCGTCGGTGGCGCCCCCGCCGCCCCGCCGAGCGACACCGGCGAGGCGCTCGACCTCGCGGCGTCGTCGCTGACGCTGACCATCGGTTTCGGCCCCTCGCTGTTCGACGACCGGTTCGGGCTCGCCTCGAAACGACCGGCCGCGCTGATCGATCTCCCCCTGTTCCCGCAGGACAAACTTGATCCTGCCCGCGGCGGCGGCGATGTCTGCATCCAGGCGTGCGCGGACGATCCGCAGGTCGCGGTGCACGCGATCCGGAACCTGGTGCGGCTGGGCTTCGGTGTCACCGCGGTGCGCTGGTCGCAGCTCGGGTTCGGCCGCAGTTCGTCGACCTCGCGGTCGCAGTCCACGCCGCGGAACCTGTTCGGCTTCAAGGACGGGACGCGCAACGTCAAGGCCGAGGAGACCGACGTCCTGCGCGACCAGGTGTGGGCGACGGCCGAGGACGGCCAGCCGTGGATGGCGGGCGGGTCGTACCTGGTGGCCAGGCGGATCCGGATGCACATCGAGACCTGGGACCGGGAATCGCTGAAGGGTCAGGAAGGGATCGTCGGCCGGACGAAGGGCGCGGGCGCCCCGCTGGGCCAGACCGCCGAGTTCGACACCCCGGACTTCCAGGTCGGCGGCGCCGGCGGCGAAAAGCTGATCCCGGACGACTCGCACGTCCGGCTCGCGTCGCACGAAAACCTGAACGGGGCGCGGATCCTGCGTCGCGGCTACAACTTCGTCGACGGTTCCGACGGCGTCGGGCACCTGGAAGCGGGGCTGTTCTTCCTCGCCTTCAACCGGGACACACGCAAGCAGTTCGTGCCGATGCAGCAGGCTCTGTCCTCGAAGGACGCGATGATGGAGTACTTGCAGCACACCGGATCCGCCCATTTCGCGGTGCCGCCCGGCGTGCGCGAAGGCGGCTTCTGGGGCGAGGGCCTGTTCTCTTGACCTCCAGCTAAGTGGAGATCGCACACTGGATCACATGTTCAGTGAAGCGGAACTCGACTTTCTCGCCACCCAGGGCCTCGGGCGGCTGGCGACGGCGCAGCCGGACGGAACGCTGCAGGTCAGCCCGGTCGCCTACGCCTACAACGTCGAGACCCGGACGATCGACATCAGAGGCTACGAACTGGCGAAGAGCAAGAAGTTCCGGAACGTGGCCGCGAACGGGCAGGCCGCGTTCGTGGTGGACGACATGCCTTCGCAGGACCCGCCGAGGGTCCGCTGCCTGGAGATCCGGGGCCGGGCCGAGGCGCTGACCGGCGCCCTCACCGCCGATGGCCATCTCGACGGCGCGGTGATCCGGATCCATCCCACGCGGATCATCAGTCTCGGCGTCGACGACCCGGACCACGACCCGCTCGATCTCGTTCCGCACAACCGGAACGTCTGACTCCCGGATGTCATGAAAGGGCCGTTCCTGACGAATTTCGTCAGGAACGGCCCTTTCATGACATCCGGGGCGGGTTCAGCGGCGGTTGCCGAAGACCATGTAGGTCCCGAGGCCCGCGACGGCGAACACCACCGCGGTCCACGTGGCCGCGGCCACGTCGTCGGGCTGGAAGAGCCAGGTGATCACCAGATGCGCAGTGTCCGTGGCCGACGTGGTGGCCCAGACCACGAACGAGACGACGAACACGAACAGCGGTAACGTCCACCCGAAGGCCCCGCCGAACAGCACCGCGGCGATCCCGACGAGACCGAGCAGACCGCCCGCGTTCCGCAGCATGACCTCCACCGGGACCCGATCCGCCTCCCACAGCCGTGGCAGCAGCACGGATCCGAGGCCGAGGCCGCCGATCAGCAGGAGATGCAGGCCGCGCCGGGGCGCCCAGCGGATCGCGGCGGTCCGGTCGAGATCGACGTCCTGCCCGCTGAGGCCGATGGCCGTCACCGCGATCGCCACCAGAAGCGCCAGCGAAACCGGGATCATCGACCAGTTGTCCCGCGCCAGGAACCAGATCACCGCCATGCTCACCACCAGCGCCGCGAACGACGCGGGCAGGGCCCGCGAGCGGGCGTACAGCACCGCCCATCTCATCGCGCACCGCCGAGCAGGATGTCGAGCTGGTTGCCCTGGCAGGTCAGGGCCGCCTTCCGCAGCGCGAGGATCCGGTCGCGCTGCACATCGGCCGGAAGGGCACGGAAGATCTCCTGCTGCCGGATGACCTTGTTTTTCGTCTCGTCGCCCAACCAGGAACGCTGGGGCAGGTTCCAGTCGCCGAGGAACCAGCTCGACGTGATGGACCGTGCGGTGACTTCGTCCAGGTAGGACTTGTCGACACCGCGGAGGCTATAGCAGGTCGGTGTCCCGGCACCGGCGACCAGCGCCCGCGTCAGGTCGTCCGGGGCCGAGATCGAACGGACGGACCAATCCAGCAGGTCCACGGAGACGGTGCCGGCGGTACGCGGCGGCACCTCGTCGTAGTCCAGCCGCCGGTTCTGCACCGCGACCTTGACCGGCGCGTCCGGCAGTGTTCCCAGCAGCCGTAACGCTTCCTTCCCAGGCCCGGCGAGCCGGGGAAGTTCGTATTCCATCGCACGGGGGACGCAGACCGGGCCGTCGCAGACCATCGCCGTCGCGCTCGGGTCGGCGACCTTGGCTTCGGCGGTGCTGCCCGGAAGAACGGGCAAGGCGATCGCGACCGCCACCAGCGCGGGGACGACGGCGAGCGCCTTCGCCCGCGCGGAGCGAACCGCCAGCAGGAGGAATCCGGTCACGGCCAGCCCGGCGAGCCAGACCCCTTGGCCGAGATCCATCCCGCCCGAGGTGGTCACGAACGGATCGCGGACCTCCAGCGCGGGAGCGAGCAAGGAGACCCGGAACGGGACGACCCCGTAGATCGTGCTGCCCTCCGACCCGCCGATCTCGAACGTGATCATGAGCGCGAGAGCGGCGACGGCCACCGCGGGCGCCGTCAGCGGATGCGGCAGCAACCGGCCGATGCCGAGCCCGAGCCAGGCACCCGCGAGCATCGCGAGCACGCCGACCACGACGATCGGCAGCCAGCCGAAGGTGAAGAACCCGTCGTTGAAGACGGTCTGGACGGCACCGGCGGCGAAGACCAGCAGATAGCCCAGCACCAGCAGACCGCCCAGCGCGCCGGCGAGTTTCGCGGCCCGCTGCCAGCCGGGACGCGGCATGGTGGTCATCAGTTCGGCCGCGCCGGACCGGCTGTCCCGCATGCCTTGGATGACACCGGCGCCGATCGCGATCGGCCACAGGAAAACCAGCAGGAACCGGCTCCATTGCGCGGCGAGTCCCCAGTGCTCGTTCCAGGCGAGCGGCGCCTTCGCCCACGGACCACTGAACGAATACAGGAAGCCGAACGCGACGACGAGGATCGCGAGAGCGGCCCAAGGGGCGATGGTGCGGCGGAGTTCGATCCGCAGAATCCGCGTGTTCACCAGTTCCCCTTTCCTGGCTCGTGCCCCAGGAGGGCCGAGTAGCCGCGCTCGATCGGGCTGTCGCCGACGTGCTCCGCGCTCCCGGCCGCGGCCAGTTCGTCCGGGGTCCCCTGGAAGACGAGCTTCCCGTTTTCGAACAGGACGACGTCGGTGCACGCTGTCGCGACGTCCTCGACGAGGTGCGTCGAGACGACGACGCAGGCGTCACGCCCCAGCTCCTGCATGAGTTCCCGGAAGCGCACCCGCTGCGCCGGGTCGAGTCCGGCGGTCGGCTCGTCCAGCAGGAGGACGTCCGGATCGTTCACGATCGCCTGCGCGATCCCGACCCGCCGCACCATGCCGCCGGAGAGTGTCTTCATCTTGTCGTCGGCGCGATCGGCGAGACCGACCCGTTCGATCGAACGCTGCACCGCTCCCGGGATGTCCACTTTGGACATTTCTTTGAGCCACGCGATGTACTCGACGAACTCGCGGACGGTGAACCGCTTGTAGTAGCCGAAATTCTGCGGAAGATAGCCGATCCGGCGGCGCAGGCGGCGCTGATCGGTGAACCCCCCGACGGACTCACCGAGCAGCGCCAGCCCTCCCTCCGCCGGCCTGAGCACCGTCGCCAGCGCCCGGATCAGCGTGGTCTTCCCGGCCCCGTTCGGGCCGAGCAGACCGTGCACCCCCGTGCCGAGTTCCAGGTCGAGCCCGTTCACGGCGAACTTGCGTTTGCCGACCCGGACCTTCAGGCCCTCCGCCTTGATCTGCCACGCGTAGGTCGTCGGTGCGACCTCCGCGGCCCCGACAGCACGCATCATGTTCTCCCCTTCGTTCTATCGTTCGGTTCCGCTGAGCAGGCCGAAGGCGCCCCGCCGGAGCACCACCACGACCGCGGTCAGCGCGAAGATCACACCCCACATCGGAAGCAGGTCGGGATCGAGCGCGGTGGCGCGCCCTTGCGAAGCCACCGCGGGCGCGAGGATCACCGCCATCCAGATCCCGGCCAGGACATACGCCGCCCGCGCCACCCCGATCAGCCCGCCGAGCGCGAGTGTCCCGGTGGTGAACGCCAGGCTCGGCAGGAGACCGAGCCCGAATCCGCCGCCCCCGAGCCAGCCACCGAGTGCCTGTATCGGCAGTACGACGGCCAGGACCGCCGTCGTGCGGCGCAACACCAGGTAGAACCCGCCCCTCGGCGCGGAAGTGACGAGTTCGTACGCGGGGTCGAGGCCCTTCGACCACGACACCGCGACCCCGAGCACCGGCAGCACCGGTGAGAAGAGCTGGACGAACGAGTAGTTCTCGCTCCAGGTGAAGCTGGCCCAGTCCAGGAGGAATCCCGTCGCCGGGATCAGGATGATCATCACGAGCCACGGCAGCATCACCGGCGTCACCCAGGTGTGCATCCGCCCGGCCCACCGGCTTCGTGACCGCCCAGGCCCGACTTCGGCCAGTTTCGGGCCCAGTCCCGCCCACACGTCGTCCACCAGTGCCGACACGGTCGGCTGACTGACCGCCGACAGCCTCCCCCGGCATTCCGCGCACGATTCGAGATGGGCTTCGACCGCCCAGACCTCGTCGCCCGCCAAGCCGTCGTCCCCGCGGACGTAACCGGCGAGAAGCTGTCCGGACACGTGTTCCTTGTTCACGACAGCGCCTCCCGCATCGCGATCCGAGCCCGCCTGGCGCGGGTCTTGACGGTTCCTTCCGGCAGGCCGAGCAGGACCGCGGTCTCCCGGACGGTCAGCCCGTCGAGCACCATGGCCTGCAGAACCTGCCGTAGTTCGGGAGCGAGCCGGCGCAGCGCGTCGCCGACGTGGTCGCCGACCGCACCGGCCAGCGCCTCGTCCTCCGCGGCGGGCGAGACGGTCGTTTCCGCGACCGGCAGCGGCTGAGCGTGCCGTGCCCGGCGGCGGAAGGCGTCGACCAGCCGCCGCGCGGCGATCGTCCACAACCAGCCGACGGCGCTCCCGCCGACGGCCGAACCGGCGAACGCGCCGGCCGCGCGCCAGACCGCGAGGTAGGTCTCCTGCATCACCTCGGCGACGATCTGCTCGTCGGCGCAGCGACGGCGCAGGCGTACGGCCAGCCACGGCGACGTGCGGCGGTAGAGCTCTTCGAACGCCGCGCGGTCGCCTTTGGCCGTGCGGCGGACGAGCTGCTCTTCGTCCGGTTCCGTTCCCTTCACACCCGGCAAGACGTCGGGATGACGGAATCGGTTCTCACCCGATTGTGTTCCACATCACAGCGGCTGCGCGGCCTCGGCCGCTTTCTCGTCGAAAGCGGATCGGGCGGCGAAGATCTGATCGACGTTTTCGACGGCCCATTCGGCGACGGCGTTCGTCAGCCTGCCGACGTCGACGCCGAGCGGCGTGAGCCCGTACTCGACCCGCGGCGGGACGGTGGGATAGACGTCCCGCCGGATCAGTCCGTCCCGTTCCAGGGTGCGGAGAGTCTGGGTGAGCATCTTCTGCGTGATGCCGTCGAGCAGACGGCGAAGTTCGCTGAACCGCATCGGCCGCTCGTACCGCCGGATCGCGCCGAGGACGTAAAGCGCCCATTTGTTCGCGAGCACTTCGATGACCGTCCTGGACGGGCAGTCACGGCCGTGCACGGCCACCCATTCCTCGAAGATCCGCCGCTCATCGAAGGTACCCATGAGGTACCTAGATATCAGGAGAGTGCCTACTTCACAACGGGTACCGGCCACCGACATGCTTTTTCCATGCGGAAGATCCAGCAAGTCTCGTTCGGCGGGCCCGACGTTCTTCACCTCGCCGAATCGGAAAAGCCCGTTCCGGGCGAAGGCCAGGTCCTGGTGCGCGTCCACGCCGCCGGGGTGAATCCGGCCGATTGGAAGATCCGGAACGGGCTGGTCGTCGGCGACCTGCCGCTGACCGTGGGACTCGACTTCTCGGGTGTGGTCGACTCGCCCGGGACTCGGTTCCGTCCCGGGGACGAGGTCTACGGCGTCACGTTCCCGCCGAACGGCTCATACGCCGAGTACATCGCGGTCAGCGAAGACGCGCTCGCGCTGAAACCGAAAAGTCTCGATCACGTAGAGGCGGCCGCGCTCCCGATCGCGGCACTGACCGCGTGGCAGCCGTTCACCAGGACGTTCCCGGTCGGACCGGGGCACCGGGTGCTCGTCCACGCCGCGGCGGGCGGGGTCGGGCATCTCGCCGTCCAGATCGCGAAGGCCCGGGGCGCGTACGTCATCGGGACCGCCCGGGCGGCGAAGCACGCCTTTTTGCGCGACATCGGCGCGGACGAACTGATCGACTACACGACCGTCGATTTTTCAAAATCGCAGGTCATCGATGTCGTGCTGGACCCGATCTCGGGCGACTACGGCCCTCGCTCCCTGGACACGCTGAAACCGGGCGGTTCGCTGATCGACATCGTCGGGCACGGTCCGGACCGCACGGAGGTCCGGCGGAAGGCCGAAGAACTCAGTCTCCGATTCGCCGAGTTCTACGTCACCCCGTCCGGATCGGACCTGGCCGAAATCGCCGCTTTGGCCGACGCCGGTTCGCTGCGGGTCTCGATCGCCGACGTCCTCCCGCTCGAACAGGCGGCGAAGGCGCACGAACTGAGCGAGTCCGGACGCGTCCAGGGCAAGCTCGTGCTGAGGATCTAGTTCGGCCAGAACTTGCGCCAGCCGTCGGCTTCCAGCGTCGTCGGTTCCAGACCGGCGTCGCGGGCGGCCTGTTCGGCGGCGCGGATGTCCTGCGCGAACCGCTTCGCCACGGCACGGAGCTCGCCCTCGGGATCGATGCCCGCCCGGCGAGCGGTCGCGGCCACCCGGAACAGCTGGGCCGCCGCTTCGGAACCTTCGGGGAACAGGTCGAGCGGAATACCGGCGCGGCCGCTGCGCTGGCCGAGCTTCCCGGCCAGCGCCACGGCGGGCTGGCCGAGCGCGACGCCGTCAACAATGGACTGGCGGCTCTTCTCCGCCTGCTTCAGTTCTTCCCATTTCAGGTTCTGGTCGCCGACGGTCTCGACCCGCGGGGCGTCGGCGAACACGTGCGGGTGCCGTCCAACGAGTTTCGCGACCAGTTCGGACGCGACCTCGTCGATCCCGAACGGGTCGTCGGCGTCCTCGACGGCGACGCGAGCGTGGAACAGCACTTGGAGGAGGACGTCGCCGAGTTCTTCGCGCAAGGCGGCTCTGTCACCCTCCTCGATCGCGTCGAGCAGCTCGTAGGTCTCCTCGACCAGGTACTGGCGCAGCGACTCGTGCGTCTGGACGGCGTCCCACGGGCATCCGCCCGGAGAGCGCAGGCGGTCCATCACCTCGGCGGCCTCGACCAGCGGCGGAACGGGCGCTTCGATCACCCGCGCGCCTGCCCTGATCAACGCCGCGGCTCGCGGTTCCCGTCGCGACCCGGCGATGAGCACGACCTCGCGCACCTGTGCGTCTCCGAGCGCGGGCACTCCGAAAACGTCAGGATCGACATCGGAGGCCGCGTACACGGCGTGGCTGCTTCGCAGAATCGAGAGTGCCTCGGCGGGCAGTGTCGCCCCGCGGGCGATCACGACGACAGCAGCGGTCACGGGTTTTGCGGAGCGGCACCGTGCACAGGCAGCACGATGCCCTTCTTCGAAGCTTCGTTGGGCGCGAGGTCCATGCCCACAACATCCCACACGCCGTAGCGCGGATTGACCTTGAGGTCGACCTGGTCGAGGTACGGCTGGAGGAGCCGGATACCGACTCCGGCCAGTTGCTGGGCGCTGGGCTGGGCGGCCTGATCCGACGCGACGGGTTTGTCGGCGGTCCGTTCACGCACCACGACGACGACCCACAGCGGCTGCTGCGGCGTCGGCTGGAACGCGGCGACGGTGTTGGGCTCCAGGCCGAAGAGGACCGTGGCCGCGGTCGCGGGCGACTGCATCGCCGGCAGCTTCTGGCCGGTGCCCGCCTGCGTGTCGGAGGTCTGCTGGTCCTGCGCGATCAGTTCGGCGGCCGCGTTCGGCGAAGCGGCGAACTTGCGGGCCTTCTCGATCGCCTGCTCACGCAGCTTGTCCGCGTCCGAGCCGGTGGCGTCGGTCGAGGAGACCGAGCTGAAATCGAAGGTGACGGTGAGCTTGTCGAGGTACTTCATCGCGAGCTGGGTCTGCAGCGCCGCGTCGACCAGGGATTCGCGGTGGTCCCGCACGCGCGCCACGAGCTGCTGGACGCTGAGCGCGGGATCGTTCTGCGGGTTGGCCTCCATCGGCTTCGCCAGCGGATCGTTCTGCAGCGCGTCCACGACGAGCGCCTCGTCGACGCGGACGCCTTCCCGCTGAGCGGCGCGCTCGGTGAGGTCGTGGAGGATTTCCTGGCGCACGATCTCGCGGCCGACGAGGTCGAGTTTGTGCTCCTTGGCGAGCTGCTGCCCGTACGGATGCTCGCGGACGGCCTTGTCGATCAGCTGCTGCACGCGATCCACCGAAACGGTCTTGCCGCCGACGATCACCGCCGCGCCGACCTGCCCGGGTCCGGCGTTGCAGCCGGCGAGAAGCAGAGAACCGGCAAGAACCCCGACCAGCGCGCGACGGCGCCCCATGATCCGCATCACAGCGCCTACCCTCTCATACCGGCCCCTGCGAGAGAACCAGGTCGTAAGTAGCGATTCGGGTTCGCTCACGCGACAGGAGCCGGCGACTTCATCAGATTCGTCAGCAGCTTCGCGCACCAGTCGAGAAGTTCCTCGTCCCGCAGGGCCGGGGCGCCCATGCGGCCGCCCGCCGGGCCCTCGGTCGGCTTCGGCACGGAAACCGTGTTCGTCACCGCCTTGTAGAGAGCCTTGGGATACAAGCGCTTCAGCCGCACCATCTGGGAATCCGCCAGCGGCAACGGCGCGAACCGGATCGACGAGCCCTGGACCGCGACCTCGGTGACCCCGGCCGCGCGGCAGGTGTGCCGGAACGCGGCGACGGCGAGCAGCCGCCGCACCGGGGCGGGCGGCTGGCCGTAGCGGTCGATCAGTTCTTCGCGTACGGCGTCGAGCCCGGCCTGGTCCGGCGCGGCCGCGATCTTGCGGTACGCCTCCAGCCGCAGCCGCTCACCCGGGACATAGTCGTGCGGGATGTGAGCGTCCACCGGAAGATCCACGCGGACCTCGGCGAGTTCTTCCTCTTCCGAGGTCTCCGCTCCCGCGTGCCGCCGGAACGCGTCGACCGCTTCGCCGACGAGCCGTACGTACAGATCGAAACCGACGCCCGCGATGTGCCCGGACTGCTCCGCGCCGAGGATGTTGCCCGCGCCGCGGATCTCCAGGTCCTTCATCGCGACGGCCATGCCCGCGCCCAGTTCGGTGTTCTGCGCGATGGTCGCGAGGCGGTCGTGCGCCGTCTCGGTGAGCGGCGCCTCCGGCGGGTACAGGAAGTACGCGTACCCACGCTCGCGCCCGCGTCCGACCCGGCCGCGCAACTGGTGCAGCTGCGCGAGCCCGAGCAGGTCGCCGCGTTCGACCAGCAGGGTGTTGGCGTTCGAGATGTCCAGCCCGGTCTCGACGATCGTGGTGCAGACGAGCACGTCGTACTCGTTCTCCCAGAACCCCTGGATGATCTTCTCGAGTTTCTCCTCGTTCATCTGCCCGTGCGCGGTGACGACGCGCGCCTCCGGCACGAGCTCGCGAATGCGCTTCGCGGCCTTCTCGATCGAGGAAACCCTGTTGTGCACGTAGAAGACCTGGCCGTCGCGCAGCAATTCGCGCCGGATCGCGGCACCGACCTGCTTGTCGTCGTACGCGCCGACGTAGGTCAGGATCGGGTGCCTGTCCTCGGGCGGGGTCAGGATCGTGGACATCTCGCGAATCCCGGCGAGCGACATCTCCAGCGTCCGCGGGATCGGGGTCGCCGACATCGTCAGGACGTCGACGTGCGTCCGCAGCGCCTTGATGTGTTCCTTGTGCTCGACGCCGAACCGCTGTTCCTCGTCGACGATCACCAAGCCGAGGTCCTTGTACCGGATCCCGGTCTGCAGCAGGCGGTGCGTGCCGATCACGATGTCGACGTCGCCCGAGGACAACTGTTCGAGGATCGCGTCCGACTCGGGTTTCGAGGTGAACCGTGAAAGCCCCTTGATCTTCACCGGGAACGAACTCATCCGTTCGGTGAAGGTGTTCAAGTGCTGCTGCGCGAGCAGCGTCGTGGGCACCAGCACCGCGACCTGCTTGCCGTCCTGCACCGCCTTGAACGCCGCGCGCACCGCGATCTCGGTCTTGCCGTAGCCGACGTCGCCGCAGATGACGCGGTCCATCGGGACGCCGCGTTCCATGTCCGCCTTGACCTCGTCGATCGCGGCGAGCTGGTCGTTGGTCTCAGTGAACGGGAAGGCGTCCTCGAGTTCGCCCTGCCACGGGGTGTCCGGCCCGAACGGATGTCCCGGCGCGGCCTGGCGCGCGGCGTAGAGCTGCACGAGCTCGGCGGCGATCTCCTTGACCGCCTTCTTCGCCTTGGCCTTGGTGTTCTTCCAGTCGGACCCGCCGAGCTTGTTCAGCGTCGGCAGCTCGCCGCCGACGTAGCGGGAGACCTCGTCGAGCTGGTCGGTCGGGACGAACAGCCGGTCACCCGGGTGCCCGCGCTTGGACGACGCGTACTCCAGCAGCAGGTACTCGCGGGTCGCGCCGGCGACGGTGCGCTGCACCATCTCGACGAACCGCCCGATTCCGTGCTGGTCGTGCACGACGTAGTCGCCGGCCTTGAGAGCGAGCGGGTCCACGGCGTTGCGGCGCCGCGACGGCATCTTGGTGCTGAAGTCCTTTGTGGACGTTCCGGCGCCCGAGCCGCGGCCGGTCAGGTCCGCCTCGGACAGCACCACGAGAGCGCGCTCCGGCGAGACGAAGCCGTCCGAAAGCCCTCCGCACGTCACCGTCACGACGCCGGGCGTCAATGGTCCGGTGATGCCTTCCGCGAGCGACGCGGGTACCTCGCCCGCCGACAGCTGCTCGACGGCGCGGGTCGCGGTGCCGTGCCCGGCGACGACGAGCACGGCCGTCCCGCCCGCGGCCGTGTGCGCGCGCAGATCGGTCGTCGCGCGCTCGACCTCGCCGCGGTAGTTCGGCGCGGCCTCGACCGAGACGCGGTAGACGTCGGGATCGTCGCTGGCCAGCTGCGTCAGCGTCCACCAAGGGCGCTTCGTCTCCTGAGCGTGCTTCGCGATCTCCGCGAGATCGCGGTACGCGGACGCGCCGAGGTCGATCGGCGCCTGCCCGCCCGCGGCGGCCGTGGTCCAGGACGCTTCGAGGAACTCCTGCCCGGTGCGGACCAGGTCGGCCGCGCGAGCACGGATCTTCTCCGGATCGGCCAGCAGGACGTGCGTGCCCTGGGGCATCGCGTCGGTCAGCAGGTCCAGCTCGCCCTCGCACAGCACGGGGATGAGCGCCTCCATGCCCTCGACGGGGATCCCGCCGGACAGCTTGGTGAGCATCTCGGTGAGCTGCGCGTCCGCCTCGTACGTCATCGCCAGCTCGGCTGCCTTCGCGCGCACCGGCTCGGTGAGCAGCAGCTCGCGGCACGGCGGCGCGCTGACGTGCTGGATCTCGCCGGGCAGCGACCGCTGATCGGACACCGCGAACGCGCGGATCTCGCTGACCTCGTCGCCCCAGAACTCGACCCGGACCGGATGCTGCGCCGTCGGCCCGAACAGGTCGAGGATGCCGCCGCGCACGGCGAACTCGCCGCGCTTCTCGACCATGTCCACCCGCGTGTACGCGAGCTCGACCAGCCTGTCCAGCAGCCCTTCGAAGCTCTGCTCCTCGCCGACGACCAGGTCGATCGGCGCGAGCGAACCGAGCCCGGGCGCCATCGGCTGGATGAGGCTGCGGACGGTCGCGACGACGACCCGCAGGCCGTCCGTCCCCGTCTTGAGCCGGTGCAGCACCTCCAGCCGCCGGCCGACGGTGTCCGCCCGCGGGGACAGCCGCTCGTGCGGCAGCGTCTCCCAGGACGGGAAGTCGACGACGGCGCCTTCGCCGAGGAACGACTTCAGCGAGGCTGTCAGCTCGTCGGCCTCGCGGCCGGTGGCGGTCACCGCGAGCACGGGGCGGCCGGCGCCCTCGTCCGCGGCGAGGGCGCCCGCGACCAGCTGGCGGGTGGCGATCGCGCCCTGGAGCTCGAGCACCGGGGCACCGGCCCGCTCGACGACCCCGCGAAGGGCCGGATCGGGAAGGATGGAATGAAGGAGTCCGGACAATGGAGCGTTTGTCACCGTCCCAGCCTACGTGGGGGCACCGACAGTCCGCCGCGCGATTACCTGGGCAGGGCGTCGACCACCTTCGGGAGCTGCTCGTCGAACTCGGCCGGTTCCTGCGTCGCGACGCGGATCAGCACGTGTTCGGCGCCCGCTTCCCCGTATTCGCGAAGCCTTTCGGCGACCTCGTCCCGGCTGCCCGCGATCTGCACCTGGATCTTCTCGACGAAGTCCAGCGGGACGCCGTAATTCCGCTGTGCGTAGTCCTCCAGCCGCTCCCGTGCCCGGATCGGGTCGTCCTCGATGAGCACCGTCGCGAACAGCGCGGGTGTCACGGTGCGTACGGCGGTTTCGCGGATCTTCGCGAGGCCGTCGGCGTAGTCGGCGACGTCGGGCGGATACGGCAGCCAGCCGTCGTATGACCGTCCCGCTCGCTTCAGCGCGCCGGGCGTGAACGCGGCCAGCCACACCGGCGGACCGCCGGGACGGTACGGCTCCGGGTACTCCGGAAGGGTGTCGTAATGCAGCACTTCGCCGTGGAACGGGCCGCTCTTCCCGCTCCAGACGTGCCGCCACAGCGCGACGATGTCGTCGAGCCGGGCCCGCCGGCGCTCCCACGGGACGCGGGTGAAGGCGAACTCGGGTTCGCTGCGGCCCGCGAACCCCGCGCCGACGCCGAGCGTGATCCTGCCCTGGCTGAGCAGGTCGAGCGAAAGGATCGCGTTCGCGGAAAGGAGCGGATCCCGCAGGGCCGGGAGCAACGCGGCGGTACCGAGCGTGACCCGTTCGGTTCTGGCGGCGAACGCGCCGAGCAACGTCAACGGATCGATGGGCGCCTTCGCGAGGGTGTCGCCGACCCACACCGAATCGAGGCCGAGGCGTTCGGCTTCGACCGCGAGGGCGACCATTCCCGGCGCGGTGCGCCCGGCGTCGAGGATGGACCGATAAGTGGGAACGACCAGACCGAATTTCATGCCGGAAGCATCTCCGCGGCGGGGAATGCCCTCAATTCCCTCCAGGGAATAGCGGCGGCGAACGCGGCTCGGCCAAGATGACGACCATGGTTTCCGGATTCGGCCCCGCACTGAAGGGCTGGCGTGAACGGCGGCGGTTGTCCCAGCTGGAACTGGCGATCCGGGCCGGAACCACCCAGCGTCACGTGAGTTTCCTCGAAGGCGGCCGGTCGATCCCCGGCCGCGGTCTCGTGCTGCGGGTCGCCGAATCGCTCGAACTCCCGCTCCGGGAACGCAACGGTCTGCTGCTCGCGGCCGGGTTCGCGCCCGGTTTCCCCGAAACGGAACTGGACGACCCCAAGCTGAAACCGGTCCTCGACGGTATGCGACGGCTGCTCGACGGGCACCGGCCGTACCCGGCCATCGTGGTCGATCGCTACGGCGTGCTCGTCGCCCGCAACGACGCGCTCGGCCTGCTCTTCGAGGACGTGGCACCGGAGTTGCTGGAGGAGCCGGTCAACACGCTGCGGCTCGCCCTGCATCCGGAGGGGATGGCGCCGCAGGTGCGAAACCTCGCGGATTGGGCCCGGCACGTCCTGGAACGGCTGACGCAGGAGATCGCGCACGCCCCGGACGAACGGCTCACCGCGCTGCTGGCCGAACTCGAAGGTTACGTCCCGGCGCCCGGACCGCCCGGCCCGGACCATCTCGGGTTCGCCGTGCCGATGCGCCTGTCCACTTCGGCGGGTGAGCTGCGGCTGATCACGGCCATCACGACGTTCGCGACCGCCGCCGACGTCACGGTGTCGGAGCTGAAACTCGAGACTTTCCTGCCCGCCGACGCCGAAACCGCCGCGATCCTCACCGGATGACCGGTTCGTTCCTCGCGGGCGATTGGCGAGGCTGGCATGCTGATGCCATGCGCACTACCGCCGTCGTCGCGTTCTCTTCACTGTTCTTGCTGGTCACAGCCTGTTCCGGGGCGTCGAGCGAACCGGTGCAGAGCGCGCCGCCGGTCACCTCCAAGCCCGCCGTGTCGAAGCTGAAGGTCGAGCAGGTCACGGCCGGGCTCGAACACGGCTGGGACGTCGGCTTCCTGCCGGACGGCAAGATCCTCGTCACCCAGCGGCCCGGGAAGCTGGCCTTGGTCGACGGCGGCACGAAACGCGACGTCACCGCCGACTTCTCCGACGTCCTCGTGCGCGGCGAGGGCGGCCTGATGGGGATGGTGATCAGCAAGGACTTCGCGACGTCGCGCGAGTTCATCACCTGCCAGACCCACAAGGAAGGCGACAACGCCGTCGACATCCGGCTGGTCACCTGGCGGCTCTCGGAAGACAACGCGAGCGCCACGAAGGTCAAGGACCTGCTGACCGGGCTGCCGGTGAACTCCAGCGGCAGGCACTCCGGTTGCCGTCCCACGTTCGGCGCGGACGGCGCATTGCTCGTCGGCACCGGCGACACCGCCCGCCCGCAGCACCCGCAGGACCGCACGAGTCTCGGCGGCAAGGTGCTCCGCATCGACGCGAAGACCGGGAACCCGTTGCCGGACAACCCGTTCATCACGTCGGCGAATCCGAACGAACAGCGTCTGTTCACTTACGGGCATCGCAACGTCCAGGGCGTCACGGTCCGGCCGGGTACCGGGCAGGTGTTCACCGCCGAACACGGGCCGACCATCGACGACGAGGTCAACCTGGAGCGCGCGGGCGCGAACTACGGCTGGGACCCGTCCAAGGGCGGCACCGAGACCAGTTACGACGAAAGCGTCCCCATGACCGACAAGCAACGGTTCCCGGACGCCGTCGGTCCTTTGTGGACGACCGGCGAGATCACCGAGGCGATCTGCGGCGCGGAGTTCCTCACCGGATCGCAGTGGGGCACGCTCGAAGGCTCGCTCGCCGTCACCGCGCTGAAGGGGCAGAAGCTCCTGCTGTTCCGCCTCGACGAAACCGGCAAGGTCACTGAAGTGACGCTGCCGCCCGAGTTCGACGACAAGTTCGGCAGGTTGCGCGCCGTCCGAAGCGGACCGGACGGCGCCCTCTACATCACGACTTCGGAAGGCAAGGACGACAAACTGCTGCGCGTCACCCCGGGGGCTTAGCTGCCGAAGTACGCGCCGCCGTTGACGTGGACGACCTGGCCGGTGACGTGGCGCGCGGCCGGGCTCGCCAGGAAGGCCACCACTTCGGCGACGTCCGCGGGCTCGCCGGCGCGGTTGGTCAGCGTGTTGCCGATGAGCCACGCCCGGCGCTCGTCGGACAGCTTTCCGTTGAAGAACTCGGTGTCCCCGACCAGCCCCGGCGCGACGATGTTCGCGGTGATCCCGCGCGGCCCGAATTCCCTTGCCACATCGATGTTCCACGCCTCCAGCGCGGCTTTCGCGGCACCGTAGGAACCGGCTCCGGTGTGCGCGGCGATGGAGCCGATGGTGACGATCCGCGCGTCGTCGGCGAACCTCTCCCGCAGAGCGCGGGTGACCAGGACGGCGCTGAACACGTTCGCGTCCAGATTGGCCTGCCAGTTCGCGGCGAACGACTTCAGGTCCCCGGCGGATCCGTTCCGGAAATCGGTGTTCCCGCCCGCGTTGTTGACCAGGACGTCGACCCGCTCCGGCAGTTCGGCCAGTGCCCGTTCCACCGCGTCCGGATCGGCCGCGTCGAACGGGACCGGGTTCGCGCCGAGCAACGTCGCGGCCTCGGTGAGGACCTGTTCGCGACGGCCGGTGATCGTCACCCGGTCGCCTCGCTCGGCGAACGCCGCCGCGACCGCGTAGCCGATTCCCGTTCCACCACCGGTGATCACTACTTCCCTGTGCTGCCCCATGCGGTCAGCATAGGCACACTAGGCTCCCGCCATGACGAAGATCGACCCGGCGACGACGGCGCTCGTCCTGATCGACCTCCAGACGCGGATCGTCGCTTTGGAGACCACACCGATCGAAAGCACGGAGGTCGTCGCGAACGCCGTATTGCTGCGAGACGCCTTCAGCGCGGCCGGCTCACCGATCGTCCACGTGCGGGCGCACCGGCCGGACGTCGACGAGCAGCCGCCCGGCAGTGAACTGGTCGCCGAGCTGACGCCCCGCGAAGGCGAGCACCTGATCACCAAGCACACGATCGGCGCGTTCTACGGCACCGGACTGGACGAACTCCTGCGCGGGCTCGGCGTGAAGACGCTGGTGTTCGGCGGGATAGCCACGGAGTACGGCGTCGAGTCGACACTGCGGGCCGCTGTCGACCACGCCTACGAGACCATCGCCGTTTCGGACGCGATGGCGGGCATCGCCGCGATCTCCCACGAATCGGCGATCACGAAGGTCTTCCCGCGACTGGGCGAGGTGCTCACGACCGCCGAGACCGCCGCGGCGCTGGGCTGACCCATGATCGACAAAATCGCTTGGCTGCACCTGGTGGACGGCCGGATCCTGAGCACGCGCTCGCGCGGCAAGTCCGTTTTCTACCTGCCCGGCGGGAAACGCGAACCCGGCGAAAGCGACACCGAGACGCTGATCCGGGAGATTCGCGAGGAACTGACCGTGGAGATCACCCCGGCGAGCGTCGCGCCCGCCGGGGTGTTCGAAGCCCAGGCCGACGGGCACGCGGCAGGGCTCGTGGTCCGCATGACCTGCTACACCGCCGAATTCAGCGGAACGCTCGCGGCCAGCAGCGAGATCGAGGAAGTCGCGTGGCTGGGCTACGCGGACAGGGACCGGGTCTCCGCGGTGGACAAGATCATTTTCGACCACCTGCGGGAGACCGGCCTCCTGCGGTGACGACCGCTACTTCTTGAGGTCGTCCAGGCACAGCACCCGCGACTGCGGCAGCGTGCCACCCGCTCGCTGCCACTGGATCTTCTCGTCGGTCGACGGCACCTGGGTGCACACCGTGCTGCCGTCGACGAGGAAGGTCGCGCTCTTCTCGATGGCGAGGACCTTGTACCGCGCTGTCGCGCAGTCCTCCTTCGTGAGCTTCTTCGCGTCGACCACGCCGTCGGGAAGGCAGTCGCCTACGACCGGTGCCCGCTCGCCCGGGTTCTTCAGGTCCTCCAGGCAGAGCAGGGTGCCGTCACTGGCCCCCTTCTTCCCCTGGAAGAAGTACGCGTCGGTCGTCGGATAGTCGTCGCATTCGGATCCGCCCGAGAGCTTGAGTCCGATTTCCGACTTGTTCTCCTGTTTTCCGACGACCTTGAAGTTGGCGTCCGGCTTCCCGCATTCGGTGTTCTTGACGCTGTCCGCGTTGTCGACGTTGCCCGTCAGACAGGCGCCGACCTCGGTGCTCGACGCCGTGAACGGATTCGCCACGAAGAACGCGATCACGGCGATGACGGCGAAGATGCCCAGGCGGATGACGGGCTTCAGCCACGTTCTCTTCTTCTGCTGCGGAACCATCTGTTCCACGGCGGGCGCGGGATAGTTTTCCACGGTGCTTCCCCCAGCTTGATGATCTCTTCGGGGGACTCAGCGCTCGCCGCCCGGAAAACGTTACTGCCGCGCGACGCAGATCTCAGTGCAGCCGCAGCTTGGGCTTGTGCTCCAAATTGGACAGACCGTTCCAGGCGAGGTTGACCAGATGCGCGGCGACCTCGTCCCGCTTGGGCTTGCGGGCGTCGAGCCACCATTGACCGGTCAGCGCCACCATCCCGACGAGCGCCTGCGCGTACAACGCGGCCAGCTTCTCGTCGTAGCCCCGCGCGGCGAACTGCTGCGCGAGGATGTGCTCGACCTGGCTGGCGATGTCGTTCAGCACCGTCGAGAACGTGCCCGTCGAACTCGCGACGGGCGAATCCCGCACCAGGATGCGGAAACCGTCGTGCGAGTCCTCGACGTAGGAGAGCAACGCGATCGCCGCCTGCTCCAGCATCACCCTCGGGTGTCCACCGTGGAGGGTGGAGACCATCCTGTCGAGCAGGAGCTGGGTCTCGCGGTCGACGACGACGGCGTAGATGCCTTCCTTGCCGCCGAAGTGCTCGTACACCACCGGTTTGGAGACGTTCGCACGATGCGCGATCTCCTCGATGGAAGTGCCTTCGAAACCCTTCTCCGCGAAAAGGGCTCTGGCGACGTTGAGCAGCTGCTGCCTGCGCTCGCTCCCCGTCATCCGCACCCGGGCCACCGGAGCGACCGGACGCGCCCCGGTGACCGCTTCACGTTTGGTTCGCCGTCTCCCCGCCATTGCAGAAGACTAACGCGACCTCGCTATTTGCTTTCGGTGGCGATACGCGCGAGGCGCTGCGGGGTCGGCCAGCGCACGTCATAGGCCCAGCCGAACTTCTCGAAGATCCAGATGAGCCGGGCGGAAATGTCGATCTGGCCACGCTGCACACCGTGCCGCGCCGAGGTCGGGTCGGCGTGGTGCAGGTTGTGCCAGGACTCGCCGAAGGAGAAGATCGCCAGCGGCCAGAAGTTGGCCGATTTGTCGCGGGCGGCGAACGGGCGCTCACCGATCATGTGGCAGACCGAGTTGACCGACCAGGTCACGTGGTGCAGCACGCAGACGCGCACCAGCCCGGCCCAGAAGAACGCGGTCACCGCGCCCCAGAACGACCAGGTGATCAGTCCGCCGAGGATCGCGGGCAGCACCAGGGTGAGCAGGCTCCACAGCCAGAACAGGTCGTCGACCTTCTTGATGGCGCGGTCCTTGAGCAGGTCCGGCGCGAACCGTTCCGCGTTGCTCTGGTCGCGGTCGAACAGCCAGCCCATGTGCGCGTGCCAGAAACCCTTGGCGATGGCGAGCGGCGTCGTCCCGAACAGCCACGGCGAATGCGGGTCGCCGTCGCGGTCGGAGAAGGCGTGGTGGCGCCGGTGGTCGGCGACCCAGGTGATCACGGGACCCTGGACGGCCATGCTGCCGGCGATCGCCATCACGACGCGCAGCCACGGCTTGGCCTTGAACGAGCCGTGCGTGAAGTACCGGTGGTACGAGACGGTGATACCGAGTCCGCTGATCGCGTAGAAGACCACGAAGATGCCGACGTCGACCCAGGTCAGACCCCAGCCCCAGGCGAACGGGACGGCCGCGAGCAGCGCGGCGAGCGGGAAGATGACCCCGAGGTAGACCGACAGCTGCACGGCGCTCGACCGCTGCCCGTCGGTAACCGGCTTGGGGCCCTTCGCGGGCTTCTGGGACTGGTCCAGGGTAGCCGTCATGCAGTCACTTCTTTTCTACGCGCGACCCTTGAGGGTTTCCCTAAGGGTGTCCTTACCTACGATGCCGTAAGTTACGGTACAGGAGGTTTCGTCCCCTGTGGAGTGCCCGCGACGGCGAGGCAACCCCCGGGCGCACGTAGAGGTCTCCGGCATGGCTATCCTGACCAGGATCGATCCGCCGTAGTGTAATCGGCAGCACTTCAGATTTTGGTTCTGACAGTTCAGGTTCGAATCCTGGCGGCGGAGCAGACGAACAGATGACCAGCGGCGTTTTCAACGGTGGGGGTGTGTGCGGCTGACCGAGGACGCGACGACCAGTGGCAGGCGGCCGGCGCTTGCGGAGATGTCCGACGCCTGGCTCTACGGTCGCGCGCGCGAACTCGGGGCGGCCATACAGCGCGTCAGCTTCGCCGAACAGCTGGACATCGTCACCAGTCTCGACGAACTCCTCGACGAGACGCAGCGCCGCGGCGAACCGCTGCTGGTCGCCCAGCTGCTGCGGTATTCCGCGATGGCGAGGCTGGTCACCCGCGGTCTCGCCGCCGAGGCCGAACCCAGGCTCGACGAGATGCTCGCGCACACCAGGCGGCACGGTCTCGCGCTGATGCGGGCCGACGCGCACGCCATGCGCGGCCGTCGTCTGGTGATCGCCAAGCAGGAGGACGCCGCCCTCACCGAGATCGCCAGGGCACTGGCCATCCTCGATGACTCCGCGGTCCCGGACCGCCAGGTCGGCAGGCGCAACTGGGACCGGATGCTGTCCACGACCCTGGTCGACTGCTGGCTGGTGCTGAACCAGCTCGGCGTCTACGAGGCGGCCGAGGAGGCCATCGCCCGCGCCGCGCAGGCGATCCGCGACAGCGCGAGCCCGCACGAGATCGCGCTCCAGCTGATCAACCGGGTCAAGATGCTGCTGGGCTGGGGCCTGCGGCTCGAACGCATCGAGCGCTACGACGAGGGAGCGGACAAGTTCCGTACCGCGGCGTCGATGGCGCAGGCCGCCGAAGGGCCGTTCACCGAGTCGCTGTTCCCGCGCAAGGCCAACCTGCCCGCGATCGACCAGGTCGGCGTGCTCGCCGCGGCGGCGGCGCTGGCGTCGCCCGATTCATCGCATATCGAGCGGCTGAACTCGCTGTTGAACCCGGAACTGGTGTTCCCGCACGAACGCGAGATCATCGCCATCGCGCTGGCACGCTGCCTGGACAACGCCGGCCGCCGCGAAGACGCGCTGCAGGTGCTCAAAGAGGTCCGCGAGGACAACGAGGACGGCTCGCTGCCGTCGATGCGGCTGAACCTCGCCCGCGAGCTGGCCAGGCTCGACACCACCCCGGACTACGCGTCCGGGGCGAGCCAGTCGCTGATCGACTACGCGACCATTCTGGAGACGGAGATGTGGTCGCTGCGGGAATCGCAGATCGCCACGCTCAACGCGCGCCGGGAGCACGAACGCCTGTCCGCCGAACACGGCGCGATCACCCAGCAGGCCCTGCAGGACCCGCTCACCGGGCTGCCGAACAGGCGCGCGCTCGACGAAAAGCTGCGTTCGCTGGCGTCGTCGGCGGACGCCCAGCCGCTCGCGGTCGCACTCGTCGACCTCGACGGTTTCAAGGACGTCAACGACAAGCAGTCGCACGCCGAGGGCGACAACGTGCTCCGTGTCATCGCGAGCACGCTGCGCGACGCCCTGCGCGGCGACGACGTCGTCGCCCGATATGGCGGGGACGAGTTCATCGTGCTTCTACCTGGGGCTCCGGCGTCGGCGGCGAAGCAGGCGCTGGGTCGTTCTGTGAATGCCGTCGCATCTCTGCCGCACCATCTTTCGCACGGCGTCACCCTCTCCGTCGGCCTCGTCTCGCTACGCCCGCAGGAGCGCGCGGAACAGGTCCTGGCACGCGCCGATGCGGCCATGTACCAGGCGAAACGTGGCGGAGGGAACCAGGTTTCGTCGGTGAACTCGATGGCCATCGATCCGGCGACCGGATGGCCCGGTGAGGATGCTCCGACCGACCCCGCGTGGGACTCCGAGCAGCCCACGTAGGATCAATGCCCGACAACCACCGTTGGTGAAATGTTGGGAGTGCCGTGACCGGCCCGCTGAGCACGTTGATCCTCGCCGCGGGTGAGGGCACCCGTATGCGCTCGTCCACCCCGAAGGTGCTGCACCCGATCGCCGGCCGTCCCCTGGTCGAGCACGCGGTCCGGGCCGCCGCGGGACTGAGCCCGGAACACCTGGTCGTGGTCGTCGGCCACGGCCGCGACTCGGTCGGCGCGAAGCTGGCGAAGGTCGGCGAGGCGCTCGGGCGCGAGGTCGTCACGGCCGTCCAGGAGGAGCAGAAGGGCACCGGGCACGCCGTTTCGTGCGCGCTCTCGGCGCTGCCCGCGGGGCTGACCGGCACTGTGGTCGTCAGTTACGGCGACGTCCCGCTGCTCGACACCGAAACGCTCGCTTCCCTGGTCACCGAGCACACCTCCACCGGGAACGCGGTCACCGTGCTGACCGCCGTCGTCGAGAACCCGACCGGTTACGGCCGGATCGTCCGCGACGACAGCGGCGTCGTCACCTCGATCGTCGAGCAGAAGGACGCCACTCCGGAACAGCGCGAAATCGCCGAAATCAACTCCGGCGTCTACGCCTTCGACGCTTCCGTTCTGGTCGACGGTCTTTCGAAGCTTTCGACCGACAACGCGCAGGGCGAGCTTTACCTCACCGACGTCCTCGGCATCGCCCGCGGCGACGGCAAGGGCGTCGGCGCGCTGGTCATCGACGACCCGTGGGTGACCGAAGGCGTCAACGACCGCGTTCAGCTCTCCGTCCTCGGCGCCGAACTGAACCGCCGGATCGTCCGCGGCTGGCAGCGGGCGGGCGTCACCGTCGTCGACCCGGCGAGCACCTGGATCGACGCGGGCGTGACCTTGTCGCGCGACGTCGTCATCGAACCCGGCGTGCAGCTGAAGGGGTCGACGTCGATCGGCGAGGGCGCGCAGATCGGCCCGGACAGCACTCTGGAGAACGTCTCCGTCGGCGCGGGCGCGTCGGTGGTGCGGACGCACGGTTCCGATTCGGAACTGGGCGACGGCGTGAAGGTCGGCCCGTTCACCTACCTGCGTCCCGGCACCAAGCTGGGGATCAAGGGCAAGCTCGGCGCCTTCGTCGAAACGAAGAACGCGGACATCGGCGCCGGGACGAAGGTTCCGCACCTGACCTACGTCGGCGACGCGACCATCGGCGAAAACAGCAACATCGGCTGCTCCAGCGTCTTCGTGAACTACGACGGCGTGAACAAGCACCACACCACGATCGGCTCCCATGTGCGGCTCGGCGCGGACAACACGTTCGTCGCCCCGGTGACCATCGGCGACGGCGCCTACAGTGGGGCAGGCACCGTGATCAGGCAAGACGTGCCCCCGGGCGCGCTCGCCGTGTCCACCGGGCCGCAGCGCAACATCGAAGACTGGGTGACCCGGCGCAGGCCGGGCACACCCGCGGCGGAAGCAGCTTCCGCCGCGAAGCAGGACACCACCGCCGTGTCCGATTCAGCAAAGGGAAACGACGGGGAGTCGCCAGCATGAGCTCGAAGTCCGGAACACCGAAGAAGAACCTGATGCTCTTCTCCGGGCGCGCCCACCCGGAACTCGCGGAAGAGGTGGCCAAGCACCTCAACGTGTCGGTCGTCCCGCAGACCGCGCACAATTTCGCCAACGGGGAGATCTTCGTCCGGTTCAACGAATCGGTGCGCGGGACCGACGCGTTCGTGATCCAGAGCCACCCGGCGCCCATCAACGAGTGGGTGATGGAGCAGCTGATCATGGTGGACGCCCTCAAGCGGGCGAGTGCCAAGCGGATCACCGTGATCATGCCGTTCTACCCGTACGCGCGGCAGGACAAGAAGCACAAGGGCCGCGAGCCGATCTCCGCGCGCCTGATCGCGGACCTGTTCAAGACCGCCGGCGCCGACCGGATCATGACGGTCGACCTGCACACCGCGCAGATCCAGGGCTTCTTCGACGGCCCCGTCGACCATCTGCTCGCGCAGAACGTGCTGGCCGCGCACATCAACAAGACCTACCAGGACGAGAACATCACCGTCGTCTCGCCGGACTCGGGCCGCGTGCGGCTGGCCGAGAAGTGGGCCGCCCAGCTGGGTGACCGGCCGATCGCCTTCATCCACAAGACGCGCGACCCGGACAAGCCGAACCAGGCCGTCGCCAACCGCGTCGTCGGCAAGGTCCGCGGTCAGCTGTGTGTGCTGATCGACGACATGATCGACACCGGCGGCACGATCGTGAAGGCCACCGAGGCCCTCCTCGACGAAGGCGCGTCCGACGTCGTCATCGCCTCGACCCACGGCATCCTGTCCGACCCCGCCACCGAGCGGCTGTCGAACTGCAAGGCGCGCGAGGTGATCGTCACCAACACGCTGCCGATCCCCGAGGCGAAGCGGTTCCCGGGCCTGACCGTGCTGTCCATCGCGCCGCTGCTGGCGCAGGCCATCCAGCAGGTCTTCGAGGACGGGTCGGTCACGTCCCTCTTCGACGGCAACGCCTGATCTCAGCGAAGCAAGGGACCTTTGCTCTCGCTCTCTTCCGGAGAGTGACAGCAAAGGTCCCTTGCTTCGTTTTCGGCTCCTCGCGAAACGACGCGCGCCCGGCCGCCCGGCGTGGCTAGGTTCCGTTCATGGGGAAATTCAAGTTCGGCGTGAACCTGTGGGGCGCCGAGAACCGCGAAGAGTGGGTCGCGAAGTGCCTCCGCGTCGAGGCACTCGGCTACGACGTCATCTCCGTGCCCGACCATCTCGGACCGGGACGGAACGCGCCCTTCCCGGCTCTGACGATGGCCGCCGCGGTCACCCGGCGGCCGCGCGTCGGCACTCTCGTCTCCAACGTGCCCTTCTACAACTTCGCGCTCTTCGCACGCGAAGTCGCCACGACGGTGAAGATGACGGGTGACCGGCTGGACCTCGGCCTCGGCTCCGGGCACATGAAATCGGAGTTCGACGACGCCGGACTGCCGTGGATCCGGGCCAAGGAACGCATCGAGTACCTCACCCAGAGCCTCGGCCACCTGCGCGAACACTTCGTGAGTGAGGGGATCACGCCCCCGCCGCTGCTCCTCGCGGGCAACAGCGACGGCGTGCTCTCCCTCGCCGCCCGCGAAGCCGACATCACCGGCTTCGCGGGCCTTCGCCAAGCACCGGGAAAACCGCCGGGCACCTTCCAGCTCGATGACGCCGAGCGCATGGACGAACGCGTCGCCTTCTTCCGCTCGCAAGCGAACGGTCGCGATCCCGAACTGAACATGCTCGTCCAGCGGGTCGTCGTCACGGACGACCGGCGCGCGGCCGCCGAATCCTGGCACGAAGAGGATCCGGACGGCCTCGATGTGGACAAGCTGCTCGAAACGCCGCAGTTGCTTTTCGGAACCGTCGACGAGATCGTCCGGCAGCTCCAGGAACGTCGCGAACGCTACGGTTTCTCCTACATCACGGTGTTCCAGCCGATGCTGGAAACGTTCGCTCCGGTCGTGAAGGAACTGTCCGGTCAGTAAGCGACGCAGAAACGCTGACGACGGCGCTCCGGCTTGTCGATCTCGTCGACGAACGCGATCGCGTAGTCGGCACCGCTGATCTTCGACCCGCCGTTCTCGTCGGTCAGGAGTACGTCACCGCCGAGCCGGAAGTCACCGGTCCGCTCGCCCTCGGCCCACGCGCCGAACTCGGCGGCCGGGCTGAGGTAGAACCAGTCGACGTCCTCAGGAAGCTTCCGGAACGCTTCGAGCACCTTCGCGTGCGCTCCCGCTTCACCCTTGTACTCGTCCGGGAACTCGGGCGTGTCGATCAGCCGCGGTCCGCCCTCGGCCACGTGCAGGCTGCCGGCCCCGCCGACCACGCCGATCCGCGCGCCGTTGTCCTTCGCGACCCGGGCGATCGAGGGCACCGCGTCGAGCAGACCGCTCTGCCCGTGAACCGCGATGACCAGGACATCGGCGCCCTTGGCGACCTCGGCGAGGAAGCCCTCGTCGTAGAGCGACCCCGCCTGGGTCCCCTCGCCTTCGGCGTTCCGCGACACCGCCAGGACCTCGTGACCGCGGCCGCGTGCTTCCGCGGTGATCTTCCCGCCCGCGTACCCGGTTCCTCCGAACACAACCAACTTCGCCATCGCGTTCTCCTTTTTCATCGGCGACGACACCGATGCTAGGAACGCAAGATCGACTACTTCAACGTATGTAACGCACCCGTGGGTGAGCGTCCAGGTCAGCCACCCAGCGTGGCGAACTCGGACTTGAGCTTTTCGCGTACGCCGTTCACGTCGACCGGGACCCGGACCTCGCCGCGGGCCGCGGGCTTCGCCTGCACCTGGTAGCTGGCGTTCCGATTCGGCAGTTTGAACTTGACCTCGCAGGACATGCTCGTCGTGGTGTCCGGCGCCGCGTTGGCGTCCGCCGTGCAGGTTTGCGCGCCGAGCGACTGCGCGGAGAACTCGACGGTCAGCGTCAGGTGCACGGGGGTGCCGCTCGCGCCGCCGATGACGGTGTTGGCCACGCCGATGGTCGCCCGGCAGGTCCCGACGAAGTCCGTGCAGTCCAGTTTGTCGTCGACCACGCTGACACTGACCTGGGTGAGCGCGTCGAACGGCTGCCCGACCCCGCCGATCGCGCCGTCCAGATCGGTTTGGAGTTTCTTCAGCGCGTCCCCGGCGAGCGGTGCGACCCGCATTTCGGCACCGAGCGTCTTGCCGCCCGCCGCGTCGACGAGGGAAGGCGCGAAACTGACCACGCGGTGCGGCGCCGCGGTGGTCACCCGCAGCGTCCCGAGCCCGCTCCCGACGTCGTAGACCTCGGTCCCGTCGGGCAGCTTCGACCGCACCGGATCGGTCAGCCGGTTCATCGCGGACACCGCCGTCCGGAGCGTCGACGCCGCCTTGCGCGGGTTGAGCGCCTCGACGGCGTTCACCGGCAGGTCGGAGCTGTCGGTGCGGACCCAGTTGGTGCCGTACTGCTCGCTGTTGCCGAGCCCGTGCGCTTTCCAGTACTCCGGGCTCGCCGAGAGATACAGCTGCTTGTCGGCCGAGATGACCTGGATGGTCTGGCCGTCGACCGGCAGCGCACCGTGCGCGCTGCCGTTGCGGGTGATCCGGAACTCCAATTCGGCGGGTTTGCCCGAGGCATCCTTGATTGTCGACTTATAGACAACCGCGGGCGCCTGTTCGAGCTCCTTCAAAGCGCTCTCGACAGCGCCGCGCTGCTCGGCGCGCCGGTCCACCCGCTGCTGCTCGGCAGCCGAGATCCCCGCCGCCCCGTCGATCTCGACATCGCAACCGGCCACGAGGCAGCACAAGGCGGCGATCGCGCCGATCCTCAACCGTCGTGCCGGCATTCCGCCCCCTTTGTCTCACGTGCGAGGAGATCACACCTTAGAAAAGGGGTCCCGCACCACCGCATCCGCGGGTTCCTCAAGCAGCTGTCACCGACTTGTCACCTGAACGAGCCACCCGGCGGGACCCGTGCACGACCGGTTGGTCTACACTTTCCCGGTCTCGGCGAGGCGGGTTCCGTGAGCACCTGGTGCCCGACGTGATCGACGCGGCGGCTTGAGTGGCCACACGCTGTCGAGCACGCCTGTGGAACTCGCCGCCGAACACCAGAACCGGCCCGAACCATCCCCACCTCAGCATGCTTTCGCTGAACATGTTGGTGAATTGAAGGAGTGCTACACCGTGTCCGAGGTAAGCCTGTCCGTCGAGCCCCGCACCGAATTCGGCAAGGGTGCCGCGCGCCGTACGCGTCGCGCGGGCAAGATCCCCGCGGTGCTGTACGGGCACGGCTCGGACCCGCGCCACTACGCCCTGCCCGCCCTCGAGTTCGCCCGCGTCGTGCGTGAGAACGGCAGCAACGCCGTCATCAGCCTCGACCTCGACGGCAAGAGCGAGCTGGCGCTGACGAAGACCATCGTCATCCACCCGCTGAAGAACTACATCGAGCACGTCGACCTGCTGGTCGTCCGCCGCGGCGAGAAGGTCACCGTCGACGTCCCGGTCGTCGTCACCGGTACCGCGGGCCCGGGCACCCTGGTCACCACCGACCTGGACACCCTCCAGGTCGAGGTCGAGGCGCTGCACATCCCCGACCAGGTCGAGGTCTCGGTCGAGGGCGTCGAAGCCGGCACGCAGATCCTCGCCTCGCAGGTCACCCTGCCGGCGGGCGCCACCCTGGTCACCGACGCCGAGGCGCTGGTCGTCGCCGTCAACGAGGCGCCGTCCGAGGCTTCGCTCGAGGGCGAAGAGGGCGCTGCCGAGGCGGCGGAAGCCCCCGCCGAGGACGCCGAATAAAGTCACCCGTGTGACTGAAGCAGTACTTCCCGGGGCCGGCGAGCAGATCCTGCTCGCCGGCCTTGGCAATCCTGGCCCCCAATACGCGGGCAACCGGCACAACGTCGGCTTCATGGTGCTCGACGGACTCGCCGGCCGCGTCGGCGGCAAGTTCAAAGCCCACAAGAGCGGCGCCGAAGTCCTCGAAGGCAGGCTCGCGGGGCAACGGGTGGTCCTGGTCAAGCCGCGCTCGTACATGAACCTCTCCGGCGGCCCCGTCGTGGGCGCGGCCAGGTTCTACAAGATCCCTCCGGCCGGTGTCGTGGTCGTCCACGACGAGCTGGACGTCGACTTCGGCGCGCTCAAGATGAAACTGGGCGGCGGTGACAACGGGCACAACGGTCTCCGCTCGATCACCAAATCCCTGGGCACGAAGGACTATTACCGCGTCCGTTTCGGCGTCGGCCGCCCTCCGGGACGGCAGGACCCGGCGGATTTCGTGCTGAAAGACTTCTCGACGGTCGAACGCAAAGAACTCGCTTTCGAGATCGATCGTTGCGCCGACGCCGTTGAAGCGCTTATCGGCACCGGCCTCGCCGCGGCTCAGAACACCTTCCACGCTGGGTGAACCCGCTCACATGGCGGTGCGTTACACCTCGTCACTCGAAGGCGTTTCACCACGCCCCTGATCGAGTCGTGGAATAGCGCGGGCTCTTCCGGGGAACTCTCAAACCCGTTAGGACGGAATGCGGAGATCGCATTCCCCACCGAACCGGAGAGAGTTTCATGTCGTTTACGGCCGAAGACATCACCGGCGCCACTTTCCCGAACGCCCCGATCGGGCGGCGCGGATACGCCAAGCACGAGGTCGACGCGTTCCTGGAACGGATCGCGGACACGATCTCGGACCGGGACGACCTGACGGCCGCCGAGGTCCATCACGTCATGTTCTCGCGTCCGTTGATCGGGAAACGCGGCTACGACGAACGCGAAGTCGACGAGTTCCTCGACAAGATCGAAGAGCAGCTGGCCCACCGAACCGGCCAGCAGGTACTCAGCGTGCCCGGCGCGCGTGAACAGGATCAGGCGACTTCCGAACGCGCCGTCCCGGACCACCGTCCCGTCGAGTTCCTGCGGGAGCGCTAGTGCCCGTCACCGCGTTCGAGGCGAGAACCCGGCAGTTCGACCGGGCGCCGATCGGCGCTCGGGGCTATCACGAACCCGCGGTCGACGCCTTCCTGGAACGGGTCGCGGCGACGCTCGACGGCGACGACGACCTGTCGGTTTCCGACGTCCACAACGTGGCGTTCGCCAAGGCGCCGCTCTCGAAACGAGGCTACGACCCCGCAGCCGTCGACGCGTTCCTCCGGGACGTGGAGGGCACGCTGGCCGGGCTCTCCCGGTCTGCCGACTACTACATAGCACCGGCCCTGGAACACACTCATTCCCGCAAGCCGCTCTGGCGACGCCGCTGACTCACGGGAGGTGCCGCAAAGCGCCGGGCCCGCGTTACCCGCGGGCCCGGCTCTTCCGTCTCAGCCGGCCGCCGCGTTCTTGGCGATCTTGTCCGCGAACTGGGTGGCCGTCGCGGCCCGCTTCACCTTGCCGGAAGGCGTCTTGGGCAGGCTTCCCGCCGGAAGCACCACCACCGCGAAGGGCCGCATGTCGACCGCGCCTCGTACCTTGGCCGCGACCTCCTTCGCCAGCGCCTTCTCCGTTTCCGGGTCCCCCGCTAGTTTCGATTCGACGACGACGGCGAACCGCTCCCGGCGGCTGCCGGCGTCGATCCGCACGGCCACGGCGTTCCCCGCCCGGACCCCTTCGACCGACGTCGCCGCCCGCTCGATATCGGTCGGGTACAGGTTCCGGCCGCCCATGATGATGACGTCCTTGCGTCGGCCGCAGATCACGATCATGCCGTCGACCAGGTAACCAAGGTCGCCGGTGAGCAGCCAGCCACTCTCGTCCTGTGTCGCGAGCGGGCCTTCCATGGTCAGGTACCCCGGTGTCACGGCCTCACCGCGCAGCCGGATCTCCCCGACCTGGCGCTCTCCGAGCACCGTGCCCTTGTCGTCGACGATCTCGGCCTCAAGGCCGTCGAGCGGTGGCCCGAGCACCGCGAAGGACCGGACTTCGTCGGTTCCGCGACGCGGGTCGTCCTCGGGGACCGGCACCGCACGGTTGTCAGCCTCGAGCGCGTCGGCTTCGACGACGTCCAGTGTCAGTCCGGTGAACAACGGCGCGAACGAAACCGCGAGAGTCGCCTCGGCCATGCCGTAGGCAGGGAAAACGCATTCGGCGGGCATCTTGAACCGCGCCCCGGCCTCGACGAACGTCTGCACGGCGGTTTCGTCGATCGGCTCGGCACCGTTCAGCGCGATCCGCAGCTTCGAGAGGTCGTACGCGCCGTCGTCCTCGACACGGGCCATCCGCCTGCCCACGATCGCGTACGCGAAGTTCGGCGCGGCCGTGGTCGTGCCGTTGTACTTGCTGATCAGCTGCGGCCAGATCAACGGTCCCGACAGGAACTCGAGCGGCGTGATCTTGACGAGTTCGACGCCGAACGTCATCGGGACCGTCAGGAAGCCGACCATCCCCATGTCGTGGAAGGTGGGCAGCCACGAAACCATCACGTCGACGTCGAAGTCGAACTCGGCGCGTTCGACCATCGCCTTGACATTCGAGTACAGGTTTCCGTAGGTGATCTGCACGGCCTTCGGATCGGCCGTCGATCCACTGGTCAGCTGCAGGAGAGCGGTGTCGGACTCGGCCGTCGGCACGGGCTCCGCCAGCGGTTCGGCCTCGAGCAGCTCCGTGATCACCTGGAAGGCGATGCCGTGCTCGGTGAGCACCGGCCCCAGCTGGTCGAACGGCTCACCGAGCAGGACCAAGCCGGAACCGATCATCCGCAGCACCCGAACGGTGTCCTCGGCCCATTCGGCGAGGTCGGTGCGCTGGGTCGGCTGGTGCAGCATCGTCACGCTGCCACCGGCGAGCCACACCGCCTGCACCGTCGGCGCGATCAGCGACGGCGCCGCCGCCAGAACCGCCACCGCCTTCCCCGGCTCGAGCCCGGCCTTCACCAGGCCTCCGGCGACCCGCTTGGCCTGCTCGTGAATCTCGGCCCAGGTGCGCCGAACCGGCTCCTTGGGCTCCCCGGTGACCATTCCCCGCTGCTGACCTCGCCCCGCCGCGGTGGCGACGAGGGTGTCCACGAACCGACTCATGCGCGTCACATTACTGTCCGCGCTGAAAGCTCCGCTCGCCGTCGAGTGAACTCATTCGATCGCTTCGGAGGTCTCGAGCCATTGGGCCTCGACCTCCTCCTTCTCCGTTTCGACGGCCTTCAGTTCGGTGTTGAGCTCGATGAGCTTCGTCGGGTCGGTCGCCGCGGCGAGCAGCGCCGCGTGCAGCTTCTCTTCCTTCGCGTGCAACTGGTCGAGCTTGCGTTCGAGACGGGACAGTTCCTTCTGCGCCGCCCGCTGCTCCGCGGCGCTCTTCTTGGGCGCGGCGGCCTGCCCGTTGCCCGGCTTCCGGTCGCCGCCGGCCTTCTCGAGGCTCTTGGCGCGCCGATCCAGGTACTCCTCGATGCCGCCCGGCAGGTGAGTCACCTGTCCGTCCCCGAACAGGGCGACGATGGTGTCACAGACGCGTTCCACCAGGTACCGGTCGTGCGAAACGACGACGAGGCTGCCCGGCCACGAATCGAGCAGATCTTCCAGCTGCTGCAGAGTGTCGATGTCGAGATCGTTCGTCGGTTCGTCGAGCAGCAGCACGTTGGGCTCGGCCATCAGGAGCCGGCACAGCTGCAGACGACGCCGTTCACCGCCGGATAGGTCTTCGACCGGCGTCCACTGCCTCGACGCGGGGAACCCCAGCTTTTCGGCCAGCTGCGAAGCGGAGAGCTCCTGCTTGCCGAACACAACCCGGCCTGAGACCTCTTCGATCGCCTGCAGCACGCGCAGGTCACCCGGAAGATCGTCGAGCTCCTGCCGCAGGTGCGCGAGGCTGACCGTCTTGCCCTGGATACGTCGCCCCGTCTCGGGCTCCCTGTCGCCACCGAGCAGCTTGAGCAGGGTCGTCTTACCCGACCCGTTGACGCCGACCAGGCCGATCCGATCACCGGGCCCGATCCGCCACGTGACGTGATCGAGCAGGGTGCGATCGCCGACGGTCAACGAGGCGTCCTCGACCTCCAGCACGGTCTTCCCCAGCCGGCGGCGGGCGAACGCCTGCAGTTCGACCGAATCACGTGGCTCCGGCACGTCGGAGATCAGGGCTTCCGCCGCCTCGACGCGGTAGCGCGGCTTCGAGGTCCTGGCCTGCGGGCCGCGTCGCAGCCACGCGAGTTCCTTGCGTGCCAGGTTCTGTCGCTTCTCTTCGGCCGTCGCAGCCAACCTCGCCCGTTCGGCCCGCGCGAAGATCCAGTCCGCGTAGCCTCCTTCGTACTGTTCGACACGACCGCCGGTGACCTCCCAGGTCACGCTCGCGACCGTGTCGAGGAACCACCGGTCGTGGGTGACCACCACGACCGCGATCTTGCGGTTGAGCAGGTGATCCGCGAGCCAGCGCACACCTTCGACGTCGAGGTGGTTGGTCGGCTCGTCGAGGACCACGAGATCCAGTTCACCGGTGAGGGCGGCCGCCAGCGCCACCCGCCGGCGTTCACCACCGGACAGGTTCGCCGTCGCCTTTTCCAGGCCCAGAGCGGTGACACCCAGACCGTCCATAATGGACCTGACACGTGCGTCAGCGGCCCACTCGTGCTCAGCACCGTAGCGCTCCAGCACGACATCTCCGACCGTGCTGCCGGCGGGGAGTTCGGTCCGCTGGGTGACCACTGCCATCCGCAGGCCACGGACTTGACTCACACGTCCCGTATCCGGCTCACTGATCCCCGCGAGGACCTCGAGCAGTGTCGTCTTCCCGCCCCCGTTGAGACCGACGACGCCGATGCGCTGTCCTTCCGCCACACCGAGCGAAACACCGTCGAGCAGCGGGCGCACCCCGAAGGACTTGCTCACCGACTCCAGGTTGACCAAGTTGGCCATGCCTCAGCCGATCCTTTCCCAAAGCTTGCACCACAACGAATTAGTCGATGTCCATTTCGGACACCCTCACGCGTGCACCCGGGGCGGCGCCGGCCTCGGCGCGTCGTCCCCGCCCACCAGCCGGGCCCCTGGCACCGGCCCGTGCGCGACGCGCACCGTGCGACAGACCCCCGCCCCAGACAATTCCGCGGCGACCTCGACGGCCGACTGGGCGTCCGCGCACAGGAAGGCGCAGGTCGGCCCGGATCCCGACACGGTGCCGGCGAGCGCACCCGCGTTCACACCGGCCCGCAACGTGCGGCGCAGTCCCGGACGCAACGAAACAGCGGCCGCCTGCAGGTCATTGCCGAGAAGCAGCGCCAGCTGGCGGGGGTCACCGGACGCCAGCGCCTCGACCACCGGAGTGTGCGAACCGATCCGCGGCGGGTTGCCTTCCTCACGCAACCTGTCCAGTTCGCCGAACACCCGCGGGGTCGAAAGCCCCCGCTGGTCGAAGGCCAGAACCCAATGGAACGTGTGCCGGGACAGGACCGGCACCAGCTGTTCGCCCCGGCCGGTACCCAACGCTGTCCCACCGTAGAGCGCGAAAGGAACATCACTGCCGAGCTTCGCTGCGATACCCGCCAGTTCGTCTCGGGAGATTTCGAGCTTCCAAAGCGACGCGAGTCCCACCAGGGTCGCGGCCGCGTCAGCGCTGCCACCGGCCATTCCGCCCGCTACCGGGATGCCTTTGCGAAGCACTACCCGGACCTTGGACTCGCCGTCCGCCTTGCCGACGTGCGCCGCCAGCGCCTGCGCCGCCTTCCATGCGAGATTGTTGGCCCCGGTGGGCACGGAGCCCTCACCCTCGCCATAGACCTCGACGCCAGGGTCCTCGGTGACCGCGACGGTCACCTCGTCGGTCAGGGAAAGCGCCTGGAACACGGTCACCAGCTCGTGGTAGCCGTCCGGGCGTACGTCACCGACCGACAGGTGCAGGTTGACCTTGGCGGGAACCCTGACGGTTACTGGGGGCGGTACGACGGCGAGCACGAGTCAAGCCTACGTGGCCGCTCCACTTGTGCCGTCACCAGGAGAAAAGAGAACCGGACGAGTCAGACACGAACGGGCCGCCCCGGACGGATTTCGTCCTAAGCGGCCCGTTCGCGGAGAGATCAGGCAGCGACGCCCTGCGGTCCGCGGACCGGGTGAGTCACGTGGCCGCCGCGTTCGGCGATCCAAGCGAGGGCGGCGTCCGCGCGCTCACCGCGCACACCGAGACGGAACCGGCCCACAGGCGTGTCGCCGATCCGGGTCAGGCCGCCGCCGATGGTGGCGAGTTCGACGTCGAAGCGACCGGCGGCCTCCGGCAGCAGTGCGCCGACCGAAGCGAAACCGACGAGCACGACATCCACCGCGCGGTCGTACTTCGAGGCCTGCGCCCGGCCGGTCTCGATCGAGGGCAGCAGCGCCTGCGCGGTCCGGCTATTCGGGTCGGAGACCAGGTCGAGCACGGTTCCACGTTCGATGATCGCCCCGGCCTCGAGCACCGCGACGTCGTCGCAGATACGGCGGACAACGCCGGCGTCGGGGGTGGTGAGCAGCACGGTGACGCCGAGCTCGGCACGCGCCCGGTCGAGCACGGTCAGGACCGCGCCGGACTCCTCGGGCTGCACACCCGCGGTCGGGTCGTCGGCCAAGAGCACGGACGGCCCGGCGGCCAGGGCCTTGGCGATGACCACCCGGCGGAGCTGCCCCTCGGACAGGTCGCCCGGCCGCTGCCCGGCTCGCGGGGTCAGCCCGACCAGGTCGAGAAGGTTGCCGACCCGATTGCGGCGCTGTGGGCCGTCGAGGCCGAGCTGCTCGAGCGGTGACGCGATGTTGCCGGCGATGGTGCGCTCGGCGAGCAACTCCGGTTTGGTGCTCACGACACCGACCTGGCGACGGATTTCGCGCAGACGGCGTCCGTCGAGGGTCCCGGTGTTGAGGCCGTCGAGGCGGACGACGCCACGGTCGGGGCGCTCCTGGAGCCCGATGCAACGAGCGAGGGTCGACTTGCCGGAGCCGGCCGGACCGACGACTCCGAACAGCGAGCCAGCCTGGATGTCCACGCTCACATCGCGCAGGGCGACGACGGGATTTCCGTTGAGGGGAAAGGACTTGGACAGGTTTTCGACAGTGATCACGAAAGGCTCCATGCAAATGGGGCGCTGCTTCTTTCGAGCGCGCCAACCGTCACCGAGTGACCGTCCGGAACGGACGGGATTCAGAGGTAAGGGAAAAGACTCAGGCAGTAACGGTGGAGCGTCGACACGCACTTACCGTGCGGCGACCTTCATCGACGACACGTCGCCTGGTCAGCAGGAGCGGGTGGGTGACCCTGTTCATTAGGCACAGCCTCCATCGGTCCTGGCGGTAGCACCTGCCCTGTGGAGGGTGGTTGCTGCGACTTCGGCGAGCCAGGTCTCTCAGTCGCTCGGGATGGCTCACTGAGTAAAACCGATCCCACTAGATGAAAGCAAGCGCGTAGGCGCAGATCACACGTCTGGTCGCGTCCATGATACAGGATTGGCTGCCCATATTTTGAGACAACCGTGAGCATACTCGTGCTACAGCAAGGCCCCTGCCTGCGAAGACAGGTTGCGATCACGCAGATCCAGGAGAGGATTATGCGGTCGTGCTGACATCGGCCAGACCGCGTTCGCGCGGCGCCGGTCACACCTGCGGAGGTGGTCAGCCGGCCGCTGCGGCGATACGAGCGAACTGATGGACGTCCAGCTGCTCGCCACGGGTCTTGGGGTCGATACCCGCCTTCTCGAGCAACTCTCCCGCCCGTTCGGCGGAACCCGCCCATGACGCCAATGCCGCTCGCAGCGTCTTCCGACGCTGCGAGAAGGCGGCGTCGACCACCGCGAACAACCGCTCCCGCTCCACGGACGACACCACGTCACCCCGCTCGAAAGCGACCAGAGCGGAGTCCACGTTCGGCACGGGCCAGAAAACCGCGCGAGGAACCGCCGCGACCTTGCGCGCCTTGCCGTACCACGCGAGCTTGACGCTGGGCACGCCGTAGGTCCGGCTCCCCGGACCGGCCGCCATCCGGTCCGCGACCTCGGTCTGGACCATTACCAGACCGCTGGTCAACGACGGCAGCTCGGCGAGCAGGTGCAGCACGACGGGAACGGCGACGTTGTACGGCAGATTCGCGACGAGCGCGGTCGGCTGCGCGGGCAGGTCGTCCGCCATGATCCGCAAAGCGTCCGCCCCGACGACCTTCAGCCGCTCGGCCCCGCCTCGCTCGGCCGCGGTGGTCGGCAGCCGCCCAGCCAGCACGGAATCGATTTCGACCGCGACGACCTCGGCACCGGTCGCGAGCAGCCCGAGCGTCAGCGAGCCGAGCCCCGGCCCGACTTCCAGCACGACGTCACCTTCGCCGATCCTCGAAAGGTCGACGATGCGGCGCACGGTGTTGGGATCGTGCACGAAATTCTGGCCGAGCTTCTTGGTCGGACGCACGTCCAGCTCGGCCGCCAGCGCCCTGATCTCCGCAGGCCCGAGCAGTTCAGTCACCCGCTGATCGTAGCCAGCCCTCTTGCGCCCCGGCTGGCGGCCGCAACTCGCCCCCATCACCCTTCCGACGGTTCCGATCTACCCGCATCCCACGCAAGGGTGATCGGCGTGGATTCGAGCCGCCGGAGCGTAATGATCATCCACCCGATCGATACCGTGCACTCGTTCGAATCTGGCCCGACAATCGAGGGATGACCAGCACAAACACCCCCAAGACCTTCCCGCTCAACCTGCCGGAAGGTGACGCCGATCTGCTTCTCGACGAGTTGCAGAAGCGGCTACGCGAAGGGCGGCGCCTTGCCGCCGAAGTCGGCCAGATCCTGGCCGAGATCGAGTCACGTGGTGTCCGGGACCTCTACGGATACAACTCGATCGCCGTCTTCTACGAGCATGTGGCCCGGGTCCCCCGGGCGGAGGCGCAGAAGGTGACCGGTAGAGCACTGGCGCTCAACTCGAGACGGGCGCGCGACGGCACACCGACTCGCCCCGTCGCGCCTTTGACCGGAGTCACGGCCGCCACCGGCGTGCTTGCCGACGCCGGCATCGACCGGATCGTCACTGTCTTGAGGAGGTTGCCCGAACACGTCACCGCGAGCGCACGATCCGAGGCCGAGAAAGACCTGGTCGATCTCGCCAGCGTCGCGAGACCACGCGACATCACGGTGGCCGGGACAGATCTGCTCGCACGTCTCGACCCGGATGGGAGCGCCACCGACGACCCCAGTCCGAAACACGAGCGAAGCGAATTGTGGTTGCGCCAGAAGCGGACCGGCCGTTGGGACATGCGCGGCAACCTCGATCCGGAGACAGGCTCCCGCCTGAACGCGCTTCTGGTGCCACGAGCGTACCCGGCCCCGAACCGGGAAGCCGACGGCCGCACGCCGGCGGAGAGACGCGGGGACGCTTTCACGGAGATCGTCGATCTCGCGGAGGGCGGGCCGGATGTCCCGCTGCCTCGACAAGCGCCGGAACAGGGCGGAGAGAAGCCTCCGCCCGCGGAGCCAATCGAGAACGCAGAGCCGGTCAAGAAACCTCCGCACCGTCCCAAGACCACCCAGGCACGGCCGCAGGGCCATCCAAGCCCACACCGCAGCGACAGCGGTATTCGAGAGGGCGCCGCGGCCGAACAATCCCAGAACGTGGCCCGAATAAGGCCTACACGTTGGTGGACACGGCTGTCGAAACCGAGAGCCGAGAACTCCACGCGACCGCAGAAGCCCTTAACGGCCTGAAGGCCACCCTGCGGGCGAACCCACATGATGACCTTCAGGGAGAGGAGACTTAGTCGACGTCAGGCCTTCTTGCCGCAGTGCGGCCAAGCGCCGTAGCCACCGCGGTCGTCGCGGACCTTCTCGGCGACGGCGATCTGCTGGGCCTTGCTGGCCTGGTGCGGATACGCGGCGTACTGCGAGCCGCCGTAGGCGTCCCAGGTGCTCTTGTTGAACTGCAGGCCACCGTAGTAGCCGTTGCCGGTGTTGGCGGCCCAGTTACCGGTCGACTCGCACTGCGCGATGCGGTCCCAAGCACCGGCGTCACCGATGACCGGGTCGGCAGGCTTTTTCGTACCGACCTTGACGATCTTGGGCTTGGCCTCGGTGATGACCTCTTCCGAGACCTTCTCCCGGCCGACCTCTTTGCCGTTGCGCTTGGTGACCTTGTAGGTCACGGTCTTCTGACCCGGGGTGCCCGGGTCCTCGACCTTGGTCTTGCCCTTTTCGAGCTCCGGGTCGTCGACCTTCTGCTCGGGCGGCGCGATCTCCTCGTTCTGCTTGACCATGGTGACGCCGGTCCGGCTGATGTGGACCTCCGCGCCGTCGACCAGCTTGACGTCGAGGCCACCGACGGCCTCGTCGTCCGGGCCGAGGGTCATCCGGAGCTCACCGAGGAATTCCTTGGTGGTGACCGAGTTGGTCTGAACCTTCTTCGGTTCGTTCGCGCCGTCGAAGACGGTGACGTTCTTGAGGGTCTTGATCTCGACGGTGGAGCCCTCGAGCGGGAGCTCACCGTTCTGCGGCATCGAGGTCCAGGTGCCGGACTTCGCGAGATCGGAACGGCCGAGCTGGTTCAGGGCCTCGCCGAGGTTGGTCGCGCGGACCCAGGACTCCTGCTGCGGGGCGCCGTCGACGATGAGGTTCAGCTTGCGGCCACGCTCGAGCTTGATGACGCCGCCGTCGCCGACCTCCGCCTGCGGCGAGGGCGAGAGCGAGTCGTGCGCGCCGACCGAAAGGCCGGCGTCCTCGAGAACCTCGCCGACCGTGTCGCCGAAGCTGTGGACGGTCTGCTGCTTGCCGTCGATGTCGAGCGTGACGCTCTTGTTCATCGCCATCGCGGCCGCGCCGCCACCGCCGAGGGTGAGCAGCACCGCCATGACGGTTCCCTTGAGGAACCGCTTCTTCCAGACGCGGGTCGCGCTGGAGATGACCTCGTCCTTGGTCGCGGCCTTCATCGGCGCGCCCGCGGTGCGGTCTTCGGCCATCTCGTCCGGGATAACGATCGGCGGGAGCATGGTGGTCTCGGCGCTGATGAGGCGGATCAGTTCATCGACGTCGACGTCGATCTCGGCCATCAGGGCGTCGGCGTCGGAGCCGAGCGCGGCGAGGACGTCCTGCTGCGTGATGCGCGGGTCGTCGGAGTAGTCCAGCTCGCCGTACTGAGTGTCGCGGTCGAGCACGGCAACCGAACCGGCGGAAGCGAAGGTGTTCGTCTCTGCGCCGAGGCGCGAGCCATCCTGCCTACTGCTACCAGTCACTGGGTCGTTCCCTTTCCCAAGACGTCGAGGAGCTCGACAACCGCTCCACCACGTCCTTCGTCTCGATGCGCACTTCGGCACACCTCTAGAAGTCCGACACCCGCAGCCAGCGCCATCGTCACGGTTCCAGGCCGTACCGCTCCCGGTTCCGCTTCCCCGACGTGCACTGACGTGACTGTGGGCGTAACAGCCGGAGACCGCATGAGCGGGCACCGACCGGCACGATCACGGGACAGTAACGAACCTCGCCGGGTTGCGCAAACACCCCCCGGAGTGTCGTGACGTTGGTCACTCATCAGAGTGGACCATTCTTGATCACTAATGTCGCAGTCCGTTCAACCAGCGGTGACTGTCGGCAAACGGAAGACCCGCTCAGCGGTCACTCGCACCGCTTCGGCCACCTCGTGTACCGCCTCGCCCCTGAGCGAGGCGAGGTGGCGAACGGTGTAGGCGGCGCAGTAGGGCTCGTTGGGGCGCCCACGGAACGGATGAGGGGTCAGGAACGGCGCGTCGGTTTCGACGAGGTACTGGTCCGCCGGAACGATCCGTGCCGCTTCGTGGAGCCCGCGGGCGTTGCGGAAGCTGACCGTTCCGGCGAACGAAAGGACGTATCCCGCGTCGACGCAGCGACGGGCGATGAGCTCGTCCCCCGAGAAGCAGTGAAAGACGACCTGTTCGGGCGCGCCTTCTTCTTCGAGGATCCGCAAAACGTCGTCGTGGGCGTCTCGATCATGGATCATCAGCGGCTTCCCGATCCGTTTGGCGAGATCGATGTGCCACCGGAAGGCGTCCTGCTGGGCGTCGTGGGGCGAGTAGTCCCAGTAGTAGTCAAGGCCGGTCTCGCCGACCGCGACCACTCTGGACTGTTTCGCGAGACTCTCCACTTCGGATTTCTCGTCCTCACCGAAATCCTTGGTGCGCGTGGGATGGATCGCGACGGCAGCCCAGACCCGAGGGTCCCAAGTGGACGCTTGCGCGGCCCAGCGAGCGGCCGCGAGATCGTCCGCGACGGTGATCACCCGCGAGACACCGGCGCGTTCGGCGCGATCGACCATGGCTGTCACATCAGCCGCGGTGACCGCGCCGCACGCGTCGAGGTGGGTGTGCGCGTCCACCACCGAAACCGGAAGCCGGTCCGGGATCGGTGGCAGTTCCTTCTTCTCCGCACCCATCAGCTGATCATTTCGAGATCGGCGCCCATTCGGGACCGGTCTCGCCGAGTTCCGGGTCCAGCTTGGCGAACAACGGGGTCGGCTTCTCCAGCGCCTTGCCGACCTCGATCGGCACGGACTTCCAGCGTGCCTGCTCGGCCTTGTAGTCCCCGGTGATGATGGGGTTGATCCGGCCGGGGATGTCGAGGTCCTCGACTTCCTGCAGTTCGGGCTGGGCAGCCCAGACGCCGGTACCGCCGAGCGCCTCGTGCACCTTCTGAGCCGAGTGGGGCAGGAACGGGGTCAGCAGCGTGTTGGCGTCCGACACGACCTGCAGGGCGGTGTGCAGGACACTGTCGCGTCGGGCGGGGTCGTCCTTGAGCTTCCAGGGCTCCTGGTCCGACAGGTACCGGTTCGCGGCGGTGACGACGCGCATGGCCTCGCTCGCCGCCGCCTTGAACCGGGACCGCTGCAGGTGGGCGCCGGCGGTGTCGAACGCCTTGCGGGAAAGCTCCTTGAGCTCCTCGTCGGCGGCCGTGGGAGCGTCGGGACGCGGAATGGCGCCGACGTTCTTGTGGGCCATGGAGATGGACCGGTTGACGAGGTTGCCCCACTCGTTGGCCAGCTCGAAATTGGTCCGGCGGACGAATTCGTCCCAGGTGAAGTCGGTGTCCTGGGTCTCGGGACCCGCGACCGAGATGAAGTACCGCAGGGTGTCCGGGCCGAATTCGCGCAGGAAGTCGTGGACGTAGATGACCGTTCCGCGCGAGGTCGAGAACTTCGAGCCGCTCATCGTGAGGAATTCGCTGGAAACGATCTCGTCGGGCAGGTGCAGCTTGCCGTACTTGCCGGGTACGCCGCCTCGGTCGCCATCGCCGTTGTGGCCGAACAGCAGCGCGGGCCAGATCTGGGCATGGAAGGTGATGTTGTCCTTGCCCATGAAGTAATAGGAGCGGGCGTCAGGGTTGTTCCACCACTCCTGCCAGGCGTCCGGGTTGCCGGACCGGCGCGCCCACTCGACGCTCGCCGAGAAGTAGCCGATGACCGCGTCGAACCAGACGTAGAAGCGCTTCATCGGCTGGTCGCGCCAGCCGTCGAGCGGGATCTTCACGCCCCAGTCGAGATCGCGGGTGATCGGCCGCGGTCGCATGTCGTCGATCAGGTTCTTGGTGAAGTTGAGAACGTTCGGGCGCCAGTCGGTCTTGCTGGACAACCATTTGCCCAACGTCTCGACGAACGCGGACAGGTCGAGGAAGTAGTGCTCGGTCTCGACGAACTTCGGCGTTTCACCGTTGATCCGGGACTTCGGGTTGATCAGCTCCGCGGCGTCGAGCTGATTGCCGCAGTTGTCGCACTGGTCGCCGCGCGCGCCGTCGTAACCGCAGATCGGGCACGTGCCCTCGATGTACCGGTCGGGCAGGGTGCGGCCGGTCGACGGGCTGATCGCGCCCCGGGTCGTCTTGGGGACGACGTAGCCGTTGCGGTGCAGCGCGAGGAAGATCTGCTGCGTGACCTCGGCGTGGTTACCCGTGGTCGTGCGGGTGAACAGGTCGTAGGTGAGACCGAGTCCCTGCAGGTCCTGGCCGATCTGACGGGTGTACTTGTCCGCCGTCTGCTGGGAAGTCAGGCCTTCGTTGTCCGCCTGGACGGTGATGGGGGTGCCGTGTTCGTCGGTGCCGGACACCATGAGCACCCGGTTGCCGGCCATTCGCTGGTAGCGGGAGAAGACGTCGGACGGGACGCCGAATCCGGACACGTGGCCGATGTGGCGGGGGCCGTTGGCGTAGGGCCAGGCCACCGCAGTCAACACTGGGGTGCTCATGCTTGTTTAGCCTACGGACGTCGTCCAAGGCATTGTTGTCCGGGAGAGGATCGGAGGCTTCGGTGTCCGCCACGCGTCTGCTGGTGCTGGGTGTCGTGCGCATGTACGGGAAGGCACACGGCTACCAGGTCCGGCGCGAGCTCCTTTCGTGGGCGGCCGACAAGTGGGGCAACGTCCAGCCCGGTTCGATCTATCACGCGCTGAAGAAGATGACGGCCGACGGTCTCCTGGAGCAGGTCGAGGAAGCCGAAGCGGGCAGCGGGCCCGACAGGGTCGCCTACCGGCTGACCGAGGACGGAGAGACCGAGTTCATCGTGCAGCTCGGCAGGGCATTGTCGAGCGACGACGCGACCGGGTACTCGCTGTCGGCGGCGATCACGTTCATGCCGACCCTTCCCCGCCCGCAGGTGCTGGCCCTGCTGAAACAACAGCTGGCGAATATGGAAGCGCACGCCCAGTCGACCCACTACGCCCGTGAACACGCCGTCGATCTGGGAAAGCCGCCGCACGTGAGCGAGCTGTACCGCCTGTGGAGCGCGCACGCGGAGGCGAACGTGTCCTGGATGAGGGATCTGATCGGCCGTCTGGAAGCCGGCGAGTACGTGATGGCGGGCGAAGGCGACACCGAGGCCGTGTTCGGCGCACCGCCCGAGTAATCAAATTTGACTACAGAACGACACCTAGGGCAGAGTGCGTCCGTCATCTAGTCAAGTTTGACTAGATGAGCATCGGAAAGGAGTAGACATGATCAAGGCACGCGGCCTTGAGCGGCGCTTCCGCCGCAAGGGCCGCAATGGGGGCGAGGTCCACGCCGTCAAGGGCGTCGATCTCGACGTTTCGGCCGGGGAGCTGGTCGGCTTCCTGGGACCGAACGGCGCGGGGAAGACCACGACCCTGCGCATGCTGACAACGCTCCTCAAGCCCACCGCCGGCGAGGCGACGGTCGGCGGCTGCGACCTACTCGCCGACCCGCTGGGGGTGCGTCGGCGGATCGGTTACGTCGCCCAGGGCGGCGGCACCGCGCCGGCGAGCAAGGTCGTCGAGGAGATCGAGTTCCAGGGACGGCTGTACCGGATGAGCAAGGCGGACGCGCTCGCGCGCGGGGCCGTCCTCGCCGAACAGCTGGACCTCGCCGGACTCGACCAGCGAACGACCGCGACCCTGTCGGGCGGTCAGCGCCGACGGCTCGACATCGCGCTGGGGCTGATCCACTCGCCCGGGCTCGTCTTCCTCGACGAACCATCGACGGGACTCGACCCGCAGAGCCGGGCGAACCTGTGGGAGCACATCCGCAGGCTGCGGGACGAGCAGGGCGTCACGGTCTTCTTGACCACGCACTACCTCGACGAGGCCGACGCGCTCTCCGACCGGCTGATCGTCATCGACGACGGGAAGATCGTCGCCGAGGGCACACCGGATTCGCTCAAGGCGAGGGTTTCCGGCGACAGTGTCGTCCTCGGGGTCTCACCGGAATCGGCGGCGGAGACCGCGGAGGTCGCGGGCCGCCTCGAAGGGGCGCACGAGATGACCGTCACCGACGGCACGGTGCGTTTCCGCGTACCGCGCGGCGACACGGCGATGCCCGAACTGCTGCGAGCGCTGGACGCTCGGGGCATCGCGATGGCGTCCATGCAGGTGCACCGGCCGACGCTCGACGACGTTTTCCTGACCCTGACGGGCCGGAGCCTGCGCGACGCCGAAGAGGGCGCGCCTGCCGACGGCGCGCCGGAGAAGGAGGCGACGCATGTTGCATGACACTTGGTTGATCTTCCGCCGGGACATGCTCGCGGCGTTGCGCAACCCGACGTGGCTGGCGATCGGCATCATGCAGCCGTTGCTGTACTTGTTCTTCTTCGGACCGCTTCTGGTGAAGTCGCTCAACGCCCGGGGGCTGTCCGATGTGGACGGCTGGATGATCTTCACTCCGGCGATCATCGCGCAGCTCGCGTTGTTCGGCAGCTCCTTCGTCGGGTTCGGTCTCCTCGCGGAATACCGCTCGGGCGTGGTCGAGCGGATGCGGGTCACACCAGTGAGCCGGGTGGCGCTGTTGCTGGGCAAGGTGCTCGCCAACGCGGTGCAGACCGTGGTCCAGGCATTGCTCATCATCGCGCTGGCGTATCTGGTCTTCGACCTGAACCCGCCGTTCGCCGGCGTCGTGCTCAGCCTGGTGATCGTCTTCCTCATGTCGATCACGCTGGCGTCATGTTCGTACGCGCTGGCGCTGACGCTCAAGAGCGAAGACTCTTTCCCGGCATTGCTCAACGCGGTGCTCATGCCGTTGCTGCTGCTGTCCGGAATCCTGATCCCGATCACCGCGGACTCGGCGCCGGATTGGCTGTACACGATTTCCCGGATCAATCCGTTCCGGCACGTGGTGGATGTCGAGCGGAACAGTTTCGGCGGTGACTTCTCGATGGACGCGCTGTTCACCGGGAGCGTCGTGGTACTGGTCATGGCGGTTCTGGCTATCTGGTGGGGCTCACGGACCTTCCAGCGGGAAAACGCCTGAGACACGCTGAACCGAAAGGTCACCTCACGGCCGCCTCGCGGACGTAAGGTGACCTTTCGGGCGTTCTGGGGCGATATTCGAGGACAGGTGACTTTGATCGATCCGGAAGGTGAGCACGGCGTCACCCTGTCCCACCGTGAGACGGTGACGGACTGGGCGGCGGTGCGTGGCGCCGACATCCGGTTCGCCTCGGTCACCGTCAGCGAGAACACCAACTGGCGGGACGTCGCGGCGGAACGCAATCTGGCCGGTGCGCAGCATGCCGGGATCCATACCGGGGCACGGCATTATGCGCGTCCCGGCGCCGTTCACGACCAGGCCGACCATTTCGTGCGGACGGCGAGCGCGCTCGGTGCCTTCGCACCCGGTTCGCTCGCACCGGCGCTCGAAGTGGAGGCGCCCAGCGTCGACGACCGGTTCATCAAGGCGTGGATCAAACATGTCCGGCACGCGGCACGCATCGAACGCGTCCTGGTGTACGCGGGGCTCGACTGCTGGACGGACCGCCTGCACCCGGACAAGTGGGCGGACAGCGAAGTGGTGCTCTGGCTGGTCAGGCACAACGAAATCCCGGGGAGGCCGGGATGGTTCCACTCGCGGCTGGGCTTGCACCAGCACGGTTTCGGAACCGGGTTGCCCGGTGTGGACGGTCCGATCGCCCAAGACGCCGTGGTCTATCCCTTCAAGCTCTCGGACGTGCTTCTGTAGTTCTCGTTCCGTGACGACGGGTGTGCACGATGTCACCGAGTGGTCGCGGATCTCACTTTCCACGGGAGGCGGGTTGCGTTTCCGCCCACCCGGGCGGCGACAATGTCGCGTGCGGTTGATGTGCCGGAGGCTGCGGACGGACGTCGGGCCCGAACGGGCGCTGGCGGCGCTCGGCGTACGCGCCGAGGCTCTCGGGCTCGCGCCACCGGCCGCGCTGTGCGGAGACTGGTTCTCGTCGCGCGCGGTCATCGCGCTGAACGCTTCCCTGACTCCTGTCCAGAACGTGGCCGAGGCGTTCGCGATCCCCACTCGGATGCCCGTCATGCACGACGCGATGCCCGGCGCGGTCGGAGGTGGCTGGTTCGGTTACCTGAGTTACGACCTGACCGATCCCTCGGGCCGTTCCGGCGCTCTTCCTCCCGCCGTCTGGGGCTGGGTCGACCGCGTGCTGCGGCTGGACGCGGACGGTTCGTGGTGGTTCGAAGCTCTGCTCCCCGACGAAGATCCGGATCCGATCGACGAAGTGTCCGCGGTGGAATCCGCGCTCGCCGAGCTTCCCGAAGCGACGACGTGGAGTTCCGGCCCGCTGTCACGACCGCTTCCGTCGGAACACCACGACGCGGTCAAGGCGTGTGTGCACGCGATCGAAGCCGGCGAGCTGTTCCAGGCGAATATTTGCGCTCGCTTCAACGGAGGATTCGAAGGCGATCCGATCGCGCTGTTCGCCGAAGGCGCTCGCCGCCTACGGGCCCGCCGGGCGGCGTTCCTCACCGGCGACTGGGGCTCGGTCGTGTCGTTCTCCCCCGAGCTTTTCCTTGCCCGGCATGGACGCCAGGTCCGGTCGACACCGATCAAGGGCACCTTGCCGCGGCGGAACGCGGCCGACGAGCATCTCGCGCGACGGCTGCGGGAGTCCACCAAGGACGTCGCGGAGAACGTGATGATCACCGATCTCGTCCGCAACGACCTCGGCCGGGTGTGCGCCACCGGCAGTGTGCGCGTCCCCGAACTGCTCGAGGTCCGGCCCGCGCCCGGGGTCTGGCACCTTGAGTCCACTGTGGAGGGACTACTCGCCGACGGGATCGACGACGCGGCCCTGCTCGCGGCCACGTTCCCGCCAGGTTCGGTGACGGGCGCGCCGAAGATCCGGGCGCTGGACCTGATCGCCGAGCTGGAGCCCACGGCGCGCGGTGTCTACACGGGGGCGATCGGTCTCGCTTCGCCGATCGCCGGCATGGAACTGAACGTGGCGATCAGGACCTTCGAAATCCACGAAGGCGAGATCGCGCTGGGAGTCGGCGGCGGAATCACCGCCGACTCCGACAGCGAAGCGGAATGGCAGGAATGCCTGCACAAATCCGCTCCGCTGGAGCGTCTGCTCGGCTGAGCTACTTGGCGGGATCCAGCAGGAGCTTGCCCATCGTGCCGCGCGAACGCAGTGCCTCGTGGGCGGCACGCGCGTCGGAAAGCGCGTACTCGCCGCCGGCGACGGCGCGGATCCGGCCGGCGAGCGCCAGCTCGAAAAGCTCGTCGAGTGTGCGACCGAAGACGTTGCCGGGGAGTTTGAAGGCGTGCGGCAGCCACATCCCGGCCACGGTGGTGCTGTGCCCGAGGAGGTTGCGGGCCTCGATCGGCTTCGGCTGCTCGCGGCTGGCCATACCGTAGAACGCGAGGCGGCCGAACGGCGCGAGGGCCGCGATGCTCTGGTCGGTGACGCTGCCGCCGGTCATGTCGAGCACGATGTCGACGCGCTTGCCGCCGTTCGCCTCGCGAAGCGCGTCGGTCATGTTCTCGGCGCGTGAGTCGATGGCGACGTCGGCGCCCAGTTCGAGGGCGAGGGCACGCTTCTCGTCGCTGCTGGCGGTCGCGATGACCCGGCTCGCTCCCCAGGCCTTCGCGAGCTGGACGGCGATGGAGCCGACCCCGCCGGCCGCCGCGTGCACGACGACGGATTCGCCGGGTTCGAGGTGGGCGCTCTTGCGCAGCAGGAGCGCGGCGGTGGTGCCCTGGACGATGAAGGAGAGCGCGGTCAGGTCGTCGACGCCGTCGGGCACACCGAAGCTGGTGACCTGGTCCGCCACCGCGCGCTCGGCGTAGCCGCCACCGCCGTTGAGCAGCGAAACGAAACGTTTGCCGTCGGCGGTGCGGCCGACGACCTCGCCGCCGGGGACGAGCGGGAGCTTGCTCGGCGCGAGGTAGGAGTTCTCGGCCTGGTGGGTGTCGGCGTAGTTGACGCCGATCCGGTCGACCTCCACCAGCAGCTGACCCGGGCCGGGGACGGGATCGGGCAGGTCGACGAGGTTGAGCACCTCGGGTCCGCCGAATTCGGTCACCTGTACTGCGCGCATCCGCATCCTCCTCAACGAGATGAGACATTCTTGCATATGTCTCATCCATGAGACGACTCGTGATATGTTTCACTCATCGGAACCGCACTCGAACGCCAGTTGACATCGCCGCGCCCGGACGCTCTGGGCGCGTTCACGATCGCGCGCTCCTGGTTCTTGGACGGGCGCCGAGTGGACATGGGCGAGCTCGCGGGTGAGCTCGGGATCAGCCGGGCCACGCTGCACCGCTGGGTCGGCGGCCGGGATCAGCTGCTCGGCGAGATCCTGTGGTCGATGACAATGGAGGTCTTCGAGGCGAGGGCTTCCGGCAAGCTCGGGCGCGGCGCGGAGGGGATCGCGGAACTCGTCGGCACCTTCGTCCGGACCGTGAACGACTCGAAACCATTCCGGGAGTTCCTGCGCAACGAGCCCGAGCGAGCGCTGCGGATCCTGACGACGAAGGCCAGCGTGGTGCAGAGCCGCGCGATCGAGAAGATGCGCGAGTTCCTGGACGAAGAGGTCGAGGCCGGACGGCTCACGCCGCCCCTGCCGGTCGAGGACCTGGCCTACCTGCTGGTGCGGATCGGCGAGTCCTTCATCTACACGGACGTCATCACCGGCGCCGAGCCCGACGCCGCGAAGGCGCACGCGGCCGCGGCGGCCTTGCTGTCCTAGCTCTTACGGGACGCGAGAACGGCGTCGTAGAGCTCCTTCTTCGACACCCCGGCGGCTTCGGCGACTTCGGCGGCCACGGATTTCAGGCGTTCCCCGGCCGCGACGCGCGATGAAACCTCCGAAACCAGATCCGCGACACTCACCGAACGCGGCGGCGAGCCGGCCAGGACGACCGTGATCTCGCCCTTGACCCCCTCGGCGGCCCAGGCGGCCAAAACCGGCAGAGTGCCGCGTTTGACCTCTTCATACGTTTTGGTCAACTCCCGGCAGACGGCCGCGCGGCGATCAGGCCCCAGGACGTCGGCGGCATCGGCGAGCGTGCTCGCGAGGCGGTGCGGAGATTCGAAGAACACGGCCGTACGGGGTTCGTCCTTCAGCGAACCGAGCCATTTCGCGCGTTCACCGGGCTTGCGCGGGGCGAATCCTTCGAAACAGAAACGGTCGCAAGGGAGACCGGACAGCGCCAGCGCCGTGGTCACCGCGGACGGGCCGGGGAGGCAGGTCACCGACACCTCCGCCTCGACGCAGGCCGCGACCAGGCGAAATCCGGGATCCGACACGCTCGGCATCCCCGCGTCGGTCACGAGGACCACCGTTTCGCCTGATTGGAGCGATTCGAGCAGTTTCGGCAGGCGGGCCGTCTCGACGTCCTCGTAGAAACTGACGACGCGTCCGACCGGTGAGACGTCGAGCGCCGCGGTGAGGGAGCGCAGGCGCCGGGTGTCTTCGGCGGCGATCACGTCGGCGGTCGCGAGGGCTTCGGACAGGCGCGGCGAAGCGTCACGGACGTCTCCGAGCGGGGTGGCTGCCAGCACGAGGCGTCCTTCGGTCATTCCCGAAGGTTAACCGGTTCGCACATCCGGACACCGAGTTCACTCTTCCGCCCGTAGGATCATGCCCCGTGACCGCACTGCTGACCCGGGACAACGAGAGCGTGCGGCCGGATCCGGTCGACGCGCTCCGGCCACCGAACGACCGGGAGGCCACCCTCCTCGGCCGCGGCATGCCGACCGACCGCGTGCGCGGCTGGGTCGTCACGCTGGTGCTGACGCTCATCGGCGGCATCGTCCGGATCCAGAATCTGGGCACGCCCACCGACAAGGGCACGCCCGTCTTCGACGAGAAGCACTACGTCCCGCAGGCGTGGCAGATGCTGCGCAACGGCGGTTACGAAGACAACTACGGCTACGAGCTGATCGTGCACCCGCCTCTGGCGAAGCATCTCATCGCGATCGGCGAGTGGCTGTTCGGCTACAACGCCTGGGGCTGGCGGATCATGCCGGCGCTGGCGGGCACGCTGATCGTGTTCCTCACCATCCGGATCGCCCGGCGGCTCACCCGTTCGACGCTGCTCGGCGCGATCGCCGGGATCCTGGTGATCAGCGACGGCGTCCTGCACCTGCAGTCACGCATGGGCATGCTCGACATCTTCATCGCGTTGTTCGTGCTCGCCGCGTTCGCCTGCGTGCTGTGCGACCGCGACCAGGTGCGGCAGCGGCTCGCCGTGGCCGTCCGTGAAGGCTGGATCGACGAGTCCCGGTTCGGCCCGAAGCTGGGTTTCCGGTGGTGGCGGTTCGCCGGCGGCCTGATGATCGGGCTGACCTTCGGCGTCAAGTGGTCGGCGCTGTACTACATCGCCGCGTTCGGCCTGCTCACCGTCTTCTTCGACGTGGCCGCGCGCCGCGCCGCCGGGGTGCAGCGACCCTGGGTCGGCACGCTGCGCCGCGACGTGCTGCCCGCGCTGTGGGCGATCGTCGTCATCCCGATCCTGGTGTATCTCGCCTGCTACTGGGCCTGGTTCGCGAGCGAGACCGCGACCGACCGCAACCTGGTCGCGATCAAGGACATCGATCCCGGTTTCTGGGCCTGGATGCCGCCCGCCTTGCGGTCGCTGGGCGACTACTCGATGAACGTGCTCGACTTCCACGCGAACCTGGTGACGCCCAAGGACAAACCGCATCCGTGGGAGTCGAAGCCGTGGACCTGGCCGATGGGGCTGCGGCCGATGCTCTACGCGTACGCGGGCGGCACCGAGGCGACCGGCTGCGGCGAGTCGACCTGCGTGCGGGCGACGATGCTGATCGGGACGCCGGCGATGTGGTGGCTGGCCCTGCCGATGCTCGGCTGGAGCGCGTGGCGGTCATTCTTCCGCGCGGACTGGCGCTACGCCGCCGTGCTCGTCGGCTACCTCGCCGGGTTCCTGCCCTGGTTCACCAACCTCGACCGCCAGATGTACTACTTCTACGCGACGCCGCTGGCGCCGTTCCTGGCCCTCGGGTTGACGCTGATCCTCGGCCAGCTCCTCGGCAGCGCGAAACGCGGCTTCGAACGGCGGGGCACCGGCATGCTCGTCGTCGCCCTCTACGTGGGTCTCGTCGTGGCCAACTTCGCCTGGTTGTGGCCGATCCTCAACGGCAACGCGATCACCAACGACCACTGGAACGCGGAATTGTGGCTTCCGTCCTGGAAGTGACCACGATCGGTTGACCCAAGCCCCGGCGAGACGGCGGAAACCGGCCTAGACTCCCGTCCGAATTGAGGACTACTGGGGGTCGTCATGTCTCGTTGGCCGTATTTGATGGCTATCGCTCTTCTGCTCACCGGGTGTTCCAGCGCCGTGGACGGCAAGGCCTTCCGCGAGGGTTCGGCGCCGGGCGCGAGCGATCCGAAATACCCGAAGTACCAGCCGCCCGCGGACGGGTCGGGGTTCAGTGACCAGGTACTCGACCAGCCGCTGGCCCTACCCGTGACACAGGGTGAAGAGGGTTGCGGCTGGCTCGAGTCGGTCAAGACCGAAATGCAGCCGCTCGGTCTCGTGAGCACCAAGGGGGTGCTCAGCGGTTGCCAGTTCGTGTTCCCGGGCAACAAGGGTGCGCAGGTGCACGCGTACAACCCGTACGGCTGGATCACGCAAGAGTCCGCGGTGATGGAGCCGGTGGAGATCGCCGGGCTCAAGGGCCGGACGTACGCCTTCGACCCCGAGCCGGTGACGTTCTGTTCGGTGAACATGGACGTCCGCGCCTACGCCTCGATCGCTGTCGACGCCTACGACGTCAACAGCGACGAAGCGGGGAATCGCGCGGAGCACTGCGAACTGGCGAAGAAGGTCGCCGAAGTGGTGGTGAAGAAATTCGTTCCGCTCGCCGGCGGGACACCGGCGCAGGGCACCGTTCAGGAACCGGGCCCGGACGCGCTGGCGAACGCCGACATCTGCGAGGTCGTCAAGTTCACCCACGCGAACTACGCCGGGGTCAACGCGGGCCGCGAAGGCGCGCAGAAGGGCGAGTCCCCGCTGGGGCCGACCTGCACTCACGAGGTTCCCTACGCGAAGGTCGTCGGGATGTACACGAGCGGCGTCGGCGGGCTCGAAGCCGTGCCGCCGAAAGCGGGCGCGGAGGTGCGGAACGAGAAGTTCGGGTCGTTGAAGGCGAGGTACGAGCAGACCGCCGAGACGTGCGCGCTGAGCGTTCAACTCGGCAACGGCCAGGTGGTCCAGGTCGACTTCATCGGCAAGAAGAAGGAAGCGATGAGCCGCACCTGCGTCTCCGCCCGGCTCGTCCTTTCGGTGTCGATGCTGGCGCTGATCACCGGGGATCACTGATTTCCCGTTTCAAGTGTGACACTTGGACGAGAGTTGTTACTCTGCCCTGGTCAACAGCAGCTCGACAGGGGGCATCATGAGGATCCGACCGCTCGGAGCGGCCTGTGCGGCCGCGGCGTTGTTCTTGATCGCGGGCTGCGAGGAGCAGACGCCGGGAACCGCTTCGCCGCAGACTTCGGCCGTTCCGAGCACCTCGGAAGCACCGGCCGGCAGTTCGGCTCAGCCCAGCGCTTCTTCGCGGCCTTCGGCGACCGCGGCGACCGTTTCCGAGGCGACCAAGTCCGCCACCGGCGGCGCGGTGGCGCACAGCCCGCAGGGGGCGGCGAGTGTGATGGAGGAGTACTTCCACGCCCTGGGCGCCAAGGACCTCGAAACGGTCTGCCGGATCACCGGTCCGGCGTTCGACGGCGGGATGAAGGAATGCCGCACCCTCACCCCGATGCAGTTTGGGATGTTCTCGGACGACGACCTCAAGAAGCTGAAGGCCATCCGCGTCGACCCGGCGAAGCTGCAGAGCAAGGGGCCGGACAAGGTCGCTGTCCCGCCGGCCGCGGTCGCGCCGCAGATCGCGATGATGGCGGCGCAGCCCAAGACCTTCACCATGGCGTGGCGCGACGGGACCTGGGTCGTCGTCGCCTGAGGGAGAGCAAGGGACCTTTGCTGGCGTTCGTTAGCACACTAACGAACGCCAGCAAAGGTCCCTTGCTCTCTTTTCGCAGGTCAGCGCGGGTGGCGCTGGGGCTGCGGCTGCTGGTGGGGCTGCTGCTGCGGAGGGCGGCGCGGCACGATCTGGGTCACCGGACCGTCCGGCGACTTGCCCGCCCGCGCGAGCCAGCCTTCGACGTCGCGCCGCACGGCGGTGAGCGTCGGGCGGCGGCGGGGTTCCTGGTCGAGCGACGCGACGAGGATCCGGGCGTGCGCGCTGCGGTTCGGCAGCTTCGAGACCGGTTCGGCCCGGGCTGCGGCCATCAGCGCGGCCATCGGGGTCTCCCGGGTGCCGCGCGGAGGCTGGCCCGACAGCGCGTAGCTGACCGTCGCGGCTAGCTGCCACGCGTCCGACGCCGGGCTGGCCGGGGAGCCCATCGCCTGCTCGGGAGCGACGAAGTCCGGCGTGCCGATCATCATCCCGGTCGCGGTCATCTTCGAGTCGCCCTGGCTGCGGGCGATGCCGAAGTCGATCAGGTGGGCGAGCCCGTTGCGGTCGAGGATGATGTTCGACGGCTTCAGGTCGCGGTGCAGCACACCCTTCTCGTGCGCCGCGGCGAGCGCGCCGGCCATGGTCGACCAGAGCCGTCCGGCGGCGATGTCGTCGAGCGGGCCCTGCGAGTCGACGATCTCGGCCAGCGAGCGCCCTTCGAGGTACTCCATGACCAGCGCGAGCCCGTCGGGCTCCTCGACGAGGTCGTACACCTTGACGCAGTTGGGGTGGTTCACCACGGCCAGCGCCCTGGCCTCGCGCTGCATGCGCTCTTCGGTGTCCCGGTCCGGCGCGTGCGCGATCTTCAGCGCGACCGTGCGGTTGAGCTGCGTGTCGACCGCTTCCCACACGGTGCCGAAACCACCGTGGCCGAGCCGCCGGACCCGTTTGTAGCGGCTGCCGCCGGAGTTGCGGGAGCCCGGGGGCGCCGGGACCGGGCCCGGTATCGCGGCCAGCGCGGGCGGTTCGGGCGCCTGCGCCAGCGCGGTCGCGGGGTACTGCTTCTGCGGCGGGGGCGGCAGCTGCTGCTGCGGCTTCGGGGCGGGCGGCTCCGGGCGGTACGGCTCGATCTTCTGCCGGGGCTGCGGGTCCGGCCGGTTGATCACCGACCACGGCGGCGGGCCGACCAGCGCGACCGGGATCAGGCCCAGCACGCTGAGCGGCAGGAAACCGAGCCAGAAGTGCACGGCGGTGTTCGCGCCCATGCCGACGCTGGCCAGCACCATCAGCACGAACGGGATCCAGAAGAACCGCGAAGGCCACTTCGGGCCGCGGCGGAACGCGGTCCGTGCCTGCAGCATGACGAACAGCAGGGACAGCGCGGGCAGGCCGACCAGCAGGATCAAGTAGAAGATGTAGCTCAGCTGCATCCCGCTCGGATAGAACAGGACCTCGTACACGTTCTGGCCGCGCCCGAGGTACTCGCTCTGCTTGCCGATCAGCGGGCTGTAGTCGGTGTTGAAGGTCGACAGGTCGCTACCGGAGAAGCCGGATTGCCCGCCCGATTTCGTCGAGGCGGCTTCCTGGTAGGTCTGCGAAACACCGGTGGCCAGCAGCCACGGCAGCAGGAAGACGGCGACCACGCCGATCCCGCCGAAGACGGACAGGGTCACCACGTCATAGCGGTTGCCGGTGCCTTTGCGGATGATCGCGACGACCATCGCTCCCAGCGCGGGCAGCAGCGCGACCAGCGCTCCCGCGGTGCTCGTCGCCCACACCCAGTCCCCGGGCCAGATCCCCGGTCCGAAGAGGCTGTGCGCGAACGACAGCAGCGCGCTCGCTAGTCCCATGGAGCCTGCTCCCCTAGCTTGTCGAGGCCGTTTCCGGCGGTTTTTTCCTAGTTCAGCTTAGGACGCCTCATGCCCTCGCGGGGTTGCCGGGTTGTCACGGCCGTCTCCCCGGCGTTACCACCGGGCATGAGCCCTGTGGTGAGTCCATGATGGTCCGGTACCCGAGCGCGAAGGAGCATTCGATGTACGCCGAGACGTACCAGCGGAGCCTCGAAGACCCGGAGGGTTTCTGGCTCGAAGCCGCCCGGGCGATCGACTGGACGCGGCCGCCGACGCGGGCCCTCGACGCCTCGAAGGCGCCCTTCTACCGCTGGTTCCCGGACGGGGAGCTGAACACGGCGTTCAACGCGCTCGACCGGCACGTGCGGGACGGCCGCGGCGGGCAGACCGCGCTGATCTGGGATTCCCCGGTAACCGATTCGGTACGCCGGTTCACCTACGCGGAACTGCTGGACGACGTCGCGCGCTTCGCCGGCGCGCTCGCCTCGCTCGGTGTCGAAAAGGGCGATCGCGTCATCGTGTACATGCCGATGGTCCCCGAGGCCGCGATCGCGATGCTCGCGTGCGCCCGGCTCGGCGCGGTGCACTCGGTGGTGTTCGGCGGGTTCGCCCCGAAGGAGCTCGCGGCGCGGATCGAGGACGCGAAACCCAAGGTCGTCGTGGCCGCGTCGTGCGGGATCGAGCCGACGCGGGTCGTCGAATACAAGCCGATCATCGACGAGGCGCTCGCGGGCACCGTCCATCAGCCGGACAAGGTCGTGGTGCTGCAGCGGGAGCGCGCTCGCGCCGAACTGGGTGAGCGCGACGCGGACTGGGCCGAACTGGTCGCGAAGGCCTCCCCCGCCGATCCGGTTCCGGTCGCCGCCACCGATCCGCTGTACATCCTCTACACGTCCGGCACCACCGGGAAGCCGAAGGGCGTCGTGCGCGACACCGGCGGGCACGCGGTCGCGCTGGCCTGGTCGATGAGCGCGATCTACGACATCCGGCCCGGTGACGTGTGGTGGACGGCTTCCGACGTCGGCTGGGTCGTCGGCCATTCCTACATCGTCTACGCGCCGCTCCTCATCGGCGCCACGAGTGTCATGTACGAGGGCAAGCCGGTCGGGACGCCCGACGCGGGCGCGTTCTGGCGCGTCATCGCCGACCACGGGGTCAAGGCGCTGTTCACCGCCCCGACGGCGTTGCGCGCGATCAAGAAGGTCGACCCGGACGCGGGCGAAATCGAAAAATACCAGCTCAGCCGGTTCCAGACGTTGTTCATGGCGGGGGAACGACTCGATCCGGAGACGTATCACTGGGCGCACGGGAAGCTCGGGGTGCCGGTGATCGACCACTGGTGGCAGACCGAGACCGGCTGGCCGATCGCGGCGAATCCGCGCGGACTGGAGCCGATGCCGGTCAAACCCGGTTCCGCGACGAAGCCGGTGCCGGGCTGGGACGTGCGGATCCTGGACCAGGCGGGCGACCCGCTCCCCGCCGGGCGGGAAGGCGCCATCGCGATCAAGCTGCCGCTCCCGCCGGGGTCGTTGCCGACGTTGTGGGAGGACGACGAGCGGTATCGCGAGGCGTACCTTTCGCGGTACGAAGGCCACTACCTGACGGGTGACTCCGGATACGTCGACGAAGACGGCTATCTGTTCGTCATGGGCCGCACCGACGACGTCATCAACGTCGCGGGCCACCGGCTGTCGACCGGTTCGATGGAGGCGGTGCTGGCGTCCCACGCCGCCGTCGCCGAATGCGCGGTGATCGGCGTCCGGGACCAGCTCAAGGGACAGCTCCCGCGCGGCTTCGTGGTGCTGAAATCGGGAGTGGACGTCGACGCCGAAACGCTCAAGTCCGAGTTGGTCGCCCTGGTCCGGCGCGACATCGGGCCGGTCGCCGCGTTCCGCGACGTGTCCATTGTGGACGCGCTGCCGAAGACGCGGTCCGGGAAGATCCTGCGCAAGACCATGCGCGGCATCGCCGACGGCCGTGACGAGCAGGTGCCCTCGACGATCGAAGACGCGAGTGTTCTCGATGCGCTGAAAGCGGTTCTGCGCGGCGAGTGAACCAATGACCGGTACGGATTCCTAGTCCGATTGGGTGTTGTCCCCTTTGCCCTATTGGTCTATACCTCTATGAGCAGAGAGTCTCCAGTTCCCCGACCGGAGGTGCTCCATGAGTAAACGCCTGTCCACAACCGTGCTCGGCGTGGCCGTCCTGAGTCTCGTGACGTTCGGCCTGCCCGCGACGGCGAGCGCGGCTCAGCCCACCAAGGCCGAACGGACCGTCACCGACGTCATCCCCGCGCCTGTCGACGCGAAGCCCGATCCTCGCGCGAACTTCCGGCTCAGCCCCTCGACCGTCATCCGCACCGATCGCGACGGCAGACAAGTCGCCGAATACCTGGCCGGGCTGCTCCGGCCCGCCACCGGTTACCGGCTGCCCGTGGTCAGCGGCCACCGCGGCGGCGGATCCGCCATCTCGCTCGAAACCGGCCACGCGAGCGACCGGGTCGGCACCGAGGGCTACCAGCTCAAGGTGTCGTCCTCCGGCGTGAGCCTGCGGGCGAACACCGACAAGGGCCTGTTCTCCGGCGTCCAGACACTGCGCCAGCTGTTCCCTTCGGCGATCGAGGCGACCACCGTCCAGAAGCGTTCGTGGGTGGTCTCGGGCGGCACGGTGCTCGACTATCCGCGCTTCGGCTACCGCAGCGCGATGCTCGACGTCGCCCGGCACTTCTTCACGCCGGCGCAGGTCAAGCTCTACATCGACCAGATCGCGCAGTACAAGATCAACACGCTCCACCTGCACCTGACCGACGACCAGGGCTGGCGGATCGAGATCAAGAGCTGGCCGAAGCTGGCGACCGTCGGCGGGCTGACCGCCGTCGGCGGCGGCCCCGGCGGGTACTACACACAGGACCAGTACAAGGACCTCGTGCGCTACGCGGCTTCGCGGCACATCACGATCGTTCCCGAGATCGACATGCCGGGGCACACCAACGCGGCCCAGCACTCCTACGCCGAGCTGAACTGCGACGGCAAGCCGATCCCGCCGCGCACGGACATCGAGGTCGGCTACAGCTCGCTGTGCATCAACAAGGACATCACCTACACGTTCGTCGACGACGTCCTGCGCGAACTGGCGGCGATCACCCCCGGGAAGTACCTCAACATCGGTGGCGACGAGGCGCACGCGACCACCCCGGAGGACTACCAGACCTTCGCCAAGAAGGTGCAGCCGATCGTCGCGAAGTACGGCAAGCAGATCACCGGCTGGCACGACATCGCCAAGACCACTCCGCCGGTTTCGGCCGTCCCGCAGTTCTGGGGCACGACCGGCACGGACGCGAACGTCGCCGCGGCCGCGGCCCGGGGCAACAAGATCCTCATGTCGCCCGCCAACAAGGCCTACATGGACATGAAGTACCACGCGCAGACGCCGCTCGGGCTCAGCTGGGCGGGCTTCATCGAGGTCAAGACCGGTTACGACTGGGATCCGGCCACGTACCTGCAGGGCGTGACGGAGCAGAACGTCCTCGGTGTCGAGGCGCCACTGTGGTCGGAAACGCTCGTCACCAGTGAGCACATCGAGTTCATGGCGTTCCCGCGGTTGCCGGGGTACGCCGAGATCGGCTGGTCGCCGAAGGATTCCCGGACCTGGGACGCCTACCGGCTCCGGCTGGCGAAGCAGAGCCCGCGCTGGGTTCAGCAGGGCATCGACTTCTACCGGTCCACTCAGGTCGACTGGCAATAGTCGAGACGTTCGGTGATGGCGGCACGGGCCAGCGCGTAGGGCTCCGTGCCGCCGAACATCACCGAATCGGCGTTCGCGGCCCGGCCGAGGGCGTGCAATTCGAAGGCCAGCCGCTCGACGTCGACGGACGCGCGGAGGTCTCCCAGCTTCCGCGCTTCGACGGCGGTCGAGCGGATGAACTGGGCGAAAGCCCGGCTCACCTTCGCGACGGCGTCGTGGACCCGGCCGGTCCGTGCGTCGAATTCGGCGCCGGTGTTGAAGAAGAAACAGCCGCCGGGGAACACCCGGCGTTCCGAGTAGTCCAGCCAGTTCGCGCACAGCGCGCGCAGCCGGGCGATCCCCGGCTCGACCTCCAGCGTCGGCTCGACGACGTTCTCCGCGAAGATCGCGCTCGCCGTCTCGACGGTCGCGAGTTGCAGTTCCTCCTTGGAACCGAACAACGCGAACACCCCGGATTTGCTCAGTTCCAGTTCGGTGGCGAGCCTGCCGAGGGACAACCCGTCGAGCCCTTCGACGGACGCGATGTCGACGGCGCGCCGGAGCACCACCCGCCTCGTCGCGTCGCCCCGGGCCACCCGGCCGTCAACCGGCATTCCGTTCCTCTCGCCGCCGTTTCGCCGATTCCAGGCCGTCACGGTACTGCCGGGAAAGCGAAGACGTCGCGAGCACCCGGTCCAGCAGCGCCCAGTAGGCGGTCCGGCGCTCGTCGTCGAGCTGAGCGACGTTGGTGAACGACGCGACGTACACCTCGGCGATCGTCGGATTCGCCGGATCGCGCTCTTCCAGCGTCATCCGCCCCGACGTCGGGACCTCGCCCGTCCGGAGCACCCGCAGGTACCAGCCGCTGCGACCGGAATCGATCATCGTCGGGATGACGTCCTTGCGGCCGGTCTTCATCGCGAGCTTGAAACACGGCGTCCGCGGCTGCGAGACCTGGACCAGCGCTTCTCCCCAGGCCCAGACGTCGCCGATCCGCACCTCGTACTCGTCCGCGCCGCCGACCGACAGGTTCTCCCCGAAATCGCCCGCCGCCGTCTCGAAACCCTGCTCCGACCAGGCCGTGTAGTGCGCCGCCGGATAGACGTAAACCGCTTTGTCGACCCCGCCGTGGACGGTGCGGTCCGCCTGGTCGTCCCCGGCGAGATTGATCTCGCCGAGTTCCAGGAACGGCACCTCCACCCGCGATTTCGAGATCGCGCTGTACACCGGGACGTCGCGTTTCGTCCCCAGCACGGACGGCCGTCCCACGAAGACTTCGTTCAGTTCGAGTGTGCTCACACCCTAGAAAATAGCACGACCGTTCGTATATGTTCCGGTCATGGACTTCCTCGCGTTGACGACACGGGCACATCAGGCGGCGGGCGAGACGATCGCCGGGATCGGCAAGGACGGCTGGGACCGCTCGACCCCCTGCGCCGAGTGGGCCGTCCGTGACATCGTGAAACACCTGATCGACAACAACGAGCACCGCGCCGCGCAGGCGTCCGGCCGCCCCAGGCGGACCAGGCCGACGACGGACGACGACCTCGCCAGGTCCTACGACGAGAGCTCCGCCGAGTTCCTCGCCGCCTTCGACGACCAGGCCCTGGAGAAGACCTTCGACTTCGGGACCTTCGGCCCGCTCCCCGGGAAGAACGCCTTGGCCGTGCTCTTCGTCGACAACCTCGTCCACGGCTGGGACCTCGACGCCGCCCTCGGCCGCGAACACCAGTGGGACGACGAACTCGCGACGGCCGCGTTCCGTGTGGCGAGCCGCTACCCCGACGTGATGCCGGTGCGCGGGCCCGGCGGTGCCTTCGACCACGCTGTCGAGGCACCTCCGGGCGCCGGGCCGGGCGAGGCGCTCATCGCGTTGCTGGGCCGTTCAGCTCCGCCGATTCCTCGTCGCTGAACAGCCGGGAGCGGACCAGGAAGCGGACTCCTTCGGGCGCCTCCAAGGAGAATCCGCTTCCCCTCCCGGGGACGACGTCGATCGTCAGATGCGTGTGCTTCCAGTACTCGAACTGCGGCCCCGACATCCACACCGGGACGTCCTCGATCCCCTCGACGACCAGGTCGCCGAGATGGACGTCGGACACCCCGGTGCGGAATTCGCCCGCCGGGTAGCACATCGGCGCGCTTCCGTCGCAGCATCCGCCGGACTGGTGGAACATCACCGGCCCGTGGAGTGACACCAGCCGCCGCAGCAGTTCCGCGGCGGCCGGTGTCAGGCCGACCCGCTCGGTCATCAGAAGAACCCGAGCGCACTGTCCGAATAGGACACCAGCATGTTCTTGGTCTGCTGATAGTGGTCCAGCATCATCTTGTGGTTCTCGCGCCCGATCCCGGACGCCTTGTACCCGCCGAAGGCCGCGTGCGCCGGGTAGGCGTGGTAGTTGTTGACCCAGACCCGGCCCGCCTGGATGTCGCGGCCGGCGCGGTAGGCGGTGTTGCCGTCCCTCGACCAGACACCGGCGCCGAGGCCGTACAGCGTGTCGTTGGCGATCTTCAGCGCGTCGGCGTAGTCGTCGAACTTCGCCACCGAGACGACCGGCCCGAAGATCTCCTCCTGGAAGATCCGCATCTTGTTGTCGCCCTCGAAGACCGTCGGCTGCACGTAGTACCCGCCGGACAGTTCGCCGCCGAGGTCGCCGCGCTCGCCGCCGGTGAGGATCTTCGCGCCTTCCTTCACCCCGATGTCGATGTAGGAAAGGATCTTCTCCAGCTGGTCGTTGGAGGCCTGCGCGCCGATCTGCGTCTCGGTGTCGAGCGGGTGGCCCTGCTTGATCTTCTTGACGCGCTCGACGGCGTCGCCGAGGAACCGGTCGTAGATGCCGGACTGGATCAGCGCCCGCGACGGGCAGGTGCAGACCTCGCCCTGGTTCAGCGCGAAGAGCGCGAAACCTTCCTGCGCCTTGTCGTAGAAGGCGTCGTTGGCCGCGGCGACGTCGTCGAAGAAGATGTTCGGGCTCTTGCCGCCGAGTTCGACGGTGACCGGGATGATGTTCTCGCTGGCGTACTGCAGGATCAGCCGTCCGGTGGTGGTCTCGCCGGTGAAGGCGACTTTCCGCACGCGGTTGCTCGACGCGAGCGGCTTGCCCGCCTCGACGCCGAAACCGTTGACGACGTTCAGCACGCCCGGCGGGATCAGGTCGCCGATGAGCGACATCAGCAGGTGGATCGACGCCGGGGTCTGCTCGGCCGGTTTGAGCACGATCGCGTTGCCGGCGGCGAGCGCGGGCGCGAGCTTCCAGACCGCCATCAGCAGCGGGAAGTTCCACGGGATGATCTGGCCGACGACGCCGAGCGGCTCGTGGAAGTGGTAGGCGACGGTGTTGTCGTCGATCTGGGAGATGCCGCCCTCCTGGGCGCGCAGGGCGCCGGCGAAGTAGCGGAAGTGGTCGATCGCCAGGGGGATGTCGGCGGCGAGGGTCTCGCGGACCGGTTTGCCGTTCTCCCACGATTCGGCGACGGCGATCGCTTCGAGGTTCTGTTCCATCCGGTCGGCGATCTTGAGCAGCACGTTCGACCGCTCGTCCACCGACGTCCGGCCCCAGGCCGCGGCCGCGCCTTCGGCCGCGTCGAGCGCCCGGTCGATGTCGGCGGCGGTGCCGCGGGCGATCTCGGTGAACGTCTGCCCGGTCACCGGGGTCGGGTTCTCGAAATACTGACCGCTCGCGGGCGGTACGTACTCACCGCCGATGTAGTGGTCGTAGCGCGACTCGTAGCTGACGACGCTGCCTTCGGTGTTCGGTGCCGCGTACTTGGCCATCTTTCCTGCCTCATCGCTAGGGGTGGCGGATGGCGGCGAAGGTAGGCCGGGTGAGGTTGCACGTACGTTGCACCGAAGTGAGCCCGGTCACCTATCCTCGGAAACGTGGCGGAGCTGCCCGGCGGTGAAGCGTCGCCGCGTGACCCTCAGGCGTACGCGCGGCTGCTGAAGGACGTCCGCGAAGCCGTCCTCTCCGGTGTTCCCTCGCCGCGTTCGCCCAGGTCGATCGTGTCGGCGTCGTGGAATCGCTCGCTCGCCGCGCAGGTCGACCCGGACACGGGAGTCGCGCCGCTGGTCTACGACTCCGGCGAGCTGAGCGGCCTGCGGGACGAGCATCCGCTGGCACCGGTGCTGCCGATCCTGCGGCAGACGCTGGTGAGCATCGCCGACGACGCCGAGCACATGATGATCGTGACCGACGCGGCCGGGCACATCCTGTGGCGCGAGGGCGCGGCCGGTGTGCTGCGGCGCGCGGACGGCGTGATGCTCGCCGAAGGCACGCGCTGGAGCGAAGACGTCATAGGCACGAACGCGATGGGCACCACGCTCGCGACCGGGGAACCGGTGCAGATCTACTCCGCCGAGCATCTCGTGCGGACCTATCACGGCTGGACCTGCGCGGCGGCGCCCGTGCGCGACCCGGAGACCGGCGCGCTGCTCGGGTCGATCGACGTCAGCGGTCCGCTGCGGACGGTCCATCCGGCGATGCTCGCGCTGGTCACGGCGGCCGCCCAGCTCGCCGAAGGCCAGTTACGGGCCCGGCTCGCGATGCGCGACGTGCGGCTGCGGAACCGGGGTCCGTCGAGGCGGCCGCGGCTCGCGCTGAAGTTCCTCACCGACGGGCCGCCATCGACCACAGTGGACGGTCGCGAGGTGCCGTTCACCTTGCGGCACGCGGAAATCCTCACCCTGCTCGCCCTGCATCCCGGCGGACTGACGGCGGAACGGCTGGCCCTGCTGCTCTACGGCGAGAGCGGAAACCCGGTGACGGTGCGCGCGGAGATCCACCGGCTGCGCACGCAGCTCGGGACGGAAATCGTGCAGACCCGGCCGTACCGGCTCTCCGCCGAGGTGGACGCCGACTTCCTGCGGGTCCGCGCGGCGCTCAAACGGGGCGACGTCACCGGCGCCGCGAACGCGTTCCGCGGTCCGCTGCTGGCCGAGTCGGAGTCGCCGGCCATCCGCGAGGAACGCGAGTCGGTCACCGCGTCGGTCCGGCGGGTCGTGCTCGGCAGCCGGGACGCGTCGGCGCTCTGGTCGTACTGGGAGACAGCCTGCGGTGCCGACGACGTCGAGATCGTCGACGCGCTGTGCCGGGTGCTCCCGGACGGCGACCCGCGACGGGCCGTCGCCTTCACTCACCGTGCTCGCCTGAATCACTGAGTAGACAGCGTCTACATCGGTTTGATAGACAGTGTCTACAAGGTGAACTCGCGGTTACGGAGATCTGGATGGGCTACCAACGATTCGTCGCGCTCGGCGACAGCTGCGCCGAAGGGCTGGCCGATCCGCATCCGTCGGGTGGCTTCTACCGCGGCTGGGCCGACTTCGTCGCGGCACGCCTGGCACAGGAAGAGCCCGGTTTCCGCTACGCCAACCTCGCCGTCCGCGGGCGCAGGCTCGACCAGATCCACGCCGAGCAGACCCCGGCGGCGAGCAGGCTGCGGCCGGATCTGATCGCGCTGTTCGGCGGCGGCAACGACGTGATGAGCCGCGGCTGGGACGCGCGCACGGTCGCCCGCCGCGTCGACGCCGCCATCCGCGCCTGCACCGAGATGGCGCCGGACGTCGTCACCTTCACCCTGAGCGACATCTCCCACCGCATGCCGATGGGCCACCGCATGCGCCCGCGCATCGTCGCGCTGAACGACGCCGTCCGCGAAGCGTCCGTCAGCTACGGCGCGACGCTCGTCGACCTCTGGCCGGACGACGCCGCGCACGATTCCCGCTACTTCGGCCCGGACCGGCTGCACCTGTCCGAACAGGGCCACCGGCGCCTGGCCGGGCACGTGCTCGGCAAGCTCGGCGTCAGCCACGACCCGGCCTGGCTCGCCCCGCTCCCCGGTACGGCCGGACGTCCCGGCCTGCGCGCGGACCTGCGCTGGCTGACACGGGAGGTCCTCCCGGTCGCGATGAGCCGGTTCCGGAATCGGCTCGTCGGCCGCCAGCCGGGCGACGGTTTCCTGCCGAAGCGCCCCGATCTCCTGCCCGTCCTCGAGGAGACCCGGTCGTGGGCGCCCGAACCCGCCTGATCGACACCGCGGCGAACCTGCTGGCCGAAGAGGGCGTCGGCGCGGTGACGCTGCGCGGGATCGCCAAGGCCGCCGGTGTCTCGCACGGCGCGCCGCTGCGGCATTTCTCGGGGCGCGCGGCCCTGCTTTCGGCGGTCGCCACCCGCGGCTACCTCGAACTGCTCGAACGGGGCGCCGTCCTGCCGGACGGGACACCGCGCGAACGGCTCATCGCGGCCTGCCACGGCTACCTCGATTTCGCGCTGGCCAATCCGGCGATGTTCGAGCTGATGTTCCGCCGCGATCTCATCGACCCGGGCGACGCCGAACTCACGCGGGTGAGCAGCGCGGTCTTCGACTTCTTCGCCGCGCTGGTCGCCGAAGTCGCCGAGGTCCGTGGCGGCACTTGGCATCCCGCGACCGATCCGCGGCTGCTCGCGTCCTCGCTGTGGGCTTCGCTGCACGGCCTCGCCCAGCTGTGGCTCTGGGGCGGGCTGGCGGGCGCGAGCTTCGCGCCGTCACCGGAAAGCGCGCTGGCCGTCACACTGGACGCTTATCTGGGCTGAGGCTCGGCGAAGAGGCGGCCGGCTCCGGATATCCCCTCCCGAAGGCCCTCTTACCCGGAGAGGTCGACCTCTTCGCCGAGTTGGGGAATGGAATATCCATCCTGCGCCGACGTTATCCGGACGGATCACCGAGCGGAATCACCACCAGTCGGAAGCCAGGGTAAACCTTGGCGGTATATGACCGGGCGAATACCGCGAAAGTCGCAGGAATTGGGCGGCCCGACGTTCCGGCGGTAACTTTCGGAAGTGCCGTCCCTCGCTCAGCCCTTTCAACTCCTCCGCGCACGGCCGGTGCTCACCGATTTCCTGATCACGGCGGCCTCGGCCACCCTCCTCGCGCTGGGCGCGGCACCCCGCGGCGGTGCGTTCGGCGACCCGGCCGGCCCCGGGGCCGTCGTCCTCGCGACGCTCATCGCGCTCCCGCTGCTGGCGCGCCGCCGCCATCCGATCCCGGTCCTGCTCGCCTCGGTGTCGATCATGACCGTGTACACCGCGCTGGGTTACCGGGCCACGCTGGGCGAACCCTCGGCCTTCATCGCGGCTTACACGGTGTGGGCGCGGTACCCGCCCGCGAAGGCCGTGGCGCCGACCATCGCCTGGGTCGTCCTGTTCGAAGTGGGGCTCGTCCTCGGGGAGGTGCCGTCCTTCGTGGCCGACACGACCCGTCTGGTCGCGCAGTGCGTGGGCACGATCATCGTCGGACGGCTCGGTTTCCTGCGCGCGGAACGGATGGTGGAACGCGCCGTCCGCGCCGAACGGGAGATCCGGCTCGAAGCGGAGCAGGCCGTCGTCGAGGAACGCATCCGCATCGCCCACGAGCTGCACGACGTCGTGTCCCACCACATCTCGGTGATCGCGGTACAGGCGAACCTCGCGCGCTACGTGTTCGAATCGTCCCCGGTCACCGCGCGCACCGCGCTGGACACCATCACCGGCACCACGACGGAAGCGCTCGACGAACTGCGGCGCCTGCTCGGGGTGCTGCGCCCGCCACAGCGCGAAACCCACGAGTACCGCCCCCAGCCCGGCCTCGCCGACCTGCCGACGCTGGTCACCCGTGTGCGTGAAGCCGGTCTCAAGGTGACGACACGGACCATCGGCGAGCCGCGACGGCTTCCGCCGGGACAGCAACTGTGCACCTACCGAATCGCTCAGGAAGCGCTTACGAACGTACTGAAACACGCGGAGAAGGCGAGTGCGGAACTCGTCCTCGAATACGGCGAGGAAGCGCTCGTGCTGAGTGTCCGCAATTCCGCTTCCGAGAAGACACCGGCGCCCGATCCGGCCGGGCAAGGCCTCATCGGAATGCGTGAACGGGCGAGAATGTACGGTGGTTACATCGAAATGGGACCGGCCGGATCCGGTGGTTTCGCGATCGTACTGACCCTTCCCTATCTGCCGCAGGAGCGAGCCCGGTGACCAGTGTGCTGGTGGTCGACGACCAGGACCTCGTCCGGGCGGGTTTCGTGGCCTTGCTCGACGCGGTCCCCGATGTGCGGGTCGCGGGCGAGGCGCGAAACGGGCTCGAAGCCGTTGAGAAAGCCCTAGAACTGCGCCCCGACGTGATCCTGATGGACATCCGGCTGCCCGAACTCGACGGCGTGCGGGCGACCGAGCGGATCCTCGCGCAGGCCGGGCCGGAGAAGCCGAACGTGCTCATGCTGACGGTGTTCGACCTCGACGAGTACGTCTACACCGCGTTGCGCGCGGGCGCGGCGGGCTTCCTGCTCAAGGACAGCCCGCCGGAGACGCTGATCGCCGGGATCCACGCCGTCGCGCGCGGGGACATGCTGTTCGGGCCGACCATCACCCGGCGGCTCGTCGAGGCGTTCACCCAGGGCCCGCCGGAAAAGCCGGCCGCCCCGCCGGAGCTGACCGGGCTGACCGAACGCGAACTCGAGGTGCTCCGGTTCGTCGGCACCGGCGTGCCGAACTCGGACATCGCGCGAAGCCTGCTGGTCAGCGAGGCCACGGTGAAGACGCATCTGAACCGGCTGATGACGAAACTCGGGATCTCCAGCCGGGCCCAGGCCGTGGTGGTCGCCTACGAAACGGGTCTCGTGCGACCTCGCGGTTCTTGAATCACCCGATCGAAATCCTTGCCCAGTAAGGATTTCGCGGCGTGCCAGCCGCCCATCCCGTGCACACCGGGCCCCGGCGCGGTCGCGGCCGAACACAGGAAGACACCGCCGAGCGGGGTGCGATGCGGATTCCATCGCGGGACGGGCCGTCCGAGTACCTGGCGCAGATCCACCGCCCCGGCGGCGACGTCACCGCCGGGATAGTTCGCGTTGTAGGCCTCCAGCTGCGGTGCGGTGAGGCAGCGGCTCGCCAGGATCGTGTCGGAGAACCCGGGTGCGAACCGTTCGATCCGCCGCCGGACGAGCTCGGTCGCGTCACGCGGATCACCGTGCGGCACATGGCAATACGCCCACACCGGCCGTTTGCCCGGCAGCCCGCGCGAAGGGTCGATCGCCATCGGATCGGACACGAGCACGAACCGGTCGTCCGGATCTTCCCCGCGCACGACGGCGTTCTCGGCGGCGTACACCTTGTCCCGGGTGCCGCCGAGATGGACGGTGCCCGCCTTGCCGACCTCCGGGACCGCCCACGGAACCGGTTCGGAAACCAGGAAATCGACCTTCGCCGCACCGGGCCCGTAGCGATAGGACTCCAGTGCCTTCCGGTATCGCGGCGGCAGCAGATCGCGAGCGATGTCGAGGAAACCGCGCGGGGCGATGTCGAGGATCACCGTCCGCGAGCCCGCGAGGGCACGCAGATCCGTGATCCGGCTGCCGGTGTGGATCCGCCCGCCGTGCGCGCGGACGTCGTCGGCGAGCGCGTCGGTGATGGTCTGGCTGCCGCCGCGGGCGATCGGCCAGCCGGTCGAATGCGCGAGGTGGCCGAGCAGGAGGGTCGCGCCCGCCGCGGCGAGCGAGGGCTGACGGCTCATGACGTGCGCGGAGACGCCGGACAGCAGCGCGGGCGCTTCCGGGCCGGTGAACAGGCGCCGCTCGAGTCCGGAGGCGAGCAGCGCGATCCGGGCGGGGAGAAGCGCGGCGGACCGCGGGTCGCGGGGCGGATGGCGGAGGTCGCCGAGCAGGAGATCGGCCAGTTCGCGGCTGTGCTCCGCCAGCGGTCCCAGCAGGCGGCGCCAGCGGGGGCCGTCCGTACCGAGGGCGTCACAGGTCCGGTCGAGATCTTCATAGGCGAGTCCGGCGCGGCTACCGTCGATCGGGTGCGCGTACGCGATCTCCGGCCGCAGGAGGTCGACGCCGTGCCCGGCGAGATCGAACCAGCGGAAGAAGGGAGACGCCGCGGCCATCGGATGCCCGGTGGCGCAGATGTCGTGCCGGACGTCGTCGTCGAACAGCGAAGCCGTGCGCGTCCCGCCGCCGATCTCGTCCGCCGCCTCGTGCACTTCGACCGTCAGTCCCGCCCTGACCAGCAGGACCGCCGCCGCGAGCCCGTTCGGACCGGAACCGACCACCGAAACGTCCATCGACATACCGCCCCCTTGCCGGGTTCCGGACAGCACACCCGAATATTGTCGGACCTCTCTCCTAGATTGCCCGCTTCGACCCAATCAGGAAGGAGGGCCATGCCCGACCATGACACGCTGCTCGCGCGCGTCCGGAAACTCCTCGCCAAGGCGGAGGACCCGGCGGTCACCGAGGCCGAAGCCGAGTCGTACAACACGAAGGCCGCCGAACTGATCGCCAGGTACGGCATCGATCAGGCCTTGCTGGCCGCCTCCGGGGCGGCCGCCGACGAGATCACCCAGATCATGATCCCGCTCGAAAACCCGTACAGCCGGGACAAGGCGGGACTGCTCACGAACATCGCGCATCCGCTGCGCTGCCGGGCCCTGCTGCACCGGCTCGGCCAGTCGGTCACCGCGGTGACGGTGTTCGGTTTCCGGTCCGATCTGGAACGGACGGAACTGCTGTACACGAGCCTGCTGCTGCAGGCGACCACCCAGCTGACCAGGGTCCGCCCGGAGAACCGGGTGTTCGCGGGCGAATCGCTGGCCGCGTACCGGCGCACCTGGCTGCACGGGTTCTCCGGCGCCGTCTACGAAAGGCTCCGCAACAGCGAGGACACCGCGGCCCGCACCCACACCACGGCGGCGGGCGATCGCTCCGCCGCGCTGGTGATCCAGGACCGGACCGCGATGGTCAAACAGGCGTACGACGAGCAGTACGGCGACCTGCGCTCGGCACCGCCGAGGCGGCTGTCCGGCAGCGGCTACCTCGACGGGCACTCCGCCGGCGAGCGAGCCAACCTCAACACCACCGGTCTCACCGGGAAGCGCCGAGCGCTGCCGGTGCGCTAGACCATCGTGAAAACCACCTCGTGAGAGAAGCGTGTCCTCGGGTCTACTGAGGACATGATCGTGATCGAAGACCTGGCCACCCGGCCTGAGCTGCGTGAACCCGCGCTCGGCCTCGGCGGCGTCGGCGGCGAGTTCCTCCAGCACGACCTGACGGGCCTGCTGGCGAAGTCGTCCCATCTGGCCGCCCGCTGGCCGGAATACCTCCTCGTGCTGCTGGAAGACGGTGTCCCGGTGGCGAGAGCGGCCGCTGTCCCGGCCGGATTCCCGACGGCCGAACGCCCGGAACTGCCGGACCACGGCTGGGACGCCGCCTTGATCTGGGCCGCGGAAGACCTGCTGAGCACCCGTGAGACGAATACGCTGATCGCCCTCGAAGTGCTGGTCGCGCCAGGTCGCCGTGGTGGCGGCCTGGCCACAAAAGCTCTGGAAGCCCTGAAAAAGCGCGCCGCGGAAACGGGGATGCGCAAACTCGTCGTGCCGGTCCGCCCGGCCGGGAAGGAGAACGAGCCCGGATCGTCCTTCGAGGACTATGTCGCGCGCCGTCGTCCGGACGGTCTGCCCGAGGATCCTTGGCTGCGTACGCACGAGCGGCTCGGCGCCCGGTTCGTGCGGGTGGCTCCGTTCGCGATGACGGTCACAGGCACTTTCGCCCAGTGGAAGGCATGGACCGGCGTCGAACTCCAGGACGGCCTCACGACCGTGCCCGGTGGGATCGCGCCGGTGCTCGCCTCCTCGGCGCTGGACGTCGGCGTCTACGTGGAGCCGAACGTCTGGATGGAGCACCTGGTAGATCGAGTCGGCACCTGCTAGATTTCTTTGGCATGTGCAGGAGCCGACCGTGAGCGCCACCGGACCGTCCGGCGACGAGCTGTTGCGGCTGCTGGGGGCACTGGCGAATCCGCATCGGCTGCGGATCGTCGCGGCGCTCCGCGCGGAGCGCGCGTACGTGAGCCAGCTGGCGCGAGAGCTCGGCATCAGCCGGGCACTGCTGCAACTCCACCTGCGCAAACTGGAGGCGGCCGGGCTCGTGTCGGCCACCCTGGAGCTGTCGGAGGACGGGAAGGCGATGAAGTTCTACGAGGTGAAACCGTTCCTGATCGAACTCAGCCCGGACGCCATCGCCGCCGCGGCACCGACACTGAGCACACAGACACCGGGCGCACCGACACCGGGCGATGAGGGGGAACGGCCGTGAAGTGGCATCAATGGCAGGAAGTCGCCGGGCTGATCGGCATCTTCGTGTTCCTCACCGTGGTGATCACGGTGGTCGTGTGGCAGTTCGGCGCGACCATCCGGGCCAAGGGCGCGCTCGCGCGTGAACAGGAATACCGCAGGCTCGCCGAAAAAGCCGTCCAAGCGCAGGAAGAGACCGAACGCAAACTCACCGAACTCGACGGGCGCCTCGCCGATCTCCAGAAGAGCGTGGGCTCGGTCGAACGGATCCTCAAGGAGGTCGACTGACCGGCCGGTGAAAGACCCTGGGCCGTCGAGCGGCAACTCGACGGCCCAGGAAAGAAGAAGCAAAAACCTCGCCCGAGGCATCTCACTCCTTCACGCAAAGGACTGTAGTTCATGCTGCCCGAAAAGCTCGCTGCCTGGTCCCTCCGGCATCGCGCGCTCACCCTCGCCTGCTGGGTCGCCCTCGTGGTCGCCGCCCTGCTGTCGGGTGCCCTGCTGGACGGCGAAAGCCGGCGGAGCACCGATCCCGGCGAATCCGGCCGCGCGCAGACCGCTTTGAACGCCCAGAGCACCTTCGATCCCTTACGAGAGAACGTCCTCGTCGAGGCGAAGGAACCCGGCTCGCCGCCCTTCGCCTCGAACGAAGAACTCCGCCGGGCGACCGAAGACCTGGTCGCCACGCTCACCCGATCCGGTTCCGTCACCGACGTCCGTTCACCGCTGGCCCCCGACGGCGCGGAGCGGATCTCGGCAGGCGGCGCGTCCGGTCTCGTCGGTTTCTCGATCGCGGGCGGGGAGAAGGACATCCGCCCGAACTTCGAGACCGCGGCCGCTCAGGTCGACATGGTCGCCGCCCGGCATCCGTCCGTCCGGTTGGGCCTGTCCGGCGATCTCAGCTTGTCGACCGTGGTCGACAAGGGCATCCGGGAAGACGTCAAACGATCGGAATTCCTTTCCCTGCCGATGACACTGGTGATCCTGCTGATCGTCTTCGGGGCGCTGGTCGCGGCGTCGGTCCCGTTGCTGCTGGCCGGGACGAGTGTCGCGGCGACGTTCGGTTTCCTGTCCGTCGTCGACGACTTCACCCCGATCAACAGCGCGACGACGGTGATCACGCTACTGATCGGGATGGCGGTGGGCGTCGACTATTCGCTGTTCTTCCTGCGACGGCAAAGAGAAGAACGCGCACGGGGGCACTCGATCGACGACGCGATCCTGATCGCGGCGCGGACGTCCGGGCACGTGGTGGTCGTCTCCGGCGTGACGGTCGTCCTGTGCGTGAGCGGGCTGGTGTTCACCGGACTCGACAACTTCACCGGGCTCGCGATCAGTACGGCGTTCGTGGTCGGCCTGGCCGTTCTCGGCGCGGTCACCGTGCTGCCCGCGTCACTTTCGCTCCTGGGCGGCAAGGTCGATCGCGGCCGGATTCCCTGGCTGGGCAAGCGGCGCACCACCGCGGAGAACTCGCGGTTCTGGTCCGCGACCGCCCGCGTGGTCACCCGCCGCCCGGCGCTGTGGGGCGGACTCGCCTCCGCGCTGCTGATCCTGCTCACCCTGCCCGCCCTCGGCATGCGCCTGCAGGATCCGACACCGGCGGAGAGCCTGCCGCGATCGATGGCGACGATCGATGCCGCCGTCCGCACCCAGGAAGCCTTCCCAGGCGTCGTCTATCCCGCGACGGTGGTGCTGACGGCCGAGAAAGGCGGCCCCGTCGACAGCCCGGCGCTGCGGTCGGCGATCACGGATCTCGAACGGCGGATCGGGGAATCCGGCGGTGTCCTGAACAAACCCATCGCGGTCGCGAACGTCGACGACGCGGTGGTCGTCCGGGTCCCGCTGTCCGGCGCCGGCCGCGATCCCCAGGCCGACGCCGCACTGGCGAAACTGCGCACCGAGGTCCTGCCCGAGACGATCGGCCGGGTGGACGGTGTCGACTTCGCGGTGTCGGGACGCACGGCGAACGCCCGCGACTTCGCCGACCGGGTCATCGAGCGGATGCCGCTGGTCGTCGGTTTCGTCCTGCTGGCGGCGTTCGTGTTGCTGCTGCTGGCTTTCCGGTCCGTGGCGGTGTCGCTCGTGTCGCTCCTGCTCAACCTGCTGTCGATCGGCGCGGCGTACGGGGTGCTCACCTGGATCTTCCAGGACGGCCATTTCGCCTCGCTGCTGGGATTCACGCCGTACGGCGGGGTGGTCGGCTGGCTGCCGATGTTCATGTTCGTCCTGCTGCTCGGGCTGAGCATGGACTACCACATCTTCATCCTCAGCCGGATCCGTGAACGCCGGGCCGACGGGGCCGTCACCGCGATCGTCCGCGGCACCGGCACCAGCGCGGGAGTGGTCAGCGGTGCGGCGGTGATCATGGTCGGCGTGTTCAGCGTCTTCATCACGCTGAGCGCGATCGAGTACAAGATGATGGGGGTCGGGATGGCGGTCGCCGTCCTGATCGACGCCACGCTGGTCCGCGGCGTGCTGCTGCCCGCCTTCCTGGCACTGCTGGGCGAACGGGCCTGGCGGCGCGACCGTAAATCCGTGGCTCCCGGACGCGTACCGGAACTATCGTCGCCGCATGCCTGACGCGCTCTTCGCCCACGCCCGGCTCGCACCGATCTACGACGCCTTCGACGGCGCTCGCGACGATCTGGACCACTACCTGGCCATCATCGGCGAACTCGGGGCGAAGAGAGTGCTCGACGTCGGCTGCGGAACCGGCTGCCTGGCCGTTCTCCTGGCCGGGCGCGGGATCGAGGTCGTGGGGGTCGATCCGGCCGAGGCGTCACTGGAGATCGCGAAGGCCAAGGACCCGGAAGGGAAGATCACCTGGATCCACGGTGACGCGAAAGCGGCGGGCGAGGCGGCCGCCGATCTCGCCGTGATGACCGGCAACGTGGCCCAGGTCTTCCTCACCGACGACGAATGGCGCCGGACCCTCGAAGGCGTCCACACGGCACTGAAGCCGGGTGGGCATCTGGTCTTCGAGATCCGGCGCCCCGGTCGCCGCGTGTGGGAGGACTGGGCCGCCGACACCGCGCACGACGTCATCGACGTCCCGGGCGTCGGCGAGGTGGAGCAGTGGCGCGAGGTCACCGAGGTGAACCTCCCGTTCGTCTCGTTCCGGTACAGCTACCGGTTCGCAGACGGCGAGGTGATCACCTCGGACTCGAAACTCTGGTTCCGCGAGCGCGAAGACCTGGAGGCTTTGCTGGCGGAGCACGGTTTCCGCGTCCTGGACGTCCGGGACGCCCCCGACCGTCCAGGACGCGAGTACGTGTTCATCGCCCGGCGAACGACCTGAAAGGAGCGCGCGGCCCGGGTATCGTGTGACGCCACGGCTTGAGGAGATCATCGTGGCGAAGTCCCTGGCGCTGTTCGTACATGGTCTGTTTTCCACCGAAGCGACTTGGAACGCGTTACGCGGTCTACTCGCGACGGACGCGGAACTCACCGAAGACTACGACTTCGACACCTTCGGTTACTCCACACCGAAACTGCGCATGAACCCGGCGCGCCGCGTCCCCGACTTCAACGTCCTCGCCGACAGGCTGGCGAGTCTCCTCGAAACCAAGCACGCCGACGCGCCGCGCGTGGTCCTGGTGGCGCACAGCCAAGGCGGGCTGATCGTGCTGCGTTTTCTCATGCGGCAGCTCGCCGAAGGCAACGGGGTACGGCTGAGCCGCATCCGCCGGATCGTGCTGTTCGCCTGCCCCAACAACGGATCCGAGTTCATGCTGACCTTGCGGCGTTCACTGCTCGGCTGGCACGCCCAGGAACGGGAACTGCGGCCGCTCGCGGAGTCGGTGGTCGAAACCCAGCGCCGGGTGCTGGCCGACGTCGTCTACGCGCCGCACCTCGACGAGCACCGCTGCCCGATCCCGGTCGTCTGCTACGCCGGCGACACCGACAACATCGTCTGGGCCTCCTCGGCCAAAAGCGTGTTCCCGGCGGTCGGGGTCCTGCAGGGCGACCATTCCTCGATCATCCAGCCGGACGGCGCGACCCACCCGACGTACCTGGTGGTCCGCGATTCCCTGCGCACCGCGCTCACCGAACCGATGCCCTCCCCCGCGAAACGCAAGACCGGCATGGCCTCGTCGGAAAGCGACGATTACCACGCCGAGATGACCTTGCACGGGCCGATCATGGTCGACATCGGCGGTGCGTCCGAAAGGCCCGTCGCCGTCGCCGTCCGGTCCGGGCCGGTCGACCAGATCGCCGGCGTCGACATCGTGTGCACGTCCGAGAACATCTACATGCAGATGGCGATGACCTTCAAACCGTCGGTTTCGGGACGGCTGCGCCGCGCGGCCGCCAAGAAGGGGCCCGCGGGCGAGATCATCGAAGACACCGCCGCGGCCGAACTCGACGCCTGGATGCGGGAGAACGGCCGGTTCGGCCTGCCCGTCGAACCGGGGACCGTCGCCGCCACCTCGTCGGGCGACCTGATCCGGCGCGACGTCCACCGGATCTACCACGCCGCGATCGGGATCCCCGTCCCCGGCACCGACCGTTTCGAGGTGAGCCCGGTTTCGGTCGCGCAGGCCGTGCACAACGTCTTCGACCTCGCCCGCCGCGAACGGGACGAGGACGGCCTCCCGCTCCGTTCGGTGCTCATGCCGTTGTTCGGCGCCGGGCTCGGCGGGCTCGATCCGGCCATCTGCTTCGAATGGATGTGGCGGGCCCTGGAACAGGAACTGCGGAAGGACGACGCCTGGGAAGTGCACATCTCGACCTGGACGAAGGCCGAGACCGAGATCATCCTCGCCGGGGTCCAGGCCCACGCCCACCGGGCGGACGTGGCGTCCTGAACCCGGCTACAGCACCTCGCCGTCCGGCACAATCTTCGGCCCGACGATCTTGACCGCGCCCCGGATCACCACGTTCTTCCCGAACGTGACATCGCCTTCCACGTCGAGGCTCGTGCAGTCCCGCAGTGACGGCGCGTCCGGGATCCGGGCGTCGAAGTCGTTCAGCAGCTTGAAATGGTCCTTGCTCAGCGACACCACCGGCGGCGTGGTGAACTGCGGGACCATCTCGCCGCTGTCGTCCAGCCGGTACGCGTCGGACCGGACGACGAGCAGATCGTCGGTGGTCTTGACCGGCGCGAACCGGGACCGCGGGATCTCGATGGCCTGGGCGCCCTCGACCGAGGCGATCGCCGCGCCCATCGCCGTTTCGAGCTGGATCACCGGGGTGCTCGCGGAGTCGGTCGGGTCGACGGTCTTGCGGTTCACGATGAGCGGGAGTTCCGGCGCGGCCGGATCGGCGTCCTGCAACGCCTTCAGCCGTTCCAGGTCGAACCAGATGTTGTTCGTGTTGAAGTACCGCCACTTGGCGACGTCGCCGAAGGAGTCGTCACCGGCCGGGACCTGCGCGGACTCGCGGAGCACGATCCGGCCGTCGCGCCGCGCGAGGTGCCCGCCCTTGCGGTCGGCGGGTGTGCCGAGCACGGTCTCCATGGCGAACGGGATGTCGTTTTCCGCGAGCCAGGCGGCGATCCGCGCGTCCGGCACGGCGCCGACGTTGTCCGCGTTGGACACGAAGACCCAGCGGATCCCTTCGGCCAGCAGCAGATCGAGCATGCCGCTCACGGCCAGCGCGATGTAGATGTCGCCGTGACCGGGCGGGCACCATTCGAGTTCCGGATCGGCGGGCCACTCGACCGGGACGTGCCCGTCCGCGGTGATCTTCGGTTCGCGGCCCTGCAGGAAGTCGGCCGGGATGACCGGGTCGGCGAGCGTGGGGTACTTCTTCAGCAGCGCGAGGGAGGGCTCCCGGGTGCCCGCCGAGTTCATCAGGATGAGCGGCAGCCGGGCCCCGTAGGCGGCGCGGGTGTCGAGCACCCGCATCGCGATGACGTCGAGGAACGTTTTGCCCGGTTTGATTTCCAGCAGCGATTTCGGGCCGGACAGGCCCATGCTGGTGCCGAGGCCGCCGTTGAGTTTGAGTACCGCCGTCCGGTCCAATACCCGTCGCGCGGTTTCGGCGTCCGGATCAGGCAGGTCCACCAAGCGGCTGATGTCCTCGAGCGGTTCGAGTTCCGAACCCGGCAATTCGCCGGCACCGGTTTCGGAAAGCTGCTCGAGCCGTCGTCGCAGCGCCGCCACTTCTTGGGCGTGCGCCCCCGCGGAACGCATTTTCGACAACGTTTCGGTGAAACGATCAGGCACGCTCATTGTGACCTTTCTGAACACTTCCCAAGGCGTTAGTATATCCGACCCGGGTGAAGGCCTGCCCGGCCCGTCGCGGTATGAGACCGCGAAGACCGAAGGCGGCGCGGATGGCGGCGGACTCTCGTGGCGGACCACTCGATCTCACCTCGAAGCTTTACCAGGAATTCACTCGTCCGCAGGTTTCACTGGCGGCCAACGGGGTACAGCCCGCCGCGCCCGTGGTCGTCGAACTGGATCCGACGTCGTTCTGCGACCTCGCATGCCCCGAATGCATCAGCGGAAGCCTGCTGAACGACGGCAGGTTCACCGCCGAAAGGCTGACCGGGCTCGCCGCCGAACTCGTCGAAGCGGGCGTCAAGGCGGTGATCCTCATCGGCGGCGGCGAACCCTTGTTGCATTCGGCGATCGGCGAGGTGATCACCACCTTGCACACGGGTGGGACAAGTATCGGCATCACCACGAACGGAACGACGATTCACCGGCATGTCGGCGTACTGGCCGACAAAGTGGAGTGGACCCGGGTTTCGGTCGACGCGGCGACCGCGGAGACCTATGGGAAATTCAGGCCCGGACGTGGCGGGCGGAACCGGTTCGCCGAAGTGATCGCGAACATGGAACTGCTCGGTTCCCGCAAAAGCGGAAAGCTCGGCTATTCGTTTCTGGTGATGGGACGCCGCGCGGAGGACGGAACCCTCGCGGAAACCAACGCGGGCGAGATCGCCGCGGCCGCCGAACTGGCGAAACGGGTCGGTTGCGACTACTTCGAAGTGAAACCCGAGTACGACATGGAGCATTACATCCGGGGCCAGGATCCGGAGCTGCTCGACACGCTTTCCGCCCAGCTTTCCCGCCTGCGGGAACTGGAGGACGACGGTTTCACCGTGGTGAGTCCCGGCACGCTCGGCGTGCTCGGCGGCGCGGACGGCACCGCGCGGGAGGTCAAGGAGTACACCACCTGCCCGGTGGCCGATCTCCGCACCCTGGTGACCTCCTCCGGCGCCTACTTCTGCCCGTACCACCGGGGGAATCCCGCGGCGCGGTACGGGGATCCCACGACCGAGACGTTCTCGGCGATGTGGAACGGTGAACGCCGTCGCCGGGTCCGGGACGACGTCCGGCCCGACCGGCACTGCCGGTTCCACTGCATCCGCCACCGGTCCAATCTCGCCTTGTTCGAGATGCGTGAGAAGCCCGGCGAAACGATCCCCGACTACGACCCTTTCCTGTGACGGAGTCCCGATTGTGCGTACGACAACCCCGCTGATCTCCCGCGCGGCCGACGGCAAGGAGACCGTGAAACCGGACGGCACCGCCGTCCGGTACCACCTGTTCGACGAATACGAGATCCACTGGAACGAACTGCCCGACGGCGTCACGCAGCAGTGGCATCACCACGACACCATCGAAGAGGCCGTCCACGTGGTGTCCGGCCGCATGCTGCTGCACTGGCGCGCGGACGGCGCGCAGCACACCGAGGAGCTGGGCCCCGGCGACGTCGCGCGGCTGGGCACCGCGCCGCACACGTGGGAGAACAAATCCGGCGAGGTGGTGCGGTTCATCGTCTTCAAGCTGGTGCTCGACGGGGTCGGCAAACGGGAGATCTTCCGGAATGACAAACAGCTCGACTGAGCCGCCGAGATCCGCGCCCGGCCGGATCTGCCTCGCGGGCGAGGACCTCGACTGGCTGGGCGGGGCGCCGATCCAGGCCGCGCTCGATCTGCGGATCCGGTGCGCCCTCACCCTTTCGCCGCGCGCCACCGCGTTCGAAGTGCGCGCCGCGGGCACGCTCACCGGACGGGCCAGGGCCGCGGACGTGTGGACCACGAGCGACCGGCCGTGGGCCGAGCTGGCCCGGATCGCGGTGACCTTCCACCACGATCGCGGCGACGAACTGTGGCCGAGCGGGCTGGACATCGTCTCCGAGGTCCCGCCGGGCGCGGGACTGGCCAGCAGCGCGGCACTGTGCGTCGCCGCGCTCGCCGTTTCGGCGGATCCGGCTTCCGCCGGCGAACGGATCGCCGAGGGGCTGGTGGTGGAGAAGCGGCTCGCGGGCCGCGACGTCGGCCCGATGGACTACGTGCCGTGCGTGACCGGCGGGGTCGTGCAGGTCGCCTGCGACGACGGCGCGATCCGCTCGGTCGACAGGCTCGCGTGGCCGGACGGGCTGGCGATCGTCGTCGTCGACACGCGGCGCACCAGGGACACCAGCGAGGTCATCCGCTGGAAGCGGGCGCGGAGCCAGGCCGGGGACCCGGCGATCGCCACCTACGTCCGGCGGACCACCGAAGCGGTCGACGCGCTGTCCGCCCTGCTGGTCTCCCCCGCGCCGGACATCACCGCGATCGGCGAACTCCTCGACCTGGCGCAAAGTTCGTTGCGGGACGACATGGGTGTCAGCGACGAGGTGACCGACGGCTGTATCGACGCGGTGAAACGGCACGGCGCTCTCGGCGCCAAGATCACCGGAACCGGAAAGGGCGGCTGCGTTTTCGGGGTCTTCCGGGAAGCCGACGCCGAAGACGCCGTTCGCCGTCTGACGGCCGAAGGTTTCGCGGCCACCCGGACCGCCGTGTCCGAAGCCGGGGTCCTGCCGGGTTAACCCACCGGACGCGGCACCAGACCGTGTCCTGGCGTCAGTACCCCGGTCATCCGGACGTCGTGCGGTTCGGCGGGCAGGGCGCGGACGAGTTCGGCGTCCCGGACGACGGCGATCAGCGCGGTGCCCGGCGCGGCGAAGGAGAGCGACCGGTCGTAGTACCCGGCGCCCCGGCCGAGCCGGACGCCTTCGTCGTCGACGGCGAGGGCCGGGATCAGCACCAGATCGGCCGTCCCCAGCGTGTCGGGACCGAGCCGGCGGCCGGTCGGTTCGAGCAGCCCGCGCAGGCGGCCCGGTCCGAGGCTCGACGGGCCTTCGTAGACGGCCCAGCCGAGCGGTCCCGGTTCGTCCGGGACGATCGGCAGCAGCACCTGTTTGCCCTGGTCCAGAAGTTGATCAAGGAGCGACGCCGAGCCCGGTTCGGTCCCGAACGGGACATACGCGCCCACGGTGTCTCCCGGCAGCCGAGCGGCCGCGACGGCCAGCGCCTCGGCCTCCCTCGCCCGCTCTTCCGTCACCTGTGAACGACGTTCGGCGGTTATCCGAGAACGCCACTCCGCTTTGCTCAGGTGTTCATTGCCGGGCTCGCCCACGGGGTCAGGTTAGGCTTCACGCCTATGACAGGCGCAGCGACCACCCCGGCGGCACGGACCACGAGGAGCTTGCCCGATCGGGCGATTTCCACGGCTTCGGACCGCATCACTCCTGGTAACGGTGGTGAACTTCAGTTCACCGACGGGCCTTCAGCGCGTGCCTGGTCGAACGAGCGGATCGAGATCCCCCAGTCATGACGGAGCCCATCGCCGAAGCGGCCGAGACCGAAGACGCGGGACAGTTCCGTTCCGTCGAGGATCAGATCGCGCTGACCCTGGACGCCGCGGTACGCCCGCGCCCGGTCCGGGTCGCCATCTCCGAGGCCCAAGGCCTCCTGTGCGCCGAAGAGGTCGTCGCCGAACACGCGCTGCCCGGTTTCGACCAGGCCGCCGTCGACGGCTACGCGGTCCGGAGCGTCGACGTCCGCACCGCGGGCCAGGAGCCGGTGCAGCTGCCGGTGGTCGGCGAGATCGCCGCCGGTTCACGCCAGCCGCGGCGGCTGCAGCCTGGCCAGGCCGTGCGGGTCGACACCGGCGCGCCGCTGCCCACGCTCGCCGACGCCGTCGTCCCGACCGCCTACACCGACGGCCACCAGGCCAAGGTCACCGTGCACAAGTCGGTGCCGTCGGCGGGCTACGTGCGCCGGACCGGCGAGGACGTGCAGATCGGCGACGTCGCCGTACGCAAGGGCGACACCATCGGCTCGGCCCAGGTCGGCCTGCTCGCCGCGGTCGGCCGGGCGAAGGTGCTGGTCTACCCGCGGCCCCGGGTTTCGATCGTGTCCGTCGGCGACGAACTGGTCGACATCGACCGCACGCCGTCGGTCGGGCAGGTCTACGACGTCAACTCCTACGCGCTGTCCGCGGCCGCGCGGGACGCGGGCGCCGAAGTGAGCCGCGTCGGCATCGTCCCTGGCGATCCGAAACGGCTGCGGGAGATCGTCGAAGGCCGCCTGCTGATGTCGGAGATCGTCGTCGTCGCGGGCGGCGCCGGCGGAAGCGCGGGCGACGAGGTGCACGCGGCGCTGTCCGATCTCGGCCACATCGACCTGACCCGCGTCGCCATGCACCCCGGTTCGGTGCAGGGCTTCGGCAGGCTCGGCCCCGATTCGGTGCCGACGTTCCTGATCCCCGGCAACCCGATGAGCGCGCTGGTCGTGTTCGAGGTCCTGGTCCGCCCGCTGATCCGCGCCGCGCGCGGCACCCGCAACCCGCACCGCCGGATCGTCGGCGCGCGGCTGCTCTCCCCGATCACCTCGACCAAGGGGCGCAAGGGTTTCCTGCGCGGGCAGCTGCTGCGCGACGAGGGCAACGGCGAGTATCTGGTGCAGCCGCTCGGGACTTCCGGCGCGCATCTGCTCGCGTCGCTGGCCGAGGCGAACTGCCTGATCAACATCGACGAAGACCTCACCGAGGTCGCCGCGGGCGAGCAGGTCAAGGTGACCTTCCTGGCCCAGCGGGCGTAATGGGCGCACCGATTTCCGGCGTCGCGTATCCCGTCGAGACCCGGCATCCAGGCTGGCCCGCGAAGCTCGGGCCGCTCCGGGTGCCCGCCGGGATCCTCGCCGTCCGGCCGGTCCGGCTGCGGGACGCCGGCGACTGGAGCCGCGTCCGGCTGCGGGACCGCGAGCATCTGGAGATGTGGGAACCGACCGGCATCGGGCCGTGGCCGGACCGCAACGCGTTCTGGTCGTGGCCGTCGCAATGGCTGGCTCTGCGGGGCCTCGCCCGGCGCGGCCAGTGCCTCCCGTTCACCATCACGGTGGATGGACGCTTCGCCGGGCAGATCACTGTGGGTAACGTCATCCGGGCGTCACTCCGGTCGGCCTGGATCGGCTACTGGGTGTCGTCGGACATCGTCCGCGGCGGCGTCGCGACCGGCGCCGTCGCACTGGTCACCGACCACGTCTTCGACTTCGGCGGACTGCACCGGCTCGAAGCGACCGTCCGCCCCGAAAACACCCCCAGCCTGCGGGTTCTCGGCAAAGCGGGGTACCGGCAAGAAGGCCTTTTCGAGCGCTACCTCGATGTCGCGGGCGGCTGGCGGGACCATTTCTGCTATGCGATCACCAAGGAGGAGACCGGTGACGGACTGGTCTCCCGGCTCGTCGCGAAGGGCCTCGCGGAGCGCGTTTGACCCCGTCACGGGGTCGTTCCGGTGACCGCGTTACCACAACCTGTGAGATTCACCTAATTTGGTGATGCATTTTCCGTGATCGAAACCGGCGAGTCTGCGCGGCGTGTGTGACTGTTGTGGCTAGCGTGACTACAGCAGTGGATCGGGGGAGGTGACGGGAGATGCCCAGTTCGGTGATCATCGTCGCGCTCGCAGCGGCATGGCTCGTCGTTCTCGTGCCCATGGTCGCCCGCAAGCGCCAGCAGGTCGCACGGACGACGGACTCGGCCATGGCGGCGCGGGTCGTGCGGAGCGGGAGCACACGCCACGAGGGACCGGAGGAGTTCGCCATGGCGGAGAACACGGAACCGTCGGTAGAAGACGACCTGGCCGAGCTCGAGGCCGAACTCGACGCCGACCTCGAAGACGAGGAACCGGAAGCCGAACCGCTACCCCAGCCCTCGCGCGCGTCCCACACCGAAAGGGAACGCCAAGGCAGCGGCTACCGGCCGGGCCGGGGCGGTTTCGACCCCGAAGCCGCGGACATCGCCGCCCGCGCCAAGTACGCGTTCCGGCAGCGGATCGTCATCGCGCTCCTGGTGCTCGTGGTCACCACCGCGGTCGTCGCCGGCTTCCTGACCCCGACGGTCTGGTGGGCCAACGGTGTCGTCGACGCCGTCCTCATCGGCTACCTCGTGTACCTGCGCCGCCAGGTCCGCATCGAGAACGAGATCCGGCAGCGCCGCCTCGCCCGCTTCAACAACACCCGCGCCCCGCGCCGCTCGATCGCCGACGAAGACGACGCCCCCGAGTCCCCCGAGTCCCACGAGGACGTCGAGGTCGTCGCCGCCGCCGAGCGCCCGGCCGTCGTGGAACGCAAACCGTCCCCGATGTCCCGCCTCCGGCGCCAAGCCGTCGTCGTCGACCTCGACGACGAGGATCCGGCCTTCCACGAGCTCGACGAGCCCGGGACCAGGCCTTTCCGCCGGGCCGCCGGAGAGTGACCCCCGCGTTCCGGAGCTCCATGAGCCACTGATAGGCTCATGGAGCTCCAAACAAAGGGGCAAGTTTCACCAGGGGCTGTAGCGCAGTTGGTAGCGCGTCTCGTTCGCATCGAGAAGGTCAGGGGTTCGATTCCCCTCAGCTCCACGCATTTAAGGCTCGTGCTCGCAAAGAGCGCGAGCCTTTTGCGTTCCGCGTGTCTTGTGGGGGCGCAGCCCCCACACCCCGCCCGGGGCAAGCCCCCGGACCCCCGACCGTGGTCACCTTCAAAACAAAGGCCCTTCCCAGGAAAACGGGAAGGGCCTTTTCGCTGTCCGTACGGTTAGAGGTCGATCGCCTTTTCGATGGGGGTCTTGCCGCCGAGCACCACGTAGATACGGCCGGCGGTGTCGGGCCGGTCGATGAGCGCCACGAGGACGCCGGCGACGTCTTCCCTGGCGACCTGGTCGAACCGGGCGCCGGTCGGGCCGATCTTGTTCCCGGCGGTGAGTTCGACGGTGCCGTCGCCGTCCCCGTCGGTGAGGACACCGGGCCGCAGGATCGTCCAGTCGAGCTTGTCCCTGGCGAAGATGTGCTCTTCGGCGGCGCGCTTGGCGCGCAGATAGACGGCGTAGCCCTCGCCGATGCCGCGGTCGTCGGCACAGCCGACGTTGATGGAGCTGACGTGCAGGAACCGCCGCACCCCGGCCTGTTCCGCCGCGTCCATCATCAGCACGACGGCGCCCCGGTCCATCTTGTCCCGGCGCGCGGCGGTGGCGGCGTTGCCCGAGCCCGCCGAGAAGACGGCGGCGTCCGCGCCGACGAGGACGGCGGCCACCTCGTCCACCGAGGCGTGCTCGAGATCGAGCACGACGGCCTCCCCGCCCGCCCGTCTGATGTCGTCGACGTGGCGGGGATTGCGCACGATGCCCACGACGGAATCGCCACGTCCGGCGAGGCGCCGGGTCAACCGCAGGGCGATCTTTCCGTGGCCGCCGGCGATGACAATCTTCATTCGATCAAACCCTTCCCGCGAATCAGACATGTTCATGAGCCCAGCACGGAGCACCACCGCCGATCGGAAATCAGCGGTGGTCCACCCTGCGTGACGTTTAAGGTTTGGCCGGAGCCTGCGCGGCGAGCGACCACAGATAGCTCAGCGGCTCGCCGTCGGGCTCGTCGCCGTACTCGGCGATCAGTTCCCGGATCCGGCGGTGAAGCGACTCCACCGACTCGGGCCGCAACCGCAGCACTCCCCGCTTGGCGCCACGGCCGGAATCCTTGCCCGCGGCGATCAGTTCGGCGCGGTGGGCGCCGAGCACGGCGAGGTCGACCTGCTGCGCCAGGCCGGAGTCGTCGGGCAGGATCGTCATGCCCCAGGTGCGCGCGGTCGCGCGATAGGGCCGCTGCAACGCGCCGTTCTCACCGGTGCAGACCGGTTCGGCGACCAGGAAGTTCGTCTTCACCAGAGCACGGACGTGACGCAGCGTGGTAGCGGGAGCGAGGTCGAGCTCGACCGACAGCTCCTTGTTGGTCAGCGCGCGGTCCAGGCACAGCCGCAGGATGCGCCAGCGGACCGGATGCCCGAGCGCCTTGAGTTCTTCGATCGTCGCCTCCACACGCAGCACTGTACCTTGCCAAGCCGACATCGGTTTGCTTGACTTAATATCGATGTCATTATTTGCAATCGCTTGGAGGTTCTGTGATCGAGCAGCTCCGGGCCTGGGTGGACGGCCGAGACCTGGTCGGTGAGCTGGCGGACTGGATCTCCCTGCCGAGCGTGAGCCGCACCGGCGAGGGCATGACCGAGGCCGCGGCCCACGGTCTCCGGCTGTTGCGCGCGTCGGGCCTGGAGGCGCGAGAAGTCGAGACCGGCGGCTGGCCCGCACTGGTGGGAACGGCGGACGGCCCCGGACCGCACGTGCTGATCTACGGCCACTACGACGTGCAGCCGCCGGGCCCGCTCGATCTGTGGACGACACCGCCGTTCGTGCCGTCGGTCCGTGACGGCCGGATGTACGGGCGCGGCACGGGCGACAACAAGGGGCAGCATCTCGCGCAACTGCTGGGGCTGCGCGCCTTGCGGGACCTGACCGGCGGATTTCCTTGCCGGGTCACGGTTCTGCTCGACGGCGAGGAGGAGATCGGCAGCCCCAACCTGGCCCGGGCCGTACGTCAGGTCGGCCGGCCCGATCTGGTGATCTGGAGCGACGGGCCCGTGCACGACTCCGGCCGGGCCTGTGTGGTCCTCGGCATGCGCGGGATCCTGACGTTCGAGTTGCGCACGCGAGGCGCGAACCGGCCGCTGCATTCGGGGAACTGGGGCGGGGTCGCGCCGAATCCGGCGTGGGCGCTGGTGCAGCTGCTGGCCACCATGCGGTCGGCGGACGGGATCGTGACCGTGCCCGGGTTCGCCGACGATGTCGCGCCGCTGAGCGAGGGACAGCGTGCCGCGCTGGCGGATCTCCCGGTCGACGTGGCCGGAACCCTCGAAGCGATCGGGGCGGCGGGCATGGAGCCACCGGCCGATCTGGGCTTCCACGAACGCCTGGCCGTGCCGACGCTGACCGTGAACTCGTTGAGCTGCGCGGATTCCGGTGACCATCGCACGGTGATCCCCGACGTCGCCATCGCCCGGTGCGAGGCCCGGCTGGTCAGCGGCCAGACCCCCGACCAGGTCGCCGAAGCCATCCGGCGGCATATCGCGAAATTCGCCCCCGACGTCGAGTTCGTCCCCGACGCGGCCATGTCGCCGTCGTCCACATTGCCCGAAACCCCTTACACGACAACGATTCTCCGGGCGGTCGAGGACGGGCTCGGGCAACGGCCGCTGCTGGTCCCGTCGATGGGCGGAAGCCTGCCGATCGCCGCGCTCAGCGACGTCCTCTCGTGCCCCTGTTACGGCGTGCCGCTGGCCAACGTCGACGAGGCCAACCACGCGCCCGACGAGAATCTCGACCTCGCTTGGTTCCACCGCGGGATCGTCGCCGCGGCGTCGATCCAGCTCGCCTTGGCGGAGCACTCATGACCGTCTGGGGCGCTTGGCCCGCGAAAGAGGGCTTCGCGTACGTCAGCGACGAATCCGGCAGGCCGCAGCCATGGTTCCGGACCTGGACCGGGGAACGGCGGATGTTCCCGATCGACGGCGCGGTCACCCGGCTGGCGTGGCGGCCCGACGAGACCCGGCTCCTGGTCGTGGCGGACGTGACCGGCGGCCAGGACTACCGGCTGGCCGAACTCGATCCGGCCACCGGCGAGGTGGAGTGGATCGCGACGGAACCCGGCATCAGGCGCGAGATCGGCGTGCCGTATTCGAGCGCGAGCCGGCCGTACAGCCCGGATGGCCGGCTGCTCGCCTACTCGACCAGCGCGCGTGACATCACCTGTCTCGACGTCTACGTGCGGGACCTGGAGAGCGGCGAGTCCAGGATGGTCCTGGAAGGTGACGACCGGTACGTGCCGATCTGTTTCTCCCCGGACTCCCGGCACCTCCTCGTCCTGAAATTCCACCAGAACACCGACCAGGACCTGTTCGCCTGCGATCTCACGACCGGCGAGACGCGGCACCTCACCCCGCACGAGGGTCCGGCGAAGTACCAGCCGGGCGGATGGACCGAGGACGGGATCTACCTGTGCACCACCGAGGGCCGCGACTTCCTCGGGGTCGCCCTGCTCGTCCCGGGCGAGCCGTTGACGTGGATCGCCACGCCGGACGCCGATGTGGAGAACGTGATCGTCGGCCCGCAGGTGGTCTGGGCCGTGCCCCGGGACCAGGTCACGCTGCTGTGCACCGCGGAGACCACGGTCGAACTGCCCGGATTCGCGTCCCAGCCGTTCGGTTACGACGGTTTCGTGCCGCGATTCGGCGGAGACCGTCTGCTCGCGCAGGTCGGTGCCGGCGACCGGGCGACCGAGTTCTTCTCGGTGGACCTCGCCTCCGGCGAGACACAGCGGCTCACCGACTTCAGCGCCACCCTGCCGGACGACCTCGTCGAACCGGAAACGGTCCGGTTCACCGGAGCGGACGGGCTGGAGATCTCCGGACTGCTCTACCGCCCGCGTTCGACGGCCGATCCCGTCCCCGCGGTGCTGACGATCCACGGCGGCCCCGAATGGGCCGCGCTGCCGGTGCACGACCCGCTGATCCAGCGGATGGTGCGGGCCGGAATCGCTGTGCTGGCACCGAACGTCCGGGGTTCCACCGGACGGGGGCTGGCCTATCAACGGCTGATCTATCGCGACTGGGGAGGCGGTGATCTGGCCGATTTCGCAGCCGCCGCGGGGTTTCTCCGAAGCCTGGACTGGGTGGACGGCGATCGGCTCGGTGTCCACGGGATGTCCTACGGCGGATTCGCGGCGCTCAGTTGCCTGACGAGGCTGCCGGATCTGTGGCGGGCCGGTGCCGCGATCTGCGGACCGGCGGACCTCGAAGCGGACGTCCGGGCCCTGCCGCCGACATGGAGCAGGCGGGTCGTGGAATGGATCGGGGACGTCGACGACCCCGAAGATCTGGCGAGGCTCAAGGAGGCGAGCCCGCTCACCCACGCGGCGGATCTCCGGGCGCCGCTGCTGCTGGCGCACGCGGTGAACGACACCACGGTCGTCATCAGCGGCACCGAGCAACTGTACGAAACGCTGACCGGACTGGGCGGGACCGTGCGATTCATCCGCCTTTCCGGCGGTCATCTCCCGGACGACCGCAATGAATGGGACGAACTCGACACCGCCGTCGTGAATTGGTTCCGCGATCACCTCGAGCCACGCTCGAAGTTGTGAAAACGAATACCCGGCAACACTGATCAGAATTCTCCATTCCCCGGCAACCGGCCGAGGGAACCTTTTCCATGCCCCGCGTATCGACGAGCACCCGAAACAATCACCTCAGAAAGGACAGGCACAGAAAATGCCTCCTGCAGTCGCCGGCGCCGAGACGCCGTCCCGCCGACGCCTCGGCTTGATCCTGGCGTTGCTGGCTTTCGCGATGTTCATCTACGCCATGGACTACAGCATTGTTTTCGTGGCGCTGCCCGACATCGGTGCCGGAGTCGGCTTCTCCGCGCACACACTCCAATGGGTCGTCAGCGCCTATGTCGTCGCCTTCGGCGGTTTCCTGCTGCTCGGCGGCCGCGCGGCGGACCTGTTCGGACGCCGCCGGATGTTCGTCTTCGGCCTCTTCCTGTACGCGGCTTCCTCGCTCGTCGGAGGGCTCGCCGGTGACCCGACGACGCTGATCATCGCGCGTGCGGTGCAGGGTCTCGGCGGCGCTTTCCTCGCTCCCTCGACGCTTTCGCTGATCACCACGACCTTCGCCGAAGGGCCTGACCGCAACCGCGCGCTGTCGATCTGGAGCGGTGCCGGTGGCAGCGGAATGGTCTTCGGTTCGCTGCTCGGCGGCGTGCTGACGGGCGCTTTCGGCTGGGAGTCGATCTTCTTCGCCAACGTCCCGCTCGCCGGTGGCGCCCTGCTGCTCGCGTTCGCCGTCATCCCGAAGGACACCGACCAGGGGTCCGACGGGCGCAAGTTCGACCTGCCCGGCGCGCTGACCGCGACCGTCGGCGCGACGCTGCTGGTGTTCACCCTCGTCCAGGGACCGGTGTCGGGCTGGACTTCGCCGACGATCCTGATCACCGCGGCCATCGCCGTGATCGTGCTCGCCGGGTTCATCGCCATCGAGGGCCGCGGCCGCGACCCGCTGCTGCCGCTTCGCTTGTTCCGTAACCGAAACCTGAGTACCGGCACCCTCGTTGTCTTCGTGTTCATGGGGACTTTCGGCGCGCTGCCCTACTTCTTCACCGTCTACTTCCAGAACGTGCTCGGCTACTCGGCGATCCAGAGCGGTTTCGCCTTCCTCCTGCCGTGCGTCGGGGTGCTCATCGGCAACCTGTCCGGTGGGAAGCTGGTCACCCGCTTCGGAGCGCGCACCACGCTGATCGTCGCGCTCCTCATCGGTGCCGCCGGCACCGTGGCCTTCGCGTTCTCCCTCTCGCCGACCGGCTCGTTCCTGGCGCTGGCACCGGGAGTGCTGGTCCTCAGCCTCGGCCAGGGCACGGTGTTCACCGCGATGTACGCGGCGGTGACCACCGGGACCGCGGAAGAGGATCAGGGCATCGCCTCGGGTATCGCGTCGACCGGCCAGCAGGTCGGTCTCGCGGTCGGCCTCGCCGTTCTGGTGGCTGTCGCCAACTCCGGCAACGAAGGACTGACCGGTGAGACGCTGCGCGTCGCCACCGTCGACGGGTTGCGCACGACGATGTGGGCCACGGTGGCGGGCATGGTGCTGACCGTGCTGGTCGCGCTGAACTTCAGGCGCAGCCCGGCCGCGCCGGTGATCGAACCCGAGAAACAGGCCGATGTGACGCCCGCCGTCTGATCTTTCGGTCCGAACAAACAAAAGGCGATTCCATCCGCGTTCATCACGCGCGGATGGAATCGCCTTTTATTTATGTGGGATCCCGGGCGTCAAGGCACGCGGACACGAACAGTCCTGTCATCCCACCATCGGGAAGACTGCGAAATCCAGCGAATACACCGTCCGTCGTTACGAATTACCGGCCATGCGCCATTTCCGGCAGAGGCGGCCGAACGGCGACGGTAAAATTCTCATTGCGGGTACCCGAGTACGGCGCACGCAATCAACCTGCTCGACGAAGACCGAAATGTCTAGTTATCGTAGCGAAAGCCGCCGGAGACAACGAAGATTGGTTGCAGCGCCCACTATTGCTGTCTATGATGAAGTCCAGCTCCTGGCTGACAGAACCTTGAGGGGGGTTCGTTGAGCAGATCTTGAGATCAACTCGGGACGCGCCAACGAATAGCGAAGTCGCTTCTTCTCGCCTGAACGAACCGGGCTCACGATAAGTAATTTGCATCTCACAGAACTGGGGGGTTTCTTTGTCGTGCAGACAATTTTCGAGACAGATCCGGCGACTCGGGCCGACGCCGTGATCACCGGAGCGGCTTTGTCCATTGTGGATGGTGACCGGGACCGGACCGGGCGGGCGTCGTGATCACGGACTCGGAGTTCGGCGATGTCCTGTCGCCCGGCAGGCTGCTCCCCGAGGCGGAGCGAATCCTGGTCAAGCTGGACCTCGACATGGCCAAGGCGATGGCGACGACGGCGCAGCACCTCCACGGTGACGGCGATTCGGCCGACCTTCTCGCGGCCGAAGTGCTGGTACGGCGGGGTCTTTACCGGTACGCGGGCGAGGTACTGCCCCACCGCCCGCCGGACAACGCCCCGCTGGAGCGCCGGACCCGCTGGGCGGTGACCGCGGCGGCCATCCAGTACTGGGGAGCGGGTGACGTCGAGGCCGCGCACCGGGTGCTGGCCGACGTCGGCGGTCCGGTGACCGAGGCGCACCGCGCCGGCCTGCTGCTGCTGGACGGCTCCACCCGTGCGGCACTGGCCGCGGGCGAGAAAGTGTTGCGGGAACAGTGTTTGCCCGACGGGGCGATCCGGCCCGCGGTGATCGCGGTGGTCGTCGCGGCCGCTCTGTCGGGACGGTTCGACCGGGCGCTGGCGGCGGTCGACCGGGCGGGCCCCGGCAGTCACCGCTCCGCCGAAATCGGTTACGCGCATTGCTTCGCGTCGCTGATGTCGGGCCAGGTGCGGCAAGCGTCCCGGCTGGCCGAGGACGGCTACCGGGACGCGGTGGCCGCCGGGAACGTCGCGGTGGCCGCCGGCTGGCTGGCGCTGCGCGGCCAGGTCGCCAAGACACGGGGCGACCTGGCGGGCGCGATCGCCGATCTGGCGACCGCTTCGCGCCTGTTCGACGGCGGCAACTCGTGCTTCCTGCAGCCGCCGTGCCTCGCCGAACTCGCCGGGGCCCGCGCCATGTTCGGCGATCAGACCGGCGCACGGCAGACCCGGCAGCTCGTCGCCGACCGGGCGTTCGAGAGCCGTCTGTTCGCGCCGTGGCTGGCATTGAGCCAGGCGTGGATCACGGCCGCGGGCGGGGACACCACGCTCGCCGCCCGGCAGGCCCGCGACGCGGCCGACATCGCCATGGCCTCGGGTCAGTACGCCGTCGAGGCCGTGGCGCGCTACGACGTGGCCCGGCTCGGGAATCCCAACGCGGTAAGGCATCGCCTCGCCGCGCTCGCCGGGGTGGTGCAGGGGCCGGTCGTGCCCGCCATGGCGGGCGCCGCGGCCGCGCTGGCCCGGTCCGATCCCGGGGCCTTGGACGCCGCCACGGCGAAGTTCACCGAACTCGGGATGGACCTGCTCGCCGCGGAGACCGCCACCGCCGCGGGAGCGGCCGCGCTGCGGCACACCGCCACGCCGCCCGGCTCGGTCGTGTGTCCTGACGCGAAGACCCCGCTGCTGCGGCTCACCGCCCCGCTGGTCGAGCTGACCAGACGCGAGCGGGAGGTCGCGCTGCTGGCCGCCAACGGCTTCACCAGCCCCGCCATCGGGAACCGGCTGGGGCTGTCCGTCCGCACCGTCGACAACTATCTGGGCCGCGCCTACCAGAAGCTCGGGGTGACCAGCCGCCGCGATCTGGCCCCGCTGGTCGTCGGAGACCGTCCACAACCATCGATCCACGCCGAAGGAGAGCACCGATGACGTCCATGAGCGACCTCGACAAGATCTCGGCCAATCAAGAGGGGTTCAACCTCCGGGCGCGAGCGCATCTGCAATCGTCGTACTACGACGTCGAAAGGTTCAAGCAGGGCTACAACATGCTGCGCAAGCTGGAGCAGGAGGAGCTGGGCGACGTCAGCGGCCAGTCCCTGCTGGAACTCCAGTGCCACATCGGCGTCAACTCGCTTTCGCTCGCCCGCATGGGCGCCCGGGTGACCGGCACCGACATCTCGGACGAGGCGATCGACATCGCCCGTGATCTCGCGGAGGAACTCGACCTCGACGCGAAGTTCGTCCAGGCGAACCTCTACGACCTGCCCAAGGTGCTCGACGGCGAGTTCGACCGGGTGTTCACCGGCTACGGCACGCTCTCGTTCCTGCCCGACATCCGCGGCTGGGCCGAGGTGGCGTCGCGGTACGTCAAACCGGGCGGCACCCTCACGATCGTGGAGATCCACCCGATCCTCAACCTCTTCGACTCCGTCGACGGGGAACTGCGGGTGACCCGCTCGCTGTTCGAATCCCGGCAGGTGCACCACGAGATGTCCGCGAGCTACGCCGACCGGATCGAGGACGAGGTGGCGGTGGAGACGCACAGCATCTACGGCTGGCGGTGGACCGTGGAAGAGGTGGTGAACGCGCTCATCGACGTCGGCATGACCATCGAGCGCCTCCGCGAGGTGCCCTACGACGCGCGGCAGCGGCTCCCGCTGATGGTGCCCGACGGCGACCACAACTGGCGGATCCCGGGCGACCCGATCCCGCTGTCGTTCGCCTGCGTCGCGAGGCGGTGACCACGACATGGCAGATCAGATCGTGGCGACGCCGGAACTCCGCGAATACGTCCGGGCCATGTCCCTGCGGGAAGATCCGATCCTGGCCGGGCTGAGGACGGAGACCGCGGGGCTGCCGGGCGGGGTGGCCATGCAGGTCATGGCCGAGGAGGGCCAGCTGCTGACGCTGCTCGCCGGGCTGTCCGGTGCCCGCTCGGTACTGGAGATCGGCACCTTCACCGGCTACAGCACGCTGTGCCTGGCGCGGGCGGTGCCGCCGGACGGCACGGTCGTCACCCTCGACCGGGACGGACGGTGGCCGGCGATCGGCGTCGACTACTGGCGGCGTGCCGAAGTCGACGAACGCATCGAGGTCCGGATCGGTGACGCGACGAAAACTCTCGCCGCCCTCGCGGAGGAGCGGGGCGGCGAGAGTTTCGACTTCGTGTTCATCGACGCGGACAAGGCCAACTACGGGGCCTACTTCGAGGCCTCGCTCGGCCTTGTCCGGCGGGGAGGGCTGATCGTCATCGACAACACGCTCTTCTTCGGCCGGGTGATCGACCCCGCGAGCCAGGATCCGGACACCGTCGCGATCCGGGCGTTCAACGCGGCGGTGCGCGACGACCCGCGAGTCGATGTCTCGATGCTCACGATGGCCGACGGAATCACCCTCGCCCGGAAGAAGTGATCAGGTCGTGGACAACCGGACAGCGGAGAGACGCAGCGTGCCGGGCGCCGGTCTCGGTGCCGGCGTGAGGTGCAGGCGCCGCGTCTCCCCGCTGTCCGGCGACGGCAGTCCGGCGACACACGCGCAGTGCTCGTCGGTGAACCCGGCGAACCGGTACGCGACTTCCATGATCCGGTTCCGCGCGGTCGGCCGGAAGTCCGCGACCAGATGGGCCCCGGCCGACGCGGCCTCGTCGACCAGCCAGTTCAGCACGGTGGCGCCGGCACCGAAGGAGACGACCCGGCACGAGGTGGCCAGGAGCTTCAGGTGCCACACCTCGGGACCGGTCTCCAGCAGCGCGACACCGACGGCGCCGTGCGAGCCGAAGCGGTCGCTCATGGTCACCGCGAGGACCTCGTGACGCGGGTCGTCCAGGAGCGCGCGCAGATCGGCGTCGGAGTAGTGCACACCGGTCGCGTTCATCTGGCTCGTCCGCAGGGTCAGCTCCTCCATCCGGGACAGGTCCCCGGCGGTGGCCCGGCCGATCTCCATCACGAGTTCCAGCGAACGCAGGAACTCCTCCGACGGCCCGTCGAACGACTCCTGCTCGGCCTGGCGCCGCACGTTCGCCTGGTACATCTGGCGTCGGCGGCGCGAATCGACCGTCACCGTCGCCGGGTTGAACTCGGGCAGCGAAAGCAGGCCGGGAATCGACTCGGCCGGATAGGAACGCACCTCCGGCAGATGGAACTCCACCTCGGCGCGTTCCGCCGGCTGGTCGTCGACGAAGGCGATCGTGCCGTGGGCGAACTTCAGTTCGTCGGCGATCTCCCGGACCGACGCCGATTTCGGGCCCCAGCCGATCTTCGCGACCACGAAGTACTCGGCGACACCGAGGGCTTCCAGGCGCTCCCAGGCGGGATCGTGGTCGTTCTTGCTGGCGACCGCCTGCAGGATGCCGCGTGAGTCGAGTTTCAGGATGGTCTCGTGGACGTGGTCGTCGATGACCACGTCGTCCCCTTCGAGCAGGGTGCCTTTCCACAGCGTGTTGTCCAGGTCCCAGACGACACATTTGACGGTGGTGATCGGTTCGTTCATCGCGCCTCCTGCCGGACTGTGCCGGTCCCGCTCGCCAGGGCGTGCCTGGCCAGCTCCAGCTGGCATATCTCGCTGCTGCCTTCGATGATTTCCATCAGCTTCGCGTCCCGGTAGGCGCGGGCGACGACGTGGCCGTCCGACGCGCCGGCCGAGGCCATGATCTGCATGGCCGACGTCGTCCCGCGCACGGCCTCGGTCGCGCTCACGTGTTTCGCGAGGACAGTGGCGATCACGACGTCCGGCGAGCCCGATTCCCAGCACTCGCTCGCGTTCCGGCACACCGCGGTCGCGACCTGCTCCGCGGCGTAGAGCTCGGCGACCCGGCGGGAGACCAGCTGGTGCTCCGCGATCGGTTTGCCGAACTGCCTTCGTGATCTCGCGTGTTCGGTCACCGCGCCGAGACAGCCGCGCAGGATGCCGGCACAGCCCCAGGCCACCGACATCCGGCCGTAGGACAGGGCCGTCGTCACCAGCATCGGCAGCGACAGCCCGATCCCGCCGAGGACGTTCGCGGCGGGCACGCGGACGCCGTCCAACCGGACGTTCGCGTGCCCCGCCGCACGACAGCCGATCGGGTGCGGGATCTTCTCGATCCGCACCCCTTCGGCGTCCGTCGGCACGACGACCGCCGCCGCGCCGTCGCCTGCTTTCCCGATGACGACGATCAAGTCGGCGTAGGCCGCGGCGGTGATCCACGTCTTGCCGCCGTCGACGATGACGGTGTCCCCGTCGAAGCGCAGCCCGGTGGTCATCGCGCCGAGATCGCTGCCCGCGTCCGGTTCGCTGAAGGCGACGGCCGCGAGCCCGCCGCCGGTCAGCCGCGGCAGGAACCGGGCCCGCTGTTCCCGGGTGCCGAGGCGTTGCACCGTCCACGCCGCCATGCCCTGCGAGGTCATCACACTCCGCAGGGAACTGCACAGGCTGCCGGCGTGGGCGGTGAGCCGCCCGTTCTCCAGGCTGCCCAGGCCGAGCCCGCCGTACTGTTCCCGCACTTCGGCACAGAGCACGCCCTCGGCACCGAGTCCACTGAGGACGGTGCGTGGGATCTCACCGTCGAGATCCCACGCACCGGCTTCGTCTTCGACCAGCCGCCAGACATCCTTGTGGAGTAAGGAGACCCCGTCAGACATCGCTGTCGGCGGCAGACTCCGCCTGGAGCCGGCCGACGAGGGTGGCCATGCTCTTGACCGTGCAGAAGTTGGACAGCTGCAGGTCCGGCCCGGCGACGGTCACCGCGTAGGCCTGCTCCAGGAACATGACCAGCTGCATGGCGAACATGGAGTTGGCGACACCGGTGGCGAAGAGGTCCTGATCCACCTCGGGGGTGGTCCGGGTCTGCTCGGCCACGAACCGGGTGATCTCGTCGATGACGGCGTCCATTTCGAAGGGCGCCTTTGCGGTCTGCTGTTCCGGGGTCATGACTATGCCTCACTGTAGACGTAGAAACCGCGGCCGCTTTTACGGCCGAGTTCGCCTTTCCGAACCTTTTCGAGGAGAAGCTCACCGGGACGGCACCGCTCGTCGCCGGTCCGGGCGTACAGCGCTTCCAAGGCGTCGACGAGGTTGTCGATGCCGATCAGGTCCGCGGTGCGCAGCGGACCCGTCGGATGACCGAGACAGCCCTGCATCAGGGTGTCCACGTCCTCGACGGTGGCGGTGCCGGCACTGACCACCTGTGCCGCGTCGTTGATCATCGGGTGCAGGAGCCTGCTCGTCACGAACCCGGGCGCGTCCCGGACGACCACCGGCTTCCTGCCGAGCCCGGTCAGCAGCGAGAGCACCGATTCGACGGTCTTGTCCGCGGTCCGCGGGCCGCGGATCACCTCGACCATCGAGATCAGGTACGCGGGATTCATGAAATGCGTGCCGATGAGGTCTTCCGGGCTTTTCACCCACGCCGCCATCTCGTCGATGGGTATGCCGGAAGTGTTGGAGATCACCGGGGTCCCGGGCCGGACCAGCGCCGAGACGGCGGTGAGCACTTCCGCTTTCTTCTCGGGCAGTTCGGTGACCGCCTCGATGACCGCCGTCGCGTCCGCGACGTCGTCCAGCGAAAGTGTCGTGCGCAGCTTCGCCGGGGTGCGCCCGGGCGGGAGCGCACCCGTCAGCCGAGCGTGCCGCAGCCCGTTGGCGGACGCCGCGGCGGCGCGGTCCAGCACGCCCTCGTCGACGTCCACCAGTACGACCGGCACCCCGTGCCCGACGACGAGCGTCGAGATCCCGGTGCCCATGACACCCGCGCCTACGATGGCAATGAGTGGCTCGTCCATGACGCCTCCTCCAGACCCAGTGGTTCGTAACTGCCGGAGTCCGGCCCGATCCAGTACCGGCGACGCTGGAACTGGTAGCCCGGCAAAGAAACCCGCCGCGGTCGCGAAGCGCCGCGGAAAGCGTCCCAATCCATGTCCACAGTGGACTTCCACAGCTCTCCGGCGGCGTCGAGCAGGTCGGCGGCGCCGGATCGGTCCCCCGCCGGGGACGGCAGTGACGGCAAGGCCCTCAGCCCCGTCGTCTCCTGCCCCGTGACGATCTCGGTCAGCGTGCTGCCCGGCCCGACCTCCAGCAGGATCCGGCCGGGTTCACCGGCCAGCTCCCGCAGACCGTCGGCGAACCGGGCGGGCGCGCGGAAGTGGCGGGCCCAGTGCGCCGGCTCCGCGGCTTCCTCCGGGCCGATCCAGGTCCCGGTCGCCCCGGAGATGTAGGGCACCTGCGGCGGTTTGAGCTCGTGGCGCGCCACCACGGCGGCGAACTCGGACGCGTCCGAGCCGGGCACCCCGCCCGCCCCGGCGCGGGAACGGATCTCGGCGCCGGCGATCGTGACGGCGATGGCGTCCGCCAGGTCGATCACTCCCGCCAGGCAGGCCGCCACGTACTCGCCGTCGCCCTCACCGATCATCGCGGCGGGACGCACACCCCACGACTGCCACAACCGCGCGAGGGACCACTGCAGGGAGAATGCCTCCGCCGCCGTGACCCGCACGTCGTTTCCGAGCAGTGGCCGCGAAAGTTCGGCGCAGCGGTCCATCTCCTCGGCGAAGACCGGCTCGTCGCGGTAGATCGCCGAAGCGGCGTCCGGCCGGTGCGAGCCGCTGCCCGGGAACATGAAGACCACCTGGCGGGCGGCCTTCCCGGCACCGCCGGTGTCCCGTGCCAACGTCCGGAGAGCGGCGATCGCCTCGTCCCGGTCGCGGCAGACCAGATGCCGCCGGAGCGGGAACCCACGCCTGCCGGTTTGCAGGGTGTAGGCGACGTCGGCGAGGTCGAGGTCGTCTTGGCGCTCCAGGCGGCCGGCGAGTTCGCCCGCCGCGTCCGCCAGGGCCTTCCCGGTACGCGCGGACAGCACGAGCAACTGCCGGTCGCGGGCGTCCGGCGTGGCGGCCCGCCGCGTCGGCGCCTCCTGGAGCACCACGTGCGCGTTGGTGCCGCCGACCCCGAAGGCGCTGACACCGGCGCGGCGCGGCGTCGCGCCCCGCGACCAGGGACGGGCGGTGGTCGGGACGTAGAACGGGGTGCGGTCCAGTGTCAGGGCCGGATTGGGCGCGTCGAAGTTGATGCTCGGCGGGATCTCGCCGTGTTCGAGCGCCAGCACCGCCCTGGCGAAACCCGCCGCCCCGGCGGCGGCGTCCAGGTGACCGATGTTGGCCTTCACCGAACCGATCGCGCAGTACCCGCGCTCACGGGTGTCGAAGGCCTTGGTGAGCCCGGCCACCTCGATCGGGTCGCCGAGCGGGGTACCCGTGCCGTGCGCCTCGACGTAGCCGATGGTCTCCGACGGCACCCCGGCGACCGCGTGCGCGGTGGCGATCACCTCGGCCTGCGCCTGCGAGTTCGGCGCGCTGAAGCCGAACTTCGCCGAACCGTCGTTGTTGACCGCGGTCCCCATGATCAGCGCGCGGATGTGGTCGGAGTCCGCGAGCGCGTCGCTCAGCCTGCGGAGCGCCACGATCGTGACGCCGTAGCCGGGGACGGTCCCGCTGGAGGCGGCGTCGAACGGACGGCAATGGCCGTCACGCGCGAAGATGCCGCCCGCGACCACCGGATAGCCGCCGATCAGCGGGATGGGCAGCGCCACCCCGCCCGCCAGCGCCATGTCGCATTCGTGGCTCAGCAGTGCCTGGCAGGCGAGATGGATGGCCACCAGCGACGTGGAACAAGCCGTCTGGACGCTCATCGCGGGCCCGCGGAGGTCGCATAGGTACGCCGCCCTGGTCGCGAGGAAGTCCTTGTCGTTGTACGGCCGGGCGGAGAAGGCCGCCAGCGATTCCCGGAACCGCGCGTTCGCCAAGAGGTTCAGCGGCAGGTACTTGTTCGCGAAGCAGCCGCCGTAGACACCCACGGCGCCGTCGAACCGCGACGGGTCGTGCCCGGTGTCCTCCAGCGCGTGCCAGGCGCATTCGGCGAAAAGCCGTTGCTGCGGATCGCTGATCTCCGCCTGCCGCGTGTCGTATCCGAAGAACTCCGCGTCGAAGTGATCCGCGTTCTCGATCACCGCGGCGGCGGGCACGTAGTCGGGGTGGGCCACCATTTCCGCCGGCCAGCCGGCGTCGACCAGCTGCCGGGTGCTGAACCTGCTGACCGACTCGACGCCGTCCCGCTGGTTGCGCCAGAACTGTTCGATGGTGTCGGCTCCCGGCAACCGCCCGGCGAGCCCGACGACCGCGATCGGCTCGATCTTGTCTTCCATTCCGGTACTCACACCCCTGCCCTCCCCGGACGCCGCGGGGCGGCGCGTCGGGCGGTGCCGCGGGCGACACCCGCGCCGACCGCCTCGTCGGCCCCTTCGGCCGGTTTGCGGTCGAGGGCCTCGGCGAGTGCCCTCGCGGACGGATACCGGAACATGTCGACCAGCGACAGCCCGTTGTCCCGCTGTTCGAGCAGCCGGGCCCTGGCCACCACCACGAGCAGCGAGTTCCCGCCGAGCTCGAAGAAGCTGTCGTCCACGCCCACCCGGTCCACGCCGAGCACCTCCCGCCACACGTCGGTGACCAGCCGCTCGGTCGCGTTCGTCGGCGGCGCGTACTCGGTGGTGCTCTCGGGCCGCGCGTCCGACAGGTCGGGCAGCGCCCGGCGGTCGACCTTCTTGTTCGGGGTCAACGGAATCGCGTCGATGGCGTGGAAGGCGCCGGGCACCATGTAGGCGGGCAGCCGCGTGGCGAGGAACGACCGCAGTTCGGCACCGGTCGCCCGCTGCCCGGACTCCGGGACGTAGTAGCCGACGATCCGTTGTTCCGCGCCGGAGCCCCGGATGACGGCGACCGCCGACCGGACCCCCGCGTGTTCGCCCAGCGCCGTCTCGATCTCGCCGAGCTCGATCCGGTGACCGTGCAGCTTCACCTGGTCGTCGAGCCTGCCGAGGAACTCGAGCCCGCCGCCTGCCGTCCAGCGGGCGAGGTCGCCGGTCCGGTAGACCCGGGCGCCCGGCTTCTGGCCGAACGGATCGGGCTGGAAGCGTTCGGCGGTCACCTCGGTGCGGTTGAGGTAACCGCGGACGACGCCGTCCCCGCCGAGCAACAGTTCCCCGGGTACGCCCGCCGGGCACAGCCGGTCGTCGCGATCGACCACGTAGGCCCGGACGTTCGCCAGCGGCCGCCCGATGGACACCGGGCCACCGCCGGGCCGGATCCGGGACGTCGTCGCCCAGACCGCGGCCTCGGTCGGCCCGTACATGTTGTGCACCGTGCCGCCGACGGCGTCGGCGAGCTCACCTGCCAGGTCGGTGGGAAGCGCCTCGCCACCCACCAGCAACCGGCTGAGCCGGGGCAGTTCGGCACGCGCTTCCCGATCCGCCAGCAGCGCGCGGGCCAGTGACGGCGTGCACTGCAGATGCGTCACCTCTTGCTCGCGCAGCTGCTCGGCGATCGGCTCCTCGTCGTCCGCGAGCGCGGCGTGCCGCCGCTCTTCGCTGATCTCCCGGACGGTCGTCAGCTGAGGCAGGGCTTCGAGCGCCGCCTTTTCGTCGACGCCGAAGTCGATCAGGCAGGCGACCTCGTCGACCCCGGCGGCCTTCATCCGGTCCACCATGTCGGCGCAGACCTCGGGGGTGCCGAGCAGGCTCGCGGTGGCGAAGAAGCGGTCGAAGGCCCGGTCGACCAGCTCCCGCAGTTCCTTGGGGGACAACGCCTTGAAGTCCTCGGCGCTCCCGGTGGTGGCGCCGAGCGAGGCGATCAGGTCGAAGGAGGTCTCCAGGTACCGGCTCATCGGCTCCCGGACCAGCTCCCGCACCTCGTCGAGGTCCTGGCCGACGAACGTGTGGACCATGACCGCCACATGGCCGTCCCCGGGTCCGTGCCCGTATTCGCGCCAGCTCTCGCGATACAGCGCGATCTTCTCGGCCAGCTCCTCCAGGTTGTGCCCGAGGAGATGGGTGAGCACCCCGGTGCCCGCCTCGCCCGCCATCCGGAAGGTCTCCGGATGTTTGGCGCTGGTCAGCCACACCGGCAGCTCCGGCTGGACGGGCCGGGGGAACACGCCGACCTCGACGTCGGCGCCGACACCGTTGCGGCGTAGCACTTTCTCGCCGCTCCACAGCTGCCGGACCTCCGCGAGACCGTCCATCATCAGCTGCTTGCGCTTCTCGAAATTGTCCGGTGCGAGCGCGAAATCGTTGGCGTGCCAACCGGAAGCGAGGGAGATCCCGGCCCGGCCCGCCGAAAGGTTGTCCACGACGGACCATTCCTCGGCCACCCGCAACGGATCGTGCAACGGCAGCACCACACTGCCCGCGCGTACCTGGACCCGTTCGGTGATCGCGGCGACGGCCGCCGCCATCACCGACGGGTTCGGGTACAGCCCGCCGAACCGGTGGAAGTGCCGTTCGGGAGTCCACACGGCCGTGAAACCGTTGCGGTCGGCGAATTTCGCGCCGTCGAGCAGCAGCCGGTAGCGATCGTCGGAGGTGGCTTCCGAGTCGCTGCCGAAGTAGAGCAGGCTGAAGTCGATCGGGCGGGTGCGGGCCTCGGCGACCGCGGCCGATTCCGCGGCGACCGAGGCCGACGCCAGCGGCGGCTCGCCTCGGAGCACGACACGGTGGCCGTGCGTCAGCGCCCACAGCAGCTCGACCACGGAGATGTCGAAGGAAACACTCGTCACCGCGAGCCAGGTGCTCGGCTCGTCGGCGCCGAAGACGTCGTTCATCCCGGCGAAGAGGTTGACCACGTTCCGGTGGGTGACCATGACGCCCTTGGGCCGCCCGGTGGACCCGGACGTGTAGATCACGTACGCCAGGTTGTCGGCCGTGGCCGACGGCGGCGTGTCTTCGGGCAGGTCGCCCGGCTCCCCGGTCAGCTCGGGCACCACGACCTGGGCGGCGCCGAGCCGTCCCGCGGCCGCGGCGGACCGGGAGTCCGCCACGACCAGCCGCACCCCGGCGTCACCGACCATGAAGGCCAGCCGGTCACGCGGATATCCGGGATCCAGCGGGAGATACGCCGCGCCCGCCTTGAGAATTCCCAGCAGGGTGACCATCAGCAGGGAAGTGCGGCCGAGGTGGACGCCGACCGGCTCGTCCGGTGTCACGCCGAGCCGGCGCAACCTTCCGGCGAACCGCTCGGCGAGCCGGTCGAGCTCGCGGTAGGTCAGGGTGGCGTCGGAGGCGACGACGGCGACCGCGTCGGGCGTCGCGGCCACCCGCTCCGCCAGCAGCTCGTGCACCAGAGCGTCGGGGATCCCGGCCTCGGCACCGGACTGCCAGCCGGTCAAGGTGGCGACCTCGGCCGCCGGCAGCACCGCGAGTTCGTCCACGGGCCGGTCCGGGGCGTCCGCGGCGGCGGTCACGACCTGGACGTAGCGCTCGGCGATCCGCTCGGCGGTCGCGGCCTCGAACAGGTCCGTGCTGTATTCCAGCCGTCCGGTGACGCCGGCCGGGGTCCGCGCGAGACTCAGCGTGAGGTCGAACCTCGCCGTGCCGGTGTCGCCCAGCACCTGCCGCACCTGGCAGCCGTCCAGGCGAAGCCCGGCCCCTTCCTCTTCGTACCGGTAGCTGAACAGCACCTGGAACAACGGATTCTGGGCGAGGTCCCGGTCGGGATGCAGCTCTTCGACGAGCTTCTCGAACGGCAGGTCCTGGTGGGCCAGCGCGCCCTTGACCTCCGTCCACAGCCGCTGGATCAGCTCACGGAACGTCGGGCCGGACCCGAGGTCGCAGCGGAGTACCAGGGTGTTGGTGAAGAACCCGATGAGCCCGGCCAGTTCGGGCCGTTCCCGGCCGGAGACCGGGGTGCCGACCACGACCTCGTCCTCGCCGACCTGCGCCCGGAGCAGCACCGCGAAAGCGGCGAGCAGTACGCTGTAGAGCGTGACACCTTCGCTCCGGCCCAGTTCCTCGAGCCGCTCGATCGCCGAAGGCGGCAGCTCGAACGTGAGCGCTGCGCCGCGATAGCTCTGCACCGGCGGGCGGGCGTGGTCGGTGGGCAGATGCCGGGCGGGCATACCCGCCAGCCGATCCGTCCAGTACCCCAGCAGCCGGTCGAGCTCGGGCCCGGCCAGCGTGTCCTGCTGCCAGTCGGCGAAATCCGCGTACTGCATGGGCAGGTCGGGCTCGCGCCCTTCCGTGCCGGCGAGGGCGGCCCGGTACTGGACTTCGATCTCCTTGCCGAGCATCCCGACCGACGCCGCGTCACAGGCGAGGTGGTGCAGGGTGATCAGCAGCCGGTGCCGCTGCTCGCCCAGGCGCAGCAGCCGGGCCCGGACGACCCGGCCCGCCACCAGATCGAACGGGGCGCCCGCCTCCTCGTCCGCGAGCCGGGCCACCTCGTCCGCCGACCGGCCGGGCACGGTCAGGTCGACGACGGGGATGGACACCGGCGCGGGCGGCAGGACGACCTGATGCGGCGTCCCACCGCTCGATCGGAAGGCGGTCCGCAGGATCTCGTGGCGCCGCACGACTTCGGTCAGCGCCCGTTCGAGTTCCGGATGGTGCAGCGGGCCGGTGATGTCGTAGCCGAGCGGGACGTTGTAGACCGCGCTGCCCGGCTGCAGCTGATCGAGGAACCACAGCCGCCGTTGCGCGTACGACAGCGGCGCCGCGCTGTCCTCTTCGTGGGTCCCGCTCACCGCTGCACCTCGCTTTCCTGATCGAGCAGCCCCACGACCGTGCGGCGGGCACGCGGCCGGATCGGACCAGGACCGGTTCCCGGTCCCGCGGACGCGACGGCCACCGCGTCCGCCAGATTCGCCACGGTGGGCCGCTGGAGGAACAGCGCCATCGGCACCGCGACCCCGAAGGCGTCGTTCACCTGGGCGACCAGCCGGGCCGCGAGCAGGGAATGGCCGCCGGACCGGAAGAAGTCGTCGTCGCGGCCCACCCGCCGGTCGTGGAGCAACGCCGAGGCGAGCTGCGCGACGCGCTCTTCCGTTTCCGTCTGGGGCAGCTGTTCCGCCTCGGGCACGACCGGGGTGCTCGGTTCCAGCGCGGCCAGCGCGGCGTGATCCACCTTGCCGTGTTCGGTGAGCGGCAGTTCGGCGAGCACCGTGACCGCGTCCGGCACCATGTACACCGGCAGCCGGTCACGCAGGAACTCCAGGAGTTCCTCGCCGTCGGCGTCGCTCTGGGCGTACGCGAAGAGCGCGAGTTCGGCCCCCTCCGCGGGCGCTCGGGCGATGACCACGGCATCCCGGACCGCCGGATGTTCGCGGAGGACCACCGCCACCTCTTCGGGTTCGATCCGGAACCCGCGGATCTTCACCTGCTCGTCCGCCCGGCCGAGGAACTCCAGTTGCCCGTCGGGCAGCCAGCGGACCAGGTCGCCGGTGCGGTAGAGGCGGGCGCCGGGCAGGCCCGCGAACCGATCGGCGGGGAAGGTCTCCGTGGTGAGCTCCGGACGGTTCACGTAACCGCGGGCCACCGCCGTCCCGCCGAGATACAGCTCGCCGCGGACACCGGTGGGCACTCGCTGCCCTTCGGCGTCCAGCACGTGCGCCTGGACCCCGGCGATCGGCCTCCCGATCGGCGGCCGGAGCCTCGCCGGTCCCGCCGGGACGAGTCCGGCGGTCGCGACCACCGTGTTCTCCGTCGGCCCGTAGTGGTTGAACAGCCGGAACGGCAGTCCCTCCGGCGGTGCCGACGGCAACGCGTCGCCACCGGTCAGCAGCGCGCGCAACGCGGTGCCGTCGGGCCACGGCTCGGTCAGGACGGCCGCGGCGATCGGGGTCGGCAGGAACGCCGAGGTGATCCGCTCGTCGCCGAGCCAGCGCACCAGTTCCGCCGGCGCGGCCCGGAATTTCGGCGGGACGACGCACAGCGTGGCGCCCGCCGCGAGGGTCGGCCAGATCTCCCACGTCGACGCGTCGAACCCGGGACTCGCGAACAGCGTGGTCCGGTCGCCGGGCCCGAGCTCGTACTCGGCCACGTGCCAGGCGACCAGGTTCGCGAGTCCCCGGTGTTCCAGCGCCACGCCCTTGGGCCTGCCGGTCGATCCCGACGTGTAGATGACGTACGCCAGCCGCTCCGGGGTGATCGGATCGCCGGGGTCGACCTGCCCGTCCGCGACAGGGGCTCCCAGGTCGATCACGCGCATGCCGTTGGTGGACTCCGGCAGGTGCGGCCGCATCCGCAGGGTGGTGAGGACCTTCCGCACGCCCGCGTCCCGCAGCATGAAGTCGATCCGCTCGGCCGGGTAGTCCGGGTCGACGGGCAGGTAACAGCCGCCCGCCCTGAGCACCGCGAGCTCGCCGACCACCAGCTCGACGGAGCGGTCGGCGCACACCGCGACCGGTTCCTCGGCGGCGATGCCCGCTTCTTGGAGTTCGTCGGCCAGCCCGCCGGCGCGCCGCCACAGGTCGCCGTAGGTGAGCTGTCCCTCGGGCCAGCTCACCGCGACGGCGTCCGGTCGTGTCCGTGCCTGCCGTTCGATCAGCTCGGTGACCGGCTCGGCGCCCGCCTCGCCGGGTCCGTGTGCCCAGTTTTCGAGCTGGTCCGCCTCCTCGTCCGGGAGCAGGCGCAGCGCCCCGATCCGCGTCCCCGGCCTGGCCACCGCGTCGGCGAGCAGGGTCAGGTAGTGCGTGACCATCCGGTCCATGGTGGCCTCGTCGAACAGGTCCGCCGAGTGCTCCCAGATCATCGCGAGGTCGTCGTCCTCGGCGCTGGAAGCCCGGCCGAGACGCTGCTCGGCGCGCGGGATCACGATCACGTTGAGATCGGATTTGGCCGAGCGGTTCGAGCGTTCGGTGACCCGGCCGGTGAGCCCGCCGAAGTCGATGTCCGGCACCGCGGAGTCGTGGAAGCTGAACATGACCTGGAACAGCGGGGTGCGCGACGGGTCGCGGGCCGGGTCGATCGCGTCGATCACCGCGTCCACCGGGGTGTCCGACCAGGCCAGTGTTTCGGCGACGCTCTGCCGCGCCTGCTCCAGCAGTTCGCTGAACGGCTGATCGGCCGACACCTTGGTGCGCAGGACAAGCGTGTTGACGAGCATGCCGAGCAACGGCTCCAGCTCGGGCACGTTGCGGTTCGCCGCGCCGGTGCCGACGAGCATGTCCCGCTGTCCGGTGTAGCGGTACAGCAGCGCCGCGAAACCCGCGTACATCGTGGAGAACAGCGACACCCGGTTCTCGCGGCTGAAGGACCGCAGCGCCCGGGCGAGCCCAGCCGGGATCTTGATCCGCGGCGCCCGGCCGCGGAAGGTCATCACCGGCGGCCGCGGCCGGTCGGCGGGCAGTTCCAGGGTGTCCGGGGCGCCTGCCAGCCGGGCGGTCCAGTGGTCGACGTGCGCGCGGAGCACGTCGCCGCGCATCCAGTCCCGCTGCCAGTGCGCGTAATCCGCGTACTGGACGGCCAGTTCGGGCAGCGGCGAGGGCTGCCCGGCGGCGAAGGCCGGATAAAGGGCACCAAGCTCGGTCAGGAACACCGAGAGCGACCATCCATCGTGGACGAAGTGGTGCTCCACGTGCAGGAAGGTGTTCTGCCCGTTTTCGTGCCGCAGCAACACCCAGCGGGCCAGTGGCGGCGCGTTCAGATCGAACGGCTGGCGCAGTTCCGCGGCGACGACGTCGTCCGCGTCCGCGGCCGGGACGTCGAGCACCTTGAACGGCGCCTTGGCCTCCGGCAGCGGGCGCTGGTGTCCCACGCCGTCGATCGCGACGAAGGCGGTCCGCAGGATTTCGTGCCTGCGAACGATTTCGTCCAGCGACGCGCGCAAGGCGTCGACGTCCACCTCGCCGTTCAAGGACACCGAGGCCTGGAAGTTGTAGGCCAGGTTGCCCGGCGACAGCTGCTCGAAGAACCAGACCCGTTCCTGGGGCAGGGAAAGGGGAATCGGCCGGTCCCGATCGGCCCGCCGCACCGGCGGCGCGCTCGGCGCGACCGCGACGGGTTCCTGGCCGTCGCTTCCGGCCGAGGCGGCCCGCTGGTCGATGATCGCCGCGAGACCGGCGACGGTGGGCGCGCCGAACAGTTCGGCGACGCTCACCACGACGTCCAGCTCCGCCGCGATGTGCCCGGCCAGCTGCCCGACGAACAACGAGTTCCCGCCCAGGGCGAAGAAGTCGTCGTGCGCGCCGACCTCCGTGATGCCGAGCGACCCGGCCACGATCCCCGCCAGCGCCACCTCGGTCGGGGTGGTGGGCGGCGCGGCGACGTCGGCGAGACCCGCCGCCGCCCGGTCGGGGGCGGGCAGCGCGGCGCGGTCGACCTTTCCGTTGGGGGTCAACGGCAACTCGGGCAACACGACGATCGCCGAGGGCACCATGTAGCCCGGCAGCCGGGCCGCGACGAACTCGACCAGCTCGGCGGTCGGGACGCCGGTGACCACGTAGCCGACCAGGCGCGCGTCCGGGCGGCCCGAGTTTTCGACCGCCACGAAGGCGTCCCGGACACCGGGGTGCTGCTTGAGCACCGTGGCGACCTCGCCGGGTTCGATCCGGAAACCGCGGATCTTGGCCTGGTCGTCGTACCGGCCGATGTACTCGAAGACCCCGTCCGGGCGGCGCCGGACCTTGTCACCGGTGCGGTACATCCGCTGCCCGGGGACGGCGATGTCCGGCACGAACGCCGCCGCCGTACCCACCGGATCGCCCAGATATCCGCGCGCCAGGCACTCGCCCGCCAGGCACAGCTCGCCCGCTTCGCCGTCGGGAACCGGGTCGAGCCCGTCGAGCACGTAGCAGCGCACACCGTCGACCGGAACCCCGATCGGCGGCGGCACGGGCCCGCCCGGCAGGACCTCGCCCGCCGTCACCTTCACCGTGGTTTCGGTCGGCCCGTAGAGGTTGACCACCGGGAACGGCAGTCCGTCCGGCACCCCGCGCTGCATCGCCGAGCCACCGGTGTGCAGGCACCGGAGCACCGTGTGCGCGGGCCAGGTCTCGTCGAGGATGGCCTCGGCCAGCGGCGTGGGCAGGAAGGTCACGGTGATCTGCTCGTCGGCCAGCCAGGCGGCGAGCGACGGCGGCGAGGTGCGCACCTCGGCGGGCGGGATGACCAGCGTGGCGCCCGCGGTCAGGGTGAACCAGATGTCCTGGACGGACACGTCGAAACCGGGACTGGCCAACAAGGTCGACCGGTCGTCGCGTCGCGTTCCGTAGGTCGAGTGGTGCCAGCGCATCAGGTTGGCCAGGCTCGCGTGGGTGACCGCGACGCCCTTCGGACGGCCGGTCGAACCCGACGTGTAGATCACGTACGCCAGCGCGGCGTCGTCGACCCGGGGCGGTTCCGGAACGGTCGCCGCGGGCGGTTCTCCGGTCAGCTCGATCAGCAGGACGTCGTCGCCGAGCGGCGCCCCACCGGACACCAGCGGCGCGGTGCTGAGGACCGCGACGGCGCCGGAAAGTTCGAGCAGCTGGCGGATCCGCGCGGCCGGATGGGCCGGGTCGAGCGGCAGGTACGCCGCGCCGGCCAGCAGGACGGCCAGCTCGGCGACCACCAGTTCCGCCGAACGGTCGGCGTAGACGGCCACGACGCTGTCCTGGCCCACCCCGCGCTTCGTGAGCTCGTTCGCCAGGGCCGACGCGTGCGCGGCGAGACTCCGATAGGTCAGCCGCCGCTCACCGTCCTGCACCGCGACCGCGTCCGGGGTTTCGACCACCTGGGTGTGGAATTCCTTCAGCACCATCTCGCAGTCATCCTTCGCCGTGAGAGTGGTTGACAGAACCGGCGGGCTCCACGGCCCGGCGCAGGCTCAGCGGGCGCATGTCCGTCCAGACCTCACCGATGTGGGCCAGGCATTCCGCCTCGGAACCGCTGACACCGTCGCCGCGCCAGCCGAGCGGCAGGTCACGGCCGGCGGGCCAGATCGAGTACTGCTCCTCGTCGTTGAGCACGACCACATAGGACTGGGTCTCTCCGTCCATGGGTTCCTCCGGTTCGGCGGGATACGGGTTAACCTGCTGCTGGTCGTGCCCCTGTGGCCGTCCTGTCGGGCGTCGCGGCCGTGGACACGGAGAAGACGGGCACGGCGAGCGCTGCGGGATCGGAGAACTACATCCCCCATGCGTGCCACTCCACCAGCATGGGCCGCATCGGTTCCCGGCAATAGAGTATGGCGATTACTCTAGTGCTCCCCGATGTTTCGAATCCCGAAGTCGATCTTGTTGCCATTCGGCGCATTCGGCGGACGCGACGGGTCGGCCGAATGGACGGTGCACGTCTGTCTACTTAGGACAGATCAGCGTGCGGCGACGGCGGCCGCCGCCAAGGCGGCCGCGAAAAGCAGGTACGAGGCGAACAGGCCGGTGCCGGAAGAACTCAGCGCGCCGCCGACGGCCCGGCCGAGCAGTTGCCCGACGCATTCCGCGGTGATGACGGCGGTCGCGAGTTCCGCGGCGGGGAAACCGTTCGAGTCCGCGGTCGTTGCTCTGATGTAGAGGCCCGGATAAGCCAGTCCGACGCCGATTCCCGCGAGCGTCCAGGCGACGAGGGCCACCGGGAACGAACCGCCGAAAGCGACGGCGGCGGTGCCGAGGGCGGTCAGGCTCAGGCCTATCACGGGAAACCGCGGCGAGGCGAATTTCGTGGCCACCAGACTGGTCAGCGCCCAGCCCAGCGGGGCGGCGCTCAGGACGATCGCCGCCTGCCCGAGGCTCACCTGGAACCCGGTCGTCAGCAGAACGGTGATCAGGCTGTCCGCACCGAAATAGCCGATCGCGAACAGCACCATCGCGCCGAGCGCGGCCGGTATCCCCGGCCGGAGGCGCGCGGTTCCTTCCGGCAGGATCGCGATCATCCCGGCGACGGTGATCGCCGCCCCGGCCAGCGCGAGCGGCCACCGGCCCGCGCTGAACACGACACACGCCGCGCCCAGCGGCACCGAAAGAGTCCGCAGCAGCGGGCGCGGCGCCTCGGCGGAGGGCGGGTCGCCGCGAGTGGCACGAACGACCAGCAACCGCCCGAAAAGGACGAACGGCACCGGCAACACCAGGGTCCACCGCCAGCCCACGAGGTGTTCGAGACCGAGGGTGGCGGCCGGGCCGATCAGGGCGGGCAGGATCCACATCGCCGAGGACGCCGCGACCACGCGGATCCGCAGCCGGTCGTCGAGATGCCGGATCGCCGAGCTGACCCCGAAAACCGCGAGCAGACCGCTGGCGAGCCCGGCGGAGAACTGGCCGAGCGCGAACATCCACGCCGTCCGCGACACGGCGGCCAGGAACAGCCCGCCGAGGTAGGCGATCATCCCGGCGGCGAGGGTGCCGCGAGGACCGAGACGGCCGAGAACCCGGCTCGCCAAGGGAAGCGCGACGAACAGGCCCAGCGTCGAGCCGGCGATCAAAAGACCGAGACTGTCCCTCGCGTCGAGTTCGGCGGCGACGACGGGCAGCAGGGTGGACGCGACGAAACCGGTGACCGCGGCCGCGAACTCGAGCGCGACGATGCCGACGGCCAGCCGGATCCCGGTCATGTGTAGAGGTCTCGCTCGTAGAGGTTGAGCTGCACCCAGACCCCGTCGGGATCCTGGACGCGCATCGAGTACCCGTGGCTTTCGTCCATCGTCGGCCCGGGCTCGAATCCGGCCGCCCGCAGGCGTTCCGCGACGTCCTCCAGCGGTTCGCCGACCTCGAAGGCCAGCTCGCAGCGGCCCACGTCCTCGCCGGACGCCTGGTGGATCGCCAGTATCCCGCCCTCGGCGGGCAGTTCGACCCAGCCGCCGGGGCGCGACACCGAACCGGTCCGCAGGCCGAGCGCCTCGTAGAACCGCTTCATCGCCGCGACGTCGGAGCTGTAGCGGATCGGCATGACCTTCATCGTTCGCGTTCCTCACTGGTCCGCAGGTAGTCCTCCAGCACCCGTTCGACGAACGACGAGAGCGACTCGTCGGCGTCGACGGACGCGTGCTTCACCCGCTTGATGAGGTCGGGCGGCAGGTAGACGTTGAATTGCCGTTTCTCGACCCGGTCCATGCTCGCATGCTAGCAAATGAGCACAAGCGGACGGCACCCTGAAACGGTGACACCAACCGCTCACCTAGTTGCTGCATGATGCATGGTGCCGCTACAGTGGGTCACCAAATCACGCAAGTGGTGATGAGTCGTGCGCGAAGAGTAGTTACTCAGACTCGCTGAAGAGGCGTTGACCACAAGGCCAGCCGAGGGGGAAGGGTAGTCGTTGGGCACCCGCTACCACGACAAACCGGAACTGAATGAGGTCATCAAGGAGCTTGTCGAGGAGCACGACTGGACCATCCGTCCCGGCGGCCACGGCTTTGTGCTGATGTGCCCGTGCGGATACGACTCGATCTCAGTACCCCACACTCCGCCGAACGTCGGCAATGCCGCTCGTCGGCTGCGTCGACGTGCGGATCTGTGCCCCGATCGACACGCCAACACGCCCCGACCCCTGCCCAAGGGCCGATCGAGTTAAGCCTGTTTCACTCCCGAAACAGACGTGGTACGTTGGGTTACAGCGCTGACCAAGGAGGGTGTAATGGGTCAGTATGAGTTGATCTTCAGTATCGATCGCCTCGAAGAGGAGCACGCCTTCGAGATTTCCAACACGATCGACGTCATGTACAGCGAACACGGCAGAACGAGTTTGCTGACAGTCACCAGCGAAGGCGATACGGCCTTGACAGCCGCCACGGACGTGGTCGCGCAGCTTGAGACCCAGTTCGGCGTCATCATTCACCGTGCCTATGAAGACCTGGTCACAAAAGCTGACATCGCCGGGCGAGCCGGCGCCACAGTACAAGCCGTCGGCCAGTGGGTTCGCGGTGTTCGCCGGAAAGAACTGCCGTTTCCCGAACCATTCAATCTGGTCAGTGGCGGCGTTTGGCTTTGGGCAGATGTCAACGAATGGCTTCGAGAAGCGGGCAAGACTTACGATGATGAGGTCCTGCACCCGAATCACGACGATCTCGAACTGATCAACGCGTGGCTACGAACTCGGACATCCAGCCAGCCGTCTCGACGCATCAATCTGATACGCCTCGGCTCGGCCACAAGTGAGCAGAACGGTGTCCAGTTCACTGCCTCGGCTCAATCCACGCGTGGAGTGCACGCTTCGGCCGTTCGCGCTCCCGACGTTGTCTGGACCCGCGCCGACTATGAAATGGCAGGCTAGCCGGAATGAAGTCGGTCACCACAGGCCGCGACTTGCTCAACCTGCTCGATCTTGTCAATGTGCAGTTCTACGAGGTCAGCGCCAGGCTCGATTCAGGTTTTCCGGCCGGTGTCGCTGCGGCGATCAGCAGCGGTGACACCGGCGCGGACCAGGACTCGGCCACGAACGAAGAGCAGGAAACCGGCCAAAGCGACCCGCAGTTCTGGACGTTTTTCGTCCATGTCGACAACACGAGCGTCAATCTCCGGGGCCGCTTGACGATCAATGCTCCAGATGCCGGGTATGCCGTCGATGCCGCTGTCTTCTATACAGCCAAAGAAGAAGTGACCATCGACCGCGAAGCGCTGGAGGAATTTCTCAATCGAGCAGCCATGATTGCGCTCTATCCCTTTGTCCGTGAAGCTCTGCATGAGGCTGGCCGTAAGATCGGGGCAAATCCGCCATTACTCGGGATCTACGACCCTCAAGAAATCCAGATCCGGCTCAGCGATCCAGTTTCCGCGCAGTCTGACTAGTCGATTTTTCTTTTTGCGGACGCAATGACGCACTTCAATGGTTGCGATCCATGAGCACAAGCGGGATGGTGACCAGCGCCAGGGCCGCACCGATCCACGGGATGACGCTCAGCGAAGCCCCCAGGTCCAGTGCCCCGGCGGCGAAGGCCGGGGTGAGGCTGATGCCCAGCTGGAAGGCGGAGACCGTGGTCGCGCCGGCGAGGGTCGGGGCGGACGCGGCGATCGTGAACACCCGCCCGTAGAGCGCCGGGTTGATCACGAAGGCCGCCACTCCCAGCAGGAACACCAGCGGCACGACGACCCACGCGGAATCCGCGAAGAGGGCGAGCAGCGCGGAGAACACCACGATGCCGAGAACCCCGCCGAGCAGGGCGTGACGCGGGCGCCGGTCGGAGATCCGGCCGCCGACGGAAAGCCCGGCGAAGGCGCCGATCCCGAACAGGGCGAGGACGGCGGGGATCCACACCGCGGGCAGGACGTCCGCCAGCATCGCCGACAGGTAGTTGAAGGACACCATGTACGCGGCGGTGCTCAGGATCGTGACGGCGTAGACGCCCCACAGGCGCCAAGAACGCAGGGCGCGCACCTCACCCGAAAGACTCGGGGCGGCGGACGCGGTGGCGGGCAGGCCGACGGCGCAGGCGACCACGCCCAGGACGGTGAGCGCCACGACGCCCCAGAATCCGCCGGTCCAGTCCGTGAGGTTGCTGAGCAGGGTGCCCGCCGGTCCCCCGGCCACCATGGCGACGCTGAGCCCGGCGACGACGACGCCGGAAGCGCGGGCGTTGCGGTCGGGTGTCACCAGGCTGATCGCGGTCACCGCGGCGACGGCGAAGAAGCCGGCGTAGGCGAGTCCGGCGACGAACCGGGTGACCATCAGGGTCCAGTAGTCGTCGGCGAGCAGACCGGTCGCGATGGCGGCGGCGAAGACGGCTTGCGTGATCATCAGCGCCGTCCGCCGCGGCCATTTCAGGCTGAGCACGGCGAACGGTGGACCGCCCAGGACGACGCCGAGGGCGAACGCGGTGATGAGGGCGCCCGCGGAAGACAGGGAGACGCCGAGGTCCGCGGCGGCCGAGGGCAGGACCCCGGCCATCAGAAACTCGGCGCTCCCCATCGCGAACAGGCTGAAGGAGAGGAGGTAGACCCCGATGGGGAGCCGCTGGGTTTCGATCATGGCGCCAGCGTCGGCGCCTTCTGGCTGTTTCGGCAAAGAACATTGCCGGAATCGGGACGAGCTGCTGTGCTGGCCCGATGGCGAGCCAACCCACCGTCACCGCGGCGATCGAGCTGATCGCGCCCCGTCTGCGCCGCGCCCGGGAGAAGAAGGGCACGACGCTGGTGGAGCTCAGCCGCGCCACCGGCATCTCCACCAGCACCCTGTCCCGGCTCGAATCCGGGCAGCGGAAACCGAGCCTCGAACTGGTGCTGCCGGTCGTCGCCGCGCTGGGCGTGCGCGTCGACGAGATCGTGTCGTCACCGAGGGTGCTCGAACCGCCCGAGGACGGCCGCGTCCTCATCCCGCTCACCCGGCACGAGAACGGGCCCCGCGCTTACAAGATGACGATCCCGGCGGGCGACGACGAACCCCGCCCGCGCACGCACACCGGCCGCGAATGGCTCTACGTGCTGCGGGGCAGGCTCCGGCTCGTGCTCGGCGACCAGGACGTCGTCCTCGGCCCCGGTGAGGCGGCCGAGTTCGACTGCCGGACGCCGCATTGGTTCGGCGCCACCGGCCGCGGGCGGGTCGAGGTGCTCAGCCTCTTCGGTGAGCAGGGCGAACGGGTCCACGTCCGCGCCCGCACCCGGTGAGGTCAGACGCGCTGCTGGATACGGATCAGGTTCCCGGCCGGGTCGCGGACGGCGCCGTCCCGCAGGCCGTACGGCTGGTCGGTCGGCTCCTGGATGATCTCGGCGTTGCCGTCGGCGAGGTGCTTGAAGAGGCCGTCGAGGTCGTCCGAGGAGAACAGGATGCCCGCGTACGTGCCCTTGGCCATCATCTCGCCGATGACGCGGCGCTCGTCCTCGGTGATGCCGGGATCGACCGCCGGCGGGTGCAGCACGATCGAAACGGGCTGCCCCGGCGGGCCGACGGTGATCCAGCGCATCCCCTCGTAACCGACGTCGTTGCGCACCTCGAAGCCGAGGAGGTCGCGGTAAAACGCGATGGCGGCTTCGGGGTCGGTCTGCGGAAGAAAGCTCCCGTGAATGGCGATGTCCATGCCGGTCACGCTAGGTGAGACCGCTTTGCGGCGCTTCTCGATTCCTGATCGCCTCGGGTCACTCGATCGACGTCATGATCGTCATGGTCAGGGACTCCAGCGTCCCCTGGACGCCGTCGGACGAGGTCCGCACGGCCTCCAGGAACCGTTCGAGCTGCTCGGGGCTGAACCCGGCCAGCGGGGCGAGCGAAGGGTCGACGTTCACAGCGCACCTCGGTCTTCGACGGGTTTGATCTGTGGTTTGACGGCCGGGTCCAGGTGCTCCCGCATGGCCGCGAGGAGCAGCAGCGCGTCCTCGCGTTTCGTGTCGGGGGCGCCCGCGGCGAAGAACGCGGCGATCCTGGCGTACTCGTCCTCCGGGACCTCCCGGCGCAGCAGCATGAGCACGGTCCGGTTGACGCGTTGCGGGAAGTACAGCTCCTTGGCGATCTCCAGGAACCGCTCCCCCGTTTCGGGGGCGAACGCGCCCTGCTCGACGCCGGCGGCGATGGCGAACCGCATGTTCACCATCGGCTCCGACAACGCCGAGAGGTTCTCCTCGTCGTAGGTGACGGCGACCTCGTCGTCGGCGTCGATCCTCCCGGAGAAGTACTCCTCGTAGATCTTGCCGACGCCGACCATGCCGAACGGCGAGCATTCCGCCGCGCGCAAGGCGCCCATGCTCGACGAGCCGAACATCGTGACGCCGCGGTCCATCGCTTCGAGCACCTCCTTCGGCGAGATGCACAGGCTCTGCAGGAAACGGCCGTCCACGATGCCGATCGCCTCGGGCGGCTCCGGCCGGGCCAGCAGTTCGGCGAGGTCGCCCCGTTTGACCGGCGGCAGGAACTCGACGTCGAGTTCGGCCGAAGCCGACTCGAGGTCGATGCTCGGGCCGATGAAAACCACTGCGCGCATGACGATCTCCTAAGCGGGCTTGGAAAGTTCGGCGGCCCGGATGCGGGCGGAGAGTTCCAGCAGCGTGTCGTTCCAGACCGCCGCCCCGCGCGGGCCGATCTTGCAGTGGTCGACGGCCCACGATTCGAGCCGCGGCACGATCACCCGCACGACGCTCACCGGGATCCCCGGCGGCGAGAGGTCGACGGCGAGCGCGCGGTCGATGCCCGCCGCGCGGATCCGGTCCAGGATCAGCTTGATGTCGGTCATCACGTCGTCGGTGGTCCACGACGGGATCTCGTCGAACGCGACCTGTTTGCGCATCGGCTGCCAGGCCCACGCGCCCTTGTCGATCGTCGCCGACCGCTGGACGTGGTTCTGGTACTTGGAAACGTTCTCGGTCGGGAGCCGGATGTCCTCGCGCATCGCCTGGATGTCGACCGCGCGACCCTGCGCGCATTCGGTGATGGCGCGGATGAGCGCGACGTTCGCGTCGGGATGCGTGCCGAACCCGCCGTGTCCCTGCGAAGTCGTCGGGCCGAGGTCCTCGGAGGTGGCGGCGAGGAAGCTCGGGATCTCCAGATCCGAGGTGATGTGCACGATCCGCATCTTCAGCCCGGCGTCGTGGAACTTGTCCACAAGGGACTTCGCCAGCGGCGGCAGCGTTTCGAGATCCACGTGCGGGTGGAGTTCCCGGAGGTAGGAGGTGATGTGCTCGGGCTGCGGTTCGACGAAGATGCCCTTTTCCAGCACCTGCGCGAGCTGGCTGCTCACGAGTTCGGCGTTGGTCATCGAATCGCGTTCGATCAATTCGGTGAGAGCGTGGCAGATGGCCTCTTCGAGACTGTTCCCCGACGCCAGGCCGTTGGTGGAAAGCACCTTGTAGCAAGGAGGTTCGTGGAACTTCAGGCCGTAGACGGCGGACGCCTGCGGGATGAGGATGGACTCCTCCTGCATCAGGTCGTACGCCTCGACCCACGAGATCGGGAGATCGTCGCGGTAGTGCGCGGAAAGCTCCGCGTTGTTCTCACGCGGGTCCAGCACCGTGCGACCTTCGGCGACCAGTTCCGCATAGGACGCGATGACCTGCGGCCGCACCGGAAGCGCGGCCGAGAACCGCTCGATCGCCTCCATCGCAGCGGACGTCCTGGCGTCGGTGTTCGTCAGGCCTTTGCCGTTGTAGACCGAGATGATGTCGTTGGAGCGTGGCGCGATGGCGTTGTAGACCGGGATGCCGACCCGGTCGAGCCAGGTGATCTCCGCGACCCGGGTGACCCCGGCGCGCCGCAGGTGCGGTTCGATCCGCGCGTAGGTCTGTTCGGCGGTGAACTCCCGGTGCACCCCGCCGCCCCCGACCTTCGGCACGCTCTTCCTGAGTTTCATCGCACTCCCTCGTATCCGGCGTTCGCTGGCATCACTTCGGCGAGCAATCGTTCCCATGACCCGGTTTCGCGCTCCGGATCCGCCGAAGCCCGGTGTGCGGCGCATTGCCGCCGTATCCGCGTGTAAAGCCTGTCCCGGTCGTGCTCGGCGGCGTCGAGAAGAGCCGCGAGCGCCTCGGTGTCGCCGACGGGGAAATAGCCGGCGTAGTCCTCACCGAGCAGCCCGACCGAACCCGGGATGCGGGTCGACACGATCGGGACGCGCGCCGCGAGCGCCTCGGTGACCACGTTCGCGCCACCCTCGTGCAGTGAAGTGAGCACGAGCAGGCGGCTGCGGGCGAGGACGGCGAGCGCTTTCGGCCGCGGCAACGGGCCGAGCCAGGTATAGCGCGGATTCTCCGCGGACTCGGCGCGCAGCCGGTCGCCGATGTCGTCCTCGCGCACGCCGCCGACGTGGGTCACGGTGATCCGCGACGACGACGGCAGCAGCCGCACCGCCTCGCTCAGCCGCAGCGGATCCTTGACCGGCCTGGCGTGCGCGAGGAACGCGACCTCGAACCGGTCCGCGGCGGGCGCCTCGCCCGGGATCGGCGGCATCGACTGGGTGATCACCGTGGTGCGGCTCCGCAGTCCGGGCGGGACCTGCAGAACTCCTTGGGACTGCAGGACGACGATCCGCGCGGCGCGTTCGAGCAAGGTCAGGTCGACACCCGCGCTCGCCAGATCCGGATAGAGATCCGTGCCGGTCAACGCGATCACGATCGGCGCGTCCGGGCAGGCGGCGGTGAAGGCGCGGATCGCGGCTTCGCTTTTGCGTGCGTGCAACGCGATCAGCAGGTCGTAGCGTCCGCCGTCGTAGTCCTGCACGACGCGGACCTCGTGGCCGAGATCGCGCAGCAGATGAGCCCAGCGGCGCGCGGTGACGCCGTTGCCGTAATCGCTGGCTTCGGGGACGGGGCCCGCGACGAGGATCCTCATCGGACGCGATCCGTGTCGTAGGCGAGCCATTTCCCGAAGGCGCGGACGGCTTCGTCGGCCGGGATCGTCGCCGTCCAGCCGAGTTCCGCGGCGGCGAGGCCCAGTTTCAGCACAGGTGTCTCCGTCGTCGAAGTGACGTGTTCCGTCGGCACGGAACGGACCGAGGCGCAGACGACCTTCGCCAGTTCGTTCCCGGTGAGCGTCGCCGTCGCGATGTCGTACACCGGCGCGACCGGTCCGCCGGTCAGCACCGCGTCGATCGCGCTCGCCATGTCGCGCACGTCGGTGAACTGGTGGACGCGGTCGGGGTCGACCGGCAGGGCCCGCCGGGTCCAGGCGAGCTCGATCAGGCGTGCCACCTCCGAATCCACCGGGGTGTGCGGGCCGATCGGCGTCGCGAACCGCAGGACGTGCTCGCGGGGCCCGGTATCGACGATCGCGCAGTAGACGTCGCCGGGATCCGACGGGTCGCCGAGGTGGACGAGCCGCGTCTCACCGGAGGCCCTCGCGCTGTCGACGACGTCGTGGCCGTGTTCGGCCAGGAGGCTCGCGAGGTGTTCGGCGAGCGCCCCGCCGGGGCCGGTGATCGCGACCTCGATACCGGACGCCCGCCGCGGCCGCCTCGGACGTCCCGCTCGATCGCGTCCGGCGGCGAAGGCGTGCACGGCCACGTCGTGGTGCGAAGGCGTGATCGCCTCGATCTCGGACGCGAGGAGCTGATCACAGAGCCCGCCGGGCCCGATCGTCGCGAGCGCTTGGTCCAATACCGCACTGCTGTGCTCCACTGTGGACAGACCCATGGTGAACGCGGTCAGCCAGGTCTGCCAGGCGGCTTCGGACCGGTCCGAAGCCCGCTCGAATGCGGCCCGGCACTCCTGCGGCGAAATCCCCGATCGCCGCAGGAGCCGTTCCGTTCCGGGATAGTCCCAGTACCCGTCGCCGCGCACCGCGCATTCGGAAGTCAGGTGTTTGTGGAACGGGATCACTTCGTGCTCGGCGATGACACCGCCCGCCGTCGCCGGAGCCACGCCGGAAAAACACGCGGAACGCCGTAGACCGTGCGCGTCGTTCCCGGCGACACTGGGCAGGCCGGAATGCTCGACGGTATTGGGCACCGCGATCCGGATCGGCACTTCCAGCGCTTTGAGATAACGGAACATCAGCACGTCACAAGGCCAGCCGTCGCCGTCGCGCACCGCGTATCCGGCATAACCGCGGGCGATTTCGGCGGGCAGCATCAACGCGAGACAAGGGGCGTATTCGTTGACCGCCGTCGCCCAGTCCGCCCCCGAGGCCGCGGCCATCCGCACCGCCGCGCCGTTGCGGGAGTTCCAGTTGGCATAGAAGGCGATCGCGTCGTCCGGCAGCCGCTCGGCCGCTTTCCGCGCGTGTTCGAAGAAACCGTCGGCGAGCTCGACGTCGTCCTGCAGGACGAGAAAGTGCGTGGCGTCTTCCGGAACGCTGCTCCAGGCCAGTTTCGTGGTGCGCGCGGCCGTCGGCGGACCGTCCGGATCGGGATCCAGCACCACTTTCGTCGCGCCGGCGGGATCGAGTCGCGCGAGCGCTTCCGCCTCCGCCCGGCGCCGGGGGTGCGCCATGACGGCGCCGCACACCCGAATCACGGTCATCGCAACCCCCAGCTTCCTTTTCTCGCGGACCGGGAAAGTGTCGCAGCGCATCGGCGGCGGCCTCTTCTCCCATGCTGCGAATGGGACGCCGCCGGTGAAGTTCTCCTCGATTGCCGCTCTGTTCCTCATGCGATTCCGATGAGGAATTCACGGGTAGCCTCGGTACGAGTCACCGATACGGACGGAATGGGCGGAAGATGACGGATATCCTCTTCGTATGCGTGCACAACGCGAGCCGGTCGCAGATGGCCGCCGCACTGCTGAAACACCACGGTTTCGGCCGGGTGACCGTGCGGTCCGCGGGCTGCGAGCCGGCGGACGAGATCAATCCGCTGGTGGCGGGCGCGCTGGCGGAATGGGACGTCGACATCAGCGGTGAAGTGCCCAGCCAGGTCACCTACGAGGACGTGGCGGCGGCCGACGTCGTGATCACCATGGGCTGCCAGACCTATCCGGTCGCCGAAGGGACACGGTACGTCGAGTGGGTCGTCCCCAACCCGGAACACGAAGGGATCACCGGGATCCGGCCGCTGCGGGACGACATGGACCGCCGCGTGCGCGAGCTCCTTTCGTCCCTTGTGGACGGAAGGAGCCCGCGGACGGCGGTCAGGCTTTGACGCCCTGCACGATCAGCCGCTTGGCGCGCTTGTCGTACGGCGCTCCGTCGAAACCACCGTAGGCCTCGACGTCGGTGAAGCCGGCGTCCTCGAACAGGCGGCGCAGTTCGGCGGCGCTGTAGATGAACGACTGGATGTGCGCCGAACGCGCGACGTCGCCGTCGACCAGCGTCCAGTCGGTGCGCAGCTTGGTCCAGTCCTCAAGAACGCTGTGCCGCATGTACGCGATGCCTTCGGGCTGCGGGAACGCGTGCGTGCGGCCGATGTTCTTGGCGACGATCTCCTTGCCGAACACCTCCAGCAGGAGCTTGCCGCCGGGCGCCAGGCTCGTGTGCGCGTTGCGCAGCACCTGGAAGTTCTTCTCGGCCTCGTCGAAATAGCCGAACGACGTGTACATGTTCAGCACGACGTCGAAACCGCCGGGACGCACGAATTCGAGCATGTCGCCCTGGACCAGCTCGGCGGAGACCCCGGCGTCGGCCGCGGCCTGCTTGGCGCGGTCCAGCACGGGCGCGTTCAGGTCGACGCCGGTCACCTGGTAACCCTTGCGGGCGAGCGGAACGACGAACCGGCCCGGCCCGCAGCACAGGTCGAGCACCCGGGAGCCCGACGGGAAGGCCAGCAACGGCGACTCCCGCACGAGTTCGTCGGCCTCGACGGTCAGGTACTGCGGCCACATCAACTCGGAGAAACCCGACCACAGGCCATCGTCGGAGTACCAGGTCATTTTCGTCCTCCCTAGGGCGCCATCAGGCAATGCCCCGATTCTCGGCGCGCTCCCGCGCGGGACATCTCCTCGGCTGCGGGCGAGGCGGAGAAGAGCACGACGGGAGAAGCTGTCCCGGCCGTGATCGGCGACCATGAACTCTTCATATCGCGGTCGTGGCCTGATCACTGTTCGTGGTGATCCGTCACCGACACAATCGAAGATAAACAGAACCAGAAGGGTTCAATCATGGCAAAGGACCGCGACGGGGATCCCGCGATCGAAGCGTCCGGGTTGACAAAGATCTACGGAGAGAAACGAGCGCTCGACGGGCTCGACCTCACAGTTCCCGCGGGGACAGTGTACGGCGTTCTCGGCCCCAACGGGGCGGGCAAGACCACTTCGGTGAAGGTGCTGGCGACGCTGCTGCGTCCCGACGGAGGACAGGCCAAGGTCTTCGGTCACGACGTCGTGCGCGAGGCGGACGCCGTCCGTGCCCGGGTGAGCCTCACGGGTCAGTACGCCTCGGTGGACGACGACCTGACCGGCACCGAGAACCTGATCCTGCTGTGCCGCCTGCTCGGCCACGGCAAGGCCGCCGCGAAGGCGCGCACCGAACAGCTCCTCGACGCCTTCGGGCTGACCGAGGCGGCCGGGCGTCAGGTGAAGAACTACTCCGGCGGTATGCGGCGGCGGCTCGACATCGCCGCCAGCATCGTGAACACCCCGGATCTGCTCTTCCTCGACGAGCCGACCACCGGTCTCGACCCGCGCAGCCGCAACCAGGTCTGGGACATCGTGCGCGCGGTCGTCAAACGCGGCACCACGGTGCTGCTGACCACCCAGTACCTCGACGAGGCCGACCAGCTCGCCAGCCGCATCGCGGTCGTCGACCACGGCAAGGTCATCGCCGAGGGCACGCCCGGCCAGCTGAAGGCGTCGATCGGCGTCGGTGCGATCCACCTGCGGCTGCGGCACTCGAACCAGCGGACCGACGCGCAGAACGTGCTGGCCCGGTTCCTGGAGCAGCCCACGCTTTCGGAGCACGACGAGGTCTTGGTCAGCGCCCGTATCCCGGGTGTGGAAGGCGACGCCGGCATGGCCGAGTGGGCTTCCAAGGCACTGCACGAACTTTCACTGCGGGACATCGTCGTCGACGAGTTCTCGCTCGGGCAGCCGAGCCTCGACGAGGTGTTCCTCGCGCTCACCGACCGGCCCGCGACGCCGGAGAACGCCGCCAAGGAGGGGGCGAACCGATGACTTCCACCATCAAGCCGACCGAAACGACCGAGGCGGCCGAGGAGACCCGGCCCGCCGACGTCGACGCGCTCGACGCGGTACTCGCGTCGGTCGACCGGCCCAAGCGCCCCAGCGCGCTGTCCGCCTCGCTGACCTTCGGCTGGCGGGCCGCGCTGAAGATCAAGCACCTGCCCGAGCAGCTGTTCGACGTCACGGGCTTCCCGATCATCATGACCGTGATGTTCACGTACCTCTTCGGTGGCGCCATCGGCGGTTCGACCGAGGCGTACCTGGACTACCTGCTCCCGGGCATCCTCGCCATCACCGTCGTGATGATCACGATGTACACCGGTGTCGCGGTGAACAGCGACATCGCCAAGGGTGTCTTCGACCGCTTCCGGACGCTGCCGATCTGGCGCCCCGCCACGATCGTCGGCTACCTGCTCGGCGACTTCCTGCGCTACCTCATCGGCTGCGTCGTCATCATCGGTGTCGGCCTGATCATGGGCTACAACCTGGGCAGTATCGCCGGTACGGTCGGCGCCGTGGCTCTGCTGCTGGTGTTCTCGTTCTCGCTTTCCTGGATCTGGACGTTCCTCGGCCTGTCCATGCGGTCCGAGAAGACCGTGATGAGCGTGAGCATGGTGGCGCTGTTCCCGCTGACCTTCCTGTCCAACGTGTTCGTGCAGCCGTCCACGATGCCCGGCTGGCTCGAAGCCGCGGTCAGCTGGAACCCGATCACGCATCTGGTCACCGCGATGCGAGGCCTGATGAGCGGCAGCCCGGACGCCGGCGAGATCATCTGGGTGCTGGTCGCCAGCGCCGTGCTGATCGCCGGATTCGGTTCCGCGACGATGGCCGCCTACAAGCGTAAGTGAGAAAGGAACGAGAATGAAGTACATGGTCCTCCTCTACTCGCACCCCGAGCCGTGGGGACACCCCGTGGAGGAATTCACCCCGGAGTTCTCCGGCCTCTCCGATGGCGAACGCAAGAAGCACTTCGAGGCATTCGAAGCACTGCTCGGCCGTTTACACGAAAACGGTGAGCTGGTCGGCGGGGAAGCGCTCGGCGACCCGGCCAAGGCGAGCCTTTACGAAGTCGGATCGGACGGTTCGAAGAAGAAGAGCGACGGCCCGTATTCGTCGACGAAGGACCACCTCGCCGGCTTCTTCCTGATCGAGGCCAAGGACCAGGCCCGGGCCGACGAGATCGCCGAGGAGTTCGCCGCTCCCGGGCAGAGCGTCGAGCTGCGGCCGATCTGGACCGGCGGCGAATAGCCCGACATGAGAAGGGCCGGACCGAGTTTCTCGGTCCGGCCCTTTTCGTTGTGCCGCTTAGGAGATCCGCTTGGTCAGGTGCACGGTGACCTTGTCGCCGATCTCCTTCTGGATGACCTTCCGGAACGGCTTGCGCAACGGCAGCATGTGCACGCCGCCGCCGATCGGGAGCATGCTCGCCTCGTAGTCGTGGCCGTCCACGGTGCCACTGACCTTGACTGCCTTCCCGGTGCCGAAGAACTCCGCGGAGTCCGGCATGTTCACGCACGGCCAGCCGCTGTTCCCGTCGGGAATGACTTCGGCCTCGAAGGTGATGTCGATCGCTTGCGGTGTCTTGTCAGCCATAGTCTCAGATCTTCCTCGTCGTCAGTTTGCGCTGTCGGCGCTTTCGGTGCGCTGGTGGAGAATCGAATCCGCGGCCTTTTCGGCGATGGCGATGACCGGGGCGTTGGTATTGCCCCGCACGATCGTCGGCATGACGGAAGCGTCCACGACACGTAGTGATTCTATTCCAAGAACCCGCAATTGCGCATCCACGACCCGGCCCATTCCGCAGGTCCCCACCGGATGATGGCCGGTGAGCACGTTCCGCCGGGTGAAGGCGGCCAGATCCGCGTCCGTGCCGGAGGCGGGGGCCGCGATGGCGTCGAGCGTGTACGGCTTGAGCGCGACCTGCCGGGAGAGTTCCAGGCTGATCCGCACCCCTTCGATCGCCATCGCGAGGTCGGCCGGGTCGGCGAGGTAGTTCTGGACGATCTTCGGTTTGGCGGTCGGTTCGGGGCTGAACAACGTCACGCTCCCGCGCGTGCGCGGCTTCGCCACCGAAGCGCCGAACGAGATCGCGTGCCGGGACGGCGGCGAGAGGAAGCCGTCGGAGATCATCAGCGGCATGCAGATGAACTGGAGATCCGGGGCGTCACCGCTGATCGTCACGAACCCGCCGGTCTCCGGGCCGCCCGAGGTGAGGAAACCGGTCGCATCGCGTTCGTAGGCCTCGACGTGTTCGGGGTCGCCGGCGGCGAGCAGGCTCACCGGTTTGTCGTGGCCGAAGCTCAGCCAGACATGCGGGTGGTCCTGCAGCTGCTGACCGACGTCGGGCAGGTCGAGGGTGACGTCGATGCCGAACGCGCGCAGGTGATCGGCCGGGCCGATCCCGGAGTGCATGAGGATCTTCGGCGAGTTGTACGTGCCGGCGCTGATGATGACCTCACGTTCGGCGCGGATCTCGACGAGCTCGTCGAGCCGGTTGCCGACGACCCCGACCGCACGGCCGTTCTCGACGAGCACCCGGTGCACCTCGAGGTCGGTCTCGACGGTGAGATTCGGCCGGTCCAGCACGGGACGCAGGAACTCCGACGCGGTACTGGCCCGGCGGCCGTCCCGCTGCGTGACCTGGAACGCGCCGAACCCTTCCTGCGTGACACCGTTGAAGTCGGTGTTGTGGTGGTAACCCGCTTCGAGCGCGGCCGCGGTGAACGCGGCGGAGCTGGGATTCCCCGCCCGGCCGTCACTGACCCGCAGCGGCCCGCCGACGCCGTGGAACTCGTCCTCGCCGCGTTCGTTGTCCTCCGAACGCCGGAAATACGGGAGTATCCCGGCGAAATCCCAGCCGGGCTGACCCCACTCGTCGAAGTCGGCGCGGTTGCCGCGCACGTAGGCGCCGCCGTTCACCGAACTCCCGCCGCCGACCACCCGCGCCTGGGGCAGGTAGACCCGCCGCCCTTCGCAATGCGGCTCCTGGTGGGTATCGAAGTCCCAGTCGTACCGGGTCTTGAAGAATTTCCCACCGGCGACGGGGACCACGAAGTTCGGATGGTCGTCGGACGACCCGGCTTCGATCAGGACGACGGAGACGGAGGGGTCCGCGCTCAATCGGTTAGCGAGGACGCAACCGGACGCACCGGCCCCAACCACGACAAAATCGGCCATACCGGGAATTTAGCAAGATCGACAGGGGCCCGGTTTCTCCTCGGTTGCGGCAAGAATTCCTGATTCCTGCGGCAATCAGCGAGAAGACCGCTTTGCCCGTCTCCCCTAGCGTGGTTCTTGTCTGATGCCGGAATCCGCGGAGGGAACGCAGAAATGACCATCGCTAGCGAGGCGCCAGGGAGCGCGGAGTACGCGGCAGCGCTTCAGGCCCTGGACCGCAGGCACCTCATCCACCCGCACCAGAACCCGACCCGGACCGAGCGCAACATCTTCGTGCGGGGCAAGGGATCCGTGGTGTGGGACGCCGCGGACGTCCCGTTCATCGACGGGATGGCGGGCGGCAACTGGGTGGTCGCCGTCGGCCACGGGCGCGCCGAACTCGCCGAGGTCGCGGCCGCGCAGGCGGAGAAGCTGGAGTATTTCTCGCTGTGGCGCGAGTATTCGAACGAACCGGCGATCCGGCTCGGCGCCCGTCTCGCGGAGCTCGCCCCGGCGGGGATGAGCAAGATCCACTTCACCAGCGGTGGTTCGGACGGGACCGAGGCGGCGCTCAAGATCGCGCGGCGGTACCACTTCGAACGCGGTGACACCGAGCGGACCTGGATCATCGGACGGCAGTTCGGTTACCACGGGACGACTCTCGCCGGCGGTTCGGTCAGCGGCATGGACGACATGCACTTCGGGGCCGGGCCCACGATGCCGCACGTGACCAAGGTGAGCCCGCCGATGGTCTCGCACCCGGAGATGTTCGGCGGCCAGGACCCGACCGACTTCCTTCTGCAGGAGCTGGAAACCGAGATCCTCCGCGTCGGTCCGGAGAAGATCGCCGCGATGATCGGCGAGCCGGTGATGGGCGGTGGCGGCGTCATCGTCCCGCCGGAGGACTACTGGCCGCGGATCCGCACGCTGCTGAGCAAGTACGGCATCCTGCTGATCGCCGACGAGGTCATCACCGGGTTCGGCCGCACCGGCGACTGGTTCGCTTCGGCGCACTACAGCCCGGACATCATCGTCACCGCCAAGGGGATCTCCAGCGGCTACGCGCCGCTCGGCGCCGTCCTCATGCGTGACGAGATCGGCGAGGTCATGGTCGGCAACCCCGAGAAGTTCTTCTTCCACGGGCTGACCTACTCGGGCCACCCGGTCGCCTGCGCGCTGGCGCTGACGAACCTGGACATCATCGAGCGGGAGAACATCCTCGGCCAGGCCAAGAAGATCGAGAGCTGGTTCACCGAGGGCCTCGACGGCATCCGGAACCTCCCGATCGTCCACGACGTCCGCGTGCACGGCGCGATGGTCGGCATCGAACTGACCGCGGACCCGAACACCGGCGAGCCGATGCCGTTCGACCGCATGGTCGCCATCATCGACGACCTGCGCGGCGAGCACCGCGTCCTCGCCCGCGACTACGGCCCCACCCTCGTCGTCGGCCCGCCGCTCGTGCTGGAGCAGGAGCAGGCCGCGGAGATCTCCACCGCCATCACCGACGTGCTTTCGCGGTCGATCGTCCGCTGAGCCTGGAAGGAACCATCATGACTCCGTTCAAAGTGGACATTCCACAGGAAGCCATCGACGACCTGCGCAGACGGCTCGCCGACACGCGCTGGCCCGCCGAGACCCCCGACGTCGGCTGGACGCGCGGTGTCCCGCAGTCGTACCTGAAGGAGCTCGTCGAGTACTGGCGCACCGAGTACGACTGGCGCGCCACCGAGGCCAAGATCAACCAGTTCCCGCAGGTGGTCACGAACATCGACGGGGCGAACATCCACTACCTGCACGTGCGGTCACCGGAGCCGGACGCCACGCCGATGGTGATGACCACCGGCTGGCCCAGCTCGATCGTCGAGTACCTGGACCTCATCGGGCCGCTGACCGACCCGCGGTCCCACGGCGGCGACCCGAAGGACGCCTACCACCTGGTCATCCCGACGTTGCCGGGCTTCGGTTTCTCCACTCCGCTGACGCAGCACGGCTGGACCGTGCCGAAGATGTCGGAGATCTGGGGCAAGCTCATGGCCGAGATCGGCTATGAGAAATACATCGTGCAGGGCGCGGACTGGGGATCGTTCATCTCCATCATCCTCGCCGCGATGAAGCCGGACAACGTGCTCGCCGCGCACGTCAACTTCCTCGTGACCCAGCCGGCCGACGCGAGTGATCTCGAAGGCCTGAGCCAGGAAGAGCTCGAACTGCTCGACCCGTACATGCTCCCCGCGCCGGGGTACATGGTCGAGCACGCGACCCGGCCGCAGACGCTGAGCTACAGCCTGGCGGACTCGCCGGTCGGGCAACTCGCTTGGTACATCGAGAAGTTCCACGCGTGGTCGGGCGCCGTCGACTCGCCAGAAGAGGTCTTCGACCGGGACGACCTGCTCGCCACCGTGACGCTGTACTGGCTCACCGGCTCGGCGGGCAACGCGGCGCACTTCTACTGCGACAACGCCGCCTTCACCCGGACTTCGGCGACGCCGCACCCCGAACTGGCCGTCGCGCACCCGCGGTTCGAGGAGTACAAGACGTTCGTCGCTCCCCTGCCGCCGATCTCGACGCCGATCGGCGTGGCCGCCTACAAGTACGACATCATGGAACCGATCCGCACCTACGCGGACCGCGCGTTCTCCGACATCGTGCAGTGGCGGCGGCTCGACCGGGGCGGGCACTTCCCCGGCCTGGAAGCGCCGGACCTCTTCCTCGACGACCTCCGGAAGTTCAAGCAGGCCTTGCGCGCGAGGGGCGACAAGTGACTGAAGCCAATATCGAGAACCTCGACTACGGCAACCGCGATCTCCCGATCGAGAAGGTGAAGTCCGCCGACGGGACCACCATCGCCTACGAGAAGTCGGGCACCGGGCCGCCGGTCGTCATCGTCGGCGGCGGCCTGAACGAGAAGGCGATGCACGCCGAACTCGCCGAAGGCCTGTCCGAGAACTTCACGGTGTACAACTACGACCGCCGCGCCCGCGGCGACAGCGACGACAAACGCGTCGGACCGTACACAGTGGACCGCGAGATCGAGGACCTCGCGGCGGTGATCGAGGCCGCGGGCGGCACCGCCCACGTCTTCGCGAACTGCACCGGTTCGATGATCGCCGTGCCGGCGGCCGCGCGCGGCGTCCCGATGATCAAACTGGCCATGTACGAACCCCCGTACAGCGGCCCGAAGGTCCCGCCGGGCTACACCGAGCAGCTCATGGAGTTGCTCGAACAGGACAGGATCAAGGAAGCCGTCTCGCTGTTTCTGAAATGGGACGCGCTGTTCACCGACGACGAGATCGAGTTCTTCTCGACGCATCCGATCTGGCCGGCGTTCGAGGCGATGGCGCATTCGATGCCGTACGACTCGATCCTGTCCGACGACGCGGACCGCGTCCCGGTCGAGGAGCTGGCCGCGATCACGGTGCCGAGCCTCGTGCTCGGCGGGAACAAGAGTCCACAGTGGATGAAGGACATGTGCCAGGCCGTCGCCGACGGGATACCGCGGGGTGAGTACGTCACCATGGACACCGCGGGCCACCTGATGGACGACACGCTGGGCGCGGAACTGCTGACGAAGTTCTTCCGCTGACGCGACGAAAGAGCCCCTGCCCGCGAAGATCGCGAGCAGGGGCTCTTTCGTGCGAGACCTCAGTCTCGCGGGGTGTTCTGGTAGGCGGCCAGCTTCCACTCGCCGTCCCGCAGGACCGCGGTCCACGAAGCGCGCACCTTGGCGTTGTCGGCGACCTCGGTGTCGCCGGCCTGGATCACGCCGCCTTCGGTGTACAGCACGACGACGCCGGGCGCGATCTCCCGGACGTCGAACGGGGTGCCGGTGACCTGGGAGCCCTGGTAGGCGGTGGCGAACGCGCCCGCCATGAACTTCGCGATGTTGTCGCGGCCCTTGACGTGGACGCCGGGCAGGATCATCGTGCCGTCCTCGACGAACACGTCGGCGAAGGCCTCCGCGTCGTGGCGGGCCCAGGCGGCGACGATCTGGCCCGGGAGGGCGGCGACGCCGGTGGCGGTGTCGGCGGTAGCGGTCATCGGTCTGTCTCCTCGTTTCGTTTTCCGTTTTCGGCGGTGGAGAAGCCATAGGAGCCGATGAGCGTGGCCCCACTGGGTACCGGTCCTTCCGGGGCGCGTTCGCGAATGCCCCGCTGGAACTCGTGGAACGCGGTCGACGCGGCGAGAGGGTTCCCGTCGCCTTCGACGACACCGACGTGGACGAAACTCACCCCGTCGTCGAGTTTGAACGACGCGTAGCTCAGCCCATCGGGCCGATCCCGCGCCAATTCCGCGAAGACGGCCTCCACCAGCTTTTCGTTCTCACCGGCGGTTTCCGGGGTCGTCTGATACCGGACGACGAACGCCGAACCCATTCCGTGCTCCTTCCTCGTGGCGCGGAGGTCCACCACGGAAACTACGCGTTCGCCGGGCACCGGAATACCACCGCGGGACAAGCTCGCAACCCCGGAGAAGCGCTACGCAAAGCGGGAGAAGAGTGCCGCGACCGACCGGCATAGCGTTTTTCGTAATCGTCCACTCACCTGATCACCGAAAGGCACACGCCAATGGGAACGAAGATCGGCGATCACGCCATCGTGCTCGGGGGCAGCATCGCCGGGATGCTCGCCGCCCGCGTGCTTTCCGACGCCTACCGCCAGGTGACCGTCATCGAACGCGACGATCTCACCGCGGCCGGGACGAATCTGCGCCCGGCGATCTCGTGGGCGATCCACATCCACGCCCTGCTCGAACGGGGCCGGATCATCATCGAGGACCTGTTCCCCGGGTTCGTCGACGACATGATCGCGGCCGGTGTCCCGGTCGGCGACTACGGCTCGACCTGTCACTACTACTTCAACGGCGACATGTTCGCCGTCACCGACACCGGGATGGCCTGTGTGGCCGCGAACCGGCCGGTGATCGAGCACTTCCTGCGGTCGCGCACGCTGCCGCGGCCGGGTGTCGTCCTGCGTGAGCGCACGGACATCGTCGGCCTGGTCGCGAACGAGGGCAACGAGCGCATCACCGGTGTCCGCGTGCAGAGCCGCGACGGCGGGGCCGAGGAGATCATCAGCGGCGACCTGATCGTCGACGCCTCCGGGCGCGGCTCGCGGTCCCCGCGCTGGCTCGAAGAGCTCGGCTACGAGAAGGCGCCGGAGGAGAAGGTCCAGATGGACCTGACTTACACGACGATGGACTTCGTCGGCCCGTTGCCCGTCGACCCGCTCGGCGAGGACATCGCGCTGGTCCCGACGGCGACCCCGGGTTTCCCGCGCGGCGGCATCTTCGCGCGGCTGGCCGACCGGTACGCGCTCACCCTCACCGGGATCGCGGGTGACCGGGCGCCGACCGATCACGAGGGTTTCCTGGCCTACGCCAAGACGTTGCCGGTCAAGGAGGTCTACGACGCCATCGAGAACGCGGAGCAGCGCGCGCCCGCCGGTTCGTTCCGGTTCCCCGCCAGCGTCCGCCGCCACTACGAGAAGCTGAACCGCTTCCCGGCCGGGTACCTGATCCTCGGTGACGCCGCCTGCATCTTCAACCCCGTCTACGCCCAGGGCATGACGGTCGCCGCGATGGGCGCGAACGTCCTGCGCAAGCATCTGGAGAAGGGCGTCGAGCCGACGTACCGCGGGTTCTTCCGCGACCTGGCGAAGGAAACCGACTCGCCGTGGATGATGTCCGCGTCGGCCGACCTCGGCTACGAGACGGTGCGTGGCAAGCGCACCCTCGCGACCAAGATCGGCAACGCCTACATGTCGAAGGTGATGGCGGCCGCGGCGAACGATCCGGTGGTGGCGCGCGGCTTCATGCGCACCATCTCGCTGATCGACCCGCCGCAGGCGCTGATGAAGCCGTCGATGATGCGCCGCGTGCTGTTCTCCGGCGGTGGCAAGAAGAACGCCACCGTGACCACCCTCCCCACCGCCAAGACGGACACCGGCGAGGCCGAGCGTCCCGCGGCCTGATTCTTTCGCTACGAGCACGAGGAGTTCCGGTGAGTCATCTCCAGGCGGCCGGCCAGGCCGTCCGATTCCGCTGGGCCGCGCTGGTCCTGTTGTGCGCGGCCAACTTCGCGGTCCTGCTGGATTCGCAGAGTGTCATCCTGGCGCTGCCGTCGCTGGCGCCCGACCTCGGGATGTCGCCCGCCGACGCGCAATGGGTGCTGAGCGCGAAGCTCATCACCTTCGGCGGGCTGCTCATCCTCGGCGGCCGGGCGGCCGACCACTTCGGCAGGCGCCGGGTGTTCGTGCTCGGCACGGCGCTGTTCCTCGTCGGGTCCGTCCTTTGTGGTCTGGCGTGGAGTCCCGCGGTGATCATCGCGGCGCGGGCGCTCAGCGGGATCGCGGCGGCGCTGATGGTGCCGACGGCGTTGTCGATCCTCATGAACACCTTCCCCGAGGGCAAGAGCCGCAACACCGCGCTCGCCGGCTGGTCCGGCATCGGCGGGATCGGCGCGACGGCGGGGCTGCTCGTCGGCGGGCTGCTCACCCAGACCCTGGGCTGGCAGTGGGTGTTCTACGTCAACGTGCCGCTCGCGGTGCTGGTCATCCTGCTCGCGCCGGTGCTGCTGCAGGAGAGCCGGGACTCCGGCAAGCGCCGCAGCCAGGACGTCGCGGGCGCGGTGATCAGCACGCTGGCGCTGGTCGCGATCATCCTCGCCGTCGTCCAGGCGCCGGTGTGGGGCTGGACGAGCACGGCGACGCTGAGCCTGTTCGCCGTCGCGGCCGCGCTCCTCGTGCTGTTCGTGGTGGTGGAGAAGCGTTCGTCGGCACCGCTGGTGCCGCTGGCGCTGATCCGCCGTCCGGCGCTCGCGGGCGGCAACCTCGTCACGGTCGCGATGGGCATGGCGGCCTTCGGGCTTTCGGTCACCATCTCGATGTACGGCCAGGTCGTCCTCGGCTACAGCCCGCTGGAGTTCGGGGTGCTGCAGTCGGTCATGCCGACGCTGGCGTTCGTCGGCGCGTACGTCGGGCAGTCCGTCGTCACCAGGCTGGGTGTCCGGCCGGTCGTCGCGGCCTGTCTCGTGCTGCTCGGCGCCGGTTGCCTGCTGCTGGCGCAGGTGCCGGTGAACGGCAGCTACGGCGCCGACATCCTGTGGGGCCTGGTCGTCTTCGGCCCGGGTCTCGGCGCGGGGATGGCGGCCGCGTCGGTGGCCGCGCTGTCCAAGGTGCCGCAGGCCGACAGTGGGGCGGCGTCGGGGATCAACGTCGCCTCGTTCCAGATCGGCGGCGCGCTCGGTGTCGCCGTGGTCACCTCGGTGTCGACGTCGTTCACCGCCGCGCCGGGCGGGCCCGCGGAGTTCACCGCCGGGCTTCAGGCGTCGTTCGTGGCTTGCGTGATCTTCGCCGTCATCGGGCTCGTCGTGACGGTGACCCTGTTGAAGGGAAACAAGAAACGGCACCTGCACAGCGTCGACGGCCGGGACCGCGGCGACCGGGACGACCTCCCGCTCGCCGGCTGACCCGACCCGCGTGAAGGCCCCCTTCCCTCTGCTGAGCCGAGGGAAGGGGGCCTTCACGCGCTATCAGAGGCCTCGGTGCAGGGCCTCGATGTATTCGCGGTGGCTGGGCAGACCGGCGGAGTAGATCTCGCGCTCCTTGTCGATCTGCTCGAACATCTCCCACGCGGCGGCGTCGTTCATCAGGTCGACCGACGGCGGGGCCTTCTTGAAGTCGAAGTCCATTCCGGACAGGATCGCCCAGAGGCTGCGGGTCTCGAACAGCCGCAGCTGGCTGCCGTCGGGGATGATGACACTCTCCGCGTACTCGGTGAGCTTCTCCTCCAGGCTGGCCGGGATCGGCGCTTCCCGGACGGCGCGCCAGAACTCGGTGTCGTCGCGGTCGGTCAGGGTGTAGTGCATGACGATGAAGTCGCGCAGGTCCTCGAACGCGCTGACCATCAGTTCGTTGTAGCGGGTCTTGCGGCGCTCGTCGAAATCCGAGTCCGGGAAGTGCAGCACCAGCAAGGCGAGCTGGTACTCGATGAGCGCGATCGTGGTGGACTCCAGCGGCTCGACGAAGCAGCTCGACAACCCGACGGCGACGCAGTTGTTCACCCACGAGCGCCGGTTGTGCCCGACGCGCATCTTGATGTGGTTGCCCGCGATGTCGTGGTCCCGGCCGCCGAGGTGCTGCCGCAGCTGCTGTTCGGCCTTCTCCGGCGTGGTGAACGCGCTGGAGTAGACGAACCCGGTGCCGTCACGGTCCGCGAGGGGGATCTCCCAGATCCAGCCGTCCGGCTTGGCGGTGGCGGAGGTGTAGGGCCGCAGCCCGCCTTCCTGGTGCCGGGCCGGGAGCGCGACGGCGGAGTCGCACAGCAGGACGTCGTTGGCGCTGACGAACGGCTCGTTCAGCGTCTGGTTGATCAGCAGGCCCCGGAATCCCGTGCAGTCCAGGAAAAGATCGCCTTCGATCTCGCCGGCGGTGTCCGTGACGACCTTCTCGATCACGCCGCGCGGGTCGACGCTCACCGACTTGACGTCCGCCGAAACGAACTTGACGCCGCGGCCGGTCGCCAGCTCCCGGAGGTACTTGGCGATCAGCGCGGCGTCGAAGTGGTAGGCGTAGCGGTAGTGGGGGTCCGGCGCGTCGGTGCCGGGCAACGGTTTCGGCGCCTTGTCGAGTTCACAGAGGCGCTGGAGCGCCATTCCCGCGTCACCGAAGGTCTCCCGCACGCGCGTGTCCCCGGCCAGCCGTTGCTTGAGCCAGAAGTGCGCGAGCGAGACACCGCGGCCGAAGCGCTTGTGGAACGGCTTCTCGTAGTTCCGCACCGCGGGTTCGGGAACGTCGAAGAACGGGTGGTAGTAGGTGTGGCTGTCGCGGCCCTCGTGCGGTTTGCGCCAGTCGTTGAACCGGACGGCGGATTTGAAGACCGCGTTGGTCTTCGGCATCCAGTCCGCTTCTTCCATGCCGAGGAAGGAAAAGGTGGTCCGCAGCGTCGGGACCGTGGCCTCACCCACGCCGATCCGCGGGATCCGCGGCGATTCGACGAGGGTGATGTCGACCTTCCTGCCGAACGCGCGGTTCAGGTACGCGGCGGACAGCCAGCCTGCCGTCCCGCCGCCGACGATCACTATCTTCTGTATCGGACGTGCCACGGAAATGCTCCTTTGCGGTCCAGAAACCCCCATCAAGCTGCGCAAACGAGCGTAGGTTCCGATCGCACGATCGGGCAGGGTCCGCCTCACCCCTTCCCAGTGAGTTACACCGTCCCGATCATGAGCTTCGCCTCAAGCGGACATAAGGGCACGGATCACCGCGTGGCGACCCGTGCCCTCGTGCGTCACGGCACTACTGGAAAGAAATGGCGACACCGGCGGGACCATTACCCGAGGCGTCGGCCAAACCGATCACACAGGTGACCGCGGTGCAATCGACGGTACCGTACGAAGTGCCGTCGAAAAGAATTCCTTCGAAGCTCTTCTTCACGGTCAGCGGAGTGGAAAGGGTCCCGTCGCCCGCGGCCGTCACGTCGACCCGGCCCGAAGCGTTACAGGCGAGCACGCCGGAAGAAACCTCGGCGCATTCGCCGACGGTGTAGGCCGCACCCGCCGTCAGCCCCGACGCACCCACCTGGACCACGGCGTTGTCCGCCAACCCGGACGACGGCGTCACCGTCGCCGACGGAGCGTCGGCCGACGCGGGCGCCTGGAAGGCGACAAGCATGCCGAGAGCGGCGGCGGCACCGGCGACGGTCTTCGCGACAACACTTTTGCGCATGATTGTTTACTCCTTCATCGGTGGAGGGATGGAATGCCTTGCGAGGGATATTTTCGAAGTGTTCCCCAGCGCTTCCGGTAATGAATTTACGGATCTTCGAGGTTGCTTGTCAACGAATTCTGTTCGCAACCGAGGAGAAGCGGGGCGATCTTGAATGCGGATACCCTTTGCGCACTATGTCGGGTTCGCCCACCCCGGGCGGCCCGGTCGCGAAGCATGCGGGCAAGCAGGGAGATGGCAGGGAGGTGAGCGCGACCTAGCGTGGGAAGCGGGTTTCGACAGGCGGGAGATTCGTGATGGCGAACCAGGAAACCGCGGCCAGTCTGGACAACATCGGGTTCGGGACAAGGGATCTCGTCCTCGAACACGTGACGTCGGCGGACGGGACACGGATCGCCTTCGAGAAGTCCGGGGAAGGTCCGCCGGTGATCATCCTCGGCGGCGGGCTCAACGAGAAGGCCATGTTCGCCGACCTCGCCGAACTGCTCTCGGAGGATTTCACCGTCTACAACTACGACCGCCGCGGCCGCGGGAACAGTGAGGACAACGGCGGCCTGTCGGGCTACACGATCGACCGCGAGGTCGAAGACCTGGCGGCGGTCCTGGAAGCGGCGGGCCCCGAGGCGGCGATCTTCGCCAACTGCACCGGCGGCCTGATCGCCATGCGGGCGGCGGCGAAAGGCGTCCCGATGGGCAAGATGGCGCTGTACGAACCCACCTACGGCGGGCATCAGCTCCCGGAGTCCTATATGGACGATCTGGAGCGGATGGTGGCCGCCGATCACCGCACCGACGCGGTCGCGCTGTTCCTGAAGGAGAACGTCCGGTTCAGCTCGGAAACCATCGAGGGGTTCAAAGCCCTTCCCATCTGGCCGTCGTTCGAGGCCATGGCCCCGACGACGCTGTACGACTCCATCCTCGACGCGAACCACGAGTCCGTCCCGTTCGACCAACTGCCCGGGATCGGGGTCCCCACCCTGGTCATCGGCGGCCGGGAGAGTCCCTCCTGGCTGATCGACAACTGCCACGCCCTCGCCGCCGGGCTCCCCCACGGCCAGTACGTGTGCATGAACGAGGGGCATCTGTTCAACCAGAAGGCGGGTGCCCCGCTGCTCACGGTGTTCTTCCGGTCCCAGTAAGCACAACCCTTTTCGATCGTTGAGGAGAAGATCCGATGGAAAGCCGCTGCCCTTACACCTTGGACATCGCGGGTACGGACATTCACGCGGAGAGCGAGGCTCTCCGTGCCCGGGGGCCGATCACCCAGGTCGAGCTGCCCGGCGGGGTGATCGGGTGGTCGGTGACCGGCTACCAGGCGGCGCGCCAGGTGCTGGCCGACAACCGGTTCGCCAAGGACCCGCAGAAGTGGACCAAGTACACCGAGGGCGAGATCCCCTCGAACTGGCCGCTGATCGGCTGGCTCCTGATGGACAACATGACCACGAACGACGGTGAGGACCACCAGCGCCTGCGCAAGCTGGTCTCCCGTGGTTTCACGCCGAAGCAGGTCGAGCTGACCCGCCCGCTGATCCAGAAGATCGTCGACGACCTCCTCGACGGCCTTTCCGGCTTCGGCGCGGACGAGGTCGTCGACCTCAAGGGCCGCTTCGCCACTCCGCTGCCCGCTCGCGTCATCTGCGACATGTTCGGGGTGCCGGAGGCGGCCCGCGCGTCCGCGCTGCGCGGCGCCGGCGTGAACGTCACCACGACCACCACCGGTGACGAGGCCGAGGCGAACGTCGAGCTGTGGCACCAGGAACTGACCGACCTCGCCGAGTTCAAGCGCGAGAACCCGGGCGACGACCTGACCAGTCTCCTGCTCGCCGCACGCGAGGAGGACGGCAGCAGGCTCACCGACGAGGAGATGGTCGGCACCCTGCACCTCATGCTGGGCGCCGGTTCCGAGACGCTGATGAACGCGCTCAGCGCCGCCGTCGTCGCGCTGCTGAGCCAGCCCGAGCAGAAGGCGCTGCTGGACTCGGGCCAGGTCTCCTGGGACGACGTCATCGAAGAGGCGCTGCGGGTCAACGCCCCGGTCGCGCAGCTGCCGCTGCGGTACGCGACCGAGGACGTCGAGGTCGCCGGGGTCACCATCCGCAAGGGCGACCCGGTGCTGATGGGCTTCACCGCCATCGGCCGCGACCCGGAGAACCACGGCGAGACCGCGGGCGAGTTCGACGCCACCCGCGCCGACAAGACGCACCTGTCCTTCGGGCACGGCGCGCACTTCTGCCTCGGCGCGCCGCTGGCCCGGCTGGAGCTGCGGATCGCGCTGCCCGCGCTGTTCGCCCGCTACCCGGATCTCCAGCTCGCCGTCGGCGTCGACGAGCTCGAAGGCCAGGGAACGTTCATCATGAACGGCCACAAGGAGGTCCCGGTACGCCTGGGCGAGCCTTCGCTGGTGCGGTCATGACCGGCGGATCGGTCCACGACGCGCCCCTGGCGGTCGTCACCGGCGCGTCTTCGGGGATCGGCGCGGAGTTCACGCGGGTGCTGCGGGACCGCGGCTACCGCGTGCTCGCCGTCGCCCGCCGTGCCGACCGGCTCGACGAGCTGGCGAAGGGATCGAACGGTTTCGTCGTCCCCTTCGTCCGTGACGTCACCTCCGAGGGCGCGGCCGAGGCCATCCTCGGCCGGGCGGAAGAGCTCGGCGGCGCCGATCTGATCGTCTGCAACGCCGGCCGGGGATCGCGGGGCAGGATCCACGAATCGGATCCGGCCGACGCGCTCGGGATGATCCAGCTCAACGTGACCGCGAACGTCAGCCTCGTCACGCAGGCCGTCCCCAAGATGGTCGCGCGCGGCTCGGGAGGCGTCATCGTCGTCGCGTCGAACCTGGGCTTCTTCTCCACCCCGAACATGGGCGTCTACGGCGCCACGAAGGCCTTCCTGCTGTCCTTCACCGAGTCGCTCTCGGCGGAGCTGGCGGGGACCGGCGTGCGGGCCATGGCGCTGTGTCCCGGGGCGACCTCCACCGAGTTCGGCGACGTCGCCGGGCTGGGTGACACGGTCGAGAAGACCCCCGGGTTCACGACCGCGGAAGAGGTCGTGAGGGGCGGTCTGAAGGCCTGGGACAAGGGACGCACGATCACCGTGCCCGGGACCGTCGCGCGCCTGCTCACGGCGTTCTTGGCCTACTCCCCGCGGGCGCTGTCCCGCCGGATCATGGGCAAGATCTTCACCACCGGATGACCACTATCGGGTGAATGTCCGAAATCGCCGGGCGCGAGCGATGAGTTCGCGCCCGGCCCGGAGTCCAACCTTTGACGCCGCCACCCGACGGGCGGCAGATCGAGGAAGGACGAACGAGATGACCAGCACGAACGAGATCACCATCCCCGGCGGACGGCTGCACTACGAGGTCCGCGGTGACGGGCCACTGCTGCTGGCCATGGGCTCACCGATGGCCGCGGACGCCTTCGCGCCGCTGGCCGACGCGCTGGCGAGCCGGTTCACCGTGGTGACCCACGACCCCCGGGGCATCTCCCGGAGCCCCTTGGACGACCCGGACGAGGATTCGAGCCCGGAGAAGCGCGCCGAAGACGTCATCACGCTCCTGGACCACCTCGGCGCCGAAACGGCAGACGTCTTCGGGTCCAGCGGAGGCGCGATGACCACCCTCGCGCTGGCCGCCCGCCACCCCGGGCGGATCCGGACGGTCGTCGCGCACGAGCCGCCGGCGCTGACCCTGCTGCCCGACGCGGCCGAGCGGCACGCCGAGGTCGACGACATCGTGAAGGCCTTCGAGACCGACGGGCTCGAAGCGGCCTGGACGAAGTTCCTCGGCACCTCGGGCTTCGAGGAGGACGAGGCGGGCCCGCCGCCGAGCGACTCCCCCGAGCAGGACCAGGAGGACGGGCGCCGGTTCTTCGTCCACGAGCTCCGCACGACCACGCGCTACACCCCCGAACTCGACGCGCTGCGCGACGGCCCGTTCCGGGTCGTGGTCGGCCTCGGCGCCGACTCGCACGGCCTGCTCACCAAGCGGACGTGCGCCGCGCTCGCCGGCGAACTCGGCGTCGAAGTGGTCGAGTTCCCCGGCGATCACGGCGGCTTCATCTGGGATCCGGAAGGCTTCGCCAAACTGCTCGGCGACATCCTGCTGTGAGCGGAAGGGCCGCCCTCAGAACTCGACGAGGGCGGCCTTCCCGGCGGCGTCCAGCAACTCGCGCGAGATCCGGTCCGCCTGCTCGGCGGTGAGGATCAGCGGCGGCGCGAGCACGACGTTCTTGACCGTGCGCCGGACCAGCACCCCGTTGTCGCGCATCAGTTTCCGGACGTGCGCGGCCCGGCGGGACCGGTCCATCTCGACGGCGATCATCAGGCCGCGGCCGCGGATGTCGGTCACGCAGTCCAGCTCCCGCAACGGTTCCAGCGCGGCGAGCAGCTGTTCACCGCGGGCCCGGACGTTCGCGAGGAGCTGTTCGGACTCGATGTGGTCGATCACCGCGAGCCCGGCGGCGCACGCGGTGGCGTGCCCGGAATGCGTGTGCCCGTGCACGAACCCGGCCATCTTCTTGTTGCTGTCGAAGACCTCGAAGACGTGCTGGGTGGTGGTGACCGCGCCGAGCGAGATGTAGCCCGCGGCGAGTCCCTTGCTGGTGGCCAGGATGTCCGGCTGGACGCCGGCGTGCTGGTAGCCGAACATCCGCCCGGTGCGGCCGAAACCGGTCGTCACCTCGTCGAGGACCAGCAGGATGCCGTGTTCGTCGCACAGTTCCCGCACGCCGCGGAGGTAGTCCTCCGGCATGACGTAGGCGCCGCGTGACTGGACCGGCTCGACGAGCACGGCCGCGGTGCGCTTCCCGTGGTCGGCGAGGAAGCCCTTGAGCGCGCCGATGCCTTCCTCCGGCCCCGGGACGGTGATGAAGCCGCTCGGGGTCAGGTCGTCGGAGATCGGCGACGGCGCCCCGGCGGTCGCGGCGCCTGCCATCGTCGCGCCGTGGTAGCCGTTGTGCAGCGAAACGATCAGCCCGCGGTCGGGAGAACCGAGCACGGCCTGGTAGAAACGCGCGATCCGGATCGCGGCCTCCATCGCCTCGGAACCGCTGTTGCAGAAGAAGGTCCGGGTCAGTGCCGGGCCGGCGAGCTCGCCGATCCGTTGCGCCAGGCGGATCGCCGGGATGTTGGCGCCCTCGCCCATGTCGTAGGTCATCAGCTTGGCGACCTGCGTGGCGATGGCGTTCACGATCGGCTTACAGGCGTAGCCCAGCGTCGCGTTGAAGCCGGACGACTTCGCGTCCAGGTACGTGCGGCCGTCGGCGTCGGTGACCTCGCAGCCCTCGCCGGACACCGCGACGAGCGTGTCGGGGCTGACCCGGCTCGGTGACCACGGGTGCCACAGGTACTCGGCGTCGATGGCGAGCAGTTCGGCCTGGCCTTCGGTTTCGCTCATTTCCGCTTTGCCTCTCAGTTCGCGAGCCGGGCGCGGACCGGGATCGAATGCCAGGCCCGCAGGGTGTTGTTGAGCCGCCGCTCGCCCGGGGCGGCCAGTTCCAGCGTCTCCACGCGTTCCGCGAGCGCGGTGATCAGGCATTCCGCTTCGAGCCGGGCGAGGTTCTGCCCGACGCATTGGTGCAGCCCGAACCCGAAGCCGACGTGCCCGGACGGGTCACGGGAGAGGTCGAAGCGCTCCGGGTCGGTCCAGCGCCGGGGATCGCGATTGGCCGCGCCCAGGAACATCAGCACCTTCGCGCCGTCGGGCACCACGTGGTCGCCGACCGGGACGTCGCCCACCGCGGTGCGGAAGAACGTCTGCACCGGGGAAGCCCAGCGCACGGCCTCGTCGAACGCGATCCGCGCCAGTGACGGCTGCGCGCGCAGCCGCGCCCACTGCTCGGGATGCGTGACCAGCGCGTGCATGACGGCCGCGAGGGCGTGCACGGTGGTGTTGAACCCGGCGGCGAACAGCGACCGCACGACGCCCGGCGCCTGCTCGTGGGTGATCTCGCCGCGATCGGCGGCCGCCCAGATCTGCCCGCCGAGACCGTCTTCGGTGAGCGCGTCACGCTGACAGTGCTCCATGACCCACGTCGTCAGGAACTTCGCGTGGGGCGCGCCCGCCGCGACGAGTTCGTTGCGCGGGCCGAAGGCGTTGAGGAGGAAGTCGCTGAAGGGCAACAGGTTCTCGCGGCCTTCTTCGGGCAACCCGAGCGCGTCACCGACAGCGCGCGGCGGGAACTTCTCCGCGATCGCCGTCACCGCGTCGAATTCGACCGTGCCGCCCGGGGTGCCGTCGAGGACCTGGCCGACCATCTTGTGCGCCTTGGCCATCCATTCGTCGCGGAGCCTGCGCTGCGCGCGCGGTCCCAGAAGATTGGCGAGGACCCTGCGCGGCGCGTCGTGGTGCGGCGGATCGGCCTCGACGACGATGCTCAGCTGCCGCCAGGGTTTCTCGGTCCGGAAGTTGGAGAGCCCGACCCCGGCGCCCGACTGGAACCCTTGCCAGTTGCGCAAAGCCGCGTAGACCGCGTCGTACCGGGCGACGGCGTAGATGTCGTGCGCGCTCAGGTAGGAAAGCGGTCCGGCGTCGAGCAGCGCGTGCTCGAGCGGGTACGGATCCGTCAGCACCTCGGTGCCGAACGGGTCGAGGTCGATGACGGGCAACGACGACATGATCACGGCCTCCGGGGCTTACAGATCCAGTACGAGCCGGTCGGTGCACGAACGTGAGACGCAGGGGAACATGCAGTCCCCCGCCGCGCGGTCCTCGGCGGTGAGCAGGGCGTCACGGTGGTCGACGACGCCGTCGAGGACCGTGGTCTCGCAGGTGCCGCAGACACCCTCCATACAGGACGAAAGCAGGTCGACGCCGACCGTGCGCATCGCGTCGATCACCGTCATGTCCTGGGTGACGGTGACCGTCGCGCCGCGTCGCGCCAGCACGATGTCGAACGGTTCGTCGCGCACCGGCGCGCCCTGCTCCGGCGCCGAGAAGCGTTCGGTCCACAGGGTGTGCGCGGACCAAGGGACGCAGGCGTTCTCGACGGCTTTGAGCAACCCTTCCGGGCCGCAGCAGTAGACGCGGAGACCGTCACGGACCACGCCGAGCCAGGCTTGAAGATCCGGGCGGCCCTGTTCGTCCTCGGGGACGATGTGGACCTTTTCGCCGTACACCGCGAGTTCGTCTCTGAACGCCATCGAGTTCCGGGTGCGGCCGCCGTAGACGAGGTTCCAGTCCGCGCCGGTGAGCTCCGCCTGGTGGATCATGGGGAGCAAGGGGGTGATCCCGATCCCGCCCGCGAGGAAGAGGTAGTTCTTCGAGGGCACCAAAGGGAAGTTGTTGCGAGGGCGGCTCACGCCGACGGTGTCACCCTCTCGCAGGTGGTCGTGCACATAGGCGGAACCACCGCGGCCGTCGGTCTCGCGCAGGATCCCGACGCGGTATTCGTGGGCGTTCCACCGATCTCCGCACAGGGAATATTGACGGGTCAGCCCGCCGGGCAGCACCAGGTCGATATGCGAACCGGGGGTCCAGTCGGGCAGGCGCGCGCCGTCGTCGGCCTTGAGGACCAGCGAAACGACCCCATCGGCGACGACGTCCTTGGCCGCGACGCGCAACGTCGTCTGCACCAGCGCCTGCATCGTGACCCGCCCTCCGCTGAAGTTCGTGCTCTCCACGGTTCCACGACGGGCGGCGGTGTACGTCTCCCTGAATGCTCGGGTGCTTGAGCAATCGGGAATATTGTTCCGCGGGGTGCGCGGGGCGGACCATCGGGTTCTACGTCGATCCATGGAGGACGCATGTCGCATATCACGGTGGATCCCACCAAGCCCGGAATCATCGGCCTGTTCGCTTTCCGCCCTGAGACCGCGAAACCGCTCGGCGAACTCGTCGAGACCCTGCTGCGCGGCCCGAGCTCGCTGACCACCGGTGAGCGTGAGCTGATCGGTGCCGTGGTGTCCAAGGAGAACGACTGCTACTTCTGCGCCGAGGCGCACGGCGCCTTCTCCGCCGCGCAGATCGAAGGCGGTGCCGCCACCGTCGAGTCGGCCAAGCAGGACATCGACGGCGCGCCGATCTCGGACAAGCTGCGCGCGCTGCTGAAGGTCGCGCTGGCCACGCGCGAGAGCGGCCACTCGGTCACCGCCGCCCTGGTCGACAACGCCAAGGCCGCCGGCGCCTCGGAGGCCGACATCCACGACACCGTGCTGATCGCTTCGCTGTTCTCGCTGTTCAACCGGTACGTGGACGGGCTCGCCACCGACGCCCCCGACCAGCCCGAGTGGTACGCCGGTGCCGCGCAGGCGCTGGTGGCCGGTGGGTACGCCGCGATCTCGGGTGCCGCACAGGCCCAGGCCGCCTGACTTTCTTCGGCCGGGTGGGTCCGAAGGGCTTGGCGACGTTGTCAAAGCCACTTTCGCAACGTTGAAGGTTGCGAAAGTGGCCTTCGCAACGCGTTTCCGCCGGTTCCTTCGGTCCGGACAATCGCCGGAGGAGCAAGGGACCTTTGCTCCCGCCAGGCCCGCGTTATGGGCGAGGCGGCGGTGCCGCAGTGGGTCCGGATGGTCGTGAGTGGCGATTCGTGTTCTAACCCGAATCGCCACTCACGACCCACCCGAGCCAGGGCATGCCGAGGGGCCCGTCGCCGTGTGGCTGGCGGGCTCCTCGGTCACGCGGGGCTAGGTGACGACGCGGTGGAGCAGGTTGCGCCGGGGATGTCGCAGCGGATCCAAGTACTGCGGTGGAACGAATTCCGGTATCCCGTCGGGTGCCATCCGGACTAGCCAGTCGCCGTGGTGGACGAGCCGGTGGTGGAAGGAACAGAGCAGGACCAGGTTCCGGAGATCGGTGGGCCCGCCGTCCGCCCAGTGCCGAATATGGTGGGCGTGACAATGCTTCGGCGCGCGATGACAGCCGGGGAACGCGCAGCCGCCGTCGCGGATGTTGAGGGCCCGGCGCTGGCCGGGGGTGACGAACCGTCTCATCCGCCCGACGTCGAGGGGTTCACCGGCGGCGTTGAGCACCACCGGGATCATCAGGCAGTCGCAGGCCGCTAGGCGCGCCTCGCGAGCGGTGATCTTCCCGACGAAGTCCAGGCACGCCGTCCCGAGACCGGTCCTCAACGCCTCCAGACCGACGGTGACGTGCACCAGCGTGCGGTAGCCGGAGGTGCCGGGCTGGTCGGGGCAGGCGATGGCGAGGTCGAGCAGCTCGGCCCAGGCGTCGCCGTAGCGTTGCGGCATCGTCCGGTGATCGGCCTGCCCGAACTCGTCGACCGGCCGTCGCGCCCCGTGCGCGTCCAACGCGGCCGCGGTCCGCGCACCAGTCTCGGGGTCGAGAAGTCCGGACAGTTTCCAGAAGCCGTCCTTGCGGCGCTCGACGAACACCTCCCGCCGCGGCGGATCGGGTTCCGGCTCGTCTTTGGGCTCGGCACCGTCAGGATCGAGATGCGCGAGCAGGTCCGCGCCCGCTTCGGCGATCTCTTTGGGTCCGGCGTGGCGGGCGAGGTCGGCGAGGATCTTCTCCGCGCCGTCGCGCTCTTCCGCAGGCACGTCGGACGGGATACGCCGCAGGACCTCGAGGATGAGGTCGATGTGCTGATCGGCGAGCGCGCCGTCCTCGGCCGCGGCGGCGGTCGCGGGCGCGAACACCGTCGCCTCACCACCGACCTCAGCGACCGGGTTGAGCGCCAGCGCCCGGTTCACCACGTCCTGCGCGTCACCGTGGGAAATCCGGGCCACGTCAGCGAACCAGCGTGACGCGCTCCCATAGCCGAACAAGTCTTCCGCGCCCCGCGTTTCGACCTCGGCCAGGTATTTCCCCAGCCCGGCGGAGGCCACCCTCATCACCTGCAGCAGGCTGGTCACGCCGTGGGCGAGCTCCAGCTTGCCGGCGCGCCACAACTCCTGCGGCAACTCGGGAACGAGGGTTTCGGACACCCCTCCATATTACCGAAACAAACCGAACAATTGTTCGCAATTTTAAGCGACAACGCTAATTGCACATTGACCACTAGCGGGTGAAATCGCGCCGCACCGACGGTAACTTAGAGCAGCGGGCGGCTCGTGAGTGGCGATTCGGGTTCTCACCCGAATCGCCACTCACGACCCACGCGACCCAACGCTAAGCAGCCCGAGGAACCACCGGCTCGGGCCCGGGCTCCGGAGGCGCCGACGACGACCGGACCGAAGCGGGAGCCGTCGCCGAAGCGAAGAGCCCGATGATCCCGAGCGGCACCAGCAGCAGCGTCAGCGCCATGCTGATCCCGAACGTCTGCGCGAGCCAGCCGAAGATCGCCGGGCCGGCGAGCACGCCGGCGTTGTGCAGTGTGCTGTATCGCGCGATCGCCAGGCTGGTGTTGGATTTCGTGCCGTGTCCGACCGCGCTGGAGATGATCGGGATCGCCACCGCCAGCCCGACGCCCGCCATCGCGAGCCCGGCCAGCCCGAACCAGACGCTCTGCACCATGACGGCGAGCAGGACGCCGGCCGCGGTCATCGCCATGCTCCAGCGCACCAGTGCCACGGCGCCGAATCGCCGGTGCAGCCGGTCGCCGATCAGCCGGGTCCCGGTCTGCGCCACGATGAACGCGAAGTAGCCCAGCGAAGCGATGTTCGCCGCGGCGCCGCGTTGTTCGCTCAGGAACACGCCGCCCCAGCTGGACACCGCGCCTTCGCACAGCGCGACGGCCGCGCCGAGGCCGCCGAGGATGATGACCGCGCGGGTCCAGCCGGAGAAGAACCCGACCTTCGGCGCCTTTTCCGCAGCGGCAGGCGAAGCCGCACGGGATTCGGTCAGCAGCCAGCGACCGCTGAACAGCGCGATCACGACGAGAACCACCGAAACGACCCAGAAATGGGCGCTCAGCGAAAGATCCGCCCGGACGGCCAGCACCGTCCCGCCCGAACCGAGCAGCGCGCCGATGCCCCACACCGCGTGCAGGCTGTTGAGCACCGGCCGCCGTGCGCGCCGTTCGACCTCGACGCCCTGTGCGTTCATCGACACATCGAGGAGACCGGCGATGACACCCCAGGTCAGCATCCCGAGGCCGGCGGTGACCGCGCCCGGCATCGCGGCCATCAACGGCAGGAACCACGGCAGGACAAGGGAAGTGACCCGGATGACGGCCCGGCTGTCGAGATGGTTCGACAGATGACCGGCCAGCTGCATCGCCAGCAGCACACCCACGGTCTGGCTGAGCAGCACCATGCCCAGTTCCGCGAAGTTCAGCCCGAGTTCGATCCGCAGCTGCGGAACCCGCGCGAACCACGAGCCGAGCATGATCCCGACCATCAGGAAGATCCCCGAGATCGCGATCCGCTGGCGCCGCACGTCCTTCACCGGGTGGATCTCCAGCCCGCTACTCATCGCCGCTCGCCACACCGGACGTGTTCCCAAAGCCGGTCTCGCCGGTCCAGCTGCCCACTTCCACATGCGCGTTGAACGGCTTGCCTTCGGCGTTGCGCATCGGCGGCCGCCGATGCGCGAGGTGCAGGAAAACGTCGTCGTATTGCGTGACGTCACCCGCGGAGGAGATGCGGTAGAGCATGTCCTCGTCCTCGCCGCCCCAGCCCTTGTAGCGTTCGTCGAAGCCGCCGATGCGGGTGAAGATCTCCGGCCGCGTCCACAGGCAGGCACCCGGGACATCGCGCAGCAGCAGCCCGCGCGCCCCGGCCAGCGGCGCTTCCGGCGTGTTCTCGCCGCAGCGGCGTTCGATCAGCCAGTCGCTCGAAGGTCCGTCCAGCGAAAGCATTTCGGTGTGCGGCAGATGCGCGTCGGCGCGCTGGTCGGCGAACCGCGCGTGGTTGCGCTCCAGGAATTCCCGGTCCACCAGGATGTCGGCGTCGAGCAGGCACAGTGTCCGCGCCGCGCCGAGGGTTTCGCGCACGCCCACATTCAGCGTCCAGGACTTGTTGAACAGCCCCTCGCCCTGGATGTGCACGTAGTGGTCGACCAGCGGTTCGACGACGTGCTTCCAGCGCGGCTTCTCGTCGAACTCGACGACGGTCACCCGGTACCGGTCCGAAGGGAACGTCTGGTCGCGCAACGCGAGCAGGCAGGCGGTCAGGTTCCTGATCCGGCCGGCGCCGTCCCGATCGGACAGCGGGACGACGACGAGGATCTCGTCACCGATCCCGGACGGCTTCGACCGCACACCGCGGGCGAGTTCCGTCAGCCGGTCGAGCCCGGCGGGCTCGGCTTCCGGTTCGTAGAGCCTGCCGCGGAAGTAGTTGATGTAGACGTTGTCGTCCGCGGCGTCCGCCTCTTGAGCCAGCTTCGAGGCCAGCGAAGGGTTTTCGTCGAGCAACGCGACGACGCGCTCTTCGAGGCGCCGTTCCGCGAACGTGTCCGTCGGCTGCGTGACGAGCCGCCGGTACGCCGTGTCGTGGCCGATCTCGGCTTCGAGCGGGTCGACGACGGCACGATAGAAGCGTTCGCTGTGCATCCAGTAGTCGGCGGCGACGTCCGGCACCGCGGGGTCGTTGGCGAGGACGACGTACCGGACGATCCGCCCCGCGAGATCCGCGCTCCCCGGCTCGGCCTTCCAGTAAGCCGACGCCGAGGCGAACGTCTTGCCGCCGGTGCGGGTCGGCCGGATCTGCATCGGATTGGTAGCCCGTAACACGCACATCGGGCTGCAGTCACAGGGATGCGGTTGCACTGCTCCTCCGTCCCTCGTTCATTTCGCTGTTTCGGACACCGAGCGTGACAGTCCGTCGCGGGGCGGAACGTCTTCTTGATTGCCGAAAACCTCGGAGTTCTCCGGTTCCCGACGGGTGAGAAACCGCATCACAGGCCCGGTGACGGCCGTGGTGACGACGGCGACCAGGACGAGCATCGTGAAGCCCAGCTGGTTCACCAGCCCGTATTTCAGCCCGATGGTGGCGACGACGAGTTCGGTGACGCCGCGGCAGTTCATCAGCGTGCCGAGCTGGATCGCCTGGTTCCCCGGCAGGCCGGCGAGCCGGGCCGCGCCGCCCGCGCCGATGAACTTCGTCAGCTGCGCGACGACCAGCACCCCGGCGAACAGCAGCCAGTGCGAAACGTTCGTCCCGAGCAGGCCGATCGACGTGCTCAGCCCGACCAGTGCGAAGAACAGCGGCAGCAGCACGACGAGGGTGAAGCCGCGCAGCTGTTCACTGATCCGCTCGACCAGCGGGCAGTCCCGGGGAACGGCGGTGCCGAACAGGAAAGCGCCCAGCAACGCGTGCAGCCCGAGGATCTGGGTCATCACGGCGAAGGCCAGCGCGCCCACGAGCAGCACCACGGTCATGACCTTCTCGGACTCGATCCGCGTGACCATCGCGCTCAGCACCCGCCGTACGACGAGGGACGTGAAGACGACCAGCACCACGGCCAGGATCGCCGTGGTGAGGGGGTTCCCGCCGCCCTGGACGCCGGTGCCCACCAGGATCAGGGTGAGGGTCAGCCAGGCGACGCCGTCCCCGATCGCCGTGCTGGTGACCGAAAGCGCGCCGAGCCCGGTGCGCTCCAGCTTGAGGTCGACCAGGATCCGCGCCAGCACGGGCAACGCGGTGATCGCCATCGCGAGCGCGAAGAACAGCACATAGCCCGCCGTCGGGGCGCCCGCTCCCGCCAGCACCGAGGACGCGGCGAACGCGACGCCGATCCCGGCGGCGAACGGGAGTCCCATGCCGCCCAGCACCACCGCGCCGACCAGGGATTTCCGTTCGATGCGGTCGGTCCGCAGTTCGCAGCCGAGCAGGAACATGAACACGACCAGGCCCAGTTGCGCGGCTTTGTCCAAACTGGACAGTACTTCGGGCGCGAAGAGCCAGGCGCCGCCCTCCGGCCAGATCAGGCCCAGCACCGAGGGACCCAGCAGGAGACCACCGACGATCTCGCCGAGGACCGGTGGCTGGCGGAGTCTTCGCAGTACTTCCCCGCAGAAATGACTGACCAGCAGGATCGCGCCGACGGCGAGCAGGAACCGCGTGATCGGTTCGATGGCCATGAACCCCACCTCTCCCAGGTACGCAGACGCCGAAGGGCGTGGGTGCCGGTCCAGGCCACCCACGCCCTTCGGTTCGGGGATCAGGCCGCGTCGGCCTGGTTCTCGTCGGCCTCGGCCAGTTCGGCGAGGCTGGTGTGAATGTGGTCGGACACCGCGGCCACGGTGGGCTTGGCCCACAGGATGGTCGGCGGGAGGTCCAGCCCGTAGCGCCGCTGCAACCGCACCCGCAGCGCCACCGTCATCACCGAGTCGACCCCGAGTTCGACCAGCGGCCGCTTCAGCTCGATGTCACCGGCCTCCAGGTTCAGCTCCGCCGCCACCTGCTCGCGGACGTCGCCGGTGACCTTCTCGCGGGTCTCCTCTTCGGACAGGTTCGCGAAGTCGACGGAGAACCCGGTGCCCGCGTTGGCGTCGGCGCTCTCGTCGACCACCGTGAGCTCTCGGAACATCGGCAGCTTCCGCTGGTGCGGCGGGGTCGGCAGGACCCGCAGCACCGCCTGGTAGTCCGAGGAGAACCGGTCGCCGAACGCCCACGCCCGGAACGCCTCCGAAGCGGAAACGGCCTCCAGGCCACGGGAGTTCGCCTCCAGCATGGTCGTCGCGATGTCCTGCGACAGACCGACACCGCGCCACGCCGTCCAGCCGAGGCTGATCGTGTCCGAGGTGCCGCCGGAGTTGCGGTGCGTGGCCAGCGCGTCGAGGAACGAGTTGGCCGCCGCGTAGCTCGCCTGCCCGGAGAGGCGGGCGAACTGGCCGCACGAGGAGAACAGGACGAAGAAGTCGAGCGACCCCGCCGGGAAGAGCCGGTGCAGCACCAGCGCCCCGCCGACCTTCGGCGCGAACACGTCGCGCAGCCCGTCCTGATCGACCTTGTCCACCAGCGCGTCGTTGACCACACCGGCCGCGTGGATGACGCCGGTGACCGGCGGCAGGCCCAGCGCGCCCGGCGCGAGCGCCTCGGCGACGGCGTCCTCGTCGGTGATGTCCAGCGCCAGTACGCCGACCGTGACCCCGAGCGCTTCGAGCCCGAGGACGCTGTCGATCTGGTGCCGCACGTCCGGGTCGGTCACCGAAGCCCAGTCCGCGCGCGGCGGCAGGCCACGGCGGCCGGCCAGCAGCAGGCGGCGGGCGCCGCGGTCGACCAGCCAGCGGGCGACCTCCAGCCCGAGCCCGCCGAGACCACCGGTGATGAGCACCGTGCCCGAAGGCGAGCAGTGCAGCGGGGAACCGTCGGCGCTGCGGGTGATCTGGCTCAACCGGGCCACTTCCGCGCCTTCGCCGGTCAGCGAGATGACGTCCTCGTCACCGGCCGGGCCGCGGAAGACCTCGATCAGCCGAGAGCCGAGGTCGGACGCCGTGCAGTGCTCGACGTCGATCGTGCCGCCCCACAGTTCCGGGTGCTCGCCGGCGATGATGCGGCCGACGCCCCACAACGGGCCGTGCGCGACCGAGCGCTCGTCGGTGCCCTGACGCACGCCGCTGGTGATCGCCCAGATCCGCTGGGTCGCGACCTTGCCCTTCGACGTCGCCTGGAGTTCCGCGATCCGCTGCGCGGTGCGGATGAGCGACCACGTGGTGCGTTCGGTCGAGTCCTCCAGCCGCTCGCCTTCCGCCGCCCGCGAAGGCGCGACGACGACCGCGCCGGGGTTCGCGAACAGTTCGGCGGTGAGGTCGAGCGGTTCGCCGTCGACGGCCACCTCGACCGCGGTGGCGGTGACGCCGGCGGCGGTGAACTGCTCCACCAGCGTGCCGGTGGTGGCGGGCGGGCCGACGACGACGATCTGGTCGAGGTCCGAGGCCAGCGTGGCCTCGGGCAGCTCGTGCCAGGTGATCTCGTGGACCAGGTCACGCGGCAGGACCGCGGTGCCCAGGTGCTCGACGGCCGCGAACTTCAGGCCGATGACCTCGCTGATGATGTCGCCGTCCTCGTTGGCGACCAGCACGTCGACGGTGTCCTCCGGCGACTTCGGCGAACGCGTGGCGTGCACGATGATCCGCGCGGGCGGCTCACCCTTCCACGCCACCTTCTCGATACCGCGCGACATCCACAGCACCGTGGCGTGGCCGGGCGAGACCACCATGGCGCTGATGGTCAGCGCCGCGTCGATCACGTGCGCCCAGCTGGTGGCCAGCTTCGCGGGCGGCGCGACGCAGTCCATCAGCGCGAGCTGCTCGACGTCGTCGTAGTACAGCTCGCTCATGTCCCACGGGAACGCGTAGCCCTCGACGCCCATCCGGCCGAACATCTCGTCGGCCTTCGTGAGCGACCCGGTGGGCAGGCGGTCGCGGATCGTGGCGAAGTCGATCCGGCCCTCCGGCGCCTTGGCGCCCGTGTCGATGGTGGCGGTGGTGTGCGTGATCCACTCGTCGCTGTCGGCGCTGGTCTCGTCCGCGATCCGGGTGGCCAGTGCGAGCGACCGGCCCTCCTTGACGATCTGGACGATACGGGCCGGCTGCACGGCGAGCGGGGTGCGCAGCACGATGTCGGTCAGCGCGGGCGCGACCTCTTCCTCCGCCGCGAGGGCGAAGGTGTTGATGATCGACGCCGCCGGGGTGACCTCGACCCCGACCAGGCCGTGGCTCTGCGGGTACGGACGGCTGTCCATGTCGAGCCGGGTCTGCCAGACCTGCCGCGACGGGGCGCCGGAAACGGTCATCCGGCCGCCGAGCAGGCTGTGGCTCTCCGGGTCGTGCCCGCTGCCGAGGCCGGCGTCGGCGCCGGTCTCCGGGAAGATCCAGTACGGCTTGTGCTGCCACGCCGCGGCCGGGATGCCCAGCAGGTCGCCCTCGGCGAAGTCCCGCGTCCAGTCGATCTCGACGCCCTGGACGTGCAGCTTGGCGAGGTTGTGCAGCAGCGTGCCGACCTCGTCGGTGTTGCGGCGCAGGGTGGCGCAGCCCGCCAGGTCGTCGATGCCGAGGCTCTCGGCGGTCTCGATGATCGAGTGCGAGACGACCGGGTGCGACGAGATCTCGACGAACACGCGGTGCCCGTCCTCGAACGCTGCCTCGACGGCTTCGGCGAAGCGGACCGGGTTGCGCAGGTTGCCCGCCCAGTAGTCGCCGTCGCGGGCGACTCCGGAACGCGGGTCGGTCAGCGCGGTGCTGTAGAGGCTGACCGACGGCGTGCGCGGGTTGAGCTGACGGGCCGCCGCGGCGACTTCTTCCAGCACCGCGTCCACATGCGTGCTGTGGAAAGCGATGTCGGTGTCGACGACGCGCATGTCGATGCCGTCCTCGCGCCACTGCGTGACGAGTTCCGCGATCGCGGCCTTGTCACCGGAGACGACGGTCGACGTCGGGCTGGCGGAGATGGCGGCGACGAGGTCGGCACGGTCACCCAGCTTGGCCTGGACCTCGGTGAACGACAGGCTCGCCAGCACCATCCCGCCGTCGCCCTCCAGCCGCTGCAACGCCGCCGCGCGGCGGCAGGCGAAGCGGGCGGCTTCAAGGATGTCGAGCGTTCCGGCGGCCACCGCGGCGGCGATCTCGCCGACCGAGTGCCCGATGATCGCGCTCGGCTTGACGCCGCGGCTGCGCCACACCTCGGCCAGGCCGACCTGCATGGCGAAGGTCAGCGCCTGGACGTGCGCGGCGGTCCAGGGGCCGCCGTCGAGGATCGCCTCACGCGGCGTCCAGCCCAGTTCCTCGCGGTAGACACCGGCCAGCGAGTCGATGATCGCGGCGAACCCGGCGTGCTCGGCGAGCAGCTGACGGCCCATGCCGGACCACTGCGAACCGTGCCCGGAGAAGACCCACACGGCGCCGTCGCTCTGCTGTCCCGCGCGGGCGATCAGGATGCCGGACGCGGGTTCGTCGACGGCGAGCGCGCGGAGCCGCTCGACCAGCTGTTCGGTGGAGGCGGCGATGACCGTGCCGCGCTGCGGAAGGTGCGAACGACGCTGCGAAAGCGTGTACCCGATCGAGGAAAGGGTCGCCTCGGGGTTGGCGTCGATCCAGTCCGCGACGGAACCGGCCAGCGCGCGCAGGCCCGCTTCCGACATCGCGGAGATCGGGAAGACCTTGCGCGTGCCGTCGTTGGTTCCCTTGTCCCGCTTGAGTTCCGGCTGCTCCGGGCCCTCTTCGAGGACGACGTGGGCGATGGTGCCGCCGACGCCGTAGCTGGAGACACCGGCGCGGCGGGTGCCCGCACCGGCGGGCCACGGGGTGGTCTCGCCGACCAGCTTCAGCCCCGAGGCCGGGTCCGAAATAGCGTCGTTGGGCTCGGTGTGCAGGCTCGGCGGGATCTGCTCGTTCCGCAGCGCCAGCACGGTCTTGATCACGCCGGTGATGCCGGAACCGCCCTCGACGTGCCCGATGTTCGGCTTCACCGAACCGACCAGGCACGGGTTCTCCGTCGACCGCACCGCCCCGATCACGGCGGCCAGCGCCTCGACCTCTTCACCGTCCCCGGTCGGGGTGCCGGTGCCGTGCGCCTCGACGTAGTCCACAGTGGACGGATCGACGCCCGCACGCTCGTAGACCTCGCGCAGCATGTGGGCCTGCGCCTCGGCGTTCGGCGCCATCATGCCCTCGGAGCGGCCGTCCTGGAAGACGCCGCTGCCGCGGATCACGGCCTGGATCGGGTCGCCGTCGCGGACCGCGTCCGAAAGCAGCTTCAGCACGATGACGCCGGCGCCCTCGCCGCGGCCGTAGCCGTCGGCGTTCTTGTCGAAGGCCTTGCTGGTGCCGTCCGGCGACATCGCGCCCGCGCCCTCCAGCGCGACGTTCAGCGCCGGGGTGGCCATGATGTTGACGCCACCGACGAGCGCGATCGACGTCTCACCGGTGCGCAGGCTCTGCGCCGCGATGTGCAGCGCGGTCAGCGAACCGGCGCACGCGGTGTCGACGGCCATGCTCGGGCCGCGGACGTCGAGGAAGTAGGAAACGCGGTTCGCGATCCCGTAGAACGTCGTCCCGTTGACGGCGTACGCGCCGGTGAGGGGGATGTCCTCCAGCAGGCGGCGGCCGTAGTCGTTCGAGTTGGCGGCGACGAACACACCGGCGTCGGAGTTGCGCAGCGACAGCGGCGGGACACCCGCGTCCGCCAGCGCCTCCCAGGCCAGTTCGAGGATGAATCGCTGCTGCGGGTCGAGGAAGTCCGCCTCACGCGGGGAAATGCCGAAGAAGTCGGCGTCGAATCCCTCGATGTCGTCGAGGAAGGAGCCGCGGATCGTGGTCCCCCTCAGGATCGCGGTCGCCTGTGGACTGCTGGCCGCGTAAGACTTCCACCGCTTCTCGGGCATGTCGCTGACGGTGCTCTTACCATCGGCGAGGAACTCCCAGAACTTCTCCGGAGAGTCGAGGTCTGGAGCGAACCTGCAACTCATACCGATGATCGCAATGGCTTCGTCGGGTGCTTTGTACTCGCTCAAGTCCTCGCTCCTCGAAATAGGTCGCCCGACCGGAGACAACACAAAATTCCGGCGCCTCGTTGTACGGACAGCGTCTGCCCTGGCGCCTGACTCCGGCATCTCCTCGACTGCTTGCGCGTGATCCTCGAGCGATCTTCGAGTGCGAGCGCAAGGTTCGAGACGCCCCGGCGCGCGCCGCGTTCCTAGTGTCGGCGTCGGGACCCATATCGAGGAGGAGCCATGCCGGGATCAGCCGGGCGGTCGACCGGGTCGGGGGTCGTGCCGTGGCCGCGCGCCGACGCGGACCGCTATTTCGCCGAGGGCTATTGGGAAGGCCGGTCGCTGGGGACACAGCTGGCGGAGACCGCGCGCAAGTACCCGGACGAGGTCTGCCTCGTCGACGGGGACGTGCGGATGACGTTCGGGGAGCTGCTGGCCAAGGCCGACGGCGCGGCGATCCGGATGAGCGCGCTCGGTGTCGGCGGCGACGACCGCGTCGTCATCCAGCTGCCGAACTGCTGGGAGTTCGTCGTCACCACGGTCGCGTGCCTGCGGCTCGGCGCGGTTCCGGTGTGGACGATGCCGCAGTTCCGCGAGCACGAGATCGGCGGGATCCTCGCCAACGCCGAGGCGAGCGCGATCGTCGTGCCGGACGTCCACAAAGGATTCGACCATCAGGCGCTGGCCCGCGAGGTGCTGCCGGACGGGCTCGTGTTCGTCGTCGGCGAGGACGTCGCGCCGGGCAATGTCGACCTGCGCGGGTTGTTCGTCGCGGACGAACCCGCCGAGGTCACCCAGGCGCTCGACGCCGCCGCGCCGAACGGCGACTCCGTCGCGACCTTCCTGCTTTCGGGCGGGACGACGGGGCTGCCGAAGCTGATCCCGCGCAGCGGCAACGACCTGACCTACATGATCAAGACGGCGTCGGAGATCTGCCGGTTCGGGCCGGGCACCTCGTATCTGGTGGTGCTGCCGCTGGGACACGGGTTCGCGAACACCGGACCGGGGATCCTGGGCGCGCTGCTGTCCGGCGGCCGGGTCGTCATCGCGCCGTCGCCCGCTCCGCAGCAGGCGTTGCCGCTGATCGAGAGCGAGCGGATCACCGCGACGTCCGCGGTGCCGGCGATCCTGCACCGCTGGATCGAGTACCTGGACACCGGACCCGGGATCGATCTGTCCACTTTGGAGATGATCCAGATCGGAGCGGCCAAACTCGATCCCTCACTGGCGGCTCAGGTGCGGCCGAAGCTCGGCTGCACGTTGCAGCAGGTTTTCGGGATGGGCGAAGGACTTCTGTGCCTGACGCGGCTAGACGACCCCGACGAGCTGATCCTGCACACCCAGGGCAAGCCGATCTCACCGCACGACGAGATCCGTCTCGTCGACGAGGAAGGCGCACCGGTGCCGCCGGGCGAGCCGGGGATCCTGCTGGTCCGCGGGCCGTACACGACGCGCGGCTATTACCGCTCCCCCGAGCTGAACGCGCGGTCGTTCGTCGAGGGCGGCTGGTACAACACCGGCGACATCGTCCGCGTGACACCCGAGGGCTACCTGGTGGTTTCCGGTCGGGAGAAGGACGTCATCAACCGCGGCGGCGAGAAGATCAACGCCGAGGAGATCGAGTCGTTCGCGCTCGAGCTGGCCGGGGTGAAGCACGCGGCGGCGGTCGCCATGCCGGATCCGGAACTCGGCGAGGTCGTCTGCCTCTATGTGGTCGCTACCGATTCCGTGGCGCTAAAGGACGTCCACGACCTGATGCTCGCGGCGGGCGCGGCTCGGTTCAAGCTCCCGGAGCGGCTGGTCGTCGTCGACGCCCTGCCCGCCACCGGGATCGGCAAGGTGGACAAGAAGGCGCTGCGGGCGGACATCGCCGAGCGGCTGAAGGGGCCTTTGGCCGCATGAGACGCGGCGAAGGGAGCTTTCCCCGCATCTGATGCGGGGAAAGCTCCCTTCAGCTCAGGCCTTGACCAATTCCACAATGGACATATAAGACTTCTGGCCCACCTTGTGCGTCCCGCGCACCCTGAGCCCGGCCATGCGCGCCAGCTCGGCCAGCTCGGAGAGCCCGCGTTCCTTGCCGCCGTTGTAGATGAGCATGCGCAGGTCCATGCCGGTGTTCGGGGTCTCGCCGTCGGAACCGATCGCCTCGACGAGCAGGACGACACCGTCGTCCCCGGCCGCCTCCGCGCACCGCTTCAGGATCTGGACGGACGGCCCGTCGTCCCAGTCGTGGATGATCGCCGACAGCACGTACGCGTCCGCGCCGGCGGGCAGCGGGTCGAAGAAGCTCCCCGGCACGACGTCGATCCGTTCGGCCAGACCGCTCCCGGCGAACCGCTCGCGCGCGTTGGCCGCCGGTCCCGGCAGGTCCACCAGCGTGCCGTGCAAGCCGGAATGCTTGGTGAGCAACGCTTCCAGGAGCGCGCCGCTGCCGCCCGCGACGTCGACCACGTGCCCGAGGCCCGCCCAGTCGTAGGCGTCGACGATGCCCGCGTTGTCGAGCGCGATGTGGTGCCCCATCAGCGCGTCGAAGGACGCCGACAGTTCCGCGTCGCCGCTGAGGTCGTCCCAGAACGGGACGCCGTGACGCACCGAATAGGACTCCTCGCCGGTCTTCACCGCGTGGGCGAGATCGACGAAACTCAAGTCCCCCTTGCCGATGGCGCCGTTCATGTCCAGCCACTTCCGCTTGCTGCGCGGGTGATCGTCACGGAGTTGCTCGCCGACCTCGGTCACCGCGTAGGCGCCCGTGTGGTCCCTGGTGAACAGCCCGACGGTGACCAGATGCAGCAGCAGGCGGTCCAGCGCCCCCGCGTGCGTGCCGGTGACCGCGGCGAGTCGCGCCGGGGTGCGCGCCCCGGCCGCGATGTGATCGGCGACCCGCAAGGTGGCCGCCACCCGGACCGCCATCGGTGTCGCCAGATCCGCCAACGCCCTCAGCCCGAGCCGTCCCGCGTCGTCGACCGACATTAGTGCTCCTTTCGCCCTTCGGTCAGGCTAGGGGCGGGAGGGGCGGCGAGGCTTATCCACGACTGCTCGCAATCGGGGAGAGGCCAACCGCCCTTCGCGACCTTTAACGTCGTTGTCCGAGGAGAGGGCAGTTCCCCGGACCGGAGGTCGATCCCGTGGCACACCACGATTCCGAACCCCGGCTGGCGATCCCCGGACGCGGAGCCGTGGAACCGCCCGACCTCGCCGGAACGCTCAGCGTCCGCGACCGTGACCTCGCGGACGCTGAGCGGGACTTCGGCGATCACGTCCACCGCCGTCCGCTCGCCGTCGCCTTCCCGGCGACCGCCGTCGACGTCGCGACCCTCGTCCGGTTCGGCCGGACGCACGGAATCCCTGTCGTGGCACGAGGTGCCGGGCATTCGGTCGACGGGCAGGCCTTGGTCGACGCCGGGATCGTCATCGACATGTCGTCACTCGGCGGGGTCCGCCCGTTCGGCCCGGACCGGATCAGCGTGGACGCGGGCGCCCGCTGGCGCGCGGTCGTCGACGCGTCGCTGCGCACGGGCACCGTCCCGCCCGTGCTTCCCGACTACCTGGAACTCTCCGTCGGCGGCTTGCTGTCCACCGGCGGTTTCGGCGGCGCCAGCCACCGCTACGGCTCGCAGGCGGACAACGTCCACGATCTCGACGTCGTCACCCCCGACGGGGAATTGGTGACCTGCTCGCCCACGGGCAACGCGGCGCTCTTCGACGCCGTGCGCGGGACGCAGGGGCGGCACGGGATCATCACGCGGGCCACCGTCGCGCTGACCCGCGCGCCGTCGAAGGTCCGGCGGCATCGCTTGACGTATCACGATCTCGGCGCGTACCTAGGCGATCAGCGGCGGCTGGTGGACGAGCTCCGCTTCGATCACGTCGACGGCCAGGCGCAGTACGCGGACGGACGCTGGCGTTTCGTCCTGGAGGCGGTTTCCGCGCAGGCACAGCCGATCGGCGACCTCCGGCACGATTCGGCCGAGATCGCCGAGGCGACCTACCGGGAGTTCGCCGACCGGATCCTGCCGATCGAGGCGCACCTGCGGTCGACGGGTTCGTGGTACCACCCGCATCCCCGCGCGAACGTCCTGTTGCCGGGGAAGCACGCGGAGAAAGTGCTCGGCGACGCGCTCGCCGCGTTGACGCCCGAGATGCTCGGCGCCGGCGGCAGCGTGCTCCTCTATCTCTTCCCGACCGCGCGGGTTTCCGCACCCCGCGTCCCGGTCGCGCGGGATCCGTACACCGTGCTGTTCGGGGTCCAGCGGACCGCGCCGCCCGGAGACCTCGTGACGCTGCGGCGCATGCGCGAGGCCAACGCCGCCCTGCACGCGACAGCACGGCGTCTCGGCGGGGCGAGCTACGCCTATCCGCTGGACGCCACGGACGCCCGGGCGGCCTGAATCGCGGCGGCACTGCGGTCGACGTCGGCCTCGGTCGTGCTCCAGTTGGACACCGAGATGCGCATCAGGCGACGGCCGCGCCACGTGGTCGCGCCCATCCAGCACTCGCCGGACCGCTGAACGACCTCGATCACGCGCTCCGTGTCGTCACCGAAGTCGACGAGGACCTGGTTCAGCACGACGTCGTTCACGACGGTGATGCCCGCTTCGGTGAGTTGCTCGGCGAACCTGCGGGCCAGGGCACAGCACCGTTCGATCATCTCGGCGATCCCCGTGCGGCCCAGCTCGCCGAGCGCCGCCCACGTGGCGAATCCCCGCGCCCGGCGGGACGACTCCGGCACGAAGTCGCCCGGCGCCCGCACGCCGCCGTCGCCCTGGCCGGTCAGGTACGCGGCGGTGAGCGACATCGAGGCCCGGTGCGACTCGGGGTGAGCGCAGAAGGCGTATCCGCTGTCGTACGGGACGTTGAGCCACTTGTGCCCGTCGACCGCCCAGGAATCGGCCGTTTCCAGTCCCGTCGTGAGGTGCCTGAGCGCGGGGGCGGCGGCCGCCCAGAGCCCGAACGCGCCGTCGACGTGGACCCACGCGCCGTGCCGATGGGCGATCTCGGTCGCTGCGGCGAAGTCGTCGAACGCGCCGGTGTTCACGTTCCCTGCCTGAAGGCAAACGATTGCGGGCCCGTCGAGCGCCTTCTCGAGTCCGGCGATGTCGATGGCGCCCTGGTCGTCGGCGCGCACCGGCTGGACGGCGTCGGTCCCCAGGCCGAGGAGGCGGAGGGAGCGGTCGATCGTCGCGTGCCGCTCCTCGTTGGCGATGACCCGCAGCGGCGGCGCCCCGTGCAGCCCGCGGCGTTCGACGTCCCAGCCCGCCCGGGCCAGCACGTGATGCCGAGCGGCGGCCAGGCCGACCGTGTTCGCGCCCTGTCCGCCGGTCACGAACCCGAAGGAGGCGTGCGACGGCAGGCCGAGGACGTCCTTGAGCCATGCGCCGGCCACGTCCTCGACGATCGCGCCCGCCGGCGAGGTGACCTTGTTGAACGCGGGCTGGTCCCAGCCGGTCGCCAGCATGTCGGCCGCCGTCGCGGCGTCGAGCGCGCCACCGGTGACGAAGCCGAAGTACCTCGGCCCGGTGCTCGCCACCAGCGCGGGCTCGACGGCGTCGGCCAGCCGCCGGATCACGTCGGCGGGAGGGGCGGGTTTCTCGGGCAGATCGCCGAGCTTTTCGCGGACGCCCGACGTGTCGTCAGGGAAGACAGGGGCGTCGGCCACGCTCTCGCGGTAATCGGCCGCGCGGGCGGCGACGCCGGCCAGGAGATCTCTGAGGTCACTCACGCGTCGGCTCTCTCTCGATCGTCGCGAACCAGGCGGGAGCGCCGTTCTCGTCGTGGAACCTGGTCCGGACGCGCTCCTCCTCGATGGTCTTCACGCGCCATCCTGCCCCGAAAGGCTTTGTCAGCGCCTCACGTTTTACCGGGTGCGGCCCGGCGTTCTCGCCGTCGCTGAAACACAGGATGTAGAGCGTCCCTTTGGTGACCGCTTCGAGGCTTTTGACGTACTCGACGCGCTCGTCGGCGTCGAAAGCGTGGAAGAGGCCGCAGTCGAGCACCGTGCCGAACCCGCGCCCGAGCCGCTCCAGTTGAAGCGCGTCCGCCGTCACGAACTCGGCCTCCACGCCTTTGACGCGGGCCTTCTGTCGTGCTTTGTCCAGCGCGGTCTCCGCGACGTCGACGCCCAGCACCCGGAACCCCCGGGACGCGAGGAAGAGCGCGTTCTCTCCGGATCCGCAGCCCGCGTCGAGCACCGTGCCGGTGAACCTCGCCGCGGCCCTGACCACGGCCGGTTGAGGTCCGCCGAAATCCCAGGGAGCCGGTCCTTCGCGGTAGGAAGCGTCCCAGGGCAGGCCGGTCATGCGCTCGTGACTGGTCGGGGTTCTGCCGCCGAACGGATCTTCGGTCGCTTCCGGCATGTGGCCTTCCCTGTCAAGTCAGCGAAGTGCTATACGACACCGTTGTCCTTGGCCCAGGTTTCGAACTGTCCCGGGCTGAAGGGCAGCCGATACTGACTGATCAGCAAATCGTCGGCCAAGGCCGATACCAGCTTAATGGTCAACAAATCTTTCCGAATAGCTTCACAAAGCAGGCTCAGCGTGGGCTTGAGCGGCACAGAGTTTGCCCTGGCCGCCCGGCGGCCCGCACCATCGTCGATAACAGCCGTTCCACCTGCGGTCTTGGCCAGGGCCAGCACACCGGACTCCCCGCGGTTCCTGTTTCCGCGAACGAGAAGAGAGGAGAAGTAGGCGAACTCTCGGATCTCTTCGGAAGTCCTCAACTCACGTCGCTGGATCCAGTCGGCCGCGGCCGCCACAGCGACCCGATCGTCACGCAAGGCCATTTCGTTCAACTCGTCGACGACCACGTCCGGCACAATCGCCTCGCGCTCACCGACCACCGCCTTCAGGACACCCAGCCAGTTCTGCCTGGCAAAATGCGCAAGCGGACTCGTGTCGAATACGAGAATTTGGTCGGCAGGCACCATCGATTCATGCGAAACAGAATCCGCCATCACACAAATTTCCAGACAGCGCTCTCTGGAGCTTGCTGCAACTCGGGCAGATCGTCTTCCTGCCATTCGTCAAATAGCAAATCGGTAGCACGGGCAGATGACACGACCTCTTGCCTGTAAAGCTTCAGAATTGCCTCTTCATAGGCCCGATTCATGAAAGGCGGAGCCAGCTCGTCACTGGTGACAAGATTCAGGTCAACAATATCGGCTCGCGTTGTCCTCGCGGCTCGAATCGCCGAAAAGTCCGATTGACCTATAACGCCGAGATCGGTCAGCCGCAAAGCAAGCGTCGTCATGTCGACTCGGTATTTACTCGCGACCCTGATGGCGGCAACACGCAAGCCGTCCCCGGACTTCAGCAGCGATTCCCACTGCTCCTTGATCGCCTTCGCAGGCAAGAGAACCGCACGGGCAAATCGATCGAGCCGAGATTCCCAAGCATCGTCGTCCGACTTCTCCAGCACTCTCCAGTCGACCGTATATTCGTCAGCGAACAAGAAATGCCCAAGCTCATGCACCAGTGCAAGACGACGACGGCCGACATGGAGGTTCCCATTGATCACAGCAACCCCGCCGTGACGCAGCAGAATTGACGCTGCGTCAGCACTATCCTTGCCCAAGTCGAAGGAAAAACAGAGCAAACCGATCTTTTGAACGGTGGCCGCGATGTCATAAAACGGCTGACCAGGTTCCAGGCCCAACATCAACCTGGCAGTCACGGCCGCCTTTTCGGCTTCATCCTTGTTGATCGGCCTGTCAAGGTGCTCAATACTGTCAAACTTCAGATTCTCACAATGGTCGACTACGAACTCGACGTTCCAGGCGATTTTCGCAACGAGGCGATCTATCTGCGGGCTCTCTTGGCCGGGGTCCGCAAGGTTGCGATGAGACACGATCGCCTCAGGAGTCTCCATGACAAACCACTCGATACGCTCACCGAGTGCGTCCGCGATCCTGGCCAGCTCGAGCGCCGAAACCCTTCTGGTGCCAGACTCGATCTTCGCCAGCGCAGATCGATCGATGCCTATCGTCGAAGCCAGGCCGGCTTGCGTGACCCCGACCCGGTCACGAGCCTCCGCGATCTTTCTACCCATGGTTTCCCCGTCGACTTGCATGTGTGCGATATTAGAACAACGAGCCTGGTCCCGGCTAGCTCGCCAGGAGATCGTCATCCGATCAGGCCGCCTCCGACACCTTGATCAACTGGGCAATCCGCATGCCACTCACTGCCCCATGCAGTCGCGGTTGGCTCTCGACGCGTTACGGACAAGCCGAGCTCCGGCGCACCCAGGGTGACGCGCGAGGCACACTCGGAGATCGCCCAGCTCATGACGGCTCGTTACCCCGGACCGGAGCCGCTCTCGGCCCGACACGGAACAGGTGCGATACAAGTGGCGTGACCAGGTCCTCATGTGACCTTGGGAAACCTTGTTTGACCTGCGTCGGAATGCCCCGGTACCGTGTGGCGTTAGCACTCTTGTCGGCTGAGTGCCAATGCACGAAGGAGCAGCAGTGCCCACCTACCAATACGCCTGCAAGGAATGCGAGCACGCTTTCGAGGCCGTGCAGTCGTTCTCCGACGCGAGCTTGACCGTGTGCCCGCAGTGCTCGGGCCCGCTTCGCAAGGTCTTCAGCTCGGTCGGCGTGGTCTTCAAGGGCAGCGGGTTCTACCGCAACGATTCGCGCGACTCGAAGGCCAACACGACGTCCAGCTCGTCGTCGGCTAAGAGCGAGTCCAAGACCGAGACCAAGTCGGAGTCGAAGACGGAGACCAAGAGCGAGTCGAAGAGCTCGGCATCCTCCTCCACGGGTACGACGAAAACGGCCGCCGCCGCTTCCTGACGTCCCGAGTTGTCCACAGGCCCCCGGTTATCCACAGCCGGGGGTTTTCGTTCTTTCCAGGGCGTCGCACCGGCCCCTAGCGTCGAGATCATCACCGATCGACGAAGGGGAATCCCGTGTTCCACGATCTGCCCGTCCTGCGAAGACTCCGCGGCAGGCCCGCGCGGCTGCTCCGCCGCTGGCTTGCCCTGTCCCTGCTGCTCAGCGGCCTGGTCGCGCTCTTCCTCCCCGCGTCCGCGCGCGGTGAGCCCGGCGTCGCGACCGTGGTCTCCGCCCGCGACCTCCCGGCCGGGTCACTGCTGCGCGCCGGAGACGTCGAAGTCGTCGACCTCCCGGACGACGTCCGTCCACAGGGCACCACCGGTCAGCGGTCCTCGGTGGAGGGACGGATGCTCATCGGAGCCGCGCGAGCGGGGGAACCACTGACGGACGTCCGCCTGCTGGACGCGGCCATCCCCGGATCGGGTGATCCCGAAAGTTCAACTGTCCCGGTGAGGCTCGCCGACGCGGGTGTCGCCGAACTGCTCAGGCCCGGTCAACGGGTCGACGTCGTCGCGGCCGCCGAAGCCGGGCGAGAGGCGTCTGTGCTGGCCAGCGCGGCTGTCGTGGCGGCCGTCGGCGAGCAGGACACCCGTGAGCCGAAGGCCACCGGCGCCGGGAGCAAGGGACCTTTGGTGCTGCTCTCCCTGCCTTCCGCGATCGCGACACGGGTCGCGGCCACTTCGCTGGAACGGTCCATAACGGTTACCCTCCGCTAGCTCGCGCCTGCCCGGTGGCGGCGGGCGCCTGCGTCCCCCCGGTACGAAGAGGGACGGTCGGCGAACCGTCCCCAGGTGAAGAGGAGAGCGTCTTGCTCAAGGGTTTCAAGGACTTCCTGATGCGCGGGAACGTCGTCGACCTCGCGGTCGCGGTGGTCATCGGCGCCGCGTTCACGGCGATCGTCACGGCTTTCACGAACGGCCTGATCAAACCGCTGATCAACACCATCGGCGGTTCGGACGCCGCCAAGGGGCTGGGGTTCAACATCCTCGCCGAGAACGACGCCACGTTCCTCGACTTCGGTGGCGTGATCAACGCGGCGATCAACTTCGTGTTGGTCGCGGCCGTCGTCTACTTCGTGATCGTGCTGCCGGTCAAGCACGTCCAGGAGCGGCGCAAGCGCGGTGAAGAGGCGGGCCCGGCGGAACCGACCGACGTCGAGCTGCTCACCGAGATCCGCGACCTGCTGCGCGCGCAGCAGAACCGCCAGGGCTGACCCGGGTCACCGGTCGTGATGAGGCGGCCGGTTCTCCAGGTACCACGAGTCGGAGTCCGGGGTGCGCTGCCCCGGCTCTCGCTCGTCGGAGGTCGTGTCGGGCAGGACATCGCCGAAGATCTCGTCGACCCGGCGCCGGGTCGCGGCGGAAGGGCGCTCGTCCTTGTCTTCACCTGGCATGACAGCCATTTTCGCACCGGTCGCGGCGTCCGCCCGCCGGTGGGACCATCGACACATGGGCATTGTCGACAAAGCGAAGGGACTGGCCGCGCAGGCCGTCCACAAAGCGGAAGAGGTCGCGGGCGAAGTCCGCGAGAAGGCCGGACCGCTGGCCGAGAAGGCAGGCGACGTCGCGGCCAAGGGTGTCTCGGTGGCGTCCGCCGGGGCGAACAAGGTCACCGGCGGCCGGTTCGAGGACAAGATCGGCCAGGTCACCGAGAAAGTGGAAGGAGTACTCCACCAGGACAAAAAGGGCGAGCCCGGGCCGGAGCCCGGACCCGCCACAAAGGACTAGGCCTTTGCCGGGCTAGGCCTCTTCGAGCCCGGAAAGCTCGTCGATCACGTACGGCACGAGCGACGAGAGCGTCGCCATGCCGTCGCGGACGGCCGCGCGCGAACCCGCCAGGTTGACCACCAGCGTGCTGCCGGAGACGCCGACGAGCCCGCGGGAGATGCCCGCGTCCACCGCGCCGGCGGCCAGCCCGGACGCGCGCAGCGCCTCGCCGATGCCCGGGATCGGGCGGTCGAGCACACCGGCCGTCGCGTCGGGCGTGCGATCGCGCGGGGAGACCCCGGTGCCGCCGACGGTGATCACCAGGTCGGCACCGCCGATCACCGCGGTGTTGAGCGCGTTGCGGATCGCGGCCGTCTCGGCCTCGACCACCACGACACCGTCGACGATGAACCCCGCCTCTTCGAGCAGCTCCGTGACCAGCGGTCCCGTGTTGTCCTCGTGTTCGCCGTGGGCGACCCGGTCGTCCACGATGACCACCAGTGCGCGGCCCAGCCGTTGTGCGCTCCGTTCCATACGCACACCGTATCCGGTTTCGGCTGATCTTCGCTCCCGTGGTGCCGGGCGACGTGAGTTGTGACGATTCCCTGACGTGACCCGCTGATCCGGGGGCCACGGCGGAGATCGCCCCTAGCGTCGGGAAGGTGCGAACACTGATAACCGGCGGGGCCGGGTTCATCGGCTCCCACATCGCCGATCTGCTGTCCGATCAGGGCCACGAGGTCGTCGTCCTCGACAACCTTTTGCGCACCGCCCACGGTTCGTCGCGTCCGCCCGGGTACACCGCCCGCCACCGGTTCCTGCGTGGCGATGTCACCGATACGGAGCTGGTCGCCGAACTGCTGGACGGGGTCGACGCGGTCTGTCACCAGGCGGCCGTCGTCGGGCACGGCGTCGATCCGTCCGACGCGCCGTCGTACGCGCTGAACAACGACTACGGGACGGCCGTGCTGCTCGCCGCGATGCACCGGGCCGAGATCCCGAAACTGGTGCTCGCGTCGTCGATGGTCGTCTACGGCGAAGGCCGCTACGAGTGCCCCATTCACGGGATCGTCCCGCCGTCGCCGCGGAAACAGTCCGATGCGGACGCCGGCTGCTTCGAGCCCGCGTGCCCGGCGTGCGGCGCCGAACTCGACTGGCGGCTGGTCCCCGAGGACGCGCCGCTACAGCCGCGAAGCACCTACGCGGCCACCAAGCTCGCGCAGGAACATCTTGCGGCGGCGTGGGCCCGGCAGACCGGCGGGACGGTCTGGGCCATGCGGTACCACAACGTCTACGGACCCCGGATGCCGCAGAACACGCCGTACGCGGGCGTCGCGTCGCTGTTCCGGTCCTCGCTCCTGCGCGGCGAGGCGCCGATTGTCCTGGAGGACGGCAAGCAGCAGCGCGATTTCGTGCACGTCCACGACGTGGCGAGAGCGAACGTCCTGGCGCTGACCACCGACGGCCCCAAAGGCGACCTGACTCCGCTGAACATCTGTTCCGGCCAGCCGCACTCGGTCGGCGAGCTCGCCATAGAACTCGCGAAGGCCTGTGACGGCCCGGCTCCGAAGATCGCGGGTGGCGCGCGGCCCGCCGACGTCCGGCACGTCGTCGCCGACCCCGCCCGCGCCGAACGGCTCCTCGGCTTCACCGCGCGAACCGGTTTCGCCGAAGGCATCGCCGCGTTCGCCACCGCTGAACTGCGGGAACCGGTCGCTTCCTGAAACCGGGAACAGACCGGGCCCCCGCTCGGTTGTCGTTCCCGGCAATGGAATCGACTTTTTGGGGGTTTTGGTGGGCATCACCGTCGGAGACATCGAGATCGAAGCGATCGGAGACGGCCTGATCCGGCTGCCGCTCGCGTTCTTCCCCGGTCTCGACCCGGAAGCCCACCCGGAGGTCTTCGACGAGGACGGCACCGTGCACGTCCCGACCGGCGCGTACCTGATCCGCGGCAACGGCCGCACGATCCTCGTCGACACCGGCCTCGGCCCCCGCGAGTTCGCCTTCCCCCAGGGAATGACGCCCGCCAAGGGCGACCCCACCCCGCCGATGGGCACGGGTGGCGACCTCGCGGCCGCGCTCGACAAGGCGGGCTGCCCGGTCGGCGAGATCGACACCGTCTTTCTCACCCACCTGCACAACGACCACATCGGCTGGATCGCCCCCGAAGGCGACCTGACCTTCCCCAGAGCTCAGGTCGTCTTCGGGCAGCTCGACTGGGAAGCCCTGATCGAGCCCGCCGGGACGGGCGATTGGCCTCGCGTCGGCATGGAGACCGCGCGCGGCGCGGGCCTGACCGAAGCGATCAGCGGTGACGACGTCGAGATCGCGCCCGGCATCGTGGCCCGGCACGCCCCCGGCCACACGCCTGGTCACTACGTCCTCGACATCACCGCGGACGACGAGCGCCTGCTGCTGCTCGGCGACGTCCTGCACACGCCCGCGCAGCTGACGGACACGCGGGTGGGCTTTCTCGGCGACGTCGACCCGGATCTCGCGCTCCGCACCCGGCAGCGCTTCCTCGCCGAAGCCGAAGAGACCGGCGCGATCATCGCGCCCGCGCACTTCCCGGACATGGGTTTCCTGCGGCTTTAGGGCATCGCGAGCGGCAGCCGGACCTCGAAACGGCAGCCTGGACCGTCGTTCCGGACGCCGATACGGCCGCGATGGGCCTCGACGAGGCCTTTCGCGATCGCCAGCCCGAGTCCGCCGCCGCTCGCCAGCCCGCCGCGTTCGGGCGTCCGCGCCGGCGTCCCGCGGAACGCGACGTCGAAGACGCGCCCGATCTCGTTCTCGGGGATCCCGCCGCAGCCGTCGGAGACCGCCAGCAGCGCCTCACCGCCTTCGATGCCGATCTGGACCGCGACCGTCCCGTCCGGCGGGGTGTGCCGCACGGCGTTGGACACCAGGTTGCGCACGATCCGCGCCAGCTCCGGGTCACTGCCGGAGACGACCGGCCACACGGTGGCCTGCTCGATCATCCGCACGCGTTTCTGCTCGGCGAGCGGCGCCTGCGCGGCGACGGCGTCGCTCACGACGTCACGCAGCGGCACGGCGGCCATGGTCAGCTCCAGCGCGCCCGCGGTGATCCGCGACAGCTCGAACAGATCGCCGACCATGCCCGACAGCCGCGTGGTCTCGCCGCTGATCCGCCGCGCGTACCCGGTGACCTCGATCGGCTCGGCGACGACACCGTCCGCGACGGCCTCGGCCATCGCCTGGATCCCGGCCAGCGGGCTGCGCAGGTCGTGGCTGATCCACGCGACCAGTTCGCGGCGTGACGCCTCCGCCGCGCGTTCCCGTTCCCGCGCCTCCCGCTCCCACACGCTGCGGCGCGCGATCATGCGGCCGAGCACCAGCGCCGGGGGCACGGTCACCAGCGCGACCAGCAGGCAGACCAGCGTCATCGTGGTCAGCGCCGGGGTGAACATGAACCCGCTGATCCCGAGCACCGCGATCAGCGTCGCCAGCACCGGGATCAGCACGAGGATCGTCATCGTGCCCGCCAGCGAACCCCGCCTGCGCAGATACAGCGCCAGCCAGCCGAGCAGCACCACCGGCACCGCGAACATCAGCGCGAACGGCAGGATGTGCCAGGCGTGCGCCAGCATCTCACCGAACGACTCCCCGGAGCCGATCACGGCCGCACCACCGGGTCGTACCGGTAGCCGACGCCCCACACGGTGGCGACGCGGACGGGTTTGGCCGGGTTCCGCTCGATCTTCTCCCGCAACCGTCGCACGTGGACGGTCACGGTGGACTGGTCGCCGAAGTCCCAGCCCCAGACCTTCTCCAGCAGATCGGCGCGGGAGAACGCCACGCCGGGATGCGTGAGGAAGAACGCCAGCAGATCGAATTCCCGGCTCGTCAAAGGAAGTTCGGCGCCGCCGAGGGTCGCCTGCCGCGCCGTCATCTGCAACGAGAGGTCCCCGTCGGTGATCCGCCGCGCCGCGGGTTCCGGCCGCGGCATCCGCGCCCGGCGCAGGACCGACGCCACGCGCAACGCGAGTTCCTTGGGGCTGAAGGGTTTCGTGACGTAGTCGTCGGCGCCGAGCTGAAGCCCGGCGATCCGGTTCTCCTCCTCGCCGAGCGCGGTCAGCATGACGACCGGCACCTGGCTCACCTGCCGCAGCCTGCGGCACACTTCGAGTCCGTTGAGACCGGGCATCATCACGTCGAGCACCACGAGGTCCGGGCCGGTCTCGGAGAACAGCCGCAGCCCCTCGGTGCCGTCCCCGGCGACGTCGACCTCGAAGCCCGCGACCTCCAGGTACCGCCGGACGACGTCCCGCACGGTCTCGTCGTCGTCGACCACGAGCACGCGGCCCTGTTCCGTCATGCCATCCACCTCACCAGCTCGTCAGCACCAGATGGTTCACCACCAGCGCCGTGGCCGCCGACGCGGCGAGCCACCACTGCCGCCCCTTCGGCGGCAGCAGCGCCACCGCGGGCAGCAGCCACACCTCGAACGGTAGCCAGATGCGTTCGACCTCCGCCTTCGACAGGCCGGAAAGGTCGGCGAAAGCGATCGTCAGCGCCGCGGCCAGTACGAGCAGGACGACCGGGTCGCGGAACGAGCGTTTCGGCTCGGCGAGGAACTCCGCCCCCGCCCGTCGCGTCCCGGCGATCACCGCCGGTCCGATCGCGATCAGCACCGCCGCGATATCCGCCCACACCCAATAGGAGTACGGGCGCAGCGTCGCGATCCCCTGGTAGTAGCGCTCGACCACCAGGTGATAGCCGTCGACCCACCAGAACCCGGTCAGCGCGAACGCCACGACGACCGCGGCCACCCCTGCCGCGGCGAGGAGCAGGATCCGCCACTCGCGGGTCAGCACGACGACGGCCAGCACGATCACGCCCAGCAGCACGAGACCGTACGAGAGGAAGAGCCCGAACCCGAGCAGCAGACCGCCGGGAAGCGCGAGGATCCGCCGCCGGGTGGCGAGCGCGAGCAGCGCGATCCCGGTCGCGGTCACCCCGGCGAACATCCCGTCCGCCGAGACGCCGAGCCAGATCGCCCCCGGGGTCAGCACGGCGAACGGCAGGACCGTCCTCGCGGCGTCCTGCCTGCCCAGCGCGGAGAGCGTCACCGGTACCGCGACCACGGCCAGGCAGCCGGCCAGCACGACGAACGTCGAGGCCCAGGCTCCGCCGTGCAGGCCGAGCCGGTCCAGCCAGACGAAGACCAGCGTCGCGCCCGGCGGATGCCCGGAGACGTGCGTCGTCCACGAATCCGGCTGGAAATCGAGGATGCGCGACGAGAATTCGCTCAGCATCTTCGGGATGTCGGTGATCCCCGGGACCTCGTGCAGGTACTCGTGCTCCGTGGTCAGCCTGCCGGTGAACCCGCGCGCCCAGCCGTCGATCATCGCCAGCGAGAACGTCCACGCCAGCGCGGTCACGTAACCGAGCGCGAGCAGCGGACGCCAGCGCAGCCGCGCGGCGAGCGAGGGACCTTTGGTGACGACGAGGAGCGCGAGCACGACGGCGGCGAGCGACCCCGGCCCCACATGCGGCAGCCACAACCCGAACAGCGGCGGCGCGAAGGCGTAGATCACCACGCCGGAACCGGGGCGGTTGTAGTAGAGGCCGACCGCGATCGCGGCGGCGACCACGAGCATCGCCAGCCCGACGGCGATCAGATCGGCCCGGCGGCCCGTGCGGGAGGGGGCGGTGACAGTGGACATCACCGGCACCATAACCGCGTTCCCGCCGTCCGGCGGCCTCGGCGAGCGGTCCGTCAGAACTCGGTAAGAACTTCACCGACGTCATGATTCGGTAAGCACGGCAAGGGTTTTCGTCCGTCCACCCCGGACTTAACGTGCGATGGGTGAACGATGACCAGGTTGACGTCGTGCTCCCCTGTCTCGACGAGGCCGGTGCCCTCCCCGGGGTGCTGGCGGCCCTGCCCGCGCGCTATCGGGCGATCGTGGTCGACAACGGTTCGAGCGACGGCTCCGCCGAGATCGCGGCCGGGCTCGGGGCGAAGGTCGTCCACGAACCCCGCCGCGGCTACGGCGCCGCCGTGCACACCGGGCTGGAGGCGGCCACGGCGGACGTCGTGTGCTTCGCCGACGCCGACGGATCCCTCGACCTCGCCGAGCTGCCGATGCTGGTGCGCGGACTCGCCGACGCCGAGATGACGGTCGGACGTCGAATGCCGACCGGTCCCGGGGTCTGGCCGTGGCACGCGAGAGCCGGCAACGCGCTGATCTCGGCCCTGTTGCGGTACAAGGGATTGCCGGTCCACGACATCGCGCCGCTGCGGGCCGTCCGGCGGCAGGCGCTCCTCGATCTCGACGTCACCGATCGCGCCTTCGGCTACCCGCTCGAACTGCTGCTCAAGGCACAACGCGCGGGCTGGCGGGTCGCCGAGTACGACGTCTCGTACGGCGAACGCGCCAAGGGCACGAAGTCGAAGGTTTCCGGCTCACTGCGCGGAACCCTCCGTGCGGCGCGGGATTTCGGGCGGGTGCTGAGCCGATGACCTTCTGCCTGTTGATCGTCGCCAAGGCGCCCGTGCCCGGCTTCGCGAAGACGCGGCTCTGCCCGCCCGCGACGCCGGAGCAGGCCGCCGAGATCGCGGCCGCCTCGCTGCTCGACACCCTCGACGCCGCCCTGGCGACCCCGGACGCACGCGTGGTCGTCGCCTTGACCGGCGATCTCGGCAAGGCGGCGAAGAACGCGGAAATCACCACAGCGCTGCGGAAAACGGCGGTCATCCCCCAGCGTGGTGAAGGATTCGACCTCCGTCTCGTCAACGCCCACGCCGACGCCTGCCGTCCCGGGGAATCGGTGCTGCAAATCGGGATGGACACCCCGCAGGTCACGCCGGACTTGCTGGCCGAGGCCGCGAACCGGCCCGAAGACGCCGTTCTTGGCCCGGCCGAGGACGGCGGCTGGTGGGCGCTGGGACTCAAGGATCCCTTGCACGCCAAGGCGCTCGCCGGAATCCCGATGTCCCGCGACGACACCGGCGACCAGACACTGCGCGCGCTCACCGACGTCGGCCTCGCACCCGGAATCCTGCCCACACTGTCCGATGTGGACACGATCGCGGACGCTCACCGGGTCGCGGCTCTCGACCCGGTGAGCCGGTTCGCCCGAGCGGTGGCCGAAGTCCGGTGACCGCCTTCGATCGTGGCCTGCTCGGCCACCGCTGCTGGCTGGAACTGGCGACCGGCGAACGCGTCGACCTGCCGGTGGACCGCTGGACGGCCATCCCTTGCGAAGGCGACGACGTCCTCCTCGACGCCTGTGACGGCCCGACGCTCGACGTCGGCTGCGGCCCCGGCAGGCTCACCGCCGCGCTGTCCGAACGTGGTGTCGCCTCGCTCGGCGTCGACATCTCGGCCACCGCCGTGCGGCTCACCCACGCCCGGGGCGCCGTCGCGCTCCACCGCGACGTCTTCGACCGGCTGCCGGGGGAAGGCCGCTGGCGGCACGTCCTGCTCGCCGACGGGAACATCGGCATCGGCGGCGACCCGCTCCGGCTCCTGTCCCGGATGGCGGAACTGGTCGGCGACGGCGGCACGGTGCTCGTCGAGCTCGAACCGCCCGGCCGCGGCATCCGGCAGGACCGGGTCCGGCTGCGCCCGGATGACGGCGGCGCCTGGTTCACCTGGGCATGGGTCGGCGTCGAGGCGATCGCGGAACTCGCCGCCCGCACCGCGTTCCGGGTCGCCTGGGCCACCCGTCGCGACCACCGCTGGTTCGCCTGCCTGGAGAAAGCATGAGCACGACTTCCGAGCGGGTGACGTCCCGGATCGGGCTCGCCCTCGCCGTCACCTTCACCCTGTGCTTCGTCACCGGCCTGATCAGCCATCTGATCCAGCATCCGCCGTCGTGGTTCGGCTGGCCGAGCCGCCCGGTCTGGCTGTACCGGGTCACGCAGGGCACGCACGTGATCTCCGGGATCGCGTCGATCCCGTTGCTGCTGGCCAAACTCTGGAGTGTCTACCCGAAGCTGTTCGAGCGTCCGGTGATCCGTTCCCTGCCGCACGCGCTGGAACGCCTGTCGATCCTGGTGCTGTCCGCGGCCGCCTTCTTCGAACTCGTCACCGGCCTGTTCAACGTCGCGCAGAACTATCCGTGGAACTTCTACTTCCCGCAGCTGCATTACGCGGTCGCGTGGGTGGCGATCGGCTCGATCCTGGTCCACGTCGCGGTGAAACTCCCGATCGTCCGCCGCTCGGTCCCCCAGGCACCCGAGCCCTCGCGGCGTGCCTTCCTCCGCACGACCTGGCTGGCCGCCGGAGTCGCCGTCGTGGCGACGGCCGGGGCGACGGTTCCGTTGCTGCGCGGCGTTTCCGGGCTGTCCTGGCGTAGCGACAAGGGACCGCAAGGCCTTCCGGTGAACCGGACCGCCGAAGCGGCAGGCGTTCTGGAAACGGCGAAAGACCCGAACTGGCGGCTGTCCGTGGTGACGCCGAAGGGCACGAAAACCTTTTCGCTGGAAGAACTCCGCGCGCTCCCTCGGGTCTCCGCCGAACTGCCGATCGCGTGCGTCGAGGGCTGGAGCCAGTCCGCGCGGTGGAGCGGTGTCTCGCTGCCGGAGTTGCTGCGGCACGCCGGAGGCGCGCCGGGCACCCCGGTCCGCGTGTTCTCACTGGAGAAGGCGGGCCCTTACGGGATCAGCGATCTCCCCGGCGAGCACACCGCGGACGAACTCACCCTGCTGGCCCTGGAACTCAACGGCGAAGTGCTCGACGCCGACCACGGCTTCCCGTGCCGGATCATCGCCCCGAACCGGCCCGGCGTCCTGCAGACGAAATGGGTCACCCGGTTGGAGACGCTGTGAAAACGGTGCGGTTGCTGCTGTTCCTGCCCGGCCTGGGCGCGCTCGCCTGGGGCGCGACGTTGTTCGCCGAGTACGCCTTCCCGTTGCGCCCGGACGTCTTCGGGACGCTCGGCTGGCTCGCCGGCGGTCCGCTGGTCCACGACCTGCTGATCGCGCCCCTGGTCGGCGTCGTGGGATTCACGCTGAGCAGGTTCCTCCCGGAACGCTCGCGGACCCCGGTCAAGACGGGCGCTGTCCTCACCGGTGTCCTGACGCTGCTCGCGTTCCCTTTGCTGTGGCGGCCTTTCGGCGGCGCCCGGAACCCGGGACTGCACGACGCCGACACCGTCACCGGCCTGCTCGTCACCCTCGCGGTCGTCTGGCTCGGCGTCCTCGTGGCCGCGCTCGTCCCCCGGAAGACGCGATAAAAGGGGCCACGCGCGACCGGGATTGGCAGCCGGTCGCGCGTGGCCTCTGGGTCCGGCCCGCTGGGGGTTCGAGCCGGGGTTGGTCTCGGCCGCGCACTGCGGCCGAGCGTCTGGAATCAGTTGGGGGTGACCGGCTGGCCGCCGAGGGTCACCTCGATGACCTTGCCACCGCTGAGGGTGAACTTGACCTTGTCGTTCGGCGCCCGGGTGCGGATCTCGGCGACGAGCGCGTCCGCGTTGGGGATCGCGCGGTCGTCCAGCTTCGTCACGACGTCACCAGATTTGAGGCCCGCCTTCTCGGCGGGGCTGCCCGGCGAGATCTCGCCGAGCTGCGCGCCACCCGTCGGTGCCGTCTGCACTCGTGCGCCGATGAAGGTCTGCGTCGCCTGGCCGGTGTTGATGATGTCGTCGGCCGTGCGGCGGGCCTGGTCGATCGGGATCGCGAAGCCGATGCCGACGTTGCCGCCGCTCTCGCCGCCCTGGCCCTGCGCGGACTTCGGGCTGTAGATCGCCGAGTTGATGCCGATGACCTGGCCCGCCATGTTCGCGAGCGGGCCGCCGGAGTTGCCCGGGTTGATCGCCGCGTCGGTCTGCACCGCCGACATCACCGTGGTCTGGTCGCCACCGCCACCGGCGCTCACCGGCCGGTTCAGCGCGCTGACGATGCCCGAGGTGACCGTGCCCGCCAGTTCGAACGGCGAACCGATGGCGACCACCGGCTGCCCGACCCGCAGGTCGTCGGACCGGCCGAGCTCGACCGGGGTCAGGCCGCTGACGCCGCTGACCTTCACCACGGCGATGTCGGTCGTGGGGTCACGCCCGACGACGGTCGCCGTGCCCTTCTTGCCGTCCTGGAAGACCGCCTGGATCTGCCCGCCGCCACCGGCGGCGACCTCGACGACATGGTTGTTGGTCAGGACGTAGCCGTCGGTGCTGAGCACGAAACCGGAGCCCTCGCCCGCGCCCGAGCGGCCGGACACCTGCAGCTCGACCACGCTCGGCGACAGCTTCTGCGCCACCGATTCGACCGAGCCGGCGGGCAGGTTGCCCGTCTGCTGGGCGGGTTTCGGCGCGTCGAGCGCGTTCACGGAAGAGCCACCGGACGCGTCGCCGGTCAAGTAGCCGACCGTGCCACCCGCGACACCGCCGACCACCAGGGCGATCGCCGCGACACCGGCGAGCAGCTTGCCTGAGGTGGACTTCTGCGCCTGGCGCTGCTGCGGGACCGCGTAGACCGAAGGACCCGGTTGGGTGAACGGCGTCTGCTGGCCGGGGATCTGGTGCCCCTGGGTGTACGGGTTCTGCTGGGTCTGCGCCTGGTGCTCCTGGGTGGGAGCCTGCTGCTGGGCCTGGGCCTGCTGCGTCTGGGCCTGGGGCGACCACGGGTTGTACTGCTGTTCCGGGGTGTAGGCCTGCTGCGCTCCGGTCTGCGGAGTGGCATGGCCGCCGAGGCCGGTCGCGTCAGGCTGCTGCGGCGCAGGCTGTGCGGCCCAGCTCGCGCTCTGCTCCGCGTCCGGCTGGGTGCCGGCGGGCCGCGCCTTCTCGGCGTCCTGGGCGCTGGGGTCGTTCTCGGTCATGTCCTCACCTTGCGGGATGGTCCTGAGAAGTTCCTGAGCCAAAGCTGTGCATCGCACATGAGTATGGCCCCGTCAGCGGGTGGCGCGCAGCCTGTCCGCGATCTGCTCGGGGGTGGCGTCGTTGATCCACACGGCCATTCCGGACTCCGACCCCGCCAGGTACTTCAGCTTGTCCTTGGACCGCAGGACCGAGAACACCTCCAGGTACAGCCAGCCGAGTTCGCGATCGCGTTTGGCAGGCGCCTGGTTCCAGGCCGCGATGTAGGGCAGCGGCCGGTCGTAGAGCCCGTCGCAGCGGCGAAGGACTTCGAGGTAGACGTCGGAAAAGTCGTCGCGCTCGGCGTCCGACAGCGCGGGGATGTCGGGCACCTGGCGATGCGGCACGATCTGGACCTGCACCGGCCAGCGCGCGGCGGGCGGCACGAACGCCGTCCAGTGTTCGCCCGCGACCACGACCCGCGCTCCGGATTCCCGCTCGGCGGCCAGCACGTCGCCCATCACCGGACGGCCGTGTTCGGCCTCGTAAGCGCGGGCGACCTCCAGCATCCGCTCGGTCTTCGGCGTGACGAACGGGTAGCCGTAGATCTGCCCGTGCGGGTGATGCAGGGTCACGCCGATCTCTTCGCCGCGGTTCTCGAACGGGAAGACCTGCTCGACACCGTCCATGGCGGACAGTTCCGCGGTGCGGTCGGCCCAGGCGTCGACGACCGCGCGGACCTGTTTCGCGGTCAGCCCGGCGAAAGAGCCGTCGTGGTCGCTGGTGAAACAGACGACCTCGCAGCGACCGACACCCGGCGCGATCGGCACCAGCCCGGCTCCGTCCACTGTGGACGAGTCGCCGATGACGGTGCGGGAGAAGGAGGGGAAGCGGTTCTCGAACACCGCGACGTCGTAGTCCGGCTCCGGGATCTCGCTGGGTTTCCCGGGTTTCGTGGGACACAGCGGGCACAGGTCGGCGGGCGGTTTGTAGGTCCGCGTCTGCCGGTGCGCGGCCATCGCCACCCATTCGCCGGTCAGCGGGTCGCGCCGGATCTCCGACGCCGCCGCGACCTGCGGCAGGTCACGGGTGTCCTCGGCGGTGCGCTCGGGCGCGCCGGGCGAGTCGAAATAGATGATCTCCCGGCCGTCGGCCAGGTGCCTAACCGTGCGCTTCACGCTTCTTCAGCCTCAGCCGTCTCCGCCGTTTCGGCGATCATCAGCTCACCCGCCTGCTCGGTGAGCGTTTCCCTTGCGTTGTCGGACAAACCGTCGTCCGAGACGACGAAGTCGGCCTCTTCGAGCCCGGCGATGGTGGAGATGCCGACGATGCCCCATTTGGTGTGGTCGGCCAGCACGACCAGTTTGCGGCCCGCTTCGACGAGCGCGCGGTCGGTCTCGGATTCGGTGAGGTTCGGCGTGGTGAAACCGGGGCCGTCGGCCATCCCGTGCACGCCGAGGAAGACGACGTCCAGGTGCAGCGACCGCAGGCTCTGCACGGCGACCGGCCCGACGAGGGCGTCCGACGGGGTGCGGACGCCGCCGGTGAGGACCACCGTGCGATCCGGCTGGTTCGCGCCGCGCAGCACGTCGGCGACCTGGATGGAGTTCGTGACGATCGTCAGGCCGGGGACCTCGTCCAGGGCCCTGGCCAGCGTCCAGGTGGTGGTGCCGGCGGAGATGCCGATCGCGGTGCCCGGCCGGACCAACCCGGCCGCGAGGGCGGCGATCGCCTCCTTCTGCGCGCGCTGGCGCACGGATTTGGCCTCGAAACCGGGCTCGTCGGTGCTCTTGCCGACGATGGAGGTGGCGCCGCCGTAGACCTTCTCGACCAGACCGCGGGCGGCCAGCACGTCGAGGTCGCGGCGCACCGTCATGTCGGAAACGCCGAGCCTCGTGACGAGGTCGCTGACCCGGACCGCCCCGGTCCGGCGCGCCTCCTCGAGGATCACCGCCTGTCGTTGCCGCGCGAGCACGAAGCCTCCGATGACTGCACTGGATCAACTACACAAAATCCTACACGATCAAACAAGGACCTCGTGTGGCGGAGAGAGCTGGGCTATTCGGCGGAGGACTCTTCGGCCTGCTTGACGCCATCGATCGGGACGCCGCGGAAACTCAACACGAAAAGCGCGACAGCGCCGAAGAACAGCGCGATGTCGGCGACGTTCCCGACGAACCAGCCGTTGTAGTCGATGAAGTCGACGACGTGACCGCGCGCGAACCCGGGCTCGCGGAACAGGCGGTCTCCCAGATGTGTCGTCGCGCCGCCGAGCAGCAGACCGAGCGAGATCGCCCAGCCCGCCGAGCGGACCTTGCGCGAGATCCACAGCAGCGCGACCACCGCGACCGCGGCCACGATCGCGAAGATCCAGGTGGAATCGGCGCCGAGCGAGAACGCCGCGCCCGGGTTGTAGAGCAGCCGGAACCGGATGAAGTCGCCGATCACCGGGATCGGGGCGCGATCGGTGAGGGCGTCGACCGCCCACCATTTGGTCAGCTGATCGGCGGCCAGCAGCACCGCGGCCACCAGCAAAGTCCACAGCAGACGGCGGGGCGGCGTCTCAGGCGCGTTCTCGGTGCTCATCACTCGTCAGCGTAATCGCCCATCAGGCGGGGGCTCCCGGGAGCCGCAGGGTCATCAGAGCGCCGCCGGTGGCGGCGCGGCCCGCGTAGACGTCGCCGCCGTGGCGCTGCGCCGCGTGCTGGACGATGGCGAGGCCGAGCCCGGAACCGGGCAGTGTCCGTGCCTCGGACGAGCGGTAGAAGCGGTCGAACACCTTCGGCAGGTCCTCGTCGGCGATCCCCGGCCCGGAGTCCTCGACTTCGAGTACCGCGGTGCCGTCGCCGACCGGGTACAGCCGGACCCCGACCGTCGACCCCTCCGGCGAGAACTTCACCGCGTTGTCCAGCAGGTTCAGCACCGCGCGTTCGAGCGCGCTGGTGTCGCCGGTCAGCACCCACGGCTGGAGCGAGACGTCGAACTCGATCTCGCCCGCGCGGCGGCGCGCCCGGTCCAGCGCGCGCTCGACGACGTCGGCCATCTCGACCCGCTCGTGCTCGATCCGCGGCTCGTCCTGGCGCGCGAGCTCGACGAGGTCGCCGATCAGCTGGGTCAGCTCGTCGAGCTGGCCGCGGATGTCGGCCTCGATGTCGCTGCGATCCTCGTCCGACAGCGTCCGCGCGCCCGGCCTGCTCGCGGACAGGAGCAGCTCCAGGTTGGTGCGCAGCGACGTCAGCGGCGTCCGGAGTTCGTGGCCGGCGTCGGCGACGAGCTGCCGTTGCCGTTCCTGTGATTCGGCGACCGTGCCCAGCATCGTGTTGAAACTCTGGGTCAGGCGGGCGAGTTCGTCGTCGCCGCTGACCGGGATCGGCCGCAGGTCACCCGTGGTGGCGACGCGTTCCGCCGCCGACGTCAGCCTGTCGACCGGCCGCAGGCCCGCTCTCGCGACGGCGGTCCCCGCGGCCGCGGCGACCAGGATCCCGGCGCCGCCGATCAGGAACAGGACCACCGAAAGCTCGTTCAGGGTGCGTTTGGTCGGGCCGAGCGACTGGGCGAGCACCATCGCCTGCCCCGCGCCCTGCGGGAGGGCGACGACGCGGCTGTCGGTCTTCGGGTCGGTGCGCAGGGAGAACGCCTTGTCGCCGGAAGCGACGGCGATCTCGTCGTCGCCGTACGGCGGGCGGCTGCCGGACTGCGGATAGGTCAGCCTGATCTTCTCCCCGACCGTCAGCTGGCCGATCTGCAGGTCCGCGCTGGCGAGGAAGGCGCCGGGCACCTGCTGCAGCTCGGTCTGCACCTGCGGCGATTCGACCGCGGCGTGCGCGCGGGCGAGGAGGTTGTCGTCCACCTGCTGATAGAGGTTGTCGCGCACGACGAGGTACGCGCCGAGGGACACCAGCGCCACCGCGCCCGCCACCGAGGCGGCCGCGAGCAGCGTCACCCGGCCGCGGAGCGAGAAGCGCCGCGTGCCCCAGCGGTCGCCGCGCGGATCCTTTTCGGACACGTCGACGACCTGGACGGGTTCGGTCACGGCGGGGTTTCCCTCAGCACGTAGCCCACTCCCCGCACCGTGTGGATCAGCCTCGGTTCGTTCCCAGCCTCGGTCTTTCGGCGCAAGTAGCCGACGTAGACCTCCAGCGCGTTGCCCGACGTCGGGAAGTCGTATCCCCATACTTCCTCCAGGATCCGGCTGCGGGTCAAGACGTGCTTCGGGTAGGAGAGGAACAGTTCGAGGAGGGCGAACTCGGTCCTCGTGAGACTGATCTCCCGGCCTGCCCGGCGCACCTCGCGCGTCCCCGGGTCCAAGGTGAGGTCCGCGAACGACAGGATCTCGGCGTTCTGCCCCGCCTGCGGGTCCGGGCTCGCACGACGCAGAAGCGCCCGAAGGCGCGCGAGAAGCTCTTCGAGCGCGAAGGGCTTCGGGAGGTAGTCGTCGGCGCCGGCGTCGAGGCCGGACACCCGGTCGGACACGGTGTCCCGCGCGGTGAGGACGAGAATCGGCAGGTCGTCACCGGTGCTTCGCAGGCGTCGGGCGACCTCCAGGCCGTCGAGCCGCGGCATCATCACGTCGAGGACCATCGCGTCGGGTCTGTTGGCGATGATCGCTTCCAGGGCCTGCGCGCCGTCCCCGGCCAGTTCCACCTGGTACCCGTTGAACTCAAGGGATCGCCTGAGTGATTCACGGACGGCCCTGTCGTCGTCCACTACGAGGATGCGCATGGCGACAGTCTTACGCAGAGTGCTGAGACTCGCCTAAGAACACACACAGAACCAACAAAGGAAATCCGGCAGTCCACAAGACGTTTCAGCCGGTCCCGGGCCCTTTTGCAACAGGTGCGTTCCATCTGCGCCACAAAGCGAGCATTCGGACCCCCACCACGACGGCAGCTGCTACGACCGTCACCGGCCCCGGCGGCAGTCGCAGAGCGTGACCGATCACGACGAGCACCGCGCCCGCGAGCGCGGCGACCGCGTAGATCTCCTTCCGCAGCACGAGCGGGATTTCCCGCAGGAGGAGATCACGCACCGCACCGCCACCGATACCCGTCGTCATCCCGATCAGGCACGCCGCGTAGGGGGTAGCGCCCGCGTTCAACGCGATGGTGGTCCCCGCCGTCGCGAACACCCCGAGCCCGAGCGCGTCCGCGAGCAGCACGGCGCGCCGCAGCTTCGCGATCTGCGGGTGGAAGACGAACACGACCAGCGCCGTTCCGCCGCAGACCGCCAGGTAAGGCCAGGTCCGCAGCGTCGTGGGCGGCGTGATCCCGAGGAGGACGTCACGGATGACCCCGCCGCCGAGCGCCGTGGTCAGCCCGACGATGACCACCCCGAAGACGTCCAACCTGGACCGCACCGCCGCGAGCGCCCCCGAGGCGGCGAACGCGATCAAGCCGAGGAACTCGAGCGCGGTGAGGATCATTACTGGTCGAGCAGGCCACCGCGGTAGGCCAGCAGCGCGGCCTGCACCCGGTTCGCCGCGCCGATCTTGGACAGGACGGCCGAGACGTAGCCCTTGACCGTGGCCTCGGACAGGTGGAGCCGCCCGCCGATCTCCGCGTTGGACAGCCCCTGGCCGATCAGCCCGACGACCTCACGCTCCCGTTCGGACAGCGACGCGAGCAGCTTGCGCGCCGGCTGCGCGGCCCGCTGCTCGTCCCGATGCGACTGGACCATGCGCGCCGCGACCCCCGGGTCCAGCACCGCACCACCGCGCGCCAGATCGCGAACCGCCCGCAGCAGCGCCGCCGGGTCGATGTCCTTGAGCAGGAAGCCGTTGGCCCCGAGCCTGAGCGCGAGACTGACGTAGTCGTCGATGTCGAACGTGGTCAACATGGCCACGGTCGGCGGATCCGGCAGAGCCAAGATCGCCCTGAGCGCGCGAATACCGTCGTCAGGCGCGCGCATCTTGATGTCGAGCAACGCGACGTCGGGGTGGTACCGCCGGGCGACCTCGACCGCTGATCTCCCGTCGCTCGCCTCGCCCACGATCTCGATGTCGGCAGCGCCGGACATCATGGCACGCAGGCCCGAGCGGACCAGTTCCTCGTCGTCGGCGAACATGAGCTTGATCAACGAAGCCCTCCGGCAGCCGGGGGAGCGGCGTCTCGCGTCCCGTTAACGAAGATTACCTACTGTTGTTCAGGGTTTCGAAACCAGACACGTACGAGTGACCCTCGCGGGTCATCTGTGTCGATCTAGCTCTCGATTCAGACCCAGTTTTGTCGGGTTTGAGTGTCGCTCCTCGGGGACGGATCCGCAGGTCGAGTGTCACTACCCGGCCAGTGTCGCTGTCCGGCCGCGGGTTTGAGGGGCGTCCGCTGCGCAACCGCCGTTCGGGTCATTCCGGCCTTTCACCGGCCTGGCCGCTTGCTCCGCCCGGGTGCGACTTGCGCCCTCACGCTCGGGCCGCTCCGGTCACCCGGTAGGCTGCGCCTGGCAGTACATGCCCTCGTAGCTCAGGGGATAGAGCACCGCTCTCCTAAAGCGGGTGTCGCAGGTTCGAATCCTGCCGGGGGCACCACAAGGATGGGCAACATGTACTTTGGGCTGCGGAACATTCGGTTCTTTGAGTACCAGAGGGGCCATCACAGCCTGCGGACGTGGATGGCATCGACCTCATCTATGTGGATGACGAATGGGGTGGCGTCTATTGTGAGCGTCCAGCCGATTACGTGGGGGACACTAAGGACCGGACGCTGGCCCCGCACTACTTCACCGCTGTCGAGTGCAGGCGGTCCTCAAGGGCGTCAAGGCAGGCGAGTTCGACTGACTCCGCCGTCTCTTCATCCGACGGCCGGAGTGTCGTCACTACGAACTTGATCGGCCAGCTTCACGAGTGATCCCGCTCCAGGAACGAACCATCGGCTCGTTCCCTGCACGGCTTTAGTCTTCAGTCCCACCTGCCTAAGCATGTGCTTCGCGAGGCCGCTCGGCGAGTAGCGCTTGCCGTCCGCTTCCCAGAGCAGCGGAGCACCGCGGTTGTTGACCCACGTGGCGCGGCCACGGCGCGGATCCTCGGCCAGCCACGGGGAAAGGGCCTTCTGCTCGGGTGTGGTACCGGGGCGGAACTCAAGGATCGTGCCGTTCTCGATCCGGCCCGCGTCGACGAGCACGATCACCGCGTTGGTGCGGCGTTCCCTGGTCGGCTGACCGGCCGTGATCTCAGACGGCAGTTCCGGCGCCGGCTGCCCGCCGTGCAAGTCCGGTAGCACGCGGCCGACCAGGATCGAGCACTGTTCCGCGCTCCGGAAGATCGAGGGTACGAAACCCGTTCCGTGGATGACGTTGACATGGTGGACGATCCAGTCGAGCACGGTGGTGGTCGACTTCGGCACGCTGCGGAGAACCGACGCCCAGTCCAGGGCGGGATCATCCAGGCGGCCGAGATCGAGCAGCTTGAAGACCAGGTGTGCCGCGAGCATGTCGGCATGCTCGGTGATCTTGGCCGCTCTGCCGTCTCGATCGTCGGAGTCGGCCTGGACCTGATCCATGACAGCGCGAAGAACCTGGACCGAGCGCCACACGGTGTACGCGCTGGGGCGATTGCCGAAGAGAGCGGAGTACGTGCCCTTCGGCCCGGTTTCCCACAGCACGGCACTGTCGCTCTTGGCGCGGGCCGCATACGAGGGATCGGGGTTCGCGCACGCGAGCGCTCGGGCCGCCTCGACCACGGAGCATCCGGCGGCGGGATCGGGGTCGGGTTCCCCTCGTTTGATGACGTAGATCTTGTGCAATGACAGCATGAAGTCGTCGCGCAGCCGCCGCTGTGCCTGGTCGAGCGCGACGAAGTCCCTGGCCTCCACCCGGTTCTGGGTGTTGGTCGCCTCGGTGATCGACTTGTCGAAGTCCTCCGGACAGTTCTCCAGCGAGATCAGCCGCACCCAGACCCGCCCGTCAAGGGCGTCCTCGGCCTGCTGAGAAACGGCGGTGTGGATCGACTGGACCGTCTGGGCACCGTTGACGACGCTGGCGCCAGTGAGACTGAACTTGCCGGTCTTGGTAGTGGAATCGCGTGCGGACTTCTGAATGGAGTCGCACAGCACCGTGATGCCGTTGTTGAAGTACCAGAAGTGTGCCGGGTTCTCCAGCAGTGTGGTGCGAATCCTGTTGTTGACCTCGGTGAGGCCCAGCGAGCGCCGGATGTTCTGGCTGAACAGCTTCTCGCCATGGTCGTCGTACCAAGCGGCGACATGGGAAACCGGCATCGTGCCGTAGTAGGCGCGGTACGGGTCGTCGAGCGTGCCCCAGCTCTCCAGCACCGCTTCCATGTCGACCTTCGCCTCGGCGACGCCGGCCTTGATCAGCCGGTGGAAGTCGGGGAACCCCCAGATCTGGAGGTCGACCAGCTCTTCGAGATCGTTGAACTCGTCGAGCATACGATCAAGATCGCTCTGGATGAGCGACGCGATGGTCGACGGGCCCATTAGCGCGATCACCACCGTGATCCGCACACCGGGTGTGTCGATGGCCGAACTCACGCGACCGGCGAGCTTCTGGAATCGAGCGTTGAACTGGTCGTACTCACCGTCCAGCAACAGTTTGATGCCGCGGTGCAGCTTGAGCGCCGCAGCCTGATCCAGGCTGGCCCTGCCCTTGTCGCTCCACTTCGACTGAACGAGCCACAGTCGCTGTGCCGTCGGCGAAACCGCCACTCCGTCGATGCCCTGATCATCGAGACCGTCGATCACACCACTCGCCGCGTCCTCCGCGCTCCAGCCGGTGAGTTCCTGAAGCGTGATGGCAGTGAGAGCGCGCGACAGAAACGCCTGCTCCTTTTCGGGCTCTGGTCGCTTTTCGATGTCCGTCAGGTCGACCAGGCTGGTGAAGTCGCGGTTCAGCGCATCGTGGATGTGCCGCACCTGCAAGGGCATCTCGGCCACCTACTGCTCCCCCCGCTCGGCCTTCGCGAGTTGCAATGCTTCCGCAACCGCGGCGAACTCGCTGAGCGCCGCCTGCAGGTCGTCCACGATCTCCTGCGCGATCACCTCTGGCGGCTGGAGATCGTCGCCGTTGTCCAGGTCGGGGTCGCGCATCCAGGTGATGTCGAGGTTCGTCTTGTCCCGCGCGACAAGCTCCTCGTAGGTGAAACACTTGAACCGATCGGACTCCTCACGCTTTTCTGCGTGGTAGGCGTCGACGAACTCCTGCAGGTGCGCGCGGGTGAGTTTGCGCTGGCGCAACGTGAAGTGCTGGCCGACGCGGAAGTCGTACACCCACAGCTTCTCCGTCCACGGCTTGTCCGGACGGACTTCTTTGCGTTCGAAGAAGAGGACGTTTGCCTTGACGCCGCCGGCGTAGAAGATGCCGGTGGGCAGACGAAGCAGGGTGTGCACGTCGTACTCCTTGAGTAGCCGCTGGCGAATCTGCTCGCCTGCACCGCCTTCGAAGAGAACGTTGTCCGGCACAACGACCGCGGCCCGGCCGCCGACCTTGAGCAGCTTCGCGATGTGCTGTACGAAGTTGAGCTGCTTGTTAGCCGTGCTTACCCAGAAGTCGGTCCGGTCGTAGCTGACATCCTCACGGGTCACCTTGCCGAACTCGTCGACCGTGCTGAGCCCGGACTTACGCCCGAAAGGCGGGTTGGCGAGGACCAGCGACACTCGTTGCTTGGGCTCCTCGGCCAGAGCGTCTTTGACGTCGATGTTGGCCGGGCCCCCTGCCCGACCGATACCGTGTAGCAACAGGTTCATTTGAGCCAACCGAGCCGTGTCGTGAACGATCTCGATGCCAGAGATCGACTGCAGGTTGGTGGCGTCGTCGTGAGACAACTTGTCCCGATGATTGTCGACGATGTGCTGGTGCGCGGCCAGGAGAAAGCCGCCGGTGCCACACGCCGGATCGATGATCGTGTCCTGCGGTGTGGGCCGGACACAGTCGACGATCGCGTCGATCAGCGGACGCGGCGTGAAGTACTGACCGGCGCCGGACTTTACGTCCTCCGCGCCCTTCTCCAAAAGGGCCTCGTACGCGTCGCCTTTGATGTCGACGCCGGTGCCGGACCAGTTGACCTTGTCGATCAGGTCGACGATGAGCTTCTTCAGCGTCCCCGCGCTACGGATCTTGTTCTCGGAGCCATGGTAGATCAGGCCGCGTGCGGTCTTCGGGTTCTTACCCAGCTCTTCGAGCACGGCCTCATAATGGTCCTTGAGTTCCTTGGCTTCGAGGTCGAGCAGCGATTGCCAGCTCAGTCCAACCGGGACTATGACTTCCTTGCCCAGACGCCGATCCGCACGTTCCTGCGCCATCTTGAGGAACAGCAACAAGGTCAACTGGTCCACGTAGTCGATCGTGGAGACGCCGTCGTGCCGCAGAACGTGGCAGTAACTCCACAGTTTGTCGACGAGCTGCTTGGCCTCGGCGGGTGTGGTCACGACGGTCACAGCAGAGTCTCCTGAACGGGCTTGGTTTTCCGGGTGCGCTTGGGCTTCGACTGGGCGGCGCGTTCGGCGTTGATCCGCGCCAGCAGCGTCGAAGCCGGTTCGTCGTCGAGATCTTGTCGGACGAGCTGGCCCGTGAACGCATCGTTGAGCAATGACTTACGGAGGAGTTGACCTCGGGTTCGTGATGTTGCCAGCGAAACCTTCAGATGACCGAGAGAGCTCGTTAGAACGCCGGCTTGGCGGACGGTGTCGATCTGCACTTCGACGGGAGGGACTGGTATGTCCAGTCGCGCAAGCGTGCCCTGGTCAATCTTGGGCATGCTCCCAGCGAGGCCTTTTGCCGCCTTTTTCAAAGTGTCATGTGCCGAACTGCTGGATAGAACCAGGTACACGAACTCGGGAGAGACCTCCTCGTTCGTCCTCACCCGGATTAGCAGGTCGGGGAAGATTGCCCAATCTGACTTGCCCTTATAGATGGCACACGTTCCGACCAATTCGGGCGTGTTGGATCGTTGTACAAAAATGTCACCGGGCTCGATCCAAAGATCGCTAATATCGCGGTCCTTGATGACCGCAATCTTGGTGTTTCGATCACTGAATTCGCCTTTAGTGACTGCCGATAGAGTGAGTGTCCTGACTCCGGTCCCATCTTCGGCGGCTCGTCCTGAGTATCCGTTTCGAAGCGGTGTGCGAAGCAGGTCTCCCAGTGGCCTTCTTGGTGCAGTAGAAAGCTTGGTCAACAGACTGTCGATTGCCGCGTCTTTGAGCTTGGCTAGCTGACTCTCCGATCTGGCAAGTGAGGCGTCGCCAGCTTCGATCCGCGAGAGATGATCTTCGAGGGTGGCGACGATACGCCGCTGCTCATTGAGCGGGGGCAGAGGGATCGGTATCGACCGGATCTGCTGAAGGCCGAGTCGGGGCCGTCCGACGCCCTTGATCAGCGCGCCTGCATGGCGCTTGGTCGCCGGGCTCAGGAGCGTGTACAAGACCCACTGTGGGTCGACATGGGGCGACAGTCGGATCCTGATGCAGTCCGCTTTGACGATGGCAGGTTCGTTGAGGCGTGGTACCAAGCAGGCGCGCGGAGGCGCCTCACCAAGCGACGCGAAAAGAAGATCACCCTCGCGAGCCTCGTGAGCGCGAAGTTGTTCGAAGTGCTCCAAGGATATGTAGGCCTTTTCATCCCTGAAGACGCCGTCGCCGATGTTTTGCAGGCGGAAGACGCGCGCGCCCGAGGCTGTGTAGTGGGACGACTTCAGGTTCGACCCGAATGGGCCATCCGTGATCGACCGCGGCTCTGGGGATGCCAGCTCTTCAAGTGTGGTCCACTCCCAGCCTGGCGGCAGGTCAGTCATGCGGGCAGATTCCTGTTCAGCTCGTCCAACAACTGCTCAGCGCGGTCGTCACCGAACTCCTGGAGGAAGCCGTCCATGCCACCGCGCTCGGTGAACGGTACGCCGTCCAGATCCTCCTCGGTCACGGCCAGCCGGTTGGCGACGGCGTGCGCGATCCGTTCGACCCACCACACCTGATCGACCGTGAAGCGGGCGCCCGCCTGTTCCTGCTGGGCCAGCCAGTTCCGCAAGCGCTCCTTCACCCGGCTGCCGAATGTGCGCAACTCGCCATCCATCCCCAGCGCGTACCGGGCAAGGTTGATCAGCTCGCTGATCCCCTTCGACGAGCCGTTGCCCTTCGCCTCGCCGAGTTCACAGTAGGCTTGCCAGATGATGTCCGGTGTCCATCGGCGAGGTGGTGCCGCGATCGTTTCAGCGAGCCGTCGCAGCTGGCGGCGCACCTCGGCCGGGTCACGGTCTGGCTCCTGGAAGGCGAGCAGGAACGGCATGATCTCCGCTCGACGGTCTTCGACGTACTGGCGCCAGTCCTCGACCACGTTGCTGGGCCCACCGTGCTCCATGAGCCGCGCCTCTACAGAGATCAACCGGTCGATGGTGACCTCGTCATATGACATGTCGTACCTGCGGCGCATCTCAAGAATCTGACGACGCAGCTCCGGCTGCTCGGCGAGAGGGCGGGTCGCGTCGAGAACGAGCGCGCGTTGGGCTGCCTCACCACCCGCCTGCAGGGCCACTTCCTGGGATTCCTCGTCGGTTGCGTGTTCCAGCGTGCTCGCGAGGTCGAGGAGTGAACGACCACCGGCGAGATCGGCGAGGTCAGCTCGTTCTGTGGGTGTGACTCGGGCGTCCAGCGCAGCGAGGCGGGCGCCAAGAGCGGCGGCCTCGTCAACGGTTATCCCCTGATTGGCGACACGCTCCAACAGCTTCTGCAAGCTCACCTGCCGTTGGCTCGCAGGTTGCAACGGCCGAGCATCGACCAGCGGCGAATCAGTCACGCCGACCGCGTCGACGATCAGGAACTTCTCCTTCGCCACAGCATCAGGCGTAACGTCTTTGAGCTTCTCCGGCGGCATCGTGCGTGCCCCACGGCCCTTCATCTGTTCGAAATACGTCGCGCTCGACACACCGCGTAGGAAAAACACGCACTCCAGGGGTTTGACGTCGGTACCGGTGGCGATCATGTCGACTGTCACGGCGATCCGGAAGTCGGCGTCGTTGCGGAAATCCTTCAGCAGCTGGTCGGGATCGTCAGCCCGGTAGGTGATCTTCGCGCAGAAACGCGCGTCCCCGCCGAACGTCTCACGGGTGATCTCGACGATGTCGTCCGCGTGCTTGTCGTTCTTGGCGAAGATCAGCGTCTTCGGCACGTATGTGCGGTTCGGGAAGAACTCGGGCCACCGGTCGTGGAAAGCCCGGATCGCCGTGCGCAGCTGACTCGGATTCATCACCGAGCGGCCGATCTGGTCGGCCCGGTAGTCGAGGTCCGTCTCCAGCTGTTCGTACCGCTCGCGCCGGGTGTGCAGGTCGACGATCCGCACGTCTGTTTTCGCCGGAATCGTGCCGCCGTGCTCGCCGACTTCCGTGCTGATCCGCATGATGTCGTAGTCGACGTTGACACCATCCGCGACGGCCTGACGGAAGGTGTACTGGCTTACCAGGTTCTCCCGAAAGAACCCGAACGTTTGCGCCACCGGCGTCGCGGTGAGACCGACCAGGTGGGCGTCGAAGTACTCGAGCACTGCGCGCCACCTGCCGTAGATCGACCGGTGGCACTCGTCGATCACCACCAGATCGAAGGCCTCTGGTGGTATCGCGGAGTTGTAGCCGATCTCGACCGCTTCGTTGACCTGATAATCGTCCGCGCTGTCGTCGTCCGGCCCAAGGTCCTGGCCGCACAGCACCTTGAACATCCGCTGGACGGTGCAGATCACCACGTGCGTGGAGTCGGCGATCACCGGACTGGTGAGCCGCTGGACGTTGTAGAGCTTGGTGAACAGGGTTCCGTCATCGGGCGACTCGAACCTGGAGAACTCCGCCTCAGCCTGCTTACCCAGGTTGTTGCGATCGACGAGAAACAAAACGCGCTTCGCACCAGCGTGCTTCAGCAATCGGTAAGTCTCGTTGACCACGGTGTAGGTCTTGCCGGCCCCCGTCGCCATCTGGATCAGGGCTCGTGGCAGATCCTGTGCCAGCGAACGCTCCAGCCCGGTGATGGCCTCGACCTGTGCGTCCCTCAGTTTGCCTCTGATCTCATGCGACGACAGCCGACCGAGCCGGGAACGGAACGTCGGTGCTGTCTCGTCTGATTCCGCCTCCCGCATCCAACGTGCGATCGTAACCGGCTGGTGGAACGAGAACACCCGGCGCGACCTGCTGATCGGGTCCAGCATGTTGGTGAACCGGGTCTCGATGCCGGTCGACTCGTAGCGATATGGCAATGGCACCCTCCACGCCGCGATACGAAGCGCCGAATCGAGGCCTTCTGCGTAACGCCGTGACTGCTGCTCGACCTCGACGAGGCTCAGACCTTCCCGCTTCGCCTCGAGAACACCGACCAACTTCGCATCGACGTAGAGAAGGTAGTCGGCGCGACCGCGGCCTACCGTCATCTCGCGCACCGCGACGCCCAAGCCCGCATGCACGCTCAACACGGCACGGTCCTGCACAATCCATCCCGCGGACTCGAGCATCCGGTCGACGATGCGACGAACCTCCGCCTCCGTGAGACGCGGCTTGCTCGCCGTGACCGCCCGCTCGATCATCTCGTCGCGGACGCGGGGGTTGATCGGCTCAGCTTGCGAGGCCTGCCGAACAAGGGTCGCCTGCAGCCCCTCGACCTTGGATGCCATCCGCTCCACCAGGCTGCGCAAGTCGCCCTGAGCCTCAATGGCGGAAAGGATCTCGTTGTTCGCCGCCTGACGAGCCTCTGCTTCAGCTGCGGCGAACTCGGTCTGCCGATCGATAGTCAGCCGCATCTCGACGAGCTCAGCTCGGTACATGTCGAGAAGACCGCGAAGTTCGTCTGATGGCGCCTGGCGAGGCTGCGGTGGCACGAACGGTGGCGCCTCGCCCGCGACCGTAACCATGCGGTGGAACCAGCCACCCAGGTCATAGGAGGCACGGACCATCAACAGAGCGTCCGAGGCGTCGTCGTAGCCCTCGTGGTTCGCCTTGTTGCCCTTCAGCCTGACGGCAGTGAACCACTCGTGCACACGGTGATCGACAAGTCGCATCTCCTTCAGAATGTTCAGGCGCTTGAATTGCTGACTTGGCATATCCGGTATGCCGAACTTCAGGAAGATTGTCGCCGTCAACGCCTCACCGAACTGGCGTGCCTTGATCAGCGAGGCGTTCGGGTCGCTGAAAACGTAAGACTCGGCCCCCGCACCGTGTATGACCAGCGCGGGCTCATGCTGCAGCAGATATCCGAAGTTCGGTGCTGTCGCGGCAAGCGCCCTGACCGCGTCGTCGACCCCCATGATTGGCTACCCTCCGCTTCCAAGCTCCCACGATAAGGTAACACTGCGGCCACCTCAGTGTGATCGGTTTAACGCGGCTTAGTCGGCCTACGGGGCGACGGTGTTACTGCGACGGCCTGCCCGGTCCGCGGATGGCCGCCCCGTCGGAAACCCTCACACAGGAGTGCCAGTTTCAGCCGCCAGGGTTCAACCCATGAACCAGTTCAGCCTTGCCGTAGCCAGTCGTGTCGGGTGCCAAGCACTGGTGTTCGGCGTTCTCGCTTGACCGAACACCGAACACCTGCCACCATTGTGGCATGCCCGTCGACCATCGCGGCGCGATCGATGCCGCGGTCGCGGCATTCAACGCTGTCGGCGTCGCCGCAGTGCCCGCCGAAAAACGCTCAACAGCCGACCTGACAGTTGAGATAAACGGCGTGCTGCTGGACGTCGACGTCGAGGTTGCCGCGACGGTCACTCCGGATTCGCTAGCGAAGCAACTTCCCCGCTGGTCAGGCACACGTCCACAAGCCACTCCTGCCTCGTTGCTCGTCGCGGATCGGATCGTGGCTGCCGCCCGCCAGGTCCTCCGAGAGAACGGCTGGGGCTGGCTCGATCTCCGGGGCCACCTTCATTTGTCCGGCCCTGGGGTACTGGTCGACACAGCAGTCCCAGCGGCTCCCAAGGTCCACCGTCCGGTTGACCTGTTCGCTGGCAAAGTTGCCCTTGAGGTTGCTTGCGCTTTACTGCTCGCCCCTGAGCGTCCGGGTTCCGTCCGCCAGCTCGCACGAGATCTCAACCGGTCCCCCAGCTCGGTGTCCACGGTAGTGAACTCTCTGCGAGAAGCCCAGCTCATCGATTCCCAAGGACTCCCGGTGACACCGGATCTATTCTGGGAGGCGGCCGGCGCCTGGCGACCTGCAAGCATGACGATCGCGCGTATTGCGCTCCTCCACGACCCCACGATCAGTGCTGCATTGCACACTGGCTGGGATGAGCTGGAAACCGGCATCGGCTGGGCGCTCACCGACACGATGGCAGCTGCCGCCTACGGAGCGCCCGCCGGCGTCCGCGCCGGATATCCGCCAGACTTCTATGTCCCCGACACGACCACGGCACACCGAGCCGAAACGCTTCTGGGTAGACCGACATCCGTTGACGCCCGCGGGGCAACCATCCGGATCGCACCGGTGCCCCAGGTCTGCACTTTGCGATACACGGGCCCATCGGATGGGCCACCGTGGCCCCTCACACATCCACTATTCGTGGCTCTTGACCTGGCCACGGATCCCGGCCGCGGCCGGGAGATCCTCGAAGGCTGGAATCCACCTCAAGGGGAAACGCGTGTCTGGTGATCGACCCCGTGAAGTGGAACTCTTCGGTCCGCTCACGGCGTCCCTGGTCCAAGCGCTTCCTGAGATAGAACGGCGGCTCGATCGCAGGATCACGGTGGTCGGCGGCCTCGCGGTGCTATCACGCCTCGGCTCCGCCGCGCATCGGGTGACCACTGACGTCGACACCGTCAACCGGCGACTGGGCGGCGAGCCGGGCCAACTCGATGTCCTACTCGCCACCGGGGCTACCGCAGTCGATGGAGCCGGCGCAATGGTCGCCACACCGACAGGCGACGTTCGCGTGGATGTGCTTGAAGTCAGCGAGGACCAACTCAACGATCTCCCTGGGGATCCTACCGACCGGCTCTACGTGCTCAGCCACGACTGGGCACTGCGTTCAGCGACGCCACTGCATATTCGTGCCGCCGGTGGCGGCACCACGAGCGAACACACGGTTCACGTTGCCGAGCCAGGACCGCTCATTGCCACAAAACTGCAGGCGCTTCCGAACCGAGCAAGCGTCAAGGAAGCAACCGACTTGCTCGACATCGTCCGGCTCGCTCTCGACGATGAGACCGGATCGGTTGTTCGCGCGCAACTGTCAGCCGCCGATGTCCTGCTGAAACAGGACGCAGCTCTACACGTCGAACGATGGTTCGGGACAGCCGCCGAGCGCAGCTTGCGACTCATCAGGACAACACCCAGCGGCTCCGACACCACGCCGGACACGGTCGCCCTTGTCGGCGAACTCCTCCTGACCTCGCTCACGGGCTAGGTCTGTACAGCCATTGCACGTCAAGGCACGCCCGAACCCGAGAGCAAGTTCGACATGACCCATACCGTGACCCGAAGCTCGAACGAACCGCGTGATCGATGAGGTCACAGAGCTCTGTCGGGATACCGAAGTTGCAGGTAGAGGCCATAGTCAACGCTGTTGACCTCCCCCCTAAAGCGGGTGTCGCAGGTTCGGATCCTGCCGGGGGCACACTTGGCTTGCGGCTGCTTACCTCGCAGTGGAAACGCTGTCGACAGCTCAGGCCCACTCAGCCGAGTCCGACGACTATCACGTCTGCCCTGCGGGCCGAACAAAGCCAATCGGCGGATCGGTCGCCAGAGGTCCCGCCACCAGCGGGAACGATGAAGCTAAATGATCTTGCGCCCACATGTCCGAAGTCAGCCGAAAGCCCGAGAAGTTGATCAAAGGACAGTCGCGTCCGTGGACCATTTGGTCGGATGCCTACAGGTAGGCAGGCCAGCACGCGACAGAGCCCAGCCCAAGATTCACGCCAACGACCTCTTGGTAGTTGCCACGGACTCAGTCATTCTGGAATGCGCACGGCTTCAGCGAACGAGTTCGGGGAGCTCTCATGCCAGACGCACTGGGTCGGCGCAAACGCAGCGAAAGACGGCTTCCCGATACCAAAACACAGAGTTTGGTAATCGAAGCCGTAACCGACTTCGGAAGAATGGTCGCCGAGAAACTTGGCCGAGGCGGCCAAGAAGAAGATCAACTCCGTGGCCCGGTCGAGATTCTGCTGAGACGGTTGAGCGTCCACATCGGCCTCGACGCAGTCGCTTATGGCGAAGTCGACCTGAAAGACATTCGAGCACGCCCTGACTACGCGGTCGATGTCGGAAATTCAAGAATTGGGTACATCGAACTAAAGGCTCCCGGGCGAAATATTCCACCCGACTGGAGACCAAATAAGCGCGAAAAGGAACAATGGGAGAAACTGAAATCGCTTCCTAATATTATCTACACAGACGGAATCAACTGGAGACGGTTCAGTTTTGGTGAGCCAAGAGGTTCCGCCGTCCGCCTCGCCGGCAGCTTGACCAACAGCCGCAACCCGCTCCACCCTGAAGATCACAAGTTTGAACTGCTAGTTCGAGAGTTCTTACTCTGGGAGCCAGAACAGCCACGAACACTGATGAACCTGATCAAGATAACCGCCGGCCTCTGCCGCCTTCTTCGGGACGAAGTAGAAGCGATTTTAGGTGCAGCGCCCCAACATGCCGCGTATGACGACTTGACACTCCTTGCCGATGACTGGCGCGACCTACTATTCCCCGATCTCGACGATGGGACTTTCAGTGACGCCTATGCTCAAACCGTAACTTTTGCAATGCTTCTTGCTCGCATCAATGGAATCAACTTTGACAACACGCCCGTTCATGAAATCGCACGCCAACTCGGGAAGAAACATTCTTTAATTGGCAAATCTTTTGCAGTTCTGACCGATAATGAATCCACTGAAGAGCTTCGCATAGTCGAGACACTTCGTCGCGTTATCGGCGCCGTCGACTGGGCGAAGTTCGACGATGGAAAAACTAATATTTACATCGAACTATACGAACAGTTTCTTGCAGAGTATGACGCCAAACTCCGCAAAAAAAGTGGCTCCTACTACACCCCTGAGCCCGTAGCTCGTTTTATGGTCGACTTTGTCGACGAGATCCTGCGTAAGCGCTTAAAGCGGCCCTGGGGATTCGCAGCAGACGATGTAGTTGTCGTAGACCCAGCAATGGGAACAGGAACATTTTTGGTCGAAGTTATTCGAGCTGTTGCCGACACTATCGATGAAAAGCAAGGCGAGGGAGCCAGACCGGCACGTCTTCGCGAACTTTTCCAAAAGCGTCTTGTCGGGTTCGAACGCCAGGTTGCTCCTTATGCAGTCGCCGAACTCCGCCTTCATCAAGCACTGAAAATGAGGTTCAACACCGACATTCCACGCACCGAAGCAAGGTTTCTGACAGATGCATTGGAGAACCCCGAGGCACAACAAGGTCGCATTCGTTCCGCATACAAGATCATTGAACGGTCACGTGCCGAAGCGAACAGAATAAAGCGTGAAGCCCAAGTCATGGTGATAATCGGAAACCCTCCGCACGTTGAAAATGCAAGGGGACACGCCTCGTGGATTGAGGATCGCCGCAAGGCGGGACCACCCTCTTATTCCGCTAATCTCAGACGACCGTCCCTAGACGAGTTCCGCGCAGCGGGACAGGGGCGATACGAGTCTGATCTCCACGCTCTTCACTGGTACTTTTGGCGCTGGGCACTCTGGAAAGTTTTTGACGCACACCAGGATCAGCCGACAGGAATAGTTGCCTTTGTTACGCCCTCCAGTTACACCACAGGCAAGGCATTTGCCGGGATGCGCGAGTACCTAAGGCGCACATGTGATGAAGGCTGGATAATTAACGTTTCCCCCGAAGGGAATAGATCCAACACGAGCACAAGGATATTTGGAGACGTTCAGCGACAACTTTGCATCGGAGTCTTCGCACGGTACGGTTCCCTTGACAGAAATAACGCCGCCGATGTTCATTTCCTGTCTGTCAGTGGCACACAACTGGAGAAGTTCAACGATCTTCAGTCAGTACGGCTTGACATTTCGCGCTGGAAGAAGTGTTCGAATGGTTGGCAACTTCCATTTCTTCCTCGTGAGGAAACAGCCTGGGATAGTTATCCGCAGCTGTGTGATCTAATGCCATGGACAGCGCGCGGAGTGACCACTGGGCGAGCGTGGGTTTACGCTCCAGATCCTCACACACTGAGTCAAAGGTGGAGTACTCTCATTCGAGCAGATACTGAGCGTCGACGCATCTTATTCAACGAGGCAAGAGATCGCAACGTACACAGTATCGTAGCACCGCTTCCTGGTTTCACCGGGATTACGCGGAGTATCGCCGAAGAGGACGGAGAAGTACCAGACCCTGTTCGCGTCGGATACCGATCGTTCGATCGACAATGGATCATTCCTGACAACCGACTTATGGCCGTGGCACGACCACCTTTATGGGCAGTGCGTTCGGACAGGCAGGTCTACATCACAGAGCAAAATTCGCATCCAATCAACGTGGGGCCAGGGATTACATTTACTTCCCTAATTCCTGACCTACACCACTACAATGTACGTGCCGGGCGCGTACTTCCTCTCTACCGAGACGCTGGGGCCATCTCGGGGAACTTTTCTCCTGGATTGATCGAACTTCTCAAGAAAAAACTGCGTATCGAAGTATCCGGCGAAGACTTACTAGCATACATTGCGGCTGTCGCAGCACATTCAGGCTACACTGCCAAGTTCCGAAAAGAGCTTCAGAGGCCAGGAATACGCATCCCTCTCACTACCTCGCGGACAACGTGGAACAAGGCCGTTGAATTAGGCAGGAACGTAGTGTGGCTTCATACCTACGGCGAACGTTATGTCGACAATTCAGCGAACCGACCCAACGGATTACTCGAGCTGGTCGAGCGAACCGGACCCAGAGTAATGATTCCCATTCCTGACACATCCGATGAAATGCCGAATGACTTTTTCTACGAGCCTGAAAGCCAGACACTACACTTGGGAGCCGGCCAGATCAGCCCGATATCCAAGGCCGCTTTTGAGTACGAAGTAAGCGGCCTAAAGGTTGTTCGAAAATGGATCGACTACAGGCTCGCGCAACCTCGCCACAAACGTAGGACGTCCCCTCTCGATGACATCAACTGCTCCAACTGGACGCGACAATTCACAGACGAGCTACTGATGCTTCTGACCATACTCGAAAACTGTATAAAACTGGAGCACGAACAAGAAGCCATACTCGAAGAAATCCTGCACAAAGAACTTGTCGACACAAAAGATCTGCAAGATTCCGGAGTGCTACCGGCACCCGTGGCTATGACCAAGCCACCTCGTATCGACGATGCCGAGAAGCCGCATCTCTTCTGAATCTCAATAATTACAGCAGCCTCATTGCTGGACGGGACGGCTGGCCAATTGAACTTGAAGATAAAGTCAATGCTGCCACCCCGCTGTTTCGATGGCTCGATTCAGGGCCGACGCGCTGCTCGCACCACTGGCCGCAGCGCAGTACGTCTACCAGCGGCAAAGCATGACGCCTGAGCAGATCAAAGCGGGGCTACGAGATCTCTACCGGACCGACACGTAGGACGCCGTCATCAAGCGGCACGCAGCGCTTTCCGCCGCGGCCTCGCAGAGCAGCAAAAGTGCCGCGAGGGTAGACGACGTCTATCCACCCGCAGGGGTTCGCGGGCCGGTGCACCTCGAAGCGCACCGGACCGTCGCCCGAGTTCAAAACAAGAACAGAGCCCCGAGGCAGAGCGTCCACATCGAAGCCCGAAAGCACGATGTTCCGCCGAGCCAGCAGCGGATCGCCGGGTACGGACGCGGAGAAGAGCGTCACCGCGGCCGAGCGATGGGCGGGGTGGTTGAAGTACCGATCCCCCACCAGCCCCAGTCCCGCGCGCACCTCGACGAGGTCGCGCGAGACCGGCAGCGGGTCCGGACGAGGGCCGTCAGAAGGACGGCCCTCGTAGGCGTGCACGGGCGAGACGTGCAGCGCGACGATCAGCGCTCGCCGAGTTGCCATTCCGGCCGCACGTAGTGGCAGGTGTAGCCGTTCGGGATGCGCTCCAGGTAGTCCTGGTGCTCGGGCTCGGCTTCCCAGAAGTCGCCGGCCTGGGTCACCTCGGTGACGACCTTGCCCGGCCACTTGCCGGAGGCGTCGACGTCGGCGATCGTCTGTTCGGCGACCTGCTTCTGCGTGTCGTCGGTGTAGTAGATCGCCGACCGGTAGCTCGTGCCGATGTCGTTGCCCTGTCGGTTCCGGGTCGTCGGGTCGTGGATCTGGAAGAAGAACTCCAGGATCTGCCGATACGACAGCTGGGCCGGGTCGAAGACGATCTCGATGCCTTCGGCGTGCGAGCCGTGGTTGCGGTAGGTCGCGTTCGGCACGTCGCCGCCGGTGTAGCCGACCCTGGTGGAGACGACTCCGGGGTGCCGGCGGAACAGGTCCTGCATGCCCCAGAAGCAGCCGCCCGCGAGAACAGCCTTTTCCGTCACTGTTGATCTCCTCTGGTCGTTGACACCCAGTACAACGTGTCGGACCGTCCCTGTCATCCCCGTCCAAGTGTGACGGAACGCTTACGTCCGCCGTGCGTCTCACGCTAGGTGAAGCTCCTGCTCGCCGCCCTCGCCCTTCTCCTGCTCGCCGGCTGCGCAACGCCACCAGAAGCGCCGAAGCCCGAAGAGGCCTTCAAGTTCGGCGGGATCTCGATGCCCGCGAGCGGCGAGGTGCTGGACACGAAGTACGAGCGGGGCATCGACGTGATGTACCGCGTCGTCCTCACGCTTCCGGCCGAGGACGTTCCCAAGCTGCTCGCGGCGTCGGGCTTCGCACCCGGGGCCATGAAGGACGACCAGCTCATCGACGGTCGCCGCGTGTACCGCGAGGTCACCGTCGACGGGGCCACCGTCCACCTCAGCCTTTTCACCACGTGAGCACTCAGCGTGAAAAGGGCGGCCCGTTCAGCTTCGCCTGGGTGACCCCCTAACGTGTTACCCCACGCACATCCGCCGGAGGACACATGGATCCGTTCCGTGTACCGCCTGACCTGTTCCGTTTCACCGACGGCAGCAGATCCGGGCTCCCCCTGGCGATCCTGCACGCCTTCGGCGAGGCGAACGAGCGGCTGGAGACGGCGCTCGGGATCGACGACGTCCGCACGGAGCTGCGGGCGGTCGGCTGGCTGGAGACGCTGGCCGACGAGGACCTGGTCAGCGCGCTGGACCAGTTGCGGAACGACAAGCTCCTCGACGTCGTCCAGAGCCACGCGGGCGATTACCGGACGGCGTCCGAGTACGAGCGCCGCAATCTCCAGTACTCACTGACCAGGCTGGGCGAAGCGGCGTACGCGGGCGTGGTCCGCGCGCACGAGGTGCTCAACGCCACCGGCGCGTTGCAGACGGCCACGCTCGAAGCGCTGGGTGAGCGGCTCGGGGAGCTCGCGAAGCAGCTCGAAGACGGCACCGACAGGCGCGTGTTCGGCACGCTCACCGAGGTCGAGAGCCATCTTGAGGCGTTCCGGGACAACACGAAGCGCTTCAACGGCGACCTCCAGCGCCTTCTGCACGCCGAAGCCGACCTCGCGACGTTTCACGAGGTCAAGGCGTCCACGGTCGCCTACCTCCAAGAGTTCCTGAACGACCTGGAGCACCACACCCACACGATCGCCACCCGCATCAAGGAGATCGACGACCACGGCATCGACCGCGTGCACCGGCGGGCGTTGAACGGCGCGACCCTGCAAAGCCCGGATCAGCGCTGGTTGCGGACGCGCAAGGCCCGCTGGGACGGGCTTCGCGCGTGGTTCCTGCCCGAGGACGGCGCGACGCCGCGTGTCGAGGACCTCCATCAGGTCGCGCGGCGGGCGATCATCACGCTCCTCCAAGTACTCGACCGGATCACCGAGTCGCGGCGGCGGGCGAGCAGCGCGGTCGCGGACTTCCGCGAGCTGGCGCGGTGGTTCACCGTCGTCCCGGCTCAGGAGGACCTGCATCGCCTGTGGTCCACGATGTTCGGGCTGAGTTCCGCGCGGCACGCGCATCTCGCCCACGCGGACCCGGAAGTGGTCAGCACGACGGCGTCGTGGCTCGACGCGCCGCCGGTGGAGGTCTCCGAACTGCTCCGGTCCGCGGGCCGCACCGAGCGGTTCACCAAGACCGGCAGGGTCCGCGACGTCACCGAGATCAGGGCCGCGAGAGCGGTGCGAGCCCTGGAAGAGCGCGCCGAACTCGAAGCGGCGTGGAGCATGCTCGACACCGGCGGGGTCGTGCGGCTTTCGGCGTTCGAGAAGCTGGACCACACCGTTTTCGAGCGGCTGCTGGACCTGCTGGGCCAGGCACTGGGCACCGCCGTCGGCGCGGACGGCACCCGGCGGAGCACGACGTCCGACGGGCAGATCGAGATCGTCCTCCGGCCGCCACCGCGCGGGGCGGTCGCGCGCCTGACCACCACGAGCGGCGTCTTCCGCGGCCCCGACTACGAGATCGAGATCAGCACGGCCGGAGGCGGTGCGTGAGCCTCACGAACCAACTGGTCATCGCGGAGCGCGAAGAGGTCGCACGCGGGATCCGGGCCCTGCTGGCCACCCCGCTGATCGGCGAACGCGGCTCCCCCGAGATCTTCGACCTCATCCGGCGCCGCCGCGAACCCATCCGGCAGTGGTTCGAGTACTACTGCGGCTGGACACTCACCGTCGAACCCCGGCTCGGCTACGCCCGGCTGGTCAAGGTCCGCGCCGCAGCCGACCCGAGCCGTCCCGCCCGGCGGCTGCGGTCCGGGCGCGCGGCGTTCGACCGCCGCCGCTACGTCCTGCTGTGCGTGGCGGCGGCCGAACTCCTGACGGTGCCGGTGACCACCATTCGCCTGCTCGCCGACCGCGTCGCCAGGGCCAGCGCCGCGGACGACCTCGTCACGGCGTTCGACACCGGCTCCCGCGCCGAGCGGCTCGCGTTCGTGGACGTCCTCAAGCTGCTGGAGTCCTACGGCGTCCTCGAAACCGCCGACGGCGACGCCGAGTCCTTTGTGGACGACACGACCGCGAAGGTGCTGTTCCGCGTCGACGCGACCCTGTTGCTGCGGATGCTGGCCGCGCCGGTCGGCCCCTCGCAGCTCGCCGTGCCCGCCGACGACGTCGCGCTGCGGTTCGAGGAACTGCTGGAGGCGGTGTCGCACGAGCAGCGCTACGGCCTCTCGTCGGGCCGCCACGAGGACACGCCGAGCGCGTCCGACGTCCAGCGGAACCTGTGGCTCCGGCACACCGTCTTCCGCCGTCTCGTGGACGACCCGGTGCTGTACTTCGCCGAACTGACCGCCGAGGAGCGCGCGTACCTCGGCTCGCCGACCGGGCGCCAGTTGCTGCGACGCGCCGCCGAACAGGGCGGTTTCGTCCTCGAAGAACGCGCGGAGGGCCTGCTGCTCGTCGACGTCGACGGCCTGTCGACCGACGAACGCTTCCCGGACGACGGCAGCAACGCCAAGGTCGCCGCGCTCCTGCTGCTCGACGCGCTGGACGAGCCGCGGACGACCGATTACCTGCGCAACGCCACCGCCAAGCTGCTGAAACGCTTCCCGCGGTGGGCCAAGACCTACCGGGGCAAGGACGGCGTGCGAAGGCTGACCGTCGACGCGCTCGCCGTGCTGACCGGTTTCGGGCTGGTCCGCACCGAAGCCGAACTCGTCCGGCCGCTCCCGGCCGCCGCGAGGTACACCGACCGAAACGAGGAGGCGCCGTGACCGTGACGAGGTGGGTCCCGTCCCGCGCGGGCATCCTCAACATCTGGCGCTACTACGACGAGATCTTCGAGTTCCACGACGGGCGCCTGCTGCTGCGCGGCCCCAACGGGAGTGGGAAGTCCAAGGCGCTGGAGCTGCTGCTGCCGTTCCTGTTCGACGCGAGCCTGCGCGCGAACCGGCTGTCGACCTTCGGCACGAGCGAACGCAGCATGCACTGGAACCTGATGGGCGAGGGCGCGTCCGGCGCCACGCGGGTCGGGTTCGTCTGGCTCGAATTCGGCATGGCCGGGGACAAGTGGTTCACCTGCGGCGCGCGACTGCAGGCGAGCACGCACACCAGCACGGTGCACGCCGACTTCTTCACCACCGACCTGCGTGTCGGTGACGGCCTTCCGCTGGTCAACGAGGCGGGCCAGCCGCTGACCAAGAACGCGCTGGAGGAGGCCCTCGGCGAGCAGGGGACCGTGCACGCCGGCGCGGCCGAGTACCGCGCAGAGATCCGCGCGAAGCTGTTCCCCACCCTGAGCGAGCAGCGGTACGACGCGCTGATCACCGCGCTGCTTCAGCTGCGGATGCCCAAACTCTCGCAGCGGCTCGACCCGAGCCTGCTGTCCAACCTGCTCTCCCGCGCGCTCCCGCCGCTGGGACAGCAGGAGATCGCGGATCTCGCCGAGGGCTTCGAACGGCTCGACGCGCAGCGTGAACGACTGGGCTCGCTGGAGACCGAGGTCGACGCGACCCGCGCGCTCGCCGCGCGGCAGAAGACCTACGCCCAGCGTGTCCTGCGCGCGGGCGCCGCGAACCTCATCTCAGCGACCACCGAACTCGACGACCTCGCCGCGGCCGCCCGCCGTTCGGCCGAGGAGCACGACGAGGTCGCCGCGAAGAAGGAGGCCGCCGAGGAACGCGCGGCGAAGCTCGAAAAGGACGTCGAGGAGACCGAAGCCCGTCTCGCCGGGCTGACCGAGTCCGAGTCGTACCGAAAGGGCCAGGAGCTCGACAAGCTGCGGCAGCGGACACTGGCCGCGAAGGAGAAGGCGGAATCGCTCCGCGCCGACGCCGATCGCCTGCGGGCCGAGGCGGACGCCGACGAGGAGCGGTCGCGGGCGGCGAAACAGGTCGCGAAACGGCAGGCCGACCTCGTCCGCGCTCAGGAGACCGAGGTCCGCTCCGCCGCGACCCGCGCGAATCTGGCCGGGGTGCACGACGAACTCGTCTCCGGGCTGGACGAACCCGTGCGGCTCCGTCCGTTGCTGCAGGCCGCCGTCCGCGGCAAGCGCGACCAGGCCGAGACCGTCGGCCGGGCGCTGGACAAGCACGAACGCGCCGTCGGCCGCCGTCACCAGGCTGAGGCGGATCTGGACCGGGTCCGGTCGGATTTCGCGGCCGCGCAGGAGAAACTGGACCTGACGACGGCGACCCGCGAGCTCGCGCTGAGCGATCTGCGCACCCGGCTCGCCGAATGGGCGATCGGCTGCCGCGAGCTGCGGTTCCCCGACGTGGAAGCGCTCGTGCGGGACGCCGAGTCGGAGGTCTCGCTGCTCGGCAGGATCAGCGCGGTCGCCGAGACCGTGCTCGAAGACATCATCCGGCGCGAGTCGGCGACCAGCGCCGCGATCGCCACCGCGCGCGCCGAGCACGACGAACTCCTCGTCGAGGCGGGTGTGCTCGAAACGGAGGACGTCCTCAAGCCCGAGTCGCCGCGCACCCGCACCGCCGACCGGGCCGAGATGAGCGGCGCGCCGTTGTGGCGGCTGGTCGATTTCGCCGGCTCCGTCCCGGAAAGCGCGCACGCCGGCATCGAGGCCGCGCTCGAGGGCGCCGGTCTGCTGGACGCCTGGGTGAACTCCCACGGGGTCGTCGAGGGGCATGACGTGCTCTTGGAGACCGGGTCGCTGCCGATCGCGTCTCCCCGTTCGCTCGCCGACGTCCTCGTCCCGGAACCCGACGCGGAACTCTCGCCCGCGAAGGTCCGGCGGGTGCTGGAGGTGATCGCGTTCGACGACGTCCTCCCCGCCGGTCCCGCCGCGATCGGCGCGGACGGCGGCTGGCGGATGGGCAGCCTGTCGGGCAGCTGGACGAAGGACGCCCCGGCCTACATCGGCGCTTCCGCCCGCCTGCGTGCCCGGGAACGCCGGATCGCCGGACTGCGGGACGAGATCTCCGTCCGGGAGAAGACCATCGCCGAACTGGAAGGCGAACTGGCCGCGCTGCGCGGCAGGCGCGAACTGATCAAGATCGAACGCGCCGCCCGCCCCGGTCACGAAGATCTCCTCGCCGCGACCGGGGAATTGACCACGGCCGAGGCCGATCTGACCGCCGCCGACGCCGCCGTCCGGCAGCTTGAGACGACGGTCTCCGCGCTGGAGTCCGAGGCCAAGACCGCCCTGCACGAGCTGACCGGCCAGGCGTCGGAGAGCGGGCTGCCGACCGAACGCGCGCCGCTGGCCGCGCTCGCCACGGCCCTGCGCACCTACTCCGACCAGGGCGAGAACTGGTTGTACGAGAACGGGAACCTGCTCACGGCGACCCAGCGGGCCGAGACGTTCGCCGAACAGGCGGACCGGTCCGAGGGGAACGCGGCCCGGCGCGAGGACGAGGCTTCCGAGGCGGAGGCCGAACGCACCAAGCTCACCGCGATGCTCGACGCGATCGAGGGATCCGTCGGCACCGGCCAGCGCGAAGTGCTCGCCGAGATCGACGGGCTGCGCACGAAACTGCGTGAGCTCTCGGGCGAGCTCCGCGCCGCGAACGCGCGCGCCAAGGAACTGGCCGTGTCGCTGGGCGCGCTCGGCGTCCGGCGCGCGACCGACGCGCGGGCCCGCGAGGACGCCGCCAAGAAGCAGGACGCCGCCGCGCTCCGGTTCCGAAAGCTCGCCACCGGGATCTTCCCGGCGGACGGCGGGATCGAGGACCTGCCGAAGTTCCAGGCCACCCTGTCCGCCTCCGACGGGGTGCGGTCGGCGCTCGACACGGCCCGCCTGGTGGCCGCGGCGTGGCCGTCCGTGCCGCACGCGACGGGCAACCTCGGCGAGGCGCTGCACCGGCTTTCCGAGGCGGTGCACACCTGCCGGAACACGCTCAGCTCGCGTGCGGAACTCGATCTGGAGACCGACGAGGACGTCCAGATCTTCACCGCCGTCGTCGACGGGCTGCGGGTCGGCGCGGCCGAGCTGCTGAAGATCCTTTACGCGGAAGCGGAACAGAGCAGGCACGAGATCACCGGCCGCGAGAGCGACCTGTTCGACAAGACGCTGACCGGCGAGACCCGCCGCCATCTCGCGGCCCGCATCCGGCAGGCCAACGACCTGGTCGACGGGATGAACGCGCGGCTGGAACGGGTGCGGACCGCGTCCCGGGTCGCCGTCCGGCTGGTCTGGCAGGTCTCCCCGGATCTGCCGCCGGGCACCAAGACCGCGCGGGACCTGCTGCTGAAGGATCCGGACCAGCTGACCACCGAGGACCGCGCGTCGCTGCACAAGTTCTTCCGCGAGCGCGTCGAGCAGGCGAAGGCGGACGACACCGCGACCAGCTGGGAACAGCAGCTCGCGCAGGTCTTCGACTACACGTCGTGGCACCGGTTCGTGGTCAAGGTGGACCGCGCGAACGGGGCGGGCTGGCAGCTGCTGACCAAGAAGCTGCACGGCGCGCTTTCCGGCGGGGAGAAGGCGATCGCGCTGCACCTGCCGCTGTTCGCCGCCGTCGCCGCGCACTATCAGGCCGCGCCCGAGGCACCGAGGGTGATCCTGCTCGACGAGGTGTTCGTCGGCGTCGACACCACCAACCGGGGGCAGGTGTTCGGCCTGCTGTCCGCGCTCGACCTCGACCTGATGCTGACGTCGGACCACGAATGGTGCACCTACGCCGAACTCGGCGGGGTCGGGATCCATCAGCTCATCACCGGCGGCGACGGCGACGACGCGGTCACCACAGCCCGGTTCACCTGGAACGGGCACGACCTCCTGCCTGCCGAACCGCGTTAGCCTGAGCGGCCCAAAAGCCGGGCCCTTCCTTGTGCGGCGCGGGACGGCTCGCTACGTTCCTGCCGGTGGCGCCGACGGCTGTGCGGATCCAAGTGCTGGGTTCGTTGCGCGTATGGCTCGACGGCGCGGAAGTCGACCTCGGTCCACCGGGCCGCCGGGCCGTACTGGGTTTGCTGGTCCTGGCGGGCGGCGAGGCGACGTCCAAGCAGGACCTGGTGGACGCGCTCTGGGGTGACCGGCCGCCGCGCAGCGCGGTGAACGTCCTCCAGACCCACGTCAAACACCTGCGCCGGCTCCTCGAACCGGGCCGTCCGTCCCGGTCCGGGAGCGAGATCCTGCCGTATGGCGGCGGCGGGTACGCGCTGCGCTGGGACGCCGTCGAACTCGACCTGCCCCATGTCCGCTCGCTCGCCGCCGAGGCGAACGACGCCCAGCGCGACGGCGAGACGGCCCGTGCCGCGACCCTGCTCGGCGAGGCCCTGCGCTGGTGGCGAGGCAAGCCGCTGGCCGATATCCCTTCGCTCGCAACGCATCCGAAGGTCGTGGCGCTGGTCGCGGAACGCCGCGCGCTGCTCGCCAGGTACGGCGACGCGATGCTCGCCATCGGTGCCGCCGACGAGGTCTTGACCGAGCTTGTCGAGGCGGCCGCAGACCAGCCGCTGGACGAGCCCGCCCAGGCCCGGCTGATCCGCGCGTACCACGGCGCGGGTCAGCGGGCGACGGCTTTCCAGCTGTACCAGGAGGTTCGCGGGCGGCTCGTCGAAGAACTGGGGGTCGAACCCGGGGCCGAACTCCTCGCGGCGCACGCGGCCCTGCTCGACGAGGGGGAATCGCCGCCCGGTCCGCGTCCGGCCGCCCGGGTCCCCCGGCAGTTGCCCGCCGAACCGCCCGGCTTCACCGGCCGGGCCACCGAACTGTCCATTTTGGACGAATTGGTGCCGAGATCGGTCGGCTCCGGCGGCACGGTGGCGCTCGCGGCCGTCACGGGGCCCGCCGGCGCGGGGAAGACCGCGCTGGCCGTGCACTGGGCGCACCGGGTGAAGGACCGGTTCCCCGACGGGCAGTTCTACGCGAACCTGCGCGGTCATTCGCCCGGCCCGCCCGCGACCGCGCTCGAAGTGCTCACCCGGTTCCTGGCCGCGCTGGAGGTCCCCGCCGAACGCCTGCCCGCGGACACGGAGACCGCGTCCGCGCTGTACCGGACGCTGATGACCGACCGGAAAGCGTTGGTGGTGCTGGACAACGCGGTCGACGTGGACCAGATCCGGCCGCTGCTGCCCGCCGGGCCGGGCTGCCTGGTGCTGGTCACCGCCCGGGACCGGATGACCACCCTGGTCGCCCTGCACGGCGCCCGGCGGCTGATCCTGGGCATGCTGGATCCGGGCGAGGCGCTGGAGTTGCTCGCGCGGGTGCTCGGTTCCGGGTGGATCCGGGCCGAGCGCGAAGCGGCCGCCGAGATCGCCGGGCTGTGCGCGTACCTGCCGCTGGCGCTGAGGATCGCCGCGGCCAACCTCGCCGACAATCCCGGGAAGAGCGTCGGGGACTACGCCGTCGAGTTGCGCAAGGGCAACCTGCTCGCCGCGCTCACCGTGCCGGGTGACGAGCAGATCGCCGTCCGGACAGCTTTCGACCTGTCCTACGCGGCCTTGCCCGCCCAGACGCGCCGGGTCTTCCGGCTGCTGAGCCTGGTGCCGGGCAACGACATCGGCGTCGAAGCGGTCGAGGTCCTCACCGGCGTGGAGCGCGCGGAGGGGATCCTGGACGCGCTCGCGGGCGCGCACCTCGTCGAGCAGCACGCGCCGGGCCGGTACCACTTCCACGACCTGCTCCGCCGCTACGCCGCGGATCGGCTGACGTCGCGGGAATCCGCGGCCGAAAGCGGATCCGCCCGCCGCCGGTTGCACGAGTGGTATCTGCGCGGCGTCGACAGCGCGGCGAAAATCGTTTACCCGCACATGTTCCGGATCCCGCTGTCCGTACCTGACGGCCCGGCTCCCGCGGCCTCGAAGGAGAACGCGGCGGAATGGCTGGAGACCGAACTGTGCAACCTGGTCGCCGTCGCCGAAGACGCGGCGCGGCTGGGGCCGCGTCCGGTGGCCTGGCTGCTGGCCGACGCCCTGCGCGGCTACTTCTGGATGTCGTTGCGCCAGGTGGAATGGCGGGCGGCCGCGCGGGCCGCGCTGTCCGCCGCCGAGGACGAGGACGATCTCCGTGCCCGCGCCTCGGCCCTGTTCAGCCTCGCCGACTTGAGTTTCCGCCAGGGGCGGTACCGGGAGGCCGTCCGGCACTACACCGGCGCGCTCGTGCTCGCCCGGCGGGCGGGCCGGCTCGAAGCGCAGGCCGCGGTGCTGGGCAACCTCGGGTGCGTGTACTGGCAGTCCGGCCGGCTTCCGGCCGCCGCGGCGCGGTTCTCCCGGGCGCTGGAGTTGAGCAGGCGCGCCGGCAAACCCGCCGGGGAGGCCGTCGCGCTGGGCAATCTGGGGCTCGTCCATTGGGAGATGGGCGATCTGCTCGCGGCGGCGGAGCACTATGTCCAGGCTCTGCGCCGGTATCGCGGGATGGGTTCGCGCTACGGCGAGGCGATCAACCTGGCCAACCTCGGTCAGGTGCAGCACGCTCGCGGCCGGGCCACCGAGGCGGCGGGCCTGCTCGCCAAGGCGCTGGCCCTGCACCGCGAGGCCGGGAACCGCGCGGGCGAGGCGGAGACGCTCGGCAGGCTCGCCTCGGTGTACTGCGACCTCGGCCGGGTCACCGACGCGCTCGGCCACGCGCGCGACGGGCTTCGGCTCGCGCGCGAGACCGGCGAACCGCGCGGTGAGGGCGAAGCGCTCGTCGCGCTCGCGAGCGTGCATCAGCGCGCGGGTCACCGGCAGGACGCCGTCCGCCGGTACCGGCAGGCACTGGACCTGCTGCGGGAAACCGGCGACCGGTATCCCGAGGTCGACGCGCTCATCGGGCTCGCCACCGCCACCGGTGACGTCGGCCGGGCCCGGCAGGCGCTCGCGCTGGCAGGCCAGGCCGGCTACGGCGCGCTGCGGAAACGGGCGGCGGCCGCCGTCGAGTCGATCCTCCGCGCCTGATTCACGCCGGGTCGATGCCGCTGGTGACGGTGTACGCGCCCGACGGGGCGAAGCTGACGACCACCCACGGGTTGACGCCGTGTTCCTTGCCCGCGTTGTCGGCGCAGGAGAACTCGCTCATGTCGAAGGCGGTCCACGGGTCGCCTTCGCGTACGGGCTTCCGCAGCGACTCCTCGATCCTGCCGACCCAATTACAGGCCGGGACGTGCACCCGCGGGGTCACCGACGGCTCGACCCAGACGACCGTCCCGCCGTCCGCGCACCACGCGAGGTCGTAGGTATAGGTCCACCTCCCGGGATCTTCGAGTACGACCGGTTTGATGGTCTTGACGCCGGACGCGCACGGCCGCGCGGCGCTCGCTTCGTCGGCGCCCGCGAACGTGAGCCCGGCGCACAGGACCACCGAACCGGCGAGCACGTTCTTGATCGTCATCGCTCCCCCTGAATCCTTTGTCCTTCCACTGTTCCGCCGCTTCCCACCGCCCGCAAGCGCCCGGACGCCGGATCCAATCGACGTCCAATGGCCGTCCAGTGCGGCCGAATAGCTTGTGAGCGCACTGTTTCCGGTGAGGGGAGTACGGATGATGAGGGCACGACTCAAGAAGGTTCTGATCGCGGCGGCCACCACGGTGACCGTCGCGGCGTCGCTCGTCGTCGGCGGCGCGGGCACGAGTTCGGCGCAACCCGCGAAGCTGCCGACGTTCGCCATCTCGACGGACGGCAAGCTGATGGCCTCCTTCTACGCCAACCAGCCCCAGGTACTCAACTGGGTCCGGCTGGTCAAGGGGCTCGTCTGCGGGGAAACGTACCTGATCGGCATCGACTTCCGGGTACAGGACGGCCTGCTGTACGGCGTGGGGAACAAGGGCTGCATCTACACGATCTCGACCCCGCCCGCGACGCCGAAATCGAAGGCGGACGACGTCACCGTCACGAAGGTCTCGCAGCTCACCATTGCGTTGGACGGCGCGAACTTCGGTGTCGACTTCAACCCGGCCGCCGACCGGCTCCGGGTGATCAGCGACACCGGCCAGAACCTGCGGCACAACCTCCGTGACGTCACGATCGCGGACTCCGCGCTGACCACACCGCCCACTCCGGGGCCGACCACCGGGGTCACGGCCGCCGCCTACACGAACAACGATCTCAACCCCGACACCGCCACCACGTTGTTCGACATCGGCACGGCCACCGACCAGGTGCTCATCCAGTCGCCCGCCAACGCCGGGCTCCTGGTCCCGACCGGGGCGCTCGGAGTCGACACCGGCCCGATCGCGGGCTTCGACATCTTCAGCGATCTGACCTACGGCAAGACGACGTCGGTGACCGCGTTCGCCGTGCTCAACCCGCCTTCAGGCTCGCCGTCGACGTTCTACACCGTCAACCTGCTGACGGGCGCGGCGAGCAAGGTCGGCGATTTCCCGCTGCCGATCGGGGACATCGCGGTCGCACTCGACAAGAACTGAACTGGGTGAGCTGTTCGGTGTTCGGCCAACGGTCCTGGCCGAACACCGAACACTCGTACTGCCGGTTGCTCATTACCGGAAATCGGCGATGTCTTGCGGTGTCTGCGTGATCGGAAACTGTCGGTGGTCGGTCGTATGTTGCTCGGGTGGACACACGCGAAGCCACACCTGTGGCATTACTCGAAAAACTCACTGAACCCGGAAGTCTGGAGCCGGTCAACGCTGCCGTCTTCTCTTTGGACGACGCCGATTGTGTTGCTGTTGCGCAGGCGGCGTCGGCGGGGATCGCGCAGCTGGAGGCGGTCCGGTTCCGGGCGATCGCTCAGCTGAACCGGCACCGCGACAGTGCGCGGAGTGTGACACAGGAGGTCGCGCTCGAACTGTCTCTTGTGGACAATCACGCGGGTGCGATGGTCGCCGCCGCCGACGCGTTGACCACCCGTCTGCCCCGCACCCTGGGACTGATGGACCAGGGAAAGCTGGCCGGGTTCAGCGCGATGAAAGTCGCCGCGGCCACCGCCTGGCTGTCGGACG
>NZ_BNAY01000004.1:0-665039 GCF_014654365.1 Amycolatopsis oliviviridis
GAGGCGACCTGTCCCTGCGGATCTCGAACAACACACAACCCCTGAACAACTCAGGTGTTGCAACCACCGCTAGAACCCAAGGGGAAGGGGGCCTTCACGCGCTTCGGCCTTAATCAGTTGACGGAGTGAGTACTCACTCCGCACACTGGAGAGCATGACGGAAACCCCCACCCGGCGGAGAGCGCCGGGAATGAGCCCCGAAGAGCGGCGGAGGATGATCGTCCAGTCCGTGCTGCCGCTGATGGTGGAGCACGGCGCCGGGGTCACCACCAGCCAGATCGCCCGCGCGGCCGGCATCGGCGAGGGCACGGTCTTCCGGGTCTTCAAGGACAAGGACGAACTCTTCGCCACCTGCTTCGCCGAAGCGCTGAAGCCCGATCAGGTACTCGACGCCATCGCGGTGATCGACCTCGAACAGCCCCTCGACGACAGGCTCGTCGAGGCGGCCGACGCGCTCAGCGCGCACCTGCAGCGGATGGGCGCGCTGATGGCGGTCATGCACGGCTCCGGCAAGCGGCCCGAGCACCGCCACGGCCTCGGCGACGGCCGGGACCGGCGCCGGGAGTCGATGACCGCGATGCGCGAGGCCATGGCCGAGCTGTTCGAACCGGAGAAGGACCGGCTCCGGCTGCCCGCGACCCAACTGGCCGCACTTTTCCTGTCGCTGCTGTTCAGCGGCCGGATGCGGTTCGACGCGAACGGCGACGAACCCACCACGATGGAACTCGTCGACGTCTTCCTCAACGGCGCCGTGGGGGCCGCGTGATCGGCGGCCCGCCCGGAGGGGGCGGTGGCGGCATCGAGATGCTGCTGGCCCGCGGCGGCAGGCGACGCCGTCCGCCGTCGACGGTGCCCGACAGCGGGCTGACCGGCCCGGTCGACATCCCCGAACCAGAACCCGAAGCCCTCCCGAAAGACCTGAAGTCCCGGCTCAACCGCATGTGGGTCAACGTCGCGGGCACGGTCCGCGGCCTGCCCAAGGTCGCGAAGCTGACCTGGCAGGCGAGCCCGTTCCTGACCGTCACGATCACCTTGGTGACCCTGCTTTCCGGTCTGCTGCCCACGGCGACCGCGTATGTCGCGAAACTGCTGATCGACTCGGTGGTCGCGGCGATCCAGGGCCACGGCACCAAGGGCGCGATCGTCGGGGTCGCGCTGTTCCAGTTCGGCGTCCTCGTGCTCACCGCGCTGTCCCAGGCGCTGACCACCTACGGCCAGTCCTTGCTGCAGGAACGGATGACGCTGACCATCCGCCACCAGGTGATGGAGCATTCGAGCAAGCTGCATCTGTCGTACTTCGAGGGCTCCGCGTCCTACGACATGCTGCGCCAGGCCGCTCAGGAGGCGCCGACCCGGCCGCTGTCGATGATGAACTCGGCACTGGGCCTGGTCCGGACGCTGATCACCTTCGCCAGCATGATCGCGCTGCTCGTATCGATCAGCCCGCTGCTGGCGCTGGTCGCCCTGCTGGCACCGATCCCCGCGTTCATCTCGCAGTCGAAGTACGGCGCCCGCGCGTTCTGGCTGACGTTGATGATGTCACCCTTGAAAAGGCGGATGGACTATCTGTCCTCTTTGGTCACCACGGACACCTACGCCAAGGAGACCAAGCTCTTCGGCCTCGGCCCGTACTTCGTCGACAGGTTCCAGCGGCTGGGCCAGGTTTTCTACGACCGCCAACGGAAACTGACCCGCAAGCGCAGCGTGAGCTCGACGTCGTGGGGGTTGCTGAGCACCGCCGCCGGGTCCGCGATCGCGCTGTACATCGCGCTGGAGGCCGTCGGCGGCAGGCTCACCCTCGGCGATCTCGCGCTGTACACGGCCGCCGCGGCGTCGGTGCAGACGTCCGTCCAGGGCCTGTTCACCGCGTTTTCCGGAATGTACGAGAACAATCTCTACCTCGACACGCTGTACCGCTTCCTCGGCACGAAACCGGAGATCGTCGCGCCGCCGGAGCCGCGCCCCCTTCCGTCCACTGTGGAGGGACATATCCGGTTCGAGGAGGTCTCCTTCACCTATCCCGGTGCGTCCGAACCCGCGCTCGACGGCGTGACCTTCGAGATCCGGCCGGGCGAAACGGTCGCCGTCGTCGGCCGCAACGGCGCCGGGAAATCGACGCTGTTCAAGCTGCTCTGCCGGCTGTACGACCCGACGGGCGGGCGGATCCTGCTCGACGACGTCGACATCCGCGAGTACGACCCGGTGGCGCTGCGGCGGCAGATCAGCGCGATGTTCCAGGACTACGTGACCTACCAGGGCACCGCGGCCGAGAACATCGGCCTCGGCGACCTCACCCACCTCGTCGACCGCGAACGGATCGAGGCGTCGGCGAAGCGGGCCGGTGCCGACGAGCGGATCGAGCGCCTGCCCAGCGGATACGACAGCCCGCTCGGCCGCTGGTTCGACCAGGGCGTCAGCCTTTCCGGCGGCGAATGGCAGAAGATCGCGCTGGCGCGGGCGTTCCTGCGGGAGGCGCCGATCCTGATCCTCGACGAGCCGACGTCCGCGCTGGACGCCCAGGCCGAGCACGACCTCTTCTCGCGCCTGCGGGAGCTTTCGGAGGGCCGGACGACGCTGTACATCTCGCACCGGTTCTCCACCGTCCGGCAGGCGGAACGGATCCTGCTGCTGGAGCACGGAAAGGTCGCCGAGTACGGGACGCACGACGAGCTGATGGCGGCGAAGGCGGGCTATGCCGACCTGTTCACACTGCAGGCCGCCGCGTACCTCGACGAGGCCGTCGGCTGACGATGCGGCGGATCATGGTCGTCGGTTGCAGCGGCGCCGGGAAGTCGACGTTCTCGCGACGGCTCGGCGCCGCACTCGACCTCCCTGTCACCCATCTCGACCGGCTCTACTGGCGACCGGGGTGGACACCGGCGCCGGACGCCGAGTTCCACGTCGCGCACGGCGGATCGTCCTGACCAGGCCATGCGAGGCGGAGGAGTTCCTGCGCCGATTCGGTTGACCCCCGTCACCGTATCGGGGGTTCGGGAGCAAAACGGGCAAGCCGTACGTTGTCCAGGTATGGCTGTCGCGTTCTTGCTCTATGTCGTCGCCGAGATCGCCGCCGTGTGGGCGGTGGGCTCGGCAGTTGGCGTGCTCGGCACGATCGCGCTGCTCTTCGCCGGTGCGTTCATCGGATCCTGGCTCGCGCGCCGCGAAGGCGGCCGTGCCTTCAGGGCGTTCGCGGAGTCCGCGCGGCTCGGCCGCCCCGCCGACGCGGAGCGGGAACTCACCGACGGGATGCTGATCGGGCTCGGCGGCCTGCTGATCCTGATGCCCGGTTTCGTCAGCGACGTCATCGGCCTGCTGTTCATCCTGCCGCCGACCCGCAGTGTCGCGCGCAAGGTGTGGCAGAAGCGGATGCAGCGGCGGGCGGTCAAGTTCGCCAACCGCGCCCGCGGGCCGGTGATGGTGGTGGACAGCGAGGTCGTCACGGACACCCCGCCCGCCGAAGCCGCCAGGAAGCAGCCGCCGGTGATCGAGGGCCGCGTCGTCGAGGGCTAGGCGCCACGAACTTCGCCACTAGCTTCGCCACTACACTGCCTAGTGGCGAAGCTAGTGGCGAAGCTAGGACGGCGACATGCTCCACGAAGAACTCACCGAGATCATCGCGAACCTCCGCGCGCTCGGCGGTGATCATGCGTTCGTCGAGGCCAAACGCGCGGACACCAAGCTGCCCAAGAGCACACGCGAGACGCTTTCCGCCTTCGCCAACACCAGCGGAGGCGTTCTCATCTTCGGCCTCGACGAAACTCACGGCTTCGAAGCGACCGGAGTTCGAGATCCGGCGAAGCTGGAGGCCGACCTGGCCGCGATGTGCTCCGAAAACCTGGAACCGCCTCTCCGGCCGCTGATCGGAACGCACCGGTTCGAAGACGCGGATCTGGTCGTCGCCGAGATTCCCGAGTTGCCTGCCGGAATCAAGCCGGCGTACAACCGCGGCACCGGGATGACCCAGGGAAGCTTCATCAGGGTCGCCGACGGGGACCGGAAGCTGAGCCCTTACGAAGTCCAGTTGATGCTGGCGAACCGTGGTCAACCACGAGACGACGAGCAGCCCGTCCCCGGTACTTCGGTCACGAACCTCGACGAATCGCTGACCAGCACCTTCCTGAGTCGGCTCCGCCGCCATCGCGGCAGAGCCTTCGCGAATCTCGACGACACGGCCGCACTGCGACGGGCGAAAATCCTCGTCGGCGACGAGTTGTCGTTGACCGGGCTCTTGGCGCTGGGCGAGTATCCGCAAGAGTTCTTCCCGCAGCTCATGCTGACCTTTGTCCACTACCCGACGAAATCGGGACCGGACCCGCGGAACGGGACGCGGTTCATCGACAACGTTGCGGCCGAAGGACCGATCCCGGCGATCGTCGACGAAGCGCTCAGCACCCTCCGCCGCAACATGAAGCGCCGGTCGACCGTCCGTGGCGCGGGACGGGCCGAAACTTGGGAGTATCCCGAAACAGCTTTACGCGAAGCGGTGGTCAACGCACTGGTCCACCGTGACTACTCCGGCCCGTCGCAGGGAACCCAGGTTCAGGTCGAGATGTATCCCGACCGGCTGGTCATTCGCAATCCCGGCGGTCTCTACGGATCGGTTCGTGAAGAAAACCTCGGGGTGGAAGGCACGTCTTCGGCCCGCAACGGCACCCTGCTGAAGATCTTGGAGGACACGCCGCTACCGGGGTCGGACCGCCCGATCTGCGAAAACCGCGGCTCCGGGATCCCGACGATGCTGGCGGCGATGCGGGACGCCAAGCTCAGTCCGCCACGATTCGCCGACGACATCTCCACGTTCACGGCCACCTTCCCCAACCACACGCTGATGGGAGACGGCGCCGTCCAGTGGATCGCGTCGCTTCGTGAACATGGACTGACCGACAGCCAGTGTCATGGCCTCGCGATGTTGTTCCATGGCGAAACGCTCAACAATCAGGCTTACCGCAACGCGAACGACCTCGACTCTCGTGTCGCCACCGAAGAGCTCGGCGATCTGGTCGCCCGAGGCCTGCTCGTCCCGACGGGCGGACGTCACTACGCGCACTACACCCTCGCCGACGATGTCGTCCCGGCGCCCGCGGACGGCCCGGTGCGGGAACAGCGCCGCGCCGATCGCCGTGCAGAGATCCTGCTGGCACTCGGCGGGAAGGAGGCGAACCGTGCCGATCTGGTCGCGGAGACAGGACTCCCCGATCGAACGGTGTCCCGATGGCTCGGAGTCCTCCTCCGGCAGGGACTGATCGAGGCGACGGAGAAGAACCTGCGCAGTCCGAATGTCCGCTATCGCCGGACGCGGCAACGAACTCTCGATGAAACGGGCGGCTAGGTTCCGCTCGGCTTCGGGATGTCGAAATAGCCGCTGAACCGCACGGCCGGCGCGTACTCGCCCTTGACCTTCACCTTGCCGGTCACGAACATCGCCGCCACCGCCGCGTTGCCGGTGGCCATCCGGATGAAGTCGTCGACGGACAACGTGATGGTGGTGTCCGGAGTGCGCGCGAGATCGGTGCTCGAAACGCAGACGCCGTCTTCGATGACGGTTTGAAAGCGATCGAAACCGTCTTCTCCGTCACCATCCGTGAAACGCCATGCGACGACGAAGTCGACATGCCGCGCGCGTTCGGGAACGAAATGATCCGACATTCTGCGGAAAATCTCGTCGAGGAACGCCGAACGCAGTTCCGGGTGATCGGAGATCGCCTTGAGCTGTTCCCGCGACGCGCGTTGCACGACGTCGACGAGTACCTCTGTCTCCAATGAGCTCAGCTCGATGCCCGCACCGGTTTCGCCCAGCATGTGCAGGGTTTCCAGCACCTGCGTGAACTGCTCCGGGGTCAGTTTGGCGAGTTCGAGCTTCTCCGCGAAAGCGTTGATGACGTGCTCGCCCGCGGTGCGTGTCTTGTGCAGCCGCAACGGACGGGAAAGGCGTACCTTGTCCCGCCAGCGCCGGTTCGGAGAATTTCGGGGCACGGCACGGAAGTGTATCTGCTCGGCCGGGTTCAGGACGGCTTCGGAAGGTCGAAGAAACCGATCAGGCCCGCCGCGAATGCCAGGTCACCTTTTACTTTGATCTTTCCGGTGACGAATAGCACAGCCGGGGTCGCCTGATGGGTGATGAGCCGGAAGAAATCAACGGGCGCGATCGTGATCGTCACCCTCGGCTTCTCCTTGCTCTCCTGGCTGACCGTGCACTCGCCGTGCGAGATCACCGTCTCGTAGCGGTCGTAGCCGCCGACACCGACCCCGCCGGACAGCCGCCAGTGGACGACGGCGTGCAGCGTCTTCGCCCGGTCCTGCCGGATGTGGGCGCCCATGCGGTCGAAGATCTCGCCCAGCACCCGCTCCCGGAGCGCACGCTCGGCGACGACGCTCTCGAGTTGCGCACGCGAGGCACGCGCGACGAGGTTCGCGAAACGGGCCGGGTCGACCTTGCGGAGGTCGAACGCGGGCGCGGATTCCGCGAGCCGTCCCAACGCGGTCAGCAGCCGCCGGACGTCGTCCTTGCCGAGGTCCTTCGGATCGATGGCGCCCGCGACCTCGTTGACGTCGAGAGAGTGCGCCTCGGCCGAATCCGGCTCGATCCGTTCCAGCGCGTCGACCAGCGCGCGGCCGGTCAGCCCCACGATCTCGGTCATTTTCCCTCCAGCTCAGCCCTACCCGAACGTAAGGCTACCCGCCAGTAGGTAGGCGGGCAAGCGTGCCGAAATCACCTTTGCCCGAAGGGGCCCGGTAGCGTTCTACGCGACTAATGGGAGGTCTTGAGTTGCCCGAGGAAGCACCGCGTCCCGCCGAACGCGCCAAAAGGCTGCCGAGAGCGGTGCGGGAACGCCAGATCCTGGACGCAGCGGTCTCGGTGTTCTCGCGCTACGGCTATCACTCCGCGTCGATGGACGAGATCTCCGAGGTCGCCGGCGTGTCCAAGCCGATGATCTACACCTACCTCGGCTCCAAGGAAGACCTCTTCGGCGCGTGCATCCGCCGCGAAGCCACCCGCCTGCTGGAGGCGGTGCAGGACGGGATCAAACCCGATCTGCCGCCTGACATGCAGCTTTGGCACGGACTCCGCGCGTTCTACCGGTTCGTCGCCGAGTACCGCGAGTCCTGGACGGTGCTGCACCGGCAGGCCATGACCGTCGGCGGCGCCTTCGCCGCGGAGATCACCGACATGCGCACCCGCGCGATCGAGCTGGTCGCCGCGCTGGTCGTCTCCGCCGGCACCCGCAAGGGCCTCGGCGAGCAGGCGGAGTTCTCCGGCGCCGGGCTGTCCGCCGCGCTGGTCGGGGCGGCCGAGTCGCTGGCCGACTGGGCGCTCGACCACCCCGATGTCTCCGACGGCGTACTCGCCTCGTGGCTGATGAACCTGGTCTGGCTCGGGTTCAACGACCTGGTCGAGGGCGAGATCTGGAAGCCGTCAGAGAGCGACGACTGAGCCCTCCAGATGCGGCTTCGGCTTGCGCGCGTTCCACAGCTCGAATGCCCAGCCATCGCCCTCACTCCACGTGGTGAAAGCGGCCTTGGCGGGCAGCAGGACCGGCTGCTTGAACTTGACGTCGACGGTGAACGCCTCCGGCAGCCTGCCTTCGAACGCCGCGAGCGCGTGCGCCTTCGTCCACATGCCGTGCGCGATCGCGGACGGGAAGCCGAACGCCTTCGCGGTGATCGAGTGCAGGTGGATCGGGTTGCGGTCGCCGGAGACCTCGGCGTAGCGGCGGCCGATGTCACCGGGCACGTGCCAGATCGCGCTGGGCGAGGGCTGCGAGAGCTGACCGCGCGAGGTCTTCTCGCCACTGCCGCCACCGCGGCGCAGGTACGTGCTGACGTCCGTCCACACAGGACTGTCGTTGACGAGCAGTTCGCTGATCACGTCGAACTGCTTGCCCTTCTCGTGCGGGCGCAGATCCTCGGCGCGCACGCGCAGGGTGAACGACTCGTCGAGCCGCAGCTGCCGGTGCTGGGTGATCCGGTTGGCGACGTGCACCATGCCCAGCAACGGGAACGGGAAGTCGTCCTCGGTCATCAGCGCCATCTGCAGCGGGAAGGCGAGGATATGCGGATACGTCGCCGGGAGCACGTCGTCGAGCCGGAATCCGCACACCTGGTTGTACGCGGCGAGGTGCGCCGGATCGACGACGACGCCCTCGCGGACAAACTCGGTCGACGGCAGCGTGCTCCCGCCGCTCTTGCGCAGCGAACCGAGCAACGCCTTGGGATACAACGAAGACAGACTCGGCGACTCGTGGAGTTCCTTGACTGCCATGATCACGCCCCCAGCAGTGCCTGGCCGCAGACGCGGACCACGTTGCCGTTGACCGCGGCCGAAGCCGGGTTCGCGTACCAGGCGATCGTCTCGGCGACGTCGACCGGGAGACCGCCCTGGCCGAGACTGGACAACCGCCGTCCGGCCTCACGGATGAACAGCGGCACCGCGGCGGTCATCTTGGTCTCGATGAACCCGGGCGCGACGGCGTTGATCGTGCCCCCGTATTCGGCGAGCACCGGCGCGCCGACGTTCACCATGCCGATGACGCCCGCCTTGCTGGTGGCGTAGTTGGTCTGCCCGACGTTGCCCGCGATCCCGGCGATCGAGGAGACGCCGATGATCCGGCCGTTGTCGTGCAGCACTTTGTCCGACAGCAGCTTCTCGTTCACCGCGAGCTGCGACGCGAGGTTGACGGAGATGACCGAGTCCCAGCCGCCTTCGGTCATGTTTCCCAGCGTCTTGTCCCGCGTGATGCCCGCGTTGTGCACGACGATGTCAACGCCGCCGTGACGCGTGGTCAGGTACTCGGCGAGCTTCTCCGGCGCGTCGGCGGCGGTGATGTCCAGCTGCAGCGCGGAGCCGCCGACCTTGTTGGCCACCATCGACAGATCCGCGCCCTGCGCCGGGATGTCGAGGGCGACGACGTGGGCGCCGTCGCGGCCCAGCACCTCGGCGATGGCGGCGCCGATACCGCGGGAAGCGCCGGTGACCAGGGCGACCTTGCCGTCCAGGGGTTTGGCCCAGTCGGCCGGGGCGGAGGCGGTCTTGGTCTCGGTGCCGACGCGGATGACCTGGGCGTCGACGAAGGCGGACTTCGACGACAGCAGGAAACGGAGCGTGGACTCAGTGGCCTCTTCGGCGCCTTCGGCGACGTACACGAGCTGGGCGGTCGCGCCGCGCTTCAGTTCCTTACCGACCGAGCGGACGAAGCCTTCGAGCGCGCGCTGCGCGATCCGCTCGTGCCCTTCGGCCAGCTCCGGCGGCGTTCCGAGGACGACGACGCGGCCCGACGGCCCGACGCTCCGGATCACCGGGTGGAAGAAGTCGTAGACCTCGCGAAGCTGCTTCGGGTCCTTCACGCCTGTTGCGTCGAAGACGAGTGCGGCGTGCCTGTCGGTCGCGGTCGAAACGACCTCGATGCCCGCGCGATGCAGCTGCGCCTCGATCACCTTTTCGAGGCGACCGCCCGGCGCGGCGCCGAGAAGTGCGGGACCCTCCAGAGCGGGCTGGCCGGGCTTGTACCGGCGGAGCGTCGCGGGGTTCGGCAGGCCGAGCTTCGGCACCACGAATTTCCCCACGGGGGATTTCGTGAACTGCTGGTACCTGTCAGCCATCTCGCGCCTCCCGTGCAGTGAGCATCACGTCGCATTCTAACCTACTCGCTAGTAGGTTACAGTGTGAGAGAGCCTACGGAGGAGTGGAAAAAATGGCCACGAAAAGGACGGCACCCGTGCGCAAGGTCGCGATCATCGGCGGCAACCGGATCCCCTTCGCCCGTTCGAACGGTCCGTACTCGAAGGCGTCGAACCAGGACATGTTCACCGCCGCCCTCGACGGCCTGGTCAGCCGCTTCTCCCTGCAGGACGAGGTGATCGGCGAGGTCGCCGCCGGCGCCGTGCTCAAGCACGCCCGCGACTTCAACCTCGCCCGCGAAAGCGTCCTCGGCAGCAGGCTGAACCCCGCCACCCCGGCGTCGGACGTGCAGATGGCCTGCGGCACCGGCCTCCAGGCGATCGTCAACGTCGCCAACAAGATCGCGCTCGGCCAGATCGACTCGGCCATCGCGGGCGGTGTCGACACGACGTCCGACGCGCCGCTGGCGGTCAACGACGACCTGCGCCAGATCCTCGTGCAGCTCAACGCCGCGAAGACGCTCCCCGAACGGCTGAAGCTCGCCGCGAAGCTGCGCCCCGGCCACATCGTCCCCGAGATCCCGCGCAACTCCGAGCCGCGCACCGGCCTGTCCATGGGCGAGCACGCCGCGCTGACCGCGAAGGTCTGGGAGATCACGCGCGAGGCGCAGGACGAGCTCGCCGCGACCAGCCACCAGCGTCTCGGCGCCGCGTACGACAAGGGCTTCTTCGACGACCTGGTGACGCCGTACCTCAAGCTGGCCCGCGACCAGAACCTGCGTCCGGACTCCAGTGTCGAGAAGCTCGCGAAGCTGAAGCCCGCCTTCGGCGGTCCCGAAGGCACGATGACCGCGGGCAACTCGACGCCGCTTTCCGACGGCGCGTCGACGGTCCTGCTCGCGACCGAGCAGTGGGCGAAGGCGCGGAAGCTGCCGGTGCTGGCGTACCTGACGTTCTCGCAGACCGCAGCCGTCGACTACGTCCACGGCGACGAGGGCTTGCTGATGGCGCCCGCGTACGCCGTCCCGCAGATGCTCACGCGGGCCGGGGTCACCCTGCAGGACTTCGACTTCTACGAGATCCACGAGGCCTTCGCCTCCCAAGTGCTCGCCACCCTCAAGGCGTGGGAGGACCCGGCGTTCGCCAAGGAGAAGCTGGGCCTCGACGAGCCGCTCGGGTCCATCGATCGGGCGAAGCTGAACGTCAACGGCTCGTCGCTGGCGGCCGGGCACCCGTTCGCCGCGACCGGCGGCCGCATCGTCGCCACCCTCGCGAAGCTGTTGAACGAGAAGGGATCCGGCCGCGGGCTCATCTCGATCTGCGCCGCGGGCGGCCAGGGCGTCACCGCGATCCTCGAGAAGTAATCCGTCCGCTCTGAGCGGATCCGGGGAAAACCCGGTGCCTTTGTCGGTGCCGGGGTCTAGTTTGTCCGCATGTTCGCAGTTCAGGCGAAAGCCCTGGTCAAGACCTACGGCTCCACCCGGGCGCTCGACGGGGTCGATCTGTCGATCCCGACGGGCAAGGTACTGGGCCTGCTGGGGCCGAACGGCGCCGGCAAGACGACGACCGTCCGCATCCTGACCACGCTGCTTCGCCCGGATTCGGGCGAAGCGGAGGTGGCCGGGCATGACGTGCTGGCCCAGCCCGATGCCGTCCGGCGGTCGATCGGGCTGTCCGGGCAGTACGCCGCCGTGGACGAGAACCTCACCGGGTTCGAGAACCTGTACATGGTCGGCAGGCTGTACGGGAGCAAGAAGGCCGCGGCGAAGTCCAGGGCGCGTGAACTGCTCGCGCGGTTCCGGCTGGAGGACGCGGCGGACCGGCCCGCCAAGACCTATTCCGGCGGTATGCGGCGACGGCTCGACCTCGCGGGAGCGCTGGTCGCCGAGCCGACGGTGGTGATCCTCGACGAACCGACCACCGGGCTCGACCCGCGCGGCCGGATCGACACCTGGGAGGTCATCAAGGAGCTCGTCGCCGACGGCACCACGGTCCTGCTGACCACGCAATACCTGGAGGAGGCCGATCAGCTCGCCGACTCGATCGTCGTGATCGACAAGGGGAAGGTCATCGCGCGCGGCACGGCCGACGAGCTCAAGCAGGAGATCGGCGGCGAACGGCTGGAGCTGGTCGTGGCCTCCGCCGACGACCTCGCCGCGACCACGCAGGTGCTCGCCGAGGTCGGTTCGGGGACACCGTCGGTCGACGAGCACACCCGCAAGGTCGACGTCCTGGTCGAGGGCGGGCCGAAGGCGCTGATCGAGGCACTGCGGCGGCTGGACGCGCAGGGCGTCGCCGTCCAGGACGTCGCGCTGCACCGGCCGACGCTCGACGACGTCTTCCTTTCGCTGACAGGGCACGCCACGGACGAGGGGGAGAAAAAGTGAGCGCGGTCGCGAAGGCCTTTTCCGACGGTGGCGTGATCACCTGGCGGAACCTGAAGAACGTCCAGCGCAACCCGGACTGGCTGATGGCGGCGACGCTGCAGCCGATCATGTTCGTGCTGCTGTTCGCGTACGTCTTCGGCGACGCGATCGGCGGGGAAGCGGGCGGGCTCGCCTATCGCGAGTTTCTGATCGCCGGCATCTTCGCGCAGACGGTCGCGTTCAACTCGGCGTTCACCGTGATCGGGTTCGCGAACGACCTGCAGAAGGGCATCATCGACAGGTTCCGCTCGCTGCCGATCTCCCGCCTCGCGGTGATCTTCGGCCGGACGACGTCCGACCTGGTGATCAGCGTCGTGGCGCTGATCGTCATGTCGCTGTGCGGGCTGCTCGTCGGCTGGCGGATCCGCGGCAGTTTCCTCGACGCGGTGCTCGGCTACCTGGTGATGCTGATGTTCGCCTGGGCGCTGTCCTGGGTCGGCGCGTGGATCGGGCTCGTCGCGCGCAGTGTCGAGGTGGCGCAGAGTGCCGGGCTGATGTGGATGTTCCCGCTGAGCTTCATCTCGACGGCGTTCGTCCCGGCCGACAAGCTGCCGGGCGTGCTGAAGGCAATCGCCGACTGGAACCCGTTCACCGCGGTGATCAACTCGGCGCGTGACCTGTTCGGGAACCGCTTCGGCGCGGCCCCGACGGGCTGGCCCGCCGAGCACGCCTCGCTGTACGCGATCCTGTGCTGCATCGCCATCATCGCGATCTTCGCGCCGCTGGCGACGGCCCAGTACAAGAAGGTCGCGAGCCGCTAGAAATTCTTTCCGTCGAAAATGTCGAACCGCCGTCGAGCCGCTCGACGCGCTGGTGAAGGCGGGGTAGAAACAGCCCCGCCAAGACTCTGAGGAGCAGCGATGCGGTTTCTGATGATGCACCGGCTGGACGAGAGCGCCCCGGAGGCCTGGAACCCCAGCAAGGAGTTCATCGAGCAGATGGGCGCCTTCGTCGAGGACTCGTTCAAGAAGGGCATCCTCATCACGGCGGAGGGCGTGCACCCGTCGGAGCGGGGCGCGAAGGTCCGCAAGGGGCGCGGCGGCAAGATCACCGCGACCGACGGCCCGTTCACCGAGACCAAGGAGGTCATCGGCGGGTTCGCGCTGATCAACGCGAAGGATCTGGCGGAGGCCGTCGCTTTCGCGGAGACCTACGCGGCGCTGTTCGACGAGATCGAGGTCGAGGTCCGCACGGTCGTCGAGGCGGAGGACATCGCCGCTTTCACCGAGTGAGGCCGCGGCCCCGTAAGTGTCATGAACGGCCCTTTCCTGACGTTTTACGTCAGGAAAGGGCCGTTCATGACATTCGGCGGGGAGGGCCGAGCTACTTCGTGATGGCCTTCTCGGCCTTCTTCGCCAGCTTCTCGGCGCGCTTCTCCGTCTTCGACGCGGCCCGCTTGGCACGCCAGCCGAGCGAAGGCTTGCCGGCGGTGTCGGCGGCGGCGAGCAGCAGGCCACCGGCGAGGCCGGCGTTCTTGACGAACTGGATCTGCTGCTGCTGACGTTCGGCCGGTTCCTTGATCTCCCAGAACCGGTGCGCGGCCAGCGTCGTCGGGACGAGGCTGCCGAGCAGCAGCAGCGAGGCCAGGCGCGGCGCCTTGCCCGCGGCGAGCGCGACCCCGGCGCCGACCTTCACCGCGGCGTCGATCCGGACGAGGGTGGCGGGGTCGCGCGGCACCGATTCCGGCACCACGCCCTCCAGCTTGTCGAAGGACTCGGTGAGGAACGGTTCCACGGCCTTGGCGTGCCCCTGGGTGTCCCTCAGCGCGCCGATCCCGCCGGAAATGAAGATCGCGGCGAGGAGCGGACGTGCGACGCGACGGAGAATCACGGTCGTAACCTTTCTGGATCCGGACCCGGGAAACAAACCTATCCCCAGTCTTCCCGCCCGCCACCGCGCCGAACCGCGCTAACGGCGTATCTTGAAATATTTCTCTGACGCTAGACAGCCCTAGACTTCGCTAGCGGGCCGGATACGCCCTCGGCAGCTTGAAGCCGCGATCGGCCGCGACGTCCCGCAAGCGGTCCGGGTAGTCGGTGATGATGCCGTCGACGCCGTCGTCGATGAGCTTGTGCATGGTGGCCGGATCGTCGATCGTCCACGGCACGACCTTGATCCCCGCGCGGTGCGCCTCGGTGACCAGCGCCTTCGTCGTGAACGGCCGGTAGTCGGGGTCGCCGACCTTCCCGCCCTGCGGGTTGCCGTGCACCGGCGAGAGAGCGCTCGCACCGAACGACTTCACCGCGCGCACGGGGCTACCGCCGAAGTCGTCGATGTCGAGCCCGCCGAGCCACGGCGACTTGCCGGGCTGCCCGACCTGGAGGAATTCCGGCTGGGTCAGCGCGACCGTCGGGATCCACGGCGCGACCTTCCGCAGGAGCATCAGGGCGCCCCAGTCGAAGCTCTGGATCGTGACGTTGTGCGCGAACCCGCCGCGCTGGATCTCGCGCACCGCCCGCTGGACGAACTGTTCGCGCGGCGCAGTCTCCTGCGGGGCGGCGGCCTCGACCTTGGTCTCGATGTTGAACTTGATTCCCCAGGCGCGGTGGTCGCGCGCGAGCTGGAACAGCTCGGCCAGCGTCGGCATCTTGGCACCGGGGGAGAGCGTCTGGCCGGGGTGGGCGGGCTGCCGGATCGAACCGCAGTCCAGCGTGCGGACCTGCGCGAACGTCAGGTCCTTCACGTACTTGCCGACATACGGGTACGCGGGGTCGCCAGGCGTCGCGGGCTCGGTGTCATGGCACTTCGCGGGCGTCGTCTTGCGATCGTGGGTGATCACCTCGCGACCGTCCTTGGTGATCTGGAGGTCGAGTTCGAGCGTGGTCACCCCCAGCTCCATCGCCTTGCCGAACGACGCGAGCGTGCTCTCGACCGTGAGGCCGAGCCCGCCGCGGTGGGCCTGGATGTCGAAGGCGCGACGCGGATGCGCGTCGGCGACCCCGGCCGTGCCGAGGGTCAGCGCAGCGGCCACGACCAGCGCGAATGTCTTCATCCGGGCACCATGCCACGGTCGGGTGAACTTCGATTGACTTTGACGCAACGTCAACCTCTACCTTCGTGGACATGCCGAACGAGAAGGAGTGGTCGATCCAGGACATCGCCCGCTCGGCCGGGACCACGAGCCGCACGCTGCGCCATTACGGCGACATCGGGCTGCTCGAACCGAGCCGGGTGGGGAGCAACGGATACCGCTACTACGACCAGGACGCGCTGGTGCGGCTGCAACGGATCCTGCTGCTTCGCGAACTCGGGCTGAGCCTGCCCGCGATCGGCGAAGTGCTCGAAGGCGAGCAGGACACGACGGCGGCGCTGCGCACACACCTGAAGTGGCTGGAGCAAGAGCGGCACCGGCTCGGACGGCAGATCGAATCGGTCAGGACGACCTTGAAGAAAACGGAGAGAGGTGAACAACTGATGGCAACGGAAGTGTTCGACGGCTTCGACCACACGAAGTACGAGAAGGAGGTCACCGAACGCTGGGGCGCCGACGCCTACAAGCAGGGTGACCGGTGGTGGAAGTCGCTGAGCGCCGAGGACAAGAAGGCGCACCAGCAGGAGCAGAAGGACATCGCGGCCGCGTTCGGCGCGGCCCGCGCCCAGGGTCTGCCCGCCGACGGCGACGAGGCCCAGGCGATCACGCGACGGCTGTACGAGTGGCTCCGGCCGGCCGTGCGGGCCGTCTCGAAGGGCTACTTCGCCGGACTCGGACAGCTGTACGTCGACGACCCGCGCTACGGGCAGTACGACGAGAAGCACGGTGCCGGCACCGCGGAATACATCCGTGACGCGATGAAGATCTACGCCGAGCGCAACCTGAGTGAGTAAGAACGAGGGATGGGGCTGCAGACCCATCCACTCGGAGTAACCCGCCACGACACGCCTATCCCTCTATGGCGGAATATCGGGCCAGGGCTAGAAACGCCGATAGCGTGGGAGAGTGGATCCCATCCGCAACCCCTTCGCCCCGGGTGCCGGTCAACGGCCGCCCGAACTGGCAGGTCGCATGCGCGAGCTCCAGGCCTTCGAGGTCGTGCTCGAACGGGTGGCGCGCGGAAGACCGGAACGCAGCCTGATGCTGACCGGCCTGCGCGGCGTGGGGAAGACCGTGCTGCTGGGCGAGCTGCGCTCGAAGGCCATCAAGCACGGCTGGGGCGCGGGCAAGATCGAGGCCCGCCCGGACACCGAACTCAGGCGGCCGCTGTCGGCTGCGTTGCACCGCGCGATCCGCGACCTCGCCGTGCGCCATCGTGCGCCGGACCGGGTCGAGCAGGTGCTCGGCGTGCTCAAGGCGTTCGCGCTGCGCGCCAACAAGCCGGACGCGAAGCTCCGCGACCGCTGGCAACCGGGCATCGACGTGCCCGCCGCTCAGGGCCGCGCCGATTCGGGCGACATAGAGATCGACCTGGTCGAGCTGTTCACCGAGGTCGCGGAACTGGCCGCCGACGTCGGCACCGGGGTCGCGCTGCTGATCGACGAGATCCAGGATCTGCTGCCCGAGGACGTTTCCGCGCTGTGCGCCGCCTGCCACGAGCTCTCGCAGTCCGGGGCGCCGCTGGTCGTGGTCGGCGCCGGACTGCCGCACGTGCCCGCCGTCCTTTCGGCGTCGAAGTCGTACTCGGAGCGTCTTTTCCGCTACGCGCGCATCGACAGGCTCGAACGCGAAGACGCCGACCTCGCGGTGATGGCACCCATCGAACGCGAGGACGCGGGCATCGAACCGGAGGCGCTGGACGCCCTGTTCGACGCGTCCGGCGGCTATCCGTACTTCATCCAGGCGTACGGAAAGGCCGCTTGGGACGCCGCGCCCGCGGATCCGATCACCGTGAAGGACGTCCAGGTCGCCGCCCCGGAGGCCGAATCGGAACTCGCTGTCGGCTTCTTCGGCTCCCGCTACGAGCGCGCGACGCCCGCCGAACGGGAGTACCTGATCGCGATGGCCGAGCTGACCCAGGGCCGGGACGAGTCCGCCGGCACCGCCGATGTGGCCGTCTACCTGGGGCGGAAGCCCTCATCCCTGTCGCCGGCGCGGGACAGCCTGATGAAGAAGGGCCTGGTCTACTCCGCCGAGCGCGGGCACATCGCCTTCACCGTCCCGCATTTCGGCCACTACTTGCTCGGCCGGGACTAGATCCCTCTACGTCTTTATCGCGTCAAAACTAGAAAGCCTTAGAGACTTCTATCCGGGCACACTGGCAGGGTGACCAGCGTCTACTGGCGTGACGGATTGCCGGAGCGAGTCCCCACCACCGGGCCGCCGCCGCGTTCGGCCGATGTCGTGGTGATCGGCGCCGGGTTCGCCGGTCTGTCGATCGCACTCGACCTGCTGGAACAGCGTCCCGGAAGCAGGGTGGTCGTCCTCGAAGCCCGGCACGCCGGATTCGGCGCGAGCGGCCGGAACGCGGGCGGCGTCCTCCCGCTGGGCGTCCTGCCCTGGCTGCTGCCCCGCAGCGCGGGCGCCCACGACCCCCGCGAAATGCAGCGACTCCTGTACGACCGGATCAACGCCAGGATGCGAAGGCTGCGCGACTCGCATCCGGAGGGCGAGGTCACGCGGACCCGCATGCGGCTGATCGGCGGCTCCGCCCTCCTCGCCGCCGGCCTCGACGTGGTCGCGGACGCCGTGACCGCGTCCGGGATCGAAGTCGAGCGGGACGCGACGGGGTTCTCGCTCGAGTCGTGGACCATCCAGCCCGCCGCGCTCGCCGGTTCACTGGCCGCCGGACTGATTTCCGCCGGCGGAACGCTGGTCGAGAACGTCGCGGCCGACTCGGTCGACGCGGCGGACGACGGCGTCACCGTCCGGCTGCGGAGCGGGGGAGTCCTGCGCGCGGATCGCGCGGTGATCTGTTCGGGCGCGTACACCGGTGCCTTGTCGCTGCCGGATCCGCCGCCGGGCCGGGTGATTCACACCTACATGCGAGCCGGGGCGCCGGAAGCCGTCGAGGACGAGCCGTTCAGCACGGCTCCCGGGCTCGGTATGGCCTATTGGCGACGGCACCGCGGACGACTGTTGTTCGGCGGGCTCGACCTCGGAGGGCTGACACCCGGCGCCGAGGCCGACGCGCTACCGAAGGCCCATCGGAAGGTCGACAGGCTGCTCGCGCGCCGGCTTCCCGCCGAGGCCGGGACGACGGCGACCCACCGCTGGGGCGGGCCGCTGCACGTCACTCCGGCGGAAGTCCCCCATCTGGCACGCTCCGCAGTCACCGATCGTGTGGTCTACGCCGTCGGGTTCGCCGGCAGCGGAGTGGCGCTGACGCTGACCGCGGGACCGCTCGTGCGCGACCTCGTCCTCGGGCCCGAAACGGCCGATCCGGGAGGTGTCGCGCTGCGAGAGTCGATGGCATCGACGACCATCCCGTGGCGCGGCGTGCTGAGCGCGCTCCGGCGGGGACCGTCGAAACTCGCGCGCCGCCTGCTCCATGAGGGTTTCTGAGGCTGTATCGGACCGCCGCTAGAGACGCCTAGCGTTACCAAGAAGTGACCGGCGACACCAAATCTCTCCGGATTTCCGCTCTGGTTGCCGACGATTCATCGGCAGGTGTGCCACATCACCGGATAATCGTTGGCTTCCTTGTGAAAAAGGGTGCATACTAGGAGCACAGCCACCGAGACACAAGACCCTCAAGGGGATGACTTAAACCGATGAACAACATCGCCGCCAAGCTCCGTGCCCGTCGCGCCGAGGCTCGCACTCGCCGGGCCCTGAACCGGGCGATCGACACCGCGGCCACCGCGACCGTTCGTCAGGAGCTCATCGCTATCTCCCAGGCGCGTCACACGCACATGCGCTGACCCGACAACAACCGTTGTAGGTGTCGCCCATTCGAGTGACCTACGACACATAGTGCGTGAGGTGTAACGCCGCGGAACGCGGCGTCGATACCCACTACGACCCCGTGATGCTGGCGGACCCCCGACCTGGCAGCATCACGGGGTTTCCATATGTCCGGATCCTCCCGCTGAAATTTCTTGCCTTCACCGCTTCGCGGAGTAATCTTTGACTAAGTCAACGAATCTGTTGAGGTGGTCAAATGACTCGTCCCGCGGACCGGGTGGCGACCGTCCGGGCCTTCAACCGCCTGTACACCGGCGTGATCGGCATCCTCGACGAAGGACCGGCCGACGCCGAGTACTCCCTGAGTGAGGCCCGGGTCATCTTCGAACTCGCGCAGCGGGATCCGACCCAGGTCACCGACCTGCGCAAACGTCTCGACCTCGACGCCGGATACGCGAGCAGGCTGCTCGCGAGGCTCGAACAACGAGGTCTTCTCACCCGCGAACGCAGCGACGAGGACGCTCGCCGTCAGATCGTCAGGCTGACCGAGGACGGCCACAAGGCTTTCGCCGTCCTCGACGCGCGATCGGTGGGCCGGATCGGCTCGCTGCTCGGCCGGTTCGGCGACGACGAGCAGAAGCGGCTGCTCGGCGCGATGGACACGATCACCTCGCTGGTCGGCGAGCGCGCGTCGAATCCCACGCTGGTCCTGCGTCCGCCCCGGCCGGGCGACTTCGGCTGGGTGGTCCACCGCCACGGCGTCCTGTACTCCCGCGAGTACGGCTGGGACGAACGCTTCGAAGCCCTCGTCGCCCGTGTCGTCGCGGAGTACGTCGAAAATCGCGGCGAGCCCCGCCAAGCGGGCTGGATCGCCGAACTCGATGGGGAACGCGTCGGCAGCGTGTTCTGCATGCCCGCCGAAGACGGCGTCACCGCGAAGCTGCGGATGCTGCTCCTCGAACCGGCCGCGCGGGGACACGGAGTCGGGAAACGCCTGGTCGCCGAATGCGTCGAGTTCGCCAGGGCGGCAGGCTACCCGGCGATGGAGCTCTGGACGGTCTCGCTGCTGGACGCGGCGAGGGCGATCTACCGGAAGGCCGGCTTCCGGCTGGTCGCCGAAGAGACGATCCCGGGCTTCGGGCACGAGCTGACCGGGGAGACCTGGCGGCTGGAGTTGTGACGTGTTCGTCGTCTACTGCCCTGCCTGCGACCGGCGGTCCGTGGTCGGAGCCGACTCGATCGACTCCGTCGACAACCTGACCCCGGGGATGATCTCCGTTTCCGGGCGCTGCCCGGAAGGCCACTACGCCGTCCTCCTGACCGGGAAGTCCTTCGCGCCCCACGAGAGGACGCAGTGCGTGCGCGAAGTCCGGCAGGTGCTGAAACGCCGTCGCCGCAGGACCAGGCTGGGTGCCTGGTTCGCCCGGCAGCGCGAACTGCACGACCGGCTTTTCCGCTACTGACGAGTGTCGTTTTGCGGCGGGCTCGTTCGTCTAGGGACCATCGATCCCAGGGAGGACACCATGCCCCACTACATCGGATTCATCCGCGCGACGCAGGATTCGCACGACCATCTCGGCCCTGACGAAGCACAACGCGTGCTCGAGAACTACCTGGCCTGGGCGGACGAACGCACCAAGGAGGGCCGGTTCGTCGGTGGCGGCGGCCTGTCGAAGAGCGGCCGGGTGCTGCGCGGTTCCGGCGGCGAGGTCGGCGCGACCGATGGTCCGCACACCGAAGCCACCGAGATCGTCGGCGGCTATCAGGTGATCGAGGCCGCGGACCTCGACCAGGCGGAGAAGATCTTCGCGACGCATCCGCATCTGGAGTTCGGGCCGATCGAGGTGCGCAAGGTCGGCGAACGCGGTTGTGAGGACTGATGCCGAGGTTCGTCGGTCTGATGACCTTTCCGCAGGACACCCCGGCGGCGGAGCCCGCCGGTGACGGCATCGAGCGCTACTTCGCCTGGCAGGAGGAACTGCTGGCGTCCGGGAAGCTGGTCGAGACGCATCCGATCGCGGTGGACGGCGTCGGGATGTTCGTGGTCGGCGAGATCGCGCTCGACCTGGACACCCCGCGCGAGGAGCACCTGGGCCGCCTCGGGCTGTCGTGAGCCGCCCGGCCGGCGTGGTGGAGCATCTGTTCCGGCACAGCGCCGGGCGGATCGTCGCCACGCTGGCCAGGGCGCTCGGCCCCGAACGGCTGGACCTGGCCGAAGAGGCCGTCGCGGACGCGCTGGAACAGGCCTTGCGCACCTGGCCGCAGTGCGGGGTGCCGGACAATCCGCGGGGCTGGCTGTTCCGGGCCGCGCGGAACCGGGCGATGGACGTCGTCCGGCGCGAACAGACGCTGCGCGCGCTGCTGCCGCGGCTCGTGGAGCTCGACGGTTTCGAGGTCGACCGGCGCACGGACGACGAACTCGTGCTGATGCTGCTGTGCTGTCATCCCGCGCTGCCGACGGTGTCGCAGGTGGCGCTGACGCTGAAGACCGTCGGTGGGCTCGGGGTGAACGAGATCGCGGCGGCCTTGCTGACGAAACCGGCGACGGTGGCGCAGCGGCTCGTGCGGGCGAAGAAGTGGCTGAGGGATTCCGGGAAACCGCTCACGCTTCCCGGCCCGGACGCGCTTGAGTCCAGAGTGGACAGTGTGCTGGCCGTGCTCTATCTCCTGTTCAACGAGGGCTACGACGCGACGACCGGCGAGGTCGCGGTGCGCGGCGAGCTGTGCGGTGAGGCGATCCGGTTGGGGCGGCTGCTGCTGGCCGAACCGAAGACGGATCAGCCGAGGGTGCGGGCGCTGGTCGCGTTGATGCTGCTTCAGGCGAGCAGGCTGCCCGCGCGGGTCGACCGGGACGGTGAGCTGCTGCTGCTCGACGAGCAGGACCGGGACCGCTGGGACCACGCGATGATCGCGGAGGGCACGCGGCTGTTCGAGCGGGCGTGCACCGGGCCGGAGATGTCGGCGTACCACGTCGAGGCGGCGATCGCGGTGTGTCACAGCACGGCCTCGCCGCCGGACTGGCGCCGGATCGTCGGCCTGTACGACGACCTGCTGGCGCTGCGCCCGTCACCGGTGGCGCGCCTGAACCGCGCGATCGCGCTTTCGATGGTGGACGGTGCGGCTGCGGGGATCGCCGAACTCGAAGCCGTCGAGGCCGACCTGCCGGACTACACGCTGCTGCCCGCCGTCCTCGGCGCGCTCTGGCTGCGCGCCGGTGACCCGGCGCGAGCCGCTCTCCACTACCGGCGGGCGCTCACCCTGCCGTGCTCGGAACCGCAACGCCGGTTCCTCACGAGGCGCCTGACTTCGTGCACCCCACTACCCTGACCAGAACTTTTCGCCGCTCCGCGCTAACCCCACCCCCCACCCGTCCCAGGGGGGCGCGCCCCGCACCAGCGTATCGGGAGGGGGTGTCGGGGGATGCGAAAGCGCGGGGCCGGGGGCGGAGTTGTCCACAACGGCGGTGGGGTGTGGACAACTGGGGTGGGGTCGCCCGGAGGACGTCGGATGGGGGCTGGCGGGGCCGACGGCCGGGCCGGAACAGGCAGGCCCCGAGTGGGGGCTGGCGGGAAGGCGTGACGTGAAAGCCACTTTCGCAACGTTGAAGGTTGCGGAAGTGGCTTTCGCAACGCGTCGGCCCCGAAACCACGCCGGGCTCCCCGACGCGGCCGACACCCGGAGTTCACACGGGCAGGGTTACCTGGAGCGGTGAACTGGACCGCGTACCTCGACGGTTACTGCGAACGCCTCGCCCCCGGTCTCTGGGGCGAGCCGCGCAACAGCCTGAGCAACCTCGCGTTCCTGATCGCGGCGATCGCCGTCTGGCGGCAACCGAAAGGTCGCGTCTTCGCGGTCCTCATCGGACTGGTGTTCCTCGGCAGCACGGCCTTCCACCTGCTCGCCACCCGCTGGTCCGCGGCGGCCGACACGGGCTTCATCCTGGTGTTCGTCCTGTACTACGCCGCCGTTTTCCCGCACCTGTTCTTCGGCGTCAGCCGCAGGCTGTCCTGGCTGGCCATCCCCGTGTTCCTCGCCTTCACCGCCGTCGTCGCGTCATTGGGCGGCGGGCTGTACCTCTCGGCGTTGATCGGGCTCGTGATCTTCGCGGTCATCCTCAAGGGCGAACACCGCCGCAGATTCGCCATCGCGGCCGGCGTCTTCGGCGTGTCCCTTTCGTTCCGCACGGCGGACCACACCGTCTGCGGGAACTTCCCCGCCGGAACGCACTTCGTCTGGCACCTGCTGAACGGTCTCGTGCTGTACCTGACGGCGACCGCGGCCACGAGAAGGGCCGCGTCCGAACCGGACGCGGCCCCTTCGCGGCACAAGTGACTAGTGGACGCCGATTTCGCGGAGATCCTTGTCGTGCTCGTCGGCGTGGTAGTCCTCGGGCTCGGTGTCGTCCGTGCCGTTGAAGACCTTCAGCTGCCGCGCGATCACCGTGAAGATCACCGCGATCAGCAGATTAGCCACCAACGCCACGAAACCGACGTAGATCTGCACCTGCGAACCGCTGAGCGGGTGCCAGCCGAAGATCGACAGCTTGTCCAGCGCCAGCGCCGAGCCGCCGAAGTGCGCCTTTCCGGTCGCCGGGTTCGGGATGTTGTAGAGCATGATCAGGCCCCACCCGATGCCGACGATCCAGCCCGCGATCAGGCCCCACCGGTGGAACCACCGCGTGTAGAGCGAGATCGCGACCGCGGGCAGGGTCTGCAGGATCAGCACACCGCCGATGAGCTGCAGGTCGATCGAGAACTGCGGGTCGATGAACAGGATGAACGCGACCGCGCCGAACTTCACGATCAGCGAAGCGAGCTTGGCCTGCTTCGCCTCTTGGCCCGGTGTCGCGTTCTTCTTGATGTACTCCTTGTAGATGTTCCGGGTCCACAGGTTGGCCGCCGCGATCGACATGATCGCCGCGGGCACCAGGGCGCCGATGCCGATCGCGGCGAACGCGATCCCGGCGAACCACGACGAGAACTGGGTGTCGAACAGCACCGGGACGACGGTGTTCGTGTCGGGTTTGCCGGTGGCGTTGTTGGTGATCGGCTTGACCGCGGCGCTGATCGCCACGTAGCCGAGCAGCGCCAGCAGGCCCAGCACCAGCGAGTACGCGGGGAGCGCGACCATGTTCCGCTTGATCACGCTGCGGCCGCGCGAGGCGAGCACGCTGGTCAGCGAGTGCGGGTACAGGAACAGCGCGAGCGCCGAACCGAGCGCCAGCGTGGCGTACTGCAGCTGGTTGTTGGCGTTGAGCAGGATGCCGTCCGCCTTCGACGGCGTCTGGTCGAACTTCGCCTGCGCCGAGTCGAAGATCGCCGACCAGCCGCCGAGCTTCGAGGGCAGGTAGATGATCGCCACGAGGATCACGATGTAGATCAGGATGTCCTTGACGAACGCGATCAGCGCGGGCGCGCGCAGGCCGGACTGGTAGGTGTAGACCGCCAGGATGATGAAGGCGACCAGCAGCGGCAGGTGCCCGACGATGCCGGAGCCGTTGATGCCCATGGTCCGCAGCACCGCTTCGAGGCCGACGAGCTGCAGCGCGATGTACGGCATCGTCGCGATGATGCCGGTGATCGCGATCAGCAGCGCCAGCGTCGGCGAGCCGAACCGGCCGCGGACGAAGTCGGCGGGTGTGACGTAACCGCGGACCCGCGAGACCGACCACATGCGCAGCGCCGGCATCAACACGATCGGGTAGACGATGATCGTGTACGGCAGCGCGAACAGGCCCATCGCGCCGGCGCTGAACATCAGCGCGGGGACGGCGACGAACGTGTACGCCGTGTAGAGGTCACCGCCGAGCAGGAACCAGGTGATCCACGAGCCGAACTTGCGGCCGCCGAGGCCCCATTCGTCCAGGTGGTCGAGAGTGTCGCCGGCCTTCCAGCGCGACGCGACGAAACCGAGCACGGTGACCACCGCGAAGAGGACCGCGAAGATGATCAGCTCCGGCCATTGGATGTCGGTCACTTGACGTCCCCCTCGTCGAGCTTGTCCACGGACAGCTTGTCGGGACCTTCACCGGTCGGCTTGTCCTTGGTCATCACGTAGACGATCCAGGTGCACAGGACGCCGACGGCCACGAACACGAATTGGAACCAGTAGAAGAACGGCATCCCGAACAGCCGAGGGCCGTCCGAATTGAACAGCGACGTGATCAGCACCAGCAACGGGATGATCAGCAGGAGGTTCCAGGGGCTGAACTGAAAGCCCCTCACCTTCCCGTCTGCCTTACCTGACGCCATCGGACCTCACCTAACATTCCCGTAACCCCGGATGGACCCGATGACCCTAGAACCTCTCGCCCACCTGGGTCACGTCTGCCCGATATCGATTTGATCAGCGACGCCCCATCCGACGAAGGGCGGTTGCCGTCCCGCTCTGCGCCGGATATCAATAGCCGCAGTCGCGAACAGGAACTTCGCACGCAAGATCAAAGGGGCATCGGATGAAGAAACTCCGCTATGCGGTGGTGATCCCGGCTGTCGCCGGCACCATGCTGGCCGGGTTCACTCCTGCGTTCGCAGGACCGGAGGCTGCCAAACAGCAGCCTCTGAACTCCACCAACATTCCTGCGCAGTACGCGAACCAGAAGCTCGACTGGCACAAGTGCACGGCGAACGAGCTGCCGACCGCGCCGCCTCCCGGGGCCGAGAACATCGAATGCGCGACCTACCGCTCGCCGCGCAACTGGTACAAGACGAACGAAGGCATCGACCTGACGATCGCCGTCAGCCGCCTCGCCGCCACCAGCGGCACCGCGACGGCCAGCGTCATCACGAACCCGGGTGGACCCGGCGCTCCGGGCCGCAACTTCCCGGCCCGTCTGCGTAACCAGACGAAGCTGCGCGCCAACCAGGAGATCATCGGTCTCGACCCGCGCGGCACCGGCAAGAGCACCAACATCACCTGCGGCAACGCGATCGGCACCGGCTCCGACCTGGACCCGCGCGACCGCAGCCGGGCGAACCTCAACCTGATCCTGGACGCCACCAAGTACGCGGCGGACTCGTGCCAGGTGAAGTCCGGCGAGCTGGGCCCGCTCATCAACACCGCCCAGACCATCCGCGACATCGACCTGCTGCGCGTCCTCCTCGGCCGCGACAAGATCAACTGGGTCGGCTACTCGGCGGGCACCTGGATGGGCGCGCACTACGCGCAGCAGTTCCCCACCCGGACCGGCCGCTTCCTGCTGGACTCGTCGACCGAGTTCACCACGACCTGGCAGAACTCGTTCGACGGGCAGCCGCTCGGCTTCGAGCGCCGCTGGCGTCAGGACTTCCTGCCGTGGATGGGCAAGTACGACAAGGTCTACGGCTTCGGCAAGAACGGTGAAGCCGCGCGCCAGAGCTACGAGAAGGTCCGCTTCGCGCTGACGCAGAACCCGGTCGAGGTGGACGGCGTCCCGGTTTCGGCCAACGCGCTCGACTCGACCATCGCGTCGTACCTCTACGCGAAGCGCAACTTCCCGGCGCTGGCCGACTACCTGGTCAACCTGAAGACGCTGACCGAGGGCTCCGGCTCGCAGCAGCAGAAGGCCTCGGCCGCGCAGAAGGTCAAGGCGGAGACGGTGGACGCCGACGGCGTCATCGGCCCGCAGCCGCTGTTCGTCCCGAGCGACGGCGACGCCTACAACGCCAGCTTCTGGTCCATCCCCTGCAACGAGGGCCCGTGGACCGGCAACCGGCAGAGCGTCATCCGCCAGTCGCAGAAGCTGATCGACCGCGATCTGCCGCTGCTCGGCGCCGGCTGGCTCATCCAGCCGTGCATCTTCTGGAAGAACAAGCCGGTCGACCTGCCGAAGCTCGACGGCCGCGGCGTCCCGCCGGTGCTGATCGTCCAGTCGGTGCACGACCCGGCGACCCCGATCGAGGGCGCGACCCGTGCGCACCGCGCGTTCGCCAACTCGCGGATGATCACCGTGACCGGTGAGGGTGACCACGGCATCTACGCCGGCGGCAACACGGGTGTGGACAAGGTCGTGGAGGACTTCCTCGTCGACGGCAAGGTGCCGAACGACCAGAGCCTCCCCGGACTCCCACTTCCGGTGCCCGCGGGCGGCTGAAGCCCCTAGGGATTGTGGCCCCGTCGAGTTCCGGCTCGGCGGGGCCCTTCTTTTGAACGGTCCACAGACCTGTGCACAGAGTTATCCACAGCCTGGGGGTAACTCTGTGGGGATGGCATCCGCTGTAATCCCGGATTACAGCGACGGCTCCGGCATGGACGGTTCGACCGGTATTAGTATTGGGCTCATGGTGCGAGTGCCGTTGACGGACGAGGAACGCGAACGGGGCGAGCGGCTGGGGCTGGCGCTCCGGGACGCGCGCGCGTCGGCGTCGCGGAGCATGGTCGAGGTCGCGGCGGAGGCCGGGATCTCGGTGGAGACGCTCCGGAAGATCGAGACCGGCCGGATCCCGACGCCCGCCTTCTTCACGGTGATGGCGCTCGCGGACGCCGTCGGGCTTCCGCTGGACGTGCTACGGGCCGCCGCCGAGGGCGGCGCTCCGGACATCGCCGAGGTCGCTGAAGCGAGCTGAGCCGTGCTGGGCTGAGCCGGGTGCCTGGGCTGAAGGGGACTTTCCCCGCATCAGACGCGGCGAAGGGCGCTTTCCCCACATCGGATGCGGGCAAGGCTCCCTTCACCCACACGCCCTCTGTCCACAGGTCCCCACCGTTGTGGACAACTCCCGCCCCCGACCGCTTTCGGCCCCGGCCCCGTCACCCCCGGCCGATACGCTGGTGCAGGGCGCGCCCCCCAGGGACGGGTGGGGGGTGGGGTTCGCGGGGTGAGTGCAAAAGTGGGGGTCAGGGGCGCAGGGTGGCCAGGGTGTGGGCCCGGTCGTTCAGGTAGAGGAAGCCGTCGATCGGCAGGTCGAAGCTGTTCAGCAGGCTTTCCAGGGTCGCGTATTCGTCCACGGAGAGCCGCAGGTTCTCGTTCATCGCGTGCGCGACGAGGACATCGGCCAGTTCCTCCCACTCACCCGACCAGTGCAGCGTGCGGTAGAAGGCCAGGACGTCCGGCGCGACGCGGTCGGCCAGCTGGTCGAGCAGGCTGTCGCCGAAGAAGCTGATGCGGCCGGCGGCGAGGTCGGCGACGGTCGGGTTCGCCGGGTCCGCCGCGGTGTCCGGATTGCGGACCACGCCGGGGCCCGCCACCGGGTAGCCCGTCTTGACGTTGCCGTTGTCCTCGACCAGCACGATCAGGTGCACGCCGTACCGTTCCCCGGCGCAGCGCCAGCGGCCGTTGTGCTGTCTGCGGCGTGGTTCGCTCGGATCGTTCGCGACGTCCTTGATCACCGCGATGATCTGCTCGTCGTTCCAGCCCACGGGGAACTCGCTGGTCGCCCGCCGCCCGTTGCCCGGTGCGTGCCCGCCGCCCACTCGTGCTCCTTTCGTCGCATCGAGGGTAACCCGCGTTCGGAGTATCCGAATGATCCGAACGCGGGAACGGGTGACCTCAGCCGGTCACGCTGAGCAGCACCGCGCCGACCACCAGGACGTCGAGGCCGCGCATCGCCTGGAGTGCCGCGCCCCCGCCGCTGACGTCGTAATTCATCGGCGGCCGGGTCGCCGTCCGCAGCGCGGCGACCACGGCGAGCGGGATCGCGAGCCACACCGGCCACGCGGGAGTCACCCCGAGCGTCAGCGTCACCAGGGCCAGCAGCACTCCCCACGCGAGGCCCAGCACCGCGACCACCAGGCCGTTGACCAGCCGCAACTCCCAATCGGACGCGCCGAGCCACCGCCTGCGGCCGGGATTGCGCCACAGTTCACCGAGCCCGCCGACGAACGGCACGAGCGCCGCGTACGCGCCGACAGCGAACAGCGGCGCCGCCGGGACAGCCGGGAAAGCCAGATGCCCGACACCGACCAGGCACGCGGCCACCACACTGGCCGACGCGTAACGCCGCCGGCCGAGCACCCCGGACCACGCCAGCCGCAGCGCCGTCGGACGCCGGAGCGAAAGCCACGGCACCGGCTTCGATTCCGGGATCAGCAGCATCGGATCCATGAACACCGCCGCCATCGCCCGCAGCAGCCGCGCGTTCCAGCCGTCGACGAGTTCCTGGCGCCCGACCCCGGACATCGGCTCGCCGCCGAAGGCCACCGCGACCGCCACGACGAACAGCACACCGGCCAGCACCTCGACCGCGATCGGGCCCAGCCCGGCGGCGGCCACCGCCAGACCGGCCAGCGCGAGCACGATCGGTCCCGCGGTCTCCCCGCGGATCGCCGTCCGCCGCGCGGTGACGGCGGCCAGGATCGCCCCGGACACGGTCAACGCCGACATCGCGATCCACACGTCCTTCGACCCGCCACCGATCGCGGTGACCAGCGCCCCGGTATAGCCGACCACCAGGACCAGCCCGAGCCAGAGCGTCCACATCCGCTTCACGACGACACGGCGCCTGTCGACGCTCGCGAAGTCCATCCAGGTCAGTGCCGCCGGTTCGGCCCAGACGAAGCCGCGCCGCAACAGGCTGCGCCAGAACATCGCGCACAGCACGACCAGCAACCCGAACACCGCCGGGAAGTCCACAACGGACAGTCCGAAAAGGATCGAACGCAGCTTCGGGAGGTTCTCGAACGCGGTGAACAGCGCGCCGAAACCGAACAGCGCCAAGAACGTCTGGTAGTCCCCGTTGAGCAGTCCGCCGAATCGCTGTCGTCCCGGAACGTGCGTGGGGGCTTTCGTGCCTACCACAATTCGAGGGTCGAGTCGGCCGCTTCGAGCAGCGGGGGATGGTGCGTGGCCACGACGACCGCCGCCCCGGCCTCGGTCGACCGCGCGATCAGCGACGTCAGCCATTCCTTTCCGGCGGCGTCGAGCGCCCGTTCGGGCTCGTCGAGCAGCAGGACGTCGTGCGGCCGCGCCGTCGCGCCGAGGAGCAACAGGCGACGGCGCTGCCCGGCCGAGAACTTGCCCGCGGTGACCTTCGCGCGTTCGGACAATCCCGCGTCGGCCAGCAAAGCCTCGTGGTCACCGAGATCGGCCCCGAAGGAGCCCTCCAGCAGTTCGAGATGCTGGATCGGGGTCAGTTCGGCGAAGAAATCGGAATCGTCGAACAACACGGAAACCTTGCGGCGAAAGGAAACATCGCGTTCGTCGGGCTTTCCGCCCGCGACGACGATCCGGCCCCGCTGCGAGGTCTGCGTTCCGTACAGGCATCGCAGCAGCGTCGATTTCCCGACCCCGTTCGGGCCGACGATGACCGCGCATTCGCCCGCCTCGACCTCGAAATCGAGGCCGTCGAACAGCCAGTGCTCCCCGGCCTGGACGCCGAGCCCGCGTACGTCGATCATCGGCCGCGCAACAACTCGATCACCGGCGAAAGCGCGTCCATATTGTGCTCCAGCACGGTGAAATAGCCGAAGCCGAACCGCTCGCGATGCGCCAGGATCTGGTCCGCGATCTGCTCGTGCGTCCCGACGAGCGCGGTCGGCAATTCGGCGAGCTGGTCCACGGTCAGCGCGCCGTCGAGCAGTTCCCGCAGGCTTTCCAGACCTTCTCGCCGGTCTTCGACCACGGCGACGAAATGCGAGAGGATGTTGAATTCGGCTTCACGGCCGTTCAGTTTCCCGCGGACGAAGTTCACCCGCTCCTCGATCCCGGCGGCGTCGTCGACGGCGAGCGCGCCGCCGTCGGGGACGGCCGCCGTGCCGGTGAAGCCGATGATGTCGGCGTGTTCGGCGGCGAGCGTGAGCAGCCTGTCGCCTCGTCCGGCGATCATCAGCGGCGGCCCCGGTTTCTGTACCGTGGGCGGTTTGTGGTTTTCGTCGGCGTAGAGCCGTTTGAGTTCTTTGATGGTGTTTTCGAGGTGGTCGACGCGTTTTCCGGCCCGGGGGAATTCCATCCCCGCCGCTTCGAATTCGGCTTTCACGTAGCCGGCCCCCAGGCCGAGCTCAAGCCTGCCTTCGGTGAACTGGTCCGTGCCGGTGACGTCACGGGCCAGCAGCACCGGGTTGTAGAAGGCGGTGTTGATGACGAAGGTGTTGAGCCGTGGCCGGCTCGTCACCTCGGCGGCGAGCACCAGGGCCGGGAACGGCGGCGCCATGCCGAGATGGTCGGCGGCACCGATGACGTCGAACCCCAGATCCTCGGCCTTGCGGCATTTCTCGACCCAGGCGGCACGGGAATCCGGGACGACCATGTTGACGCCGAACTTGAGCATGCGGCCACGGTACCCAGCGGGGAAGAAGAAGGCCTCATCCTCAGGAATGACCGTGAGGATGAGGCCTTCGACCCGTTCAGATGATCAGCCGAGGCGCTGCTTCAGCGCGTCCAGCTCGTCACGCAGCGAAGACGGGACCTTGTCGCCGATCTTCTCGAACCACTCTTCGATCAGCGGCAGTTCCTTGCGCCACTCGTCGGCCGAGACGTCCAGCGCGGCCTGGATGTCGGCCAGCGGCTCCGCGAGGCCGTCGGTGTCGAGGTCCTCGGCGCTCGGCACGAAGCCGACCGGGGTCTCGTTCGCGTTGCCCTTGCCCTCGACGCGGTCGATGACCCACTTCAGGATCCGCGAGTTCTCGCCGAATCCCGGCCACAGGAAGCGGCCGTCGTCGCCACGGCGGAACCAGTTGACGTAGAAGATCTTCGGCAGCTTGTTCGCGTCGGCGTTCTTGCCGAGGTCCAGCCAGTGCTTGAAGTAGTCACCGGCGTGGTAGCCGAGGAACGGCAGCATCGCCATCGGGTCGCGGCGCACGTTGCCGACCGCGCCGGCGGCGGCCGCGGTGGTCTCCGACGACATGGTGGCGCCCATGAACACGCCGTGCTGCCAGTCGCGGGCCTCGTTCACCAGCGGGACGGTGGTCTTGCGGCGGCCGCCGAACAGGATCGCCGAGATCGGCACGCCCTGCGGATCGTCCCACTCGGGCGCGAGGATCGGGCACTGCGACATCGGCGTGCAGTAGCGCGAGTTCGGGTGCGCGGCCTTCTCTTCCGACTCCGGCGTCCAGTCCTGCTTCTTCCAGGAGGTGGCGTGCGCGGGCTTCTCGCCCATGCCCTCCCACCAGACGTCGCCGTCGTCGGTGAGCGCGACGTTCGTGTAGACCGTGTTGCCCTTTTCGATGGTGCGCATCGCGTTGGGGTTGGTGTGCCAGTCGGTGCCCGGCGCGACGCCGAAGAAGCCGAACTCGGGGTTCACCGCGTACAGGCGGCCGTCCTCGCCGAACCGCATCCAGGCGATGTCGTCGCCGAGGGTCTCGGCGCGCCAGCCGGGGATGGTCGGCTGCAGCATGGCGAGGTTGGTCTTGCCGCAGGCGCTCGGGAACGCCGCCGCGACGTAGTGGACCTTGTCCTCCGGCGAGATCAGCTTGAGGATCAGCATGTGCTCGGCCAGCCAGCCCTCGTCACGGGCGATGACCGAGCCGATGCGCAGCGAGTAGCACTTCTTGCCCAGCAGCGAGTTGCCGCCGTAGCCGGAGCCGTAGCTCCAGATCTCGCGGGTCTCGGGGAAGTGCGAGATGTACTTGGTGGTGTTGCACGGCCAGGAGACGTCCTTCTGGCCCGGCTCCAGCGGCGCGCCGACGGAGTGCAGGGCGGGGACGAACGAGCGTTCGGTGCCGTCCTCGGTGACGAACTTGTCCAGCGCGGCCTTGCCGGCGCGGGTCATCACGCGCATGGAGGCGACGACGTAGGCGAAGTCGGTGATCTCGATGCCGAGCTTGGGGTCTTCCGCACCGAGGGGGCCCATGCAGAAGGGGATCACGTACATCGTGCGACCGCGCATGCACCCGCGGTACAGCTCGGTCATCGTGGCCTTCATCTCGGCCGGGTCCATCCAGTTGTTGGTGGGACCGGCGTCTTCCTCATCGTTCGAACAGATGAAGGTGCGCTCTTCGACGCGGGCGACGTCGTTGGGGTCGGAGGCGGCCCAGTACGAGTTGGGCTTGGCGTCGAGCTGCACGAACGTGCCGGCGGAGACCAGTTCCGCGTTGATGCGCGCGGCCTCTTCGTCGGACCCGTCGACCCACACCACGCGGTCCGGAGTGGTCAGTTCGGCGACCTCCCGGACCCAGGACAGGACGCCACTGTGCGTCGTCGGCGCTTTTTCCAGTCCAGGGATGGCGACTGCGGTCATCTCTACTCCTGACTTCCGACGGCAGAAGCCCACATCGGGAACGACGCTGTTCCGATGCGGGCTTCGATGCCGGCGACCGAATGGCTTCGCACACCGGCGGGAAGACCGGTGTGCAGGTTTTGGGATTCCCCGAGAGTAGCCGGATGACCGGCAGGTAACCGAGAGCTGACCTGTCGGTTCTCTCACAAGAACGATAAGGGAATCGATTCAGTATCACCGGAATGGGCCATACGCAGAAATTCTTCCGGTGATCGACGGCACAACCAGGAGTCGAACAGAGCGCGAATCGGACACGAGAAAGCCCGGTACGAGGTCTCGTACCGGGCTCTTCTGTGACCAGGATTACACGAATTGGCCCATCGAAATGGACTAAACCATTCTTCTATTGGTTTAGTCCATTTCAGGATTTAGTTCTGGCTGATCCACTGGCCGGTGCCGGAATCGATCTTCGCCACTCCTTCGAGTGTTTCGGTGCCCGCGCCACCCCAGGCGGCGTCACCCGCGGGGTCGCCCGCGGCGTCGTTCGGAGTGCTCGCGAAGGCCGAGCCGATGTCCTCATTGACCACGCCGCTGCCGGTCTCGGTCCACTGACCGGGTCCAGTGTGCTCATAGGTCTTGGAGTTGCCGGAGGCGTCGGTCTCCACCGCGATGTCGGCCTTGCCATCGCCGTCCTTGTCGGTGAAGGCGATCGTGCGGCCGTCCTCCGTCTGGATGACGGCGGTGTCCGGGGTTCCGTCACCGTCGGTGTCGATGGTCGGCGGGCCGACCTCGACGTCGCCGCTCGGCATGTCGGCGTGCATGGTGCCGCTGGTGCCCGCGTCGCTGCCGCTGTCGTCGCTGCCGCCCGCCTCGACCCAGGCTCCGGAAGCCTCGTCGTAGACGGCCTCCTGGACGACCTTGCCGTTCTCGTCGAGCACCGCGTACTGGTCGGCGTCGCCGTCGCCGTCGGTGTCGACGAACGCCTGACCGGTGCCGTCCTCGTGCTGGATGACCGCGGCGTCGTTGACGCCGTCCTTGTCGAGGTCGTAGTTGAGCTCGGCCTGGTACTCCTCGCCGTCAACGTGGACCGTGACCGCCTCCGTGGAGCCCGCCTCGGTGTCCGTGCCGCCGCTCTCGTCGACCCACATGGGATAACCCCCTCGTTGACCTGCTGGTGTGTCGAAGCCTATGACTCACCGTAGGCCGGTTCGGTTCCGGTCCACAACACCGGCCACCCTGGTCAGGCGTCGCGAAGTGACCGAATGCGTCCGAGCAGGGCCTCGGCGCGGTCGCGGCCGTCGGAAACGTCCTTCAAGCGCTTCGCGACGATCGAGATCTTCTTCGCCCGTTCCTGCGCGCCCATCTTGATCGTCTTGTCGACTTCCTTCAGCTCCGCTTCGATCGCGTCGATGCGGCGGCCGAGGGCTTCGTCGAGCGCCATCGACAGCTGCTGTTCGGCTTCGATCAGCTGTTCCGCGACGAGCTGGTCCAACGTGGACCGCGCGTCGGCGATCGCCTCGACCAGCCACTGCTTCATGTGCTGCTTGTCCGACGCGTGCTTGCGGGTCCGCGCCATCCACCAGCCGGCGCCGAGGCCGATGATGATCGTCGCGGGCAGGATCACCGGGTTCAGGATCGCGACGCCCGCCAGCGGCAGCGCGGCGACCTTCCCGGCGCCGAGACCACCGGAAACCCCCATGAAGATGAGCAGTTTGTCCTCGGCCGTCGGCGGCTTCTTGTCCGGCGGGCGCAGGACGACCGGCGGGCCGCCCGCCCTGGCGAACTGACCCCGGATGATGTCGAGCTCTTCGGCCGAGAACAGCTCGGAGAGCGCGACGTTGGTGACCTGGTTGAGGCGCTGGGAGAGCAGCATCGAGATCCGCTGCGACGTCGTCTGCAGCGCGATGTCGACCTGCTGGGGCAGCGCGGCGAGCTCGTCGCGCTTCGAGCCGTCGATCAGCTGCCGGAAATGCGTCGACGCGTCACGCATCTGCCTGCTGGTCTCGTGCCCGACCTCGACCCGGGTCCGCTGGATCTCCGCGCGCAGTTTCAGCTGCCAGCCCCGCGTCGAGGACCGGCGTTCGGTGCTCAGGTCGTCGCGGCGCTGGCGCAGCTGCTCGGCCTCGGCCTCACCGGCGGACAGCGCACGGCTTTCGGCCTGCAGTTTCGCCTTGAGCTCGGCGAGCGCGCTCGACAGCGCGCGCAGGGTGTTGGCCTCGCCCAGCATCGCCGAGCGGCCGACCAGCAGCTCCTGCAGCGCGCCCTGCAGCGCGGCGATCCCGGCCTTCTCGCGCAGCATCATCGCCATCTGCTCGTTCGGGGCCTTGGCCGCCGTCTCGAACATGCGCGCGGACACCGGGTGGAACACCGCGTCGGCGAACCGGGGTGCGTGCTCGGCGAGCAGCCGCCGGTCGGCTTCGAGGACCTCGCGCCAGCCGCGGAACTGGTCGGTCTTGGTGAGCGCGAACAGCACGGTCTCGACGCGCTCGCCCATGTCGTGCAGGAATTGCAGCTCCTGCGCGGTGAACGGCGAAGAGGCGTCGACGACGAACAGCAGCGCGGTGGCGCCGGCGGCCGCCTCCTTCGCCAGCTCGCCGTGCATCGAGTCGAGCCCGCCGACGCCCGGCGTGTCCACAATGGATACACGTTCGAGCAGCGGGACCGGGCCGGAGACCTCGACGTAGCGCGGCGGGAGCTGGCCTTCGGGCAGCTCGTGCGCGGCCGAGACCCAGCGGATCAGGTCGTTGAGGTTGATCGGCACCGGCGCCAGCTGGCCCGGATAGCAGGCCTGCGCGGACCACTGCTCGGCGTGCTCGAAGACGAGGTAGGTCGCCGTGGCGACGTCGGCGTCCACAGGGGACAGTCCCGGCATGGACAGGAGCGCGTTCACCAGCGAGCTCTTGCCGCGGTTGGTCTCGCCGACCACCACGACCGACGGCTTCTTCGGCCGTGCCTTCCGGATGTCCTCGACCCATTTCGCGGCCTGCGGATCGGCTTCGCGGACGACGGTGAGCAGCTGTTCGCGCGTGCTCTTGACGAGGGCCGGGAGGTTGGCCGCCGCGCTCGGAGCGGTCACTGGGCCTTCTTCGCGTAGACGATGACGATCGGCGCGCGCAGGACCCGGTCGTGATCGGCGAACCCGACGACCTCGGTCTCCGCGACCAGGCCTTCGAGCGCCGGGTCCTCGGTGGCGACCGCGCCGCCCGCCTCGTGCACGGCCGGGTCGAACCGCTCGCCGTCCGGGCGCAGGGCACGGACGCCGATCCCGGCGAGACCGTGTTCGAGCCGCTCGACGACGCCGCCGCTGCGGGCGCGGTCGAGGGCGTACAGGCAGAGCTGGATCAGCGCCTGCCGGTCGGCGAGAGCCTGTTCGAGGTCGGCCGGACCCGTGGTCGTGGACTCCACATCCGGTTTCGACGCGGCTTCGGCGGCCTCGGTTCCCTCGGACGGCGAAGTCTCGCCGTCCGCTTCGGCGATGATCGCCGCGATGCTCACGGCCGAGATCTGGTTGGTCGGCACATCGTCAGGATTCTCCTCTTCGACCGCCTTCTTGCGCAGCCAGGCACCCACCGGATCGACCCCCGTAACTGGTGTCCCGGGCCGACCGATCAGCCCGGGGAGATTCCACCAGTGTCGGACACCCGGCCGCTCGCCGGGGGCGAATTCGGCAGAACGGGACGAAGGAATCTGGAGAGAAGCACCTTCAGCACCGCCAGTTCCGCGGCCGGATCGAGGTCCGGCTCCAGAATCACCCGGGAGAGTGGCGCGTCGATCATCGCGACGAGCCAGCTGGCGGCCGTCTTCGGGTCGAGGCCGGGGTCGATCCGGCCCGCTTCCACCGCCCGCTTCACCAGACCGATCAGGGCGTCACGCAAGGCGCGATCGTTGCCCTGGACGAGTTCGGCCAGCTCGGCGTCGCGGGCGCACTGTGCGGCGACCTCGAGGACGAGCTTGGCCGCCATCGGGTTCAGGAGCTGTTCGGACACGCTGAAGAGGACGTGGAGGATCGCCTCCCACGGATCTTCGATCTCGTGGGCGGCCGCGATCAGGGCCGCGGTCTCGTCGCCGTCCTGCTCGAAGATGCCGACGAACACCGCGCGCTTGTTCGGGAAGTAGTGGAACAGGCTGCCGGTGCTGATCCCCGCGGCGCGGCAGATCTCTGCCGTGGTGGTCTTCTCGAAGCCCTTCTCCGAGAAACACCAGGCGGCGGCGTCGAGGATGGTGCGGCGTTTCGCCTCGTGCTTGGCCGGGTCGACCGTCCTCATTTCACCGCCGGCGGTTCGGCGTGCCAGGGGTAGCCGTGCTCGGTGAAGGCCGCGGCGACGGCTTTGCGGTCGACGTCGCCCTTCTGCCGCGCCAGTTCCCGGCCGTCGGAGGCGAGCAGGACGAGCTCCTTGCCGTCGAGGAAGACGGCCTGGAGCTTGGCTTCGTAAGCGCGACTGCGGCCCTTGGTGGTGAGCGTGATGCGCGTCGGCGTCACCTTGACGATCAGCCGCTCGTGCGCCCAGACCGCGGCGAACGCCAGGCCGAGGACCAGGCCGACGCCGATCCCGGTGACGACGCCCCACGGGCCGGGCATGTCCGAGACGAGCTGGAACGGCCCCTTGAACGGGACCCAGCTCAGGGAGGCCACCCAGCCGGAGATCGACTGGAGGAACCAGCCGAGCCCGGCGCCCAGCAGCGGGCAGCCGACCCAGGAGGCCGTGCGCAGCCACTGGGGCTCGTCGACGATCGTTTCCATGGGGCCCATTATTAGACCGAGCGCTCGGTTTATCAAATCCTTCGCATTTAGTCGACTACTTGCCTGGACGCTTTCCGACGCCTGGCCACGGTCAGGGCAAGTAGTCGACTAAATGCGAAGGTAGTGCGGGGTCGTCAGGCCTGGGGTTCCCGGATCTGCTGCCAGATGAGGAAGTACGCCCGGTGCACGACGTGCGCGACGCGGCTCTGGGCGGGCGTCGCGCCGAAGGACGCGAAGGAGCGCCACCAGCCGGCGCGTTCCAGCGCGTGGGCGGCGAGGTCTGCCCGGGGAGCGCCCGGCTTGCCGAGCTGGGCGCCGATGTCGGCGCTGCTGCCGACCCGCAGGACCTCCTCGGACAGGTCCTCGGGCATGTCGACGGCGCCGGACGCGACCAGCGTGAGCGCTTCGAGCAGCCGGAGCTGGTGTGCCTCGGGCTTGGCGAGCAGGACTTCGATCGCGTCATGGACGCGCTGCCGTTCGGCCGGGTCGCCGGACGCGTGGGCCAGCGCGGTGACCGAGGCGAGCGCGGCGGCGGCCTTGATGCCGTCGGCGCGGGCGGCGAAGACGATGCTCAGCCGCTGGCGGACGGCTTCGAGACCGGAGGCGTCGAGCAGCTTCCGCCGCAGCGAGCCCGCGGTGATCTCCGGTTCGGCGCGGATCGCCTCGACGGCGTACCGGACGCCGAAGAGGTCCAGTTTCTCCAGCAGCCGCAGCCGCGTGCCCGCCGCGACGTCGCATTCCCAGCTGGTGAAGATGTCCGCCGAGATCAGCATGGTCTCGAGGATGTCGTCGTCCATCTCGGACAGCTGACGCAGCGCTTCGGCGTCGCCGGAGGTGAACCCGCCGGACTCGGCCGACTCCGCGATCAGCCCGATCACCGGGAGCACGTCCGCGACGCGGGGCTTCAGCGTCGAGGCCTGCTTCTCCGACAAGAGTGTCGCCGCCTTCCACACGTCGCCGCCGGAACCTTCGACCGACTCGGGCGCGATGGTGTCCGCCTTGTTGAGCACCGCGATCGCGTTGACCGGGCCGGCCTCGCGGCTCGCGGTCGCGGCGGTGAACGCGGCCAGCGCCTGCTGGTCATCGGCGCGCACGCCCTGTGTGACGACGTAGAGCACGGCCTCGGCACCCGCGACGGCGTTGCGCGAGGTGTCGTCCAGCTCGTCCGAACCCTCTTCGTCGTCCTCTTCGTCGTCGGGCTTGCGGTGCTTCGCCGCGCCCAGCAGCTGCTCGGTCCGCGACACCGAGGCGGCGTCGAGCGATCCGAGACCAGGGGTGTCGATGACGGTCATGCCCTGGAGGACCGCGTTGGTGAGGTACGCCTCGATATGCGACACCTGGTCGATGTCGATGCCCAGCTCGGCCGGGATCATCCCGTCGGCGGCGAAGGGCAGCACCTGCTTGCGGCCGTCGTTGAAGACGATCTCGACGCGGTCGACCGTGCCGTACTGGAACCGGGTCACCAGCCGGGTGCACTCGCCGACGTCGGTCGGCGCGACCCGGCGCCCGATCAGCGCGTTGACCAGTGTGGACTTACCCGATTTGATCCGGCCTGCGACGGCGACCTGAAGCGGTCCGCCCAGCCTGCGCAGCACCTCGGCGAACCCGGCGGCGGTGCGCGCGGAGACCTGGGGCTGCAGGCGGTGGCAGAGGTTCGCCACCGACATCGACAGCGGGCCGGCGAGACGGCCCTGTTCCGTCGCTGACGTCACGGCGCCCACACCCTCCCAGTCGTCGAGCAACCCGACCCGAATCGTGCCATGCCGCTCATCCTCGGGTCGCACCGAAGGTGGTACCGGCGACCGACGCGCGGACGGCGCGGGCCGACATAGTGTTACCAGGTGCGACGGTTGAGCCTCTGGATGCGTGCCCACCCCATGGCGGGGGACAGTCTCATCGCCGTCGTCCTGTTGCTGACCGACCTGCTGTTCTACGTGGCGGCGGTCGAGACGCCGGAAGTCCCGATGCCGCCCTGGTACGTGGTCGTTCCGCTGGACGTCGCGATGGTCGCCCCGCTGGTCTTCCGGCGGAAGGCACCGTTGTGGTCGGCGTATCTGCTGCTGCTGATCGGCATCCCGCACGGGGCGCTGGAACTGGGCGCGGCCAGCGCGTTCGCGCTGGTCATCAGCATCTACTCGGTGCTGGTCTACGTGGGACGCAAACAGGGGCTGCTGTACCTGCTGGCGACCTTCGTCGTCTCCGGGGTCCAGATGTGGATCGACCCGCCGGAGGACATGTGGGTGCTGGTGATCATCGGCGTCTTCTCCGCCGCGCTGTGCTGGACGCTCGGCGAGTTCGCGGGCGCGAGGCGCGCCTATCACGAGGAGGTGGAAGCCAGGTTGCATCTACTTGAGACGGAACGGGACCAGGCGACCAGGATCGCCGTCGGTGAGGAACGCGGACGGATCGCCCGTGAGCTGCACGACGTCGTGGCGCACGCGGTGAGCGTGATGGTCGTGCAGGCCGACGGCGCGTCCTACGCGGTCGACGGGAATCCCGAGATGGCGAAACGGGCCTTGCAGACGATTTCGGAGACCGGCCGCGGCGCGCTCGCCGAACTGCGGCGGCTGCTGGACGTGCTCCGCAGTGACGGTGACGACGAGCCGCGCGTGCCACAGCCGGACGCCAGCGCGCTGACCGACCTCGCGGACCGGATCCGCCAGGCGGGGGTGCCGGTGACCTTGGCGATCGGTTCCGACGCGCTGGAAGGGCTGCCGGCCGGTGTCTCCCTCGGGGTGTACCGGATCGTGCAGGAGTCGTTGACGAACACGCTGAAGCACGCCGGACAGGGCGCGCAGGCGGAGGTGCTGGTGCGGCGGGAGAAGGACGTGATCGACGTCCGGGTCACCGACGACGGCGCCGGCCGCGCGAAGCAGCTGGTGCCCGCCGCCACGAAGACGGCGGCGCAGACTGCGCCGCCGAGGAAGCTCGCCGTCCCGGGCGGGAACGGATTGATCGGAATGAAGGAACGGGCGAACGTCTTCGGCGGCACGCTGGAGGTCGGGCCCGCTCCCGGTGGAGGGTGGCAGGTGCACGCGAGGCTCCCGGTTAGGTTGGCGACGTGATACGGGTGGTGGTCGTCGACGACCAGGAATTGATGCGCGTCGGGTTCCGGATGGTCCTGGGCGCGCAGGCCGACATCGACGTCGTCGGCGAGGCGGGTGACGGCGCGCAGGCCATCCGCCTGGCGGAGGAACTGCGGCCCGACGTCGTGCTGATGGACGTCCGGATGCCGGTGCTGGACGGGGTCGAGGCGACGAAGCGGATCGTCGAGGCCGGGACGGCGCGGGTGCTCGTGATGACGACGTTCGACCTGGACGAGTACGTCTATTCGGCGCTGCAGGGCGGGGCGAGCGGGTTCCTGCTGAAGGACACGCAGCCGGATCACCTGGTGTCGGCGCTGCGGGCGGTCGCTTCGGGCGACGCCGTGGTCTCGCCTTCGGTGACCAGGCGGCTGCTCGACCGGTTCGTCGGCGGCGGCGGGAAGCCGATGCGGGACGCGGCCGAGCTCGACGTCCTCACCGAGCGGGAGCGGGAGGTGCTCGTGCTGATCGCGAAGGGCCTCTCGAACCTGGAGATCGCCGAGACGCTGTTCCTGTCCGAGGCGACGGTGAAGACGCACGTCGGGCGGATCCTGTCCAAGCTCGATCTGCGGGATCGGGTGCAGGCCGTGGTGCTCGCCTACGAGACCGGGCTGGCGCGTCCCGGGGTGAGCTGAAACCCGCCGGAGAAAAGTGGTCATTCGGTGAGCACTTTGCGATGGATCCTTCTCTTCGAAGCCACTAACCGAGGAGTTGGAAATGCTGCGAGGTCTCACCACCACCACGTTCTACGCCGACGACCTGGGCGCCGCGATCGAGTGGTACTCGGACCTGTTCGGGATCGAGCCGTACTTCGTCCGCAACGGCCCTGACGAGAAGCCGGCGTACGCGGAGTTCCGGATCGGCGACTACCAGCACGAGTTCGGCCTGGTCCGCGGCGACTACCGGCCGCCGCTGGCCCAGCCCGGCCCCGGCGGGGCCATCGCGAACTGGGCCGTCGACGACGTCGAGGACGCCTTCGCGAAGCTGCTCGACAAGGGCGCGAAGGAGTACGAGCCGATCATCGAGCGCGGTCCGGGCTTCGTGACCGCGGCCGTCGTCGATCCGTTCGGCAACGTCCTCGGCGTGATGTTCAACCAGCACTACCTGGACGTGCTGGCCGGAAAGAAGTAGCGCTGCGCCACCCCGCAATTAGTCGGCTACTTGCCCTGACCGCGTTCGCGCGCCGCAAGGCGACCAGGCAAGTAGCCGACTGATTGCGTCGGTTCAGGGGTCGGTCTCAGCGGTAGAGCGAGTGGTCGGCCGTCGCCGTGTCCTTGCCCGTTTCCCGGACTTCGGCCATCCACTTGCCGAAGTCGGGGCGCGAGCCGTCGACGTCGGTCAGGCCGTACTCGTTCATCAGCGTCCACGACGCCAGCGTCTTGCCCGCGAACCGCGAGACCTCCGGGTCGGTCACCAGCTTCGCGACACCCCGCCCGAGCAACGCCGGGGTCTCCGAGATGGCGAAGTCGACCGGGGCGGCCTTGCCCACCGCGTCACGCCAGTTCTCCTCGGTGATCCCGAAGTAGTCGAGCATCGCCTCCGACCGCAGGAAACCCGGCGTGACGGTCATGCCGACGCAGTCGTACTTCTTCAGTTCGGCGCCGAGTGCCCGGCCGATCGCCCGGATGGCGCATTTCGCGAGGAAGTACGGGATTCCCGCGCCGACGTACTCGTCGTGGTCGCCGTCGGTGACCTCGATGACGAGTCCGCCCTCCTTCCGGACGACCAGCGGCAGCAGCCGGTGCAACGCGATCAGGTGCGTGTCGATCGCGTTGTGCACCAGCGAGAGCGCGTCGTCGAGACTGGAGTCCCAGTACGCCCCGTCGAAGTCCGCGAACTGGTCGCCACCCCAGACGTCGTCGACCAGGACGTCGATCCGGCCGTCCACCTCGGACTCGATCCGCGCCTTCAGCGCGTCCACATCGGACACTTCGGTGAAGTCGGTGCGGACGGGGATCCCCCGGCCACCCGCCGCGTCGACGAGTTCCGCGGTGTCCTCGATCGTCTCCGACCGCTTCATCGGCGACTGCCGGTCCCTCGTCGTGCGGCCGGTGACGAACACCGTCCAGCCGAGCCTGCCCAGTTCCACCGCGATCGCCCGGCCACATCCTCGCGTCGCCCCCGTGACGACGGCCACTTTCCGGTCCATTCAGGACACTCCTTTCCACGCGGTCAGCACCGCGTCCACGTCTTGCCCCAGCCGGTCGACGATCCGGCCCTTCGGCCGGATCGACCAATCCAGCGCGGCCCCGTTCGCCACCCCCAGCAGCACCCGCGCCGCACGGACGACCCCCGGCGCGCCCGGCAGGTCACGCGCCGCGACCCGCATCAGCCGCCGCAATTCCGCTTCCACCGCGGTGAAATGGTCACCGAGCAGGGCGCGGAGGTCCGGATCGCCGATGTCCACCCCCAGTTGCCCGAGATGGTTCGCCGCGGTTTCCGCCGTCCCCAGGCCCTCGTAGATCACGACGACCGCCGCGCGCAGGGCCTCCACGGGATCGGCCAGTTCGCCGCATTCCCGCATCAGCCCCACGACCGACTGCGTGTTCAACCGGCTCAGCGCCTGGAGGAGGCCGCTTTTCGAACCGAACCGCTGGGCGACGGTGCCGACCGCGACGCCGGCTTCCGTAGCCACCTGGGCCAGCGTGAAACCGGGTCCGACCTTGCCGATCACGGTCCCCGCCGCTTCCAGCAGTCGCTCGTCGGTGATGGTGCGAGGCCTCGCCATACGATTATTGAACCATGGTTCATTAACCCTGGCGATTCAGGGTCACTCTCAGGGGTGTCACCGATCGCGTACGCCGTCCGGAGACGGCAAGCTACTTCTCAGGTCGGGTACCAGGTTGGCACCTCAGGATGACGCGCTCGGCCACCCACATGGACGACGATTGTTCTCGCAGTCGCCGAGGGGAGCAGACATGATCGAGGCAGCTGGCCTCACCAAGCGGTACGGCAAGACACTGGCGGTGAACAACCTGTCCTTCTCCGTCGCGAGCGGGAAGGTCACCGGTTTTCTCGGCCCCAACGGGGCGGGCAAGTCGACGACCATGCGGATGATCCTCGGCCTGGACAATCCGACCTCGGGTCAGGTGCGCATCGGCGGCAAGCAGTACCGCGAGCTGAAGGAGCCGCTGCGGACGGTCGGCGCGCTGCTGGACGCCAAGTGGGTGCACCCCAACCGGTCGGCGCGGGCGCATCTGCAGTGGATGGCGAGGTCCAACAACATCCCGGCGAACCGGGTCGACGAGGTGCTCGAGATCGTCGGGCTCACCAGCGTCGCCGGGAAGCGCGCCGGCGGGTTCTCCCTCGGCATGTCGCAGCGACTGGGGATCGCGGCGGCGCTGCTGGGCGACCCGGAGGTCCTCCTCTTCGACGAGCCGGTCAACGGCCTCGACCCCGAGGGCATCCTCTGGATCCGCAAGTTCATGCACCGGCTGGCCGACGACGGCCGCACGGTGTTCGTTTCCTCGCACCTCCTCTCGGAGATGGCGCTGACCGCGAGCCAGCTGATCGTGATCGGCAAGGGACAGCTGATCTCCCAGTCCTCCACCGAGGACTTCGTGGCCCGGGCCGCCGAGAACACGGTCAAGGTCCGGTCGCCGCAACTGCCCGAGCTGCGCTCCGCGCTGACGCAGGCGAGCGCCCAGGTCACCGACGAGGACCGCGCGATCGTCGTGTCCGGTTTGGACAGTGCCAAGATCGGCGAGATCGCCGCGGCCAACCGGATCGTGCTGCACGAGCTCAGCCCGCAGACCGGCTCCCTGGAGCAGGCCTTCATGCAGATCACCGGCGATTCGGTCGAGTACCACACCGGTCTCGAAGCCGAAGCCGCCGAAGTGGTCTCCGCCGCCCAGTAGCCGTTCACTCTTTTCGAAAACACTGTTGAGGAAAGAAAAGCCATGACTCTGCTCGCTGTGGAACGCATCAAGCTGTTCACCACACGCTCACCCTGGTGGTGCGCGCTGATCACCCTCGCGGTCGTGATCGGCTTCGCCGCCATCTTCGCCGGGGCCGCCCCGGCGGGTGAATTCACCGACGTCTCGAACTCCCAGTTCGGCTACGTCTTCGGCATGACCGTGATCATGGTGCTGGCGGCGCTTTCGGTGACCACCGAATACCGCTTCGGCACCATCCGCACCACCTTCCAGGCCGTGCCGAATCGCAAGTCGGCGCTGCTCGCGAAGACCGGCGTCGTCGCGCTGCTCTCGCTCGTGATCGGCGAGATCGCCGCGTTCGCCGCCTGGGGCCTCGCCTCGGTCATGCGGCCGGAAGACCTCATGCTGAACACCACCGCGGAGTGGATCAGCGTCGCCGGGGTCGGCGTCGTGTTCGCGCTCGCCTCGGTGATCGCGGTCGCCGTCGGCATCCTGATCCGGCAGAGCGCCGGCGCCATCTCGCTCCTGCTGATCTACACCCTCGCGGTGGAGAACCTGATCCAGCTCATCCCGAAGATCGGCAAGGACATCTACGACTGGATGCCGTTCCACGTCGCGGACAGGTTCCTCAACGGTTCGGGTCCCGCCGCCGCGGACGCGCCGTTGAGCCAGGGCGGCTCGCTGGCCTACTTCGCCGGTTTCGCACTGGTGATGCTGGTCATCTCGCTGGTCGTCGCCGACAAGCGCGACGCGTAAGAACTTCCACAGGGGAGAAGCCGGACGTCCGCTCGGGGGAGCAGGGCGTCCGGCCGGGGAGAAAAAGGGGAACAAGGACCGGGCCGCCTGTCGGGGGGCAGCCCGGTCCTTTCCCCGTTGGTAATGTCGGAATCCACCTGGCGGGAGGGTCGATGATCGAGGCCACTGGACTCACGAAGCGTTACGGCGACAAGCTCGCCGTGGACGAACTTACGTTCACCGCCGAGGCGGGACGGGTGACCGGGTTCCTCGGCCCCAACGGGGCGGGCAAGTCCACCACCATGCGGATGATGCTCGGGCTCGACAGCCCGACGTCGGGCTCGGTGACCATCGACGGCAAGCCCTACCGCGAGCTGCGTGATCCACTTCGGATGGTCGGCGGCATGATCGACGCCACCTGGCGGCACCCCGGCCGCACCGCCCGCGAGCACCTCCGGTGGATCGCCGCGACCAACGGCCTGCCGGACAAGCGGGTCGACGAGGTGCTCCGCCTGGTCGGGCTGGACTCGGTCGCCCGCAAACGGGCCGGGCAGTTCTCGCTCGGGATGTCGCAGCGGCTCGGGATCGCCACGGCCCTGCTGGGCGACCCGCGGGTGCTGCTGTTCGACGAGCCGGTCAACGGTCTCGACCCCGAGGGCATCGTGTGGATCCGGCGGCTGATGCACGCGCTCGCCGCCGAAGGCCGCACCGTGTTCGTGTCCAGCCACCTGCTGCCGGAAATGGCGCAGACCGCGCAGGACCTCGTCGTGATCGGCCGGGGGAAGCTGATCTACCAGGGCACGATGAAGGACTTCGTCGGCCGCGCGAAGGGTCTCGGCGTGCGGGTCCGCAGCCCGCACCTGCCCGAGCTCCGGACGGCGCTGACCGAGAAGGGCGCCGAGTTCCGCGAGGAGGACGGCGCGCTCATCGTGTCCGAAATGGACAGTGACGACATCGGCGAGCTCGCGTTCGCCGCGGGCGCGACGCTGCACGAACTGCACCCGCTCACCGGCTCGCTCGAACAGGCGTACATGCAACTCACCGCCGAGGCCGTCGAATACGGCGCCGGCGTCCCGGAGGTGGCCCGATGAGCACGGCGAACCTGCTCCGCGCGGAGCGGATCAAGCTGCTGAGCACGCGCGCGCCCTGGTGGTGCGCCGCCATCGCGGTGGTCATCGCGATCGGCTACACCGCGCTGTTCTTCGGTCTGGTTCCGCTGGAGGGTCAGGCGACCGTCTCCGCCACGCAGACGGCCAGCGCCATGGGCCGGACCGTGGTGCTCGTCCTCGCCATCCTCGCGGCGGCGACCGAGTTCAACTGGGGCACGATGAGGCTCACCTTCCAGGCGGTGCCGTCGCGGGTGCCCGCGCTGCTGGCGAAGGGTGCCGTCGTCGGGGTGTTCTCGGGGCTGATCGGCCTGCTCGTGGGCTTCTGCTCGTGGGGGATCGCGTATCTGATCAAACCGGCCGCCGACCTGGGCCTGGCTTCGGGCGCCGACTGGCGCGCGGTGGCGGGGCAGGGGCTGACCTTCCTGCTGACCGGCCTCCTCGGTGTCGGTCTCGGGCTACTGTTCCGCAGCCCCGCGTTCGCCCTCGTGTTCGCGCTGGCCTGGACACAGTTGATCGAGGGGCTCGTCATCCTGATTCCGCGCGTGGGCGATGACCTCTATCAGTGGATGCCGTTCGTCGCCGCGAATCAGTTCGCCGGACCGGATCTGACGGTTTCGATGTTGAAACTCGAGCCACCCCTGGGCCCGTGGGGATATTTGGCTTATTTCGGCGGCATCTGCGTGATTGTTTATGCGGCCGGACTGATGATCACCCATCGAAGGGATGCGTGAGCTTTTACCGCGGCCAAAGGAGTTAAGTCCACGTTAAGAGCCTGTGGCTTCTCTCACAGGAAGCGGACATACTGTTCCTGACCGGGCGATGCTCGGGACGAGCCGCATTTCGGCTCTCGGCCCCGGAGGTGATCCTTGACGGTGGATTCCGGTCAGGGAGTGGAACGCACGATCCCGAAAGCCCGTACTGAAAGCACGCGACCACGGCTCGAGCCCATGCTCGACCTCGAATGGTCCCAAGCGATCGAACTACCCCGAACGGTGGCGTCGGCGACCAGGCCGTCCGATATCCGCCGTGCCTGGGTGCACCGCGCACCCGAAGATCTCGTTGTCGCGCTGTACCGCGCGTCCAGTGGAATGCACGGTGAAATCCCCGCACCGTGGTGGCTTCGCGCCGTCGTGGAAGGAAGGCTCGAATCGCGGGAACTCGGTTTCCGCATCGAAGATCGTATCTCCGGTCTGCTCGGCAGGCGTCCCGGTTGGGAATTCGTCCCGTGGGCCGCGGACGGGGAATCCGGCTACTGGGAGTTCATGCCTTCCGAACGCGGGACTTCCGGGCATTCGATCCCGACCACCGTGCTGAACACCAGCCGCCACGACGGCTGGATCGACGTTCTCCCCGCCCATTCCAGTACGACGCCGCCGCCGATCGCGGTCGCCGGATTCGCCGGCCTGCGCTCGCGGCTGGGGGAGTTCGAAGCGGTGAGGTAACCCCCGCGTTTAATGGGCGGGTGGAAAACGAGGACCAGCCACGGATGCGCAGCGTGGTCAGCTATGTCAAACGCGGCGGCCGGATGACCGTCGGGCAGCAGCGAGCCTGGAACGATCTCTGGCCGTCGCTCGGCCGCACGGTCGGCGAGTTGCCCGAAGGCACGGTGGATTTCGACGACTGGTTCGGCAGGCAGGCCCCGGTCATGGTGGAGATCGGCTCGGGGATGGGCGAGACCACTTCCCAGCTCGCGGCCGCCGCGCCGGAACTCAACTACGTCGCGGTCGAGGTGTACGACCCGGGTCTCGGGCAGCTGATGCTGCGCGCGGAGAAGCTCGGGGTGGAGAACCTGCGGCTGGTGCACGGTGACGCCGTCGTCCTGCTCACCTCGCACGTCGAGCCGGGTTCGCTGGCCGGGGTCCGGCTGTTCTTCCCGGACCCGTGGCCGAAGAAGCGGCACCACAAGCGGCGGATCGTGCAGCCGGAGTTCGTCTCGCTGGTGGCGTCGCGACTCGCGCCGGGCGGGACCTTCCACATGGCGACCGACTGGGAGAACTACGCGGAGCAGATGATGGAGGTCTGCTCGGCCGAGCCGCTCCTGCGCAACCGGTACGCCGAAGAGCCGGGCGGCTGGGCGCCGCGTCCGGAGTGGCGCCCGATCACGAAGTTCGAGAACCGCGCCGACGTCGAAGGCCGGATCTCGCACGACCTGATCTTCGAACGCGTCTGAGCTTTCTGTGAACGCCTGAAAGGGCCGGTCAGGACGTCCCCACGTCCTGACCGGCCCTTTCTTGACACCCCCGTGCCTTGGGATGCCCCCTGCGCATCCCCGGTGCCCGTTCATCCATCCCCCGACAGAGGGATGACCGGGCACCCGGCTCGTGGATGGTTACCTCCGACTCCATCCACGAGACCTGCTCGCCCCGGCGCCATGACGCCGTTCGGGCGAACCTTTTACTCGTCGGCCAACGGCTCCGACTGCACCCGCTTGAGGGCCGGGGTCGAGATGGATGCCCCGAGCATCGCCACCCCGATTCCCAGCACCACGGGCGCCAGCAGCCACGGGCTCAGCACGATCCCGTCCTTTTCGACCAGGCTGTAGAGCCCGATGCCGACTCCGACCCCGACCGCACCCGCGCCGATGGTGGCCACCATCGCGGGCAGGGCCGCTTCCATCCGCAGCGCCCTCGCCAGCACCCGGACCGGTGTCCCGGCCGCGATGAGCGCCCCGAAGGTGCGGCGGCGGTCCATCACCGAACCGGCGGTCGCGACGGCCGCGCTGCAGCCGGCGAGCACCCCGGCGGCGATCAGGCCGATCACGGTGACCCGGCGCAGGTCGCCGAGTTCCTGCTGCTGGCCGATCAGGTGCAGGCCGCGGCTGCCGACCTCCTGGCCGGGGGCGGCCCCGACCAGCGCGGTTCGCACGACCTCGCCGTTCTGCGGCGTCGTCGGCACGATCACGTCGAACCTTTCCGGCGTGACCCCCGCGGGGACCAGGGCCGGGTCGATGACGATCGTGCCGTAGGTGTCCTCGTCACTGGACGGGAAGAGGTGCACCGGCGCCGTCGGATTCAGCGGCGTACCGGACTTGTCGTAGTCGTTCGTCACGCTGTAGGCCGCCGGGTCGAGGCTGGTCCGGCTGTAGATCGCGGGACCGGGCTGGCAGGAGCCGCCGATGTTCACCCGGAGCAGCTTCGCGGCGTCCTCGCAGGTCATCACGAAGGCGCGGCTCAGCGACTGGGAGCGGGTCCCCGCCTCGCCGGTGGACAGGTAGACCTGGCCGACCGGGACGGCCTTGTCGGCGATCCCGTTGCGGGCGAGGGACGCGTTGGTGTCGTCGGCGATCCGCTGTGCCTGGGTCGCGTCGGATTCGGCGTAGAGGACGTTGTCCTTGAAGGTCCGTCCGCCACCCGCCATCGACTCGAACGAGGGCAGCAGCGTGAGCGCCATCGAGCCGGTGAACACCGCGAGCACGACACCCGCCGTGGCGCGGTACGCGCTCTTCGGGTCGTCGCGGAGCCTGCGCCCGGCGAGCAGCGACGCGGGTTTGCGCCAGATCCGGACGAACGTGCCGCCGACCGCCGAGGTGACCCACGGTCCGATGATCGCGGCCGACCCGACCAGCAGGAACAACCCGAGCATCACCATCGGCAGGCTGGCGTTGTCCTGGGTGACCGCGAAGAGGAAGAAGGCACCGGCCACGGGGACCGCGAGCAGCCGCCACCAGTGCAGCGGCTTGCGAGCGTGGGCCGACGCCGCGAACAACGGCGTCTTCAGCACGCGGCGGATACCGAGGACGCCGGCGAAGACGACCAGCAGCGGGATCGCGATGGCGACCGCGATGGTCGAGCCGAGCGAAAGGCTGAAGTCCGACGCGAGCCAGGTTCCGCCGCCCCACGGGACGAACGTCGAGAGGCCTTGGAGCGCCGGTGCCACGAGGATGCCCAGTAAGGCGCCGACCACCGCTGACAACGCCGTCTCGGCGGCGACGATCTTCGTCACCTGCCCCGGGGTCGCCCCGGCCAGCCGCAGCGCCGCCATCCGCAGCTCACGCCGGGCGGCGGTGAGCCTGGCCGAGGACGCGACGAGCACCAGGCTCGGCACGAGCAGGACGATCACGCCGACCCAGGCGAGCAGTTCGAGCATCGGGTCGGGCTTCGCCTGCTTGTTGGGGAAGCCGTCCGCGGCGAGCGCCGTCTTCGGCATCGTCTCCGGGGTGTGGCCGACCACGGCGACCAGCTGTTCCGGATACATCAGCGAGTCGGGTCCGAGCGCGTCGACGAGTTTGCCGAACCGGTCCCCGAGCTGGGCCTGGGGCGCCGACTGGATCAGTTTCCCGAGTTCGGGGGAAACGATCGCCTCGCCGGGTCCGGGCAGCTTCGGGATGCCCGGCGGCAGGCTGAGGATCGGCGAGTTACCGGTCTGGGCGATGTCGACGCGGATGATCTCGCGGTCGCCCGAGTAGTCCTTGTTGGCCGCCATCAGCAGCGGCGCCGGACGCTGGCTCTCCCCGGACTGGGAGTAGTAGCTCCCGATGTCCTGCCAGATCGCGCGCTGTGAGCGGGCCTGCGTGGCACCCGGGAGGGAGGCCAGCAGGAGCACCAGACTGGTCGCGACGGCGACCCCGACCGCGGTGAGGATGGCCGACGTGCGGGTCCGGCGGTCGACCCGGAGCACCCGCATGGCCAGCTGGAAGCTGTTCATCAGGCGGCCAACCTCGTCGCGATCAGGCCGTCGCGGATGGAAACCGTGCGCGGCATGGCTTCGGCGAGTTCGCGGTCGTGGGTCACCACGATCACCGCGGCGCCGCTGTCGGCGGCCGCCGCGAGCAGCGCGTCCATGGTGGCGCGGCCGGTGCGGGTGTCGAGCGCGCCGGTCGGCTCGTCGGCGAAGATCACCTTCGGCCGGTGCGTCAGCGCCCGTGCGATCGCGACGCGCTGCGCCTCACCGCCGGAAAGCTCACCGGGACGGCGCTTTTCCTTGCCCGCCAGGCCGAGCTTCCCCAGCCATTCGCGGCCGGCTTCGATGGATTCCTTGCGGCCCTTGCCACCCAGCAGGGACGGCAGCGCGACGTTCTCTTCGGCGCTCAGTTCGGCGACGAGCATCCCGGACTGGAACACGAAACCGAACTCGGTGCGGCGCAGTTCGCTGCGCTTGCGCTCGTTGAGCTGGTCGACCCGCTGCCCGGCCAGGAAGATCTGCCCGGCGTCGGCGCGGAGAATCCCGGCGAGCACGTGCAGCAGGGAGGTCTTGCCCGAGCCGGAGGGCCCGACGATGGCGACCGCGTCACCCGCCTGGATGTCGATGTCGATCCCGGCCAGCGCGTGCTGCGTGCCGTACCGCTTCACGAGTCCACGTCCGGCGAGTACCGGCTGGCCTGTCCACTGTGGATCTACCACCGTGATTCTCCCTAGTCAGTCACTTGTGTTCCGCTTCGGGGAAGAGCTTCGCGGTGAACCACCTGTGTCCACTTCGGGCAGACGGCCAGTGCTGATCACACCCGCATCGGCCGATCGGCCGAGGAGGCTCGGGCCGGTCGGCCAAGGTGCGGACGGTGGCGGATCCTCTACCGTCACGGTGTGACAGCAGGTCCATCCCAGAACAAGTTCTACGCACGGGCGAGCGCGCTCGCGCGCCGCATCGGCATGCCCGCGGTGATCCTGCTGGCCGCGTTCGCTTTCGACCTGGCCTTCATCACCGACGCCGCGTTCGACGACGCCGGCCCCCGGTTCATCGACCTCCTGCTGTTCCCCGGCATCTTCGGGATGGTGTTCTGCGCGCTCTGGGCGCAGAAACGGGCCGCTGTCGCCGCCGTCGCCGCCTCGGTCGTGCTGGTGGCCTACACGCTGGTCGTCCGGTACTTCAACATCCCGACCTATTCGAGCGTGCTCGCGAACCTGTCCATCACCGAAGTGGTGGCGGGGGTGGAGATCCTGTTCTACGCCGCGCGCCGGACGCGGCCGGGTGTCGCGTTCGCGGTGATCTCCGGCTTGGTGCTGGCCACCCTGACCGCGGTGTCCGGCCGGTACATGGAAGGGCTGTCGGGCGGCACCATGGCGCAGGCGATGCTGTTCGGCGGCATCCTGCTGGGCGGCACGCTGGTCTTCGCGATCCCCGGGCGCGACCGCATGACGAGTCCGAAGCGCTACGAGAAGCTGCAGAAGCTCAACAAGCTGGTGATGGGCCAGTGGCCGCTCATCGGCATGCTGAGCATCGCGCTCATCCTGGAATTCAGCTTCACCTACGCCAGCGGGGCGCACGGCCTGCCCATCCTGGTCTGCTCGATCATCGCCGCGGTCATCGCCGTCGCGGCGCCGCGGCGACCGGCCGACGCGATGGTCGCGCTCACCGCGGTCCTGCTGCTCTCGGCGCTGGTGACGCCGTTCCTCCGGCTGCGCTACAACTACCCGACGCCCGGCGGAGTGCCGGGGACGCAGGTCGTCGCGGGCATGGGCGCGATCGTCACGCTGGTCCGCGCGGTCGGGCTGGGCAAGGCCACGTCACGGCTCGCGGCGCTGACCGGGGTGGTGATGGTCGCCTGCGTGCTCAACACCCAGCGGCCGAATCCGCGGCTCATGACCAACCCGGACGACATCGCGGGGTTCGCGATCGCGGGTCTGCTGCTGCTCGGTATCTCGGTGGCGGTCGGCCTGGCGCTGCGGTCGCGGGATTCGGAGCGGACGCAGGTCATCCAGTCGGCGATCACCGACGCGCAGACGTCGGAGCGGATGGCGCTGGCGCGGGAGCTGCACGACGTCGTCGCCCACCACGTCACCGGGATCGTGGTGCAGGCGCAGGCGGCGAAGATGATGGGCGAGAAGAATCCGCAGGTCGCGGTCGAGGCGATGGGCCGGATCGAGGACGCCGGGGTGGAGGCGCTCGCGGCGATGCGGCGGCTCGTGCGGAGCATGCGCGGCGACGCCCCGGCCGGGAGCAGCGAGTTCAGCGAGCAGGCGACCACCGATCTCGCGGCGGATCTGCGGTCGCTGATCGAACGGTCGAACCACGGCGTGAAGACGTCGATGAAGCTCGAACTGCCGCCGAACGTGCCGCACGAGGTCGGGCGGTCGGCGTTGCGGCTGGTGCAGGAGTCGCTGACGAACATCGGCAAGCACGCGGCCGGGGCGAAGGAGGCGCTGGTGATCGCCGAGGTGACCGAGGCGGAACTGCACCTCCAGGTGACCGACGACGGACGCGAGCCCCAGCGTCGTCCGGCCGGTGGGTCGGGCGGCTACGGTCTGATCGGCATGCGCGAACGGGTCGCCCTGCTGCACGGCCGGCTCTCCGCCGGGCGGGCGCCGGGCGGCGGATGGCGCGTCGAAGCGTGGCTACCACTTGAAGGAGAAGAGTGATCCGGGTATTGATCGCCGACGACCAGGACATGGTGCGGATCGGCTTCCGGATGATCCTGGACGCGCAGGACGACATCGAGGTGGTCGCCGACGTGGCGGACGGCGTCTCGGCGGTCGCGAAGGCGCGCGAACTGCGGCCGGACGTCTGCCTGCTGGACATCCGCATGCCGGGGATCGACGGACTCGAGGTCACCAAGCAGCTGGCGGGCCCGGACGTGGCCGATCCGCTGAAAGTGGTGGTGGTCACGACGTTCGATCTGGACGAGTACGTGCACACCGCGCTGCGGAACGGCGCGAGCGGGTTCCTGCTGAAGGACGCGGGCCCGGCGCTGCTGATCGAAGCGGTGCGCGCGGCCGCGCGCGGGGACGCGCTGGTGTCGCCGCAGATCACCGTCCGGCTGCTGAAGCATTTCGACGGCGGCGCGGTGAAACGCGAGGTCGTCCCGCCTTCGGAGCCGCTGACCGCGCGGGAGCTGGACGTGGTCAAGGCGGCCGCGAAGGGGCTGACGAACACCGAGATCGGGGCCGAGCTGTTCCTTTCGCTGTCGACGGTGAAGACGCATCTGGCGTCGGTGCAGGGCAAGGTGGGTGCGCGGAACCGGGTGGAGATCGCGGCATGGGCGTGGCGTAGCGGGGTCGTCGACTGAAAGTAAGCTCCGGTCATGCAACGCCGTTTCCACGCTCCTGTCGTTCTGCCCGCCGACCCCGCTTGCTCGTTGCTGCGTGACGCCGTGGTCGACGTGGACGAGGCGGGCCGCGTCACCCATGTCGGTCCCGCGTCCGAGGCTCCCGAAACGTCCGCTCCCGTGACCCGGTTGAGCGGTCTTCTCCTGCCCGGTCTGGTCAACGCGCACGCGCACAGCCCGATGACGCTGCTGCGCGGGATGGGCGGCGACCTGCCGCTGCTGCGCTGGCTGACCGAGATCATCTGGCCCGCCGAGGCGAAGCTGAAGCCCGCCGACATCCGCACCGGCATGGTGCTGGGCTCGGTCGAAATGCTGCGGCACGGTGTCACGACCAGCGCGGAGATGTACTTCGAAGGCGAACAGCTCGCCGACGCGGTGCTCACCACCGGTGGCCGCGTGATCCTGGGCCCGCCGATCATGGAACTGCCGGGGATGGACTGGCGCGCGATGCTGAAGGGCGTCGAACGCTGGATCGACACCGACGGTCTCCGGTTCGGCCCCGGCGAGCGGATCGAGGTCGGCTACGGGCCGCACTCGGCGTACATGCTGAACGAAGAGGCGCTGCGCGCGACCGCGGAATCGGCGGCCGAACGCGGCGCGCTGGTGCAGATCCACGTGGCCGAGGCGGCACTCGAAGACGTCAAGCAGCGTGAAGAGCACGGTTCGGTGCCCGCGCTGCTGGAGAAGGTCGGGATGCTGCGGGGCCGGACGCTGGCCGCGCACGCCATCCACCTGTCCGACGAGGACATCGCGCTGTTCGCGGCGCGCGGGGTCGGGATGGCGCACTGCCCCGGCTCGAACGCGAAGCTCGCTTCGGGCATCGCGCGGGTCACTGAGCTGCGGAAGGCGGGCGTCGCCATCGGGCTCGGCACGGACGGCCCGGCGTCGAACGACGACATCGACCTGTGGGAAGAGCTGCAGCTCTCGGCGATGTTCGCGCGGCTCGCGACCGGCGACTCGACCGTGCTGACCGCGGCCGACGCCTTCCTGCTCGGCACCCGCGGCGGCGCCGACGCGCTGGGCCGGACCGACATCGGCGCGCTGGAACCCGGCCGGTGGGCGGACATGGTGCACGTCGACCTCGACGACCCGGCCTTCGCCGCCGGCCTCGACGTCCCGGACGAGCAACTGCTCTCGAACCTGGTGTGGGCCGCCGGCTCGCGCCGCGTGCGCGACGTGTGGGTGGCGGGCGAACAGGTCGTCGGTGACGGCGAATCCCTGCGAGTCGACCGCGCGAAAGTGCAGGCCGAGGTCGCCGACACCTCCGCACGCCTGCGCTCTTAACTCACCTACGCAAGCCCCCCGCCCATCCCAGGGGGCGGCCCCGAGGCCAGTCTATCGGGGGTTGGGGGCGGGTCCCGGGGGAAAGCGCTGGTGGGGGCGGGGTTGTGCACAACGGTGAGGGGCTGTGGACAACTGGCGTCCCGAAGGTGTCAGTGCCCCCAATGTGGCATTGGGGACGTTGAGTGTCCCCAATGCCACATTGGGGGCGTGCTGATCAAGACAGCGCGAGCTAGACCAGGCCGCGGGGGCGGAGGGTCACCTCGGTCGGGTGCGCATCGCCGGTCGCGGAGACGGCGGAGAGCACAGCGGACGCGACGGACTCGGGGCGCAGGAAGCGTTCCGGTTCGTAGGCGCGGCCCTCGTCGGCGATGATCGCCTGCTGCATTTCGGTGTCCGTACGGCCGGGGTAGATAGACGTCACCCGCAGCGTCGACTCCTCCTCCCGCAGCGCGTCGGCGAAGGCGCGGACCGCGAACTTGCTCGCCGCGTAGGGACCCCAGCCCGGACGCGCGTTCTGCCCGGCACCCGAGTTGATCACCACGACGTGCCCCTTCGCGGCGCGAAGCGCGGGCAGGAGCTGCCTGGTCAGCGTGACGACGCCGAGCACGTTGACCTCGAAGTTCGCCCGCCAGTCGGCGTCCGTGGTGGCCTCGATCGTGCCGAGCCGCGCGACGCCCGCCGAGTGCACCAGCACGTCCAGTTCGCCGAATTCGGCGGTCGCCGCTTCCAGCGCCTCGGCATCGGTCAGGTCGACCGGCCACGCCCGGGCGCCGGGCAGCGTGCCCGCCAGTTCACCGAGCGCGTCGGCGTCGCGGCCGCCGAGCAGCAACCGGTGCGTGGGAGCGAGCGCGCGGGCGACCGCGGCGCCGATACCGCGGGTGGCGCCGGTGACGAGAGCGAGGGGAAGATCAGCCATGCCGCCACGCTAGCCACCGCAGACGACCGGCGACGTCGCCACCCGGGGGAATCGCACGGAGCCGCGCGTGAACGACCCGATGAGGTTGTCCGCGAACCGTCCGGCCGTCAGCGGATCCCGCACCGACACGTCGATCGCGACGATCTCCGGGCAGTCGAGCGCCGACCGCGCGGCCGCGACGTCGGCGGCGCGGGCCGGGCCGCCCTCGGCGATCGGGAGCCGCGCCGAATTCGCCAGTTCCCACACCGCGGGCAGCCACTTCTGATGACCGGGCCTGCCGTCGGGAAGCGCCGTCGAATGCGCGGCGAGCGGGTTGGCGAGGCCGTAACCGTCACGCAGCCGCATGTCGAGCGGGATCAGCAAGCCGAGCGCGCCCATGCTGTCCGCGGCGACGGTCACGTACGGCCGATCCGTCGGGTACGCGTACCAGCGCCTGGTCGCGTAGTCCTGGACCAGCACCGCCGGGCCGTCGACACCGTGGATGGCGTCCAGCGTCGACGGCATCAACGGATGGCCGGCGTAATCCTCGGCCAGGATCGGATACTCGTGCCCCGTCGACCTCGACCAATACGACCGCTCGTCGGTGATGCCGACGGCACGCGGCTGGGTGGAGTACGGCGGGCGAAGCGACCCGGCGGCCACGAACGCCCAGATCCCGACGCCCACCAGAAAAACCGTGGTCAGCCTCGTCACCGGCAGGGCCAGCACGGGCAGCAGCAGGCAGAACAGCGCCGGAAGCAGCATGCGCCCGTGCATGAAATCCCCGCCGACCCTGGTCACGTACGCCGCGAGGAGCACCGCGCCGACGACCGGGACCGCGGTGAGCACCGCGAAGGTTTTGTCCACAGTGGACGCGACGGTGACGACGGCGGCCGCGAGGAACACCAGCGGGAGCCAGAGCCAGTACGGCTGGACGAGGTCGACGAGGTACGCCCAGCCACGGGCCCAGTTCGCCTCCGACGCCTCCTTGACCAACGCGGTGTTCGGCGTGAGCAGACCGTAGTAGCCCATCCGGAACACCTGATACGCCAACGGGAGCACGGCCGCCACGGCCAGCAGGCCCACCGCGCGGCGAAGTCCCGGTCGCGAGAGCACGAGCAGCGCCGCCAAGGCGACCGCGCTGAAGAGCGCGAGATCCGGCCGCACCAATGGCCCCAACCCGGCGACCAGGGCGACCGGCCAGGTGCGCAGATCATCCATTGTGGACGAATGGCGGACGAGGAGCCACCAGGTACCGCCCAACCACAACGTGATCAGGCCGGTCTCCAGCCCGGACGTCGCGAAGTCGCGGAACGGCGGCAGCGCGCAGACGACCAGTGCCCCGGCGGGCGCGAGCCCGTGGAACGCCAGCGGCTGGTAGAGCCGCCGCGCGCCGTCCAGGCCGAAGAACAGTCCGGCGACCGAGAAGACCAGCCCGGTCACCACGGAGATCCATTCCAGCGGCACGCCCGGGATCAGCCCGAGGACACTCAGCACCGCCGTCCACAAAGGACTGGTGTTGGTCTCGACCCGCTCGCCGATGTTGAACACCGGCCCGTTGCCCGCGAGGATCTGGCGGACCGTCCGCAGCACGATCAGCCCGTCGTCGCTCATCCAGCGGCGGCGCCAGGCAAGGTCGGCGTAGACCATCAGCACCAGGCCGAACCCGAACCACGTCCAGGTCGACGGCCGCCGGAACCAGGCGCGCGAAGGCCAGTCGGGCGTGTTCTCGCCCGTGGTCGTGTTCGTCTGCGTCATGGCTCCGCCCGGCTCGGTTGCGTGCGAAGGAGATCAGGCCCTCGGCCCGCGAGTCAAACCGCGCGGGCGGACAGACAGGCCTGGGGTCGCTGCCTCCCTTCCATGGCCAGCCGCGCGGTGACCTCGAAACCCGCCTGACCGAGCAGGTCGGCGATCCTGCCGGGTTCCAGCAGGTAGGCGTCGTAGGTGACCGGGTGGCCATACGCCGTCTCCGGGCTCAGCCGCTCGTCGCCGACGTGGAATCCGACCAGCAGGCGACCGCCGGGCGCGAGCGTACGGCGGAACTCCGCGAAGACCGCCGGAAGGAGCTCGGGCGGCAAATGGAAGATCGACCACCAGGCGACGAGCCCGCCCAGCTCGCCGTCGGGGAGGTCGAGGGCGGTCATCGAACCTACGGAGAACCGCAGGTCAGGGTACTGACGACGAGCGATCTCGACCATTTTCGGCGACAAGTCGACACCGGCGACGTCGAGACCGAGCGACGCCAGGTAGGCGGTGACATGGCCCGGCCCGCAACCGACGTCGACGACCGGGCCGCGCGCCTGCTCGGCGAACGCGGCCAGCATCGCGCGGCCGATCGGCTCCTGGTCGAAGAGCTGTCCGACCCGGACCGCGTAGTCCTCGGCGACGGTGTCGTAGGACTCGCGGGTGGCATCGAGATGGGAGGTCACGGTGGGCGACGCTAGCGCCACCCACCGACAATAAAGGACGTCATCTCGAGGTGACGTCCTTTATTTCCCGTAGTGATACCGGCAGGCAGCGAATCTGATTTCACCCTCGGCGACCTTGTAGACGAGTCGGTGCTCGTCCGTGATCCGGCGCGACCAGTAGCCCTGGAACCCATGTTTCAACGGTTCAGGTTTCCCGATGCCTTCATTGCCGTTGCGCACGACATCCTTGATGAGGTCATTGATGCGCTTGAGCACCTTCCGGTCCTGGGTTTGCCACCAGAGGTAGTCCTCCCAGGCGTTTTCGTCCCAGATCAGCTTCATTCAACGAGTTCGTGCTGTGTTCCGCCGCCCGACTCCAGTCGCTCGATCGCGGTGATCAATCGCCGCGCGTTCTCCGGGCTGCGGAGCAGGTACGCGGTCTCCTTGAGCGACTGATAATCGTCCAGGGACACGATCACGACGGGCTCATGCCCGGCGCGGGTGATCACGACCTCTTCCCGGTCGTTGACCACCGAGTCGAGCGTCTCGGCGTACTTCGCTCGAGACTCGGAGTAGCTCATGGTCTTCACTAGCACCCTCCCTTCGACGTACAGAATATTGTACGTCGAAGGAGTGATAGTCACAAGGGTGCCGGTTAGGCCGTGGGTCACACAGGATTCGACGGCTCGATCAGACCCGCGTCCCTGGTCAGGTCCTCCGGCACGCCCGGCTTGACCACCGGCGTGCATCCGGTCGCGGGATCCGCCGCCGAATCGGTGCCGTTGTACTGCGCGGCGCCCGCCCGGGTCAGCTGCCGCGCCCCGGCGTCGAAACACACCTGGTACGAGCCCGGCAGCACGCTTCCGAAGGAGTACCGCCCGTCCGGCCCGGTCACGGTCGAACCGACCTCCTTGGCCGAAGCGTCCTTCAACGTCACCTTCACGTCCGGGACGCCGAGCTCGTCGCGGCCCTGCAGGCCGTCCTCGTCCTTGTCCAGCCAGACGAAATCGCCCAGCTTGCTCATCGGCGCGTTGAGACCCGCCGCGAGCGTCAGGTCCTGGCGTTTCTTCGGGCCGACCGTGGTGGTCGCCGTGCAGCCCGACGTCGGATCGGCGTCGGAGTCCTTCGCGTCGTCACCCGCGTCCTTCGCCGTGTAGGTGTAGCCCGCGAACTCGGGCGGAAGCGCGCTGATGTCGAAGCAGACCTGGTAGATGCCGTCCTTCAGCTTCGTAAAGCGGTACTTGCCGGCGGCGTCCGTGGTGAGCGTGCCGAGCGCCGTGCCCGACGCGTCCTTCAAGGTCACCTTCACGCCCGGGACGCCCGGCTCGCCGTCGTTCTGCAGGCCGTTGCGGTCGACGTCGTTCCAGGCGAACTCGCCGATCTCGTCGATCGCGGGCGGCGGGGTGACCTTGATGGTCGTGGTCGAGGTCTTCTTCGGCAGCGTGCCGCTGGAGACGGTCACGGTGCTGACGTGACCGTTGTCCGCTTCGGTGACGTTCTTGTGGTCGCAGGTGACGGTCGCGGACTTGCCGGCGTCGAGCGTCGCGATCGGCGCGGGCTGCGCGTCGCAGTACGGGTCGTCGACCTTGACCGCCGCCAGCGTCGTGGTGCCGTCGTTGGTCACCGTGAAGCGGTAGTTCGCGGTGGTGCCCGCTTCCAGGGTGGCCGTGGCGCCCCAGGCGCCGCTCGCCGGATCCCGCACCTCCGCCTTCACCGAAAACGAGTCGATCCGCAGGTGGACGCAGTCCCACATGACCCAGTTGTGGTCGGTGGCGGCGAAGAACTTCACCGAGCTAGCCGCCGGCGGGGCGATCGACGACGGGAAGTCCTGCCTCGCCAGTTTGCCGTCGGTCTCGACGGCGTGCGCAACCTTGAGCTTGTTCTCCAGGACGACCTTGTTCGACGCGTTGTAGAACCGCAGTCCCGTCTCCCGCACGGCGTCCGCGCGCCGGAGGTTGACGTCGTTCGTGCCGGTCCAATCGGTCAGCGTGTAGACGGCGCCGGGCACGAACCTCATCGCTGCGTAGGCGGTGCTGACCATCTTGTCCGGCGTCGAGATCAGGGCGTACTTGCCGCCGTCCTGCTGATAGCCGCCCGCCGTCGACAGCCGCGGGTGCTTGCTCTTCGGCGTGCCGGCGGGCACCGGCGCGGCGGGGTTGAACGTGTACCCGGTGGGCGGGCTGCCCTGCTCCACGCTCGGGTTCGGCGCGGCCCCGCCGGTGCAGCCGGACGGGATGTCCGGGGCCTGCGCCCGCGCGGGAAAAGCGCCCGCGGCCAGCAGGAGTGTTCCGGCGGTCATCAACACCAGTGCCCTTTTCACAGGGCTGAAGCTAGTTATCCGGTTCCGGTTCCGTAATCGCTGAACCGTGTCGTCGAGGGCCCCGATCAGGCAGAACCGAGAGTGACCGGGGCGCCGCTGCCGTCTTCCCACGGCAGCGGCGTCCCGGTCATGGCCTTACTTGACGCCGATGCGGCCGACCTGGCCCCAGCGGCCCTTCTTCCACACCGACACGATCGACGGCCGCGGCTGCGTGGTGCCGCCGTCCGGCCAGTGCGACGTCGGGTTCGCCGAGCTGGCGGCGTTCTCGCCCGGGTGCTGCACGGCGACGAGCACCAGGTGGTCGGTCACCACCGGGCCGCAGGTCTCCGCGCCGACCGGCACCGAGAGGAACTGCTTGACGTGCCCGCGTTCCGGACCGTCGACCGGCACCGAGAACAGGCCGTCGTTGGAGCCGAGCGCGTTGCCGTCGGTGGAGATCCACAGGTTCCCGTGCCGGTCGAACGCGACGTTGTCCGGGCAGGAGATCGGGCTGACCTGGTCCTTCGGGAAGCCGCCGAAGTAGGTGTCCGCCGTCTTCGGGTCACCGCAGACCAGCAGCAGCCGCCAGGAGAACTTCGTGGCCGCCGAGTCGCCGCGGTCCTCGTCCCATTCCAGGACGTGCCCGTTGCGGTTGTTGACGCGGGGGTTCGGCTCGTCGACGCCCGCCTTGCCCGCCGCGCCGCGGTCGCTGTTGTTCGTCAGCGCCGCGTAGATCCGGCCGTTGACCGGGTTCGGCTCGATGTCCTCGGGGCGGTCCATCTTGGTCGGCTGGACCTTGTCCGCGGCCTGGCGCGTGAACACGTAGACCTCTTCGGCGGTGAAACCGTCCACAAAGGACTTGTTGCCGGAGACCAGCGGGATCCACTCGCCGACGCCGTCGAATTCGCCGTCCTTGGGGAGCTTCCCGGTGCCGTCGATCTCGCCGGGGCTGTCGCCGGTGAAGCGGGCGACGTACAGGGTGCCGTCGTCGAGCAGCGCCGAGTTGTGGCGGCGCGCGTGCGCGCTCTTGCCCGGCTTGTACTTGCCCTTGGAGACGAACTTGTAGATGTACTCGAAACGCTCGTCGTCACCGGAGTAGACGGCGACGCGGCCGTCCTTGGTGATCTTGATGTTCGCGGCCTCGTGCTTGAACCGGCCGAGCGCGGTGTGCTTGACCGGCGTCGAGTTCGGGTCGTTCGGGTCGATTTCAACGACCCAGCCGAACCGGTTGGCCTCGTTGGGCTCCTGCGCGAGGTCCCAGCGCTTGTCGAACCGCTCCCACTTGCGGGTGGTCCCGGCGCCGGAGAAGCCGTACCGCTTGAGGCGCGCGGCCGCGACCGGGTCGGTGACGCTCGCCGCGTTGGCGAAGTACTGGTTGACGTTCTCCTCACCGGAAAGCACGGTGCCCCAAGGGGTCACGCCGCCGGCGCAGTTGTTCTGCGTGCCGAAGACCTTGCGGCCGGTCGGGTCCGCGGAGGTCTTGAGGAACTTCGAACCGGCCGCCGGGCCGCGCACCTCGAAGGCGGTGTTCAGCGTGATGCGGCGGTTGAACGGGCTCGGCACGGCGCGCAGCGCGCCGCCGATCGGGTCGCGGAAGGCCTGCACGACCGAAAGACCGTGCGCGGCCCAGGCGATCTTGACCTGCTCCTCGGTCGGGTTGGCCGGGTCGTACTGGTCGGCCGGGAACATATGGACCTCGGTGGTGTACTCGTGGTTCACCACCAGCAGGTTGCGGATGCCCAGCGGGTCCTGCGGGATCAGGCCGACGAAGTCGTTGTTGTAGCCGAACTGCTTGGCCTGCGCGGCCGCGGTCTGCTTGTGGAAGTCGAACTTCGGCGCGCCCCACTCGACGGCGTCGCCCCAGCGGATGACGACACGCTGGTCGTAGCCCTCGGGGATGGTGACCGCGTCGAGCTTGTTCGGCGGCACCGCTTCGAAGTCGGTGCCGGGCACCGGACGGCCGGGGCGGCCCGGCTTGCCGTGCCCCGCGGCCGCGACGTCGGCGGCCGGGGTCTCGGCGGCGGCCGTGCCGGACAGCGCGGCGAAACCACCGGCGGCCGCCGCCAGCACGGCGCTCGCCTTGAGCGCGCCGCGGCGGGACAGCATGTTCTTGACGACGTCGCCGAAGTACTCGTTGTCCGACGTGTTGGGCTCGGGGTGGGCGCACGCGTTGCCGCAGCGGTACTCGCAGGTGACCGCGGAGCGGCCGCCGGGGTGGGAGGTGATCAACGGCAGGAGCCGCTGAGGCTCGAAGGACACAGGGCCTCCATGTTCGCGGTGGGTACACGTAGTCCAGTCGGGGGAACGCCGTGACGTTAAGCGACCAAAGAGAGCCGGTCCTGGCCAGAAGGTGAACAGCGCGCGAACGAGCGATGGCGCGCTGCCGGACCGGCGGCGCGCCATCGACGAAAAGTACTGCTAGATCGTTGCTTACCGACTAAGAACCGATGTCCGACAGGCCGTGCCTGCCGGGTTTCCAGACCGCCACCACCGACGGACGGGGCTGGTTTTCGCCGCCGTCGGGCCAATGGGAGGCCGGTTTGTCGGCATTCGCCCCGTCGACTTCACCCGGATGCTGGACACAGACCGTGACGATCTTCTCCTCGACGATCGGGCCGCAGGTCTCCGCGCCGCGCGGCACGGTGAGGAACAGCTTCAGCTCCCCGCGGTTGCGGCCCTCCAGCGGCACCGAGTACAGGCCGTCGTTGATGCCGAGCGCGCCCGCCGAGTCGGTGGAGATCCACAGGTTGCCGTGTTTGTCGAAGGCGACGTTGTCCGGGCTGGAGATCGGCGATACCTGGTCCTTGGGGAACCCGGCGAAGTAGGTGTCCGGCGACGACGGATCGCCGCACACCAGGAACAGCCGCCAGCTGAACGTCAGCGCGAGCGCGTCCCCTCGGCGTTCCTCGAACTCCAGCACCTGACCGTGCTTGTTGTTCAGCCGCGGGTTGGGTTCGGTGGCGCCTTCCTTGCCGGGGTTGCCGCGTTCGACGTTGTTGCTGAGCGCGCAGTAGATCCGGCCGGTGCGGGGATGCGCCTGGATGTCCTCGGGGCGGTCCATCTTGGTCGCGCCGACGCGGTCGGCGGCCTCGCGGGTGAAGACGTACACCTCGTCGGCGGTCATTCCGTCCACAAAGGACTTCTTGCCGGAGGCGAGCGGGATCCATTCGCCGCTGCCGTCGAATTCGCCGTCACTGGGCAGTTTCCCGGTGCCGTCGATCTCGGCGGCCGGGCTGTCGCCGGTGAACCTGCCGACGTAGAGCGTGCCGTCGTCGAGCAGGGTCATGTTGTGCCGCCGGGCATGCGCGCTGTCGCCCGGTTTCATGCGGCCCTTGGAGATGAACTTGTAGATGTACTCGAAGCGCTCGTCGTCACCGGAGTAGGCGACGACGCGGCCGTCCTTGGCGACGCGGATGTTCGCCGTCTCGTGCTTGAACCGGCCCAGATGCGTGTGCTTGACCGGGGTGCTGTCGGGATCGTTCGGGTCCAGCTCGATCACCCAGCCGAACCGGTGGGCCTCGTTCGGTTCCCTGGCGATGTCCCAGCGCGCGTCGAACCGCTCCCATTTCCGGGTGGTCGCGGTGCCCTTGATGCCGTAGCGCGCGTATCGCTTGCGCGCCACGGGATCGGTCACCGTGTCGGCGTTCCCGAAGTACTGGTTGATGTTCTCCTCGCCGGACAGGATCGTGCCCCACGGCGTGACGCCGCCGGCGCAGTTGTTCATCGTGCCCAGCACCACCGTGCCGGTGGGATCGGCGGCGGTCTTGAGCAGGTCGCTACCCGCCGCCGGACCGGTCACCTTGAACGGGGTGTGCAGCGTGATCCGGCGGTTGTAGCGGGACATCTTCGGCCGCAGGTGCCCGGTGTCGCGTCCGCGCGACACCTGGACGACGGTGAGACCGTGGGCCGCCCACGCGATCTTGACCTGTTCCTCGGTCGGGTTCTCGCGGTCGTAGCCGCGGAACATGAACTCTTCCGAGGTGTACTCGTGGTTCGTGACCAGCAGCGAGGAGAGTCCCCAGCGATCGAGCGGCAGCAGCGCGGCGAAGTCGCAGTTGTAGCCGAACTGCTTCGCCTGCGCCTCGGCGGTCTGGTGATCGAAGTCGAACTCCGGCGCGCCCGGCAGCACCGCGTCACCCCAGCGGATCACGATGCCCTGCTCGTAGCCCTCGGGCACCACGACGGCGTCGAGCGTGTTCGGCTGGACGCGCTGGTAGTCCGTGCCAGGCGGCGGCTTCGGCCTGCCGTTTCCCGTTGGCGCGGCGGCCGCGGGCCCGGCGAGTGCGACCGGTGTCCCGGCGGCCAGCGCGACGACGGCGGTCGCCTTCAACGCGCCACGACGGCTCACCGCGCCGAGCACCTCGGCGAAGGTGGGGTTGTCCGAGGTGTTCGGCGCGTCGTGGAAGCACGCGTCGCCACAGCGGTAGGTACAGGTCACTGAAGCCCGGCTTGGTGAGTGGCCGGCCAGCAACGGAAGGAACTTCACGCGGACCTCCGGTCAGGCAGTTCGGGAGGTCGACGCTAGACAAAGGACCAACGGGAGGAAACCCCCCGTTGGTGCTTTGTTCACTTTCCGTACAGATCAGAACTCTTCGCCGACGAGCGCGGCCTCCTCGGGCACCCGGTACTCGTCCGGCTTGGTGCGGCGCGCGGCGAGCAGTCCACCGGCGAGCACGCAGAGCACGGCGGCGACCAGGAACGGCGCGTGCGGCGAGCCGAACCACTCGGCGACGTGGCCGACCAGGGTCGCGGCCACCGCGCCGCCCATCCAGCGGAGGAAGTTGTAGCCCGCGCTGGCCACCGGCCGGGGAGCGTCGCTGATGGACATCGCCATCCCGGTGAACAGCGTGTTGAGCAGACCGGACACCAGACCCGAGGCGATGATCGCGGCCACCAGCACCGGCTTGCTCGGCACCAGCATCACCGCGAGCAGGACGGCGTAGGCGAGCACGGCCAGCACGGTCGCGTGCCGCTCGCCGAACTTCGCCGCGAGCCGCGGGGCGAGGACCACACCGGCGACCGCCACGCACAGGCCCCAGCCGCAGAACACCAGGCCGACCGCGACCGCGCTCCACTCCAGCACGAACGGCGACCAGGCGAGGACGGCGAAGAACGCCGCGGTGTAGAGGGCGGAACCGATCGAGGTGCGCAGCAGCCCGCTGTGCTTGAGGGCGCGGATCGGGTCGAGCAGGCGGATGCGTGGCCGGTCCTCGTGGGCGTCCTTGCGGAGGAAGACCGCGCAGAGCACCAGCGCGCCCGCCATCAGCAGGGCCGTGCCGAAGAACGGGCCGCGCCAGGAGATGCTGCCGAGCAGGGCGCCCAGCAGCGGGCCGACCGCGAGACCGACCCCGAGCGCGGCTTCGTAGAGCAGGATCGCGCCGGACTGGCCGCCGGCGGCGGCGCCGACGATCACCGACAGCGCGGTCGCGATGAAGAAGGCGTTGCCGAGGCCCCAGACCGCGCGCAGCCCGACGAGCTGCTCGATGGAGCCGGCGGCGGCGCACAGCGCGGTGGCCAGCACGATCAGCGACAGACCGGTGATCACCGTCCGCTTGGCGCCGAAGCGGGCGCTCATCGCGCCGGTGAAGAGCATGGCCACCACCTGGACACCCAGGTAGGAGGAGAACAGCAGGGTCACTTCGGACGGCGTCGCGTGCAGGCCTTCGGCGATCGACAACAGGATCGGGTCGACCAGCCCGATGCCCATGAACGCGATGACCGCGGCGAACGCGGTGATCCATACCTGTTTGGGCTGTCCTTTGAGGGCGTCCAACAGGCTCGAGTGGGACTCAGCGCTCATCGCGGATCAGTTCCTCCTTCTTGTCTTCCTGAATTTCCTGCCGCAGCAATTTGGTGAGGGCGGGGAGCGCGGCTTCGATCGCGGTGCGGTCGTGCTCGTCCAGTTCGAGGAGCCGCTCGCGGAGGAATTCCTCCCTGGCGACGATCAACTGGCGATGGAAGCGCTGTCCCACCTCGGTGACCTCGACGAGCACGGCCCGGCCGTCGGCGGGGTCGGGACGGCGGCTGACCAGTCCGAGCCGTTCGAGACGGCGGACGACGTCGGTCATCGTCGGCATCCGGACCCGTTCGAGGTCGGCGAGCGTGCTCATCCGGCGCGGGCCGCCGTTCAGCAGTTCCGACAGCACCGAACCCTGGGTGAGGGTGAGCTGCACCTGCGGTGTCTCCCGGCGGACGAGGTAGTACAGCCGGAACACCAGCGGGCGGAGCCGGTGCGCGAGATCGGCGACTTTCGTGGTCACTTAGCCATGCTAACTAAAATTACTGAGCATGGCTAAGTAATCTGCCGTACAGGGTGCCAACCCCTAGGGTTGAAGGTGTGGAAGCGGTGATCTTCGATCTCGACGGTGTCCTGGTGGATTCGGAAACGACGTGGGACGAGGTCCGCCGGGCCGTCGTCCACGAGTTCAACGGCACCTGGCGCGACGAGTCGACCAGGGCGATGCAGGGGATGAGCACCCCGGAATGGGCCGCCTACCTGGCACACGACCTGGGCGTCCAGCTCCGCCCGGCGGACGTCGCGCAGGTGGTGATCGAGCGGATGGCGCGACGCTACGCGGAGAAGCCGCCGATCATCCCGGGCGGCCCGGACGTCGTGCGCGAGGTCGCGAAGCACTGGCCGGTGGCGATCGCGAGCTCGTCGCCGCCGCTGCTGATCAAGGCGTTCCTGGACATCACGCGGCTGCCGGTGCCGACGGCGGTGTCCTCCGAGCAAGTCGGAGCGGGGAAGCCGGCACCCGACGTGTACCTGAAGGCGGCCGAGCTGCTGGGCGCGGAGCCGAAGAACTGCGCGGCCGTGGAAGACACGACGAACGGGCTGCGCGCGGCGCTGGCCGCGGGGATGACGGTGTACGCGGTGCCGAACCCGCACTTCCCGCCGGATCCGGCGGTGCTGGCGCAGACGACCGTGGTCGGGACGATCACGGACCTGCCGGCGGCACTGCTTCCGGCTTAGCGGCCGGGCGATCCCAGAAGACCTTCCGCAGACGAGGCAGGTCGCCGGCGAGGATCAGCCCGCACAGCAGGGTGCAGGTCAGCACCAGAAGGCACGCCGGAAGCGGGAAACCGAAGGCGAAGTCCATCACCGTGACGTTCAGCCCGACCGCGAAGAGGGCCATCGCCCCCAGCAGCGTCGTGCGCCGAAACAGCAGAAGGAGCGCGGGCAGAAACTCGAACAGGCCGGTGATCCGTCCGTACACCGGCGAGTAGCCGTAGAAGGCCCAGACCAGGCCGGGCCCCCGGACGGTGTCCTTCGTCATGGACCAGTCGCCGTAGTAATACTGACCGCCCGCCAGTTTCAGCCCACCGTAGGCGAGGAAGACCGCGGCGACGACGTAGCGCGCCACCAGGATCACCGTCTTGTTCATGGCGCCACGATGCCGTGGGCGGAGCGGCCGCGAATCCTTCCGAAGGAGGACCGCTGTGGCGCCGTAGGGGGAGACGAAGGGGCCGGCCCGGGATGTCATGAAAGGGCCGTTCCTGACGAAAAACGTCAGGAACGGCCCTTTCATGACCTTCGAGCTACCGGGGACTCACGCCTCGCCGGCGATGAACTTTTCGACCTCGTCGCGCGCGGTGGCGTCGTCGTACTGCTCCGGCGGCGACTTCATGAAGTACGAGGAAGCCGACAGGATCGGGCCGCCGATGCCGCGGTCCTTCGCGATCTTCGCGGCGCGCACGGCGTCGATGATGATGCCCGCCGAGTTCGGCGAGTCCCACACCTCGAGCTTGTACTCCAGGTTCAGCGGCACGTCACCGAACGCGCGGCCCTCCAGCCGGACGTAGGCCCACTTGCGGTCGTCGAGCCACTGCACGTAGTCCGACGGCCCGATGTGGACGTTGCCCTTGCCGAGCTCGCGGTCGACCTGCGAGGTGACCGACTGGGTCTTCGAGATCTTCTTCGACTCGAGCCGCTCCAGCTCCTTCATGTTCAGGAAGTCCATGTTCCCGCCCACGTTGAGCTGCATCGTCCGGTCGAGCTGGACGCCGCGGTCCTCGAACAGCTTCGCCAGCACGCGGTGCGTGATGGTGGCGCCGACCTGGGACTTGATGTCGTCACCGACGATCGGCACGCCCGCCGCGCGGAACTTCTCCGCCCACTCGGGGTCGGAGGCGATGAACACCGGCAGCGCGTTGACGAACGCCACACCGGCGTCGATGCACGCCTGCGCGTAGAACTTGTCGGCCTCTTCGGAACCCACCGGCAGGTAGGAGACGAGCACGTCGACCTCGGCCTCGCGCAGCGCCGCGACCACGTCGACCGGGGTCTCGTCGGACTCCTCGATGGTCTCGCGGTAGAAGCGGCCGAGCCCGTCGTAGGTGTGACCGCGCTGCACGGTGACGCCCAGCGGCGGCACGTCGGCGATCTTGATGGTGTTGTTCTCGCTGGCGAAGATCGCCTCGGACAGGTCGCGGCTGACCTTCTTGGCGTCCACGTCGAACGCGGCGACGAACTCGATGTCGCGGACGTGGTACTCGCCGAACACGACGTGCATCAAACCGGGCACGCGGGTGCTGGGATCTGCGTCGCGGTAGTACTGAACGCCCTGGACCAGCGAGGCCGCACAGTTGCCGACGCCCACGATGGCCACCCGAACGCGGCGGTTCTCGCCCATGCCGGTTTCTCCTTCATTAGTCCAACAGTTGTAGGTAATCCGCAGCGGTCCCGGAGAGCGCCTCAGGTCTCCGGTCCGCGCTGCTCGGCCTGTTCGTGCGCGATCAGCTCGTTGAGCCAGCGCACCTCCCGCTCACTGGACTCCAGCCCGAGCCGGTGCAGCTCACGGGTGTAGCGGTCGATCTTCTCCTCGGCCCGCGCCATTGCCGTCCGAAGTCCTTCTCGGCGTTCCTCGACCCGACGACGACGGCCTTCCAGGATTCGCATCCTGACGTCGGCCGGTGTCCTCGAAAAGAACGCCAGGTGGACGCCGAAGCCTTCGTCGTCCCATGTCTGCGGGCCGGCGTCGCCGAGTAGTTCGGCGAACCGTTCCTTGCCCTCGGCGGTGAGCTTGTACACGCGCTTGCCCCGGCGTGCCCATGCCCGGTCTTCCACCTCTTCGAGCTCCTCGACGAGGTAACCGGCGCGGAGCAGCCGACGCAACGTCGGATACAGCGAGCCGTACGAGAACGTCCGGAACATCCCGAGCGTCTCATGCAAACGTTTGCGCAGCACGTAACCGTGCATGGGGGTCTCGTGCAGCAGCCCCAAGATCGCGAGCTCGAGCACACCGCACCCCCTTCCGGGAACAAACCGCGACCGGTCGCGTTGGCCACCGAGACCGGCTCGGTCAACCTACCGGCCCACTATATCGCGCCGATACATCGAAGTGGTGTAGCTAACCCCGATCGAGCGCCTCGGAACCGGACGAAATTCACCGGAGAGTTATCGAATCTTCGGCGTGTCCGATCGCGTACGCACCGTCCCGCCGAGAACGGGGCGTGGACCACACAGCAAGAGCCCGTACTCTGTTGGCGTGCGAAACCAGCGGCAGGTCGTGGACTACGCCTTACAGCGGCGCGCGCTGCTCAAGGGCGTCCACTCCGGACGGGTCGGCACATACGACGTCTGCGACGCGGGCCCGTACCTCCTGCGGGCCGCGAAATTCCACGGACGACCAGGTGAGCAGGACTGCCCGGTCTGTCATCGGGAGGAACTGACCCTGGTGTCCTGGGTGTACGGCGAGGAGCTCAAGCACGTCGCCGGATCGGCCAAGACACCCGAAGAACTGGTACGGATGGACGGGCACTTCGCCGAGTTCACCGTCTACGAGGTCGAGGTCTGCCGGAGCTGTCACTGGAACCACCTGGTGCGGTCCTACGTCCTCGGTACAGGAGACCCGGGCAGCACCCGGCCACGGACCCGGTCACAGAGGACAGCGGGTCAGTGACAGGTATCGAAAACGCAGTTGAGCACAGAGCGGCGTCCCCCGAAGCGCCGGTCTGGGAGGCCCATTCGTGAACGACGACCGCAATCGCTCCTGGCCAGGCCAGGAGCCTGATGCACCTCGCCGTGCCCATTGGCCGGGCGAAACCGACGATCCCGGCTGGCCGGGCGAGGAACCCCCGCGCCGCCCCCAGCGCCGGACACCTCCGAACGGCACCACCCGCTCGGCACCGTCACGATCCGCGGCTCCACGCCCTGTAGATCCCCAGTGGCCTGGTGGCGACGGCGGCGGCCCGGAATGGCCGTCCGACGACGAACCGCGCCGCCCCGCGCCCCCGCGCCGCCCCAACGGCATGCCCCCGCGCAGGCAGGGACCCCCGCCGCCCGGGAACCGCCCGCCTCAGCAGCGGTCCCAGCAGGGTGCCGTCGGTCACCGTCCGCCGCCCCCGCCCGGGAATCGCCGTCCTCCGGCCCCCGACGACCAGGCGACCGCGATGGTCCGGCCGGTCGAACCGGAGCCGTACGAGCGCGAGCCCGAGCTCATCACGCACCACGCGCACAACGGCACCGAAGACCCGTACGGCTACGACCCGTACGACGATCGCTATGACGATCGTCACGAAAGCACCGCCCTCGGCGCCGAGGGCGAAGACCAGTACGACGACGAGCCCGCCGAGGACGAGGAAGACGGCAAGAAGAAGGTCCTCACGCCGAAGCAGCGCAAGAGGCGTCGCTGGCGGATCATCCGCCGGGTCCTCTACGCGATGTTCGGCCTGTTCGTCGTCGTCCCCGCGATCGCGTTCGTCATCACCTACTTCCTGGTGGACGTCCCGTCGCAGGAAAGCATCGCGAGCCAGCAGAGCCAGCCGATCACGCTGATGTATGCCGACGGCAGCCCGATGGGCAAGATCGCACCCGCCAGCGGCGGCAGCCGGTACCTGCTGAAGCCCGGCGAGGTCCCGGACGCGGTGAAGAAGGCCGTGTACGCGGCCGAGGACTCGTCGTTCGAGACCAACTCCGGCTTCGACGTCGGCGGCATCCTGCGCGCGGTCTACAACAACGTGACCGGCGGCCAGGGCGGCGGTTCGACGATCTCCCAGCAGTACATCAAGAAGGCCACGGCCAACGAGGCACCGACGCTCACCCGTAAATGGACCGAGCTGGCCAAATCCTTCAAGATGAACAACCAGATGTCCAAAGAGGAGATCATCACCGCGTACCTCAACACCATCTACTTCGGCCGCGGCGCGAACGGCATCGAAGCGGCCTCGCAGGCCTACTTCAAGAAGCCGGCCAAGGAACTCGGCGCGTCCGAGGCGGCCCTGCTCGCGGGCCTGATCCAGGGTCCGAGCAAGTCCGAGAACGAGGCGTACGCGCAGAAGCGCTGGAACTTCGTGATGGACCAGATGGTGGCGAACAAGTGGCTGCCCCAGGCCGACCGGGCCGCCGCGCAGTTCCCGAAGCCGATCCCGAAGGCGCAGGCGAAGGCCGACGACGCCGGGACGCTGAGCCTGCACATCCGCAACCGGGTGATCGACGAACTCGAAGCCCGCGGCTACGACCAGGCCCGCCTGCACCAGGGCGGCTTCAAGATCACCACGACGATCGATCCCAAGGCGCAGAAGATGGCCGAGGAGTCCGTCGCCGAGGGGATGAAGGGCCAGACCGACGAGAGCATCCTGAACGCGCTGGTCGCGGTCGATCCCAAGACCGGCGGCGTGGTCGCCTACTGGGGCGGCCCGGACTGGGTCAAGAACGACCAGGGCCAGGACGTCCAGGCGCACGACTGGGCGAACGTCCCGCACAACCCGGGTTCGGCGTTCAAGGCCTTCGACCTCGCCGCGTTCCTCAAGATGGGCAAGGGCCTCGGCGAGACCTTCGACGGGTCCAACAACCGGAAGTTCGACGCCGGCGGCGGCAACTACCGCACGATCCGGAACGCGGGCGAAAGCTCCAACTGCGGCACCCAGTGCACCGTCGCCGAGGCGATGAAGGTCTCCGCGAACACCGTGTTCTACGACATGGTGATCAACAAGACCAAGGTCGACCCGGTGGCGAAGGCCGCGAAGGAAGCCGGTGTGCGGACGGAGGACGAGGGCGGCAAATCGGTCCTCTACCCCGACCTCAACATCGCGCTCGGCGGTGGTCGCACGGTGACCACGGCGGAGGACATGGCGGCCGGGTTCGCCACCTTCGCGGGCGAGGGCGTCCGGCAGAAGCAGCACTTCGTCGCCAAGCTGACCAACTCCCAGGACGAGGTCGAGTTCGACGAGACGGCCCCCAAGGGCGCTCCCGCCTTCAGTGACGACGCCGACAAGAGCAAGCAGATCGCCGGCAACATCACCGACGCGCTCGAAGAGGTCGTCCCGTACTCGAAGCTGAAGTGCCCGAAGGGCAACGAGTGCGCGGGCAAGACCGGGACGCAGCAGTACGACTTCAAGGACAGCGACCCGGCGAGCTACCGCGACCGCAACGCGCAGACCTGGATGGTGGGCTACACGCCGAGCATCTCGACGGCGGTGTGGGTCGGCGGCGACGGCAACAAGCCGCTGCACGACAAGAGCGGCAAGCCGATCTACGGCCGGACCATCGCGGGCCCGATCTGGGAAGACTTCATGTCCCGGTACCTGACGGGCAAGCCGACGGAGAAGTTCGACAACGTCAAGCCGATCGGCAAGGACGCCAGGGCGGTGCCGACGACGACGGTCTCGAAGCCGCCGCCTCCGACGACGAGCACGCCCGAGACGCCGACGACCACCCCGACGCCGACGATTCCCACCGAGCCGACGGAGCCGACGGAGACCGGCGGCTGGCCGACGAAACCGACCAAGCCCACCAAGCCGACCAGACCGGGACCGGGGACTTCGGATCCGTTGTTCCCGAACGGCCAGGATCCGGGATGACCGGGCGGAGCAGCTGAACGAGGTGTGCCGGGCACTGGCCCGGCACACCTTTTTTCTTCGCGTCGGTGAACCTGAACCGATCCGACACGTCTTATACAAAGGAGACCTGCGACCGCAGGACCGCGCTCACCCACGGAAGGTTCGGAGGACGTCCCAGTGAACGACGATCCCCACGGCGGATGGCCAGGTCAGGACCCTGACCCCGCCCGTCGTCCGCAACGCCCGGCCGGACCGCCCCGCCGCCCCGCCGGAGGACCTCCTCCGGGCTACGGGCAACGACAGGGTCCCGGTCCGCAGGGTCCAGGGCAGGCGCCATGGCAACGGCAAGGGCCGCCCCAGCAGCAGCAACCGCCACCGCGACGTCCGCAGCGGCCACCGGTCGCGCCGCAGCACGAACCGGACCTCATCACGCATCACGAGCACAACGGCACCGCGGACCGCGGCTACGACGACCGTTACGACGATCAGTACGAGGACGAGCAGCACGGTCCTGAGACCGACGAGAACGGGAAACCGATCCTCACCCCGGCCCAGCGCAAGAAGCGCCGGTGGAGACGGATCCGGCGGGTGCTGCTCGCGCTGTTCTGTCTCTTCGTCGTGGTCCCGGCGATCGCGTTCGTGATCACCTACTTCGCCGTCGACGTCCCGTCGCCGCAATCGGTCGCGGCCACGCAGGGCCAGGCGGTGACCTACTACTACGCCGACAACACCGAGATGGGCAAGGACGTCCCCAAGGGTGGCAACCGGCACATCCTGACGCCGGAGCAGATCCCGGACATCGTCAAGAAGGCCGTCATCGCCACCGAGGACGCCTCCTTCGAGACCAACTCCGGTTTCGACATCGGCGGCATCCTGCGCGCGGTCTACAACCAGGTGACCGCGGGCAAGGGCGGTGGTTCGACCATCTCCCAGCAGTACATCAAGGTCGCCAGCGGGGACGACGAATCGTCGCTCACCCGTAAATGGACCGAGCTCGCCAAGTCCTTCAAGATGAACCAGACGTACGAGAAGAAGGACATCATCTCGGCGTACCTGAACATCATCTACTTCGGGCGCGGCGCGTACGGGATCGAGTCGGCCGCGCAGGCGTTCTTCGCCAAGCCCGCCGGTGAGCTGAACGCCTCCGAGGCGGCGCTGCTCGCGGGTCTCATCCAGCAGCCGGGCCGCTCGGAGAACCCGAAGGTCGCGAACGACCGCTGGAACGTCGCGCTGAACCGGATGGTGGAGAACAAGTTCATCTCCGCCGCGGACCGCGCGAACCTGCAGTTCCCGACGCCGGTGCCGCAGACCGACAAGCAGCAGGCCGGGGTGGTGAACCCGTTCATCCGCGACAAGGTCAAGGAAGAACTGGCCGCGAACGGCATCACCGACGACGTCTACTACCGGGGCGGCTACAAGGTCTACACGACCATCGACCCGAAGGCGCAGGCCGCGGCCGAGCAGGCTGTCGCCGAAGGGATGAAGGGCCAGACCGACGAGAACCTGCTCAACGCGCTCGTCGCCGTCGACCCCAAGACCGGCGGTGTGAAGGCGTACTACGGCGGCCAGACCATCGTGAAGGGACCCAACGGCCAGGACCTCAGAGGGCGCGACTGGGCGAACACGCCGCAGAACCCCGGGTCGTCGATGAAGCCGTTCGACCTCACCGCGTACATGCAGCTGGGCAAGGGCGGCATCAACTCGACGTTCGACGGGTCCAACAACCGGCAGTTCGGGAAGCAGACGATCCGGAACGCCGGTCCCGGCAGCTCGTGTTCGGCGCAGTGCACGGTGTCCGAAGCGATGCAGCGGTCGGCGAACACGGTGTTCTACGACATGGTCGTGAACCAGACCAAGCCGGGGCCGGTGGCGCAGGCGGCCAAGGACGCCGGGGTCAAACCCGCCCCCGACGGCACCGCCGAACTGTTCGCCGACAACAACATCGCGCTCGGCGGCGGCAAGACGGTCATCAGCCCGGTGGACATGGCCGCCGCGTACGCGACCTTCGCGGGCGATGGCCAGCGGCGGGAGAAGCACTTCGTCGCCAAGGTGACCAACTCGCAGGACGAGGCCGCGTACTCGGCTCCCGAGGAGGCGAAGCCGGCGTTCTCCGACGACTCCGACAAGAGCAAGCAGATCGCGGGCAACGTCACCGAGTCGCTCAAGGGCGTCATCCCGTTCTCGAAGCTCAAGTGCCCCAACGGCCACGAGTGCGCGGGCAAGACGGGGACCCAGCAGCACACCTACCGGGCGGGTGAGCCCGCCTCGGCGAAGGACGCGAACTCGCAGACCTGGATGGTCGGCTACACGCCGTCGATCTCGGCCGCGGTGTGGGTCGGTGGCGACGGCGACAAGGCGCTGAAGGGCAAGAACGGCAAGTCGATCTTCGGTTCGACGATCGCCGGGCCGATCTGGCAGAAGTTCGTTTCGCTGTATCTGAACGGGAAGCAGGCGGAGCGCTTCGACAAGGTCAAGATCATCGGCGGGGACGACAGCAACACGGTCCCGTCGACGCAGACCCCGCCCGAGGACGGCGATGACCCGGACCAGACCGGTACTCCGTCCACGGGCCCGTCGACCGGCCCCTCTTCCTCGCGGAACGAGGAAGACCCGCCGTCGAGCTCGAAGAACCCGCCTTCCTCCAGTGAGAACAACGGAGAAGAAGGCACCGGCAACGGTCCCGGCCGGGGTGGCGGGGGCAGAGGCGACGACAACGGATAGCTGAAGGGGCCCTTCACCGCATGTCATGCGGCGAAGGGCCCCTTTGCTACGTCCTATGCGGGGAAAGTCCCCTTCAGCCCCCGGGTCAGAGGGTGACGACGCGCCGTTCGGCACCCGAGAGGTGAGCGGCTTCGATGACCCGCAGTGCCTCGACGGCGGAAGCGGGATCGACCGGGAACTCGCCCTTGCCGAGGAGCGCGTCGCGCACCTGCGCGTAGAAGTCCTCGTAGCGGCCGACCTCGGTGGGCACGGTCTCGACGTCTTCGTTCACGCCGAGCACGCCGGCGTCCGACGGCGGTTCCACGGCCCAGCCGGGATCGCCGGGCCGCAGCCCGTCCTTGATCTGCGGCTCCTGGACATCGAGGCCGTACTTCGTGAACGTCGCCTTGTCGCCGAGCACGCGGAACCGCGGGTTCCGGGTCCCCGCGAGCGCGGACGCCCACAGGTGCGAGCGCACGCCGCCGGCGTGCTGGAGGGCGACGAACACGTCGTCGTCGACGGACACCCCGGCGCGGCGCTTGTCGACCTCCGCGTAGACCTCGGTGACCGGCCCGAACAGCTGCAGCGCCTGGTCGACGATATGCGCGCCGAGGTCGTAGAGCAGCCCGCCCGCCTCGGCGGGGTCGCCGAACTCGCGCCAGTTGTCGCGCGGCTTCGGCACCCAGCGGTCGTAGCGGGACTCGAAGCGGAAGACGTCGCCGAGGCTGCCCGCGTCGAGGACCTTCCGGACGGTGAGGAAGTCCGAGTCGAACCGGCGGTTCTGGAACACCGTCAGGCCGACGCCCGCGGCCTTCGCGGCCTCGACGACCTTCGCCGCTTCGTCCGCCGTCGGCGCGAAGGGCTTGTCGACGACGACGGGCAGACCTGCCTCGATCGCCCGAAGCGCCAGCGGGACATGCGTGCGGTTCGGCGTGCTGATGACGACCAGGTCCAGCTCGTCCGCCTTCGCGAACAACGCGTCCGCGTCCGGCAGCACGTCCGCGGCCGGGTAGTCGGCGCTGGCCTGCCCCACCCGGTCCGGATTCGAGGTGACGATGGCGGCCGGGGTCAGCCCCGGCGTCGCGTCGACCAGCGGGGCGTGGAAGACGCGCCCACCGGTGCCGTATCCGAAGATCCCCACTCGCAAGTCAGCCATGCCTTCCATTAAACAACAGTGTTGCGTAATCAGCCAGTCATGGCAGGATGCCCGCTATGCCGGAGACCGGGGTCAATCTGCGCGGGCTGCGCCAGCACAACCGGGCGCTGCTGCTCACGCACATCCTGCGCGCGGGCGGCCTCAGCCGCGTCGAGCTCGCCGGACGCACCCGGCTCACCCAGCAGGCCGTCTCGAAGATCGTCCCCGAACTGCTCGACGCCGGCCTGCTGGACGAGGAACGCCAGCCCGCGGCCGGGGTCGGCAAACCGCGCACGCTGCTGCGGGTGCGCGCGGACGCCCGGTACGCGCTCGGCGCCCAGCTCGACCGGGACCACTACCGGGTGCTCACGACCGACCTGACCGGGAAGATCATCGCGTCGCGAGGCGGGCCGCTGACCCCCGGATTCACCCCCGACCAGGCCGTTTTCGCGATCGGCGACGCGACCGAAGCGCTCCTCGACGGTGTCGTGCGTGAACGCGTACTCGGCCTCGGCGTCGGCTCCGTCGGACCGCTCGACCACCACGAAGGGGTGGTCCGGGACGCCACGAACATGCCCGGCTGGCACCACGTCCCGCTGCGCGACCTGCTCGCGAAACGCACCGGACTGCCCGTGCGGCTCGACAAGAACACCAACGCCGCCGCCTTCGCCCAGCACTGGCCCGACGGCGGCCAGGCCGCGACCGCCGTCGTGCTCGTCGGCACCGGGATCGGCGTCGGCCTGCTGATCGACGGCAGGGTGTACCGCGGGCCGCGGACCAACGCGGGCGAGTTCGGGCATACGACGCTCGCCTTCGACGGGCCGCGGTGCGCGTGCGGGCGCCGCGGCTGCGTCGAGGTGCTGCACAACGCGGCGCCGACCACCGAAGAGGCGGCCGGGCTGCTCGGGATCGGGCTCGCCGACCTCGTCCAGGTCCTCGACCTCGAACGTGTCGTGCTCACCGGGCGTTCGGTTCGCGCGGAGCCGGAGGTGTACCGCGAGACGGTCGCCGCGCGGCTGCGCGAACTCCTGCCTTTGCCGCACTGGCAACGGATCCAGGTCGATCTCGACGAGATGGGCGACGACGTCGTCGCGTTCGGCGCGGCGGCCGAGGTACTCGCCGGCTTCTACGACAGCGGCGATATCACCGGGTGGTCACCCGGTTAGGCGCTAACATCCGCCACGTGTCCGACCAGACGACCCAGCCCGAGGCTCCGCTCTCCCTCACTCCCGGCGAGCGGGTCATCCCGAGCTGGAACGAACCGCTCGTGGCCGCGGCCTCCCGGCCGATCGGCGGGCCGCTCGGCGAACACGCGGCCGTGGGACGGCACTGGTTCTGGTCGCCGCAGCGGGTCGGGCTGCTGCTGGCCTGCCTCGCGCTGCTGCTCTCGTGGTTCGGCAAGGCGTCCTGCATCCAGGAGTACACCGACGAATCCGGGACCCATCAGCTCGACTGGCGGGCGGGCCGCCCGTTCGTCGCGATGTGCTACTCGGACATCATCCCGCTCTACAGCTCCGAGCGGCTGAACGATCCCGACACCTTCCCTTACGTGACTTCGTGGACCGAGGACGAAGGCACGGCGAAGGAGACGACGCGGTACATGGAGTACCCGGTCGCGACCGGGTTGTTCCAGTGGATCAACGCGAAGCTCGCCGAAGCCTGGCTGTCGGTCGCGGAATCGGGCTGGCTGCCCGGCGCGCTCCCGGTCGCCGTCTACTTCAACATCTCGGCGCTCTGGCTCGCGCTGGCCTGGCTGGTCACGGTGTGGGCGACCGGCCGATCGCTGAAACGCCGTCCGTGGGACGCGGTGCTGGTGGCGATAGCGCCGCTGGCGCTGGTGCACGTCTTCACCAACTTCGACGCCATCGCGACCGCGTTCACCGCGACCGCGCTGCTCGCCTGGGCCCGGCGAAGGCCCGAGGTCGCGGGATTCCTGCTCGGCCTCGGCGCGGCGGCGAAACTGTATCCGCTGCTCCTGCTCATCCCACTGTTCTTCCTGTGCCTGCGCGCGGGCAAGGTCAAACAGTGGGCGCTCACCGCCGGACTCGCCGCGGCGACGTTCGTGGTGGTCAACGTCCCGTTCGCGCTCGCCGCGCCGACCGGCTGGTGGGAGTTCTTCCGGCTCAACACGGTGCGCCCGATGGACCCGGACTCGCTGTACAACGTGGTCTCCCACCTGTCCGGCTGGGCCGGTTTCGACGGGAAACTCACCGCGGGCCAGACCCCGGTCGTGCTCAACGTCGTCGTCGCGGTGCTGTTCCTCGCCGCCTGCGCCGGCATCGGGTACGTCACGCTGACCGCGCCGCGCCGCCCGCGGCTCGGCCAGCTGGCCTTCCTCGTGGTGGCCGCGTTCCTGCTGACCAACAAGGTGTGGAGCCCGCAGTACTCGCTGTGGCTGGTGCCGCTGGCGGTGCTCGCGATCCCGCGCTGGCGGCTGCTGCTCGGCTGGATGATCATCGACGCGCTGGTCTGGGCGCCGCGGATGATGTACTACCTCGGCGTCGACCACAAGGGCCTGCCCGAGGACTGGTTCCTCGGCACCGTCGTCGTCCGCGACCTCGCGGTGCTGGGCCTGTGCGCGCTGGTGATCCGTGACATCTACCAGCCGCGCACAGACCCCGTCCGCCTCGCCGGGGACGACGACCCGGTGGGTGGCTTCCTCGACGGCGCCCCCGATGCGCGCCCGGTACGCGCCGTCAAGCGCGCTTCAGCACCTCCGGCCCAGGACGCTCCAGCTTGACGTGCTTGCCGAAGTCGTCGGAGCCGAAGTCCTCGATCCGGACGACGACCGTTTCGGGCGAGGTTTCGACGAGACGGCAGGTGAGCCAGTCCTCGCCGTGCCTGACCGACCAGCGGTCGGCGAGGACGGCCAGACCTTCGGCTTCGAGCAACGCGACGGAGTCGTCGAAAGCGGCGGGCCCGCCGAGCGGGTAGCCGAAAACGGTCAACGCCTGCCAACGGGTGTCCATGGCGGGGGCGACGTAGCCGACGTGCTCGCCGTCCTCCGCCCGGTACACGGTCCTGTTCTTCATGCGGACCAGGTTCGACCCTCCCGCCACGTGAGGGTCAAGCCGATTAGCGGACGACGTAGCCGCCCGTGCTCGTCGGGAAGAACGGCACCGGGCCGGTGCACGGCAGGACGTCGTGCTCGATGCCGCCGTAAGCCCAGCTCCAGCCGATCCGGTCGTGACCGCGCGGCTCGTCCTGGACCGAGAAGCCGACCCGGCGGCCGACGACGGTGATCGGGAGGCCCGGGATGTCGGCGCGTTCGATCACGCCGGTCAGGATGGCGAGGCTTCCGGCCCGCGCGACACAATCGATCTTGCCGTCGAAGTCGGCGACGAGCTTGCCGTCCTTGGTCACGTGATTCACGTGGAACCGGCCCGAGGACTTGCCGGGTTCGCCGAACGCGGCGAAATCGAACCGGACCGGGTCGTTGTCGTAGCCGGGGAACGTCAGCGGACCGCCCGCCGACCCCACCACGACCGAACCGGACGGCCGCTCCGGTGCCGCCGTCGCCTGTGCCGCCCCCAGCGTCGTCGCCGCGATGGCGAGTGCGGCCGCGGTGGTGATCTTCGCCTTGATGTTCATGAGTTCCCTCCAGGTCGGTGTTCCTGGACGAGCCTCTCGCGGTCCGCGCGTCCGGCCCTCCCGCCGGAGAGGGAACGGCCTCCCGCCTGGGTAGCCTGCGCGGTATGGCGTTCCCTCTGGCGCCGGTTCGCGCCGCGCGCCCCGAGATGCGAGGCCGGACGCGCGACGACGACTGACGCATTTCGTCCTCTGAATGCGTCATGCACGCATTCAGAGGACGAAATGCGAGAGGGGGTCAGGCGGAGGCGACGCGTTCGCGGAGGTAGGCGATGTCGGCCGCCTGGCCGTCGGCCGGGGTCTCGACGATCACGGGCGCGCCCGCCTCGGCCGCGACCGCGGCCAGCACCTCGGGGTCGATCGTGCCGTCGCCGCCGACGACGTTGGCGTGCCGGTCCCGCGTGGAACCGAATTCGTCGCGCGAGTTGTTGAGGTGCACCAGGTCGATCCGGCCGGTGATGGCCTTGACCTTCTTGACCGCCTCGGTCAGGTCCCAGCCCGCCGCGTACGCGTGGCACGTGTCGAAACAGAAGCCCGCACCGAATTCGCCGATCTTGTCCCAAAGCCGGGCGATCGTATCGAGGTCGCGGGTCATCGCGTTGTCGCCGCCGGCGGTGTTCTCGATCAGGATCGGCACGGCGAAGCCGCCCTTTTCCTGTTCCCGCTCGAAAAGCTTGCGCCAGTTGACGAGACCTTCTTCGACGTCTTCCGCCGAACCGACGTGACCGCCGTGCACGACGAGGCCTTTCGCGCCGATTTCGGCCGCGCCGTTCGCGTGCTGCGTGACGTTCTTCCGCGACGGGATCCGGATGCGGTTGTTCATCGACGCCACGTTGATCAGATAAGGCGAGTGGATGAACACCTCGACCGGCGATTCCTTGATCGCTTCGCCGTGCGGGTGGGGTTTGGGAGCCTTCCAGCCCTGCGGGTCGGAGAGGAAGAACTGAAGGACCTCGGCCTCGCGTTCGGCGACCGCCGAAAGGGGATCGTCGTCGCGGACATGGGCACCGATTTTCATGTTGGAGGAATCTACGCGGAGCGAAGCTCCTCCGTTGAGGGCGGTGGTGGGGAGGAAGGCGGAGCTATACCTGACGAATTCTCCCCTGCGCGGCCCAGGTCGTCACGCTCGTGGGGTAGCGTGAGCGCGTTCCGTTAAAACCGCGTTGGGTCTTGAGGGGCGGAGGACGAACTCGATGGGGAAGACTGCCGGGCGGATCACGGCACTGGGTTTCGCGCTCTCGGTTTCGGCCGGGCTCGCGTTCCCGACGTTCGCGATGGCCGCCGAGGAGCCGAATCCGACCCTTTCCGGCGAATGCGCGTCGACACTGCAGAACGGGAAGACCGCCGACGGCCTCGTTCTCGACGCGGGCGCCCCGATCAACTCGCCTGAAGCCCTGACGGTCGGTTTGGACTCGAAGGCCAAGACCGCCGAGGGCCGGAAGCCGCTGCTCTCGCTGCCGGTCGGCGATGTGGTCAAGGCGACCGGCCTGACCGACAACCCGGTCGGAGACCTCGTCGCACAGGGCGTCTGCGAGCCCGCGCAGGGCACGGTGAACGCGGTCGGGAACCTGACCCAGGGCGTCACCGAGGACGTGCCGCCGATCGTGAAGCCCCCGACTCCGAAGCCGCCGAACCCTGAGCCGCCGCAGCCTCAGCCCCCGAAGCCGGGCCCGGGTCAGCCCGGTGGTCCGGGCACCGAACTCCCGGTCGAGAGCGGCCCGGGTTCCTCCACTGGTATCGGCGGCGACTCGATCGCCGGTGTCATCAGCAACGCCGCACTGCTTCCCGGCAGCTTCGTCCAGGCGCCGGTGATCACCGAGATCATCCCCGGCGAGGTCCCGCCGCCCACCGTCGACGAAAAGGACACCGGCAACGCGCAGGCCGTCCAGGCTCCGATCACCCCGGCCAAGCTGCCGCTGCTGCTCGCGGTGCTGGCGCTGGCCGTCGTCGCCGCGGCTCTGGTCCGCGCCTGGCTGCGAGGCAAGGCAGCCTGACTTTCACTCTCGGTGACGCCCGCTTCCACTCGAATGCCTGACCTCTTCGAGTGAGCGGGCGTTACTCGTCTCCATTAGCGTCGTTATGCGGGTAGGTGATCCCGACGACGGAGGAGTCGAAGGCATGCGCGAACGGACACGGAGGGCGACCGCCCTGGGTGCCTCGGCCTTCATTCTCGCGGGCTCGGCCGCCCTCGCCATGCCCGGCACGGCCGCCGCCGCGGAGACCAAGACCGCCACCTGCGGCGGTTCGGTGACCGCCAAACCCGGCGACAAGATCCTCGGCAAGACGCCGCTGCTCGGCATCCCTCTCGACCTCGGACAGGCCGGTCCGGTCTCCGGTGTGCTCACGGGCACGATCAACGCGCTGCTCGGCACGGTCTGCAAGGTGACGGTGACCGTGGTCAACGCCGTCGTCGCGCCGGTCCCGGTCATCGGCGAACCCGCCGCGGAAGCGCTGAACGGCGCCGTCACCGGCACCACCCAGGCACTCACCGGCGGCGGCAAGCCCGCCCCCGGCACGCAGCCCCAGCCCGGGAAGCCCGCTCCCGGCACACCCGGCGGCAACCCGCAGACGGGCGGCCCCGGCGGCACCCCGGGACAGGGCGGCAACCCGGCGACCGGCCCCGGCATCCCGGCGGCGAACAGCCCGCTGCTGCCCGGCACCTTCACCCCGAACTTCGGCGGTCTGCCGTGGGGGATCAGCACGGGTTACGCCCCGATGCGCGACTACAGCTCCATCCCGATGGCGACGGCCGGTCTCTTCAGCCCGTCGCCGGGGATCCGGTACGGCGGGCAGATCCCGGGTTACGCGCCGCAGTTCGGCATCGCCGCCGAGGGGGAGAACACCGCCGGAAACCCGGACATCCAGAATGCGGGACAAGCCGAAGCGCTACCGAGCGTGAGCGATGGATTCACTCAGGACGGGAAACTGCCGCTGCTGATCGCCGTTTTGGCACTCTCCGGAGTCAGCGCGGGGCTGGTCCGCACCTGGGTCCTCCGCCGAATGGCCGCTACAAGTTAGTCCTACCGCCTAGTATCTTTCTGGTCACTCCCTCGTTATCCCCGTTGGCAGTGTTTTTCCCGCTGGTGAAAACCAGGTGCACTGCCCCACGCCCCCACCGACCCGGAGGATCGCGCTCGTGCGGAAGACCACCATCTGGCAGACCACCCGCAAGGCGCTCACCGTCACCGCACTCGCGACCATGGTCACCGGTGGCGCGCTCCTGACGGCGGGCACCGCGTCGGCGGCCACCACCCTGGCCAACGCGTGCAGCGGCACCGTCAACGGCGGGATGGGCGACACCGTCGCGATCACCGGCTCCTCGGTCAAGGAACTGGTCCGGGCGGGCGCGAAGGAAGCGGGCACGCTCGCCCTCTACGACGTCGCCGCGAACGACATCGCCAAGGTCAACAGGATCGACATCGGCACGGTCCCGCAGGCGGCGGGCGGCACCGTCGAGGCGAAGGCGATCGGCGCGGCCGTGCGGCAGGCGGTCAAGGAGACCAAGTCCTGGGGCCTCGGGTTCAACCCCGAGAAGACGCTGAACAGCATCGAGCACAAGGTCACCGGAAGCTGCGGGCTGACCACGGTCGCGACGAACTACGTCGCCCCTACGCTGCCCGCTCCGGGCACCACCGCCCCGCAGCAGGGCGGCACCGGCGGAGCCGCGAACGGCGCCCCGTCGACCACGAACCTGCTCCCCGGCGGCAGCAACGGCACCGGCTACGCCCCGCCGCGCGACTACGGCAACCTGCCGGTCGCGCAGCCGGGTGTCGCGGTGGCGCCGGGTGTGCGGTACCCGGCCAACAGCCCGCTCCCGGGTGAAGGCGCCCCGCAGTACGGCACCGACGGCCAGGCCGGGCCGAACCCGGACGTCCGCAACGCGGGCAACGCCGAAGCGCTCGCGACCGACGGCATGCCCGGCGGCGACGTCCAGCTCCCGATGCTGCTCGCGGTGCTCGTGCTCGCCGGCGTGACCGCCGCGCTGGTGCGCACCTGGGTCCTGCGCCGCGTCTCCTGACGCCCGTTTCCGGAGCGCCGAACGCCGCCAGGTACGCTTACCTGGACAAACCCTCCTGCCACGGACAGTCCGTGGCCGCGAGCCCATAGGAGGTGAGTGGTTGTGTCACGCCATTACGAGGTAATGGTCATCCTCGACCCCACGCTCGACGAGCGTACGGTCGCCCCGACCCTGGACAACTTCCTCAACGTGATCCGTACTTCGGGCGGAAGCGTGGAGAAGGTCGACGTCTGGGGCCGCCGCCGCCTTTCGTACGAGATCAAGAAGCACGCCGAGGGCATCTACGCGCTCCTCGACCTGAACTCGACTTCGGAAGCGGTCAAGGAGCTGGACCGTCAGCTCTCGCTGCAGGAGACCGTGCTCCGCACCAAGGTCATGCGCCGCGAGATCAAGCGCGCCGCGACCGCCGCCGCCAAGGCCTGAGCCGAAGGACTTTCCCGATGGCTGGAGACACCGTCATCACGGTGATCGGCAACCTCACGTCCGACCCGGAGCTTCGCTTCACCCCTTCCGGTGCGGCGGTCGCGAACTTCACCGTCGCGTCCACCCCGCGCACGCTGGACCGTCAGTCCGGCGAGTGGAAGGACGGCGAGGCCCTGTTCCTGCGCTGCAACATCTGGCGCCAGGCGGCCGAGAACGTCGCCGAGTCGCTGACGCGTGGCGCGCGAGTCGTCGTGCAGGGGCGCCTCAAGCAGCGGTCTTTCGAGACCAAGGAAGGCGAGAAGCGCACCGTCGTCGAGCTCGAGGTCGATGAGATCGGCCCGTCGCTGCGCTACGCCACCGCCAAGGTGAACAAGGTCAGCCGTGGCACCGGTGGCGGTGGCGGCGGCTTCGGTGGTGGCGGCGGTGGTGGCCAGAGCGCCCCGCCCGCCGACGACCCGTGGGGTTCCGCCCCGCCCGCCGGTGGCGGCGGTGGCGGCGGTTTCTCCGACGAGCCGCCCTTCTGACAGGCACCGCGTCCACCGCGGGCGAAAGCTCCGCGAGACGCCTCGAGACAACCACTACGTAGAAATCCAGGAGTACTACCGTGGCCAAGCCACCCATCCGCAAGCCCAAGAAGAAGGTCTGCGTGTTCTGCAAGGCCGAGAAGAAGGGCCGTCCGGAGAACATCGACTACAAGGACACCAACCTGCTTCGGAAGTACATCTCCGACCGCGGGAAGATCCGTGCCCGTCGCGTGACCGGCAACTGCAGCCAGCACCAGCGTGACATCGCCATCGCGGTCAAGAACTCGCGTGAGATGGCGCTGCTGCCCTACACCTCGACCGCGCGCTAAGGAGGCACGTCAATGGCGAAGATCATTCTCACCACCGACGTCGCCAACCTCGGTGGGCCCGGCGACATCGTCGAGGTCAAGGACGGCTACGCACGCAACTACCTGCTCCCCCGCGGCTACGCCATCGTGGCCACCAAGGGCGCGGAGAAGAACGTGCGCACGATCAAGCGGGCGCAGGAGAGCCGTCGCATCCGCGACCTCGACCACGCCAAGGAGATCAAGGCGACCCTGGAGGGCCTCGGCGCCATCCAGCTGAGCGGCAAGGCGGCCGAGGGCTCGAAGAAGCTCTTCGGTTCGATCACCACCGCCGAGATCGTGGACGCGATCAAGGCCGCGGGTGGCCCGCTGCTCGACAAGCGCGTCATCGAACTGAAGGACCACATCAAGACCGTGGGCAAGCACTCGGTCGGCGCCCGCCTGCACCCCGACGTCCGCGTCGACGTGCGGCTCGAGGTCAAGGCCAAGTAACACCGCTTCGGCAAAGGGCGGGACGTCTCCATCGCGGAGAGGTCCCGCCCTTTGCTTTACGCGGAACCCCATCGGGGCGGGCTACGTCTTAGGCTTGACGGGGGATCAGGGCATTATCGAGACTCGACGTCGAGGTACGGGGACTCAAAGGGGATCTGGAGCCAATGGCTTACGACAGCAACGCCGAGCAGAACCGGCAGGAGAAGGTCACGGTGTCCGCGCCGGCGAACCCGGACAGGCCGCCTTCGACGTCGGGCGGGGGTGGCGGCGGGTTCAGCTTCGACAAGGACAAGATCGACGGCATCATCAAGAAATGGACCGATCTGCAGGCCGAGCTGAAGAAGGACTACCGCGACGCCAACCTGATGGCGAACGTCAAGGCGCCGGGCAAGGAGTTCGCGAGCGGCGACTGGGAGAAGCTGGCGAACCCCTCGGGCAAGGCGTTCCTGGAGCAGAACCAGAAGATGCAGGACTACGTCCAGAACTACATCGATCAGCTGACCGCCGCCAAGCAGAAGATCGCCACGAACGAAGCCGAGACGCAGGCCTCGCTGAACAAGCACAAGGCCGTGTGATGCGCCGTTCCCTCGTTCTCCTCGTCGCGGCGGGTGCGCTGGTCGCCGGCTGTTCGGGCACCAAGAACGGCACGGCCTCTTCGGAGCCGTCCTACACGACCGGGGCCGGTTCCTCGAGCGCGTCGAGCGGTTCGTCCGGCTCCGCGCCGAAGGTGTCGAATCCCCTGAAGACCTCCTCGATCGAGAGCGACGCCTGCGCCGCGCTTTCCGCGGCGAAGCGATCCGAGCTCGGGCTCGGCGAAGGTGAGCGCGGGACCACGAGCGCGGGGCCCGGCTGTTCGCTCTTCGCCGCCGACGAGAAGCTGAATCAGATCGACATCAGCCCGGTCCTCGCGAACAAGAACGGCCTGAGCGACGTCTACGACACGAAGGCCAACGACGAGTACTTCGAGCCGACCGAGGTCAGCGGCTACCCGGCGGTGTACGCCGCGTCGCTCGACCACCGCAAGAACGGCAAGTGCGGTCTCTTCGTCGGCGTGACCGACCAGCTGGCCGTGAACATCCTGGTGCAGTACGACAGGGGACCCGGCGCGAGCGATCCGTGTCCCGTCGCGCTCAAAGTGGGGGAAGCGATGATCCAGACGTTGAAGGAGGGCTGACGCATGTTCCTGCTGCCGATCATCGCCGGGTACTCGGCCTACAACCTGGCGACCACGAAATCCGGCGACTTCGAAGCGTCGGGCGGCGATCGCAAGATCGACTGCTACAACATCTGGGAGAAGATCGTCACCGGTCCGGGTACCGGGTCGATCCAGGAGGGGCAGGCCGCGGCGACCCGGCTCAAGGCCGGTTACCAGGACAGGCTGACCACCATCGACAACCTGTCGAAGGAGATGGACGCCGCCTGGACCGGCAAGAGCGCCGAAGCCGCGCAGCAGTCCGGCGCGCATCCGCTGCGGGCGTGGATGGACGACTCCGGCAAGAAGCTGGTGGACTCCGACAAGTACCTCGGCGAGCAGAACACCGCGTTCACCACGGTGAAGGCGAAGGTGCAGCAGGTCCCGAAGGACCCGCCGAAGAACAACCTGCTCAACTCCGTCACCCCGTGGACCACCGACACCGACCGCGCGATCCGGGACTACAACTCCAAGGGTCAGGCGAACGTCGACGCGTTCAACGAGTACTTCAAGGCCAGTTCCGAGAACGGCAAGGGTCTGCCCACCTACAACAAGATGGAGGGGCAGAAGACCAACGTCGACGTGAGCGGCGGCGGCAAGGGCAAAGACAAGGACAAGGACGGCAACGGCCAGGGCGACCGCAACGGGAACAACGGCATGCCGGGCATCTCGACGCCGCCCGGTTCGATGCCGCCCGGCGGGATGCCGAACGTCCCCGGGGCGAACATTCCGGGCATCGGCACGCCGGGTTCGAACCTGCCGGGGTCCAACCTGCCGGGCAGCAACCTGCCCGGATCGAACTTTCCCGGGTCCAACCTGCCGGGCTCGAACCTGCCCGGCGGGCAGTACAACCCGAACATCCCCGGCAGCAATTACAAGCCGCCGTCCTGGGACGACGGGACGAGCGCGTCCGGCTACACCCCGCCGAAGATCCCCGGTGCCGGCGGCTTCGGCCCGGGTGGTGGCGGAGGCGGTGGCGGCGGCTTCGGCGGTACCGACATCCCGGGTGCGGGCGGCTTCGGTCCGGACGGTGGCTTCGGCCCCGGTGGCGGCGGGTTCGGTCCCGGCGGCAGCAGCGGCGCGGCCATGCCCGGCGGCGCGGGTGCGATGGGCGGCGCGGGCATGGGCGGCGGCGCCGGTGGTGCCGGTTCCGGTGCCGGAGCGGGCCGCGGCGCCGGCGGGATGATGGGCGGCATGGGCGGTATGGGAGCCGGTGGCGCCAAGGGCAAGGGCGGCGAGGACGAGGAGCGCAGCGCCAAGTTCCTGGTCGGCGACGACCCCAACGAGATCTTCGGAACCGACGAACTCACCGCACCGCCGGTGATCGGGGAGTAATACGAACATCCAGGCCGGGCGCGTGCCAAGATTGGGGCCGCGCCCGGCTTGTCTCGTTCCGGGCTGGACGGACAAGAACGACTAGGGGGCAGTTCCGGTGCTGGACAAGCAGGTCACGATCACGACCGGCACCCTCATCACGCTGATCCGCCGCCGGGGCGGTGAGCCGCACACGATCCTGTCGGAAACCCCGACCTGGTACGGCGAAGAGGCGCAGCGGGCCGAGGACGAGCGGACCAACGAAGAGCTGGCGAGTCAGGGGCTCTTCGGCGCACGGGGCCTGCACCCCGGGTTCAAGGCGACGCTCGAAGCGATCGCCAGGCCGTCGCTGGAGTACTACGGCTGGGTCGACGGCGGGTTCGAGGGCAAGGCGCTGAGCTTCACCCTGCTCGCCGGGAGCGCCGGTGGCGAGGGCTTCGTCCTCGCCCGCCACAGCGAGCACGACGGCGTCGCGCTCGCTTCGGTGCGGCCCGAAGAACTGCTCACCGAGTTCCTCGACCAGATCCCGAAGCTCGCGCCGGGACGCGGGCGGCCGGTCGCCGTCCCGAAGAGTCAGGTCGAGACCTCGCGCGCGTCGTCGACGGCGCAGGATGAAGGCTTCGAGGTGCTCCGCAGCGGCCGCCAGAGCGCCGGCAGCCAGGAGGCGGACGAGCTTCGCCGCATTCTCGCGTTACGCCGTTTGGGGAGTGGCAGCCTGTACGTCGCCGCTCGCGGCCGGAGCGGCGCGCGGCAGCGGATCGAACGCCCGGTGAACTACATCGATACGTCCGAGGGCCGGTGGCTGACCGAGGAGATACCGGGAAGTGGCGAGCCGAGGATCGCCTTCACACCCGCCGACCAGCAGGTTCTCGGCGAACGACTACGGAGCGCACAGGGCAGGTTGTTCGCGTCCTGAATTCCGCGCCGTTCAGCCCACCGGGTCAACCCTCTACTCTCCGTGGCATTCATCCACAGGGCACCCCTGTGCGCCCCCGTGCGACACGCCGAGCGACGTGTTTTGCCCGACACGCCGTCGCGAGTTGAATAAAGTTCTCCACAGTCTCTCCACAGGCTCTGACCAGCGCTTTTGTCAGACCATCCCAGCGTTGCCCACAAGTTGTACACAGGCTTCGGGCCACCTGTGAAGGGATGCCCGCAGTCATCCCCAGGTTATCCACAGGGCGGTCCCCAGGCGAAATTGCGCTGGTCCTTTCGGGGGGCCTACCGTGCCCGCCGGGCGGGTACACACCGTGGTGTTCTTCCGGCCCGGAGGTGGACGCAGGGGAGCGCCGGGGGCCTGGGGAGGGCGGCCGGCGGGCGCAGGCGGAGTGACCGGGGAAAATCTGGCATAATCGAACGCGTGTTCGATGTCTTGAGGAGGTGGCAGCAGCGGTGGCGCTGACCGACGACCGCAATCCGACGTACGCGGATTCCGACCCGGGTCCCAGTGACCCCGGTCCGCGCGGCGGGGAGTACGACCGCCAGCCGCCACAGGACATCGCGGCCGAGCAGTCCGTGCTCGGCGGCATGCTGCTGTCGAAGGACGCCGTCGCCGACGTCATCGAAGCCCTCGGACCCGACGACTTCTACCGGCCGGCGCACCAGGCGATCTACGACGTCATCCTCGACCTCTACGGGCGCGGCGAGCCCGCCGACCCGATCACCGTCTCCGCCGAACTGGAACGCCGCGGCGAACTCGGCCGCGTCGGCGGCGCCCCGTACCTGCACACCCTGATCGCGACGGTGCCGACGGCGGCGAACGCCGGGTACTACGCGGAGATCGTCTCCGAGAAGGCCGTGCTGCGGCGCCTCGTCGAGGCGGGCACGCGGATCGTGCAGTACGGCTACGGCGCGGCCGCGGCCGACGGCGCGAACATCGACGAGGTCGTCGACCGCGCGCAGGCCGCGATCTACGACGTCACCGAGCGGCGCACCAGCGAGGACTACGTCGCGCTGGAAGAGCTGCTCCAGCCGACCATGGACGAGATCGACGCGATCGCGTCGCGGGGTGGGCAGTCGCAGGGCATCCCGACCGGGTTCGCCGACTTCGACGATCTGACCAACGGCCTGCACCCCGGCCAGATGATCATCGTCGCCGCGCGTCCCGGTGTCGGGAAGGCGCTCGCGCTGGACACCCCGCTGGCCACTCCCGGCGGCTGGACGACCATGGGCGAGGTCAAGCCCGGTGACAGGCTGATCGGCGCGAACGGCCGTCCGACGACGGTGGTCGCCGCGACCGAGGTCATGAACGGCAGGCCTTGCTACGAAGTCGAGTTCTCGGACGGCACGGTGATCCTCGCGGACGCGGAACACCAATGGCAGACCGACACGAGGGCGTCCCGCCGTTCGACGAGCGGTCCGGCGGTGCGGACGACGGAAGAGCTGGCGGCCACCCTGCGGTGCGATACCGCGGATCGGCGCGCCAACCATTCGATCGGCACCACGGCTCCGTTGCAGTTGCCTGAGCGCGATCTCCCGCTGCACCCCTACGCGCTCGGAGCCTGGCTGGGAGACGGCCACTCGGCCAGTGCGCGCTTCACCACGGCGGACCCGGAGATCATCTGCTATCTGGAAGCGGAAGCCGGGCTTCTGGTGGAACGACGGGGCGAACTGTCGTACACCCTGCGGCTGGTTCCCCCGGATCCGGTCGAATACCGGCGTTGTGAGGTCTGCGGAGAACCGTTCCTTCCCCAAACCTCCCAGGTGCGGACGTGCGGCCGTTCCTGCGGCGGCAAGGTGCGTTTCCAGAGTGCTCCGGTGCCCGCGCCGACCTGCCCCGACTGCGGGCGCCCGTCGTCGGGGATGCGCCTTTGCCAGGCCTGCCGCAACGAACACGGCAGCGTGCAGGCGATTCTCCGTACGCTGGGCGTTCTCGGCGACAAGCACATCCCCGTGGACTACCTGCGGGCGTCCGTCGAACAACGCCGTGCGCTGCTGGCCGGGCTGCTCGACACCGACGGCACCGTGAACCACTCCGGCGCGGTCCAGTTCGTCGTGACGAACAAGGTGCTCGCCGAACAGACCCGGGAACTGATCGTCAGCCTCGGTTACCGCTGTTCGCTCACGACCAAGAAGGTCAAGGGGCGCAGCGAGGAGACCTCTACGGCGTACATCCTCGGCTTCACCACCCAGGATCGGGTGTTCTGGCTGCAACGCAAGCACCTGCTGCAGAAGGAACGCCTCACCAACGTCCGCGTCCGCCCGCATCTTCGCTACATCGTGGACGTCCGCCCCGTACCGTCCGTTCCGGTGCGGTGCGTGGAAGTCGACGCGCCGGACCATCTGTACCTGGCCGGGCGATCGATGGTCCCGACCCACAACTCGACGCTCGGGCTGGACTTCGCGCGTTCGGCGTCCATCAAACACGGTCTGACCAGCGTCATCTTCTCGCTGGAAATGAGCAGGACCGAGATCGTCATGCGCATGCTCTCGGCCGAAGCGCGGATCCGCCTGGCGGATATGCGCGGTGGAAAGATGTCCGACGACGACTGGACGCGGCTCGCGCGCCGGATGAGCGAGGTCTCCGAGGCGCCGCTGTTCGTCGACGACTCGCCGAACATGACGATGATGGAGATCCGCGCGAAGGCCCGGCGGCTCAAGCAGCGCAACGACCTCAAGCTCGTCGTCCTCGACTACCTCCAGCTGATGACCTCGGGCAAGCGCGTCGAGTCCCGGCAGCAGGAGGTCTCGGAGTTCTCGCGGCAGATGAAGCTGCTGGCCAAGGAGATCGAGGTCCCGGTGATCGCGATCAGCCAGCTGAACCGTGGTCCCGAGCAGCGGACCGACAAACGCCCGATGCTGTCCGACCTCCGTGAGTCCGGCTCGCTGGAGCAGGACGCCGACCTCGTCATCCTGGTCAACCGGCCCGACGCCTGGGAGCGGGACGACCCTCGGGCGGGCGAGGCGGACCTGATCATCGCGAAGCACCGTGCCGGGCCGACGGCGACGATCACCGTCGCGCACCAGCTGCACTACAGCCGCTTCGTCGACCTGTCACACGACTAGTCAGCGCTTGGCCGAGGGAGCGCCTCCGCGCAGGGCGCCCTCGACCAGCGCGACGGTCGCGCGCGGGTCGTCGACTTGGAGGACCAGCCGGGTGTAGCGCTCGTCGGCGAGTTCGATCACGACGGCCTTCGACGCGTCCTTGACGTCCCAGAAGACCTTTTCGCCGTCGAGGTGGAACGTGCCCGCCGTGATCACGCCGGGCACGTGGGCACCCGGCGCCCGGATTCCCTTGGGGTCGGCGGTGATGCCGGGGTCCGCGGTCGCGCCGCGGACGTTGGCCAGCGGGATGGACAGCCTGCTCTTCAGGGCCCAGAGCTTGTCGAGACCTTCGATCACGACAACGAGTTCGCCGCCGTCGATGGTGACCAGTGCCATGTCTGTTTCCTTGTCAGTCGAGGGGATCGAGGCGTTGGGTCAGCGCGTCGCCGACCCCGCCGGGGTTTCCGCGCAGGCGGATGCCCAGCGCGGCCGCCGTGAGGGCGGCGGCCAGGGCGATGGAGACGCCGAGCGCGTCGGCGATGGCCTGGTCGACGGCGGCCAACGCCGCGGCCACCTCGGCGGCCACCTCCTCGTCGGCCGGTGCCCGTTCGACCGCCGCGAGCAGCAGCAGCCCGAGGTCGGCCGACGTGACGAGCCGCAGCGCGGCCGCGGCGTCCGATGCCGAGGCGAGCGCCTCGGTCAAGGGGCGGACGTCGTCGGCGAGGTGGCGGCGCAGGGCGATCAGGTAGAGGCCGCGCTTGCTGCCGAAAGTCTTGTAGAGGCTGTTGCGGTGCACGCCGAGGTGGGCGACGAGGTCGTCGATGGACACCCCGTCGTACGCGCGGCCACCGAACAACCCCACGGCGGCGCGCACCACCTCGTCCTCGTCGAACGCCCTTCGCCTACCCATGGCACGACGATAGACTTTTGAGGAACGATCAGTCAAGAACGATCGTTCCTCAAAAGGCTGCTAGCCGAGGAAGTCGATGACGTCCTTGCCGAACCGGCGATCGGTCATCACCGTGTGGTGCCGCCGTCCCTCGTAGATCTTGAGATCGCCGCGGCGCACCCGGTCGGCCAGCCGCTCGGCGAGCCCGGGCGGGTACAGGGCGTCCCGTCCACCGGCGATCACCAGCGTGGGCGCGGTGATCTCGCCGAGGCGGTCTTCGATGTCGAAGGTGTCCTCGGCCCTCAGCATGGCCACCATGCCGCCCGGATCCGCCGGGCGGCTCGGGGTCAGCCCCAGCAGACCGGCCATCAGGGCCCGTCCGAGCGGGGAGTCCGCGACCGTGGGCGCCAGTGCCATCGCCGCGGACCGGTATCGCCCGGCGGCCAGCAGGTCCGCGTACTCGCGCTGGACGCGGCGGCCGTCCGGTCCGAGGCGGGGGCCCGCGGCCCCGACCACCAGCCGGCGCACCAAGCCGGGATGGTCGGCGGCGAACTGCAGCGCCAGGCACCCGGCCGTGGACAGACCGAGTACGTCCACCGGGCGGTCGAACCGGGCCCGCAGTTCCTCGGCGTGGTGGGCGGCGAGATCGGCCATGGTGACGCCGGGTGCGAGCCCGGGACGGCGGCCGACCGTCAGCACGGTGAAGCGCGCGGCCAGCGGCTTGAGGGAGCGCGCCTCCGCCCACCGGGCGGCCCCCGTGGGGTTGGCCGAATCCGGCAGCACCGCACGGAAGACCACGAGCGGGTTTCCCGTTCCGAACTCCAGGTAGGCGGCGCCTCCGGCCAGTACCCCTTCGCGCACGGTCACTCCTTGGTCAGTCCTGAGGCGACTATGTCGATGAGCCTGTCGAGCACGGCGGGGTAGCGCTGCTCGCCGAGGTCCTGGCGATGCATGGGCAGCAGCAGGACGGCCTGGAGTACCCCGATCAGCTCGTCGTCGTCGACCTCGATGAGCTGCCCCTTGCCCCTGGCCGCCTCCAGGAACCCGGGCAGCGGCAGCATCCGCTCCGCCCTGGCCATCTCGTCCGGGCCCAGGCGCCGGGCTACCGCCCGCATCTCCTCGGGATGGGTGACGAGCCGCCGGTAGAGCGGGTTGTCGTCCAGCATCCGCACGGTGGCGCGCAGGAAACCGCCGAGGGCGTCGCGGGCGTTCTCGGCCTCGTCCAGCACCTCCGCCAGGTGTTCGTGCAGCCGCGGGGCCTGCCGCAGCATCAGCTCCAGGTACAGCGCTTCCTTGGAGTCGAAGAAGGCGTAGAAGCTGCTTTTGGCGATCCCGGCGGGAGCGACGAGTTCGTCCAGTGAGGTCTTGCGCAGGCCCTGCGCGGCGAACAGGTCACGTCCGGCGTCCAGGAGCAGCTCGGTGATCCGGGCGCGGTCCTCGGCACTGAACGGGGTCGGCATACCTACTCCTGTGCACCTATGAACAGATTGGTCTTTCGTTCATAGCCTACGCCACCACACGCTCGCGCAGGATCCGCCAGCACAGGTAGACGCAGACGCCCGCCGCGGGCGCCCCGCCCAGCAGCGTGGCGGCGATGCCGAGCGGGACCACCGTTCCGGCCAGGTACAGCGGCAGCAGGACCGCCGCCGCGATGGCGAACTTCGCCAGGAAGACCGCCGTGCAGAGGTGATAGCGCCGCCGTCGCGGGCGGTCGCGCCGCCAGGCGGAACGCTCGCCGCGCACCACACCCATCACCACCCCGATGACCGGCCACCGCACCAACATGGACAGCAGGAACAGCACCCCGCCGCCGGTCTGCGTGACGACCACGGTCAGGTAGAAGTCCGCGGCCTGCCCGGAACTGCCGGCGAGCAGTGCGGAAACGCCGACCACGACCAGCCCGATCGCCGGCTGCCAGACCTTGCGATCGGTGCACAGCCGCACGACGGCGAACACGAGCACGCCGCCGACGGTGATCAGCGCGGACGTCAGCACCTTCCCGGTCGCCAGGTACGCGACGAGGAACAGCGCTCGTGACGCGACGCCTTCAGCGACCGTGCGCCAGCCGCCCACCGCGCTGAACAACGACAACGACTTCCGCGTCAGCATGTCGAGCCCCATCGGCCCACTCCATTCTTCATCGCCCGATGAAGAACACACTACGGGAAAACTCCACCAGGTGATGAAGAATGGATGTTAGGCTCCGGCGACCATGACAGAGCACGACGAACACCGTCGTCCGGGCCGGTGGCGGTCCGGCGCGGAGAGCAAGCAACGGGTCCTTCAGGTCGCCCGCGAACTGTTCGACCGGAACGGGTACAGCGGCACGACCGTGCGGGCGATCGCCACCGCGGCGGGGGTCGACCCGGCGATGGTGTTCTACTTCTTCGGCACCAAACAGGGCCTGTTCAGTGCCGTGATCGACCTGTCCGAAGACGTCCCGCCCGCCATCGAGTCGCTCTTCGACGGCGACCTCGGCGGCCTCGGCGAACGCGTCGTCCGGACGCTGCTGGAGAACCTCGACAAGTCCGATCGCCCGCCGCTGGTCATGCTGACCAGGTCGGCGCCCACCGATCCGAAATCCGAAGCGCTGCTGCGCGAATTCATCGACCGGGAGATCACCGACCGGGTCGCGGCCCTGCTCGGCACGCCGGACGCCGCGCTGCGGGCGGGCATGGTCAACGTCCAGATCCTGGGGCTCGCGGTGGCGCGGTACATCGTGCGCGTCGAGCCGATCGCCTCGGCGTCCGTCGACGACCTGGTCGCCTCGTTCGGCCCGCTCGTGCAGCACTGCCTGACCGGGTGACCGGCCTCAGCCCGGCTGAAAGAACGCGAGCATCTTCCGGGCGGCGTCCGGTGCCGTCAGGAGTTCCTGGACCCGCGCGGACATCCGGGCGGCGGCGCCGGCGCGTTCGAACATCTCGCGTTCGTACGCCTTGACGGCCGTGGGGAAGTCGTCCGGGTGCGCGGCCAGTTCGAGGCCGAGCCGGGCGCCGTCGAGCAGGGCCATGTTGGCTCCCTCTCCCGTCGGCGGCATCAGATGCGCGGCATCGCCGAGCAGCGTGACGTCCGGCGCCGGCTCCCAGGTCAGGCCGATCGGAAGCGTGCTGACCGACCGCGGCACGACCGTGTCGTCGCAGGCCTCGATCAGCGCGAGGATCCGCGCGTCCCAGCCCGGGAGCAGTTCGATCAGCCGTGCCCGGGCGGCGGCCGGGTCGTCGAACGGGATCCCGCTGGTTTCGAACCAGTCCTCGGCCGTGCCGTGGAAGCTGACGCCGATGCGGACGCGGCCGTCGCCGTTGCGCTGCGCCGCCAGGGCAAGTCCGTCGCCGAGCACCCAGTAGGTGCCCCGGCCGACCGGAGACCTTCCGGATCGGGCTCGACTGCCTGCTCGACGGCATCGAAGCCCGTCTCTCACGCTGACGCGCGGTCCAGCGCGGCCCGGCCCGCCGGTTCCCAGGTCGGCTTGCCCCCGGGGAGACCGAGCCTGCCGTTGCGCCCGATGGCGATCAGGTTCAGCGCGCGGAGGACGGCCCAGCCGCGGGCCCGTGCGATGGTCGCGTCGTCCGCGACCTCGTAGCCGTCGAAGAACCGGCTCGCCGCGCCGTCGGGCAGCAGGATCCAGGCGGCGGACAGATCGGTCGCCGGGTCGCCCGCGCACAGGTCGCCGAAGTCGATCACCCCGGCGAGGGTCCCCACGCGGACGATCACGTTCGCGGGATGCAGATCGCCGTGCAGCCAGCTCGGCGGCCCGTTCCACGCGGGCGCCGCGACGGCCTTCTCCCAGATCTCCCGCGTGTGCTCGGTGTCCACCTCGTCGGCGACCGCTTCGCACGAACCGTTGAACCCGTCCCGCAGGGAAGCCAGGGGCAGTCCGCGGGTCGAACTGACCGGCGCGTCCGCGGGCGCCTGCCGGTGCAACGCCCTGAGGAAACCCGCGAGCGCCCCGGCCGAGTCCGTGCGAGTGATCGGCGCGCGGTCCGCCGGCTCGCCGTCGACCCAGCGCGTGATCGTCCAGGTGTGCTCGAACAGATCCGAGGGTTCGCCGACGCGCACCGGGACCGGCGTTGGCAGCGGCAGGCGCTCGGCCAGCACGGGCAGCCACTTCTGCTCGGTGCGCAGAAGCGACGGGGCGCGCCCGGTGCGCGGCAGGCGTACGGCCAGCTCCGGCCCGAGACGCCACTGCTGGTTGTCCCAGCCGCCTTCGACCTCGTGGAGCTCCAGCTCCGCCAGATCCGGATGCTGATCCCGCAGCAACGCCCGCACCAGATCCCGCTCGTACCTGAACTCGCCCATGATCGAGGCTCCCATGTCAGCGTCGTGACTGCCTCGTGTCAGCGCGGCCCGCGAACGTAGTCGCCATGAGGACATCACTGAGGGGTACCAAGAACATCGTCCGCCGGGCCGGCGCCACCGTGCTGGCGGCCGCGCTGCTGACCGGGGTGGCCGTGCCGACGGCCTCCGCCGCACCGGCACGCCCGGATTTGCAGCGGACCATGCAAGAGTTCGTGGACGCCGGATTCGGCGGGATGCAGCTGCGCGTCCGCGACGAGCGGGGCGAATGGACCGGCAGCGCCGGGGTGCGCGAGCTGGGCGGGACCGCGAAACCGCCGACCAACGGGCACTTCCGCGTCGGCAGCACCACGAAGAACTTCACCGCGACCCTGGTGCTGCAACTGGTGGCCGAGGGCAGGATCGAGCTCGACACTTCGGTCGCGGGGTTCCTTCCCCAGTTCGGCCTGGACTCGCGGATCACCGTCCGGATGCTGCTGCAGCACACGAGCGGGCTGTTCAACCACACCGGCCAGTACAACCCGGACGGGACGGTCACGCCGGGGATCCCGTGGGCAGGCAAGGAGTGGGTGGACCTGCGTTTCCACACCTACCAGCCCGAGGAACTGGTGCGGCTGGCGGTGTCCAAGTCGCCGGTCTTCGAGCCGGGCGCGCGGTGGGACTACTCCAACACCAACTACGTGGTGGCCAGGCTGCTGGTCGAGAAGCTCACCGGCCGCCCCTTCGCCACCGAACTGGACCGGCGGATCCTGCGACCGCTGAAGCTGCGTGACACGCTGTCGCCGGGCGCCTGGCCGGGGATGCCCCAGCCGTACGCCCACGCCTACTACCAGTACGAAGACGGCGGTCAGAAGAAGACGATCGACGTCACCCACCAGAACCCGTCCTGGATCTCCAGTGCCGGGGACATGATCTCGACGACGAAGGATCTCCAGACCTACTTCTCCGCACTGCAGAACGGCAAGCTGCTCCCCGCCTGGCTGATGACCGAGATGCGCAAGACCCACCCCGGCAGCGAAAGCCTTTACGGCTTCTACGGTCTCGGGCAGTTCTCGCAGGACTTGGGCCCAGGCTGCGGCGTCATCCTCAACCACAACGGCAGCAACAACGGCTACGGGGCGCTGATGTACAGCACGCCCGACGGCAGCAGGACGTTGACCGGGTCGATCACCGCGGGCGATCCCGAGAACGACCCGGTGCCGTCGTACCCGGCGGCATTGAACAAGCTGGTCAGGACAGTGTTCTGCGACAAGTGAGCTACTCCTCCTCGAGGTGTGTCAGCCGCGAGGTGAGGTCGTCGACGAAGCGGTCGAGGAGGCTGCCGAAGGTCTTGCGGTCCTCCGCCGACCAGTCGGCCATCGCGTCGCCGAACCAGCCGAGGATGGTCCGCAGGTACCGGTCGGGGAGCGCCTTCCCTTCCGGCGTCAGCTCGATCAGGCGCGCTCGCTGGTCGTCCGGGTCCGCGACCCGGACGACCAGCCCTTGCCGTTCCGAGCACACCCGAGGCGCTGGAGCAGCGCAATGCCGTGCTGCGCCGGCTGTCGTCCCTGCCCGAAGACGCGGTCGAGCCGGCGCATTCGGCGCTCACCCTTCCCGAGCCCGCTCCGCCAGCCGTCGTGCCAGCGCGCTGACCAGGTCGCGGAGTTCGCCGGGCCGCTCGATCACGAACGGCCGATCGAGCGCGGCGAGCAGCGGCGGGATCCAGTCCAGCCGCTGGGCCCGGATCCGGGTACGCACCCCGTCGCCGTCCGCTTCCAGGACGGCCACGGACGGTGGGAAGACGGCGCGGACCTGCTCGGGCGTCGCCTCGATCCGCACGGAGACGTCGTGCCGGTGCGGCGTCTCGGCCAACGCGGTCAGCACTCGCTCGGCCGGGTCGAAGCCATCGGGCGTCTCGAAGGTCCCGGTCCGCGCCTCGGCCGCCTTGATCCGGTCGACGCGGAAGGTGCGCACCTCGCCGCTGGCCGAGTCGAAACCGGTCAGGTACCAGCGTCCGGAGTGCGCCACGACGCCGTACGGATGAACCACGCGTTCGCTGGCGCCGCCGTGTCCGGCGAGGTACGCGAGCCCGACCGGGCGCCGGTCCCGCGCCGCCTCCGCGACGGTGAGCAGCACCTCGGCCTCGGCCGACAGGGTTCGCCGGGCGGGCGAGGTGAAGTCGGCGGTCTCCAGCAGCGCGTCCAGCCGTCGGCCGAGTGCTTCCGGAAGTACTCGGCGGACCTTCGCGACCGCGCTCTCGACGGCCGCGACCGACGTGGTGATCAGCCCGGCCCGCCGTCCCGCGACCAGGCCGAGCAGGACCGCCAAGGCCTCCTCGTCGGTGAGCATCAGCGGCGGCATCCGGTAGCCGGGAGCGAGGCGGTAGCCGCCGTACCGGCCGCGCACCGAACGGACCGGGATGTCCAGGTCGAGGAGGTGCTCGGCGTATCGGCGGACGGTGCGCTCGTCGACGTCGAGCCGTCGCGCGAGTTCGGCGACGGTGCGCGTGCCGCCGCTCTGGAGGATCTCCAGCAGCGCGAGCACGCGGGCGATGGGCCTGGTCACCGCCTCAGAATACCGGGCGGATCTTGCCCGGTATTGCTCCTAGCGTGGCCGATGCCCCGCTTTCCGGCATCGAAAGGACCAGCCATGCAGTTCGTTTCCGTCCGCGTGATCACCCACGAGGTCGCCCGCCTCACCGGGTTCTACGAGAAGGCGACCGGCCTCGACGCGCGGTGGCGCGCCGAGCAGTTCGCCGAGATCGCCGGCCCGTCGTGCACCTTGGCGATCGGCAGCGCCGAGACGATGACCCTGTTCGGCGGCGCGGCCGCGGTGCCCGAATCGAACCGGACCGCGATCCTCGAGTTCCGGGTCGAGGACGTCGACAAGGAGTACGAGCGGCTGGCGGACCTGGCCGAGATCGTCCAGAAGCCGACCACGATGCCGTGGGGGAACCGGTCCCTGCTGTTCCGCGACCCCGACGGGAACCTCGTCAACTACTTCACGCCGAGCGCGCCGTAGTTCCGGACGAACGAGGTCAGCAGCCGGGCGAACTCGCGACGGTCTTCGTCCGGCCAGTCCGCCATCGCCTCGGCGAACACCGAACGGCGGAATTCGTGCATGCGCGTCACCGCGGCACGGCCGGTTTCGGTGAGCACGAGGACGGCGCGGCGGCCGTCGCGCTGATCGGCTTCACGCCGGAGGAAACCGCCCTCGACCGCCCGCGCGACCAGACGGCTCGCGCGCGGCTGGTCGATGGTCAGGGCCGCCGCGAGGCTGGTCACGGTGCCCGGTTCGCCGCTCTCCTCGGCCGCTTCGACGGCGTCGAGGAGTCCCTGGATCGCCTGGTCCGGCATCGCTTCGGCGCGGTCGCGGGCGAGTTTCGACAGCGACCGCCTCGCCTGGCTCCGCCGGATGGCGATCATCGCGCGTTCCACGTCGGCCACGGCGTCCGTCATTGCCCATCCTCACCAAGTGCATGTACTTTTACATGTAGTTGCCGTCTACATGAAGGAGTATCCATGAAGCCCATCGGATTCTGGTTCGCCCACCTTCACCAGGCCTGACCGAAGCCGGCCGGAAGGTACACCTGCGCCTGAAGGCCAAGGTCGACGAGTTCCGCAAGCGCGCGACGGACGGCATCAGCGACGACGAGTACCGGACGACGGTCGCCGTGCTGGAGCGGATGGCGGCGAACCTCGCCCGGGAATAACGCGGAACCGGGCGACGTCGTCTATCCTGGTAGTTGAAAGTTCAAACAACTGGAGCTGACATGACCCCGGTGCTTTACCTCAGCCACGGAGCGCCGCCGCTCGCCGACGACGCCACCTGGACCCGCCAGCTCGCCGGCTGGTCGGCGGACCTCGAAAAGCCGAAGGCGATCCTCGTCGTCTCCGCGCACTGGGAAGAGGCACCGCTGTCCCTCGGCGCCACCACCACGGTGCCGCTGGTCTACGACTTCTGGGGCTTCCCCGAGCACTACTACCAGGTGAAATACGCCGCACCCGGCGCTCCGGAGCTGGCGGACAAGGTACGGAAACTGCTCCGCTCACCGGAGACACCGGTCCACGACGCGCCCGACCGCGGCCTCGACCACGGCGCGTACGTCCCGCTCGTGGAGATGTACCCGGACGCCGACGTCCCGGTGCTCCAGGTGTCCATGCCGTCGCTGGACCCGCGCGAGCTGTTCGACCTCGGCCGGAAGCTCGCGCCGCTGCGCGACGAAGGCGTGCTGATCATCGGCAGCGGCTTCTTCACCCACAACCTGAGCGCACTGGGCCAGACCGACGGCACCGACGGGACGCCGCCGTCGTGGTCGAGCGAATTCGACCACTGGGGTGCGGAGACCCTGCGCCACGGCGACCTCGACGCGTTGCTGGACTTCCAGCACAAGGCCCCCGCCGCGGCCCTCGCGCACCCCAGGATCGAGCACTTCGCACCGCTGTTCGTCTCGCTCGGCGCGAGCTCTTCGGAAGGGAAAGGCGAAACCGTCATCGACGGCTACTGGCACGGCCTCGCCAAGCGTTCCCTCCAGTTCGACTAGCGGGAGCGGAGGACGCCGGCGCCCGCCACCAGACCGAGCGCCAGCAGCGTGACCACCCCGAACGAGACCGTCAGCGACGTCAGGTCGGCGATCCCGCCGATCAGCGACGGCGCGACGAGACCCGACGAATAGGTGATGGTCGCGACGCCCGCGATCGACTGGCTCGGCGTCGGCCCGCTGCGTCCGGCCGCCGCGAAGGCGAGCGGCACCACGACGGAGACGCCGAGCCCGATCAGCGCGAACCCGGCCATCGCCATCACCGGATGGGCGGCGAAGACGACGAGCAGCCCACCGGCCGTCGCGAAGGCGCCACCCGTGCGGACGGTCTTGACCGAGCCGAAGCGCCGGACCAGCGCGTCACCCGAGAGCCGGGCCGCCGCCATCGTGCAGGTGAACGCGGTGGTCGACGCCGCCGCGATACCCGGCGAGGTGTCGAGGACGTCGCGCAGGTAGACGGCGGACCAGTCGAGGCTCGCGCCCTCGGCGAAGACGGCACAGAACGCGACGGCACCGATGATCACGGCCGACTTCGGCGGCAGCGCGAACCTAGGCGGCGGATTCTCGTCGGGCGCGCTGCGGACGTCGAACACGCCCTGGCAGAGGAGCGCTCCGGCGACGGTGAGCACGGCGGACGCGATCAGGAAGTGGATCCGGGCGTCCAACGCGGCGTGCGCGGCGAGCGTGCCCGCGGCGGAACCGACGAGCGCGCCCGTGGTCCACATGCCGTGCAGCCCCGACATGACCGACTTGCCCATCTTCTCCTCGACGTCGACGCCGAGGGCGTTCATCAGCACGTCCGAGGTACCGGCCGCGGTGCCCATGACGAACAGCGCGAGGCACAGGGTGAAGAGGTTTCCCGCCAGGGACGGGAGGATCAGCGCCAGCGTCCAGTACGCCAGCAGCAGCCGGAGCCCCAGCCTGCCGCCGAGCCGGTGCCCGATCCGCGCGGCGAGCGGCATGGTCAGCGAGGCACCGATCGCGGGGAAGGCGAGCGCGAGGCCGAGCTGGCCCGCGCTGATCCCCGCGTGTTCCTGGATCCACGGGATCCGGGTGGCAAAACTGCCGGTCACCGCGCCGTGCACGGCGAAGACGGCGGCGATGGCGACCCGCGCCTGCCGCACCCGTCGTGACGGCGCGCCGACGGTTTCCACTGTGTTGGTCACTGGGCCCCCAAGGTCCATGAGACGACTCGACGGTGTGAGCGTAAACTATCAGGAAGGGAACCTGATAATTAATTCTGGGAGGATCCAACGGTGAGTGTCATCCGGATGCCGTCCGCCTCCCCGAGCACCGCGCGGGCCATCAACGACCGGCTCGCCCTCGACCTGCTCCAACGCGAGGGCGCGCTGACGGCCACCCAGCTCAAGACGTTGACCGGGCTCTCCCGGCCGACCGTCGCGGACCTCGTCGAACGGCTTCAGGACGCCGGGCTGATCGAGATCGTCGGCGAAGCGGGCGCGGAACGCCGCGGGCCGAACGCGAAGCTGTACGGCATCGTCGCCGACCGCGCGTACCTCGCCGGTCTCGACGTCCGTACGCACGGCATGGCCGTTTCGGTCGCAGACCTGCTCGGGCAGACCAGGGCGGAGGCCTCGGTGCCGTTCGCTTTGGACGTCGACACCGATATGGCCGTCGAGCGGGCGATCGCCCTGCTGGAGGCCACCACCGCCGAAGCGGGCGCGACCGCGCTGCACACGATCGCCGTCGGCGCGCCCGGTCTGGTCGACCCGGCGACCGGCGGTCTGCGGCCCGCCGGGGGACTGCCCGCGTGGCACGGGAAACTCGTCGACGAACTCCGGCGACGGCTGGGCGTCCCGGTACTGCTGGAGAACGAGGTCAACCTCGCCGCCGCCGCCGAACAGCGCCTCGGCGCCGCCCGCGACCGCGACACCTTCGTCCTGCTGTGGCTCGGCTTCGGTGTCGGCGCGGCCGTCGTCCTCGACGGTTCGCTGCGGCGGGGCGCGTCGGGCGGCGCGGGCGAGATCGGGTTCCTGCCGATGCTGGGACCCGGACGGCTCCCGACGGCGACGGACTGCGACGGCGGCTTCCACACCCTGGCGGGCAGCGCCGCGATCTGCGACCTCGCCCGCGAACACGGCATCCCCGCTTCGTCGGCCGACAACGCCGAAGCGGCCGAAGCGGCCATCGGGTATGCGATCGACGCCGGCGCCGAGGAGTTCCTGGAGATCGTCGCGGAGCGGATCGCGATCGGCGCGGCCGCGGTCACCGCGGTGCTCGACCCGGGTTGTCTCGTGCTCGGCGGCGAGATCGGCCGCGCGGGCGGCGACGCGCTGGCCGCCCGGGTCAGCCGCCGGATCTCGGAGATCTCACCGCTGCGGACCGAGGTGCGGGCGGGGACCGTCGGCGGCGGCGCGGTGCTGGAGGGCGCGGTACTGACCGCGATGGGCGCGGCCCAGGACGCGCTGTTCACCCCGAGGGGCTGAAACGGCGATCTCGCGTGATCAGACGGACGACACGCGTGATTGGAGAGCGCACACGCGTGATCGGGGGCGGAACACAAAAGGAAGCGGGCCCGGGAGTGACTCCCGGGCCCGCTTCGGTTCATTCAGTGGCGCTAGCCGACTGGCAGGTTCACATGGTGTGGAACTTCTTGCCGGTCAGGGTGCCGATGAAACGCTGGAACATGCTCAGCGGCGACGAGTCGACGTTCGCCAGAGCCGGGACCTGCGCGGTCGGCATCGCCGGGGTGCTGTTCACGACCGGCAGGGTGCCCGCGGTGGGCAGCTGCACCGGCAGCGAGCCGGCGGTCGGGAGCGCACCCGCGGTCGGCAGGGCGCCGGCCGTCGGGAGGGCCACCGGCAGGGTGCCCGCAGTCGGCAGGGCGCCGGCCGTGGGGAGCTGCACCGGCAGCTTGCCGACGGTGGGCAGGCCGTTCAGCGCCGGGAGGGTCGGCAGCTGCGCGACCTTCGGGGCGTCCGCACGAGCGTCGTCACCGGGCAGGGCCGGGGTCTTCGGCAGGGCCGGGACACCGGGCAGCGCCGGGGTGCCGGGCAGCTCGGGCAGGTCCGCCTTCGGCATCTGCGTCGGGAGAGCCGTCAGCCCCTTCAGGGAGGACAGACCGGCCTGCAGGCCACCCAGCTGGGGACCGTCGGCGCGGGCGCCACCGATCGCCGGGGTGGACGGCAGGGCGCCGGCACCGTTCAGCGCGGGAGCGCCGAAGGGCAGGGTCGGCACCGCGTCGATCGGCATCTCCGAGCCCACCGTGTCGGTGAAGGCGCGGGTGTACTCCTCGTCGTTGATCTCGGTGGAGTCGTCCGAGTTCTCGTCCGCGATGGCCAGCACCGGGATTTCGAGCTCGTTCAGCGGAACCGAGAACACCAGCGGGTGGTGGAAGTTGAAGCCCGACAGGGCCTCTCCACTGCCGTCGGTGATGCTGTCGCCGCCGGTCTGGCCGTCGATCATGCTGTCCGCGTCGGTCTCGGAGACGCCGCCGGCCGCCGCGATGGCGTCGCCGAACACCTCCGGAACGGCCGCGACCGGGATGTCGAGGATGTTGCCCGAGAGCGATCCTTCGGTGCCCGAGGTCTCGACGTCGCCACCCGAGGTGGCGTCGACGGTGTCGGAGCCGACGGCGTCGGCGATACCGGCGGCCGCGACCGCGTCGTGCGTGACGGGCACGATCGGCAGCGCCTGCGCGCCGATGATGTTGCCCGAGACCGCGCCTTCGTCACCGGTGGTGGTGGCGTCGCCACCCGCCGACGACATGACGTCGTTCACGCTGGTGCCCTTGGCGATGCCCGCCGCAGCGGCGCCGAGGCCGGTCACCGGGACGGTGCCGCCGACCGGCGTCTGGACGATGTTGCCCGCCAGGGCGCCTTCGTCACCGTTCGCGGTGGCGTCGCCACCGGCGTTCGAGTCGGTCAGGTTCGAGCCCTCGCCCGACGCGATCCCGCCGAGCACCGCGGCGAAGTTGTGCGCCTGGACCGGCAGGGACACCGGGCCGTAGACCAGGTTGCCCGAGCCCGCGCCACCGTCACCGGTCGCGTGGACGTCGTGCCCGGCGTTGGAGGTGGTGTCGCCGTCGGCGCCACCGTGGCCCTGACCGATGAACGCGCCACCGATCCCGAACGCCTGCACCGGCAGCGAAACCGGCACGGTGCCCAGGTTGGAGCTGAGGAAGCCGTTGTCGTCGGCGGTGTTCCCGCCGCCGCCACCGGAGACGACCTTGGTCTCGTCGGCCGAGCCGGAGCCCTGACCGATGAACGAGCCACCGACACCGAAGACCTCGGCCGGAACCGCGGCCGGGACCTGGACGATGTTGCCCGAGCCGGACGAGTCGTTGCCCGTGGTGCCGTCGTACCCGCCGGCGGTCACGGTCTTGGTCTCGGTCGCCTCGGCGACGGCCTGGCCGATGTGCGAGCCACCGACGCCGTAGACCTCGGGGGCCAGCGCGGCCTGGGTGTTGACGATGTTGCCCGCGAGGGTGGAGTCGTCACCCGTGGTGTGGCTGCCGTTGCCGGCGTTCGCGTCGACGGTGTTCTCGCACGAGGTGGAGGACACGTTGCCGATGTAGGTGCCCGCGATGCAGGTCACCTCGACCGGGGCCGCCACGGCCGGGTCGACGATGTTGCCGCCGCCCGCGGAGCCTTCGCCCTCGGAGCTGACGAAGCCACCGGCGTCGACGACGCTGGAGTGGCTGGTGCCGCCGTCCTTGCCGGTGTTGGCCAGGCCGACCCAGCTGGCGGCCACGCCGCCGACGTTCGCGACGTCCGCGGTCTGCGGCACGATCGCGTTACCCGCGACGGCCGAGTCCTCGCCGGAGGTCTGCACGTAGCTGGGGACGTTGCTCCAGCCGGGCGTGGTGTCGCCGGCCTGCGCGTCCGCAGCGGAGCTGCTGTTCGAGTTCGCGAGCGAACCGTGCGCGGCCGCCGCGTTGTCGTTCACCTTCACCGGGAGGGCGATCGGCACCGCGCCGACGTTGCCGCCGAGGGCGGAGTCGTCACCGTCGGTCTCGACCCAGCCGCCGGAGGTGGCGTCGGTCTCGGCCTCGTAGCCGGAGCTGTTGGCGTTGCCGATGATCCAGGACACGGCGTTGCCGGTGACCTGGACCGGGGTGGCGAACTGACCGGCCACCACGTTGCCGGAGAGAGCGGAGCCCTCGCCGTCGGTGGTGATGTTGCCGGTCTCGGTGGTGCTCTGGCTGGCGGAACCGCCGACCACGCGACCGGTGCCGCCGGCGAGCCCGCCGCCGTTCCCGGCGATCTGCACGGGCAGCGCCCAGTCCAGGGACACGACGTTCCCGGCGAGGCTGGAGTCCTCACCGGTGGTCTCGACGTCCTGGTTGTGCGACCACGTCTGCTGGTGGCTGCCGCCCTCGACCTCGGCGTCACCGATCACGCCGATGGCGTTGTCGACGATCTGGATTGGGACGACGACGTCACCGACGACCTTGTTGCCCTTGAGGATGTCGTCCGTGGTGGTGAACCCACCACTGGTCAGCCCACCGCTGACCTGACGGGCCGAGTCCTTGGCGGCCAGCGGCGCGGGGACGGCGCCCTTGTCGGAGAGCTTGGGCAGCCCTCCGCCGATGCCGTCGCTGCTGCTGCCCGGCGACGAAGCCGAGTCCAGCGCGTCCGAGACGGGCTTGGTGACGGCCTTGGTGCTGACCTCACCCTTGTAGCCGGGGAGGTCGGCCTGGCCCAGCGGCGTGCCGACGGCGTTGTTGTCGATCTCGATGGGAACGGTGACGTTCGCGTCGAGCGGCGAGGCAGGGGTGTCGGGGTTGACCTGTTCGTCAGCCGAGGCGATGCCGGTGCCCAGCATCAACAGCCCACCCGTGACCAACGCGGTCTGGAGTCCGCGCTTTGCCCAGGATTGCATGGGGTTGTTCTCCTTCATTTCGGGTTCCCTTTCGGGTCTGAGGAGGCGCCTTCGAACAGGCGCCAGAGGGGGGTGGAAAGAGTGCGGGCGCGACAAAGCGCACCGCCGTTTCGCGGGGGTTCAGGAGCGGACGCGAAGCCAAGCCCGGAATCGGGAGGCGTGAGGCGCGTCGGCTACCCCGCGGAGGGAGGTGTTCAGTCAGGAGTGACGCCGGGCTGCGAGCCCGGGGTGAGCGGCATGTACCGCGTGCCTGCCAGCGTGTAGCCGGTCAGGGAACGCTCGACGGCGGCGACGAGCCAGGCGGGAACGCCGTGGGTCAAGCCGTCGAGGTGACCACCGGGGGCGTTGCCGCCACCGGGGACAGTCGGGATGGACGGCGCGACGGGAAGCGGCGCCGGGGTGAGCGGACGCGGGAGGTCGCCGTGTCCGTCACGCGAAGGAGAGTCCTCGTCCTGGTCGAACGCGCCCTGCTGCTGCACGAGGGCGGGCATCGGGAGGAGGGTCTCGGCGGAAGCGGGGAACTGCGTCGTGGCCAGCTGGGCGAAGTCGGTGACCTGGTCGCCGGCGCCGCCGGTCTCCAGCGGGGACTTCGGGTCGACCGGGCCGCCGCTGACCGGAAGCTCCGGCACGAGACCGCCGTGGCCGTGCGGGTCGAGGAGGTCCCAGACCCCGCGACCGAAATCGGGCGACGGGGCGAAGGTCTCGTCCAGTACCTGGCGGGTGTCCTGCGGCTTGCGCACGATGTGCTCGACGGCGCCGAGCGTCCGCTTGACCGGGGTGACCACCGAGGTGTCCGCGAAGTCGGTGACCGCGTCGCTGACGCGGTCGGAGACCTCGTGCTCGTCGGCGCGGATCTCGCCGCCGCAGTGGCGCTTCGCCGTCGAGGTCTTGGACCCTTCCGGCATCGACCACGTGGTGGCGTCCTGGTGGTTCTCGCCGCACACGGCACCGGCGACGTCGCCGGTGAACTTCGAAGTGCCGCGGGAAACATCGGAAAGACCGGCCGTGGTGGCGTCGGTGACCGGGGTGACGCTCGTGTCGGGAGCGTTGACCATCGGCGCGGACGGGATGACATCGGCCGCGGCGGAAGCTCCGGAAACCGCCCAAGCGGCGGCGGAACCGGCGACGGCGCCGCCGAGGACGAACAGCGCACGCGAAGCGAGACGGCCGAAGCGCGCCGCGCCCCGCCCCTCGTTCTTCGCCGCGTTCGTCACTCGGTCTCCTGTCGCTTCGGTGTGCCGTTCATCGGTTGCGGGACCGAGGTAAGCAAAGGGCGGAAGGTCAAAGCGAGCCAGCAACGCCTTGATGGCACGATCGTGTGAAGAACACACGGTGTAGCTCGAAATCACGATCAGTGATCAAGGCAGGCGGGACCGGGTTACTCCGGAGTCGACCGGCGGACGATGTGTCAAGCGTCGCATCGGGCTAATTCGACGCGTACGCGTTGCCCGGAATGTTCAAGAAACCCGGGCTCGGACCGATACGGTGAGCGCGTGAGCGAGCCAGGGCGCAAACAGCCGGAATTCGACCCCTCGAACCCGTTCCTTTCCGAGTCCACGGAAGACGTCACGAACCTCGTGCCCCGCGGCCTGCGGATCGGCGCGGCGCTGTCGTGGCGCTTCATCGTGGTGATCGCCGCGCTCTACGTCATCGTGTTCCTGATCGGCTACCTGTCGGTGGTCGTGATCCCGCTGTCGATCGCGCTGCTGCTCGCCGCGTTGCTCGCGCCCGCCGTCTCCAAGCTGCAGGCGATCAAGTTCCCGCGCGGGCTGGCGGCCGGGATAGTGCTGATCGCCGGGCTCGCGGTGCTGGGCGGGCTGCTGACGTTCGTCGTCGCGCAGTTCTCCTCCGGTCTGCCGGAGCTGCAGAAACAGCTGACGGAGAGCCTCAACCAGATCAAGGGCTGGCTCATCGACGGGCCGCTGCACCTGCGTCAGGAACAGATCCAGGAGTTCATCAACCAGGCGATCAGCTTCCTGCAGAACAACCAGGCGTCGATCACCACCACCGCGCTCACCACGGCGACCACGGTCGGCGAGATCGTCACCGGCTTCATCCTGACGCTGTTCATCCTGATCTTCTTCCTCTCCGGCGGCGACCAGATCTGGTCGTTCCTGGTCCGCGGCGTGCCGGGACGGGTGCGCAACCGGATCGACGTCGCCGGGCGCCGGGGGTTCGCGTCGCTGGTCAGCTACGTGCGCGCGACGGCGGCGGTGGCCGTGGTCGACGCGGTCGGCATCGGCATCGGGCTGGCGATCGTCGGGGTGCCGCTGGTGATCCCGCTGGCGACGCTGGTCTTCCTCGGCGCCTTCATCCCGATCATCGGCGCCGTGATCGCGGGCGCGGTCGCGGTGCTGATCGCCCTGGTGACGAAGGGGGTCGTCGGCGCGCTGGTCGTGCTGGCCATCGTCATCGGCGTCATGCAGCTGGAGAGCCACGTGCTGCAGCCGATCCTGCTGGGCCGCGCGGTCAAGCTGCACCCGCTCGCCGTGGTGCTCGCGATCACCGCCGGTCTCGTCGCCGCCGGGATCGCCGGCGCGCTGCTGTCGGTGCCGCTGCTCGCGGTGCTCAACGCGGGCATCCGGTCGCTGCTGCACGAACACGATCCCGATCCGGCGGAGATCGACGTCCTGCGCGATCAGGCGGCGACCCCGAACGATCCCGGGGAAGAGAAAGAGTCCGAAGCGAAGTCATGACGGACACCCCGCTCTGGCGAGCGGTCTCGGCGCTCGGCACGCGGGACCCCGCCACCCCGCTGTGGCGCGGGGTGATCGTGCTTCGCGTGACGACGCTGCTCTTCGCGCTGGGATCGTTCGTCGTCCATTACGACGGCTACGCGAACAAGTGGCTCGCGTGGACGTCGTTCGGCGTGATGACGGTGTGGACGGTGCTGAGCAGTGTGTTCTACGCGCGGCCGTCGAGCCGCTGGCCGTGGCTGGTCGGCATCGATCTCGCGCTGACCGTCGCGCTCATGTTCACGTCGGCGTGGATCCTGACCACCGCGCAGTTCGACGCCAACACCCCGCTCATCACGACGGTGTGGGCGGCGGTGCCGCCCGCGGCGGCCGGGACGCGGTTCGGCGCTGTCGGCGGGGTCCTCGCCGGGCTGGTGGTCTCGGTGGTCACCGGGCTGGTGCGCTGGCGGTTCGACGTCGACGTCGCGCGGGACGGCTTCCTGCTGACCGCGAGCGGATTCGTGATCGGGCTGGCCGCGACCATGGCCCGCCGGTCCGCCGACGCGCTGACCAGGGCGTTGCGCATGGAGGCCGCGACGGCCGAACGGGAACGGCTCGCCCGCTCGATCCACGACAGCGTCCTGCAGGTGCTCGCGCGGGTGCGCAAACGCGGCGCCGAGTTCGGCGGGGAGGCCGCCGAACTGGCGAAGCTGGCCGGTGAGCAGGAGATCGCGCTGCGGGCGCTGGTCACCACCGAGCCGACGCATCCGAGCGAGAACGGGACCACCGACCTGCGGTCCGCGTTGCAGCTGCTCGCGACGCCGTCGGTGCAGGTCTCGACGCCCGCCGGTGAGGTTCAATTGCCCGAGCACGTGACCGCGGAACTGGTGGCGGTGGCGCGCGAGGCGCTGCTGAACGTCGAAAAACACGCGGGTGACGAGGCGCGTGCCTGGGTGCTGCTGGAGGACCTCGGCACCGAGGTCGTGGTCAGCGTCCGCGACGACGGCCCGGGAATCGCCCAAGGGGTGTTGGAACGAGCGGCGGCCGAGGGACATCTAGGTATCGCGGAGTCCATCAAGGGGCGCGTGCGGGATCTGGGCGGAAGCGTCGCCCTGGACACCGCGCCGGGCCAGGGCACGGAATGGGAAGTCAAGGTTCCAGTGGCGGCGAGGGGAAAGCGATGACCGACGCGCCTCAGATCTCGGTGATGGTGGTCGACGACCACCCGATGTGGCGGGACGGGGTCGCCCGCGACCTCGCCGAGCACGGTTTCGACGTGCGGGCCACGGCTCCGGACGCGCCCGCCGCGCTGCGGATCGCGCGCACGGTCGCACCGGACGTCGTGCTGATGGACCTCAATCTCGGCGAGACGTCCGGCGTCGACGCCACCCGCGAGATCACCTCGGAGCTGCCGTCGACCAAGGTGCTGGTGCTGTCCGCGAGCGGCGAGCACAGCGACGTCCTGGAGGCGGTCAAGGCCGGGGCGTCCGGTTACCTGGTCAAATCGGCTTCGGCGAGCGAACTGGTGGACGCGGTCAGGCGGACGGCGGCGGGGGATCCGGTGTTCACCGCCGGGCTCGCCGGGCTCGTCCTCGGCGAATACCGGCGCATGGCCGACGCCCCGGACGACGGACCCGCGCCGCCGCGGCTGACCGAACGCGAGACCGACGTCCTGCGCCTGGTCGCGAAGGGGATGACGGCGCGGCAGATCGCCGAGAAGCTCGTGCTCTCGCATCGGACGGTGGAGAACCACGTCCAGTCGACGCTGCGGAAACTCCAGCTGCACAACCGGGTCGAACTCGCCCGCTACGCCATCGAGCACGGGCTCGACGCCGACGAATAGCTCAGCCCTGGGCGATGGTGACCGCCGAAGGGTTCCGCTCGGCGGGCAGCGGCGTCTTGGCGATCGTCCACTGTGGCCGGTCGAGCCACCAGCTCGCGACCACGTCGGTGACGAGCACCAGGGCGTCGTCCTCGGACCATTCGACCGCGACCCGGTTGAGCGGGGTCACGATCGGCATCGAGGGCGCGCGCGTCCAGGTCAGCGTGTCGAGCGCGAGCACCCAGACGTCGGCGGTCTGCGTACTGGTCCCTTGCCAGGCGGGATCGCCGAACAGGACGGCCACCTTGTACCCGTCGCGGCTCGGCACCACCTGCCCCGGTTTGCCGTTGGTCACCGGCCACCGGACCGGCGTGCGCTGGCTGTTGCGCAGGTCGAACACGGAGAACTCGGTCAGCTCGGCGAGCAGCATCCGGTCCTTGGTGATCGCGAGGACGCGCGGGAACTGGTGCACGGCGCGGCCGGTGGCGGGGTCGATCAGCACGTCCTCCGCGGTCGCCGTCCCGGCGTTCACCGTGATCAGCAGGCCTTGCGGCACCTCCCGGCGCACCGCCGTCGTGCAGCTCGCCGGACGGCCGCGGCCGCGTTCGGCGCCGAGGAGCGAGACGAACTGGAGGCGGCAGAGGTCGTTGCCGTCGTCGCGGATCAGCCAGACACCGGTCTCGTCGGCCGACGGGGCGACGCTGCGCGCCTTGCCCAGCTTCCACGGCTCGTTCTTCGGATCCCCGTAGACGAACACCTCGGACGGCTCCAGACAGGAAGGCCCGCAGCGGCCGGCCGACAGCACGACCGGGAACTTGCCGACGCGGATGACATCGTTGACCCGGTCGCCCGACGGCGCACCGGGAAGCGGAGTGGTCACGCCCTTGGCGGGGTCGAGCATCGACGGCGGTGACGTCGCCATGATCAAGCGGAATCCGGTGTAGTCCACCGGGATGCCGTCGAGTTTCGACGGCGGCGGGCTCGTCGGCTCCGGCGGGGCGGGCGCGGGTTGCGGGGTCGCCGTGCACCCGGCCAGCACCAGGACTGCCGCCACTACGGCGGCACAGGGGAGAAATGCGGGTCTGTTCAGGGTATTTCCCCGATCTCGCGCGTGAGATCCGGTTCTACCATTCCAGGCATGGGCGAGGAAGAGCAGCCGACGACCGAAACCAAGCCGTTGACCGGACGGGACATCCGGGTCTCCGACGCGGAGCGCGAACACGTCGTCGAAGTGCTGCAGAAGGCGATCGGCCTCGGGATGCTGAACCTCGACGAGTTCACCGAGCGGACCGACCGCGCCCTCGCCTCGAAGACCCGCGGTGAGCTGAACGCGGTGCTCACGGATCTGCCGGGCCTGGTGCATCCCGAAGCGGGAATGGTGCCGCGTCAGCAGCAGAACCCGTGGGCGCCGCCGGCTCAGCACGCCTACTCGCGGACGTCCGGGCAGGTCATGGAGCTCAACGGCAAGTACTCGGCGTTGCAGCGCAACGGGAACTGGCTGGTCCCGGAGTCGATGGTGGTCCGGAACAAGTACGGTGCCACGAAACTGGACTTCTCCCAGGCCGAGATCCGGTACCCGGTGGTGCACATCGACCTCCAGGCCAAATGGGGCCCGGTGGAGATCACCATCCCCGAGAACGCCGCCGTCGACACCAACTCGATCACCGACATCAAGTTCGGCAACCTCGACGACCGGACCCAGTCGAACGGCCGCCCCGGCACGCCCCGGTTCGTCATCACCGGGCGCGTGCACGGGGGCGCGCTGATCATCAAGTACCCGCGGCGGGGCTTCTTCGGGCAGGACAGGGCCTAAGCACCGACCGGGCGCACGTGCCGGAGGTGCCGGAGCACGAAGTACGCGATCCCGGCGAGCACCAGCGCGGCCAGCCCGGACACCACGTGCATCCCGCTGGCGAAGGCTTCGTGCGCGGGAACGGCGTCGGCGAGTTTCGCCCGGGTGACGGCGTTGCCCAGCGTCCCGACGGTCGCGATGCCCAGCGCGTAGCCGAACTCGTTGCCGGTCTGCGAAAGCGAGGCCGCCGAACCGGCCTTCTCCGGCGGTACCGAGCCGACGACCAGATCCGTGCCGAGGGTGACCAGCGGGCCGCCGCACAGGCAGGTGACGGCGAACGCGATCGACGGGAGCACCGGACCTGCTCCGGGCTCGACCTGCGTCAGCAGCAGGAATCCGGCGATCGCGCCTGCCAACCCGGTGGCGATGAGGGCGGCGGGCCGGAAGCGGCGGGCGAGGATCGGGGCGGCCAGGAAGCTGACGGTCGCCGCGACCATCCCCGGCAGCAACGCCAGCGCGGCGCCGACCGGTGAAAGCTCCAGGACGATCTGGAAGAACTGTGCGACGAAGAGCATGGTCGTCCCGCCCAGCATCGAGAACGCGCACATGCCACCCAGCGCCGTCGCGAACGCGGGGACACGGAACAGCTTCAGGTCGATCAGCGGGTCCGGGAGGACTCGCTGACGCCGCACGAACACCGCGCCGAAGCCAAGGCCGATCAGGAGCGAGGCCACCGGGATCACGTGGACGCCTTCACGGGCGAGTTCCTTGATGCCGTAGACCGCGGGCAGGATCGTGACCAGCGAAAGCGCGACACTCGCCAGGTCGAGCCGGCCGGCGTTCTCGTTGCGGTACTCGGGCAGGAGCTTCGGGCCGACGATGAGCAGCAGGACCATCGCGGGGACGCCGAGCAGGAACACCGAACCCCACCAGAAGTGCTCCAGCAGCACGCCGCCGACCATCGGACCGACGATCGCGCCGACGGTGAAGCAGCCGGCCCAGATGCCGATCGCGAGGGAACGCTGACGGCTGTCGGGGAACAGGTTGCTGATCAGGGCGAGCGTCGACGGCGCCAGCGTCGCACCGGCGATCCCGAGGATCGCTCGGGCGGCGATGAGCATCAGCGCGCTGGTCGAGAACGCCGCCAGCACCGAGGCGAGACCGAACGCCGTCGCGCCGACGAGCAGCAGTTTCCGGCGGCCCACGCGGTCGCCGACGGTGCCCATGGTGACCATGAACCCGGCGATCATGAAGCCGTAGACGTCCATGATCCACAGCTGCTGGGTGCTGTCGGCGCCGAGGCTCTGGCTGAGTTTCGGCAGCGCGAGGATCAGCACGAACACGTCGAGCGAGACCAGGAAGGTGGGGAGGGCCAGCACGGCCAGCCCGACCCATTCCCGGGTGCCCGCCCGTGTCGGGGTCTCGGTGGTCGTCATCGTCCGGTCCTTTCGTCGCTTCGGTGTCTCTCACCAAGGCGTCGAAGTGGTGGACCGGATTTCGACAGGCTCTCCCGATCTTTTTCAGATCGGGAGAGCGGGGGACCTTTGCTATCGCTTGGCGGCGGCGGCCCGCGCCTCGACCGGGTCCGACGTCGCCAAAGCCGCCTCGGCCAGCGCCTCGCATTCGGCCAGCGTGGTGGCGGCCAGGCTCGCGCCGACCGCGCGCACCGCGGGCGCGTTCATCGAAAGACTGGTCAGGCCGAGCCCGGCCAGGACCAGCGCGAGCCTCGGGTCGGCGGCGGCCTCACCGCAGACACCGGCGGGTTTGCCGGTGTCCTTCGCGGCCTGGCCGATGACCTTGAGCAGGCGCAGCAGCCCGGGCTGCCACGGGTCGTTGAGCTTGGCGACCGCGCCGAGCTGGCGATCCGCGGCGAAGGTGTACTGCGCGAGGTCGTTGGTGCCGACGGAGACGAAGTCGACCACGTCGAGGATCTCGCGGGCGGTCAGCGCTGCGGCCGGGATCTCGATCATCACTCCCGCGCGAGCGATCCCGGCGGCACGGGCGCGCTCGGCGAACCAGGCGGCTTCGGCCGCGGTGGCGACCATCGGCGCCATAACCGAAACCTCGGCGCCGGAGTCCTGCGCGGCACCCGCGATGGCCTCCAGCTGGCGGTCGAGGATCTCGGGCCGGTCGAAGGCGACCCGGAGGCCGCGGACGCCGAGCGCCGGGTTGGGCTCGTCGTCGGGCTCCAGGAAGGCGAGGGGTTTGTCGGCGCCCGCGTCGAGGGTGCGGACGATGACCGGCTTGCCGCGGAACGGCGTGAGCACGGCGGTGTAGGCCTTGCGCTGCTCTTCGACAGTCGGCTCGGCGGAGGCGTCGAGGTAGCAGAACTCGGTACGGAAGAGGCCCACCCCTTCGGCACCTGCTTCGGCGGCGGCCTGGGCGTCCGTGGCGGAACCGACGTTGCCGAGCACCTTCACGCGATGTCCGTCGGAGGTCGCGCCGGTGCCGTCCCAGTCGATCGCGCCGGTCTTGGCGGCCGCGACGACCTCGGCGTCCGGGTCCGCGACCTCGATCACGCCGGTGTCACCGTCCACCGCAAGCGCTTGCGCGTCGAGTGCGAGGACTCCGCGGACCGCGACGACGGCGGGGATGCCGAGCGCGCGGGCGAGGATCGCGGTGTGGCTGGTGGGGCCGCCCTCTTCGGTGACGAGCGCGAGGACCTTGTCCGGGTCGAGCCCGGCGGTGTCGGCGGGCGCGAGGTCGCGCGCGACGAGCACGCTCGGCGAGTCGAGATCGGGAACGCCCGGAGGCGCGATGCCGAGCAGCTCGGCGACGAGCCTGTCGCGCACGTCGAGGACGTCGCGGGCCCGCTCGGCCATGTAGCCGCCGGCGGCGGCGAGCGCGTCGGCGAACTTCCCCGCCGCCTGGTACACCGCGCGCGGCGCGGGCAGGTTCTGGTCCTTGACCAGTTGCTCCGCCGAGGACACGAGGGCCGGGTCGGCCGCCATCGCCGCGGTGGTGATGAGGATCGTCGCGGCCTCGCCGGTGGCGGTCTCGGCCAGCTTCTCGAGCCGGGCCGCCACGATCTGCGCGGCCGGGTCGATGCGGGCGGCCTCGGCGGCGGGATCGGCCGGTGCCGGCGTGCTCGCGGGTTCGCCGAGGGGTTCGGCGACTCGGACGACAGGACCGCTCGCGCGGCCGGGACTGACGGCGACCCCGGTCAGTGACTCAGACGGCATGGTCTAGACCATATCTCATAGGGGGCGTGACCTGGCTCATAGCCAACAGCACAACACAGAAGAAGACATCATTCCAGTTCGGATGCTGTGGGATACGACGGCTGCGCACCCTGACGGGTCACGGTGATCGCCGCCACCTTCACCGCCTTTCGCGCCGCGTCGGCCAGCTCCTCACCCTTCGCGAGCGCGGTGGCGAGCGCCCCCGCGAAAGCGTCACCGGCACCCGTGGTGTCGACGGCTTCGACCTTCGGCGACGGCACCTTCGTCACGCCGTCCGCGGTCACCACCGCCGCGCCCTTCGCGCCGAGCGTCACGACAGCGGCCTTCGGACCGAGGTCGAGCAGCTTCGGGAAGTCCGCCTCGCCACCGAGAAGGAACGCCGCCTCGTGCTCGTTGACCAACAGGACGTCGAGTCCCTGGAGCGTCTTCGCGGAAAGTTCGGCCGCAGGCGAAAGGTTCAGCAGCGTCTTCACGCCCTTTTCGACGGCTTTCGCGACGGCCCGCTCGACGGTTTCGAGCGGGATCTCCAGCGACAGCACCACGATCTCGGCGCCGTCGAGATCGACGTCCTCGGGCCGCAAAGCGGAGTTGGCGCCGGGGGAGACGAGAATCGAGTTCTCACCGTCGGGCGTGACCGTGATGTAGGCGATCCCGGTCGGACGGTCGCTCGTGCGCACCGAATCCGTGTTCACCCCGGACTCGGCCAGCGAACGCTTGAGCAGATCGCCGTACGGGTCGTCGCCGACCGCCCCGAGCAACGCGACGTCGGCGCCGAGCCTGGCCGCGGCGACCGCCGTGTTGGCGCCTTTGCCACCCGGCGACAAGATCGTGTCGCCACCGAGTACGGTTTCGCCACCACCGGGTCGCCTGTCGACCGGGACGACGAGATCGGCATTGGCGGACCCGATGACCAGCACCTGAGAAGTCATGGAGGAGACCATGCCATGACCAGGAGTTGTCCGGTCATGACCCTTCTCCGGGCAAAGATGTGAAGAACTTTGTAACTTTCTCGGCGCGTAATGCGACAATCAGGCGAGCAGCGGAACGCCGTCACTCTTTCGGGGGATAACATTCCCTCGGGCGTCACTTCGGCGATCACGCCCGCTCTTGAGATGCGTTGCCGCGTCCACGCGGTGACGTTGCCCCGGTCCCGAACTGAGTACGGGAGCAGGGCATCGGGTCGCCGGCGTCGATCACGTAGCCCCCCGAGTGATCGGCGCCGGCGGCGCCCCGTTTCGACGGGGCGCCTAGGCCACTACGGCCGTTTCCCGCAACTCCACACGTTCCGATTTCCGCATGCTGCTTTCGAACTCGCGTCGCGCGTTCACTGAGAACGGTCGCGCCAACCGATACCACCCGCCCTCGAGTCTTTCGGACTCGTCGTCGTACGGGTTGCTCTTGGTCAGCTCGGCCAGACGCGGGTGACGAACCGCGAACATGTCCGAACTCGGCAGGAAGTCCAGGTAAGTGGAGCCGTGGTCGACGCCCCAGCGAACCGCGTCGATCTCGTGCCACCACACCCCGACGAAGCTGCCGTACGTCCGTAGGTAGAAGCCGCGAGACCTGAGTTCCAGCACGACTTTTTGCTTCTTCTCGTGCGTTGCGCCCTCAAGCCCTTCGACCACCATGGTCACCGCGAAGAGCACGAAAAGCACCACCAACGCACACACTCGCACCGCGGTGCCCGCGGTCGCGGCGGCGATCGCCAAGGCGCAGACTTCGATCATCAGGGCGGCGAACCGGAAGGCCCACAGCTTGCGCTTGTCCCATCCGTTGACATGGATCTTCACCGCGTCTTCCACGACGTCGAGTGCTTCCTCGCGGGCAGCGTTCACCACCGGTTCGTCGGGAACGGTCCGCACCGCGGTGTTGTCGTCCTCGATCGCGACATCCACGTGCTTCACGAGAAAAGGCAGCAGCCGCTCCGCATCACGAGGTCTGAGGTCGATATCCGCTACCTGGAGATCACCATCGGGTTCCCGGGCGAGCCCCGCGGCATGGGCATCGAAATCCGATCCCGGGCGGATGACCAACTGGAACTCGTCGGATCCGCGCCGGTTCGGGTTGTACTCGCGAAACTTGAGGCTCAGGAAGACTTTGTCGATGTCCGACCACTGTGCCATCCAGGCCACCACGCCGTCTTTGACGCGAGTGATCCCGGCCGGGTCGAAGATCAGCTCATCGTCAGGGGGCGGTAGTTGCGGAACTCGATAGTGCCGCAGTAGATGAACACCGCGCATAGGACACCGGCGACAATGCGCACCGCGAGCTTGTAGTCCCCGATCACCCCGAACGCCATGACGACGGTTAGCGTGCCGAAGAGAAATACCAGCACCAGATGACCGAAGACCCCAGGCGTTCGTGAGATCACCAACCGCTCGTCGGTCATTTCATGACTCCCGGGGTCTCGAAGGCGACTTCCGTGTCGCGTTCGAGAACCGGCCAGACCTGCTTGACGTCCTTCGGCGCCAACTTCACCGCACTCCTCGGATCCCATCGATTTCAGGAGAAACGCGCACTCTGCGGTGTACCTCGATACTCGCTCAGCTTGTCCGGCCGGATCATGGTCATCGCGGTCCGGATTTCGGCGAACGCGGCGTCACTGAACGCCTCAGGAACCCTGTAGCCGTCCACGACGGGTGGAAGCGGACGGCCATCGAGGTTCGCCCCGATTTCCCACAGCCCCTTCAACGTTCGATGCCGCTTCGCGAACTCATCGTCAAGGGGGAAGAAGTCGATCATCCGCAAGGTGCGTTTGCCGTCGGTGACAGTGGTCAACCGAAGCTCGCGGAGTTCGTCCCAGCCCACCTCGAAGGTCGCCTTGTCACGGCGGAACCAGCGAATTCCCTTGACCGACACCGTGAACGTGGTGCACCAGCTCGCCTTTTTCCAGCGCGCTGGAGTGCAGAACCAAAGCAATCCCGGCGAGAGGAGTCCGATCGCCGCGATCGTCACGGTCGCTTCGCGGAGCTCCGTTCCGCGGTCCGCGGTGAAACCCACGACCCCGGAGATGACGGCGACCACGAAGATCACCCCGCAAATGCGCCAGAACTTCGCCGACGACCAGTCGTTGGGGGTGACTGTTCTCGATGCCGTCGCGGGCAGACCGGCAGGAGCCGCCACACCACCCAGCGGGCGAACTGACGAAAGCGAAAGCGAGGTGGTCACGGGTGCTTCGGTGGCAGGTTTGCGGAAACGTTTGTTCCGTCGCCAGTGGGCGAACAGCGCCAACCCCACGAACCCACCGACCATAGGTGCGACGCTCCACCACGGAACATCGCTCTTGAAATCCCGCGCGTAGTACCTACCGACCTCTTTGACTCGGACCGACTTACCGATATCGGCCGGCGTCAACTCGTCCGGGAACGACCGGGCCGCCACCACTTTCTCACTGTACCGGGACAAATACGGGCGGACATCGATGTCGCAGACCCAGTAGTAGCCGATCCCGGCGATGCTCAGCGGCCCTACCTCCTCGCAAGTCTTCGCCGTCGCCATATCGGCCAGCCCGCCCGTTCCCTCTTCACCGTCGGACACCATCCCGCGGCCGATGAGGGTCCAGCAGATCAGCGCGTAGAGGAGCACACCGAGGGTGGCAACGACCACCTTCCCTGGGGACCTGCGCGTGACTGTGGGAACGGCTTCGTACCCGGTCATCAGAAGACCGTTGTTCACTAGATCGACCCGGATATGCGTCGGGTTCCGGGCTGCTCGAAAATCGGCTCCTGCCCGGTAGCGCGCCTGGAGCCGACTGCTCCGTTCGCCTTCTCTGACGGCTTCGGTTCGCCGGTGGCGTTGATGGTCGTCTCTCGCCGGTCTCGCGCCTTGTCTTCCGACGCGCTCTTGACCACCTCTTTGACGGCCGTCTTTCCTGTTTCCTTCACCACCTCCCAGAACGCCCCCATTCCCGCGCCTTCGAACACGTCGCCCTTCTTGAGGAGATCGCCGACGTTCTTGTAGAAGTCCATCAACATGGACTTCGCGCGCAGGAGAACGCGCATCAGCTTCTCAGCCCACGTCATGGCTTCGGTGCTTTTTTCGATCGCGAAGGGAACACCCTCGGCCGCCAAAGCGGCGGGGTAGGCCGGCGGCGGGTACCTGGCGATGATCATGACGATCTTCGCCAGGGTGTCGGTGATCAGGTCGCGGATGATCGTTCGAACCACCGAAAGCACTGTCTTACAGATGTTGATGATGTTCCCGGCGCGCTCGGCGAGCCGTACGATTTCCCGGTACCCGTTAAGCTGCTTTTGAACGTAGGAGCGATACGCGTCAGCCGCGGCGCCTGACCACTCCATACAATTCTTTTGGACCTCATCGGTCAGTGCCTCGGCCGTTGTCTTGACGTACTTGCCGACCTCCAGCCATTTCTGCACTTCGAGATCTAGGGCGTCCTGGTCACCGGAGACCCAGTTAAGCGGTTCCTTCAAAAAGTCAACGTGTTCGATGATCCACCCAAAACCCCAGCTCATCAGGGTTTCCAGGGGGTTCTTGATGACATCGACGATATCCGGCACGGCTCCCGCGAGACTGAGAAGTCCCTCAGTCCAATCACCATTGAAGAGCTTTTCGGCGCCACCGAACACATCCTGGACGGCGCCCGCACCTTCCAGCGCGTTGTCCACCTTGTACTTTTCGGCGTCCGTTTCGCCCTTGGCGTTCTTGAGGACGTCGTTCTCAGCCACGTTCCACCTGCTCTGCCCGCTTCAGAAGGTCGATCGCATCCTGCTCGGTCACCCGACGCACCTCAGCCCACTTCCGTACCGCTGCGACATGGTGTTCACCTGCCGAGATCGCCGACTGCAGAGCCTCTCGCACATTCTCCGAAAGGTTGTTGCAGATCAACGGCATCCCGCACATGTTGCCGATCAGCCCGAAGGCCAACATGTCCACACGATCTCTGTCCGCGTCGAGCGCGACCCGCAGATGCTCGTGCGTCTCTTCCACCTGTTTGGCGTGCTCGTCGATCTGCACCGGATCGACGTTGAAGCCCTGATCGCCTTGTGGCTGCCCCATGATTTCCCTCCCTCAAGTACCCGCTCAGCGCAGGAAGTCGCCGCCGGTGAAGTAGTCGTCCTCGTGGTCCGCCTGCTGCCTGCGCGCGGCACGCGGCGGCGCGGGCTGGGCCGGAGGAGCGGGCGGCTTCGGAGCAGGAGGGGGCGGAGGAGCGTCGAGTTCGTCTTCGTTGACGAAGCGGTCGTCCTCGTCCACGGCCTGGTGACCGCCCTCGACGTAGCCCGTCGGTTCGGGTTCCGGGTACTCGTTGTGCAGCTGGTTGACCAGCTCGTTCATGGTCTCGGTGCCCGCGATGGACGGAACGCCTGCCTGCATCGCGCTCGCCAGTTTGCTCTGGGCGCTCTGGACGACGCGGAGGATCTCCTGCGCGAGGGCCGGGTTGTCCCGTACCGACGGGCCGATCTCCAGGCCCACCAGGTTCCCCGCGTGGTTGACCTTGACCGAGATCTGGCCGTCCTTGCTGCGTTCGGACACCGAGACGCCTTCGATCTCGGTGCGCATCTGATTCGCCTTCCGCTGGGCGTCGGCCAGCTTGGCCTCGAAATCGGCGAAAAGCTGCTCAGGGTTCGACACGCGAACCTCCCCTGTTCACGTCGTAGCCGTTCGGCGACCGAGTGTGGCATACCCGTCTGACATCGGGGAACGTTTCGCGGTGATCCACACCCCGGTCGTGTGGATCACCACAGGACCTCCGGTTTCCCCTACCCGATGTGGTGGCTTTCCCGGTGTTCGCGCTGGTCAGCGACCCATACCGTACCGGGCATGACGATTTCGGACTGGAAACGCGCGATCTACGCGCTTCTCGTACTTCCGGGGTATCTCGGTGGTGCGAAGGTCCAGCGCGGGCTCGCGCGGCGGTGGCTGGGGCGGGAGACCGGGGGACGGCCGCGGTTCGTGGCGGCGTTCGGGCCGAGTGCGGTCGCGTTCCTGCTCGCGCTGCTGCTCTTCTATCTCGTCGGGCGCATCGCGACCTATGGCCTCTTCTGGACCGGGAGCGATCCCGAAGGCACCTGGGGCGGACCGACGCTGGCGGGCGCGTGGATCGTGCACTTCTTGATCGCGGCCGGGATGGCCGTTCCGATTTTCCTGGCGCTCCGGCCACTCACGGGGCTCCAGGCTCGCCTTCTGGGCGGTTCCGCGGTAAAGGCGCACTGACCACCTAGAATGCCCGGATGAACAACACCGGCCGCAGGGGTCGCGAGCGGGCCGCGACCGATCAGGACATCCGGCGGACGGCGCGGGCGCTCCTGGTCGAGCAGGGGCCGGAGGCCGTGACCCTGCGGGCGATCGCGCGCGAGCTCGGCATCACGGCGCCGGCGTTGTACCGCTACTACGGCTCGCGTGACGACCTGGTCGAGCACCTTCGCGCGGACGTCGTCGCGGATCTCGCGGCCGGGCTGGCCGAGGACATCGCGCAGCTGCCGGACGAGGGCGCGCTGCAGCTTTTCGCCATCTGCAAGGGATTCCGGCGCTGGGCGTTGACCCACACCAAGGAGTTCACGCTGGTCTTCGCGTCGCCCGCGGGCGACGACACGTTGAGCAGGCTGGGCGAACCGTTCGGGCGGATCTTCCTCGCGGCGGCGGGCCGGGTGCTCGCGATGCACGATCTGGTGACGCCGTCGAACGACGTGGTCCCCGCCGAGCTGCGCGACGATCTCACGTCGTTCCAAGGGGAACTGCTGGCCGTACTCGAAGAATCCGGCGAGACGTTCCCGCTCGAGAAGCTCGACCTCGGCGTGACGTACCTGATGATCCAGTTCTGGGCCCGGCTCTACGGGCACGTCACGCTCGAGGTCTTCGGCAACTATCCGATCCCGTTCTCGAAACCGGACGTCCTCTTCGACGCGATGCTGGCCGATCTCGCGCGCGAGATCGGCCTGACCATCGACTGAGCTACGCCGCGTGGCCGCCGTCGACCGAAACGGTCGTCGCGGTCACGTAGGCGCTTTCCGGCCGTGCCAGGAACGACACGGTGGCGGCGACCTCCGACGGCGAGCCGTAGCGGTCGGACACCGTCAGGCTCCGCTGGTCGGCGGCGTACGGGCCGTCGGCCGGGTTCATGTCGGTGTCGGTCGGGCCGGGGTGGACGATGTTCACGGTGATGCCGCGCGGGCCGAGCTCCCTGGCCAGGCCCTTGGTCAGGCCCAGCAGCGCGGTCTTGCTCACCGCGTACAGCGACATCCCGGGACCGGGCACACGGTCCGAAACGCAGCTGCCGATGCTGATCACTCGCCCACCTTCGCCGAGGTGCCGGGCCGCGGCCTGCGTGGCCACGTAGACACCGCGGACGTTGACCGCGAGCACGCGGTCGATGTCCTCCAGGCTCGTCTGGTCGAGCGGGCCGACGAAGCCGACGCCCGCGTTGTTGACCAGCACGTCGAGCCTGCCGAACTCGGCGACCGTCGTTTCGACCGCGGACACCAGAGCGGCGGCGTCGGCATTGTCGGCCTGAACCGCCAGCGCGCGGCGGCCAAGCGCCTTGATCTTGTCCACGACGCCGGCCGCGAGTTCGGCGTTGTTCTGATAAGTGAGCGCGATGTCGGCGCCGTCCTCGGCGAGCCGGATCGCCGTGGCGGCACCGATCCCGCGGCTGCCGCCGGTCACCAAAGCCACCTTGCCGTCGAGGGTCATGCGGTGTTCTCCGTTCGATTTCGTTGTCCTTGAACAACTCCATCGAATCGCCTCATGACCCTCGACGCTGGCGCAAATCGGTCTTGGTGTCACAGCGGTCACCTGGCTACAGCACGATGTTGACCAAGCGTCCCGGCACGACGATCACCTTGCGCGGGGTGCCGTCGCCGACCAAAGCGGCGACCTTCTCGTCGGCCAGCGCGGCCGCCTGCACGGCGTCCTTGCCCGCGTCGGCGGGCACGGTGATCCGGGAGCGCACCTTGCCGTTGACCTGGATCGGGTACTCCACGGAGTCCTCGACCAGGTACTTCTCGTCGACGACCGGGAACGGCCCGTGCACCAGGGAATCCGCGTGGCCCAGGCGCTTCCACAGCTCCTCGGTCAGGTGCGGGGCCAGCGGCGCCAGCATCAGCACCAGCGGCTCCACCAGTTCCCGCGGCGTGGCGTCGGCCGCACCGTAGGCCTTGGTGACGTGGTTGTTCAGCTCGATCAGCTTCGCGCCGGCCGTGTTGAACCGCAGTTCCGCGTAGTCCTCGCGGACACCGGCGATCGCCTTGTGCAGCTGCTTGCGGTCCGCGTCCGTCGCGTCCACTGTGGACACCCGCAGCTCACCGGTCTCCTCGTCGACGACCAGGCGCCACAGCCGCTGCAGGAACCGCTGCGCGCCGACGACGTCCTTGGTCGCCCACGGCCGCGAAACGTCCAGCGGGCCCATCGACATCTCGTAGAACCGGAAGGTGTCGGCGCCGTAGTCGGCGGCCATCTGGTCCGGCGTCACGACATTCTTCAGGCTCTTGCCCATCTTGCCGTATTCCTGCTTGACCTCTTCTTCGCCGAAGAAGAACTTGCCGTCACGCTCCTCGACCTGATCGGCCTGGACGTAGACGCCGCGGGAATCGGTGTAGGCGTAGGCCTGGACGTAGCCCTGGTTGAACAGCTTCCGGTACGGCTCCTTGGACGACACGTGGCCCAGGTCGAACAGCACCTTGTGCCAGAACCGCGAGTACAGCAGGTGCAGCACCGCGTGCTCGACACCGCCGACGTACAGATCCGTGCCGCCCGGGTCTTCGACGCCGTGCTCGGCGGGACGCGGGCCGACCCAGTACGCCTCGTTCTCCGGCGCGACGAACACGTCCGGGTTGGTCGGGTCCAGGTACCGCAGCTGGTACCAGCAGGAACCCGCCCAGTTCGGCATGGTGTTGATGTCGCGGCGGTAGGTCTTCTTGCCCTGACCCAGGTCCAGTTCGACCTCGACCCAGTCGGTGGCGCGCGCCAGCGGCGAGGACGGCGTGCTGTCCTTGTCCTCCGGGTCGAACGTCACCGGCGAGTAGTCGGCGACCTCGGGCAGCTCGATCGGCAGCATGCTGTCCGGCAGCGCGTGGACCTGGCCGTCCTCGTCGTAGACCACCGGGAACGGCTCGCCCCAGTAACGCTGGCGCGAGAACAGCCAGTCGCGCAGCTTGTACTGGACGGTGCCGCGACCGTGGTCGTGCTCCTCCAGCCAGCCGATCATCGTCTTCTTGGCCTCGTCGACGCCCATGCCGTCCAAGAACCCGGAGTTGATCGCCGGTCCGTCGCCGGTGAACGCCTTACCGTCGAAACCTTCCGACGGCTGCACCGTGCGGACGATCTCCAGGCCGAACTTCTCGGCGAACTCCCAGTCGCGGGCGTCCTGGCCGGGGACGGCCATGATCGCGCCGGTGCCGTAGCCCATCAGGACGTAGTCGGCGACGAAGATCGGGATTTCCTTGCCGTCGGCCGGATTCACCGCGTAGGAGCCGGTGAAGACGCCGGTCTTCTCCTTGTTCTCCTGACGGTCCAATTCGGACTTCCGCACCGCGGCGGCACGGTAGGCGGCGATGGCTTCGGCCGGTGTGGCGGCCTCGCCGGTCCAGCGCGCGTCGACGCCTTCCGGCCACGTCGCGGCGGTCAGCTCGTCGACCAGCGGATGCTCGGGCGCGACCACCAGATAGGTGGCGCCGAACAGCGTGTCCGGGCGGGTGGTGAAGACCTCGATCTTCCTGTCACCGGAATCGAACGACACGCGCGCACCGTGCGAACGCCCGATCCAGTTGCGCTGCATGGACTTGACCTTCTCCGGCCAGTCCAGCAGGTCCAGGTCGTCGACCAGGCGGTCGGCGTAGGAGGTGATGCGCATCATCCACTGACGCAGATTGCGCCGGAACACCGGGAAGTTGCCGCGTTCACTGCGGCCGTCGGCGGTGACCTCTTCGTTCGACAGCACCGTGCCCAGCCCGGGGCACCAGTTCACCGGCGCCTCGGAGATGTAGACCAGACGGTGCGAGTCGATGATCTCCAGCTGTTCCGCGCGGGTCAGCTCGCACCAGTTACGGCCGTCCGGCGTGCGGCGCTTGTCCTGCGCGTACTCGGTCTCCAGCTCGACGATGGGCCGGGCCTTGCCCGCCTTCTCGTCGTAGTACGAGTTGAAGATCTGCAGGAAGATCCACTGGGTCCACTTGTAGTAGTCCGGGTCGATCGTGGAGATGCGGCGACGCTCGTCGTGGCCCAGACCCAGGCGCCGGATCTGGCGCAGGTAGGTCTCCATGTTCTCTTCGGTCGTCTTGCGGGGGTGCTGCCCCGTCTGGACCGCGTACTGCTCGGCGGGCAGGCCGAAGGCGTCGAAGCCCATCGTGTGCAGCACGTTCCGGCCGATCATGCGGTGGTACCGCGCGAAGACGTCGGTCGCGATGAAGCCCAGCGGGTGCCCGACGTGCAGGCCGGCGCCCGACGGATACGGGAACATGTCCTGGACGAACAGCTTGTCCGAGGGGACCTCGCCGCTCTCGTCCGCGAGCGGACCGACCGGGTTCGGTGCGTGGTAGGTGCCGTGGTCGGACCAGTAGTCCTGCCAGTGCTGCTCGATCCGGCCCGCCAGCTCCGCGGTGTAGCGGTGCTGAGGGGCCGAGTCGGCGCCTTCGCTCGCCTGGTTCATCGCCGAAATCCTCCGTGCTCATCCACGTCAAGCCACTCCAGAAACAACTCGACCCCCCAGCCCGGAGGGCATGAGGGGTCGCCGCGCTGGTCCCGGCCGATCTGCCGAGTTCAGCGCGGCAGGCTAAGGAGCAGCCGAGCCGTGTTCATGAGTCCAGTTTAACGCCCTGGTCAAAGCCGTTCCGAGGGGACCGCCAGAGCGATGAACTGGGTCACCTGCGTCGCGGAGAAGTTGTTGTCGCTGACCAGCACCAGGCTGCGCTCGCCGTTCGGCAGGCGCGGCCCCCAGGTCATCCCCTCGACGTTGTCCACAGTGGACAGCTTGAAGTCGGCGAGGTCCGCGAGCAGGCGCTTCTTGACCGGTTTGACCTTCTCGGCGCTGCCGAGCGAAGGGATCTTCGCGACGTTCGTGGCGCCCTTGGTGTCGATGGCGTAGATGCGGATCTTGTTGCCGACGCCGGTGACGAACGAACGCTCCATCACCAGGTAGCGCGTCGGATCGGCCTGGTCGACGGCCAGCAGCGACGAGACGCCGGTGGTCGCGAAACCGCCGGGCGGGTTCGGGGCCGCGAAGACCTTCTCCTGCGGGTACGCGTACTGCGCGAGGACAGGACCGAAGCGCGACTGCACGGTGATGCGCGAAAGGCCGCCTGACGTCGTGGTCGGCTCAGGGCCGTCCTGCAACAGCGGCCCCTCGACCGAGCTGGCGACGAGCGAGCCGAAACCGGCGAAGGTGATGCCTTCGAGGGCGAGGTTCTGCCGCGGCCCCGTCGTCTCGGTCATCTTTTCGTTGGCGGGGATCGGCAGGTCGCGGACGTAGGAGCCGTCGCGTTTCGCCTCGCGGATCGACGGGTCGATCCGCGCCGCGGCCGACCGCTCGCCCTCCTGCGACCAGACGTACTGGCCGGTCCAGGGGTCGACGCGCAGCTCTTCGGGGTCGATGGTCTGCATGTTCGGCGGCTGCGTGGGGTCGTTCTTCGCGAGCGGCGGATACGGCGTGCCGTCCGGACGCAGGAGCGGCTTCGTGCCGGTGAAGGTGACCGGGCCGAGCCCCTTGGCGTCGAGGGAGAACTTCGCGGTGTAGAACCGCGCCGGGTTGATGGCGGACCGGTCGTCGCAGATCAGCGCGTATTCACCGGTGCGGGGGTCGAAGTCGATACTGGACAGGCCGCCGACGATCGTGCCCTCGTAGGGCAGGAAGTTCGGGACGATCTGTTCCCCGATGAGGCGAAGCGGACGGTGGCCCGCTTCGGTGGCCGGTGCCGCCATCAGGGTGAGCGGAAGGGCCCCGATCAGGGCGGTTGCTATGACTCGGCGTGACATGGCCTGTAGCACAGTCGACCAGGGTATCCGGCAGGTTGCCGGGACGTCACGCTTATCCTCGTGGAGTGTTCGTCATAGCGCTGGTTCCGATCGTGCTGGGTGTCCTCGTCGCCTGGGGTGGTTTCCTCGGTCTGCGCGAGAAGCTGCCGCGTGACCGCGGCGCGGGCGTGCGCACCGCCGCCACCCTGCGCAGCGACGACGCCTTCCGCCTCGGCAACAAGGTCGCGGGGCTCCCGACGCTGGCGGGCGGCGTGATCGCCGTGCTCGCGGGGATCGCCGCGCTGGTCATGCCGACGACGTTCGGGCTGCTGCTCGCCTCGTTCGTGGGCGTGATCGGGATGGTCGCCCTGGTCGCGGGCGGGGGAGTGCTCGGCAACCGCGCCGCCGCGACGGTGCCCGAGCCCGAGCCGGAGCGGCCCGCCGGATGCAGTGGCTGCGCCTGCGGGACCTGCGGCGTCTTCAAGAAGGCCGACACCGCCACCGCTTAATTCCGCTGGAGGTCTCCCGGATGGGTGGCCAGCAGCGCCAGCGGGATGCCCTGACGCCGCAGCACCTGGCCCCAGAGGTCGTGGTGCGGCGAAGCGAGGACGTCGCTGGGCAGCGCCGGGACGATCACCCAGTCGTCGCGTTCGATCTCGTTCGCCAGCTGGCCGGAGTCCCAGCCCGCGTATCCGGCGAACACCCGCACCCCGCGCACCTTCGGGACCAGCATCTCGGGATCGGTGTCGAGGTCGACCAGCGCGACCGGACCGCGGACGGCGATCACCCCGGGCACGCTGGACGCCGTCTCACCGGTCCGTAACGCGGCCAGGCACAACGCCGTCTTCTTCTCGACGGGACCGCCGACGAACACCGACTGCGGTTCCGCCACGTGCCCGCCCCAGTTGGGCAGCACGTCGTACACCGGGACGTCACTCGGCCGGTTGAGCACTACGCCGAGCGTTCCCTCGTCCCGGTGATCGATGACGAACACGACGGTCCGCCGGAAGTTGGGATCGACCATCGTGGGGGCGGCGACCAGGAGCGTTCCCGGTTCGACCTCGGCGTCCGCTGGCACGTCCGCCATGATCCCACTTCGAGTGGAGACAAATCGTCCGGCCAGGGAACAACAGCATCACGAGCACCGTTGGACACAGAGGTCGGTGTGCTTTCCGTGTCCCCCGGGCTCACTGAAGAACCGCCTTTGTGGAATACCGTCCGGCTGGAGCCACACTGCGCATAGCCGCCGAGAGGCGACCCTAAAGCGCACCGACCACCTTCTTTAGGCTTCCCGCGTGACAACCAGGGCGTTCGTCCGCGATCCCGGCTTCCGCCGTCTGCTGTACACGCGGTTCTCCGCGCATTTCGGCAACGGCATGTATCAAGCCGGGCTGGCCGGAGCCGTCCTCTTCAACCCCGAACGCGCCGCCGACGCGCTCGCCATGGCCGGCGGGTTCGCGGCGTTGCTGCTGCCCTATTCGGTCGTCGGGCCGTTCGCGGGCGCGCTGCTCGACCGCTGGGACCGCCGGAAGGTCCTGATCTTCGCGAGCCTCCTGCGGTCCTTCACCATCCTCGCGACGGCCGTCGCCGTGGGCACGGGAGCGGCCGGGATCGGACTGTTCTCGCTGGCACTGGCGTCCGAAGGCGTCTCCAGGTTCATCGGCTCCGGCCTGTCCGCGTCGCTGCCGCACGTCGTCGAAGAGAAGTCCGTGGTCGCCGCGAACGCCTTCGCGGCGACATGGGGTTCGGTGCTCGCTGTCGTCGGCGGCGGCTGCGCGATCGGCCTCCGAGAGCTCACCGGCGCCGACAACGCCGGTTCCGCGTGGGTCACCGCCGTCGCCGCGCTGGGCGGGATCGGCGCCGCGATCCTCGCCGCGGGCTTCGAGCGCGGGCTGCTCGGGCCGTCGACGGTCGACGAGCCGTCGAATCCGGCCCTCGCCGTCGTCCGCGGCCTGTCCGACGGCGCGAAAGCGGCCTGGCGCACGCCCAGCGTCACGGCCGGGTTCATCGCGCTGTTCGCCCATCGCGCGTCGTACGGGATCTCGCTGCTGGTGACCGTGCTGCTGATGCGCAATCACTTCACCGACGCGGGGATCTTCCGCGCCGGCATCGAAGGGCTTGGTCAGATGGCGGCGTTCGCCGGGGCGGGGATCCTGGTCGCGGGGTTGCTGACCGCCCGGCTGATCCGGCTGTTCGGCAGGCTCCGCGTCGTGCTGGGCGCGCTGGTGCTGGCGGCGGTCGCGCAGTCCGCGCTCGGGCTGCCGATGGTGGTCCCGACGGCGTTGCTCGCGGCGTTCCTGGTGACCGGCGCCGGACAGGTCCTGAAACTCTGTGTCGATTCGTCGGTCCAGCTCGACGTCGCCGACGAGGCGAGGGGGCGGGTCTTCGCGCTCTACGACACGCTGTTCAACATCACCCAGGTCGCCGCGGTCTCGCTGGCCGCGACGGTGATCCCGGACGACGGCCGATCGTCCGGACTGCTGATCGCGGCCACCGTCCTCTACCTGGCCGGGGCCGCCGGTCACCTGCTCGCGGTGCGAAAACGGAGAACGAGTGATACGGCACGGGAGTTGGCATTAGGGTGACGCTTACCGACACCGGGTGGCGTATGCCCGGATCCAGTACTCGCGGGGGCTCAAGTGACGACGGCCGGTGACGACAGCGCACGCCTCGAAGCGCGCAACGCCGCCATGAAGGACCAGGTCGACACGCTGCTCGAACAGTTCGAGCGCCAGACGGCCCAGCTCCGGGACGCGCAGGAAGCCGCTTCGCAGACTTCCGCGACGGTGGTCTCGCAGGACGGTCTCGTCCGCGCCACCATCGACGCGACAGGCACGCTCGCGAAGCTCGAGATCCAGCCGAACGCCTTCGAGCGCACCAACCCCGCGCAGCTGGCCAACACCGTGCTGACGCTGGTGCGCCAGGGATCGCTGCAGGTCAAGCAGCAGGTCGCCGAGCTGATGGCCCCGATCACCGAAGGCCTGCCGGATCTCTCGGACCTCATCGAGGGCGCGCCTTCACTGCAAGGGCTGATGCCGTCGATCCCGGACTTCCTCGCGGAAGAGGAGGAGCCGGCCGCGCCGAAGAAGTCCGACGACGACTTCGAAGACCCGCTGCTGCGCAAGGACGACGCCCCGCCGCCGCCACCTCCTGTCGCCCCGCCCGCGCCGCCGACGCCGAAACCGATTCCCAAACGGGTGCGTCAGACACAGGACGATGACGAGGAAGAGCCGCCTTCGAGCTGGCTGACCAGGGGAGTCTGATGCCGAACGGTGGGGGTGGCGGCGGGTTCACCGCCGATCCGGACGCGGTCAAGACGGCCGCGGCCAAATTGGGGATCGCCGCGGATCAGCTGGACGACGCGGGCAAGGAACTGATGGCCGCGATCAACTCGCTGGGCCAGTGCTGGGGCAACGACGACGCCGGCAAGGAGTTCGCGAAGGACTACGAGCCTGGCGCGAAAGGGTCGTCCGAGGGGTTCGCGAACATCGTCGAGGCGCTGCGCGGCATGCAGCACAACGTCGAACGGTCGATGACCGCGTTCACGAACGCCGAGGAAGAGATCAAGACGACGCTGGACAAGAAGGTCTAGCGCCGTGGGTATGGAGATGCCCGACGCGGTCAAGTGGCTCTTGCCGATCGTCGTCGGGGAAAGCTGGCCGGAAGGCGACGAGGACAAGCTCCGCGAACTGCGCGACGCCTGGCACAACGCCTCGAAGGCGATCCAGCCGATCGCCGACACCGCGACCAAGGGCGCCACCGAGGTCCTCGGCGGCTGGAGCGGTCAGGGCGCGGAGAAGTTCGCCGAGGCCTGGAAGAAGTTCGTCGAGGGCGACGAGGCGTACTTCAAGTCGCTCGCCGATTCTTCGAAGGCGCTCGGCGACTCGTGCAACGCGACCGCGCTGGACGTCGAGTACACGAAGTACATGATCATCATCTCGCTGGTGATCCTGGCCGCGCAGATCGTCGCGATGATCGCGGCCGCCGCGGTGACGTTCGGTGGCTCGACGGCCGGGATCGCGCCGGCGCAGATCGCCACCCGCATGACCGTCCAGATGATCTTCCGCCAGCTGATGCAGAAGCTCGCGCAGGAAGGCTTCAAGAAGGTCGCGAAGGAACTCCTGGAGAAGCTTCTCAAGGAGGGCCTGAAGAAGATCGGCAAGGAAGTCCTGCAGAACACGGCGATGAACCTCGCCATGGACGCGGGCATCCAGGGTCTCCAGATGGCCAAGGGCGACCGCGACAGCTGGGACTTCAGCAAGACCAAGGATTCCGCGATCAGCGGCGCCGTCGACGGGGTCGTCGGCGCGGGCAGCAGCAGTATCGGCAAGGGCGCCACCAAGGGACTCTCGGACAGCGTCGGCGGCCAGATCGTCGACAGCGCGGCGCGGGGTGCCGTGCGCGGCGCGGCCGAAGGCGTCGCCAGCACGGTCGGACAGGCCGCCGTTACCGGTGACCTGGACAAGCTTTCGGCCAAGGACCTCCTGATGGGCGCTTCCGGCGGCGCCGTGGGCGGCGGTGTCGACGGGGCGAAGAGCCAGATCGGCGACATCCGCACCGCGAACACGCCGAGCGCCACGCCGGACGCCGACGGTCCCTCGACGCCGGACGTGGATTCCGGGGATTCTGGGGATTCCGGGACGCCTTCGCGCCGCGATTCGTCCTCTAATGGCGATTCGTCGGCTGGTGACTCGTCGGGCGGCGACTCGTCGGCTCGCAATTCGTCCTCTGATGGCGACTCTTCCTCCGGCGATTCCTCGGGCGGCGACTCGTCGGCTCGCAATTCGTCCTCTGATGGCGATTCCTCGCCGCGGAGTTCGTCGGGATCGTCGGATTCGCCGGCGCAGTCCCAGTCCCAGTCCCAGTCACAGTCCCAGGGACAGCCGCGTTCGGACGGCGGGAGCCAGGCGCCTCAGCAGGCTTCCCAGCAACATCACACGCCGGCTTCCGACGACGGCCCGCAGCGGGCCGCGGACAGCGACCGGGTCAGCCAGTCGTCGACGCAGGCTCCCGAACGTCCGGCGGACGCCCCGGCGAACACCGGCGACGGTCAGCGCGCGCCGCAGACCCATCACAACGCTCCGGCGGCGGCCGCGGACAACGGCTCTGGTCAGCAGCACCAGGCCGCGGCCGCGAACCAGCAACAGGCACCCGCGGCGGCTCAGGCACCGGCGCAGGCACCCGCGGCGAGCCCTGCCCAGGCACCGGCGGCCAGTCCGTCGCCGAGTCCCGCTTCCGGTCCGTCGCAGTCCGGCGGGATGCCGCCCGCCGCTTCCTCCGGTGCGCCTTCCTCAACTGGTGGCGCGCCCGCTTCGACAGGCGCGCCGTCGAGTTCGGGCGGGTCGTCCTCCGGCGGGTACGGCATGGCGTCGAACCCGGGTCCGAGCACGTCGGCGCCGTCGGGCGGTTACGGCATGGCGCCCGGGGGCAACCCGCCGGGCAACGGCCCGACGCCCGGTGGATTTCCCCCGCCCGGGCACGATCCGTCGCGGCCCGGCAGGCCGAACGACAGCGTCCAGGCCGCCGGTCTGGCCGGGAACGGCGGACCGCAGCAGCCGCGCTTCGACCAGCAGCCCGGCCCGGCGCCCTTCCAGGGCCAGCCGATGCAGCAAGGCCCGCAGGGCGGTTTCGCGCCTCCGCCGCCGCCTCCCGGTGGTGGCGGAGGACCGATGCCACCCCGGGGATCGCAGGGTCAGCCGGGTCCGATGGGCCCGCGTCCCACCGGACCGCAGCCCCCGCCCCCGCCCCGGCACCCCGGTCAGGGCGGACCTCCGCAGGATCGCGGGCCGCGGCAGCGTCCCCAGCAACCGCCGCAGGGCCCGCCGCAGCAGGGTCCGCACGGTCAGCCGCGACCTCAGCAGGGGCCGCCCCAGGGTTACCAGGGAAGGCCGGGACAGGGTCCCGGCCCGAACGGTGGTGTCCCGCCGCGTCCGCAGACGCCTCCGCCGCCCGGGCAGCACCCGGGTCAGCATCCCGGTCAGCGTGGCCCGGCGGGCCATCCGCCGCCTCCGCCGCGACCGCCGCATCCGGGCAACGGCCCGTTCCCCGGCAATCGCGGTCCCGTGCCGCCGCCTCCGCCCGGGCACCACCCGGGTCAGCAGGGCCAGCAGGGTCAGCCAGGACGTCCGGGTCCGCAGCCCGGCCGTCCGATGCCGCCCGGCGACGGGCCGCCGCGGTTCGGTGGTCAGCAGCCGCCGCGCCCGCCGCAGGTCCCGGCGCCGCGTCCCGGTCAGGACGGATACGCGGGTCTGCCGGACCGCACGCCTCAGGACCGGACGCAGCAACCGCAGCAACCGCAGCGTCCGCCGCAGCAGCCCGCGCAGCCGCCCGCGCCCGTGCGTCCGGCGGAGCCCGCGCCTCAGCGGGCACCCCAGGACCACGGTGGGAACCCGCCCAAGGACACCGACCTGCCCAAGGACGTCGAGGCGCCCAAGGACACGGAGCTGCCCAAGGACACGGAGACCCCGAAGGACACCGACACTCACCACGAGACCGAGGCGCCCGAGGACGTCACGCCCGACGACAAGGCGGCCGACGACCTCGGTTCGACGATCGACGAGCCGTACCTGACGGATCCGGACTTCCACACCGACGACCCCGCGGCCTACCGCGCGCTCGGCGAAACGCAGCTCGACGTGCGTGGTTTCGACAAGAGCACCGGGGAGTCCCGGGCCGAGCAGGTCCATCGCGAAGGACTCGAAAAGCGCGACAAGCACCCGGACCAGCGCGTCAAGGACATGTCGGATCAGGGCGCGTACGCGGTGCACAGCTACACGCGAAGCGACATGGCCGAGCGGATCACGCACGCCCAGCGTCACGGTGGCCCGGAGCTGGACGCGCTCCGGCCCCATATCGAGGCGATCACCTCCGGCCTCAACGAAATGCCGGCGTACGAGGGACTCGTCTCCCGGCGGGTGAACTTCCACGGCAACGAAAGCGCGATCCGCGGGTTCCTCGAGGCGCACACCCGGGGGCAGGTCATCGTCGACCCGCAGATGCTGAGCGCGTCGCGGGTCACCGCCGAGCATCCGCGCAGCACCTTCACCGGTGAAGTCGAGATGCGCATCCAGTCGAAGACCGGACGCCACATCGAAGACCTCGCTTCCAGGCCGCACGAGCGCGAAGTGCTCATGAAGTCGGCGACGCAGCTTCGCGTCACCGACGTCAAGTTCGGTCCGGGGCATCCCGAGCACCCCGATTACCAGGCACGGGTCAAGGACGGCACGGCGAGCGAGCTGCCGAAGTGGGTCGTCGAATGCGAAGAGGTCGTCGCCGGTGACGACGGCCACCTGAGCCCGGACGAGGTCAACCAGAAGGTCGCCGAGCGGCGCGAGTTCAACAGCGCCGAGCGGGACAGGCTGGCTCAGGAGGAGGCCGACGCGGAGGCCCAGCTGCGCCGTGACCGCCCGGAACTGTTCCAGGGCAAGGGCATCGCGAGTCTCGAGACCAAGGTCTCCGACGGCAACGGCGGCTGGACCGACGCCGCCGACCTCCCCGACCGGGAGGCTCCCACGCCGCCGAGGGAACACGCCCCCGACGGCGGCTGGTCCGAGCTGGCGAAACCGCTCGAAGAGGGCGGGACACCGGTCATCCACGCCGGTTCGACCGAGACCCCGCATCAGCAGGTGCGGCTGCTCGCGGACGAGCTCCCGGCGATCGGCGAGGCCAACACGCGCAACTACTACGCGCCCGAATCGTGGAAGGACGGCTACCAGACCAACTCGGCCGAGGCGCTGGTCGCGTTCGAGAACCGGATGGACGGTCGCGACGCCGTCGCCGGGCCGTCGACCGAGGGTTCGCCGCTGCAGCACGTCAGCGACCGGCTGGGCGGGCAGTGGTCGGATCGGAACGGCTTCGGCGACATCGCCCGTGAACTGGGCGAACGTCCCGTCGGCGCGCGGACCGCGGTCGCGTTCGAGCATCACGCCGCCGCCGAACCGGACGCGCCGGAGGGCTCGCCACGGTCCAAGGACCGGATCGAGACCCGGATCGTCGCCGCGGTCAACACGCCGCACGGCGTGGTCTTCGCCGACCCGATGACCGGACGGCTCGCGCAGCTGCCCGACAACCCGACGTCGATCAAGGCGATGCCGATGGGCGGCGGCGACGCTCCGCACGCCCACACCCCGGAAGCGCCGGAAGCACCGCAGCGGACGCACAGCGAAACCCCCGCGGAGACACACACCGGGACCGGGCCGGAGACGCGCGCCGAGGCGCCGCCCCAGTCGACGGCCGACCGGCTGCGCGGCGACGCCGAACCGCCGCCGGTGGACCGGCCCGACGAGCAGCAGGCGCCCAAGACCGAACTCGACATCAGCGAGCGGCTCAAGGGCACCGAAGAGGCACCCGCGCGGCACGACGAGAGTTACGTCAACGACGAGAACTTCCGCGGTTCGCCCGAGGATCACAAGAGTCTCCGTGACCGCTACGACAACGCGGATCTCGCCGAGCAGGCCCGCGAGAAGGCGCAGAGGAGGCTCGAAGCCAGCCCGCTGAAGGACCGCGTCTCTCCCGAAGCGGCCGAAGCGATCTACTCGTACTCGCGCGAACACGCGTACGCGATCAACGAGGCGAACCGTCTCGGCGAGTCGCACCCCGGCTTCGAAAACGCCCAGCGCAGCACCCGGGCGATCGTCGGCGCGCTGAACGAGCTGCCGGACTTCCACGGCGAGGCCATCCGCGGCATCGACACCAAGGGCGACATGCGCGCCGCCGAGATCATGGCCGCGCACTACGAACCCGGCCAGACCGTCCCCGAACCGACGATGACCAGCGCGACCATCAAGACGTCGCCGGACACGAAGTCCAAGTTCGGCGAAGACGTCGAGATCCACATCGTCTCGAAGACGGGCAAGGACGTCTCGTCGCTCGCCGAGAACCCGGGCGAGAACGAGTCCATCAACAAGCCGGCGACGCAGCTTTACGTGCACAGCAAGGAGTTCAAGACTCCGCCGCTGGTCGACCGGCCCAAGTGGGTCATCCACGCCGAAGAGGTCACCCCAGGCGACCCGCGCTACCTCGACCCCGAGACCGCCAAGCAGAAGATGGACGAGCGGCGGGCCCGGCACGCCGCGGAGGCACCCGAACTCGCCCGCCTCGCCCAGGCACGGTCGATGGCGCGCCTCGGCGGCTTCGACGAGCCGCAGACCCCGCCCATCACCGCGGAGAACCCGGCGGACCACGGGGTCGCGGACGCCGACAAGGGCCCCGAGCACGGCGAACAGCCCGCTCAGGACCACGGCGCCACCGACGACACGATGGAACTGCCGGTCCCCGAGCGGGACTACTCGTCGCTGGCGGTCGCGACGAACCCGCCGAGCGAACCCGCGATCCACGCAGGCTCGGCGAGCCCCGCGCAGCAGGCCGCGTACATCGCCGACCGGCACCCGAGGCTCGGCGAGGTCAACCCGCACTTCAACGACCCCGACGCGCTGGACAACGGCTACCGGTCCAACTGCACCCGGACCCCTGGCGCGTACATGGACCGGCTGAACGGCATCGATTCGACGGCCGAACCGCTGCTCATGCACGAGATGGACAGCCGGGGCACGCTGGAGCACGTCGAAGAGCGGTTCGGCGGGCAGTTCTCCGACCGCGCCGACTACGACACCGTCATCCGCGAGATGCGGGGCATGCCGACCGATCACCACGCGGTCGTGGCGGTGAAGTACCTCGACGAGAACGGCGTCGAGCGCGGCCACGTCGCGATGGTGGCGAACACGCGGGACGGCGTCGCGTTCATCGACCCGCAGTCGGGCGCGCTGATGAACCTGCCGCAGCCGCCGCTGGGCGTGAAGCTGATGCACGTCGGCGTCCCGGAGGGCCCGGCCCAGCACGCGGGGCAGCACACCGACGGGCACACGACGCGGACGGAAGCGGCCGCGACACGGCCCGTCGACCCCCGGATCGCGTTCGCGCGGCCGGATCAGCCGGTGGACCCGCGCATCGCGTTCGCCAGGGAGGACACGCCCGACGTGTCGCCGTCGCGGATCGGCCCGGACGGCCGTCCGATCGTGACGCCGCCGCGCGACGGGGGCTACGGGATGGCGCACGACGGCCCCGAGAACGTGGACCCGGCCGCCCGCGCCGAGGTCGAGCGGTTCCTGAACGATCCCGAGGTGGCCGCCCGGGTGGACGGGCTCGACCCGGACGAGAAGCGGGCCGTCCACGAGGACGAGAACGGGGTCAAGCACGACGTCGGGCCGATGCGGGACTACATCCGCGAGCACCTGCCCGCGCATCCGGAACTCGTCCGGCTGATGGAACACCCGGACAACGCGTACCTGCGGGCCTCGCTGCTGAACAACCCGATGACCATCGGCAGCCTGCTGCTGCACCCGGAAGCCATCCCGATCCTCGAAGACGCTCTGCGTGACGTCGAGGAACGCGGCTACCAGATGATCAACGAGGTTCACGAGGCCGGACCGGGCGAGACCCCGCTGACCCAGGAGCAGCGGGACATCTCGGACGCCGCGGCGGGTATCGCCGACGCGGCGAACCCGAAGCATCAGTTCCACAAGGGATTCGACCCCGAGCACAGCGGCGATCCCGTGAAGATCCAGGAGTTCCTCGACGCCGAACGGCAGGCGTGGCCGCAGAACCAGGGAGATCTCAACCGGATCGCCGAACGGATCGCCGCCGACAACAACGGCGAGGCGTCGGGCCGCCCGGGTGTCAAGGACGACGATCGCGCGAAGGCGAAGATCGCGGGCTACGACGGCGACGCGTCGCAACTCACCGACCTGGTGGGGGCGAAGATCCAGTTCGATTCCGTCGCCGACGTCTACAACGCGCTGGCGGCTGTCGTGGCCGACGGGACCTTGAAGATCGTCAGCTTCGACGACCGGTTCGCGAACCCGCAGGACAGCGGCTACCGCGACCTGCAGATGAACGTCCGGCTGCCGAACGGGCACGTCGCCGAGCTGCGGCTGCACCTGCGGCACATCGACACCGTCTCGGCGTACGAACACGCGCTGTACGAGGTCCGCCGGGACTTCCCGACGTACAACCGGACACTGGACCAGGACAACAAGAAGCGGCTGACCCCGGAGCAGGCGCTGCTCGAATCGGCGCTGATGGACCGGGTCCGGGACAAGTTCATGACCGGACTCCGCAACGGTCTCCCGAAGCCGCCTGAGGAGAACACGTGATCCAGACCCCGTCCTTCTACAAGTACTTCGGGAAGACCTACCGCGTCGAGTCGACCTCCGACGGAGGCTTGACCGGCTACCTCCTCAACTCGCGCACCGGCGAGTTCGACGAGAAGCCGGAGCATGTGCGCGAGGTCATGTGGGCGATGGCGAGTTCGGACATCAGCAAGGTGCCCGAAGAGAAGTTCGTCCAGGAGACCGAGCGCGCCCGTGCGTACGAGCTCAAGGGCGCCGGGCCGATCTTCGCGCTCTACGAGACCATCGACGGCCTGTACGACCAGGCCGACCGGGAAGACCGCGGCCTGGAACCGCAGGAAGTGGCCTTGATCCAGTCGCTGCGCAAGCGCACCTTCAAGATGTGGGAGGACGAGCTGGCCCGCCGCGCCGCCGGCGAGCCGCCGTCGTTCCGGGCGGAGCCGCGTTTCCCGAAATACGAACCACCGGAGGAAGGGGACTCGGAATGAGCCCGCTCAGCCGGCCGAACCGGGCGCGATGATTCACGTGGAACAACTGACTTCCGAGCAACAGCGCGGGCTGCTGGTCCAGATCGGCAGGCTCATCCTGGCGGGTATCACCGACCCCGCCCACGCCGCGGTCGCCGATTTCCGGCAGGCCGGGGAGCACACCGAACTCGAAGGCCACAACCTCACGCCCGCGCCTGAGCTGAACGAGCTCTTCGGCAGGCTTCGCACCGGCATGTACGCCATCGGCCGGGGCACCTGGTTGCAGTCGCGGTTCACGCTGAAGCCCGACGGCACCTTCGACTTCGACTTCACCCTCGACGACGAACCGGCGTGGACCGAGGCGCCGCCGACCTCGGCGCACCGGGACGAGCTGGCCGCGTTCCCGCGCGAGGACGAGCACATCCCGGACTGGTGGCGGCTGCGCGCGCAGCTGCCGTTGCGCGTCGAGTTCCGGCACGCGCGGATCGTCGACGCCTACACCGAGGGCGAGCCGCCGGTGGTGGACAGACCGGAGCTCGACGAAGCCGAAGCGCCGCTGGTCGCGCAGTACCTGGAACGCGAACCGGCGATCCTCTCCGGCAGCGGTCTCGGCAAGGACATCTTCGAGCCGGACGCCGACGGCGACGTCCCGGAGAGCTACCACACCGACGGAACCTGGATCTGGCACGCGTCCGTGCCGCATTACCTGCGGAAATACGGGATCCCGCCGGAGCCGGACCTGGTCGCGCACATCCGCGGCCAGCGGTTCCAGCCGCCGTACGTCGAGCATCTCGTGCGGCGGACGGCGGAAGCGGATCTGCTGGGCAAGCCGAGACCCAAGCCGGGGCGGTCCGACGTCAAGAAGACCGACGGCGACATCGCCGCGGAGCTGGAGACGTCGCCGAATCCGGTCCTGACCGACGAAGAACTCTTGGTCGTGCTGGTCAGCAGGCTCGGCGAGCACGCCGTCTGGCCGGAGGCGTACCGCATCGGCGACCGCGCGGACGGCGCCTGGTGCCTCAACTTCACCGAGAAGGGCTGGGAGGTCGCGGCCTACTCGGACGGCGCCCCGGTGTCGCCGAAGTACTTCGACAAGCTCGAAGACGCGTCACATCAGCTCCTTGGCGCGGTCCTGCTGCATCCGGCGAGGATGACCGCCGGACACGAGACGCCGCTGGAGACCGCGAAGGAACTCGCCGACTGGCCGCTGCGCGCCGCGCCGGGTGAGCCTCCCCTCACCTTGCTCCGCAACAAGCGCGTCAGCCGGATGGTCGCCGGTACGGTCGTACTGCGGTTCGGCGAGGAAACCGGCAATCTGGTTCACCACGGAGGGGTACGGTTCGCCACGACGTCCCTGCCGCTGGAACGGGAGCGTGTCGGTGGGACCTACCGGCTGCGACGCCCGCTCCACGTGATCATCGGTGTCACCGTCCCTTGGGCGAACATGCCCGGCGGGGCGGTGGCCTACGTGCTCCCGAGGACCATCGCCGAGCACGTGTCCGACGGCAGCCTGGAGAGGATCGAGTAGGTGGAATCGGCGGAAGCGGTAGCCAAGGTCGAAGAGTGGCTTCGCGCGGTCCACGGTCCGGACGTGTCCGAACCGGGCGGCGCCGGCCTGCGTGTCGACCACGAAAAGGTCCTGCGTATCCCCGAGGGCTGGTCGGTCCCCTACAACACGATCGCCTTCCTCGACGAGGGTCACTCCGAGAAGGAGATCTTCCCGCCGCCGTCGGTGATCGTCCGCGAACCGGACGGCGAACTGCGCCAGGCGCATCCGCAGCCCGGCGGCCTCAGCGTCCCGGTCGCGTTCCCCGGCCAGGAGGCGTGGCGCGAGGTCGTCGACCCCGAGTACGCGAAGTCCGGGCTCGGTGACCTCGGGGTCCCGCCGCCGGTCGTCGCGGGCTGGGTCAAGGTCAACGCGGAAGGCGTGCAGACCGGGGAAGAGCGCGAGAACCCCGAGTACCGGGCCGGTCCCGTCCGCCGGGGCTACCCGAAGCCGGAGAACCGGCTCGAAACCCTGCTGTCGTTCGCCAGTGTCGGCTGGCTGACCAGGGAACAGCTGCTCATCGGCCTGCTGCGCTGCGAGGTCTACGTCCCGCTGGACCTGGCCTCGGGCAAGACCGAGCGGTTCTACTTCAACGAGGAACGCGCCGAGCTGAGGGTGTTCAGTTCGACCAGGAACCTCCCGTCCCGCGAACACGGGTACTGGAAGGTCGACATCGCCACCCTTGCCGGGTACGAGAGCCCGCCGAACCTCGTGATCAACGGTGGGCCCGCGACGTTCGAGGACGTCAGCGGCGCCGAACTCGCCGAGACCGCCCAGCGGTTCCCGCGCCGGGAAGCGGCGGTCGACGTCAACGAACGCTGCCCGGAGGCGGATCCGGAGCTGGAGGCCCTCGCCGCCGACACCGCCGCGAAGATGGGCCTGCCCGAACCGGTGAAGCCGCCGCTGGCCGCCGCCGAACGGGCCCGGCGGCGCGGTTTCGAGCTGACCGCCGAGGAATGCCAGAAGACCGTCCTCGGCCAGTCGTGGCTGGCGCGGCTCAGGCGGCCGGAGCCGCCGCGCGGGCGCCCGAACGACCTGCGGGCGAACGGGCTGGCGCCGGGTTACGACAACGAGGGACAGATCGAGCCTCGTCTGGACACCTTCGGCAAGTACTTCGACCGGGACCGCTCCAGCTCGCGTTACGGCTGGCAGCGCGTCACGGGCGCCTTCGTGGGCTTCGCGCTCGGCGAGGCGCTCGGGGCGGCCGTCGACCGGATGCGGCTCGACGAGATCCACAACACCTACGGTCCGGACGGCGTCACCGACCTGCCGGTCGCGTTCGACCTGCCCGGCCGGATCGGGCCGCTCACCCAGCGGCTGCTGTTCTACACCGAGGCCGTGATCCGCAGCCCGCATCGCGAGCAGCCGGAGAACCGCGAGGCCGAACAGGCGCTCGGGACGGTCGCCCGGAACTCGCTCATGCGCTGGCTGCACACCCAGGGCGCGCCACTGGACAACGCCGACGGCTGGCTGGTGAAGGTGCCGGAGCTCCGCGTCCGCCGCACTCCCGACGACGCCGAACTGAACGCCTACCACGCGCTGGCGACGATCTCGCCGACCGCGATGCCGATGAGCGGACCGGACGCGCTGGTCGCGGCGCTGCCGGCGGCGATGACGTCGGCGGGACCGGGGAGCGCGGTGAGCGGCGGCGTCCGCCAGGCGGTGCGCGACCTCGTCTCGGTCACCCATCCCGGGGAGATCGACGTCGAAGCGGCGACGTACCTGACCTGGCTGTTCGAGCCCGCGCTGACGTCGGAGGCGTTCAGCTACCCGATCTGGAACACCTCCCGGGAGATCTTCGACGAGCAGAACCCGCACCAGCGGGGACCGGTCTGGGCGGATCTCAAGGCCATGGTCGCGGAATCGGTGCCGTTCTTCGGCAAGCACGGTCTGCCGGATCTGCGTGTCCCGGAGCTGATCGGCGACGGCAAGGGCACGCTTTCGGTGCTGGGCCGCGCGTTCGCCGCGCTGTCCGGCTTCGAGAACTACCCGGAGCAGGCGCTGCTGCGGGCGGTCAACCACTCGGGCCGCAGCGCGATCACCGGTGCCATCGCCGGTGCCCTGCTCGGCGCCCGCACCGGCATCCCCGGGCTGCCGCAGAAGTGGGTCGAGCAGCTGGAACTGCGGTACCTGGTGGAGAACATCGCCACGGACGCCTTCTGGCACTTCGACCGCCACTCCGCGCTGCACGAGGTCGACGGCTGGGCCCAGCGGTATCCCCGCTGGTGAGCCGGTAATTCTGCCTCGGGCAGGTGTCGATCGCGATCGCGGGTTCACCAACAGGGAATCAGAATGGGGACGATGAACGAAGAGGAAGCCGTCAGCCGCGTCGAGGAGTGGCTGACGGACAGGGGCGGGGAGGGGACCGGCGCGCTGCGGGTCCGCCGCGAGTACGTCGTGCGCGCGACCGACGGCTGGAACGTCACCTACAACACCGTCGGCTGGCTCGACGGGACCGATCCGGGCGCGGGCCTGTTCCCCAGCCCGGTCGCGTTCGTCCCGGACGACGGCGGCGAGATCCGGCTCGACCTGGAACTGATGGCGGTTTCGGCGGCGGGCGGCGACAGTGCCACCGATGACGCGTTCACCCGCTGGGCCGAGGTCGCCGACCCCGAGTTCGATCCGGCCGTGGTCCCCGGGATGCCGGTGCCGAAGGCGGCGATCCTGCGCTGGGAGCAGTACACGCTCTACGGCGAGCCGACCGGCGCGGTCCGCGCGAACCCGGATCACCGGCCCGGGCCGCGGTTCTCCGGCCGTCCGGCGCCGGAAAGCGCGGTCGAGGCGCTGCTCGGCTACCTCCGCGTCGAGTGGATCACGCCGGAGGAGTTCGTCCACTGGATGCTGGACCTCGATGTCCTGGCCCCGGCGAAGGACGGCCATCTGCAGGTCCGCGACTTCGGTGACGCGGGCGTGCGGTTCGTCGTCTACACCTCCGAAGCGCAGGTCCCGTCCGAGTACACGCTGTGGCAGCGGATCCAGCCCCGTGTGCTCCTGCGGCGGGGCAAGGACACCCCCGGCGTCGGCCTGCTGGTCAACCCGGGGCGTCCGGAGACCTTCAACGTCTACCCGGAGACGCTGCGGCAGGTCGCCGACCTCGATCTCCCCGCGGGGACCGAACGCCCGGAGTCCATCGGGCATCCCGCGGACTTCGGCCAGGAGTACAAGGACGCGCGCAAGGCACTCCAGGAGGAGTACGGCCAGGACCTCGGCTCGGCCACCGCGAACCTGGCGAACCTCGCCGATCAGGCCAGGGACAACGGCTGTCCGCTCAGCACCGGCGAGCTCGTCCGCTACAGCCGCGGCGCGACGCTGGCGTTCAAGCACTCCCGGGCGAAGTACGACGGCCGTCCGCTGCCCGAGCTGCCCGAAGACCTCTTCGCGGCCGGCCTGGTGACGCACTTCTACGACGACGGCGAACCGCGTCCGAGCGCCTGGACGTTCGGGAAGTTCTACGACCCGACGATCCCTGTCGGCAGCTTCGCGTACCCGCGGCTTGTCGGCGCGTACGTCGGCTTCGCGATCGGTGACGCGCTCGGCTCGGGCGCGGATCCCGCCGACGGCCTGCCGCTGGGCGGGCTGACCCGGCAGCTGCTGTTCCACACCGAGTCGGTGATCCGGGGCCTGGACGCGACCCCGGACAAATCCGAGATCCCGGCGTCGCTGCCCGCGGGCGGACGGCCGGAGGGCTGGGTCGCCAAGGCGACCGCGGCCGCCGGACCGCCCCCCGCGGAGTTCTCGGCGATGCTGGCGACGGCGCTCGCCGCGACGGTGACCGGTGGGACGCAGGGTCCCGCCGACAGCACCTTCTACGCGATGAAGGTGGTCCGTGAGCTGGTCGGTTCCGCGGCGGGCCACGAGGTCGTCCACGGCGCCGAACTGCTGGTGAACGTGTTCCGCGCGCAGCTGGCCGCCCGGAACGGCCAACCCGCGGTCGCGAACTTCCTCGCGGGCTTCGACGAGTACAGCGGCGAGGTCGGCGACCTGGTCAAGACCGTGCTCGACCTCAGGAACGACATCGACGGCGACGACGTCGAACAGTTCGACAGCATCGGGGACGGCCGGACGCCGCTTTCGGTTCTCGGCAGGGCGCTGTTCGCCGCCGCCAAACGCGGGTACGACGCCGAGGCGGCGCTGGCACTGGCCGCCCGCGGCGGCGTGGTGACCGCGGCGCTGACCGGGGCGATGGTCGGGGCGAGGCTCACCGTGCCCGGCCTGCCGGAGTCCTGGCTCGCCGCGTACTCCGACCTCGGTGCCGTCGACGCCATGGCGGGCGACGCCTATTACTACTTCAACCGGTTCGGCCTGACCCGCGAACCCGAGGAGCTGCGGCGCTGGGACGCGAACCGGTACCCACGAGGAGAACAGTAGAGAAATGCGCGAGTGGCTTCAGGAACCGGCGACCAGGTCGCGGCTGCGCGGCAGCCTGTACGCCGGGGCGATCGGCGACGCGCTCGGCGCGAAGACCGAGTTCGACTCGATCGACCGGATCCGCGAGATCGCCGGGCCCGCCGGGATCACCGACCTCATCCCCGCGTACGGCGGGATCGGGCGGATCACCGACGACACCCAGATGACGCTGTTCACCCTGGAAGGCCTGATCAGGGCCCACCACGGCACCGTCCCCGTCGAGCAGTCGCTCCAGCTGGCCTACCAGCGCTGGCTGCACACCCAGGGCGTCTCGTGGGAGCGGGCACGCGGCCCGGAGAACACGAGCACGGAACCCGACGGCTGGCTGATCACGAACCGTGAGCTCTTCAGCCGTCGCGCGCCCGGCCTGACCTGCTTCAGCGAGCTGGAGGCGTACGGCAAGACCGGCGTGCGCGCCGGCCTGGACAAGCCGGTGAACAACTCGAAGGGCTGCGGCGGGATCATGCGCGCGGCGCCGGTCGCGCTGTGGTCGGACGACCTCGCCGAGGTGTTCCGGCTCGGCGCCGAGAGCGCGGCGCTGACCCACGGTCACCCGAGCGGTTATCTCTCGTCGGGCGCGTTCGCGGTGATCGTGCGCGAACTGCTGACCGGGAAACCGCTGCTCGACGCCGTCGCGACCGCTCGTGCCGAACTGGAGCGATACCAGGGGCACGAGGAGCAGAGCGTCGCGCTGGACCAGGCGCTCGCGCTGGCCGAGAAAGGGACGCCGACGCCGGAGAGGCTGGAGACGCTCGGCCAGGGGAACGTCGGCGAAACCGCGCTCTCCATGTCGGTTTACGTCGCACTGGCCACCAGCGACCCGAACACCGCGCTGCTCGCCTCGGTGAACCACAGCGGCGACAGCGACTCGACGGGTTCGGTCTGCGGAAACCTCGTCGGCGCGATGTACGGGGAAGAAGAGCTCAACACGGACTGGCTGGCGAAGCTGGAACTGGCCGAGGTCATCGGTTGGCTGGCGGACGACGCGCTCGCGGAGTTCGGCGGGAACGCCCCGGGTGACGACCGGTGGTACACCCGCTATCCGGCCCACTAGATTGACCTCCGGTTTGGGGATCTCGGGGAGGGGACACAGAGTGCGTTACCGGGTTCAAGCGGCGGAGCGGCCGGATGGCCTGTACGCCGTATGGGGGGACACCGTCTTCGCGGCCCAGCGGTCGACCGAGGACGGCACGTTGCTGCTCATCGCGCCGCCGGGGGAAGCGGCGCCCGAGGGCTTCGACCGCGACTGGAACGGGCGGCCCGCCCGTGTGGTGCTGAACGGCGAGGTCGGCGTGACCTTCAGCCTCCAGTCGTACGGCCGGTTCGACGACGAGCACTTCCAGATCGCGCCGCAGACCGGCGGCGGCGACCTGACCTTGCGCTGGGCGGGCGAGGACGCGGCCCGCGCGGCCGAACTGGGCCTCACGGACTTCTCGACCACGGCCTCGCCTTCGGCGCTGACGGCGTTGTGGCAGACCAGGCACGACTTCGTCGAGTCGCCGGAGGCCCGGCCCGAGATCGGCACGGGCGACCAGCCGCCGCTGCTGCGCGCCATCGGGCGGACGCTGCTGCGGGTGCTGCCGCCGGGCTGGCAGCGGGTCGGCGCCCAGTTCCGGCAGGTCGGGGACTACTCGGAGCTGGAGGTCCGCTCGGTCGGCGACGAGGGCAACGGCCCGGTGTCGGTGTCCCTCGCGGCCCCGCCGGAGCTCGGCTCGCTGTTCGCGCGGCTGCGCGCGGCGATGCACCAGCCCGAGACCGGCACCTGGTTCCAGGGCACCTTCACGCTGGACTCGGAATCGCATTTCGACTTCGACTTCGACGCCGACCAGGAACCGAATTGGCGGATCGCGCCGAACGAGGGCGGGAAACCGTCTCCGCGCGCGTACGCGACCGAGCTCGCGATCTTCCCGCGCGACAAGAAGCACGTCCCGGCGTGGCTCTCGGCCAAGGCCGGTCTGCCGCTGGACGTCGAGTTCCGGCACGCGAAGGTCGCCGACGCGCACAACGAGGGCGAACGACCGGTCGTCAACCGGCCGCCGGTGCCGCCGGACCTGATGCGCGGCGTCCTGGACTATCTCTTCCGCTCGCCGGTGGCGCTGTCCCGGCCGGGTCCGCAGCCCGACATCTTCACCCCGAACGGCCCGCCGGACGTACCGAACGCCTTCCACACCGACGGCGTCTGGATCTGGCCCGCGGCCGTCCCGCACTACCTGCGGAAGTACGGGGTGCCGCCGGAACCGGACCTGGTCGAGCACATCCGGGCCGCCGGGTTCCGGCCGCCGCTGGTCGGCGAGCTGGTGCGGGCGACCGCCGAGGCGGAGATCGTCGGCAAGCCGCGGCCGCCGCAGACCGCCGCGGACCTGCCGGACGAAAGCGTCCGCTCCCGCGTCGAACGCGACGGCGAACCGGTCCGCGACATCCGGGCCGCCGAGGTGCTGGAGGTCCTGTACCAGCGGCTGGCCGAGCACGGGGTCGCGCCGACGGCCTACCGGATCGGCGCGAACGCGGTCCCGGAGCCGGGTCTCTGGACGTTGCGCCGCGCCGAGAACGGCTGGGAGGTCTCGCGGCCGCCGACGGACGAGCCGGTGGCGTTCGCTAAAATCGAGGAGGCTGCGCGGTTCTTCCTCGGCACCTTGCTGCTGTACCCGGCGCGGGCCGCGGTGGGCGCGAGCGAGGAGGCCGACAACCCGGCCGACTGGCCGATCCTGCCGCTGCGGGGCGAGCCGCCGCTGAACTTCTTCCGCCGCAAGCGGATCGTCGTCCTGCCGGCGGGCACCACGGTACAGCGGTTCGGGAACGAGACCGGCAACCTCGTGCACGCCGAAACGGCACGGTTCGCCGAGACGTCACTGGCCGCGGACCGCGAACGGGAGCGCCGCCTTTACCGCGTCCTGCGGCCGCTGCGCGTGGTCACCGGCGTCACCACGCCGTGGAATGGGACGCCGGGCGGGGCCGTGGCCTACGTGCTGCCCCGGCCGCTCGCCCAGCATCTCGAAGCCGGCGCGCTGTCCCGCGTTTAGTGCCCCGTTTAGTCCTCTGAATGCGGTAGTTGCGTGTGCAAGGACCGCATTCAGAGGACGAAACGCGGTAGTGGCCAAACTCAGGAAGCGGTGATGAGCACCGCGGGAGACCACCAGTAGTCCGCCAGCGGCTCGATCCGGATGCCGGTGAAGCCCGCTTCCTTCAGTTGCGAGGCCCAGTCGGTGGCGGGCTGCTCCCAGTTCGTCCGGCCCGCCCCCGGTTCGACCAGGCCCAGCAGGATCGGCAGCAGGAACCCCTGCGCCACCAGCGACGCCTCCTTGCCGTACTCCGAGATCCCGCGTTCGTAGCGCGTGACCAGGGAGATCAGGTACTCGTCGGAGTCTTCGTCGTACTCGGGCACGTCGAATTCGGCGAGCACCAGGCACGACGTACGGGGCCGGAGCGCCCGCAGGACCTCGGTGCGCTCGGCGGTCGGGATCGACTGGAGCGCGAAGGTCGACTGCGTCAGCTGCCACTGCCTGTCGTCCTCGCGGGCGAGGAACTCCTGCGCGGTGGCGTCCCAGGTGTGGAGGCCGTGGGTGCCGTCGAGGTGTTTGCGGGTTTCGGCGAGCAGCGCGCTCGACGGCTCGACCAGGTCGATCCGGCCCGGTTGCCGATCCGCCTGTTCGAGGGCGGGGACGACGGCGAGCCCGTCGCCGCAGCCGAGGTCGAGCAGCGAACCGACGCTGCCGTAGCGGCGCGCGAGCATGGCGCTGAGCTGCCGATAGAGCTTGACGTTCCCGCCGCCGCGGATGAACGCGGTGAACGCGGCGGGCTGGTCGTAGACACCTCCTCCGCCGCCTTCGGTCAGGTACCGGTGCAGTTCGAGGCCGAGCGTGGATCCGGCACGTTCGGCGAGGTCCGCTGCCTTGGCCTGGTCACCCTCGCGGTACGCGATGAGCGCTTTGACCAGGACGTCCGTTTTCTTCATGTTCTCCTGTTTACCGTCAGAACGGCACCCAGAGGGTGACTCTGGTGCCATTGCCCGGAGCCGACTCCACCCTGGCCGTCCCGCCGACCTCGTTCAGCCGGGCGGTGATGGACTCGCTGATCCCGAAACCGGCGGGCCGGGAGTCGAGGCTGAACCCGGCGCCGTGGTCGCGGGTGATCACCGCGACGCCGCCTTCCTGCTCCTCGACGCGCACGACGACCTTGTCCGTCCCGGCGTGCTTGAGCGTGTTGCGCAGGGACTCGCGGACGGCGTCGCGGATCGCGATCTGCCGGACCTCCGAGAGCGTGTCGTCGTCGAGTTCGGCGATCACGAGCTGGGCGCGCAGCCCGTCGCGCGCCATCTCCGCCGCGAGCGACGCGAGCTTCTCGCCCAGCGGCCGCGATCCGGCCTCCGACCGTTCCGAAGCCTCGTTCTCGATCGTCTGCCGCAGTTCCATCGACTGCGCTCGCGCCAGCCGCTGCACCTCGGCGAGCCGTTCGGCCGGGTCGCCGTGGTTGGCCAGCGCGATCGCTTCGAGGGTCTGCAGCACGGAGTCGTGCAGGATCCGGTGCTGGCGGGCGCGTTCGGCGATCCGGCCGTTGCGGATGCCGTACGCGAGGGCGAGCCGGGTGCCGAGCCCGATCAGGACGAGGGCGCCGCTCGCGGTGAAGAGGACGCCGAGCATCGACGGGAAGGTGGCCAGCGCGTCGCCGGGCGCGGCGTGCCCGGTGGCGAACAGCGACGCGAGCATCCGCACCGGGAAGCTGACGACGGCCAGCGCCACGGCGGCGGGCATCCCCAGCGCCAGTGCCAGCAGCGCGACCTCGCCGAGCAGGTGCTTGCCAGGCACCGCCATCGCCTCGGTGAACACCGAGGCGGGCACGAGCGCGCCGACGGCCAAGGGCGCGAGCAGCGTGAACGCGAGATCGAGGGCCAGCAGCCGGACGGCGTGCTGCGGGCGGAACGGCGCCGAACGCAGCATCCACCGGATCCCGTACAGCGAAAGCGCGAACGAGCCGAGGGCCACCAGCCCGACCGGGCCGATCCCGATCATGCCGTGCGTGGAGACGTAACCGGCGAACGTGGCAGGCACCGCGAAGAGCCGGTAGACCAGCGGGACGAGGGCGACGTAGCGGGCGGCCCTGAGCAGCAGGTTGTCGCGATAGGCCGTGTCGACGGGACCGTTCATCTGCTGGATCCGCCGCAGCGCCCGCATCGGTGTCGGATCGCCGACCTCGTCGGACAGCTCGCTCGTCGCCGTGGCCAGTGCGGGCGCGCCACGACGCAGCAGCGTCACCAGAAAACTGGACGGCCGCTTCGCCATGGAATTTCCCCCTGCCCGGAGCACCGGCAGGAGTATCTCGGGTTACGCCGTATGGATCCAGAGACCAACGGGGTTTATCTCAGCTGATGACCGGAAATCCGTGACGAAACGGGCCCGCTAGGCCCCGATGCCGTTCTCGGCGGCCCACTTCTTCAATTCGGCCACCGCGTCGTCGTGCTCCAGCGGACCGCGGTCGAGCCGCAGTTCCTTCAGGTGCTTCCACGCCTTGCCGACGTCCGGCCCCGGCTTGAGCCCGAGGATCCGCATGATCTCCTCGCCGTTGAGGTCCGGCCGGACCCGGTCGAGGTCCTCCTGCGCCTGGATCGCCGCGATCCGCTTTTCGAGGTCGTCGTAGGTCGCCTGCAGCGCGGCCGCCTTCTTGCGGTTGCGCGTGGTGCAGTCGGCGCGCACCAGCTTGTGCAGCCGGGGCAGCAGGTCGCCGGCGTCGGTGACGTAGCGCCGCACCGCCGAGTCCGTCCACTCACCCTTGCCGTACCCGTGGAACCGCAGGTGGAGGAACACGAGCTGGCTGACGTCCTGGACGATCTCCTTCGAGAACTTCAGGGCGCGCAAACGCTTGCGGGCCATCTTCGCGCCGACGACCTCGTGGTGGTGGAAGCTCACGCCGCCACCCGGCTGGAACTCGCGCGTCGCGGGCTTGCCGACGTCGTGCAGGAGCGCCGCCAGCCGCAGGATCAGATCCGGCTCAGAGGTCGGCTCGTGCGACTTCTCCAGATCGATCGCCTGCGCGAGCACCGTCAACGAGTGCTGGTAGACGTCCTTGTGCTGGTGGTGCTCGTCGATCGCCAGCCGCATGCCGGGCACCTCGGGCAGCACGTGGTCGGCGAGCCGGGTGTCGACCAGCAGCTCGAGACCGGGCCGCGGGTCGGCCGCCAGCAGCAGCTTCGACAGCTCGGCCTGGACGCGCTCGGCGGTGATCCGCTCGATCTCCTCGGCCATCGACGTCATCGCGTCGATCACCCGCGGCGCCGCGGTGAACCCGAGCTGCGCGGAGAACCGCGCGGCCCGCAGCATGCGCAGCGGGTCGTCGGCGAAGGACTCCTGCGGGGTCGCGGGCGTGTCGAGCACCCGGTCCTGCAGCGCCTGGAGCCCGTCGTACGGGTCGACGAAGGTCTGGTTCGCGAGGTCGATCGCCATCGCGTTGACCGTGAAGTCGCGGCGGAGCAGATCTCCCTCGATGCTGTCGCCGAAGGTGACCTCGGGGTTGCGGCCGACGCGGTCGTAGCTGTCGGCGCGGAACGTGGTGATCTCCAGGGTCATGCCCTGCTTGGTCACCCCGACCGTGCCGAACGCGATGCCGACGTCCCACACCGCGTCGCCCCAGGCGCTGACGATCTTGAGCACCTGGTCCGGCCGGGCGTCGGTGGTGAAGTCGAGGTCGCTCGACAGCCTGCCGAGCATCATGTCCCGGACGCTGCCGCCGACCAGGTACAGGCCGTACCCCGCCTTCGCGAAGAGCTTCGCGAGCTCGTCCGCCAGCGGGGAGATGCGCATCAGCTCCGTCACAGCGTTCTGCATCGCAGTGCTCTTCCCCGCAATCGCCTGCCCGGCGACCACCTTGTTCACGACAATCCCACCACGATTTGGATGTACTTACTCTGCCCCGGCCCAACACGGGCACGGTGAGCCAGCGTACCCGTACCGCCGTTTGCTCTAGCATCGCAGCATGTCTGGATCAGCCGGCCGCTCCGGCGCTTCGAAGCCGGGCCGCCGGCGGAGGCGCAGGCGGGGACGGCGGCTGACCACGGTCGACGAAACCTCGGCCGGCGGTCTCGTCGTCGACGCCGAGCGGACGCACGCCGCGCTGATCGGGCGGCTCGACCGGCACGGCAGACTGCTGTGGTCGCTGCCCAAGGGCCACATCGAGGACGGTGAGACGGTGGAGCAGACCGCGGTGCGCGAGGTCAAGGAAGAGACCGGCATCTCCGCGCGCGTTCTGCAGCCCCTCGGCACCATCGACTACTGGTTCGTGGCCGAGCGACGCCGGGTGCACAAGACAGTGCACCATTTCATCCTGGAATCCACCGGCGGCGAGCTTTCGGACGAAGATGTCGAGGTGACCGAAGTCGCCTGGGTACCGCTCGCCGACCTGGAGACCACCCTCGCCTACTCCGACGAGCGCAAGCTGGTCCGGAAGGCGAAAGAACTCTTCGCGCAGCAACAGCACACCGCCGAGGGAGCACCTGAGTGAAGCGGCTTGCCGCCACTGTCCTGTCGATCCTGTTCCTGGCCCTGCCCGCGTTGTTCGGCGCGGTCGCGCAAGCACAGGAGCAGCCCCGGCTGCGCGTGGACCTCGATCAGCTGAACCCCCGCGTGATCACCACGAGCTCGACTTCGCTCACCGTCACCGGCCGCGTCACCAACATCGGCGACCGGCCGATCAGCAAGCTGAGCGTCCGGCTGCAGCAGGGCACCCGGCTGCAGAGCGAGCAGCAGATCGGCGACGTCCTGGCGGGCGGCAAGTTCAAGGACCAGTCGGCGACCGAGTTCGTCGACCTCGAACCGGACGCCCTGGAAGCCGGGCAGAGCGCGGCGCTGAACCTGAGCATCCCGCTCGGCCAGTCCTCGAAGCTGCAGTTCTCGAAGCCCGGCGTGTACCCGCTGCTGGTCAACGTCAACGGCACCCCGGAGTTCGGCGGCCCGGAACGGCTCGCGGCGGTCAGCCTGCTGATGCCGGTGCTCGGCCTGCCAGGCAAGGCGCCCGCGACGCGTCCGTCGTCGCCGCCGTCGGCGAGCCTGCTGTGGCCGATCGCGAACAGCACCGTGCACGTCGTCTCGTCCCCGCTCGGCGGCCCGCTGACCCTGGCGGACGAGCGGCTGGCGGACGAACTGGCCGCGGGCGGACGGCTGGATTCGCTGGTCGCGGCGGCGCGCGCGGCCGAGGCCGACACGAAGGTCTCGTCGTCGTTGTGCCTGGCCATCGACCCCGACCTGGTCGCGACCGTGGACGGGATGTCCCGGGGCTACCAGGTCGCCACCGGCGGCGGGCCCGCTCCCGGCAAGGGCGCCGAGACGGCGAAGAACTGGCTCGGCCAGCTGAAGGCGCTGGTCGCGGGCCGCTGCGTGGTCACCCTCCCGTTCGCCGACGCCGACCTCGCCGCGCTGACGAAGGTCAGGGCGGGCGACGCCACCGACACCGCGCTCCTGGGGAGCGCGGTCGGCGGCGCGGCGACGATCAAGAACCTGCTCGGCATCCAGCCGCAGGACGGCGTGCTCTGGCCGGGCGGCGCCCTCGACTCGCAGACGCTCGAAGCGATCGGCAAGACGGGCGTCAAGACCGTGCTGACCGACTCCGGCAAGCTTCAGTCCGGTTCCCCGCTTTCGGGCGGGGTCACGATCGAAGGAACGAACCTCCGCGCGCAGCCGGTCGACACGCTGATCACGTCCGCCCTGAACGGCGCCGGGGGCACTCAGAACGGCCTCGGCGCGATCGCCTTCCGGGCCGGGCTCGGCGGCCAGGCGTCCGGCCAGGAACGCTCCCGGATGCTGGTCGCGCCGCCGCGGCACTGGGCCGCGTCGGGCACCGACCTCACCACGTTCCTGGAGCGGATGGGCGACTTCTACGCCGCCGGCCTCGTCAAGGCGACCCCGCTGTCCGAACTGCTCGGGGAAAGCCCGTCCGGGACGGCGTCGGTCAACTACGCCCCGCAGGACCTGACGACGGCGACCAGCGGCGACGTCACCGCGAAGATGTCCCAGATCGACAACGAGACGCTCAGCCTCTCGTCCGCGATGACGATGGACACCACCAAACGAGTGAATCCCGCCGACGTGATCGCCCCGGTCCGGCTGGCGCTCGTCCGGGCCGCCTCGACCTCGTGGCGCGGCGCCGACGCCGCGACCGTCACCGGCAACGCCCGCGGCGACCTCGACGCGATCCGCAGCCAGGTCACCGTCGAACGGCCGAAGCAGACGATCGCGCTGGCCTCCGGCGCGTCACCGCTGCCGGTGTTCATCACCAACAGCCTGCCGGTCGGCGTCGACGTCCAGGTCGCCTTGAGGAACAACGTCGGCCTGCGAGCGACCGACGAAACCCAGTTGCAGGCGCAGATGGTCCCGGCCAACAGCGCCCGCAACCGGCTGCTGCCGATCGAGGCGCTGCGGGCGGGCCGGTTCAGCGTCGACGTGGCACTGACCACCCCCGACGGGACCCCGCTCGGCTCCGCCGCGCGGTTCGAACTGACCTCCACCGAGTACGGCGCGATCACCATCATCATCACCGTCACCGCGGCCGGCGCGTTGCTGCTGCTCTCGTCCCGCCGGATCTACCGGAGGATCAAGGACTCGCGAGCCGATCGGGCGAACGAAACTCCCCCGCGTGTGACCCAGGACGCACAGGTTTAAGTGTTTCCGGGCGTTGCCGATTACCCTGGGTCGAACGATGCCACCGGGCATCACGTAGTCGAGCACCGAGGATTGGGCGCACGTTGGAAAGAGAGCCGGGTGTACCGCCCGAGCGTGCAGGCCGTCCCCGGCGCGAAGGCACTCCGCCACCGCCCCGTCGCACCGATGGTCCGGCACGCCGTCCGGAGCGTCGTCAACCGCCGCCGCAGCTCCCGCCCGAGCGCGGCGAGCGCCCGCGTCGTGCGGCGCCGCCGCCTCCTCAGCAGCCGCCGGACAACCGGCGTCAGCGGACCGCGGGCCGCGCGGACGACGAGACACGGCGGCTGAGGCCACCCCAGAACCAGGCACCGCCGCGCAAGGCGCCCCCGCCGACCCGCCGTCAGCAGGTCCCGCCCCCTCAGGGGCCGCCGCTGCCGCAGCCGACCCAGAACCCGGCACAGAATCCGACGCAGCGCCGTCCGTCCGGACCGCCGCCGGGGTCGCATCAGGCCCCGCACCAGACGCCGCCACCGCCGCATCGCGGGCGCCGCCAGCCGCCACCGGTCCGCCCGTGGCAGGTCGACCGGCGCGACGAACCCGACGCGACCCGGTTCATCCCGCGCACCCCCGGCGTCCCGATGGGGTCGCGCTGGCCGGTCGCCGACCCCGACGTCCTCCGCCCGTACGACCAGCTCGCCACGCAGGTCATGCCTGCGATCAAGGACGCGCCGCTGGTCAAACCGCGGCCGGGCGAGACCGGTGAACAGGACGTCGCCGCCCCGGCGCAGACGCCGTCCATCGCGAAGTCCAGCGGCCGGATGGCGATCGCCTCGCTGATCAGCCGCATCACCGGTTTCGCGTGGAAGCTGCTGCTGGTCGCGGCCATCGGCGCCCAGGTGGAGAACGACTCGTTCAACGTCGCCAACACGATGCCGAACATCATCTTCGAACTGCTGATGGGCGGCGTGCTGTCCAGCCTGGTGGTCCCGCTGCTCGTGCGGTCGCAGGACGACAAGGACGGCGGCGAGGCCTACACCCAGCGGCTGGTCACGGTGGCGGGCACGTTGCTCGTCGTCGGGACGGCGGTCGCCGTCTTCGCGGCGCCGCTGATCACCAAGCTCTACGTCGACGACAAGGGGCAAGCGAACCCCGACCTGGTCACCGCCTTCGCGTACCTGCTGCTGCCGCAGATCTTCTTCTACGGCGTGTTCGCGCTGCTCTCGGCGATGCTGAACGCGAAGCACATCTTCGGCCCGACGGCCTGGGCGCCGGTGATCAACAACCTGGTCGTCATCTTCACGATCCTCGTCGTGTGGATCATGCCGGGCGACATCTCCACGAACCCCGTGTCGATCACCGACCCCAAGGTGCTGACGCTGGGCCTCGGCGTGACCGCCGGCATCGTGGCGCAGTCGGTGCTGCTGATCCCGCCGCTGCTGCGGTCGGGATTCAAGTTCAAGTGGCGCTGGGGCATCGACAAGCGCATGAAGGAGTTCGGCGGGCTCGCGCTGTGGACCGTCGGCTACGTCGCGGTCAGCCAGGTCGGCTACACGATCACGACCCGCGTGCTGACCAGCGGTTCGCAAGGCGGTGTGACCGCGTACAGCAACGCCTGGCTGCTCTTCCAGCTGCCGTACGGCGTCATCGGCGTGTCGCTGCTGACCGCGATCATGCCGAGGATGAGCCGCGCGGCCGCGGACGGCGACCACAAGAAGCTGATCGGCGACCTCTCGTACGCCTCCCGGATCTCGACGGTGACGCTCCTGCCGATCTCCGCGGTGATGACCGTGGTGGGCGGTTCGGTCGGTATCGCCCTGTTCACCTTGGGCAAGGGCCGGGTCGAGGACGCGACGCGGCTGGGCGAGGCGCTGGCCATCTCCGCGTTCGCGCTGCTGCCGTACGCGCTGGTCATGCTCCAGATGCGGGTGTTCTACGCGATGAAGGACGCGCGGACGCCGGTGCTGATCATGATCGTGATGACCGTGGTCAAGGTGCCGCTGCTGTACCTGTGCCCGGCGCTGCTGTCGCCGGACAACATCGTGCTCGGCGTGATGATGGTCAACGGCCTCACGTTCGTCGTCGGCGCGATCCTCGGTCAGGTCTGGCTGTGGGTGACCCTCGGAAACCTGCGGAGCAAGCGGGTCCTCGGGGTGATCCTCTTCACGGTCGTCGCGAGCGTGCTCGGGGTCGGCGCGGCCTGGCTCGCCGGCCAGATCGTTCCTGACTCGTTCGGGCCTACTTTCCATGCCTGGGTGAAACTTCTGCTGCAGACGGTGGTCGGGATCGTGGTGTCGTTCGGCGTGCTCATGGCCTTGAAGGTCGAGGAATTGAAGCCCGCCACGGCGAGGATCACCCGGTTGATCAAGCGGCGATAACGATTCACGCACGGATGGCGCGCGTTCACGGGTCGTATTCTGGGTACCCTCGGGGCGGGAGCTACGCGGGAGAGTGCGGTGGATACGAGACGGAGCGAACAGGCAGGGGAGGCGAGCCAGGTGGGCGTTCGTGCCCAAGGCGGGTCGCTGGCCCCTGGCCGGGTCGTCGGTGACGGCCGGTATCGCCTGCTCGCACAGTTCGGGGTGGACGAGCGGGCGGCCGCGCATCTTTGGCGTGCCCGCGACGGGCAGCTGAAGCGGGATGTCGCGCTGACGCTGCTGGTCGGCGACCCCGCGGACGCGGAGGCCGCGAGGCTCGCGCGCCGGACGCTGGAGCGTGCCGCGCACGCCTCGAAGTTCGGCCACGGCGGGGTCGCGCGCGTCCTCGACGTGCTGAGTCTCGGCAGCGGCGTCACCTCGAGCGAAGGTCTGCTCGGTGTCGTCGTGGCGGAATGGACCAAGGGCAGCGACCTGGTCGACCTCGTGGCGCAGCGCCCGGTGGCGCCCGCCGCGGCGGCCAGGATGGTGCAGGCGCTGGCGGAAGCCGTCGACCACGCCCACCAGAACGGTCTCGTCCTCGGCCTCGACCACCCGCAGCGCCTGCGGCTCACCCCGGACGGCGCGCTGAAGCTCGCCTTCCCCGGTCCCTTGCCCGAAGCGACCCTTCGCGACGACGTCAAGGCTCTCGGCGCTGTCCTGTACCTGCTGCTGACCGGCCGCTGGGCCCTTCCCGGCGGTCCGGCCGCGATCCCGGCGGCGCCGCACGCGCCGACCGGGCGGGTCATCCCGCCGCGTTCGCTGGTCCCGACGGTCCCGGTCGAGCTGTCCTCGCTCGCCGTCCGCACCATCGAGGACGGCGGCCACGGCGGCATCCGCACCAGCGCGGCCATCCTGCGCGTGCTGGACCAGGTCGCCGAGGCCGAAGAACGCACCCAGCTGATCAAGGCCGTCGGCGAGGAAGAAGCGCCCGCCGAGGCCGACGGCACCGTCTGGACGACGAAGAAGCCGGTCAAGGACGTCGCGCGGCGCAAGAAGCTGGCGTTCGGCGTGACCGTGCTGGTCGTCGCGACCGTGGTCATCCTCGCTTGGGGCGGGATGATGCTGATCAACCTGTTCCAGGGCGAATCGAAGTCCAGCGGCCCGCAGATCAACGTCGCCGCGTCGTCGTCTTCGGCCGCTCCGCCGGCACCCGGCCAGCAGCCGCCGCCCTCGCAGCCGCCGCCGGCTCCCACCGTGGGGGCCGCGGTCAAGCCGTCGGCCGTCACCGTGTTCAACCCGGGCAGCAAGGGCGACAGCCCCGGCCGCGCCAAGAACGCGACCGACGGCGACCCGGGCACCGTGTGGAAGACCGACGACTACGACGAGCAGTTCCCGGTCCTCAAGAAGGGCGTCGGGCTGGTCGTGACCTTCAAGGACCCGATCAACCTCAGCCAGATCAAGATCGACTCGGGCAGCCCGGGCTCGAAGGTCGAGATCCGCTCCGCCGACAAGAAGAACCCGAAGCTCGACGAGACGAAGGTCGTCGGAGCCGGGGATCTCGCGGAGGGTGAAGCGACCATCGCGTTGCAGCAGCCGCAACAGGGTCAGTACTTCATCGTCTGGATCACTCAGCTGGGTGAAGACAGCGACGGCAAGTTCGCCACCGAACTGAAAGAGCTGACCTTCCTGCCTGCGGGGTGACCCCGGACACCGACTCAGTAGGCTCTCTCGGGTGACAGCTGCAGCTCCAACGGACGCGGATCTCATAGCGGCGCATGCCGCGGGTGACCCGCACGCGTTCAGTGAACTGGTCCAGCGACATCGAGACCGCATGTGGGCGGTGGCCCTGCGCACCGTGCGGGATCCGGAAGAAGCCGCGGACGCCCTGCAGGACGCGTTCATCTCCGCGTTCCGCGCAGCGGGCAATTTTCGAGCCGAATCGCAGGTCACGACGTGGTTGCACCGCATCGTCGTGAACGCGTGCCTCGACCGCATCCGGCGGGGCAAGGCCAGACCGACCGTTCCGCTGCCCGAGACCGGGCAGTTCAACGAACCCGCTTCGCCGCGCGACTCGATGTCCGAGCGCGAGACGAGTCTCGTGGTCAAGGAAGCGCTCGACCAGCTTCCCGAAGAACAGCGTGCCCCGATCGTGTTGGTCGACGTCGAGGGATACTCCGTCGCCGAGACGGCGAAGATGCTCGGCATCGCCGAGGGCACGGTGAAGAGCAGGTGTGCCCGAGGTCGCGGAAAGCTCGCGAAGGTTCTCGGACATCTACGGAACCCCGATGCGATTGCGAACGTCCCAACTCACGAAAGCAAACGAGAGCGCGCTACCCCGGAACGGGGTGCCAGGCGTCCTCAGGGCACGCCGGGTGACGGGGAGGGAAGATGACAGACGAGAGCAGGGGGATCGGCGGGACCGTCGGTCCGCCGTGGTCTGTCGATGTGCTCGCCGACCTGCACGCAGGTGTACTGGACGAGCGAGAGGCGGCCGAACTGTGGCCGCTGGTGAACGCCGACCCCGAAGCACTGGCGATCATCGAAGCACTCGAAGCGACCACGGCCGATCTCGCGGGACTCGCGAACGAGCCGGTCGCACCGATGCCCGCCGAGTACGCGGCCCGGATCGACGCGGCGCTGGCCGCCGAGATGCGGTCGTCGCCTGCCTTTCAAGGCGCACCTCAGGGGCAGCAGGCGCAGGTCGCCCCGGTGGTGGACCTCGCGGCCGCACGGCGGCGGCGGAACAAGCGGATCGGCTGGGGCGCGGGGATAGCGACCGTGGCCGCGGCGGCGATCGCCGCCGTCGCGATAGTCGTGCCCACCACCCAGCAGTCGACACCGGGCGGCGTCGCGCAGCCCCCGCCCGCTCCTAACGGCCCTTCGGTCGGCGGAGACGGCGGCGGGGCGGAAGCGCTCGTCGGCAAGGCGATCGGCGTCCGCGACTTCGGCTCGCTGAAGACCGAGGAGAAGCTGGACGCCTGTGTCGAGGCCGCCGGACTGGACCCCGACGTGCGGCCGGAGGGCATCCGGCCGGTGAACGTCGCGGGCAAGGACGGCGTGATGGTGATCTACACCACAGGCAAGCTCGCCCAGTTCCGCATCGTCGCCTTCGGGGCCGACTGCGGCCCGGGCAAGCCGTCCCTCCTCTTCGACAAGATCATCGGCCAGAAGTAAGCGGTAGCGGCGTTAGCGAAGGTCCCTTGCTCCCTTGGCGGGAGCAGGGGACCTTTGCTATCACCGCCGCAAGGCAGGAGAGGTAGCACCGGTCACTCCGGGAACACCGGCCCTTACGATCGTGTTGAGCCTGGTGAACAGGTCACTACGAGCGGAGGTCACGGGTGGCTGCCGAGGAGATCAGGAACCTGATCATTGTGGGATCGGGTCCTGCGGGATACACCGCCGCTGTCTACGCAGCACGCGCGCAGCTCGAACCGCTGGTGTTCGAGGGCACTCAGTTCGGCGGTGCGCTGATGACGACGACGGAGGTCGAGAACTTCCCCGGCTTCCGCGAAGGCATCCAGGGTCCCGACCTCATGGAAGAGATGCGCGAGCAGGCCAAGCGTTTCGGCGCGGACCTGCGCCAGGAGGACGTCGAGTCCGTCGAGCTGACCGGTGACGTCAAGTACGTCGTCGCGAACGGCAAGCGCTACGCGGCCCGCGCGGTCGTGCTCTCGATGGGCGCCGCGGCCCGCTACCTGAACGTGCCCGGCGAGCAGGAACTGCTCGGCCGCGGTGTCTCGGCCTGTGCCACCTGTGACGGTTTCTTCTTCCGCGACCACGACATCGTGGTCGCCGGTGGCGGCGACTCCGCGATGGAGGAGGCGACCTTCCTGACGAAGTTCGCCAAGTCCGTCACGATCGTCCACCGCCGCGAGGAGTTCCGCGCCTCCAAGATCATGCTGGAGCGCGCCCGCGAGAACGAGAAGATCAAGTGGGCGCTCAACAAGCAGATCACCGGCGTCGAGGGTGAGGGCAAGGTCGAGGGCCTGAAGCTCAAGGACACGGTGACCGGCGAGGAGTCCCAGCTGGACGTGACCGGGTTCTTCGTCGCCATCGGTCACGACCCGCGCAGCGAACTGGTGCGGGGTCAGGTGGACCTCGACGAGGACGGCTACGTGCTCACCAAGGGCCGGACCTCGTACACGAACCTTCCCGGTGTCTTCGCGGCAGGCGACCTGGTCGACCGCACGTACCGGCAGGCGATCACCGCCGCCGGTTCGGGCTGCGCCGCGGCGATCGACGCGGAACGATGGCTGGCGGAGCACGCCGGCGTCGAGACCGCTCAGGAGACACCCGAGCTGGTCGGCGGCGGCTACGGCGCCACCACCAACTGACTTTCCCGCACCGGAGTTCACCACCCCCAGGAGGAGACACCATGGCCAACAACACCGTGACGGTGACCGACAAGACGTTCGTCGACGACGTGCTCACGAGCGAGAAGCCCGTGCTGGTCGACTTCTGGGCCACCTGGTGCGGTCCGTGCAAGATGGTCGCCCCGGTGCTCGAGGAGATCGCGGCGGAGAACGGCGAGAAGCTGACCATCGCGAAGCTCGACATCGACGCCAACCCGAACACGGCGCGTGACTACCAGGTGATGTCGATCCCGACGCTGATCCTGTTCCAGGGCGGCAAGCCGGTGAAGCAGATCGTCGGCGCCAAGCCGAAGGCCGCGCTGCTGTCGGACCTCGCCGACGTCCTCTGATCTCGCGTTTCACCTGCCGAAACCCGGGGCCTGCCCAGGCTCCGGGTTTTGTCTTTGCGCGGAATGGGTACATCGTAGTGTTACGGCGACGCCTGGACGGGTTCCCCGAACGGGGACTTGACGCACCGACCGGGCCTCCGCGCTCACCGAGAGTTCACAGGGCACAATAGAGCACCGGGGTTCGCCCCGCAGGGTTTTCAAAGTCGTGCATCGAGCTCGATCGGTGCCCCAAAGGGAAGAGCGAGGAGTGCATGCGGGTACTCCGCCGCGGTGACGCCGGACCGGACGTCGCCGAGATCAGGTCCACGCTGGCGGCGATGGAGCTGCTCCCGCCGGTGACCGAATCCGGGGAGTACGAGGTCTTCGACACGGCGATGGAACATGCCGTGCGCGCCTTCCAGCAGCGCCGTGGGCTCATCACCGACGGTCTGGTGGGTCCGGCGACCTACCAGGCGCTTCGCGGCGCGGGCTTCCACCTCGGCAGCCGCCCGCTGACCTACATGTTCTCCGCCCCCATGCAGGGTGACGACGTCTTCGCGCTCCAGGAGCGGCTGACCGAACTCGGTTTCGACGCCGGCCGCCCGGACGGGCACTTCGGCCCCCAGACCGAACGCGCGCTCAAGACCTTCCAGCGCGACATGCGCCTGGTCGCCGACGGCATGTGCGGTCCGGCCACCATCCGCGAGCTGCACCGGCTCTCGTCGCCGCGTGCCCGCGGCGGCCGTCCCGTTTTCCTGCGTGAGCAGGAGCAGGTGCGCCAGGCGGGCCCGCGGCTGCGCGGCAAGCGCATCGTGATCGACCCGGGCCACGGTGGCGAGGACCTCGGCGTCGTCGCGGGTGGCCTGCGTGAGGCGGACATCGCCTGGGATCTGGCGCGGCGGCTCGAAGGCCGGATGCAGGCCACGGGCATGGAGGCGCTGATCTCGCGCGGCCCGAACCAGAGCCCGAGCGAGGGCGACCGGGCGAAGTTCGCGAACGAGGCGGGCGCCGACCTGTTCCTTTCGCTGCACAACGACAAGAACCCCTCGCCGAAGGCGCAGGGTGTCGCGAGCTTCCACTTCGGCACCGGCAACGGCACCACGTCGACCGTCGGTGAGCTGCTGGCGGGCTTCATCCAGCGCGAGCTGGCCGCCCGCACCGGCATGCTCGACTGCCGCACGCACTACAAGACCTGGGAGATCTTCACCCGCACCCGCTGCCCCGCGGTGCGGATCGAGATCGGCTACCTGACCAACCCGGAGGACAGCCGCAAACTGGCCGACCCGGCTTTCCGCGACGTCGTCGCCGAAGGCATCCTGGTCGCCGTGAAGCGCCTTTACCTCCTCGGTGAAGGGGACCAGCCGACCGGCACGTTCACCTTCGCGGACGTCCTGGCCCACGAACTCGCCAAAGCGGAGTAGCCAGTCCTCCACACCCGCACGCGGGCGCACATCCCGCTGCCGAGCCGCTCGGCACAACCGGTTGTGTGCCCCCGCTCCAGACCACGCCACCCGTAGATCCATCCGGCGCGCAGCCCCCGCCCTTCCCGGGGGGCGTCCCCAGGTCCAGCCTACCCATCCACAGATTTTCCACCGCTCCTATCAGCGATCTGTGGATAACTCGGCGGGTTACCCACAGCTGTCCCCAGGGCGGGGGGTGGCTGCTGCGCGCACCCGGAAACTCTGCTAGAACGCCTCACACGAACGCTATGAAAGGCCCCTTCCTTGCGAAATTTGCAAGGAAGGGGCCTTTCATAGCAAGCGGAAGGTGACCGTCCAGAACGGGCGGGAAGGGTGGGACGACGTCAGGCGCGGCCCAGGCTCGGTTCGGCGGTCGTGATGGAGACCTGGCCCAGCAGCCGTTCGAGGGCCGCCTCCACGTCTTCCTTCCACGAGATCGCCGACCGCAGTTCCAGCCGCAGCCGCGGCCACCGCGGATGCGGCCGCACGGTCTTGAACCCGACGCTCTGCAGGAACGCGGCGGGCAGCACGCAGCTGTGCCCGCCGTCCGGGTCGGTCTCGTCGGGCTTGGCGTCGCCGAAGGCTTCGATCGCGCGGACCCCGCGTTTGGTCAGGTCCTTCGCGACGGCCTGCACCAGCATCCGGCCGAGCCCGCCACCCTGGAATTCGGGGAGCACCTGGAAGGCGGTCAGCAGCACCGCGTCCGGTCCGGGCGGCGAAGTCGGGAAGGCCAGCGAACGCGGCACGGCGTTCGGCGGCGCGTAGAGCACGAAACCGACGGGCAAGGTGTCGCTGTAGACGATCCGGCCACAGGAACCCCACTCCAACAGCACGCTGGAGACCCAGGCTTCCTTTTCGACCTCTGTCGCGCCGTATTCCTCGGCCTGCGCCTTCATATGCGGCGCCAGCTCCCAGTACACGCAGCGGCGGCAGCTCTTGGGCAGATGCTCGAGGTTGTCCAGGGTTACGCCCACGACGCGACGCGACACAGACAAACCTCCCTGAACGGACGACACCCGACGCAGCCCTGTCCCGAGCAGGGCTCGCTGAAGGGGTCTCGACCGAGGATAGGCCGATGTGATGAACACCGGAAGGCCAGGGCCCCTCAAGGGAGGGTGGTTACACTCGATGGAACTACCAGTCGGTAGCGACTATGTCCACTTCGAAGCACGGGTGAACACCTGATGACCGAGAATCGCCCTGTCCGGCCGGAGCCCGGCCGTCACAACCTCGACCCTCATCTCGACCGCTACGCCGCGCGTACGGCCGGGATGACTGCTTCCGAGATCAGGGCGTTGTTCGCGGTGGCCAGTCGCCCCGAGGTGGTCTCGCTCGCCGGCGGGATGCCGAACCTCGCCGCGCTCCCGTTGGACACGCTGTCCGCGCAGGTCGGCGAGCTCATCGCCGAAGAAGGCCTGGTCGCGCTGCAGTACGGCTCGGCGCACGGCGTCCCGGCCCTGCGCGAGCAGATCTGCGAGATCATGGCCCTCGAAGGCATCAAGGCCCACCCGGACGACGTCGTCGTGACGGTCGGCTCGCAGATGGGCCTCGACATGGTCACCCGCCTGTTCTGCGACCCGGGCGACGTCATCATCGCCGAGGGGCCGTCGTACGTCGGCGCGCTCGGCTCCTTCGCTGCCTACCAGGCGGACGTCGTCCACGTCGCGATGGACGACCACGGCCTGGTCCCCGAAGGGCTGCGGGCCGCGCTCGCGGAGACGCGGAAAGCCGGCCGCCGGGTCAAGTTCCTCTACACGATCCCCAACTTCCACAACCCCGGCGGCGTCACGCTGGCCGTCGAGCGGCGCGCGGAGATCGTGGAGATCTGCCGGGAGAACGACATCCTCATCGTCGAGGACAACCCGTACGGCCTGCTCGGCTTCAGCGGGCAGACGTACCCGGCGCTCCGCTCGATCGACCCCGACAACGTCGTGTACCTGGGCTCATTCTCGAAGACCTTCGCTTCCGGCCTGCGGGTCGGCTGGGTGCTCGCGCCGCACGCCGTCCGGGAGAAACTCGTGCTCGCGGCCGAGTCCGCGACGCTTTGTCCGCCGACGCTTAACCAGTTGATCGTGTCGCGATACCTCGCGACTCACGACTGGATGGGGCAGATCAAGACCTTCCGCGAGAACTACCGGGAGCGCCGGGACGCGATCCTGTCCGCGCTCGAACAACATATGCCCACCGGGTGCAGCTGGACCAAACCCGACGGCGGTTTCTACGTCTGGATGACCGTCCCCGAAGGCGTGGACACGAAGGCGATGCTGCCGCGGGCCGTCACGGCCCGGGTCGCGTATGCCTCCGGAACCGGCTTCTACGCAGATGGTTTCGGCAGCAGACAGTTGCGTCTTTCCTACTGCTACCCGACGCCGGAGCGGATCCGCGAGGGCGTCCGGCGGCTCGCCGCGGTGCTCGAGTCCGAAATGGACCTCGCGCGTACCTTCGGTAACGTGAGCCCACGCTCGATCTCGGGGCCGCAGAACCCCTCTCCGGACACGGTCTGATCGGCCGGACGTCCCCCAAGAACAAAAGGAGTCCTCGGTGGTCGACCGCACCGTTGCCGTACTCGCAGGCGGGCTTTCCCACGAACGCGATGTCTCCCTCCGCTCCGGGCGCCGGCTCTCGGTCGCGTTGCGGGCGGAAGGCCTCACCGTCGAGGAATGGGACACCGACGCGGGTCTGCTCGAACGCCTCCGCACCCAGCGCCCCGACGCGGCCATCGTCGCCCTTCACGGCGGGGAGGGGGAGAACGGCGCTGTGCAGACCGTGCTGGAGATGCTGGACGTGCCCTATGTGGGCACCAGCTCGGCGGGCTGCCGCCGCGCGTGGGACAAGCCGACGGCCAAGGCGCTCGTCGCCGACGCGGGTTTCACCACGCCGGACTGGGTCGTGCTGCCGCACAGCACCTTCCGCGAACTCGGCGCGCAGGCCGTGCTGGACGCGATGGTCGACACGCTGGGCCTGCCCCTGATCCTCAAGCCCGACCAGGGCGGTTCGGCGCTGGGCGCCCAGGTCGTCAAGGAAGCCTCGGAGATGCCCGGCGCGATGGTCGGCTGCTTCGCTTACGGCGACACCGTTCTCGCCGAGAAGTTCGTATCGGGCGTTGAGGTGGCCGTGACGGTCATCGAAGGCGAAGAAGGTCCCGAAGCCTTGCCCGCGGTCGAGATCGTGCCGGAGAGCGGCGTGTACGACTACAAGGCCCGCTACACCGCCGGGCTGACCGATTTCTTCACACCCGCTCGCATCAGCGACGACGCCGCCAAGGCGGTCGGCGAACTGGCCGTCGCCGTGCACCGGCAACTCGGGCTGCGCGACATCTCGCGTACCGACGCCGTGGTCGCCGAGGACGGCACGGTCTACTTCCTCGCGGCGAACCTGTCGCCGGGCCTGACCGAGACGTCGATCGTGCCCGTGGCGATCGAGGCCGCCGGCGCCACCCTCGGCTCGGTCTTCGCCGACCTCGTCGGACGGGCGATCTCCCGCAAGAGCTGAACCGGGTTCGACGAAAGGGGACTTGCCCACCGCGGGCGAGTCCCCTTCTTCATTTCCCGGTGACGACGACCTGGTACTCGTCCTCGTAGATGATCCGGCCCGGATCCGCCGACCGGACGGTCTCGCACGGGATCCCGTGCGTCTCGAGGATCGCCAGATAGCCGTCGACCCGCTCGATGAAGACCTGGGCGCTCGCCTTGAACCACGCCGCGGCCCCGGGATTCACCGCGGCGTCGTAGACGCTCGGATCGGTGTGCGCCGGGTTGATGAAGTTCGCGTCGTACCAGTCGTTGTTCGCCCGGCGGAAGGCTTCTTGCTCGGCGGTCAGGTGTCCGGCCCGGGCGAGGTTGTTGACGAGACCGAAGACCCCGGTGAAGGTTCCACGCTCGTTGCGGGTCGGGCTCTGGAAGCGGACGAAGGGCAGGCCGCTCATCGCCGGGGCCATCCACTCACCCACGCCAACAGCTCCTCATCGCGCAGGGAGCCGATCACGACATCGGCGGGGAAGTCTTGATGCTTCAAAGTGGGCACGCCGATGACGGGCATCCCGGCCGTCCGCGCCGACCGGAGACCGGTCATCGAGTCCTCGAACGCCAGCGCGTCGGCGGGCTCGACGTCCAAGAGGCGGCAGGCGGTCAGGTACATCTCCGGATCCGGCTTCGGCGCCGTCACTTCGTCGGCGGCCAGTTTCACGGGAAACATTTCCGAAAGTCCGCCGCGAGCGAGCGCGGCGTCCAGGAGGGCTCGGGGCGAGTTGCTCGCGACGGCGACCGGAACGGCGGCGGCGGTCAGTTCGACCAACTCACGCGCGCCGGGCATCGCCTCCGCTTTCGCGGTCACGACCTCGGTCACCAACCTCAGCAACTCGTCCGCGATCTCGGTGCCGCCGCCGGGTTCGTCGAACGCCTTCGCCATCGCGTCGGCGGCGGCGGGGAGCGACTTGCCGATCACCAACGCCTTCTCGTCCGAACCGAACGGCAGACCTTGCCGCGCGAACAGTTCGGTCTCGGCCACCGACCAACACGGCTCGGTGTCCATGAGCAATCCATCGCAGTCGAAGACCACCGCGCGCGGATTTCGACCGCCGAAGAGTCCCTTCACACTTGCCCCCAGTTCAAGCACTCAGCGTCACACTGCTGTCATCACACAGCTATCGTCACCGTGACAAAACGACCCGGGGTGATCCCTAATCGGTTTCACGTGTCTGTTTTGCCTGATTTTCGTCCATCAGCGCGACGATGCGTTCAAGATCGTCCACCGAGCCGAATTCGAGCGTGATCCGGCCTTTCCGGCGACCGAGGTCGACCTTCACGCGAGTGTCGAAGCGGTCCGAAAGCCGGTTCGCCAGTTCCTGGAGACCGGGAGCCTGGATCGGCTTGCGGGGAGCGGGCTTCGGCTTGGCCGGCTTCTCGCTCTTTTTGAGCGTGACGGCTTCCTCGGTCGCGCGGACCGACATGCCCTCGGCGACGATCCGCGCGGCCAGCTCCTCCTGACTGTCGGCGTCTTCGAGTGAGAGCAGCGCCCGCGCGTGGCCCGCCGAAAGCACCCCGGCCGCGACCCGTCGCTGGACCGCGAGGGGGAGTTTGAGCAAGCGGATCGTGTTCGTGATGACCGGGCGGCTGCGCCCGATCCGGCCGGCCAGCTCCTCGTGCGTGACCGCGAACTCGTCGAGCAGCTGCTGATACGCGGCCGCCTCTTCTAGCGGATTGAGCTGAACGCGATGGATGTTCTCGAGCAGCGCGTCGCGCAGCATCGCCTCGTCGGCGGTCTGGCGGACGATCGCCGGGATCGCCTCCAGCTCCGCCAGCTGAGACGCGCGCAGCCGCCGCTCGCCCATGACGAGTTCGTACTCGTCGGTGCCGAGCTCCCGGACCACGATGGGCTGCATGAGCCCGAACTCGCGGATCGAGTGCTCCAGCTCGTTGAGCGCGTCTTCGTCGAAGACCTGCCGCGGCTGCTTCGGGTTCGGCTTGATCTGGCTGACCGGCACCTCGCGGTAGACCGCGCCCGCGACCGTTCCGCCCTGAACACCGGCCGCACCGTTGGCCGCGAACCAGCCCTTGTCCTCCGGTCCGGACGAGCCGGCCGGGGGAGCGGGGACCGCGGTCGAACCGTTCTCGGCGGGGGCCGCGGAGCCCGGTGGCGGGCCCGTCGGGATCAGGGCGGCGAGCCCGCGCCCGAGCCCCCCTCTGCGCTCGCTCATGCCGTACCGCTCCTTTCTTTCATCTCCACCCCACGCTGCGCGATCTCCTTCGCCGCGTCCACGTAGCTCATCGCGCCCCGGGAACCCGGGTCGTACGCGAGGACCGTCTGCCCGTATCCGGGCGCCTCGGAGACCTTCACGCTGCGCGGGATGACGGTCTTCAGCACAGTGTCCCCGAAGTGGTTCCGGACCTCGTTCGTCACCTGATCGGCCAGCTTCGTCCGGCCGTCGTACATGGTGAGCAGAATCGTGGAGACGCTGAGTTCGCGGTTCAGGTGCGCCTGAACGAGCTCGATGTTGCTCAGCAGCTGCCCCAGACCTTCGAGCGCGTAGTACTCGCACTGGATCGGGATCAGCACCTCCTGCGCGGCGACCATCGCGTTGACGGTCAGCAGACCGAGCGACGGCGGGCAGTCGATGAAGACGTAGTCGACGCCGATCTCGTCGAGGATCTCGGACGAGAGCGCCTCCTTGAGCCGCATCTCGCGGGACGCCATGGAGACGAGTTCGATCTCGGCACCGGCGAGGTCGATGGTCGCGGGCACGCAGTAGAGGTTGGGTGACTGCTCGCTCTGCTGCGCCGCCTCCGCGAGCGACACCTCACCGATCAGCACCTCGTAGATCGAGGGCGTGCCGGACCGGTGGTCGATGTCGAGCGCGGTGCTCGCGTTGCCCTGAGGGTCGAGGTCGATCACGAGCGTCTTGAGCCCGTGGACGGCCAGGGCGGCGGCGAGGTTCACCGTGCTCGTCGTCTTGCCGACGCCGCCCTTCTGGTTGGCGACCGTCAGCACGCGCCGGCGGTTCGGCCGGGGGAGCGCGCCCTCCTTGGGGTGCAGCACGCTGGCGGCGCGGACGGCTTCTTCAGCGATGGGCGTCCAGCCGAGTTCGTGGCCAGTGCTCGCAGGGTCGGACGGTGGGGGAGTCACCGGTCTCGAGCCTCCTCTGTATTAGACGTTGGAGTCGTTCTGCGTTGTTTCACGTGGAACCGGACTAGCTGCGCCTGCCGCGCTGGCGCGACGGCTTCGGGGGCAGGCGGTGGATCACGACGACCGTGCTGGGGACTTCGAGCACCTTCGTGCCGCACTCGAAGACTTCCGGCTCGCCGCCGCCTGCCTTCCGGACGGCGGCGCGATCGCGTTCGATTTCCTCTCCGGCGCTCGCTCCTTTGAGGGCGACCAGAGATCCTTGCGAGCGCACGAGCGGGAGGCACCAGTTCGCGAGCCGGGCCAAGGGAGCGACCGCCCGGGCGGTGACGACATCCGCGCCACCGAGCTCCTCGCGTACCTGCCGCTCTTCCGCGCGCCCGCGGACAACGGTGATGGGGAGTTCCAGCTTCTCGGCAACCTCGGCCAGCCAGTCGACCCGGCGGGCCATCGGTTCGAGCAGAACGATATCGAGGTCCGGTCGGCTGATCGCGAGCGGTACACCCGGAAGCCCGGCACCCGACCCGACATCGACCACACGCGCGCCGTCGGGGATCCGCTCACCGATCACGGCGGAGTTCAGGACGTGCCGCTCCCAGAGACGGTCGACCTCACGGGGTCCGATGAGCCCGCGCTCGACGCCGTGGCGCTCCAGCAGTTCGACGTAGCCGATGGCTTGCTCGACGCGGTCTCCGAATACTTCCGACGCCGCACTCCGTACCGATGCGGCGACCCCGTCCAAGCCCACTCTCTCTCCTCAACCTCGACGCCGTTTCACGTGAAACGCGCTCCGACTGATTGTCCATGACGTCGACCGCAAAGCGGGGAGACAGACCGAAGTTGTGGACAACTCCACTCGCCTCGCGCGTTTCACGTGAAACGCCACGCGTGTAATTCGCACCAGGGGTCGCTCGCGAGCGACCCCTGTATATAAGGAAGCGGCCCGCCGGATGACCGGCGGGCCGCTTCGCGCAAAGAATCCGTCAGGCGGGGAAGATGACGACCCGGCGCTTCGGGTCCTCTCCTTCGCTCTCGCTCTTGACGCCGTCGACGGCGGCGACCGCGTCGTGCACGACCTTCCGCTCGAACGGGCTCATCGGCTGAAGCCGGACCCGCTCGCCGGAGGAGACCACCGTCTCCGCGGTCGAGCGGCCGAGCTCGCGAAGCTCCTCGCGACGGTCCGCGCGCCAGCCCGCGATGTCCAGCATCAGGCGGCTCCGTGAGCCGGTCTCCTGCTGGACCGCCAGCCGCGTCAGCTCCTGCAGCGCCTCGAGGACGGTGCCGCGCGGTCCGACGAGCTTCTCCAGATCCTCGCCACCGTCGATGCTGACGATCGCGCGGCCCGCTTCGACATCGAGGTCGATGTCTCCGTCGTAGTCCAGAAGGTCGAGCAGCCGCTCGAGGTAGTCGCCGGCGATGTCGCCCTCCTTCACGAGGACGTCGTCGTCGACACCTCCCTTGCGAGCGGTCTCCTCAGCGGCGCCTTCGACCTCGGCCGCGCTGTTCTCTTCGGCGTCGATCGTGTCGATCGTCTCCGCCATTGTTGGTCTCCTCTCCAGCCCGGATCGGCGTCAGCGACGCTTCCGGCCCGATTTCTTAGTCGAGTCCGAGATGAGACCGGGCGTGTCCGCGCCGCTCTCCTTCGAGCCGTTCGTCGTCGGCTCGGCTGATGCGTTCTTGGTGTCCTTCTTCTCCGCGGTGGCGGAACCGGTTTGGGCGAAGCCGTGGGGCGAGCCCGCCTTCTTGACCTGACCGGTGGAGGACGGCTTGTTCTTCTTCTGCTGGACGGGCTTCTGGCCGGGGCGCGGCGCGGTCGGCTTCTGGCCCGGCTTCGGGCCGAGGTTCGCGCGCTTCTCCTTCTCGGCTTCCTTGCGGGCCTCTTCTTCCTTGTCGATCCGCGTGTAGACGAGGCGCTGCTGCATCAGGGTCCAGCCGTTGTTCGCGAGCCAGTAGAAGAGCAGGCCGACCGGGAACAGCGCACCGAAGACGAGGACACCGAGCGGGAAGATGTACATCGTCAGCTTGTTCATCATCGCGGTCTGCGGGGTCGCCGACTCGGGGTTCTGACGCTGGACCGAGTGACGCGCGGTGAGGTGCGTGGCGATGCTCGCGACGATCATCAGCGGGATCGCGACCGGGGCGACGCCCCAGTGGAAACCGGCGACCGTGTTGCCACCGCTGACCACCCCGACGCCGGTGTAGATGGCGTCGCCGAGGGTGACACCGAAGATCTTCGCGTGAACGTACGACTCGACACCGGCCTGGGTGAAGAAGTAGTTCTCGGTCTTCGGGCCGCCGTACGGGTTGATCGTGAACATCCGCAGCACGTGGTTCAGACCGATGAAGACCGGGATCTGCAGCAGCATCGGCAGGCAGCTGCCCAGCGGGTTGACGCCGTGCTCCTTCTGGAGCTTCTGCATCTCCATCGCCTGGCGCTGCCGGTCGTTCGCGTACTTCTTCTGGATCTTCTTCATCTCCGGCGCGAAGTCCTGCATCTTCTTCATCGACCGGACCTGGTTCACGAACGGCTTGAACATGATGCCGCGGACCGTGAACGTCAAGAAGATGATCGCGAGGATCCAGGAGATCGCGTTCGACTCGCCGAGCACGAACCCGAAGACCTTGTGCCAACACCACAAGATGAAGGACACGGGGTAGTAGATGAAGTCGAGCACTGAGCTACTCCTCGATCGGTGTTTCAGGTCGGCGGTGGCGCCACGAGAACGTCTCGGGTACCGGATCGCGGCCGGGCATGGTCCATGGGCCACAGCGCAGCAAACGCCGGACCGCGAGATAGGTGCCGCGGCCGGCGCCGTGCCGGGTCAGTGCCTCGACGGCGTACGCGCTACAGCTCGGGTAGAACCGGCACGCCGGAGGAAGGAAGGGGGAGATCGCCTTGCGGTACAGCTTGATGGGCAGGAGCAGCACCCATGCCACCGGGCCGGGCCGGGCGTCTTCGGTGGTCTCGTTCTCGGTGGCTCGCATGCCGTTACACCGCTGATCCGTTGTCGGGGGGTCGCGTCTCGCGGGACTTCCCGGCGACGGCGGATTGCCCGGACAACCCGAGACGCCGCAAAGACGCGTCGAGGTCCGAGCCGAGTTCCGCGCTGGACGCGTCCGCGGCCGGTGGTAGTGCCCGTATCACCAACGAGCTCCCGGGCGGCAGTGTTCCGATCCGGTCGGAAATGAGATGCCTCAACCGGCGGCTCACCCGGTGGCGGACCACCGAGTTCCCCACGGCCTTGCTCACCACAAAACCCGCCCGCGCCGCTTCGGCGGCATCGGACGGGTCCGTGGTCAACGCATGGACGACGAGGCGGCGCCTGCCTGCCTTGGCCCCACGCCGCATCACGGCACGGAAATCCTCACTGCGCCGCAACCGTGCGGCGACCGGCAGCACGACGTCCCTCGACGGCGGCCGGATCAGGCGGACAGCGCGCCGCGGCCCTTGCGACGGCGAGCCGCCAGGATGGCCCGGCCGGCGCGGGTCCGCATCCGCAGCCGGAACCCGTGGACCCGGGCGCGTCGGCGGTTGTTCGGCTGGAAGGTGCGCTTACCCTTGCTCACGACTAACTTCTCCTGTTTCTCGGCCGCCGGGAACGGTTCGACCCGTTCCTGGCGTGTCGTGCTGACGCACGGCAGTCTCTGGTGTCTCCTACCAACGTGTGGCCTCGTCACGTCGAGCGACGACAACGTGGGCACGCGAAACGCCCCCGCTGTATACGGGAGACCTTACGAGGGTACGCACCCACCGCCAGGGCCCGGCAGGCACCCCCTCGACCACGGACCGCGACCGTACCGGGAGAGTGATCACCGACGACGCGAGGGCATCGAATGGCAACACGCCGTACACCGTGAAATGCTTGCGCGCGAGGACGCCTTGTGGCAACGAGCGGGGCTTGTTAGCGTGCCCCTCCCGGGTTTTCGCCGAGGTGGAACGGTGCAGGCGCCCGGGTGTCCTTGGGGATGTGGAGGCGTCCCGTCGGCATACGTCGATCCCGCAGGTGGGCTCACCGCGGGTCGCCGTACATTAGTGCACAGCTGTGGACAACTATGTGGATATTTGCTGTGCGCATGAGCCGATCGGGCCATGATGACGCTCGACCCGGCGTTTCGGGCCGCTGAGTGATCTCACGCACGCACCGAATGAGGGGAGGGGAGTCAGGCAGGTGTCCGATCACCAGCACAATCTTGGCGTCATCTGGGAACAGGTCGTGCGCGAGCTGTCCGATGGCACCCTCTCCCCGCAGCAGCGCGCCTGGATGCGGGTGACCCGGCCGATCGGCCTGCTCGACGGCACCGCGCTCCTCGCCGCTCCCAGCGACTTCGCCAAGGAAGCGATCGAACGCGCCCTCCGCGGCGCGATCACCGAAGCCCTCTCGCGCCGGCTCGGCCGCGCGGTCTCCCTCGCGGTGAAGGTCGACAGCACCGAGACGCACACCTCGATGCCGCCTCCCGCTCCCGGTCCTCGCTACGACCCTTCACCCGGCCGGGTGGAAAACGGGTCCGGCCCGGTGCCGGGTACCCCACCACTGCCCGACGGTGACGGCATGCTGTCCCCGACCAGGCCCCGGCCCGAGCCTCCGAAGCCGAGGCCGCCGAGGCAGCGGCCGCCGGTGGACAACAGCCTGAACGATGGCGACGACAGCGATGAAGAAGTCGACGAAGAGGGCGAGGCCCTCGCCGCCGTGACCGAGATCTGGCCGACGTTCTCCGGCCAGCCGATCGCGGGTCAGCCCTACACCGCGCCGGCGCAGCCGCAGACGTCGAAGACGAAGCTCAACGAGAAATACACGTTCGACACCTTCGTCATCGGCGCGTCGAACCGCTTCGCGCACGCGGCCGCGGTCGCCGTCGCCGAAGCACCGGCGCGCGCGTACAACCCGTTGTTCATCTGGGGAGAGTCCGGACTCGGGAAGACCCACCTGCTGCACGCCGTCGGGCACTACGCCCAGCGGCTGTTCCCCGGCATGCGCGTGCGGTACGTGTCGACCGAAGAGTTCACCAACGACTTCATCAACTCGCTGCGGGACGACCGCAAGGTCGCCTTCCAGCGCCGCTACCGCGACATCGACATCCTGCTCGTCGACGACATCCAGTTCCTGGAAGGCAAAGAAGGTACGCAGGAAGAGTTCTTCCACACCTTCAACACCCTCCACAACGCGAACAAGCAGATCGTCGTCTCCTCCGACCGCCCGCCGAAGCGCCTCGAAACGCTGGAAGACCGGCTGCGCACGCGGTTCGAGTGGGGCCTCATCACCGACATCCAGCCGCCGGAACTCGAAACGCGGATCGCGATCCTTCGCAAGAAGGCCGCGCAGGACCGGCTCGCGGTTCCGGGTGAGGTCCTGGAGTTCATCGCTTCGCGCGTCGAGGCGAACATCCGGGAACTCGAAGGCGCGCTCATCCGCGTCACCGCCTTCGCGTCGCTGAACCAGCAGCCGGTCGACGTCGCGCTCGCCGAAATCGTGCTCCGGGACCTCATCCCGGATTCGCACGCGCCGGAGATCACCGCGCCGACCATCATGGGTGTCACGTCCGAGTTCTTCGACGTGACCCTCGACGATCTCTGCGGGCCCGGAAAGACGAAGGCGCTCGCGACCGCGCGTCAGATCGCGATGTACCTCTGCCGCGAACTGACGGACATGTCGCTGCCGAAGATCGGGCAGACCTTCGGCGGCCGCGACCACACGACGGTCATGCACGCGGACAAGAAGATCCGCAAGGAGATGGCCGAACGACGGCGCATCTACGACCAGGTCCAGGAGCTGACCTCCAGGATCAAACAGCGCGCACGCCAGTAATCCCTTAGCACACAAGGCTTTCAGGGGCTCTCACCGTCCAGGTGGGAGCCCCTTCTTCATGCCCTCTTCCGGCTCGCACGGCCGTCCAAAGAGGTCAGAAGGACGCTTAGAGCCGCGAAGGCCGGGTACCTGAACGACACCACGAACGTGGTGAAAGACGCGGTACGTGCGTACACGCACTTTTGAATTTTCCCTTGTGTACAAAGGAATCCACATGCTGTGGGTAGCTTGTGCACAACTCCGGCGGACGAGGGACCAGCGGTGATCGGGTTTCCGTCCACATCGCACTCACAGGCAATCCACAGAATTTCCACACCATGATCCACACACTGTCCCCAGGTTGCCCACATCTTGTGCACAAGGGTGACGCGAGCTGCTCGGATCACTCTCCCGAGCGATTCCGGTCACGAACCGGACCCACAGCCCCTGGGTACAAATCGCCGCACAACTGGGGATAACCGTGGGGACAACTGTGGATGACTGTGGACAGATCGAGCGTGGCCCGAAACCATCCACGGACGACCCGAGCTGTCCACCGTCCGTACACACCCGGAGTCCACAGCCTTCGAGGCGCCCGGACCTGCGCGAACGAGCCTTGTCCACACAATCCACAACACCTATTACTACTGCTGTCTTTTCTTCTTCTCTAGAAGAGAACAAAACAAAAACAGGCGAAGGACGAAGTTGGGGACAGCCGGAGAGCCGTGTCGTCTTGTCGACAAAAGCAAGGGGAGGCCGAGGTGACGCGGACACCCGGGACGGCCTAACGTGGGTCCCTGCACCTGGTCTGCGTGTCGACGTGCGTTCGCGTCCTCGCACGGACCGAACACACCTGCGAGGCACCTGGCCATCGCGCTCTCCGGCCGAGGTGACCCGTTGAGCTTTCGAGCCGTCAGGGGCTCGGCTGTCGAAAGGAAGCGCGCATGAAGATCCGCGTCGAGCGTGACGGGCTGGCCGACGCCGTCGCGTGGGTGGCGAGAAGCCTCCCGTCGCGGCCTCCGGTCCCGGTGCTGGGCGGTGTCCTGCTCGATGCGGGATCCGACGGGACGAGTGACGCACTCACCGTCTCCGGATTCGACTACGAGGTCTCCGCCACGGTCGGCGTCCCGGCCACCATCGCCGACGGCGGCCGCCTCCTGGTCTCCGGCCGTCTGCTGGCCGACATCACCAAGTCACTGCCCGCGCAGCCGGTCGAGATCTCCGTCGACGGCGCCCGCGCGACCATCACCTGCGGCTCCGCGCGCTTCTCCCTGCCGACCATGCCGGTCGAGGACTACCCGCAGCTCCCGTCCCAGCCCGCCTTCGCCGGCGAACTCACCGGCGACGCCTTCGGCCAGGCCGTCACGCAGGTCGTCGTCGCCGCGGGCAAGGACGACACCCTCCCGATGCTGACCGGCATGCGGCTGGAGATCTCCGGTTCCTCGCTGACCCTGGTCGCCACCGACCGGTTCCGGCTCGCGATGCGCGAGTTCACCTGGGAGCCTGCCGAGGGCCTGTCCGACGCCGCCGTGCTCGTCCCGGCGCGCACGCTCGCCGAAGCCGCGAAGACACTCGGCGCCAGCGGGTCCAAGATCCGTCTCGCGCTCGCCAGCGGTGAGGGCCTCCTCGGCCTCTCCGGCTCCGGCCGCTACACGACGACCCGCCTCCTCGACGCGGAGTTCCCGCCGTATCGGCAGTTGCTGCCCGCGCAGCACACGTCGCGCGCGGTCATCGAGGTCTCCGCGCTCGCCGAGTCGATCAAGCGTGTTTCGCTGGTCGCCGAGCGTGGCACCCAGGTGCGGCTGGAGTTCAAGGACGGTTCGCTGCGGCTCTCCGCCGGCGGCGACGACGAGGGTTCGGCCGAAGAAGAGCTTCAGGTCGACTACGAGGGTGAGCCGGTGACCATCGCGTTCAACCCGGGTTACCTCGTCGACGGGCTCGGCGCGCTGAACGCGAACCGCGCGGAACTGACGTTCACCACTCCGAACCGGCCGGCGCTGATCAAGCCCGCCGACGAAGAGGGCAACGTCGTCCCCGGCTACCTGTACCTGCTGATGCCGGTCCGCCTCCCTGGCTGACCGGTCGTCGGTTTTTCTTTCGCACCAAAGGGGATCTTCATGGCTCAGCTGGGACTCATCGGCCTCGGCAAAATGGGGTTCAACATGCGTGAGCGGCTGCGTGCGGCCGGTCACGAGGTGATCGGTTACGACCGCAACCCCGACGTCACCGACTCCACGTCACTAGAGGACATGGTGTCCAAACTGGACGGTCCCCGGATCGTCTGGATCATGGTGCCCGCCGGTGAACCCACCCGGCAGACCGTCGCGGAGCTCGGCAACCTGCTGTCCGAGGGCGACCTCGTGATCGACGGCGGCAACTCGAAGTACACCGACGACAAGATCAACGGCGACCTCCTCGCCGCGAAGAAGATCGGTTACCTCGACTGCGGGGTTTCCGGTGGTGTGTGGGGCAAGGACAACGGCTACGGCCTGATGGTCGGCGGCGCGGCTTCGGACGTCGAGAAGGCCATGCCGATCTTCGACGCGCTTCGTCCCGAGGGCCCGCGCGAAGAGGGCTTCTCGCACGCAGGCGCCGTCGGCTCCGGTCACTACGCGAAGATGATCCACAACGGCATCGAGTACGGCATGATGCAGGCCTTCGCCGAAGGCTTCGAGCTGCTCGAAGCCGCGAAGGTCGTCGAGAACGTGCCCGCGGTGATCAAGGGCTGGCAGCGCGGGACGGTCGTCCGCTCGTGGCTGCTCGACCTGCTCGTCCGCGCGCTCGACGAGGACCCGGAGCTCGACGACCTGGAGGGCTACGTCGAGGATTCCGGCGAAGGCCGGTGGACCCTCGAAGAGGCGATCAACAACGCGGTCCCGGCGCCGGTCATCTCGGCCGCGCTGTTCGCGCGGTTCGCCTCGCGCCAGGAGGACTCCGCCGCCATGCGGGCCGTCGCCGCGCTGCGCAACCAGTTCGGCGGCCACGCAGTGAAAAAGGTCCAGTGACGACGGCCGGCCACTAGGCAGACGGGTTGTACTTAAGACATCTCCAGGTCACCGACTTCCGGTCCTGGCCACTGGCCGATCTCGCGCTCGAACCCGGCCCGACCGTCCTCGTCGGACAGAACGGCCGCGGCAAGACGAACCTCCTGGAGGCGATCGGCTACATCGCGACCCTGGGTTCGCATCGTGTCGCGACCGACGCACCGTTGGTGCGGCACGGGTGCGAACGCGCGCTGATCAGGGTCGCGGTGGTCAACGAGGACCGCGAACTGACGGTCGAGCTGGAGATCACCCCCGGCAAGGCCAACCGCGCGCGGGTCAACCGCGGCGCGGTCGGCAAGCCGCGTGACGTGCTCGGGATCCTGCGCACGGTGCTGTTCTCCCCGGAGGACCTGGCACTCGTGCGCGGGGATCCCGGGGAACGGCGCCGGTTCATGGACGAACTCCTCGTGCTGCGCGCGCCCCGGTACGCCGGGGTCCGCGCCGACTACGAGAAGGTGCTGAAGCAGCGGAACGCGCTTCTCAAGACGGCGGGCAAGCGTCGTACGGGGCGTGAAGACCCGTACGCGCTGTCGACGCTCGACGTCTGGGACGACCACCTGGCGGTGGCGGGGGCCGCGTTGCTGGCCGCCCGGCTCAACCTCATCGCGGACCTCGCGCCGTACGCGGCCTCCGCGTACATGGGGGTCGCGCCCGATTCGAGACCGGCGAAGATCGCGTACAGGTCGAGCCTGGGCGAAGCGATGCCAGAGGGCTACGGCACCCCGGACGGTCCTCGCGCCGACCAAGCAGTGCTCAAGGAAGTGCTGGTCGAGGCCTTGAAGCGGTCGCGGAACCTGGAGCTGGAGCGCGGGGTGAGCATGGTCGGCCCGCATCGGGACGAGCTCGATCTCATCCTCGGCGAAGCACCCGCGAAGGGCTACGCGAGCCACGGGGAGTCCTGGTCGTTCGCCCTCGCGTTGCGTCTGGGAAGCTACGAGCTCCTGCGTGGCGAGGCCGGGGAACCGGTGCTTCTGCTGGATGATGTGTTCGCCGAGCTGGACCGGCGCCGCCGGGCCCGGCTGGCGGAGGTGGCGGCGAGTGCCGAGCAGGTGCTGGTGACCGCCGCCGTGGACGAGGACGTACCCGCCGAACTGGCCGGGGCCCGATTCCTCGTGGCAGATGGTGAGATCAACCGAGGGTGATCCGCGCGGCGGACACCCCGGGTGATCGGCGCCACAGCAGTTGCCCACCGATCTGGGGACAAACCTGTGGACAGTGTGGATAACACCGTGAACGCGTTATCGCCCCGCGTGACCAAGGGGCCTGATAAGCGGCTTGACACCCCCCGCTCGGGCGGTAACCCGAGTGAGGGAGCCTTGTTCGACACGCAGAGTGAACAGGCTCCGGTATCGAACGGCCCAACCGATACCGAAGGCAAGGGCTCGACTACCGGTCGTGACCTCGCGCGTGCCGCCCTGGACGCCGCGAAAGCCAAAGCGAAGGCGCGCGGAGTTGAACCAGGCGTGCGTCGTGGCCGTATCACCGGAGGAGGGTCCGGTGCGAACGGCCAGAGTTCGCGACGTCGGCGCTGGTCAGGACCGGGCGCCGACATCCGCGACCCGCAGCCGCTCGGCAGGCTCGCGTCCCGGATCGCGGTCGACCGTGGCTGGAACACGCGGCTGGCCAACGGTCAGGTCTTCGGCCACTGGGCTCGGCTCGTGGGTGACGAGGTCGCGGAACACGCGCAGCCGGTCGCCCTGAAGGACGGCGAACTGACCGTGCGCGCCAGCTCGACGGCGTGGGCGACGCAGCTTCGCCTGCTTCAGAGTCAGCTGCTGGCGAAGATCGCGAAAGGCGTCGGACACGGCGTGGTGAAGAAGATGCGGATACAGGGGCCGACGGCGCCCAGCTGGCGGAAAGGGCCGCGGCACGTCCCGGGGCGTGGACCGCGTGACACGTACGGCTGACCCGACTTGCGCTTCGCCGCGTCTGTGCTTCGGAGACCGTGCCGCCAAAGCCCCGAGAAGCCGCTCAGAGTGCTTCGGATGAGTCAAGACTCTTCTTCGAACGAATTAGCGCGCCTGTGAGCAAATCAGGGGTGTCCTTGCCGCATGTCTGCGGACGCGGCCAAGTACACTGGAGACGAGCGAGCTTCCGCTCGGGGTAGACGAGGAGAATCAACGCCTGTGACCGAGAACAAGAGCGAGTACAACGCGTCGTCGATCACGGTGCTCGAAGGTCTCGAAGCCGTCCGCAAGCGTCCCGGTATGTACATCGGTTCCACCGGTGAACGCGGCCTCCACCACCTCGTCCAAGAGGTGGTCGACAACTCCGTCGACGAGGCGATGGCGGGCTTCGCCACCAAGGTCGAGGTTACCCTGCTGGCCGACGGCGGGGTGCGCGTCGTCGACGACGGCCGCGGCATCCCGGTCGACATCCACCCCAAGGAGCAGAAGCCGACCCTGGAGGTCGTGCTCACCGTGCTCCACGCGGGCGGCAAGTTCGACAGCGACTCCTACGCGGTCTCCGGTGGTCTGCACGGCGTCGGCGTCTCCGTGGTGAACGCGCTTTCGACGAGGCTCACCGCCGAGGTCAAGTACGGCGGCCGCAGCTGGCGCCAGGAGTACACCGACCAGATCCCCGGTGAGCTGCAGGACCTCGGCCCGGCCGACGAGACCGGCACCACGATCACCTTCTGGGCCGACGGCGACATCTTCGAGACCACGACGTACAACTTCGAGACGATCTCCCGGCGGCTCCAGGAGATGGCCTTCCTCAACAAGGGCCTGACCCTTTCGCTGCGCGACGAGCGCGTCGCCGACGAAGAGACCGAAGCGGACGCTTCCGGCCAGGCGGCGCGGGTCAAGGAAAAGACCTACTGCTACCCGGGCGGTCTCGAAGACTTCGTCAAGCACATCAACGGCAGCAAGGACCCGATCCACGCGTCCGTGATCTCCTTCGAGGCCCAGGGCACCGGCCTCGAGGTCGAGGTCGCCATGCAGTGGAACAACGGCTTCACGCCGTCGGTGTACACCTTCGCCAACACGATCAACACGCACGAGGGCGGCACGCACGAAGAGGGCTTCCGTGCCGCGCTCACCCGCGTCGTCAACGCGTACGCGCGCGAGAAGAAGCTGCTCAAGGAGAAGGACGCCAACCTCTCCGGTGACGACGTGCGCGAGGGTCTCGCCGCGATCGTCTCGATCAAGCTCTCCGAGCCGCAGTTCGAAGGCCAGACCAAGACCAAACTGGGCAACAGCGAGGCCAAGACGTTCGTGCAGCAGACGTCGAACGAGTGGCTGGCCGACTGGTTCGAGCGCAACCCCACCGAGGCGAAGACGATCATCAACAAGTCGATCTCCTCGGCGCAGGCGCGGATGGCCGCCCGCAAGGCGCGCGACCTGGTCCGCCGCAAGGGCGCGCTGGAGATCGGCGGGCTGCCCGGCAAGCTCAAGGACTGCCGCTCGACCAACCCGTCGGAATGCGAGCTCTACATCGTCGAGGGTGACTCGGCGGGCGGTTCGGCCAAGGAAGGCCGCGACTCGATGTACCAGGCGATCCTGCCGATCCGGGGCAAGATCATCAACGTCGAGAAGGCCCGTATCGACCGCGTCCTCAAGAACACCGAGGTCCAGTCGCTGATCACCGCGCTCGGCACCGGTATCCATGAAGAGTTCGACATCGAGAAGCTGCGGTACCACAAGATCGTGCTGATGGCCGACGCCGACGTCGACGGCCAGCACATCACCACGTTGCTGCTCACCTTCCTGTTCCGGTTCATGCCGCCGCTGATCGAGCACGGGCACGTGTTCCTCTCGCGCCCGCCGCTGTACAAGATCAAGTGGCCGCGTCAGGACCCGGAGTACGCCTACTCCGACAGGGAACGCGACGCCGTCATCCAGGCGGGTGTCGAGGCCGGCCGGAAGCTGCCGAAAGACGACGCGATCCAGCGCTACAAGGGTCTCGGCGAGATGAACGCCGAAGAGCTGTGGGAGACCACGATGGACCCGGCGAACCGGCTGCTCGGCCAGGTCACCCTGGACGACGCCGCGCAGGCCGACGACCTGTTCTCCGTCCTGATGGGCGAGGACGTCGAGGCGCGCCGCTCCTTCATCACGCGCAACGCCAAGGACGTTCGCTTCCTGGACGTCTAGCCGTCCCCGCTCTCTTTTGTCCCTTTAGGACTGCTCCCACGAGAAGGACCTCATGACGGAAACCTTGCCGCCGGCTCCGGACCACGACCGGATCGAACCGGTCGACATCCAGCAGGAGATGCAGCGCTCCTACATCGACTACGCGATGAGCGTCATCGTGTCGCGGGCGCTGCCGGACGTGCGGGACGGCCTCAAGCCGGTGCACCGCCGCGTGCTGTACTCGATGTTCGACTCCGGCTTCCGCCCCGACCGCGGGTACAACAAGTGCTCCCGCGTCGTCGGCGACGTGATGGGCAACTACCACCCGCACGGTGACTCCGCGATCTACGACGCGCTGGTGCGGCTCGCGCAGCCGTGGTCGCTGCGGTACCCGCTGATCGACGGCCAGGGCAACTTCGGTTCGTCGGGCAACGACCCCGCCGCCGCCATGCGGTACACCGAGTCCCGGCTGGCGCATCTCGCGATGCACATGCTGCAGGACATCGAAGAAGAGACCGTCGACTTCTCCGACAACTACGACGGCCGCACCCAGGAGCCCGACGTCCTGCCGTCGCGGTTCCCGAACCTGCTGGTCAACGGTGGTTCCGGAATCGCGGTCGGGATGGCGACCAACATCCCGCCGCACAACCTGCGCGAGGTCGCCGACGGCGTCAAATGGGCGCTGGAGAACTTCGAGGCCAGCGACGACGAGCTGCTCGCCGCGCTGCTGGTCCGCATCAAGGGCCCGGACTTCCCGACCAAGGCGATGATCCTCGGCACCTCCGGCATCGAGGACGCGTACCGCACGGGCCGCGGCTCCGTGCGCATGCGCGCGGTCGTCGAGGTCGAAGAGGACGCCAAGGGCCGCACGATCCTGGTCGTGTCCGAGCTGCCGTACCAGGTCAACCCGGACAACCTGGTCGAGAACATCGCGAACCTGGTCCGTGACGGCAAGCTCACCGGCATCTCCGACATCGCCGACGAATCCAACAGCCGCAGCGGGATGCGGATCGTCGTCACGATCAAACGCGACGCGGTCGCGAAGGTCGTGCTGAACAACCTGTACAAGCACACGCAGCTGCAGCAGAACTTCGGTGTCAACATGCTGGCCCTGGTCGACGGCGTGCCCCGCACGCTGCGCCTGGACCAGATGATCCGGCACTACGTGAAGCATCAGATCGACGTCATCGTCCGCCGGACCCGCTTCCGGCTGCGGAAGGCCGAGGAACGCGCCCACATCCTGCGCGGCCTGGTCAAGGCACTGGACATGCTCGACGAGGTCATCGCCCTGATCCGGCGGTCGCCCTCGGCCGAAGAGGCCCGACCCGCCCTGATGAGCCTGCTCGACGTCGACGAGATCCAGGCCACCGCGATCCTCGACATGCAGCTCCGCCGCCTCGCGGCACTGGAGCGGCAGCGGATCATCGACACCCTGGCCGAGATCGAACTCGAGATCGCCGACCTCAAGGACATCCTCGAGAAGCCCGAGCGGCAGCGCACGATCATCGCCGAGGAACTCCAGGAGATCGTCGACAAGTACGGCGACGACCGGCGCACCAAGATCATCCCGTTCGACGGCGAGGTCTCGGTCGAAGACCTCATCGCGGTCGAGGACGTCGTCGTCACCATCACCCGCACGGGGTACGCCAAGCGAACGAAAACCGATCTGTACCGCTCGCAGAAACGCGGCGGCAAGGGCGTCCAGGGCGCGACCCTCAAACAGGACGACATCGTCCAGCACTTCTTCGTCTGCTCCACGCACGACTGGATCCTGTTCTTCACGAACAAGGGCCGCGTCTACCGCGCCAAGGCCTACGACCTGCCCGAGGCCAACCGCAACGCGCGCGGCCAGCACGTCGCGAACCTGCTCGCGTTCCAGCCCGACGAGCAGATCGCCCAGGTCATCGAGATCCCGAACTACGAGGTCGCCCCGTACCTCGTGCTCGCGACCCGCCGCGGCCTGGTGAAGAAGACCAAGCTCACCGACTTCGACTCCAACCGCGCCGGCGGCCTCATCGCCGTCAACCTGCGCGAAGGAGACGAACTGGTCGGCGCGGTCCTCGCGGCCGCCGAAGACGACCTGCTGCTCGTGTCCGCCGAAGGCCAGTCGATCCGCTTCCACGCCACCGACGAAGCCCTGCGCCCCATGGGCCGCGCCACCTCCGGCGTGCTCGGCATGCGGTTCAACGACGGCGACGAACTGCTCGGCATCAACGTCGTCCAGCCGGACAAGTTCCTCCTCGTCGCCACCGGCGGCGGCTACGCCAAGCGCACCCCGACCGAGGACTACCCCGTCCAAGGCCGCGGCGGCAAGGGTGTGCTCACCATTCAGTACGACCAGAAACGTGGCAGGCTGGTGGGCGCGGTCATCGTCGACGCCGAAGACGAGCTCTACGCGATCACCTCCAGCGGCGGGGTGATCCGCACTTCGGCCGGGCAGGTGCGCAAGGCAGGCAGGCAGACGAAGGGAGTGCGACTGATGAATCTCGACGAAGGAACCACTCTTCTCGCGGTCGCACGCAACGCGGACGAGCCCTCAGACGTCGCCACTGCAGGTAGTACTGAAGGAGAAGAGACCCCGGCGTCGGAGCAGTAGACGACGCCCCACGTACTGGGTAAGGACTGACACCTCGTGACACCATCCGAGAAGCCCGAAGCAGGCGGCGCGAAGGCGGGCTCGTCGAGCCCACCTTGGCAGCGTGACAGCGGTGCCGGGGAACCCGAAGGCTCCAGTGAGCAGACGGTCTCGGTGTCTTCGGTCGCCACCGAAGACGTGGCCCACTCGGAACCGAAGCAGGACGCGACAGCTGTGACCGACTACCACGGGGTAAGCGGCACCGCCGCGAAGAGGCTCTTCGGCGACAGCGGAGAGGGCGAACCCGCCCCCTCCGCCATCCCGTCCGCCTCCCGCACCCGCGCCGCCCCCACCGCGCTCCGCCGCCCCGGCCGCGGACCGCGTCGCGCCAGCCTGCAGATCAAACGCTTCGACCCCTGGTCGGTGCTGAAACTGTCCCTCGTCCTCGGCGTCGCACTGTTCTTCGTGTGGCTCGTCGCCGTCGGCGTCCTCTACACCGTCCTCGACGGCATGGGAGTCTGGGACAAACTCAACGGGACCTACTCGTCGCTCGTCGGCGGCGAAGGAGCCGACGCACCGGCCGACCCGCTGATCAGCGCCGGCCGCGTCTTCGGGATCGCGGCCATCCTCGGCGCCATCAACATCGTGCTGATCTCCGCCCTCGCCACCGTCAGCGCGTTCATCTACAACGTCTCCGCCGACCTCGCCGGAGGCCTCGAAGTAACCCTTTCCGAACGAGAGTGACCCGGTTGCAGGACGCCGAAAGGCGTCCTGTAATCTTCTCCTCGTTCGGGCCCATAGCTCAGGCGGTTAGAGCGCTTCGCTGATAACGAAGAGGTCCCAGGTTCAAGTCCTGGTGGGCCCACCCGATTGCCCGGTCTGTGTTCGCTGACAGCGCGAACCCGGATCGGGCGGTTTTCGTTTCTGGGGGTCGAACCCCCAGACCCCCGCCAGGGAGGGCTCCGCCCCCCTGGACCCCCCATCGTTTGGGCGCGTAGCCGTTGTAGCGGCGGTGGCCGTTGTGGGGCTCGGGCCCTGGCGGGCCCATAGCAGTAGGTGGGGAGAGAGTTGGGGGCGTGGGGGTTGATGGGGGTGGGCCCTGTCGGGTTTCTAGTTCTGGCAGGGTTCTTGTTCTTGGTTCCACGTGGAACGTGGGGGCTGGGGTGGTGAGGAGCCGGGTGCAGTAGCATCGGTGGGTAAGCGGAGCAACTCGGCAGGAAGAGGGGGCTTCTGATGAAGAAGCTGTTGGCACTCGCGGTCATCGCGGGCGGCGTGCTGTTCGTGATCAAGCGCAACAAGGCCGCCAAGGCCGAGGCCGACCTCTGGCGTGAGGCCACCGCGCCGACCGAGCGCCCGCTCGGCTCCGTTTCCACGAACGGAAGCGCCCCGACCAAGGCCGCGGACGCGTCCCGCAACAACTGATTCGGCGCAGGCGGCTATCATGATCGCCTGCGACCCGGGGCTGTAGCTCAATTGGTAGAGCACCGCCTTTGCAAGGCGGGGGTCAGGGGTTCGATTCCCCTCAGCTCCACTCGTTCCTCGGAGAGCCCTGTTCGCGTGAAAACGCGAACAGGGCTCTTTTGTTTTCGCGCGACGACGTGGTGACGTTCGTCACCCGATCCGGATCGCGAAGTCGTGCTCTCAGCCAAGTCAACGCTGCTTACATGGGGGTGGAAATCCGGACAGCGAGGTGGAATCATGATCGGTTTCGAAACCGACCTCGACGATCTCAGGGCGTCGAGCAAGGAACTGGGAAAAGCCGCTGACATCGTCAGCACCGCGCACACCGGGGTGAGAGGGCAGGACGTGCCCGCTCCCGACCCGCTCACGGGCGGCTTCCTCCCCGGCATGTTCGCGCCGGATACCGCGTTCGGGAAGTCCTTGGGCATGCGCGGGGTTTCGGCCGCCTACGAGGAACACCGCGCCGCCGTCGAGAAGATGCTCGCGAAGCTGCACCAGAGCACGCAGGACGCCAGCCACGCGCTGGCGCGGGTCGCGGAGCTTTACGAGTCCGTCGACGAAGACAACAAGCAGCGGATGAACCGCGTGGCAAACGGGGAACAGGGGTAGCGCGGGGATGGACGGGTACTTCAACGCACTGGACGCGGAGACCACCTCCGAAGAGGACGGAAACGCCAAACTTCTCGAGGGAATCTCCGACGATCTCACCGCGGGTGCCGAAAAGGCCCTCGCCGCGACGGATCTCCTTTTCATGCAGTTCTTCGGCGGCGACGTCGATTGGAGCGGCGGGCGAAAAGAACAGGTCCGCGACTTCTTCGTGGAGTTCTCCGACGCCGAGCTCGTCGGAGAGAACAGCCTGCAGACCATGATCGAGGCCTACGAAGGTCTCTGGAACTCCTTCCAGGACACGAAAGCGCCGCTCGACCGGTCGCTGGCCCTGCTTCTCAAGTGGCGCGGTGAAGGGGCCGAAAGCGCCAAGAGCTACATCCAGGGTTTGGTGAACACCTATGCCCGGGTCGGCACCAAACTCACCGTGCTGGAAGCAGACATCGTCGCCGCGCGCGACGCCATCGCGACCGCACGGGGCGACCTGAGCAACCTGGCCGCCTCCTACCTGACCGCCGCGGAAAAGTACCGGGACGACAAGGAACGGCAAGACGAATCCGCCTTGCAGAAGGCGCTGGCGGCGACCTTCGCGGCCGCTGTCACCGCCTTGCTCGTGGCGGCCGTGCCACCGGCGGGCGGCCTCACCGCGGCGGCGTTCTTCACCACCGCGAACGGGGTCCAGGTCGCCGGCGCCGCGGCCGGTGCCGGGCTCGCCACCGCGGCCACCGTGCAGGCCGACATCGTCGGGGACAGCCCCGAATCCATCTACAACAGCTTCCACGACGGCGTGGTCAACATCCGGGAGAGCATGTTCCGGGCGACCGAGTCCCTGATTTCGAAGATCAACGTCGAGATCAACAACCTGCCGATCATCCCCGATCCGCCGGACGTCAGCCCGGGCGAGACCTTCGACCCCGGCAACTTCGAAACGGAGAACACCGACAAGGGAACGGAAAAGCGGGTCCGGGACAAGAACGTCGACATCTCGAACGACGGCAAGATCGAGCAGCCGCCGATGGAACTGTCACCGCTGCCGACGGACTGATGGAGGATCGTGGCTGACAAACCGGCGCCCAAGAAGCCGCCCGCCGACCGGCAAGCGATGCTCGAAGCGTTGGCCGCCTTGTCGGTGGACGCGTCTTCGCCGGACGGCGCCGTTTCCGTTTCGGTCAACACCGACGGCGTGATGACGCGGCTCAGAGTGAGTGACGCCGCGTCGCGGATGTCACCCGCCGAGATCGCGGACGCCGTCATGCGGACCTACCAGGAAGCGCAGCAAGGATCCGCGAAACGCAGCGCGGAGCTGATGGCGCCGATCGGCAACGCCGGGTACATCACGGACAGGCTCCGCTGGCGGCTCGGGTTCTCCCCGGCGTACCAGGACTCGGGCGAAACGGCTTCTCCCGCGCCGCGCCGGGCGCCGGCGGAGACGGAGAACGTCGTACTCAAGGACCGCTCGGAAGAACCGGCCGGGCCGGACCAGGACGAGCGGTCCGCACCGGCGGAATCCGACGACCAGTACTACGAGCAAGGCCTGCGGTACAACCCTTCCTGGTAGTACGGCCTTGCGCTCAACCGCGCTTCAGTTTGCACCCTGGTCCCGGCGGCGCCAGATCGGCGCCGCCGGACCGGAGGGGTTGTCGTGCGGACAGAACACGGGGGCTCGGTACTCGAAGCCGGGCAGGCGTTGCGTCGCGGAGAAGTGACCAGCGTCGAATTGGCGGAACGCGCGCTGGCCGCCGAAGACGAACTCGGCGTGTACATCGCCCGGTTCCCGGATCAGGCGCTGGCGTCGGCGCGACGGGCGGACCGGGCGTTCGCGGCCGGTGTCGATCGCGGTCCGCTGCAGGGAATCCCGCTGGGCGTCAAGGATCTCATCGCCGTCGCGGAGGGGCCGACGACCGCGCAGAGTGTCGTGCTCGACTGGGGGCAGGGCCTCGACGCGGCGGTGACGACGCGGGTGAAGGACGCGGGCGGGGTGATCGTCGGGAAGACCTCGACGATGGAATTCGGCTGCGGGGTCCCGGATCGCGCCAAACCGTTCCCGATCCCGCGGAATCCCTGGGACACCGGACGATGGGCGGGCGGATCCAGTTCGGGGACGGCGAGCGGGATCGCCGCCGGGATGTTCTTCGCCGGGCTCGGCACGGACACCGCCGGCAGTATCCGAATGCCCGCCGCGTTCTGCGGTGTCACCGGATTGATGCCGACCTACGGGCGGGTCTCCGGGGCGGGGTGCGTGCCGCTCGCGCACACCCTCGACCGGGTCGGTCCGCTCGCCCGCACCGCGCGCGACTGCGCGGCACTGCTGGAGGTCATCGCCGAAGTTCCTTTCGTGGCACCGGAATTCACCGGTGACCTCGCGGGGTTGCGGATCGGGGTCGTCCGGGAACACCACTTCCCCGAGGACGCCGATCCCGCGCTGGGCCCCGCTTTCGACGAAACGCTCTCCGTCGCGGAGAACCTGGGGGCCACGCTGGTCGAGGTCGCGCTGCCGCACTGGAGCGAGCTGACCACCGCGGTGCTGGTCACCGCGAGCTGCGAAGCCCTTGCCCACCACCGGGCCGGGCTGAGCACGAGATGGCCGGACTTCGGCGTCTCGGCGCGAGCGATCTTCGCGGCGGGCGCCTTGGTGTCCGGCGCCGATTACGTGCAGGCACAACGGGTTCGGCAGGCGGTGCGACAGGAACTGGCGCGCCTGTTCGACGACGTCGATGTGATCGCGAGTCCGGTCGCGTCGATCGGCGCTCCGCTGCTCGAAGACGTCCCGGACGATGCGGGGCAGCAGAACGCGGAAGTCTTCGAGAAGATCACGACGCCGTACTGGAACGGCGTCGGGAATCCGGTGCTCGCCGTACCGATGGGGAAGACCGGTGACGGTCTGCCGCTGTCCCTGCAGCTGGCGGGCCGCCTTTTCGACGAGGCGACCGTCCTGCGGGTCGGCGACGCGATCCAGGGGGCGCGATGACCCCGGAGCTGCTCGATCTCTTGCTGGCCAAGGCGGAACTCCCTGCTGACGAGTCCGATAAACGAGCGCTGGCCCGGTTGCGCTGGCTGTCCACAGTGGATTCCCTGTACGCGGTGCCGATGGACCGCGAAGTCGCGCCGGTGCCGAACGGAGGGCGGGCATGACGCGCCGTCCCGGTGAAGGCACCGTGCTCGCGCTGGCCTGCGCGGGATCGTTCGTGGTCATCCTCGACGCGACGATCGTTTCCGTCGCCCTGCCCGCTATCCGGTTCGGCCTCGGGTTCTCCGCCGGCGCGCTGACCTGGGTGGTGAACGCGTACACGCTCGCTTTCGCCGGGTTCCTGTTGCTGGGCGGCCGGCTGTGCGACGAATTCGGGGTACGGCGGATGTTCGTGCTCGGCATGAGCCTGTTCACCGTCGCGCGGCTCGCCGCCGGGCTGGCGGGTTCACCGGAAACGCTGCTGGTCGCCCGGACGGTGCAAGGGTTCGGCGGCGCGTTGCTGATGCCGGTGACGCTGTCCCTGCTGACCACGACGTTCACCGAACCCGCCCGCCGCGCGCGGGCCTTGGGCACCTGGAGCGCGATGGGCGCCGTCGCCGCCGCGGCGGGGCCGGTGATCGGCGGACTGCTGACCCAATGGGCGGGCTGGCGCTGGGTGTTCTTCGTCAGCATCCCGATCGGGGTGGTGGCCGTCGCCGCCGCCACGGTGCTGCCGCCGAAGGATCGAAGCCGCCCGCGCGGCAGGCTGGACGTGCTCGGCGCGGTGCTGTCGACGGCGGGACTCGTCGGCGTGGTCTACGCGGTGATGCGGTCTTCGGCGATGAGCTGGGGAAGCGGGTCCGTCCTGCTGCCGCTGCTCGGCGGGCTCACCCTGCTCGGCGTCTTCCTGGTGCACCAGCATCGGTGGGCCGACGAACCGCTGGTCGCGCTCGGGATCTTCCGGCTGCGTTCGGTCAGTAGCGGCAACGTGGTGATCTTCCTGCTGGGGCTGGGTTTCCTCGCCAGCCCGATCCTGCTTTCGCTGTACCTGCAGGACGTCCATGGGTACTCGCCGTTGCGGGCCGGACTGGCGTATCTGCCGGTGGGCGTGGCGATGTTCGCCGGCGCGCGGACGGCGGGCGGGTTGTCGGTGCGGCTGGGACCCCGGCGCGCGACGGCGCTGTACTGCGCGATCGGCGCGGTGGGTCTCACCGGAGTCGCCGCGCTGACCGGTCCGCACGCCTCGTACGTCGTTTCCGTGCTGTTGCCCGGGATGGTCTTCGGATTCGGGACGGCCGCGGCCTTCACCCCGATCACCGTGGCCGCCACCAGCGGGGTGCCGGAGCAGCAGAACGGCCTGGCCGCCGGTCTGCTGAACACGGTCCGGCAGACCAGCGGCGCGATCGGCCTCGCCGGACTGACCGCGCTCGCGGCGGCGGTGACCGCCGCCTGGCAGACCGGCGGTTCGACGGGAGAGGCGCAGGTACACGGCTACACCGCCGCTTTCCTCGCTTCCGCCGTCTGTCTCGTGGCGGCGGCCGTGGTCGCGGCGGTCGCGATGCCGGGACTCAGCTCGCCACCGCGTGCGCGGGCAGGTCGACCCGGTCACGGAACCACTGGCAGTCTTCAAGGCTCCCCTCACGGCGACAGGTGAGGAGCTCGACCAGGTAGTCGTGCGCGGTGTCGAGCCGCGCACGCTCCCGTTCGATCTCGGCGAGCTGGCCCGCCACCACCTCACGCCAGCGGTGCTGTTCGGCGAGCAGTTCGGTGATCTTGGACAGGCCCAGCCCGCCGATCCGCCGCCAGTGCTTGATCAGCGCGATGCGATACAGCTGGTCGTCGTCGTAATACCGCTGTCCCGAGCGGCGGGAAGCGGTGATCAGCCCGCGGCGCTCCCAGTAGTGCAGGGTCGAGATCGCCAGCCCGAAATGGTCGGCGGCCTCGCGAACCGGCGTCAAGGAAGTCATGAGACCAGTCTAAGTTAGGTTACCCTAACTTGCGAGTGAGCCAGGTGAAGGTCCACCGGTAGAAACTCTGCGCGGCGAGACTGGTGTTGATCGAGTGGCCGCTGCCACGCACGATCTCGTCCGCGCCGCAGTCGCCGCCCCCGCAGACCAGCGTGTCGTGCTCGCCGAGCACGTACGCGGTCGGGACCTTCGGTGCCGATCGTTTCGTGGCGCCGGGTCCCACCGAGCGGAGTTCGGCCGACGCCACGGTGTCTTTCAGGGCTTCTTCGAAAGGAATGATCGCCGGGTCGTAGGTACCCGGATGGTGGAAGGTCTGCGCGCGCACGCCCGGACGTGTCGTGAGGTAGCCGCGAGCCCACGGCTTCCCGGCGAACTTCGGGTCCTGTTCGGCGGGATGGAACGGCGACGCGGCCTTGTCGCGCGCACCGGGCCGGTCACGGGGGATGCCGCTGACGATCACGGCGTCGACCCCGCCCCGTTCGGCGGCCCGTTCCGCGACGAGTCCGCCCATCGAATGTCCATTGAGGATGATCGTGCGGAACCGCGGCCGCAGTTGCCGGACCACCTGGTGGACGGCGTCCCCGCCGGCGGCGAAGTCGAGCCTCTCCGGATCCGGGCGGCTGCTGCGGCCGTAGCCGAGCCTGTCGAGGTTCAGCGTCGCGTACCCTGCCCGCGTCGCACTGTCCACATAGGAGTATCGCCGCGGCTGGAACGGCCAGTCCCAGTACGCGCGGTCGTAGGTGCCGCCGTGCAGCAGCACCTGCAGCGGGGTGCGGGCGCCGAGCCTGCCCCGGACGCAGAGTTCGCCCGCGATGATCCGCCGTTCGCCGTTCACCTCGACCGGAAACCGCTGTTCGGCGCAGCGGGCCGGTCGTTCGGTGGCGACCGCCGTCGTGGCGCCCAGCGGAGAAAGGACCGCGGCCAGCAAGACCGCTTTCGCAAGGAATTTCATGAGGAAAGCTTCGGTCCCGGCCCGGGGTCGCGTCGTCGTGCCGCTGTGGAGATCGGCGGCTACGTCAAACGTGCACCAGCCCGCTTCGATAGGCGAACACCACCAGTTGTGCGCGATCGCGCGCGTTCACCTTCGCCATCGCGCGGCTGACGTGCGTCCGGACCGTCGCCGCGCTGATGACGAACTCCCGCGCGATTTCCTCGTTCGACATGCCCTGTGCGACCCGTTGGACGACCTCGTGCTCCCGTTCGGTGAACGCGGAACCCTCCGCACGGGGCATCGGACGCGAGGGCCGCGTGGTGAATTCCGCGATCAGCCGCCGCGTCACGCTCGGCGAGAGGAGCGCGTCGCCCGCGGCGACCACCCGGACCGCTTCGACGAGGTCGGCGGGCTTGGTGTGTTTGAGCAGGAACCCGCTGGCGCCCGCGCGCAAGGCGTCGAAAACGTACTCGTCGAGGTCGAAGGTGGTCAGCATGATGACGCGGACCCCGGCCTGCCGGTCGTCGGCCACGATCCGGCGGGTCGCCTCGATCCCGTCGATCCCGGGCATGCGGACGTCCATCAGGACCACGTCCGGCCTGGTCTCCGCGACCACGGCCACGGCCGCTTCGCCGTCGTCCGCTTCGCCCACCACGGTGATCCCGGCTTCCACGCGCAGCAACGCCGCGAATCCGGACCGCACGAGTAGCTGGTCGTCGGCCAGCACCACCCTGATCACGGCCATCGCGCGCTCACCCGGAACCTTTCGTCCTCGCGGCGCGCGGTCAGCGTGCCGCCGGTCGCCTGCGCCCGTTCCCTCATGCCGATGATCCCGGCACCGGGGACGTCCTTGCCAGGCTCGCCGACCTCGTTGAGCACGTCGAGCCGCAGGCCGTCCTCGCTCGCCGTCACCGTCACCTCGGCACCGGAAGCCCCGTGTTTCGCGGCGTTCGTGAGCGACTCCTGGACGATCCGGTACACCGCGCCGGCGACGGGCTGCCCGATCCCGGGAGCATCGAGTGCCAGCGTGACGACCAGGCCGGCCCGATTCGTCGAAGCGACCAGGGCGGGAAGATCCGCCAGACCCGGTGACGGCCGGAGCGGGGCGCTGTCCTCGCGCAGCAGCCGCACCATCGCGTTCAGTTCGTCGAGGATGGTGCCGCTGACCGTGCGGACGACTTCGAGCGCTTCCTTCGCCATTTCGGGATGCTCGTCGAGCACGTGCCGGGCCATGCCCGACTGGACGTTGATGACGGCCATCGCGTGACCCACGCTGTCGTGCAGATCCCGTGCGATCCGGAGCCGCTCGCCGAGGACGCGATCGCGTTCGGCCTGTTCCGCGGCCGCTGTCCGCTCACGGCGTCCTCGAAGCGCGTCGGCCGCGAAGACCGCGACGCCTGCCCAGCCGACGAAGACCAGATCGATGACGCCCACCCCGGCGGTGACCAGGTTCGTGCCGACGACCGTCGCCGCCATTCCGCTCGCGACGGCGTACGCGCGCTTTCGCGGGCGAAGGGTTCCGAGCGCGAACAACGGCACGAGCCCGGCGAACAACACCGGACCGTCGGGATAGCCGAACCCCAGGTAGAACAGCAGGGCAAACGTTTCCGTCACCGCTGTCGCCGTCGGCCATCGCCGGACACCGGCGAGTGTGACACAGGCGAGCGCGACGACGGTGTATCCGAGCGCGTCGACCGGGCGTTCTCCGTGACCGGGTTCGAGATTCGCCGTGCCGACGACGAGCGCCGCGCTCACCGCGAGCCAACCGGCTGCCACGCCGCTCCGCATCAGCCACTTCACCGGCCCAGTCTGCCGAAACGAGTCCACGGACACGTCCGCGTTCTGTGGATCTCGCCTACGTCAGATGCGCAGCAGCTGCTCGTCGAGTCTCGCCAGATAGTCGCGGCCGTACTCGCCGTTCTCCAGGTCGCGCCACAGCACCGGCGGCAGGTCCTGCGCCACCTCGGGCGAACGGGATGCGGCGGCCAGCGCGATGGTCGCCGCGGTGTCGACGTCGCCGGTGAACGCGACGCAGGTGTGGAGCATCCGGGCGAGGCCGCCGCCCGCGGCGAGCACGGTCAGCGCGGCGCGGACGCTCATCCAGCCCTGCGGGCCGATCTTGCCCGACCACGGCCGCGCCCAGCCGCCGTGCCCGACGTCCTCGGGAAGGATCCCTTCGACCCACCGCGCGACCTCGGACACCGGCCCGAGGCGATGGTGGCAGTAGTGGACGGCGAGCGCCGCCGCCTGCGCCGCGGCGATCCCGGCCGGGGTGTCGTGCGTGATCCTGGCCTGCAGTTTCGCGTGGTAGAGGACGTCGTCGACGGTCGGCAGGAGCCCGATCGGCCCGGCGCGCATGGCCGCCCCGCTCTTGTCGCTCTGCGGCTGAAGCCGTCGAAGCAGCTCTTCGCCGTCCTGGACCTCACTGAGCAGCTGATGGAAACGCGGCGCGTAGCCGTCGTGCGGATCGCGGTGATACGCCCGGACGAACTGCTCGGCGAGCAGCGGCGGTGTCCACCGGCGTCCGGACACGAGCAGTTCGGCGATCGCGATCGTCATCTGCGTGTCGTCGGTGTAGCGGCCGGCCGGGACGCCGAGCTGGCCGGGATGCGGCACGTAACCGGTCAGCGTGTTGTGCTCGGCGACGAAGCTCGGGTACGCGTGCTCGAAGGAGCCCCCGTACGCGTCGCCGATGGCCAGTTCGACCAGCATCCGGACCCCTTCAGGCGGTGAGTCGTGCCGTTTCCGAAGGGAGTTTGCCGTAAGCGTCGCGGTAGAGACCGGAAAACCGGCCGAGATGCGTGAAACCCCAGCGCAGCGCGACGTCGGTGACGGTGCCTTCGGCGCGCCCCTGCGCGATCGCGAGCAGGTCGTGGTGCACGTGGTCGAGCCGGATTCGCCGCAGATATTCCAGGGGCGTCAGCCCGAGTTCCGTCCGGAACGCCATCTGCAGCGCGCGCACGCTGGTCCGCGCGGCCATCGCCAGCTCGCCGATCGACACCGGTTCGGCCGCGTGCTCCTCGCAGTAGGTCATCGCGCGGCGCACCGCCGTCGATTTCGGCCGCGACCGTTCTTCGGCGAGATTGCCGGACATCGAATGGGGCTGGGTGTCGAGGAGCCCGTGGAGCAGGAGTTTTTCGAAATGCGAGGCGGCCAGCGGCGACCGGTCGAACAGGCCGGACGCGGCGGTCTCGCTGAAGGTGTGCAGCAGGGTGAGCCACTGGTCCATGCTCGACGTGATCAGCGGATCGAACCGCAGCGTGGACGTCGGCGCCTCACCGAGCCGCTCGCGCATCGTGTCCGCGATCAGCTGTTTGCCCATGCGGAGCAGCAGGATGTCGGGATGGTCGTAGGTGGTCTGGAACCGCGTCTCCGGACCGGTCACGACATGCCGTGACGGGACGATCTCGCCGTCGATCCGGACCTGGCTCCGGCCGCCGAGGGTGACGACCACGGTGTACGCGTCCGGGGTCTCCTCACCCTGCAGCACCACGTCGGAGTCCAGCGTCAGCTCGTAGACCGAGAGACCGCCGGGGTCGATTCCGGGGATGCGGAGGCCGCTGAGCTGGGAGATGTCGAAGGATCCGGTGGGCGCGGGGGTGTGCAGCTTGACCGAGTCCGGCGCGAGGAACGCCTGGAAGGTGTGCTCGAGTTCGCCGAAGTCGTCGCCGGTGACCACCGTCGACGCGATCGGAGAGCCTTCCGAGAACCGTTTGCGCACCAGCCGATCGTGCCAGGCTCAGCCTGCGTGGTGTCAGTGAATACCCATACCGTGGAGTCATGGCGACCGAGAAGCTGCGCGCGTGGTGGGCACATCGTCAAGGTCTCGACGGATCGCTGCACGGGTCACCGGCGGCCGACGTGCTGGAGCGGACCGGCTGGATACGCTCGGTCGGCGGTTCCGCGCCCTATCTCGGGCTGTTCGCCAGGGCCCGCCTCGATCGGGCGACGGTCGACGCGGACGTCGCCCGGCTCGCCATCCACGAACTGCCCTCGGCCCGCGGCTGCACCTACGTCCTTCCTTCGGCGGATTTCGAACTGGGCCTGACCGTCGGAGCCGCGGCGCCCGCGGGCGAACTCGCGGCCGCGGAGAAGTACCTCGGCGTCACGCAGGCCGAGGTCGAGCAGTTGTGCGTCACCGTCGCAGACCTGCTCGAAGCGTCCGCCGAACCGCTCGGCCCGGCCGCGATCAAGGACGCCGCCGGAACCGCGGTGCGCACCCTCGGGGAGGCGGGCCGCAAACGCGGCACCACCACGACGTTGCCGCTCGCGCTCGGCCTGCTCCAGTCGCGCGGCGACATCCGCCGGGTCCCGGTCAACGGACGGCTGGACCAGCAGCGGTACGGCTATGTCCGCTGGACGCCGTCCCCGCGCGGCGCACTGTCCGATATGGACACCGCGCGGACGGAACTGGCGCGGCGGTACTTCTCGTGGGCCGCTCCGGCGTCACTCAAGCATTTCCGCTGGTTCTCCGGTTTCACCGCGGCGCACGCCAAGAAGGCCGTGGAACCGCTGGATCTCGTCCCGCTCGACGGCACCGATCTGCTGATGTCCAAGGAGCTCTCGGACGAGTTCGCCGCCTTCACCGTGCCGTCGAAGCCGTCGTACGCGCTGCTCGCCGGGATCGACGGAATCCATCTCCTGCACCGCGAGATGTCGCGGCTGCTCGACGACGCCGACGTCGAACGACCGGTGCCGGGTGGCCGCGCGGGGGAGACGCTGGGCGGCCACCCGGACCCGCCGAGCCACCTGATCGTCGACCGGGGCCGCTTCGCCGGCCTGTGGGAGTTCGACACCGAGACGAACAAGATCGTCTACCGGTTCTTCGGGGACGAGGACGCCGCGCTGCGCGAGACGGTCGCGGAGACCCAGGAATTCGTCCGTGACCGACTGGGCGACGCCCGGAGCTTCAGCTTGGATTCGCCGAAGAGCCGGGCGTCGCGAGTGGCCGATCTCAGTTCCCGATGATGATCAGGCTTTCGCCTCGTTGATCAGGATGTCGACGGCCTTGTCGTTGCGGGCGGTCTGCTCCGGGATCACCGAAGCGGGCGGGTAGAAGCCGTCGAGCCCACCGTCCTTCGGGTACATCTCGAAGGTGTAGCTGAGGATCTTGTGCTTGCCCCACGCCCAGTCGTTGATGTCGCCGTCGGTGACATACAGATCGCTGGACTGCTCCGGCGTGTAGCCGTTGGTGCCTGCCATCTGCTTGCCGACATCGGCGAAGCGCTTCGCTTCCTCTTCGTTCAGGCCGGTGTCGGTCGCGTCCTTCGTGTAGCCGTACGGCCAGAGCACCAGTTCCGAGAAGGTGTGGAAGTCGATGTGCGCCTTGATCTGCTGCGCGCCACCGACCACCCGGGAGTCGATGAAGTCCGCGACCGCCTTGGTCTCGGACTCGGAGAACGCCGACGGACCGTGGTAGTCCTCGGCGGACGGGCTGTTGCTCGACCCGCCGCAGCAGTTCCACTTGTAGTCCCAGTTGCGGTTCGGGTCGGTGCCGACCGCGCTGCTGCCCGGCACGGGCTTCCGCGTCTTGCGCCAGCCCTGGTACTCGCCGCCGGTGATGTCGTACTCGGAACCGTCCGGGTTGACGTTCGGGATCACGTAGATCTCGTGCTCGTCGACCATCTTCTTGATGGCCGGGTCGCTCGCGTATCCGCTGGTGAACCGGTTCACGATCCGCAGGCACATCTCGGTGGTGAGGTGCTCGCGCGCGTGCTGGTTGCAGGTGAACAGGACCTCGGGCTCGTCCTCGTCCTTGGCCGCGTTGTCGCTGATCTTCAGCACGTTGAGCTCACGGCCCTCGTATGACTTGCCCACGCTGGACAGCGTCGCGATGTCGCCGTGGTCCTTCGCGGCCTTCTGCAGCTCAGCGGTCGTTTCGGCGTAGGTGTGGTACGCCTCGTCGCCCGGCGGGAAGTCGCCCGCGACGGCCGCGGTGCCCGCCCGGGCACTGCGCTGCTTCAGCATGCTGTCGAAATCGCCGAGCGGCTTCAGGCTGAACCCGTTCGCGCGCAGGCTCGCGGCCTGATCGGGCGTGGCCACGATGGTCAGCGCGCCGCCGCGAGAGCCCGCGACGTCGACACCGGTGCGGGCGACGGCGGTGCGCTTCGCGGAGTCGTTCGCGCCCTCCACCGAGTACAACCCTCTCGCCGGGTCGCCGGTCTGTGCGCTCGCGACGGGCGTCGTGACGGCCAACAGGGCGAGCCCTGTGGCGGCCAAGGCGCCCCAAATGCGACGGCGTGTGGACATTTCGCCTCCGAACGATCTGGGGACAAGGTGGCGTTCACCGTCGCCGAAGTGAATCATCCACGACAACCCGACGATCGTCGTTCCCAGTTGCCGTTTACGGCCAGAGACGGTCTTTGACCCAGATGTCCTTTTCGTGCCGGTAGCGGAGCCGCTTGTGCCGTCGATCGTGGCTCGCCTGCCAGAACTCCACTTCGGACGGCGTCACCAGATAGCGGGTCCAGGTTTCCGGTGCCACGTCCGGGTTCTTCTCGACCCACCGGCGCGCTTCCTCGGCCGCGCGGTCGAGATCGGCCGGATCCTCCAGCACCTGGGACTGCCTGCCGATGAACGCCTCGACCCGGGAAGCGGGCGGGCGTGCGGTGAAATCGGCCGCGGATACCTCGGGCGCGGCGAGTTCCACCGGGCCGCGCAGCCGGATCTGGCGACCTCGTCCCGGCCAGAAGAACGTCAGCGCGGCGAACGGATTCTTCGCCAGCTGAACACCTTTCGGGCTTTCGGAACTCGTCGCGACCGCCCAGGTGTCGCCGTCGACGTCCTTGAGGATCACGACCCGCGCGTCCGGCACCCCATCGGCGTCCACTGTGGACAGAGTGACGGCATGCGGCGCCAGGACGTGTTCGCCGGCTTCGTCGAGCCATTCGAGAAACAGCTCGCGAGGACCGGACGGCGCGGCCTCGATGTCGAACTCCGGGAGCTCCCGGGGAAACGACGGCCAGCCGCGCAGCGTGCGCTCCATCAGTACCCCGGCGGACGCTGATGCGGCGGATAGCCGGGCGCGGGCGGCGGATAGTGCGGCGGATGCTGACCCGGCGGCGGACCCTGCGCGGGCGGCGGCCCGACCGGGTACTGCGGCGGCGGGGGCTGCTGCGGCTGCCAGCCGGGAGGCGGCTGCTGACCGGGCGGCGGCATCGGCGGTCCCGGCGGCATCGGCGGCTGCTGGCCCTGCGACTGCTGCCACTGCACCTGCTGATAGACCTCGGCGGGCTGCGGGAAACAGAATGTCAGCTTCGCGTTGACCGAACCCTGAACCGCCGCGCCCCAGAGCTTCCCGCCGACGAACGCGTACATCTGCGCCGCCGAGACGTCGACGGCCACCATGCGCGTCTCGCCGCCGAACTGGTTGCCGGACTTCGCCGACGCGGCCTGCGCGGCGTCCGGATACACCCGGTCACCGATCAGCCCGGCGATCACCACCGAAGCGGCCGTCCAGCCGACGGTGCCCATCACGTTCGCGCGCGCGTGCTGCGTCGCCAGCCCGGTGAAGTCGTACAACGCGGGCGCGGTCACCTCCGGGATCGCCGCCGCGACCACGCAGTAGTTCATCGTCGACATCATCACCGACTCGGTGAACAGGCCCACGACGGCCGCGCTCGGGCCGATCTGGACGGTGTTCAGCCTGCCCCCGCTGCGCTGGATACGCTCTGCCACCGCACCCAGGTACTGCTCCTTGGTGAGCACTGATGCCTCCTGAAGACCGCTACGCACGGCCATCGTCGCATGAACAGGGCGGATGGATGCGACGACGCGGTGATCCGATCTGCTTCACTGGACCATCATGCGACGTCTTCTGATCTTGCCGCTCGTCGTGCCGCTGCTGGCGGCCTGCGGGCCGACGGAACAGCCGCCGCCCGCGGCGAGTTCGCCCACGCCGTCGAACACTCCGGCGCCCCAGGTCCCGCCCGCACCGGAACCCACCGGCAAAGGCCCGTGCCCGTATCTCGGCACCGAGTTCGTCTCGGACGCCAACGGGCAGAAGGTCTCCAAGGTCAAGACCTCGGCGGACCAGCCGCATCCGGCCTGCTTCTTCTACGCGCTCAGCGGGAAACTGCAGCTCACGGTGCGCGTGTACGTCGGGGAACCCGCCGTGGCCAAGGCGATGGTCGATCAGGCGGCACCCATCGACACCTCCAACCCGGCCGACGAACCGGCGGGCTGGAAGGGCGGCTACCAACCCTCCGGGGAGGGCGCCGTTTACGCCGTCGCGAAGGGCAGGAACGCGGTAGTCGTGACCACCAACCAGAAGCAGAGCATCAAGGCACGTACGGTGGCGAAGGAGGCTATCGGTGAGCTTAAGCTCTAGGTAGTGGTATCCACACGTCAGAGTGAAGTTGATCTTGTACTACCCTGTGCCGCACGCGCGACGGTTCGCGGGACCAGCGCGACGCCAGATCCGGCGGAGGCCGCCTTGCGGTGTGGCTCGGCGGCGCAAAAGATCAATTTCTCCCCATAGGACAAAGGACGAGTTTCGTGGCTGCAACCCTCAAGGAAATCCTGCTCGACTCCAGCCGTCGCCCGGCGGTCGTGACCGACTTCGAAGGCCTCGTCGACGCTGAGGTCTCGGACAAGGGCGGCGTTTCCGGTGCCGTCGTGAAGACCGGCTTCGCGGCCGTCAAGAAGATCAAGCCGGGCATCATCCCCGCCGCCGTCGACACCCTGCTCGACGACTTCGCCGGTGCCCTCGAGCCGTTCTACGGCGACTACAAGGCCAAGGGCGGCAACGACTTCGGCGCCTACCTGGTCGGCCGCGGCGACGAGGCCTCCGACGCGCTCCTGTCGGTCACCGACTCGCGCGCCGACAAGAGCAGCCGCGACAGCATCAAGAAGGTCTACTCGAAGCTGCGCCCGAACGGCAAGAAGAACGTCGAGGAGGCCCTTCCCCGCCTCGGCCAGCTGATCGACAAGCACGCGGCGAACGCGTGATTCGATCGCGCGAAGCGTGATCGAATCACGCTGACTTGAAGCGCCTAAGGGGCGCCGTTCGCTTTCAACGTTCTGTTGGGAGTGGAGGGCGCCCCTTTTTCGCGTTTCAAGGGGTCGCGCCGAGTACGCGGAGCAGGCTGGTGCGCAGCGCGTCCGCCGCCTCCTCGCCGGACATCCGGCCGGAGCCTGCTTCCGCGCCGGCGGCGTGACCGAGACCGACGACCACCGCCACCAGCCAGCCGGTCGGCAACCGGTCGTCGAACTCCCCGGCCGCCTTGCCGCGCCGGATGACGCGTTCGAGCCTCTCGGTGACCGGTGAATGGCGTCGCGCGTCGTCGTCCGCGCCCGTGGGAACGGAATTGATCTTCCGGAGCAGCGCGGGATACCGCTCGAACGTTCCGCGGGCGGCTTCGAGCAAGCGCATCAGCGCGTCCGCCGCCGGGCCGTCGTCGAGGTCCGCGGCGTCCATTTCCGCGACGGCCTCCTCGGTGATCCGGTCGAGCACCGCCGCCAGCAGTTCCCCTCGTGACGGGAAATGGGCGTAGACCGTCTGCCGGGTCACGCCCGCGTCGGCCGCGATGGCTTCGATGCCCGCGTCGGGATCGCTGCCGAGTTTCCGGAGCGCCGCGTCCAGGATCGAGGCCCCTGCTGGAGCAGGAGCGCCATGGAGCCCTTCACCGACCCGAAGAAGTTCATCGCGGATTTCCACCGGTCCTTCCACGACGACCTGGTGAACAGCGACGAAGACGCGGGCGTCATCGTCGACCGCTATCACACGCCGGACATCGTGCAGATCGCCGACGGGCACCGGATGGACCGGGACAAACTCATCGAGCACGCCCGCCCCGTCCGCAAGAACCGGCCCACCGGGCGCTGGGAAGTGCACGAAGCGGTCGCGAACGGGGACCGGATCGCCGCGCGGAGCACTCTGCGCGTGACGAACCGCAAGAGGGACCTCACTTTGGAGGTCTACTTCTTCGGGCAGTTCACCCAGGACGGCCGGATGCGCCGGGGGAACATGCTCACCCGCACCGTCCCCGAGACGTGAAAGGGCCGCCCAGGGGCCGGGTGTGCGGCGGCCCTGGACGGCCCTTCGACAAGCAGAAGAAGAGGTTAGGCGGTAGTTCTCAGTTCTTCTTGTCAGCGGAGCTGGTCGAAGCCTGGTGCCCGTTCTTCGGGGCGGCGGGCTTCGGAGCCGCGGGCTTGGCCGCACCCGAACCCCCGGCCGGACCGGAAGCGGCGGGCTTCGCGGCGGCGGGCTTCGGAGCGGCCGCGGCCGGAGCGGCGGGCTTCGCGGGGGGAGCGGGCGGAGCCTTCGGCGGCGCGGGCGCGACCGGCGGCTCCTGCTTCGAACGCAGCGCGTAGGCGGCACCGGCACCGACGACCGCGATACCGATGACCCACGGCCAGCGACGACGCTTGCGCGTCCCCTTGGCAGCGGTCTTCGCCTCGACGAGCGCGGCCTTGAAGTCCTTCTTCGCGGCCTTGAAGTCCTTCTTGCCCCGGCGCTTGGACTCGCCGGCCGACTTCGCGGCCAGGATGGCGGCCTTGCGTGCCTTCCGGCCCGGCTTCCGCATCTCGGAAAGCCTGGCCAGCGCCTCCTTGCGAGCCGCCTTCGAGCTGCGCTTGAGCTCCTTGCGGGTCAGTTCCGTCTTCTTCGCGAGCTTCTTGCGCGCGCGACGGCTGGTCTTAGCGATCTCACCGGCGCTCTCGGAGAGCTTCTGCTCGGCTACCTCGACGGCGTGGGCGGTGGCTTCCTTGCCCGCCTCGACAGCACGTTTGCGCAGGCCGAGCGCGCCGGCCTTCGCCGACTCGCTCACCGAATCTGCGGCCCGGGTCATGGCCTTCACCTCATCAATCGTTTTGATTCTGCTTCGTTGCTTGTAACCTATCGTGCCCCTTTTCCCCAGATCTTGCCGCAGATGGCACGATGAAGCTCGTGACTGAAAGCAAGGGATCCCTCATTGGTGGCGCGCTGAAGGCCACTCTGCACACCAACCAGGGTGACATCAACCTGAACCTGTTCCCCGACCACGCGCCGAAGACGGTCGCGAACTTCGTCGGGCTCGCCGAGGGCACGAAGGAGTACACCCAGCCCAACGCGCAGGGCGAGAACTCGGGCCCGTTCTACAACGGGTCGATCTTCCACCGCGTCATCGACGGCTTCATGCTCCAGGGCGGCGACCCGACCGGCACCGGCCGCGGCGGTCCCGGCTACAAGTTCGGCGACGAGTTCCACCCGGAGCTCCAGTTCTCCAAGCCGTACCTGCTGGCCATGGCCAACGCCGGACCCGGCACCAACGGCTCGCAGTTCTTCATCACCGTCGCGCCGACGACGCACCTGAACTTCAAGCACACCATCTTCGGAGAGGTCGCGGACCAGCCCTCCCGCGACGTCGTCGACGGGATCGGCCGCACGGCGACCGGTCCGGCCGACCGTCCGCTGCAGGACGTCGTCATCGAGAAGGTCACCATCAGCCGCGAAGGCTGATCGCAGAGCCGGTTACGGGGGATTTCGGTAGGTTGGTGGCATCGTGAGCCAACCACCGAATCCCCAGTACCAGCAGGCCGCCATGCCCGGCTGCTGGTGGCACCCGAACCGGCCGACCGGCCTGAGCTGTTCGCGCTGCGAGCGTCCGGCCTGCCCGGACTGCCTGCGCGAAGCCGCCGTGGGCTTCCAGTGCACCGACTGCGTCCAGGCGGGCCGCCAGCAGGCCCGCGTCCAGCAGAAGCAGTACCGCGACGCCGGTTACGGCGCGCGCACCCTCGCCGGTGCGCAGCAGCCCCGCGCGGTCGTCGTGACGCCTGCCCTGCTGGCGATCAACGTCGTCCTCTTCTTCGTCACGGTCGCCCTCGCCGGCAGCCTCACGAGCAACAACATCTCGGAGTTCTTCCAGCTCGGCAATCTGGACAACGCGCCGACGCTCGCGAACAACGAGTGGTGGCGGATCTTCACCTCCGGGTTCCTGCACTTCGGCCTGCTGCACATCGCGAGCAACGCCTTCTCGCTGTGGTTCGTGGGCCGCCCGCTGGAAACCGCCCTCGGCCGCGTTCCGTTCACGGTCCTCTACTTCGTGTCGATGCTCGGCGGCTCGGCCGCGTGCCTGGTCTTCACGGACCTCGGCGCCCCTCCCGTGGTCGGCGCGTCCGGTGCCATCTTCGGGCTCATCGGCGCGTACACGGTCATCGTCATCAAGCTCAGGCTCAACCCGACCTGGCTGCTGGTCATCCTCGGCCTGAACGTCTTCATCTCGTTCCAGGTGCCGAACATCTCGATCCTGGCGCACGCCGGTGGCTTCGTCGCCGGGCTTCTGGCGACCTTCGCCCTCCTGTACGCCCCGGAAAAGGACAGGCTCCGCTGGCAGATCGGCGGGATCGCGATCGTGGTCGTGGCGATCATCGGGCTCATCGCCTGGAAGGACTCCCAGACGATTTCCGCCGCGTTCTGCCAGTTCACCCCGTATCAAGGGCAGTCCGTCTACATCTGCTACCGCCAGTAGGCGCGCTTCCCCCGAGTGGGTTATGCGAAAACCCGGTGGGGAAGCAACATCATTGGGTACCTTCAGGTTGATCATCAACATCATCAACTTGGGGGTTGAGATGAAGATTCGGAAAGCAGCAGTTCTCGCCGCCGTCGCCGTGATGGCGTCGGCCTTGGCGCCATCGGTCGCGCAGGCCGGTCAAGCCGCCGAGACCTGCCAGACCTACACCAAACGCTATTTCCTCGGCTCGGGCAGCGCGATCACGCTGCGTGTCGCCTACGTCGATTCGGCGTTGAAAATCTGCTTCGGAGACCCAGGCGTCACTTCGTCGGCGGCGACGCAGACCGTCGGCACGACCGGGCCGGGCGCGGCGACCGGCTGGGAGATCACCGCGGGCCAGGCGGTGGTCGAGGACCAGCGGCCGCGGCATGTCAAAGCGAAGTTCAGCGGGTCCCTGCGGAACTGCGTCGTCAAGATCAACCCGATCTGCTCGCCGGCTTCGCCGTACGAGATCTTCGGGGAGTACGCGCCGCCCGCGGTCGGACCGGCCGTTCCGGGCTGGTCACACGGCCCTGACGGCAACGTCCACTACTACGACAACGCCTGACCCTTGAGGGCGGTGAGGACGTCCAGGACGTCCCTGGGGTCCTCGCCGAGGTCGATCCGGCCGAACACCAGCAGGTGTTCGCCGGATTCGACCTCGAGGGTCACCGAGTCCCGGCCGAACCGCCGCGTCGTACGCAGCCGGAGCCGGGCTTCGGACCAGGAGTAGCGGTGCGCGCCGCCGACGGTCCTGGCCAGGATTCCGTCGGGACCGGCCGCCAGCCGGGGACGGAGCAGGGTGCCGTGCAGCGCGAGCGCGCCCACGGAGAGCATCGCGACCCCGGTGAGGACGGTGCCGCCGACGTCGCCGCCGATGACCAGCCACGCCACCCCTGCCAGCAACAACAGGGTGATCGCCCAAGCCACTACCACAACGTTCTGCTGCGGCGCCCAGGAGGTGGGGTAGTTATCCACAGAGGTTATCCACACTGGGGATGAGTCACACCGGTGTGATTCGGCGTCAAGCCGCCATCCGGGGTAATGCTCACCGCCACCGCATCGTCATGAGCAGCCCGGCGATCATCAGCACGAAGCCGATGGCGAAGTTCGTGTTGCCCAGATCCGCCATGAAGGGGATCTTGTCGCCCGCGATGTAGTTCACGACCAGCCACAACAGGCCGATCAGCATGAGGCCGAACATCACGATCTTGTAGAACAGGTTCGACGGGCCCGCCGCCTTGACCTTCACCGGCGTGCGGCGGTCGGTCGGCGGGGTGTACGCCGTCTTCTTGCGGACCTTGGACTTCGGCATCGTGTTCCTCGCGTACTGTTCGGCATCCCTGGTGGCGATGACCCGCTTTCGGGTGCGCAACCAGCGCCACGTGCACACGTTAACGTAAACGAGCGCCGCTGGGCACCGTCCGGGACCGGTCGATTTCCCGCACTGTGACAATGGTGTCACAGACGGTTCGACACTGCGGCTTGGTTCGAGACTGAGGAGCTTTGCGTGGCTGAGCGGGAAGAGCCGGGCGGGGACCGTCGGCGGTACTCCGGACGCCCACCCGGCGAGGGCCGTCCGGCCCCCCGGCGTAGGCCGGAGGAAGGAATTTCGCCGCGTCGCGCTCCGGGAGAGGCACCGACGCCCCGCCGGAGGCCGCCGGAGGGCAGGTCGTTCGACGGGCCGCCTCCGCGCCGCCGGACCGACGCGCCCCCGCCTCGACGTCGTCCCGTACCGCCGCCGGGGTCGACCGAAGAGACCGTCATCTTCGAGCCGGTGGGCGGTGGCGTCGCGACCGAGGAGCGCCCGCCGCCGCGGGAATTGGGCAAGGGTGGCGTCGCCATCCGCACAGTGGGCGAGCTCCTCATCACCGCCGGCCTGGTCGTGCTGCTGTTCATGGTCTACGAGGTCTACGTGACCGACCTGTTCTCCGCGGGCAAGCAGTCCGAGGCGAGCACGGAACTGGACGGCGAGTGGGGCAAGGACCGCCAGCTGCATCCGGAGCTGGTCGACGGGAAGGCGTTCGCCAGGATCCACATCCCGGTGTTCGGCGCCGACTTCAACTTCACCATCCAGGAAGGCACCACCGAGGCCGCGCTCGAAGTCGGCCCGGGGCACTACAAGGGCACCGCGCTGCCGGGCGAGCCGGGCAACTTCGCGGTCGCCGGGCACCGCGTCGGCAAGGGCGCCCCGTTCAACGACCTCGACAACCTCGGCTCGTGCGACCAGATCGTCATCGAGACGCAGACCGACTTCTACGTCTACAAGGTGCTGCCGTACAAGGACGAGGTCGAAGGCTGGGCCGCGGGCAAGGGCGCCCAGCCGAAGTGCAAGAACGTCGGGACGCTGCGCGACCCGAACGCCGTCGACGGCGGCCCCTACGGGGAGACCAACGGCCGCCGCATCGTGTTCCCGACCAAGGGCGACACGGTGAACCCCGTGCCGTACAAGGACCCGGACATCCTGCCGAAGGCCGAGCAGGTCTCGCTGCTCACGCTGACCACGTGTCACCCGCAGTTCTCGGCGAAGGAACGGCTCATCATCCACTCGGTGCTGACCCAGCAGGTGCCGAAGAACCAGGTCGGCTCCTACGCCGAACTACTGCCCAAGATCTCGGAGGCGCGCTGATGTACGGCTGGATCTGGCGCAAGCTGCCGGGCCCGTTCGCGGTGAAGCTGGCGACGGCGGTCGTGCTGGCGCTCGGGATCGTCGCCCTGCTGATGTTCGTCGTCTTCCCATGGCTCGAGCCGCGCTTGTGGTTCAACGAAGTGAGCGTCCAGTAATTTTTGTCGAGCGCTGACGGAAACTCGCCGAAGGGGCGCCGGGCCGCTTCCCACTCAGGTTGAGAGCGGAGGCGCCCCTTCATCGAGCGCCCTTGGGGAGACCTTGTGGTTGAGTTCGATTTGCGTCCAGTAGACCCGCGGTTTGGGGTCTTCCTCGTCTCGGGGCGGTTTCCCGGGCAGGAGGACGCCGATGTCCTGCGCCGGTCGGTCGACGCCGCGATCGCCGCCGAGCGGGCCGGCTTCGACGACGTCTGGTTCGCCGAGCACCACTTCATGCCGTACGGCGTGTGCCCGTCCGCGATCACGCTCGCCGCGCACGTGCTCGGCCGCACCGAGCGGATCGCGGTCGGCACCGCGGTGAGCGTGCTGTCCATCGCGCATCCGGTGGCACTGGCCGAGCAATGGTCGCTGCTCGACGCGGTTTCCGGCGGACGATTGCGGATCGGCGTCGGCCGCGGTGGGCCGTGGCAGGACCTGGAGGTGTTCGGCACCGGCGCGTCCCGGTACGAAACGGGGTTCGAAGAGAGCCTCGACCTGCTGCTCGCGGCCATGACGTCGAAGACCGTCTCGGCCGAGGGCGACCACTTCGCGTTCCGTGAGGTGCCGATGGTGCCGCGGCCGGAGCGCGCCCCGCGCATGGTCGTGGCCTGCGGTGACGCTCGTTCCGGAGCGGTCCGGCTCGCCGCCGATCGCGGGCTGCCGATGCTGCTCGGCCTGCACACCGACGACGAAGGCAAGATCGAAACCCTTGCCGCGTACGGAGATCCCGCCGCCGGGCACGTCTCGACGGTGATGTGCCAGGTCGGGGACGACGCGCTGGACGTCGTGCGGTCGGCGTTGCCGGGCTCCCTCAAGGAGGGTTTCGCCGGGCACGTCTACCTCAATGGCAAGCGTGGCTTGGACAAGGATCCGGTGTCCTACACCGATCGGCTCTGCGAGATGCATCCGATCGGCGGCGTGGAGTACTGCGTCGACAAGCTGGGAACGAGCCTCCGGCGCACCGGGGTCTCCCACGTGATCATGATGGTGGAAGCGTCCGGTACGCCGGAGGGAACGCTCGAAAACATCGCGCGGATCGGGGAAGAGGTACTACCCGCGCTGCGCCGATGAGCTCCCGGCTAGCAGTCGCGGAGTTCCGGGCTCTGGTTCAGCAGCTGGCCGCGCACCGAAACGAACGCGCGGTAGCGGTCACTGTCCACTTGGGACTTCTTGAACACGGCGACGCGGTGGCAGTTCTGGAACGCCAGCTTCACGCCGAAGTGTCGTTCCAGCCCGCCGCGGATGGCGTCCGAGGCCAGCGCCCGCAGCAGCTGGCCGCGTTCGGCCTCGCTCGGCGGCGGCGTCTCGTTGTCGGCGAACCCGTCGGCCGCGCCCTCGGCCTCGGCGATGACACCGGTGATCACGGTCCAGGCGTAGGGCAGGGATTCCCGGACACAGGCGACGAATTCGGCGTCGGAGACCTCCCCGCGTTCGGCCTTCTCCAGCAGCGCGGGCGATACATCCAGAGACATCGGACCTCCGAGAGAGACACAGTGAACGTGGGCCGTCTACCTGACTACCCATCCGCGGCCGGAGTCACAAGAGAAAACGATCATCATCACCACTTTGGCGGAAGCCGTCGTCACTCCCAGCGAAAAAGCTTCGCCGCCACGACACAACTGGCCACCGCGAAAGCCGCCAACACGGCGAGTTGCAGCGGCTGGGCGCCGGTGCCGGTCCAGGCGTCCTCCATGGCCTTGACACCCGGCGGGACGTACGCGCCGATGTCCCGGATGGCCTCCGGAAGCAACGGACGCGGCAGCCAGACGCCGCCGAGGAACATGATCGGGACGTAGGCGATCATCGCGATCCCGCCCGCGGCGCGGCTGGTCTTGGCGACCGCCGCGGCGATCAGGCCGAGACCGAAGATCGCGGTCGTACCGAGCACGAACGTCAGCAGGAAGCCAGCCGGGTGACGCGGGCTGGGGACGTCGAAGACGGCACCCGCCGTCACGAGGAGGAGGCCGACCCCGCCGATCGTCACGGTGACGTTGATGATCAGCTGCGCCACCAGCAGCTGGGCCGGGTGCACCGGGGTGGTGGCGAAGCGGCGGAGAATGCCCTGTTCCCGGTAGGACGCGATGATCCCGGGGATCGCCTGCAGACCCATCATGGCCATGGTGAGCACGATCATCGACGGCACCCAGGCGTCGAGGAAGCGCAAGCCCGACGTTGTTCCGCTCTCCGCGCGAATGCCGGGGATCACCCCGAGCACGGCCGTGATGGCCGTCGGCAGGACAAGCCCGCCGATGACGAATCCCGGCGTGCGGAGGGCGATTTTCGTTTCGGTGAGGGTGATCTTGGCGAGGGTGTTCATTTCTCGTCTCCTGGATCAGTCGCGGCCGGTCAGGGTCACGAAGGCTTCGTCCAAAGTGGATTTCCCGGCGCGGTCGCGGAGTTCGGCCGGGCTGCCGGTGGCGACCACGCGCCCGGCGTCGAAGATCGCGAGGCGGTCGCAGAGGCGTTCGGCCTCGTCCATGAAGTGCGTGACGAGCAGGACGGTGACGCCGGTGTCGCGGACGGCCTCGACGAGCTTCCAGGTGTCGCGGCGGGCGTGCGGGTCCAGTCCGGTGGTCAGCTCGTCGAGGACGGCGACCTCGGGGCTCCCGACCAGCGCGAGCGCGATCGAGACACGCTGCTTCTGACCGCCGGAAAGCTTGCCGAAGTACTTGTCCCGCTGCCCGGTGAGACCCAGCTTTTCGAGCAGGTCGGCGGGGTCGGCGGGGTTCGCGTAGAACGACGCGTAGAGATCGAGCGCCTCGTGGACCTTGATCTTTTCCGGCAGGCGGCTCTCCTGGAGCTGGGAGCCGAGGCGCTGCCGGAGGGCGGCGTGATCCTTGCCCGGGTCGAGGCCGAGGACCGAGATGCCGCCCGAGTCCGGCTTGCGCAGCCCCTGGAGGCATTCGACGGTGGTGGTCTTGCCGGCGCCGTTGGTCCCGAGGATCCCGAAGATCTCGCCTTGTTCCACGTGGAACGAAACGTCGTCGACCGCGACGTGCTCTCCGTACGTCTTGCGGAGGTTGGTGACTTCGATGAGTGGCATGCGAAAAACGTTATGGCGCAACGGGTTCGGCCAGAATGGCGCTGGAACCCCAACCAGGGTGGGGCTGGACCCACCCCCTTCGTGGGGCTGCGGTCACTGCCTTCCGGCCGGTGGGTGCGCGAGACTTCTCGCATGATCCGGAAGTACCTCACCTCGGTGCGCCGCGGCTTCGTGCTCGCGGCCCTCGCCCTGGTGAGCTGGCTCGATCTCCTGCTCGAACTGGTGGGTTTCTGCCTGCTCTGTGTCGGTCTGGTCTTCGCGTACACGCTGGCCCTGGAAGGGACCCGTCCCCGCGCCGCGCTCACCCGGCGGCTGGCCGGACGCTGGTGCGGTATCGAGGTCGAGCCGCCGTACCGGCCCGCCCCGCCGGAGCCGGAACGTGAGCGCGACGGCTGGTACCGCGACGGGAACAGCCTGTACAAGCGGTCGTGGTTCCTGCGGTGGACCAAACGGTTCGAATGGATCTCCGACGACCCGGCGACCGGCCGCGACCTGGGCTGGCAGCTGTGGAACCCCCTGGCCGGGCTGCTGCTCGTGCCCGCGGTTCTGCTGGCCGGGCCGAGTGCGCTCCGGCTGTACGGGCAGTGGACGCGGTGGTGGCTCGGGCCTCGCCCGGCTCGTTCCGGAGACGGCTGGGTCAAGACGAGGCTGAAGGCCCTCGGCTTCCAGCTGGGCCTGGCGGGGCTGTCGATCGCGCAGCTCGCGATGGTGGTGCCGACGCTGCTCGTGCTGGTCGTCGGATTCGCGCCGCTGTTCCCGACGCTGGTCGTCGCCGGCCGGTCGGTGACCGACACCTTGCGCCGCGAGGCCAAGAACTGGACCGGCGTCCGGATCGACCGGCCGTATCTGCCGGAGCCGTCGTTCCCCGTGCCGCGGGCGGACGGGATGTACCAGCGCGGGCGGCAGCTGTACGACACACCGTGGTGGCCCGCGCGGCTCGACCGCTGCCGCTGGGCGATCCGTGACCGCGCGACCTGGCGTGACATGGCCGCCGCGGTGGTCAACTCGGTGGTGTTGTCGCTGATGGCGGTGCCGACGGCGGCGCTGGTGTTCTTCGGTCTCTGGGGTTTCCTGGCGCTGTGGGTCTGGCGGCCGATCGCCGGCTGGACGGACACCTCATGGTCGATGATCGGTCTGCCCGAGGCGACCACGCACTGGCAAGCGCTCGCGATGACTCCGGTGGTCGTGGCGGCTTTTGCCGCCGGCCTGGTCGCGACGCCGTGGCTGGCTCGTAAGGGGGCGCAGTTCGCGAAGCTGCTTCTGGGACCGACTGAGGCTTCGCGGCTGGGACAACGCGTCGAACGGTTGAAGCAGACGCGGACGGACGCGTCGGTCGCGCAGGCCGCCGAGCTGCGGCGGATCGAACGGGACCTGCACGACGGGGTTCAGTCACGCCTTGTCGCGATGGGGATGAAGCTGGGTGCCGTCGAAGCGCTGATCGACAGCGATCCGGCCGCGGCGAAACGGCTGGCCGCTGAGCTGCGGCAGACGTCGTCCGAGACGCTGACCGAGTTGCGGCTGCTGGTGCGCGGCATTCACCCGCCGGTGTTGTCCGAGCGCGGCCTCGGTGACGCCGTGCGGGCGATGGCGCTGGACAGTCCGCTGCGGGCTTCGGTGAACGGCGACCTGCCGCGGCTGGAGCAGCCCGCGGAGGCGTGTGCCTACTTCGCCGTCTGCGAGTTGCTGGGCAACGCGGCGAAACACGGTGAGGCGCGAAAAGTGTCGATCGAGCTGGGGTACGACGACGGTCTGCTGCGGATCGAGGTGACCGACGACGGGAAGGGCGGCGCGAACGCGGCGCGGGGCAGCGGGATTCGCGGGATCGAGCGCAGACTGGGCACCTTCGACGGTACTTTTGCTCTGACCAGCCCGCTCGGCGGGCCGACGAAGGTGCTTATGGAGATCCCGTGTCAGCTCGACCCCGATGCGTCGTCGCCGAGGACCAGTACCTCCTCCGAGACGGCTTGACGCATCTGTTGACCGCGCACGGTTTCGACGTCGTCGAGGCGGTCGGGACCGGGCCGGAGCTGGAACGGGCGCTGCGTTCGCATCGGCCCGACGTCTCGGTCGTCGACGTCCGGATGCCGCCGACGCTCACCGACGAGGGTCTTCAGGTCTCGTTGGCGGTGCGGCGCGACATCCCCGGACTGCCGATTCTCGTGCTGTCGCAACATGTCGAGCAGCTGTACGCGCGGGAACTGCTGGCCGACGGCGCCGGCGCGATCGGATATCTGTTGAAGGACAGGGTCTTCAACGCGGACCAGTTCATCGACGCGGTGCGGCGCGTGGCGGGCGGCGGGACCGCGATGGATCCCGAGGTGATCGCGAAACTGGTGGCGGGCAACGCTTCCGACCCGCTAGCCGCGCTGACGCCGCGCGAACGCGAGGTGCTCGGCTTGATGGCCGAGGGCTGTTCCAACGCCGCCATCGCCGGACGGCTGCACTTCAGCGAGGGGGCGGTGGGGAAGCACACCGCGAACATCTTCGCGAAGCTCGGCATCGTCGCTTCGGACGACACGAACCGCCGCGTTCTCGCTGTCCTGGCCTATCTGGGGTCAGGCGGCTCGTGAGTGGTGCGGGTGCCGGCTTCGGACGTTGTGAAAGCCACTTTCACAACCTTCAACGTTGTGAAAGTGGCTTTCACAACGCTTTGCCTTGTCCCGACTGCCACTCACGACCCACTTCTCCCTGAACGCCAAGAAGGACCCCACACAGGTGAGGCCCTCCATGACTTTCCAGACAGGTTGTCCACAACCCTTCCCGGCTGTGGACAACCCCCGCTGACCAGCCCTTTTCCCGCTCACAGCCGATAGACTGGGTTCGGGGCCGCCCCCTGGGACGGGTGGGGGGCTGGGTAAGTGAGTTAAGAGCGGGAGACGCGGGTCATTTCGTCGCGTTCGACGACCTTGACGCGTTCCCGGCCGTGCGGGGCGCCGAGCGACTTCTCGTGGGCGTCGAGTTTGCCCCAGCCTTCCCAGGTGGTGAAGGGGACGCCGCGTTCGGTGAGGAACCCGAGGATCGCGTCGGGGTCGTCCACCGCCGGGGCGGTGAGGCCGTCGGCGTCGGCCAGCAGGCTCGCGATCGTTTCGGCCGCGTCGCCCTTGGTGTGGCCGATGAGGCCGACGGGGCCGCGCTTGATCCAGCCGGTCACGTAGACGCCCGGCACCTGGTCCTCGTCGATGTCGAGCACCCGGCCGGCCTGGTTCGGCACGGTCCCGGTGGTGTGGTCGAACGGGATCTCCGGCAGATGCGAAGACAGGTAACCGACGGCGCGGTAGACGGCCTGGACGTCCCAGTCGTGGAACTCGCCGGTGCCGCGCACGTTGCCGTCACCGGTCAGTTCGGTGCGCTCGGTCCGCAGCCCGGTCACCTTGCCGTCCTCGCCGACGATCTCGCACGGCGAGTGCAGGAAGTGCAGGTGCAGCCGCTTCGGCCGGTCGCCCTGGTCGCGGATCGCCCATTCCTGCAGCGTCTTCACGACCATGTCGATCTGCTTCGACGCCCGCAGCGCGGCGATGCTGCCCTCGTCGAATTCGATGTCCTCCGGGTAGACGATGACCTCGACGTTCGGCGAGTGGTCCAGCTCCCGCAGCTCCAGCGGAGTGAACTTCGCCTGGGCCGGGCCGCGGCGCCCGAACACGTGCACATCGGTGACCGGGCTGGCCTTCAGCCCCTGGTAGACGTTGTCCGGGATGTCGGTGCTGAGCAGCTCGTCCGCGGTCTTCGCGAGGACACGGGCCACGTCGAGCGCCACGTTCCCGACCCCGAGGACCGCGACCGACGTCGCGTTCAGCGGCCAGGTCCGCGGCACGTCCGGGTGCCCGTCGTACCAGGAGACGAAGTCCGCGGCGCCGTAGCTGCCGTCGAGGTCGATCCCGGGGATGTCGAGCGCGCGGTCGGCCATGGCGCCGGTCGAGAAGATCACCGCGTCGTAGAACTGGCGCAGATCGTCGAGCTTCAGGTCGGTCCCGTAGTCGACGTTGCCCAGCAGCCGGATGTTCGGCTTGTCGAGGACCTTGTGCAGGGCGGTGACGATGCCCTTGATCCGGGGGTGGTCGGGCGCGACGCCGTACCGGATCAGCCCGAACGGCGCCGGCATGCGCTCGAACAGGTCGATCGTCACGTCGGCGTCGGACTTGTCGAGGATGTCGGCGGCGTAGATACCGGCCGGACCGGCACCCACGATGGCTACACGAAGAGAACGGCTCACCCCTACCACGGTAAGTTAGGTTGCCCTAACAATCATTGTGATCTGGCGTACGGTCCACCTGGTGGGAGCCGCTAAGCTGGCTCCATGCGCGTGCTCGTCGTCGACAACTACGACAGTTTTGTCTACAACCTGGTCCAGTACCTGGCCCAGCTCGGCGCCGACTGCACCGTCTGGCGCAACGACGTGGTGGAGCTCGACAAGCTCGGCGAGTTCGACGCGGTGCTCGTCTCTCCCGGCCCCGGAACCCCGGAACGTGCTGGTCAGAGCATGGACGTCATCCGCAAATGCGCCGACGAGCGCATCCCGATGCTGGGCGTCTGCCTCGGCCACCAGGCCCTCGGTGTCGTCTTCGGCGCCACCGTCGACCGCGCCCCGGAACTGCTGCACGGCAAGACCAGTCAAGTCCACCATTCGGGCGACGGAGTCCTCGCCGGGCTCCCCGCGGAATTCACCGCCACGCGGTACCACTCGCTGACCGTTTTGCCGGAAACCATCGACGACGCCGTGTTCGAGATCACAGGCCGCACCGAGTCCGGTGTCGTGATGGGCATGCGGCACCGCGAACTGCCGCTCGAAGGCGTCCAGTTCCACCCCGAGTCCGTGCTCACCCAAGGCGGGCACCGGATGCTGGCGAACTGGCTGGCTTCGGCCGGGCACCCGGTCCCCGACGTCACGGTCGACGAGCTCGAACAGGCCACCCGCGCGCTGCAGAAGGCCGCTGCTGCGTGACCTCGCTGATCCGGCTCGAAGGAGTCGGTAAGCGCTACGGACGAGGCGAGCCCGTGCTCGCCGACGTCGAACTCGACGTCCCGGCGGGGCGCGTGATCGGCGTCCTCGGCTCGAACGGCTCCGGGAAGTCGACCCTGCTCAGGATCCTCGCGGCCCTTTCCCGCGAGACCTCGGGAACCGTCGTGGGCAACCCGCGGGTCGGCTACCTGCCCGACCGCTTCCCGGCGGGACAGCGGATGAGCGCCAGGGCGTACCTGCGGCATATGGCCCGCATCGACGGGCATGTCGACTTGTCGGCCATCGACGCGCTGCTCGACAGGCTGGCGCTGGTCGGCGGACCGGACGCGCCTCTGCGGACCCTGTCCAAGGGCAACGCCCAGAAGGTCGGCCTCGCCCAGGCCGTCCTGGCCGGGCCGGAACTGCTGATCCTCGACGAACCCTGGTCCGGTCTCGACGTCGAAGCCCACACGGTGCTCGGCGAACTCGTCGCCGAGACCAAGGAACGCGGCGCGAGCGTCGTCTTCACCGACCACCGCGCCGCCGCCGTGCACGCCCACGCCGACGACGTCTACCGCATGGACGCCGGCCTCCTGACCCGCGTCGAAACGGTCGCGAAAACCGAGAACGCGACAAGGATCGTCCTCCACGGGCCCGGCGGCGACTGGTCGGCGGAACCCGGCGTCCGCCAGTCCGTGACCGATGGCGAAAAGATCGTCCTGACGGTCGAAGCCGGGCACACGGACGCCGTCCTGCTGCGCGCGCTCAACCGCGGCTTCTCGGTCCGGGAGGTCGCGCCGTGCTCGCCATGACCCGCTACTACCTCGCGCTGCTCGGCCATTCCCAGCGCTACCTTCCCGCGATCCTCGCCTACATCGCGGTCAACACCGTGCTCTACACGGATCCGAAGTCGCCGTTGCTGCCGCAGTACGGGATCAGCGCGGGTTCGCTCCTGGTGGTCTCGTGCTGGCTGACGATCGCCATGCTCGACGTCGAGGACCCGGTCCAGCGGCTGGTGACCTTCAGCCACGCCCGCCGCTGGCGATCGGTCCTCGGCGGCGCCACGCTGGCCGTCTTCGGCTGCGCGGTCGTCCTCATCCTCGTCACGGTGCTCTGGTCGGGCCTCCGGACCGGCGGCTTCACGATCGGCACCTTCGCCCTGGGCGCCGCGGCGCACGCGGTGTGCGCGCTGTTCGGGATCGCGATCGGCCTGCCCTGCTCACGGCTGCTGATCCCGCGCGTCGGCTGGTCCGTGCTGGCCGCGATCTTCGCCCTCGCGGCCGTGCTCCTGGTGAAATGGCTGCCACTGGCCAACCCGCTGCTGCGCGCGCTGACCTCGCAACAACCACTGACCGGTCCGTTCACGGTGGCCGTGGTGGCGGCCATCGCCGTCTTGCTCGCGAGCGCGACGGCCGTCGGGTTCCTGCTCCGCCGCAACGCCTGATGCCGCGTCTCATCGCGCTGAACGGGCCGCCCGCCTGCGGGAAGTCGACACTCGCCCGGCTCTACGCCGAAGACCACCCGTTCACGTTGAACCTCGACATCGACCGGATCCGCGGCCTGCTCGGCGCTTGGCGCGACGACACCGCGAAGGCCGGCAGGCTCGCCCGCGAACTCGCCACGAGCGCCGCGCGGACACACCTGCTCGCGGGCCACGACGTGATCGTCCCGCAATTCCTCGGCCGCGCCGATTTCCTCGAACGACTCGAAGCGCTAGCCGCCGAGACCGCCGCGGGGTTCCACGAGATCGTGCTCCTCGACACCAAGGAAAACGTGCTCCGCCGGTTCGCCGAACGCACGCGCGAGGCGGCCGAGCCCGAGCACGTCGAGGCGCACGAGACGTCGGGCGGGCCCGGGCAGCTGGCGGCGATGTACGACCGTCTCGTGGCGCTCGTCGCCACGAGACCGAACGCCGCCGTGGTCCACACCAGCGCCGGACGGATCCAGCAGGCCTACGAAGGACTTCTCGCACAGCTGACATGAGAAAGGGCCCCGCACGAAACCGTGCGGGGCCCTTCGTCGAGCTGTCTTACTGTCCGCCACCCGGGAGACCCGGGATACCGGATCGCGAACTCGACGTCGGTGAGTCGTCGTCTTCGACGATGAACAGCGTGATCGGCGCGTTCTTCGCGATCTTCGTCCCGGCCTGCGGGTTGGTCTTGCTGACCTTGCCCGCCAGGTCCCGGTCACCGTTCTTGTCGGCCTGGGTGTTCGGAGTACCGCTCCAGCCCAGCTGCTGCAGCTGACGGAGAGCCTGGTCCTCGGTCATGCCCTTCAGGTTCGGCATGTCGAAGGTCTCCTGGCTGCCGTCCGACACGGTCAGCTTGACGACGCTGCCGACGGCGAGCTTGCCGCCGTTCGGGGTCTGGTCGATCACCGTGTCCTTGGGCTGGTCGGAACTCGCGGTGGTCACCGACGGGCTGAACCCGGCCGCCTTCAGCCCGGCTTCCGCTTCGGCGCGCGTCTTGCCCTTGTAGTTCTGGACCGTCTTCAGTTCCTTGGACTTCGCGACCGTGATGTCGACCTTGGCACCCTGGTCGACCTCGGCCTGCGCGGCCGGGTTCTGCGACAGGACCTTGCCCGCGTTGTTCGGGTCGTCGTTCTCTTCCTCGGTGATCACACCGAGCTTCAGACCGGCTTCGGTCAGCGCGGTCAGGGCTTCCGCCTGGGTCTTGCCCTTGAGATCCGGCGCCTTGACCTTGCCCGGCTTGGTGCCGACGGTCAGCGTGATCTTGTCCGTGGTCGGCACGACCTGACCCTGGTTCGGGTTGATCGCGATGACCTTGTCGATGTCGTTCTCGTCGCAGGAGGGCTGGCCGTTGACGGCCTCACCGGTGCAGGCGACCTTCTTGGTCTCCAGTCGGTTGAAGCCTGCACTGCGCAGGGTTTCCGTGGCCGCGGCCTCGTTCTGGTTGAGGACGTTCGGGATCGCCTTGCTGTCGGCCCCGGTGTCCTGGAACGCGCCCAGCAGCCACATGATCAGCAGCACGATGGCCGCCAGCGAAACCACGAGCCCGGCGATCAGCCAGGCGCGGCGCTTCTTCTTCGCGGCCGGGTCTTCGTCGTCTTCCTCGTACTGGTCGTAGCGCTGCGGCACCCGGCGGTCGGAGTCCATGACCTGGGTGCGCTCGTCCTCCGACATCACCATCGGCGCGGACGGCCGCTGGCCGGACAGCGTGCGGACCAGGTCCGAACGCATCTCCGCCGACGACTGGTACCGGTTCGCCGGGCCCTTCGCGAGCGCCTTGAGCACGACGGCGTCGAGCTCCGGCGCCACGGCCGGGTTCACCGACGACGGCGGGTTCGGGTCCTCCCGGACGTGCTGGTACGCCACCGCCACCGGGGAGTCGCCGGTGAAGGGCGGCTCGCCGGTGATGAGTTCGTACAGCACACAACCGGCCGCGTAGACGTCCGAACGCGCGTCGACGGACTCACCGCGGGCCTGCTCCGGCGAGAGGTACTGCGCCGTGCCGATCACCGCGGCGGTCTGCGTCATCGCGGACTGCCCGTCGTGCATGGCGCGCGCGATGCCGAAGTCCATCACCTTGACGGCGCCGTTCTTCGTGATCATCACGTTCGCCGGTTTGACGTCGCGGTGCACGATGCCGTGCCGGTGCGAGAAGTCCAGCGCCGCGCAGACGTCGGCCATGACCTCCATCGCCCGCTTCTGCGACATCGGGCCTTCGGTCTTCACGATGTCCCGCAGAGTCCGTCCTTCGACGTACTCCATGACGATGTAGGGGAGCGGGCCGAACTCGGTGTTCGTCTCGCCGGTGTCGTAGACGGCGACGATCGCCGGGTGGTTCAGGGCCGCCGCGTTCTGTGCCTCGCGACGGAAACGTTCTTGGAACTGGGGATCCCGCGCCAGGTCGGCACGCAGGATCTTGATCGCCACCTCCCGGCCCAGGCGCACGTCGTGGCCGTGGTGGACCTCGGACATGCCTCCGTAGCCGAGCGTCTCGCCCAGCTCGTAGCGGTTGCTGAGCAGTCTTGGTGTGCTCATCTCTGCGTGCCGTTCCATTCCGTCCAAGGTTTGCTGCTCATCATTCCTGGATTCGCCTGCCCGGCCGACTCCTCGGTGCTGCCCTCCGTCGGCGCCGCGGGGTACGCGGACGTCGGCGCAGGACCTACAGGCTTCTTACCCGGAGCCGGTGCCTGTTCACTCGTTTCCACGCCGCCTGACTGCTGTCCGTTGCCCGAACCGACCAGTCTCACGATGAGGAAGGCTCCTGCCACCAGTACTGCGATCAGGATCACCGCGAGCAGCACCCACCAGCCCCACTGCGGCCGTCTGCCGGGCAGGCGACGGACCGCCATCGGGGGCGGGCCGGTGACCGGGTGCATCGCCGGATGCGACGCCGGTCCGACCGCCACCATCGGGTTCGACGGCGAATGCGGTCCCGGCGGCGCCTGCTGCGGCAGCACGGGCTGACCCGCGGAATACGCCACGTTGACCAGCCCCGACGGCGTCGGCAGCGGCAGGCCCGCGCGGACCGCCGCCACCGCGGCCGCGAACTCGCCGCCGCTGTTGTACCGCTGTCTCGGATCCTTGATCAGGGTCGCCTCGATGACCGCGCGGGCGCCCGGCGGTACGTCCGGCGGCAGCGGCGGCGGGAGATCGCGGATGTGCATCATCGCGACCGTCACCGCGTTCTCCGAAAGGAACGGCCGGTGCCCGGTGAGGCATTCGTAGCCGCACACGGCCAGCGAGTAGACGTCGCTCGCCGGTTCGGCGTTGTGCCCGAGCGCCTGCTCGGGGGCGATGTAGTGGGCGGTGCCCATGACCATGCCGGACCTGGTCACCGGGGCGGCGTCGGCGGCCTTCGCGACGCCGAAGTCGGTGATCTTCACCTGCCCGGCCGGGGTGACCATGATGTTGCCCGGTTTGACGTCGCGGTGCACGAGACCGGTTTCGTGCGCGGCCTGCAGCGCGTTACCGGCCTGCTCCAGGATGTCCAGGGTGCGCTCGGCGTTCAGCCGTCCCTCGCGGGTGATGATCGCGGCCAGCGGATCGCCCTCGACCAGCTCCATCACCAGATACGCGATCGACAGCTCGTCCGCGACCGTCTCGCCGTAGTCGTGCACCGCGGCGATGCCGGGGTGGTTCAGCGACGCCGTCATCCGCGCCTCGGTCCGGAACCGGTGCAGGAACTCGGCGTCGCCGGACAGCTCCGCCTTCAGGATCTTGACCGCGACCGTCCGGTCCAGCCGCGTGTCACTGGCCTGCCAGACCTCGCCCATCCCGCCGACGGCGATCCGGTTCGTCAGCTTGTACCGGTCGGCCAGCAGCTGACCCGAGGACAGCATCCGCTATCCACCCCCGAGCATGGCGTTGACGGCGGCGCGGCCGATCTCCGCGGCCACGGTGCCACCGGTCGCTTCGAGCCCGCGGTTCCCACCGGACTCGACGACCACCGCGACGGCGATCTTCGGGTCCATCGCCGGCGCGAACCCGGTGTACCAGGCGTGCGGCGGGGTGTTCTTCGGGTCGTTGCCGTGCTCGGCGGTGCCGGTCTTGGAGGCGATCTGGATGTCGCCGCGCTTGCCGGCGCCCTTCGTGTTCTCCTCCGACGCGAGCATCATGTCGCGCAGGATCGCGGCGTTCGCGCTGGACAGCGCGGCGTCGCCGGTCAGCTCGCTCGGTTTGTAGTCCTCGATGGTCGACAGGTTCGGCGCCAGCAGCGACTCCACGAGCTGCGGCTTCATCGCCATCCCGTTGTTCGCGATGGTCGCCGAAAGCAGCGCGTCCTGGATCGGCGTCAGGCGCACGTCGCGCTGCCCGATGGCGCTCTGGAACAGGGCCGCCTGCGAGTCCAGCGGGCCGAGGGTGGACGAGGCGACCCGCATCGGCACGGTCAGGTCCTCGCCGACACCGAAGTTCTGCGCGGTCGCGTTCAGCTTGTCCTTGCCGAGTTCGCCCGCGAGTTCGGCGAAGGGCACGTTGCAGGAGTACCGCAGCGCCTCCTTCAGCGTGTTGCCCTTGCAGGCCGCGCCGCCGTAGTTCTCCAGCGTCGTCTGGGTGCCGGGGAGCTTCACGTTCGGCGCGGTGTTGACGGGCATGTCCGCCGTCTTGCCGTTCTCGAGCGCGGCCGCGGTCACCAGCAGCTTGGCCGTCGAACCGGGCGGGTAGGTCTCCGAGATCGCGCGGTTCAGCATCGGCTTCTTCGGATCGTCGCGCCACTGTCCCCACGCCGCGATCTGCTCCTTGCCGACGTGCGAGGCGAGCCTGTTCGGGTCGTACGACGGCGTCGAGACCATGGCCAGGATGCGCCCGGTCTTCGGCTCGAGCGCGACCACCGAACCGGTGTAGCCCTTTTGCGTCATCAGGTCGTACGCGGCCTTCTGCACGGCCGGGTTGATCGTCAGCCGCACGTTCCCGCCGCGCGGGTCGCGGCCGGTGACCATGTCCGACAGGCGCCGCACGAACAGCCGCGGGTCGGAACCGTTGAGGACGTCGTCCTCGGACCGCTCCAGTCCGCCCGAGCCGTAGTTGATCGAGTAGTAGCCGGTGACCGGCGCGTACATCGGGCCGTCGGCGTAGGTCCGGATGAACTTGTACTTGTCGTTCGACGGGTCGACCTTCGCGAGCGCGGAGCCGTCGGGCGCGACGATCAGGCCGCGCTGCCGGGAGTACTCCTCGTAGAGCACCCGCAGGTTGCGCGAATCCGTGCGGTAGTCGTCGGCCTTGACCACCTGGATGTAGGTGGCGTTGGCCAGCAGGAGCACCACCATGACGAGCATGGCGACGCCGACCTTGCGGAGCGGGGTGTTCACGACGCGCTCCCCTCGCCGGTCGCGGGCGGCCGCTGGACCATCACCGTGTGCGCTTCGGCGAGCGGCGCCTGAGGCTGCTGCGGCTTCGGCCGCACCGCGGGTTTGCGGGCGGCGTCGGAGATTCGGAGCAGAAGGGCCACCAGGATGTAGTTCGCGAGCAGTGAAGAACCACCGCGGGAGAGGAACGGGGCGGTGATCCCGGTGTTCGGGATCAGGTTCGTGACGCCGCCGACGACCACGAAGATCTGCATGACCAGGGCGAACGACAGGCCGCCGCCGAGGAGTTTGCCGAAGGTGTCGCGGACCGCGAGGGCGCTGCGCATGCCGCGCATCGCCAGGATCAGGTACAGCATCAGCATCGCGGCGAGGCCGATGAAACCGAGTTCCTCGCCGATCGCCGTGGTGATGAAGTCCGTCTTGGCCTCGGGGACCATGTCCGGCCGCCCGGCGCCGAGGCCGGTGCCGCCGACGCCGCCGGTCCCGAGCCCGAACAGGCCCTGCGCGACCTGGTAGCCGCCGCCGGCGTCGTCGTAGGTGGCGAGCGGGTCGATCCAGTTCCGGACGCGCTGCTGGACGTGCGTGAACAGGTTGTAGGCGATGATCGCGCCCGCGGCGAAGAAACCGACCCCGAGCACCACCCAGATGATCCGTTCGGTGGCGACGTACAGCATCACCAGCGTGACCCCGAAGAACAGCAGCGACGTGCCGAGGTCCTTCTCGAACACCAGCACGCCGAGGCAGGCGGCCGCCGCGATCAGGATCGGGCCGAGGTCACGGGCACGCGGCAGTTCGACGCCGGCGATCTTCTTGCCCGCGACCATGAACAGGTCGCGTTTCGTCACCAGGAACGAGGCGAAGAAGATCATCAGGAGGATCTTCGCGAACTCGCCGGGCTGGATCGAGAAGAACGGCAGCTTGATCCAGACCTTCGCGCCGTTGACCTCGGAAAGGCTCGACGGCAGCACGGCGGGCAGCGCGAGCGCCACGATGCCGACCAGACCGCAGGTGTAGCCGTAGCGGGTCAGCGTGCGGTGGTCGCTGATCACGATCAGCACCACCACGAACAGCACCAGCGAGATCGCCGTGAACAGCACCTGCTTGGTGACGTCCGGCGTGTACTCCTTGCCCTGCTGGATCGCGCGTTCCGCGAGCGCCAGGTCGATCCGGTGGATCATCACCAGGCCGAGCCCGTTCAGCAGCGCGACACACGGCAGGATCACCGGATCCGCGTACGGCGCCCAGCGGCGGACCGCCAGATGCGCCGCCGTCAGCACCCCGAGGTAGGACAGCCCCAGCCAGATGATCGAGCTGGTCAGCTCCTGTTCCTGGTTCGCCTCCACCAGCACGAGCGCGATGGTGACGATGAACGTCGCGAACGCCAGGAGGACGAGCTCCGTCCCGCGCCGCTTGGGCAGCTCGCGCGGAGGGTTCGTGGCGAACTGGGCCGAAGCCGGATCGGCGAGCGGCGTGCTCATCAGTTACCGCCCCCCGGTGCTGCCGGTTCCGGCGTCGAGCAGTCCCTCCCCGCTGGCTGGTTCGCCGAACTCGGCGAGGCGGGGGTAGAAGGGGGAGCCGCCGACGAAGACGCCGGAGGCGCCGACGAAGGGGTCGGCGTGGAAGTCGAGCTGGTGTTCGGCTTGCAGTCGGCCAGCTGCTTGTGCGGCCGAAGGAAGTCGTCGATGTACTTGCGGGCGTCGTCGAGGTTGTCCTTCTTGACGCCGTTCTTCACCGCGATGCGCGCGTCCTCCTGCAGCGCGGGCACCAGCAGCTTGTCGGTGCACAGCCCGCCCGGCGGGCACGAGCCCTGCTCGTAGGCGTGCAGGTCGATGCCGAGGATGCTGCCCGGGACGCCGCGATAGATCACGACCTCCTCGCCGGGACCCTCGCCGACGTAGTACTGGCTCAGCACGAAGTACCGCGTGGCGATCGCCGCCGCGGCCAGCACGATCAGGACGACCACCGCTCCCGCCAGCCAGCGAAATCGCCTCCGGCGCTTGACCTTGGGGTCCTCCTGTTGGGGCTGGACCTCGGGCCGCGGCTGCGGCGCGGGCTGGGTCAGCGCGCGGGCGCGGGCGGCCGGGGAGTCGCCCTGGTGGAACTCGTCACTGCCGTCACCGGCGGCGCCGCCCACGATGGGCGCGTCCTCGCCGAAGTCGACGTCGACCACGTCGGCGATGATCACCGTGACGTTGTCCGTGCCGCCGCCCTTGAGCGCCAGCTCGATCATCCGGTCGGCGCAGGCCTGCGGATCCGGGATCTGGATCGCCTCGGACAGCGTCTCGTCGCTGACCATGCCGGACAGGCCGTCCGAGCAGATCAGGTACCGGTCGCCGGCGCGCGCCTCGCGCACGGTGAGGCTCGGTTCGACCTCGTGACCGGTGAGCGCCTTCAGCAGCAGCGACCGCTGCGGGTGCACCGCGGCCTCTTCCGGCGTGATCCGGCCCTGTTCGAGAAGTTCGTTGACGAAGCTGTCGTCCCGCGTGATCTGCGAGAACTGCCCGCCGCGCATCAGATACGCCCGGGAGTCGCCGACGTGCACGACACCCATCCGGGAACCGGCGAACAGCACGGCGGTCAGGGTCGTGCCCATCCCGTCGAGGTCCGGGTCCTGCTGGACGAGCTCGGCGATGGCCGCGTTGCCGTTCTGGACGGCCTCACGCAGCTGGGCGAGGAGATCGTCGCTGGGGTCGTCGTCGTCGAGGGGGGCGAGGGAGGCGATGACGACCTTGCTGGCCACCTCACCTGCGGCGTGCCCGCCCATGCCGTCGGCGAGGGCGAGCAGGCGGGGACCCGCGTACACGGAGTCCTGGTTGCTGGAACGCACCAGGCCCCGGTCGCTGCGAGCCGCGTAGCGGAGGACGAGAGTCATGGGCGAAGCTCGATCACCGTTTTGCCGATCCGGATGGGGACTCCGAGCGGGACCCGGAGGGGTGCCGTGACCTTAGCCCGGTCCAGGTACGTCCCGTTCGTCGAGCCCAGATCTTCCACGTACCAATCCTCCCCGCGCAGGGCGATCCGGGCGTGCCGGGTCGACGCGTAGTCGTCGTCCAGCACCAGGGTCGAGTCGTCGGCGCGGCCGATCAGGATCGGCCTGCCGTCCAAGGCGATCCTGGTGCCTGCCAGCGCACCATGGGTCACGAGCAGCTGCTGAGGCGACTTCCCGCCACGCGGCTTCTTGTTTTCCTTCTTCTTGCGACCGAACGTCGGGACGGCGACGCGCAGCCCGGAGGCCGCGTACAGATCCGAACGGACGACACGCAACGCGGCGAACACGAAGAGCCAGAGCAGCACGAGAAAGCCCACCCTGGTGAGTTGAACGACCAGCTCTGGCACTTGTTGTGTCCGCTCCCGTTTCTCCTGTACGCCGCGGAGAGCCCGTGCCGTCCGGGATGGTCGGCTCCGAACAGCCTTGCTCTCCGCATACGACCCGAGGTGCCGATCCACCACAGGTCCCGCACCGCAATTCTGCGATACCCCCTCCGGACCCCGCCGGTCAGCCCTGCGTACGGAACACGAGAGACGAGTGGCCCACGCGGATCACGTCGCCGTCGGCCAGCTGCCAGGTCTGCACCGGGGTGCCGTTGACGGTCGTGCCGTTCGTCGAACCGATGTCCGCGAGCGTCGCGCTCTGGCCGTCCCAGGTGATCTCCAGGTGACGGCGCGAGACGCCGGTGTCCGGGAGCCGGAAGTCGGCGTCCTGGCCGCGGCCCACGACGTTCCCGCCCTGCTTCAGCGAGTACGAACGGTTCGAACCGTCGTCCAGCTGAAGGCTCGCGGTGAGCTGACGGCCGGCCGCGGGCTGGCCGCCGTAGCCGCCACCCTGCGCGTACGGGTCCGCGGCGGGCTGGCCGTACTGCTGCTGGCCGCCGCCGTACTGGTCGTAGCCGCCCTGCTGCTGCTGGCCGCCGTACTGGTCGTAGCCGGGCTGCTGAGCGCCGCCGCCGTAGCCCTGGTCGTAGCCGCCTTGCTGCTGGCCGCCGTATTGGTCGTAGCCGGGCTGCTGAGCGCCGCCGCCGTAGCCCTGGTCGTAACCGCCGCCCTGCTGTTGACCGCCGTATTGGTCGTAGCCGGGCTGCTGAGCACCGCCGCCGTAGCCCTGGTCGTAGCCGCCTTGCTGCTGGCCGCCGTACTGGTCGTAGCCGGGCTGCTGAGCGCCGCCACCATAGCCCTGGTCGTAGCCGCCCTGCTGCTGGCCGCCATAACCCTGGTCGTACCCGGGCTGCTGCTGGCCAGCCTGCTGTCCGTAGCCGTACTGGCCCTGCTGCTGGCCGTACGGGTCACCCTGGTCGTATTGGCCGTAGCCGGGGGGCTGGCTCATTGCTGGGTCTCCTGCGTTGCTGGGTCGTGCCGACCGTGACGAACCTTCGGCGCCGTGGGGCTTGACGTCGGGATCGACGGACGAACGGGTCTTGAACTGTCCAGTATGCAGCGCCTCGTTGCGCTCGAGCGAAACTACGACGTCACCATAGGTGTCCCAACCGTGCTCGGCGAGGTGTTCCTTGACCGCCTCCGCCAACACCGAGGTGACCCGACGCTCGTCTCCGGCCATGCGCTCGTGATCAGCCTGCCCCAACGACACGATGTAGTGGTTGGGAGCGAGCTGTCGACCACCGGCCAGCTCACGAACGTTCTCCTCGCTCTCGCGCTCAAGCGCCACCGCCACTTCCTGCGTGACGACGTTGCCACCGAACATGCGCGCGAAGGTATTGCCCACGAGGTTCTCGAGCCGCCTATCAAAGCGCTCAACGCGGCCCACCGGGCAACCTCCTCACACGTGTGCTTCCCCGTCGATCCTATCCGGGTACGGCCAGTCGGACACGGCCCCCGGTGAAACCCGCCAAAACCGCCTGCTACGCTTTGCGAGCTGTCAGAGAACGAAGCACTCGGGCGAGTGGCGGAATGGCAGACGCGCACGGTTCAGGTCCGTGTGTCCGAAAGGACGTGAGGGTTCAACTCCCTCCTCGCCCACTCTTGGTTGAGGCCCCCTTCGCTAGCGCGACGGGGGCCTCTTTCGTGTTGTCGTCGCTCGTCAGTTCCCGGGGGGCCGAGCCCCCCGGACCCCCCACGGTGCGTTAGGGCGGCGGTTGGTCTTGGGGGCCGGCCTCGGGCCTGGCGGCCCTGGCCTGGGGAGAAAGAAGAAAAAAAGGTCAGGGTCCGGTCAGCGTCTGGTTTCGGCTTTCGTGGGGGCCTGAGTACACGTTTGTGCTGGTAGTTGCGGGTGCGCAGCCGGTATATTTTCTGGCATGTTTTCATACCCCATGGCTGAGGACGTGTTGCACGACCTCGGGGACAAGGTCGTCAGCGCTCTGGTCGACGCCACTAGCGCGACCAGAGCGGATCTCGCTGAATATCGCGACACCTTCCCAAACTGGGTCGCGGACAGTAGCGACCGTGGCCTCTCGAACTGGATCCACGATCGGCTTTGGGCGCACCTGCGTCGAGGGCTCACCGACATCGACTCGGTCGAGCTGGTGGACCAGGGCGTCACTCGTGAAGTCACGGTGGGTCTCCGGTACCGCGCTCGTGTGAAGCGGCACACGGTCCGAGATCGCATCAGGTCGTATGCCACGAAATCAGCACTGGCCTTCTGGGCGCAGTCCGAAGCTCTGGAAGGATTGGAGGAGGTTCGCCTGGGCTTCGGTTACCGCTGGGACCCCGAAGAGCGAGTGATCGGCAGCACCATCGTCTCTCTGCGCGACGGGTTGGACAAAGATGCGATCTGGGCTGTGGAGGTGGATGCTGAGGCATCCGGAGGCCTGGGTACGGAAATCACCTGGACTCCTGTCGATCCGTCGCTGCCCCAGATCGACCTGTACGAGGCCTTGGCCCGAGACGAGGAGGACGAAGCGACGTGAGTGGAATCGGCGATGTGCTGGAAACACTTCGCCGCGCCCGCGGCCTGACGCAGGCGGATTTGTGCGCCAAGGCCGAGATCACTCAGGCCGCGTTGTCCCGCTACGAGAACGATCAACGTATGCCTGACGACGACGTGGTCAACCGGCTCGCGGAGTCGTTGGGTGTATCGGCACGGTTTTTGGCTCGAGATCACGCTGTCCGGGGCGCGCTCGCCGTCGACGCGCACATGAGGCGCCAGCGAACGACCAAAGCTTCAGCGTGGCGGAAGCTGGAAGCGCGGTTGAACGCCTATCGGCTGCACGTTTCCGTGTTGTTCGAAGAGGTGTCGATGCGGGCCGAGCAGTCCGTCCCGACGTTCGACCCGATCGATACGACCCCCGAGCAGGCGGCTCTGATGGTGCGCGCTCAATGGCGGCTGCCGGTCGGGCCGGTGCGGCATCTGGCCCGCTGGCTCGAAGCCGCTGGTTGCGTGATCCTGGAAGAGGACTTCGGCACATCCCGTATCGATGGGCTTTCCCAGTGGATCGGCGATCACCCGGTGCTGCTGATCAACGCGGCCGCCCCGGTCGATCGCAAACGGCTGACCCTGGCTCACGAACTCGGTCATCTCGTACTCCACAACGGGATCGCGACCGAGGATCCGGAGCGAGAAGCGAATGAGTTCGCCGCCGAGTTCTTGATGCCGTCACACGTGATCAAGCCGGACCTGCGTCCTGTGACCCTTGGTCATCTACGGGACATGAAGCGAGTTTGGGGAGTCTCGATGCAGGCACTGTTCGAGCGGGCCTACTCACTCGGACAGGTTTCGGCAGCTGACCGTACGAGCTTCTACAAGTCCATGAACGCTCGTGGCTGGAAGACGACCGAACCGGACGGTGATCAGCTGGCTCCGGAGACTCCGCAGCTCGTCATGGCGATCGGGGACACGTTGCGAGCCAAAGGCCTCACGGACGAAGAGATCGCCGAGTTGGCGGGCTTCTCGGATGGCGCTGCGGACAACCCGTTCACTCGACCGATGCGGCGACTGCAGGCCGTGTAGATCTGAAAGGCGCAACGAGCCCCCGGGGAATCGAGTCCTCCCGGGGGCCCATCGCGCGATCGAAGTGGGTCAGTTCACGCCGATCAGGTCGACCACGAAGATCAGGGTCTCGTTCGGCTTGATGACGCCGCCGGCGCCCCGTTCGCCGTAGGCCAGATGCGGCGGGATGACCAGCTGACGGCGGCCACCGACCTTCATCCCCGCGACGCCCTGGTCCCAGCCGGGGATGACCTGACCGGCGCCGAGGCCGAACCGAAGCGGCTCACCGCGGTCCCACGACGCGTCGAACTGGTCACCGGTCGAGTGCGAGACACCGACGTAGTGCACCGAAACGGTGTCGCCGGCCTTCGCCTCCTGGCCGTCGCCGACCGAGATGTCGGTGGCCTTCAGTTCGGTGGGTGCGGGCCCCTCGGGGCGGTCGATCTGGGGCTTCTGCAAAGACATGGTCATAAAGCTACATCCGCTGGTCCTGGGTTCGCAGGGCGAGTGTTCCGCCGAACGGTGGCAAGAACGCGAATAGTCTTCACAAATTTGGATACCCGTGGGTAGTGTGCGCCTCGTCACTCTCCGACGACGGAGGTCTTTCATGCGACGAGGCATACGGGTCTTGACGACGCTGGCGGGGTTGACGCTGGTGGCGGGAACCGTTCCGGCACTCCAGGCGAACGCGGCCGAAGCCCCACGGAACTCCGTGGTGGCCGCCGCGCTCGACGACTACTGCGGCGGCCAGTGCGGCGACATCCTGCCGCCCGGGTCCAAGGGGAACGCCACCCTCGCCGAGATCCTGGCGCACAAGGCGTTCGGCACCCGTCCCGCGCATTCCGCCGATCAGCTCGGCAAGTACGCCTCCCTCGCCGACGGCTACAAGACGCTGACCACGGACAAGATCAACCAGTTCTTCAACGACGCCTCGTACGGGGTCCAGTCCGGTCAGGTCGAGAGCACGATCAACCCGCGCTCGGACGTGACGATCACCCGCGACAAGGCGACCGGAGTTCCCCGGATCGTCGGCACGACGCGGCCGGGCACGATGTTCGGCGCCGGGTACGCCGCTGGGCAGGACCGGCTGTGGCTGATGGACATCATGCGCCGCGTCGGCCGCGGCCAGCTGACCTCGTACGCCGGGGGCGCGCAGGGCAACCGCGAACTCGAGCAGAGCTTCTTCGCCTCGGCGCCCTACACCGAGCAGGAACTCCAGAAGCAGATCGACAACGCCGCGGCGAGCGGTCCGCGCGGCGCGCAGGGCAAGGCCGACGCCGAGGCCTACGTCCAGGGCGTCAACAAGTACATCTCCGATTCCCACAGCGGCCGCTACTTCCCGGGCGAGTACGTCCTCACCGGGCACGTCGACGCGATCACGAACGCCGGGACGATCGAGCCCTTCAAACTGACCGACCTCGTCGTCCTCGCCGCCGTCGTCGGCGCGCAATTCGGCGCCGGCGGTGGCGGTGAGGTGCAGAACGCCATCGCGAAGATGGCGATGCAGGAGAAGTACGGACTCGAACAGGGCGACAAGGTCTGGAAGAGCCTCCGGTCCGAGGACGACCCCGAGACCGTCAAGACCCTCCACAGTGGACAGAACTTCGACTACGGCAAGGCGCCGGCGAATCCGCAGGGCGCCGCGATGCCGGACAAGGGTTCGGTCACCGGGCAGCAACTGGTCTTCGATCCGACCGGTTCCGCCGGGACGGCGACGCCCGCCAAGGTGGACGTTCCCGCACCCGAGGACCAGAAGGCCGTCCGCGGCATCTTCGACGACGGCGTCCTGCCCGGGAACATGCTGTCGGAGAAGCACGGCATGTCCAACGCGCTGGTCGTCTCCGGCGCCAAGACCGCGAGCGGTCACCCGGTCGCCGTCTTCGGGCCGCAGGCCGGCTACTTCGCGCCGCAATTGCTGATGCTGCAGGAACTCCAGGGCCCGGGCATCAGCGCTCGCGGCGCCTCCTTCGCGGGCATCAGCATGTACGTGCTGCTCGGCCGCGGCAAGGACTACTCGTGGAGCGCGACTTCGGCGTCGCAGGACATCACCGACACCTACGCCGTCGAACTGTGCGAGCAGAACGGTTCCGCGCCGACGAAGGACTCCGGCTTCTACCGGTTCCGCGGCCAGTGCCTGCCGTTCGACATCGTCGAGCGCAAGAACGCCTGGAAGCCCACCATCGCCGACGGGACGGCCGAAGGGTCGTACACGCTGCGCAGCTTCCGCACCAAGTACGGGCCGGTGACGAGCCGCGCGCTGGTCGGCGGCAAACCGGTCGCGTACACCTCGCTGCGGTCGACCTTCCAGCACGAGATCGACACGATCATCGGCTTCCAGAAGTTCAACGACCCGGACGCGATCAAGTCCGCGAAGGACTTCCAGGCCGCGGCGGCCGACGTCAACCAGACCTACAACTGGTTCTACGCCGACTCCCGCGACATCGCGTACTTCAACTCCGGCTCGAACCCGGTCCGCAACCCGAACGTCGACCCGGCGATGCCGGTGAAGGCCGACGCGGGATTCGATTGGCAGGGCTGGAATCCCGACGGAAACCTCGCGAACTACACGCCGTCTTCGCAGCATCCGCAGTCGATCAACCAGGACTACTACATCAGCTGGAACAACGCGCAGAGCAACGGCTACGCGGCCAGCGGCGCGGACAAGAGTTCCGTGCACCGCGGCGATCTGATCGACGCGCGGGTCAAGAAGATGGTCTCCAGCGGCACCAAGGTGACGCGGGTGAACCTCACGCAGGCCATGGAGGAGGCGGCGCTGGCCGACCTCCGCGCCGAGAAGGTGCTGCCGGAACTGCTCAAGGTGCTCGACAAGGCACCGGTGACCGGCCCGGCCGCGGACGCGGTGACGAAGCTGAAGACGTGGCTGGCCGCGGGCGCCCTGCGTGCGCAGACCTCGCCGGGCAGCAAGGCCTACGCGAACGCCGACGCGATCCGCATCATGGACGCCTGGTGGCCGCTGCTGGTCAACGCGCAGTTCAAACCCGGCATGGGTGACGCCGCCTACGCCGCCATGGTGGGTGTGCTGAAGATCAACGAGTCGCCGTCCGGCTGGCAGAACGAGGTCCCCGGCAAGCACGTCGGCCAGCCGCACGCGGGTTCGTCGTACCAGGCGGGCTGGTGGGGCTACGTGCACAAGGACATCCGGTCGGTCCTCGGGCAGAACGTCGCCGGTCCGCTGCCCGTGAAGTACTGCGGTGGCGGCGACGTCAACGCCTGCCGTCAGGTGCTGCTCGACTCCCTGACGCAGGCGGCCGCGCAGCCCGCCAACACCGTGTACCCCGGTGACGGCGACTGCGGCGCGGGCGACCAGTGGTGCGCCGACACGATCATCCACCGCGCGCTCGGCGGGATCACGCAGGACAAGATGAGCACCCAGAACCGGCCGACCTTCCAGCAGGTCGTGGAGTTCCCGGCGAAGCGCGGCGACAACATCGCCAACCTCGCCACCGGCCGGTCGGTCAGCGCGAGCAGCCACGAGACCGGCTGGTACAACTCGCCGCCGTCCCACGCGATCGACGTCAACCTGTCGACGCGCTGGGCGAGCGACTGGAGCGACAACCAGTCGATCACCGTCGATCTCGGTTCGGTGCAGCGCGTTTCCAGGGTCGTGCTGCACTGGGAATCCGCGTACGGGAAGGCGTACAAGGTGCAGGTCTCGTCCGACGGGACGAACTGGCGCGACGCGGCGTCCATTGTGGATGGAGACGGTGGGCAGGACAACGTCGCCTTCGAGGCGACCGATGACCGTTATGTCCGGATGGCCGGTGTCCAGCGAGGGACGAAGTACGGCTACTCCCTCTACGAATTCGAGGTGTACGCCCACTAGCTTCGCGATGCGTGACGGGTCCCTTCCTCGGGCGCGAGGAAGGGACCCGTTTCGTGTGGACGGTCTACCGCGGTGGAGTGGATACAGACTCGACCTTGGATATTTCGTAGATGTAGGTCGCGTGGGCCGTCGGACTGCGCTCGGATGCGAGAAGAATCATCTCGATCTCGGGTGGGAAAGAACCCGGATCGGCCTGCTCGATCTCTTGCAAGGTGCTTGGTGGTACTCGAACTGTGTCACCCGTACTTGCGACCGCACACCCCGGAAGCAGCACATCAAGGCGTTGAAGGAGTCGAGGTTCGATCAGAAGAACGCCGATCGCCCTGTCACGAGCATGCTTTCGCAGGCTAAGCAGTCGTTGCAGCAGTTCAAGCAGTTCGCGACGAGACGAGCCGACATGATCTGACATGAACACGACAGTGAGGTCGATCTCCGGTTGTGACTCGTAGTGCAGTCCTCGCCCGGTGCTGGTTACCGACGCTAGTCCAGTGTGAAGACCGGCGTCGGCCAATGCCTTCGCGGTCACGTGCGTAGCGACTTCATCGTTCGCCAGGTGCAAGGCAGTTGTCTTCGAAGTGGTGGTCAACCAATCGGACAGATGCTCTGCCGCGAGATTCCAGGATGGCTCGCCGCCTGGACGAAACGCAGGTGTGAAAACAGGAAGCCCTTTGCCCGGTCTCCAGGTGCCGAGCCAGCCACGATGTTCCGAGGGAAGCAGGGAGATCAGATCGTCGGTGTCGAGGTGAGGCAAAGGCGGCACATCGAACGCCAAGGCCAAAGCCAGCAGCATCGGTAGCCCGATGGCGCGTCGGCCAGTCCAGACATCTGCCACGGTCCGGTCGTCCGGCTCTCGGCCGAGCTGTCGCGCGACGTCGGCTGCGGAGAAGTCCTTGCCATGGAGCTGTCGGACCCTGGCGATCAACGATTGCTGGGCAAACGCAGCGGCGACCTCGGCCGGGTTCTGCTGGTCGTCGACCAACCAGGTGGGTGTGCCCGTGAAGGATTCGTCCGAGGTGAATCGCGTAGGTGGCCCACTTCCGGGCGGCCGACCTCGACGAGAAGACATGGCCGCCTCCGGCGAGCCGTAGGTGTATTAAAATACGAACAAGTGTAGTTTCATATTCGGTGTCGAACCAAGATCCATTTCGGTGATGGCAAAGGAGTGAGCATGGATGTGCGGGAGCTATCGGCGCAGCTCACCCCTGCAGACCGCCTTCCCGGCGTTGCTCTGCTGGTCGCCCGCGACGTGGTTGAGTACGCCGTCGCAGACGGTGTACTGATCGAGTCTGCTGCCGAAGACCTGCGTCGAGCAGTCGACCATTTGGCGCTGGTGTCGGTAGGAGGGGCGATTCTGCAGAGCCACCCCGCTCTGCTAGGTGAGCTGCTCGACATCGCTCAGACGAGGTCTCTGCCTCCAAAGGCGGATATGTCCCGCATTCGAGATGTGCTTCGGCAGCTGGTCAAAGCCGTACCCGCTGAAGGCTCGGTGCCGGTTTCAGCGGGCTACGCCGGCTTCTGAACCTCAAGCTCAGAGGCTGAGGGTTCTTGCGGCGACCAAGCCGAGCACGGTCGTGGCGCCGGCGCGTCGTGCTGCGGCTGCGAGCCCCCTCAAGGTGCTGCCAGTGTGGAACACATCGTCGACGAGCAGAACGCATCGCCCGGTCAGGTCGCTTGAAACCGTGTACTCGTCCAGTAGGCCCGCGAGCTCGGCGGACGTCATGTCTTTCGCGGATTTCCGCCACTCCCGGCTGCTGAGAACCTGCTCCTGGGGAAGCTCGCACTCGTGAGCGATCGTATGACCGATCCGGACGCTGGCAGACACCGTGGCTCGTGTGTGCCCCGGAGCGGCGATGATCAAGCTTGTGGTTTGAAACCAATCATGACTCTTCACTACGTCTGCCATGCAAGACGAGAGGCGCTTGCCTGCTTCCCTGACCTCGCTGATCTTTCGCTGTCGGTTTTCATACTTGACCATGCGGATCAGCTTCGCGGTGTCGGTGTATTGCAAACCTGTCGACGGAGGAGGGGCGGGTCGGTTGTAGAAGTCCAGGGCGATGGCTCCGTCGAGCTCATTCGGTACCCGGAGTACCAAGACCTTTTGCAGCAACTTTGCGAGAGGTGCAACATCGGCTTCCTCTGGAACGAAGAGTCGATGTGTCCATCTAGGTCTGTGCTGAGAGTAGATCTGGACCATGTAGGCACTGGGGAACGCGGACAGGATGTGCTTCGCGATCTCTGCGGATCCCCGGAGTAGCAAGAGCCTCTGCTGCCCCACGTGTTCCCAGGACCAGTCTTCGAGGCGATCGCCTCGTGAGTTCGGCCGAAACAGGCCTAAAGGCGGGGACAAGAGATGATGCCCTTTCAGGAGGGGCTACCCAGTGTCCACGTCCTTTCGCTCTCAGTGTGTGAACGTGTCCGGCGTGTCGCATGGCGTGCCCTGTCGTCTTGACAGTCGCCCCGCCACTTGAAATGCTCGAACTGATGTTCGATATGTATCTGATGGTGAGATGTCGGAGACGCCTAGCACGAAGCAGAGAACACCATGACGATCGACGGGGCGACCTCGGTTCATGAGCGGTTGATGCTTGCTGTGCTCGCCCCGGTGGCCGCGGGAGGCCCTCGGCGGGCCGCCAAGGTTCTCCTGCAACGTGGGCGTCGTGCCTTGGTAGGCCTGGTAGGTGAGCTTCCTGATGACGAAATCGCCAAGGCGGAGAAGCTGGCTCATTCCCTGAGTGCCGCGGGTGTGAACGTGCTCTTCTGCGATGAGCCCGACTACCCGGCGCGCTTGCGTCAGGCGAAGGGAGCTCCTCCCGTCTTGTTCTACCGCGGCGCCATCGACCTGCTTTCCGGTTACGCCGTGGGCATTTGCGGAGCAAGGAGTGCGACCGAGGAAAGCCTGAAGGCAGCGAGGGCCTGTGGCGAGGATGCCGCCTCGGCCGGTATATCCGTCGTGTCCGGCTACGCGAAGGGCGTAGACACCGAGAGCCATCTGGCCGCACTGCGGGCTGGAGGCAGGACGGTCGCCGTTCTGGCGGAAGGCATCCTGAACTTCCAGTTGAAACGCCCCTATCGAGATCTTCCTCAGAAAGCGCTCGATCGGCTGCTTGTCGTCTCTCAATTCCCGCCGGGGCAGAGTTGGACAGCGGGGGCCGCTATGACTCGAAACCAGGTGATCGTCGGCTTGGGGGATGCTGTCATCGTGGTTGAAGCCGGGGAGACCGGCGGAACTCTTCGGGCTGGGGAGACGGCAGTCAGTGCGCAGGTGCCGTTATGGGTGCTCGGGTTCCGTCACGCGGATCCACCTGGAAATCGCAAGCTCCTCGGAGCCGGGGGCCGTCGGATCGCAAACAGGGTCGCGTTGAGCGCCGAGATGCGTAGGCTGGCCGAAACACCCCGCGCGCAGCGCTTGTTCGACTGACCGAGGCCCTGCCTGTCCCAAGGCGAAGGGCCTCGCGAGGGCACGGTTTACGGTGGCGGGGTGGACACGAACGACTGGTCACCCCGCACCCTCGCCGTCGCCGCCGGACGTCCGGAGGGCCCCGGCGAACCGCTGAACGTGCCGATCGTCGCGGCGAGCACCTTCGACGCCGGCGCCGATCGCGCGTACTCGCGGGAGAACGGCACCCCGACCTGGGAGGCCCTCGAAGCCGCGATCGGCGCGCTCGAAGGCGGGCATGCCACCGCGTTCGCCTCGGGGATCGCGACGCTCAGCGCCGTCGTCGACACACTGCGGGTCGGCGCGAAGGTCTGCGTCCCGACGTTCTCCTACGCCGGGTCCCGCGGCCTGCTCGCGCACGCGCACCGCACCGGCCGTGTGGTGGTGACCGAGGTCGCGCCGGACGACACGGCCGCGTGGGTCGAGGCCGCGGACGCCGACCTGCTCTGGCTCGAATCACCGACCAACCCGACGCTCGACGTCATCGACATCGAGACGATCGCCGCCGCCGCGAACGGCCTGGTCGCCGTGGACAACACGTTCGCCACCCCGCTCGGGCAGCGGCCACTGGAACTCGGCGCCGACATCGTCGTGCACAGCGCGACGAAACTCATCGGCGGGCACAGCGACCTGCTGCTCGGCTTGACGATCGCGGCCGACGAAGGCATCGCGAAGGACCTGCGCGACGCGCGGACCCGGATGGGGGCGACGCCGGGAGCGCTCGAAGCGTGGCTGGCGCTGCGCGGGCTGCGGACGCTGCCGGTCCGCCTGGCCGAGCAGACCCGCACGGCCGCGCTGCTCGCGGCGCGGCTGGTCGACCATCCGGCGATCACCCGGGTGCGTTATCCCGGCTCCGGCACGATGATCGCGTTCGAACTCCCGGACGCCGAGACCGCGGACAAGGTCATCGGGTCGTTGCGGCTGATCCGGGCCGCCACCAGCCTCGGCGGAGTGGAGAGCCTGGTCGAGCGGCGTGCCTGGCTGGCGGGTGACGCCCATGTGCCCGCCGGGCTCGTCCGGTTCAGTGTCGGGCTCGAAGACCCGGAAGATCTCTGGACGGATCTGGCTTCCGCGCTCGGCTAGCCGGGCGGTCCGGAAGCGGATGTCGCCGAAGCCCTGGCTGCTCGTCGCCGGCCTCCTCGGCGCGCTTTCGCTCGCCGTGGCCCTGCTCCTGGTGTTCTGATCGTGACCTTCGGGTTGCCGAGCACCGGCTTTCGCGCCCAAGTGGTCATGATTTCACCAAGGGGTACTCCGAACGTGTGAACCGGGTGGTAACAATGGCTCGGGAAGTCGCGGAAAGTGGCCGATCCCGCCAGGAAAACCGCCCTTTTTCCGGCGTTCGGAGAGCGCCGAAAAAATGCTTCCGTGACGCAACCGTTCCGGCCGTTCGGGTGTTAACATTGCCCCGTCGCCGAGAGTTTTCCGCTTTGTTGAGCGACATTCAGGCCCTTGTATCGGGCAGGATCACCCCGGTGTTACCGGTTTCCCCAGTGGTTCTTGTCACTGTCCATTCGCTACTGAAGACCGGCACTTTTCGGGCAGTATCGCGCTGTCACCCGAACGTGGGATTTCCCCCGGGTGGTCGCACGGTGGGGGTCACCGTGCGTTGCGATGCTTTCCACTGGGAGATCACTTTGAAGAAGACGTTGGGCCGCCTCGCGGGCGCGGTGCTGGCCGGCGCCGTCATCTCGCTGGCCGTGACGCCTGCCGCGATGGCGCAGGAGGAAACGACGACCACGCCCACCCCCTCGTCGAGCGAGACGCCCACCACGGCGCCCTCGCCTTCGTGGACCGGCGGCAAGGTCACCTCCGCCCCGCCGGAGCCGAGCGCCCCGGCTTCGTCGTCCTCGCAGGAGCCGACGCCGACCGGCACGCCGACTTCCGGCAAGCCGTCGCCGACCTCCACCTCGGAGAAGCCCACCACCACGCCGAACCCGGAGGAGCCCTACGTCGACAACGTCGGCGCGGGCTACATCGGCGACAACGGTGTCGGCGCGCTGGTCATCGCCTGCGCGTCGGGCGAGCCGTCGAACGTTTCGGCGCCGGACTTCGACACCCTGTACAGCAACCAGGCCGAGGACGACGGCCGCTACTGGGTCTACATCGTGAAGGTCAAGAAGTCCTTCAAGGGCAACTCCAGCACCTTCACCTGGACCTGCGACGGCAAGTCCGGCAAGGGTGACATCGAGTTCGAGTCGCCCATCGGCGGCGGCGCGGCCACCCCGGGCAAGCCGGAGAAGCAGGTCAAGTACGCCCCCAAGGGCGGCATCGAGACCGGTTTCGGCGCCACCGCGGCCTGATCGATGTCGACGAAGTTCCTGAGGCGGGGTGGTCGCGCGGTCGCGGCCACCCTGATCCTTTCCCTCGCGCTGACCGGTTGTGGTTCCGACGAACCCGCGCCCGCGGCACAGCAGGCACCGGCGGAATCGACCGTCCCGGTCACGAAGCCGTTCGACGGTGTCCGGCCGACGAACGTGAAGATCCCCAAGATCGGCGCGGAGTCGAACCTGATCGCGGTCGCGATCAACAAGGACGGCAAGATGGCCGTCCCTTCGGCGAAGAAGCCGATGCAGGCCGCCTGGTACCAGCTTTCGCCGGTACCCGGTGACGTCGGCCCGGCGATCGTGCTCGGGCACGTCGACGGCAACAAGCAGCCGGGCATCTTCTACAAGCTCAAGGACGTCAACCCGGGCGACGAGGTGCTCGTCGACCGCAGCGACGGCAAGAGCCTGAAGTTCGTGGTCGAGAAGAAGGACCAGGTCCCCAAGGACAAGTTCCCCGAGGACGCGGTCTACGGCAACACGGACAAGCCGCAGCTGCGGCTGATCACCTGTGGCGGTGTCTTCGACAAGGAAGAGCACAGCTACAAGGACAACATCATCGTCTACGCCAACCTGGTCGCCTGACGAGCGAGAAGTGTCATGAAAGGGCCGTTCAGGACGAAAAATGTCCTGAACGGCCCTTTCATGACATCCGGGGTCGGGAGACCGGGTCAGCCGACGCCCGAGGCCGGGAACGGGAACCCGCCGGGAGCGGCCGCCTCCGGATCGACCCACTTCCGCATCCCCGCGTCACAGGCCGCGTAACCCCAGTTGATCAACCGCTCTTGCAGCACTTCCGGCAGTTTCGTCAGCCGCGTCGGGGTTTCCGCCAGCCCGTGCGTGAGCTCGACAGGCGCGTCCAGCGCGTCCTCCAGCTCGAAGTTCGAGAGGTCGACGTAGGAACCCCAATAGGTGCCCGCGAAATCCTTCTCCACGTACGACTTCAGCAGCGCGCCCCGCCGCAGTTCGCGGACCTGGTTGTCGATCACGTCGAGGACGCGCAGCAACTGCCGTCCCCAGTCGCGCGGCACCTTCGGCGTGACCTTCATCCGCTTGCCCGCGTCGCTGACCAGCACCGTCGCGTGCCCTTCGACCGGGTCCAGGCCGAGGTTGTCGTAGACGCCGGCGTCGCTCAGCACGATCTTGCGGCCCTTCTCCGTCGACAGCGGATCGTGGATCGCCACCGGCGACAGCATCGGCGGGAACGCCGAGGACGCGGCCACCGCGGTCGCGAGCGGGATGTTCCCGTGCGCCCCGTTCTGCCGGAAGAACCACCACAGCGCGCCGTCCTGCAGGTTCGTCGCGGTGAAGACGAACTGCGGGCCGTCGGGATCCAGATCCTTGAGGCAGCAGTCGCCGAACAGGTGTTTCGCGTACACCCGCGCGAGTTCCTCGCCGGCGCTCCGCCACGGAACGGCCATGGCCCGCAAGGTGACCGGGATGTCGAGTCGCGTGCGCGCCAGGTTCCGGACCGGCGCGACGACCTTGTCGTCGAAGTTGCCCGCGACACCGTTTTCGAACTTCAAGTCCGACCATGCGTGGGCGAGCACGCCCGCGGCGATCGAACCGCCCGAGACGCTGGAGAACGTCGAGATCTTGGACAGCCAGCCGAGTTCGTTGAGCCGCCAAAGGGCTCCGGTGTGAAACAGCATCGCGCGGTAGCCACCGCCGGAAAGCGCCAGGCCGACGCCTTGGCGGGGGTTCTTGGGCTCCATTTCATCCCCCATGTGAGCGAGTCTAGGGGGGTGAGTCGCCCGAACGCCACGAACCGTTACGACAGTAGAGGTATCAAGAGGTGGCGTTGGTCTTCCGGTACGTATTCCGCGTAGTTGTCGTAGAGCGCCTGCTTGGCCAGCCTCGACGCGCGTTCGCCGTCCGAGTCCCGGATCGCTCCCAGCACCTCTTCGTGATGCGTGAGCCAGTTGCGCATCAACGCGGTCCGGTCGTCGGCGTGTTCCAGTTTGTCCTCGATGAGTTCCAGGACGACCCCGCGGACGACTTCGCCGCTGATCACCAGCAGCGGGTTCCCCGTCGCGCGGGCGATGGCTTCGTGGAACGCGACGTCCGCGTGCGAGAACTCCGCGAATCCCTTCGAGACGCCCGCGCGCATCGCCTCCAGCGCCGCGTCCAGTTCGGCGAGGTGATCTTCGGTCCTGAGCTGCGCGGCGAGCAGATGTGCGGAACCGTCGAGGACCATGCGGAACTGCAGGAGTTCGGACAGGCCGAGGTGGTCGGCCCGCGCCAGCCGGTGCATGGACCGGTGCAACGCGGCGGGTGAGGCGGCCAGGACCTCGGGGCCGCGCGGGTCGCCGGGCCGCGAGCGGATCATCTCCGCCGCTTGCAGCACGCGCAGCGCTTCCCGCACCGTCGAGCGGCCGACGTCGAACTGGACCATCAGCTCGCGTTCGCTCGGCAGCCGGTCGCCGGGTTTGATCCGGCCGCTGAACACGGCTTCCTCGATCTGTTCGACGACGCGCTGGTACGCGCGGACAGGGGCGACCGGCTCGAATTCCATCTTGACCCTGCCGTCTCGTCTGGTTTACTGGTCAGACCAGTCTACCGGTCAGGGGGCAGGATGAAAGCCCGGATCCATGCGGCGGCCCTCGCGTTGCTGCTGGTGACGTCCGGTTGCTCCGCCGGTTCGAGTGCCACGGTCGCCAAGGATCCCGGCACGCTCGCCATCGGCTACACCGCCGAACCCGCGAACTTCGACTTCACCCGCACCGACGGCGCCGCCATCCCGCAGGCCTTGCTCTACAACGTCTACGAGGGCCTGGTGAAACTCGACGCGGACGCGAAGATCGTGCCGCTGCTGGCCGAATCGTGGACGGTCTCGGGAGACGGCAAGACCTACGACTTCAAGCTGCGGAAGAACGCGAAGTTCAGCAACGGTGCGCCGTTCACCGCCGAGGACGTCAAGTTCTCCCTGATGCGCGTCAAAACCGACTGGACCGTTTCGATCAAGTCCACAATGGACGTCGTCGACCGGGTGGACGTCGTCGCGCCGGATCACGCGCGGGTCGTGCTCACGAAACCCAGCAACGGCTGGCTGTTCAGCCTCACCAGCAGGCTCGGCGCGATGTTCAGCCCGACCGGCGTCGCGGATCTGGCGAACAAACCGGTCGGCACCGGACCGTACACGGTGTCCTCGCGCAGGCGCGGCGATTCCATCGTGCTCAAGCAGAATCCCGCGTACTGGGGCACGAAACCGGCCTACTCGACCGTGGTCCTCAAGTACATCAAGGATCCGACCGCGCTCAACAACGCCTTGCTCAGCAACGGGATCGACGTCATCTCCGCGATCACCGTGCCGGATTCGATCCCGCAGTTCCAGAGCGACGACCGGTTCACCGTCGTCGAGGGCACGACGAACAGCGAGGTCACGCTCGCGTTCAACAACGCCCGCGCGCCGCTGAACGACGTCCGGGTCCGGCGCGCGCTGTCGTACGCCATCGATCGGAAGGCTTTGCTGGACACGGCCTGGGCCGGTCGCGGGACGCTCATCGGCAGCATGGTCCCGCCGACGGATCCCTGGTACGAGGATCTCTCGAACGCGTATCCGTTCGATCCCGCGAAGGCGAAAGCGCTGCTCGCCGAGGCCGGACAGCCGAATCCCTCACTCCGGCTGCGGATCCCGAACCTGCCGTACGCCGTGTCGGCCGCGCAGGTGGTGGCGTCGCAGCTGGCGGACGTCGGGGTCACGGTGACGATCGAGCCGCTGGACTTCCCGGCGGTGTGGCTCAAGCAGGTCTTCACCGACCACGACTACGACCTCTCGATCATCCAGCACGTCGAGGCCCGAGACATCGTCACCTTCGGCAAGCCGAAGTACTACTGGGGTTACGACGGCAAGGACGTCCAGCGGGAGCTGGCGAAGGCAGACGCCGGAACGCCTCAGGAGCAGGTCGGCGCGATGCGCCAGGTCGCGCGGCGGCTGTCCGAGGACGCGGCCGCGGACTGGCTCTTCCTGTTCCCCAACGTGATCGTGGCGAAGAACAAGGTGACCGGGTTCGTCCGCAACCAGGTCAGCGAGTCCTTCGATCTCACGGGATTGGCGCCGCGATGACCGTCAAGATCGTGCGCCGCGTAGCGATCCTCGTCGCCAGTGTGCTGGTCGCGTCCATCGTGGTGTTCCTGTTCATGGCCGTGCTTCCGGGCGATCCGGCGCAGGTCGCGCTCGGCGTCAACGCGACACCGGAACTGGTCGCGAAGACCCGCGCCGAATTCGGCATCGACCGGCCGCTGGTGACGCAGTACTTCGACTGGATCGGCGGTGTCCTGCACGGCGACTTCGGCCGCTCGTACGTCACTCGCGAGGAGATCGGGCCCGCCCTGACCGACCGGCTCGGCGTGACGTTGTGGCTGGTCGGGGCCGGGATGCTGGTGGCGTTGCTGATCGCCGTCCCGGCGGGCACGTTCGCCGCGGTGCGGCATCGGAAGGCCGACGGCACGGCGGTTTCCGGGCTGTCGCAGATCGGTGTCGCGATCCCCGCCTTCCTCGCCGGCATCATCCTGGTGCAGATCTTCGCGGTGCAGCTGCGCTGGCTGCCCTCCGGTGGCTGGACGCCGCCGGTGCAGGACCCCGGCGAATTCCTCCGCGGTCTCGTCCTGCCCGCTCTGTCGCTGGGACTCGTGCAGGGCGCGGTGCTCACGCGCTACGTGCGGTCCGCGGTGCTTGACACGCTCGGCCAGGACTACCTGCGCACCGCGCGGTCCAAGGGACTCCGGCCGTTCCAGGCGCTGTTCCGGCACGGGCTGCGCAACGCCTCCGTGCCGGTGGTCACGGTGCTCGGCCTGCAGCTGTCGACGCTGCTGATCGGCGCCGTCGTCGTCGAGCGCGTGTTCGTGCTGCCGGGGCTGGGAAGCATGCTGCTCGACTCGGTGGCGTCGCGGGATCTGTTGTCCGTGCAGGGGATCGTGCTGGTCTTGGTGGTCGGCGTGCTGCTGGTGAACTTCGTGGTCGACGTCCTGTACACGGTGCTCGACCCGAGATTGCGAGGTTCCTGATGCGCAATCGCAGCCTCGTGATCGGCGGCGTCCTGGTCGCGCTGATCGTGCTCGCCGCGGTGCTTTCGTTCGTGTGGACGCCGTTCGACCCGGTGAAGGTCGACGCGCCGAACCGGCTGCACGAGTTCAGCGGCGCGAACCTGCTCGGCACCGACAGCTTCGGCCGTGACGTGCTCAGCCAGATCATGGTCGGCGCGCGGACGACGCTGTACGTCGGCGTGGTCGCGGTCGGCATCGCGGCGCTGATCGGGACGCCGCTGGGGATCCTCGCCGGGATGTCGTCGCGGTGGCTGGGCGAGTTCGTCATGCGCGTCAACGACCTCGTGCTCGCGTTCCCCGCGTTGCTGCTGGCGATCATGTTCGGTGCGGTGTTCGGGGCGGACACGCTGACCGCGATGGTCGCGATCGGCATCGCGACCATCCCGTCGTTCGCGCGGATCGCGCGTTCGGGGACGCTGCAGGTGATGAGCAGCGAGTTCGTGCTGGCCGCGCGGTCGGCGGGCCGGTCGCGGCTGAACATCGCGGCGCGGCATGTGCTGCCGAACATCTCCGGGCTGCTGATTGTGCAGGCGTCGGTGTCGTTCGCGATCGCCGTGCTCGCGGAAGCGGCGTTGTCGTTCCTCGGCTTCGGCACGCGGCCGCCGACCCCGTCGTGGGGCCGCATGCTGCAGGAATCGCAGGTGTTCCTGACCCTGCATCCGCGGCTCGCGCTCGTGCCCGGCGTCGCGATCGCCATCGCCGTCCTCGGCTTCAACCTGCTCGGCGACGGCCTGCGCGATCGTCTCGATCCCCGATTGGCGGCGCGGCTATGACCCTCGAAGTCCATGGTCTCGGCATTTCCGGGCTGGTCCGCGACGTCTCGTTCGGCATCGCTCGCGGTGAGCGGGTCGGGCTGATCGGCGAGTCCGGCTCCGGGAAGTCGTTGACGGCGTTGTCGATCATGGGGCTTCTGCCCGAAGAGCTCGCCGCCTCCGGATCGGTGAAACTCGACGGCCGCGAGCTGCTCGGCGCGCCGGAAAAGGAACTGTCGCGGTTGCGGGGCAACGACCTGTCGATGGTGTTCCAGGAACCGATGACCGCGCTGAACCCGGCGATGCGGGTCGGCGCGCAGGTGGCCGAACCGATGCGGATCCACCGCGACGGCAGGAACCATCGCGCCGCGGCGGAGTCGCTATTGGACTCCGTCGGGTTGCCCGGCACCTTCCGTGCCTATCCGCATCAGCTGTCCGGCGGGCAGCGGCAGCGCGTCGTCCTCGCGATCGCGCTGGCCAACGACCCGAAACTGCTGATCTGCGACGAGCCGACGACGGCGCTGGACGTCACCGTGCAGGCGCAGATCCTCGAACTGATCCTCGACGGCATCCGCGAGCGGGAGAGCGCACTGCTGTTCATCACGCACGACCTCGCCGTCGTGGCGTCGGTGTGCGAGCGGGTGCTGGTGATGCTGGACGGCGAGATCGTCGAAGCCGGAACCACCCGCGAGGTGCTTACCGCGCCGAAGCACGAGTACACGAAGAAGCTTTTGGCCGCTTCGGATCTGGAGGCGAGCCGATGATGATCTCCGTTCGGGACCTCGAACGCCGCTACACCCGACGTGATGTCCATGCCCTGCGCGGAGTCTCGTTCGACGTCGAGGCTGGTCAGCGCTTCGGGATCGTCGGCGAGTCGGGATCGGGGAAGTCCACTTTGGTCAGATTGCTGGCCGCGCTCGACAAGCCGACCGCGGGCAGCGTCTCGTTCCAGGGCAAACGCGTCGACACGCTGCCGGAGCGGAAACTCGGCTTCCTGCGGTCGGAACTCCAGATCGTCTTCCAGGATCCGATGGGTTCGCTCGATCCGCGGATGCGGGTCCGGGACATCATTTCCGAGCCGTTGGGGCGCCGAGATCCCGCGCGGGTTTCGGAGCTGTTGAAGGCGGTCGGGCTGCCTTCGGATGTCGCAGGGCGGTATCCGCACCAGTTCTCCGGCGGGCAGCGGCAGCGCATCTCGATCGCGCGGGCGCTCGCGCCGAACCCGAGCGTCCTCATCGCGGACGAACCGGTGAGCGCGCTCGACGTCTCGGTGCGGAAGCAGATCCTCGACCTGCTCGCGTCGCTGGTCGAGCTGTACTCGCTGACGCTGATCTTCGTCTCGCACGACCTCGGCGTGGTGCGGCACGTGTGCGACCGGGTCGCGGTGATGCGGCGCGGGGAGATCGTCGAGCTGGGCGACGTCGACCAGGTCTACGACGCGCCGGAGCACGAATACACCAGGGAATTGCTGGCGGCCGCGCCGAATCTGCGGGCCGAGCTGGCGCGGTTGAGGGGAGGGGACGATGGCTGACTACCCAGAGGGGCTGCCGATCGGCGATGGCTGGGTGTCCACTGTGGACGTCGAGCCGGTCTTGTTCCCCTACGACGGGAGCGAGATCGGCCGGGCGCCGGTCGGAACGCCGGAGCTGGCCACGCGGGCGATCGACGAGGCCGTCGCGGTGTTCAAGCAGGTCGCGGCCTTGCCGTCGCGTACTCGGCGTTCGCTGCTGAACGACGTCGCGGCCGCTTTGGAAGCGCGGCGCTCCGAATTCGAGCAGCTCCTGGTCCTCGAAACCGGAAAACCGCTGGTGGATTGCCGGGTCGAGGTCGCGCGCACGATCGTCACCTGGCAGGCCGCGGCCGAGGAGGTCTCGCGGCTGCACGGCGAGACCGTGCCGCTCGACCTGCTGCCGTCCGGCGACGGGCTGGTCGGGTTCTGGAAACGCAAGCCGATCGGGGTCGTCGTCGGCATCGCCGGGTTCAACTATCCGCTGCTGCTGGCATCGCACAAGATCGCGCCCGCCATCGCGGCGGGCTGCCCGGTGGTGGTGAAACCCGCGCCGCAGACGCCGCTGGCGACGTTGTGGCTGGTGCATCTCGTGCGCTCGCTGACCGACCTGCCCGCGATGGTCCAGCTGGTCACCGGGGACGCGGCCGTCGGCTCCGCGCTGGTCACGGACCGGCGCGCCGGCGCGGTGTCGTTCACCGGATCCGCGCTGGTCGGGCACCGGATCGCCCGCGACGCGGCGCCCACGAAGACGTTGCTGGAGCTGGGTTCCAATGCGGCTCTGGTGGTCGCGGAGGACGCGGATCTCGACGCGGCCGCGGACGCCGTGCTGCGCGGCGGGTTCTACGCGTCCGGGCAGGCCTGCATTTCCGTGCAGCGCGTACTGGTCGTCGATGCCGTCGCCGAGGAATTCACCGAACGGGTGCTCGCGCGGCTGGGCGAGGTCGTCACCGGTGATCCGCGAGACGAGAAGACGCGAGTCTCGGCGCTGATCGACGCGGCGTCGACAAGGCGCGTTCAGGACTGGGTCGACAAGGCGACTTCGGCCGGCGCGCGCCTGATCGGAGGCGGTGTCGACGGCACCGTGTGGCGGCCCGCCGTGCTGCTCGACGTGCCCGACGGCGTCGAATGCTGGGACGAGGAGATCTTCGGGCCCGTCGTCTGTATCCGCCGGGTGTCCTCTGTGGACGAAGCGTTCGACGCGGTCAACGCCTCGCGCTACGGCCTTCACGCTTCGGTGTTCAGTACTTCCTTGAAGACCGCGTTCCGCGCGCTCGACGAGCTGGAGGTCGGCGGCGTGGTGGTCAACGAGGTGCCCGGTTTCCGGTCCGACACCATGCCGTACGGCGGGGTGAAGGACTCCGGGATCGGGCGGGAAGGGCCGCGGTTCGCGGTCGAGGAACTGACCGTGACGAGGATGGCGGTGCTGCGACCGTGAGTTACGAGAACCTGTTCCGGCTGGACGGCAAGCGAGCCGTCGTCCTCGGCGGCGGCAGCGGGATCGGCCGCGAATCGGCGAAAGCCCTGGCCGCGCACGGTGCCGAGGTGATCGTCGCGGACCGCGACGTCGCCGCGGCCAAGGAAACCAGCGCCGGCGAGGCGTACGAGATCGACCTGCTCGAAGAGGGCGCCGCCGCGCGAGCCGCGGAGGAACTCGGCGAGGTCGACGTGGTCGTGCTGACCGCCGCGACCAACGTGCGCAAACGGCTGCTGGAGTACTCGCGCGAGGAATTCGACCGGGTGATCGCGCTGAACCTCGGCGCGACGTTCGAGGTCGTCCGCGCGTTCGGCGCCGGGATGGTCGAGCGCGGGCGGGGGAGCATCGTCGGGTTCTCGTCGATCCGCGGCACCACCGTCGAGCCGGGACAAGGACCGTACGCGGCGACGAAAGCCGGGCTGGTGCAGCTGTTCCGCACGGCCGCGGCCGAGTTCGGCCCGGCCGGGGTGCGGGTCAACGCGATCGCGCCCGGCGTCGTCGAGACCCCGCTGACAGCGCAGATCAAAGCGAATCCGGACTGGTACGACGCCTACGCGACCAAGGGCGCGCTCGGCCGGTGGGCGCGTCCGGACGAACTCGCCGGCGCCGTCGTCTACCTGGCCTCGGACGCGTCGTCGTTCGTGACCGGCTCCGTGCTGGCGGTGGACGGCGGCTGGACCGCGGTCGACGGCCGCTTCGAACCGCCCGCGACGTGAGGAGCCCTGCCGTGCCGGAGTTGCCCGATCTGACCGCCGTCGAACTGGTCGCGCGATACCGCGCCGGGACGTTGTCGCCGGTCGAGGTCACCGAAGCGGTCCTCGCCCGTGTCGAGGCGCGCGAACCCGAACTGCACGCGCTCTACGCGTACGACCCGAGTGGTGCGCGCGAAGACGCGAAGGCGTCCGAAAGCCGTTGGCACGCCGGGGAACCGCTCGGCCCGATCGACGGCGTCCCTATGACGCTCAAGGAGAACATCGCGACCCGGGGCACCCCGGTCCCGCTCGGCACGGCCGCCACTTCACTGACGCCCGCGTCCGAGGACGCACCGGCGGGCGCTCGCGTGCGCGAGTCGGGCGGTGTCCTGCTGGGCAAGACGACCATGCCGGACTACGGGATGCTGACGTCCGGGCTGTCGAGCTTCCACACCGCGTCGCGGAATCCGTGGGACACCACGCGTACCCCCGGCGGCTCCAGCGCGGGCGCCGGTTCGGCGGCGGCCGCCGGCTACGGCCCGCTGCACGTCGGCACCGACATCGGCGGCTCGATCCGGCTGCCCGCCGGCTGGTGCGGCCTGGTCGGGTTGAAGCCGAGTTTCGGCCGGGTACCGGTGGATCCGCCGTTCCTCGGCCGCGTCGCCGGGCCGATGACGCGGACCGTGGCCGACACCGCGCTGCTGATGAGCGTGCTGTCCGGTGTGGACGGTCGCGACCACCTTTCGCTGCCGCCCTCGTCGCTCGACTGGACCGCACTGTCCGGTGAGGTCGAAGGCCTGCGGATCGGGCTGCACCTCGACCCAGGCGTCGGGCTTCCCGTGTTGCCGGAGACGATCGCCGCCGTCACCGAAGCCGCACGTGTCTTCGAGGCCGCCGGTGCCGTCGTCGAGCCGGTTTCGCCGTTCCTGCGCCGCGAAATGCTCGACGGACTCGACACTTTCTGGCGCGTCCGCGCCTGGTCGGACATGGCGGCGCTGCCCGAAGACCGCCGCGCGAAGGTGCTGCCGTACATCGCCGACTGGGCCGCCGGCGGCGCCGACGTCAGCGGCGTCGACGCTTATCGCGGCTTCGCGCAGATCGACGCCATCGCCGTCGCGACCCTGCGCGAGACCGAACGCTTCGACGTCGTCCTGTCGCCGACCTGCCCGGTCTCGGCCCCGCCCGCTGACTGGCCCTCGCCGACCAACGACCCGCGCCGCCCGTTCGAGCACATCGCGTTCACCGTGCCGTACAACATGTCCGGCCAGCCCGCGGTCTCGATCAACTGCGGCTACACGAGCGACGACCAGCCCGTCGGCCTGCAAATCAGCGGGCGCCGCTTCGCCGACCTCGACGTCCTTCGCGTCGCTGCCGCCTACGAAACCCTTCGCCCCACCCCGCGCCCCTGGCCCTGACCCCCACCCCACGCATTTAGTCCTCTGGATGCGGTCCTTGTCGTGCGCAAGGACCGCATCCAGAGGACTAAATGCGTCAGCTCGGGTGGCTTTGCCTTGCCGATCGGCAACAGAAAAGATCAAAGCCCCGGTGACATGACCAGTAGGTCAGGGGCCATCCGGGGCTATTCGCCGATCAGTTTAGCAGAGGAGTTCCGAGAGTGACCAGCGCCGGAGCGGAGGACTGGATCGAAGCCTGGCTGTCGAAGCCGAGGTTCTCGGTCTACCTGCAAGCGGCGAACCAGGACCGAGAGCGGGCCGCGCGGTTGTACGAGTGGAACGCGGCCGTGTCCGCGGCGTTCCATCACGACCTGTCCCACCTGGAAGTGGCCCTGCGCAACGCCTATGACCGGGCACTGGGCAACGCCGTCGCGGCCGGGACGGCACATTGGGTCTTCCAGGCGACGACGATCTTCCCGTCTCGATGGCGGAAGGCGGCGAACGGTACGCGGTACGACGTCAACGAGACGAGCCGGCGGCTGATGGCCGAAGCCATCAGGAACGCGACCCCGAAGATCAGGCGTCCGGCTGAATCGACCGCGTCACCTTCGCCCGGGAAGGTGATCGCCGAGCTCAGCTTCGGCTTCTGGCGGTATCTGTCCGCGAGACGTCATCACGACCCGCTCTGGATTCCTTACCTGCACCTGGCTTTTCGAGCCGGGACCGACCGTCGTGACGTCGACAAGCACGTCGAGCGCTTGCACAGACTGCGCAACCGTGTCGCTCATCACGAGCCCTTACTCGCTCTCGACGTCCAAGAGCACTGGAAAGACGTGCAGAACCTCGCTGCGCTCATCTCGCCGCGGGTAGCCGGCTACATCGCGGCCAACAGTTCCTGTGCACGGCTGTTGGCCGCACGTCCGAGCTAGCCGGCGATCGCGTCGGCCAGCGCCAGGATCCGCCGCGCGTTCTCCACGTGCAGGTTCTCGATCATCCGCCCGTCCACGGTCACGACGCCCTGCCCGGCCGCCTGCGCCTCCTCGAACGCCGAGATGATCTTGCGTGACCGCGCGATCTCCTCCTCCGAAGGTGCGAAGATCCGGTTGCACGGCTCCAACTGGGCCGGGTGGATCAGCGTCTTGCCGTCGAAGCCGAACTGGCGCCCTTGCAGGCATTCCGCCTCGAAGCCTTCGAGGTCCTTCACGTCGTTGTAGACGCCGTCGAGGATCGCCTTGCCGGTCGCCCGCGCGGCCAGCAGCGCGAGCGAAAGCCCGCCCAGCAGCGGCGCGCGGCCGGGGACGAACTCGGCGTGCAGTTCCTTCGCCAGGTCGTTCGTGCCCATGACCAGCACGGTCAGCCGCTCGGACGCCGCGGCGATCTCCTCGGCGTGCAGCATCGCGACCGGGGTTTCGACCATCGCCCAGATCTTCGTGTGGTCCGGCGCGCCGCCGAGTTCCAGCGCGCGCTCGATGTTGTGCACCTCGGCGGCGGAGTTCACCTTCGGGACCACGACCGCGGCCGGGCCCGCCTGTGCGGCGGCTCGCAGGTCCGCGTCGTGCCATTCGGTGTCGAGGCCGTTCACGCGGATGGTCACCTCGCGCGAGCCGTACTCCTTCGACGACGCGGCGGCGCAAACGCGTTCACGTGCGGCTTCCTTCGCGTCGGGCGCGACGGCGTCTTCGAGGTCGAGGATGAGGCCGTCCGCGTCGAGCGTCTTGGCCTTCTCCAGCGCTCTTTCGTTCGCGCCGGGCATGTAGAGGACGGAACGGCGGGGGTTCATGCGGAGGCCTCCTTGGTGGCCGCGTCGTAGGCAGCGGCGAGTTCGGGGTCGTCGGCGGCCAGGGCGTCGGCGAGTTCGGCGACCACCCGGCACTGCTTCACCGAGGCGTCGTCCTGCATCTTGCCGTCGATCATCACCGCGCCGGTGCCGTCGCCCATCGCGGCGATCACGCGCCGTGCCCAGGCCACGTCCTCGGGCGCGGGCGAGAACACCTTCTTGGCGATGTCGATCTGCACCGGGTGCAGGCTCCAGGCACCCACGCAGCCGAGCAGGAACGCGTTGCGGAACTGGTCTTCGCAGGCCACGACGTCGCGAATGTCGCCGAACGGCCCGTAGTACGGCAGGATCCCGTTCGCCGCGCAGGCGTCGACCATCCGCGCGACGGTGTAGTGCCACAGATCCTGCTGGTACGTCGTGCGTCCCGCGTTCAGGTCTTCGCCGGTCGGGTCCGTGCGCACCAGGTAACCGGGGTGACCGCCACCCACCCGGGTGGTCTTCATCCGGCGGCTGGCCGCGAGGTCGGCCGGGCCGAGCGAGATGCCCTGCATCCGGGGGCTCGCGCCGGCGATCTCCTCGACGTTCACGACGCCGCTGGCGGTTTCCAGGATCGCGTGCACCAGCAGCGGTTTCGTCAGCCCGGCCCGCGCTTCGAGCTGCGCGAGCAGCCTGTCGACGTAGTGGATGTCCTGCGCGCCTTCGACCTTCGGCACCATGATCACGTCGAGCTTGTCGCCGATCTCGGTGACCAGCGTGATCAGGTCGTCGAGCACCCACGGCGAGTCGAGGCTGTTGACGCGGGTCCACAGCTGCGTCTTGCCGAAGTCGGTCGCCTTCGCGATGGCGACGAGCCCGTTCCGCGCGGCCTCCTTGCGGTCGGCGCGCACGGCGTCTTCGAGATTGCCGAGCAGGACGTCGACCTTCTTGGCGAGATCCGGGACCTTGGCGGCCATTTTCTCGTTGCTGGGGTCGAAGAAGTGGATCATCCGCGAAGGAGGCACGGGGATCTGGCGGAGCGGTTCCGGCGCCCCCACCGCGAGCGGGGCGAAGAAATCCTTCGGCGAACGCATCGTTCCTCCATCGCAACGGGCTAAGTGACCGACGGGTAACCCTAAACCCGGAAGGCGGGGAACCGCTGCGGCGCAGCTCACCTCCAAGGGGACACGATCGGGAATCGCGGAGGAATCTGTGGACGACTGGGCCTTGCCGGGTTTCACCGAGATGGGGTCGCTGGGCGAAGGTGGATTCGGGCGGGTCGTCCTGGCACGACATGACGAATCCGCGCAGGTCGTGGCCATCAAATACCTGTACGCGAGGTTCGCCGCGGACCCGCTGCGGCTGGCCGAATTCCGCCACGAGGCCCACGTCCTGAGCCGCGTTTCGGGGCCCCACATCGCCCGTCTGCACCAGTTCGTGGAGACCGCGCAGGGCGCGGCCATCATCATGGAAGCCGTTCACGGAATCTCCCTGAAAGAGATCCTCGGCCGCCAGGAGAAGCTCGAACCCGAAGCCGCGCTGGCCATCCTCAAGGGCTCGCTGCTCGGCCTCGCCGGCGCGCACGCCGCGGGCACCGTCCACCGCGACTACAAACCGGCCAACGTCCTGGTCACCCGCGAGGGGCAGAGCAAGCTCGTCGACTTCGGCATCGCCGTCCTGGCCGGGCAGGCCGGCGTCGCCGCGGGCACGCCCGCGTACATGGCGCCCGAGCAGTGGGCGGGTGGGATCGCCACCCCGGCGACCGACGTCTACGCCGCGACCTGCGTGTTCTTCCAGTGCGTCGCCGGGCACAAGCCGTACGAGGCCGAACAGACCGAAGTGCTGCGCACACTGCACGAATACGCCCCGATCCCGTTCGGCGAGGTTCCCGAACCGGTCCGCGACCTCATCGCGCGCGGGATGGCGAAGGACGTCGCCCAGCGGCCGTCGGGCGCGGCCGAGTTCGTCGCCGAACTGGAGTCGTCCGCCCGGAAGGCGTACGGCGAAGACTGGGAGCGCAACGGCTGGCACTGGCTCGCCAAGGGCGCCGGTGTCCTGGTCGCGCTGTCCCCGCTGGCCCTGCTCGGAGCCGGGACGGCCGCCGCGCCGGTCGTCGCGGGCGGCGCGGCGGGCGGGGTCGCGGCGACCACCGGCGGCGGGATCGCGGTCGGCCTCAAGGTGACCGCCGCGCTCGCCGCCGCCACCGCGGTCACCGTCGGCACGGTCGTGGTGATCAACACCAACGGCGACGACCCACCGCCGACCACGACGCTCTCCGCGATGAAGGTCGACCTCCTCACCCGCACCGAGAAGTTCGACGGCTTCGACTACAACGGCAAATACGTCCGGATCAGCGGGCTGAGGGACAAGGTCGCCGAACAGCGGGTCAACAAGGCGCTGATGGCGCCGATCGACGGCTGGCTGGAGAACTTCTGGCCCGACAGCTACCAGCCGCAGCGCGAACCCGACGGCGACATCCCGCACATGAAGACCGAGGCCGAGATCCTGCGCCAGGACGACAAGCTGGTCTCTGTCGTCTACAAGCGCTCGATCGACTCCGTCCAGTTCGGCAACCACGGCGGGTTCAGCGTCCGCCCGATCGTCATCGACCTGACGAAGGGCGAGCAGATCTCCACCGCGCACCTCTTCGACAACGTCGACGGCACCGCCGCGCGGATGCGGACACTCGAAGGCCGGATCCTCGACTCGGCGAGGCCGGGCGACTGCTTCTCGGACAAGCCGAGCTCGCCCGAGCACCTCCCGGCGACGGCGATGTCGGAGCGGTACACCTTCGACTACGACTCCATCGTGCAGGCGGCGCCCACGGCCAACGGCATGCGGTTCTACGTCTACGGCTCCGCGCTCGGCTATCCGCGCGTCTGCGACCCGACCGAGGTCACCACCGAATACGCCCGCTTGACCGACTTGCTGAGCCCTTCGGTGCTGAACCTGCTCGGCCTCGCAGGAGGCGGCACGCAGGGCAAACGGACCAAAGAGGACAACGTCGGCGCCTTCACCATCACCACGCCGGAGAAGTGGTGGCTGCTCTCCAGCGCGCCCATCGAGCGCTACCTGGTGACCGCCGACCAGTGTTCGAACGGCGGAATGCAGCCGTTCCACTGCGCGGGCGTCGTCTTCAGCGACAACTCCCGCGTCGACGCGGCCACCCCGCCGTACGAACCGGGCAAGCCGTACAACCGGTCCAACGGCCCGCGTCCGTGTCATTCCGTCGGGGCGCCGGGCGAGACGCAGGGTTCACCCATCTTGCAGAAAAAGGACCTGCGACCGGTCGCGACGAAGAAAGCCGCTTACGAGGAGTGGCGGCTCACCTGCTCCGGAGGCGGCACGGTCACCCAGCGAGTGTGGTTCCTGCCGAAAACGCAGCTCGTGATCGTGGACGAATGGAACACTCCAGGCCTCGACAAGATCCTGGAAGAGGCACGATGGAACTGACCGACGAGTGGAGACTGCCCGGTTTCACCGAGCTGGAGCAGCTCGGCACGGGCACCTTCGGCCGCGTGGTGCTCGCGCGCCAGGACAACACCGGCCACGTCGTCGCGATCAAGTACCTCTTCTCCCGCTTCGCCGCCGAGCCCGCCTATCTCGCCGCGTTCCGCCAGGAGGCGCTGGCACTGCACCGCGTCGCGAGCCCGCACGTCGTGAAGCTGTACGAGTTCTTCGAGACGCAGCAGGGCGCGGCGATCGTGATGGAGGCGATCAACGGCGTCTCACTACGCGCGGTGCTCCAGGCCCAAGGCGCTCTCGAACCCGAAGCCGCGCTCGCCGTCCTGAAAGGCTCGCTGCTCGGGCTGGCCGCGGCGCACTCCGCCAATGTCGTCCACCGTGACTACAAACCGGCCAACGTCCTGGTCGCCGACACCGGCGAGAGCAAGCTGGTCGACTTCGGCACGGCCGTCCTGGCGGGTGAACGCGGACCGTCCGTCGGCACGCCCGCGTACATGGCGCCCGAGCAGTGGGCCGGTGGCGTGGCCTCGCCCGCGACCGACGTCTATGCCGCGACCTGCGTGTTCTTCCAGTGCGTCGCCGGTCATCGCCCGTACGAGGCGGAACAGACCGAGGTGCTGCGCACGCTGCACGAACACGCGCCCATCCCGTTCGGCGAAGTTCCCCAGCCGGTGCACGAGATCGTCGCGGCGGGGATGGCGAAGGACCCGTCCAAACGGCCGGTCGACGCGCTCACGTTCGTCGGCGAACTCGAACGCGTCGCCCGCGCGGGCTACGGCGAAGACTGGGAGCGCAAGGGCTGGTCCCGGCTGGCGAAGGCGACGGGCGTGCTCGTCGCGGCGACGCCGTTGGTCCTGCTCGGCGCCGGTACGGCGGCCGCACCCGGGGTCGCCGCCGCCGGAACGGGCGCGGTGGCCGCGTCGACCGGCGGGATCGCGGCCGGGCTGAAGATCGCCATCGGGGTCGTGGCCGCGACGGCTGCCGTGGTCGGCGGAGTGGTTGTCTTCTCCGACGCGAGCACCCCGCCACCGCAGCCGCCGCCGACCACTCAGCAGGCCGTCGCGCTCAAGGTCGCCATGAAGACCAGGACCGGGACAGTGCCCGGCACGAACATCGCCTACAGCGGGGACTATCCGGAGGTGACCGGGTCGCCGGATCAGGCCTGGCTGAAGCGGGTCAACGACGCCCTGACCGCGCCGATCGACGCCTGGAACGGCAAAACCGGGCCCGGCGCCGCCCAATTGGAGCCGGAACGCGGCCCGTACAAACTCCTCACGAAGGCCGACGTGCGCTCGCAGAACGATCGGTACCTCTCGGTGCGCTACACCCATGACCTGGAGAACAAACCGCATCCGACCTGGAGCTATGGCCGAGCCACGGTGACCGTCGACCTGAAGGAAGGCAGGGCGCTCACGCCTGCCGAGCTGTTCGCCCCCGGTGTCCTTTCGGACGACGGCATGCGGAAACTCACCGAGCGGATCTGGCCCGACAAGGAGCAGTGCGGCGTCCCCACCAGCACCTTCCCGTACCGGCCCCTGCGGTCGGCGGACCTCACCGACGAGCCGAAGGTGTGGCTCGCCTTCGCGCCGACGGCCGTCGAGATCACCGTCAACATGACCGACCTCGGCTTCACCACCGCCTGCGGGGTCCAGGACCACACGCTGCCCTACGACAAGGTGGCCGATCTGCTGAACCCCGCCCTCGTCGACGGCGTGACCAGCGGGACGACGGTCAAGGGAACGCCGTCCGCCCCGCCCGCGCAAGGACTCACCGACGTCTCGGCCGGCGCGCTGACCCTGCACCTGCCGAAGGACTGGACCGTGGTCTCGCAGGGACTGGAGAAGGTACTCGTCGCTCCTGGCTGTCCGGACCCCAAGAAGTACTTCAACTGCAAATACGTCCTGATCACGGACAACACCCAGCAGTCCGCCGAACAACCGCCGTACCGGCCGGGCGGTTTCTACCGGCGCAGCGCGGGCGGCCGGGCCTGCAACGCCGCCGGGCGCAAGGACCTCCGCCAAGAGGGTGACGCCGAGCGGACGGCTTCCACCACTGAAACGGTGGGCGGGGCGAAGGCGACGTATGAAGAGTGGACGATCCAGTGTGTTCCTCGTGGACAGACGGGCGGAAGCGGTGAGACGCGAGTGACTCAGCGGATCTGGTTCCTTGCGGACAGGCAAGTCGTCGTGATGGACGAGTGGCGGACGCCGGGCGTCGAAGATCTCCTCCGTACCGCGACGGTTTCCTGACCTGACCTGCGATGGTCCACAGTGGAATGACCATTCGCTGGGCCGAATGGCCTAACGTTTTGCTTCCCTTGCCGCGCCACTGTTCGCTGTCGGTCAGTTCGTGCTCGTGACCGTTCGGAGACAACCGGTAACACCACTTACCTCGTTCTCACTCGGTTGGCGGCACGGTCGGACTGAAGTCGAATGACCGCCTACCGACCGGTCACCGATCGCAAGGCGCCGCCGATCGCAGCCACTCGCGTTGTCCGGCGCCGCCGCCTCCCCGCCCTGTTAGACAGGTCATGTGCCGCTTCCACCGAGGTGGCACGGGATGAAGAGCCTTAGGGAAACCAGGTTCGAAGGAGGCGGAACGTGGCGGCTACACCGAACATGGAGAGCTCGACGGTCGCCGGTGGCGCGAAGCGCAGCCGGTCACTGCCGAGCCGGGTGGTGCCGCCGATCGAACTGCCCGCGAGCGTCGAGGAGCTTTCGCGCAAGGCGGCGGCCCTGCTCGGCTGGAACGGCATCGTCTTGCCGGAGACCACCGTGCTCGGCCGCAAGATCTGCGTGGTCGCCCGGCTCCGCACCGACGTGCACGCGGAGCGCATCGCGATGGGCATGGGTCCCGTCGTCGATCGCGCCACCGTCGACACCTGGACATGGCCAGAGCTGGCCGCGACCGCACCCGCGCCGGCCGCCGAGATCATCGGCGTCCTCGCGGTCGCCCGGCACTGGCGCACCGCGATGGCCTCCGCGGTTCCGTTCGCACGCTACGGCGAGGCCGCGATGGTGCTCCCATCGCCCGCCGTATTGACGGAGGACTACGTCGGCAACTGCCTGCCGCGTGCCCGTGCCTACGGCCTCGGCATCGTCACCGCCGACCCCAACGCGGTCGCCGACCTCGACCTCGAAGGCCACAGCGAGCGCATGATCCTGGACGAGGACCCGGTCTCGCGCCTGGTCAACGAGATCGTCTACGACCAGCTGCTGCGCGAAACCGAGCTTCCTGCCGAAGTCGACTGAACCGGCTAACGTCAGGTCCATGCGAGTAGTCATTGCGGGTGGACACGGACAGATCGCGCTGAAGCTGGAGAAACTTCTCGCTTCACGCGGTGATCAGGCGGTGGGGATCGTGCGCAATCCCGATCACGTCGCCGACCTCGAGGCCGCGGGCGCGGAAGCCGTCGTCCTCGATCTGGAAAAGTCCGATGTGGACGCCGTCGCCAAGGTGCTCGACGGCGCCGACGCCGCCATCTTCGCCGCGGGTGCCGGTCCCGGCAGCGGCACGGCCCGCAAGGACACTGTGGACAGGGCGGCCGCGGAACTCTTCGCGGCCGCGTCGGAACAGGCAGGCGTCCGGCGGCACATCCAGGTCGGGTCCATGGGAGCCGACAAATGGGAGACCGCGGACGTCCCGGAAGATTTCCGGATCTACCTCAAGGCCAAGAAAGCGGCCGAGGACGATCTGCGCGCCCGCGATCTCGAATGGACGATCCTGCGGCCGGGACAGCTCACGAACGACGAAGGCACCGGCGAGATCCTGATCGCCGAATCCACCGGACGCGGACCGATTCCCCGTCAGGACGTCGCCGCGATCCTCGTCGTGTTGCTGGACGATCCGTCGACGGCGGGCCGCGTCCTCGAAGCGATCTCGGGTGATACTGCTATCTCTCAGGCCGTTTCCGCTCTGTGAAAGCCCTGTTCCTGGCTAGTGTGTGGACGTAATCCGTCAGTGAAGTGAACGGAGAAAGTCCTTGCGCGAGGACATCGCGGTCTTCAGCGGCAGCGCCCACCCCGAGCTGGCCGAAGAGATCTGCACCCATCTCGGTGTTCCGCTGCATCCCGTGAAGGTGCAGCGGTTCGCCAACGACTGTCTCGAAGTCCAGCTGGAAGCGAACTGCCGCGAGCGCGACGTCTTCCTGATCCAGCCGTTGGTGCGGCCGGTGCAGGAACATCTCGTCGAACTGCTGCTGATGCTGGACGCCGCGCGGGGCGCGTCGGCGAAACGGATCACCGTCGTCATGCCGCACTACTCGTACGCCCGCTCGGACAAGAAGGACGCGCCGCGGATCTCGATCGGCGGCCGTCTCGTCGCCGACCTCCTGGCGACCGCCGGCGCCGACCGTGTCCTCGCGATGACGCTGCATTCGCCGCAGGTGCACGGTTTCTTCAGCGTCCCGGTCGATCATCTGCACGCGTTGCAGGAACTGGCCAAGCACTTCCGCCAGTACGACCTCTCCGAGACCACCGTGGTCTCGCCGGATCTCGGCAACGCCAAGGAAGCCGCGCATTTCGCCCGGCTGCTCGGGGTTCAGGTCGCCGCCGGCGCGAAACAGCGCTTCGCCGACGACAGGGTCGAGATCAGCTCGGTGATCGGTGAGATCACCGGCCGCGACGTGATCGTCCTCGACGACGAGATCGCCAAGGGCAGCACGGTGATCGAGCTGCTCTCGAAGTTGCGGGAACTGAAGGCGCGCTCGATCCGCGTCGCCTGCACGCACGGGTTGTTCTCCAGCGGCGCGCTGAAGCGGATCGGCGAGCAGGACGACGTGCTGGAGATCGTCTGCACCAACACGGTGCCGATCCCGCCGGAGGAGCAGAGCCCGAAGCTGCGGGTCCTGTCGATCGCGCCCGCGCTGGCGGAGGCGATGCGGCGGATCCACAACGGAGAGTCGGTCAGCGCACTGTTCGAACCCGCCTAGGTCTGCCCCGCCTAAACGGTTCCGAGGACCCGGTCGAGGTAAGTGTTCGTGAAGACCCCGGCCGGGTCCACCTCCTTGCGGACCCGCGAGAAATCGTCGAACCGCGGGTACCGCGAGCGAAGGGTCGCCGCGTCGAGGTCGTGCATCTTGCCCCAATGCGGGCGGCCGCCGACCTCGCCGACGATCGACGCGAATCCGGCGAAGTACTCGCGGTAGGGCATGCCGACGAACTGGTGGATCGCGATGTAGGCGGAGTCGCGGCCGTTCGCCGTCGACAGCCAGATGTCGTCCGCGGCGGCGACGCGCACCTCGACCGGGAACGCGACCGGGTTCTCCAGCTTCGGGACGAACGCGCGGAGTTCGGAGAAGACGTCGTGCAGCGATTCACGGGGGATCGCGAACTCCGACTCGACGAACCGCACGCCGCGATGCGTCACGAAGACGCGATGCGAGGTGTCGCTGTATTCGCGGGCGGAGAGGATGTTCGAGGCGAACTTGCCGAGCGGCTGCACGAGTTTCGGCACCGCGCGACCGAGACGGCAGAGACCGCCGAACGCGACGTTCTCCGTGATCTCGTAGTCGAGGAATTCCTTCACCTTGCTCAACGGTTTGTGCTCGCTGCCCGCCGGGAGCCGGTTGTTGCGCTTGACCAGGGCGTTCTTGCCGTACGGGAACCAGTAGAACTCGAAGTGGTCGTTCTCGTCGGCGAACCGGTCGAAGCCTTCGAGGACCTGTTCGAGGGGCTCCGGCCGTTCCTGGGCGGAGAGCAGGAACGACGGTTCACACCGCAGGGTGACCGTGCTGATGACGCCGAGCGCGCCGAGTCCGACCCTCGCGGCGGAGAAGAGTTCGGGGCGTTCTTCCGCCGAACAGATGACCACGGTGCCGTCGGCGAGGACGAGTTCGAGCGCGGCGATCTGCGTGGCGATCCCGCCGAGCTTGGCGCCGGTGCCGTGGGTGCCGGTCGAAATCGCGCCGGCGACGGTCTGCGCGTCGATGTCGCCGAGGTTGGTCATCGCCAGGCCGAGCGCGTCGAGTTCGGCGTTGAGCTGCTTGAGCGTGGTACCCGAGCGGACCGTGACCAGGCCTTTCGCGACGTCGGCCGACGCGATCCCGGTCCAGCCGGTCAGATCCATGGCGTCCGAATCGGCCGCGGCGATCGCCGTGAACGAGTGGCCGCTGCCCAGCGGGCGCAGGCGACGGCCGTCCGCGACGGACCTGCCGATCGCCTCGGCGATCTCCTCCGTGCCGCGCGGCCGGTGCACGCGCAGGGGTGAGGCCGCCGCGGTTCCGGCCCAGTTGGTCCACCGAGTCATGAGCCCACCGTTCGTGAAGTCCGCTCTTGAGATGCTCGAGTGCCGAAACAGTAAGTGAATAGTATTCGCGTTTCAAGCCCTTCTGTCGTACCTTAGTTCGGGTGACCAGTGCGACGGTGTACGACTTGGCGACGAAGGACCTGGATCCTCCGTTCGCGGTTGTCGACTTGGATGCGTTCGACGCGAACGGCGCCGACCTGCTGAGGCGGGCAGGTGGCAAGCCGATCCGCGTGGTCAGCAAGTCCGTCCGCTGCCGGTATCTGCTGACGAGGGTGCTCGCGCGGCCCGGCTTCGAAGGCCTCATGTGTTACTCGCTCGCCGAAGCCGTCTGGCATGTCGAGCAGGGGACGTCCGACGACATCGTGGTGGCGTACCCGACCGCCGATCACGGCGCGTTGCGGCGGCTGGCGGCGAACGACCGGGCGCGGGCGGCGATCTCGATCATGGTCGATTCGCCCGAACACCTGGATCTCGTCGATGCCGCGCTGGGACAAGGCCATCCCGAAATCCGTGTCTGCCTGGAGCTCGACGCTTCGTGGCGGCCGCTGCCCGGAGTGCACATCGGCACCAGGCGCTCGCCGGTGTTCAGCCCGCGACAGGCCGCGGATCTGGCGCGGACCATCTTGTCCCGCAAGGGTTTCCGGCTCGTCGGGATGATGGCGTACGAAGGTCAGATCGCCGGGCTCGGCGACGCGGCGGGCGGTGGCGTCAAGAATTCCGCCATCGGCTGGATGCAGCGGAAGTCCATTGTGGAAATCGCGAAGCGGCGGGCGGCCGCGGTGAAAGCGGTGCGGGCGCTGGCGGAGCTGGAGTTCGTCAACGGCGGCGGCAGCGGCAGCGTGGAATCGACCGGTGCCGAAGCGGCGGTCACCGAGATCGCGGCGGGCTCCGGTCTGATCGGGCCGACCCTCTTCGACGGTTACGCGCACTTCTCGCCGCGCCCGGCCGCGATGTTCGCACTCCCCGTCGTCCGTCGTCCGGCGCCGAAGGTCGCGACGCTCTTCTCGGGCGGCTACATCGCTTCAGGCCCAACGGAGTCTTCGCGGCAGCCGACGCCCTACCTGCCCGAAGGTCTCTCGCTGCTCGGCTTCGAAGGCGCCGGCGAGGTCCAGACCCCCGTGTCCGGCGAGGCGGCCCGCCACCTGCGGCTCGGCGACCGCGTCTGGCTGCGCCACGCGAAAGCGGGGGAACTCGCCGAACGCTTCACGCACTACCACGTCGTCATCGGTGACCGCGTCGACCGGACCGTCCCCACCTACCGAGGCGAGTCCCAAAACTTCGGCTGACCGCCCGACCCCACCCCCCACCCATCCCTGGGGGGCGCGCCCCGCATCAGCGTATCGGGAGGGGGTGTCGGGGAAGGGGGAACCGAGGTGGGAGGGGCGAGGTTGTCCACAACTGTGGGTGGGTGTGGACAGCTTATGTGGATAACTGGATAAGGCCAGGTCAGAGTAAGTGAAGACGTGGTTGGTGGGGACTGTGTGACTGATGAGGCTTGGGAACCGGGCATTGGTGGACACGAATGGAGCAGAGGGGATCCACCGGTGACGCGAGGGTCGCCTTCGGGATGTCCGGCATCCTGAGGGGCAGCCGGTGACCTGTCTTGGTGTCGGGCGAAGCATGCCCCCAATGTGGCATTGGGGACGTTGAGCGCCCCCAATGCCACATTGGCAACACCGGACGAAATCTCAGGCTTCGCCGAACTTGCTCGCCAGGTAGCCCTTCACGACCGACTTCGCCTCCGCCACGATCCGCTCGTCCCCTCGCGGGTCCCGGCGGAAAGCCAGCTTCAGCAGCGCGTCCGCCGTCTCGTTCGCGATCGTCAAAGCGAACCGGATGTCGTCCAGTTCCGACGGGATCCGCGCCGCAAGGATGTCGGTGAGCGCGTCGACGATGACGGCGTTGTTGTCGCGGGTCTCGTCCAGGAGCTGCCGGTCCACGACGTCACCGAAGTGGACCTTCGAGAATCCGGGCACCTCGCGGTGCATCGCCAGATAGATGTCGAGGATCGAGTCCACGACGTCCCACCAGTGTTCGGGCGCGAGCTCGTTCAGCGTCTCCGACACCGAAGCGACGAACCGTTCGAGATTGCGCTGCGTCAGCGCCTGCACGACGGCCCGCTTGTCGGGGAAGAACTGGTACAGCGACCCGACGGCCACCCCGGCGCGCTTCGCGATCAGTGTGGTCGTCAAGGCCTCGTAACCGAGTTCGTCGATCAACTGGGCGCTGGCGTCGAGCATCTGCTCCACCCGCTTGGCACTACGTTGCTGGACGGGCTGCCGCCGGAGCGGAGTCGTCTCCGCTTGCGGTCTCGCGGCCTGGATGTCGGACACTCGGGCTCCTCCTTCGCTGATCTGCGACTTTATCGTGCCGACGGGGTTCCCCACGGTCGAGTGAAGGCATAGTATCTGAGAACTTTTCATGTTCGGCCGAGTCTGAAGAGGAAAGGTGCGTAGCCGGTGGAGAATCCGACCTTCCCGTCCGATTTCCTGTGGGGTGTTTCGACCTCCGCCTTCCAGATCGAGGGGGCGACCGGGGAAGGCGGCCGGGGACAGTCCATTTGGGACACTTTCACCGAAACGGAGGGAAAGATCGCGCGGGCCGAGCATGCCAGGGTGGCGGCCGATCACTTCCACCGCTTCCGCGAGGACATCGCCCTGATGGCGGACCTGGGCGTCGGAGCGTACCGCCTGTCCTTCGCCTGGCCCAGGATCCAGCCCGACGGCGAAGGCAAGCCGAACGCGGAAGGCCTTGCCTTCTATGACGAAGTGATCGACGAGGTCTGCGCCGCCGGCATCGCGCCGACGGGGACGCTCTTCCACTGGGACCTCCCACAGGCGCTCGAAGACAAAGGTGGCTGGCTCTCCCGTGATACCGCCGAACGGTTCGCGGAGTACGCCGCCATCCTGGGCGAGCGTTTCTCCGATCGGGTGAAAATGTGGATCCCGCTCAACGAGCCCATGGTCATGTCGATCTACGGATACGCGATCGGCGAGTACGCCCCCGGCAAGACCCTCCTGCTCGACGCCCTGCCCACCGCGCACTACCAGAATCTCGCGCACGGTCTCGCCGTCCAAGCCCTCCGCGCGGCAGGCGCCCGTTCCGTCGGCACGGCCAACAATCATTCGCCGATCTGGCCCGCCTCCGATTCTCCGGAAGACAAGGCCGCGGGCGAATGGATCGACGCCCTCATCAATCGCACTTACGCGGATCCGGTGCTCCTCGGCCGTTATCCCGAACAAGTCGTCGAACATCTCCCGGCGGGTTTCGCCGACGATCTGCCCACCATCGCGCAGCCGCTCGACTTCTACGGGGTGAATTACTACGAGCCGCAGGGCGTCGCCGCGCCCGGTGAGGGCAATCCGCTTCCCTTCGAGCTTCGCGCGATCGAGGGATATCCGATGACCACCAACGCTTCGCCGATCGTCCCGCACGGACTTCGCGATCTCCTCGTCGGCTTCCACGAGCGCTACCGCGAGCACCTTCCACCCGTCTACATCACCGAAAACGGCTGCAGTTTCGACGACGTCGTCGCCGAGGACGGGCAAGTCCACGATCCGGAGCGCATCGACTTCCTCGACAGCCACCTCGTCGCGGTGCGCGAAGCGATGGACGCCGGCGTCGACGTCCGCGGGTACTTCGTCTGGTCCCTGATGGACAACTTCGAATGGTCGAAGGGTTACCAGCCGCGCTTCGGCCTGGTGCACATCGACTACGAGACGCAGCAGCGGACACCGAAGGATTCCTTCGGCTGGTACCGGAAACTGATCCGCCATGAGTGAGGTCAGGGAGCTGCCCGAGGCGCTCGCCGAACCGGTCGCCCGGGTCCGCGCGGGCTGGATGAGCCTGCTGTTCTTCGCGAACATCGCGCTCTGGCTCGGGGTCTACGCGCCCATCCAGGTCCTCCTGCCGAAGCAGGCCGAAATCCTCGACGCGGCCAACAAAGAGGCCGTGTTCAGTCTCGTCACCGGGGTCGGCGCGGTCGTCGCGCTGATCGCCAACCCGGTCGTCGGCCTGCTCTCGGACCGCACCTGCCACGCCCGCGGCCGTCGCCACCCGTGGACGGCCGCCGGTGCGGCGGTCGCTGCGGCCGGACTGCTCGTCCTCGCCTTCGCGCCGAACGTCGCGGTCATGGTGCTCGGCTGGTGCCTGGTCCAGGCGGGCCTGAACGGAATGCTCGCCATGCTCGTCTCGGCGATCGCGGACCGCGTGCCCGTGCCGCAGCGCGCCCAGGTCGGCGGACTGGTCGGCATCGCCCAGATGCTCGGGACCGTGCTCGGCGCGGTGGTGGTCGTGGTGATGCTCGACCTCGCCGGTCTCCCGCTGGGGTACGCGGTGTGCGCCGCCATCGTGCTGGCGGGCGCGGCGGCGTTCGTCCTGCGCACACCGGACGCGCGGCTGCCGGTCGCGTACCGGCCTTCCGCCCGGACCCGGGACGTGCTGAGGAACCTGTGGATTTCGCCGCGGCAGCATCCGGACTTCGCCTGGGCGTGGGGCTGCCACTTCATGATCGGGCTCGGCAACGCCTTCGGGACGCTCTACCTGCTGTTCTTCCTGAAGGACGCGGTGCACTACGAAGATCCGGACACCGGCCTGCTGATCATGATGGGGCTCTACGGCGCCGCCCTCATCGTCGGCGCGCTCATCGCCGGGCACTTCTCCGACAAGTCCGGACGGCGCAAGCCCTACGTCCTCGTCGCGTCGGCGGTGATGGCCGTCGCCGCGCTGCTGCTGGTCGTCTGGCAGAACTGGACGGCCGCGCTCGCGGCGTCACCGCTGCTGGGAGTCGGTTTCGGCGCGTACATGGCCGTCGCGCTGGCGATGCTCACGCAGGTGCTGCCCGCCGCGCAGGACCGGGCGAAGGACCTCGGGGTCATCAACATCGCGAATTCGCTGCCACAGGTGGTGGCACCGATGCTGACCGCGCCGATCCTGGCCTACCTGGGCGGGTATCCAAGCCTCTTCGCGGCTTCGGCGCTGTCCACCGTCATCGCCGCGGTGCTGGTCACGCGGGTGAAAACGGTCAGGTGAGCTTGGAGACCGCGGACCGGTGCCGGTCGGGGGAGGGGAGTGCAACGGCACCGGCCCGCGGGGTTCGGGGGATGACAGCGCGGTCCTCGGGGGCGGATATCGCGCTGCGTTTGTGATCATGAATCTAGCGACCGATTACTGCGTCCGCTAGGTGTTCTGCCGACAATTTTCGATTAATCGCGGTGGGGACCGGGATGATTACCGAGAGCGGCTCGTCGCGTTCGGGGGTACGCGCGAACCGCTGCCGGCGAAGGCGAGATCGTGGCGTGGTTGCCGAGGGGGCGCTCGGACCGCCGGTCACTCGCCGGCTTTTCAAGCTGTGATGGGACGACGCGGGTTGACCAGTGCGTGCCTGCCGGTGGTCTCGGCCGGGCTCACGCCGCGGGTCTGCCCCGGGACACGGCGGCGGGCTTCGCGCCGGTGGTCCTGGGTGGCCGCGGTCTGCTGGGGGGCGAGGCCACCGGCGACCAGGTGCTCGTGCGCGACCTGCCATACCGAGCAGGGGGCCTTGCACTTGTGCCAGCGGGTCGAGCAGGTGGGGCAGTCCCCGCGCTCGTCGGGCTCGTGCGCCTGGAGCATCGCGCGCCAGCCTTCGGTCAGCCGGGGGAGCTCCGAGCGGGCGACCGACACGAGCGACTGCGCGTCGGCCCGGGTCGCGAGATCGGAGAGCATGTCGAGGCGTTCCCAAACCGCGTTGCGGAGGACTTGCCCTAGGACCTGATCCACGGAGAACTCACCGTTACCTTTCCGCCATCTTGGCGGCTTCGTTGAGCGCTGCCCTGAGCTGTCCGAGCTGGCCGGACGTCAGGCGCGCGGTCTCTCCTGGCGGCGAGACGAGAACCACCTGGTTGTCTTCGACGAACACGGTGACGGCGCGTTCGCGGCTGATGAGATCGCCGCACTGCACCCGCCAGACCAGTTGTCCGCCTTCATAACGGCGCACGCTCGCGGTACGGGGGTCGACCGGGGCGGACGGAGAGACCGGGCGGTTGGCGCCGGGGGCGAGGCCGACCGCCTGCTGACCGGCGGGGCCGGCCGCACGCAGGTGGCGTGTGGCCATACCGGGCCGTCCCGCGGGGATGGAGCCTGTTGCGATCGAGTCCACGAACTCCACTGGCTCTTCTCCGCTCTCTCGTTCCACGTCGTCTTCGTATCCGCGTATCCGCACCTGTAGGGGGTTCGGAGACTTGGTAGCTCTCTGTGATCGCTGCCGGTGGCTGGTCGGTCACGGAGATCTGACAACTACAGTGATGTGAAACCGAGTGCGATAGAAGGTCGAACCGCCGTCATAGCGGTGACCGGACGCGGTTTCACGGTAAGCGGTCAAACGACTTCTGCCGGGCCGATCACGACGGGCGATCCGGTGTTTCGCACGGTTGAATAGGTGTGCCTACGCTGTTTCTCGACCCCAACGGAACTGTGAGGGGGCGCAATGGACGCCAGTATCGGTGGCGGCGCTGTCGCCGGCTCGGACGCGAACTCCGCGAACACTTCGGGCCGCCAGAGTCACCCCGTGCCGCCGGATGCCTGGGAACAGGCGGAGATGCGGGCGGCACTGGCGACACGGGAGATCTCCTCCGTGTACCGGCTGTTGCGCAAGCACGGTGTTTCGCAGCGTCAGATCGCCGCGATGACCGGCCAGTCGCAGTCCGAGGTGTCCGAGATCCTCAAAGGTCGCCAGGTGATGGCGTACGACGTGCTCACCCGCATCGCTGACGGCCTGGGTGTCCCACGGGGATACATGGGTCTCGCCTATGACGAGGCGACAGCGATAAAGGTCGTCGGCGCTGCCGACGGCCAGCAGGCGGAGGAGGACGAGTCCGTGAAGCGACGGAGGTTCCTCGCGCACGCCGCCCAGGTCACGATGGGTGCGGCGGTGTTCGGTCCGGAATCGGGGACGTGGTCGGCCGGGCCGGCGAAGACGCCGGCCCCCGGGCGGATCGGCATGACCGACGTCCGCCAGGTGGAAGCCGCGACCAGAGCGCTCCGGTCCCTCGACTACCAGTACGGCGGCGGTTTCTGCCGCGACGCCGTGGTCGCGCAGCTGTCCTGGGGACAGCAGATGCTCGAGTCCAACGGCACCGAAATGGTCAAGAACCGGCTGTTCGTCGCCCTGGCCGACCTGCACAGCCTGGCGGGCTGGACGTCCTTCGACACCGGCCTGATGGATTCCGCGCGCGGGCACTTCGCCAACGCGCTGGACCTGGCCAAACAGGGCGACAACCACCCGCTGGTGGCCAACGTCCTCTACCGGATGGGCCGCGTCTACCTGCACCAGGACGCCCCGAACGACGCGCTGAAACTGTTCCAGCTCGGCCAGATCGCCGCCCAGGAATCGGGCTCCGAACTGGCGGTCGCCGTGCTCTGCGCCAACGAGGCGTGGGCCTACGCGATGATGGGCAACGAGGAACAGGCCGTGAAGCTGCTCGGCCGGAGCAAGGACGAGTTCGCCCGCGCCAACCTCGCCGAGGCCGAGTCGTGGGTCAAGTTCTTCACCGAGACCGACGTCTACGCCATGATCGGCACCGTGCACACCGTGCTCGCCGCGAAGAACGCCGAGCACACCAAGTACGCGATCCCGGCGCTGACCAAAGCCGTCGAGTCCTACGACGACGACATGGCCCGCAGCAAGACGTTCATGCTCAGCGCGCTGGCCACGAACCACCTGCTCGAAGGCGATCTCGATCATGGCGCCAAGGTGGGGTCGAAGGCCGTCGACTGCGCCGAGGGCATCAAGTCGGAGCGGGTGAAGGACCGGATGCGGCCGCTGCAGGTCGAGGCGGAACGCCGCCGGAACAACGCCGACGCCCGTGACCTCGCCGACCGCCTCAACTCCTTCTACGCCGCCTGAGCCGACCGGGCGGGACGGCCGGTTCACGCCCGGCAAGCTGCGCGACGCCCTGGGGCGGACCTGCGAACTGCTGGGCGTGGCCCCTGAAGGCGCGAGGCTGCTGAGGTTCACCAACAACGCCGTCTACGAGCTGGCGAGCGCGCCGTTCGTCGTCCGGATCGTCGGCTCCACCCTGCTGCGGCACCGCGTCGGCACGGTCGTCCGGGTCGCGCGGCATTTCGAACGGCACGACGTGCCCGCCATCCGCCTGCTCCCCGGCGTCGACCAGCCGTTGCCGGTCGGCGAGCATCTCGTGACGGTCTGGTGGAAGGTGCCGCCGAGCGGCCGGAAGCCGAGGTCGGCCGACCTCGCCGCGTTGCTGCGCCGGGTCCACGCGCTCGAACCCCCCGAAGGACTGGCGGAATGGGCGCCGTTCGCCGCGGTCCGGGCCCGGGTCTCGGACGCGGAGGAGCTGTCCGCCGGTGACCGGCGGTTCCTGCTCGACCGCTGCGCCGAGGTCGAAGCCGCGCTCGCGACGCTCGACTTCCCCCTGCCGCGGGGCCTCGTCCACGGCGACGCGCACACCGGGAATGTGATCGCCGGACCGGCCGGGCCGGTGCTGTGTGATTTCGATTCGTCCTGTGTCGGGCCGCCGGAATGGGATCTCACGCCGCTCGCCGTCGGCCATGAACGGTTCGGTGATCCGCCTGCCCGCTATCGCGTGTTCGCCGAGCGGTACGGATTCGACGTGACCACCTGGTCCGGCTTCCCGGTACTGCGCGCGATCCGTGAACTGAAGCTCACCACGAGTGTTCTCCCGATTCTCCGGAGTCATCCCAGCGTGCGCGATGAGCTGCGAAAACGGTTGGACGATCTGCGGAACGGGCGTACCGGCGCGCGCTGGAACCGGTATCGGTGAGTCACCCGGGAAACGCATCTGCACGTGCATTCGCCGATGAAGAATGACCGCTCGTCGCTTGCCCGAATTCGCCGATCAAACGGTGACGAATTCGCCCGGGCTAATCACTTCTCCTGGCCCAATGCTCCCCCAAATGTGCAACTTGCAGCTACGCTCCGTTATTTAGCGCGCTTAGTTCACCTGGTAGCTGCGCATCGATCGGTACTGCCGGGTCACAGCTGTTCCAAACGCGTACGCAGAGCGTCAGCCTCCGGACGGCCGAGGCCGACGAAAATCGGCAGAGCCTGGTCGTAGAGACCCCGCGCTTCGTCCTGATCGCCCTCGGCCTCGGCGATCTCGCCGAACGCGGCCAGCGTCCTGGCCACCTCGAACCTCGACCCGCGCGCCTCCATGGTGGCGCGGGCGGGTTCGAGCTCGGCCTTCGCGGCCGCGAAATCCCCGGTGACGGCGAGGGCGCGGCCGAGTTCGATCCGGGCGCGGGCCACGTTGTAGTCGTCGCCTTCGAGGACGTCGCGGGCGCGGGTGAGGTCGGCGATCGCGGCCTCGGCCTGTCCGGCGCGGACGCGGGTGGCGCCGAGGTTGATCAGCGCCAACCCGATGTCGTGCCGTCGCTCCAGCCGCTCGCTGAGCAGATGGTCCTCGGTGAACCGCTCGATCGCGTCGTCGAGCCTGCCCTGCTGGAGGGCGACCAGGCCGAGTCCTTCCACCGACCGGATCTCGACGACGCCGTTTCCCGCCGTCCGCGCGGCTTCTCGGCCCGCCGTGTAGTGCCCGACGGCTTCGTCGTAGCGGCCGGTGCCGCGGCAGGCGGCGCCACTGCGGTTGTGCATCAGCGCCTCCGCCGACGCGTTGCCCCAGGTGCGCGCGCAGCGCATGCCGGCCTGGCTCACCCGCAGGAAGTCCGGGTAGTGCTTGCGCAGCAGGAACAGCGGCCACATCGCGGCGGCGAGCTGCCAGCCGAGCTCGGGCAGCTGCCACGTTTCGGCGGCTTCGATGGCGGCGATGAGGTTCTCGCGCTCCAGTTCGAGCCAGGCGAGTTCCTCGTCGGACGAGCCGAACGAGACCGGCGACGGCGGCCGGTACTCGTAGCGGTACGGGATCGGATCCTGATCGGGGACGGTCAGGTTCGTGGTCGCGGAGGCGGTGAACAGGTACCACTCGAGCATGCGGCGCAGCGCGATGTCGCGGTCGTACTCGTTGCCCGCCGTCTTCTCCTTGGCGTGCAGCCGCGCGAGGTCGTGGAAGGTGTACCGGTCGTCGCCGCGGTCGATCAGCAACCCGACGTCGACGAGCTGGTCCAGCAGGTCGTCGGCGACCTCGGGGCGGACGGCGATCGACGCGGCCGCCACGCCGACGCCGAAGTCGGGACCGGGGTGGAGCCCGAGGGCCGCGTACAGCGCGGCCGCGTCCGAGGGGAGTTCGTCGTAGGACAGGTTGAAGCTGGCTTCCACCGATTGCGCCTCTTTCGTCGAGAGCGTGGCCAGTCGACGATATTCCTTCCCCAGCTCGGTGGCGATCTTCTCCAGCGACATTTTCGGGCGCCCCGCCAGCTTGGCGCTGACCGTCGTGAGGGCGATCGGGAGGCCGCCGCACAACTCGGCGATGGCCCGCGCCTGGTCGGCTTCGGCGCCGACCCGCTCGGCCCCGACAGCGCGTCCCAGCAGTTCGGCGCTGTGCGCGGAACCGAAGGGGGACAGCTCGATCAGCTTCGCGCGATGCTCGGTCTGGAGCCTGCCCAGGCGACGCCTCGACGTCACGATGACGAGGCTCGTCCCGTCGGCGGGCAGCAGCGGAAGCACTTGATCGGTCGACGCCGCGTTGTCGAGCAGCACGAGCAGCGGCCGCCCGGCGGTCGTCGTGCGGTACAGGGCGGTGAGCTCCTCGACGTCCGCGGGCAGCCCCTCCGGCGGGACGCCCAGCGCCCGGAGGAACCGGCCGAGCGCTTCGCTCACCGACAGCGGGCCGTTGGTGCTGAACCCGCCGAGGTCCGCCCACAGCTGCCCGTCGGGGAACCGGTCACCGAGGTGACGGCCCCACGCGGTGGCCAGCGCCGTCTTCCCGATCCCGCCCTGACCGCTGATCAGGTGCACCGACGGCCCGTCGGTGTCGTCCTGGGCCAGCAGCTCTTCGAGCCGGGCGAGTTCGGCCGCGCGGTTGGTGAAATGCGCGGGCGCAGGCGGAAGCTGCCGGGGTCCCGAACTCACCTGCCTGGTGAGCCGGACCGCCGATCGCTGGCGCGGTACCTGTGGCGTGCTGATTTCGCTGTCACCCGGCAACGGGCCGCCCATTTTCCATCCCCTCATCGGGTTAACCCCAGCGATCGCGTAGAGCATCCCGGTGAAGGTCCGGACAGGACAGTGAAACCGGCCAAATGCGGCCGGATGGAGCAAGGCGTGTCACAGCTGCCGGAAAGTTTCGGCGGTGATGTCGAGACCGGCGTGACGGCGTCGTCCCCGGGGTGATCGCGGCCGACGTGGCCGCACGAGCCTGGAGGACAAGTCATGCGCAAGCTCATCGTTCAGCAGTGGGTCACCGTCGACGGCATCGTCGCGGAAGAGGACGGCGGGCTCGGTTTCGTGCCGGGGGAGCCCTTCTCCGAGAAGACCGAGCCCGCGTTCAAGGCGAGCGTGATGGGGCTCGTCGATTCGGTCGACACGATGATCCTCGGCGCGAACACCTACGCCATGGCCAAGGACTACTGGCCCTACGCCGAAGAGCAGGGCGAGTACGGCGAGAAGGTCAACGGCCTCGCCAAGTTCGTCGCCTCGTCGAAGCTCGACGACGCTCCCTGGGGCGATTTTCCCGCCGCGACCGTGACGCGTGACCCGGCCGCCACGATCCGGGAACTCAAGGAGCGGGACGGCAAGAACCTCTGGCTGTGGGGGAGCCTGAAGCTCATGCGGTCGCTGCTGGACGCCGGTCTCGTCGACGAGTTCCGGCTGATGGTCAGCCCCGTGGCGCTCGGCAAGGGGACGCGCCTTTTCGACGATCGGCGGGACCTGAAGCCGGTCGAGGCCGCCGCGTTCGAGAACGGCGTGGTGATCCTGCGCTATGTCGTCGAGAACCCGGCCGTCGAGGCCCCGGCCGTCGAGAGCTAGGTCGTCGGGACGACCGGGGCTCGGGTGAGGACGACGGCGAAGCCGAACGCGAGCCCCATCACGGTCAGTTCCAGCGTCGCCCAGGCCGCCAGCGCCGTGCGGTCGTGCCGGACGATCCGCGGCATCAGCTTCCACCGCGTGTAGGCGCCGAGGGTCGCGATCACCCCGGTGCACAACAGTTTGAGCAGCACCAGCTGCCCGTACGGCGTGGTGAAGACGCCTTCCCAGAAGCCGAGCGACGGGTTGAGCGAGATCTCGATCAGCCCGTTGAACAGGCCGGTCGCCGCGCCGAGGATCAGGCACAGCGTCGCCAGTTTGGAGAACCGCGGCAGCGCGTGCGCCAGCAGCGTCCGGTTCCCGACGAGCAGCACCGCCATCGCGCCGAGCCCGCCGGTCCAGGCGACGGCGCTCATCACGTGCAGTTCCATCGAGATCATCGTGTAGTCGTGGTAGTTCCAGTTCGACGCGTGCCCGGTGACCGGCAGCGGCAGCAGCGCGAACAGGCCGAGGCCGACGCGGACCTCGGCGGGCACCTTCTCGCCGTGCTTCAGCGCGAGGATGCCGAGTCCCGCGTGCAGCAGGGCCAGCACCGCGACGATCAGCAGCGCCTTCCCGGCACCGACGTCGGCGATGTAACTCCCGACGTCCGACATCGACAGCGTGCTGGAACCAGGCCGGTACTCGGCGGTCTGCAGGATCAGTGCGACGAGCGCGGTGGTCGCCCAGATCAGCGCGGCCGCGACGCTCGCGGGCCGCGCGAGCCGCATGATCGGCTCGGACAGCTTCGGCCGGTCGTAGCCGACCAGCACCGAAAGCAGCGCCAGCCCGATCGTGGCGACCGCCGAAATGTCCAGCAGGACCCGCACGAGCGGGATGGAGACCGAGACCGCCTCGCTGACCTGCGCGACCCCGGGGACCGGGGCGGTGGCCGTCAGCGCGACGCCGATCAGGGCGCCGACGATGCCCGCCGTCACCACGCAGAACAGCACGGCGACGCGGGCGCGCGAGGTGGTCTCGGCCTGTGTCATGACCCGCTCTTCTCCTTGTCACCCGCGCCGGTGCGCAGCGCGACGGTCAGTCCGACGGCGAGCAGCACGACGGCGCCCGCGATCCACACCCAGATCGGCACCCCGGACGAGCCTTCGCCGCCGGTCGCCGGGGTGGTCTCGGCCTGGCCGCCGGTGCCGCGCGCGGCGTCGGCGCTCGCCGGGGTCCCGGTGCCCGCGGCGGTGAGGGTGAACGGCACCTCACCGGTCACGGCGTGCCCGTCCGCGGAGAGGATCCGGTAGCCGATCTTGTACTCGCCCGCCGGGCCGAGCGGCCGCAGCGCCACGCTCACCGCGCTGTCACGGACCTCGACCTGGCCTTCGGCCCACTGGCCGCCGCCCGGTCCGACGACCGCGATCTGGTTGACGTTCGCGTTCTGGACGTACTGGTCGAACGTGAGCGTGACCTTCGCGGGCCCGGCGGCGAGCGAAGCGCCCTTCGCCGGGTCCGAGGAGATCAGGACGTTGTGCGCCAGCGCCGGGGTGGCGGTGGCGAGCCACGCCACCCCGGTGATCGCCAGCGCGACGATCGCTTTACGCATTTACTCGGTTCCCTCGGTGTTGCCGTTCTTGGCGGAAGCGGTGGCGCGGCGGGCGCGCAGGGTGGCACCGGCGCCGACGCCGAGGCCCAGCGCGCCGACGACGAGACCGGCGCCGCCGAGCCAGCGGGCGGTGTTGTCGGACGACGAAGAAGCGGCGTGGGATTCCTCGGTGGCCTTCGCGTCGGAACCGTGGCCGCCGCCGTGCCCGTCACCGGTCTTCTCGGCGAGCTTCACGCTCGGCGCGGGGTGCTCCGGTTCCTCACCGGAGGCCGGGGTCGGCTGGTTCCACTCGACGACCTTGTTGTTCTCGTAGGTCTGCGTGGCCGGGAACTCGATCGCGTCGACGTTGGTCGGGAACTGGCCCGCGCTGATCTGGAACTCCTGGAACTCGGTCGAACCGGCGGCGATCTTGGTGCCGGGCTCCGCGGTCCAGGAGACCTTGGTGACGGCCTCGGTGATCTGCGTGCCGGACGCGGTGGTCACCGGGGCGGGCAGCTTGGTCTTGACGACCTCGGCCTTCCAGCCGGGGATCGGCTTGGTGCGGACCGAGCTGAGGGCGTACTCGGGCTTGAGGGTGATCTCGACCTTGACGGTGCCGGCGTCCTTCTCCTCGTTCGGGACGCGGAAGAAGATCGACCCGTAGCCACCCTTGGTGGGCTGAGGGCCGTAGACGTTGGCGGTGACGTGGGCCGAGGCGACCCCGGCCGAGAGCAGACCGGCGGCGCCGATCGCGGCGGCGAGGAAACCGGCGCGCTTGAAGACGTGCTTGGACACGGAAACTCCTGAACATGAACGAATCGGCGGGTTCGGGGACCTCGCCGGATTTACGGGGGATGGAACTGGGGTTCAGGAGAACAGCGGCGGACCACGCCTGCCGTGGACCCGGCGGAGGTCCACGCGGACGAGGTGGCCGGGGCCCGCCGGACGGGCGAGCACCGGGGACGCCGTCGCGGCGGGTACCGGGAGGGCGCCGAGGATGAACGGGACCAGCGCGCGCAGGCAGGCGAGGACGCCGAGCAGCAGTCCGTCGGCCTTGGCCAGCAGCAACGCGGTGACCAGCGTCGCGACGACGTGCGCGGCGGTCATCGCGAGCCCGCCCGAGAGCGGCGCGGGTTCGTCGTGTATGAGCTCGTGACTGCTCAGCGAACTGAGCACGAGGTGCATCACGACCTGCCCGGCGCCGAGGTCGACGATCGTGGCCATCGGGCCGCGCGCCTTCGCCGCGAGCGCGGCCGCGTTCCAGCCGATGAGCACGGTGAGCAACAACGTCATCGCCGTATCGGGTACTTCGCCGTCCCCGATCACGTGAGCGGTCACGGCGAGCGCCGCGGAACTGACGCCGAGCAAGCCACCACGTACGGCGCGTAGCGCGCTTCGGTGATGGTTGTCCTTACTCACGGGTGAAGAGTATTCGACGTCCGGCGGGGCGGTCGATGTCCTCCCGGCTGTTGAGCAGTGAAAAAGACACCGTCGAGGCGGCGCGTGCGGTTGCCCGATTGGGCCGAATGGGGAACGTTTGCGGGACACAAGGCGGTAAACAGGGGTTTGACCGCGAGCGTTCTGGGTAGTCAGGCTCCCGATACAGCTACTCCGAATGGGTGAGGAGTCTCACCCAGAGGCGGCGGGAGAACCAGCACGCGATGAATCTCTTCGAGTACATCTCGGATCGGTGGGACAGACTCGCCCTCCAGGGGCTCCTCCATGTCAGCGCGGTCGTGCAGTGCACGATCCTGGCCGCCGTGCTCGGCGTGGTGATCGGCGTCGCCGTCTACCGCAGCCCGATCGGGTCGGCCGTGGCCACGGCGCTGGCGAGCACGATCCTCACCGTCCCCTCCTTCGCCCTCCTGGGGCTCCTCATCCCGGTGTTCGGCCTCGGCGCGAACACCACCGTCATCGCTCTCGTGCTCTACGCGCTGCTGCCGATCGTGCGGAACACGATCGTCGGACTGGGCGGGGTGGATCCCGCGGTCAGCGACGCGGCACGCGGGATCGGCATGAGCCGGTTCGGCGTGCTGACCAAGGTGGAGCTGCGGCTCGCCTGGCCCGCGATCCTGGCGGGCATGCGGGTCGCGACGCAGATGCTCATGGGCATCGCGGTCATCGCGGCCTACGCGAAAGGCCCGGGGCTCGGCTCGGAGGTCTTCTCCGGCCTCACCAACGCGGGGAGCACGAACTCCCTCAACCAGGCGCTGACCGGGACGCTCGGCCTGGTCGTTCTCGCTCTGGTCCTCGACGCCGTCTACGTCCTGATCAACCGTCTGACCGTCTCAAGGGGTGTCCGTGGCTGAGCCGACCGAAACCGTATCCGGCGTCGAGATCGAGCTGGAGAACGTCACGAAGCGCTACGCCGGCACCCGTGAGCCGGCGGTCGACGACTTCTCGATGGTGGTGCCCGCGGGCAAGATCGTGGTCTTCGTCGGCCCGTCCGGCTGCGGCAAGACCACCACCATGCGGATGATCAACCGGCTGATCGAGCCGACGTCGGGCCGCATCACCATCGGCGGTGACGACGCGCTGAAGCTCGACGTCGACACGCTGCGCCGTCGCATCGGCTACGCGATCCAGCAGGCCGGGCTGTTCCCGCACTTCACCGTCGCGCAGAACATCGCGGTGGTGCCCGGGCTGCTCGGCTGGGAGAAGAAGAAGGTCAACGACCGGGTCGAGGAGATGATGGACCTGGTCGGGCTGGACCCGGCCGACTTCCGCGACCGGTTCCCGCGTCAGCTGTCCGGTGGGCAGCAGCAGCGCGTCGGCGTCGCGCGGGCGCTCGCGGCGGACCCGCCGGTGCTGCTGATGGACGAGCCGTTCGGCGCGGTCGACCCGATCACCCGCGGCAACCTGCAGGACGAACTGCTGCGGCTGCAGACCGAACTGAAGAAGACGATCGTCTTCGTCACCCACGACTTCGACGAGGCCGTGAAGCTCGGCGACAAGATCGCGGTGCTCGGAAACCAGTCGCGGATCCTGCAGTACGACACCCCGGACGCGATCCTCGCGAACCCGGCCGACGACACGGTCGCCGGTTTCGTCGGCGCCGGTGCCTCGCTCAAGCAGCTGACGCTGCTGCGGGTCCGCGACGTCGAGCTGAAGCAGGACGCGCTGACGGCGGCGGTCGGCGAATCGCCGTCGGACGTCCGCGAGAAGCTGACCCAGCAGCGCAAGCACTTCGTGCTGGTGCTCGACCAGCGGCGCCGTCCGATGCGGTGGGTGCACGTCCGCGAGCTGACCGCGGCGTCGTCGCTGGCCACCGCGGGCAAACCGCTGCGCGACTCGGTCAGCCTGCAGTCGACGCTGCAGGACGCGCTCGAAGCCATGCTCGCCGAGGGCGGCAGCGTCCCGGTGACCGGCGCCCGCGGCGAGTACGCCGGGACGATCGAGCTCGACACCGTCATCTCGACGATCCAGCAGCTGCGCGAGGAGCACTCCGACGACAACCCGGCGGAAGGTGTGACCGCATGACGGCCGTCGATACCGGGTTCACCACCGAATCCTCGTCGAGAGGCGCCGAGCGGGTCCGGCTGTTCGCCCAGCCCGCGGCGGTCCTGCTGATCGTCCTCGGGGTCCTGATCTGGGTGTTCACCAGTGACCTGACCGCGACGGAGAAGGAGACCCTCAACGCCGCCGGGTTGTTCACCGCGCTGCGCGACCACCTGGCGATGACCGTCGTGGTCACCGCGATCGTGGTCGCCGTGGCGGTGCCGCTCGGCGTGCTCGTCACCCGGCCCTGGGCGAAATGGGCGGCGCCGGTCTTCCTGGCGGTGGCGAACATCGGCCAGGCCGCGCCCGCGCTCGGTGTGCTGGTGCTGTGGTTCATCGTCACCGGCGCGACCGGCGGACTGTGGGTCGCGGCGCTGCCGCTGGCGTTCTACTCGCTGCTCCCGGTGCTGCGGAACACGATGGTCGGCCTGCAGCAGGTCGACCCCGCGCTGATCGACGCGGGCCGCGGCATCGGCATGTCGGCCTCCGGCGTGCTGTGGCGGGTCGAGTTCCCGCTGGCCATCCCGCTGATCCTGGCCGGTCTGCGGACCTCGCTGGTGCTGGCCGTCGGCACGGCGACGTTCGGCATGTTCGTCAACGCCGGCGGTTTCGGCCTGCTCATCGACACCGGCTACAAGCTCAACCTGACGAAGGTGCTGATCACCGGCTCGGTGCTCGCCGTCGCACTGGCGCTGCTGGTGGACTGGCTCGGCGCGGTGGCGGAACAGTTCTTCGGACCGAAGGGACTGCGCTGACATGCGACTGAAAGCGATCCTGGGCGCGGTCCTGTTGTGCGGCACGCTTTCCGCGTGCGGACTCGAGGTCAACACCGCGCTGCCGTACAAGATCGAACCCGGGTCGATCAAGCCCATCGAATCCCTCAAGGGCGTCAAGGTGACGGTGGGGTCGAAGGACTTCACCGAGAACATCATCCTGGGCTACATGGCCGAAATGGCGCTTTCCGCGGCGGGCGCGGACGTCGTCGACCTGACCGACATCAAGGGCTCGAACTCGTCACGGCAGGCGCTGCTCGCCGGACAGACCGACGTCACCTGGGAGTACACCGGCACCGGCTGGATCAACTACCAGGGCAACGAACTCCCCGTCCCCGGCGGGGAACAAGCCCAGTACGAAGCCACGAAGGCGGCCGACGAGACGAAGTTCGGCGTCACCTGGCTGAACTACTCGCCGCTCAACGACCAGTATGCCTTCGCCGTCACCGAGGCCTACGGCGCGACGAACAACCTGAAGACGACGTCCGACCTGGCGGCGTTCCTCAAGCGGAAGCCCGACCAGAACGTGTTCTGCCTGGAGACCGAATTCACCAGCCGCCAGGACGGTTTCCCCGCCGCCGTGCGGGCGTACGGGTTCCAGAATCCGGTGATCAAGAACTTCGGCATCGGCACGATCTACTCGGCCGTGGCGAGCGGGACCTGCCCGATCGGCGAGATCTTCACGACCGACGGCCGGATCGCCGGACTCAACCTGCGCGTCCTCGAAGACGACAAGAAGGCGTTCCCGCAGTACAACGCCGTGCCCACGTTGCGCACGGACTTCCTCAAGCAGCACCCGGAACTGCGCGGACCGCTGGAAGCCGTCGGCGCGGCGCTGGACAACCAGCAGATGATCGAACTGTGCAAACAGGTCGACGTCGACGGCCGCGACCAGGGCGAGGTCGCCTACGAGTGGATGAAGAAGAAGGGGTTCATCAGCTAAATCTGTCGAGCGCTGACGGAAACTCGCCGAAGGGGCGTCGTTCCGCTTCCACCTCACGGTGGGTGCGGAGGGCGCCCCTTCATCGAGTTTCCGTGGGCCTTCGGCCCGAAAGAGGGCGCTCGACGGTGAAGTCTCCGTCGGGCGCGGGGCGCCCTTGGGGAGACCGTTCTCGGCCGAGTTAGCCGCTGTCCCGGTCCGCTCGGAGGTCGCGGCCGTGCAATGAAAGCGTCCTTCATGGCAAATTTTGCTATGAAAGGCCCCTTCATTGCACTTGAGGGGGCGGCCGCGCGAAGGCTCAGATCCCCAGCCGGTGCAGCAGCTTCCCCTCCAGCTGGTCCAGCTCCCCGGCCACGGCCCGGTGCGCCGCCTTCCGCCGCGCGGCCGGCATCCGCTCCGAAGCGCGGACGGTCGCCGAGAGCTGCTCCAGCGTCCCCTGAGTGTCCTTCGCGAAAGCCGCGTCGGCGTCAGTCGCCTTCGCGGACCTCTTCAGCTCCGCGAGCCCCTGCGTCAGTCCCGCGATCCGCGCGTGCAGCGCGGCACCGCGTCCGCTGAACTCGCCGAGCTGGTCGACGGCCACGCCGAGCTTCTTCGCCTGATAACGGTCGTATAGCTCCCGCGCGGCGCCCGCCGCTCGAACGGCGTACGGCGCGATCACCGGCAGTACGGCCGGACCGAGCACTTTGGCCACCGCGACGGCGTTTTTCGCCTTCTTCGGGGTGATCCTGCCTTCGCCCTCGACGGCTTTGGCCTTGCGCGCCATGGCACCTCCCACGCTGTGTCACTGACGAACTTACTGGTCCCCGAAGTGGCGGGCATGTCGGCTTGCCGGTCGCCTTCTAGAGTGTTGTCTGTGAGTAACGAGGTGCTACTGGACGCGGGAGCGGTGAGCCGCTGCCGGCGTCGCGTGCACCTGGAACACGATCCGGCGATGCGCGAGGTCCCGCTCGCCCCGCCCGACCCCGCCGCGCAGCAGCGGATCGCCGACGCGTCAGCGCATCGCGACGCGATCGTCCAGCGGCTCATGGACGCGACAGGCCCCGACGCGGGCTGGGTCAAGATCGCCCGCGACCTCCCCGCCGCCGAGCGTGTGCAGCTCACGGAAGAGGCCTTCGCCGCCGGAGCGCGCTACATCTGGGGCGGGCTGCTGCCGGTGGATCGCGCCGGTCACCGGCGCGGCGGCTCCGAACTCCTGGTCCACACCGGTGCCGGCTACGTGCCGGTGCTGGTCGTGCGCCACCGCATCACCGATCGCGGCGCGGGCGCGCCGACCACGGTGATGACCGATCTCGATCCGGCCAACCGGTTGCCGGACGCGGCACGGAAGGTCCGTTCGCAGCCGCGGGACCAGATGCGGCTCGCGCACCTCTATCGGATGCTCGAAGCGCTCGGGAAGCACGAAGGGCACCGCGCGATCGGCGGCGTCATCGGACTCGACGCGGACGTCGTCGTCTGGCACGACCTGTCCGCGGGGACCTGGCCAGGCGGGAAGAGCGCGCTGACGGAGTACCAGAGCCGCTTCGCCGACAGGCTCGCCATCGCGAGCGCGGCCGCCGAAGGCGAAGAAGCACTCGCCGAACCGTCCCGTGTCCTCGAATGCCGTCGCTGTCCCTGGTGGCCGACGTGCGAGGTCGTGCTCACCGAAACCCGCGACGTCAGCCTGGTCGTCCGCGGCGAGGACGCGATGGAGCTCCGCCGTGCCGGGGTGTCCACAGTGGACAAACTGGCCGCGCTCGACCCCGCCGACGAACCGCCGCCGATGAACTGGACCGGCGGCACCTTCGCCGATTCGATCATCCTCGCGCGCGCCTGGCTCGCCGATCTCACGATGGTGCGCAAGGTCGACCGCGTCGAGGTCTCGCGCGGCGACGTCGAGGTCGACGTCGACATGGAGAGCTTCGGTGATTCCGGCGCGTACCTGTGGGGTTCGCTGCTGACCGGCGCGGACATCGGGATGGAGCAGGGCTATCGGGCCTTCGCGACGTGGGAGCCGCTGCCGACTGCGGACGAGGCCCGGTCGTTCGCGGAGTTCTGGGCCTGGTTCAACGAGGTCCGCGAGCGCACGCTCGCCGCGGGCCTGACCTTCCGCGCCTACTGCTACAATGCGCTCGCCGAGAACCGCTGGCTCTTCGGTTCGGCCGACCGGTTCGGCGAATACCCCGGCGTTCCCACGAAGGCCGAGATCGCGTCCTTTGTGGACTCCGACGAATGGATCGATCTCTTCCGCAGTGTCACCGACCAGTTCCTGTGCTCGCACGGCAAGGGGCTCAAGGTGATCGCCCCGGTCGCCGGGTTCGCCTGGCGCGATCCGGAAGCGGGCGGCGAGGCGTCGATGAGCTGGTACCGCGACGCGGTCGGGATGGACGGCGGGATCCCGGACGACGCCCAGCGGGAGCGCCTGCTGCGCTACAACGAGGACGACGTCCTGGCGACGCATGCGCTGCGGAACTGGATGACCGACCACGCGCAGACGTCCGTGCCGTACATGAACGACCTCTGATCTCCCGGTCGCCAAGAGACTTGCGCTCTCTCGCGCCGTTGCGGATACTCGTTGACGAATAATCGTGCACGAGGAGGCGTGGTGAAGCGGCGGAAAGTCGGGAACCTGCTGGCGCTGGCGATCCTGTCCACGCTGAACGAGCGCCCGATGCATCCGTACGAAATGGCCTCGATCCTGAAGAGCCGCGGCAAGGACCGCGACATGGGGATCAAATGGGGCTCGTTCTACACGGTCGTCGGCAACCTGCGGAAACACGGCTTCATCGAGGCCGCCGAGAGCGGTCGTGACGGCGCGCGCCCCGAGCGCACGGTGTACCGGATCACCGGTGAGGGCCGTGACGAAATGCTCGACTGGCTGCGTGAACTGCTCGGTGAGGTGGCGGCCGAAGAACCGAAATTCGTCGCCGGGCTGTCGGTGCTGGGCTGGCTGGGGCCGGACGAGGTGATCGCCCTGTTCCGTACCCGGCTGGCGGCGCTCGACGAAGACATCGTCTCGACCCGCGCCGAACTGGCACGGCTTCTCGAAGAGATTCCGCGGCTGGTGCTGCTCGAAGTCGAGTACCACCTGGCGATCCGCGCGGCGGAGGCCGAATGGGTCCGCTCGGTCCTCGACGAACTGACTTCCGGCTCGATGCCCGGTCTCGCCGAATGGCGGACCTTGGTGGCCGAAAGGAGTGACACCCGCAGTTGAAAGAGCCCCGGCGAGGTGTTGCAGCACCTCACCGGGGCGACGATCCCGCAACCGGAACCCGGCCACGAGACGGCACCTTGAGGATAACCGGGCTCCGGGCAGACACACCTGGAGAGACCATGTCGAACATCAAGGACAGAAAACGGTTCAAGATCCTGCCGGAGATGGGCGGTGCGCTGGCGCGGAACTACGCCCGGCAGCGCGGCACCGAACCGCAGCTCGAACTCTGGCGGAAGCAGGCCCGCGAACTCACCGCGGACCTGCCGGAAGACGCGAAGATCCTCGAGATCGCCTTCGGCCCCGGCTACTTCGCCGTCGAACTGGCGCGGCTCGGGTTCTCCGTCACCGGCCTCGACGTCGCGCCGACGTTCGTCGAGATCGCGAGCGAGTACGCGCGGACCCAAGGCGTCGAGGCTTCGTTCCGGGAGGGCGATGTCGCGGCGATGCCGTTCGACGACGAGTCCTTCGACTTCGTCGTCTGCCAGGCCGCGTTCAAGAACTTCGTGTGGCCGGTGAAAGCGCTCGACGAGATGTACCGCGTGCTGCGTCCGGGCGGTACGGCCGTGGTGCAGGACCTGAACCGCGACGCGACCGACGGCGACATCGTGCGTGAGGTCGAGAGCATGAAGATCGGCAAACTGGCGGGACTCGGCGTGCGGCAGGCGCTCGTCGGACTCCGGCGGCGCGCCTACACGCCGGTCGACTTCGGCGGGCTGGTCGCCGAAACGGCGTTCCGGACCTGTGAGGTCACCACCTCGGGCATCGGCCTGGACGTCCACCTCACCCGCCCCTGAACTGACATGAAAGGCCCCTTCATTGCAAAATTTGCAATGAAGGGGCCTTTCATGTCGCGCGGGGGAGGCTCAGCGAGGGGCCATGCGCAGCGACCCGTCCATCCGGACGACCTCGCCGTTCAGGTAGTCGTGGTCGATCAGCGACAGCGCGAGCTGCGCGTACTCGTCCGGCCGAGCGAGCCGCTTCGGGAACGGGACGCCCTCCGCCAGCGAAGCGCGGAACTCGTCACTCACCGTCGCCAGCATCGGGGTGTCGACGATGCCCGGCGCGATGGTCAGCACCCGGATCCCGTGCGACGCGAGGTCGCGCGCGGCGGGCAGGGTCATCCCGACGATGCCGCCCTTGGACGACGAGTACGCCACCTGCCCGATCTGGCCGTCGAAGGCCGCGATCGACGCGGTGTTGATGATGACGCCGCGCGCGTTGTCGGCCAGCGGTTCCGTCTTCGCGATGGCCTCGGAGGCCAGCGTCAGCACGTTGAAGGAGCCGATCAGGTTGATCTGGACGACCTTCGCGTACAGGGCGAGGTCGTGCGGGCCCTTCTTCGAAAGGATCCGGGCGGACGGCCCGATCCCGGCGCAGTTCACCACGGTCCGCAGCGGCACCCCGGACTCGGCGGCGGTCGCGACGGCGGCCCGCACCTGCTCCGGGTCGGTCACGTCGGCCTCGACGTAGGTGACGCCTTCGACCTGCTCGGCGTTGGCGATGGCACCGGCGAGGTCCAGCGCGAAGACCCGCGCGCCCTTCGCCGCGAGCGCCTTCGAGGTGGCGCCGCCGAGCCCGGACGCGCCGCCCGTGACGAGCGCCGCGGTATCGGTGATCTGCATGTTCTCCCTTTCGTCGACAACCGCGTCTAGGTTAACGCTCGTTCGCATCGGGGTTGCGCGTGTGTTGTCTCACGTCGGTGGGCGGCATGTCGTGAGGAGTATTCGGGCCTGAAGCATTCCGTTCGCTCGGAGGTCAACTCCGGCTGTCACCTTCAGCAGCATGAGCGCTGCTCGGATCGTGGTGGTGGGGACCGGTTACGTCGGATTGACCACGGGGGCCTGCCTGGCCGGCCTGGGGCATCGAGTCACTTGCGTCGATGTCGACCAGGCGAAGGTCGCAAGGCTCTCCGCCGGACGCGTGGACATCCTGGAGCCGGGATTGTCCGAGCTGGTGTCGAGGGGGCTGACCAGCGGGAGACTCAATTTCGTGGTCGGCGCCCGCGACGCCGTCCGGGACGCGGAGGCCGTTTTCCTGTGCGTGCCGACGCCGATGGGCGCGGGCGGCTCGGCGGACCTGCGAGCCGTCGAAGCCGTGACCACCGAGATCGGTGACGTCATTCCCGCGGGGTGCGCGCTGATCACCAAATCGACCGTCCCGGTGGGCACGTCGAAGCGCATCCAGGCGATGCTCGGCCGCACGGACGTGCCGGTCGTGTCGAACCCGGAGTTCCTGCGCGAGGGCACCGCGGTGGAGGACTTCCTCGGCCCCGACCGGATCGTCGTCGGTTCGGACGACGTCGCCGCCGCCCGCTGGGTCGGCGACCTCTACGCCGACCTCGCCGCCCCGGTCGTCGTCGCCGACGCGGCCAGCGCGGAACTGGTGAAGTACGCGGCGAACTGCTTCCTCGCGATGAAACTGTCCTATGTGAACTCGATCGCCGAACTGTGCGAACGCCTCGGCGCGGACATCGACCTCGTCACCGAAGGCATGGGCTACGACCGGCGCATCGGCCGCTCGTTCCTCAAGCCCGGCCCCGGCTGGGGCGGCTCGTGCCTGCCGAAGGACACCAGCGCGCTGGTGCGGGTCGCGGAGTCGGTGCAGTACGACTTCACGCTGCTCACCTCGGCGATCGAGGAGAACCTCGCGCAGCGGGACCGCATCGTCGCGAAGATCGCCGGCGCGGTCGGCGGCACCCTCGCCGGTTCGCGGATCGGTGTCCTCGGGCTGGCGTTCAAGGCCGGGACGAACGACCTGCGCGACTCGCCCGCCCTCGCGGTCGCTTCCGTACTGGGCGCGCTCGGCGCGGAACTGACCGCCTACGACCCCGCCGTCGGCGGCCAGATCGCCGGGATGACCGTGGTCGACGACCCGTACCAGGTCGCCAAGGCGGCCGACGCCGTCGTCGTGCTGACGGAATGGGACGAGTTCAAGCGGCTCGACTGGACCTACATGGCCGAGCAGATGGACGGCGACTCGGTCGTCGACACCCGCAATCTCCTTGAGCCGCAACGGATTCTGGACGCCGGCCTGTCTTGGCAGGGCGTCGGGCGGCCGCGGGCGGCGCTGCGGCGGAAGGTCGCCGTCTCCTGACCCACCTGCCTCCCGCGGGTGTCATGAAAGGGCCGTTCAGGACATTTTTCGTCCTGAACGGCCCTTTCATGACACCAGGGAGACGAGCTTCAACAGCCCGTCCACGACCTCCTCGGCCGTCGGAGCGTTCTCCGGGTCGAGCATGTGCTGCAGCATGATGCCCGAGTTCAGTGCCGTCGCCACCGCGCCGATCCGGCGCTCGTCGGCCTCGGTGAGCGTGTCCTCGTCGATCCCCAGGATGCCCGCCGCCATCCCGCGACGTCCCTCGCGCTGTGCCGCGGCGAGCTGTTTCCGCAGCTCAGGGTGATGCTCGGACTGGGTGAACGCCTCGATCGAGGCGATCCACAGCGGCCGGTTCCGCCCGTAGGAGTCGATCATGGCGCGCCAGGACGCGGCGTACTGCTCAGACGGTGAGGCGTCGGGGTCGACAGCCTTCCGCATCTCCACCTGGATCTCTTTGCCCCAGTCGTCCATCGCCTGGGAGAACGCCGTCAGCAGCAGGGCTTCGCGCGATCCGAAGTGGTAGCCGATCGCCGCGTGGCTGACCCCGGCCGCCGTCGCGATGTCCCGCACCGTCGTGCGTGACCAGCCTTTTTCCCTCAAGCACTGGATGGCGCCCGCCATCAGGTCCTCGCGATTACCCATGCCCGGGATCGTAGACCACGCGGTTTATCCAAATGGTTTAACCAAGCGGCTTGACCAAGCGTGCAAATCTGCCGTACGGTCGTTCCCATCACCACGAAACCTCTGGGAGCAGCCATGACGACCACCGTTCTGATCTCCGGCGCCGGCATCGCGGGTCCGGCCCTCGCCTTCTGGCTCCGCGAGCGCGGCTTCGCGCCGACCGTCGTCGAGCGCGCCCCGGCGCTGCGCGAAGGCGGCAGCGCGGTCGACTTCCGCGGCGAGCAGATGACCCTGCTGGAGCGCATGGGAATCCTCGAAGACATCCGCGCGAAGGAAACCGCGATGGGCGCGCAGGTCATCGTCGACACACGCGGCAAGAAGGTCGCTCAGATGCCGTCGGTCTTCTTCAGCGGCGAAGTCGAGATCGCGCGCGGAGACCTCACGCGCATCCTCTACGACCACACGAAGAACGACGTCGAGTACGTCTTCGGCGACTGGATCACCGGGCTGGACGAGGTTTCGGACGGCGTCGACGTCAGCTTCGCCCACGGCGAGCCGCGCAGATTCGACCTGGTCGTCGGCGCGGACGGGCTGCACTCGGGCGTCCGGCGGCTGACGTTCGGCGACGAAGAGCAGTTCCGGACCGACCTCGGCTTCCACACGGCGGGCTTCACCGTGCCCAACCACCTCGGGCTCGATCACCTCGGCATGATCTGCAGCGTCCCCGGCCGGACCGTGATGGCCGCCAGCGGTCGCGACGGCTCGGCTCTCAACGTCAGCTTCCTCTTCACGTCCGGCACGGTGGACGTGCACCGGCGCGATGTCGAAGGACAGAAACGCCTGGTCGCCGAGCGCTTCGCCGACTTCGGCTGGGAAGTCCCGGCGCTGCTGGAAGGCCTCGGCGACGTCGACGCGCTGTACTTCGACTCGCTCAGCCAGATCCACCTCGACAAGTGGTCACGCGGCCGGGTCGTGCTGCTCGGTGACGCGGCCTGGTGCGCGGGCCCGGGCGGTTCGGGCACCGGGCTCGCGATGATGGGCGCGTACATCCTGGCCGGGGAGCTCGCCGCCGCGCACGGCGATCACGAGGTCGCTTTCGCGCGGTACGAGGAGAAACTGCGCGGACCGGTGAAGGTCTCTCAGAAGCAGGCGGCCGGCATCGGCACGTTCCTCATCCCGACGTCACGGCTCGTGCTGGGCTACCGGAACTTCATGTACCGGGTGCTGGGTTCGAAGCCGATGACCAGGGTGTTCACCTGGATCACCTCGCGCGCGGCGAACGCGGCGACGCTCGAAAACTATGACGCGCCTGTCGCCACTCGGCGCTAGTTTCGGTGGGTGAGGGCTGGGAAGGAGTACGGAAGGCACAATCCTCGGTATCGCGGACGCGTTCATCACTTTCGGAACGATCACTTTCGTCGACGAGCCGGGATTGCTGGCCGTTCTGGGGGAGCTTCTTCCCTGCCACCGGTTGTACTCCCGTGCCGAACTCGAAGCGCCGATCGACCCCACGGCGCAGCGCTGGAAGAACCACTACGACGTCCAGTACTGGCGGCCCGACTGTCTCGGCGAGGTTCTCTTCAGCTGCTGGGACTGAAAAAGTAGTTAGCAAGGCGTAGTATCTGGCTGGTGTTCACGACCAGGCCGGAACTGGCCGGCACCCACGGCATGGTGGCATCGACGCACTGGCTGGCCTCGGCCACCGGCATGGCGGTGCTGGAAGACGGCGGCAACGCCTTCGACGCGGCGGTGGCGGCCGGGTTCGTCCTGCAGATCGCCGAGCCGCATCTGTGCGGCCCGGCGGGGCAGGTCCCCGGCATCTTCGTCACCGCCAAGGATCGAACTCCGCGAGTCCTCGCGGGTCAGGGAGTCTCGCCCGCGGCGGCGACGCCGGAGTACTTCGCGGACCTCGGGCTCGACCTGATCCCCGGCAGCGGCCTGCTCTCCGCGACCGTCCCGGGCGCGTGGGACGGCTGGCTGCTGCTCCTGCGGGATCATGGCACGAAGTCGTTGCGCGATGTGCTCGGTTACGCGATTTCCTACGCGCGCAAAGGGATTCCGCTGGTCAGCCGGGTCGGCGACACGATCCGCGCGGTCCAGGACCTCTTCACCGAGCATTGGCCGACGTCGGCGGCGCTCTGGCTGCCGGACGGCAAGCCCGCGGAGGGACTGCACCGCAACCCGGCGCTCGCGGACACGTGGGAGCGGCTGGTCGCCGAGGCCGAGTCGGTCAGCGGCCGCGAGGCGCAGATCGACGCCGGACGTCGCGCGTGGTCGCAGGGTTTCGTCGCCGAGGCGATCGAAGCGTTCAGCCGCAAGGCTTTCCGCGACGACTCCGGGCGCGATCACGCCGGTCTCCTCATCGGCGAGGACATCGCGGGCTGGGAAGCGACGTACGAGGACGCGTTGCAGGTCGACTTCGGTGACTGGGGCCTGGTGAAGATGGGTGCCTGGACGCAGGGGCCCACGCTGCTCCAGCAGGCGCGGTTGCTGGACGGCCTTCGCGACGAGCTGTCCTATGTGGACGGAATCCCGACGGAGCGCACCGTGCACTTGGCCGTCGAGGCGGCGAAGCTGGCGTTCGCGGACCGTGAAGCTTGGTACGGGGATTCGCCCGACGTGCCGATCGAGTTGCTGATTTCCCGCGAGTACGCTGAAACTCGCCGGGCCCTGATCACCGACGAAGCGTCCGCCGAGCTCCGGCCCGGCGGTCCTTCTCCGCGGCTGCCCGCGATCTTGGAGAGGCTGCGCGGACTCGAAGCCGGCTCCGGTGCGACGGGGGAGCCGACGGTCGGGCCGCTGGGCGAGACCCGGGGCGACACCGTGCACATCGACGTCGTCGACGCGGCCGGGAACATGATCTCGGTGACGCCGTCGGGTGGCTGGCTGCAGTCGAGTCCGACGATCCCGGAACTCGGTTTCTGTCTCGACTCGCGTGGGCAGATGTTCTGGCTGGAACAGGGATTGCCGAACTCTCTGGCGCCGGGGAAGCGGCCGCGGATCACGCTTTCGCCGTCGATGGGCCTACGCGACGGCGAGCCGGTGCTGGCGTTCGGGACGCCCGGCGGTGACCAGCAGGACCAGTGGCAGCTGTGTTTCTGGCTGGCGCACACGCTCGGCGGGCTGAACCTGCAGGAGTCGATCGACTCGCCCGCGTGGCATACGACCGCGTTCCCGAGTTCGTTCTATCCGCGCTCGTGGACGCCGCGGGAACTGGTGGTCGAATCGCGGCTCGGTCAGTCCACAATGGACGCTCTCGCCGCGCGCGGACATGACGTCGTCGACGCCGGACCTTGGGCGCTCGGGCGGCTTTCGGCCGTTTCGCGTTCCGGCGGTGTGCTCCGCGCTGCCGCGAACGCTCGGGGAATGCAGGGCTACGCCGTCGGCCGCTGACGCTCTCGTGCCCGACTGTCCGTGAAGGCCTCCTTCCCTACCCTCAAGGTAGTGAAGGAGGCCTTCACGGCGCACGGCGTCCTCTCGCCCGTGCCCCGGTTGTCCACAATGACCCCCGTCTGTGGACAACTCACGTCAGCTCCCCTCCCGACCCCTCAACGGCGATAGACTGGCTTCGGGGTCGCCCCCCTGGGACGGGTGGGGGGTGGGGTTAGTGACTCAAGAGCAGTGACTCAAGAGCGCGGCTGTTCCCAGAGCCAGAATTCGATGCCCTGGTCGTCCACGCAGTCGGCGCTCAGGCCGTAGGGCTGCTGTTCGGTTTCGCCGGCCTGGCCGCCCTGGGCGCGCACGCGGTCGAGAGCGGCGGCGAGATCGTCGACGGCGTACATGACCTTCCAGCCCACTTGCCGTCCCGGGCCACCCCAAAGTCCGCCCTGCAGGCCGGAACCTTCGACACCCCAACCGCCTTCGACCCGTCCGGGCGAGAACTGCCAGCCCAGAACGGCGCCGTAGAACGCCTTCGCGCGAGCATCGTCCGGGACCTGGAAGGTGAAGTAGCCCGCTTCGCCGTGCCGGATCGGCGTAGCGCCCGAAGGAGAAGAAGGTGCCGCTTGCGCGACGAGCCACCGCTGTCCGTACGGGTCCTTGATCTCCCCACTCAGCCCATGGCCTTCGTCGGCGACGGGACGCCGCAGTTCGCCGCCCAGTTCCACGGCCCGTGCGGCCGACGCGTGCGCGTCCGCGACCTCGACCCGGATCAGCGGGCCGCCGGCGGGCGCCACGACGATGCCCAGTTCGGGGAACTCTTCCGCGAACATCAGCACACTGTCCCCGATGGCCAGTTCCGCGTGCCCGACCCGGCCGTCCTCCATCACGACCGGGTCGGCCCGGCGCTGCGCGCCGAACACTTCGACGTAGAAGTCGAGCGCGGCACGCGCGTCGGTCACCACCAGGTACGGCGTCAAAGAACGCACTTCGGCGTTCGTCGTAGGTGTCATATCGGCTCCGTTCAGGACGGCGCGACGCAGGTTGTCGCGCAGTTCGGCGGCGAAGAGCGGGTCAGGATCCACAGCCTGAGAGGGCGCGCGAAGCGCGTCGAATGGATCAGACATCGCGCCCCTCCTTCTCCTGGTAAGCACGCCGGAACGCGGCACGGGCCCGCACGAGCAACGCTTCCGTGGCGTGCACCGTGCGCTCGAGATGGGCGGCGACCTCCGGTACCGGAAGGCCGTCGACGTAGCGAAGCGTCAAAGCGGCCCGATGATGCGCCCCGAGCGACGCGAGCACGTCGCGCGCCAGGAGCGCGTCCAGCCGCTCGTCCCACGGATCGGTGTACTCCTCCTTGTGGACGAGCCGCAGCCCGCGTTCCTCACGTTCCTTGCGCCGCCAGTGATCGGCGAGCTTGTGCCGGGCGACGCCGATCAGCCACCCGGTGCTCACTGGAGGTGCGAACTCCTTGCGACAGGCCCTCACCGCGCCGAGGAACGTCTCCGACGTCAATTCCTCGGCGAGGGTGCGATCACCGCACCGGGACAGCAGGTACCCGTAGACCTCCGGCAACGCCGTCTCGTACAGCGAAAGCAGCGCGAAGGCCGGGTCCCGATGCACCCGTGGTTCCGTCACATCCCCATCGTCGCTCGGGGAGCCACAACTCCGACGGGTGAAATCGAACTTTCTCAGATCCGCGGGTCCGGCAGCCGCCGCGCCACCGTGATCACGCCGACCGTCAGCACCGCCTGGATCCCGATGACCAGCACGAACGCACCCTTCATCCCGAGCGGGCCCGCCCCGGCGGACGCGAACAGCGTCCCCAGCGTCGCCACTCCCAGCGCCATCGCGGCCTGCTGCGACGTCGTCAGCATCCCGCTGCCGACCCCGGCGATCTCCGGCGGCACCTTCGACAACACGATCCGGAACACGGTCGTCATCGCGAGCCCCTGACCGAGACCGCACAGCAGCATCCCCGGCGCGAAATCGAGCACACCCAGATCCGGCCACTCCAGAGAAGCGGTGCCGATCAGCACCAGCAGCCCGAGCAGCTGGATCGACAGCCCGGCGGCCACCACCCGCTGCCCGAACCGCGTCACCAGCCGGCTGCTGACCAGGCACATCACGAAGAACGCGAGCGAGAGCGGCGCCGTCACCAGACCCGAACCGAGCGGGCCGAGGTGCAGGCCGTCCTGCAACGTCACCGCGAACACGAACATGAACGCGCTGAACCCGATGAAGAACGGCACACCGACCAACAGCCCTTGCCGCACACTCGGCATCCGCACCACCGACGGCGGCAGCAGCGGCACACCGCCCCGGCGTTCCATCCGGCGTTCGACGTGGACGAACCCGGCCGCGGCGAACGGGAACACCACGAGCAGCGCGACCGTCCACAGTGGCCAGCCCAGCACCGGACCCTCGGCCAGCGGGAGCAGCAGCGACACCAGGGCGATCGCCAGGAAGACCGTGCCCGGACGGTCGACGCCGATCGGGTTCCGCGAGCGGCTCTCCGGGACCAGCTTCCTGGCGACCACCAGGCCTGCGATCCCGACGGGAACGTTGATCAGGAAGATCGGCCGCCAGCCCGTGCCCCAGAGGTCGGCGGCGACCAGTGCCCCGCCGAGGAACTGACCGAGCACCATCGAGAGCCCGGCTGTCGCGCCGTAGAAGCCCAGCGCCTTGGCCCGGCGTTCACCGGTCGTGGTCGCCTGGATGATCGACAGCACCTGCGGCAGCATCAGCGCGGCCGCCGCCCCCTGCGCGGCCCTCGCCAACACCAGCGTCAACGCCGTCGGCGCGATCCCGCAGAGCAGGGAAGTGACGGTGAACGAGGCCAATCCGATCAGGAACAGCTTCCGACGGCCGAAGGCGTCGCCGAGCCGCCCGCCGACGACGAGCAGCACGGCGTACGCGATCCCATAGGCCGCGACCACCAGTTCCAAGGTCGCCGAAGAGGTCTGAAGGTCGGAACTGATCGCGGGCAAGGCGATGTTGACGATGAAGAAATCGATCAGGGGAAGTGCCGTCCCCAGCAGCACGGTGAACAGGCCCGCAGAGGTCAGGGCCGGTCCGGCGGCGACGCGCGCAGGCGTCACCGGAACTTGCGTCGAAGTCATGGATACCACGATCGGCCGATCCCCACCCTGGTACCAGGAGTGTGTTTATCCTGGTACCACCACTACCTGGTAACCGGCTTCGAGCTTTGCGAACCTGATGAGGTGACCATGACCGTCGATTCGCGAGTGGCCGACGTGCGACGGCACGAACTGGCCGCTTTCCTGCGCAGCCGCCGCGAGCGCATCACCCCGGACCAGGTCGGCCTGCCGATCAGCGGCAGGCGTCGCACGCCGGGACTGCGCCGCGAGGAGGTCGCGCAGCTGGCCGGGGTCGGGGTCACCTGGTACACGTGGCTCGAACAGGGCCGCGACATCAACGCGTCCGAGCAGGTACTGGACGCGATCTCCCGCACGCTGCGGCTCGACCCGTACGAGCACACGCATCTGTTCACCCTCGCCGGCGCGCCCGAGCCGCCGCTGGAGAAGGACTGCAAGCTCCTCAGCGAGAACGTCCACCGGATGATGGCGAAACTGGAGCCCTTCCCGGTCTGCGTGCGCAACGCGCGCTGCGACATCCTCGCCTACAACCGGGCCTACAACTGGCTGATGGGCGGCCTCGACGAGATCCCGTTCGAGGACCGCAACACCCTGATCCAGTGCCTGACCAACCCCGAATGGCGGCGGAGGCTCCCGGACTGGGAACTCAACCTGCCCCGCGTGGTCGCCGGTTTCCGTGCGGCGATGGCCGAACACCTCGCCGAACCGGCGTGGAAGAACCTCGTCAAGCGGCTGCGTCAGGAGTCCGACGTCTTCGAGCGAATGTGGAAGGAACACGACGTCTCCACCGAGCGGATCGTGCTCAAGCGGTACCTGCACCCGGACGTCGGCCTGCTGCGGTTCGAGTTCTCCTACCTGTACCTCGGGCGGCGTTCCGAAATCTCGTTGGCGACGCTGACCCCGGCGGACGAGGAAACCGCGGCGAAACTGCCCAGCTCCTTCTGAAGGGGGAGGCGGACCAGGCTCGCGAGGGAGTTTTTCCGCGGCGTCAGCGCCGACGCTGAGAGCATGACCGCAGCCATGGCCTCCCCCAAGGTCTCCAGTTCCCGCCTCATCGTCTGCTACGCCGCGATCCTCGGCACGCTCCCGTACCTGACCCTCAAAGCCTCCTGGGTCACGGGCGGCAGCCTCGGCCTTCGTGATCCGTCCTTTGTGGACTCCGACCTGATGCTCTTCGCGAACCTGCTCACCGGCGGGATGGACGTCGTCGCGGTGGTGCTCGCACTGGCGTTCACCTACTCCTGGGGCCGCCGGATCCCCGCACCGCTCGTGCTGTTCCCGATCTGGATCGGCACCGGACTGCTCGCGCCGATCGTGCTGAACCTCCCGGTGATCGTCGCCGACCTCGCGAAACCACAGCTGACCGAGATGCCGCTGGAGAACTGGGTCTGGGCCGTCGTCTACGGCGGATTCGCCTGGCAGGGTGTCCTGCTGCTGACCGCGTTCGTGCTCTACGCCCGCGACCGCTGGTGGTTCGTCGTCACCGGCACCGTGCGGCCGGGGACGATCGGCGTGGCCGGCAAGCTCGGCATCGTCGCCGCAGTGGTCTGCGCGATCGGCCACACGATCTGGGCGTTCGGCTCCGGCGGCCTGTCGGCCCGCGGCCAGGACGCCGTGATCGCGGTGCTCGGCCTGCTCGCCGCGATCGCGCTGGCGACCGTTTCGCGGGGCAGGTTCTGGCCGCGGCTGGTGCTGGTGTGGACCGGCGCCGGCGCCATGGCGGGCTCGGGAGCGTGGGGCCTGTTCGGCGCGTTCGCCATGGGATCCGCGGATCGTGCCCCGGTACTGGCCGTTCCGGTGCTGGCCGTCCAGGTGATCGGCGGGGTCCTGCTGATGACTTCGGTCCTACGGCGGCTACCGCACGCGGCGTAGCCGGGAAGCCGCTTTTCAACGGACGCAGTACGCCTCCGCCCCGGGTAGCTTTCGTCCTGTGCTGCTGAAAGAACGGTATCCGTGGAGCCCCTGGGTGGGCCGCGTGCTGCGCGTGGTGCTGCCGCTGGGGTTCGTCCTCGGGGCCACGAGCAGCGCTTCCCGCTGGCAACCGGACACCCCGCCGCTGACCACGTCCGGCGTCCTCTGGCTGGTCGCCACCGCACTGCCGTTGCTGGTGGTCCACCGGTACCCGATGCCGATCTTCCTGCTCACGTCCGCGCTGACCCTGGGCTACTACGCGTCGGGCAACCCGGGCGGGCCGGCGATCGTGCTGCCGACCATCGCGCTGTTCATGCTCACGAAGATCCGCGGGCCGGTCGTCGCGAGCATCACCGGCGGATCGCTGCTCCTGGCGGCAGGCATCGTGCTGTTCGTCCGGCACGGGTTCGGCACCTTCGACGTGCGTGCCGGGCTGGGGGTCGTCTGGGTGATCGCGGTCGTCGGGATCGGGACGGCGGTGCGCAACGGGCTGGCCGCCGCGCGGGCCCGCCGCGAGCAGGCCGACGAGCACCGCCACCGGATGGCCGAGCAGGAACGGCTCACCATCGCCCGCGAGGTCCACGACGTCGTCGCGCACAGCCTCGCGATGATCAACGTCCAGGCCGGGGTCGCCGCGCACGTCGCCGACAGACGCCCCGAGCAGGCCAAAGAGGCGTTGCTGAACATCAAGGAAGCGAGCGCTTCGGCGCTGAAGGACCTTCGCGCGACGTTGGCCGTGCTGCGGTCCGGGGAAGACAAGGCGCCCGCGCCGAGCCTCGCGCAGGCCGAGGAGTTGTTCGAGCACGCGCGGGCCACCGGGCTGGAGGTCCGCGTCGACGGCGAGCCGGGGCAGTTGCCCGCCCCGGTCGACGGCGCCGCGTACCGGATCCTGCAGGAATCGCTGACGAACGTGGTCCGCCACGCGAACCAGGCGCGCGGGGTCGACGTCAGGTTCGAGCGGAAAACCGGTGCGCTGACCCTGCTCGTCCGCGACGATGGCCATGGCGCCGTCGAGCCCGCGCCCGGACACGGGCTGCGCGGGATGGCCGAACGGGCGGCCGCGCTGGGGGGCGCGCTCACGACGTCCGTGGTGGACGGCGGATTCCAGGTCCGCGTGGATCTGCCGATCAAGGGGGACGAATGACGATCCGGGTGGTTCTCGCCGACGACCAGGCGCTGGTGCGCGCCGGTTTCCGCGTGTTGCTGGAGACCGAAGACGGCTTCGAGGTCTGCGCCGAGGCGGGTGACGGCGAACAGGCCGTCGCGGCCGCCGTCGAGCACGAACCGGACATCGTCGTGATGGACGTCCGGATGCCCGGGGTCGACGGGCTCGAAGCGACGCGGCGGATCACCGCGAACCCGGAGCTGGCCGGGGTGAAGGTCCTGGTCCTGACCACTTTCGACGTCGACGAGTACGTCTACGAGGCGTTGCGCGCCGGCGCGAGCGGATTCCTGCTGAAGGACACCGATCCGGTGGAACTGCTGCGGGCGCTGAAGGTGGTCGCCGCGGGGGAGGCCCTGCTGGCGCCGACCGTGACCCGGCGGCTGATCGCGGAGTTCGTCGACCGGCCGGAGAACCGCCGCATCGACGTGAGCGCCGTCCGCGAGATCACCGACCGCGAACGCGAGGTCCTCGGCCTGGTCGCCGGCGGTATGTCGAACGACGAGATCGCCGCGCATCTGGTGATCTCGACGGCCACCGCGCGCACGCACGTCAGCCGCATCATGACCAAGATCGGCGCGCGCGACCGGGCACAGCTGGTGGTGCTGGCCTACGAGTCCGGCCTGGTCAGCCCGCGCCGCCCGTGAGGTTCCCCCAAAAAGCTGAGATTGCGGAAAAATCCCGCCGCTCACGGGGAGTCGTCAAGTGGGACGTAACGCTGACACTCCGTTAATTCGGGGGAGTGCACGTGCAGATGCACGTCCCGGGCATGCGTGGGCGGGCGGCCGTCTCGGCTGCCGTCGCCGTCTCATCTTCGTCTCCACCAGGGGACCGGTGAAGCCGTCGCCGAATTCCGGCGGGCGATGAGAAATCATCCGCGCGTACTGCTAATGCTGAATTCCTCGCGAGTCCAAGAGTGCCGCGCCGAATCTCCTCTCGCCTTTGTGCACGCTGCGTGATTTTCCGCTCGGCCGTCGCGCGGAATGGCGGTCACTTTCCGTCGCGAAAACGCTCCCCGGACAGTGGTGACAGAGACTGTGTTGCTTTCTCGCAATGGCGCTGAGCACTAGTCTCCGGCTGAACGACGCGTGGCGACGTCACCTACCTGACGTGATTCTCACCCTGCCGGGCAAGGACTCGACGCGCTTTCTTCTCTCACTGGGAGTTACTATTGACGGCAAAGACATCTGATCCACTTCTGGTGCTCACCGTGGGCGTCGTCGTTCTCGCCTACATCGTTTTCGCCGCGATCCTCACCCGCCTTCTGCTCGCCGGAAGGGTCGCCCAGCCCGCGAAGGTCATCGGATCGGTCGCCGCGCTCGTGGCCGGACTCCCGGCGATCCTCTACGCGTTCGCGGCGGTGGTCGGCTGATGGGCGGGGATTTCCTGGCGGCGGTCACCGAACGGCAGCGCCAGCGGCTGCTCGACCTCGGCAAGCACGTGGACCACGCGGCCGGAACGACTCTGCTCAACCAGGGCGACCCGACGCCCCCGGTGCTGATCCTGCGATCCGGTTTCGTGAAGGCGCTGCGCGCGGCACAGGGCGGCACGCCGCCGATGATCGTGGACCTGCTCGGCGCCGGTGACGTCCTCGGCGTCGAGGACTGCCTGGCCAGAAGGTCGAGCCACCTCTCGTTCGTCGCCACGAAACCGGTTCGTGCGCTGGAGATCCCGCAGAACGCCTTCCACGGTTTTCTCGACGACGACAAGCAGGCGATGGCCTTGATCGCCGTGGACCTGGCCGTCCGGCTGCGGCTGCGGAACGTCGCGCTGGGTTTCGCGACGGCCAAGGTCCGGAGCCGGTTGACCGCGTACCTGACCCGGCTGCAGGCGCTCTACGGGATTCCCGGTGACAGCGGCGTCGTCATCGACGTGGGGCTGAACCACGCGGATCTCGCGTCCGCGATCGGCGCCTCGGCGGCGTCGGTCAACGCCGAGATGGCGAAACTGAAGAACGAGGGGTTCTTGACCACCGGATACAAGACGATCCACGTGAAGAAACGCTTGCGCGAGGACGGCCCTCCGCTTTCCCCGTCTCCTGCCGCCCGGCCGCGGCGGATTCCGCAGATGCGGATCGGCCGTCGAATCGCGATGGGATGAACGGGGCTTTCACCGGGAAATCCGCGAGGAAAGCCCCGTTCTTCCTCATTTTTTGCGCCGCGGGGTGCGCAAGACGATGTCAGCCGCGCTTCAGCTGAAGCGCGAGCCGTATGACGAATACGACGGCCAGCGCGGCGACCAGGGCGACTTCCCAGGCCATGGCTGTTCCTCCTCGTCCGACAACGCAACGATGCTCTGCCCATAAGGCGCATCACCGGGGGAGGTCGTTCACCGACACGGCCCAACTCACACTTTCGGACTAACGCCACGCCCACTCCCCGTGCAATGAAAGGCCCCTTCATCGCAAAATTTGCGATGAAGGGGCCTTTCATTGCGCTTGAGACCTACAGAGCGCTTCCGACCGCCGCCCACACCCGATGCGGGTCGAGGTCCATCGGCCGCGAGTCCGGATCCGGCCGCAACCGGCGCAGCAGCACCTGCTGCACCAGCGTCGCCGGCCGGTCGGCCGAGGCGACCCGCCGCCAGAACAGGTGATCCTCCAGGCCCTCGAACAGCACCTCGGAGTTCCACCCGCCGAATTCGTCGACCAGCGACCGCCGCACCAGATAGCCGCTGCCCAGGTACGGCAGCGTCCGCAGGCGCCGTTCCTCCGGCGGCAACGCGCCGACCAGGCCGTCCACCGGATCCGCGACCGGGCAGTGCACGACGTCGGCGCCCTCGGAAGCGGCCAGCAACCGCTCCAGCAGGAACTCCGAAGCGCGCATCCCGCCGTCGAGCACCAGCAGCCAGGACGCCGCCGAACGCTCCAGCAGCGAGTTCCGCGTGAACCCGCGGCCGAGTGGGGTGTCGTGCAGCAGGACGTCGTACGGGCGCGGCCGCGGCCACGGGTGCACGCCGTCCTCGCCGACGAGCACCTTCCGCGGGGTCACGCTGCCGGTGAGCAGGTCGTTCGCGAGCTCGTCCGGGTCGACCTCACCGGTCCGGCGCACGATCAGCACGTCGACGTCGGCGGTGCCCGCCGACGAAGCAGCCGCGGGCTCCCAGCGACGGGTGGCGACCCGTCGCGCGCCCGCCGCGCGCTGCGCGATCCGTGCCGACAACGCCGTCCCGCGGGCCGAAGCCGGACCGCCGGTGGACCGGTCGCCCGCGAACCGCGCGTCGAACGACGGGGTGTCGACGGCCAGCGCGTTCTCGGGGTTCCGCAGGCTCGTGGCCAGCGCCCGTGCCGGGGCGATGTCCGCGGCCGGCGTCGAACCCAGCGAGGCCGCCAGGTCGATCAGCCGCCGCGCGGACGCCGTCATGTCCAGCGACTTCACGAAACCGTAGGCGGCCGAACGCAGATGCCGTTCACGTTCGGGCTCGTCGGCCAGCGCGGCGACGACCGAACCCAGCGCCTCCGGCCGCGCGAGCACCAGATGCTCGCCGGGGACCAGCGGTTCGACGTCGGCGGACGTCTCGCTGACCACCACACAGCCGTTGGTCATCGCTTCGAGCGTCCGCACCCACTCCAGGGTCTGCTTCTGCTCGCGGTGCAGGTTCAGCAGGAACCGCGACCGCGCGAGATGCTCGAACTTCGCCTTGCCAGGCAGGAAGTCGACGCGGGCGGTGGTCATCGGCTCGTGCGGCGGGGTCAGCAGCCGCGTCCGCAGCCCGGCGAGCTCCCGCGCGTACGAACCGAGCAGCACCGAACGCCGCCGCTCGGCCGTGCCGAGGTAGGTGACGTCGAGGTCGCGCGGACTGTCGAGGTCGCCGCCCCACAGATCCCACAGCGGGCTGTAGCCGAGCTGGAAATGCTCGACGGTGATCCCGCGCCGCCGCAGCTCGGCGGTCGAATCGGTGTTGATGTCGACGGCGCCGCCCAGGATGGAGAGCAGTTCGGCGTTGCGCTCGAAGGTCGCCGTCCCGGGGTGCTCCACACAGAACCCGATGGTGCGGCGGCACTGTTCGGCGGTCGGGAAGTCGGAGTCCGGGGCGGTCACGAAATACTCGTGCGGGACGACGACGTACACCGTGTCGTTCCCGGCCTCGGGGTACTTGCCGATCGCGGTCCTGGCCTTGCCGCCCGCCGTGCGCACGGCGTCGGCGACCACCTCCAGGAGTTCCTCCATGAAGGCGGAACCGCCCTCGGCCGAGACGAAGCAGAGTTCGGTCACGGCCGGTCCATCTTCTTCCGCACGACCCGCAGCGGCGCGGTGACCCGCCAGCTGACGGTGCGGCGGGTGGCGTCGAGTTCCCTGGCCATCTCGGCGGCGAGCCGTTCGGCGTTGAGCAGCCGCTGCCGGTCGGCCGAAGGTTCGCCACCGGGCAGGACGTCCGCGTCGACGACGCCCGCCGACACCACGAGTTCGGCGTCGAGCAGCGCGAGCCGCAGCTTGTCCCGCTCCTCGCGGCAGGTCTTCAGCTCCGCGCGCAGCGAATCACGCTGCTGGTGCGCGAGCAGGACCTCGGCCTCCAGCGCCCGCAGCCGCGCCTTCGCGACATCGAGTTCTTCCCGCTGCGAGGCGAGCTCTTGGTCCACAGCGGCGGACTCGCCTTCGTTCGGCGCGGCGGCGGTGGCCTCGCGCAGTTCGTGCTCGGTGTCGGCCAGTTTGGCCTTCAGCCGGTCCTGTTCGGCGGTGAAGACCTGCCGCTCGGCCCGGAGCCGGGTCAGCTCGGCCTGGACACGGCCGGGAATGTCGGTGTCAGACATGAACGCCCCCACTCAGTTCGGTCAAGATTTCGGAGTACTCACGCGCGTAACCCGCCGGGTCGAGCCACGGCAACAGCTTCTCGTGCGCGGCCTTCGCCATCTCACGGCGGCGCGTGGCGGGCGTGCCCAGCGCACGCAGCAACGCCGCCGTCAGCGCGTCGACGTCGTTGGTCTCGAACAGCCAGCCCGTCTCGCCGTCGACGATCATCTCCCGCGCGCCGAACACGTCGGTCGCCGCGACGGGGATGCCGCAGCAGACAGCTTCGAGGATCGACCGCGGCAGCGATTCGATGTCGGAGCTGTTCACGAAGATGTCCGCGGCCTGGAGCCAGCGCAGCGGATCCGGCTGGATCGGCACCAGGTTGACCGACTTCTCCAGCCCGGCGCGCTCGACGGATTCCTCCATCGCCAGCCCGTACGGCGACGGGTGCAGGCCGACGATCGAAAGCTTCGCCTCGGGGTGGATCTTGTGGATCCGCTCCATCGCGGAGATCAGCGGCGCCTGCCCCTTGCGGGATTCCGCGATGCCGATGTTGACCAGCACGATGTCGTCCGGCGAGTAGCCGAGCATGTTCCGCGCCTGCCGCCGCGTCTCCGACCGCGTCCGGCCGCCGAACTTGTGCATCGGCGTGCCGTAGCGGACGGTCCGGCAGCGCTCCGGCTTGCTGTACGGGAGGAACATCTCGCGCGTCGCGTCCGCGACGAACAGCAGCCTGTCGACCTCGCCGAGCGTGCTCTCCCAGCGCTTCCACACCGCGGCGGGCGGCTTCACCGGGCCCCAGTTCTGGTAGGCGAACGCGGGCAGCGAGAAGCTCTCGTGGATGACCCACGCCGTAGGCATCCCGGCCCGCTTCGCCGCGTCCGCGCCGACGAAGCCGCCGAGAGTGTTGACGAGCGCGACGCCCGCTCCGGAGCACTTCGCGAAGCGCGCCAGCTCGGCGACGTGACCTTCGTAGGCAGGCACCGTCTGGTTCCGGTAGTGCGTCGTGACGTGCACGGGGATGCCGAGTTCGTGGCAGTCCGCGCGCAGCGGCCCGTCGGTTTCGCTGACCAGGCTGACCTGCCAGCCGTGGTCGGTCACCATCCGGCTCAGCAGTTCCTGCAGCCACAGCTGCCCGCCGCCGACGCCGAGGCTGTGGGTGAACACCAGCACGTGCTTCGGATCGGTCGGGATGTTCACGCGCGCCATCGCGCGGGCGGTGTCACCGGCCAGCTCGTCGGCGAGTTCGGCGTCGTCCAAGTCCGCGACGGGGTTGCGAAGCGTGAAAGTGCGCTTCGCCGACACGACCTCGCCGACGCCTTCGGTGCGGTACCGGACGCGAAGCGACAGCGTCCGCTCTTCGCCGTACGGGAGGTCGACGGGCACCCAGGCCTCGAAACCGCTCACGGCGGCGTCGTCGAATCCGGGGAATTCCTTGGGGACGTCCTTGCGCGGAAGGCGGGTGCGCGCGCTGACCGTGCCACCGCCTTCGACCATGACCTCGATCAGGCTCGGCGCGCGGCCCTGCAGCATCGCCCACCCCGTCACGTAGACGACGTGTCCTTCGGTGACCTTGCCCTGCTTCGGCGCTTCGAGTTCGCCCAGCCATAGCGGTTCTTCGCCCGGCAGCGTTCCGACGTGGACGGTCGCCTGGTTCAGCACGCGCTCGTCCGGGCCGGTGACGACGATGTCCTGCGTGCCCGCGGGAACCCAGGTGGCCGGGACCGCACGCCAGCCGAAGGTGCCTTCGGGCGCGCCGGGGCACGGCTCGGGGAACAGGTTCGCCTCGACGTCCGCGATGGACACGGACATCTCGTCGATCCGGCTGATCCCGGTCGTCCAGCCCCGGAGCTCGAACAGGTGCCCGACCGGCCGGTCCGGGGTCAGGATGCCGGCGGTATGCAGGCTCGTCATCGCTTCGCTACCTCGTCTTCGTTCGTCGCCACACCGGCGCCGACCTTCGTTGAACGGTACTCGTGGACGGTTCTCGCCAGGCGCTTTCGCCAGATTTCGGCGATGGCCTCCCGCACCTCTGCCGTGCCGTGGACGGTGCCGCTGGAGGCGATCGTCGAGAAGGCGACCTCACGCTCCATCGCACTGTCCACAAAGGAGGGATGGAGACCGATCAGCACACCGAGCCAGCCCGCCAGATCGCGCATCGAGCCGCCGTCCGCCGCCGCGGACCAGCCCGCGTCCGCGAGCTTGTCGGCCAGCACCAGCACTCCGCGCTCGACCACTTCGGACACCCCGGCGCCCGCGTTCCGCCACTCGAGGTCGATCGGGCGCAGCCTCGCGCCGTCGACGAGGACGTTGTGCGGCACCAGATCCCACAGCGCCTCGACCCCGCGCGAGGCCTCCGCGCGGACGAGATCCCGCCATCCGGTGAGCAGTTCCGCGACCCGTTCCGGCTCGTCAAGCAGGACCTCGACCATCGTCGGGGCGTCGTACACCTTGTCCGCGCACGGCCCGACCGAGATCCCGCCGACCGGCGGCGACGGGACCAGCGGCACGCGGCGGACCTCGGCGCCCTCCCCGGTGCGGACGACGTCGGCACGCGTGCAGGCGAACGCGGCGCGCTCGGCGGTGTTGAAGTAGGTCGCGAGCCGGTACGGGGGCCAGAGCGCGGCGGCGCCGGGACCACAGAGCAGGGCGAGACCGTTCGAGGGACCGCCGGCGATCGCGGCGGACAGCCGCGGCAGTTCGGTGTCGATCTGGGCGCCGCGCACCGCGCGGGCGACCTCGTGACCGGGAGAACAGAGCAGCTCACGCCGCACTTCGAGGCCCGCCGCCGCGAGCGTCCGGGCGACACCGCGCGAAGCCGTCAACACCACGAGAGCACCCGTCGGGGACAGCCGCTCGCGAACCCAGTACAGCAGGTTCCGCGTCGCGTACGGCTGCTGGACGACGACGAGGTCGTAGGCGCCGGGGACCAACTTGTCGTGCACCTTCACGGTGGCGAGGCCGCGGGTGCGGAACCGCACTGCGGCGGCGCGGACCGGATCGGCCTCGACGGCGTCCACCGTCGCCGCGACCTCGCCCAGATACCGCGTCAGCCCGCCGAAACCGGCACCGACCTCCAGCACCCGCGCAGCCTTCGGCAGCACGAGCGCCCGGAGGACGTTCGCGGCGCCGTGATCGAGCGGAGCACGCTCGGCGGTGTCCCAGCCGGCGAAGTGCAGTTCGTCGGACAGCGAACCGGTGTCTTCGGCCAGGGAAAGCAGGGTCGTGAGCAGCCGTGCCGTCTCAGCAGGCATCGATCAGCTGGTGACGGCGTAGTTTTCCAGCGTCTTCTTCACCGCACGCTGGTACGTGCCGCTCAGCGCCTTCTCGCCCTCTTCCCCGCCGAGCGGGTTCTGCAGGATGTCGACCCGGACGATGTTGTTGCCGCTGATCCAGGTACCCCGGTAGCTGCCCTTGTCCCCGTCGATCTTCTTCTGGAAGTTCAGCTTCGGCGGCATCCCCGGCAGCGGCTCGGTGATCTGCACGAAGCCGTTGCTCGTCTGGAACTGGCGCAGCTGCTTGACCAGGTCACCGGCGGCACCGGGGCTGGTCAGCGGGATGACCGTGATCGAGATCTTCGCCGGCTGCGGCCCGGTCTCGTCCGGCTGCTTCTGCGAGCCCCGGTACGCGACCTGCTTCACGCCGGCGGCGATGACCAGATCCGCCTCGCCCTTCTCCATGCCGGTGATCTCGGCCAGCTGGGCCGCCGTGATCACGCCGCTCTTCTGGTCCTCGTCGCCGGACTGCTCCGGGATCTTCTCGAACAGCAGCTCTTCGGGCGTCTTCGGCTTGGCTGAGGACGTCGGGGGAGCGGGCGGCTGGTTCGACTGCGGCGCGGCCGTCGGGTCCGGCGGGGTGTCGCCGCCGCCGGAGAAGGCGAAGTAACCGCCGACGCCCAGACCGGCGAGCACCAGGACGGCCACGATCGCGATGATGGCGATCTTGCCGCCCTTGCCCTTGGGCTTGTCTTCGAACAGCTCAGGGCCCTGCTTGACCCACTCCGTGCTGCCGACCGGCGAGATCGGCGGGAAGTCCGAACCACCCCACGGCGGGCTGGCGTCGGTGTCGGTCCAGCCCTGCTGCTGCGGCTGTTGCTGCTGGTAACCCTGGTGCTGCTGCGGGAAGCCGCCCGCGGGCGAGGCCTGGCCCTGCTGGGGGAAGCCGCCCGCCGGGGACGACTGTCCCTGCTGCGGGAAACCACCCGGCGGCGACGCCATCGGCGGCACGACCTGGGTGCGGTTCGGGTCGGCCTGCTGTTGCTGCCAGTTCGGGACGACCTGGGTGCGCTCGGCCTCGCCGTTCTGCGGCGGCTGGTTCACCGGCGCGATGATCTGGGTCGAGTCGGCGCTGTTGGGCTGACCGGTCTGCTGCGGCGCCTGCTGCTGCGGCTGCGCGGGCGGCTGCTGCTGGAAGGGCTGCTGCGGCTGCTGGCCGGGCTGCTGGACCTGCTGCTGGGCGGGGTCGCCGTACGCGACCGCCGAGGACAGGACCTGGTCACGGCGGAGCCGGTAATCGTCCGCGGAGAGCCGTCCAGATGCGAGCTCTTCGTCCAGATTGCGCAGCTCTTCCTGCCAGGACACCACCGGCCCCCTTATCCGAATCAATGCGGGAGAAGGCTCCCGGCCGTCGCGATACCACCACTGCGGTGACCTCGCACATTCTGCACTGCCCGGACTGGCTGCGCCCTCGCGGGTCGAATCGTGATCTCCCCGCGACCTGTGCGTCTCAGCTCGCCGGGAGAACGGTGTCCAACGAGGTCAGCGTCTGCTCCAGGCGGGTGTCGAGCGCCTGCGGGTCGCCGCCGAGCGGCTGGGAGACCCAAGTGGTCACGGCCATCGTCCCCGAGACGTAACCGACGCCGCTGAGCTGGCCGTTCTGGTTCGCGCCGACGAGCGCGAGCCGATCGCCGACGCGCTGTTCGCGTAGTCCGGCGTTGACCGAGTTCTCCCGGAAGTAGTTGACGATCGCCGCCGCGTCCTTCGGGTCGTTGGCCGGGATCACCAGGACGAGGTAACTGTTCGCACCTTCGTTCGAACCCTTGTAGGTGACGGACGCGACGTTCTTCGACGTGAGGTAGTCGCCCGCGGCCTTCGAGTAGAGGTTGAGCTCGACACCCTTCACGACCGACATCGTCGAGTTGTCCTTCGACGGAGTCCCGGGCAGCGCGGGCAGCCGGTCTTCCAACGGCGTCTGGGTGCTGTTGGGCGGGCCCGACGGCGCGAGACCGTCCGGCGGCGCGGCGACGCTCGGCGCGGGCGGCTGGTCGGCGACGTTCGAGGACTGTGACGAGCCCAGCCACAGCGTCCCGCCGATGATCAGCGCCAGCACGACCAGCACGCCGGCGCCGATGAACAGCCAGGTCGGCTTGCGTTTGCCGACGACCGCGTAGTCCTGGTGGTCCTCGGGAGGAGCGTGGTGGCGCGGGCCGGGTTCGGGGGCCAGCGGCGGGAGCGGTCGGTTCGGCTGGCGGGCCGGCGGCCTGTCCCTCACCGGCGGCGGCTCGGCGCGCAGGTAGACCGTCGGATTGATGTCGGCGGGAGAAGGCGCGGTGGTCTTGTGGTCCGCGATCCGCGGGATGGCGGTCTTCTTCTCCGCGGGCGGCTTGGGCTGCTCGACGGTCACCGGCGGCGGCGTGTGCACCGGCTGCGTCTGCTGCGGGTACGGCTGCGTTTGTTGTTGGTACGGCTGGGTTTGCTGGAACTGCGGCGGCTGCTGGACCGTGACGGTCGGCTGCTCGACCGGCCGCGCGGCGGGATTGGCGCTGTGCCACTCCCCGCCCGGGCGCCGCAACGGTGAAGGGACCGGCGACGGCATCGTCCCGCCGGAGGCCTCCGCCAGGAGTTCGTCGCGTTTCCGGCGGTGTTCGGCGTGTCCGATACGACCCGCGGCCAGCTCGACGTCCAGCAGTCGAAGCTCGTCTTGCCAGCTCATTCAGCCCCCTGCCGCCGGGTGTGGGCAGCCAGTGTTGCATGCACCCTTATGGGTGGTTGATGTGGTCTTTCCACATTCTCGCGTCCACTCACGACCTGGTCCAGCACCGATCTTGCGGCGGGTGAAGGGGACTTTCCCCGCATGACACGTGGCGAAAGCGTCTTTCACCGCGTGAGATGCGGGCAAGGCCCCCTTCGCCGGTACGGTGGCGGACGTGGGAAGTCCCGGGTGACGGAAGTCGACGCGTGTCGCGAGGTACTGCGCGAGCTGGCCATCGGCAGGCTCGCCGGACGTGACGTCCGCACCTCCCACCTGGTCGAGGCCGGTCTGGACGCGATCGTCGCCGGACTCGACACCCCTTCCCTCGCCCTGCTCGCCGGGCTCGAATCCTCCGCCGAAGACGCCGTCGACAAGGCGTTCACCCAGGTCGTCGACGAACTCGAGCTCGAACTGCCCGCCGATCCGACGGCCGCCCGCTGGTCGCTGATCCACGGCTGGCTGACCGCGATGGTCGAGGGCCGTCTCTCGCCCGCGGCCGGCGGCGCGCTGGTCAGCGAGGTCGGCGAGCTGCTCGGGTCTCCGTCGTCGCTGCGCGGGATCACGCGCTGGTCGGCGATGCTCGACAGCTGGATCCCGACCGACCTCACCCCGAGGGACGTCTGCGAGGTGCCGATCCTCGAGGAGTCGGCCGAACTGCTCGAAGGCCCGTGGCCTCCTTCCCCACGTCACCCGTAAAGCCCCGTTTTCTGTCGTACATGTGTTCTAAAATGGTCGTTGTACAGCAGGAACAGCGGCGAAAGGCAGACACGGATGGCCTACATCACCCTGCCCACGTTCGTGGGGTACAGCACGAGCTCGGGTCCCTCGCGTTCCTCGTTCGTCCGGCGCTGGCGCCGTCAGTACGAGGACCCGGCCCGGGGCGGGTTCAACTTCTACCTCCGCGCCGCGAACGCGATCCGTGCCGGACGGATCTCGGGGCGGGATCGCGAGGTACTGCGGGCGCTGGTCGAGAACGCGGACGAGCGCACGCGGCCGCACTACACCGAGATCGCCGAGGGCTGGCTGCGCTACGTGGGGCGGCGTGACCTGCGGCTCGCCGAGGTCGGCCGGTCACGATGGCGGCTCGGCGCCCTCGAAGTGGGCATCAACCCGCACCTCGGCCTGCGGAAAGGCGACGGCCCCGTCTACGCGACCTGGCTCTACTTCAAGGAGGAGCCGTTGAGCCGGGACGCGGCGCAGATGGTGCTGTGGCTGCTCGAACAGACCATGGACGACCTGCGGCCGGGTGGGCGCCCGCTGGTGATCGACGTCCGCCGGTCGAAGGAATTCGCGTTGTCACCGCGAGACCGCGACAAGGTGAAGCCGTGGGTCCGGAGTGAGGCTTCGGCCTTCATGAGCCTTTGGGAGGCGGCCGCATGATCGAACGACGGCGAGCCCGCCGTTTGGCGGGCTCGCCGTTCACGCACCGTCATTCTCACGGTTCCGGTGGCGGCGCAAGACACCTGATCAGGTGACAGTTTCGCGGAGTATGCCCACGAGCTGGACAACTCAGGCCCTGAACACGAAGCTTTCCCAGTCTTAACCGGCCGAACCACCGAGGGTCGCTCGTGAACAACGCTTGGGAAGCCATCTCCAGGGTCGCAGATGAGCCCGCTTGGTACTGGGTCTACGACAAGCTCGCGTTCTGGCCGAGCACCTACGCGCACGCTTGGCCCGGTTTCCGTGAACCGGCTCCCTCCGTCGCGTGGGATCTCGCGCCCGGCGGCCTCGACCGTGCGTCGGCCGAGTTCCGGCTCGGCCCGTACGCCGTCGAGCAGAACGACGTCGCCCGTGTCGCGCTCTCGGCACTGAAGGACTGCGTCGCCGAGGACGAGTGGGTCTGGGTGCTGCACTGGCAGCACCAGTCGTACCGCTTCTACCCGCATCGGCACGCCGCGCTCGACCCGTGGCCGGTCCCGGTGTTCCCGCGCACGGACTATCACATGTTCCTCGCGAACGACTTCCGCTTCGGCACGCTCGGGCACCCCTGGGAACGGACCCTGTGCGTCTACGGCGAGAAGCTCATGCCCGCCTTCGAGAAGCACGGCGAGCAGGTCTTCAAGAACGCCCTGCGCCGTAACGGGGCACCGGCCGCGATGGCGGGCTGACCACCGTCCGGCGAGCGGACCTGCCTAAACTGAGGCGGGTGTTCGAATACCACGGGTGGGTGACCATCCAAGCGAGCCCTTCCGGCGACGACGACGCGGCGCTGCTCGAGCGCATCGTCGAGCGGGTGCATCGCGCCGTCCGGGACTTCGACGACGGCGATCTGGTGGACCTGCGCTGGGCCGCCGGGGTGCCGGTGCTGCACCTGGGCGGCATGGACAAGCACGGCACGACGATCGGGCCCGAGCTGGTGGACCTGTTCACCCGCGTCGGCGACCTCGCACCCGGCTCCTACGGTCTCCTGCACGTCTGGGACGACCAGGACCCCGAGCATGACAACGAGTTCAAGGTGTACCGGATGGCCCGCGGCCTGGTCACCGAACGCGGCGACGACCACCTGTCCCCGGTCGCCCCGACCGTGCTGGACGGCTACGAGTTCTGAGCCCTCTGCCTGCTGCCTTCGAGGACGATCGGACAAGTGGGTGACCAGCATGCGGCATGACGACTCATGTGCTCTTTGCGGTACCGATCGAAAGCGCTCGGTGGCCGGAATTCCGCAGGCTGTGCGTCTGATATCCGACATTGGAGACCATGGCTACCATAAAGTCGGAGTCTTCTCGGAAGATGCCGATGAGCCGGACTTCAGCTATACGACCGGGCTCGAACACTCGCTGGGGCATCCCGAGTTCTTGGTCGTGGGGCTCGAAATCTCGACAGAGTTCGCGATCATCGACAATCTGGTCGCACTGGTGAGAGCCGGTGCAGAGTTCGGGAACATGAGCCGATCGGATTCTGTTCTGGAAGGCAAGAAAGTCTGCTTCCGTTCCTTGGCCAAGAATCTCTATTCGGAGTATGTGCAGCAGGCCGTGAACTTCTATCGGGGGGAAGATTTTTCGGTACTGGTGGTGTGTCTGCCCGACGAGAATGGACTGTTCCCGTCCGGGCCGCCGATCGCGGACGACCACGAGTTCTGAATCGCAACCCTTCTTGAGTAGCCGTACTCAAGACATCATGAGGTGCCCGGCGCGACCTTGGTACCCATGACGAAAACCTCCGCTGCGCCGCCCACCACCGTCGCCTTCTTCGTCCAGGCCGCTCTGTCGTTCGGTCTGGCGTTGCTAGCGGTCGTCGTCGGCATCTGGTACCTGCCCGTCGACGGCTGGGTCCGCGGCTTCCTCGCCCTCGGCATGCTCTTCCTGACGACGTCGGCGTTCACGCTCGCCAAGTGCATCCGTGACCGGCAGGACGAGAACTCCGTCGTCGGCAGGGTCGATCAGGCCCGCGTCGACAAACTCCTCGCCGAGCACGACCCGTTCAAAGCGGCCTAGCCCTTCCCGGCGTCCTTCAACGTCGTGATGCGGTGGTAGGTGCCGTCGAGATAGGCGAGGACGACCGCGTCCTTGACCTCGGGGGCCGCGACGGCCTGCCAGCCGGAACGGCCGGTGCCCTTCATGAACTGCGAGATGTCGTCGCGGGGGAGGCCGACCGTGCCGCCGCCGACGATCTTGCCCGCGCCGTCCGCGATCAGGATGCATTGGGCCTGCCTGCCGCCGATGAGCGCCCAGCCGTCGATCTGCTTGTCCCCGGTCACGGTTACGGCGTCGACGGCGCCGGCGGTGTCCTTGGTGCCGTAGCCGGGGCCCTTGAGCTCGACGGCCTTGGCGAGGTCGACGGTCGTCCCGAGTTCCGGTCCGCCCGCGCCGCACCCCAGGGTGAAGTCGGGGGTGAACGGGTAGATGCCCATGGCCCGTTCCTGGTCGAGGAAGTCGGTGTAGGCGTACATCTTGGTGATCACCGAGCCCGCGTTGACCTGCATCGCCACCCCGAGGACGGGCTGGTACGCGTAGCGGTAGCGGGTCGCCCCCGCGGCCGTGTTCCCGATCGCGTAGACGCACAGCGCCATGACCAGCGCCAGCGGGATCGCCTTGAGCCGCACCGCCCGCGGGCCGCGGGTCACGAGCAGGACGAGGACCGCGCACACGCCCAGCAGCCCGATCCCGACGTAGCGGGAGGACATGCCTTCGGTGGCGTTGTAGCCGCCCCGGCTGACGCCGATCATCGCGCCGTTCAGCGTCACCTGGGCGGCGAGCCCGAACCAGCCCGCGACGGCCGCGACCGGCGCCGGGCCGTCAGGGACGCCGGTGAAGTCCTCGGTCTTGGCCGCGAGCCGCTGCTTCACGGCCGCCACGATCAGGACACCGAAGAGGCCGACGGTCAGCGCGCCCGCGAGGAACGCGAGATCGGGGGATTTGCTGGACCAGGACTGGCCGATGGTGCTGGTCATCGCGCCGAGGTAGGTGTCGGCGCCGACGACATTCGGCTTCTGGTAGCTCGGCGGCCACGGCGCGACGCGCCAGAGGATGAAGACGACGAGGCCGAGGCCGAGCGGCAGGGCGGTCTTGACGCGGCTCTCGCCGCGAAGCCAGAGGACGAGCGCGAGGACGATCCAGACCGGGAAGGCCACCCCGTGCCCGAGGCTGCCCATGAAGGCGAAGAGGAACGCGGGGACGAGCTTGCCGTGGTGCGCGAAGGCGATCGCGATGACGGCGGGGGCGAGTCCGAGGAGCCACTGGACGCCCATCATGCCGTCGCCGAAGTATTCGACCGTGCCCGCGGAGAACACCAGGCCGGAGAGTCCGGCGACGACGCCGGCGCGGCGCAGGCCGGTGAGGGTGCGGGGCAGCATGCTCCACAGCGCGGCGAACATGCCGGCGGCGAGGACGACGCTGAGGAAGCCGAGCGGGGGCTGCGTCCCGGCGAACAGTTTCGCGTCGAGCCAGAAGACGAGGCCGACCAGCACGATCGGGTGTTCGTGATAGAGGTGGAACAGCTGGGCGACGTCGAGCTTGCCGTTCGTGTCGGCGACCAGGCCGAGGACGACCCAATAGTCGGCGTGGTTGATCTTGGGGGCGCGGACGACCTCGGCGATCGACAGCACGATCGGTACCGCGGTCAGTGCCCAGAGCGCCCAGTAGGGAAGTCTGTCGAGCAGGCCTCGTTTCGCGGGCTTGCCGGGCTCAGGTGCCCGCTGCTCGGCTTCGATGGTCGCGACGGGTCCGCCGTCGCGCGCGCTCTCGCTCATCCGTCTTTCCCCACCTCGAAGATCCGGTCCACAAGGTACCGAACGCCCAGGTGACGGCCGTCGTCAGCGGGTCGACATATGCACAAATCCGAATTACTACGGTCGTGTGACCCCGCTCACCGATCATGTAGCACGTAGTAACCATCAAGATCAGAGACCACAGCGAAGAAAACCCAAAAAACCCCACGGGCAAAAGTACCCACCCGAGAAGGTGAGGTGGAGGCACCGTGGGGGTCCGGGGGCTCGGCCCCCGGGAATTATGGTGAGCAGGCCCCGGTCCAGGTGTTCCCTGGACACACTACGCCCGCATGCGAGCGGATGACGGGATTCGAACCCGCGACCCTCACCTTGGCAAGGTGATGCGCTACCAGCTGCGCTACATCCGCATGTGACTCTCTGCTTCAGCACTCGTTTGAAGCAGTGGAACAACCATACACCGACCGTCTGTAGCGGTTTTGACCCACCCCTCCAGGTGCTTCGGTGTCACACCTGGCGTACAAGGGGTGACGACGGCTGCATACCTCCGTATGGTGTCCCCATTCGACCGAATGGTGAGTCCTTCGGGGAGGAGGTGCCTGGCCGGATGACCGAGCAGGGCACGGTGCCGCTTCAGGCGGCCTCGGAATCCGACGAGCAGGCATTGCTCCAGCGGCTCCGTGATGGGGAGGACGCCGCCTTCGGGGAGCTTTTCGAACTTCACGCCGCGGCGGTGCGGCGGTTGGCGCGCAGTCTGGCCTCCGATCGGTCGGAGGCGGAGGACATCACGGCCGAGACCTTCTTCCGGGTGCTTCAGGCGTTGCGCCGGGGTGCGGGGCCGCGGGATTACGTGCGGGCGTATCTGCTGACGGTGGCCCGCCGGGTTTCGTGGGAGTGGCACGGGGCGCGTCGTGATGTGCCGGTGAGCGACGACGAGCTGACTTTCCGGGCCGGGGCGGGGGCGGACACGCATGCCCGTACGGCCGAGCATTCGCTGATCACGACCGCTTTCACGAGTTTGCCGGAGCGCTGGCGTTCGGTGTTGTGGCAGACGGAGGTCGAGGGCGAGCAGCCGGCGATGGTCGCGCCGCATTTCGGGTTGAGCGCGAACGCGACGGCGGCTTTGGCGCGGCGGGCGCGGCAGGGGCTGCGGGCGGCGTATCTGCAGGCGCATCTGTCGGTGAACCGCGGGCCGGATTCGTGTCGTGCGGTGGTGGAGAAGCTGGGCGGGTTCACCGCGGGCAGTGTCACCGGGGCCGAGGCTCGCCGGATCAAGACCCATCTGATCGCGTGCCAGTCCTGCCGGGCGACGCACGACGAGCTGCGTGACGTCTGTTCCTCGCTGCGGGCGCACGCCGGGGTGGTGGCGCTGCTGGTGCCGGCGGCCGTCGGGGCCCACGCGAGCGGGGCACTGTCCGGGTTCGCGGCTTCCGTCAAGGGTCTTCTGCTCGGGTCGAAGGTGAAGGTCGGTCTGGCGGTGGCGTCGACGGCCGCCGCGGGCGCGGTCGGGATCGTGGCCGGTCCGGCCGTGTTCGGTACCGATGTCTCCCACACCGTCGGCCTGTCCGGGGGTGGGCTGCCGGAGCTGGCGTTGCTGCCGGCGCAGGTCGCCCCGCCCGCGCACGATCAGCCGATCGAGATCCCGCCGCAGCGGATCGCCGAGGACAAGCTGCACGGCAAGGGTTCCCAGCCGTCCGAGACCGGGCGGGGGCCGAGTGCCGAGCTCGGCGTGTCCGACATGCCGAGCCTGCCCGGTGTGGGCACGCCGCGGAAGGAGCTGGGTGGCGGGGACGTCGCGCGGCCGCCGTCGGAGTCCGAGGGCAAGCCGTTGCAGGAGACCTCGCCGCGGAACGAGGTCCCTCCGGACACGGGCACGAACCAGACCACCTCGAAGCGGGACGACATTCCGCCGGAATCGCTCAACCCGACCGAAGAGTCGCTGAGCCCGACCACGACGACGACGCGGGACTCCACCGAGGCGGACACACCGGAGTCGACGACTGACCCGGAAGGGTCTTCTTCACCGGTGACGGGCACTCCCGAAAGCACGACCGGGACGTCGTCCGATCAGCCGTCGGAGGACGAGCCGAGCCCGGTGAAGCCCACTTCTCACTATCCGGAACCGGGTGTCGACTACCCGACGTGCCCATAACGCCCGAGCGGGCATATCGCCCCCGAACTCTCGCGAATCCGGCCGCCATCACGGTACGGTGGAACTCGCTCACGACGAGCGAGCGGCCGCGCGGGAGGCGACTGAATGAACCGGCTGGTGCACGGCGAGGACGGCCGTGACTGGGTGGTCCGAGCCCAGATGGAATGGCGTGCTCCCGCGACTGCGGACGATTTCGAGCACGACGTGGCGGGCAGCTATGGCCCGGGTATCGCGATGATCGCCGTGACGGCGCTGCTCGCGATCGTGCTCATCATGTGGACACCCGCCGACGTGATGATCCCGTCCTGGGTTCCGCTGGCGCTGTTGCTGATCGCGTTGTTCTTCCCGCTGCGGTGGATCCTGCGCCGTCCGTGGACCGTGGTCGCCGAGACCGAGGGCGATCTGGCGGGCGACAGGCCGTCCGAGCGCTGGGTGGGCACCATCCGCGGCATGTTCACCGTGCGCGGCGAGGTCTCGAAGATCACCAAGACCATCCAGAAGCACTCGCTGCCGGATTTCGACGGCCCGTTGCACCCGGTGGAGTAGTCGCGGCGGCCTGAACGCGCGAGACTGGGGCCATGCCCGAGTTACCCGAGGTCGAAGCGCTCGCTCACCACCTGCGTGAACACGCGGTGGGCAAGACGGTCTTCCGTGTCGACGTGTCGTCTCTCAGCGTGCTGAAGACGGCGACACCGCCGTGGACCGAGCTGCACGGCCGCGAGGTCACCGGGGCCGGCCGGTTCGGCAAGCACCTCGACCTCGTCGCCGGGGATCTCCATCTGGTCGTCCACCTGGCGAGGGCGGGCTGGCTGCGCTGGTCCGACGCGTTGTCGCCGACGCCGCTCAAACCCGGAAAGGGCCCGATCTCGCTGCGCGTCCACCTCGACGCGGCCGCCGGACCGGGCTTCGACCTCACCGAGGCCGGTACGAAGAAGGGCCTGGCGGTCTGGATCGTGCGTGACCCGGAGAAGGAGGTCGCCAGTATCGCGCGGCTCGGGCCGGACGCGCTTTCGCTGGACCGCACGGGGCTCGAAAAGCTGTTCGCCGGGCGCACCGAGCGGCTGAAGACGGCGCTGACCGATCAGTCGCTGATCGCCGGGATCGGCAACGCCTACTCCGACGAGATCATGCACAGGGCGAAGCTTTCCCCTTACGCCACAACCGGAAAGCTGTCCGAAGGGGCGCTCGACGGGCTTTCGGAGGCGATCCGCGAAGTGCTGACCAGTGCCGTGACGCGCTCGGTCGGCCAGTCCGCGGCCCGGCTCAAGGGCGAGAAGCGGTCCGGGCTGCGGGTGCACGCGCGGACCGGGCTGCCGTGCCCGGTCTGCGGTGACACGATCCGCGAGATCTCGTTCGCGGACAAGTCCTTCCAGTACTGCCCGACCTGCCAGACCGGCGGGAAACCCCTCGCGGACCGGCGGATGTCGCGCCTGCTGAAGTGACCCGCCACCCCGCATTTCGTCCTCTGGATGCGGTACTTGCGCACGCAAGTACCGCATCCAGAGGACGAAATGCGGGGATCAGCAGAGGGCGGCGGCGACCGCGGGAAGCGAGCTGCGCGGCAGCGGGTTCTCGTGTGCCACATCCTTCGCCAGGTCGTACACGTTGAGCGCCAGCACGATCTGCTTCGAGCCGTCCTCGGTGCTCATCGAGACGCTGTAGAACCCCGGCCCGGCTCCGGTGTTGCCCCAGACCGTCTTCGGCCCACCCGGACAGGGCAGGTTGAGCGTCTCGACGCCGGCGCCGTACGCCCCGAACTCGCCGGACGGCACGAGCCGCTCGAGTTCGGCCTGCTGCGCGGGCTCCAGCAGGTGTCCTGCCAGCAGCGCGCGATGGAACGTCGCGAGATCGTCGACGGTCGAGACCATCGCGCCCGCGGTCCAGTCGTACGACGGGCTGAACACGGTCATGTCCTGCCCGCTCAGGTCGTATCCGTGCAGATGCGGGCCGCGCAGGAACGGCGACCGCAGCGGAAAGGACGTCCGGCCGAGGCCGAGCGGATCGAGGATCCGCCGCTGGATCTCCTCGCGGACATCGTTGTGCGTGACCTTCTCGATCACCTTGCCCAGCAACAGATAGCCCGTGTTCGAGTAGTCCGTCTCCGTGCCGGGCGCGAACGACGGCGGATCGATCAGCGACCGCCGGATCACCTCGGACGGCGGGTAGACGTACGCCCGGTTCCCCCGCACGAGGTACGGGTCGAAGAAGTGCGGATCCAGCGGATCGTGCACGCCGCTCGTGTGGTTCAGCAGCATGCGCAAGGTGATCTTTCCCGGCTCGTAGCCCGGTCCACGCACGACACCGGGCAGCCGTCGCTCGATCGAATCGTCGAGCGAAAGCGCGCCTTCGCCCGCGAGCTGCAGGACGACCGTGGCGACGAACGCCTTGGTGTTGCTGGCGATCCGGAACCGGTGATGCGGCCCCGCGGCTTCGCGTGTGGCCGGGTTCGCGTACCCGGCGCCGAAGCGCGAGACCGCCTCACCGTTCCGGACGAAGGCGACCGCTCCCGGGAAACCCCCTTCGGCGACCAGGTCCCCGACAGCCGCGCGCACCGGATCCCCGGCCGCGGCCGCCGTCCCCGCCGACGCGCCCGTCAGCAGGACCCCCGCCAGCACGCCCGCCGCGAGTTTCCCCGATCCGCGCATTGTGTTCCTCCCCCGGAAGCGATTGCCTGCGGACAGTCTTCTCCGCGCCACGGGGAGTGACCATGGGGAGAACACCCCGGTCTTGGGTAGGGTCGGCCCCACCCTCGGTTGTCACAACTCAACGGAAAGTGGGGAGCAAACCTTGCACCCGGTTGGTCGAGCGCAGAGCATGGACGCCGTGTCCGGGCTCGAGATCGCGCAGATCATCCCGTGGGGTGTGGCGCTGCTGCTCGCGATCCTCGTCGTCGTCCTGCTGATCAAGCTGAGGCGTCCCGCGAGCATCGTCGAGAACGCCGTCCTGCAGGCCGTCCACCGGATGTCGAAGGCGACACCGGACCTCCGCGAGGGGCTGGACGAACAGGTCGCCGACAAGATCACCAGCCAGCTGCTGGAGATGCTCGACTGCGTCGCCGTCGGCATCACCGACAGCGAGGGCACGCTGCTGTCGTGGGACGGCGAGGCCAACGACCACTACGTCGACCTCGTCGACGCCATCGGCAACGCGATCCGCAAGCACCGCCGCGAGGTCGTCGCGCACGACAAGATGCCGTGCAACCACCGCGGCACCTGCCGGATGCGGACCGCGGTGATCGTCCCGCTGATCGTCGAAGGCGAGACCGAGGCGGCGCTGCTGGTCGTCGGGCGCACGCGCGGGCGGCTGGTGCAGATGGCCGACGCGGTCGCGCAGTTCGTCTGCACCCAGTTCGAGCTCGCGCGCCTGGACGAATCGAAGAACCAGCTTCAGCAGGCGGAGATCAAGGCGCTGCGCGCGCAGATCTCGCCGCACTTCGTCTACAACGCGCTCAACACCATCTCGTCGCTGATCCGGACAGACCCGGAGGAAGCGCGAGAGCTGCTTCAGGACTTCGCGGACTTCACGCGCTACTCGTTCCGGACGTCGGGCATGTTCACCTCGCTCGCCGAGGAACTGCGCAACATCGACCGGTACCTGACCATCGAGAACGCCCGGTTCGGCGGACGGCTCGAAGTGCGGATGAAGATCGCGCCCGAGGTGCTTTCGGTGGTCGTCCCGTTCCTGATCATCCAGCCGCTGGTGGAGAACGCGGTCAAACACGGTCTCGCGTCGAAGCCTTCGGGCGGCTGCGTCACGGTGATCGCGGAGGACTACGGCGCCGAGGCGCTGATCAGCGTCGAGGACGACGGCATCGGCATGGAGCCGGCCAAGCTCGCGGACCTCCGCAGCCAGCACCGCACGGGCGCGCACGTCGGCCTCGGCAACATCAACCAGCGGATGCAGCAGGTGTTCGGCCGCGACTACGCGCTCATGGTCGAGACGGCGCCCGGCGCCGGCATGAAGGTGACCCTGCGGGTGCCGAAGTTCATGCCCGGCGTGCGGCCGAACCTGCCGGACTTCTCCGCCGACAGCGCCGCCGTCCCGCCCCAGGGCGGCTCGAACGAGTCCAGCGGGGTGAGCGGTTCGCGCAGCGGCGTGCTGCCCTCCTGAACGTCGGTAACCTGGGGGTATGAGCGTTGCGGACAAGCTGACCTCCCGTCTCCCGATGATCGGCGAACGGGGTGAGCGCAAGGACGTCGTCGCCGTGGTCAAGCTGCACGGGGTGATCACGCCGACCCCCTCACCCCTGGCCAGGGGGTCGATCAACCTCGCCGCCGTCGAATCGGCGCTGACCCGCGCGTTCGCGCACGAGCGGCTGAAGGCCGTCGCGTTGCAGATCAACTCGCCGGGCGGGGCGCCGACGCAGTCGGGCCTGGTCGCGGAGCGGATCCGCCAGCTCGCCGACGAGAAGAACGTGCCGGTCCTGGCCTTCGCCGAGGACGTCGCCGCGTCCGGCGGGTACTGGCTGGCCTGCGCCGCCGACGAGATCTACGCGCATCGGACGTCGATGGTCGGTTCCATCGGCGTGATCAGCGGCGGGTTCGGGTTCACCGGCCTGCTGGAGCGGTTCGGCATCGAGCGGCGGCTGCACACCGCGGGCGCCAACAAGTCCCGGCTCGACCCGTTCAGCCCGGAGAAGCCGGAAGACGTCGAGTGGCTGAAGAAGATGCACGGCCAGCTCCACGACCTGTTCGTCGACTGGGTCACCGAACGCCGGGGCGAGCGGCTGTCCGGGTCCGACGACCTGTTCAACGGGGACGTCTGGCTGGGCGCCCGCGCGGTCGAACTCGGCCTGATCGACGGCGTCGGCAGTCTGCGCCAGGTGATCACCGAGCGGTACCCGGACGCCGAGATCTCGGTCGCCGAACCGAAGAAGCCGCTGCTGGCGCGGCTCGGCATCGGCGCCCCGGCCGCGGCGAGCGCGCTGCTCGATGCCGTCCAGCACAAGGCCGCCTGGAGCCGCTTCGGCCTCTGACCCCACGCGCAATGAAGGGGCCTTTCATCGCAAAATTTGCGATGAAAGGCCCCTTCATTGCGCGTGCGGCCGCGTGGGGTTCACCCGAATGGTGGTAGGCCTAGGTGGTTCAGACCAGGTCTCATATCGGACATACCGCTTTGTTGTGAACGGCAACAAACCTCGACAGCGTTGACGAGGAGGTCCGATGTCCGTGAATTATCCCCGCCGGAACACGAGCCGGAGCCGCTGGAAGACCGCGCTCGGTTCCGCGCTCGGCGCGGCCTTGCTGGCCGTCCCCCTGGCCTTCCCGGCGGCCGCCGCCGTCCCGCCCCCGCCGTCCGGCTGGACCACCGTGTTCACCGACGACTTCACCGGTGCGGCCGGTTCGCTCCCCTCGAACGAGAACTGGATCATCGACACCGGCCACGCGTATCCCGGCGGCCCGGCCAACTGGGGCACCGGCGAGATCCAGAACTACACGGCCGACCCCGCCAACCTCGCCCAGGACGGTTCCGGCAACCTGCGGATCACGCCGCTGCGTGACGGCGCGGGCAACTGGACGTCGGCGCGGATCGAGACTCAGCGGGCGAATTTCAAACCGCCGCAGGGCGGCGCGCTCCGCATCGAAGGCCGCGTCCAGATGCCGAACGTCACCGGCGGCGCGGCACTCGGCTACTGGCCCGCGTTCTGGGCGCTCGGCTCGCCGTATCGCGGCAACTACTGGAACTGGCCCGCCGTCGGCGAGTTCGACATCATGGAGAACGTCAACGGGATCAATTCGGTCTGGGGCGTGCTGCACTGCGGCGTCAACCCCGGCGGCCCGTGCAACGAGACCACCGGTCTCGTCGGCAGCCGGGCCTGCCCCGGCGCGAGCTGCCAGAGCGCGTTCCACACTTACACGTTCGAATGGGACACGAGCGTCAGTCCCAACGTGTTCCGCTGGCTGGTCGACGGCCAGCAGTTCCATGCGGTCGCCCAGAATCAGGTCGACGCGACCACCTGGGCGAACATGACCAACCACGCGGGCTATTTCGTGCTGCTCAACCTCGCGATCGGCGGGGCGTTCCCGAACAACAACTCGGGCACCACGACGCCAGGACCCGGGATCGCGCCGGGACACCCGATGCTCGTCGACTACGTCACCGTCCTGACCCGCGGCGCCTGAACGCCGACCGGTTTCCTTCACCCGGTGAAGGGAGAGATGTGGCACGGCGAGGCGGTTCGTGTCACCGGAAAAGATGACGGCACCGGCCACCCCGGGCGCGGGGGTGCCGGTGCCGTCCTTTTCGTTCGACTTTCGTGAAGCGGGCTGGACAAGGAACCCGGCAATGGGCAGGATGCGTCTCACTGTGAGTGCTCACGATGACACCCGGAAGCTCATTGTCCTGGCGGTGGACGATGAGCCCAAAGGGCTAGACGAACTCGTCCACTGTCTCCGGAACAGTCCGCACGTCGCCCTGGTCTACCCGGCCATCGACGCTTCGGAGGCGCTGCGCCTGCTGTCCGCCGACGACCCGAGGCTGGCCGATCGCAAGGCCCGGGGCCTGCCGATCGTGGACGCGGTGTTCGCCGACATCGACATGCCCGGCCTGTCCGGAATGGAGATGTCCCGCGTGTTCGCCGCGCTGCGCCCGTCGCCGGCGCTGGTGTTCGTGACCGGGCACGCGGAAGAGGCGGTCAACGCCTTCGACCTCGGCGCGCTCGACTATGTGCTCAAGCCGTACCAACAGGATCGGCTCGACCGTGCGATCACCCGCGTGATCGACAAACTCGCCGCGAACGCCGCCCCGCAGTACGGTCAGGAGGGCGGTCCGGGGCTGGTCAAGAACGACGACGAGGTCATCCCGGTCGAACTCGCCGGCACCACGAAGCTGATCCCGCGTTCTTCGGTCCGCTGGGTCGAGGCACAGGGTGACTACGCCCGGCTGTTCACCACCGACGGCAGCCACCTGGTCCGCATTCCGCTCGCCCAGCTCGAAGAACGCTGGGAGAAGGCGGGTTTCGTCCGGATCCACCGGTCGTTCCTGGTCTCGCTGCCGCTGATCACCGAGCTGCGCATGGGCCAGGGCGGCTATCAGGTCGTGATCGGCAACGAGGAGAAGGTGCTGCCGGTGAGCCGCCGCCACACGCGGGCGCTCAAGGACCGGCTGGTCGGCGCCAACCGGTCGACGTAGCGGCGTATGACCGACGACTTCTACCGGCGGGTCAACGGGGTTCGCGAACCGGACCCGACGCTCGGCAAGGGCAGGACCAAAAAACCCGCGCCGCCCGAGGGCGCCGCCGTCGAGCCCGTGCCCGGCGCGCCCACCGGTCCGAAGCACGAACAGGCCAAACCCGAACATCACGCGAAACCCAAGCGGCAGCGGGTGATCCTCGCCGATCCGAGACAGGCCACGAGCACCCTCAGGTCCCGGGTCGAACTCGAAGAACAGACCAGCTGGGGAAAACTCCTGGTCCGGGATCTGGTGAAGATCCAGCTGCGGACGGCCTCCCTGCTGGCGCTACTGGTGATGGTCACGTTGTGTTCACTTCCGGTGCTCTTCTACCTGATCCCGTCCTTCGGACGAGTGATCGTCGTGGGCATTCCGTTGCCGTGGTTGATCCTCGGGGTGGCGCCCTTTCCGTTCCTGTTCGGCATCGGGCTCTGGTACAACCGGCTCGCCGAACGTCATGAACGCGACTTCGTTGACATGATCGAGAACTGATTGCGGAGCTGCACATGCGAGGATCCCACCTGTGCAGCTGAATCCGTGGGCCATGGCCGGCATCGTGCTGGTGGCGGTCCTGACCTTCTACCTGGGACATCGCTCCTCCCGGTCGGCCGTCAGCACGCACGATTTCCTCGTCGCCCGGCGCACCGTGCGTTCCCGGCGCAACGCCGCCGCGATCTCCGGTGAGTACCTGTCCGCCGCCTCGTTCATGGGTGTCGCCGGCATCGTGCTCAAGGACGGCGCCGACGCGCTGTGGTTCCCGATCGGTTTCACCGCGGGCTATCTCGCGCTGATGCTGTTCGTCGCCGCGCCGCTGCGGCGGTCCGGCGCGTACACGCTGCCGGACTTCGTCGAGATGCGGCTGGGTTCGACGATGCTGCGCCGGGTTTCGACGGCGTTCGTGGTGTTCATCGGGATCCTCTACATGGTCCCGCAGCTGCAGGGCGCCGGGCTGACGCTGGCGACCATCCTGCCGGTGCCCGCCTGGGCGGGCGCGATCCTGGTGACCTGCGTGGTCGGGTTCAACGTGATCGCGGGCGGGATGCGGGCCATCACCGTCGTCCAGGCCTTCCAGTACTGGCTGAAACTGTTCGCCATCGCGGTGCCGACGTTCATCCTGTGCATCGTGTTCCTCGGCGCCGGCCCGCCGGGCGGCGCGCGCCCGCTGGGACAGCCCGCCCCGCCGGCGTTCCCCGAGAACACCACGGTCTCGGTGCAGGCCGACGTCACGCTGAAGGTCACTTCGGTGACCGTTCTGGAGGCGTACGGCCAGGTGGAAGGCGCGCGGGCCAACGGTTTCGCGGTGTGGACGCCGGAGGCCGGGCACAAGGTCGCCAAGGGCACGACGCTGAAGTTCACCGCGGGCACCCCGGTCCCGGTGGTCAGCGACGCGCCCACGTCCAACGGCGACTGGCTGCGGCCGAGTTCGGGCAGTCTCACCGATCTGCTGCAGGTCTATTCGCTGATCCTCGCGACCTTCCTCGGCACCATGGGGTTGCCGCACGTCCTGGTCCGCTTCTACACCAACCCCGACGGCAAGGCCGCGCGCCGCACGACGGTGCACGTCCTCCTCCTGCTCGGGCTGTTCTACCTGTTTCCGACGCTGCTGGGCGCGCTGTCGCGGATGTACGTCCCGGAACTGCTGGTGACCGGGAAGACCGACGCCGCCGTGCTGCTGCTGCCGTCCGCGGTCCTCCCCGGGATCGGGGGGCAGATCCTGGGCGCGGTGACCGCGGCCGGTGCCTTCGCGGCGTTCCTGTCGAGTTCCTCCGGGCTGCTGGTGAGCGTGGCCGGGGTGGTGTCCACCGACGTGCTGCCCGGCCGGGTCCGCGATTTCCGGCTGGCGACACTGATCGTGGCGCTGATCCCGGTCGCGCTGGCGGTCCTGCTGCCGTCGGAGGACCTCTCGCTTTCGGTCGGGATGTCGTTCGCGCTGGCCGCTTCGACGTTCAGCCCGCTGCTCCTGCTCGGGGTCTGGTGGCGCAAGCTCAGCTGGCCGGGCGCGCTGGCCGGGATGCTCGTCGGCGGCGGCCTGGTGCTGACCGCGCTGGTGGTCAACATCGTCAGCAAGTACACCGGCGGCTGGGCGCCGTGGTTCTCGAACCAGCCCGCGCTGATCACCGTGCCGGCGGCGTTCCTGACCACCTACGTGGTGAGCCGCGCGACCGGGTACGGACGGCCGGACGACGTCCACGGCGTCATGCTTCGGCTGCACGCGCCCGATCCGCTCGGGTTCATGCGCGATCGCGCGGTCGCCCGGTTCGGGCAGGCCGAAGAGAAGACGCGGACCACCGGTAAGGGACGCCACCGCAAGTAAAGTCACTCTTTCGAGGTTCGACTCTCTACGCAGAGTCGTCCCGTTCACTCAAATGGATTGCCCCTCTCGCGCTCCATGAGGGGCATGATCTTCCGTGACATCGAAATCACCGGATGGTGCGGTAGATGGGAGGTCCGAAGTGAGTGATACCGATCAAGGCCTCGGGTCCGATCCGGAATCCGACTGGGAAAAAGTGCAGGCCGGTCCGGAATTCACCGAGTTGCGACGACGGCTCCGGGTATTCGTTTTCCCGGTCTCGGCCCTGTTCCTCCTCTGGTATCTGCTCTACGTGCTCCTCGCCGACTACGCGACCGGGTTCATGAGCACCAAGCTCTTCGGCAACATCACCGTCGGCCTGGTCTTCGGGTTGCTGCAGTTCGTGTCCACCTTCGTCATCACCGGCCTTTATGTCCGGTACGCGAACCGAAAGCTTGATCCGCTCGCCGACAAGATCCGGCACGAGATCGAGGGGACCGAACGGTGAAAACGCTGGCAGCGGGCGTCCAGGGCAGTAATCCGGCGCTCAACATCACCATTTTCGCGGTGTTCGTCGCGATCACGCTGGTGATCGTTTTCCGGGCGAGCCGGAATACGAAGACCGCGTCCGACTACTACGCCGCCGGACGCGCGTTCACCGGGCCGCAGAACGGGATCGCGATCTCCGGCGACTACCTTTCCGCGGCGTCTTTCCTGGGTATCGCCGGTGCGATCGCGATCAACGGGTACGACGGTTTCCTCTATTCGATCGGGTTCCTCGTCGCGTGGCTGGTGGCGTTGCTGCTGGTCGCGGAACTGCTGCGCAACACCGGCAAGTTCACCATGGGCGACGTGCTCGCGTTCCGGATGAAGCAGCGCCCGGTCCGCGCGGCGGCCGCGATCTCCACGCTCGCCGTCTCGTTCTTCTACCTGCTCGCGCAGATGGCGGGGGCGGGCGGCCTGGTGAACCTGCTGCTCGGCATCGAAGGGAACCTCGGCCAGGACCTGGTGATCGCCGTCGTCGGCGTGATCATGATCCTGTACGTGCTGATCGGCGGGATGAAGGGCACCACCTGGGTCCAGATCATCAAAGCCGTCCTGCTCATCGCGGGCGCGTTCGCGATGACGCTGTGGGTGCTCGGGAAGTACGGCTTCAACCTCTCCAACCTGTTCCAGGCGGCCGTCGACAAGGGCGGCAAGGCGGGGGAGGCGCTGCTCGGACCGGGCAAGCAGTACGGGAAGACCGGCACGACGAAGCTCGACTTCCTGTCGCTCGGCATCGCGCTGGTCCTCGGGACCGCGGGCCTGCCGCACGTGCTCATGCGCTTCTACACGGTGCCGACCGCGAAGGACGCGCGCCGTTCGGTGGTCTGGGCGATCGCGCTGATCGGCATCTTCTACCTGTTCACGCTGGTGCTCGGCTACGGCGCGGGCGCGCTCGTCGGCCCGGACGTGATCGCGAAGGCGCCGGGGACGACCAACTCGGCGGCGCCGCTGCTGGCACTCGAACTGGGCGGCCCGGTGCTGCTCGGGTTCATCGCGGCGGTGGCGTTCGCGACGATCCTCGCGGTGGTCGCGGGCCTGACCATCACGGCGTCGGCGTCCTTCGCGCACGACGTCTACGCCAACGTGATCAAGAGGGGCAAGACCGACCCCGACAGCGAGGTCCGCGTCGCGCGGATCACCGCGCTGGTGATCGGGGCGCTCGCGATCGTCGGCGGGATCCTCGCGAAGAACCAGAACGTGGCGTTCCTGGTGGCACTGGCGTTCGCGGTGGCGGCGTCGGCGAACCTGCCGACGATCCTGTACTCGCTGTTCTGGAAGCGGTTCAACACCCAGGGCGCGCTGTGGAGCATCTACGGCGGGCTGATCGTGTGCGTCATCCTGATCATCTTCTCGCCCGCGGTCTCGGGTAAGCCCGTCGACGCCAAGACCGGGAAGAGCGCCTCGATGATCCAGGGCGTCGACTTCCACTGGTTCCCGCTCGACAACCCCGGCATCGTCTCGATCCCGGTCGCGTTCTTCCTCGGCTGGCTCGGCACCGTGCTCTCGAAGGACCACGACCAGAAGAAGTACGCGGAGATGGAGGTTCGTTCCCTCACCGGCGCCGGGGCGGAAAAAGCCGTTCAGCATTGAGTTGTTCTTCACGCGCGCGCAACGGGCCGGGATGCGAGGATGGAACGGTGGTGAGCCCTGCTGACATCCCGACCGTCGCCGTCCGTGATCTGCCCAAGGACGGTGTCGCGCTGCTCGACGTCCGTGAGGACGACGAGTGGGCCGCCGGGCACGCGCCGGGCGCCAAGCACATCCCGATGGGTGAACTGCCCGCGCGGGTCGGCGAACTCGACGACCTGCCCGACGACCAGCCGGTCTACGTGATCTGCCGCAGCGGCGGCCGGTCCGCCCGCGCCGCCGCGTGGCTCAACGCGAGCGGCTGGGACGCGGTGAACGTCGCCGGCGGGATGGGTTCCTGGAACCAGGAGGGGCGCCCGATGGTCGGCGACCATCCCGGCGTCGACCCCGAAGTGCTGTAACCGTGCAGCCAGGCCACTACCCGCCGAGAACCCCGGTGCCGCCGGTGCGTCCGGCGCCGATGCAGCAGCCGCGGCCCCAGCCGGCGCGTTATCGCGTCCGCTGGGTCGCTTCGCCGCCTCCCGGCGCCTGGCCGCGGCGGCGTGAACCCGTGGCCGAGCGCTACTCCGGTCCGCCGTCCTACCCGGTCCCGCCGCGCTGGGGCTTCCCGAACCTGGTCTGGCGCCGCCCGACCGCGGTCCCCGGGACGGCGTCCGGCGAGGTCACCGCCGGGGAACGGCTGCGGGTCATCACGCGCAGTCTCCTGCCGGTGCTGTGGACCTTCGCCGCGCTCGCCGTCATCGCGTCGGCCGCGGAGATCTGGCGCTACGTCCTGCTCGTGCAGAGCCGCGACTCCGCGCTGTCGACGTCCGTCGTGTCGGTGTCCGACAGCTTCGTGATCACCGCGGGCCTGCTCACGACGATTCTTTCGCTGCTGCCTTCCGGGCTCACCGTGTGGTGGCTGCTCGTGGCCAGGCACGCCGCCGCGGACGCCTCCGGCGAGGTCCCGCCGAGGCGGCTGTGGCATGTCCTGGTGTTCGTGCTGGTGCCGGTGGTGAACCTGATCATGGTGCTGCCGATCGTCGCCGAACTCGAACACGCCGTCCTGCGCCGGACCCGGGAAACGCGGCCGAAGCCGTCACGGCTCGTGCTGGCCTGGTGGGGCGTCTGGGCGCTCAACTGGGTGCTGCTCGCGCTCGTCATCGTGTGGCGGTTCCGTGACGGCGTCCAGGCGCTGGCCGACGGCGTCGTGCTGATCGCGCTGACCGATCTGGCGGCGGCCGGGCTGGCGGTGGTGACGGCGCTGCTCGTGAAGCGCATGTCCGGTCTGCTCGCGCCTGTGGCTGAGAAGCGCCTTCGCCTGCTTCGCGTGCTGAAGGTGGAGGGCGCTCCGGACCCGGAACGCCGCGACCGCCCCGCTTCCTCAGTGCGCTGACGCAACTTTTCCACCAACTGTTGAATGCGGATCTACGCACTCCTCCGAAGGCTGATCGGTCTGTAACATGGGGCATGAGCAGCGAGCAGCAGAAGTACGACCTGCCTGCCGGGGAGGCCGGCCGGGCCAGGTCTGCTGTGCTCGGTCTGTACAAGCCGTCCGCTACGGCGCGTTTTTCACCTGGGATGAAAACGAGGCTCGCCGGCCACGGAATCCGCAGGCCTGAGCCGGTCGCGGACGAGACGTCGAAGCCGTACTCGCCGCCGTCGTTCCTGGGGATGTTCGATCTTCCCGCCGACGCGTCCGAGCGCGTGAAGGCCGTGGTGCGCGGCCAGGATGTCGCCTGAGTTCACGACGGGGACAAGCGAAAATCGATGGCACGTCCGATCGTGGTGGACGCGGCGGTCGTGGCCACCGCGGAAAGGCTGAAGACGGTCGAGGTGGCGACGGTGGACCGTCGGCATTTCGAGCACATCAAGCCGGTGCACGTCTCCCACTTCACGCTCTACCCCGCCGCCTCTGCCCGCTGACCTGCGGACTTGCGCGCCGGGAGAGCAAGGGACCTTTGCTATCGCGTGGTGACGCGGAGCGAGCGCAGGCCCCGGATCACGAACTCCGGCCGTCGTTCCGGTGTCTCCGCGAGCTCCAGGCCGGGCAGCTTCCCGGCCAGCGACGTCAGCGCGGCCGCAATCTCCACCCGCGCGAGCGGGGCGCCGACGCAGTAGTGGATGCCCATGCCGAAGCCGAGATGCGCGTTCGGCGTGCGGCCGATGTCGAGGGTGTCGGGCCGGTCGAACACCTTCGGGTCCCGCGCGGCGGCGCCGAGGAGCGCGCCGATCTTCTCGCCCTCGGCGAGCCGGAATCCGGCGATCTCGACGTCGGCGGTCGCCGTCCGTTCGAAGAGCTGGAGCGGCGCGTCGAAGCGGATCAGCTCCTCGACGCACGGGTCCAGCAGTTCCGGGGAGGCCACCAGCCGCTCCCACTGGTCCCGGTGGGTCAGCAGTGCGTTGACGCCGTTCCCGATGACGTTCACCGTCGCCTCGTGCCCGGCCATCAGCAGCAGGACCGCTGTCGCGACCAGCTCGTCCTCGGTGAGTTCGCTGCGCAGGAGGTCACTGACGATGTCTTCGCCAGGGGAGTCCGCGCGCCGCTTCGCGACGTCACGCAGGTAGTCGACGAACTCCGCGGCCGCGGCCTCGGCGGCGTCGCGCTTGTCTTCGGCCAGTCCGTACTCGTACATCTTCACGATGTGGTTCGACCATGTGACCATGCTCGGCCCGTCCGTCACCGGGACGCCCAGGAACTCCGCGATGACCGCGACCGGCAGCGGCTGCGCGAGGTGCGCCAGCAGATCCGCCGAACCGGTCTCGGCGATCTCGGCGGCGAGGGCGTCGACCATGCCGTCCGCGAGTTCGGCGACCATCGGCCGCAGCCGCTGGACGTGCCCGCGGCCGAACGCGCCCGCGATCACCCGCCGCAGCCGCGTGTGGGCGGGCGGCTCGTTCTCCAGCAGCGAGTTGCGGTGCAGCAGGTTGAACGACGCGAACCGCTCCACCGGCAGCGCGTCCTGCCAGATCCGCCCGAGCCCGCGATGCCGCAGGACGGCGGCCGACGCCGCGTGCGACACCGCCACGGCGATGCCGAGGCCGTCGTGCCGGTGCACTTCGCCGCGCTCGCGGAGTTGGGCGAAGGACGGATACGGATTCGCGAGGAAGGCCGGGTCGGCGAGGTTGAACACCCGCCGACTGTAACCCGGCCGGGTGCCGCGCCGGGGTGGTCGGCCCCGGCGCGGCAAGGGAGCTACAGATGCAGCCAGAGTCCCAGGTGCAGGCCGATGCCGTGGTGATGGTGACCGTGGTGGTGACCGACGCACAGCAGCAGGCAGTGGCGGGCCTGGACGGTCGAGTCGGACTGTGGCGCGGCCGAAGCCGTGCCCACGGCGGGGCCGGCCAGCATCAGCCCGAGTGCCACGGGAAACGCGGCCAGCGCGGCCCGGCGTTTCGAGGTGCTCATCTGTGATCCCTTCTCCGCACGACGACGCCGGTATGGCGCCGAGATCGAGTATTCGGTGCGGTGCGGGGAAAACGGCAGGCTGATCACCCGCGATTCGATCGTCCGGATGATGACAACCGTTTTCAGGCACGTTTGCGTGATACACGAACGGCCGCTGAAACCGGCCGATCCGGTCAATCCCGTGGGCGGCGGGGTGTCGTCCACGACGGTTTCGTCACCGACCCCGCCGGCCTCGCGGTCCTGATCGCGCGCGGGAAGGGCGGGGGTCTTACGAGGCCCGCGTCCTTCCCGCGATAGCGTTTCGAACCGAGCTTGAGGAGGCTGACGTGGGCAAGGGTTCGCGCAAGAAGGGTCCCAAGACGACCTCTGACCGCAAGCCGAAGGTGCGCGACGTCTTCGTCGGCCAGCCCTTCGAGGGACTCGCGGCGGAGACCGAGCTGATCGCGTTGCGCGAGTTCGTCCCTTCGGCGACGGCGGCGCTCACGCTGGCGGGCTCCGGCGAGAAGGTCACCCTCGGCACGGTGCTGCCGATGGCGGCGGCCGCCTTCGTCCGGTCCGACGGCGAGCGCTACGTCGGCATGCAGGTGCAGACCCGGTCCTCGGACATCAGCCGCGACCTCGGCCGCGCGCTCCAGTGGGTGCTGGAGGCCAAGGAGGGTGACGTCCTGTCCGTGCCGGACACCACGACGCCGCCGACGGCCGACGAGAAGGCCCGTCTGCAGGACCTGCTCGACACGACCGTCGAACTCGACGCCACGCTCTACAACGACTTCGCCTGGTGGCTGCCCGAGGACGCCGACGCGAGCGGCGACGTCGCGCTGTCCCTCGAACGCGCGAACGCGGCGATCATGCCGACCGAGCGCCTCGGCGCGGGTGCCTACTGGGTGCTCGCCGGGGAGAAGGCGCACCTGCGCTGGGTCCGCCCCGAACCGGAGAACCTGCTGCTGCAAGCGCTTGCGCGACTGTCCGCGGCCGGTGAGCTGGGCCTCGGCGAGGGCTCCCGTTACGCCGGTTCGTTCCGCGCGCACGGGCTGCTCGTCCCGGTGTGGGACCTCGACCCCGAGGCCCACGCCCGCGAATGGGCCGACGCGAAGGACCAGCTCGGCGTCCGCCTGGAGGCCGCGCTGAAGTCCCTCGACTCCGAGCCGCTCAACGCCGCCGAGCGCCGCTCGCGCGACGGCCTGATCGGCCGCCAGCTCACCATCCGCTGATCTCGCGTTTCGTCCTCTGGATGCGGTAGTTGCCCGCGCAACCACCGCATCCAGAGGACGAATTGCGCGAGGATGGTCGCGTGATCCTGCATATCTGCCCCGAGGGCGACTGGGCCGCGGTGCCCGAAGGCGGCGTCTACACCGCCGCGTCCCTCGAAACCGACGGCTTCATCCACTGCTCGGACCCGGGAACCGCGCACATCCCGGCCAACGCCGTGTTCGCCGGCCGCACCGATCTGCTGCTGCTGGAGATCGACCCGGCGCTCGTCGGCGCGCCCGTCGTCTGGGAGGACGGCGACCCGCCGCATCCGGCCGCGATCCAGTTCCCGCACGTGTACGGTCCGATACCCCGTAACGCCGTGGTGGCCGTGCACGAATTCCCTGTTCAGGGGGACGGTTCGTTCAGAATTCCCGAGTCCGTGTCGAGACGTTGAGCAGGCAACTCCTCATCCGGCCGGGCGTCTCCCGAAAGTGTTCGCGGCGAGAGACAACCTGTGGGGGCGGTCATGCGTTTCGGAAGAGGTGAGCCAGGCGAACCTGGCCGCGTGACCCCGGGAGGAGGCGATACGGTGACCGCTGCCGCGACGGTCATCCCGGGGACGGACGTCTGGGGGGACGGCGAGAGCCGAGGGAGAGCCGTGCCTGCCGAGCTCACCGACTTCGGCGACTTCGTGCAGGCCAGCCTTCCGGGCCTGCTCAGGTACGGGCACGCCCTCACCGGGAATCCACACGACGCCGCCGACCTGGTCCAGACCGTGCTGGAGAAGATCGGCTCCCGCTGGTCCTACGTGCAGCACAAGACCGGCGACCCGATGGCCTACATCCGCCGTTCGATGGCCAACGCGCACATCAGCCGCTGGCGCCGGACCAAACGGGAGAGCCTGGTCGCCGACCTGCCGGACACCCAGCCGTACAGTCCGGCCGACCCGTTCGAGCACGAGCCGCTGTGGCAGGCGTTACGCGCGCTGCCGCCGAGGCAACGCGCGGTGATGGTCCTGCGTTACTACGAGGGGCTGTCCGAAGCGGAGATCGCGGATTCGCTCGGCGTCAGCCAGGGCACGGTCAAAAGCCAGGCGAGCAAGGCGATCGCCTCGTTGCGCACGAAGCTCGCGCTGTTCGAGCCCAAGGACGAAGGGAGGGAAGCGGGATGAACATGTCCGAAGAGGACGTGCAGCAGAAGCTGCGCGACCTGTTCTCCGACGAGCGGCTGGGCGCGGGATCCACGCTGAATCCCGAGACGATCGTCGCGGGCGCCCGTCGCCGCCGTCGTCGCCGCCAGCTGATGCAGACCACGAGCGGGATGGCCGCCGCGGTCATCATGGTGGGCGGCGGGCTCACGGTCTTCACGATCCACGACAGGGACAACGGCGCGGCCTTCCCCGGCGACCAGCTCACCATGGGCGCGGCCTCGTCGAGCCTGCCGTTGCCGGGGCCGGGGAGCTCGGTGCCGCCGGAGTCCCCGCCCACGCAGCCGTCGGAAACGACGTCCACGCCGATGCATTCGACGGCCTCCGACGGGCCCGTCAAGCCGCCGAAGAGCACCGCCGCCACGAAGCCGCCCGCCCAGGGCAAGGTGACCACCGGCTCGCTGCTGACGGCCGCCGGCTTCGGCAAGCTCCGGCTCGGGATGAGCGAGTCCGAGGCGGAGGCCACCGCCGGTCCGCTGCGGGCGAAAGAAGTCCGGGGCACCTGCACGTACGGCTACGCGGAGGGAACGGCCGTCGTTCCGGGGCCGGCGTCGGTTTCGCTGACCGAGGCCGAGGGGATCACCGTCATCAACCCGTCGGGCACGGTGCACACCCCGGAGGGGATCGGTGTCGGTTCGACCGAGGCGGACATCCTCGCGGCCTATCCCGGCACCACCAAGGACGGCGGCGCGTACGTCGCGCCCGCCAGCGCGGTGAGCGCGTACCGGATCTCCGTGGCCAAGGACGGTTCGGCCGTCAGCATCCTGCTGACCAGCAACAACCAGGACTGCCAGTTCAGCTGAGGCTGAGGCCGTCCACGCGAAAGGAAACCCGGGCTGCTCCAAGGGGGAGAGCCCGGGTTTTCCTGTGGTGGGAGCGTTGGTCAGTGCGTCAGAGCGCGCCGCCCGCGACCGGGGGCATGCTCGAGTCGGCGCCGCCGTCGCCGACGGATTCGCGGTGCAGGTGGTTCTCCACCTCGAACAGGTTGCCGTCGGCCCGCTTGACGATGTTGAGCAGCGTGGACATCTGGGAGATCTCCTCGACCTGCTCCTTGAGGAACCACTGCGTGAACTGCTCGCCGATGTAGTCCTCTTCGGCGCGGGCGGCCTTGGCCAGCTGCTGGATGTCGGTCGCGACGTCCTTCTCCTGCTGCAGCGCGAGCTCGATGAGCTCACGGACGTCGGAGAAGTCGTTGCGGACGTCGCCGGTGCCGGGGATCTCCACATGGTGGTCGGTGTCCAGCATGTACTGGACCAGCGCCATCGCGTGGTTCCGCTCCTCGACGGACTGCTTGTAGAAGTGCTTCGCGAGTTGCGGCAGGTCCTCGGCGTCGAACCAGACCGCCAGCGCGATGTACTGCTGGGAGGCGTTGAACTCGTTGTGGATCTGCGCCTGCAGCAGTTCGTAGAACTTCGAGCGCGGTTGCTTCTTGGTGAGGGCCATGTATTCGAAGATACGTCATGTCCCTATTCGATTTCCACTTTTTCCTGGTGATCTCCCCCCTATTAGGTTACCATTACCGACAATAGGTCCACCTTAATTAAGTAAGCCTTCCCTAATTAATTGCGATCAATTAGGGAAGGCTTACTTAATGTGTTTCTCAGATGCTTTCGCGCCGGATCGGGCACGACATGCAGCGCGGCCCGCCGCGGCCGGAGCCCAGCTCGGAGCCGGTGATGGCCAGTACCTCGATACCGGCCTCCGCCAGGCGGGCGTTGGTTTCCACATTACGTTCGTACCCGACGACGACGCCGGGGGCGAGCGCGAGGGTGTTGTTCCCGTCGTCCCATTGCTCGCGTTCCGCGGTGACCGGATCGAGTCCGGTGTCGATGACGCGGAGCCGGTCGATTCCCATCGCTTCGGCGGCCGCGGTGAGGAATGGGGCAGGCCCTTCCACCTTCACCGAACCGTCGTCGGTGGGGCGCATGGTGAACGCGGTCAGGGAATCGCGGGAAAGCGGATACATGACGACGGCGTCGGCCGCGACCATCGTGCAGACGGTGTCCAGATGCATGGTCGCGCGGGTCTGCTGGATCGGGACGGCGAGCACGGTGTGCGCGATGCCGTCGGCGAACACCGACCGGGCGAGGGACTCGGCGCCCGCGGCGGTGGTCCGCTCGCCGACGCCGATGGCCAGGACGCCCGGCGAGAGCAGCATGACGTCGCCGCCTTCGATCGGCGCCGAATGCGCGCCGTACGCGCGGGCCGCGTGGCGGAACCACGGGTGGTAGGCGTAGATCAGGTCCAGCACGGCGGTCTCGCGGACGCGCGCGGGCATGGTGAGCGAGGAGACCGCGACCCGGTTGCCGATCCACGCCGACGAGTCACGGGTGAACAGCAGGTTCGGCAGCGGATCGACGGCGAAGTCGTTCGGGTGGTTCATCAGCCGGACCAGCGAGGCGCCCTCGGCGGCGGGCAGCTCCTCGAAGGTCATCCCCGCCATCAGGACCTCGGCCAGCACCGCGGGGGAGACGCTCGATAGATGGGAGCGCAGCGAATCGGCCAGATCGGGACCGAGCCGCCGCTCGTCGACGGCCGCGTGCACGCCGGCCGCGTGGGCGCGGGTGTCACCGAGCGCCGTGCGCAGCGCGTCGGCCAGCAGCAGCACCTCGACACCGCGGCCGCGCAGCACCTCGGCGAACGCGTCGTGTTCCTCCTGAGCCCGGTCCACCCAGGGGATGGAGTCGAACAGGAGCTGGTCGTTGTTGCGAGGCGTGAGCCTTTTGAGCTCGTTGCCGGGCCGGTGCAGCAATACCGCGCGCAGGGGGCCGACTTCGCTGTCAACTCGGGGTGGAGTCGTCTCGTCAATCACCGTTTCACACTAGCTAGGGAAGCCAGGAAACTCGCCCCTTGAGCAGCGCGTATCCGACGAAGGAAACGAAATCCAGTGCGGTGTGCGCCACGATCAGCGGCCACAGCCGGTTCGTCTTCTGCCACAGCCTGCCGAACACCAGGCCCATCACGACGTTGCCGACGAAACCGCCGAATCCCTGATACAGGTGATACGACCCGCGCAGCACCGACGACGCGACCAGCGAGGTGTTCTCGCGCAGCCCCAGCTGCCGCAGCCTGGTCAGCAGGTACGCGACGACGAGCACCTCTTCGGCGAACGCGTTCCCGAAGGCCGACAACGTCAGCGTGATCGGCCGCCACCACGTCTCGCCCAAAGTGGACGGTTGCACCGACAGGCTGAACCCGAGGCTGTAGGACAGGAAGTACAGCCCCAGCCCCGGAATCCCGATCACCGCGGCGAGCAGGAGACCGTGGACGACGTCGCGGCCGGGACGCTGTTTGTCGAGCCCGATCTCCGCGAGTTTCATCCCGCCGCGCCACAACAGGTACAGCCCGAGCGCGCCCCAGCCGACCAGCTGTCCCGCGCTCAGGAGCTGCTTGAGCAGGTCGACCAGGCTCAGCGTCGCCTGGGGGACGTTGAGCTGCGCCTGTTGCTGCGCCAGCGGGACCGGCTGCAGCAGCGAGTCCACAAGGGACAGCAGGCTGCGCAGCCCGGAAAGGCCGAGGGTGATGCCGAAGACCACGACGAGTTCGATGACGATCGCGCGACGGCGCGCCGGGTCCTCCACGAACTCCGGCAGCGCCGGGCGTTCGGGACGCAGCCAGCTCATCCCGCACAAGCTACCGTCGGGTCATGCCCAGGAGTATCGCGACCAACGAAACCGTCGACCGGGCCGCGCTCGTCGACTTCCTGTCCACCCGTCACCGCGCCATCCTGATGACCACCAAGGCCGATGGCGGCCCGCAGCTCTCCCCGGTGACCTGCGGGACCGATGCCGAAGGCCGCCTCGTCATCTCCACGTATCCGAAGCGCGCGAAGGTGGTCAACATCCGGCGCGAGCCGAAGGTGTCCGCCTGCGTCCTGTCCGACGAGTGGAACGACCAGTGGGTCCAGCTGAACGGCACCGCCGAGGTGCTCGACCTGCCCGACTCGGTCGAGCCGCTGGTCGACTACTTCCGCGCGATCTCGGGTGAGCACCCCGATTGGGACGAGTACCGCGAAGCGATGGTGAAGCAGGGCAAGAGCATCATCCGCGTCACCATCGAATCGTGGGGCCCGGTCGCCAAGGGCGGCTTTCCCGCGGAACTCGCTTAGCCGAACGAATACGGGCAACCGACGAGCCTGCGGATCTCACCGCTCAGCTGCTGCGGGCCTTCGACCGGACGTGAGAACGCGAGCCGGACGTCGTGGTCGCCGGAGTCGGCCTCGACCCGCAGCCGCAGGCCGTAGCGGTCCAGCCCGAGCGGCCGGATCCAGCCGTCGCGCAGTTCGGCGGGCACGTGCTTGGCGAGTTGCTGGACGACGTCGGCGTGGTCGGTCTCCAGATGCCGCAGCCACGCGGCCTCGTAGTCGTGGAACGGGTCCGGCGGCGCGGCGCTGAACATATGCGGCCGGAGCGAGTGCGTGCCCTCGGCGTCGGCGAGGACCAGCGACGCCGGGGTCAGCCTCAGCAGGGTCAGGCCGTGCCCGACGTCCAGCAGCCGCTCGTCCGGCCGGGTTTCGGCGATGGACACCGCGCGGGCGCGCGCCGACACCTCGGAGAGCGGGCGGAGCCAGCCGGTGATCCACAGCAGCCCGCGGATGGGTTCGCGCAGGTCGACCGGCGCCTGATCGGTCAGTTCGACCATCACCGCGAGCTCGCCGCGTTGCGCTTCGTGCGCGCGTTTCACCAGGTGGTGCTCGTCCGGCAGCAGGACGCTGACGCTGCCGCTCGTGTGCACGTGGTGCAGCTCGGGGATGACTCGGCCGTACTGTCCTGGCAGGTCGCGCTGTTCGGCGGTCGGCATCAGCGTCGCCGGTCCGTTGCGGGTGGCGATCGTCTTCGCGCGTTCCGCGGGGTTCGGCGCCGGCGGGCGGCGGATGGACGTCGGTGTGGTCACGGCTCACCTCCTAGTTAGGTGAGCCTAACCTGATTTGCGAGCGGGATGGAAGTAGCCTGGATCACTTCTCGCCGCGCGCGTATAGGTTGACCAGGTGGAAGAGCACAGAATCCGGGGTGTCGAACCACCCGAAGGGGTTCCGGCCGTCAACATGCCGGTCCTGGCGCCCTTGCTCGACCGGCTCATCGTGACGTACGGGACGATGCTCTTCACCGCCGGGATGATCGTCGTGCTGGGCGTCTACCTGGCGTTTTCGGGGCGGTACGGGGTCGCCGTGCCCGCGTTCCTGATCTCCTTCATGACACCGGTCGCGGTCTACTTCGGGTACGTCCTGCTCGTCGGATGCTCGCCGATGCGGAAGCTCACCCGCAAGCCGTTCCGCCTGGTGAGCGGGCTCGACGACGCCGTCATCGCCGGTGCGTGGGTGAGCGTTCCGCTCGACGGCCGCTGGTTCGTCGTCCGGCTCCCCGCCCCGCTCCGCGCACAACTCGCGGCTCAGCGGCGGCTGTGGGTGCTGGGGCCGTTCTTCCTGCTTCCTGGTGTGATCGTCCCGCGGAACGGCAAGTTCCGGGACGCCCCCGTGAAGGGCTCGGTGCCGCTGACGACCCAGCCGGTCTCGCCGGGACGGATGCTCACCCTGCAACGACGGCTCCTGGCGTCGTACTACCTGCTCACCGCCGGTATCGCGCTGGTGGCGGCCGCCTTCTCGATCTGGGTCGCGATCGATTTCCCGGACCGCCACAGCGTCCTGGTGCCGGACGCGCAGGTACTGGCCGCCCTCTGCCTCGTCGCGACGATCGGCCTCGTCATCACGGCCGTCGTGATGACGAAGCCGTCCCCGGAGCCGACGTGGACCGAACTCGCCGTCATCTCCGGACCGGCGTCGGTCAACCTCGTCGGCATGGTCACCATGCAGGGACGGACGGTGCTGCCCGACGGCCGCGAGGTCACCGTCCGGGCCGGTGGTTCGGATCTGTCCCTGGCCGCGAACATCGCCGCGACCGGACGGCTGTGGGTGCTCGGAGTGCCGATGGCCGGGAAGACGGCGAAGGCCGGAGTGCCAGGTCACGCGGTTTTCGGGCCGGTCAAGTTCGGCCGGTAACGAACCCTCGCGTCCCGGCGATCAACCGGCAACCTGGGCTTGGGGGAGTCATGCACGATCCGGAAATCTCGTCTGTCCGCGTTCTCGAGCCGATCCGCGATAGCCCGGCGGTCGAGATGCCGGTCTTCGGTGCCCTGCTGGGGACCATGCGGGGGGCTCGCGGCCTGTGGTTCGTCGTGCCGTTCACCGTGCCCGGGACCACCGGCGCCTTCGCGAGTGGCGGTGTCAGCGCCGTCCCGGCGCTCGTGCTCGTGCTCCTCGTGATGGGCGTGCTGGCTTGGCGTGCGCCGTGGTCGATCCCCTGGAAGGCCCTGGCCGAACTCGCGCGCAAGGAACCTTTCCGTGAGCTGTCCTTGCCACCGGAAGGTTTGTTCGCCGTCGGGGCGAAGGTGTACTTCAGGCTGCCCGGTGCCGAAGTGTCGTGGGCCGAGACGCGGCTGCCCAAGCCCGCCCGGCTCCAGCTCACGGCGCAGCGACGGGTCTGGCTCCTCGGCCCCGACGAGAAGGGCCGCCGATTCCTTCAGTTGCCCGGGGTGCTCTGGCCGCATCGGGTGCGGACGGTATCGGCCCTGCCCGGCGGCGCGGCTCGGCTGGACGCCGTCGAACAGCGGAGGGTTCCGCTCGAGGAGGACGTGGTCCTGCGCGCGCACCGGCGGCGGGTGGTCGGCGGGATCCGCTCCTGGTTCGTGGCCGTCGCGGTCACCCTGACGCTGTTCATGGCACTGCAGATTGTCGCGATCAGCGAAGGAAGCATCAACGACGCGGCGGGAATCATCCTCGTGGGGGTCGCCTCGATGGTCCTTCCGATCCTGGCGTTCGACGCGGTCAAAGGGATGCTGAAGCCCCTGCCGCTGGGCGGATGGACCGAGCTGGTCGCGGTCCCGCACCGCCCGCCCCTGGTCGGTGCCTCGGGGCTGGCGACCCTCGCCTGCCGGGTGCAGTGGCCGAACGGCTGGTGGAGTGACGTCTATCTGTCCAAAGTAGACCCGGCATTGGTGGCGAACATCTGGGCCACGCAACGGCTGTGGATCATCGGTGAACCCTTCCGCGGCGCGACCACGTTCGCGGGCGTCCCCGGACACGCCGTCCTGGGCCGCGTCAAGTTCAGCTGAGCGAGCGCCGCGTCGCTTCCTCGGTCTCCACGACGCCCCGCCGGATCCCTTCCAGCCGCTCGCCCAGCTCGCCGATCGTGGTGGTGTCGAGCAGTGAATCGCCGGTGGCGGCCGACAACTCCGCTGCCCTGGCGACCAGGCCGTCGAGGCCGAGCGCGCCGGATCGCAGCTGCGCCAGCAGCTTCCGCTGCGCGCTCGAAAGCCGCGCGTGCACGTCTTCCTGCGCCTGCACGGCTTCGAGCGACTGCGTCAGGTCGCCGCGGATGTCGTCGTCGGCCGTCTTCAGTTCCTTGCGCAGCCGGGCTTTCTCGGCGGACACCGCGACCGGATCCACCCGCGCCAAAGCCTTCCCGGTGGCGGACGTCCGGCCCGCCAGCCGCCGCAAGGTGTCGATGGTTTCCGCCACCACCGGTTCCATGTCGGACACCCGGTCGGCGAGCGGTCCGGCTTCGAGCGAGCCGGAAATCGAGGAGAAGCCGTCGGCCGCCGCTTCCGCGCGCCGCAGCCAGCCCGCCTCGGGCGAACCCGGTTCGACGTCGGGGAGAGCCCGTTCTTCGAGCTCCGGCGCGGGTTTCGGCCGCGTGGCGGCGGCGACCCCGGCGCGGGCGGCGAGCACGGCGGCGCCGACCCCGAGCGCGGCGACCACCGGCAGTTGCACCGCCCAAGCCGCACCCGCCGACGTCGCCGCGAGGAGCAGTCCCCACGGTTCGGCTAGCTCACGGACGAAGCGCATATCCGAGGATCTCAGAAATTCGAGATCACGGCGGTGAAGACCTGGTCGATCGAGTCCGGTTTGGACGAGTCGTACCCCACGCCCTGGGTGGTCTCGGCGATCTCCTTGAGCACGTCCAAGTCCGCGTCGGAGCCGTAGGCGATGGTGAACATCCGCACCGCCTCGCCGCCGCCCTCGGTCCGCAGCTGCCCGACGAGGTTCGGCAGATCGATCCCGCCCGGATCCTCGTTCCGGCCGTCGGTGAGCACGACGACGGCGTTGATCGCGTTCGGGTCCAGCCGCTGCTTCATGAATTCGTAGGCCGCGAGCGACGAGTCGTAGAGCCCCGTCCCGTTCTGCGGCGTCAGCCCGTTCAGCCGCGACGCCAGCTCCTGCCTGCCCGGCTCACCGCCGATCGGCGACACCGGCCGGAGCTCGACGTAGTCCTTGTCGCCGCTCAGTTTCGTCGAGAACATCCACAGCCCGACCTTGTCCGCGTCGCTGAACTGCGGCAACGACGCCACGGCCGCCTGCTTCGCGAGATCCATCTTGTTCTTCCCGGTCCCGCTGACGCCGTCGCCCATCGAACCGGAGACGTCGACGACCAGCAGCACGTTCGCCTTCTTCCGCAGGTCCTTCCACGACTTCAGCACCTCGGTCAGCACCGGCGGGCTCGGCGGGCGGATCAGGTTGAGCTTCCCGTCGGGCTGGGCGCCGTTCTCCTTCGTGGTCTGCGAGCCGGGTTTCCCGTCGAACGTGCGGAAGCCGATGTCGCTGAACTTCTGCTGCGCTTCGGCGCCGCGCAGATGCGCGAGGAAATCCGCCGCGACCTGCTTGTGGAGGTCGTCGGCCCAGTTCAGCACGGTGAACGGGTGATCGGAGTTGAGCGTGCCGTCGCTCGGGTAGATCCCGGCGAGCGGCACCTTCGGCGGCGCGTGCTGGCCGCGTTTCGCCGGGTCGTTGGTGGGATTGCCCTGGTTGTAGCCGACGAGCGAGTTCTCCTCGACCGTCACCGCCGAGATGTACGACATCGCGGCGCCGCGGTCGTCGGCCTTCTGCAGGTTCGTCAGGAACGTCAGCGTGTTGTCGCCGTAGTGGACGATGGCCTGCTCGACGTTCTGCACGAACGTCCGCGCCTCCGGTTTCGCGAGCGCGTTCGCGGTGAGGTCCGAAGAGGTGCCCGTCGCCGCGTAGTAGGCGCCGATGGTGGCGTTGAGACCGGACGTCGAGATGTTCGGATTCGTCTTGCCCAGCCGGAACTTCCCCCATTCCGGATGCCCGTACTTCGCCCAGCCCTGCGGATCCGTGGCGAGCGCCGCGAGGTCCTTCCAGCCGATGCCCTTGTCCGGCCAGCCGAGCGCCTCGGCCATCGGTTTCGGCATGGCGACGACCAGCGGCGCGTTCGCGACCGATTCCGGGTCGCCCTCGGGCACCAGGGCGGGGTGGTCGGTGCCGGTGAGGTTCTGGCGCAGCAGGTTCACCCAGCCGGACGCCGCCGGCGTCCAGACGTCCGGCCGCGGTCCGTCCACGGCCTCGTTCCAGCCGCGCGACAGCGCCTGCATCGCGGTCCCGGAGGACTTCGACTGCACGAGGACGTCGACGCAGCGTCCGGCCACCGTGCGGCCGCTGTAGCCCTTCGCGATCTCGGCGACCACGCCCGCCTTCTCCGGCGAAGACGACACCTGCAACTTGACCGCGTCGCCCGTCGTGCACTTCGCTTCCGCGGCCTCCTCGCCGGAGTCGCTCGTGATCGCGCGCAACCCGATGATCAGGCCGACGGCGACCACCGCCGCGGCCGCGAACGCCAGGACCTTGCGGCCGCCGCGGGACTGCTGAGGATTCACGACCATGGAGAACCTCCGCCGGTGGGAAGACCGATTATCCGGAGGTTTCGCCTCGGCCGGGTCGGCGTTGCCGAACCGTTGCGGCCGTGGCGGTACTTATCCCGCCATCTTTTCCGCATTTAGTCCTCTGAATGCGTGGGCACCCGCTCGCGCCGGTCTTCGAACTCCGCATTCAGAGGACTAAATGCATGCCATCAAGCGCCCGGACCCCGGCCGGACCAGGTCCACGCGTACCCGTGGTCCTCCGACGCGTCGGCCGCCTCGCCGAGATCCAGCGGCGCGAAGGTGTCCACCATGACCGCGGTCTCGTCGAAGAACTGGGCGCCGATCGACGCCTCCGCCGCCCCGGGCTGCGGCCCGTGCGTGAAACCGGACGGGTGCAGCGAAAGCGAGCCGACCTCGATCCCGGAGCCCTTGCGCGCCTCGTAGTTGCCGCGGACGTAGAACATCAGCTCGTCGGAGTCGACGTTCGCGTGGTTGTACGGCACCGGGATCGACTCGGGGTGGTAGTCGACCTTGCGCGGGCAGAACGAGCAGACCACGAAGTTCGGGCCCTCGAACGTCTGGTGCACCGGCGGCGGCTGGTGCACGCGGCCGGTGATCGGCTCGAAGTCGTCGATGTTGAACACCCACGGGTACAGGCAGCCGTCCCAGCCGACGACGTCGAACGGGTGGGTCGCGTAGGTGTAGCGCGTCAGCCCGGCGCGGTGCCGCACGAGGACCTCGACGTCGGTGCCGTCGACGACCAGCGGTTCGGACGGGCCCCGGATGTCGCGCTCGCAGTACGGCGAGTGCTCCAGGAACTGGCCCTTCGCCGACAGGTACCGCTTCGGCGGTCCGATGTGGCCGCGCGCCTCGATGGTCAGCAGTTTGACTCCGTCGGCGTGCGGGAGCACGCGATAGGTGCACGACGTCGGGATGACGAGGTAGTCGCCGTCACCGACTTCGAGCGAGCCGTAGATCGTCTCGACGGTCGCGCTGCCGCCCTGGACGTAGAACAGCTCGTCGCCCGCCGCGTTGCGGTACAGCGGCGAAGGCCGGTTCGCGTGGACGAAGCCGATGGTGACGTCGGCGTTGCCGAACAGCCGCCGCCGGTCGGTGACCGCGTCGGCGTCGCCGAACTTGAGGTCGTGGGTCTTGAACGCGCGGGGCTTGAGCGGGTGGTTCGGGGTGATCGGGCCGCGCTCGTCCTCGATCGCGACGGCGTCGACGATCGCGGTGGGCAGGCCGCGGTGATAGAGCAGTGCCGAGTCCGCCGAGAAGCCCTCGACACCCATCAGTTCCTCGGCGTACAGGCCTCCGTCGGGCTTGCGGAACGCCGTGTGGCGCTTGTGCGGGATCTCGCCTACCTGCCGGTAGTAAGGCATCGGAATCTCCCCGGAACGTGTCCGTTGTGCGAACGATTTTGTCCTGATGTCGTACGCTACTAGCGTGTCAGTCGTGTCAAGCGCTGTGGAACTCACGCCACCCGGCCCCCGAGGAATCCCTCCCCTGTTCGCGCGGCTCGTCGACGACTCGGCGTTGTTCCCGCCCGGTGAGGCGTCCATGCCCGAAGCGCTGCGTGCGCACTTCGCGTCGAGGGCCGGTGAACACTCCGGCGTCCTCGGTGTGTTCCTGTGCCAGGCGTCGCGGCTGCCCGAGCTCATCACCGAGCTCATCAAGATCAAACCGAAGGAGCCGCTGCCGCTGTCGCTGATCATCGACACCGGCCTCGGAGGGGTCCCGAAGGCGATCTCGATCGTCGAATCGCGCAGCGAGATCCTCGCGCTGCGCATGGTGGAGATGCCCGCCCCCTCGGACGTCGACGAGGTCTGGCTGGAGCGCGTCTCCGAATTCGTGCCCGAGGACGTCATCCGCGTGGTCGAGCCGCGGCGCGGCGTCGGCTGGCTGGACGGCGTGCGGAAGGTGATCGAGCACGGCAGCTGGCCGAAGATCCGCTGCGGCGGCAAGGCGGGCGAGAACTTCCCCAGCGTCGACGAGGTCGCCGACTTCCTCGCGGTGGTCAGCGGCTCGACCGGGGCGTCGTTCAAGGCGACGAACAGCCTGCACCGCGCCGTCCGGCACACCGAGGAGTCGAGCGGCTTCACCCATCACGGGTTCCTGAACCTGATCGTGGCGTCCGCACGGTGCCTTTCGGGTGGCGACGTCCGCGCCGCCCTCGAATCGACCGACGGCGCCGCGCTGGCGGCCGAGGCCAAGGGGATGTCGGAGCCGGCCGCGAAGGCCGTTCGCGGGCTCTTCGCCTCGTACGCGGCGGCCTCGTTCGACGAGCCGGTCGCCGACCTCGGGGAACTCGGGCTGTTGTGAGTCGCGAAGGGTCGCTGACCCTGGACAGAGGGCTCGCGCTGCTGCAGGCGGTGGCAGACGCCGGTGGCGAGGCGGCGACGATCTCCGAGCTCGCCGTCGCCATCGGCGCGAGCCGGGCGGCCGTCTACCGGCTGCTCGTCCCGCTGTCCGAGCGCGGCCTGGTGTGGCGCGACGGGAACAAGGTGCGGCTGGGCGTCGGCCTGCTCCGGCTCGCCGGGCAGGTCCTCCCGCAGCTGCGCGAGGCGGCCAGGCCGGTGCTGCGGGAGCTGGCGGAGAAGGTCGGCGCGACGGCGCATCTGTCGGTCGCGCAGGGGGACCAGGCGCAGGCCGTCGCGGTCGTCGAACCGTCCTGGACGAGCTTCCACGTCGCCTACCGCGTCGGCACGCGCCATCCGCTGTCCGCCGGCGCGGCGGGCAAGGCGATGTCACTGCGCCCCGGCGGCGGCGAAGGCTGGGTGACCTCGTCCGGTGAGCTCGAGGCGGGCGCGTCCGGCGTCGCCGCGCCCGTGCGCGGGGTGCCGGGGTTGAAGGCCAGCCTTGGCGTCGTATCGCTGGAGCCGCTGGACGCCTCCGTGGTGGGGCCCGCGGTCGTGAACGCCGCCGTCCGGCTGGCCGAGGTGCTGAAGCAGCCCGAGTAGCGCGTCAGCGGGTGCTGAGCAGCGGGCGGACCATCGTCGCCAGCAGGGTGAGGTCCACGGCGAACAGGAGCCGCTCGAACAAGCCGAGCGTGACCTCCTGGTGCGACGGTCCGGTGAGCATCGTCCACACGAAACCGCCGAGCACGATCACCACGGCGGCGAAGCTCGCCACCGCGAGCCGCCGGATCGTCGTGCGGCGCGGCTCCCACGGACAGCGTGCCCGGCCGGGGCGGGTCAGCACCCAGGCGGCCGCGGGAAGCGCGAGGAAGGCCGTCAGCGCGGCGTAGTTGTGGATCTGCCCGGCCAGCGAACGGGCCTGGCCCTCGGGGTCGACGGGGACCAGCGCGAGGACGAACAGCCCCGCGCACCAGACGCCGAGCAGGACGAGAACGGACTCGTACCCGCTGCGGTGCGCCTTCGCGATCCCGCCGAGCAGGGCGAGCGAGCCGAGCCCCAGCGCCAGGCACATCGCGCCGAACAGCGGGGCCGCAGTCGAACCGGGCGAGAGGTAGCCGTAGACGTACTCGGACAGCGTCTGCCAGATCGGGCTGACCTGGCTGGACAGCCGCAGATGCAGGTCGATCGAGATCGCGACGGCGACCGCCATGCCCAAGATCGCGAGCCTGCCGTGCACCGGGGAGACGGCACGGGCCGCGAGGATCTTGGGCGAGGTCACGACCGGTTTCTCCAGGCACGTCGGGGCGGGTGTTCACCTTTTCGTTCCCGAAAGGTTACCCGGCGAACCTGTGAAAAAGCCGTGGGCCTCAGAAGGCGAGCTGGGCCAGCGCGAACAGCGAGAACCCGGCGAAGACGAAGCCCGCCACCCGCTGGATCAGCTTCGGGCGGATGCGGCTGCGGACCTTCGCGCCGATGAAGACGGCGAGCCCGGCGACGGCGACCAGCGCGACGAAGGAGCCGAGCGCGACCGCGAACGGGTTGCCGAAGCGGGCCGTGAGACTGGCCGTCGCGAGCTGGGAGGCGTCACCCCACTCCGCGGCGAACAGCACGCCGAACGACGTCAGCGCGGAGCGGAGGAAGGACACGGGACCCGCTCCGGAGCGCGACGCGTCTTCGCCGCCGTCCTGGCCGGGAGAGAACCCTTCGCGCAGGAGCATGTACGCGCCGATACCGAACATCGCGGCGACGATCGCGGTCACCAGTGTCTCCGGCAGCAAAGTGAGCACACTGCCGAAGGTGGCGGCGATCGCGCATTGCACTGCGAACGCCGCGGTGACTCCGGCGAATACCGGCCATGCCCGGAAACGGGTGGTGAGAACCAGGGTGGCGACGAGGGTCTTGTCCGGCAGTTCCACGGCCAGTACCAGGCCGAACGCGCTGATCAGCGCCAGCATCGAGCCAGACATGATGAATTCGCACCCCTTTCACTGCAACGATAAAGGGGCGATTCAGAGAAAGGCAAGCTGATCGCTTTTCCGAATCGGGCGGCATGTGCGGGCGAATTGTTTTCCTCGGCGGAGCGGAAAGGAGATTTCGGCGAACCGAATTCTTTTTTCAGGCTTCGCTGGTAGCGTCTTCGCTCGTGGACGAGCGAGCGCGGATCGAGGACGTGTGCGGCCGGCTGAGGGACCACTACGTGTTCCCCGACGTCGCCGAAAAGTTGACGGTGTTCCTGCGGGCGAGGCTGGGGGAAGGTGCGTACGCGGGGCTCGACGACCAGGCGTTCGCCGTCGCCGTGACCCAGGACCTGCAGTCGGTCAACGGGGACAAGCATCTGCGGCTGCGGCACCACGTCGACCCGCTGCCCGAGGTGGACGGGGAGTCCTTCGATCGCGAGGAGTTCCGGCGCGAGGCGGAACTGAACTGCCACGGCATCGCGTCGGCGCGGCGGCTGGCGGGGAACGTCGGCTACCTGGAGACCAAGCTGTTCTACGGGCCCGGCATCGCCGGTGAGGCCCTCTCCGCGGCGATGACGCTGCTCGCGACCACCGACGCGCTGCTCGTCGACGTCCGGGAGAACCGGGGCGGGGATCCGACGACGGTCGCGCTGCTGATCAGCTACCTGGTCGACGAGCCGGTGCACTTCAACAGCATCTATCTGCGCGACGGCGACGTGACGAACCAGTTCTGGACGCTGCCGTACGTACCGGGCCGCAAATTCGGCGCGGACAAGCCGGTGTGGGTGCTGACCGGGCCGACGACGTTCTCCGGTGCCGAGGACCTCAGCTACTCGCTGCAGCAGCTGGGCCGGGCGAAGACGGTCGGCGCGGTCACCGGCGGTGGGGCGAACCCGCGGCGGCAGTACAAAGTGGACACCCATTTGGACGTCACCGTCCCGGGTGGACGTGCCGTGAACCCGGTCACGGGGACCAACTGGGAAGGCGTCGGCGTCCGGCCCGACATCGCCGTCGACGCGGAGGCCGCTTTCGACGCCGCGTACGCGTTGGCCCTGGAACACGTGCTGACACTGGGGGATTCCGGCGTGCGGCGGCAGGTCGCCGACGAGGCGCGGCTGGCACTCGCCGGTCTCGGCTGAAGCCGGGCGCGGGACCTACGTCCCGCCTAGGTCAGGACCACTTGAACTGGCGGGTCCTCCCCGGGTTCAGCAGGCTTGAGGCGTGGAGGTTCTCGATCTCGCTAGGTGGCAGTTCGGCATAACCACCGTCTATCACTTCCTGATGGTCCCGCTGACCATCGGGCTTTCGGTCCTGGTCGCCGGGATGCAGACGGCCTGGGTCCGCACGGGTGATCAGCGGTACCTGAAGATGACCAAGTTCTGGGGGAAACTCCTGCTGGTCAACTTCGCGATGGGCGTGGTCACCGGGATCGTGCAGGAGTTCCAGTTCGGGATGAACTGGAGCGCGTACTCGCGGTTCGTCGGCGACGTGTTCGGCGCGCCGCTGGCGATGGAAGGGCTCGTCGCGTTCTTCGTCGAGTCGACCTTCCTGGGGCTGTGGATCTTCGGCTGGGACAAGCTGCCGAAGAAGGTCCACCTGGCGTGCGCGTGGGCGTATTCGCTGGCGACCGTGGCGTCCGCGTACTTCATCCTGGCGGCGAACTCGTGGATGCAGCATCCGGTCGGCGTCGAGTTCGTCGACGGGAAGCCGACGATGAACTCGATCTGGGCGGTGCTGACCAACAACACCGCGCTGGCCGCGATCCCGCACACGCTGGCGGGCGCCTTCTCGGTGGCGGCGGCGTTCCTGGTCGGGGTCGCGGGCTGGCAGTTGTGGCGCAAGCGTTCGGAGGACGACGAGCACCGCGCGGTGTGGCGTTCGTCGTTGCGTCTCGGCGGCTGGACCGGCGTGGTGGCCTTCGCGGTGCTGGCGATCACCGGCGACATGCAGGGCAAGCTGATGTTCGAGCAGCAGCCGATGAAGATGGCCTCGGCGGAGGCGTTGTGCCACACGGAGAAACCGGCGAGCTTCTCGATCATCGCGATCGGCGACGTGAGCGGCTCGAACTGCGAGGACGTCAAGACGTTCAACGTGCCGGCGCTGCTCTCCTTCTTGGCGCACAACGACTTCACGACCGAGGTCAAGGGCGTCGAGAACCTGGTGACCGAGTACCAGGCGAAGTACGGCACGAACTACCCGGACGATCCGCAGCTCGGTTCGCTCGCGGGGAAGCCGATCGACTACGTGCCCAACCTGCCGGTGACCTACTGGGGTTTCCGCGCGATGATCGGCTTCGGCGCGATCTCGGCCGGGATCGGCTTGCTCGCGCTGTGGCTGACCCGGCGCGGCCGGATCCCCGGGCAACGCTGGTTCCCGTGGCTCGTGCTCGGCGGGATCGCGACACCGTTCATCGGGAACAGCGCCGGCTGGATCTTCACCGAGATGGGCCGTCAGCCGTTCGTGGTGGTGCCGAACCCGACCGGGGTGGACGGGGTGTGGATGTTCACCGCGCAGGCGGTCTCGAAGTTGTCCACAGGCGAGGTCTGGACGTCGCTGATCGCCCTGACGACCGTCTACGCGGTGCTCGGCGTCGTCGAGGTCTACCTGATGCGCAAGTACGTCCGCGGCGGCGTCGACGCCGTCATGCCACCCAAGAAACCGACCTCGACCAGCAAGAACGGCGACTCCGAAGGCGGTGACAGCGATGACGACGCGCTGGCCTTCGCCTACTGATCGCCTCTTTACGTCACCTACCCAGCCCCCCGCCCTTCCCGGGGGACGGCCCCGCACCCAGCGTATCGGGGGTATCGCTCAGGAGGGTTACCCACAGCCGATCTGTGGACAACTTGAGCGGTTGTGGATAACTCAGGGCAAGCAAGGGCCGGAGAGCCGGATCGGGCGGGCAGGCGTGGTAGCGGCGGGTTGTGAAAGCCACTTTCGCAACCTTGAACGTTGCGAAAGTGGCTTTCACAACGTCCGGAGCGGACAGACGGCCGGGCACGGGGCCGGGCGGGCCGAAGGGGCCGAGCGGGCCGGGCGGGCTGAAGGGGCCCTTCACCGCATCGCAAGCACCGAAGGCTCCCTTCGCCGCGTCGCATGCGGCGAAAGTCCCCTTCAGCCCAGGAAGCCCCGGGAAGCCAGGAAAGTGAGCACCCGATGACCCTCGAAACGATCTGGTTCTGCGTCATCGCCCTGTTCTGGCTCGGCTACCTCTTCCTCGAAGGCTTCGACTTCGGCGTCGGCATGCTCATGCCGGTCCTCGCGAAGGACAACACCGAGCGCCGCGTCATGGTCAACACGATCGGCCCGGTCTGGGACGGAAACGAGGTCTGGCTGATCGTCGCCGGCGGCGCGATGTTCGCCGCGTTCCCCGGCTGGTACGCGTCGCTGTTCTCGGCCGCGTACCTCCCGCTCCTGGTCGTCCTGCTCGCGCTCATCGGCCGCGGCGTCGCGTTCGAATACCGCGGCAAGGTCGACTCCGACCGCTGGCGCCGCAACTGGGACCGCGTCATCGGCATCGGCTCGTGGATCCCGCCGTTCGGCGTCGGCCTCCTCCTCGCGACCACCACCCTCGGCCTCCCGCTCGACGCCGACGGCAACCGCGTCGGCGGCCCGTTCGCCGCCCTGAGCCTCGAAGCGCTGCTCGGCGCGATCGCGGTCGTCGGGTTCTCGCTGGTCCACGGCGCCGCGTTCCTCGCCCTCAAGACCGAGGGCGACCTCCGGCACCGCGCGCGGAACCTGGCCACGCGCCTGCTCCCGGTCGCGCTCCTGCCGCTGCTCGCGTTCCTCATCGTCGTGCAGCTGCGCTCGGGCGACCTGTGGACGCTGCTGCTCATCGGCATCGCCGTCGTCGCCGCGGTGCTCGCCTGGTTCCGGATCCGCGAGGGCCGGGAAGGGCAGGCGTTCGCCGCGCTCGGCGGGGTCATCGGAGCCGCCGCGGTCGCGATCTTCGTCGCCCTGTACCCGAACGTCCTTCCGTCCACTTTGGACCCGGCGAACACGCTCACCATCGCGGGCGAGGCGTCGAGCCCGTACACGCTGACCGTGATGACCTGGGTCGCGCTCTTCGGCGCCCCCGCCGTCCTGATCTACCAAGGCTGGACGTACTGGGTGTTCCGCAAGCGCATCGGCACCCGGCACATCCCACCGGTGCACGCACCATGACCGAACTTCCCGGCCGCGACACCCTTTCCGCCACGGAGTCCACAATGGACCCAGCGCGACCGGGGAAGGGTCCGCTCGGCGCGCTGGCTCCGTTTTCGAGCGCGGCGCGCCGGGCGTTGATCCTCAGCGCGATCCTGTCCTTCTGCAACGCCGTACTCCTGGTGGGCCAGGCTTTCCTGCTGGCCGACGTCCTCTCCGCGGTCGTCCGCGGAACCATGGGGGACCGCACCGCCCAGCTGGCCGTGCTGCTCGCGCTCGTCGCAGGGCGCGCGTTGACCGGCTGGGCGGTGCGGATCGTCTCCGTTCGCGCCGCGGCCCGCGCGAAGGAGGAACTGCGTGCCAAGGCCCTCGACCACGCCTTGAAACTCGGCCCGGAATGGATCGCGCGCCGCGGGCACGGCGAGCTGACCTCGTTGACCACCAAGGGACTCGACGCGCTCGACGCCTACTTCACCCAATACCTCCCGGCGCTGGTGACAGCGGCGATCGTGCCCCTCGCCGCCGGTGCCGCGATCCTGTTCGCCGACTGGCCTTCGGCCGCGCTCGTCGTGATCACCGTGCCGCTGGTGCCGCTGTTCGCCATCCTGATCGGCAAGCACACCGCCGAGCGGGTCGCCGAAGCCGCCGACGCCGAGCAACGGCTGTCGGGACATCTGCTGGAACTCGTCCGCGCGCTGCCGATCCTCAGCGCGTTCCGCCGCGCCGAGGCGCAGGCCGAGACGGTACGGAAGATCTCCGAACGGCATCGCCGCGCGACGCTCAAGACCCTGAAGGTCGCGTTCGCGTCGGCGTTCGCGCTGGAACTGATCGCGACGCTTTCGGTCGCGCTGGTCGCGGTCGTCATCGGTGTCCGGCTGGTCTCCGGCGACCTGCCGCTCGCCATCGGGCTCGGCGTCCTGATCCTCGTACCGGAGTGCTACCAGCCGCTGCGCGCGGTCGGAGCCGCGTTCCACGCCAGCGAGGACGGCGTCGAGGCCGTGCGCCGGGTCGCGGACGTGCTCGCGGAACCCTTGCCGTCCCAGGGTTCCGAGACGCCGGGCAAGGGCGAGGTGCACGTCGGCGGGCTGCGTGTCTCCAGGCGCGACGGGTTCGCGCCCGACGGCGAGACGTTCTCCGTCCGGCCCGGTGAGCTGACCTGGCTGCGCGCGCCCAGCGGCGGCGGCAAGTCGACGACGCTGGCCGTCCTGCTCGGCTTCGTGCAGGCCCACGACGGATCGATCACCGTCGGCGGCACCGACCTCGCCGACGCCGACCTAGACCGCTGGCGCGAGAACGTCGCCTGGGTGCCGCAGTCGCCGGTGTTCGGCGGCGGCACGGTCCGCGATGAGGTCGGTGACGACGACATCCTCGGCGAACTCGGCCTGACCGGACTGGCCGATCGGCCGGTTTCGAAGCTGTCGCAGGGACAACGTCAGCGCGTCGCGGTGGCGCGGGCACTGGTGCGCGTCCGGTCGGGCGCGTGGCTCCTCCTGCTCGACGAGCCCACCGCGCACCTCGACGAGGTCAACGCCGGACTGGTCATGGCCGCTGTCCGCAGGGCCGTCGACGACGGCGCCGCCGCGATCATCGCCGCACACGAACGCACCTCCGGCATCGATATGTCGACTGGCGTGGTGAACGAGGTCGTCACGACGGACGAGCGGACGGCGACCAGACCGGTGCCGTGGCGCGACCTGCTCCAGCCCAGGTTCTTCGGTGGCGCGCTGCTCGGTGCCGCCGCCCTGCTCGCCGGGGTCGCGCTGACCGCGCTTTCGGGCTGGCTGATCGCCAAGGCGTCGCAGCAGCCGCCGATCCTGACCCTGACGGTGATGATCGTCGGCGTGCGGACCTTCGGCCTCGGCCGCGCGGGGCTGCGCTACCTCGAACGGCTGGTCACGCACGACGCCGCGTTCCGGATCGCCGGGAGCCTGCGCGTCCGGCTGTGGGAATCGCTGGTGCGGCTCGGCCCGGCGCGGGCGCTCCGGGCCGGTGAGGAACAGCGGCGGCTGGTCGGCGACACCGACACCGTGCGCGACCTGCTGCCCCGGGTGATCACGCCGCTGATCGTGGTCACGCTGGTGGCCGCCGGTGCCGTCGCGGTCCAGACCGCCGTGCTGCCCGCTGCGGGACTCGTGCTGGCCGCGGCCGTGCTGGTGAGCGCGTTCGCCCCACTGCTCGCGCTCCGGGCCGAACGCCGCGCGACCAGCGCGCTGGCCGCCGGACGGCGTTCGGTGTCGGCGCAGGTGCTGAGCCTGTTCGAAGCCGCGGCCGAGCTGATCGCGTACGGAGCCGATAAAGACCGACGTCGACGGATCGCCACGACCGACGCCGCGCTGACCGCCGAAGCGCGGCGACAGGCTTTCGGCGCTGGCGCGGCCGACGCCCTGATCATCCTGGCGACGGGGGCCGCCACCGTCGTGAGCACCGGGTTCGCCGTGCGCGCCGTCGCCGCCGGCGCGCTGGACCCGGTTCTCGCGCCGGTGGTCGCCCTGGTGCCGCTCGCGCTGGCGGAGGTCTTCTCCCTTCTTCCGCCGGCCGCGCAGCACTGGGACACCCTGCGTCAGGCCCGTCTGCGCCTCGCCGAATGTCGGGAAAGGGCCGTTCAGGACGAAAAACGTCAGGAAAGCCACTTTCCTGACACCGGCGGGGTGCGGATCCGCAACGCCGACCTCGGCTGGCCCGACACGGTGCACCCGGTCCTCACCGGTGTCGACCTCGACATCGCGCCCGGCACGCACGTCGCCGTCGTCGGTCCTAGCGGCGCCGGGAAGTCGACGCTCGTCGCGGCCCTGCTCGGTTTCCTCAAGCCGAGCAAGGGTGACGTCGCCGTTCCCGAGAACGTCGCTTGGGCACCACAGGAACCGATGCTCGTCTCGACCACCGTCGCCGAGAACCTGCGCCTTGCCAAGCCCACGGCCTCCGAGGCCGACCTGCGGAAAGCCTTGTACCAGGCCGTTCTTGAGGACGTCGAGCTCGCCACGATGCTGGACAGCGCGGGCGCCGGGCTGTCCGGCGGGCAGGCGCAGCGGGTCGCGCTGGCGCGTGCCGTGCTCGGCGCGGCTCAAGCCGATCTCGTCCTGCTCGACGAACCGACCGCGCATCTCGACGAGCCCACGGCGAGGACCGTCCGCGAACGACTCGGTGAGGCACTCGCCGGGAAAACCGTCGTGCACGTCACGCACAACGCCGCCGAAGCGGGCGACGCGGACGTCGTCCTGGAGGTGCGAGAGGGCCGCGTCACAACGCGCGTACTGGCCGGAGCCGACTAATGTCGATACTGCTCATGGATCCCACGCTTGCCGCGCGCGCACTGTCCGCCGCCACCGAGATCACCGGCACCGCCCTGTCCGGCGACGACCCCGGTGACGTGCTGGAGACCGTGGTCGCCCGCGCCGTCGAACTGGCCGAGGCCGACCTCGGTCTTGTCATGGTGCGCGCGGACGACGGCCAGGTGGTCGCCGAAGCCGCGCACGGGGCCGACATCCGAGGACTTCGAGGACTGGCCTTTTCCGCCGATTCGGCCGCCGGGCAGGTCGCCCGCGGCGGAGAACCGGTCGTCAGCGAGGACTTCACCGTCGATCCCCGCACCGCGCCGTTCGTGCCGCCGGAGCTGCAGGGCTTCGGGCCGTTCGCGGCCTCGGCGTTCGGTGCGGGCGGGCGGGTCCTCGGCGCGCTCACCGTGTACCGCCGCCACGGCGGGGATCCCTTCTCCGCCAGCACCGTCGAAGTGCTGACCGCTTTCGCGGCGCAGGCCGGTGTGGTGCTCGCTCTGGCGGAAGGCGCCAACGCGCGGCATCGCGTGACCCTGTACCAGGAGCGCGAACGCATCGCGCGCGAGCTGCACGACGTCATCGTGCAGCGTCTCTACGGCGCCGGGATGCAGCTCGACCGCGTCCGCAAGAACATGCGGAAGCGGTTCGCGCAGGCCGACGGGGCGCGGCTCTCCGAGGCGATCGACCAGCTCGACCAGACCATCGAAGAGATCCGCGGCACCGTGCGCGCCCTGCGCAGCCCGGAACCGGCGAACGAGACGGTCACCGCGACCGACCTCGCCGAATCCGCGCGGGGCGAGGTGCGCATCGCGGGCGAACTGCTCGGCTACCCGCCGACCCTCGAACTGTCGGGGGAACTCGCCGACATCCCCGCCGACCAGGCGGACCACATCCGCGCCGCGCTCCGCGAAGCACTGTCCAATGTGGTCAGGCACTCCGGGGCGAGCGAGACCCGCGTGACGCTGAGCCGCGACGCGGAAGGCGTCAAACTCCGGGTGCGGGACAACGGATCCGGTGTCCCGCAGGGGGTCGCCAAACGCGGTCTCCGTCACCTCGCCGAACGCGCGACGACGTCCGGCGGGCGCTTTTCGATCAATTCTTCGCCGAGCCTGGGGACCCTGGTCGCCTTCGACGTTCCCCTCGATCAAACCGTGTGAAATTCACGGTCTTTTCGTTCCTTCGAGTTGACAATTCGGGATTTTGGATTAATCCGTAACGGTGGGGTCCGAGGCGCGATTGTAAGGGAAATTCCCAGCGAAAGGACTCCGCATGTCCTCGGTTCGTCGAGCCATCGGCACGGCCGTGATACTCGCCGGATTCTCGTTGTTCGGTCCGGTTTCCGTCGCATTCGCGCTGGAACTGCCCGCCGTCGCCGAGCAGAGCTGCGAGGGCTTCCGGTTCGACGGAATCGCTTGCGAAACGGGTCCGGCGCAATTCACGGACAAGGATTGCGCCGATTTCCCCTCGCAGGCCGCCGCGCAGGCCGAACTCAAGAAGAACCCGCGTGATCCGCACAAGCTCGACGGTGACCACGACGGATACGCCTGCGAGTCCCGCTTCGGCGGACCCGCGAGAGCCGACCAGGTGAAGATCAAGCCCGTCGGCGGCGTCGCGACCGGCGGCGGGGAACCCGACGAACCCAACGGCGGTCTCCTGGAGATCGGCGCCGTCGCGCTGACCGGCACGGCCTTGCTGACCGTGTCGGCCGCGGGCGCGTCCCTGGTGCTCCGGCGGCGTGTCGAACGATGACCCGGGTCTCCTGGTGCCGATGGCCGTTTCCGCTGGTCATCGGCACGTTCATCGGCGTGGGGCTCGCGATGGCGCTGACCGCGTGCGCCGTCCCGTCGACGGGCAGGATCACCTCGCCGGCGGTGCCGACAGCGCCGACAACGCCCTCGACGGTGACCGCGGTGGCGCCGACGCCCACCGCCACCCCGCCGCTCGCGCCCGCGAAACCGGCGACACTCGAGATCCCGGCGATCGGGGTCCGCACCGGCGAGATCGTCGACCTCGGCCTGGCCGGTGACGGCAGCCTGCAGGTGCCGCGCGACGCGATCACCACCGGCTGGTTCTCCGGCGGCCCGGCACCCGGCGAGATCGGGCCCGCCGTCCTCGCCGGGCACGTCGACTACCGGAAGACCCCCGGGATCTTCGGCAGGCTCAAGGAACTCAGGACCGGAGACGAAGCCCTCGTCCACCGTGAGGACGGGGTCACGGCGGTGTTCACCGTGTACGCCGTCGAACGGCATCCGAAGACGTCCTTCCCGACGCAGCGGGTCTACGGCGACACGACCGCGCCGGAGCTGCGCCTGATCACCTGCGGCGGGGATTTCGACTCTTCGACCGGCAACTACCTCGACAACGTCGTCGCCTTCGCGAGGCTGACCCGCACGTAGATTCGGAGGATGCGCACCGTCCACGTCGTCACGCATCCAGAGGCCACCCATCACGTCGATCGCGTGGTGGGCGGGTGGTTCGATTCCGAGCTCACCCCCGACGGCGAGCGCGCGGCCGCCGCCGTCGCCGAGTCACTGCGCGCGAAGGTGCCGGACGACGTCGAGATCTACTCCTCGGATCTGCGCCGCACCGCGCGGACGGCGGAAGTGATCGGCGAACGGTTCGGCGTGAAGCCGGTTCTGGACCGGCGGCTGCGCGAGAAGTCGTACGGGGAGGCCGGGGGCAAACCGCAGGAGTGGCTGGACAGCCGGTTTATCCCGCCGCCCGCCGTCGGCGAGCGGCTGGGGCACGACGAAGGGATCCCCGGCGCCGAAACCAAGGGCGCGATGGCCGCGAGGGTGTACGCGGCGATGGAGTCGATCCTGGAAAGCCGCTGCGAGCACCAGATCGTCGTGACGCACGGCGGCGCGCTCACCTTCGTCATCGCGGCGTGGATCCGGATGCCGCTCGCCTCGGCCGGGTACGTCGACTTCCGCGGCTCACCCGGCAGCGTCACGGTGCTCCGTGAAGACGATTACTTTCACAACCGGCAGGTCGTGACTCTCGCCGGGAAATGACAGGATCTCCCCGGACTGTCGACGATGATGTTGGGAGATGACATGCCGAGGTTCCTGCGAGCCGTGGCCCTCGCCGCCGCCGTGGCGGTCGTACCGGTGGCCATGCCCGGCACGTCCGCCGCCTCGACCGACGCTGCTTCGAACAAGTCGCGCTGCCCGCAGCTGCGGCTGGCCGACCACTGGTACGGCGACAACGCGGCGAAGATCCAGCAGGTCATCGACGAACGCGGCCGCTGCGGCGCGAAACACGGCGAGCGTCCGGTCGCGGTGTTCGACTGGGACAACACGGTCATCAAGAACGACATCTCCGATCAGACCGTCTTCTGGATGATCCGGCACGACAAGGTCCTGCAGCCGAGGAACCAGGACTGGCGCACCACCAGCCGGTTCATGACCGAGGCAGGCGCGAACGCGCTGAGCAAGGCGTGCGGCACCGCGACCCCGGCCGGGAAACCGCTTCCGACCAGCAAGAACGTCGCGTGCGCCGATGAACTCCTTTCGGTGCGCAAGAACGCGAAGACGACCACCGGCGAAGAGGTCTTCGAAGGCAACAACCGTCGGTACATGGAGGCGGCTTACGCCTGGGTCGCTCAGATCAACGCCGGATACCGGCCCGACGAGGTCCGCGCGATCGCCCGGCAGGCCAGGGCGGCGGCGCTGCTCGCCCCGATCGGGGCGACCCAGAAGGTCGGTTCGAGCACCCAGGTCGCGTGGATCCGGTACTACCCGGAGATCAAGGACCTGATCGCGACGCTGAACAAGGCGGGCTTCTCGACCTGGGTCGTCTCCGCGTCGCCCAAGGAGTTCGCGGACGTCTGGGGCTCCGCGATCGGCATCCCGCCGAGCCGCACGCTCGGGATCTACTCGCAGACCACGAACGGCCGGATCAACGGGCACCTCGAAGGCTGCGGCGGGCACGCCGACGGCGCCGACGAGATCATGACCTACATCGACGGCAAACGCTGCTACATCAACGAGCGGATCCTCGGCATCCGCGGCGCGAAGGCGATGGAAGCGGCACCGGCGGACAAGCGGCAGGCACTCGCCGGCGGCGACGCGACCACCGACGTCACGATGCTGCGCGACGCCACCGGGGTCCGGGTCACGCTCAATCGCAACAAGGACGAGCTGATGTGCCGCGCCTACGACAACGCGGACGGGAAGTGGGCGGTGAACCCGATGTTCATCGAGCCCTTCCCCGCGCTGAACCGCACCTACCCGTGCTCGACGACGGCGTACGAGAACGCCGACGGCACGCACGGCCCGGTGCTGCGCGACGACGGCACGGTCATCCCGGACCAGCGGGACACCGTGCACGCCTAAGCGCTAGCGGTCGCGGCGTGCGATCCACGCCGCGGCCTGCGTGCGCCGCTGCATGCCCAGCTTCGCCAGGACGGACGTCACGTAGTTCTTCACCGTCTTCTCGGCGAGGAACAGCCTTTCCGCGATCTCCCGGTTGGACATGCCCTGCCCGATCAGCTCCAGCACCTCGCGCTCGCGTTCGGTGAGGGAGCCGAGCTCGTCCTCGGGCGGATGACGCAGCTTGTCCAGCACTCGCGCCGTCGACACCGGGTCGAGCAACGACCGGCCCGCCGCGACCTCCCGGACCGCGTTGACGACGTCCTGCCCGCGGACCTGTTTCAGCAGATAGCCGGCCGCGCCCGCCATGATCGCGCCGACCATGGCCTCCTCGTCGTCGAACGCGGTCAGCATCAGGCACTGCGGCGGGTTCGCCTTCGAGCGCAGTTCGCGGCAGAGCGCGATGCCGTCGCCGTCGCCGAGCCGCACGTCGACCACCGCGACGTCCGGCTCGACGTGCATCGCCACGGCAAGGGCCTCGTCGACCCCGCTCGCCTCGGCGACGACCTCGATGTCGGGCTCGTCGGTGAGGAGGTCGCGCAGACCACGCCTCACCACCTCGTGGTCGTCGATGAGCAGCACCTGGATCGGCATACCCCCACGTTACTTCGTCGTCTGGGTGACCATCGCTTCCACCAGCGGGGACGGCAGGCCGGATCGTTCACCCAGCCACCGCACCCACTTCGGCAGCAGAGCCTGAGCGGCGGGGCGGACGGTGTCGTCCGGCCAGTCGCCGATCAGCGCGCCGATGTGTTCGAGCCGGTCCGGCGACACCGCGAACCAGGTGGCCGGGACGATGCCCTCCATCCATTCGGCGGCCAGGTCCTCGACGACCAGGTCGTCGGGTTCGTTGCCGAAGGTCTCGAGGTGCCAGGCGTTGAACGGACCGGTCATCACCGCCGTATCGAAATCTAGGTAGTGGCTGCTCGGCGGCAACCGCAGACCGCGGTTCTTCAGTGCGGTGTCGAGGTCCAAGTACCGGCGCTCGGCGCGATACCAGTTGTCGAGGGTCGCGCGGGACTCGTCACCGATGATGTCCAGCGAGCGGTTGACGAGACCTTCCAGCCGTCGCGGGTCGGTCACCGGCACGGGGGCGGCCTGCTCGCCGAAGCGTTGTCGCCAGGCTTCGACAGCCTGATCGAGCGAGTCGTAGACGGCACCTCCGCCGAGGCGGGGGATCCACGAAATGTCGATCTCGAACAGGTAGACCGTCGGGGCGGCACCACCGGGATAGCCGAAGGTCGCGAGCACGCCGAGCCGTGTTCCGTAGACGTCCTGGATCTCCCAGACGTCGCCGGTGACCTTGTTCTTCGAGGCCAGCTGAGGCCAGTCGGGCAGGATCTCCGACCGCAAGGCCTTCCGCAGCCTGCTCACGCCGGAGCGCACGAACGACTCGAAGCCCGGCGGGGAGATCGAGCTCATCCCCTGCAGCAGCAGCCAAAGTTCTTGGCGCGGCTCCGCGTTCGACGCCGCGAGTACGACGGCTTCGAAGAACAGGTCGAAATCGAGGCCGCCGTTCTCGCCCTGCAGTGCGCGGTGCAGTTCGGCACCGAGCAGCGAGGCTGTCGCCTGCTCGAGTTCGCGAGGGCTCTCCGCCTTCAGGAGAACACCGGCGCCGTCCAGCACGTTCTCGATCGATTCGCGCATCCAAGCCGGCAGAGCCGCTGACTCCAGGGGCTGCGCTTTCTGCGCCCTTGCCGCCTGCTTGTTCTTCTTCGGCTTTCGGCCACGGGATACGGGCATGCCCCCACGTTACTTCGATGCGGCCCAGTAGACCGCCCTGGCCACCTGCGAATACAAGCCCTTCGGGTGATCACGGAACAGCGGCTCCGTGCCGAACAGCACCGCCCGTCCGCCGAGCCCCGACGTCCCGGAGACGACGGCCGCCTGCCCCGCGGCCTCCAGCGGCCCGCCTGTCCCGTCGTCCCGCGTCCGCCAATGCCCGGCGACCAGCGGATTCCCGCTCGCGTAGCGCTGCTCGACCTGAACTGAAGAGCCGAGATCGGTGAACCAGAACGGTCCGTAGACGAACGAGTCCGGCAGTGCGCCGCCACCCACCGGGCCGCTCCCGCCCGTCACCGAGACGACCCCGTTCCCGTCCTCCCAGCCCGCCACCGGACGCGCTTCGAGAAGCCCTGCGTCGGTGTTGAAACGCGCGCCCGTGGCGCCTCGGGTGACCACGCCGCCGCGCGCGAGGAACGCGCGCAAAGCGTCCTTCGCGGCCGGGGTGAGATCGGTGTACCGCAGTCCCGAAGAGACGAACAGCAGGTCGATCCGCGACCAGTCGAAGCCCGCGTTCAGCACCGCCGCCGACACCGGCCGGACGTCGAAGCCCATGTCGCGCAACGCCTTCAGCTCGTCCGGCCCGACGGCACCCGCGATCGTCTTGCGGGTCAACGGGGTCGCCGTCCCGGCCGCATCGGTGAACCGGACGCCGTAGCGGCCGGCCACCTCGGCGGCGGCCTGGCGCGCCGACGCGGGCACGACGATCGTGCCGTCGTCCACGCGGCCCAGCGCGAGACCGCGGTTCAGCAGGTCGTTGACGGCGCTGACGTCCTTGCCGTCGACGAGCTTCAGCGCCAGGTCACGGCCGGGCGCGGCGTCGATGCCGCCGGTGGGTGAGGCCGCGACGACGTCGTGCGTCCGGACGTCGAGCCTGCCCTTCCGCACGATGTCGACCGAAGCACCCCACAGCAGGCGATGGCTCCAGCCGGAGATGTCGTACATGACCGGCACTTTCGCCGAGATGTCGCTGCCGCGCTCCAGCATCACGTTCGCCAGGCCGCGTTTCGGCTGGTGCATGTCGACCAGGTACGAACCGGCCGGATACCGGCGCCCGGCCAGGGAGAACGGGCGATCGGCCTGCCGCACCCGGACGTCGTTGGCCACCAGGTGATCGACGAGACGCGAAGCGGCGACGGCCGAGCGCTGGTCCGCGCCGGCGGGGATGACGTACGCGCGCGGGAACTCCGTGCGGTAGCGGTCTTCCGGCCCGAAGCCGGGCACGAACCCGTCGGGGATCTCACGCTGCGCCTCGCCCGCGCTGCCGCGGCGGAACATCTCGATCTGGTTCGCGATCAGCTCGCCGCGGTTGCGGTCGACGTAGTCCAGCGTGCTGCCGATGGTGGCCTCGACGACCTCGGTGTTGATCACCGCGCGCCGCCGGAGTTCCGCCACCGGTTGCGTTTCGTAGTCCGCGTTGTTCACCCGCATCGGGATCTCGACGGTGAACGACACCGCGCCGTGGTACATCGCGTACTGGGCGGTGTAGATCGGTGCCCAGCCGTCCCAGCTGCCGGGTTCGTAGTCGCGGAACGGGATCTCGGGCTTCGCCGTCTCCGGCCGTCCCAGGGCCTTGACCGCCCGCTCCATGCCGAGACCGTTGGCGTACCCGTGCTTGATGTAGAGGTCGAAGTCGTAGTTCTGGCCGTGTGGCGGCGTGGTCGGTTCGATGAGCGTGTTCTGGACGTAACCGTGTTCGTCCAGCATCATCAGCGGCTGTTTGCCGATCGCGATCGCGCGCATGGCCCGCACTTCCGGCTGCGACGCGGTGACGAAGTCGCGGTTGGGATCGAAACCCTGCGACGTCTGCCGCGTCCCGGCGACCCGGCCGTCCGGATTGGCCGTCACGTTGAAGTAGAAGCGGTTCCGCTTCAGCAGTTCGGCGGTCCTGGGATCGTTCGACGTCACCAGCTTTTCGATGACGCGGAGCGCGCCGTCGGTGCCTTCCCATTCGTTGCCGTGGATGTTGTTGTTGATCCACACCGGCGCCTTGTACCCGTGGCGCAGGAACGGATCGCGCGCGGCGCGGGCCGGGTCGTTCTCGATCAGCGACCGCCACGCGTCCTGCCGTCGCGTCTCGAACGGGCTTTCGGGCGCGGTGACCGTGACCAGGTAGAGGTCGCGGCCGAGGCCGGACTGCCCGGCGATCTCGACCGAGATCCGGTCGCTGCGCGCCTGCAACGCGTTCAGCTTCGGCGCGAGCGCGTGATACGGCGCGAGCCCGAGCTTGATCGACTTGTCGGCCGTGTCCTCCGGGAACGAACGCAGCTTGGTCTTGCGCGGGTAACCGGAACGGTCGCCCGCGACGTTCTCGCCCGCCGCCGCCCGCGTGGCGCCCAGCGGCGGGTCGGCCGCGGCGACGTCGTTGCGCTCCGGCCCGTTGCCGGGGTCCCGGTGCGGTGCCGTCGGCGGTGGCGCCGCGTACGCCGGCGCGGCGACCGCGCTCAGGGAAAGCATCAAGGCCAGGACCACGGTGCGAGCCGAACGCGACAAGGGCCACCTCCAGGGACGTCGGCCCAGTGTTTCCACCGATCGAACGCCCCACAAGCTCCGAAAGGCGGCTAAACGGACGCGGGGCTCTACTTCTTCTCGGAGGGCGCCGGGAATCGGTCCTCGTTCCGGTCGATCTTGGCGTTGGCCGCCTCGATCAGGTCCACGCCGAGGCTGTTCGCCAGCTGGAGGAGGTACAGCGTGACGTCGGCGATCTCGTCGACGACGTTGTGCGCCAGTTCAGGATCGGAACGCCACTTCGCGGACTCCTCCGGCGTGAGCCACTGGAACAGCGAAGTCAGCTCGCCGACTTCCCCGGACAGTGCCATGACCAGGTTCTTCGGCGTGTGGAAAGGCTCCCAGTCGCGTGCGGCGGCGAAGTCGCGGAGGCGCTGGTGAAGGTCGTCGAGAGTCACATGCCGTGCCTACCAGATCGTCACGGTGCGCTAACGGCCGTATGGCGGACGAGCGTTGACGGGCAATTCTCGATTTGCCTAACGTCCCTGGCCGTCGGGAAACCGATCCGGAAGGAAAGTCTTGACGTACCAGCGAAGCCTTCGCTCTCGCATGCTCTCCATCGCGTTCGTTCCGTGCGCGGCCCTGCTGCTCGTGGCGTTGTCCGTCGGCGGATTCCTCGTGCACCAGGCCATCCACGATCGCGACGACGCCGAGAACGGAGCGGTCACCATGGCCGGGGCGAGCCGGGGAATCGCGGCGCTGCAACGAGAACGGGCCGTCGCGCTGAAGGCACCGGGCAGCCGTTCCGCCACCTACCTCGCGTACGCCGATCGCATCGACACCTCGCTTTCGTCCCTGCGCGAGATCGCGAGGGTGGCTCCCGACGCCGAAGTCGGTTATCAGCAGACGATCGCCGTCGAAGTGCTCACCGCCGTCGAAGGGATGGACCGCAGTGACTCGCTCGCGGTCGCCGGGATCGACGACGAGGGACGGCGCGACTACGCCGCCGCCGTCGGTGCCTATCGGTCCAGGCTCGACGCCGTCTCCGGAAAGCTGACGGAAAGTAATCGCCAGGTGTACCGGAATCTCGTCGCGAGTGTGGACTGGAGCCGTTTCGGCGCGGTCGAAACCGCGTTGAGCGCGGCCACGCCGCCGCCCGTCGGGCAGGACGCGTGGCGCGTCGCGGCCGGCGTCGTCGGCCGCTCCCTCGGCGACATCGCCGCCCGCCAGATCGAGTACTCGGCGCAGATCGCGATCGACGGCGGACGCCGGGTACTGAGCGGTGCCCTCGCCGCCGCCGCGGCGATCGCGCTGCTCGCGGGGGTGGCGATGGCGATCGTCATGCAGCTCGCGCGGCGGCTCCCGATCCCGGTCGTCCGCTGCCCCGCGCGCGTCGAACCGACGCCGCTGACCTGGTCACACCTGGTGAGCGATTACGCCGAAAAGAGCACGCTGTTGGCCCACACGAGTCGGCGAAGCGGTCGGGCAGACTTGTCCAGGTGAGTTCCACGACGGATCTGCGCCCCTACCTGCGCACCTTGGACGCGGAGACGCTGGCGGACCTGCTGCACGCCCAGGCTGAGCGTGACCCTGTGTTACGACAGTCCCTGGAGAACCGCTTCGTCACCCAGGGGAGTGACCTCGCCGAGGCGCACCGCCTCCTCGACACCGCCGTACTGGCGGGCAACGTCGAGTACGCCGCGAAGGTCGGCTCCGTTCTCGACACGCTGCAGCGCCTTCTCGACGCCGGCAGCCGGGCCGATCTCGCCCCGCTCGCCCGCCGGACCGTGGACGACATCAGCGAGATGCTGGAGCAGATCGACGACGCCTCGGGCGAGGTCGCCGACCGGCTGGACCGGGCCGTCGAGCTGTACGCGCGGGCCTGTGTCGCGCGCCCGCCGGATCCGGAGAGCCTGGCGAACTGGATCCTCGAAGTCGAGTTCGACGGCCCCGGCTGGCCGGCCATCGAGCTGGCGGACTTCGCCTCCGCCTTGGGGGACAAGGGTATCGCGCGGATAAAGTCCACTGTGGACACCGTGCTGGCGGAGCAGCCGTCCGGTGTGAAACGCGAGACGGCCGAGCGGTTGCGCGAGGAGCTGGCGGAGGTGTCCGGCGACGTCGACGCGCTCGTCGCGATCCTCGCCGCCAAACCGCCGCGGGTCGACGTGAGCCTCAAGATCGTGCGCGTGCTGCGCGCGGCGGGACGGCACAGCGAGGCCATCGCGCACGCGGCGCGGGCGCTCACGCACGACAAGAAGGAGGAGGCGCCGCCGGTCGAGGAGGAGCCGGTTCCCTTGTCGCGCAAGGAGTTCGACGAGAAGCCCGGGGCCGCGACCTATCTCGCCCTGCGCGAGGAGACACGGGAAACGGGGCGGTGGGTCGCGCAGCGGAAGACCGCGCTGGCCCGGTTGCGGGAGCTCGCCGCCGGGGGCACGGAGGCCGCCGACGAACTCGTCCGGGCGTTGCTCGGCGAGGACCGCGCCGACGAGGCCTGGCGAGCGGCGGTCCGTTTCGAGGCCTCTTTGGCGGTGCGCGTCGAACTCGCGGATTCGCGTTCCGTCGCCCATCCGGCGGAAACAATTCCCGTCTATCGGGACCATGTCGAAGAATTGATCACGCACAGGGATCCGAACTCCTATCGCGAAGCTGCCCGGCAGCTGCGCAAACTGCGCACGGTCCACAAAAAGGCCGGTACGGCTGAAGAATTCAGCTCCTACCTCGGCAACCTGGTGGAAATACACAAACGCAAGACGCGGCTGATCGCCGAGGTCAAGGCGGCGAGAATCGCGATTCCGAAACCGGTCAAGGCGTAACCGCTTCCGGCGCCGGTCGTTATTCGAAGCGAACCGAGGAAAATCGGACTGAAAAGGTCGAGCCATACGGGCGGGCCGTCGAAGTCGCGGTGGTCCTGAACCGGTGTCCGCCCGCGCCCTCCCCGCGACCTGGACCCCGTGTTACGCGCCCAGGACCACCGCGACGAGCCCGATCGGGTCCGCGTGCAAACATGTCGCCATGAGTCCGGTCAGTCGTGCCCGCAAGAAGGCAGCTCAGCCCTCCACCCCGAGTGTGACGGGCCTTTTCAAGGACGTCCTCCGGGACTTCTCGACCCTCGGTGCCGAACCCGGGGTGCTCGACGTCGAGTTGCTGACCTCCGAGGTGCTCGGTCAGTGGTGGGAGATCGAGGTCGAAGAGGACGAGACGCCGCTGGGCATGGAGCTCATCGCGTTCGCCGAGCGGAAGATCACCCCGGCCGCGGCCGCGCTGCTCGCCGGGCTGCGGGTCTTCGCCGAGACCGAAGAGGAGCGCGAGGCGGCGGCCGCCGCGCTGAACACCGTGCTGGGCCGCGGGATCCCGGAGCCGGAGTGGGCCGCGGACCTGGCCGCGGTGACCGTCGGGGACTGCTGGCGGACCGGTGACGTCTTCGGCGACGAATCCTCCCTGCTCTGTGTCTTCTCCCGCGGCGGCGTCGAGCACGGCCTGCTCGCGCTGGTCGACTTCACCGAGGGTGGCCGGATCCGCGACGTCGTCGTTGTCGACAAGCCGCAGGACGTCCTGGCCGAGATGCGGCAGCAGGCCGCCGACGACCCGGACCTGGTCACGCTGGAGCGGGTGCTGCCCGAGCGTGCCCACCAGTTGCTCGCGGACGGGCTGGCCGCGACGGACGTCGTCGAGGAGCCCGACGTCAGCGAGGACTACGCGCGGTTCCACGCGCTCGCGCTGGCTTGGATCCGGACGCTTCCCGCCCCCGAGCCTTCGCCCGAGATCACCGAATGGCCCGAGCAGGTCCGCGAAGAGGTCGTCGCCGACTTCATCGGGTCCGGGCTCGTGGAGGACACGGACGCGACGCGGTTCTACGCGCGCCTGCTCGTCGACCACGGCTGCGAGACCGAGCCGGGCAGCCCGCTGCGCGTCGGCCCCGAGAAGCTCGCCCGGTTCCTCGAATCGCTGCTGGACGGCGAGTTCGAGGTCGACGAGGCGTACGAGGACGCGCTGGAGCCCGCGCTGCTCGGCTGGGTCACCTGGGCCGCCGACCGCGCCGGGCTCCCCGAGGCCGCGCGCGTGGCGCTGCTGGAGAGCGCGACCGAGTTCCTGGAGGAGTTCGCGCAGGACGAGGACTCCGCGCTCGACGTCTACTTCGACGGTTCCGAGGGGATCGAAGACCCGGCGGAACTCGCGGAGGCGCTCGCGCGCCGGATGTTCGCCGTGCCGACGGTCTACACCGAGATCGGCGACGAGGAGCTGGAGCTCGAACCCGCCGATCCCGAACAGCGCCGCCTGCTGGTGATCGGCGAGCACCCCGAGTACCACGAGGCGCTGGCCGAGGAGACCTTCGACGGTGAGCCGAGGATGCGGCTCGCGCTCAAGACCACGATCGTCGACCAGCTCTGGGCCGACGAGCCCGCCGAGGTCTGGCAGGCCGCGCGCCGGCTGAGCGAGACCGGGCTGGAGCGCGACGACGTCTTCGACCGCCTCGTCGACGCCTTGGCCGCCCAGCTGACCGAGGCCGGCGAACACGAGATGGACTACGACGTCGACGACTACCGGAAGGCGCTCGACGAGCTGTCCTGACGCCCCCGTTCCCGCCGGTCACCCCTCTCTTGATCTTGCCAACCCCACCCAATCCGTCTAGTCTGTCTAGATGGAAGCAGCAACCTGGCAAGTGCAGGACGCCAAGCAGCGGCTGAGCGAGCTGTTGCGCCGGGCCGCGGCCGAAGGGCCGCAGTTCGTCACCAAACATGGAGAGGAGGTGGCCGTGGTGCTGGACATCGCGGACTACCGCAGGCTGGCCGGAGGCGGTGAAGCCGTCGATTTCAAACTCGTGCTGTCCGGTGAGCAGCACCATCCCGAATACGGGGAGGCGCTGGCCGACGTGCTGGAGGAGATCGCCGCCGAACGCGCGGAGGATCTGCCGAGGGATGTCGCGGAGGTGAGCGGGTGAGCTTTCTGCTGGACACGAACATCGTGTCCGAGGCCCGGCGCCGCACCCAGAACCCGGGTTTCGCCCGGTGGTGGGGCGGGGTGTCGTCGAGCAGGCTCTATTTGAGCGCGCTGACCGTGGGAGAGATCGAGAGGGGGATAAGCAAGCTCAGGCATCGAGGAGAGCGGGACAGGGAACGTGCGGACGCGCTGGCCGGCTGGCTGGCCGGGCTCACCGCGCAGTTCTCGGAACGGATCCTTCCGGTGACCGCAGAGATCGCGGCCGAATGGGGCAGGCAGTACGCGCCGCGGAAAGTGCCGTCCATCGACGGGCTGATCGCCGCGACCGCCCGGGTCCACGAGCTCACCCTGGTCACCCGGAACCTCGCCGACATGGCGGGCCTCGGGGCCCAGGTGCACAACCCGTTCGACTAGTCCCTGGTGCGTCGCCGTGCCGAAGAACGGATCAAGACGTCCGGACGGCTTGATCGGACAGGTCCGGCGGGGCCGTGCTCAGCCCGGCCGTGCTTTCAGCCCAGCCTTGTTTCAGCCCAGCCTTGTTTCAGCCCTGCACCTGTTCAACCCTGTCCCTGTTCAACCCCGCCCCTGTTCAACCCAGTGGAGCCGCGGGAGTGCCCTTGCTCTCCGTGACTTGCGGCTTTTTCCGGCGACGGTCCCCGCGGGCGTCGTCGAAGTCGACGAAAAAGGTGCCGGCGGCCATGGCCACCAGGAGCGCGAGTCCGAGAATCGAGCCGACCCAGGTCAGGATGATCGAGAACATCGTGAGCCTCCTCCCTGCTCAAGGTCCCTTTCGAGACCTCTTGAACCCCTGACACAAGGGTCACCGCAGGGGGCTGTAGCCGGTATCGGCCAACCGGTTACACGTACTGAGCGTGGATCGGCCGATCGGCCGAGGAAAGCCGTCCGCCGGTCGCGGTGCGCGACAGACCGGTGACCGGAGCTCGCCGGTGGTGCGATGGCTGGTCCTTGTGAGGGAACCGCCGGAAATCGCCCGTGTGATCGGGTTCCGGTGAAGTGATCTTGGATGTCGCCGTGAACGCTCGCCGTGAGTAGAGATTCCGTGCGTGCCCGGCTACTCAGCGTCCCCGTTCAGAGCTTGCGCAGCCGGACCCGGTTGATCGCGTGGTCGGCGTCCTTGCGGAGGACGAGGGTCGCCCGGGGCCGCGTCGGCTTGATGTTCTCCATCAGGTTCGGCTCGTTGATCGTGCGCCACAGGTGGCGCGCCTCGGCCCGGGCCTCGTCGTCCGGAAGCCCGGCGAAGTGGTGGAAGTGTGACGCAGGGTCCGCGAACGCGGTGTGCCGCAACTTGAGGAAGCGCTCGACGTACCAGCGTTCGATGTCGGTCGTCGCCGCGTCCACGTAGATCGAGAAGTCGAACAGATCGGAGACGCTGAGCCGGGGGCCGGGCTGGAGGACGTTCAGACCTTCGAGGATCAGGATGTCGGGTTGCTGAACGACCTGTTCCTCGTCGGGAAGGATGTCGTAGGCGAGGTGCGAGTACACCGGCGCGCTGACCCGTTCCGCCCCGGACTTGACCTCGGTGACGAACCGCAGCAGCGCCCGGCGGTCGTAGCTCTCCGGGAAGCCTTTGCGGTGCATGATCCCGCGCCGGACCAGTTCGGCCCGCGGGTGGAGGAACCCGTCGGTGGTGACCAGATCGACCCTGGGGTGATCCGGCCAGCGGGCGAGCAGGGTGCGCAGGATGCGCGCGGTGGTCGACTTGCCGACGGCGACGCTGCCGGCGATTCCGATGATGTACGGCACCTTGGTGCCCCGACTGTCTTCACCGAGAAAGGTGGTGGTGGCTTCGTACAATCGTTGCCGGGCGGCGACCTGGAGATTGATCAGCCGGGAGAGCGGCAGGTAGACCTCCGCGACCTCGGCCAGGTCGACCTGTTCGCCGAGACCGCGCAGCCGCAGCAGTTCCGCGGCCGTCAGTGGCAGGGGAGTCGACCTGCGCAGCTCGCGCCACTGCTCACGGTGCAGCTCGACGTAGGGACTGAGCTCACGGACCCGCGGCATCGCACACTCCTCGCCCGTCGCCTGCGCTGGCGCCGTACAAAACCGTGTTGACGAGTTCTCGGCGGGTGAACGTGCCGCGAACCGGATGAAGCCGCTTTAACGGTAGGGCTTACGGCTCGTGAACGCGCTTCGATGTGATGTACCCCGCTTCGGGGCGTTACCGTCCGTTACGAGGGCGGCCGGGGGTGAAGACCTCGTCCCACGCGGCGGCGACCTGCCGGGCGCAGGAGGCGGGCGCGACCCCGCCGACGCCGGTACCGAGTCCGGGCATCGCGATCGTGTGCACCAGATCCCGGATCCGGCCCTGGTCGACCCGGCCGTCGCGCCACTGCTGGAAGACCGCCCTGGCGGCCAGGTACGGGTGCACGGTGTCGCGCGGGAGGCTTTCGCCGGGTTCGCGCATCGTCGGCGCGCTGATCAGCCAAGCGGGTTCCGCCTCGCCGGTGGGCACGATCACCGCTTCGCCGATCGGGAGTTCCCCGCCGTGGTAGGCGAGGACGGCGCTGCGCACGTTCTGCTCGACGTCGGGGTAGGCGCGGGCGTAGACGGCGTCGATGCCGCCGCGCATCCAGCCGTAGGAGTTCGCGGGGCTGACGACGGCCTGGGCGACGACGTCGAGAACGGACCCGCGGTGCACGAAGACCCGGCCGTCCACAGTGTCCGCGACGGTGGTCCAGGCTTCGGCGAGCAGGTCATCGACGGCGCACAGCACCAGCTCCGGAGTGGGACGGTCCGGCAGGGGAGCGAAAGCGGAGCCGACATCCTCTCGGCCGGTGTGCGTGCCCGGTTCGGCGGTCACGCCCTAAGCATGGCAAAAAAAGCCACCCGGCGTAACCGGTGCGCGTACCGGCTGTCCGAGTGAAAGTCGCCACCCGCGGCGTGCGTAATCTGGCGGGGTGTCACGGATCGCCTACTTCGGCCCCCAGGGAACCTTCACCGAACAGGCCGCGCGCCGGCTCGCCCCCGGCGAGGAGCTGATCCCGGCCGAGACCATCCCGGCGGCACTGGCCGCGGTGCGCTCGGGCGCGGCCGACGCGGCCTGCGTCCCGATCGAGAACTCCGTGGAGGGCGCGGTCACCGCCACCCTTGACAGCCTGAGCGAGGCCGAACCGCTCGTCGCGGTGGCGGAGGCGCTGCTGCCGGTCCACTTCAGCGTGCTGACGCGTCCGGGCACGACCGAGATCCGCACCGTGGCGAGCCATCCGCACGCGCTCGCCCAGGTCCGGCACTGGGTCGAGGCGAACCTGCCCGGCGCCCATCCGGTCGCGACGTCGTCCACCGCCGCGGCCGCGGTCGCGGTAGACGCGGGAGAGTTCGACGCCGCCGTCACCGCGCCGGTCGCCGTCGAGCACTACCCGCTCCAGGTGCTGGCCACCGAGGTCGCCGACGTCCGCGACGCCAAGACCCGGTTCCTGCTGGTCCGCGCGCCCGGTGAGCTGCCGGCGCCGACCGGGGCCGACCGCACGTCGATCGTCGCCGCCGCGACGAACCGGACCGGTGCCCTGGCGGAACTGCTCACCGAACTGGCGGTCCGCGGGATCAACCTGACCAAGCTGGACGCCCGCCCGACCAGGAACAACTTCGGCGAGTACCGCTTCTTCATCGACTTCGAGGGCCACGTGGCCGAGCCCCGGATCGGCGACGCGCTGGCCGCGTTGCGCCGCCGGTGCCGCAACGTCCGGTTCCTCGGCTCCCACCCGCGCGCGGACAACGGCACGACCGAGATCGAGCCGGGCGCCGCCAACGAGGATTTCACCGACGCGATCGGCTGGGTCGAGTCGGTACGGAAGGGAGCACAGGCGTGAAACTTCTCCTCGTCCGCCACGGCCAGACCGACGGCAACGTGCGCGGCGCGCTCGACACCGCGCTGCCCGGACCGCCGCTCACCGAACTGGGTCGCGAGCAGGCCCGCGACCTCGCGGTGAGGCTCGGCGGCGAGCCCATCGTCGCGGTCTACGCCTCGCAGGCCGTCCGCGCCCAGCAGACCGCCGCGCCGCTGGCCGCCAAGTTCGGCTTCGACGTCCAGGTCGTCGACGGCGTGCACGAGGTCGCCGCGGGCGATCTCGAAGGCAAGACCGACAAGGACTCGATCACGACCTACATGAGCGTCGTGCGCCAGTGGACGCTCGGCGAGCTCGACCCGCCGATCCCCGGCGGCGAGACCGGCACGCAGGTCCGCGCCCGGATGCTCGACGCGGTCGCCCGGCTGCGCGCCAAGCACGAACAGGCCGACGCGGACGGCACGGTGGTCTTGGTCAGCCACGGCGGCGCCATCCGGCTGGGCGGCGAATGGCTCGCCGGGAACGTGACCGCCGAGATCGCCAACCAGGGCCTCATCCCGAACACCGGCGTCGTCGAACTCGTCGCGAACCCCACCGGCTGGACCTGTCTCACCTGGGCGGACGTTCCCGTTGAACGCTGACCAGGGACGTTTGCCCCCGCCTCCGACGGGGAATACGCCCCACAAGATCGATTAACACCTTGTGGGGAATTAACCGGGCTGAGCGCAACCCCCGCGGCGGACAACACGTCTACTGAACGGTGGGTCACCCGGCTACAGGGAGGCGAATGACCATGGTTCGTTCGAAGATGCTCTCCATCGGCGGTCTCGTCGCGGGCACCGCCGGGTTGCTGCTGCTCAGTGCCTGCGGTTCGGAAACCGCACCGGTCGCGCAGAGTTCGTCCGCGGCACCGTCCAGTTCGGCGCCCGACACCTCGGCCGCGCCCAGCGCGAGCTCGTCGAGCCCGGCACCGGCCTCGCAGCCCGCCCAGGCGCCCGCCCCGGCGCCGAAGAACGACGGGCTCTGCAAGGCGGGCGACGTCAAGCTGTCCGTCGGGGGCGGCGACGCGGCCGCGGGCACGGTGTACCGCAAGCTCGTCATCACCAACACGAGCGGGCACCAGTGCACCATCCAGGGTTTCCCCGGCGTCTCTTACGTGACGGGCGCGGACGGTCACCAGGTCGGTGAGGCCGCGTTCCGTGCCGGTGACAAGGGCGGGCCGGTCCAGCTGAACAACGGCGAGAGCGCGTCCACCGACATCGGTTTCGTGAACGTCCGCAACTACGACGAGGCGGTCTGCAAACCCACCGAGACCCGGGGGCTGCGGGTGTACCTGCCGCAGGAGACGGCGTCGAACTTCGTGGCGATGCAGGGGCTCGGCTGCTCGGGGAAGATCCCCGGCAACCAGCTGACCGTCAAGACGGTCCAGAAGGGCTGACGCCTAGAGCTGCGTGCAGAGCTGTTCGGCCTGCGTCAGGTGCCGCTGGCCGGCGATCTCGTTGAAGTGCAGGCTGAACACCATGCGGCTGACACCGTCGATGTGCTCGGCCAGCGGCCGGTAGGTCTCGTTGGCGGCGGCCGCCGCGGCGGAGAGTTCGCGCGCGGCCGTCATCCGGTGCAGGATCTCGGGGGCCAGCACGGCCACGGTCCGGTCGCCGGGGGAGTCGGTGGTGTCCGGGATCGTGCCGACCCTGGCCAGGGCGTTGCACGCGTCTTGGGCGTCTTCGAGCGCCCCCGCGTTGACGCCCGAGAGCGCCCAAAGCATGCCGATCACGCCACCGCCGATTACGAAACCGGCGACGGCGGTGAGCACTTGCGGGCGTCTGGAAGGTTCCGTCGTCCCCACGTCGCCCTCCGGCACCAGTGTCTGCTGCATCGCGGACCTCCCGTCACCAGCTGGCGGTGATGGATATTTCAGCACCAAAGGGCCGGGTTTTCACTGGTCTTGGTGGAGAACCGGGACCTCCGTGGCCGTTTCGTCATCGAAGGCGCCTCGCCGTAACGAGACGAACGCGAAACCGGCTACTCCGAACAGCAGCAGCCCGGACGCCAGGAACGTCCGGGCCGGGGAGCCGAGGACGTGGGTGAGAAGCCCGCCGAGCAGCGCGCCGATCGGGATCGCGCCCCAGACGACGGTGCGCCACACGCCGAGGATCCGGCCGAGCAGTTCGCCGGGGACCAGCGTGTGCCTCGCCGTCCCCAGCACGATGTTCACCGCGACGACGGCCGCCGCGAACAGGCCGAACAGTGCCGCCCCCGCCACCGGCGAGCCGGTCAGGCCCATGCCGGTGAACGCCGCGCCGCAGCAAGCGGTGCCCCCGAGGAGCACCGCGCGACGGCTGGACACCTTCACCAGCCGCGGAGCCACCGCCGCGCCCAGCAAACCGCCGATGCCGCCGACGAACGCGAAGACCCCGAAGGCCGCTTCGCTGAGACGCAGGTAGTCGATCGCGTACAGCACCAGCTGCGCCTGCGCGAGTTCGCTGACCAGGCTGATCAGCCCGGCGACGACGACCAGGCGCAGCACCAGTCCACTGTGCTTCAACCAGCGGAAACCCTCCGCCAGCTCGGCGCGAAGCGCGGTACGCGAGTTCTCGGCGGCTGTCGTCGAAGGACGAGCCCGGTAGCTCCCGGCGAGGCCGATCAGCACGACCGCGGCGATCGCGAAGCCCGCTGAGTTGAGCAAGAACGGGAAGGCCGCGAAGAGCGCGAAGGTGGCGCTGCCGATCGGCCCGCCGAGGAAGGTCTGGCCGACGATCTCGCAGGCCTGGAGCTTGCTGTTCGCGCCGTCGAGCGAACCCTCGCCGACGACGGCCGGGATGAGCACGTTCGCGGCGCTGTCGGCGACCACCTCGGCGAAGCCGATGAGCAGGGCGGCGGCGTAGACCAGCCAGATCGTCGCCCCGCCGGTCGCGACCAGGGCGGCCGTCCCGCCGACGACCACGGCGCGGGCGCTGTTCGCAAGGATCATCGCGCGCCGCCGGTCGATCCGGTCCAGGAGCGCGCCCGCCGGGAGCGCGAACAGCAGCCACGGCAGGAACTGGGTCGCCGAAAGACCGGCGATGAGCAGCGGGTCGCGGGTCAGGGTGACCGCAAGCAACGGGAACGCGACCTTGCCGATCCCGTCGCCGAGATTCGACGCCGCGCTCGACGCGAGCAGCCAGCGCAACCGCCGGTCCCCGCGCCCGCGCACCGTCGACTCGGCCATGCACCGCCTCCCCAGGCATTCGCCGGCGCCGGCCGACGACAACGTGGTCGAAAGTTTAGCGGGGCTGTCGCTCAAAGTGGCTGGGTTGTTACGTCCAGTTAAGAATCCGGAGAACCCTTGGTGCCCGACGCACAATAATCTCCCACCATGCCGCCTCCGGCGCGGAATCCGTCGGCGGGGGAGCAGGGGACCTTTGCTATCGCCCGTTCGGCGGCTCAGCCCCAGCCGAGTTCGTGCAGCCGCGCGTCGTCGATGCCGAAATGATGGCCGACCTCGTGGACCACGGTGATCAGCACCTCCTCGACGACGTCCTCCTCGGTGTCGCACATCTGCAGCAGCGGGCGCCGGTAGATCGAGATCCGGTCCGGCAGCACCCCGCCGTACTCGTGTGTCCGTTCCGTCAGTGCGACACCGTGGTAGAGCCCGAGGATCGTGGGCGACTCCTCGTTGAACTCCTCGACGAGGACGACGACGTTGTCCATGGCGTCCGCGAACTCGGGCGGGAGCTCGTCCAGCGCCTCCGACACCAGCTCTTCGAAGCGCTGCCGGGTCATCTCGACGGGCACGGGATCACCCGCCGGTCTTCGGCGCCGAGGACGACGCCGGCGGGCCGCCGCCGTCCGAGGGCGGGGCGTCCCCGTTGCCGACCTTGACGCTCCCGGTGACCGGGGCGAGCCCCTTGTTGTCCGGCAGGACCGCCGCCACCTTGCAGTTCACCAGCGTCGACCCGGCGTCCCAGCTCTCCTGCTCACGGACGTCCCAGCTGAGGATGACCTTCTTCGCCGCCAGGTCCGCGTTGCCGGTGTACTCCTGCGCGGCGGTCGAGCATTCGGTGTCCAGCCAGGTGTTCTGCTGCTCCTGCGACGGGTAGGCGTCCTTGAACTTCGTCTTGAGGTCGATCGTCGCGATCATCTCGTACGAATGCGGCTGGGCGCAGTCGATCGGGTCGCCGAAGCTGTTGTTGAGCAGCGCGAGGCAGGTGCCCGGCTCCCACACCGCCGACTGGTTCTGCTCCTTCGCCTGTCCCTTGGTCGGCTGGAGCTTGCCGCCCTGGCCCGCCCACTGCAGGCCGCATCGGAGCTGCCTGTCGCCGTCTTCCCACTGCGCGGGCGTCGGCCGGAGCAGGTTCATGCTCAGCTTGCCGTACGGATCCAGCGTGCGGCCGAGGTACGGCTTGACGTCGACCGTGCAGCGTGACCGGGAGATCTCCTGCCACTGCTCCAGGTTCGGGCTCGGCACGCCCGCCGGGTACTGCGCGCCGATGTCGACGATGCTGGTGACCTCGAACAGATGGGACTCCGCGCACGACACACGCTTCGCGTCGGTGGCGTCCGGGTTGTTCCAGGTCAGGCAAGTGCCAGGGGGAGACTGGAACGCTTCGGCCGCGGCGGGCGACAGTTTGGGGGCGCCTCCGCCCGCACCGCCCTCCGGGCCTACGTTCCACGAGAAAGCCACACTCAGCGAAAGCGCGATGATCGCGCCCACGAACACACCGGCCATGACGAGCCGGGTGCGCAGGGTGCTCAGCGCGTTTCGCGGATCACGGAACCGCTCGGCCTGTTGAGACATCCACTCCATGATGCCCGCGCCGCACGTAAGGTGCGCGTACCGGGTGGTTAGTGTTGGACACGGGTTCGGGCCGGCGGGCGATTACGGAGCTTCGATGACGCAGGATGACAGCCAGGGGGCACAGGCGCCTCAGGAGCCGCCGAAGCGCGGCACGATGCGGTTCCAGGACGGCAACACGCAGGCGCGGCAGCCGTCGCTGGCCGAGCAGCGGGCACGGCAGCAGGCGCTGGCGGAGCAGGAACGACAAGAGGCGCTCCAGGCCGAACAGGCCCGAGCCGCCGAGAAGAAGTCTTCGACCAAGAAGAAACTCCTGATCGGGACCGGGGTGACCGTCGGGCTGGTCGGCCTGGTCGCGACGTTCTACACCGTCGCGAAGCCCGAGAACGTCACGGCGACCTGCGTACGCGACGACATCGTCGACAACGACCAGAACTGCGACGAGAACTACGTACGGTCGCACGGCGGTCACGTCAGCGGCGGGTTCTTCTTCATCCCGATCCCGGGCGGCGGCGGATACAACAGCTACCGCTACAACTACGGCGGCACCGGCGCGATCGGGCAGCGCGTGTCCGGCGGCTCGTACACCGCGCCGTCGAACGCGAACGTCACCACCAAATCAGGCAAGTCCGTCCAGCGCGGCGGGTTCGGCATCAGCGGTAAGAGCGGTACCTCCGGCGGTACCGGCAAGAGCGGGGGCTCGTAGTTGTATCGGGATTCCAAGCCGCCCCGGCGGGACTGGCAGAACATCGTCGAGGAACAGGGCCTGGTCTTCGGCACCCCCGCCCGTGACGGCGCCGGCAAGTCCAGGCCGTACTGGGACGAGTCGGTCCACTACGTCTTCGACATGGACGAGATCCTGTCCGTCGAGGCGGACGTCGAACTGCTGCACTCGATGTGCCTCGAAGCCGTCGACAATGTGATCACCACCGAGCAGTACCACCGCTTCGGCATCCCCGAGTGGGTCTGGCCGCATATCGCGGAGTCGTGGAAGCGGCAGGATCCGCACGTCTACGGCCGGTTCGACCTCCGCTACGACGGCAAGAGCCCGGCGAAGCTGCTCGAATACAACGCCGACACCCCGACCTCGCTGCTCGAAGCCGCGGTGCTGCAGTGGCACTGGAAGACCTCGGTCTTCCCCGACGACGACCAGTGGAACTCGATCCACGAGAAACTGGTCGAGCGCTGGGGCGAACTCGCCGAGAAGCTGCCCTCCAACGAGTTGCATTTCACCTGGTCTTCGGCCGATCCGTCCGGCGAGGACCACGTGACGACGGCGTACCTCCAGGAGACCGCGGCCGAGGCCGGGCTCGACACCGTCGGCCTGTCGATCGAGGAGATCGGCTGGGACCCGGTGCTCAAGCGGTTCGTCGACCTCGAAGAGGCGCAGATGGCGACCGTGGTGAAGCTCTACCCGTGGGAATGGGTGGTCGACGAGGAGTTCGGCCGCTTCGCCGTCGAGACAATGCCTCGCACGCTGTGGGTCGAGCCGCTGTGGAAGATGATCCTCTCCAACAAGACGCTGCTCGCGATCCTGTGGGAGAACTACCCGGGGCATCCGAACCTGCTGCCCGCCTTCGCCGACGACCCCGGTCTGCTGACCGAGTACGTCCGCAAGCCGAAACTCGGCCGCGAAGGCGCGAACGTGCAGATCGTCGCCACCGGGTACGAGACGCAGACCGACGGTGTCTACGGCGCGGAAGGCTACGTCTACCAGGCGTTCGACCCGCTTCCGGAGTTCCAGGGGTACCGGCCCGCGCTGGGCGCGTGGATCGTCGGGGACCAGGCCGCCGGTCTCGGTATTCGCGAGACGGCAGGACTTGTCACAGACGACGGTGCGGCGTTCGTCCCGCACCGCATCGTCGAGTCGTGATAGAAGCAACCGCACAAACCTGACATTCGTACCTCTGGGAGCACCCTGTGACCACCACCCTTGCGCTGTCCGACACGTTCGGCTCCGACCTCGTGCGAGGGATCGGCGCGATCCTGCTGTACGGCGTCGTCGGCCTGCTGATGATGTTCGCCGGGTTCTGGGCGATCGACTGGACCACGCCCGGCAAGCTGTCCCAGCTGGTCACCCGCGGCCTGCCGAACGCGGTCATCGTCACCGCGTCCGGCCTGCTGTCGATGGCCTTCATCATCGTCGTGGCGATCGCGAACTCCGCCAGCGATCTGACCGAGGGCCTCATCACGTCGCTGGTTTACGGCCTGCTCGGCATCATCGTGCAGGTGCTCGCGGTCCGGCTGCTGGAGTGGGCGACCCGCATCGACATCCGCTCGACCATCGAGAGCGAGAAGTTCGCCCCGGCCAGCGTCGTGGTGGCCTCCGCGCACCTGGCGCTCGGCCTGATCGTGGCCGTTGCCATCTCGTGATCTTCTGACTTCCGAAACCGGCATAGGCGCACGATTCCCACTAACGTGGGACTCGTGCGCCTTTTAAGGACACCGGAAGACCGGTTCTCGGACCTGCCCGATTTCGATTTCGAACCGCGCTACGCGGAACTCGTCGACCTCCACGGCGGCGTGATCAGAGTGGGTTACGTGGAGGCCGGACCCGAGGACGGCCCGCCCGTCCTCCTCCTGCACGGCGAGCCGACGTGGTCCTACCTCTACCGGAAGGTCATCCCGGTGCTCGCCGACGCCGGGCTGCGCGCCATCGCGCCCGACCTGGTCGGCTTCGGCCGCTCCGACAAACCCGGCGACATGGTCGACCACACCTACCAGCGGCACGTCGAGTGGATGCGCGCGTTCGCCTTCGACGTCCTCGACCTGACCGACGTCACCCTCGTCGGCCAGGACTGGGGCGGCCTGATCGGCCTCCGGCTGGTCGCCGAGAACCCCGACCGCTTCGCCAGGGTCGTCGCGGCCAACACCGGCCTCCCCACCGGCGACACCGACATGCCGGAGATCTGGCACAAGTTCCGGGACACCATGGAGAACGCCCAGGTCATCGATGTCGGGCGGTTCGTCCAGTCGGGCTGCCAGACCAAGCTGTCCGAGGAGGTGCGCGCCGCCTACGACGCGCCTTTCCCGAACGAGATGTACAAGGCCGCGCCGCGCGCGATGCCGTCACTCGTCCCGATCACCCCGGACGATCCGGCGTCGGCCGCCAACCGGGCCGCGCTGAAGGTACTTTCCGAGCTGGGCAAGCCGTTCCTGGTCTCGTTCTCCGACGGCGACCCGATCACCGCGCCGTGGGGCCTCGAACTGCGGGCCTCGATGCGCGGCGCCCGGGAACTCGAGCATCCGACCATCACCGGCGCCGGCCACTTCCTCCAGGAGGACGCCGGTGTGCGGCTGGGCGAGGTCATCGCCCGCTTCGTCACCTCCTGACCGGGCATGACATGAAAGGCCCCTTCATTGCAAAATTTGCAATGAAGGGGCCTTTCATGTCGCTTGTCAGGAGATCGCGGCCAGCGAGTCCACGATGATCCCCAGGCCCTCCGCGGCCTCCTCGGCGGTCAGCGTCATCGGCGGCGCGATCCGCAGCACGTTGCCGTGCAGCCCGCCCTTGCCGATCAGCAGCCCGCGCGCCTTGGTCTCCTCCATCATCCGCGCCGCGGCCCCCGGGTTCGGCTCCATGCCGCCCGGCTGGACCAGCTCGACGCCGATCATCAGGCCCTTCCCTCGGACGTCCCCGATCAGCGGGTTCCCCGCCGCGCGCAGGCCGTCGAGCAGTTCGTTGCCCCGCGCGAGCGCGTTGGCCTGGAGGTCGTGGTCGGCGATGTGGTCGAGTACCGCGGCCGCGCCCGCCATCGCGACCGGGTTGCCGCCGAAGGTCGAGATCGAGTTCGCGGTCAGGCAGTCGACGAGATCGCCGCGGGCGACGAGACCGCCGATCGCGAGCCCGTTGCCGAGGCCCTTCGCGAAGGTCATCGCGTCGGGGACGACGTCATGCGCCTGGATTCCCCAGTAGTGCTCCCCGGTCCGGCCCCAGCCGGTCTGGACCTCGTCGGAGATGAACAGGATCCCGTACTGGTCGAGGACCTCCTTCATCGCCTTGAACAGGCCGTCCGGCGGCGAGCTGAATCCGCCGACGCCCTGGATCGGCTCGGCGATCATGCAGGCGACGTCGCCCGAAGTGCCCGTCTCCAGCACGTCGACCAGGTCCGCGACGCACGCGTCGATGTACTCCGTGTCCGAAAGCGCCCGGAACGGGCTGCGGTACCGGTAGCCGCCGTGCACGTAGCTCACCTTCACCGGGCTGAGCGACGACGCCGACCAGCCGCGGTTGCCCGTGATGCCGACCGTCGCGAACGACCGCCCGTGGTACGAGTTCCGCATCGCCAGCACCTGGTTGCTGCGCCGGTACTGGGTGGCGAGCATCAGCGCGGTGTCGTTGGCTTCGGTGCCGGAGTTGGTGAAGAACACCTTCGCGTCCGGGATGCCGGACAGCTTCGCGATCCGCTCGGCCAGTTCGACCTGCGAGCGGATCAGGTACAGCGTCGAGGTGTGCAGGATCCCGGTGTCGAGCTGCTTGCGCACGGCGTCGCTGATCGCCGAGACGTCGTAGCCCATCGAGTTCGTCAGGATGCCCGCGAAGAAGTCGAGATAGCCGCGCCCGGTCGAGTCGATGACCCGGCGGTCCTGCGCGTGCACGATCTCGATCGGCTCGTCGTAGTAGAGCGCCAGCCACGACGGGAGTACCGCCTTGTGCCGCGCCAGCAGGTCCGCATCGGTCATCGGGTTTCTCCGTCCGCAGCAGGGAATCCGGGGCCGGGCTCAGTATGGGGACGGCCCGAAACGGGCGACAACGATCAGACTGTCGGGTTCTCCGCGGCGGCCCGCACAGTGTGTACGGGGAAACTGCCTCGAAGTGCGCGAAGGCCACGGACTACCCTTTCCACTCGTGATTGACCCCAGGACTCTGCGCGATGACCCGGACGTCGTGCGCGCTTCGCAGCGCGCCCGTGGCGAGGACGAAGGAGTGGTCGACAAGCTGCTCTCCCTCGACTCCCGCCGCCGGTCGTCGATCGCCGCCGCCGACAAGCTGCGTGCCGAGCAGAAGTCGCTGGGCAAGCTCATCCCCAAGGCCCAGGGTGACGAGCGGGCCGAGCTGCTCGCCAAGGCGAAGGACCTCGCCGCCCAGGTCAAGGCGGCCGAAGTCGAGCAGACCGAGGCGTCGGAGGAGTTCGAGCAGCTGCACCGCGTGGTGCCGAACCTCGTCCACCCCGACGCGCCCGAAGGCGGCGAGGACGACTACGTCGTGCTCAAGCACGTCGGCGAGCCGAAGAAGTTCGACTTCACGCCGAAGGACCACCTCGAACTCTGCGAGGGCCTCGGCGCGCTCGACATGGAGCGCGGCGCGAAGGTCTCGGGCTCGCGGTTCTACTTCCTCACCGGCATCGGCGCCCAGCTCCAGCTCGGCCTGCTGAACATGGCCATCGCGCAGGCGACGGCGAACGGCTTCACCCCGATGATCACGCCGACCCTGGTCCGGCCGGAGATCATGGCGGGCACCGGCTTCCTCGGCGCGCACTCGTCGGAGGTCTACCGGCTGCGCGACGACGACCTGTACCTCGTCGGCACCTCCGAGGTCCCGCTCGCCGGCTACCACGCCGACGAGATCCTCGAACTCGGCGACGGCGCGAAGCGCTACGCGGGCTGGTCGTCCTGCTACCGCCGCGAGGCCGGTTCGTACGGCAAGGACACCCGCGGCATCATCCGCGTCCACCAGTTCGACAAGGTCGAGATGTTCGTCTACACGCGTCCCGAGGACGCCGAGGCCGAGCACGCGCGCCTGCTGGACTGGGAAGAGCAGATGCTCGCCAAGATCGAGGTCCCGTACCGGGTGATCGACACCGCCACCGGCGACCTCGGCACCTCCGCGTACCGGAAGTTCGACTGCGAGGCGTGGGTGCCGTCGCAGGACACCTACCGCGAGCTGACCTCGACGTCGAACTGCACGACGTTCCAGGCCCGCCGCCTCGGCATCCGCTACCGCGACGACGACGGCCGCCCGCAGACCGTCGCCACGCTGAACGGCACGCTCGCCACCACCAGGTGGATCGTCGCGATCCTGGAGAACCACCAGCTCGAAGACGGTTCGGTCCGGGTGCCGGAAGCGCTCCGTCCCTTCCTCGGCGGAACCGAGGTGCTCACGCCGACATCGAAGTAGGGTCCGCGTCGAGGAGGGACCCGCATGAACCGCCGCAGCAAGCCGATCACCGCGCTTTTCGCGGCGGTCCTCCTGCTCGGCGGGTGTTCCGAGACGATCTCGGGTACGGCGTCGCCGGTGCCCGGCCAGGGGCCGGTGCTCACCAAGGCGGCGCCGTGCTCGTTGCTCACCCCCGAACACGCGGACGCGCTGGGGCTCAAGCGGCCCGGCATCGAGACCAAGGGCGACAAGTCCCGGCAGCTCCCGCCGATGTGCCTGCTGTCCGAACGCGACGATTCACCGCGCGGGGTGTCCCTTTCGATCACGCGAAGCATCGACATCCCGCTGAACGAGTTCTACGCCGGTGCCCAGCCCGGCGAGAAGTTCGGCATCGGCGGCTTCACCTGGACGCGGTACCCGTCCCCGCTCGGCCCGACGGCCTGCTCGCTCAGCACCGAACTCGGGCCGTCGTCGTTCGTCGAACTCGGCAGCGAGACCCAGACGGGCGCGCCCGAAGCGACGGCCTGCGACCTCGCGCTCGCCGCCGCCCCCGCGATCTCGTCGAAGCTGCCCGGCGGGCAGCCGGACCCGAAGATCGTCGCGCCGCCGGGCCAGAAGAAACCCGAGCCGTCCGGACCGTTGCTCCAGGTCGACCCGTGCGCGTTGCTGAAGCCGGACGAGGCCGCGAAGCTGGCCATCGCCGCGGGAATGCCCGTCGACCAGGCCGATCTGGCCAATCCCGAGGACAAGGGCTGCGAGTGGAAGGACTCCGACGGCGACAAGGGGCAGCGTCCGCTGAACGTGACGTTCTTCCCGTCGACGGCCGTCGCCGACGTCGCCGGGCTCGAAGGCACCCCCGAGGAGAGCGACCTCGGCGGTCGCAAGTGGACGGTCCGGTTCAACGCTTCCCTGAAGTACTGCACGGCGGCGCTGCCGATCACCGGTTCGTCCACCGTGAAGGTCTCCAGCGGCCACTGGGACGACGAGGCGAAGGCCTGTGACCTGCTGCGGGCCGCGCTGCCGACGGTGAGCGCGGCGCTGCCCGCCGGTTCGTGAACGACGGCCGCGCACAAGTAGTGTGCGAGCCGAAGAGGAGGGGACGCATGCGGTTTCGGAATTCGCTCGCGATCGGGCTGGCGGTGCTGGCGCTCGGCGGCTGCACGTCGACGATCGGCGGTACGGCGTCGCCGGTGCCCGGACAGGGACCGGTGATCACGAAGGCCGAGCCGTGCGCGCTGCTGACGGCCGAGCAGGCGGACGCCCTCGGTGTCACGTACCCGGGCAAGGAACGTCCGGCGGTCCCCGAGCGGAAGATCCCCGGGGTCTGCCGTTTCCCCGAGTTGGAGGACGCGCCGCAAGGGGTCGCGCTGGAGGTCTCGCAGAGCAAGGACCTCTCGGCGGTCGACTACTACGCGGGTGCCCAGCCCGGCGAGAAGTTCGGCGTCGGCGGCTTCACCTGGACCAGGTACGCGACCATCCTCGGGCCGAGCTACTGCTCCCTGTCCACCGAACTGGACGCGAAGACGTTCATCGAGGTCTCCAGCGACGCCCCCGCCGGCGACAACAGCAAGGCCTGCGACCTGGCGAAGGCCGCCCTTCCCGCGGTCGCCTCGCATCTGCCCGGCGGGCAGCCGAGCCCGGAGATCACCGCGCCGCCGGGACAGAAGCCGATCGAGGCGTCCGGTCCGCTGGTGAACGTCGACCCGTGCTCCCTGCTCAAGCCGGATCAGGCGGCCTCGCTCAACCTCGTGGCCGCGCGGCCGATGAACGGCTCGTCGCGGGATCCCAAGAACGGCTGCCAGTGGGACGACACGGACGGCGACAAGGGCAAGAAGGCGCTCGACCTCTGGGTCTACACGGCGACCAAGACCGCGGACGTCCCCGGTTTGGAGGGGACGCCCGCCGAGCAGATGGTGAACGGCCGGAAGTGGATCGTCTACTCCGCCTCGGACAGCCCGATCTGCGTCGCGCTCTTCCCGATCACGGAGACGTCCTCGATCAAGATCGACACCGGTGACCTCAGTGACAACGCCAAGGCCTGCGAGATCCCGCAGGCCGTCATGCCGCTCGTGACCGCGAACGCGCCCGCCGCCTAGCCCGACACCTCGTCTGCGATGTGCTTCGCGATCTCCAGCGCGCTCGTCGCCGCCGGTGAGGGCGCGTTGAGGACGTGCACCTGGTTCCGCGCGGTCTCGATCAGGAAGTCGTCGACGAGCGCGCCGTCCGGGCGCAGCGCCTGCGCCCGGACACCGGAGCCGTGCCGCACGATGTCGTCCTCGGTGACGGCGGGCACGAGCCGCGCGAGGCTTTCGGCGAAGCGGCGGCGGGAGAACGACCGGCGGACCTCGTCGAGCCCGGTCGGGTACGCGTACTTCCGCGCGAGCCGCCAGACGCCGGGGAAGCGGGCGACCTCGGCGAGATCCTTCGCGGAGACGTCGCGCCAGGTGTAGCCCTCGCGGCGCAGCGCGAGGACGGCGTTGGGGCCGGCGTGCACGCTGCCGTCGAGCATGCGGGTCAGGTGCACGCCGAGGAACGGCAGCGACGCGTCCGGGACCGGGTAGATCAGGCCGCGCACCAGATGGCGGCGTTCGGGCTTGAGTTCGTAGTACTCGCCGCGGAAGGGCACGATCCGCGCGCTCGGGGTGAGCCCGGCGAGCCGCGCGACGCGATCCGCGTGCAGGCCCGCGCAGTTGACGAGCGCGTCCGCGCGGATCACCTCGTCGCCGGTCGCCACCTCGACGTCGCCGGTGCGGCCAGGGCGGATCCCCAGCGCGGAGGTGCCGAGCCGCAGGTCGGCGTCGGACTCGTCGAGCAGGCGCACCAGTGCGGCGCAGACGGCGGGGAAGTCGATGATGCCGGTGGACTCCACGCGCAACGCGGCGACGCACGAGACCTCGGGCTCGTACTCGCGGGCCTCGCTCGGCGTGATCAGCTTGGCCGGGACGCCGTTCGCCTCGGCCCGCTCGGCGAGCACCTTCAGTGCCGGGAGCTCGGCTTCGGAGGTGGCGACGACCAGTTTGCCGCACACCTCGACCGGCACCCCGTACTGCCGCGCGAAGTCCACAATGGACCGATTGCCCGCGGTGGACATCCTCGCCTTGAAGGATCCCGGTTTGTAGTAGAGCCCCGCGTGCACGACGTTCGAGTTGTGCCCGGTCTGGTGGGCGGCCCAGCGGTCCTCCTTTTCGAGCACCGTGACGTCCAGGCCTCGTTTGGTCAGTTCCCAGGCTGTGGCGAGACCGACGATCCCGCCCCCGATGACTACGACTGTGCGCACGATCGACCAGGTTACCCGGAGCGCTACCTGACAGTTGTCAGGTTGACTGGTAGCGTACCTGACCGATGTCAGGTAAACGGTTGAGCAAGGACGAACGCCGGGAGCGGATCCTGGCCGCGGCGGCGCGCGTGTTCGCCGCGTCCGGGTACGACGCGTCCGGGATGCGCGAGGTCGCGACGGCCGCCGGGATCAGCACGCCCGTGCTCTACGACCATTTCCCGTCCAAGGCCGCGCTGTACGCCGGTCTGCTGGAGTCCGAAGTGGACAGTCTGCTGGCGGGCTGGGCGGAGCTGCCGCCGTCGGACACCGCCGAGGAACTGCTGCATGGCCGGGTCGCGGCGATCTTCGCCTGGATGGAGGCGAACGAACGCGGCTGGCGGATGATCTTCGCGGAGACGCCGTCCGACGAGGGCGTCGCCGAGGTGCACCGGCGCGGGCAGGCCAGGGCCACCGGGCAGCTGACCGAGGTGTTCGCCCGGGTCCCCGGCCTGGCGCTGACCGCGGACCTGCCGCGCGACCGCGCGAACGAAGCGCTCGCCGAAGCGGCGAAGAGCGCCTTGAACGCCATCGCCACCTGGTGGTGGAGCAACCGCGACATCCCGCGGGAGCAAGTCGTCGCGCTCACGGCGGATCTGCTGTGGCGCGGTCTGGGGAACCTGATCCAGGAGGACATATGAGCATCGACACCACCGAGCGGTACCGCCGGGCACTCGAGACAAAGGACGTCGAACTCGCGCTGAGCGCCTTCGCGCCGGACGCGATCGTGCACTCCCCGCTGACCAGCCGGGTCCGCTTCACCGGGCACGCGGAACTCAAGCCGCTGCTGGAAGTCGCCTACTCGCATCTGCGCGACGTGCGGTTCCACACCGACACCGGCGACGCGTCGACGCGGGTGGTCGTCTACACCGCGCGCATCGGCGAGGAGGAGATCGAAGAGGCGGCGGTGCTGAAACTCGGCGAAGACGGGCTCATCACCGAGGTGACGCTGTTCGTGCGGCCGCTGCCCGGGATCGTCACGCTGATGGACGCCTTCGGCCCGGACATCGCGCGTCGCAACGGGCGCACGTTCGCGGCCCGATTGCTCGCGGTGGCCACGAAACCGCTGCTGGCCATGGTGCGGTCAGGCGACCGTCGCGCCGTCCCGCTCGCCGGACCCCGCTGACGACCGCATCCAGAGGACTAAACGCGAAAGTCGCCGAACCCCGCTGACGAATGTCATGAACGGCCCTTTCCTGACGAAAAACGTCAGGAAAGGGCCGTTCATGACATTTTTACACGGCCGCACCGACAGGCGAAGCAGGCGAAGTCTCTTCGGGGTCCTCAAGCTCCTTCGGTACCCCGCGCAGCGTGAACAGCGCGCTCACCGCCAGCAGCGCCATCAACCCCGCCGAGCACAGCATCGTCACCTGCAATCCGTCGACGAACGCCAGTTTCGCGGTGGTGAGGACCAAAGCTCCCTGTTCGGGCGGGAGCTGCGCAGCGACCTGGACGGCGCCGCCGAGGGTGTCCGAGATCGCCCCGGCGGCCTCGGGCGGCACGCCGTCCGGGACGACGAGTTCCCTCCGGTACAGCGCGCCGAGCACACTGCCGAGGATCGCGATCCCCAGCGCCCCACCGAGTTCGGTCGCCGTCTCGGAGATCGCGGACGCCGCTCCCGCCCGGTCCTTCGGCACGACGCCGAGCACCGTGTCCGTCGCGACGGAGAGGATCAGCGCCAGCCCCACCCCGAAGACGATCATCGCGAACAGCAGGTCGGTGTACACGATCGTCACGCCGATACCCGAGTACAACGCGAACCCGACCGCCGACAACGCACAGCCCAGCGCGATGGTGACCGCCCGCCCGAACGCCTTGATCGCCAGTGGCGCGAGCACGCCGCCGAGGATCGCGCCGCCCATCCCCGGCAGCCCGGCGAGCCCGGACTTCAACGGCGACCAGCCCACCACCAGCTGCAGGTACTGCGCGAACATCAGCGACACCGCCAGCTGCGCGAACATCGCCAGGATCGTGGTGCCGACGGTCGCCGAGAACGCCCGCTGCGCGAACAGCTTCAGGTCCATCAGCGGCTCGGCCAGCCGCGGTTGCCGCAAGACGAACGCCAGCAGGCAGCCGAGCCCGAGCACCGCGGCGACCGCGATGTCCCAGTGCCCCCAGCCCTGGTACGCGATCTCCTTGATCGTGTAGACGATCCCGACCATGCCGGCGACGGACAGCAGCACGCTGGGCACATCGATCCGGCCCGGTGAGGGGTTCTTCGATTCGGGCAGGATCAGCGCGCCGGCGATCACCATGACCACCACCACCGGCACGTTGACCAGGAACACCGAACCCCACCAGAAATGGTCGAGCAGGAAGCCGCCGACGAGCGGTCCCATGCCGAAACCGAGGATCGTCAGCCCGCTGGAAACCCCGATCACGGCCGCGCGTTCCTTGCCGGTGAACACGTTCCGCAGGATCGACAGCGTGGACGGCATGAGCGTCGCGGCGGCGACCCCGAGCAGTGCGCGAGCGGCGATCAGGAGTTCCGACGACGGCGCGTACGCCGTGATCACCGAGGCGGCACCGAACAGCGACGCCCCGATCAGCAGCAGTTTCTTCCGGCCGACGCGGTCGCCGATGTTCCCCATCGTGATCAGCAGCCCGGCGAGCGCGAAGCCGTACGCGTCGGCGATCCACAGCAGTTCCGTCGTCGACGGGTGCAGCTGCTCCGAAAGCGACGGCAGCACCAGGTGCAGCACGGTCAGGTCGATCGCGATCAGCAGCTGCGCCAGCACGCAGACCGCGACGGTGCCGATCTTGCGGCCCTTGCCGATGGTCACCGCGAAATCCCGAACGTGAGTTCCGGCGAGTGCCGCGCGGTGCCGTTCTCGCCGTCACCCAGGTAGAACCGGGTGCTCATCGTGCGGGCGGCCGGATCGAGGACGCTGCGCCACAACGTCCGCCACGGCGCACCGGGCTCGATCGCGACGGACACCGCGTCGAGCGCGTCGCGCGGCCCGGCCCCCGCTTCCTTGGTGAGGGTGCGCAGCCGCTGGTAGGTGAGCATGGTCTCCGGCGTGTCCTCGGGCAGCGCTTCGAGGTCCGGGTGGCGGTGCAGCAGGTGGTTCGTGACGCACAGCGGTCCGTCGCCGACCTCGACGAAGTACTCGATGTCGTGCGCGCCGCGCTCGTAGACGAAGCCTCGGCCCGAGGCGTCGGCGACGATGTAGTGGCAGGGCGCGCCGTGCGAGTACTGCTTGGCGAGCATCAGCGCTTCCTTGGCCTCGTCGACGGTTTCGCACGTGTCCAGCAGGTATCGGCAGACCTGGGGTACCGAAAGCCCCGCCTGCGGCCCGGGATCGTGGTCCAGCGGCGTGGCCGCTTCGAGGTCCGCCATCAGCAGCGCGACGACGAGCCCCGCCTCGTTGACACCTTCCATCGCACCGTCCACTGTGGACATCGAAAGCGAGGTCGAGGCGATGCCGTCGTCGGGGATCGTGGTCAGGACGTAGGGCCGCGACGCCATCGGAACGGTCCCGTCGTCGACGGGCTCCGCGCCCGCCATCACCGCGCCCAGCTGGGTCCAGCTCAGGGTGAAGAAGTCGTAGTTCCGGCCGAGCTCGCTGCCCGTCCACAGCGCCGAACAGCCGGACCCGGCGGGCAGGGCCGACGCGTTATCGAAGGAGACCGCCGCGTCGGACGGCAGCCCGTACGCCTCGGCGAACCCGGCCGTGCGTTCGGCGTACTGCGGCCAGTTCCGGGCGAACCAGGTGCGCCGCGCCTTGGCGACGATCGGGTCGACCGGCGGCGGCGACCAGTTCGAACGCTCTTTGGTCTCGACACCGAGGGCGTGGCCGATCTCGGCCTGGGTGCCGCGCAGCGTCAGGTGCCGGACGGCCAGGAAGTCTTCGGGAGATCCCGCGAGGTAAGTCATGTTCCGGAGCGTGTCCGCCGTCGCTGACCGTCCGCGCACCACGCGCTGACGGCTTGTCATCCGAATGTCATGTGCCCCGCGCGAAAGTGCTCTCACCACGGCAAACGACAACGAGGAAGCGGTGCAGAGCGACATGAGGAACATCGACGGCGGTTTCCTCGCCGCCCCGGATCAGGCCGCGCTCGAACTCCGCGAGCGGGAGACACGCAAGGGCAAGGGCGCGCTGGCGCTGACCGTCATCGGCGGCTTCGTCGCGCTGATCGCCGGATACAACGCGCTGGTCGACTTCACCCCGGGCTCCCTGGTGGTGACGCTGATCGCGTCGGCGGCCGCGGTCGGTGGCGGCGTGCTGACCAAACACCTGATGCGCAACGTGCGCTTCCGGGTCCACAAGCCGAACGCGGGCCTCGTCGGCGCGGCGAAGTTCACCGGGCTCCTGGTGGCCTTCTTCGGGATCGCCGCCCTGCTCGGGTCGATCGGGGCGCCCGGTCCGCTGCGGATCGTCCTGATCGCCGGCGGTGTCGGCACCATCGCCTACGTGCGGTCGCTGCACGACCAGCAGTGGGTGCTCTTCGAACTGGACGCGGTGGGCGTCCGGGTCGAGCGGACGGTCGTGCCCTGGCGTGACGTCACCCGGCTCACCACCGACCCGGTCGGCCCCGGGATGACCCGCCTCGGCGCGATCCCGGTCAACGCGGAACCGCTGTACGTCGCCGTCCAGGACAGCGAGCTCGACCCGCGGCTGCTGACCGAGGCCATCGGCCGCTTCGCGCCGCAGGGGATCCGGCTGACCCGCGCTCAGGACTCGCTCGGGAACCCGGCCAGCTGAGCGGCGCCGCGCAGGCCGAGTCCCCGGCGGTAGGCCCGGTCGAAGTCGTCGCCGAGCACCTTCCGCGCGGATGTCCGGAGCAGGGCGGCGTCCAGATCGACGGCGAACGGGGTGCCCCGGATGGTCACCGCGGCGCCGATCAGGACCGCCGCCCGCTCGGCGTCGCCCCGGAGCAGCGCGACCCCGGCGAGACCTTCGACGGCGCAGGCCAAGGTGGTGCTGTCGTTCCACTGATCCGCCGACTCGAGCGCTCGCCGGTGCAGTTCCTCGGCCTGGTCGGCGTCGCCCTCGGCCGCCGCGACCCAGGCGAGCGAGATCCGGGCCCCGGAGCGGCCCCCTTCGGACGTGAAAGAGCCACCGGTGCACTCCGAAAGCGCGAGTTCGCTCAAGGCGCGAGCCGTGGCCAGGTCACCTCCGTGTCGCGCGAGGGTGGCGAGGCCGACGTACCCGAATGCCCGGCTTTCGGGCATCCCGGCGCGGCGCGCGATCTCGATGGCGAGTTCGAAGTCCGCCCGCGCTCCCGCCGCGTCGCCGTGGAGCAGCTTGCTGGTGCCCCGGCGGCACAGCAGGTCCGCGTTGTCGTCGGACGCGCCGAGTTCCCGCATCAGCCGGAGCGCCTCGTCCATCATTTCGAGGGCTTCGGCCTGCCGGTTCGTCCAGATCAGGATCTGCGACAGATGGTCGAGCGTCATCGAAAGGCCCCAGCGTTCCCCGATCGCCCGGAACGCGGCCTCCCCTTCGCGCAGCAGTCCTTCCGCCGTTTCGAGCTTGCCCTGCATCAGCATGCGCAGCCCGTAGCCGGTCGGCACCAGCGCGAGGCTCCACGCGTCACTGTGTGCCAAGAGGGCCTGACCGCGCTTGAGCAGCTCGTCGTCGTCACCGGGTGGTCCGGTCACCACCCCCATCAGCATCAGCAGCGCCGGGTTCCTCGGCGCACTGACCATGGTCCGCACGAGGCCGTCCACCTCGGGAAAGTGACGGCCGAGGGCCTCATGTTCAGCGCCGCCGCGGAGTCCGGCGGCGGCGCTGAGCACGCAGAGCTGGTACTCCTCTTCGAGGCCGTCCGGTGGCTTCGGGCCGAGGTTCTTGACCACTTCCACGCACAGCGTCGAACCTTCGAACCGGCGGCCGCGCATCCACCAGTACGTCACCAGCGACGCCGAGAGCCGGAGCGCGATCCGTACGTCGGCTTCGGTGGCCCAGCGCAACGCTGCCAGGAGATCGTCGTAGGCGGCGTCGAGCCGGTCGAGCCAGACCAGCTGTTCGCCGGTGCGCAGGAGCGGGTCCGCTTCTTCGGCGAGGGCGAGGAAATGCTCAGCGTGCGCGCGCCGCATCTGTTCCGCTTCGCCGGCTTCGGCGAGCTTCTCGGCGAAGAACGCCCGGATGGTTTCAAGCATCCGGTACCGATCCCCGGTGCGTTCGACCAGTGATCTGTCCACAAGGGACGGAAGCAGGTCCTCGACGTCCGGGACGGCGCAGACCGCTTCGGCGTCGGCGAGGGTCGTGCCGCCCGCGAAGACGGTCAGCCGCCTGCCGAGCAGGCGTTCGTCCTCCTCCAGGAGGTCCCAGCTCCATTCGACGACGCCGCGCAGCGTGCGATGCCTGCTTTCGGCGCCCCGGCTGCCCCTGGAGAGCAAGCGGAACCGGTCGTCCAGCCGTGACGCGATCTCGCCGACCGGCAGCGTCCGCACCCGCGCGGCGGCGAGCTCGATGGCCAGCGGCAGCCCGTCGAGCGCGGCGCACACCCGCTGGACGTCGCCCGCCGTGGTGTCGTCGACGGCGAAGCCAGGGTCGTTGGCCCGCGCGCGGTCGGCGAACAGCCGGACGGCGGCGAACTCCAGCGACCGCGCAGGCGGCGTGCCCGGCGGCGGCACGGCGAGCCGCGGCACGGGGGAGACGACCTCGCCGGTGATGCCCAGCGGTTCGCGGCTGGTGGCCAGTACCCGCAGCGCGGCGGCCGCGCCGAGCAGCCGGGCGACTAGCGTCGCGGCGGCCTCGACCAGATGCTCGCAGTTGTCGAGCACCAGCAGCACCGCCCGGTCGGCCAGCGCGTCGATCAGCCGGTCCAGCGGCGCGGTCTCCACCGGGACGGCGACCCCGCCGAGCGGGACCGTTCGCAGGCCGAGCGCGGTCAGCACGGCGTGGGCGACGTCGGCGTGCTCGCTGTAGGGCGCGAGTTCGACGAAGACCGCCGGGAGGTCCGACGCGGCGGCGGTCTCGATGGCCAGCCGGGTCTTGCCCGCCCCGCCAGGCCCGGTCAGCGTCACCAGCCGCGAGCGGTCCAGCTGGCCGAGCACGTGCCGAAGGTCGCCTTCGCGGCCGATGAAGCTGGTGAGCTGCGCGGGGAGCGGTGTCGTCGTGGCCTTGACGGGCGGCGTCTCACCGCGGAGCACGGCCAGATGCGCGGCGGCGAGCTCCGGTCCGGGGTCGGTGCCGAGTTCGTCCGCCAGGACGCGGCGGGCGTCCTCGAAAGCGGTGAGCGCGTCGGCCTGACGTCCGGCGGCGTGCAGCGCGCGGATCAGCAACGCGCGTGGCCGTTCCCTCAGCGGCTGGTCGTCGATGATCTCGCGGAGCGCGGCGAGGACGTCCTCGTGGCTCCCCAGCTTGAGTTCGGCCTCGACGCGGTCTTCGATCGCCGACGTCTTCAGCTCGTTCAGCCTGGTGACCTGCGGATCGCGGAACGGCGCGTCGGTGATGTCCGCGAACGCCGGCCCACGCCAGAGACCGAGAGCGTCGCGAAGCAGGTCAGACGCCTTCGCGGCGTCTCCCGCCGCGAGAGTGCGCCGACCTTCGGCAGCGAGCCGTTCGAAGCGGTGCACGTCGACGTCGCCGGGGTCCACGGCCAGCCGGTAACCCGCCGGGCTGAACTCGACGGGTGCGAGATCCTTCAGCGCGCCGCGCAGCCGCGAGACCTGGGATTGCAGCGCGTTCGTCACCCCTTCGGGTGGCTGCTCGCCGTAGAGGCCGTCGATGAGCCGTTCCGCCGGGACGACCCGGCCCGCCTCCAGCGCGAGCAACGCGAACAGCGTCCGGACCCTGGGCCCGCCGACCGCGACGGCGGTGCCGTCTTCGCGGCGCACCTCCGTCGCCCCCAGAACGCCGAATCGCATGCCGCCAGATTAGGGCGTCCGGTGGTGTCCGTGGTTTGACCTGGGTGGATCCAGCCCGCCCGAGATCGGCCGAATGGCGTCTATACACTTCGCCGGGTCCCCACGCAATGGGAGAGGTATGTCTACGCAGGAACCTGTGGTCCTCGGTCAACCGACCGTCGGCGACGAAGAACTCGCCGCCGTGGCGGAGGTGTTCCGGTCCGGCTGGCTGGCCGGTGCCGGCCCCGCGTGCCGCCGTTTCGAGGAACGCTTCGCGAAGACCGTCGGCACCGCGCACGCCCTGACCACCAGCAACTGTGGGTCGGCACTCTTCCTCGGGCTGCGTGTGCTCGGCGTGAAGCCGGGCGACGAGGTCATCGTCGGCGACTACACCTTCCCCGCCACCGGCCACGCCGTGCTCCAGGCGGGCGCGACGCCGGTGTTCGCGGACATCCGCCCGGACGTGTGGAGCGCGGACCCGGCGTCGATCGAAGCCCTGATCACCCCGCGCACGGTCGGCATCCTCGCCGTCGACGTCGCCGGGCAGCCGGGCGACTTCGACGAGTACCGCGCCATCGCCGACAAGCACGGCCTGTGGCTCTTCGAGGACGCCGCCTGCGCCGCGGGCGCGACCTACAAGACCCGCCCGGCGGGCAGCCTCGCCGACCTGGCCGCGTTCTCCTTCCACGGCCGCAAGGGCATCACCGCGGGCGAAGGCGGCGCGCTGGTCTCGGACCGCGAAGACCTCATCGCGCACGCGCGCAAGCTGCACACCTACGGCATCGAGCCCGCCATCACCCGTGAGGGCTCCGGCGCGCTGCCGATCCCGGAGTTCCACGAGCTGGGTTACAACTTCCGGCTCTCGGACGTGCAGGCCGCGATCATGAACGTCCAGCTCGACCGCCTCCCGGACCTGCTCTCGGCCCGCCGTTCGGTGGCCAAGCGCTACCACGAGGCGTTCGAGAACCTGCCCGGTCTCGACGTCCCGGTGGAACTGCCGGACCGCGAGCACCCGTGGCAGGCCTACATCCTCACCGTGGCCCCGGAGATCGACCGCGACGCGCTCGCGCTGCGGATCCGCGAGCAGGGCGTGCAGTGCAACTTCGGCACCTACGCCTCGCACCTCCAGCCCATCTACGGCAAGAAGCAGACCTTGCCGGTTTCGGCGGACCTCTTCGCCCGTCATCTCGCCATCCCGATGCACGCCAACCTCACCGATGACCAGGTCGACCGGGTCATCGGGACCGTCAGCGCCGCACTGCCGAGCTAGGAGAGAAATGCCCGACAAGAAGGTCCTCTTCACCGGGGGCGGCGGTTTCATCGCCGCGCACGTCATCCCGATGCTGATCGAGGGCGGCTACACCGTTCGCGTCTTCGACAACATGACCCGCGGCGACCGCGCCCGGATCAACGAGTTCGTCGCCACCGGCAAGGTCGAACTGGTCGAGAAGGACGTCCGCTACGGCGGCGCCGTGCGCGAGGCCATGCGCGGCTGCACGCACGTCATCCACTTCGCGACCGTGTCGATCAACAAGTCGGTCGCGGACCCGCACGAGTCGATCGACATCAACATGGTCGGCAACCACAACGTCTTCGCCGCCGCGGCGGACGAGGGGGTCGAGCGGGTCGTGTTCGCCTCGACCGCGTCCGTCTACGGCGACCCGAAGCGGCTGCCGATGCACGAGGACGACGAGCTCAAGCCGCTCACGCCGTACTGCATCTCGAAGCGCGCGGGCGAGGACATGCTCGGCTTCTACGAGCGCACCAAGGGCCTGTCCTGGAACGCGCTGCGGTTCTTCAACGTGTACGGCCCCGGCCAGAAGATCGAGGCCTACTACACGTCGGTGATCAACCACTTCATCCAGCGCCTGCGCGCCGGCCAGCCGCCGATCATCGACGGCCGCGGCGACCAGTCGATGGACTTCGTGCACGTCACGGACCTGGCCCGCGCCGTCGTCGCGGCGCTCGAGTCGGAGCAGGCGAACGTGCCGATCAACATCGGCACCGGGATCGACACCTCCATCGCGACGCTGGCGAAGATCCTCATCGACGCCGTCGGCGTCAACGTCGAGCCGCTGTTCAACGAGCGCGACGTGCTGGTCTCGCGGCGCGCCGCGGACATCAGCCGTGCCCGCGAGGTCCTCGGCTGGGAGCCGAAGATCTCCGTCGAAGAGGGCATGTACGAACTGGTGAAGGCCTCCGAGTGACCGCCGGGCCGGGGGAGAGCCGCCCCATGCGCATCGCTGTCGTCAACAACTTCTTCCCGCCGAGGGTGGGCGGAAGCGCGCACATGGCGGCGTCCCTGGCCGAGCAGTACGCGGCGCGCGGGCACGAGGTGCTCGCGATCACCGCGGCCTACGCCGACGCCCCGGCCGACGAGACGAAGGACGGCTACCGCGTCGTCCGCCTGCCCGCGGTGAAGATGCCGCAGCTGGGCCTGTCGATCGACTTCGACATGAGTTTCGCCTCGCTGCGGCCGGGGAACTGGCGGCGGCTGCGGAAGCTGCTGGACGAGTTCAAGCCCGACGCGATCCACCTGCACGGGCAGTTCTTCGACCTGTCGTGGCTGGCCGGGCGGTACGCGCGGCGGCACAAGCTGCCGATGCTGCTGACCATCCACACGCTGCTGATCAGCGAGAACAAGCTGTACGGCGGCGTCTTCCGGTTCCTGGACAAGGTGCTGGTGAACCCGATCCTGCGGTATCTCAAGCCGCGGTACGTCATCCTCGACAAACTCGGGGTCGACTACTGCGTCGAGCGCTACGGCACCAGCGACGCGAACTCGGACTACTTCCCGATCGCCGTCGACACCGGGAACTTCGAGAAACCTTTGACGAAGGACGTGCGGGAAGAGCACAACCTGGGCGACGGTCCGGTGATCGTCTCGCTCGGGCACGTGATCCCGCTCCGCAACCGGCTCCCGCTGGTCGAGGCGCTGCCGTCCATTTTGGACAAGCACCCCGGCGTGAAGGTGGTCGTCGTCGGCCGCGTGTACCACGACGTCTTCCTCAAGCGGGCGGAAGAACTCGGGGTCGCGGACGCCATCATCGTCACCGGCGCCGTGCCGAAGGCCGACGTGCCTTCGTACTTCGCTGCGGCCGACATCGTCACGCACGACCTCAACGGCGGCTGCGGCACCGCGTCACTGGAGGCGATGCTCTCGGGCACCGCGACCATCGCTTCCGTCACCGAGGACAACTACCCGGGCATCGAACTCCGCAACGGCGAGAACATCCTGCTGGTGCGGCCGGACGACAGCGAGGCGGTGGCGAACACCGTCATCGAACTGCTCGACGACCCGGAGAAGCGGGCTTCGGTGGCACAGCGGGAAAGCGCGATGGTGCGGGCCAACTTCGGCCTCGACGTCGTCGCGGAGGAACACCTGCGCACCTTCGAGAAACTGGTGACCGAGGCCGATGTTCTTCGATGACGAGCGCAGCAACCGGCTGCGCCCGCAGATCCTGACCGAGCTCGTTTCGCAGTACATGAACGACGCCGAGCGCGCTCGTTTCTACGGACTGCCGGAGTCGACGCGGGTCCGCGAGCGGGTCAAGATCATCAGCCCCGAGAACCTGACGATCGGCGAGCACTGCTGGATCGGCGAGGGCGCCGCGCTCGACGCGAGCGGCGGGCTGGAGATCGGCGAGCACACCAGCATCGGCCTGAACACGCTGATCTTCACGCATTCCAGCTGGCTCGCGAACATGACGCTGCAGAACCACTCCGGCAGCGACCTCATCGAACGCAAGCCGGTGAAAATCGGGAAGGGCTGCTTCATCGGCGGTCTCGTGGTGATCATGGCGGGCGTCACGATCGGCGATTTCGCCACCGTGCAGCCGAATTCCGTGGTCGCCAAGGACGTCCCGCCGCGCAGCCTGGTGGCGGGCAACCCGGCCCGGGTGTTCCAGAAGTACGACGACGAGTACATCCAGTCCGAAGTGGAGCGGGTGCGCGGCGAGAACGCGCGGCGGCGCGCGCTGGCGGAGGAGCGGGGAGACGCTTCCTCCTCGTGGGGCGCCCCGGCGGGCGACTTCACGGAGTAGCTCAGAGACAAGGCGACCATGTCGTGGCGTCGGGGTGTGCGCCCAATGTGGCATTGGGGACGTTGAGTGTCCCCAATGCCACATTCGGGGCGACCCCGCGCCACCCGCCACGACACGTTTGACTTACTCCTCAGCAGAACCAGCCTCACCACTCACGAACCCCACACGGACGGGAACCACCGCCCCTCCGCAGCCGACTACTAGGCTCAGCGTGCGAGTTTCCCGGCCGGAGGGTAAAGCAGATGAGGTTCAAGCGGTTCGGTGCGTCGTTGCTGGTCACCGGGTTGGCCCTGCTGGGATCGGCGACCCCGGCGCTGGCCCATTCGGAGCTGAAGAGCAGTGACCCGGCGAGGGGCGCGTCGCTGGCGACGCCGCCGACGCAGATCAAGCTGACCTTCACCGGCCCGGTCACTCTCGCCGAGAACCCGATCCAGATCACCGGACCCGAGAACGCGTCGTGGACGGTCGGCCGGGCGGAGGTCGCGGGCACCGTCGTCACGGCGCCCGTCCAGGCCGTCGGGCCCGCGGGCGAGTACACCCTCCGCTACAAGGTGACGTTCGAGGACTCGCACGCCGCGAGCGGCTCGGTGAAGTTCAACCTCAGCAACCCGGTCGCCCCCAGCCAAGCCCCGAGCAGCGAGTCTCCCGCGAGCAGCCAGGCCCAGCCGAGCGGCCAGGCTGCGGTGAGCAGTGCTGCCCCGGCCCCGCAGACCGGCGAGACCACTCCCGAGGACCTGCTGCCGACCTGGGTGTGGATCGTCCTCGCGGTGGCCGTGGTCGCCGCGGGTATCGTCGTCGCGCTCCGGTTCACTCGTCGGAAGGACTGAGCCTTCACGGAACGACAGCGGTCGAGGCAACCTTTCAGGTGGTCAACCGTCGAACGGAGATGAGGACCAGGGTGGCTCGCGGCGATGACGAGTTCGTCGAGTTCGTGCGGAACTCGTCGACCCGTCTTCAGCATGCGGCCTACCTGCTGACCAGCGACCGCCATCAGGCCGAGGACGCCGCCCAGGCGGCGCTCGCCAAGACGTACGCGGCCTGGTCGCGGGTACGGCGCAAGGACGCCTACGCCTACGCGCGGCAGGTCCTCGTCAACCACGTCATCGACGGCTGGCGGCGCCCGATCCGCGAGAACGCCACCGAGGAGATCCCCGAGCGGCCGAGCGGACTGGACGTCGCCGGGGCCGTTGTCCAGCGGAAATGGCTTCTTGACGCGTTGCGTACGCTCACAGACCGGGAGAGAGCCGTAGTGGTGCTCCGGCACTTCTTCGACTTGAAGGAATCCGATGTGGCCGGTGAGCTGGGTGTCTCCGTGGGCACCGTGAAGAGCACCAACTCCCGCGCCCTGACCAAACTGCGGATCACCGCGGAGGACGGAACGGAACTGATCGGCGGGCTGGGACGATGACCGACCTCGAGACGCTGCGCTCGGCTTTGCGGGAACCGCCCGCCGAGGACTTCGCCGAGCCCGACCTCGGCGCGATCATGACCAAGGGCAGGCGGATCCGCCGTCGTCGCCGTCTCGCGACCGGCGCGGGCGGGGTCGCCGCCACCGTGGCGACGGTGCTGGTCATCGTCGGCGCGGTCGCCTTGAAGGAGCCCGCCCAGAGCCCGCTCCCGCCGGCCGCGAGCGCCCCGTCGTCGGTGCAGCCTTCGTCGGTGCCGCCTTCCGTGGCGCTGCCGGCGCCCACCGACCCGTCGGCGGGCATAGGACCGCTGGGCAGCGTCGTCTCCCTGCAGACGAAGGGCGAGAGCGGCCGGGAGCTGGTGATCTACGCCTTCGCGATCGACGAGTCCACCATGCCGGGCATCGAGTTCGGCCTGCAGACCGCCTACCGGAACGCCGACGGCAGCTACGAGGAGCTCCTGGCCACCAACGAGTTCAAGGGATCCGACCGCTCGTTCGGCTTTCACGCGGTGGACGGCGGTGACCTGGTCCGGGGCACGTTCATCCCCGTGTTCGGTTATTTCGCCGGTCCGGCGAAGCGGATCACCAGCACGGTCCGGGGAAAGCCGGTCGAGGCGAAGACGGCCGCCTGGAGCGAAGACCCGTCGGTCGTCATCTTCTGGTTCGACCCGGGCCAGGTGGAGTCGTCGGACGTCCTGACCCCGCTCGTCGCCTACGACGCGAAGGGCCAGCGCCTCACCAAATAACGCATTCAGTCCTCTGAACGCGGTAGTTGCGTGTGCAAGTACCGCATCCAGAGGACTGAATGCGCGAAGGTCAGGCCGCGGCCTGCGTCAGCACCTGGTCGACGACGGCGTGCGAAGGCAGGATCAGGTCGCGCTCGGTGTCGGCGTCGATCTTGCCTTCGAGCAGCTCCAGGAACCGGTCCAGCTGGGTCGCGAGGGGCTCGCGCGCGGTGACCAGTTCCGGGATCTCGATGACGGTCTGCTGCCGGTAGCCGAGGCCGTCCGGGGTGACCGAGTCGTGCGAGACGTGCCGGTAGATGGTGACATCGCGGCGGAGCAGGTCGATCTCGATCATGCGGTCCAGCTCGGACACCCACAGCGAACGGACCTTGCGCTGCCCGAGGCGGGACGCGGAAACCGTGGCGAGGCCGGACTCGAACGACAGCACCGTCTCGATGGTGTCCTCGGCGCCCTCGACCGAATTCGGGTGGAAGTAGCCGGCGCCGGAGGCGACCCGCTGCGGGGTAGCGCCGCCGAAGAACTGGATCGCCAGGTCGACGTCGTGCACCAGCAGGTCCCACGCGACACCGGTCTTGATGCGCGGCGCGTAGGGGCCGTGGCGGCGGGCCATCAGGTGGATCGGCTCGTTGACCAGCGCCCGCGCGGTCATCACGGCCGGGTTGTAGCGCTCCAGGAGCCCGCACATCAGCGGGACGTCCTTCTTCGCCGAAAGCCCGACGATCTCCTTGGAGAATTCCAGGCTGTTGCACACCGGCTTCTCGACCAGCAACGGTTTGCCCTGGCCCAGGATCTCCTGCGCCAGCTCGTAATGCGCCTCGGTGGCCGAAGCGAGCACGACGGCGTCCACATCGGACAGTGAGCCGATTTCGGGCGTCCACTGGGTTTCGTAGCGCTCGGCGACCTTGCGGCCCGCCTCTTCGCGCGGGTCGATCACGCGGACGAGGTCCACGCGCTCGTTCGCGGCGAGCACACGGGCGTGCAGCGAGCCCATGTTCCCGGTGCCGATGAGGGCGATCTTGTGCGTCGTCATGCGCCGAGTACCTCGCGAACCGTTTCGATGATGGTGTCCAGATCGGACTCGGAAAGGTGCGGGTGCACCGGCAGGGAAAGCGCCTGCGCGGCGACGGAAGCGGCCACCGGGAAGTCCTCGACCTTGGCGTCGGGGATCAGCGGGTGATTCCGGTAGCAGTCGTAGTCGAAGACGATCTTCGGGTAGTAGATCCCGTTGCCGATGCCCTTTTCGGTGAGGGCGGCGGCGAGTTCGTCGCGTGAGAGGAAGGCGTGCGGGCCGACCAGCACGGTGTACTGGTGCCACACGTGCTCGCGGCCCGGAAGGACCTGCGGGACGTCCAGGCCCGGCGTGCCGGCGAGGCCTTCGGAGAGGCGCTTCGCGTTGGCCTGGCGGGCGGCGGTGAGCTGATCCAGCTTCTCCAGCTGCGGGATGCCGACGGCGGCGTGCAGGTCGGTCATCCGGTAGTTGTGCCCGGCGACCTCGTACTGGTACCGGGCGCGCATGCCCTGGTTGCGCAGCACGCGCAGGTCGTCCGCCAGCTTGTCGTCGTCCGTGGTGATCACGCCGCCCTCGGCGGTGGTCACGTTCTTGGTGGCGTACAACGAGAAGCAGCCGATGCCGAAGGAGCCGGCCCGCTTGCCCTGGAACGACGCGCCGACGGCCTGCGCGGAGTCCTCGATCACCTTGAGACCGTGCTCGGCGGCCAGCGGCGCGAGCTTGCCCATGTCCGCGGTCTGCCCGTAGAGGTGGACCGGCATGAGGACCTTGGTGCGGTCGGTGATCGCGGCGGCGACGGCGTCCGGGTCGATCGCGAAGTCGTCGCGCCGGATGTCGGCGAAGCGGACGGTCGCGCCCGCTTCCAGGATCGCGTTCAGCGTGGCCACGAAAGTGAACGGCGAGGTGACGACCTCGTCCCCCGGCTGCAGGTCGAGCGCCTGGATGGCGGCGACCAGCGCGGTGGTGCCGTTGTTGACGGCGATCGCGTGCTTCGTGCCGGAAACGCTCGCGAACGCGTCCTCGAAGCGCTTGACCATCGGTCCCTGTGCGATGGCGCCGGATCGCAGCACCTCGACGACGAGGTCCTCCGCGTCACGGACGTCGACCACGGTAATGGGGATCATCTGCAAGTCTCTCTCGACTGGGCGTTCTGGTGCGTCCGGTACAGTGAGCCGCCGGTTCTGCGCCCGGCCGCCCTCTCTGGCGCGGGCCACACGTTACCGGGACCGCCGAAGCGCCCATTACCCCAGGCTGCCTCCCAGCCACAACGAACGGATCTCACGTGGTGAACCGCATCCACCCGACAGCGATCATCGGCGAGGGTGTCGAGCTCGGCGATGACAACGTGATCGGGCCGTTCACGGTCATCGTGGGCCCCACGCGCGTCGGCGACGGCAACTGGATCGGCCCGCACGTGACCATCGGGACCCCGGGCGAGGATCGCGGCCGCGAGCACCCCGCCGCCTGGGAGACCGCGCCGAACGGTGATCCCGATCACGACGGTCACGGCGTCGTCATCGGCAGCCGCAACCGGATCCGCGAGTACGTCAGCGTCCACCAGGGCACCTGGCGCACGACGACCATCGGCGACGGCGGCTACTTCCTCCGCGGCTCCCACATCGCCCACGACTGCCTGGTCGAGGACGCCGTCACGGTCGCCTCGAACGTCATCACCGGCGGGCACTGCCACATCTGGTCCGGCGCGAACCTGGGCATGGGCGCGATCCTGCACCAGCGGGTCGTGGTCGGCCCCGGCGCGATGGTCGGGATGAGCTCCGCGGTCCGCAAGGAGGTGGGCGCGTTCACCATCGCCGTCGGCAACCCCGCACGGGTGACAGGCGTCAATACCGTCGGGTTGTCCCGCCGTGGCCTGGACGAGGCCACCATCGAGGCACTGGGACCGTGGCTGAAGGGTAAGGCCGGTCTCCCTGAGGACGGGCTGGCCGACCGGCTGCCCGGCGACCTCTCTACCTTGGTGAAGGCGTGGGACGCCCGTCCGCGCGAGTGAGTAGGTGAGCGGGAGCTCGCAGAGATCGCGCGTTCTCAGAGAGGTAGGAGTCGAACGATGGCGGAAGTCGCCGGCAAGCTGCGTGAGGTCTTCGTCGAGGCGCTGGACCTCGATGGCGAGGTCGACGTCGAAAACCTGAAGTACCGCGACATCGAGGCGTGGGACTCGGTCGGTCACATGGCGCTGGTCGCGGCCATCGAGGACGAGTTCGATGTGGAATTCGACACCGACCAGGTGATCGACATGTCCAGCTTCAAGGTCGCCGTCGACATGGTGACCGACCTCCAGTCCAAGTGATGCTGGACGGCAGCTTGGAAGGCCGGGTCGCCCTGGTCACCGGGGGCACCCGGGGCATCGGGCTCGCCACCGCGCGGGCGCTCGCCGAGGCGGGCGCCACCGTGGTGCTGACCGGCCGCGACGAGGCGAAGGCCAAGGAAGCGGCGGCCGCGGCGGGGGCCGATAGCGGGCTCGCGCTGGACGTCACCGACGCCAAGGCCGTGTCGACGCTGGTCCGCGGCGTGGCCAAGGAGCACGGCAAGCTCGACATCGTGGTCGCCAACGCCGGGATCATGGAGGACGCGCTCCTCGGCATGATCCGCGAGGAGCTCGTCGACACCACGCTGAGCACGAACGTCGCCGGCACGCTGCACACCGTCCAGGCCGCGGCCAGGGCGATGATGCGCAAGAAGACCGGCGCCATCGTGGTGCTGGCCTCGATCGTCGGCGAGCACGGAAGCGCCGGTCAGACGGTGTACGCGGCCTCGAAGGCGGCGGTGGCGAACATCGCCCGTTCGGCCGCGAAGGAACTCGGCCGCTCCGGGATCCGGGTCAACGCGGTGGCGCCCGGCGTCATCGACACCGACCTGACCTCGGGCCTGACGGAGGACGCGAAGGCCGAGAACATCGGCAAGACGCCTCTCGGACGGCTCGGGACGCCCGAGGACGTGGCGAACGCGATCCGGTTCCTCGTCAGTGACGACGCTTCGTTCATCACCGGACAGGTGCTGGGCATCGACGGAGGACTTGTTCTGTAATGACCCTGTTGGGTGTGGGTGCACGACTCATCGACGTCACGAGCGGCAAGACGCTCGCGGGCGAGGAACTCGACGCCGAGGTCACCCGCGTGGGGGCCGCGCTCGGGCAGCTGCCGCCGGGCGCGCTGTTCGCGCGGATGTCGGTGGACCTCGAAAGCGTGCTGAACTACCTCGGCGCTTTCGAGGCGGGCCGTGCGATCGCGTTGATCGACCCGGCGCTGGACGCCGACGTCCTGGCGGGGCTCATCGAGCGCTTCCGCCCGGCCGCCGTGCTGTCCGCGCCGGACGCGCCCGCACCCGAGGGGTACGGCGTCTCCGACGGCCACTGGGTCCGGGAGTCCGCCGAAGGGGTCGAACCGCATCCGCATCTCGCGATCCTGCTGCCGACCAGCGGTTCCACCGGCAACCCGAAACTCGTCCGGCTTTCGCGCGGCGCTGTGTTCTCCAACGCGGACGCGATCGCGCAGGTGCTCGGCATCGACCGCGACGAGATCGCGCCGACCAGCCTGCCGCTGCACTACAGCTACGGCCTGTCCGTGCTGAACTCCCACCTCGTCCGCGGCGCGACCGTCGTCATCGAGCCGTCCGGCGTGCTCGGGCGCGGGTTCTGGGACGCGGTCAACGAGCACAAGGTCACCTCGCTCGCGGGCGTGCCGTACCACTACGAGATGTTGCGGCGCCTCAAGTTCGACCCGGCGAAGTACCCGACGCTGCGCACGCTGACCCAGGCGGGCGGCAAGCTGCGTGACGACCTCGTCGCCCAGTTCAACGACAAGATCCGCGAGGTCGGCGGGCGGATGTTCGTCATGTACGGGCAAACCGAGGCCGCCCCGCGGATGACCACCGTCCCGGCGGAACGGCTCGCGGAGAAGCTCGGTTCGGCCGGGCCCGCGCTGCCCGGCGGCTCGTTCGCCGTCCGGCGCGAGGACGGCTCCGAGACCACGCACCCGAAGATCGTCGGCGAGGTCGTCTACCGCGGGCCCAACGTGATGATGGGCTACGCCGAGGACGAGGCCGGGCTGGCCGCGGGCGACGAATACGGCGGCGTCCTGGCCACCGGAGACCTCGGCTACCTCGACGAAGACGGGTTCCTCTACATCACCGGCCGCCTCAAGCGGATCGGCAAGGTCTTCGGCAACCGCGTCAGCCTGGATGATCTCGAGCACGCCGTGCGTTCAGCCTCGGTGGGGATCGACGTCGTGGCCGCCGTCCCGGCCGGGGACAAGGTCGTGCTGTTCGCCGAGGTGCCGGAGGGCGACGGAGCCAAGGCGATCTGCAAGGACGCCGCGAAGGCGCTGTCCGAGCGGCTGCACCTGCACACGAGCGGGTTCGACGTCCGCCCCATCGACACCGTGCCGTTGCTCGCCAGCGGCAAGATCGACTACCGGTCGCTGGAGGCCCAGGTATGAGTGTGTTCACGCTTTCGCAGGCGGAGCGGGAGAAGCACTTGCTTCCGCAGCTCGCCGAGCTCACCGCGCACCACCGCGAGAACTCCGAGGGCTACGAGCGCATCCTTTCGTCGCTCGGCATCGCGCGGGACGCGTCGTTCGCCTCCATCGCGGACCTGCCGTGGCTGCCGGTGCGGATGTTCAAGACGCACGACCTGCGCAGCATCCCCGAGTCCGAGATCTTCAAGACGCTGACGTCGTCGGGCACCACCGGCGCGGGCGCGTCCCGGATCTACCTGGACAAGGACGCCGCGGGCGCGCAGACCAAGCAGCTCGGCGCCACACTGCAGGAAGTCCTCGGCGGCGAGCGGCTGCCGATGCTGATGGTCGACACGATCGGCATCATCAAGAACCGCCGCTCGTTCTCCGCGCGCGGCGCGGGGGTGCTGGGCATGGCGAACTTCGGCCGCAAGCACACCTACGTGCTCGACGAGAACGACCAGCCGGACGTCGAAGCGGTCAAGACGTTCCTGGCGACGTACGGCGACAAGCCGTTCCTGATCTTCGGCTTCACCTTCATGGTGTGGCAGTACCTCTACGAGGTCGCTCGTGAGCACGAGCTGGACCTGTCCAACGGGATCCTGATCCACTCCGGCGGCTGGAAGAAACTGATCGACCGCGCGGTGGACAACACCGAGTTCCGCCGCCGCTTCAAAGAGGACACCGGGCTCACCCGGATCCACAACTACTACGGGATGATCGAGCAGATCGGCACCGTGTTCCTCGAAGGACCGTCCGGGAACTCGCTGTACTGCCCCGATTTCGCCGACGTCGTGATCCGGAACCCGGAGACCTGGGAAGAGCAGCCGGTCGGCGAGCCGGGCGTGATCGAGGTCGTCAGCACGCTGCCGCGGTCGTACCCCGGCCACGTCCTGCTCACCGAGGACCTCGGTGTCTACAACGGGATCGACGACGGCGACTGGCCGGGCAAGCACTTCTCGGTCATGGGCAGGCTGCCCAAGGCCGAGGCCCGCGGTTGCTCGGACACCTTCCAGGGGGCGGCGGCATGACACTCGACCAGCGTTTTCCGCTCGGCGACGCGATCGAGGTCTCCTCGTTGGTCGAAGAGCTGCGTGCCGAGCCCGTCGGCGGACGGCTGCGCGTCGGTGACCCGCGTGTCGTCGAGTTCCTGACGAAGTTCGCGCGCAAGCTGCTCGCGCCCGCGACGGCCCGTCGTTTCCCGGAGCTGGCGTCGCTCGGTTTCTTCCTGCGCAAGGGAGAGATCGCCAAGGCACTGTCCACTTTGGAGACTTCCGGCGACGCGCTGCGCTTCCCGCGCGGGCTCGTCTTCCACGTGCCGCCCGCCAACGTCGACACGATTTTCGTGTACTCGTGGGCGCTTTCGGCGCTGGCCGGTAACCACAACGTCGTCCGCGTGTCCTCCCGTTCGGCCGGTGCGGCCGAAACGGTGCTGGAGGCGCTGAACGCCGCACTGTCCGAAGTGGACGCCGACACCGCTGCCGCGATCACCGCGACGCAGCGCATGGTCACCTACGACCGCAGTGACGCGATCAGCGGCGCGCTTTCGGTCGCCGCGGACCTGAGGGTCATCTGGGGCGGCGACGCCTCGGTCGCGGCGCTGCGCAAGTACCCGCTCGCGCCGCACGCGCGCGACCTGACCTTCCCGGACCGGTCGTCGTTCGCGGTCGCGTCGGTCCGCGGCTGGCAGAACGCCTCCGAGGCCGAGCGCCGCGGTGCCGCCGAAGGCTTCTACAACGACTCGTACTGGTTCGACCAGGCAGCCTGCTCGTCGCCGCGTGCGGTGTTCTGGGTCGGCGACGAAGACGGCGCCCGCGAAGCAGGCCAGGAGTTCCGGAAGCTGCTCGCCGAGGTGCTGGCGACGAAACAGCACGTCACCGAGCCCGCGATGGCCGTCCAGAAGCGAGTCTCGGCGTACGGCGCGGCCGTCGACGGGCTCGTCGACGGCATCGAGTTCCAGGGCAACGGCCTCGCGACGCTGGAGCTGGCCGACCCCGCGATCCTGCCGCGCGAATGGCTCGGCGCCGGCACTTTCGCCAACGCGCGGGTCGACACGCTTTCCGACCTCGTCCCGATCGTGCTCCGCAAAGATCAAACCGTCGGTCAATTCGGCTTCAGCAAAGAAGAATTGACGCAATTCGTGACGGAATTGGCGGGCCGCGGCGTCGACCGTGTCGTTCCCTTCGGATCGGCCCTGACGTTCTCCGCGATTTGGGACGGCTACGATCTGCTGACCGAGTTCAGCCGCTTGGTGACCGTACAGGCCTGACCAGCGGCGACAGAGGTACAGCAGAGGAGGTTCAGTGACGACGGTCGAAACGCCCGAAGAGGACACTTCGGTAAGTGTTAAACAACCGAAATCCACGAAGGCGAAGATCCTCGACGTCGTTCGCTGGGTCGCGATCCTGCTGGTCGTCGGTTTCGCGGCGAAGACACTCGTCACCAATTGGGGTGAATTCTGGCGGACCTTGTCCGAGGTCGCGTGGGAATCCTCCACGTTGAGCCTGCTCGCGCTCATCGCCGCGATCATGGTTTCGACCTACGGCTGGCAGGTCATGGTCGACGACCTCGGCAAGCCGATCGGCTACGCGAGGGGCGCGCAGATCTGCCTCGTCGGCTCGCTCGGCAAGTACGTGCCGGGTTCGGTGTGGGCGTACCTGCTGCAGATGGAACTGGGCCGCAAGGCCGGGCTCGCCAGGGCCCGGATCTTCACCGGCTCGCTGATCCAGCTCGGCGTCGGCGTGGTGTCCGCGCTGGTCGTCTCGCTGCTCGCGGCCCCCGCGGTATTCAGCAACAGCCCGCGGGCGCTGTGGCTGTTCGTGCTCATCCCGGTCGGCCTCGCGATGCTGCACCCGCGCGTCCTCACCTGGGGCACGTCGCTCGTGCTGCGGATCCTGCGCCGCCCGCCGCTGGACCACCGGCTGAGCTGGTCGGTCGTCGGGAAGGTCTTCGGTTCGTCGACCGCCGCGTGGGCGTTGCAGGGCGTGCACCTGTGGCTGCTGGCGAACTCCGTCGGCACCCCGGGCTTCAGCGGTTTCGTGCTGTGCGTCGGCGCGATGGCGGTCGCGATGACCGTCGGGACGTTCGCGTTCATCCTGCCCAGCGGGGTCGGCGTCCGCGAGGTCGCGCAGGTCGCCGTGCTGACCGCGTCGGGCCTCACCGTCGTCCAGGCGACGGCGTTCGCCATCGCCTCGCGCGTCATGTTCACCGTCGCCGACCTGATCACCGCCGGCGCCGCCGCCCTCTCGGCCCGCCTCGTGACTTCCCGCTGACCCTGCGCATTTAGTCGACTAATTGCGGTCGTTACGTCCGCGACCGACGCGGGTTGGTAGCCCGCAATTAGTCGACTAATTGCGTGGGTTGAGGCGGTAGATGACGGCGTCCGGGTTCCGGTACACCTCGGTCACGAAGTTCAGGCCCTCCAGATCGCGCAGCCCGGCCTGGCGCGGGGCACCCGTCGGGTAGCCGTACTGCCCGAGGATCACCCACCGCACGTTCAGCCGCGCCACCGCCGCCCGCACCTCGGGGTTCGCCGGGTACTCGCGGAAGCGTGACTCCAGCAGCCGCGCGTCCGACGGCGGCAGCGTCTCGTCGAAATGCCCGGAAGTCGTGCGGACGCCGGAGATCGCGTAGGTCCACACGGTCCCGTCCAGCCGGTCGTTGACCGCGCGTTCGCCGGGTTTCGCGAACGTGGCGAGCTTCTCCATCGCGACGACCTCGTCCGGGCTCACCGGCAGCTTGTGCGGGTTGATCCCGGGCGTGTTCGCGTAGCCGGGCGCGACCTTGTCCGCGTTGGACCGCGCGTAGAAACCGTTGCTCAGGAAGGCGAACCCGCCGAACACCGCCAGTGCGACGACGAACGCGGGCACCTTCCTGAGTGTCACGGTGTCCCGCAGCCACGCCTGGGTTTCGGCGAGGCCGTGCGCCGCGATGATCGACAGCGGGATCGCCGCCATGGAAATGAACCGATACGGGTCGTTCCACCACGGTCGCGACAGCGCCAGCACGATCGGCTGCTCCGACGACGTCACCGCGATATAGGCGAGTCCGGTGATCAACGCCGTCACGCCGATCCACCGCAGCCCGCCCGCCCGGGAAAAGAAGATGAAGCCCAGCAGCAACGCGGCCGAAAGCCAGATCTGCGGGTAGGGCCCGTAGTGCTGGAAGCCCAGCAGCGCGCCGAGCGCCGTCGTCGCCCGCCATTCGACCGGCCAGCTGCGATACGGCACCTCGCCGTTCGCGAGGCCGATCGCGCCGAACAGCTGCAGCCCCGCCACGACGATCGCGAGGACACCGACGATCGCCAGCGCCCGCAGGTCCCGCCCGATCCGCCGCCACCGTTCGCCGGGCGCGATCCAGCGTTGCAGCAGCAGCGGACCGGCGAACAGGATCGCGCCGAACAACGCCGACGAGTGCACGCACAGCAGCCCGACGGCGCCGATCAGCAGGACGAAGCCGGTGTCGGGCGCCGGGCGGTCGAGGTAGCGCTTCACCGCGACGGCGGCCAGCGGGGTCAGCGCGAGGCCGAGCAGGAACGGGAGCAAAGGTCCCCTGCTCATCGATTCGTACAGGCCCATCACCGGCGCGATGGAAACGAGCGCGACCGCGCCCGCGAACACCGCGCGTCCCCGGAACACGCGCACCATCGTGACCAGCGACAACGCCAGCAAAGCGGGCAGCAGGGCGGTGTTCACGTCCAGGGTCAGCGGGATGCTCGCCGGGCTGAGCAGGTACACCACGGACGCCAGCAGGTGGTACGCGTTGGGATAGAACACCGGCGCCGCGTCGCCGTACCAGTTGACCTCGCCGGTGCCGAACAGGCTGCCGTCGCCGGTCTCGGCGATCTGCCGGACGCCGTTCGCGTGGTACACCGCGTCGAACCCCTGCGGGATGGCGTCCAGCCTGCCCATCCCGCGCACCACCGCGTACATCCCGACGGCGGCCGCGAGCAGCACGCACGCCCCGACGGCGAGGTGCCCGGACCGGCCCCACAGCGGTTCCTCCGGCGCGGGCGGCCACCGGCGCAGCGTGAGCCGTCGCAGGCCATAGGCGACACCGGCGAACAAGATCGTCGCGACCGCGTAGGTCACCGGATCGAACGGGAGACCGAGCGCCGCCGTCCACGGCCCGGCGAGACCGCCGACGGCGTAGCTCAGCAACGGCGTTATCCCCGCGAGCACCCAGCCGCGCAGACCGGCGGCGAGTCCGGTCAGCAGACCGGGCAGGCCGATGACGAGCAGAGCGACACAGACGGTGAGGACGTCGGTCAGCAGGGAGGTGTGGGTGGGCACGACGCTTCCTCGGGGTGGGGAATCCGCACGGAACCCCCGAGGTGCGGAACGGAATGGGAAACCAGATTAACGGCCGAGGGGCGTTACCCGAAGGAGTCACATCCCGCCGGGGAATTCGGCGGAACGACCTCTACTCCGCGCACACTCGACTCACCCATTCGTGTCAATTGACTGCGCCGAAAGAAACACCTTGGCGCGGCGTTCGATACTTGACCGTAGTCTTTTGGTCAGGGGAGCGGCTCGGCCCGGAAGGGTGTGGATCAGGTGGTGATCGCGGTCGTCGTCGCCTGGTGCGTGCTGGCGATCTTCGTCCTGGTGGCCTGGCCCAAGATCGGCGAGGACAAGAACTGGCGAGCGGTCGCGCTGCTGCTCACCCTCGGTTTCTCCCTGCTGCACCAGCTGGTGTTTTCGACCATCGCGGAAGACGCGTACATCACATTCCGCTACGCCCAGAACATCTCCGACGGCAATGGTCCGGTGTTCAACACCGGCGAGCGGATCGAGGGTTACGCGAATTTCCTGTGGATGATCGTGATCGCGTTGCCGAAGGCCGCTTTCGGTGCCGATATCGAAACCTCCGCGATCGTGCTCGGGATCCTCGCCGCCCTCGGTGCCGTCCTGCTCGCGCACGTGACGGTGAACCGGGTGGTCGAGCGGGCCTCGGGGAAGCCGCGCCCGGCCTGCGGGGTGGCCGCCGCGGTCCTCGTCGCGGGCGCCGGTGGCCTCGCCGCGTACGGCGGGTCCGGCACCGAGACGCCGTTGTTCGTGCTGCTCGTGTTCGGTGTCTTCGCCTCGCTCGCGGCCCGGCGCCCGGTCGTCGCGGGCGTACTCGTCGCCTTCGCGATGATGACGCGCCCGGCGGGCGTCCTGCTGGCGATCCTCGTCGGGTGCTGGCTGGTCCTCGCCGCCCTGCGCGGTCGCTACAGCTGGTGGTCCCCGGCGGGCTGGCTGCTCGGCGGGCTCGTCTTCGTCGCGCCGTGGACGGCGTGGCGGATGACCTACTACGACCACGTCCTGCCGACGTCCGTCGTCATCCCCTTCGACCTCGACGTCCCGGACCGGATCGCCCGCGGCTGGTGGTACCTGTCCGGTTTCTCGGTGGTCCACCAGGGGTTCCTGCTGCTCGGCCTGGTCGCGGCCGTGGCGCTGCTCCTGCGCCGGAGCGGCCGGACCCCGCACGAGGCCGAGGCCAGATCGCTGACCTGGCTGATGCTCGTCACGGCCGTCGCGATCACCGGGTTCGTGGTCTATTTCGGCGGCGACGCGAGACCGGCCTGGCGCCTGCTCGCGCCGATCCCGCCGCTGCTGTCGGTGGCGGCCGTGTCGGTCTACGGCGTGCTCACCGCGACCGCGAAACCGAGCCCGCGGCCGCGGCCGCGGGGCCGGCGGCTGATGCCCGCCGCCGCGCTGGCGTTGTCCGGGCTCGCGGTGCTGGTCTCGGTGTTCAGCCCGGAGATGCTGGCCCGTGTGCGCGCCTGGCACGACCACGGCGCGCAGCTGGAGGAGATCGGCCGCTGGCTCGACGCCTATCTGCCGCCCGGTTCGGTCGTCAGCACTTCCGCCCCCGGCGTGCTGTCGTACCACGCCGGGACGCAGCTGCAGATCGTCGGCGTCCGCGGCCAGACCGAGGAAGCGGGCGAGGCCGTCGTCACCCGGAGGCATCCGACGATCGCCGTCGTCACCGACAGCGGCTACTCGGTGAAGCAGTCCTGCGCGATCGACCCGGCGTACGCGCTGAGGTACCGCGCCGCGACCTTCTTGCGCGAAGGAACGACGTCCTGGCTCACCGTGTTCCTGCGGGCGGACGTCGAGCGCTCGGTGAGGTCGGCCCTCGACCTCTCACCCGATTTCCGCCACGTACCGTGCCCTTCGTGAGTGTCGACGAACGCGTTTCCCCCAGCCGGCCGGCAGCGCTCGAAGCGAGCCCGCGCCTGTTCGGCCTCGGCGTGTTCGCCGCCGCGCTCACCGTGCTGCTCGTCCGCTTCCTCGTACCGCGGCCGGTCGGGATGTCCGACAACGGCGACGGCTTCCGCGTCCTGTGCGGCGCGGGTATCCCGTGGAAGGGCAAGCCGGAGCCGTTCGTACGGCTGTCCTACACCGTGCCGGCGGGCGAATGCGACGCCACGTACCTGCTGACCCAGAGCTGGTTCGCGCGGCTGGCGCGGTCGATCGGCGGGCTGCTCGGCCTCGAATCGACGCTCAGCCTGGTCGTCCTCGGCGTGCTCACCAGCGTCCTCGCCGCCGCCGCGGTCGCGCTGATCGTCGTCGGACTGCCGTACTCGCGTCGCGTTCGCGGCTTCGCGGCCGTGGGACTGCTGCTGGTCGTCGCGGACTCCGCGTTCTTCGGTTACTTCGCGTCCGTGCTCGGCGAAGGTGCCGCGTTCCTCGGGCTGCTGCTCGCCGTCGGCGGTCTGCTGGTGTCCGCGCGACCGGGATGGTGGCGCTACGCGGGGCTGGCCGTGCTTCTCTTCGGCGGCGTCATCGCGGTCAACGCCAAGGTCCAGACGCTGATGATCCTGCCGTTGCTCGCGCTCGCCGCGCTGCTCGTCTGCCCGGACGGCATTCGCGGCCTGAAGCGCTGGCTTCCCGTGGTGTTCGTCATCGGCGCGCTCGCCGGGAGCACGGCGTACGCGCAGCAGACCGTCGAACCGGCGAAGCTGCCCGACGGCTCACTTGCCGCGCGGCCCGGCGACGATTCGCGCGAGATCAACATGTTCAACACGATCTTCTTGACCATTGTGGACGGTCGGCACGACACCGGGGCCGACCTGGCCGCGTTGGGACTGCCCGCCTCGTTCGGTCAGTACGCGGGCAACGGCTGGTGGCATCCGAAGCCCGCGACGATGGATCCGGAGTACCCGAAATATCGCGAACAGATCAGCAGGCGCAACGTCGTCGAGTACTTCGCGACGCATCCCTGGCGCACCGTCGGAATCCTGGACCGCGCGGCGGGCGACCTGCTCACCGCGCGGCCGCCCTACCTCGGCAGCTTCGACCAGTCGGCCGGATTCGCCCCGGAGGCACAGGAGCACCGCGTCCCGGTGATGTCGGCCCTTACGAAACTCGTGGCGCCGCTGGGTTTCTTCGCCTTGCTGCCGATCTGGTTCCTGCTCGCCTGGCGCGGCTGGAAGACACGGCGTGACGCGGTGGGCGTCGCACTGGGCTTCCTGCTCGCCGTCGCCGCCGGGCAGTTCGCGCTGGCCGCGCTGGGAGACGGTCTGGAGAACGTCAAACACCAGGTGATCGCCTTGTTCTGCACGCTTCTCGGCGTCGTCCTGGCACTGGTGACCTTCGCGCGTCAGGAGCGCGCGGAGTGATGTGACCTACGCGACCGTAGGTTGGTTACCCTACGGTAGCGTAACCTGGACGAATGGCCGAACTCGTTTACCCGCCCGTCATCATGGCGGCGAAGCTCATGTTCCGGGTGCTGGACAACCGCATCCGGGTGGAGGGGACCGAGCACATCCCGGCCACGGGCGGGGCGGTCATCGCCTGCAACCACGTGAGCTACCTCGACTTCATCTTCTGCGGGCTCGGCGCGCAGCCGGCGAAACGCCTGGTCAGGTTCATGGCGAAGAAGGAGATCTTCAGCAACCGGATCGCCGGACCGCTCATGCGCGGCATGCACCACATCTCCGTCGACCGCGGCGCGGGGCTCGCTTCGTACCGCGAAGCCGTCGAGCGCCTGAAGGCCGGAGAGGTCGTCGGGGTGTTCCCCGAAGCCACGATCAGCCGGTCCTTCACCGTGAAGGACATCAAGTCCGGCGCCGTCCGGATGGCCGCCGAAGCGGGCGTCCCGGTGGTGCCGATGGCGCTGTGGGGCACGCAGCGGCTGTGGACCAAGGGCCGCCCGAAGGACCTCACCAAACGCCACGTCCCGATCTCGATCCTCGTCGGCGAGCCGATGCGCCCGAAGGCCGACGAGGACGCCGAAGTCCTTTCGAAGGACCTTCGTGTGCGGATGTCCGCGCTCGTGGACCGCGTCCAGGCGGATTACCCGGAGAAGCCCGGCTCCGACGACGAGCGCTGGTGGCTGCCCGCGCACCTCGGCGGCACCGCGCCGACGCCGGAAGAGGCCGCCAAGCTCGACCGCGAAGGCCGCTAAAACCAGCGTTCGAGCACCTGCGAGACGCCGTCCTCGGAGTTCGGCGCGGTCACCTCGTCGGCGACGTCCAGCACGTGGCGGTGCGCGTTCGCCATCGCCACGCCGTGCCCGGCCCAGCCGAGCATCTCGATGTCGTTGGGCATGTCACCGAACGCGATCACCCGCTCGGCCGGGACGCCCAGCCGCTCGGCGACCTCGGCCAGCCCGGTCGCCTTCGTGATGCCGTGCGCGGAGACCTCGATCAGGCCGGCGTTCGTCGAATAGGTGATGTCGACCGACCCTTCGAGCACCTCGCGCGCCGCCCGCGCCATCTCGTCGGAGGTCATCCCGCGCCTGCTGATCATCAGCTTGATCGCCGGATGCCCGAGCACCTCGGCCCGCGGCGCCTGCGTGCCCTCGTTGTCACCCCACGGGTTGTGGTAGTCCGGTTCGATCACGAAATTGCGCATCTCCGGGTCGAGCGCGGACTCGCCGATCCGCTCGGCGGCGTACCGGCAGCCGGGAAGAGCGTGATCAAGAGCACTCACGGCGTCGTGCAGCAACGTCGGTTCCAGCATGCCGTGGACCGCCACGATCCGGTCCGTCCCGACCTCGTACAGCACCGCGCCGTTCGCGCAGACCGCGTACCCGGTCAGGTTCAGCGGGTTCGCGATCGGGGCGATCCAGCGCGGCGGACGGCCGCTGACCAGCACGAACGGGACGCCGTCCTCGGTGACGCGCCGGACGGTGTCGATCGTGCGTCGGGTCAGGGCCTCCATCGGGCCGAGCAGGGTGCCGTCGACGTCTGAGGCGATCAAGAGGGGTTTTTCCACCGGCACATTGTCGCCGAAGATCCGCCCATCGGGCGAAGGGTCGGTCTGGACCAGTACCTTCCCCCGTGTGCGCGTAGGCATCGTGATCCTTCCGGAAGATCGTTGGTGGGCGGCCGAGCCGAAATGGCGGGCCGCCGAGGAATACGGCTTCGACCACGCTTGGACGTACGACCACCTCGGCTGGCGGACCCTCGTCGACGGCCCGTGGTTCAGTGCGATGCCAACGTTGACGGCGGCCGCGATGGTGACGTCGCGGATCAGACTGGGCACCTTCGTCGCGTCGCCAGTCGCGCGGCACCCCGTGCCGTTCACCCGCGAGCTGACCACCCTCGACGACATCTCCGACGGCCGGTTCATCCTCGGTGTGGGCGCCGGCGTCCCGCACACCCACTACGACGCCGCCGTCCTCGACGGCCCGGAACTGTCGGTCAAGGAGCGCACGGACCGCTTCACCGAGTTCGTCGAAGCGCTCGACGGACTGCTGATGACCGACGGTTTCGACTTCGAGGGCGAGCACTACCGGGCCAAGGGCGCGCGGAACCTGCCCGGCTGCGTGCAGCGGCCCCGGCTGCCGTTCCTGGTGGCCGCGAACGGCCCGCGCACGATGACGCTCGCCGCGCGGTTCGGCGCGGGCTGGGTCACCACCGGCGTCAAGGCGGAGACCCAGGACGAGTGGTGGAAGGGCATCGCGGGACTCGTGAAGACCTTCGACGAGCGGCTCGACGCCGTCGGCCGGGACAAGGCGGGCGTGCAGCGATTCCTGAGCCTCGACTCGGCGCCGGTCTTCTCCCTCTCCAGCGTGGGCGCGTTCACCGACGCGGCCGGGCGGGCCGGTGAACTCGGCTTCACCGACATCGTCACGCACTGGCCGCGGTCCGCGGACTACTACGTCGGCCGCGAGTCCACGCTCGAAGAGGTCGTCAGCGACGTACTCCCGGTACTCCAAGGAAGAAACTCCTAGGCCGATCGGGTGACGTTGGCGGGTCCGCTCAACCAGATCCGCCTAGCGGTCGTCTGATGGATGAGTACAGCGAGTGGGTGCGGTCCTGGAGGACTGCCCCTCATGGGTCACCCCGGGGGTGAATGGGGGACTGAGGCTCGCGTGGTCGCGGCAGGGGCAGTCCGCGACCACGCGAGCTGTGTCTTTTAATCGCGCGCTGACGGAAAAATTTCGCGGGGCGCTGGACTGCTGTGGAGCTCGCGGTTTCGGGGTAGGCGCCCCGCAAAATGTTTCCGTGGCCTTCGGCCGAAAGAGGGCGCGCGACGGTGAAGTCTCCGTCGGGCGCGGGGCGCCCTTGGGGAGACCCGTTCGGCTGAGTCTGACCTGGTCCCGGATGCAATGAAGGGGCCTTTCATAGCAAATTTTGCTATGAAAGGCCCCTTCATTGCACGTGGGGAGTGGGCGAAGGGAGCGGGTCAGCGGGTCAGGGTGTAGATCGAGGCGCCCGCGTTGCTGAAGTCCTTCCTCAGGAAGTTCAGCCCGTCCAGATCCCGCAGCCCCGGCGCCGGCAGCTCACCGATCTTGATCGGCGTGCTCCCGATCAGCACATGCTTGATGTTCAGCCGCTTCACCGCGGCCTGCACCTCGGGGTCGGTGTCGTAGTCCCGGAAGTGCAGCGCCAGATACTTCGCGTCCGGCGGCGGCACGCCCGGGTCGTAGTGCCCGGCGACCGGGTGGATGCCGGTGATCGCGTACAGCCACGCCGTCCCGTCGAAGCGCTCGTTGAGCACCTTCTCGTCCGGTCCGATGTTCATCTTGGTCAGCTGCTCCATCGCCGCCAGCTCGTCGGCGCTGACCGGCGGAGTGACCTCGCCCTCGGGCCCGTTGTAGTACAGGAACGACACCGCGTGCGCGTTCGACTCGGTGTAGAAGCCCTTGGTCAGCACGGCCGACGCGGCCACGACGAACACGGCGGTCGCCAGCCCGAGCCGGGCGGGCAGCGCGGGACGGCTTTTCACCCAGGACCGCCCGCTCGCCCATTTCGCGAACCAGCGCTGCAGCTCCGCCATCCCGTGCCCGGCCAGCAGGCACAGCGGGATCGCGGCGAGTGCCATCAGGCGGTACCGGTCGTTCCACCACGGCCGGGACAGCGAGATCACCCACGGCTCCGCGCCGAACGACGCGACCAGCACGAACAGCGCCGAGAAGCCGATCGCCGAAAGCCCCACCCAGCGCATCCGGCCGAGCCGGAACAGGCTCAGCGCACCGATGGCCAGCAGCACCGTCAGCCACACCTGCGGGGCGCTCAGCACCTGCCGGAAGGTCACCAGCAGCCCCAGCGACTTCAGCACCGGCAGCTGCGAGCCCCACGCGTAATAAGGGTATGAACCCGAAGTGAATTTCAGGGCGCCCAGGATGTGCGGCGCCGCGAGCAGCCCGCTGCCGACCATCACCGGCACCATCTTGACGACGTCGCCGCCGATGACCCGCCAGCCGCCGCGGCCCTCCGGCACGCCGTCGAGCGGTTTGCGCCGCAGCGCGCGGTACCAGCGCTGCACCACCAGCGGGAACGCGAACAGCAGCGCGCCGAACAGCGCCGACGAGTGCGCCGCCAGCAGTCCGACGGCGGTCAGCGCGAGCACGTAGCCGGTGTCGAGACCGGGCCGCGCGAGGAACCGGGCCAGCGCGACCACGGCCAGCGGCGTCAGCACGATCCCCAGCGCGAACGGCAGCAGCCCGCTGGACACCGACTCGTACGCGCCGGTGGTCGCCGCGGCGGCCACCAGGGCGGTGCAGCCCGCGAACACCGCGCGCCCGCCGAGCTGGCGGATCAGGGCGACCATCGACAGCGCGAAGATCCCGGCGACCGGCATGGTGATGGCGTTCAGCGTGACCGGGATCGTCGTGCCCGAGATCGAGTACACGAGCGAGCCGACCAGGTGATACGCGTTCGGGTAGAACGAGCCGTCCGGGTACCAGTTGATGGTGCCCATGCCGGTCAGCGAGCCGTCGCCGGTCTCGGCGATGTAGCGGATGCCGTTCGCGTGGAACACGGTGTCCCAGCGCTGGAACACCGCCGTCGTCCCGCCGCGGGCCGAGAGCACCACGAGGATCGAGATTCCCACGGCGAGCGCGACACAGGCGGCGACGGCGTAGTGCGCTCGCGGGTGCCACTTCGTCGGCGGCTCTTCGGCGCCCGGCTTGATCCAGCCTCGGCTCTGCCCCAGCTTGCGGAGGCCGAACCCGATCCCGGCGAGCACGGCCGTGACGGCCGCCACGGTGAGGGGGTTGTACGACACGCCAGCGAGTGCCAGCCACGGACCGGCCAGCCCGGTTACCGTGTAGGACAACAGCGGGGCCAGCCCCGCCAGGGCCCAGCCGCGCAGGCCGGCGGCACGGCCGACGAGTCCGCCGGGGACCGCCAGCACGGCGAGGTACGTGATGGTCGCACCGAAGTACGACCAGAAGGTGTCCGGAGTAGGCACTGCTTCCTAAATGTGTCTGTCGAAGGTGAAAACCGGTGCTCGGTGCAGGGCACGGAGGTGACCTGCGTACCCTCGACGCCCGTGAGCGCGCACACGAACCCCGACAAGATTACTGAAGCCGATTTCGCCGGCTACGACCTCATCGTGGTCGGGTCCGGATTCTTCGGGCTGACCGTGGCCGAACGGGCCGCGGCCGAGCTCGGCAAGAAGGTCCTCGTGCTGGAGCGGCGCCATCACATCGGTGGCAACGCCTACTCCGAAGCCGAGCCGGAGACCGGGATCGAGGTGCACCGCTACGGTGCGCACCTGTTCCACACCTCGAACAAGCGCGTGTGGGAGTACGTCAACCGCTTCACCGAGTTCACGAACTACCAGCACCGGGTGTTCGGCAAGTACCAGGGGCAGGTCTACCCGCTGCCGATGAACCTGGCGCTGATCAACCAGTTCTTCGGCAAGTCCCACACGCCGGACGAGGCCCGCGAGCTGATCGCCAAGCAGGCGTCGGAGTTCGAGACCGCGAACGCGCAGAACCTCGAAGAGAAGGCGATCTCGCTGATCGGCCGCCCGCTCTACGAGGCGTTCATCCGGGCCTACACGGCCAAGCAGTGGGAGAACGACCCGAAGAACCTCGGCGCCGACATCATCACCCGGCTCCCGGTCCGCTACACCTTCGACAACCGGTACTTCAACGACACCTACGAGGGCCTGCCGCTCAACGGCTACACCGCGTGGCTGGAGAAGATGGCCGAGCACGAGAACATCGAGGTGCGGCTGAACGTCGACTACTTCGACGTCCGCGAGCACATCCCCGCCGGCACCCCGACCGTCTACACCGGTCCGCTGGACCGCTACTTCGACTACTCCGCGGGCCGCTTCAGCTGGCGCACGGTGGACTTCGAATCCGAGGTCGTCGAGACGGGCGACTTCCAGGGCACCTCGGTGGTCAACTACAACGACGAAGAAGTGCCCTACACCCGGATCATCGAGTTCCGGCACTTCCACCCGGAGCGCAAGCACTACCCGAACGACAAGACGGTCGTGTTCCGCGAGTACTCGCGCTTCGCCGGCGAGGCCGACGAGCCGTACTACCCGATCAACACCCCGGAGAACCGCGAGAAGCTCGAGGCCTACCGCGAGCTGGCGAAGGCCGAGGCCAGGGACAAGAACGTGCTGTTCGGCGGCCGTCTCGGTACCTACAAGTACCTCGACATGCACATGGCCATCGGCTCGGCGCTGTCCGCGTTCGACAACAAGATCGCGCCGCACCTGACCGATGGCGCGCCTCTGGACGGGTCCCTCGATGCTTGAGCTTGAGTCTTCTGGGGCCAAGCCCCAGACCCCAGCCGGGGGGCAAGCCCCCCTGGACCCCCCAAAAAATGAGGTCGCCGTCCTGTCCAAAGCCCAGGCCGTCCTGAAGAGCGACATCACGGTCAAGGCTGCGCGAGGTCTTTCGCACTTCGGCGAGCACAGCGCGGGATGGTTCGCGCTGGGCCTCGTCGGGGCGGCCGTCGACAAGAAGCGCCGCAAGGATTGGCTGGTCGCGGCGGCCGGAGTGGTCGGCGCGCACGCCGCGTCGATCGCGGTGAAGCGGGTGGTCAGGCGGCCACGACCGGACCATCCGAGCGTCGAGGTCCTGGTCTCCACGCCGAGCAAGCTGAGCTTCCCGTCCTCGCACGCGACCTCGACTACGGCGGCGGCGGTGCTCTACTCCGGATTGACCGGGCGTAACCTGGTCCCGGCCCTGGTACCGCCGATGCTGGCCTCCCGGCTCGTGCTCGGCGTCCACTACCCGACCGACGTTCTGGCCGGAGCGGCCCTTGGGGGCGTAGTCGGCGGCTTGATACGTAGGAAGCTGAAGCGACGATGAGTGAAACGACCGAGAAGGCCGATTCCAAGCCTGACGACGTAGAACCCGTGGCCGAGGCCGCCGAACCGAAGAAGGTCGCCGGCGGTCTCGTCGGCGGCATCATCAAGACGGCACGCCCGCGTCAGTGGGTGAAGAACGTGCTGGTGTTCGCCGCACCGTTCTTCGCCTTTTCGAAGTCGACGGACCGGACCGGCCTGCTGATCGCCGCGCTGATCGCCTTCGCGGCGTTCTCGCTGGTGGCCTCCTCGGTCTATCTCATCAACGACGCGGTCGACGTCGAGGCCGACAAGGCGCACCCGACCAAGCGGAACCGGCCGATCGCGGCCGGGATCGTGCCGGTCCCGGTGGCCTACGTCTCGGCGGTGGTGTTCTTCGCCCTCGGTCTCGGCATCTCGTTCTTCGCCAGCTGGCAGCTCGCGGTCGTGCTGGCGGTCTACGAGGCCGTCCAGCTCGGCTACTGCTTCGGGCTCAAGCACCAGCCGGTGGTCGACCTGGCCATCGTCGGCTCGGGCTTCCTGATGCGGTCGATCGCCGGTGGTGTGGCCGCGGGCATCGCGCTTTCGCAGTGGTTCCTGCTGGTCACCGCGTTCGGCTCGCTGTTCATGGTGGCGGGCAAGCGCTACGCCGAGATCATGCTCTTCGAGCGCACCGGAGCGAAGATCCGGTCTTCGCTCAAGAAGTACTCGGCGAGCTACCTGCGGTTCGTCTGGGCGACGTCCGCGGCGATCCTGATCATGTCGTACTGCCTGTGGGCGTTCGAGATCCGCCAGGTCGAGCACGACTCGGTCTGGGCGGTCGTCTCGATGGTCCCGTTCGTGGTCGCCGTCCTGCGCTACGCCGTCGACGTCGACGGCGGCAACGCGGGCGAGCCGGAGGAGATCGCGCTCAAGGACCGCGTGCTCCAGGTGCTCGGCGCGAGCTGGGTGGTCACGCTGTTCCTGTCGTTCTATCTCTGATTCGACAGCTCCGGCACAGCGCATCCACAGGTTGCGCACGCATCCTCGGTGATGGGAGCGGGCACCGCGCCCGCTCCCATCGACCTAGGAGCGAAGATGAACGACCCCCAGCGGCCGTCCGGAGACGAGGACAAGACGGTCGAGCAACCGGCCGTCGGTGACGAGACCGCGAAGAAGCCGGTCGAACCCCCTGCCGAGACCGCCGAGACGCCGTCCGAAACCCCCGCCGCCGCTCCTGCCGGGCCGCCGCCCGGCTGGGTCCCCGTTCAGCAGGCCCCGCCCAAGAAGGGCGGATTCCGTCGCTTCGCCGGGCACCGCGCGACGCAATTGGCCGCGGTCGGTCTGCTCGGCTTCATCCTCGGCGGCGGGGTCATCGGCACCGCCGTCGGTCTCGCCGTCGGCAGGCACGACGACCGGCCGGGGATTTCCCGTGAACACCGTGGTCAGGACGGTCCCGGTGCGCACCGCGACTTCCGGGACTTCCGCGGCGGCCCCGGTGACCGCGGCCAGCGTCACGACGGGAACTGAAGATCATCCTTCTGTGGGACCGTCACGCGTGACGGGTCCCACGGAGGGTAGATAACGGAATCATCACGGCACCGTGTACCGTACTCGTGATGCGAAGCGCCTCCGCAGAACTACCCCAGGCCTCCGGTGCGCTGCCGGTAGCCGCCGTCCTCGCCCGCCCCTGGGTGCTGCCAGCCGGGGCGGCGGTCGCTTCGGCCCTGGTGTTCGTGCTGGTCAGCGGGCATTTGATCGACGACACGTACATCACGCTGTCGTATGCGAAGAACCTCGCCTTCCACGGCCATTGGGGCCTGATCGAGGACGGCACCGCCAACACCGCGACGTCGCCGCTGAACGTCCTCGTGCTGGGCCTGGTCACCTTCATCGTCCGTGACGCCGTCTTCGCCGCCGGGATCGTCTTCGTCGCGAGCCAGGTGGTGCTCGTCCTCGGCCTGCGCCGGATCGGCGCCGCGACCGGTCTTCCCGGCGGGTTCGCCCCGCTGGCGCTGGGCCTGCTGCTGGTGAACCCGCTGCTGCTGTCGTCGGTCGGCCTCGAAGTCGCCCTCGGCACGGCGGCCGTCGTCTGGCTGATGGTGCTGCTGCACGAACGCCGTCCCGCCGCCGCGGGCGCGGTGATCGGCCTGATCGCGCTGATCCGGATCGACCTGCTGCTGATCGCGTTCGTGCTGTTCCTCGCGCGCCGCGAGTTCTGGGAGGGCATCTGGCGCATGACGTTCGCCGCGCTCGCGGTGATGCTGCCGTGGTTCGGGTTCAGCTGGCTGGTGCTGGGTTCGGCGGTGCCGGACACCCTGGTCATCAAGATCATGCAGCGTTCGTGGGGACCGTTCAGCTTCACCAACGGCCCGCTGCTGTACTGGCGCAACTTCCCGCTGGCGGCGACCCTTTCCTTCCTGCCGCTCGTGCTCGGCGGGCTCGCCGGTCTGCTGTGGACGTTCCACTACCGGCGCGGTTCGGAACGGGCGAAGCGCTTGGTGCCGTTCGCGACCCTCGCGATCGCCGGCGCGACGCACTACCTGGCCTACTGCTGGCTGAACGTCCCGCCGTACCACTGGTACTACGCGCCGAGCATCACCGGCGCGACGGTCTTCCTCGCCGCCGCCGCTTGCGCGGTCCCCGGCAGGGCCCGGCTCGGCGCGGGAGCCTTCGCCGGGGCGTTCCTGCTCGTGAGCGCTTTCGCCTACGCGACCCCCGAACTGCCGCGCCGGTTCGCGCCCATCACCAGCAACCACGCGGCGTCCGACGAATACCGGCAGATCGGCTCACAACTGGCCGAACTGACCAAGGGACGCAAGGTGGAGAGCGCGGGAGAGGTCGGCGCACTCGCCTACGCCTGCGATTGCGACATCGTCGACCAATTCTCCGACCGCGGCTCGGTCGACCCGGCGATCATCGAGACGAAGAACCGCAGCAGCGAACTCGGCAAGGCGCTGCTGGCGGCGAACTTCCGGTTCTTCGACCACAGCGTCCCGCCCGCGACCCCGGACCTGATGCTGGCCACCGGCCGGAAACCACCGTCGAACGCGCTGGCGACCTGGACGATCCACTCGCCGTGGATGGGCACCCAGAGCCTCTACCTGCTCCCGGCCCGCTAGCCCCCCGCTCGCCGACTTCCGCATTTCGTCCTCTGAATGCGGTAATTCGTGCTGTCAACTACCGCATTCAGAGGACGAAACGCGTGAGGTCAGCGGCGTGAGCGGGCGCGGTCGGCCCGCGTGACCGCCAGCAGGTCCCGCTGGTAGACCACGGACCCGTCGGCGAAGACGAACTGGAGCACCGGCCGCGCCGGGAAACTCCGCCCCAGGTACAGCGCGGTCACCGAACGCACGACGCCCGACGGCATCTCCTCGAAGGTCCGGAACGGCCGGGACGGGTCGGTTTCCTCGCCCTCCAGCATTTTCGCCGGGTACACGACGGCCAGCCGCCGGTCGGACAGCGTCAGCCGCGCCTCGCCGTGACCGCCGGCGAGATGGTCCGCGAGCCGCGCGGCGGTCTGCTCCATCGAATGCGCGACGACCCAGTAGGCGATCGTCGGGTCGTCGGTCCAGTCGCCTTCGAGGACGTCCGGCGCGGGCAGCGGCCACCGCGTTTTCCCCGTCACCACAGGGGTTTCCCGCGACGGCTCATAGGGCAGCGTGAGTTCGCCGCCCAGCAGCAGGCCGACGTACCCGTGCGCGGGCGGACAGCCGACGATCAGGCGTTCGCCGGGCGCGAGCCAGAACTGGTGCAGCTCCCGTTCGACGATCTCGTCGACGGACTTCGCGATCGGAAGGGTGTTCTCCATCAGCTCACCGTCACCGAGTACAGCCACGCGAACTGCCGCGGATCGTCGCAGTCGAAGAGAAAATCCATCCCCGAACCATCCACAAAGGACGCACGAAGACACGGGCGCCGTTTCTTGCCGTGCTCGGCCACCGCGAAACCGGCGATCCGGTCTCGCGGGATCCCGGCGCGCGGCACCATCTCGTGCCGCGCGATCGGGACGCCCTCGGCGTTCTCGCCGTAGGTCTTCGTGGTCATGATCGCGGCGATGTCCTTGCCGGTCTTCACCACGCCCTTGCCGAAGCCGATCGCCTTCGACATGAACGACTTCTCCGCGGCGGGTTTCTCCGGCTCCGGCGGCGGGACGAACTTCTCCAGCACCAGCAGCCGCGTGCTGGTCAGCGCCCACAGCCGCGAAAGCGAGCCGCTGGTGGACAGCTCCCGCACCGCCGCGTGCGCGATGCCGCCCTGTTCGCCGAGCACGATGACCTGTGGTGACGGCGGATTCGACGCGCCGCCGTCGTCGCCACCGCCCAGTGCGGCGCCGACCATGTCACCGGCGAAGTTCGCCGCGCCCGAGCCGATCTTGCCCAGCACGCTCTTCTTCGGGACACCCCAGGGATCGAGGCCGCGTACGTCGTAGTTCAGCGTGCGGCCGTACGCGGCCCACAGCAACCGTTCGCCCGGATCCAGCGAAGGCAGGGCCTGCGACGCCGCCCCGAGCGGGTAGCCGAGATTCATTCTTCGATCGTGAACCCTCTGTCGGTCGCCGCGCGGCGCTCTTCCTCGGACGACGAATCCTGCGACTCGTGATAGCCGGCCTTGACGCCTTGCTCGACGCCCAGCTCCGTCAGGTTACCGACACTGCCGCGGAAAGCGGCCTTGCCGAAGCTGGTCGTCCCGCTCATGCCCATCGCGCGCAGCCCGGCCTCGGTGAGGTTCGTGGTGAGCGCGTCCGAGCCCTCGCCGCCGACGCCGAACCGGTCCGCGAACTTGTTGGCCGTCTTGGAGGCCCCGGTCGTCGGGTTGGCCTTCGTGACGATCTTGGCGAGCGGGTTCTTGTCGATCTGGTCGGCCAGCCGCTTCTGCAGCCAGTTGCCGTCACGCAGGCCTTCGGTGCGCTCGACGACCTTCTTGAGCGGCCCGTTGCGGAGCATCTTCAGGATGTCTTCGAGCTTGTCGATCAACGGCTTGAGCTTGCCGAGCAGCTGCTTGACCTTCATCCCGAGCCGCCCGCCGGTCACCGCGACCTGACCGGCCGTGGCCGCGCCCGCCGCGCCGACCGAGGCGCCCGCCGTGATCCACGAGGCGGCCAGCGCGGCCAGCCACTCGATGATCAGGCCCATCACCAGTTCCTGGATGATGTCGATGACGATCTCGACGAACGCGTCGAACAGGTCGGCGGCGATCTCCAGGATCTGCTGCAGCCCGCGGACGTCGTTCGCGAACGCCTTGGCGCCGCCCGAGAACTCGGTCATCTGGCCGCGGAACGCGTCGCCCGCGTCGCCCTTCCAGGCCTCCTTGGTGCCGTCGGCGCGCTTCTGCTCGTGCTCGGCGACGCCGTCGAGCCACTTCGCCGTCTGCTCCCAGCCCTTGGCGGTGCTGCGCATCTGCTCGGGGTCGCCGATCGCGGGTTCCAGCACCAGCTCGACCAGCGGGCTGATCACGATCCCGATCAGGAAGCCGAGTCCGTTGTCCAAAAAGGACTGACCGGGGCTCATCACGAGCTGGAGCTGTTCCATCCGCGCGTGCACGGCCGCGATCGCGACGTCCGGCGGGCTGCTGGCCCTGGCGACCTCGGAGGACGTGCTGAGCCAAGAACTGCCGTAGCCGCCGTTCTGCTCCCAGAACCCCTTGCGGCCGGAGTCGCCCGCGCTGTTGAGATCGCTCAGGCTGCCGGGGCCGCTGCCGCCGTCGTCCAGTCCGGCGCCGAGCCCGGTGATGACCTCGGCGGTGCCCTGGTTGTGCTCGGTGTAGGTCTTCGCCGCGGTGGTGGTCTTGTCGGCGATCTGGTCCATGAAGGACTTCGCCTGCTCGGCGAGGTCCTGGCATTCCTGCAGGCCCTCGAAGTACTTGAACGCCATCAGCTCGCCGAGCGGGCCGAAGCAGTCGTCGGAGACCCTGGCCTGCTCCAGCAGGCTCGCGAGGCTGCCGAAGTTCCCCGACGCCTCTTTGGACCCCGTGGAGTGCGCGGTGAGCGCTTCCGTCTGGACGCCGAAGCCGGTCATGAGTCCCTCCGCAGGATCGGGCCGCCGAAGTCGTCGTCCTCGGCGGGAGCGGGGCGCGTCGGACGCTGGGTGCGGACAGGCTGCTGCTGAACGGGCGCGGCCGGTCCGGCGAGGGATTCCGCGGGCGGGGGAGTACTCGGCCCGATCGGTTCGACGTGGGCGTTGAACGCCTCTTTGAACTGCTCCGCGCGATCGCCGAGGATCGGCTGGACGGTCTGCTGCATCGCGGCCGCCGCCTGCTGCGTGGCTTCTCTGATCGCGTTCAGGATGTCCTGTTGCAGCGCGGTGTGCGTGCGGTTCATCGCCTTGGGGGACAGCTGGAGTCCGAGCAGCGCGCCGGACGGGGCGACGGTCACCGTCACCGAGCCGTCGGCGTTGCGCGCGGATCCGCGCAGCCCGGCGATCTTGTCCTTCAGTTCCGCGGCTTTGGCGGCCTGCTCCTGAAACGACCGGATGGCCGCGTCGAGCCTGGCTTCCTGGTCAGCCATCGATTCCTCTCAACCCGTGACGGAAGGGGGACCCTTCCCGGTCCGTGCACGGGTTGAGACGACAGCGGCGGCGGGGGCGTTCCCTAGATCGGGAGTTTGCGGAAGATCGGCCTCGGGATGTGCCGCAGGGCCGACATCACCAGGCGGAACGGCGCGGGCGACCACACCAGTTCCTTGCCGGCGCGCGAGGCGGCGACCGCGGTCTCGGCGACCTGCTCGACGTCGACCGTCAGCGGGGCGTCCTTCATGCCTTCGGTCATCTTGGTCCGGACCTGGCCCGAGCGGACGACCGTGATCTGCACGCCGAACTCGGCCAGCGCCTCGCCGAGGCCAAGGTAGAAGCCGTCGAAACCGGCCTTGGAGGAGCCGTAGACGAAGTTCGACCGGCGGACGCGCTCACCGGCGACCGACGACAGCGCGATGACCTTGCCGTGGCCCTGCTTCTTGAGCTTTTCGGACAGTGCGACGCCCACCGAAACCGCGGCCGTGTAGTTCACGGTCGCCGCCTCGACGGCCTTCGCGTGGTCCTGCCACAGCTCTTCCTGGTCGCCGAGCAGACCGAACGCGACGACGGCGACGTCGATGTCGCCCCCCTCGAAAGCCTTGTCCAGCACGGCCGGGTGCGTGTCGAGCGCCTTGGCGTCGAAGTCCACGGTGGACACTTCGGCGCCCTTGTCCTTCAGGCGCTGCGCGGCCGCGTCGAGCCGGGGCGACTGACGCCCGGCGAGCACGACCCGGAGCGGCTTCTCGGACAGGTACTTCTCCGCGATCGCGAGCGCGATGTCGGAGGTGCCGCCGAGCAGCAGCAGGGACTGGGGGTTGCCCACAGCGTCGATCACAGTTCCAACCTTCGGGACATGTCAGAGGCGAAAACGCCTTCGGGGTCAACGGAAGCGCGGACCTTGCGCCATTCCTCGAGACGCGGGTACATCTTCGCGAAGTTCTCCGCGGAGGTGCGGGAGTCCTTCGCCGTGTACAGACGGCCGCCGAGCGCGAGCACGTCTTCGTCGAGCTCCTGGCAGAACCGGCTCAGCCCGTCCTTGATCGGGAAGTCGAGGCAGACCATCCAGCCGGGGTGCGGGAACGACAGCGGCGCCGCGTTGCCCTCGCCCATCTGCTTGAACACGTTGAGGAACGACACGTGCCCGGAGTCGGCGACCTTCTGGATGATCCGGCGCAGCGGCTCGTGCGCGTTCAGCGGCGTGCTGAACTGGTACTGCAGGAAGCCGTTGGTGCCGTACGCGCGGTTCCACTCGCCGAAGAGATCCAGCGGGTGGTAGAAGGCGGTCAGGCTCTGGATCTGGTCGCGCGCGTTCTTCGCGGTCTTGCGGTAGTACAGCTCGCCGACCATGGAGAACGACAGCTTGTTCGCCAGCCCGTTCGGGAAGATGTCCGGCAGGGTGGCCAGGGTTCCCGGGTTGAACCGGAGCGGGTCCGCGCGCAGCTTGGGCGGCAGTTCGTCCAGCTTCGCGAGCGAGCCGCGCTGGAAGGCGGCGCGGCCGAGCTTCGCGCCCCTGGAGATCGAGTCGAACCAGCCGGACGAGTACGTGTAGTTGTCCTCGGAACCGTCGGTGACCAGCGCGAGGGTCTCGTCGAGGTTCGCCGTGCGCTGGATGTCGGCCTTGAAGTAGGCCGTCTCCGTCTTGGTCATCCGGATCTTGGCCCGGACGATGATGCCGGTCAGGCCGATACCGGCCACGGTCGCCCAGAACAGCTCCGCCTCGGGGCCGTCCGGCGTGATCGTGCGCACCTGCCCGTCGGCGGTGATGAGGTCCAGCGACACCACGTGATTGCCGAAGCTGCCGGCCGAGTGGTGGTTCTTGCCGTGGATGTCGTTGGCGATCGCGCCGCCGATGGTCACCTGGCGCGTGCCCGGCAGCACCGGGACCCACAGGCCGTACGGCAGGCCCTCGCGCATCAGCTTGTCGAGGCTGACCCCGGCGTCGAGGTCGACGATGCCGGAGTCCGGGTCGATCGAGTGGATGCGGTCCAGCACGGTCATGTCGACGACCAGGCCGCCCGCGTTCTGCGCCGGGTCGCCGTAGGACCGGCCGAGCCCGCGCGCGATGACCCCGCGCTCCCCGGCCCGGGTCACCGCCTTGGCGATGGCCTCCACGTCGGGGGTGCTCAGGACGTCCGCGATGGTCGGCGACGTCCTTGCCCAGCCCATGAGCGACTGCCGCTGTGTCTTGGGTGCTTGGGTCACGCGACCAGGGTAACCACGCCGAACACTGCCCGGAACGTGACCCTGAAGTGCTCGCTTCTACACTTTGCGCATCAGCCCCAGCAGTTTATGAGGTAGAGCAGTGGTGGCGACCGACCCGAAAGCCGGTGCGACGGCAGCAGCGCCGTCCTCCCCTGGGCTGCTCGGGCAGCTCATCCGCTTCGGCCTCATCGGCGGCTTCTGCGCCCTGGTCGATTTCGGCGTCTACCAGGGGCTCCGCGCCCTCGGGATGGACGCGACGCCGTGGGTGGACATCGCCCGCGCGCTCAGCTTCATCGTGGGCACCACGACCGCGTTCTTCCTGAACCGCAAGTTCACCTTCGCCGGTGGACGCCAGGAAGGCGCACGTCAGATCGGTAGCTTCGTACTCCTGTACGCCGTGACGTTCCTCGTCGCCGTCGGCGTCAACCGCACGATGCTGCACGTCCTGCCGGACTCGGCCTGGAAGGCCACCTTCGGCTGGGTCGTTTCGCAGGCAACCGCGACCGTGATCAACTTCGTCATGCTCAAGTGGGTCGTCTTCCGTGAGCCCCGCTCAGTCGTGTCAAGCCCCGTGTCAAGCACAGAGGAGAACTGAGGATTCATGCCCGGTAAAGCCGCCGTCACCGGAGAGGCCCCGAGCGCCATGGTGAGCACTATCGACGACACCCGCTTCGCGGAACGCACCCCGCAGGGCCGTCTCACCGCGCAGCGCGGGCTTTACGCCGGCCCGGCCCCCATCGTCAGCAAGGACCTCTACGCCGAGCTCGAATGGGGCAGTGCCGTGCGCGAGCGCGCGGGCATCGCCATCGAGCCGGCGTCGAAGGTGTCCGGCAACACCTATTTCGGGCGCTTCCCCGCGAGCTACTGGCAGCGCTGGACCGACGTGACCGAGGTCCAGGTCGAGGCCGTCGTCACCGGCGACGGCCAGCTTTCCGTCGGCGCTTCCGACCTCGAGGGTGACTCGCGGGTGGTCGCCGCCGAGCTCGTCGCGGGCGCGAAGCAGCAGAAGGTGACGCTCACCGCGAAGCTCGACAAGTTCTACGACGGCGGCGCGCTCTGGCTCGACCTCGAAACCGAGGGCGGTCAGTCGCTGCGTGTCGAGAAGGTCCGCTGGACGGTCGAGGCGCCGGAGAAGATCCGCCCGACCGCGGTGACCATCTGCACGATGAACCGCGCCGACGACTGCCTGTCGAACCTGCAGGCGCTCGCCGCCGACGTCTCCTCGCTGGAGACGCTCGACGCGATCTACGTCGCCGACCAGGGCACCGACCGCGTCGAGACGCGCGACGGCTTCGAGCAGGTCGCGAAGGACCTCGGCGACAAGCTGCACTACATCAAGCAGCCGAACCTCGGCGGCGCCGGCGGGTTCACCCGCGGCCTCTACGAGGTCGCCGGGCACACCGAGACCGAGCACGCGAACGTCCTGTTCATGGACGACGACGTGCTGCTGGAGCCGGATCTGGTGATCCGGATGACCGCGTTCTCCAACCGCACGGTCAACCCGGTCATCGTCGGCGGGCAGATGCTGAACCTGCTGCACCCGAACCAGCTGCACGTCGGCGCCGAGTACGCCCGGCTGAACACGCTGGAGCCCGGCCAGCCGGTCCCGCACTCGCTCTCGACCGCCGACCTGCTCGGCGTCGATGAGGAGACCCTCAAGCCGAACCGCCAGGAACGCCGCCTCGACGCCGGGTACAACGGCTGGTGGTCGTGCCTGATCCCGTACGAGGTCGTCAAGGCCACGGGCTACCCGCTGCCGTTCTTCTTCCAGTGGGACGACGCGGAGTACTCCTACCGCGCCCGCGCGCACGGCTTCCCCACGGTCACCCTTCCGGGCGCCGGCGTCTGGCACGCCGACTTCCACTGGAAGGACTGGGACGAGTGGCACCGCTACTTCAACCTGCGGAACTCGATCATCACCGCCGCGCTGCACTCGCCGTTCAACCTGAACCTGCTCTCGCGCGTGCTCATCGCGCAGCTGGTCCGGTACCTGCTCGGCATGCAGTACGGCCTGTCCGCCACGCTGATCAAGGCCGTCGAGGACTTCCTCGAAGGGCCGGAGGTCCTGCGTGACGGTGGTGTCGCGGCGATGAAGGAGATCCGCCGGATCCGCGACGAGTACCCCGAGACCAAGCGGCACAAGGCCACCGACGTCCCGGGTATCGCGTCGAACGACATCGGCATCATCAACAGCGCGCCGCGGCCCAGCATGCAGCGCCTGGTGCTGATCAAGCGGATCCTCGACCGGGTGCTCGGCCGCAGCCGTCACTCGCTCGGCGCGATCCCGATCGACGAGGCCCACTGGTGGCACGTCGCGACCTTCGACACGGCCGTCGTCACGGACGCTTCGCAGGAAGGCGTGCGGGTCCGCTCGTACGACCGCGCGAAGATGTTCGACCTGGCCCGTCGCGGCGCCAAGGTCATCCAGCGGCTCCGTAAGGAAGGCGCGGCGGTGCAGGAGCAGTACAAGCGCTCCATGCCCGAACTGACGTCGCGGGACAACTGGAAGCGGCTCTACGAGCTGTAGCCCCGCCTCGCTCCAGAGAGTGTCATGAAAGGGCCGTTCAGGACGTTTTTCGTCTTGAACGGCCCTTTCATGACATCTGGGCCAGAACCCCACGGCGAGGAGAGGTTAGGGTAGCCTTACTTGCATGACGGATCCGGTCGCCAGAGCCCAAGCCCTCGCCGATGACCTTCTCTTCCCGGCCGCCGCCGAAGTCGACCTCAAGGGCGAAGTGCCTTCAAGTCACTTCGACGCCCTCGCCGCCGAAGGCTTCTACGGCCTCGCCGCGCCCAAGGAGGCCGGCGGCCCCGGCATCGACCTCCCGACGATCGTCGGAGTCCTCGAAGCCCTGGCGGGCGGCTGCCTCAGCACGATGTTCACCTGGGTCCAGCACCATGGCCTGGTCGCCGCGCTGTCCGCCACCGACCGCGCGGACCTGCGCGAACGCTACCTCCCGGCGCTGATCAAGGGTGAGCTCAAGGCGGGCGCCGCGTTCGCCGCGGTGATCCCGACCCCGCCCAGGCTGCGCGCGGAACGCGTCGAGGGCGGCTACCTGCTCGACGGCGAGGCCCCGTTCGTCAGCGGCTGGGGCGTCGTCGACCTGCTCCAGCTGTGCGCCCGGGACGGCGACACCGTCATCGGCGCGGCCGTCGACGCGGTGCCCGCGGCGGGAATGGAGGTCCAGCCGCTCGACCTCGTCGCGGCGCAGGGCACGTCCACCGTGCACCTCGGCTTCACCCGCTACTTCGTCGCCGACGACCGTGTCTACGGGAAGACCCCGCACGCGGAGTTCGTCGCGGGCAACACCTTCCCCTCCCGCCTCAACGGCTGTGCCCCGCTCGGCCTGGCCACCCGCGCCGCCAGGCTCGTCGAGGACCTCGGAAAGGGCGAGGTCGCCGCCGGGATCAGGGCCGAGATCGACGTCGTCCGCGGGCGCCTCGACGCGGGCCTCGCCGACCCGCCGTCCCTGCCCGCGGCCCGGGCGGCCGGCGCGGAACTCGCGTTCCGTGCCGCCGGCGCGCTGGTCGCGGCCAACGGCAGCACGTCGGTCCTCGCCGGACGACACCCCCAGCGGCTCGTCCGGGAAGCCGCCTTCCTGCTCGTCGCCGCCAGCCGTCCGGAGATCAAGTCGGGACTCCTGGAGCTGTTCTCCCGCGACTAGCGGACTAGTGGAGCCCGAACACCCGGGTCTTGCGGTTCAGGTCGTCGATGTAGGCGGCGGCGACGTGGGAGAAGTTGATCGCCACCTCCGAGTCGTCCTTCGTCTGGATCGACTGGACCGAGCCGGTGCGGACGAAATGCGAGAGATCCTTGGTCAGCCGCTCGGTTTCTTCCTTCGTGAGGGCGAAGAGGAGCGGTTCCCCGCCGGCGGCGAGATGGAGTACGAGCGCGGGTTTCTGGTCTGCCATGAATCCATGGCACCAGCACCGATCACGGCCCGGCAAGCGGGTTCGCTGCGGGCGTACCGGGTCCGTGGACTACGTTCATCCCGACGAACCAGACACCCGCGGGGGGAAATGGCGATGCCGCATTCGTTCTCGTTGTCGCTGGCGGCGGTGGACATCCTGCTCGAACACGGCCGGCTCGGCCCGGCGCCGGTCCCGTTCGAGATCCCGCACATCGGCACCACGACCGACCAGCGCGCGATGGTGCGTGAAGCCGTCTTCCGCGACCTCGAAGGCCGCGGCATGATGCGCGGCGGCAGGCTCGACGCCGACGTCGAACTCGCGCTCGCCACGTTCGTCAATCCGCAGCTCGCCGTCTGGGCGGTCGCGCAGATGGACAAGGACAAGCAGCTGTTCGCGAGGTCCGCGACGAACGGCCAGTTCGCGGTCATCGTGCGCCAGGACGAGAACCTGCTCGTGTTCGAGGAGACCAGGCCGACCGCGATCGTCGCGTCGATCGTGGACCTGCTGCCGCTGACCCCCGCCGGTCCCGGCCAGTCCGTCACCATCGCGAAGCCGGCGAGTGCCCCGAAGCGTCCTCGCAACGACGACGCGTACGACCCCTTCGCCCAGGTCACGGGACCCCGCTCTCACGGCTCGAACCCGCAGCAGCGGCAGGTGGAGCGGATCTTCGAGAAGCCGAAGACGCGCGTGGGCCAGTTCAGTGTGTTCATCCGCGGCGGCCAGGCCTTCCCGCCGCTGGCGTGGTTCGACACCGAAGCCGGCCGGTTCATGATGACCTCGCGCCAGGCGGCCGACGGGCAAAGCTGGCTGACCTACGCTCCCGCCGACAACGCGAGGATCGCGCAGCAGCTGTACACCCAGCTCGAAGGCCAGTTCTGAACCGTCGGGAACCGGGATGACGCCCGTTTCGTCACAGTTCAGGAGCGTACTGCGATGATCGGCGAATCCGCGCGATCCTCGTTGCGCTGAGTGCTCGGCTAGTAGACTGCCGGGCGGTACGCACGGGCGAGCAGACGATGCAGTGGGGCGGACGATGGCTTTCGAAGCGGACGGCGGACAGGCGGCACCGAACTACTCGATCGCCGCTTTGGGGGCGGCGGCCGCCAACTATGTCGAAAAGGGCGGGCTGAACCAGGAGGCGATCGCCAAGGTCAGCGCCGAGACCCAGAAGCTGGTCTCGGCCGCCAAGAGCGGCGGCTTCACGATCACCGAAAAAGGCGTGGAACCGCTCCGCAAGGCCTTGAACGAGATGACCGATCATCTCGAAAAGCTCAAGGACAGGACCGTGTACCTCCGGCAGGCGCCGAAACTCGGCAGCCACCCGTACGGCCAGGCCGTCGCCTCGCACGACCAGAAGGGCGCTTCGGAGGCGGCGGGGTCCGCCGCTGTCGTGCTCCAGCAGCTCAGTCAGGTGGTCAAGGACGCCGATGAGGCGCTGGCCAGGGCCGCTGGGCTGTACAAGGGAGTCGAAGACCGCGCGATCGACGCCACCAAGAAGATCCAGGCTCAGGGATGATGAAGAAGCTCTTTCTGTTGCCGCTCGCCGCGGCCGCTCTGGTGGTCGCCGGTTGCTCTGGCGAAAAGCCGGGTGTGCCCACGCCCGCGCTCACCGCGCCTTCCTCGGCCCCGCAGTCGCAGGCCTCCAGCTCCGCGCCGACCACCGGTGGCGCGGACACCGCCTCGATCGATCCGTGCTCGCTGCTCGCGCAGGCCGATCTCACGTCTTACGGAACCTTCAAGGCCCCTGAGAAGGACGAGGCCGGCGGAGCTCGTGTCTGCCGGTTCGCCCGCGAGCGGGCCAGCGCCAGCGACGAGAGCCTGACCGTGAGCGTGGGCATCCGTGACTCCCAGGGCCTCGACTCCGTGTCCGACGCGGGCAACGGCAAGACCAGCGGCAACGTGAACGGCCGCAAGGCCGTGCTCGTCCCGACCCCGCCCGAGGCGTGCGTGATGGCCCTCGAGGTGAGTGGTTCGGCCCGGGTGGACGTGGTCTCGGTGTCCACCGATCCGGAAAAGGCCTGCGGAATCGCCGAGAAGGTCGCCGACACCGTCGAACCGAAGCTGCCCAAGGCGTAAGGGGGATCAGATGACCATCAAGACACCGGATCTGAGCCAGCAGGAAGTCTCTAAACTCTCGCCCGCAGCTCGGGACGCCTACTTCCAGCAGAAGGCGGACGAGGGCGTCAACCCCGACTCCTGGCTGTTCGGCGCCGTCCAGGAGTTCATCGCCTCCGGCAAGGCCCGGCAGCAGTCCAAAGAGGTCGGCGACCAGAACGTCGACGACCTCACCAAGAGCGGCGACGTCAAGTTCGTCGAAGGACTGGAGCCGTCGAACGCGGACTACCAGGGTTACGACCACGAGAAGCTCGAGCAGTTCATCAAGAACGACTTGAACGTCGAGCAGGTCACCCAGGTCTCCACCGCGTACCACGACATCCACAAGGCCTTCGAAACGTTCTCGACCACGATGACCGAAGCGGTCAAAGCTTCGGAAGGCACCTGGGACGGCGACGCGGCGGGTAACGCGAAGGGCTACTTCAAGAGCCTCAGCAAGTGGTCCGACGCGAACTCCCAGAACGCGAAGCTCGCGTCCGAGACGATCTACGACCAGGGCACCGCGGCTTCGCACGTGAAGAACACGATGCCCGCGCCGATCCCCTTCAGCTGGAAGGACGAGGTCGGCGGCTGGATGACGTCGAACCCGTTCAACCTGGGTGGCAACATCGAAGAGTCCATCCAGAAGCAGCAGCAGAGCCAGGACGCGCATCGGGAAGCGGCCACCGCGATGCACTCCTACGACAAGGCTCTCTACGACGCCGCGTCGAAGCAGCCGGTGTTCGCCGAGCCACCCAAGTTCGGTGTCGACGGCGAGGGTGAAATCAACCGGCCGATGCCTTACGAGGTGCCGCCCGGAGCCCGAAACCCCGGTGACGGCCAGCCCGGCCACGGCAACAACCCCGGCAACACCTACATCCCGCCGGGCAACGGCGGTGGCGGCAATGGTGGTGGCGGAGGCGGGGGCGGCGGTGGCACCGGCCACATCCCCGGTCCCGGCAGCAGCACGGGTTCGGGCAGCATCCCGTCGAGCACGACGCCGTCCGGCTTCCAGAACGGCCCGGCGCCGATCACCACGCCCGGCCCCAACAACAACACCGCGATGCCGATCAGCCCGATGCCGATGGCGCCGCCCATGATGGGCGGCGGCATGGGCGACTCGGAGTACAACGGCCGAGGCGGCCGCAGTGGTGGCGGCAGCGGCTTCGGGCCCGGTGGCGGTTCGGGCTCCACGCCCGGTTCGGGTTCGGCGTCCGGCGCGGCCCGGCCCGGCGGTGTCGGCGCGGCCGAAGCCGCGGCGGGACGCGGGATGGGCGGTCTCGGCGGTGGCGCCGCCGGCCGTGGCGGCCCGGGTATGGGCGGCGGCATGGGTGGCCGTGGTCAGCAGTCGGACGGGGACGAGGACACCGAGCACCAGCGGCCGACGTACCTCGTCGAGGGCGACCCGGACGAGGTCTTCGGCACCGACATGCGCACCGCGCCGCCGGTCATCGGCGAATAAGACGCGAGCGTAAAGGCCCTTTCCCGCGCGTGGCGCAGGAAAGGGCCTTTATGCGTTCCTGGTCAGCGCCCGTGTTGTGCGATGTACGGGTTGCGGTCGTAGCGCAGACCGGACCGGCCGACCGCGTGCACCAGGTTCTCCCAGAATCGGCTTCCGGTCAGCGGCGCTCGCACCGAAGCCAGCATTTCCTGGATCTCGGGCCGCGCGAGGGAACGCCTCGCGGAGGCGATCTCCTCCGCGTCCACCACGCCGCCGGTCGCCGCGGCCAGCTCTTCCGGAGTACCCCGGCCGGCGTCCGCGAGGGTCCAGGCGACCGAGAGCAGCTTGTCGTGCCCCATCGGCCAGCCCTTGATCGAGAGCGAATGCGACGCCAGCGGACTCGCCAACCCGAGGTCGTCGACCACCTTGGTGTCGTAGGGCAGCAGCATGCCGGGGAAGCCGAGCGCGCCGGGAGACGAGACCACGGTCCCTTCCCGTGCCGGTACGACGAGCCATCGATGGCCGAGCGACACCGCGACGACAGGCCCCTCCTTGCCCGCCCTCGCCTCGGCCAGTTCCGGCAGATAGCCGGGGACTTGAGCGGCGTCCTCGGCCAGGATCGGATGGGCCTTGCCCGTGGTGTCGAGCCAGAAGACGCGGGAATCGGTGATGGAGTGGGCGCCGATCTTGTGGTTGACCGCCGAGGGCGCCCGCAACCAGCCCCCGCTCACCAGCGCCCAGACCCCGAGCACCAGCAGCGGCACAGCGGTCCACTTGCTGAGCGGCACGGCGAGCACCGGGAGAAGCAGCAGCAAGAGCGGAGGAAGCAGCATGCGGCCGTGCATGTAGTCACCGCCGACGCGGGTGACGTAGAAGAGCAGGCAGAGCGCGGCGATGACGGGCAGCACGACCACGACGGTCGTCGCACGCGGCAGCTTCCGGAGCACCAACGCCGCGATGACCACCAGCGTGAGCAGCGGGATCGCCAGCAGGTACGGGTCGAGCAGGTCGGCGATGTAGTAGAAGCCGCGGTCCCAGCGGGCCTTCGAGGCTTCCTTCGCCAGCGCCGTGTTCGGCGTGATCAGGCCGTAGTAGCCCATCCGGAAGATCTGATAGCCGACCGGCAGAGCGCCGGCCACGGGAATCCAGAGCAGGGCGCGTTTCCAGCCCGGCTTGGCGATGATGAGCAAGGCGACGCCCCCGAGCACCGTCACCAGTGCGAATTCGGGGCGGACCAGCGGGCCGAGCCCGAGAAGGAAGACCGTGGCCCACGGTCGCGTGTCAGGACGGGTGGCGTGGCGGACCAGGAGCCACCACACACCCGCGAGCCAGCAGGTGACGAGGCCGGTTTCGAGACCCGACGTCGCGAAGTCCCAGAACGGCGAGAGGCCGAGGAGCAGGAGTGCCCCGGCCGGAACGATCAGTTTCGAGGGGTGCAGACGGCGAGCGCCGTCGAGGCCGAGCGCCATCCCGGCGACCGCGAAGAGCAGCCCGAGGATGACGGCCGCCCATTCGAGCCTTATGCCGAAGAAGCCGACGAGTGCGACGATGTACGTCCAGAGCGTGCTGGTGTTCGCTTCGACACGTTCACCGGCGTTGAAGGTCGGACCGTTGCCGTCCAAGAGGTTCTGCACGGTCCGCAGCACGATCAGTCCATCGTCACACACCCATCTTCGGTTCCACGCGATCACCGCGAACAGCGTCACGACCAGCCCGATGCTGACGAAATTCCAGTCGAACCGACGTCTGAGTCCGAGGCTGGGTCTCGCTTCCGGCGTTTCCGGAGCGAGCAGGGTCGTATCCACGAGCAAATCCCCCAAGGGTCTGGACCTTGCGCAAGGTCAGTCTCCGGGAATACGACCGAAGGACGACTTAGGTTGCCGTGAGTAGTGCGACAAAAAAATGGCCACCCTTGTCGGCGAGTCTCCTCGCCCACAAGGGTGACCACTCTCGGTCCTTTGTGGCTCTCAGTAGCGGTAGAACTTCTCCTTGCGGCCCTGGCGCACCAGCTTCAGCCACTGCAGGAAAGCCTTCGGGTCCCGCTTCACCCCGACGAAGTACAGCCCGAACCGCACCACTTCGAGCGCGCCGATCTTGCGCATGCCCGGCTGCGAGAGCAGGTAGCCGCGGTTGCGGTAGGTGTAGTAGCGCTTGACCTCGTTCTCCGGGTCCTGCGCGTGGAACCGGCCGCCCAGCATCGGCTTGAACTCGTCCGAGCCGTCCGGGTGCAGGTACGCGGTCTTGAGCGAGGTGCCGAACGGCAGCCCCGAACGCGCCAGGCGCCGGTGCAGTTCGACCTCGTCGCCGCGGAAGAACAGCCGCAGATCCGGCACGCCGACGACGTCCAAAGTGGACGCGCGGAACAGTGCGCCGTTCATCAGCGAGGCGATGCCGGGCAGGAAGTCGACACCCAGTTCCGACGACGACCGCTTCCAGGTCAGCCCGCGCCGCAACGGGAACGCGAGCTTGTCGGGCGCGTCGATGTTGGACACCACGGGGGAGATCTCGGCCAGACCCCGCTTTTCGGCCTCGTCCAGCAGGATCGCGAGGACGTTCTCGTCGGCCGGGCGGCCGTCGTCGTCGGCCAGCCAGACCCAGTCCGCGCCCAGCGAGAGCGCGTGCAGCATGCCGAGCGCGAACCCGCCCGCGCCACCGAGATTGCGGTGCGAAGGCAGGTACGTGAAGGGGAGCGGGTAGTTCTCGACGATGTCCCGAGCCGACTTGTCCGGCCCGTTGTCGACCACCACGAGATGGTCGACCGGCCGCGTCTGCGCGGCGATCACCTTGAGCGAGTCCGCGAGCAGTTCCCGCCGATGGCGCGTGACGACGACGCCGACGACGGCGCCTTCGGGCAACTGCCGGGTCTCGCTGGTCATCCTTGGCCGCCGTTCGTCGTCGACACCGTCTCCGGCTCGATGCCGAAGCGCTCCAGCGTCTCCTTGCTCATGTTCTCGAACGGGTCGCGTCCCTTGTAGCCGGTGAGCACGTCGCGCAGCGAACCGCGCTGCTTGACGTGTCCCTCGTCCATCCAGATCGCGGAATCGCAAAGCTCGAAGAGGAATTCGTCCGAGTGGCTGGCGAACACCAGGATGCCCGACCGCTTCACCAGGGCCTTCAGCCGGTCCTTCGCCTTATTGAGGAACGCCGCGTCGACCGCGCCGATGCCCTCGTCGAGGATCAGGATCTCCGGGTCGATCGAGGTGACCACGCCCAGCGCGAGGCGCACCCGCATACCGGTCGAGTACGTCCGCAGCGGCATCTGCAGGTAGTCACCGAGCTCGGTGAACTCCGCGATGTCGTCGACGCGGGCTTCCATCTGCTTCGCGGTCATCCCGAGGAACAGGCCGCGGATGATGATGTTCTCCAGCCCGGAGATCTCCGGGTCCATGCCGATGCCGAGGTCGAAGACCGGCGCGATCTTGCCGGAGATCCGCGCCGAACCGCGGGTGGGCTCGTAGATCCCGGACAGCAGCCGCAGCAGCGTCGACTTCCCGGCGCCGTTGTGACCGACCAGGCCGACGCGGTCGCCCTCCTTCAGCTGGAGCGTCACGTCGTGCAGGGCTTCGATGATCGGCACCTTGGTCTCGGTGCCGATCTTGCCACCGACCTTGCCCAGCACCTTCTTCTTCATGGAGCGGGTCTTCGCGTCGAAAATGGGGAAGTCGACGTAGGCGTTGTGCACATCAATGCTGACCATCTGTCACACCCAATAAGAGACGCGGGAACGGTAATTGCGCATCGCGACCAGCGCGAGGATCCAGCCGACGACGGTGAAGCCGATCACCACGTACCAGCTGTTGATGCTGACTTCCTGCCCGATCAGCGGTGCGCGCACGATCTGGATGAAGTGGAACAACGGGTTGCCGTGGACGAACGGCAGCGCCCATGAGGTGTCGACCCTGGCGCCGCCCGCCATCAGCTGGTCGACCGGCCACACGATCGGCGTCATGTAGAACAGCAGCTGGATGATCGAGCTGATCACCTGCGGGATGTCGCGGTAGCGGGTCGAGATGATGCCCAGCAGCAGGGTGACCCAGCCGGCGTTGAGCGCGAGCATGAAGAAGCCGGGGATCGCGGTGAGCGAGTACCAGCCGATGCCGGGGTGGCAGATGCCGGAGAAGCCCGGATCGCAGTTGCCGGTGTTGAGCGAGTACGGATGGTTGAGCGCGGTGAAGAAGATCGCGACGACGATCACGTAGACGATCAGGTTGTGCATGAGCATCAGGGTCTGGCGCCACACCGTCCGCAGCACGTAGACCGACAGCGGCGCCGGGAGCTGTTTGATCAGCCCCTCGTTGGAGATGAACGTCTCCATGCCCTCGGACAGGCAGCCGCTGATGAAGCCCCAGATGATGAACCCGGTGCTGATGTAGGGCAGGAAGGTCGCCGTCGGCATGTGGAACAACTGTGAGTACAGGAGTCCCAGGCCCAGCGCGATGACACCCTGGCTGATCGTGATCCAGAACGGGCCGATCACCGAGCGGCGATAGCGCTGCTTGATGTCCTGCCAGCCGAGGTGTCCCCACAGCTCTTTGGCGGCGAACCCGGTCTTGATGTCGGCGAACGCCCGCGAAAAGGTCTTGCTGTCCGAAATCGGCGGAACCGAGGTCGGCGCAGCACCGTCGGGGGCGTGAACCGTGCTGGTGGCATGCACGGGAACGAGGGTACCGATGGGGCCGATGGTGGCTGGGACACCCCGTCCCGACCACGGAAAGCTACCGTCGGCTTCGCACCCGAACGCGGTGCGTGTGCTGGTATTTTCTGCCCTCATGACTGCTGCACTCGGCGACGCGAGCCTGATGGTCAATCTGCTCGCCGCATACGCCGACCGGCCGGAGCCCCGTTCGGTGGCCGTGGTCGGGAACCAGCCACTGCCGCCGGACCCTCGCCGGGCGAAGGCCATCGACGCCTGCGACCTCGTGATCAGGGTCAACGGCTTCGTGGTCGACGAGCCGGGCGGCCCCGAGACGGTCGGCAGCCGGGTGCACGTCGTCGTGTTCAACCGCGCCGTCCGCGCCACCAAACACGTCTTCCGCGACTACCGCAAACGGCTCTACCTGCTGGTCGAGCCGGGGCGGATGCACTGGGAGCCCGAAGACATCCCGGGCTGGTGGCCGGGTGACCTCGGCTACGTGCCGGTGCCGAACCGCGAGGTCGTCCTGCCGCTCTCCGATGCGCTCGGCCTGCCGAGCCGCGAAGAGGGCCTGTGGTCGACGACCGGGACGCTGGCCGCCTGGATCGCGCGCACCTCCTTCCCGCACGCCACGCTGGTCCTGTCCGGGTTCTCGTTCATCGACGACCCGGCCCAGACCCACTGGGAGCACGCCGCCGGCGACTCCTGCATCGTCGGGCCGGAGCACCGGATCGCCGCCGAGGGCAGGCTCCTGGACTCCTGGACGAAGACCGGCGAAACCGAACTCCTGCGCTGAACCGCAGCCCAGCTCACCCCGAGTAAGGAACCACCCCATGGCAGTGCAGAAACTCCGCAGCGGCGTGATCGGCCGGATCGCCCGGCTCATCGACTTCCGGATCGACGAGCGGCTCCGCGACCTCAACGGGCGCGTCAACGACCTCGAACACGCCACCGCGGACCACCGCCGCAGGCTCGACGGCGCCGAGAGCGGTCTCGAGCACGCGCGCGGCGACCTGCGCTGGACCCGCGCCGAGCTGGACCGCCTGATCCCGAGCGTCGCGGCCCAGGAGGCCCAGCTGGAGGACCTGCGCGAGTCGCTTTCGCTGCCGGTGCACGCCGACAAGCCCGAACTGGCCGAGGCACGCAGCCTGATCCAGGAGATCCAGCGCCAGCACGCCCAGATCCGGGTCCGGCTCGCCGGGATCGCCCGGTACGAGGACCGGCTGCGCCGGATCGAGGACCGTCAGCGCGACACCATCGAGCAGACCCAGTAATCCCGTGCTGGCTCGCGAGGCCACGGAGGCCGACGCCGGGTTGCTGCTCGCCTGGCGGAACGACCCTCGTACCCGTCAGGCGTCCCGCTCGACCGGCGTGATCACACTCGACGAGCATTCGGCCTGGCTGCGTGGCGTGCTCGCATCGACCGAGAGGGTGCTGTACGTCGTCGAACTCGACGGGGTCCCGGTCGGCACCGTCCGGTTCGATCGTGAGGACGAGGGTGTCTGGGAGGTCAGCATCACCCTCGCCCCGGAAAGCCGGGGCCGCGGGTTGTCGGGCCTTGTTCTGGCGGAGGGCGAGCGAGCCTTCACCGCCGGTCACCGGGTGCGGGTCGTCGTGGCCGCCGTGCACGAGGACAACGCGGCGTCGGCCGCGCTCTTCGACCGGGCCGGCTACGCGGAGACCGCGCCTGGCGTCGACGGTTTCCGGCGGTTGGGTAAGACTGTGTCCTGACCAGACCGTCGTCAGGGAGGCGTTCGTTCAATGGCCGCACAGGAAGTCCGGATCGGCGCGCACCGCATCGGAGCCGGGCATCCGCCGTTCGTCATCGCCGAAATGTCCGGTAACCACAACGGTGAGCTGGACCGGGCGCTGGAGATCGTCGACGCGATCGCCGAAACCGGCGCCCAGGCCGTGAAGCTCCAGACGTACCGGCCGGACACGATCACCATCGACGTCGATGCCCCCGCGTTCCGGGTCAGCGACTCGCATTCGCTGTGGGGCGGCGAGAACCTCTACAAGCTCTACGAGCGGGCCCACACGCCGTGGGAATGGCACGAGCCGCTGTTCGAGCGCGCTCGCGCCCGGGGACTGGAGATCTTCTCCAGCCCGTTCGACCCCACCGCCGTCGACCTGCTGGAGTCGCTGGACGCGCCCGCGTACAAGATCGCGTCGTCGGAGATCGTCGACCTGCCGCTGATCGAGCTGTGCGCGAAGACCGGCAAGCCGCTGATCATCTCGACCGGGATGGCCAGCGTCGCCGAGATCGACGCCGCGGTGCGGACGGCGCGTGAGGCGGGCAACGACCAGCTCATCGTGCTCGGCTGCACCGCCAGCTACCCGGCCTCGCCTGCCGAGAGCAACCTGCGCGGCCTGCCCGTCCTGGCGGGCGTGACCGGGACGCTCGTCGGTTTGTCCGACCACACGCCCGGCATCGGCGCACCGCTGGCGGCCGTCGCGCTCGGCGCCGTCGCCATCGAGAAGCACGTCACGCTGGCCAGGGCCGACGGCGGTGTCGATTCCGAGTTCTCCCTGGAGCCCGCCGAACTGGCCGCGCTGGTCACCGAATCGCACCGCGCCTGGGAGGCGCTGGGCGCGCCGGTGATCGGGCCGCGCGAGAGCGAGAAGGAAGGACTGCGGCTGCGGCGTTCCCTCTACGTCGTCGAGGACGTGCGCGCGGGGGACACGGTGACGCGGGAGAACGTCCGCTCGATCCGGCCCGCCGGTGGGCTGGCACCCGCCGAGATCGTGAACGTGCTCGGCCGCACCTTCGCTTCCGACGTCCCGAAGGGCACCGCGCTCACCTGGGGCCTGATCTAGCCGAAGAAGCCGTGGACCTCGTCGATGACGCGGTCCACGTCGGCGTCGGTCAGCGCCGGGAACAGCGGCAGCGAAAGCTCCTGGCTGTAGTACAGCTCCGCGTTCGGGCACATCCCGCGCTGGTATCCGAGGTCTTCGAACACCGGGTGCCAGTACGCGGGGATGTAGTTGACCTGCACGCCGATTCCCTTGGCGCGCAAGTGATCGAACAGCGCGCGACGGCGTCCTTCGAGGACTCGCAGCGGGTACAGGTGCCACACCGGGTCCGCGCCTTCGCGCACGGCAGGTGTCAAAACGCCGTCCAAAGAGGACAGAGAGGCGGTGTAGCGCGCGTGGATCTCCGCGCGCCGCTCCTTGAACTCAGAGAGCCGTCGGAGCTGGCTGCTTCCCAAGGCGCACAACACATCCGGCAGCCGGTAGTTCAGGCCGAACTCGTGCACTTCCTGGTGCCACGCGCCTTCGTCCGGATACCGCTGCGCCGCCTTGTCCCGCACCAGCCCGTGGTTGCGGAAACCGCGGGCCCGCGCCAGCAGCTCGTCCGAACCGGCGATCACCGCGCCGCCTTCGGCCGTGGTGAGGTTCTTGGTGGGGAAGAAGGAGAACGTCGTGAGGTCGGCGAGCGAGCCGACGGGCTTGCCCTGCCAGCTCCCGCCGACGGAGTGCGCGGCGTCCTCCAGCAGCAGCGCGCCGTTGTCGCGGGCGATACCGCCCAGCGCGTCCAGCTCGGCCGGGTGGCCGGCGTAGTCCACGGCCGCGACGACCTTGGTCCGGGAGGTGACGGCCGCCGAAGCCGCCGCCGGATCGAGGTTCCCGGTGTCCGCCTCGACGTCGGCGAAGACGACCTTGCCGCCGAGCAGCGCGGCCGTCGCCGCGGTCGCGACGAACGTCATCGGCGAGGTGACGACCTCGTCACCGGGGCCGATCCCGGCCGCCGCGTACGCGACGTGCAACGCGGCCGTGCCCGAGGTGACGGCCACCGCGGGCGTGCCGCCGGTGTGCTCGGCGAGGTCTTCTTCGAAGCGCGTGACGGCGGGGCCGGTGGTCAGCCAGTCGCCGCGCAGCACCTCGGTGACGGCGGCGATGTCCTCGTCCGAAACGGACTGACGGCCGTACGGAAGGAACTGCTCAGCCATACTGCTCGACCAGGTCGCGCAGTTCGTCCGCGTCGAGCCACAGGTCGTTGGTGTCCGAGCGGTACGCGAAGTTCTCCGGCACGGCTTCGCCACCCGACGGCGGTTCGTAGCCCCAGCCCGCGATGTGCGGCTGGACGACGTAGCGGTCGCTGAGCCGCACCGTCCGGCGGGCGTCGTCGGGGGCGATCATCTCTTCGTGCAGCTTCTCGCCGGGCCGGATGCCGACCTCGTGCATCGGCGAACCGGGCGCGATGGCCTGCGCGAGCTCGACCAGCCGCATGCTGGGGATCCGCGGCACGTACAGCTCGCCGCCGTTCATCTGGTCGAACGAGTCGACCACGAACTGCACGGCCTGCGGGAGCGTGATCCAGAAGCGGGTCATCTCCTTGTGCGTGATCGGCAGCGACTCGCCCTTGGCCGCGAGCGCGCGGAAGAACGGGATCACGCTGCCGCGCGAGCCCATCACGTTGCCGTAGCGGACCACGGAGAACCTGGTCGGATGGGTCGCGGCGTAGTGGTTCGCGCTGATGAACATCCGGTCGGCGCACAGCTTCGTGGCGCCGTAGAGGTTGATCGGGCTGGACGCCTTGTCCGTCGACAGCGCGACGACCTTCTTCACGCCCGTGTCGATCGCGGCCTCGATGACGTTCTGCGAGCCGACGACGTTGGTCTGCACGAATTCGAACGGGTTGTACTCGCCCGTGTCGACCTGCTTGAGGGCCGCGGCGTGCACCACGTAGTCGACCCCGTGCATCGCGCGCTCGAGGCGGCGGCGGTCCCGGATGTCGCCGATGAACCAGCGCAGCCGCGGGTCGTCGCCGAACTGCTGCCGGGCTTCGTACTGCTTGAGCTCGTCACGGGAGAGCACGACCAGCCGTCGCGGGTTCAGCTCGGCCAGGGCGTAGGTGATGAACGCCTTGCCGAACGAACCGGTCCCGCCGGTGAGCAGGATGCTGGAGCCATCCAGCTCGGACATCGTTGACCTCCGCGTTTCGGTGCTACTGCCGCACGACATCATGTCACCCATGGATCCAGCCCCCGGGCCCCACGTGGTCAACGCCGTCATCCAGGCGCGTGCGTCGTCGACCCGGCTGCCCGGCAAGGTGCTCCGTCCCCTGGCGGGCCGGAGCGTGCTCGGCTGGGTCGTCCGGGCCGCCGCCGAGACGCCCGGAATCGACGACGTCGTGGTCGCGACCTCCACGGAGGCCGACGACGACGCGGTGGCCGAAGAGGCCGCCCGCCACGGCGCCCGGGTCGCCCGAGGGCCGCTCGACGACGTCCTCGCGCGGTTCGCGGTGGCCGTCGAGGCCTATCCGGCCGACGCCGTGGTGCGGCTCACCGCGGACTGCCCGCTGCTCGACCCCCGGCTCATCGGGCAGCTCGTCGCCCAGTGGCGTGCCCAGCCTTCGCTGGACTACCTGAGCACCGTGCTGTTGCGCACGCTGCCGCGCGGTTTCGACGCCGAACTCGTCCGTACCGGGGTGCTCGTCGAACAGATCGAGACGGCCCGGGGCGCCGATCGCGAACACGTCACCTCCGGCGTCTACGCGCACCCGGAGCGGTACTCCTGCGCCGGGATCGTCGTCAGCCCGGCCGCCGACGACCTGCGCGTGACCTTGGACACCCCCGAGGACTGGGCGCTCATCGAAGGACTCGTGGCCGAACTCGGCGACCGCGTCGGCGACTGGCGCGAAGTGGTCTCGATGCTGCGCGCGCGGCCAGAGCTGGCGGCGCTCAACGCGCACGTCGAGCAGAAGAAGGTCGCCCGATGACCCGGCTGCTGCTCCGGGCCGACGCCTCGCCGTCGATCGGCGCCGGCCATGTCTCGCGCATGGTCGCCTACGCCGAACGTGCCGTCGCGCGCGGCTGGGAGGTCGTGTTCTCGGGCCGGGTGGACAACGCCGAATGGCTGGCCGGCCGCTTCGGCGAGCTGGCCGTCCCGGTGCTGCCGTCCGTGCCCTTCGCCGGGTTCGACGCGGTGGTCGTCGATCACTACGGCCTCGGTGAGCTGCGTGAAGAGGTCAACGGCGCGGGAGCGCTGCTGGTGTCCATCGAGGACGACGTCTTCGGCAGGCGCGAGGCGGACATCGTCGTCGACTGCGCTTTCGAACCGGGGCCGCGGCCCGGGGACGGCTCGGGGGAACTGCTGCGCGGGCCGCAGTACGCGCCCCTTCGAGAGGCCGTTTCGCAAGCGAGGGAGAAGCGGTCCCAGGGCCGGTCCGACGGCGAGCGGCCGCGGATCACCGTGGTGCTGGGCGGCGGCGCGGAATGGGCCGAAACGGTCAGCGCGCTCCTGCGCGCACTGCGCGACACCAGGCTGCCTTTCGACGCCGACGTGCTCGTCCGCGGCGAGCCGGTGGTGCCCGAACCGCTGCCGGGCCAGGGATTCCGGGTGACACCGCCCGGGCCGGGGCTGCTCGACCTGCTGGTGGACACGGACGTCGCGATCAGCGCGGCCGGGGTGACCCTGCTCGAACTGTGCTGTCTCGGCGTCCCCACCGCCGTCGTCCGCCTGGTGGAGAACCAGGACGCGGGCTATCGCGCGGCACTCGGCCTCGGGCTGGCGGCCGGGCTGGGGAGCGCGGGCGCGCTCGACGACCGGGCCACCGGGACACTCGAAGTCCTGCTGACGGACTCGTCGGTGCGTAACGGTCTTTCCGCGACTTCGATGGCTCTTGTGGACGGACGCGGGGTGGATCGAGTGCTGGACCGAGTTGAGAGGGCGAAAGCGGGGAAATGACGACCACGGTGGAGCAAGAGGAACTGAACGTGGCGCCGTCGCCCCGATCGGGCCGGGCCCCGCTCGTCGTCGCGCTCGGCTTCGCCGCGCTCTTCCTCGTCGGCTGCTGGGCGGCGTGGTTCCTCACCATCGACGACGCCTTCATCACCTTCCGGTACTCGGCGAACATGGCCGACGGCCACGGTCCGGTGTGGAACGTGGGCGAAGACCCGATCGAAGGCTTCACGAACTTCCTCTGGATGCTCTGGCACGTGCCCTTCGCGCTCGTCGGGGTGCCGCTGGAGACCGTCGCGAAGGTGACGTCCGTCGTACTGGGGATCGGGATCGTCGTGATGCTGGTCCGGTCCGGGTACCGCGGCGCCGGCGTGCTCGGCGCGCTCGTGGCCGGTGGCGCGCTGGTGCTGTTCGTCCCGTCCTACTTCCACGTCACCGCCGGTCTGGAGACCATCGCGTTCGCCGCGGTCGTGCTGCGTGCCGCGATCGTCGGGGTGAACCTGGTCCAAGGCCGCCCCGTGCGGGCCTGGGAACCGCCGGTGCTGCTGCTCCTCGCCGGGATGATCCGGCCTGAAGGCGTGCTCGCGACGATCCCGGCCTTCCTCGTCTGGGCGTGGCTCGGGCGCAAAAGCGGCCGGACCTGGGCGCTGGTGGCCGGGGTGGCCGTCGTCGGCGGCGCGTACTTCGGCTGGCGGTGGACGTACTTCGGGCATCTGTTCCCGAACACCTTCTACGTCAAGTTCGGCAATCTCGACTCCGGTTCGGCGTGGCTGGAGGCGACCGTCTGGCTGGTCGCCCCGCTACTCGTGCTGACCGCTTTCCTGCTGTTCCGGAAGGCGAGCCGCGGCGCGGGCCTGGTGCTGTGCTCCGTCGTCCTGCTGACCGGCATGACCTACGCGGTGTCCGGGCCGACCATGGACTATCTGCACCGGTTCGCCTTCCACGCGTTCCCGGTGCTGTGCCTGGGAGCGGGGCTCGCCATGGCGCATCTCGGCAGCCGGTGGCTGGCCGCCCCGCTGGGCGCCGTCGCCGTCGGCTGGGTCGCCGTCACCGGCGCGGGATCCACGGATCTGCCGGTGATCGCCAACTACGGTCCCGATCTGCAGCGCGCGCACGTCGCCATCGGGAAGGGTCTCGCGAACGCCGGGGTGCCCGAGGCGGCGCGCAGTCTCGCGGTCTCGGACGCGGGGGCCATCCCGTACTACAGCGGCTGGAAGTCGATCGACTACATCGGACTGAACGACGAGGCCATCGCGCACGGCGCCAACCCGACCGACGTCGTCAAGGCCGCGCGCCCCACGGTCATCGTCGTCACCGCTCGCGATCGTGGCGCCACCCCTGGCTGGGCGTACGGTCTCGTCGTCCCCGACGCGGCCCGGGACTACCAGCTGGTCGCGGACGTCCAGATGCGCGAGGGCTACTACCAGGAGGTCTTCGCGCTGCCCGAGCACGCGCTGCGGATCCGGGCCGCCGTCACCGCGTCCGTCGACGAGGCTCAGCGCCGTAACGACCCCGGCCGCTACGAGGACACCATCGACCGCTGGCTCGATCGCCTGCGCGCCCAGCTGCCGGGAGGCTGAGGACCGCTCCTGTCCTCGATCGTCCCTACCGTGGCCGGCATGACCGACGAAATCACGCCGTTCACGATCGCCGTCCCGCAGCGCGACCTCGACGACCTCGCCGCCCGGCTGGCGAACACGCGCTGGCCCGACGAGATCGACGGCGTCGGCTGGGGGCTCGGGACGCCGCTCGGATACCTCCAGGAGCTCGCCGAGTATTGGCGTCTCCGCTACGACTGGCGCGCCCACGAGGAGCGCCTCAACGGTTTCCCCGGTTTCCTCACGAACCTCGACGGCGCGAACGTCCACTTCCTGCACGCGCGGTCCCCGGAGCCGGCCGCGATCCCGCTGGTGCTCACGCACGGCTGGCCGGGGTCCATTGTGGAGTTCCTCGACGTCATCGGGCCTCTCTCCGACCCGCGCGCGTACGGCGGCGACCCCGAGGACGCGTTCCACGTCGTGGTGCCGTCGCTGCCCGGGTTCGGTTTCTCCGGGCCGACGACCGAGGCGGACTGGGGTCCCGACCGGATCGCCGAAGCCTGGCCGGTGCTGATGTCGCGGCTCGGGTACGAGCGGTTCGGGCTGCACGGCGGCGACTGGGGCGCGCTCGTTTCGCGGCAGGTGGGGGTCGGATGCCCGGAGCGGGTGATCGGCGCGCATCTGACGATGCTGCCGAGCGCGGTGCCGACGACCGAGCGCGGGCAGTCGGTGCAGTCCGGGCAGGATGAGCTGGGGTACGCGATGATCCAGGCGACCAGGCCGCAAACGCTTGCCTATGGGCTCACCGACTCACCGGCCGGGCAGCTCGGGTGGCTGGTGGAGAAGTTCAAGTCCTTTTCGGACTCGCGTGACGTCCCGGACGAGGCGATCGATCGCGACGATCTGCTCACCAACGTGATGCTCTACTGGCTCACCGGCACGGCGAACTCGTCTTCGCGGATCTACGCCGCGCCGGGCCGGGCTTGGGGCGCGGAGCCGCCGAAGTCCTCTGTGCCCACCGGGGTGGCCGTGTTCCCGAAGGACACCGGCCTGCCGATCCGGCGGCTGGCCGAGCGGACCGACAACGTCGTGCATTGGTCCACTCCGGACCGTGGGGGTCACTTCCCGGGACTGGAGGTGCCGGACCTGCTCATCGAGGACCTGCGCACTTTCTTCCGGCCGCTGCGGTGACCCTGGTCGGCGCGGATGTCATGAAAGGGCCGTTCAAGACGAAAAACGTCTTGAACGGCCCTTTCATGACATTTGGGGAACAGCGCGTCAGAGGTTCAGAGGTACTGGCCCGGCCCGTGAGAGTCGCCACCGACGGAGTGGCCGCCCAGGGCGCCGCCCGCCGAGGGACCCGCGGGGAGACCACGCCGCATCTGCTCCAGCTGCACCCGCGCGGCCATCTGCTGCGCGAACAGCGCGGTCTGGATGCCGCTGAACAGCCCCTCCAGCCAGCCGACCAGCTGGGCCTGCGCGATCCGCAGCTCGGCATCGGACGGCGTCGAGTTCTCGGTGAACGGCCGCACGAGGCGCTCCAGCTCGTCCTGCAGCTCGGGCGCCAGCGCCTGCTCCAGCTCCCGGATCGAGGTCTGGTGGATCTCGCGCACGCGCGTGCGGCTGGCGTCGTCCAGCGGCGCGGCGCGGACCTCCTCCAGCAGCTGCTTGATCATCGTGCCGATCCGCATCACCTTGGCGGGCTCTTCGACGAGGTCGCCGACCGATTCCTCGTGCGGTGCCTCCTCGTCGGAACCGGAGGCGAGCCGTGCGGTACCGACCGGGACGCCGTCGGGGCCGACGACCACCACGTGGGGTGAGGAGTCTCCGCCGCCGTCACCGGGGGTGTTCGATTCGCGGGAAACTGGGTCGGTCATGGGCTCCATCCTGGCCTACGTCGGGCACTGAGCGCAGTGTGGTTTTCGGTGCCGTCTCCGAGCGTAGCGGGAATCGTCGCGCCCCGTGGTCGGCTGGCCAACCCCGGGTAAAGCGCCAAACCGCACGTCCGTACGGTGTCCCCATGGCGTTCGACGTCGCTCGTATCCGTGGGCTGTTTCCCGCGCTGGGTGACGGCTGGATTCACTTCGACGGCGCCGCCGGAATGCTCGTACCTGAACAGGTCGCTTCGGCCGTATCCACGGCCATGCGCGCTCCGGTGTCCGGACCGGGTGGAGCGTTTCCGGCCTCCCAGCGCGCGGAAAGCATTGTCACGGCCGCTCGCCGGGCGGTCGCCGACCTGGTCGGCGCCGACCCGGCCGGAGTCGTGCTCGGACCCAACGCGCCCGACCTCATCCGCCGTCTCGTCGACGCGATGGCCGACCGCTGGACGATAGGCGACGAGGTCGTCGTGTCCAGGCTGGACGAGGAGGCCAACCTCGCGCCGTGGCGCCGCGCCGCGAAACGCGTCGGCGCGGTCGTGCGCTGGGGCGAGATCGACATCGAGACCTGCGAACTGCCCGCGTGGCAGTACGAGAACCTCGTCTCCGCGCGCACCAAGGCCGTCGCGGTCACGCTCGCGTCCGGTTCGGTCGGCACCCGGCCCGACGTCCCGACGGTGATCGAGTTCGCCAAACGCGTCGGCGCGCTGGTCGTCGTCGACGCGACGTACGCGGCGCCGTTCGTGCCGCTGGACCTCAACGCGCTCGGCGCCGACGTGATGGTGGTTTCCGCGCAGGCCTGGGGCGGACCGTCGGTGGGGGCGCTGGTCTTCCGCGATCCCGAACTGCTCGAACGCCTGCCCTCGGTCTCGCTCGACCCGGCCGCGCGCGGCCCGGCCCGGATGGAACTGGGCCCGCACGCGTACCCGTTGCTCGCCGGGCTGGTCGCGTCGATCGACTATCTGGCCGGTTTGGACGACGCCGCGATCGGCTCGCGGCGCGAGAAACTGGTGACGTCGCTGGGTTCGGCGAAGTCGTATCACGCGGGGCTGCTGGCGCAACTGTCCACGGAGCTGCGTTCGCTGCGGCACGTGATGGTCATCGGCGACGCCATGCGCCGGATCCCCGCGCTCGCGTTCGCCGTCGCGGGCAAGAAGTCGCCCGAGGTCGCGGAGTATCTCGCGTCCCAAGGGCTCTGCGCCTTCGCCGACGACGGCACGAGCGGCGTCTTCGGGTCACTGGGCGCCGCCGAAGTCGGCGGCGCCGTCCGAATCGGACTCGCGCACTACTCGAACGTCTTCGAGGTCAACCAGCTCGTCCGGGTGCTGGAAGAGATCCGCTAAGACTGCGCAATTCGTCCTCTGAATGCGGTACTTGCGTGTGCAACTACCGCATTCAGAGGACGAAACGCGGGAGGGGTCAGGACTTCGCGGCCAGCAGGACCTTGCCGAAGACCGTGCCTTCTTCGAGCGCGCGGTGCGCGGACGCGGCTTCGGACATCGCGACGACCTGACCGACGATCGGCTTCACCGAACCCTGCTCGACCAGCGGCCACAGCCGCTCGCGGACGTCGGCGACGATCGCCGCCTTCTGGGCGAGCGGCCGGGAACGCAGGCCCGCGGCGTACACGCTCACGCGTTTGCCCAGCAGCTTGCCGATGTTGAGTTCGCCCTTGACCCCGCCCTGCATGCCGATGACCACGAGCCTGCCGTCGGCCTTCAGCGCGTCGATGTTGCGGTCGAGGTACTTGGCGCCCATGTTGTCGAGGATGACGTCCGCGCCACCGGTCTCGGCGCGCAGGACCTCGACGAAATCCTGCTCCTTGTAGTTGATCGCGATGTCGGCGCCGAGCTGACGGCAGCTCTCCAGCCGCTCGGCCGAACCCGCGGTCACCGCGACCGTCGCGCCGAGCGCCTTGGCGACCTGGATCGCGTGCGTGCCGATCCCGCCGGCGCCGCCGTGGACGAGCAGGACCTCGCCCTCGGACAATCCGGCGTGCATGACCACATTCGCCCAAACCGTGCACGCGACTTCGGGCAGTCCGGCGGCCGCGAGCAATTCGACTTCGGCGGGCAGCGGAAGCAGTTGTCCGGCCGGGACGGCGACCTTTTCCCCATAGCCACCACCGGCGAGCAAAGCACAAACCTCGTCGCCGATTCGCCACCCCTCGACGCCTTCGCCGATTTCGGCGATCGTGCCCGAACATTCGAGCCCGAGAATTTCGCTCGCACCCGGCGGAGGCGGGTAGTTTCCCTGGCGTTGCAGCAGGTCAGCGCGGTTGACGGCACTCGCGGCGACCTCGATGACGACTTCGCCTTCACCCGCCACCGGATCGGGGACCTCGGCCCATTCGAGAACATCGGGATCGCCGGGCTCACGGATGGTGATCGCGTACATACAGGCGACCCTATAACGGTGAAGGTAAGTCCGCCGAACGTCGGTTGACCTATGACGCAAACCACACAAAGGTGACGCCCATGTCATATTCGCGAAGAAGCATTGTTCCCTCGATCGTGGTGATGGCCACCGCCGCGCTCACGGTCGGAATGGCTCCCGCTGCGACCGCCGCACCGAAGCTCGACGGTCCCGCGCTCGCCAGGCAACTCGTCAACAAGGTCGACGGTGCCAACGTGAACCGGCACCTGATCGCGTTGCAGCGGATCTCGGACGCGAACGGCGGCCGCCGCGCCGCCAGCACCGAGGGCCACAAGAAGTCCGCGGAGTACGTCGCCACGAAGCTGGAGCAGGCGGGCTTCACGGTCACGCGCCAGGAGTTCCCGTTCACCTACGCGGAAACCCTCGCGGAGGAGCTGACGGTCGCGGGCGCCGACGTCCCGATCATCATCATGTCCTACAGCCCGTCGACGCCCGCCGGGGGAATCACCGCCCCGCTCGCCGTGGTGCCGGTCGACGAGACCAGCGGCTGCGAGGCCGCCGACTACGCCGGCGGGGTCACCGGCAAGATCGCGCTGATCCAGCGCGGTGGCTGCTCCTTCGCGCAGAAGCAGGCGACCGCCGCCGAGGCCGGAGCCGTGGGCGCGATCGTCTACAACAACGTCCCGGGCCCGGTGAACGGAACCCTGGGTGACCCGGCCGCGGGCAAGATCCCGACCGGCGGCATCACCCAGGCCGACGGCCAGGCGCTCGCCGGCAAGGCGGGCGCGTCGGTCACCCTCGACCTGCGTGCCTTCCAGGAGGCGCGGACGAGCTACAACGTCATCGCCGAGACCAAGACCGGTCGCAAGGACAACGTCGTGATGCTCGGTTCGCACCTCGACAGCGTCACCGAGGGCCCCGGCATCAACGACAACGGCTCCGGTTCGGCCGCGCTGCTGGAGACCGCGCTGCAGCTGGGCAGCAAGCCCAAGGCCAACAACGCCGTCCGCTTCGGCTGGTGGAGCGCCGAGGAGTTCGGGCTCGTCGGCTCGACGTACTACGTCAACTCGCTGACCTTCGAGCAGCAGCTCGACATCGCGCTGTACTACAACTACGACATGATCGCCTCGCCGAACGCGGCGTACTTCGCCTACGACGGTGACAACTCCGACGGTGTCGGCGCGGGCGCGGGACCGTACGGTTCCGGCGAGCTGGAGAAGACCCTCGTGGACTACCTCCAGAACGGCAAGGGTGTCCCGGTCGAGGGCACGGACTTCACCGGTCGTTCCGACTACGGCCAGTTCATCGCGGTCGGCATCCCGTCCGGTGGCCTGTTCACCGGCGCCGAAGGCGTGAAGACCGCGGCGCAGGCCGCCAAGTGGGGCGGTAGCGCCAACGTTCCCTACGACAAGTGCTACCACCAGGCCTGCGACAACCTCGGCAACATCGACCGCGTCGCGCTCGACCGCAACTCGGACGCCGTCGCCTGGGCGCTGGGCGTGTACGCGACCAGCACCGAGAACATCAACGGTGTCCCGGGTGGCAAGGCCGCGAAGGCGAAGGCCGTTCGCGCGGCCGAGCGGTCCAAGCAGCGGAGCCTGACGGCTTCCGTCCACGCCGACGACCACCACGGCGCCGTCGCCGCGTAAGCAGTCCTTAGTACATGAAGGCCCCCTTCCTTGCGCCAGGCGCAAGGAAGGGGGCCTTCATGTACTTCCGGGAGGACCGCTGCGGCCATCGGTGCGATCAGGTGCCGAACTCGCGTGCTTGGAGGCGGATCTCGCGTGATCAGATGCCGAACACCCGAGTGCGGTCTCCAGTCACGTGAGTTCCGCCTTCGATCACGCGAGTTCGCCCTTCAAGCACGCGAGATTCGCGTCCCACCACGTGAGTCACGCTCCCGGCCGTACTTCCGGGTTCAGCCCAGGTTGTTGGTCGCGAAGGTGTCGCACCGCGCGGGCTGGCCGGTCTGGAAGCCGGTGGTGAACCACTTCTTCCGCTGCGCCGAGGTGCCGTGGCTGAACTTCGACTCGTCGACCCGGCCGCCGCCGAGCTTGGACTGGATGTAGTCGTCGCCGATCCGCGAAGCGGTGTCCAGCGCGGAGTCGAGGTCCTGCTGGGTGATCTCGCTGAGCAGCGGCCGACCGGTCTCGGTCGGGCTGGTCGTGGCGTGGTTCGCCCAGACCCCGGCGTAGCAGTCGGCCTGCAGTTCGAGCCGCACGGAACCCGACGTCGGCCCGCTCCCGGTGCCCTTTTTGGACACTCCGGTGAGGTTCTGCACGTGGTGCCCGTATTCGTGGGCCAGCACGTACGCCTCCGCGAACGGACCGCCCTCCGCGCCGAACTTCGTGCGGAGCTCGTTGAAGAACCCGAGGTCGATGTACACCTCGGAGTCACCGGGGCAGTAGAACGGCCCGACGTCCGAAGTCGCGTTGCCGCAGGCCGTGTTCACGCCGCCGTTGAAGAAGTTGGTGACGGCCTTGCGGTAGGTCGAACCGGAGCGCTGGAATTCCTGGCCCCAGTAGTCCTGGATCGAGTTGATGATGCCGACGATCGCGCAGTCGTGCTTCCGGTTCGCGTCCGCGCCGGTCTTGCACTCCTGGGACAGCGAGGTGTTGTCCACCTGCTGTCCGGAGCCCACGGCGCCCAGACCGCCGAGCCCGCCCGAGGACGGGTTGAGGCTCACGCCGCCGAACTGGGAGATGAGGAAGTAGATGACGAGGCCGACCACGCCGAGCCCGCCGCCGCCGAGTGCCACCCGGCCGCCGATACCGCCACCGCCGCCTCGCAGGTCCTCGACTTCGGAGGTGTCCAGGCCCGCGCCTTCGTCGAATCGCACGGGGGAAGCGTAGCCGGACGGACCCGGATATGCCTGGGTGCGGCCACTCAGCGCGGCCGCACCCAGGTCTACCGAGGTTGTCTTGTTCTGATCGCCGGTTGGCCGCGATCACCGGGCCGGCGCCGGGCACTGCCGAGGCGGTCGAAGAGGCCGCGAACCCGAAACAGGCCGGAGTGACGCCGAATGCGCGAGAATGGTCGAGCGCATCTGAGATACCCGCGCTCGTCGCTGTTCACAGTCGCGACCGACCCGGTCCTTTCCGTTCCGGTCGCGGGGACACAGCAGGCGGTCAACCGCGAGAATCACCCGCCATACCACCACCTGACCCTTCCCGGCTGGGAGCAGGTCCGGCGACCTCCTACGGTCCGCCCGATACTTGCCCGACCATCCGCTGACAAGCAGAATGCGCCTTTTCACGCCGAGTCTCAACCTTTTCGTAACCCTCCTTCGGGCGAATGTTCCACCGGATTTTTCAGGACCGAAAAGTAACCGGCGGGTATGCGCCCGGTGCGATCAACGTTCTACCCTGCGTGGATGGTGGTGGAACAGAAGGAAGTGCGCTGGCTGTCGGAGTCCGAGATGGTCGCTTGGCGCTCCTACATCGTCGCCACCATGCGGCTGCGCCAGCGCCTGCACCGGGAACTCTCCGAGCACCACGACGTGACCCTCGCCGACTACGAGGTCCTGGTCTGTCTTTCCTCGCAGCCCGACAACCGGATGCGGATGACGGAGCTGGCGAGCATGCTCGGCTCGACCAAGAGCAGGCTTTCGCACCAGATGGTCCGGCTGGAGGCCGAGGGCATCATCCGCCGCACCCGCGACCCGGCGGACAAGCGCGGCGTCGTCGCGGAACTGACCGGACGCGGCGAGGAACTGCTGAAGGGCGCGGCGCCGACGCATGTCGAAGGCGTCCGAGAACACCTCATCGACCTGCTGGACCCCGAGGAGCAGCAGGTGCTGGCCAGGGCTTTCGGGCGGGTGCTCGATCACCTGTCGGAGATCGACGGGCTGCCGCGCCTGCCGCCGATCACTTCCTGACGGCGTTGATCCGCGCGGCCTGCCGCGTCAGGTGGGCGCGTTCGGCCAGGTCGGCCGCCTTGCCGGCGGCTTCGGCGTAGAGCCGCGCCGCCGTCGCCAGGTCGCCGTCGCGCTCGTGGAGATACGCCGCCACCGCCGCGTGCCGGGGCAGCGAGTCGTCCAGTTCCGCGAGCGCGGCCAGCCCCGCGCGCGGACCGTCCGCCTCGCCGACGGCCACCGCGCGGTTCAGCCGCACGATCGGGCTGCCGGTCAGGCGCGCGAGTTCGTCGTACCACTCGACGATCTGCACCCAGTCGGTCTCCTCGGCGGCGGGCGCGTCGGCGTGGAGCGCCGCGATCGCGGCCTGTGCCTGGAACTCGCCCAGGCTGTCGCGGGCCAGCGCCGCCCGCAGGATCTCGACGCCCTCGGCGATCAGCCGCGTGTCCCACTCGCCGCGGTCCTGTTCGGCGAGCGGCACCAGTTCGCCGCCGGGTCCCGTCCGGGCGGCGCGCCGGGCGTGGTGGAGCAGCATGAGGGCGAGCAGCCCCGCGACCTCGGGATGGTCGATCGCGGCCGCGAGCCGCCGGGTGAGCCGGATGGCCTCGGCGGCGAGGTCGACGTCGCCGGAGTAGCCCTCGTTGAAGACCAGGTAGAGCACGCGGAGCACGGTGGCGACGTCGCCCGCCTGGTCGAAGCGCACTCCGGACACGGTGCGCTTGGCCCGGCTGATGCGCTGCGCCATGGTCGCTTCGGGCACGAGGTAGGCCTGGGCGATCTGGCGGGTGGTCAGCCCGCCGACGGCGCGCAAGGTGAGCGCGACCGCCGAAGACGGCGTCAGCGACGGGTGCGCGCACAGGAAGTAGAGCTGCAGCGTGTCGTCCACCGCGGGGACGGGTCCGGGCTCCGGCTCTTCGTCGACGAGATCTTCGCGGCGGCGCCGGGCGGCGTCCGACTTCGCCATGTCGAGGAACTTGCGCCAGGCGACGGTGACGAGCCAGCCCTTCGGGTCCTTCGGCCGGTCGCCGGGCCAGACGCGGACGGCCTCGATCAGCGCTTCCTGCACGGCGTCTTCGGCCGCCGCGAAGTCGGCTCCGCGGCGGACGAGGATCCCGAGGACGTTCGGGGTGAGGCTCCGGAGCAGCGCCTCGTCCAGTTCGGCGTTCACTCCGTGATGATGAGCTGCTCGCTGAACAGCGGACGCAGTTCGAGCCATTCGTGGATCGGTTTCCCGCCCGCGCCCGGAGCGGCCGACAGCTCGCCCGCCAGTTCCAGCGCTCGCTCGTAGCTGTCGACGTCGATCATCATCCAGCCCGCGATGAGGTCCTTGGTCTCGGCGAAGGGCCCGTCGGTGACCGGCGGCTTGCCTTCGCCGTCGTAGCGGACGAAGGTGCCTTCGGGGGCGATGGCCTGCTCGCCGACGAACTCGCCGGACTCCTGGAGCCGGATCGCGAAGTCCCTCATGTACTTCATGTGCGCCGTGATCTCCTCCGGCGCCCATTGGTCCATTGGGATGTCGTTCACCGCCGCCGGAGCGCCGCGGTAGTGCTTGAGCAGCAAGTACTTGGGCATGCCCGAAGACTAGGCTGTCTGCCGGTCTTTCTGCCTGGTGGTCTATACATCCGATCTCTAGCCTTCTCTTCGCGACAGTTCGAGAAGTGTGCGTTTCTTCATCGCGAAAGGAAGAGCACTTGTCCAGAACAAAACGACGCTACGCCGGTGCGCTGGTGACCGTCGGCCTCATCTGTGGCTTGCTCGTGGGGGAGACCGCGGGAGCCGCCGCCTCCGACGACTCGCTCGCGTTCACCGCCAGGTCACTGCCGCCCGGCGCGACCGCGGTGCCCCCGCTCGCTCCCACCGTCGTTCAGGCGCAGATCGCCGCCAACCCGGTGGTCTGCGAGGGCGACGGGGTTTCCGGCAAGCGCATCGAGCTGGTCTACGTCCGGGAGGCCGGTCAGCCCGACCGGTACACGACCGTCGTGCCGTCCCTGCGCGCCTACGCGTCCGGGATGGACGACTCGTTCAACGACAGCGCCGCGGTGACCGGCGCCAGCAGGCACATCCGGTATGTGACGACCGCCGGCGCGGGCTGTCAGGTCGCCGTCGCCAACCTCGTCGTGCCCGACGGCACCTACCAGACCGGCGCGATCCGCGATCGCGCCATCCAGGCCGGCTACTACAACGCCGACCGCGACTACATCCTGTTCTCCGACAACCCGCTCACCTGTGCCGGCACCTGGGGCGACAGCGACGACCAGCCCGGTCCGGCCAACGCCTTCAACAACGGCAGGCACTACACGGAGATCGCCGTGCCCTGCTGGGGCGCCAACGCCGCGGGCCACGAACTCGGCCACATGCTCGGCGCGGTCCTGCCCGGGGCCCCGCACTACCAGGGCGGCGGGCACTGCTCCCAGGAATGGGACCTGATGTGTTACGGCGACACCCAGTCCTTCGACTGCACGCAGCGCGACTACGACCGGCTGCTGGACTGCGGCAACGACGACTACTTCAGCACGAACCCCGTCCCCGGCAGCTGGCTCGCCACGCATTGGAATGTCGCCAACAGCGCCTTCCTGATCAAGAAGGACACCCCGGACAACGACGACGGGCACGCCCAAGGCGGGAAGACCTACGTCATCACCGGCGCGAACGGTGACGCGATCGACGTCATCGGTTCGGCGACCGGCGGGCTCGTGAACCTCAGCAAGCGGGCGCGGACCGACTCGACGAGCCAGAAGTGGATCCTCGGGTACAACACCGGTCTGCAGCTCGTCAACGCCAACAGCCAGCTGTGCGCCGACAGCGCCCAGAGCGGGACGGCTCCCGGCACGCAGATCCTCCAGTACAACTGCAACGGCCAGAACGGCATGCGGTGGGTGTTCCAGCCGCTCGGCAACGGCAAGGTGGCGATCTTCAACTACCTGACGGGCTTCGCGATCACCGACGGCGGCGCGTATCCGGCGCCGCTCGTCCAGCAGCCCTACACCGGCGCGGCGAACCAGCAGTGGACGCTGAACCCCATCGCCGACCCCGGTCCGCAGGCGGGCAAGAAGTACTACCTGTCCGTCGCGACCAACGGCAACAGCGCGGCCGTGGTCGACGGCTCGACGTCCGCGGGCGCGAAGATCACCAACGTGGCCAGGCAGAACGACAACGGCCAGAAATGGAAGCTCACCGACGCGGGCGGCGGGTACTGGAAGATCGTCAACGAGCGCAGCGGCCAGTGCGTGCGGCCGGTCTCCGGCAGTACGGCGGACGGCGCTCAGCTCGAACAGACGCACTGCGGCTCGGCCACGAATCAGCAGTGGAAGCTGCTCCGGAGCGCCGACACGCGCTATGGACTGGTGAACCGGGCCAGTTCGCTGGCGGTGCGGCAGGTCAACAACGGCACGGCTTCGATCCTGGAACAGCGGCCCTTCGCGGGCGGCCGTAGCGACGAGACGGTCTGGGCCTTCGTGCCCGCCTGATCCGGAACGGAAAGCGCCCCAGGTCCGCGGACCTGGGGCGCTTTCCGTCGGTCAAGACTGGCGGTAGCGGTGGGATTCGAACCCACGGAGGACAGAGCCCTCGCATGTTTTCAAGACATGTTCCTTCGGCCGCTCGGACACGCTACCGCTGTCGAGGGTATCCGACGGGCCTTTGCCGGAACGCTTCGGATGTGGTCGAAGTCCGCTAGTCGAAGTCCCACTCGGTCGCGATGCCGACGATGACGAACAGCAGCACGAGACCGACGATGATCGCGACGCCGAGGTAGCCGATGATGATCGCCGCGAGCGCCATCCCCTGGCCGCCCGCCTCGCCGCGTTTGGCCTTCGCGTGCGCGATGTGCCCCATGATGACGCCGATCAGCGACGGCAGCCCGCTGCACACCACCAGGCTGGCGATCGACACGATCAGCGCCGCGATCGCCAGGCCCTGGTCCTGAGGCGGCATCGCGGGGCCGTACCCGTAACCCGGCGGCGGGTACGGCTGACCGTACGGGGGTTGCTGGCCGTACGGGGGTTGCTGGCCGTAAGGCTGCTGCTGACCGTAGGGGTCTTGCGGGTATGTCACCGGCTCACCGTAACCGCCAGGGCTTGGTTCAGGACGCTTGACTCTTCGCGGCCTTCGCGGCGATCCGCGCCTGGACCTCGGGACGGCGCAGCGGCGGCACCGTCGCCGGCGGCTGACGGCGTGCGGGCAGTTCGGTCAGCAGCCGCCTGGTGATCTCGGTGATCTCGGCGACGGCGGCCTCGAACGGCTCGCGGGTGGCGTCGGACAGGCTCTGCACCCCGGACACCTTGCGGACGTACTGGCGGGCGGCGGCCTCGATCTCGTCCGGCGTCGCCGCCGGCTCCAGGCCTCGAAGCGTGGTGATGTTCCGGCACATGCCCCGATGGTACGTCCGGCCACCGACGTTTCCGGGCGCTTCGATCACACTGTCGGTTAGAAGCTGCCCTGGTTCGTTGACGCCGAAAAACGTGCGAAGGCACCCTCGGCGGAGTGCCCCTCAGACCCCGCTCTCTTCGCCGTGCGCCCGTCGAGCCGCTCCCCGAACCGGCCGAGCCCTCCCCGATCCCGGAACAGGTCTGGCAGCGCGTCCCGATCGACGCCCTGATCGACCTCGTCACCGAAGTCTTCACCGCGCACGACCTGCCGTGGTCCCGTGCCCGGATGGCCGCCGAGGCACTGTGCCACGGCGACCTCACCGGAACCCCGGAATCGGGGGTCGCCGAACTGACCCGGCTGCATCTGCCGCTGCTGGTCAACGGCCTGGTGCGGCCGAGGGCCGAACCGCTGATGATCGCCGACCGCGGTGCCGCCGCCCTGATCGACTACCGCCGCGCGCCGGGGCTGTGGGCCGTCGGCGACGCGATGGACCGGGCGGTGTCCCGCGCGGGCCGCTACGGCGTGGGGCTCATGTCGGTCCGCGGCGTCGGGCCGTTCGGTCGCGCCGGGCATCACGCCGCGAGGGCGTTGCCGCACACCATGATCGGGCTCGTCATGGCGGCGGGCGGGGAACGCGGGACGGCCGCGAACCCGCTCGGCATGGCCGCCCCCGCCGGCGCGTATCCCGAATTCGTCCTCGACATGGACACGCTGGCGGATGTCGACAGCGCCGCCGTTGCCGGTTTCGCGCTGCTGGTCGAGATCTTCGCCGGGGTGCTTTCCGGTGTCGGCGACCACGATCACGACACCGGCCTGCTGGTGATGGCCATCGCGCCGACGACGCTGCGCAGCGCCGACGGGTTCTACAAGGCCGCGAGCGCGTTGTTCGGCAGCCTGCTCGGCTGGGAGGGCGGCACCCCGGTCCGCTACCCCGGCTGGCGCGAGGCGCAATACCTCGAACAGTGCCAGGCACTGGGCGTCCCGCTGAACGAGCCGGTGCACCGCGAACTCGAAGACCTCGCGAAGGCGCTGAGATTGCCGGGCTTCACTGGTCGGTGATCGTGTCGCCGCTCGCCGGCGAAATTCGTCTTGGCGGCGATTGTGCCGTCCCGCTCGGTGTCTCTTCTCTGGTTTGATTATCGGTTCGAGGAGACGGTGCCAGAGGGGGAACGATGGCGGCCGATCAGCGTGCGGTGAGCGATGAGCGGACGTGGCGGGACCCGGTCCCCGAGTGCGAACCGGGTGCCTTCTGGGAGACCTTGGGGCCGGACGACCGGCGGGCGATGAGCGCCGCCGGGACACCCCGGTCGGTTCCGCGCGGGGCCGAGATCTGCACGCAAGGCAGCCCGTCGTCCACCGTCCATCTCCTGTGCGCCGGTTCGGCGGAGGTCTTCCGCCAGGACGCGGACGGTATCCGCACCATCCTGGCCAGGCGAAGGCCGGGACAGCTGATCGGCGAGATGTCGGCGGTCGACGGATCGCCCGCCTCGGCGACGGTGCGGACGCTGTCCGCCTCGGTGTTCCTGGTGATCCCGGCCGCCCGGTTCGTGGGACTGTGTCACGCGCGGCCCGGGATCACCTGGACCGTCCTCCAGACCGCCGTCGCCCGGCTGAGGGACAGTGACGATCAGCGGCAGCAGTACCGGCTCGACGTCCGCGAGCGCACCATTCTCTGCCTGCTCTCGATCGCCGAGGACGCCCGTCCCGAGGGCGTTCGCGTGCCGATCACGCTCACTCAGCGACAGCTCGCCGACATGGTGCCCGCGTCGCTGCCCTCGGTGACCCGGATCCTGGAGGACCTCCGCGAGGCAGGCGCGCTCCGCACCGGCAGGGGTCGGATGATCGTCGAAACCGACCTGCTGCGTTCGCTCGTCCGGCCCGGTTCCTGAATTCCCCGATCCGCATCATCTGATGTGGAAAGCCGCTCCCCGCCGTCCTAAATTCGTCTCAGCGAGTCGATCGAATGATCCGACGAGGTCTGCGGCCCGAACGATCCGGACCTCCGACCCTTCCGTGAGGTGAATCGGTGAAGGTCATGTGCGATGCGAACTTGATGGTCAAGTTGTGCGCGTTTTCGCTGTTCGTCGGACTACTCATCGGGGTTTCCCTCGGGTGAGCGAGGGAACGGGGACGGCCGGCTCGAGGGGGGCCGGCCGCACCCGGCCCCGGTGGGGTTCACGAACCGCTCAAAACCACACGGCCGCCTTCGCCGCCGACCTCCACGACGTCGCCGTTCGTCAGCTGACGTCCGCGCCGGACCTCCACCTCGCCGTTGACCGTGACCTCTTCGGCGTCGAGGAGGTCTTTGGCGTGCGAACCGTCTTCGGCCAGGTTGGCCAGTTTGAGGAACTGGCCGAGGCGGATCGGCTCACCGGTGATCGGGACGTCGTGGATGCTCATGGGGAGATCATCCCCGCGCGTCCATCTTCCGGTACAAGGTGGCGACGTCGGTGTCGAAGTAGCTGCTGTAGGACGTGTCCGGATCGTCCCCGCCGTACAGGTAGCCGCCGATCACGCCGAGGACGGTGCCGAGGCCGGTCGCCGGATCGGGGTCGACCACCCACGGGCCGCCGCTGGTGCCGGTCGTGAAGCCGGGGCAGCCGACGCGCATCTGATAGGTGTCGGCCTGGGCGCTGACGCCGTGACAGACGACCGGCGCCTCCCGCTCGTCGGGATAGCCGGACAGCGTGATCGTGTGCTCGAATCCGCCGCCGGTCAGCAGGGTGTTGGCGCCGGTGACGCTTTCGAGGGTCTTCGTGGTGCCCGCCTGGTGCGCGGTCGCGAATCCGACATCCAGGTCTGGATCGGACGAACTGGCCCAGCCATCGGGAACCTGTGGCTCCGACACGTCCCAGTAGCCGTAGGGCGCGACGCCGTCGTGATACCCGGGCGCGAACGTGATCCCCGTCGCGTACTCGCCGCCTTCGCCGTCGTGGAGGCAGTGCGCCGCGGTGAGCAGGAGGTCTCCCGGGCCGCTGTGGACGACGCTGGCCGTGCAGAAATGCGATCCTTCGAGGAAGAGCGCGCCGATCGCCGGGTTGGTCCGCGGCGTGGCCGGGGTGACCGCCACCGTCGCGGCGGTGTCCCCGGGCTCGGTTTCGGCAGGTTCGGACGCGGCGGAACAACCGGTCAGAACGACACAGAGCACGAGCAACAGGGCGCGGCGCATCGCCTTCCTTCCGGTCGTCCACGGTTGTCCTGGTTACAGATCACCATAAGCGGTCCACGAACACAGCCCGAATCGATCAACGCACAGCAAGCTCACAGCCGTAGTATGTGTTACCTCCGGTAACAGTCGAACTTGGGAGCGGGTATGAAGTCGTTCACGGACAAGGTCGCGGTGATCACGGGCGCGGGCTCGGGAATCGGCAAAGCGCTCGCGATCGAACTGGCGGGGCGCGGGGCGAGGCTCGCCCTTTCCGACGTCGACGCCGTCCGCGCGGCCGGCACCGTCGCGTTGTGCGAGAAAGCGGGCGCGACCGCGAAAGCGTACGAACTGGACGTCGCCGACCGCGACGCCGTTCTCGCGCACGCCGAGGAGGTCGCCGTCGATTTCGGGGGCGCCAACCTCGTGGTGAACAACGCCGGGGTCGCCCTCGGCGCGACGGTCGAGGAAATGACCTGGGACGACTACGACTGGCTGATGGGGATCAATCTCGGCGGCGTGGTCAACGGCACGAAAGCCTTTCTGCCGCAAGTGATCGCCTCGGGCGACGGGCATATCGTCAACCTTTCGAGCGTGTTCGGCTTCATCGGCGTGCCCACGCAGAGCGCCTACAACGCGGCGAAATTCGCGGTGCGCGGGTTCACCGAGGCGCTCCGGCAGGAAATGCTGATCGCCCGGCATCCGGTCAAGGTCAGCTGTGTGCACCCGGGTGGCATCAAGACCAATATCGCCCGCGACGCGCGGGGTGGCGTCGAGCGGGACATCGACAAAGCCGCGGAGGGATTCGAAAAGATCGCGAGGACGACGCCGGAGAAGGCCGCGCAGACCATCGTGCGCGGTATCGAACGGGGGACGGCGCGCATCCTGATCGGACCGGACGCCTACGCCATCGACGCGATTCCCCGCGTGCTCGGATCCTTTTACCAGCGCCCGCTCGCGCTGCTGGGACGGCTGGGAATGAAGCGCCTCTGAGCGAATGGGAAGCCACTGAACGGAGTAACCCTCCGTGGTCCGGACGGCTCGGGATAACTCGATCGGGGTGCGTTACTTACGGCGGCGTCGGAAATGCACCACAATGCTCAAGTTCGTGATTCCGCTTCCGGAGGTCCCCATGCCGCGCGCCGCCCAGCGCCGTACGCCGACCGATGCCGCGCTCTGTGCGAGCGTGCCCGTCGAGACAGCCGAGTTGCTGGACCGCACGGGGATCATCGCGGCGAGTCTGCCGAAACGGCGGCGCAGTCCGGAGAACGAGGTCGCGCCCGAGCCGGCGCCGGTCCGGACCCCGGTCTGTGAACCGGTCGTCGACAAGGATCTGCGGCCCAAGGCGGTCGTCATCCATCGCCGGGCCAGGTCCTGGCTGGTCGGCGGAGCGGGCGTGGCGCTGCTCGCGATCGGCTGGTTCGCCGGCACGTTCACCCTCCAGCAGGCCGGAGACACCGCGCTGCCCGAGCGGCCGCTGCCCACGGTGGCGGCCCAGCAGGCCGTGCCGCCGGTGGTCCAGCCCACTCAACCGGCGCCGCAGGCCGCCCCGGTGACCGTCTACGTCCCGGTCACCGTGAAGCAGCAAGCGCCCGCGACGACGAAGAGGAAGCCCGCCAGGGAACAGGCCGTCGCGCTCCCGTCCACCGAGAACAGGCAGACGGAGCAGCCGCGCACCGACATCACGGCGCAGGGCAGGGCCACGCAGGACATCCGGAGCATGATGGATCCCGTCGTGGCGAGTTCGCTGGCGATGGAAATGGCCGAGGGGATGATGTGGTACGGCGCCGGTCGCTGACCGCGCGAAATCGTCTCTCCACAGTGGACACTGCTGGACGTCGTGGGCCGGATGGCCGCTGACAGTGCGGAAGTGATCCACTACCGTGAGCCAAGGGGAGGGGCTCATGGAGAAGGGGGATTCCGCACCGGGCACCGGGTTCAAGGCCGCTTTCGCGGTCGGTGAGTTCCGGGCGCTGTGGGCGGCCGAGGCGCTTTCGCAGGCCGGTGACCAGCTGGCCAGGGTCGCGTTGTCGGTACTGGTCTGGGAAAGAACGGCGTCGGCGGGGCTGACCGGGCTCACCTACGGCCTGACGTATCTGCCGACGCTGATCGGCGGCACCTTGTTCGCCGGTTTGGCCGACCGCTATCCACGGCGGACGGTGATGATCGTCTGCGACCTGCTGCGCGCGGCGCTCGCGGCGCTGATGGCCGTGCCGGGGACACCGTTGCCGGTCCTGGCGGGGCTCCTGGTGGTCCTGACGATGGCGGGTGGCCCCTTCCGGGCGGCGCAGCTCGCGTTGCTCCCGGACGTCCTCGAAGGCGAGCGGTACGTCGCCGGGCTCGCGGTCCGCACGATCACCATCCAAACGGCACAGCTGGCCGGGTTCGGCGGTGGTGGACTGGTGATCGGGCTCGTGACGCCCTACTGGGGACTGGTGATCGACGCGGTGACCTTTGTGGTCTCCGCGCTGCTCGTGTCCACAGGGGTCCGTCGCCGGGGGCCAGCCGTCACGGAAACCTCGGTGAAAAGCCGTGTGGCACGGGCTTTCAGTGGTGAAGGTGCCCGAGAACTGTGGCGGGGCAAGGGAATCCGCGTGCTATTCGGGTTGAAGATGCTCGCCGGGTTCGCCATCGCGCCGGAAGGGCTCGCGGCCCCGCTCGCCAACGGTCTCGGGGCGGGGAGTTTCGCGGTCGGGCTTATTCTCGCGGCGGATCCGGTGGGATCGGTAATAGGATCGTGGATCTTCACGAAATGGGTTCCGGCGCGACGGAAAACGCGAATCGTCGGCATTCTCGCCATCGCATCCGTCGTTCCTTTGCTTTTTGTCTTCTTCCGCCCTCCGTTGCCGGCCTGTCTCGCGCTGATCGGGCTCAGCGGGGCCTTCGCGGCGCCGTACCACTTGCAGGCCGTCGCGCTGATGGCCCGCGCGGTGCCCGACGGCGTCCGGGCACAGGTGATGGGCCTGACCTCGACGAGTTTGGTCACGGTGCAGGGAATCGGGATCATGCTCGCGGGCGGTCTCGCCCAGTTGACCGGTCCGTTCGTGGCCGTCGGCGTGGCCGCCGCGGTCGCCGTCGCCTCGGCGGGCCCGATGGCGATGGCGTGGAAACGCACCATCGCCACCGGGCCCGATGTGTGGCTCCCGGCCGGGAGCCGAACCGGCTGAATTGGTGGGATCAGTCCTCGCGACCGTTCATGATGGTCCTCCCTCCCACTGCTCCATCTGTGTGTTCCGGAAATGACTCGAGCCACCCTCAGTACTACCTCGGATACATTGAATTGTGTACGGAAGGGGGACCGGTGACGATGATTATGGGGGATGTGGAACTCGCCGGAGAAGGGGCCGGTACACGTCTGAGAGCCTGGGTCCGAAACTGGGAGTTATGGTCCGGACCACGAGGCGTACCTGCGATTTTTATTGTGGTGGAAGGACTTGCGGCTGCAGTCGCCGTAATCGCCTTGCTCCGATCGAACTATGACACTACGGAATTCGTCCGATTTGGATCACTGCTCGGCCTCGCTTTCCTGCAGGCCGAGCTTTCCCGTTCGGTGGAACGGTTGCGGCGCACTCTTTGTGACCGGCCCCACATCAACATGACTTCGGTGTGGACCTTCGCGGGCGTGCTCGTCCTGCCGCCGGGGCTCGCGCTCGCCCTCGGGCTGCTCATCTACCTGCATCTTTGGCTCCGGGTGTGGCGGGGGATGAGCCACCGCCCGGCGTACCGCGTCGTGTACTGCGCGGCGGCCATCGTGCTCTCCTGCCTGGCCTCGGGAGCGATCGTGGCCGGCTGGAACGGCCTGCCCGTCGGGTTCGCCGGTTCGCTGCGGATCGTCGAGGCGGCGGCCGTGTTCACCGTGGCCAACGCGTTCATCGTGGCGCTCTCGGTCTACCTGCACACCGGGGGCCGGTCGCCGCGTTCGCTGTTCGGCACCGGCGACGACAACCTGTTGGAGGTCACCACCCTGGTGCTCGGGACCTCCACCGCGCTGGGCATCGTGCACGCGCCCGCGCTGGTCCCGTTCGTCCTGCTGCCGGTGCTGGTGCTGCACCGCAGCGTGCTGGTGCGGCAGCTGGAGATCGCGGCGAACATCGACGGCAAGACCGGCGTGCTGAACGCGCACGCGTGGCATGTGCTGAGCGAACGGGAGCTTTCGTCGGCGGCCAGGGCGAAGAGCAAACTCGGGGTGCTGATGCTCGACCTCGACCACTTCAAGCAGGTCAACGACGTCTACGGGCACCTCGCGGGCGACGTCGTGCTCAAGGTCGTCGCGACGACGATCTCCGAGCACGTACGCGACTACGACTCCGTCGGGCGCTTCGGCGGCGAGGAGTTCGTGGTGCTGCTGCCCGGCGCGACGGAGACCGAGGTGCTCCCCGTGGCCGAGCGCGTCCGGCAGGCGGTGATGGGGATCGAGGTCGAGGTCGCGACGGCGTCGGGGCCGAGGACCGTACGAGGGCTTTCGGTGTCGATCGGGGCCGCGGTCTATCCGGCGGGCGGGACAGTGCTGGAGCGGCTGCTGCACGTCGCCGACTCCGCGCTCTACCAGGCGAAGAGGAGCGGACGGAACCGCGTCGTCTCCCTCGCCGCAGCTTGACCCTTGAACTGCGTGAAGGCCCCCTTCCCTCGGCTCAGCCGAGGGAAGGGGGCCTTCACGCGCTAACGCGGTAGCGACGGTGGCCTGCTCGGGCGCTCGCGGGTGTGCCGCTTTCGGTGTCGCGAAAGCCACTTTCGAGACGTCTGGTGTCCCGAAAGTGGCTTTCGCGACGGCATCTAGCCTGCGGGGCCAGGCTTCCTGTACTGAAGCCGATCTACCAGGGCGAGTTGCCCTCGTCGTCCGGAGCTTCGTGGCGCTTCTCGCGAGGCGCCTGCGAAGGCGGGGTGGAGTCCGACGCCGGAGGCGGAGTCGTGGGCTCGGACTCAGTCGGCTCGTCCTCTTCGACCTCGGGGAACCGGCTGCGCAGGGTGCCGAGCATCAGCTCCCTGGTCTCGGAGTCCTCGTCGCCGAGCGAGTCCTGCATGACCTCGGCGACCTGGCCCGCGATCCCGGCCTGCGCCTGGTGCATGGTCGCGAGGATCTGCCGCGACAGCTCTTCCATCGGGTACGTCCTGGCCTTGTTCCCGAAGTCGATGGCCGTCACGCCGCCGTCCGCCCCGACGGTGACCTTGACGGCGCCGTCGGAGCTGGTGGCGGTCAGCCGCAGCTGCTCGGTCCGCTCCTGGGCGGCCGCGTAACGCTGCGCCTTTTCCTCCAGGCCCGCGGCCCACTGGTCCATTTTGCGCTGGGCCTCGTCGGGATCCAGCATGAGCTCACCGAGCTCGTTCCCGCTCGTCACTTCTTTCCTCCGATGTCCAAAGCCTTGAAGTCGGCCTTGAACGGTTCCGCGTTGGTCTTGTCACCGTCCACATAGGACTTCGCGGCGGTGCGGACGTTGTCCGCGGTCGCCTGGACCCCTTCGGCCGCGGCCTTGATCGCCTCGGCCGCCTGTTCGCCCGTCGGGTTGATGATCGGCGGCAGGAACGCGCACAGCAGGCCGTACGCGTCCGCCGACATCGCCGAACCGGTAGCGCCGAGCGCGGTGTCCAACCGGTCCACGAGCGCGTCGACATGGCTCGCGTGCGCGGTCAGGTCGTCCGGCTCGACCTCGAATGAAGCTGTCACTTCCAGTCCTTGTTCTTCCAGTCACCGATGACCGGCGGTGCCACGACCTCGTCGGCGGCGAAGAACGACGGGTCGTCGGATTCGAGGTACTCGGCTGCCTTGTGTTCCTTGTCGTCCTGGCCCTGTCCCTTGGCGCCACCGGGTGCCATGCCGCCCATCGGGCTCATGCCGGTACTGCCGGGCTTGCCGCCGGTACCACCGGCACCGGCCGCACGGGCCGCGGCCGCCTCGGCGTCCATCGCGCCCGCGGCGCCGCCCATACCGAGCGAGCCCGTCGACCTTCCGGCACCGCCGAGGCCGCCGGCACCGGAGCCACCGGCACCGCTGCCGCTGCCGCCGAAGCCACTGCCACTGCCACCACTGCCGCCGCCGAAGCCGCTGCCGCCGGTGCCCCCGCCCGGGATGTTCGGGATGTTCGGCATCTTGGGCGGGGTGTACGGCGTGGGCTTGTAGGAGGAGCCGGGGTCCGGGAAGTTCGGGATGTTCGGGCGGCCGATCGGCGGGATCCTCGGCGGGACGGTGTTCGGTCCGCCAGTGCCGGGCCCCGGGATGTTCGGGATGGAGATGTTCGGCGGGTTGTACGGGAGACCGCCGCCCGGACGCGGGCCGCCGCTTTCGGGAATCGGGATGTTCGGCGGGGTGAACGAAGGCGGCGAGACGGACGGCGGGGTGTAGCCCGTGGTGTGCGTCCCTTCGTCGATCTTGGGCATGCTGATGTTCGGCGACGACGGCGGGCGGTAGTTCTCGCCGGACGGCCCGTTCGGGATGTTGGGCAGCACAGGGTTCGTGACGGGGCCGCCACCAGGGCCGCCACCGGGACCGCCGCCACCGGGGAAACCGCCGCCGGGGAAGCCACCACCCGGATTACCGCCGGGATTGCTCCCGCCGGGTCCACCGTTCGGCGCGCTGAAGGGGCTCATGCCGCCGGGGCCACCGCCCGTGCCGCCGGGTCCGCCCTGAGGGCCCCCGTCGAGCGAAGCGGCGATGCCGTCCGGACGCGTGAGTCCGTCCGCGCCCACGTTGAACGGGCTGGGGCTCTGCGTGCCGTCCGCGCCTTCGGGCGACATACGGTCACGAAGGGAAGCGGGCGAAGCGCCGCCGCCACCGGACATCGGCGTGCCCTGCATCTGCCGGGTCGCCTGGGCCGTCTTCAACTTCGGCGGGGCCGGGAACGCCGGGGTGGCGATCGCCGAGCCGACCGTGGTGTCGAAGTCGGTCATCACCTTCGCCGCCTGGTCGCGAGCGTCCTGCTGCTTCTTGAAGGTGCCGAGATCCTTCCCGAGCTGCGCCATGTACAGCACCGGGTCTTTGATCGTCTGCAGGTTGGCGTTGGCCTCCTGCACGCTGAACGCCACCGGCGGGTTCGCCGCCATCAGCTTCTGCGTCTCGTTGAGGGTCTGCGAGTGGATCTGCTGCTGCCGCCCGGTCAGCGTCGCGCCGTTCGCCGTCGCGCCGAGCCACTTGCCGACACCGGCGAGGTGTTCGCGGGCCGCGTCGCCGCCCTCGCCCTCCCAGTTGGCCGTGCTCGCGCTGATCGCCTTCGCCAGGTTGCGCTGGTGACCGGCCAGGTCGTTGCCCGCCCGGACCCACTCTTCGGAGGTCTCGCCGACCGAGGCCGGGTCCGCGTTCTCCCCGATCGCGGACTGCATCTGCTCGTGGGTGGCGTTGGCCCAGACCGTGGACGGCGGGTCGCCGGGCTTTCGCATGTCCAGGTCCTTGTCGAGCCCCTCGCGCGCCTTCTCCAGTTGCCCCTCGTACATCTTCTGAGTGAACTGGTCCTTCATGCCGGCGAGCGGCGTCTTCCCCCAGCCGAGGAGGTTGAAGATGAGGTCCGTTCCGGCCGAGGCCCCGGCCCGGATCTCGTCGCCGGACGCTCCCTGGTCCGCCAGCGGCCCGACGTAGTAGTCGGACGACGAGTCGGCCGTCGGGTCGTAGTGCGCGTCGAGCTTGTCGTAGTCGGGCGAGTTCGGGTCGGAGACCTTCGCCGTCTTCTCCTCGGATTCGGTCACAGGTCTCTCCTCAGATCTCGGTGTCGATCTGCTTCAGGTTGCGCTGGTTCTCGTGGTCGCGTTCGCGGTAGTTCCGCTTGGCGAGTTCGATCGCCTCGACGTAGGTGGGGAACTCGGCGCGAGCGGTCTGGAGCTGGGTGAGCAGGCCCTGCGCGTCCGTCGCGGTGCCGAGCATGTGCTGGGAAACCCACTGCGCGGTCGCGGTGGAGCTCATCGGTGGCGACTTCTGCAGCTTGGTCAGCGCGCTCCACCGCTCTTCGAGGCTGTCGATCACACCTTGGAGTGACCGGATCATCTCCTGGCCGGTGGTCTCGTCGACGGCGAAGCCGCCCTGCACCGCCAGACGCTTCAGCGCCATGCCTTGGAGGGCCGGCTTGAACGCGGCCGTGGGCCGCAGGTCCTGCGCCGCCTCGAACTTCGCTGTCGGCTGTAGTTCTTGTGCTTCCTCGGTCAACGGAGGGTCCTCTCGCCGGGTTCAGGAAGGTCAGTAGATGTCAGCGATGGCGTCCCGGATCGCGTTCGCCACGCCCGACTGACTGGCCGGGTCGTAGTGACCGATCACGGCGCCCGAGGCTTCGTCGGTCTCGGTCCAGACTAGGTACCGGCCGTCTTCGGTGTCGAGCCAGCTCAGCGGCGTCGACCGGAGCCGCTCGCCGCGGCGGCCGATCCCGCTCACGATGATGTACCCGCCACCGAGGCGGGGCCCGGCCAGCACCTGCTCCAGGACTTCGAGGTCGCTCTGGTCGTTGCGCGGGGCCGGGGACTCCGGCCGGGCGCGGACGACGCCGGTGAACTGGAGGTTGCCGAACGCGTCGGTCTCCTCCTCGTCGAACTCGGCTTCGGCCTGACGGCGCGCGGTCATCGCGGAGACGGCGCGCTCCTCCTGCTGCACGATCGTGCGGCGGCCGGTCGACGCGGGGCGCATCCGCGGCAGCACCCCGGAGAGGACCTCGACCAGCTCGTCGTCGGAGAAGAGCGCGAACTGGAGTTCGTCTTCGCCGTGGGCCTGCGTGATGCCGAGCGCCTGCCTGCCGTCGGTGAGGGTGAGGACGGCGATGTCCTGGCCGAGACCGTCGATGCCGTTGATCGAGACGGTGATCCGGTGATTCCCCAGCAGCGCGAACGCGGTGCGGACGGCCTGGTTCAGCTCGCCGTTGATCGACAGGCGGCGCTGCTCGAGATCGGTGTAGACCTTCCGGACGATCGCGGTGTACCGCTCCGGGACGATCGAGGTGTTCTGGACACGCAAGGGAAACAACCGGGCATCGACGCCAAGCGCCCGCCCGACCACCGTCGCCTCGATCGTCCCCAGCGCGAAATCGGCTCGCTCAGCCATGCTTCTGCGCTACTCCCTCACGGGGGCCGTACCCCGTCACGATCGGCTGACCTGCATAGAGGGGGCCGACTTTGTTAATGGCCAAAACAAACTAGCACAGCGCATGACTGTACGGAACCACACGAACACCGCTGAACCCGATGGAATGGATCACAATGCCCGATCGGGCACTTTTCTTGCCCCTAAAGGAATAACGGCCGTTCACCGCGATGCTACCGGTCGATCGCCGCCGGTGCGTAACTCGTCATCCGGCGGGCCACATCGGTGCGTGATCGGGCCCCGAGTTTCCTCAGAACCTTCGCCACGTGTTGTTCCACGGTGCGCGGGGAAAGGAACAGTCCGTCGGCTATCTCCCGATTCGTCCGGCCGTCGGAAAGCATCCGCGCGACCTCGAGTTCCCGGGGCGAGAGTTCCTGGCCGTAGCCGCGCCGTCCGCGCTGCGAAGGCGCCCACGCGCCGTGCTCCCGCAGCTGGTGGCGGCACCGTCCGGCGTCCCTGGTCGCGCCGAGCCGCTCGTAGGCCTCCGCGGCCGCCGTGAGTTCCTCGATCGCCTTGCGGTCGCCCGCCGTGAGAGCGCCCGCGGTGAGACGGCCCGCGTTGAGCCGGCACAGCGCGGCCCGCTCCCGGGCGCCGATGGCCTGGTACGGCATCGGCAACGCCTCGTAGCCCGCCGCCGCCTCGTCGAAAACCGTTGCCGCGGCCGGATGTTTGCCGCGCGCGTCGAGCAGGATCGCCTGGCCCGCCAGCAGCGCGACGCGGGAGACCGGCGAGTCCTTGCCCTCGACGCCGCGGGCGAACTCCTCGACCACGGCGTCCGCCTCCGACCAGCGCCCGGCCCGCGTGTAGGCCTCGGCCGCGGCCGGGACCAGTCCCGCCGCCCACACCCAGACACCCTTGCGTCGGGCCGCCGCGACGGCGTTGTCGGCCGCCGCGCACGCGCCGTCGACGTCGTCCGTCGCGAGGAGCACCCGGATCAGGATCCCCGCCGCCGAAAGCACGACCGGGATGGGCCCGTGCTCCGGCGCGTGCACGCTCGCCGCGGTCAGATGTCGTTGCGCGGCGGCGAATTCCCCGCGGACGGCGGCCAGCCCGCCGAGCACGAGCGAGCACTCCATGACGATCGGGCCGAGGTCGGGATACTCGTCGCGGAGCTGTTCGGCGGTCTCCGCGAGCCCCGGCCAGTCGCCGCGCACCCAGTCCAGCCGGACCCGGGTGCCCTGCGCGAGCCCGGCGGCGTAGAGCGCGCCGGCGTCGGTCGCGCGGCGGATGCCTTCCGTGACCAGCTTTTCCGCCCTGGTGAGATGTCCGGCCCAGGACTGTGCGTCGGCGAGGTTGCACCACAGCCGCGCGAGCTGGACACGTTCGGCGACGCCGTTGCCCTGGTCCGGAAGCTCGGTGAACTCGGTCCAGGCCGAGCCGTCGCCGATGTGCGCCCGCGAGGAGATCCGGTCGCCGAGGAGCGCGAGCCGCAGCTCCGGGTCTTCGAGCCGGTCGAAGACCTCGCGGGCGCGCGCCATCCAGACCTCGTGCCAGGACAACGGGGTCAGCCCGTCGATCGGCTGGGCGAGCAGGTTGATCCCGCGGGCGGCCAGTTCCGGCTCGTCGACCAGTTCGGTGATCGCCTTCTCCACCTCGACCCGGCCCCGGCCGAGCCGTCCGATCGTGCGGACCAGCAGCATCCCGAGGCTGAGCCGGATCGTCCCGCGCACGCTGGGGCGCAGGTCGGTGAGGTCTTCGAGGATCCGCTCCAGGGTCTCGATGACGTCCGGGCGGAACCCGCGCAGCGCGACCTGGCTCAGTTTCGTGGCCAGCCGGGCGACGTCGTCCTCGTCGAGCCCCGCTTCGGCCAGCACGGACTGGAGCAGGTCGATCGCGCGTGACGTGTCGCCCTGGGCGATGGCCTCGTCGGCGGCGGCCTCGGCGTAGTGACGCCACTGTTCGGTCCGCCCCGCCGCGCGCGAGTGGTTCGCGAGCAGGGTCAGCGGCGGGACCGGCAGCGCGGCGAGCACCTGGATGGCACGCGAATGCAGCAACGTCCTTTCCGGACCGCTGATGGTGTCGTAGACGGCCTTGCGCGCCAAGGGATGCCGGAAGCCGTAGCGGTCGCCGCCGAGTTCGCCGAGTACTCCGCCATCCAAAGTGGACAGCAGGGCCGAGCGGAGCGCGTCACCGGTGAGGCAGGCGAGTTCGCCGATCACCGAGGGTTCGGACGGGACGGCGAGCACCGCCGCCGCGCGGGCCAGCCGGACCGCGGGTTCGGGCAGCGCTTCGAGCCGTTCCGTGATGGCCTCGCGCAGGGAGATCGGGACTTCGAGGCTCTCCAGGAGCCGGTCCGAGAGCACTTCGCCGATCGGCAGCCGTCCGGCGGCGTCCCGCAGTGCCCGCAGGGTCTCCTCGACCACGAACGGGATCCCGGCGGTGCTTTCGTGGAGTTTCGCGGTGAACGGCGCGGAAACCCGCGGCAGGTCCAGCAGCTCCTCCGCCAGTTTCCCGACGGCCTCGACGTCGAGCGGGCCCAGCGTCACGCGGGCGGTCTGGACGTTCGGCGGGGTGCGGAACGGGATGACGGCGCCGCCGGGCCCCGTGGGCGAGCCGGTCCGGTAGGCCGCGACGACGGCCAGCTCGGCGGGCATGTCCGAGGCGAGGAAACGCATCAGGTCACGGGTGCCCTCGTCGGCCCACTGGAGGTCGTCGATCAGGACGAGCGCGGGCCCGCAGGCGATCAGGAGTTCCCGGACGGCGCGGAACTGACGGTGTCGTTCGGCGCACGGGTCGGTGAGTGGTTCCGGTTGGGGTGGAAGGCTTTCCGCGAGTTCGGGCAGCAAGGGTCTCAGCACCCCCGCGACCGGGCTGAGCGGGCCGAGCGGCCGGTCGCCCGCCGAACGGAGCGCTTCGAGCACCGGTCCGAACGGGAACGGTTCGCGCATCGGCTGGCAGGCGCCCGAGAGCACCCGGGCAGGCGCGAACTCGCGGCGTCCGGCCAGCTCTTCGAGCAGTCTGCTCCGGCCCATCCCGGGTTCGCCTTCGATCAGCACGGCGGCCGGACGGCGCAGCAGGATCTTCACGATCGCCGAGACCTCGACGTCGCGGCCCACCAGTGCCGTCGATCCGGCGCGGACCGAGACCGAGGTCGGGCGAGGGGTGGCAAGCCACATCATGCGCTCCTCGGTAGGGAGTTCCCGTGAGCCCGACACGATCTTGTGCGTTGTCCTGCGGAGCCTAAGCACTGCCTACCGGGTCGTAAACCACCCAACACGGACAGCACGGGCATCTCGGTAGGCCATTCGCCGACGCACCGTCACCGGTTGGACCACGGATCTTCGGTTGGAAAATCACCAGGCACCCGAAACGTCGGCGAAGAACCCGATCTAGCGATTCATCCCACGTTCAGGGGGAGGCTACGACTACGCAAGGTATTTGCTTCGAAACCCTACTTAAGGACGTGACCGTACGGGTGCCAGCGCTCAGTGATCGTCGCCGGAGCAGGGATTCGGTTCTCGAAGAATGGGTATACCTATCCCGCGCCGACCCGGATTGCTGGCTCGTCTCGATCCACAACTCTCACCCGTCAGGGGAGGGCTATCGCGCGGCGAACCGGAGCCGTGCGTGATGACGAGGGAGAAGCATGAAGATCACGAAGTTCCTCGGTGCGGCCGCCACGGCAGCACTGGCCACCGGCGCGCTCGTCACGGGTACCCCCGCGGCGGCGTCGTCGGTGTCTTCGATCGGCTTGCTCAACGCCGAGATGGTCCCCGCCCTGCAACGGGACCTCGGCCTGACCGCGGACCAGGCGCTCGCCAGGATCCAGAGCGAGACCGCCGCCGGCGCACTCGAACAGTCACTCGCCTCGGCGCTCGCCGGCAGTTTCGGCGGCGCGAGCTACAACGAGGCCACCGGCAAACTCCGCGTCGGCGTCACCGACGCGGCGAAACTCGGGCAGGTCCTCGCCACCGGCGCGGAAGCGGAACTCGTGCGCTTCTCGGCCGCCCAGCTCGATTCCACTGTGGACAAACTGAACGCGGGTGAGCGCGCGGCGGACGGCGCGATCACCGGCTGGGGCGTCGACGCCAAGACCAACCGCGTGACGCTGAACGTCCTGCCGGGCGAGAGCGGCGTCGTCGACTCCTACCTGGAGAAGACCGGGGTGGACAAGGCCGCCGTCTCGGTGGTCGAGACCACCGGGAAGCCGACCCTGAAGTACGACGTCCGAGGCGGTGACGCGTACTACATCAACAACTCTTCGCGCTGTTCGGTCGGCTTCTCGGTCAACGGCGGCTTCCTCACCGCCGGACACTGCGGCCCCGGCACGGTGACCGGCTCCAACCGGGTCGCGATGGGCTCGTTCGCCCGCGTCAGCTTCCCGACCAACGACTACGCCCACGTGCGGGTCAACAGCAACTGGACGCCGCGCGGCGTCATCAACAACGGCACCCGCGTCAGCGGCTCGAACGTGGCGGCCACCGGCGCCTCGATCTGCAAGTCGGGCTCGACCACCGGCTGGACCTGCGGCACCGTCGGCGCCAAGAATCAGACCGTCCGCTACTCCGAAGGCACGGTCTACGGCATGACCGCCACCAACGTGCGCTCGCAGGCGGGCGACTCCGGCGGCTCGCTCATCGCGGGCAACCAGGCGCAGGGCATGCTGTCCGGCGGCAACAGCTCGGTCACGTACTTCTTCCCGGTCCGGCCGGCGTTGTCCGCGACCGGGACCTCCCTGGTCCTCGGCTGACACCGTCCCCGGTCACCGAGAACCACCTGAAAAAGACGAAGGGCGGACCGAGTGCCTCCAGCGCACTCGGGCCGCCCTTCGCCTTCTGTACCGCGGGAGCGGTGTCCATCCATGCCCCCGCCGCCACCCTCAACGGAGGCGCTGCGCGCCGCGGGCTGGGCCCTGGGGCTACACGTTGCTGATCTCCTCGATCAGCGCCTCGACGTCGAAGTGCTCGCTTTCGGAGCCGAGCGGGACCAGCTCGTAGGTGGACTCGAGGAACGTCTCGACGTCCTCGCGCTCCAGCTCGAACGACGCGTAACCGTCGGGTGACTCGATCTCCAGCGTCAGCATCGCCTCGTCCTCGGAAAGGTCGGGGCGGACGCGGACGTCGCCGAGCCCGGAGGGGTCGGTGAGACCGGTGGCGAGCAGCTCACGCGCGAAGGTCCACTCGACCCACCGGCCGCGCTCGGTCCGGAACGACACGGTGACCGCGAACGGCTCCCCGGCGTGGAAGGACAGGCGGGAGAGAACGGGCGTGCTGCTGTTGTTCAGCAGAACGAACTGGCTCTGGTGAATTGCGTCGGTGTGCACGGCCACTCCTCGGTGCTCTCGTGGTTCGCGCGGCGCGAACTTTTCGTCTCGGGGAGGAGATGGCCGGGCACACGGCGGATGACGCGAATGTCGCCACGTTCACGCTATCGGCTGCACCTGTCCACAGTGGTGTAACGCCGGGCACAGACCCCTTGCGTTCGGGCCGATACCCGTGGTGACGAGGTCGGAGAGTCCTTTTTGGACCGCGCAGGAGGACTCAGGGGTCGAGCGGCAGGGTCAGCCCCGTCTTGACCCGGTCCATCGCCACCGACGTCGTGAAGTGCCGCACGTTCGGGTTGTCGAAGAACATCCGCCGCGTGAACGCCTCGAAGTCGGCCATGTCCCGGCAGGTCACGACGAGCACGAAGTCCGCGTTGCCGGTGACGTAGTAACACTGCTGGACGTTGTCGTCCGCGAGCACCTGCCGCCGGAACCCGTCGAGCACCGCGAGGTTCTCCCGCTCCATCTCGACCATCACCACGAAGGTCATCGACAGCCCGAGCGCCCGCGGCGACAGCACCGCCACCTCGCGTTCGATCACCCCGGTCTCGCGCAGCCGCTTGATCCGCCGCTGGACGGCGGCCGCGGACAGGCCCACCTTGGCGCCGATGTGCTCGGCGATCGTGCGGGCGTCCGACTGCAGGCAGGCGAGGATGGCGACGTCCAGGCGGTCGAGGTCGGGTGTGTGCACCAGGCAAGGCTAACCGGACGACTCCGCCGGGCGCCTGATCTTCGATCGTGCCCCCGAGCGGCGTGGATCACGCCGACGGAGAAGGTGAGAATTCTTTGAATTGTGACCCGGAACACAACTGACGGGTCTACTGAATGGTAGCGCTTACAAGTGAATGGCAGACCTCGCATTTCCCCCGCGAAAGGATTTCTTGGTGCCCTCATCTCAGGTGGCCGTTCTCGCCGGTCTCGGCTCTTGGCTGCCTCCGCGCGTGGTGGGCAACGACGAGATCGCCCAGCGGCTGGACACCTCCGATGAGTGGATCCGCACGCGGACCGGCATCACCGAACGCCGGGTCGTCGACCCCGGGACGTCCACTGTGGACCTCGCGGTGGAGGCGGGCCGCCGGGCGCTGGCGTCGGCGGGGGAGAGCGCGGCGGACGCCGTCGTGCTCGCGACGTCGACGGCCGACCAGCTGTGCCCGGCCAGCGCGCCGCAGGTCGCGAGCGAGCTCGGGCTGAACGGCGTCGCCGCGTTCGACGTCAACGCCGTGTGCAGCGGGTTCGTCTACGGGCTCGCCACCGGCGCCGGGCTGATCGCCGCCGGGATCGCGCGCCGCGTGCTGGTGATCGGGGCGGACGTCTTCACCTCGCTCGTCGACCCCGAGGACCGCGGCACGGTGCCGATCTTCGGCGACGGCGCGGGCGCCGTCCTGCTTCGCGCGGGTGACGCCGACGAGCTCGGCGCGCTCGGCGCGTTCGACCTGCACAGCGAGGGCGAGCTCGCGGAACTGCTCTGGGTCGAGGCGGGCGGCGCGAAGAACCGCCGCTCGGACGACCCGCGTGACCACTACCTGGTGATGCAGGGCCAGACCGTCTTCCGGCACGCCTGCGCCCGGATGGCCGAGTCGGCGCGCGCGGTGCTGGACGCCGCGGGCTGGCAGGTCGGCGACATCGACCGGTTCATCGGGCACCAGGCGAACATCCGCATCCTGCAGACCTGCGCGAAGCAGCTCGGGCTCGCGGAGGACGTGATGTATTCGAACATCGAGAAGGTGGGCAACACGAGCGCGGCGTCGATCCCGATCGCCCTGGCCGACGCGGCCAAGGACGGGACGCTCCAGCCGGGGCACCGCGTGGTGATGGGGGCCTTCGGGGCCGGGTTGACCTGGGGTTCGACACTGCTGCGCTGGCCGGAGGTCATTCCGGGCTGAGCGCGCTCGCCTCCCAGGTGTGCGTCGGTTCCCGACGTCCGCGCAGCTCCAGTTCCGCGTACGGCTCCCAGTGCGAGCGCTCGCTCTCCAGCGCGGCCTTGAGCACCGCCTCGCTCGCCAGGATCCGGCCGTCGGCGGCCTTCGCGTGCTCGGTCAGGCGCGCGGCCTCGTTCACCGCGTCGCCGATGACGGTGTACTCGAACCGGCTGCTCGTCCCGAGCTGACCGGCGAAGACCCGGCCGCTCGCGACGCCGATGCCGAGGTCCAGCTCGCCGGTCTCCTGGACCGCGTCCCGGATCGCCCGCGCGGCGGCGAGGGCCGCCGTCGGCGCGTCCGCCAGCCGGGTCGGGGCGCCGAAGACGCAGAGCGCGGCGTCACCCTGGAACTTGTTGACCAGCCCGCCGCGCGCCCCCACCGCGAGCACCACGCTGGTGAAGAACCGGTTGAGCATCTTCACCAGGTCTTCCGGCGGGGTGCGGCTCGCCAGGGCCGTCGAATCGACGACGTCGACGAACAGGGCGGTCACCTCGCGCACGTCACCCGAAAGGGAGGCGCCGTATTCGAGCGCGTGCCGGGCGACCTCGTCCCCGACGTGCCTGCCGAACAGGTCCCGCATCCGTTCCTGTTCGCGGAGCCCGGCGGCGAGGTCGTTGACCGAGGTCTGCAGCAGGCCGATCTCGCTGGAGTCGTCGACGTCGACCACGATCTCCTTGTTGCCGCGCGCGATCTCGTCGAGCGCGACCCGCAGCCGGTGCAGCGGCGTCGCGACGGCCTTCGCGAGCAGGCCCGTCCCGATCGCGCCGACGCCGAGCCCGATCACCGAAAGCATGATCAGGCTCGCGACGTGGTCGCCCTGGCCGAGATCCGGCGGCGTGGCCACCAGCAGCACGCCGAGGAACGGGACGCCGCTCGCCAGCGACCAGGTGATGATCACCCTGGTCCGCACGGTGACCTTGAGCGTCCCCTTCGGCGGCGTCACCTTGAGCGCGATCGTCATCACCGGGCGGGCGACCCATTCCGCGGCGAGGTAGGTGAGGCCGACCGTGGTCAGCCCGCCGAGCCCGATCACCAGCGCCATCCCGAGCGCGTCCATCCAGGACCCGAGCACCCGGGCGAGCGCGCCGAGCAGGATGGTGCCGATCAGCCAGAGGGTGCCGCTGACGATCCCCATGTCGACCGGGATCCGGAGCGCCCGCGCGGCCTCGTCCTTCGTCGGCGGGCGGCCGAAGACGAACCAGACCGCCGTACGACGCTGCAGCCACGCCGTCCACACGGTGCCGACCACCAGCGACAGCGCCACGATCCCAGCCGCGGTGACCCCGAGGATCCAGCCGTCGTCGCCGACCTCGCTCGGCAGGCCCTGCAGGAGCAGCAGCAACGCCACCACACCGGCACCGCACACACTGGACCCGAGGCCGAGCGCGGCGAAGCCCAGGCTGGTCCTGAGCACCAGCCTGAACCGGCTCGACATCGTCTTCCCGCGCACCCGGTGATCGTATGACCTCCGCCGGAAAACGGTTCGCCTGTTCTCGGCCGCGATGGTTACCGTGCGGGTATGGAACCGCTGGGCCAGGACGAGATCAGGGCGTCCTTCGTGAACTGCACGCGTGGCGAGGCCAAGGGAGTCACGCTGCCCGCCCCGTCGAGCGAGATCCCTTGGGAGAAAAGGGAATTCCTCGGCTGGCGCGATCCGAAGGCGACCGCGCGGGCGTATCTCGTGCTGCCGTACCGCGGGGAGACCATCGGACTGTCCCTTCGCGCCGCTCCCCGGCCGAAGGGCCGTGTCCTGCTGAGCAACATGTGCGGGCTGTGCACGACGACACATCCGCTGTCCGACATCGCGCTGTTCTCCGGGCGCCGCGCGGGGAAACCCGGGCGGGAGGGGAACACGCTGGGCATCTACGCGTGCTCGAACCTCGCGTGCAGCCAGTACATCCGCGGCGAGCTGAAGTCCGACGTGCCGCAGCCGGCGGAGACGCTGTCGCTGGAGGAACGCGTCTTCCGGCTGGAGGACAAACTGCACCGGTTCGTGGAGCGGGTGCTGGAGTCGCGCTGACCGCGGAACGCATTCAGAGGACTAAACGCGGAGGGGCGTCGCTCACCCTCAGAACCGGAATCGCAGGATCCGCCCCATCTTCTTGAACGCCGGGATCAGCCCCGCGACCCACAACTGCGCCCGCAGTGACGTCGAAAGCCGGTCCTTCACCTCGGGTGTCGCGTAATCCGTCGCGTCCAGTTTCGACACCAGCGTCAAGCCGAGGCGCTCCAGTTCGGAGATCTCGTCGATGCCCCAGTACAGCGTCGCGTTGGCCTTGCGGACCACGGGATTCAGCTTCTGCAGTTTGATCCCCAGCCTGCTGAAGGTGTCAAAGACCATTTCGCCGCCCTGCGGGAATCGCGCGATCAGCCGCCGAAGCAACTCTTCGCCCTCCGAGGGCCGCAAATACATCGTCAGGCCCTCCGCGATCACAAGACCGGGTTTGTCCGACGGGATCTCGTCGATCCAGCCGAAGTCCGTCACGGACGAGCCGATGGTCCGGTAGCCGTCCCGATCGGGATAGATCCGGGCGCGCAGGTCGACGACCTCGGGGTAGTCGACGTCGAACCACCGCACCGTGGGTGGCGGGTCGAGGCGGTACACGCGGCTGTCCATCCCGCAGCCGAGCTGCACGACGGTCGCGTCCGGGTGCGCGCGGAGGAACTCCGCGGCCCAGTCGTCGATCGGCTTGGCCCGCAGCGCGACGGTCAGTCCGAGCTGGCCGTCGACGCCGAGCGAACCGAAGTCGTAGTCGATCTGCTTCACGGCCTCGTCGGCCGCCTTGTCGCCGAGGACCGGCCGGTCGCTGCGGGCGTCGAGCGCCCGGCCGTACAGCGTGGCCAGCATCGTCGCCTTCTCTTCGGTGAACCGGACCTTCTCCACCGCACACCCCCGTCAGAAGTTTCACAAACTTCTGAAAACAATACTCGTGCGAGGGCGGCCTGGCCATCAAGGAAGCGTTAATCCCGGGCCGTGTAGTCGTGGACGTAGGTCTTGGCGTCGAGCAGATGCCGCCGCGTGATGTCCCGCGCGGCCGTCGCGTCCGAAGCGCGGATCGCTTCGAGGATCGCGCGATGCTCGTCGACGGCCTTGCGGATCTGTCCCGGGAGCCGCAGCGCCGCCCGCCGTTCCTCGCCGACCAGCGAGAGCACGGAGCGCAGCAGATCGGCGACGTCGTCGCTGCCCGCATTACCCGCGATCACCCGGTGGAATTCCGCGTCGGCCGCGATCACGCGCAACATGTCACCGTCGGTCGCGGCCCGGTCCATCTCCTCGACGGTGCCTTCCAACCGCTCCAGCACGCGTGGCGTGTGCTGGAGCGCGAGCCGCTCGGCCAGTGTCGGCTCGACGGTGGTCCGCAGATCGAACAGCTTCTCGACCAGTTGCTCGTGTTCGGAGAACCAGCTCCGGAGCGGCTGCTCGTCGACGGTCTCGCGGACGTACGTGCCCGAACCCGGCCGCACCTGGACGTAGCCGATGGACTCCAGCACCCGCAACGCCTGCCGCAGCGAGCCGCGGCTGATCCCGAGCTGTCCGCAGAGCGCCCGTTCGGCGGGCAGCCTCGACCCGGCTGGGAGCCTGCCCGAATCGATCATCGTGCGCAGATGATCGACGGTCGCACTCCACACCTGTTCGCGCTCGTCGTCGGCCACGGATTCATCCTCGCAGGTTCGGCGGAACGCCCGGAAATGTCGGTGAGGGGTGTCATCATCTGACGATGACTGGGGTGGCAGGGCTGATCAAGGCATGGGTGCACGGCTGGGCGCTGTCCCGCGGTGTGGGGATCCCGGTGGCGGAACCGGACGGCTACCGGCTCGACGTCGGGCGCCCGGGGCATCGCGTGAGATACGTGCTGTCGGACGCCGGTTCGGTCGAGAGCCGGGCCCGCTCGCTCACGGAGCCCGGAACTTGGCTGAAGGTGAGCGCTTCGCGTGAAGAGGTGGAGAAGACGGTGCCGCCGAGCTGGGAGGTCGGCCCGCCGGAGTACCTGATGAGCGCTCCGCTCGCGATGCGGCCCGTGATGGCCGCGCCCGAGCCGTACCGGGCGGAACTCGTCGGCGACGGCGTGGTCACCGACGTCGTGGTGCGCGCGCCCGACGGTTCGCGCGCGGCCACCGGCCGGGTCGCGATCGCCGGCGGCACGGCGGTGATCGACCAGGTCGTCACGGAGCCCGAGCATCAGCGTCGCGGGCTCGGCCGGTTCGTCATGCGCAGGCTCGACGAGGTGGCGGTCGCGGCCGGGGCGGATCGAGCGGTCCTGGTCGCGACGGAGCAGGGACGGGCGCTGTACCTGACGCTCGGCTGGACGGTGGCCGCGGAGATCACGGCGGCCCATCTGCCGGAGAAGAACTGAACGAGACATAACGGACCAGCTGATTGTTCGACTAGACACATCCAGAGCGCGAAAGGAGGTAACGGTGCTTAGGGTGCGCACGTGAGCGCTTTATGACTTGGTGGCACGCGGTAGTGATCTTCATCGCGGGGCTCTGGGCGGGCACCATCAACACGGTCGTCGGTTCGGGCACGCTGGTGACGTTCCCGGTCCTGGTCGCGCTCGGCTACCCGCCGCTGACGGCGACGACGTCCAACGCGATCGGCCTCGCGCCCGGCACGGTCAGCGGCGCGATCGGCTACCGCGAAGAGCTCAAGGGCTACTGGCCCCAAGTCGCGAAGCTCGCGGTGGCGTCGTTCCTTGGCGCGATCTGCGGGACGATCCTGCTGCTCTCGCTGCCGAAGGACGCCTTCGAGACGATCGTGCCCGCGCTGGTCGGGCTCGCGGTGGTGCTCGTGATCGTCCAGCCGCGAGTGGCCGCCTGGGTCGCGAAGCGCCGCGAGGAGAACGGGAAGGTCCACAAGATCGGGCCGCTCCTGCTGTTCCTGATCTTCCTGATCGGTATCTACGGTGGATACTTCACGGCCGCGCAGGGCGTGATGATGGTGGCCGTCATGGGGATGCTGATGTCGGAGTCGCTGCAACGGCTCAACGGCGTCAAGAACGCGCTGTCCGCCGTCGTGAACATCGTCGCCGGCGCGATCTACGCCTTCATCGCGCCGGTCAGCTGGCCCGTGGTCGCGCTGCTCGCGGTCGGGTCGACGATCGGCGGCCAGATCGGCGCGAAGATCGGCCGCAAGCTCTCGCCGAAGGTGCTGCGCGGCGTGATCGTCGTGGTCGGCCTCGCCGCGATGGTGCAACTGCTCCTCAAATAGGAACCGGCCCGCGCTCCGAGAAACGCGGGCCGGGTTCGGAACAGCCGTCAGCGCGGGAAGGCCTCGGCCGCTTCGAGGAAGAGGTCGTTCTCCTCGGGCGTCCCGATGGTCACACGCGCACCTTCGCCGGCGAACGGGCGCACGATCAGCTTCCGCTCCAACGCGTGCTCCGCGAACTCCGTCGTCCGCTCGCCCAGCGGCAGCCAGACGAAGTTCGCCTGCGTCTCCGGGACCTCGTAACCCTGGGCCACCAGGGCATCCCGCACGCGGGTCCGCTCCGAGACGATCTCCTTGCAGCGCTCCAGCAGTTCGCCCGCCGCGTCGAGGGAGGCGATGGCCGCGGCCTGGGCGATCATGTTCACCGAGAACGCGACGTAGACCTGCTTCAGCGCGACGGCGATCGCTTCCGGCGCCACCGCGTAGCCCACGCGAAGACCGGCGAGGCCGTACGCCTTCGAGAACGTCCGCAGCACCGCGACGTTGTCCCTGCCACGGGCCAGTTCGACGCCGTCCGGCACCTCGGCGTCGGTCACGAACTCCTTGTAGGCCTCGTCGAGCACGACGAGCACTTCCGACGGCACGGCGTCGAGGAAGCGCTCCAGTTCCGCGCGCCGCAGGACCGTCCCGGTCGGGTTGTTGGGGTTGCACACGAACACCAGCCGCGTCTTCGGCGTGATCGCGGCGAGCATCGCGTCCAGATCCAGCCCGTGCCCGTCCGTCAGCGGCACTTTCACGCTGACGGCGTTCGCCACCTGCGTGACGATCGGGTACGCCTCGAACGAGCGCCACGGGAAGACGACCTCGTCACCGGGACCGCACAGCGCCTGGATCATCTGCTGGCAAAGGGAAACCGAACCGCAGCCGACGGCGATCCGCTCGACCGGCTCGCCCAGTTCACGGGCCAGCCGCTCGACGAGCGCGGACGCCGTGATGTCCGGGTACCGGTTGATGCCCTGCGCGGTCTCGGCTATGGCCTGCGCCACACTCGGCAGCGGTCCACCGGGGACCTCGTTGCTCGCCAGCTTGATCGCACCCTGGATTGTTCGGCCAGGAACGTACTTCGGCAACGATTCGAGATCCGCACGCGGCGAAACTGGGGACATCTTCGGCGCTCCTACGTCTAGTGGACGGCTCCGACACCGTATCTTCCCGCGCGGGTGCAGGCTCCGAATATTTACCTAAGAGTGGTCTGATGGAGGAATGACCCTGACGACCACGGTGGAACACCAGCACGCCGACGGCCACACGCTGAGCCTGACCTTCGCCGAACCGGACGGCGTCGTCCGCGGCGGGCTCGTGGTGCTGCACGAAGAAGCTGAAGAGGTCGAAGAGGGTCTGGGCCTGCTCCTGGCCGGGCTCGCCGGCGAAGGCTGGCTCACCGTCACCCCGCACCTCGACCGGGACAACCTCACACAGCAGGACCTGCTCGAAGCCACCGACGCGACGCTGTCCTGGCTCGCCGAACGCGGTGTCCAGGCGGATCTCGTCGGTGTCGTCGGTTTCGACCTCGGCGGGACGGCCGCGCTGGTCGTGGCGTCGAACCGCAGGCTGGGCGCGGCGGTCAGCGTCGGCGGGCAGGGCGTGACCGGGCTGCCGGTCCTCGTCGAGATCGCGGGACGGCTCACCAGCCCGTGGCTCGGCATGTACGGCGACGCGGGCGACGAGGCCGGAGGCGCCGAGGTCGAACAGCTGCGTGACGCGGCGGCGAAGGCGAAGGTCGCGACGAACGTCGTGCACTACCCGGGGGCCAACCACCGTTTCGACGCCGACCCGGACGCCGCCGCGGAGGCCTGGCAGCGCACGTTGAATTGGTTCGACGCCCACCTGCGCTGACTCCATCCGCGCTAACATCTCCCTTGAATGTGACAGGGGAGGGTCGAATGGCACAGTCACCCAAGGTACCCGCGACGCCACAAGCCGCGTTCGGAGCTTCGGCTCCGGCCCTGGCTCCCGTGGCGGGCCAGATCCGGGACACCAAGACCGATGCCAAGAAGGGGACCGTCAAGGTCACCGAGGACGCCGCCAAGAAGCTCGTCGACGCGCTGCTCAAAGCGCGTCACGAGCTGAACGCGCTGATCAAGGATTCGACGGAGTTCAAAGCGCCCTTGAAACTGGGCGACAACTTCGTCGGGCACACGATGAGCGAACGGTTCCAGGGCGCCGCGACCGAGGGGACCGAAGCCGCCGTGCCCGTCCTCAAAGACTTCGCCGTCGTGCTCAAGGACCTCCAGCTGACCGTGATGGCGGCGCGGAAGATGTACGTCGCCGCGGACGAGGAGGGCCAGGAGGAGCTCGAACGGGTCGCTCGCCGGTTCGACATGCAGGACATCGTCGAACACGAGCGGAAGGACGAGCACTGATGCGCATCCTGCCCACACCGTGGCCGCCGCCGGAGCCCGAGCCCCAGCCCGGTCCCGATCACCTCGCCGCCGACATCGACTGGATGAGTTACTCACATCGCGAGCTCTACGAGATGGTCCACAACGAGCTGGACCTGACGAGCGCGGAAGCCGTCGCCGCGCAATGGGCGAAGATCAGCGCGTTCCTCGACCGGGCCGGCACCGAACTCCGGGCGGCCATCGTCGCCACCGCCGACGGCTGGACGGGCGAAGGCGCGGACAGGGCCCGTGACGCCGCGATCAAGCTCGTCGACTGGGCGGGCGAAACGAGCTGGCGCGCGGAGAACGTCGCGAACTGCGTGCGCCGTCAGGCGGACATCGCCGACACCGCGCGGCGCACGATGCCCGAGCCGCCGGGGACCGCCCCGCGGCCCAAGGTGCCGGAGCCGCCGAGACGTCGACCGATCCCGGTTTCCGATTCGACGCAGGCCATGTCGGCCTCGCCGCCGTCGAAATCCGGCTTCGCCGAGGCCGGGCGGATCGTCGCCGAACCCACCGACGAGAGCTCGCAGGACCTGCACCGCCAGGCCGCCGACGTGATGACGCGGATGCAGCGGAACTCCGGCGAGGTCTACGAGAACGTCCCCCGCTTCACCTCGTACGGCAAGCGGCCGCAGCTCCTCAAGACACCCGAAGAACCGAAGCCGGAACCCAAGCCCGAACCGCCGGTCCCGCCGCCGGACGACTCGACCCACAGCAGCGCCACCGACGACGTCGCCCCGATCCAGGTGCGGGAGCCGATCGAGGCACCGCGCTCACCCGGCGCGAGCAGCGGCGCCTACGTCCCGCCACCGCCAGGCACCCCCGGCGGAACCCAGGAACAGCTCGGGCAGGGCAGCCGATCCGGCGTCGGGGGCTTCGGACCTTCGGGGCAGCCCGGCCAGGTCGCCGGGACCCGGGCCGCGGCCGCCGGCATGGGCGGCTTCGGCGGGATGCCGATGGGCATGGCGCCTTCGCAGGGGCGGCAGGGCGAAGAGGACCAGCACAAGACGCCGGACTACCTCGTCGAGGACTCCGACGTCTGGGGTCTCAGCGGGCAAGTGACCCCGCCCGTCATCGGTGAGGACCCGAGGAGCGGTCGCTGATGGACTGGATCCGGTTGCACGTCGGCGAGCTGTTCCTGCTGTGGTCGGCGCACGGACGCGACGAACTGCCCGCGGTGCTGGAGGTCCCGCACGTCGGGCGGACGCCGGAGTTCCGGGCGGAACTGGTGGCCACGGCCAGTCGAACGCTGTCGGAACGCGGCCTTGGCACGGTGGAGGCGCCCGCACCCGGGCTGGTGGGGCTGCTGCACACCCTCGCGAACAGCGAACTGACGCTGGACCTGCGGCTCGACGGCGATCCGGCGTACCGGGCCGTCGGTTGCGTGTCCGATCGCGGCGCCGTCGCGATCGGCGTCTCCGGCACCGAGGTCGAGATGTCGGCCCTGCGGGAACCGCTCGTCGCCGCGACCCTGCTCCAGGCGTTGCCGCCGTGCGAGCAGGGGCGCGGCCTGTCGGTGAACCTGCGCGTCGACGACTACACGGCCGCCTGCGAGGCGGGGGAGCGCGGCGGGCAGCCGGCGTTCTCCGACGTCCTGCGCGACGCCGGGCTGCGGGAACCCGAGATCATCGTGATGGTGCGGATCGCGACACAGCGGATCGGCAGCGGACGGCTTGGCGCGACCAGGAAGTCCTGGGAGGGTCGCTGGGTGCGCGGAGAGGGTACGTTGAGCTGGGTGGACACCCCCGACGGCCGCTACGGGCTCCGTCGTGACCGGGGCTGGCTCACGGTCACCCCGCTCGACGCCGGGCGGCTCAAGACGATGGCGTACGAGCTGTTCACGGGGGCTCGCCAGTTCGGTTAACGAGGGTTAACATCGCGGGGTGACGCACACCGCCGACGCCCCAGAAGTGCTCTGGCGCCCCGAGCCGAGCCGCCTGCCCGACACCAAGATCGACGCGTTCCGCCAGTGGCTGCGCACCGAACGCGGCGTGGAAGTCGACGACTACAACGCGTTGTGGGAGTTCTCCGTGCGGCGCGGGCCGGAGTTCTGGTCCGCCGTCGGCGAATTCCTCGGCCTGCGCTGGCACGACCAGCCCGGTGAGGTGCTCACCGGCGAGATGCCGAACGCGCGTTGGTTCGAGGGCGGCACGCTGAACTACGCCGAGCACTCGCTCATGCCCGGCGTCGCGGGCGCCGCGAAGGCCGACGACGAGGTCGCCGTGATCTTCCATCGCGAAGACGGTCTCTCGTCCCAGCTGACCTACGGCGCCCTGCGTTCCGCCGTCGCCTCCGCGCGGGAAGGACTGCGGAAGCTGGGAGTGTCCAAAGGGGACAGAGTCGTCGCGCTCGCGCCGAACTGCCCGCAGACGCTGATCGCCTTCCTCGCCACCGCGAGCCTCGGCGCGATCTGGTCGTCGTGCTCGCCGGACTTCGGCGTCCGCGCGATCACCGACCGCTTCGCGCAGATCGAGCCGAAGGTGCTGATCGCGGTCAACGGCTACGTCTACAATGGACGGTGGTTCGACAGCCGGTCGACGGTGAACTCGTTGCGGGACGAGATCTCCACGCTCGAAGCGACCGTGCTCATCGACTACGCCGGCGGCCGCCTCGACGGCACGCTCGACTGGGACAAACTGCTCGCCGACAACGAGGGCGCGGAACTGGCCTTCGAGCCCGTCGAATTCGGCCACCCGCTGTGGGTCCTGTACTCCTCGGGGACCACCGGCCTGCCGAAGGGCATCGTCCACGGCCACGGCGGCATCACCCTCGAACACCTCAAAGCCCTTGCGCTGCAAAGCGATCTCGGCCCCGGTGACCGGTTCTTCTGGTTCACCACCACCGGCTGGATGATGTGGAACTTCCTCATCTCCGGCCTGCTGACCGGGACCACGATCGTGCTGTTCGACGGCAGTCCCGGCAGTCCGGACCTCAACGTGTTGTGGCACTTGGCCGAACAGCACCGCGTCACCTACTTCGGCACGTCGGCGCCGTACATCCAGAGCTGCCTGAAGGCCGGGATCAAACCGGCGGAACGGTTCGACCTCACCGCGTTGCGCGCCTTGGGATCCACCGGCGCGCCGCTGAGCGTCGAAGGTTTCCGGTGGATCGTCGACGAGGTCGGCAAACGCGTCCAGATCTGCTCGGTGTCCGGCGGCACGGACCTGTGCGCGGCGTTCGTCGCGGCGGCCCCCGACGTCCCGGTCTGGCTGGGCGAGCTCTCGGTGCGCGCGCTCGGCGCCGCCGTCGCCGCGTTCGACGAGAACGGGAAGCCGGTGGTGGAAACGGTCGGCGAACTGGTGATCACCGAGCCGATGCCGTCGATGCCGGTGTTCTTCTGGAACGACCCGGACGGTTCGCGACTGCGCGAGGCGTACTTCGAGATGTACCCCGGGATCTGGCGGCACGGCGACTGGATCCGGGTCACCGGCCGCGGCTCCGCGGTCATCTACGGGCGCAGCGATTCGACGCTCAACCGTGGCGGCGTCCGGATGGGCACGGCCGAGTTCTACCGGGTCGTCGAAGCTTTCGACCAGGTCGCGGACTCACTGGTGATCGACACGTCGGCGGCGGGGAACGAGGACGGGCAGCTGCTGTGCTTCCTCGTGCTGACCGACGGCGCGTCGCTCGACGAGGTCGAACCCGCCCTGCGCAAGGAGCTGCGAGGCGCCCTCTCGCCGCGCCACGTGCCCGACCGGTTCGTCCAGGTGAGCGAGGTACCCCGGACGCTCAACGGGAAGAAATGCGAGGTACCGGTCAAGAAGATCCTTTCGGGGGTTTCACCTGACCGCGCCGTCAGCCGGGATGCGCTGCTGAACCCCGACGCCCTTGTACCGTTCGTAGAGCTGGCAAGGAGCTAGGCCGCGTCCTGCGAGTCACGTTCGCGGTCTCCGCGCCCAGGCGGCCCCTGACGGCACGGGCGGTCCAGCCGAGTACAACCCGGTACGAGGCTGGACCGCCCGCACCGCCAGGGACCACCTGGATCACGAAGCCCATCGAACAGACTCACAGGACACGACCTGACGGGGGCGGAAAACTTGGCGGGCGTTTGGCGGGTGGCCGGTGCCACCTCGGTCGTGGCGATCACCTGGGTGACGCGGCTGGCCGGACTGCTGGCCCTGGTCTCGGTGCTGGTCCCGGCCGGGCGGCGCACCCTGCGCGGGCGCGTCGCCGAATGGCTGGAGCTGCCGCACGAGGCCACGGTCGGCGCGGCCACCGTCGCGCTGGTGACCGGTGTGCTGCTGGTGCTGCTCGCCACCGGCCTCAAACGGCGCAAGCGCCGGGCCTGGCAACTGACGGTCGCCGCCGCGGCGCTCCTGACCGTGTCGCACCTCGGGCTGCGGCACGTCCTCGGCCCCGGCCTCGTTTCGCTCGCCCTGCTGATCGCCCTGATCGCGACGCGGCGGTACTTCGTCGCGCTCCCCGATCCGGTGACCGGCCGATGGCGCGCGGTCCGGGTTTTCCTGCAGCTGACGCTGGCCGGGGTCGCGATCAACTTCGTGCTGCTGTCGATCGCGCGAGCGGTGGAACCCCTCGACACCGGCGACCGGCTGGCTCAGTCGGTGCTGGCGCTGGTCGGCGTCAGCGGTCCCGCCGTGTTCCGCGCGCTGTGGCTGGAGGACCTGTCGGCGGCCGTTGGGGTGCTGTTCGGCATCGCCGCGGTCCTGCTGGCGGCGTACTTCCTGCTCCGCTCGGCAGAGCCCGCGCCGAGACTGACCGACGACGAGGTCGACCGGCTCAGAGCGCTGCTGGACGAACGGGACTCGCTGGGGTACTTCGCCCTGCGCCGGGACAAGTTCGTGGTCTTCTCGAAGTCGGGGAAGGCAGCGGTGACGTATCGCGTGATCGCCGGTGTCGCGCTGTGCTCGGCGGACCCGCTCGGCGACCCGGAAGCGTGGCCCGGCGCGATCGAGGAGTACCTGGAGGTCTGCCGCCGGTACGCCTGGACCCCGGCCACCATGGGCTGCTCGGAACTGGGCGCGACCGTCTGGGCGCGCTTCGGGCTGGAGGTGCTCGAAATCGGCGACGAGGCCGTCGTCGACACCGAGACCTTCACCCTCGAAGGCCGCGTCATGCGCGGAGTCCGCCAAGCCGTCTCACGCACGAAGCGCGCCGGCTACACCGTGCGCGTCCGGAAGGCCGAAGATCTCGTCCCGGCCGAGCTGGACGAACTCCGCGCCCTCGCCGCCACATGGCGCGGCACCGACACTGAACGCGGCTTCTCGATGGCCCTCGGCCGCATGGGCGATCCGGGCTCGGTCCTCGTCACCGCCGAACACGACGGCCGGGTGCGCGGCGTCCTCCAGTTCGTCCCCTGGGGCGAGAAGGACCTGTCCATGGACGTCATGCGCCGCGACCGGACCGCCGACAACGGCATCAACGAGCTGATGATCTCCGAACTCCTCCTGACGACCCCCGCACGGCACGTCTCCCTGAACTTCGCCGCCTTCCGCGCGGTCCTGGAGCAAGGCCAGCGCATCGGCGCCGGCCCCGTCGCCCGCCTGTCCGCCCGGACGCTGCGATTCTTCTCACGTTGGATCCAGATCGAGACCCTCTACCGCTTCAACGCCAAGTTCCAGCCGCGGTGGGTCCCGCGCTACCTGGCCTACCCCGCGGCCCGCGACCTCCCCCGCGTCGGCATCGCCGTCTTCGAAGCCGAAGGACTCGGCGGACGCCCATCCGGCCTGCTCAGAGCGCTGCAGCGGATCTAAGGGGGGTCCCTTTCGCGGGGGTTCACGGGGTGTGTAACCTATTTGAGCAGTGGTCGTTGGGCCTGGGAGGCTTCGCCTAGTCTGGTCTATGGCGCCGCACTGCTAATGCGGTTGGGGGTAACCCCCCCTCCCGGGTTCAAATCCCGGAGCCTCCGCTGGTGCCTGTTCCGGCAGGTGCTAGATTAACAACTGAACAAGCGCCCGTAGCTCAGCTGGATAGAGCATCTGACTACGGATCAGAAGGTCAGGGGTTCGAATCCCTTCGGGCGCACGTCTGGTTGAGACAGCACTAAGGCCCTCCCGTTCGCGGGAGGGCCTTTTTGTCTGTCCAGTGTGGATTCTGGAGACCCACCCGGGAGTCGAACCCGGAGTCCAACGGCTTTGCAGGCCGCCGCACGACCGTCGTGAAGTGGGCCGAGCTCTTCGGCTTCGATCAGCGTGCCCCCGGCAGGAGTCGAACCTGCGTTCCCGGCTTCGGACGCCGGCGTCGTATCCGTTGGACCACGAGGGCTTGCGGAGGATGCAGGATTCGAACCTGCGCGGCGCTCTCGCGCCGACCACCGTTTTCGGGACGGTTGCCTTACCGGGCTCGGCCAATCCTCCATCGACCGGCGCATCCCCCTCGGACACGCCGACCAGTGCCCCTGCCAGGACTCGAACCTGGGACCTCCGCATCCGTAATGCGGCGCTCTGTCCACCTGAGCTACAAAGGCGAGGTGGAGACGAGTGCACGCCTCCACCGGCGCTCGCCCTGGCCGCCTCTTCGGCGACGGGAGCGAGCTTTGAGAAAAGTCTTCTGTTATCAAGGTTCGCGCTGAAATGGGCAGCGTCGAGCACCGGCGGGAGGAGTCGAACCCCCTGGACACGGTTTTGGAGACTGTTCCGCTTCCCAAGCTCGCCGATAAAGAATTGCTTTCGGGCATACCAAAAGAGAAGCCGCCCGGATCGGTTTCCCGATGGGCGGCTCCCTGGCATCACGCGTGCTATCGCGTCATGATGGGGAGCCCTCGTCGACCAGAACTCGCTGGTCAGACTGCCACGAACGTCGCCAAGAGCAAGGCGACGGACATACGGCGATGGACGCGGCGGCCGAATGCCGACGCTGCGCCTTTCGCTCGTGCATGTTCGTCATGGCTGCTCCTCGGGCTGGTTGGGTAGGCCAACTATGACTCAACGATCGCTGTTGCGCAACGCATTTGCGGTGAAGCAAGCAGAGTGTGGGCTACTAGCTCTTTGGGGGGCCTTGGAACGAGACCTCGAAGAGGTGTTGCTCCGGCCGCTCCGCGGTCAACCACAGAGGGAAGTGCGCTTCGTAGTTCGCGTTGGGGTCGACTCCCTTAAGCCAGAACAGAGGAAGCTTCCGCTCCATCGCGTTGCGAAGAGCGACATTATCGGAGTGAAGTGGGTCCTTGCCTCGATACTTGTAGCGAAGAATGCGGCCGCTCTCGTCTAGTTCATCCTCGTAGGGACGTTCCTCGGTCGGCCGCCGGTAGACCGTCTTGATGGATAGGGCGCTATCGAGTTTCGCAGGCTTGTGGATGCCGGACTGGGGGTTGAGGACTGGGATGCGCGTACCGTCGAAGATGAAGTTCGCCATCTGCGCGAACGGGATCGGGCCACCGTTCTGGGCTGTCAGGTCTTCGAGCCACTTGAAGACTGCGCTGCGGACGGCCCGTTCAAACTCGATAGGAACTTCGCGTCGCTTGGTCCGCGATGGCTGGGGCAGCTTTGTTGTGGTCGTTGATGGTGCTTCACGCTTCAGCGCGGTCGAGCGGAGGAACACCGGCGGGACGAGCCTGACCTCGCTCCGAAGCGCACTGACGACACTCGAGTCGAAGTACTCATAGAGCACATCTGCCGCCAAGAAGACGCCACGAGGTTCATCGAGAACGTCCACTACTTCGGGGCGAAGGCCGCCTCGTGCACCGTTGTCCCGTAGCCACTTTGCTGAGCGTGGGATGTTGTCGTCAATCGGCGTGCCGTCTTCTTGCGTAGGAGTCCACAGCGTCCGTTCAAGCTGCCAGAAGGCTTGTGCTGCCGGAACCCTGCGTGGGCTGAACCGGTCGATCAGCTGTTCAAGAGGATCTTCTGCCGCTTCGAACGTCGTTGCCGCTGAGCGTTCATCGAGGTATCGACCAAAGAGCCAGAGCAACAACAAGGGCTTGTGCAGTGCGTGTTGGCTGCCGACCTTGTCGGTTTGAAGCCGGCGAAGCTGCTCGTGCAGGCCGTTCTCGTCCACAACCACCCCTCCGTGTGACGCAGACGACTGAGTGTAGTGGCGCGAAGCTTGCGTACGCGCAACTGCTAGCGCGAAGCGTGTCCGCTATCGGGAAGTGCGACTGTGTACCCGTCACTACGCGTGGCGCGAGGTCGGGATGGTCGGGCGCCGGTACCTTCAGTCTCATGACTGAAGCGGCGGATTGGACGCCTGAGAGGCTGCTCCGAGACGGTCTGAGTGAGGTTGACCTAAGCTCGCCAAGCGGGACGAAGTTTTCACGTCTTGAGTACTACCTGGCAGGCGTCGCGGAGATCCGAGCGACTCGCATTGCTGCAATTCAAATCAGCCGGGCAGCCGAGCTGGCCGGTCAGCTGAGGCGCTCGACGCGGGTCGACAACGCCGAGCTGGTAGCCGTGGTCGTCCCGCTGGCTGATACGGACCGAGCAGTTGCTGAGCTTCGCAAGTACCTGAGGTCGAGCGAGACGCCTGCAGCTCTACTTCTTGGTCAAGATGGATCCGATTGGAACGTCAAGTGGGTCGGCGTGCAGAAAGGTGCCGAGACCATCTCCGCCGAAAAGTTGGCTGCGTTTTTCGGGACGCAGTTGGAGAGTGTTGTAGTGAAGGACCGAAAAATACGGACTCCTGCGCATCCGCTAGTCATCGACAGTCGCATCCAACGAATGCTTCGGCTAACAGTGCGGTCCAGCAAGTCGGTCATGTTGGTAGGGCCGCCGGGTACTGGAAAGACGCAGCTGGTTGGCGAGCTCATCGACGATATCGGTAGGAATCCTGAGTCCTTCGGCATGGGGCTCATCCATGATCCACTGATCGTGACTCCGGACGAGTCATGGACGACCAGAGAGCTGGTGGGCGGCGAAACTGTCGACGACAAGAAGCGTTTGCGGTTCAGTCCCGGTCACGTGCTGGAAGCTATCGCGCAGGACCAATGGCTGGTCCTTGATGAGGCAAATCGTGCTGATCTGGACCGAATCTTTGGAGGGCTGCTCACCTGGCTTTCGGGCAAGGAGGTCATGGTTGGTCGTGTCAGCGCCGATCCACGGTCTAGCCCCATCATTCTTACGTGGGGATCAGACCCTGAAAGTGTTGTAGTCGGTGAAGAGCGCCTTCGATCAGACAGTCTGTCGAATGAGCCGATCTACTACGTAGCGGGAACCGACTGGCGACTCATCGGGACTTACAATGCAGTCGACGCTCAGCGCGTGTTCCGGTTCGGTCAGGCGCTTGGCCGACGGTTCGGCCATGTCCCGGTATCGGCACCAAGAGCTGACCAGTTTTCGACAGCGCTGAGTAACAGGATTAGCGCTGCTGATACCCCTATTCCAGAACCGCAGGCAGGTCAGCTGCGCGCCATCCTGGAGAGGATCTACACCGCTCAGGGTGTTGTTCTGGATCCGATGGGGCCGGCGGCTCTTCTCGATGTTTCGGACTACGTGGCAGCAGGGCTGTTAGCGAATACTGACACTGACCTTAGGCAATTGGTTGCCGAAGGTTACTTGGCAAGTATGGGGTCTTGGCTGTCCGGTTACGACGGAAACACCCTCACCAGGTTGGGTGAGGAGCTAGGAGCTGAAGAGGTGCTTGGCGGGCAATGGAATTGGCTGCTTGACCACCTGAAGGCTCTTCGATGAAGAAAAAGCTGTCCTTTCCCGAGGACGGTCTTGTGGAGCTTTTCCGCAGCTGGTCCGGTAAGGGCGAGCTGTACGCAGGCTTGGCCGCAGTACTCAGTGAGGATGACTTCGAGTGGACGGAGAAGGATGTCGAGCGTCGAGCACACCTCATCCTCTTCGAGCAATGTCGACCTCTGATTGAGCAGCTACCCACGAATGTTCAGGACTGGCTGAAGGTCTTGCCCGTTGTCAGCCAAGCTGAAATGGTGCGCAGCCGGTCTCCGCGGGGAGCCATTGACTGGCCGGCTACTCGGCGACAGGGGTGGCCGCCGACCGAGTTTCTTGGGCGAGCCCGTCGTCGTGGGGTGGATGACGAACTATTGAGCGCCTTGCGCTGGACGGTCGAGCGTCTCATTGCAGTGTATCTGCATGCCAAGGAGATGCGTCCTACGATCGGAAAAAAGGTGCAGGAACAGTTATCCGTGCTGGACGACCTGGCGGCAAAGCCAGAATTGCAAGCTGTGGAAGCTGAGCCACCGGATCTGCTGATGGTCGAAGGAATCCGGCGTGCTGGACCGTTGTGGCGGGTAGTCGGAGACCTGTCCGATCTACTTCGGCAGGAAGAAACCAGTGACCTAGCTCGGCTTGCTGCCGAGTTACTGACTCCAGACGACGAGATCAGGTGGAGGCTTTTTCATCTTTGCGTGTTAGGGACGATGCTCGGTGTACTGCGAGAACAGAAATGTCGACCGGTCAGCCGCCGTCCGCTGGCTGGACGCTCACGTGGCCCCGCGTTCCGAGTAGACGTTCCTGGCGCTGCGCCCTGGGATTTGTGGTTCGAAGCTGCGGAGATCTGGGATTTCACCAAGAACACTGAACCCTACGTCGAGGCGACCGGTGGGCTGGTACGCCGTGGCTACGTTCGGGGTGCGGACTTGTTCTTGATAGACCCTGCGAACAAGCGCGCTGTGGTCATCGAGTGCAAGTACACCGATAAGGGCGAGTACCTGCGGAGCGGGTACGACCAGGCTCTCGCTTACTTGGTCGAGGCCAGGACGTTGCTCGTGGACGAGGGTGAGGCGTTTGTCGTAGCGCCAATCGAGGCTGTTCCGAAGGTAGGGGTGGGGCGCACAATGGCAGGTCCGCTCACGTACTGCGCGCCTGAACATCTCAAGGGCGAGCTGACCCGAGTATTTAGCGGCTGGCTGGCCAGCTAGTCCCCGAAGACGCTGGTGAGGGTCTGTCGGATCAAAGCTGGCAGGTCCGACTCCCCGTCCGTCTCAGCCCATCGGATCAGCGCGACGTGAGCGGCGCCTAGGCAGGCCATGGCCGTAGCCCGCACCCGAAACTCCTCCTCAGGCGCCGGAGCAGAACCACAAAGAGCAGCGACGATCGCATCGGCAGTCGCGTACTGGCTGTCCAGATGCCGAGCCCGCAGCGCAGGCACCGAGATCATCAGCCGGAGCCGCGCCAGCAGGAAAGCCTTCTCCTCGGAAGTGCCCAGAGCGGCGGTCGACTCCAAACCGCGCCCGATCCGCGCAGCCAAAGGCAGCGAAGCGGGCTGCCCAAGCACAGCGGAAGCGGTCACGGGGTCGTATTCGTCGTAGAGGACCAGGTCCTCCTTCGTGGGGAAGTGCCGGTAGACCGTCATCGCCGAGACGCCGGCGGCCGCGGCGACGTCGGCGACGGTGGTCGCGTCGTAGCCGACGTCGGTGAAGAGGCGGACGGCACACGTCTGCACCAGAAGCCGGGTCTCGGCGCGCTGGCGGTCTCGGAGGCTCATGTGGTAGACACTATCAAAGTGTTAGTGACTAACATCTGGGGTACGCGATGAAGACGGCATTGGTGACCGGGGCGTCCAAAGGGATCGGGGCGGCGATCGCGAGAAGGCTTGAGAGAGACGGCGTCAAGGTCCGAAGGCACGACAGCAGTCAGGGAGACCTCGCACAGATGGAGGGCGTCGACAAAGCCCTCGAAGGCATCGACAGCCTCGACATCCTGGTCAACAACGCGGCCGCCCAGCCGGCAGGGCCCATCGAGACGGACACCCCCGAAAGCTTCGACCACCTCTTCGCGGTCAACGTCAGGGCGCCGTACTTCCTCATCCAACGAGCACCGTTGAACGACGGCGGCCGCGTTATCAACGTCTCCTCGGTCGCCACCCGGATGGCCAACCCGACACAGACGTCCTTCGCGATGACGAAGGGCGCGCTCGAGACGATGAGCCGCACCCTCGCCCACCAGTTCGGACCCCGCGGGATCACGGTCAACGTCGTCGCGCCTGGCGCCACCAGGACCGCGGACAACGGCCAGGTCTTCACGTCCGAATTAACAACCGCGATAGCAACCCTCACCGCGCACCAGAGACTCGGCACCGCGGACGACATCGCGGACGTCGTCGCGTTCCTCGCCTCCGACGACGCCCGCTGGGTGACGGGGCAGGTCCTCGACGCGAGCGGCGGGTTGTTCCTCGGTCCTCCGGCGCAAGGGGTTCAATAGGGCGGTGACGTGGTTCAGCGAGGACGAACTCCGCAGGCAGGCCGGTGACGTCTCGTTCGCGCGCGGGGCCAAGTACCTGGAGTCGGTCGAGGCGCTGGACGACGTCGCCGGCGGGGTCGCGGCGGTGGTCAGCGGCACCGACCGGTACACGGTCCGGTTGCGCAACGTCGGCGGCGAGCTCGTCGGCGAGTGCTCCTGCCCGCACGCGGCGGACGGCTTCTTCTGCAAACACTGCGTGGCCGTCGGGCTGCTGGTCCTCGAAGGCGTGGCGGACGGCGGCGCGGCCGACATCCGCGGATACGTCGAAACCCTCACCCGCGACGAGCTGGTCGAGCTGCTCGTCGGGCACGCGAACGAGGACCCCGTCCTATTCCGCAAACTCTCGCTCAAGGCGGGCCGCGAGGACCTCGACGCGTTGCGGCGGCACGTCGAGGGAACGTTGCGGTTGCGCGGTTTCGTAGGGTTCCAGGGCACGCTCGCGTACACCGAAAAGGTTCGCGAGGTGCTCGCCACCGCCCAGGAGCTCATGGACGCTCCGCTGCTGTGCCGCGTCGTCGAACTCGTCGTCGAGGCGCTGGACTTCGTCGAGGACTCGTTCGGCGCGCTCGGCGAAGAGGTCAGGAACGCGCTCGCGTTGTACGCCGAGGCCTGCGCGGAAACGCCGCCGGAGCCCAAAGAGCTCGCGGAATGGTTGCTACGCCTGGATCTCGACGGTTCCGGCCGCGTCGACGTGAGCATCGCGGACTTCACCGCCGGGCTCGGTTTCGAGGGGCTCGCGGTGTTCCGCGCCGGCGTCGAGGAACGATGGCGGCTCGACGACGGCGAGGACCCGTACCGCAGCCGCAAACTCCAGCGGCTGCGTGAAGGATTCGCCGCGATGCGGAACTGGAAAGCCTAGGCGCGCCGGTGCCGGACGCCCGAGTTCCGGTACAGCTCCTCCAGATCCCGTTGCCCCGCCTGGTCCCCGGTGTCGGCGGCCGCGCGGAACCAGTGCTCGGCCTCCTGGAAATTGCCGTGGTCGGCGGCGAGCCTGCCGAGGTTGGTGTACGCGGGGACGCTGCCGAGTTCCGCGGCCTTCCGGTACCAGGCGGTGGCCTCGCCGGGATCGTTCCGGTCGTTGGCGAGGACGCCCAGATTCGTCATCGCCGCGGCGTCGCCCCGTTTGGCCGCCTTGAGATACCAGCGTTCGGCGGCGTCGAGCTCGCCGCGCCGATGCAGCACCAGCCCCAGGCGGACGGCGGCTTCGGGCGCGCCGGCGGCAGCGGCCGCGTGATAGCAGCTTTCCGCGCGCGTCAGATCTTCCCGTCGCTCGGCCTCAAGACCGAGTTTGACCAGCGACGGCGCGTCGGTTTCGGTGGCGGCCTCGCGCCACCAGGGTTCCGCCTCGGTCGTCCTGCCGGTGTCGCACAGGAGGGCGCCGAGCGTGATCATCCCTTCGAAGCTGCCCGCCTCCGCGGCCTCGACCGCCCAGCGCTCGGCCTCCTCGAGGTCGCCGCGCCGGTGCAGCGACCGTCCGAGTTCCGCCATCGCCTCGACCCGGCCCTCGGCGGCGGCCCGCCGCCACCAGTCCTGGGCGGCGTCCACGTCACCGCGTCGCGCGCAGAGATTTCCCAGATGCGCCATGGCATGCGAATCACCGGCCGTCGCCGCTTCGCGGTACCAGCGTTCGGCCTGTTCGGGTACGCCGCGCTCGCGCAGGAGATGCGCCAGGTTGCCCATCGCGACCCTGTCCCCGCCCGCGGCGGCCTTCCGGAACCACCCCTCGGCCTCGTCGAGATCGCCGCGCTCCAGCGCGGTGGATCCCATGCGTGCCATGGCGATCACGTGTCCGCGTTCCGCGGCCTTCCGGTTCAGATAGTCGTCGATCCGGGTGTTCCACTTACGTTTTTCGGCGCCCACGAGCCCGCTCCTTCCGGCAGCGTCCAAGGGGTAGTCGCTGCTCAGCGCCCCGATGTGACAACAACTACCTGGCGTCATCGTCGTGTCGCTCCCGGTTTCCCCGCGCGGCCCGGCGATACTGGGGCACTCCCCATTCCCCGTCGAGAGGAACCGCGCGGTGGCCACGCGTACCCGGCAGATGACCACGGCCCAGCGTCTGCTCCTGCTGATCACCCTCGGCGCCGTCGTGCTCGCGGTGTTCTGGTTCGTCAGCGGCAAGGGCGACGCGCTGCAACCCCAGCCCTCGAACCCCGCCAGCGCCGCGGACGCGCGCAAGCAGCTCGACGAACTCACCGTCGCGCCGCGCGGTTCGATGGACGGCTACGACCGCAAGAAGTACCCGCACTGGGACAACCAGGGGAACAACTGCAACACCCGCGAGTTCGTGCTCAAACGCGACGGGAAGGACGTCAAGGCCGGTTCCGACTGCGCCCCTACCTCCGGCAGCTGGACGAGCATCTACGACGGCGAGACCTGGACCAAGCCGACCGACGTCGACATCGACCACATGGTCCCGCTCGCGCAGAGCTGGGTCAGCGGCGCGAAGTCGTGGACCGACGAGAAGCGGCGCCAGTTCGCGAACGACCTGACCCGGCCGCAGCTGTTCGCCGTCACCGACAACGTCAACCAGGAGAAGAGCGACAAGGCGCCGGACCAGTGGAAGCCGCCGCTCGTGTCGTTCTGGTGCACCTACGCCACCGACTGGATCACCGTGAAGCACTACTACGGCCTCACGATCACCACCGCGGAGAAGAGCGCGCTCAGCGACATGCTCGGTCGTTGCTGATCTCCCCGGTTTCGGGTTGGCTGGGGCGATGGCGACCTTCGTACTGATCCATGGCGGTGGCGGCAGCGCCTGGGACTTCCACCTCCTCGAGGCGGAACTGACCGGACGCGGCCACGACGTCGTCGCGGTGAACCTGCCGATCGAAGACGAGAAGGCGGGTTTCCCCGAGCACGTCGACGCCGTCGTGAACGCGATCGGCGACCGCGGGGACCTGGTTGTGGTCGGCCATTCCTATGGGGGCTTCACCGCGCCGATCGTCGCCGGGAAGCTTTCGGCGCGACTGCTCGTGATGCTGACCGCGATGATCCCGAAACCGGGCGAGTCGCCGGGGGACTGGTGGGGCAACACGGGTTTCAAGTCCGACGAGACCCTCAGCGAGGAAGAGCAGTTCTACAACGGCGTCCCCGCGGACATCGTCGCCGAGGCGGGCTCGCACGCCCGGAACCAGGTCAGCGCCGAATGGGGGCAGCCGTGGCCGCTGGAGAAGTGGCCGGACGTCCCGACGAAGGCGCTCATCGCGCGCGAAGACCAGTTCTTCACGCCTGAGTTCCTGCGCCGGGTCGTCCAGGACCGGCTCGGATTCGCGCCCGACGAGATCGACGGTTCGCACTCCGTGCCGTTGAGCCACCCCAAGCTCCTGGCGGACCGGCTGGAGTCCTACCTCACCAGCGGTCCAAGCGCATGACCTCTTCGAGCGGCTGACGCGCGGCGGGCTTGAAGGTGTCGCCGGTGTAGAACGCCGTCGGGATGAGCGCGGCCTGGTGCACGTTGTCCGGCAGGCCGAGGATCTCGGCGGCCTCCTTCTCGTACGCGAGGTGCAGCGTCGTCCACGCGGTGCCGAGCGTGACGGCCCGCGCCGCGAGCATGTAGCTCCACACGGCGGGCAGCAGGTTCCCCCACAGCCCGGCCTGGTTGCCGGCGGGCAGTTCGGCGTCCGTCGTCTCCAGGCACGGGATGACGTGCACCGGCACCTCGCCCATCTTGTCGGCCAGGTACTCGACGCTGGAGCCGACGCGCTTCTGCACCTTCGAGCGCGCCGGATCGTCCGCGAACAGCTTCCCCGCCGCCCTTGGGGAATCGAGATAGTCGCGGCACGCACGCTGGTAGAGCTTCCCCAGTTCGGCCCGCTGGCCGGGATCGGTGACCACGAGCCAGTGCCAGCGCTGCGTGTTCGACCCGCTCGGCGCCTGCAGCGCGACCTGCAGGGCGTGTTTCACCAGTTCGAGAGGTACCGGCCGGGTCAGGTCCAGGCGTTTGCGGACGGTTCGGGTGGTCGTCAGCAGCTCTTCGGGCGTCATCAAGCGATTATGTCGTTACAATCCGCGAGTGGGGAGGCCGCCGCGCGAACGAGGGATGGGCACGTTGCTGCGGCATGTCCTCGAAACGACCGAGGCGGACGTCTCCGCGTTCTTCGAGGACATCGGCCTGGGGGACTACCGGCCGCGGTTCACCCCGTTCGTCCGCGCGATCGTCGCCCACGGGCCGCTGGCCATCCGCGACCTCGCCGCCGAAGTCGGCGTGACACACTCCGCCGCCAGCCAGACCATCGCGCAGATGGCGCGTCAGGACCTCGTCTCGCTCAGGCCAGGGCGCGACGCGCGGCAGAGGATCGTTTCGCTGACCGAGAAGACGCTCGGCCTGATGCCGACGCTCGAAGCGGAGTGGGCGGCGACCAGCGCCGCAGCCGAACAGCTGGAAGCCGAACTGCTGTACCCGCTCAGGGAGGTACTGGTCGCCGCCATCGAGGCGCTGGAGCGCAAATCGCTCCGGGACCGGATCGCCGAAACGGACGCCGCGCTCAGGCTCGCGCGTCGGACGGGTGAAGGCTGAACACAGCCCAGACGTACTTTCCGCCTTCGCACAGCTCGTGTCCCCAGTCGTCGGACAGAGCGTGCACCAGCTGCAGACCGCGGCTGCGCGCCGCCATCGGCGAAGGTTCCTTCAGCTTCGGCCGCTTCGAGCCGGAGTCGTAGACCCGCAGGGTGAGCCTGCCGTCGGAGTACTCGACGTCGAGCCTGTCCGGCTTCTCACCGTGTTCGAAAGCGTTCGTGACCAGTTCGGAGGTCGCGAGCAGGACGTCGTCGACGTCCGGGCCGTCGAGGCCGAGGCCGGCCAGGGTCGTCCGGACCGCTTGCCGCGCGACCGCGGGGGCCGTCACATCAACGGGCAGGGGCAGGGAGACCACCGGCAACGTGCCCCCCGATCGCGTCTTGGACATCGTCATGGTTCCGCACCTCCCCTCACGCGAGAGACTCCCAGATCCGTTGTCGTCTCCCAGATACCCACAAGGGTCGAGGTCGAATCAGGGTCCGTCCGTGAGTTCTGTCTCGGTCAGTCCTTCACGCAGTTTCTTGAGCGTGGCGGCCAGCAGCCGTGACACCTGCATCTGCGAAACCCCGACACGGCGCGCGATGTCCGACTGGCTCATCCCGGACCCGAACCGCAGCGCGACGATCTTGCGCTCGCGATCGGGCAGCCGTTCCAGCATCGGCCGCAGCGCCTCGCGGAGCTCCGCCTGACTCAGGTTGGCGTCCGCCTCGCCGAAGCGGGTGTGCGCCGAGTTCTCCAGGAGGTTGTCCAGTGAGGCCCCGTACCGGCCCTGGCCGGCACGGAGGCCTTCGTAGACCTCGTCGATCGGGATGCCGAGATGCGTGGCGATCTCGCTGGGCTTCGGCGCGCGGGAGAGCCGGACCGTCAGCTCCTCGCGCACGGCCGAGATGTTCGCGTTCAGCTCCTTGAGCCGCCGCGGGACCCGGACCGACCAGCTGTTGTCGCGGAAATGGTGCCGGAGCTCACCGGAGATGGTCGGGACCGCGAAGGCCAGGAAGTCACTGCCCTGGCCAGGGTCGAACCGGTCGACGGCGTGGATCAGCCCGATCGTCGCGATCTGGACCAGGTCCTCCATCGACTCGTCCCGGTTGCGGAACTTGCGCGCCAGGTTGCGCGCGAGTTCCAGATGCGCGCGCACGAGCTCGTCCCTCAGCCGTTCGCGTTCCGGGGCGTCTTGCGGCAGCGCGCACATGCGCTCGAACAGGGCCGGAACATCCCCGCCGTCTCGCCCGACGGGTTCGGTCACGGCCGGGCCGCCTCGCTCTCCCGGATGAGCTCGACCCTGGACAGGTAGCCGCCGTCGGCCGGGGTGACGCTCCGCCGCGCGGACGTCGCCAGCGCGGTGAGCAGCTGCCAGGACAGACCGGTCTCGTCGTCGGGCTCCGGCGAGTCCGAAAGCACCGAGACGGTCACCTCGATCCGTCCGTCCTTCCACGAGAAAACGCAGGTCAGATGACCGTCGGCGGCCGAGGGGAGCAGCATGGAGCAGGCCTCGTCCACCGCCATCCGGAGATCCTCGACAGCGTCCAGGTCGAAGTCCTGGCGCATCGCGATGTCCGCGACGATCGTCCGGAGAGTCGGTACCACGTGCGGTACCGCGGCCGTGCGTACCTCGATGAGTTGAGCGCCCTGCCCGCTGGGCGGGGTGTTGTCCACCACGTGTGTTCCTCTCTCGAGCTGCGCTGCCGAGTCGTCGATTGCCCGGAGTGTGAGCAAACCAAACCCAGGTTTGAGTCGCGCAGGCGGCGGGCATGTAACCGGGGACAAACGATCTCCTGGAAAGGCGGGGACCGACGTGGCTGACGTGAGCCGGCTGCCCAACGTGGTGGCGGAAGAGTGGGATTGGCAGCTCCGTGGGTCGTGCCGAGGCGCCGACAGCAGCTTGTTCTTCCACACGGACAACGAGCGCGGTTCGGCCCGCGAGCGGCGCGAGACGCGTGCCAAGGCGATCTGCCAGACCTGCCCTGTGCTGGCGCAGTGCCGCAAGCACGCCCTGGCGGTCCAGGAGCCGTACGGCATCTGGGGTGGGCTCGGCGAGATCGAACGACGTGAGCTGTTCCTCCGGGAACGCCGCGCCGGGCGCAAGGCGCTGACGGCGCATTGAGCGCGTCCCGGACACCGGTCGGCGACGCGCGTGACGGCGATCGTGGCGCCCCGTCCGTACTGGGTTAGGGTTGAGACTGTCGTTGCGGGGACAGCCAAGCCAACCCGCCGAAGAAGAGCGTGCGTCCGTGTCCGGACTGGGCGCGGCCGTCGCTTGAGACCACAGGCGCGTTCCGGCGCTGAGCGTCGGTTCTCACCTGATGAGGAGAATGTGCATGCCCGCAGCGGACCAGAACACCACGCCGCCCGGTTTCAGCATCACGCTGGACGCCGACGCGTCTGTACCGCGCGTGGTGGTCACCGGTGAGCTAGACCTGCTGACGAGCCCGCAGCTCCAGGAGACCCTCGGGGCCCTGATCACGGACAAGCCGTCGGGACGGGTCGTCGCCGACCTCACCGGCGTGACCTTCTTCGACTCCTCGGCGCTGAACGTGGTGCTCCAGGCCCAGCGCCAGGCCGCCGAAAAGGCGGTCGAGCTCGAACTGGTGCCCAGCCCGCAGGTGAGCCGAGTGATCGAGCTCACCGGCGTCGCCGAGCACCTCAGCGTGTCGGAAGAGCCCCCCGCCTGATCCCCCGCTACGGTCGTGGGCTCGTGATCCGCGACACCTGGGGGAAGCAGCACGATGATGGGGCGGACGCATGCCCTGACCGGCTGGTGCGCGGGCCTCGCGCTCGCGCCCGCCGTCGGAGCGGGCACGGTGCACCAAGCGGTCGTGTTCGCCGCGACCACGGCCGGATTCGCCCTCCTTCCCGATCTCGACCATCCGGGCGCCCGCGCGTCGAAGCTGCTCGGCTGGTTCACCGGCGCGCTCTCCTGGCTGCTCCGCCGGGTTTCGGCCGCCCTCTACGCGCTGACCAAGGGACCGCGGGACGAGAAGGTCACCGGTAAGCACCGGCACCTCTCGCACACCGTGCTGTTCGCCGTCGGCCTCGGCTTCCTGACCTCCTGGGGCACCGCCGAGGGCGGGCCGTGGGCGGTGTTCGGCGTCGTCGTCCTCGGGCTGCTGCTCGCGGAAGGCGCGCTCGGGGACTGGCTGCTGCCGGTCAGCGGCGCAGCGGTCGGATGGTGGGTGTGGACCGCCCCGCCGGACAAGGCGGCGCAGCTCGCGGAGATCTCCGGCTGGCTCGGCATCGCCGTCGCGGCTGGGTGTTTCGTGCACTGCCTCGGCGACGCGCTGACCGAGTCCGGCTGCCCGTTCCTGTTCCCGATCCCGATCGCGGGCGAGACCTGGTACGAGATCCGGCCGCCGAAGCCACTGCGGTTCCGCACCGGCAAGAAGGTGGAGAACCGGCTGATCTTCCCGGTGTTCGCGGTCGCCGCCGTGGTGCTGATCCCGGGTGTCTGGGAGTACCTGTTCACCACGGCCCAGAGCCTGTTCACGCCGGAAGGCGCGCAGACCGCGGTCCAGTGAGGAATGTCCTCGTCCGGGAAAGCGTTGAATCGGAACGCCGGACCCGGTTGAGGAGGGGAACAGTGGACAAGCCCGTGCTGCGCGCCGACGCGCGACGCAACCGAGCGAAGGTGCTCGCGGCGGCCGAAGAGGCCTTCGCCGTCGATGGTCTCGCCGTCCCCCTCGACGAGATCGCCCGCATCGCCGGTGTCGGCGCGGGCACCGTCTACCGGCATTTCCCCAGCAAGGAAGCGCTCTTCCAGGCCGTCGTCCTGGACCGCGTCGAGCAGTTCGCCCAGGAGGCACGCGACCTGCTGACCGCCGAAGACCCCGGCGAAGCGTTCTTCGACTTCTTCAAGCGCGTCGTCCAGCAGGCCTCCCGCAACCGGGCCCTGTGCGACGCGCTCGCCGAGACGACCGGGCTGGGCTTCAAAGTGAGCGCGGGCAACGACTTCCGGGCGGCTTCGCAGGCGCTGCTGACCCGGGCGCAGGCCGCGGGCGCGGTACGCGAGGACATCGACGGCGACGACCTGCGCGCCCTGATCGCCGGCTGCCTCGCCGCGGAACGGTATTCGCTGGAGGAACGCCATCTCGTGCGGATCGTCATCGACGGACTGCGCACCTTCCACTCAACTTGCACGCTGCGTAACAAAAAGTAAGATCAACGCGAGAAGTCCTCGTACCTGCGCTTCGCATGGCGAGGGGGTGCCGGATGTTCGGTCAGGGTCCCACCACCGGTTCCGTCACGGTCGCGGCCATCGCGGGTCTCGCGACCGGACTGCTCGTCGCCGCCCTTTTGGTGGCAGGCCGCGAGTCACAGTCCCGCGTCCACGAAGTCGGCAGGACCCCCGCCCCGGCCACGACCTCCCGCTCGGTCGGGCCGGTCACGGTGACCGTGCCAGGAAGCGTCCCGGAACCCCTGGTGGTCACTCGCACCAGCACACCCGCGCCGCGCACGGTGACCCGGACGGTGACGCCGTCCACCACCTCGACGGAGCTCCCGCCCACTGCCACTTCGGGATTCCGGATCGACTGATGCAACCCGGACGGCCCCTCGCGACGTCTGCCCGGTATGCGGCGGCTACCCGTTTTCGTCCTCCTGGTCGCGACTTTGACCGCGTGCCAATCGCCTGAGAAGGCCTGCCCGGCCATCGCGTTGGAGGACGGGATCTCCCTCGACGTCCCGCCGGAAGTCACCCGCGTGTCGATGGAGTTGTGCTGGGCCGGTGACTGCGTGACCAAAGCCGCGCCCGGTGGCGAGCACGTCTTCATCCCGGTCCGCGGTCTGCCGACCACGCCGATCAAGACCACGGTGACCCTCGACGACGGGAAGCCCCACTCACTCGTCGTGACGCCGGCGATCGCCTACCCGGCAGGCGAGGCCTGCGGCGGCGGCGCGGCGGTCGCGAAACTGGTCGTCACGCCCGGCGGCGGAATACGGCAAGAACCGTGAAGGCCGTCCTCCCCGTCGGACGGCCTTCACGGTTTCCCCTGCGGCTAGCCGACGTCGCGACGCCGCCAGCCCATGAGCCCGGCCACGAGCGCGACCACGGCGACCCCGGTCAACCAGACCAGCGGTGTCGCGGTGAACTCCGCGGCGGGCAGCTTCGGAACGTGCGAGAACGGCGAGGCGTCCAGCAGCACCTGCGGCAGGTTCAGCACCGCGCCGAACAGGCTGAGCAGCAACGCCAGCCCGGCGATCGCCCACGCCGCCGTCGAGAACTTCGGCGCCAGGCCGAAAATCGTCACGGCGAGGCCGGTGATCACCCAGATCGCCGGGAGTTGCGCCAGCGAAGCGACCACCATGTCCCCGACGGAGTCGCCGATCGTGCCCGACCGCATCCCGTTCGACAGTCCTAAAAGGACACCGCTGACGACCATCATCAGCGCCGTGCCGCCGAACGCGAACACGAGGTGGCTCCCCAGCAGCCGCAGCCTGCCGACGCCCGTCGCGAGCAGCGGTTCGACGCGGATCGCGGTCTCCTCGGCCCGGAGCCGCAACGCGGCCTGCACCCCGTAGAGCGCGATGACCATGGCGAACAGGCCGGTCATCGCCGCCATGAAGGCGTCGATCAGCCCGTCCGTGCCGCCGAGGCGCTGGAAGATCTCCTTCGCCTGCTCGCTCTGCCCGACGACGTCGCCGATCCCGCTCGCGACCGAGCCGAACACCGCGGCGCAGACCGCCGTGCCGATCACCCAGCCGATCAACGGACCCCGGTGCAGCCGCCACGCCAGCGCGAACGGGCTGCGCAGCGACGCCGCCGCTTCGGCGGGGCCGGGACGCGGCGGGATGATGCCGGTGCCGACGTCACGCCGCGGGAGCAACGCGTAGCCGGCGGCGCCGACGACCACGGTCGCGGCCAGCGGCAGCAGGAAAACCCACCAGCGCTCGTCGGCGAACGGCCGGATCTGCTGCGCCCAGCCGATCGGGGACAGCCACGAAACCCAGGTCGCGTCCGAGGTCGAGTCGCCGACCGCCCGCAGCAGGAACGCGACACCGACGGCGGTGGCGCCGATCCCGTTGGCGGTCCTCGAATACTCGGCCACCTGGACGGCGACCGCCGCGACCGCGGTGAAGACCAGCCCGGTCGCCGCGGTGGCGGCGCCGAGCGCCCAAGCGCCGTCGGCGGGCAGCTTCGCGCCGATCATCAGCCCGGTCTCGACGAAGCCGATGAGGACACTCGCCCCGGCGGACACCAGCACGCCCGAGGTCAGCAGGGCGTACCGGCCGACCACCGCGGAGGCCAGCAGTTCCGCGCGGCCGGTGTCCTCCTCGGCGCGGGTGTGCCGGGTGACGGTGAAGACCGCCATCAGCCCGATGATCAGGGCGAGGAAGCCGCCGAGCCGCCACGCGGTGAACCCGCCCGCGGTCGAGAGGTCGAAGGCCGGACCGTAGATCAGCGAAAGCGACGGGTTCGCGCCCATGCTCGCGGTGAGCCCGGCCCGTTCGGCGGCCGTCGGGTACAGCGTTTCGAACGTCCCCGACGACGTCGACGGCATGATCCCGAGCAGCACGATCCAGATCGGCAGGACGATCCGGTCGCGCCGCAACGCCAGCCTGGTCAGCTGCCAGGTGCCGACCAGACCGTGCGCCGGTCCCGAAACGAGGGGGCGGTCGAGCGTCGCGGTCATTTCGCGCTCGCTTCGGTGGTGTAGTGGCGGAGGAACAGCTCCTCCAGCGTCGGCGGCTGGCTGGTCAGGCTGCGGACGCCGACCTCGGTGAGCTGACGCAGCGCCTCGTCGAGCGACCGGGTTTCGACGTCGAACCGGACCCGGTTGCCCTCGACCTTGAGGTCGTGGATGTTCGCCAGCCTGGTCAGCCCGTTCGGCGGTCCGGCGAGTTCGGCCGAGATCGACGTCCGGGTGAGGTGCCGGAGGTCGGCCAGCGTGCCGGTCTCGACGGTGCGCCCGTTGCGGATGATGCTGACCTTGTCGCAGAGCGCCTCGACCTCGGCCAGGATGTGGCTCGACAGCAGCACCGTGCGGCCCTGCTCGCGCTCCTCCTGGATCGCGTACTGGAAGGTGGCCTCCATCAGCGGGTCGAGCCCGGAGGTCGGCTCGTCGAGGATCAGCAGGTCCACGTGCGAGGCCAGCGCGGCCACGATCGCGACCTTCTGCCGGTTGCCCTTCGAGTAGGTGCGCCCCTTCTTCTTGGGGTCGAGGTCGAAGCGTTCGATGAGGTCCTTGCGGCGGCGCTGGTCGAGGCCGCCCCTCAGCCGTCCCAGCAGGTCGATCACCTCGCCGCCGGAGAGGTTGGGCCAGAGGTTCACGTCGCCGGGGACGTAGGCGAGGCGCCGGTGCAGGCTCGCCGCGTCCTTCCAGGGGTCGCCGCCGAGCAGGCGGACGTCGCCCGAGTCTGCGTGGAGCAGGCCGAGCAGGACCCGGACGGTGGTCGACTTCCCCGCGCCGTTCGGGCCGAGGAAGCCGTGCACCTCCCCAGCGGGTACCTGCAGGTCAAGGCCGTCCAAAGCCTTGGTCCGGCCGAAGGATTTGTGGAGGCCGGAGATGGAGATGGCGTTTTCCATGGATCTGAAGGTACAGTGATTTCACGAAGTTGTGAAGTTAAGAAAACGTATGGATGGTGTGATCACTCTGGGGGAGGTAAGAGAGGATGTGCTCATGACGACGACGCCTGAGAGTGCTTCGAGCACCGAGAGAGACGAGGACGCCGTCCGCCGTTACGTGGAGCACCTGGGCCTCACGCTTTCCCAGATCGGGATGCAGCGGATGCCGGCCAGGGTGTTCGCCGCGCTGATGACCACCGACGCCGGTCGGCTCACCGCGGCCGAACTGGCAGACCAGCTCTCGGTGAGCCCCGCCGCGATCTCGGGGGCCGTGCGCTGGCTGGAGCAGATCGGCCTGGTCGCCAAGGAACGTGAGCCGGGCTCGCGCCGCGACCACTACCGCCTCTTCGACGACCTCTGGTACGCCACCTTCATGAAACGCGACCGCATGATCACCCTGTGGCGCGACGCCGCCGACGAGGGCGTTGCTGCCCTTGGCGCGGACACGCCGGCGGGGGAGCGGATCGCCGAGATGCGGGACTTCCTGAGCTTCATGATCAAGGAGCTCAACGACATGTACGCGAAGTGGCACGAGATGCGGGACGCGAAGGGCAAGTAGCCAGAGCGTTTAGTCAAAGGGCTCGCGACAGTGTCGTCGCGAGCCGCTCCGCCCACTCGTCCAGTTCCGTTTCCGGCGGCTCCCTGTCCTCGAACGACGCCAGGAACGCGTACTGGAAACATGCCCCGAGTAGCAGGGACGCCGAAACCTCCAGGTCCGCGTCCTCGCGGATCCGGCCCAGCCGGCGCTCCTCGTCCAGGTACTCGGTGACGCGCGCGAGCGGGACGTCCGGCCCGCTCTGCCTGCTCATGACCTTTTCCCGGTGCGCCGCGAGCAGTTCCCGCGAGGAGAACAGCGACACCGCGATCGGGAAACTCTCCAGGTAGAACGACAGCGTGATCCGCGCCAGCCGGACGAGGTTCGCCGCGAGCGGGGTGTCCGCCGCGGTCCTCATCAACTCGTCCAGCGTCGTCCCGAGCGCGGGCAGCCGCTCGGTCAGCACGCTCGTGAAGATCTCGGTCTTGTCCTTGAAGTGCTTGTACAGCAACGCCTCGGAGTAGCCCGCCGCTCGCGCGATGGCCTTCGTCGTCGTGTGCGCGTAGCCCTGCTCGCGCATCACCTTCGCCGCCGCGGCGACGATCTCCTCGCGGCTTCCCATGTTCGCTCCTGAGGGCTTCTCAGCGTTCGCTCGACAAGTGGTCAGTGAACACTCACCATAGTGGGTGAGTGTTCACTAACCCAGGAAGGCGTGATCATGAAACTCACCGTTCTCGGTGCCACGGGCGGGGTCGGCTCCGAAGTCGTCAAGCAGGCGCTGGCCGCGGGGCACCACGTCACGGCGGTCGTCCGTGACCCGTCCCGGCTGACCGCCGAGGGCGAACGGCTGGACGTCGTCGTCGCCGGACTGTCCGAGCACGGCGCGCTGACCGAGGCGGTTTCCGGCCGCGACGCGGTGATCTCGGCCCTCGGCGCCCGCGACCGCAACCCGACGACCGTCGTCACCGACGGGGTCCGCGCCGCCCTCGCCGCGCTCGGGTCGGCCGGTAGCCGGCGGCTGCTCGTGGTGACCGCCAGCGGACCGTTCGTCGACGGCGACCCTTTCTTCACCAGGAACGTCGTGAAGCCGATCCTCGGCAGGATCCTCCGGCACGCCTTCGCCGACATGGTCGCCGCCGAGCGGATCGTGCGCGCGAGCGACGTCGACTGGACGATCGTGCGCCCGCCGCGCCTGCTGAACGGGCCGCACACCGGCGTCATCGCCGCCAGCACCGAAGGCAACGTCCCGGGGAGCTACAGCCTCAACCGCGCCGACGTCGCCGACTACCTGCTTCGCGCGGCTTCGGACGACTCGCTCATCCGGCAGACGGTCGCGATCGCCCACGGCTGACCCGCGTTTCGTCCTCTCGATGCGGTTGTCGCGTGCGCAACGATCGCGTTCAGAGGACGAAACGCGGAAGTAGAGTCGCGGCGTGATCAGCCGTGCGGTGGTGCTCGCCCCGATCCTGCTCGCGCAAGCCGTCCGGGTGCGCCGAACGACGCCCAGGCTGCCCGCCGCGTCGGGGCCGGTCAGCGGCCTCGTGGCGGGCGACGGCATCCCGGTGCGGCTCGCGGTGCTCGGGGAGTCCACTGTGGATGGCGTCGGCGCCGCGACGCACGCCGAGGCGCTGACCGGACGGCTCGCGGACGAGCTCGCGCGGGACGGCGGCGCGGTCGCCTGGCAGGCCGTCGGCAAGACCGGGGCCAACGCCCGGGTGGTGCGTGAAGACCTGCTGCCGCTGCTCGAACCGGCCGACCTCGTGGTGATCGCGCTGGGCGTCAACGACACGATCGAACTGCATTCGGCCACGCGCTACCGGCGCGACCTGCTCGATCTGATCGTCTCGCTGCGACGGCGGGTCGGCCGGGTACCGGTGGTGCTGGCCGGCGTGCCGCCGATGGGCCGGTTCCCCGCGCTGCCGCGTCCGCTGCGGGACGTCCTCGGCTCGCGGTCGGCCACCCTCGACGCCGCGGCCGCCCGGCTGGCGTCGCTGCCCGGCGTCGTCCACGTCCCGATGCCCGCCGCGATGCTGGACCCCGCGACCTTCGCCGAAGACCGTTTCCACCCAGGTCCCGAGGGCTACCGGCGCTGGGCCGAACAACTCGCTGAAGTGAGCCTGCAACTACTCAGCGACACCAATCAGTGGCAAAAGCGCTGATCAGGTCACTCGCCTGCCACAGATTAAGAAATTTCCGCGAAAAAGCTGGCTCTGCGTGTATCTGGTGGCAGCCTCGTTGCGTCCTATGGAGCAGTCGAGGAAATGAGGGACACCCGATGACGACCGAGACCAACACCGCGCCCGTCGACGACGAAGCCACGGCCACCGAGGACCTCGAGGAAACTCAGAAGCCGGGCCCGGTCACCGCGCCGGCACCGACCCCGACCCGTACCGGCGTGCGCCCGGACGGCAACTGGGAACCGAACGGCACCAAACCGCCGGTGAACTGAACGCACACAGACAGGTGATGTCCGGAGGCCGAGGGGGCCTCCGGGCATCACCTCCGGGTGCTCCTTCGGGGGAGGGGGACACCTGGACGCGGGCCCGTTGGGGAGCGGGCCCGGGGGGAGGGAAAAAAGGACCGGCCGGTGCGCAGTCCACACCTACTCGCGCCGGCCGGTGCCTTTGTCCTCTCCCCACGCCGAGGGGGATGACCGAAACTCGACGAAAAAGTTAGTGACTTGATGTATCCCAGAGCCTCTTGCACGCTCCTTCTCCCCGAAGGGCCCGCGATACTGCCAGCGCCGACACGAAGACACGTCCGAAGTGGGGCAGATACGGTGACCGACGTGCAAACGACCGAGGTAGACCCGCCATGGGAAGGACTGACCGGTGCCGACCTGCATGCCGCCTGCATGCGCGCGGCGCGGGCCGGTGACCGCCAGGCGATGGACAGACTTGTGCACGAGCTGACCCCGCTCGTGTGGCATGTCGCGCGCGCGAACGGGCTCGATCGCCTGACCGCCGAGGACGTGGTCCAGACGGTATGGCTCGCCCTGTTCAGCCAGCTCGAGAAACTCCGTGACCCCAAGGCGCTCGCCGCCTGGTTGATCACCACCACCAGACGTGAAGCCCAACATCCTTTCGGCCGCCGCGCCCAGCCCGTCCCGCTGACCGACGAGCTGGCCGAAAGCATGGAGAGCACCCACCCGGCCCCCGAAGAGGAAGCCGTCCGCGCCGACCGGGATCGCCGGGTCTGGCGCGCCTTCCTCCGCCTGCCGCACCGTTGTCAGCAGCTCCTTCGGCTGACCGTGCTCGCCGGGCGGGCCGAATACCAGCTGGTCGCCGAAGCACTCCGCATGCCGCGCGGAAGTGTCGGCCCGACCAGGGGCCGTTGCCTCGAATCGATGCGCGACCTACTGGCCCACGAAGGGGGAAGCCGATGAACGACCTCGGGACGCCGGGGGAGATGACCTCCCCGGGCGATGAGGCCTTGCTCGCCGATATCGGGCGCTTCATGGACGAATTGGACCCGCCACCGGGAGACCTGGTGCAGCGGGTTCAGTTCGCGCTCGCGCTCGAAAACCTCGATGTCGAAGTCGCGCGCTGGGAACGGATGGACGCCACGGCAGGCGTCCGCGGCAGCGACACCGGCACGATCACCTTCACCGTCAGCGATCTGACGGTGATGATCAACCTCACCAAGATCGGCAAGAAGCACCGGATCGACGGCTGGCTCGTGCCCGCCGGTGAGTACGGAGTGGAGGTTCGCGTCGCCGAGCACGGCACGAGTTCCACCACCGCCGACGAGGGAGGCCGGTTCGTGCTGGACAACGTTCCCCAGGGAACCACCCAGATCGTGGTCCACCTCGGTGACGTGACGTGCCGCCGGACGGTCGTGACCCCCACAGTGGTGCTCTAACCGGACGGCTGTTCCGTTATGCGGCGTGGGTGTGCTCCCATAGTGCGTGTGCCCGCGCCGTCTCCTCCTGTCGTCGATCCCGTAGCCGAGGCCGCGGACCTTCATCGACGGGCGATGGCAGCCGCCGCCGATCACGGCCCGGGCGCCGCGATCAAGTTGCTGCAGCGGGCTTTGACCTGCCTCGGGCCGGCGGAGGACGCCGGCCCGGAACGGCTGGAGATCCGGGTCCGGGTGCTGATCAGCCTCGCCGCGGCCGAGGCCGAGGTCCTGTCCCAAGAGGACGGATTCGCCCGGCTGGACGAAGCGGAGGAAGTACGGCTTTCGTTGCCGGAAGGCGGAACCCGGCGGCTGCTGCGGTTCACCGTCGTCCTGCAGCGCGCCGTCGTCCTGATGCGGATCTGGCGGCTGGAGGAAGCGCTCGCCCTCTATGACGCGGTGCTGCCCAGCCTGGTCGACGAAGTCGAGGACCACAGCCTGCTCCTGACCCGGAACATGATGAACCGGGCGTGGCTGCATCTGCAGATGACCAACCCCGACGGCGCCTACAAGGATCTGATCGGCGCGCTGGACATCGCGGTCAAGTACGGGCACCGCCGGCTCGAAGGGAAGATCCGGCACAACCTGGGCGATCACGCCCAGTTGCTCGGCGACATCCCCGAAGCGCTCCGGCACTACGAGCAGGCGGCGTCGATCTTCGTCACCGACGGACCCGGCTCGCTGCCGCTCGTCCGGCTCGACCAGGCGAAGGCCCTGCTCACCGCCGGGCTCGCGGAGGAGGCCGCGCGACATCTCGACGAAGCGATCCCCGAACTCCGCGGCAACGGCGCGCACCACGTCGTCGCGGAAGCGGAGGTCGCGCGGGCCGGGGCCGCCATCCTGGAGGGTGACCACGCGCTGGCGAAGAAGCTCGCGACGTCCGCGCGGCGGAGTTTCTTGCGGCGTGGCAACGGCCGGTGGGCGGAGATCGCCGAGCTGACCAGGCTGCGGGCGGACGCGGTGAAGGTCTTGGCGGACCGGGAGAAGAAGCCGTCCGCGAAACTGCCGGAACGGCTGGCCGATCTCGCCATCCGGCTGGCCGGGCTCGGGCTGCGCGACGAAGCGGGCGCGGCCAGGATGTTCGCGGTGCGGCTGCTGATCCGCCGTGACGAGACGGCCGCCGCGCAGGAACTCCTCGCCCAGGTGCCGAAACCGCGGCAGACGACGCCGATCGACCACCGGATGCAGCTGCGGTTGTGCCGGGCCGAACTCGCGGTGGCGTCCCATCGGCCGCGGTCCGCGCTCGCGCAGGCACGCGCCGGACTGGCGGAACTCGGGCAGATCCGCGACCGCATGGGCGGGCTCGACCTCGTCTGCGGCACGGCGGCGCACGGCGAGGAGCTGGGCAAACTCGCGCTGACGCTGGTGCTCAAGAAGGCGAGGCGCAGCGGCGCCGGGGCGAAGAGCCTGTTCGCGTGGCTGGAACGCACGCGCGCGCAGGTGTACCGCTACGAACCGCTCCCGGTCATCGAAGACCCCGCGCTCGCCCGGCACATCAACGAAATGCGGCACGTGCAGGGGACGATCCAAGCGCGGCGGCTGTCCGGCGAACCGGTCGGGAAACTCGAGGAGCGCTACGACCGTCTGCAGCGGGAGGCGACCCGGCTCGGCTGGTACACGAGTCAGTGGGGGCGGCCGCGGCCGGTTTCCGCGCCCGAAGAGGTGGTCGAGCGGCTCGGGGATCGCGTGCTGGTCAGCCTGATGGGGTATCGCGACACCCTGTACGCGGTGGTCGTCGACCGCGGCCGGTTCCGGCTCCTGAAGCTGGGGCCGCTCGCGGAGATCGTCGAGACCGCGCGGCAGCTGCACGCGGACCTCGACGCGCTGGCCCCGGACAACCTGCCCGCACCGCTGGTCGAGGTCGTCACCGGTTCCGCGCGGCGCCGGGCGGACAAACTGGACAAACTGATCTCCGCGTCGCTGGCGAAGACGTTGGAGAACCGCGAGCTGATCATCGTACCGATCGGTTCGCTGTACGCGTTGCCGTGGGGCGCTTTGCCCTCGCTGCACGGGCATCCGGTGTCGATCGCGCCTTCGGCCACCGCCTGGGTGACCGCGTCCGGGCGGCGGAGTTCCGGTCCGGTGCTGCTCGCCGGCGGTCCCGGTGTGCCGGGTTCGGTCGGCGAGGTGCGGAACCTGCGGACGGTGTACCCGCAGGCCCGGCTCGTCGACGGGAAGGACGCGACCAGCGACACCGTACTGTCCGCTTTGGACGGTTCCGGGATGGCGCACCTGGTCGCGCACGGCGCGCACGAACCGGCGAACGCGCTGTTCTCGCGGCTGGAACTCGTCGGCGGTCCGCTGTACGCGCACGAAACCGCCCGGCTCGCGAAGCCGCCGGAACGGGTGGTGCTGGCCGCGTGCGAACTCGCGATGAGTCACATCCGGCCGGGCGAGGAGGCGCTCGGGTTCGCCGGGACGCTGCTCGCCAGCGGTTCGCGTACCGTCATCGGCGCGATCGCGCGGGTCGGTGACAAGGCCGCCGCGGACGCGATGTCCGAACTGCATCGGCGGCTGGCTTCGGGGACCGCGCCCGCTTTGGCGCTCGCCGAGGCGACCGCCGCCGATCCACTGCGGCGCCCCTTCCTGTGCCTCGGGGCGGGCTGAAGGGGCCTTTCGCCGCATGCGATGCGGCGAAGGACGCTTTCGCCACTTGGTGTGGCCGGGATCCGGTCGTCGGCGGCGGGGCTGAAGGGGCCTTTCGCCGCGTCTCATGCAGCGAAGGCTCCCTTCACCGCGTCGTATGCGGCTATGGCGTCCTTCAGCTACCCACAGGAGTTGTCCACAACCACCGTCACCTGTGGACAACCTCGCCGAGCGGCCGTTCCCGTCGCTCAGCACCGATAGACTGGATTCGGGGTCGCCCCCCTGGGACGGGTGGGGGGTGGGGTCAGGGGCGTTCGGCGTGTTTCACCAGGCGGGTGGCCAGTAGTGAGACGACGGTGCGCAGGGCCGCGCGGGCGGCGGCGCCGGTGCCGGGCACCGATTCGGTGAACCGGCCGGTCCAGCGCAGATCCGTGCCACCGGAAGCGTTCGGCGTGAACGAGACTTCGGCGCGATAGTCCTTCAGCGGCGCGATGCCCGCGAAACCGTAGACATGCTTCCGGTCCTGTTCGTATTCGAGCGTCTCTTCGTGGAGATACACCGGCCACAGCCCGACGGCCCGGACGGCACCCACCCCGTCCGCGTCCGGCTCCCGCGCCCACCGCGAGTGGAACACCACCGGCTTCGCCCATTCCGACCACCGGGAACCGTCGGCCTCCAACGCGAAAAGGGCGGCGGGCGAGGCGCTGCTCGTCCGGTTGATCTCGAAGGAGTACGTCTTGCCCATGTGGCGACGATAACCGCTCCGGCCGCGACGGATAAGTCAAGATAGGGGCGTGAGCACGACGCGCCGCGAGATCGCCGCACCACATTGGCTGGTGCAGCTGCTGCGCAGCACCCCGGTTCCCATCCCGTGGAACATGGTCGCCCGCGCCGTCCTCGCGCTCGCCGTACCGCTGGCCGTCGGCTACGCGCTCGGCGACATCGGCGTCGGCGCGCTCATCTCCACCGGCGCCCTGCCCACCGTCCTGTCCGAATCCGCCGGCCCGTACCGCTACCGCGCCCGGCGGCTCGGCGGCGCCACCGCGGCCGCCGCCTTCGGCTACTTCGCCGGACTGATCACCGGCGGCATCCCCGCCGCTTCCATCCCGGTCGTCGTCGCGGTCGCGGCGGTCTCCGCGCTGATCAGCGCGGCGGGCAGCAACGCCTCCGTCGCCGGGCTGCAGATGTTCGTCTTCTGCGTGCTCGGCACCGGCCAGCACGTCACCGGCCTGCGCGTCGAAATTCTCCTCGGCTACTTCTGCGTCGGTGCCGCCTGGAGCCTGCTCATCGCGCTCGCCACCTGGACCTTCCGCGCCACCAGCCCCGAACGCGGCGCCGTCGCCCACGTCTACGTCGAACTCGCCGCGATGCTGTCCGCGACCGACGAAGCCACCTCCCGCGTCGCGCGACACCAGCTCACGACGGCGATGAACACCGCGTACGACCGGCTGCTCACCGCGCGATCCTGGCTGTCCGGCCGCGACGCCACCTACCGCCAGCTGCTCAACCTGCTGTCCGCCAGCACCCCCGCCGTCGAGGCGTCCGTCGCGATGGTCAACGCCGGCCGCCGCGCCCCGGAAGACGTGATCGGCCACTTCATCGCGACCTCGGCCGCCGTACTCGCGAACCAGGAACCGCCGAAGCCTCCCGAAGCGCCCGAAGACGCGGACCCGGTCCTCGCCGCGCTCTACGCCGGACTCGCCCGCATCGCCAAGGGCGACAACCGGAAACGGCGCGAGGTCCAGCCGTGGCACAAACGCCTCCGCGGCTGGGCGGGCTCGCTGATCTCCGGCCCGCTCACCTGGTTCGCCGCGCTCCGCCTCACGCTGTGCGTCGCGATCGCCGAGATCGTCGCGCTGCTCGTCCCGTTCGAACGCTCCTACTGGATCACGCTCACCGTCGGCATCGTCCTCAAACCGGACTTCGGCTCGGTCTTCGGCCGCGCCGTCCTGCGCGGCATCGGTACGGTGATCGGCGTGGGCATCGGCGCGGCCGTCCTCGCCGCGGGCGGTGAGGGCTGGCTGCTGGTCCTGCTGATCGCCGTGTTCGCGGGCGGCGTCGCGGTCGGCAAGGTCCGCAACTACGGCGTCCTCAGCGCCTTCGTGACCCCGCTGATCATCCTGCAGATGGACCTCGCCAGCACCGGGAGCTGGAACGTCGTGCTCGCGCGGCTCGTCGACACCGTGCTCGGCTGCGCGATCGTCCTGCTCTTTGGCTACCTGCTGTGGCCGGGCAGCAGGCGGCCGCAGGTCGGCGGACGGCTCGCCGACAGCCTCGACAGCCTGGTCAAATACGTCGACAAGGGCCTCGTGCTCGCGCCGTCCGGCGAAGCCCGCTTGGAACGCTCACGCGCCCGCCGCCGCGCCTACCGCGCACTGGCCGACCTGCGCACCGCGTTCCAGCAGGTCGTCGTCGAACCCTCCGCCGCCGGACGGCAGGCCGTCGCCTGGTGGCCGGTGATCGCCGGACTCGAACGCGTCGCCGACGCCGTCACCGAGGTCGGCGTCACCCTCGGCCGCGGCGCCCCCGCTCCCGGCGAGGCCGACGTCGCCCTGCTGACAGCCGCCCTCGCCGAACTCGCGGCCGCCGTCCGCGAGGAACGCGACCCGGCGGAGATGCCGATGCCCGACGGAGAGCAGCTGTCCGGTGTCGTCGACCAGATCGGCGCCGCCTTCGACGCCGTGCGCGGCCCCGACCTCGTCGAACGCGCGCCGCTGCGGCTGGTCCGGCGTTTTCTGCCGTATCACCGCAGGGCCTGAACGTCAGTCGAACCGGATGTGCTTGACGCTCGTCCACTTGCGACGGACGAAGCCCCGCAGCGCGCTGTCCGTGTTCGGTTCGAGTGTCAGCCCGGCCGACGCGGCGATCCGATCGGCGACCTCCGCGACGGTGAGCCTGTCCGTGTGGAGGTGCTCGCCGAACTCCGCCCGGCCCAGCCGTTCCAGGCAGAGGTCGAGCTTCGACACCGCGAAACTCTCGCGTTTCGGCGGCACGCCCTTCCGCCGGACGGAATGGACGATGCCGCGTTCGCTCAGCCGTCGCAGCACGGTCTCGCGTTCGGCCAGCAACGCGAAGTGCCGGACGTCGTGCCCGCGTTCCCGCAGCCTGCCGACGATCTCCTCGAAGTACATGGGTTCCACCAGCGTCATCGGCACGATCACCGGGCCGTCCTGCTTGCCTAGAACGAGGTCGAGCACCTCGAACACGCCCTGGCGCCACGCGGAAAGGTCCTGGAAATCACCACGCAGCCGCGGTGGCATCATCCGGTGCAGGCCGAAACCCGCGACCTCGGGATCGGACAGGACACTGCCGGGAAGACGCCGGTGCAGTTCGTGCGCGGTCTGCGTCTTGCCACCGCCGAACGGGCCGTTGATCCAGACGAGCATGCCGACGACCCTAGCGACGGACCCACCCGGATGGGGGAGGGTGAGCATAGTCTCGAACTAATGTTCGAGTTTTCACGCATAATCGACCCCATGCTCGACACTGGTGACACGCTGCCGCCGGGGCCGCGTCACCTGCACATGGTCCGGCCCCATCAGCCCGTTTGGGTCGACCTCAAGCTGGTTTACCCCGTCGGCGCCGCCAAGACCCGCCTCCCCGACGGCCTGGACCTGACCGGCACCGTCCCCGGGCTGCTGGGGATGTGGCGGGCGACGACGACGGCGCACTGGGTCGGCTGGGTGACCTTCCAGCTCGGCCCGGTCGGCCGGGGCGGCACGACGCATTCGCAGTGGGTGCTCGCCGAGGCGCTGCGCCCGCGCGAGGAGCGGAACACCTGGTCGGGAAGCTATCCCTACGAGCGGCGACGGTGAATATCCCGCCCCGTGGACGAGGTTGCCCCCGTTCTCGTCCCGGCGCCACCATGAAGAGGTGTCCGCCATCCTGAAGTCCTCGCCGTTCCACCCGGCGAGCGAAGGTGTCGCCGCACTGCTCCTGCGCCGTGGACGTCTGGGCTCGCCGCCCGCGTAGCTCCCCGCCTCGCCAAGTCGTCCGACGGTGAAACCCAGGGAGCACGTATGTCCATCGAACTGCCCGACCGTGTCCGCCTCCGCCCCGCGACCGTCCCCGACGGCGGGATCCTCGAAGGGCCGCGTGTGCTGCGGCGCCTGCCGGAGGGTGTCGAAGAACGTCCTTACGAGCTGTTCGCGCTGCGCCCGCTGGGGCGGGTGATCGGAGCCGAGATCGGCGGCGTCGACCTCGCCGAACCGCTGACGCCCGCCCTCCACGCGGAGCTGAACCGCGCGTTGCTGGAGTGGAAGGTGCTGTTCTTCCGCGACCAGGACATCACGTCGGCGCATCAGCGCGCCTTCGCCGCCAACTGGGGCGAGCTGGAGACGAATCCCTTCATCCCCCAGGGTGAGACCGAGGACACCACCCGCTTCACCAGGTCGGCGTCCATGCCCGGATTCGAGAACATCTGGCACGTGGACGTCACGTTCCGGCCCGCGCCGGCGCTCGGCTCGGTCCTGCGGCTGATCGAGGTCCCGCCGATCGGCGGCGACACGATGTGGGCCGACATGGCCGCCGCCTACGACAACCTGCCGGAAGACCTCCGCGAACGGATCGACGGACTGACCGCGGTGCACGACTTCATCCCCGGCTTCGCCCGCTTCTCCGACCCGGAACTGCTGCTGCGTCACCAGGACGCCTTCCCGCCGGTCGAGCATCCGGTGGTCCGCACGCATCCGGAAACCGGGCGGCGCACCCTCTTCGTGAACCAGGCCTTCACGACCCACATCGCCGGCCTCGACCGCGACGAGAGCGACAGGCTCCTGCGGTACCTGTTCAGCCGGGCGCACGTCCCGGAGTTCCAGGTGCGCTTCGCCTGGCGGCCCGGTTCGGTGGCCTTCTGGGACAACCGTGCCACCCAGCACTACGCGGTCAACGACTACCACCCGTACGCGCGAGTGGCCGAGCGTGTCGCCATCGTCGGCGACCGGCCGTTCTGAGCCGTCCCCATGACGGGTGATCGTCGAGGCGGGTTCACCGGAACCTGTGTGACGATTGGGCCATGGGCATCAACTTCGATGAATTGAAGAACAAGGCCACCGACGCTCTCCGCGAGCACAACGACAAGATCGAAGGCGGCCTGGACAAGGCGGCGGACTTCGCCAAGTCGAAGTTCTCCGGACACGACTCCCAGATCGACTCCGGGGTCGGCAAGGCGAAGGACTTCCTCAACAAGTTCGACGACACCCCGGACACCCCGCAGCAGAACCAGCAGCAGCCGCCGCAGGGCCAGTAAACCGTCGCGTTTCGTCCTCTGAATGCGGTAGTTGCGCGTGCAACTACCGCAACGAGAGGACGAAACGCGTCAGGAGACCTCGCCGACCGCGGTGTCGCCTTCGATCGCCGTGATCCGGCCACCGCGCTCGCCGAGCGCGATCAGGCCGTCCCGCGCGTCCGGGGCCGACAGGCTGACCCGCACCCCCGCGCGTTCCGCGTCCTTACTGGCCGCAAACGCTTGCGCGCCCTCGTGGCCGGCGTTGACCGTCACCGCCAGACCGCCCGTCGAGGCCAGCGAACCCCGCGCGGCACCCAGCCGCCCGAGCGCCTCGTCGACGATCGGAAGCAGCGCGTCCCGGTTGCCCTCGGTCATCGCCCGCACCAGCGCCGGGCTCGACGCGGCCACGCGCGTGCCGTCCGTGTAGGACCCGGCGGCCAGCGACATCGCCAGCGGCCCGCCCTGCGCGCCGATCGTGGCCAGGATGGCCGCGAAGATGTGCGGCAGATGCGAGATCCGCGCGACCGTCTCGTCGTGCGAGTCCGCGGGCAGCGGGACGACGTGCGCGCCGACGTCCAGGACCAGCCCCGCGACCTCGGCCCACGCCGTCAGATCCGTGTCGTGCTCGACGCCCAGCACCCACGCGGCACCGCCGAACAGCGCCGGGTTGCTCGCCTTCCAGCCGGACTCCGCGGTCCCGGCCATCGGATGCCCGCCGACGAACTTCGCGTACGGCGCGCGCCGCCGGACGACGTCGAGCACCGGGCCCTTGACACTGGTGACGTCGGTGAGCACACAGTGCCCGGCGACCCGCGAAACGGTGCGGAGCACCTCTTCGACCGCGGGCAGCGGCACCGCGAGCACGATCATCGCGTCCCGCTCGGCCGCCTTGCTCAGCGCCGCTTCGACCTGCGTGGTCACGTCGAAACCCGCTCTGCTGGCCGCGTCCGCGTCCGCTTCCGAGGTCGTCGCCCCGAACGTGGTGCGGCCGATCGAATGCGCCGCGCGCAGCAGCGAACCACCGATCAACCCGAGCCCGATCACGCATACGTCCCGCACAAGGGTTCATCCTGCCATCTACTCGGCCACTCTTCAGAGAACGGCGGCGAGGCGGGTTCCCTGATCGATGGCGCGTTTGGCGTCCAGTTCGGCCGCGACGTCGGCGCCGCCGATCAGATGCACCGGCAGCCCGGCCGCCCGCAGGCCGTCGGCGAGGTCGCGCACCGGCTCCTGGCCCGCGCAGACGACGACGGTGTCCACATCGAGCACACGCTGTTCGTCACCGACGGTGATGTGCAGGCCCTCGTCGTCGATCCGGTCGTAGCCGACCCCGGTGAGCTGCTCGACGCGCTTGGCCTTCAGCGCGGCCCGGTGCACCCAGCCGCTGGTCTTGCCCAGCCCCGCGCCGATACCGGACTTCTTGCGCTGCAGCAGGAAGACCTGCCGCGGTGACGGCTCGACCTTCCGCTCGGTCAGCCCGCCTGCCGCCCGTTCGGGATCGGTGACGCCCCATTCGGCCATCCAGGCGTCCAGATCGAGCGCGGGGGAGGTGGTGTGCGTCAGGAACTCGCTGACGTCCACGCCGATCCCGCCCGCGCCGATCACGGCGACCTTGCCGCCCACCGGTTTCCCGTGCCGGACGACGTCCACATAGGACAGAACCTTGGGATGGTCGATACCCGGGAGCGACGGCACCCGCGGTGTCACGCCGGTGGCCAGCACGACCTCGTCGAACCCGGCCCCGGCGAGACTCTCGGCGGTCGCGCGGGTACCGAGGTGGACCTTGACGCCGGTGACCTCCAGCCGTCGCGCGTAGTACCGGATGGTCTCCGCGAACTCCTCCTTGCCCGGGATCTTCCGCGCGATCCCGAACTGGCCGCCGATCTCGTCGTCCGCCTCGAACAGTTCGACGGTGTGCCCGCGCTCGGCGAGGCCGGTCGCGGCCGCGAGCCCGGCGGGACCCGCGCCGACGACGGCGACGCGTTTGGTCTTGCGCGTGGGTGACAGGGTCAGCGTGGTCTCGTGGCCCGCGCGCGGATTGACCATGCAGGACACGAGTTTCCGCTTGAACGCGTGGTCGAGGCACGCCTGGTTGCAGGCGATGCAGGTGTTGATCTCGTCCTCGCGTCCGGTCTCGGCCTTGCGGATCCACTCCGGGTCGGCGAGGAACGGCCGCGCCATCGACACCAGATCCGCGTCGCCGCCGGCCAGCGCCTCCTCGGCGACCTCGGGCATGTTGATCCGGTTCGACGTGACCACCGGGATCCCGACGTGCGGTTTGAGTTTCCCGGTCACCCAGGTGAACGCCGCGCGCGGCACCGACGTCACGATCGTCGGCACCCTCGCCTCATGCCAGCCGATGCCGGTGTTGATGATCGTCGCGCCCGCCTCTTCGACCTCCTTGGCCAGCGCGACGACGTCCTCCCAGCTCTGGCCGCCCTCGACGAGGTCCAACATGGACAGCCGGTAGATGATGATGAAGTCCTCGCCGACCGCTTCCCTGGTGCGGCGCACGATCTCGACGGCGATCCGGCGCCGGTTCTCCGCGCTGCCGCCCCACTTGTCGGTGCGCTTGTTGGTCCGTTCGGCGAGGAACTGGTTGATGAAGTAGCCCTCGGAACCCATGATCTCGACGCCGTCGTAGCCCGCTTCCTTGGCCAGGAAGGCACAATCGGCGAACGCGCGGATCTGCCGCAGCACGCCGTACCCGGAAAGCGCACGCGGTTTGAAGGGGTTGATCGGCGCCTTGATCCCCGACGCCGAGACGCTCAGCGGGTGGTAGGAATACCGGCCCGCGTGCAGGATCTGCAGCGCGATCTTGCCGCCCGCCTCGTGCACCGGATCGGTGAGTCGCTTGTGCGCCTTGGCTTCCGCGCGCGTCGAGAGCTTCGACGCCAGTGGCAGGAGCCAGCCGGTCCGGTTCGGCGCGAACCCGCCGGTGACGATCAGCCCGACGCCACCGCGGGCGCGTTCGGCGTAGTACTCGGCCAGTTGCGGGAAATGCGCTTCCTTGTCTTCGAGACCGGTGTGCATCGAGCCCATGATCACTCGGTTGCGCAGGGTGGTGAAGCCGAGATCGAGCGGGGAAAGCAGGTTCGGGTACTGGCTCATCGCAGGGTCCTTACGCATCGTGGTGGAATGCCTGGAGGACTTCCTCGAGCCACTCGACGTGGCCCTGTTCGGTTCGGATTCCTCCGCGCAGCACGAGGAACTGATGCAGCGACTGTCCACTGAGGACGCTAGGATCGGGGAAGTCGCGCTTCTCGATCAGCAGGTAGGCGTCGAGGCGGGCCGCGTGCGCGTCGCGATGCCGGGTGATCTCGGCGGCGACGGCGCCGGGTTCGCCGAGCGTCGCGCCGCGGATCTTGACGGCGAGTTCCCGGGCCGTGGCCGCGGGATCGGGTTCGGCGAGCCAGCGGGCGAGTTCGGCCCGGCCGGCGTCGCCGACGGTGTAGACCTTCTTGTCGGGTTTCCCGGACTGCGCGACGTGGTCGACGGCGACCCAGCCCGCGTCCTCCATCCGCTTGAGGACGCGGTAGATCTGCTGGTGGGTGGCGTTCCACCACAGTCCGATGGACTTCTCGAAGCGGCGCGTCAGCTCGTAGCCCGAGCCGGACCGCTCGGACAGGGAGACCAGGATCGCGTGCTCCAGTGCCATGCACTCAGTTTCATATGCACCTAGTTGCACTGCAAGGCGACGCGCGTCACAAAGCGCGTGAAGGCCCCCTTCCCTCGGCTCAGCCGAGGGAAGGGGGCCTTCACGCGAGAAAAAATGTCACGGCTTGCGGGCGATGCCTCCGATGACGCGCGACTCGGAGGGTGCGGCGGCGAAGACCGTCCTCTCGTCCGGGTGCCACGCCGGCGCGTAGACCAGGCCCGGTTCCAGCAGCGGCCAGCCGCCGAAGAACCGCCGGAACTCGTCCATGGTGCGCAGGAAACCGGGGTTCGTCGTGGTCTCGTAGTAGTCGAGGATGTCGAGCAGCGCCTGCTTCTCGTCCTCGTTGGCCGGGTTCTCGTTGGTCATCTGTGAAAGCACCAGCAGTGAACCCGGCGCGATCCGGTCGCGGTAGAAGTCCAGCAGCGAGTCCGGGTCCTGCTCGTCCTTGATGAAGTGCATGACCGCGTTGATCACCAGCGCGACCGGCTGCCGGACGTCGATGATGCCGGAGTCCATCACCCGTTCCCAGAGCCCCTCGGGGTCGAACAGGTCCGCGGCGATCGCGTGGTGCCGGCCCGGGTCGGCGGTGTCGGCGAGCAGCAGCGTCGAATGCGCGAGCGCGATCGGTTCGTTGTCGATGTAGAGGACGTGCGTGTCCTCCTCGGGCCGCGCTTCGTCGGCGACCTCGTGCACGTTGCCGGCCGTCGGCAGGCCGGAGCCGATGTCGACGAACTGCCGGATGCCCAGTTCCGCGCAGTGCCGCACGGCCCGGCCGAGGAACTGCCTGCTGGTCGTGCAGTAGTCACCCATGAGCGGCAGGCGTTTGCGCACCTTCTCGGCGAACTCGCGGTCGATGGCGTAGTGGGTGTCCCCGCCGATGAAGTAGTCGTAGACCCGGGCCGCGGACGGCCGGTCCAAGCTGTTCTCGACGGCCTTGAGCGCCGCGTCGTGATCGATCATCGTCATCCCTTTGTCCGCGCCGGAAATCCCATGCTAACCGGCCGGGACGTAGGCCTGACGGTAGGCGTTCACGGACTCGGTCAGGCGATCGAGCTCCGCGCGGGTGCGGGCGAGCCCGGCCGCGTCGAGGCCCATCGCGTCGCCGATGATCTTCGGGATCCCGCTCGCGCGGTCCCGGAGCCGGGCGCCGTCCCCGGTCAGGCTGATGCGCACCGACCGCTCGTCGTCGGCCTGCCGGTCACGCCGGATCAGCCCGGACTTCTCCAGGCGTTTGAGCAGGGGCGACAGCGTGCCGGAGTCGAGGTTCAGCACCGTGCCGAGCTCCTTGACCAGCCGCTCGTCCTCCTCCCAGAGCGCGAGCATCACCAGGTACTGCGGATAGGTCAGGCCCAGATCGTCGAGCACCACCCGGTAGAGCGCGGTCACGGCCCGCGATGCCGCGTAGAGCCCGAAGCACAGCTGGTCGTCCAGGCACAGCGACGCGGTTTCGTTCGATGGCATAAGCCCTCCTTCGCTCGCCCAACGCGCTCTCCGCTGTCGATGATGCCCCATGACGCCACTTGAGTGGGGTAAATCTCCTCGTGCACATTTTAGTTGTGCGCAATCGAGTTGCGAGCTATCTTCGGTTCATCGACTTCGGCTCCCAGGAGGCAGAAATGACCGCCAACCCGCACGACCTGGCCCTCGAACCGGCCGCCCAGGCCTTCGTCGAGGCCACCGCCACCCCGCCGTTCCTCTTCCAGTTGCCGCCGGACGAGGGCCGCAAGGCCGTCGACGAGGTCCAGAGCGGCGACGTCGAATTGCCCGCGGCGGACGTCGAGACCACGCACGTCGATGGCGTCGAGGTCCGCATCGTCCGGCCGCAGGGTGTGACCGGCCCGCTGCCCGTGATCGTCTACATCCACGGCGCCGGCTGGGTCTTCGGGAACTTCCACACGCACGAGCGCCTGGTCCGCGAGCTCGCCGTCGGCGCGGGCGCGGCCGTCGTCTTCCCCGAATACGACCGCTCCCCGGAGGCGCGCTACCCGGTCGCCATCGAGCAGAACTACGCGGTGGCGAAGTGGGTCGCCGAGCATGGCGCCGAGAACGGGCTCGACGGCACGAAAATCGCGATCGCGGGCGACTCCGTCGGCGGGAACATGACCGCGGCGCTCACCCTGCTCGCGAAGCAGCGCGGTGACGTCACCTTCCGCCAGCAGGTGCTCTTCTACCCGGTCACCGACGCGAACTTCGACACCGAGTCCTACCGGCGCTTCGCCGAGGGCTACTTCCTCGCCCTCGACGGCATGAAGTGGTTCTGGGACCAGTACACGACCGATCCGGCGCAGCGCGCGGAAATCACCGCGTCGCCGCTGCGGGCGAGCCTCGACGAGCTGGCGGGCCTGCCGCCCGCACTGGTGATCACCGCCGAAGCCGACGTCCTGCGCGACGAGGGCGAGGCGTACGCCGCCAAGCTGCGCCGGGCCGGAGTACCGGTGACGGCCGTGCGGTACCAGGGCATCGTCCACGACTTCGTCATGCTCAACACGCTGCGCGAAACGCACGCCGCCGAAGCGGCGATAAAGCAGGCGGTCGGGGTGCTGCGCGCCGCCCTCGAGGGCTGAGTAGCCCGGAACACGGTTTGTCCAGGGTGACACGCGTCACCCTGGACAACACTTCCCGGTGGTCGCACGTCTCTTGATCCAGATGTGGGAAGTGCGGTGCGGGGGCGTGCCGCGGCCGGGGAGGAAGACGATCGCCATGGGACTGGGACTGAGTGCCATCCGGCTCGATTCCACGCTGAACCTCATCATCGTCGTGGTGCTGACGCTGCTCGCGATCGTCGCCGTGCCGTTCTTCTGGGAGCGCTGGCGCCGCAAGCTGCTGGGCCGCACCGGCACGATCCTCGTCGCGGTGGTGCTGATCGTGGTCAGCACCGGGATGGGCGGGAACATGATCGGCGGGTTCTTCCCGACGGTCGGCGCCCTGTTCGGCACCGGGGCCTACTCCGGGGACAACGTCAACGCCGTCGCCGGGGAGAACGGCTCGGACCTCGACAAGCTGCGTGACGCCGGGGCGATGCGGGCCAAGGAGGGCAAGGGCTCCGTCGTGCACATGACGGTGGCGGGCAAGCGCACCGGCCTCACGCGCGACGTCTCGGTGTATTTCCCGCCCCAGTACTACGATCCCGCGTTCCGGTCGCTCAAGTTCCCGGTCATCGAATGGATCCCGAACTATCCGTCCGGCCCCGAAGTGGTCACCGGCCCCTACGAACTGCCCGCCAAGCTCGACGCGGCCATCGCGAAACACGTGCTCCCGCCGACCCTGGTGATCATCCCGGACCCGACGGGCAAGCCGAAGATCGGTCACGACACCGAGTGCATCGACGAGGTCAACGGGACCGCCAACGACACCTACCTCACCGCCGACATCCGCGACTGGGCGATCGAGAAGCTCGGCGCCAACCCGCAGCGGAAGGCGTGGACGATGGCGGGCTGGTCCTCGGGCGGGTACTGCGCGATGAACCTGGTGACCCGGCACCCGCAGTGGTACGGCCAGGCGGCGAGTGTCAGCGGCTACTACAAGGCCTCGGTGGACGCGGAGACGGAGAACCTGTTCAAGGGCAGGCAGGACATCATCGACGCGAACACGGTCTCGCTGAACCTGCAGAAGCACCCGTCGCCGGTCGACATCCTCGCGATCGCCGGGGACAAGGAGAACTTCGAAAGCTTCTCCATCGACCAGATCCAGGCGGCCGTCCGCGCTCCCGCGACGCTCTCGTCGTGGCGGATCCCGGACGCCGGGCACAACATGAACACCTTCAAGGCACAGGTGCCCGACGTGCTGGCGTGGATCGGCGCGCGGACCGTGGCGCCGTGCGCGCCGCAGGACAAGAAGATCATCTCCAACGGCGGGGTCACCCCTTGGCCCCTGCCCAACACCGGAGCCAAGGGCGCGCTGGTCGACATCGTCGAGTGATCAACCGCGCTTGGCGCGATACGCCTTGGGGTACAAGCGAAGCCGGTCGGGAACGCGTTTCCCGGCTGCTCTCATGACCACGCCCAGCCGTCGGAGGCGGCGCTCGTCCGCGTCCGTCCACTTGAGACTCAAGCGGTCGCGGAGCGCCGTCGGCAGCAAGCCGATCGCGCACAGGGTCAGCACGTTCCCGCCCGCCGGCCGGACCGGCCGCCACAGGGTCTCCGGCAAGAACCACCACGGTGGCGGCGGGGTGTCGCGCATGGTGATCGAGTCGAGCAGTTCCCGCACCGTGTGGTTGTCTTCGAGCCGGTTCGCGACGACGTCGTCGAAGTACGTCTCGAACCCTTCGAGGTCCGGCGGCATGTGGTGCTCGCGGAGGCCGAGGATCAGGCCGAGCCGCCGCCATTCCGCGTAGAAGCGGCGTTTTTCCGAGCGTGGCAAGGGATGGATGAAGACTTCCTGCATGCGGAGAGTCGTCCAGAAGGTCGATCCGTGCACCCACCAATAGGCTTCGGGGTTCAGCGCGTGATAGCGCTCGCCGTGATGGTCGACGCCCTTGATCGCCTTGTGCATCTCGCGCAGCCGCGTGGCCTCCGCGATCGACTCCTGGCCGCCGAAAACCTGGGACAGCAACGAATCGATGGTCCGGTCGAGGCGGCCCCACGGGTCTTCGGTGTAGTTCGAATGGTCGTGGACACCGGCGCCGATCACCGGATGTGCGACCTGCAGCAGTAGTGCCGTCCCGGCGCCGAGCAGCAGTCTCCGGTCGCCGACCACTTGCCAGGCAACGGAATCCGGGCCGAGCGGGGTCACGGTGGGCAGGCGGGCTTCGGTGCTCATGACGACCTCCCGGAAGAGCGGCGTGAGGCCACTGTCCCACCTTGTTTACAGGTCGTCAATAGTGGCTCAGGGCGCGCCCAGCGCGGGGAGCAGCGCTTTCACCACCTCGGTCACCCGCCGGCCGGCGCCGGGGTAGGTGGTCGAGGACGGCTGGGAGGTCAGGACGACGACGATGTAGCGGTCGTCCTTTCCGACCACGCCGGAACTGTGCAGGATCCGGGAGCCGCGGCAGCAAGCCCAGCCCTGCTTGATCGACCAGGGCAGATCGCCGACGGCGTCCGGGATGCCGAAATACTGCCGGATCCCGTCGGAGCCGTTCTCCGTCGCGCCGCTCAACGCGCGCATGATCGTCGCCCGGGTCCCCGCACTCACCTGGTCCAGCAGATAGCGATAGATCTTCGCGATGTCCGCGGCGGTGATCCGGGTGTCGCCCCAGCGGCCGGGATCCTCGGGCGGGCGGGTGCCGGAGAGTCCGATCCTGCCCGCCCAGCGGGTGACGATGGCGGGTCCGCCGTGCGCGGTCCACAGGCTGCTGGCGATGCCGTCGTCGCTGACCGAAAGCATCCGCTGGACGGTGGCCGACGGTGTGCCCGCCTGCAGTGATTCCAGCGCGATGAGGATCTTCACGAGCGACGCCGAGGTGTAGGAACGTTCTGATTTAAGGGAAACCGTGGTCTTCTTGGCCACGCGATCGTAGACGGCGATGCTGACCTGACCGTCGGGGACGAGCTCCGCGAGGGTCTGCGCGTCGACGGTCGCCGGCGGCTTTCCGGGGTCGGCGGACTTCGAGGGTGCCGGCGAACTCGGTGCGGCGGAAGAAGAAGGCCTCGACGATTCGACAGGCCCGGCCTCGACGGTCATCGCCTCGGCGTCCGACGCGGCGACCGCGACCGCCGACGGACCGGGTCGCGACGACGGGACCAGCAGCATCGCGAGGATGGCCCCCAGGCACAGCCCCACCAGGAGGAAGACTCCGCTCACCTTGCCCACACGACTTGTTGGCCGGATCACCCGTTCGTGTTCACGAATGGGTTATTCGTGTGACACAGGTCTCGTTTGAACGCGAAGTCCGTGACACCGCGAACGCGCGGCGTTGCTTCCGGTTTGTCCGGGAGTGACTCGGGGTATCTGACCCCCAGCGTGAATTTAGGTGGCCAACTCTGGAAGGCGGAGCAATGGCACGTGCACAACGCGCTCGTATCCGGACGGCGGGGCTCCAGCCCGCGCAGGTCCTCGCCGGGCTGGCGAGCCTGGCCTACCTGGTGTTCGGGATCGTGGGCTTCACCAGGACCGGGTTCGCCGATTTCATCGGTCACAGCGACGTGACCGTCCTCGGAATCTCGGTGAACCCGCTCTACAACCTCGGGTTCGTCCTGCTGGGCGCGATCGGTCTGCTGCTGACCTTCGGCTCGGGCCGGTCCCGGGTCTTCGGTCTCCTGTCGTTCGTCGCCTTCGGGGCGCTGTTCGTCTGGGGGCTCATGATCGCCGGGACCGTTTCGACGAACCCGGTCTCACAGGCGGGGAACCCGTTCGACCTCAACGGGCCGGACAACTGGGTGCACCTCGGCCTCGCCGCGCTCGGGCTGGTGATCGCGTTCCTGCCCGCGCGGCACAAGGTGATGCTGCCGGAAGACGAAGAAGACACCGTGGTGGCGGACCGCGCCGACAGCACCACACTCGTCGAACCCGTCCCGGACACTTCGCGACGGCCGAAGCATGAGAAAAGCCCGGCCGTCGCTCGGGAAGAGCGGCCGCCGGGCCTCGCCCACTAGGTTCTCCGGGCTCAGTATCCGTACTCCGAACCACCGGACTGTGCGGGAGCGTCGTCCTTCTTCTCGGGGGCGGCGTTCCCGCTCTGGGCCGCCTTGTTCTTCACCGGCGCGCTGCTCTTGCAGCCGGCGGGCTCGATGACGAACCAGGTGCCGCCGACGCCGTGACCGTTCGCCTCACCGGCGTTCGCGTCCTTGGCGTAGCGGTAGACGGGCCAGCCGCCGACGGTGACCTGCATGGTGCCGTCCGCGCGCTTCACCGTGCCGAGCAGCTTCTGCTCGATGCCTTCGAGCTGGACGTCGCCCTCGGCGAGCACCGGCGGCCAGGCCTTCGCGCAGTCACCGTTGCAGGTCGGCTGCTTGTTCTTCTTGTCCTTGGTGAACATGTAGAGGGTGAAGCCCTCTTTGTCCACAATGGCCGGTCCGATGCCGTCGACGTTGCTCGCGACCAGTTTCGTGGCGCCGTCCGCCTTCTTCTCGGCGGGAGCCTCGTTCGCCGCCTGTCCGGCCTTGCCGCCCTTGGCGTTCGCGGCGTACCAGGTGCTGCCGACGCCCTGCCCCTTCGTCTCGCCCGCCTTGGCGTCCTTGGCGTAGCGGTAAAGCGCCCATCCGCCGACCGTGACCTGCTTGCGGCCGTCGGCGCGGGTCAGCTCGCCGACCAGGGACTGGTCCACACCTTCGATCCGGACCTCACCGTCGGCGAGTACCGGCGGCCAGGCCTTCGCGCAATCACCGTCGCAATTGGACTTCGGCGGCTTCGCGCTGTCCTTGTCGAAGCGGTACAAGGTGAACCCGTCCTTGTCGACGAGTATCTGGCCGAGATCCCCGGCTTCGGCCACGGCCACCTTGGTCTCACCCTTGGCCGCGGGGGCGTTCCCGCCCGCCCCGGCCACCGCGGCGGCCGGGGCGACGGCGGGCGCCGCCGTCTCGGTGCCACCTGAGCAGGCCGACAGCGCCACCAGGCCCGCGGCCGCGGACGCCGCTGCGACGACGAAACGCTTGCGAAGCATGGGATTTCTCCTTGTTCGTAGGGGTTCCGCGGCTCGGCGCGGTGAGCTTGTACCCCCTACACGGGCCCGGTGCGGGACCGGTTCAAGGAGTTTTCGGATTTTCTTCGCGGGCCTCCAGTGCGGCGTCCGTGAGCACCCCGGCCGAACCGGTGTAGTTCGCGGGATCCAGCAGGTCGGCCAGGGATTCCGCGGGGAGGACTCCGGTTATCTCAGGCAGGCTCGAAAGAACCTCACCGAGGGGCTCGTCCCGCTCCAGGGCGAGCTTGGACGCCTGCCCGAGGACCTCCTTGGCCCGCGTCTTGCCGAGCAGCGGGGCGAGCACTGTCGAAAGCCGCTCGGAAACGATCAGGCCGTGCGTGAGGCCGAGGTTCTCGCGCATGCGGTCATCGTCGACGACCAGACCGCGGGCGAGTTCGGCCGCCGTGTGCGCGGCGCCGCCGGTCAGCCGCAGGCACTCGCGCAGCAGCTGCCACTCGGCGTGCCACGCGCCCGCGGAGCGTTCGTCCTCGGAGACCAGGGCCTGGGTGACGCCGGTGGCGAGCACCGGGACCTGCAGCGAGGCCGAACGGATCAGCGTCGCCAGCACCGGATTGCTTTTGTGCGGCATCGCCGACGAACCGCCACGGCCCTCGCCCGCGGGTTCGGTGACCTCGCCGACCTCGGTGCGCGTCAGGAACTGGACGTCGACCGCGATCTTCCCGAGCGCGGCGGCGGTGAACGACAGGGCCGCCGCGAGGTCGGCAGTCGGGGTGCGGAGCGTGTGCCAGGGGAGCGTGGTCTCGGCGAGCCCGGTCTCTTCGGCGAAGGCCGTCTGGAGCCGCTGCGGATAGCCGTCGGGCAGCCCGGCGAGACGCGCGTACTCGGCGTACGCGGCCCTCGTGCCGGCCGCGCCACCCAGCGAGACCGGCAGGACGACGCGGTTCAGCCTCTCGAGCGCGTCGCGCGTCAGCTGACGCCACCCCGCCGCCTTGAGCCCGAACGTGGTCGGGACCGCGTGGGCGGTGAGGGTGCGCCCGGCCATGGTCGTGTCGCGATGCGCGCGGGCCAGGTCCGCCAGCGCGTCCGCCGTCGTCTCGAGGTCGGCCGTGAGAAGCGCCCGTGTCCGGGCGGCGACCAGCATCATCGCGGTGTCGAAGATGTCCTGGCTGGTGGAGCCGCGGTGGACGTGCTCCGTCCCGGCCGCCTTGGTCAGCTGCTTGATCAGCCCCACGACCGGGTTCGCCGTCTCCCGCGCCGCCCTCGCCAGCGCGACGACGTCGATCTCGATCGTCGCGGCCGCGTCGGTGATCGCCTCCGCGGCTTCCCGGGGGATCAGCCCGGTGGCGGCCTGCGCCCTGGCGAGCGCCGCCTCCGTGTCGAGCAGGGCCCGCAACCAGGCGAGATCACCCGTCGCCGCCTCGGCGGGCGTGCCGGCGCGGACCGGGGAGAGGAGGCCGGAATCGGGGTCGGCGTTCATCGGCCCAGCATCGCACTCCCAGGTTTCAGTGGCCTGTCCTCCCGTCGATGCGCTCGCGCAGCAGATCCGCGTGGCCGTCGTGGCGGGCGTACTCGGCGATGTGATGGGTCAGCAGCCACCGCAGCGAGAACGGCTCCCCGTCGCGGCGGCTCGTGCCCGTGTCGTCGAGCGAAGCGGCCGCGACGATCTCCCTGGACCGCGCGCACTCCTCGCGCCACGCCGCCCACGCGGCCTCGACGTCGCCGTCCGTGTCGTCGAAGTCCTGCTCGGGCCGATCGTCGGAGTAGTAGAGCAGCGGGACGTCCTCGCCCGCGAACTGCACGCGGAACCACCAGCGCTCGGTGCCGGTGAGGTGCCTGAGCAGCCCGTGCAGCGACATGCTCGACGGCTCCACCGAGCGCATGGCCATCTGCTCCGGCGTCAGCCCCTCGCACTTCAGCTCGAAGGTGCGGCGATGCCAGTCGAGCGTGGACGTCAGGATCTCGCGCTCGCTCGCCACGCGCGGGGACTCCGGGCGGTCACCCTCCCAGCCGGCCGAGTAGTTCTCGTCAGGGATCGTGTCCATGCCCCGACCCTGGCAGACACCCCCGACAATTCCGTGGCGCTCCGGCGGCGGCCCCGCCATCCTGGTGGTCGGCGGCGGTCTACTAGACTCGCCCGCACGGGCCGTTAGCTCAATTGGTAGAGCTGCGGACTTTTAATCCGTAGGTTCTGGGTTCGAGCCCCAGGCGGCCCACCAAAAGCCCAGGTCAGGGGCACTTATTGATCACCTGTCTGATCATGGTGCCCCTTTACTGCCCTCTTTGAGGTCACCGCCGAGAACTTCCAGAACCTCAGCCGGACGGCGTGATGGCGCCTTCCGGCCGACGTAGGTGTCGGTGGTCTGGGAGACCCGGGAGTGCCCCAGCAGGTCACTCGCGTACCGGGCCGGTAGGGCGTCGGTGAGCACGGTGGCGACGGTGCGGCGGAAGGTACGAGGGGTGAACCAGTCGCCCAGCCCATGCCGTACCCGGAAGGCTCGCCAATCGCGGCGGAGGTTGCTGGCCTCCCGAAGGCCACCCTTGGAGTTGGGGAAGATCCAGCCGGTCAGAGCTTCGGAAGCGATGCCGCGTTGAGCGGCGACCCGGGCGCGACGGTTCAACAGCATGGTGACCAGCCAGTCGGCTAGCACGACGTCACGTTGCGCGTTCTCGCTCTTACCATCGTTGATCTTGGCTCCGTCGGCTTTCGTCCGGACGAAGTTGCCCTCCATGCGCGCGACCTTGGCTTTGAAGTCGATGTGCTCCCAGCGCACGGCGATGCCCTCACCAGTGCGTTCCCCGGTGCCCGCATAGAACCGCATGATGTCCGGGAGATCTTGCCGCACCGCGATCTCATCACCGTCGGCAAGCTCGAAAATCGCCAGTGCCTCGTGGACTTCCAGCGCTCGTGGAGCCTTGCGACGCTTACGGTTCTCCACGGGACGAGCGTCCCGAACAGGGTTGATCTTCAACGGTCCATTGCGGACAGCGTAGCCCCAGAGTCCTGAAAGGACAGTGCGTGCTGTCTTCGCGGAACTTGCCGACAACGCGCGGTTGATATCTTGCAAGATCGTGTCAACGCGTCCTGCGTCCAAGTCGCCCATACTCAACCCGAGCACGCGAGGCTTCACGTGGGTGTTCCATCGATGTTCGTAAGTGTCCAATGAGGACCCACTTCGGTTACCGAGGTCAACCTGTTCACGGAACTCGGACAACCATTTTTCGCCCACTGCAACGACTTTGGTGCCCATGTTGACTCGTCCTTGGACTGCCTGCCGGTCACGAATGCGTTCACGAAGCTTGTTCTCAGCCTTGGTCTTTGTGGCATCCCAAACGCGAATCTTGCGTACGATGCCGTCAAGATCACAGTACTTGCAGAACGCGATCCAGTTAGGACCATCACGCCGGGACGTGATCTTGCCAGCGGTTCCAACGGGTAGGCGTGGGCGTGCCATAGTTCGTCCTTTTAGGCTGCTTCGGGGTCGAGGGATTCGAACCATGCGATGACCTCTTCGGCCTTGTATCGCAGGTACTTACCGACGCGTTTGCCCTTTGGTCCGTAGTCGCGTGTGCGCCAGTCGTACAAGGTCTTCACAGGGACTTTGAGGTACGCTGCTACGTCGTCAACCGTCCACAAGGGATTCATGTATCACTCCTTTCTGTTATTTGCCAATGGCTTCTTCAACCTCCTCTCGTGCTATCTGCTTTCGTTCGCGTGCTTTGGCGGCTGCTGTGTTGGCGAGCATGGCGTCACCGAGGGTGAGCCAGCCGACGCCGTCGAAGATCCAGTTCAGGGTGACGATGGAGTCATCGCCGTCTGGGTCTGCGTCGTGGGGTAGTTCGGGCTGGGCGGGTTCGATGGGGTCGCCGCGTTTGAAAGCTTTACGGACGGCCCGGAGTGCTCCGAGGGTGGTGGAGTAGCGGCGGCTCTTGGTGGAGAAGTGCCCGCCGTAGCCGAGCATGTGTGCCCACTTCTGGAGCTTTCGCCAGCCTTGTGCCCAGGCTTCGCGCTGGGCTTTGGTGCGGCAGTTGAGGGGGCGGGAGCCGAGTTCCCAGCAGGCGAGTAGTTGCCGGGCTTGGTGGGTGTCGTGCTCGGTGTGAAGATCGATGCCGAGGGAGTCGAGGCGTCGGGAGATGTGCCCGGTTTCTTCGGTGGCCTTGGTGGCGTATTTGGCCAGGTAGGCGGCGACGGCCGTGGTGGTCAGGGTGCCATGGTCGTCTGCGTCCGCTGGGCTGAGTTTAACGGTGCGGATGTCGACCTGGGCTCCCCAGTGGATCGGCCAGCCGGATGGGTTCACCGGGTGGGGTTCGGTGGTGAACGAGGTCGAGGCGGCCGCGTGGTCGACGTAGCTGCGCAGATGATCGATCGTGATCGACGGGTCAGGCGCGAGGATCGCGTCCGGGTTGTCCAGGTCGCGGCCATCGAGCCGGATGAGCGCGTGGAAGTGGATGACGCCGCGTCGCTGGTATTCGGCGACCTTGGCGAAGGACAGGCGGACGCGGGTGTCCCGGATTCGGCCGGCATGGGCCAAGGCCCGGTTGAGGGCGATGGTGGTGCGTCGCCAGAGTTCGCCAGCGTGGAAGTTCCAGGCGGCTTGGTGGCGGTAGTCGTAGCAGTCTCGGCAGATCGGTTCGCCGACGCGGGGATCGTGCTCGTGGTGGCGTTCCAGGCACGTCTGTGGGCGTCCGTGGGGGCATGGCTCGGTGTTCCGGCGAGCCCGGCAGGGGCGGACTTGGCCGTTGTGGCCGATCACGCGGGTGTGGACCAGGCCGAAGGAGGGGGCGGTGAGGGTGACGAAGAGGCAGGGGTGTTCGGAGACGGTCTCCGGGACGCCCTTGCCGCCCACGAGTCCGGCCTTGACGAGTTGATAGGTGTCGGCGCGGTAGGTCTGGGCGCATGCCGGGCAGACGGAGGTTCGGCGGTTCTTGCAGGCCACGTACAGGGCACCGTCGGGCATCCCCGCGGTGACCTGATCGATCTCCGTTCCGGCACTGCCGTGCCAGTGGGCTTCGAGCTTGAGCCGGACCGGTCGAGAGCACGCGGCGGCGGACATGACGTGCGTGAGCCACCACTGATACCCGGGCTGGGATACGCGCCGGATGAGGTCATGGTGTGCGGGGTGCTGCTCGGCAACGGCTCCCGCCCCCAGAACCCTGGGCGTTCCCGGAGTGCTGGGGGTGAGAGTCACTGTCGAGACGGTCATGGGTCAGGCAGTCCAGTCCGCTTTCGGGAAGCGGCACGGGTGGTCTGCCAGATCGGCGACGGTTGCCCAGCGAAGGCTGTGCATGGGCTCGCCGGTCAGTTTCGAGATCGGGACGATCGTGTTGGTGGCGGTGAACTCCTCAGGGAAGGCCACAACTTCAGGCACTTCGAGGTAAGTGGCCAGCCGGGCACAGGAGATGACGGTGTCGCCGCACTGAACGAAGATCCACACCTGGTCGGATGTGAGTGCTATCGGCATGCTAAAGGTCAACATCACCGGTGTCCTTCCGAAGGCTTTTTCGTGCTGGCGGTGATCGACAACAGTTGCTGGGTGGTCAGTTCGATGACTGCCGAGCATTCGCTGCGAGGGTCGAGAGCGACGATTTCCCAGACATCAGAGCTGACGTCATAACGGACGCTGATTTCAGCGGACGGGTCGAGCTGAAGGCGTGTGTGCATGAGATCTTCTCCTTAAAAGAGGGTTTCCTGGTTCTGGCAGGATTTGCAGATGACAGTTCCTTCGGCGTCGCAGTCGAAGAGGGTTCGACAGGTGCGGCAACGAACGGAGTGGTTGACGCGGCAGTCGCGGCAGTACGGAACCTGCGCGTCGTAGGGGATGAAGGGATGTGTGCAGTCCGGGCAGTGCCGGATGCCGGGCATGCTCGAACGGCGGCCGCTCTTGACCTGATGCAGTGCGTGTTCGAGATAGCTCGTGGTGTGCGTGAGCGTCATCGGTCTGCGCCTTCGGGCGGTACCGGTGCGGGCTTGACGTCCTTGGGGCTGTTGAGCAGGGTCAGGTGGACCGTGGTGATCACAGCGCCGATCACGAACGCGGCGATGACGAGAATCGTCATAATGAGGTTCATCACGGGGTAGAGCCCGGAGAGAAACGCCAGTGCGCAGAGCACGAACAGGGCAAGTGTGACGATGAGTCGTTGGGTGTTCATGGGCAGACTCCTAGCGTGAAAGGAATTGCGGATGGGGTGCTACGCGACCTTTTTGGTGCGTAGTTGACGGGCGTATTCCACGAGGGAATAAATGTGCGCGTCGGTGAGGTAGGCGGACTTCATTCGCCGGGGCTGGAGCCCTTCAGAGATGAGATAGCCGATGCCCCGGGATTCCGGGGCGATGGTCGCGGCGTTGAAGCCCTGGGTGGCCCAGCCGCGTCCGAGGATGATGTCCGAGGAACTGTCGGTGGTGCACCGGAACGCGAGCCGGTAGCCGAACAAGTCCCGCAGGGACGTCGGGATGATGTCCGCCGAGGGGCGTTGCGTGGCTGCCACCACGATGATCCCAGCGGCACGGCCCCGGGCGACCAGGTCACGAAGCAGGCGCACGAACGCCTCTTGCTGGTCTTTGGTGCCCATGGTGGCCGAGTACATCGCCAGTTCGTCGATGACGAGCGCGATCACATCGATCGGATCGGTCTTGGCGATCTTGCGGCGACGAACCCGCTTGAGCTCCGTGTAACGGCGGTCCATTTCGGACTGGAGCTGTCCCAGGCGGTGAAGCGCCATGTCAATGTCGGGGCCGACGAACACGTCGGCGATGTCGCGCCACAGGCCAAGTTCGACCTGCTTGCCGTCGAACAGCCACAGCGACACATCCGGGCAGAGCGCGCAGTGCGCCACGATGTTGTTGAGAGCGACGGACTTACCCGCGCCGGGTTCGCCACCCAATAGGATGTTGCGGTAGATCAGCTCGATTTCCGCGAGTACGCCGTCTTCGAAGATGCCCAGGTGAACCAGGTCGTAGATCGACAGGCCGGACACGGGCACGGTGTCAGCGCGATGGGTGGTCTTCATGATGGTCACCTCCTGGTGATCAGTCGATGTAGTCGGAGAGGTCTTCCCCGTTGACCACTACGGACGAGCGCGGAGACTCGACGGGTTTCACGGTGGTCTTACGAGGCTTCACCGAGCCGGATTCGGCCGGCATAGTTCCCGGGACGGGAAACGGGGTGATCGTGGCGCCGGTAATGGGTTCGGTGCCTTCGGTCTTGCCGCCGATCAGCGAGGTGAGCTTGGCCAACGGCGAGTCGATCGGTGTGGTCTTGTCCAACGGATCCCGTCGGATCACATCCACAGCCAGCAGCGTGGACAGTTTCCGCACCCTGTGCAGACGTGCGTCCCGGGCGAAACAAGCCGGGGCGATGTACTCCAACGCGGCTTCGAGATCGCCACCGGACGAGCCAGCGCGAACCCACATCCAGATTCGTTCGCCGGTCTTCGTTGGGCGTCCCCACAGCATCAAGGGCAACGCGCCATCGAGATTCATCGTGCGGATACGCGTCTGCTTCAAGCAGGTACGCAGTCGATGCCGGTCGATCACGCACCACATGCGCGCGAAGAAGAACCAGCGAGTGAACGGCACCAAGACCAGCACGAGCAGAACGCCCGCGAAGATCAGCCACGATGTCAGCGAACTGACCTTGGTGTTCAGCCACACCATGCCCGTTGCCCAGGCAGCAAGAACGATGATTTCCACGCGCCAGCGAATCAGCGCACCCATGATCACAAAGGGCATCCACTGCTTCGGCGCGTGCCAGAACTCCAGAACGTCGGTACGCCGTCCCCGGGCACCACGAGTAGACTTAGCCATGACTCTCAGCCCTCCAAGGCAGAGTTGATAAAGAAAACGAGCAGCACGGGGCCGGACAGGAACCGCCAAGAACCAGAACGGCCCCGTGCTACTCGAATTGATGAACTAGGCCGCAAGCATGTCGGCCATTGTCAAGCCACTACGGTGAATCGCGAGGTTCGCGGATGCGTAGTGATATTTCGACCACAAAAGGTCGCTTGCCAACATGAGATCTTCGTACAGATCCCAACGATTAGCAGGCTTCCGGCGACGAATGTCCTTCTGGACTTCGCGCACCACATTAAGCCATTCCAGCGCGTCACGCGCTTCAGACTCCCAAAACCGGGTGTCTTCCGTGTCGAGATACATGCGTCACTCCCAAGCCACGAAAATACGGGGATCAGGACGAAGAAGCCGAACCCGCCTTCGAACCAGCGACGGCCTTGATGTCGGACGCACGGAAAGCCGTCCCGTTCTTGCCGTTCTGTGCCCACGGAATCGCCTGCAACTCCACGGGGTTGACGAGCTGACCGACTGCGACCTTGGGGGGCTGGTGGCCCGTAACGGTCACAGTGATCACCTCCGCCCCGCCGTCGTCCATGGCAACGAGCTGCACAGCCCACATCGGAACGTTGGTGTTGCGCTCGAACCGCTGCTGGCCGTTCTGGTCGGTCTTCGGCTGAACCTCGCGACCCACGGTGAACGTGACCTTCGAAGTGTCGATCAAGAGACGCATCATGCCCTCCAAGGCAATCAATTTGCTAGCAATACGCTCCGCTTCATTCGGCGCGTATCTACAGCAAACCGCGTCGTGGCCATGACTCAACAGTGACGGAAAATGACGGGGGTGACGGGACATGACGCACCTATTGAAAAAGCTATTCTGATGCGAGATAATGGGAACGGCAGTACCCAACGCAAAGCAGGGGGGCGGATGACTCCGCTACGGCAAGCTAGGGACGACCGAGGGTGGACGAAAGCCAAGCTCGTTCACCTGATCGAGGTATGTGCGAAGACTAAGGGAGTCAAGCTCAACAAGACGACTTCCAGTCTGAGCCGTGAAGTCTCGTACTGGGAGAGTGGGCAACGAAGTCCTCAAGAGCCAGTGGCGTCACTCTTGTGCAACGTCTACGGAAAGAGCGCACTTGAGCTGGGCTTGAACCCGACCCCCGACCAAGCTCGCTCGGACGTCGGCTTGATCTACTCGCCATCACTGCTGGCAGCCGTTGAGAGCTTGACCAAGCTCGCCGTCTTCGACGAGACACGGCACACGAGCGTGCTGAATGGCTCGTACTCAGTCGATGCCCTAAACGCTGCCTGCATGGACTGGCTGTTCAGGGAGTCACGCTACGAGTCGACCGATGGACGGATCACCGAGGCAGACGTACTCGAGGTCCGAAGTGCTGCCCAGATGTTCGACAGCCTGGATCGAACGATCGGTGGGGAAACACAACGCCTCCTTGCGGTGAGGTTCGTGCGCGAACGACTAGCCCCACGTCTCAGCGTGGCCGGAACTGATCCAGCAAGTCGAGCCCTGTTCACAGCAGCCGCGATCCTGTGTGAAGTGATCGGCTGGATGGCATACGACGCAGAGCGGCACAGTGTTGCACAGCGTTACTTTGTGCAAGCCCTTCGGCTAGCCAAGGACGCAGACGAACCCGCGTACGGTGCCTACGTGTTGGCCACGATGGCGCATCAAGCGCTCTACCTCCACAGGCCGGACCAAGCACTCAGGTTCGCGCTAGCTGCACGTTCGAACGTGCATGTCTCCACGGTGCCCATCGTCGCCACGGAAGCCACCCTCATGGCTGCTCAGGCATACGCGCGACTGGGCAATGAAACAGACTGTCGCGCGATGATCCTAGATGCAGAGCGGCTGTTTGCGCAGGTAGGGGCGGCCAGCACTCCGGAATGGGCATCTCACTGGACTGATGCTGTGTTCGCAACCTATGTCGGTGTGAGCTGGGTTGACATGGGCAAGCCTCACGAGGCGTATGCACCGCTCAAGTTGGCTTGGAACGCTGCTCAAGGACACCCACGACGGCAGGTCTACAGCACTGGCCAGCTTGCTAAGGTCGCAGTGCTCAACGGCGACATCGAGCAGGCGGCCGGCCTGGGATTAGCCGCGGTTGAGTCCAGCAACAAGCAGGCATCGCAACGTTCACTCCAAGTGATCCGAGAGGTAGATGTTCAGCTCAAGCGATACGCCAAGCAACCTCAGGTTCGAGACTTCCGGGAGCGTGCCCGGTTGCTACTGGCTGGGTGAGCGCTGGTGACTGAACAGGCACACCACCTCAGTCCCGAACAGGCTGCCCAGTTCTTCAAGGACATGGAGGCCGAGGGGGAACCCGAGGTCGAATTCAACCCCGGTATCGCTAGCCGTATCGCCAGCAAGACAGTTGCCGCTGGAGTGCTGATTCACGATTCCAACGGGCGAATTCTTTTTGTAACTCCAGTTTACAAGCCTTACCCAGAAATCCCGGGCGGTATTGTAGATGCCAACGAATCGCCGTATCTGGCGCTTCAGCGCGAGATACGGGAAGAACTTGGAATTGCGTTGAACGTTGGGAATCTGTTGGTTGTGGACTGGACGCCTATGCACGGTGTTTGGCGAGACTCGCTGCAATTTATTTTCGACGGAGGCACCCTTAGTTCACGAAGTATCGAGCAAATTGAATTGCCACGCGATGAGCTGAAAACTTTCGAGTTCAGAGCGCTTGATGAAGTCAAGAGTCTACTGAAGCCCTCTTTTCATAGGCGTCTTCATGAAGCTAATATTGCTAAGGCTGATGGACGAACTCGGTACCTGGACTTCGGGCGACCAGTCTAAACCAATTGGTACTCATTGACCTCTAATCTTTGTGACCAACTCCAGCATTTTGTCGAGTGTGTTGACGCCGTTGGCGCCTTGGCTACTCTTGTCTGTTTGGTCGCCGCCTTCCCAAGTGCGTCCAAACATTCTGTCCACAAAATCAAGCTTTGCCCGCTCAACTTTGCTGGAATCTTCAACGTCCGATAGAAATGCTCCGATTGTTCCAAGTTCGAGTTGCACTCTCTTATTGGTACTTGCGCGAGTCAGTGCATGTGAGCCAAACTGAAACGCGACTCCAGCAGCAATGGCGCCCGTAACGGTAATACCAAGTTTCAGTATGACATATTGCCAAGTGGGCGAAAAGGTCGATGATACCTGGCCAAAAGTTCGAACTAGATAGATACCAAGCCCTACTAATACGGCGAATCCAAATGCGTATGCAACAACCCCAGAAACCCACTCGCGTGTCGAATAGGACCCATAGTCTTTTGCTAAAATAGCTGCTGCTGCCTTACTGGATGCTTTTTCAACTGACTTGTGAAGCTCTTCGATCTCGTTAAGGTGACCTTCTGCGTTGGTCTTCAGCGTCTCAACTTGGGATAAATGTGGCTGCGCACGTTCGGTCAGCTCTTCGCCTTGCTTTGAGAGCCAGGCGTCAAAACTCTCTTTATTGCGTTGTTGAGAATTGGTAAAAGCTTCGCTGTTGGTAACCAGTGCTGTATCAAGTCGGGTCTCGTCCTGTGCAATCCTCTGCTCTGTGCGATCAATCTGATCGGATAACGATCGCAGTTTCTCAGCGAGCCGCTCTCGTTCTTGATTAGCCTCGTTAAGGATTTCAGAAATTCGGTTGCTCTGCTCATTATTGCTTTCCAGAAGCCTTGCTATCGCCGCTTCGGCAGAGTCTCGGTACTCCTTAAAAGCGCGGTTTGCTAATGCTGCTGCACCGCCTTTGGCATTAATTACCGGCCAGGCTGAAAAGGAGTGTACTGCTTGGTCTAAGTAGCTGGATGCGTTCTGCAGGTGCGCCGTATTGTTGTTGGATACATAGTTTCGTACTTCCTGTAGGGTCTGCGACAAAAATGATTGCGTATTAGATAATGCAAGCATTGAATATGGTGCAGGGTCCGTCAAAGTCTTGTGTGGCGAGATAAAAGCGAGGCAATATCGGATCTGCTCGCCGATTTCGCCATTGCCACTGCTAATCGCGGATTCGTTTTCCTCAAAGTGGCTCTGTAGCTCATCAGTGACCTGCCACAGGGGATGACCTTCAAACTGAGCTTGAGTTGTCATGGCTCTCCATTGGTCGAACGATACGGCTAGATGAAGTTGGGTCTGTGAGAACTTTCTTTACGTCTTCAAGCCGCCCTACCGGGCGGGCGCGCGGTCCGAACAGGCGCGCGGCCGCCCTGGTCGCCTCCGTCTTGGACGGCCGCGCCGGACGCCGTCGGACACGCGCGCAGGACACGGCAGGACGGTTGGTAGAACGCGAAAGATTGTCACATGACAGCGCGTTCGGGGACGCCACCCAACCCGATCGCCGGATGGTCGAAGCCAGGCCGGACACGGTCAACCCCGCTTCGCGCCGATCTCGCGCGTGGTCACCTTCCGTAACATCGGTCACCTTGCGTAGGTCGTTCCGGGCGCGAGATCGGTTACAGGGTTGACCGTGTCCGGCCTGGCCTCAGGCGGCTTAGGATCGGGAAGGGAGGCGCGTGGATTGGCCGGCATTGGCGGGCTCCCGAACGCGACTCGCCTTCCGAAGTGGCGACTGCCCCTTTAGTGCCCCCAAACAGCCAGTGTTGACCAGGGTGATCCCGAACTGACCAGCGTTTGCACCTGTGAAATGCCCAGGTGAACGGGGACATTCGGGGTTGTCCGGAACCTTCCAGAGTAGTTGATCTTGCATCCGTAGGTTCTGGGTTCGAGCCCCAGGCGGCCCACTCTTAAGACAGCCCCGCCGACTAGGTCGTCAGGCGAGGCGCGCCCCGTAGGCGGCGAGCACGGCCGGCAGTGGCTGGTAGAAGCTGACCCGGCTGTTCCCGCCGGAAAGCACGCCGTAGCCGGTGGCGCCGGAGAACAGCGGGCCGCCGCTGTCGCCGCTCTCGATGGGGATGTCGGTGGCGATCGTGCCGACGACCTGCTTGCCGCCGCCGTAGTTCACGGTCTGGTTGAGGCCGAGGACCTTCCCGCACGTCTTCTTGGTGCTCATGCCGCTCTTGCACACCACCTGCCCCACCCGCGGGGTGCCCGCGCGCAGGATCCGCTGGGTGTTGCCGTTGTAGAGGTCGACCCGGGCGTTCCCGGAGCCGGAGACGTCCCGGATGCGCCCGTAGTCGGTGACCGGGAAGTGGGAGTCCTCGTTGGGGCCGATGTCCTTCCAGTCGAGCCCGTGTTCGGTGCAGTGCCCGGCCGTGAGGATGTAGCGGACGCTCTTGACGACGATCGCGAACCCCGCCGAGCAGTAGTACGGTTCGCGGCCGGGTCCCGGCGAGACGGTGTACATCGCGTCGCCACCGTTCACTGTGGACTGTGGTTCAGGCGACGCCGCCGAGGCGGCCGGGCCGGCCAGCAAGGTGGCCGTGGCCAGGGAAAGCAGTACTCCGACCAGCCTGCGACCCGAGCGGGCGAACATGGGCATGTCCCTTCGTCCTGCGTGAGATCCGCTGTACCTGGACCAGTTCAGTGGCAGCAGGCGGGTGGCACAACGGGAGTCAGCCTGACGAGTGACCCGGAGGAAGCTCGTCAACTCCGGTGCTGTTCGGCGAGCTGCTTGAAGGTGAGCAGCTGCCGTCGGGCCATGACCAGATCACCGACGGAAACCCCGACGGCCACCAAGCGGTTGGTGCGCATGACGACCTTCAGCAGCAGGCGCGAAGTGTCCCGCTCCTGGGGTATGAGTACGTAGGACATGAAGGCGCCCATGATGGCGCCCGTCAGCTGTTCCCCCGGCGCGACCGAGACGACGCGGCCGAGCTTGCGCCCGCCGGTGGCGGTGAACGTTTCGCCGACTCGGGGCTCGGGAAGATCCAAAAGCTCGCGGGGTGAGCGGCGGCCGAGGTTGTCGATCCAGTCGTACGAGTAAGGCGCGAGCCGCACTTGCGCGACCCACGGCCACACCGCTTCGGTGGGTGCCTCGACACTCACGCCTCGCCAGGCGCGAAGCGTCGGGGAGGTGACGAAGTCGTCGCACGGATAAGCGCGCGCGATCTCGTCGTCGCTCACGCCCCATCGGTCACCGATCATGCACCCATCCTCCGGTGACCGGATCCGGTGAACAACCTTCGCGGCGCCCGGGACGTCTCTTGATCATGGACTTGAAGCGCGCAGCTCGCCGTGTCGTTGCCCTGTCGGCCGCTCTCGGCGCCGCGACGGCGGTGGTCGCGGCGCCGGCGTCCGCGGCCGACGACCAGGTGGTGACCGTGGTGAGCGAGGCCGACCGGGCGGCGGCGCTGGCTCACTGGACGCCGGAGCGGATGCGTCAATGGGTGGGCGAGGAGGATTTGCCGCCCGCGGAGAAGATCGGCCGCGAATGGGCGGGGCCGGTGCCGTCGGGGGTCGGACGGCTGTTCTTCACCGCCCGGCCCGGGGTCGACGGATCCTGCACGGCGACGGTGGTTCCCAGCTCCAGCAAGGACGTGGCCCTCACCGCCGGGCATTGCGTGAACGGCGGCTTCGACCGGTTCGACAACCCGATCAAGATCGTCAACGTCGTGTTCGTCCCGGGTTACGACCACGGCGAGGCGCCGCACGGGGTGTTCGCGGCCCGGGCTTTCGCCTGGTCCAGCACGTATTCGGGCCCGACGAGCGGGGCGGACGACGACGCCGTGCTCGCCCTGGATCCGGTCGACGGCCGCCATGTCGCGGACGTCGCGGGAACGCAGGAGATCTCGTTCGGGAAGCTTCCGTCCACTGTGGACACGACGATGCTCGGCTACCCCGTTTCGCAGGCGGCCGGCGGTGAGGCGTTGTTCTCCTGCGCGCGGCCCGCCACGTACCAGGAGAACTCGGTCAACACGACGTGGAACACCGATTGCGACCTCGCGGGCGGCTCCAGCGGCGGCCCGTGGCTGCGGAACTTCGATCCCGCCACCGGCAAGGGCACCATCTTCAGCGTCACGAGCCGGGGGACGATGACCGAGGACGGCGTGACGACGGACCTGAGCGGTGCCGCGCTGACCGAGCCGGTGCGGAAGTTGTACGAGCGAGCCGGCGAGCTCTGATCAGAACTCCACCACGGCGAGGCCGTCCGCCACGACGACGCCGTCGTGCAGCACGGTGCGGTCCTTGCCGCGGTCCATCACCGCGCTCGTCGGGGTCTCACCGTCCACCAGCAGCAGATCGGCGCGGTCGCCCACGGCCACGCCGGGCCGGTCGGCGATGCTCGCCAGCCGCGGGACGCCGTGGCTCATGATCGAGGCGCCGCCCATCGTCGCGACGGCCAGGGCCATCTCGATCAGGTCGTCGCGGCGGAAGCCGTGGGTGAAGGCCAATTGCCAGGTGCGGTCGAGCAGATCGCAGTTGCCGTAGGGGCTCCAGTAATCCCGCTGGCCGTCTTCGCCGAGGCCGACGCGCACGCCCGCGGTCGTGAGGTCCGGCAGTGACAGCTGGCCGTCGGCGGACGGCGCGACGGTCGCCATCGCGATGTCCAGCTCCGCGAACGTGTCGATCAGGCGGCGGCTCACCGATTCCGAGATCGACCCCAGCTCGTACGCGTGCGACATCGTCACCTTGCCGCGCATGTCCAGCGCGCGGACCCGCTCGATCACCAGGTCGGTCGAGAAAACGCCGAGATGACCCGGTTCGTGCAGGTGGATGTCCACCTCCACGCCGTACTTCTCGGCGAGGCCGAACACGACGTCGAGATGTCCCTTGGGGTCCTTGTCCAGCGAGCACGGGTCGATCCCGCCGACGACGGTGGCGCCCGAACGTAGCGAGGCCTCCAGCACGTCCACGGTGCCGGGCTCACGCAGGATCCCGGCCTGCGGAAACGCCATGATTTCGACGTCCGCGTGCCCGGCGAAGCGTTCCTTCGCGGCGAGTACGGCGTCGAGCTTCTCCAGCTTGCAGTCGACGTCCACCTGCGCGTAGGTGCGCACCCGCGTGGTGCCGTTGGCGATCATCCGCTCCAGCGTCCCGGCGACGCGCTCGGGCAGCGGGACCTCGGCGTCGCGCCAGTTCTCGCGGTCGTTCAGCATCATCGCCCACACGCCCGGCGCTCCGGTGTGCGGCCGGAACGGCAGGCCGACGCGGGTCGAATCCAGGTGGACGTGCACGTCGCTGAACGACGGGAACAGCAGCCGGCCGCGCCCTTCGACGGTGTCGGGTGCCGGAGCGGCGGCGGGGTCGTGCGGGCGCACCGCGGCGATCCTGCCCTCGGCCACTTCGACGTCACTGCGCTGTCCACCCCAAGGGCGGACGTCCCGGATCAGCACGGAAGACACCTTTCTCGACGAACCCTATTTGGTATACCAAAGCCGGTCCGCCGAAGGCAACGATCAGGTGATCCGCGCCATCCGGGCTCGAAGATCACCCGCCGAATTCGGGTCTTGCCGTTCTGCTATGTGGAAGTTAACCTCCGCAGATCGAAATTGCCCGGCATCGCTCGCTTCTATCGAGAGGCGGATCCATGGTGAAGAGGACGCAGACCGCAGCGGCCGCGAGGGGTGGGCCCGAGGACGAACGGCTCGGGATCGGCAAGAGTTTCACTTACGGCATCCAGCACGTCCTGACGATGTACGGCGGGATCATCGCGCCGCCGCTGATCATCGGCGGCGCCGCGGGCGTCTCGCCGGCCGAGATCGGGCTGCTCGTCGCGTCGTGCCTGTTCATCGGCGGTCTGGCGACGATCCTGCAGTCGTACGGCGTGCCCTTCTTCGGCTCCCGGTTGCCGCTGGTCCAGGGCACTTCCTTCGCCGGCGTGGCGACGATGACCGCGATCGTGGCCGACGGCGGACTCCCCGGCGTCTTCGGCGCGGTGATCGCGTCCTCGGTGCTCGGACTGCTCATCACGCCGGTCTTCTCGCGGCTGGTGAAGTACTTCCCGCCGGTCGTCACCGGGACGGTGATCACGGTGATCGGGCTCAGCCTGATGCCGGTCGCGGCCAAGTGGGCGATGGGCAACAACGACAAGGCGCCGGACTTCGGCTCGGTCTCCAATATCGGGCTGGCCGCGCTGACGCTGGCGATCGTGCTGGTGCTCAGCAAGGTCGCCGTCCCGGCGATCTCCCGGCTCTCGATCCTGCTGTCGATCGTGGTCGGCACCGTGCTGGCCGCCCTGCTGGGCAAGGCCGACTTCTCCAAGGTCGCGGACGGCCCGATCTTCGCGCTGCCGACGCCGTTCAGCTTCGGCGCGCCGACCTTCGACATCGCCGCGATCGTGTCGATGTCGATCGTCGTGCTGGTGACTCTCACCGAGACCACGGCCGACCTGCTCGCGGTGGGCGAGATCGTCGGGACGCGGGTCGGCAGGCGCCGGATCGGCGACGGCCTGCGCGCCGACATGGCGTCCTCGGCGATCGCGCCGGTCTTCAACGGCTTCACCCAGAGCGCGTTTGCCCAGAACGTCGGCTTGGTCGCGATCACCGGGGTCAGAAGCAGGTTCGTGGTGACCGCGGGCGGGGTGGTGCTGCTGGTCCTCGGGATGCTCCCGATCCTCGGCCGGGTGGTCGCCGCGATCCCGTACCCGGTCCTCGGCGGCGCCGGTCTCGTGCTGTTCGGCACGGTCGCGGCGTCCGGTATCAAGACACTGTCCAAAGTGGACTACGACGGGAACCTGAATCTGGTCATCGTCGCCGCTTCGGTCGGCCTCGGCATGGTCCCGATCGCGATTCCGGACTTCTACCACCATTTCCCGGGGTGGGTCGGCACGATCTTCCATTCGGGGATCAGCTCCGCCGCGCTCCTGGCCGTCGTGCTGAACCTGGTGTTCAACCATCTGAAGCCGGGCAAGGCGGGCAGTGACCCGTCGGTGTTCGCGACGGCGACCCGGGTGATCGACTACTCCGACCTCAAAGCCTTGTCCCAGCTCAAAAACGGCGACAAGATCGTCGACGGCAAGATCGTGGACGCCGAGGGCAGGCCGGTCCCGGTTCAGGACGCGGACGGCCGTCCCGTGCAGTACCGGCTCGGCTCCGGCCCGGAAGCGCACTGACGCCGCGAGGGCCCGCGGTCAAGCCCTCGCGCGGAGGCTGTCGACAAGGATCGACAGCAGCCGCGGGCCACGCTCGTCGACTTCGGCGTCGTCCAGCCGGGACAACCAGCTGATCAGCACGATGACGCCGCCATCGAGCGCTTCGGCCGCTTGGACGTCTTCGTGGGCAACGCCGGGGTCGCCACGCTCAGCCCGATCGCCGAGCTCGGGATCGACCCCGCGGCCGTCGCCAGGGCGATCGCCTTCGCGATCGACCAGCCCGAGGACGTCGAGATCCGGGGGCCTGACCATCCGGCCGACTCGCCAAGGGTGACGTTGACCTGCGGATCTGTCCGAATTCGGCCCGGGGAGGTGTGCTCGGCGGCAGGACCTGCGAGAATGGTCGGTGAGATCTGGGCATCGAATGAGCTCAGACTCGCTATGAAGAGCAGGTAGAAAAGTATGGCTCAGGGCAGCGTCAAGTGGTTCAACGGCGAAAAGGGCTTCGGCTTCATCGCTCAGGACGACGGCGGACCGGACGTTTTCGTGCACTACTCGGAGATTCAGGGCACCGGCTTCAAGTCCCTGGACGAAGGGCAGCGCGTCGAGTTCGAGATCGGCCAAGGTCAGAAGGGCCCGCAGGCCCAGCGCGTCGTCGCCATCTGACTTTTTCCACGCCGAAGGCCTCCATCCGTTCCGGGTGGGGGCCTTCGGGCGTTTAGGGCACTCCAACGGGTGACAAAAACCCGAAATCGCGTCCTCAGCGAGCTGATAAGGCTCGAAATCGCTGGTTGACGGCCCCTCCGCCTGCCTCCACTGTGGGTTTCCTCTCGCCGGTCCCGCGAGAGGAAACCGAACTCATCAGTGGAGTTCAGCATGCCTTTTTCCGTTCGTCCGTCCCGTCTGCGTGCCCTGCTGTCCCTGTCGGTGACCGCAGGCCTCGCCGCCGCCCTGGTGTCCTTCGGTGCCGCGCCCGCCGGCGCCGATCCCGGCTTCTACGAGCCGCCGTCACCGCTTCCGCCGGGCAGCAACGGCGACGTGCTCAAGACGTTGCCGTCGAAGTTCACCGGTGCCGAGTCGACCAGGGTCATGTACCTGAGCCGGGACGCCGCGAACCGCGCGATCCCGGTGACGGGCACGGTTCTGGTGCCCGACAAGGCATGGAGCGGGCCTGGGCAACGGCCGATCGTGGCGTACGCGCCGTTCACGGCGGGTATGGGTGATCAGTGCGCGCCGTCGAAGGCGCTGGCGGGCGAGGGCGGCGACTTCGTTTCGTCGTTCCAGAGTTCCTTCGTGACTTCCTTGCTGGACAAGGGGTTCGCGGTCGCCCAGACCGACTACCAGGGGCTCGGGACGCCGGGCGAGCACACGTACGTGGTGCGGGAGGCCGAAGCCCACGCGGTTCTCGACGTCCTGCGGGCGGCGCAGCGCCTGCCCGGCACCGGGCTTTCGGCCTCGTCACCCGTGGGTGTCGCGGGCTACTCGGAAGGTGGCGGCGCTTCGGCTTCGGCCGTCGAACTGGCGCCCTCGTACGCTCCCGAACTCGACCTGAAAGGCGCCTACGTCGGAGCGGCTCCCGCGGACAAGGCCGTCCTCGCGAAAAGCCTCGACGGCGGGATGTACGTCGGATTCCTGGGGTATTCGCTGATCGGCCTGAACGCGGCCTATCCGGAAGCCGGGATCCTGGACCTGGCCAACGACGCCGGCAAACAGCTCTTCGACGAGGCACGCACCACCTGCACGCTGGACGCCGTCTTCAAGTACATGTACAAGAACTCCAGCCAGCTGACGAAGGACGGGCGGCCGGTCTCGGCCTACCTGGAACAGGAGCCCTTCCGAGGGATCGTCTCGGCCAACCGCATCGGGAACCTCAAGCCCGCGGCGCCGGTGCTGGTCGAGCACACGCCCAACGACGACGTCATCCCGTCGAGCATCGGCAAGCAGCTCGGCAAGGACTGGTGCGCCAAGGGCGCGAACGTGCGGTTCCAGGACATCCCGTCGTTCAGCCCGGTCTTCTCCCACGTCCTTGGCATCTCCGGCGCCCAGGGCAACGCGGCGAACTGGCTGGCCGAGCGGTTCGCGGGGAAGCAGGCGGCGGGGAACTGCGGCCAGTTCTGACGGCGAGGGCGGGGCGAGTGGCCAGGGTCATCTCGGGCCCACGGCGACGCGCCCCGCCACTACCGATATCGTCGATGCATGCTTGTGATCGTTCGTGAGCACCCGTGCGGCCGGACGCGGTGAGCCGCTCCGCCCCGGAGCCCGAGCAGGTCGGGCGGAAGGTGCGGTTGCGCGAGGTCGGTCTCCGGGACCGGCGGGTCCTGATGGGCTTCGACCGCGACATGGCCCGCGAGGCGTCGACGCTGATCGGCGGCGGGCACCGGCATTGGGCCTCGCACCGTTCGGGTTCCGCGGGCGACGACATCCACTTCGGCATCGAGACGGTCCGCGGCCGGATGCTGGTCGGGTCGGTCTGCACCATCGGCGCCGACCCGGTGACCGGCCACTTCGGCTACGGCATCGGGATCGCCCCGCGTCACCAGCGCTGCGGCTACGCCACGGACGCGATCACCGTCCTCCTGGCGCATATGTTCGAGCAGCGAGGCTTCCGCAAATGCGAGGTCACCGTGTACGGCGGCAACCTGGCGTCCCTTTCGCTGCACGGTGGTCTCGGCTTCCGCGAGGAAGGCAGGCTGCGCGACACCGAAGTGGTGCGCGGCGAGATCAAGTACCTGGTGCGGATGGGCATCACGGCGGAGGAATTCGCCGCGCGCCCCGCGGACGGCCTCGCCGACCTCGGGCGCCGCGGACAGCACCGGCGGCCCCGCCGCGGCAAGCACTGGCGCGCGCCCGCCGCGGTCACCGGCTGATCATCCCGGACTCGTAGGCGAAGACGACGGCCTGCACGCGGTCGCGGAGGCCGAGTTTCGTGAGGATACGGCCGACGTGGGTTTTCACCGTCCCCTGTGAAAGAAACAGTTTCTCGGCGATCTCGGCGTTGGACAGGCCGCGGGCCAGCAGCCGCAGCACCTCGTTTTCACGCTCGGTGAGCCGGGCGAGCCTGCGGTCCGGGGCCGGGGCGGGCAGGCCGGTGACGACACGGTCGAGCAGCCGCCGGGTGACGGTGGGCGCGAGGGTCGCCTCTCCGGCGGCGACGACGCGGACGCCGGCGAGCAGGTCCGGCGCCAGCGCGTCCTTGAGCAGGAAGCCGCTGGCTCCCGCCTGGAGCGCGGCGTAGACGTATTCGTCCAGGTCGAAGGTGGTCAGCACCAGGACGCGGGCGCGATGGGCCGCGGCGATCGCGGCGGTGGCCTCGACGCCGTCCATCTCGGGCATCCGGATGTCCATCAGCACGATGTCGGGATCGAGCTCCGCCACCAGCGTGACGGCCTCCGCGCCGTCCCCGGCCTCGCCGACGACGTCGATGTCTTCGGCGTTGTCCAGGATCATCCGCAGGCCGGTGCGCACGAGCGCCTGGTCGTCGGCGATGACCACCCGGATCGTCATGACGGCAGGGTCGCGCGGACGGTGAAGCCGCGGTCCGGCCGCGTTCCCGCCGTGAAGGTGCCGCCCAGTACGTTCACCCGTTCCCGCATCCCTTCGAGGCCGTGCCCGGTGCCGGACGGCGGTTCCGCCGAGACGCCGTCGTCGGACACCTCGATCGCCAGTGTTCCGGGGTCGTACCGCATCACGATAGTCACCGACGCGCCCGGTCCGGCGTGTTTCAGCACGTTCGTCAGCGCCTCCTGCACGATCCGGTAGGCCGCCAAGTCCACTGTGGACGGAAGGGGTCGCGGTTCCCCTTCGACCAGGAACTCGACCGGCGTGCCCGCGGAACGGACGTCGGCGACCAGCCTCGGCAAACGTTCCGCGCCGGGCTGGGGCTCCCAGTCCGGCTCGTCTCCCCCGAGCGCGCCGAGCAGCCGCCGGATCTCGCTCAACGCGGTCCGCCCGGTGCCGACCACGGCGTCCAGCGCCTCCCGCGACCGCTCGGGCCGCCGCTCCAGTTCCGCTTGGGCGCCTTGGGCCTGCAACACCATCACGGAAAGCGCGTGCGCGACGACGTCGTGCAGTTCGCGGCTGATCCGGCCGCGTTCGGCGACCACGGCCAGCGCGGCCTGGGTGTCCCGCTCGCGTTCGAGATCGGCGGCCCGCTGTTCCAGCACCGACAGGCGGATCCGGCGCTGCCGGGTGTTCAACCCGGCCAGCCACGCCACCGTGAGCGACAGCTCGATGCCCGGGAAACCGCCCCAGTCCTGCACTTGCCGCGTGTCGGTATCGGTGTCGAAGGGTGCCAGTGGATCGATGATGATGATCCGCGGCGGCCGCGGGGCCGGTTCCCGCGAATTCGCTTGGGAGGCGTGGAACGACCACGCCCCGGCGACCAGCAGTCCCGCCGCCAGCAACGTCAGGGAGAGCCGCCGCGATCCCCAGGCCGCGACGGAGAAGAGACCGATCAACGCCACGACGTCGACCGGGCGGAGATCGTTGCCCATGGCCAGGTGCAGCAGCGAGACCGCGGAACCGGTCGCGAAGGTGATCGTGGGATTGCGATGCCGGATCAGCAAGGAAGCCAAGGACACCAAGGAGGTCAGCCACCACTCGACACCCTCGGGATCATCGGCCGAGGCCACAGTGGACAGTCCGATGAGGACGACCAGACCGAGGTCGACGGCCTTGGGGTGACTCCTGAGATTGGCCAGCACCAGCCGAGCGTAATCCCGGATCGAATGCAGCGGATCCCTCTCGCGGCAGACATCGGGATACGACCTCCGGCAGACGCGCGAATACGCCGCGCGGTCTCAGGCTGGGCGGCGGAAGATCCTCGACAGAACGGAATCCCCATGAGAAGGCTTCTCGTCGCAGTGGCCGCCCTCGCTGGCATGGTGTCCCTCGCGAGTCCGGCTTCGGCGGTCCCGCGGCTGACGTTGCCGCCGCCGACCGGCTCGTATCCCGTCGGCTCCACCGACCTGCACCTGGTCGACCAGGCGCGCAAGGACCCCTGGGTGCCGACCGGGCCGCGAGAGCTGATGGTGTCGATGTTCTACCCGGCGCTGCTGCCGGTCGGCCCGAAACGGCCGTATCTCACTTTGGCCGAGGCCAAGCTGTTCCTGGCCGGATCGGGCCTCCCCGACATCGACCCCGGACTGCTCGCCGGTCTCCGGACCAGCGCCCGGGTCGACACCCCGCCCTTGCCGGGGAAGCGCGCGCTGGTCGTCCTGTCACCGGGGTTCAACAAACCGCGCACCACGCTCACCGGGCTGGCGGAGGAACTGGCGAGCAAGGGTTTCGTCGTCGCGGTGATCGGCCACAACTACGAATCCTTCGCCACCGGCTTCCCCGACGGGCACGTCACCGGCTGCGTCGCGTGCGGTTCGGACTCGAAGCTGCTCCCACCGGTGCGCGCCGCGGACGTCTCGTTCGTCCTCGACACGCTGACCAGGGCTTCTTCGCAGTGGTCCCGGTTGATCGACCGGACCCGGATCGGCATGGCCGGGCACTCCATCGGCGGGTACAGCACGCCGACGGCGATGCTCGCCGACCAGCGGATCCGGGCCGGAGCCGATATGGACGGCAGGCTGTGGTCGCCGATCCCCGCGTCCGGGATCGACCGGCCGTTCCTGCTGCTCGGCCGCGAAAGCGAGTACACCCCGGCCGGTCCGGACACGACGTGGGCCGGCAGCTGGCCGAACCTCACCGGCTGGAAGCGCTGGATCAGCGTCGCCGCGGCCGCGCATCCGTCCTTCACCGACGTCGGCGTTCTCGGTGAACAGCTCGGACTGAGGGAGCCTGGTGTGCTCGACGGCGTGCGCGGAATGCAGCTGACCAGGGCTTATCTCTCCGCGTTCTTCGACAAGCACCTGCGCGGCGCGCGTCAGCCGCTGCTGGACGGACCGGTGGCGGGCAACCCCGAGATCAAGTTCTGGAACTAGCAGGGGGAGACACCGGTGAGGTCGGTGGACAACCGCCACAGCCGCTCGGCCTCACCGGCGTCGATCGCGTAGGGGCGCACGCCGACCCACTCGCCCTCTTCATGGGCGATTTCGGCGACGTCGCAGTCCTCGCAGTAGAGCCCGCCCATACCGTCGAGTGACGGCGACGTCGCCGCCCAGACCTGGGTGGCCGCGCCCTGCTCCGGCGACTTGAAATCCGGATCGGCCTGGTGCCCGTGCTCGTCGATCCAGCCGCGCTCGACCATCTCCTCCTGCCGCAGATGCCGTTGCAGGGGAGTGAGGATGGCGCCCGGGTGCAGGCTGAACGCGCGGATCCCGTGCTCGGCGCCGAGCTTGTCGAGATGCACCGCGAACAGCACGTTCGCGGTCTTGGCCTGGCCATAGGCGAGCCACCTGTCGTAGCCGCGCTCGAAGTGGACGTCGTCCCAGCGCATCGGCGAGGAATGGTGACCGGAGGAGGCGACCGTGACGACCCGGGCGCCACCGGACGCCGTCAGCGCGGGCCAAAGACGGCCTGTCAGGGCGTGATGGCCGAGGTGGCAGATCGCGAAATGCGACTCCCAGCCGCGGCCGACCCGCCGTTCGGGCGCGGCCATGATCCCGGCGCCGGCGATCAGGAGGTCGACCGGGCGACCGGTGGAGAGGAACCGGCGGGCGAAGGTCTCGACGCTCGTCAGGTCGGCGAGGTCGAGTTCGCCGACCTCGGTGCCGGAGATCCCGGCGAGGGCGCTCTCCGCGTCGGCCGGACGGCGGGCGGGGACGACGACGTGCGCGCCCGCGTTCGCCAGCGCCCGCGTGGTTTCCAGGCCCAGCCCCGAATATCCGCCGGTGACGACGGCGAGCCTGCCTGTGAGGTCGATCCCGGTCAGGACTTCCGCGGCGGTACTGCGAGCGTCGAAGCCGGACCCGATTTTGTGCTGTGCGGTGATCATGCGGCGAACGCTAGGAGCTAGAGGGCTCTCTAGGTCAACCGTTAGGGTCGCCCCGTGACGGAACTCGCGATCGGCCAGGTCACCGCCCGGACGGGCCTCAGTGTGCACGCGCTTCGCTTCTACGAGAAGGAAGGGCTGCTCGCGGCGCCGGTGAAACGGGACGCGAACGGCCGCCGCGTGTACACCGAGTACGACGTCGAATGGCTGGTGAACTGCACGAAGTTCCGGGCGTCCGGGATGCCGCTCGCCACGATCCGCGAGTTCGCCGAGCTCGTCCGGCAGGGGCCGGGAAACGAGGAGAAGCGGCTGGAGCTGCTGCGGGCGCATCAGGACACCGTCCGTGACCGGATCGCCGAACTGGCCGACTGCCTGGAAGTGATCAGCAGGAAGGTCGAGGTCTACGAGGAGCATGTCGCGCGAGGGACGGCGGACGCGCTCTGGCGATAGCCGTCACGTTCCGCGCGGCGGCGTCGTCCCAGGGATATGACAACACAGCTCACCAGGTTCACCGACCAGAAGACGATCCTGCTGAAGACGTTCAAACGGGACGGGACGCCAGTCGGGACTCCGGTCAACATCGCCGTCGAAGGGGACCACGCCTACATCCGCACGTATGACGCGGCGTGGAAGGCCAAGCGGCTGCGGAACGATCCACGGGTCGAAATCGCCCCGTCGACCTTCCGCGGCGTCCCGACCGGGGATCCCGTGAGCGGACAGGTTCGCCTGCTCGACGGCGACGAGGCGCGGCACGCGGCCGCTCTCCTCGCCAGGAAGCATCGGCTCCTGCACGGCTTCCTCGTCCCGCTCGCGCACCGGCTGAAGAAGTACAAGACGCTCCACTACGAAGTCCGGCTCGACACCCTTCGATGGTCCATAATGGACATTCGACAGTACCCGATCGGTGCAACGTTTCGCCTGGCGATGGGCACGGGCGGCCCCTAGAGTTTGCCGCTCGTGACCAGCGAGGTGAGGCGATGAGGTCCTTCGGCGCGGTGGATCCGGTCAAGCTGGCGCTCGCCGGGCTCACCACGATGGCCCTCGGGATGGCGGCGGCGCTCAACGCCGACGCCCTGCCGGTGATCGGCGGCGGCACCACCTATTCCGCCGAATTCTCCGACGCGGGCGGGCTGCGCGCGGACAACGACGTGCGGATCGCCGGGGTGAAGGTCGGCAAGGTCTCCGAGATCGACCTCGAAGGCGATCGCGTGCTCGTCTCCTTCCGGGTCAAGGACGCGTGGGTCGGCGACGCCACGAGCGCGTCCATCCAGATCAAGAACGTCCTGGGGCAGAAGTATCTGGCGCTCGACCCGCGCGGCGAGGCGATCCTCGATCCCGGCGACGCGATCCCCTTGCGGCGGACCACCGCGCCATACGACGTTCTTGAAGCGTTTCGGGATCTGTCGAAGACCGTCGATGCGGTCGACGTCGATCAGCTCGCGAAGAGCTTCGACGCCATCTCGGCCACCTTCGCCGACACGCCCGCGGACGTCCGTGCCGCGCTCGACGGGATCTCGAAGCTCTCCGGCACCATCGCCTCCCGCGACCGGCAACTCCGGACGCTGGTGGCGAACACGCGGCAGGTCTCGCAGACCCTCGTCGACCGCGACACCGAGGCCCAGCGGCTGGTCCAGGACGGAAACGCGCTCCTGCGCGCGATCTCGACTCGGCAGCAGGCGATCAAGGACCTGCTCGACGGCTCGAAACGGCTCGCGACCGCTCTCGACGGCATCATCGCCGACAACGACGGGCAACTCGCGCCGGTGCTCGAACAACTCGACCGGCTGACGTCGATGCTCCAGCGCAACCAGGACTCGCTGGCCAAGGGGATCGCGGCGTTCGCCCCGGCGATCCGGGTGCTCACCAACGTCGCGGGCAACGGGCGCTGGATCGACGGCTACCTGTGCGGGCTGGTCCTGCCCACGTTCGGGCCGCTCAACGAAAAGGGCTGCTTCGAGAAGTGAGTGAGCGGAGCGCGCTGTCCGTCAGGGCTTCGTCCGCCGCAACCAGAACAGCCCGATCACCGGCAGCACCAGCGGGATGAAGAGGTAGCCCTGCCCGTACACCGACCACACGGTGGCGTGAGGGAAGGCCTCGCGGTCGAAGAGGCTGAACGTGCCGACGGTCAGCACGCCGAGCAGTTCGATCCCGCAGGCGACCAGCGCGATCCGCCACCAGCCCGCGCCGCGGCGGGCCAGCGCCACGGTGGCCAGGAGATAGACGACGGCCGCGAACGCGGAGAGGACGTAGGCCAGCGGGGCCTCGGAGAATTTGGTGCTGATCTGCACGGCGGCGCGCGATGTCGCCGCCAGCGCGAAGATCGCGTACACGGCGACCAGGATCCGTCCCGGGCCGGAGGTCTTGTCCGGGTGGGTGTCCACCGTTCGCTCCTCGGTTTCTTCAGGCACTGGCGCCCGCCCAGACCTCGTGCAGCCGCAGCACCATCACCGGGATGGCGAGACAGGCGATCCCGAGGATCGCGGTGCTCGATCGCGTGCGCTCGGCCAGCGCCCAGAACGTCCCGAGCGGGAGCACGACCAGGCTGCCGATCAGGTAGGCGAGATAGGTGGCCATGCTGCCCGGACGGCCGCCGCCGATCAGCAACACGACGCCGATGACGAGCTGGGCCACCAGGAGGAGCTCGACGACGGCGAGGCCGGCCAGCAAGGCGTTGTCCGGAAGTTTTTTGCGCACGGACTGCACGAAACTCCACACCGCGACCAGCGTCGCGCAGATCGCGACGGTCACCGCGAGGCCTGTGATCACGCCCGCCTCCTTACCCGCTCCACCGGCGACAACGTACCTCCGGGCCGATCATCGCCGACGGGCGACCGGTGAGGTGCGTGGCGGGCGCCACGAAACGTGCAGTGGTCCAGACCTCAGGTGAATAGATCACGAAGCGCGCGGGGTTGGCGCTCTGTCAATTCCCTGGTGTCTAATTGTGATCGGCGTCGCTACCTGGGATTACGTCGCAGGTTCGTTCCTGTTACACACCGACCGGGTGGTTGAAATCCCAGTTGATCTCACGCTGGGTACCCCTACCATTCGGTAGGTTTCGAATTCACGTCCCTGAACAGCCCATCCGAACCCCCGGTATGGCGGATTGGCCGTTCGGTATCCGGCGGGTGGAATATTCTCCATCGCGATGGTGCACATGGCCCATCCGATTGGTGCCGAAGGAGGGGGCGATCAATGGATGTCCGGTACGAAGCGTATTGCTTCGCCGATCCTCTGTTCTTCGATGAACAGCGGGAAACCGGGAATTCGTCCGATGATTTCGCCTCCCTGTTGCCCGCTCCCGAGTCGGGCTGGCGCTCCGGGGTGCGCGGAGTATGGCGGATGTTGCACCCTGTTGATCGAAACCTTCCCTTGCAGGGCTGGAAAATCCACGTGTCGGCCGGGTTGGGCAACGCCGAGCGCGTGCTCGTGAAGGTGCACGAGCATTGTGTCGAGCACGACGTCTCGTACAAGCATCTGCGTTCGCGGACCACCTTGCTGGCACGAAATTCTAAATACGCTCCGCGTGATGGAAGCGGCAAGTTACTGACTCTTTATCCAGCTGACAACAACGAGCTCGAACGCGTCCTGGCCGAGTTGTCCGCGAAGCTCGACGGGGAACCCGGGGCATACATTCTCAGTGATCTCCGGTACGGTGCCGGGCCGCTCTACGTCCGCTATGGCGGATTCGCAGAGCAATGGGTCGAACTCGACGGAAAACGTGTCCTCGCGGTGCGCAAACCGGACGGAACGCTGGTCCCGGACAAGCGCGAGCCGACCTTCTCCGTACCCGACTGGGTGACCATTCCGGAGTTCCTCGCACCTCATCTCGCAGCTCGCAAGAGCGGCGGCACGGATCAGTTCCCCTATCGAGTGAAGAGTTCACTGCACTTCTCGAACGGCGGCGGCGTGTACCTCGCCGACCGGAACGCCGACGACGAGCGGGTGGTCCTGAAGGAGGCCAGGCCGTTCGCCGGCCTGGACCGCGACGAGATCGACGCCGTCGAACGGCTCCGCCGCGAGCACGAGGTGCTGGAGCGGCTGAAGGGCGTCGACGGCGTCCCCACCGCCTTCGACCGCTTCACCGTCTGGGAGCACCACTTCCTGGCGATGGAGTACATGCCGGGCATTTCGCTCGGCAACTGGCTCGCCCGCAACTACCCGCTCACCCGGCGGGACACCACCGAGGCCGACATCGCCGAGTACACCGGACGCGCGCTGGCCCTGGTCCGGCGCGTGGAGAAGCTGGTCGGCGACGTGCACGACCGCGGGATCGTCTTCGGCGACCTGCACTCCCTGAACATCCTGGTCGACGGTGACGACGACGCCGTCTCGCTGATCGACTTCGAGATGGCGGCCGACAGCGAAAGCGGCGTCCGGCCCGCTCTCGGCGCCCCCGGTTTCCGCGCCCCGCGTGACCGGAAGGGGTTCGAGGTCGACGAGTACGCGCTCGCCGTCCTGAAGCTGTGGATCTTCCTGCCGCTCACCACGCTCCTGGAGCTCGCCCCGGCGAAGCTGCGCGGGCTCGCGGACTTCGTCCAGAAACGCTTCGACGTCCCGGAGGGCTACGCCGACTCGATCGTCGCGGTGCTCGCGCCCCGGAACATCCCGCCGCTGACGAGCGCGACCGAGCTGGACCAGGGCGAGCCGGACTGGGCGCTGGTCCGCAAGCAGATCACCGAGGCGATCCTCGCCAGCGCGACCCCCGAGCGCACCGACCGGCTCTTCCCCGGCGACATCGAGCAGTTCCGCGTCGGCGGAGCGTGCTTCGGCTACGGCGCGGCCGGCGTGCTCCACGCCCTGAACACCGTCGGCGGCGAGCGCCACCCGGCGCACGAACGCTGGCTACTGGACTCGATCCGCCGCGATCCGCCGGGACGCCCGGGGTTCTACGACGGTTCGTACGGGATCGCGTACGTCCTCGAAGAGCTCGGTTACCGGGACGAGGCCACCAAGCTGCTGGCGTCGTCGGCGACGCTGGTCGAGCAGACCACCGACCACGGCCTCGAAGGCGGGCTCTCCGGGATCGGGCTCACCCAGCTGCATTTCGCGGTGGCCCGCAAGGACAACGAGTTCGGCAGGCAGGCGCTGGGCACCGCCGTCCGGCTCGCCGAGGCGCTCGAGACCGCCGACCCGCCCGGCGATTTCGCCCGGGCCGGGCTGCTCAACGGCTGGTCCGGTCCGGCGCTGCTGTTCGTCCGGTTGTTCGAGCGCACTCGCGAAGCGGGCTGGCTGTCCTTCGCCGACCAGGCCTTGGAGCGGGACATCGAGGAGTGCGCCGAGTCCAACGACGGCTCGCTGCAGGTCCGCGACGGCGAGACCCGGACTTTGCCCTACGCGGGCGTCGGCAGCGCCGGGATCCTCATGGTCGCCGAGGAACTGGCGAAGCACCGTCCGGACGCGAAGGCGTTGAAGAGCCTTCACGGCCTGCGCGAGGCGTGCCGCGGCGAGTTCGTCATCCACCCCGGTCTGTTGTTCGGCCGGTGCGGGCTGATGACCGCGCTGGCCATGGGCGCCGAACCGGACCGGACCGTCCGCGACGCCATCGACCTGCATCTTTCCCGGCTGGCCTGGTACGCGGTGCCGTACAAGGGCGGCCTGGCGTTCCCCGGCAACCAGCTGCTGCGGCTGTCGATGGATGTCGTCACCGGCGGCGCGGGCGTCCTGCTCGCCCTCGCCGCGACCCTGGACGGGAAGGCCGCGCTGCCTTTCCTGTCCTCCAGAACTGCCGTCCAGTGAGGACGGCGGACGAAGAGGTAACTAGTGAAAGGGAACACCATGGAACTGGTTCTCGACCTGCAGGCCCTGGACGCCCCCGAGGTTCTCGACGGTGGCCACGGCGGCAGCCACGGCGGCACCAGCAACCTGAGCCTGCTCGCGTCCTGCGCGGACAGCACCATCAGCCTGCTGACCTGCCACTGATCCAGGTCTGATCGACGAAGGGCGCGGGAGCGGCACAGGCCAAGTGCGCCGCTCCCGCGCTCTCATTTTGCCTTTAGCTTCGTCTCGATGGGATCACGGATTAGGGAGTGGGATGGCGGGGTCAGCCGATCGGCTGTTGCTCACGGTGGCCGCCCTCGATCGTCCCCGCTTGAGCGCGCTGGTCTTGAGCGCGCTGGCCGGGACGGCGTCCGGGCTGCTCCTGCCCGGAGCGCTCGCGGCCGCCGTTGACGCCGTCGTGGCGGGCCGTCCCAGCCTTCCCGAAGTCTCCTGGCTGATCGTCCTCGGTGTCACCGAGATCGCCGTCGCCCTGATCGGCGGGATCGTGACCGCGCGGATGACCAGTTCCGCGACGGCCTGGCTGCGCCGACGGCTGGCCGACCGCTATCTCGCGCTCGGCACCCGTTCGAGGTTCGCCGACGGCGACGCGATCAGCAGGCTCACCGGTGACTGCACCGGCGCGGGGCTGATCGCCTCGGTCGTCGTCCAGCTCGGATCGACCACCCTGATCTCCGGTGGTTCCGTCGTCCTGCTCGCGCTGATGGACTGGCGGCTCGCGCTCGTCTTCCTCGGCAGCATCCCGTTCGGCCTGATGTTCGCGCGCTCTCATCTGAAGAACACCGCCGACGACGTCCTGACCTATCAAGAGGTGTCCGGCGAACTGGCGGCGAGGATGGTCGACGCCGTCGCCGGGCTCCGCACGATCGCCGCGTCGGGTACCGCCGACCGCGAGGCCGAACGGGTGCTGCGGCCACTGCCGAAACTGAGCCTCGCCGGCCGCGGGATGTGGCGTACGCAGGCGCGGATGGTGTGGCGGTCCGGTCTGCTGCTGCCCGCGGTGGAACTCGCGGTGCTCGCGGCCGCCGGTTTCGGCGTGATGGCGGGCAGGCTGACCGTCGGCCAGGTGCTCGCGGCACTCGGTTACGTCGCCCTCGGCATGGGCCTGGTCAGCCAGATTCCTTTGCTCACCACACTTTCCCGCGCGCGGTCGTGCGCGCGGCGGATCAACGAGGTGCTGGACGCGCCGGTCCCCGAGCCGGGCGAACTCGGCGTCGTCCCCGGACGCGGCACGCTCGAACTGCGCGGGGTCACCGTCGAAGGCGCGTTGCGGGACGTCGATCTGCTCGTGCGTGGCGGGAAGTTCACCGCGGTCGTCGGGCGGTCCGGCTCGGGGAAGTCCGCGCTGGTCAACGTCCTCGGCGGACTCCTCACCCCGGACGAGGGAACGGCCACGCTCGACGGGCGCCCGCTGGAGAAGCTGCGGCCGTACGAACTCCGCGCCGTCGTCGGGTTCGCCTTCGAACGGCCCGCGCTGCTCGGCGCGACCGTCGGCGACGCCGTCGGCTACGGCTCGTGGGCGGGGGAGGCCGCCGTGCGCGGCGCGTGCCGGTCCGCGCAGGTCGACGATCTGATCGTCCGGCTGCCGGACGGCTACCGGACGCCGCTTTCGGAAACCCCGCTCTCCGGCGGGGAGGCGCAGCGGATCGGGCTGGCGCGCGCGATCGCGCACGCGCCGCGAGTGCTCATCCTCGACGACGCCACCGCCAGCCTCGACACGGTCACCGAAGCCGCCGTCGAGGAGGCGATCGAACGCACGCTGCCCGGCCGGACGCGGGTCGTGGTGACGCATCGCGCGGCCACCGCGGCGCGAGCGGACACGGTGGTGTGGCTGGAAGACGGCCGGGTCCGGGCGGTCGGCCCGCATGGAGAGCTTTGGCGAAATCCGGCGTATCAGGCTGTTTTCACCGAGGGTGAGCAGTGAGCGTCTGGGGGCTCTACCGCTCGGCGCTGGCCGGGCAGTGGAGAGGCGGGCTGGTCCTGCTGGCCTGCTCCGTCCTGGAGAGCGCGCCCGCGTTCTTGTCCGGTCGCCTGGTCGAACTCGCGGTTGACGAGGGGTTTGCCGCGGATCGGCCAGGCACCGGACTGCGTTGGCTCGCGGTCTTCGGGCTGGTCGCCGTGATCGGGGCGTTCGGTTCCCGGCTGGTGTGGCATCAGCTCGGCAAGGTCGTCGAGCCGTTGCGCGACGCGCTGGTGACCGCCGTCGTGCGCGGGGTCCTGCACGATCCCGCGCCGCCGCGGAACCAGCCGGACGCCAGCGGCGTCGCCCGCATCACCCAGCACGTCGAGGTGGTCCGCGACGCCACGGCCGGGCTTCTGGTGCAGGCGCGCGCGATGGTCGTGACGACGGTGGCGGCGCTGGCCGGGCTGTTCACCGTCGCCGGTTCGCTGGCGCTGATCGTCGCGATCCCGGTGGTGGTCGCGGTGGCCGTGTTCGCCTGCCTGCTCCCGTCGCTGGCCCGTCGTCAGCGGGCGCTCGCCTTGGCCGACGAACGGACCGCCGAGGTCGCGGGCGCGTCGTTGTCCGGGATGCGTGACATCGTCGCCTGCGGCGCGGAACCCCTGGCCGCCCTTGATCTCTACGACGCCATCGACACGCAGGCCAAGGCGGCGGTGCGGGTGGCGCGGTCCGGGGCGGCGCGGGCGGTGGTGATCGCGACGGGCGGGTTCGTGCCGCTCCTCCTGGCGTTGCTGGTGGCGCCGGGAATGGTCAGGGACGGGGTGCTCACCGCGGGCGCCGCGCTCGGCGCGCTCGTCTACCTGGCGACGACGATGCAGCCGGCGTTGCGGGGCCTTGCCTCGACCGCGAGCACCGTGGTGCTGCGGCTGATCGTCGCGTTGCGGCGGCTGGCGGAGACCGCGGAGGCCGAACCGGAGCCCGACGGCACGGCCGAACCCGACGGGACCGCGATCTACGTCCGTGACCTCACCTTCAGCTGGGGCGCGGCGGCGCAACCGGTGGTGCGTGGTCTCGACCTGCACCTGCGGCCCGGCGAGCGGCTCGCGGTGGTGGGCCCGAGCGGGATCGGCAAGTCGACTTTGGCCGGGCTCCTGACCGGGATGCTCGAACCGCAGGCGGGCCGCGTGCTGCTCGGCGGGGTCCCGGTCCGGGAGGTCCCGGCGGCGCTGCGGCACCGGATGGTCGCGCTGATCCCGCAGGAGGCCTACGTCTTCGCGGGGTCCGTGCGGGACAACGTCGGCCTGTTCGCGCAGACCGCGATGGACGGTGAACTGCTGGCCGCGGTGACGGCCGTCGGCGCGGAACCGCTGGTGACGCGGCTGGGCGGGCTCGATGGCGAGATCGGGCACGGCACGCTGTCCGCCGGCGAGGCACAGCTGATCGCGCTCGCGCGGGTGTACGCGAGCGACGCGGGCGTCGTCGTCCTCGACGAGGCGACGTCGCACCTGGATCCGCCGGCGGAAGCCCGCGCGGAACGGGCGTTCGCCGAGCGGGGCGGGGTGCTGGTGGTGATCGCGCACCGGCTGACCTCGGCGTTGCGCGCGGACCGGGTCCTGGTGATGGACGGCAAGGAGACCGCCCTGGGCACCCACCTCGAACTCATGGACCGGTCCACGCGCTACGCCCAGCTCATGCACGCGTGGTCGCCGCGGCTACCCCAGCCCAGTGCGCAGTTCTTCCAGCGCGCTCCTGAGTAGACCCTCGACGGGGACCGGCCGCCGGGACTCGCGATCGACGAAGACGTGCACGAAGTGCCCCTCCGCGATCACCGTCTCCTTCGAGTACATCCCGACCTCGTAGCGGACGCTGGACCGGCCGAGATGCCCGACCCGCAGGCCGACTTCGAGTTCTCCCGGGAACGACACCGAAGCGTGGTACTTGCACTGCGATTCCACGCACAGCCCGATGACGCCGCCGGTTTCGATGTCGAGCCCGCCGCGTTCGATCAGCCACGTGTTGATCACGGTGTCCATCACCGAGTAGTGGACGACGTTGTTGACGTGCCCGTAGACGTCGTTGTCCTTCCACCGCAACGGAACCGTCTGCCAGTGCGGGTACTCGGCGTTCACCACAGCGTCACCGAGTCCCGCAGGATCCCCGCGAGGTCCTCTTCGGACGCTTCACGCGGTGCCGTCGCCAGCAGTCGTTGTTGTTTCACCGTGCCGGACACCAGTGAGTCCACATCGGACTCGGTGTAGCCGACGGCGCCGATCCCGTTGGGGATCCCGATCTCCCGCATGATCTGCCGCAGCACCGCGGGCAGGTGGTCCCGCAGATCGCCCGGCCATTCGAAATCCGGCGCGAGCAGCCGGGCCACCCGCTCGTGCCGGTCGGGAGCGGCGTCGAAGGTGAACCGGAACGCCGCGGGCGCGGTCAGCGAGACGGCCATCCCGTGCGGCACCATCGCCTCCTCGCCCGGATACCCGGCGGGATGGAACTCCCGGACCTGCCCGGCGATCGGATACGCGTTGGCGTGCGGAATGTGCACGCCGGCGTTGCCGAAACCGAGCCCGGCGAACGTCGCCGCGAGCGCCATCGCCTCGCGAGCCTTCAGGTCCGAGCCGTCCCGCACGGCAGCGGGCAGCGCCCACGACAGCAGCCGCAGCGACTGCTCGGCGAACATGTCCGCCAGCGGATTCGAGCCACAGTAAGGAACCCGGTCCTCGGGCCGCTTCCGGTCGAACTCGGTGTACGGCTTGGCCGTATAGCTTTCCGCGGCGTGGCAAAGGATGTCCATCCCGCTCGCGGCGGTGACCTCCGGCGGCTGCGAGACGGTCAGCCTCGGGTCGACCACGGCGAGGCTCGGCCGCAGCCGGAGATGGCTGATGCCGCTCTTCACCCGCAGTGACAACACGTCCAGCACGCAGACCGTGGTGCTCTCCGAACCGGTCCCGGTGGTGGTCGGCACCGCGACCAGCGGTTTCAGCGGCGCGCTCGGCGCGCGGCCACCGCCGACCGGGGCGTTGACGTAATCCAGCAGATCGCCGTCGTTGCTGGTCAGCAGGTTCACCGCCTTGGCGGTGTCGATGGCCGATCCGCCACCCACGGCGACGAAGGCGTCCCACTCGCCCTGCCCGCGGGCGAAGTCGACGGCCTTCCGCATGCTGACGTCGGTCGGCTCGACGTGCACGCCGTCGAAGACGACCGCTTCGATGCCGTAGCCCTCGATGCCTTCGGCGATCCGCTGTGGCCAGCCGGTCGCGGCGACGTCCGCGTCGGTCAGGACGAGTACCCGGCGGGCGCCGTACTGAGTGAGGTCGTAGCCGATCTCGTCACTCGATCCGGTGCCGTATTTCAGGGCCGGGGCACCGTAAGTGAAAACTGTTTCACGTCCGGCGGTGGTTGAGGTCACGTTTTCGTGCTCCCTTGCTCGAACACGTTCCGATATCGGACATTCCACCGCTCCGGGATTGCCGGAATCGGAAGATCGCTTGACGGCACCGATCACCGCCCGCCTAAGCTAATCCCATTAGATACCAACCGGGAGCGTCCGTCGCCCAGACGGCCGTGCGGATCCTGACCGAGGCGCAGATCCACCGCGTGTACGCGGTGGTGGGTGAGTCCTTCCTGGATCTGCTCGACGCGCTGCAGCGGGAGCGGTCGATCACCTTCGTTTCGGCGAGGCACGACTCCGGCGCGGCCTTCATGGCCGAGGCCGAGGGCAAGCTCACCGAGCACCCGGCCGTGCTGCTGGCAGGCCGCGGTCCGAGCGCGGCGAACCTCGCGATCGGCGTCTCCACGGCGTACCAGGACGAGAGCCCGATGGTCGTCCTGCTGGAGAACCCGCCGTCCAATCCGGGGCCGACCAGCGAACTGCCCACCGCGGACCTGACCGCGATGTTCGAGCCCCTCGCCAAGTGGACCGGCCGCGCGGAATCCCCGGACGAGGTCCCCGGCCTGCTGGTCGAGGCGCTGACCCGCTGCCGCGAAGGGCGGCCGGGGCCCACCGTCGTCGCCGTCCCCGCCGACTTCTGGGGCGTCCCGTTCGATTCGGCCAAACCGGTCGCCTCGGTCAAGGCGCCCGCCACCGGCGCGCTCGGCCGCACCGCCGAGGCGGTCGCGCAACTGGTCGACGAGGCCCGCTACCCGGTGGTGATCGTCGGCGGCCGGGCGCGCGCGGCGCGCGAAGAGCTGATCGCCGTCGCCGACGAGCTCGCACTCCCGGTGTACAACGCGTTCCGCCGCCAGGACGCCTTCCCCGAGAACCACGCGCGCTACGCAGGCCACCTCGGTATCGGTATCCCCGCGCGCCAGCTCGACGCGCTGGAGCGCGCCGACCTCGTGCTCGCCCTGGGCACGCAGCTCGACGAGGTCACCACCCAGTCCTTCCGCTACCCGACGCCGTCGCAGACGCTGGTGCTGGTCGGCACCGGGATCGAGCCCGCCCGGCGCGGCGGCCTGACCTTCCGGGTCGACTCCGAGGTCGAGCCGTTCCTGCGCGAACTGCGCGACGTCGCCTCGCCGAGGACCCGTCGCGCATCGGCCGCGAACGCCGCCGTGCACACCTTCATGACGCCGCCCGACACCAGCGGCGCCACCCGCGTCCACCCCGCCGACGTCATCCGCGCGGTACGCAAGCTCGCGCCCGAAGACGCGATCGTGACCAGCGACGCGGGCAACTTCGCCCAGTTCATGCACCGCTACTGGTGTTTCACCGCGCCGCGCAGCCAGCTCGGCCCGAGCAACGCGGCCATGGGCTACGCGGTCCCCGCGGCGGTCGCGGCCAAACTCGCCGAGCCACGCCGTACAGTGATCGCGATGGTCGGCGACGGTGGCGCGCTGATGACCGGGCAGGAGATCGAGACCGCTGTCCGCTATCGGGTGCCGGTGACCGTCCTCGTGTTCCAGAACGGACTCCACGGTCCGCTCGCCGTGCACCAGGCGCGCAAGCACGGACGGCTGTCGGGCGTCACCGTCCCCGTCACCGACTTCGCGTCGTGGGCGCGCGGGCTCGGCGCCGCCGGGTACACCGTCGACGACCGCGAGGAACTGGAGCCGATCATCGCGAGCGCGCTGGTCCGGCAACGGCCGTGCGTGATCGACATCAGGACGGATCCGGACGTGGTGACCCCGGACATCCGGCTGACGAGCCTGCTGGGCGCCGCGCGGCCGCAGCAGGGCGGGCAGTAGGAGCCGCGGTTTTCTCAGGGGATACACAGAAACCCTTGTGACGCCGCCTTCACCAGCTCCAAAGTGTGGGAAAGCGATGACGACTCGGCCGACTTTCGGTCGCGGAGACCGGATTTTGTCGGTCGGCCGTGGCACAATCGCGGCAACACCGAGAGTCCGATATGGACCGGAGTGATCACCGGTGGGGTTGTTGGCACGCAGGGCGTTACGTCCTACTACGAGCATTGTGTTGACACTGGGAGAAAACATGGCTGACGAGACGAAGCCACAGGACAAGTCCGTTTCCGGCGTGGTGCCGGTGCTGTTCAGCGCGGACGCGGAGACCCACGACATCGCCGTCGTGGCAACGAACCGGGAGGCGTTGCGCCGTTCGCCGTTCGGCGCCGAGGTACCGCTCCGGGCGGCCAGCGGCGAATAGCCGAGCCGCGAGGGGTACTGTGCCGTCAAGAGTGACCGCGCCGTCAAGAGTCGCTACGCCATGGGGAGTACAGTGCGTCCGCGCACACCAGGGTGAAGGCGCTTGTCGGCCTGCGTGAGGTGTGCTTTACTGCTCCAGGTCTCGATTTTTGTGTTCGTGTTGGTTCACGCTCGCAGAACTCAGCGGGCGTAGTGTCTCCTCGTGTTTCCGGGGAAGCAAACCGTCTGGTCATGACCCGGGCTGCCGACGTGGCTTCCTGTTTGTTTGTGTTGCATATGGAGATTTTATGACTCAGGGCACTGTGAAGTGGTTCAACTCCGAGAAGGGGTTCGGCTTCATCACTCCCGACAACGGCGGCGGCGACGTCTTCGTGCACTACAGCGAGATCAAGGGCAACGGCTTCCGTACCCTCGAGGAGAACGCCCGCGTGGAGTTCGAGATCGGGCAGGGCGCGAAGGGTCCGCAGGCCACCTCGGTCACCGTGATCTGATCCAGGTTTTCCAAGCAGGGCCGTCTTCCCCTCGGGGAGGCGGCCCTGCTGCTTTTTCACGGTGCGGCCGCCCGTCCGACTGACCAAAATGGCCGTGTTCGCACAGCGAGTCGCGATGCAACCTCGTGCAACTCTTTCTTTCGCGGCCCGGACGTCGTTTCCTTGTAGGACTTGGCGCGGCAGCGGAGGACATGTGGGCGAAGCGGTTGCGGGGATCGTGGCGAACCCCGCTTCGGAGCGTGACATCCAGAGCCTGCGCTCGGCACTCCGCGTGGCCGGGGTCGGCCGGGTGATGGTGTGGACCGAGGCGGGGAAGATCATCTCCACCGTCCGCCGGATGGTGGACGCGGGTGCGAGTGTGCTCATCTGCCTGGGTGACGACGGCCTGATGCGGGCCGCCGCGGCCGCCTGCGGCGACGTCCCGCTGCTCATGCTGCCCACCGGGACCACCGACGAGTCCACCGTCGCCGGGCTCGCCGCCGGGTTGCTCGCCACCCATCAGGTGGACACGGACCTGGTCACGAACCGCGCGACCATCCTCGAAGTCGTCACGAAGGCACGCCGCGAGATCGCGCTGACCGACGTCAGCGTGTGTTCGGAGAGCCGGTGGGACCCCGCGTCGCTGACCGAGCTGTACTGCACGTTCGCCGTCCCGGACGGGATCGGGCTGTCGAGCATCCCCGGGCGGTTGTGCCCCAGTCCTAAGTCCACTGTGGACGGTGTCGCGGTTTCGCTCGGGCCGGTCGACGAGACGCCGTACGTCGTGCAGGCGCCGATCGCGCCCGGCGAGGTCCGGTCGGTGGGCGTGCGGGGCTGGAGCGTGCTGCATCCCGGGGTCCGCGTCGACCTCGCCGCCGCCGGCGGTTCCATCGCGCTCGACGGCCAGCCGCACTTCGTGCTGAAACAAGGAGACAGCGCTTTCGTCGAGCTGAAGCCCGACGGTCCGTGGTGCGTCGACGTCCGCGCCGTGATGGCCGAGGCCACCAGGACCGGCCTGCTGCTGGGACGACGGCCCAAGGGCGCCTTTCCCGCGTCCCACCTGGTGGACGCGCCCTTCACGCGGTAAGCCTCGCCCAGGTCACAGAGACCTTCCGAACGCCGCGCCGCCCGGGCACACTGGCCGAAACGGACCAAGGGAGTGGGCCAGGTGCAGCTGGAGGCGGCGTTGCCGGTCGGCGCGGACCCGCGGCTGCACGCGCGCGCCCTCGCCAAGGTGCACGAAGCCGCGCTAGCCGGGACCACTCTCCCGGGGCATCCGCGCGCGGTCATCGGCGCGTCCTGGCGGCGCATGCGCCGGCTCGGCCTCGACCCGGACCGCGGCGCCCCGGTGCCCGCGCTCGCCCCGGACCAGCTGGAAGCCCGCCGTCGTGAGAGCGGCCTCGCCGCCGTCCTGCCCGCCTTGCGCGGGGGCCTGATCAGCCTCGCCGAGCAGGCCGCGCACATCATGGCCGTCGTCGACGCCGACGGCCGCGTCCTCTGGCGCGACGGCAGCACCGCGGTTCGCCGCCGCGCCGACGCGCTCGGGTTCGTCGAGGGCGTCGACTGGCACGAGAACTCCGCCGGTACCAACGCCATCGGGACGGCGCTGGTCGCCAGGCATCCGGTGCAGGTCTACTCCGCCGAGCACTACGTCCGGAACCAGCACGATTGGACCTGCGCCGCCGCGCCGCTGCACGATCCTCGGGACGGCAGGCTGCTCGGTGCCGTCGACCTCTCCGGTCCGGCCTCCACGGTGCACCCGACGACGCTGGCCCTGGTCGACGCGGTGGCGAAGCTCGCCGAAGCGCATCTGCGCACCACGCATCTCTCGGAACTCGAAAGGCTGCGCGGACTGGCGTCGCCGCTGCTCACCAAGCTGAAGGGCCGGGCGGTCATCGCCGACCCGCACGGCTGGGTCGCGGCCTCGGCCGGTTTCGTCCCGGTCGGCCGGATCGCGCTGCCGAACGACGCGACTGCGGGCCGGACCTGGTTGCCCACCTACGGGAACTGCCTGCTGGAGCCGCTGCCCGGAGGCTGGCTCGTCCGGGTCGCCGATGAGGAGGACGCACCGCCGACCCGCGTCGTCCTCGACCTGACGTCGTCTCGGGAGAGCACGCTGCGCGTCTCGGGCGCGGCGGGCACTTGGTCGCATCGGCTGAGCCCGCGGCACGCGGAGATGCTGTACGTCCTCGCTCTCCACCGGGACGGGAGGTCGGCGTCGGAGCTGTCGCTGGACCTCTTCGGCGACGCCGGCCGCACCGTCACCGTCCGCGCGGAGATGTCCAGGATGAGGCGGCATTTCGGCGGGATCCTGCTGGCCAGGCCGTACCGGTTCGACGACGGCGTCGAGCTCGTCGTCGAACGGCCCGCGGACGGGGGCGAGGTCCTCCCGTACTCCGTCGCGCCCGCAGTCCGCGCCTGAAACCTCCACCTCCGGCTCAACCCATCGTCCTGCTGGGGTTCCTGGCGTACCGCCTGATCCTGGTCGAGATGGTCACGCGGCTGAGCGATCACTGAGGGGACTCATGGGGAAGCGGGAAAGGCCGCTGCTGCCGGACACGATCGCGCCGAGCCGGCTGGTCGTCCAGCTGCTCGGCACGGCCGCGGTCGTGGTGGTGCTGCTGACCGCACGCGAGTCCAGTCCATGGATCTGGACGGCGTTCGGCGTCTGCGGGGCCTGCTGGCTGGGCTTCGTGGCGGCCTCTCCGCGGTTCCCCCGGGTGGCGACCGTCCTGCTCGGGGTGGCGAGCGTCGCGCCGTCGATCGCACTCGGCTGGGCGGAGGACTCCTCCGCCATCGTGCTGGCGGTGGTCACGGTCAGCCGGTTCGCCACCCTGACCGAGCCGTCGGTGGCGGCCATCCTGGGGGTGGTGGGGCTCGACGCGAGCCTCGCGGCGGTCACCGGCCTGGTCGCGGGCGCGTCCGAACCGCTGGTGTTCGGCAACGTCGGTGTGCTGCTCGTGCTGATGCTGCTGGGGCTGAACCGGCGGCAGTACGAAGTGCAGGCGGCACAGGCGGCCGCGTTGCTGGAGCAGACCAAGCTGGCGCAGAGCGAACACGCGCGGGCAGCCGCGCTCGATGAGCGCACCCGCATCGCCAGGGAGATCCACGACGTCCTCGCGCATTCGCTCGGGGCGCTGGGGATCCACCTGGAGGTCGCCGAAGCCCTGCTGGCCGAGAAGTCCGATGTGGACGGTGCGCTCGGCAGGGTCCGGTTGTCCCGCCGGTTGGCGGCGGACGGGCTCGCCGAGGCGCGGGACGCCGTCGCGGCCCTGCGCAGCGACGTCCCTTCGCTGGCCGAAGCCTTACGCCAGTTGGCGGACGCGCATCACTGCGGGGCGACCTTCGAGGTCTGGGGGGAGCAGCGGCCGCTGCCGTCCGCCCAGGTGGTCTCGCTGGTGGGGGTCGCGCGGGAGGCGCTGACCAACGCGGCCAAGCACGCATCCGGGTGGTCGTGGTCGATGACCAGCAGGTCATGCGCGAAGGGCTCGTCGCGTTGCTCGGGCTGATGGACGGGGTCGAGGTCGCCGGCTCCGCGGGCGACGGGCGGCAGGCGCTCGACCTGCTCGGCCACACCGCGGCCGACGTCGTGCTGATGGACCTGTGCACGCCGATCCTGGACGGGTGGCCGCGACCAGGCTGCTGAAACGCGATCACCCGGACATCGCCGTCGTCGTCCTCACGACGTACGCGGACGACGCGTCGATCGCCGACGCGCTGCGCGCCGGGGCCCGCGGCTACCTGACCAAGGACGCGGGCCGCGCGGAGATCGGTGCGGCCGTCCGGTCCGCCGCCAACGGCCAGGCGATCTTCGCCGCCGAAGTGTCCGACCAGGCTCGTCGCCGCGCTCGACTCGAGAACGGGTCACTCGCGCCAAGGCCGACTTCCCGGATGGCCTCATCGCGCGGGCTGTCCAATCCGGAAATCGCCGCCGAACTGTTCATCGGCGAGGCCACCGTGAAAAGCCACCTCAACCACGCGTTCGCCAAGATCGGTGTGCGCAATCGTGCGGAGGCGGTGCGGTACGGCCTGGAAAAAGGCCTCTGACGCTGCCGGGAGATCACGTGCCGATGACACACGCCGGTGTCACTGGCTGCGCCGATCCCGACTCGGATACCTTCTTTGCGGGTAGAGCCAATGGGGAGGATCGGCGATGACGAGCACTGTGACCCGGCCGGGGCCGCCGGGCAGCCCCGCGCCGCCCCCTGCGCCGGAAGGCCGCAGCGGGATCGCCGGGCTGCTCGAACTGCCGGGGAACGGGATCCGCGCGATCATCCGGTCCGCGGCGACCACGCCGGGCAGGCTTTCGGTCATCGCGATCGGGCTCGTCCTGCTGTCGCTGGTCGCCGGCCTGTTCGGCGCGCTGGCGGCACAGGACAAGAAGGACACGATCAACGGCCTGATCGACCACCGTGAACCGCTCGCGGCCGCCGCGCAGCAGGTCTATCGCGCGCTTTCGGACGCGGACGCGACGGCGGCCAGTTCGTTCCTCTCGATCGGCACCGAGCCGCTCCCGATGCGCCAGCGGTACGAACGCGACGTCGCGGAGGCCGGTGCGGCGCTCGCGAAGGCGGCGTCGGACTCGTCCGGCGTCGGCGAGGCGGCCGAGCAGATCAACACGCTCGGTCGCGAACTCCCTGTCTACACAGGACTGATCGAGACGGCACGCACTTACAACCGGCAGGGATATCCCGTCGGTGCCTCGTATCTTCGGGAAGCCTCCGAACTGATGCGGGCGAAAATCCTTCCCGCCGCACAGGATCTGTACCGCATCGACACCGACCGGCTCGCCGCCGAACAGGACGACGCGACCGGATTCCCTTGGCTGGCAACGGCTTTGCTGCTCGCCCTGCTCGCCGCGCTGATCGTCACGCAGGTGCACCTGACGCGGAAGACCAACCGGCTGCTGAACGTCGGGCTCGTCGTCGCGTCCGTGTCGGTCGTGGTCGCTCTGCTGTGGGGCGCGGTGGCGGTGATCGTGCAGAGCAGCCTCGTCGGCAGCGGTGAGGAAGACGGCTCGCACCAGGTGGACGTCCTCGTGCGCGCCCGGATCGCGGCCCTGCAGGCACGAGCCGACGAGACGCTGGCCCTCGTCGCCCGCGGCGACGGCGCGGCGTACGAAAAGGACTTCGGCGATCTCGCCGCGCAACTCGGCGGGACGGACGGCCAGGGCGGCCTGCTCGGCGAGGTCCGCGGCCTCGCGGAGGGCGGCGCGGGCGCGGACAAGGTGGACGCGGCGATCCAGGCGGCGTCGGCGTGGTTCAAGGCGCACCGTGAAGTGCGGCGCCTCGACGACGACGGCTTCTACCAGGACGCTGTCGACATGGCCGTCCGTGACGACAAGAAGGATGGCGCGGCAGGGGCGTTCCTGCGGCTCGACGAGAACCTGGTGGCCGCGATCAACGTGGGACGACAGGAATTCCTCGACGACACCCGCGGTGCCGAACGCGCGCTGACGCTGCTCGCGCCGGGGATCGCGGTGCTGGCGTTGATCGCGGCGGCGGGGGCCGCGTTGGGAATCCGTGAACGGCTGAGGGAGTACCGGTGATGCGGAACGGTCTGCGAACGGCCGTGCTCGGCGCGGTCTTGGTGCTGGCGACGGCTTGCGGCAGCGCGGGGGCGCCGGTCGACCCGGCCCCGGTCGGCGACGTCGCCCCGCCGCAGCCCGCGAACGTCGGCGGTGCCGACAACGCCGGCGGTGGCGGGACGACCGACACGAGCTGCAGCCCGCTGGCCAGCCTGCGGCCGACCAGCGGCACGTCGATCACCAGCGGCTCGACGATGGCGAGGATCAAGCAGAACGGCAAACTCGTCGCGGGCGTCGACCAGACGACGTTCCTGTTCGGTTTCCGGAATCCGACGTCGGGTCAGCTCGAAGGCTTCGACATCGACATGGTCAACGAGATCGCGAAGGCGATCTTCGGCAGTGCGGAAGGCCGCGTGCAGTTCCGCGCGATCCCGTCGAAACTGCGGGAAGACGTGCTCGAAAAGAAGCAGGTCGACATCGTGGTCCGGACCTACAGCATCACCTGCAGCCGGCTGAAGAGGGTCGCCTTCTCGACGGCGTATTACCAGGCGGGGCAACGGATCCTGGTCGAATCCGGATCGAAGGTCACCCAGCTCTCGGATCTCGCCGGGCGGCGGGTGTGCGCGACCAAGACGTCGACGTCGTTGACGAAGATCGCGGCGGATCCCTCGAAGCCGGTGCCGGTCTCGGTGGACAACTGGTCGGACTGCCTGGTGATGCTGCAGCAGAAACAGGTCGAGGCCGTTTCGACGGACGACGTCATCCTCGCCGGGATGCTCGCGCAGGACCCGACGCTGAAGATCGTGGGGGACCGGTTCACCGAGGAGAACTACGGCATCGGTGTCCCGAAGGAGAACGAGGACATGGTGCGGTACGTGAACGCCGTGCTGGAGAACGTGCGCGGTGGCGCGTGGCAGACGAGCTACGCGAAATGGATCGGGAACAAACTCGAAGGCGGGACACCGCCCTCACCCCAGTACAAGTGAGAACGGGCCGTTCGGGAGTCGCTTCCGAACGGCCCGCTTCGGGTTATGGGGACTTCTCGCCGATCACCGGCGGCACCGGCTTCATTTCGCCGTCGTAGCCGCCGAACAACACGTCGGCGTCTTCTTCCTGCAGGTAGTTCGGGGCCTTCTTTTCCTTGTCCTCTTCCTTCTGCCCCTTGCCGCCCGGGCCACCGGCCCCCATCGGGCCCTGCCCACCGCTCTTGCCCGCAGCGGCCGCACCACCCCGGGTGACCCGCTCCTCGGGCAGCTTGCCCGAGCCCGAACCACCGCCCTTGCCCGCGAGCTTCTCGGCCTCACCGGCCGAAACCTTGCCGCCCGCGAGCCGCTCGGCGACGTTGCCCGAACCGCCGTTGCGCCCGAACCCGCCGCCTCCGCCGCTGGTCAACCGGCTCGCCGCACTGCCACCCGGCCCGGTCGGCGTCCGGCCGGGCTTGCCGCGATACTGCTCGCTGCCCAGCCGCCCGAGCCCGGTGGGGCCGGGACCGTTCACGGCCGCCAGCCCCGGCGTCGGCCCGGGCCGGAACGATCCGGGCGGCCCGCTGAGCGGCTGGTTCGGCCCCGGCACCCCGGTGTGCCCGCCGCCCGTGGTGATCCCGGGCCCCGGTCCCGACGTCGGTCCCGGTCCGCCCGAGTAGCCCGGACCGGACACCCCAGGACCGGATCCGGGGCCAGGCCCCGGTCCGCCGCTGAAACCCTTGGCCTCGGTACCCCCGGAAAACCCGGACGCCGTCGTCGAATCGCCCATTTCCGGCGGCGGGGCGAAGGTGGGCTGCTTGGAATTGACGTCGAAAAGCGACTGGTCGTAGGTGTGCATCACCTGCGCGGCCTGCTGGTGCGCCTGGAACGACTGCTCCTGCTTGGCCGGGATGTTGCCGACCGTCTCCACCGCGCCCGCGAAGTTCCCGTTCCCGAGCTGCTGAATCGCGTTCTTGTACTCGGCGTTGCGGTCGAAGGGGATCTCTTCGGGCATGGAGTTCTTCGCCGTGGTGGCCGCGGCCGCGGACTGGGAGAAGCGGTTGGAGGCGAGGTAGGCGCCGTCACCTGCGGTATCGGCCCACTTGCCCAGGTTCTTGAAGAACCCGTGCGCGGCCTCCGCGGACGGACCCTGCCAGTGGGCGCCCTCCTTGTTGGCGGCGCTGCTGAGGGCGTTGCTGAAGGTGTTGAGCGCGTTGCCCTGGTTGTTCCAGATCTCGCCCTTTTGGTCGATCTTCTCGGCGGAGAGGTTGTTGGTGACCATGCCGATCAGGTCGCCGTGCGAGTTACCCTCGTAGCGCTGACCCGACGGCCCGAGCCCGGCCCGGAACTGCTGTCCCTGCGCGAGGCTTTCGGCCTGCTGGCCCGAATACTCGCCGGCCTTCGCCTCCGCCGTCATCCGCGCGGTGAGGTCGTTGCCACCGGGCCCCCGGTTGACCTCGTCGTAGGTCTCCGCGTAGCGATTGCCCTCGTACGTGCGATGGGCCTTGCCGTCGGCGCTCAGCACGGACTCGAAGTTGTCCTGACCCGTGTTCTCCGCCATGGTCCCCTCCCTGATCCGTTCAGTTCCCTCTAGGCAGCTTGGGCGCGACAGCTTCGGCGACGACCATTCCGTCGGCACAAGACTGTTCGTTTGATCCATCTGAAAGGGTCAGCGTGACGCTGGCGCGCGCGTTAGGCGTAACCGCTATACCGATATAGCAGCTCCCGCGCCCGCCATCGCCCGAAAACTGTACGGCCTCGCGTCCGCCGATCTGTACGGTGGTCTTGGTTCCCTGTGAAGGGTTCAGCTTGCCGATTCCCTCATTGCCGACGAAGTAGAGGGAAACGTTTCCGTAGCGCGCTTTCGTCGCTCGGCAGCCGTTGTCGCTCTCCAATGTCTCTGGCTTGTATCCTTCGTAAGCAAGTGTTCTGGTGACGTCTCGCAGCATCTCGCACGAGTCCAGGTCCGCGAAGACTTCCTTGTTCTCGCTGCTGGGAGCTGCGGACTGAGATGCGCTCGGTGCAGGATTGGGTTTTCCTGGCTTCTCGGTCGAGCATGACACCGTCGTGGCGGTCACGACGAGAGCGGCCGCCGCCAGCAGGAACAGATTTGGTGCCGATTTCATTCTCTGTATCAATCCTGTCGAAGGCTCTTTAGGGTCGACTCGTTGTCATGCTCGATTTGATTGAAGTTCTTCTTCGCGGTCTCGATAGCCGTCACGGCTCGTGATATGACGTTCTGCAGTGCCTCGAGCTGGGTCTTCGCCGACTGTTCATCACCATCCGCGACGAGAGTGGCGTGCTTGCCGACGTCGAGAGCGTAGGGACTCGTACCGAGTTCTGGAGCGCGGCCCAGCACGATGAACTGGCCTTTGTTGGTTGCCCAGCTGTCCAGGTAATCCTGCAGCGCGGTCTTGTACGCCTCGCCCATCTCAGGGCTGACCGCGAACCGCCCTTCCTTCGCAGCCGTCACCATCGCATCCGCCTGCGCCGAGAAGTCGCCCAGCATCTTCGAGAAGTCGCCCGGCGGTCCGCCGGTGCCGTCAGTCATGGTCTCTCCCCTGTACCAAGTCCCGGTTACTCGTAGCGCTCGTCAGGTCACGATATCAGCGGAAACGGCCCTGAAGGCCGCCTTCCGGCGAGGATCACGCGCTGCCGACGCGGGCGGCTTCGACCAGGTCGTGGATCCATCGTGCCAGGTGAGAGCCACTCGTCGGGGTGAACGTGCGGCGGACTTCGCCGTCGGGGAAGCGGTCGGTGGTGAGCATGAAGCGGCCCTGGACGCTGTCGAACCACTGGACGCTTTTCTGCTGCGGTTTCCCTCGATCGTCGCGCAGGGTGATGCCGAGTGTGCCGAGTCGCGCGAGCGGGAATTCGAAGAAACGGCCGGCCGCGCCCAGGCGGAGGTTGCCGGGGTCCTCGTTGAACGGGTCGTCCGGTCGTTTGGCCGGGGGGAGGGTGCTGGACGTCGTCACCCGTCCGGGGAACGGCTGCAGCGACGGTAGATAGCCGAGCAGGGTCGAGGTCACCTGATCGGGGTAAACCGGCTCGAAGAGGATGTCGAATCCGCGTTGCTGGCTCACGACGCCCAGACGCTGGTTCCAGGCACCCCGATAGAGGTACTCGGCGTCCTGTTCGACCTCGTGCGCCTCCAGGGTGACGACGAAGTCGCCTGTCGCCCAGAGCCGGAGTGTCTGTTCGTAGTCGCGCAGGAGTTCGCGACCGCGCGCGAAGCCTCGGTCCGCCAGAGCCGACCAGACCTCTTCGCAGTGCCGCTCGCGTTCCGTGACGGTGGTACCGACGGTCGGGATTTCGAAGGGCAGCACGAATCTGCCGAGCCCGAGTTCTTCGAGTACGACGTCGAGCTGGGCCATCGACATCGAAAATGACGCAGGCACCGGTTCCTCCCCCTCATCACCTGCTGAATCGGTTCTCTCCCGCACCGTAGCGGGTTCGACCCGGCGCGGGCAGGACCTGCTTGCGCACGTCTAGTCCATCCATGCCCCCGCCGCCGCCCTCAACGGAGGAGCTTCGCTCCCAGGCCTAGACTCAGGGCTGACGCCGTCGCGGGGATTCGGGAGGTACCAGTGTCGGAAGAGCCGCGCCGTCCCAGGCACGCAGCGCCGGATGACGCCACGCCGGAGCACGAGGCGGAGTCCGCCTCCTGGACGCCGCCGGCGCCGGTTCGCTGGGAAACGCCCGAACCGTCCATTTCCGGCAGGCTCGATCTCTCCGAACCGCCGCGGCAGAAGCAACAGCCCGCACCGGAGAAGGACGCCGAGCGCACGATCTATCACGCGCCGGTCCAGCGTCCGCAGACTCCACCGCGCGGTCAGCAGCGGCCGATTCCCGGCGCCGAGGACCCGACGCGTCCGCCGGGCGAGCTGGCCCCGGTGAGCCCGCAGACCCAGATCGTCCGCCCCGTCTTGCAGGCATCCGCCGACGCCCCGCAGCCGACCAGCGTCCTCTCCTCGCCGACGCCGGAGACGCAGAGCATCATGCCGCCGACGCCGCGCGTCGACAGCGGACCCGGGCCGCTGCCGGACCCTGGCACGGAAAGCGTCCTGCCCGAACGCTCCAGCGAAAGCCGCGGCACGGGCACCGGCACCGGATCGGGCAGCCAGGGTACCGGGACAGGGACCGGCACCGGAACGGGTTCGTTCCCCGGCACCGCGCGCCGGACGTCGTCGCGCACCTCTCGCCGCGGCCGCCTCGGCGCCGGGCTCGTCGACGTCCCGCAGGTGCCGTACCGCGACCCGGCGTCCGCCGTCCTCGACAACCCGATGGTGTCGGAGGAGAAACGCTTCTGCGGCAGCTGCAGCGCCAAGGTCGGCCGAGGCAAGGACGGCGAACCCGGCTCGCCGGAAGGCAACTGCGAGAAGTGCGGGAACCCGTTCTCCTTCGTCCCGAAGCTGCGGCCGAACGAGATCGTCGGCGGCCAGTACGAGGTCCTCGGCGCCCTCGCGTACGGCGGGCTCGGCTGGATCTACCTCGCCCAGGACCACAACGTCAGCGACCGCTGGGTGGTGCTCAAGGGCCTGATCGACACCGGTGACGCCACCGCGATGGCGGCCGCCGCCAACGAGCAGCGGTTCCTCGCCGAGGTCGAACATCCCAACATCGTCAAGATCCACAACTTCGTGCAGCATCCGGACGGCGACACCGGCAACTCCGTCGGCTACATCGTCATGGAGTACGTCGGCGGCCAGTCGCTGCGCCAGCTCGCGCTCGCGCACCACCGCGAGACGAAACGCCCGGAGCCGCTGCCGATCGGCCAGGTGATCGCCTACGGGCTCGAGATCCTGCCCGCCATGGGCTACCTGCACAGCCAGCACCTGCTGTACTGCGACCTCAAGCCCGACAACGTCATCCAGACGCACGAACAGCTCAAGCTCATCGACCTCGGCGCGGTCCGCCGCACCGACGACTACGAGAGCCCGCTGTTCTTCACCACCGGCTACAGCGCGCCCGAACTGGCGACCCACGGCGCTTCGGTGGCATCGGACCTGTACACGGTCGGCCGCACGCTCGCCGTCCTCAGTTTCGAATTCTCCGGGTACACCAGCAAGTACAAGACGACCCTGCCCGGCCCGGACGTCGTCCCGCTGTTCGCGCTCTTCGGTTCGTACTACCGCTTCTTGAAGCGCGCGACGCACACCGACCCGGACCGCCGGTTCATCGCGGCCGAGGAGATGGGCGACCAGCTGACCGGGGTGCTGCGCGAGATCATGGCGCTGGGCACCGGGAAACCGCGCCCGGGCGCTTCGACCGTCTTCGGCCCGGAGACCCGCACGTTCGGCGTCGAACTGGTCGTCCCGGAGCACGGCGGGAGCGTTCCGCTGCCGGATCCGGGCGAGGTGGTCTCGGGTCTGCCGATCCCGCAGGTCGACACGGACGACCCGGCGGCGGGCGTGCTCGCGTCGACGGTCGCGCTCGATCCCAAGGGCGCGATCGAGTCGCTGGCCGGCGCGCCGCGCGAGTCGATCGAGGTCCGGTTGCGCATCGTCCGCGCCCGGATCGAACTCGGCGAGCTGGTCGAGGCGCAGCGGCAGCTGCAGGCCGCGCAGTACCTCGCGATCAAGGCCGGATTCCCGCACGACTGGCGGATCGACTGGTACCGCGGCCTGATCGAGCTCGCGGGCGGCCGGTCCCGCGTCGCGCACGTCGCGTTCGAAGCGGTGTACGACGACCTTCCCGGCGAGATCGCGCCGAAGCTGGCCTTGGCCGTCAGCGCGGAGGGCGTCGGGGACTACTTCGGCGCCGCGCGCTACTACGAGCTCGTGTGGCGAACAGACCGGTCGTACGTCAGCGCCGCCTTCGGGCTAGCTCGCGTGTATCTCGCGCAGGGCGCCAGGGCCAGCGCGATCGAGGTGCTGGAGGCCGTCCCGGCGTCGTCCTCGCACTACGTCGCCGCGCAGGTGGCCGCGATCAAGATCAAGACGAGGATCAACGGCGGCGGCAAGGACCCGGTGATGGTGTCCGAGCGGGACCTCGTCGACGCTTCGACGCGGCTCGAGCGCCTGCAACTCGACGCCGAACGCCGCACGCGGTTGTCGGCGGAGGTGCTCGAAGCCGCGCACGGCTGGCTCAACGCGCAGAACCGGCCGACGCCGGGCGCGAAGGTGCTGGGCTGTGATCTGGAAGAACGGGATCTGCGGTTCGGGCTCGAACGCTGCTACCGGACGCTGGCCCGGCTGGCCGGATCGGTCGACCAGCGCGTCGAACTCGTCGACAAGGCCAACGCGATCAGGCCCAGGACCCTCACCTAGAACGCAATTCGTCCTCTGAATGCGGTAGTTCGGCGTACGAACTACCGCATTCAGAGGACGAAATGCTTCACGGGTTGATGTCCCACTCGCGTTCGCGCTTGGCCTTTTCGTGCGCCGCGGCGAGCTTCTGCAGCGCCTCCGGGTCCCCGTGGGTGCTGAAGTGCTCGAACTCGACCCGCACGAACAAGGCTCGCGCCCGCACCGCGACGGGGCCGTCCTCGGCGTCCAGCCGTCCGTCGGCGCTCACGTAGATCTTCCGGCCGGCGACGCCGTCCAGTTTCGTGGCGATGTACAGGGTCGAACCGACCGGAACGGGCCGGAGGAAATCCGTCTCCAGTTTCCCGGTGACGGCCGGACGGCGCAGCAGGTTGCCGACGGTCGCCCCGAGCGCCTCGTCGAAGGCGCAGGCCAGCAGGCCGCCGTGGGCGAGGCCGGGCGCACCCTGGTGGGCGGAGGTGACGGTGAACTTGGAGTACACCGTCGTCCCTTCGCCCACCGTCGAATGCAGGTGGAGCCCGGCCTCGATCTCGTCGCCGCACCCGAAGCACTCACCGAAGTGGATGCCGAGATGGCTGCCCGGCTGCGGGGCTTTCGGGTGGACGGTCGCCGGTTCGACTTCGACCGGCGGCCACGGCTGCGAGATACGGCTCATGGAAAGACGTTAACTCGCGGGTAGCTCCGAGGCGCCGCCGGGAGTGCTCGTTTCCGGCTTCCGGCGCCGCGCGATCCGGGAGTTCACGATGCCGCGCAGCGACACCCCGGCCGTCTCCGGCAGCAGCAGGATCGGGATGGCCGCGATCGCCGCCGCGCCCATCAGGTAGTACGCGGGCCACAGGTTGTCGCCGGTCTCCTTCACCAGGCTGCCGATGATGTACGACGCCGTGCCACCGAACGCGGCGGTCGAAACGCTGTACCCGATGGAGAAACCGCCGTAGCGCTCCTGCGTCGGGAACATCGCCGGCAGCGTCGCCGCGAGCACGGCGAGGATCAGCACCAGCGGTACCGCGATCATCACCAGGCCGAGCATGAGCTGCCAGGCGTTCCGATCGTCCGCGGCCGCGCCCATCAGCGAGAACGCCGGGATCGGGAACACCAGGAAACTCGCGCAACTCGCGATCAGGATGGGTTTTCGGCCGATCTTGTCGGACAGGATGCCGACCGGCACGATCAAGATCAGCATCAACGCGATGGTCGCCAGGATGATCAGCAACGGCACGTGCCCGCTGAACCCGACCACGTCCTTGAGATACGTCTCCAGATACGTGATCACGATGTAGTCGGCCACGTTCAGCATCACCACGATGCCGATCAGGTGCAGGATCGACGTCCAGTGCTTCTTGAGCAGCGCCTTCAGCGGCGACTTCTCGACCTGGTTCTTCTTCTCGATCTCCTGGAACAGCGGAGTGTCCTCCAGCTTGTTCCGCAGGTAGAGACCGACGATGCCGAGCGGACCCGCGATCAGGAACGGCAGGCGCCAGCCCCATTCCCGCATGGCGTCGTCGCCGAGGACGACGGTGAAGATCGTGACGAAGCCGGCGCCCATCGCGAACCCGACGAGCGTGCCGAACTCCAGCCAGCTGCCCCAGAAACCCCGGCGCCGGGCGGGCGCGTACTCTGCGATGAACGTCGCCGCGCCGCCGTACTCACCGCCGGCCGAGAATCCTTGGATGGTCCGCAAAAGGATCAGCAGGACCGCCGCGGCCGGGCCGATCGTCGCGTAGGACGGCAGCAGACCGATGATGAAGGTCGAGCCGGACATCAGGATGATCGTCAGTGCGAGCACCTTCTGGCGCCCGATCTTGTCGCCCAGCGGACCGAACACGAAGCTGCCGAACGGCCGCACGATGAAGGTGATCGCCAGGACCGCGAAGGTCGCCAGCGCGCCTTCGGAAGTACTGGAAGCGTTGAAGAAGACCTGCCCCAGGATGGCGGGCATGAAGCCGAAGACACCGAAGTCGTACCACTCGATGCAGTTACCCATCGCCGCTCCGGCGACGGCCTTTCTGATCTGTTCAGGTGGGGCCTCCGCGGGTTCCCCTTTTTCCTGATGTGACGCACTCAGCGCCTCTTCGGCCATGGGTTTGACCTCCCGACCCACCCGTTTACTTACCCATCGTCGAGGGTTTGTTCCCTCGACCGTAGGTGTTCAAACGTCCTGGCTCAGCGCTTTGGATCGATCGCGCGAGCGTCTTTCCCCCAAAACGGTGACGAACGGCCAGGTGAAAGCCGATGTCGGAGAATTTCCGATTACTTTGGGTGACAACTCGGGATTCGGACGTTCCGGGCGGAGGATCACCGCGTCGAGGCCGCCGTCGGCGGTGAGTCGCTCGACGTCTTCGTCGCGCTCGGCGCGCGGGGAGGAACGGCCGTCGTGCGTGCGGGCGGAGGGGTCCTGGGCGTCGTGCGCGTCTGACCCGGTTTCGGGGAAGTCTCGGGGGTGGCCGGGGGCGGCTCGTGCGGGGCGACCTCCGGAGTGGAGGGCGTCTCGGAAGGTGCGGGCGTGACCGGCGGGGGAGAGACGGTGGACAGCCCCGGTCCGGCGGGCGGCACCGGCGCGGACCCCTCACCGCCGTGACCGCCGACGGCGATCGCGCCGAGCACGATCACCGCGACCGTCGCCAGCGAACTCCCCGCCACGGCCAGCCGCTTGCGTCGTCGCCGGATGCGGCCACCACGTTCGATGATGTCCGCCGCCCGGATGCCCAGCGGGGGACCGCTCGCACCGTGCGAGAGCACGCCCTTGATGTCCTCGTCCATCTCCTCACCTCCCATCGTCGTGCGCTCCGCTCAAGGCCAGTTCACTGAAATGCGGTCCGAGCCGTTTGCGCAGGGTCGCCAGACCCCGCGCGCCCTGGCTCTTCACGTTCCCGGTGCTGCAGCCCAGCGCCGCGGCCGTCTCGTCGACGCTGAGATCTTCGAAGTAGCGCAGCACCAGGACGGCCCGCTGCTTCGGGGCGATGCCGGACAGGGCGTGCCTGACCAGCATCTCCTGTTCGGTGCCGCCCGTTTCGTCCGGGACTTCCGGAAGGGCGTCGGTGAGCTTCTCCCGTTTGCGCCAGACACGCCGATGCTCGGAGAGGAACGTCCGCAGCACGATCTTGCGCGCGTAGCCGTCGAGCGCGTCGTGCCGCGAGAGCCTCGGCCAAGCCAGGTACAGCTTCAGCAGCGCGGCCTGGGTGATGTCCTCGGCCTGGTGCCAGTCCCCGCACAGGAGGTACGCGGTGGCGCGCAGGCTGTGCGCGCGCTCGTCGAAGTACCGGGCGAACTCGCCGTCCCACGGCGAGCCCGTCCCGGTCTTCGACGAGCGGCTCGACGACACCTAGTTACCGGCTCCTTCGACGATGGCGGGGAGGTGCAGATCCCCGGTCGGCCCGGCCGGGACGGCCTTGGGCACGCGGTGTTCGCCCGGCGCGGCGACCGCCGGGGTCCGCGGGACCTCACGCGGCGGCGCGGTGGTGGCGCGAGGCGGCTCGGCCGGCCGCTCGGTGGTGGGGGTCTTGGCCGGCGGCTGGGGCGCCGGGGTGACCGTCGACGACGGGGCGCTCTGGTCGGCCGACGCCAGCGACGTGGTCGCGAAGGCGGCGCCGCCCGCCAGCAACAGCGCGCCGAGGGTGAGAGCGATACGAGTACGCAAGAGTGTCTCCTCGATCCGGGCGCCGCTCATTGGCCGCGGCGCCTTGCGTGGTTACACATGCGCCTCGCCCAGCTTCCGGTTGCAGTGACTTTTCCGCGCGCTGACGGAAAATTTCGCCAGGCGCTCCACCGCAGGTCAGCGGCGGTTCACGACTATGGCGCCCGGCAAAATATTTCCGTGGCCTCCGGCCAAAAGCGGCGCGCGGGGTGAAGTCTTCCCGTCGCGCTGGCGCGCTCCCGGAAGACGCGTTCTCGGTCAAGGCACGAACGGCCGGAGACCACAGGGGTCTCCGGCCGCCCGGTTCCATGGAAGTTACTTCAGCTCGCGAGAGCGGAAAGCTTGGACCACTCGGCCCAGTCGTAGGTCCAGTCGCTGTAGTCGCGCGCCCGGTTGATCTTCTGGGTGCTGCCCTCGATCTCGACGGGGTCCCCGACCAAGGCGCCGTCCATGTACGCCTTGGCGTTGGCCGGCGCCAGGTTCACGCAGCCGTGCGAGATGTTCTTCTTGCCCTGCGCCCAGATCGACGGCCCGTAGCCGTGGATGAACTCGCCGTTGGTGGAGAACCGCACCGCGGACGGCACGACGATGTTCTCGTAGTTGTAGCGCTCGTTGGTCATCGAGTACGTGTCGTGCTTCGACATCACGACGTGCGTGCCGCTCGGCGTGACCCGGCCCGGGTCCGCGTCGAGGCCGTAGCTGGCCGGGTAGTCCGCGATCTGCTGACCGTCACGGATGACCAGCAGCCGGTGGGTCTGGGTGTTGCCCTTGACGATCTGCGAGCGGCCGATGGTGAAGCTCGCCGAGCGGTCTTCCTTGCCGTACACGCCGTCGCCGACCTTGACGCCGTAGATCTTGGCGTTGAACTTCACCGTGGTGCCGGGCTGCCAGTAGGCCTTCGGCCGCCAGTGCACCGAGGTGTCGTCGTGCACCCAGGCCCAGGAACCCTCGGTCTTCGGCGTGGTCTCGACCGACAGCGCCTTCTCGACCGACGCCTTGTCCGTGACCTTGCTCGGGAACGTCAGCGTGATCGGCATGGCGATGCCGTAGGTCTGCCCGTCGAAGACGTTGATGTTCGCGCCGACCTGCTTGCGCGGTTTGACCGTGGTGAAGGCCCCGCCGATCTGGACGGGCTTGCCGTCGGTGCCGGTGGCCTTGCCGGACCACGTGTAGGCCTTGCCGTAGCCGAGCTGCTCGGTGGTCGACCAGCTCTTCTTGTCTTCGGACGGCTGGCCCGCGACCTGTTTGCCGTCCGGATTGGTCAGCACGACCTGGTCGAGCGTGCCGTCCGCGACGGTGACCTTGATGGGCTGGCCGGGCGCGACGTCCTGCGCGCCCGCGGCGGGCTCGTACGTCAGCTTGGCCGGCGCCGCCGCTTTGTCGCCGGTCTCGCCGCTCATCTGGCCGCCGCTGTCCGGGCCGCTGGCCGACACGGTCGGCTCGCTGCTGCACGCCCCCAGCGTCAGAACGGCGACCAACCCCAGTGCCGCGATCGCCGCCCGGCGGCGCGCGGATTCCGTGAACCTCAAAGCTTCCCCTTTGCTCCCCTGTACACCGACCATGACGTCCGGACCACCCCGTGAGTTGATCCGCCGAGGAGTGATGCGAGTCACAATCGGGTGGATCATAGTTCACGAACGGGGCATGACCGACTTCGGTCCGTGTCCGGCGAAGATCTGAGGTCGGCGTGCGGCGACAGGGTAGCGAGAGGGTCCGACAGAAGACGGATCGGTCTACGACGTTCCGGTGACCTTGGTACTTGGGCATGCCCAGAGTCCGATCACGGGCTTCAAATATGGCCAGATCCCGGTACGCTGCCATCAGGCCGTCGTTTTGCGTGTTCGTGGCTTCACACTCGCGGAACTTCTGACGCGAGCCATGAGCCGGTGACGCGCTCTTCGCTCGACTCGTTGGAACCGCCCGGGACGGTCTGGGTGTCGCTTCGGCGGCACTCGAAGCGGATGTGCAACGAGGAGTAAAGCGGTGGCGCAAGGCACTGTGAAGTGGTTCAACGCGGAGAAGGGCTTCGGCTTCATCGCGCAGGATGGCGGCGAGGGCGACGTCTTCGTTCACTACTCGGAGATCGAGGGCCGCGGTTTCCGCACCCTCGAGGAGAACCAGCGAGTGGAGTTCGAGGTCGGTCAGGGCCAGAAGGGCCCGCAGGCCCAGAAGGTCCGCGCGATCTGAGTCCGCCCTTCGGCGTTGCTCAGACTGATCAGAAAAGCCCCCGGCGATCTCGCCGGGGGCTTTTCTATGGCTTTGAAGACTTCTTCGTTTGTGCTGTTCCGTTCCGGGGTGACGGTTCAGCGGGGGACGGGCTGCTGCTCCCACGCGTTGGCGTCGAAGCGGAACTCGTCGGTGTGGGCTTCTTCGTGGCGGCGCTGCTGGGCCGAGTTGGCCTGCGATTCCCACGAGAGGCGCTCGAGGATCCATTCCTGCGCCAGCGCTTGCGGCGACAGGTTGCGTTCGGCGGCGGCGTCCTTGAGCTGTTCGCAGGCGATGAGGTTCATCCGCAGCTGGAACACCTGTGCTTCGCCGAAGCGCTTGCCGGTGCCGGTGCTCTCCGGGTCGTTGTCCGGGGCGAGGGCGCGAAGGTAGCTGGTGAGCTCCGTGTCTTCGACGACCGCCTCGGCCTCCTTGGTGGGGGAGTTGCGGTGACGACCCGGGTTGACCGGCTTCATGTTCGTGCGGCTGCCGCTGCGACGGCTCAGGGAAGGAAGGGGCACCGGGCCACGATAACGGTTCGGTCTCGGCAAACCAACCACAGTGAGCCACGACACACCCATTTTCTTGTCCCATTCGGCCCAACCCCGACAGGAAACCCTTTTCCCGTGATCACAACCCGCAATCAAGGCGAGCGATAAGAACCATTCACAAAGCGGTGAGATGAATGCCCGATGGACCGAGTCCGGGGCTGCCAGCCGCCGCCGCACGGACCCTGGGGGTCCGGGGGCTGGGCCCCCGGGATGGCACTACGACTCACGGCGCGGTCGCGAAGCGACAAGCGGCGGAATGTAGACGACCCCCGCGCCAGGGGGAGGAACGCGGGGGTCGGAGGGGATCTCCACAGGCGCTGACCGGGGGTGTGTCAGCAAATCGATTGTTGCACGGTTTGCTGAGAAGGGCGAGTGGGCGCGGGCAGAATTCCGGTCGGGGCGCCACCTGTGGTTCGCCTGTGGTTCATGTGGTGCCGGTGTGCGCGTGATTGCTCTGCGTTGTGCGGAGCGTGTCGACAGGTTCACTCTCCGGGGGGCTGTGTGTCGCGGCCGGCTCTGGCTAGCCTCGCGGCCAAGCTGTTCGTTGGCCGTCTGGAGGAACCATGGGTGGGTCTGTGGAAGTTCGACAGTTCCTCCTTCGGTACGAAGGTGCCGATGGGGGAAGCTCGACGACGTTGGCTGGTGGTCTGCCGGCGCAGCGCACGGGTCAGGGGGATGCCCAGCGGGTGTCCGACGACCAGGTGCGGCGTGCCCGGCTGGCGGTGGCCAATGGGGCGCTGGGTGTCGATGACTGTGTCCAGTTGCTGGACATGCTGGGGTTGACGCTGGACGAGGACGGGCAGGCGCCCGTTCAGCGCTGAGGTCGTTCGCGAAGCTCGGTCGTGCGGTGTTCACCGCTCGGCCGGGCTTTCTTTTGTACTTGACGGGGAGGTCGCCCTCCCCGGAGCTCGCCGAGGTCGAGTCCGAGGTGGGCCTGCCGCCTCGGACGCTGTACCTGCGAGGGCGTTCGGCGGTGCTGGGCGACCCGCCGCCGAAGGTGGTCGCGGAGCTGTTCGGGATCTTCCCGTCGTGGCTCTTCGAGTTCGCCCTGCCGCCCGCGATGGTGGCTCTCGACGCGGCCTCCGCGGTGCGTGCCTACTCGCGGTCATCGGCTCAGTGGGCGCACGTCAGCCTTTCGGGGGCCGACGACCCCGGCCGTTCGGCCGATCCGCTCTTCCGTACGCCGAGGACCTGACCGACCGGCGCGTGGCCGAGCTCCTCGCCGTCACTCTTACGGGCGACGAGCGGGACGAGCTCCGGCGGCGTCTCGACGCCCTGCGGGACGCGTCGGCCCTGATATCCTGACCTCACCGCGTTCTCGCAGGTCCCAGCCCTGTGAACAACTAGGGGACCCCCTGTGCGGGAGTGAAAACAGGGGTGTCCTATAGTTATGTTCGCTCCCGGGGACACCGGAGAGCGCGGGTCGGATCGGTTCGCCGAAACCGAACCGGGCTCCCATCGTCCAGCGGCCTAGGACTCCGCCCTTTCAAGGCGGCAACGCGGGTTCGAATCCCGTTGGGAGTACGCAGTACAGTAGTAAAAGCAGTATGCAAGGCCCTGTGGCGCAGTTGGTTAGCGCGTCGCCCTGTCACGGCGAAGGTCGCGGGTTCGAGTCCCGTCAGGGTCGCAAGATCGTTCGGCTCCTCGCCGGCGTTCCCGGCCAGGTAGCTCAGTTGGTACGAGCGTCCGCCTGAAAAGCGGAAGGTCGCCGGTTCGACCCCGGCCCTGGCCACCGCTCTCAGAACCGCCTTGATCCAGGTCAAGGCGGTTTTTTCATGTCCGGGGCCGATCTTGAGTCTGTCCACTGTTGACCGTGGTTGACCCGCTTTGGCCGCCGCTTGTCGCACGTATGTTGCACGCCTCGGGGCTGCTGTCGCTCGCTGAGGGCTTCGCGTGCCTGTTCGCCCCGTTTCCCTCGCCCCTGCCATCTCTAGCGCCGGTTCGGTCGCGTCAAGGCACGCTTTCCCGCCTTGATGCGGGCGGGCCGGTGTTAGACGCTGAGAAGCGAGGGACCACCTGGTGACCACTGCGCGTCGGCTGGGTGGGTCGGGTGATCTCGCTGTGTGGCTCCTGGGTCTCCGTCGTCGTTGGCGGCGCGCTGCGGGTGCTGCCCTGCGGCGGGCTCGCCCGGCGGCGCCTGCCGGAGCGGAGCGGGAGGCCGGCGTCGCCTCCTGGGCGTAGCCCGCCGGACGGGTGGTGACCCGCGCGCCGCCAACGGCGGCGCCTTGATCCCATAGAGCCAAGTTCGGCAGCAAGTCGTGACCAAGCTGCGAAACGGAGCACGCGTTAGGAGCGACCTATGAGGACAACCTGTGATCTAGCGGAGTCTTGAGCGTGAGAGGTAGTTTTTTATGCGGTTCGGCGAGCTGCGATTTCGTGACTGTGGCGCGTGTGGTCTTAGAGATGCCATGATGGAGATACTTTGGTCGCGCATGTCTGTCAAAGGTGCTGATCTGCGTGAAAGTCCGTGGGCAGTTTTGGCTTGCCCGAGATGTGCGAACCTGACGACGATAAAGCTGGTCCGCATGGACACGAGTCCGGAGTTGCGTCCGCACGACCCGATTCCCCTTGAGTGGCACGTCATGATCGAACGTGTCTTCCCGGATGCTGAAGACACTGCTTACAGTGTCGGCCATCTCCCTGACGATATTGGGAAGCACTTGAAGGGTGCAATTCGCGTGCTTCAAGCGGGTGTGCCCTCTGCTGCGGCTGTACAGCTCCGGCGGACACTTGAAGCTGCTGCGGCGGCTAAGGGTGTAAATGAGCCAAGAAAGCCGCTAGTCCACTCGATTCAAAAGCTGATATCCGAGGGGTACGTCACGAAAGACTTCGAACAGGTTTTAAGTCATGTTCGGAAAGTGGGAAACATGGGCGCTCATCACACGGATGAAGATTTGTCTGAATCCGATGCGCGTCGCGCCCTGCTGTTTACTGTGCAGTTCTTGCGAAATCTTTTTGAGGTGCCAGGTGAATTGATGGCGCTTGAGAGTGATGGCGAGGAATCCGGTGATTCTTCGAAAGAATCTACTGTGACGTAGCGAGACGCGGGGCGAACTGTGTTAAGCCGGTTTCGGCGACGAGATTGTCGGCGCACTACTTCGACGGCCGATATCGTGGATGTGTGGACTTGCGAGTGTGGGCCGACGAGCTAGCGGCAGGGTGGCTTGGTGTGCATTTGCCTCGTCGCTGGAGACATGTCCAGGGGGTCTATGAGCGTTCGCGGGTTGCGGACCGGCTGTTCTCCACTGGTGACGCAGACTTGCTTGCTGCGGCTGGCCTGGTCCATGACCTTGGTTACGCACCGGAGCTGGCTGTCACGGGACTGCATGCGCTGGATGGCGCGCGATACCTCCGGGAGGTCGGTGCTCCGGAGCGGTTGTGTGCGCTGGTAGCTCATCACTCGGCGGCGCATCTCGAAGCGGAGCTGCGGGGCATGGCAGACGAGCTAGTCGACTGGAATGACGAGCGGACACCACTAAGGGACGCTTTGTGGTGGGCAGACATGACCACGTCGCCGGATGGTGAAGTTGTCACCTTCGAAGAGCGCGCGGCAGAGATTCAACAGCGGTACGGACCGGATGACGTCGTGTCGACCTTTATTCAGGCTGCGCGGCCAGAGTTGGCCGCTGCTGTCGGGCGGACAGAAGCTCAGCTGAGGGCGGCAGGCATCGACTACGTGTAGAACGGCTGGTCAGCACTCTCGAAGCCGCGGGCGATCCTGAGCCTGATGGCGGGGTGGATGTTGAGGCCGTCCAGCCTGGCTGGTTCGACCCACAGAACCTCTTTGCTCTCGCTGCTCGTGCGCAGGTCACCGGACAGAGGGCGGGCGCGGAAGCAGAGCGAGAACTCCTGGCGGACCTCGCCGTCGTCGTACTCGATGACGTAGTCGGGGTCGGAGAAGATCCCGATGAAGCCAGTGACGTCGACGGTCAGGCCTGTCTCTTCCTCGACCTCGCGGACCACGGCCCCTGCCACTGTCTCGCCGAACTCCTGTCCACCGCCAGGGATGGCGTATCGATCGTTGTCGGTGCGCCGGATCATCAGCAGCCGGCGAGCCTCGTCCAGGATGAACGCGCTGACGGCGACCCGCAGTGAGTTCGCCTTCGGCGCGTTCGGTTCGTGGTAGTGGTCTCGGCGTGCCATAGCTCCTTGCTTACCAGGTCAGCGGCTTGGCGGCAGACCAGACGGTCTCGAAGCTCTCCATGTACGTCTCGAACATGTCGCCCTTCGGTGTCTGCCGGAGGTGCAGAGCGGGGGCGTGTGCTCCTGGAAGGCCGTACACGTGGGTATTGATGACCATCTCGTCGTCGAACCGGAACACCGAGTTGTACAGCGTGGTGGTGTGCAGCCGTGCCTCTACGCCGGGTACGCCATCGAGCGGGCGCAGGAACGCTAGTGCGTTGCGGATGCGAGCGGAAACGGTGCGTGCGTCGAGCTGTTCCTCTTCGCTGCGCTTGGTGGCCTCGTCCGCGTCGGGATCGCCGAACAGAAGCCGAATTTTGGCCCCATCACTGGCCTTCTGCTTGACCTGCTTCGCAAACGTCGGTCGTTCAACGAGGAACAGGGCGGCCAGGCAAAGAATGTCGATGCGTTCCCCGCTGTCGTCCAGCAGCCGAGTCCACAGGTCGGCAGGGATCGCGCTCCGGTGCGAGAAGACTTCAACGACTTCCGGGTTGCCGCGTGGTTCCATCGCGGAGCTTGGCGGATTAATGGCCTGGCTCGTCGGCGACGCAGTTGGTTCGGGGACGAACTCGATTCCACCGTCGTGAAACTCGAAGAGTTGTTCGGCTTGCCAGCCGGGAAGCATTGCTTCAAGGATTCGGCAGTGGTCGGCGTAGGGCAGGCCGACGAGTTCGCCGGACAGCCATCGGTAGAACTGGGCTTTGCTGGGAAAGCTGCCCCTCAGGCTCTTGTCGACCTTCTCGGCCACCTTGTCGTACTCGCGGCAGAACGCGCGGTAGCTCTGCAAGTGTCGTCCTCTGAGCAGGACTTTGAGGACGATCGGCCGGGCTTCCTGAGCAGTGGTGTCGGGGCTCATGAGACCAAGCTAGCACGGGAGACGAGACAAGACGAGACAAGGTGAGTGCGAGACGCTGTGAGGCGAGACCGAGACGGTGTCGTGACGGGACACGCATTTGGCCGATTGTTGTAGGTACGCCGGTAAAGGCGTATCCGACAAGCGGGAAGGTTCACTACGACATGGCGATCGAAAAGGGCATTCGATTCAGCGTTGACCACGATGACGCGTTTCCGCAGGGTCTTGTGATGGTGGGCGAAGTGTCGCCGGACAACGAATATCAGTCGCGTGAGGAGAGGGCGCAGGGGCGGCCGACGAGGCAGCGGGTGGACGAGGTGACCGGGAAGCGGCAGTGGAAGTTCATGGCGACCGACCCCGGTGAGACGAAGGCGAAGCGGGCTTCGTTCGAGATCACGCTGCTGGCCGACGTGCAACCGGTGCCCACGACGGGCGAGGTGATGCCGGGTATGCGCCCGGTGGAGCTGGACGGGTTGACCGCTGAGCCGAAGGTGGCCGGGCAAGGCGAGTACAAGTACCTGTCCTACGTTTTCCGCGCTACCGGATTCAAGGCGGCGGGAAGTGGCGCGGGCGGGAAGGCTTCCCGGTCGACGGCGGGTGAGTCCTCGGCCAAGGCCGCGTGACGGCACTGACTTCTAGAGGGAAGTGGTGTCGTGACGTCGAAAAAGCAGGTGTCCGCGTGGGAGTCGGCGTACCGCGTCTATCGGGACGCGGCGGACGTGGATGCACGGTCGAGGGGCGCGAATCCGGATGTTGCGCGAGAGATGGCGGCGGCGTCGCGGTTGGTCGCTCAGGCATGGCGAGCGCTGGGCGGTGATCCCGACCTGCCGTGGTGGGTGGTCGCCGCCGTGGGGTCCGCCGCGCAAGCCTTCGAGGACCAGGCACGGCAGTGGGAACGCAAGGCGGGAGGTGACGATTATGCGGGAGGGGTTCGGCCCAACGTGGGTGATCAGCCCGTGGGACGAGGTGACGGTGGAGGAAACTGGTTCGGGTCCGGGGTCGCCCCCGGCGCTGGTCCTGTCGGGCACAGCGGGATCGCTGACGATCCGTCCTCCCGAACATCGGGGCGACTGGCTGAGCCGGGCTGTCTTCCTACGCCGACTCCGCGATTGCGCGGACGAACTGGCGGCACTGCTCGAAAGCCGCGCACGGACCGGGGCCTGTGATGACGACTCCGGGCAGGAATGAGCCGCAAACACTCAAGGATGCGCACGACGTCGCGGCTGCGACCCGTCCGCTGCCAGGGGCGAGCCTGTCGACGTGGCTGAAATGGCGGCAGGCCAACGCCAGAATGTATCGCGCGGTGTCCGATGTGGACCGTTTCCATCACCACGAGATTCGGTACTGGGTCGCGCACGAGGACGGCAAGGCGGAAGAACTGGCCGCGAGGATTCAGGCGGAGAAATCGGATGCCAAGTAGGCGCGTGCAGGAATGGGGAGGTAACGGCGACGGCTCGATGTTGGACGGCAAGACGGCGGCGCAATGGTTGCGGCGGGCACGCCGATTTCGGCGACTGACCCAAGCTCAACTGGCCGCGCGATCCGGCATCAGCCCTCGGCACCTCGGCCAACTGGAGCGGGGCGAACGGTCGTTGACCACGGTGACTACAGCGGTCCGCCTGGCGGATGGCCTGGATATCGCACGGGAGCACGTGTGGTTGGTCGCGCTTCGGGAGTTCGAACGTAAGGAGCGTGCACGGTCACAGGACTGACCAGATAGGCGAGAACTGAATATCGAAATTTTCGCACGTGGGGACGTGTGGCGGATAAACGCGTCCTCATGTGGCTAAAAAGTGTCCCTTAAAACGCAGAACCGGCCCTTGGCTACCAACCTGTTCCGGTTCTGCGCCTGTCCACTGGAGCAGTGAACAATGACGAAGATAAATGACGGCACACAGTGCGAGTCAACGGGGGTCACCCGAACGCGCTGTACGGAATGCAAACGGTTCGCTCGGCTGCTGCCGGGTGAGGAGAAGTGCTCCCCGTGCCTGGGGATGCTGCCGCTGCCGATCGTGGTTCCCGCTACTGGTCTGCGGGGTGGTCGGCGATGAACACGCAGGAGATCATGACCACGCTCGCGGTCGGTGGCGGCCTGGCGGTGGTGCTGTGGGTGCTGGCCAAGGTCGGCCGTGTCCTGGCGAGTGTGTTCGAGGCGCTGGCCGCGTTGGCGGTGCTCGGCGTGGCGCTGTGGGGCCTGCTGCGGGCGGTCGGCTGGATTGTTCGGCAACTCGTCGGGCACTGGCGTACCTGCCTGGCGCTGCTGGCGTTGTGGGCCTGGTGCACGGTGCTGGGCTGGGTGTCCCTCGTCGTCACGGTCGGCGTGCTGGCGGCGGTGCTGCTGATGTGGTGGCGGCTGGACGCGGTCGGGTATGACCAGTGGTGCGGGCGGTGGCTGCGGGCGTGGTGGCTGCGCTGGGCGCTCTACGGGCGGAAGCTGGCCGGGTGGCTGCACGCCTGCGGTCTGACTGTCCGGGATGACGCCATCCCGGTCGACGTGACGGTGAACCTGGTATCTCGTCGGCGCAAGCGTGAGGCGGTCGCGAAGGCTCGTCAAGCGTCCGGGGTGGCGGTGCCGAAGCTGCTGTCGGTCCGCTCCGGCCCGTCGTGGGATGAGGTCCGGGTCCGGCTGGTCCCTGGACAGAAGCCGGAAGACTTCGATGAGGTCGCGCGAGAGCTGGCGGTGGCGCGCAAGGTCGCGCGGTGTCAGGTGCGGGAGCTTGAGCCGGATGTGGTGTCCATCGACTTCATGCGCCGGGATCTGCTGGACACGGCGGTGACGGGCCTGCCGGTTCCAGAGATGGTGTCCGTGGACGGCTCGGGCGTGGATCTGCGGGCGGTGTACGCGGGTTCGACGGAGTACGGCACGCCGTGGACGTTGCCGCTGGTTGGTGGTGGCGCGCACACGCTGGTGGCTGGTGCGTCGGGGTCGGGGAAGGGCTCGGTTCTGTGGGCTCCGCTGGTGTCGGCTGCGGCACCGATCCGCGCCGGTCTCGTCCGGGTGTCCGGGATCGACCCGAAGGCGGTCGAACTTGCTTACGGTCGCGGGATCTTCGCTCGCTACGGGGTGTCCGGCAAGGAAGCGCTGGATGTCCTCGAGGCGCTGATGGAGGAGCTGGAGAACCGGAAGCGCGTCTTCGCCGGGTACACCCGTCAGGTCCCGGTCTCGGCCGAGTATCCGGTGGAGCTGCTGGAGTTCGACGAGATCGGCGCTCTGACCCGCTACACCGATCGCAAGACCCGTGACGCGATCGTGGAACGGGTCGCGATCCTGACCACTCAGGGGCGGGCGCTCGGGTTCGCGGTCCGAGGCTATGTCCAGGAGCCGACCAAGGAAACCGTTCCGGTGCGGGAGCTGTTCACCCGCCGTATCTGCCTGCGGGTGACCGCGAAGAGTCAGGTCCCGATGGTCCTCGGGGACGGCGCCTATGAGCGTGGGGCGTGGGCGAACCGGATTCCCGAGTCGGCGGCCGGTGTCGGCTACGTCTGGGGCGAAGGCATCCGCGAACCCCTGCGCGTGCGGGCCGGTTGGGTTCCGGACCAGACCGTCAAGCATCTGGAGCACTACGTCACCAACGGCGGTGCCTCGGTCATCCACCTGTCAGACCGGCGCGGCGAGAGGGGGACGGCATGACGACAGATTCGCAGGTCGGAACAGGTCCGGCCGCCCCGCCGGCCACGAATGGACGAATCCGCGGGGCGCTCTCTGCGGAGGTCGTGAAGGCCACCGCGGAAAAGCACGGCGTGTGTGTCCGGCCCTTCACGATGGAGGTCGGAGACACCGAAACCGGCGATATCCGCTACGTGCCCGTGCCCTGTGGGTCGACGGTCGAATCGGTGTGCCTTCCCTGCGCTCGCAAGGCAAAAGCGCTCCGTCAGGCACAGTGCCGCGAGGGCTGGCATATGACCGAAGAACCCGTCATCGAACGGGAAGCGCCGTCGAAGACCCAAACGGAGCTGGTGGCGTTCCGGGCAGATCTGGCGGCGGCCTACCGGGAGGCGCTGGCGGTCGGTGACGAGGTCGAGATGGAGGAGCTGCGGGCAGAGGTCGCCTCGGTGGACGAGGAGCTGCGGGCGTCCGGGATGACGGGTCGCCTGCCTGCCCTTGACGTCCCGGAGAAGCGTCCGGTGAAGCGGTCGACCAAGCGGCGGCAGGACGCGCCGAACTTGCCACGCCGCAAGGTCGCCAAGACCACCGTGGGCCGTGAGTTCGCGGGGAAGTTCCGGCCGTCGATGTTCGTCACGCTCACCTGCGACACCTACGGCCCGGTCCGCTCCGACGGCTCGCCGGTCAACCCGACCACCTATGACTACCGGCGGGCTGCTCGGGACGCGGTGCACTTCTCGGCGCTGGTGGACCGGTGGTGGCAGAACCTGCGGCGGGCGGTCGGCTGGGATGTGCAGTACTTCGCCACCGTGGAACCCCAACGGCGGGCGGCTCCGCACCTGCACACCGCCCTACGGGGCTCCATCTCGCACGAGGTCATCCGGATGGTCACGGAGGCCACCTATCACCAGGTGTGGTGGCCCAACCATGACGAGATCGTGTACACGGACCGGGAACCGTTGTGGGACATGGGTTCCCGGACGTTCGTGGACCCGGACACTCGGGAGCCGCTGCCGTCGTGGGATGAGGCCGTGGAGGCGGTGGAGGAACCGGCGCATGTGGTCACGTTCGGCCGTCAGGTGCACTCCAAGGGGATCTTGGGCGGCACGGAGGAATCCGGGCGTCACATCGGCTACCTCACTAAGTACCTGACGAAGTCCACGGGTGAAGTGGTCGACGCGGACACCGTCGCGCAGCGGGATCACCACGACCGTCTTCACGCTGAGCTGGCGGTGACCCCGTGTTCGCCTCGGTGCGCTGTGTGGCTGCTGTACGGCATCAACCCCAAGGGAGCCAACGGAAAGACTGTTCCCGGACACTGCAAGGGACGAGCTCACCGTCGAACGACACTCGGACTTCCTGGGCGGCGGGTGCTGGTGTCCCGGAAGTGGTCGGGCAAGACCGTGGCTGACCACAAGGCGGACCGGAAGGGCTTCGTCCTGGACGCGCTGGCCGCTGTCGGCATCACCAAGGAACAACCCGAACCGGACCGGTTCGTCTGGCGCAAGGTCGAACCCGGCGACACCCACTGCCCACCACGGGACCACCTGGTGATGCGCGCCATCTCCGAACGGATCACCTGGAAGGCCGAGTACGACCGAGCACTACTCGCCGCACAGGGGCCACCTGGTGAACGTCCGGAAACTTCGGCAACTCGGCAAGCGGCCTAGGAAGGGGGAGACGTGGAGAAGAACTATCTGACAGTCGATGAAGCGGCTGAGTACCTGAACACGGGTGTCCGGTTCGTGCGGCGGCTGATCGCGGAACGGCGGATTGCCTTCCACAAGGTCGGCGTTCACGTTCGGCTGGCGGTCGCTGATCTGGACGCGTTCGTGATGGCGGGACGCGTCGAGCCGGTACGGGTGAGCTGGTCCGCTGGTCGGGCGGTGGCGTGATGGCGAAGAAGCGGAGGCGGTTCGGGTCGGTTCGGAAGCTGCCTTCCGGCCGGTTTCAGGCGTCGTTCCTCGGTCCGAACGGAGTGCGCCAGTACGCGCCGGACACGTTCCGGACCAGGACCGACGCTGATCGGTGGCTGGTCGGCGTAGAGGCGGATATCAACAAGGGTGCCTGGCTGGACGACAAGCTAGGACGAGAAACGTTCGGCAACTACGCGGGTGCCTATCTGCGCGACAGTCCGAACATCGGGGACAGGTGGGAGGAGACGTGTCGGCGGAACATGCGCCTTCACATGACTGAGCTGCTGGACCTCCCGCTGATCGCGATCACCCCGCCGGTGGTGCGGAGCTGGTACGCCAAGGCCCTGCTCGGAGAGGGCGGGAAGACGTCGATCGGGCAGTCGTACCGCTTCCTCCGTGCCGTGATGAACTCGGCCAAGAGGGACGGGGCGATCATGATCAACCCCTGCCAGATCCCCGGCGCGGGTACAGACAAGGCGAAGGAACGGGGCATCGCCACCCCAGGCCAGATTGTCGACCTCGTCGAGGCGATCACTCCTCGCTACCAGGCGGCCGTGCTGCTGGCGGCCTGGTGCGGTCTTCGTCGCGGTGAGGTCTGCGGCCTGCGGACGGCTGACGTCGACCTGGTGGACGGCGTCGTGTGGGTCCGGAAGAACAGGGTGGAGCTTCTGGAGAGTCCGAAGAAGTACGACAAGGACCCCAAGACGGACGCGGGCCGTCGGCCGGTGTCAGTCCCTCCGCACGTCATGCCGTACCTGCGGGACCACATGAAGGAGTGGGCGGGGCGGGATCGGTTCTTCATCGGCAAGGACGGGCAGCCGATGCGGGGAAACGCGGTCTATCAGGCGTTCGTCCGGGCGCGGGTGAAGGTCGGTGTGGATGTGAGCTATCACGACCTGCGGCACACGGGGCAGACGCTCGCAGCGAGTGCGGGCGCGACGCTGGCTGACCTTAAGAAGCGTCTCGGGCACGCGTCGGCGGCTGCGTCCCTCCGGTATCTCCACGCGGTCGAAGGGCGGGATAGGGAGGTAGCCGACCAGTTGAGCAAGCTCGCCGCGCATGGGAACGCTGCCAAGCTGCCCAAGACCATCATCGTGAAGCACTGAGGCGCGATGTTGCACGGGGGTTGCACGCGGCACTGGTGCAACCCCCGTGACCAGCGGAAACGTCTGTGCCTGAAAAGCGGAAGGTCGCCGGTTCGACCCCGGCCCTGGCCACCGCTCAACGAACCGCCTCGATGCACATCGAGGCGGTTTTTTCATGCGCCCGGCACGTTGGTCCGATCGGTCGAACAATCGTTCTAATGCTTGCGTGCGCATTCGTGCGCCGTGAAGCTGTGCGTACGGGGGGACGCGGGCTGTCGAGGAACAGCCCGTGGTGGTGCTGTCCTCCCGGTCTTTTCCTACTGGGAGGAAAATCTTGCGCACTCTGAGATCCGGCCTGGCCGCGCTGGCGACCGCCGTTGTCGCCACGACCGCCACGCTCGTTTCCGTCGCCACACCCGCGGCCGCGGCGGCCTGCGCCTATGCCGCCGAACCGCTCGCGTTGCCCGCGGGGGTGACGAGCGCTTTCGTCACCGCGACCGACGGGCGAACCGCCTTTGCCGGCCCGGGCACCAGCGCGAACGGCCGTCAGCAGTTCGTCGTCTGGCGTGACGGTGTTCCGGAAGGGCTTCCGCCGGTGGGCGGTTCGCTGAACCTGACGGGGATCAACGCGCAGGGCGACCTGATCGGCTCGTGGTCCGCCGCGCCAGGGGTTTCGACTCCGGAGTGGTACCACGCCGGAGTCCGTCAGCCGTCCGGAGTCTTCGGGAACGAATCGCCGAGTCTCGACGGGATCAACGCCGCAGGGGACATCGTCGGCCGGATTTCGCGGAACGGAGTACAGAAGGTCGCCGTCTGGCGTGCCGGTCACCAGGCGGAGCCGCCGGTCGTGTTGTCGACGCCGGACGGCTTCTTCCCGACGACACCGAGGATCGGCGACGACGGAAGTGTCGCGATCTTCGGTCTGATCGGCGCGGACGCTCACGCGTTCGTCTGGGCTCCGGACGGAACCCGCCGGACCCTCGCCACGCCGCTCGGCGGTGAGATCACCCGGGTGTCGAGTGTTCGTGGCACCCGGATCATCGGCTCGGCCCTCGGATTCGGGGCGGTCGAATGGGATCTGTCCGGCGCACTGGCGTCGACGCCGGGAACCGAGACGACCGAAGGGCTCGCGGTGACCTCGGCAGGCACGGTCCTGATGAGCTACCGGAAGCCGGGTGAGCAGACCACGGTCCCGGTCGTCGCCACTCCGGGCGCGACCTGGCAGTACCTTCCCGCCCCGGCCGGCTCCAGCCGCGCGGTCGCCGGAACGATCACCGACGCCGGGGTCGTCGGCGGCAGCTACGTCGACACGGCGACCGGGAAGACGGTACCCGTTCGCTGGAAGTGCGCTTCCTGATCGGACCAGCGCGGCCGCCCCGGTGCGAAGCCGGGGCGGCCGCCCCCGATACACAGCGGGCTCACAGGCAATCAACAGGTCATTGCCAAGCAACGGCAGCAGTGTCACCGCATGACGCGAGCTCGCCCCTCCAAGGCCTGGGTGCTCAACGGTGTCCTGATCGTGCTGCTGGCCGGAGCAGGTCTCGGGATATACCAGGCATTCAGTCCCGAACAGAACACCGCGCAGGCCCAGACCCGCAGTACGCCGGTCCGCCGGGCCACGGTCACCGAGACCGTCTCCGCCGCCGGGACCCTCGCCAGCGGGTACACCGGCACCGCGAACTTCGCCACGGCCGGCAAGGTCGCGTCGATCGACGTGAAGGTCGGCGACGTCGTGTCGGTGGGGCAGAAGCTCGCGACCATCGACAGCGCTCAGGCCACGAAGGAGCTGAAGGTCGCGAAGGCGAACCTCGTGGTCGCGCAGGACAATCTCGACACCGCGGAGACAGCGGAGGACACCCCCGCCACCGGCCAGAACGCTCAAAGCGCGCAGACTAGTGTCGCCTCGGCGCAGGCCAAGCTGGACCAGGCCGAGCTCGACGTCCAGAACGCCCAGACCGCGCTCGACGACACCACCCTCACCGCGCCCGGCGCGGGAACGGTCACCGCGATCAACGGCACCGTCGGACAGCAATCCTCCAGCGGTTCTTCAGCGAGTTCCCAGACGTCGAGCGGGAACCAGGGGAACTCCAACGCCTCGACGTCGTCTTCGTCCAGTGGCGGCAGCGGATTCATCACCATCACGAACATGACCGACCTGGTCGTCGACACCTCGATCGCGGAGATCGACGTCAGCAAGGTCAAAGCGGGCCAGAAGGCGACGGTGACGCTGAACTCCTCGCCCGACAAGCCGGTCCAGGCGACCGTCTCCAGCGTCGACCTGACGCCGACGACCAGCGGCAGCGTCGTCTCCTACAAGACGAAGCTGGCGCTGGCCAGCCCGCCGGAAGGCTTGCGGCCCGGCCAGTCCGCGAGTGTCGTGGTCACCGTCGCCGAGGCGCAGAACGCGTTGAGCGTCCCCGCCGCCGCGGTGCGGACCACGGGCGGCACGAACGTCGTCACCGTGCAGGAGAACGGCCGGGAAGCCCCGCGCCAGGTGCAGGTCGGGATCCGCGGCGAGTCGACGGTGCAGATCACCTCGGGGCTCACCGAAGGGGAGAACGTCGTGCTGACCGCGACGGCCGCCACCGGCACCGGCGGTACCAACCGGACGGGCGGCACGGGAGGTTTCCCCGGCGGCGGCCAGCGCGGCACCGGCACCGGAGGCGGATTTGGCGGTCGGGGATGAACCCGGTGATCGCGGTCTCCGGACTGCGCAAGACCTACGGCGAAGGGGAGACCGCCGTGCACGCGTTGCGCGGCGTCGACCTCACCGTCCTGCCCGGCGAGTACGTCGCGATCATGGGCGCGTCCGGTTCGGGCAAGTCGACCCTGCTGAACATGCTGGGCTGCCTCGACGTGCCGACCTCGGGCGAGTACCTGCTCGACGGATTCGGCGTCGGCGAACTCAACGAGCGTCAGCTGGCGTTGCTGCGCAATCGCAAGATCGGCTTCGTCTTCCAATCCTTCAATCTGGTTCCCCGCACCTCCGCTGCGTCCAATGTGGAGCTTCCGCTTGTCTACAGTGGACTTCGCCGGTCGGTACGGCGCGAGCGCGCGCTCGCCGCGCTGGAGATGGTCGGGCTGTCCGACCGGGCCAAGCACTTGCCGAGCGAGCTGTCCGGCGGGCAGATCCAGCGCGTGGCCGTGGCGCGGGCCCTCATCACCGGACCGGCGATGCTGCTGGCCGACGAGCCCACGGGCAATCTCGACAGCCGCAGCACCGCGGACGTCCTCGGCGTCTTCGACCGGTTGAACCGCCTCGGCCGCACCATCGTGGTGATCACGCACGAGGACGAGGTCGCCGCGCACGCCCGCCGTGTGGTCCGTGTCGACGACGGGCTGATCGTCTCCGACGAGGCGACCCGTGCGGTGGGGGTGGCGTCGTGAACTTCCTGGAGATCCTGCGGTTCGCGATCCGCGGTCTCACCGCGAACAAACTGCGGTCGGCGCTGACGACGCTCGGCATCACCATCGGCGTCGCGGCGGTCATCCTGCTCGTGGCGGTGGGGAACGGCGCTTCCGCCGCCATCGCGGCGAGCATCCAGGGACTCGGCACCAATGTCGTCACCGTGTCCCCGGTACGCGGCGGCGGCCAGGGCGCGACGGCGCGCCCGCTGACGGTGCAGGACGCGCACGCGCTCGTCGACCCGGTCGGCGCGCCGGACGTCAAGGCGGCGTCGCCGGTGGTGACGACGACGGCGACGGCGACCCGGGGCCAGACGTCGTACGACATCCCGAGCGTCGTGGGCACCGAACCCGCGTACTTCACCACGACCAACAAGGAGATAGCCGACGGCGCGTTGTTCACCGCCGAGGACGTCACGGCCGCGCGGAAGGTCGTCGTCCTCGGCGCGACGACGGCCCAGTCGATCTTCGGCACGGCCAAGCCGGTCGGCGGGAACGTGCTGCTCAACGGCATCCAGTTCACCGTCGCCGGGGTGCTGAAGGCCCAGGGGAGCACCGGGCCGCAGAACGCCGACGACGTCGCGATCGCGCCGATCTCGGCGGTCCAGAACTCCTTGGCGGGCTACGGAAGCCTGAGCCAGATCGCCGTGCAGGCGGCGGGCGCGGACTCGGTTTCCCTCGCCCAGGCCGAAATCACCGCGATCCTCAACGCGCGGCACGGGATCCGCGCCGGCGGCACCGCGGACTACCAGATCCAGAACTCCGAACAACTGCTCGCGACCCGCACTTCCGCCACCGAGACGTTCACCGTGCTGCTGGCCGCCGTCGCGGCGATCTCGCTGCTGGTCGGCGGGATCGGCGTCACCAACATCATGCTGGTGACGGTGACCGAACGGATCCGCGAGATCGGCATCCGCAAGGCCGTCGGGGCGCCGCGTTCGGCCATCCTCGGCCAGTTCCTCGCCGAAGCGACCATGCTCAGCCTGTTCGGCGGCCTGCTCGGCGTCGCGATCGGGCTGATCGGCAGCCGGTTCACGATCTCCGGGATCCAGCCGGTCGTGGTGCCGTCCTCGATCTTCCTGGCGTTCGCGGTTTCCGCCCTGATCGGGCTGTTCTTCGGCGTCTTCCCAGCGAACCGGGCCGCGAAGCTGCGGCCGATCGACGCCTTGCGTCACGAATAGGAGTCTCGATGCCGTCTACTGAACCGACCGCGGAGGACATCGTCGCCGGTCCGGCGGTGACCGGTGACCTCCACGGCGAGATGCGCCGCGCCGCCAGGCCGTTCTCCAGGACGACGCAGGTGCTGGCCGGTCTGGTCGCGCTCGCGGCCGTGTTCGCGCTCGGCGCCTGGACGCACGCCGTATTCGGCCCGGCGTCTTCCCCGGCACCTGCCCGGCAGGTCGTCGCGCCGAACGGACAGGGGCAGGCGGACGGACCCCGGGGCACGACGGGACGGTGACCGCGCAGCCCGGCACCCAGGAAGCGCGAAGGTGGGGCTGACCCCAGCGACGGCACTACGGCAGACGGGATGGATCGGTGTCCCCGCTCTCCTACGGTTCTGGTGACGCCTTGAGCGTCCACAGTGGACCGAGTGAGAGCAGGGTATGGGGATCAAGCGAATCGTCAACCGTCGGACGTGCTGCCGCATATCTCCGCCCGCAACATCGCCCGTGACATGGACGTCGACGAGTTCGCCGCCTGGGCGGCGCCGCGGCACCAGCGCCTAAGTCTCGGAAGGACCGCCGCCGAGGTCCGCGCCGGGATGGAGAAGGTCATCCGTGACGCGAAGCGGGCACCGGTGAAGGTCGGCGAGGACACGCTGTACGAACGCACGATCCCCTTCGTCTACTACGTCGCCTCCTCCGACGACCGCGAGAACGAGCAGTTCGCCGCGACCGTCCGGGCGCTGAAGGGGATGGAGCTGCCGTCGAACTGGCTGCTGGGGATCACGAAGTTCTTGAACCACCCCGGATTGAGCGGCATCGAGAACAGCGGCAGCGCGCAGAGTTCCCTCATGCTGGCGCTGGTCTGCGGCGACACCCCCGCGCTGCGCGGAAGCCGCGGTCAACCGCTACCTCCTGGACGGCACGCTGCCCGCCCAGGCCACGGTCTGCGCGCAATGATCTTGACCTCGATCTAGGTGGAGGTGTCAGGCTGGAGGCATGACACTCGCACCTGAGCAGGTCGACGAATGGACCGTCGGCACCCTCGATCTCGACGCGTACCTCGGCCGGATCGGCCAGGACCGCGCGAAGCCTTCCGCCGCCGCGTTGCGTGAGCTGGCGAAGGCGCACGTCCTGGCCGTTCCGTTCGAGAACGTCGACGTCGTTTTGGAACAGCACAAGGGGATCGCGCTCGAAGACGTGATCGGCAAGCTCGTCCGCCGTCAGCGCGGCGGCTACTGCTACGAGCACGGAAGCCTCTTCGCCGCGGCCGCCGAGCAGCTCGGCTACCCCGTGCGCCGCCTGGTTGCGCGAGTGCAGCCGCAGCGGCCCGGCCCGTACACGCACATGACGCTCGTCATCGAGGCCGACGGCGTCCAGCACCTGGTCGACGTCGGTTTCGGCGCGGGGATGCTGGTGCCGATGCCGTTGGTCGACGGCGCCGTGGTGGAGCAGGCGGGCTGGCCGCACCGGCTCGTCGCCGACGGCGACTGGTGGCGCTTGCAGAAGCAGGAGGGCGACGACTGGACCGACTTGCACGCCTTCACGCTCACGCCGATGCACCGGATCGATTACGAGGTCTACCACCACTACACGTCGACGCATCCGCGTTCGCCGTTCACCGGGCAGCTGGTGATCATGCGCCTGGAGGAGGGGCTCAGCCGCAAGCTGGTCGGCAGCGAGTTCATCGTCGAACGCCCGGACGGGACCAAGGAGACCACGCCGGTCCCGGCCGAGCGGCTCGACGCGACGCTGCGCGAGCTGGACGTCGTCCTCACCGAGGACGAACTCGCGAAGCTCCTGAAGATCTACCCGGGCTGAGGGTTTAGAGCTCGAACTCGGCGCGCTTGTCCTCTGGGACGAGATCCTCGTACTCGCGGTGCTTCGCGATGTACGAGCGCACGTACGGGCAGTAGGGCAGGACGGACTTGCCCTGCGACCGGACGTCGTCGAGCGCGGCGGTGACGAGCTTGCCCGCCAGGCCCTGGCCGGCGAAGTCGTCCGAGATCTCGGTGTGCAGGAACAGGACCGCGTCTCCTCGGGTGCGGGTATCCACGAACCCGGCGGTCTTCCCGTCCACGACGATGTCGTAGCGGTTTTCCCCGGCTTTGATCTCGACACTCATTCAACGGCTCCGAAAAGTTCGTCCGGAGGCGCGGGGCGACCCAGGTGGAAGCCCTGCGCCTGGTCACAGCGCAGCTCACGCAGGACCGCGAGCTGCTCTTCGTCTTCGACGCCTTCGGCGACGACGATCAGGTCGACGGCGTGCGCCATCGCGATGATGCTCTTGACGATCGCGGCCGCGTCGCGCGATTCCGCGATGCCGGTGACGAAGGTGCGGTCGATCTTGAGCGTGTCCAGCGGGAGCCGTTGCAGCTGCGCGAGCGACGAATAGCCGGTGCCGAAGTCGTCGATCGCCAGCGAGACACCGAGATCGCGCAGCGACGCCAGGACTTCGGCGGCCGCGGCCTGGTCCCGCATCAGCGCGCTCTCGGTGACCTCCAAGGTCAGCGCGTGCGGCGGGAGCCCGGTCGTCCTCAGCGCGTCCTGCACCGTGGGCACCAGATGCGGGTCGTCCAGCTGCCGGGCGGACAGGTTGACCTTGAGGTTCAGGTCGATGCCGAGCTGGTCGCGCCGCCGGGCGATCTCGCGCGTGGTCGTGCGCAGGACGTGCTTGCCGATCAGGTTGATCAGATCGCTTTCCTCGGCCAGCGGGATGAACTCGGCGGGCGAGATCGTGCCGTGCGCCGGATGTTTCCAGCGCAGCAACGCCTCCACGGCGACCATCTCACCGGATTCGATGTCCACGACGGGCTGGTAGGCGGTCCAGAGTTCCTCGTTCTGCAGGGCGTCGCGCAGGTCCTGTTCCATGCGGAGCCGCCGCTGCATCCGCTCGCGCAGCTCGACGTCGAAGAACTCGTACCGTGCCCGGCCGAGCGTTTTCGCCTGGTACATCGCGACATCCGCGTCCCGCAGCAGATCTTCGGCGGTCCGGGTGTCGTCGTTGGCCGCGGTGACGATGCCGATGCTGGCGTCGATGTGCAGCTGCCTGCCGTTGACCGTGATCGGTTCGGTCAGCGCCTCGCGCAGATGCTCGGCGAGTGCCTTGATCTCGTCCGGTTCGGTGATCTCCGCGGTGACGACGACGAATTCGTCGCCGCCGAGCCTGCCGACGAGGTCGCTCTCGCCGATTCCCCGGCGCAGTCGTTCGCCCGCGATGCGGAGCACCTTGTCGCCGACGGAATGCCCGAGGGAATCGTTGATCACCTTGAACTTGTCGAGGTCGATGAACAGCAGCGTGGTCAGCTCGGCGCGGCCGGCACCCGACAGCGCCTCGGCGAGGCTGTCGAGGACCAGCGTCCGGTTCGCGAGTTCGGTGAGCGGGTCGTGCGTCGCCTCGTGGGCGAGCCGCTCGCCGATGGCGCGGCGTTCGGTGATGTCGGTGAACGAGGTGACCACGGCCATGGCCGACGGGTCTTCCGGCGTCAGCAGCCGTGAGGTCAGCGAGATCCAGACGTCGCCGCCGTCGGGCCTCCGCAGCCGCAGCACGAGCCCGGTCTGCGTGACCCGCGTGCGCCTGGTCACCACCGACGGGATCCGTGCGGGCGGGATGCGGCCTTGCTCGTCGAACAGTTCCAGTGTCACGCACGGGACGCCGATGAGGTCGTCGTGGTCGATGCCGATGATCCGGCACGCCGCCGGGTTGGCCGATTCGATGAGGCCGCCGGGCCCGACCACGACCACGCCTTCGTCGAGCGAAGCGACCACCGTGCTGTAGTGCTGTTCGGCCCGTCGCCGGGCCGTTTCGTCGGCGCAGACCAGCACGAAGCCGTCGGCCATCTCCGCGGCCGAGATGCGGATGGCCAGTGTCGAACCGTTGCGATGACGGTGCGTCGTCCGCAGGACGCCACCCCTGCGCAGCACGGTTTCCGGGTCGAGCGCGGCACCGACGAGGTCGCTCACCGTGCCGCCGATCGCTTCGCCCGCCGTCCAGCCGTAGACGTTCTCCGCGGCGGGGTTCCAGCTGGTCACCATGCCCGTGCCGTTGGTCGCGATGATCGCGTCGCTGACGTGGCTGATCAGCGCGGCCTGGTAGCGCAGCGTCGCTTCGGCGGCCTTCTGCGCGCTGATGTCGCGCATGATGACCTGGAACGCGGGCCTGCCCTCCCAGGTCGTGCGCACCGAGATGCTCTGGACCAGGTATTTCGTGCCGTCGAGGCGGAGCATGACGGTGTCGGCGGGATCGGTCGACGCGCCCTGGCGGTGCAGCGACGCGATCCTGTCCAGCAGGGCCGGGAGCGATTCTTCGGCGACGAAGTCCATGATCGGCCGCCCGATCAGCTCGGCGGTCGAGGACGCACCGAGCGCGGAGACGGCCGCCCGGTTCACGTACGTGACGATGCCGGCTTCGTGGACGCAGACCGCGTCGGGACTCAGCTCCACCAAAAGCCGGTAACGGTCAGTGAGATCTTCGAGAGCTTGCCGGTTCTCGTGGACGTCGGTCACGTCGGTGGCGATCCCGAGCAGTCCCGTCGAGCCGTTGTCGTCACCGATGGTGCGGGCGCGCAGGCGGACCCAGCGAAGCTCGCCCGCCGGGTTCCGGAACGACTGCTCGAGTTCGAACTCGCGCCAAGGCGGGGAAGTGCGGGTGCCGGAGGTCAGCGGGGCCACCAGATCGGCGAGCCGGGATTCGGTCTCGGCTTCGGTGAGCACACCGCCACCCAGCAGGTTCTCCAGCCCGGGCAGCCAGGACAGCTTCTCGCTCTCGAAGTCGTACGACCAGATGGCGGCGTCGTCGCCCGCGAGGCCGAGATCGCCGAGCGGCTCGTTTCCGAGCGGCGCGCCTGTCGGACGACCGGAATTCCCGGCTCCCGGCACGGCGAGGGCGTCAGCCTCCATGATCCGTCCGAACCCCCTCTACCGGTACTGGCACCGTCGATTACACCACCCGCGAAGGGCGCTGTATACGCGAACCGAAGGTGGGCGGCCGCAGATATGCACGAAAGCATATGAATACACACTGTGTGACCGGCATGCGCTAACGTGTTCCATCGGGTGAATAATTTTTGGTTAACTTCACCCATTCGGCGGTGAGTTGCGGTAAAACTACTGTTCGCTCGTTCCCGGGTGCGAAAGGTCTCAGCTGGTGGATGACGACGACGTTTCGGTCGCCGACCTGCTCATTCGCGAGGGCTGGGACGACCACGAGGAGTCACGGGCAAAGTCACGCTGGAGAGTTATCGCGGTGGTGATCGCCGTGGTCGTCGCCTGCGGCGCGGCCGGTGTTCTCGTCGGGTTCGATTCGGATCCCGAGCAGAACGCCCAGCCGAACAACATGAGCGTCATCGAGATGCCGAAGCGGCCCTCGGAGAACAGGGGCGCCGACGCGACTTCGGCGGTCCCGTCCACTGAGACGGTCGAAACCGGCGAAGGCGGGACTTCCTCGCAGCCCAGCAAAACAACGTCGTCGAGCCGACGCACGTCGAGTTCGGTCGCGTCGACGTCCGACACCCCGGACGAACCGACGACGACACCGACTTCGCACGAGCCTGCCGACCCGCCGAAGCCGACCGGGTCGACGGGCGCCCCGCAGCCACCCAACCCGACCCCGCCGCCGCCCTCGACGACTCCGACCGAGGAGTGCAACCTGTGGCCCAAGTGGCTGTGGTGCTAGAGATCGAGGGTTAGGGCGCCTGCAGGAGATCCGGCTCCCGGCGCTTGCCGAGGTGGTTGAACAGCAGGTTGAGGGTGAAGGCGACGATCGCGGCGACCGTGATCGGGCTGCCGCAGACGGTCTGCAGCCACGACGGGAAATGCTGGAAGAAGATCGAGTTCCCGAACTGGTTCGTCGAAAACGCGGGCAGCAGGCCGACGCCGAACGACACCGCGACGATGAAGGTGTTGTGGTTGCCGGAGAACTCCACCTTCTTCAGGTTCTGCACGCCGACCGCGGCGACCATCGCGAACATGACCACCGCGACCGCGCCGATCACCGGTTCCGGCACGGCCGCGACGAAGGCGCCGACCTTCGGCACCAGGCCCATCAGCACGAGCAGGCCGCCCGCCGTCGCGACCACCCAGCGGCTGCGCACCCCGGTCATCTGCACGAGGCCGACGTTCTGCGCGAAAGCCGTGTCCGGGAACGAGTTCATCGCGCCGCCGAGGATGGCCGAGAGGCCGTCGGTGGCGAGACCGCGCGCGAGGTCGGAGTCGGTCGCCGGCCGTCCGGTGATCTCGCCGACCGCGACCAGGTCCGCGGTGGATTCGGTGTAGGTCACCAGCATCACGACGCACATCGAGAGCACGGCCGCGATCGGGAAGGTCGGCGGGCCGAAGTGGAACGGCGACGCGAGACCGAACCAGCCGGCGTCGGCGATGCCCTGGAAGCTCACCAGGCCCATCGGGACGGCCGCGGCGAGGCCGATCACCAGCGCCAGCAGCGGGCCGATCTGGTTCGCGAACCCGCGCAGGACCCGTGTGAACAGGATGATCACCGCGATCACGCCGAACGCGAGCGCGAGGTTGGCGGGCTTCGCGTAGTCCGGCGACGTCGTGTCGTGGCCGGCGATCAGGCCGACGCCGGGGCCGATGAGCGAGATGCCGATGACTACGAGCAGCGTGCCCGAGACCAGCGGCGGGAAGAACCGGATCATCTTCGCGAACGGCTTCGCGATGAGCAGGCCGAACACACCCGACGCGATCATCGCGCCGTAGACGGCCTGCATGCCGTACTGGGAAGCGATCATGATCATCGGGTTGACCACGGTGAACGTCGCGCCCGCCACCACCGGCAGCCGGATCCCGAAGAGCCGCCCGATCCCGATCGCCTGGATGAGCGTCGCGATCCCCGCGACCAGCAGATCCGCGTTGACCAGCAACGCGATCGTCGCCGCGTCGAGTTTCAGCGCGCTGCCCACGACGAGCGGGACGGCCACCGAGCCCGCGTACATGATCGTCATGTGCTGCAGGCCGAGCAAGGTCAGCTTCGGCAGCGGCGGGCGGGCGTCGACCGGGTGGACGTCGGGCCGGCTCATGCGATCCCCTCCTCACGTGCGGGAACACCAGTGGACTCGTCGGGCATGACCGTAGCGCTTCACCCGCGTGAGGATCACGTGTCGAAATCCCCGGAGCTGTGTTGAATGGACACCGGGCACAACGGAAGGAGCGCCGATGGAGACCGTCCTCGTAGTAGGGGCCGGGCAGAGCGGGTTCGGAGTGGCGACCTCGCTGCGGGACAAGGGGTTCGACGGGCGGGTGCTGCTCATCGGCGACGAACCCGGGCTGCCGTATCAACGACCTCCGTTGTCGAAGGGCTATCTCGCCGGGACCGCGGGGGACGCCCAGCTGCGTCTGCGGCCTGAGGACTTCTTCGCGGAGAAGAGCATCGAGCTGATCCCCGGCCGGGTCGCGTCGGTGGATCGCGATGGCGCGAAGGTGGTTCTCGAGGACGGGAGCGCCCACGGGTACGACCATCTCGTGCTGGCGACGGGAGCGGTCAACCGCGTACTGCCGGTTCCCGGGTCCACTTTGGACGGTGTGTTCACCTTGCGCACCAAGGACGAAGCCGACGTCCTGCGTTCCGCCCTGGAAAGCGCGGAGAACGTGGTCGTGGTCGGGGGCGGGTTCATCGGGCTGGAGTTCGCCGCGCACGCCGGGCGGCCCGTGACGATCGTCGAGGCGCAGGACAGGCTGATGGCCCGCGTCGCGACTCCAGAGGTCTCGGCGTACTTCGCCGCTCTGCACGAGGGAGCCGGGCACACGATCCTGGTCGGCAAGGGGGTCGCCGCGCTGCGCGGCGAGGGCCGGGTGACCGAGGTCGAACTGAGCGACGGCAGCCTGCTGCCCGCCGATCTGGTGCTGGTCGGGGTCGGCGTGGAACCGAGGACGCGGCTCGCCGAGGAGGCCGGGCTCGCCGTGGCGAACGGTGTCGTCGTCGACGAACACCTGCGCACGAGCGATCCGAAGATCTCGGCGGTCGGGGACTGCGCGAACTTCCCCTGCGTCCAGGCGGGGACGGCGACGCGGCTGGAGTCGGTGCAGAACGCCGTCGACCAGGCGCGGGCGGCGGCCGCCGTCATCACCGGCGAACCCGCGCCCTATGACAGCCTGCCGTGGTTCTGGACCGATCAGCTCGGCGCGAAACTGCAGATCGCCGGGATTCTGACCGGGGCGGAGAAGACCATCGTGACCGGGGATCGGGAGGGCGGGAAGTTCTCGGTGCTCTCGTTCCGGGACGGCGTGCTGGCCGGGGTCGAGTCGGTGAACCGGCCACCGGACCACATCGCCGCGCGACGGTTGTTCGCCGCGGATCCGGCGCCGCGGTTCGAGACGCTGGAGGCCAACGGCTTCGATCTCAAGGCCACCTTTGCGTCAACCCGTGGTTGACGATTGGAGGCCGTCAACCTAGAGTTGACGCTATGACCACTCCAGTTCGTCTCGACGACCTCATCTCCCACATCAAGCAGCAGCATCCCGACGGTGACGTGCTCGGCCAGCTGTCCGACGCGGTCTTCCTCGGCGAGCACCTGGGCGAAGTGGCCGACCATCTGATCGGCCACTTCGTCGACCAGGCGCGGCGCTCCGGCGCCTCTTGGACCGAAATCGGCAAGAACATGGGGGTGTCCAAGCAGGCCGCTCAGAAACGTTTCGTCGAATCCAGCGGCTCTTCGCTCGAAGACCTGGTGAAGGTGTTCAGCCGCTACACCGACCGCGCGCGGCACGTCGTCGTCGCTTCGCGGGACGCTGCCGTCACGGCGAAGAGCCCGCAGATCGAGCCCGTGCACCTGGTCCTCGGCCTGCTCGCCGAACCCGCCGCGCTCGCCGCCGGGGCGATCGTGGCGCAGAACGTGACCCTCGAAGCCGTCCGCGACGCCGCTTCGGCGGCTCTGCCGGAACCCGCCGGCGAACCGGTGGAAGCGGCGAAGATGGCCTTCGGGGCACAGGCCAAGAAAGCGCTTGAGCTGACCATGCGGGAGTCGCTGCGGCTCGGGCACAACTACATCGGCACCGAGCACATCCTGCTGGCCCTGTTCGAACTCGGCGACGACCTGCTGACCGGGCTCGGGCTCACGAAGGAGCAGACCGAGGCGGTGATCCTGCGGTCGCTGGCGGAGATCGTCGCCGCACGCGGGCAATGACCAGGATCGCGCTCACTGTCCTGGTGTTCGTCGCTCTCGTCCTGCTGGCCGCCTGTACATGAAGGCCCCCTTCCTTGCGCCTAGGTACATAAAGGGGGCCTTCATGTACCTCTGTCAGGCGGAGGACTCGGGACGGCCGTCGGCCGCCCAAGCGGTGTGGAACGAACCTTCCCTGTCGACCCGGCGGTAGGTGTGGGCGCCGAAGTAGTCACGCTGCCCCTGCACCAGCGCGGCGGGGAGCCGCTCGGCGCGCAGACCGTCGTAGTACGCCAGCGCCGTCGAGAAGCCCGGGGTCGGGATGCCGAGCCGCACCGCCGTGGAGATCACCGAACGCCAGGAGTCCTGGGCGTCCTCGACGGCCTTGCGGAAGCCGCCGGAGGTCAAGAGCGTCGGCAGTGCGGGCTCGTCGGCGTACGCCGCGGTGATGTCGTTCAGGAACTTCGCGCGGATGATGCAGCCGCCGCGCCAGATGGACGCGACCTTGCCGAGGTCGATGTCCCAGCCGTATTCGGCACCGCCCGCCTGGATCTGGTTGAAGCCCTGGGCGTACGCCACCACCTTCGACGCGTACAGCGCCTGCTCCACGTCGTCGGCGAAGGTGTCCAAAGCGGACCCCGTCAGCGGAGCGCGCGAAGGACCGCCGAGACCGCGGGAGGCCTCACGCAGGTTCGACGAACCGGACAGCGAACGCGCGAAGACGGCTTCGGCGATCCCGCTGATCGGCACGCCCAGGTCCAGTCCGATTTGGACGGTCCAGCGGCCGGTACCCTTCTGCTCCGCCTGATCCGCCACGACGTCGACGAACGGTTTGCCGGAAGCGGCGTCGGTGTGGGCCAGCACCTGTGAGGTGATCTCGATCAGGTACGAGTCCAGCCGTCCGGAGTTCCAGTTCTGGAAGATGCCGGCGATCTCGGCGGGGGAGTAGCCGCCCGCGCCGCGCAGCAGGTCGAACGATTCGGCGATCAACTGCATGTCGGCGTATTCGATGCCGTTGTGCACCATCTTCACGAAATGCCCGGCGCCGTCCGCGCCCACGTGCGTGCAGCACGGTTCGCCGTCGACCTTCGCCGAGATGTCCTCGAACAGCGGCCCGAGCGACTGGTACGACTCCTTGGAGCCGCCCGGCATGATGCTCGGCCCGTGCAGCGCGCCCTCCTCGCCGCCGGACACGCCGGTGCCGACGAAGTGGATGCCCTTCTCGCGCAACGCGGCCTCGCGGCGCCGGGTGTCCGCGAAGTGCGCGTTGCCCGCGTCGACGATCACGTCGCCCTTCTCCAGCAGCGGGACGAACTCGTCGATCACGGCGTCCGTCGGCGCACCGGCCTTGACCATGATCACGACCTGGCGCGGCCGCTCCAGCGCGTCGACGAACTCCTGCGCCGAATACGCCGGGATGAAGTCGCCTTCGTCGCCGAACTGCTCGACCAGTTCCTTCGTCCGCTGCTCGGAGCGGTTGTGCAGGGCCACCGTGTGCCCGTGCCTCGCCAGGTTCCTGGCCAGGTTGCGGCCCATGACCGCCAGGCCGGTGACCCCGATGCTCGCCTTCTTGCTCATCCGCACCCTTCCGCTTCGATTCCCGTGCCGAGCCTATCCCCGTCGAGGGATACGGCGCCGGGGCGAGAACGGATCAACGCCGAGTTGTCCACAACCTGACCGGCCTGTGGACAACTCGGCTCGACCGGCCCCTCCCGGCGGGGGCGCCGGTACGCTGGGTGCGGGGCCGTCCCCCAGGGACGGGTGGGGGGCTGGGGTAGGGGGTTCGGATGTCTTGAAAGGGGCTTTCAGGACGAAAAGTGTCCTGAAAGTGGCTTTCCTGACACTTGCCCGAGCGGGAAGAAGGACCTGGCAAGAGCGCAGGGCGAGACGTGTGAGCAGCGTCAGGAGAAGCAGCGGATCGGGGCGCCGTTGAAGGTGACCATGTCCGCTATCGCGGCCCCCAGGTCGATCGGTGCGCCCCACTCCAGGCCGTCCAGTTCGGCGTAGGCCCGGTGCAGGTTCGCGGGCAGGCGTTCCTGTTCGGACAGTGCCTCGTAGGGCCCGAGATCCGCTTCGCGCGCGGCTTCGAGAGGCGTCAGGCCCGCGGCCTTCCCGTGTGAGGCGAGCTTCTGCAGGAAGCCCAGATAGCCGTCGACGACGTCGATCGCCTCCGGCCCGCACACCGGGCCGTGGCCCGGCACGATCGTCTCCGGCTCCAGCTCGCGCACCAGGTCCAGGGCCTTCCGCCAGCCGGCGGGCGAGCCCATCAGCGCGAACGGGCTGCCGCCGTTGAAGATCAGATCGCCGACGAACAGCACCCGCCGTTCCGGCAGCCAGACCAGCACGTCGTTGGTGGTGTGCGCGGCGTGCCCGGGATGGATCAGCTCCAGCCGCACGTCACCGGCGTGCACGGTCAGCCGGTCGTCGAACACCACTTCGGGCGGCCGCAGCTCCAGATGCCCCCAGTCGCTCCCCGTGAACGCGTTCTCGTAGGTGTTGATCCCGGTCGCGACCATCACCTCGCGGGTCTTCCGGTGCCCGACGATCGTCGCGCCCGCCGCCAGGTAGTTGCCGTTCGTGTGGTCGCCGTGGTGATGCGTGTTGACCACGGTGGTCACCGGCGCACCGCCGGTCGACGCCGCCGTCTCCAGCAGGGCACGCGTGCGCCGTTCGGTGGAACATGTGTCGATGACCACGGTGTGATCACCCGCGGAGACGAACCCGCAGTTGTTGATCCACCAGGAGCCGTCGGGCTGCACGTACCCGAAGACACCGTCGGAGAGCCGCCGGGCGAAGGGAGATTGGTCCACTCGGTCACTATGCCCGGCCGAGGTGCCCGAAATGTGACGAGATCGCTCCGCCACCAGGGTGACGTACCAGGTGACTGGTGTTTTCGGCCGTTTCCTGGAACGCTGCGCAATGTCATCATCGAACCCCGCAAGGTGAAGTACCCTGGGTGGGTTCGAGTATTCGCGCGCAGGACGGCGGGCAGCCGCGGTCCTGGCTATGTGGTCCGGGAGAGCAAGGCGATGGCCAGCACCGTCACCTCGCGCCGGAAGCAGCTCGGGAACGAGCTCCGGCATGCCCGCAACGCCGCGCGGATGACACAGCAGCAGGTCGCCGAGGTTCTCGGCTGCACCCAGGGCAAGGTCAACAAGATCGAGTCCGGTGCCGTCGGGGTCAAACTCGGGGATGTGCGATCGATGCTGAACGCGTTCGGGATCAACGGCGACGAGGCCGACACGCTGATGAACCTGGCCCGCGCCGCGGCCGGGCAGCGCGGCCACTGGTCCGGCTACCGATCCGTGGTCCCGCACTGGTTCCGCACCTTCACCGACCTCGAACCCGCGGCCGCCGAGATCCTCACCTGGCACGGCGAGCGCATCCCCGGCCCGTTGCAGTCCGAGCACTACATGCTCAAACAGTTCACCGAAGCCGGCGCCACCGACGTCACTTCGCTGGTCCGCAACCGGCTCGACCGCAAGGCCGTCTTCGAGCAACAGCAGCCGCCCTACTACCGGTTCATCATCAGCGAGGGCGCCCTGCGCCGCGCTCCCGGCGGTTCCGCCCCGGCGGTGATGCTGGACCAGGTCGAACATCTGCTGGCGCTGGACAAGCATCCGCGCGTGTATGTGCACGTGTTGCCGTTCGGCGCCCGCCTCGCCGCGGTCCCCAACGACTTCACCATCATGCGTTTTCCCGATCGCACCAGGGATTTCGTCTACATCGAGCATTCCGCGGGCGGGTTGTACCTCGACGACGTCAAGGACTTCAACATTTTCGTCGACTCCTGGGACCGGTTGCGCGGCGCCGCGCTGGAACGCCAGGAGACCCGGCAGTTCCTCAAGGAACTCGCCGAGCTGTACCGCAATCAGATGCAAACCTGAGAGCTCGCCGCTTCCTTCGGTAGGGTTGTCCGCACAGGCGCGGTCGAGTGGACAGGGGCTGGACGTGGACCCGCAGTTCCTACCCGAAGGCGTGGACCTGGAGCGTCCCAACGCCGCCCGGATCTACGACTGGGCCCTCGGGGGAACCGCGAACTGGGCGGTGGACAGGGAATTCGGCGAACAACTGGTCAAGGCGTTCCCGCTCATCCGCTCCCTCGCCAGGGCCAACCGGGCCTTCCTCGGCCGCGCGGTGCGCCACTGCGCCGAACACGGCGTGAACCAATTCCTCGACCTCGGCTCCGGCGTGCCCACGGTCGGCAACGTCCACGAGATCGCCGGGGAGCTCGACGACGACAGCCGCTGCGTGTACGTCGACAACGAACCGGTCGCCGTCGCGCACGCCAGGATCCTCCTGGAGAAGAACGGGGACCCCGCCCGCCACGCGGTCATCGGCGGAGACCTGCGCGACGCCGACGACGTCTGGGAGCACGCCTTCGACACCGGCGTGCTCGACCCGGCCAAACCGGTCGCCCTGCTCACCGTCGCGGTCCTGCATTTCGTGCCGGGCCCCGAGCTCGCCGACGTCATCGCGCGGTACCGGAGACTTCTGCCCCCAGGCTCCTTCTACGTTCTTTCCCACGTCACGAAGTCCGATGTGGAAGGCGACGAGCTCGAACAGATCAAGCGCGTCGTGCAGCAGTACGACCAGTCCAGCACGCCCGCTTCGTTCCGCGACAAGGAAGAGATCCTCGGCTTCTTCGGGGATTTCGACCTCGTGGCGCCGGGTCTGGTCCCGGTCGGCGCATGGCGGCTGGACGACCCCCGCTCGCCTACGCTTAACTGCGCCATCGGCGGGGTCGCCCGCAAACCCGGTTTCCGACGAGGTGTGACGGTATGACGACGCAGCAGGACCCCAGAGACCCTGATGCCCCCGAAGGTGTCGACCTCGAACGACCCAACGTGGCCAGGGTGTACGACTGGTTCCTCGGCGGCTCCGCCAACTGGGCCATCGACCGCGAGTTCGGCTCGCAGGTGCTCAAGCAGTTCCCGGAGGTCAAGACCTTCGCCCGCGTCGGGCGCGACTTCCTCGGCCGCGGCGTGGGCTACCTGGCCCGCCAGGGGATCACCCAGTTCCTCGACATCGGCTCCGGCGTGCCCACCGTCGGCAACGTGCACCAGATCGCGAGCGCGATCAACCCGGACAGCCGCGTCGTCTACGTCGACATCGAACCGGTCGCCGTCGCGCATTCCCAGCTGCTGCTGGAAAGGGAGGGCCTGCTCGGGCGGCACGCGGTCCTGCAGGGGGACGTGCGGGACCCCGCCGACATCTGGAAGCGCGCCCTCGAAACCGGGGTGCTCGACCCCCGGCAGCCGATCGGGCTGTGCCTCGTCGGCCTGCTGTACTTCCTCGGCCCGGACGAACCCGTCCACGAGATGGTCCAGCGCTATCTCGACCTGCTGCCGTCGGGTTCGTACTTCCTGTCCTCGCATCTGACGGAGGACGGCGTCACTCGCAAGGAAGGCGACAACCGGGAGAACGTGCAGGAGCTCTACAAGAAGACCAGCGCGCCGTTCCACCTGCGGTCCCGCGCGGAGTTCACCGCGTTCTTCGACGGACTGGAGCTGGTGGAGCCGGGAATCGACTGGATGGCCACCTGGCACCTGGACGAGGCGGCTTCCCGGGCCAGTGACCGGTTCGCGGACGACCCGACCTTCACCGGCGGGCTCGGCGGCCTGGGCCGCAAGCCCTGATCCCTCAGGCCCGGCCGGTCAGATGCCCGATCAAGGGCGATAGCTCGAAGTGTCCTTCGAGCGGCCGGCCGGTCCTGATCAGGTCCCGGTGCGCGCCGCGCTGAAGGGGGAAGTCGACTTCCGAGTTCCACGGCGGCTGCTTGCGCAGCGGGGCCTGGATGAGGCTGAACCCGAACCGCTGACGCAGTTCGAGCCCGATGTTGCGGCGCTTCGTCGGTGCCAGGCGGTCGTCCTCACGGCGGAACAACAGCGTGGTGAGGCGGACGGCCATGACCGTCACACTCCCCGGCTCGGCCGCGGCAGCCGCGTCTGGTCGGCGGAACCGGCCAGACCGAGACAACGCTCACACGGCATCCCCGAACCGACGGGGATCCATTCCAGGTGGTCGTAAGGCATCGCGGCGCCGCATCGGGCGTGCAGGAATTCGGGGTGCGAACCCCCGGCGTGCAGGTCGAAAAGGTGTGCGGAGCGGCGGCTTTCGCCCGCCGTCCCGGCCATGAGCCTGCCGACGGCGAGTACCGTCGCAGGCATCGTGTCCTGAATGATCACGCTGATCCTCCCCCACGAGGTCGGCGGTGGGTGGTCACGCGCCCGGAGGTCCCGTCCGGTCACCTGCCGTCGGTGACCGGCTGGAACGGGCGAACTTCCTGGTGAGCGCCACCCCGGTGACAGCCGTCGCCGGGGTTTTCGCATACTGCGGGCGAATCACCAACAAGCGAGCCCCGGCCGCTGCGATTAATCCTACTCCTGGAATAATCTTCATGTCGAGAGTGGGCGGAGTTGATCACCCACTTGGCCGTGCGGGATAGTCCCGTTGAGGCAAGGAGAAGCTGGGGCCGTGACGGTTCGCGCAGGTCGCGACCGCATCCCCGACCGACGTTCGGAGGTACGACCAATGGCCGATTATCCATCGGCGGCGGATTACGATCCGACCACGGCCGTGTCGCTGTTCGACGACTCCGCGTGGGAGAAGTCCTTCGCGAGCGAGCCCAACGGAGGCAACTGTGTCGAGGTCAACCTCGGCAGGGAAGGCCTGGTCGGGGTGCGTGACACCAAGCTGGCGGCGAGTCCCGTCTTCGTCTTCGATTCCGGTGAGTGGAACGCCTTCCTGGAGGCGGTCAAGGCCGGACAGTTCGATTTGAGCCCATGACGAAAGGCTCGCGTGCCCCCTCGGGACACGCGAGCCATCCGATCTTCGTCACTTCGAGTCACACCGTCGCCGGGAGCCCGTTCCCCCGCAGCCGGGCTTTCGTGCGCCTCCAGGCGATGGTGATCAGGACGGCCAGGACGATCAGCGGGATCAGGCTGATCGACCAGCTCACCGCCATCGGCGGTCCCGGCTGTTCGAGCACCGTCAGATCGCGGAGTTCTCCCGTGCCCTTGCCCGCGGGTCCGTCGATCTCGAACCGGAACGTCCACGCGCCCTGCGTCTGCAGTGCCCGGATGTCCAGTCCCCAGACCTCCAGCTTCCGCGGGTGCTTCGCCAGCGGCTGCGGGCGGCCCAGCCGCCCGGTCTCCGGATTGACGAACGCGAGCGTCCCCGACTTCCCGGCGATCCCGTCGTCCGGGATGAACGTGAAGTCCAGCGATTGCATGGCGCGCAACGGCCACGTGCTGAACCCGACCGTCATCCCGTACGGGCCGACCTGCACCCGCTCGGTGTGGACGATGTTCACCGGTTCGTAGGCGTTCGCCGCGGGCGTGGTCGCGAACAGCAACCCGATCGCCGCCGCCAAGGCCAGCAGTGTCTTACGCATGCGCGTCGTCCCCCTTCGCCGGGGCCAGCAGCCTCAGCATTCCGCCGAACCGCCACCCGGCGAACCCGCCGAGCAGCCCGAACACCGCGCCGGCGGCGGCGGTCCCGAACACGAGCGCCCACTCGACGTGCGAGGCCCCGTACACGAGCACGTTCTGGATCGGCATGCTCGCGCCGATCAGGAACCCGCCGATCCCGCCCGCCAGCACCGAAACCCGGCCGGCGGAGAGGCCACGCCGCGAAAGCAGGTAGACCGCTTCGAGCACGGCCGCGATCGGCAGCAACGCCATCGGCATCATCGCGGGCATCGCGGGCACGCCGTCGATGTAGTCCCGCATCGGCAGGCCGACGGCGCTCGCGTACGCCTCCGCCGCCCACGGCGAGAACCACCAGGTGATCGCCTGGATGACCGCCAGTGCCGCGGCGACCCGGACCGCGCCGCCCGGCCGCCCCCAGAACCCGGCGCCCGCCGAGACCAGCAGCACCGAAAGCAGTGCGATGCCCACGGAGATCACGTCGACCCGGTCGACGTCGATCTGCTGGAGCCCCAGCACGGTGACCGTGCTGAACGCGATCAGCACGCCGAGGCTGCCGACCACGCCGAGCGTGCCCCAGCGGTGCTCCCGTGCGGCCGCGAACACCATGACCGTGCCGATGATGCTCAGCGTGATCGACAGCAGCAGCCCGATGTGCGGCGGCGAGTCGATCACCGCGTCGAAGCCGTACAGCCCGTGCCACCACTGGTCCCACAGGCCGTACAGCAGGAACATCGCCGCGCCGGTCCCGGTCACCAGGTAGCCGGCCGGTGCGGCGAAGAGCCTGCCGAAGACGTTGATCGCGCGGCCCCCGACGCGGGCGTCGACCTCGCGGCCTGCCCGGCGCGCGGCCGTGGTCATCAGCACGACCATGAGGCTCGCGAGCCCGGAGATCGCGCTGCCCGAATACAGGAACAGATGCGGCAGCGTGAAGAACGTGTCCGGTCCGACGTCGCCGTGCCACTGGATGTCCCAGGTGAGCCCGATCAGCGAGATCACCGATCCGGCCAGCACCGTGCCCGCCGGTACGAGCCCGGTGCGTTCGCTTCGGGTCACCGAGGCGACCCTCGCCCCTCCCGCGGTGAGATCCATACCCCCCGACCTCCCTCTCTTACTTGACCAGCAAAGGAAAAACGTGCTGCGTCGAACCGGACGGCCCGCGCAGTGAAACGGTGATCTCCCATTGCCCCGACATCGGCAACAGGACGTCGCCGGTGCGGAACCGGCCCGGTGCCTCCGCGATCGCGGGCGACGGGGCGAGCGCGTGCCCCATCTGCGGCATCACCGGTTCGACGGTGACGACCTCCGGCACCGCCCCGGTGACGGTCAGCGCGAAGACATTGCCGCCCTGGTGCGGATCCACGACCGAAAGCCCCACGGTGTACGGCCCCTGGGTCGAGCTCTGCACCTGTTCCCCGCCGCCGCTAGGCCACACCAGCCAGGCCACGATCGCCACCACGAGCACGGCGACCACGGAAATGAGCAGGACGGGCTTGCGTCTGTCCACTGTGGACGTCTCGGTGGTCATTGCGGCGCCCCTTCCGGTGGGACTTCGATCTGCATGGGCACGGTCAGCACCGTGTAGTCGCGTTCGGCCTGCAGCCAGATCCGGTACTTGCCGGGGGCGGCGAAGGTGTAGGTGAACGGGACGTCGGGGCCGTACGCGGCGACGGTCTCGTCGGGCTTTCCCGGCATACCGGGCGATTGCGGGATCATCGAGTGCACATGGGCCCAGGTCGGCGCGGCAGCGGCATCCGCGCCGACCCGGTTGTCGCCGGTTATCGGGCCGACGACGATCAGGTGGCCGAGCATGCCCAGCCAGGGTTGGAGATCCGCCTTGCCGAACCGCGCGGTGATCGTGGTCGGCGTCCCCGGCTTGACCTCGACGTCGACCGGGTTCCCGTGCACGACCCGGCGGCCGGCGCCCGGCGGCACGGGTTCGGCGGGGGAGTCGGTGCCCGCCGCGACACCCATCGTGGCGCGGACCAGTTGCACGCCACCGCCTCGCCGGGCGACTTCCGCGGCGACGGCGTAGGTGCCCGCCTCGGGCGGTGTGAACTTCACGCGATAGTCGCCGGGAGCGACGCGAACCGGATGCAGATGCCAGAGCCTGCCCGTCGGCGAGATCACGACGAGATGCACCAAGGCGTTGTCGTGCACCAAAAGATCGTCGACCGGGCGGCCGGTCGCACCGTCCGCGAAGGCGAGCCGGACCTCGGTGAGTCCGCCTGATCGTGCGTTCGGCGCCTTCACGGCCAGGTTCACCGGCGGCCGCGAGAAGTCCACAGTGGACATCTGCGCGTTCGCGTACGGGTCCTGGATGTTGTCGATCGTCGGGTCCAGCGCGGCACCGGGCGCGGGTGGCGCCGGGGTCGACGCCGAGAGCATCGCGCCGGTGACCGCGACCGCGAGCGCGGCGACCATCCCGCCTGCCGGGATCAGCGCGAGTTGCGGCCGCCGGACGCGCAGCGCGACCACGAGGCCGATCACCAGGAACACGCCCGCGGCGACGAAACCGCCGAAGGTGGCCTTCTCCCAAGGCGGGATGACCCTGGCCGGGACGAGGAACGGGATCGACGCGGTGTCCGTCCCGTCGTCGAGGCCGAGTTCCCACGGCCCGGGCTGGTCGACCTTCAGCAGCGCCGGATGGGCGCCGGGTTTCCCGTCCAGCCGGACCGTGGTTTCGGAAAACGTCTTCCCGGCCGTCGACGCGCGCAGTTTCAGCGTGCCCGGCGCGCTTCCGGCGTGCGTGACGACGTCGACGTGCAGCGGCCCGGGCGCGATGTCCATCCGCCGCAGCACGACCGTGAGATCCCGGGTACCGAGCGTCTGCGCGACTTGGACGTCCGCCCCGCTCGACACGCCGTCCGCCCGGGCCGTGCCGCCCCACAGCAAGGACGCCAGCGCACAGAGCACGAGTACGCGAGCGATGACCAACGGCGCCGCGCGCCGCCCCCTCGGTGAATTCCCCATCGTGGCCGAAGTTAACGACGGAAGCCGGGGAAAGCGTCACGGCGCGGGGTGAACCGGGGTCCCCCGTACAGGGGACGGCGGCCCTTACTCCGGTAGGGGAGCATCCAGAGGACTAAATGCTCCGAAAGCTTCCGGGTCCGTTGTCGCCGCCCAGGAAGCGGTAAGCGCGGGGATGCGCCCGGAACCAGACGTTCAGCCTGCCGATCCGGCGCACGAGCGACGAGCGCAGCGTCACCGGCACCAGACCACCGGTCACCCGCACCACGGCCCGGAACCGATCGAACCGGCGCTGATCCCGATCTGTCCACTGTAGACCGAGACGCTCCCGCAACGCGGGCGGGAGAGTGCCTCGGATGACGAACATCTGACCCCGATGCTGCCACCGCTGGAGCCGTACCCAGCGTTCGTCGGGCAGCCATCGCCAGGGTTTCTTCACCGTCCGGATCGTCTCGAACAGCGTCGAGATCGTCCCGTTCGGGCCGAAGCCGTCGATCATTTCCGTGTAGTAGCGCTCGAATTCCGGCCACGTCGGCGGCATGTCCTGCGCTCGGAGACCGAGGAGGCGTCCGACGTCGCACATCTGCGCGTAGTACTCGTCCAGTTCGGACGCGGTCATCGGCTTGCCGTAGAACCGTTGCGTGTCAACGGGAACCATGACGAGCGTGGCGTGCACCCAGGCGTACGCGCGCGGGTTCAGCGCGCTGTACCGGCGGCCGTCGGCGTCGACCCCGGTGAACTCGCGATGCAGCGCGCGCAGCCGGTCCGCCTCGTAGCGGGCGCCTTCGGGACCGCCGTAGATGTAGATCGACAGCGACGCGGCCGTGCGCATCAGCCGCGTCCACGGATCCTCGACGTAGTCCGAATGATCCCGCACCCCGGCCGCGACGACCGGATGCGCGACCTGCAGCACCAGCACCTGACCCGCCATGAGTCCGGCCCGGAAGTCGCCGAAGTACCGCCATGCCGCCGTGCCCTTGACGATCGGCGGACCGCTCACGACGCGCCGCGGATGAGCATCATCAACGACTGCGCCACTCCGACGCCGTCGTCGCCGGTCGCCAGCCTGCGCAACTGCAATCCGGCGATGAGCGCCACCACCGGACCGGTCAGCCGCTCGGGCGACGGCACACCGAGCGTCTTCAGGATCACCAGCGCGAGCTCGTCGTAGGCGGCGAAACACCGCGCGGCCGCGTCCTGGAGCCCGGGGTCGCGCGCGGCCTGCAGGTACAGCTCGTGCGCGCCGAGTTCGTCGGTGCCGAACGGCAGCTGCGAGATGACCTGCTCGACCACCGACGCGGCCTGCTCGACACTCAAGCCCTGCTCGCGGTAGGCGTCCACGAAGCCGGTCAGCTTCGTGGTCTCCTCCTCGACGAACAGCAGCATCGCTTCGCGCAGCAACGCGGTCTGGCTGGGGAAGTGGTAGGTCAGCGTGCCGAGCGAGACCCCGGCCGCGGTCGCGATCCGGCGGTTGGTCAGCCCTCCGACGCCCTGTTCCCCGACCACCTTGAGCGCGGCGTGGAGGATCGTCTCGCGGGTGTTCACCAACCGGTCTCGGGTTTGCGGTCCTGCCACCGTTCGACCTCTTCCAGTTGCGCGGCCAGCGAGATCAGCCGTTCCTCCGCATGCGAAGGGCCGAGCAGCTGGCCGCCGAGCGGCAGTCCTTCCGGGCTCAGCCCGGCGGGGACGTTGACCCCCGGCCAGCCCAGCACGTTCCACGGCCAAGCGTAAGGGCACGCGGCGATCATGGCCTGGTCGGTCTGCCAGCCGGTGAGCTTGTCGAAGGTGCCGATCCGCGGCGGCGGGGTCGCGGTGGTCGGCGTGAGGACGACGTCCACCCGGCCGAACACCGAGCCGATCTGGCGTTGCAGCAACGGTTCCGTGGCCCTGGCCAGCCGCAGCGCCGGTCCGGCCAGCGCCGAGCCCTGCCGCGCGTTGGCCCGCGTGCGCGGGTCGAGCCGCGCCTGGTCCGGGACGCGACGGGACCAGTCACGCACGCCGACGAGCGAACGCGGCAGGAAGGTGAGACCGATCAGCCGGTAGTCGGGTTCGATCTCGACGATCTCGTGACCGAGTTCCGCGAACCGCTCCGCGAGCCGGACGACGACCGCGTGCGCCTGCGGGTCGAGCCGGGTTTTCGTGGCGGTGAAAGGGATCCTGGTGGACAGGCCGATCCGCATCCGGCCCGGTTCGCGGCGCGCGGCGGCCTGGAACGCGGTCCCGGTGCCCGCCGCGACGTCGAGCAGCAGGGCCGCGTCGGCGACGGTGCGCGCGAGCGGGCCGACCACGGTCAGGCCGTGGAAGAGCTCGCGTTCGGTCGGGACGCGGCCGCGTTGCGGTTTGATCCCGACCAGATCGGTCCACGCGGCCGGGATCCGGATCGACCCCGCCCCGTCGGAACCCAGCGCGGCGGCGATCACCCCCGACGCGATGGCCGCCGCCGCGCCGCCCGAGGAACCGCCCGGGGTGCGTTCGGTGTCCCACGGATTGCGGGTCGCGCCGAACGCGGGGCCTTCGGTGAACGGCCATTGGCCGAGTTCCGGGGTGTTGGTCTTGCCGATCAGCACCGCGCCCGCCTCACGGAGCGCGGCGACGGGAGGGGAATCCGTTGTCGCGACCGAGAAATCGCCTTCGCAGCCGAACGCGGTCGGCAGTCCGGTGAGGTCGAGGTCGTCCTTGATCGCGGTGGGAACGCCGAGCAGGGGAGCGGTCTCGCCGGCGGCCAGCCGTCGATCGGCCTCCTCGGCCTCGCGAAGGGCCTCTTCGGCGCGAAGGCTTTTGAAGGCGTTGAGGGTCGGCTGGCTGGCTTCGGCCTTTTCGAGCGCCAAGCGCGTGAGCTCGACCGACGTCGTGGCTCCGGCGGCGAGCATCGAGGCCTGTTCGGCCAGGCCCGTGAAGGCGAGCTCCGGTTTCGACGTGGTCATGGCTCCCCCTGCCTCTCTCGTTCGTTCAAACGAACGATACCACCGGGTAACCTCGATCGGGCGTCTTCGGTGTGGTTACGTGACCTGCATGAACCTGGATCGCTTCCCCCGCGTCGACCTCGGCGGCTACCCGACGCCGCTGCATCCGGCACCCCGGCTGGGCGAGGCCCTCGGTCTGCCGAACCTGCTGCTCAAACGCGACGACGTGCATCCGCTCGGCGTCGGTGGCAACAAGCTGCGCAAACTCGAGTTCCTGCTCGGCGCGGCGATCGAGAACGGCGCCGACACGGTGATCACCTTCGGCGCGTTGCAGACCAACCACGGCCGCCAGACCGCCGCGGCCTGCGCGAAGCTCGGTTTGCGGTGCGAGCTGGTGCTCACGGCGAAGGTCCCTCGCGACGGCGACGCGTACGAACGGTCCGGCAACGTCTCCCTCGACCACCTCTTCGGCGCGACCGTGCACGTCTGCCGCGACGGCGAGGAGACCGGCAAGACCTACGACCGGCTGATCACCGAGGCCGCGGCCGAGGGCCGCAAGGTGGCCACGTTCCCGGTCGGCGGTTCCGACGGCGTCGGCGCGCTCGGCTACGTGGCGGCCGCGCGGGAGCTCGACGGGCAGCTCGACGCGCTCGGCGTCACCAAGGCCCGGCTGGTCGCGCCGCACGCCAGCGGCGGGACGTCCGCCGGGCTCGTCGTCGGAGCGGCGGATCTCGACCGGCTGACGCTGGACATCGCCTGTGTCAGTCATCCGGTCGACGAGGCCCTGGACAACCTGGCCGACCTCACCATCGCGGCGTCCGCACTGCTGGGGACCGAGCCGCCGTCACTCGACGGTCTGCGCATCGACGACCGCACGATCGGCCCCGGCTACGGGATCCCGACCGCCGCGACGTGGGACGCGGTGCGGCTTTTCGGCCGCACGGAAGGGATCGCGCTCGATCCCGTGTACACCGGCAAGGTGGGCGCCGCGCTGATCGAGTGGGCCGCCGAAGGCCATTTCGCGCCCGACGAGCACGTGGTCTTCCTGCACACGGGCGGGCTTCCCGGTCTCTACGGGTACGCGCCCGAATTCGCCGACGCGGTGAGCCGCTGACGCGACCTTCAGCATCCCGGCGATCAGGATCACGTGTGCCACCAGGGAAAGCCGCTGTGTGACACCGACCGGCACGAAATCGGTCAGCGCCTTGAAGAACGGGATGTCGGACAGGCGCACGAAGATGAAGCTGAGCCCGAAGACGACCAGGCCCGCCGCGCTGCCCCAAGCCAGGCGGCCGATCCGCCTGGCCGCGGGGGTGCCGCGCAGGTTGTCGCGCAGGGTGAACCCGGCGGCGGGCAGGCTGAGGAACGCGATGAGGCACGCGTAGAGGTGGATCTCGCCGCTGACCGGGTCCGGATATTCGGGGTAGCTCGCCGGGAAGATCGCGGCCGCCGCCAGTCCCAGCGACCACAGCACGAACAGCAGTTTCGTGGTGCGGCTGAGCGGGATCCCGGCCGCGGCCAGCGCGCCGAGCGCGGTGAGCGAGCCGATGGACAGGGAGAGCACGCTGGCCCCGAGCATGCCGGTGCCGCGATCGACGTAGGCGTAGCTGGACAGCGTGTCGAACACCGGATCGCGTGAGCTGATCAGGTGGAGCACCACCATGGTGAACAGGGCCCATCCGATGGCCGCGCCCGACGCGATCAGCCAGGGTCTGGCCCGCGATCTCTCCCCAGGGAACGTCATGCGTCCAGCCTGCTCGCGCGGGCGGGGATTTCCGATCCGGGAAGCCCCCGGTTTTACCCTGGGGCTACCCCGAACTCGACCAGTACCAGTAGCTGGTCATCGTGCCTTTTCGCCCGAGGCCAGCGGACACCGTCCGGGTCCTGTTTCTCCGCCGTGCGCACCGCGTCGAGGACCGCGTCCGGACCACGTTCCCGGCTGAGGGCGAGCACTTCCGGCCAGCCGAACAGGTCGTACTCGTCGACACCGATCGCGACCCCGTCCGTCGCCAGCAACAGGGCTTCGACCTCCGAGCGCGGCCAGCTGCGGCGGACGGCCTCGGCGGCCGCCTTCGGTTCCGCTTCGGCGACCCAGAAGCCGTCCGGCGCGTTGCGTTTCGCGCGGACGTCGGCGCCCGTGCGGAGCTGCCCTCCGTCGCGGAGCGAAACCAGCCTGTCGTCGGTGAGCGGGTCCGCGCCCGCCGGGCCGAAGGCGATGATGGGGCTGTCGGCGAGCACCAGCGCGTCGACGGTTTCGTCCGTCCAGCGCGCGATAGCGACCGTGCTCGACGGTGATCGTCCCGGTTCGAGCCCTTCGCGACTCGCGACGTCGGCGATCGACCCGGCCAGCAGGATCCCGAGATCCGCCTGGGGTTCCGCGGTCAGCGCCCGCGACAGGCTGCGCACGAGCAGGCTCGCGTACCAGCCGCCGGACGGCAGATCCGGTCGCGGCGCGGTCGCCCCGTCGAGCACGACCACGGCGTTGCCGAGTACGGCGACGTGGTCTTCTGTCGGGCGCGATGCTCCGTCCGCGCCTACTCCGTCCCTTTCCGCCACTGCGATTTCGACCATGGCCAGACCCTAACTGTCAACTGAGGTTGACGCGGGCGAGATGTCAACGTAGGTTGACGTCATGACCGAAGCGACAGATCTGGCCGCGCGAGCCGGCGACCGCGATCCCCGGGTGGGGTTGCGCGCCGTCGCCGCCTTGCGCCGGCTGTTGGAACAACTCGAAGCCGTGCAGGTCCGCAGCGCGCGGGTGCACGGCTGGTCCTGGCAGGAGATCGCGGCCGAGCTGGGGGTCAGCAGGCAAGCGGTGCACAAGAAGTACGGGAGGCACTGATGTTCGAACGGTTCACCACCGAACTCCGCGAGGTCGTCATGGGGGCTCAGCGGGTCGCTTCGGAGGAGGCGTCCGCGAACGTCGACCCGCTGCACCTGCTGACCTCGCTCGCGCAGCGCGCCGGCGTGCTCACCACCCTGGGCTGCCCGGCGGACGAACTGGCCGACGACCTCCGCCGCGTCCGCCGCCGGGGCGGCATGAGCGACGCCGACGTCGAAGCCCTGAGCGGATTCGGCATCGACGTCGAGCACATCGTCGCGCGGGTCGAACAGACCCACGGTCCCGGCGCGCTGGCCGGGGGGCAGCGCGCCGGGCGCGGGCATCGGCCCTTCACGCAGGACGCGAAGAAGGTGCTGGAGAAGAGCCTTCGTGAAGCCGTCGAGGTCGGCAGCAAGCGCATCGAAGGCGAGCACCTCTTGCTCGCGCTGACCGCGCTTCCGGGCGTGGCCGCCGACGTCCTCGCGCAGCGGGGGATCGACTACCTGGCCGTGCGGCGCCTGGTGGAGCAGCGCGAGGCCAGTTGATCAGACACCGGACTCGCGTGATCAGAGACGGATCTCGCGTGATCAGACCCCGCACGCGCGAGTGCGGTGCCTGATCACGTGAGTCACGCCTCTGATCACGCGAGTCCCGCGCGCGGCTACGCGGCAGAACGCTCACGCCACACGACGTACGGCAGGAAAGCCTGCGTCAGCGGCCCGATGGCCAGCGCGTAGAGCACCGTGCCGACACCGACGGTGCCGCCGAGCAGCCAGCCGGCGGCCAGGACGGTGATCTCGATGAGGGTCCGGACGAGGCGGATCGACTTGCCCGTCCGGGCCGCGAAACCGGTCATCAACCCGTCGCGGGGGCCCGGGCCGAGCCGCGCGCCGACGTAGATCGCGGCGGCGAGGCCGTTGAGGACCACACCGGCGACCAGGTTGAGGATCTGCCAGCCGAGGACGTCCTGTTCGGGCAGGAAGAGCCGGACCAGGTCGACGGTCAGCGAGATGACCACGATGTTGGCGAGCGTGCCGATCCCGGGCCGTTGCCGCAGCGGGATCCACAGCAGGAGCACCAGCACCGAGGCGATCGCGGTGACCGTGCCGAACGACAGGCCGGTGCGCTTCATCAGGCCCTCGTGCAGCACGTCCCACGGGTCGAGGCCGAGCCCCGACCGGGTCAGCATGGCCATGCTGCCGCCGTAGAGGGCGAGCCCGCCGACGAGCTGGAGCGAGCGACGGGTGGTGTCGTGGGAGATGCCGACGGGTCTGAGGTCGAGTTTGAGTGCCACGAGTGCACCATCAGGGGTAAGTGGCTACCTTGACCATGGCCAATCTGGAACAATTGGCCTTATGGAACCGCTGATCCCGCTGACTGGACGCGTTTCAGGCTCGAAATTGGCCATTTTGCTGGGGAGTTGGCGGCAGAGTGGTTCTCGACACGGTGCCGCGGATCTCGCGGCGGCGGTCGAGCTGCTGGTCCTCGACGGCAGGCTCCCGCTCGGCACTAAACTCCCGGCCGAGCGCGAGCTCGCCGACGCCCTGGAAGTCAGCCGCACGCTGATCGGCGCCGCGCTGGACAAGCTGCGGGCCGACGGGCTGGTGGCCAGCCGCCGCGGGGCCGGGTCCTGGATCGCGTCCCCCGGCGGCCGGGGCCGGGACACGATCCTGCCGTCCGGCGAGGACCTCATCGACCTCGCCCAGGCCTGCCCGCCCGCGATTCCCGGGCTGGTCCCGGCCGTGGACGCCGCGCGCAAGGCGCTGGTGGACCACCTCGGCGAGAACGGCTACCACGTACGCGGCCTGCGGATCCTGCGCGAGCGGATCGCCCGCCGCTACACCGAACGCGGGCTGCCGACCAACGCCGATCAGGTGATGATCACCAACGGCGCGCATCACGCGTTCGTGCAGGTCCTGCGCATGCTGGCCGGTCCCGGTGACCGCGTGCTGGTCGAGCAGCCGACGTATCCGAACGCGCTCGAAGCCATCAGTGCCGCGCACGCAATCCCGGTACCGGTGCCGCTCGACCCCGCCACCGGCTGGGACATCGTCGGGATCGAAGCCGCGCTGCGGCAGTCCGCGCCGAGGCTCGCGTACTTCGTCGCGGACTTCCAGAACCCGACGGGCCTGCGGATGGACGCCGTCGGCCGCGAGCGGCTCGCGTCCGCGCTGAGCCGTGCACGGACGCCCGCGATCATCGACGAGACCCTGGTCGAATTGGACCTCGAAGGCGATCCGGCCGACGGGCCGCCGCCGCTCGGGGCGTTCGCGGGCGACCTGGGCATCACGATCGGTTCGGCGTCGAAATCGCACTGGGCAGGCCTGCGGCTCGGCTGGATCCGCGCCTCCGAGGACGTCATCGGCAGGCTGATCGCGGCCCGGTTCGCCGTCGACCTGGGCTCTCCGGTCTTCGAGCAACTCGTGCTCGCCGAACTCCTCGACGACGGCGGCGCCGCGCTGGCGCACCGTCGAGAGGAGGCGCTCGCCCTGCGCGACGCGCTCACCGGGGCGCTGAACTGGTACTGCCCCGAGTGGACGTTCACCGTGCCGCCCGGCGGGCTTTCGCTGTGGTGCCGTCTTCCGGAGCCGATGAGCACGCGCCTGGCCGTCGCGGCGGCGGGACACGGGGTGCAGGTGGCGCCGGGTTCGCGGTTCGGTGTCCACGGTGGACTGGAGCGCTGGCTGCGCCTGCCGTATTCGCTCCCGGCCGACCGGCTGTTCGAGGCCGTGCGGCGGCTGGGCGTGGCCGCCGCTTCGGTCGCCGCGACGCCCGCCACGGCCGCCCCGGTGGCCATGCAGGTCACCTGACTCATGCGTTTCGTCCTCTGAATGCGGTCCTTGCGTAGGCAACTACCGCATTCAGAGGACGAAACGCGTAGGGCGGAAACGGAAATAGCCGGTGCGCCGGCGGGGCGGCCGATGCTCCAGGGAGGGCATCGGCGCCGCACGACCGGCGCACCGGCTATCCGGCCCGCCCCGAGGCCGAAACCTCGGGACGGGCACCGCGGCGGTTACCCGGCACAGCCCCTCGACGTGCCGGGAACCGCCCGCGGTTCAGGCGGACTTCGAGCTAGACCGGCTCCTGCTCGGCGCGGTGAGCAGAAGCCCCCGGAGTCCACCCGGTGCTGGTCCCGGCGCCGCAAAGGGGCAGCGCGGCGCCGGGGCCGGGATCCGAACCGGCCGGGCGCGGTCGGCCGTTCGGGAAGACAGGGGATGCCTGAAAGAGGGGCAGGCGAAAACGGACTCAAGCCGGGGACTTCAGGGGACGCCGAAACCAGAAGTTGATCTTGGTTTGGACGTGGTTCTCCCCGGCGACCCGGTCAGGTCAGTCGGGGGAGGTGGCCGGAAGCGCGGCTTCCCGGCCGGTGCGCTCGCCTTCGTGGTCGCAGCCGGCTCCGATGAGTTTCAGCTGCGTGGCGGGCATTCCGGAGTCGAGCACGGCGAGCAGCCCGCGGCCGCCGCCGGAGTGGTCGTGCCCGGGCTGCGCGGTCGTCGTGGGCGCGACCGGGGTCGCCGGGGTGTTCGGCAGGCCACCGCCGCCGCCCGAGCCGCCGCCGTCCGGGGACGCGTGCGTGTCGGAAGCGGCGGGCGCGGCCGGTGCGGGCTTGGTGGCGGTCTTGACCTGGAGGGGCAGCGTGGCGACGCGGTGGTTCTGCACGGCGGGTGCCGGTGCGGGCGCCGTGACGGGGACGAACGGACGCGGGTCCGGGGTGTTCGGCGCGGGCTCGTTCGTCGTGGCCGTCTTGGCCGGGACGGCGATGGTCACCGAGCCGCCTGCCGAGTGACCCGATCCGCCGCCGAAGACGGGGTCGAGTATGTCGCCCGCGCCCGGCAGGATCCCCGGATCACCCGATCCGCAGCACGGACCCGGTTTCACGATCGGCTCGACGACGTGTTCGCTGATTCCGCCGACGACCCCGCCGACGGTTTCGAGTACCCCGCCGACCGTGTTCGAGACGAGATCCAGCACGCCGCCGATGAGGCCGCCCAGCAAACCGTTGGACGCCTGGGGCTTCGCGGTCTTCTTTTGCGGTTCCGGAGAAGAAGTCTTCGTCTCCTCGACGGAACTCGCGTTCGAAACGGCCTTTTCCTCGACGGCGTTCTCGGAGGACACGGGGCTCTCGGAAGACGAGGCCTCGGGCTCCTTGCTCGAAACGGGAGCGGGCTCTTCCTGGGGAGACGCGGCCTTGGGAGATTCGGTCTCCGGGGTTTCGGTGGCCTCAACGGGTTTCGTGGCCCCGGCCGTACCGGAGTCCGAAGTGGACTCGTTCGGAGTAGTCGATTTCCAGGATTCGGCCCCGTTCGCGGGCTGGACCACGGAGGTCTCCGGCGTCACGGGGGTCTGTTCGTCGGCCGAAGCCGGAGTGCTCAGGACGGCGCCGAGGAGCCAGCCCGTCAGCGCGAGCCCGCCCGCGAAAAGAATTCGCGCGCCGGACTTCCGGAAGGTGAGGCCGTGACGGGACACGACTGCCGCACCACTCACAGCAATCACCACCGTCCGCGCCTGAAACCCACGTTCTCCGCGTGAGTTCGATCTTTCTTGGGGTCTCTTCCGGTCAGGTCGCAGTTCCCCCGGGGCTGCACCAGTTTTAGCACCGGAGGGGAGTGTTTCACCTCAGCCGCCGCTGATCCAGCCCGTTAGGCGGAACGACGCAACCGGCTCCGGTGCATGGAGTACCGAAGTTGATCACTCTCGGTGTGTGCCCGGCGGCCATCCGGGCCCGGGTGGAACTACTCAAATCCGCGATGACCTGACCTTTTCAGGATCCCTGCTGCGGTGTGTGCCGTCGAAGTCGCGTTCGGTGATCGACGTGGCGGTCGCGGGCCGTCTGGAGAGGAGAGTCCGGGATGTGGGACGTGAAAGCGGTCTCGGCGGCGGTGCTCGGCGCGCTGAAGACCTATCGCCTGACCGAATCCGACGCCAGGGACGTCTGTCAGGACGCTTGGCTGGAACTGCTTCGCGCACCGGGCGCGCTACGCGACGAAGCGAAGCTCGCGGCTTGGCTGACGACCACCGCCAGGCGCCGCGCGCTCCGGATGATCACCAGGAACAGGCGCGAAACGCCGCGTCCGCTCCCGGACTCCGGGACGACTCCGGAGACCGAGGTCGTCCGCGCCGAACTCGCCCGCGCGCTCTGGGCGGCGGTCGATCTCCTGCCGGACGTCCACCGGCGGTTGATGTGGCTGCTCGCACACCGGCCGGAGCTGTCCTACACGCAGCTCGCGGGGGAGCTGGGGATCAGTCCGGCCAGTGTGGGCAGGCTGCGAAGACGGTGTCTGGACAGGCTCAGGCGCGCGCTCGAAAAGGGCGGCTGGGCGTGAAGGACATCGGACGAGTCACTGAAGTTTGCGCAATCGGGTGACCGCTTCGTCGATGACCTCATTGCGTTTGCAGAACGCGAAACGCAGCAGATGTTTCCACTCTTCCGGGTGATCGGTGAACACCTTTACGGGCACGGCCGCCACCCCCACCCGTTCGGGGAGCTGCCAGGCCAGTTCCGCGGCGTCGTCGAAGCCGAGCGGACGGACGTCGACGCAGATGAAGTACGTCCCCGCGGTCGGCCGGACCGCGAACCCGGCCTCCGCGAGACCCGCCGCGAGCCGGTCCCGCTTGCCCTGCAGGCTCACGCGCAGTTCCTCGGCCCAGGGCACTTCGTGGTCCAGCGCGTGGGCGACGGCCGGCTGGAGGGGGCCGCCCGAGACGAAGGTGATGAACTGCTTCGCCGCCTTCACCGCCGCGACCAGTTCCGAGCTCGCGCAGACCCAGCCGATCTTCCAGCCGGTGCAGTTGAACGTCTTGCCCGCGCTGGAGATCGAAACCGTCCGGTCGCGCATGCCGGGGAAGGTCGCGAGCGGGAAGTGCTCGGCGTCGTCGAAGACCAGGTGTTCGTACACCTCGTCGGTGATCGCGATCAGGTCGTGTTCGACGCAGAGCGCGGCGACGGCTTCCAGTTCGGCGCGCGTGAACACCGTGCCGGTCGGGTTGTGCGGCGAGTTGATCAGGATCGCCCTGGTCCGTTCGGTCACCGCGGCACGCAGGCCCTCGACGTCGAGGGCGAACCGGCCGTCGCGCTCCACCAGGCCGACGACACGCCGCTCCGCGCCCGCCATGGCGACCGCGGCGGCGTACGAGTCGTAATAGGGCTCGATGACGATGACCTCGTCGCCCGCCTGCGTCAGCGCGATCAGCGACGCCGCGATGGCCTCGGTGGCACCGGCGGTGACCAGGATCTCCGTGCCGGGGTCGTACTCGACGCCGTAGCGGAGCCGGTGGCGCGCGATCGCCGCGCGCAACTCCGGCCGCCCGGGACCCGGCGGGTACTGGTTCGCGCCCCCGAACAGCGCGTTCTTGGCGGCGTCGAGCATTCCGGCGGGCCCGTCGGTGTCGGGAAAACCCTGGCCGAGGTTGACGGCTTCGTGGCGGACGGCCAGTGCCGTCATCTCCGCGAAGATGGTCGAGGTGAAGGGCTGGAGGCGGGGTACGAGGACAGGTTCGCGCACGATCAGCCATCCTCACGGACAATGGCCGTGTGGAGCAACTGACGCCCGCCAAGGTGACCCCAGCCGATCCGCCAGGTGGAACCGCCGCCGAGGAGGAGAAGCGCCGCGGCCTGCGCAAGATGAAGCTGGTCGCGCTGTCGTTCCTGCTCGGCGCCACGGTGATCTTCCTGCTGACCAGCTGGGCCGAGGCCGCGGGCTGGCCGGACTGGGTCGGCTACGTCCGCGCCGCCGCCGAGGCCGGGATGGTCGGCGCGCTCGCCGACTGGTTCGCGGTGACGGCGCTGTTCCGGCATCCGCTGCGGATCAAGATCCCGCACACCGCGATCATCCCGAACAAGAAGGACGCGCTGGGCAGCAGCCTCGGTGACTTCGTCGGCTCGAACTTCCTGTCCGAGTCCGTGATCCGCGAGAAGCTGAGCCGGGTCGAGGTGTCCAAGCGGCTCGGTGGCTGGCTTTCGCAGCCCCGGAACGCCGAACGCGTGACGTCCGAACTAGCGACCGTCGTGCGGGCCGCGGTCAAGGTGCTCCGCGACGAAGACGTCCAGGCGATCATGGAACAGGCCGTGGTCAAGCGGATCGTGGACAAGCCGTGGGGGCCGCCGCTCGGCAAGATCCTGGAGGGCGTGTTCGCCGACGGGGCGCACCACAAGCTGGTGGACCTGATGTGCGACCGCGCCTACGAATGGGTGCGGGACAACCACACGACGATGCTGCGCGTGGTCTCGGACCGGGCGCCGAGCTGGTCGCCGAAGTTCGTCGACGAGATGCTCGCGGACAAGGTCTACGGCGAGGTGCTGTCCTTCGTGTGGGCGGTGAAGACCGACGTCAACCACCCGATGCGGCTGGCGCTGGACAAGTTCCTCGGCGAGTTCGCCCAGGACCTGCAGACCGACCCCGAGGTGATGGCGCGCGCCGAGCAGGTCAAGGCGCAGATGCTGGGGCACGACGAGGTGCAGAAGCTGATCGGCTCGGCGTGGGCGACGGCGAAGGAGATGCTGCTCAACGCCGCCGAAGACCCGTCGAGCGAGCTGCGGCGCCGCGTGCGCACCGGACTCGAGACCCTGGGCGGGCGGCTGGTCTCCGACGACCAGATCCGGTCCAAGGTGGACACCTGGGTGGAGGGCGCGGCGGCCTACGTCGTCACGCACTACTCCAAGGAGATCACCACGATCATCACCGACACCGTGGAGCGCTGGGACGCCGAGGAGACCTCGCGCAAGATCGAGCTCCAGGTGGGCCGGGACCTGCAGTTCATCCGGATCAACGGCACGGTGGTCGGCGCGCTCGCGGGCCTGGTCATCTACGCGGTCGCGCAGCTGCTCTTCTGAGCCTTCCGCATATACCACACTCCGGAGGGTTCACCGGGAGTTGTCCACAGGAAGTGGAGTCATCCCCAGGGTTATCCACAGCATTTCACGTCTTTGGCCTAACGCTGTGCACAACCCCTGGGGGTAACTCGGGGGTGGGTGACCCCAGAAGTTGTGGTCGTTCGGGCCAGGACGCTTGCCGGATGTCGCGTGCTTGGAGCCGGAACTCACGTGATTTAGGCCGGATCTCGCGTGCTTGGAGCCGTGACGTCCCCAAGCACGCGAGATCCGGCTCTGATCACGCGAGTGACGGGTTCAAGCACGCGGGTTCCGGCACTCAGGTCGAGACGTCCGCCGTCCGCGCCCGCCAGGCCCGCGCCTTCTCCCGGTTCCCGCACGCCCGCATCGAGCACCACGTCCTCGACCGGTTCCGCGATTCGTCGTAGAACGCCCACAGGCAGTCGTCCGCCGGGCAGATCTTGAGCCGGATCCACTCGCCGAGCACGGTCAGCCGGGTCGACGCCGCCAGCACCGCTTCTTTGACCGTTTCCGCGACCAGGAGCGGGCCTTCGGGGCCGAGGACGATGTCCGCCGGCGCGCGCAGGCCGAGCCGGGGCAGCCGCGGGTCGCCGATCGCCGCCCGCAGCGCGTCCCGGGTTTCGCGCGCGGCCACGGGGGTATCCGCCCGCAGCCGGTGATCCCGAGCCCAGCGTTGCCAGGTCTCCAGATCGTCCAGGAGGTCGGTGCCGCGTTCGACGTTCACCGTGTTCAGAAACTCGACCACCAGGGACGCGTCGGTGTTCACCTCGCCCAGTGTACGGGCGTGACCGGTTGTCATCGGCTCCGATAACCCGCATACTCACTTCACTGGTTACTCGATCATCTTGGAGGATGGACCATGGGTGCGGTACCGACCTTCGGCGCGGTGGCCCTCGACTGCCCGGACCCGGTCGCGCTGGCGGAGTTCTACCGCGAGCTGCTCGACTGGAAGGCGGCCGACGTCGCCGAAGACGGCCATTGGGTGACTCTCCGGAACCCGGAAGGCGGCGCGCGGTTCTCGTTCCAGCGCGTCCCGGACTACCGGCCGCCCGCGTGGCCGTCCGCCGAGAACCCGCAGCAGGCGCACGTCGATCTCGACGTCACCGACATGGAGGCCGCTCACGAGCGCGCGCTGGCCATCGGCGCGAAGCTGCTCGACGACTCCCCGGAGACGTTCCGGGTGTACGCGGATCCGGCCGGTCATCCGTTTTGCCTGTGCGCCTGCTGACCTCGGAGGCGAAAAATGCGTAACCTCTGATACGTGATTTGTCCGAAGTGCCAGAACGCCATGAAGACCGTCGACAAGAACGGCATCCACATCGACCAGTGTCAGGGATGCCGCGGCATCTTCCTGGACAGGGGCGAGCTGGAGGCCATCGCCGGTGCCGAGAACTCGTACTACGGCGGCCACCAGCCCCCGCCGTACCAGGGAGGTGGGCACGCGCCTGCGCCGCACTACGGCCGTCCGGACTCCCCGCGGCCGCATCGCGGCGGATACGCCGATTCACCGAAGGGCTACCGGGGCGGCTACGCCGACTCGCCCAAGGGGTACCGCGGCGGCTACGCGGACTCCCCGCACGGGTACGGCCACCACGGCAAGCGTCGCAAGGGCGGCTTCCTCGAAGGCCTCTTCGACTGACCGTGGTCCTCGATCTCAAGATCTGCCCGGCCTGCGGTGATCGCGCCGAACGGCCACGCGTCGAGAGCGGGCTGCTGGTGTGCGCGGAATGCGCGCACCGGTGGCCGTTCCGGCAGCTCCCGCTGTTCGCGCTGACCGGGCCGAGCGGGGCGGGCAAGTCGACGGTCGGGCCCCTGCTGGCGCGCCGTCTCGGCGATCTCGCGCTCGTGGTCGAGCAGGACGTGCTGTGGACCGGGGCGTTGCGCGACGACGTCCCCGGCCATCCCGCGTTCCGCTCGACCTGGCTGCGGATGGCGGCGATGCTGCACCAGAACGGCCGCCCGGTCGTGCTGTGCGGCACCGTCGCGCCGCCCGAGTTCGAGCGGCTGCCCGAGCGCGTCTTCTTCTCCGGCATCCACTATCTCGCGCTCGTCAGCGAGCCCGAAGCCCTGCGCAAGCGTTTGCTGGCGCGGCCGGCCTGGCGCGAGTGGGACGAGGAGCGGGTCGAGGAGATGCTGGAGTTCAACGAGTGGCTGCAGCGGGAAGCGCCCTCGATGGAACCGCCGGTCGAGCTGTTCGACACCACCCACCTCCCGGTGGACGCCGCCGTCGACCACGTCGAGACCTGGGTGCGCGGCCTGCTTTCAGGGCTGCGGCTATCCCAGGCACAGGGGCCAGGTGCGGCCGCCGGGTGAATCCAGCCAGAGCACCTGGTCCTCGCCGTCGAGGCTGAGCCCGAACCGGTCCCGCCACGGCTCACCTAAGTCCAGCCATTCCTCATAGGCGAGTTCGACGCTCTCCCACAGCCGCCGCGGTCCGCCTTCGGCCACCTCACAGCCGCGGCTCGTCTGCCGATGCCGTACCCATGAGCCGTCCGGATGGATCAGCGCGGTGTTCTTGCCGTCTCGCAGGGCTGTCACGCCCGGGAGCTGAAGCCCGGCGAAGAACTCGAAGCGGCTGCGAACTTCGGTGATCACTCCCATCGGCAGCGTCGTCGGCCGCCAGACGATGTCGCCTTCCGGCACCTTCGACGGCCTGAACCGGTGCGCGCGCAGCGGCATGAAGCGACCGTCGCGCGCCAGCACCCGCCCCTGGCCCGTCGCGCCTTCGCCCGCGACGATCCGGACCAGTCCACCGCCGATCGGCCGATTCAGCGTGGTGACGATCAGCCCGCCCGGCACCGTCTGCTCCAGCCACGCGGGCGGGATCGACGACACCGAGCAGGTGCAGATCACCCGGTCGTAGAGGACGCCGGCCGGGAAGCCGTCGGCACCGTCGGCCGCGGCGCACGAGGGCGCGTACCCGGCCTCCGCGAGCCGCTTGCGCGCGGCGTCGACCAGATCCGGGTCGATGTCCACTGTGGACACGAGCCCGGAGCCGAGCCGCTGGCACAGCAGGGCCGCGTTGTACCCGGTGCCCGTGCCGATCTCCAGTACGCGATGCCCGTCGGCGACCCGGAGCTCTTCGAGCATGATCGCCATGATCGTCGGCTGGCTGGACGAGCTCGTCGGCGTTCCCGGCTGCGCGCCGAGGTAGCGCGCCCGTTCCCAGAGCCCGGAATCGTCGTCGAGCTGGATGACCAGCACGTCCGGGGAGTAGACGCGGGCGAGCCACTCGTCGTCGCCGCTCTCGATCGCGGCCCAGCCGTTCGCCGCCGGGACGAAGAACCGCGGCAGGAAGACGTGCCTCGGCACGGTGCGGAACGCGGTGATCCAGCGAGCGTCGTGCAGGACGCCCTCGCCGAGCAGATGCTCGACCAGGCGCCGCCGCAGCCGCGTCGCGTTCGACATACCTCCACGGTAGCGGGGTGAGCACCGACACACCCGATGGTTGCAAGCAGAGTGCTTGCAATAGCTAGCACTCGCGCGTAGCGTTGAAGACGTCGCGAGGAGGTGACCGATGTCAGACACCAACCGGGATCAGCCCGCATCGGGCGGACCGATGGAGAAGGTCGCGGACATCGCTTCCGACATCGGCGAGTACATCCGCCAGCAGCGCAGCAACGCGAAGATCTCCTTGCGGCAGCTGTCGAAACTCGCCGGAGTGTCCAACCCCTACCTGAGCCAGATCGAGCGCGGGGTCCGCAAACCCAGCGCGGAGATCCTGCAGCAGATCGCCAAGGGCCTGCGTATCTCGGCCGAGGCGCTCTACGTGCAAGCGGGCATCCTCGATCTGCCCACGGGCGGCCCGGTCGGCGACGCGATCCGCGCCGACACCGAGCTGACCGAACGGCAGAAGCAGGTCCTGCTCGACGTCTACGAATCGTTCCGCCGCGAGAACGCCGCCGCGAGGCCGGAGAAGTCAACGCAGGCGGCGGACGCGAAACCCGAAGACCCAGCAGCCGAATCCAAGGAGTCAGCATGACCACGGCCACCAAGACCGAACGCAAGCACACCGCCCTCGACCAGGTCCGCACCCCGCTGCTGGCCGCGCTGGGCGCCGGCAACCTGGCGGGCCAGGCCGTCGTCGACGCCGTGTCGAAGGCCAAGGAGCGCGTCGTCGAGAGCGGCGAGGCCGCCCGCAAGAACATCGAGGAGCTTCCGCACGACGTCGAGGGTCTCCGCGAGAAGCTGGACCCGGCCGAGCTGCGCAAGGTCATCGACGAGTACACCGAAGCCGCGCTGAAGCTGTACAACAAGCTGGCCGAGTCCGGCGAGCAGGCGTGGGACAAGATCGCCGCGCAGCCGCAGGTCAAGAAGGCCATCGAGCAGCTCGAGGACGCGCTGAGCACCGCGCAGGACCGCGTCGAGGACGTGACCACCGACGCCCGTGAGCGCATCGACACCGTGCTCGGCAAGGTCACCAAGGGCACCCGCTCGGTGGGCGAGAAGACCGCCCGCAAGGTGACCGAGGTCGCGGGCGAGATCGCCGACGAGGTCGAGGAGATCGGCGACGACCTCGCGCACGAGACCCGCTCGGCTTCGCGCAAGGTCGCCAACAAGACCGCGCCGAAGACCACGTCGCCCGCCGCGCGCCGCACCACCACCAGCGCGGCCGCGAAGAAGCCGGCCAACGCGCCGAAGACGACCGAGAAGTAAAGGTCCACGCGAACTCCCGGGCCCCTGGCACCGCTTCGGCGCCAGGGGCCCGGGGCATTCGCCCGGTTTGACGTAAGCTGGTTTCGTGTTCGTTGCCAACTGGATCCTCTTCGCCATCCATTGGGGCGGCGCGCTGACGGGGCTGTTCGCCTTCGTGCACGCGCTGCTCCAGCGCTCGGACGCGTATTCGGCCGCCGATCGGAAGACCAAGCCCATCTGGATGCTCATCACCGGTGGGTCCACCGTCGTGATGACCTTGTTCCAGTTCTACGGCGGCGGCATGATCCTGTGGCTGCCCGCGCTGGTCGCGGTCCTGGTCTACCTCGTGGACGTCCGGCCCAAGCTCATCGAGGTGCAACGCGGCGGCCGCAACTGGTGATTAGGGTGGCGGGGTGACCACCTGGACCATCGCCGGAAGCCTCACCGTCGTCCCCGCCCCGTCGCGCACGGACCTGCTCGCCGAGCCCGTCGCCAAGGCACTCGCCGCCCTGTCCGATCCCGACGCCCTCGGCGTCGCCGAGATCGACGCCGAACTCGCCGACACCGCCGCCTTCTGCGAGGCGTACGGCTCCCCGCTTTCCGCGTCCGCGAACTGCGTCGTCGTCGCCGGCAAACGTGCCGGTGAGGTCCGCTTCGCCGCCGCCCTGATCCTCGCCACCACCCGCGCCGACGTGAACGGGGTGATCAAACGCCGTCTCGACGTCCGCAAGGCGTCCTTCGCCCCGATGGACGAGGCCGTCTCGATCACCGGCATGGAGTACGGCGGCATCACGCCCGTCGGCCTGCCCGAATCGTGGCCGATCCTGATCGACCGGCGCGTCGCCGACGAGCCCGAACTGATCATCGGCAGCGGGATCCGCGGCAGCAAGCTGCTGATCTCGGGTTCGGCGCTCGCGTCGCTGCCCGGGGCCGAGGTCATCGACGACCTCGCGCGCCCCGTCGAGTGAGGCTGTCCACAAAGGACTTCGAACCGGCTTCGGCCTTCGATGCCGAAGTCGTCGAGATCGACCCCGCGTTGCTGGCGAGGCTCGGTGAAAACCGCGCCCGCGTCCTCGACGCGCTGACCGATCGTCCCGTTTACGGCGTGAACACCGGCATGGGGCGGCTCGCCGGGGTCGCGGTGGACGCGACGGCCGCCCACCAGCGGAATCTGCTGGTCGGCCGTGCCGTCGGCGGCCCGCCCTGGCTCTCGCCCGGCGAGGTGCGCTGGCTCCTGCTGGTGCGCCTGCGGGATCTGCTCGCGCCGGAGGCGGGCGCGAGCCCGGAGCTGGTGACGTTCCTCGTCGACAGGCTGAACGAAGGGTTCACGCCCGCCGTGCCGAGGACCGGGCTGGGCAGTGCCGGCGAGATCATCCCGCTGGCGCACGCCTTCCAGACCTTTCTCGGTGTCGGGACCGTGCTGGTGGACGGCGTCGAGACGCCCGCGTCCGAGGTGCTCGCGAAGCCGTACGAGCCGGGCCTCAAGGAAGGCGCGATCCTCATCCAGGGCTCGCCGCTGGCCGAGACGCTCGCCGCCTTCGCGCTCGCCGAGGTCCGGCGGCTCGTGGCCCTCCAGACGCTGGCCGCGGCGATCGCGGTCGACGTTCTCGGTGCGCCGCGAGCGATCTACCGTCCTGTCATGGCCGGGGACGACCGGGTTCTCCGTGCGGTCCTGGTCGAGCTGGGCGAGCTGATCGACGGCTCCGCCGAACGGCGGGATGTCGTGCAGGCGCCCGTTTCCGTCCGGGTCGCCCCGCGCGCGATCGCGCACCTGACGAGAGTCGCCGACGATCTGGACGCGGTCCTGCGGCGCTCGATGCCGACCGACTCGCCGGCCTTCCTGGACGGCGAGTTCGTGTCCACGACGGGTTTCCACGCCGTCGAACTCGGGCTGCGGATGGACGCGGTGTCGGCGGCGCTGGCGCATCTCGGCGAGGTGAGCGTCCAGCGGGCGCACCGGCTGCTGGACAAGCGGTTCAGCGGTCTGCCCGCGCAACTGACGCCCGCTCCGGGGCCGTACGCGGGGTTGGTGCCGTTGCACAAACGCGCGGTGGGGGAGCTGCACGCGTTGCGGCGGCTGACCACGCCCGCGACGTTGGGCTCCCTCGACACTTCCGCCGGGCAGGAGGACGTGCAGGCGTTCGCGTGGGCGGCGGGCAATCAGCTCCGCGACGCCTGTGCGCGGATGTTCGCCATCACCGCCTGCGACCTGATCACGGGTTCGCAGGCGCGGTGGCTGGCCTCCGGTCAGGGGGCACCCGGGCTTCGAGCGGCTTATGAGCGGCTGCGGGAGTTGGTGCCGCCGGTGGCGGAGGATCGGTCATTGGGGCCGGAAGTGACTGCTCTCGTCGCCGCGTTTTCGGCCGGGGGATTTGGGCCGTTCTGACGACGATCCCGACGGCGGTGCTCCCTTAATCTTGGCGTCCACATTATTTTCGGAAATGGGGACCCATGAATCGTCGAAGACCTTGTCGTGCCGCGCTCATCCTCTCTGTTCTGGCCCTGTTCGCCGCCTCGACAGTTACTGTGGCGCAAGGCGCCGCCTTCGCGACACCCTTGGAGATACTGCGGGAGTTGCCACTGTCGGAGAATCTCCCGCCGGACGCGGACCTGCGGACGGCGAAACCCGTTTCGCCCCCGGAAACGGCCGAACAGACCCTGGAAGATATCAACGAACCCAAGCCGATCACTTTCGACGAATGTTCTCCCAGCCGGCCGGATCCGTTGATCGGGTATCTCAAAAATCGGTTTTCCACCTGTCAGATCACCAATCTGCGCTATCAGCGTTACGCCTGCCCCGAATCGACCTGTCCGGTCGTCGCCGAGTTGAACGCGCGGGTGTTCGTCATCCGGAACATGGAGCCCGGGCGGCGCGGTGTCGTCATCGGGCACCGGGTGGGCATCGGCTCTCACACCGGCCTGCCGGACACCGCCCGTCTCGGCGTCGGCATGACATGCGCCGCGAAGAACCCGGGCGGGACCGTGGACTGCGACGCGCCCGAAACCCGGATCACGAAGAGCCTCGCGGACTGGAAGGCCCAGTCCATCGAGTACGCCAGGTTCACGATGCGCGGTGAGGACGTCCCGAATCCCGCGGATCCGCCGCAGATCCAGGCCGAGAAACGCACTTGGTACCAGCTGGGCCGGTTCCTGTTCCTCGAGGGCGAGACCGGCAAGCTGGACGCGCCGCCCCTCTCGTCCACCGCGCGGTGCGACGAGGCCGACTACGTCAAAGGAAGCATGTGCGTCTTCCCGATGACACCCATGTTCCTCCTCGATGTCCGCGAGCCGACCATCGCGGACTACGCCCGGCTGGTGTCCGACGCGTTCCATGGCGGCGTCGAAAAGACGTATCCCGGGCTGGCCGAGGGGCGGTACTACGCGGGGAACGTGTCCAAATGCTGTGGCAGGCGCACTTATCCGCTCACGCGGATCCACTACGACCAGGCGACTCGAAACGCCAACAACGCTGTCGCCAGGAGGTTCTGCGCGGCGCGGTGGGGTCCGGAGTGGCACACCGGCCCGGACGGGACGGCCCTCGAATGCGCCGTGTACCCGTTCAACGGCACGCTGGACGGGGCGGCGATCTCACCGGACACCGCCGAAGGCCCGTCGTTCACCGTGAAGCCGGTGATCGAGCCCGTCTACCAGGCGACGGAGCGGACCGTGAACGGCTTCCTCGCTCAGCACCGCATTCTCGACGGTGACCAGTACTGGGTCTGGTTACGCGAATAACGCGAGATCAGGTCCGGGCGTCCGCGCGGGACTGGATCGCCAGCCCGCGCGGCGTCACCCAGCGTGTGATGAGCGCGAAAACGCCCTCGCACACCAACGCCAGTGCGACCACGGCGATACCACCCGCCAGGATCTCGCCGTGGCCCGGATCCCCGAGCGCGAAACCGTCCACAATGTACCGTCCGAGCCCACCGCCGTCGTTGACGATCGCGCCGATCGCGACGGTCGCCACCAGTTGCAGGAAAGCGACGCGGGCACCCGCGAGGATGACCGGCGACGCGAGCGGCAACTCCAGGCGCAGCATGATCTGCCACTCCCGGTAGCCGGTTCCGCGCGCGGCGTCGACGGTTTCCTGCTCCAGCTGGATGACGCCCGCGTAGGTGTTGGTGAACAACGGCGGCAGCGCCAGCGCCACCAACGCGAGCATCAGCGGCCAGAACGTCGTGTCGGCTTCGAGCCGGGAAGCCAGGAACCAGAACAGGATCACCAGCCCGAAGCTGGGGATCGCGCGGCCGATGTTCACCGCGCTCGTCGCGAGGAACTGCGCGCGGCGGTAGTGCGCGAGCCACAACGCGGCCGGGATCGTCAGCACGGCCGAGATCGCCAACGCCAGCAAGGAGAACTGAAGGTGCTCGACGGTCCGGTACGGCACGCCCGCCGGGTCGGTCCAGCTCCAGCGGTTCGGTTCGCCGAACCACTCGATGGTCTGGTCGATGATGCTCATCGCGACGCCGCCTTCCGCGACCACGGCGCGAGTGCGCGCCCACCGAGCCACAGCAGCAGATCCACCACCACGGCGAGCACCACGGAAAGCACGACGCCGACGATGATCGACGTCGGGTTCGGCGTCGCGGTCTGGATCCCGTTGCGGATGAAGTATCCGAGCCCGCCCTTGCCGAGCATGGAAGTCACCGTCACGAGCCCGATCGTGGTCACCGCCGCGACGCGCAGCCCCGCGATCACCACCGGCAGCGCGAGCGGCAGCTCGACCTGCCACAGCAGCCGCGCGCGCGTGAAACCCATGCCTATCGCGGCTTCGCGGACTTCCTTGGGTACCTGCTCGACACCGGTGACGATGTTGCGGATGAGGATCAGCAACGTGTACGTCGCCAACGGGATGACTGCGGTGGTGAAGGACGTCAGGCCGGTGAAGGGCACCAGTACGGCGAAGGCACCGAGGCTCGGGATGACGTACAGCGAACCGGCCGTGCCCAGCGCGAGGGCGTAGAACCACCGGCGACGCAGCGAAACCACGGAAACACCGATCGACACCACCAGGCCGATGGCGAGCGCCGCCGCGGTGAGCGTGACGTGCTCGCCGAGCCGCTCGAAGATCTCGTCGAGGTTGCGGTCCACCCACCGCCACTCGAACAGCGGCCGCCCGCCCTGGGCGGGTACGGGGAACACGGAGGATGCTCGCACCGGCCGACCTTACCCCGTTCGGGCGGTGCGATTCCGTTCTCTGGGAGCGCACGGGGCGGAACTCTCAAAATGTGGATTCTGTCGTGACCCGGAGATACTGTCCATTCCTCTGAACGAGTCATAGGAGTGTGTGCACGTGCGCTGGACACGGAATGTTCGAGTGGGCGCGGTGCTCGCCGCCGCCGTCCTCGGTATGACCGCCTGCGGGGGTGGCGACGACGCGGCGGCCCCGGCCGCGCAGAGCAAGGGCGGGGCGCCGATCGTCGTCGCCTCCTTCAACTTCACCGACAGCCTGATCCTCGCCGAGCTGTACGCGAACGCCTTGGAGGCCAAGGGCTACCCGATCACCCGCAAGCTGAACCTCGGTTCGCGCGAGCTGATCTACCCGGCGCTGAAGTCCGGCGAACTCCAGTTCATCCCGGAGTACCAGGGCGCCGCCATCACCACCGGTTTCGGTAAGGAAGCCGCGAAGGACGCGGCCGGCGAGCACGAGCAGCTCAAGAAGCTGTTCGAGCCCGACGGCATCGGCCTGCTGGACTACTCGCCGGCGGAGGACAAGAACACCTACATCGTGAAGGCCGACCTCGCCAAGGAGAAGGGCCTCGCGAAGATCAGCGACCTGTCCAAGGTCGACAACGTCATCGTCGCGGGCGGGCCGGAGTGCGAGAAGCGGCTTCCCTGCTTCAAGGGCTTCACCGACGTCTACAAGCTGAAGGCGACTTTCCAGACCGTGCAGGAGGCGGGCCCGCGGGTCGAGCAGCTGCGGTCCGGCAAGGTCACCGTCATCCCGGTCGACTCGGTGAGCCCGCTGGTGGGCGACCCGCAGTTCGTGGCACTGGAGGACGACCTCGCCATCGTGCCGACCGAGAACGTCGTGCCCGCGGTGAACAAGAAGGTCCTCGACGAGCGCGGCGCCGACTTCGCGGCCGCCGTCAACGCCGTGAGCAAGGCCCTCGACACCGTGCAGCTGCGTGAGCTGAACAAGCGCGTCGACTCGGACGGCGAGAAGGCGGCCGACGTCGCGAAGGACTGGCTGAAGGAGAAGTCCCTCATCTGAGGTCCTCCGCAAGTGAGATGAAGGGGCCTTTCATTGCAAAATTTGCGATGAAAGGCCCCTTCATTGCGGCCGGGGCAGGAGCGGGACGGGGGCGCTCGTTCCTCTCGCGAGCAGCGGTGGAATCGTGGACGCTGTCTTGCAACACGGGTGAAAGGGAGTGGGATGGGAAAGGTCACGGCCATCGCGGAGCGCACCATCGAAGCGCCGGCGGACAAGGTCAGGGCGCTCGTCGCGGACTACGCCGAAACCCGACCGAAGCTGCTGACCGAGCACTACCGCGACTACGAGGTCACCGAAGGCGGTGTCGGCGCGGGCACGAAGGCGAGCTGGAAGCTGCAGGCGACGTCGAAGCGCGTGCGGGACGTCGCCGCGACGGTCACCGAGCCGTCCGAGGGCACTCTCGTCGAGACCGACGCGAACTCCAGCATGGTCACCACGTGGACCGTGCGTGAGGTGCCGGACGGCAGCCTCGTCCGCATCGAGACGTCTTGGGACGGCGCGGGCGGCATCGGCGGCTTCTTCGAGAAGACCTTCGCGCCCGGTGGGCTCAAGCGGATCTACGAGGGAGTGCTCGGCAAGCTCGCCGAGGTCGTGTAGCGCTCACCACAATCGGAATGGTCGCCCCGGTTAGCCCGTTGTACCGGACATGGATACGGGGCGATCGCCCCGCTTCGGCTACAGACTTTGGAGTTACCTCGTGAACGCAACCGAGATCCGGCTCGCCTCCCGTCCGCACGGTGTCCCGACGCTGGAGAATTTCGAGATCGCCGACGTCGAGATCCCGGTGCCGGGCGAGGGGCAGATCCTGGTCCGCAACCAGGTGCTGAGCGTGGATCCGTACATGCGCGGCCGGATGAGCGACGCGAAGTCCTACGCCGAGCCGTACGAGGTCGGCAAGGTCATGCACGGCGGCGCCGTCGGTGAAGTGCTCGAGTCCACCGTGGACGGTTTCGAGCCGGGCGACATCGTGCTGCACGGCCTCGGCTGGCGTTCGCACGCCGTCGTCGACGCCAAGCACGCGGTGAAGATCGACCCCGACGCCGCGCCGGTCACGGCGTACCTGGGCGTTCTCGGCATGACCGGGCTCACCGCGTACGCCGGTCTGCTCGACGTCGCCGAGTTCAAGGAGGGCGACACCGTCTTCGTGTCCGGCGCGGCGGGCGCCGTCGGGTCCGTCGTCGGCCAGCTCGCGAAGCTGAAGGGCGCGAAGCGGGTCATCGGCAGCGCGGGCACGGACGACAAGGTCAAGTGGCTGACCGACGAACTGGGCTTCGACGCGGCGTTCAACTACAAGGACGCCCCGGTCATCGAGCAGCTGCGCGCGGCGGCGCCCGAGGGCATCGACGTGTACTTCGACAACGTCGGCGGCGAGCACCTCGAAGCGGCCATCGACTCGATCAACCTGCACGGCCGGATGGCGATCTGCGGGATGATCTCGGTCTACAACAACACCGAACCGGCCGCGGCGCCGCGCAACCTCGCGTCGATCATCGCGAAGCGGTTCACCATGCGCGGAATGCTCGTGGGCGACCACTTCGCGCTCCAGCCGCAGTTCGTCAAGGAGGTCGCGCCGCTGGTGTCCTCCGGCGAGCTCAAGTACTCCGAGACCATTGTGGACGGTATCCGCAACGCGCCGCAGGCTTTTCTGGACCTGCTGGGCGGAGCGAACACCGGCAAGATGCTGGTTCGCGTCTGACCCGCTCCCCGCGTGCAATGAAGGGGCCTTTCATAGCAAAATTTGCTATGAAAGGCCCCTTCATTGCACGCGCGCGGGCGCTCAGTACTGCGTGGTGAGGGCGCCTTCGGTCAGGGCGGCGTCCAGAGCCTCGGCCGTCACGTCCAGCTTCATCTGGTCCCGGAAGATCTGCCCCGCGGTCGGCAGGCTGGAGCGCTCCGGCCAGGTGTCCGGCTTCCACAGCGAAGACCGCAGGAAAGCCTTGGCGCAGTGCATGTACAGCTCTTCGACCTCGATCAGGATCGCCAGCGCGGGCCGTTTGCCCTTGACCACGAGGTCGTCGAAGAACGGCGCGTCGGCGACCAGTTTCGCGCGGCCGTTGATCCGCAGCGTCTCGTTCATGCCCGGCACGATGAACAGCAGTCCGGCGTGCGGGTTCTCGATGATGTTGGTCTGGCTGTCGAGCAGCTTGTTGCCCGGCCGGTCCGCCAGCACCAGGGTGTTGTCGTCGAGCACCTTCACCGAACCCGCCGGGTCGCCACGCGGGGAGACGTCGCAGGTCCCGTCGGACGACGCCGTCGCCAGCAGGTAGAAGGGCGAGTGTTCGATCAGCGTCCGCGCGTGCTGATCGACGAAGGGGAGGATCTTCCCCTTGGTCCGTTCGGCCGGGTGGCCCAGGTGCTCACGGAGCGCGTCGAGAGTCTCGATCGTTTTGATCTCTGAAGTCCCCATGAGCTCAGTGAATCATCAGAAGACGACGGTTCGGTTACCGTGCACCAGCACGCGGCCCTCCAGATGCCACCGCAGCCCGCGCGCCAGCGTCACCTTCTCGATGTCGCGGCCCTTGCGGACCATGTCCTCGACCGAGTCGCCGTGGTCGACCCGGATGACGTCCTGGTCGACGATCGGGCCCGCGTCGAGGTCGGCGGTGACGTAGTGGCAGGTCGCGCCGATGAGTTTCACCCCGCGCGCGTGGGCCTGGTGGTACGGCCGCGCGCCGACGAACGACGGCAGGAAGCTGTGGTGGATGTTGAGCGCCCGCCCGGCCCAGGCCTCGCACAGTTCCGCGGGCAGGACCTGCATGAACCGGGCGAGGACGACGGCGTGCGGGTCGTGTTCGTCGACCAGTTTCCGCACCTCGGCGAAGGCGGACGCCTTGGCTTCCGCGTCGCCGGCGGGGAACGGGACGTGGTGGAACGGGATGCCGTGGGCGCGGGTGATGTCGCCCAGCGAAGCGTGGTTGCCGATGACGGCGGCGACGTCGACGTCCAGTTCCCCGGACGCGACGCGGCCGAGGAGGTCGTAGAGGCAGTGACCGGCCTTGGAGACGAGGATCACGGCGCGACGTCGCTCACCCGTGTCGGTCACCTGCCAGCTCGACTCGGCCGAAAGCGAGTTCGCGACCTCGGCGAAGCGCGTGCGGAGTTCGGTGGCGTCGAACGGGAGCGAGTCGGCGCGGACGACCTGGCGGGTGAAGAACCAGCCGGTGTCGGGGTCCGTGTGATACGCCGCTTCGACGATCCAGCCGCCGTGTTCGGCGAGGAAACCCGAGATCCGGGCGATGATGCCGGTGCGGTCGGGGCAGCCGAAGGAGATCACGTAGCGACGTTCAGGGTTCGACACGGACTCCATTGTCGCTGCTCTCGGCCGCCGCGCGGCGCCGGGTCAGGATGCGGACGCGGACCCGCCGCCCGATCTCGATCGACGCGACCAGCAGCAGGCCGATCGCGAAGGACAGCAGAAGGCCCTTCTCCGGTTCGTCCGCGAAGGTCGCTCCGCCGATGAGCCCGATCAGGACGCTGTACACCGCCCAGATGGCGGCGCCGAGGGCGTCGAGCAGGACGAACTTGCGCGGCGGGTAGCCGAGACTGCCGTTGGCGAGGCCGCTCGCGACCCGGCCGCCGGGCAGGTAGCGGGCGGCGAGGATCAGCAGGACGGCGTTGCGCCGCACCTGGATCTTCGCCCATTCGTAGCGCCGGACCCCGTCCGGACCGCGCTGGAGGCGGGCGAGCGCCCGCGGGCCCGCCGCGGCGCCGACGGTGTAGCCGAGGCAGTCGCCCAGCCAGGCCCCGAGCGCGGCGACCAGCGCGAGCAGCGCCAGCTGCGGGAAGTCCGGGCCGATCAGGACGGCGACGGTGATGACGGTCGTCTCGCTCGGCATGAACGGCAGGAGCGCGTCCAACCCGGACACGAGGAACACGATCACCCACAGCCAGGGTGATCCCAGGGTGCCCCGAAGCAGTTCGGTGACGTACTCCAGCAGTTCCACGGTTCCATGGTGATCACCGCAGGTCGCTACGGGGTGACGGAGTGGGGTGCTGGCGATGAATTCCCGCTAAGGGACCAGTCCGCGGTCACTCGGCGCGACCGCGGACCAGGGCACGGTCAGCTCGCCGAGCCGCCAGCGCGAAGGCCGGTTCAGCACCGGCCAGCCCCGGCCGGTGAGCAGGTGCACGGTATGCGCCCAGCGGGCACGGACGCCGAAGTTCTGATGCGGCGCCGCCGTCGCCCAGCAGACGTCCAGTGCGGACAGTAGTTCGTGGACCCGCTCGCCGGGGACGTTGCGGTGGATGAGGGCCTTCGGCAGTCGTTCGGCCACTGTGGACGGACGCTCCAGGCTGGCGAGATGGACCGATAGGGTGAGCGTGCGCGGTCCGTCGTGCCCGACCGCGACCCAGGTGCTCAGCCGTCCGATCTCGTCGCAGGTCCCTTCGACCAGGAGCCCGCCGGGCGCCATCGCGTCCAGCATCAGCGACCAGGCCCCCGGGACCTCGGCCTCGTCGTATTGCCGCAGCACGTTGAACGCGCGGACCAGCACCGGCCGCGTCCCGGCCAGTTCGAAGCCGCCGCGCCGGAAGTCGAGCCACGGCTTGTCGACGCGCGCCTGCGCGACGGCGACGCGTTCGGCGTCGATCTCCAGGCCGAGCACCCGGACGTCGCGGCGGACGGATCGCAGCCACCGCGCCATCTCCACGGTGGTCACCGGGGAGGCGCCGTAACCGAGGTCGACCACCAGCGGTTCGTCCGCGCGGCGCAGCAGCCGGGTCACACCCGCGTCGCTCGCGAGCCACCGGTCGACGCGGCGCAGCCGGTTCGGGTTGGTCGTCCCGCGTGTCGGTGCCCCGACCGGCTTCAGCGCTCGGCCAGCCACTTCGCGACGAACTCCGCCTCGCGCTCCAGCAGTTTGGTGACCTGTTCGGCGATCACGCCCTCCAGCTTCCCGCCGACGAACGGGATCCGCACCTTGACCGTGCCGCTGTTCACCAGCGTCGTCCGCTCGCCTTCGTCGGTCAGGGACGTTTTCGCGGTGATCTCGCCGGGCACGCCCGACACCGCCGCGGTCGCCGTGCCGGTGTATCCCGCTCCGGAGGCCTTCCAGGTCTGCTCGCGTTCGACGATCAGGTCGCCCCGGTGCAGCGTCCGCACGGCGGACGGGAGCTTGTCCGAGCTGATGCCCTGGCGCAGCTTGTAGCGCACGCCGTCCCCATCCGGGACGTACTCCAGCAACTCCGCGTCGTCGCCGCCGATCTGCTCCAGCCTGGCCCGGAGCGCCGGCTCGCCGGCGACCGCGTCGAACGTGGTCGCGAGGTCTGCGGAGAACGCTGAGCGGTGCTCGATACGGGAGGCCATGGCGCCAGACAGTACCGTTCACGGGCGTGAGCACTGCCGAAACTCCCACCCAGCACGCCGCCCTCGCCGACCACACCACGCTGCGCCTCGGCGGCCCGGCGCGGCGGTTCGCCGAGGCGAAGACCGTGCAGGCCCTGGTCGACGCGGTCCGCGAAGCCGACGAGGCGGGCGAGCCGGTCCTGCTGCTCGGCGGCGGCTCGAACCTCGTCGTCGCCGACGGCGGCTTCGAGGGCGCGGTGCTGAAGGTCGGCAACACCGGCTGGACCCGTGACGGGGATCTCGTCGAGGTAGCGGCGGGGCAGAACTGGGACGGGTTCGTCGCGGAGCTGGTCGCCGAGGGCGTCGGCGGGCTCGAATGCCTCTCCGGGATCCCCGGTTCGGTCGGCGCGACGCCGATCCAGAACGTCGGCGCGTACGGCTGCGAGGTGGCCGAGTCCCTGGTCTCGGTCGACCTCTACGACCGCGCCGCCCGCGAGATCCGCACGCTGACCGCCGAAGAGCTCGGCTTCGGCTACCGCACGTCGATCCTGAAGGGGACTGACGCGGGTGTGGTGCTGACAGTGCGCTTCAAGGTCACCGAAGACGGCCTCTCGGCCCCGATCCGCTACGCCGAGCTCGCGCGCACGCTCGGCGTCGAGATCGGCGACCGGGTCCCGGCGGCCGAAGCGCGCGAAGCGGTCCTCGGCCTGCGTCGCGGCAAGGGCATGGTGCTGGACGCGGACGATCACGACACGTGGAGCGCGGGCTCCTTCTTCACCAACCCGATCATCGGGGAGGCCCAGCTGGCGAAGGTGCTGGCAGGGATCGTCGACGTCGTGGGCGAGGACGTGCGCGTGCCGCAGTACCCGGCGCCCGGCGGCACGAAGCTGTCCGCGGCGTGGCTGATCGAGCGGGCGGGGTTCGGGAAGGGCCACGAGGGGCCCGGCGGCAGGGTCTCGCTGTCGACGAAGCACACGCTCGCGCTCACCAACCGGGGCAAGGCGTCCACGGAGGACCTTCTCGCTCTGGCGCGCGAAGTGCGCGACGGCGTCGAGGCCCGCTTCGGTGTTTCGCTGCACCCGGAGCCTCTGCTCATCAACTGCTCGCTCTAGCCCTCCCCGCATTTCGTCCTCTGAATGCGGTAGTTGGCGACACGAACTACCGCATTCAGAGGACGAAATGCGAAGAGTGAACAACCCCACGCCACCTCCGTGCGTCTATCACTCCGAGGGGCGAGGGTGAGATCCGTCGCCGCGGGTAACGTCGGAGAGGTCCCCAGCGCTGGGCGGGTAGAAGCTCGCGGGGGGCCAATGGGAGGTACACGGTGATCGAACGGCGCACGGTGTTCAAGGCCGCGCTCGCCGCGGGGGCGGCCATGCTGGCGGCCGCCTGCTCCAGCGAAGAAGGCGGCAACGCCAAGCCGGAAGGCAGCAGCGGCGGCGGGGAGCAGGAAGCCGCGCCGGTAGCCAAGATCACCGCCGAGCCCGCCGCCGACGCCAAGGACGCCTCCGTGGTGACCCCGGTCGTCGTGAAGGTCGCCGACGGCAAGCTCACCGAGGTCAAGGTCACCGGCGAAGGCGGCAAGGACGTCAAGGGCGAGCTGGCCGCGGACGGGCTCACCTGGACCAGCTCCGAGGTCCTCGGCTACGGCAAGACGTACACCTACGCCGCGAAGGCCACCGGCAGCGACAACAAGCCCGCCGAACTCAAGGGCTCCTTCACCACGGTCAAGCCCGCCAAGGAGGTCCGCGCCACGCTGAACCCGGCCGACGACGCCGAGGTCGGCGTCGCGATGCCGATCAGCGTGAAGTTCGCGTCCGCGGTCAAGGACAAGGCGGCCGCCGAGAAGGCGCTCAAGGTCAAGACCGACAAGGACGTCGAGGGCTCCTGGGGCTGGCTGTCGGACACCCAGGTCGACTGGCGGCCCAAGGAGTACTGGCCCGCCAACATCACGGTCAACGTCGAGGCCAAGCTCTACGGCGTCGCGCTCGGCGGCGGCGCGTACGGCAAGGCCGACGTCACCACCAAGTTCAAGATCGGCCGCAACCAGGTGGTCAAGGTCAACACCCCGGACCACACGATGAAGGTCTACCGCGGCGGCGCCGAGTCGGCGAGCTACCCGTGCTCGAACGGGCTCGACGGCGACGTCCAGCGGAACACCCCCAACGGCACCTTCATCGTGATGACGAAGGAGCCGACGGCGCGGTTCGACAACGCGCGCTACGGCTACACCAACGTCAACAAGAAGTGGGCCTGCCGGATCTCGAACAACGGCGAGTACATCCACGAGAACCAGGACAACGCGTCGAACATCGGCAAGGCCAACACCTCGCACGGCTGCGTGAACCTGCTCGAAGCGGACGCGAAGAAGTACTTCGACTCGGCGCTCATCGGCGACCCGGTCGAGATCACCGGGTCCAAACTGGGCAGCCCGACCAAATCGGACGTCAAGAACTGGTTCTACGACTGGAAGTCCTGGAAGGCCCTGTCCGCGATCAAGTAGCCGTCGCCCCGCGCCCCCCCCCCCCCCCCCC
>NZ_BNAY01000004.1:665153-756388 GCF_014654365.1 Amycolatopsis oliviviridis
CCCATAAAGTGCAGGCATGAAGACCGAGGTAGTCGGCTACGGCGGGACCCGCATCGGACTGTGGGTCGAGGGCGCCGAGAACACCCGCCCGATCGTGTTCGTGCACGGCTGGGCCCAGTCGGCCAGGGCCTGGGCGCCGCAGCTGGTGGACCCCTCGCTCAGCGAGCGGTACCGCCTGGTCGCGATGGACCTGCGCGGGCACGGGGACTCCGAAGTGCCCTCCGCCGGCTACGACGACCCGCGAGTGTGGGCCGAAGACCTCGCCTCCGTCCTCGACTTCGCCGGAGACGACGCGATCGTCGTCGGCTGGTCCTACGGCGGCCTGGTCATCACCGACTACCTCCGCGTGCACGGTCCCGCACGGCTCGGCGGCGTCGTCCTTGTGGGCGCGATCACAGAAGTCGGCAAGAACCGGCCCGGCGGCAAGGTCGGCCCCGCCATGCGCGAGGCCATCCCGGCGGTGCTGTCGGACGATCCGGCGGTCGCGATCCCCGCGTTGGTGCGGTTCAGCGCGGGGATGACCGCCGCCCCGGTGTCCGGGACGCTCGCCCAGTCGCTGCTCGGCGCCTGCCTTTCGACCCCGCCCGCGGTGCGCTCCGCGCTGTTCCGCCGCGACGTCGGGAGCGAGGACGTTCTTCGCGAACTGGACAAACCGGCGCTGATCGTCCATGGTCTCGCGGACGCTGTGATCGATCCGACGTCGGCGGACTACGCGGCCGGGAAGATTCCGGGTGCCGTTCTGCGTTGGTTACCTGAGGTGGGGCATCTGCCGTTCGCCGAAGCAGCGGATGAGTTCGGGGATCTGCTGCGCGGGTTCGCCGATCAGTAGGACTTCAGGAGTGTTGACCAGGTGACGATCCCTCTGCACGGGTTCGACGCCGCGCCCAGGCGCGTCGCGGTGCTGTCGTTGCACACCTCTCCGCTGGAACAGCCGGGTACCGGCGACGCCGGCGGGATGAACGTCTACGTGAGCCAGACGGCCACCGAGATGGCCCGCCGCGGCGTCGAGGTCGAGGTGTTCACGCGGGCGACGTCCTCGGATCAGCCTCCGATCGCCGAACTGGCGCCCGGCGTGCTGGTCCGGCACATCCCGGCCGGGCCGTTCGAGCCGCTGGGACGCGACGAGCTGCCGGCGCAGCTGTGCGCGTTCACCGCCGGGGTGCTGCGGGCCGAGGCGTTCCATGAGCCGGGCTACTACGACCTCATCCATTCGCACTACTGGCTCTCCGGTCAGGCGGGCTGGCTCGCCCGCGACCGCTGGGGCGTGCCGCTGGTGCACACCGCGCACACCCTGGCCAAGGTCAAGAACGCCGCGCTGGCCGAGGGCGACACCCCCGAGCCGCGCACCCGGGTGATCGGTGAACAGCAGGTCGTCGAGGAGGCGGACTGCCTGGTCGCGAACACCCGTGTCGAGGCCCGCGAGCTGATCGAGCTGTACGACGCCGACCCGCGCGCCGTGCACGCCATTCCGCCCGGGGTCGACCTCGACCGCTTCACCCCCGGTTCCCGGTCGGCCGCGCGCCAGGCGCTCGGCCTGCCGCCGGACGCGATCGTGCTGGCCTTCGCGGGCCGGATCCAGCCGTTGAAGGCGCCCGACGTCCTCCTGCTGGCCGCGGCCGAGATGCTGCGCGAACGCCCGGAGCTGGCGTCGCGGCTGGTGGTGCTGATCGTCGGCGGCCCGTCCGGGACCGGGCTGGAGCAGCCGCAGGCACTGCGCGAGCTGGCCGTCTCCCTCGGGATCGAGGAACAGACCCGGTTCATGCCGCCGCAGCCGGGCCGGTCGCTGGTCAATGTCTACCGCGCGGCCGACCTGGTCGCCGTGCCGAGCTACAACGAGTCGTTCGGGCTGGTCGCGCTCGAAGCGCAGGCCTGCGGGACGCCGGTGATCGCGGCCGAGGTCGGCGGGCTGCCGGTCGCGGTCCCGCACGGTGTCTCCGGGCTGCTGGTGCCTTCGCACGATCCGAAGGACTGGGCGGGCGCGCTCGCGAACGTCGCGTTGCGGCCCGGTTGGCGCGCCGAACTTTCGGCCAACGCCGTCGTGCACGCGCGGCGCTTCTCCTGGCGCCGGACGACGGACCGCCTGCTGGACACGTACGCTCAGGCTACCGGCGCGTTCCGGCGTGCCCTCGAACAGCGCGCGGAGGTGGCGGTTTGACGCTCGACGAGACCTTGCGGTCCTCTTTGGACAGTGCGGGCCTGAAGTACGACAGGCGGGGCGAAGGGAAGTACTTCGTCACGTTGCCCGGTACCAAGAAACTCCAGACCAACTGCTGGCTGGTCGCCGGGGACCACGCCTTCGCCGTCGAAGCCTTCGTTTGCCGCCGTCCCGATGAGTCCCATGAGGACGTTTACCGTTTCCTCTTGCGCCGCAACGCGAAGCTGTACGGCGTGCACTACACGGTGGACGCCATGGGCGACATCTACCTGGTCGGCCGGTTCGGCCTGGACACGGTGACCGAGTCCGAATTGGACAAGATCCTCGGGCAGGTGCTGGAAGCCGCCGACGGCGACTTCAACACGCTTCTGGAACTCGGGTTCGCCGCATCGATCAAACGCGAATGGGACTGGCGTGTCTCGCGTGGGGAGTCGCTGGCGAACCTGGAGGCGTTCAAACATCTCGTCGAGCCCGCGAACGGGCACGAACCCGGAGCCTTGACCGACTCGTGACCCGGATGGTGCAACCGCGCTGAGCGCGCCTCCGTCTCTCTCCGCAGCACTGGAGGGAGACGGTTCGATGTACAAGCGAGTGAGATGGGTGGCCGTCGTCGGCGTCGCGCTGGCGCTGGCGGGCTGCTCGGCGAGCGAGTCCGGTGGCGAATCGGCCGCGATGCCGATGACGGCCGACGGAAAACAAGCCGCACCGAATCAAGGCGGGCCGAATCAGGGCGCGCCGAACAAGGAGAGCTCTGACAGCGCCGGCCGGGCGGGTTCGGACAAAGGCCCGGCGCCCGCCGGGCAGCCGGGGATCACCGACCGCAAGCTGGTGCGCACGGCGAGCCTGGAGCTCACCGCGCCGAACGTCGCCGACGTGATCTCGCAGGTCCGCGTCATCACGCAGGGCGCCGCCGGTTACACCGGGCAGGAGAGCACCCAGGAGAAGCGCGCGTCGGTCAACATCGTCGTGCCCTCCGATCGCCTCGACGGAGTCCTGGACCAGCTGGGGAAGCTCGGGAAGCAGGTCCGGCGCGAGGTCACCGCGACGGATGTGACCGAGCAGATGGTCGACATCGAATCGAGGCTGGCCACCCAGCGGGCGAGCGTCGAGCGCATCCGCGCGCTGCTCGCGAGGGCGACGTCGGTTTCGGAGATCGCCTCCGTGGAGAGCGAGCTGACGAGCCGTGAGGCCGAACTCGAGTCTCTCCAGAAGCGACGTGAGAGCCTCGCCGGAAGTGTCGCCATGTCGACGATCTCGCTGCAGGTGAAGGCGGAGACGGTGGTGGCGGAGGAGGAATCCCGCAACGGGTTCTTCGGCGGTCTCGCCAACGGCTGGGACGCGTTCCTGACCTTCGGTGGCGGCCTGCTGACCGTGATCGGCGCGATGGCGCCCTTCCTGCTGGTCTTCGGCGTCCCCGCGGCGGCGCTGGTGTGGTGGCTGCGCAAGCGGCGTCGTCCGGCGGAACCGGCGATGGCGACCGCTTCGGATCTGCCGTCCGCGCCCCCGCTGGACTGAAGATGAACAGGCGGGACGGCTCGAGGGAGGGGGGAGTCGCGATCTCGAGCCGCCCCGCTGAAGTTCCCGCCAAGGTGGACCCGGTGACGAGGGGGATGCCAACGGGGCCGGCGGGCGCCGCGACTCGGCAGGGGGGAGACGAGTCGCGGTCGTCACCCGCGTCGAGCCGGGGAGTGCGTGGAATCCGGCCGCGCGGGACTTAGTCAACCTGTCAGATCTCCACCTGTAATCACAAGACTACCGGTTACTCTGTTCGAGTGAACTTTGAAAACCGGGATAACGGAGTGCAGCCTGATTTCCGGGGATTTGGACTTGTTGGCAACCCGTCTTCTGGACGGGTGAAGGTGTTACTCGCGGGTAACGCACTCTCCGTAGAAGAAAGCGCAATCCCAGCCCTCTGACCGGCGCTTCCGCTCACTCTGGCAGGCTGACCACATGGCTGAGCTTGGGACTCTGGTGCTGCTGCGTCACGGGCAGAGCACGTGGAACGCCGAAAACCTGTTCACCGGCTGGGTGGACGTGCCGCTGTCCGACCAGGGCGAGCAGGAGGCGCGCAAGGGCGGGCAGCTGCTCGCCGAGTCCGGCCTGCTGCCGGACGTCGTCCACACGTCGCTGATGCGCCGGGCGATCTCCACCGCCAACCTTGCGCTCGACGCCGCCGACCGGCACTGGATCCCGGTGAAGCGTGACTGGCGCCTCAACGAGCGGCACTACGGCGCCCTGCAGGGCAAGAACAAGAAGCAGACCCTGGACGAGTTCGGCGAGGAGCAGTTCATGCTCTGGCGCCGTTCCTACGACACCCCGCCGCCGCCGATCGACCCGGCCGACGAGTTCAGCCAGTCCGGCGACGCGCGCTACGCCGACCTCGGCGACGCCGCCCCGCTGACCGAATGCCTCAAGGACGTCGTCGTGCGGCTGCTGCCGTACTGGGAGTCCGCGATCGTGCCGGATCTGCGCGCGGGCAAGACCGTGCTGGTCGCCGCGCACGGCAACTCGCTGCGGGCGCTGGTGAAGCACCTCGACGGCATCTCCGACGACGCCATCGCCGGGCTCAACATCCCGACCGGCATCCCGCTGCGCTACGACCTCACCGAGGACCTCAAGCCGGTCACCGCCGGCGGGACCTACCTGGACCCGGAAGCCGCAAAGGAAGCCGCGGCCGCCGTCGCCAACCAAGGCCGTTGATCTCTGTCGCGCGTTGATCTCACGCATTTCGTCCTCTGGATGCGGTAGTTGCACACGCAAGTACCGCATTCAGAGGACGAAATGCGTTACGGCAGGGGCTGGACGGATTCGATACCGGCGGCCTTCCAGCCTTCGGGCAGCCGCTGAAGCCGCAGGACGAGCGGCAGGTACTTCTTCGAAGCCTGCCCCGCCGCGTCCGTGACGTCCGTCGCCGCGTAGAGCAGCACGCTCGCCTTGTCGTCCACGACCTCCATGACCGCGGCGGCGGGGTTCGGCGACAGCGCCGATTTCGCGCCCCCGGTCCGGATCCGGTCGAGCCGCGCCGCCTTGTCCTGCTGGAACTGGGTCAGCAGTTGTCCGGTCGACACGGACTCGTAGCGGGCGTAGGTGCCTTCGGGATCGGCCGGATTCACGGTCAGCAGGGCCTCGGCGGCGCGTAGCGCGCCGTCTCGGGCGGAGTCCCGCACTCGCGCGATCGCGCGGTCTCCCGCGCCCGGTTTCTCCGCCGCGGGCGGCGGCACGGACGGATTCACCTTGATCTCGCCGATCCGCCAGCGTTCGCCCTCGCGTGCCGCCGTGAGCAGCACCGACGCCATGCCCTTGGTGGTGGCACCCGCCCGGCTGCTGCTCTGGTCGAGCACGGTCAGCACGCTCGCCTTGTCCGCCGTCTGCTCGACGGCGGCCGACACGATCACCCGGGTGACGAGTTTGATCGGCTCCGGCGAGTTCCGGATCTGGGCGAACAGCTTCGCCAGCTCTTCACGCGCTCCTGGAGACAGGTTCTCGGCGAGTGCCTTGTCGTAGGCGGGCGCGGCGGTGCTGTCGTAGGAGAACACCGCTTCGGTGGCCGTCTTCACCGTGGTCAGGACCGACGCGGTCCGCGCGGGATCGATCAGCGCGAGATTCGAAGGCGGGGTTTCCGGTTCGGGCCGGGCGGTACCGGAGACCGTGGTGGCGCAGCCCGCGAGCGCGAGCAGCAGCACGAATCCCGCCCAGCGTTTCACAGCAGGCCGAGTTCCCTCGCCCGCGCGTCGACCTGGAGCCGTGACGTCACGCCGAGCGCGACCAGCAGTTCCGAGACCCGCCGCTGATAGGTGCGCACACCCATGCCGAGGCTCTTCGCCGCCTTGTCGTCCTTGCATCCGGTGGTCAGGAATTCGAGCATCTGCGGCGTCTCCTTCCGGATGTCGGCGAACCGCGCGTCGAACGTCTCCAGCGTGGTGGCCGCCCGCCACGCGGTTTCGAACAGCGACAGGATGCCCTGGACCAGCTCCGGGCGCGAGATGACGCTGTAGGAGCGCACCGCCTTGCCCTCGTCGCCCGCCATGATCGCGACGCGCTCGTCGAGCAGGATCGTCTCGTTGATCTCCTCGGTGCCGATCCGGATCTGCGCGCCGAGGCCGGAGAGATGGTGCAGATGCCGGGCGGTCTGCTCGTTCAGCAGGACGCCGGGGCGGTACAGCTTGCGGATCCGCTTGCCGCGCAGCAGCCGTTCGCCCTGCCGGGTGAGCGACGGCCGGGAGAGCGCCCAGGTGTAGAGGTCGTCGGCCGCGCACGCGATGTCGGTCGCCGCGACGAACAGATGAGCCGTCCGGTCGAACAGCTCTTCTTCTCCGCGAATCAGGGAGATGTCACTGACGAGTTCCACGGCGACAGTCTTCCAACATTCCCCGGCAGCCGTGACGGGAACGTCGCTATTCGCCCCCCGCGCGGGAGGAACACTGCCCGGAAGATCACGACGAAAGTCGGGAACCGGGCACCGGCCTCCGCCGATGTCCCCGCTTCGGGTGACCCGCCTCACCCGGGAGATCTCGACCAGGGATCGGCCACGTGAACGGCGGCTGACCTGCAGGCGAACAGGGCTTCGGGAGGTGTCATAGGCATCACGAGTACGCGGCCGGGACTAGGCCAAAAGGCTACCCGCACGCTTACGATTCCCCTGTGACCACGCCTGTTGCACTCGCCCTGGCCATCGGCGGACTGATCGTCGGTGTGGTCGTCGGCTTCCTGATCGCGAGGGGCCGCGCCCGCCGCGAGGAGCGGCGCCCGACCGGCCCCACCGTGGCCGAACTGCTCGAACGTCTCGTGCGTTCCAGCAACAACGGGGTCGTCGTCCTCAACAGATTCGGTGACATGGTCCTGCACAACCCGCGCGCCTACGAGCTGGGCCTGGTGAAGGTCAACCAGGCCGATCCGCGGGCCCGCAAGGCCGCCGAGCAGGTGGTCGAGACCGACGAACCGATGGAGATCGACCTCTCCCCGCTGGAGGCGCGAGGCCGTCAGCCCGAAGCCGTCCTCGGCGAGGTTCGTCCGCTCGGCGACGGGTTCACCGTGGTCGAGGCCGTCGACCACTCCGAAGCGATCCGTCTCGAAGCCGTCCGGCGGGACTTCGTCGCGAACGTCAGCCACGAACTGAAGACGCCGGTGGGCGCGATCGCGCTGCTCACCGAGGCCGTCCTCGACGCCGCGGAGGACGTCGAGGAGGTCCGCCGGTTCGGCGGCAAGATCCTCCGCGAATCGACCCGGCTCGGGCAGCTCGTCACCGAACTGATCGCGCTGTCGCGGCTGCAGGGCGCCGAACGGCTGCCCGACCTGAACGTCGTCGAGGTCGACGCCGTCGTCCGCGAGGCGCTCGGCCGGACGACGCTGTCGGCGGAATCCGCCGAGATCACCATCACCACCGACGCCGCCAGCGGGCTGCTCATCGAGGGTGACCGGACGCTGATGGTCACCGCGCTGTCGAACCTGCTGGAGAACGCCGTCGCGTACTCGCCGGCGGGCAGCCCGGTGTCGATCAGCAGGCGACTGGTGGACGGCAAGGTCGAGATCGCGGTGACCGACCGCGGCATCGGCATCGCCGAGGACGAGCAGCAGCGCGTGTTCGAACGGTTCTTCCGGTCGGACAAGGCGCGCTCGCGGGCGACCGGCGGCACCGGCCTCGGGCTGGCGATCGTCAAGCACGTGGCCGCCAACCACGGTGGTTCGGTCGGCCTCTGGAGCCGTCCCGGCACCGGATCGACGTTCACCCTGCGGATCCCCGCGCATATCGGTGCCGAACCGGCGGCGGCCGCGAAACAGGCCCCGCCGGTGTCCCGGCCGGAAAAGACCCCCGAGCGGACACCCCGTCTCGTGGCAACAGGGCAAGAAAGCCCCGACCATGGAGGAAACCTGTGACGAGGGTTCTCATCGTCGAGGACGAAGAGTCGTTCGCCGACCCGCTCGCGTTCTTGCTCCGCAAGGAGGGCTTCACCGCCGCCGTCGCCGTGACGGGGCAGCAGGCGCTCGAGGAGTTCGACCGCAACGGCGCCGACATCGTCCTGCTCGACCTCATGCTCCCGGGCATGAGCGGCACCGACGTCTGCAAACAGCTCCGGCAGCGTTCCGCGGTGCCGGTGATCATGGTGACCGCGCGCGACAGCGAGATCGACAAGGTCGTCGGGCTGGAACTGGGCGCCGACGACTACGTCACCAAGCCGTACTCGGCCCGTGAGCTCATCGCGCGGGTGCGGGCGGTGCTGCGCCGCGGCGGCGAGCCGGGCTCCGAAGGCGATCTGGCGCCCCTGGTGCTGACCGCCGGTCCGGTGCGGATGGACGTCGAGCGGCACGTGGTGACCGTCGACGGCCAGGAGGTCTCCTTGCCGCTCAAGGAGTTCGACCTCCTCGAATACCTGCTGCGCAACGTGGGCCGCGTGCTCACCCGCGGGCAGCTGATCGACCGGGTGTGGGGCGCGGACTACGTCGGCGACACCAAGACGCTGGACGTCCACGTGAAGCGCCTGCGGTCGAAGATCGAACCGGACCCGGGTTCGCCCCGGCACCTGGTCACCGTGCGTGGGCTGGGCTACAAGTTCGAGACGTGAGCAAGCGCGTGAAGGCCCCCTTTCCTCGGCTCAGCCGAGGAAAGGGGGCCTTCACGGGAATCCCAAGAGATACAGATCACGGTTACGGTTTCGTGACCTGACGTGGGGGCGGGTACCGTAGACGCTCGTGCGCCTAGGGGTACTCGACGTCGGTTCCAACACCGTCCACCTGCTCGTGGTCGACGCCCACCGTGGCGCCCACCCGACCCCGATGCATTCCGAAAAGGCCGTCCTGCGGCTCGCCGAGCAGATCACCCGCACCGGCGACCTGAGCCGGGCGGGCGCGGACAGCCTCGTGCGGGCGGTCGAGTCGGCGAAGGCGGCTGCGGCCAGGCTCGGCTGCGAAGAGGTCATGGCGTTCGCCACCTCGGCCGTCCGCGAAGCCAAGAACGCCCCGAAGGTGCTGGCGAAGGTCCAAGAGCAGACCGGCGTGGAACTGAAGGTGCTTTCCGGGATCGACGAATCCCGGCTCACCTTCCTCGCCGTCCGCCGCTGGTTCGGCTGGTCGGCGGGAAAACTGCTCGTGCTCGACATCGGCGGCGGCTCGCTGGAGGTCGCGATGGGCCGGGACGAGGAGCCGGATCTGGCCGAGTCGCTTCCCCTCGGCGCGGGCCGGACCACCCGGACGCGGTTCCATCACGACCCGCCGACCCGTTCGGAGCTCATCGCCACTTCGGCGTGGCTCGAAGAGCAACTCGCCCCGCTCGCGAAGAAGGTCGCCAAATTGGGTGAACCCGATCGTGTCGTGGCGACGTCGAAGACCTTCCGGTCACTCGCCCGGCTGACCGGAGCGGCGCCGTCGGCCAGCGGGCCGCATGTGCGCCGTACCCTGACCGACACCGCGTTGCGCCAGCTCATCGCGTTCATCTCCCGGATGACCGCCCATGACCTGGCACAACTCGAGGGGGTCAGCGCGAGCAGGTCGCATCAGCTGGTGGCGGGCGCGCTCGTCGCGCAAGCCACCATGCGGGCGCTTTCCCTGGAAGAACTGGAGATCTGTCCGTGGGCGCTGCGAGAAGGTGTCATCCTTCGACGGCTGGACCATTCGAACGGTGCGGACGAGACTGTGGGCGGCAGCGCCCGACTGGACTTAGTCGACGGAGAACGGGCACGGTGAAGAGGTGACGGAAATGCGGATGACGGTGGATAGCGCGCGCGACGCCGCCGATGCCCCGTCGCGTGCCGGTTCGCAACGGCTGGAGCGCGCATTGGACAGCACGGTATGACGGACGAGACAGAGAGCGGCCAGCCACAGAAGACCGTGGCGGAGCTGCTCGCGCAGCACGGAGCCCAGCCCGAAGGCGGGCGCCGCAGGCGACGCCGCGCGGCCGACGACGAGGACGAGGCTCCCGAGCCCACTCGCGGCCGTCGCGCGCCGGCGGTGAGCGACACCGCGCCGCAGGCGATCATCGACAGGGTGTCCGGCGACACCCCGCCGCCGGCCAACCGTCCTCCGCGCCGCTCGCGGCCACAAGATTCCGGCGCGCGGCCGCTTCCGCCGCAGGACACCGGCGCACGCCCGGTCCCGCCGCCGCAGCAGGACTCCGCGCCGTTGCCGGTCCCGCCGAACGCCCCCACCCGGCAGACGCCGCCGGTGCGCCCGCCGCAGCCCCCGCAGGAGCAGAGCGGCTATCAGCAGCGTCCGCCGCAGCCGCCGCAGCAGTCGGGACAGTTCGCGCGACCGACCCCGCCGCAGGAGCAGAGCGGTTACCAGCAGCGTCCGCCGCAGCAGTCGGGCCAGTTCGCCCGGCCGACCCCGCCGCAGGAACAGTCCGGCTATCAGCAGCGTCCGCCGGACTCCGAGGGCCTGCCGCCCCGCGGCCGTCCGCGGCCCGCGGGCCCGGAGGAGACCCGTGGCGCGGTGCCGCCGGTCCGCCGTCGTCCCGAGCCGCCCGCCGGACCGCCGTCCGCGGGCCTGTCGGCGAGGCTCGACGGTCTCGACGCCGCGCCCGACGACGTCCAGGACCAGCCCGGCCCGATGGCCAGCGGCGCCTTCCAGACCCCGCCCGCGCAGCCGGTGCGCCGCCGTCGTCCGGCGGCCCGCCCGCCACAGCCGAAGGCCGAGCCGAGCACGGAGCAGTTCGCCGCGGTCGGCGACGCGCCCGGGGCCGAACCCGAGGCGCCCGCGCCCGTCGAGCCGGCGGCGCCGCCCGCGGGGCTCGCCGGATGGCGCAAGCGCAGGCAGAAGGTGCAGTCCGAAGACACCGAGATCGGCGGGATCCCGCCGGTGCCGCCCCCGGTCGCACCCGTCGAACCGGACGCCGACCCCGAACCGGACCCGTTCGACGCGGGCCCGCCCACCATGGGCCACCCCGCCCCGATGCCGTTCGTGCCGCCGCATTCGCTCGACGACCGCACGCGCCAGCAGGACAACCTCGACGAGTACGAGCGCGAATTCGCCGACCCGGCGTACCCCGACGGGAATCCGGACTTCGACCGTGACGACTACGGGTACCGCGCCGACGAGTACGAGGACGACTACGAAGACGACCGGGCCGAGGACGTCGACGCCGTCGAGGAGGACGAGCCCGCGGCACCCGCCGAGAACACCTCACCGGGCAAGCAGTGGCTGGCGCTGGCCGGTCAGCTCGCCCTCGGCGTGGTCGGCGGTGCCGGCGTCTGGCTGGGCTTCAACTGGCTGTGGGTGAAGCTCCCCGCCGCCGCGCTGGTCGCCGCGTTGCTGGTGATCGTCGCGCTGGTGTGGATCGTCCGGAAGATCCGCAAGGCGGAGGATCTGCAGACCCTGGTGCTCGCGGTGCTGGTCGGTCTGGTGGTGACGGTCTCACCGGCCGCACTCCTGCTGGTCGCTCGTTAGCGGCCTCGGGAAGGATGCCGGAATGGTTCAGCAGATTCCGGTAGGCATCTCGACCGCGTCCGTATGGCCGTTGGGGGCGGGCGCCGCCTTCGAGGCGGCCGCCGACCTCGGCTACGACGGGGTCGAGGTGATGGTCTGGGCCGATCCGGTCAGCCAGGACGTCTCCGCGTTGCGCCGCTGGTCGCGCCGCACCGGGGTGCCGGTGCTGTCGATCCACTCGCCGTCGCTGCTGATCACCCAGCGCGTGTGGTCGCCGGATCCCGAGGTGCGCCTGCGGATGTCCGTGGACGCGGCACTGGAACTGGGCGCGCGCACGGTCGTGGTGCATCCGCCGTTCCGCTGGCAGCGCCGCTACGGCGACGCGTTCGGTGACCTCGTCGACCAGCTCGAAGAAGAGAGCGGCATCGAGGTCGCGGTCGAGAACATGTTCAAGGTCCGCCCGCCCGGTGGCTCGCGGACCTCGCGCGTGTCGGCGTTCCGGCCGTCGATCGACCCTACGGACGTAGGGTTTCGCCACTACACGCTCGACCTGTCCCATACAGCGGCAGCCGGGATGGACGCCCTCGCGCTCGCCGAACGCATGGGTTCCGGGCTCACCCACGTCCACCTGGCGGATGGCACGGGGCTCCCGAAGGACGAGCACCTGGTGCCCGGACGCGGGATCGAACCCTGCGCCGAACTGCTCGAAAAGCTCGTGAACAGCGATTTCTCCGGACAGATCGTCTTGGAGATCAACACCCGCCGTTCGCCGAACGCGGCGCAGCGGTCAAGGGATCTCGCGGAGTCACTCTTGTTCGCGAGGCTCCACCTCGGCCAGTGACAAAGATCGTCCCCGGGTGCGGAGATTCATTCCTCCCTGCGCCGGAGGCGCTGGTACACGTAAAGTTCCGACCGTGAACCAGCTGCGCTTGTTGATCTCCCGCACCCCGATGGATCGGCTCGTGGCCTGGGTCAGTGCTCGGTGAGCGCGGCCGACGAAACGGGCACCTCCTTCGACGCGGCTTGCGCGACGAGATCACTGGGTGACGGCACGTTCACCGCGGTATTGCGGACCGAATGGTCGATCGGCGGGAATCCGCACGGCGGCTTCCTGATGGCGTTGATGGCCAGGGCGGCGCTGGCGTTCCTGCACGAACGCGGCGAGCCGCCGTCCGAGCCTCTCGCGATCAGCGCGGAGTTCCTGCATCCGCCCGCTGTGGGGCCGGTGCTGCTGCGCATGGACGTCCGGAAGGTCGGAAGGCGCGCCTCGGTCGTCGCGGTCCTGCTGGAACAGCGGGGCCGCAGTTGCGTCGAGGCCAGGGTGACCACCGGGCGGCTGCCGATGCGGCGTCCGGAGTGGACCGACGTCCCGGCCATGCCCGCGGAGCCGCCGCCCGGCGCGGTGCCCGTCACCGGGGAGACGTCCGAAGGCCTGTTCAACCTCGCGAAGGGCTGCGAGGTCCGGCTCGATCCGGCGAGCGTCGGCTACCTGCACGGCCGGATCGGCGACCCGCCGAAGATCCGGCTGTGGGTCCGGCCGCGGCACGGTCTGCCCGACCCGTTCTTCGCGCTGCTCGCGAGCGACGTGAACCCGCCGGTGGTCTACAACCTCGGCCGGGTCGGCTGGGCGCCGACCGTGCAGCTGACCGCGTTGCTGCGCACCCGGCCGGCGCCGGGCTGGCTGCGGGTGATCGTGCAGGCCCAGTCGGTGCACGAGGCGTGGTTCGACTCCGACGCCGTCGTGGTCGACTCACAGGGCAGGCTGGTCTGCCAGGCGCGTCAGTTGGCGCTCGCCCCGGCGCCCGGCGGCTGACGGCGGTTTGGCACGCTGAACGGCATGAGCGTGATCGCGGTTCTGGGTGCCGGGAAGATCGGGGAGGCCCTGCTTTCGGGTCTGCTGCACGGCGGGCACAGCCCTGGTGACCTGCTGTTCACCGAGCGGTATCCGGCGCGGGCGGCCGAGCTGACCGAGCGCTACGGCGTGCACGGGGTCACCGTCGCCGACGCCGCGAGCCGGGCCGACGTGCTGGTCGTCGCGGTCAAGCCACAGGACATCGACCCGGTGCTGGACGAGGTCGCGCCGTTGCTCGGCAAGGATTCGCTGGTGGTCTCGCTGTGCGCGGGCCTGCCGACCGCCCTGTACGAGCGCAGGCTGGCCGAGGGCATCCCAGTGGTGCGGGTCATGCCGAACACCCCGATGCTCGTCGGTGAGGCGATGAGCGCCGTCTCCGCGGGTGCGCACGCGACCGCCGAGCACATCGCGGTGGTGAAGGAGCTGCTTTCGCACGTCGGGCAGGTCGTCGAGGTGCCGGAGTCGCAGCAGGACGCCGTCACGGCGCTGTCCGGATCCGGGCCCGCGTATTTCTTCTACCTGGTCGAGGCCATGATCGACGCCGGGATCCTGCTCGGCCTGCCCCGCGCGCTCGCCGGGCAGCTGATCATCCAGTCGGCGGTCGGGGCGGCGAAGATGCTCGCCGAGTCCGACGAGCACCCGGTGCTGCTGCGCGAAGCCGTCACCTCGCCCGCCGGGACGACCATCAACGCCATCCGCGAGCTGGAGAAGCACGGCGTCCGCGCGGCGCTCCTGGCCGCCATCGAGGCCGCGAAGGACCGCTCGACCGAGCTGGGCCGCGCCCACGATCCCCGCGTTTAGTCCTCTGGATGCGGTAGTTCACCGGCGAACTACCGCATTCAGAGGACGAAATGCGTAGTCGGACGGGCCCATCTCGGTGACTCGCGTCGCTTTAGCCACACGTGTCCCGCTACTCTCAGGAGAGCACGTGCGTGTCGATACCACAGGTGGGGAAGCCTCGTGGCGCGACACGTGTCGAAGGACACGGTGAATCATGCCGCCGAACAAGAAGGATGACCTGGCCAAGGTCAACACAGTGGGTCAGGTCCAGTTCCTGACGGTCGCCGAGGTGGCCACGCTGATGCGGGTCTCCAAGATGACCGTCTACCGCCTAGTTCACTCGGGCGAGTTGCCCGCGGTGCGCGTGGGGAAGTCGTTCAGAGTGCCCGAAAAGGCCGTTCACGAATATCTGCAAGGCGCGTACTTCGACGTGGGCTGAGGCTCGCTTCGCGGAGCACAACGTGCCCGCCCGAGGGCGTCTTCCGGGGCGCGAGTACCCTGGAAGACCGCTCGTGCCTGTGCGCTCCACCCGTTGGACGCTGCGCCGGGCAGCGTGACCGACGACGAAGGAAGGAGCGCTCTCGATGGGCTCTGTGATCAAGAAGCGCCGTAAGCGCATGTCGAAGAAGAAGCACCGCAAGTTGCTGCGCCGGACGCGTGTTCAGCGTAGGAAGGCCGGCAAGTAAGACACAGCCGGTGAGTGGCCCGTCCAGGTTCTGGACGGGCCACTCCCATTCAGTGGACCTTTTCCGCCCGTTCGAGTGAGACGTGCATCCCCTGTGCGAGCGGCGGGTTAATAGCATGTAAGCGCTGACTCGACTACCCCTAATGAGCGGTAACATCTCAAGGGCAGCCGCGCGATGCTTCCAGTGAGTGCAGGTACGCGCACACTCGGTAGATCAATTCGCGTTCAAGGTCATCAGGACCCCGTGATCGAAGTCCGAGAACCGCCCGCAAGCCGCAGGGAGTCCTATGCCGTCGAACATCGTGCTCGTGACCGGGGTCGGGGGAGACCTTGGCGGGAAACTGCTCGCCAGACTCGGCAACAATCCGGAGTTCGAGCGGGTGATCGGCGTGGACACCACGCCCCCGCAGAAGTCGGTGCTGCAGCGTATGGGGCGCGCTGAATACGTCCGGGCCGACATCCGCAATCCGCTGATCGCCAAGGTGATCAGCACGGCCGAGGTCGACACCGTCGTGCACGCCTCGTGCACTGCGCATCCGGCGGGTCCCGCCCGGCGCACGGCGATCAAAGAGGTCAACGTCATCGGCACGATGCGGCTCCTGGCGGCCTGCCAGCGCTCGCCGCTCGTGCGCAAGCTCGTGGTGAAGTCGACGGCCGCCGTCTACGGCGCGGGCGCGCGTTCACAGGCCGTCTTCACCGAGGATTCCGAGCTCATCCCCACCTCGACCAGCGGGTATGCGAAGGACGCCGTCGAGATGGAGGGTTACGTCCGCGGGCTCACGCGCCGTCGTCCCGACATCACGACGACGCTGTTCCGGTTCGCCAACATCATCAGCCCGGAGATCGACACCGTGCTCTCGCGCTACTTCGCGCTGCCGGTGGTGCCGACCGTCTTCGGCTACGACGCCCGGATCCAGCTGCTACACGCTTCGGACGCGCTGTCGGTGTTCGAGCAGGCCACGCTGAACGACAAACCCGGCGTGTTCAATGTCGGCTCGGAGGGGGTACTCACGCTGTCGCAGGCGATCCGGCGAGCGGGCCGGGTCGAACTGCCGATGCCCAGCGGGGTCGTCCCGTCGGTCGGCAAGGTGCTGCGCGGAGCCAGGGTGGTCGACTTCTCCGCCGACCAGGTCCGGCTGCTGAACTTCGGCCGCGTCGTGGACATCACGAAGCTCAAGAAGGAGTTCGGCTACACCCCGCGGTGGACGACGCGGGAGGCGTTCGACGACTACATCACCGGCCGCGGGCTCCGGCCCGTGGTGGACGGCGGCAGGCTCGCCGGGTTCGCGGGCAAGGTCCTGGTGGCAGCGGCGACCGGGCAGGCGGCGAGCCGGTGAGCAGGCCTTACGAGAACGACTCCGAGAACTCTCACGAAGGCGAGGCGGAAGACGTGAGCGGCGCTGAAGCGCAGGTCATCCCGTTGCACGGCCCCGGCAGAGAGAAGCCGGACCCGGCCGCACAGGCGGATCAGGATCTTCGCGAGTCCGACGAAGCGCGAGAACAACTGGAACTCCAACGCCGGGCGGACGCGCCCGTCGTCGAGTTCCCCGGGGCGGCGCGGGTCTCGCCGGCCCGGACACGTCCGGCCGACGCGGACCTCCTGCCGCCCTCGCTCCGGACGGCGCTGGGGTTCCTGCGGGACCGGTTGACCGGTGACTACACCGTCGACGAGTTCGGCTTCGACTCCGAGCTCACCGAAACCCTGCTGCTGCCGCCGTTGCGGGCGCTGTACGAGAAGTGGTTCCGGGTCGACACCTTCGGCGTCGAGAACCTGCCTGCCGACGGCGGCGCGCTGCTGGTGTCGAACCACTCCGGCACGTTGCCGCTCGACGCGCTGATGACCGCCGTCGCCGTGCACGACCACGTCCCCGGCGGCAGGCATCTGCGCGGCCTCGGCGCCGATCTGGTGTTCCAGGTGCCGCTCGTCGGCTCCTTCGCCCGCAAGTCCGGGCAGACGCTCGCCTGCAACGCCGACGCGGAACGCTTGCTGCGCAACGGAGAACTCGTCGGCGTGTGGCCGGAAGGGTTCAAGGGGATCGGGAAACCGTTCTCCTCGCGGTACAAGCTGCAGCGGTTCGGCCGCGGTGGTTTCGTCTCGGCCGCGCTGCGGACCGGGGTGCCGATCATTCCCGTGTCGGTCATCGGCGCGGAGGAGATCTACCCGAAGGTCGGCGAGATCAAGCTGCTCGCGCGGGTGCTCGGCCTGCCGTACTTCCCGGTGACGCCGTTCTTCCCGCTGCTCGGCCCGCTCGGCGCGATCCCGCTGCCGACGAAGTGGAGCATCGAATTCGGCGAGCCCATCCGCACGGACACCTACGACGCGGACGCCGTGGACGACCCGATGCTGGTGTTCACGCTGACCGACCAGGTGCGGGAGTCGATCCAGCAGTCGCTGTACAAACGCCTTTCGCAGCGGAAGAGCGTCTTCAAGGGCTGACCGCCCCGTCCTACGGGAACGAGGTCCACAAAGGACGCCAGGCTTCGTAACGCCCGAATCGGGGCTTCAGCCGTCGCGTCCCTGGCGTGCTTCAACTCGTGACTCGCGTGCTTGGAGCCGTAACTCGCGTGATTGAAGCCGGAACTCACGTGTGACGGCTCCAAGCACGCATGTGACGGTCCCAAGCACGCGAATCCCGGGTTGGAGCACGTGAGTGCCGGGTCAGCGGCGCCGGTAGGCCATTCCGGCCGCGACGGCACCGGCGACGGCACCCACGCCGAGCACCGAAGGCACGCCGATCTTCGCGGCCTTGCGCCCGGTCCGGAAGTCGCGGATCTCCCAGCCGCGTGCCCGCGCGACGTCGCGAAGGCCGCCATCGGGGTTCACCGCGACCGCGGTCCCGACGACCGAAAGCATCGGGACGTCGTTCTGCGAGTCCGAATACGCCGTGCAGCGCTTGAGATTCAGCCCTTCGCGTGACGCCAGCGCCCGGACGGCGTGGGCCTTCGCGCGGCCGTGCAGCAGGTCGCCGACGAGACGGCCGGTGTAGACGCCGTCCTTGGTCTCCGCGACCGTGCCCAGCGCGCCGGTGAGGCCGAGGCGCCGCGAAATGATCGCCGCGAGTTCGATCGGGGTCGCGGTGACGAGCCAGACGCGCTGCCCGGCGTCGAGGTGCATCTGCGCGAGCGCCCGGGTGCCGGACCAGATCTTGTCCGCCATCAGCTCGTCGTAGATCTCTTCGCTGATGTCGGTCAGTTCCTGCACCGTGCGACCAGCCACAAAGGACAGTGCGCGCTCGCGATGGGTCTTGATGTCCTCCTTGTTCTCCCGGCCGCCGAGCCGGAATTTCACCTGCTGCCAGACGAATCCGGCCAGATCGGCGGACGTGAAGAACTTGCGCGCGGCCAGGCCGCGGGCGAAGTAGAAGATCGACGCGCCCATCATCATGGTGTTGTCGACGTCGAAGAACGCGGCCGCCGTCAGGTCCGGCGGGGCGGGCGGCGCGGGCGGTTCGAGGGCTTCGGCGGACGCGGTCGCCATGGCGGCCTCGGCCGACGCCTCGCCCGCGAGCTCGGCCAGCCGTTCGAGCTCTTGACTCTTATCCTTGCCCCGCCAAACTGACACGCACACCGCCTCCGGAATCCCAGGTGCCTGTGCACAGCGTAGCGAGCGGCCGACCACGCTGTCCCGGGTGTGGTGCCTCCCTCACGTGACGCCCTGTCAGCCGATGGTTATCGGCGGTAATCCCGGAATGAGCGGCGGAATCGAAATCAACGGCGGCTTCGGGGTGGTGGTCGACGGCGGAACCGTCCTCGTCGCCGGCGGGGGCGTGGCCACGACGGGCGGCGGCGTTCCGCCCGTCGGCGGCACGAGCGGTCCGGTCGGGGTCGCGGTGTCCACGACGGACGACGACGGCGGCGCCGAGCTCGGCGCCGGTGACTCGGCCGACGCCGACGACGGCGGGGTGGACGTCATCGGCGGCAGGACGGCGTTGGGGGAGCCGGGATCGCGGACGCAGTCACCGGCGGCCGGGACCGCGCCCAGTTCGTCGGACGAGCCCGTGGTGATCGTGTAGCAGACCAGCCGCGAACCGAGGTCCGTCGTGCGGGTCTGGACCTTGTCGAGCAGGACACGGGCCGCGGCGAACTTGTCGCGCGCTTCGGCGGGCGCGTAGCCGACCTGGAGCCCGAGCCGGTCGGACTGCTGCCGCGCCCAGGTGCGGAGTTCGGTCAGCCGGGTCTGGCCACCCTGATCGGTGACGAGCGCCGTCAGCTGCGACACGCCGGCCCGCAGGTCGGTCTCGAAATCGGCGAGGCCGGTGAAGTACGCCTCGGTGGGCGCGTCCTGCCGGGTCAGTTCGTCGAGTTCGCCGACGCGGTTCGCGGCGAACTCCAGATGCTTCTTCGCCTTGTCCCGCTCGTCGAAGGTGAGCCCGAGCGCGGCCGATTCACCTGCTCGTTTGATGCCGTAGAGCGGATCGCCGGGCAACGCGTCCTTGGACAGCAGCAGGGTGATGCCGCCCAGCGCGAGGACGAGGGCGACGGCGGCCGCGGCGAGGTTGGCGACGGCGTGGCCACGGCGCTTGGGCGGGGCTTCGGCTTCGGCGAGACGTCCGGCGATCTCGTCGCGGATCCGCTGCCGGGTCTCCGCGTCGGGAGCGCCGCCGGTGCCCAGTTCGCGCAACCCGCCGACGAGCGCGAGTTCGTGCGCGAACTCGTCGTCGTCCGGGGTGTCGGTGCCGTCGACAAGGTCCGCGAAGCGGTCACCGTCCGCCCGCTCACGCGCGAACCATCCCGGCACGCCCACGGCGAAGTCTCCATCTGATCAGCCCGGTCCTGACCACCGGTCTGGCAGTGAAAACGAGCGGAGACGCCCAAGGGTTACGGCAAGGCCCGGTGAGGAGTAAATATGGGACTCTAACGCAATCCGGTGGGCAGAAGTTGTGCCAAACGGCGTACCGCGCGGTGCTGAAGGGCCTTGATGGCGCCTTCGTTGCGCTTCATGATCGCCGCGGTCTCGGCGACCGAGAGTCCCTGCATGAACCGCAACACGATGCACTCGCGCTGGTCTTCGCCGAGTTCGGCGACACAGCGCAGCAGTTCGGCGCGGGTGGCACGGCTGATCGCCTGCTGTTCCGGCCCCGCGACGGCCTGCACGCCGACGTTCCCGATCGGCGCCCCGTTTGGCTCGGCGACCTCGTCGGTGACGACTTCGAGGCGGAACCGGCTCGACTTCACGTGGTCGAGGATGATGTTGCGCGCGATGGTGACGAACCAGGCGCCGACGTCACGTCCCTGGTAGCTCACCGAGGTGATGCGGCGCAGCGCGCGGAGGAAGGTCTCGCTGGTGACGTCCTCCGCGAGGTCCCGGTCGCCGAGGCGGAACAGGACGTAGCGGTAGACGACGTCGACGTAGCGGTCGTAGAGCCGTCCGAAGGCGGAGGTGTCGCCGCCCTGCGCGGCGCTGACCAGCTCCCACGCTTCGGTCTTGGCGGCTTCGGCGGCGGCGTCGTTCTCGGTGGTGTCGGCGGCCTTGGGCCGCGGCGACGGAGCGGACGGGAAGCCACTCCGTCGGAGGATGTGGCCGGCCAGCATCGAGACGGGGTTGGGCGCGGGAAGAGTCACGGTCCACCTCCCGTTCCGGACAGGGAGGACCGGCCCGCATGTCCCACCGCCGCGTGGGCCTGCAAGATCTGCACGTCCGGACTCCCTTTCTCACCATCGAGTGATCAACACCACTCGACGACGCCCAGCAGCATACGTGTAGTTACCGCGAAGTAGGTAGCGGTGCCGGGGTTACGGAACTGCGACGAAAGCGAGTGACACCCATGACGGTGGCCGAGATGACAAACTGGCAACGCCGTTCATCGAGGGAAGAGGTTCGCAGTTGAGCGCGGAGCAGGTTGCCGATCCAAGTGTGCCCACCTTGCTCGTCGAGGCCGCCCGGCAGTGGCCCGGCAAGGTGGCCGTCCAGGAGACCGGCGACGGGGTCACGCTGACCTGGGCGGAGCTCGACGCCGCCGCCCACACGCTGGCCCGCACCCTGCTCGACGCGGGAATCGAGCGCGGCGACAGGGTGGCGTTGCGGCTGCCGACGTCGGCCGCTTTCGCCGTCTCGCTGTTCGGGGCACTCCGCGCGGGCGCGGTGGTCGTCCCGATCTCGCCGCAGGGGCCGGTGGCGGAGCTGATCGGGCTGCTGGAGCACAGCGGCGCGCGGCTCGTCCTGGAACGCGAAGCCACCGAGGAGCTCCCCGACGGAGTGACAAGCCTCTCACCGCCTGTTACCTCGGATGGAGCAGCCGAACCGGTCGACGAGGCCGGGTCCGGTGAGGACATAGCGGTCATCTCGTACACCTCCGGCACGACCGGTCCGCCGCGCGGCGTGATGCTGTCGCACCGGGCGCTGCTGGCGAACCTCGACCAGCTGAGCCGGATCGTCCCGGCGCCGCTCGTGCACGGCGACCGCGTGCTCATCACCATCCCGTTGTTCCACGTCTACGGCCTGGGGCCGGGCCTGTTGCAGACCACGTCGGTCGGGGCGACGGCGATCCTGTCCGAACGGTTCCTCGCCGAGCGGACCCTGGCCGACTGCGCCGAGTACCGGGTGACCTCGATCGCCGGCGTCCCCGCGATGTACGCCGAGTTCGCCGCGATGGACGCCGACGAACTCGGCCAGGGCCTTTCCACCGTCCGGCGGATGACCTCGGGCGCGGCGCCGCTGCACCCCAAGATCCTCACCGCGCTGCGCGGCGCCACCGGGCTGGACGTCTACGAGGGCTACGGCCTCACCGAATGCGCGCCCGTGGTCACCACGACCCTGGTCACCGGTTACCCGAAGCCCGGTTCGGTCGGGCGGCCGCTGCCCGGCGTCGAGCTCCGGCTGGTCGACAGCGACGGCGACGCGGAGCCCGTCCCGCTGGACCCGGACGACCTCGGCGACGCCTTCGACGAGGACGGCGGCACCGGGCTGGTGTCGATCCGCGGCGCGAACCTGTTCTCCGGCTACTGGCCCGACGGCTCGCACGGCCCGGACGCCGACGGCTGGTTCCGCACCGGCGACGTCGGCTACCTCGACACCGACGGCGACCTGCACCTGGTGGACCGGGCCAACGACCTGATCATCGTCAACGGCTTCAACGTCTTCCCGCACGAGGTCGAGAACGTGATCTCGATGCTGGACGAGGTCGTCGAGGCGGGTGTCGTCGGCGTCGTCGACGAGCGGACCGGTGAAGCGGTGAAGGCCGTCGTCGTCCCCGCGCCGGGTGCGTCGCTCTCGGAACAGCAGGTCGTCGAGCACTGCGCGGAACACCTGGCCGGGTACAAGGTGCCGCACACCGTCGAGTTCGCCGAGTCGCTGCCGCATTCGGCCACCGGGAAGCTCCGCCGTCTACGCCTCAGGTAAGGATGGGGACATGGCGCACCACGTGACCGTCATGACCCGCACCGGTTGCCACCTGTGCGAGGTCGCGGAACAGGACATCGAGCGGATCTGCGGCGAACTGGGGGTCGCCTGGTCCGCCCACGACGTCGACAGCGACCCCGAATGGCGGGCCGAATACGGCGACCGTGTGCCGGTGATCCTGATCGACGACGCCGAGCACGGCTACTGGCGGGTCGAAGAGGACAGGCTCCGGAAAGCTCTGGCGTAACACACTCGTAAGGGGCGATCGGCCGACCCGAAGCCGCTTTCGCTCCGAAGATGGAGTCGTGGACGACGAACGCAGGCTCACTTTCGGCCAAGCCGCACTGACCGGGCTCCTGACTCTGGCGGCCGCTCTCGGCGTCGGGCATCTCGTCGCGGGCTTCGTCGGGTACACGGCCTCGCCGTTCGTCGCCGTCGCGAACTTCGTCATCGACCACAGCCCGCACGCGGTCGTCGCCTGGGCCGAGCGGACGCTGGAGACCTGGGACAAACCCGTCCTCAAAATCGGCCTGGCCGTGGTCCTGGTGCTGTTCGCGCTGCTCGCCGGGCAGCTCTCCCGCCGCAAGCCGCTGCCGGGGCAGATACTCGTCGGCGTCCTGGGCGCGGCAGGCGTCGCCGCCGTCTACGCGCGGACCGACCTCGGGCAGATCGCGCTGCTGGCCCCGGTCGCCGCGACGGTCGCCGGGCTCGTCGTCTTCACCCGGCTGCATTTGTTCTTCCGCCCGAAGGTGTTCTTCGACGACCGCGAAGGCGAGGGACCGGGGAGGCGGAAGGTGCTGGTCACCGGTATCTCCGTCGCGGCGGGCGCCGGCGTCGCCGCGCTGGTCGGCCAGATCGCCGGGACCCGGAAGAACGCCGAGGAGTCGCGCGCCGCCGTCGGCAGGCTCGTCCCGGCCAGGACCGCGCCGCCGATCCCGCCCGACGCGGACTTCGTGAAGTTCGGCACCCCGCCGTATCTCACTCCTTCGAAGGATTTCTATCGGATCGACACGGCCCTGGTGGTCCCGCAGGTCCGCACCGAGGACTGGAGCCTCCAGATCCGCGGGATGGTCGACCGCGAGGTCACCTATCGGTATGAAGACATCCGTTCGCGGCCGCTGATCGAACGCGACGTCACCCTGTGCTGCGTCTCCAACGAGGTCGGCGGTCCGTACATCTCCAACGCGCGCTGGATCGGCGTCGACCTGCGCGACCTGCTGCTGGAGGCGGGTGTGAAACCCGGCGCCGAGCAGCTGTTCGCGACCAGTGTCGACGGCTGGACCTGCGGTACCCCGGTCGAAGCGGCCCTGGATCCGCGACGCGGCGCGATGCTCGCGATCGGCATGGACGGCGAACCGCTCCCGATCGAACACGGTTTCCCCGCGCGGATCGTGATCCCCGGGCTGTACGGCTACGTGTCCGCCACGAAATGGGTCACCGAGCTGGAGATCACCACCTGGGAGGAGCGCCGGGCGTACTGGCTCGACCGGGGCTGGGGCCGCGAGGGACCGGTGAAGACGCAGTCGCGGATCGACGCGCCCGGTTCGGCGGTGACCGCGGGCAAGGTCGTGGTGTCCGGCACCGCGTGGGCGCAGCACACCGGGATCGCGAAGGTCGAGATCCGCGTCGATCAGGGGCCGTGGAAGGAAGCCGTGCTGTCGGCGGAGACGTCGAAGGACACCTGGCGGATGTGGTGGACCGAGGTCGACGTCGCCCGTGGTCAGCACGAGATCGCGGTCCGGGCGACGGACCAGTCCGGCTACACCCAGACTCAAGAGATCGCCGGTACCGTCCCCGACGGCGCCACCGGCTGGCACAGAGTGACGGTCAACGCGCGCTAGACCCGCGTGAAGGCCCCCTTCACGCGGCTCAGCCGAGGGAAGGGGGCCTTCACGCGGGAAATGCCCGGGTGTGGGGTGCGTCATCCCCTCTACCTGTGACTTTGTGCCTGCGTTCACAAGTGGCTACCGTAGATACGTCGCCACCGGAAGCGCCCGGCATCGAACCGGACTCAGCGCCGCGGGTCAAGAGCCGATTTCCAGGTTCGGGCGAATCATGTCGTCAGCAGGACCAGAGGAGCGGACAAGCGTGGTGTCGCAACGAGGCCGGCGCACCCGGGTGACACCGGACGCCGACAACGCGCCCACCGCGGAGATGCCCGCCGTCGAGACCACCGCCGAACCGGAAGCGGTCCGCGCGAAGTCGATCCCCGAGGCCGCCGTCGCTCGCCTCGCCGTCTACCTCCGTGTCCTCTCCGGACTGGCCGAGCAGGGCGCGACGACGATCTCCAGCGAAGAGCTCTCGCAGGCCGCGGGCGTCAACTCCGCGAAACTGCGCAAGGACCTCTCGTACCTGGGCTCCTACGGCACCCGCGGCGTCGGCTACGACGTCCAGGTCCTGGTCAGTCAGATCGAGCGGATCCTCGGCCTGACCCGCAAGCACAAGGTCGCCGTGGTCGGTATCGGTAACCTCGGGCACGCGCTGGCCAACTACGGCGGGTTCCCCGGCCGCGGCTTCCCGGTCGAGGCGCTGTTCGACCTCGACCCGGATCTGGTCGGCGTCCCGGTCGGCGGTCTCCCGGTCTCGCATCTCGACGAGATCCCCAAAGTCTGCGCCGAACGGCAGATCTCCATCGGCGTCATCGCCACTCCGCCCACCGCCGCGCAGTCGGTCTGCGACCGCCTTGTCGCAGGTGGCGTGCAGTGCATCCTGAACTTCGCCCCGGTCGTGCTGCAGGTTCCGGCACATATCGAGGTGCGCAAGGTCGATCTCGCGGTCGAACTGCAGATCCTGTCGTTCCACGTCGCTCGCCGCGCGGATCTGGCCGCCAACGGCAACGGCGGAGGAGACGGTGGCCCCGGGGGCGCCGAGAATGGCAGCGTGAACGGCCACGGCAACGGAATGGTGGTGCGCTGAAAATGAGCGTCTTGGCGGTCGGGCTCTCGCACCGCAGTGCCGAGCTGAACACCCTGGAACGCGTCGCGGTCCCCGCGACCGAAGTGACCAAGGTGCTCCACGAACTGCAGCAGGCCGAGCACGTCAGCGAGGCGATCCTCGTCTCGACCTGCAACCGCATCGAGGTCTACGCCGTCGTCGAGACCTTCCACGGTGGCCTCAACGACGTCTCCGACGTGCTCGCCCGCCAGGCCGGGATGCAGCCCGCGGACCTCTACGACTCGCTGTACGTGCACTACGCGGGCGCCGCGATCGAGCACCTGTTCTCGGTCACCTCCGGGCTGGACTCGATGGTCGTCGGCGAGACCCAGATCCTCGGCCAGATCCGCGCGTCGTACGCCACCGCGCGTGAGGCCGGCACCGTCGGGCGCACGATGCACGAACTGATCCAGACCACGCTGCGCGTCGGCAAACGCGTCCACACCGAGACCGGGCTGGACCAGCTCGGCGCGTCCGTCGTCTCCGAGGCGCTGGCCGCGGCCGGGGACATCGCGGGCAAGCACGCGCTGATCGTCGGCGCCGGTTCGATGGGCGCGCTCACCGCGTCCCACCTGCGCAAATCCGGGATCGGCGAGATCACCATCGCCAACCGCACCGAAGCCAGGGCCGCCCGGCTCGCCGCCGCGAGCGTCGAGCAGGGAGTGCCCGCGAAGGCCGTCCAGATGAGCGGGATCGCGGCCGCCGTCGCCGAGGCGGACGTCGTCGTCTGCTGCACCGGCGCGCAGGCCGCGGTGTTCACCGCCGAACACGTCCCGGCCCGCGCCGGGCGGCCGCTGGTCGTCTGCGACCTCGGCCTCCCGCGCGACGTCGACCACGACGTCGCCGAGCTGGCCGACGTCACCGTGGTCGACCTGGAGACCATCCAGCGCCGCATGCGCGAAGCGGGCACCCCGACCACCGAACGCCAGACCGCGAAGGCCACCGGCATCGTGCTCGACGAGGTGCGCGAGTACCTCGCCGGTCAGCGCAGCGCCGAGGTCACCCCGACGGTCACGGCGCTGCGGCGCCGGGCGGCCGAGGTGGTCGACGCCGAGCTGCTGCGCCTGGACAACCGCCTGCCGGACCTCGAAGCCGGGGTCCGCGAGGAGGTCGGCCGCACGGTCCGCCGCGTGGTCGACAAGCTGCTGCACGCGCCGACGGTGCGGGTCAAGCAGCTGGCCGCCGAAACGGCCGACACTGATTACGCCAACGCGCTGCGCGAGCTGTTCTGCCTCGACCCGCAGGCGCCCGCCGCGGTGGCGAGTCCCACGACGCCGAAAGACGAGTGATCATCAAGTGAGCAGAGTCATCCGCATCGGGACGCGCGGCAGCAAACTCGCCCTCGCGCAGACCGGCACCATCGCCGACGCCCTGCGGGCCACCGGAGCCGAGGTCGAGCTCGTCACCGTGACGACCCCCGGCGACAAATCGTCCGCGCCGATCCCGACGATCGGGGTCGGCGTGTTCACTTCCGCGCTGCGCGAAGCCTTGCTGCGCGAGGAAGTCGACGTCATCGTCCACTCGTACAAGGACCTGCCGACGAAGCCGGAGCCGGGCATCACGCTCGCCGCCGTGCCGCGCCGCGAGGACCCGCGCGACGCCCTGATCGCCCGTGACGGGCTCACCCTCGGCGAGCTCCCGCCGGGTTCGACCGTCGGCACCGGCTCCCCGCGGCGCACCGCGCAACTGCGCGCGCTCGGTCTCGGTTTGGAAATCGTGCCGATCCGAGGCAATATCGACACCCGCATGCGCAAGGTGAGCGACGGAGAGCTCGACGCCGTCGTCCTGGCGCGTGCCGGACTGGCCAGGATCGGCCGGGCGGAGGAGATCACCGAGACCCTCGACCCGATCCAGATGCTGCCCGCGCCCGCACAGGGCGCGCTGGCGGTGGAGTGCCGGACCGGTGACGTGGACATCGAGCACCTGCTCGGTTCCACAGTGGACGATGAAGGCACCCGTGCCGTGGCGACCGCCGAGCGGGCGTTGCTCGCGGCGCTGGAAGCCGGGTGCAGCGCACCGGTCGGAGCGCTGGCGGAGATCGTCGAGGACCTGGACGCCGAAGGGCGGGTCGTCGAGCGGATCTCGTTGCGGGGCACCGCCGCCGTCGAAGGGGACGGGGACGCGGTCGACATGGTGCGCGCTTCCGCGCTCGCCGACAAGCACGAAGCCGAACAGCTCGGCCGGACACTGGCCGCCGAGCTGCTCGACCTGGGGGCGGGCGCGCTGTCCGGCCCCGCCCAGTGAGTCAGAACGTTGAAGGTAGGGCCGCGCTCGACTGCGGCCGCTCAAGAGGAGAACGCACAGATGACCCCCGCGCGTAAGACCACCGGGCGTGTCGCCTTCGTGGGCTCGGGCCCCGGTGACGCCGGTCTGCTGACCGTCCGCGCTCAGGAGCTGCTCGCCAAGGCCGAGGTCGTGGTGACCGACCCGGACGTCCCTTCGGGCGTCCTGGCTTTCGCCGCCGAAGGCGCCGAAGTGCGCCCCGCCGTCGGCGAGGCCACCGAGGTCGCCAAGGACCTGGTGAACGAGGCCAAGGCCGGACGGCTGGTGCTCCGGCTGATCGCCGGTGACCCGCTGACCCAGCCCGCCGTCGTCGCCGAGGTGCAGGCCGTTTCCCGGACCAGCGCCGTGTTCGACATCATCCCGGGCGTCTCGCCCGGCGCCGCCGTCCCGGCGTACGCCGGTGTCGCGCTCGGCGGCACGCACACCGAGGTCGACGTCCGCGGCGACGTCGAATGGGCCGCGCTGGCCGCCACCCCGGGCCCCATCGTGCTGCACGCGACGTCGGCGCACCTGGCCGAGGCCGCGTCCGCGCTGACCGAGCACGGACTGGCGCCGACCACCCCGGTCGCGGTGACCTCCAACGGCACCATCAACACCCAGCGCACCCTGGACACCACGCTGGCCACCGTCGCGAACGAGGCGGGCGAGCTCGTCGGCCCGCTCATCGTGACCATCGGCCAGGCCGTCGGGCAGCGCTCGAAGCTGTCGTGGTGGGAGTCGCGCGCGCTGTACGGCTGGAAGGTCCTGGTGCCGCGCACCAAGGAGCAGGCCGGTGAGATGGCGGAGCGGCTTCGCGGCCACGGCGCCACCTCGCACGAGGTCCCGACCATCTCGGTCGAGCCGCCGCGCAGCCCCGCCCAGATGGAGCGCTCGGTCAAGGGCCTCGTCGACGGCCGCTACCAGTGGATCGTCTTCACCTCGACCAACGCCGTCCGCGCGGTGTGGGAGAAGTTCGAGGAGTTCGGCCTCGACGCCCGCGCGTTCTCCGGCGTGAAGATCGCCTGCGTCGGCGAATCGACCGCCGCGAAGGTGCGCTCCTTCGGCATCATCCCCGAGCTGGTCCCGGAAGGTGAGCAGTCCTCGGAGGGTCTCCTCGCCGAGTTCCCGCCGTACGACGACGTCCTCGACCCGGTCGACCGCGTGCTGCTGCCGCGGGCGGACATCGCCACCGAGACCCTGTCGGCCGGCCTGCGCGAACGCGGCTGGGAGATCGACGACGTGACCGCCTACCGCACCGTGCGGGCCGCGCCGCCGCCGGCCGAGACCCGCGAGATGATCAAGACCGGTGGTTTCGACGCGGTCTGCTTCACCTCGTCCTCGACCGTGCGGAACCTCGTCGGCATCGCCGGCAAGCCGCACACCCGCACGCTGGTCGCGTGCATCGGCCCGAAGACCGCGGAAACGGCCGTGGAGTTCGGGCTCCGGGTCGACGTCCAGCCCGAGAAGGCCGACGTCCCGCACCTGGTCGACGCGCTCGCCGAGCACGCCGCGCGGCTCCGCGCCGAAGGTGCGCTCCCGCCGCCGCGCAAGGCGAAGCGGGCCCGTCGCTCCTGACGATCGCCGTTGAAAGCCCCCTTCCCGCGTTCGCGGGGGAAGGGGGCTTTCTCGTTCCTTAGTGAGAAGTTATCGCTCGCGTAGCGGTGGGCCGTAGCTTCGTGGCCTCGACAAATCACTGGGGAGTGATCATGAAGTCTCTTGCACGGGCCGCCACCGTCCTGGGTGTGCTGGCTCTTGGTTCCGCCGCACTCGCGGGCACGGCGGCCGCGGCGCCCGCCACGTCGTTCGAGGTCTGCAGCCCGCTCGGCTGCGCGGCGCAAAGCGTGCGGGTCACCATCGACCGGGACGATGTATTCGCCACGCTGACCGACAATTCACCGACGGCGGCGCTCCTCGCGCAGTTCATCGTGTCCCCGCCGGCTCAGATCAACTACGTCCACGTCAACGATGGGGTGTTCGAGGTCGTGGTCAACGTGCCGCGCGAGTGGAAGCAGCTGACGGTGAAGGCCTGCAGCACCCTGACCAACTGCAACAGCAAGTCCATCATCCGGCTGTAAGGGTCGCCGACCCAAGTACATGAAGGCCCCCTTCCTTGCGACAGGCGCAAGGAAGGGGGCCTTCATGTACTGCAAGGAGGACAAGCGCCAGCCTCAGCCGAAGAACTTCACGACCTCCGTGTAGGCCAGGTAGGCGAACATCGCCAGGCACACCCCCAACAGTCCATTCGAGACCCAGCCCGACCGCCCTTCCCGCGGCACTCGTGACGTGTTCAGCAGCACCAGCAGGGTCGCCGCCAGGAACGGCATGAACAGCGCGCCCAGCACGCCGTAGATCACGGTGAGCTGGAAGGGCTGGTCCAGGAACAGCAACGCCATCGGCGGGAAAGTCAGCCACAGCACGTAGCCGCGATACGCGACACTGCGTTCCCCGGCCTTTTTCTCGTACGTCTCAACGCTTTCCGTCGTGTTCGCGGGCAGCCGCAGAATGCGCCACCAGTCCGCGAAGAGCAGGCTCACGCCGTGCCAGACGCCGATCACCGACGTGAACGAGACCGCGAAAAAGCCGATGAGGAACGGGATCCGCGCCCATTGCCCGTAATCGGCGGCGAGGGTGTCGCCGAGGAACAGCAGGCCCTTGTCGCCCGAGATGATCTTCTGGCCCAGCAGTAGTTCCGCGCCGACGATCAGCATCGCGATCACGAAGATCCCGGTCATGACGTACCCGACGGCGTTGTCGGTGCGCATCATCGGCAGCCATTTCGCCGAACGCCAGCCCTTCGCGAGCGTCCAGTAGCCGTACGCCGCCATGGTGATCGTGCCGCCGACGCCACCGACCAGGCCGAGGACGTAGACGAGCGAGCCGTCGGGCAGGGTCGGGACGGCGCCCTTGAACAGTTCGGCGAAATCCGGGACGACGAGGATGGCGGTGCCGACCACGGTCACGAACATCACGCCGGTGAGCACCGTCATCAGTTTCTCGATGATCGCGTAGCGGCCGAACCACACCAGCGCGAAGCCGAGCAGGCCGCAGAGCATCGCCCAGTACCGCACCGAAAGCGCGGGGAAGAGCGCGTTCAGCGGCAGCCCCGACGCCGACATCGCGGTCGCGCCGTAGACGAATCCCCAGATCACCGCGTAGATCCCGAAGTAGATCAGCGCCCAGATCCCGAGCGTCCGCCAGCCGGCGAGGATCGTCCGGCCCGACGTCAGATGCCAGCGGCCGACGGCTTCGGCCAGCGCGAGTTTGAAGATCGTCCCGACGAGCACCGCCCACAGCAGCGTGTACCCGAAGCGCGAGCCCGCCACCATCGTCGCGACGAGGTCGCCCGCGCCGACCCCGGTCGCCGCGGCCATGATCCCTGGCCCGACCTGGCGCAGCCGGGCGCGCCAGCCGACGGGCGGTTCTTCCAGTTGGTCGGTCACCGTTGAACTCGACATGCGGTGGAAGGTAACCCGCGTCACACCGGGTGCAAAACGGACGTACGTGACTCTTTACCGTCACTTAGGGAAGGTCGCCCGACCGGAGCAATGAGCCGTTCACCGCGCCTGCGGACCGGTTCTCAAGCGGGCGGGAGTACCGTCGTAAGGGTGTTTCCTGAGCATCGTCCCCGCAGGCTCCGTACCACTCCGGCCATGCGCAGGCTGGTCGGTGAGACGTCGCTGCGCCCACGTCAGCTGATCCTCCCGATGTTCGTGGCCGAGGGCGCCGACGCGCCCCGCCCGATCTCCAGCATGCCGGGGGTCGTCCAGCACACCCGTGACACGCTGCGCAAAGCCGCCGTCGACGCGGTCAACGCCGGTGTCGGCGGCCTGATGCTGTTCGGCATCCCGAAGACGAGGGACGCGGAGGGCTCCGGCGCGATCGACCCGGACGGCATCCTCAACGTCGCCCTGCGCGACCTGCGGTCCGAGCTCGGCGACGCGACGGTCCTGATGGCCGACACGTGCCTCGACGAGTTCACCGACCACGGCCACTGCGGCGTCCTCGACGCCGACGGCGGTGTCGACAACGACGCGACCCTGCGCGTGTACGCGGAAATGGGTCTCGCCCAGGCCGAAGCGGGCGCGCATCTGCTCGGCCCCAGCGGCATGATGGACGGCCAGGTCGGCGTCATCCGCGCCGCGCTCGACCGCGCCGGGCGCACCGACACCGGGATCCTCGCGTACTCGGCGAAGTTCGCCAGCGCGTTCTACGGCCCCTTCCGCGAGGCCGTCGACTCGCAGCTGAAGGGCGACCGGAAGACGTACCAGCAGGACTCGGGCAACGTGCGCGAAGCGCTGCGCGAGATCGAGCTGGACATCGCCGAGGGCGCCGACATGGTCATGGTCAAGCCCGCACTGTCCTATTTGGACGTCATTCGGGCCGCCGCCGAGGCGTCGCCGGTTCCCGTGGCGGCGTACAACATCTCGGGCGAGTACGCGATGGTCGAAGCCGCCGCGGCGAACGGCTGGCTCGACCGCGAACGCACGATCCTCGAAGTGCTGACGTCGATCCGCCGGGCGGGCGCGGACATGATCCTCACCTACTGGGCCGCCGAAGCCGCTGCTTGGCTGGACTGAGACCTCGTACGGACGAAAAGGGTCCCTTCGCCACGGAAACCGCGGCGAAGGGACCCTTTCGCTTCGCTACTCGGCCTGAAGCAGGAACACGTCCACACTGAGATCCGACCAGCGGCCCGCCACGGCGTAGACGCGGTCGTCGGCCCACAGGTACCGGTAGAAGCCCGGGATCGGCCCGGTCTCGTCCTGGTCGGAGTTTCTGATCTGGGCCTCCAGGAACGGAGTCACCTTCCCGTCCGCGACGGCGATCTTGACCGTTCGCTGCGGTCCGGTGTTGTACACCGGGCCGACCTGGGCGAGGAGCTGGCCGTCCACGATCTTGATCGGCGCCTGGATCGTGCCCTCCGGAACCGTCGCCGTCCATTTGCGCTGCCCGGTGTTCAGGTCCACCGCGACGAGCATGTTCGTCTCGCCGCCGATCGTGCGGGTCGGGGTGTAGAAGGCGTCCGCGGTCACGATGACGGCGCCCGGGTGATGCTCGGTGCCCGACGTGCTGTGCCCGAAACCCTGCGAGGTGGTGCCGTCGAGTTCCTCGGGCGTGTTGGGTTTGCCGCCGTCGATCTTCGACTTGAGTTTCAGGTCGTCGCCGAAGAGGAAGTACGTGCCCTGCTCGGTGTTGGAGCCGTACGCCAGCACGGGCTTCACCGACAGGAGACCGATCCCGGAGACCGAGTAGCCGGAGTGCGGGACGCTGTCCTCCAGTTCGACGTTCCCGGTCACCGGGTCGATCTGGAGCACGGTGACCGAGAAGTCGCCGGTGAGGCAGCTCGCCACGACGATGGCCTTGTCGTCTCGCGGCATCATGTCGTGCCCGGCGCAGGTGTCCTCACCGTCGGCCTTGCGGGAGAAGGTCTTCGTCCACTTGATCGCGCCGGTGGCCAGGTCGAGCGCCGCGTAGCCCTGGTCCGCGGTCACGAACACGACGTCGCCCATGATCTGCGTGACGACGGCTTGGACCGTGGTCACCCGGTCCTGCATCTTCTGCGGGATGGCCATCGGCACCTGCCAGCCGAGCTTGCCGGTCTTCAGGTCGAGGACGGTCGCGTTGTCGCAGCTGCCGTCCTCACTGCCGGCCTTCGCCTTGCCGAAGGCTAGGACGATCTTGCCGTCGGCGGGTTCGACCGAGGTTCCGCAGAAGACCTTGCCGCCCGGTGCCTCGACCAGCCAGCGCTGTTTGCCGTCCGCCCTGGTGAAGGCGGCCACGTACTTGTCGCGGACGACGACGAGGTCGTCTTCGTGCAGCCAGGTGGTGATGCCGTTCTTGTACTCCGGGACGTCCTTCTTCGCCCCCGACAGTTCCCATTTGACCTTCGGCGACCCGGCAGACGACCCGGAGGCGGGCGGCGCCGCCTGGTCCCGGGCCGGGTCTCCGCCACCGCTCAGCGCGATCGGCACGATCACCGCGGCGGCGACCACCACGACGATCAGCGGAATCAGCCAGAGAAGGAAGGTCTTCCGCTTCGGCGGAGGGGGCGGCGCCTGTGGTGGATAGCCGTACGGCTGCGGCGGGTAAGCCTGGTGTTGCCAGTTCTGCCGCGGCGGCCAGTGCTGCCCGCCGGGCTGACTCGGTGTGGTCATGCGATTCCCCAGTTTCTCGGTGGTGTTCGAACGAAAGCTACCCGGGCGGGACCGCTCTGGCCTGCGGAATCACGTAGGCTGCCGGGCGTGAGCGACACCGCAGCCAACGAGACCGACGACGAGCGCCGCAAGCGGGGACGCGCGCCCGACCCGATCCTCCCGGGGCAGACGTCGCCGAAGATCACGGTGCCGAAGCCGGTCGCCATCTCGTTCTGGCTGTGGATCCTCGCCGGGGTCGTCCTGGTCGCGGGCCAGATCGCCCTCCTGGTGCTGAAAGAGGAACTGACCCAGGGGATTCTCAAGCAGATCAAGGAGAACCCGGTCCCCGGCCAGCCCGCCGACCCGGCGCTGGTCGCGTCCGGCGTGAACACCCTGCTGTGGATGCTGTTCGGTGGCGCGGTCACCTTCGCCGTCCTGTTCGCGTTGTTCGCGTACAAGGCCCGCGAAGGAACGCGTTCGGCCAGGACGGTCCTCACCGTGGGCGCGGTCTTCCTGGTGCTGGTGGAGCTGCTGATCCTCCGCGGCTCGCTCAACGTGTTCCTGCTGGTCTCCACCCTGCTGGTGGCGATCGCGCTGATCCTGATGTACCTGCCCAGCGTCTCCGACTTCTTCCCGAAGGTCGGGCGCAAGCTGCCATGACCCCCGAGCCGTCAGCCCTCTACGGCGAACCCGGCGTCGGCTGGGCGGCGTTGCTGTGGGCACCGCTGTTCGCCCTCGCCGGGCTGCTCGCCGAGCTGGCGACCGGCGGGCCGGTCCACTGGCTCGCCTGGGGCCTGGTCGCGGCAGGACTGGTGGCGATCACCGTGCCGTGGGTCTACGCCCGCCGCCGGTACCTCTCGCTCGAAGTCGCCCCCGACGGCTACCGGCAGGGCCGGGAAACGCTGGAGGCGGCCCGGATCGCCGAGGTCCTCGGGGACGAGGAGACGCCGATCGGATCGCGGGTCCTCGGCGGCGGCTGGACGATCCCCAAGAAGCACGGCGAAGTCGGCTTGAAGCTCGACGACGGCGTCTACGTCCGCGCTTGGGCCAAAGATCCAGAAGCCCTGCGTGAGGCTCTCCAGGATTTGGTGCGTGCTCGCACCACAGAGTCATGAGAAACTGCTCACCGTGATCGACCTTCCCCAGCCGACCGGTGCCGAACTGTGGCCATCGGAGGACGACCGGCCGGCGGCCCGGCTGCACAAACCCTTGCGCGCTCTGGTGGGGGCCGCCGAGCTGATCCTCGCCGCGCTCGCGGTGTGGGGTGCCTTCGCCTGCTGGAAGGCCGGCGTCGTCCCGGTCGTGATCACCTACAACGAGACGACGACGCTGGAATCGCAGCGCTACTTCGGCGGCCCGCTCGCCGGCGCCATCGGACTGGGTGTGCTGGCTTCGATCCTGGTGGTAGACGCCATCCGCCAGTTCCTGCTCGCCGTCCGCGCCAAGGGCAAGAAGCCCAAGGACTAGTTCAGCCAGACGACGGCGGCGTTGACCGCGGTCGAGAACAGCAGCCACAGCAGATACGGCACCAGGAGCCAGGCCGCGAGCTTCGACCGCCGCCCGAACTCCATCATCGTGATGGGCACCACGAAGTCCAGGACGACGACGTCGGCCAGGGCCAGCGCGTGCGCGCTGCCGGCGAAGAACAACGGCGTCCACAAGAGAGTCAGCAGCAGGCAGAGGCCGTAGAAGGCGAAGCCGCGCGTCTCGCCGTCGGTCCGCCAGTAGCACCAGCCCGCGACGGCGACCACGAGGAGCAGGGCCGACCACACCGGACCGTAGAGCCAGCCCGGCGGCGCCCACGACGGGCGGACCAGCAGGTTCTGCGCGTCCGAGCGGGTGGCCACGGCGAGCGCGGCCACCGCTCCCACGATCGCCGACAGCGCGATGAATCCGGCCAGGGCCTGCCAGCGCAGGCGACGGTGATGAGTCGGCGGAGACGGCACCGTGGACACGTGGATTCCTCCGCGAGGGTTTCGACGGGAGTGCTTCCCACCCTAGTGGGCCTGGTCACGCCGTGCCCGCAACCGCGACAGCCTGGCGGCGGGTGTCATCCGGGATTTGCGAGACTGGGGACGTGACTACCGGAGTCGATCAGTCCAAGGCATGGTTCGAACGAGCGAAGGCCGCGGTCCCGGGTGGGGTGAACTCCCCGGTGCGGGCGTTCAACTCCGTCGGCGGCACCCCGCGGTTCATGGTGCGCGGCGAGGGTCCGTACCTCTGGGACGCCGACGGCAACCGCTATGTCGATCTGGTCTCCTCGTGGGGGCCGATGATCCTCGGGCACGCGCATCCGGACGTCGTCGCCGCGGCGCGCGAAGCGGCCGTCGACGGGCTGTCGTTCGGCACGCCGACCCGCGGTGAGGTCGAGCTGGCCGAGGAGATCATCGGCCGCGTCGAGCCGGTCGAGCAGGTCCGCCTGGTCAACTCCGGCACCGAGGCGACGATGAGCGCGATCCGGCTGGCCAGGGGATTCACCGGCCGCGCGAAGATCATCAAGTTCGCGGGCTGCTACCACGGTCACGTCGACGCGTTGCTCGCCGAAGCGGGCTCCGGCGTCGCGACCCTCGGCCTCCCGACGTCGCCCGGCGTCACCGGCGCGCAGGCGGCCGACACGATCGTCCTGCCGTACAACGACCTCGACGCGGTCCGGAAGTCCTTTGTGGACAATCCGGACTCGATCGCCGCGATCATCACCGAAGCGGCCGCGGGCAACATGGGCGCCATCGCCCCGGCCGAAGGCTTCAACGCCGGGCTCAAGGAGATCGCGCGCGAACACGGCGCGCTGCTGATCATGGACGAGGTGATGACCGGGTTCCGCGTCTCGAAGTCGGGCTGGTTCGGCATCGACGGCGTCGCCGGCGACCTCTACACCTTCGGCAAGGTGATGTCCGGCGGGCTGCCCGCCGCGGCCTTCGGCGGTCGCGCCGACGTGATGGCGAAGCTGGCCCCGGGCGGGCCGGTGTACCAGGCGGGGACGCTTTCGGGGAACCCCGTCGCCGTCGCCGCCGGGCTGGCGACGCTGCGCGCGGCCGACGACGCCGTGTACGCGGCCCTCGACGCCAACGCGAAACGGCTCGGTGACCTGTTCGACCGGTCGCTGACCGAGGCCGGGGTCGCGCACACCGTGCAGTACGCGGGCAACCTGGTCAGCGTGTTCTTCAGCGAGAACCCGGTGACGAACTACCCGGGCGCGCAGGCCTCGGAGACCTGGCGGTTCCCGGCGTTCTTCCACGCGCTGCTGGACAACGGCGTGTACGGGCCGCCGAGCGCGTACGAGGCCTGGTTCGTCAACGCGGCCATGGGCGACGCCGAGTTCGAAATCATCTCCTCCGCGTTGCGGGTGGCCGCCCGCGCCGCCGCCGAGGCGGTCCAGGCGTGAGCGAGACGACGATCGTGCACCTGCTCCGCCACGGTGAAGTGCACAACCCGGACAAGATCCTGTACGGCCGCCTGCCCGGCTTCAAGCTCTCCGAGCGCGGCCAGCGCCAGGCGCTGACAGTCGCCGAAGCCGTCGCGAAGCACGACATCACGCACGTCGTCGCTTCGCCGCTTCAGCGCGCTCAGGAGACCGCGGCGCCGATCGCGGCCGCGCACCGCCTCGACGTCGAGACCGACGAACGGCTCATCGAGGCGGACAACCAGTTCGAGGGCGAGCGGGTCGCCGTCGGCGATGGCGCCCTCCGCCAGCCGAAGCACTGGCCGAAGCTGGTCAACCCGTTCCGGCCGTCGTGGGGCGAGCCGTACGTCGAGATCGCGCACCGCATGCTCGGCGCGATCCACCGGGCACGGCGGGCGGCCGAGGGCCACGAGGCGCTGTGCGTCTCGCACCAGCTGCCGATCTGGACCGTGCGACGGTTCCTGGAGGCCAAGCGGCTCTGGCACGACCCGCGCAACCGGCAGTGCTCGCTCGCGTCGCTGACCAGCCTGGTCTTCGAGGGCGAGGAACTCGTGCGGATCGTCTACAGCGAGCCCGCCGGCACCACCGACCCGAAGGTGACCGGGGCATGAAACGCGCGCTGGCGGCCATGGCGGTGCTGCTGCTCGTCGTCACGGGCTGCACCACCGGCAAGGACGCCGTCGTCACCGGCGGCACGTTCAACTTCGTGTCGCCGGGCGGGAAGGTCGACATCACCTACGACGTCGCGGACCGCCAGCCGTCGCCGACCCTGTCCGGCGACGACCTGATGAACGAGGGCAAGCAGCTTTCGATCGCCGACTTCCCCGGCAAGGTCATCGTGCTGAACCTGTGGGGCCAGTGGTGCGGGCCGTGCCGCGTCGAGGCGCCGGAGATGCAGAAGGTCTACGACCAGACCAAGGAGTCCGGTGTCCAGGTGGTCGGCATCGACCTGCGCGACAACGACCGGGCCCCGGCGCAGGACTTCATGCGGGACCGGAAGCTGACGTACCCGTCGATCTACGACCCGTCGGGGCGGACGCTGCTGCAGCTTTCGGGCTATCCGCGCAACATCATCCCGTCGACGATCGTGCTGGACAAACAGCACCGCGTCGCGGCGGTGTTCCTGCGCGACCTGCTGGCGTCGGACCTGCTGCCGGTCGTCCAGCGCCTGGCGGCCGAACCAGCCTGACCCCCTTCGCAATTCGTCCTCTGAATGCGGTAGTTGCGCGTGCAAGGACCGCATTCAGAGGACGAAACGCGATGACTTGTCTTTCGGGACGGTTATCCTCCTCGCCACAGCCGCTGAAAGCGGCGCTGATCTGGGGAGAAGGAAATGACGACTGCTTCAGACGTGCCCAGATCCGGGCAGCGGGACGCCGAAGCGATGATCGCCGAGGCGAAGAAGGCCCTCTGGGTCATGGTCGGCGCGCTCGTGGTCCTCTGGCTGATCCAGCTCTACAACGCGGTGGACGGCTATGCCCTCGTGTACGAGTACGGGACGCGGGCGCGAGAGGTCAGCTCGCTGCCGACCGTCCTCACCGCGCCGCTCCTGCACGCCAGCTGGGGACACATCGAGTTCAACTCGGGACCGCTGTTCATCTTCGGGTTCCTCGCGGCGTATCGCGGGGTGAAGAAGTTCCTCAGCGTCACGGTGCTGATCGCGGTGCTGAGCGGGCTCGGCGCCTGGACACTCCACGACTCCGGCACGGTCGGGGTCGGCGCGAGCGGCCTGGTCATGGGGTACTTCGGGTACGTCCTGGTGCGCGGGATCTTCGACCGGCACAAGATCGACATCGTCATCGGGCTCGTGATGGCGCTGTGCTTCGCCTACCAGTTCGCCAGCCTGTTCCCGCAGGACGCGGGGGTCAGCTGGCAGGCGCACCTGTTCGGGTTCCTCGGCGGCCTGATCGGCGGCTGGGTGTTCCGGGACCGCCGTCCCAAGCCCGAGGTCACCGCGCCCGCTTTCCCTACGATCCCGCTGACCCCGCCCGACTCACCCAAGTAGCGCGTTTCGTCCTCTGGATGCGGTCCTTGCGTGAGCAACTACCGCATCCAGAGGACGAAACGCGGCGAGAGGGAGACGGGACCAACGTCCTGACCGGGTGCGACGTAGGTCCCGTTGAGGGCGCCCCGGCGTTTTCACTCCGACCACACTGCCTACGCTCAGCCGGGTGAACTCCGTTACCGAGCTGGCCTTGACCGGGCCACTGCTGCTCGCCGCGGGTGTCGCGCTGCTGGCCGGGACGATCTCCTTCGCGTCGCCGTGCGTCGTGCCGCTGGTGCCCGGGTATCTCGCGTACCTGGCGGCGCTGGTCGGCGCGGACGCCCCCGCGGTCAGCGCCGACGAGGAGCGCAAGAAGGGCCGCTTCGCCGTCGTCGGCGCGGCGGCGCTGTTCGTGCTCGGGTTCACCGTCGTCTTCGTGGTGACGCTGGGGACGCTGGTGTGGATCGCCGACGCCGTCGCGGTCAACATGGAACTCCTCCAGCGGCTCGGCGGCGTGCTGACGATCGCGATGGCGCTCGTCTTCATCGGCTGGATCCCGGGGCTCCAGCGCGAGTTCCGCTCCCACCACGTGCCGCGCGGCGGACTGTGGGGCGCGCCGGTGCTCGGCGCCGTGTTCGGGCTCGGCTGGACGCCGTGCATCGGGCCGACGCTGTCCGCGGTCATGTCCATGGCCAGCGCCACCGGCGGCGCGGCGGCGCGCGGGTACGTGCTGATCCTGGTCTACTGCCTCGGCCTCGGCCTGCCTTTCCTGCTCATCGCGTTCGGCACCCGCTGGGCCGTCCGCGCCACCGACTGGCTCCGCCGCCACGGCCGTCAGGTGCAGGTCTTCGGCGGCGTCCTGCTGCTGATCGTCGGCCTCCTGCTGGTGACCGGCCTGTGGGGCGACATGACCGGCTGGATCAGGAACACCCTCGTGACCGACATCAGGCTGCCCTTGTGACCACCACCGAAGCCCCACCGAAGAAGGAATACCGCCAGACACCGCTCAAGCGTGTCCTCGGCTTCCTGCGCAACACCTGGCGCGGGCTGACGTCGATGCGCACCGCGCTGGTGCTGCTGTTCCTGCTCGCGCTCGCCGCGATGCCCGGCGCCCTGCTGCCGCAGCGGAACCTCAACGCCGCCAAGACCGACGAGTACATCGCCGCGCACGGCTGGTGGGGCGAACTGCTCGACCGCACGCAGTTCTTCGAGGTCTACGGCAGCGTCTGGTTCTCGGCGATCTACATCCTGCTGATGGTCTCGCTCATCGGCTGTCTCGCGCCGCGCAGCTTCGAATACGCGAAGGCGATGCGTGCGAAGCCGGTGATCACGCCGCGCAAGCTCTCGCGGATGCCGCATCACGTGTCCACCACGACCGACCGGACCCCCGAGACGGTCCTGAAGGACACTCACGACCTGCTCAAGGGCTGGCGCCGCGTCGAGCGCGAAGAGGCCGACGGGGTCCGGAGCATCTCCGCCGAACGCGGGTACCTCCGCGAGACCGGCAACCTCGTCTTCCACTTCGGCATGCTCGGCCTGATCATCTTCTTCGCCCTCGGCAAGCTGTTCGGCTACGAGGGCCAGGTCATCGTCCAGGCCGACAACAGCCAGTGGTGCAACTCCGGCATCCTCGGCTACGACACCTTCAACGCCGGGCTGCGGGTCGACGGCACCGACCTGAACCCCTTCTGCATCCGGCTGAAGGACTTCGAAGCGCGCTACACCGAGACCGGCCAGGCGAACTACTACCACTCCAACATGGAGTACCAGTCCGGCGAAGACCTGAAGACCGGCGCGTGGAAGCCGTACGGGCTCGAGGTCAACTCGCCGCTGCGCACCGCGGGCGACCGCGTCTACCTGCTGAACTTCGGCTACTCCCCGAAGTTCACGGTGACCTTCCCCGACGGCACCGTGCGCACCAACATCACGCCGTGGCGTCCCGCCGACGAGCCGACGAAGCTCTCCGAAGGCGCGACGAAGATCGACCAGCCGGGCATCACCGACCCGATCGAACGCCGCACCCGCCAGCTCGCGATCACCGGCCTCCTCGCCCCGACCGCCTTCATGCACGGCAACGTGCTGACGTCGTCGCGGCCCGAGGCGAACAAGCCGGCGGTGGCCGTCGACATCTACCGCGGCGACCTCGGCCTCGACGCCGGTCGCGGGCAGTCGATCTTCCAGATCGACCAGTCGCTCGTCGAAGACGGCAGGCTCAAGAAGCTCACCCGGCAGAACCTGGACCAGGGGCAGGAGACCGTGCTGGACGACGGCACGAAGGTCCGCTTCGACGGCGTCCAGGAATGGGTCGCGATCCAGGTCTCGCACGACCCGGTGCAGGGCTGGGTGCTGGTCTGCGCGGTCGCGATGCTGATCGGGCTGGCGGGATCGTTGCTGGTCAAGCGGCGCCGGGTGTGGGTCCGGGTGACCCCGGCCCGTGAAGGTGAGACGAGTACCGTCATCGAGGTCGCCGGGCTGGCGCGCACCGATCAGGCGGGCTACGGAGAAGAGTTCCAGCGGATCAGCGACAAGCTGGTCCAGGGGCAGAGAGGCAACTGAAGGTCATGCCGATCAACGAGACGCTGTCCCAGTACAGCGACTACTCCTACACCACGGCGACGGCGATCTACGTCCTCGCGCTGATGTTCGCCCTCATCGAGCAGGGCTTCGGGGCGAAGGGCCGGATGGCGGCGGAGCGCTCCAAGCAGAAGGCCCGCGAACTGGTCGGCGCCGGCGGTCCGTCGGTGACCGCAGGGACGCAGGTCGAGCCGCCGCGCGAGATCGGCCGCCCCGAGCGCATCGGCCGCATGGGCGCCGCGCTGCTCGTGCTCGCCGCGCTGCTGCACCTGGCCGCGATCGTGCTGCGCGGGTTCGCCGTGCACCGCGCGCCCTGGGGCAACATGTACGAGTACGGCATGGCCACGACCTTCATCGCGGTCCTGACCTGGATCGTCATCCTGCGGAAGTTCCCGGTCCGCCACCTCACCGGCTTCCTGCTCACGCCGGTCGTGATCCTGATGTTCATCAACGGCACGATGCTGTACACGACGGCCGCGCCGGTGCAGCCCGCGCTCCAGTCGTACTGGCTGATCATCCACGTGTCCGCGGCGATCATCGGCTCGGGCGTCTTCCTGGTCCCCGGTGTCGCGAGCGTCCTTTACCTCTTCCGCGCCGCCCACGACGACAACCCGGCCAAGTTCCCCAAGTTCGGCCCGAAGCTGCCGACCGCGGACGTGCTCGACCGCATCGCCTACCGCACGACCATCTTCGCGTTCCCCGTCTTCACCTTCGGCGTGCTGTGCGGCGCGGTCTGGGCCGAAGCGGCCTGGGGCCGGTTCTGGGGCTGGGACCCGAAGGAGACCGTCGCGTTCGTCGCGTGGGTCATCTACGCGGCGTACCTGCACTCCCGCGCGACCGCGGGCTGGCGGGGCAAGCGGGCGGCGATCATCAACGTCGTCGGGTTCTCCGCGACGGTGTTCAACCTGTTCTTCGTGAACCTGGTGACTTCCGGTCTGCACTCCTACGCCGGGGGCTGACCGTCGCCGCTGCACGCGAGCCGACTACCGTCAATACTGAGGTAATGGGGGTAGACGTGCGCGGAGGAGGAATTCAGCGGTGACCGGACCCAGCGAAGAATCGGCTCCTGGCCACCCCGAACCCACCGAGAGCGTCCAGCCCTCGGAGTTGTTCTCCGAGGACCGGACGGACTCGGCGCCGCATCCTCCCGCGAGCGCCTTCGAGGCCGAGCCGACCCAGGTCGTCCAGCCCCAGTACCAGGAGACCCAGTACCAGGAGACCCAGTACCCGCAGCAGGGTCAGTACCCGCAGCAGCAGCCCGTTCAGCAGCAGCCGCCGCTGCCGCAGCCGTCGCAAGGGCAGTACCAGCAGCCCTACGACCAGAACCTGCCGCCGTTGCAGCCGCAGGCCCAGCAGGTGCCGCAGCAGCCGGCCGCCCAGTACCCGCCTCAGCAGCAGTACGCGCAGCCGCCGCAGCAGCCCGTCCAGCAGCAGGGGGTCCCGGGGCTCCCGCAGCCGCAGGGCAGGCACGCGCTGCCGGACGAACTCGCCACCGCGAGCCTGGTCAAGCCGCAGAAGCGCAAGCCGCAGTCGGGCTGGCGCAAGGCGCTTTACGTGGGCACGGGCAAGCTGGTCAACCCGGGGGAGAGCCCGGCCGACACCCGCAAACGCGAGCTGATCGCGCAGATCAACCAGCCGCTGCGCGGGTGCTACAAGATCGCGATGCTGAGCCTCAAGGGCGGCGTCGGCAAGACCACCACGACGACCACGCTGGGCTCGACGTTCGCTTCGCTGCGCGGTGACCGGGTCGTCGCCGTCGACGCGAACCCGGACCGCGGGACGCTGTCGCAGAAGATCCCGATCGAGACCACCGCGACCGTCCGGCACCTGCTGCGCGACGCGGACAAGATCACCAGGTACAGCGACGTCCGTTCGTACACCTCGCAGGGCGGGAGCAGGCTGGAGATCCTCGCCAGCGAGCAGGACCCGGCGGTTTCGGAGGCGTTCTCCGAGGACGACTACCGGCGCACGGTCAACCTGCTGGAGCACTTCTACAACATCGTGCTCACCGACTGCGGGACCGGTTTGATGCACTCGGCGATGAAGGGCGTCCTGGACGTCGCGGACGCGCTGGTGGTGGTCTCGTCAGGCTCCGTGGACGGGGCGCGCAGCGCGTCGGCCACCCTCGACTGGCTGGAGGCGCACGGCTACGGCGACCTGGTCAAACGGTCCGTCGCGGTGATCAACTCGGTGCGGCCGAAGGGCGGCTCCGTCGACCTCGACAAGCTCTCCGCGCACTTCGGCGCGCGGGTCCGTTCGGTGTGCCGCATCCCGTTCGACCCGCACCTGGAAGAAGGCGCCGAGATCGAACTGGACCGGCTCGGCGCCGACACCCGGCTGGCGTTGCTGGAACTGGCCGCCACCGTCGCCGACGGCTTCGGTGGCCAGCAGTACCAGCCGATCCAGCCCTAAGGGCGTTCTCTTTACTCTTTGTCCTCGTCTTTACCCTTGCGCTGCTGCTCGCCGAGCTTGCGCAGGAAGTCGGGGTCGTCGTCCGGGGCCAGTGTCGGCCGCGACGAGGGCACCCCGACGCGCTCGATCCCGAACGCGCGCCACAAGACCACGGCGACGGTGAGCGCTCCGATGGCCGCGAGCAGATAGATCATGCCCGGTCCCTTTCCGCGTGGAGGACGTTGCTCAGTCCCACGAGGCTAGCCCCTTTGCCGCGCGCGGGGGGACCCACGGATACCCCAATGTGACGAAGGGCCATTGCGAACCCTTCGTCACCGGAGTCCCGTTTGGGAGAAATGCCTGTTCAGACCTTGCGAGCGGGTTCGCTGGCGTCGGTGGTGAGTTCGGCGAGGAGCTCGTTCACTTCGGCTTCGCGGAACCGGCGGTGCCCGCCGGGAGTGCGGATCGAGCCGATCCGGCCCGCGGTCGCCCATCGGGTCACGGTCTTGGGGTCGACCCGGAACAGGGCCGCCACTTCACCGGGGGTGAGCAACCTTCCGCCCATGGTCGCGGTCATTTTCCGCCTCCTTCACGGTTCCAGTGCTAAACCGGAGGCGGGCACTGTGCCCGTCGTGCCGGGTAGCCAACACGGCAATCGTTGCATCTCACCCGTCAGGTACTCGAACGGTTGTCCAACAGTAAAGAGCCCTTAAAGGTCAAAACCGACAACCACGACATGCGCATCCGTGCGTCGAGGAGTTGTCACGGATGTACGAAAACGCGCCCTGATCTCGCGAATCGGGCCGCGGCCCCTAAGGTGTAGCGGTGGACCAGGTGGATCGGAAGATCATCGCGGCATTACGGGAGAACGGCCGGGCTACCTACGCCGACCTCGGCCGGTCTGTCGGGCTTTCGGCGTCGTCAGTGCACGAGCGGGTCGGCAAGCTCGAGGCCGCCGGCGTGATCACCGGCTACCACGCCATGGTCGATCCCAGCACGGTCGGACTCGGGGTGACGGCGCTCGTCGGCATCCATCCCACCGACACCGCGACCGACGAGGACGTGGCGGCCGCGCTCGCGGCCTTGGACGAGGTCGAAAGCTGCTACGCCGTCGCGGGTGACGAGGCCTTTGTGGTCAAGGTGCGCGTGGCGACCGTCGACGATCTTGAGAAGTCGCTCAACCGGTTGCGGCGGATCCCCGGCGTCGGCCGGACGAACACCACCGTCGTGCTCTCCACTCGCTTCGAAGGGCGGCCCAACAACGCGGGCCTGGAGGACGAGCGGAACGGCAACGCGTAGCCTGCGTTGATGTGAGCGACAATCACCTGCCCCGAGACCTGACGTTGTACTTGCTGGCCAGGTTCGCCCTGGTCGGGGTCATCGGCGGCGGGTTGCTGCTGGCCAACGTCCCGCTGCTGGTGGCGCTGCTGATCGGGCTGCTCGTCGGGCTGCCGCTGGGCATGCTGCTGTTCCGCTCGCTGAACGCGCGCGTGACCGCCGGGCTCGCCCGCCGCAACGAAAAGCGCGCTCGCGCCCGTGCCGAACTGCGCTCCCAGCTGCGTGGCGACCGAGCGGACGGGACGGCGTGAGCCGGCTCCACAGCCGCAGCTGGGTCCGCGAAGCCGTCCGCATCATCGAGGCCGACGCGAACCGCAGCGCCGACACGCACCTCCACGTCTTCCCGTTGCCCGCGGACTGGGGCATCGACCTGTACCTGAAGGACGAGTCCGTCCACCCGACCGGCTCGCTCAAGCACCGGCTGGCGCGTTCCCTGTTCCTGTACGGCCTGGTGAACGGCCAGATCGGGCAGGACACCGTGCTCGTCGAGGCCTCCAGCGGTTCGACGGCGGTTTCGGAGGCGTACTTCGCGCGGATGCTCGGGCTGCGGTTCATCACCGTAGTGCCGCGCAGCACCTCGCCGGAGAAGATCGCGCTCATCGAGTTCTACGGCGGCGAATGCCACTACGTCGACCGTGCACCGGACATGTACCCGGAGGCCGAGAGGCTCGCTTCGGAGTGCAACGGCCACTACCTCGACCAGTTCACCTACGCCGAGCGCGCGACGGACTGGCGCGGGAACAACAACATCGCCGAATCGGTGTACGCGCAGATGCAGTCCGAGCGGCACCCCGTGCCGACGTGGATCGTGGTCGGCGCCGGGACCGGTGGCACGAGCGCGACCTTCGGCCGCTACGTGCGCTACAAGCGGCACACCACGAAGATCGCCGTCGTCGACCCGGAGAACTCGTCGTTCTACGGCGCCTGGGAGACCGGCGCGCTCGACTACGCGACCGGAATGCCGTCGCGGATCGAGGGGATCGGGCGGCCGCGCGTCGAACCGTCGTTCGTGCCCGGCGTGATCGACGAGATGCTGCAGGTGCCGGACGCCGCCTCGCTGGCGGCGATCCGCGTGCTGCGCGAGCGGACCGGGCACTGGGCAGGCGGCTCGACCGGGACGAACCTCTTCGGCGCGTTCACCCTGATCTCGCGGATGGTCTCGGAAGGCCAGGCGGGCAGCGTCGTCACGCTGCTGTGCGACGGTGGCGAGCGGTACGCGAACACGTACTACGACGACGCGTGGCTGGCGCAGAAGAACATCGACATCGCGCCCTACCTGGAGAAGTACCGGGAGTTCCTGGTGAGCGGGAAGCTCGCCCCGGAGGGCTGAAGGGCCCCTTCAGCCCGCTTCAGAGGGCGAGGGCGACCGCGGTCAGGATCGCCCAGCCCAGCATGGCGAACCCGGTGTCGCGCAGCGCCGGGATCAGCGCCCGCCCCTGCGCGCCGCCGCCGACGGCCTTGACCGACTTCAGCAATAGCGGCGCGGTCAGCAGGCCCAGCAGCGCCCAGGGCGTCACGAAGGCGAGCAGCACGCTCACGACGTACGGGACCGCCACCAGCACCAGGTAGAGCCGCCGCGTGCCCTTGTCGCCGAGCCGGGTGGCGAGCGTGCGCTTGCCGGACTCGATGTCGGTCGGGATGTCGCGGAGGTTGTTGGCGGTCAGCACACCGGTCGAGAACGAACCGACGGCGACCGCGCAACCGAGCGCGGTCCAGCTGAGCTGTCCGGCTTGGACGTACACAGTGCCCAGCACGCCGGCCAGCCCGAAGAAGACGAAGACCGCGATCTCGCCGAAACCGTAGTAGCCGTAGGGCTTTTTGCCGCCGGTGTAGAACCAGGCGCCGAGGATGCAGACCGCGCCCATCGCCAGCAGCCACCACAGGCCGCTGATCGCGACGAGCACGAGCCCGAGGACTCCGGCGAGCCCGAGTGATGCCAGAGCGGCCGCCAGGACCGCTTTCGGCTTCGCGACCCCGGAGCCGACCAGCCGCAGCGGGCCGACGCGGTTCTCGTCCGTGCCGCGGATGCCGTCGGAATAGTCGTTGGCGTAGTTGACGCCGACGATCAGGGCCAGCGAGACCAGAAGCGCGAGAACCGATCGGGACCACGAGAAGCCGTCGAGCGCGAGCGCGGCGCCGACTCCGGCGACCACCGGCGCCACCGCGTTGGGCAGCGTCCGCGGGCGCGCCCCTTCGATCCATTCACCAGCAGTCGCCATGCCGCCATTCTGGCCCTGGTCACTACCGGCCGGTATGCGGGGCTCGTCACCCGCCCGCGGCGTCGAGCCACCGCGAGCGGACGACGAAGCGCACTACTTCAGATCGTTGATCGTGTCTTCCAGGGTCCAGGTGAGCGTTCCGCTGTTCGGAACGGCGGTTTCCGGTTCGTCCGCCAGCGCGGGCCCGGCCAAAGCGACCAAGCCCATCGTGACGGCGGTGCAGGCCAATACTGTGCGTGTCCAGCGCGTCATACCTAGACGTAAACCCGCGAGTAATGATCATGTCAACAAAGTCCCAGTAAACGGTGGAGAATTCACGACCTTCGTAGGAGATTCCTGACGGCCGTCCGATCGACCTTTCCGGGACCCCGCAAAGGGAGTTCTTCGGCGAACTCGACCCGCTTCGGCGCGGCCGCCGCACCGGCCTCTTCGCGGCACGCGGCGCGGAGGGAATCGACGTCGCAACCAGCGCCGACGACGAGTGCGACGACGGCCTCGCCCCACTCGGGGTCGGGTACTCCGACCACGCACGCGTCGCGAATCCCGGGCTGCGCGGTCAAGATCCGCTCGACGGCCGCGGCGGCCACCTTCACCCCGCCGGTGTTGATCATGTCGTCGACACGGCCGAGGATCTCCAACCGCCCGTCGGACGACCACCGGCCGCGGTCGGAAGTGCGGAAGCGGCCGCCCTCGAAGGCCTCCGCGGTCAGGTCGGGTCGCAGTCGGTAGCCGTGCGAGAGCACGTCACCCGTGATATAGACCCGCTCGTCCTCGAGTTCGACGGTTACTCCGTCCAGCGGTACGCCTTCGTAGACGCAGCCGCTGGCGGTCTCGCTCATGCCGTACGCGGGGACGATCTTCACGCCCGCTTCGGCCGCGCGCTCGCGTAGCCCGGCGGTGGTCGCCGCGGCCCCGATGATGATCGCGTCGAAGGCGCGGGCCGCCGCCAAACCCGGGCCGCCCGCGTCGAGCAGCCGCCCGAGCTGGGTCGGCACGAGGGCGGTGTAGCGGGGTCCATCGAGGGCCAGCAGGGGCGCGGCCGCTTCGGCGAAGTCGTCCGGCCGGAAACCGGGGGCGTGCAGCGCGGCGGGCGTCGTCCCGGCCAGCAGCGAGCGGACCAGCACCTGGAGCCCGCCGATGTACTGCGCCGGCGTCGCGAGCAGCCAGTGACCCGGTCCGCCGAGCCGCGCGTGGGTGGCGTGCGCCGACGCGGCGAGCGCGGCGGCCGAGAGCAGGACACCCTTGGGCTCGCCGGTGGACCCCGAGGTGGCGATGATCACCGCCGTCCCGGGCTCGGCCGGGCGTGTCGGCTCCATCGCGTCGCGCAGGGCCTCCGACGCGTAGGGGAGGACGGCCGGGCCGCCGCCGAGCGCCCCGGCCAGCGCCGAGGTCAGCTCGGTGATCGACGCCGGACTCCCGTCCACCTCCACCGCACGCATCCCGCCACCCTACGTCCCGCCCCGGATCGCGTTTAGGGGGCGAAACGCAGGTCGGCGGACCCGCGTCCCGGATCGCGTTTAGCCCGCTAAACGCAGGTGGGTGCGGGGGTGCGCCGGATCGCGATTAGGGGGCGAAACGCAAGTGGGCGGGCCCGTGCGCCGGGTCGCGTTTAGCCCGCTAAACGCAGGTGGGTGCGGGGGTGCGCCGGATCGCGATTAGGGGGCTAAACGCAAGTGGGCGGGCCCGCGTCCCGGATCGCGATTAGGGGGCTAAACGCAGGTCGGGCGTCAGTAGTAGTAGGGGAAGGCCGACCAGTCGGGGGAGCGTTTCTCCAGGAAGGAGTCCCGGCCTTCGACGGCTTCGTCCTGCATGTACGCCAGCCGCGTGGTCTCGCCGGCGAAGAGCTGCTGGCCGACCAGGCCGTCGTCGGTGAGGTTGAACGCGTACTTCAGCATGCGCTGCGCCGTCGGCGACTTGCCGTTGATCGCCCACGCCCAGTCCAGCGCCTCGGCCTCGAGCTTCGCGTGCGGGACGGCGGAGTTGACCGCGCCCATCGCCTGCATCTGCTCGGCCGTGTACTCGCGCCCGAGGAAGAAGATCTCCCGCGCGAACTTCTGCCCGACCTGCTTGGCCAGGTACGCCGAGCCGTAGCCGCCGTCGAACGAGCCGACGTCGGCGTCGGTCTGCTTGAACCGCGCGTGCTCGGCCGAGGCGAGCGTGAGGTCGCACACCACGTGCAGCGAGTGCCCGCCGCCCGCGGCCCAGCCCGGGACCACGGCGATGACCACCTTCGGCATGAACCTGATCAGCCGCTGGACCTCCAGGATGTGCAGCCGTCCGGCCCTGGCCGGATCGATCGTGTCGGAGGTCTCCCCGTCCGCGTACTGATACCCGGAGCGTCCGCGAATACGCTGGTCACCACCGGAGCAGAACGCCCAGCCGCCGTCCTTCGGCGACGGGCCGTTGCCGGTGAGCAGGACGCAGCCGACGTCCGAGCTCATCCGCGCGTGGTCGAGCGCGCGGTACAGCTCGTCGACGGTGTGCGGACGGAAGGCGTTGCGGACCTCGGGACGGTCGAACGCGACACGCACGACACGTTTGCCTGAGCGGCTCTCAGAGGAGCGGTGATAGGTGATGTCGGTGAAGTCGAAACCTTCGATCTCGGTCCACAAGGCGGGGTCGAACAGCTCGGAAACCTGGGCGTCATCCACGTTTGGGAGAATAGGACGTGTGGCCGTGAGTCGTAGAGTGAAACCCGAGGTCTGCCGGTGAATCCTTCCACCGCGCAGGCCAGGGTGATCGTCGACGAACTCGTCCGCAACACCGTCTCGCACGTCGTCCTCTGCCCGGGCTCACGCAACGCCCCGCTGTCGATCGCGCTCTACGACGCGGCGGCCGCCGGACGCCTTCAGCTGCACGTCCGCATCGACGAACGCGGCGCCGCCTTCCTCGCCCTTGGCATCGCCGCGCGCACCGGCCGTCCCGTCGCCGTGCTGTGCACCTCGGGCACCGCGGCCGCGAACTTCCACCCCGCCGTCCTGGAGGCCGACCGCGCGGGTGTCCCGTTGATCGTCCTGACCGCCGACCGCCCGCCCGAGCTGCGGGCCGCGGGCGCGAGCCAGGTCATCGACCAGCACCAGCTCTACGGCAACGCCATCCGCTACTTCGACGAGCTCGCCGTCGCCGAACGCCGCGCCGGGCAGAACTCGTACTGGCGCGGCCAGATCTGCCGCGCCTGGAACGCCGCGTACGGCGAATGGCGCTGCGGGCCGGTGCACTTGAACATCCCGTTCCGCGAGCCGCTCGTGCCGGAGATCGACGATGACGGCGAGTGGTACGAGTCACTCGAAGGGCGTCCCGACGGCGCTCGCTGGACCGAACTCCCCGACTTCGGCGCGCTTCCCTCGTTCGTGGTGCCCTCGGCCCGCCACGGCCTGGTCATCGCGTGCGACACCGGCGTGCAGGCCGCCAGCGAATGGGCCGAACTGCACGGCTGGCCGGTCGTCTCCGAGACCGGCGGCATCGGGCTGGCGGGCGCGACGGCGATCTCGTCCGGCGCGTGGCTGCTCGGCGTCGAGGAGTTCATCTCCCGGCACAAGCCCGAACAGGTCCTGTGCATCGGCAGGCCGACGGTGTTCCGGCAGGTCCAGCGGGTGCTGTCCGATCCCGGCGTCGAGGTGCTGCTGGTCCGGCCCGATTCGGACTGGCCCGCGCCCGCGCACAACGTCCGCCAGGTCGGCCAGTGGTTCGACGAGCCGACCAAACCGGCCGATCCGGAGTGGCTCGCCAGCTGGCAGCGCGCGGACAAGGCGGCGTCGTCGGCGGTGACCGAAGCGCTGGCCGCCGAGCCGTGGCCGAGCGGGTTGCGCCTGGCCACCGAGCTGGTCGACGCGGTGCCCGAGGGGTCGTTGCTGGTCGTCGGCTCGTCCAATCCGACCCGTGACGTCGCGCTCGCCGGACGGCTGCGGCCCGACGTCCTCGTGCACCGCAACCGCGGCGTCGCCGGGATCGACGGCATGGTGTCGACCGCGATCGGCGCCGCGACCGTCCACAGGGGACATTCGTACGCCCTGCTCGGCGACCTGACGTTCCTGCACGACGCGAGCGGTCTGCTGACCGGGCCCGCCGAACAACGCCCCGACTTGACGATCGTGGTCCTCAACGACGACGGCGGCGGCATCTTCTCCCTGCTGGAGCAGGGCGCGCCCGAGCACAACGCGAGTTTCGAGCGCGTTTTCGGGACGCCGCACGGCGCCGATCTCGGCGCCCTGTGCGCCGGTTACCGCGTGCCGCATGTCGTCGCCGAGACGCTCACCGAGTTCCGCGAGGCGCTGAAGCCCGCGCCGGGTCTGCGGGTGGTGGAGGTCCGGGTGGACCGAACGCGCCATCGCGAGCTGCACGCGCGACTCCGTACGGCGGTTTCCTCCGCCGTACGCGCTGTCTAGGCGTTTCGCGTCTCAGTCCAGAGGGTAGGAACCCCTCCTTCGGACGTGTCTCGGTGATGATCATCTGGATAGTTTCGAGCGCGCTGACAAATCCTGGGAGGATTCGCAATGCGCTTGAAGACTCGCGCCGGCTTCGCCGGATTGACTGCGGGCGTCGTCTCGGTGCTGCTCGCGAGCACCGCGGCGGCCGCGCCCGCACCCGGCTCGATCGGTATCGGTGACCCGTACTATCCGCACGCCGGGAACGGCGGCTACGACGTCGGGCACTACGACCTCCGGCTGACCTACCAGCCCTCGACCGACCTGCTGTCCGGGGCGACGACGATCCTGCTCACCGCGACGCAGGACCTGTCCCGGTTCAACCTCGACTTCGGCCTGAAGGTGTCGAGCGTCCGGGTGAACAACCGGCCCGCGCAGTTCGCGACGTCGACCGACGGCACCGGTGAGCTGAGCGTCACCCCGGTCACCCCGCTGAAGAAGGGCCAGACGGCGACCGTCGTCGTGGCCTACGCGGACACGCCGTCGAAGGTGAAGATCGACGGCTTCACCGCCTGGAAGAAGACCCCGGACGGCGCGCTCGCCGTCGACGAGCCGCAGAGCGCGGCCTGGTGGTTCCCGTCCAACGACCATCCGACCGACCTGGCCACTTACGACATCTCGGTCGAGGTCCCGAACGACGTCGCGGCGCTGTCGAACGGCACGCTCGTGCGCAAGACGGTGCAGCGGCCGGGCTGGACGCGCTGGAACTGGCGCAGCACCAAACCGCAGGCGACGTATCTCACGTCGCTGGAGGTCGGCAAGTTCGAGGTGAACGAGCAGACCACGCCGGACGGCAAGCCGTTCATCACCGCCTACGGCGCGGACCTCGGCGAATCGCTCGGCGCGGCCAAGGCCAGCATCGAGCGGACGCCGGAGATCACCGAGTTCCTGGCCTCGAAGTTCGGGCCCTACCCGTTCGAGGCGCAGGGCGGCGTCGTCACCACCGGAATCACCTTCGCACTGGAGAACCAGACGCGGCCGGTGTACGGCGCCCGGGCGTTCCGGTCCGGCTCCAACACCTCGATCGTCGCGCACGAGCAGGCGCACCAGTGGTTCGGTGACAGCGTCACGCTCGGCAAGTGGAGCGACATCTGGCTGAACGAGGGCTTCGCCTCCTACGGCGAGTACCTGTGGTCGGAGGAGAGCGGCGAGGGCACGGCCGACGAACTCGCCCAGTACGTCTACGACTCGTTGCCGGCCGACTCCCCGTTCTGGCAGGTCCTGCCCGCCGATCCGGGCGCGGACAAGCAGTTCGACGCGGCCGTCTACAACCGCGGCGCGCTCGCGGTGCACGCGTTGCGCAAGGCTGTGGGCGACGACACGTTCTTCCGGATCCTGCAGACCTGGCAGCAGGTGAAGAAGAGCAAGTCGGCGGTGATCCCGGAGTTCATCGCGCTCGCGGAGAAGGTCTCGGGCAAGCCGCTGTACGACCTGTTCCAGACCTGGCTGTACACCAAGGGCAAGCCCGCGGTGGGTCCGAACGGGACGCCGCCTGCCGCGCTCAGGGCCGCTGTGGCACCGGTCGCACCCAAGTCCTACCCGCAGATCAAGGCGACCCATGAATTCCTCGCCGAGCGACACGCCCACTGACGGGTAGCGCTACGCTCGCGGCGTGACGGCCAAAGCGGAGCGGGTGAGGCGCATCGGGTGGTATGCCGCCCTCGTTGTCGCCTCACTCGTCACCGTGCTCTGCGTCTCGCTGCTGTTCGCCGCGTTCCGCAACGACAGCGCGATCGAAGCGCAGCTCGGCCAGGCGACCGCACAGGTCGAGACCGTGTCGTTCGATCGGACGATCATCAACTACGCCACCCCCGACGGCATCATGCACAGCCCGTCCAACGGCGTGCTCTACCCGGCCGGGCTGGCCGCCGGGCAGCTGGTGAACATCGAGTACGACGCCGGCGACCCGGAACTCGCGCGGGTGGCCGGGCGCTCGGCGACGAACACGCTGCTGCCGCTGGGCAGCATGATCTTCTTCACCTGGGTGATCGCCGGGCCGCTGCTGTGGTGGATCCGGCGGCAGAACGTCCGGTCTCGCGCCGAGTCGTCCGTCTGATCACGCGAGTCCCGCGTCTGATCACGTGTGTCGTCCATCCAGGCACGCGTGTCGTCCCTCTGATCACGCGAGCCGTCCGATGAGGCCCGCGGGCTCGCTGTGCGGAACCGGCGATCACGCGTGATCAGAAGGCGATCACGCGTGATTGAAGGCGGGGCTCGCGTGATCGGAGGGCGAACTCAGCCGACTGACTCTCGCCACCAGCCCAGCACCTCGTCGGCCACTCCCGGAGCAGCCACCAACAGCGCGTCGGAGGGCAGCGCCGCGTCTTCCCCGTGCCGGTCCAGCACCACGGCGCCCGCCTCGATGGCCAGCGCGACCGAGCCGGCGACGTCCCATTCGCGGTAGCTGTGCAGCACCGCGGCGGCCGCGTGTCCCAGCGCGACCTGCGCGATCGCCAGCGCGGCCGAGCCGAGCACCCGGACCCCGGCGTGCGCGGCGGCGGCCCGTTCGATGAACTGGCCCATCCCCGGCCAGACACCCTTGCGCGTGAGTTCCGTGCAGACGATCGCCCCGGCGGTCCCGCGGCGGTCGGTGAGCGTGATCGGCTTCCCGTTCGCCCGAGCGCCGCGGCCGCGCGCGGCGGCGTAGATCTGGGCCCGGTACGGGTCCGCGACCACGCCCACCACCGGCCCCGAAGCGTCGATCAGGGCGAGGCTGTACGCGCACCAGGGGACCCCGGCGACGTAGTTCGCGGTGCCGTCGACCGGGTCGACCACCCAGCGGTATTCGGCGACGTCGGCGCCGTGGTCGGCGCCGAATTCACCGCCGACGACGGGGATGCCGGGGAACTCGGCGGTCAGCACGCGGCGGGTGTGGCGTTCGAGGATCCGGTCCGTGTCGGTGACCCAATCGAAGGGTGAGTCCTTCGGATCGGGCTGGGCACCACGGCCCGCGGTCGCGGTGATCACGTCGGTCGCGTCGTTGGCCAGCCGCCCGGCCACTTCGAGGGCCCTCGACAACAGCCCGGGCTCGACTGGCTGAGGCGGCCTTGACGACAGGAGGGTCATGCCTGCCTAGTGTGGCCGAAACTGGTTTACGGAACACGACCTTGAGATGACATGTCGTCTGTTCCGTTTTTGTTGGCGTGGGCGTCACAACCGGATGCGAAAGTGATCGTCGTGCGAGTCGCGATAGTCACCGAAAGTTTCCTGCCCCAGGTGAACGGCGTGACCAACTCCGTGCTCCGCGTCGTGGAACACCTCCGCGACCGCGCGCACGACGTGCTGATCATCGCCCCGGGGCCGGGTCCCGGGGAGTACCTCGGCGCCCCGGTCGTGCGTATCCCCGCCCTCGACTTCCCCGGCGTGAACTCGCTCCCGGTCGGCGTGCCGACCAGGACGGTGCTCACCGCGCTGGCCGATTTCGGGCCGGACGTGGTGCACCTGGCGTCCCCGTTCGTGGTCGGCGCCCGCGGGCTCGCCGCGGCGAGACGGCTGCGGGTGCCGTGTGTCGCGGTGTACCAGACCGACATCGCCGGTTTCGCCGCCGCGTACGGCTTCGGCCTCGCCGCCCGCGCGGCTTGGCGCTGGGTACGCCGCCTGCATTCGCGCGCCGACCGCACGCTCGCGCCGTCGTCGGATTCGATGGAACAGCTGAAACTGCACGGGATCCCGCGGGTGCACCGCTGGGCGCGGGGCGTCGACATCGAGCGGTTCTCGCCGTCCCACGCCGATCCGGCGTTGCGCGCCGAGCTGGCCCCGAACGGTGAACTGCTGGTCGGGTTCGTCGGCAGGCTCGCGCCCGAAAAGGAGGTCGAGCGGCTGACCGCGCTCGCCGGGGTCGACGGGATCCGCGTGGTCGTCGTCGGTGACGGGCCGGAACTGCCGATGCTGCGCGAACGCATCCCGGGCGCGGCGTTCCTCGGCGCTCGATACGGCGAAGAGCTTTCCGCCGCGTACGCGAGCCTCGACGTCTTCGTCCACACAGGACCGCACGAGACGTTCTGCCAGGCCATCCAGGAGGCGATGGCGTCCGGGCTCCCGGTGCTCGCCCCGGACGCGGGCGGCCCGAAGGACCTGGTCCTGCCCGGCCGCACCGGTTACCTGCTGCCCGCCGACCGAGCCGGGTTCGCGACGGCGCTGGTGGAGAAGGTGAACGACCTGCGCGACGACGCGTTGCGCGCCAGGCTGGGGGAGAAGGCGCGCAAGGTGGTGCTGGGCCGGACCTGGCCCGCGGTCTGCCGGGAACTGGTCGGCCACTACGAGGCCGTCCAGGGCAAAGTCGCTCGCGCGGCCTGACCCGTGCACATCGTGCAGCTCGCCAACTTCTACGGGCCACGCTCGGGCGGGCTGCGGACGGCGCTGCACCATCTCGGCGCCGGTTACGTGGCCAGCGGACATCAGGTGACCCTCGTGGTGCCGGGGCAGCGCTACGCGGACGAGGCGCTGCCTTCGGGCGTCCGCCGGTTTTCTCTTCCGGCACCGCAGATCCCGGGCACGGGCGGCTACCGTGCGGTCGATCCGCACCGGGTCCGCGCGGTGCTGAACCGCCTCGAACCGGACAGACTGGAAGTGTCCGACAGGCTCACGCTGCGCGGTATGGGCGTCTGGGCGCGGCGCAACGGCGTGCCCAGCATGGTGATCTCGCACGAACGGCTGGACAGGCTGCTGGAGCAGTTCCTGATGCCGGAGCCCGTCGCGCGGCGCGTCGCGGACGTCGCGAACCGGCGGATGGCGCGGGGCTACGACACGGTCGTCTGCACGACGGCGTTCGCCCGCGCGGAGTTCGACCGGATCGCCGCGCCGAACGTGCGGCGCGTCCCGCTCGGTGTCGACCTCACGACGTTCGCCCCGGCCCGGCGCGACGACGGCTGGCGGCACACGCTGTCCGGGAACGCGGACGCGCTGCTCGTCCACTGTGGACGCCTGTCGCCGGAGAAACACGTCGAGCGCAGTGTGGACACCGTCGCCGAGCTGACCGAGGCGGGGCATCGCGTCCGGCTCGTGATCGCGGGCGACGGGCCCCGGCGGCGGGCGCTGGAACGGCGGGCGCGCGGGCTCCCGGTGACCTTCCTCGGCTTCCTCTCCGGACGTGGCGACGTCGCGCGCCTGCTGGCCAGCGCCGACGTCTCGCTCGCGCCCGGTCCACATGAGACGTTCGGGCTGGCGGCGCTGGAGGCGCTCGCCTCGGGCACGCCGGTGGTGGTCTCGGCGTCGTCGGCGCTGCGGGAGATCGTGCGTCCCGGCTGCGGTGAGGCCGTCGACGATCGCGCCCCGGCGTTCGCGGGCGCGGTCACAGATCTGCTGGAGTGCCCCGAGGACACGCGACGGGCGGCGGCGCGGGCGCGAGCGGAGGATTTCGCCTGGCCGCGATCGGTCGAAGGAATGCTCTCCGCACTCAAGTGATCTCCATCCATGCCCCCGCCACCACCCTCAACGGAGGAGCTTCGCTCCCAGGCCTGATCATTTGTATCTTCTTTGTACAACCGGCATTCATCGTCCCCTCACGCCATCGAGCGAGAGGACGGCACGTGAGGTTCGAAGTACTGGGAACGTTCAGCATCTCTTCGGGTTCGCGGTCGGTCCCGCTGCACGGCCGGATGAGAAGAACGCTTCTCGGCGTGCTGCTGGTCCGCGCGAACACCTACGTTCCGGTGAACGTGCTCACCGAGGCACTGTGGGAGAGCCGGTGGGAGCCCCGGGCGGTGCCGAAGCTGCACTGGCACGTCCACAAGCTGCGGCAGGCCCTGCCCGAAGGCGACCGGCTCGGGTTCGACAACGGCGGTTACCGGCTGGAGGTCCACCCTGGCGAACTCGACGTCGAGACCTTCGAGACGCTCGGGAGCCAGGCGCTCAAGTCCGCGGACCCCGCGCAGCGCGTCTCCCTGATCCGGCAGGCCCTCACGCACTGGCACGGCGCGCCCTACGACGGCTTGGACGTCCCGCTGCTTTCGGACGAGACCATGCGCCTCTCGGAGCACCGCCTGGTCCTGCTCGAAGAGCTCTACCAGGCCGAACTGACCCTCGGGCGGCACGCGAGCGCGGCCCTCGAACTGGCGGATCTGGTGCGGCGGCATCCGTTGCGGCAGCGTGCCCAGTACCTCCTGATGGACGCTCTTTGGCGGGCCGGGCGCACGTCCGAAGCGCTGGCGGCGTACCGGCGGGCGCGCCGGTTCTCGGTCGACCATCTCGGCCTCGAACCGGGGCCGGAACTGCGGTCGCTGGAGCGGAGGATCCTCGCCGGCGAGGTCGCGGGGGCCGGTGCGCACCGTGCCCCGGCGTTGCTTCACCGGACCAGGTGACCCTACGGGGCGTCGCTTTGCTCCCGCTTGGCCGAAGTGTCTCAGCGGCGGCGAGTTACTGTTCGGGGTATGTCCCGAGCGAGTCTTGACAAGGATCCGCACGAAGTCGCCGCCATGTTCGACGACGTCGCGGACGGCTACGACCGCGCGAATTCGTTCATGACCTTCGGCTTCGACCGCCGCTGGCGCACCATCACCGCACGGGTGCTGGACGCCAAACGCGGCGAGAAGGTGCTGGACCTCGCGGCGGGCACCGGCGTGTCCACCGTCGAGTACGCGCGCAACGGCGCGTGGTGCCTCGCCGCGGACTTCTCGGTCGGCATGCTCAAGGCGGGCAGGCATCGCGGCGTCCCGATGGTGGCCGCCGACGCGTTGAAGCTGCCGTTCGCCGACGGCAGCTTCGACGCGGTGACCATCTCGCTCGCGCTGCGGAACTTCGTCGACACCAAGGCCGCGCTCACCGAGATCGCGCGGGTGGTCAAACCGGGTGGCCGCCTGGTGATCTGCGAGGTGTCGACGCCCACATTCCCGCCGATCCGGTTCCTGCACCGCAAGTTCATCCTGCGGCTGCTCACCTGGGTCGGCAGCCGGACCTCATCGAACCCCGAGGCGTACTCCTACCTGGCCGAATCCATGCTGGCGTGGCCGGATCAGCGGACGCTGGGGGAGATCATCGCGAGCGCGGGCTGGACCGAGGTGGAGTGGCTGAACCTCACGTTCGGCGTCGTCGCCATCCACCGTGCCAAAAAGCCCTCCGTAAACTCGCGGCCATGACACGTCGCAACCCTGACCACGACGCCGAAGTCATCGTCGTCGGTGCCGGTCCGGCCGGCTCCACCGCCGCCACGTACCTCGCCCGCGCGGGCGTCGACGTGCTGCTGCTGGAGAAGACCGAGTTCCCGCGCGAGAAGGTGTGCGGCGACGGTCTGACCCCGCGCGGCGTCAAGCAGCTCATCGACCTGGGGATCGACACCAGCGAGGACGCGGGGTGGGTGCACAGCCGCGGCCTGCGGATCCTCACCGGCGAGCTGACGCTGGAGCTCGACTGGCCGGATCTGACCAGCTACCCGCCCTACGGCGTCTCGCGGACCCGTCAGGACTTCGACGACCTGCTCGCGAAGACCGCGGTCAAGGCGGGCGCGCGGCTCTACGAGCGCACCACCGTCACCGGCGCGATCACCGGCCCCACCGGCCGTGTGATCGGTGTCGAGGCGAAGGTCGGCCCGGAGAAGACGCCGGTGAGCTACCGCGCTCCGCTGGTCCTGGCCTGCGACGGCGTCTCCGCGCGGCTCGCGCTGAGCGTCGGCATCCAGAAGAACGAGAAGCGCCCGATGGGCGTCGCGGTGCGGCAGTACTACAAGAGCCCGCGCCACGACGACCCGTTCATCGAGGGCCACCTGGAGCTGTGGGACCGCTCGGACCCGCGCGACCCGAAGCTGCTTCCCGGCTACGGCTGGGCGTTCCCGCTGGGCGACGGCACGGTGAACGTCGGCCTTGGCATGCTGTCGACGTCGGCGGCGTTCCGCAGCACCGACTACCGCGCGCTGCTGCGCCAGTGGCTCGACGGGACGCCCGAGGAATGGGGCTACCGCGAGGAGAACGCCATCGGCAAGGTCGGCGGCGCCGGTCTCCCGATGGGCTTCAACCGCACCCCGCACTACCGCGACGGCCTGCTGCTGCTCGGCGACGCGGGCGGCATGGTCAGCCCGTTCAACGGTGAGGGCATCTCGGCCGCGATGGAGTCCGCGCAGCTGGCGTCGGAGTTCGTCGTGCAGGCGCTGGCGCGGCGCGAAGGACCTTCGCGTGAGCGGGCGCTGGAGGGCTACCCGCGCGCTGTCGGGGAGCTGATGGGCGGCTACTACCGGCTCGGCAACGTGTTCGCGAAGCTGATCGGGAAGCCGAAGGTCATGCACGCCGCGACGAAGTACGGGCTGCGGATCAACTCGATCCTTCCGTTGGTCTACAAGGGACTTTCCGGCTGCTACGACGCCAAGGGCGGGGACGGCGTCGACCGCCTCATCGCCGCTCTGGCCCGCGCCACCCCCACTCCGCGCTGACCCCACGCTGACGCCACGCATTTCGTCCTCTGATTGCGGTAGTTCGCGTTCTGAACTACCGCAATCAGAGGACGAAATGCGGTGGGCCAGGGCGCGCGACCACACGTCTGGACCAGTCACGGGTACTCCGCGCAGTGGTATCGGTCACAGGACAAAAGTGGTCAATCGGACGTCCCGAGTCGATCTTCGGAACGACGTCGCAGGTCACCGGTATCGCACGCGGGAAGAAACCGTGCTGGCCGTGCGGTCAAGTTAGGGCAGCCTTATAGCACGGGGCCTAGGGACAAGAATGTGAGTCACGTCCTACACTCCCCCCATGCTTTGTGAATCGCTTCACATCCTCGACGGGAGGCTTGTGAACTATTTCACAAGCAAGGGGGTCGTCATGCACGGCCCGTAAGGGTTGCCTAACCCTCGGCGGTGTGACCCAGGTGACTTAGGGTGCCGACCGAGGGAAGCGGTGAACCCCGACTCGAAAACCGCAGCGGCGCGGAAAGGATGGCGAAAACCCCGTGCTGATGTTGCCCGTGCTGGCCCAGGCGGACACCACGAAGGTGCCCAATCTGGACATGTACCTCCCCTTGGTCCTCCTGTTCGTCCTCGCGCTCGCGTTCGCGGTGCTTTCGGTGCTGCTCGGCCCGCTCGTCGGCCCGAGCCGCGCCAACAAGGCGAAGCTCGCGGCCTACGAATGCGGCATCGAACCGTCGCCGCAGCCGGTCGTCGGCGGCGGCCGGATGCCGGTCGCGTACTACATCACCGCGATGCTGTTCATCCTGTTCGACATCGAGATGGTCTTCCTCTACCCGTTCGCGGTCTCCGCGGACGCGCTGGGCATGTTCGGCCTGGTGGAGATCGTGCTGTTCATCGCGACGGTCGGTTTCGCGTACGCCTACGTGTGGCGTCGCGGCGGCCTGGATTGGAACTAGAGAAGCATGGGCCTCGAAGAAAAACTCCCCAACGGCATCCTCCTGGCCAGTCTCGAAGGCCTGGTGAACTGGGCCCGCAAGAACTCGATGTGGCCCGCCACCTTCGGTCTCGCCTGCTGCGCGATCGAGATGATGACCGTCGGCGGTTCCCGCTACGACATCGCGCGTTTCGGCATGGAGCGCTTCAGCGCGACGCCGCGCCAGGCGGATCTGATGATCGTCGCCGGCCGTGTCACGCAGAAGATGGCGCCGGTGCTGCGCCAGATCTACGACCAGATGGCCGAGCCCAAGTGGGTGCTGGCGATGGGCGTCTGCGCCTCGTCCGGCGGGATGTTCAACAACTACGCCGTGGTGCAGGGCGTCGACCACATCGTCCCGGTCGACATGTACCTCCCCGGCTGCCCGCCGCGCCCCGAAATGCTGCTCGACGCGATCCTGAAGCTGCACGCCAAGATCCAGGACGAGCCGATCAACGCCCGCCGGGCCGCGATCCGCGCCGCCAGCGGTGAGCGCACCGAGCTGATCGCCTCCTCGATCAAGTACGCGAAGAAGTGAGCGACGTGCCCGAAGAAAACACTCCCGAAGTCCCCGAGACGGGCGGCGAGCAGTCCAGCGCCGAACGGCCCGAAGGCGGTCTCGAACCGCAGGGTGTCCGCCCGGCCGAGCCGGTCGTCACCGGTAAAGAACGCCAGGGCATGTTCGGCGTGCACGGCACCGGTGACACCTCCGGGTACGGCGGTGTCCGGCTCCCCGCGTTCAGCCCGCCCCCGGCGGAGCGTCCGTACGGCGGCTGGTTCGACGAATTCGCCGACGAGTTCTACGCGGCCTTGGCGGACAACAAGGTTCCGGCGAGCGCGATCCAGCAGACCACGGTCGACCGCGGCGAGATCACCTTCTACGTTGCCCGCGAGCACCTCGTCGAGATCGCCAGGACCCTGCGCGACGACGAAGGTCTCCGCTTCGAGCTGCTGAGCTCGCTGTCCGGCGTGGACTACGGCGTCGACGTCCCGCAGCGGCTGCACTCGGTCTACCACTTCACGTCGATGACCTACCGCCGCCGCATCCGGCTGGAAGTCACCCTCGACATCGAGGACCCGCACGTCCCGTCGCTGGTCGGGCTCTACCCGACGGCCGACTGGCAGGAGCGGGAGACCTGGGACATGTTCGGCATCGTCTTCGACGGGCACCCGGCGCTCACCCGCATCCTCATGCCGGACGACTGGGACGGTCACCCCCAGCGCAAGGACTACCCGCTCGGCGGGATCCCGGTCGAATACAAGGGCGCGGAGATCCCGCCGCCGGACCAGCGGAGGTCTTACTCGTGAGCATCCACGAAGAAGCAACGGAAGTCCCCGAAGCCGACTCCCGCGACACGACCGAAGGCCGCGTCTACACCGTTTCCGGCGGTGACTGGGAAGACCTCATCGAGGACTCCCGCCACGACGAGCGCATGGTCATCAACATGGGCCCGCAGCACCCGTCGACGCACGGCGTGCTCCGGCTCGTGCTGGAGATGGAGGGCGAGACCGTCACCCAGCTCCGCTCGGTCATCGGCTACCTGCACACCGGGATCGAGAAGAACTGCGAGTACCGCACGTGGACCCAGGGCGTCACCTTCGTGACGCGCATGGACTACCTCGCGCCGCTGTCGACCGAGCTGTCGTACTGCCTCGGCGTCGAGAAGCTGCTCGGCATCCAGGCCCCGCGCCGGGCCGAGCTGCTGCGCGTGATGCTGCTGGAGATCAACCGCATCGGCTCGCACCTGGTCTACATCGCCACCGGCGGGATGGAACTCGGTGCCACCACGGCGATGACGCTCGGTTTCCGTGAGCGCGAAGAGGTCCTGCACCTGCTGGAGCACCTCACCGGTCTCCGGATGAACCACGCGTTCATCCGCCCCGGCGGTCTCGCGCAGGACATGCCCGCCGACTACCACGAGGCGGTCAGCGCGTTCGTCAAGACGATGGACGAGCGGCTTCCCTTGTACGACAAGCTCTTCACCGGCCAGCCGATCTGGCGCAACCGGCTCAAGGGCGTCGGGTACCTGCCGGTCGACGCGTGCCTCGCGCTCGGTGTCACCGGTCCGGTGCTGCGCAGCGCGGGCCTCCCGTGGGACATGCGCAAGACCGAGCCGTACTCCCGCTACGACGAGTTCGAGTTCGACATCCCGACCTCGACCGACGCGGACTGCTGGGCGCGGTACCTGATCCGCGTCGAGGAGATGCACCAGAGCCTGCGGATCATCAAGCAGTGCCTGAAGAAGCTCGAGCCGGGCCCGGTCATGGTCGAGGACAAGAAGGTCGCCTGGCCGGCACAGCTGTCGATCGGCAGCGACGGCATGGGCAACTCGCTGGAGCACGTCCGCAAGATCATGGGCCAGTCGATGGAATCGCTGATCCATCACTTCAAGCTGGTCACCGAGGGCTTCAAGGTCCCGCCGGGCCAGACCTACACGGCGGTCGAATCGCCGCGCGGTGAGCTCGGGGTGCACCTGGTCTCCGACGGCGGCACCAGGCCGCTGCGGGTCCACGTGCGCGAACCGAGTTTCGTGAACCTGCAGTCGATGCCCGCGATGGCCGAAGGCGGCCTGGTGGCGGACGTGATCGCCGCCATCGCCTCGATCGACCCCGTCATGGGGGGAGTGGACCGTTGAGCACCCAGCCCGGAACGACACCGACGCCCGAGCCCGGCACCAGCCTGGCCGAGCAGACCCACGCCGCCGCCGGTGGTGACGTCGACGTGATCGCGATCGCGCCGGATCCCGCCGAGGCGGAAGGGATCCTGGAGAACGCGAAGCTCGAAGACATCTTCGACGCCGACACCTACGCCAAGGCGCGGAACCTGATCTCGCGGTACCCGCAGTCCCGGTCGGCGCTGCTGCCGATGCTGCACCTGGTGCAGTCGGTGCAGGGGTACGTGAGCCAGGAGGGCATCGCCTTCTGCGCGAGCAACCTGGACCTGTCCGACGCCGAGGTCAGCGCGGTCGCGACGTTCTACACCATGTACAAGCGCCGCCCGTGCGGCGAGCACCTGGTGAGCGTCTGCACGAACACGCTCTGCGCGGCCATGGGCGGCGACGCGATCTACAAGAAGCTCCAGACGCACCTCGGTTCCGAGGAGAAGCCGCTGGGACACAACGAGACCGCGGGTACGCCGAACGAGCAGGGCTCGATCACGCTGGAGCACGCCGAATGCCTCGCGGCCTGTGACCTCGCCCCGGTCATCCAGGTCAACTACGAGTACTTCGACAACCAGACCGAGGAAAAGGCCGTCGCGCTGGTCGACGCGTTGCAGGCGGGCAAGAAGCCCGCCCCGACGCGCGGCGCGCCGCTGACGGACTTCAAGGGCGCCGAACTGCAGCTCGCCGGGTTCTTCCCGGAGGACGCGCAGCAGTACCGCACGGACGTCGACGGTCCTTCGCAGGCCGTCGAAACCCTGCGGGGCGCGCAGGTCGCGCAAGACCGCGGTTGGACGGCGCCCGCCATGAAGGACGTCGCGCTCCCTGAAGTGGAGAAGAAGTAATGGCAGATCCCATCACTCCGGTCCTCACGAAGCGCTGGCTTTCGCCCAACTCCTGGACGATCCAGTCCTACGAAGCCCTCGAGGGCTACACCGCGATCCGCAAGGCGCTCAAGGGCACTCCCGAGCAGATCGTCCAGCTGGTCAAGGACTCCGGCCTCCGCGGCCGGGGCGGCGCGGGCTTCCCGGCCGGCATCAAGTGGTCCTTCATGCCGCCGAACGAGGACAAGCCGCACTACCTCGTCATCAACGCCGACGAGGGCGAGCCGGGCACCTGCAAGGACATCCCGCTGATGATGGCGGACCCGCACTCGCTGATCGAAGGCTGCGTCATCGCCTCGTACGCGATGCGTTCGCACCACTGCTTCATCTACGTCCGCGGCGAGGCGCTGCACTGCATCCGCCGGCTCAACGCGGCCGTGCGCGAGGCCTACGACGCCGGTTACCTCGGCAAGAACATCCTCGACTCCGGATTCGACCTCGACATCACCGTGCACGCGGGCGCGGGGGCGTACATCTGCGGCGAGGAGACGGCGCTGCTGGACTCGCTGGAAGGCCGTCGCGGCCAGCCGCGGCTCAAGCCGCCGTTCCCGGCCGCCGCCGGTCTCTACGCGGCGCCGACCACGGTCAACAACGTCGAGACCATCGCCAGCGCGCCGTACATCATCAACGGCGGTTCCGACTGGTTCCGCCAGATGGGCCGCGAGAAGTCGCCCGGCCCGAAGATCTACTCGATCTCCGGCCACGTCGAGAACCCCGGCCAGTACGAATGCCCGCTCGGCACCACGCTGCGCGAGCTGCTCGACATGGCGGGCGGCATGAAGGACGGAGTCCCGCTGAAGTTCTGGACGCCGGGTGGTTCGTCCACGCCGATGTTCACCAAGGAACACCTCGACGTTCCCCTGGACTTCGAGGGCGCGGCGGAAGCCGGGTCGATGCTGGGCACGACGGCCGTGCAGGTCTTCAACGAGACCGTTTCCGTGCCGTGGGCCGTGATGAAGTGGACGCAGTTCTACGAGCACGAGTCCTGCGGCAAGTGCACGCCGTGCCGTGAAGGCACCTACTGGCTGGCGCAGATCCTGGAGCGCATGGTCGAGGGCAAGGGCACCGAGGAGGACATCGACACCCTGCTCGACGTCTGCGACAACATCCTCGGCCGCTCGTTCTGCGCCCTCGGCGACGGCGCGGTCTCGCCGATCCAGAGCGGGATCAAGTACTTCCGGGACGAGTTCCTGGCTTTGTGTCACGAAAACAAGCGCGAATTGGTGGGGGCGCAGGCATGACGATCGCACCCGACAAGCCCGGAACCGAGGTCGAAGAGACTCCGGTCCCCGAGGGCCACGTCAAGCTGGTCATCGACGGTGAAGAGGTCATCGCGCCCAAGGGCGAGCTGCTGATCCGCACCGCCGAACGGCTCGGCACGGTCATCCCGCGCTTCTGCGACCACCCGCTGCTCGACCCGGCGGGCGCCTGCCGCCAGTGCCTGGTCGAGGTCGAAATGGGCGGTCGCCCGATGCCGAAGCCGCAGGCCTCGTGCACCATGACGGTCGCCGACGGCATGGTCGTGAAGACCCAGCTGACCTCGCCCGTCGCGGACAAGGCCCAGCAGGGTGTGATGGAGCTGCTGCTCATCAACCACCCGCTGGACTGCCCGATCTGCGACAAGGGCGGCGAGTGCCCGCTGCAGAACCAGGCGCTCGCGCACGGCCGCGCGGACTCCCGCTTCGTCGACACGAAGCGGACGTTCCCGAAGCCGCTGCCGATCTCCTCGCAGGTGCTCCTGGACCGCGAGCGCTGCGTGCTCTGCCAGCGCTGCACCCGGTTCTCCCGCGAGATCGCCGGCGACCCGTTCATCGAGCTCCTCGAACGCGGCGCGCACCAGCAGATCGGCACCGCCGAGACCGCCGACGTGCTGGACCTGGCCTCCCGGACCACCTCGGGCCAGCCGTTCCAGTCGTACTTCTCCGGCAACGTCATCCAGATCTGCCCGGTCGGCGCGCTGACGTCGGCCGCGTACCGGTTCCGTTCGCGGCCGTTCGACCTGGTGTCCTCGCCGAGCGTGTGTGAGCACTGCTCCTCCGGCTGCGCCGAGCGGACCGACTTCCGCCGCGGCAAGGTCATGCGGAAGCTCGCGGGCGACGACCCCGAGGTCAACGAAGAGTGGATCTGCGACAAGGGCCGCTTCGCGTTCCGTTACTCGACCGCGGACGACCGCATCCGCCGTCCGCTGGTCCGCAACGCCGACGGCGTGCTCGAAGAGGCTTCCTGGACCGACGCGCTGCGCGCGGCCGCCGAAGGGCTGGCCAAGGCACGCGACGGCAAGGGCGCCGCGGTGCTGACCGGTGGCCGTCTGACCGTCGAGGACGCCTACGCGTACTCGAAGTTCGCGCGGATCGCCTTGGGCACCAACGACATCGACTTCCGCGCCCGCCCGCATTCGGCCGAGGAGCTGGGCTTCCTCGCGTCGCACGTGGTCGGGACGACGCCGGAAAGCGGAGTCACCTTCGGCGAGATCGAGCGGGCGCGCACGGTGCTGTGCGTCGCGTTCGAGCCGGAGGACGAAGCGCCGATCGTGTTCCTGCGGCTGCGCAAGGCGGCCCGCAAGAACCGCACCCGCGTCGTCCACTTGGGACAGTGGACCACCTCGTCGGTCCGCAAGACCTTCGGCGAACTGCTGGCCTGCGCGCCGGGTGCCGAGGCCGCCGCGATCGACGGCATCGCGCAGCACGCGCAGGATGTCGACCAGGCACTGGCTTCGGAAGGAGCCGTGATCCTCGTCGGCGAACGTGCCGCCGAGGTCCCGGGTCTCTTCTCGGCCCTGCACCGGCTGGTGGAGCGCACCGGCGCCCGGCTCGCGTGGATCCCGCGTCGTGCGGGTGAACGCGGTGCCCTGGCGGCGGGCGCGGCGCCGACGCTGCTGCCCGGTGGCCGTCCGGTCGCCGACGCAGAGGCTCGTGCCGAGGTCGAAAAGGCTTGGGGCGTCACGCTTCCCGCCACGGAGGGCCGTGACACCACCGCCATCCTCAAGGCCGCTTCGGGTCAGGACATCGACGGCCTGCTGGTCGGCGGCGTCGACCCGGACGACCTGCCGGATCCGGACCTGGCCCGCCGCGCGCTCGAGAACGCGAAGTTCGTGGTGAGCCTGGAACTGCGGCACAGCGGGGTCACCGAGCACGCGGACGTCGTCCTCCCGATCGCCCCGGCGGTCGAGAAGGCGGGCAGCTACCTGAACTGGGAAGGCCGCCGCCGCGAGTTCGCCGTCACCCTCGAAGGCACCGGCGCCCTGCCGGACTGCCGGGTGCTCGACACCCTCGCCGTCGAGATGGACGCGGACCTGTTCACCCAGACCCCGGCCGCTTCCGCCGCCGATCTGGCCAAGCTGCCGTCGCGTGAGATGAAGGACGCTTTCATTGCAGATTTTGCTATGAAGGACGCTTTCATTGCACGCCCGGAGCCCAAGGACGGTCAGGTCCTCCTCGCCACCTGGCGGCAGCTGATCGACAACGGTTCGCTGCAGGACGACGAGCCGCACCTCAAGGGCACGCAGCGCGACGTCGTCGCCAAGCTCTCGGCCAAGACCGCCGAAGGCCTGGGCGGCAGCGTGAAGGTCTCCACCGAACGCGGTTCCATCACGTTGCCGATCGAGGTCGCGGACCTGCCGGACGGCGTCGTGTGGCTCCCGGGCAACTCCGACGGTTCGGCCGTACGAGCTTCCCTTTGTGCCGGACATGGCTCTGCCGTCACCCTCACCGGGGCGGAGGGGTGAGTTCGATGTTGCTCAGCTGTGGCGACCAAGCACTACGCCGCGCCCTGGCCGAAGGCCCCGCTATCGCGGCGGCAGGGCGCCACGACTCAGCAGCTGTGCTGGGATCGCCGAATCGCGCCCTGGCGACGCGATCGCGGTCGCGCGGCTTCGAAGAATGCCGAGGTGAGAAGTGACTCCGTTGCTCAGCCAGATGCCGGACGCCGCCGAGCGGGCGGCGCTGCTGGCGGACGACCCGTTGTGGCTGATCCTGATCAAGACGGTCGTCATCCTGCTGATCGGCCCGATCCTGACGATCTTCCTGATCGTCTGGGAGCGCAAGGCGGTCGGCCGGATGCAGAACCGGCCCGGCCCGAACCGGGTCGGCCCCGGCGGCTACCTGCAGTCCTTGGCGGACGCGATCAAGCTGCCGTTCAAGGAACAGATCATTCCGGACACCGCCGACCGCAAGGTGTACTTCCTCGCGCCGGTGATCTCCGCGGTGCCGGCGCTGATCGCGCTAGCGGCGATCCCGTTCGGCCCGGTGGTCTCGATCTTCGGTGAGCGGACCGTGCTCCAGCTGGTCGACCTGCCGGTCGGCGTGCTGGTGATCCTGGCCTGCTCCTCGATCGGCGTGTACGGCCTGGTGCTGGCCGGCTGGTCGTCCGGCTCGCCGTACCCGCTGCTCGGCGGACTGCGAAGCGCCGCGCAGGTGATCTCCTACGAGATCGCGATGGGTCTCTCCATCGTCGGCGTCATCCTCTACGCGGGCTCGATGTCGACCTCGCAGATCGTCGATTCGCAGCAGAGCGGCTGGTACTTCTACCTGCTGCTGCCTAGTTTCGTGATCTACCTGATCTCCATGGTCGGTGAGACCAACCGCGCCCCGTTCGACCTCCCCGAGGCCGAATCCGAGCTGGTCGGCGGTTTCCACACCGAGTACAGCTCGATGAAGTTCGCGATGTTCTTCCTCGCCGAGTACGTCAACATGGTGATCGTTTCGGCGTTCGCGACAACGTTGTTCCTCGGCGGCTGGAAGTTCCCGTTCGTCGGCGCGGACCACGCGCTCAACCAGGGCTGGCTCCCGCTGCTCTGGTTCACCGCGAAGCTGTTCATCCTGCTGTTCGGCTTCATCTGGCTGCGCGGCACGCTGCCGCGGCTGCGGTACGACCAGTTCATGCGGCTGGGCTGGAAGGTCCTGGTGCCGGTCAACCTGGTCTGGATCGTCGTGATCGTCTCGGTCCGTGCGATCAAGAACTCGGGCGGGCTGTCCACACCGCAGATCCTCATCGGCGGCGGCGCGCTCATCCTCGTCGTCGTCATCCTGAGCCTGCTGCTGCCGGACAAGAAGATCCCGGAAGAGGACTACGTCCCGGTGACCGGCGGCGGGTTCCCCGTGCCGCCGCTCGACCTGCAGGTCCCGGAGCACACTCCGCGTCAGAAGGCCCTCGCGAAGGCCGAAGCCCGGGCTGCCAAGCGCAAGCCCGCGGCGGTTTCCAGTGGAAGGGAGGCCGGCGATGGGGATTCTTGATCCCATCAAGGGTTTCGGTGTCACCTTCGGCATGATGTTCAAGAAGGTCGCCACCGAGGAGTACCCGGAGGCGGGCGCCCCCGCGGCGCCGCGTTACCACGGCAGGCACCAGCTCAACCGGCATCCGGACGGGCTGGAGAAATGCGTCGGCTGCGAGCTGTGCGCGTGGGCCTGCCCGGCGGACGCGATCTTCGTCGAAGGCGGCGACAACACCGAAGAGGCACGCTTCTCGCCCGGTGAGCGGTACGGCGCCGACTACCAGATCAACTACCTGCGCTGCATCGGCTGCGGGTTGTGCGTCGAGGCCTGCCCGACCCGGTCCCTGACGATGATCAACTTCTACGAGCTGGCCGACGACGACCGGCAGCGGTTGATCTACACCAAGGAAGACCTCCTCGCGCCGCTGCTGCCCGGTATGGAGCAGCCGCCGCATCCGATGCGGCTGGGCGACAACGAGCAGGACTACTACGTGAACGGCCCTGAGCTGGCGCGCAAGCAGCCCGCCGAACCGAAGGAGCCGGTCAAGTGATCACGGCTCTCCTCGCCCAGGCGCCGGACGTCTCCGCCGGGATCACCACCGGCGAGACGATCGCGTTCTGGGTGCTCGGCCCGCTCGCGCTGCTCGGCGGACTCGGCATGATCTTCTCCCGCAACGCCGTGCACTCGGCGCTGTGGCTGGTCCTCACGATGCTGTGCCTCGGCGCGCTGTACATGATCCAGCAGGCGCCGTTCCTCGGCTTCACGCAGATCATCGTCTACACCGGCGCGATCATGATGCTGTTCCTGTTCGTGCTGATGCTGGTCGGCCGGGAGAGCTCGGACTCGGTCGTGGAAGTACTGCGCGGGCAGCGGGTCATGGCGACCCTGCTCGGCATCGGCGTCGGCGGGCTGCTCGCCGCGGGTCTCGCCCGCGCGCTGGCCAACGTCACCCCGGCGCTGCCGCGCGACCCGGCGAACCTCGACGGCGGCGGCCCCGGCGGGCTGGGACGGCTGATCTTCACCAAGTACCTGTTCCCGTTCGAGCTCACCTCGGCGCTGCTGATCACCGCCGCGCTCGGCGCGATGGTGCTCGCGTTCACGGACAGGCACGCCAAGGGCGGCAAGAAGTCGCAGAAGGAACTCGTCGTCGACCGGTTCACCGGCAAGCACGACCGGCCTTCGCCGCTGCCCGGCCCGGGTGTCTTCGCCACCGCCAACTCGGTCGCCACCCCGGCGCTGCTGCCGGACGGTTCGATCGCGCCGGAGTCGCTCTCGGAGATCATCGAGTCGACTTCGGCCTCGCAGCTGGAAAACGAGCGCAAGCAGGTGACCGGTTCGGAACCGGGCCCGGACGCGCACGCGCTCGTGGGCAAGAAAGAAGGGGACGAGGAATGACCCCGACGTACTACCTGCTCCTGTCCGCGCTGCTGTTCGCCATCGGCGCGGTCGGGGTGCTGGTGCGCCGCAACGCGATCGTCGTGTTCATGTGCATCGAGCTGATGCTGAACGCGGCGAACCTGTCCCTGGTCACGTTCGCCCGGATCAACGGGTCGCTCGACGGTCAGGTGATGGCGTTCTTCGTGATGGTCGTCGCCGCCGCGGAGGTCGTGGTGGGGCTCGCGATCATCATGGCGATCTTCCGCACCCGGCGCTCGGCCTCGGTCGACGACACCAACCTGCTGAAGTACTAGGAGCACCGAGTTGACCGCATCATCGTGGCTGCTGGTGGCCTTCCCTGCCCTCGGCGCCCTCATCCTTCTGCTGGCCGGTAAACGAGCGCGGGGCTGGGGACACCTCCTCGGCAGTGCGACCGTCTCACTGTCCTTTGTGTACGGCCTGATCCTCTTCTTCACCGCCGACACGAAGGCCACCGCGGACGTCAAGCTGTTCTCGTGGATCCCGGTTTCGGCGCTGCAGGTCGACTTCGGGCTCCGGATCGACGCGCTTTCGCTGACGTTCGTGCTGCTGATCACCGGCGTCGGCATGCTGATCCACTTCTACTCGATCGGCTACATGGCCGAGGACCGTGACCGTTCGCGGTTCTTCGCCTATCTCAACCTGTTCGTCGCCTCGATGCTGATCCTGGTGCTGGGCAACAGCTTCGTGACGCTGTACCTCGGCTGGGAAGGTGTCGGCCTCGCGTCGTACCTGCTCATCGGCTGGTACCAGGACCGCCCGTCCGCGGCCACCGCCGCGAAGAAGGCGTTCCTGATGAACCGCGTCGGTGACGTCGGGCTCGCGCTGGCGATCTTCCTGATGTTCAAGTACGTCGGGAGCACCGGCTACGCCGAGGTCTTCGGCGCGATCGACCAGATCCCGACCGGCGCGATCACCGCCATCGCGATCCTGCTGCTGCTGGGCGCCTGCGGTAAGTCCGGTCAGTTCCCGCTGCAGGCATGGCTCCCGGACGCGATGGAGGGCCCGACCCCGGTCTCGGCCCTCATCCACGCCGCGACGATGGTCACCGCCGGCGTCTACCTGGTCGCCCGCGCGCACGAGATCTTCAACGCCACCCCGGACGGCCGCCTGATCGTCACCCTCGTCGGCACGGTCACGCTGCTGATCGGGTGCATCATCGGTTGCGCCTACGACGACATCAAGAAGGTCCTGGCGTACTCCACGGTCAGCCAGATCGGTTACATGATGCTCGCCGTCGGCCTCGGGCCGATCGCCTACGCGCTCGGCATCATGCACCTGGTGGCGCACGGTTTCTTCAAGGCCGGGCTGTTCCTCGGGGCCGGTTCGGTCATGCACGCCATGAACGACGAGGTCGACATGCGGAAGTACGGCGGGCTGCGCAAGCACCTGCCGGTCACCTTCTGGACCTTCACCCTCGGCTACCTCGCGCTGATCGGCATCCCGCCGCTTTCGGGCTTCTTCACCAAGGACGCGATCATCGAAGCGGCGCTGAGCCAGGGCGGCTGGCGCGGCTGGGTGATGGGCGGCGCGGCACTGCTCGGCGCCGGGCTCACCGCGTTCTACATGACCCGCCTGATGGTGATGACCTTCTTCGGCAAGGAACGCTGGAAGGAGATCAAGTCCAGCGACGGCCGCGACTTCCACCCGCACGAATCGCCCGCGGTGATGAAGTGGCCGATGATCGTCCTGGCCGTCGGCTCGCTCGGCGCCGGCGCGTTCTTCGCCCTCGGAGACCGGTTCGCCGAATGGCTTTCGCCGGTGGTCGGTCCGCTCGAAGAGGGTGGCCACAGCGTCATCCCGCACGCGCTGGTCCCGATCCTCACCGTGGCGCTGTCCGTGCTCGGCGCGGTGGCGGCGTGGCTGTTCGTCGGCCGCAAGGACGTTCCGGTCGAGCGTCCCGAGCGGGTCTCCGCCGTGGTCAAGGCCGCGCGCAACGATCTCTACGGCAACACCCTGAACGAGACGCTGGTCGCCCGTCCGGGCACCTGGCTCGCCCGTGCCCTGGTCTACGTGGACAACCGCGGGGTCGACGGCGCGGTCAACGGCCTCGCCGCCGGGCTCGGCGGCGGATCCGGGCGCCTGCGCCGCCTGCAGACCGGCTTCGTCCGCTCGTACGCACTGTCCATGCTGGGCGGCACATTCCTGCTTCTGGCGGCACTCCTGCTGGTGAGGTTCTCCTGATGACCTGGGTTCTCGCATCCATCCTGCTGCCGCTGCTCGGTGCGGCGGTCGTCGCCGGGATGAAGAAAAACGACCGCCTGGCGACGCTCACCGCGCTCGTGGTGTCCCTCCTGACGTTCCTGCTGGTGATCCCGATGTGGGCGAGCTACACGCCCAGCGGGGACCGGATCCAGCAGAAGACGTCGATGGACTGGATCCCGAACTTCGGCATCCACATCTCGTTCGGCATCGACGGCATCGCGCTGGTGATGATCGCGGTCATCGGCCTGCTGGTGCCGATCGTGGTCGGCGCGCTGGGCCTGACCGACAAGCTCCCGGCCGGGCGCTCGGCGGGCGGGTTCCTCTCGCTGATCCTGGTGCAGGAGGCGCTGACCATCGCGGTGTTCGCCGCGACCGACGTCTTCCTGTTCTACGTGCTGTTCGAGATCATGCTGATCCCGATGTACTTCCTGATCGGCGGCTACGGCGGCGCGAACCGGCAGTACGCGGCGGTCAAGTTCTTCCTGTACTCGTTCCTCGGCGGCCTGATCATGCTGGCCTCGGCGATCGGGGCGTACTCGCTGGCGTCGGACAAGCTCGGCAAGGGCACCTTCGACTGGGAAACCCTCGTCACCGTCGTCCGCGACGCCCCGCTGGGCACGCAGATCTGGCTGTTCCTCGGGTTCTTCCTCGCGTTCGCGATCAAGGCCCCTTTGGTGCCGTTCCACACCTGGCTGCCGGACGCCGCGGGCCAGGCGCCCATCGGCGTCGCGGTCCTGCTGGTCGGCGTGCTGGACAAGGTCGGCACGTTCGGGTTCCTGCGCTACTGCCTCCCGATGTTCCCCGACGCCAGCAAGGAACTCGCGCCGTGGGTGCTGGTGCTCGCCGTCGCGGGTGTCCTCTACGGCTCGATCCTCGCGGCCGGGCAGCGCGACATGAAGCGGTTCATCGCCTACGTGTCGATCGCCCACTTCGGGTTCATCGCGCTCGGCATCTTCTCCTTCAACGAGCAGGCGATGGTCGGCTCGGTGTCGTACATGCTGAACCACAGCCTCGCCACCGGCATGCTGATCGTGGTCGTCGGCCTGATCGTGATGCGCGGCGGATCCACCCGGATCTCCGACTACGGCGGCATGGCGAAGGTGACTCCGCTGCTCGGCGGGATGCTCCTCATCGCCGGTCTGTCCACGTTGTCCCTGCCCGGCACGAACTCCTTCATCAGTGAGTTCCTGGTGCTGCTGGGGTCCTTTGTGGACTATCCGGTGTACACGATCATCGCGACGGTCGGCATGGTGCTGGCCGCGGCGTACGTGCTCTGGCTCTACCAGCGCGTCATGCAGGGCCCCGTCCGCGGTGACGCCCTGGTCGGCGCCGGTGGCGGACCCGGCACGGCCATCGCTCCGGAACTCGGGGCGAAGAAGACCATCAAGGACCTCGGCGGCAAGGAGATCGCGATCCTGGCGCCGATGGTCGTGCTGATCATCGCGCTCGGGTTCTATCCGAAGCCGGTGCTCGACACGATCACCCCGTCGGTGCAGGCGACGATGTCGTCCGTACAGGGAGGCAAGTAACAGTGCACTTCTTGACTCAGGCGCCACAGGTTCAGGTGCCGTCGATCGACTACTTCGCCGTCACGCCGATCCTGATCATCCTCGGGGCCGCGTGTGTCAGCGTGCTGTTCGAAGCCTTCCTGCCCAAGCACATGCGGTGGCCGTCGCAGGTCTTCCTGTCCCTGGTCGGGATCGGGGCGGCCGGTGTCTTCCTCGTCTGGTACGCCAGTTCGTCGGCGCCCAAGAACGGTGTCACGACCTTCAGTGGCTCGATCGCCGTCGACCGGCCGTCGCTGTTCCTGTGGGGCACGCTGCTGGCGCTGGCGCTGGGCGCGCTGCTGCTGATCGCGGACCGTTCGGTCGAGCCGGGCGGCGCGTTCGTCGCGCAGGCCGGTATCCGCCCGGGCACCATCCAGGACCGCGCGCAGGTCGGCACCACCGGCATGCAGACCGAGGTCTTCCCGCTGACGCTGTTCGCGCTCGGCGGCATGATGGCGTTCGTCGCGGCCAACGACCTGCTGACCATGTTCATCGCGCTCGAAGTGCTGAGCCTGCCGCTGTACCTGATGTGCGGTCTCGCCCGGCGCCGCCGCCTGCTCTCGCAGGAAGCCGCGGTCAAGTACTTCCTGCTCGGCGCGTTCTCGTCGGCGTTCTTCCTCTACGGTCTCGCGCTGCTCTACGGCTACGCGAACTCCGTGAAGCTGTCGGACATCGCCAACGCGGCCGCCGGTTCGGACCGGTCGGACACGCTGCTGTTCGCCGGGCTCGGGCTGCTCGCGGTCGGCCTGCTGTTCAAGGGCTCGGTCGGCCCGTTCCACACCTGGACCCCGGACGTCTACCAGGGCGCGCCGACCCCGGTCACCGCGTTCATGGGTGCCTGCACCAAGGTCGCCGCGTTCGGCGGGATCCTGCGGGTGTTCTCGGTGGCGTTCGAGTCGACCAGCTGGGAATGGCGCGGCGTGCTCTGGGGCGTCGCGATCCTCTCGATGCTGATCGGGGCGGTACTCGGCCTGACGCAGACCGACGTGAAACGCATGATCGCCTACTCGTCCATCGCGCACGCCGGGTTCCTGCTCATCGGTGCGATCACGATGACCGAGGAAGGCCTGTCGAGCACGCTGTTCTACCTGCTGGCCTACGGCTTCACCACGCTCGCCGCGTTCGGTGTCGTGTCGCTAGTGCGGGACTCGAACGGTGAGGCGACGCACCTGTCCGCCTGGGCAGGGCTGGCGAAACGGTCCCCGGTGCTGGCGGGGGTGTTCACGTTCCTGCTGCTCGCGCTGGCCGGTATCCCGCTGACCAGTGGGTTTGTCGGCAAGTTCGTGGTGTTCTCGGCGGCCCTGTCCGACGGGATGGCGCCGCTGGTCGTCGTCGCCCTGATCTTCAGCGCCGTCGCCGCGTTCTTCTACCTGCGCGTGATCGTGCTGATGTACTTCTCCGAGCCGGCTCCCGACGGCCCGACCGTCACCGTGCCCGGCGCGTTCACCACGACGGCGATCACGCTCGGCGTCATCGTCACGCTGGTGCTCGGCCTGATCCCGGCGTTCGCCCTCGACTGGGCGGGCTCCGGCGGTTTCGCCCTCAAGTAGTCCTGTTGTCGCGAAAGGCCCCCTCGCTGTCGTGAGGGGGCCTTTTTCGTGTCAGAGGGCGTGTCAGAGCGCCGTCAGGGTGGTGTCAGGCCGGATCGCGATAGTTCCCTCATGACCAAGACCAGCACCGCCTCGACCACCACCTCCACCGCCGCCTGGGCCGGGATGCTCCCGGTCGAAGACACCCGGCTGGCCGTCACCGACACCGGTGGCCCCGGCATCCCGGTCGTCTACCTCAACGGCCAGTTCGCGAACCAGGGCTACTGGCGCCGGATCCTCGCCGATCTGGGGCCGGACTTCCGCCACATCACCTTCGACGAGCGTGCGCGCGGCAAGTCCGGGCGTTCGGCCGACTACTCCTTCGAAGCCGCCGTCCGCGACGTCGACGCCGTCCTCGCGGCCCGGGGAGTGGAGAAGGCGGTCGTGGTGGGCTGGTCCTACGGCGCGGTCGTCGCCGCGCACTGGACCGCCCGCAACCCGGAGCGGGCTCTCGGCACGGTCCTCGTCGATGGCGCCTTCCCGTACGACTGGCTCGACGACGCCATGGAAGCGCGGATCCGGAAGCTGTTCAAGCGGCTGAACCTGGTCATGCCGCTGCTGCGCCCGACCGGCCTGGCGCCGCGCATGTCCGCCGCGGAGCAGGCGGAAAGCAACATCGAACTCGGCAAACTCTCCCGGCAGTCCGAGCTGGGCCCAGTGCTCGACGGCATCACCGTGCAGACGCGGTACGTCGTCGCCTCGGGAACTTCCTTCGGCAGCAAGGGTGACGAGCAGGAGCAGATCCGGACCGGCCTCGACGCGGTGACCGAGCGCAACCCGAACATCAAGGTGAGCGCCAAGGTCGACAGCAACCACGGCGCGCTGCTGAAGAAGGACTTCGGCGCCATTTCGGCCGCGATCCGCGAAGTCGCCCATGCCGGGGAATGACTTGCCGGGGCGCATCGGGCAGGTTGCTGGCGATGCCGAAACCGAAGCCCACACCCCAGGCGAGGGCCCTCGCCTGGGGACTTCGAGAGGCGCGCCGGGCGGTCGGACTGGCCGCCACCGAGGTGGCGGACAAACTGGCTTGGTCCCAGGCGACCATCAGCCGGATCGAGACCGGGGCGCGGGCGGCATCCGCCGAAGAGGTGTCGGCACTGCTCGCGATCTACCGGGTCACCGGTGAACGGCGAGACGCGCTGCTCGCGCTGTCTCGCGACATCGGGCCCTGGTGGTTCGGCGACGTGTCTCTTCAGAGGAAAGCCTTCGCATGCTACGAAAAGGAGGCCACCAGGATCGTCGAATTCGGAACCGTCCTCCTGCCCGGTCTGCTGCAAACCCCGTCTTATTCGAGAGCTGCGGACCTTCCCGTCGCGGCTGTCGAAGCGCGGAGGGAACGGCAGAAGATGCTGGGGCACAAGAAGTTCGTCGCCTACATCGACGAAGGGGCGCTGCACCGTCAGGTCGGCGGGTCGCGGGTGATGGCGAACCAGCTCCGGCATCTCGTCGCGATGACAGAGCGCCCCAATGTCGAACTGCGGGTGATCCCCTTCTCGGCCGGGGCACATCCCGGCGATGCCTATGTCCTGCTGGAATTCGGTGGCACGCGAGCGTTGGTGTACCAGGAAAGCCGGCGATACGGGCTGATCCTGCACCGGCCCGACGACGTCGAACCGTATCTGCAGTCCACAGTGGACGCGGTCGCGCTGGACCCCGCGCGATCGGTGCGGCTGATCGAGTCAGTGATCGAGGCCGGCCCGCAGTGCGGCGACTTTTTGCGCCAGGAGAACGGGTTCACCGGGCAGGACGGTGATGTACCGGTTCCGGGGCGAACCCGTCACGTGCATGGCCACCCGGCCTCCGTCGAGGTCCAGATACGTCAGGCCGTCGACGGCCTCGATGCGTCTGCCGCCGTCGGCGCGCTTGGCCGCGGCGAAGAACCCGACGCCGAAGTACGGCTGCTCGAAGACCTCGTCCAGCCGCCGCGCTTCCCGGCTTCGTGACTCGGGTTCGTCGTAGAGCTCGTTCCCCGCGCCGGGTTTGAAATCGTCCTGGGGCAGGGAAAACGGCGCGAACCGCGCCGGTGGGTACTCGGGCAGGTTCAGCACGAGCGCCGCCGCGCGATCGGCCGTCCGGACGCCTTTCAGCCACACCCGGCTTCCTTCGCAGATCGCGGTCACCGCGGCGCGCCCGCGCCCGGCGACGAGCACGCTGTACTGCTCCGCCTCCGTGCGAACCGTCGCGTAGTACTCGGAGTCCGGCCGGTCGAGGATGTGCAGGACGTCCTCGAAGTCGCTGGTCAGCCGCCTGCCCTCGGTGAACCCGAGCCCGCCGAGCTCCTCGAACGCGGCGTGGTCCTCGCCGGTGCGCGACGACGACGGGACATAACGCAGTCCGCCGGCGAAGATCAGATGCGGATCCCCGCAGCCGGCGTGACGGAACGCGGTCAACAAGGTGTCGAGCGTGATCTCGACCGGGCGCGCGAGCACCACGTGTCTCCCTCCCCTGGGACTGTGGTGCTAGTTCTTCTTCTCGCCGATCACCGGCGGCGTCGGCTTCTCGATGTAACCGCCGAAGGTCTCGTCCGGATCCGGGTTCTGGAGGTACGACGGAGCCCTCTTCTCTTTGTCCTCCTCGCCCTTCCCGCGGCCCGCGCCGGGCGCCATCGGCATCCCGTTCGCGCCGCCACGACCGGCCGCACCTGCGGAACCGGCCGCGCCACGGCCGCCGACGGTTTCACCCGGCAGCCCGGCGCCGCTTCGGCCACCCATGCCGGGCTGGCCTGTCGTGCCACCGGGGACACCGCCTCGGAACCCGCCTCCTGCCACGGCCGGTGTCTTGCTGCCCGTCCCCGGGCCGCCGGGTCCCGTTCCCGGTCCGCCGGTCACGGGTCCTCCGGTCCCCGGGCCGAAGGGGCCGTACCCGGGCGGGAACGTGCCGGGCGGGTTGTACGCGGTGGGCGGCCTGCCGTTCGGCCCGAAGTCGAGGTTCGCCGCGGGCGGCACGACCGGTGTGGTCTGGGGCGGCGTGTACGAATTCGCGCGGGTCCCGTCGTCGGGCTGCTGATGTGAGCCCGGCTGCTGGCCGGGCAGATGCTGACCCGGCTGAGGGCCTTGACCGGGCTGCGGACCGCTGTCGGCGGGGCCGCCCTGACCCGGTCCAGGTGTTCCGGCACCCGGGCCACTGGGGCCGCTCGGCCCACTGGGGCCCTCCGGCCCGCTCGTGCGGCGATAGGGCTCGCCGATCCCGGGATCGCGCCCGTCGGAGCCGTCGCCGAACCCCTTCGCCGCCGGCTTCCCGGAGCTTCCGTCGTCCAACGTGACGCTGCCGCCGGGGTCGACGAGCTGCGCGTACTGGGCGGGCAGCCCGTCGCCGTTGGCGGTGCTGGCCGAGTGGTAGGTCGCGAACGTGTCGATGTTGTGCTGGCTGTCGTCCCGGTAGCTCTTCAGCTTGTCGAAGTAGCCGACGGGGTTGCCCTCCATCAGGTTGATCGCGTCCTGGACGGTGGGCTGCGGCTGCTCAGGCGGCACCGGCTTGACGGAGTTCTTGGCCGAACCGAACGCGCCCAGCTGCGCGGTGATGGCGTTCTGGGCGGTGGTCAGGTGCATCGCGTCGTCCATCGATGCCTCGACGAGCGGCTTCGTCGCGTCCACGGCGGCGCTGCTGGCCCCGCCCTCCCAGCCGGAGGCGGTCTTCTGGGCGAGCCTCGTGATCCGCTGCATGCGCTCCTGGTGCCGGAGGGCCAGGTTGTAGGCACCTTGCTGGGCATCGGAGAGCGAACCGGTGCCGTCGCCGCCGGTGACCTGTTCGTAGATCTGGGCGGCGGTGAGCGGTCCTTCGGTGGCCATCAATTGCCCCCTCGGACGGTGGCGAGGACTCTGATCGCCGCTTCGCGTGCGGCGTCGCAGGGGTCCTTCTTGCCGATGTTGGCCGTGGACTGCTCCAGGGAGATGCTGATGGTTTGGGTATCACTGGTTCCCAGAGCCACCGAACAGCGGCCCTCACTGGCGCGCTCGTCTTTGGTGTCGTAGGCCGTCACCGGGTATCCGTCAATCGGAGCGAGCGGTTCGAGGAGTTTGTAAGTCGTCCCCTTGGCCGCATAGAACTTCGCAGTGCCGCTGTCCGGCAGATTGCTGAAGATCACGTTGACTCGAGGCTGAGCGGTGGAGGGAACTGACCATCTGCATGCCGGGCCTGCTGAGCCGTCCAACTGCTCCACGTGCTCGATGGTGGGACCGAGGATCTGTTTGGCCTGGATGTCAGTAAGGGCCCTGCAAGGTGTTCGTTTGATTTGTGCGAGTTCGATCGGGTCGCCGACTTTGGGGGCTTCGGGAGCCGGGCCGGCCGAGTTCGACGGGTTCGGGTTCGCCCCGCCGTTAGTAGGCGTGGGGGTACCGTTGGTGGTGGGAGGCGAGCAGGCGACGAGGGTGAGGGCGGTCGCGCTAAGGATGAGAATGGTGCGTCGCATCAGGCGATGCCCTCCGGCAGCTGGTTGACGACTGATTTGGCGTGTTCTTCGGCGGTGGCGTACTTGCCCAGCGCGGTCAGGTACTTGCTGGCCATATTCTTGCAGTAGGCGATGCGATGTCTGAGCGCGTCTTCAAGTGCGGCGCCTGACTTCTGGGTGATTTCAGCGTTGCCCCCGCTGGCGTATTCCCGCCCTGGTGGCTGGGCCACGGCGATGGCTCTCGCCTGGTCGAGGTCGTCCGCGTACTCGTTGGCCAAGGCGCGCCACTCTTTCACCAGTTCGTGAAGGGTCGCCTCGTCGTACTTGAACCCCGCGCCTTCCGCCACAGGCGTCCCGTACGAGCCGCCGGTGGGACGGTCAGTGATACCGAGGGCATCACCCCAGTTGACTCCGGGTTTGTAGACAGGCGGTTCGTCAGGCACGGCCACGCACCCCTGACGCCTTGAATCGATCCCCGCTGAATGGCCGAAGCCGCCCCGAAGTCGCCGTCGTCATATGCCCCTCCCGTGGCTACAAGGCGCGTCTCCCCGATGCACCCTGCGTAATCCGACGCCGGGAAGATTACCAGGGTTCCCCTGACGAGGAACCGGTCTGCATAAAGTCCTGTTCCTCACTGAATAGCGTCAAGGAACTCGGTGACTATCCGTGAAAACCGTTCAGGTGAACGTTCCTCGGCAAGCAGGGTTCTTCCTGGTAGTCGACTCGTCCACTTTGCATACTCTGTGTAATGAAGTTCCGAAGAGTGATTCTCGGCGCGTTACTCGTCAGCCTGTTGGCGGCTTGTGCGGATTCCGTTGATACGCCCCCGCCGCGACCGCAGTTTCCGAAATGGCATCCGAAACAACCGCGTCCCGTGGATCGCGACGAACAGGTCGTCGATGCCGCGCTGGCCGCCCTCGATTTCTGTCAGCTGATCGACCAGGCCGCCTACGACCGACGGAAGGGTGGCGATACCCGGCCGGTCGAGCGAAAAACGGAGGTGAAGGACGGTAGGAAGCGGTGCACGTTGTTCCGTGGCGGCCACGACCTTCTCGAAGTCAGCGATGTGGAGCCGAGACATCTGGTTCTTCGCCGGGTCGACGGAGCCGTCATCGATCTTGGCGGCGTGAAGGGCTACCAGGTCGAAACGCACCGCGAAGGTGGTATCAGTGGCTGTGCGATCACTGTTCCGGTCAGTTTCCAGCGGGCGATCGGATTCGAGATCGGTAGCGCCAGTCGCGGCAAGGACTGCGGGCTCCTTCGGGACTTCGCCACCGCTGGGGCCGCGAAGCTGCCACGCGATCTCGTCTACCCGCCGGACGGTCAGGACAGCGGCCGACTCGGGGCCTGCGCCGACTGGGTCGTCACCAGCAAGGGCGAGAACTGCGATCCGGCCGTAGCCGCGCAGGTGCCCACGGGCGCTGAGCTGATCATCGCCGCCGGCGCCGCCGATCCGAACGTCGAATGCGCGGTGTTCCGCGACGCGGTCAGGATGGCGTTCGGCCCGGAGTTCGTGCCGATAGCAACGCCGGGGGCGTGCTACTTCGTCGAGCCGAAACATCGGCTGCAGATCGAGGCCGGTGCCACCGCGAACGGCGGCGCGCCGGGGGAATGGCACGCGGATCCGAACAGAACCTTCAAAGACCACCAGCGGATGACGTTCGGTGGAAGCCCTGGGATCACGTTCCGTTCGCAGGACGACCGCGAATTCGCCCTTTACGCCTCACCGCTCGGGAACATCGACGTCCGCGGGCACGTCCGGTTGCGGATAACGCCCGAGAGGGAGCGGGGGATCGACGACTGGGACCGCTCGAAGGCCGTTTCGGTCCTGGACGTCGGCAAGGCGTTCGCTGTGATGGATTTCGTGATGGCGACCCACTTTCGGGTGGCGAGGTGACGTCCGCGCCGTCGTAAGCTTCCTCCATGTACATCGAGCGGGTCCGGCTGGAGAACATCCGCGGCTTCAGCGGTGCCCGCGCGGTCGACCTCCGGTTGCCCGGCCCCGGCTGGGTGGTGCTCGCCGGGCGCAACGGCTCCGGCAAGACCTCGTTGCTGCGCGCCATCGCGGTCGCGGCGGCGCCGGACGTGGCCTGGGGGCTGCTGTCGGACGCCGGCAGCTGGATCTCGATGGACCAGACCTCCGGATCGATCGAGCTGTCGGTGATGCGCGACGAGGGGCCGGCGCCGGTCGAGGTCCGCTGGCTCGACTCCGGTCTGCTGCCGATCTCCGGACTTCCGCCGGGCCAGCCGTTCTGCGCGGCTTACGGGCCCTTCCGGCGGCTCGCGGGCGGCAGCGGCGAGGCCGAATCGTGGATGCGCGGCGCGGGGTCGCTCGCGCGGATGGCCAGCCTCTTCCACGAAGACGCCTCGCTCGCCGAGGGGGTCACGTGGCTGATCAATCAGCATCTCCGTGCCCTGGAAGGAAAAGCGGGCGCCCGCGAACTGAAGGACACGGCGCTGGAGATCCTCGGCGACGGCCTCCTGCCCGGCGGTTACCGGATCCGGGACGTCGATTCGGACGGGCTCTGGGTCGAGTATCGCGGCGACCGGTTCCCGTTGCGCGAGATGAGCGACGGCTACCGCACGGTGACCGCGCTCGTCGTCGACCTCCTCAAGCAACTGGACGGAGCGGGCCTCGATCACGAGAGTCCCGGCGTCGTGATCATCGACGAGGTCGACGCACATCTCCACGTGTCGTGGCAGAAGCGCATGGGACCTTGGTTCAAGGCGCATTTCCCGCGGATCCAGTTCATCGTCACCACGCACAGCCCCTACGTCTGCCAGGCCGCCGACCCCGGCGGCCTCATCCGGCTGTCCGGGCCCGACGAGGAGGTCCCGCCGCGCGTGGTCTCCGAGGAGCTCTACGAGCGGGTCGTGTTCGGCAGCGGGGACGACGCCGTGCTGTCCGACCTTTTCGGCCTGGACACGCCCTATTCGCCGCAGGCGGTCGAACTGCGTGAGCACCTCGCCGAGCTCGAGTTCCAGGTGGCTTCCGGACGGGCGGACGCGAACGGCGTCCGGGAATGGGAACGCCTGCGCGGCATGCTGAGCAGTTCGCCGCCGAGCCGGGTGGACGAGGTGGCCAGGCGGTTCGAGGCCGACGATCGGTGATCGGGATCCGCCGGATCGCGCTGCCGGGCCGGGTGGTGGCCGACCTCGAAGACCTGACCGCGCGGATCCCCGCCGGTGACAGCAAGGAAGCGCGCCGGCTCTGGCGGGTTTCCCGTGCCGTCCGGCGTTCCTTGCGGGCGGGCCTGGACGTCATGGCCGCGGGCCGCGGCTACTGCATGTACTGCGGCGACGGCCTCGGGTCCACTGTGGACCATTTCGAGCCGATCGCGCGGAACCCGGGCCGCGCGTTCGACTGGCTCAACCACGTGCTCGCCTGCGAGTACTGCAACAGCCACCACAAACGCGACCTGTTCCCGGTGGACGACGACGGCGACAGCCTGCTGATCGACCCGACCGCCGAGGACCCGCTGGACCACCTGTTCCTGGTGCTGTCGATCGGGACCTACCGCGCGCTGACCGAAAAAGGCGAGCAGACCATCAAGGTGTGCGGGCTGAACCGCGCGCAACTGGCGCGCGGGCGGGAAACGGCGGTCAACCAGGTGAGCGCGCTCGTCATGGGCTGGTGGACCGCGCGCGAGCTGGGGGACGACGTGAAGCGGCGCGCGATGGCCTGGACCCTGCTCGATCAGCCGCACGCCGACGTCCTCCACGCGATGCTCCGGCAGGCGGGGATGCCCGGCGCCCGCGCGGTGTTCCGGGCGGACGACGACCTCATCGACCTGCTTCGCAAGCCGGAACTCGCCGAAGACCTTCAGCTCTCCGGCGGCGCCGTGTAGGCGGCCAAGGTGGCGTCGGCGCGCGTGCGGGCGGTGGCCGCGTCGGTTCCGTTGGCGACATCGGCCTCGTACCAGCCCTCGTTGCTCAGGGTCATGAATCGGACGCCTTCTTCGCTGGTCATCCAGGCCATGGCCGCCTCGGGGTCGGCGGCCTCACCGGATTCGAGGTGCAGCGCGAGCCCGTTCAGCATCATGTCCCAGCCGATGCCGACCGCACCCGGTCCGAACCGGTTCCAGTGCTCGTTGGGCACCGCGGTGTGGTCGAGTTCGAACCGCGTGCGCCCATCGGCTTCGGGGCTCAGCCGGACCTCGATCCAGCTGACGTCGCCGCCGTACTCCCAGGTCGCGGCGAAGCTCTTCGGGGGATCGCAGCGTTCGACGGTCCCGCCCGCGTTGCCTTCGAGCTGGTACTTGCCGCCGACGCGCAGCTCGCCGCTGACCGGCAGGAACCAGCGCGGGATGCGTTCGGGGTCGGTGCAGGCGTTCCAGAGATCGTCGATGTCGGTGTCGTAGACCTGGCTGACGGTCGCCGTCACCGCCTCGCCCGCCTCGACCACGCGCTTGCCCAGCTTGCGCTGGACGGAGTTGATCTGGCTCGGCACGTCGGCCATCGGTGCCCTCCTCGGCTCGGTTGCGGCCAAGATATCAGCGTAGGCTTATATAAGCCAGAAGAGAAAAGGGGCGCCCTGGCAAAGATCCAGGACGCCCCTTTTCGGAGGGATGGCTTACGGGGTGGGCGAGCAGGCCGTGCGCCCGATGACCACTTCGCCGGTGATGCCCGAGGCCGGGGCGAACTTGATCCGCAGCATGGTCAGCGCGATGCTGCCGTCGCCCGGCAAGGTCTGCTCGTTGAAGACCGCTTCGGCGAGCAGGGTGCCGTTCGACTTGGTGATCGGCTTGACGTAACCCACGGGCACCGGTGACGGCAGGGTGCCGAGTCCGGTCGCGCCGCCGTAGGTCCAGCTCGCGTTCGTGGTGTTCTGGGTCGCCGTGCAGGTGACCTTGTAGGTCTTGATCTTGATCCGCGGCCCGCTCGACGACACGAGCGCCGACAGCTCGAAGTTCTTGCCCTCGGCGACCGAAGACGTCGTGGTCACGTCGTTCTCGGGGTCGACGACGGTGGTCGTGCACGTCGACGTGCCGCCACCGAACGTGATCCCGGTCCTGCTCACGACTCCGGACGAGTTGCTCGTCGGTCCCTCGACCGCGCAGTCGGCGAGCGAAGAGATCGAAATCGGCGCCGAGTTGCCCTTGGTGAAGGCGGCGGAGCCGAGCGAGGCCACGCCCGCGGGGTTCGCGGCGGAGGCCGGCGCCACCCCGGCGCCGAGGCCCGCCAGCAGCAGCGCGCCGACCACGGCTGCCCGGCTTGCGATGGTGATGCGCATTCCACGTCCTCCTCACGTGACGGGAGAGCGAGCCGGATCGGCCGTTCTTCCTTTGTCATCACTATCTGCGTGTCGGATTCGACCGTTGCGCGCGTGACAGTCGTTTCACTCGACCGTGGATCATGGACACCCGTTGGATATTCGGATTCGTATCCGGATACAGGTCTGTATATTCGAGGTCATGCCGACCTATCGCGTCCTCGTCAACGGGAAGTTCGACCACCCGGACGCCGAAACCCGCGCCAGGCTTCTTTCCGAGTTGAGTCACCACCAGGCGATCGGGTTCACCGAGGACGGCCTGTTCACCTACAGCGCGCACCTCGGCGCGTTCTCCTACCGCGTCACGCTTCAGGGCGAAGAGGAACGCGACGTGCTCGACGAGGCCGAGCTGAAGGTCATGGAGCTGCTGGACGCGAAGGACTACCCGTATCGCGACGTCGCGGGCAAGGCGACCTGCATGGACGACATCAAGATCCGCCGCCGCTGATCCCGCGCGGTCAGGAGACCTCTTTCGCCGGTGCCGCGAAGGTGTTGCACGCCGAGGTGTCCTTCGCGGTCAAGCCGCGCTTCTGCCACAGCGCCGCGTTCTTCGACGAGCCATGGGTGTCGCTGTCCTCGAACGTGCTCTGCCTGAGCTGGGAGACCATCCCGGCGCCGATAGAGCCGCGGCCGGCGGCGTTGGCGAGGAACATCGCGCTGAAACAGTCCGCCTGGAGTTCGAACCGCCTGCTCAGTTCGAGGATCTTCGGCTGATCGCCGTCCGCGGCGCGGTAGAGCGCGTGGTACTTGCGGAGGATTCCGGACTGCTCCTGGACGTGGTGCCCGTACTCGTGCCCGAGCAGGAACAGCTGCGTCAGCAGGTCGGGCCCGCCGTTCTCGAGTTGCCTTGGCAGCGGGAGGAAGATCGTCGCCCCCTCCGAGCAATAGAAGCCCATGGCCTCGTCGGGAGGCGGCGAAGGGCCGCAGGCGGTGTCCTTGACGTCGTGGACGTTGATCGCGACAGGGATCCGCGGTTCGCCGACCTGGCTCAAGGCCGGATGCCACGCCCGCTCCAGGCAGGGGATCAGCGCCGTGTGGAACGCCTCGAGCCCGTCCTTCGTGCCGCCAAGCTTGGGCAGCTCGCAGGTCACCTTCGGCAGTGTCACGCCAGGGGCGACGAGGGGGTTGGCCGCCGCCTCGTGCTTACGGGTCGGCACCTCCGCTCGTGACGTCGGCGGCGTCACGGACGTCACAACCGTCGAGGACGGCGAGAGCGTCGGCTGCCGGGTCTGGACAGGGTCCGCCTTCGACTGCTTCAAGCCGCCCACCACGAACGCCGCCGCGACCAGTACCAACGTCATGAACACGGCGAAGAGAACGACGGTGGTCCTTACCGTCGAACGCTGCTCACGAGGTGCTTCGGCGGGTGGCGCCCACGCCGGTCTGTCGCCGGAATCGTCCGGACTTTCCACGGTGTTCCCCCAGTTCGTGCCAAGGACGGCAGGATACGCGGCCGGGGTGTCATATTCGTCACCGTTTCCCCTGGACAGCACGTCAACAGGGCTCAGTGGGTAGCCACTACGCTGGAAGCAACCCCGAACGGTGTCAAAGAGAGCGGAGCCGACGTGTCTGTGTCTTCACCTGCCCCAGGTGGTGCCATCGAGGACCTGCGCGCGTCCGTCGGGCTCCAGATCGCCGACGAGCAGCTCCTGCGCACCCTCGCGACCGGTCTCGCCGATGTCGAGACGCTCCTTCGCGACGTCGTCCGCAGTGACGTCAAGGCCGTCGAGGACGCCGCTTCGCACCTGGTCGAGGCGGGGGGCAAACGTTTCCGTCCGCTGTTCACGCTGCTGGCGTCGCAGTTCGGGCCGAAGCAGGGCGACCAGGTGGTCACCGCCGCCGCGGCGGTCGAGCTGGTGCACCTCGCGACGCTGTACCACGACGACGTGATGGACGAGGCGAAGATGCGCCGCGGCGCGGAGAGCGTCAACGCCCGCTGGGACAACACCATCGCCATCCTGACCGGCGACTTCCTGTTCGCGCACGCCTCGCGGCTGGTCGCCGACCTCGGCACCGACGCGGCCCGGATCATCGCCGAGACCTTCGGCGAGCTGGTCACCGGCCAGATGCGCGAGACGGTCGGCCCCGGCGACGGCGACGACGCGGTCGAGCACTACCTCACGGTCATCGCGCAGAAGACCGGTTCGCTGATCGCCACCTCCGGCCGGTTCGGCGGGATGATGTCCGGCGCGCCCGACGACTACATCGACGCGCTCCGCCGCTTCGGCGACATCATCGGGACGGCGTTCCAGATCTCCGACGACGTCATCGACATCGCCTCCGCCTCGGACGAGCTCGGCAAGGCGCAGGGCACGGATCTGCGTGAAGGCGTCCGCACGCTTCCGATGCTGTACGCGCTGGCCGACCCGGCCACCGACCCGCGCCTGGTCGAGCTGCTGTCGGGGCCGATCTCCGACGACAAGCTCGTCGCCGAGGCCCTGGACCTGCTGCGCGCCTCGTCCGGACTCGAACGCGCACGCGAAACTCTTTCCGACTACGCTCGTCGGGCGCGTGCCGAGCTCGCGGCGCTGCCCGCGTCGCCCGCCCGGGACGCCTGCGAATCGGTCGCCGACTACCTGGTCGCGCGAACGCATTGACAAAGGGCAGGTTAGATGTCCATTTTCGGACAGGTTTGGCTGTGGAGTCTGCTGGCGTTCGTCGTCGGCGCGCTGCTCACCTGGCTGGTACTGGTGCTCCCGGCGCGCAAGCGCGTCCGTGAGCTGGAGAGCTCGCTGGCCACCGCGCACGCCGAGAAGTCCCGGCTGCCCGCCGGGGTGAGCCTCGGCGCCGGGGCCGCGGCCGTCGCGGGCGGGACCGCGTACCTCACGAAGCCGTCGCACGACGAGCTGGACGAGGACTTCGCGGCCGCCGAGGAGCCGAAGCCCGCGTACCCCGAGACGCTCGCCGAGCACGAGCCCGCGCAGCGGCCGTGGTCCGAACCTGTCGAGGAGCGTGCTCCCCAGCCCGTCCAGGACGTGTACGAGGACGCCGTCGAGGAGACGGCTCCCGAGCCCGTCGCACCCGCGACGCAGATCTTCGAGCCCGCGGGACCCGGGGAGGCTGTGGAGCCTGTCGAGCCGCAGACCTTCGAGCCGGAGGACGAGTGCGAGGCCGAGTACCGCACCGCGCCGCAGGCGGACCCGGAACCCGATCCGGAGCCCGAGGCCGCGGCCGAGCGGACGCAGTACATCCCGGCCGCCCAGCTGGAGCCGGAACCCGAACCCGAACCTCAGCCCGAGCCGGAGAACCCGTACGCCACCGCGGCGACCGAGTACCTCCAGCCCGCGTCGAAGCTGGACCTCGAACCGGAACCCGAGCCTGAGCCGGAACCCGAGCCGCTGCCTGAGCCTGAGCCGCTGCCGGTCTTGCCGGGCGACGGGCCGTACCGGTCCCGCCTGGAGATCCAGCTGGACCCCGAAGGCGCCGAGACACAGCCGGAGTCGGTGTCGCTGTTCAGCCCCGCTTCGCGCGTCGAAACGGAGCAGGCGCCCGTCGAGACCAGCTGGTTCGAGCGGGAAGAAGAACTGCACGATCCGCCCGCGTACGCCTTCGGTTCCGACGAAGACGCGAAGGCCGGGCTCCTCGACTCGGAGCCCGAGTCTCCCGCCGAAGCCACCCAGGTGCTGCCCAAGCGCACGCCGCGGGGAGCGGTGCGCGGCGGTTTCGAGCCGCCGCAGCCGATCCAGCCGTCGATGCGGGCGATCGAACGTCGTGAGCCGGAGCTGTCCGGCGGGCAGAGCGGTTCGCTGTTCGAGCCGGCCGTCCAGCCCGGCGACGCGATGCCTGCGCCGGAGCCCCCGCCCGCGCGACAGACCGCCGCTCCTGTCTCGGAGTCCGTTCCGCCCGGCCCGTTCGGTCCCGGTTCGGCGATGCCGCGGCCGGGCGGTGGCCGTCCCGCCGACGACTTCGCGGTCAAGGCCAGCGTGACGGCGCTGCGGTACTGCACCGAGGACTCGCCCCAGTTCCCGAAGATGGTCGCGGAGGTTTGGTTCCGCTCCGCCTCCGACGCCGAGCGCGTCGGCTTCCGGCCGTTGGCTTGAAGCGCGTGAAGGCCCCCTTCCCTCGGCTCAGCCGAGGGAAGGGGGCCTTCACGCGCTTGAGGACCGGTTAGCTGACCACAGTCCAGGTGTCCTTGCCGCGTAGGAGGCCCTGAAGGTCGGGCTTCCGGGCCGCGCGGGCCTCCTCGACCTGGGCACGTGCCTGGTCGTCGTAGGTGGGACGCTCGACCTGCCGCAGGATGCCGGTCGGCACGTGGTTCAGGTTCTGGTCGCCGATCCGCGAAAGCGCGAACGCGTACGAGGTGTCCTCGATCGCCGGGTCGTGCACGACGAGGTTCTCCTCGCCGATGTTCGCGACCTTCCCGACTTCGAGCCCGGCCCAGCCGCTTCGCGTGACGCCGTACTCGCCCTGCGGCCCGAACTTGATCGGCTCGCCCGTCTTCAGCGGGATGAGCCGGGTGGCGGCCTCGTCCTTGTCCTTGAGGACGTCGAACGCGCCGTCGTTGAAGATCGGGCAGTTCTGGTAGATCTCCACCAGCGCCGACCCGCGGTGCTTCGCGGCGGCCTCCAGCACCTCGGTCAGGCCCTTGCGGTCCGAGTCGAGCGCGCGGCCCACGAACGACGCCTCGGCGCCGATCGCCAGCGAAAGCGGGTTGAACGGGGTGTCGACCGAGCCCATCGGGGTGGACTTCGTGACCATGCCCGGCCCGGAGGTCGGCGAGTACTGGCCCTTGGTGAGGCCGTAGATCCGGTTGTTGAACAGCAGGATCTTGATGTTCACGTTGCGCCGCAACGCGTGGATCAGGTGGTTGCCGCCGATGGACAGCGCGTCGCCGTCACCGGTGACGACCCACACCGACAGGTCCGGCCGCGCGGTCGCGAGACCGGTCGCGATCGACGGCGCGCGGCCGTGGATCGAGTGCATGCCGTAGGTGTTCAGGTA